>AP025576.1:0-4800000 GCA_022845955.1 Lachnospiraceae bacterium
TGTGGAAAAAATTTATCCCCAGAATTAACATTTGATATTTGCTTTTTTTTAGAGTAAGATAAGATAGATGTATTTTCAGTAAGTTTACGGAGGTTTAGCAATGCAGGCAATCGAAGCCAGATGGGATGAGATTAAGGAAACAATCCGAAAGGAATATGATCTCTCCGATGTTTCCTATCACACGTGGATAGAGCCACTGAAGTTTTTTGATGTCCAGGATGATGTGGTTATCATCCTCATCACATCCAACCAGTCACATGCCCTTAATTATATTTCTTCCAAATATAAAGACTTCTTCCGCGTGACCATCACAGAAATGATGGATCATTACTATGAAGTCTCCTTTATATTGGAAAAGGACGCTAAGAAGGACAAGTCTTCTTCAGAAGATCTGAAATCCCCCTACAGCAGTACCTTTAATATTAATTATGAAAATGCTAACCTGAATCCGAAGTACAAATTTGATACCTTCGTAGTCGGAAGCAATAACAAATTCGCCCATTCCGCCTGTCTTGCAGTAGCGGAATCACCGGGGGACGCTTATAATCCCCTCTATATATATGGTGGTGCCGGACTGGGTAAAACCCACCTTATGCATTCCATCGGCCATTTTGTCCTGGAACAGAATCCGGATATGAAGGTGATTTATGTTACTTCCGAATCCTTTACTAATGAAGTAATTGAATCTATCCGAAGCGGTAATGCCGCCGCCATGACCAAGCTGCGGGACAAGTACCGTACCGTTGATGTACTCATGATCGATGATATCCAGTTTATAATAGGAAAAGAAAGTACCCAGGAAGAATTTTTCCATACCTTTAATGTGCTGCATGCCGCCGGAAAACAAATCGTACTGTCCTCCGATAAACCGCCGAAAGAGATGGAAACCCTGGACGAACGGTTCCGTTCCCGTTTCGAATGGGGGCTGATTGCAGATATCCAGCCGCCTGATTATGAAACCAGAATGGCTATCCTCCGTAAAAATGCGGAGAACTATGATAAAAAGATAGACGATTCCATTTTCCAGTACATTGCCACTAACATTAAATCCAATATCCGGGAGCTGGAAGGGGCCTTCAACCGCATCATCGCCAAATCCAAAATCGAAAACCAGCCCGAGATCACCATGGAACTGGCGGAAGACGCCCTCAAAGACATCATTAATCCGGACAAGCCTGACAAAATAACCCCGGAACTCATCATCCGCGTGGTTGCGGAGCATTATGGTGTAAACCCGGAAGATATTACCTCCAAAAAGAGAAATTCCGAATATGTCCTCCCCCGCCAGGTGGTTATGTATCTGTGCAGGGATCTCACGGAAACCTCCCTCGCTAATATAGGGAAGCTTCTCGGTAAAAAAGATCATACCACGGTAATCCATGGGGCTAACAAAATTACCGATGAACTTACTTCGAATGAAGAACTTAAGAATAATATTGAAATTATCAAAAAGAAAATATGTGTATAACCTTGTTAAAAAAAAGTTGACAAGCTGTGGGTACGCTGGGGACAGGCTGTGAATCCCCATTTTCCCGGGATCAAAACAAAAAATCAGGGTTAAGGTCCATTGTGAATAGCTTAAGACTTACCCTCAGCTTATCCGGCACTTTTAAACAAGTTATTATTTTCAAATTTCCTTGCAAAATGTATAATGGAAAGGGTTATCCACATATCTACATCCACTACTAATTAATATTACTAAATTATTTAATTAATAAAAGGATCGCGCGCGGTGTGGCAGGCGATACGTTATTGTGAATTCGCAGAAGGGAGTTTATACACATATGAAATTAGTTTGTTCCAAAAGCAATCTGTTAACAGGACTTCAGGTCGTATCCAAAGCGGTGCCCAATAAAACCACAATGTCCATCCTGGAATGTATCCTTATTGATTCCACCGGAGGAGAGATCAAGCTCACGGCCAACGATATGGAACTGGGTATTGAAACCATTATAGAAGGAGAAATCGCAGAGAAGGGGATCATTGCCCTGGATGCCAAGATCTTTTTGGAAATCGTCAGAAAGCTGCCTGATAACGATATCACCATCACCACAGACAGCAACTTTAAGACCACCATAACCTGTGAAAAGGCCAAGTTTAATATTATAGGCAAATCAGGTGAGGATTTTTCTTACCTCCCCATGATTGAAAGAAACGAATCCATTGTCCTTTCCCAATATACCCTGAAGGAAGTGATCCGTCAGACGATCTTTTCCATTTCGGATAATGACAATAATAAACTCATGAGCGGTGAGCTTTTTGAGATCAACGGGGAAGAAATGAGAGTGATCTCCCTTGACGGACACCGTATTTCCATCCGCAAGATCCATTTGAAAAACTCTTATCCTGCCAAAAAGGTAGTGGTACCCGGAAAAACGCTGAACGAAATCAGCAAGATCCTGGGCGGGGACGCAGACAAGGATGTTACGATCTTCTTTACCGACAAACACATTGTATTCGAATTTGAGAATACCACCGTGGTATCCAGGTTGATAGAAGGGGAATATTTTAAAATCGATCAGATGCTTTCCAGCGATTATGAAACCAAAGTGGTTATTCATAAAAAAGAACTCCTTGACTGTATCGACAGGGCTACCCTGCTCATCAAGGAGGGGGATAAGAAACCCATTATCATCAATATCACCGACAATTCCATGGAACTTAAGATCAATTCCACAGTAGGAAGCATGGATGAAGAAATCGACATTGAAAAAATGGGAAAAGATCTCATGATAGGCTTTAACCCCAAATTCCTGATTGATGCCCTTCGTGTTATCGATGATGAAACCATAACCATCTATCTCGTGAATCCCAAGGCTCCCTGCTTTATCCGGGATGAAGAGAATAATTATATATACCTGATCCTGCCGGTTAACTTTACGACAGTGTCATAAGCGGAAGGAAGAACATGGAAACCTTTAAAATAAAAGACGAATATATCAAGCTCGGACAGGCCCTGAAGGCTGCCGGACTGACAGAGTCAGGCGTGGATGCCAAATATGCGGTACAGGACGGGTTTGTGAAGGTGAACGGTCAGGTAGAAACCCAGAGAGGGAAAAAGCTGGTTCCCGGGGATCTGGTAGAATATAACGGGAAAACTCTTAAAATCGAGTAAAGGCAATATTGGGTAATTTTCATGGTAATAAAATCGCTGGAGCTTTCAAATTTCCGGAATTATGCGTTTCTGGATATGGATTTTGACAAAGGCACCAATATTCTTTACGGCGATAATGCACAGGGAAAGACAAATATCCTTGAAGCGATTTATTTGTGCGCAACAACGAAGTCACACAGAGGCACAAAAGATCGTGATATCGTTAATTTTGAAGAAGAGGAAGCCCATATCCGGACCGTTCTGGAAAAGGACGGGGATGAAATCAAAATCGACATGCACCTGAGGAAAAATAAAACCAAAGGTATAGCAATCGACGGAAATAAAATCAAACGGGCCTCAGAGCTTCTGGGGCTTATGAATGTTGTCTTTTTTTCTCCCGAGGATCTGAGTATCATTAAAAACGGGCCTTCCGAAAGACGCCGGTTCGTGGATATGGAATTATGTCAGCTCGATCCCATGTATCTGCATCATCTGAACAACTATAATAAAATTATTAACCAGCGGAATAGACTGCTGAAGGATATGTATATGAATCCTTCCCTGAAAGGAACGCTGGATGTATGGGATATACAGCTTGTGGAATTCGGAAAGAAGATCATCGAAAGGCGTATGGCCTTCGTCGATCAGCTGAACGAAATGATAGGCGGGATTCATGACAGCCTGTCCGGGGGGAAGGAAAATCTTGTGATTTCCTATGAACCGGATACGGCACCGGAGGCGTTCGAAAGGAAGCTGCAGGGAAGCCAGGAAAGGGATATCCGTCTGAAGCAGACCACGGCAGGGCCGCACAGGGATGATTTTGCCTTTATAGCCAATGCGATCGATATCCGGAAGTTCGGGTCCCAGGGACAGCAGAGGACTGCGGCTCTTTCCCTGAAGCTGTCGGAAATTGAGCTGGTAAAAAAAATGACAAAAGATACGCCGGTACTTCTTCTGGATGATGTGTTATCCGAGCTGGACAGCAGCAGGCAGAATTATCTGCTGAACAGCATAGGGAACATACAGACGATAATTACCTGTACGGGACTGGATGAATTCATCAATAACCGGTTTGAAATCAACCGGATGTTCAAGATCACCAACGGATCAATCGATATTCTGTCTATTGTGGATAAATAAAATTCATGGTATAATAAAACAGAATAGGCAAACAGGTAGAAAAACTTATAGGCCTGAGGGTTCTATAAGCTTTTCTATCTATTTGTGTCCTTTTTGTTGAATTTTGGCCTTTTAGCAGTGAAATGGAGGAATATATGGGTACTGAAAACACAGAAAGCCACAGTGAATATGGAGCGGATCAGATTCAGATTCTGGAAGGTCTGGAAGCAGTCCGCAAAAGACCTGGTATGTATATTGGTTCCACATCAGCCAGAGGTCTCCACCATCTGGTTTACGAGATTGTAGACAATGCGGTGGATGAGGCTCTTGCGGGTCATTGTGATACCATTGATGTTACCATCAATCAGGATAATTCCATTACGGTTATAGATAATGGGCGTGGTATTCCTGTGGGGATCAACCATAAAGCAGGCATCCCTGCGGTGGAAGTGGTATTTACCATCCTGCATGCCGGCGGCAAATTCGGCGGCGGGGGATATAAGGTATCCGGCGGACTCCATGGTGTGGGCGCATCTGTAGTAAACGCTCTTTCCGACTGGCTTGAGGTGGAAATCTGCCAGGAAGGCAAGGTATACAGACAGCGTTATGAGCGGGGAAAGACGATTGATACGCTGAAGGTGGTCGGGGAATGCGATCCGGAAAAAACAGGTACCAAGGTAACCTTTAAGCCGGATTCCGCGATTTTCCAGGAAACTACGGTTTATGATTTCGATATACTGAAGCAGCGTCTGCGTGAGATGGCATTTCTTACCAGGGGCCTTCGAATTATACTCAGAGATGTGAGAGAGGAAAATCCCCAGGAAAAAACCTTCCACTACGAAGGCGGGATCAAAGAATTCGTCACGTATCTGAACAAGAGCAAATCCGCCCTTTACGACAATGTTATGTATTTTGAGGGCAGCAAGAACAACGTGTACGTGGAAGTGGCAATGCAGCATAATGATTCCTATACGGAAAGCATTTACAGCTTTGTCAATAATATAAATACGCCGGAAGGCGGAACCCATCTGGTGGGCTTCCGGAATGCCATTACCAAAACCTTTAATGATTATGCAAGAAACAATAAGCTGCTTAAGGACAGTGAGACCAACCTTACCGGTGAAGATATCCGGGAAGGAATGACAGCTATTGTCAGCGTAAAGATTGAAGATCCCCAGTTTGAAGGACAGACAAAGCAGAAGCTGGGGAATTCCGAAGCAAGAGGCGCGGTGGACAATGTGGTCAGCGAGCAGCTTACCTATTATCTGGAACAGAATCCGTCCATTGCCAAAACGATTTGTGAAAAATCCATCCTGGCCCAGCGTGCCAGGGAAGCGGCCAGAAAGGCGAGGGAGCTGACGAGAAGAAAGACGGCTCTGGAAGGAATGTCCCTGCCCGGAAAGCTGGCGGATTGTTCGGATAAAGATCCGAAAAACTGTGAAATTTATATCGTTGAGGGAGATTCCGCCGGCGGATCCGCCAAGAAAGCCAGGAGCCGCGCCACGCAGGCCATCCTTCCCCTGAGAGGAAAGATCCTGAATGTGGAAAAGGCAAGGCTGGATAAGGTATATGCCAATGCGGAGATCAAAGCCATGATTACCGCATTCGGTACGGGTATCCATGATGATTTTGACGTGAGCAAATTACGGTATCATAAAATTATTATTATGACCGATGCCGATGTGGATGGTTCCCATATTGCCACACTTTTACTCACCTTCATATACCGTTTTATGCCGGAGCTTATTAAGCAGGGACATGTATATCTCGCTCAGCCCCCTCTGTATAAGCTGGAAAAAAATAAAAAAGAATGGTATGCCTATAGCGATGAAGAACTGAATGCGATCTTAACGGAAGTGGGAAGGGATCAGAACAATAAGATCCAGCGTTATAAAGGTCTGGGAGAAATGGATGCAGAACAGCTCTGGGAAACCACCATGGATCCGGAAAAACGTATTTTGCTGCGTGTCAATATGGATGAGGAAGCAGAATCGGAAGTGGATCTTACCTTCACCACTCTTATGGGCGATAAAGTGGAGCCAAGACGTGAGTTTATCGAGGACAATGCCAAATATGCCAAGAATCTGGATATCTGATAACTGGTACTGTAGAAACGGAGAGTCAATAAACAATGGAAGATAATATTTTTGACAAAATTCATGAGGTCGATTTGAAAGAAACCATGGAGAAATCCTACATCGACTATGCCATGAGCGTTATTGCATCCCGTGCGCTTCCGGATGTCCGAGATGGTTTAAAGCCGGTTCAGCGGCGAGTCCTCTATTCCATGATAGAGTTGAATAACGGCCCGGATAAACCCCATAGGAAATGTGCCCGTATCGTCGGCGATACCATGGGTAAATACCATCCCCACGGAGACAGCTCCATTTACGGCGCTTTGGTTAATATGGCCCAGGAGTGGTCCACCAGATACCCTCTGGTAGACGGTCACGGAAACTTCGGTTCCGAGGATGGTGACGGTGCTGCCGCCATGCGTTATACGGAAGCCAGGCTTTCCAAGATCTCTATGGAAATGCTGGCGGATATCAATAAAGATACCGTAGATTTTGTGCCCAACTTCGATGAAACCGAGAAGGAACCCACCGTTCTGCCCAGCCGTTATCCGAACCTGCTTGTAAACGGAACCTCCGGTATCGCCGTTGGTATGGCGACTAATATCCCCCCGCACAACCTCCGCGAGGTGGTGAATGCGGTGGTGAAGATCATTGATAACCGTGTGAATGAGAACCGGGATACCGATATGGAAGAAGTCCTTCAGATTATCACCGCTCCCGATTTCCCCACAGGCGGTATTATTTTGGGAACCAGGGGCAGTGAGGAAGCCTACCGCACCGGCCGGGGAAAGGTACGTGTCCGCGCCGTTACCGATATCGAGACACTGCCCAACGGAAAGAGCCAGATCATTGTAACGGAACTGCCTTATATGGTGAACAAGGCCCGTCTGATCGAAAAGATCGCGGAGCTTCATAAAGAGAAAAAAATAGACGGTATTACGGATCTCAGGGACGAATCCAACCGGGAAGGCACCCGTATCGTCATTGAACTGCGCAGGGATGCCAACGCCAACGTGATCCTGAATCTGCTGTATAAGCATACCCAGATGCAGGATACCTTCGGTATCATCATGCTGGCCCTGGTAAATAACGAACCTAAGGTGCTCAACCTTATGGAAATGCTGAAGCTTTATTTAAAGCATCAGGAGGACGTTGTTACCAGAAGAACCAAATACGATCTGAACAAAGCACAAGAGCGGGATCATATATTGCAGGGCCTGCTTATCGCCCTGGATCATATCGACGAAGTGATCCGTATCATCCGTTCCAGCCGGAATACCCAGGATGCCAAAGAAAAACTGATGGAACGCTTTGAACTTTCGGATCCTCAGTCACAGGCTATCGTGGATATGCGGCTGCGTGCTCTTACCGGTTTGGAAAGAGAAAAGCTGGAGAATGAGCACAAGGAGCTTATGGCGAGGATAGCTGAATTAAAGGCAATTCTTGCGGATGAAAAGCTTCTGCTGGGCGTAATACGCGAAGAGATACAGATTACCGCCCTGAAATACGGGGATGACAGAAGAAGCCGTATCGGTTATGACGAATATGATATTTCCATGGAGGATATGATCCCCAGGGATAATACGGTAATTGCCATGACCAATCTGGGTTATATCAAGCGTATGACCATAGATAATTTTAAATCCCAGAACAGAGGGGGAAAAGGCATTAAGGGCATGCAGACGATTGAAGAGGATTTCATTGCGGATCTTCTCATGACCACCACCCACCATTATGTGATGTTCTTTACCAACTACGGAAGGGTTTACCGGCTGAAGGCCTATGAAATTCCGGAGGCCAGCAGAACGGCCAGAGGTACCGCTATCATTAACCTTCTCCAGCTGAATCCGGGAGAAAAGATATCCGCGATTATTCCGGTGAAGGATTATGAAGATGACAAAAACCTTTTTATGGTTACCAGAAAAGGTATCGTGAAGAAAACACCGGTTATGGAATACAGCAATGTGCGTAAAAACGGGCTTGCGGCAATTAATCTCCGTGATGATGATGAATTGATCGAAGTAAAAATTACGGATGCGGATACGGATCTTTTCCTTGTGACAAGACACGGCATGTGCATCCGCTTCAAGGAAACGGATGTAAGGGCGACCGGAAGGATGTCTATGGGTGTAATCGGCATGAACCTGGATGACGGGGATGAGATTGTAGGCATGCAGCTGGACAGCCAGGGAGATTCCCTGTTGATAGTTTCCGAAAACGGTATGGGCAAACGTACCTATCTGGAGGAATTCAGTGTCCAGAAGAGGGGCGGCAAGGGTGTTAAATGCTACAAGATCACAGAAAAGACAGGCTATGTGGTAGGCGTTAAGGGGTGCAATGATGATCATGAAATCATGATGATTACCACAGAAGGGATAATTATCCAATTAAGGGTTGAAGATATTTCCATTCTGGGAAGAATCACTTCCGGCGTAAAGATGATTAACCTGGATAAGGGTGTAAAAGTAGCCCAGATAGCTAAAGTAAGAGAAAAAGTTTCCGATGGAAGCCAGGAATTTGAAAACCCGGATGATGCTATGGAGGATATTCCGGAGGAAGAAAGATTTCCCGGAGAAATAGAAGAGGAAAATATAATTTTCCCTACGGAAACTGAGGAATAGTCATCAGGCAGAAACAGGATATCTGTCCTGCCGGGGCATGTGGAATAAGCAGACAGCCATTGCGGCTGTCTGCTTATTTCCTTACAAGGAGAAGCCGAATATGAAACATATATTACTTGTTGAGGATGATAAAGCTCTTGCGGAAGGGATAGTACTTGTGCTGCGTCAGAATGAATTATCATTTCAATGCTGCCATAATGTCAAGGATGCGAAAAAGGTGCTGGATAAAAATAGCTTTGATCTCATCCTGCTTGATATAAATCTCCCTGACGGCAGCGGTCTGGATATCTGCCGGGGGCTTCGGAAAGAGGGACGGATGGATCCTGTAATTTTCCTGACAGCTTTGGATACGGAACTGCATGAAGTGACAGGATTCCAGGCCGGGGCGGACGATTATATTACCAAGCCTTTTTCACTTGCCGTATTAAGGGAGCGGGTAATGGCGGCGCTGAGGAGAGGGGAAAGACGCCAGTCCGAAAAGGTGGCGGCTTCGGTGATGAAGGAAGGACCGTTTACCTTGGATTTTGAAAAACAGACTTTTTTTATGGGGGACAGGGAAATTATTCTGAGCAGAACCGAGCAAAAGCTTCTTATGGTACTGATGAAAAATAAAAACAGGATTCTGGAAAGAGATACGCTGATCGGTAGGATATGGGGAAACGACGGAGAATTCGTGGATGAAAATGCACTTTCCGTTACCATCAAAAGACTGCGGGATAAATTAGAGACAGATCCCAGAAAACCGGAATATATTCAGACAGTTTACGGAATTGGTTACCGTTTTCAGATAAATGAGGAGGAGCCGTCATGATTGCACTTGTAAGCAGAAGAATATTCTGGAACATCCCTGTTATTTTTTTGATATTCGCGGTTCTTGTGCTTGCAGGAGTTTTGATTTATGTAAGTATAAAAATACGCAGGGAGTATGCGCTGTTGGATCAAATGCTGGACAGTGCCATAGAAGGCACCTTTCAGGAAAAAAATTTTGATGAACTTATGCTTTCCCGGCTGGAAAGCAAAATGTACCAGTTTCTGTCCTCCAGTTCTCTCGGAAGAAAAAGCATTGAGGAGGAAAAGGAGAAGGTGGAGGAACTTATCGCCAACATATCCCATCAGACCAAAACACCCATTACAACGATTCGGCTTTACGCCGGCCTGCTTGAGGAAAAAGATCTTCAGGAAGAAGAAAAACTGCTGGTTAAGCGGATCGAGGAACAAAATGACAGAATGGCTTTTCTCATTGAGAATCTGGTTAAAATGTCCCGGCTGGAAAACGGGATTGTATCGGTGCATCCTGTAAACCAGGATATTGCAGTCCTCATGGATAATCTGACGGGTATCTTTGAAAAAAGCGGGGATCATAGGATTTTCTTTGATCCCGGATTCCGGGAACAGGAAACGGTGCAGGTATGCTGCGATCTGAAATGGACGGTGGAAGCAATTTCCAATATTATAGAAAATGCACAGAAATATACGGATCAAAACGGTTCAATCGTGATCACAGTGATACCCTATCACAGTTTTACCGCCGTACAGATAAAGGATACCGGAATCGGAATCGCGGAGGAAGAGCAGGCATCTGTATTCAGCCGTTTTTACCGGTCCGAAAAGGTGAATGATAAAAAGGGGGTGGGGCTGGGTCTTTATCTGGCCAGGGAGATCATTTCCAAGCAGGGCGGCTATATCAGCCTTCAGTCAGAGGAAGGAAAAGGCTCCTGTTTCCGCGTATTCCTGCCGGAGCGTTCCGGGAAGAAAGCAGAATGAGGGATATAGGCGGGCTTTTCTTAACAGATAGATTTAAGTTTCTGTTAAAGATTTTCTGTTTCTTTTAAGAATTGTGTCCAATTCTTTCAAAACTGTCACGATTCTTTTTTTCATGGAAAGAACATGGAAAGATTCATTTGTTATAGTTATCTCAGATAAGAAAACAGGCAGGAAAGGAAAGTAATTATGAAAATTCTTATAACAGAAGATCTTAAGAAAATTTATGGAAACAAAGAAAATGAGGTATATGCCTTAAATGGCGTTAATTTCTCGGTGGAAGAGGGTGAATTCGTTTCTATTGTAGGAACCTCCGGGAGCGGGAAATCGACCCTTCTCCATATGCTGGGAGGGCTGGATCGTCCCACAGCAGGCAAGGTAATTGTGGACGGAAAGGATATTTTCAGCCTGAAGGATGAAGCGCTTACTATTTTCAGACGCAGGAAAATAGGGTTTGTATTCCAGAGCTATAATCTGGTACCTGTACTCAATGTATATGAAAATATAGTCCTTCCTATTGAACTGGACGGAAACAAAGTAGATAAGGGCTATGTGGAGGAATTAATAGAAACTCTTGGGATCCGGGAAAAACTCCAGAATCTCCCCGGCCAGCTGTCGGGCGGACAACAGCAGAGAGTGGCTATAGCAAGGGCACTTGCAGCGAAACCGGCTATTGTACTGGCAGATGAACCTACAGGAAACCTGGATTCCCGAACGAGCCAGGATGTTCTCGGCCTTTTAAAGGTAACCGGTGAAAAATTCGGTCAGACCATCGTGATGATAACCCATAATCCGGATCTGGCCCAGCTGGCTGACCGTATTGTAAGAATAGAAGATGGGATGATTCAGAGCCGGAAGGGGTGTGAGGCAGATGCTTAAGGTAAAAAATCAGAAATGTATTACCCGCCTTGCCGATAAAACCTTCCAGGCGAATAAAACACGGAATATTATTGCGGTAATTGCCATTGCCCTTACCACTATTTTATTTACCGCATTGTTTACCATAGGCAGCGGAGCGGTGGAATCCTTTCAGTATAACACGATGCTGCAGGCCGGAGGAAAGTGCCATGCAACTATAAAATTTGCATCGCCCTCCATCTATGAAGGAGTCAAATCCCATCCTCTGGTAAAAGAAACAGGATATCGGTTAATAACGGCGGACAGTGTAGACAACCCGGAATTCCTGAAACGCCGTGTGGAAATGTATTACGAAGATGAGACTTGCATGGAGCTGAGTTTTATATCTCTGAAGGAAGGAAGTATCCCACAGGCGGAAAATGAGATTATAATGGATGTTCCATCTCTGGACCTGCTGGGGGTACCGGCCAGAATCGGGGAAAAACTGACTCTTCTTCTTACGGTCAAGGGACAACAGGTAGAGCGGGAATTTGTTCTTTCCGGCTACTGGGAGCCTGTAAACCCTTCCATGAATGTAGGATTTGCCATCTGTTCCAAGGCATATACGTTAAAATATGCGGATGAACTTGCCTATACTCATGATGCTGCCAATGTGCAGGATTATAGTATGACCGGATCTGTTATGTATGATCTCATGTTTACCAATTCATATGGGATGAAACAGAAAATGCAGACCTTGGTGGAGGATTTGGGATATTCCCTGAATGATAAGGATGATAATTTTATATCCGCCAATGTAAACTGGGCATATCTGAGCAACAGCATGGGGGCGGATCCGCTTACCATAATGACAGTGGCGGCGGCACTGGGGTTGATTATCCTTACCGGATATTTGATAATTTATAATATTTTCCAGATATCCGTAATACGGGATATCCGGTTCTATGGATTATTGAAAACAATCGGGACCACAGGAAAACAGATTAAAAAAATCATACGCAGACAGGGGATGCGTCTGTCCCTTTATGGCATACCGATAGGCCTGGTAGTGGGATTTTTAATAGGAAAAGCAATTGTTCCCTTTATTATGGAAGTCAGTAATTACAGCGACGGAGAGATAAGCATTTCCCTGAATCCCCTTATCTTTGTGGGGGCGGCTCTGTTTTCCCTCTTTACGGTGGCTATCAGTACCAGAAAACCCGGAAGGATGGCGGCGGCTATTTCTCCGGTGGAAGCGGTGAAATATACGGACACTTCGGCTGAAATCCGCAAAAAGAATAAAAAATCCACTGACGGCGGTAAATTATTTAAAATGGCACTGTCAAATCTGGGAAGAAACAGGAAAAGGACCATATTAGTTATCATATCCCTTTCCCTGAGTGTGATTTTGATGAACAGCGTGGTAACTTTAGCGGAAAGCTTTGATCTGAATAAATATCTGTCCACCTTTGTGGATACGGATTTTCTGGCGGCCCATGCCCTGTATTTTAACAGTGACTACAGGAGCAGCGATGAAAGGATTTCTGAAAGCCTGATCCAGGCTATTAAAGAAGGACCGGGATTTGAGGAAGGCGGACGTATCCTTTTTTATCCGGGAGTATCCGTGAAGATGCCGGAGCCGAATCCGATTCATCTGAATGAGTACGGGGCGGCTATGAATGCAGAGGGAGAATGGATCAACGTTGATGAGAACATGTATCCGAGAGCGAATCTGTATGGACTGGAGGAACTTCCCCTTGCCAGGATGGAAATTGTGGCAGGTGAAAAGGATCCGGCAGTTTTAAAGGAAAAGCTGGATACCGGAAATTATATTATAGAAGGGCTGGAAACGGATGATTATGGGGAGGTATATGAAAAGTATGTGAAATATTCCATAGGGGATAAAGTAACTATCCATAACAGCAGCGGACTGGAAAAAGAAGTGGAAGTGATTGCCCAGATAAAGATCAAGTATTATACCAACAGTGTAAGATATTCCAGCGTGGATTATGTATTTTATACCAGTAAAGAAGGCTATGAAAAACTGGGCGGGGATATGGACAGCGTAATGACATATGTGTTCCAGTGCCTGGATGAAAAAGAAGGGGAAATGGAACAGTTTCTTGCCTCTTATACGGAAAACCAGGAACCGATGATGTCCTATGAATCAAAAACCAGATACCTGGATGAGTTCCAGAGTCTGAAAGGAACATTTACCCTGGTGGGAGGCGTTCTATCTCTGATTATCGGAATTATAGGGGTTTTGAACTTTGTGAATGCCTGCATTACAAGCATAATTACAAGAAAAAAGGAATTTGCCACACTCAAGGCAATCGGTATGACAGAGAAGCAAATCCAGAAAATGGTCTGTATGGAAGGCGGCTATTATGCAGCAGGGGTTGTATTTTTCAGCTTGACCGCCGGAAGCATCTTTTCTCTGGTGGTAATGGGAAATTTCGTCATGTTTTGGTTTACAACCTACCGGTTTATCCTTTGGCCTATGCTTATAGTACTTCCTTTTATGGTTATCCTGGGAATCTTAGTCCCTTATATAACCATACGGATTACCGATAAAGAAAGCGTAGTGGAAATGCTGAGAGAAGAATAATGCATTGAGAGGGCGGTAAACTATCCGTCCTCTCCTTTTCCGTTTCTGTTACAACTCACGGCTGCGCTGTGTCTGGGAAAGATTCCATACAACCGCGAATTGTAATCCGTTTTTGCAAAAAACAATAGACAAATCATAAAAAAAAGATTATAAAGTATATATTGAGGAGAATCCTATTGAAAGGATATTATGAGGAGACAATTTATGGAAAACAGGAAGGCACTGCTTTGCGGCAGTGTATTAGTGTTATTTGCAGCTTTACTGGCATTTGGCTTTGTGGCTGCGGGTGAAAACGGTTCGGTGAGCGTACGTTTACTGGAGGAGGCCGTAGGTTACTGTATGCAGTATGTGGGAGTGGCATAATTGGAATATGTACCGGCGAAAACGATTGTAACAAAGACAAAATCCTCCGGGTGGTTTGGAATTGATTATAATATGAATATATACAGAGGCTGCTGTCACGGCTGTATTTACTGCGACAGCCGTTCCGACTGCTATGGAATTACGGATTTTGATAAGGTGAGGGCCAAAGAGGATGCCCTTCGGATCATCCGGGATGATCTGCGGCGCAAGGTAAAAACCGGAGTGGTGGGAACCGGTGCCATGAGTGATCCCTATAACCCTTATGAAAAAGAAGAAGAACTGACCAGGCATGCCCTGGAGTTAGTGGATGCCTTTGGGTTTGGCGCCGCAATAGCAACAAAAAGTGATCTGATAGTGAGGGATATGGATATTCTGTCAGAAATCAAAGAGCATTCCCCTGTTCTGTGCAAGATCACGATTACCTCTGCGGAGGATTCCCTTTCTTCTCTGGTGGAACCCCGTGTCTGTCCCTCTTCCGTACGTTTTGAAACGGTTAGCCGGCTTAGGGAAGCAGGTATTTTTACGGGAATCCTGCTGATGCCTGTGCTGCCTTTCCTGGAGGACAATGAGGATAATATTAAGGCAATCGTTAAAATGGCACACGAAGCAGGTGCACGATTTATTTATGCCGCGTTTGGAATGACTATGAGGGATAAGCAGAGGAACTGGTATTATAACAGGCTCAGGGAGCTTTTCCCCGGCAAAGACTATGTGCAGCAGTATGAGAAAAGGTATGGTACCCGTTATCAATGCACCAGTCCCAGGGCGGCGAAACTGTGGAAGGTTTTTCAGACAGAATGTGAAAAATACGGAATCCTTTATGAGATGAAAAGTATTATCAGGGCTTATAAAAGAGGGTACGAGTGTACACAGTTGAGTTTGTTTGACGGTATGTGACTGAAGCGGCAGGTACAATATTGGGATCAGGAGGGAAATAAAGATGGACATCGATAAAATCCAGCAAAAGGCAGAAGAAATGCGTATACTGAATCTTGGGGTAATGAAGGACGGAAAAATCCTTTTAAAAAAAGACTGGGATGGAGAAATCAGGCGGAACCAGTATTCTGCCAGCAAAAGTTTTACCAGTATTGCGGTGGGAATGGCCTGTAAGGAAGGGCTTCTTTCCCTGGATGAAAAGCTGTGTGAAGCATTTGAGGAAGAAATGCCGGATAATCCTTCTTCTTTTTTATGCCTGGCAACAGTAAGGGATCTGCTTACCATGTGCCTGGGACAGGATTCGGTTTATCTGATGGGAGAACAGCGGCCGCTCATGGAAGAAAAGGATTGGGTACGTTTTACCTTGTCCCGCCCTTTTACACAGGAGCCGGATACCCATTTCCTGTATAACAATGCGGGACCTTATCTTGCCGGTATCCTGGTACAGAGAAGGGCCGGCTGTGATCTTGTTCATTATCTCATGCCCCGGCTTTTTGAGCCTATGGGAATCCGAAGGCCTGTCTGGGAAACGGATCCCCTTGGATATACCTTTGGAGCCGGCGGCCTGTTTTTATGCATGACAGAGCTGATGAAATTCGGCCAGCTTCTGCTTCAGGAGGGAAACTGGGAGGGCAGGCAGTTAGTCCCTTCCGCCTATATCAAAGAAGCGTCGGTGAAGCAGGTTGATAACGGCAAAGAAGGTTATGGTTATCTTTTCTGGCGCGGACCTTATCATTCATATCGGGCGGACGGAAAATACGGACAGCTGGCCATCGTGCTTCCTGAGAAAAATGCAGTGATTGCCATAAATGCGGAGTCACGGGATGCGGAAGAAATGATGAACTGCTGTATGGATACCATTGTGCCGCAATTGTAGGAGGAGAATATAGAATGCTGTTTATAGAATACCCGAAATGTTCTACCTGCCAGAAAGCGAAAAAATGGCTGGACGGGAAAAAAATTAATTATGAGGACAGGCATATAGTGGAGAAAAATCCAACGGAGGAGGAACTGACCGAATGGTACCGCAGAAGCGGCCTTCCTCTTAAGAAATTCTTTAATACCAGCGGATTAAAATATAAACAACTGGGATTAAAAGATAAATTAAAAAATATGAGTGAAGAGGATCAGATTAAGCTGCTTGCAACAGACGGCATGTTGGTTAAGCGTCCTTTGATGATTGCCGATGATTTTATTCTGACCGGATTCAGGGAAAACGAGTGGCAGGATAAGATGGGGGAATAGGATGAAAGAAAATAAATATGACGATCCTCTCTTTTTTGAAAAATACAGGCAGATGGAGCGTTCCCAAAAAGGGCTGGACGGTGCCGGGGAATGGAACACCCTGAAAAAAATGCTTCCGGATTTTGAAGGCAAGACAGTTCTGGATCTTGGATGCGGCTATGGATGGCACTGCGAATATGCCGCCCAGCATGGGGCGGTGAAGGTAATCGGGGTGGATATTTCGGAAAAGATGCTGGAAGAAGCCCGGAAATCCCATAATAAGGGGAATATCGTTTATATCTGCAGTCCCATTGAGGACATCGATATGGACGAAGCATCTTTTGATATTGTAGTAAGTTCCCTGGCTTTTCATTACCTTGCAGATTATGGTGAAGTTGTGGATAAGATCCATAAAATTCTTAAGCCCGGTGGATATCTTGTTTTTTCCGCAGAGCATCCGGTTTTTACTTCCGAAGGAAGCCAGGACTGGTATTACGATGAAAACGGAAAAATCCTTCATTTTCCCGTAGATAATTACTACTATGAAGGAAAAAGAAATGCGGTATTTCTGGGAGAACAGGTCACCAAATATCACAGGACTTTCACCACATATATTTCTTCTCTGCTGAAAAAAGGATTCCGGCTTGTGGATGTGGAGGAACCGCAGCCTCCGGCTGGAATGCTGGAAAGTGTTCCCGGCATGAAAGATGAAATGCGCCGCCCCATGATGTTTATCGTCTCAGCGCAAAAAGAAAACTAAGAAAACAGGAAACCTTCCCGTATTTTTGTCCCTGTCCGGATATTCCGGCCCGGGACAAAATGCGGGAGTTTTTTTACTTTACGATCCCATGAACCCCCTGTTTTACAGGGATGCAACCTGTGGGTGACAAATTGCAATACACAGATTTCTTGTAATACAGCAGGTTATATGAAAAAATAAACCTATAAAACAATGCCGCAGCTGCGGCAGACAGGAGAGTAAATGAAGAAATTTTGTGATAAACTGATTCAGCTGCGCAGGGAAAAAGGGTATTCCCAGGAGCAGCTGGCTGAATATCTGGAGGTATCAAGACAGTCGGTAAGTAAATGGGAAGCGGATAAGACAATGCCGGAAATAAGCAAGCTGATAGCTATTTCCCAATTATTTCAGGTGACCCTGGATTATCTTCTAATTGACAGCTGTGAGGAAAGGGAAGCAGCAAAGAGGGAGCCTGCCGGAGAAACGGAGGACATCAGGCAGTCTATCAATGAAGTTAAGGAATTTATCGGCTACAGGAAAGGTTTTGAATATAAAAGTATGACGAATATAGCCGGAATTCCCCTGCTTCATATTAAATTCACCCGGAATGCCGGGAGAATCCGGATGAAGGATGCTGCAAAAGGAATTATTGCAATAGGAAATACTGCCATCGGTGTAATAAGCGCCGGTATTTTTTCTGTAGGAATCTTGAGTATCGGCATCCTTTCCGTCGGTCTGTTGGTTTCTCTGGGAGTGGTGTCAATCGGCGCGCTGGCTGTGGGGGTGGCAGCCATCGGGATTGTTGCAGGAGGGGTATCCAGCCTGGGGATATATGCTACAGGGGTGGCGGCAGCCGGTAAAGAAATTGCAACAGGAATATCGGCGGCCGGCAAAACAGCTGTGGCCAGGCCAGGAGAAAAAATGTGGGGATGGAATATGACTTTTATGGAGGAAGGTACCCCCAGGGAAGCAGTAAAGAGCTTTCTTCTCACCTATAATCCTAAGGTGCCCGATTGGATTCTTGATTTTCTTACTCTTATATATAAGTAGGGTGTATAATCTGTAATCATGCTTACAGTAAGCATGGTATACGCAAGCCCAATGTGATATACTTTTTTTAGAATATGTTGTAAAACCGGGTGTTTTAAGAAGGAGGCATGTAATGAAAAGGTATATCACAATTGATAAGAGGTATCTTTTGATACCCATATGTGCGCAGCAGGAACTTAAGACAGTCACGCTGTCTTGTCAGGGGGAAAAGATATATGAATTTAATATCCCCGTGCATGAAAAGGAAGAAGGCTATTACGGATTTCATTACTTTGCACCCATCGATGTGGAAAAATACATAGGAAACGTGTTATTGATAGAAGGAGGGATTTCCGGTTCCTTTCTGGATGCCTTATCCCTTTCAGATACGGTGCCTGAAAATCTCCAGGCCCATCCGCTTCTTCATTTTACGCCCCGGACGGGCTGGATGAATGATCCCAACGGCCTGCTGTATAAGGATGGGATCTATCATTTGTACTTCCAATATAATCCCTTTGATACACGTTGGGAAAACATGTGCTGGGGGCATGCGGTAAGCAAGGATCTGCTCCATTGGGAGCAGAAGGAAACGGCACTGTATCCGGACGGCGACGGCGTCATGTATTCCGGCAGCGGTATTGTAAATGAACAGGGACTGCTGGGACTCCCCAGAGATGCCTGCATCTATTTCTATACCTGTGCCGGCAATAAATCCAAATGGAGCCTTGGGAAAACCTTCAACCAGAGAATTGCCTACAGCACAAATCAAGGCAAAACCCTCACTAAGATGGAAGGAAGTGTGGTAAAACATATCTCCGGGGAGAACCGGGATCCCAAAGTCTATTGGCATGAAGAGAGCAGGGGCTATATTATGGTCCTGTATCTGAAGGACAATGAATTTATGATTCTCCGATCCAAGGATCTGAAAAACTGGAAAAAGAGTCAGGTTCTGACACTGAAGGATTCCTGGGAATGTCCGGATCTGCGCAGGATACCAATCGAAGGCGGCGGAGAAAAGTGGGTATTCTGGTGTGCGGACGGCTATTATTTTTTGGGCGATTTTGACGGCTATGAATTTAAAACAGACGGAGTAAAACAGGAAGCTTATCGTACAAAACTTCCTTATGCGGCACAGACCTTCTGGGGAACGGAGGATGTCATTACTATCCCCTGGCTGAGAACCCAAAATAAAGGAAAACTATATACCGGAGTGATGGGGATCCCCAGGATGCTTACGCTTGCCCGGACAACGGAAGGATTACGGCTGAGACAGAATCCGGTTAAGGAGTTCCGGAATGCCAGGATAAGTGTTTCCGCTTCCCAGGGAGAAGGAAAGGTTTTCTACATGATGCAGAAGGCCGCTGTTATTGAATTATCCATTCACATGCAGAATCCCTGTGATTTTTCAGCCAATTTTTACGGGACGTCCATATCCTATGTTCCCTCCTGCGGAAAAATAAATGTGGGAAAGGATACCATACAAATTGGAAAGAACCTGAACGATTTTTCTATCATTGCGGACGGGGAAATCGTGGAGGTTTCTGCGGAAAACGGGCTGGTTTTTGCTGTGTTTGAGATTGAGACGGACAGAAAGTCAGGTAATGTGACGGTGGATGTCAGCGGGAAGGCTTATGTGGATATTTACAGGGTAGAGTAAAAAGGATAGGACGGAAAAATAAAAGAGGAGGCCCATTGCCATACACAGGTAAATACCTATATATGGGCCGGCCTCCTTTTTATTTGCGCGGGATGTTTGATTATATGGATATATTATCAGAATTTATAACTTGCGGCATTAACATACGTGGTATTATCCCCGTCTGCCTCCGGTTCCTCCTTACGATCTTCAAACACCGCAATATCCCCGGATACGAGGCGTACCGCATTTTTAAGTGCAGGCGAACATCTGACAACCGCAATGTCTTCCAGCTTAAGACGATCCCGGAGGAGTTCAGGAGTCACATCATCGGCAATTTCAGCCACAGCGCAGTCAATTACGTGCAGACCATCTGTTTCCTGTTCCAGCAACTGTCTGTCGATATGCATTATGCTTTGATCTGTTATAAGTGTGCCTTTGCTTGCAAAAAGATTGCCGTATTCCACAGGAAGATCAGATATTTCCGGAATACATTTTTCAGGAATGTACAGGGTGCCTGTTACCTTCAGATATTCCAGTTCAGTCAGCACTCCTATCGTTTCCCTGGTTAATGTAAGATTTCCTCTTTTATAAAGTTTTTTCCCAAACATCCGGATAGTACCGGGATTAATCGTTATAGTATCCGGCAGGATACAGCAGCCGTCAGGAATGATCTCAATTTCAGTATGATCAGGAAATAAGGGAAGGCTGGGTACGAATAAGTTTTCTGTTATCGCAGCATTTGAGCAAAGGAGCGTGACCTGTTTTTCCAGCAATGTGCGGATATCCGAATCAGGATCCAGGATACTTACCGTTCCGGTTATGAAATAAGGGGTATTCGGGCGGGCACGGAGGATAAAAAATTTATCAATAACAATGTCTTTCAGCAGGCAGACGGCGTTATCAGGATAGCTTTTCTGTTTGCCGTTCACCTGTATTTTGGACAGGGAAGCGGCAAGGCCTTCCGGATAGAGGAGACTTCCGTTTACAACTATTTTTTCATAACTGTCAACGGCATTACCGGCAGCGGGATGGATAAAAAGCTCGCCGGATACAAACAAAATGGTATGTTCTGAAGCCATGTCTTTTTCTCCGATTTCCACAGAGCCGTTTTTGAGCACTAATTCTGTTCCATCCGGTACTTTGAGGACACAGGCAGTATTCATGCTAACCGGATATTTTGCAGAGAGCAGGGCGGATTTTTCAGACTGGATAACCGCCGCTGCATTGATATTGATTTCAGCATATTGAGACAGTCTTTCTTCCGTTATTTCCGTCATATCACAGACAGCGGTATTAACAGATAATTTTTTTGTTGTTTCCATAGGGGCACCTCTCTTTTATTTTTTGTTTTCCAGTTCGGGATAATTCAGGCGCAGCTTTCGTCTGGCGCTTGCAAGGCGGGAACGTACGGTTGAAGAAGGAATATGGTACATGGCGGACAGCTGTGTCGAATCAAAGCCCTCAAAATACCTTTTTATGAATAATATCCGTTCTTCTTCCGGCAGTTTCTCACACAGCTGCCGCACCTCAATCCGGGATAAATCGTCCCGTGTTTCTGTTTTTTCTTCTGTTTCCGGGCAAGCCGCTTCCCTTCTTACTTTATCAATAAAAAGATTACGGGCTGTTTTATACAGCCATGCACGGCATTGGTGTTTATCCATAACATTCAGTGTTTCCGCATGTTCCAGAGCGCGAAGAAAGGTTTCCTGTACAATATCTTCCGCTGCGCTTTTATCACAGGTCATATTGGTAACATAGCGGACCAGCTCCTGAAAAAACAGCTGATAAATCTGCGTTATCATAAGATTCTCCTGACCGCCTTCTGTTTTTGTGATGATAGTTTCATTGTACCAGATATCGGGAAAATACGGCATTTTTTTGGAATAAGCTTACGTGGGTTAAACAGGGATTGCAGCCGCTTAAGGCGGTTTTTTTTGTTTTTCCCTGCTGAAATTAATTCCAGCTTCCTTCTGTTTTTCTCGATTTGCCTGGCAGAAGCAAAAAGATAATATTCATAGTATAATTCGGGATTTATAGGAATTCCTCCTTTCGTAAAGGTTTGCTTATTTATGCTTTCCTATATAGAACGAATGGGGGAGCGGAAGTGTTGACAGGAAAAAAGAAATTTTATGAAAGAGGCAGACTGGTAAGAAAAGTTATTTATTATTTTTTCCGTGATACCATTCCTCTAATGCATCAAGGACACCCTCTTTTACGGCGGTTTTTATAATAAAAAATAAAAATCCCCCTATGATAGAAGCAATCACTAAATAAAAAAGAATCATAAACAGAACACCAAATACTGACATAAAAATCTCCTTTCTCCTGAACGGTTTAACAAATGCTTATCTGATTTTTTCCATGGTAAAATTATAAAGGAAAACATAAAAAAAATACACGTTTTTAGGGAAAAATAAGAATAATTTAAGATTCATTTTGAACCGTATCTGCTATAATAAAGGAGGTGCAACTTATAATTATAAGGTACTATACTTGTAACTGTCAAAATATGGAACAGTTACCTATAATTAAAATGAAGAGGTATAAAAATGGAAAAAAGACAATACATATGCCCCAAATGCGGCTGCCAGCAATATGAAAGCGATCAGTTTCAGGCAACGGGGGGAAATTTTGCGAAAATATTCGATGTGCAGAATAAGAAATTTGTTACGATCAGCTGCCGGCAGTGTGGTTTTACAGAGCTGTATAAGTCACAGAATTCCGATGGATGGGATATCCTGGATTTCCTTATCGGCAACTGAACCGGCAACTGATTAGAGGGAACAGAAGGAACCGTCCGGGATGTTTTTTGGGGCAAAGTGACAGGAGGGCGGTTCCCAAGGTTATTTCTTATGCATAAAGATACGAAGGAGCAGGCAGAGGAACAGAATAAAAGCGATGGAGAACCCTGCGAATGCAGGCCAGGGAATACCCAGGAGAAGGGGTTCTACAGGGGCCAGGCATAAGAGGGACGAACCGATAAATAAAGAGGCCGTCAGTATGGAAAGAGACAGGGAATGTACGCTGTTTTGAATCCTGTTGCCGGCCTCTTCCGCGTTGGTGAATTCCAGGTTCAGCTTGGTCTGCCCGTTTTTGGTGATGCTGAGCAAATCGGAAAGCTGGGCAGGGATTTCCAGAGATTTGGAAAGGGAGGAATAGGCCAGCCGGGCATTATGCTTTATTTCATGGCGGAGATTAAAATCGTCCATGAGAATGGAAGCCATATGGCCGGAAAGGATCTGGAACATATTTACCTCAGGAGAACAGGCGGACAGCATTCCTTCCATGGTTACCATGCTTCGTCCCAGAAGGGTGATATCAGGAGGAATGGCTATATTATGGGATTTTATCATGTCCAGAAGCTTTTCTATTAAATCACCCACATCCATGCTGCCGAAGCCGGCAGTGAGAAATCTGCTCACAATATCGTCGATATCCGTATATAAGTGTGCATGATTAATCCGTCCTTTGGTTTCGCCGAGAGCGAGAAGTACATTTTTCAGTTCATAGATATCGTTTTTCAGTACTGCGGTCACGGCTCTTTTAAAGAGGGCGCGGTAACGGGAGGAAAGGGTGCCCATCATCCCCAAATCCAGCCAGACGATCTGCCCGCCGGAAATACGGATATTACCAGGGTGGGGATCCGCATGGAAAAAACCGTCCTCCAGTATCTGCTTGCAGTAGTTTTCTGCGGCCTTGCGGCCGATTTCGGTCATATCATAGCCCTGTTCTTCCAGCTCCTCCATGTGATCAATCTGAATCCCTTCCACATAGCTCATGACAAGAATGTGAGAAGTGGTGAGTTCATGGTAAACGCCTGGGCAGGTCACATATTTAATATCCTTCTGGTTCTGGAAAAAGGTGTCACAATTGGCGGCCTCTTTCAGAAAATCCATCTCTTCCTGAGAGGTTTTCCACAGTTCATCCAGGACGGTACGGAAGTCGATGAGTTCCCCCGTACCTATGGTGAATTTTAGGAGGGAAACGGCATGGCGCATCAGCTTGATGTCTTCTTCCATAATCTCATGGATCCGGGGCCGCTGAACCTTGATGACCACCTGCTCCCCATTTTCCAGAACTGCCGGGTGAACCTGTGCGATAGAGGCAGAGCCAAGAGGATCCGGTGATATTTCACGGAAAACATCTTCCGCAGGCTTTCCCAGTTCTCTCTCTATTTCGGATTTTATGACATGAAAAGGAAGGGGCTTCACATCGGTTCTTAACCGTTCAAGCTCCTTACAATAAGACTCCGGCAGCATATCGGATCGCATGGACATAATCTGGCCCAGTTTTACATAGGTGGGGCCTAAGTCCTCCAATATCTGCCGGAGCTTTTCCGGTTGGATACCGGATGTAATATGATGCTTTTTCAGAACCCCCAGTATCTCTTTAAGACGGATACCGGAGGCATCATTTTGCTGCTGGTTATTTGTTGTCACAGTCGTTCCCGTCGCAGGTTTCGGTTTTTTCTTCACAAGAGCACTCTTCTTCACAGGCGCAGTCCTCTTTGGCTTCTTCCTCTGCAGGAGCCGCATTCTTAAGTTCATCCAGCTTTGCCTTCAGGGCTTCCAGCTCTTCCCTGGACATCTTGTCCACTGCGGAAAAAACATCCTTGAACTCATTAACCACATTTACAGTTACATGCTTATTGATTTTTTCCTTGGTGGTACGTTTGAGTTCTTCGTTGAGAACCTTACCCTGCTCTACAGTCAGCTCTCCTTTTTCCACCAGATTGTCAATCAGGTTTTTGGCAGCTTCTCCGGTGGTGGCTACGGCTCCAACGCCTGCCAGAAATATTTTTTTGATTCCTTCGGTAATATCCATTGTTCTTCTTCCTTTCTTAATAAAAAAGACGGTTATTTTGTGATACCCATAGTATAACATATTGACAGAAAATTTCTTGTGTTTCAGAAAGGATTTAGAAAAAATTAAGATAATGATAAGGGTTCCCATTTTTTATAAAAACTGATAGAATAAATCTATAAAATCAGCTGAAACGGGCTGTAAAAATAAGGAAGGGCTAACATATATGAAAAAATTCGATGTAACGGCATTAGGCGAGCTTTTAATTGACTTTACGGATAATGGAAAAAGTGCACAGGGGAATACGTTATTTGAGGCAAATCCGGGAGGGGCGCCTTGCAATGTCCTGGCTATGTTGAATAAGTGCGGACATCCTACCGCTTTTATCGGGAAGGTGGGGAAGGATATTTTTGGCCTGAAGCTGAAGTCTACTCTGGAAGAGGTGGGGATCGATACCTCCAACCTTATTGTGGATGAAAATGCCAGGACGACTCTTGCTTTTGTACAGACCTTCGAGGATGGGGACCGGGATTTTTCTTTCTTCCGGAATCCGGGGGCGGACATGCTGCTTACCGCTGAGGAAGTGAATGAGGATTTGATAAAGGAATCCAGGATATTTCATTTCGGAACGCTCAGCATGACCCATGAGGGAGTAAGGGAAGCTACGAAGAGAGCGATTGCCGTGGCAAAAGAAAGCGGGGCAGTGGTATCTTTTGATCCCAACCTGCGCCCTCCCCTGTGGAATTCCCTGGAGGATGCGAGGGTTCAGGTGGCTTATGGGCTGGGGCAATGTGATGTGCTGAAGATATCTGACAATGAGATCCAGTGGTTTACCGGAGAAGAGGATTACGATGCAGGAATAGCCAGACTGAGAAAGGATTATGATATCCCTCTGATTCTCCTTTCTATGGGAAGGGATGGCAGCAGGGCTTATTATAAGGACTGGAAGGTGGAGGTTGCACCGTTCCTTCAGGAAAGCACCATTGAAACCACAGGGGCGGGGGATACCTTCGGAGGAAGCTGCCTGCATTACCTGTTAACGTACGGCCTTGATAATCTGGATGAGGGCAGGCTTAGGGAAATGCTTACCTTTGCCAATGCGGCCGCATCCATTGTAACAACCAGAAAGGGCGCGCTCCGCGTTATGCCGGACAGGGAAGAAGTGGAACGCTTTATCCGGGCCGCAAATTAATACGGGTGAAGCCGGATAGTTATTACGGAAGGGAATAAGCGCAGGTGCTGCATAGCCGGTACCCTACGGGGAAGGCGGCGGCACCTGCGCATCTTGTGTTCCCATATCCGGATCCGGTGTTGGTTGCCCTGTGAAATAACAGACTGTAGTCAGTGAGAAACAATGAGGGAGGAAATGATGGAAGCTTATAATGTGTTCAGAGATTTGGCAATTATTATCGTTGCTGCAAAAATATTTGCTATTTTGGCAAGAAAATGTAAAGCGCCCCAGGTGGTAGGGGAAATTGTGGCGGGCCTTATTCTGGGTCCCAGTTTGCTGGGTATGGTGGAGCAGTCCAATTTTATACTGCAGATGGCTGAAATCGGTGTTATTCTGCTGATGTTTTCCGCGGGGCTGGGAACCAACCTGCGCGATCTGATGAAAACAGGGCCAATCGCCCTGCTTATTGCGCTTTGCGGGGTTTTTATCCCCCTTATCGGCGGTTCCCTTTTGTATATGGGATTTTACGGGCTTACACCCTGGGGGTCGGAAGCATTCTATAAGGCGGTATTTATGGGGGTAATCCTGACGGCTACCTCGGTGAGTATTACGGTGGAGTCCCTGAAGGAAATGGGAAAACTGAAGGGGAAGGTGGGGACCACCATCCTGAGCGCGGCAATCATCGATGATGTTATCGGTATTATCGTACTTACTTTTGTTATCGGTTTTAAAAATCCGGAATCCAATCCGGGAACTGTGGTTATGGATACGGTACTGTTTTTCCTGTTTGCCATAGGGGTGGGGTTTGTCTGCTACATCATATTTAAGTGGATGGACAAAAGATATCCCCACACAAGGAGAATCCCCATTTTAGGGTTGGCTCTTTGTTTTGCCATGGCTTTTATTGCAGAAAAGTATTTTGGTATTGCGGATATAACAGGTGCTTATGTGGCAGGCCTCATTCTGTGTTCCATTCAGGATTCGGATTACATTGCGCGGAAAATGGATATTAATTCATATATGATCTTCGGGCCTATCTTCTTTGTCAGCATTGGCCTGAAAACGGATATCGGGGATATGAATGTGTCGATTCTGTTTTTTGCCGTATGTTTTGTATTGGTTGGACTTATTACAAAAATTGTGGGTTGTGGTATTATGGCGAAAATATGCCGATTCAGTAATGCGGATTCCCTGAAAATCGGCGTGGGTATGATGACCAGAGGGGAAGTGGCCCTTATTGTGGCGCAGAAGGGCCTGAATGTGGGTCTGCTGAATTCCGTTTATTTTACGGCGGTTATTCTGTTGATTGTATTTTCTTCCATTCTTACACCGATTATACTGAAAATATTGTATTCTAAGGACAAGACACCGCAGGAACCGGATTCCGCTTTGGTTTCTTAGGAGGAACGCATGCTTTTTAATTCCTATTTTTTTCTGTTTCTGTTTCTGCCTCTGGCTTTGGCGGGCTGGTTCCTGCTGAACCGGTGCAGGCAGTATAAGCTGGCGCAGGGATTTCTGATTGGGATGTCCCTGTGGTTTTATGCTTATTATAATATAAGCTTTCTTTGGGTTATTGCGGGAAGCTGTATTTTTAACTATGGTATCAGTGCCTTGCTGTTCCGCAAAAACACACCCCGCAGCCGGAAGCTTTTCCTTGCTGTGGGATGTCTGGGAAATCTGGGGGCGCTGGGATATTTTAAGTACTGTAATTTCTTCCTGGAAAATGTAAACGCTCTTTTCCATGCGGATTTTCAGTTAAAAACTATTATCCTGCCTCTTGGAATCAGTTTTTTCACCTTTCAGCAGATGTCTTATCTCATTGACCGGTGCAGAGGGGAAGCGCCCCATTACGGGCTTCTGGATTACCTGAGCTTCGTTACCTTTTTTCCTTCCCTGATTTCAGGCCCCATCGTACTTCATGCGGGGACGGTTTCCCAGTTCCGTGAGGAAGCCCTGCGGAGGTTCGATGCGGAAAGTTTTGCAAAAGGCGTGATGCAGTTTACCATGGGGCTGGGCAAAAAGGTGCTTCTGGCAGATACGCTTGCACTGGCAGTTAATTACGGATATGCTAATATTGCTTCCCTGGACAGCATCTCGGGTCTTGCGGTGGCATGCTTTTATACCCTGGAACTGTATTTTGACTTCAGCGGCTATTCGGATATGGCTATCGGTATCGGGAAAATGTTCCGTATTACCATACCGGAGAATTTCCGTTCCCCCTATAAGGCGGAATCGGTAAAGGATTTCTGGAAGAGATGGCATATTACCCTGAGTTCCTTTCTGCAGACCTATGTTTATTTTCCCTTGGGCGGCAGCAGGAAAGGAAAAGCCAGGACGATTCTGAATACGCTGATCACTTTTCTGGTCAGCGGACTGTGGCATGGTGCCAACTGGACCTTTGTTTTCTGGGGGCTTCTCCATGGGATCGGCGTTGCTTTTAACAGCCTGGAACTGGTAAAGGTGAGAAAAAAGTGGCTGGCGAAAGCTCTTACCTTTGCTTATATATGTGCCGCCTTTGTTTTTTTCCGGGCGGACAGTCTGGGAGACGGCTTTCGGATTATGGGAAGGATATTTTCCTTAGAGTATAATGGTTCGGTAATGGCTTTGGCGGCCGCTATGGAGCCTTCTGAAATTTATCTTGTGACGAAAGCGCTGTCTATAGCTGCGCCGGGGCTGGTAGGAACCGCACAGCTGGCGGTTATGCTTTTTATTTCAGGAATCTGTGTTGTGGTGCTTACACAGAAAACAACGCAGCAGCAGGTGGAAAGAAAGAAGATTACCTTTTCCTTTACCTTTGGGTTGGCTTTTCTTTTTGTCTGGTCCGTCCTGTCCCTGTCCGGGGTGAGTACTTTTGTTTATTTTAATTTCTAGCAGGATAACGGGTTTGACCGGTTATCCTCGAAAACAGCGGAGACACTATGTATCAGAAATTTCTTAAAAATTATGCGGTTACGGCAGGAATCCTTCTGGTTCTGGCCGCAGGGCTGGTGATCCTGTTTGATCCCTTTTTTCATTATCATGAGCCGGTGGGTCCATTAAAAGCGGTATTGACCAAAAAGGAATACCAAAGTATAGGGACTATTCGTAATTTCTCCTATGACAGCCTGATTTTGGGATCCTCCACGGCGGAGAATTTCAATAACAGATGGTTTGATGATGCTTTTGGCGTCACTACGGTAAAAGCCATAAAAAGCTCCGGGATAACGGCCCAGCTGGACTATTATCTGAAGCAGGGGTTTGAAAACAGGGAAATAAAAGCTGTTTTTTACAGTCTGGATTTGTTTGCCCTGGGAGGGGATCCGGATACCGTATTTCCGGATGAATCCATGCCTTTGTATCTGTATGACAACAATCTGTTTACGGATGTTAAGTATGTGCTGAATAAAGATGTGATTTTTGAGGATATCCCGTATATGCTGGCGGAAACCTTTCTGGAGCCTTACGACGAAGGGACCTCTTATAACTGGGCACAATACAAAACCTTCGGCAGGGAAGAGGCGCTGCGTAATTATAACCGGCCGGACGTAATACAGCCTGGGAAGGCGGAAGAAGAATATAAAGACTTTGTGGACGGCAATGTGGATCTTCTGGTAAAACAGGTGGAAAGGCATCCGGAAACCACCTTTACCTTTTTTTATCCCCCTTATTCCATGCTGTGGTGGGATAATATGTACAGAAGCGGGGAATTAGGGCAGTCCATGTACGCGGCCCGCACTTCTATGGAAAGACTGCTGGATTATGAGAATGTAAGGATGTATTATTTCCAGAATGACAGGGAGATTATCCTGGATTTGGATAATTATATGGATCCGGTTCATTTTACAGCCGGGATCAACCAGTATATGGTAGAACAGATGAAAGAAGACAATTACCGGCTTACCCGGGAAAATTATCAGGATAAGCTTGCCCAAATGCAGGAACTGGTTGAAGAAATACTGGAAAAGGAAATTCATAAGTATTTTAATCAGGACAGGCAGAAATAGTGAAAAGTAACATAAAAAACCACAGCGCCTTCTGCACAGCGGCAGAAGAGCTGTGGTTTTGTTAAAATACATGCAAAGGAAAGTTAAACCTTTCTGAAATCATCAACAGGCATAATAAAGATAGTGGCACCGCCCACCTCCACATTAACCGGTACGCTGGAAACTGCGTTGGGATATACGTTACAATTGGAAGGAGCCGGGGGCGTATACATGATCTGCTGACGTTTGCCTGAATGCTGCTTGATGATTTCGCACACCGCATCCACTTTTTCATCTTCGATACCCAGAAGAAGTGTGGTATTGCCTTTTTTCAGAAAGCCGCCGGTGGTGGCAAGTTTGGTAACAAAATACTTCTTTTCATTCAGTTCATTGATAAGTAAAGGTGCATCTTCATTATGCACAATAGCTAAGAGCATTTTCATAGGCTACTCCCTTCCGCCGCTTTTATGCGACACAAGTTTTCTTTCTCTTAGTATAAGTATTTTTCTGGAAAATAGCAATTTATTTTGCACAAATTTAACAAAAATTGTGCAAAATCACAAGAAGTAGGTTATGATAGGAAGAGTGAAGCTGTGAGGATGTGGATCCGTAATAGAAAAGTCAGGATATGGGAAAGGATAGAATGACGTGACCGATAAGGAACGCTTTGATTGGGCCAGGGATAAGATTGTGGGAACGGTGAGGGAACGGCAGGGGATCGGAACCCTGTCGGAAAAAACAGTCCATGCGGTTTTGAAAAATTATTATGCTCCGGATGAGGATATGCATGAAATACCCATCGAAGGAAGCGTGGCTGACATCTATACCGGGACGGAAATTGTGGAGATACAGACGAGAAGCTTTGACCGGATGAGGGATAAGCTGCGCAAATTCCTTCCTCTTTATCCGGTAACCATTATTTACCCTATCCCTTATGAAAAGTGGCTGATATGGATTGATGAGGAAACCGGGGAGTTTGGCGGCCGGAGAAAATCGCCGGTTAAAGGGAATGCCTATGGTGCGTTCAAGGAATTATATAAAATCAAGAATTTTCTTTTGGATGATAATCTTCATCTGAAGCTGGTGTTTATAAACATGGAGGAATACCGGCTGTTAAACGGATGGAGCAGGGATAAGAAAAAGGGATCCTCCAGATATGACCGAATTCCGTTGGAGCTGGTGGATGTCATGGAAATTGACTGTCCCAGGGATTATCTTCAGCTGGTTCCCTATGGTATCCCGGAGCCTTTTACCGTAAAGGAGTTTGCAAAGGAGGTTCATATCCGGGCCAATCTGGCTCAGATAGTACTGAATATATTGACTTATGCGCAGGTGGTGGAACGGGTGGGCAAAAAGGGAAATGCCTATCTGTATCAGGTATTGGAAGGAGACGATTAAAATGAAATCAGATGAAAATGGGAAAATCCGGCTATATACGGGCAGCTATAATGCACCTGTGCTGACCGGTGACGGAACGTTTTATCAGGGCAACGGAGAAGGGATATGTCTGTGGAGCTTTGATGAAGAGACGGGGAAGCTGGGAAAAAAGAGGGCTTACGGACAGGCTCTCAATGCTTCCTGGATTGCTTTTTCCCCGGATCGCAGGATGCTGTATGCGGTGAATGAACTGGATGATTATAAGGGGACCCATGGCGGGGCTTTGAGTGCTTACCAGTTGGGAGAAGAAGGGGAAATTGTGCTGAAAAATATCCTTCCCGTCATGGGGGCGGCACCCTGCCATGTGAGCGCTGACTGCCGGGGCTGTTTTGTTTATACGGCAAATTATAACGGCGGCAGCATGAGCCGTTTCCGTCTTGCAGAGGACGGAAGCCTTTCTGAGATGGATTGGCAGCTTGTCCACAGGTTCGGGGAAAAAGAGAACCGGGACAACAGGGAGAGGCTGCGCAATCCCATCCGCCAGGAGAAACCTCATGTACATAGCGCAGCTATAGAAGGTGATTTCCTTTGGATTGCGGATTTGGGAACCGATGAAATATCCTGTCTGGAGGCCGATAGGAGCGGTGACGCAATGGAATGTGCAGCATCAGTTTTTCTTCCGGCGGGAAGCGGGCCCAGAAGTATTGCCTTTGCCCCGGATAAAAAGAAAGTGTATGTGACCTGTGAGCTGAGTAATGAGATTGCGGTGCTGGAGTGGGAAAAAGAGGATAGAAAAATCACTCTGCAGCAGATGATATCCAGTCTGCCGGAAAGGAGTGGGAAGATACAAAGAAGCACGGCAGGAGGAGTGGCATTGTCTCCGGATAACCGATTTCTTTATGTGGGAACCCGGGGGGATGACAGCATAGGAGTATACCGTGTGGATAACAGGGGGGATCTTGAAGGGGTGCAGTGGATATCTTCCGAAGGAAAGAATCCCAGGGGATTTCAGATTTCCCCGTCCGGCCGGTGGCTGCTGGCAGCGAATCAGGACAGCGATAATCTGGTGGTGTTTGAGAGGGATGATAAATCGGGGAAACTGGAGAAACGGTGGATTTATGAGGCAGGGGCGGTGGTTTGCCTGCAGTTTTTAGAATAAAAAAGTGGCAGGAAAATATCTTCCGGGAACATTGGAGGATATTTTTTTGCCAAAAACCTCCAGGAAATCCCGGCTGGCCTGACGGTCGAGTTCCAATTACAGTGGATTTCATTGACATTGCCAAAATAAAAGGGTATAAGGAAAGAAAAAGCAGCCCTTTGCTATAGAGGGGATCCATGGGAAGAAAGGAAGACTGGAGAGATGGAAGAAAAAGATACATTTGGTAAGTTTCTGCGAAAAAAAAGAGAAGAATGCGGATTGACCCAAAAGGAGATGGCCCAGCGGCTGTTTGTGACAGAATCGGCCGTATCAAAATGGGAGAGAGGCATATCTTATCCGGATATATCCCTGGTATCCCAGATATGCAGTGTTCTTATGATCAGCGAGCATGAGCTGATTACAGCAAGTGAAGATATGGAACAGAAAAAGCTGGAAAAGCAGGCGGCTTCCTATCAGAACATGATCCGGGGTTATTCCATAACCATGCTGGTAATCTATGGTATTACACTGCTTACCTGTTTCATTGCCAATCTTGCAACAGAGCACAGGCTTTCCTGGTTTTTTATTGTAGGTGCAGGGATTCTGACAGCTTTCTGCCTTCTTTCCCTTCCTCTATACCTGAAAAAGTATAAAGCAGCAGTGACACTGGGCAGTTTCTGGTTATCCATTCTGTTGCTGCTGCTTGTCTGCGCTGTGTATACCGGGGGAGGCTGGTTTTTTGTAGCATTGTGGTCGGTAACTTTGGGTTTTTCCGTAGTCTTTCTGCCTTTTATTCTGCCTAATCTGCCGCTGCCGGTAAGCCTGTGTCGGCATAAGGCATTATTGTGTATTGCAGCGGATACGATTCTTCTGTTTATTCTTTTGGCTTCGGCGCTGCATTACAGCGGAAATATGGAAGATTATTTCACAATAGCCTGTCCCACAGCAGTTGCCGGGCTTATATATGTATGGGGCCTTCTTGCTATTATCCGTTACCTTAATATACACCCGTATTTCCGGACAGCTGCGGCACTGGGCTTCAGCGGTATTTATAATCTGTTTATCAACAGTATTTTGCATATGATTATAGACAGAAAGCCTTTTGTGCTGCAGCCTTGTGACTTCAGATTTTGGAGTGATGAATATATTAATGGAAATACCACAATGATTCTTTTTATTATCTGTATTTTGCTTGCGGTTGCTTTTTCGGTGGGAGGAATCATGATATCTGTTAAGAGGAGGGGAACAGAACCGTGGGAAAGAAATGAGTAAGGGATGGTGTTAGATGAAGGTAAGTGAAAAAGAGCAGAAAACGGCAACAAAAAGACGTATTTTTATATTCGGCATGTGTACGCTTATTTTCTTATTTATATTAGGGGCAGTTTATATAAGCTGCAGAGAAACTATAGTACTGCTTCTGCTCATGCTGACGCCGGGACTGAGCGCACTTGCAGCAAGGCTGCTTACCGGGGAAAGAAAAAAAGATGCCTTTATACGCCCGTATTTCAGGAGAAACAAGGGATGGTATGTTGCCATATGGATTATTACGCCTTTTCTTGCTTTTATGGGCGCGGCGTTCTATTTTCTGGTTTTCCCCAAAGACTTCCAGCCGCTTTCCTCTCTTTGTGCGCAGGATAGCGGGAGTAAAACCATAGCAGAGTACATAGGGTATCTGGCAGCTACCCTCCCGCTGGCAGTATTGGTAAATCCTGTGATGGGGCTGGTGCAATGTCTGGGAGAGGAAGCCGGATGGCGCGGTTATCTGCTTCCCAAGCTGCTGGATTTTATGGAGCCGTGGAAGGCGGTGCTTCTTACCGGAGTGATATGGGGGGCATGGCATGCACCGGTAATAGCCTGTGGTTTTAATTATGGAACAGGTCATCCGGCGGCGGGAATTGGAGCCATGGTGCTGTTCTGTACAGTATTGGGCTGTATTCAGGGCTGGTTGTTTTTCCGGACAGGGACGGTTTGGAGTTGTGTTGTTTTTCATGCGGCGCTGAACGGGATGGATCTGTTCTCGCCGTCCATGCTTTTTACGGACGGTCAGGTGAACCCGTTCCTCGGCCCGGATCCCACAGGCATACTGGGAGGCATCTTTTTAATAGGGCTGGCGGCAGCAGCGCTTTGGGATATCGGATGGAAAGGGAATGCGGTAAATATGCCGGCCTGACGGAAGTCATTTATATAGCTGCAGGCTATATTGTTCCAGCTTTTTAGAGATCATTTTAAAAGGGTAATACATGAAAGAAGCGCAGCCCAACGATAATAAAAGTACTGCTGCTGTATATAAAAAATCACTTTGTATATAAAATTTATCGCTGCGGAACACCTCCAGAAACAGTCCGTGGATTAAATAAAGTTCAAAGGACCGGCTTCCCAGAAAGATGAGGATACGGTTTGTAAATCGTATTTTTAAGGTGAGAAGAAAAACAAAAATCATAAAATTGATAACGGCAAGGGTCTGCCATATAAAGCATATCCAGTTTCCAAGCATCTCTTTTGCAAAGATATGTTCCTTCATAAGAAGCGGCTCAATTCTATCCAATACTTGTACGGATTTCGGGAAGAAATAAAGAAAGGCCCCTGCAGAGACGAGTAGAAGCGGATAATACCATTTCCGTGTGTATTTCATAATAGGCTTTTCAAACTGGGCTATAAGGATACCGATAAAAAACAGGCTGCTGGAGTTGAACCACCATTCACCCTGAAACCAGTAAATACCCGGCCCCTTAACCATACAATAGGTGGGAAAAGCAATCTGGAAAACTCCCAGCAGAAAAAAGCTGATTATCCGGTTCCGGGTAAAACGGAAGGTTACAAAGAATACAAAGTAAAAAAGGGCAATTACAATAATATACCAGGATTGGGGATTAATAAGCTGTATTCCACTTACATATTCCAGCGAAAGCTTCAGCCCGAAACGGTCGCCGGTCAGATAATACACAAAAAGATATAGGATATTGCAAATAAAAAAGGGGACAAATATTTTTATATACCTGCGTAGAAAAAAGTGCCGGAAATAGTTCTGGTTGGTAAGGACACTTTTCATCAGCCCATATCCGGAATAAAAGAAAAATGCGGCCACACAAAGAATTCCCACCTCCAGAAAGACCCGGAAGGGACCGGGGTTGTCCAGATATTGGGACAGATGATGGTAAACAATAACCAGGGTGAAGAAACCGCGGAGCGGCAACTCAAAATTTTTAGTAAAATGATCCTCCTGGAAGTGTTCCGGCCCGGAGGAGCTTACTTGAAAAAGAAGTATAAACAGCAAAAGCAGTATGAATATATACATAAAAAATGTCCTCGTTATATAATATGCAGTATATGGGACTCGTATTCTGTTACTGTTCACTCCGTGACCAGTAACCTGCATAAATCCATTAAAATCGCCTACGGCGATGGGATTTATGCACTCTTGAATCACTTTCTCACGTACTGTGCAGTAAATGCACAGCACTGAGTGAACAGTAACAGTATTCTTCCTCACACGAAAAAACATGTAATCTATCATACACTATAAGGGAAAAATAAAAAGCCTTATGGAAAATACTTTTAAATTTTTCTTAATATTATAATGTTTCGCTTAATGTAGATCCTTTAAAAGGATAGTGTATAACGTTGCAAGTAACGGATAAAATTTATTTATTAGGCTAAACGTTATAAATTTACCAAATTTAAAAGGAGATACAGGCGGAATGGAAGCTGACTGGAAATCTATTGTCAAAGAAGGAAATCCATTAACAGAGGGAGAATATTTAGTTACAATTGTTACTGAATCGGGGAGGTATGATACACAAATTGGGATGTGGCAAAGAGAATATTGGAATTTTGACAAAAGTGTTGTGGTAGCTTATGCACCAAAGCCAAAACCATATCCATGGTCCTTGTTTAAGGGGGATATGGAAGGTATTAATTCTATTCAAAACTGAAAGATGCATAGCAGCAGCCCTATAATAAAACGTTCCATAATTTACAAATACTTTTTATTTTCCTAATGTTTTATTAAATATTTCTAATGGGAATTGAATGAAGATCCTGCCTGTGCTATAATTTGCCCGTATAAAGGTGAAGGTATTAAACAGTTATGTATAAGGAGGTCTTTATGAATAAGTTTAAGAAACTGCTTGCTTTTGGCTTGTCCCTTGCTTTGCTCTGCGGTACGGCGATGTCTGTTCAGGCGGCAAACTGGATAGGGCCGGTAACGGTACGCACCGATTTCAGTGATACTTCCGTTCCCGCGGCGGTGCCGGTACTTCAATATGCGGGCAACGGGAATTTAACGATCCCCAATGTAGTGCTTCCCCAGGGGACAGCTTACAAAATCACCTGTACCTATGGTGGAAAAAGTAATTTTAGTGTGAGATTTATTACAGATGAGCGTACGGAACTGCTTGTAAATGCCATAGGTGTTTATGCGGGAACAACTCTTTTATCAGATGGTAATTCCGCTGTGCCGTTGGGTTCCCTTGATGTACGGGGAGACGGCAATTGGACAATAACCGTATCTACGGTCACTAACCTGTCCACGAAATCAGTGACCAGCGTGGGGGATAAGGTTACCGGGATGTTTTCCCTCCCTTCCACGGGTACTATCTTATCTATGAGCAATTCAGGAAAAGGGAATTTTATAGTATGGGCTCATTATTCCGATGGGACAAGCCAGCTGCTTGCCAGCGCAATCGGCCCCTATGCAGGACAAATGGTAATAAACAATCCTAAAAATACAACCTGCTATCTGGAGGTAAAATCTGAAGGACAGTGGGCAATTGATATGGGGTACGCGGATACGTTATCATTAGTGCCGGATGTAAATTAAAAAAAGTTCCGTTATGAGTTGATTTTTAGGCCTATTTTTGCTACACTGATACCAATTGGAAGAGATTTCACAGTACAGGAGTTATTTATGGATAAGAAAATGACCAAAACTGCAGATTTTATGATGCCCGCAGTCATGTCCATGAACTTCCGGTGCTTGTAGCTGTATGATGCAGATGCAAGTACGCAGAGGCTTGTATCTGTGTGGTCTGAATAGATAGGATTTAACCGCATGGATTCCAGAGTTTTCATTCTGACGATCTCTGCGGTTTTTTTTGCAGTTTATTCCCGCAGCTTACGGGTTGGAGAGAGCACGGGCGCACAGATGTAAAATCGATGGGGCAGCAGCTGTAAAAACAGCCCCGGTAAAGGAAGGTTTCCATATTATGTATGAATCTATGGGATATCAGAAGAAAAGAGGATGGAAGGGAAAATGGCCGAAAGTCATGTAGAGGCCGCTGCCATCACCACAGAGGGAGGGCGCGGCATAAAACGGATGGCCGGTATATCGGAACATAGATACGTATCGTATTCGTTCCTATATCACTATACATGTATGCAGTGATATAGGAATGATAACAGGAAATCAGATATCGGAGGATAATAACATGGATTTTATATTGGAAGAGTGGAAAGAAGAGCATATACCCGGTGTGGCAAAATACGCCAACAATGAAAAAATAGCAGGAAGGCTGCGGGATTCCTTCCCTTATCCCTATACGGAAGAAGATGCGCAGTGGTTTGTCAGGGACTGTATGGAAAAAGAGGGAAAAACACAGCTGTCCAGGGCTATTGTGGTGAACGGCGAAGCGGTGGGAAGTATAGCCGTGATACGAAAGGATGACGTATACTGTAAATCGGCGGAGCTTGGCTACTGGCTGGGGGAACCGTTCTGGAGAAAAGGGATTATGACCAGGGCAGTGCAGCAGATGTGTGAGGAAGCATTCCGCCGCTATAAGCTGGTGCGTATTTATGCGGAGCCGTTTTCCACCAACCTGGCTTCCAGGGGGGTTCTGGAAAAGGCAGGCCTCCAATTGGAAGGAATTAAAAGAAAAAGTATTTTTAAAAATGGATGCATACAGGATTCTTACTTATATGCAATTATCCACGTATGATAAAAGGGCACAAGGGTCTGTCTGAACGGTTACCTCAACAGCAAGAATTAAGAAAATATTCCTTGTTTTTCCTTTCTCCACTGCTATACTGAAAGCATAGCAGAAAAATATAGGGAGTAAAGGGAGGTATGCCAATGGATGAGAAAAAAGAAACAGAAAGGCAGCGGGAAGATTACACACCGGACAGGAAAAAGGGCGGTCTGGGGGACTGGAAAGCGATTATTATCGCTTTAATTGCAGGAATTACGGCTATTTTGTGTGTTATGATTTTTTCCGGCAGCCTGGTGAATTATAAAAAAACCGCCGGTGCAGGAGGGCTTACGGCAACCGGATCGGCCAGCCTGGATTTTGAATCGGATCTGATAGTATGGAGAGGAAGCTTTTCCACTTATGGGGCTACGCCCAAGGAAGCCTATTCCATCATCAAGAGAGATTCGGAAATTGTAAAGGAATATCTGCTGGAAAACGGGGTTTCCGAGGAGGAACTGGTATTCAGTTCTGTGGATATTTCCCAGCGTTACCGTACGGAATATGATGAAAACGGTAATTATATAAGGGATTATCCGGATGGATATGATCTGTATCAGAGTCTGTCCGTAACCTCTGAGGATATTGATAAGGTAGAGAATATTTCCCGGGATATTACTAAGCTGATTGAATCCGGGGTGGAGTTTGTTTCCAATTCTCCTGAATATTATTGCACCAAACTGGATGAGGTGAAGCTGGAGCTTATTGAAAAGGCAACGGACAATGCCAAGCAGAGAATCGATATTATGGCGGCGGGAACCGGAAGCAAAACAGGGCAGATGCTGAGTGCGAATCTGGGGGTTTTCCAGATTACCGCCAAGAATTCGGGTTCCGGGGAATACAGCTACGACGGCGCATTTGATACCAGTTCCAGATATAAAACAGCTATGATAACAGTAAAGCTGAACTATGCGGTAGAATAAGGCGGCGGCCACCGCGTCGGCAGTGTTTCCTTCCTGCGGCTGCGGTGGCCGAAACTGCATTGAAACAGGGGATGAGAGGCAAGTGGCTCTTTTTAAAAAGAAAAAAGATATAACTTACCCGGAATTTCACAGAGAGAACCAGATACCGGTATTAAGGTGCAGCATCTGCACGGGGGAAAAGGTAGCTTGCTTCCGGGATAAAAAAACAGGGTATACGGAAGAGATCTTGTATATCCGAAGCCAAAGTGACATGCAGGATTTTCTCAAACGGTACGGGCTGGCGCAAGAGGATCTGAAAAAAGAGTGGTAGCTGCAGTAACAGTTCAGACCTGTCTGAACTGTTACTTGCTGTCAGGAAAGCAGCCAGGCCGGATGGCTGTTACTACTGTGGAAGCGGAGCTATCACAGGAAAAGCTCCCGAAAGGGAGACAGGTGTAATAAAATGGAATTAATATATGGGACAGGAAATCCTGCCAAATTTACGGTGATGGAAGATTACCTGAAGGAACTGGATGTAACATTAATAAGTCTGAATGAATTGTCCAAAGCAGAAGAGGTTCCTGTGGAAACAGGAAGAACTCCTTTGGAAAATGCCAGATTGAAGGCGGAATATTATTACGGGATTTTCCATAAGCCGGTTTTTTCCTGTGACAGCGGACTATATATCCACGGGCTTCCGCAGGAAGAGCAGCCGGGGATCCATGTGCGCAATGTGGGAGGCCGCCGGCTGTCAGACAGGGAAATGACAGCTTATTATGCAGGTATCGCACGCAGGCTGGGCGGAAAATGTCTGGCGGAGTACAGAAACGCTGTTTGCCTGCTGATGAACAGCGGGGAACGATATGAATATGAGGGGATGGATATCGGAGGAGGAAGTTTTTATCTGGTAGACAGAGCCAAAGAGCAAAAGGAGGAGGGCTTTCCGTTGGATTGTATATCTGTGGATATTGTTACCGGCAGCTATTTTGTGGATGACGGACAGCTGCAGTGCATGGCTTCCCAAAAAGAAGGCTTTGTACGTTTTTTCAGGAATGCTCTTTCCGGTATAGACAGGATGCCGGCCTCATAGGGAAGAATAATGAGGAGAAAACAGGATGGTTACCAAAAGGCTTTATTTCGAAAATGCGTACATAAAAGAGTTTGATGCCAGGGTGCAAAGCTGTGTGGAAGGAAAGAACGGTTATGAAGTAGTTCTGGATGAGACTGCTTTTTTCCCGGAAGGAGGGGGACAGCCCGCTGACCAGGGTTATCTGGGACAGGGGGAAGTGACGGATGTAAGGGACAAAAAAGATTATGTCCTGCATATCTGTACCAAATATCTGGAGCCGGGAACGACGGTACACGGAAGACTTGACTGGAACCGGCGGTTTCTCCACATGCAGCAGCATTCCGGTGAGCATATCCTTTCGGGAATGATTCATAGGATGTACGGATACGATAATATCGGTTTTCATATGGGAAAGGATTTTGTGACCGTTGATTTCAGCGGTCTTTTAACGGAAGAACAGATAGCCGAAGCGGAGAAACAGGCAAATGCGGCAGTGCTTGCGGATGAAAGAATACTTGCTGAGTATCCTTCAGGGGAAGTGCTGGAGAAACTTGCTTACCGCAGCAAAAAGGAAATTGACGGGGATATCCGTATTGTTACCGTTCCCGGAGCGGATGTATGTGCCTGCTGTGGAACGCATGTGAAGCGTACCGGGGAAATTGGCCCGATTAAGGTGACTTCTTCCGAGCACTATAAGTCGGGGATCCGCCTTACCCTGCAGATTGGCTGGATGGCACTGAACGATTATGATACGAAACAGAAAAATGTGAAGGCCGTGTCCAAGCTTTTGTCCGCGAAGCCTGAAGAAATCGGGGAGGCGGTACAAAAACAGCTGGATCAGATGCAGGAACTGAAGCAGGAAAATATAGCCTTAAAACAGCGGTTATTTGAAATGCTTTTAAAGGAAATCCCTCAGGGACAGGAAAAGGCGATCCTTTTTGAAGCAGGGCTGAATGCGGTAGAGGTGCGCAGGCTTGCGGATTTGGTGTCTTCGAGGGCAGGACTTGCCGCTGTCTTTTCCGGAAGCGACAGCGGGGGCTATAAATATGTGGTATGCAGCCAGGAGAAGGACGTAGCTGCGCTGGGTAAAAGAATGAATCAGGAGCTGAACGGCAGGGGCGGCGGGAAGAACCCCATGATTCAGGGTTCCCTTCAGGCTGGGGAACAGGCAATCCGGAAATTTTTTCAAGAACATTATTGACTTATTTTTATCAGGATGATATGATGAACTCCACGATAAGGGAGTAGTTGGCACTTGATAGTGTAGTGAAGTCAACATACTGATAGCCTGGCTATCTGGCTTTGCTTTAAATGATGAGACTTGTCTGCCCAGGGGGGCAGATAAGTCTTTTTTAAGTGCACCCGGCTGGTATGGCTTTCCTTAACAAGAGACGGCGGTACATGTGTATGGCAGTCGCCAGGTGAATACGCATGTTCGTTCGTTTGGATCGTTGCCCGCGGAAAAAAGGCATCGGATCAGACGGATAGGGACCGCTGGAACAGGGGCAAAAGAGGAGGAAAAAAGAATGAATCTTTGGGAATTGATGGTGATTGCGGTGGGGCTGTCCATGGATGCCTTTGCGGTGTCTATCTGCAAGGGGCTTTCCATGAAGAAAATGAGCTGGAAAAATGGGCTGATCGCCGGATTGTATTTCGGCGGATTTCAGGCGGGAATGCCGTTAATCGGCTATTTCCTGGGGACACAGTTCAAAGACCTGATTACCAATATCGACCATTGGATCGCGTTTGTCCTGCTTTGCCTTATTGGATTGAATATGGTGAAGGAGTCCCGGGAAAAGGAGGAGGAAGGGGAATGTAAGAATGATTCGTTTCAGGTTAAGACGATGGTTCCTCTTGCGGTGGCTACAAGCATCGATGCGCTTGCGGTGGGAGTTACCTTTGCCTTCCTCAGCGTGGACATCGTCCCTGCAGTATCCTTTATCGGGGTTATCACCTTTTTCTTAAGCGTTCTGGGAATTAAAATAGGAAATGTGTTCGGTACGAAATTTAAGGCGAAAGCAGAACTGGCAGGAGGGGTTATCCTGATTCTGATGGGAACGAAAATACTCCTTGAGCATCTGGGGGTTTTAAATTTCTGAGAATGCCGGCAATAAACGGGGAGGCGCAGATATGAAAACAAGAAAAGAGGTTATCGCTTTTTGCCGGACCTTGAAGGGAGTTTATGAAGATTATCCTTTTCATGATGAAAACTGGACGGTAATGCGGTGCAGAGGAAATAAAAAGTCATTTGCCTATATCTATGAACGGGACGGAGGGATACAGGTGAATGTAAAATGCGATCCGGAATGGATCCGTTTCTGGCGGGAAGCATATCCGGCAGTGACTCCGGGCTATCATATGAATAAACGGTATTGGAATACCATAATCCTGGACGGCACGGTGCCGGACAAGGATGTCCGGCGCATGATTACCGAAAGCTACGGACTTGTTAAGCCGGCAGAAAATTCATAAGAACCATCACCAGCCCCAGCAGGGTAAGGACGCCTCCGGTAGCCCGGTTCAGGGTTTTAGCGGAGGCTTTGTTGGCAAAACGGGCAGCCAGCCTTGCGCCAAGAAGGGTGAACAGGATACAGAGCAGCAGAGCGGGTATATCGGGCATGCCTCCGATGGTAAAATGGGAAACAGCGCCGGTAAACGCCGTGAAAGCCATGATAAAAACGCTGGTTCCCACTGCTGTTTTCAACTCGTAGCCAAGTACACTTGTAAGGATAAGCAGCATCATCATTCCGCCGCCGGCCCCGATAAAGCCGCAGATGAAGCCGATTAAGGCGCCGCAGACGAGGGACTGGATGACTTTTGTGCGCGTATCCTTATTGGCCTGTGATTCTTTGGTGGTCATAACGGGCCTAACCAAAAATTTGATGCCTAGCAGAAGTGTCATAAATACGGAAAAGCTTCCCATGGATCGGTTGGGCACCTTAGATGCGATAAAGCTTCCGGCAAGGGTGAATACAAGAACGGAAACGAGCATTATGATTCCATTTTTTATGTCCAGGTTTTTGTGCTTTCCGTAGGTGTAAGCCGATACAGCCGAAGCCAGAACATCCGAAGCCAGGGCGATACCGACGGCTTCGTAGGCGGGAAATCCCAGAAAAGTGATAAGCATGGGCGAAATGACGGCAGCAGCCGACATTCCCGCAAATCCTGTGCCTATGCCGGCTCCGAGTCCGGCAATAATACATACAATAATCGTTTCAAGCATATTCTACATCTCCTTCAGGTTATGGGATATAACGGATAACACGTGATCCACTACCTTCTTTTCTTCCTTTGTAATTCCTCTGTATATAAAACGCAGAAAATCCTCCTGCCGTTCTCTGGCGGCCTTAACCGCTTCCAGTGCGGGAGGGCATATCCGCAGATGGATAATCCGCCGGTCCTCCTTATCGGTGATTCCTTCCAGATATCCTCTTCCTGTCAGGGCATCCACGGCTTTGGACACATTTGATTTGGGGAAGGAACGCAGTTCCACGATATCCGAGGCCGTATCATAGCCCGGATTGTTGTACAAAAATAAAAGGACGTTTATTTCCATCCGGTTCAGGCCGTAACTGTCGCTGACCTCGCCCAGATGCTTATTATACGCTTTGGTAAGGCTTCTGCCTGTGATCAGATAATCAATAATTCGATTCATACGCCCTCCGTCATATAGTTCTTTTTGGAACTAACTGGGTTTATAATAACATGAATACGGTAAAAGTCAAGCCGTGTTTTACATAAAACTTACAAATTTGTAACCATATCCTGCTTTTTTCTTTGGCAGGAAACAGTTATGATTGCAATTGCAAGCGAGATAAAAAAGTTGTAAAGGAGAAAATTATTATGAAAAAGAAATTTGTAGCAATTGCAGCGGCAGCTACTCTTGTTATGGCGGCACTTGCAGGCTGTGGCTCCACTGACACAACAACAACGGACAACGCGGCATCCACCCCTTCCGAGGCAGGAAGCGTTGCGGCACCGGAAGCAGCCTCTTCCGAAGCGGCATCCTCTGAGGCCGCAGGCAGTGAAGCAGCCCCATCCGAAGCGGCAGCTGATTTGAGCGGCAGCATTTCTATGGCAGGATCCACCTCCATGGAAAAATTCGCAAATGCACTGGCGGAAAGCTTTATGGCAAAATACCCTGGTGTGACCGTAACTGCTGAATTTACCGGTTCCGGTGCAGGTGTGGAAGCGGTTACCGCAGGAAGCGTTGATATAGGAAATTCCTCCAGGAATCTCACCGAGGAGGAAAAGGCAGCAGGCGTAGCGGAAAATATTGTGGCAATCGATGGTATCGCCGTTGTTACGGATCCTGCAAATACGGCGGCAGGCCTGACAAAGGATCAGCTTTCCGGAATTTATACCGGTGAAATCAAGAACTGGAAAGATGTGGGAGGCGCCGATCAGGCTATCGTGGTAGTAGGCAGGGAAGCCGGTTCCGGTACCAGAGGAGCATTTGAAGAACTGCTGGAAATCGAAGACCAGTGTGCCTATGCAAACGAGCTGGACAGCACCGGTGCGGTAATGGCAAAGGTTGCCGCAACACCTGGCGCAATCGGTTATGTATCTCTGGATGTTATCGACGATACCGTTAAGACCCTTGCTGTAGACGAGGTGGAACCCACGGTAGAAAATATTAAAGGCGGCAGCTACCTGTTAAGCAGACCTTTTGTAATGGCAACCAAAGGAGAAATCGCCGAACAGAATGAAGTGGTACAGGCGATGTTCACTTACCTGACATCAGACGAAGGAAAAGCACTCGTGGAAAGCGTTGGCCTGATTACCGTCGACTAATCCCCATAACACAATACCGGTAAACCCAAACCCTGCGAAAGCAGGGTTTACCTTGCGAAAGCAGGGTTTGTAACAGTCCAGACCTGTCTGAACAGTTACCAGGGACTTTTTTGCGAAAACACATCCCTATAATAATAAAGGATAAATATATGAAACAATCTTTTTCTATCGTGGGAAGCAGACACTCTAAAACAGCAGTGGAAAAGACTGCTCAGATCATTTTTACCGTTTGTGCTTTTTTTGCCATACTTGCCGTTTTCTCCATTACTTTATATATGTTAATAAACGGAACCCCGGCATTATTCAAGGTGGGGTTAAAGGATATTTTATTCGGAACCGTGTGGAAGCCTACTGCCAAGGATCCCAGCTTTGGTATTCTGTATATTATTCTCACATCCATTGTGGGTACCACTCTGGCTATTTTAATCGGGGTGCCGGTGGGTGTCCTTACGGCTATCTTTCTGGCGGAGGTGGCGCCCAAAAAGCTGGCGGCTGTAGTGAAGCCGGCAGTGGAACTTCTGGCAGGGATCCCTTCCGTTATATATGGCCTCCTGGGAATTATGATACTGAACCCTCTGATGTATAAAGTGGAAACCGCTGTATTCAAAGGCTCTGAGACGCATCAGTTTACCGGCGGCGCCAATCTGATCTCTGCGGTCATCGTATTGGCTATCATGATTCTTCCTACGGTAATTAATATCAGTGAGGCGGCCCTGCGTGCAGTTCCGGCACAGTATAAGGCGGCATCCCTGGCTCTGGGAGGTTCCCATATCCAGACCATATTCAAAGTAATTCTGCCGGCTGCGAAGTCAGGTATCGTTACGGCTGTCGTACTGGGTGTGGGGCGTGCAATCGGAGAGGCTATGGCGATCACCCTGGTATCAGGAAGTTCGGTAAACCTACCCCTTCCCTTTCATTCCGTGCGGTTCCTCACTACGGCAATTGTGAGTGAAATGGGCTATGCATCCGGGCTTCACAGAGAAGTCCTGTTTACTATCGGGCTGGTTTTGTTTGCCTTTATCATGATTATTAACACCTGTCTTACAAGAATTCTCAAGCCCAAGAGCCTGGAGGAAAAAGAAAAAAAGGGAAACCCCGGTAAAAGCCGGGCGGGAAAGGCGGAGATTCCGGATACGAATGCAGGAGTGGCATTTCAGAGTGAATCGTAAGGGGACCGGTTTGCCCGGCACGGAGGAGTAGGAATGGATCAAAGTATATTGGTTAAAAGGGTCAGGTTATCTGACTATATTATTACGGCAATGATTTATGCGGCGGCATCCCTGTCCCTATTATTGCTGGCGGGTATTGTATGCTATACCTTTGTCAAGGGAGTTTCCAGCATCAGCTGGCAGTTCCTCACGTCGGTTCCCAGTACCATAAAGGGAACCTTCGGCATTGCGGGAAATCTGCTCAATACCTTATATATTGTAATTATCACTCTTCTGATAGCCACCCCCGTGGGGGTGGGATCCGCCATCTATCTGAATGAATATGCCAGGCCGGGTAAAGTCGTGCGTACGATTGAATTTACCACGGAAATCCTTTCCGGAATCCCTTCTATTATTTTCGGACTGTTCGGTATGGTATTCTTCGGAACGACCCTGGGCTTCGGATACTCTATTTTAACCGGCGCCCTGACGCTTACGCTGATGGTGCTCCCCCTCATTACACGGAATACCCAGGAAGCGCTGAAAACCGTGCCTGAAAGCTACCGCAGCGGCGCGTTGGGTATGGGAGCTACCAAGTGGTATATGATACGCACCATTCTGCTGCCTTCCGCTATGCCCGGCATAATTACCGGTATTATCCTGGCGGTGGGAAGAATCGTGGGAGAGTCGGCGGCATTGCTGTTTACGGCGGGAAGCGGCTATCTCCTACCCAAGAACGGCATGGGTTTTCTTCATAAAATTCTGGAATCCGGAGGAACGCTGACGATACAGCTGTATCTGTGTATGTCAAAGGCGCAGTACGGGGAGGCATTCGGTATAGCCGTGGTACTCCTGGTTCTGGTGCTTGGCATCAATATGCTGACCAAGTATTTGTCCGGGAAGTTTAATGTGGAAGCAAGAGAGTAAGTACGGGGAAGGGATAAGACCCTGACGAATACGTATGAAACAGGCCCCGTGGCGGCGGGCGGACAGGAGCAGAGATGGAAAATGCGAAAATCAGTACCAGAAAATTAAATTTATATTATGGGACCAACCATGCGCTTAAAGATGTGGATATGGATATTACACCGAATGCCATAACCGCTTTTATCGGTCCCTCCGGCTGCGGAAAGTCAACCTTTTTAAAGACGCTGAACCGTATGAATGATCTGGTGGACGGGGTGAGAATAGATGGAACCGTCACGCTGGACGGCGAAAATATTTATGATGACAAGGTGGATACCACTCTTTTGCGTAAAAAGGTCGGCATGGTATTTCAGCAGCCCAATCCCTTTCCCATGAGTATTTATGATAATATCGCGTATGGTCCCCGGATTCATGGTATCAAAAATAAAGCACAGCTGGACGAAATTGTGGAAGAAAGCCTGAAAGGCGCGGCTATTTATGAGGAAGTAAAGGATCGGCTCAAAAAATCGGCACTGGGTCTTTCCGGCGGACAGCAGCAAAGGCTGTGTATTGCCAGGGCTCTGGCTGTACAGCCGGAAGTGCTTCTGATGGATGAGCCAACCTCGGCCCTGGACCCTATTTCCACACTGAAAATAGAAGACTTAATGGAAGATCTGAAGAAAAAATATACGGTGGTGGTGGTGACACACAATATGCAGCAGGCCGCCAGGGTTTCCGATGAAACGGCCTTTTTCCTGGTGGGAGAGGTGGTGGAAAAGGATACCACCTCCAATATTTTTGCAAGGCCCGGGGACAAGAGGACGGAGGACTATATTACAGGCCGTTTTGGCTGAAATGCGAGGAGCAGGAATTATGACAATGAGAACGATTTATCTGGAGGAGCTGAACGGCCTCCGTAAAAGCCTGGCTGAGATGGGAGAAGCCGTGGAGGCTTCCTTTGATATGCTGCTGACGGCGGTGGACAGTAAGGACGAGGAGCTTAAAATGCAGATTATCCGCGGTGACCGGATGATTAATGATATGGAAAGAAGCATTGAATCCAAGTGTCTTTCCCTGATAACAAGACAGCAGCCGATTGCCGGAGATCTGCGTATGATATCGGCGGCCCTTAAGGTGGTGACGGATATTGAACGGATCGGGGATCAGACTGCGGACATTGCGGAGCTGCTGCTGCGCCTGAAGGGATGTGATCTGGATACCTATTCCAGACATATTACAGGTATGCTCCAGGTGGCGAAGGAGATCGTCCATGATGCGGTCGATGCTTTTGTGAGCCGCGACAGAAAGGCAGCGGACGAAGTGATCCGCCATGATGATGTGGTGGATTCCCTGTTCGCCAAGGTAAAGGATGATTTGGTTTTTATGCTTCAGGAGGGCGTGGATAATATCGATGCCTGTGTGGATGTGCTGATGATTGCCAAATATCTGGAACGGATCGGTGATCATGCGGTAAACATAGCAGAATGGGAAATTTTCCAGGAAAGCGGAGCCATTCAGGACATCCGCCTGATGTAAACAGAGGAGAACAGGACGAAGGGGAAGCGGCAGGATGAACCACGGCGGCGCTGACCCCAAACCGGAAAACAACCTACCGGCGCAGCTCCTGTTCTCTTTTTTGTACCACAAATTTCACATACACAATCAGGACAATCAGAAAGATAACACCCAGGCTGTTGGTAACCTGCTGGGCATACAGGGGCTTACCCCCGATGCTCCAGCCGGCCTGCTGGAGGAAAGACAGGAATCTGCCTGAAACAAAGGATACCAGAAATCCATATACGCCTCCGATGGAGGAGAGGATAGACAGCTGCAGAGTCCTTTTTTCTTCATTTAAAAGCTCCAGCTGGATGCCGAACAGGCCTATTCCGGCAAAGCTCCATCCCGCCGCGGAAAACAGGGTCGCAGCAATGGTCATGGGGTAGGCAGTGGAGGGCACGGAAAAAGCCATGAACATGAAATTCAGAAGGATTCCCAGCAGGGAGTATTTATACATATAAGCCATGCCGAAACGATCCCCCATCCTTCCTATCATGGGAGTAATGGCGATCCGCACCAGGTTCCCGAAAAACCCCACTACCATGATAAAGGTAAACGGAAGGTTCAGATCTTTAATCTGATAGCTGGTATTAAAGGGGGAAGAAGTATAAAATGCGGTAAGCCACAGCAGGTTGGTAAAGAAAGCTTTGCGGAAATCGGAATTCCGGAAGGCTTCTTTAATTTCCGCTTTCAGGACACCCTTCTGCTTTCCGGAAGCAGTGTCCTTGTGTTTTTTTGCCAGATTGCCGTGCATTTCCTGGCCTGCGGCATTCCTGACGGCATAGCGCGGCTCTTTCATCCGGCTGAAGGCACAGAAGTTAATAAGAACGAGGATAAAAATCAGCGTTCCGTTCAGGAGAAAGCCTATATGCTGGTGTTCCCCTGCCGTGCTGTCCATAATGACGCCGGCTCCCAGCATTACGGTTACGGTGACAAATACGGCGACGGCATCTTTTTTGGAAAAATAGCTTCCCCGCAGCTCCATGGGGACAAGGATAGCTATCCAGTCCTGGGTGGCGGGCGTCCCGATCTGGGACCAGGCCTGGGCAAAAAAATACCCTGCCACAATGAGGAACTGTTGTAAATGGATTGGCAGGGGCAGCAGAGGAATAAAGAAAATGAAGGAAAAGAAGAGCTTCTGCATTACGGTAACACAGACGAACAGCTTTCTTTTTTTCAGCTTATTGATCCTCTGCATGGTAAAGAGCTGGAACAGGGCGGCCAGGCTTCCCATGGATGTAATAACACCGATGGAGGCATCCGGTATATTCACGGACAGCATGAGGGAAACCAGGAAGGTTCCGCCTGCCAGCTGGGCAATCGTCTGATTGGCAGAATCCCCCGCTATGTAGTTCCTGCGGCTCTTTTCATAATCCCCTTCGTTTTCGGGAAGGGCCATAAAATAAATCCTGCGCAGCCGTCCAAGCAGCCAGGTGAAATCAAGCATAATCCTGCTCATAAAATACCCCGTTTCCCGCGTCCTGCGCGGCCTTCCCAAGTACTTCCCTCAGCCTGATATTACAATAACAGGAAACGGAAAAAAATGTATTATCTTTGACAAATTGATGTAGTTTATTGCTGTGAGGAAGAAAAAACCAGACACCTTTTTCACCGGTATCCGAGGCACGGGAATTCCTGCCCTTCTTGCGCTTTCCCGCGATTGCGTACATTTCAGCCTGACTTTCTGATACTTTCTGCAATTTAATAAATATTTATTGTAAATCAATAAAAAAATATTGACTTTCAATGCGAACAGTGTTATTTTATGGAAAAGAGGTTCCTGCCCTGGATGGACTGGGGATGTAAGGGCCGGTATCCCCATTTTGTTAGGCGGAGGGAAAAAAGTGATATAAAAAGCACGATGGATCCGCCATTTAGCTTTTGTATGAGGGAACCGAACGAAAGCTGTATGTTGTGGAATACTTTTTATGAGCAGGAGGAAAGAGGAAATCATGGGTAACAAGCTCACACGTTTTACAAAAGGAATGCTGGATTTTATGTTTTACGCGGGGATTGCGGTGACACTGACCCTTCCGGTTTCCGTACGTATTTACGGGCATATCAATTCCTATTTTGAACAGTATTATATTCATCTGATTATATTGTTTGGTGTTTCGGGGATATTGGCGGAGCTTATTCTATTTGAGCTGCGAAGGATGTTCCGGACCGTTCTGGAAAACGACTGTTTTGTGCAGGCCAATGTGAAAAGCCTGAACCGCATGGGGACTTACAGCTTCTTAATCGCCCTTGTAACGGCGGGAAGGCTGTTCCTGTACCTGACGCCGGCGGTGATGATAATCATCCTGGTTTTTGTGATAGCGGGCCTGTTCAGCAAGGTGCTGAGCCAGGTATTTGACAGGGCGGTGGCATATAAGAATGAAAATGACCTGACAATTTAGGAGGTGGATAATGTCCATAATTATCAATTTGGATGTAATGATGGCCAAAAGGAAGAAGGGGCTGACGGAGCTGGCAGGAGAGGTGGATATCACACTGGCCAACCTGTCTATTCTGAAAAATAACAAAGCAAAAGCGGTCCGGCTTTCCACCTTAAATGCAATATGCAAGGCGCTGGAATGCCAGCCGGGTGATATCCTCCAGTATGTGGAGGACGAAGAGGACGGGGAGAACAACAGCCTGTAGGAGGGATATGTTATGGATTATGAAAGAATGGATCCGGTAAACGGAACTTATGCGGCGGAGAATAAGCCGGCGTGGACGGAACAGGAAAAATGGCGGATGGAGGAAAAGAAAAGAGAAGAGGAAAGGCGGCTTGAAGCGGAAAAGAAAGCGGCTGTCATGCGCAGGGATTTTCCATTCTTCGGATGGGCCAGTGCAGTTTATGCTCTTTTTTACACCTTCTGCCTGTACAAAAACGCTTCGGGGATCACTTACCCTTTTTTCGTCGCAGGAACCCTTATCTATTTTGGCTTATGTACCAGAAGGTCAGGGGTTCCATTGAAAAAAGACAGTACCTTCACCGTTGTGAGCATGCTTCTCCTGGGAATATCCGTGTTCCTTACAGACAATATCAGCATACAGCTGATAACAAAAACAGGGATTTTCCTTCTCACGCTGAGTCTGATGCTTCATCAGTACCTGAATGACGGGGCATGGAATTTTTCCAGGTTTCTGCTCGCTATCTGTCAGTGTATTCTGGAGTCGGTAGCCTGTCTGGGACGTCCTTTCAGCGATGGATCCGCCTGGAGGCAGAAACGGACGCAGGAAGGGAAAAAGGATGGCAAGGGACGTTATGTTGCCCTGGGGATTCTCGTGGCGGTTCCGCTGGGCCTCCTCATCCTGGCCCTTCTGGTGAGCGCGGATGCGGTATTCCGGGATTTGTTCGTACGTCTTTTCCGGCATATCAATATATGGAACATTCTGCTTGTTCTCTGTATGCTCACCTTTGGTTTTTTTGCTTCCTATTGTTTTATGGCTATGCTCAACAGCCGGGTTATAAAGGAGGATTACAGGGAGAACCGGAACCAGGAGCCGGTGCTTGCAATTACCTTCACCTCGGTACTTGCGGTAATGTATCTGGTATTTTCCGGGATACAGGTGGTTTATCTGTTCCTGGGACAGCTGAAGCTGCCGGACGGATATACCTATTCCTCTTATGCCAGGCAGGGTTTTTTCCAGCTTCTGGCGGTATGTATAATCAACCTTATCATCGTATTGGTGTGCCTGGGCTTTTTCAGAGAAAGCAAGGTGCTGAAGGGGATACTTACTCTGATATCCCTTTGCACCTATATTATGGTGGCGTCCAGTGCTTACCGGATGCTTCTCTATATCGGAACCTGTCAGCTGACCTTTCTGCGGATCCTTGTCCTGTGGGCCCTGGCGGCTACCGCGCTGGTGCTGGGAGGTATCATTGTCACCATATTTAAACCCGGATTCCGGCTTTTCCGGTATTGCATCACCGTAGTCACGGTGCTTTATATCCTTCTGGCCTTTGCCAAACCCGATTACTGGATTGCCAGATATAATATGAATTATGTGGATTTTACCGCTGTGAGCCAGGAACAGGCGGAGGAAGGCAGCTACAGGGATTTTTACTACCTGAGTCACCTGTCGGCGGATGCCGCTCCCGTTCTTGCTGCGCCGGAAAATTATGAATTTCTGAAAAACCAGTCCTATTCCATGGAAGAATATTATTCCCGTATGGAAAGGAAGGCGGAGGGAATGGGGATCCGCAGCTTCAATGTATCCCGCTGTCTTGCCGGAAAGGCCCTTTCCCGGTTGAAGTGACTCCAAAAGAACAAATAGGAATAATTCAGACGGCCCAGGACACAAAGGGCCGTTTGAACGATTACAGCAAATGTTTAAATTTTTCTTAAAAAGTTGATATTCCATTGACACCTGGGCGATTCAAGCGTAATATTATCAAGGACACAGAATTTTCACATTTTGGGAGGAAATTAAGATATTATGCGTATGAAAAAGATGGCAGCAGCAGTTGTGGCAATGGTTACCGCACTGGCACTTACCGCGTGTGCAGGTGGATTTGATGCCAGCAAGTACGTAAACGGCGTACTGAACAATATTTATCTGGGAGATTCCACGGGATATATGGAATTGGTAGAAATCACGGCAGAAGAGGCGAAGGAAGAGTATGAGCAGGGAATCAGTGTAGAGGCAGATTTTTTCCTGCAGTATTACGGGCTGGACAGCGTATCTGACGATGTATACCAGCAGATCGTTGACATGTATAAGCAGATTTACAGCAAATCCAAATTCGAAGTGAAGGAAGCGGTAAAGAACGGTGATGATTACAATGTTGAGGTTGTGGTAAGCCCTATTGACGTAATCGTAAACAGTGAAGAAGCGATCAGCACGGCAGTGGATGATTTCGTGGCAAATGCCAATCCGGATGATTATACCGATGAGCAGGTGCTGAACGATGATCTGGCAAAACTGGTTATCAAGGTTATCAATGATAATATGGCGAACCTGGGATATCAGGCAGAGAAATCCATCATTGTTAAGGTGGAAAAGGATGCACAGGGCTATTACGGAATCAGTGATGATGCCATCGGCCTGCTGGATCAGGATATGATTGCCTACTGAGAATAAATAATTACCAATAACTACATATAAGAAACTTACGTAACCGTACTCTTATTAAGGGCACGGTTACTTTTCTTTAGAAAGACAAATACCATGCTGCGGCTGCATTCCAAAGGGAAAGGCGGAGAAAAGGAGAAGATATGGAAAAAATGAGCGCGGGGCAATTCATTGCATTTTTAGGGAAGATAGAAAAACTGAAATCGGTCCCCAGGCACTGTGTGACTGCGGACGGTATTGTGGAGAATGTGGCGGCCCATAGCTGGCGGACTGCGGTAATGGCATATTTATTAAAGAATGAACTGGAAGATACGGATACCGATAAAGTCATCCGTATGTGTCTGCTTCATGATATCGGGGAAGCCTTGACGGGGGATATCCCTGCGTTTGAAAAGACCCGGGAGAATGAGGCTGCGGAGAAGCTGGCTGTGGACCGGCTCCTTAAAAGCCTGCCGGAATCTTTGTATCAGGAAACCAGCGCCTTATTTGAAGAGATGGAGGCACTGGAAACCAGGGAAGCCAGGGTATATAAAGCGCTGGACAAGCTGGAGGCTGTCATACAGCACAACCAGAGCGATATCCGTACCTGGCTGCCTCTGGAATACGAACTGCAGAAAACCTATGCGGCAGAGGCGGTAAAAGGGTTCTCCATCCTGGAACGGCTTCAGGAGGAGTGCGTAAGAGAAACGGAGAAAAAAATAGAAGAATATTCCAGAGAATAAAATGACGTTCATCCAAACTTTTTATAAACCCTGCCCATCTATAGTATGAAAGGAAACGTTGTACAACGGTCCAATCGTAAAAGCCGCCGCATAAGCTCAGGCTTTCACGATAATCATAAGGGTATTCCAATCAGGACATACGCCCGCATACAGGAGGAGATTAATATGAAGCAGGATATATATGACCTGACAGTGGCCTATATCCTGGAAAACCAGGAGAAATGTTATCGTTTGGCCTATAGTTATGTGCAGGACAGGGACAGCGCTTTGGATGTGGTGCAGAATGCCATATGCCAGGCACTGGAGAAGTGCTGGGGGATTCGGAACAGGGCGGCAATAAAAACGTGGTTTTACCGGATTGTGGTTAATGAGGCGCTGCAGTATCTTCGTAAAAATAAGAAGGAAATCAGCACCGAACCATCGGAAATGCGAGAAGAACCGTATCAGGAAGAGGGCTTCGGAAAGGCGGACATGGAGTCAAACGAAGTCTACGAAGAAATACAGAAGCTTCCGGAGGAAATGAAGACGGTAATCATCCTTCGTTTCTACGAGGAGCTAAGCCTTCAGGAAATATCCGATGTGACTAAAACAAATTTAAGTACTGTGAAATCACGGTTATATGCTGCTCTTAAAAAACTGCAAAAAGGTTTGGAGGAGATCAATTATGAGAAAGCCTGAAGATGGAAAAAAAGTATATGATAATATAGAAATCCCGGAAGAATTAAGGGATGTGGTAAACGGTGCCATCCGTTCTGTGGACAAGGAAAAATCGCTAAAAAAGCATCGGTCACGAGGTATCGTGAAAACCTTCAGGTATTGCGGTACAGCCGCGGCAGTGCTTCTCGTATGTATGACCATCGGTCTAAACACAAATGAAGTGTTTGCAAAGGAAATGAGTGAGCTTCCTATTATAGGTTCCCTTGCCAGAGTCTTGACCATCCGTTCCTATCATGAAAAGGATGAAGGGCATGATATTAAAGTGAATGTGCCGGAAATCCAGTTGGAAGAGACACCGTCGGATAATACGGATACGCAGAAGGAAACCTTTGTGGGAGATATCAACCAGGAAATCCAGAATATTGTGGACAATTATGTGGCGGAAGCAAAACAGAAATTTGCAGAATACAAAGAGGCCTTTTTTGCCACAGGAGGAACCGAAGAGGAATGGGGAGACCGGGATATCGCCGTTAATGTGGATTATGAGGTGAAATATCAGCAGGGTAATATCCTTTCCATGGTATTAACTACGGATGAGGCATGGGTGGCCGCATACGGAGTCCGCTATTATTACAATCTGGATCTGTCCCGGGACAGACAGCTCACCCTGCAGGATCTTCTGGGTGAAAATTATGTGGAAATTGCAAATGAAAGCATTCTGCGGCAGATGGAGGAAAGAGATGCGGCAGATGAAAATGTCATTTACTGGGGAATCGGAAAGGCAGCGGAGGATGATATGGTGGAAGGTTTCCAGAGTGTGGATGAGAATACGAAATTTTATATTAATAAGGATGGAAATCCTGTTGTATGCTTTGAGAAGTACGAAGTGGCGCCCGGATATATGGGCTTCCAGGAATTTGAAATAGATAAACCGGCGGAATAACAGGAAGGATGCCTTCTTCCTCCGCGACTCGAGACAGGTCTGTACAGACCTGTCTCAATTGTTGTGTTATGGTTACGCTTCCTTCTTTTTCTTTTTTTCTTTCTTTTGTTCCTTTTCCATCGTATCCAGAATGGAGCACAGCAGATGCCTGAAAACGGATGCCAGGGGCCATATCAGCCAGCTGGTGGACCAGGATCCGAACAGAAAACTCCAAATAAAATAAATACAGGTGACCAGCGGCCAGTAAACGGAAAGGATCAGGGAGATGGTCTGGCCCGCCTGACCGGAAGAAACCGTATATTTTTTCCTGCTTTTTCCCTTTTTCTTTTTTTCCTGCAGCAGCATTTTATAAAGATCCTCTTCCGTCCCTGCCGTTATAAAAAGATAAACGGCTATGGAAATAAACAAAAACAGGAAGAAAATGCCGATGGTTCCGCCAAATTGATCTCCCAGTGGGGTGTTTTCACCAAGCTGGGAAAGGGCGATCAGGGTAAAAGGGGAAATGACGCACAGTACAACACCAACCGTCATGATAACCGCACACTGCGGCTGGAAATCCGCCTGCATTTGGGCAATAAAGTCCTGCAGGGAAGGGCTGATAATCAGGTTGGAGTGCTTCAGGAATTTGTACTGTTCCAGCCTGGCGCTTCCATAAATCAGCATTCCAAGCCCGGCGGCAAGGCAGAGGAAAAGAGGAAGCAGCATCAGCAGGGAATGGATCCGGGATAATTTCGATAAAACAGTGACTTCGCTGCTGTTGGGAGCAAGCAGCCCGCTGGTGAGAATCAGGAAAGCCGGGCCCATAATGCATAGGGCGGTTCCGATCCCTACCAGGCGGTTATATCTGCGGTAGTCACCGATAACCTGCTCCAGCTGTTCCCGGGATAAGAAAATGTCTCCGGATTCATAGCTTTCATAGGGTTCCTCTTGTCCCGGATACGCAGAATGACCATATTGCTGCCATTCCTGGCTGTTTTCCTCCCGGGGGGCTTCCTGCGTACCCTTCGCAGCCTTCAGTCCCAGTTCTTCGATCAGTTCATCAATGTTGCCGAACTCGGATATAACGATTCCGATGGCTTCGTTTTCCGATTTCCCTTCTTTTTTCAGTTCTTCGTATTTATCCTCCATCGTGTGGAGCATGTCGTTTTCCAGCTTCATGATTTCAGGAGTCCCCGGAAGCCGGGCAAACATATTCTCAAGATAAATTCGTATGGTATCCATAATAATCCTTTCTTACAGCCGTATAAACTGTTCCACTACTTCCTTGGTTACTTTCCACTCTTCACATTTTTCCTTGTAATAAATCCTCCCGCTCTCCGTAATCCGGTAGTAGGTACGCCGTTTCCCGTTGGTTTCATCTCCATAGAAGGATTCGATATAGCCGTTTCTTTCCAGCCTGGTAAAGGCGGAATATAAGGTTGTTTCTTTAATACTGTATTTATCCCCGGAACGTTCTCTTATGTGTTTGGATATTTCATATCCGTACGAGGGGCCGTCCAGCAGATGGAAAAGAATGAAGGTATCATTGTAGCCACGGATGATATCACTGCTTATCAACTCATCAGCTCCTTTTCCCGCAGGCGGACACACAAAAATTACTCCGTCTGACGTACTACGTCTGTCGTGGTAATTACAGTATAGCAGGTTATCTCACGATGTCAATCATTTACAGAGCTTTTACAAGATTTTGAAGTTGTTGTGATAGTTGGAGGGAATAGGGATTGTTATAATTTGGTTGTTTATCAGAAAAAAACGGTTAACGGAAGAAAGGAACGACGGTGGATTATGGATGTTTTGCACCCGTACAGGCTTTTGCGGAGGTGTTCCGGGCATTTGGAATCGAACCGGAGATGGAAGAGGTAAGAAAACCTATGGGGATGCTGAAGCGTGATCATATCAAGGCCATGCTGGAGATGCCCAGAATCCGTGGTTTATGGATAGAAACATACAAAAAACCCGCTGAAGAAGAGGATATTGACCGGCTTTACCGGCTTTTTGAAGGAAAACTGATGGGTATCCTGGAGAATTTCACCGACGTTAAGCCGGGCGTGCTGGAAACGGTGAAGGCCCTGCGGGAAAAGGGAATCCCTGTGGGATCCACCACCGGCTATACGGATCAAATGATGGAAATAGTCACCCAAAAAGCGGAGGAACACGGATATAAGCCGGATGCCTGGTTTTCGCCGGACAGCACCCACAAACGGGGAAGGCCTTATCCTTATATGATATACAGAAATATGGAAGCCTTTGCCGTATCCTGCGCCGCCGGCGTCGTGAAGGTGGGGGATACGGTCTCCGATATCAAAGAAGGGAAAAATGCCGGTGTTTTTTCCGTAGGAATTATTGAGGGCAGCTCCGAAATGGGGCTTGGCAGGGATGAGTTTGAGAGGCTTTCTGCGGAAGAAAAAAAACGGAGGACGGCACTGGTAAGGGAGAAATACCGATCAGCCGGAGCCGATGCCGTTATCGGCAGCATGCAAGAGCTGATGCCCCTGCTGGAGTCTGTTTTTCTAATCGGCTGAACAGGCGGATAAGGGACTCCTTCCCGGAGACATGGTGAAAAAGGACGGGAAGAAGGCTGCGTTTATCCGGCAGCCTTCCGGCGGCCTGCCGGGCGCCGGCGTTCCTTCTTCTTACCCCGCTTCATGAGAAAGAGTACCAAAAGCAGGGAAAGGACATTGGAAAGCACGATACGCAGTATCTGAAGCTCATCGGTACCCGTATCGGTAACCACATGCAGGGAATTGCTGATAAAATTATTGAAAAAATGCTCGAATATGCCGGTCCATAGGGTTCCTGTGAGGGTAACGCACAGGCCCCATTCAAAGCCAAGGATACCGGCAAGTATGATATAACCGATCCCCATAAGGAAGGCGGCCCCCACGGTGAGGCTGCCTTCTCTGACCCATACCACGACGGTAACCAGATGCCAGATGCCGAAGAGAAGCGCCTGCAGCAGATTGGCATTCCGGGAAGAGAACGCCCTCCGCCCGAGCTTGAAAAGCAATCCCCGGAAAAGCCCTTCCTCCGCCGCCACATTAATCACGTTTCCCAGAATACATATGAGAATTGCAGAAAAGGAAATGCCGGTGACCGTTTGATCCGAAAGGGAAAAGCTGGAGATAAAGAATGAAAGGCGCGGGGATTTTCCCATAAGAAGAAGGATGAGGCATTCTGCCAGATAGGAAACCGCAAAAGTGCCAATTCCCAGGGAAAACCCCAGAATAAGACCTCTTTTCAGCCCGTTCAGCCGAAAGCCAATGCTTTTCCAGGAGAGCTTCCTCTCAACCAGGCATTGGGAAATGACAAGAAGCGCAAAAATTTTACAGAAGATATTTTCGGCAAGGAAGGTTTCATCCGTTTTAAGCACAAGGAACTCAAAATCCTTGGCGGCGGAACAAAGAATAAATACAAACAAAATGTAGAGAATCGAGCGCTTTTGTTTTCTGGTCAGCATATCGGCTCCTGTTCCGATACTCCCAACAGCTTCTTTATCTGGTGATAAATTCCTGTGAGCATCTCTTCTGTTATTGGCATCACTTCCCTGCATATTTTCATTCCTTCTATCATAAAAAGGATAGCGGCTGCAGTTTCTTTGGGGTTACCCGGATGGAATTCCCCCGTTTTGGTTCCATAGGCGAGCAGAGCGAGAAGAACCGCTTCGCCTCTTGCGTATTGCTTTGACAGGAAAGAGGAATCCTCCGTATCCCTGGATTCCAGGCAGAATTCATAAATGGCCCCGTACAGCCCCGGTTTCCTGTCCCGTATGTTTCCCAGCTGGGAAAACAGATAATCCTCCAGAAGTACCCGGGCGGAGGCACCTGCGTCCATGCCCTCCCCGTCGTGCTGCTCCCTGTCCTCCTGAAAGCTCTGCAGCAGATCGGAAAAAAGGGAAGGCTTATCCTTATAATGGCGGTAAAGACCGCCCTTGCTTAATCCGCTGGCCCGGCAGATATCCTGCATGGTAACCGCTTTGTACCCATATCTGATAAACAGAGGGCAGGCGCAGTCCAGAATATGCCTGCGGGTCAGAGTACCTTTTTCACCCATGGAAAATACTCCTTTTATAAAAGCGACTATGTAGTCGCTTTTGTTTATTATAAAGGCAGGAGGCGCAAAAGTCAACCGGGGATAAAAAGTGACGGGAAGAAAGTAACGATTGTATGAGGCCTGCTATTCCATGTAACCGCCCTTCATGGGGGAAACGGCATGTTCGGAGTAGATTTTCAGCACGCCTTTTTTATATTTGGGTTCCCGGGGCTGCAGGTTCTTTTTCCGTTCCGAAAGAATCCGATCCACTTCCTCCGGGGGAAGTTCCCGCCCTTTTATGCCTGTAATTTCCAGGATCCGTTCGGGAATGTCGATGCGGATGAGATCGCCCTCTTCTACCAAAGCGATAGGGCCGCCTTCTGCGGCTTCCGGGGAGATATGGCCGATTGCCGGGCCTTTGGAAGCGCCGGAGAAACGCCCGTCGGTGATCAGGGCAATGGATTTGCCAAGCTCCGGATCGGAGGAAATGGCTTCCGTGGTATAGAACATTTCCGGCATGCCGGATCCCTTCGGGCCTTCATAGCGGATAAATACCGCATCGCCGGGATGGATGCTGCCGGAAAGTATGGCCGCAATAGCATCCTCTTCACAGTCGAAGGGTCTTGCCCTCAGCACCGCCCGGAACATTTCCCTGGGGACAGCGGAGTGTTTTACCACAGAGCCTTCCGGCGCCAGGTTGCCGCGCAGAACAGCTACGGTGCCGTCGGTGCCGATAGGGGTATTGAAGCTGCGGATGATATCGGTTGGTTTCAGATTCCATTTTTCCAAATAGGTATGGCTGCGATCATAAAAGCCATTCTGTTTCAGCTCTTCCAGGTTTTCTCCCAGTGTTTTACCGGTAACGGTCATGACATCCAGATGAAGCATGGATTTGATTTCTTCCATGACAGCCGGGACGCCGCCGGCATAGTAGAAGAACTGAGCGGGCCATTTGCCTGCAGGACGGATATCCAGCAGATAATGGGCGCCCCTGTGCATGCGGTCGAAGGTGTCCCCGTCTATTTCCAGGCCCAGTTCATGCGCCATGGCAGGAATATGAAGCAGGGAGTTGGTGGATCCGGATATGGCGGCGTGAACCATGATGGCATTTTCAAAGGACTTCATGGTTACGATATCGCTTACTTTAAGGCCCAGTCCGGCAAGCTTCATTACCTGCAATCCCGCTTTATAGGCCATTTCCTTCAGTTCCGGGCAGGTTGCCGGCATCAGGGCTGATCCGGGGAGCATAAGGCCTAATGCTTCCGCCATTATCTGCATGGTGGATGCGGTGCCCATAAAAGAGCAGGCCCCACAGGAAGGGCAGGCGTTATGCTTATAATAGGTCAGCTTTTCTTCCGTGATTTCGCCCCTCTGGTACATGGCGGAATAGGCCCCGATCTGCTCCAGGGTCAAAAGATCCGGCCCTGCCTCCATAACGCCTCCTGTGATTACTATAGAGGGCATATCCAGTCTGGCAAGTCCCATCAGGCAGGCGGGAACGGATTTGTCACAGCTGGCAATGAATACACCGCCGTCAAAGCCGGTGGAATTTCCATGGATTTCAATCATATTGGCGATCATATCCCGGTGTGCGAGGGAATAATTGATCCCGTCATGTCCCTGGGCAATCCCGTCGCAGATATCGGTGGTATAGTATCTGGCGCCTCGTCCTCCGGCATCTTTGATTCCGCGCATGGCTTCTTCCACAAACTGGTTCAGGTGGGCGCTCCCCGGATGACTGTCACCGAAGGTGCTTTCCACCATGATTTGCGGCTTGTCAAGATCGGCTGCTGTCCAGCCCATGCCGAGTTTAAGCGGGTCGTTTTCCGGTGCCAGGGCCCTGACCCGCTGGCTGTTCCATTCTTTCATAAAAAATCCTCCTCCTATGGATATGGCTTTGTTTAGTAAAAAAGAATACATCAGATGTTTTGCTGCTTTTATCCTACCATTTCTGATAATTCATAGCAAGTCGTCCGGTATACGTTCTACTTTTTGACTTATTTATGTTTGTTTTTTCTGCTGTTTTCAACAATTTATTAGTTTAAAACAATCCACGGAAGTAATAATAGTTTGAAGAATTATAAATTGAGCCAAAGTCATCAGATGTCTTTGGCTCTACATTAAATTTTCTATAATTCCTGATACAGGGGGCGGATCCGGTTCCTATTCCGGATATGTCTTTTGTTCTCTCCTAATCAGATATTTGATCATTTCCCGGTTATAGGTCAGGTGCATCATCATGGCGGTTTTTGCCCCAATCGTATCATGTTCTGCAATGGCATCCGTGATCGCCCGGTGTGTGCGTACGGTTTCCCGGGTCAGCCGTTGATGCGTAACATTGACAAACATTAATACGGCTGTATCGATAATTGGTATGAGCTGCTTTACGACTACATTGCCGGAGCATTCCGCCACACAGGAATGAAAGGCGATATCTTCATCAATATAGCTTTCCTTGCGGGCAATACGTTCTTCGATTTTCCGGCAGAGGTCCCCCAGCTTTTTAATGTCCGCGGGGGAGGCATGAAGGGCCGCCATTTCCGCAATTCCCGGTTCCAGCATAATACGGACATCAACCAGATCGAGAGCCAGAGCCATTTTGTCTTCAATGGCCCGCAGGCCCAGAGGATCCAAATCTGACGGTGTGGTACCGATCACATAGGTTCCGGAGCCGCGCCGTACCTCCAGGATTCCCCGGGAAGCCAGCAGTTTTACCGCTTCCCGGATTGTGCTTCGGCCCACTCCGAACAGGCGCCCGAGTTCAAATTCATTAGGAAGCCTGGAACCAACGCAGACAGGAGTATCCAGAATATAACGGAAAAGCTGATCCTGTATCTGCTCTGCCAGAAGTTTGCTTTTCAAGTTGGCAAATCCGTCCATAGCGCCCTCCCTTTACTGCAAGCGTTTTTTGGACGCAGTCTCTGTCTGCAATTCCAGCCGGAGGCCATCGGTACAGGAAGCTTGTATCTGGAAACCGTCGGGAACATGGACACAGGCCCGGATGGTGTTATCGCTGCGGATCCATTCGACAGAAAGGGGGCCGTCGGCCGTCGGCAGAGTGCCCCGGCATTCTGTCAGGGGCAGATCGTGGAAGCTGAGGCATATAAGGTGGTTTTCTATGCCGGCGACGCCAAGAATATCTCTGTAAAAGCAATGCAGGATATGGGAAGCAAACCCATGATTGCAGCTGGCATAATCCCCGGTATTTTCCCATAAGGTTCCTGTTTTGAGGGCCATATAGTCAAAGTATTCCCTGGCTTCCCTGAGAAGCTGGGCAGGCCGCCCTGCCTGTGACAGAAGCTCCATACGCAGATAGTTCCCGATAAAAGCATTTGCCGGCCAGATGTCGGGATGGAGTCCCCGGGATTCCCGATCCGGCCCGAACTCATCCATAAGGCAGCTGTAGAGGGCGGGATACTCCTTCTTTTGTGCGATACGGAAAAAGAAGGCGTAGTATTGACAGACCTCCGTGGCGTCGGGCTGCCTGACCAGTTTTCCGTTTACCCGCACGGCATGATCGCAGAACCACCGGCCGTCGTAAGACTGTTCCTGGATAAGGCGGCGGATTCGAACCCCTTTTTCCCGGTATTCTTCCTTTTGATACAGGCTGGCGGCGGCAAGCAGGGCGGCACTGTAAAGCATATTGGAGGGATAATTGACTCCGTCGGTAAGTTCATTGGCTTTGGACCATTCCACAAAGACCCAGCCGGGTACGTCCTCCAGCAGACCGTCCTCATTTTCCAGCGGCGCCAGAAATGAGAGGATCCCGCCCACCCGTTTCTCCAGGGCGGGAATCAGGGAGCTGTCCGGGCTTCGGAACCGGTACTCGTACAGCTCCAGGATAAACCAAAGAGCCCAGTTGGCGATATATACGCCGTCTGTGTGATCCGAAGGGTAGCACATGGGTACCATTCCCTGGGGCAGGTGCTGAAAATGTTCAGGAAGCAGATAGTTTTCCAGAAAGTTATCTTCCACAAGGTGGTTGCCGGTGAGATCCATTTCCGTCCGTGCGGTGAAGAAGCTGTCGCACAGCCAGCCGGCCCGTTCTCTGGACGGACAATCCATGTAAACATCAAGGGCATTCTGGGCGAAGGTTTCCCGGCCGGCTTCATAAATCCGGTTAAGAGCTTCATCACTGGAGGAAAAGGACGCCCGGCAGACATCTGGATTTTTCAGTTCCCGGATGTACATATCCCGTATTGTGACACCGCCCGAAAAAACCATGGGTTTCATATAGCGGCAGGTATAGGGCTGGATGGTTTCCAGCACATAGCTGCCCGGCTTTACTTCCAGGCTGATCGCATTGACGCAGGACATTCGGTTATAAGAAACGTCTCCGTTAAGAAGAACCTCGTCAAAAGTAATATAGACCTGAGAGGTTTGTGTACATTCCAGGGAAATACCGATAAAACCTGTGGTATTACGGCCTGCATCAGCAATAAAGAAGGTATGATTCAACAGGGGCTGTCCGTCAGAAAGGCAGACAGGCCGTTCCTCCGGCGTAAGGGTAAGGGTACTGCAGCCGTCCAGGATAACAGATACCTTTTCTTCCAGTTCTTCTATAGGAAAACCGCGGATGGTATCTCCAATTTCAAACAGGGCACGGTCCTTCCAGATGGGAAGTTCTGTTCTTCCCGAAGCAAAGGTGCCTCTGGCAAGGATCCGGGAGAGGGGGCGTACCGGAAAGAGAGGCCAGGGAACCCTGCGATCCAGAAGACGTTTTTCTTCCTGGCGGCATAAAGGCCCGCCGGATGCCGCCAGGCCTTTTTTCCAGTCGTCAAAACCCTCTTCCAGCCGGAAGGCTTCGATAAAAGGACGCTGGAAGCTGTAACGTTGTACCCTTTGTCGGCGTTCTTTCAGGAGGTGTGCCTGAAAAGTCCCTTCCGTGTCCGTAAACCTGAGTATTTTCTCTTCACAGCGCAGCTCCGCCTGTAAAAAACCGGGCTGATCCGGAATATAAAAGCTGTTGACACAGAAACTGAGAACTTCAATTGTGAGGATGTTATCCTTCTGCAGCCGATTAACGGGGATTCCGATACGATCCACCCGGAAATAACCGTGGGCGGCCCTGGCGGGACCATGGCCAAGGAAGTCTCCATTCAGGCAGGCACGATAAATGCCGGAGGAAGCTATGGACAGTACAAGCGCCTCCTCGGTAACCTCTGCGGAAGAAAAACGGCACACAAACCCTGCACCGCAGTTTTTTTCTGTTTCTCTGCCGGCCAGCCAAACCGGCTTTGCTTCTTTAAAAAAGGTCATGTCTTACTCCTGTCTGCACGCCGCTGCGTGCGGGGATAGCTTTTTATGTACATAGGGGAAGAATCGCAGCAACGATTCCAATATGGGATCAGTATACCATAAAATTCATGGGGGTTCATTCCTAACTGCTTTTTATTTCTTTATATGTCATCTGTGGCCGGGTATGCTATAATCCAGGTATAAAGAAGGGGGAGAGAAAATGGTAAAATGAAATAGAATCGTTTGCTGCGGTTCCGGAAAAAGTACACTGGCAAAGGAAATGCATGAGTACGAATTTTAAAAGTGGAGTCTAGACATATGATAGAAATTGAAATACTTGTAAAAACAATACAATTATTAAACATCACATATAATATAATTAAAAAATTAAAAGATGCAGAATCCCTCCATACAACAAGACAATGTTTGGATACCATTAATAAAGTAAATGACAAATTGGACATGATAGCGGAATCTTTTGGAGAATCTGTAAAACGAAACTTCAGAGTTGCCAAAATCTCTTTTGAAGATTTTTCCGCCGCAGAACAGCTGACAACTGAAAATATACAAATCATAAAATTATTTTATCTTTCCAACATTGGTTTACCTTTAAACGGAAAAACTGGGAAGTACGAAAATAATAGTATTATTGCATATTCTTATGTGGGATTAATAGCACTGGAAAAAGAGACAACCAATAATATTCAGCTTATCTCCAGATACATACAACGCGTATTTGAAGCAGATCTTGCAATTGCTGAAAAATACTTTCCTGAAATTTACAAGGAATATTATGAACCAATAATTATCAGCTATAACGAAATGGAAACACAAGTAATAATTCGATATAATCATTCCAGTTATCCGGAATTAGAAAATAATCCGGATAAGGTAGTTAGCGAATTGTGTGATTTAATAAATTTGTATGATGTTACATTAATTATAAATGACTGGAAGGTATATGCCGGTTCTTTATCAGAAAAAACACTGGGTGCGCTTTTAAATAGAATAATTGGTAAGGTAACTATTACGTCTCATACCATCAGTTCTATTTATAAAATAATTAATAAGGGCAATAATAAGCTGTTACTCTGGTATGCTACGAGCATAATAGGAAAGATGGTTTATATGGATGTCAGGAAGAAGCGTGATCTGCAAGATTACAAAAAAAAGCGGCATCAGATAATTGCTTCTTTTACTGCCAGAGAATTTTTATCGGAATTAAGCGAAGGCGAAAGGATGCTGTGAAGTTTTGGATTGTAATACGAAAGGTATAGATATGAAATTTCATGAGTTCGGAGATAAAAACAATCCTCATATTATGCTGATACATGGAGGCGGAAATGCCTGGTGGAATTACCTGCGGCAGGCACGGGTATTGTCGGATTGTTATCATGTGATTCTCCCGACGCTGGACGGCCATGGGGAGGAATATGCATCCGCTTATATATCCACAGAGGATTCAGCGGATAAGCTGATGGCATACATAGAAGAAAACTGCGGAGGACATCTGTTTGCGCTGGGAGGGGTGTCTTTGGGAGGCCAGATTGTCATGGAGCTTTTATCCAGAAAACCGGATGTAACCCGGAAAGCCATAATTGACGGAAGCCTTTGTTTTCCCAGGCCGTTGATGGCGCGTTATTGTATAGCTGTTATCCGGTTCGGCAGCAGATTTATGTTCAGTGAAAAAGCCTGCCGCCGCCAAATCGCAATGATGCCTAAGCTGCTGCCTGCCAAAATGCAGTATCCCGAGGAGATCCAGTCATATTATATCCGGGATATGCCCCGTATCAGGAAGGAATCCCTGTATCATATGTACCGCACCTATATGATGGAGTACAGGCTGAAAGAGAGCGTCAGGGATACGAAAGCACAGGTTATGTACTGGTATGGGGAAAAAGAAATGAAATGTGTGAAGGAATCGGCCCGTATGTTTTGCTCCTATGTGCCATCCTGCAGAATATATGAAGCGAAAGGCTGCAGCCACGGTTACCTCTCCATTTACCTGCCGGAAGAATGGCTGGCGATTGCAGAGCCTTTTTTCAGGGAATAGAATAGTTCGTGCTGATTTGCCCATACTATTCCCGAGGTGATAAAATGGATAAAGAAAAACAGGAAAAATATAACCAAAAGAAAAGCAATGAAAAATTCAACAGCATAACACAAAAGGTAAAGCCGGAAAACCAGAACCAGACACATAATGTGCGTTCCGAAGCGGTGGAGCCGAAAATCAGACAAGTGTAAGCATCCGGTTCTTTCTCACGTTTGGGTATCCTGTACCACGCTCTGTGCAGTATGCGGTTCCACAGATGTTGATATACCAAACGTTTCGAAGAGCCCAAAGCATCCCATGTGGCAGATGGGCTGCCCCATGGGATTGGTCTCTTCTCCACGGTATATAAAACATCTGTGGAACCGCATACTGCACAGAGCGTGGTACAGGATACCCAAACGTGAGAAAGAACCAAGCATCCTTCGGGGTGCTTTTCTTTTGCCCGTTCCATCCGCAGGCCTTTTATCTACATCCACTCAGAAGCGGAAAGTGGATATTCATATCCAAACATAGTATAATACCCGTAAGGAAACAGGTTATAGATTCTGATATCCAAAGGGGAATACATATGACAAAAAAGGAAAAAGTAACCCATATTTTAGATATGCTGGATAAAACTTATGGGACAACAAAGGATGGTTTCTATCATAATCATGACTGGCAGCTGCTGACAGCGATTATGCTCAGTGCACAGAGTACGGATAAGCAGGTGGAAGAAGCGCTGCCGGATCTTTTCGGGCATTTTCCGTCCGTAGAGGCTATGGCACAGGCGCCGGCGGAAGAAATTGAGGCGTATATCCGCTCGGTAGGGCTGTATAAAAACAAGGCGAAGAATATTAAAAAATGCTGCGAACAGATCGTAAGCGAGTATGGCGGAAAGGTGCCGGATAAGCTGGAGGAGGTGCTGAAGCTGGCAGGAGTGGGAAGAAAAACAGCCACTCTTTTCCTGGCCGATGCTTATGGGATCCCGGGAGTGACTGTGGATACCCATGTTTTCCGTATTTCACGCAGGCTGGGCTGGGCAAAGGGTAAGAATCCCCTGCAGGTGGAGCAGGAACTGATGAAAGTCCTTCCCGAGAGCCATTGGAACCGGATCAATTTTCAGCTTATTTATTTGGGACGGGCGATCTGTACGGCGCGGAAGGCACGGTGTCAGGACTGTCCGCTGAAGGAATGGTGTGAAAAGAAAGAAGTCGTATAATGCAGCGGTTTGGCTGCCTGGCGGGCGGCCAAACCGCTGCATACAGTTTATGTATGGGAAAGGGGATCGGACAGCTGGGATAAAATGGCGCGTACGTCGTCACCCATTTTAATCAGTGCGGAGGTGGTAGGATATTCGATGCCATGTACCAGGCCGTTGCGTGCGTTCCGGAGCGCCACTACCTTATCCAGGTTTTCCTTGTTAAGCGCTTTCATCCGCTTCAGGCTGTTTACGTTGAAGGTGCCTCTGGCCTTGGGATTGCTTTTCAGGGTAAGCCTGCTCAGAACGGTTTCCAGGCTGATCCAGGGCTTTAAGAAGTATTCCATGGCCTGATATTGATCCTTAGACAGCTTTTCGCCGGGGGTACGCAGCTCCCGGTAGAGATGGTAGCGTTTTTCATTGCCGCAGATTATCTGGTCAATGAGCTGCTCCGTGATGGTGCGTTTGTCGTTTACCAGTTTGGTGGATTTCAGGATCGGCTCCAGTTCTTTTACATTGGCTATTTTCAGCCGGCCCATCAGCCGCAGCAAAAGCTCCACGTTTCCCATACGGGGTTCGATGTCAAATCGTTTGTAGCGTGTGCTCAGATAGTTATACAGGTAAGCCGCCAGATCGTACTGGTTGTTGAAAGCGGTATTTTTGCTCTGGATTCGTTCATTTCCTGCGGACTGCAGCCGTTCCAGGGCGATTTCGCCGCTTAGTACAAGGCCGTTCAGCTCATCCAGGATAGAAAGCTCTTCATCGGAAAGCGTGCCCTGGAGGGGTTTATACACCAAATCGTGCTCCACCTCCGACCAGGCATGCATCAGGACGGATGCCACCTGTATTTCAAGGCGCACCGGCGCATATTTCAGCTTGCTTTTTTCCAGTGTTTCTTCCTTCATGCTGGCGCGGTAGTGGGTGGCCCAATAGCCGGAAAAGCGTTTGTTATAGGAAGGCTGTTTCGACTGGACCGGAAACTTTTTGGTTTCCGCCACAGCAAAAAGGTTATTGATAACCCTGTCTGCCTTGGCCCGGTCACCGGGGAAATAAAGGGAGACACGTACACCGGAAAGATCGGCGATATCCGCATAGATTTCGCTCATATTTTTATAAGGCGTCTCTCTTTTTTCATTCCGCTGCGTCACTTTGATTTTCAGCCTTCCCGGACTTTTGGCCCGGGAGGTCACCATGGCGCGGATACCGGAGGAACGCAGGGAGTCCTCCAGCATATCGGCGGCGATTCTTCCGGCAGTTTCATAATATTTAATTTTTTTCTTGTAATTTTCTATAAATTGATTAATCAGATCCATTTCTGTTTGCCTCTTGTTTCTTTTGGCAGGGTATTCCGAAACGTATTATGCACTCAGACTCCGCAGGTGCCAAACGGCTCTCCGCCCGCTGTCTGTGCGGAGGGCCATTTGGCACCTGCGGAGTTTGAGTTATGCAGTTAACTGTGGGAAACTGCCCCTTCATCCTATCATAAATCGGAAAAAAAGTACATGATTGAAAACACTCTTATACATATCTTTAAAGAATCTTAATGGGAACTAAATAAAGTTTTCTTTTTTCTGGGGTATGATAAAAATAACAGGACAGTTAAAGATTGGGAGGATATGATTATGTTATTTCTCATGGATGTAGGAATAGGGGCCGGCTCCGGGCTGGTGCTTTCGGTTCCGGCCCTTTTGTGGTTGGAAAAGGAAAGGCAAAAGAAAGGGGAAAAGAAGCCGTGGCATACGGCAGGGGTGTGTCTGTTTGCCTTTTTGCTGGCGGGAATTGTAACAGTGACAGGAATACCTGCGTTATATCGGCTGCGCTTTGATGCGAATGTTAACCTCATTCCTATGGTTGAAATTTTTTCCAATTTCAGTCAGTATCTGAAAAATATGATTCTGTTTGTACCCTTCGGTTTTTTTGTCCCTTTGCTTTGGAAACGGGAGCGCATGGTGGAGAAAACGGTGAGTATCGGGTTTTTGTTTTCCCTTTTCATCGAGCTGATGCAGCTTTTTTCCATGCGGGCGACGGATATTGATGATTTGCTTATGAATACATGGGGGACATGGGTGGGATATCTGCTATTCAGAGGGGTTTTACGGATAATGCCGGGAATCTGTGAGAGGTTCGGGGCCGGAGAAAATCCGGGATTGGACGGTTTTTTCTGTGAAGGGGACAAGCCGTCAGGAAAAGAAGCGGCAGTCCGGGCCGAAAGCCCTGTCTGCCGCTTGGAAATGGAGCTTTGTTTCGGGATAGTCCTGTTGCTCATGCTGACCCTGCAGCCTTTGATCGCAGAGGCCTTGTGGGAGCTTCTGTACCGGTAAGGCAGGCAGAGGGCTGTCAGAACACCCGGGTAGTCCACCTGGTGCAATCCCATACATCGGTAGCCAGGCCATCATAGAATTCCGGTTCATGGCATACCATCAGGATGCTGCCTTTATAGGCCTGCAGGGAACGTTTCAGCTCCGCCTTGGCGTCCACATCCAGATGGTTGGTAGGTTCATCCAGAAGCAGGATATTGGTTTCCTTGTTGATGAGCTTGCACAGACGAACCTTTGCCTGTTCGCCGCCGCTTAATACTTTGACCATGCTCTCGATATGTTTGGTGGTCAGGCCGCATTTTGCCAGGGCGGATCGCACCTCATATTGGGTAAAGCCGGGAAATTCCTGCCAGATTTCTTCAATGCAGCTGGTGCTGATGTCGGGAGGCATTTCCTGTTCAAAATAGCCGATGCTCAGGTAATCCCCCTGCTCTACGCTGCCGGAAAGGGGAGGGATCAGGCCCAGTATGCTTTTCAGCAGGGTGGTTTTACCGATTCCGTTGGCGCCGATAAGTGCAATTTTCTGTCCTCGTTCCATGGACAGGTTCAGCGGGGAGGAGAGCGGCTCGTCATAGCCGATAACCAGATCTCTGGCGGTAAAAATATAGCGGCCAGGGGTACGGGCTTCTTTAAAGTTAAATTCCGGTTTGGGTTTTTCACCCGCCAGTTCAATCACATCCATTTTGTCCAGCTTTTTCTGACGGGACATAGCCATATTCCGGGTGGCAACACGGGCTTTGTTACGGGCCACGAAATCCTTCAAATCGGCGATTTCCTTTTGCTGCTTGTTATAAGCGGCCTCCAGCTGGTTCTTTTTCATGGCGTAGACTTCCTGGAATTTGTCATAGTCCCCGACGTAACGGGTCAGAGCCTGGTTGTCCATATGGTAAATCAGATTGATAACGCTGTTCAGGAAGGGAATATCGTGGGAGATGAGAATAAAAGCATTTTCATACTCGTTCAGATAGCGTTTCAGCCACTCTATATGCTCCGCATCCAGGTAGTTGGTAGGCTCATCCAACAGTAAAATATCCGGTTTTTCCAGAAGCAGCTTGCCCAACAGGACTTTGGTGCGCTGTCCGCCGCTCAGATCGGAAACATCCCTGTCCAGGCCGATATCGGACAGGCCCAGGGCGCGTCCCACCTCCTCCACCTTGGCATCAATCATGTAAAAATCATGCATGGTGAGCATATCCTGAATGGTTCCCAGATCCTCCATATATACTTCCAATTCTTCCGGGGATGCGTCCCCCATTTTATCACAGATAGCATTCATCTGGGCTTCCATATCAAAAAGGAAGGAAAAGGCGGAAGCCAGTGTTTCCCGTATGCTAGTTCCTTTTTCCAGTATCGTATGCTGATCCAGGTAGACTACACGTACGTTTTTAGCCCATTCCACTTTGCCTTCATCGGGCTGAAGCTTCCCTGTAATAATGTTCATAAAGGTGGATTTTCCTTCTCCATTGGCACCTATGAGGCCGATATGCTCTCCCTTGAGCAGACGGAAGGATACATCATGAAAAATAGCCCGATCCCCAAAACCATGGGAAAGATGTTCAACATTTAAAATGCTCATGCCGGTTCTCCTATTGCAGTATCTTGGTATCGGCCGGCAGAAAGCCAGCCGACGCAAGTATACCATAAGAAGCCCGTACTTTCCAGCACTTTATCGTGCTAACCTACGCAGGATTGGAAAAACGTCCCCATTTCCGGAAGGTAAAGAAACACAGGAGGGTTCCGCCCAGGGCCACCAGCACCCAGATGAAAATGGTGGAAAACCAGCCGAAGTGTTCGGAAACGGCGCCAAACGCATAGGTGGAGAGGGAGCTTCCTATATAAGTGGAGGCATTCAGGATGCCCGAGACGGTGGCAACCCGGCCGAAGCGTGCAAAATGGCGGGGGACCCGGCTGATGAGCAGCAGGTTGATGCCGTACATGCAGCCGGTAATAAGGGTCATCATGGTAATGCTGAATACCGGCATAGAGTTGTAAAAAGGCAGCAAAAGGAGAGAGGAAAGCGTTCCCGCCCCGAAGAGGATACCCGCGGTAAACAGTTCATTGTGCAGCCTCTGTAACAGCCAGGAGGCGATGGTAATGCTGAAGATACTGAAAACCGGAAGGACTGCGGTCGTAAGGATAGAAAGGGAAGTACTGAGTCCGAAGGTTTCGGTTATATAAGCCGGCATCCAGGTAGTGATTCCATCCCGCAGTATCCCGTGAAGGATAATGGAAAGCAGAATGGGTATCAGAGATGCCTGCAGAAAGAGGGCGGGGAGCTTTATCGTGCTGTCCCTGCTCATTTCCACGTTCAGGGCGGAAATGGTATTGGTTCCGCCGGACGCAAGCCTGGTAAAGCTCACAAACCAGAAAAAAGCCGTGCCAAGGCCGGAAACAGTAGGGATAAGGAAGGCCAGGCGCCAGCCGGAAACAAGAATACAGACAGGTGCGAGGACATATACGGCGATCATCCCCGCGGAAGCGGCAACGGACACCTGAACACAGCATTTTTTGTAATGGTTTTCATCCAGTGCTTCCGCCATTACCCGTACAAGAGGCGGCCAGAGCATGGATTGAAAAAAGCCATTAAGGCACCAGAGCGGAATGATGATTTCTATCCGGGGAAAAAGGGCGGCCAGGAGATTGCAGACGGAAGTGGACGCCAGTCCGGTGAAAATCATATTCCGGGGATGGAACCTGTCTCCCAGAAAGCCGCAGAGAAGCTGGCCGATCCCGTAGGTGATAAAACATCCCGTAACCGGCAGTCCGGCCAGACTCTTGCTGATACCAAGGGAACGCTGGATTTCCGCAAGGCAGGCGGCATAATTTAAACGTGTGAGATAGCTTACAAAATAGACCAGGCAGCATAGAAAGCATAAAAAGCGGATCTTGCGCCCGGAAGTCAGCCTATTGATCATAGCAGGCTTTTTCCCTCCCATTCCCTTGCGGGGAAAGCACCGGTCAGCTGGGTTACCGTAGGAGCAATATCACAGATACCCGCCTGCGCAAAGCGGGTTTCCGGCTGGAAATCCGGCCCTATGCAGATGAGCGGAATGCGCATATCGGCTTCTTCCAGGGAACCGTGTGACCGGTCATGCCCTCCGTGATCGGCTGTGATTATAAGGGTATATTCCTCTGTAAACGTTTCCGCAAGCAGTTTTATTTCATCCAGGGACTGACGGCAGGCCTTGAAGTATTCTTCGCTCATCCAGCCGTATTCATGCCCGGCACTGTCGGTAAGACCGAGATAAACAAAGGCAAAATCCGGCTTTTCCTCTCTTATAAAGGAAAGGGCATTGGCGGTAACCATTTCGTTTGCTTTTTCATAGGAGTAAACACTGCCTGAGGCAAAAAAGCTGTAGGCCAGAGACGAGGGACGGCTTAGATCCCGCAGCTCTTCCCAGTTGTAGAAAAAAGCGCAGGTTTTGCCGGCGGCGCTCAGCTGCTCACATAATCCGTTCACCGGACGGACCTGGGGCACATAGGTGTTGGTGAGGATACCGTGCCGGCCGGGATCCACACTGTGGAATAAGGACATGTGGCAGGGAAGCGTTACGGAAGGATAAACGGTCTCCGCCTCCAGGGAATAGCTGCCTAGTGAAGGAAGCAGGGTACCGTATGGATGGCCGCAGGCGGCGAGGGCATCGGGCCGTAAGCCGTCTGCAAGGATGAGGAGTACTTTTCTGTTCATGGTTTTTCCTTTCTGCCCGCTTAAAGCGGGACTTTTTCAGAGATCAGCATGTGACGATCTGAAGTCCTGCTTCTTTGTAGACTTCCGCTATTTTCTCCGGCAGGCCGGAGTCCGTGAGATAAAGGAAACGGGGGTTAAGGCCGCATACATTAAGGGCCGCGCAGGTTTCAAATTTGGAGCTGTCTGCCTGGACGATGATCTGATCCGAAATAGCAATCAGGGCCCTTTGTACAGCTATCATTTCATGGATATGGTCGCTGATGCCAAAATCCAGGGAAATGGCGGAGGGCGCCAGAAAGAATTTGGAAACATGCAGCTGTTTTATCATATCCAGTGCAAGATGGCCGTAAAAGGTTTTTTCCCCGGGCATATAGAAGCCTCCGGTGAGAATGGTCTGGAATTCCTCTTTTTCCGACAGGATCTGGAATACTTCCAGGGAATTGGTAACGATGGTGAGCCTGGAATACCGCTCACAGAGCAGGGAAGCCAGCTCAAAGGAGGTGGAACCGGTATCCAGGGCAATTCTGTCCCCTTCCCGGATATAGGGGAGGGAAGCCAGCGCCAGCTTCCTTTTTTCTTCCCGGTGTTCGGACACACGGGAGGAGAGGCTGGTGTAGCTTTGCATTTTATGTACGGTGATAGCGCCGCCGTGTACCCGTTTTAAAGCACCCTGTTTTTCCAGATACTCCAGATCCCTCCGGATGGTTTCCAGAGATACCTGAAAGGTATCGGTCAGCTCCGTAACCGTAACGGAGGAACGCCGGTTCAGCATTTCTGTAATTTGGATTCTTCTTTCATTCGCAAACATATACAATCATCTCCACATAAATACAACTATTTCCACATAAATGTATCACCGTTTCCTGTTACTGTCAAGATACCATGTTAATTCTAAGTGAAGCTTTCTTTAAGATTTTATGTATTTTATTGTAATAAGAAGAATATGCGTTTATGATGAGTAAAAGCTGCGGGGCAGCTTTCACAGACAGGGAAAGCCGTGACAGTTCCAGGGAAAGAAGGAAACAGTTATGAAATTTAGAGTTGACGGAACCTTTCATATATTACATATTACGGATATCCAGGAGGTACCTGAGGTATCGGAAGACACACTGACATTAATGCGCAGGGCGATGGATGAAGCAAAACCGGATTTGGTAGTACTTACCGGGGATCAGCTGAAGGGCTGCAGCAGGGCCTTCCGTAAAAAGCCGGAGCAGGTGGAAAAAACGATTCGGAGGATTCTGGAGCCTGTGGTGAGCAGGGGGCTTCCCTTTGCGGTAACCTTCGGCAACCATGATGAGCAAAGCGGGCTGAGCAACGGAGAGCAGATGGAAATTTACCGGAGGATTCCCGGCTGTGTGGACTGGCTGAACAGCCGGGGGCAGGAAATCCTTCATGGAACGGAGGAAGGGACCTTTGCCGTCGGGATACAGAATTACGAAGAAACACAAACCGTAATGGCGGTTTACCTCATGGATACCAGAGGGGATGCCCCGGGAGGCGGTTATCAGACGATGCATCCCAGGCAGATATTCTGGTATAAAGGTGCCAGGGATACCTTTGAGCAGGTACATGGCAGGCTGATACCGGGAATTGTGTTCCAGCACATCCCTCTTCCTGAATATTACCGGCTTCTGAAGAAAACCGACAGAAAGACAAAAGGGTCCATACGTACCTACCGTACGCATGCCAACGAATATTACGTGCTGGATACGGAAAAATGCCAGAGCGGCAGCTTCAAGGAGGCGGTAAGCATTCCGGACAACAATGCCAGGGAATTCGAAAGCCTTCGGGAAAAAGGGGATATTTTTGCAGTATTCTGCGGCCATGATCACAGGAACAGCTTTGTGGGGAACTGCGGCGGCATGGATCTGGGTTATACCCCCTCCTGCGGTTTTAACGAATATGGTGACGGCGTGAACCGGGCGGCCAGGGAGCTTATTTTCCATGAAGACAACCCAGCTGCGTATGAAACGCGGCTGCTTACATACAAAGATCTGGTAGGGGAGAAGCCTTCCAGGCCTTTTCGGGATTTTGCATACAGCCACCGTCCGGCCACAAAGGAGGAGGCGTTGGAAAAAATAAAAAAATATCTTCTCTTCACCGGGCTGGCCGTAGCCGGAGTACAGGCGGTGAGGAGTATCCGCAGAAAAAGAAAATAAGCCAAATACCCGCTGCTAAAAACCATCAGGACATATCCTGATGGTTTTTTTGTAAGAAACTTGTAAGAGTTTTGATGGAAAATTAAAAAGAATTGTCCGTTACCATGGAGGAACAACAGAAACAAGAAAGGACAATAAATTATGAGAAAGTCAGCGGGAAACAAAATACTTGCGCTGCTTCTTTCCGCGGCCCTGCTTTTTGCCGGCTGCGGGAAAGCGGAAGGCGGGCAGGATTCTTTGGGGGAAACTGCGGGGAGCGGCGATAAATCCATGGGAAGATATGTGGAGGAGGAAGTGGGAAGACCTGAGGATATGATGCGGAATGCGGGAATGACCCGGCTTGCGGACGGCAGTCTCCAGATTTTTGATTATGCTTACGGACCGTTCGTGTCACAGGATGAGGGGAAGACTTGGACAAAAAAGTATGAGGACTGGGCAGGCATGGTGGGCGATGCTTATTTTATGAATGCTGCCATGGCTAAAGATGGAACTATTTTCCTCATGTACAGTGAATATGATATTGCGGTGTCCGGGAACGAAGAGGCCGGGGAAGGCGGCGCACAACAGGAGGAGAAAGACGGAGCGGCCCAAGCGGATCTGGAATTATCCAGCCAATCCCAGGAAGAACAAGCGGAAGGGCAGACGGAGCAGGCCGAACAGCCTGGTACGGAAGAAGCCCAACCAGAGGATACCGGGGAGCAGACGGAAGAATCCAACATGTTTACCATGGATTACCGTTATATGATCATTTCTCCGGAGGGGGAGAAGCGTGAGCTTGCGGTTCCTTTTGATCTGGACAAATATGAAATCCTTACAAACTGCTGGTATACGCCGGATGACAGGCTGCTTGCCAGCGAAGGCGGGACGGTCTATGAAATAAACCAGGAGGACGGTGCCCTGACGGCTCTTTTTGAAACGGAAGGGGATGTGGAAACCGCCTGTTTTTCCGATACCCAGATGATGGCTTTTACCAGACAGAAAGCCTATCGGTATGATCTGGTGAAGGGGGAGCTGCTGGAACAGGAGGAAGCGCTTGACCAGTTTGTCAGCGGACTGACGGACAATGGGGAAAAAGACGTTTACTGGACCAGCGGTAACTACACGTTTCTTGCCGCACTGGATAAGGACAACACGCTTTACCTGGTGTGCCAGGAAGGTCTGTATGAATATAAAAGCGGGGAAAGCCCGGAACAGCTTCTGGCAGGAACACTCTGTTCCATGGGGGATCCCTCCAACGGGAAATATGGAATGATCGCGGAGGACGGTCCGGTGTTCCTGATTCTTTTTGCCACAGGGGTATCCCGTTTTGAATATGACGAAACCATGCCCTCCACTCCGGATAAAGAGCTGAAGGTTTACAGCCTTAAAAAGGATCAGACCCTGCAGCAGGCCGTTTCTGCCTATCAGAAGGAGCATCAGGATGTATTTGTAAAATATGAGGTGGGTATGTCCGGAGAGAACGGGCTTACCGCAGAAGATGCCATAAAAGCATTAAATACGGAGATCATGGCCGGAAACGGACCGGATGTACTGCTTCTGGACGGTCTTCCCATCGATTCCTACCTTGCCAAAGGCATGCTGGCGGATATCAGCGACACTTTGGAGGCAGCGGAGGAAAAAGAGGAGTTTTTTGATAATATTGCCAGGGTGTATGAGCAGGACGGAAAAATATACGCCATACCCACCAGGTTCCAAATCCCTTTGATCATGGGGAGCGAAGAATATGTATCAGGCATAACGGATCTGCCATCCCTGGCAGATGCGATGGAAAAAATGCGGGAGAACAACCCGGAAGGTACTCTTATGTCGGCGTTTCAGCCGGACATCCTGCTGCGTATGCTGTCATTGGCCTGTGAACCGGCCTGGAGCAAAGAGGATGGAAGTCTGGAGGAAGAGGCGGTTAGGGATTTCCTCACACAGGCCAAACGGATTTTTGATAATGAAATGAGCGGGATCTCCGACTCGGAGAAAGAAGAATTTTTAAGTTCTGTAAGAAGCAGCGGCGACAGTACCGGCTCCGCAGCTGATACGGCACTTGATATTTCCTGGAGTATCATGAATTTCCTTACCAGGCAGCAGGAACAGCTTGCCATTGGAACCACCCGGCAGGTTAGCCTGGATTTCACCAATGTAATCTCCGTCCCCAGGGTAAAGACAGAGGTGGTATATAAACCGGTATCCCTGCAGGCGTCGGATGTATTCCAGGCGCAGTCCATAGCAGGGGTATCCGCAAGGGCGGCGGAGCCGGAGATGGCCCGGGAATTTGTACAGAAGCTTTTGTCGTATGATGTGATGTCCATGCAGCAGGATCCGTATCCGGTAAATGTGGCCAGTTTTGAACGCCTTTTCTATACGGAAATGGAAGGCGACGAGGCCTTTGGTTCCGTGGGCATAAGCAAAGAAGACGGCAGCATCAGCACTCTGGACTTATATTGGCCCAACGAAGAGGAGCAAAAGGGGCTGGAGCAGATCGTACGTTCCCTGAAAACTGCCTATCTTCCCGACAGCCGTATTGAGCAGGCGGTTATTGAAGCGGGTGTTGCCGTATTGGAAGGACAGTTGAGCGTAGACGAAGGGGTGGCACAAATAAAACAGAAGGTACAGCTGTATTTGTCTGAATAATGAAAAAGAAAAAAAGAACGTATGCGTACCTTTTTTTCCTGATGCCCAGTTTCCTGGGAGTGACCCTGTTTGTATTGGCCCCTTTTGCAGATGTGGTCAGGCGTTCCTTTGTTACGGCGGTGACCGGTGAATTCAGAGGCCTTGAGAACTATAAAATGGTCTTTGAGACAAGGGCCTTCCGGCTGGCAGCAGGAAATACGATACGGTTTATCCTGGTATGCCTGCCGCTTTTGATAGGACTTGGGCTGATAATCGCCTATTTTTTAAGCCGGTTTCCCCGGATCCGGTTCCTTAAATCCGCCTTTTTGTTTCCTATGGCGGTACCGGCGGCCACGGTAGTACTTATCTGGAAGCTCGTATTTGACAAGCAGGGATTTCTGAACCTTGCGCTGACCGGCCTGTCCGCTTGGCTGGCCGGCGCAGGCCTTGCAGAAACCGCGGAAGTTTTCCAGACGGATTATATGGGTACGGATGCTGCTTTCTGGGTATTGGTTTTCAGTTATATATGGAAAAATCTGGGGTATACGGTGGTGCTTTGGCTGACCGGCATTCTTTCCATACCGGAGGAAATACGGGAAGCAGCGAGGGTGGACGGTGCGGGAGAATGGAAATGTTTTCTGAAAATTGTTATGCCGAACCTGAAGCCGGTACTTTATACCATCACCGTCCTTTCTTTCCTGAATACCTTTAAAGCATTCCGGGAGGCGTATCTGGTGGCGGGATCGTATCCGGATGAAAGCATGTATCTTCTCCAGCACCTGTTTAATAACTGGTTTACCAAGCTGGATTTTGACAAAATGGCGGCGGCAGCGGTTTGTATGGGAATGGTGCTGTTCGCTGCAATTATGCTCCTGCAGAAGCTGTGGGATGAAGGAGAATGACGATGACGGGATTTATAAAGGGGAAAAGGGAAAAGAGATGTATCCGGCATCTGCTGCGAAGGGCAAAGGCTCCGCGGCTTGCTGCAGAGTATTTGGCTTCTGTGCTGCTTGTGCTTACCGGCCTTTTTCTCTGTTCCCCCGTATTCCTGCTTTTATCCGGTTCCATTACCGGGGAATTTGAGCTGGCCCGCGCACTGAAACCGGCCCTTCTCGGAGGAGGCGGATTTATTTCCTGGGAATTTATTCCGGAGTTCCCTACGTTTGCCTCATTCCGGAAGCTGTTATTCTATTCCCCCCAGTTCTTCCTGCTTTTCTGGAATTCCATAAAAATGGTACTTCTTATTCTGGCCGGGCAGCTTTTGATTGCGGTCCCCGCAGCATGGGCCTTTGCCGTATATCAATTTCCCTTCCGCAGGATGCTGTTTACGCTGTATATCGTGCTGATGCTGATGCCCTTCCAGGTCACCATGCTTTCCTCCTATCTGGTGCTGGATAAGCTCCGGCTGCTGGACACACAGGGGTCGGTAATCCTTCCGGCTGTCTTTTCCACGTTTCCTGTATTCCTTATATACAGGGGGTTCAGGAGCGTACATCCGGGGCTTCTGGAGGCGGGAAGGATAGACGGCGCAGGGGAACTGAGACTGTTTGTTGTGGTAGGGCTGCCGCTGGGATCCCCGGCTATCCTGTCCGCGTTTGTCCTTGGTTTCCTGGAATACTGGAATATGATAGAACAGCCGCTGACTTTTATTAAAACAAAAGCGCTCTGGCCCCTGTCTCTGTATCTTCCCGAAATCGGGCTGGGCCAGGCCGGGTTCGCTTTTGCAGCATCTGTGGTTACCTTGATTCCGGCCCTTTTTATTTTTCTCCTGGGACAGGATTATCTGGAACAGGGAATAGCAATGAGCGGATTAAAAGAATAGATATGGAACAGGAGAAAAATCATGGAATTTATACAGAAAAAGAAAAAAATCCTTTTTGCAGCTTTCCTATTCTTTGGAGTTATGTTTGTATGTACCCTGGTGTCCAAAGGAATTTATGGGGCGACGCTTCCACAGGTGGAGACAGAGCTTCCGGAAAAAAGAGCGCTGGGGCATACGGTGGAAGCGGCGGGAAATCTGACGGCAGGACGGGAGGTTGCGGTCGATGCGGTGAGCGGGCTGAAGGTGAATCAGATTTATGTGGATCTCGGGGACAGTGTTTCCGCCAATACACTTCTGTTTGATGTGGATCAGGAGGATTTGGAGGAAAAGATCGCGGAGCAGGAGCTTGCCATTAAAAAGCTGGAACTGAGCAATGATCAGGCGCGGCAGCAAAAAGAGCTGGCTGCACAGAAGGAACTGCTGAACCAAAACCGTTCCCTGGAGGATTATGCCCTTACGGATACCGAAGAAAACCGGAAAATAGACCAGGCGGGGGATTCCGTGGAGAAGGCGGAGGAAAAGCTGAATGATCATTTAAACAACCAGCCGAAACAGACCTCCGATGAGGACAGGAACAATAAGAAGCAGGAATACTCGGACTGGGAAAGCCGGATGAAGGATTTGCAGAAGCAGCAGATCAGCGTGTCCTCTGACCTGGAGGCGGCAAAAACAGCGGAAGAGGCGGCCAGGAAGGCGCTGGATGATTATATAGCGGCTCATGGGAACGGTGGCGGCGATGAGGGAACCGGCCCGGACGAAAGCGGCAGCCAGGCGGCTCCGGAAGAAAGCAAACCGGAAGAAAGCAGACCGGAAGAAAGCCACGGGGATGTAAGCGGTAATGATGCGGGCAGCGCAGATTCCGGCGGATCGGGTGAAAAAGCCCCCGGAGGGGATGCGGATGGCGGGCCGGCAACGGATTCTGGTACGAATTCCGGGGACAGTGATTCCGGTGACAAAGGAACGGGCAGCGATCCCGAAAGGGAAAGGCTGGAGGAAGCACTGCGGGAAGCTTCCGCAAAAAGGGAGAGTGTCCAGAAAAGGCTGAAGGAAATTGAGGACGAGCTGGCAAAAGGAAATGTGGATACAAAGACAAAACCGGATTATGCCGGCGAAGATTCCGCATGGGAAAATTGGGAAAGCACAAAAAAAAGCCTGGAAGATTCTGTGGACAGTGCGAAGCAGGCCCAGGAAAACAGTGTCTGGGATAAACTGGACGCCATGCTGGATGCCAAACGAAAGGTGGAAGATTCCAATCTGGGCGGGGATCCGGATCTGACAATCGAGATGAATCAGATGGAAATTACCTACAGAAAAGAAATCCTTAAAAAATATACCGGCCTGAAAAAGAATGGAGGCCAGGTGTTCGGCGAAAATAATGGTATTGTCACTAAAATCAAGATTTCCCCCGGCGAGGTCATACCCCAGGGTGCCTCCGTGGTATTGGCGGATTTGGAGGAAAGCCTGAAATTCCGGGTGCTTCTGACAAAAGAAGAAAAAAAATACGTGGATATTGAGGATACGGTAATGTTGAAGCTGGGAAATTCGGGAAAAACTGTGGAGGCCCAAGTGGATTACATAGCAGAAAGCGAAAGTACGCCGGGAAGCTATGAAGCGATTGTGAACCTTCCCAAGGGTGTGGGAACTGTGGGGCAGAGCGGGACGCTTGTGGCATCCGCCCAATCGGACAGCTATCCGGTCACCATACCGGCAAAGGCGCTTCATGGGGAGAATGAACGGTATTATATATATGTGCTCCGCAGGCAGCAGGGGATTCTGGGAGAAGAGCTGGCGGTAAGCCAGGTGGATGTGAATGTTCTGGATAAGAACAGTAAATATGTCGCCATAGAAGAAGGGGCGGTGGACGAAGAAACGGAAATCGTGGTGAACACAACCAAGGAACTTTCAGAAGGCAGTGTGGTCAGATACGGAGGGTAGGATAAAAAAGTTCGGTATCACCCTCCCCTGCTTCCCTGTGCGGCCTGCTGCCCTGCAAGGAACCTTGCAGGGGACGCTTTCGCTCGGATAATCACGCAGCGGTACTAAGGCTGCAAAGGACGCAGCCTAAGGACCGGCGTGCTTATAACGCCCCTTACAGGAATCCTTGCAGGGCAGCAGGCCGCACAGGGAAGCAGGGGAGGGTGATGCCAAATTTTTTTATCCTGCCCAGATATAGAAAAACCTTTGACAAACAGCATTCTCCTTGTTATTATAAGTGAAGGAAAAGAGAGAGAGGTATTTTTGTGTTAATTGCAGCCATTGTGAGGAAGATAAGCAAATAGCGATCAGGCAGAAGCCCAGAGACAGTTTCGGCTTTCCTTCTGTAAGTCTGCCCTGATGGATTTCCGAACAGGCGGCGTTTACAGATACTGATATTGTATAGACGGCATAATCCTGCTTGCGGGGTTATGCCTTTTTTTATCGGGATGTAGATCTCATGAAATAAGAACTCGCCGGGGAGCTCTTCCTTGTATGTTGTATAGGGCAGGTGCAACACGGTATGAGGCAAAAGAGCCATGGACAGCCGTCCGGTCCGGGTTCGGGAATCCACAGGGTATCTTTCAGGAACTGCCGCCGCAGTTCCTGAGAGATACCCTGTGGATTTTTGCATGTTCAGCTTCCTCAGCGGGTAACCTAATACGAATATAAAACGGAGAAAACAACCAAAAATGAATGATATAAATGAGATGTTGGAATTTAATAAAATCAGGGAAATGTTAAAGGCGTATGCTATGACGGAAGCGGCAAGGCAGCGGCTGGAAAACCTGCATCCCTTTCTGGATCAGGCAAGGGCGGAGGCGGCCGTCCGGGAAACAACGGAAGCGAGAAAAGTTCTGGATGCTTTTGGAAACCCACCCTTTTCAGAAACGGAAGGGATTCGGAAAACGGTGCAGGAGGTACAGGCGGGCGGCCTGCTTACGCCGGATCAGCTGGAAGAAATCCGGCAGTTTGCCGTGATGAACCTCCGTCTTGTGAGATATTTGACACGATGCAGGGAACTTGCTGCCGGACTGGCTGGATTTGCAGCGGGCCTTCAGGATCTTTCCTGCCTTCAGGATGAAATTGAACGCTGTATCCGCGGAGGAAGGGTTGATGATTACGCCAGCAAAACCCTGCGGGGCATACGGCAGAAAAAAGAACAGTTACAGGAACAGATACGCACCAGGCTGGAGACAATACTGCGCAGCTCAAAGAGCTATTTTTCCGAGAGCTTTGTTTCTACCAGAAACGGCCATTTTACCCTTCCTGTTAAAAAAGAATATAAAAATAAAGTGCCCGGTACGGTGGTGGACGCTTCTTCCACCGGAGCGACCTTCTTTATTGAACCGGCTGCGGTTTCCAGGCTTCGGGAGGAACAAAGCCGCCTGGAGCTGGAAGAAGAAAATGAGGTAAAGGTGATTCTGTACACCTTATCCGCACTGGTTGAGGATAACAGGGAAGCCATCTGCATCAATCTGGAATACATGGAAGAACTGGATTATATATTTGCAAAAGGAAAGCTGAGCGCCGGCATGGACGCCAGGGAAGCGGCGCTGAACACAAGGCGCTATGTGAAAATAAAAAATGGAAAGCACCCTCTGCTGAAAAGCGAAAATACAGTCCCTCTGAATATGGAATTCGGGGGAAAGACAAAAGGAGTTATCATAACCGGACCCAATACGGGAGGGAAAACAGTCGCCCTGAAAACCGTGGGACTGCTATCGGTTATGGCGGGCTGCGGGCTTCATATTCCCTGTGAAGAAGCGGATCTGGCAATGAATGCCGACGTGTTCTGTGATATCGGGGACGGGCAGAGTATTGCAGAGAACCTCTCCACCTTTTCCGCCCATATCAAAAATATCATACGGATTCTGGAAAAAACGGATGAGGAAAGTCTGGTATTGCTGGATGAACTGGGCTCCGGAACCGATCCGGCGGAAGGGATGGGGATTGCGGTTGCCGTGCTGGAGGAGCTTCGCACAAGAGGCTGCCTTTTTGTGGTAACCACCCATTACCCGGAAGTGAAAGAATACGGGGAGCGGGCGGAAGGAGTCATGAACGCCCGGATGGCGTTTGATAAGGAAAGCCTGAAACCGCTTTACCGGCTGGAACTGGGAGAGTCCGGCGAAAGCTGTGCCTTTTATATTGCCAGGCGTTTGGGAATGGCGGAAGAGACACTGGAAATGGCATGGAAGGCCGCTTATGGAAACGGCGGACAGGAAAGAAAGGCTTTACCGGATATCATAAAAGAAATAGACGGGGAACGAGGACAAGGGAACCCGGATAAGGCCCGGCAGAATCCCAAAACAAGAAAAGTATCCCGTATCCGTTCCAGGGAAGACGGGCAGAAGGCCGGGAATCAAAGAAAAGAGGACATTAAGGATAAATTTCATATGGGCGACAGCGTCATGGTATATCCCCAAAGAAAGCTGGGCATTGTTTTCGCCCCTGCGGATGACAAGGGGGATGTGGGCGTCCAGATACAGAAAAGAAAGCTTTTTGTCAATTATAAACGTCTGCAGCGGAAGGTGGCAGCAAGTGAGATGTACCCTGAGGACTACGACTTTTCTATCATTTTTGATACGGTGGAAAACAGGAAGGCGAGGCACCAGATGGACAGAAAATATGTTCCTGATATGGAGATTAAATATGAAAAAGAGGAAGAATAAATATGAAAAAGAGAAAAACTAAATATGAAATTGAAAAAGAATAATTAATAAAAAAAGGGAGTGTAATTAAATATATAAGGTAAAATGATATAGTTTATTAATTTATTTAAGCATGGTAAAAGGCGGCCGATTAACTGGCCGCCTTTTACCATGCTGTACATCATACAGGCCGATGTTTCTTTTACTGCAGCTTTTTAACCGGCAGTGCAATACATCCCCCGGTAAGGGTGTCCGCACCGAAGTTAAAGGAAGGCGCCAGCTCAGGGGCATAGGCGTAGCCAAAGCGTTCCGGCCGGTATGTCCCGCTTGCCTGATACACCATCTCGATTGCCTTGCAGTAATCCTCCTCCTTTTCGTAGGGCGGAGACTGGAAATAGAGATAATCACAAGGCGGCAGGGATAACAGATCACAGCCTTCCGGCACGGTGATTTCCGCGGATTCCTCCAGTTCCACGCCGGCGGCGGTTTCAGTGGTGCCTTCCGGATGGAGTGACGGCGGCAGAGTCATGAGCGACGCCGTTTCCAGCCGGCTGGGAATGCTGTTGAACAACCCTTCCCACTCACAGCTTTTTTCTTCGCAGAAGGAAAAATAATCATGGGCCTTTCGGGCATACATAACAAGAAGCTTCCGGGCGGGTTTGCGGACGACGGTAACCGTACACAGGTAGGGCATAGTTTCGTGTGACTGCTGATCATTTGACTGATTTTCCATTTTTTCGTTCTCCTTTTGTTGTAAATAGGAGTAATAATGCTGTATGGGATACTGGGTAAAAAGCGGAATGGGTATCTGCCCATGACGGTAGCGGGACGGGGTAGTGCCGAAAAGCCTGGAAAAGGCCCTTGTATAGCCTTCATGGCTTTCGTAGTCGGCATCCAGGGCGATAGCAAGGATGCTGGCATCTGTTTTAATCAGGGACTCCGCGCTTGCCGTCATCTGTACCGCACGCACATATTCTTCCGGTGTTTTATCCATAAGCTCCTTAAAAACGCGGCAGGCGTGCCTTCGGGAATATCCGGCCGCCTCATACAGGGCATCCATCGTAAAGCCTTCGTCCAGACAATGTTCCCGGATGTAGTTCTGTATTTTTGCCGTAAGTTCTATTTTATCCCGTTGCATGTGTCTTACTCCTTCCAGAAAAGAATAACAGGAAAAGCCGGATAAATCTTGACCGGGATGGACAGGATTTACGGTTCCTTATGGCTGTATAGATGATAAAAATGATTCTTCCGGTCATGGAATCAGCCATGTTCATATATCATTTCTATCAGATTGTAATAGAGAGTATAGCCGCATGATAAATACAGCATAATTGCCTTTCCGTTTGTGCCTATAACGGAGAGCGTTGCCATAGTCCGGTTTCTTTCTTTTAGGTCTTCCAGCGCAGTTGCTATCAGCTCCCGGGCAATGTTTTTCCTGCGGTATTCTGGGACAACAAATATATTTTCCGTAGCTCCCCGTCCATCAGATATGTCCCAGACAGAGACGGCGCCGGCTATTTCCCCATCGCAGACTGCCGTATAACAGGCAAATCCCGGATTACCTGTTTGAAACCAAAGGTCGGCTTCGGAATCCAACTCTGTGCTTGCGGAAAAATCCGCTTTTAAATACTTATCCATGCTTCTTTCATCAAAACAGTATTTGGCAATATGTATATTTTCCGGAATTTTATAATGCAGAATTTCCTGTGAAAGATCATACTTTAACACGGGAATGGCGCGCCAGATGGCAAACCCCTTTTTTAAAAGAGCCTGCATTTCCTCGGTTTCCTCCGTATCGCAGCAGATTCGCAGATAATAATGACTGTTGGGATTCTCTTCTTTCAATTCACGGAATCTTTTCAGCAGACCATCCATCAATAAATCCCGGATTTTCTTGTTGTATTTGCTGTCCCCGTCGGGAGAGGCTGAATAGGTAACTTCAGTTTTTTGAAGGTTCCGTGTCTGATGGATTATCAGAAATCCTATGCCAATTATCATTTCATCTTTTATCACGCAGACAATATTTTCGTTCCGAATACCGTTATGATATTTGATTTGCACGGCAAGGAAGGAATGGATCTGTTCGATTCTGCAGAGATCTTCCTGTTTAAATTTCCTGATATACATGGGCATGTTCCTTTGCATCTGGTTTATAGGTGTCCGTTTTTTGCAGCCGGCAGGGCACTGCTTCGCCCCCATAGGATGCGGGGAATTCCCTGAAACTGGATAGGTATCCGGCCTTGTTTTATTATAACATATTTGCAGAGGAAAATACGGCATGCAGGCAAAGATACCGGCTGATATGACGTGGCAGCCATAACCAGAATCAAAAAACCTGCCCGTGGAATCTGTGAAAGTTCGGAAATGGTATTTCCCGGGAATAGCTGTCCATCCCCTATTTTTTATGTTATATAATAATACTGTTATGTTTTAAAGGCACTATGGGGTGCATGTTCAGGGTCCGCGCGGGAAACGGACGGGGGGAGTTATTATAATGAAATGGTTTTATGACGCAAGAAAATCGCTGCTGGGCAGGCTGGTACTGAGCATTCTGGTTATCTGGATCCCTTTTACGGCCCTGGTTCTCGGGGGACTGGTGATCGTCAGTAAGCATCTGACGAAAGAAACGATTAATAACCAGACGGATAAGGTAAAATATTATTCAGCCATAATTAATGCAGATATCGAACGGGTGATGCAGTCCATGTACCAGATGTGCGGAAACAAGGCGATAGTGGAATTTACGGGGAACTGGAAGGGACAGGTGGACTATCCTTCCTACCTTGCCTATATGCAGGCTTACAATACCATTAAGGAATACAGGAATATCAGCATGTATATTGACGATGTCTTTGTCTATCTGCCAAAATCGGGGGAAGTCCTGAGCGCGAATTACAGCATTATACCAGCGGATGATATTTTCCTGACCATGAAAAACGGTTATGAAAGGGAGGAACTTTCCTTTTACCATTTTGATGACGCCCTCTATTACATATCCCGGGGGAGCAACCAGGTCATGGTGGGAATCAAGGTTTCCCTTCTGGATATCCGGTATACGCTGAAGGGTTATGACAGCGAGGGAAATTATGATTATCTGTTTGTGGATTCGGAGACAAAGGAGCTGCTGGGAAGGCCGGAAACCGTTTCGGATACGGGGCTGCAGGTCTATCAGAAAATAGATTGGGAAAAGGACGAAGCGCAGGTACAGACAATCGGCAGAAACCGGTATCTCATAGATCAAATCGGCAGCAAGGCGAATAAATTTTTAATTATTGTATATATGAACCGTGCGGTGGCGTACCGGACGATATATATCCTGTATTGGGCGTGGGCGGCGGCCTCGGTGGTCTTATTGCTGATGCCGGTATTTCTGACGATGGTAATCCGTCGGATAATAAACCGCCCCATGGAAAAGCTGAGCCATGCCATGAAGCTGGTGGAGCAGGAAAAGTATGATTATAAACTGAAGATGGATGAATCCAAAGAATTTAATTATGTTTTTGCCCAATATAACCGGATGACCGATAAGGTTAAAAACCTGATACAGGAGGTTCTGGAAAAACAGCTTCAGGTGGAGCAGGCCAAATACAAGGAGCTGCAGATGCAGATAAATCCGCACTTTTTATTCAACAGCCTTTATATGGGATACCATATGGCGAAGTCGGATGATTGTGAGGCCGTGGGGGATTTATGCATGTATCTGGGCGATTATTTCAGTGTGCTCACCTTCGCTTCCAGCGAATTCATATCCATTGACAACGAACTGAAATTTATCAATACCTATTTGAAATTAAACCAGATGCGCTTTGGGAAAAAGCTGCGTTACCGGATCGACACGGAGGAAGGTCTGGGGGATTATACCATTCCGCCCCTCCTCCTTCAGCCTCTGATAGAGAACTCCATTATGCATGGCATGGAAAAATGCACACATCCCTGTATGATTGAGGTGGGCATACGGGAAAAAGGGGATCGGATTATGTTTTCCGTTGCGGATGATTCCGGGGTGATCACACAGGAAACCATTGCTAAAATAAGACAGACCATATCCCTGGAAAAGATGCCCGACACCTATTTCGGATTATGGAATATACAAAACCGGCTGAAAAGGAACGGAGACTGCCGGCAGGGGCTGCTTCTGGAAAAAAGTGATGACGGCCTTTCCTCCGGGAGAGAAGTCGGTCAGGAGGCTTGCGTCTTTCGCATATCCTTTTCCATTGCCAAGAGGAGGGAACGTTATGTATAGCATACTGATAGTGGATGATGAAGAGATTATTCTCAATGGAATCAAGGATGCGGTGACAGCTTCCGCGCTCCCCCTCAAAACCGTACAGACGGCGGCGTCTGCAGACACTGCGCTGCAGATGCTTGTGAAGGATCCCTGTGATATCCTTGTGACGGATATCCGGATGCCTGATATGGATGGCCTGGAAATGGCGGAGCGTGCCAGACAGATATGGCCGGAAACACGGATTATTTTTCTGACCGGCTACCAGGATTTTGAATACGCCCGCAAGGCTCTCCGCCTCAACAGTGATGATTATCTGTTAAAGCCGGTATCGGATGACAAGCTGATCCAGGTGATCGGAAATGTGATATCCAAGCTGGACAGCCTGTGGATGGAGCGGTTTGCATTACGCTACAGAAAAGCGGCGGAAACGGAAAAGACAGTCGTTGATCCGGGAAAAGCAATTTATTTTTTATGGATTGGTTACGAAGGGGATGCGTCCAGAATGAGTGCCCGGGAGCTGCATAAAAGCCTGTGCGGAATGCTGGATCGGCTGTTCGGGCATTACTGCAGTGCAGTCCTGTTTGAAGAAGGGGAAAGCAATACCGCAGTCTGGCTCCAGCCCGTGGTGGAGGAGACTTATTGGGATAAGATCTGCCTGAAGACCCTGGAAGAGCTGCAAAGCTTTTTCCTGGATCATCTGGATGTGAATATGTCCATCGGATTATCACAGAAGATCAGGCCGGAGGAAGGTGCGCAGACAAAAAAGAAAATGAAAGAAGCGTGCGCGGGAAAGGAGAATCTGGGAAGTCTGTTTTTCTTAGGGAAGGAAGAGATGGAAAAGGAAAACGGCGCCGAAAATTATGCGGTAAAGGCAGTCCAGTCTTATATCCGCAGGAATCCGGAAAAGGATCTGTCCCTGGGGGCACTTTCCGAGAAATTCAGAATGAATCCATCTTATTTATCAAGGGTATTTCATCAGGAGACAGGGATTCCTATTTCGGAATTCATCGTTCAGATCCGGCTGGTCCTGGCAAAGGGGCTTCTTGCGGATACGGATATGAAAATTTATGAAATCGCACAGAGGGCAGGCTTCGAAACGCCGGGTTATTTTACTAAAGTATTTAATAAGGCGGAAAAAATGTCACCTAAAAATTACCGGATGATGAAAAGTAAAGATAAGGCAGAAAAGTAAAGGGTTTACCATTTTCCCTGCAATAAGGTTATGATACCATAACAATAACAAGCGCAGCGGCCGATGCGCAGGGTACCTATCATTCAAAACGGAGGGTGAAATAGTGAAGAAGAGAAGAATTACCTTTATACTGTTGTTATGTATGCTAATGGCATCTCTGGCCGGCTGCGGGAAAACATCTGCACAGGAGGATGTGAAGGTGGAAGGGCCGGACAGCGAGGCGGATAAAATGAAAAAGTATGACCCGGAAATTACCCTTACCTTTGCCAAGGCCGAGGTGGTGACCAATTACCCGGAGGGACAGGATGCACAGAATAACGCGATGTATCAGATGTGGGAAGATGTCATGGGAATAAAAGTGGAAAACTCCATCCTGTGTGCGTCAAATGCCATGACGGAGAAATTCCAGCTTGCGGTGGCGTCGGATGAAATCCCGGATTTCGGAATTGTGGATGCAACCACACTGGCATCTTTAATTAAGAACGATATGGTCACGGATATGACCGATATCTATACACAATGGGCTACGGATAACCTGAAAGAGGTGGCGGGGCAGCAGGACAACGCCCTTTTTGCGCCCACCTTAAAGGATGGCAGATATATGGCCGTACCGGTGGCCAATACCATAGGGGACAGCTATCCTATTCTTTGGATCCGCAGTGACTGGCTGGATGCACTGGGACTGGAAAAACCGGAAACTATGGAACAGGTTTTTGAAATTGCGGAAAAATTTGCGGCAGAGGATCCGGATGGGAACGGGAAAGATGATACCTATGGATTATATCTGGATAAGGATCTGAACGGCCTGGATTTTATCATGGCGGCTTATGAGGTTTACAGCAAGGATGAATACTGGGTAAAACAGGAGGACGGAAGCTTTATAGCCGGATGTACGGATCCGGACGCCAGGAAACCGCTGGAGGCCATGGCAAAGCTTTATGAGGCAGGAGCTATCGATCATGAATTTGCAGTGAAGGAACAGAGCAAAGAGGAAGAACTGATCGCATCGGGGCAAATTGGTATTTACATCGGTTATTTTTACAGCCCGCTGGGGGTTATGAAGGACAGTGTCGCCAATACCGGGGCGGACTGGATGGCGGTACCCATGCCGGCGGCAGAGGGGTATTCCGCCTATAAGCCGGGTGTCAACCTGAATGTATACGGTTATATTTATGCCAAAAAAGGGATCAGCAATCCCGAGGCGGTGGTGGTGATGCTGAACCATCTGTGCGATGGCTATGCTGCCCCCTGGTTATCCGACGAAACCAGCGAATTTTATGAGAAGTACAATGAACTGGCCTCCGATCCGGAAATCAGCCAGGCAGGGGCCAACAACCTCATGCCGTTTCAGATGGCAGGAAATATCAATTGGGGAGATACCTTTACCGAAGCCATAGCGGCAGGTGAAGAGCATGTGGACGGAAAGGATGCCGATTTCCAGAATGTAATTAGCACGGAGCTTTCCGATGAGCTTTCCTGGGCATGGAAGAAGGTATATCTGGAAGGCTATCCGGTTATGGATCTGGATAATGTAAGATACAGTGATTATACCGGAGCACCCACCGAGACAATGAGCAAGACACAGTCCCTTCTGAATACACAGAAGCTTACCGATTACATATCCATTATCATGGGGGACCAGCCTGTGGATTATTTTGACACCTTTGCAGAAACCTTCAACAGCATTGGCGGGGCAAAAATCGGTGAAGAAATCAAAGAAGCACTGCAGTAGCTGCTTTTCGTTTCCAATTATATTTTGAGGTGAGGAAAATGAATAAGGGAAATATACGCATGCTTAACTGGAAAAAAAACTGGCAGCTGCATTTGATGCTTTTTCCGGGGATCCTGCTGATTTTATTATTTAAATATGTCCCACTCAGCGGAATCTTGATTGCATTTAAAGATTTTATTCCGAGAAAAGGGATTTTCGGTTCCCCCTGGGTGGGTCTGGAAAACTTTGAGTATATGTTTTCCCTGCCCGATACCATGCGGGTTTTGTGGAATACGCTGAAAATAGCCGTGCTGAAAATAGCGATTAATTTTCCGGTTCCTATCCTGGTCGCTATTCTTCTGAACGAAGTGAAAAACAGGAAGTTTAAGAAGGGTGTCCAGACGATTATTTATCTTCCTTACTTTATTTCCTGGGTTATCCTGTCGGGGATGATACTGGATATCTTTTCCCTGGACGGCGTGGTGAACCAGCTTTTGGGGAGTATAGGCGTGGATCCTGTCTTTTTCATGGGGGATAAAAAGCCTTTCCTGGGCCTTCTCATCGGGACGGATGTCTGGAAAAACTTCGGCTATGGGACCGTGGTATATCTTGCAGCGATTACCGGGGTGGATGAAGCACTTTACGAATCCGCTAAAATAGACGGTGCCAGCAGATGGAAGCAGATTTTATATATAACGCTTCCCAGCATTGCGCCCATAGTCATGCTTATGATGATCCTGAACCTGGGAAATATTCTGAATGCCGGATTTGAACAGGTATTCACCCTGTATAGTCCCCGCGTGTATGAAACGGCTGATATTATCGACACCTTTGTATACCGGATTTCCCTGGTTGAGGCCAATTACAGCCTGGGTACCGCCGTGGGGCTGCTGAAATCCGTAGTCAGCTTCCTGTTGATTGTCAGCAGCTATAAGCTGGCGAATAAATACAGTGATTACACTATCTTTTAGGGAGGAGGGGACAAAATGAGCAAAGCGTTGAAAAAGAATACGTTCCGTGTCGTCAACAGTATTTTCCTTGCGGCACTTGCAGCCATATGCCTTCTTCCCATCATACATATTGTTGCGGTTTCCTTCAGCGACCAGGCCGCTGTTTCCGCAAATCAGGTAGGGCTGTGGCCGAAAGGGTTTACCTTTGCTTCTTATAAGATGGTGGCAAAAAGAAGCGCTTTCTGGCAGGCCTTCGGAATATCTGTGGAAAGGGTAATTATCGGTGTTATCATTAATACGGTGATAACGGTATTGATGGCTTACCCGCTTTCCAAGAAGGAGAGTGAATTCCCGGCGAGAAAAATTTATGTATGGCTGTTGATTTTTGTTATGATATTTGACGGGGGACTTGTGCCCAACTATATCCTGATAAAGGATCTGAATCTCTTTGACACCATATGGGCGCTGGTACTGCCTGCTGCGGTTCCTATTTACAACATCATATTGACGATGAACTTTATGAAACAGCTGCCGGGCACGATTGAGGAGGCGGCGATGGTGGACGGCGCCACTTATTTCCAGCGGTTTATTAAACTGATAATACCGTTGTCAAAGCCGGTTATTGCCACAGTAACCTTGTTCAGCTTCCTTAACCATTGGAATTCCTGGTTTGACGGCAAGATTTATAATAATCAGACCACGAACTACCCGCTGCAGACCTATCTGCAGAATCTTATATCGAACTCGGATATGACCAATGCGGCGGAAGCCATTGAAAATGCACTGTCCAATGTAAAAACCCTGCAGGCGGCACAATTGGCCCTCACCCTTCTCCCCATCCTCTTAATATATCCGTTCCTGCAGAAGTATTTTGTAAAGGGGATTACCGTGGGGGCGGTAAAGGGATGAAAGAAAGGAAAGGATTATGACGGATTTTACGGTTTCGGGTTTTTTAGACATGCTGTATGAGGACGGGAGAGCGCAGTTTGTATCTCCCTCCCGGACAGGAAAAGAGCAGTGGGAAGCGTATAAAGCCGGGAGGCTTGCAGAAATCAGGCGTTTCCTGCGGATTGATCTGCTGGAGAGCCGGTATGAGGAGGCGCTGGATTTTACACTTCTGGAGAGCAGGAAGGAGGGGCCTGTTACCATAGAAAAATACCGGGTAGGGCGGATAAAGAAACTGCCGCTCTGTGTCTATACCCTCCGGCCGGATGCCGGAAACGGGAAGGCTGTATTATATCTTAACGGTCATGATCCCAAAGGCGCAGGGGGGGCATTTGCCGGAGACGTTACGGAGAATGCCGGCCCGGACAGAAAGAAAACGTCCCGGCAAATGCTTGCTATGGAAATGGCCTGTATGGGGTATCTGGTTTTCGTCCCTGAGCTGTTCGGCTTCGGGGATGCGAAACGCAGCGACGCACCGGAGGGGACGGATGCCTGCGCGAGCTGTTCCATGCTGGCCCCGCGCCTGTTAAACTGCGGCCTGAGCCTGGTGGGTATGCGGGTATTTGAAGCGATGAAAACGCTGGATTTTGCGGAAGAGGTATTTGCAGTCCATACCTTTGGCGCCTATGGAATCTCCGGCGGCGGACAGGTATGCAGCTATACGGGCATATTGGATGAACGGATCGAAACCGTAATGCTGGCGGGATACCCGAACCTGTATAAATATAGTATCCTGGCGATGGATCACTGTATCTGCAACTATGTACCCGGCCAGCTGGCAGAGGGGGAGAGCCATGAGGTTACGGCCCTGGCCGCACCGAAAAAGCTGCTGACCATCAATGGGAAAAAGGATCCTATTTTTCCGCTGCAGGGCAGTCTGGAGGCTTTTGCATATCTGGATGGAATATATGAAAAGCTGGGAGTGCCGGAACAATATACCCATGTGCTGTTTGATGGGGGACATGAAAATTCCGTACCGGATGTCTGTAAATGGCTGCGGGAGAATTACTGACGGATATATGGCGGGAGGAGAAAGATGGAACAGAGGTTAAAGGAAGTATTACAGGGAGAAGAAGAAAATTATATCCTTCCATTTTTTTGGCTGCATGGGGAAGAGGGCGGGAAGCTGAAGGAAATGATGGAGGCTGTTTATTCCTCCGGTATCAGGGCGGTCTGTGTGGAATCCAGGCCGCATCCCGACTTTGCCGGTCCCGGCTGGTGGAGGGATATGGATATCATCATGGAAGAGGCACGGAAACGGAAGATGCGTGTCTGGGTGCTGGATGATGTCCATTTCCCATCCGGGTATTGCAACGGACTTGTGCAGGAAGGCTCTCCTTACGCCAAACGCTATCTGGATCATTATACCATTGATGCAGCGGGCCCCCGGTATGGGACTTCCTTTTTTCTTTCCCTTGAGGAGGGAGAGGAACTGATTGGGGTCATCGCTGCCAAAAGAGCAGGCAGAGAGGTGGGGGAAATCCGGAACCCCGTGGATATTACGGACCGGGTGCGGGGAAAAGTGGTATATTGGGATATCCCGGAGGGCTACTGGAATATCATCGTCATTAAAAGCACATTTACCGGGACCGGACGGAAAAAATATGTGAATACCATTGATGCGGCCTCCGTGCGTTTTTTTCTGGATACCGTTTACGAACCCCATCTGGAACATTACAGGGATGATTTCGGGCATACCTTTGCCGGTTTTTTCTCCGATGAACCGGAGCTGGGGAATTGTGTCGGGGAATATGGGCATAATGCGGGGATCGGCCGGCCCGACATGAGGCTGCCCTGGGGAGAAGAGCTTTCCTGTCTGGTAAAGGATTACTGGGGAGACGGATTTGCGGTGCACCTGGCGGCCTTGTGGAACCGGATGGGGGATGTTACCCGGGAATCCAGATATGAATATATGAATATGGTCACGGATCTGTACGGAACGAATTTCTGCGGCCAGATCGGGGAATGGTGCGCTGCGCACGGCGTAGCCTATATCGGTCATGTAATAGAGGATAACGGGACGCATGCCAGGCTGGGGCTGGGAACGGGACATTATTTTAAAGCGCTGTGGGGGCAGCATATGTCGGGTATTGACGTAGTCCTGCAGCAGATACGTCCGGGCTATGATAAGATGGATTTCTACCATATCGGGGGAAAGGCGGCCTATAACGGCACCTTTTTCCATCATGGTCTGGCGAAAATGGGAGCTTCTCTGGGACATCTGGATCCGAAGAAAAAGGGGAGGACCATGTGTGAAGTGTATGGAGCTTATGGATGGAGTGAAGGCCTGAAGCTGATGAAATGGCTGACAGACCATATGCTCGTACGGGGAGTGAACTGGTTTGTGCCTCATGCGTTTACCGCCGCTCCGTTCCCGGATCCGGATTGCCCGCCTCATTTTTACGGATGGGGAAATAATCCGCAGTTTCCCTGGTTTTCCAGTCTGTGTCATTATATGAACCGGATGAGCCATCTGCTGAACGGCGGACAACATGTGGCGGATATCGCCCTTCTTTATACGGCGGAAATGGAATGGATGGGAGCGTATCAACCCTTTGAAGAGATTGGCATGTTCCTGGCTGAAAACCAGTTGGATTACGAGGTAATCCCCATCGGGATTCTGGAAGGTTCTGAAACCGCAGGCGGCAGACTGAAGGCGGGAAGCGGAGAATTCCGGGTACTGGTGGTCCCGGACTGTGAATGGATACCGGAGGAACTGATGGCATGGATTGCAGATGCTGCCGAAAACGGACTGCCGATCTTATTTGCAGGTTCCTTCCCCGGAGTGGTAAAAAGCCGGTGGAGACAGGCGGAGCACTTCTATGGCTGGATGGACAGGGGAAGCGGCAGCGGCGGAAAAGAGAGTACGGACAGCGGAGATGCAAAAAAATGGATAGAAGCAGGGGAACAGGAAAACGGACAACAGAATAGCAGAGGGAATATGGTATCTGCCGGGAACAATCCGGAAAAACTGCTGGAGAAGCTGGATACATATATCCATCGGGATGTCCGCTGCTGCGGCCCTGCGCCCGGGCTGCGGTATTATCATTACAGCCAGCCGGACGGGGAATATTATATGTTTTTCAATGAGGACCCTGCAGTCGGAATCCATACCTTTGCAGCAGTGCGGGAGCGGGAAGGATATCAGGCATTTTGGTACCAGGCATTTGACAATATCCTGGAACCGGCGTATAGAAATGAAAAAGGGGAAATCGAGATAACGCTTGCACCCGGCCAGGCCGGTATGCTTATGTTTGGGATAGAGGAGGCAGGTCTGCCGAAGCCGAAGGAGAAGAGGCAGGGAAAACGGATCCAACTGGATGGAGACTGGATGATATCCCTGCGCCGGTATGATGAAAAAGTGTTTTCCTGCGCCGGAAAACCCGGGAAACTCCGTAATATTACCGCGGAGGAAGCGACAGAGGATTTTTCCGGTACCATACGTTATGAAAAAGAGTTTATCTGGAACCCGCAGACAGATGGGGAACTGCTGGAGATTGATTTTGGTACCGTGTACGAAACCATGGAAATCTGGCTGAATGAAGAGAAATCCTCCGTCCGGATAGCGCCGCCCTATTGCTGTACCCTGAGGAATGTACGCAAAGGTGTCAACCGCCTTACCGTGTATGTTGCCAATACACTTGTGCATAAATTCAGGGATTCCTTTTCCGCCACGATGCCGGTGGAGGGGAGCGGCCTGCTTGGTCCTGTAGAAGTACAGGGATACTGGCAGCAGGATTAAGGCTGACTGAAAGAATAAGGTGTAGAAAAAAATGCAGGATCTGCCGCCTGCATTTTTTCTATATTGTAACCGTTTGGCCGCCCCCAGAGAATAGCCGGGAGGGGATCAGGAGGGGATGCCGCAGGGCGCAAAGGGCCGGCTGAACGGTTACGATATATCTCCGGTAGTTGTTTGTTACTGTTGACAGGAAGGCAGAAGTGTGTAAAAATGTACTTACTTTCAGGAAGCATTCGCTTCCTTCATAGTTTCTGCACAACATTTCTTATTTCATTCTTATCGGATTCCTTTCCTTTATCTTGCTAAGTTTTATACTTTCTTTTATACTATTCTTATAAGAATCCCTTTTGATTATTTATGATTTTGTTTGCTGAAGCGGTTGTTTCCTGGAAAATATAGCATTCAAGGAGAGCAGTTGTTATGCAGACAAAAGATACCGTACAGACCCGGATCCCTCAGAAAAAATACAAGGATCGCCTGTTCCGCCTGCTATTTTCAGAGAAGAGGGACTTGCTAGAATTGTATAATGCATTATGCGGAAAATGCTATACAGACCCGGAAGCCCTGGAGATCACCACACTTGACGACGTAATTTATATGGGGATGAAGAATGATATTTCCTTCCTTTTAGACGGACGGATGGGACTGTTTGAGCATCAGAGTACGCTTAACCCCAATATGCCGCTGCGGGGCCTGTTTTACTTTTCAGATTTGTATAAGCAGTTTTTTTACGATCGGGTAATTTACTCCACCAGGCTCCTGCAGATTCCCACGCCGGTTTATGTTATTTTTTATAATGGGGAAAGGGAGGCTGCGGATACGTCGGTCCTGAAGCTGTCGGATGCATTTATACAGGGGGAGGATATGGCCTGTCTGGAAGTCTGCGTCCGTATGGTAAATATAAATGTAGGACACAATGCAGAATTAATGAAGCGGTGCGGGCTTCTTAGGGAATACGCAGTGTTTATAAGCTATGTCAGGGGAAATCTGCTGATAATGGAACCGGAAACGGCTATCTGTGCGGCGATGGACCAATGTATAGCTGATGGGATCCTCGCTGAATTTTTGAGCAAAAGGAGGGCTGAAGCAATGAATGCACTTTTAACGGAATATGATGAAGAAAAAGTTATGCGGAGCCTGAGCAGGGAATTTTATGAGGATGGATATGAAGCCGGCTGTGATGCCGGCAAAAAAGAAGGAAAAGCGGAGGCGGTACTTGAATTGCTGGAGGAACTGGGTGATGTATCTTCGGATCTGCGTGAAAGAATCCTTTCAGAGAACGATTTGATGCTCCTTAAACAATGGCATAAGGAAGCGGCAAAAGCGGAGTCTATACAAATGTTTCTTGCCCGGACCCGCCTTATCTAGTGCGGCACGACGTATGTACGCCGGGCGGCACCAGTTTAAACGCCGCGGGCAACGGACCGAATCCCCATGGACTTCATCATACGATTGGCTGTGAAGTTTGAGGATCCGGCCGTGTATCCCTGCGATATCAGGAACGCTTATGCAGCCCGTTTTCCGTCAATTCATATATGGTATCCACTACCTCCTCCAAATATTTCCTGTCATGGGATATGCTGAGAACTGCTCCCTGGAAATCTTTCAGGACCCGTCTTATGACGGGACCGGAAAGGGGGGAAAAGTTACGGGTGGGTTCATCCAGGATTAGGACATTGCAGCCGTCAAGGCTCATTTTCAGGAACAGAAGCTTGGCTTTCTGTCCGCCGGAAAGCTCGCGGACAGGATGGGCCATTTCATCCGCAGTATAGCGCATGCTTCCCAGGTAGGTCCGTATGGCGGTCAGTTCCTCCTTGTCACTGCGTGAAGATAAAAATTCCACTGGATTTTGTACCGGGTTCAACAGTTCCTCATAATCCTGGGGCATATAAGCAGCCTTTATATCCGGACGTACAAGCAGTTCGGATGCGATTTGCTTCAGAAGTGTGGTTTTTCCGGCTCCATTGCGTCCTATAATACCGATTTTTTCCGGGCCGGTTACCCGAAGGCATACGCATGAAGCCAGAAGATGGTCTCCTGCCTTAAGCGGCTCCTGTCGATAATCCAGAATTACTTTTCCGTTGGGAATCCTGGTTTCAGGAGTTATCTTTACAAAGATTGCTTTTTCCATATCCGGTACTTCTGTCATATTTTCTTTTTCCCGTTCGAACCGGTATTCCTGGGATTTCACCGCTTTCATTTTTTTCTTAAGAAGCTGTCCGGTATGGGGATCCTGACGGGTGATGTTTTTTTGATCCGTCTCCACTTTCTGCTGGATTTGGCGGAACCGCTCCATCTGTTTGCGGTATTCCCTGCGTTCATTTTGTGCCTGCTGTTCCTGACGGAGGAAACCGGCTTCCCGGTTTGTGATATATTCCCGGTAGGGCATCCTTACAATCGTGTGCCTGGGTTTTGTTTTCCGCATAATCTGTTCCAGATGGATAACCACATTGGCTGTACGCTCAATGAGGGTTTCATCGTGGGAAACATAAAGGACCGGTTTTTGGCAGGTATTGATAAACTGTTCCAGCCATTCCAAGGTTTCGATGTCTATATCATTGGACGGCTCATCCAGCAGATAGATATCCGGCTGATACATCTGAAGGACAGCGATCTGCAGCTTTATTTTCTCCCCGCCGGACAGGGTGCCGCAAAGCTGGTCAGAATAAAATATATCCTTGGGAAGCCGGAGGCGTGCAGCAATGGCTGCCAGGTCGCCGGGGTTTACCTCCGAAAAAGCCGGAGCGGCCATACAGTAGGAATAGATAGTCTGTTCTTTGCATTCCCGGGGAAATTCCTGGGGCAGATACCCCAGCAGCGTGCTTCCGGTAAGGATTTCTCCCGTATATTCCGCATATCCCTCAACCAGCCCGGGATCATAAATAAGCTTAAGCAGGGTGGATTTCCCGTTTCCCTCTTCGCTGATAATCACTGCTTTGTCCCCCGCATTAAGGGAAAAGCTGAAATTCTCCAACAGGGGCCGGAGGTCTTTTTTGTGTGTGACAGATAAATTTTTGATTTGCAGCATAATACCATCTCCTTATTCAAACAGAGCCCTGTCATAAGCGGATTTAAAAAGATAAACTTCCCGGTCCCTTGCCTGCGGGAATAAAAAAATCCACTATCCGTTTACCGCCGGAAGTGGATTACCTTGCATATACCATAAAAACACACCGGAAAGCAGGGGCTTTCCGCAGTGATTAAAAAAAATGATAAGTGCTCACAATCCGAATTTTGGCAATAAACGTACAGAGGGTGTTTTCCTGTCAAAGGAAAACACGGCAGCTCATGAAAGTTTATGAAACAGTCAGAGACAGACCCTGGCTGTAAAGTTCCAAATTCAGATTATTTCCGCATCTTTTCACCCTTTTCTTTGTAAATTTGGAATCAGCGGGAGCCGATTCTCCATCAATATAACACGAGGTTTTTCATTTGTCCAGTATATTATTGCTTTAGGGGGCGTGAACAGTATCGGAGGTACCTGCAGCCGGCAGCGGGAAGAACCAGGAAAGGTTACATATAAAACCAGGAGGTAGGAAGCAAAAACAGGTAAGGAGCTGTGAAAACGGAAAGGGAGAGGGCCAGTTTTTTCCGGATAACAGAATCCGGCACTGCTTTTTTCAGGGAGAAATGATAGTTAAACAGGTAAATGCACAAGCCGCTGAGAAGAATGCAGGCGGCCGACCAGAGAAATGCCGGGAGAGTGGAAAAGGGGTTGAAGGTAACGGCATTTGTCATATTATTGTACCACCATTGGCGGGCGGGAGACTGATAATGCAGATAATCCAGAAGGGAATCAATAATGTTTACCAGGAACATGAAAAAGGTTCCCACAAAATCGGAAAGAAAACCGAAGAGCCATATTTTCCAGATGGAACGTCTGGCCGTTTCCTTACGGCCGGAAAGCTTCAGGCAGCGCATGGTGATGACGAGCACGGCCAAATCAATCAGAAAGTTGGCTGGAAGGATGACTATCCAGGTAACAGGAAAAAGCCACATAAGCCACAGCGGAAATATGACATTGTAAAGCGTGACCTTTTTTGCGGAAAATTCCGGAATAGACTTAAAAATAGATGATTTTTCTTTAATAATACTTTTTAATTTAAACATTTTTATATTTTCTCCTTACTATATTAAAACAAGGCAATGACGGCATCCAGTATCCCGGCAGCCAGCAGAGCTGGCAGCATATTTCCCACGCGGAATTTTTTGCCGAAGGCAAGATTGACTCCCACACAGAAAATCAGGACATTACCCACGAAAGAAAGATCGGATATGATCTGTGCTGTGAGAACAGGTTCCAGAAATCCGGCAAAGAGTGTTATGCCGCCTTGCCATATGCCTACAGGAAGTGCGGAGAAGATGGCACCTTTTCCATAAGAAGAGGCAAACACGAGAACGATAATCCCATCCAGGACAGCCTTGGCGGCCAGCATGGAATAATCGCCCCGCATACCGTCCTCCAGAGCGCCCACGATAGCCATGGCACCGACACAGATGATCAGGGATGCGGATACGAACCCCTCAACAAACTGGCTGTCATTTTTTCCGCCCGCTTTGATACGTAGCCATTCCCCGAAATGATCCATCCATTTTTCTATTTGGATCCATTCCCCGATAAGAGAACCCAGGACCAGAGAAGCGATCAGCAGCATGGTTCCCGAGGTTTCCAGAATACCGTCTTCTATGCGGTACATTCCCTTCAGGGCACCAGAAATGCCTATAAATATGGTGCAGACCCCCAGGGCCTGCATCAGGATCTGCTGATACCGTTCCTTAAGTCCTCCCTTCAAAAGCAGTCCGATGCCGCCGCCGGAAATAACAGCGGCTACATTAATGATGGTTCCTATTCCTCTCATAGATGTCTCTCCTCAGGCGGACAGATCCTTCTGTCACTAGTTTTTCTGTAATATATTCCATTAGAAGATGTAATTCGTACAGGCTGCGGGCTAAAAGGACATATCGGCAAAGATGGAAAAGGGCTTTTGGCTGTCCCGCCGCCGCGGGTATTTCTTTCCCTTACAGATGTTACGTTACCATGCGGAAAGCCACTTTGATACCTTGTCATCCACCTCGATCAATTGCTTATCATTCCCGCCGGGAGATTTAAAAAACAATATTTTTGTATCCGCCAGATGTTTTGACGCATATTTAGTCATCGGAGGTATTACGAAAATAGAACCTTCCTCAAAAACAAACTCTTCCCCCGTGTCAAGAATTAATATTTTGCTGCTGCCGCTTATCAGGTAATTGTATTCTAGTGCCTGGGTATGCAGGTGCGGAATGTCAGCCGTAAATTTGCGGTAGTGGCTGATGCCCATTTCATTTTTTTCATCATGTATATACTTTAAATCCTGCGGTTTTTTCAGATTTCCGCATAAATACACCCGGTATTCAGAATCCAGGGCGCTCGTTAGATCTTTTCCATATATATAGTTCATTTTATTTACCTCACGTCAGCCATTTTTGCAAGGACTCTAATCCGGCCTCTCCCTTTATCTCGGTACAGATGGATCGGTTATTTTTAATGGAAATAAAGTTATTGATAAAAAAATTATAATTGTCCGGATCATCTTCCTGCCAAATAATAAAACTCCTTCTCTCATAATCTTCAGTAAGCGCACAGGAATACAAATCGACTTTGACATGGTTATATTTGCGATTTCCAAATTCGACATTCAATATTCCATAGGGCATGCTTATTTTGAGAAGGTATAAATAGAATGTGACCGGAACATTTTTATATCTTTTCTGATACACGGTATTGGTGGTAAGCTTGGAGTACATTTCCCGCAGTGCTGAGATTATGGTTTGTTCCGTGCTGCCGGCTCCTTTGTTGACGATTTTGGTAGCGGCATCCGTCAGGTTATACGGATTTGGTTCCGTCAATATATACTCTACTTTTGCTTTTGTTTTAGATAATATCATTTTCAGGACATCTGATAGCTGAAGATCCTTGATTTCACAAAGCTGTCCGTAGTCAGCCATTTCCGGGTTAATAATCAGACTGCCGGCCAGGTTCATTATGCGGATACAGCGGATATCTTTATAATTATTGTCCGAAATATGAAAGCGGCTGTCTACGGAAATGAGTTTATGCAATTTGGTGCGCGAAAGCATCAGCACATTTGTGTTAAAACGTTCTTCCCGGTAATCCTTTACACTATTGTTTAACCATTGTTCCAGTTTCTTTTCCATGTCTTCCATATGGACCGGATCGTATGGAATATAGATTTTACCATCTATGTCGGTAGCTTGATGGACACCGGGAACTTTACACAATGCGATAGCTCCTTCTCCCAAAACTCCGGCAAATATTCCCGCTTCCAATATGACGTTATCCCGTGGAAGCCATTTCGATGTTTCTCCGGTATCACACGAAGCCCTGTCGTCCCGATCAAAGATAAATACGCCACCACTGTGTCCATGGGCAGCCTTTAACAGTGCTTCAAATAAGTATTCCGAAGGCGGGAAGACATTTGAATCTTGCCAAAGCGTCGTCTTTGCTCCGAGTTTTTCAAGGATAGACTGAATCACAAGCGCTTTGTCAAACGCCTGGCTTGAACTTCCAATAAATATCTTTTTCATTTAGGCACCTCCTCTAAAATGGAAATTTTTTACTCAAACTTCGCAGGTGCCAAGTTTGAGTTTTTTATCTATAAAGCTTATTTTAATAGATAAATTATACCAAATGAAAAAGGACACGGCTAGCCTGAATTACAATAATCCGCTACTTTTTGACTGATATATCCACTTCGGAAGTGAATACCTTATATTTGGGAGTAAAACGGATTCTGTTATTTATAATAGACTCATGTCTGAATTTTCAGATACCTTAATAAAATTCCCCGCAGCTTGCTGCGGGGAATGTATCTTTTTATTCAAATGTTATAGCTACCTTGAAATCTCCATATTTTCCGGAGGCATAATCAAAAGCGGTTTCCCACTCTTCCAGCGAGAAGGTTTTGGAGACTACCCCGTCTGTTTTCAGCTTTCCATTGCTGATATTTTCAATGACAAAGGGATAGCAGTAAGGGCTGAGATGGGATCCCATAAGATCCAGCTCCTTCCGATCTCCGATAATGGACCAGTCTACGGTAACCGGTTCTCCAAAAACGCTGAATTCCACGAAACGTCCCAGCTTGCGGATCATTTTCAGACCCTGTACCACGCTGGAGGGGTGTCCGGTTGCTTCTATATAAATGTCGCAGCCATACCCATCTGTCATATCCAGGATTTTCTGTACAACATCCTCTTTTCCCGGATTAATGGTCAGATCCGCCCCGAATTTTTTTGCTTTTTCCAGACGGTTGTCGGCCATATCCAGGGAAATCAGTTTGGCGGGATTTTTCATTCTGGCATAGGTAATCATTCCCAGTCCCAATGTACCGGCGCCGGAAATGACCACCACGTCCTCATTTCCAATCTGGGCGCGGTCAACGGCGTGCTTGGAGCAGCCATAGGGTTCTATCAGAAGTGCCTGATCCAAAGGCATAGTATCGGGGACTCTGGAGATAACCGAAGTCTTGGGGTATCTCACATATTCCGCCATACCGCCGTTGTTGGTATTCTGGAAGCCGAAAATGGAATGGGGCTGGCACATCCAGTATCTGCCGCTTTTACAGAACCGGCATTCCCCGCAGGGCACGATCTGATCTGCGGTAATGCGGTCACCTATGGAGAAGCCGTTTGCCGCAGCCGCTTTGGCCCCCATTTTAACAATACGGCCCACAAACTCATGGCCCGGGATAAACGGGGGCTTTACCCAGGGAGCTTCTTTTTCGTCCCCCCAGAACATGGCGGCTCCATGCTGGCATTTCAGATCGCCCGCACAGATGCCGCAGCCCTCCGTTTTAATAATAATGTCGTCCTCCCCGCATGCAGGGACAGGATAGGATGTTTCCAGGCGGTAGTCCCCGTTGCCGTAGGCTACCAGCGCTTTCATGGTGTCAGGTAAATCACTCATTGTGTTATTCTCCTTTTCGGAAACAAAGCTAAAATTCATAGGAACACAGATGCGGTATCCCGGCGATGATATCCGCCACTTCCTCCCGTTCCAGACGGGTGGATATCGCAAATACGATGCGCAGCCGTTCGCTGTGCTTATCCCGGTATTCACATTTCATACGGAGGATATCGATACCGTTTTCTGCAAGCCTGGATGTGATTTCTTCCATGTTTTCCTTCGTATTGGTAAGCTGGAAATCGATCTGCCCTCTCCAGGAATGCCGGGCCAGCCGGATATTTTTGTGCATGAGAAAATGCCCGAGCAGGAGGAAAAGGGTGGAAAACAGCCCGATCATATACATGCCGGCTCCCAGGGACATACCGATTGCCACGGTGGCCCAGATACCGGCTGCTGTTGTAATGCCGCTGGCGTAGCCTTGTTTTCCTGTTATGACAAGCCCGCCGCTCATGAGACCCACACCAGCCAGGATGCCGGATGCGACCCTGGATACATCTACCGAAGTCCCATCCGGCCCTATGGCATCATAGAAACCGTATTTTGATATAATCATCATCAGTGAAGCTGCAACAGAAATAATAAAGTGGGTTCTTACGCCGGCCGCTTTCGTGCGGTACTGACGTTCCCAGCCGATTGCCACGCCGCAGAGCCCTGCGGCGGCAATCCGGCCGAGATAAACGAGCTGCACCATTATGTAGTCTTGCATATGCCTCTCCCGGGGGTATTATTCATTGAGAATGATGTCTACGGAATCGCTGAAGGTTTTCAGTGATTCATCAATATCCTGATCATCCAGCATGATTGCCTGGATACAGGTCCTGAATTCCGCAATTACAGGAGTCAGGTTAGCGATTCGGTAGCTGTCGTCGCCGTACTGAAGGGCGTCATAAGCGATTTTATAGTTGTCGCTTTCTTTCCACAGCTGCTGGATAGCGTCTGACTGCGCCATGGTTTTGGTAAAGGGAAGGTAACCGGAGCCCATAACAAATGCAAGGCCGCCCTTTTCATCTTCAATAAACCACTTCATAAATTTCCAGGCCGCTTCCTGTTCCTTGCTGGCGGCCAAAATGCCGAAGCCGTTTCCGCCGGTAGGCATGGATTCGATTTTGCCTTTTACAAGGGGAGCTACCACATATTCAAAGGAATCCCCGATGGTTTCCCGTCTGGAGGTGATGGCGCCGGAGGAATTGATGGTCATGGCTGCCATACCGGAAGTGAACATCTGGTTATCCTGATCGTTTGCGGGATCGTTGTAGTAAAGTGCGCCGGAATCCTGTAAATCCTTCATAAAGCTGAATGCTTCTTTTGCGGTCCCGTCCTCCAGGCATCCCAGACCTGTCTGATCTTCGTTAAAGAATTTGCCGCCTGCCTGCTGAATCAGCGCAAAGAACTCCCACTGGTCAAAAGGAACGGACAGTCCATAACGTTTGGTTTCCCCATTTTCCACAACGGTACACTTATTGGCTACTTCCTTCAGTTCTTCCCAGGTGGTGGGAATTTCACAGCCCATTTCATCCAGTACGGTTTTATTGATATGAAGAATCTGTGCGGAACGGCCGAAAGGAATAACAACAAGCTGTCCGTCATAATACGCGTCGTTTACAAAGGCGTCCACGAAATCCTTATCATCCACACCGTCCTTCTGCATATAAGGGAGCAGGTCGGCGAAAGCGCCGTTTACGGCAAGCCTGCCCACGTTGTCCTGGGCCACCTGAAGAATATCAGGAGCGTTTCCTGCGAAAATAGCCTGCTCCGCTTTGGCAGCGGCTTCCGCATAGCTTCCCTGGAAGGTGGCAACCACTTCCACTTCATCCTGGGAGCTGTTGAAATCAGTTACCATCTGGTTGATCAAATCCCCGTTAGTACCGGACATGCAGTGCCAGAACTGGACGGTTTTCTTTTCCCCGCCGGCCTGGGCGTCAGCGGTGCTTTCCGCAGCCGGTGTTTCTGCCGCCGGTTCCGATTCTGCTGCGGCAGGCGCCGGGGCAGAGCTTTCCGAGGATGCTGGGGCCTGGCCGCAGCCTGCCAGAGTGGCCGCAAGAACCGAAATCCCCATTAAAATACCTAATACTTTCTTTTTCATAACAATATCCCCTTTCGTATGGTTTGGTTTACTTAATCCCTGAATAGGCAAAGGATTTCATAATTTGTTTGGAAGCGAACAGGTACACCAGCAGTACGGGAAGAACGAGAATAGCGTTTCCTGCCATGACGATCTGCCAGTTGGCCATTCCCTCCATTTCCTTCAGCTGTGCGATAGCAACCGGAAGCGTCCGGTACATATCCGCATTGGTCATGACAAGAGGCCAGAAATACTCATTCCACTGCCCGACGAAGCTGAAAAGGATAATGGAAGCGATTGCCGGTTTGGACATAGGCATCATTATTTGTAAAATCACCCTCCATTCCGATGCGCCGTCCAGTTTTGCCGCTTCTATCAATTCATTCTCTACCTGCATAAAATATTGTCTTAGTAAGAAGATAGCGAATGCATTTGTTATAAATGGTAATATCTGAGGAACCAGGGAGTTAATCAGCCCCCATTTGGACATCATCAGATAAACGGGTAAGAAAGTAATCTGTGTGGGCATCATCAAGGCGATCAGGATGCTGCCGAACATAATTTTCTTTCCCTTGAACTCGTATTTGGCAAAGGCATAGGCGGCCGGAACCACCACCAGCATCTGGAGCAGAATAACGCTGCCTACCACAATAAGCGAGTTTTTCAGATAGATCCACATGCTTCCGCCCGGGCCGGAATGCCAGGCATCCAGATAGTTATGGAACTGGAGCACCGCCGGAAAGAAGGTGGGCGTAACGCGGTTTACTTCATCTATCGTCTGTAAAGAGGTGGATATCATCCAGAAGAAGGGCCACCCGAAGATAAATAAAAGAAACAATTTCATGATTACGCCGCCGATTTTAACCAGTCTTTTTTTGAGCCGCATAAGATTCCTCCCTGTCACCTATTGGTAATGTACCTTTCTGGAAAAGCCCCAGAAGTAAATAATGGTCAGTATGCTCACTATAAGAAGAAGAATGACCCCGATTGCAGCGCTGTAGCCGATCCGCAGATTCAGCAGGGCTTCGGTATAAATGCTGTAAACCAGCGTGGTAGTGGCGTTGTTGGGGCCTCCCTGGGTCAGGATACGCACGGTATCAAAGACCTTGAAGGAGCTTATGGTACGGATTATCAGCGTAAAGAACAGCTGGGGTGAAATCATGGGCAGGGTAATTTTGAAAAACATAACCACTTTGTTGGCGTTATCCAGTCTGGCGGCTTCGTAAAGGGAGGCCGGAACACCCTGGAGGGCCGCCATGAAAATCAGAGTGTCATAACCCACGGCCTTCCACACCGATACCAGAATGACGGAGGGCATCGCGGTGGAGGAGCCGGAAAGCCAGGAGGATGTGGGAAGGCCCAGCTTCCTCAGCAGAAAATTAAACAATCCGAAGTTGGGTTCCATCATCCACAGCCAAATCAGGGCAATGGAGACGATGGATACCACATGCGGGCAGAAAACGGCGGCCTGGACAAGCCGGTTAAGCTTTGTGCTTTTTTCATTGAGCCAGACGGCAAGCAGCAGTGCGATTGCCGTTATGATAAGGACCACGGCTATGGTATAAACCACGGTATTATTTAAAGATTTATGGAAATCCGGCCTGCTGAGAACCTTCCTGTAATTGTCCAGGCCGATGAATTTACTTTGGGAAGGATTGAGCATGTTAGTGTTCATAAGACTGAGCTGTATCAGCTTTATGACCGGATAAATGGTAAAAAGCAGAATTCCGGCCAGCGCCGGAGCGGTCATGATGTAGGGTCTTATTTTTGTGGCAAATTTCTTATTTTTCATACAAACATTCCCTCCCTGGTGCTTAACACCTCATTTCCCTGTACGACCTTGACACCTCTGTCCCGGAGCTGGTCAATGAACTCCGAAGGCGTGCGCCAGTCCGTAACTATGCCGTCCAGGTCGGATACGGAAGCGATGAGCCCCAGGGAATCATCTCCGAATTTACTGTAGTCCAGAGCAATATAATGTTCCTTGCAGGATGCCATCATAAGCCTTTTCATCCTGGCTTCCTGCAGGTCGGGAGTGGTAAAGCCATGCTCCAGGGTAAGATGGTTCCCGCTGATAAAGCCCTTGTCAAAGAACAGGGTCTTCATCATCTCCTCCGCATAGGCCCCCACACAGGATAAAATCCGGTGCCGGAAATTACCGCCGATGACAATTACGGAAATATCCTCCGCCTCGGACAGTTCCATGGCGATGTTGATGGCATTGGTACCTACCAGGATTTTGCGTTTGGAACCACTGCGTATCACCCGGGCAAGCTGGGTGGTGGTAGTGCCGCAGTCCAGAAAAACCGCATCGCCGTCGCTGATACAGTCGTAAGCCGCATAAGCAATGGAAAGCTTTTCTTCCGTATGCTTCCACTCCTTTTCCTTATGGGAAAATTCATTCAGGGATCCATAGGCGCTTATGGCACCTCCCCATGTCCGTTTGACGACGCCTTCCTGCTCCAGGGCCGCCAAAAGCTTTCGGACGGAAACCTCGGATATTTTGAAGGCTTCACTGAGCTGGGATACGGTAACCGAAGATTGGGTGTCCAGCATCTTAATGATAAATTCTTTCTTCTCCTGTGTTGTCATTTAGTAAATCCCCCAAAAACGAAACATCAAATGTAAAATTTAATTACGAATTTCGTAAATATTTGTTTTGATTCTAGCATCATTGTGTTTTGATGTCAATTATTTACAAATATTATATTATTTTCGTAAATATTTCATATAAATTACCTTATAAAACTGTTAAAAATTTCGATTGACTTACAAATAAAGACCTTTTATACTACATTTATTGTTTTGAATAAAGAGGGAAAAAGAAAGTATTATGTTTCGAAACGAAAATATGAAAAGGTAAAAGTTTCATTTCGAATATATTTTGAAAAGGAGAAGGAAGATGAGTCCACATGCTACCAAGGTACTTGCTTTTGATCTGGACGGAACCCTGACACAGCACAAGTCTCCCCTGTCGCCGGAATACAGCGGACTTCTTTGCCGGCTGGGTGAAAAATACACGCTGCTCATGGTAGGAGCGGGTTCCTGTGTCCGGATATTTAAACAAATGAAGCGGTTTCCTATTACTATTATAGGAAATTACGGGATGCAGTACGCTACCGTCAAGGAGGAAACCCCCCATAACCGGCTGATACTGGAGAGGGATAACCGGGTGGAGGTGGATAAAGAACTTGCGGTGAGCAGGGCGGATGCCCTTCGCAGGAAGCTGGGGTACACCTCCTATCAGGGAGATACCATTGAGATTCATGAAAGCGGTATGCTTACCTTTCCTATATTGGGCACGGAGGCTCCCATCCAGGACAAGCTTTCTTATGATCCCGACCGCACCAAAAGAAGAGAGGTCTATGCGCAGGTGGTGGATATGTTTCCCGAATATAAGGTCTATGTGGGAGGATCTTCTTCCTTTGATATTGTGCCCCACCCCTATGCCAAGCTGTATGCGTTGGATCTGTACTGCAGGGCCGGCGGGCTGACACATGAGGAAATTCTGTATTTCGGGGATGATTATGGGCTTGGCGGCAATGATGAGGACGTGTATTTGTCGGATGTCCCCTTTCAATGTATTGATGACTACCGGACCATTCCGGAATACTTCAAAAAGCTTTTATAAACAGGAGGAGAACATTATGCTCTGGAAGCAGTCGGAAACAAATATCTGGGTGGCAGGACACCGTGGAAATCCTGCAGAAGCCCCGGAAAACACCATGGCTTCTTTCCGAAATGCCATGGAAGCGGGCCTGGACATGATTGAACTGGATATTCAGATGTCAGGAGACGGGGAGCTGGTTATTATGCATAACCTCACTGTCGATCAGACCACAGACGGAACAGGAGCCATCCGGGAAATGACCCTTAAGGAAATCCGTTCCCTGGATGCGGGCTGCAGGTTCCATGAGGAATACAGAGGGGAGAAAGTGCCTTTGTTTGAGGAATTCCTGGAACTCACCAAAGAATATCCGGACATGCTGTATGATTTTGAATTAAAGGAGTATCCTGTTGCCGGAAATGAAAGGCGGGCTTATGAGACGGCGGATCGTGTGACAGCGCTGATTGAAGAATATGGATTAGGGGATAAATGTGTTCTGAATGCTTTCAGCGCCATGCTTCTTCAGTATATCCACGACAAATATGACGGGCGTTACAGGTTGCATGGATATTATCCCAAATCCCTTCTGGGGGAATCCCAAAACAGGGATCCTTATAACATTCTGTACTGCGCCTGTGTATGCGAAGATTTTACAAGGGAAACTTTTGACCGCCTGAAACAAAGAGGAATCGATACCTGGGCCGGGACACGGTTTAACAACAGGGAGATGCTGGAGCTGGCCCGCCGCTGCGGCGCCACGCTGATTACCTGCGATAACCCCAAGGAAGTCAGGGAAACTCTGCGGGAAATGGGACTCCATACATAAAAGAAGAAAGCTTCCTGCCGGATATTTGGTGTGTGCCCTGCCAAAAGGCTGCCGCCTGCCACATAGCCAACAGGAGGTTTTTCTTTTACTTATAGTTGCGCAAAATCTGTTTTTGATCTATAATTAAAATACTTTTAAAAAGTAATATAACGGAGGTTGCTTTATGGCAAGTACGATTACAGTCAGGGATATGAACCAGGAGATTGTGAGAAGCTGCATGAAGGGGATGGGGCCTGTGAGCAAGAGCAGCCTTGCCCGGAAAACCGGACTGAGCTTCCCCACAGTGAGCAAAACGGTGGATCTTCTCTGCGAATCCGGGGAAGTGGAGGAGGCGGGGACGGAAATGTCCAGCGGCGGCAGGTGTGCAGCACTGTTCCGGCTGAACCCTATGTATGCGCTGTATCTGCTTCTCACCGTCGAGAATGACAGCGTACACTGGGCGCTGAAGGATCGGGAAGAAAACAGCCTGACATCGGGCAGTTCGGAGGGAAACCAGGAGGTGCTGGACGTCCTGGAAGCTAAGATTGAGAGCATCCGGCAGCGTTACCCCAATCTGAAAGGGATTGTGATCGGGGCGGCAGGTATGGTTTCCGGCGGGAAAATTCTTTTGTCAGGGGGAGAATGCCAGCTTGTAGGTATGGATTTACAGGATTATTTTTCCGAAAGGTTCGGCCTTCCGGTGCGGGTGATCAATGATATGAATGCGGTGGCCGCGGGCCGCTGGAGCGCGGACGGCCAGAAGGAGAGCTGCTGTGTCTGTATCTATCTGGGGAAAAACGGGATGGGCGCCGGGGTGGTCGTTCATGGAAAGCTGTGGCAGGGGGCCAGCGATTTTGCGGGAGAACTCAGTTTCCTGCCCGATATGCCGGGAAAGCTCCGTCCACAGGATAAGGATTTTGCCCCCTCCCGGATGCTGGAGGCCTACCGGAAAATTATCCAGATATATGCCTCCGTCCTGAATCCCCAGCGTATTATCCTTTACCGAAACCCTTTTCTGGAGGGGGTTCTGGAAGAACTGTACCAGGAATGTGAAAAAGTGATTCCTGCGCATTCGATGCCACTGCTGGTGATATCCGATGACTATGAAAAGGACTATGAAAAGGGGCTTATGGTAATTGCCGGTTCCCTGCAGCGGTACGATAAATAAAGAAAGGAAGGAAAATTATGAAAAAGCATATCTTGTTTGATGTGGACGGCACGCTGCTGGATTCGGAGGAAGCGGTGCTGCTGTCTTTTCAGGAGACCATATATGTGAAAACGGGAAAAAAGCTGGAAACGCAGGATCTGAAGTATGCGCTGGGAATCCCCAGCGAAGCGGCTCTGCGGAGATTTGGCTTTCCGGAGGAGGAAATCCCGGAAATTGTGGATTTCTGGGGGAACCTGACTCCCCGTTACCAGAAATATATAAAAGTGTTCCCGGGAATCCCGAAGCTGCTGGAAAAGCTTAAGGAAAAAGGAGCCCGTCTGGGGATTGTGACATCCAGGAACCGGGAGGAGTATAAACGGGATTTTCTGCCGTTTGGGCTGGAGAGTTATTTTGATACGGTAATCTGTGCGGATGACACAGTAATACACAAGCCTTACGGGGAACCGGTAAAGGAATATCTGCGCAGGGAAAATGCCTGTGCGCAGGATACGGTATTTATCGGGGATACGGTCTATGACATGGACTGTGCGGCGGATGCCGGTGTGGAGGGGGCGCTGGCCCTTTGGGGATGCGCATCCCCGGCCCATATCCGTGCGGACTGGTATCTGGCATGTCCGGAAGAGGTATCTTCCACTTTCCTGTTGGAAAAGGATCCCCTCAGGGAACATCAGTGGCTGAAATGGGCGATGGAGCTGCAGTTTATAGCCCAGGCAGGGCTTACCTATTCCCGGGATCCCTTTGATCAGGAGCGGTTCGGGAGAATACGGGAAATTGCGGCGGAGATCGTCAGCTGCAACACACCGATGACTTTTGAACAGGTAGACGGGCTGTTCGGCAGGGAAGCAGGCTACCAGACGCCCAAGCTGGACAGCCGGGCGGCGATTATCCGGGACGGCAAAATCCTGCTGGTGCAGGAAATGGACGGCAGATGGTCCCTGCCGGGCGGCTGGGTGGATATGGATCAATCCATTAAAGAGAATACGGTAAAAGAGGCAAAAGAAGAAGCGGGTATGACGGTGGCGCCGGTACGGCTTGTGGCCGTCCAGGATCGTAACAGACATAATAAGCCGGCCTATGCATATAATATCTGCAAGATATTTATTTTGTGTGAACCGGTGGAAGGGGAATTTGAAAAAAATACGGAAACTATCCAGAGGGATTGGTTTCCATTGGAGAATCTCCCGGTACTGGCGGAGGAAAAAACCACAAAAGAACAGATTTCCATGTGTTTTGAAGCTGCCGCAGATAAAGATTGGAAGGTTTTGTTTGACTGATAAATATTGGCAATAAATGGTATAAACGTATATGCTTTTTAGGAGGGGAGCGATAAAATAAGCTCATATTTACGGGCAATTGGCTTTGACAAGACAATACACCTATGGTAAACTTATATGATAAAAAAGTGGGTAATTATGCCTAATCAGGATTACGGTAGAGGTGGCACCTTGGATAAATATGAGTACAAAATACGGGCAGAGGAAATCAAGACACTGATTTCCCAGAAAAAATATGTGGATGCGGCAAAGGTAGCGGATACAATTGACTGGACAAGGGTAAAAAGCGTGATGATGCTTTGTACGGTCAGTGATTTGTATAAGGTAAACAGAAGATTTGAGGACGCGAAGCTTCTGCTGGAAATGGCTAATGAGCGCCATCCGGCAGGAAGGATGATCGTTTATTCCCTGTGTGACCTTTCCATAAAGATGGGAGAAGTCGTACAGGCAGTGGAGTATTATAAGGATTTTACGCAGATAGCGCCCAATGACAGCGGCAGATATGTCCTTCAGTACAAGCTGTACGAGGCCCAGGATGTGGGGCTGGAGGAGCGGATTGCGGTACTGGAGGAACTGAAGAAGAGGGACTACCGGGAAAAATGGGCATATGAACTGGCTTACTTGTACCATCGGGTGGGACTGGCCACCAAATGTGTGGAGGAATGTGACGAACTGATCCTCTGGTTTGGGGAAGGCAAATACGTGATGAAAGCGATGGAGCTTAAGATGCTTCACCAGCCGTTATCCCCTGCACAGCAGCAGAAGTATGAAGCTTATATGATGCGCAAGCAGGGCCTTCGGGTACCGGAGACGGAGGAAAAGCCGGACAGGAATTCCTCACGCGCTAAAAATGCCGGCGGAACACCCGGGGAAGAGGATGAGATACATGTCAAGCCCATGGATGTGGGGCAGTATAATACCATAAACCTGCAGAAGGAACTTGCCAGAAGTATGGAAGAGCTGATGCTGAACGGACAGCAGCCGGCCGGACAGCAGCCGGCCGGGGAGCCGGTATCCCTGCAGGAATACCTGGAACAGAGAAACGCACAGGAGGAAGCTTCCTATGGGGATCAGCCTTATGATATAGCGGCGGAGGATACCGGCGAAATGGTTCCTCAGGAATATGATCCGGCCCAATACGGGGAAGAGACTTATTCTTATGACGAGGCGCCTGTTTCCCCGGACTCTACCGCCGGCGGTTATGCGGAGGAGACGGCATCGCAGGATATGGCTGCAGCCGTGATGGAAACACCGGGCGGGGAGGGGTATGCGGCATCGGATCCGGGGCTTACCAATTACCTTGCCCAGGAATACGACGGGCAGATCAGTCTGGTGGTGCCGGAAGGGTATCAGGTGGAAAAGCAGATCACCGGCCAGATGAACATTGAAGACATTATGAAAGAATGGGAAAAGATGAAGCACGAGAATGAAGAGAAGCGCCGCAGGCAGCTGCAGCAGCGCGTCTTGGAACAGACGGATTCTCTTTTCCGGGATTTTGATAAAACGGCCAGAAAAGGGGTTCTGGAACGTTTGCAAAAGGAAGAAAGGATACCTGTGGAGCGCAGGCGTCCATCGGATACAAGTGTTATTTCTGCGCATACCAAGATTTGGGCTGCGGAGGAAGTGGAAAATGCCATGAAACGGGCAGAGATTACCGGCGCCGTAACAGCGGCAGCTGCGGCAGAAGCCGCAGAGGCGGCGGGTTCCATAGCGGCAGGAGCGGTTCCTGAACCGGGGATGAAGGAATTATCTGCAGCAGCAGCCGCATCGGAGGGTGCTGCCGCCCGGCCGGTTCTGCAGACTGTACATAAAGCGCAGTCCCCGGGCGGGCAGGCGGATCCGGAGAGGGGGATCCCCCAGCCGGTCTCCATGCCTGCTGTTTCCGAAACGGCCGCAGTGCGGCCGGCACAGGTACAGGAAACCGTTCCTCCGCCGGCGCCCGCGCAGGAGGAGATTTCCGCGCCGGCAGCCGGGCAGCCCGTTCCGGTAAGGCAGGAACCGGAGGCTTTACCCGTATATGAAGAAGCCGCACCCGTATATGAGGAGCCGGCCGGTTTTGAAACCCGTCCGGTGCCGGAGGAAGATCCGGCGGAGAGGCAGCCTGCCTATATCAGCCAGCCGGAAGCTGTTGGGTACGAGCAGGAGCAGGGACCCGCGGAAACGGAGGAGACGGAGGATCCGGAACAGGAGGAAAATCCGGAAAACTCGCAGCAGATGATGGAACGCCTGGAAGAGGAACGTCTGGAGCAGGAAATCCGTGCCATGAGCAGGGCGGAAAAGCAGCTGTTCGCGTCCTTTGTCCCGACCAGAGGATCCATGAAGAAGCTGGTGCGTGCGCTGGATAAGCTGAGTCTTGCGGCATATACAGGCAACCTGATCATTACGGGAGATCCGGGATCCGACACCCTTAGCCTTGCCAAAAACATAGTCAAAGATGTGAAATCCAAGGATTCTAATTTCTCCGGAAAACTTGCCAAAATAGAAGGGGATGCTTTTAATAAGAAGGATCCCGGAGAGTTGATTGATAAGCTGGCGGGGGGTGCCCTTATCATTGATGCTGCCGGGGAAATTAATGACGAAAGCATATACAGGCTCCTGGATGCGCTGAACCAGGAACGGACAGGTATTCTGGTGATCCTCATAGATATAAAGAGAAATATCAAGAAGCTGATTTCCGCCAATCCGGAAATGGAGTCCTTCTTTAATGCCAGGTTTGACATCGAGGCGTTGGATAACGGTACGCTTGTAGCCTATGGCTGTCAGTACGCAAAAATGCAGGAATACGCCATCGATGAGCTGGGCAGGCTTGCCCTTCATACCCGCATTGAAGATATGCAGACCAGTGACCATATCGTTACGGTTAATGATGTCAGGGATATTGTGGATGAGGCTATCGACCACGCCAACCGTAAAACACCCAAGCATTTTATGGATGTTCTGCTGGCAAAGCGTTATGATGACGACGATATGATTATTCTGCATGAGGGGGATTTCATATAGATAGAATCTAAGCCGCTTCTGGCGGCGGAAGAGAGGTAAAAATGGCAGGTGTAGCAAAACACAAGAAGGCGGAGAAGGTCTTTATCTCCGAAGCCGATGAGTATCTGTTTGCACAGGGGACGCACTATGATATTTACAAAAAACTGGGGGCGCATCCTTCTGTAGAAAATGGAAAGAAAGGAATGTTTTTTGCAGTTTGGGCGCCGCATGCCGAACAGGTACATGTTTTCGGAACTTTTAACGGATGGGAAGAAACCCAATACCCCATGAAAAAAAAGGGGCCGGGCGGAATCTATGAGCTTTTCATTCCGGGAGTAGGGACAGGCGAGATGTATAAGTTCCTGATTACCGCTGCTGACGGACGAAAGCTTTATAAGGCGGATCCCTTTGCCAATTATGCAGAAAAAAGACCCGGGACAGCGTCTGTTACCACGGATATTTCCCGCTTGAAATGGAGCGATTCGGCCTGGATGGAGGAGCGGGACGGAAAAGATTGGAATAAGGAGCCGCTGGCTATCTATGAATGCCATATCGGTTCCTGGATGAAGCATCCTGACGGAACGGAGGACGGCTTCTATACCTACAGGGAGTTTGCGGACAGGCTCGCTGCCTATCTGAAGGAAGTGAAATTCACCCATGTGGAGCTGATGGGAATAGCGGAGCATCCTTTTGACGGCTCCTGGGGGTATCAGGTAACCGGATATTACGCCCCTACCTCCCGTTATGGAACGGCGGAGGATTTCGCGTATCTGGTGAATACGCTGCACCGCAACAAGATAGGGGTGATCCTGGACTGGGTTCCGGCCCATTTCCCCAAGGATGCCCACGGGCTGGCAGAATTTGACGGCGAAGCGCTGTTTGAATATCCGGATCCCAGGATGGGGGAGCACCCGGACTGGGGGACCAAAATATTTAACTATGGCAAGAATGAGGTGAAAAACTTCCTGATTGCCAATGCCCTTTTCTGGATTAAGGAGTTTCACGTGGACGGCCTGCGTGTGGACGCAGTTGCCTCCATGCTGTATCTGGATTACGGCAAAAAAGACGGAGAGTGGGTGCCCAATAAATTCGGCGGCAATAAGAACCTGGAAGCTATTGAATTTTTCAAGCATTTTAATTCCGTCATTCGGGGAACCTTCCCCGGCGTTATGACCATTGCGGAGGAATCCACCGCATGGCCGCTGGTAACAGGCCCTATTGATAAGGGGGGACTGGATTTTAGCTTTAAGTGGAATATGGGCTGGATGCATGATTTTTGTGAATATATGAAGCTGGATCCCTATTTCCGTAAAAACAACCATTATGCCATGACCTTTGCCATGAGCTATAACAGCGCGGAAAACTATATCCTGCCGTTGTCCCATGATGAAGTGGTTCATCTGAAATGCTCTATGGTAAATAAAATGCCCGGCCTGCGTGCGGATAAATACGCGAACTTGAGGGCCGGATATGCATATATGTTCGGACATGAAGGGAAAAAGCTTCTGTTCATGGGCCAGGAATTCGCCCAGGAAAGGGAATGGAGCGAAGAAAGGGAGCTGGACTGGTACATGCTCCAGGATGAGCTTAACAGCGGCATGCTGGAATATGTGAAGACGCTTCTCAACCTTTGTCATAAATATCCCTGCCTCCATGAAATCGACAATGACTGGAGCGGGTTCGAATGGGTCAATGCGGATGATGCGGAGCGCAGTACCTACAGCTTTATCCGTAAATCCTCCGATGGGAAAAACAATCTTCTTTTTGTACTGAACATGACACCGGTGGAAAGAAAAGATTATTGTGTGGGTGTTCCGAAACGGAAAAACTACAAGCTGATATTGAACAGCGATGATAAACAGTTCGGGGGGAACGGGGCGGAAATTCCTGCATCTATCAGGGCGGTTGCAGAGTCCTGTGATTATAAGCCCTACCGGATAACCTTTGACCTGCCTGCTTCCAGCGCGGTGGTATTTGTATATTGATAGGAACGGACAACACGGCTTTCCGATATATCGGAAAGCCGTGTTGTTTGAAAGGAGTAATCTGATGAGCCGGAGAAAACGATGCAAAACGAACGCCGCCAGTTCTTTTTTATCCGGTAATCGCCTGCTCCGCGGCCCTCAGGCTGGCCGCCTTCTGCAGAAGATAGTTGTATCTTTTCATGACTGCATTCTGCTCATATATATAACAGTCAATCAGGTCGGGATCAGTAACATAATCAAAGCCTGTATAGGCATCTTCTAATTCACATCTTGTCTTTTGGATATCCAACAACAGGCTCTCCTGATAAGTAAGGGGCTTGTCCTCTTTGTTCACGCTGCCCTGGCTAAAATGGAATTTCATGAATCATCCTCCTTTGCCTGATTTTACCAAATTGATACTTTTTAATAAGTATATACAGGAAAAAGGGAAAATATGCATGTTATATTTTTTCTTTTTTTACATATTGTGTAGAAAGGACAGACCGGGTTGTTCGGCATGTGCAGAAAAAGAAGGCCGCCTGTCGAAACAAGTCGGGACCGGAGGACGAATGGAAAATATGAACGGAATTTTGATGATAGGTGTCAGCTTCGCCCTGATATTACTCATTGCGGCCATGCGCAGCAGGACGGATATGCTGATTAATTTTATTATGCGTGCGGTGCTGGGAACCCTGTCCATTTATTTTATCAACATGTTCCTGAGCGCTCAGGGGTTCTCCTGGCATGTGGGGATCGGGCCTTTCAGTATCGTGGTGTCGGGGCTGCTGGGGCTGCCGGGAATAGGCCTTCTGTATGGAATCAGCATCTGCTCCATGCTGTGAGGGGTGCGGCGGCATAAAGCGTTGCCGCGAATAATAAAATAAGGCGTAAAATACGGGCTTTGCCGGGTTTTCCGGCAAAGCCCGTATTTCTGAGAGGGGAGTACGTTGATAAAAATTCTGCGTGCCGCATGGGGGAAACCTCCGCCGGGGTAAAGTTTGATTGCAGCTATAGGATGGGGTATGGTATAATAATTTTGTTTATTTGGAAACAGTATGATTCGGGCCGAGACTTTCGCCGGAAGAAGAGGTGACAGATAGTGAACAAAAAATATGTGAAATTAATTGCGATAGATATTGCGTTAGCGATAATCGTTGTTGTTCTGTACTCGCCGGGACTTATGGCGCTGCGGGTTACGGATGAAAGCATTTTCAGGGCCGGGATGTCTATTCTGGCAGGGCTGGGGCTTCTCTGTATTTTCTTCTATGTGAATATCCGGATGCTGCGGGAACCCAGACCCATACATATTGTGCCTGATGAGGTTTATAATTTGGACGAGGCAAGGAAAATCCTGAAAAGCCATATGGACAGCAGGATGTTTGGCAGTATTGCCAAAACCGCTTCCGGACAGCTGGACCGGGTACAGAAATGCAGGAACAGAATTAATGAGATCATCGGACGTAAATTCACAGAAGGCTCCATGAGCTGGGATAAGTTTCAAAGCATTGTTGCAAATGCCGAGGAATCAGCCATAAAAAATGTGGTAGCCATGTCCGGAAGAATGAGTATTTTTGATGAAGAAGAATATGAACGTCTTAAAACTTATAAAGAAGACGATATTCCTGACGATATCCAGGAAGAGCAGCTGAAGCTGTATCGGGATAATTATGAATCCACAAAGGCGGCGCTTGCGTTGAATGAAAAGATTCTTCTGAAGCTGGATGCGCTGGCTGTCGGACTTTCTTCTTATGAAATTAATGCAAATGAGGATAGGAACAACGAAATCCTGGAAGAAATCGAAAAGCTGACAAAGGATGCAAAATACTATCAATAGTGGAAACACGGAATGGGAGGAGCTATGGGAAAGAAAAAAATCGGCATACTGGCAGCAGTCATAGTGGTGGTATGTGCAGTTGTGTTTGGAGGGATTTATCTTACAAGAAATCTTGGGAAATCCGATAAGGTGATTTCAGAGGAAAGTGCCAAAAGCAGCCTTGAGAAAATGGTGAATAAAATCAGCCCTGATACGGCAACGCCTGTAAAATCGCCGGTAGAGTTTGATGATGTGGAAGACGAGGCGGCGGAGCTTCCTGATATTGATACTTGTGAAATCGGTACGGCAGCGTCTACTTCCCTATATGCGGAGATTTATTCTTCCCCGGAAAAAGCCGGTACGGGATCGGATGCATGGCTTTGTGAGATGGCGGAAGACTTTAACAGGCAGGGATTTACCGTAAATGACCAGGAGGTTTCGGTTCAGATCAGGAAGGTTAACAGCGGACAGGCGCTTGATTATATCGCCACAGGGAAAGCGGTGCCCGACGGTTTTTCCCCTTCCAGCATGCTTTGGGTGGATATGCTTAATGCCAAAGGTGTGGAAACCGATGTGATAGCAGAGAGAATGGTGGGAAATGTTGCGGGGATCCTGCTTTCTGATGCTACCTATAAGAAAATAACGGAAAAATATGGAAGCGTGGATTTAAAGGCGATAACAGAGGCGACGGAAGCCGGTGAATTCACTATGGGATACACCAATCCCTTCGCCAGCAGCGCAGGGCTGAATTTTCTTGTATGTACCCTTGAACGGTATGATAAGGACAATCCGCTTTCCGATACGGCTGTGGAAGGATTCCGGAAGTTCCAGGAGAATGTGCCGTTTGTGGCGCTGACTACCATGCAGATGAGGGAAGCGGCGGAGAGAGGCACGCTGGATGGGTTTATTCTGGAATACCAGTCCTATAAGAACGATTCGGCGCTTTCCAGAAACTATAAATTTACGCCGTTTGGCTACAGGCATGACAATCCGCTTGTGAGCGTGGGAGAAACCAGCCCGGAGAAAACGGAAATCCTTCAGAAGTTTGCTGAATTCTGTTCCTCACAGGAAGCGGTGGAGCGGGCAGACGAGTATGGCTTTAACGGCATGGAGGATTACGTGTGTGAATACGACACGGTTTCCGGTGATGTGCTGGTGGATGCCCAGAAGCTTTATAAAGTAAATAAAGATAACGGAAAACCTGTTATCGGCGTTTTTGTGACAGATACCTCGGGAAGTATGGCAGGCGCTCCGCTGAATGCACTGCAGGAGTCTCTGATCAACAGCATGAAATATATCAATGCCGACAACTACATAGGCCTTGTAAGCTATTCGGATGATGTGACTATTGAATTACCCATAGGACAGTTCGACCTGAACCAACAGTCCTTATTTAAGGGAGCGGTGGAGAATCTTTATGCTACGGGCGGTACGGCTACCTTTGACGGTATCTGTGTGGCTATGGATATGATCAACAAGGCGTTGGAGGAAAACCCCGGTGCCAAGCCGATGATTTTTGTCCTGAGTGACGGGGAGACTAATTCCGGCTACAGCCTGAATGACATCAGGAATGTGTTGAGCGGCCTGAAAATACCGGTTTATACCATAGGATATAATGCCGATCTTGCGGCATTGCAGAGTATCAGCGCTGTAAATGAGGCGGCAAGCATCGATGCCTCCACAGACGATGTAGTGTACCAGTTAAAGAATCTGTTTAATGCGAATATGTAAATAGGGGGGAAGGAATATGGGAGATTTTTCACTGGATTTACCCAGGGCCGAAGAAATAAAGAAAGAAGTGGAACAAGAACTGTTGCCTACAAATGAGGATAAAGTGCTCATTGATAATACCATGAAGGAAAAAGCGGAGATGATTATGGGGGTCGATCTGGATTCTCTTTCGGAAAGAAGAGAATTTGTGCAGGTAATCGAGACCTTTGGGGCGGATATTATTAAAAAGTCTTCCGTTAAAAACAGCATCCTTCAAAAGAGGATGGGGGATTTCAGCAAAGCGGGCGGAGAAACGGGCGAGATATCACGGGGGCTGGCAGACCTTTCGATTAAAATGCGGGATCTGGATCCTTCGGCCCTGGATTTCACGAAAACGGGACTGCTGGGCAAGATATTTAATCCTATCCGCCGTTATTTTGAGCGATATAAAACGGCCGATGCCGAGATTGCATCCATTGTGAAAACCCTGGATAAGGGCAAGAATATGTTAAAGAATGATAATACAACGCTTGAAATCGAACAGGCTGACATGCGGGATCTTACAAAGCAGCTGGCCCAGAGAATAGAAATGGGGACCCAGCTGGATACGTATCTGTCCAATGCGGTGGAGAATGCGAAGGCAGCGGGGGAAGAGGAAGAAAAAATCAAGTTCATCGAAGAAGAAATCCTGTTTCCGCTGCGTCAGAGGCTGATGGATTTCCAGCAGCTGCTGGTGGTGAATCAGCAGGGAATCATAGCTATGGAAGTTATCCGCAAGAACAATCTGGAACTTATCCGTGCCGTAGACCGTGCGGAAACGGTGACTATCTCCTCGCTGCGGGTTGCGGTGACCGTTGCGGGCGCGCTGTATAATCAGAAAATCGTGCTTGAAAAGGTACAGATGCTGAATGAAACGACAAACAATATGATTCTGTCCACATCCAAGATGCTGAAGGAGCAGGGCGTTGCTATTCAGCGTGAGGCGGTGGAAGCAAGCATTTCTCCGGATACCCTGAAGCAGGCATTTGCGGATACCATATCTGCACTGGATGATATCAGTGCGTATAAGTCCAAGGCGCTGCCTCAGATTGCACGGACGATCGAGGAATTTAAGGAGATCGCTGTGGAGGGGGAGAAGCAGCTGCAGAAGTTGGAGAAGAGCCGTAATGTAGAATTGTAGGTTGCGGGGGAGGACGGATAAAGGAACCGTCACAGGGCTGCGTTCTCTCCTTCGTCACAGCAGTCCGGCCCGCGGAGGAAGGAAAATCCCGCCCCGGACTGCTGTGACGAAGGAGAGCCGGCCCTGTGACGGTTCCTTTTATCCTGGGGTATGGCGGCAAATTTTATGTATATTGGATTGAAGGGAATAAAAAGGTAGCGTGTGAGATTAGTATGGTGGGGCAGGGCTTATATTTCGCGCAGGAAGATGGTATCGTAGTCTCCGGCGTAGTTTTTTAGTGTGTCTATGGGTGTGAATCCGCATTCTCTATTTGGGGAAGGGGATTGTTACGCTGTTCAATGGTATCATATTATTCTGTGTAATGTATTTTTTATTGATTGCACTCGTTGCTTTTGCACTCTTGGCTGCTACATAAGTACGGGTGACGGGTAAATAGCCCGTTCAATTTATCGTTGACAAGAGCAAACTGGGATTTACTACATTAGTTCCACTGTATAAAGTTCTTCAACAGGGAATGTAACTTTAACTAAGCCAACCGATTGAAAGATACCCTGTATCTTTTTAAATTCGTGCAAAACAAAATCTGCCGCATCAAAAAATGCCTCTTCCGAGTCTTCCTTTGTTAAAGCAACGGTACAATGCGGCACCCACCTATCAGGACAGTACCATTCCCAACCAGTCGTGTCAAATAGGTTCATACATTCATGCAAATCTCTTTGTAAATCATACATTTCTTTCGTCATTATGGGCGAAAGAAATATCGTTCTTGAATCGTTGAACATCCCAATGGAACCAATATATGCCGGCTTTTTAGAATGTTTAACCGCAAAGTCCTTTAATAACTTTTCGCACTTATCTTCATCTACATCATTAAAGCACGCAAGCGTAATATGCGGACGGGTTTTCCACTCTAAAAACTTACTGCTAATTCCCCTGTCAGCTATTTGAATTGCCAAATCATAAATAGCCTTTTCAGTCAGATCATCATAGTACATTTCAATGGCATATTGCATACGGAATCCTCCTTTAAATTAGAATTTATCACTTGATTAGATTATATTCTATTCCTTGTCAATTTTCTACTTTTCATTCGGAACGTGCCTTGGATAGATGTTTGCGAAAATGCAAAGAGGTTTGGGAGAATTCCCAACAAGCAGTTTTTCGGAAGAGAGTACCCTCTTCCTATGCTTGCTCTTCAATTTCTTTACCTCTAAATTATGAAAAAAAAGAACGGAAGCGACATTTTACTTCATTTAATCCATTATCATCGTAATACTTTTTTTATTACATAGATTATATGGCGGAAGCTTTGCTGTGGCAGCAGGATATATAAAATGGATAAGCGGATATTGGCGGCAGGTGGTGTAAACACCGGGATATAAAATGATCCTGGTGTTTTTATAAATGTTATAAATGATATATTTAATATAAATATAATAAAAATGCTTGCATGTTATGATATGTAGTGATATTATATGTACATATTAACGAAACAGATATATATTATTTAAAGGGGAACGAAGAAAATGACAATAATTAGCGGGATTGGCAGAAAATAATGTAAATTGGGGAAAGGATTGCTGAGGATGATATAAAATAAATGTTATAAATAACATAAATGATATGGATAGGCGGAAAGTGCGGATTATCACCAGGAAGGAGTGAGGGCATGAAAAAGAAAGAAAAAAGGGTAGTGGAAGAGAAGGTTATTGGGAAACAGGACCGGATGGGGAGGTTATTTGTAGCACCTCCGGTGATATTATTTCTTTTGTTTACGCTTCTGCCAATGATTATGGCGATTGGATTGAGTTTTACCAAGTATGATGTGATTAATCCGCCAAGGCTTGTGGGGGTTGCTAATTTTCAGAAGTTGCTGCGGGATGAATTTTTTTGGATTGCGCTTAAAAATACGTGTGTGTATACCGTGATGTATGTCCCTGCGGGATTGCTGCTTTCCCTGGGAGCGGCTATGTTTCTGAATGCGGATCAGAAAATGGTCGGGCTGTTTAGGACGTTGTTTTATCTGCCGGTGCTTTCATCAACAGTTGCTACGGCAACGTTGTGGTTCTGGATTCTGAATCCTCAGCTGGGTCTGCTGAATGGGATTCTGGAATTATTCGGGATCAGCGGAAAGGCGTGGCTGTATGATTCCAAGCTGGCGATGTTTTCTATTGTCCTCATGAGTTTATGGGCAGGTTTCGGAGGGAATATGATGATTTTCCTGGCGGGGCTGAAAGGGATTCCTCCCATTTATTATGAAGCGGCAAAGATTGAAGGGGCCAGCAAATGGCAGATGTTTACGAGAATTACAATGCCTTCCATAACAAAGACAACCTTCCTTGTATCAACCATGCTGATTATCGGTACCTTCCAGGTGTTTGATCAGGCATTTGTGCTCACGAAGGGCGGGCCGGGCAATGCAACCATTACTATTGTTTATTACATATATAATAACGGGTTTAAGAATCTGGATATGGGGTATGCATCCAGCATTTCACTGGTATTGTTTGCAATCATCCTGGTGATGACGGTGATAAACAGCAAAATTAATAAAGCGGATATTTAAGGGGGAGGATGAGGATGAGCAGAAGAACAGCTAAAAATATAAAAAGTGTTTTCTGGTACATAGGTGCGTTGCTTATATCTTTAATTACGGTATATCCGTTTTTGTGGATGATTGCCACATCATTTAAACCGGAGGCGGAGATTTATTCCAGTTCCCTTTCCCTTTTTTCAGAGAATTTCTCGCTTGCCAATTATACGAAAGTATTTGATACGATACCTTTCGGCAGATATTTTATGAATTCCTTGTTTTTGGCTGTGGCGGGTGTGCTTACCAATATTTTTTTGGGGGCGCTGGCGGGATACTCTTTTGCGAAGCTTAAGTTCAAGGGGAGAAAGACCATGTTTTCCCTGCTGCTTTCTTCCATGATGATTCCGGGCGTCATCACCATGATTCCGCAGTTCCTGGTATTAAAAAACTTCCCCCTTGTGGGAGGCAATAATATCTTCGGTCAGGGGGGCCAGGGTTTTATCAATCATTATGCGGCAATTATACTTCCCGGCGCAGTGGGCGCTTATGCGGTTTTCTTTATGAAGCAGTTTTTCGAGACACTGCCGGATGATCTGGCGGAGGCTGCCAGGATGGACGGCTGCAGTGAATTCCGTATTTTCTGGAATATTTATCTTCCGTTAATTCTGCCAGCGGCGATAACGTTGGGAATCATGACATTTCAGTCAGGCTGGAACAGCTTTATGTGGCCTATGATTGTCTTAAATTCCAAGGATATGATGACGATTCAGGTAGGGCTTTCCACATTCCAGTACCAGTACAATACGATGTACGGGCCGTTGATGGCAGGAACCGTTATTGCCACGATACCTACACTTCTGGTGTTTGTTTTTGCACAGAAGTATTATATCCAGGGTATTGCTTTCAGCGGAGGGAAGGAATAGGGGCAATTACTTAAGCAAGATCAGGTGCCATCAGGCATTTGTTCAGGTATAAAGAGGAAAAATGACAGTGCACATGCACGGAAGGGAGTTAACAATGAAAAGAAAAGCATTAACGCTGCTGCTTGCGGCAGTAATGACAACAACCATGCTTGCGGGATGCGGCAAAACCCAGACAGGAGGAACCGGTGGGACTTCTCAGGGAACGGCAGAAGCGGGAAGCGAAAAGCAAGCCGATACTTCCGCATCGGGCAGCGGAGAAAAAGTGGAGCTTACGATGTGGGGAAGCTGGAGCGGTGACCAGGTGGCACAGCTGGAAAAACAGCTGGATGGTTTTAACAATTCCCAGGATACCTACCATGTGACCTATATGGTACAGGACGGCATGGAGCAGAAGCTGCTTACGGCAATAGCCAGCAATGAGGTGCCCGACATCGTATTATGGGATCGGTTTAATACGGGAGTTTATGCGCCGAAGGGAGCGCTTGCGCCCCTGGATGAGTACATTGCAAAAGATAATGTGGATATGTCCCAGTTTTATGAACCCGCTGTGGATGAAATGACTTCCGCAGATGTGGTGTACGGAATTCCCCTTACCGTTGATTCCAGGGTTTTGTTTTATAATAAAGACCTCCTGGATGAAGCAGGTGTGGATCCCGCTTCCATTACCGATTGGGACAGCTTGCGGGATGCGGCGGTTAAACTGACAAAATGGGACGGTGACAAGCTGATCCAGTCCGGCTTTTCATTGAAGGATGTTGGTTTGTTCAATAACTGGATTGGCCAGGCGGGCGGAAAAATGGTGGATGACGGCACCAATCCCCCTACAGCCGCTTTTAATACCGAAGCAGGGCTGACAGTGCTGAAATACTGGGATCAGTTACTGAATCAGGATAAAGTATATCAGCTCGGTTTTGAAGACGGCTTCGGCGGCGACGGATTTAAAGCGGGTAAAGTGGCTATCACATTTAACGGACCCTGGACTCTGGAATCCTATAAAGAAGCAGGACTTAACTTCGGTGTTATTGGCCAGCCTCAGGGGTATCATGGTGAAAAATCCGCTATGATGGGCGGTTTCGGTCTGGTAATCCCCAATGGGGCTAAAAATCCCGATGCATCCTGGGAATTCATTAAGTGGTGGACAATGCAGCCTGAAAACGGAGTGGAATTCTGCAAAATCAGCGGGAACCTCCCTGCAAATAAAGAAGCCGCAAAGGATCCTTATTTTATGGATGATGATATCCTTCGGGTATTTTCGGAAACGATGGACTATGCAGGAATCCGATCCAAAGTATTCGGATACTCCGATTTGGAAGGCCTTGCCCTGATTCCCCAGCTTCAGAAATATGTGGCGGGTGAGATTACTGCAGAGGAAGCCCTGAGCAATGCGGAAAAGCAGGGAAATGAAATCCTTGCGGAGGCAGCGCAGCAGTGAGATTGCTGACGATATAAGATTCAAGTACAGGGTCTGCCTGAAGCTGTGGCAGGCCCTGTTTTAAACAGACAGGATTCAGCCTGTAGGAAAGAAGGCGTATGATGAAAAGAATAGAAGAGGCGTGTGAACGTGCACAATATGCGCTTTGGAACAAGTTCTGGGATCAGGAGAAAGCAGTATTTGTCAATCATTACCCGGTAAAGGAAGAGGAATCGTGGATTTACTGGTGGCATGCCCATGCGCTGGATGCCCTGCTGGATGGGTATGCCAGAACAAAGGAGAAGGACTATCTGGAACGTTTTAAGGCGGAATATGATGGCGTTTTCCGGGAAAATGGGGGAACCTTCCTGCATAATTGGTATGATGATATGGAGTGGATGACGCTTGCCCTCATCCGTGCTTTTGATATTACCGGAGAAAAACGTTATATGGAACAGGCCGTCTCTATATGGAATGATAGTAAGACGGCATGGAATGACTGCTGCGGCGGAGGGATGGCCTGGAAAAAGGATCAGCCGGATTATAAAAATACGCCGGCAAACGCCCCCGCTGCTATAATAGCTTTCCGGCTTTATCAGAGACTCCACCGGGAAGAGGATCGGGAATGGGGAGAGAAAATTTTAAAATGGAACCTGGATCACCTTATGGATCCTGACACCTGTTTCATATGGGATGGCATGAACAGGCTGGGAGACGGGGCGGTGGACTATGACTGGAAATTTACGTATTGCCAGGGCGTGATCATCGGGGCGGCCGTGGAATACGCAGGTATAACCAATCATAAGGAATATCTGGAGCTTGCGGGAAAAGTGGCGCGCCAAGCGGTGACGGAGCTGGCGGATGAGGACGGCATCTTTCCTTATGAAGGCCCCGATGACTGCGGCTTGTTCAGAGGTATCTTTTTCCGATATGTGTATGAACTGACACAGGTGTCCGACGAATTTGAGGATCTGAAAGACATCATAAAAAAGAATGCCCGGATGATAGCCGAAAAGGGTATGAACGAGGAAGGCCTGGCCGGCGGGGACTGGAGACAGAAGTCCGGGGGGACGATAGATCTCGCGCAGCACCTGAGCGCTGTAATGACACTGGAAATGGCGGCAAAACTGGGTAACAGTTAAAGCTGGTAAAAGGAGACCCCTATGAAAAAAATACATTTGATTTGCAACGCCCATCTGGATCCGGTATGGCTGTGGAGATGGGAGGAGGGCTGTACGGAGGCATTATCGACCTTTCGTACGGCGGAACGATTCACCGATGAATTCCCTGGATTTACTTTTAATCACAATGAAGCTGTTTTATATCAGTGGGTGAAGGAAAACGAGCCGGATCTCTATGCGCGGATAAAAGAAAAGGAAAAGGAAGGAAGCTGGAAAATAATGGGCGGGTGGTATCTCCAGCCCGATTGCAACATGCCGTCCGGTGAATCGATCATACGGAATATTGCAGAAGGCAGGCGTTTTTTTATGGAGGAATTCGGGAAACGTCCCACAACAGCAATAAACTTTGATTCCTTTGGACATTCCCGGGGACTGGTGCAGATTCTGAACCAGGCGGGATATGATTCTTATGTGGTCTGCCGGCCGGCAAAGGATAACTTTCCTTTTAAGAGCCAGAATTTCCGCTGGAAAGGCTTCAACGGTTCGGAAGTAATCGTACACAGATCGGATGAAAATTACAATTCCGTTCATGGGCATGCAGCGGAAGAACTGGAGAAATTCCTGAATGATACGAGGGAAGAGGAAGTGTCGCTGTTTCTCTGGGGAGTGGGAGATCACGGCGGCGGGGCATCCGCACAGGATCTGAAAGACCTGGAGAAGCTGATTCAGGAAAGAAAAGAAGAATATAGCATCCTTCATTCCGACACGGAAAGCTTTTTCCGCGAAATCAGGGAATCGGTTGAGGAACTCCCTCTGGTGGAGAGAGGGCTGAATCCGGTGGCGGAGGGCTGCTATACCTCCCAGATACGGGTGAAGCAGAAGCACAGACTTCTGGAGAATGAAATTTACAGCGGAGAAAAAATGTTTTCTGCGGCCTCTCTTTTGTATGGGAAACCGTATCCGGACACGGCGGTCCATGAGGCGGTTAAGGATCTGCTTTTTGCCGAGTTCCATGATGCCCTGCCGGGTTCCGGTACGCAGCTCGTGGAGGAAGATACCCTGCGGCTGCTGGATCACGGTCTGGAGATTATGTCCAGGGAAAAAATGAAGGCGGCGATCGCACTGACAGCCGGAGAGGAAGCAATTGCGGACGGCACCTCCTGTGTCTTTCTTTATAATCCCCATCCATATGAAATCACCGGGCAGTTCGCTTTTGAGGCAGGGCTTCCGAAGCAGAACTGGGAGGATGTCTTTTATTATCCGGAATGCTCCTGCAACGGGGAGCCTGTTGCTACCCAGGGGGAGATGGAAAGCAGCCATTTTTGTATAGACTGGCGCAAGAAAGTAGTAATTGAGGCAACATTAAAACCTGCCTGCATGAACCGGATCGATATCCGTTTCCGTACCATTCCCAAACGGCCGGTATTCCAGCCGATTACAGGAAAAAAAGAATATGTATTTGACAATGGGTCCATGCGTGCAGTTATCAATACGGCTACCGGGCTGATGGATTCTTATCAGGTAAACGGAGAGGAATATATAAAGCCGGGAAGCTTTCAGCTGACAGCTTATGATGATACCTATAATTCATGGGGCCTGCGCACGCCGGAAAGCTGCGGCGAAAGAAATCTGACATTGCTTACACCTCATGAAGGGAGCGCTTTTTCCGGCCTGGCGGATAAGGTGGTACCTTCGGTAAAAGTAATTGAGGACGGTCCTGTCCGCACCGTGGTGGAGTCGTTATTTGGCTGGCATGAGTCAAAAGCATATCAGCGCTACATTTTACCGAAGAAAGGTACCGCGTTTGAAATAGAAACAGGGGTATATTGGAATGAAAAGGATACCTTCCTGAAATTACATATCCAATCAGCATATGAGTCCGGCGATTATCTGGGACAGGTGATGTTCGCCAGGGAAAAGCTGCGGCAGGAAAACCAGGAAGTGACAGCACAGAAATGGAATGCATTTGTAAATGAGGATAAGGCATTAGCAGTCATTAATTGCGGAACCCACGGCAGCAGCATACATGCCGGTAATATTGGCCTTACACTTCTCAGAAGCGCAGGCTACAGCGCGGCGGACGGAAATTTTGAACGCACGCTGCGGGAGGAAAGGCATACGGTGAGGATGGAGCAGGGGGAACGGATTTTCCGGTTTTGCATAGAGGCGGGAAAACCCCGGGAGCTTATGGAAAGCCTTGACAGAAAAGCCCAGATTTTTAACGAAGCACCCTATGCCTTTGCCTTTAATCCGTCAGGAAATGGAGACAAGAGGGGGGAGCTTATTACGATTGATAATCCGGCGGTTATTTTGTCCGCGTTTAAAAAGGCATCGGCAAAGGACGGCTATATTATCCGTGTATACGAAGCGGCAGGAAAAAAGAGCTATGCAGAACTGAAACTGCCTGCATGGGAAACCGCATATACCCTGGAATGCAATCCTTTTGAAATTAAGACATTATTCCTGGACGGAAAAACAGGCAGGGTTTCGGAAGCGGATTTGCTGGATTAATCGATAAGCAAGTCATGTATTATAAAGGTGAGGAACGGATATGAGAAAGATTATTAATTCTGTTCTGCATGGGCTGGCTGCTGTTTTCTGTCTGCTCTTGGCGGCGGCAGCCGTCTGCGGCTGTGCGGGTATGAACGGCGCGGCTGGAAAGTCAGAAAAAAGACAGAAGGAGGAAATGGCGGAAAAGATGGAAAGACGATTACCGGAAGAAGTGAGAAGGGAACAGATTGGAAGGGATACGGCTGTTGCAGCGATGGATCAGTTCCTTGCCAAGTTTTATGTCGTGTCTGAAGATGGTGCCGGCGCTATCGTGGGAGAACAATTCTGGCCGCGGGCGGAAATCATGGAAATCGCTGTGGATGCCTGGGAAAAAACTTCCTGTCCGCAATACAGGGATTTGATAGAGCAGATGTATCTGGGATTCGTTAAGGATCACGGGGAAGACTGGTCTGATAATGAATATAACGATGATATTATCTGGATGACGATAGCATGTGCAAGGGCGTACCAGGCGGATGAAAAGGATGTTTATAAAGAACAGGCAGTGAAACATTTTAATCTGGTATATGAGAGAGCATGGAGTGAAGATTTAGGAGGAGGCCTGTTCTGGAGGACGGATAATAAAACAAAAAATTCGTGTATCAACGGTCCCGCCGCAATAGCCGCATGTCTCTTGTACCAGATTACGGGGGAGCCGGATTATCTGGAAAAAGCGGTCAGCATATACGAGTGGCAGTGTGAAAACCTGGTGGGGGAAGACGGAGCCGTTTATGACGCCTATGATTTGGAAAACGGAATCAATCAATGGTGCTCTACCTATAACCAGGGAACCTTTATCGGCGCCGGCCTTTATTTGTATCAGATAACGGGGGAAGAAAAATATCTGGATAATTCGGTAAAAGCGGCGGATTATACCAGGGATGTCATGTATGAAGCCGGCGTTATGAATACGGAGGATGAGGGAAATGATCTGCCGGGCTTTAAGGGAATACTGGCGAGATGGCTTGGCAAGCTGGTCTATGAAGGCGGCCAGACCCAATATCTTGAATGGATGGAGAAAAACGCGCAGACGGCATGGAGGAACAGAAACAGCAGCGGTATTATGTGGACCAGGTGGGCGGATCAAACGCAGGATACCTTCTATACCGCATGGGGCTGCTCCGCCGCGGTTTCACAGCTGTGGAACTGCCTGCCGCCGGCAGATTATGAAGGGTCTGCGTCAAATCAGGCAAATCCTTAAAAAGATTCCCGAAAGCAATTGAAAATGATATGATCAAATGTTAATATGAATTAAATGATATATCATTTAATGAGCAGGAGGGAATCCCATGAAACAATTACCGCTTTATGAACAGATATACAAGGATATTTCAGAGAGCATTGCTAACGGAACCTGTAAAAAAGGAGACAGGCTGCCGTCGGAGAAAGAATTGTCCGAAAAGTACTGTGTCAGCAGGATAACAAGCAAAAAAGCACTGGATATGCTGGCTGAGGAAGGCAAAATCATCCGGATGGCAGGAAAAGGTTCTTTTGTATCGGGAGCGGTGCTGGCGAAGGAAATACAGGAGGCAGAGGATAAAGGGAAAACACCCGGGCGTCTGATTGGAGTAATTCTGGATGGCTTCGGGCCGAGTTTCGGCTGCCGCTTGCTGGGAAGTCTGGAAATGGAATGCAAAAACCAGGGTTTCAGTATGGTTCTGCGCTGCTCTTATGGAAGTATCGAAGAAGAAACCAGGGCGATTGATGATTTGCTTCAAATCGGTGTGGAAGGCATTATCATCATGTGTGTCCATGATGAAAATTATAATTCAAAAGTATTGCAGCTTGTGGTGGAACGGTTCCCTATAGTAACCATTGACAGGCAGCTGAAAGGAATACCTCTTTCCTTTGTAGGCACGGATAACGAAGCGGCGGCGAGAGAACTGGCCAACTATCTTCTGAATGAAGGCTATAAAAATATATGCTTTGCAATGCCGGCTTCCAGAGAGACCCCCACTCTTGTGGACCGCCAGAATGGCCTGACCATGGCTTTCCGCGAACAGGGAATGATTGCGGACGAATCGTTATGGATAACGGATTTAAAGGCTACCCTGCCAAGTACCCGTTCTGAGGAAAACCTGGAACGGGATATGCGCCGGATTACAAAGTATGTGGAAAGCCATCCGGAGGTTGAGGCCTTTTTTGCCGTGGAATACAGCATTGCGCGGATTATATACCGTTGTCTGTATCAAATGAAAATGCACAAAAAATGTCCGGTCGTCTGTTTTGACAGCAGTGACAACATTATTCAGGAAAGCATGTTCACCCATGTGCGCCAGGACGAGGATACGATTGGACACACCAGTGTCCGGCTGCTGGCGGATGCCCTGAACGGTGCAAAGGAACCTAAAACGGTTCTTGTACCCTATCAAATCATTGAGGCTACGGAAAACGGGTACGATTGAAATAAATAAACAATTACGTTAGGCGCGGCAGGGGACGATGGCAGGGAAGGCCTGTACACCGTCTTAAGAAATGCGCGGATAAGGAGTGCTATGAAAATCCCTTCAATACTTGTAAATAAGGCAAAAGAGCTGGAAGAGTATTATAACGTCCATTATAAACCGCTGGCTCCTTTGGCGGCCCGGTGTTTTCTGAATACCATAGAAACCACGGTCAAACAACTGGAGGACGGAAGCTATTTTGTAATCACAGGGGATATTCCCGCTATGTGGCTGCGGGATTCGGCGGCCCAGGTGAAACCATATGTAAAGTATGCGGCAAAGGACAGGGAGCTTGGGGAAATCCTTGAGGGAGTCATTGCAAAACAGGCGGAATTTGTCTGCCTGGATCCTTATGCGAATGCATTTAATGAGAGAGCCGACGGTTCCGGGCATAAGGATGAAACGGAAAATAATGACCAGGTGTGGGAACGGAAATATGAGGTGGATTCCCTTTGCGCGCCGCTGTATCTCGGATATGCGTATTGGAAAGCGACGGCGGTAACCAGCATTTTCACACCGGTTTATAAGAAAATGATAGGTTGTATTCTGGAAACCTTTATCACAGAACAGGATCACAGCCGTTCAAAATACTATTTTACCAGACATGATTGTGTGAAAACAGATACGCTACCCGCCGGCGGAAAGGGCAGGCCTGTCAATATTACGGGTATGACCTGGTCCGGTTTCCGTCCGTCGGATGACTGCTGTAAATTCGGATACCTGATTCCGTCCAATATGATGGCGGCAGCCGCATTGGGGTATGCGGAGGAAATCTGCAGGGACGTTTATGAGGATGGGGAACTGGCAGACCGCTGTAAGGCGCTGGCGGAAGAAATCAGAGACGGCATCATGGATTATGGCGTGGTGGATCATCATAAATACGGCCGGATATATGCCTATGAAACGGATGGCTTCGGCAATTATAACCTGATGGATGACGCCAATTCACCCAGCCTTCTTGCCATGCCTTATCTGGGTTACTGCAGCAGGGAAGACAGTCTGTATCAGAATACAAGACGCTTTCTTCTTTCGGAGGATAACCCCTATTATTATGCCGGAAGCAGGGCGGCGGGAATGGGAAGCCCCCATACGCCGGAGGGATACGTCTGGCATATCGGCATTATCATGCAGGCGTTGACATCAACAGATAAAACGGAGATCAGGAACTGTCTGGAAATGCTGGCCCATACCCATGCCGGTACCAATTACATGCACGAATCGTTTCATCCGGATGAACCGGAAGACTTTACAAGGCCGTGGTTTGCCTGGGCCAACAGCCTTTTCGGGGAGCTTCTCGTGACGTTGATGGAACAGGGGTTTTGGGAAGGAGAAGTTAAATAAGCAAGCCTGGAGACCGTTTGTTTGACACCTGGAAAACCAGTGTTTTCCAGGTGTTTCCTGTTTTTGTACACAGTTTTTCCGGAGCAGTTTGTGTAAAAGCAACAAAAATATTTTATTTGGCAAAACGGTCTGGACAAATTAAAACACATGATTTATACTTCATTTTACCAATCACAAACAGCTGCATTCTGACAGCAGTATTGTTATTGCATTCTCACAATTCCTTTTAGCTGAGGCCTCAGCATTTCTTGATTTTTCGCATTCCGCCCATGCGGCAGAAGCGCATTTCACTTATGAATTCCCATTATTAATTGATCAGGCAGTTGCCGGAGTATCCCTTGCGCATTACGGATTTTGGTTTTCTGCCGGGAGGTGTAGTTGAAAAAAAATATATTGGCAGTTTGCGATACCGAGCAGGGATTTACCTGCCATCTCACGGATTATCTGGGGCAGCTGTCGGGCAGAGACGGTTTTCCCTTTGAGGTGCAGGTATTTACAAATCCACGGGCATTAGAAGAATTTTGCGGTAAGAACCGGGTTGCCTTCCTTCTGCTGACACAGGAGGTGTATCAGGAGGCGCTGGACTGGGAGGAGGATTCCTGGAAAACGGCCCGCCTCCTGCTTCTGGAGGAAGAGGGAGAAGCGCCCCCGGGACTGGAACGGATAAATAAATACCAGTCTATGGATAACATTGTACGTAAAATCATGGAAATAGCTGCTGATGCGGGAATCCTTCCCCCCGCAGCATCCGGGGATAAAAGCGGAAACGTTCACTTTATCGGAATCTATACGCCGGTAAGCCGGTGTCTTCAAACCACATTTTCTTTCACTTTGGGCCAGCTTCTGGCCCGCAGACACAAAGTACTTTATTTGAATTTTGAAAGCTATTCCGGACTGGCCCGTATGCTGCAGCAGGAATTCAGTACGGATCTGTCGGATTTGATTTATTTTCTCCACAACGGGGACGACAGGTTTCCTTACCGGCTGGAGGGCATGGTACAGAGGGTAAACGGCCTAGCCTATATCCCCCCGGTGTTTTCCTGCATGGATCTGCAGCGCATTGAAGCGGAGGAATGGCTGCGGCTTTTCGAGGAATTGGATATGTCCGGCCTCTATGAGTATGTCCTTCTTGATTTGACGGAAGCCGTCCAGGGACTGTTTGACATCCTGAGGCTTTGTACCAGAGTGTATACCATCACCAGGGAGGATGGGTTTGCAGCTGCCAAACAGGAACAATATGAAGAACTTCTCCGCTGTCTGGACTGCGAGGAGATTCTGGAAAAAACAAGAAAATTCCGGCTTCCGCTGTTCCGGCAGCTGCCGGCGGGCCTGGAAAACCTCACCCATGGGGAACTGGCGGCACTTGTACAGGAGATAATACGGGAGGATTGGAAGGATGCGTGAAATCAAAAGGAGGGAAGCTTATGGAACAGGGAAAATATCTGGAGACCAAGCAGGATATCCGCAGAGAACTTCTGGAGCATATGGACTTTTCCCGGGAGATGTCGGATGAGGATATCCGGGATGCCATAGCGGACAGGCTGCGTGCCAGGGAATTCGGCGGAAAGCTGAATGTATACGAAAGAGCAAGGCTGGGAAAGGAACTTTTTTATGCCATACGCGGCCTGGATGTGCTGCAGGAGCTGATTGACGACAGCCAGGTAACGGAAATTATGATAAACGGCCTGGAAGGGATTTTTGTGGAGCGGGCAGGAAGGCTGTTTCCATGGCCCTGTGGATTTGAATCCCGGGAAAAGCTCCAGGATGTAATCCAGCAAATCGTGGCGGGCTGTAACCGGGTGGTGAACGAAACTTCCCCTATCGTGGATGCCAGGCTGGAGAACGGTTCCCGGGTTAATGTGGTGCTGGGGCCTATCGCCCTGAACGGCCCTGTGGTCACTATCCGCCGGTTCCCGGACGAACCCATAGGAATGAAGGAACTGCTGGCAATGGGATCCCTCAGTAAAGAGGCCTGCCATTTTCTGGAGAAGCTGGTTAAAGCCCGGTACAACATTTTTATCAGCGGAGGGACAGGAAGCGGGAAAACCACGTTTCTCAATGCCCTTGCGGGTTTTATCCCGTCCGACGAAAGGCTGATTACCATTGAGGACAGCGCTGAACTGCAGATCCGGGGAATCCCCAATCTGGTGCGTATGGAGACCAGGAATGCCAATGTGGAAGGCTGTAAACCCATTGCCATCAGGGACCTGATCAAGACATCCTTACGTATGCGGCCGGACCGGATTATCGTGGGAGAGGTGAGGGGCCAGGAGGCGGTGGATCTGATTGGGAGCGCCTTAAACTGCGGGCATGACGGCTCCATGTCCACAGGGCATGCCAACAGTGCCAGGGATATGCTAATGCGTCTGGAAACCATGATGCTGATGGGAGTAGAGCTGCCGCTTCCCGCCATACGCAGACAAATCGCTTCCGGGGTGGACGTGATTGTCCATTTGGGAAGGCTGCGGGACAAGACCAGGAAGGTATTGGAAATCGCGGAGGTTACCGGTTTTGAAGACGGAGAAATAACTCTTTCCCCGTTATATACCTTTGAGGAGGAAGGGGGAGCCGCCGGAAATAAGGTAAAGGGAAGGCTGATAAGAAAGGAGGAACTGCGCCATGCAGATAAGCTTAAAATGGCAGGGATTTCCCTGGCATAGCAGGAAAGGGGCCCAACAGGAAAAGGAGCATGCCCCGGATTACGGCAGATATCCGTTTTGCAGGAAGGAAATTCTGCTGTACGGAGCCAAGGGAATCGGTGCCGCGGCACTTCTTTCCTGGTTTTTCTATCATTCCTTCTGGGCTATGCTGCCTCTGTCTCCGGTCGTTCTGTTTTCTTTCAGGGAGGCGGAGAAGGATTTGATACGAAGACAACGACAGGAGCTGGCGGATCAGTTCAAGGATGCCATCCTTTCAGTGGCGGCGGGGCTTCAGGCAGGTTATTCCATTGAAAATGCTTTTCTGGAAGCAGGCAAGGATATGGAGCGGCTGTATGGGACCGACAGCCTCATGGCAAAAGAAATACGCTATCTGAAAAAGGGACTGCAAAACCATGTGCCCCTGGAAATCCTGCTTGCGGATCTGGGAAGAAGAAGCGGCGAGGCGGACATGGAGGATTTTGCACAGATTTTTGCCATTGCCAAGCGGTCGGGAGGAAATCTGAATGCTATCATACGCCGCAGCGCTGCTATAACCGGGGAAAAGATCGAAGTAAAGAGAGAGATACGGACCCTTCTTTCATCCAGGCGTTATGAGCAGCGGATTATGAACATGGTTCCCTTTCTCATTATGGCTTATCTCCAACTGACTTCCAGAGGTTTTTTCGACTGTCTTTATTTCAATACTGCCGGCATTCTCATTATGACCGGCTGTCTGGCAGTATATCTTGCCGCTTTACAAATAGCAAAAAAGATGATAGAAATCGAGGTTTGAATTATGTGGGTGATCTATGCGGCAGTGCTGGCGGGAATTCTTGTGCTATTTCTGGCCGGCCGCCATACAAAAGCGGATGCGGATGCCGATGCGCCGGTTGTTGTCCGTATCTTTTACCGGCCGGCGGTTTGGCTCTGTACTTGTTATGAAAAACAAATAAAAGGAAGGAAGAGAGGGAAATGGCCGGAAGGGAACCCCCGTATCCAGGAGGACATGGAGATTCTGTATCCATGGGATACACAGGAGCGGATGCGCATATATACGGCGGAAAAGGTGAGCACCTTTCTGTTTCTTGTAACAGCCGGTACCTTTCTTGCCGCCGCGTTTTCCCTTTCTTCCCAAATGGACAAAAGCCTGTCAGACGCAGGGATCCTGTACCGGAATTCTTACGGAGGAGGTATGCGCCAGGTAACCCTGGAAGCACAGGAAGATAAACGGAAGGAAGAAATCACGATAGATGTACAGGAAAGGGAATATACCCGGAAACAGCTGGAAGATATGCTGCCCGGCCTGAAGGAAATCCTGTATGAGGAGGTTGCCGGAGAGAACGTGAGTCTGGATGAGGTTACCGGAGATCTGTATTTCCCTTCTTCTCTTCCCGGATACCCTTTTCAGATAACCTGGGAATGTGAGAATTATGAGAGGATCCAGAGCGATGGAAAGGTGCGGAATGAAGATGTGGAAGAAAGCGGGGAAGTGGTGGAGCTTTGTGCAGTCCTTACCTGCTATGAAGAACGGTGGGAGGAGTCCTTTTCCGTTCGTGTATGCCCGCCCCGGCTGACGGAGGAAGAACGGTTCCGAAAGCTTTTGAAGGACGCGGTTACGGAAAAGGAAGAGGCCTCCCGGACAAAGGAAGGGTTTGTACTTCCCAAACAGGTGGAAAAAAGGCCTGTCCTTTGGAGGGAAAAGATTAAGGACAACAGTATGCTGCTGTTTCTGTTATTTTTCGCTGCAGGAGGTTTTCTGTACCGGTTCCAGGACAAGGATTTGAAAAAGAAAAGAAAGGATCGGGAAGAGCAGCTGCTTTTGTCCTATCCGGAATTTGTCAGCAAGCTGGTCCTGCTCATGGGGGCAGGACTTCCGGTCAGAAGCGCTTTTATGCGGATGGCTTCCGATTACAGAAATAAGAAAGCGGGTGGCGGCGTGGTCTATGTATATGAAGAATTAATGCTGGTGTGCCGGGAAATGGAGAGCGGAATTACTGAGACGCAGGCTTATGAACATTTCGGGCAGCGTTGCCGTTTGACACAGTACCGTAAATGCAGCGCGCTGCTTAGCCAGAATCTGAAAAAAGGTGCAGCAGGACTTCTGGATGCCCTGCAGCAGGAGTCGGAGCATGCATTTGAGGAACGTAAGAGAAATGCCAGGGAAGCGGGGGAAAAAGCGGGTACCAGACTGCTTCTCCCCATGATGATGATGCTTGTGGTGGTAATGGTACTTATTATGGTGCCGGCCTGCTTTTCCTTTGCAGGTATGTAAACAGAAACAGATTAGAACCATGCCGGGAGGCAGAATGGAGGAATGTATGAAAAATATATATTGGCAGACGGTAAACGGGGCTGCGAAGGTAAAAAAACGTATCAGGGAAATTCTGAAGGGAGAGGAAGGTATGGGAACGGTAGAGGTGATTCTGATCATTCTCGTTCTGATAGGGCTCGTTATTATTTTTAAGAACCAGCTGACAGCTCTGGTAAATTCTATCTTCGGGAAAATAACCTCCCAGGCCGGCAGTATTTAAGAAGAGGAGATATGGGGTGCGAAACGGATATATTACGGTTTATCTTTCCCTGGTCACCGGGATTTTGCTGTCCCTGCTGCTGACGGTTACAGAAGGCGTGAGGATGCATACGATCCGTACCCAGACGGAATGTGTCATGGATATGGCCATGGATTCGGCCCTGGCAGAATACCACAGGGAAATGCTGGAGCAATATGATCTGTTTTTTATTGATATGTCCTATGGAGGAAAAGCGCCGTCCTTTTCCAATACGGAAGAACACATAAGAAGCTATATGAATATGAATTTCCGCCCCTTTGAGGTTTTTACCCTTCCGGTGGGAAAGGATTTGACCGCCTTAACCGCCGGAAGCGTACAGCTGCAGCAGGCGTCCGTGGCATCGGATGAAAAGGGCGCGGTATTAAAAGCGCAGGCCATCGCGTATATGAAGGATAAATGGGGGCTGAGTTTCCTGGAGCAGGCGGCGGTGAATGCAGGGATAATCCAGTCCGGAGGATTTTTGGAAAGTGATGTGGAGCAAAGGCGTCTGGAAACGGAAACACAGGTGAAGGACGCCATACGCAGAAAAGAGCAGCAGGAAGAAGAGGGGTGGGAGGGGCAGAATCTGGAGCTGCCTTCGGATGTGGTGAACCAGGCCAGACAGGAAGGAATCCTGCGTCTTGCCGTAGAAAACAGCGCCTCCTTATCCGCAGCCTCTCTCCCGGTCAACAACCTGTATACCCATCGTAACGGTACGCTGGAAGGTACCGGATTGAGGCCGGGGGTGCAGACACCTTCCAGTGTGGCGGATACCTGTATTTTTATTCGATACATTATGGAAAAATGCGGGAATTACAGGGAACCGAAAGAAGATTCCGCCTTTACTTATCAGGTGGAATACCTGCTTCAGGGAAAAGACAATGATCTGGATAATCTGCGTGGAACCGCCAATAAACTCCTTTTGGTAAGGGAAGCAGCCAATATGGCATATCTGTACAGCGACGGGGGAAAACAGAGCGAAGCGAGAAGCACGGCCCTCCTGATTACCGCACTGCTGGGACTGCCGGAACTGGAAGAAGCGGTTACGCAGCTGATTCTGTTCGCCTGGGGGTATGCGGAAAGCGTGAAGGATATGCGGATGCTCTTTGACGGTGAAAAGGTGCCGGTCATAAAGGATGGGTCCACCTGGCATACGCCGTTCAGCCAGCTTCTGACCTTCCGCGGACATTTGTCCGAATATCCGGGAGGGCAGTCCGGGCTTGGCTACGAAGATTACCTGCAGGCGTTTTTGTTTTTGGAAACGCAGGAAAAGATAACAGGCAGATTAATGGATGTTATGGAAGCGGATATCAGACAGACAAAAGGAAATATCTGTTTCCGCATAGACGGATGCATAGACGGGATGCGTGCTGAGGCGGAGGTATCCAGCGGTTATGGTTACCGGTACAGCATTGCAAGAAGCTATGGCTATGAATAATAAGAAGGGAGAGGAGGTGAGCAGGGATGCCCCTTTTGTACGGATGCCATGTAAAAAGAAACAATAAACAATACAACAGAAAGGTCATGTACTTCCGAACGCATTTTCCTCACACATATAAAAAACTTCACACATTTACATATCCCCTCAAGCATCCGGCAAAGGGGGTGTCCCTGCCCGCCCCCTGTCAGGACGGCAGCTTATGCAGGAATTATCCGGGTTCCATGACCGTGGAAGCATCCCTGGCCGTCCCTCTCTTTCTGTTTTTTATGGTAAACATTCTATCCATGAACCTGTTTTTCCATACCTTTGCACAGAATCTCGAGACGCTGCACCAGCAGGGACGCCAGCTGTCCATGCTGGCTTATACAACCGGAGCGCCGGATGAGATGATACAGCTGGTACGTCCGGCCCGGGTAAAGCCTGTGGTTCCTATTTTGGCTTATCCCGGAACCACGATTGTAAGCTGCTGCTATATGAGGGCATGGACAGGCTATGATGTGGAGAGAAAAACAGAGACGGAAGAACAGGAGGAGATCGTATATATTACGGAAAACGGTACGGTCTACCACAGGGAAAGAAACTGTACCCATCTGACACTTTCTGTGGAACTTGCAGGGCGGGATGAGGTGGGGCAGCTGCGCAATGAGTCGGGAGGAAAATACTATCCCTGTGAAAAATGCGGAGGTGACGGCAGCAGCTTCGTATACGTTACAGGAGAAGGATCCAGATACCACAATACCATCACATGCAGCGGTCTGAAAAGAACCGTTATCAGCATCCCCTTATCGGAAGCAGGCGGCAGGCCGCCCTGCTCCAGATGCGGATAAGAAAGGAGATTTATGGCGGAAAATATCATTCTATGCAGTTTCCTTGGAATCTGCAGCTGTTATGACTTGAAACTGAAAAAAATACCCGGCTGGCTTTTATATACAGGTATCCTTTTAGGTGCCCTCTACTGGGGAATTCTGAAAGTATCCGGACAGGCCGGCTGGCTCGCCCTGCCGGCAGGGCTTCTGCCCGGTTGTATGATGCTGTTTTACAGCTATATTACGGAAGGGAAGCTTGGGACAGCCGATGGGCTTATGGTACTGCCGGCAGGACTTCTGCAGCAATGGCAGAGATGTACCGCTGAAATTATGGCAGCCTGTCTGCTCACATTCCTTTTGGCAGCAGGACTGCTGATCAGCCGAAAAGGAAACCGGGATACCCGGATCCCTTTTGCCCCGTTTTTCCTGGCAGCGGTTGTATTGGTGTGGATAATAGAAGCCGTTTTCGGCGTCTCTGTGGATAAGTGACAGATAAGGAGCAGAATTGTGGATAAGAAAAATAGGAAGGATGCCTATATGACCCTGGAAGCCAGTTTTGTCATGCCGCTGGCAGTCATTTTGATCGCGGCCTTAATGTATCTGTCTTTTTATCTCTACACGGTAATTTTCCTCAACCAGGCTGCTTATATATCTGCATTCCGGGGAAGCCTGTATGAACCTGACAGCGGCAGCATGCGGGCAAAGGCGGAGGAGGAGCTGGACAAACTGCTGGAGGAAAGAATATTGCCGGTACGGAACCTGGAAAAGCAGGTGAGGGCCTCTCCCCTGGCAGTGAGTGTGTCCCTTGAAGCAAAGCTGTCCCTTCCTTTTCCGGGCATGGGGATTTTTGCAGGGACGGGCTGGGAAATAAAAGCGGAAAAAAAGGCGCTGGGCAGGAATGCGGTTTCCTATATCCGCCTGGCAAGAAAAACCGGCAACTAACGACTGACGCCGGAGTTTACCGATGGGAGAATGTAATGATAAAGCCTGAATATAAACGTGAGCTAAGTCACAGCTATCTGATTCTGGATGATATTCCTAAGGAAAAAATGGATAATTACCAATACCGGATGATCCTGAAAAACAGAATTCCCGGCCTTCTGTGCAGCAGCGAAAGATATATAAATGGGAAGGTATGCCTGTATTATGATATCAGCTCCCGCCAATCCCTGGATCAGCTTTATGAAGCAGGCAAAATGTCTTTCACGGAAATACTGGGGATAGTGGAGGAGCTTGCCCGCGTATTGGAGGGCATGTCCGGTTTCCTGCTGGAAGAACAAAACCTCCTGCTGGATCCCCGGTATATGTATCTGGATTTGGATACGGAACAGCTATGCCTTCTTTATTATCCCTTTGCGGAGATGGAAAATCCGATCGGCAGCATTTATATGCCGGTAGCGGAGTTTTTTCTGGAGCATGTGGATCATAAGGAGGAGATGGCGGTGAGCGCCGCCTATCAGTTTTATAAGATGTCAAAGGCCGAAAGCTTTGCTCTGGATAGTTTCCGGGGGATGTGGGAAAAGGGCCAGGGTACCGGCCGGGAGGATCCGAAACCAGTATGTTATGCCGGTAAAACGCTCTCCGGAAGCGGAGAAGGCGGCTATCCGGAATGGGTGGCTGAAGAAGGGGACTGGCAGGAGCAGTTTTATGAGGAGCCAGGTTTATACACTTGCGGAACCGGATATGAGAAGCAGGGAATCGCTACAATTGAAGAAAAGTATATAAAAGATTATACGGTAAAGGATATCACAGGGAAAAAAACAGCAGAAAGAAAAAGTATGCCGGATAAAAAAAGTACGGGAAGAAGAGAAGCGGAAAAAAAAGAGACGGATAAAAAAGATGGAAATAAAAAAGAAACATATGAAAAAGATAGAAAAAGGGAAGATAAAGCTGACGAAGAAACACAGGAAGAAAGACTGCGCAGGATGAATTTTGCAGGGCTTGGGGCCACATGCCTGGCTTTTGCGATTCTGTGTATGTTTATCTGGTATCTTCAGCCGGAAGATACCGTTAAGGCAGTCCTGTTCGGGCTTCTGGCTTTGGACGGCCTGATTTTGCTGGTATTTTTATGGAGGCTGCTGGTTAAGAAGGGGGCTGAAAAGGAGGAAGAAAGCACGGCTAAGGAATACGGGGAGGCCTGGGAGTCCTTTGACTGGCTGCCGGAATACGGGGATGGGGACAATACCGTTTATATGGGGACACAGGGAATAAGTCCCGTAAAGCAGGGCGGGTATCAAACAAAAGCCCCTGCATTGACGGGAAATGCGGACGGCAGGCAAATCCGATACCGGTTGGAGCCCTTGCCTATGATAGCGGGTAAATTAAAGAACCGTGTCCAGCTGCTGCTGTCTGACGCATCCGTCAGCCGTATCCATGCCCGATTTGTGGAAAAGGAGGGACGGGTGGCACTGATGGATCTGAATTCCACGAACGGTACTTTTATAAATGGCATACGCCTGGAGCAGAACGAGAGTATGGTGCTGGAGCACGGAGATGAAATCCGGCTTGGGGACATGGTCTTTCATTATGAGGAATTCTCATAGTTTGCAAAAGCTTCTCCTTTGTGCAGTTTATCCATAGTTTCGTAAAACCTCTTGCTTTAGCCACGGGGATATAAGGCACTTCCGTCGAATTTACGCAAGTAATTGAAGATTGAATAAATATACTTGTATCAGCCGGTAAAGCGTTGTACAATAACATATAAAGGGCAGTAATGGGGGTTACTATGGTAAAACCGCAGACATATCGGTACCAAAACCAGAACATGAAAGAGGTTCCCTGGTGCAGCGCAGTGCTTACGGCTGCAAATGTCATTATTTTTCTGGTGAGTTATTTTACAGGTGACTGGCTGTATGATAAAGGTGAATTCGGAGTTTTTTATTTGATCCGGAGTCAGGAATACTATAGGCTGGTGACGGCGATGTTTCTTCATGCAGATATCAGTCACCTGGTTAATAATATGATATTGCTGTATTTTGGCGGAGAAATTGTGGAAAAGACAATCGGCGGCGCCAGATATCTTGTGCTCTTTTTTGTTTCCGGTATTTGCGGCAACCTGCTGTCTGCTATATATGAGCTTTCTACCGGGCTGTATTACAGCTCCATTGGGGCAAGCGGTGCGGTATTCGGATTGGTGGGAGGTCTGCTTTATCTTGTGATTACCAAGAAAGGCTATGCGGCACGGATCTCTATCCAGCGTATGGCTTTGATGATAGCCTTTTCCCTTTATTCCGGATTCCGAAGCGTTATGGTGAACAATGCCGCTCATCTGGGCGGGCTGCTCAGCGGATTCCTGATAACCTTCCTGCTGTGTCATATCGGAAGGAATGAGGGAAGGCTGCGTTACCGGAATTGATAAAAACATGCCCTATTCGGGCGGAAGGAGACAGGGTGAAAGAAGAAGCTTGTATTTTCTGTAGAATAGCAAATGGGGAAATCCCTTCAAAAACACTTTATGAAGATGAAAAGTACCGTGTGATCCTGGATTTGGGACCGGCAACAAGAGGGCATGCCCTGATACTTCCCAAGGACCATTATAAGAATCTGTATGAACTCCCGGAGGATGCCTGCGGGGAAGTAATGCATCTTGCTAAAAAGATGGCTGTCCGGATGACCGGTAAGCTGGGTTGCAGCGGTTTTAATCTGGTTCAGAATAATGGGGAATGCGCGGGACAGACGGTTATGCATTTCCATCTGCATCTGATTCCCCGCTATGAGGATGACCACCAGAATATTAACTGGGTTCCGGGAAAACCCGGGCAGGAAGAACTGGAGGAAATCCGGAAAACTATCTGCGGGCAGCCGTAAGAAACGCACGGCCTGCAGGCAGTATAGTTCCAATAGGTACGGAAAAATGCCCGGAACAGCAGACAGTTATATACCGGCAGCACTGTCAGCCGTTCCGGGCATATGTTTTTTGCAATCCGGAATCATTTTCTTACGCCGGGCGCTGGCCTGACGGAATAGTTACTTCTTTTTAACCGTATTTTCCCGGACAATTCCATCCAGCAGTTCCGCAATCGTCTTGGTTGCATTCATCTGCTGGCTTTTACCCATTGCATCAATATAGGTCTGGCGGTTAAAATAAAGCTCCTGTACCTTCTCCACCAGGAGATCCGGGCTTAAATAGTCTTCATCAATCACCATGCTGAAGCCCTGGGCTTCAAAGGAGCGGGCATTTAGTATCTGATCTCCCCGGCTGCTTCCTGCGGAAAGCGGTATGAGCAGATTGGGTTTCTTTAATGCGAGAAGCTCACAGATGGCGTTTGCCCCGGCTCTGGATACCACTACGTCCGCCATGGCAAATACATCTTTCAGTTCAGTTTTGAGATATTCAAACTGGGTATAGCCGGACTGGTTTAAAAGCAGGTTATCAATTTTCTCATGGCCGCAGATATGTACGACCTGGAAATCTGCAAGGAGCCTGGGCAGAGCCTCCCTTACTGCCTGATTAATGGAGGCGGCGCCCAGGGATCCGCCGATGATCATAAGCACCGGTTTATTTGCGGTAAAATGACATAATTCCAATGCGGCAAGCTTATTTCCCCGGGAAAGCTCATCCCGGATAGGTGAGCCGGTAAGAACCGCTTTCTCTGTGGGAAGAGAATGCAGGGTTTCTGGGAAATTACAGCAGACCTTTGTGGAAACCGGGATACAGAGCTTATTGGCAAGACCGGGGGTCATATCGGATTCATGGATGACACAGGGAATTTTCAAAGAGGATGCCGCTCTGACTACCGGAACGGATACAAATCCTCCTTTGGAAAAAACAATGTCGGGACGTACCTCCTTCAGTATTCTGCGGGCTTCTCCATAACCCTTCAGAACACGGAAAGGATCGGTAAAATTCTTTAAATCAAAATAGCGCCGGAATTTACCGGTGGATATTCCATAATAGGGGATATCATAATCCTCTATCAGTTTTTTCTCCATTCCGTTATAGGAACCGATGTAGGAAATCTCATAGCCCAGCTGAGACAGCCTGGGCAGCAGGGCGATATTTGGCGTAATATGACCGGCGGTGCCGCCGCCGGTAAGAACGATTTTTTTTGACATGAATGAGCCCCCTAGCGGATTGTTTAATTAGCGTTTCCTACGATGGATTCCAGGGCGATTGCCAGCTGATCCGGGCAGGAGGTAGGCTTGAAACCGCATTTGATTCCTTTCAGCCGGGTAATGGCGTCTTCTGCAGACATGCCCTCCACCAGTCTGGAGATTCCCTGGAGATTGCCGTTGCAGCCTCCGGTAAAAACCACCGATTTAATAATATTGCCATCCATTTCGATATCGATGGCACTGGAACAGGTACCTTTTGTTCTGTATTTCATAAGAAAGCCTCCAATGATTATTTATTAACTCAAACGCCGCATGTGCCAAGTATGAGTTACTGATAAATGCAATACACGAATTATATCAAAAAACAGCCTTTGTTACCAGTATTTTCACAATAATTCCATGATTATGGGAGAAAGGCGCGTAATTCTCCGACCGATTTCCGGCCTGTCCGTATTGTGGCGGGCGGTATGATCTCCTATAATACTATTCACAAAGGAACCGTTAAGGAACCGCTGTCCAGGGGAATGCCGTCCGGAAAAGCCCGGTCCGGGGGAACGCATACTACGGGGAACAGCAGATTGGAGGAGAATATGACTTCGTTTATGGAAAATAAAGAACTGGTGGCTATGACAATTATATTGCTATTATTGAGCATATTATGCAAGTTTATTACAGGAATTTTTCTGAATTCCCTGATAAAGGAAGCGGAAAATATGTCTGCCACGGAAAACAAGGTACTGAAGCAGTGTAAAATTAAATTCAGAAACTGTTATAAGCTTAATGATGGGGTTCCCAATATCCCTGTTTTTGTGGACAAGTTCATCAACCGTATCCAGATAGGGAAATTTTCCATGGACGGCCTGTCCCATTTTGCGGGGCAGCTTATGATGCTGTCGGTATTTTTCGCAGGGGCGGGGGCCTGCAAAGGAATTATAGACGGGAAAACGCTGGGGGAAATTCTGCCGTTTTACCTGATGAGCTTTCTGGGTCTGTATTTATATTTCAGCGTGTCCGGCATGGTGGATTTAAACGGTAAACGGGCGGCTTTGAAAACCAGCCTGACGGACTATCTGGAAAATCATATGGCGGTAAGGCTTTCGGTTTTGGATGAGACGGAAAGTCTGATAAATGGGGATACGCCGTTACCGAAGGCAGAAAAGGGGAAGAAACAGCCTGTCCTGAAAACGGCCGCGGTTGTGGAGGCTTCTGCGCCTGTTAAAAAAGAACGGGTCAAGGGAATGCCTTTACAGGAGAAAAGCCTGGCCGAGGAACGCCTGGAGGAGCAGGTTTTTACAAAAAACCAGGAGAAAGAGCTGGAGGAGCTGCTCAAAGAGTTCTTTGCATAGATAAAAACTCTTGAAAATAAAAAACAACTTTGCTACACTAAGAACGGATAATGTGCCAAATTGCAGAATTTTGCGATGAAAGCCCGTCATATCTATTGGTTTGCTGCACATGGGCAGCAGAATTGGAGGAAAAGCAGATGAGCAAAGTAACTTTTGATTATTCAAAAGCAGCGCCTTTTATGGGTGCGCATGAAGTAGATTTTATGAAAAAACAGGCAATGGATGCCAGGGATCTTCTTGTTTCCAAAACCGGAGCGGGTAATGATTTTCTGGGGTGGATTGATTTGCCTGTGGATTATGATAAGGAAGAGTTTGGCCGGATTAAAAAAGCGGCGGCTAAAATCCAGAGCGATTCCGAAGTGCTTCTGGTAATCGGAATCGGCGGTTCCTATCTGGGAGCCAGAGCAGCGATTGAATTTTTAAGACACAGCTTCTATAACTGTGTCAGCAAGGAAATCAGAAAAACCCCTGAAATTTATTTTGTGGGGAATTCCATCAGCTCCACTTATATCAGACATCTGATCGATGTGATTGGCGACAGGGACTTTTCCATTAATATGATTTCCAAATCCGGCACTACAACAGAGCCGGCCATAGCTTTCCGCGTATTTAAGGAAATGCTGGAAAAGAAATACGGTAAGAAAGAAGCGGCAGGAAGAATTTATGCTACTACCGATCGGGCGAAGGGATCCCTGAAGGGGCTTGCTGCGGAAGAAGGCTATGAAAGCTTTGTGGTTCCGGATGATGTGGGAGGACGTTTCTCCGTATTGACAGCTGTTGGGCTGCTTCCTATTGCTGTAAGCGGCGCGGACATCGACAAGCTTATGGAAGGGGCGGCAGACGGACGTAAAAAAGCCCTGGATACAGCCTTTGAGGAAAATGATGCGCTGCAGTATGCGGCAGTACGCAATATCCTTCTCAGAAAAGGGAAGGAAGTGGAAATCCTGGCTAATTATGAACCGGGTGTACATTATGTCTCCGAGTGGTGGAAGCAGCTGTATGGTGAGAGTGAGGGAAAGGATCAGAAGGGAATTTTCCCGGCAAGCGTGGATTTAACTACGGATCTTCACTCCATGGGACAGTTCATCCAGGACGGCGCCCGTATTATGTTCGAGACCGTTATTAATGTGGAGACTTCCAGAGAAGAAATCATCATCAATGAAGAACCCGTTGATCTGGACGGACTGAATTATCTGGCAGGAAAGAGCGTGGATTTCGTAAATAAAAGCGCTATGAACGGAACCATACTTGCACATACAGACGGACAGGTACCCAATCTGGTGATCAACGTGCCTGAAGTCAATGAATTCTACTTAGGACAGTTATTCTATTTCTTTGAATTTGCATGCGGTGTCAGCGGCTATCTGCTGGGTGTGAATCCGTTTAACCAGCCTGGTGTGGAAAGCTATAAGAAGAACATGTTCGCGCTGCTTGGAAAACCGGGTTATGAGGCACAGAGGGAAGAATTATTGAAGAGACTGTAAGCAGCGGCAAATTTGGCGGTGAATGAGAACCGGCAGTCAGGCAGCTGCAGACAGAGACCGTCAGGTAATAGTTACTGACAGTCCTCCATAGAAGAGAATCTAAATAAGTTACGGAAGGATTTCGCCGGAAGGATGGCAGGATCCTTCCGTTTTCTTTCTTTCCGCGGGCAGAAGATATCCTGAAGAGAAATAAGTGCATATGAAATATCTGATGTTGCATCAACCGGATTAGGCGCAATAGGACAACCGGATTAGGTTCAATAGGATCATGTTGCCGGAAAGCCATAAATAAGTTACAATCTGGGTAGATGACATCGGCGGAAGAATAGCCGCAAGCGGCTGTGAGAGACGAAAATGAGGTAGCGGAAGATATGAAAGGAAGCATACAGGACATATCAACAATGCATGATGTTTTGCATGAGTCAATGACAGGATTATGGATTATCGAGCTGGAGGACGGCAGACCGCCGCGTATGTTTGCCGATCAGACCATGATGGAACTCCTCGGACTGAAGGAGGAAACAACGCCGGAGCAATGCTATGAGCACTGGTATAACAGGATAGAGAAGGAATATTATCCGGTAGTGAACGCCTGTGTGGAGGAAATGACCAGGAAGGGACGGGCAGAAGTGCAGTATCCCTGGTATCATCCGGAGCTTGGAAAGATATATGTGCGGTGCGGCGGTGTTGCCGATCAGTCTTTTGCCCATATGATACGCCTGCGAGGTTACCATCAAAATGTGACGGACACCACGGTCATGCGGAGGGAAAAAGAAAAACTGGAGGAGCTGAACCAGGAAATAATCGGTTCCCTGTATAATCTTTTCTTTGCCGTATACCGGATTGATATGGAAAAGGGCACCATTTGTGCTATCCGGATTCCCGGGGATGTACATAAGCTGCCCCGGAAGGAATTTTCTTATGAGAGCTTCTGGGAGGATTATGCCAGCCAGACCTTTCATCCCGATTATCTGGAAGAAATAAAGAAAGAGCTGTCCATTGCTCATTTCCGGGAGCTGATGGCGGAAGGGAATGAAAGGTATTCGGTAGAGAGTTTCCGCAGGGTAGACGGGGAATATCATATCATATCCTGCAACGTTTACCTGGGAGGAAAGAAAGACTGGGCACTTCTGGCCCTCCAGGATTTGCATGAACAGAAGAAAAAGGATGAGGAAAGCAAAAGGGCGCTGAAGGAGGCTTATGAGATGGCTCAAAAAGCGAACGAAGCAAAAAGCGATTTCCTTTCCAAAATGTCCCACGATATCAGGACTCCGCTGAATGCGGTGCTGGGAATGACGGAGCTGGCACGTCTTCATATGGATGATCGGGAAAAGCTGGTCAATGCACTGGATAAAATCACATCATCCAGTCAGCTGCTCCTGGGTCTGGTGAATGAGGTTCTGGATATGAGCCGGATCGAAAGCGGTAATTATGAACTGCAGGACGGCAGGTTTGATTTGGATTGCCTGATCGAAGAACTGATCGGGCTTATTATGCCCCAGGCGGAGTCGCGCAGACAGCGGATTCATCTGGATAAAGAAGGGATCACCCACGTAAAGGTAATTGGGGATAATTCACGGATCAACCAGATTTTTATGAATATTATGAGTAATGCCTGTAAGTATACCCCGGAAGGCGGTGATATTTATATATCCGTATCCGAACTTCCTTCAGGGAATAAGGAAGTGGGACGATATCGGTTTGTATTCCGGGATACGGGGATCGGAATGAGTGAGGATTTCCTCTGTCATATTTTTGAACCCTTCAGCAGGGCAAACGATTCCCGGATCAGTAAAATCAGCGGAACGGGCCTGGGTATGGTAATCACACAGAACCTGGTACAGATGATGGGCGGAGAAATTACGGTAAAAAGCCGTCCGGGAGAGGGGAGCTGTTTTACGGTAATAATCGGGCTGAAGCTTCAGATGGACGAGACAGAGGAAGAGATCCTGCCTGATATCCGGGAAGTGGACTGCAGCGGTGCCCGTATTTTGCTGGCGGAGGATAATGAAATTAACCGGGAAATTGCCGCAGAGCTTCTGCAGATGACAGGGGCGGCAGTGGACAGTGCCCGGAACGGTCAGGAAGCCCTGGATAAGTTCCGGGAAGCCGGAGAAGGTTATTACCAGCTGATCTTTATGGATATCCAGATGCCCGTTATGAACGGTTATGACTGCGTGAAAGCGATCCGGAATCTGGAACGGGCGGATGCGGGGAGCATACCAATTATTGCCATGACGGCAAATGCGTTTGCGGAGGATGTGATTATGTCCGCCCAGGCAGGAATGAATGAGCATCTTGCAAAACCGATCAAGTCCAGCCAGCTTGCGGAGATCCTGCAGAAATGGATCCTTCATAAATCATAGGATTGTGTTAGTTTGAGATAGGATAGAGCTAGATTTCCCGATTTCCCTTGGATATAATGAAGAAAAAGCGTGACTGTGTTGGTACGGGGCAGTTACGAAAGAACATTGTAATTTATAATAGGAATAACGGAGGGTTACAACATGGAAGAATTGTACAAGCTGGCCGTAAGGCCGGAGGCCGACAGCCGGAATGTGGTACAGGGGGAAAAGTACCGTATCACCATGCTTACGGCAGGCCTGGTGCGTCTGGAGTACAGTGAGGACGGCATTTTCGAGGATCGGGCCACACAGACCGTCATAAACAGGGACTTCCCTGCGGTGGATTTCCATGTAAAGGAAACGCCGGAAGAACTGGAAATTGTAACCTGGAGGCTCAGGCTCACCTATGATAAGACGGAATTCAATCCCAGAGGCCTTCGGATTCAGGTGACGGCAAACACCAATTCCTGGAATGATGTGTGGCACTATGGGGATCCTATCCGCGACCTGAAAGGGACGGCAAGAACCCTGGATACCATAGACGGCGCCTGCGAGCTGGGATCCGGCCTGGTATCCAGAGAAGGTTATACGGTTCTGGATGATTCCGCTTCCCTGCTCCTGACGGAGGAAGGATGGGTGAGTCCCAGGAAAAAGGGGATAAAGGATATTTATTTCTGGGGATATGGCCTGGACTTTTTGGAATGCCTGAAGGATTTTTATCATCTTTGCGGAAAAACTCCCATGCTTCCCAGATATGCGTTAGGAAACTGGTGGAGCCGCTATTATGAATATACGGAAGAAAGCTATCTGGAGCTGATGAACCGCTTTGACGCAGAAGGCATCCCTTTTACCGTTGCGGTTATTGATATGGACTGGCACCTGGTGGATATCAATCCCAAATACGGCAGCGGCTGGACTGGCTACACATGGAATAACGAGTTTTTCCCGGATCCGAAACGATTTATGGATCGCCTTCATGAGAGAGGAATGCGAATTACCCTGAATGTGCATCCTGCTGATGGCATCCGGGCGCATGAGGAAATGTATGAGGCTATGGCAAAAGAACTGGGAAAGGATATCTCCAGAGAAGAGCCGGTTGCTTTTGAGATTACCAATCCGGCATTTTTGTCCGCCTATCTTAAATATGCCCATCATCCTAATGAAGAAAAGGGCGTGGATTTCTGGTGGATTGACTGGCAGCAGGGCGGCATCACCAAAATGGAAGGACTGGATCCGCTGTGGATGCTGAATCATTTCCATTTCCTGGACAGCGCCAGGAACGGAAAACGTCCCATGACCTTCTCCCGTTATGCAGGACCCGGATCCCACCGGTATCCGGTAGGTTTTTCCGGAGATACTGTGGTAACCTGGGAATCTCTTAAGTTCCAGCCTTACTTTACCAGCACGGCCTCCAATATCGGTTATGGCTGGTGGAGCCACGATATCGGCGGGCATATGCAGGGCTATAAGGATGATGAAATGGCGGGACGCTGGTTCCAGCTGGGAGTTTTTTCACCTATTAACAGACTGCATAGCACCAAGAACGAATTTAACGGAAAAGAGCCCTGGCGTTATAAGCAGGAGATCCGCAGTATGATGGATGAGTTCCTGCGGCTGCGCCATAAGCTGGTTCCTTATCTGTACACCATGAATTACCGGGCCCATGCCCAGGATACGCCATTGATTCTGCCCATGTATTATCATCATGCCAGAGAGGCACAGGCGTATCAGGTACCCAATGAATTTTATTTCGGATCGGAATTGATTGTGGCTCCTGTTACCTCTCCCCGTATTCCTTCGCTGAATATGGCAAAGGAGAAGGTATGGCTTCCGGAGGGGACTTATATTGACTTTTTCACGGGAACCATATATGAAGGCGGCCGCATGATGGATATGTACAGGGATATCAATACGCTTCCTGCATTTGCAAAGGCCGGCGCCATTATCCCGATGACGGAAGAAATCGATGCGGTCAGCACAAGCAGTAATCCCTCCTCCTTTACGCTGCGGGTTTATGCCGGTGCGGACGGCAGCTTTACGATGTATGAGGATGATAATGAGACCTGTGATTACGAAAAGAATATCTGTGTGACCACACAGTTTGAGCTGAGGTGGGAGAACGGGCAGACCTTTACCATCCATCCGGCCCAGGGAGAATTATCCCTGATTCCTGCTGAAAGGACTTATACCATAGAGCTGTACGGCTGTAACGAAAGCGGGGCGGACTGCCGTGTGGCAGGCAGCTGCACGGAAGTGGAAACCAGCTACGACAGCAGCTGTAACTGCCTGCGCATGACGCTTCCTTCTGCCGCCGTAACGGAAGAGATCGTGGTAAGCTTCCGCGGGAGGCTTGTACCTGCTGCAAATCATGTGGAAAAGCTGGTCTATGATTTCCTGGATCAGGCGGAAATGGAATTTGATAGTAAGACCGGAATTTATCAGCTTGTATGCAGCGGACGGCCTGCAAATATTATCATCGGCGAGCTGCAGTGTAGGGGGCTGTCCGAGGATCTGGTGAAATGTGTAACTGAATTTTTGACAGCAAAATAAAAAGGTTCCGTTTGGGAATGGTATTTTTGCTGAAAGGAAAGAGAGGCTGAGAGGCGATTGCTGAATATCGTAGTGCTGGACAGAAGCAGTGTGGGAGAGGATGTATCCGTGGAGCCTTTGCGGCAATACGGCAATGTTATCTTTCATATGACTACAAGGGATGAAGAGGCGGCGGAGCGGGTAAAGGATGCGGATATTATCATAGTGAACAAGACACCCATGAATGCCCGGACGCTGGACGGCGCCGCGCATTTACAGCTGATCTGCGAGTTCGCCACGGGCTATGACAATGTGGATCTGGAATATTGCCGGAAACGGGGGATCCCAGTGGTGAATGTGGTGAATTATTCCACAGCCGCCGTGGCCCAGCATACGGTTGCCTGTGTCCTTTACATCCTGGAAAAGCTGCGTTATTACGATGATTACGTAAAAAAAGGCGCTTATGCCGCCCAGCCCCGTTTTTCCCATTTCGGACTCCCCTACTATGAACTGGAGGGAAAAACCTGGGGCATCGCAGGGTTGGGGAACATCGGCAGGAAGGTGGCCGCAATAGCGGCTGCTTTCGGCTGCCGTGTCATTTATTATTCCACATCGGGAAAAAACAGCTGCCGGGACTATGAGCAGGTGGATTTTGACACTCTGCTTAAGGAATCCGATGTGCTTACCCTGCATTGTCCATTACATGAGAAAACGAAGAATCTAATCAATTACAATGCTCTGGTGAAAATGAAAAGAACGGCAGTCCTGGTAAATGTAGCCAGAGGGGCTGTGGTGAACGAGGCCGATTTATGCCGGGCACTGCAGGAGGATCGGATTATGGGCGCCGGGATTGATGTATTAAGCCAGGAGCCCATAAATCCGGAAAATCCTCTTCTGAAAATACAGGACAGCAGCCGTCTCCTGATCACGCCCCATATGGCCTGGGCCAGTGTGGAGGCGCGCACCCGCGTGGTGACGGAAACCTGTAAAAATATCGAAGCCTTTCTGCAGGGAAAAGCGCGGAATGTGCTGAACCCTTAGAAAATCAGCGGTAAGAGCCGCTGTTTTTTCTTTTTTGTTTTTCTGTCCTTGCCCGGCTTTTCGCTTTCTTTTGCTGATCCTTCAGGTAAACCATTCGGGAGGCCGAGTATCTGGCTTCCTTTTTCAGTTTCAAATAACTGCTCCATCGTTCCGGTGACAACTCCCCGTTTTCCAGAGCGGCCTTTACCCGGCAGCCGGGTTCATTTTGATGCCGGCAGTCGGAGAAACGGCATTGGGTGAAAAACTGCTCCACATCGGTGAAAGTCTCTCCCAGGCCTTCGGTTACATCCCACATACCGAGTTCGCGCATGCCGGGAGTATCGATTATCATGGCACCGCAGGGCAGCAGAAGCAGCTGGCGGTGGGTGGTGGTATGGCGGCCCTTGGAATCCTCCTCCCGGATCCCGTTCACTGGCATCAGTTCCCCGCCGGCAAGGGCGTTTACCAGACTGGATTTGCCCACGCCGGAGGAACCCAGAAACACAATGGTTTTACCTGGTTTCAGATAACCTTGCAGCTGCTCCATCCCATATCCGGTTTTGGCGCTTACGGCAATCACATCCGTCCCCAGCGCCACAGCGGAGGCTTCTGCGAGCAGCCGTTGTGTATCCTCCGATAAATCCGCTTTCGTGAGTACAATTACAGGCTGGGCGCCGCTCTGCCATGCCAGGGTGAGATACCGTTCCAGACGTCTTGGATTAAAATCATGGTTGAGGGACTGCATAATAAATACATAGTCGAAGTTAGCGGCAACAAGCTGCTCCCAATGGCCCGATGAGGAAGGATCCAGACGTGCAAAAAAGGTTCTTCTTTCCTGTGTCCTTACAATCCGGCTGTCTCCGTCAGCTTCCCAGTTTATCATGACAAAATCACCGGTGGTGGGGAAGGGTTCTTCCCCTGTAAAATATGCGCTTTTTTTCAGTGTTGCCTGACCTGTGCCGAAGCTGCAGACAATTTCATATCTGTCTTTATAAACGGCGGTTACCCTGGCAGGGATTTCCCCGTCGCGGGATGGTTCCCCATCAGGAATATATCCATATTCTATCATGTTCAAAATTAATTCCTCCAAAATTGTTTGCTTTGATTGACGTTTTCATAGTTACCTCTTTTTCTTTTCTTGTCATGATCATAATCAATTCCTCCTTCCGCGATGGGCGGCATGCCAAAAATAGGCGCAAAAATCCCGCAGAAACAAGCCTTTTCATGCTGTTTCTGCGGGTATAAGATTCCGTATCAGCTATTTAAAAGGGTTGTTGCCGGTCTGCCTATGAAGTTAAGGGAATGCCACCTCATTATTTGTTTTCATTACACAACGCTCCTTTCATTTTCTCTCTGAAGAGAGAATGGATTTGGTAATAGTATAAGGGATGGGCGGGGAAAATGCAACCTGTTTTTAACTACACAAATGTATGGGAGGGGCAGGGGGAAGCTGCAGGGCACAAAGGGTCGTTTGAACTGTTACGATAGAACAGCGGTGGATATTATTTTTGGTTAATTTTATATAAAGTTTGTGCCTATACTTATAGTTTGTTGTATTGTTGCACTGTTTGGCTGTGTGCTAAACTCGATTTATACTAAAATGTGCACACAAAGTTAAGGACCGCAATTAAGCTGTTTAAATCTTTAGAAGAATAGGGGGGATTGTGTGAAGCAATCTGGAAGACAGGCAGGAACAAATACATTCAAAAAAAAGAAATTAAAAATATTAGCTATTACGATGGTCTTTATAGGTTTTATTTTTGCATTTTCATATGTTCCTCTTTTGGGATGGATTATAGCATTTTTGGACTATAAGCCCGGACTTTCCATATTCTCGCAGAAATTTGTAGGATTGGAAAATTTTAAACTAATATTTTCTTCCTGGAGAGATTTTAAGACAATATTGTTAAATACCCTTGCGCTCAGCGGGATTAATCTGCTGGCTATGCCGGTTCCGCTGATATTTGCCATTTTGCTCTCACAAATGCGTTCTAAGAGATTGTCTAAAATGGTGCAGATTATATCATCTTTACCCAATTACATTTCGTATGTGCTGCTCTATACGGTTTTCTTTTGCCTCCTGGCCCCCAGCGACGGTGCGGTAAACGTAATTTTACGACAGTTTTTCGGACCGGATTTCACATCAAACCTGTTGGCAGACAAAGAAATAGCGTGGGCTATGCAGCTGTTTATCGGATTATTTAAAACAATGGGATATTCGGCGATTATGTATATTGCTGCAATGTCTGGCATTGATCCGGAACTGTACGATGCGGCTGAGGTGGACGGGGCGGGGCGCTTCGCTAAGGTGATACATATAACATTGCCGTGTATCTCAGCAACCTTTTTTGTCTTATTTCTGCTGGCGATAGCAAATATGCTTTCGGGCGCGGGGTTTGAACAGTATTATGTATTCCAAAATCCTATGGTGATGAGCAGAATTGAGGTGTTGGATACTTATATTTACAAAATAGGTTTGCAGCAAAATAATTTTGGTTTTGCCACCTCTACCGGTATGTTAAAATCACTGCTTAGTATTGGGCTTTTGCTGGGTGCAAATAAGTTATCAAAAATAATCAGGGGAGAGAGTATTTTCTAATATGCTTTGGCCCTGGGAAAGGAGAAATTAAGATATGGAATATAAAAGAAAGCCCTCGCAAATCGTATTTGATACATTAAATACCTTGTTAATGGTCCTTATCGGCATAGCCTGCCTCTATCCATTTTATTATATTTTTATTTATTCAATCAGCGATCCCCTGGAAGCAGCAAAAGGCATTGCATTTTTACCAAAAAACCCTACCCTGGCAAATTACACTATGATTTTTCAGGACAGCAATATTATAAACTCCTTCTTCATTTCTGCGGCCCGTACGGTGCTGGGTGCAGGTATTACGGTGCTGTGCAGTGCATTTCTGGCGTATTTGTTTACCAATCCGCTTTTGCCTATGCGTAAAGGTCTGTATAAATTTGTGATTATCACAATGTACCTTAGTTCAGGCCTGATTCCCTGGTATGTTACCATGTCTGCCTATGGGCTGAAAAATAAGTTCCTTTTATACATTGTGCCGTCGGCGGTGAATGCATTTTTTATGATTTTGATAAAGACATATATGGAGAGCCTACCCGCAGCCTTATCAGAATCGGCAGAACTGGACGGGGCAGGGATATTTGCATTATTCTTCCAGGTGATTCTTCCGCTGTGCCTGCCTGTTATTGCCGCTGTGGCAGTATTTGCGGCAGTAGGGCAGTGGAATTCCTGGTCAGATAATTTTTTTCTTGTAAAGGCGCCGGAATTAAAAACATTGCAGCTGACTTTGTATGAATATTTCCAATCCACAGCCCCCAGCGTGGAAAATATGCGTGATGCGGCGGCGAGTATGAGTAAGCGGACAGTGACGCTTTCTTCTATAAGAATGAGTATTGCGGTGGTAACAGTCATTCCCATTTTTGCAGTATATCCGTTTATGATGCGTTTTTTTGTAAAGGGTATTATGTTGGGAGCAGTGAAGGGTTAGGTGAATCGGAAACGACGGGGACGGAATCGTTATGTTAGACAAGAATATTAATGTTTCGTATAATAAAAAACAGGGGGAATAATTCATGAAAAAAATGAAAAAATTATTGGCTATGGGTATTGTATGCACTATGATATTTGGCCTGACAGCATGCGGAGGAGCAAAAGATGCATCTTCCGGCCAGGATGCGGCACAAAGTGAGGCGGCCGATCAGACAGATCAGGAGGAACTGGTAGAACTTACGGTTTTCGGTCATATGCTGTCCGTTGACAAAATTGGGATTCAAACAGATCCTGTGGCTAAAAAAATAGAAGAGGATCTGGGGATCCGTTTAAATATAATTGACAGCAATACAAACGTGGCCGATGAAACCAATAAAATTGCTGCTTATATGGCATCAAATGATATGCCGGATATATTCTTTGTACCGGATATAAATGTTTTAAAAACAGCTATTGAGGCAAATCAGGTAATTAAGCTGAATGATTTATGGACAAAAGAAAACTGCCCCAATATGCTGGGGGATAACCCGGATGCCCAAAACAGACAGGATTTCTTTGCCAATCAGTATTTTGAAGGCGACAGGTATGGCGTGCAGATGTGGGGCGGTACCGGCGGGGCATCTTTTCCCACAGTGGGGATGTATGTGCCATGGGACATTTATAAGCAGGCCGGTTATCCAGAAGTAAATAATCTGGACGATTTGGTGGAGGCTGTGGAAATGATGGCTGCCCGGTATCCCGAAACAGAAAGCGGACAGAAAACATACGGCGTAGGAGGCTGGTTTGCCGAAGGGCTTGGTTGGGGTGACTGGATGGTTTCTTTATTACAAAATGCATTTGGTTATCAAACTGATGACTGTTTTGTGTTCACATTTGATATGGAAACAAACGATCTGCGGGAAAAACCGGCTATTTTAGATGCAGAAGGTCCTTGGTGGGAATCCGTGGAGTTCATGTACAAAATGAACCAGAAAGGACTGATCGACCCTGACTCTGTTACACAGAAATATGATCAGTGGCAGGAAAAAGCGTATTCCGGCAGATATTTACTTGTTGGGCCCGGCTGGGAGGCGGCTCCGATTAAAGAAAAATCCGGTTTGTCTTATGTTGCGCTGAAGCCCTTTGAAAACAGCAATATAGTCATGGACTGGTCAGGTGAATTGACAGGTTATACTTATGCTATTTCCAGTACCTGCAAGCATCCTGAAAAAGCACTTCAGTTGTTGGATTATTTATGGTCGCCCGAAGGATCCCGTCTGACTCATTCTGGTATTGAAGGGGAATCTTGGGAAATGGTGGATGGCAAGGCGGAATTTACCCAGAAGTATTTGGAGGATAAGGCAGCCCTACAGGCGGCCGAGTTGAATGAAAAGTATGCGGTATATAAGTATGGTATGTTTACCGGATATGCGCTCAATGTCGTAAGCCCTGCGGACAATAACTTCTTTGACCTGACTATGTCGGCAAAATATGAGGAAAAAAACCTTTCTGAGGCGGAAAAGGATGCATTGGCCTATTACGGCGTGGATTCCATGGGAGAAATTTACCGCAATCCCGATGTGAAGAATTATGTGTTCAGATGGCCTGAGTATTCTACGATGCTTCCCACTCCACCGGAAGATATCAAGAAAAACAGGACAGATTTAGGTAACTTTGTCTACCGTGAGTATTTAAATTGTGTGTATGCAAAAAATGATGCGGAATTTGAAGCGGCAAAGCAGAAAATTATGGATGGGGCAGCGGAATACAAAGTAGAGGAAATCTTTGACTGGTATAAAGCGGCTTTTGCTGAGGCAAAGGAAGCCGTAGATGATTACATAAAATAAGAGGTGTGTTTTACCGCAATGGGTGAATTTGCCCATTGCGGATTTTAGAACCATCTGAAAAGCGGCACATAAGAAGAAGGAATGGACAAATGTGTGATGAGACCGGCGGAAAAATGAGAGATACTATGAAAAAGGAAGGAAAGGGAAAGAAAAGGCTGGGGATAAAATCCAGTTTTATTATCCGGCTTATTCTTTTTTGCATGATAACAAGTTTTTCGGTGGTTATACTTTTATCAACAGTTCTAAGCGCTTATGTGAGTATTATGATGAGGGACGATGCCATCGGGGACAGCCGTCAGTCATTGATTACTATGAATGATTTTTTTGAAGAAAAAATGAATGCGGTAAAACGTTTTCATTATGGAATGTATCAGGATGCGGATATCCGTTACGCTGTGCAGACCTTTTTTGCCGGCAGCAATACACCGGGAGAGGATATTACTATCATACAGCAATGCAGTGAAATGCTTAATTCCCGCTATGGTTATGCAGATCATGCATTGTCCGGGGTGAGTTTGTATGGTTTGGAGTATGGCAAGCAGGCGGAATTGCTGCAGACAGGTGGTTTTCATCATAGAGAAGCCGCCATGAAGAAATTGCTTGCCGATGCAAAGAATAAGTCAGATACAAATATTTCAGAGAACCGGATATTTTATTCTGTCTATTTGGACAGGGGAGAGGATGGCGGTTTGCTTAACGGCACGATTTCCATGTATGATTTTATCCGTGAACCGGGAAATCTGACCCATATTATCGCTATTCTGGCATTTCATTATGACCTGAATAAAATATCCGGAGAGCTTAAGGGGGTTCCGGGAGAAAAGAGCAGGAGAATATTGGTGCTGTCAGATAACGATGAGGTTTTGTACAGCCTGGATATGAATTATGGATTGGATCCTGTTGGTGATAGAAGTGATTTCCGGGAAATGGAACGGTACCACAGTATGGGGGCTAAAATATACGAGTCCGCACAATATTTAATGGGAATTGCTGAGAATGAACGCTTTGGGTTCCGGGTAGTATGCCTGACGGACAAGAAGCAGTTATATTCGAGAATCAGGGCATTGAATGTATTTACATTTTCCATGATGGGAGCAGCGCTTGTGGCGGTGAGTTTTCTTGTCCTGTTATTTTCCAGACGTATTTCCAGGCGTATATCCATTATAACGGACGGTATCGGCAGTATAAAGCAGGGGAATATGTACACCCGTATTCCCACAACGCCCAAGGAGGATGAGTTGGATTTAATTGCCCATAGCCTGACCGATATGTGTAACAGTCTGCGGGAGAAAGCCGCTTTGCAGCAGCAGGCCGAACGACAGCGCAATGAAGCCGTTTTGTGTCAGAAGGACGCGGAAATTTATGCCCTGCAGGCCCAGATAAATCCCCATTTTCTTTATAATATGCTGGAGGTGGCCCGTATGAAGGCTGTGGTGGATGGTTGTATGGATACTGCGCTTATGGTAAAAATATTGTCTGATATTTTCAGGGAAAGTGTAGGGCGCGGGGCCCTTGCAACCATCAGCGAAGAAATAGAATGCTGTATGCTTTATGTCCGCTTATTTGAGATACGCCGAGAAAGCAGCATCCGTGTAAAGCTGGATATTTGTCCTGAAATCCGTAAGAGCAGGATTTCCACCCATATTTTGCTTCCTATAGTAGAAAACGCCCTTGTGCATGGATTGGCGGAAGAAAATGCCGTTATTTCCATTTCTGCACATAGACAGGACAATGATATTTTATTTACTATACAGGATAACGGACCAGGGCTTACGGATAAGCAGCTGGAGGATCTGAATATGCAGATAGAAAATTATACCTCCAGGGAAAAGCATATAGGGCTTGCGAATGTGAATAAACGGCTGAAGCTGATTTATGGTATGCAATATGGTATCCATATAAAGAGCAGGCCGGGGGAAGGGCTTACGGTACAGCTGACAATCGGTGCAAAGGGGAAGGGGACAGGGGAAGATTATGTATAATGTATTGCTTGCGGATGACGAAGCTGCTATTTTAGAGGGGCTAAAAACAATTATATGCTGGAATGAGCTGGGCCTTAATCTTGTGGCTGCGGTTACGGACGGGGAGAGTGCCCTGCAGTATATTCGTGAAAATCCGGTGGATATTCTAGTGACGGACATCCGTATGAAAGAAATGGACGGTCTTGCACTGATTTCCGCACTGCATGAGGTTTCTCCTGAAACAAGGTGCATCATATTGACCGGATACAGTGATTTTAGCTATACCAAAAAGGCAATCCAGCTTGGAATTGAAAACTATATATTAAAGCCGGTGGATGAAAATGAGCTGATTCTTACCCTTACAAATTTGATTGCAAAGCTGGAAGAGGATGCAAGCAAGGCCAGGAATAGTATTTATGAATTCCGGGATGCTATTTGTTATCGTTGGATTACGGGGAAGATTGATATAAATGCATTTCAGCATAGGGCCGGGGTGCTGGATATTGATTTGACGGAAAAATTTTTCCAGGTAAGTGTTCTGCGCGTGCGGAACTATGAGTTGCTGACTCAAAGGGATACCATTGCCTGTGAAAAAAATGTATTACGCGTTATCTGTACAGAACTGGGGTGTGTCAAACAGGCCCGTTTTGCGGTGTGCCGTGGAGAGCGGGGGGATTTTCTGGCAGCTCTGTGGGGCAGCCTTGATTTATGCCGGGAGGAGATTAAGCAGGCGCTTATACGGGCCGGACAGGCGCTGTCCCGTATGCGTCTCAATGCAATATCTTCTCTGGGAAAGCTGCAGGAAGATTTCATGCAGCTAAGCGTAAGCTATTCGGACGCCATGTTCTTGGCAGAATTTGGATTGATACTGCCCCCCGGGACCGTGGCGGATGAATATGCGGTTTCATGCCTTATGAACGAAAAAAGCAAACCTATGGAGGTGGATTCACAGGAATTGCTGAAAGCTATTTCGCAGAAGGATGAAGCAGGTGTGAAAACTTTTGTGGAGAGCTTAAAAAGGATCCTGACACAAAGCGGCGCGCAGACACCAAACGCAATTAAAATACCGGTTATGGAACTGATGTATAGTATCTCAAAATTAAAGGTGGGAGGTACGGCGCAGGAGGAGTATGATCTTGTAAGAGTATTTGATGAAATTACACAGGCGCAGACGATTGACAGCCTTTTGGAGATTCTGGCTACATCGGCTATGAAAAAAATAGATAGAATATGTAAAGCGGAAACGGAAATGAGCCTGCATGTGGTAAGAGCAATAAACGCAATGGAGCAGGGGGAAAACGTAACGCTGAAAAGTCTTGCGGAGCAATATAAAATCAATCCGGTATATCTTGGACAATTATTTAAGAATGAGACAGGAATGTTATTTACCGATTACATGAATAATGTGCGGGTAAAAAAATCCATAGAACTGCTGCGAACTACAGATAAGACGGTTGCAGAGATAGCAGAGCTTTCCGGTTATGCATCTTATGGATATTTCTGCAGTGTTTTTAAAAAGGTGACTGGTGCATATCCTAAAGATTACAGGATAAAAGAGAGAGGTTAATACAATGCAGTTTGATGCGAGAGGAGTTACGCCGCTTGTGGGTGAAGAAATACGCCAGACTATGCGGTGCGGGGGAAGTGATATCGGTGTTACCACACATTATCTTACAAAGGACGGCAGAGCCTGGCTGCCTGTTATGGGTGAACTACATTATTCGCGCATCCTGCAAAAGGATTGGGAGAAAGAACTGTTGAAAATGAAGGACGGCGGAGTGGAAATCATATCTTCCTATGTATTCTGGCTGCATCATGAAACAGAGCCGGGTAAATTTAACTGGGAGGGTAATTACAGCCTCCGTGCGTTTATTCAGCTTTGTGAGAAACACTCCCTGTACTTTTTTCTCCGGCCGGGGCCTTGGGCACATGGCGAATGCCGAAATGGCGGTTTCCCGGATTGGCTGGATTTGGCTTGTCACGGTAAGCTGCGCTGCATGGATAAAGTTTATTTGGGATATGTGAAGCGATTCTTCCGGGAAATTGCAGATCAGACAAAAGGCTGCAGAAATATTATCGGTGTCCAGGCAGAAAATGAGATGATGCAGAATCATACATATTTGCTTGAAATAAAGAAACTGCTGCTGGAGAGCGGGCTATGTGCACCTTTATTTACCGCAACAGCGTGGGGGGATGGGGCGCCGTTTCCTGTTCAGGAATTGTTGCCTGTGTTCGGCGGTTACCCAGAAGCCCCCTGGGAACAGCATACAAAGAAACTGCCTCCCCACCTGCATAATTTTTTTACAAAAGAACGGAATGATGCCATGATTGGTACGGATGTCTTATCAGTAACACGGCAAAACCAGGAAAACGGCAGCAAAAGCGGAGACTGCCAGGGAACTGTACCGTTTTTAACCTGTGAAATCGGCGGCGGGAATCAGGTGACCTATCACCGCAGGCCTCTGATATCGGCCAAAGATGTTTTTACGATACCGTTTACCATGTTAGGAAGCGGCTGCAATCTTCTGGGTTACTATATGTATCACGGAGGAAGCAACCCTGTTCTGCATGGTGTTACTACACAGGAGAGCAGGGAAACCGGTTACTTGAATGATTATCCTGTTTGTTCCTATGATTTCCAGGCTCCCATTGGAGAGTGCGGCCAGATCCGTCCTTCCTATACGGCGCTTAATTTACTGCATCAGTTCGTGAAAAGCTTTGGAGAAAGGCTGTGCCATATGGAGAGCCTTTTGCCGGATATGGTGCCCCGGGAACGTATGGATACGAAGACTTTACGTGCCGCCCTGCGTACAGATGGTGTGGAAGGCTTCCTCTTTCTGAATAATTTACAGCGGAATTTTAAGATGCCGGCTCATGAAAATATAACGCTTTCTATTTTGCTGCAGAACAGAGAAATTTTATTGGAGAAGCTTTATCTGGCGTCGGATAGCTGCTGCATTATACCGGTGGGATTGACCATTGGCGGCAAACGGCTGAAGTATGCAACGGCACAGCCGTTGTCGGTGGAGCGGGGGGCGGACGGGAATGAAATATGGCGTTTTTTACCCATTCAGGGAAATGAGCCTTTGTGTTATTTTGAAGAGGAAACAATTGCATTGACGGAATCGGGTGTTTTGGCTGGAAATACCATTCTCAAGCTGGAACATCCCCGGAGTTTTGTGCCCGAAAGAGGTAGGAAGCTTGCTTTGCAGTGCGTGCATGAAAGCATTCCGTTTACACAGTTCCGGTATCTGGGGCTTACGGATAAGACCCGGGAATTTCTGGTGACATGGGATGAGAACGAAACCTACCTGCTCGTAGATCCGATTGGTAATGTGGCCCAGGCTTATCATGAGGGTAAATTGATTGCAGATTGGTTCTGTTATGGGGACACATGGGTAATCGACGTACGGGATCTTTTTCCGCGCAGTATTACGATTAAAGTGCAGCCGCTGACAGAGGAAGACAATATTTATCTGGAAGTGCCTATGGAAAGAAATACCTGCAAGCTTTCTGTAAAAGCCGTTCAGGGAGAGACGGTTTTTATGGATTGCGGATGGGGATACGATTGGAAAGAAGGGTAAGAAAATGAAATTACCGGCTCGTTTTATTGGGTCATCGGCAGAATACAGTGATTTTTCCCGGCATATCCCGGCACCCTGTTTACGGAAGAGCTTTTCCCTGTCTTTGCCTGTAAAAAGTGCGGAAATGCTAATCTGTGGATTAGGATTTTACAGATTGTTTGTAAACGGAAGAGAAATTACAAAAGGATATCTGGCTCCATATATTAGTGCACCTGATGATTTGCTGTATTTTGATCGGTATGATGTGTCAGAGTACCTGACGGAAGGTGAAAATATCATCGGTATTTTGCTTGGAAATGGTATGCAGAATGCGTTCGGCGGGGCGGTTTGGGAATTTGACAAGGCTCCCTTCCGCGGCTCCCCGAGAGTGAGATTTTGCCTGACAGCGGTGACGGAAACAAAAGAAGAAATACGGGTGCAAAGTGATGAAAGTGTGCTTTGTGCTGCTTCACCTATAGTATTTGATGAATTACGATGCGGGGAGCATTATGATTCCACAAAGGAGCAGGGGGGATGGACGCAAAAAGGATTTGACGATTCTGCCTGGAAACCCGCCGTCTTTTTGGAAGTACCCCGCGGGGAGGCCCGGATTTGTGAGTGCGAACCGATAGTATGCAGCCAGATACTTGAACCTGTGTCCATCACCCCTATAGATGATGGGTACTTATACGATTTTGGCGTCAACCGTGCAGGTTTGTGCTCTTTGCAGGTGACGGGAAGACGGGGGCAGGAAATCTCATTGGAACATGGGGAGCGGCTGCTGGAGAATGGACGGTTGGATCTTAAAAATATTGCGTTTGTACCGGAAGGTTATGTGCAAAAGGATATTTTTATATGTAATGGAAAAGGGGAACAAAACTATGTGCCAAGCTTTACCTACCATGGTTTCAGATATGTATTTGTAAAAGGAATTACAAAACAGCAGGCAACGCGGAACTTACTGAAATATTTGGTTTTGCACTCTGATTTACAGGAGCGGGGAAGCTTTTCCTGTTCCTGTGAAATATTAAATAAATTGCAGGAAATGACACGCATTTCCACACTTTCCAATTTTTATTATTTTCCTACAGATTGTCCCCACCGGGAGAAAAACGGCTGGACGGGTGATGCATCGGTATCGGCGGAACATATGCTGCTCAACTTAAATCCGGAAACAAGTTTTCAGGAGTGGCTGAGAAATATTCGTAAAGCCCAGACAGAGGATGGCGCTTTCCCCGGAATTGTGCCTACAGGCGGTTGGGGTGTCGATGGCTGGGCAGGGCCTGCATGGGATAATGTGATTGTCAACCTGCCGTATTATACCTACATATATCGTGGCAATACACAGATTATCGAAGAGAATTATGGGGCAATTCTGCGTTATCTGCATTTTTTGTCCGCAAAAAGGGATCAAAACGGTCTGATTGGTTTCGGTCTTGGGGACTGGTGCCAACCGGCGCGTCCTGCTAATACACCAAAGGCACCGCAGGTGGTGACGGACAGCATTTTAAGTATGGATATGGCTTATAAAGCGGCCTTTTTGCTCGAGGTAATACATATGCCTCTTGAGCGTGATTTTGCAGAAGCGCTTGCTAAGTCTCTGCGGGAAAGTATACGGAAGCATCTTGTTGATTTTTCCGCGTTCTGTGTCAAAGGAAATTGTCAGACATCACAGGCCATGGCCATTTTCTATGGAGTTTTTACAAAGACAGAAGCGGTAAATGGCTTCCAGCAGCTGCTGAAGTTTATTCATGCGGAAGATGAGCATATGGATACCGGCATTTTGGGTGCGCGCGTACTGTTTCATGTGTTGTCTGAATTTGGATACAGTAATCTGGCATACCGCATGATTACGCGTACAGACTTCCCATCATACGGTAATTGGATTGTCCGGGGGGCCACCTCATTGTGGGAGGAGTTTCAGCCGGAGAATGCGGTGGTCACATCGAGAAATCATCACTTTTTTGGAGACGTGAGTCATTGGATGATAAAACAGATTGCGGGTATTCGCTACAATCCTTCAGGAAGTGACGGTGCGAAGGCTGTCATCCACCCCCATTTTATTGATGCGCTTACGTTTGCACAGGCAAGTCATGAAACGCCTCATGGAAAGCTTAATGTGTATTGGGTACGCCGGAATGATGAGATTTTTTTCTTTATCCGAAAGCCGCACAATATAATGTTGATGTTAGAATTGGATGCGGGATATACCTTTTTAAATGGCCGGAGGGAATACGAAGTAAAAGAAGATACTTTTGAATGCCGGGTGCTTATATCAAATCGGAATTAAAAAATAACTTCTTCCCTACACAAAAATGCATCCAGCATATCCATCATACGTTCCTCTTCCGCCGGTTTTCCCGCAGTAAAGGATGCGGGGATTTTATCCTTCATCCGGTTCAGGTAGGAAAAAGAGACAGGGAAAGCCCGTTCCAGTTTTTCCAGATAGCCGGTATTAAAAAAATTCCCGCTGCCTGCGGCGGAGGAAAGGATCAGCTGATAGCAGTTTAAAAGAAGAAAGTCCCGGAAAGCCGGCCTGGGAGAAGGAGAGAAGCCGAACAGCCGGTCCGTATAGTGAAACAGCCTGTTTACCGCAGCCTCCGTCTCCTCCCGGTTTTTACAGCAGGAAAGAAGCGTGCGGCTGCCGCTTTCCTGATCCTGGGCGATATCCTGGAGATCATCGCTAAGCTGCAGCAGAAAACCAAAGCCGAAATAAAAAAGGATATCTTCTTCTGTTATCCTGTGATTAATGAAATAGCGATCGATGAGTACCGACAATCCCCCTTTGTATATGGAAATATCCAGAATATTTCTTTCTGATAGCAAAAGGGAGGGGTCTGTCTGTTTCTGACTGATTTCCTGTGCCTCCAGCATCAGCAGAAGGCCCTGCCGGATATCCGCATCAGAATCGGCTCCATAAGCGGCTTCGGCTTCCGGCCCGGGATAACTTTCCGCTATGGCATCCAGGAGCATGGCTGTTTTTTCTTCATGCAAAGAAAGGGGCGTCACAGGCTGGCCGCTGATTTTATGGTGGATGAGCAGATTATAGTGCTTTTTCTCCTCCGCGGTATGGGCCGGATCGTCCAGAAAATTATCGGTAAAGGGATATAGCATACTGTAACCGAAAATGGAGGAAGGGCATTCCTGGGAAAGGCTGTTCTGTTCCCGGAATATGGCATAAACCATGTAATTGCGGATGGCCTGCCCCATATCCTCCGGCTTCATTTCCGGTGCGAAGCTGCGTACCTTGCGGAGAAAAAGCTTCATTTTATCCTGAAAGGCATCCAGGGTATGAGGGGGAAGGGCATTCCGGATACCCAGCACCGGTTCGGTGAGAAGAAGCGTGTGGAAAAGGCCTTCCATATCCTGCATCCAGGCCTGCTGGCGGAGGGTGAGCTGTCCCTTTTCTTTTTTATGGGAAAAAGGAAGAGGACGGCGGGAAGGAAATGATTTCAGGTGCAGCTGTATGTGTTCCGTCTGTTCCGTAATCCAATCCTCATTCGCCTTTTTTTCAGCCGGGCACACTTCCGGGAGGAAAGCGGGAAAGGTGCTTTCGGAAGACTGCCATAGTTCCCTGATTTGGGGCATGAGGACGGCGGTTATGTATTCTTTCTGAAATATCATGGGATTCTCCTGTTAACTGCGGACAGCGGTACAAGCAATGCATATACATTTGTCGGCAGATGTCTTTATCAAAGCATAATCGTCTGTTTTGGGGTATCATCCATATTATGAAGGGGTTAGAATGAAATTACAAGCAAATTGTGGTTGCGGAAGGAATTCACGTCAAGAGGCAAATATATCATTGCAATAATGGGAATGGCATGCTAAGATAAAAACAAGCATATTTTTCTATGAATCAGGGCCTGGGCCATCTTAATTTCTATTTCTATTCAGAAACTCTATGCTTACCATCCATTTATACAGGCAGGGGTTGCTGGACAGAAGAGGATTACGGCATATTCTTTCAGACAGCTTCCTGCTCACAATTGCAGAAAGGAGCAGTCTATGGAAGAAAAGCATTCCAGGGAAGCAAAAGAACTACACGTGGTGAGAAACCATAAGGATACGGTGTTCCGTATGTTGTATAAAGACAGGGAAAAACTGCTGGAATTATATAATGCACTGAACGGAACCGCTTATGAGGACACCAGTGCGATGGAAATCTGTACACTGGAAAACGCAATCTATATGGGCGTAAAAAATGATGTTTCATTCCTGTTTGATTCAGAAATGAACCTATATGAGCATCAGTCTACCTTCAATCCGAATATGCCGCTGCGGGATCTCTTGTACATTGCCAGACAGCTGGAGAAGTATGCGAGGGGAATAACCCTGTATTCAAGCAAATTGCAGAAAATTCCCGTGCCCCGGTTTGTGGAATGCATCCGAAAATACGCGGAGGATATGGAAATTGCGGAGGCCGTGGACCGGGCGGTGACGGAATGCGTCCGGAATGATATACTGGCAGACTTTTTGTCCGCGCAGAGGGCGGAGGTGATTGCGATGTCAATCTTTGAATATAACGAAGAAGAGGAAATGAAAAAAATCCGTGCTGATGAATTTCAGGTGGGAAGAGAAGCGGGAAAAGCCGAAGGTAAAGCCGAAGCCGTACTGGAACTTCTGGAGGAACTGGGGCAGATCCCCCCTGAACTGCGCCAGAGAATCCTTTCCGAGTCCGATTTACCGGTACTGAAGAAATGGATAAAGGAAGCAGCCAAAGCAGAGTCTGTCCGCCAATTCATGGATCATACAGGTATCTGATAAGTTACGGATATACGCTGTTCATCCTTGAGAAAAGTGTTCTGCCCCTTCCTCTTTTCTTCATACAATGATAGAATGTTATATCATAGCTGTTCAGTATTTTCACAAGGACAGGAAAATATCCATGCAAAATCGCCTTCGGTGACAGATTCACCTGTTTTTGCTATACGTTTTCCAGCGGCCTGTACGGCAAGTGCGCAGATCTGCTGAACAGTTACTATATGTTCTTATATTATAATTTACCGACAGAAAAGGGAAAGGCGGGGTTAGCAATGGACAGAGTCAATCTGACCAACACGGATCTGCAGGTTTCTCAGCTATGCCTGGGTACCGCAGATTTCGGCACAAAAAGGAGCCGGGAGGAAGCGTTCCGGCAGATGGACATTTTTATGGAAGGCGGGGGAAATTTTATTGATACCGCGCACGTTTATGGCGATTGGGCCTGTGATGAAAGAGGCCGCAGTGAAAAGGTCATTGGGGGATGGCTGAAAGGAAAGCGGGATAAGGTGGTTGTATCCAGCAAGGGTTGTCATCCTCCCATTGATAATATGCTTTGCTCACGGGTGGATGTGAAGAACCTTCATCAGGATGTGGAGCAGAGCCTGGCACAGCTGCAGACGGATTATATTGATTTATATTTTCTGCACAGGGATAACCCCCAGGTGCCGGTGGGAGAGCTGCTGGAGGCACTGGAGGAAGAGGTGAAAAAGGGCAGTCTGCGTTATTACGGCTGTTCCAATTGGAGCCTGGATCGTCTGAAGGAGGCGGATGCTTATGCCAGAGAGCACGGGCTGCGGGGATTTGCCTGTAACCAGATGATGTTTGTCCTGGCTGATGTGGTTCCGGAGACGCTGGTGGAACCGCAGCTGACCATCCTGGATGATGCGTATTATCAGTATGAGAAGGATACCGGCCTGAGTTTTATGGCTTATATGTGTATGGCAGGCGGTTATTTTTCCAAAAGGATGGCCGGAAAGCCGGTTTCTCCCCAACAGAAGGCGCGGTATCACGCAGAGGCGAATGAGGCCATATTGCGGCAGCTGAAGCTGTATGTGAGTGAAGGCTATCAGGTGACGGATTTTCTGTACAGCTATGTGAAACGGGCGGCATTCCCTTCCATACCCATAGCCGGTTTTAGCAGTGAGGAACAGCTGAAGCAGGCGCTTGTGAGTATTGAGCAGGATATTCCGGAAGAAATGATGCACAACCTGGTGGCATTAAAAAGAATGCAGTCCTATCATTGGTAGGAATTATTACAACCGGCAGTTGGATTCTGCCGGTTTTTCTATTGTCCCGTTATTTTCGCCGGAGCCGGGAAGTGATACAATGAAGCGGTAAGGGAAACAGGCATGTCCCATGTGATTACAGGATGTGTCAATGTAATAAATGCCGGCAAAGCGTAAAGATAGGAGCAAACAATGGAAATAAGATTATCCGATAACATTGCCAGATTCCGTAAATCAAAGGGCTATACCCAGGAGGAGCTTGCGAAAAAGCTGAGTATTTCGTCCCAGGCGGTATCCAAATGGGAAAATGCCCAGTCACTTCCCGATATTACTCTGCTTCCGGCTCTGGCCGGATTACTGGAAACAGATATTGACACACTGATGGGATATATCCCTAAAAAGAAAAAAGTGACGCCTTATGAGGAGCGGTATAATACCGAGGACTATTATTGGGGAACCATGCCCAATAAGATGTGCATGGAGGTCCTTAACAGGTGTTATCCCACCAGGCCTCTGCGGCTTCTGGAGGTGGGCTGCGGAGAAGGCAAGGATGCGGTATTTTTTGCCAGGAACGGTTATCAGGTTACGGCATTTGATGTGACGGAGTCCGGGATAGAAAAAGCAAGGAGGCTGGCGGACATCCATCAGGCGGATATTCATTTTTTCCGGGCGGATCTGCGGGATTTCCGTCTGGATGAGGAGTATGATATTATTTACAGCTCCGGGGTATTCCATCATATCCTGCCCGGCCTGCGGGAGGAAATAATGGGAAATTACCTCTCTCATACGGCACCCGGGGGAATGCATGCGGTGAATGTATTTGTGGATAAGCCGTTTATCCCGGAACCGCCGGATTCGGATCTGAATTCCGAAAACTGGGTGTCGGGTGAATTGTTCACCTACTACAGGGATTGGAGGATCGAGGACTGCAGGGAAGTGATATTTGACTGCAGCAGCAGCGGCATTCCCCACAGGCACTGTATGGATACCGTATTTGCCAGGAAAATGCCGGATGGAAAGGGAGAATAAAAAATGAAAGAAATCATAACAGAGGAAAAGAAAAGGGAGAATGCTCCCATACGTCTTGAGACGGCAAGGATGATCCTGCGGGAACACTGTCCTGAGGATTTGGAAAGTCACCATGCCCTGCTTTCCGATCCGGAAGTAATGTATTACCTTCCCGATATTATGACACACAGCCTGGAGGAATCCCGTCAGGATCTGATGACCTCCGTGGGGGCGGTTGGCACACGGCCCAGGAAGGAATATTTCCTGCGTATGGAAGAGCGGGAGACGGGAGAGTTAATAGGGGAAACCGGCTATACGGTTCTGGAAGAAACCCCTGTGGGAAAGCTGGTTCATGCGGGCTATTTCAGCAGAAAAAAATTCTGGGGAAAAGGATATATGACGGAAGCCTTCCGTGAGGTACTGCGGTTTGCATTCGAGGAGGACGGGGTCTGCCGGGTAACGACGGGATGCGACCGGGAAAATAAAGGATCCGAGATGGTAATGATGAAAAGCGGTATGATCAAAGAAGCGGATATGAAAAAGAAAGTGTGGATGCACGGACAGCTGCGGGATCGGGTGGAATACCGGCTTTTAAAGGAGGAATGGGAGTCTGGGCCAGGGAGAAGCCAGCGGACAGAGCGCAGCCGTGAATTGTAACTCTACACACATTACTTAGGACAGTCTTGCATTTTTGCGTTATCTTTGCTACCATAAGAACGGATACTCCAGTGATGACAGGACAGACGACCATCACTATAATAAAAATTCGGCTGGTGAATGTAATGTATGCCGTCCCTTTAACGGGGCGGAAACTGCAAATTTTAGGAGGAACTAATATGAGTAGCGAAATCAGAGACATGAACCTGGCCGAATCCGGCGAGCAGAAGATCGAATGGGTCAAAAGGAATTGCGACCTGCTCCGCATGCTGGAAGAGGAATTCAGCCAGAGTAAACCGTTTGCCGGGAAAAAGGTCACTCTTTCCGTCCATCTGGAAGCAAAAACCGCATATTTGTGTAAGGTATTGGCAGCAGGCGGTGCTGAAATGTATGTTACCGGCTCTAATCCGCTTTCCACACAGGATGATGTGGCGGCGGCTCTGGTAAAGGCCGGGCTGGAGGTACACGCCTGGTACGGGGCAACGGAAGAGGAGTACAATTCACATATCCGTGCTGTGCTGGCGGCAGGTCCCAATATCATTATTGATGACGGCGGCGATCTGGTGCATATGGTCCATACGGAAATGAAGGAGCTGATCCCCAATATCCTGGGCGGCTGTGAAGAGACAACCACAGGAATTATCCGTTTGGAGGCTATGAATAAGGCGGGGGATTTGAAATTCCCCATGATTCGCGTTAACAATGCACAGTGTAAGCACTTTTTTGATAACAGATACGGCACAGGCCAGTCCGTTTGGGACGGCGTGATGCGTACCACCAACCTGATAGTGGCCGGAAAGAACGTTGTGGTAGCCGGTTACGGCTGGTGCGGCAAAGGTGTTGCCATGAGGGCAAAGGGATTGGGTGCCAAAGTAATCGTAACCGAAATCAATCCGGTCAGGGCTATTGAGGCGGTTATGGACGGATTCGAGGTAATGCCCATGAAGGAAGCCGCCGGTGTCGGCGATTTCTTTGTAACAGTTACAGGCTGCGACAAGGTGATCGATGCGGAGGATTTCGCCGTGATGAAGGAAGGTGCCATCCTGTGCAACGCAGGACATTTCGACTGCGAGATCGATATGGCCGGCCTTCGTGAAATGGCTGTGGAATCCAGAGAAATGCGTAAAAATATTATGGGTTATAAGCTGCCCACGGGACAGTGGATCTTCGTCCTGGCGGAGGGACGTCTTGTGAACCTGGCGGCAGGCGACGGCCATCCGGCGGAAATCATGGATATGAGCTTTGCCATTCAGGCGCTTTCCGCCAAATATCTGGTGGAGCATGGAAAAGAGATGACCCAAATGCTTATTGATGTCCCTGTGGAAATTGATGAGGATGTGGCGGCCAGAAAGCTTCGTTTCATGGGCAAGGAAATAGATACCCTGACGGCGGATCAGGAGGCATATCTGAATCAATCGCTGGTGTAGAAAAGCAGGAGGAATGGCTATGTGCCAGATCGCTATAAGTATACCGGACGAAGTTCTTTTTGATACTAAGATGAGCAGAGAGGAAGCCAATCAGTTCGCAAGACGGGCAGTGGCTCTTGGATATTATACCCAGAGCGGCGTCTCCATAGGATATTGCGCACAGATAGCAGGAATGACAGAGGAAGAATTTCTGGAGGAATTAAAGATAAAATAATCCCGGCAGATCATGGGAAGCCCCGGCTTAATATTAAGCCGGGGCTTCCGGATAAGCGATACAAAAAAAGGATAATTAGCGAAGGTGATACAGCATTGCCCGGATATCCCCGGCCACGCTTATGTTATCATAAGGCTGTGTGGGGAAAAGGCTGATGGTAAAGGGAGTCATCCCGTCATCAGCAAGAACCTCCAGGACACATCTGTCAAAAATAAGTTCCATCTGCGAGGTATGATGCAGGAGCCTGGGGGCACGGTTCAGGCCGTAGGATTCTTTGCCGTAATCCTCCTGGAAGGAAGTCTGCCCGGCGCGGCGCCTGTCTACTATGATTTCGTCTTCCGTAACTGCGATTTCCACAGATTCGCCGGCGTCGTTTGCCAGGGTGATGCTGCCGGTGCCGTTGACTGCCGCTTTCAGCCCGAAGGAATCCGTATGCAGACGGTTATCCCCCTCTGTCAAAGGAAAGGCACCCGCTTCCAGGGCTTTTGTGCCGGCAAAGGAAAAGGCGATCCGGTATCCCCGGTCCGTTTTAACGAGCTTCATTTCCCTGGCGAGGGTCATCTTGCCGCGGAAACCGTCATTCTGCGTGGGCGCCTTGGCGGCATAATCCCAATTGTCGGCCCAGCCGATCATCACCTTTTCTTCCAGGTTCTGAAACGTTACCGCCGCATAGTTATCGGTTCCGAAGTCTGGCAGGAGAGGGAAGCCGGATTCCTCCGTGTCCGTAAAGGTATTTCCGTCAAAGGTACCGATATAGTACTGTGTGATATGGGACATCCGGTCGTATGCGTTATTGTGTTTTCCTATTTCTTCCGGGGGCAGTATCATGCTGATAATAAGGACCCATTTTTCCCCTTCCTCCGTCTTAAGGGGAAAACAGTCGGGGCATTCACAGATCCCGCCCAGCCCATGGATTCCGGCCTGGAATTCCCCTGTTTTTTCCCAATCTTTCAGATTTGGGGAGCTGTAAAATTCCACGTTTTCTCCTGCGGCCAGAACCAGGCTGTAGCATTTTTTAACCGGGTTCCAGAATACCTTCGGGTCGCGGAAATCCGTTTTCCCTTCCCCGGTGATCACCGGATTTCCATAGTATTTCTCAAAATGGATATAGTCCAGACTATATGCAATGCTTTGCTGTTCCTGGTGCGTTTCTGTATGATGGCTGGTATAAACGGCTATCAGCGGCGGCTTATCCGTACTGCCAAAGCCTGATACGTTATCTTTATCCAGTACGCAGGAGCCGGAAAAGATGCAGCCCAGCTCATCGGGATACAGCGCGGTGGGAAGATGCTCCCAGTGGAGCAGATCCCGGGTGGCCCCGTGGCCCCAGTGCATCGGCCCCCAGTGGGGGGCCGACGGATAATACTGGTAAAAGAGATGATATTCGCCGTTTATATATACCATGCCGTTAGGGTCGTTCATCCAGTTTGCCGGAGGGGTAAAATGAACGGCAGGCCTGTAGGTATTTTTTGTTTGCATGAGTTCCGATTCTCTCCTTTTCTCCGATCATAGTCATGCCGCTTATTTGCGGCTTCTGTCAACTGCGGACTGATAGATGGATACCAGCTCTTCCACACCTGCGGACTGCAGTTCACCCAGGTAAGCGTTCCAGTTGTCGTCGGTGACGCCGCCGGTCACCCACTGGTTGATATATCTGTCAACGATATCGGAAATGGTGGGCTGTATCTGGGCGAGCCTTGACAGTTCGGTGGTGGTCATCATAACGCGGGGGATGGTATCGTATTCCTCCATGATTTCATCTTTTCCGTTTGTTTTCTGGTTTTCCAGAAGCTGTACGGCGTCATAAGCATAGCCTGCAACGGTTTCATAATATTCATTCAGCACGATCATGGAACCGCGGGTGGTCGTGGAGTTCACACGGGCTTCCCCAAAGGTGGTATATTCGGTCTGGGGCTGATATCTGCCCTGCTCGTCCAGAGGGGTTCTTAAAATGCCGTTTTCGTCCTTTACGTAATTGTAGCCTTCGGCGCCCCAGTTGGACTGGATGGAGATGGCGGGATCGCCTACCATATAATCCACGAATTTGGCAACGACATGAGGGAATTTGCAGGTGGTGGTTATTGCCGTATTGGAGGAATCCTGAAGCTCGGAATAGTTATTTTCGAACCCGGTCATTCCCGCTTCCCCCTGCAGACGGGGAATGGCAACATATTCATCGTGTACGTCCAGGTTTGTGATTTCCTGATCGGTCCAGGTGCCGAAGCAGCCGATTCTGGCTACATCCTCTTTGATTAAGCTGGATTTATAGGATGCGCTTTCATCCGCTTCAAAAGACCCGTTCCAGATTAAGCCTTCGTTATAAAGCATGTTAAAGAATGCAGCGGTTTTGCGGAAGGCTTCGTCCTGTGCGGTAAAGGTAACCTTTCCGTCAACCAGTCTGAGGTGATCGGCATAGGCGTTGCCGCCGCAGTAGGAGTCGGCACAGCCGAAGGCGCCGGTAAACCGGTAGAACATGTTATAGGAACCAAAGGTATCGGTAGCGCCGAACCAGGTAGCCATGGGAATCTCATCCTGCGCACCGTTGCCGTTTAAATCGCCGCCGTCGCGGAAGGCCTTCAGACAGTCAACCCATTCATCAACCGTTGTGGGAACTTCCCTGCCAACCTCATCCAGCCAGGTCTTATTAATCAGGAGAGGGCCGCCTGTAAGGACAAGGCCGTACATTTCTTCGATATAAGGGAAGCCGTAGGTATGGCCGTCGGGTGCGGTGATTTCCGACCAGTAGTTTTCGCTGTCATCCAGGATTTTTTTCAGACTGGGCATGTATTCGTTAATAAGCCCTTCAGTAGGCATAAAGATATCCTGATCCGCATACTGTACGACGATATTTCCGGATTTGCCGTCGCCGAAGCTCCAGAATACATCAGGCAGCTCTTCCCCGGAAGCGAGCATCAGATTGATTTTTTCCTGCGCGCCTTCGGAAGGGATGGCCTGCCATTCAAATTCGATGCCGGTATCCTCAAACCATACCTTGCACATTTCCAGATCCTCTACCGGTACAACCCGGTCGGCGGAGTTAACGATCAGGGCGGAAATTTTACCGTATTTTGCTTCGAAGGCTTCCGGATCCGTAATGATCGGGAGCGTGCCGTCCAGATTGATCAGGCCGGCGTCTACGGCTTCCTGCTCCTCTGCCGTCAGGCCGCTGTCCTCTGCCGAGGATGCCGCTGCCACCGCTTCTTCCATGTTTTCAGCGGTCTGGACGGCGGCGCCGGTGTCTGAGGCATTACCGGATGTGGAACTGCTTGTGCAGCCCGAGAGCAGGCCGGCAGCCATTGTCAGGGAAAGCATTAATGTGACGATTTTCTTTTTCATGTATGTTCCTCCTTGATTTTGGAATATTTATAGTTGCTGCTCACCGAGTGAACCGTAACTATTTATCCTTTAACCGCCCCGATTGTGACACCCTTTGCAAAGTACTTCTGGATAAAAGGGTATACCACAAGCAAAGGCGCTGCGGATACTACGACGATACAATATTTCAGCTGTTCGGCCAGTTTCTGTTTGGTGACCATGGCGTCCCCCGAAGAACCCATCTGATTGGCCTGGTTCATCAGGACCAGATTACGCAGCACCACCTGCAGAGGCATCTTATTGTCATCCTGCAGATACATCAGCGCATTGAAAAACTGGTTCCACATCGCGGTGGCGTAGAAAAGGCACATGACGGCGATGATGGTGGAAGAGAGCGGGATGGCAATTTTAAAGAAGAAGGTGAAATCCGAGCAGCCGTCAACCTTTGACGCTTCCAGCAGTTCATCAGGGACGCCGGCTTCGAAGAAGGAGCGGCAGACGATGAGGTTATACGCGGAAACGGCTACAGGCAGTACCATAGCCCATATGGAATTGTAAATGCCCAGATTCCGGATGGTGAGGTACAGGGGGATGATTCCGCCGCTGAAAAACATGGTGAAGGTAAAGAGAAATATCAGCCCCCGCCGGCCGGGAAGATCCTTTCTGGAAAGAGCATATCCTGCCGGAATTGTGGCAAACAGGGAGACAACCGTCCCCACAACGGTATAGGAAATGGTGTTTCCGTATGCCGTCCAGAGAGGGGTATAGCTCAAGGTGGTTTTATACCCGTTCAGGTAAAGCTTTACGGGATAGAACAACGGCCTGCCGGAATTGACTATGACCGGATCCGTTATGGAGGCGATGACCACGTAGTAAATGGGATATACAATAACAAGACAGATAATGATCATGATAACCGCATTTACCATGTTAAAAATCCTGTCGCCAACGGATAGTTTCATTTTTGTTTTATGGTCTGCGGCCTTTGCCGCGTTCTTTGTTTTCTGCCCAATCATCCTGATTCCTCCCATTCGTTAGAAAATACTGATATCGCTCACTTTTTTAGCTACGAAATTTGCGGTGACTAGTATGATGAAGTTAACCACGGAATTAAACAGTCCCACTGCCGTTGCGAAGCTGTACTGCGCCGTCTGCAGCCCGACCTTGTACACATAGGTGGAAATCAGCTCGCTCACGATGGTGTTGGATCCGTTTTGCATCAGATACGCCTTTTCATATCCCACGTTCATGATATTCCCGATTTGCAGGATGAGCATCAGGATGATGGTGGGAAGGATCATGGGAATATCAATATACAGGATTCGCTGGAACCGGGAAGCGCCGTCTATGGTGGCTGCTTCATAGTAATCCGGGCTGATGGCGGTCAGCGCCGCGATGAAAATAACGGCATTGAACCCCATTGTCTGCCAGATGTTGGACCCGATGAAAAGAGTCCGGAACCATTCGGGCAGGGAGGTGAACAGGGTTTCCTTTCCGCCTGCGCTTGTTACCAGATTGTTTACCACGCCGTTTGCTGCGAAAAAGACGGATATAATGCTGACAACAACAACATTTGACATGAAGTAGGGGGCATAGCTGATAGTCTGGATGGTTTTTTTGACCCTGTCGCCCCGGATCTGGTTCAGAAGCAGTGCAAAAATAATAGGGATGGGGAAAGCGATTACAAGGCTTTCCAGGCTGATTACAATGGTGTTTTTGATGGCGTTCAGCGCAATGCTTGTGCTGAAAAACTGCTGGAAGTATGTAAGCAGAGGGTCCGCCCAGGGGCTGCCCAGGATGCCGGCCCTGATTTTGTAGTCCTTAAAGGCAATGACTACACCGTACATGGGATAATAGGCAAAAATAACTGCCCAGAGCAGCGCGGGTATGAGAAGTACATACAGCTGCCAGGCTTTCAATGTTCTCTTGGCATTGGTTTTCAATCGTTTACGGTTGTTTACCACGTTCATCGCTTATCCTCCTATAACCTAACCAATTCGTATGGAACTGTTCCATTTATAAATAATATCACTATTGCCGATAATGTCAATTGAAATTTGATATACTTCCGTCGATTCGTCTAATAGTAACAAAAATGAATCGATTAAACTAGTTAAAACAACGAACAAAACCCGTGAAAACATAAAAATAAGCATAAAAATAGCCGCTTTTCTATTTTGTCAAAGCGGCTTGTTTTTATGCTTGCTCATATGGAACAGTCAAGTTGTTCCACGTTCACGCAAATGAACAGGAACAATCCGGAGCAGGCTGCCGGGTTCTTTTTTATCAATCAGCCGGAGAACGGCTTCCACACATTCCCTCGCCAGTGCGGGACAATCCTGTTCCACAACGGACAGCTCCGGATATGTCAGATTCGTGATTTCCGTTCCGTCATAGCCGATGATCCGGAATTCCTCCGGGATCTTCAGCCCCATTTTGTGCGCCACAGCCAGGCAGCTCAAGGCACCTATATCATTTGTCATACATCCGTCCATATCTTTGATCACATCCCAGTATTTGAGAATGATATTTTTGTTATAGGCATAGCTCATGGCATCCCATTCCATATTTACGGATATCACCTCGCAGCCGTGTTCCCGCAGGACCTGTTCCATAACCTCATGGCGGATATTGGCGCTTTTGTGTTTGTCGAAACCGCCGTAGAACTGTATGATTTTCCGGCATCCGCCTCGGAGGAACACTTCCGCCGCCGTGCGGCCTCCCTGTTCGTGATCGGAGCGGATCAGCGGAACATCAGCCGACCAGTACCGATCCATGCTCACAATCGCTTTCCCATTCCGTCCGGAGAAGCCCGGAATGGGATCCACACAGGCGATCAGCCCGTCCACTGCCTTTTTTTCCAGCATTTCCATGAATTCAATCTGCCGGTTCATGATATCTATCGTATTGCAGACAATGCATTTATAATCATGTCTGGACAGCTCGAATTCAATACACCGCATCATCCTGGCAAAGAACGGATGCTCCAGGCTGGGTACGATTACCCCAACCAGCCCTGTTTTCCTGCCGGAGGAAACCCGGGTGGTACTTCCCGGATTATAATCCATCTCCTCCATAATTGAATAAATCCTTTTTTTCGTCTCTTCGGACACATAACCGCTCCCATTCAAAGTCCTGGATACGGTCCCTATGCCGACCCCCGCCTTTTTGGCCACATCTCTAATGCTAGACATATGCTGCAATTCCCCCGTTAAGCTTGTGCAAGTATAAGGATAGCTGTTTCATATTGTTCCATCTTTTTATGATAGCATATAATTCCCGATTGTCAAAGCTATCCCCGTGGAGAATCCGGCTTGACATCGTCATACCGCAATTATACAATGACCTTGTAACACGAAGATAATCGGCTTATCAAAAGATAGACAGGAGGCACATAGTAATGGCAAATATTCTGAACAGCCCCGGCAGGTATGTACAGGGGGCGGGAGAACTGTCCAAGCTGGGCAAATATGCGGAAGGCTACGGAAAAAAAGCGCTGGTTCTGATCAGCCGGTCAGGCTATAAGAGAATAGGCGGCAGCGTGGGGGCTGGCTTTGTAAAGACCGGGTGCAGCACCGTATTTGATTATTTTAACGGGGAATGCTGTAAGAGCGAAATTAACCGCCTGACTGCGGTGATGGAAAAGGAAGGCTGCGATCTGGTCATCGGTATCGGCGGCGGCAAAATCCTGGATACGGCTAAAGCGGCGGCATACTACAGGCATACGCCGGTGGTGATCTGTCCCACCATTGCATCAACGGATGCCCCCTGCAGCGCCCTGTCCGTTATTTACACGGAAAACGGCGTATTTGAAGAATATCTGTTCCTTCCTTCCAATCCGGATATGGTTCTTATGGATACGGAAGTGATTTCCAAATCCCCGGTAAGACTTACTGTGTCAGGTATGGGCGACGCTCTGGCCACCTACTTTGAAGCCCGCGCCGTACTGGCGAAGGACGGCCTGACCTGTGCGGGCGGACACGGGACCCTGGCGGCCCATGCCCTGGCTGAACTGTGCTTTGACACACTGATGGAAGAAGGGGTGAAAGCGAAGCTGGCACTGGAAGCGGGAGCATGTACGCCGGCGGTGGAAAAGATCATAGAAGCCAATACCCTGCTTTCCGGAATCGGGTTTGAAAGCGGCGGACTGGCCGGAGCACATGCGATCCATAACGGGTTTACCGTACTGGAAGAATGCCATTCTATGTATCACGGGGAAAAGGTGGCGTTCGGAACCATCGCGCAGCTGGTGCTGGAGAATATGCCGGCGGACGAGCTGGAGGATATCATCGGTTTCTGTATCGATGTGGGGCTTCCCGTAACCTTGAAGGAACTGGGCGTGGAAGAAGTGACGAAGGAAAAGATCATGGCGGTGGCGGTGGCGGCCTGCGCAGAAAACGATACCCTTCACAATATGCCTTTTGAGGTGACGCCGGAAAAGGTATGCGCTGCGATTTTGGCGGCGGACGCTTACGGAAAGTATTTTAAGGGAATATAAGTAACAGGAAGGGGCGCCGAACAGCTGCGTTTCTGCTGGTACTGGGACGGCGTTATCCCCAGCTTCTTCTGGAAAGCCTTGTAAAAATGGGCGTGATCATAGAAGGACAGGGCATTGGCGACTTCTGTTATGGTATATTCTTTCAGGAGCAGCTCACAGCTTTTCTCGATCTTGGTATCCAATATTAAGGTGGAAAGGTTCGTGTGCAGCTCCTTTTTTGTAAGACGGTTTATATACTGGGGGTTCAGGGAAAGCTCTCCGGCTATCAGCGCAAGCAGGCTGCCGGTGGGAAGGGACAGATTATCCCTTATCAGCCCCAGTATCTGATAAATACGGGCATCTTTCCTGGCGAAATGGATCCCGTGGGTGCTGTAAAAGCTGTCGCAAAGAAGCAGAAGGATATTAAAAAGGCAGTGATACCGGAACGGTTCCAGCAGCGCGGGGGCAAGGGGCGTATCGTCATAGGATTTCAAGAGCATCTTTACGGAAGAAAGCAGATCCGGGGAAAGGATATTATGGGTCATCTGTTTTTTCCGGTATTCCGTATAGTACAAAAGAAAATCCTGGAGCTGCACAGGGACATTTTCCCCGGAGGCTTCGGTGAGCAGGATCTTTGGGAGAAGATAGAGGTTGCGGATGGTGAATTCCCTGTCTGATTCCAGGGAGTGGGTCTGCCCTATGGGTATACAATATACACACCCCTCGGTGAGCGTTCTGCTTTCCTGCGCCGTATGATGAATGACCTGGCCGGATAAGATGATTCCGATTTCCAGAAATTCATGGGAGTGGGCGGCTTCCCTGGGATGGCACGGATAACGGTATTCTTCCGTGAAAAGCGGGAGGTTTGTCTGTGTGGTGATGAAATTGCTGTGTATTAAATATTCCTGTGTTTTCATATCTTTATTATAAGCGGACGGAGAGGGGATCACAAGTAAAAAAGTCCGTATTTTACACATATAACACCGGCCTTTACAAGCTATGCGGCAGCAGCTGTGCTACAATGGCAAAAAGACTGCAAAAGGCGGGGTGAATATGAATCATTCAGAACGAATAGTAATGACTTTAGGCTTTGAAAAAAGAGAGGAAAGGGGATCGGTGCTGGAGACCTTTTTCCCATGGGACAAAACCGTGAACAGGTGGTGTAAAGAGGGATTGCCGGAGGAATACCTTCCCTCCCGGCTGTATCCTCCGGCGGATGGCTATACGCAAAGATACCTGAGTGACCAGATGACCGATCCGGTATACGAATATGAGCAGTACCTGGGTTTTGACGGCGTAAAACGGATGGCGTTCCGGATTCCTTTTTCTTGTTTTGACGAAACGGTGATGGAGGAGACGGATACATATGTGGTCCGGCTGGATACGGACGGCTGGGTACGGAAGTACCACAGGAACAGCAGCCTGGTGGAAGAAATAAAGGCGCCTGTGACGGGGGAAGAGGACTGGAATGCACTGAAGGAACGGATTAAGGAGCATCTTGCCCTGTACTGTACCGATGAGAATATCCGCGGGGTTTACAGCAAATACGTACCGGGCCATAAAGCAGGGGACTATTCCATACGGTTCCGGCTGACAGGATTTTTCTGGCTTTCCAGGATGCTGATGGGCATAGAAGAGCAGATGTATGCTTTTTATGATATGCCCGAGGTTCTGCATGATATGAACCAGTTTGCGGTGGATACCTATAAAAGGTACCTGGATAAGGTTTTCGATATAATACAGCCGGAGGTATTGCTTCTGGAGGAGGATCTCAGCGGCTGTAACGGGCCAATGATTTCCCCGGACATTTTTGATGAATTTGTTGGGAATTATTATAAACAGCTTTTCCCCTTTCTGAAGAAAAAAGGGGTTAAGAACATTTTTGTGGATACGGACGGCGACTTTAACCGGTTGATCCCCAATTTCCTGGAAGCAGGCGTGGATGGTTTTCTTCCCATGGATGTAAATGCGGGAATGGATATTGTCAAGGTCAGGCAGCAGTATCCCCGGCTTAAATTTATCGGCGGCTTTAACAAGCTCACCATAGAGGCGGGAAAAGAGGCCATTGACCGGGAATTTGAACGGATCCTTCCCGTGATCCGCAGCGGCGGCTATGTGCCGGGCTGTGATCATCAGGCTACGCCGGATTCCTCCTTTGAAAATTACCGGTATTATAGTAAACGGCTGAGAGAGGTTATGGAGGAGGCCGGTAAGGATATCTGAAAAATATACGAGAAATGTCCGTAACAGCGGACAGGAGGGTGTGACAATGAATAACCGTGAAAATACCATGGCGGTATTGACCTATCAGGACTATACGCGGATACCCGTGGTGTCCTTTGGATATTGGGCGGAAACCGTATTGAAATGGGCACAGGAGGGGTATATCAGCAGGGAGGAGGCCCGGGACTATATTGATTCCGGTGATAATTCCGGGGGGGATAAGTCCATTATGAAAAAGCTGGGCTTTGATTATAACTGGAATTCCTGCTTTTCTTCGGAAGTCCTTCTGTTTCCTTCCTTTGAGGAGAAAATACTGGAGGAATTCCCGGACGGCAGCCGGATTATCCGTGACGGGCAGGGCCTGATATGCAAGGTGAAACCGGGGACGGTGTCCATACCGGCGGAAATAGGGACATCCCTGACGGACAGAAAGGCCTGGGAGGAGCTTTATCTTCCCAAGCTTACGATGAGCCCGGACCGGATCGACCACAGGAAGCTGGAAGCGCTGAAGCAGGAAACGGACAGGGAAATACCGCTGGGCCTGCATCTGGGATCCTTTATGGGAAATATGAGGAATATGCTGGGTGTGGAACAGCTTTCTTATCTGTATGTGGATGACGAGGATTTATATGGGGAAATTGTGGATACGTTGTGCGGTTTGGGATATGAATGTGCAAAACTCGTGCTGGAAAGCGGGGTGAAGTTTGATTATGCCCATTTCTGGGAAGATATCTGTTTTAAAAACGGCCCCTTGATTTCGCCCGCTGTATTCCGGGAATTCGTAGGCCCCTGGTATAAGAAGATAACGGATCTCACCAGCTCCTATGGAATAGAAATTGTGTCGGTGGACTGTGACGGCATGATAGATTCCCTCATCCCTATCTGGCTTGAGAACGGGGTAAATACCATGTTTCCCATCGAGGTGGGAACCTGGAATGCTTCTATCGCCCCCTGGAGGGAGAAATACGGAAAGCAGCTGCGCGGTGTGGGAGGTATGAACAAGACCATATTTGCCAGGGATCGGGAGGCGGTGGATAAGGAGATTGAACGTCTGAAGCCTCTCATGGATCTGGGAGGCTACATCCCCTGTCCGGATCACCGGATAGCGCCGGATGCCAAATTCGAACTGGTTCAGTATTATTGTGAACAGATGCAGAAAATAGTCCGCTGATACAGGACCCTGGTACAGGAATGCCGTCAGGCGTATTTACGCCGGACGGTACCGGGCATCCTGATTTGTGTGCGCGCCGAGGCGCACAGAAGGGAGTAAGCGATGGAACAAATGCCAAGAACACAGGTGGAAGGATTGTCGTTATCCAGGATGATTATAGGAACGAACTGGCTGGCAGGGTGGAGCCACACAAGCCCGTCTGCGGATAATATGATCAAGAAGGCCCATGCCCGTCCGGAATCCGTAATCCCCATACTGGAAACCTTTCAGGAGGCGGGTGTGGATACCATAATGGCACCGTTTTCCCAGCTTCCGGTCATCTGCAGGGCAGTGGAAGAAGCGTCGGAAAAAACGGGAAAAAAATTTATCCGGATCGATACCCCCATTATCAATGTGGACGACAGCCCTCAGGCCAGAAAAGAAGCGCAGGAGGTCATCCGGAAAGGGAAAGAGCTGGGCGCCGAAATCTGTCTGATCCATCACTCCAGTGCGGAACAGCTGGTGAATAAGGGAAAACGTACCATTGAACGGCTGGGGGACTATACCTCCATGATCCGGGAGGCCGGCATGATTCCCGGTCTGTCGGCGCATATGCCGGAGCTGGTGGTTTACAGCGATTGGAATGAATATGATGTGCAGACCTATATCCAGATTTACAATTGTATGGGATTCATGATGCAGGTGGAGATCGAAACGGTAAACCAGATCATGCATGATGCGAAAAAGCCGGTCATGACGATCAAATCCATGGCGGCAGGCCGCTGTACTCCCTTCGTGGGGCTGAATTTTTCCTGGGCCACCATCCGGGACTGCGATATGGTGACGGTAGGGTGCTTTAACGAACTGGAAGCCAGGGAAGATATCGAGATTTCCCTGGCGGCCCTGGGACGCAGGAGGGTGAATCTGGAGAAGAGGAGCAGCCCGAATGCAAAGCAGGATGCTTTTGGAGGATGACAGAGGTCAGGTGCGGTATTCCGTGGGAGTCAGGCCGGTATACTTTTTAAAAACCTTGTAGAAATACCTGGGGTCTTCGTATCCCACGAGGGAGGCGATTTCAGAGGCCGGGATATCGGTGTTTTTCAGGGTGCTTTTGGCGGCTTCCATGCGTACCTGGGTGAGGTAATCGATGGGGGAAATCCCTTCTCTTTTCTTAAAGACGGTGGAAAAGTACCTGGGATTCAGATGGAAGTATTCGGCCAGCATTTCCATGGATATGGGCTCGCGGTAGTGCTCCCGGAGGAAATCTTTTGCCTGCTCGGTGACGGACTGGTTCCCTTCCGCGGGCCTGGTGCGGCAGGTCAGGGTGATTTCTTCTTTTATGAGGGAGAGAATTTCGTCCCTGTTTTCGTGGGAGGCCCAGAATTTGTTGTCGGTAAAATGATCCCAGTTCTTTTTGGCGGGAGTGTAGTTAAGGCGGATCAGTAATTCGTAGATATACTGGATCAGGTATTCAAAATTGTGTACCAGGGGATAGAAGCTGTCTGTCAGGGAGCAGAGTTTTTCCGCAGTATCTTCGGGGCTTTTGCAGCGCAGTTCGTTCTCCAGGTTTTTCCAGTCCAGGTTGCTTGGGAGCTGGCCGGTGTCCGCAGGGCCGCTGTCTCCATGGTATACCTTGCCGTTGCCGGTGAGAAAGCGGCGTTTCAGGGCCTGCTCGCTTTGGCCGAACAGCTCGGGGGCTATGGAAGGGGATATGGGGCTGAGGCCGAGGGTCACCACGGCGCCGAGGACATTCAGCTTCATGATCTGGGAGTCCAGGATATCATAAAGCTGTTTTTCCTGCGCGGTCAGGGCGGGGCCGGAAAAAAGGAGGATGCGGTCGGAGGTATTGGCACCGGGGACAAGCCGGAACGCGGAGGGAAGTCTGGGAGAAAGGCTGTCGTCCAGCGTGCTGTATACGTTTTCGATGCTGAAATAGCGGTTCTGATCGTAGCGGCTCACATGGGCGGATCCCACGATGTATTCCCAGTTTTCGTCCGCGCCCAGAAGAGAAAGAAGCTGGGAGTATTCGGAAGAATTCAGGGAATTGTCCCGCACCTTCTGCAGGAGCTGGTTTAAGAGAAGCAGCGTATTTTGTTCCTGTACCCGATTTAACTTAGTGAGGGCCGCGTGTTTTTCAATGGCTTTATTCAGAGCGTCAAAAAGGGTCTCCTGGGTGATGGGTTTCAGGAGATAGCAGCAGGCTCCATGGTACATGGCATTCTGTACATATTCAAATTCCGCGTAGCCGCTGATCACAATGATGGAGGCGGTAATTCCCGCGGTCTGGCAGCTTTGGATCAGGCTCAGGCCGGACATGCCGTCCATGCGGACATCGGTTATGATGATTTCGGGGCGTTCGCTTTTGGCGATAGCCCATGCTTCCAGGCCGTCTCCGGCCTGATAGATTTCTTCGAATTGGTAATTCCCTTTTTTCAGGCGGGCCATTATGGCTTCCCGTATCAGGGATTCGTCGTCTGCAATCAATAATCTCATAAATGCCACCTCTTATATCTTGGGAATGATGAGTTCGGTACGCATGCCCTCCCCCTCCTTTGTGGTGATGGTCAGGCGGTAGGCGGTACCGAATTTTAATTTCAGCCGGTAATGGATGTTGAGGATACCGATGCTTTCATTCTGATCCTGGAAATCATCGAAATCGTCTTTTTCCAGCCGGGCGGAAAGTTTGGCAAATTCGGAGGCTTCCATGCCCTTTCCGTTATCGGTAATGGAAATAAGGATATTTTCTTCTCTTGCATTCACACAGAAAAGGATCCTGCCGCCGGAAGGAATTCCGTTAAATCCGTGTTTGATGCTGTTTTCTATAAAGGGCTGGAAAACCAGCTTGATAATGTGGCTGTCCAGGCAGCTTTCATCAATTTCGGTATGGAAGGTGAATTTGCTGCCGAACCGTATATTCTGGATATAAACGTAGTTGTTCATGTAGTTGATTTCCTCGGAAAGGGTGACGATGCCGGAGGAATTATGGTTGATACTGTAGCGCAGCAGAGCGGAGAGACGGGCGTTTACCTCACAGGCAGTATCGTATTTCTCCACTTCGATGAGGGAGTTGATGATCTCCAGGGAATTAAAGAGGAAATGGGGATTGATCTGGGCCTGGAGAGCCATGAATTCTGCGTCCTTTTTTTTCATTTCCATGACGTAATTTTTGTCAATAAGCTGGTTTACCTGTCCCACCATCCTGGTGAAAGAGGTGTCGAAAATGCCGATTTCATCGTTCCCAAGGCGGGAGGAGGTGATTTTCAGGTTTCCCTGGCTGACCTCCCGGATCTTGTCCAGTACAATGGAAAAGCGTTTGTTTACGCTTATGGAAAGGGAGAAGCCCGCCGAAAGTGTTATGAATAATAGTATGAGTATGCCTATGGTGAGGGTACGGTTCAGGTTATCAATGCTTTCCAGGGAGCTGGCATAGGCAAAATAGTAAACCGCCCGGAAGCCGGAGGCGGAATTGGAGCTGGTGAGGTACATCCCTTCTTTGCCCGCATAATCTTCCACCGGATAGCCGTTATAAATAATGCCGTATTTTTCCTGGAAAAAGCGGAGGTATTCATCCATTCCCGTGAATTTCTGGCCGTAAATATAGTTCCCCCGGTTATCGATGATAAAAAGCTGGTGGGAGTGTTCTCCGTCCACGCCCTTCATGGCCTTAAAAACCTTTTCCGGGAAAAGGCTGAGTTTGATCACGCAGGTCATCCGGGAGCCGTCCGGGGAATAGACCGGCTTCAGGATGGAAAGCAGTTCCGTATTATAGGAACCCTCCGTATGCATGAAATAATGGTCGAAATAGCGGTTTTCCAGCTGTGTTTTCCAATTGCCCGTTTCCTCGTCCGGCGATTTGATAAAAATACTGCTTTCCGCCGCAGTGCCGGTAAGGGGATAAAAGGTGAGATCATACAATCCGTAGGGAAACTGGTTGTTCAGTATCTGCCGGACTTGTGCATCCACGGTCTGATAATCGGAGCGGGCCGGAGCCGTTTTGGAGAAAACCTTTTTGATCGTTTCATTGCTGCTTAAGCTGTTCAGCAGGGTACTGAATTTAGCCAGTTTATAGCCGATGTTGTCCACATACTGTTCCACAAACTGTTTGGAGGTAGTGCGCACCTCTTTGGTCAGCAGGTCGGCGGCATTATTTCTTATATAAAAATTGGATACAATGATCTCCACAATAAGCAATACAATCAGGAGTGACAGAAACTTATGTACAAGTTTGGTGTCATACAGGTAATGCTTCCAGAGCTTTACAATAGCCTTCATAAGATACGCCCCTTTTACGGTATTCAGGTTTGCTGTGTTGTCCACGGGTTCCCACGTTAAGGACCCGGGAACCCGTGGACGATAACGGCTGACTATATTATACCGTAGGAATAGAAGGGCACATAGGGGAATTTTGTTTTAACAAAAATTACTAACTGACTTTTTTCCACATGAGATGTGAAAATTTTTTATTTTTGTGGAAAATACGCTTTGCTATAATAAGCCCACAACCCAAGCTTGGAAGGTAACACAAACGTAACTGTGAAGGTACGTGACAGTAACGGAACATAACAGCGATGTATCGAGGAGGATATAGGATGTTAAGGAAAAAGGGGACTAAAATAACGGCGTTCATGCTGGCGGCAATGATGGCAGCATCGGCATTTCTGTCAGGCTGCGGCGGGACGGATTCCGGAAATACGAGTACCGGGGACGGCGGACAGGCTGCAAATACGGAAAGTGCAAAGGAAAGCACAGGCAGTGATACCGGTTCTGCAGAAAAAACCAAGATTACCATGATCACGTATCTGGGAAATCCTACCAGGGATGCCCTGATTCAGGAAATGGTGGCGGGGCTTACTAATATTGAACTGGAAATCATCTCTCCCCCGGCGGATCAGGCGGCGCAGAAAATTTCCACCATGCTTCAGGCCGGAGAGGATATTGATATCATTGAACTGGATTCCGTTCCTGTGGATCATATATCCAATGGATTTATTGAACCGCTGAACTCCTATGTGGATAGCTGGGAGGATTGGGGAAGCGTAAGTGAATTCCTGAAGGATCAGGTTACCTCTTACGATGGAAATATCTATTCCATTCCTTATGGTGTTTATGAAAGAGCATTGTTCTATAGAAAAGACTGGTTCGAAGAAAAGAATATTGAAGTTCCCAAAACCTGGGAGGATTTATATAACGCAGCGGTTGAACTGACAGATCCCACACAGAACCGTTACGGTTACTCCTTCCGCGGCGGTGCCGGTACGGTAGGCTTTATGCAGATGACCCTCCTTTCCTATGCGGATCCGGAAAAGCTTGATATCGCGGTGCCGTTTATTGCCAAGGACTGCAAGAGTGTCTATGACCAGCCGGAAGCCATTGATGCACTGAATTTCTATAAGACACTGTATGAGGACGGTTCCCATCCCGATTCCATCGCATGGGGCTACTCGGAAATGGTGGAAGCCTTCTATTCAGGCGTAACCGCTATGCTCATTCAGGATCCCGAGGTGGTTGCCACCTGCGAGGAATATATGGAAGAAGGAACCTGGGATGTGGCGCCTCTGCCCGTAGGACCCAGCGGACAGGCCCTTTTCCCTGCCGGCTTTGCAGGCTGGGGTATTGCTGCAAACTCCAAAAATAAGGATGCCGCATGGGAAGTAATCAAGACTCTTTCTTCTGTGGAAGGAAACACCACGTTCTGCAAGAAAAATGGAAATATTCCCATTCATACCACCGCACAGGAAGATCCCTTCTTCAGCGAAGGCTACTACAAGTGCTATATGGATATGGCAGCAGACCCGGATTCCTATGTAGGTTATGTGGATTATGGGGAAAGAAGATTTGCATCCAAGGAAGAACTGGAGCAGATTTCCCAGTTCGGAGCTGCCGCAGACAGTCTGGTACAGGAAATGCTTCTTGGTAAAATCAGTCCGGAGGACTGTGCCGCCAAGCTGGGTTCCTATTACAGCTGGTCACAGGACAGCGAATGGGTAAAAGAACGATTCGCTAAATAACAGATAAAAGTAAGAGGGCTGTCCGGGCTGTTTACAGCCTGCGGCAGCCTTCCCAATGCCAACCCGGTGAATTTGCACCTCCGGGCGCGCTTACTCAGAAAGGGAAGGAAATTATGCGGCCAAGGAAGAACAAGCTATCAAAAAAGATGAGAGACAGACTGTTTATCATCCTGTTTCTTCTGCCGGGGCTCTTCATGATACTGGTCATGCTGTATTACCCTGCGGTGGATGGAATCGTCATGTCGTTCCAGGATGTAAAATCCTACAATATTTTCAGCAAGAAATTTATCGGACTGGATAATTACCGGAATCTGTTTGACAATATAACGTACCTGGGAACCTGGAAAAATACGGTTATATGGGTTTTCTGCTGTGTGGCCATTGAGTTCCTGCTGGGCTTCGGAATCGCCCTTCTCCTGCAGAAACACTTTTTCGGGAAAAAGCTGTATGAATGTGTGGTATTCATGCCCTGGGCCCTTTCCGGTTTCATGGTGGGAATCATGTGGAAATGGATGTTCAACGGAAGCAACGGTGTAATCAACGACATTTTGATAAGGCTTGGAATTGTGGAAAGGCAGGTGGGCTTCCTGTCCAATCCGGATTATGCCCTTCCCTGTGTAATCGTCGCAAAGGTATGGACCGGTATGGCCTTCTTTGCCATCATTATCATGGCGGCTTTGAAAACCATTCCCCAGGATATGTATGAGGCGGCTGCCATCGATGGAGCCGGTGCCCTGAAGAAATTTTTCTATATTACCCTGCCTTCCATCCGTGTAATTCTGCTCCTTATGGTACTTTTACGGGCGGTGCAGACCATCAATGCGCCGGATCTTATTTTCGGTATGACCCAGGGCGGGCCTGCCGGAAGCAGCCATATTGCATCCAGCTATATTATGACGGAAGTGGTAAAAGGAAATGATTACGGCCTGGTATCCGCAGCGGGCGTTATCCTGTGGCTGGTAACCCTGGTTTGCACGGGAATCTATATTGCCTGTACCAACACATTGAAAGGCGGTGACGAATGATGGCAGGAAAAAAGTTTCAGACAGCAGTGCTCACAGCGGTAAAATATATTCTGCTTGCCTGTTTTTTTGTATTTACGGTGTTCCCCTTTTTCTGGCTTCTGGTATCCTCTCTGAAAGGGAGCAAGGAGCTGTATGAATTCCCGGTGCACTATCTGCCCCGGGAAGCGAGCCTGAACAATTACCGGGAAGTGATCCAGATGGGGAACTTCGGGCTTTATATTTTGAACAGCCTTTTCATCGCGCTGGCGGGTGCCTGCCTTGTGGTCCTGATTGCGGGAATGTCCTCTTATATTCTGTCCCGGATGGAATTTAAGTCGAAGCCGATTGTGTTCATGGTGTTTATGATGACCCAGATGCTTCCCACGGCGGTGGGATTTGCCCCGCTATATATCCTCATGTCAAGGCTGGGGATGATCGACAAGCTGTCCACGGTTATCGTTATCCTGGTGGGCGGGCAGATTCCCTTCGGAACCATCCTGTTAATCGGGTTTATGAAGGGGATTCCCAAAGCCCTCGAGGAAGCGGCGCTGATTGACGGCTGCAGCAGGATCAAAACGTTTTTCCGGATCGTGATGCCCCTGGCAAAATCAGGCTTGTTTTCCGTGTTTATCTTCGTATTCCTGGCCTGCTGGAATGATGTGTACACATCTGTCCTGTATATCAATGCAAACAATAAAAAAACGCTGACCGTCGCCATTTACTCCATGATCGGCAAATATGACATCAATTGGGGAAATGTTGCTGCGGGAACCCTGATAGCCATGCTGCCGGCCATCCTTCTGTTTGGTTTCATGAAGGAGATCTTTGTGGAGAACATAGCGGGAGCGGTAAAAGAGTGAGGTATAAAAATGAGAGCAGAAGAAATATGTACGCACTATGGGGAAAACCCTTCCCGGTTTGCAGGCGCTGTGACGCCGCCCATTTTCCAAAGTTCCCTGTTTACGGAGTGTGAAGGGAATGAAGGGGACAGGGAAGGGCGTTATGCCTATACGAGAGTGTCCAATCCCACGACGGAGATAGTGGAGAACAAGGTGGCGGCCCTGGAGGAGGGAGAAGCGGCAAAGTGTTTTTCCTCCGGCATGGGAGCCATCAGCGCGGCGATGATGCATTATCTGAAAAAAGACAGCCATGTGGTTGCGGTCGCCAGCATTTACGGGCCGGCGCACCGGTTCCTTGCCGAATATATGAAACGCTTCGGCGTGGAGGTAACCTTTGTGAAAGGGATCGATACGGAAGAAATCGAAGCGGCCATGCGTGAGAATACGGATCTGATTTATCTGGAAAGCCCTTCCACCTATCTCTTTCTGGTGCAGGATCTGGCGGAAATTGCGGCGCTTGCTAAAAGACACCATGCGGCCACGGTGATCGACAATACCTATTGCACGCCGGTATTCCAGAAGCCCCTGACCTTCGGCATTGATATGGTGGTGCATTCCGCCTCCAAATATCTGGGCGGCCACAGCGACATTATCGGCGGTGCCGTAATCGGACGCAGGGAGGACATCAACGCTGTTGCCCAAAGCGAAAGGGAGCTGTTCGGCGCGGTTATGAGCCCCTTTGATTCCTGGCTGATGCTGCGCGGAATGCGTACCCTTCCTATCCGTATGAAGCAGCATATGGCGAACGCACTGGAAATGGCGGCCTTTTTCCAGAACATGGATGCGGTAAAAGAAGTGATTTACCCCTGGTGGGAAACCCATCCCCAGTATGAACTGGCTAAAAAACAGATGACAGGGGCCAGCGGCCTGATGAGCGTGGTATTCGATCTTCCCGGGGAACGGATCAGGAAGATTGTCAGGGAACTGGAATTTTTCCATGCAGGACCCAGCTGGGGCGGCTTCGAAAGCCTGATTTCCCCCGTGGGAGCCGATCTGGATGAGGATAATGAAACCATGAAAAAGGGACTGGTGCGCCTTCATATCGGACTGGAGGGCGCTGATCTGCTGAAGGAAGACTTCGAAAGGGCTGTGAAGCATGTGCTTGGATAAGAAACAACGGGCGCCGCAAAATAAGGCCGTCATCTTTAACATCCAGCGGTTTTCTGTTTTTGACGGCCCCGGGGTGAGAACCGCCGTTTTTTTCAAGGGCTGTAATCTGCGGTGCCGCTGGTGCCACAATCCGGAATCCTATGAAAAACGGCCCCAGCTTGCTTTTGATAAACAGAAATGTATCGGCTGCGGAAGCTGTGCGGAACATTGTCCGGGCAGCTGCCTCCTTTCGGATCCTGTGAGAGGGCTGGTGTATAACCGGAAGGACTGTACAGACTGCGGACGCTGTACGAAAGGGTGTTATGCTAAGGCTCTGAGCAGGATAGGGTATGAAATAACAGCAGACGAACTTATGCAGGAGCTTTTGGAGGAGCTGCCCTATTATCAGGAGAGCGGGGGCGGCGTGACTTTTTCCGGCGGCGAATGTATGCTGCAGCTGGATTTTCTGGAAGAAGTACTGCGCCGCCTGAAGGAAAAAGGGATCCATACGGCGGTGGATACGGCAGGAAATGTGCCGTATAAAGACTTTGAACGGATTCTGCCCTATACGGATTTGTTCCTCTATGATATGAAGGCTTTCCATGAGCAGGTCCACAGGGAACTGACAGGCGTGTCCAATGTAAGGATTAAGGATAACCTGCTGCGCCTTTCCCGGACAGGAACGGATATCCGGATTCGGATTCCTGTCATCGAAGAGCTGAATGCTGCGGAGCTTCCTTTTATGAAAGACTTCCTGTGGGAAAACGGAATCCGGGATATTGAACTGCTGGCTTACCACAGGATGGGCGTAGGCAAGGGCGATTTGCTCCTGGAGCCGGTCCGGCAGGAAAGTTTCCGGGAACTGGACGCCTGTAAAATGGAAGAATATAGGAATCGTTATCAAATATAACCGGATGTTTTGACTATAGTTACACGGCCTTTATGAGGCCGGTGTGAAAGGGATCAATTATGTTAAATACGGAAAAAACAGTTCTTTCTCCCCGCATAGGAGAAAAAATAGAGCAGCTGCACCAGGATAAAATACGGATCAACAAAGAAAAAATCGATCACTTCGGATATCTGGATATTGACGATCATGGGTTCCTGTATTTTCCTGATTTTACCTTTGAACCCATAACCCATGAGGACGGCAGGGTATACGGGATGAAAATGCTGGGAGACAATTACAGGAAAATCCTGAACGAGATGCCTGTTTACAGCAATCCTTCCAGCGCCCTGGCCACCTGCTGGCCGGGCAACCTTTCCAACTGGATGGAAATCGGTTTCCGGGAGGAAAACCAGCCGAAGCACCTTTTCCCTATCCATGAAAAATATAACATTCTCCAGCACGGCTGCGGGGGGATGAACCATCTGTGCCCGGATCTTACCATAGGGCTTGCGCTGGGATGGAAAGGGCTTCTGGAAAAGGTAAGATACTATAAGGAACGGAATACCCATGGGGATGCCTCTTTTTATGAAGGAGAGGAACAGCTGCTTCTGGGCGTCCTGGAATGGATCCGGCGCCATGTGGATTATACAAGAAAGCTGGCGGAAGAGGCGGCAAAGGAAGAACGCCGCATCCATTATACCCAGGTGGCGGACTGCAACGAATGGCTGCTGGATAACCCGCCCCGCACTCTTCGGGAGGCCTTACAGTTCACCGCCCATTTCCAGTGCATTGACAGAATGTATTATGCCGGAGGGGCGCTGGGGCAGATCGATGAACTGTTCCGTCCCTATTATGAAAAGGATAAGGAGAGCTTCGGCCTCACCGATGAAGAGGCGGTCTGGTATTTTGCCAGCCTGTTCTTTAACGATACCCACTATGCCCAGATAGGCGGCCTCACACCCTCCGGGGACGAGGATGTGGCAAGCCGGATCAGCTTCCTGATTCTGGATGCGGTGCATTATCTGAAAATTCCTTCCAATGTGGCGATCCGTGTGCATGATTCCATGAACAAAGTGCTTCTGCGCCGTTCCCTGGAATACAACATGGAGGATGGAACCGGGGTCTGCTATTCCTGTAATGTGGGATGTGAGGAAGGGTTCGTGAAGAACGGTTTTCCCAAAGAGCTGGCACGGATGCGCATTAAGTCGGGCTGTAACTGGACCGCCATCCCCGGCGTGGAATATCCGCTGCAGGATGTGACCCGTATCAATATGCCTATGGCTTTATATCAGGCTATGGAAGAAATGAAAGGAAGGGAACAGGCCGGTACGGATACCCTGTGGGAGCTTTTTGCCAAACATCTTACCATTATGGTGGACTGTGTGAAGGAAGGTTACGACTGGCATTATGAGCATGTTTCCGAGGATACGCCGGAAATTATCCTGAACCTGTTCATGCACGGCCCGATAGAACGGGGGCTGAACTGTGCGCAGGGCGGTGTGGATATCCTGGATCTGAATATTGACGGCATCGGCCTTGCTACGGTGGCGGACTCCTTCGGTGCCATCGAGCAGCGGATAGAAAAGGAGCAGGTTCTTACCTTCCCGGAGCTGTATGCCGCCCTCGATGCCGATTTTGAAGGATATGAAAAAATACGCCTCATGCTTAAAAATATTGACCGGCTTGGCGCACCGCATTCCCCTTCCATGAAGTGGGCGGAAAAAATCAGGGATCTGTTCGTCAGCCTCTGCATGGAGGAACCGACTCCCAGGCATCACCTGAAGGTGATTGCGGGCATGTTCTCCCACGGGGATATTGTCCGGTACGGGGAAACCCTTCCGGCCACACCCAACGGAAGAAAATACGGGGATCCCATTTCCCATTCCAATGAACCGGATCCGGGTTTTGCCAACGGCCTTCATACGTTTTCCCCATCCCTGAAAGCCAATACGGTGGCAAAACTGCAGCCGGGATACGGGAATTCCTCCCCGCTCCACCTGGATGTGGATAATTCCATGATTACCAGGGAAGGCGGCGTGGAAGCCCTGGAAACCCTGATCCATACCCATAACCATATGGGCGGGACATTAATCAACCTGAACTGCCTGACCAAGGAACGTCTGCTGAAAGCCCATGCGGATCCGGAAAGCGATCCGGATCTGGTGGTAAGGGTAACCGGTTATTCTGCCTTTTTCTCGTCTCTGTCGCCGAAATACCGGCAGCAGATCGTGGACCGGTTCCTGAACGAATAGCTGATTGCCTGTTACCAAAACAGGAGATAACGGATAAAGGAGAGACTATGGAAAATCGGGACAACTGTCTGAAGCTGTTGAGTTTCTGGGCGGTCAATGGTGAGCTGGATCCGTCCGTCCTGAAAACCCAGCTGGAAGAAATGAAGGCCCTGGGACTATGGGGTACCATTTTCCATCCCCGTTTTTATCCCGGAAGGCCCGCTTATATGAGCGGGCCTTATCTGGATATTCTGTCGGAAGTTATTCTGCATGCAAGACGGCTGGGGCTGGAATTCTGGATTTATGATGAAAACGGCTGGCCCTCCGGCAGCGGTGACGGGCATGTGCTGGCGCATTTCCCTGACAGCCGGTGCGAATGGCTTATGTACCGGGACGGGGAAGTGGTTGTGGAGGGAAAACCCGGGTTTAATACGTTCCGGAGAGAGGAAATGGCATATTTTATCGAATACACCTATGAGGGTTACCGGAAAGGCCTGAGTGAGGAAGCATTTTCTTACGTTACCGGCTTTTTCAGCGATGAGGTAGGTTTCCTGGACGGACACGGCGTTTCCCTTTGTATGGGAGGGATCCCCTGGTGCCAGGAAGCGGAAGAAGCCTATGGGCTGCTGCGAGGCAGGAAGCTTCGGGACGAATGGGGGCTGCTGTTTACGGACGGGGAAGGCTGTCAGGAGGTACGGCAGATCTATTGGCAGATCCTGGGGGATCTTCTGGCAGATGCTTTTTATAAGCCGGTGAACCGGTGGTGTGAAACCTACAAAAAGAGGTATACCGCCCATCTTAAGGGGGAAGAAACCCTGTTTTTCCAGACGTCCTGCAGCGGTTCGCTCTATCAGAACCTGAAGCAGGTGAATGTGCCCGCCGTGGATGCCCTGGAGCGTTATCCGGGCAACCATTATTATCCCAGGACGGTTTCTTCCCTGAGCCGCCAGTTCTCGGACGGGCGCTGTATGGCGGAGGCTCTGGGCGGAAGCGGCTGGGGCCTGTCGCCGGCCGATCTGGAGGCCTATGTGGACTGGCTTGCGGAAAGCGGGATTGACACCATTGCGTTTCATCTGTGGCAGTATCGGGCGGACAGCGCCTCCGTGCGGGACTGGCCTCCCAATATCCCACAGGGACTTACCTGGAAGGAGGCCGCACCGGCTGTATTTGAAAAGCTTTACCGGAAATGGGACAATAAGGTACACCGGAACAGGCCCGTGCTTCTGGTGGCACCGGAAAGAGGCGTACAGGCACAGTTTAATCCGGCGGACGCCATGGCGCTTAATGAGCATAACGGAGAGGGGACACCGGACACGAAAAGCGGCAGAATCAGCTTGGCTTTTTCCCGGTTTGCGGAGCATTGTTACCGGCAGGGGATTCCCTTTGATGTTGCCAGTGAGCGGATACTGGAGGAACACGGCAGTGTGGAAAACGGTGTCCTGCGGATAGGAAACGCGGTATATACGGCGGTTATCTGCCCGGAGGATGCGCTTTTTGTCCGGGAGCAGCAGCGTGAACAGGCAAAAGCCGCAGGGATTTGGTATGATGCAAAAGAGTGGCAGTGGCAATATATCCGCCATGGCGGGAATCAAATTCCGTTGGAAAAAGAGGAAACCCATATTCCCTGGAAGGGGAATATGGACAGTGCCGGGGAATGGTACATCCGTTCCCTGGATCCGCTGGATGGTGTCTGGGCCGGAGGCAGCCGGCTGCAGGGTGAGGAAAAAGACGGGGGTATATGGTATCCCATTCCGGCCTCTGTAAAGAAGGATTTACTGAGTGCAGGAGAAATCAGCCTGCGTTGGGAGGTCTGCCCCCAAGGGGAACAGAAGCCCTTTGTATATCTGGAGGGGGACTTTGCCGTAAAGAGTGCGGCGGGTTATCGGGAGAAGGACAGCCGTCAATGGGAAACGGAAGGGGATTTTTACCTGACGGATATCCGGAAGGAAGATATACAGGTGCAGGATCTGTGTGCATCCGGTTTCCCGTTCTGCGGCACCTATGTGGAGCTGGAAAGCCTGCTTTATGCGGGAGAGGACGGAAAGCTTGTGTTTGGTAAAACCGGTCTGCACGCGGATTGTATGGCAGTGCTTCCGGATGGGGACAGCGGACAGGCCGGATACTGCTGGGGGCCGGATTGGGAACTTGCGGGCGTAAAGCCGGGAATCCATCGGGCGGTAATCCGCCTCATTCCCAGTACCTTTAATACGTATGGTCCCCACCATCACAGGGACGGGGACAGGCATCTTACAAGCCCCATGCAGTACAGCGGGGAAAAAGGGTTTGCCGACTTTCCGGATGCGCCTGTTTTTACGCTGACGGATAAATGGCATGTTATCAAATTCGGAATAGAAACGGGTGAATGACCGCCGGCAGATTGTCCGGCGGGCGGCTATTGACAGGCCGGTACCGGACAGGAGCTGAATTCGCGCAGGCTGTAATAGGTTCTGCCGTGGGCGCCTTGTGTGGTATCGGCCATTATCATGGAATTGAGCTCGGCTTCTTCGGTGCGGTTCTGCACAATATTTCTCATTCCTTACTGTCCGTCATAGCCGGAATACGGTTTCTTTTTTTCCAGTCCCTGGGGGATATGCCCATAACCTTCTTGAAGGCACGGGAAAAATGCAGTTGGTTGTCATAGCCTACCTGGGCAGAAATATCCCCAATGGATAAATCCGTATCCTTCAATAGATCGCAGGCAACGTTGATCCGGTAGCGGATGATATATTCCTGGGGCGTTACCAGAACGGTATCCTTGAAAATTTTCCCGAAATAGCTTCTGTCAAGATTGCACCAGTTAGCCAGCTGGGCTACCGTGATATTCTGATTATAATGCCGTTCGATATACATCTGTGCCTCATGGATATAAAATTCCTGCAGGTTTCCGGTTTTCGGAGGCTTACGCCGGGAGGAGGTACGGATCAGAGTCTCCAGGATCCAGTACATACCGCCCAGAAGGCGGAGGGAATTGTCATGGCTGTCAAGCATTTGGAGCATAAGTGATTCCAGTTCGCGGAGCCGGCAGGGTCCGTAGGTGCATATATGGGATGCTGCAGCCCCAGGCCTGCATCAGACAGGAAAGGAGGAACCTTCAGACCGTCGAACTCTATCCAGATGTAGGTCCATGGATCGGCTTTATCCGCTGTATAGGTAGTGATGGATTTGGGGCAGATAAGGAAAGCCTGTCCTGCATGCAGGGAGTAACTGTGGTCCGTGCCGATGGTAAAAAGGCCTTTGCCATCCAGAATATAATGCAGCAGGTAATGGTTATGGGCGGCAGGGCCGCAGGAAAGGAGAGGGGCACATGTTTCCCTTCCGTATTGATACAGAGTCAGATCCATATAGTTGGTTCCCTGAAATATATAGGTGATATTTTCATTCATATCCGCTCCTTTGAGCCTGTATCCGCAGTATATGTAAATAACGGCGGATACAGGCTGTTTTTAAATGAGTATACCATAATGCGTTATATATGCAAGATAATATATAGAAACAAGCAAAATGATATATTTAGTAATTCTCCTGATATTTACCGCAATCTGGATTACAGGTATGATATTTTCAAGGGTAATCCAATCGGCAGACCGGGTTGGGGAAAAGTAAATATTTACCAGAATGCGTTATTGCATCGTACAAGAGAAGGGAGTCACCTAATGAAAAGAAAAGCAGTAAGCGTTATAATGGCAGCCGTAATAATTGTATCTACATTTGCCGGCTGTACAAGCAGCAAAACGGACGGGAATAATACCGCTGCCGGGACGGAACAGAATCAGGAAGCGTCAGGCACCGCTACGGAGGCAGGCAGCGTGCCAAAGGAGCAGGAAAGCTTACAGAAACCAGAACCGGAGGAAATATCCGGTACTGTGGTTATCTGGGACTGGGATGGTGGAACACAACAGAAATATGTGGATAAATTTAATGAAGTTTATCCCAATGTTACGGTGGAAGTACAGGATGTGGCCTGGGATGATTATATGACAAAACTGCAGACCAGCTATGTATCGGGCATGGAGCTTCCGGATATCATCCTGGGGGAAATGGCCTGGCGGGGGACACTGTTTGAAATGAATATTTGTGAGAACCTGGAAGAAGCTCCATATAATCTGGACCGGAACGAGATGGTTCCCTCTTCCATACCGCTGGTATCGGATCAGGAGGGAACTATCCTGGGTGTGGAAATGCAGGTGACTCCTGCCGGTTTTGCCTATAAAAGAGACATGGCCAGGGAATATCTGGGAACTGACGATCCCAAGGAGGTGGGAGAAAAAATCAAAGACTGGGATAGCTTTCTGGCGACCGGACAGCAGGTAAACGAAAAAAGCGGAGGCAAAGTGAAAATGATGCCTTCCCTGGGGGATGTGCTGCTTTCTGCTGTCAATCAGAACGTTGTGGATTATGTAGACGGCACCCAGGTGAATATTACGGATAAAATGAGCAGGCCCCTTGATATCACAATACAGATGAGAAATGCAGGGATTATCGGAAATGTGGAAATGTATTCCGCTTCCTGGTACGCTGCCTATGCGTCCGATGAATATCTTTTTTATGAAGCCGGCGCATGGTGCCCCCCGCTTGTTATCGTTCCGAATGACCCGGAAGGAGAGGGAAATTGGGCGGTTACCATGCCTCCGGAGGGTTCCTTTAATCTGGGAGGGACGACACTGAGCATCTATAAGGACAGTGAAAATAAAGAGGCGGCATGGGCTTACCTGCAGTTTATCTATTTCTCAGAGCAGGGCGGATCCTATATGTATGATCTCACGGGGAATTACAGCTGCTATCAGCCGTATTACAGCAGTGGATATTCCCCTCTGGAAAAAGAAGGGCCCGTGGATAAGTTCTTCGGCGGACAGAGTCTTGTGAAGTATTATATTGAAGAAGCGGCTCCCCACGCCAAGACGGTTTCCCAGACCAAATATGACGCTATTATCAACGATGTATTTCAGGCGCTGACACCTAAACTCATGTCAGATACTTCCATTGACAGCGTAAAGGCACTGGAGCTTTTTAAGGAAGAGGTGGCGCTGAAGGCGCCGGATGCGCAGCTGAGATAGAGCAAAGGCGAGGATATGAAAATGAAGCGAAATAAATGGCCCTATCTGTTTTCTCTGCCCTTTTTGGGGGCATATGGCCTGTTTATGCTTTTTCCAATGGGGTATTCCTTTTATCTGAGTTTATTTGATTATAACGGGATTGTGGAAAAGCATTTTGTGGGACTGGCTAATTATTACAATCTGTTTACCAGGGACAAGCTGTTCCTGAAATCACTGTTCAATACGGTTTTAATCATGCTTATGTCTCTGCCGGTCAATCTGATCCTCGGCTTGATTATTGCGTATCTGCTGTTCCAACTGGCAAAGGGGCGGCGGTTATTCCAGGTAGTAAACTTCCTGCCTTATATTACCACGCCGGTGGCTATCGGTTTTATCTTTTCCTATATCTTTGACTGGAACAGCGGGATCCTCAACGGCCTTCTGACCCATTTCGGCATTTTGGAGGAAAACTATTTTTGGCTGCAGCATCCGTGGTCCGCGAGACTGATTGTGGCGGTAATGATTGTATGGAGGAATTTTGGATACTGTATGATGATCTATCTGTCGGGAATGACAGCTATTCCCCAGGATGTATATGAGGCCGCAGCCATCGACGGCGCAGGGAGGGTGAAAACCTTCCTGCACATCGTCGTTCCGCTGCTGAAGAATGTTACGGTGTTTTTGTTTATTACCGCCCTGATTGGAGGCTTCCAAATGTTTGATGAACCGGTGCAGCTGTATTCCGGATGGTCGGCGGCATCAAAAAGCGTGGGAGGACCGGAATATTCCGTACTCACGGTTATCTGGAAATTTTATGACGATTCCTTTGGAAGCAATACCAGACTGGGCTACGGAGCCGCCATTGCCTATACCTTATTTCTGATTATCGGCGGCTGTTCCTTACTCAGCTTCCTTTTCAGTAACAGGAAAGAAAAATAGGAGGATATACCATGCGGCGTAAAAAAAATAGGCAGGATTTCAGGGTTTACCTGCTATTGGGGGCGATGTCCGTTATCGCTTTGTTCCCCTTTTATATGATGTTTGTCATGGGTACTTATTATAGTGAAGATTTATTCCGCGGACTGCCGCTGCTTATCAGTGATTACTTCATGGAGAATTTAAAAACCACGCTGGATAACGGCCTTCCTGCCACCTATCTGAACAGCATATTCGTATCGGCGGTGTCAGTGCTTGCCTGTCTGTTCACCAGCATTACCATAGGCTATGCGCTGGCAAAATTCCGGTTCCGGGGACAGAAGGCAATCCTGGTGCTGGTTTTAATCGGCATGATGCTTCCCACGCAGATTTCCATTATCGGATATATCATGGAAATGCGGGTTGCACATTTGACCAATACCCTGTGGTCCGTGATTTGTATCTGGATAGCCAATCCTTTCAGCGCCTTTTTCATGATGCAGTTCCTGCAGGATTCGGTACCGGAAGAAATGCTGGAAAGTGCCAGGATTGACGGTTGTTCCGAGCCGGGTATCCTTTTTTCCATCGTGGTTCCCTGTATCAAACCGGCGATCATGACGGTGGCAACTTTAGTATTTCTGTGGTCCTGGAATAATTACCTCCTTCCCCTTATCACCTTGAATAAACAGAAGGTCTACACCCTGCCTCTGATGATTTCCAACATATCCGTGTCCTACCGGCAGGATTATGGCGCCCAGATGCTGGCGCTGGCGTTGTCCACCTTTCCGGTACTGTTGTTGTTTATTCTTGGATCCCGTTATTTTGTAAAAGGGATAACTGCCGGAGCGGTAAAAGGTTGAATAAGAAAGGAAAAATAAAATGAAACTGAAATGGATTTATACAACCCGGGATACCGGGGAGAGGTTTGCCGAAAAGGCGCTGTCCCCGGTAAAGGGAGGGGAGGATTTCCGCCTTTTCGTGTTTCCCGGGAAAGAAAGACAGAAAATATACGGCTTTGGGGGCGCCTTTACGGATACGGCGGCCATGGCACTTTTTAGGATGGAGGAATCCATCCGGAAAAAGGCAATGGCCGCTTATTTTGACCCTGAAAATGGTCTTGGTTATAATATGGGAAGGGTACCCATCGGCTGCTGCGACTTTTCCAGCGTCCCCTATTCCCATGCGGAAGTGCCGCAGGACCGGGCACTTTCCCATTATTCCATCGCCCAGGATAAAAAGGGTATCCTGCCTCTGATACATATGGCAAAGGAACTGGGGGAAAAAAGAAAGGAACCGGAGGAACTCCTGCTCTATGCATTGCCCTGGAGCCCGCCGGGCTGGATGAAATCCAATGGGAAAATGAGTTGGGGAGGAAAGCTGCTTCCTGATTATTACGGGACAATGGCTGACTATCTGATCCGGTTTATCCGATCTTATGAAAAGGAAGGAGTTTCCCTCTGGGGACTGGCCGCCCAGAATGAACCGGTGGAGGTTCAAAGATGGGCTTCCTGTGAATATACAGGGGAGGAAGAGGGGCACTTTCTGGCGGAATATCTGATACCGGCACTGGAAAAAGCCGGTTACGGAGATAAAAAGCTTCTCTGCTGGGACTGTAATAAGGATTTTATGAGGAATAGAGCACGGGAGCTGTTAGCAGATGACAGATTACGGAATAAAATATTCGGAGTGGCTTTTCATTGGTATTCCGGGGACTATTTTGAAGAACTGCAAAAGACCCATGAGGAATTTCCCTGGATTTCGCTGCTTGCTACGGAAAGTTGTGTGGTGATGCCGGAAAATCTGGCGGACTGGTCTGCAGGGGAACGTTATGGACATGAAATAATTGGGGATTTGAACAACTGGACCTGCGCTTATCTGGACTGGAATCTGTTCCTGGATCAGAACAGCGGACCCGGAATTGCAGATAATCCCTGTGCGGCTCCTGTTATCCTTGACAATAGTAAGCAGGAAATGATAAAAATGTCCTCCTACTATTATATCGGGCATTTCAGCCGTTATATCAGGAGAGGAGCGGCTGCCCTGGAAAAACAGATGGAGGGGGAGCGTACGGAAATAAGGCCGGAGGGGTGTGCGTTCCGGAATCCGGACGGGACGCTTATCGTCGTACTTATGAACAGACAGGACGCGCCTTTGCGGGGGACGGTCATGATCGAAGGGGAAGCTGTGCAGCTTTTTATGGATCCCCACAGTATTGGTACGTTGGTGGTGGGGCCGATGGAAGACTGAATGCCATACGCAGTAATATCCCGGTTTCCTTCTGGGAATCGGGATATCCATCGAGATGTATAGAAATCAATTACTGCTTCACTAAGAGATCAGTGATGACATTTCCAAATCGCCATTGGATGTTCTTTTAATCGTTCCACTATAGCTGCATCTTCAAATAGTAACTCAGGAGCAAAATCCTTTGCTATAAAACGATCCATATACTCATTTTCTTGTTCAGTCAGTTGCATCAAGTCTGAAATATATTCTTTAGCATAAAGTTTTCTTTCGTCCAACATAAAGTTTTCCTTTTGACTGAGGACCGGAAATAAATCCCTTCGTATCTTATCAAAATGCAGAGAATCAATTGCTGTTAAGTCAAAATTTCTGTTAACTGTTTTCGCAGATATTGTTGCATAAAAGGCAAGGCATTTACGGAACATATCCCTGTCATCTTCAAATAGCTTTTCTGCAATCAAATTTCCCCAATCATATAAATCCCTGGCCGCGGCTCTGTTGATTAAAGCATTTCCTTTAGCAGCGAAAATCTCCATCGGTGCCACCATACGAATAGTTATCCCATCATCAAAGGCCTCCGGAAGGATCTTTCTCTGCACAGAATCCAATATATGTACCCGCAGGGAGTAGTTTAATTCAATCTTAATCATATCTCTGTTACCACCAGAATTCAGATACTGATAATAAAAAGCATCCAGGCTATGAGTAAATCGGGAACCTTGAGAAAGCTGATACCCTTCCGTCTCCATATAGTTTTTAATAAGTAAAGTAATCTCATTTCTGGCCGTAAGCATATCATTTCTCGTATCATTTGGAGTATAATCCATATCAATGTCGACAGACAGCCTGGGTAAATTAAAAATTGTAAAATTGATGGCAGTTCCGCCTTTTAAAAGCAAATGCTCTCTGAGATATTCTTGTTCGTTTATAAATTTTAATACTTCCTTCAAACGTAAGGCTTTCTCAAAGGTATCTCTCACAAAACCATACTTCTGTGCAGTACGTCCGATTTCAGCTTTATCATATATCGGCATCCGTCATCACTCCATTTTTCATATTCTGCAACTCGGCCGGCACCACTAATTTCCAAGTATTATTATAGCGCCCACCTACCTGATCCTTCGTAAGATAACGCTTACTCTTACCTATTTGTTCCTTACAGCTCTCAAAAAAATTATCAGAAAGCCCTATTTTTTCTTTATAATCCCAAAGAAGATACCCTATTTTCTGATATAAAAATTGGTTTTCATAAAGTTCCAAATACTTGAGAAGTTTTTTTTCCTGTACTCTGTGTAGACATTCGATATCCTGCACTACCTCTTCAATTCCGGCTATTTTATCTATATCTTTTATACTATCAACTATTGTACGTTCCAAATTTGTGACTGCAATACCGCCACTATAGGATGGCTTGTCGATTCCTTCTAATGTTTTCGACGCAATATACCGATAGGTATATTTATCAAAAGTAAAATCCCGGAAGCTGGTTTGAGAAGAAACATATACATCATAATAAACCTGATCGGTAATTCCATAATATTCCATAGCCGTATGATGAGATACATAGGATGTGGGCGTGATATAACTTGCTATCTGAAAACGGTTTGCCACAGGAGCGCCTGTCTCACCGCTAATGCAAGTATACAAATTGTTGCGTATTTTTGCCGCCATTCCTTCCTTCATTAACCGTTTAATTGCAGAACGGGCACTATCCATATTATTATAATAATAATCCACATCTTTCATTTTAAAAATAGGTTTTTTTAGTAATTCAAAGTAAAGATTCATAATCTGTCACCATTTATTATTTTTTTTGGTTCATAAACGAACTAATTTGAAGTAATATTAAATTAAATATACACATATCAGACAAATTTGTCAAGTTTATATATTTGTATAATTGGCTTATATAAAAACTAATAATAAAGAAATATAAAATTCTTATTATTAAAAAATATAATTTTATTTATTCCCAACATATAATATTTTTATAATTTTATATCACCTTATTAAATTTCTTGAAGGAGTTTAATATTATTAACTCAAACTTTGCAGTTGCCGAATGGCCTTCCGCCGGCTGTCTGCGTGGCGTTGCAGGGACTGAGAAGGAATTTTCGCAGGTACCTTTCAGGCTATGAAGATGAGACCAGTCAAGTGTGTTAGCCTCATCTGACACACTTGACGTCCCTGGGCTCATCGGAATGTCCAGACTGACGGACCTGTGAAAATCCTTTTCAGTCCCTGCAACGCCACGCAGACAGCCGGCGGAAGGCCATTCGGCAACTGCGAAGTTTGAGTTATTAACCAAAAAACATCCCGGTTTCCATACAGAAACCGGGATGTCCTTTGTGTTGTTTATATAGATCTCTTGGAGGAGTTCTTATAATTATTTACCGAAGTATCTCTCCAGTAAGCCCTGGAATGCCTTGCCGTGACGGGCTTCATCTCTTGCCATTTCATGAACGGTATCATGGATAGCGTCAAGGTTGGCAGCTTTTGCGCGCTTAGCCAGATCGAATTTACCAGCGGTTGCGCCGTTTTCTGCTTCTACTCTCATTTCCAGGTTCTTCTTTGTGGAATCGGTTACCACTTCGCCAAGCAGTTCAGCGAATTTGGAAGCATGCTCTGCTTCTTCATAAGCAGCTTTTTCCCAGTAAAGGCCGATTTCAGGATAGCCTTCTCTGTGAGCTACTCTTGCCATAGCAAGGTACATACCTACTTCAGAGCACTCTCCTGCGAAGTTAGCTCTCAGGTCTTCCATAATATCTTCACTTGCACCCTGAGCAACACCTACAACATGCTCGGCAGCCCATTCCATTTTTCCGCTCTGTGCGGTAAATTTCTCTGCGGGTGCGCCGCAAACAGGACATTTCTCCGGTGCTTTTTCGCCTTCATAAACATAACCACATACCTGACATACAAATTTCATAATCTTTTTCTCCTTTTATTATAATAATTTTTATTTTGTTACAACTGCACCGGTTAACCGGGAGTTGTGGATGGCAGTTTGAAACTTAAGAAAGAGCCTTACGCTTACTTTCTTTACAGTGCGGACACAGGCCGTAAAAATAAGTGACATGACCTGTAATCTGTCCGTCGAAATTTTTGGCTGCTGTCTGATTGATATTATCGATATTCTCCATATCCAAATCAATCACACTGCCGCACTCGCTGCAGACAAAATGATAATGGGGGCTGGTGTCTGCATCAAAATGGTCAACACCATCGCCGACGCGTAATCTTGCAATCTCGCCAAGATCTGCCAGCAGCGTAAGATTTCGGTATACAGTACCAAGACTGATGTTAGGAAATTCTGTTCTCACATTGCTGTAAACTACATCTGCCGTCGGATGGTCAATTCTTGTCATCAGGAAATCTTTGATGGCTTCCCGTTGACGGCTGTATTTCAGCGTCATCCCGCGCCTCCTTTCTGTTAAAAACGATAACTGTTACTGTTACTATAGCAAAGCAATTTCTTTTTGTCAACGTTTTTATAGTTTTTTTATAAATTTATTTTCCCGTTTTTATATTTAGGATTTCTTTCTATGGTATAATGTCCACAGAATGGACATTATACCTGCGCATCCGGTTTCTGCGTTCACCGCAGAAATCGGGCGCTATATTCCGCCGGAGGCCATGCCCGCGCAGCGGGTATGAGTAATGTCCACAGAATGGACATTATACCTGCGCATCTGGTTCCTGCGTTTACCGCAGAAAACCGGGCGCTATATTCCGCCGGAGGCCATGCCCGCGCAGCGGGTATGAGTCATATGGCGGTATAACATCGGATACTCAGGGAAGGATAGGGATATGCAATGAAATTCAGAACGAAGCTAATTATCACATTTTTAACCGTCATCCTGCTGCCCCTGGTTCTGTCGGCGATAGCATTTCTGGCTATCGGAGCTGTATTGGTACACAATTCTGATTTAAGTTATGGATTTGAAACCACGGACTACAGCACCATGTCCGATTCCCTCGCTTCCTTCAGTGATATTACTGATGATATTTTTTGTGATTTGGAACTGACTGCAGAGTCGGATCCGTCCTTGCTGGAGGACAAAACCTACCTGGCGGCGATGAACGAGGACGCTTTTAAACGTTCTTCCTATATATTAGTAAGGAAAGGCGACAGCATATATTATTCGGGGAATGAAACCGCAACCCAGAAAATATTCGGCAGGCTTCCCGCATACGGCTTTGAAAGCCGGGATACCAATGCCGGATATTACTATAATGATATGCAGAAGCTGGTAAAACAAATAGATTTCCATTTTTCCGACGGGTCGGAAGGAAGCGTATTTATCATTACCAGGGTAAACAGCGTCATATCCAAGGCGCTCCTTATTTATATGTTCTTTGCTATTGTAATTATTCTCATTGTTACCAGTATTATTCTGACACAATGGATTTATAAAAGTGTATTTGCCCCTATCAACCGGCTGAATGTAGCCATGCAGAATATAGCGGAGGGGAACTTTGAATACACCCTCACTTCAGAGGATACCAATGAAATCGGGGAGCTTTACCGCAACTACGAGGATATGCGTCTGCGTCTGAAGGAATCCACGGAAGAGAAAATACAGAATGAACGGCAGAACAAAGAGCTGGTGAGCAATATTTCCCATGACCTGAAAACGCCTATTACAGCTATAAAGGGTTATGTGGAAGGGATTATGGACGGTGTGGCGGATACGCCGGAGAAAATAGACCGTTATATCAAAACCATTTACAATAAAGCCAACGATATGAACCGGCTGATCAATGAGCTGACCTATTATTCGGGAATTGACAGCAACCGGATACCTTATAATTTCCATCGGATCAATGTAGCCGAATTCTTCCAGGATTGCGTGGAGGATGTGGGTCTTGATCTGGAGTCAAAAGACATCGAATTGAATTATTCCAATCTGGTGGATCCCGATACCCGGATTATCGCGGATCCGGAACAGCTGAAAAAGGTAATCAACAACATTATCGGAAACAGCATTAAATATATTGATAAACCAAAAGGAATTATCAACATACGAATCCTGGATGAGGTGGATTCCATCCGGGTGGAAATAGACGACAACGGCAAAGGCATAGCGGCAAAGGATCTGGGAAATATTTTTGAACGGTTCTACCGCACGGACGCTTCCCGTAACTCCGCCATGGGCGGCAGCGGTATCGGCCTGTCTATTGTTAAAAAAATAATTGAGGATCATGGCGGTTACATCTGGGCGACCAGTAAGGAAGGAGAAGGTACCTGTTTACATTTCGTAATCAGAAAATACAGGGAGGCAGAGGAAAATGAATAAGATATTAATTATTGAAGATGAAGAGGCAATTGCAGATTTGGAGAAGGATTACCTGGAGCTGTCAGGCTTTCAGGTGGAAATAGAGCATGAAGGGGATAAAGGGCTGGAACGGGCTGTGAGTTCCGATTACGATCTCATTATCCTGGATTTAATGCTTCCGGGAATGGATGGTTTTGAAATCTGCCGCCGTATCCGGGATGAAAAGAATATCCCCATACTCATGGTTTCTGCGAAAAAGGATGATATTGATAAAATCAGAGGCCTGGGCCTGGGAGCTGACGATTACATGACGAAGCCCTTCAGCCCCAGTGAACTGGTTGCCAGGGTAAAGGCTCATCTTGCCCGGTACACCAGGCTGGTGAGCTCCCAGCAGAAAACCAACGATATCGTGGAAATCCGTGGAATCCGTATAGATAAAACGGCAAGACGTGTTTATATCAATGGGGAAGAAAAGGCATTTACCACCAAGGAGTTTGACTTGCTCACTTTCCTGGCGGAAAATCCCAATCATGTATTTACCAAAGAAGAGCTGTTCCGTGAAATCTGGGATATGGATTCCATCGGTGACATCGCAACCGTTACCGTGCATATCAAAAAAATCCGGGAGAAGATAGAAGTGGATACGGCCAATCCCCAGTATATTGAAACGATTTGGGGCGTTGGGTACCGGTTTAAAGTATAGCAGAAATCCCAAATCATTTGCGATTATGGGGCGCGTAATGTAGAAAACATACCAGCTTGTGAGGAATTGACTTGTGAGGTATCCATGTTTTTAAAGGATGAAAACAGCGGAAGAATAACAGCATATCAAAAAGAATGGAAGTATATAACAAAGCAGGAGGAACGGCTGGAAAAAGCGGCAATGCGTCAGAGTACCGTCGGTCCTTCTGTTTTAGTATGGAAAGAAAAACTGGAACAGAAAATTCCGGTTAAGATATACGATAATCTGCGGGCCGCTTTCTGTAAGGCCTTTTCCGTCGTATTTGAACAGGGTACGGGGATTATAGAGAAAACCATCCGGAAAGATCAGCTTGAAAAGGATTATGAGATTCAGAACTACGCGATAGGTATCAAAGGAACCCGGAAGGAACTGAAACAGCTTCGGAAAAAGGCAGGAGCCTCGGGGGTCAGGGATATGGCGGTTACTGCCGCCGAGGGGATTGGGCTGGGAGTGTTGGGGATCGGGCTTCCGGATATTGTGGTTTTTACCGGTTTTATTTTACGGGGGATTTATGAAACAGCACTTCAATATGGTTTTACCTATGACGCAACGGAGGAAAAGCTGCTGATTCTAAAGATGATGGAGACCTCATTGTCACGTGGTGAAGAATGGGTCAGGGTGAATGCTGAGGTGGATAGGATCCTTGCGAAAGAGTGGCATGGAGATCATGCCGAAGATGACGTTACACAGCAGATCAGGAGGACGGCGGATGTATTTGCACTGGATATGCTCCTTGCAAAGTTTATACAGGGGCTTCCGCTTATCGGTATCGTGGGAGGAGCGGGGAATCCGGTGTATTATGGGAAGGTCATTAGGTATGCGCAGCTTAAATATCATAAACGGTATTTGCAGGAAAAACTTGACAAAATAAATAAGGAACTAAAATAACAAAGTTCACAGGAAGGCTGATATCTGCCATAAAAAAATGGCCGATATCGGTCTTTTTTTTATAAAAAAGATGCCTGAAAATAAGCAGAATACTACATATCTGCTCAATAATAAAAGAAGATGCGTAATAAATGCCGAACTTATTGACGTTCTCACCTTCTTTGATTAGAATTACAGTGTAAGAAATATATATAAAAACTATGGGAAAATATGGCATAAATATGTGCGATATGCACAATATTTTTGCGCTTTTTAGGAAGGATAGGAGATGCCGCTCAGATATCAGGAAGTAAAAAGAGAAATAATAAAGGCTATTTCAGGTCTGAAAGCGGGCAGTAAAATACCCTCACGGACCTTTTTAAGCAGAAAATTTGAAGTTGCCCGGAATACCATCGATAAGGCGGTATCAGAACTGGAAGAGGAGGGGTATCTGTGTTCTGTAAAAGGAAGCGGAACCTATATATCGGGCAGACGTCTGCAGAAGATGCTCAATGTAGGGGTGATTTTACCATCTATTATGGGAGATATCTATCCCCAGTTTATATCCGGCATTGAGCAGTTTGCTTCCGCCCATAATATCAATGTTGTGCTATCCAGCAGTGATAATTCTCCGGAGAGGCAGCGAAGCAATGTTCTCAGAATGATAGATATGCAGGCAGACGGCTGTATTATTATTCCTATTATCAATTCAGAACAGAGTTTTGATTCCTTTTTACAATTAAAAAAAAGAAGTATTCCGTTTGTAATCTGCTATCGGAGCATTGATGGCCTGGATGTCCCTTTTATCGGGGTAAATAATTATTATGGCGCTTTTATGGCAGCCAGACATTTGATTGACCAGGGCTGCCGTAAGCTGTCTTATTTCTCGCAGAGAAAATACTCAACCGCCATAGAACGGTATTATGGTTATGAAACCGCTCTTAGAAGCAGTTCCGAAAAAGTGGAAAAGAAGGAAATGATTCTTGGGAACTATGGGGAAGAGGAGCTGCAGCAACGTATAAGGTCTATTTTTGACAGAGAGGATTATCCTGACGGCGTGCTTTGCTTTGATGATACAACAGCCACCGTACTCTATACAATTTTACAGGAGAGAGGGCTTCTGCCGGGACTGGATGTAAAAATTGTGGGCAATGACGACAGTAACCTCTGCAACCGGCTGTCCGTCCCGCTTTCTTCGGTATCGCCAAGAGCGGTGGAGATGGGAAAGGAGGGGATAACAATGCTTAAGGGGATAATAGACGGAAGCAGGGACGAGGAGCTTTTCCGCCTGATCCATCCGAAGCTGATAGTAAGAAAAAGCAGTATCGGCGCAGCTGCATGGGATAATTTACTTTTTGTGAAAAATACAAAAACAGAAAAAGAAGAAAGTTGAGGGAAATGGGGACGTATGGAACTGAAAGGGATTGTTCCCGCATTGGTAACACCATTTGACGGGGAAGGAAATGTAAATTACGGAGAATTAAAAAAACTTGTCCGTTTATTATTGGAGGAAGGTGCGGATGGCTTTTATGTCACCGGGAGTACGGGGGAGTGCTTTCTTTTAACGGATGAAGAAAGAATACGCATTACCGCTGCGGTAGCCGAGGCGGCGGAAGGGAGGGTTCCGGTAATAGCCCATGTGGGAAAAATCGGAGCGAAGCAGGCAGCTTATCTGGCCCGGGAGTCGCAGAAGGCTGGGGCAAGCGCCGTATCGAGCGTGCCGCCCTTTTATTATGACTTTAAATTTGAAGAAATTGTCAGTTATTATGAAACCATTTCGGATTCGGTGGATGTACCGGTGGTGGTTTATAATTTCCCCCAATATTCAGGAGTGACAATCAATGCCTCCAATCTGGCACAAATAATGGAACATTGCAGGGTAGGCGGGCTGAAATATACGGATTCCAATCTTTATGAACTGGAACGGATCCGCATCCGTTACCCGGAACTGAAGATTATGTTCGGACAGGATGAATCCTTTTTGTATTCCCTTCCGGTGGGAGTGGATGGAGCTATCGGAAGTACCTATAACTTTATGCTGAAAAAGTTCAAGCGGATCCTGCATGCATACGAGGAAGGAAATATGCAGGAAGCGGAAGCGATACAGCATGAGGCATGCCGTATTATTGACAGGCTTTTATGTGTTCGGGATATCACGGCAGTGAAATACCTGTTGGAACGAAAGGGTATTTCCTGCGGCAGCTGCAGGCCTCCGTTCAGTCCTGTTACGGAACAGGAGAAACGGCTATTAGATGAAATAGGGGATTTGGATTGAAACTGGTATATACAACAAAAATAGAAGAATATGGGGCAGGCAGGTTTATGGAGTACCGTATTCCTGCAGTCACCATTACCCAAAAAGGCACGGTTCTTATCGCGTATGAATCCAGGAAGGAAGCAGGAAATGACTGGTCGGCTGTGTGGATAACGGTCAGGCGCAGCGTGGATGGCGGAAAGACATTCGGCAGTCCGGTTTATCCCCATGAAATACCGGACAGGGAAAACGGGGACAGGGTTATTACCTGGAGTAATCCGGTACTCATTGCGGATGGCGGAAGGGTGCATTTGCTATTCCACCAGGATTATGAAAAGGCGTGGTACTGCTGCAGCCAGGATGAAGGAATTTCCTTTGGGAAGCCCGTGGAAATCACCGATTGCTTCCGGGCGCTGCCATGGTGCTGGAATGTATGTGCTTCCGGTCCGGGGCATGGAATCGTAACGGATAAAGGAAGGCTGGTGGTACCCATATGGCTTGCCAGGGGGGAAATACGGCTGGATTTGGACAAGTCAGGACGGATAAAAAATCATTTCCCCTCCGCAGCAGGATGCATTTACAGTGATGACCGGGGAAAAAGCTGGAAGCCGGGCTTTATGACACAAGGGATTGAAAATGCCAATGAAACGACGGTGGCCCAGTTGTCAGGAGGGAAATTCCTTTTTAATTTCCGTAACGAGAGATATGAAAAATGCCGGGTGATGGGTATTGCGGACCGTGGGTTATCGGGACTTGAAGCGGTATGGAACGAGACTTCCCTGCCGGACCCGACCTGCTTTGGAAGCATGGTAAGGGCGGGAGAAAACTTATATTTTGTGAACTGTGCCCATCGTGATCCCGTGCATTTTTATGGGGATCGGATTCATTTGACGGTATATGAAAGCCCGGATGATGCAGCGACATGGAAGCCGGTGACGGAAGTAGATGAAAATGGCGGGTATGCGGATATCTGTGCAGATGAAAAGGGGCTTTTTATTTTATATGAAAGAGGTGTTGCGGGCAAAGTAAAGACGTTGTTATTGAAAAGGTACGAGTGGTAACAGGAAAAGAGGAGGAGGTATTTGCATGAAACGGAAAAAAGGATTGGCATTGCTGGTTTCGGCGGCAATGATTATGGGTATGATAGGAGGCTGCGGGGCGGCGGAGACGGCCGGACCGTCTGAGGCAAAGGACACGGAAAGCGGCAGTCCGCAGACAGAGGCGCAGAGTGAAGCAAAAGCGCAGGAGGGTGAAGCGCCCACGATTGTTATATACAATAATTCCGGGGCATTTTCCGTGGCGGGAGCGGAAGCAGGAAGCGACACTTCCGTATACCAGGAAATGCAGGATTATATTCTGGAGAAAACCGGTGTAAAGGTGGAGATCATCATGCCGCCGTCCGACGGAGCGGCGGCTACGGAAAAGCTGAACCTGCTGCTGGCAGGCGGCGATCAGATCGATGCCTGGTGGGGAAACTGGGGGGATTATGCCAAAGACGGGATTATCCTTCCGCTGACGGACTATATAAAAGCACCGGAAGCCAAGGAATTGTACGATCTGTGGGAGCCATGGGGAGCATGGAACGGCGTTACGGATCAGGATGGCACGATCTGGGCGGTTCCCAGAATGACGGATACCACACCTTATCAGGTCTTTGTAAGGAATGACTGGCTGGATCTGGTTGGAATGAAAATGCCGGAAACATTTGACGAACTGAACGAGTACCTATACAAAATTAAGGATTTGGATCCGTATGGCAATGGGGAAACAATTCCCCTGATTTTGGAAAAGGGAGGATCCACAGACGTCTTGGACAGGGTGGAGTCGGTTTTTCTTGGGGGATATGTAAAAACAGGAAACGGGAAATGGCTGGATGAAACAGACGGGAAAGTAAAGCCGGAATGGATAGCGGACGGATATGTCGATTTCTTGAAACAGCTGAACCAATGGTATAAAGACGGCATAATCCATAAGGAAAGTTTCACCATGGATGTGGATACCATTAAACAGCAGATTGCGAAAGGCGCGGTAGGAGCATCAGCAATCTGGTATTCCAGGATAATGGTGAATGAACCTATTTTAAGGCAGAATCTAAAGGATTTTGACAGAAGCAAGCATACTTATGTTTACGGAATCAATGAGCCGGGAATTACAGGGCCTAACGGAAACCTGATACAGACAAAAGCGCTGGGCGGGACCAACGGTATGCTCATCAGCAGCAAATGCAAACATCCGGAAGCAGTTATGAAGTTTGTGGAGTGGTCTTTTGAATGGGAGAATTATACCAACGAAATGTACGGCCTGGAAGGAAAGTATTGGAAGTATAATCCGGATGTGGAGGACGCGGAAAAGAACAAAGCGGTTCTTCCTATAGAGGGCGGCCCTACCTATGCCCGTGATTTCCTCGTTTCTCTTGGACTGCCTTTGGAAATTCAAACCACAGAATACGATGAGGAAGGGATTCAGACCATGGAGAATCTCTGGCTGCAGCAGCATCTGGATGATTTTGACGCCACAATCGATCCGGGAATTGAAAGCGGGATCAATTGGGATACCGTTTCTCTGGCTGAGAATATTCCTACTTTAAATGACCTGAACACATTTAAGGATGAAGAGCTGGTTAAGTTCGTTAACGGGACCCGATCCTTTGATACATGGGATAAATTTGTTGAGGATTGTTATCAGATGGGGCTGGATGATTATATTAACGAATACACAAGGCAATATAACCAATTAAAGGGAGAATGATTTGTAACTGCGGAGGCACTTAACAGTTACACTGATTTCATGAAAGAGGATAAAACGATCAGGCAGCCGTTAACCCGGCTGCCTGTATAGTAAGGAACTGTCTGAGAAGAATAATTGTTACTGTTCACTCAGTACTGTGCATTTACTGCACAGTACGTGAGAAAGTGATTCAACGAATAATTATTCCGGGCGATTCCGCAGGGGAGAAATTACATGAAGCAAAAAGAGAAAAAGCCTTTAAGATATTACCTGAAGCGAGACCGGTTTATTTATCTTCTGATGCTGCCTGGTCTGCTCTGGTATCTTATTTTCTGTTATCTGCCTATGTTTGGTATTGTCATTGCCTTTGAAGATTACAAGCCTTTTTGGGGGATCCAGGGTATCTTTACTTCCGATTGGGTTGGATGGAAGCATTTCCTGAAATTTTTTAAATCTGCCTACTGTCTCCGGTTAATCAGAAATACACTGCTTTTAAGTATTTATTCTTTGATCTGGAGTTTTCCGCTTTCTATTATTCTGGCGCTTTTTATCAATGAATTAAAGGGAAAGTTTTTTAAGAAAACGGTACAGACAGTTTCTTATCTGCCCCATTTCCTGTCCGCTGTAATTGTCTGCGGCATGATACGTACCCTCACTTCGGTAGACGGCGGACTTGTTAATGCGATTGTCACAGCCTTCGGTGGGGAAGCGATTCCCTTTTTAGGGCAGCCGGAATGGTTCCGGAGTATATATACCATTTCGGAGGTGTGGCAGAGTATCGGATGGGAAAGCATAGTTTTTATTGCAGCCATGACGAGTATCGACAAGGAATTGTACGAAGCGGCTATGGTTGACGGCGCGGGGGTACTGCGGCGGATGGTAAGCATCACGATTCCCGGTATCATGCCGGTTATTACTATTATGCTGATTCTAAGGGTGGGAAGTATTCTGAACCTGGGATATGAAAAGGTTCTGCTGCTGTATTCCCCGCAAATATATTCGACTGCCGATATTATAAGCACCTATGTATACCGGGAAGGCGTTGTCAACCAGAATTATTCCTTTGCGGCTGCGGTTAATCTGTTTACTTCCGTTATTTCTTTGATATTGGTATTGGGTACGAATAAGATTACTAAAAAAATGGGACAGGGGGGAATCTGGTAATGAAAAAGAAATTGTCCGGCGAGACCATTTTTCAGGCGGTGGATGTCTTGCTGATGTGCCTGTTTATTTTTTTGATAATTGTGCCTGTTTTTACAGTGGTAATGACTTCCTTTGTGAGTGAGGCGGAAATTGCGCGGAGGGGGACCTTCATTATCATTCCGGAGGATTTTGATTTCTCCGCATATGAAATGCTGTTTGCCAGCGGCAGGAATATAATCCGGGCCTACAGTAACACGCTGTTCCGTGTCTTTGTGGGAACCGTTCTGAACCTGGCGGTTACTATATCCCTCGCTTATGGTTTATCCAAAGACAACCTGAAGGGTAAGACGGTTATTACGGGATTCGTATTTTTTACCATGCTTTTTTCAGGAGGGCTGATACCCACCTTTATTCTGGTAAAAGGGCTGGGGCTGATTGATTCCCGCTGGTCCATGGTTCTGCCTTGTCTGGTGAATACATGGAATCTGCTTATCATGAGGAATTTCTTCTACGCGATACCTAAAAGCCTGGAAGAGGCGGCTGTTATTGACGGGGCGAATGACGTACAGATTTTGACCAAAGTAGTGCTTCCGTTATCCAAGGCCTCCATTGCCACAATCGGCCTGTTCTATGCGGTAAGCCATTGGAATGCCTGGTTTGACGCTATGCTTTATATCAACAAGACCCCGCTGCTGCCTATGCAGAACATTCTGCGGAATATCATTACGGCCGCTTCAAGTATCGGGGATTTGGGCGCGGAGGCCTATAATTCCCTGGATGTTGTCCCTCCGTCCCAGTCTATCCGGGCAGCGACTATTGTTATAACCACATTACCTATTCTGGTAGTCTATCCTTTCGTGCAGAAGTATTTTGTAAAAGGGGTCATGGTAGGATCGGTGAAAGGGTAAAGAGATGGAAAAAAAGTGTTTTATTGGTTTTGACGGCTACCGGGATGAAATATACAGGCTGATTAAAGAAAGAACCGGAGAAGGCTGTGTGTTTTGGGACAGTATGGAGGATTTAGGAAGGTATCTGCTGAATAACTGCGGTAGAAGCTCGGATATAGAGCTGTCGCCGGCCGGGGTAAGGCTTGGGGGGAATGGGCCTTTGATGGCAGGTGCAATGGCCGCATTGGGAATTCCCACGACCTGTATGGGTATGCTTGACGGCTGTGGGGATTTAATCGGACAAGTAAACGACAGGGTGGCGTGGATGAGCATAGGACGGGCTAACCGCTGTACCGCCCTGGAGTTTGGTAACGGCAAGCTTATGCTGGGACAATTGGATAGTATGGAAATGAGCTGTGAGGACTTCATAAGCCGTATTAATTGGGAAGAACTGATTCGTATCTGGAAGGAATGCAGTCTGATAGGGATCGTTAACTGGAGTGCCTTTTTATATATGAATGATATTCTTTTATATCTGGAACCTTTTCTTACGGAGCCGGAAATGCCGGAATTCCTATTTTTTGATCTGGCTGACTTATCGGCAAGAAGTCAGGAAGATATGAAAGGGCTTGCTTCCCTGCTGAAGCGTTTGGCAAAGCGGAAAAAGGTGATTCTTGGACTGAACAAAAAGGAGGAGGAAAGTTTCACACAGCAGTTTAGGAAGATAAAAACAGAGGAACCGGCGGGCAGAATATTGGCGGAAGGGCTTCCGGATTGTATGATTGTTTCTCACGGAAGCGATGGGGCACAATGTTTTTGGAACAAAGAAGAAGTATATGTAAAAACAGAAAGAATTGAAAATCCCGTAATTCTCACCGGTGCAGGCGATCATTTTAACGCCGGATTCTGCACCGGCATGTTAAGGGGAATGGGTTTAGAGGAATCCTTACGTTTAGGAAACCGGGCCGCCGGTTATTACATAGGCAGCGGAAGAGATATGGAGGAGATTGCATATGGGGAACTATCTGGAGGATGTCCTCACCCAGCCGGAACAGGTGATGGGGTGCCTGGAATATTATGAAAGCTCCGGGCTATTGGAAAAAATGTATCAATTATATAATGGACCTTTTAAAAAGCTGGTTTTTTCAGGAATGGGAAGTTCTCATTTTTGTGCCATAGGGGCGGGAATTTATTTAAAACAGCATGGTGTGGATAATCAGGTGATTTCAACAGGCGAGCTTCTTTATTACGAAAAGGATTTCCTTGATAATAATACATTGCTGATTCTTATTTCACAATCCGGAGAAAGCGCGGAAATGGTCCATTTACTTCAGGAGCTTCCTGAGGATATCATGGTAATTGCTGTCACGAATGATACGGCAAGTACATTGGCACGCAGGGGAAACCTGGTACTTCCTCTGCATGTAATGGAAGAAGAAGCGGTTACAACAAGGACTTATATGGCATCCGTCTGTATCACACTGCTTTTGGCCTCGGCAATTGCTGAAGGCAGAACAGGCAGCATGTTGGAAAAAATAAAAAAGAGCGTTTCTTACATGGAGAAGGCACTGGACGGGAAGCATAGGTGGAAAGAGATAATACAGGCCTTTTTGAAAGACTGTTCCTGCGTTTCTATTATGGGCAGAGGATATTCGCTGGGAAGCGTTCAGGCAGGCGCCTTATTTTTCAGGGAAATTGTAAAATTTCCGGCTATGGCATTTGATGAAGCGGAATTTAAGCATGGGCCGTTGGAAATGGTGGAACAAGGGTTTCATGCGATTATTTTTGCACCCTCCGGCCCCGGTGCCGTTATGAACTGTAAAATGGCTGAAAATATTGTGGAAAAAGGAGGGACAGCGGTAGTAATCACGGAGAAAGGCTGCCCGGTTGAGCCGGGTGAAAGGCTGTTCCTTATAGAATTGGAGAAAACGGAAGAGTACCTTGCGCCGTTGGTTCAGATTCTTCCCTTACAGCTGATGGCGGATCAGATGGCAAAGCAGAAGGGGATTCCTGCCGGAACATTCCGGTGGGGAAGCAAAGTGATGGATTCTGAAATGTAATTGAAAAGTGACCGATAGCCATCGGTTGCGCACTGGCCCCCATTTGTATAACTGGAAAAAAAAGTATAACAATGCTATAATAAAAAAATAAGGGAACTAACCAGCCTGTCCTGTTTCTTGGCCCAAGCCATGACTTCGTCACGGGTTGGGCCGTATTTTTCGGTTTGGAAAAAAGCAAAGAATATGGACTGAAGGGATAAATGACAATCATGAAAGCTACAATACTGGCAGAAGATACATCCATACTCGTCTGCTTCAAGCCTCCCGGCATAGCCGTGCAGAGTGCCAGGCTGGGGGAAGCGGATATGGTCAGTGAACTGAAAAACTACCTGGGCGGGAGGAATCCCTATCTGGGTGTGGTGCACCGGCTGGATCAGCCTGTTTGCGGAATCCTTGTTTTTGCAAAAACGCCGGAGGCGGCTGCAGAGTTGAGCCGTCAGGCCGCCCATGGTTCCGGTCAGGAAACCGGGAAAAATAAAAAGCAGGCCCGCTTTATGGAAAAAGATTATTGTGCGCTGGTTTATACCGGCGAAGCGGATCCGGCTCCTGTGCCCGGCCGCAGTATTACCCTGACGGACTATCTGCTTCGTGACGGAAAAAAGAATACCTCCGCAGTGGTCCCGCCGGGAACGAAGGATGCCAAACGGGCGGAGCTGGTTTTTGAAGCGGTCAAAATGCAGAAGGAGCAGGCCCTGGTTAACATCCGGCTGCTGACCGGACGCCATCACCAGATCCGGGTACAGTTTGCCCATGCGGGTCTGCCATTGCTGGGAGATACCAGGTACGGCAGTGAAAAAAGCAGGGAATATTCCATGCAACAGGGGATAGGCGGGATCTGCTTATGTGCCTGTCATTTGCGTTTTTATCATCCGGTAACGGGTAAAATAATGGATTTTCAGACGGAGGAATTTCCATGGAACAGCTGACGGAAAGGAAAGGGCAGGAGGAAGCGGTGACGGATAAAGAAAAAGCAGTGCCGGAAAAAGAGAAAGGGACGGATTGGTTTTTGGGAAATATCCGGGATGCCGCCCAGTTTCTGACGGGCTGCTGGATGTTTCTGATGCTCACGGTTTTTCCTTTGTATTTTGGGAATAAATATCATGAAATCGGAGGGTATAAATTTTCCTTTTTCTCAGGGGCCTCCACTTTGCTTTTGATCCCGGCTGCGGTGCTGGGCGCCGTTGTTCTGGCGGGAAAGGTATTGGAAAGGAAGAGAACAGCATGGCGCGGGGAAATATCCCCTGTGGATATGGGCGTACTGCTGTATCTGGCCGCTTCGGTTCTTTCCTATGTGTTCAGTGCCTTCCCCAAGGATGCCTGGGAAGGCGTGGGAGGCTGGAACATGGGGCTGCGCACCCAGCTTCTTATGGGCGCTTCGTATTTTTTGATTTCCCGTTTTTTTCCATGGAAAAAAGCGAAGGGGAAAAGCAGGATCGGATTGGGAGGGAAACTGCTATTTTACGGTTTTTTTGCCGGTTCAGGGATAACCTTTGCCCTGGGGGTACTCCACCGTTTCGGTGTGGATCCGCTGGGGATGTATAAAGGGATCGACAGTTCCTATCAAATATTGTTTCTGTCCACAATCGGGCAGGCCACCTGGTATTCCAGCTATGTCTGTACCGTTTTCGCCATAGGGATCTGTATTTTTTTTGCGGCGGAAGATCAAAAAATACGTATTTTTTCAGGACTTTATTGTGTTTTGGGTTTTATGACCCTGGTAACACAGAACAGCGACAGCGCTTTTGCTTCCCTTGCCCTTCTTTTCATAGGTCTGTTTGCGGCGGCCTGCAGCAGTCCGCATAAGATGGAGCGTTTTTTGGAGGTGGTAATTCTGGGGGCGGCTTCCTTTAAAGCGATTGGTTTCCTGCAGTGGGGATTTGCGGATCGGGCGTTGGAGCTGGGAAAGCTGTCCACCTTTGTTTCCAGGGGATGGCTGTCCTGGCTGCTTCTGTTGTGTTCCTCCGGATGTTTGATCTGGCTGCTTCATTGGGAAGAAAAAAAGGGAGAAGCCGTTAGGGAAGCAGAATGGGGGAAAACGGGCAAAATGCTCCGGCGGATCTGCCTTATCGCAGTTTTGGCGGCTGCGGTGCTGGTGCTGGTACTTATCGCAGGGAATACAGCTGGTCTTTGGCAAAAATGGTTTGGGATAACATTCCGGAACCAGTATCTGCTGTTTAACGATAAATGGGGAAGTGACAGAGGATTTACCTGGAAAATATCCGCAGAGATTTATGCGGGACTGCCATGGCTGCAAAAGCTTGTCGGTGTGGGACCGGATTGTTTCCAGGTCTACAGCTACAGCATTCCGGAATTTGCAGATCGGCTGTATCAGTATTGGAAGCCCGACATCCTTACCAATGCCCATAATGAATTCCTGAATCTGCTTATCTGTACCGGTATGGCGGGACTTGTATCCTTTCTTTCCCTGTTCGTTTTGGGAGTCCGGCGGTTTTACCGGGCCTGGGGACAAAACAGATGCGGCGGGGAGAGAGAGAAGGAAACGTGGCCTGCATTGCTGATACTGGCCGGTATGCTCTGCATTCTGGCTTATGCAGGACATAATTTTTTCTGTTACCAGCAGGTCTGCTGTACGCCGTTTTTGTTCCTTATCATGGGACTGGCGGAAAGTGCGGCCCGCCTGGAGACCCGGCTGAACTGAAATAGACCACCATCAGAACAAAAAATAGCTATCCTCTACTTGCAATAGAGGATAGCTGGTAACTAAAAATTACGTAGGAATCCGAAGGGCAATCATCAGACACATCACTATCTTTTGATTACTTGTAAGTGGATGCTATTTGGGGTATTTGAATTTTTCAAGTACCCTTTTAAAATTCGCCATATTATTTCTCAAAACTGCAAACCTATAAGCTAACAAACCGAAAGAAAAGTTGCTGCCGGTGGTTGAAACTGGCAGCCTGAATCTTCATTTAAAACAGGATAGATTTCATAGAAATCCTTATACTAATCTCGTGAAAATTTTGAAAGAAACGGGTGAAACGGGTATGGGGAAACTATTGGAAAAAGGTCCGAAAAAGTGGATTTTTGCCGCTGCGGCAGGATTGGGTGTATTTATTGGGTTTCGTTATTTATTTCCGCTCATTGCCCCCTTCCTGCTGTCTTTTTGTATTGTTTTCCTTTGTAATCCCTGGCTGAACAGAGTACAAAGGAAAACCCATATCAGAAAGGAAATCCTGCTTGCAGGGATGATGGGCGGAGCGGCGGTTTTGCTTCTGGTCCTCGTCTGGATCCTGCTGCAGTGCGGTTTGGGGCAGTTCCGGGTCCTTACGGATAACTGGGATGGCATGTGTGAACAGGTCAGGTACTTTTTTGGAGACTGCTGTCTGTTTGCACAGGAGCATTTTGGGGTCGATGCGGTAAAGGTAGAGCAGGTGGTATTGGAGCGGGTTGATATTTTCATAGAAAATCTCAAGGTGGATTTTTTCCCTAAGATGATGAAGGAATCCTGGTGGTATCTGAAAAAAATTATTTCTGTAGCTGCATTTCTGGGCGTGAGCTTTATCGCATCTATTTTATTGTGCAAAGATTATGACGGAATGGTGGAACGGCTGCAGGAGGGAGGAGAAGGCGCGCAGGCTCTGGAAAAGGTATTCGGCATCGGGGAGCGGATTATCCATCTGGTGGCGGTGTATCTGAAAGCGCAGGTGCTGATCCTTCTGGTTATTATGGTAATCTGTTGTCTTGGTTTATGGATAGGCAAAGTGGGAAACGGCTTTATCCTTGGGATCCTGGCAGGAATCCTGGATGCCCTGCCGTTTATCGGGACCGGTATCGTGCTCATGCCGACCGCTTTCTGGCAGCTGGTGAACGGGAGAATTGGAGGCGCGCTTCTGTGCGTGGTGCTTTATGTCGCCTGCATGGGGGCCAGGGAATTCCTGGAGCCAAAGCTGATGGGAAAGAAAACAGGCATATATCCGGTTTTTATGCTGCTTTCCGTATATACCGGAGTAAAGCTGTTCGGAGTATCGGGGATTATCAAAGGCCCTCTGGCTATGGTAATTCTGATGGAAATAGGGAAGTATCTGTGGGAAAAGGAAAGTGACTTTTCTTGCGAAAAAAACGGAGAAAAGTTATAATGAAACAACGGATGGTTCGCGGAGTGCGGCATCCGTTGTTTACGATAGGGAACCAGAATGCGCAGCAGGGACAAATGAGGATAAAGGTATGTATATAGGGGATTTACACATCCATTCCCGGTATTCCAGGGCGACCAGCAGAGACTGTACACCGGAATATCTGGATTTATGGGCCAGGAAAAAAGGAATTGATATTATCGGGACAGGCGATTTCACTCATCCGGCATGGAGGGAGGAGCTGAAGGAAAAACTGGAACCGGCGGAAGACGGTTTATATACATTAAAGGAAGCTTACCGCATCCAGGCACCGGGAGCGCCGGATAACCGGAGGCCCCGTTTTGCAGTTACCGGAGAAATCAGTTCTATTTACAAGAAAAATGACAAAGTGAGGAAAGTCCACAGCCTGCTCCTGCTCCCCGGACTGGAGGAGGCGGACAGACTGGCCCGGCGGCTGGAGCTAATCGGAAATATCCATTCCGACGGAAGGCCTATCCTGGGGCTGGACTGCCGTGATTTGCTGGAAATAATGCTGGAAACGGTACCGGAGGGTGTTTATGTGCCGGCGCATATATGGACGCCTCATTTTTCCATGTTCGGGGCTTTTTCGGGATTCGATACGATAGAGGAATGCTTTGCGGACATGACTCCGTATGTCCATGCCCTGGAAACCGGCCTGTCGTCGGATCCTCCCATGAACTGGAGGATATCAGCGCTGGATTCTTACCAGCTGCTCTCTAATTCCGATGCCCATTCCCCCGCAAAGCTGGGAAGGGAGGCTACTCTTTTTCAGATTCCGCTTTTGTTTAAGGGGCTGGCGGAAGCCATTCAGACGGGAAAAGGCCTGGAGGGGACTATTGAATTTTTCCCGGAGGAAGGGAAATATCATTTTGACGGACACAGAAAATGTTCTCTTTGCATCAGCCCTTCCGAAGCCGTGTCTTATGGCAACATATGTCCTGTATGCGGGAAGAAGCTGACAATAGGTGTGTTACATAGAGTGGAACAGCTTGCGGACCGGGAAGAGGAATATGTGCTTGCGGGCGCCAAACCTTTTGAAAGCCTGGTTCCCCTTCCGGAGGTTATCGGTGCCTGTACGGGAAAATCGGCGGCTTCCAGGAAGGTTTTGGAACAATATGAAACGATGCTGGATAAACTGGGAGCAGAGTTTGATATTCTGCGGAACATCCCTGTGGAAGATATTAAAAAAGCGGCCGGCGCACCGGTAGCGGAAGGGATACACCGCCTTCGTGAGGGGAAGGTGGAACGTACGCCGGGTTTTGACGGGGAATATGGAACGATCCGGCTTTTATCGCCTTCGGAAATTGACAGCCTGGAGGGACAGCTCAGCTTCTTTATGGAAGAGGAAACGTCCGGAAAACGGAATGTTTCCGGCGGGAACGGCAAAGGAACCGATCTGATTTCAGGAACCCATCAAAACCAGGGGGCTGCGGCGCCCGGGAAAGCTTCTGTTCCTGCCGGGGAAGAAACGGAGGAGCCAGGGAAGAAACCTCAGACGGTCCGGGAGGAAGTACCAAGCCCGGCGCAGCAGGAAGCGGTAACGGCCAGGGACAGGGCAATAGCCGTTATTGCCGGGCCGGGTGCGGGAAAAACAAGAACCCTTATTTCCCGTATCTGTTTTCTGCTGGAAGAGAGAAAAATAAAGCCTTCGGAAATCACGGCAGTTACATTCACCAGAAAAGCGGCGGAAGAGATGCACAGCAGACTGGAAAAGCGCCCCGGAGGAAAACGGATTGTAAAAGAAATAAATATCGGAACCTTCCATGGAATCTGCAGCAAAATTCTCACTGGCAGAGGGGAGGATTATGTAGTGGCGGATGAAGGGCTTCTTGAGGAGCTGGCCGGTAAGACAATCTCCAGGTTTCAGCTGAAGCTCTCCCCCTCCCGTTTCCTTCGGGAAGTATCACTGGGTAAGAGCGGCGCAGCAGGAATGCAAAACGCTGTATCCGGGGAAGCTGTATTATTCTACCAGAACCTGCTCAAACAGGAAAAGGCAGTGGATTATGATGATCTTCTTATAAAAACACGGGACCTTTTTTATGGGGAGGAGCACCCTGCGGAAGAAAAACAATTCCGTTACCTGCTGGTGGACGAGTTTCAGGATATTAATCCGATCCAGTATGACCTGCTGTGTGTGTGGAATAAATGCGGCCGGGAATTATTTGTAATAGGGGATCCGGATCAGGCGATATACGGTTTCCGGGGATCCGATGCGATGTGTTTTTCCCGTCTGGAAACAGATTACCCCGGACTGCATACAATCCGGCTGACCGATAATTACCGTTCCACTCCGGAAATTGTATCCTGCGCTCTGGGCGTAATATCCCATAACCAAGGAGAAGAGCGCAGCATGCGGGCATGGCATCCGGCAGGTCCTCCGGTCCGCGTAGTGGAAGCGGCCGGCGAAATGGGGGAAGCCATATTTATTGCAAAGGATATTAACCGTCTGATAGGCGGTATTGATATGCTGGATGTGGAAGAGAATTATAGCGGGGAAATAAAAAAGGTCAGAAGTTTTTCCGATATCGCTGTTCTGTACCGGACGCACAGGCAGGCGCAGCTTCTGGAAAAGTGTCTGCGGCAGGAAGGAATCCCCTATGTGGTGGCCGGACGTGAAGATTTCCTGCTGGACAGCAACGTCCGCGGTACCCTGTATTTCTTCCAGACTCTGCTTTGCCCGGAGGATCCGTTATCCCGGAGGTATTGCCGGAGGCTGCTCTGGCCTGCGGAGGACAAACTTGCGGAGGAACAACTATCCGCGCTGGAAACAAAATATCGAAAAAAGGTCCGCAGGGAAAAAGCAGATAAACTGCTGGAAAGCTGGATGGCAGACCGGAAACTGGAGGACTGTGAAGCCATGGCAAAGCTTCTGAACGCTGCGGTCCTCAATCCTTCTATGGAACGTTTTCTTGAAACAATATCTTTTGGGTCCGAGGGAGATGTGAGGCGCTGCGGAAGCCGCAGATTCCCGGCAGATGCAGTGATGCTTATGACATTCCACGGAGCCAAGGGGCTGGAATTTCCTGCCGTATTCCTATATGGCATACGGAAAGGCCTTCTGCCGCTGGAGCTGGGAACGGCAGCAGGACAACCGGAAGAAGAACGGCGCCTTTTATACGTAGGCATGACCCGTGCTGCCGAAGAACTTGTTATTACCACATCTGGAGAACCATCCGTATTCCTCACGGAAATCCCGGAAGAGGGTGCGGTGAGGGAATTGGCGAAAAAGGAAAAGCCTGTTGAAGAAGTGGTACAGCTAAATCTTTTTGATCTGGACTGGACATAAAATTCAATAAAAGCAGACAATGGAGAAGACCGCCCGGAAATTTATATTTCCGGGCGATTTTTTTGTCGAAAAAAATAGTTAAAAAAATTAATTATTTTCAGATATGTAACGCTTGGTGTTACGGCATGAATTATATAATCAAGCTAACAGAATAAAACAGAAGTCAATAATCAGGTATCCCGGGAGGCGAAATAGTGCGAAATGAACAAGAAAGAAAAAATCAAATTGGCTATATGGCAGCCTTTCTAATCCGGGTCAACAAGAATAATGGTACCTGGCAGGGTTCTATTTCCTGGACAGATAAAGGGATTACAAAAAATTTCCGGAGTGCGCTGGAGTTGATAAAGCTCATGGACAGTGCAGTACAGAACGCAGTACCTGTCAAGAAAACGGACGAAACAGACAGGAAGATAAACGAAATAGATGGTTTAGAGCAGAGAGGAGAAAAAATCGGATGAAAAAAGTAAAAAGAGTGCAGAGAATATGGGCGTTTTTACTGGCTTTCGTATTGATAGCCACAACGGTTGGCAACGACAGCCTTACAGTGGCTGCGGCGGAAACAGAAACAGAGCAGGCCGCTTCGGAAGAACCGGTACAGGAGGTTTCTGAAAATTCGGATTCCGAAAGTCAGAAACTGGCAGAGCAGGCAGTTGAATCAGAAGTGCCTTCGGAAGCGGCGCCGGAATCGGAAGAGGCATCGGAAAACGAAATGGAGACAGATGTACAGGAAGAAACCTCGTCTGCAGCGGAGACCGATACAGAGGAACCCTCTGAAGAAGAAACCATAACGGAAACAGCGGAAACGGAAACCACATCGGAAGAAACAACACAGGAATCCGTATGGAAGGTAACTTTCCAAAAAGAGGGCGATGCCAGAATTCTCAAGGCAGACGGCCAGGAAATCACCGGAACGCTGGAGATGGAAAAAGGAAAAGAGCTGGCATTCAAAGTTGAAGTGAAAGACGGCACCTCTGTTACCGTTAAGGCAGATAACCAGGAACTCAGGCCGGAAGGGGGAGAATACAAACTCGCGGCGGATAAGGATGTTACAGTTACTGTGAAAGCAGCGGTAATAGATAACGTGGAAACAGCGGAAGAAGAAACCACTGCGGAAACAGAGAGCGAGACGGAAACAGAGAGCGAGACGGAAACCGGGACTGCAACAGAAACGGAATCAGAAACGGAATCAGAAGCTGAGACAGAAACGGAGATCGAAACAGAAACGGAGACCGAAGAACTGGAAGAAACCGAGGCGGAAGAAGGAACGAAAGAACTTTTTGTTGTGACATTTCTGGTAGAAGGAAAAGGCACAATTACCAATGCGGACGGAGACAAAATCGGTGACCAGACAGAAGTTGAGAGTAAGAAAGCACTTGAATTCTATGTTAATCCGGATGCGGGTTATGAAATAGCAGAAGTTGTTATTGATGGAACCGTCATTGCAAGAACGGATAATAAATATGCAGTTTCTCCTTCAAAGGATGTAGAAGTAAAAGTTACTTTTACGGAAAAGGAAGAAGAGGAAGAATATATTGAGACTATTGACACCGTAGAAGTAAACGGGGTGACAATAAAAGTAACTACTTATTCCGCAGGTGTCCTTCCGAAAGGCTACCAGGTGAAGGCAAGTGAGCTGGACGTATCTGCAGTGGAAGGGGCAGTGGAAGAAAAGCTGGAAGCTGAAGGAAAAGAATTGAATCAGCTCAGAGCTTTTGATATCACAATCCTGGATAAAGATGGAAAAGAAATTCAGCCTGCAGGAGGTGTAAGAGTAGAAATTATCGGTACAGGAGTAGAAGGAGAATCTGTCTCTGTGTTTCATATGGAAAACAGCGGTTCCGATGCAGAAATTGTTGCTAAGGACAGAACCTCCGGAGATGTAAGCTTTACCGCCAGCAGTTTTTCTTACTATATAGTAGCAGGAAGCACGGAAATAGCTTCTTATGCAAAATCAAATTCCTATAAACTATATTGCTATACCTTAATTCCCGGTTTACAGGAAGGAGTAAGCAGTAATCCGAATCAGGTATGGAATGGGATGGGGGTCGGCAGTATAAGCGGAGTGAACGCTCCTTCCAGATATAGTATTGGAAAAATAATAACAGGTCAGGGAAACATTACTTACCCTTCTTCTTATCCTGATATTAACGTAAGTGGTATAGCATATAAATATGCGGCCACAGGATCTGAGAATGCATATAAAGAAGGCTATTATACCATTGAATGGTTCCGTACAATTGTATCAGGGGGAGCAAATGCAGGGAATAATGGTGTAAACCCTGTTGTACCTTTTGAAACGAATACATTCCATTTAGACGGACAGATAACGCTGAATGAAAAAAGCAAATATACGGTAACTTTCCGTGTTCAGGAACCGGGAAATTCCGATTTTACGATTCAGTCCGATTATAGCCGCAGAGTGGTAAGCGGATACGCGGAACGTGATTTAAATAAGCCGCCTACAGAAAGAAAAGTAGTTAATGGAAAAGAATATATTTTTGAAGGATGGTATAGAGATAAGAATTGTACAATAAAAGCCGATTTTAATGGACAGATCACTGGAAATACCGATTACTATGGTAAATATATTCTGAATGAGAAAGTTTTCAAATATACAGTTAAGCATTGGGTGGATGGAGAAAACCGCGATGAAGATTCGGTATTGGTGGAAGTCGCTTTAAGCGAAGAGGCAGCTGGTATTAAAGATATTGAGTTAAAAAAATATTCCGGCTATAAATATGAAAGAAATGATAAAAATTTACAGCTCAATAAAAATAGGACGGCTTTAGTTGGAAAAGGAACGATTGAAAATGATGGAGTTATCAATGTATATTATACACTTAATGAAGACGCTAAGCTGAATTACCGTGTAGAGTATTACCTGGAAGGGATGGATGCCCCGTTTGACACCTTAAAGGATCAGAGTGTCCTGGTAGCGGAACCGGAAGTAAAGGCAGTAGCGGACAGCAGTAACGTACCGGCAGGATATACCCGGAGCAGAACCGCCCCGAAACTGCCGACAACCATAACAGCCAGCAACAATGTCATCAAGGTATACTATAAAGCAGATGAAAGCCAGAAGCTGGACTACCGTGTAGAGTATTACCTGGAAGGGATGGATGCCCCGTTTGATACCTTAAAGGATCAGAATGTCCTGGTAGCGGAACCGGAAGTAAAGGCAGTGGCGGACAGCAGTAACGTACCGGCAGGATATACCCGGAGCACAACAGCCCCGAAACTGCCGACAACCATAACAGCCAGCAACAATGTCATCAAGGTATACTATAAAGCAGATGAAAGCCAGAAGCTGGACTACCGTGTAGAGTATTACCTGGAAGGGATGGATGCCCCGTTTGATACCTTAAAGGATCAGAATGTCCTGGTAGCGGAACCGGAAGTAAAAGCAGTGGCGGACAGCAGTAACGTACCGGCAGGATATACCCGGAGCAGAACCGCCCCGAAACTGCCGACAACCATAACAGCCAGCAACAATGTCATCAAGGTATACTATAAAGCAGATGAAAGCCAGAAGCTGGACTACCGTGTAGAGTATTACCTGGAAGGGATGGATGCCCCGTTTGATACCTTAAAGGATCAGAATGTCCTGGTAGCGGAACCGGAAGTAAAGGCAGTGGCGGACAGCAGTAACGTACCGGCAGGATATACCCGGAGCAGAACCGCCCCGAAACTGCCGACAACCATAACAGCCAGCAACAATGTCATCAAGGTATACTATAAAGCAGATGAAAGCCAGAAGCTGGACTACCGTGTAGAGTATTACCTGGAAGGGATGGATGCCCCGTTTGATACCTTAAAGGATCAGAATGTCCTGGTAGCGGAACCGGAAGTAAAGGCAGTGGCGGACAGCAGTAACGTACCGGCAGGATATACCCGGAGCAGAACCGCCCCGAAACTGCCGACAACCATAACAGCCAGCAACAATGTCATCAAGGTATACTATAAAGCAGATGAAAGCCAGAAGCTGGACTACCGTGTAGAGTATTACCTGGAAGGGATGGATGCCCCGTTTGATACCTTAAAGGATCAGAATGTCCTGGTAGCGGAACCGGAAGTAAAAGCAGTGGCGGACAGCAGTAACGTACCGGCAGGATATACCCGGAGCAGAACCGCCCCGAAACTGCCGACAACCATAACAGCCAGCAACAATGTCATCAAAGTATACTATAAAGTAGACGAATCCCAGAAGCTGGACTACAGCATAGAGTATTACCTGGAAGGGGAGGTTACCCCGTTTGATACCTTAAAGGATCAGAGTGTCCTGGTAGCGAAACCGGAAGTAATAGCAGTAGCGGACAGCGGCAAGGTACCGGCAGGATATACCCGGAGCACAACAGCCCCGAAACTGCCTGCGACCATAACCGCGACGGACAATGTCATCAAGGTATACTATAAAGCAGATGAAAACCAGAAGCTGAATTACAGCGTAGAGTATTACCTGGAAGGTACGGATGCCCCGTTTGATACCTTAAAAGATCAGAGTGTCCTGGTAGCGAAACCGGAAGTAAAGGCAGTAGCAGACAGCAGTAACGTACCGGCAGGATATACCCGGAGCACAACAGCCCCGAAACTGCCTGCAACCATAACCGCGACGGACAATGTCATCAAAGTATACTATAAAGTAGATGAAAGCCAGAAGCTGGACTACAGTGTAGAACATTATTTAGATGGTGAAACATTTCCTTTTGATATCACAACGCAACTGAGCGTGCTGGTGGCAAGTCCTGAAGTAAAAAATGTGTCGGATAGTGATACACTTCCTGCCGGTTATACACGTAATAGGGTTGAACCAGTATTACCAACTACTATTACGAAAGAAAATAAGGTAATTAAGATAATATACTCTGAAAATGAAATTACAATCAATTACACCGCCGACACAAACGGAAGTGTAACGAATGCCAGTGAAACAATACATGCGGTAAGCGGGAAACCTCAGGGTTCCACAGCGACAGCTTCTAATGGCTATCATTTCGTTAACTGGACAAATGAAGCTGGTGAAGTAGTGAGTACGGATGCAGCATATGTGCCTGCTAAAGTGGGCGGTTTACATGTAGCAGCAACCTATACCGCACATTTTGAAGCGGATCCTGTTGCACCTCCCACGGAACCGACTCCTGATGAACCCACCGGAACAACGCCTGATGGACCGACTCCCGCAGCCGCCCCTACAGCAGCAACTGGTGTGCTGGGTGAAGCCTTTGCGCCGGTACAGCCTGAAGTAGGAGTCCTTGGGGAAGCACTGGCACCCGAGGTAGGAGTCCTTGGGGAAGCCAAAGGACCCGGAACCGGAGACGCAGCACCCATCGCCGGATGGTCACTTCTCATAGTAGGAGCGATTATCACATTGGGCATTACAGCAAGAAAGCGTAAAAAAGAAGAACAGTAGAATAAAAAGGTTGTCAACGTAAAGGAACGGGGTCATTGTGAAAACAATGGCCCCTCCGTTACTGTTTTCGGCCCCCTGTACTGCTGCCCGTTCCTTTCATTTCTATTTCATCCAGAATATCCTTGACAAACCATCCAGTTACCCGCTATGATAAATTTGTAATTACATTTTCAGGTGCTTACAAAATAAATAGAAATCAGAGGTCATAGAGATTGATTATTAGAATAAGATTCAGATAACTATTCCGAAGAAAATATATGCGCATGAAAGCCTGAAGAGTATTTGAAAATTCATTCCGGCGAGATTCACGCACCACTTTGTGTGGAATTAATCCCAAGTCCAATTACCGTAGACTGCATCGTCTCGTGAATTTGGGACATAATTCTTTGCAAATTTTGATGTACATCTTGCAGAAAACGATTTTCAAACACATGCTGACGAAACCTGGGTGACAGAAAACGGGGACAGCGGCAGGTTTTTTGTATAATGCAGCGTATAAGGGGAATAGTATTTGTTTCTTAGGCATAATCCGGGGATAGATATCGGTCGGAATATGCAGGAAGCAGTCTCTTTTTTTGTACCTGAAAATGAGAAAACGGAGGTAAAGAAATGTTTTTTAATAATATGAAATGTTTTATCAGATTAAGGAATGGAAACAGGAACGGAAACCTTATATAGATAAGTTTGTGTCTGCGCTGCTGTCACAGACTTATACCTGCCGGAGCAGGTAAGTAACTCAAACTTTGCAGGTGCAAAGTTTGAGTTAGTAGCATAATATTGAGAAGCGGCGTAGAAAAGAGGAAATGAATGAACGAAAATAATAAAATACAGCAGGAAAATATATCCCGTGTTCTTCTGGTAGGGGTTAATGTAGATGACAATCCTGACTTTGAAACCTCCATGGAAGAGCTGGAAAGCCTTGCCGATGCTTGTGAAATGGAGGTGGCGGCAAAAATAGAGCAAAATCTTTCTTCTCCCAATCCTGCTTTTTATATTGGAAGCGGTAAGGTCAGGGAGGTACAGGAAACCGTGGAGCTTATGGATCTGGATTACGTGATATTTGATGACACCTTATCCCCCTCCCAATTAAAAAACCTGCAAAAAGAAGTGGGAGTCCCCATAATGGATCGTACCAATCTGATTCTGGAGATTTTCTCACGGAGGGCCAAAACCCGGGAGGCAAGACTTCAGGTAGAGTCTGCAAATCTCCAATATATGCTGCCCCGGCTGGTTGGTATGCGGGAGGCTCTTGGCCGGCAGGCCGGAGCCAGCGGAAGCATGAGTAATAAAGGTACCGGTGAAAAGCAGATAGAGCTTGACCGCCGGAAAATCGAAAAAAGGATTAGTGAACTGAGGCGGGAGCTGGAATCTATAGAGCATGACAGAAATACCCAGCGAAAGCGCCGAAATGATTCTTCCCTTCCCCAGGTGGCGCTTGTGGGGTATACCAATGCGGGAAAATCCACCCTTATGAACAAGATGGTGGAAACCTATGTGGGGAAAGAGGAAAAAATGGTAATGGCCAAGGATATGCTCTTTGCCACGCTGGATACTACCGTCCGGAAAATCAACCAGAATGACAAAAAGGATTTTCTGCTGTCGGACACCGTTGGTTTTATCAGCAAGCTGCCACACGGTCTGGTTAAGGCCTTCCGCTCCACTCTGGAGGAGGTCCGTTATGCAGATTTGCTTTTGCAGATTGTGGATGCATCGGATGAACATTACCGGGAACACATCCAGGTAACGGAGGAGACCCTGCAGGAACTGGGGGCGGAAAAAATCCCCTGTATTTATGTTATGAATAAGGCGGATCTCATTATGGCTGAGGAAGATCTCCCGAAATTGGACGGAGATAAAATATTCATGTCTGCCCGCCAAGGCATCGGCCTGCAGGAACTTTTACAGATGATTAAAAAAAGGGTATTCTCAGGCAATCGGGAAGGTGTATTCCTGATCCCATATGATAAAGGGGAGATTGTCAGCTACCTGAACGGCAACGCTACTGTGATAAGCCAGGAATATCTGGCGGAAGGGGTAAAGCTCTTTGTGGATTGCAGAGAGAGCGATTATACGAAATACCGGGAATATCTGGTTCTGGAGGATTGAGCCTTACGAATCCCCGTACCGCGTTGAGAAACAGAATGAAAATTCCCCAACACGGCATAACAGGGAATAAATCAGATACATGATTTTTCCCTGTTTTCTTATTTTTAGAGTTTATCTGCCTGCGGACAGGATGCTTTCCGCAGCAGCCTCACGCCCGGGAAAGTTAACACCCCGCAGGCGGCAGCCATGGACAGGCAGAGCCATTTTGTTTCCGGGACAGGATCCAGAAGAGATGCCAGATACGTACCGGCAAAATTAAAGAGCATATGAAAAAGCATTGGCGCAGTAAGGTTTTTGAAGGATTTGCAGAGCCAGCCGAGAACAAGACCCAGCAGAAAAGCATAGATACCCTGAATCGGATTCAGATGGGAAATGCCGAACAGGGCTGCCTGTATGAAATTGGCGGCCCAGAAGGCAATTCCTGTCTTTTTTAGATAATGGAGGGTAAGCCCTCTGAAAATAAGCTCTTCACTCAGCGGGGCAAGAACCAGTGTGGCTATGGTGGAAAGGAAAGTAAGACTGCCGATTCCGTTATCCTCCATCAACATGTTGTATTCGGCAATGATATCCGGAACCAGATAATCTGCTGCCATCAACAGGAGGGAAACAAAAAAGTACATGCCATGGGACAGCAGTAAAATACCCGCCGCACCGCGGAAAGAGAGCACTTTTTTGGAGGAGGCCCTTACTTGCCTGCGGAGAAAACCCAGATAATACCAGCATCCGAAAACAAACAGGGTCAGGAGCTGGACAAAAATCAGGATTTCCACCGTATGTTCCGTATAATAAGCATATACCACATCATCAAACATGGACGGATTCACACCAGGCTGTATCGAAACATAGGCGGAAATGGCGGCAAAAATGCATTGTATCCCCAAAACCTGCAGCAGCAGCATAAGGAACAAAGGCAGCAAAGAAAGCAGTCCATAACCGATTTTTTTCCCTTTATGCATAGGTAATATCCTCCTGATTGGCAATTACGGACATTTGTTTTATTATATGCCTGTACATGCGCCTGCTGCAAGCTTATAAACAAATCGGCGTGCAGTATATGCATTGACATCCATATATGACTGCCCTAGAATGGAAAAAGAATGAATACACGGCTCGGATACAGAACAGGGCAAAGGTCTGTCTGGCCTGTGTTGTGAACCATATGATGGACAATCATCTGAAATCCAAGTTTCTGGTCAATTCGCCCGGCAGAAATTGCCGGGCGGTTCCATTATGATATACATTCGAATACAAGGCAGCCTTATCAAAATATCTTTTTATCTCTGTTACATTCCCTGATCACTTCTATTTCTTCCTCATCATAAGGGGTAAAATCAGGATGAAAGATATCATGCATCCACAACCTTGTGTCAATATCAGGCAGATTTTTAATGAACTCCCAAACATAATTAAACTGGGCTTTTCCATTGACAAATCCAAAAAAATAACTTCCTATTTTTTCCCTTTTCCAGAGAGGAAGATGGGTCTGGATGATGCTGCGGTAAGGGCGGTGCATCCATTCAGTGTTAATTAACGGCCTTTTGTATTCTTTCAGACAGTTGATATACATACGGGAGTGAGTATAATCGCCATAAAAATGGAAGGTAATAATATCGGATAGTTCAAGAGCTTCTCTTTCCACATCCGCATAAATCCCCGGGCTTTTTAACCATCCATAGGGATGGTCGGCTCCTGCACCCCACACATCTGCGGTGAGAGGTTGTTTTACATTTTCTTCACGCATCCACGCAAAAATTTTTTTCATTAAGGGAATAGATTTGTTCATGCGCTGGGAATTCCCTGCTTCATTCCAGATATTCCAAATCAGAATCCGGTTATCCTGTCCATAGGTCTGCGCAAGCTCTTTTACATAAGCCTGTACCATCGTTTCCATTTCCGGTTCGTCTGTAATGTCATATCCGATAATGTCTCCATTTTGGGTATCTTCATCAAACGGAGTGACAGGAGTTCCCCCAAAATAGCCGGGAACCGGTTCCGGCTGCGGTCCCAGAACCGGATCGGTGTATTTGGACTTTGCTACACAGCAGTCATTGAACAAGACAGGCATCATGGTCATATGATACAGCTCCAGGAGAGATAATAGCTCTTCTAAGTTTTTCATAAAAGAATCATGCTGAACTCTCCAGAGATAGAAGGGTAGAAAAAAGCGTATGCTGTTAAAACCCAGGCTTGCAGCCAGAGCAATTTCCTTTGCGGATTCCCTGTAGGCTTTTTCATGATCATATGCCTGAAGCAGCCAGATTCCTCCGTTTACAGCACCGCTGGGAATAAAATTAAAGCCTGTAATCCAGGGTTGTGCTTTGTACCAGCTCCAGATTTCTTCTTCAGTCCATTTTTGTTTCATTTTTTATGCTCACCAATCCTTTCTATATTTTTATTGCCCTTATAAAAGGTACCAACAGCTGTTTATGATTTTACTGCTCCAGCCGTCATGCCTGCCACAATGTATTTCTGGGCACAGAAGTATACTGCCACGGCCGGTATCATGGAAAGGATGGAGGCCGCAAATGCCAGGTTGATATTGCTGGTATACTCTCCAAAGAAAAAAAACTGCATCAGGGGGAGCGTTTTTACTTCATCCTTTTGTACCATGATCAATGGAAGGAAAAAGTCGTTCCAGGAAGCCAGGAAACACAAAACCACAACTGTCATGGTGATAGGCTTAAGAAGCGGGAAAACAATGCGGATAAACACCTGATAGCGGTCACAGCCGTCGATTCGCGCGGCTTCTTCCAGTGCAATTGGGACGCTCTTGATAAAGCCTGCATACAGGAAAATATAGTACCCCATATATACACCAAGCTCCGTAAAAATCAGTCCCCACAGAGTGCTTAGTGCATGCAGGGAATACAGTTCTCTGTATAGAGGAAACATGATGGTCTGAAAGGGAATTAAAATGACCATTTGAAAAAAATAAAAAATAAAATTATAAAATTTGTTGTTTTTTCTTGTAATAATATAAGCGCTCATGGAACAGATCATGACAATAAGAATCACAACGCAGATCGCCACAATCGCACTGTTTTTAACCGAGTTAAAATAGTTTTTCAGTTCAAAGGCATCCACAAAATTCTGAAGATAAAGCGTTGTGGGAAAAGCCAGCTTGGTCTTTGCAAATTCTGTTTTGGACTTGAACGCATAACAGATTGCCACGTAAAAGGGAGCCAGACAGATTAGGGCAAAGAGCCACAGGACAATTATACGGACAGCAGACTGTACTTTATATTTTTTTGTATGTCTCATAACTCAATCTCCCTTCTTCTCAGCATTTTGGTAATCATAGTAGAAAGAATGATACAGAAAATCAGATAAAGCACTGCCACAGTCTGTCCATATCCTACCTTGTTGAACGGAAACAGATACTGATAAATATAATATGCCATGGATTCACTGGCATGACTGGGACCTCCCTGGGTAGCGACATAGGAATAGTCATACATACGCAGTCCACCAGCCAGCCATAATGGAATACAATAGGTAAAGGCAGGTGCGATCATGGGAATTGTGATATTTTTGAACTTTGCCCAGAAACCTGCGCCATCAATGGTGGCTGCCTCATAATAATCGGAGGATACTCCCTTCAGAGCCGCCAGGTAAATCATCATGGCCAGACCGGCCTCTTTCCAAATGGCCATGGCGCACAGACCAAGCAGTACGGTTTTTTTTGAAATTAGAGGGCTTGACCAGCCGATCATTCCGAAAAAGTCGCTGTAAACATACATCCACATGTAGGAAACGAGTACCAGGCTGACAACCAGAGGAATAAACACAATACTTTTGATGACATTAACGCCCTTAAATTCCTTTTCTACCATCATAGCCAGACCCAATCCCAATGCATTGATCAGAACCAGGGTAACCAAAGTAAAAATGGCGGTATTACGGATCGGCAGCAAAAGATCTTTGTCCTGGAAAACGGTAATATAGTTCTTAAGTCCCACATAGCTGATATCCTTTGACATTCCATTCCAGTCTGTAAAGGTATAACGGATTCCGGAAATCAACGGAATTATTATAATAATAATGAATATGACAAGGGAAGGAAGAAGAAAACTGAAATCCTTCGCCTCGTTTTTGATCCATCTTTTTTTCTTATCGCTCAATTTTGTCATAAATCTATCCTTCTACTTACTTATTAAAAGGGGCATCGAGCGCAGCCGATGCCCACATTTTTATGTCTGATTCCGGTTACTTTCCTGCAGCCGCGAAACCTTCATCCATTTCCGCTATAAACTCTTCCTTTGTCATTTCATCATCCATTGCAAAGTCACGAAGAGAATTGGTGTATACGGTGCTGAACTGACCGGTGAAGTTGGAAACAGAAGACCATGCAGTAGTTTTCTTTGTGGCTATCTCATTAGCGATATCCTGAGCCGCCTGAGGCAGTGTATCACATTCCACCCCTTCCAGTGCACTCAGCTGGGATGCGGTACCGCACCAAACGGAGTTAACCTCTGCTCTTGTTGCATACTCAAGAAATGCAAGAGCCGCCTCTTCATTGGGACTTCCCTCGGAAATCATCCAGGAATCATCTATGCTGACAGGAACGTAGCACTCATCCGCATTTTCCTCGGAAGGATAGGTAAATCCACCGTAGTTACCATCAGGATTGTAATCCATGATAGCCCCAAGTCCCCAGGTTCCGATGATAATCATACCCGTTTCGCCGTTTGCAAACATCTGTTCCGCTCTGGCTGTATCAATGGTCTTGCAGTCGGAGTTCTGGTAGTTGAGCATAATCTCTCTCCACTGATCAAGCGCTTCGGAATATCCGGGATAGTCGGCAAGGCTTGCACCATCCATCAATTCCTGAGCGTTATTCTGAGCCTGATTCCATTTAGAACCATAGTAAATGGTATACCAGTTTGCACCGTATGCGATATCATCCTGATAGCCCGCTGCACATGGTGTGATGCCGGCGGATTTCAGGGCTTCACAGGTTTCAATAAATTCAGAATAGGTGGTGGGGACGGACAGTCCCTGTTCTTCAAAAATATCCTTATTATAGAATACTACGTTGGCCATCTGATCCAGAGCTACGCCATATATGCCATTATTGTAGGTAACGCAATTGGTTGAACTCTCAGATAATCTGCTAATGAAATCTTCACCGCTTAGATCCTTGATGAGGCCGTTGTCGATCAGGTCTGTGTAAGATTTTGGTTGTCCGAAAATAACATCGGGGGCTTCATCTGTGGAGAATCTCAGTTTGATTACATCGGAGTAGTTATCCATTGCCATGGCTTCTACATTTACTGTTATGTTGGGATATTCTTCTTTGAAGCCCTCTACCAGTCCGTCCAAAGCTGCCAGCTTGGCGGTTTCTGTCAGATAATGGATAATATTCAGTTCACCTGAGATATCGGAAGATGCGGCGGAAGCCTCTTTGGTTTCCGCTGTAGTCTCTGCAGCAGCGGTGTTTTCGGAAGCAGCCTCTGCAGCAGGTTCTGATGTGGCGGTGCTTGTACTTGATCCGCAACCGGTGAGCAGAGACAGCATCATAGCTGCGGACAGTAGTAGACTAATAACTTTACGCTTCATAATTATTCCTCCTGTTTTTTGATATATTTATTTTAACAGGACAAACGGAAAATAAAAATTTGAGAATCCTATCATTTCCAAAGTGTAATTTATTTAAAATTATGCTTTTTTATGGGGAAATTTTATCATCCGCCCTTTCCGGTAAAAGGGAAAAAACCGCTGAAAGCAACGGGAATAAAGCAAGTCTGTGCAGTATGTGCACAGACTTGCTTGACAGCAGTATGTTAATGGTATTCCTTTGGAGAACAGCCGGTGATTTTTTTAAAGACCTGGTAAAAGTAAGCATAATTCGAAAATCCAACAATTTCTGCAATTTCATAAACCTTTAAATCGCCCTTTTGAAGGAGCTTTTGTGCTTTTTGGATTCTGATTTTATTAAGAATATTCACGAAGGACTCACCGGTTTCCTTTTTCAGGATCCGGCAGAGATGGCTCTCCGAAATGCCTGCGTCTTCCGCCGCATCATATAACGTAATATTTTCCATATAATGTGTATTGATAAAATCCAGAACCTTTCTTCCCTGACAGGATATCTGGCTGTTCTCCTGCTGGAGGCTGCCAATGGTTTGGGCCGTATAGGTTCTGATGTATGAGATAATACTCTGCATGCTGTCAATTTTGTGCATGTCCTCCAGGATGGTTTCCATTGATTTGAGAGGACAGTCTCCGGTATTCCGTTCCTGCATACTGCAGGTAATGGTAAAGGCAATCTGCATAAATATATTTTTAATATATTTTACATCATAACAGGTTTCCTGAACGATCAATTCAATAAATTCTTCCAGCAGATGGGTGAAGTCCCCTGGTTCCGTATATAGTACCCGGAACATATCCTGCATTTTTCTGCTTAACGTATATTCATTTCGGAAGCTTTTACTGGTGATGCTTTTATAATGGATGACAGTCTTATTTTCCAGAAAAAACCGGCTTTCTGCGGAGAATGTCGCCTCCTCATACAGTTTTGGCAGGGAGGCCAGGCTTCTCTCGGAAAAATCGCTGATGCCCACAAATAAATCTGTATGGAGTGTACGCCCGGTTTCCACAATCCGGTTTGCGATCTTCAGAGCGGCCAGGTCATAATCACACACAATCTGTATTTTCTGAAAAACAAGTAAAATCAGAAAACCTTCTTTAATACGGGCATGGACGTATTTAAACTGATATAAGGTTTCCTGGACCGAAAGGCATTGCCGGATTTGAACAGTAAGCTGATCGACACTTTCCGGAGAAAGAAAATCTGCTGTGCTGACCAGCATCAGTTCATAGCCTGCCGGCCGCCATTCCGGCTGCAGCATTTCTTCCAGTTCGGTCACTGACCGGGTCACCCCATTGATGCCATCTAACAGCAAATGCCCGGCCCAGTTTTCATAATCAGAGCGGAGTTTCCTGCGCATAACGGCAGTCTGCCTTTCCCGATCGAGTTTTTCTCCGGCGCGTAATAAGATTGCCTTCAGGGCTTCGTTATCCAGGGGCTTCAGCAGATAATCAAAAGCTCCGATTTGCAGGGCGGTCTGCGCATAGGAAAACTCATCATATGCGGTGAGAAAAATAAAAAGAATTCGTTCCTTGCTGTCCATAAGCTGTTTTGCCACTTCCAGACCGGTCATGCCGGGCATATTGATATCCAGAATGGCGATATCCGGATGGTATAAAGTGAGCTGTTTCATAGCATCGATACCGTTCCGGGCGCAGCCCACCAGCTGGAATCCCCATTCTTCCCAGGGGACCGTGGCCTGAAGCGCCTGTATAGTCAAATGATTATCATCCGCAACGACTATTTTATACATTCTCTTCCTCGCATTTTTCCAAAGGCAGTGTAATTCTGACAATCATGCCATTTCCAGGTGAACTTTCCATCTGGATGCCATATTCCGGCCCATATAGGATATGGATCCGCTTCTGAATGCTGCGGATTCCTATGTGTGCCCGGCCGTGACCCGAATCCTCCTGTCCTTCCTCCGCCAGAATCCGGTCTATTTCTTCCTGACGTGTTCCTTCTCCGTTGTCATACACTTCAAGAATAAGGCAGTCTTTTTTCTTCCTGGAGGTAATCACGATAATACCGTCATCCTTAATAAGATGCAGGCCGTGGATAATAGAATTTTCAACAACCGGCTGAAGGAGAAGTTTGGGAACCAGGTACTGTTGTGTTCCGGTTTCGATAGAAATATCCCATTCCAAACGGCCGCCCCCCGTCACAAGTTTTTGCAGATCCAGGTAATAACGAATATACAGAAGCTCCTCCTGCAGTGGAATTTTCTGGGTATTCCCGTTGATGGAAGCCCGGAGCAGATAACCCAGCATATGGATAGCATGTACAATTTCCTCCTGGCCGGACAGTTTAGCCATGGAACTGATGGATTCCAGTGTGTTATATAGAAAGTGGGGATTCATCTGGGCAAGAAGGGCATTATATTCCGCCCGTTCCCGGAGTGTACTGTCCTGGGCCATTTTTTCCACACTCTGGGTAAGTTCCCCATACATGGTATTGAACTGATAGCAAAGGTAGGAAGTTTCATCCCGTGTGCGGGGGACAATATGTTCAACAGGTTTTCCTGCATTAATATCTCTGAAGCTTTTATCAAGTGCCAGAATATTTCCCAACATTCCCCGAAGCAGATATGTAATCATCAGAATTACTCCAATTAGTACCACTAACTCTACAATCAGAAGAATGCCGGCCAGGGATTTGGTACGGGCCAGGATGGTACTTTTGTTGACAAGGGCTTCCAGTGTCCAGCCTCGCTTGCCTACTGACGTGGAAGAAATAAGATACTGTTCCCTTACAGATTCGCTTTCACTGTGCAGAGAGTGCCTCAGCTCTTCGCTGCAATATAGCAAACAATCGTTTTCATCATAGATAATACTGGAAAAATCATGATCTCCAAGCAGCGTGTGGAAATAGTCCTTGTCAAAAGTCAGGCAGACGATTCCTTTATAATCTGTGGTTTCCGAATGAATATAGTGTTTAATCAGGTAGATTTCATCGGGTCTGTCGGGAAAGCTGCGCCACAGGGTACTGCCCTGACGGGGGAACATGGTCTTATAGTTATCCCGGATTTCCTGATACACGGTTTTTTCCTTAAAATTTTCCAACTGCAGTTCTTCTGTGGTATCGTAGTAATAACTGCAGCTATACTGATCAAGTATATAAATACTCTTCACATTGGTGCCGCGCATTTTCATTAGTGTGGCCAGCCTTTTCAAACTTCTTTCCACGTCTGCCACATAAAGGTTGCTCAGATCATTCTGGTAGGAAAAGACAGAACAGTATTCGAGTTCTGTCACCAGCTTCTCTTCAATGGTTGAAATCAGATTGTCGATATTATCCGAAAGGATCTGATTTCCGTCTTCCATATAGAAGAATTCCTTTTTTGTGATATCCTCCCGGTAAATCCAGTATACCATCAGGTCGGAGAGAACAATGGTGATAATAGTAGAAAGAATACAACATAAGATCATTTTTTTCCGAATCCCCAGAAAGGGTTTCTTACGTAGTTTTTTCATAATTTACCTCTGTCCCAGTTCCTGAAAATAGCTGGAAAAGCTGTTTAAGCCTGCCCTTATAATACCTTAAATCGTTATTTTAGACAACCTCAAAGATAGCTATGGAAAGTGATCACTGTACGATACAGCCTTCTTAGGGCGCAGCAGGTAAAACTGTAACTAGTCTGTACCCGTCTATACCCATATTTACAAAAGAAGTTGACAAATCCGCAAAAGTTTCCTAATATCAATACAGACATATTGATAAAGCAACGAAAAGGAAAAGTAAGCTGCCGGCCTGATTCCCAGAGAGAAAACCACAGGTGGAAGGTTTTCATGAAGCCGCAGCCCAACCGGCCTTGGAGCTTTGTGCGAAGGAACGGATAGGTTCCCCAAGTACAGCGTAATTCCGGCGTTAACGGAAAAGTGAGAGAATGCGTCCCCCCGGACGTATTAATCAGGGTGGTACCGCCGGTTTTCCGGTCCCTCAGACAGGTTTCCCTCGGGAAGCCCGGATGGGAGATCAGAAAACGGCGGTTTTTTGTTTCCCGGAATTTCTTGCCGGAGACAAGGGACAAAACCTTCCGTGGATTTGATGGAACAAAAAAGGTAACTGTGAAGGTACGGAACAGTTACAAAACAAGCAAGGATGAAAAAGGAGAAAGAAAAAATGGCAGACAAGAAATTGGTGGAAGCAATAACCTCCATGGATGAGGATTTCGCCCAGTGGTACACCGATGTGGTAAAGAAGGCGGAGCTGATTGATTATACCAGTGTAAAAGGCTGTATGGTAATCAAGCCGGCCGGCTATGCAATCTGGGAGCTTATCCAGAAGCAGCTGGATGACAGATTCAAGGCAACCGGCGTGGAAAATGTCTATCTTCCCATGTTTATTCCGGAAAGCCTTCTTCAGAAGGAGAAGGATCATGTGGAGGGTTTTGCCCCCGAAGTGGCATGGGTGACCCATGGCGGCCTTACGCCCCTTCAGGAGCGTCTGTGTGTACGCCCTACCTCAGAAACCCTTTTCTGTGATTTTTATAAAAACGATATCCATTCCTACCGTGATCTTCCCAAGGTATATAATCAGTGGTGTTCCGTTGTCCGCTGGGAGAAGGAAACAAGACCGTTCCTGCGTTCCCGCGAATTCCTGTGGCAGGAGGGCCATACTGCCCATGCCACCATGGAAGAAGCTGAGGAGCGCACCATCCAGATGCTGAACCTGTATGCGGATTTCTGTGAGCAGGTTCTGGCTATGCCTGTCATCAAAGGGCGTAAGACGGAGAAAGAAAAGTTTGCAGGGGCGGAATCCACCTATACTATTGAAGCGCTGATGCATGACGGGAAAGCCCTTCAGTCCGGCACCAGCCATAACTTCGGGGACGGTTTTGCCAAAGCCTTCGGAATCCAGTTTACGGATAAGGATAATACCCTGAAATATGTATACCAGACCTCCTGGGGGATGACGACCCGTCTGATCGGCGCTATCATCATGGTGCACGGAGACAATTCCGGCCTGGTACTGCCTCCCCGGGTGGCGCCTACCCAGATCGTGATCATCCCTATCCAGCAGAAAAAGGAAGGCGTTTTGGAAACCGCTTATGCCCTGAAAGACAGACTCAGCAATTTCCGGGTAAAGGTGGATGATTCCGACAAAAGCCCCGGATGGAAATTCTCCGAACAGGAAATGCGCGGGATTCCTATCCGTGTGGAAATCGGGCCTAAGGATATTGAAGCAGGGAAATGCGTGATCTGCCGCAGGGATACCAGAGAAAAGACAGAGGTTGCCCTGGATGAACTGGAGGTTACGGCAGGTGCCCTTCTGGAGCAGATTCAGACGGATATGCTGGAGCGTGCCCGTGCCCACAGGGATTCCCATACCTACGTGGCTGAAAATATGGATCAGCTGGAAGAAATCCTTAACAGCAAACCTGGCTTTGTAAAAGCGATGTGGTGTGGAGATCAGGCCTGTGAAGATATCATAAAGGAAAAGTATGCCGCCACCAGCCGCTGCATGCCTTTTGAACAGGAGCGGCTGTCCGATACATGCGTATGCTGCGGAAAGCCTGCGAAGAAAATGGTTTATTGGGGAAGAGCTTATTAATTTTTACGTGTTTCCACATTGTGGAAAAGTATGTTAGAATAGCATTATATAAAAAGCAGGAGGGTATCGGAAATATGAAGGTTTTGGTTATCAACTGCGGCAGCTCTTCCCTGAAATACCAGCTGATAGACAGCGACAGTGAAGAGGTACTGGCAAAAGGTTTATGTGAAAGAATCGGCATTGACGGCAGCAATATCGCCCATCAGCCGGCAGGCGGGGAAAAGGTAAAGCAGGAAGCGGATATGCCGGATCACACCGCGGCGGTTAAACTGGTTATTGAAAAGCTGACGGACGAAAAGGTGGGAGTGATCCGTTCCCTTACGGAGATAGATGCCGTAGGGCACCGTATGGTTCACGGCGGCGAGAACTTTTCCGGTTCGGTACTTATCAATGAGGAAGTGCTCCAGGCGATTGAGGACTGCAATGACCTGGCGCCCTTACATAACCCGGCGAACCTCATCGGTGTCAGATCCTGTCAGGCCATTATGCCCGAAGTGCCGATGGCGGCGGTATTTGACACAGCTTTTCATCAGACGATGCCGGAGAAAGCCTATTTGTACGGCCTCCCTTATGAGTACTACAAAAAATATAAAATCAGACGTTATGGCTTCCATGGCACCAGCCACGATTTTGTTTCCAAACGTGCAGCCGAAATCCTGGGAAAAGACAGAAAGGATCTGAAGATCGTCGTTTGCCATCTGGGCAACGGCGCTTCCGTGTCCGCAGTAAAATATGGGGAATCCGTGGATACCTCCATGGGACTCACACCGCTGGAGGGCCTTATTATGGGAACCAGGAGCGGGGATATGGATCCTGCCATTGTTTCCTTCCTGGCTGAAAAAGAAGGCATGAGCGCTTCCCAGGTCATTGACGTCTGCAATAAGAAATCCGGCGTCCTCGGCCTTTCCGACGGCTATTCCAGCGATTTCCGGGATCTCGTGCAGGCCTCGGAAGCCGGAAATGATCAGGCAAAGCATGCGCTGGAGGCATATGCTTACCGTGTGGGCAAATATATCGGCGCTTATGCGGCAGCCATGAACGGTGTGGACGTGATCGTATTCACGGCCGGCGTGGGTGAGAACAATTCGGAAGTACGTGCAATGATTGCCCAGTATATCGGATATCTGGGGACCAATATTGATTTGGAGAAAAATAAGGTGCGCGGGGAAGAAATCATTCTTTCCGATGAAGGAAGCGCGGTGGTTACCATGGTAGTTCCCACCAATGAAGAGCTTGCCATTGCCCGCGAAACAGTGCGGCTGGTAAACTAGTGCTCCATCCGGCCAGAAACGTTACTGACAGGATGGAGCACTAGGCAGCAGGATCGGACCGTAAATGCAGAGGTGCCGGAAGCGGGTTCCTAACCAAGAAAGTAACCCGCTTCCGGCATCTTTTTCCTTTCAAGAAAAAAGCAGGAGAGCATAAGGATGAACAATGAATATATCGCAAGCGTGAATTCGGGTGTTTTTTATCTGATAGTAGCCTGTGTCCTTCTTTTTATTACCGTAATGTGTTTTGTATATCTGATCAAAAGCTACCGCGCCGGCCTGGCTATCGGGATGGAGAAAAAAGTGCTGAAACGGGCGGTCATATCCAGCGCCACCTTCACCATTCTTCCCAGTATTAGCATTCTGCTGGGTGTGATAGCCCTCAGCGGCACCCTGGGCGTGCCCTTTTCCTGGCTGCGGCTTTCGGTTATAGGCGCTCTGCAGTATGAACTGAATGTGGCGGAAATCGCTGCCCAGAGCATCGGCCTTACCGGCCTGAAGCTGTCGGAAATGAGTATGTCGGCGTTTGTGACCATTGCGCTGGTAATGACCATAGGTATCCTCGGCGGTGTTTTCTGCTGTATTTTCTTTCTGAAAAAATATCTGGGCAAAATACAGAAGGCCCCCAAAGCAAAGGGCGACAGTAAACCCGGTTTTGGCGATCATGCCACAACCTGTATGTTTGTGGGCCTGTGCGGTGCGTATATCGGGTCCTATGTGGGAACGCTGACCAGTACCGGCAATTATGTCCCTCTGGCGGTCGCCGCCGTATCCGCGGCGGTCATGGCGGTATTCGAATATTTCACCAATAAAAAAGGCATGGCGGTTCTGGATAACTTCAGCATGGCTGTGAGTATGCTGGCCGGCATGGCTGCCGCCGTCATCATGAGCCTGGTTTAGAGGAGGGAAGAAGATGGACGAAAAGAAGATGGAACAGATCCGCGAGGACGAAGCCGTTAAGCAGGCTTTTCTGGATGACTTTAATAAGGGGATCCACAGGATTGGAAGATGTATGCTGATAGTCAGCGTCATCCTGCTGGTGGGCGTACCCTTTTTAATCGGGGCGGTGAACGGTGTAACACCCAGCCTGAAGGGCTTTCTGATCGGTTTTGCCAAAGTAGGGATCATTTATATTCCGGTGGCTGTCGTGGAGTTTCTTGTATATACGCCCATGCTGGGAGCCGGCGGAAGTTATCTGGCCTTCATTACCGGGAATGTGACCAACATGAAAATTCCTTGCGCCATGAATGCCAGGGATATTGCCAAAACCAAGGTGGGGACCCCGGAAAATGAAATCATTTCCACGATCAGCGTGGCTACCAGCGCTATTGTTACGACCCTGGTAATCGTGGCCGGCGTCATTCTGATGATCCCGCTGCGCCCGGTCTTGGAAAACCCGGTTCTTATCCCTGCTTTTGATAACGTGGTGCCGGCCCTGTTCGGCGCCCTGGGTTTAAAGTATTTTATGAAGAGCCCCAGGATCGCGGCGATCCCCGTACTTTCCATGACGTTGCTGTGTGTGTTGGTACCGGCAGCTATCTCCCAGACCAGCCTGTTGATGATACCGGCAGGGGGAATGGCCCTGCTGATTGGCTATTTTCTGTTTAAAAAAGGAAAGATATAAGAGAAGAAAAGGGGGTATCAAGTATGATAGGTAATATAATCCTGGCAGTTGTTATTTTGATTCTGCTGCTCGCGGCGGTTGTTGTCGTGAGGACCTGCATTTTGCAGCCCACTCCGGCCATGACGGCGAAGGTGGAATTACAGGAAAATGAAAGGGCGGCAGCGTATGGGGAAGCCCTGGCAAAAATGATACGTAAGGAAACCGTCTCCAGCCGGTTTGAGGAAGATAAGACAAAATTTTATGAATTCCATCAGATTCTGGAGGAGTTGTTCCCGCTGGTACATAAAACCTGTGAAAAGCATGTCTTTAACGGAAGCCTGCTTTTTAAATGGAGCGGCAGGGGGAAGGCAGAGCCTATCCTCCTCATGAGCCATCAGGATGTTGTGGAAGCCAACGGAAAGTGGGATCATGAACCCTTCAGCGGCGATATTGACGGCCACGGCAACCTGTGGGGCCGGGGAACGGTGGATACCAAGGCCAGCCTGTTTTGTATTTTTACCGCAGTGGAGGAACTGATAAAGGAAGGCCACCAGCCGGAAGGGGATATTTACATTGCCAGCAGCTGTACCGAGGAGTTCAGCGGGGAGGGTGCGCCGCTTACCGTGGCTTATCTGAAGGAACAGGGGGTGAAGCTTTCCCTTCTTCTGGATGAAGGCGGTATGATCATGGAAGAACCCATCGGAGGTGTGAAAGGCACCTACGCTATGGTGGGAGTCCTGGAAAAAGGCTATGGCGATCTGAAGTTTATAGCCAAAGGCAAAGGCGGCCATGCCAGTGCGCCCGGAAAAAACACACCGCTTGTACGGCTGGGCAGGTTCATGGCGGATGTGGAAAAACATGACCCCTTTACCAGCGAATTCAATCCCACCGTTCTGGAAATGTTCCGCCGCGTGACACCCAATATGAACTTTGGAATGAAGCTGGTATTTGCTAACCTGTGGCTTTTCAAGCCCCTTCTTAAGAAGCTCATGCCTATTATCAGCCCTGCCGGTGCGGCTATGCTCCACACCACCATTGCCTTTACCATGGCCAAGGGGGCGGACGGCCTTAACGTACTGCCACAGGAGGCCTATGTGACAGGAAATCTCCGTTTTATCCCCCATCAGTCCACCGATGAAAGCATTGAACTGATCCGTGAGAAAGCGAAGCAGTACGATTTGGAAACAGAGGTAATCTATAAGGATTATCCCTGCCCTGTTGTGAATTATTCACAAGCCGCCTTCAAAAAGGTGGAAGAGACCATCCATGAAATATATCCCGGAATCGGTGTAAGCCCGTATGTGATGACAGGAGGTACCGATGCCAAGTATTACAAGGATGTATGTGATAATTGTATCCGTTTTGCCCCGCTGTATATTAATAAACAGCAGTACGAAAGCATCCACGGGCTGAACGAAAACATCTCCGTGGGAGCCTTGCCTATGGGAGTGGACTTTTATAAGAAGATAATAAAAGACAGCTGACAGGAGGGATTCAATTCTGACCCTCTCAGTTTTTTACAGCCCGGACAGCCACATAAGAGTTCATATAGCAATCAAATAATCCCCCGCCGTCTCCGTCTTCGTAAAGATCGGAAATGAGAAAACCGGCTTTGATCAGGCCGCCCAGTTGCTCTGTCAGGCTGTGGCTGAACAAAAAGGGTTCCTGCTTCTTCCGCATTTCCTGTTTCCGATCTTCGCTTAAATCCCGCAGGGAATGAAAGGGCAGCTTGTATACCGTTGTGAGGGATTGCTCTTTACTGAAATCCGGATCGAACATAAAATGTTCTTCTTTTACATAACCCATCATCAGAATCCCGCCGGTTTTAATAATACGGGCACATTCCTCCCAAACGGGTTGAATGTTTTCGATATAGCAATTGGATACCGGATTGAAAATGATATCAAAGGTATTATCCGCAAAAGGAAGAGGCTTTTCCATGTCGCACAGCAGAGTTGTGATGGAATAGCCTTCTCTTTTTGCTGCCAGATTTTCATGCTCCAATTGTCTGGAAGACAGATCCGTGATTGTGACGATAGCACCATGCGCCGCAAAAACAGGACCCTGCTGTCCGCCGCCGCAGGCAAGGCCAAGAAGTTTTTTGCCCATTAGAGGCGGAAACCAGTACTCCGGAACATATTTGGATGAGGTGAGGGAAACTTGAAGAATCCCCTCTTTTGCACGCAGATAATCTTCATGGCTGATTATCTTCGTAAATTGTGCCCGCCCGTCTTCGGTTCTGCCCTCTGCGATAGCATCCCAGGCTTTTGCATTATAATCTGTGTAATTCATTGTATCCTCCGTGTTCTATGTCTGTATCAATCCTATTCCTTATGGTTCCATGATTAGTAGCACTTCTATAGAAAAAGTAATGAGGTGGAGAAAAAAGAAGAATCTCTTCTTTTTTCGGTCATTATTTACTGCATATGATATCATGTTTTGGATATAATTTACACAATTATTTTAAAATACATATATTTGTTGACAGATTGCGCATGTTTGGCTTATAATCAGGTTAACCGGTTAACTCAAATATCAATTGTTTTAAATGAAGATAGATTTAGAACAGCCGCCTTAAAATAATAAGGCCCAAGAGGTAATATTTATGAAAGAAAAAGCAACGATCCGGGATGTGGCGGCCGCCGCAGGGGTATCTGCGGCAACTGTGTCCTATGTACTGAATGGTAAGAAAAAGGTATCGGAACAGACAAAGAATGCCGTTCTGGATGTCATCCGACAGATGGAGTATGTACCGGATTTGAATGCCCGGGGCCTGTCCCTGAAGGATACGAAGCTGATCGGTGTTGTGGTGCCCCAGACGGAACCGGGAAGTACCCTGATGTTTCGGAATAATTTTTACAGTGAGATTTTAGGAAGTATTGAATTCCATGCCAGGCAGAACGGTTATCATGTGCTGATATCGGCTACGGATGTAACGGAGGATTATCTGAATTTGATCCGGGAACGGAACCTGGACGGGGTTATCATTATCGGTACCTATCAGAATGAATTTTTGAGCCAGCTGAAACAGCTGGACGTACCAGTGGTTCTGGTAGACAGCTATTGCAAATACGACTGGTTCCATGCAATCCGTATCGACGATGAAAAAAGCTCTTACCTGGCTACAAAATATGTGCTTGACGCAGGGCACAGAAGGGTAGCTCTGGTATCCGGTATCCTTCATGAGAACGGTGTTATGAAAAAGCGCTTCAGCGGGTATCAGAATGCATTGGCTGATTACGGAATCCCTTACCGGGGGGAGTATCTGTTCGAAGGAAATGTAGATTATGACAGTGGTGTCAATATTGCCGAACAGATTGCCCGGGAGAAGGTGGATGTCACTGCCGTAGTGGCTGCAGCAGATATTTTTGCGATCGGGCTTATGAAAGGGTTTTATGAGGAGGGGATCCGGGTTCCGGAGGACATTTCCGTCATTGGATTTGACGACCTGGATATATCCGCTTATCTGACTCCGGGACTCACCACGATTAAGCAGCAGATTTCCCTTAAGGGGGAACGGGCGGTCAGTATGCTGGTGCAGAATATGGCGGATCCCCATATGGCGAAGGTAGAGGAAATCCTTCCCGTACGGCTGGTGGAACGGGCCAGCGTCAAACGGATGGCCCCGGAAAAGGTGTAAAACGGCCCTTGAGAGGAACCGGTGGAATCGTACCTGAAAACGAATGGAAAATAAAAGACGGGGATGTATATATGGAAAAAAGGATTATGGGAAAAGGCCCCTGGCAGCAGACTGCGGCGCTGGGGAAAGGGAGGCAGGCCGTGCTGCGGCGGGAGCCTGCAGGGCAAACAGATCTTTTGTCCATTGAAGTGCCTTATGCAGGCGTTTATGGCATGGGGGAGAAGTACAACGGATTGAATCAAAAAGGAAAAACAGTTATAAACCAGGTGGTGGAAAAATTCTGCCGGCAGGGGGAGAACACATACCTTGCCGCTCCGTTTTTCGTGACGGATACGGGACTGGGGATTTACGTGGAAACAGATGAAAAAACGGAATTCCGGTTTCAGCAGACTATCGGGTGCAGGATACCCGCCGATGCGAAAGTGCATATTTTTACAGGGACGATAGAAGAGATTATCGCTGCTTATATGAAGCTGTTTGGACCGGCGCTGCTGCCGCCCGGATACAGCTTTGGGATATGGATATCCGCAAACCACTGGAACAGCCAGAAGGCGGTGGAAGAACAATTGCGGCAGCTTGAGGAGTATGGGTTCCCCGCCAGCGTGATGGTTCTTGAGGCGTGGAGCGATGAAGCGACCTTTTATATCTGGAATGGTGCAGGCTATGAACCAAAACCTGCGGGCGGGTTTCTTACCTGCGGGGAATTTGATTATTCCAAAAGTCCTTTCTGGCCGGAGCCCAAAGCCATGATAGAGGGACTGCATGAAAAGGGTATCCGGCTGGTCCTGTGGCAGATTCCCGTATATAAAAAGCAGGGGAAAGAGGAACCCGTTTGCAGACAGCTGGAGCAGGACAGAGAGAATGCGGTCAGTAAGGGGCTCTGCGTAAGGCGGAAGGATGGTACGCCTTACCAAATCCCGGAGGGTAACTGGTTCGCCGGTTCCCTGATCCCCGATTTTACCAATCCGGAGACTTGCAAAGACTGGTTTGGAAGGCGGCAGTATCTTCTGGATATGGGTGTGGATGGTTTTAAGACAGACGGCGGGGAATTCATTTACGAAGAAGACCTGGCATTTTATGATGGTATGACGGGCAGGGAAGCTAAAAATGCATATGCCCGGACCTATACCGAAGCCTATACCCAATTTCTGGAAAACGATCAGGTACTGTTTTCCCGCGCCGGATTTGCGGGGGCCCACAGAACGCCGATTCATTGGGCCGGGGACCAGCAATCGGAGAATGGGGAGCTGTACAGCGTCCTTCAGGCAGGTTTGTCCGCGGCGATGACGGGCATCCCCTTCTGGAGTTTTGATATCGCAGGGTTTGCCGGCCCTCTGCCCACGCCTGATTTATACCGGCGTGCAACCCAGATGGCCTGTTTTGTACCGGTCATGCAGTGGCATTCCGAGCCGGACGGAGGGCAGTTTAAGGAGCTGATGGCCGGGATGGACGGAAATAATGAACGAAGTCCCTGGAATATAGCCAAAGCCTGGAATTGTCCCGAATTTACGGAGGAAATGAGATACTGGCACAGGCTGCGTATGAACCTGTTCCCTTATCTGTACAGCACGGCGCGAAAATGCGTCAGGGATTTCCGGCCAATGATGCGGCCTCTGGTTTATAACTGGCAGGAGGAGCCGGAGGCGGTGCGGACAGAGGATGAATATATGCTCGGAGACAGCCTTTTGATTGCCCCTCTTTTACAGGAGGAGCAGCGGACGAGGCATTTATGGCTTCCGGAAGGCTGCTGGTACGGCCTGTTTACCCGGAGAAAATATGAAGGGGGGAGGCATGTGCAATCAGATGGGGAAGAACGCTTCCCGGTTTATCTGAGAGGCGGCCATGGCCTGGCGTGTAATGGCCGTGCGCGGGAGGGCTTGTCTGCCGATACCGGAAACGGGACAGGAAAAACGGAGGATCTGCATTTCCTGCTTGCAGGGGATACAGGGACGGAACAATTTCTGGATGCCGGACATGAGGTTTGGGTCCGGTGGGAGGGAAAAAAGGTAACAGTGGAAGGGGCCGGGGACCTGCATATCACATGGGAGCTTGTGTCCTGACAGGAGTAATTCTTATTTTTTTAAGTGGTTAACCGGTTAAATGCAACACATATATTTACGCTTAAAAAGGATTTGCGCCGAAGCGCAGAAGGGAGAAAAGAATGAAAAAAAGAAATCTGAAAAAGTGGCTGGCAGTTATGATGAGTGCGGTGATGGTCATGTCCATGGCAGGGTGCGGTTCGTCGGAAACCGCGGCAGAAAGCCAGGCTCCTGCAGAAACAGGATTAAAAGCTGCGGAGGAAGGGACAGCGGAAGAAAGCAAGGCGGCGGAAACCGTGGACGTTTCCGCACAGGGGGATGCCCAGGAGGCGGTAACCATTACCTATGCCAACTTTAACGCGTCCGGAAGCAATGAGGAAACCCTGCAGAAGATGTATGAAGCCTTTCATGAAGAATACCCCAACATTACGGTAACCATCGAAACCATTGGCTATGACGATTATTTCACCCAGATGCAGACCCGGGTAGCAGGGGGAACCGCACCCGACTGTTATGAACTGAATATTGAAAATTTTGCGGCCTATGCCAATAAGGGGGCATTGGCGGAGCTGACCGGCATCGATACCTCCGGTTATGACGAAACGGCCCTGAGCGCATTCAACGTGGACGGGAAACAATACGGCGTGCCCGGAAACTTCTCCAATGTGGTGCTCATTTACAATAAGGATCTTTTTGACCAGGCACAGATAGAGTATCCTTCGGATGACTGGACATGGGACGATGCGCTGAAGGCAGCGGAAGCAATCCGGGCACTGGATGAAAATACTTATGGGATTTATCAGCCGATTACCTTCAATGAATTCTTTAAGGTGGCTGCACAGTACGGCGGAAGTATTTTAAATGAGGATAAGACGGCTTTCACCATTAATTCTCCGGAAAACCTGACGGCTGCGGAAATGATGATCAATAAGGTGACGGAGAGCAATGTACAGCCAAGTGATGAGCAGATGGGCGGCATGGGTGACTGGGATCTGTTCCAGAGCGGCCGTCTTGGCATGATTCCCACCGGTATCTGGGCATTTTCCACCTTTACCGAGGGCTGTGATTTTGCATGGGATATATGCGTGGAGCCAGGCGGAACACAGAAAGCCACCCATTTCTTCAGCAATGCGCTGGCAGTGAATGCAAAGAGTGATAAAAAAGAAGCGGCAGCAACCTGGATCAACTGGCTGGCATCCAGCGATCAATCGGCACAGATGCGGATTGATGCGGGCTGGGATCTGCCTGCAATCAATAACCAGGAAGTGCTTTCCGGGTATCTTGCCATCACACCTCCTGAAAACCGGCAGGCCGTATTTGACTCCCTGGATTATCTGGTAGTCGCCCCTATCATCGAAGACTATTCCCTGATGTCCGATATTATCACGGATAAGCTTTCCATGGCGGCTTCCGGAAAGCTTTCGGTAAAGGACGCACTGGATCAGGCACAGAGCGAATGTGAAGCCCAGATTACCCTGAAATAAACGCCCATGCCCGGTTAACCGGGCAACACCATGTATGAAAGCAGCCGGCCGAATGGCCATCAATATTATGTAAGCGGAGCTTTCACAATAAACAGGAACAGTAACGTGTGCGGCGGACGGTACGGTGCCCGGCCCCTGTCTTCCGGCAGGGGCCGTAAGGCCCGCCGCGGCCGCGGTCAAGGAAATGCGGGGATTCCCGCTGCGGAGATAAACTATTATGAAGAAAAAAAGGCGGTTTCAGGCGCTCCTGCAGTCTTTTCCATTCATGCTTCCCAGCTTTGCCGGCATGATTGTGTTCAGCCTGCTGCCCATCCTGATTTCTATAATTATCAGCCTGACCGACTGGAACGGGCTGGATGCACTGGACTGGAAAACCCTCTCCGGTCATTTTATCGGAATTGACAATTATATTAAAATACTGACTACCGCAGAGTTCTGGAAGGTGCTGGGACATACGATTTACTATATTGTACTTTATATTCCCCTTGTTTTTGCGGCAGCCCTGGGTGTTGCCGTTATCCTGAATAAAAACAGGAAGGGAATCACCGTATTCCGTATTATGTATTATATTCCCGTGCTGACCTCATGGGTTGCGGCAAGTCTGATCTGGAAATGGGTATTAAGCCCCCAGTATGGGATCTTTAACCAGCTTCTCTCCTTTGTGGGAATAAAAGGCCCCAGCTGGCTTACCAGTGAGGTATGGGCCATGCCCGCCATTGTGCTGGCGTCGGTATGGAAGGATATGGGATTTTTCGGGCTGTTCCTGCTCTCCGGGCTGAAAGCCATCGATACGGGCTATTATGAAGCCGCCAGGGTGGACGGTGCCGGGAAAAGCAGGCAGTTTTTTAAGATAACACTGCCTCTTTTAACCCCGTCTGTCTTTTTCTGCCTGATCATGTCCCTGATCAATGCGTTCCAGCTGTTCCCCCAGGTTATGATCATGACGGAAGGCGGACCCAACGGGGCCACTCAGGTAATGGTGGAACGGATTTATACCTATGGTTTTAAATATTTTAAAATGGGGTATGCATCGGCCTATTCCTGGCTTCTTTTTCTCATTATATTTATCCTGACCGGCGTACAGATGAAACTGCAGAAAGGATGGGTACATTATGAATCATAAATTCTGGCGGGCCTTCCGCTTTTATTTCGTATCCTGTCTGATCGCCGTGATCGTGATGGTCCCTTTTTTATGGATGGTTTCCACCTCCTTAAAAAGCAAGGGTGCACTGATGGAAATTCCGATTCGGTGGATTCCTGAAAATCCCACGCTGGACGCTTATCAAAAGGTATTTTCCAAATTTCCGTTTCTCAGGGCTATTTTCAACAGCTTTTTCATTACCGTAAGCTATACCCTGATTACGATACTGTCGGCTTCCATGGCGGCCTTTGCCTTCACCAAAATCCGTTTTCCCGGGGCAGACGGGCTTCTGAAGCTGTATCTGGCTTCTATGATGATACCGACCCAGGTGACGCTGATACCGTTGTTTGTGATTATGAATAAGCTGGGGCTTATCAATACTTACCCCAGTGTCATCCTTCCTTCCCTTTTCCGGGTGTTCGGGATTTTTATGCTGGTACAGCAAATGCGTTCCATCCCCAATGATTTTATGGAAGCGGCCCGGATCGACGGCGCGGGAATGTTCCGTATATTCCGGGTGGTCATCCTTCCGTTATGCATGTCCTCCGTTGCCACACTGACGATAACCACGTTTATGGAAAGCTGGAATGATTATCTGTGGCCGCTGCTGATGCTGACGGATAAAAACAAGATGACGCTTACGCTTGCGCTGAACAACCTGAACGGCCAATATGGGACAGAGTATAATGTGCTTATGGCCGGCAGCCTGCTGTCCATGCTCCCTATCATTCTCGTTTATACCTGTGCCCAGAAAAACTTTAAGCATGGGGTGATGGCCGGCGGGATCAAAGGATAAGAAAGAAGCGGAAGAAACGGCTGCGGGAATGGCAGGTACGTATTTTGCGGTTACACTTTCTGCCCCCTGGCTTGCAACAATATGCTTTAAAATACATAAACTACCTATTTTTATTGACTTAAAAATTTTTCAGACCTAATATAATGGTATAGAGGTATCTGTTATGCGCATTCTTGCGCCAACCCTGCAAAATGAAATTGCAGGGAATTCTGCGGCAAATATGGATAAATATACAACAACAGCGGATACGGCTAAAATCCGCTGTTGTTTCTATGATTCTGCAGTAACAAGGAAGATACAGAACAGTTCCTGAAAAAGAATACGTAAGGAGGCATGAAATGGAAAACCAGGAAAAGAAGCATAAGCGGCGCGTCCGTTATTCGGGCGCTTATCCGAAAAGCTATAAAGAAAAATATAAGGAGCTGAATCCCGAAAAATACGCGGACACGGTATCCCGGGTCATCCAAAAGGGGAGCACCCCCGCAGGGATGCATATTTCTATTTGTGTCAATGAGATTCTGGAATTCCTGCAGATTAAGCCCGGACAGACCGGTCTGGACGCCACGCTTGGTTATGGAGGGCATACACTGGAAATGCTCAAGTGTCTGGACTCCCGCGGGCATCTGTACGCTCTGGACGTGGATCCGATAGAGTCTGCGAAAACAAAGGAACGGCTTGAGAAGCTGGGATTCGGAGAGGAGATTCTTTCCGTCCGGCTGCAGAATTTTGCCGATATTGACCGGGTGTCCGCGGAAGCGGGGCTGTTTGATTTTGTCCTGGCGGATCTGGGCGTTTCTTCCATGCAGATCGATAACCCTGACCGGGGGTTTTCTTATAAAACGGACGGCCCTCTGGATTTGCGCATGAACCCGGAAAAGGGGATCAGCGCGGCAGAGAGGCTTACGGAGATTACCCAGGAAGAACTGCAGGGCATGCTTCTTGAGAATGCCGATGAACCCTATGCGGCAGAGATTGCCCGGGAAGTGGTTTCCCGGCGGCGGCGGGGAAAACCTATTGCTGCCACCGGGGATCTGCGCCGGGCGGTGGAGGATGCGCTTTCACAGCTGCCGGCTCCGGAACGGAAAGAAGCGGTGAAAAAATCCTGCCAAAGAACCTTCCAGGCTTTGCGGATCGATGTCAACAATGAATTTGAGGCCTTGTATTCCTTTATGGAAAAGCTGCCGGGTGTGCTGGCACCAAACGGCCGTGCGGCGGTTCTGACCTTCCATTCCGGGGAAGACCGCATCGTAAAGAAGTTCTTTAAACAGGATTATAAGGAAGGGCTTTACCGGGAAATATCCAGGGATGTCATCCGCCCTTCCCAGGAGGAATGCAGCAGAAACAGCCGCGCCCGGTCTACGAAAATGAGATGGGCTATCCGCTCGGAGGGATGAGTATTCCTAGAGAATCCCTGAGGCCGGACGATGGGCTAGATAGATACGATCCGGTCTGCCATTTCTTCCGCCGCCTTACTGTTACTGATGATAATAGCGGCTGCCTTGTCCTGACGTACCCGTTCCTTCAGGTTTGCCATAAGCTTTTTTTCCGTCTCCCGATCCAGGGCGCTTGTGGCATCGTCCAGCAGGTACAGGCCGGCGTGAACCAGAAACATGCGGGATAACAGGAGCCGCTGCTTTTGTCCCCCGGAAAGCATCACGCCGTTTTCTCCTATCAGCGTATGCAGGCCGTCAGGCATATGCATGATTTCCTCTGCAATACAGCCTTTTTCCAGAGCCTCCAGGCAGGCCTCATCGGTGTAATCCCTTCCCATGGTCAGATTTTCCCGGATCGTGGCATTTTGCAGATGGGAGTTCTGCAGAATGCATACTGTGTGGGGCGGACGGAACAGAGTAAAGGGATCCTTTTGTTCTGCTGCGTTCCATCGTATTTCTCCGCAGGTGCGGGGGACAAGGCCCAGCAGGGCATGAAGCACGCTTGATTTCCCGGAAGCAACAGGGCCGGAAAGAACAAGGATTTCCCCGGAATGCAGGGTGAATTCCACATCCCGGACACCTCTGCCGTCCTCATAAATGCAGGAAAGATTTTTTACCTCCAGCTGCCGGAAGGGGTCTTTCAGGATATCGGAAAAAGCAGGGGGCAAATCCGTTTCGGGCACAGCAGCACAGGAGATATCCTTGATGCCGGCCCGGATCAGGTCTCCGTCCCTGCCCAGACAGTCCATGTTATCTTCTCCGGCGGTTTCGGCAATCCGGTGCCAGGAAACCTCCGCCTTCTTTGTTTCCGTGTACAGTTCGATTATACGGAGAATGCAGTCATTCAGGGTATCCAGGTAACAGATAAAGATAGAGAAATCACCCAAAGGGAATCTGCCTGAGCGCATAAGGCCGGCAACCCCTGCCATCATGGCGGCAACACAGATGACGGAGGCGATATCCACCGCGGAATTTACCGCGGACTGGAACAGGTTATCGTTTATCAGGGCCCCGGTGCGCTGCTCCAGGACGGAATCATATCGTTTCAGAACGGAGTTTCTGCCTCCTGCCGTTTTGATAGAAAGTACCGCGGTTACCATGTCGGCCAGCGTATCAGAAACAAAATCGTGCATGGCCCGGTTCTGTCTGCGGCTTTCCCCGATCCGGCCGGATAATTTCCGGATAAGGAACAGACACAGGGACAGAGGGAGAAAAAGTAACAGGGTTATTTTCCAGTTGATAAGAAGAAGGGAACCGATGGCTACCAGGGTATATACCAGATAGCCGGTTACCTCTGTCAGCAGTTCCGCTGGAAACACAGCGGCGGGCACATCATCATCCAGCTGTTCAAAGGTTTTTCCCGCATTGGCGGCCCTGTCTTTCATACGCCTGCTTTGCAAAAGGCTCCTGAAAAACTGCAGCCGGAGGCTGTCCTGGTAATAGTAGCTTCGCAGGACATCCACATAGGCTGACGCTTTTATGCACAGGCAGCGGAATGCGCAGTTCAGGGCCATAATTACAAAGCAGGGCCAGATCCTGCGCAGGATTCCCAGACCGCGTATGCTTTCCTGGAGACTGTTCAGAATCCAGCGTAAACAGCTTATGTTTACGGATGCGTAGCAAAAGATGCCGATATTGAGAAGGATGCTGAACAGAGTGAGCCAGGGTTTTATTTTTAGGGTCTTATAATAAAAGGATCCATAGCGTTTCTTTTTCATGGGGAGAATCTTCCTTTCCCGTACCTTCCCTTTCCGGCAGGGCAAGGGAATACAGATTATGAAACCGGATTTTACCGGTGCCGGATACTCTTTGGTCAGAATCCCGTACGGTGCTGCCGGGACGGGATCGCTACAGTTTTGTTTACGACAGACAGCGCCTGCGCATGGTGGGCAATCAGGATAACGGTCCGATCTGCAGTCAGATGCTTTACGGCATCCATCAGCTCTTTTTCTTTTTTCCTGTCCAGATTGGCGGTGATTTCGTCCAGGATGATTACCTGGGGATCACGCAGGAACAGCCGGATTATGCTTATGAACTGTCCTTCCCCCGAGGAAATGCTGCCTTCGGCTAAGGAAAGAGGGGTATCCAGGCCTTTCTCAAAACCTTCCAGCCAGTCCTTCAGGCCCAGGGCGTTTACCGCTTTATAAATAGCATCATCCCCGATGTCCTGATCAAACAGGGTGATGTTATCACGAAGCGTACCATGTAACAGCTGGGTTTTCTGGGGACAGTACAGGATTTTTTCCCTCAGTTCCTCCAGACGGTAGCTGGCAGATTCCAGGCCATTGATGTAGATGCTGCCGGGCGGGCATTGGTAAAGCCCTGCCAGGAGCTTTACCAGCGTGGATTTTCCGCATCCGGTTTCACCTGTAATACCCAGGCAGTCCCCCTTTTTTAGGGAAAGGTTGATTCCATGGAGAATTTCAGGGCCTCCCTCATAATGAAAATGCAGATCCTTCACCTCCAGGGACCGGAACTCCGTCAGGGAGGCAGTCTGTCCCGCCCTGTCCGTTTCCGCTGGCTGCTTTAAAAAGGCTTCCACCCTCTTTTTCCGTGCGGCCGCATTCTGCAGCCCGCCCAGATGGTTCCGGAAAGATTGGAGAGGTGCATAGATCAAATCCACATAGTTGTAAAACAGATAAGCCGTTCCCAGGGTGATTACCCCCTGATCCCACAGGAGAGAGGCGATGAGCAGGGTACCGGATATGCTGATTACTTCCAGTACGGTGGAGGCTCTCCAAAGCCTGCCGTACATCTGGCCTGCGGGGAGGGACTCCCGGAATTTTGCATGCATCGCCTTTTTCAGGGAAAGCAGGGTATACCGGTCTGCGCCTGCCAGATGGATTTCCACGAGATTATCCAGCTTATCCTTCAGGAAACCGTTAAAGACTGCGGCTGCCTGGCTGCTTTTCAAATAGCATTTTGTGCCGAAATCCGAAATGGCTTTGTATACCCGGATACTCACCAGGCATACGGCGAGCATCAGAAGGGCGAGCGGCCCGTTTTTCATACCTACTGTAAGAAGGACGCCGGTGAGCAGAAGGGCACTGGTTCCTATGCGGAGAAATAAAATCTGATAATAGTCATAAACGCCTTCCACATCCTCGTCCAGACGGGTCATGATTTCACCGCTGCTGAAGGTTTCGTGGGCGGTCATGGGTAAACAAATAAAATGTTCCAGCATTTGGTGCCTTATCCGGTTTGTGATTTTCCCCCCAAGCCTGGAAGAGAGATAGACTTCGCAGATCCCTGTCCCTTTTTGTGCAAGGACCGTTGCCAGATATCCGGCTATCATGAGGGCGATTGCCGTAACCGGGGCTTTGTATTCCGCTTTGTCGATAAAGGCGCTCAGAAACCGGGGAGCCAGGATTTGCAGGCATGTACCGGCCAGTATTACGGCGATCAAAAGAAACACCGTCCGTTTGTTCTGTTTTAAAATATCCATTGTTTTTCCTGTGATTGCTGCAGTTGAGAGGTAACGGTGAAGGTAAGGAACCGTTACATTGCGGGTATGAGGAGGACACGTCCCGGGGCAGGTTTATGGGAATCCCCTTGCAAACTTATCATAAAATACCGGAAGGAGAGGGGACAAGGGAGAGAATAGTTATAATTTTTTTCTACCTAAACAATCCGGGAGGGATGTCGTCTGAACGGTTACCAAAAGATAATAAAAATAGTAATTATTTCTATTATTGTTATTGACAAGCAAAAAAGGATGGGATATACTGGAACCATCAAAGAAAACGACCTGCGGATCACCGGCCGGTGGGGAATGCAGGCCGGACAGCAAGGCAAAGGAACAGCCGCGGCAATTCTCTCAGGAAAGAAAGGACAAAGGATGAGCAAGCATAATTTTACGGATATCAGGGTTCCCATAGAACCGGACAACCCGTCCATATGCAGGGATGAGGCCAAATGTATCAAATGCGGCCAGTGCAAAAAGGTATGTACGGAAAGCATCGGGGTGGCGGGACGCTATGACCTGGGCCTTACGGGAGACAACGCTATCTGTATCCATTGCGGGCAGTGCGCCAATGTCTGCCCTGCAGGCAGTATTACGGAACGGTATGAATATAAAAGTGTCAGAGAGGCGGCGGCAGACCCGGAACGCATTGTTATTTTCAGCACCTCCCCTTCCGTCCGTGCTGCGCTGGGTGAGGAGTTCGGTATGGCGGACGGAAGCTTTGTCCAGGGGAAAATGGTGGCGCTGCTGCGGAAGCTGGGTGCGGATTATGTCCTGGATACCAATTTCGCCGCAGATATGACGATTATGGAGGAGGCCGGTGAACTGGTGGAACGGCTGACCAAAGGGACAGGCCCCCTGCCTCAGTTTACCAGCTGCTGTCCGGCCTGGGTGAAATATGTGGAGACCTATTATCCCGATGTAAGGGATTATCTGTCTTCGGCTAAAAGTCCTATCGGCATGCAGGGTCCTACCATAAAGACCTATTTTGCAAAGAAAATGGGTCTTGATCCCAGACGGATTGTCAATGTGGCCCTTACCCCCTGTACGGCTAAAAAGTTCGAAATCCGCCGGGAAGAAATGAATGCCGCAGGGCGTTATCTGGGAATCGAAGGAATGCGTGATATGGATTACTGCATCACCACCAGAGAACTGGCCGCATGGGCGAGGGAAGAGGAAATCGACTTCGCAGGGCTTGCGGATGAGGATTATGACGGCTTTATGGGGGAAGGCTCCGGTGCCGGTGTGATTTTCGGGAATACCGGCGGGGTTATGGAAGCCGCAGTCCGGACAGCCTACCATATGGTAACCGGGGAAGAAGCCCCGCCGCTGCTGTATGAGCTGCAGTCCGTCAGAGGGCTTGACGGCGTAAAGGAAGCTTTTGTCTATATCAATGATGATGTGATCCTTAAACTGGCGGTGGTATATGGAACCGCTAACGCGGGACGCCTTCTGGAAAAGATAAAAAACGGGGAAAAGCAGTATCATTTCGTGGAAGTGATGACCTGTCCCGGAGGCTGTATCGGAGGCGGAGGGCAGCCAAAGGACACGCAGTGGAAGGGGGAGACCCTGATTAAGGCCCGTATCCAAAGCCTGTACGAAAGAGACAGGCAGATGAAGATACGCTGCAGCCATCAGAATGAAGAGCTTATCCGGCTGTACGGGGAGTTCTACGGAAAACCTCTGAGCAGCCTTGCAGAACAGATGCTTCATACTTTTTATGTGGACAGAAGCGCTGATTTGGGAGTAAAATAAGAACAGTTAATCGTTACGGAACACAAATTTTTTCAAAAGAAAAGGAGAACATGTTATGGCAGAATTAAAAGGATCCAAAACAGAAAAGAATCTGGAAACCGCATTTGCAGGGGAATCTATGGCAAGAAACAAATATACATACTTTGCTTCCAAGGCCAGAAAAGACGGCTATGTGCAGATTGCCAATATTTTTGAAGAGACAGCCAACAATGAAAAAGAGCATGCAAAAATGTGGTTTAAGCTGATTAACGGCGGTATCGGCACAACGGCGGAATGTCTGGAAGCAGCCGCGGAAGGTGAGAATTACGAGTGGACAGATATGTATGCAACCTTTGCCAAAGAAGCGAAGGAAGAAGGCTTTGACGAAATCGCAAAATTATTTGAAGGCGTAGCCAGGATTGAAAAAGAGCATGAAGAAAGATACCGGAAGCTTCTTGCCAATGTAAACGGCGATCTGGTATTTTCCAAGGACGGTGATGTGGTATGGCAGTGCTCCAACTGCGGACATATCTGCGTAGGCAGGAAAGCTCCCGAGGTTTGTCCGGTTTGTGCACATCCGCAGGCGTATTTCCAGGTAAAGGCTGAAAATTACTAAGGAGAACCGTTGTCCCTGTTGAAGAGGAAGGGAAATGGCAAATGTCCGTAAATACCGGATAACCGGTATCTGCGGACATTTTTTACCCCTTTTGCCCGGGGCGTTCAGATTGCAGGAATGCATTTTCAAACACACTCTAGAACACCGCCTGCACAAGAATCATATACAGCACGGTACCTCCGCCGATGCTCAGAAGCATGTTGTGCTTCCACTTATGTACACCGAGAACAAAGGCCGCCGCCAGCAGCTCCGGTATCCCATGGGAGCCTTCCGTGATGGAAACGGACTTAAAACAATAGATCACCAGCATGGCAATGGCGGCAAACGGAAGAACAGTACCGAGATAGGTGACAATTTCCGGCGTTTTTTTCCCTGCGGGAAAGAAAAGGAAGGGAAGCGCGCGGGTGAGTATGGTGATGAAGGAGATAGTTAAAAGCGTGATAAGGATTTGTATACTTGTCATAGGGGTTTCTCCGTTGTACATTGTTTTCTGAACAGGATAAGGAACACGAGGATGCCTGCCATGGAGAATAGAAGAAAATTATCGCTTCCTGCCGTAACCAGACAGATGACCGTAAGGATCAGGCCTGCGGCGGCGGGGATATGGTTGGCGGTGCTTTCCCATTGCTCCAGGAAAATGACCAGAAACAGGGCGGTCATGGCGAAATCAATGCCCGTAGAATCAAAAGGGAATATATTTCCCGCCAGTACCCCGGCCAGGGTGCCAAACACCCAGTAGCTCTGATCCAGAAGGGCTATGAAGAACAGGAAAAATTTCCGGTCAATTCCCTCCGGCGGTTTGGCGGCGCATTCCAGAGAATAGGTTTCATCCGATAAGGAAAATATCATATAGGGTTTCAGTTTTCCCATAATTTTAAATGGCTCCAGCATAGAAAGCCCGTAAAAAAGATGGCGGGCATTTACCATAAGGGTTACCAGGGCGGCAGAAAGCGGTGCAAAGGGCACAAGAAGCAGTTCAATAGCTACAAACTGCATGGAACCGGCATATACAAACAGACTCATGAACAGTGCCCATCCATAAGCAATTCCTTTGCTGGTCAGCAGGATGCCGAAGGCCATGCCAAGAAAAAGATATCCCATCATGACCGGCAGGGTATAAGGAAACGCCGCCTTGAGAGCTTTACTTTTCATAATGTCCGAACCTCCCGAAAATACGGATATTTGGTAATCCGTTCCGATGGGTTACCGGAATTAATTATATCCGTAACCGCCGGGGTTTGCAATCCTCGTTTTTTTAGTTCCCGTCTTTTCCTGCGGGATGAATGGGATCTGCTGGACAGACCCGTTATGAAAAGGTATGATGAAGGCAGAGATAAGCGAGGTAATCATGAAAAATCTGGCAGAACAATTCGATGGTTTGAATGAACTGATATATGTGTCCGACAGGGAGAGCTATGAGCTGCTTTTCCTGAATAAGTGCGGGCTTCAGGTATTCGGATATGATGATTTCCGGCAGGTGAAGGGCAAAAAATGCTATGAAGTCCTTCAGGGAAGGACACAGCCCTGTGAATTCTGCAATAATCATCTGCTATCCGAGGACAGCTATTATGAATGGGAAAGAGACAACGAGCTGGCGGAGGGCCATTTTCTTCTGAAGGATAAGCTTGTGGATTGGGATGGCAGCGGTCGTCTGGCAAGGATGGAAATTGCGCTGGACGTGACCAAAAGCGTCAGGGAAAAGAAACGGCTTCAGGAGACTCTGGACAGGGAGCGTGTGGTGCTGGAATGTATCCGCATGATGCATTCTTCCATGGACGTGGATGTGGCGATCCAGAATACCCTGCGGGTCATGGGCGAATATCTCTGCAGCGAGCGGACCTATATTTTTGAGATATACGGAAGCCTGATGGACAATACCTTTGAATGGTGTGCGCCGGGAGTGGATCCTCAGATTGATAACCTGAAAGATGTGCCGGTGACGGATGTGCGGCGGTGGATGACCTTCTTTGAAAAAGGGGAAAGTGTAATCATCAATGATCTGGAGGATATCAGGGAGAGTGACAGGAAGGAGTACGAACGCCTCTGTCCCCAGAATATCCATTCCCTGGTAACTGTGCCCCTGATAGAAAATGATGCGGTGATCGGTTTTTTCGGGGTGGATAATCCGCCTGTTAAGGATTTGGAAAATACCACGGCTATCCTTAATATCCTTGCTTACTTTTTCCAGTCACTTCTTTCCCGGAGCCGGATGGAGGAAAGGCTTAACCAGCTCAGCTTTACGGACGGGCTGACCGGAGCCATGAACCGGAATGCTTTTATCAGGGATATCACCCCTCCTCTTGCGGGACAGGGATGGGGTGTTATTTTTATTGATATCAACGGGTTGAAGGAAACGAATGACCGGTACGGACATGTGGCAGGGGATGAACTGCTCATACGTACCTATCAGAAAATCTGCGGCGTTTTTAAGGAGTCCGCCAAGTACAGGACAGGCGGGGATGAATTTGTCATCCTCTGCAGAGATTTGAAAAAGGAAGTATTTCTGGAAAAAGCGGCCCGCCTGAAAGGTATCTTCCGGGAAGACAACAGCAATGCCGCTGCGATAGGGGTAAAATGGACACAGGCTGAAAACTCGCTTCAGGAGGTGGTAAACGAGGCGGAAAACCTGATGTACCAGGATAAGAAAAGCTTTTATTCCGTCCTGCTGGCATCAGGGGAAGAAGAGCAGGTGAGGAAACGGTATAAAACGGACCTGTTACAGCGGGAAAATCTGCAGGGATGTATGCTGGACATCCTGGAGGAAGCGCAGATAAAACAGATCGCAAGCCAGATGCTGTACCTGTATTTTGAAAAGCAGGATGTGGAGGGTATGCTGCAGTATATGGATGAAGCCTGTGCCCTGACGGACGAAGAGCATCCCAGGGTTTACGGACGCAAGGAGGCGGAGGCTTATTTTACCAAAATACAAAGGACGGCGGCCGGCTGCAGGATACGGGATCTGGAACAGTATACCAGAAAGCTGTCCGAGGACACCTGGCTGTGCTGTGACTGGTGCTATCTGGAGCAGCCTGACGGAAAGGGACATCTGCAGCGGAGAATGTTTAAGGACAGCAAAATTTTAAAGAAACAGCTGAACGGCGAATTCCGCTGCTGCTTTGATCATATATCCCGTATGCCTCCCACGGAAGAAGGGGAACCGTCCTGATTTCGCCCCGGAAAAAAGAGCGGCCCCCGCAGGGGCTGCTCTTTTCAGAAGGGATGTTCAGGCCTTCACATCCGCTTTTTTCAGATACCCTATTCCCAGCAGTACGAAAAGAGTCAGGAATATGGTGCAGCTTAACAGAAAAGGCAGGGGGGAGCTGGACAGGATATCTTCCTCCCGGTTGGAATTCATACCAAGAAGCATGAGGGAGTAAGGAAAAAAAAGTCCTAAATCCTTTGCAGAAAACAGGAGGCCGCCGATGCTGCCCAGCAGGGCGATAGCGATAGGAAGGGCAAAGCTTCTGATAACGGAGGACAGCAGAAGCTGCAATGCGGCGATAGCCAGGCCTCCCACACAGCCCCGCAGCAGCCAGATAAAGGTTTCCGGAGGAGGAAAGCCGGTCATTCCCACAGCCCGGCCGCTGATGAAATATAAAGCGCCCACCCAGAGCTGGGTCAGAAGCGTGACACAGCCGATAGCCAGGAACTGGGATAAATACAGGACGGGAACCTGTATGGGGGCGGTCATCAGGGCATTCCGGTTGTGGTTAAAATTTTCCACACGCCAGAGATAGGCGCAGTAAACGGCAATCAGGGGGCCGTAGAAAAAGTTGGAATAAAACAGGGTGGTCTGTGTCCATAAGCTGTACCACAGAGAATCGAGAATTTCCACATTCTGCAGGTAATTGGCACAGCCCATTACGGTGCTGATAATGGGCAGGAGGAGAAACACCACCCAGATAAAGGATCGTTTCAGTTTCATTAGTTCGGCGCGCATACAGGATAAAAGCATAGTCAGACCTCCTTCTTCAAAAACAGATGTTTCCCCGTGATATAGAGCGCCGCCGCTGCAAGAAGGAAAACACAGAACCAGCCCCAGGGGAAGGGGCATTCATATATATACATGTTGCGGGTGCTTTCGTCATACCAGGAGGTAAGGGTCATTCCTACCATATAATAGCCCCAGGGTACAACGTTTGCCAGGCTTCCCATAGGGAAAAAGGCGGAAAATACGCCTACCATGCTGCCCAAAAGGCCGATAAAGACAGGCACGAGCTGGCTGGTCAAAAGCAGGGAAAGAACCTGCTGCATCAGATACAGCACCAGGCTAACCACAAAGAGCACGGCAAGGAAGTTCAGCAGATGCTTTACGGGAAGTTTCTGGGTAAAGGGAAGCAGTGCGCCCAGCAGAAGTACGTTTCCGGCTTCCAGCAGGGTGAGGAAGAGGATGTATATGGCTCCCAAAAGCAGCTTGACGTCAAAAATCCTTTTTTTCTCCTGCATGGTACACAGCAGCTTATAGGTATTTCCCTTGTTTTCCGCATCACAGATGCGGCTGGCCATGACCGCCAGTATCAAGGGAAGGAAGATCGTATTGATCAGAGGAAGCTGGAATAACAGGGTGAAATATCCTTCTGCCGCGGCTTCCGGTTTAGAGAGATAGCTGTTGGACATCATCCATAGGAATTCCGTTGCCACCACGCCCGGCGGCAGCAGCCAGAGGAAACGTCCCCTGGTTTTTTTGCATTCTACGAGTAAATCGGTTTTCACAGGCTCACCTTCCTTCCGGTCAGATCCAGGAAGATATCCTCCAGTGTCTGCTGCTGATCCTGGATTCGCAGCAGGCCGGTCCCGGCTGCGGCAAGCCCTTCCATGAGATGGGCCAGCCTGTCATCCGGCATATCCCGGAAGGTGAGGAAGTCCCCTTCCAGGCGGCAGCTGATTTTCTGTTCCGTCAGGTAACGGAAGGCGGCTTTCTTATCTATAGTGCGCAGCCGTATCTGTTTCCGGCTGTGCTCATACAGGTGGGCGAGGCTGTCCTGGAATATCAGCTCCCCCCGGTCGATGATGCCTGTATGGGTAGCCATCTGATCAATTTCACTGAGCAGGTGGCTGGATACCATGACGGTCATTCCGTATTTGCCGGGAAGGGAACAAATCAGTTCCCGCATTTCCTGGATGCCGGCAGGATCCAGGCCGTTGGTGGGTTCATCCAGAAGAAGAAGCCTGGGGCGGCCCAGCAGGGCCGCAGCGAGGCCAAGCCGTTGCTTCATGCCCAGGGAATAATGTCCGGCTTTCTTGTCCTGCTGTTTTTCCATGCGCACGATGTGCAGGACTTCATCGATTTCTTTATCCGCTACCCCCTTAAGCAGGCAGACGATTTTCAGATTTTCCCGCCCGGTAAGATGGGCATAATAGGAAGGGGATTCAATTAAGGAACCGGTGTTCCGCAGGATTTCCAGCCGGTTTTTATCGTTCATGGTCTGCCCAAGCACCTCTACGGAGCCGCCGCTGCATTTAATCAGTCCCAGGATCATTTTCATGGTGGTGCTTTTCCCCGCGCCGTTGGGTCCGAGGAAACCGTAAATGCTTCCTTCGGGGATCCGCAGATCCACATTGTTTACACAGGGAGTGCCGTTGTAAGATTTTGTCAGATTATTTGTTTTTACTGCCAGTGCCATACTTTTCTCCATTTCTACGGCTGGTAAGGCCGTGTCTGTTTCTGCCACATTTTCTTATGGTCTGTTTTTTGGTATGTAACCAGAATAAACGCATCCCCTTACACGTTCATGAAGCCTGCCTTACTTTTACCTTAAATCTTTGCGGAGGATCTGGCGGGAATGCAGGCTTATGGATATAATGGAGAAAAGATGCAACGGTAAAGGCATGGAACGGCTGTCAGGATATAAGCAGCCGGACAGAGCGAGGTTGGATAATTTATGAATACTATTTATGACAGCAGCCTGCTGCTGGTGGATGATAATGAAGAACTGTGCAGGATGCTTACGGATATGCTGTACAGGGAAGGTTTCCGGAATGTGGTTTCGGCAGGAAGCTGTGAGGAAGCCTTCCTTTCGTTTCAAACGGGAAAAAAGGAACCGGATTTGGTGATTTTGGATATTAACCTGCCGGACGGTGACGGTTTTTCCCTGATGCAGAGAATCCGTTTGGTTTCCATGGTCCCTGTGCTTTTCCTTTCCGCCAGGGATGAGGATAACGACCGCCTTCTCGGGCTTGGGCTTGGGGCGGATGATTACATGACCAAACCTTTTCTGCCCAGAGAACTGCTTCTCAGGATGACGGCAATTCTCAAAAGGACCTACTTTCCGCCCGGGAGGACCGGACAGCAGGGGGAAGCCGGGATTTTGCAGCTGGGAATGAAAAAGGTGGATTTTAATGCGGGAACCGTAACGCAAGGGCAGGAAAGCCTGCAGCTCACCGCGAAGGAACTGGCTATTCTGAAGAAGCTGTATGAGAACCGGGGAAATATCGTGACCTTTGATATACTCTGTAATACCGTATGGGGGGACGAATATTACGGATATGAAAATACATTGATGGTCCATATTCGAAGGCTGCGGGAGAAGATAGAAGAGAATCCGTCGGCGCCGGAATGGCTTTTGACCGTGAGAGGTCTGGGGTACCGTCTGGCAAAGGAGCATTGATTATGAAAAGTTTGTTCAAGATATACCGGCGGTATATTTTTTCCGCCGGCTGGATAGCGGCGGCGGTTATCCTGGTGAATATGTGTGTGCTGATGGTTGTGGGGGCATACTTTGCTTCCCAGAGCAGGGAAAACCCGGACAGCGGAGGCCGACGCCGGATCATAGAGGTAAGCTCCTATATGAACCGGGAAGAGAACGGCCATCCTTATCTGGAGGGGGAGGGGTATAAGGCTCTGGAGGATACGGGGGCAGAATTCGCCTTCCTGCTGGATAATTCCGGGCGCAGAATCTGGAGCTGGGAGGTGCCGGAGGAAATCCCTGTTCATTTTACCCTGGGTGAGGTGGCCTCCTTCACACGCTGGTATCTGAAGGATTATCCGGTACGGGTCTGGAATTGTGACGAGGGGCTTTTAGTAATAGCGGATGCGAAGGATAAAGTGGGAAAATATACGGTGGAGATGTCCCGATCCTCCATACGGAAGCTTCCGGTTTTCCTTTTGGTAATCATGACTGCTAATCTGCTGTTGGTCCTTATCCTGGCGGTTTTGTCCGGCTACCGCCTGTATTCCTCTCTGCGTCCGGTAGCTTCCGGTATCGACGGGCTGGTATCCGGACGGAGGATCCTGGTGCCGGAGCAGGGACTGACGGGCGAACTGGGGAAAAAGCTGAACCAGGCCTCCGCAGTTCTGGAAATACAGCGGCGGAACCTGGAACAGCGGGATACGGCCCGTACCGAATGGATATCGGGCGTATCCCATGATATCCGTACCCCTCTGTCTATGGTGATGGGATATGCGGATAATCTGGAAAATAAAGAAGAACTGCCCGAAGAGGACAGGAAACAGGCCGCAATTATTAAGGAACAGAGCCTGAAAATCAAAACCCTGATTGAGGATCTCAACCTTACGTCCAAGCTGGAATACCAGATGCAGCCGCTGCGTATGGAGGAATATATCCCTGCGGCCCTGCTGCGTTTGGCGGCGGTTTCCTTCCTGAACGGAGGCCTGGCGGAGGAATATGAACTGGAAACCGATATTCAGGAGGAGCTGGAAGGGGTGGTGATGCAGGGGGATGTCCGTCTGCTTACCAGGGCTTTGAATAATCTCATCGGAAACAGTATCCGGCATAACAGCCGATGCCGCATAGAAGTAAAGGGAGAGCTTGTCAGCGGAAACGGCCTTACCCTTTGCCGCATTGCTGTAAAGGATGACGGAAAAGGGATTCCCGCGGAAATCCGGAATATCCTTACGGAGGACAGAAACTTGCGTGCAGCTCCGGGAAAGGCAGATAACAGAGGGGAGTCCCCCATAATGGGAAAGCCCTATATCATGGGGAAGCCCCATATTATGGGGCTGCGTATTGTAAAGCAGATTGTGAATGCCCATGGCGGGCGGATGGATTTCTCCGCTGACGGCAGGGAGGTAATCCTTTATCTGCCGGCGGCAGGCACCCTGGAGGAGCGGAAGGAAAGGAAAAACCGTAAATGGTGGGAGATCCTGTGGTATGGGGATGTGAAAGGGGAATAGGTATACAAACGTTAGAATAAATCTATACTTTCACGGAAGATATTTCTTTTCTGATCCGTTATAATGGTTGCAAAGGACCGTCTGAACGGTTATTGCGAAGCAGCAGTGAGAAATTTGGGGGAAACAAAGAAAAGGAGGAACGCGGAAAATGAAAAAACAGGCCCATGTGATTTCCCATTCCCATTGGGACAGGGAGTGGTATCTGCCGTATGAGAAGCACCATTGCCTGGAGGTGGAGTTTATGGACAGGCTTCTGGAAACGCTGGAGGCGGATCCGGATTTCAGGAGCTTCCATCTGGACGGACAGACGATTATGCTGGATGATTATCTTCAGGTACGTCCGGAAAAAAGGGAACTGGTGGAAAAGCTGGTCAGGGAAAAAAGGCTTTATGCAGGCCCCTGGTACATCCTCCAGGATGAATGGCTGACCGGAAGCGAATCCAATCTGCGCAATCTGGAAACCGGTATGAGAGAGGCATCCAGATACGGAAATGTGAGTAAGGTGGGGTATTTTCCCGATTCCTTCGGAAATATGGGACAGGCGCCCCAGATACTGCTGGATGCGGGGATCGACTGCGCCGCCTTCGGAAGAGGCGTAAAACCCACCGGTTTTAATAATGAAGTGGGGGAAACGGATAATTTTACCTCCCAATATTCGGAAATGTTCTGGGAATCCCCGGACGGTTCCCGGATCCTGGGGGTGCTGTTTGCCAATTGGTACAATAATGGTATGGAGGTGCCCACAGAACCGGAGGAGGCACGGAAATACTGGGAGGGCAAGCTGGCGGGGGCTTTGAAGTTTGCCTCCACGGACAAGCTTCTGTTCATGAACGGCTGTGACCATCAGCCGGTGCAGACCGACTTGTCGAAAGCGCTGAAAACCGCTGCCGGGCTGTATCCGGATATCGATTTCATCCATTCCAATTTTATGGATTATTTCCAAAGCCTGAAGGAAGATTGCAGAGAGGATCTGGCGGTGATCAAGGGAGAGCTGCGCAGCCAGGAAACCGACGGCTGGTACACGCTGGCGAATACGGCATCGTCGCGTATCTACCTGAAGCAGATGAACGCCCGCTGCGAAGCCCTGTTTGTCCGCGCTGCCGAGCCGCTGGCGGCAATGGCTTATGAGTGGGGAATGGAATATCCCCATGATCTGCTGGCCTACGGCTGGAAAACGCTGATGCAGAATCATCCCCATGACAGTATCTGCGGCTGCAGCGTGGATGCCGTGCACCGGGAAATGGTCACCCGTTTTGAAAAGGCGGAACAGGTGGCCCTGCATATCATAGAAGAAAGTCTTTCCTATCTGGCCGGGCATATGGACAGCCGGGGATTCCGGGAAAGGGACGGCGAAGCGGTTCCCTTTTTTGTGGTGAATCCAACCGGCTACCGGAAAAGCCAGACGGCAGAGGCCGTGCTTACCGTTAAAAAATATCCCTTCCAGGGAAGTACGGTGGCCGCCTGTCTGGAAAAGGCGCAGAAGGAAAAGCTTCCCGCGTACCGGATCGTGGACAGAGCAGGAAATACAGTCCCGGGCAGGGTGGAAGAGCTTCCTTATGCTTTTGGGTATGATCTACCCAAAGATCGGTTCCGGAATGCGTATTTCTGCCGTAAAGTCAGGGTGACCCTGGAGGTGGAGGATATGGATCCCTTTACTCTCGAAAGCTTCTGTCTGCTTCCGGCAGGGGAAGAAGAGGAAAAAAGCAGCGGGGAATCCCTGTTTACCGGCGATAACACCATGGAAAACAAATGGCTATCCTGCCGGGTAAACAGCAACGGGACGGTGGATATCACCCATAAGGAAAGCGGCGTTACCTACCGTGAGGCGGTAATGTTGGAGGACACCAGGGATATCGGAAATGAGTATATTTATTTTAAGCCCGCGGGAGAGCCCCCGATTCTCAGCAAAGAAGCGAAGCCGGTAATACGCGTAGTGGAGGACACGCCTCTGCGGGCGGCCGTACGGGCTGAAATAACCATGGAAATCCCGGTTTCCGCTGACGAAAGGCTGGCCGGGGAAATAAGGGATCTGGTGGAGTTTAAGAACCGGAAAGCCGGAAGCAGCCGGGAAACCCTTTCCATGACGGTTGCGGTTACCTATATTCTGGAACGCGTGGGGAGAGGGCTGCGGGCAGAGGTGGAATTTGACAACCAGGCGCTGGATCACCGCCTCCGCATACTGGTTAAAACCGGCCTGGACACCCCATGGCATTATGCGGATTCCATTTTTGAGGTGGCAAAGCGGAGCAATACCGTGTCCCCTGTCTGGGAAAATCCGTGCAATGCCCAGCACCAGCAGCTGTTTGTCAATGTCCATGAATCCGGCTGCGGCATGACCATTGCCAATAAGGGATTGAACGAATATGAAATCCTTCCCGGGGAAGAGAATACCATGGCGCTCACTCTGCACAGAGGGGTGCGGGAGATGGGGGACTGGGGGGATTTCCCTGCACCACAGGCCCAATGTCTGGGAAGGCAGAAAAAGGAATTTATGCTGATACCTCATGGCGGGGAAAAGGATTTGTACCGCTCCTATGAGGAGGCATATGCCTATACCTCCCCCCTCTGGATCAGTAAGACGGAAAGCACAGAAGGAAACATACCGGATCACTTCACCTCCCTGAAATGGTCTGGAAAGACCCTGCTGTGGACGGCATGGAAGGTACAGGAAGAGACCGGCGACTTTATATTCCGGGTATTCAATGCATCCGAAGAGCCTGACAGGCTGAAACTGGAGACGGAAAAGCGAGTGTACCGCTCCAATGTGCTCGGCGAAAAGAAAGAAGCGCTGCCGGATAAGGAAACCGGGGTCAGAGGCTGCGGTATTTTTACGGCAGGTCTTGCATAGAGGAATTCTACACCGTAACAGGTTTGGCGGGCCATTATCCATGGCCCGCTCTTTATTTGACATTTACGGATACTTAAATTAGAATGAAAGCTATGGAAGGGGTTGGATTATGAATAAAAACAGTAACTTGGTTACGCTATGTATGTTTGCAGGTATGTTAATCGGGATGGCCGCCGGTTGTGCCATTGGCATTTCCAGGGGAAATATAGGGATTCCCATGTGCTCCGGCCTGGTCATCGGATTTCTGATCGGAGCAGGGGCCGGATTGGTTATTCGGAAGTTTTCAGATAAGGAATGAATAGATTTTTTGATTCCCTTCCGGCGGAATAAAGCAAGTTTGGATAAACAGGAGGATAAGTCAATGACAGAAAAATCAATAGCTTATTGCGGATTGCTATGCAGCTTTTGTTTTCCTGACGGCAGCTGCAGCTGTAAAACGGATAATCACTGCGGGAAAAGATTGTCCCCGGAGGGATGCTTTCAGTATAATTGCTGTACAGCAAAGGGCATAAACGGATGTTGGGAATGTGCGGATTCTCCCTGTGGGAAAGACATGCTGGCAAAGGACAAAATTAAAATGAGAGCATTTGTCCGATGCATCAAAGAGGATGGTATGGATGCATTTATAACATACATAAACCGGAATAAAAAGGAGGGAATCGTATATCACAGAGATGGTATTTTTGGTGATTACGATTTAGACACAGAAGAGGAAGTATTAAAATTATTGAGACGTGAGTCATGAGCTTATGTTCTCAGTATCGCGGGAACGGAGGGTTCTCCTATCCCTGCCGGCCGCCGCAAAAGTTAAATACCCCGCAGCTTGCTGCGGGGTATTGGCTTAACGTTATCTCTGATTACTGGGGAATAACATTGACAGCGCGAACCTTCTTGCTGTCTCTGGGATCAGCTTCTGTATCAAAAGTTACAGCCTGACCTTCCTGTAATGTCTTGAATCCATCAGTCTGGATAGAAGAATAATGTACGAATACATCTTCTCCGTTGTCTGCGTTGGTGATGAAACCATAGCCTTTTTCTGCGTTAAACCATTTTACTGTACCGTTGCTCATTAGTGGTACCTCCTCATTTAAAAATTTTTACATATTCGGGGCGAAATACAAAAAAATCACATATTTTTGTAAATCTTCGAACGTGCCAAGGATTTACAAAAATATGTGAAATCATTGAATCGTTTGGAATACAGCACCATAGTACCCTTCTTTTAGGAAACTGTCAAGAGTTTTTTCGAAAAAAACTGTAAAAATTCAGAGGGGAAAATCGTTACTACACATACAAATATATCTTTTACCGGCCGCCCTGTTTTCCGGTTTCCGCGGCTTCGCCCAGAACAGCCATTTTTCCCCGGATTCTCCGGCTTTTTTGCATCTTAAAACCTTATAAGCCATCCGGTGTAAATACGTCGGGCGGCACTTGATTTCCCTGTTGACATTATGACTACACTGTGTAATAATAAAAAATGACTACAATATGTAATAAAGTGGAGGTCTTTTATGGAACCAATACAGCTCATGTCGGATTCGGAAAAAGAGATCATGGAAATTATATGGGATAACGGAGGCCGGATATACATATCGGATTTGCTGGAGGCGGTGGAGAGATCCGGCAGGGAATGGAAACGGACAACGGTGAGGACTTTCCTTACCCGCCTTATGGAAAAAGGGCTGCTTTTGGGAGTACGGCAGGGGAAGAACTGTGAATACCGGGCGTATGTCTCGAGGGAGGAATACCTGTCCGGCCAAGCCAGGAATTTTGTAGAGGAAGTTTTTGACGGTAACGTAAAGGATCTGCTGGCGTCCCTGATTGGCCCTGAGAAAATGGGGGCGGAGGAAGTCAGGCAGCTGCAGGCATTCTGGGAAAAGTGCAGGGAGGATATGCAATGAATCATATGATGCAGGGACTGCTGTCCGCCTCTCTTTCGGGAACCCTGATGCTGCTGGTATTTTATGCCGGCAGGTATCTGCTTAGGGGACGTATCAGCAGAACGGGTTGTTACTATATCTGGCTTGTTATCCTTCTCCGGTTTTTGATCCCATATTCTCCCATACCGGGAATTGCCGGTTATGCTGCGGAGCGGGTGAAACAGGCGGGACGGCAGCAGGAGGCGGCAGGGATGGAGGCCGCTGCACCGGCCGCCGACAGGGACGGGACGCAGGGATCCGGGAACGCTTTGGAAGCGGGAGAACCGGCAGGCGCGGGAAACAATCCGGAACTGTCCGCAGCAGTTACACCCCCGGTTCAGGATCAGGAGGCAGGGGAGATGCCTGCCGGAGGGAAAACGGCAGAAGGAATTATGCCCGCCGGGGAGAAATCAGCAGCACGGCTCCTGTTGCCGGAAAGGATTTTCCGTTTCCTCTGGCTGGTGTGGCTGCTTCCCGCAGCAGGGTTGATGGCTCTGCGTGGCTTCCGGTACCGCCGTTTCATGCGGTATATGAAACAGAAACGGACGCTGTCGGAGGATCTGCAAATCTCTCGTATTTGTACGGAATTGTGCAGGGAATTAGGGTGGAAAAAAGAGGTTAACCTGTACCAGTGCCCCGGGATTTCCTCCCCTATGGTGGCAGGTTTTTTGCGGCCCTTCCTGGTTCTTCCCGCGGAATTATACAGACAGTGGGAGGAAGAACTGTCGGAGGCACAGCGGGCGCTTCGGGCGGAGTATGTACTCCGGCATGAGCTTGTCCATCTGACCAGAAGGGATTTGTATTATAAGTGGCTGGTACAGGCCGTGATATGTATCCACTGGTTTAATCCCCTGTTAACGGCAGCTGCTGCGAAAATCAGCGAAGACTGTGAATTGTCCTGTGATGAAGCTGTGATTGGCAGACTTTCCATGGCGGGCCGGATCGCTTACGGCGATACCCTTGTGGCATCCCTGCAGGCGCTGCATGCCCCTGCCCGGCAGGAGGTCTGTGCAGCTCTTGGGGAAAATACAGGATTGATGAAAGAGAGGTTATTGGCAATTATGAAATATGAAAAGAAAGCAGCAGGAAAAAGAAGGGCGGCAGCCGTACTGCTGGCAGGTCTCCTGCTCGCTGCCGGTTTCGTCTGCGGCGGATTTTCCGCACAGGCGGTAGGAAATGGCGGAATAAACAGCGGAAAAACGACACAGTCCCTGAATAACGTACAGGCCGGCAACACAGCACAAGCCGGTAAAACAGAACAGACCATGGCAGCAGCCGGCGTGCAATTGGCAGAAAAACCGGCGGGGGCACAGGGGACGGTAATCCACGGCGGGGAAGAAGTAGCCTTCTGGGGGGACAACAGATACAAAAATGCATGGGAGGGACAGTTTGCCACCAGCACTTACTTCAAGAATAGATATAGTATCCAGCTTGCCTGGAACAACGGACCGGAGAATTACGGCACCGTGCGTACAATCACAGCAGGAGGAAAAGACTGGCAGATCGCTTTTACGGAAGAGACGGATTCCCTTGCGGGGGATGAGAAGTTTATAGAAGCACTGAAGCTCTGCGTCCTGGAACAGAAACAAAGGGAAGAAAACGCAGACCCGACAGGCTTCTGGAATGAGAAAAACAAAATGACACAGCCGGTGGTATTTTATGTGGAAGGGCCTTATACTCTGCCGGCGGATATCTTGGCAGAAAACGCATATGAGGAGGAGGACAGCCTGAGTCTGTATGCTGCTGTGGTGAATGAGGTATCCCCCCAGCTCGCCCGGAGCCTGGGAGAAAGGGCCTATGAGGAGGACGATGCGGCATTATTTTCCCTTACGGTGGACGCCATGTCTGAAAACGACAGGATGGATCTGGCAACAAAAGCCTATGAGGAGGATAACGTATCTATGTTTTCCATAATATGCAATGAATTGTCGGAAGCACACAGAAAGCAGCTTAAGGATCGGGCACAGAAGGAAGAGCAGGATATGTACTACTATATTCTGAAGAACAGCGAAGAGGGATGAGCTTTTTTACACCTGTTCAATACTTCCTGCGGGGGCTATAATGAAGGCGTCTGAAAGAAAGAAAAGGATAAGGAGCGGAAAATGGAAAATACATTCTTTACGGACGCCTCAGGAAAGCCTTTTATGCCTGTCGGGCTGCAGGCCCATAACTCATCCACAGGGACCGGGTTGATAAAAAAGGCGTTACGGGCGGTGGCGGCCTTCGGGGGAAACTGTCTGGAAGCCCCTGTTTACTGGTATTGCGTGGAACCGGAAATGGATCGGTACGATATGGCCCTGGTAAAGGGGATCATCGATGAGACAAGAACCGCCGGGCTGCATCTCATACTGCTTTGGTTTGGAACCAGCAAAAACGGACATCCCAATTATGTCCCGGAATATATAAAACGGCAGCCCCGGACCTATCGGCTGGCGCTGGGGCCGGATAAAGCCCCGGTTCCTTCTCTGTCCGTGCACTGCAGGGAAACATTGGAACGGGATAAAAAGGCCTTTGTGAAGTTCATGGAATTCCTGAAGGCCTATGATGGAGAGGAACGGACCGTGCTTGCCGTTCAGATTGAAAATGAGATGGGGTATGCCAATACGGACAGGGATTATTCCCGTCCGGCAGACCGGGATTATGAAAAACCCATACCGGAGGCTTTGAAGGCGATCAGCCTGAAGGACAGCGGAAAGGAAAGCATTGCCCCGGACAGTCCGGTATCGCCCTGGAAAAAGCAGTTTGGCAGGCATGCACATGAAGCCTTCAGCGCATGGTACCATTCGTTGTATGTGAACGAGATTGCAGAAGCGGGAAAGCAAGTGTACCCGATCCCCATGATAACCAATGTCATGGTGGGAGAGCAGTCTTTTGAAGAGCCGGGCCTGTGCTATAATGCAGGGGCGGCGACAGGCAGGATGCTGGACATCTGGAAGGCCGGCGCACCTGCCCTGGACGTGATAGGGCCGGATATCTATAATCAGAACCGGAGGGAGTACACCAGGATATGCGATGTGTATACAAGGCCGGACAATCCTTTGTTTATACCGGAATCCCCTGTCCGCGGGGAAGCCAATGCCATGAACGCCCTGTTGGCGGCGGCGGATTACGGAGCGGTGGGAATCTGCTGCTTCGGGGCGGAAAGCGCTCTGGATGAAAAGGGAGAGGTTCTGGAGGAGTGCCGGGATATGGCGCTGACCATGAGGATTCTTTCTTCCATGGCTCCCCTGCTTCTCCGGTACCGGAATACAGGAAACGTGCATGCATTTGCGGAGGACGAATTTGAAACCAGCCATTATCTGAAGCTGCCTTCCTATCATGTGGTGGCTAAGTTTCTCCGCCGCCACAAAATGTATTTCGGATATACCGCCGATACCGTTTCGGAAGAAGGCAGGAAAAAAGCACAGGTGAGAGGGCGCGCCCTGCTGGTCCAGACAGGACCCTGTGAATTTTATCTGGGAGGGGCGGGCGTGGCACTGGATTTTTACCGCAGGCCCGCGCCGGAGGATGAGGAATGCTTCAGCCACCTTTCTTCCAGGCAATCGGGACAGTTGAATTTCCTCTCTGTGGAGGAGGGGTATTTTGAAGGGGAAACCTGGGTGGCTAAGATGAACCGGAACGGGGATGAAACCAACTTTTCCCAGTATGTGCTGGACGGACAGCTGATTCGTATCCGCCTGAATCCGGATACGGGGATGGATGTGGAAGATAACTAAAGACAGGTAAGGGGCTGCGGGATTAGCGTGGCTCCTTTTTTGGCTTTTTCCTGTCGCAGGCGGGCTGGTATCTGCGGCCTTCCTTATGATGCTGTCTGCAGGCGTCACAATCGCCATGGCGGATACAAGAGAATTTCCTGCAGGGACAGGATGTGAGTTTTTTATCCATAGGTATTACAAACTCCTTTTATAAGTATATGGCTGTTGATTAGAAAGTAACACAGACAGCATTTCATGTCCAGTCGGTTGGGGCAGGGGATTGCTGGAAACAGAACGGGAAAGGCAGATGCAGCTTCCGGATTCCGGCAGGTAACAAAGGAAAAAACGGAAGCTGTTTTTATAGCTTGACATAGTGTGTATCACACACTATAATGTAATAAACAATATAGTGCAAGCGAAGAAGGTGAGGATGAACTATGGGAAAAGAAGAGGTTCTGTCCGGTCTGCTGATGGAGCTGCGCCGGGGGACGATTGTGCTGAGTGTCTTAAGCCAGCTGAGCGAACCCAGGTATGGCTACAGCCTGGTGACAATCCTGACGGAATATGGGATGCCGGTGGAAACCAATACACTTTATCCGCTGCTTCGAAGGCTGGAGGGCCAGGGCCTGTTAATCAGCGAATGGAATACGGAAGAGAGCAAGCCGCGTAAATATTACTGTATTACCCCGGAGGGGAAGGAAGTGTATGAAAAACTGAAAAAGCAATGGAGACGGACAGTGGAAAGTATGGAACAGCTGCTGTAACAGTTTGAACAGGTCTGTGCATTTCCTGCACAGACCGTAAGGAAACGTTGTGGCAGCAAGCATCCGGCCCGTCGCGCTGCGATTTCAATGGTTGGATGCATGCTGCCGGATGGAAAAGGAGAGGAAAGTTGACTATGAGTGTACAGGAATTAAAGGAACGATATGTATATGCGGTATCCAGGCTGCTTCCCCATAAGATGCGGTCAGATATCAGCGCGGAGCTGGATACCCTGATTGAAGATATGCTGGAAGAGCGCTGCCGGGACCGGCCGGCGGAGGAAAAGGATCTGCGCGTTATTCTGGCGGAGCTGGGATCCCCCTCCGAGATGGCGAACCACTACAGCCCGGATAAGGACAAATGCCTCATCGGCCCGCCCTACTTCAGCGCCTATAAATATGTGCTGCGGATCGTTTTTTGGGCGGTGGCCGGGGGAATGCTGCTGGCAGGCGGGATTACCATAGTTATGGATAATTGGCAGAAAACAAAGTTTTTCTATGAATATCTCCTGGATGCCGCCGGATGGCTGGGGAGTATGATAATGGGACTGGTATTTGCGTTTGGTTTTGTGACGCTGCTTTTTGCTTTTTTCCAGAGAAAAGGCATAAGCCTGGAGGAAATCAACGGAAGCTGGGAGAATCTTCCCCCTGTGCCGGAAAAACAGGAACGGATCAGCAAAGGAGAGACCATTGCCGGCATATGCCTTTCCATTGCATTCCTTATTGTCTTTCTGGTAATTCCCCGGATTCTCTGTGTGATTGTGGACCAGGGCGGGCAAAAGGTAAGTATTCCCCTCCTGGATACCCGGGTGGTAAGGAGCGTATGGTTCCTGCTGGTGGGAGTGGTGATATTCGGAGTGGGCAGGGATCTGTTCGGCTATTTTGAAGGCAGATATACCAGACGGCTTGCAGTGGTTACCGGCATCGCCGATATACTCGGCTTTATCTGCTTTTTCTTCTTCCTGAACACACCGGGTCTGGTGAACCCGGAACTCATTCCGGCTGTGGGACATTTGTTCCAGGAAAAGGATATCTTTCTTACCAAGCTGATAACCGGATTCCCCGGAGTGTTCCTGCTGGTGATAGCACTCATTATGATACTGGACTTTGGAACGACCCTTTATAAGGCGTTAAAATATGACAGGAACGGCTGCTAAAATTTGATATTGACTTACCTGCCGCACCTGTTTATAATAGCGTTAACAGACTCAGACAAAAGCGATGATGAGGAGGAGTACATGTTCTTCCGGATGGACAGAGAGGAGATGGCTGGTGAAAATCTCCGTGAAGGGAACATGGAAGTAGCCTTTGAGCTTTGGATTGAACGGAAAAGCGACCGGTGACCGTATACCGGCTGTGGTTCCAAGTAGACTCCAACGGAGATTCCACCGTTACCAGGGAAAGCGATATCGGAAAACGGAACGGTTTTCCCGTATTGTACAAAGTGCAGAAGTCTCTTCTGAATTCAGGTGGTACCACGGACAATTGTTCGCCCTAAGCATATTTGCTTAGGGCGTTTTTTTTCGGCAGATTTTATCTTTTCCCGTAAAGGGCTGTCGGAAAAGGGCCACCGGCCATACGCTTCCAATCTGGTTTGTAAACAAACGGCTTTGCCGAAAAAAAGGAGGTATCCGGAATGGATAAAAAGTATGATTTCAGAAAGACGGAGAAGGAACTGCAGGAAATGTGGGACAGGGAAGGGATATACCGGTATCGGAACGGACGGGAAAGAAAGGTATTTTCCATTGATACTCCGCCCCCTACGGTAAGCGGAAAGCTTCATATCGGTCATGTATTTTCCTATACCCAGGCGGAAATGATCGCACGTTTCAAGCGGATGAAGGGATACGATGTTTTTTATCCCTTTGGTTTTGATGACAATGGGCTTCCCACGGAACGGCTTGTGGAAAAGGAATTGGGGATCCGGGCCGCGGATATGGCCGGAAGCCTGTTCCGGGAGAAATGTATGGAAACGATAGATGCCTATGAGGCCGACTTCAAGCGGATGTGGCAGAGTCTGGGCTTCAGTGTTGACTGGTCTCTGGAGTACCGGACGGTTTCCGATGATACCCGACGGATATCCCAGCGGGCTTTTCTGGAACTGGTAAAACAGAAAAAGGCTTACAGAAAGGAATCCCCGGTATTATGGTGTACCCGGTGCCGGACTTCTATCGCCCAGGCGGAGCTGGAGACAAAGGAGCAGGAGACGTTTTTTAACTACCTGGCATTTGAAACCGAAGGGGAAACGCTGCAGATTGCCACCACCAGGCCGGAGCTGCTGTACGGCTGCGTTTGTATTTTTGTAAATCCCCTGGATGAACGGTACCGCCATCTGGAGGGGAAGAAAGCCCGTGTTCCCCTGTATGGTTTTGAAATCCCTATCCTCACCGACGAACAGGCCGGCATGGATAAGGGTACGGGTGCGGTTATGTGCGCAACCTACGGGGATACGGCGGATGCGGCCTGGTGTGAAAAGCATGGTCTTCCTTATAAGAAGGTGATATGCCCTGACGGGACCATCGGACAGGAGGTCCCACTCATCGGCGGCATGAAGGTAAAGCAGGCCAGGGAGGTTATCCTGAAGGAACTGGAAAAGGACGGGAAGCTGCTTCGCAGGGAGGAGATGACCCATATGGTGGCTGTCCATGAAAGATGCGGGACGGACGTGGAAATTATCCCTTCCAGCCAGTGGTATATTGATGTGCTGTCGGAAAAGGAACGGTTCCTGCAGGCGGCAGAGGAGATCCGCTGGCATCCGGCCCATATGAAAAGCAGATATATCAGCTGGGTGGAAAATCTGAAATGGGACTGGTGCATTTCCCGTCAGCGGTATTTTGGGGTACCCTTTCCTCTCTGGTACTGCAGGAACTGTAAGGAACCGATTCTGGCAAAGGAGGACCGGCTGCCGGTAAATCCCATGGAGGAAGGGCCGGGAGAAGCCTGTCCCTGCGGCTGTACGGAATTTGTTCCGGAAACGGCGGTTTTGGATACCTGGGCAACCTCTTCCGTTTCCCCCCTGATCAATGCAAAATACAAGGAAACGGATGACAGGAGCGGAGAAATCCTTCCTATGGGTATGCGGCACCAGGCTCATGAAATTATCCGCACCTGGGCTTTTTATACCATTGTGCGCAGCCTGTACCATACCGGCGACATTCCCTGGAAAGATATTATGATAAGCGGATTTGTCCTGGCAAAACCCGGAGAGAAAATCAGCAAGTCCAAGAGCAATGCCGGATCCTCACCCGTGGAGCTGATCGAAAACCATTCCGCGGATGCCATCCGTTATTGGGCTGCCGGGGCCAAGCTGGGGACGGACACCTTTTTTGCCGAAGAGGATATTAGACCCTCCAAGCGTTTTCTCAACAAGCTGTACAATGCTTCCCGCTTTGCTTTCCTGCATCTGGAGGACTACCGGCCGGAAGAAGGGCCGGCTCCCAGGCTCCTGCCTGCGGATCAATGGATTCTGGAACGGATCAAAATGACATTTTCCGAAGCCGGTACGCTTCTGGAGGAATATGAGACAGGACAGGCCAGGAAAAAAATAGATGAGCTGTTCTGGGAGGATTTTTGTGATTATTATATTGAGATTGTTAAGGAAAGGCTTTACCAGCCGGAAAAGCATGGCGCCTGTGAACAGGCGGGGGCACGGTATGCCCTCTATCACAGCCTTCTGGGTATCCTGAAGCTGTATGCTGTCTATGTGCCCCATATCACCGATTATATATACCAGTCCTGCTTCAGGAAATACGAAAAGACGGTATCCGTCCACCAGCTGCTGTGGGAAGAGGGAAAGCCGGATGAAGAACTGCTGGCCTTCGGAAGCCATGTAAAAGAAGTAATCGCCGGTGTCAGAAAAGAAAAGACGGAAAAGCAGCAGTCCATGAAGGAACCGGTCCCTCAGCTGGTTATCACCTGTCCCGGAAAGCTTATGAAATATTATAAGTTATCCCAAAAGGATATTATGGCATGTACCAGTGCGGAAAAAATCCTGTTACTGGCCACGGAGTGAACAGCAATAAAATCAGTTTCCGCAGCTAAATCCGCTTTGCAGTTGCTAAATAAGGGGTATATTATATATAATACACTCAGGCTTTAAAACATTGCCGGCCCGGGAGCGGGCCGGAGCTTAAGGAAACAGGAGGGACGCAGAAAAGATGAACATACAGCTTCCGGAGGATGTCCGTTATATTATACACACCTTGCAGGATGCAGGGCATGAAGCTTTTGCGGTGGGCGGGTGCGTCCGTGATTCCCTTCTATCACGGACCCCGGACGACTGGGATATCACCACCTCGGCCAGGCCGGAGGAGACGAAGGCGTTGTTCCGCCGCACCATTGATACGGGAATCCAGCATGGTACGGTGACGGTCATGCTGCATAAAAAGGGTTATGAGGTCACCACTTACCGGGTGGATGGGGAATATGAGGACGGAAGGCATCCAAAAGAGGTGATTTTTACCGCAAACCTCATTGAAGATCTGAAGAGAAGGGACTTCACCATTAACGCTATGGCCTATAATGAAGAAAGCGGGCTGGTGGATGCTTTTTCCGGAAAACAAGACCTGGAAAAAGGAATTGTGCGCTGCGTGGGGGATGCCGATGAACGATTTACCGAGGATGCCCTGCGGATTATGAGGGCTGTGCGTTTTTCCGCCCAGCTTGGTTTTTCTATAGAAGAAAAGACAAAGGCGGCCATACGGGGCCATGCCGGAAATCTGAAAAAGGTGAGCGCGGAGCGTATCCGGACCGAGCTGACAAAGCTTGTGATCAGTCCTCATCCCGAGAATCTGATCCTTGCATGGGAAACCGGTATTACCGGGGTCATCCTGCCGGAGTTCAACCGGCTTATGCAGACCCCGCAGCGAAATCCCCACCACTGCCGGAATGTAGGGGAGCATACGCTGCTGGCCATGCAGGCTGTCAGGCCGGACAGGGTATTGCGCCTTGTCATGCTTTTCCACGACTTTGGTAAGCCGGACTGCGCTTCCACGGATGAAAACGGGATTGATCATTTCCGCGGACATGGCGCATGGAGCAGCAAAATGGCAGAAGAGATACTGAAACGGCTCCGCTATGACAATGACACCATAGACCGGGTCCGGGAGCTGGTATACTGGCACGACATGGAAATCCTGCCGGAAAAAAGAGCCGTTCGCCGGGCGGCGGCAAAAGTGGGAAAGGAACTGTTCCCTCTTCTGCTGGAGGTGAAACGTGCGGATCTGGCGGCGCAGAGTGACTACCAGCGCATACAGAAGGAAGAATGGCTGCACAGCCTTCAGGATATATATGAACAGATACGGGAAGAAGGGGACTGTCTTGCCCTCAAGGATCTGGCTGTGACCGGCAGGGATCTGATTGCGGCCGGCATGAAACCCGGCCCCCGGCTTGGACAGGCCCTTCAGGATCTGCTTCAGCTTGTCCTGGAGGATCCTTCCCGTAATTCCAAAGAATATTTGCTCTCAAACCTTCCGAAAGAAACATAACTTGAGCTTCCCTCTCATATGATAGGTAATACCTAGCGGCAGAAAATTACCGCTGACCGGACAGCAGGCAGGAGGTATTATCAGTGAATGACAGATCGGCAAGCGTTTTTGAGAATTATGAAATAGAGCTTCTTCGGATAATAAAGGGGAGAGGAGCGCTTCTGGGAGAAACCCAGGAGGGCTGGTTTATCCTGAAGGAGTATACAGGCCCTTCAGCCCGGCTGGAGATACAGGAAAAACTGCTGGAGTCTGTGAAGGAAAGTGGTTTTTCCCAGGTGGAACAGCTCAAAAGAAATAAGGAAGGGGAACTGATCTCCTTTGATCAGGATCGGGTCCCTTACATTGTAAAGACCTATTTTGAAGGCAGGGAATGCAACCTCAAGGATGTGCGGGAATGCCAGAGCGCGGCCAGGACACTGGGGAAGCTTCATAAGGCCATGTGCCTGCCCGGGCTTGCCCGGGATTATGATGTGCCCGCTTTCTGTATGGAAAATGAATATGTCAAGCATAACCGGGAGCTGAAGAAGGTACGCCGTTATCTGCGGGAAAAAGGCCAGAAAACGGAATTCGAAATCTACCTTCTTCATCATTATGATTTTTTCTACGAAAAAGCCCTGTCCGCCGTGGAGGAACTCCGGGAATGTACAGCCGCCTTTGATGAAAACACCGTGAGGACGAATGGTAATTTCTGCCATGGGGATTTCCAATACCATAACCTTTTATTTACCCAGGGCAGCTTTTCCGTCATCAATTTTGAAAAGTATCTGCTGGATAACCCTGTCCGTGATCTTTATCTGTTTCTCAGGAAGCTTCTGGAGAAAAACAGCTGGTCGGTCAGCCTGGGCCTGAATATCCTGACAGCCTATGAAACCGAAAGAAATCTGACGGATGAGGACCGGATGCAGCTGTATTACCGCTTTTCCTATCCTGAAAAATTCTGGAAAATTGTTAACTTTTATTATAACAACGGAAAAGCCTGGATACCCGGGAGAAACAGGGAAAAACTGGAGAATTTACTCAAACAGGAATCCGAAAAAAAAGCTTTTCTGGACAATGTATTAAAATAGATGTAAAATCGACAAAAAAGGCGCACACGTAAAAACGGCGGTGCGTCTTTTTTTGACAGCTTCTTTATTAAAAAAGGGTTAAATTTATCCGAAAAACCCAGGTTTTTCAAGGGAAATACTTGACAAAGGGGGCATAAACGTATATATATAATATAGTGTCTGAGAGATTCAACTCTTTTGCATACAGAAATAATTTACAGTGATTACAGGAGGAGTTCATAATGAACAAAACAGAATTAGTAGCAGCTATGGCTGACGCAGCTGAAATTTCCAAGAAGGATGCAGAAAAAGCTCTGAAAGCTTTTACTGATGTAGTAGCAGATGAACTGAAAAAAGGCGGAAAGGTACAGCTGGTAGGCTTCGGTACCTTCGAAGTATCTGAAAGAGCAGCCAGAGAAGGAAGAAATCCTCAGAGCGGCGAAGTTATGAAGATTGCTGCTTCTAAGGCTCCCAAGTTCAAAGCAGGAAAAGCTTTAAAGGATATGCTGAACGCATAATCGGAATGGACCCATAACTGTTCGGCAGGCCGGCGCAGTTACTGCGAAGGTACGGAATAGTTGCACGTATTCGTTTATAATGGACAAGTATCGGTGGCTGCCAATCTATTTTTGGCAGCCATTTTGTTGCATATCAGGATTTCCTGCGGCGCGTGGGAAGTTATTCGGAGGAATATAAAACCGGAGGAGGAAAAACATGAGATTGGATAAATATTTAAAGGTATCCCGGCTGATAAAGAGGCGCACTGTGGCCAATGAGGCGTGTGATGCAGGGCGTGTGCTGATTAATGATAAGCCGGCCAAGGCTTCTTCCAATGTAAAGGAAGGGGATATCATTACCATTCAGTTCGGTAACAAAGATGTGAAGGTGGAAGTTCTGGATGTACAGGAGACGGTGAGGAAGGAAGAGGCAAAGGAACTGTTCCGGTATCTGTAAGCAGACAGACGGTGAAAGGGCTTTTACCGGCAGTGGACAGAAAATATCTGTAATTACCGGGATACCCTTGACTTTTGCAGCAGTTTTTTCTATTATTATAATCAGAAAGGCAGGTGAGTCGTATTATGAAGAAAACTGATAATGGGAATTCCGGAAAGCAAAGACGTACGGCTCACGTGAGGGGATAATTCTGACAGCATTCATCCTTTTATATGGAGTGGTAAATTTACGGCGCTTCTGTTTTCCGGGAGTGCTGTTTTTTATGTACACGAAAGGGTTAGAAAATGCTGAAGCTCGTTTATTTATTTGAAAATTATGATTTGGCCAAAAAGGTACTGTCCAATTGGGAGCATGATGAGGAAAACCTGGAGGAAATGTTGGGATATTTCCGTATTTCTTCCAATGCGGTATATCCTTTTACCAGGCAGGGCAGGGTCTGTTTCCTGCGTATGGCTCCCGTAAGTGAGAAGTTGGAGACGGATATCAGGGGAGAACTGGAGTTTATACACTATCTGCTGAAGAATGGGTATCCGGCCATGAAACCGGTGAAGGCTCTGTCGGGAGAGGAACTGGTGACGGCAGATACCGGATACGGAACGTATTTTGCAGCAGTTTTTGAGAAGGTGGATGGGGTACCCATATCTGAAACCGATTATGGACGGGATCGGATGCTTGCCTATGGAAGTGCCCTGGGCAGGCTGCATGCCCTTTCTGCGGAATACGTTCCCGCAGTGAAGAAGCGGAACCATAAGGATATTCTGGAAGGGATCGCAAAGACTTTGGAGGAATATCATGGCTGCGGGCAGGCATTTGCGGAGCTGGCCGCGGTGGAGGCTATTCTGGACAGCCTGCCCGTGACAAAAGGGAACTATGGGCTGATCCACTATGATTTTGAACCCGATAATGTATTTTGGGATGAGGGGAAAAAGGAATGCAGTGTCATAGATTTTGACGATGGGATTTACTGCTGGTATGGATTGGATTTGGAGCAGGTGCGGGATTCCCTTGCCCAGGAGCTGGAAGGAGAAAGTCTGGAAACGGCATGGACGTCTTTTCTGGAAGGCTATGCCGGAGAATATTCTTACACGGAGGAAACCCAGGCGCTTCTGCCGCTTATGCGCAGGTTTGTGAATCTGCATTCCTATGCCGGACTCATCCGGTGTGTCAGTTCGGTAATTGGGGAGGAGCCGCAGTGGCTGGAAGAGCTTCGCGGGAAACTGGAGGAGAAAATCAGGAAGCTGGAATCGGGATTTTCCGGCTAAAGGCAGACGGCGGGGGATAATACAGTCATAAATAAGGGCCTTCTCACATATATTCTATAAGAACACGTGAGGAGGCCCCAGCTATGGAAGATTTGAATACCACCAGAGTAAGACAGCATAAATTGGTTCTGACGGACAGAGGAATCTGCAATATCAGCGGTGTCTGCGACGTGCTTTCCTTTGATGTGGCGGAGGTTCTCCTGGAAACCGAACAGGGGATGCTCATGATAAAAGGGAGCGATCTGCATGTGAGCCGGCTTATGCTCGATAAGGGCGAGGTGGATGTGGACGGTAAAATAGACAGCTTTACTTATTCGGAGAACACCGGCTATGGCGGAAAAGGGGAATCCCTTTTCTCCAGGCTTTTCAAGTAGGTGCGCCGTGAGCCCGGTAATTGCAGGAGAAGGAGTTTTCATGCTGCACTCCTTTCTCCTGGGAGTTATTATTACCTTTATCTACGATCTGTTCCGTATACTCAGACGAATCATTCCCCATGGATGGTTCCTGCTTTCGCTGGAGGATCTGGCTTTCTGGATTCTGGCAACGGCAGGTATTTTTTATATGCTTTACTATGAAAACAGCGGGATGTTCCGGTGGTTTTCCGTCATCGGTGCCGGTACGGGAATGCTTCTGTATAAAAAAACGGTGAGTACACCTTTTGTAAATGTGGTATCCGGAGCGGTAAATAAGCTGCTGGCCCTGATAGGCAGGTTCCTGTGGAAGCTGACGGCCCCTGTGCGCTTGGTTTGGCATAAGCTGAAGGTGCTGGCGGGGAGGGGTGCGCGCAGGGCGGCAAGGGAAGCCAGAATACGCCGCAGACAGGTAAAATACAGGTTGACTGCATGCAGGAAAGCGATTAAAATGAAGCTATGTAAACGTCAGGAAAAAAGGCGGAATAAGAAGGAAATTTGATATGGTAAAAAGAAAAGTGGTTTTCCGCAAGAAGAGACAGAACCGCCTGGGAATGTTCCTGGTATTGACGGTAGTGCTGATGCTCCTTGTTGTGGTTTCCTTCAAAAGCATGGAGCTTAAGCAGAAGCAGGAGACTTACGCCGCACGGGAAAAGGCTCTCCAGGAGCAGATAGATGCGGAAAATGCCAGGACGGAAGAAATAGAAGAATACCGGAAATATACCCAGACCAAAAAGTATGTGGAAGAGGTAGCCAAGGATAAGCTTGGCCTCGTCAATGAAGGGGAAATCATATATAAACCGGAAGAATAAATGGGAAATCGGACAGCGGAAGGGGCTTCGGCCTGCTTTCGCTGTTTTTTTTGTTTCGTAGGAAAGTCCGGCGATCCGGACTCTTTATTATAAGAAGTGACCCCGGACGACTCACAACAGCAAAAGCTGACAGTAAAAAACGCTGAAAATATAAGCTCTTGCGGGAAAAGAAAAAAATAACCGGAAAAAAAATGAGGACATCCCCCTATGCTTTGACAAATCCTGCAAAGACCGTCCGTTATAATGGATGGAAAATGGTAACGGTTCAAACTTGTCTGAACGGTTACGGAAAAGTGAGAGCCCTATAATGAGGAAAGGCGGGATGGAATATGAGAAACAAGGACACGGCGGATACGGCACAGTCCGTTTATCTTTTGGAATATGGAAGGCGTAAAATGAAAGTTTGTGCGGATACGTTTCAGAATCTGGCGCAGATATTCGGGGAAGAGGGCGAAAATGCGGAGGCGGACGGGGAAGCTGCCGCCAGGCAGACGAGAGCCGTTTTCCTTATGAGGAGAAAGCTGACGGAGGGCCGGCAGCTGTTTGCGGGAAACCTGAAGGAAATGGCGGATATGATGAATCAGGTAGCGGAAGAATCGGTCCGTTTCATCAGCCTGGGAGGCCGTAGGCAGAAGCAGATAGCGAAAGGGCTTTTGGGGGAGGGACTGGTGGCGAAGGATGTGTATCTGGTGCAGAAGGGGGACGGACGCATGGAACTTTCCGTGCTGCTGTCAACCAGAGGAAAAGCGTCCCGGACTGTGGAGGATGCCGCAGATTACCTGTCCGTGCTGTTGGATATGCGTCTGGTTTCCGCTAAAAGGAATCCATTTTTCATCGGTCAGACGCCGTTGTGTTTTTTCTTTGAAGAAGAACCTTTTTATTGCTATATGACCGGAACGGCCAGGGCGGTGAAGGAGACGGAGGAAGTTTCCGGTGATAATTACGCTTTTTTTGAAGCGGATGACGGGAATTTTACCATGGTTCTGTCGGACGGGATGGGATCCGGGGAAAATGCCTGCAGGGACAGCGAGGCGGTGGCGGATATGACGGAGGCCATGCTGGAAGCGGGCCTGCCACTGGAGATGGCCGTGCAGCTGGTCAACAGCGCGGTAGCCAGTGAGGGCAGGGAAGAAAACATGCCCACCCTGGATTTGTGCAGCGTGGATCTGTGCGAGGGGAGCTGCCGTTTCATGAAAACCGGAGCTGCCGTGAGTTTTATAAAAAGAGGCAGTATTGTGGAAAAAATAGACGGGGGAACCTTTCCGCTGGGCGCTTTCGGACATGCCCAGGCAAAACCTTCGGACTGCCAGCTGATGGATGGCGACTACATAATCATGCTTTCCGACGGAATGACGGAAGGCTGGCCGGACGGGGACGGAGAGGACAGGCTGGAAAGCATGATTGGCCGTATCGGAGCGGTTTCTCCCGGAGAACTTGCCAATTCCATTATGAGATATGCCATCGAACAGTGCCAGGGGCGGATACGGGACGACATGACAGTCCTGACCGCGGGAATATGGGAAAGGTCACAGGATTTTTGACTTTTCCCCGTTTTTTGGATATAGTATACAAAAGGTAACCGTTCAGCCTTTGGCCGAATTGTTACTACAAAAGAAAATAAGGGCTGAAGGCAAGTAAGAAATGATAGAAAAAATCCGTCGTTATATGGATGAGCAGCATATGGCAGCAGAGGGAAGCAGGATCGTGATAGGGGTGTCCGGAGGGGCGGACTCTGTCTGCCTGCTCCATGTGCTTGCCCGGCTTTCGGACCGCTGCGGCTGGAAGCTGGCGGCTGTGCATGTGAATCATCGGATCCGGAAGGAAGCGGGGGAGGATGCCGCCTACGTGGAGGAGAGCTGCAGGGGGCTGGGAATCCCCTTTTATCTCACGGAAGCTGATGTGGAACAGGAGGCGGGGCAGCAGCGGATTTCCGTGGAGGAGGCGGGCCGACAGGTCCGGTACCGGGCATTTGGAGAAGCGGCGGCCGATTTCGGGGCGGACCGGATCGCTGTGGCGCACAACCGGAATGACCGGGCGGAAACCCTGCTTTTCCACATGTTCCGGGGGACCGGACTGGACGGTATGGCATCCATCCGCCCCGTAAGGGATTCGATTATCAGGCCTCTTCTGTGCGTGGGAAGAGAGGAAATCGAAGAATGGCTCAAAAAAAATAACATAAGCTGGTGTATAGATAAAAGTAATGATACGGATACTTATACCAGAAATAAAATCCGCCGCCATATCCTTCCTTTTGCCAAAGAAGAGATCTGCCGCGAGGCCGACATCCACCTGGCACAGGAAGCGGAGCTGCTCATGCTGACAGCAGACTATGTGAACCGGATGGCCCGGGAAGCGCTGGGACGCTGCCGCCGCGGTACGGATGGTCCGGAAATCCGGATCGATGTGATGGCTTTTGGAAGAGAGGAAGAACTGCTGCGTACGCATATGCTGAAGCTGGTTCTGAAGGAGTTATCCAAAGGCGGGAAGGATATCGGGATGAGCCATATCCTTGATGTGGAGGCTCTGTTCCATAAACAGGGGGGAAGAAAGATCATGCTTCCCTATGGACTGGAGGCGGTTCGCAGCTTCGGAGAGGTCGTCCTGCGGGTAAAGAACGGCGACGCGGGAGAAGAGTCCGTTCCGGAAACTGCTTTTTACTATGAGATCCGGAAAGAACTGCTGGAAAAAAGGAAGAAAGAGACACAACAGGAAGCGCCCGTTTGGCAAATCGATGCAGGAGAAGCGGGAGTCTTGGAATTTTCCGTGTTTGCAAGGGAAAATTCTCAGATTATTCCACAAAAAACATGTACGAAATGGTTGGATTATGATAGAATAGAATCTCTGGTACTTCGGACCAGACGGCCGGGGGACTATCTTGCCATCAATGACAGGCTTCAGAAGAAACGTCTGAAGGATTACCTGATCCAGGAAAAGATCCCGGTAGAGAAAAGAGAAAATCTGCTTCTGCTTGCGGACGGCAGCCATATCCTCTGGGTTGTGGGGCACCGCATAAGCAGTGCAGTGAAAGTAACGGAAGACACAAAATGGGTACTCCGTATACACATAAGAGGAGGAAAAGAAAATGGCTGAAAGAGTTAGGGTTTTATTACCAGAAGAGGAAGTGGATGCGAGAATCCAGGAAATAGGCGATCAGATCAGCAGGGATTATGCGGGAAAGCAGGTCCATCTGGTTTGTGTGCTGAAGGGCGGCAGCTTTTTTATGTGTGAGCTTGCCAAGAGGATTACCGTTCCGGTTTCCCTGGACTTCATGTCCGTATCCAGCTACGGAAGCTCCACCAAATCCAGCGGTATTGTCAAAATCGTGAAGGATCTGGATGAACCTCTGAAGGATAAGGAAGTTATCATTGTGGAGGACATCGTGGATTCCGGCAGGACCCTGAGTTATCTGATGGAAATGATGAGGGACAGAGGGCCAAAGAGCCTGGCGCTGTGCACCCTTCTTGATAAACCGGAAAGAAGAGTTGTGGATGTAAATGTGAATTATACCGGCTTCCGGATTCCAGATGAGTTCGTGGTGGGCTACGGGCTTGATTATGACCAGAGATACAGAAATCTTCCGTACATTGGTGTGGTGGAATTTGATGATTAATTGATAAAGAAGCTGCGTAAAGCAGCTTCTTCGTTTGAAAAAAAGAAGGTTGGCATGCGTCTGAGGCTGCAGGGATCTTCTGAAAAAGGAGGAAAGACATTGGGAAAAAATATCAGGGGCTTTAATCTGATCTTTATTTTACTGCTCGGAGCGCTTCTTCTGATGGTGTGGTCCAGTTCCATGAACCAGATGCAGGACAATTATACCAGAGGGGCACTGGAAAAGGATTTGGAGGCGGGTAATGTAAGCAGCGCCATTATCAGTCAGAATAAGGAAACCCCCACCGGTTCCGTCACCGTTATGCTCAAGGGCGGGGATAACCGTACCGTCTATGTGACGAATGTGGAGGAAGCCATTACGCTTTTTGAAGAAAGCGGTATTGATCCGGTGGTGCGTGATGTGCCCAGAGAAAGCTGGTTTATGAATTCCATGCTGCCGGTACTGGTGGTTGGCGTTGTCATCATGGTATTTTTCTTTATGATGATGAATGCCCAGAATGCTGGAGCAGGCGCCGGCAGCAACAAAATGATGAATTTCGGCAAAAGCCGCGCCAGAATGAGTGTGGGAAATGAGAATAAAATAACGCTGAAGGATGTGGCCGGGCTGAAGGAGGAAAAAGAGGAGCTGCAGGAAATAGTGGATTTCCTGAGAGAGCCTTCCAAGTTTACCAAGGTCGGTGCCAGGATTCCCAAGGGGGTTCTTCTGGAGGGCCCTCCCGGAACCGGTAAAACTCTGCTCGCCAAGGCGATCGCCGGGGAAGCCAATGTTCCTTTTTTCAGTATATCTGGATCCGACTTCGTGGAGATGTTTGTAGGTGTGGGTGCTTCCAGGGTCCGTGACCTGTTTGAGGAAGCTAAGAAAAATTCACCCTGTATTGTGTTTATCGATGAAATTGATGCGGTTGCAAGACGCAGGGGCACCGGTATGGGCGGCGGACATGACGAAAGGGAACAGACCCTGAATCAGCTGCTTGTGGAAATGGACGGCTTCGGCGTGAACGAAGGCATCATAGTGATGGCGGCAACCAACCGTGTGGATATCCTGGATCCCGCCATTCTGCGCCCGGGACGTTTTGACCGCAAGATCAGTGTGGGTACACCTGACGTGGGCGGCAGGGAGGATATTCTGAAGCTTCATGCCAGGAATAAGCCGCTTGCAGAAAACGTGAATTTAAAACAGGTCGCTCAGACGACCGCCGGTTTTACCGGGGCGGATCTGGAAAACCTTTTGAATGAGGCCGCTATCCTGGCTGCCGAAGCGGATCGGGTGTTTGTGGCCCAGGAAGATATCCAGAGAGCTTTTATCAAGGTAGGGATCGGTTCGGAGAAAAGAAGCCGCATTATTTCCGATGCCGAGAAGAAAATCACCGCCTACCATGAATCGGGCCATGCCATCCTGTTCCATGTGCTTCCTGATGTGGGGCCGGTTTATACCGTATCCATCATCCCCACAGGTATCGGTGCCGCCGGCTATACCATGCCGCTTCCCGAACGGGACGATATGTTTATGACAAAGGGCAGGCTGGAGGAAGAAATCATGGTTTCCCTGGGCGGCCGTATTGCAGAGCAGATCATTTTTGACGATATTACCACCGGGGCATCCAGCGATATCAAGAAAGCCACCAAGCTTGCCAGAAAGATGGTTACCCGCTTTGGTATGTCCGACAATATCGGTGTGGTATGCTATGACGACGATGATGATGAAGTGTTTATCGGAAGGGATCTGGCCCATGCCAAATCCCACAGTGAGCTGATCAGCGGGGAAATTGACAAAGAAGTCAAAGAAATCATTGACAGATGCTACAGTAAGGCAAAGGAGATTATTCTGGAAAATATGGAGGTTCTCCACAGTTCCGCAGAACTTCTTCTGCAGAAAGAAAAAATCACCCGGGAAGAGTTTGAAGACCTGTTCCGGAAGGATAAGCCCTTTTTCGATACAGTTACCATTTAGTCAATTGTGAAAAAGTACTGAAAATGATAGGATGAATTTGTGATATTTGTGAATTCTGGGTATGTACAAAATGGGATGGGTTTGCTATTATAATATTCGTAACCCCCCCCAATACATTATATAGTTTTTTGCTATACCCCATAAGAAATACCTTCTCTAAAAAGGACAGCCATAAAAAGCTGTCTTTTTTACTGTCCGTCAGGAAGGGAAAGCCTTATGGGAAAAGGCTTGAATGTAAGCGGGCTTTACGTTACAATGGAGAAGGAATATCTCCAAATTTAGGCATTCCCGGGTATGTACCAAGGAATGCATGAGAGCAAGGGTGTTTGTATTATGAATTTTGAACGGTTTTTGCGGGGCGAACAGCATCAGTATATCAGCAGCATGCGGCCGGTCCTCAGCAAAAGAGCTCTGTTCAGTGATACCACGGAAAATTTTATATCACCGGCAGAACCGGCACCATACAGTGAAGTGACGATTTCCTTCCGGGCAAAAAAGAACAATCTGGACCGGGTATTTTTTGTCTGTCAGGGCCAGAAGAATCTGATGTTCAAAGCATCGTCAGATTCTCTTTTTGACTATTACGAATACCGGCAGCAGCTGGATAACGATAAAATCACCTATTACTTTGAAGTACAGTCGGGAAAAGCAAGGTGCTATTTTGATACAAGAGGCGTGGTAAAGCAGACCGAGGAGCATTATCATTTCTGCATTATTCCCGGTTTTTCCACACCGGCCTGGGCAAAAGGTGCGGTGATGTATCAGATATATGTGGATCGTTTTTATAACGGCGATCCCGCCAACGATGTACTTACGGGAGAATACCATTATATCGGAGATAAATCCAGAAAGGTGGAAGACTGGTACCGGTATCCTTCCCAGATGGACGTGAGGGATTTTTACGGAGGGGATCTGCAGGGTGTCCTGGATAAGATGGATTATCTGCAGGATCTGGGTATCGATGTGATTTACTTTAACCCCCTGTTCGTATCGCCGTCCAACCATAAATATGACATACAGGATTATGATTATATTGACCCCCATGTGGGTAAAATAGTATCGGAAGAAGGGGATCTTCTTCCGGACTGGCAGCACGAAAACCGTTTTGCCGGCCGTTACATCAACCGTGTGACCAACAAGGCGAACCTGGAGGCCAGCAACGAGCTGTTTATCAAGGTGGTAAGGGAAGCCCACCGGCGAGGGATGCGCGTCATTATTGATGGTGTGTTCAACCATTGCGGATCCTTTAATAAATGGCTGGATCGGGAACGGATTTACGAGGGCAGGGAAGGTTATGCCAAGGGCGCTTTTATTGACAGGGATAGTCCGTACCATGATTATTTCATGTTCCACGATGAGAACCGGTTTCCTTATAACCCTACCTACGACGGCTGGTGGGGCCATGATACCCTTCCCAAGCTGAATTATGAAGGCTCCCGGGAGCTTTATGAATACATTATGAAAATTGCCGCCAAATGGGTTTCCCCTCCTTTTAACGCAGACGGCTGGAGACTGGATGTGGCTGCCGATTTGGGCCATTCCCCGGATTTTAACCACCGTTTCTGGCGGGACTTCCGCAGAAGCGTAAAAAGTGCCAATCCCAATGCGATTATACTGGCGGAGCATTACGGGGATCCTTCCTCCTGGCTTCAGGGGGATCAGTGGGATACGGTGATGAATTATGACGCTTTTATGGAACCGGTTACCTGGTTCCTTACCGGGATGCAGAAGCACAGCGACGACTACCGGCAGGACCTGTACGGCAATGGGGAAAGCTTCTGGGGGGCTATGGGCTACCACAGCGCTTGCTTTGCCACTCCATCCATGCAGGTTGCCATGAATGAACTTTCCAACCACGATCATTCCCGTTTCCTGACCCGCACCAATAAAAAGGTGGGCCGTATGAATACCCTGGGACCGGAGGCGGCCAATCAGGGAGTGGACGGGGCGGTAATGAGGGAAGCGGTATTGATCCAGATGACATGGCCCGGGGCACCCACAATTTACTACGGAGATGAGGCGGGGCTGTGCGGTTTCACCGATCCGGATAACCGGCGCACGTATCCCTGGGGAAGAGAGGATAAAGAGATGATAGCCTACCACAGGGATATCATCCGTGTGCACAAGGAGAACCAGGAATTCAAAACCGGATCCATCAAATGGATGCTCACCGGCTACAACATGATCGGTTACGCCCGTTTTACAAAAGATAACCATTCCATCATACTTATCAACAACAATGACCATGAAATGACGAAGGAGCTGTCCGTCTGGGAACTGGGGATACCCAGGGAAGCGGAAATGACAAGGCTCATGTTCACCGGAAGGGAAGGATACCAAACAGAACCGGTGTCTTATCCGGTAAACGCGGGGAAAATAACGGTGACGCTGCCTCCCGTTTCAGGTATCATCCTGCAGCACAGGAATGAGCCTGTCAGAAAACCGGTGGATTTAAGTAACAGTTCCGGCTTGTCCAAACTGTTTCGGATTTAAAAACGAGCCGAAAAAATTTCTTGCAATTCCGATAAAGGTATGGTTAAATGTATATTGTTGGAGACGGATATCCGTCTCCGGCAATAGAAAATGGATGGATTCCCGAGTGGCCAAAGGGGACAGACTGTAAATCTGCTGCAAATTGCTTCGGTGGTTCGAATCCACCTCCATCCATTATCCACAGACATGTGCAGCTTCTGCACACAGGCTGCGGATGGTCTGCCGGCATGGCGGAATTGGCAGACGCAAGGGACTTAAAATCCCTCGGGAGCAATCCCGTACCGGTTCAAGTCCGGTTGCCGGCACTTAATAATAACGGATGAGGACTCTCTGTCAATCAATTATGGCTGACAGAGAGTCTTTTTCTATAAAATCGGGGGAGGATGAAAAAACGTGAAACAAGCAACAGCGCGGGATTGGGGAAAAAGTTTATTGGGATACCTTCCGGGATATAACATACTGGTGTGAAAACTGCTTCCGGGAGTATGGGGAATATGGGATAAATGAGTACGGCTGGTTCAGCCTGCATTTGAATTTAAAGGTGTTCAGGCTGGGGCGTCTGCAATTCCAGACGACGGAAGCGGAGAGGGATATCACAGGCACCGCGGAGGGAAAGGTTTACCATATCCCTATGGGAACACCTGTTATCCAGGTGCATATTCCCCAGGGAGATCCCCTGATAAAAGAGGACTGTGAGGAATCCTTCCGGCAGGCCTATACATGGTTTGGACGGGAAATCCCATACCTGTGCCATTCCTGGCTTCTGTATCCCGGCCTGACGGAGTTGTTCAAGCCGGATTCCAATATTATACGGTTTCAGGAGCTGTTTTCCCTGCTGCAGACGGATACGGAAGGGACGGAAGCGGAATGGCGGATTTTCGGGAAGGTGCTGCCTGAACCCCGGGAATACCCGGAGAATACCGGCTTGCAGAAGGCGGCAAAGCAATATCTGCTGGAGGGGAAAAAGCTGGGGAACGGACTTGGGATTCATTTGTAAAGGGGAATAGTATAATGGTAAGTGTCCAAGTCATGTGCGGATGCCGTCTTTTTGCCTTCATGATGTCGGCTATACGATAGTTGTAGGAAAGTCACGGATTCCGTTTACATTAGTGATAAATACGGCTATACTAATGAAAAGAAATACTGTTTGTGTCTGATATTTCCAAAGATACTACCTGATAGGAGGGAGTCATGTGCTTCAAGAAAGCAATCGTATAGAATTCAAAGCAATGCTCAACGATAAGATGGAAAGGGAAATTGTTGCGTTTCTAAATAATCGTGAAGGGGGGATTCTGTATATTGGTTTGGACGATAATGGTTGTCCCGTTGACGGAATTGATTTGGATAGCACACAGTTAAAAATTGCAGATCGCATTAAAAATAATATTCTGCCATCTACGTTGGGATTATTTGATATTATTACTGAGCAGATAAAGGGGATACAGGTTATAAAAGTATTGGTATCCAGTGGTATTGAAAAACCATATTATATTAAGAACCATGGAATGTCTCCTAACGGCTGTTATACAAGAATTGGAACGTCCACACAACCTATGACAACAGCTATGATAGATGAATTATATGCAAAACGGATCCATACCACGCTCCGTAATATTCTTTCACCACGACAGGATTTGAATTTTGCGCAGCTGAAGATTTACTATCAGGAGCGTGGACTGGAATTGAATAAACAGTTTGCCAGTAGTTTGGAGCTATTAACACTGGAAGGAAAATATAATTACATCGCATATCTGTTGGCAGATGAAAATGGTGTCTCTATCAAAGTTGCCAAGTATGCAGGAACAGACAAAGTTGATTTAATAGAAAATGAAGAATATGGATATTGTTCTTTAATAAAGGCTGCAAACAGTGTACTGGAAAAGATGAAGATTGAAAATGTGACTCATGCCACAGTAACCAGTACGAAAAGAATTGAGAATAATTTGATAAATTCTGTGGCACTGAGAGAAGCAATTATAAATTTTATTGTTCACAATGATTATTCCCGCGAAATACCTCCTGTATTTGAAATATTTAGTAACCGAATTGAAATGACATCATATGGTGGTTTAATTCCGGGTCAAAGTGAAGAAGATTTTTATAGCTGCAGCAGTATGCCGAGAAACCGTGAACTGATGCGAGTATTTAAAGATGTTGGATTAGTGGAGCAGCTTGGTTCTGGAATGAGCCGAATTTTACGGGTTTATGATCGTAGTGTATTTCATATATCGGATCATTTTATAAAGGTAGTGTTCCCGTTTGAAAAACCGCAGCCAATAACTTTTATAAGGAATGACCGATTAAATGACCGATTAAATGATCGATTAAATGACCGATTAAATGAATTAATGGAAAGAGTTTTATTGATATTGGCAGATGAACCATATATAACAGCAAAAGAAATTAGTGATAAATTAGAAATTAGCGAAAGCACAGTCAGGCGTGTAACAAGACAGTTGCGGGAAGCAGAAATTATTATGAGGGTTGGTTCCAAAAAAACAGGCTATTGGAAGATTAAAGATATTCACTAAAATACATTGGAGCAGCTTCTCTTGCTGCTCCTTTTTAATAGGCAGGGTTTATCGGTAGCCGGTAAAAGCCTGATTGCGCCCATATTTTTTATGTCATCTGTAAATAAAGTGGGCCTGTACTTTGACCTCATACCGGATACGGTATATAATGGTAAAAAGTCCATAGGGAACGGGGGTAATAATAAGATGAGACTGGGTTTGAATGCTGTACCGGCGCACCGGACGCCGGAGGAATGGGCGGATATTCTGGCTGCAAAGGAGTACCGGGCGGCTTCCTTTCCGGTAAATTATAAGGCATCCGTATCCGTGATCGATGCTTATGTCAAGGCGGCCCATGAACGGGACATTATGATTGCTGAGGTAGGAGTATGGAATTCGCCCCACCATACGGCACCGGAGGAGGCTCGCCTGGCAAGGGAAGCCTGTCTGGAGCAGTTCCGTCTTGCCGATTATGTCCGGGCGGAGTGCTGTGTGAATGTTTCAGGAGCGGCGGGAACCGTATGGTACGGCTGCTACGGGGATAATTATTCCCCAAAGCTGTACGAAGAAAATGTGGAATTCATTCGAAGCCTCTGCGATACCGTAAAGCCGGAATATACCTGTTATGCGCTGGAGCCGATGCAGTGGATGCTGCCGGATTCTCCGGAGCAGTATCTGCAGTTCGTAAAGGATGTGGACAGGGAAAGCTTCGCTGTCCATATGGATATGGTGAATTTTATAAAGGATCCCTGGAATTATACCCACCAGGAGGAATTGGCGGACAGGACTTTTTCCCTGCTGGGCAGCCGCATCAGGAGCTGCCATCTGAAGGACTGCTTAATGGAAAGCGGGACCACAGTGGCTATCCATGAGGTCCCTGCCGGAGAGGGCTGTGTGGATTTGGGGATGTATCTGCGGCATATTGCAGATCTTGAAAGGGATCTTCCTGTACTGCTGGAGCATCTGCCGGATATGGAAACCTATGACAGGGCGCTCGCGCATGTAAAAGGGCTGAAGTATTAAAAAACAACGTGTGAAATGGAATCAAAGGAATGGCTTTTAAGCAGCTGTTCCTTTTTTTGTGCAATATGATATAAAGAGAATATGGATGACGGAGACATCCTTTCCGTAGTAGCATTGCCGGATCTGCAATGCTATAATGAACTCATCGGATTTGGGAAGGGGGCAGGAAGGTGGAAAAAGGATTATTAGGTTCTGAATTCAGGCATTTTACGGAAGAAATCAGGGCGCGTTTTATGCATATGGGACTAAAAAAGAAAACGGTTACTTTCGTAATGTGTACTTTTCTGGGAGCGGTTTTGTTTACATCGGTGGTATTTGGCATCCTATACAGCAATTCCTGGAAAAGCACGGTTATTAAGCATGTGAAGAGTATCGAAGCTGAAAAAGAAGAGGGGATAAAGGGGTATTTTGAAAATATGCAGAGTCTGGCCTATAATATCTGTTACAGTAACTGGATGCAGGATATATTTAAAAAAAGCGTATCCGTCCAGCGCAGACAGGAAATGGAGGAAAATGCCAGAGCTTTTCTTGGCAGCCTCAGTACGTTGTATGAGGGAAACCAATTCGCCGTCATTGCATTAAATGGGACGAAGGTAACCGGGACGGACAGCTATCGGCTGGATTATAGTGTGGATATTGAGCAGAAGGATTGGTATGAGGAGCTGTTAGCAAACGGAAAATATGTGGAAACAGGAGAAGGCAGCGAAAAAGGAATATACAGGAATCATCCGGAATGGAATATGACAATTTATTATGTTGTCCATGATTATAATACGCTGGAAAGAACCGGTTTCCTGGTTATTACCATACCATTAAAAAATATATATAAGCTGCTGGATACAAGCTATGAAGGGACCTGGCTTGCTCTGGAAGATCCGGACGGAGGGCTTGATTGCTCCGGGCTGCCGGAGGATACGGATCTGGAAGGGAAGATAAAGACGATGCCTTTTCGTGTGGTTAAGGCGGAAAACCGTTTTTTTGTTTCTAAAACACAGATTGAAACAGATTTTTTTACATGGAACCTGATTACCGTAGTGGATGAAAAATTCCAGAAAATAAGCAACCCGATGATGGTTTTTGTATTTGTGGGCGTTCTTATTTTTGTAGGATGTCTGCTGATAGTGGTGGCGGCTGCGGTATCCAGGTATCTGACCAACCCTATCCTGGACTGTGCGGATGCCATGCTGGAAATACGGAACAATAATATAGGGATTCAGATGGAGAATACGTATTCTGATGAAATAGGCGAACTGATAGATGGCTTTAATGAAATGTCCGGCTCCATTTTTTCTTTAATAGAAAAAAATAAAATGATTAGTGCACTGCAGAAGGATGCGGAAATAAAAATTCTGGAGAGGCAGATTAATCCTCATTTCCTTTTTAACACTCTGGAAATTATAAACAGCCTGATATTAAACAAAAAGGAAAAATCGGCTGTAAAAGTGTGTGAGACTCTGGGTCAGCTGTACCGGTATAATCTGAGACAGAACAAATGGATCACACTTCGGGAAGAGCTTGCTTATACCATGCAGTATCTTCTGATTATGAAATATAAAATAAATGATCTCTCCTATTTCTGTGATGTGGATGACAAACTGATGGATACCCCATTTTTGAAAGCGATCCTGCAGCCGTTAGTGGAAAATTCAATTAAGCATGGATTTCAGAGAAAGCAGCAGGAGTGCTGTATCTCGATTTTGATAAGGCAGAATAATGATAAGCTTCACATTGAGGTGATGGATAATGGAAACGGTATGGAGGAAGAACAGCTTGCGTCTTTACATACAGAAATACGCGGTATTTTTGAAAACCCCATGAAATACCTGGCGGAAGCAAACCATATAGGAATTAAAAATGTGGTACAGCGTATGTATCTGGAATACGGGGAAGCTTTCCATGTAAAAATAATTTCCACTGCGGGATATGGGACAAGAATTGAACTCGAAATCCCTGAAGAAGGGGAAAGAAGGGAAGAGAAACCATATGTATAGAATAGGTATCGCCGATGATGAAAAATATGTCCTTAAGAGTATTATGCAGAGGATCCGCAGCAGCGGCATGGAGCTGGAAGTGGTGGGAACGGCAGGCAATGGCGTGGAAGCGTTGGAGCTTTATGAAAAGGAACAGCCTGATATTTTTTTCGTGGATATTAATATGCCTGTAGTTAACGGCCTGGATTTTATAGAAAAAATAAGGAAAAGGAATCCGGAGGCCCGGACCCGTTTTATAATAATCAGCGGTTATGATGACTTTGCTTATATGAAAAAAGCGATACAGCTTGGTGTTATCAACTATATTAAAAAACCTATTCTGCAGCAGGAATTTTCAGATATGCTGTGCGATGTCTGCAGGCAGCTGGAAGAGGAAAGAGACAAGGAAGAGAAAAAAGAAGAAAACATACGATCCTGGACAGATTTCCTTCATTTGAAGAAACAAAAGGATACGGAAGGGACGTATTTCCTAATCAGAGGGAAAGAGATAGGCAGCAGGGCTGCGTCTTTTTTAAAGGAACTGGCGGTTATGGAAGGCGGACAGGGGTGGAATGCCGTTCGTTTTTACGGCGTGACGGATATCCTGCTGCTCATTTGGGAGGGAAACAATTGTTCCGGAAGGGAAATCGAAGCGATAACAAGAAAAAATTGTTTTTCCCATGCCTGCCAGATTGTGTATATGACCGGTAAATGCAGAAATCCGGAAGAGATGATCGGACAGTTTGAGGATACCTTGAATATCCGCTTTTACCATCCGGAATACCGGGTTATGAAGATAAAAAACCAAATTTATGAAAAGCCCGGTATTTTCTATGAAGCCTTTGATTCGGCATTGGAGAATGTAAAGGAAAACAAATATACCGAATGTCTGGATGAAATAATGAAACCGGTATTTTTAAAAGAAACCTGTTGTAATTTAATTAAACAGGTATATCAGTCGGTTATATTATTGATAGCAAATAAATATACAAAGTATGATTTGCAGCTTCCCGTCAGGCTGCGCCAGGAGCTGTTTCCTTTTGCCACGGCAGCTTTCGAAAATAAAAAAGAAATGATAGCCAGGCTCGCTGCCTATTCGGAGGAAATCAATACCCGGATTGGAGAAATCCTGTCGAGAAGTGATTTGGTCGATAAGGTCATACTATATATCGGACAGCATTATAAAGAAGAAATTAATCTAAGTGAACTGGCGGGAGAGTTTTTTGTGGTTCCGACTTATCTGGCAAAACGGTTTAAGGAAAAAAAGAATTGTACCGTGATGCAGTATCTGGAAAATATGCGGCTGAAAAAGGCGAGAGAGCTTCTGGAATCCTCGCCCCTTTCTATTTCCGATATAGCAATGATGGTCGGTTATAATGACCCGAACTATTTTGCCAGAAGCTTTAAAAAGGTTTATGATTTGACACCGCGGGAATACAGGAATATCTGCGGCGGAGAATAAAAGAAGGATACAGAAAGTGTGCATGAAACCATGCGGCTTTCTGTTTTTTTGCCCTGTATTACAGGATAATAGCCGCACAGAGTTAATATTGTGCTATTCTCATGACAATATTGTACTAGAAAAGGCTTCTATAAATTAATATTATATATATGTCGACGAAGATAATAACTGATAGGAAAGGGGAAGGTTGAAAAATGAAAAAGAAGTTACTGGTATTGTTTGTGGGAATTTGTATGGTATGTACATGTCTGGGATGCGGGAGCGGCGGTGGAAGTGCATCAACTGCCGGGAGTGCGGCAGAACCGGGACAGACAGAAGCATCACAGGCCGACCGTTCGGCAGGGGAAAAGAAGAAGGTCACTTTTTATATGTGGGCTTCGGATGCCGAGCAGGAATTTGACAAGGCAATTGTAGCACAATATGAAAAAGAAAATCCGGATATTGATATTGAAGAAAATTATATCCCGTATGCGGAGTATCTGAGTAAAATCAATACAATGGCGGCAGCGGGTAGTATGCCGGATATTTTTAATCTTCCCGAAGGAAATGTATTCGAATGGGGAGAAAAGGGGGCGCTGCTGGACCTGAAGCCTTTATATGAGGAGGCGGGTGTTAATCCGTCCGATGTTTCTGTGGATTCCGCCATTTTTTCCACAGATGAAAATGTATGGTCAGTGGGATATAATGTAACGACAATGTGCATGTATTATAATAAAGAGCTTCTGGAACAGAACGGAATAGCGCTTCCTTCCACAGATGCCTCAAAGCCCTGGTCATGGGATGAATTTGTGGAAAACGCCAAAAAAATAACCAAAGACAGCAATGGCAACGGCCCTGGGGATGCAGGCTTTGACCCGGATAATATCACCGTATATGGCACCATGATGCCAACGGACTGGACGAAGTATATCGCTTTGCTGCACACGAACGATGTAGGCATACTTAACGAAGAAGGCACAGAGCTTGGGATCCGGTCGGAAGCCGGTATCGAGGTGATTCAGTCTATTGCCGATTTGGGGAATGTGATTCATTGCGCACCCTCCAGTGCCATGGCGAAAGGCGCTTTTTCCGATGCATCTGCCATGTTAATGAACGGGCAGGTTGCTATGGTAATTGACGGCGGATGGGCGCTTGCCAACTATACCAACGAAGGTTTTGATGTAGGTGTGGCTCCTATTCCGGCGTTTAAACATCCTGCAGATATCAGCTGGACAGCGGGATTATGTATGTCGCCTGCCGCTGCAGATAAGAAGGAAGCATTTGATTTCTATCAGTATTTTACCAACTTTACCAATTCCATACAGGCGGCTTTGGAGCAGGGAGTTTCTCTCGGCGGCCTTCCTCACACACTGGAGGTATTTGACGGAGGGGAAAATGAACAGAAATGGATATCCACTTATACCAAGGTGGATGCGGCACAGATGTGTGAAGCGTTTAAAAATATTCTGCAGGCCGAAAGTACGATGCTGGGCGATAATGTCAGAGTAAAGAATTTCCCTGTTATCGTGGATAATACAATAGTTCCGGCCTTGGACAATGTCTGGCTGGGAGAGGTATCTGCCAAAGAAGCTTTGGAATCGCTGGATTTGTCCGACAGTATAGATGGTTACTGGAAATAAATAACCCTCGCGGCAGTCGCCAAGTGGATGCACTCGTGCATCCGTTTGGCTCGTTGCCCGCGGGAATAAATAAATAGTGCAGGATGCCCGGTCCGTAAAAGGCCGGGCTTGGACTGGAGGACAAAGAGAAATCATGAAAAGAAAGAAAAGGATGTCGTTAAAGGACAGAACGCAGCTGAAGTGGGGATATTTCTTTATAGCCCCTGCAATTATCGGTCTGCTTTGCTTTAATTTTGGGCCCATGCTGTTCAGCATGTGGATTAGTCTTACAAAATGGGATGTGATAACGCCCCAGGAGTTCATTGGCCTGAAGAATTATCTGAATCTTTTTAAGGATTCGCTTGTGATCAAATCGCTTCAGGTAACGGCATATTATACGCTGCTCAGCGTCCCGCTGGTAACGTGTGTTCCTTTGCTGATAGCTATGCTGCTGAATACAAAGGTGAAGGGGCTGTCCGTATTCCGGACCATATTTTATATCCCTTCCATCGTACCGGTAGTGGCCAGCTCCGCTATCTGGATGTACATATATAACCCTATGTATGGCTTGCTGAACAGTATTATAAAAGCGTTCGGGGGGCATACGCATAACTTTATATTCAGCCCGAAGGAGGTTATTCCGTCGCTTGCCGTAATGGCGGTCTGGGCCGCAGGTAATACGGTGGTTATCTATCTGGCAGGGCTGCAGGGGGTATCCAGGCAGCTATACGAGGCGGCGGAAATTGACGGTGCCGGTGCTTTTGCCAAATTCCGGAAAATTACCATTCCCATGATGACCCCTATTATTTTCTATAATTTTGTCATGGCGATTATAGGTTCCATGCAGACGTTTACCCAATCCTATATCATGACGGACGGAGGGCCTTCCAATGCCAGCCTTTTCTATTCCCTGCTTGTCTACCGCACCGCATTCAAGCAATCGCAGATGGGGTATTCGGCAGCCATGTCCTGGGTATTATTCCTGATTATTGCGGCGCTTACAGCTGTTGTATTCAAGACTTCGGATAAATGGGTAATATATGAGAATGGAGAGTAATCATGAAAAAAAAGAACAGAGGGAAACTTATTTCCTATATTTTGCTATTCGGTATATCCGTTCTGATGCTGTTCCCTTTTTTCTGGATGGTCCGCAGTTCCTTTATGACAAACCGGGAAATTATGACGGTACCTATCCAATGGCTTCCCAGCCATTATAATCTGGATAATTTTAAAGATGCCTTTGCACGGGCGCCTTTTTCCAGATACTTTGTCAATTCGGCAATCATAGTGCTTATTAACATGCTGGGGAGTATACTCAGTTCCAGTTTTATTGCTTTCGGGTTTTCCCGGCTGCGGTTTTCAGGAAAAAACCTGTGGTTTGCCCTGCTGCTGTCTACCATGATGATCCCCCAGACCGTACTGATGATCCCTCAGTTCCTTATCTGGCAGGCGGTGGGGGCATACAATACTTTTGTCCCGCTGACACTGCCTTGTTTTTTCGGAAGCGCTTTTCATGTATTCCTGGTGAGACAGTTTTATGCAGGGATACCGAAAGAATATGATGAAGCGGCCTTAGTGGACGGAGCGAATTACTTTGTGATCTATCTGCGGATCATAGTTCCCATGGCAAAACCGGTCTTATGTACCGTGGGAGTATTTACGTTTATGAATACCTGGAATGACTTTATGGGCCCCCTGTTGTATCTGGATAAGGAAAACCTGAAAACGGTATCCCTCGCCCTGCAGAATTTTATGGGACAGCATGTGAGTGAGTGGAATCTGCTGATGGCGTTATCTTCTGTTATTACTTTGCCTATGATTGTAGTATACTTTATGGCACAGAGATATTTTATTGAAGGGATTACCTTTTCCGGCCTGAAGGGATAAGGGGAAGAACAAATTTATGGATTGAAAAGGAGAGGGAAGTTATGAATCTGGATTTAAAAGAAGTACCGTTCAGCATGAGAGGAAGCTATATGGCAGTATCTTACTGTGGTAAAAATTTCCGGGGTTCAGGGCTGGAGGAAGGCCTGTATCTCAGAACGGTCCATGGAAATGCGAAAACACCTTATGTGGCAAGGATAGTTCCTCTGCACAAGGGGAAAATCTGTACATACCGGATAGAGGCACAGCCGGAGAAGGTGGAGCTGCTGTTGGAGGACGGGACGATTACACTGGCCTTTGCGGATTCCGATACGCTTCTGCTTGGGGGAAAGGGAGAGGGGCTCGGCATCGGACTGGATTTCCTGCCGGGGGATGCCTTTGACTTTATCCAGCCGGTTCTTTCCGGTGAGGATACCTGGTATATGGCTGACTGCTTTAAAAACTATATGAGATATATGCTGTTTAACCAGGCGGGAAGCATTACATTGCAGCAGGAATGGAACGTGAGTAATTCGGAATACTGCCGGCTGGACATTTGTGAACAAAGAGGGGAATTTCTGCTGGTTTTGGAAGAGGTCAGGGATTCCTGGATTAACCGCCGCCGTTCCTACGATATGGATGAGATAGGTAACCATACAAGAGATGATTTCCGGCGTTTTTATCATTCCATGCCCACTGTGCCTGCTGCATATGAGGATGCCAGGGAAAAGGCGGCATATGTTAACTGGAGCAGCATAGTAAAGAAATGCGGATTCCTGAAGAGAGATGCCATGTTTATGTCCAAAAACTGGATGTGCAATGTATGGAGCTGGGATCACTGTTTCAATGCGCTGGCACTGGCGTATGATAATCCGCTTGATGCATGGGATCAGTTTATGATACTGTTCGATCAGCAAAGCCCGACGGGGAGAATACCCGACAGCATTAATGATTCCATAATTATTGATAATTATTGCAAACCCCCCATTCATGGCTGGACTTTCCGCCGGTTAAGAAAGATTATGAACCTGGACATGGAGCAGCTTGAGGAAGCCTATGAAAAGATAGGAAAATGGACACAATGGTGGTTAAATTACAGGGACCAGGATGGAGACGGGCTTTGTGAATATACACATGGGAATGATTCCGGCTGGGATAATTCCACGGCTTTCCGTATGCTGCCCCCTGTTACCCTTCCGGATTTGGCCGCTTTCCTTATCATCCAAATGGAAGAGCTGGGTTATCTGGCAGAACAGACCGGCCGTAATGCCGATAGCATGATGTGGAGGAAACGGGCCGGCGATATGCGTGTCCGTATGTTGGATAAGCTTTTTATAAACGGAAGGCCCCGCGCTGTCAGGACGGTTACCGGGGAAGAGGTAGAAAACTGCAGCCTGATTTTATATCTGCCTATCGTACTTGGGGAAGCGCTTCCGGCGGATTGTAAGGAATACCTGATAAAGCAGCTGAAAAGTGACACATTTGTTACCGGTTATGGACTGGCTACGGAAAGTCCGTCCAGTGACTTATATGAAGCGGACGGCTATTGGAGAGGGCCGATATGGGCACCGAGCACGATGCTGCTGGCTGACGGGCTTTGGGAATGCGGAGAAAAGGAGTTTGTCCGGGATATAACCCGCCGTTTTTGTAAAATGGTACAGCAGAGCGGCTGTGCTGAAAATTTTGATGCACAGACGGGAGATGGCCTGCGGGATCGTGCATATACCTGGACGGCGAGTGTTATGCTGGTTATGGCACATGAATATCTGGGGGAGGAATGTTGAGATGGGGGTAACGTGCAGAATAGAGAAGGACGGGAGCCTTACGGTATGCAGCGGTTCCTCCTGCCTTATCGGAAATATGTATCCCGGCATAGACGGGCATTCCCTCCATGTATTGCAGATCCTTAAAGAAGAAAAGAAAGTCGTATGGGTAACGGAATACGGGAATATATCCTGCAGCCTGCAGGAGGAAGAAAAAGACAGCTTCGGACTGGAATATGCTCTGGAAAACTATAGAGGTCCTGTCCATACCTTGCATTTCTTTTATAGGGCGGATACGGCAGCGGACGGTTTTTACCAGGCTGCGGAAGGCATGGGCGGGGATACCGGTTATTACGGAAGAGACAGTATACGGAAAAAAGGGACAATTGTAAGCTATGGATTATGTTCTTTACAGTTTAAGAAGGAATTCCTGACCATATATACCGCCTCTCAGAAGCATTATGAAACGGTATGCGAACTGGATGCCTGTGAGAAGAATACCTATACGGACGGAAGCGGTAACCGGAACCTGGAAACGGTAATGCAGCTGTCTTTCGATGTAAGAATGGAAAATACCAACAGAGAACAGGTGGTTTTTGAACGGGTAAAGTTCCTTTTAACAGCGTCCATGGAGGAAGGTCTGGAAAGGGCGGCGGAAGAAATCGGACGGAATATGTCCGCCAGGCTGTTTATGCCTCCTGCGTATCACTGGTGTTCCTGGTATTATTGTTATCAGAATTTCGACCGTATACAGCTGAAGGAATATTTGGAGGGCTTTGCCGATGTAAAGTGCGGTAAGGATATGAAATATTTCCAGCTGGATGTGGGGTATTGTACGGCTATCGGGGACTGGCTGGAACCGGGTGAGAGATTCCCGGAAGGGCTTGAAACCGCTTTTAAAGAAATAAAAGAGGCCGGATATATTCCCGGAATCTGGGTAGGTGCTTTTATGGTTGGCAACAGAAGCCGGCTGTACAGCGAGCATCCGGACTGGGTATTGCACGATTGGGAGGGAATGCCTGTCAGGCTATGGATTACGGACAATGAACCAAAGCCCTGGGGATATCAGGATGAAGAGTATTATTGCCTGGATACCTCCCACCCGGATGCCATGTCTTATATGAGGCATGTTTTTACCACTTTCAGAAAATGGGGCGCGCGGATGTTTAAAACGGATTTTATGCTCTGGGGGCTTCAGGACAGCAGCCGCGTAAAACGATACAGTCCCGGTAAAACGTCCGTCGAATACTACCGGGATTATTTACAGATGATCCGGGAAGCCATAGGGGAAGACAGCTATTGGCTTGGCTGTATAGCGCCTTTTCTCCCCTTTGTGGGATATGCCGACGGTATGCGGATCGGAGGGGATGTAGGCTCCAGCTGGGATGGCGGATTCGGTCCCCGGAATATGATACGCTGCCTGACAGGGAACAATTATGCCAATCACCATTTTTACCAGACGGATCCGGATGCGGTTATGCTCCGGGATTTCCAGATACGTCTTACAGACCGGGAAATTAACAGCCTGGCCTTATTGGCAGCTGTATCCGGCGGCTGTATTTATACATCCGATCCCCTTCACCGGATAGCGGCCGGCAGGAATAAGCTTTTCGAATTCATAAAGCCGGACAGGAGAAGGAAGCCTTCCTTACCCTTTCTTTCCGAAGAACGGCCGGAAATCGTCATGGTACATAAAGAAAAGAAAAAAGGGATCGTATTTATCCTTAATAATACCGAAGTCAAGCTGAATGGGGTATATGCTCTGGAAAAGCTTGGGATTCCTTCCGATTGGCATGTTTTCCGGTTCAGGACTGGTGAAAAAGAAGAACTGTGGAAAAAGCAGCTGGTAGTTACGATTCCTTCTCATGACTGCCGTCTGTTTATCGTAACACAAGAAACGCAGGTTTCTGTTGATTATGAAAGATTATGGAATAACCTGGAGTAATGCTTTAAACGTTCAATACATAACAAGTGGGTAAGTATAACCGGAATCATACCGCATGTGATTCCGGTTTTTATTTTAATTCAAAAATTAGCAAAAAGCAGTGAACAATAAAAATGTTTTGTGCTATACTTTTTGTATCATATTGGGGATGGTAATAATTATGAAATTAATGTTTTTGGAAGCTTTGCAAGCTTATTATGCCCCTGTTGTCCTGCTTCTCTTTTTTTCTATTATTTTAGTAACCGATCAGCTTCTGACACGTCAGGAAAAGAACTTGTTTTTGATGGAGCTTGGAGTAGTAGGTCTGATGCTTTTTTCTACCTGGGTGGATCGCTGTGTCAGCCCCATTACGACAGGAGAATGGTGGCGCCTGCGTTTTTTAACAAGCGCGATGCAGTTTGCAGCGGCTCCTCTTTCGCCGCTGGTACTGTTGTGGATATACAGGCGTAACCAGCTTGTCCGTATGGGATGGCTGCAGTGCCTGCCGGCAATAGTTAACGCGCTGTTATCGTTAGGAAGCTTCTGGACGGGGCAGGTGCTTTGGGTGGCGCCTGGAAACATTTATAGCAGAGGGCCGCTATTTTTACTGCCTTTTTTTTCATCAGCCTTTTATGTAGCCTTTATTTTATATACGGCCTCACGGCAGGAGATGCCCGGACGCAGGCTGGAGACAATATTCCTGCTCTGTGCGGGGATAGCAATTGCAGGTGCCTGTACTCTTGAAATCGTGTTTGTCATCCGTTACATGATATGGAGTACCACAGCTGTAATGCTGTTGACCTACTTTTTGCTGATTACTATTTTAAAGGTATTGTTCGACTCACATACAGGGATTTACAGCCGCTTGGCCTATACAAAGAGGCTGGAATCCATAGGGAATGGGCAGTCTGTCACCCTGGCTATGATAGATATGAACGGGCTGAAAGCAATTAACGATTCTTATGGCCACGAGGCGGGGGATCAGGCTATTATAAGTGTATCTCAGGCTTTATTGTCCATTCCTGTACAGGGAAAAAAGCTTTACCGTTATGGAGGAGATGAGTTCATCATAGTGGTCGGCAGGTGGTGCAGGGAGGAATTGGAGGATGAGTTAAAGCTGATTGCGTCAAACTGCGGTAAAGTGAACGCAATTACGCTTTCCTTCGCTTACGGGGTTATAGAATACCGGGATGGAGATCTGCATAAGGCTACGGAGGAAATGGATCGTTACATGTATAATAATAAAATGAAAATGAAAGCGGCCCAAAAAGGTTACGACGGCAAAAAGGATGCCTGATTGTATTTTGCATTTTCAGGGCAGTTATTTATGGGTGCCCGGCGGGTTTTTCCTTTGCAAAAACAGGGACAGTATCATATAATAAAAACAGATTCCCGGCACACATCGGCAGCGGAATGCATTCGCTGGATCAGCAGACACGGAAAGGAAGGTCTATATGGGATTAATCAGAGCGGCAGTACAGTCGGCAGCATCGGTAATGGCGGATCAGTGGGAAGAGTATTTTTATTGTGATTCGATTCCGGCCAATATCCTTGCGGTAAAAGGAAGCAGGAAAACCTCCAAAAGAGGTTCCAATAAAAAAGGAAGCGATAACATCATCTCCAACGGATCGGTCATCGCGGTCAATGAAGGGCAGTGTATGATGATCGTGGATCAGGGAAAGGTAGTGGATGTCTGTGCGCAGCCAGGTGAATACGTTTACGATACGTCCAGCGAACCTTCAGTATTTTTCGGGGATCTGGGGGAGAATGTGAGGCGCTCCTTTGAAACCTTCGGTATCCGGTTCGCATTTGGCGGGGAAGCACCCAAGGATCAGAGGGTATACTTCTTCAATACAAAAGAAATTGTGGGAAATAAATACGGAACGGCGAATCCGGTGCCCTTCCGGGTGGTAGACAGGAATATCGGGCTGGATATCGATATAGCGATCCGCTGCCACGGGGAGTATTCCTACCGGATTGTGGATCCTATCTGTTTTTATGTGAATGTATGCGGAAATGTGGAAGGGGCTTATTCCAGGGAGAATCTGGACAGCCAGCTGAAAAGTGAGCTGATGACAGCTCTGCAGCCTGCCTTTGCGAGGATTTCGGATATGGGGATCCGTTACAGCTCGCTGCCGGGCCATACGGATGAAATAGCATCCGCCCTGAATACGGTTCTTTCGGAAAAATGGGTGAAGCTTCGGGGAATTGCCCTGGCTTCCTTCGGGGTAAGCAGCGTGAAAGCCTCGGAAGAGGATGAAGATATGATCAAGCAGCTGCAGAAGGCGGCTGTGCTCCGGGATCCCAATATGGCGGCGGCAACCATTACCGGTGCGCAGGCAGACGCTATGAAGACGGCCGCGGGCAATAAAGCCACCGGCCCCATGATGGCCTTTGCAGGGATGAATATGGCAGCTAACGCGGGCGGAATCAATGCAGGGCAGCTTTTTGAAATGGGACAGCAGAACCGGCAGCAGGAGACTTTGGCAGGGACAGCGGCCGGCAGGCAGGACAATACGGCAGGAAGCTGGAACTGCAGCTGCGGTGCCGCCGGAAATACCGGAAAATTCTGTTCCGAGTGCGGAAAGCCCAGGCCTTGGGAGAATGGCTGGGTATGTTCCTGCGGAGCGGTAAACAAAGGCAGGTTCTGTTCCGAATGCGGCAAACAGAAACCGGCAGGAGCCAGGCTTTACAAGTGTGACAAATGCGGATGGGAGCCGGAGGATCCGGCGCATCCCCCAAAATTCTGTCCGGAGTGCGGCGATCCCTTCGATGACGGCGATATAAGGTAAGGTATCAATGGATAAAAAGAAAGCAGAAAGATGCAGGCGGAAGAACGACAGCGTTTCCGGCAGGCACATCATTCTGCTTTCTTTTTTTCGGGATCTCTGTTCCCGGCGTTATTGTCCGCGCAAAAAGGAAAAGAGGTCAACGTATGAAGTTGGTGGTATTTCCTGTTTCCGGGAGCGGAACGGCGATCCCCGCTTTTTTACCGGCTTCGATACAATGCAGCAGCCAGGCCATGTTGCGGGCCAGATTTCGCATCGTCTGAAGGCCTTCTTTATCCTGAAGCACTTCCTCCGGGGTATTCCCATGGACCATATTCCAGTAGGAGGAACCTACCAGAGGCATGTTGGATATGGTAAAATATTTATTCAGCTGATCAAGGGTGGCGGTGGAGCCGGCACGGCGGCAGCTGGCGACTGCGGCGCCGGGTTTATACACCATATTCGCTTTCCCCGCATAGAACATCCGATCCAGGAAGGAAGTGACAGCGCCGCCTGCGGATGCATAATGGACGGGGGAACCAAAGATAAAACCATCCGCCCGGGATGCTTTTTCTATTGCCGTGTTAACGGTATCCTCAAAGATACATCTGCCCTTTCCGGCACAGCCGCCGCAGCCCATACAGCCCCGTACCGGAGCGGTGCCCACATGGAAAATTTTGGAATCGATCCCGCATTCCTTCAGCTCAGAAGCGATTTCCGAAAGGGCGGTGTAAGTACAGCCCTTTTCATGAGGGCTTCCGTTGATTAATAAAACTTTCATTATTTATGTACTCCTGTCCACGTAATTGTTGGTCCGTATAAAAGATATCCGGATACGAAAATAACTCCCCGGGCCACATGGATATGAGGTGCGGGAGCCGGTGTCACTTATAGTATATGCATCATTGGAAAAAAATTCAACACAAAACCCGTCTGGGGGTCATAGGGACGTGTTATCGATGCAGGCATCCTTTTTCCAGTCTGAGCAGTCCGGTTCCCCGGCATCTACCTGCGTTGCCATTTTCTGCAGAAGCTCGAGTTCACTGTTAAAGGAACAGACGCCGCTTTCTGTCTGCAGCACTCCCTGCCAGCTGTGATGTGCATCGGCGGATATGGTTATTTTAAAGGTATGTTCCATTAAGCATCACTGCTCCTTTTCTTCTATTTTCCTGTTTTCCGTAATCAGCTCCATGAGCCGGGACAATGCCTGCTCCATCTTTTGCTCCGAGACCGGCTTTCTGCAAAAGAATGGGACGCACAGGCGGTATGCCTGAAGCCCAAAATCCAAATCAGAAAACCATATGATTTTACGGGACAAAAGTCTTGCGCTGGTAATGGTGTTCAAGCCGTCCACACCGTCCTGGGCTATGATTACAATATCCGGAAAAGCGTGCGTTACGATACTCTCAAGCTCCTGCCAGTCTGCACAGCCGGTTATGTGTGCCTTTATATTTTTCCCTTCAAAACAATGCCGGGCGGATTCCATGAGCAGATCCCGCTCCGCGGCATTGCCGTCACAGACAATCGTATTCCACATAGGTTCCCTCCTTTCCGGTATGCGTGCTCTCTTATTATTAAAATAGTAGAATACGGAAAGATAAGCAATAAGGTGGCCGGAACTTGTAATTTTTGGCCGGATTTTGCGTTGCAGCCGTGGTGCGGTTCCTGTAAAATGATAGGTGTAATACCAGGCTTGGAAACAGAGAGGGGAATGGGGACATGAGAGTCGCTGTCATTGACGACTTATACCTTGGCAGAGAGGAAATACGGAAATGTTTGTGCCGATATCTGAATGAAAGTTATGCAGGGGAAACGCCTGTGATAGATGATTTTTCCAGCGGGGAGGATTTTTTGTCCTGTTTTATGCCGGAAGTATGGGATATGATATTTATCGATCAATATATGCCGGGGCTTTCCGGAATTGAAACTGCGCAGAAGATCAGGGAAAAGGATAAACTGGCGGCGCTGGTGTTTGTTACCACCAGTCAAAGTCATGCTGTTGAGAGCTACGGTGTGCGTGCATGCGGATATCTGGTAAAGCCTTACGAGTATGAAGCCTTTAAAAAGACTATGGATCTGGCGGGAGTGGGTAAAATACGGGATGCGCGGTTCCTCTGTGTGGAGCAGGAAAAAATCCTCCTGCGTGAAATCCTCTGGTGTGACAGGGACGAGCATTATATCCAGATTCACACGGACAGGCGGGGTATCCTGCGGTTCCGCATATCCATCAGTGAGTTGAGCTGTCTGTTGGCGGCCTTTCCTCAGTTCCTGAATTGTTATAAGGGGTGTATCGTCAATGCGGAACGGGTGGAGCGGATTGACGGATTGGATTTCCTGATGGATACAGGAGTGAGAATACCATTTGCCAGACGGGAGAAAAAGAAGCTGGAAGCGTTATTCAGTGCTTATCTGTTCCGGCGGGAAAGGGAGGATGTTCTGCTATGATGAGGTTTATGGATACACTGATGGTACTGCTGTTCCCCTTTCTGGATGCCATCCCCTTTACACTGCCGCGTTACTGGCTGTTCCGTGACAGGCTCCGCCTTCCCTTCCGGTATATCGTCCTGCTGCAGTTCGTCGTCTCGTCGGTATACAGCGGTGTATTTTATGTGATCAACCGGGGCGGTTATGAGATGGCAGTGAAGTGGACGACGATTACCCGCTACTGTTTTCTTCTGCTTTTCCTGGGATTTGCGTTCCTGCTGATCCGGGACAGTTTCCCTAAACTGATGTTTACCTGGCTGCTGTTTCTGGCGTGGCAGTTTTTTGTGCTCGGCAATGCCAACTTTATCGAAAGCCGGTTTTTTTATGAATTCTCTGACAGGCACCCATACATGGTCTATAATATCGCCCGTATAATCGTTTACCTGATAACCTTTCCGTTCCTGTCCCATTTTTTCAGCCATACCATAGCTGACGCGCTGAAAATGGACAATAAGGCCATGTGGCGGCATCTGTGGAAAATCCCTTTGTTTTCCACCCTGTTCGGTATGCTCTACTGCACGGTAACGGAGGTATATGCCTTCGCCTCCTGGCAGTTTCTGGTATCCCGTTATCTCATGCTGCTGGGCGCCTGCTATGTGTCTTATGTGGCATTTGAAGTGCTGGAAGTCTCCCATGCCCGGACGCAGCTGGAAGAAGCCCTGAAGTATGCGGACAGGAGCCTGCAGGTCCAGAAAAAGCAGTTTGACGCGCTGGCCTCCCACAGGGACGAAATGCGCAGAGCACGCCATGATCTGCGGCAGCATCTGGCCGTGGTGCAGTCATATATTGACAGGGAGGATAAGGAGGGGCTTGCGGATTACATTGATCTTTATAGAAACCAGCTGCCCCCTGATACAAGGGAACGGTACTGCGTAAATGACGCAGTGAATGCCATAGTCTGTTATTATGCGTCTTTGGCCCGGGACGGCGGAATTGAGTTCGAGGCGGGCGTGGATTATCCCCGGGGCTGTCCGGTATCCGATACGGATATTACCGTACTTTTGGGGAATCTTCTGGAAAATGCGGTGGAGGCCTGCCGGAGGGAGACGGCGGAACGGAGGTTTATAAGGCTCAGGTTGAAAAGGAGGGGCGGTTCATCGCTGCTGATCCTGACGGACAACACCTGCACGGCGCAGGTCGGGTTTGAACAGGGGATACCCCTATCTTCGAAAAGGGAAGGGACCGGAATCGGAACGGCTTCCGTGCGGGAGCTTGCAGCCCGTTACGGGGGGACGGTGGAATTTGCGCAGAAAGACGGCGTATTTTACGCTTCCGTATTATTAAAAACGGTTCCGGAAACCTTCGCAGATGACGTGAAACATGTCTGAAACCCAGTGTTTATGCGCCTTTTTTATCTTATTACAATCTTAATGCCAGATAGGGAATCTTAAGACTATCTTAATGCCGGGGATGCTATGCTTAAGCTAAGAAAAGAATTTAGGCTGGCATCCTTTTTCCGTGACGGAAGCAATGTACACGCCGGAAAAAAGGCGAGGAGGCGATTATGAAATGACCATTTTCACAAATATTTTATTACTGGCCGCGTTAACGGCTTATCTGCTCATCGTAGGTTTCGTGTTTACCGGGCAGATGAATGACATTGTAAAAGGCTACCGTTTCAGGCCCAAGGATGCGGTGCCGGATGATGATTATGAGGTCCTGATTGGCGGGGAAGGGGAACTGGCAATCCTGTTTGAAGAAAAGCTGAAAGAGAACGGTGTCAGCTGCCTGCGGATTCCCGAATTTGACGACAGGGCGAGGGAAGAGCTGATGGCGGTGTCCTCCCGCTGGCATGAGGTGGCGGGTGCGCCGGGAATGGCGGTGTTTGCCCTGGATGGTTCGGATTACCATAACCTTCTGCTGTGCGGTATGGCAAACCGTATGGCCGGGGCGGAGCAGTTGTATGGGATCTGCAATGAATCGGGAAACCGGGGGATTTTCCTGGAAAACCGCATACGGGTTCTGGAAAAGGCAGGGGCAACCCCGGAAGGGCTTTATCATCTGTTTATCAGACAGTATGCCGGCAACGGATAACTGCACGCCCTTAATCTCCGCCGTCATGTCCGAAGGGGAGGCGGCTCCCGGAAGAAATAAAGCAAAAGGAAAAGGATAAGGAAATGTTTCATTATATCAGAAATAAATTGACACAAGCGCAGATTATTGCTTTGGGATATTTTCTGGTAATTGGTTTGGGGACGCTCGTCCTGATGCTTCCCATTGCCACGAAAAGCGGTGAGATGGCTACGCCCCTTACCGCTTTGTTTACGGCAACCAGCGCTACCTGCGTAACCGGGCTTGTTGTGGTGGACACGGCTTCCTACTGGAGTCTGTTCGGGCAGTGTGTGATTCTGCTTATGATACAGGTGGGCGGTTTGGGCTTTATGACCATCGGTGTATTGTTCGCCATGTTCCTGAATAAAAAGATATCCCTTAAGACAAGGGGAATCCTGCAGGAGAGTATGAATACCAGCCAGGTGGGCGGAGTGGTGCGCCTGGTGCGCAAGACACTTATCGGTACGGCGTTGATTGAGCTGACCGGGGCATTGCTGCTTATGATCCGGTTTGTACCGGAGTTCGGAATCCTTCGGGGGATTTACTTCGGTATTTTCCATGCGGTTTCCGCGTTCTGTAATGCGGGCTTCGATTTGATGGGGACCAGCAAAGGGCCTTATTCTTCCTTTACCGCCTATGCGGACGACACACTGATCAATGTCACGATCATGGCATTGATTGTGGTGGGCGGTATCGGGTTCTTTGTATGGGATGATATCTGCAGGAATAAATTTCATATTAAAAAATATAAGCTGCATACCAAAATAGTTCTTTCCTGTACGGCAATACTTATAACAGGCGGCGCTCTTTTTATTTATCTGTTTGAAAAAGACGGCCTGATGGCAGGGATGTCCGGCAAGGAAATCGTACTTACCTCCGCATTCAGCTCCGTGACAGCAAGGACGGCAGGTTTTAATACCATAGATACGGCGGGCCTTACCACCAGTTCCAAAATGCTTACCGTGCTCTTAATGTTCATCGGGGGAAGCCCCGGATCCACAGCGGGAGGTATTAAAACCACCACCATCGTGGTTCTTTTGATTTATGTATGGTCCAACCTCAGAGGGGCCAGAGGATGCAATATTTTTGAACGCAGGCTGGAGGACGATGCGGTGAGAAAAGCCAGCGACGTGGCGGTAATCAGCCTGTTTATGGCTATTGTGGCATCCATAGCCATACCCTATTTCCAGCCTCATCTTTTAATGGAGGATGTGGTGTTTGAGGTGTTCTCCGCTATCGGTACCGTAGGGATGTCCACGGGGATTACCCGGGATCTGAGCGCTGCCAGCCGTATTATCATTGTCCTCTTGATGTATTGCGGGCGGATTGGCAGCATGTCCTTTGCCCTGTCCTTTATGGAACGGAAAAAAGTGGCCCCGGTGAAGCTGCCGGAAGAAAAAGTAATGATAGGATAAAGGTTAACTATGAAAACAGTACTGATTATAGGAATGGGACGGTTTGGGCAGCATTTGTGCCGTAAAATGCTGCAGTTGAATAATGAAGTCATGATTGTGGATCAAAGGGAGGAAGCCATGGAGGATCTGCTTCCTCTGGTTACCAATGCCAAAATAGGGGACTGTACCAATGAAGAAGTGCTGCACAGCCTGGGGGTGGGAAATTTCGATCTCTGCTTTGTCTGTATCGGCACCAATTTCCAGAGCAGCCTGGAAATTACCAGCCTTTTGAAGGAGGCGGGGGCCAGGCATGTGATAAGTAAGGCGACCCGTGATATCCAGGCCAAATTCCTGCTCCGCAACGGCGCGGACGCGGTGGTTTATCCGGAAAAAGATATTGCGGAGAGGATAGCGGTCAGGTACTCCGCAGATAATGTATTCGATTACATTGAACTGGACGAGGAATATTCCATCTATGAAATTCCGCCTTTGCGGGAATGGGTGGGGAAAACCATCGGGGAAGTGGATTTCCGGGCCAGGCTGAACAGCAGCATCATAGGCACCAGGCTCAACGGAATCACCAGTTTTCTGCCGGGAGCCGACCATGTATTCCGGGCGGAAGAGCATCTGATGGTCATCGGAAAGAAAAAAGATATTGATAAAATTCTCAAACATCTATAAAATAAGGGGATAACGATAACTGGCGGAACCCTTTACAGGAGTTAATCCGCAGGAGGTTTGGGAGGATTTATTGTGAAAAAGAAAATGGAAAGGTATTTCGGAATGCATCAAATCCGGTATGCCGGCCGGCTGGCCGGTATTATGCTCATTACCTCTCTGTTTTCTTTTTTGCTGCATTGGCTGGGGATAGGAAAGGAAAATATTCTGATGCTGTTTATTGTGGGGGTGCTTCTGGTGGCCTACTGCACGAACGGCTATCCGTATGGGGTGACCGCTTCGGTGGTGAGCGTGATGGTTTTTAATTATCTGTTCACGGAGCCGGTGCGGACTTTTTCTATTTCCAACCAGGATGATGTCATCCTTCTGCTCTTTTTCCTGGTGGCGGCATTGATTTCCTCCAATCTGACGGTCCGGTTCCGCAAGCAGGTGGAAGTTGCCCGGAAGAACGAGCAGCTGGCGGAGCAGCTGACCATGGAGCAGGAGCGGATTAAGTTCGCCATGGAAAAGGAACAGATGCGCAGCAATCTTCTGCGCAGTATCTCCCATGATCTGCGTACGCCTCTCACCGGTATTGCCGGGGCCAGCAGCCTGATAGCGGAGTCGGGGGACAAGATGGATCCGGACAGCATCATGAGCCTGGGAAAAGATATCAATGAACAGGCGGACTGGCTGATCCAGCTGGTGGAAAACATATTGAACATGACGAAAATCGACAGCGGTAAGCTGGTGGTGGAGAAGAAGCCGGAGGCCGTGGAGGATGTGATCACCAATGCCCTGGCTTATGTGAAGGGCAGAAGAAAGCTGCGCCGGGTGGAAATCGACATTCCTGAAGAAATGCTTCTGGTGGAAATGGACGGGAAAATGATTGTCCAGGTGCTGGTTAATATCTTGGATAATGCGATAAAGCATACCAGGGAGGACGGGGTTATACTCATTAAGGCCGAAACCGATGAAAAGGGTGTGTGGTTTTATGTGGAGGATAACGGGACAGGTATTGAAGCGGAAATAAAGGATCGGATATTTGATGAGTTTGTAACCTTCCGCCCGGTCAGCCGGGATACCGGAAAGGGGATAGGCCTGGGACTGGCTATCTGCAAAGCCATTGTGACCGCCCACGGCGGGCGCATTGAAGCCGCCAACAGGGAAGAAGGAGGCGCAAGCTTCCGGTTTTTCCTGCCCTTTGGAGCAAAATGAACGGAAAGGAAAACAGACCATGGAAGGTATGGAAAAGGAAGTGACCGTCCTGATTGTGGAGGACGATAAATATATATCCAATTTTATCTGTATGAGCCTGAAGCAGGAGGGTTATCATTATCTGAAGGCGGACACGGGAAGAGAGGCCATTGGCCTGAGCTATGCCAATAACCCGGATGTGGTGATTTTGGATCTCGGCCTTCCGGATATGGATGGAATGGAAGTGATAGAGCATATCCGCAGCAATTCGGATAAGCCGATAATTGTGGTTTCCGCCAGACAGGAGGAGTCGGAAAAAATCAGGGCGCTGGATCTGGGAGCGGATGATTATGTGGTAAAGCCCTTTCATATGGGAGAGCTTCTGGCGCGCATCCGGGTAGCTATCCGGAAGGCGGAGCAGACCGGCGGCGGAAACGAGTTGGGGGAAAGCTTTGCATGCGATTACCTGTTAATCGATTTTGTGAAGCGTATGGTATTTATAGATGGAAAGGAAATCCATGTAACCCCTATTGAATATAAGCTTCTTACCCTTTTGGTGAGCAACCGGGGGAAGGTTCTGACTCATAATTATATCCAGAATAAGATATGGGGCTATGGAGAAGGCGGGGATCCCAACAGCCTGCGGGTGTTTATGGCAACCCTGCGCCGGAAAATAGAGAAGGATACCACCAATCCCCGGTTTATTATCACGGAGGTAGGGGTGGGCTACCGGTTTTCGGAATGAGAGACAGGCGCCGGGCAGCCGGAATGCTGCTATTAGGGGGAAGGGTATGGAGAAGAAGCTGCTGGCGGATCTGGAAGAAAGCTATGGCCTGCGGTGCGGGGAGATAACCCCAGTTACGGGGGGCTGGTTAAATAAAAAATGGAAGGTAAGCAGCAGCAGGGGCACCTTACTGGTTAAACAATACAGCTATGAGCGGTTTACCCAAAAGCGGCTGGAGCAGATAGAATCGGCACTTTTGAGGCAAATCCTTCTGGAGGAAAACGGAATCCCCTGCCCTCACATCCTGACCTGTCAGGGCCGTGCGATACGCTATGCGGATGCGGATACGGCATATATGGTCATGGATTACCGTACGGGGAAATCGGAGAACCGGGAAACGGTAACCGCGGATCAGATGGAGAGTCTGGGGAGCGTAAGCGCCCTCATGCGCAGGGAGTTCGCCAAACTGCCTCTTTCGGAGGTACAGGGATATCCCATCGACAGCCGAAAGTTTTACGGTTCCCTGTGGGATAATTTTTATGCCCGGGCGGCTGAACTGACGTCGGATACACCGGAGGAATATAAAAAGGCGGTATTGGGCCAGGAGATCATTCTGAAGCAGCTAACGCCCGCCTTTTTCGACAGGCTTTCCCGGGGAATTGCCCATGAGGATTTTACTCCTGACAATATGCTTTTCCATACCAGGGAGGTATCAGCTATCCTGGATTTTGACCGTAACCAATACGGGTTTATTTTACATGATATCGGCAGGGCTTTTCTTTCCTTTGCGTTAACGGAGGAAGGGATAGACAGAGGGAAGGTGGATGCCTTTTGGCGGGGTTATACCCAATATCTGCCGCTCACCGGGGAAGATATTGTGGATTCCCTGAAAATCGCCTGGTGCGTGGAAGTGCCGTGGTGGATTCAGGCGGCCGTTTTTTCCGGGGGAGAGGAGAAGATCATGCGCTTCAAGGAAGAAATCGTATGGGTGGAAAAGAACTGGTTTGAGCTGCCGGCTTTGCTCGGCCTCTGACGATAAGATACAAAGATAATGGCATGGTACACTGGTACCATGCCATTATTCCCGGGCGGAAAGAAATTCCAGAACCCGGCTGTTAAAATCCTTTGCTTCCTCATAGACCATATGCCCCAGCTCAGGGTAAATTACCAGCTGGCTATGGGGGATGCCGGCAGCGACGGCGGGGACGGCCCGGGTGCCTACGATCCGGTCGTTTCCCCCGCCAATAACAAGTGTGGGGCAGGTGATCTTACCCAGCGCATCCAGCGAATCATGGGTAAGGCAGGCGTTCGCCTGTATGAGGAAACGGGAAAAATCCTTTGGCTTGCCGATGAGGCCGAGGAAGGGGTAAAGCCGCCTGTATTTCTTCAGATATTCTTCGGAATAAGAGCGTTCCGCCGTATCAATAAGCAGATGCTTGTAATCCCCTTCCCGGGCCATCGTGATCCAGCGGCTGACCACGTTTTGGAGCGTTTTGTTCTGCCCCGGGGAAGTCACCGCTAATACCAGCTTTTCCACTGCTTCCGGGTAGTCGGCGGTCAGATGCTGGGCGATCATCCCGCCCTGGGAAATCCCTATCACCGCAGCGTCGGTAATCCCCAGCCGATCCATGGCTTCCTTCTGGTCCCGGGCCATGTCTTTTGTGGTATAACCCATTTCCATCCTGTTTTTCCGGCTGAAAACATATACCTTATAATCCCTGGCATATTCCCGGTACAGCATGGCAAAGGGGATAGCCGTTCCTTTTGCTGTTTTCAAACCGTTTCCCAGGCCGGGTATCATAATGAGGTTTTTTGGCCCGCTGCCGAAGGAGATATAATCCATTTGGGTACTGCCTATTGGTACAGAGCTGTTTCTGGCATGATAAAACATGAGAATCTATCCTCCGTTTGTATTGGATATGGCTGTCCTTTTATCGTGCCTTGGAAAGCCGCCTGTTATTCCTGTTTCTTTTTAATAGAAAGCAGTACCACAATGATTACCACTACGAGAACCAGCAGTACAAAGGATGCGACAAGGACGACGGCAATGGTTTTGTTTTCCGAAGTCTTTGTGATTTCCTGGGTGGTAAGATCCTTTGAGGGTGCGGTCTCCGGCGCTTCGGAGGATTCCTCCGCCGTTTCCGAAGGTGTTTCCGTTTCCGTTGCTTCTGTTTCGCTCTCCTCCTCCGTTTCTGTTTCGGTCCCTTTATCCTTGGAAGTGGGAGTATAGTTGGTATTATTGGAGGAAGGGGCGCTTATTTCCCACGAGTTACCGCCGCCGGAGTTGGAACTGCCGGAGGAGCCGGATCCGGAAGGGGCCGGAGGAGGCGTGGTCAGCGCGGCATTCACCTTGGCATACAATTCGCTCAGCAGGGACAGCGGATAATAAACGCGGCCTTTTTCGTAGGCGAGAGCCGTCTGCGCCGGTATCATGACCGGTTTCCCCCCGTCCCACCTTACGATCAGCGCCACCTTGGGATTCTCCCGAAGGGCGGCCATGACCGATTCCGGCATCTTATCGTAGGTTACCGCATTGACGTTTACCGTATCCCCCGCTTTTGCTTTTTTAATAAGACTCGTTACATTATCCCAGAAGTCCTTTTCATAATCAGGGACATAGGTATTGGAGGAAGCGTTGTTGTCATCATGCTTCTTATCTGATGAGGAATTGTTCTGGTTGGAGGAATTGTGGGGATCCTCCGCTTTTTTTACATCCTGATAAAGGACGGTAAAAATGGAAAAACGCTCCGTGGTAACGGTTATGGTTTTGCCGCTGCTGTCCTTATTCGAAAGGATATCCGCATCGGTACGGGCTTTCCCTTCATTATGGATGGCAGCTACATAAAAGGTACGTTCATAGCCGGAGGCCGGGGCTTTGATACCCTTGGGAAGAGGAAATTTCATGGTAAGGGGAAAATCTGATTCCGTAAGGGTGAAGTTGTTAGTCGTACCTGATTGGGTGATTATCTTTTTTAAGTCAATACTATAACTATCCGCAATGATGCCATCTTTTTTCTTTGCAAGTATCAGGTCCCTTTGCTGCGTACTTAAATTTATGTTACCGCTCACATTAATTTGTATGCTGAAGTTCGAAATCGTCCCGTCCTTCAACCCTTTGGCTTCATCCAAAGTCATACTGTCTAAAAGCGCCGTATAATCCGATATGCTGACAGGGCCTTTGTTGTCGACGTCGAAGTCTATTTCAGAAAGCTTTGCGAAGGAACGGTAGAATGCAAGCAAAGTATCCTGAGACACGGAGGGAGTCCTGGTGGCGGACAGGGCTTCGTACTGGATTTTGGCATCCAGATAGGCATCCCTCAGCTCCCTGTTTACAGACCCTTCTTTTATTTCAGGAAGGCTGCGGAACACCTGATTGATATCATCACTGTCCATTTGTTTAAAGGCGGCAGACAGCTTATGCTCCCGGGAATCCCCCGCAGGGACATTTTCTATTTTATACGTATTATCTTTCAGTTTACCCGTAATATCCACACCGTCAAAGGTAACCGTTCCCAGCTTATAGCCGGGATCCGGAGTAAAGGTAAAAAGGAGATCCTTTCCTTTTTCCGCGGTAACGGTGCCGTCAGGGGTCACCTTCCCTTTTCCGCTGACCTCTGCCGAAACGGTATAAAGGGAAGCGGCAGTACTCTGAAGGGATACTTTACCGGTAACGGTAGTGTAATTGATGTTATCCTTTGGGGTAAAGGTCCAGGAATACTCATTTTTCCCCTCACGTATCGGCTGGTTTTCGTCCCATGCAATGGTACCCGGCGTGCTTCCCTCCCCAAGGCTCAGATCGGGCAGCGGCCCCTCTGCAGGAATGGTGCCGGATGACACTACGGGTTTTACCACGGAGGATGCCTGTCTGATTTTTACTTTGTACTCATGGCTTTCCTCATAAAAGGGTTCATTTTCCCCTTTCACAAAAGCTTGTACTTTAACCTTACATATAAAATCAGAGGCATTTGTGAATTCTATGGTGTTCTTATCATAAACAGGTTCTTCATTCGTAATCCCGGTATTGTCTGTCCAACTCCAGGTATAGCAGAAAACAACGTCCCCGTTCCCGGCATCCTTATCTGCCTTGGCCAGGGGATGGCTGGCAGTAACGGTAAGCGCCGCCGGCGATTTATCATAAGTCTTGTCAATGCCGTTTCCAAAACGGATGACAGGCTGCTCCATGGATTTTTGGGCGATCAGCAGATTCCCTTCAACAAGAGAAGAAGGAGTTACCGGAACGGACCAGTCCTTATCCGTGCTCCATTTCCATGTATATTCCCCGCCGGAGGAAGAGACTGGCAATTTATAATTCTTATTCACCGTCCAGGACTTATTATCCTTAAGCATGTAGGTGAGCGGCATATGATACAGGGCGGCTCTGGGTGTATCTATTACCGTACCGGCCTCATCCTGAAAAGAAAGGGTGAGAGGATAGGTGAGCTTGTCCCTGATGGAAAAAAGCTGTGAAAAAGTTTTATAAGACGCTTCGTCAGGACATATGGCGGCGATCAGTTTATTCATGCCGGCAAACGCATCGACACCGCTTTTGTTAAGGCTTTTGGGAAAATAGATATAGGAATACCCCGTGGAAGCAAAGGCATTATCCCCCACGGAAACAGGAGCCGATGGCAGGTGCAGGGAGCCGGTTAATCCGGTACAGCCCGCAAAAGCCCCGCTTCCAATCGTCTGGATAGACGTACCGGAAAAATCCAGATCCGTAAAAGTGACATTATATGCAGCATATTGGGAAGACGCAAATGCATTGGGTCCGATTCCCTTAACGGCAGTCCCTCCTACGGAGGCGGGAAGCTTCAAAGACATTTTGGTTTGCCCCGCATCGGCCAATTCCTGAAGATATTCCGGATTGACCCCTGTAATCATACCATTGCTGTCGCAGATATATGGTTGTGCGGCTGCAGGCGTCCCGCCTGTGTTCACATCCGTACCTTCCTCTTCTCCCGTCTCGGAGGACGCTGTACCGGGGGCCTCTGACTCCGGCGACGTGGTACCCGCAGAAGGATTATCCGCCGTCCCGCCGTCCGGATTGTCGGCCAAAACGGTCAGATTCCCTGTCAACAATGTCAATACGGCGCTGATGGCCAATAGGGTGAAAACTCTTCTTAACCCCTTCATAATGATACCTCCCCTCATCGTGATAAAATAAGGTAAAATACTTCGTAACTGTTCAGCAGATCAGCGCATTTACTGCGCTGACCGTAAGAAAGTGATTCAGGAGTGCAAAAATCCATCGCCGAAGGCGATTTAGGATGGATTTTTGCAGAGTAACTGTGAGGGTACTGAACAGTTACAATACTTCTTTATATAACCATTATGGGCTATATATCAACAAAAAACAATGAAGTAAATCTTAAGATTAGCATAAGAATTCATATTGTGTTATCATTCACGGCCCCTCTGCGCGCCGCCCCAGGGAAAAACCGGGCAGGCAAAACCACAGGGCGGCGCGCAGAGGGGCCGTGAATGATAACCAGGCAGCCGTTTTAATACAATTTTAACATCCTACCGATTTCTCTAACCCTATCTTTTTATCCGCTCTGTTATACTTCATGAAGTAATCACAAAGTTATGAGCGGCCGCGTCCGGCGGCGGAAGGGAGACAGATATGGATATACTGATATGGCTTATAGCGGCAACTGGTATCGGTATGCTGATTTACTATTTAGTTATTTTATTGAAGGGAGAAGACAGGTAATGGAAAGCTTTATTCAATATGCGGTTTATCTCATTATACTGGTAGCGCTCGCCATTCCGCTGGGAGGCTACATCGGAAAGGTTATGAATGGGGAAAAGGTATTCCTTTCCCGAATCTGCGGTCCCTGCGAAAAACTGATATATAAAATCATGCGTGTGGACAGCAGGGAGGAAATGTCCGCTAAGAGGTACATAATAAGCGCGGTCATTTTTAATGCAGTGGGATTTTTGGTACTGTTCCTCATGCTTTTGCTGCAGGGTATTCTGCCGCTGAACCCGGAACATATCGAAGGGAATTCCTGGCATCTGGCTTTTAATACGGCAGTCAGCTTTATGACAAATACCAACTGGCAGGCATACAGCGGTGAGAGCGCATTAAGCTATTTTACACAGATGATGGGACTCACCGTTCAGAACTTTGTGTCTGCGGCAACCGGTATTGCCGTTTTGTTTGCGGTTATCCGCGGATTTACACGGGTAAAGCAGAATGGCATTGGGAATTTCTGGGTTGATTTAACAAGAACGGTTATTTATGTCCTGCTCCCTATAGCAATTGTGGGAGGTATCCTCATCAGTTCCCAGGGCGTGGTACAGAACCTGAAGCCTTATGACAAGGTGCAGCTGCTGGAGCCTGTCGCATTGGATGAAAACGGGGAGATTATCGAAGGGGCAATTGTGAATAAGGAAACGGGTGAGGTGACGGTTGACGGTTCTCCCGTGGAGGCTGCCGATATTGTTACGCAGCAGGTGGTTCCTCTCGGACCGGCAGCAAGCCAGATATCCATCAAGCAGCTGGGTACCAACGGAGGCGGTTTTTTTGGCCTGAATTCTACCCATCCCTTTGAAAATCCCACGATTTTCAGCAATTTATTGGAAATGCTTTTCCTGCTGCTGATTCCTGTATCTTTATGCTTTACCTTTGGCCGTAATGTAAAGGATAAACGGCAGGGCTTTGCAATCTTTGCGGCTATGTTCCTCATGCTTGCGGCAGCCATGGCGGTCTGTGCCGTGAATGAACACAACGGCACCCCCCAGCTGGCACAGAACGGCGCGGTGGCAATGGACAGTACGGATGGAACGGCAGGCGGCAATATGGAGGGCAAGGAAACGAGGTTCGGTATAGCCACTTCGGTTACCTGGGCAACCTGGACGACGGCGGCTTCCAACGGTTCCGTGAATTCCATGCATGATTCCTATACGCCTATAGGAGGTCTGGTACCTATGCTCCTCATGCAGCTGGGAGAAGTGGTATTCGGCGGCGTCGGCTGCGGGCTTTACGGCATGCTTGCTTTTGCCATTCTGGCAGTATTTATCGCAGGACTCATGGTCGGGCGTACCCCGGAATATCTGGGTAAAAAAATCGAACCCTTTGAAATGAAGATGGCGGTACTATGCTGCCTGGCTACCCCCATTGTAATATTGGTGGGCAGCGGCGTGGCAGCCCTGCTTCCCTCTACGGCAGACAGCCTGAATAATGCCGGGGCACATGGCTTATCGGAAGTGCTGTATTCCTATTCCTCCGGCGGCGGAAATAATGGTTCCGCTTTTGCAGGGTTTAATGCCAATACCCCGTTTATCAACGTATCCATCGGTTTGGTAATGCTGGGCGCAAGATTTATCCCTTTAGTCACCATGCTTCTCATTGCCGGCAGTATGGCAAAAAAGAAAAAGGTTGCCACGACGGCGGGTACTCTGTCCACCTGCGACGGACTGTTTGTTTTCCTTTTGGTGTTCGTGGTGCTGCTGGTGGGCGCATTGAGCTTCTTCCCGGCGCTGGCACTCGGTCCGATAGCGGAGTATTTCCAGATGATAGGGTAAAATGGACCATACAGACAATACATGTTATATTCCGAAAGGAATCCGTATAAATGGAGGTAGTAAAAATGAGCAGCGGTATGAAAACAGAAAATGCTCTGCATGATAAAAAAATGGTCATGCGCGCCGTTAAGGATGCGTTTCTGAAGCTGGCGCCAAATACACAGATAAAGAATCCCGTAATGTTTCTGGTATTTGTATCGGCCGTTATGACAACCGTACTTTGGGCTGTATCCCTGTTGGGAGTACGGGATGCAGCGCCGGGATATATCCTGGGAATTACAATTATCCTTTGGTTTACCGTGTTATTTGCCAATTTCGCGGAAGCGATTGCGGAGGGGCGCGGAAAAGCCCAGGCAGACTCCCTCCGTGCGGCAAAGCAGGATGTGGAAGCCCATAAAATCCCGTCTTCTGAAAAAAAGGAGCAGATTACCAAGGTTCCTTCCGCAAAGCTGGTAAAAGGAAATCTGGTTATCGTAAAGGCCGGGGAACAGATTCCCGGCGACGGGGAAGTTATAGAGGGTGCGGCGAGCGTGGATGAAAGCGCCATTACCGGCGAATCCGCCCCGGTTGTCAGGGAAGCGGGAGGGGATCGCAGCGCGGTGACGGGTGGGACCCGTGTCCTTTCCGACTGGATTGTAGTAAGGATTACAAGCGAACCGGGGCAGAGTTTCCTGGATAAGATGATTGCTATGGTAGAGGGGGCTGCGAGAAAGAAAACTCCGAATGAAATTGCACTGGAAATTTTTCTGGTTGCACTGTCCATAATCTTCATTCTGGTGGTAATGGCACTGTATGCCTATTCCCTCTTTTCAGCGAAGCAGCTGGGCGTGGAGAACCCCACATCCGTGACCTCCCTGGCAGCGCTGTTGGTTTGCCTGGCGCCCACCACCATCGGGGCGCTGCTTTCCGCAATCGGTATTGCGGGAATGAACCGCTTAAACCAGGCCAACGTGCTTGCCATGAGCGGCCGTGCCATAGAGGCGGCCGGTGATGTGGATACGCTGCTTCTGGATAAAACAGGAACCATTACGCTGGGAAACCGCCAGGCCGCGGAATTCATTCCGGTGGACGGCAATACGGCCCAGGAGCTGGCGGATGCGGCACAGCTGGCCTCCCTGCCGGACGAAACGCCGGAAGGCAGGAGCGTGGTGATCCTGGCTAAGGAGAAATTCGGTATCCGGGAAAGAAATCTGTCGGAAACCCCTATGGAATTCCTTCCTTTTACAGCAAAGACGAGAATGAGCGGTGTCAATACAAAGGACACGGAAATCCGCAAGGGCGCCGCCGATTCCATGAAGGGCTATGTGGAAAAATACGGCGGGATATACAGCAAAGAATGCGATGAGGTGGTAAAACGAATTGCCAATCAGGGCGGTACCCCGCTGGTAGTAGCCAAAGACCATATCATTCTCGGAGTCATCCACCTGAAGGATATCATTAAGGCAGGAGTGAAAGAAAAGTTTGCAGACCTGCGGAAAATGGGCATACGTACGGTTATGATTACCGGAGATAACCCGTTGACTGCCGCCGCTATTGCAGCGGAGGCGGGAGTGGACGATTTCCTGGCGGAGGCAACGCCGGAAGGAAAGCTGTCCATGATCCGGGAACTGCAGGCTAAAGGGCATATGGTAGCGATGACCGGCGACGGTACTAACGATGCACCGGCGCTTGCCCAGGCGGATGTGGCGGTAGCCATGAACACCGGCACCCAGGCAGCTAAGGAAGCCGGAAATATGGTGGATCTGGACAGTTCCCCCACCAAGCTGATAGATATTGTCCGGATCGGCAAACAGCTTCTGATGACGAGAGGAAGCCTTACCACCTTCAGTATTGCAAACGATGTGGCAAAATACTTTGCCATCATACCCGCATTATTTATGGGGCTTTATCCCGGCCTGGCCGCTTTGAACATCATGCGTCTGCACAGTGCGGAAAGCGCAATTTTCTCCGCAATTATTTATAACGCGCTGATTATTGTGGCATTGATCCCCCTGGCGCTCAAGGGCGTTAAATACCGGGAGGTATCCGCCGGCAGGCTGCTTTCCAGAAACCTTTTAATTTACGGGGCAGGCGGGATTATCACACCGTTTATCTGCATTAAGCTGATTGATATGCTTCTCGTTGCATGCGGGCTGTTTGTATAAGACGGCGCAGAATAGAAAACATGATATAGAAAGGGAGATAACTGTGAAAATACGGAACAGTTATGGAGGAAAAAAATGAAGGATATAAAAAAGGTGTTTGGGAAAACAACCCTGTTATTTTTTATCATGATGTTGTTATGCGGTCTGGTTTATACCCTGGTCATGACCGGGATTTCGCAGTTGTTTTTTAAAGACAAAGCCGACGGAAGTATTATTGAAGTGAACGGGATAAAATACGGAAGCGAGCTGTTGGGGCAGAAATTTACGGATCCTGCTCATCTGTGGGGGAGAATCATGTTTGTGGACGTGGCTACCTACACGGATGAGGAGGGAAACCCGCTCCTGTATGCGGGGGCTTCCAATAAATCACCGGCAAGTGAGGAATATGCACAGCAGATCGCGCAGCGTGTCGCCATGATAAAGGAGGCAAACCCCCATGCGGATAGGGAAGCCATTCCGGTGGAACTGGTGACCGGGTCAGGGAGCGGCCTGGATCCCCATATCTCCCCTGCTGCAGCGGAGTACCAGGTTCCCCGTATTGCGGAGGCAAAAGGGATGTCGGAGGAGGAAGTCAGGGCGGTTATCGATAAGTATACAAAAGGAAAGTTTCTTGGTATACTGGGGGAGGAAACCGTAAATGTGCTGGAAGTGAATCTGGCCCTTGACGGAATTCTTACGGATTAATGGAAAATGACGGATACGGCTCTTTGCGGACCATTCCTACATTCAATAAAAGCCGGCAGTCTCCGGACTGGCGGCTTGCTGTGTTTCAACAAGAAACAGCTGCAGCTGGGAGAAGATAATATGGAAGAGAACAGACCCGATCCCGATAAGCTTCTGGAGCAGGTGAAGGAAGAAGAATCCAGGGGAAAACAGGGAAAATTAAAAATATTTTTTGGGTATGCCGCAGGAGTGGGCAAGACCTATGCGATGCTGGAAGCGGCCCATCAGGCGGCGGAAACGGGGATCGATGTCGCTGCCGGGTATATAGAACCGCATGCGCGCCCGGAAACCATGGCCCTTCTGGAGGGGCTGGAGCAGCTTCCGGCGCTGGAAATCCCTTATAAAAACATAGTGCTGAAGGAATTTGACCTGGATGCGGCGCTGAAAAGGAGGCCCCGTCTGATTCTGGTGGATGAGCTGGCCCACACGAATGCGGCGGGATGCCGCCATACCAAGCGGTACCAGGATATCCAGGAGCTGCTCAAGGAAGGGATCAGCGTATATACCACGGTAAATGTGCAGCACCTGGAAAGCCTGAACGATATTGTGGCATCCATCACGGGGGTTACGGTACAGGAAAGGATACCGGATTTTGTTTTTGACCAGGCGGATCAGGTGGAGCTTGTGGATATCGAGCCGGCGGAGCTTCTGGAAAGGCTGAAGGAGGGAAAGGTATATCGCCCGCAGCAGGCGGGCACGGCCATGGATCATTTTTTTACCGTGGATAATCTTACCGCCCTGCGTGAAATTGCCCTGCGCAGGACCGCGGACCAGGTCAACCGTGTTACGGAAAAAAACCGGGAACAGAACAGGGAAAGCGATTACTATACAGGGGAACATATTCTGGTCTGCCTGTCCGCCTCCCCGTCTAATGCCAAGGTAATCCGTGCCGCCGCCAGAATGGCGAATGCTTTCCGCGCCCGTTTTACGGCGGTGCATGTGGAGGCGCCCGGAAGGGAAGGGATGGGGGATGACGATGCCCTCCGCCTGCGGATGAACCAGAGGCTGGCGGAGCAGCTGGGGGCGAAAACCGTAACCCTTTACGGCGGCGACATCACCAGGCAGATTGCGGAATATTCCCGGATTTCCGGCGTTTCCAAAATCGTTCTTGGAAGAAGCTATACCAGAAATAAGCTGTTCGGCCCGAATGTAAACTTTGCGGATCAGCTGACGGCTCTGGTTCCCAAGCTTGAAATATACCTGATACCCGATACCTATACCAGGCGTTATGCCAAAAAGAAAAAGCTGGAACGGATACTTGCGGTGAAGGAACAGAATTATCTGAGGGATACCCTGGCTATGCTTGCCGTTTTGGGGATTTCCTCGGTTCTGGCATTTGTGTTCCGGCTGCTGGGCTTCGACGAGGCTAATATCGTTACCATCTATATCCTGGGAGTTCTGCTCATTGCGCTGATAACGGAAAACCAAATCTATAACTTGCTCGCCTCGGTGCTCAGCGTGGTCTGCTTTAATATCTTTTTTACCATCCCTTATAATTCCCTGAAGGTCAGGGATCCGGGGTATATGATCACCTTTTTCATCATGTTCCTGGCGGGTTTCCTCACCGCGTCTCTTGCCAAAAAAGTGAAATCCTACGGACGGCAGGCCGTAAGAAAGGCATGGAGGATGGAAATACTCCTGGATACCAGCAGGAAGCTGCAGATGGCCTCCGGGGAAGAAGCCATCGCCGAAACGGTTTCCGAACAGCTGGTAAAGCTTCTGGATAAAGATATTGTTTATTACGCCGGGGAGCCGGGGGAGGAAGTCAGGCCCTATTGTTTTCCCAAAGAAAAAAACAGTACCATCCGGCTGCTGCTCACCAAGGATGAAACGGCGGTAGCCTACTGGAGCTACCGCAATAATAAGCATGCGGGGGCTTCCACGGGGACCCTGCCGGGAGCGAAGGGACTGTATCTGGCGGTGCGCAGCGCCAATGCGGTATACGGCGTGGTGGGGATCTGTCTGGGCGACGGGTTCCTTCCCGCTTTCGATGAAAGTATCCTGAACGCCATGCTGAATGAGGCGGCGCTGGCTCTGGAAAAAGAAAAGAGCGCGGAGGATAAAAACCGTGCCCAGCTGCAAATCAGGCAGGAACAGCTCCGAAGCAACCTGCTGCGCAGCATATCCCATGATCTGCGCACGCCGCTGACAAGTATCTCGGGGAATTCCGGCATGCTCATGAAGCGGGGGGATAACCTGAGCCGGGAACAGAAGCAGAAGCTTTATGAGGATATTTACGACGATTCCGTTTGGCTGTATAATCTGGTTGAGAATCTGCTGTCTGTAACTAAAATAGAAAACGGCAGTATGGAATTAAAACAGCAGCCGGAGCTTCTGGAGGATGTGATAAGCGAGGCACTCAGCCATATCCGCAGGCGTCTGAGAGGGCATACGATCCAGGTCCGTCTGGAGAATGAATTTCTTATGGCCTGGATGGACGCAAAGCTGATCATGCAGGTCATTTTGAACATTGTGGACAATGCCATTAAATATACCCCGGAGGATTCCCACATTGACATTTCCGCTAAAAAAATGGGGGACAGAATCTATGTGAATATCGCCGACGACGGGCAGGGGATTCCGGATGACCGGAAAGAAAAGGTATTTGACCTGTTCTATACGGGGGAATACCAGGCGGCGGACGGAACACGGAGCATGGGGGTAGGCCTGTCTTTATGCCGTTCCATTGTGGAGGCCCACGGCGGCAGGCTGGAGGTAAGGGACAACGTCCCCAGGGGGACCTGTTTCCTTTTTGATCTGAAGGCGGAGGATGTGGGACCAGACAGCGGCGTATAACAACGCAGAAATGAGGATACCATGGAAACAAAGCATAACCTTCTTATTGTAGAGGATGAAAAGGCGATCTCCAACCTGATTGCCACCACCCTGGAGACGCAGGGTTATCATTATGAAAAAGCATCCAACGGAGCGCAGGCCATGATGGCCGTTACCTCCCATAACCCGGAGATTATCCTTCTGGATCTGGGGCTTCCGGATATGGACGGCCTGGATATCATACGAAAGGTAAGAAGCTGGTCTCCCGTTCCTATTATCGTAATCAGTGCGAGAACGGAAGATCAGGATAAAATAGAAGCCCTGGATGCAGGGGCCGATGATTATCTCACCAAGCCCTTCAGCGTGGAGGAGCTGCTGGCAAGACTGCGTTCCACGTTCCGCCGGATCAGCTATATGCAGACGGAGAACGGCGGGGTCAGTACGGTGTTCACAAACGGTGACCTGAAAATTGATTTTGCTGCCGCTGCCGCCTATATGGGGGAGCAGGAGCTGCATTTATCCCCTATTGAGTACCGGCTTCTGTGCGAGCTGGCAAGAAATGCGGGTAAGGTCCTCACCCACCAGTATCTGATAAATAAGGTCTGGGAAAATGTAAATGTGAGCGATATTCCTTCCCTGCGCGTCTATATGGCGACTCTCCGTAAAAAAATAGAACCCGACAGGGAAAATCCGCGCTATATCCAGACAAGGGTGGGTATCGGCTATAAAATGAACCGGCTGTGAGACAGACGGAAAAGGGTGTGGAACGTGTTATGGATAAAAACAGGAAAAAGGCCGGGAGCGGGCTTATCTATTTTATGGAATCGGCGTTGTTTCTGCTGGCGGCCACGCTGCTGGGGATGGGCTTCCGGGAAATCGGATTTACCGAAACCAATGTGGTGCTTTTATATATCCTGGCCGTATTTGTCACTTCAAGCCTGACCAGGGGGTATACATGGGGGATTCTGTCGTCTTTGGCGGCGACGCTTACTTTTAATTATTTTTTTACAAAGCCCTACCATTCCCTGCAGTTTTACGATGCGGGGTATATGGTCACTTTTGCAGTGATGACCGTGGTGGCCCTGGTAACCAGCGCGCTTACCTCCAGGGAAAAGGTGAACGCCAAAAGGGCATTGGACAGGGAACGCCAGACACAGGCGCTGTATCTTCTGACAAGCCATCTTACCGAGTCCAAGGAGCTTTCCGATGCGGCGGAAACCACCGTTTCCATTATCAGTGATCTGCTGGACTGCCAGGCGGCATGTCTTTGCTATGATGAAGAAGGGTGGCCGGAAAAGACCTTCCTTCAAAGGGCGGAAGAGGGGAAGCTGGTAAGAAGAAGGCTGGAAAACGGGGAGAGCCTGAAGAAAAGGCTGGAACAGCTCCGTGCCCCCTGTGATGAGGGGGCGGAATTTTATGACTGGCCGGTATACGGCGGTGAGGGGATCCTGGGTGTGGTGCGTATTCCCAGGGAAAAAGCTTCGGCCTTTGAGGAAACCCAGAAGATTTTTCTGCATTCCATGCTGGAATGCGTGGCGCTGGCGATGGATCGGATCCATGCCGTGCGAAGGCAGGTACATTCCCGGCAGCAGATACAGCAGGAGAGATACCGCGGGAATCTGCTCAGGGCGATTTCCCATGATCTGAGGACTCCCCTGTCCGGAATTATGGGGACTTCAGAAATGATTATGGATATGTCCCGGAAGGAGGACCCCCGATACGAATTGGCGCAGGGAATCCATAAGGACGCTGTCTGGCTGCACTCCCTTGTGGAAAATATCCTGAGCCTGACCAGGCTTCAGGAGGGGCATATGCGCATCAACAAGCAGCCCGAGGCGGCAGAGGAGATCGTGGGAAGCGCCGTCGCCCGGATGGCGGGCCGTGCCCCCGGACGGGAAATCCAGGTAGAGGTGCCGGAGGAGGTGCTTATGATCCCCATGGATGCCAGGCTGATCATGCAGGTGCTTATCAATCTGCTGGATAATGCGGTAAAGCATACGCCGCCGGAGGAAGAGATCACGGTTACGGTCAAAAAGGATCCGAAAGGGGAAAACGCCGTATTCCGCGTGGCGGACCGGGGAGAGGGCATCGCGCCGGAGGATCTGCCCCATATCTTTCAAACCTTTTATACCTCACAGATGAAACCGGCGGACGCCCAGAAGGGGATTGGCCTGGGGCTGACGATCTGTGAATCCATTGTGAGCCAGCATGGGGGGCGGATGGAAGCGGGCAACCGGACGGACGGGCCGGGGGCGGAATTTATGTTTACCCTGCCTCTGGAAACGAAACACCTGCATAACCTTGGAAAGGAGAATGAGGATGGAACAGTATCACGAAACAATTCTGGTAGTGGAGGATGATGTCCAGATCCGGAACTTTATCTGCTACGCCCTGAAGGCGGAGGGGTTTACCTGCCTGACTGCGGGAAACGCCGCCGCTGCCATGAAGCTGCTGGTAATGGAACAGGCGGATATGATGCTGCTGGATCTGGGCCTTCCGGACATGGATGGGGAGGCGGTTCTCAAAAAGGTGCGGGAATGGTCGGAAATGCCTGTCATTATCGTATCCGCAAGGGATCAGGACAAAGAAAAAGCAGCCATGCTGGATCTGGGCGCGGATGATTACCTGACCAAGCCTTTTTCCGCCACGGAGCTTATGGCCCGGATCCGTGTGGCCCTCCGCCATCTGTACCGGCAGGGGCTTCCCCGCCCCCAATCCATATACCGTGTGGGAGGGCTTGCACTGGATGTGGAAAAACATGCCGCCTCACTGGAGGACGAAGCGCTTCACCTGACGCCTATGGAATTCAGCCTGCTGACCCTTCTCATGAAAAATGCAGGAAAGGTTCTCACCAGCGGCTATATCCTGAAGGAGGTATGGGGAGCAGCCTATGATTCCGATACCCAGGCTCTGCGTGCCCTTATGGCCGCCCTGCGCCGCAAGGTCGAGAAGAATCCGGCAAAACCGCGCTATATCCTTACGGAAATAGGGATAGGCTACCGCATGGCCGACGAATAAAAAATGGAGCCTCTAAGGCATTTTTTCTGCACATGGAAAGCAAGATCAGCCTTCCTCCCCATAGAACTGAATGTAAAAGTTCTCTCCGGTACGAACGAATTCTATAGTCAGGCAGCGGTAATAATCGGCCTGGGGAGAGACTTTGTATTGGAAGGAGATTACGCAGGGGGTATTCTCTTCCAGAACGCCTATATCCGAAAGGCCTTTCAAGGAGGTGTCCGTTATCATGCCGGCTTCCTGAGGATTATCATAAACGGTTATGTCCCATTCGTAAGGATCTGTCAGACAGCCTTGGAGGCCTGTCAGGTCTGCGTTAAAATAAGCAGTTAAAAATTCTTCTGTCATTGTTTTTATTTTCTGTGCATCTTCGGAAAGCTCCGGCGAAAGAGCGGCCGGTTCGTCCGGCATTGTGGTTTCTGTTGTCTGTTCCGATTCCCTGGTGGGAATTTCCCGGGGGATAGGGGCATCCGGGGTTTCGTTTTCTTCCGGGCGTATGGGGGAGTCCATATCGGTGCCGGCAGCTCCCGTAGGAGTGGTACAGGCAATCAGGCTGCCTGTGGTCAGAGTCAGGAGCAGCATTACGGACAACAGGAGCATACCTCTGCGGCCCTTCTTTTTTTTCAGGATATTTCGGAATCGTTTTTTCATAAACTTTGTATCTCTATAAAAATGAGTGGTGTAATAACCGTCTCTGCCCTTCTGCTTGCTCAGGGCGGTAAAAATCACCTCTGCATATGCCTTTCGTCCGGCAAACGAAGTATTTTTGATCACGTCTTCATCACAGGCCATTTCCAAATCCGTATTTGCAGCCCGGACCATCCGATAAATAACCGGATTAAACCAATGGACGGCATTTGCCAGAAGCAAAAGCAGTTTATATAAATGATCGCGTCTTTTGATATGAAGCAGTTCATGCTTCAGGATAAACAGGAGTTCATCCTGCGTGTATTTACAATCCGGGAGGATAATCACCGGGGATATAAGGCCCACGGCCATGGGGCCGTACTCTTTACTTCCTGTCAGGAGTTCTGTTTTTTTATGTAAACCAATGTCGAGAGACAGATTTTTAGCCATATCCAATATACTGTTATTTTGTATGGTACGGGTTTTGTGGAATATCCGTTTCTTATTTATCTGCCATAATATTGCGGAGAGACAGAGATAGCCAATAACACCTGTCAGCCACACGATAGGGATTATTTGCCATACTTGTGAAATTCCGTGAGCTATTGTTTCGGATGTCCTGCGGACAGGAGTTTTATCAGAAGGAACAACGGATGTTAGGCCCTTCTTTTCCTCATTTTCATAAGTGCCGCTCCCTGTTTCATCATCCGTCGCATATCCCTGTTGCCCGTCAGCGGCCGTCTGGGGTAAAAGGATACCTGGCACAGTAAGGCTCCAATGATATTCCGGTATATTTATATTTACAGGGATAAACAAGCGTACCGCCAGTGCCGCCCAAAGCCAGTACCTCCACTTCCCGGCATATCTTTGCTCCAGAATGGGAGACAGTGCCAGTAGGATGCCGGATGTTAACCCTACGGAAAGAGATATTTCCATAAATGTCAGAAAAATTTCTAATGCCATTCCTCTGATTCCTCCAATTTATCCAAAAAAACGCGCAGCTCATCCAAGTCTGTATTTTTCAGGATTTTACTGTTATATAACCCTGTAATAAAATTTTCTACTGAATTATCATAAAGCTTTTCCAGAAACTCCCTGCTTTCCTCCGCCATATACTCTTTTTCTCTTATGCTTGCCTGATACAGATTGGTTCTGGTTTGCCGGTCACAAACCAGGAATCCCTTTTTTTCCAATCTGGTTAATACCGTCATCAGGGTAGAAAGCTTCCAGTTTAGTTTGCCGTCCAGCGCTGCCAAAATATATGTGCTGGACACCTTATCCCCTGCCTTCCATAAAACCTTCATAATCTCAAGCTCTGCGTCCCCTAAAGATTTCAATTTGTTTCTCCTTATCCTATCAGCGGATGATAATTTGATGATTCCCGTTAAAACGCATTATACGTCTGTATATTGATTATATAATTGTATAATAACCATGTCAAGTTATTCTCACAGGATTCTCACACCCTTTCCCCAAACTCTCACACCCTCCTCACAGGTTATAAGCTAGAATAAAACCATCAAAAGGAGGAGTAAGCGATGAAAACAACGAGAGAAGCAGAAACTGAAAAAGAATATTTGAACCAGCTGTGTGAAGAGGTCCGCAGCCTTATCTGTGATTATCATATAGAAGAATCCCGAGAAATAGTCTGTGATGCCATGAAGGAATATCCGGATGCGGCGGAGCCGCATAACCTGTTCGGCATCCTTATGGAAAAGCGGGGCAACCATATATCCGCGATGAAGCATTTCCGGGCGGCATGGGCGCTGGATCCCACATTTTTGCCCGCAAGAAAAAATATGGAGAATTACGGAAGCTTTGCCCGTCCTTCGGAAGCGGCATATACTATGGAGGACTGCAGGAGGGAGGAAACGAAGGAACGCTTTAAGATAGAATACGATGAAAACGGGGTGGGCCATGTGGTGAAAAGAAAACATAACGACAAACAGGGTATCTTCTGTTTTTAAGTGCCGTAGGGAGGAAGGAGACGAGTGGTATGCGCCATAAATGTGGTGGCCGGCATCATAGAGCAGCAGGCATTTATGGATGAAATGACGACAAGGATCCCTTTGGAAACCGGAAACGTGGGAATCACGGAGGTATGGATAACCAATATATGGATGGAGTGCGGGTGCCGCATCCTTTGTGCGCAGGACTTTTTCAGTACAGTCAACATAAGGAGCGTAAACCAGAACGGACAAAACATCGCATTTTATGACATGGAGTTTTGAATGCCGGTACGATAAAATAAACGAGTACTCCATCCGGCCAGAAATGCTAAGATTATGAATTGGATACGGATCCTGTCAAAGGCGCGGTGGGGGAACGCTTTGAATATAAAAAAATACCTGCCATACGCTTTGTCGGGCGGCTTCGGAAAGCAGTGGGACGAATGGACTGGCGGAAATCGATTTGCAGTGATGAAGCAGGCGGTTGGGATTTCGCCGTTTGACGAGGACAGAGGACACGCTCGGCCTAATGACGATACGAGGAGATGGGAGAGGCCGGCTGCGGCGGATTCCGGATGTTTCAGCGGATGACCTTGGGGAGATTCAGCGGCTTCTCTGCCAGGAGCATGCGTACGTAATACAGAAAAAGGAGATTATTATGGGTACATATCAATACCATTCCCAGCGTCAGGCGGAGGAATTCGCCAAAGAAATTCTGCCGGTGCCGGTCGATTACCCCCTAAACCCCATCTTGCCGGAGAATTACCGTGAGAGCTTTGCGCGGCTGTGCGAACTTGCGAAAAAAAGTTACCTCGATATGGCGAAAGAGCCGGAAGCTTACGGCCTGGCGCTTCTTCCCATCGACTCAACAGACAATGACCTTGCGCGAGAAAGCTACAATTCTGTTTACCGCTTTGTTGAGACGCTTAACGCGCTTTTTGCTAACGGAGAGGTCAATAACCACTGCCTGCGGGTAGATACGGCGAAATTCCGCAAGGCGATCAAGTCACCGGTGGCGATTACCGGGTATGGGCTGATTCTTACAAAGCTTTGTGAATTCGGTTTTACAATCTCCAACTTTAACGGCAGCATGATCGCGAGGGGCGCGGAATCCTTCCTTGTGGAATTCCCGGACGGCCCGGAGATGGTCGACACCATAAAAGCCTACTGCCAATGCTGGGCTCAGGTGGACAGGTTCCGGGGAGGCTGCAAAAACAGAGGAATACGAAATGAGCTTGTCAAGCTGAGCTCGCAGGAGTTCCACCACCATTTTTACCGCTTCGACTATAAAATCACCGCCGACCTCAGGGAGCTGCCTATGCTGGCCTGGGTGCGGGACGAGGCCGATATCATGCAATACGGCCCGCAGCTGAAAGAATTCAGTATTGCCTTTTTTGAGGAAATGCAGAAATACGGCGGCGTTGCGTTTAACGGTGATTATATGTATAAGGGCAAGCGCATCGCCCGCATCACGAACACCATATCTCCCGCGATGGGCAAGAATTATATGCTGATCCTGAAGCTGAAAGGCGTGAACAAATACATCGATTTTGTGGAACAGCTGCCTGCTGCCGTAAAGGAGCCGTTTACAAGAAGCTGCTGCCAGTATTGCGGTTTTCAGGGATCCACAAAGGAATACTGCAAGTTCCGCCTGCACTGGACGCTTGACGGCGAGTCCCATGACGGCTGCGCTTTTCAATGCTTTAACTTCAACGCTTTCGACACCGGGTATGTCCCGCTTTATACGCAGCTTCTGGAGCTGGAATACGGGCTGAAAAAGAAATAATAGAACGGAGGTGGTATTTTTGTTGAAGACTGACAGGCTCATTATACGGCAATTTCAGGAAAACGATCTTGAAGATTTAATCCTTTTGATTCACGATAAGATGTCGTCAAAATATGCGCCCTATGATACGCAGTGGCCGATTGACAGCCCCAAGGATATCTTAGCATATTTTATGAACGATGATGCATGGTACGCCGTGGAACTCATCAATAAAAAGAAAGTAATTGGCTTTATTGCCGCAAGCCGCACGGATGATGTAGCGATACGCGACCTTGGGTATACAATACATTCAGCTTACCAAAACAAAGGCTATGCCTGTGAAGCGTGCCGCGCCTTGATAGAGTATTACACGAAAGAGTGCAGCATCGGAAAGTTTACAGCGGGAACAGCGGATTGCAATGAGCCTTCTGTAAAGCTTCTTGATAAATTGGGCTTTACGAAAACACGGTCTCTGGAAGCCAGTTTTTGTAATGACGCACAGGGAAATCCTATCAGCTTCTTAGCGAGTGCATATGAACGTTTAGATAAATAGCACATTAAGCATCAAAGGAGGGAAGATCAAGATGAGCCTTGCCGAGAATCAGGTCATTTCAAATCAGCTGCAAAGCACAGTTGTTGGTAAAACCATCGTCAAAGTAATTGCGAATCAAAATCCGCACACCTTTGTGTGGTTCGCAACAGAACCGCAATACGCTTTTGTGGCGGCGGAGGTTTCTCACAGGCAGGCAGAACAATATGAAGCGCTGCTGACCGGCAAACGGGTTGAGGATTCACAGGTGCATTTGGGCAGCTACGGCGTTTATAATTTTCTTTACGTCGGCGTCCGTGCGCTGATGTTCAGCCTGCCGACACGCTATTATGCTGTGGGTGAAAAGCCGCCGAAGCGTCACCAGCTGTATCTCATCTTTGACGACGGCTCGTCCCTGGCTCTGTGCGGATCTCTTGGCGGTGCGATCTATTTATTTCGGGTAGATGAAAAGGGCCTTGCCGTTGGTTATCCGCCGCCGGATGCCCCGTCGGTATTGTCGGACGATTTTTCCGAACCTTTTTTCCTTGACCTGATAAAAAACACCGATCTGGCAAAATTAAAGCCCGCCAAAACCGTCAAATGTTTCCTCGCAACAAACAATCGTATTCCGGGTTTGGACAACTCCATCTTGCATGAAATTCTGTGGGAGGCGCAGGTGAATCCCAAGAGTGATATGGCGGCCTTAGGTGAAGCCGGGTATAAGCGTCTGTACGCCGCAATCAAGAAAGTATTCCCGGCGGTGATCGAGGCGGGAGGACTGGATACCTGGAAGGATATCTTCGGAAATCCCGGAGTTTACGCTGCCAAAGTCAGCCGAAACACCCTTGGTAAACCCTGTGGCCGCTGCGGCGAGCCTATCGTCAAGGAGCCGCATTTGGGAGGCGTGGTTTACTACTGCCCTAAATGCCAGCCTATTCATAAAAATAAAAAGGAGCGACTGTACGATGAAACCTGAAATAATGAAAAAGGAATTCTTACTGGTGGGGCTGGAAACACAGATTGATTTCAGCAAGGATTTTTCAAAAACGTTGGAGGATTTGCGGGAGACGCTGCGGCAGAATCTAAATCAGATCCCCAATATGTCCGCGCCGGTTCGCATGGTTGGTTTTTGGCAGCCAGACGGGTGCTATTTCACAGGCGTTGAGGTATCGGAGGAGGCTCCGGTGCCAAAGGATCTTATTGTGAAGGCTTTGCCAGAAAGCCTGTTTGCAAAATTCCGGGAAGAAAAGAGGGGTACGGTAGGCGGCCCCGGCGGATACGCATACAACCAGTGGCTCCCGGAGTCCGGCTTCCGGGTGAATGAGGAATTGCCGGGCGACTTTGAGATATTTGACGATATGGAGCATTGCGATGAAGATGACGGATGCGATATTTTGATTCCAATCCGGCCGAATACATTTAATCAAAAGCAGATCCGTGGCGTCGTTCCATTCCCCTGCGACGCGGAGAGCGACTCTTTCTTCGGCGCCTTGGCAAGCGCGCTTCTCCCCATACTCGGATATTCAGAAGAAACGCCCTATTGGTGTCCGCCCAAGGCCGCATATTGTATAGGCTGCGGTGGCTGCGGCGATAAAACCACCTTGCAGAAACATCAACTGTCGGTTTATCATGCGCTGTTAACAGCGACCGGGACGGCCTTCGGCTTTGATTATCCGGAGGATGACGAGGTGGATTGCCATTCTTTTGAAGACGTGGAAATCGGCTGGCGCTGGCCCGATGCATTTATCGGCTATATCATGGGCTTTGCAGGGCTGACGTGGAAAAGAATTATGCGGGATGCAGATCAAAGTGAAATTTATAAGGCCATCACAGCCTCCATTGATAGGGGATATCCTGTGCTTGCACGGCTGGGCGGCCATGGGGTATTTCCGGGGGAAACCGCATGGCAGGTCGTTACCGGCTATAAAGACGGCGCCTTATGCGGATTGGATGCGAATTCACTTTCGGAAACCGCTGCATATTCCGACGGATTGTTTCTTTTGCAAAACTGGCAGGACAGCTTCATCGACGCAGTGATCATCACCGGGCACCAAGAAAAAAGCGTTACCTATATGGATGTGCTGGACCGTATCATCAGAACGCTCAGCCATCCCTCTCACGCAAAGCTCGAAAATGACATCATGGCGAAGCTGGACGCGGTAACGCCTGAAAACGCGGAGGAAACCGCGATGATGATGTGCGGGATCACCGGTGTCCCGATTGAGGCAAGGTGGCACGCGGCAGAGGCCTTTTGCTCGATGGATAATATGATAAGCTGCCTGACGGAGGAACAGGCATTAAAAAGCAGGCTGTCTGATCTTTTCTTCAAAAAATATATTGCCGATCACAACGATGAAACCCACGGAGTTTGCTGGAAGATATGGAGACTGCTGGGTGTTGGGCCGGAAACTGGATACTGGATAACGCCGGAGGCGGCCAAACGCTTGCTGAACCCCGAAACGCGCAATGAAATCAAGAGGCTGTTCCGAATTGTGTTTGATAACGATCGGGCTGTTTTGGCGGAGCTGACGGCAGTTTGCAAAGGAGGAGGAGGCGATCCTGTGCCGAAAAAAATGATACCCAATCTTCCCGCCCATCCAATGATCAGCAATATGGCGGGGCAGAATTACTGGCTGAACGGCTGTATGGCATATTTGATGGAGTGCCTGGGCGAAAGCCCGGATTATGATTACTGGTTCTTTTCCGGCGTCACCGGCGACAGTTTTTTACAGGTGTACGGCAAAAATCCCGAACAAATGGTGCTGTGCTATTCGGATATCATGACGGATACTGCCCTCAAAAAAGCCTTTGACGCCTGCGGCTATGGCTATGCATACGATAAAATAACCGAAGGCAACCGGGAAATGCTTGGAAAACGGATTCGGGAATCCATCGATAGGAACATTCCTGTCATTGCACGGGTGGAGAATACCTTCCGCTCCTTTGCCGTCATCTGCGGCTATGATGCCGAAAGGTTTTATTCCATTATGGGAGAAGAAACCACTCCCGCCGCCTACAGTTACAGTAATTTGATTTTTGTTGGAGATAAAAAAGAACAGCCAGCCTTGGCCGTTGCATATAAAGACGCCGTTTTGGCTGTTCCCGCTCTCATGACGATACAGGAAACGGAGGACTATTCCTTTGGTGAAAAGGCTTTCATAGACTGGGCGGAAAGCCTTGAGGACGGCCGGTATCAAAAATACCCGGCGGAGAGCAAGCTGTTCCATACCCACGGCGATCCGTCCTTTACCTGCTGGAACATGCACGGGACCTATCTCTGTATGCTGGGAACCAACCTTTGCGCCGTGGATTTTCTGAAAAAGGCCTATGAGTTCAACACCGAACTCACTTTCATTGAACAGCTCCTTCCCATATATGAGAAGCAGTGCGGAAAAGGGTTCATGGAACTCATAGGAATGGAGGGTGGTTTCAGTCTGCCGCCTGAAGCAATCCGGGATAGTGCAAGAATGAAGCCCGTCAGCGACGCAATCAAAAAAGCAGGCAGCTATTGCGGGGATATACTGAAAGTGTTTGAGCAGGAAATATCTGAACCGGTTAGCCTATAAAGAATACTTGGCGGCCTCCGGTATGTCCTTCGGTATTCTCTGGCACCCGGAGCAATGCCAAATCTGGACAAAAACGATTGGAGAATATACCGGAGGCCGTTATAGTAATATGGAAAAAAGAATAGAGGGTATGCCCAAGCTGGTTTTCCGGTTCGCCAATTAAGGTGAAAAATATGTGCCGGCCGCTGCTTTTTCTTTTCACCGCCGCCTCTTTTGTGTTATGATAGGGGAGAACGGCGGACGGGCCGTAAGGAATGTATAAATCCCGGTAAGAAAAGGAAAGAATAGGATTATGGAAGAACGGACAACCAAAGAAAATATATTATTTGACGGGCTTACGGGGGATGCGTTTTCCAGGATTCTGGAAGGGGAACGTCCGGAGGAGATCCTGGAGAATGCCATACCCTTTATTGCACTTATGAGCAGATACCGCTGCGCCATGATGGAGGTGGAAACCAAGCTTCGGGTATTGGATGAGGAATTTTCCATTACCTATAACAGGAACCCCTTTGAAACCATTAAATCGCGGTTAAAAAAGCCCATGAGCATCATTGATAAGATGCGCAGGAAAGGGATTCCCCTTTCTGTGGAAAATATAGAAAAGAATCTGAATGATATCGCGGGAGTCCGCGTGATCTGCTCCTTTCCCGACGATATCTATGCACTGGCCGCTATGCTTGTGAAGCAGGATGATATCCGGCTGCTTGAGAAGAAGGATTATATTGCGGAACCAAAGCCTAACGGATACCGGAGCCTTCATTTGATAGTGGAAGTACCTATCTTCCTTTCCAACTGTAAGAGATACATGCGGGTGGAGGTACAGTTCCGTACCATCGCCATGGATTTCTGGGCCAGCCTGGAGCATAAGCTGAAATACAAAAAGGATATCGATAATCCGGACGACATCGCCCGGGAACTGGAGGAATGCGCCAGGATCATCAGCAGCATGGATGAACGGATGCAGGAAATCCGAAACCGAATAGAACAGGGATAGGAACAATGGACAGGCCGGATCCGGGAAGGGATCCGGCCCTTTTTGCGGGTTGCAATTAAGGCAAAGTGCGTTATAATATTCTACTATATACAGCGGATACAGGAGTATAACCAGTGAGAATAAAAGCAAAACAGATGGTACTGATAATCGTGGTGAGTATTGTCGTATATCTGGTGGCAGGGGCAATGGTCCCTTTTATGAAATATAAGGATGTGAGCAGACAGGCGGAAGAGAATTTCCGTGCAGAAGATTTCAGGAGCAGCGGAACCGGACCGGATCGGGCCATGCTGCTGGAAACCAGTGAGAGCGCCCTGGAGCATCGCATCCGGTTAATGGATGGAGCCAAATCCCGTATCATACTCAGCACCTTTGATATGAGAAATGGGGAAAGTACGAAGGATTTACTCGCTGTGCTGTGGCATAAGGCGGAAGAAGGTGTAAAGGTACAAATTCTGGTGGACGGCTTCAGCGGGCTGATACGGATGGAGCCGGATCCTCTTTTTTATGCGGCAGCATCCCATCCCAATATCCAGATTAAGATCTATAACCCCATCAATCTGCTTATGCCCTGGAAAAGCCAGGGAAGGATGCATGATAAATATGTGATCGTGGATGACAATGCCTATATACTGGGGGGCAGAAATACCTTTGATTACTTCCTGGGGGATTACGATTCTAAAAATAAGAGCCTGGACAGAGAGGTTCTCATTTATAACACCGCACAAGGCGGGGCAGACAGCAAAGAAAGCTCCTTATTCCAGGTGGAGGCTTATTTCCATCAGGTCTGGAATCTGGATGTATGCCGTCTGTTCCATGACGATGAGAGCCTGCAGAAGAAAAAGCGGGTGAGGGAACAGATAGATATGCTTGCGAGCCGTTATGAAGAACTTAAGGAAAAGCAGGAAGGGTTATTTGACGGTACCTACGATTACAGCAACAATACCTGCCCTACAAACTGCATCCGTCTGGTATCCGGTCCGACGGGCATCTATGGGAAAGAACCGGCTGTTTTCTATACGCTGACCGAACTGATGAAGCAGGCCCAAGAGCGGGTGGTTATCCATACGCCGTATGTGGTAACCAACGACTATATGAACGAAACGCTTACGGAGATTGCCGATACGGTACCGGATGTGAAAATGGTCATTAATTCCGTGGAAAACGGGGATAATTTCGTGGCTTCCAGTGATTATCAATATCATAAAAAGGATGTGGTGGCTACAGGAATCCGGCTGTATGAATACGACGGCGGGATTTCCACCCATGGAAAATCACTGGTCATTGATAACGACCTGTGTGCCGTTGGTTCTTATAATTTTGACCTGCGCAGTACCTATATGGATACCGAACTCATGCTGGTGATCCAGAGTGAGGCACTTACGGAGCAGCTGATTCATTACATGGATGACATCGAAAAGGACTGCCGCACGGTAGTGGATGAAACGGACTATATCGTCCCCGATCATATAACTGTGGCGCCGGTGCCGTTTCTAAAACGGGCGGCATGGAAAATAGTGGGCTTCCTCCTCCAGCCCGTCCGGGTACTCGCATAAAAAAACAGCATAGGAGAAAGGAATGGACTAAAATGGAAAAGATAAAAATACGGATGGCTGCCCCGGAGGATGCCTCCCAAATCCTGGGGATATATGAGCCTTACATTAAAAAGACGGTAATTACTTTTGAATATGAGGTGCCGTCTTTGGAGGAATTCCGAAGCCGTATGACCGGCATTATGGGTTCCTACCCTTACCTGGTTTGTGAAGCCGGTGGGAAAATCCTGGCCTATGCCTATGCCCACCGTTACAAGGAAAGGGCCGCGTACCAGTGGAATGCGGAGCTGTCCGTTTATGTGCATGAAGAGTATACCGGACTGGGAATGGGCAGGGCGCTTTACCATGCGCTGATGGAGATTCTGAAATGCCAGAACGTGAAAAATGCCTATGCGCTGGTGACCAGCCCCAATGAAAAAAGCGAAGCGCTTCATCAGGCAATGGGATTCCGTCTGGAGGGGATTTCCCGCGAAACCGGCTATAAGATGGGGAAATGGATCGACGTTTCCTGCTTTGTGAAAAATATTGGGATCCATGAGAAGGATCCGGAAGAAATTCTTCCCTGTTCTGCAGTTGAATGCGGGAGAATTGAGGATATTCTGGAAGAAAGTATGCAGTTTATTAAGGCGTAAAAATGTAATAGTCCAGACGGCCCTCTGAGCTGTTATTTAAAAATAAAATTGCTGTCGGAAAATGAAAATGCATCTTGACAGATAAAAAGAAAATCGGTAAAATAAGCAATGTTGCAGATTACAGTAATCATTTATTGCAGCAGGCCCAGATAGCTCAGTTGGTAGAGCAGAGGACTGAAAATCCTCGTGTCACTGGTTCGATTCCGGTTCTGGGCATTTTTCCTTTAAATACTGTATTCGCAGTGTTTAGAGTTTTTTTAATTTCGTAGGATTATTACACAGAAAGTGAAATAGTCCTATATGCAGAAAATTACCATGTCTAAGTCAACAACGCCTACAATCGAAGAAGCATTTAAGTTATTTATTCGTAAATGTAAGGTCAAAAATCTGACCGAATTATCCATTGAGAGTTACCGAAAAAAGATAGTGCATTTCTATGAGTTTTTGTCAGGGGAAGAAACCATTGAACAGATTACGTCTGATACTGTAGATGATTTATATCCTGTGGCTTAGGGAGAACACGGAAGCCAATGATATTACCATTAACAGTTACTTACGCAGGAAGATGGCTTTTCTTTATTACTGTATAGAGTGTAACTTATTACATAAGCCAGATGTTGACAACTGTTCCTTTAGTGCATATAAAACTTGGGTATTTGAAAACTATCTGCTGGGGACTGGAAACCGTATTTCAACACCGTTAAACGTCCATATAGGAAATTTAAACTTTGAGGATGGGACAATTACCCTATGTAAGATAAAGAACCGTAAACAGTAGATTATACCGCTTTCCAATACCCTTGCTGATGTGCTGCAAGAATATTTGCTTATTAGGGGCGGTGAGCCGGAAGATTATTTATTTTGCAATGAGTATGGGGATAAAGCAATCGAGAGAAACTATTAACAGTTGGTACGCAGATACAATATCAAAAGAAGTGTCAATAAAACCTCATGCCACCTGTTTAGACATACATTTGCAAAGCAGTGGATTCTTGCCGGAGGTGATATGTTCCGCTTGCAGAAAATATTTGTTCATTATCATAATTTCAGTGATGAAGATTATAATTATGGTGTCAGTTTGCTTACGGATATTAAGCCGATTATGGATGAGTTGGAGGATATAATCAGTAAATTAGAAGATGCAATCTATGCAAATACACTTAATCCTATGCCTGTGGCGATTGGTCAAAGAATAGAATCCAGTATACCGGCAGATGCAACAGGGTATGTGCTGAACCTTGATAATGGAGATTTCAAGGTGGTTAGCACTTCTATGGATTACAATACTGTGAAATTGTATTTAGATAATCTGAAACAGATGTTGAAGGATATATCATGTATTCCGTCTGTGTTAGGGAGTAGTACAAATATTGCGAATATCAGTGAAGTTGCTATGAAGATACTGTATGCAATCCAATGTAATACTTACCTTGTTTTTTAATGGTTTCATTCAATCACCTACCTTGTAAATAATATATCACCAACTCATACTAAATATTGAAAAATAGGATAAAGCATGATAAAGTAGCATTGTGTGTTATGCGGTGATATTTTGTGGAAAAGACCCGAGATATAAGATATAATGTAGATATATTCTTATAGAGGAGCGTGGTTGGTATGGCTTTAATCAAATGTCCAGAATGTAATGCAGAAATTGATAGTGAAGTATCAGTATGTCCTTGTTGTGCTTTTCCGATAACAACTCTGATTATCTCAAAAAAGCCCAGAAATACGGGCAAATTACGGGATAGGGACACTGAATTTACTACCGATTTACTACATTCGGATAGAGCTTTGACACGCTGCTCTTTCCCGTGAAGTCCTCCCACACAGATATGACACATCGAAAATCGAATACGACACCGCAGACGGCGTTCTCTTTTCCCTTTGGGGAGATCAGGACGCCGTTTTTTGCACCCAAAACCAGAAAGGAGGCAACCGCCTATGTATTTTACTTCCGGCAGTGACCGGGCCTTTGAACAGCTCATGCAGACGAGGCCGGGCGCAGACCACTTTGACAACGGCGAGGCCGGAGCGCCGGAGGATTGCGGCACTTGCCGATTTTACCGCCCGCACTGGAAGTATCAGTTTTGCGTCTACGCAGAATGTCCTTACCAGCCGGGCAAGCTCACCGCCCTTGACGGCGCGGTGAAATTTCAAGTGAAAGGAGTGGACGATGAGATGGCAGTTTTTCGAGTGGAGAAAAACCGGGGCTACACGGTGATGTCCAATCACCATCTGCGAAATAAGGACTTATCCCTGAAAGCCAAGGGCCTGCTGTCACAAATGCTGTCCTTGCCGGAGGATTGGGATTTTACCCTAAAGGGCCTCTCCCTTATCAACCGGGAACAGATCGACGCGATCCGGGCAGCAGTTAAGGAGCTGGAACAGGCCGGGTATATCGTCCGTTCCCGTGAGAGAGACGGCCAGGGGCGGCTTCGCGGGGCGGATTACATCATTTACGAGCAGCCCCAGCCAGCGCCGGATTCACCTACGTTGGAAAATCCAACATTGGAAAAACCAACACAGGAAAAGCCTACGCAGGGAAATCCAACGCAATTAAATAAAGATAGACAAATAAAAGACCCATTCACTACGGATGGATTAAATACCGATTCCATTCCTATCCTTTCCCCTCCCTCTCCTTTGGGGGAAACAGCGGCTGCGCCGCCGGAACGGAAAGGAACGGGAGCGAAGTCGCAGAGCGACGTAGCGGTTTATCGGGAAATCATCAAGGATAACATCGAGTATGGACACCTTTGCCAGCACACCAAGGGGATTGACCGGGAACTGCTGGACGAAATCGTGGATTTGCTGGTGGAAACCGTATGCAGCGCCCGAACGACCATCCGCATTGCCGGAGATGATTATCCGGCGGATCTGGTGAAGTCCAAACTGATGAAGCTAAACAGCTCTCACATGGAGTTTGTCTTTGACTGTATCAGCAAAAACACCACGGAAATCCGAAATATCAAGAAATATCTGCTGGCGGTTCTGTTCAACGCCCCCAGCACCATCAACGGCTATTACACGGCACTGGTGGCCCACGATATGAACACCGGCAAAATCTGAAAAAGGAGGACAGCCCTATGAAACAGGGGACTTTGATTTTTGACGAGCAGGCAGACCACTATGACATCCGTTTTGACCTGGCGGACTACTACGGCGGCCTGCACTGCGGAGAAACCTTTGATGTACTGGTAGGCGGCAGATGGAGGCCCACCCGCATGGAAATGGCTGAGAACTGGTATCTGGTAGGTATTCGCACCAACGACCTTTCCGGCCTGCGGGTGCGTATCTAAGCCGTGCCGCCTGCCTGCTTTGACTTCCAAGGAGGGATAGCAGTTGCAGGAAGAAATCGAACAGAACACCATCGCATTAGCGGTTAAGACCGGCAAGCTCACGGGCCAAGTGCTGCAAGCGGCCATGAAGAAATTTCTGGCTGCCCGACAAACGGCCAAAATAAAGCCCCACCAAGGCAGACAGAGCTTGCGGCATCTCAAAAAGGACGGCTCCGCCCTGTCCAACATTGAAATCACCGATGCCAACATTGGCCTGTTTCGGCCCTGCGCCAAGAAATACGGCATTGATTTTACCCTGCGGAAAGACCGCACCACTCATCCGCCCCGGTATATCGTGATTTTCAAATCCAAGCAGGCGGACAATCTGGAACAGGCATTCAAGGAATTTACGGCCAAGAAGCTCAAACAGCAGGAACGCCCCTCCATCCGAAAGGCCCTCTCGGCTATGAAGCAAAAGACGGCGGCCAGAAACCGCCAGCAGGCCAAGGAGAAAATCAAGGAAAGGGGGCTGTCTCTATGAGGCTGGAAGTGAAAAAGCGGATAATCGCCAACCTGCCCTATCTACTGTTCGTTTACCTGTTCGGCAAGCTGGGGCAGACCTACCGGCTGGCGGCTGGGGCGGACTTGTCGGAAAAGTTCTTGCACCTTGCGGACGGCTTTTCCTTTGCCTTTGAAAGCGTCTCCCCCAGCTTCCGCCTGTTCGATCTGGCGGTGGGTGTGGCCGGTGCGGTGGCATTGCGTCTGATGGTGTACGTGAAAAGCAAGAACGCCAAGAAATACCGCAAAGGGGTGGAATACGGCAGCGCCCGATGGGGCGGCCCCAGAGATATCGCCCCATATATCGACCCCGTGTTTGATAACAACATCCTCCTGACCCAGACGGAACGTCTCACCATGAACAACCGGCCCAAAGACCCCAAGACAGCCCGGAACAAAAACGTGCTGGTCATCGGCGGCTCCGGCAGCGGCAAGACGAGATGTTTTGTGAAGCCCAACCTTATGCAGTGCGTGTCCAAGGACTACCCGACCTCATTCGTGATTACTGATCCCAAGGGCAGCCTGATCGGTGAGGTGGGCCAGCTTCTTGTGCGGTGCGGATATCGGGTAAAGGTGCTGAATACCATCAACTTTTCCAAGAGCATGCGCTATAACCCGTTTTGCTACATCCACAGCGAAAAGGACATCTTAAAGCTGGTAAACACGCTGATCAGCAACACCAAGGGAGAGGGCGAAAAAAGCGCCGAGGATTTTTGGGTGAAGTCGGAACGCCTGCTGTATTCGGCCCTCATTGGCTATATCTGGTACGAAGCGCCAGATGATGAAATGAATTTCACCACGCTTCTTGAAATGATAAACGCCAGCGAGGCCCGCGAGGATGACCCGGAATTTCAATCCCCGGTAGACCAGATGTTTGAACGGCTGGAAGAAAAAGACCCGGAACACTTTGCGGTACGCCAGTACAAGAAGTTTCTTCTATCCGCTGGTAAGACCCGCAGCTCCATTTTGATTAGCTGCGGAGCCAGATTAGCGCCCTTTGACATCCGGGAGGTGCGGGAGCTGATGGAGGACGACGAGCTGGAGCTTGACACCATCGGGGACGAAAAAACGGCCCTGTTCCTCATTATGAGTGATACGGACACGACCTTTAACTTCATCCTAGCTATGGTGCAGAGCCAGTTAATCAACCTCTTATGCGACCGGGCGGATGACAAATACGGCGGGCGGCTGCCCGTCCATGTGCGGATGATTCTGGACGAGTTTGCCAACATCGGTCAGATTCCCAACTTTGACAAGTTGATCGCCACCATCCGAAGCCGGGAAATCTCGGCTTCGATCATTTTACAGAGCCAGTCGCAGTTGAAAGCCCTGTATCGGGATTCGGCGGAAATCATTTCCGACAACTGCGATTGTACGCTTTTTTTGAGTGGCAGAGGTAAAAACGCCAAGGAAATCGCGGACGTGCTGGGCAAGGAAACCATTGACAGCTATAACCAAAGCGAGAACCGGGGCGCACAGACCTCCCACGGACTGAACTACCAAAAACTCGGAAAGGAGCTGATGAGCCAGGACGAAATTGCAACGATGGACGGAGGCAAGTGTATTTTGCAGGTGCGCGGCGTGAGGTCGTTTTTCAGTGAGAAATACGACATCACTCGCCACCCACGCTATAAATACCTCTCGGATGCCGACAAACAGAACACCTTTGATGTGGACAGGTACCTGTCGTCCCTGCGCCGGAAAAAACGGCGCGTGGTATCGGAGGATGAACCCTTTGACCTTTACGACATTGACCTGTCGGACGAAGATTTGGCCGCACAGTGAAGCGGCTTTTTTCTGTAAGCAATCAAATTTGTTCGCCGGAAACCGGCAGAAAGTGAGGCATGTATGGAATTTTTCAATAGTGCAGTAGATACGTTACAGACCATCGTTGTGGGCCTGGGCGGCGCTCTGTGTGTATGGGGCGGCGTCAATCTGTTGGAGGGGTACGGGGCCGATAATCCCGCCAGCAAGAGCCAGGGAATCAAGCAGCTTGTTGCGGGCGGAGGCGTGGCCCTCATTGGCATGACCCTTGTACCTCTCCTGTCCGGGCTGCTGGGATAAGCAATCCGTCCATCTGCAAGCAATATGCCGCGCCCTCCCGGTAGCAGGAGGGCGCGGACAAGGAGGTGAACGCATATGATTGATGATTTAATTGCGGAATGGATCAAAGGAATCCTGATTGACGGGATTAAAGGAAACCTGTCGGGGCTTTTTGGCACTGTGAATACCAAGGTTGGGGAAATCGCATCGGATGTGGGCAGCACCCCGCAGGACTGGAACGGCGGCATTTTTTCCATGCTGCAAAGCCTGTCCGAAACGGTCATTGTCCCCATTGCGGCGGCCATTCTCGCCCTGGTGATGTGCTATGAGCTGATTGAAATGATCGTGGAAAAGAACAACATGCACGATTTTGACAGCTCTATGTTTTTCCGCTGGATGTTTAAGAGTGCCTTTGCCATTCTCATTGTGACGAACACATGGAATATCGTCATGGGTGTCTTTGATGCCACCCAGGCCGTCGTGAATCAAAGCGCCGGTGTCATCATCGGGGAAACCAGCATTGACTTTGACACCCTGATTCCAGACCTGGAAGCACAACTGGAGGCCATGGACATTGGGCCGCTTCTGGGCCTGTGGTTCCAGACCTTGGTTGTAGGCCTGACGATGCACGCGTTATCCATCTGCATTTTCCTTGTTACCTACGGGAGAATGATTGAAATATACGCCGTGACAGCGCTTGGGCCGATCCCTCTTGCCACCCTGGGCAATGCGGAGTGGCGCGGCATGGGCCAGAACTACTTAAAATCCCTGCTGGCGCTGGGCTTCCAAGCCTTTTTAATCATGGTGGTTGTGGGGATTTACGCGGTTCTGATTCAGGATATTGGCACAGCGGACGACATTTCCGGCGCAATCTGGGGCTGTATGGGCTATACGGTGCTGCTGTGCTATGGCTTGTTCAAAACCGGCAGCTTGTCTAAGGCTGTGTTCACAGCCCATTGATCTTACACTTTTTACACAGGAGGAAACAGGCTTATCGAGAAATCACAGAAGGAAACCTATCACATTCTTTACGCTGACCCACCGTGGAGATATGACCAGAAAACGGTACAGGGTGCAGCGGAAAACCACTATCCCACCATGGGGATTGACGAGCTGTGCGCCCTGCCGGTGGAAACACTGGCAGCCAAGGATTGCCTGCTGTTTTTGTGGGCCACGTTCCCCATGCTGCCGGAAGCCCTGCGGCTGATTCAGGCATGGGGCTTCACCTTCAAGACCGTGGCCTTTGTCTGGCTGAAACGGAATAAGAAAAGCCCTACCTGGTTTTATGGGTTGGGCCACTGGACAAGAGGCAATGCGGAAATCTGTCTGCTTGGCAAGCGAGGACATCCCAAACGCTATTCCCGAAGCGTCCATCAGTTTATCATTTCTCCCATTGAGGAACACAGCAAGAAACCCGATATCACCCGCGAGAAAATCATCGAGCTTGCGGGCGACCTGCCCCGCGCAGAGCTGTTTGCCAGAGAGAAAACCCCCGGCTGGGATGTGTGGGGCAATGAAGTGGACAGCGATTTTTCCCTGTCCGCGCCAGAAGAAACGAGGTGATTTGATTTGGCTTATGTAACTGTTCCAAAGGATTTTACCAAGGTGAAATCCAAGGTGGTATTCGGGCTGACGAAACGCCAGCTCCTTTGTTTTGGCGGTGCGCTGCTTGTAGGCATCCCGCTTTTTTTATTGATTCGGGGACGCGTCCCCACCAGCGCGGCGGCGCTTCTCATGGTGTTTGCCATGCTGCCGGGCTTTCTCATGGCGCTGTATGAGCGCCACGGCCAGCCCCTGGAAGTGGTGGTATGGCAGATCGTCCAGTGTTGCTTTCTCATGCCGAAAGAGCGGCCTTACCAGACCAACAATGCTTATACCGCCCTTGTGCGGCAGCGACAAATGGAAAAGGAGGTAAATGCCATTGTTCAAAAAGCAAAGAAACGAAGCGCAGGAAAGAACGCCGGTAAAGCTGACCCGCGCAGAAAAGAAAGAAATTCAGGCCGTCATCCGCAAGTATAAGGGCGACGGCAAGCCCCACTCCGCCCAGGAGAGTATTCCCTATGAGGCCATGTATCAGGACGGGATTTGCCGCCTGACGCCCCGCAGGTTTTCCAAGTGCATTGAGTTTGCGGATATCAGCTATCAGCTTGCACAGGCCGATACCAAGACAGCCATCTTTGAAAACCTGTGCGACCTTTACAACTACCTGGATGCCTCGATTCACATCCAGTTTTCCTTTCTCAACCACAAGATTGACCCCAGGCAGTACGCCAAAAGCCTTGAAATCCGGGCGCAGGGGGATGATTTTGACGACATCCGCACAGAGTATTCCGCTATCTTGAAAAACCAACTGGTAAGCGGGAACAATGGACTGATGAAGCGGAAATTCCTGACCTATACCATCGAGGCCGACAACCTGAAACTGGCTCGTGCCAGACTGCACCGCATTGAAACCGACCTCTTAGGCTATTTCAAGAGCATGGGGGCCGTGGCATGGGGACTGGACGCAACGGCCCGGCTGGAAGTCATGCACCGCATGTTCCACCCGGACGGGGAACCGTTTTCCTTCGATTGGAAGTGGCTGGCTTCCTCCGGCCTCTCCACCAAGGATTTTATTGCCCCGTCGTCGTTCCGCTTCGGCCATGCCCGTTTGTTCGGGCTGGGCGGCAAGTACGGGGCTGTGAGCTTTTTAAATATTCTGTCCCCGGAACTGTCGGACGAAATGCTGGCCGACTTTCTCAATACGGAAAATGGCATTGTGGTGAACCTCCATGTGCAGGCCATCGACCAGAGCGAGGCTATCAAGACGGTGAAGCGGAAAATCACCGACCTGGATGCCATGAAGATTCAGGAACAGAAACGAGCCGTCCGCAGCGGCTACGATATGGACATACTTCCCAGCGACCTTGCCACCTACGGGCAGGACGCCAAGGAGCTGTTAAAGACCTTGCAGAGCCGGAACGAGCGAATGTTTCAGCTCACCTTTCTTGTCCTCAATACCGCCGACACCCGGCAGGCATTGGAAAACGATGTGTTCTGGGCCGCAGGCGTGGCGCAGAAATACAACTGTTCCCTTGTGCGGCTGGACTACCAGCAGGAGCAGGGCCTTATGAGCAGTCTCCCATTGGGGGCCAGCCACATCCAGATCGAGCGTTCCTTGACGACTTCCAGCGTGGCCGTGTTCGTGCCTTTCGTGACGCAGGAGCTTTTTCAGGGCGGAGACGCCATGTATTACGGCGTCAATGCCAAGACCGGCAACATGATTATGCTGGATCGGAAGCGGGCACGCTGCCCCAACGGTTTGAAGCTGGGGACGCCGGGAAGCGGGAAATCCATGAGCTGTAAAGCCGAGATTTTGAGTGTGTTCCTCTGCACCCCGGACGACGTCTATGTATGTGACCCGGAGGCCGAGTATTACCCCCTTGTCAAGCGGCTGCATGGACAGGTGGTGAAGCTGTCGCCCACCAGCAAAAGCTATGTGAACCCGCTGGATATCAACTTAAATTACAGCGAGGATGAAAGCCCGCTGGCCTTAAAATCCGACTTTGTGTTGTCGTTCTGTGAGCTGGTGATGGGCGGCAAGAACGGGCTGGAAGCCATCGAAAAGACGGTGATTGACCGGGCCGTGCAGGTGATTTACCGGCCCTATCTGGCAGACCCCCGCCCGGAAAATATGCCGATTCTTTCCGACCTCCACCAAGCCCTGTTAGACCAGCATATCCCGGAGGCCGACCGGGTGGCGCAGGCTCTTGACCTGTATGTGTCCGGCTCCCTAAACGTCTTTAACCACCGCACCAACGTGGACATTGAAAGCCGGATTGTGGCCTTTGACATCAAGGAGCTTGGCAAACAGCTAAAGAAAATCGGTATGCTGATTGTCCAAGACCAGATTTGGGGCCGGGTGACGCAGAACCGCAGCCAGGGCAAGGCGACGTGGTTCTTTTGTGACGAGTTCCACCTGCTTTTGCGGGAGGAACAGACAGCGGCCTTTTCCTGTGAGATTTGGAAGCGTTTCAGAAAATGGGGCGGCATTCCCACAGGTGCCACACAGAACGTCAAGGATCTGCTCTTGTCGCCGGAGATTGAAAACATTTTGGAAAACAGTGACTTTATCTGCCTGTTAAACCAGGCCAGCGGCGATCGGAAAATCCTTGCGGAGCGGTTAAATATCTCCCCGCAGCAATTACGGTATGTGGAAAACTCCGAACCCGGCGAGGGGCTTTTGATTTACGAAAACGTGATCCTGCCCTTTAAGAACCCCATCCCGAAGCACACCCAGCTTTACCGGATCATGACCACCCGCTTAGGCGAGGGGGTCACGGTATGAGGCGCGAGGGCGCAAAAGGAGGTGGCGCACCATGAAGCCCTTAAAACCCCGTGATAAGGTGACGCAGCGCATGACCCGCGCCGGGCTTACGCTGGACAACCAGACCACCGGCGAGAGCGCGGGCATTTCCAGCCGGGAAACTGAGCCGGAATATACCGCCAAGCCGGACGGTACAGTGGAAAAGGCGCTGGAACGGGCCGTAGACATCCGTGACCGGCATAAGGCAAAGCGGACGGCCCGGAATGGGGAACGTATGGCAAGGCAGGCGGGCGCCCCGGCCTCCCGTCTGCAATTTACCGCCGGGGAACGGGCCTCTCCAGAGCTGGCCCGCTATATCAAAAAGGCGGAAAAACGGGCGGACAAGCTGGAAGCGGCCAAAGAAGCCCTGCCGAAAAAGCGCGTGCTTACCAAGGAAACCGTATACAACGAGGCCAAGGGAAAGGCCAAAAGCAAACTTCACTTTGAAAAAGTGGAGAAAGCCCCGCCAAAGCTCAAACCCAATCCGGCCAGTCGCCCGGTGCAGGAGGCGAGGCTATACCTCCATGGGAAAATCCATGAGGTGGAGCAGGAAAACGTGGGCGTGGAGGCCGGTCATAAGGCGGAAGAACTGGCCGAGCGCCAGGCGGGCAAGGTGCTGAAAAGTGCCATACGTCGGCATAAGCTGAAACCCTACCGGGCCGCAGCCAAGGCGGAACGCAAGTCCATGGCTGCCAACGCCGAGTTTGTATATCGAAAATCTCTACGGGACAACCCAGAATTGGCACAGGCGGTAAAGAACCCGGTTTCCCGCCTCTGTCAGAAACAGCATATCAAACGGGAATACGCCAAGGCCGCACGGGCGGCGGGCCGGAGCGCATCAGGCAGTGCCAAGACCACCGCATCAGCCGCCAGGAAAGCCGCAGAGAAAGGCAAACAGGTCGCATCCCTTGTGGCACGGCACTGGAAAGGGGCGCTGCTGATCGGCGGCGTGGGCCTGCTTCTCATGCTGGTTATGGGCGGCCTGCAATCCTGCACCGCCATGTTTGGAAGCGCCGGGACGGGGCTTGCGGCCACCTCCTATCTGTCCGAGGACAGCGATATGCTGGGGGCCGAGGCCACCTACGCCGGGATGGAAGCCGACTTGCAGCACGAGCTTGACAACTACGAAAGCCTGCACCCCGGCTACGACGAGTACCGTTTTGATTTGGACGACATCAGCCATGACCCCTATGTGCTGACCTCTATCCTCTCCGCGCTCCACGGCGGGGCGTTTACGCTGGATGAGGTACAGGGCAATCTTGCCATGCTCTTTGAACAGCAATACACCTTAACCGAGCGTGTGGAGATGGAAATCCGCTATCGAACGGTCACTCATACGGATGACGATGGAAATGAGTATGAGGAAGAAGAACCTTACCAGTATTTCATCTGTTATGTGACACTGGAAAATGCCGATCTATCCCACCTGCCCGTCTATCTCATGGACGAGAATCAGCTCAGTTTGTACGCGGCCTATATGCAGACGTTGGGCAACCGGCCAGACCTCTTTCCAAGCGGCAGCTATCCCCATGCCTCCACCGTCAAGGAGCCGACCTACTATGAAATCCCGCCGGAGGCTTTAGAGGATGAAACCTTTGCGGCCATGATTGCGGAGGCGGACAAATATGTGGGCTATCCCTATGTGTGGGGCGGCAGCTCTCCAAGCACCAGCTTTGATTGTTCCGGCTTCATTAGCTGGGTAGTCAATCATTCCGGCTGGAATGTGGGGCGGCAGACGGCGCAGGGGCTTTACAACCTCTGTACCCCTGTTTCCCCGGAGCAGGCAAAGCCCGGCGATCTGGTGTTTTTCGTCGGCACCTACGACACTTCCGGGATGTCCCATGTGGGGCTGTATGTGGGAAATTCGGTCATGTTGCACTGTGGAAATCCCATCAGTTACACAAACCTAAATTCAAGCTACTGGCAGGAGCATTTCTATTGTTACGGGCGTCTACCCTGACGCCAGAAAGGAGTTTTTGACTATGGCAATGAACAAATTGGAACGCATTGAAAAGGACATTGAGAAAACCAAAGGCAAGATCGCGGCGCTGCAAAATCAGCTTCGGGAGCTGGAGGCGGCCAAGACTGAACAGGAAAACTTGCAGATCGTCCAGCTTGTGCGCGGCCTGAACATGACCCCGCAGGAGTTCGCCGCCTTTGTGCGCGGCGGCGCTCTGCAAGCGCCCCCGGCCCCGCAGCCGGAGTTTGAACAGGAGGGAAAGGCCGATGAAGAATAAGCTCATTCGCAGATTTGCCGTGACACTGGCCGCTGTGCTTTGCATGGCGGCTTTTTCCGTTACCGCCTACGCCGGGGGCGTTGACCCTGACCCGGAGCCGCTGCCGGAAACCACCGAAGCCCCTTTGCCGGAGGAAACAGAGGAACCCACCACCGGCGGCATAGAGATGGAGCCGGAGGGCGTACCCGTCACCCCTAAGGGCAACGCGGCACTGGTGGATGATTTTTTCGGAGATAAGCAGTTGATCACCGTCACCACCAAGGCCGGGAATTACTTCTATATCCTGATTGACCGGGCCAATGAGAACAAGGAAACCTCCGTGCATTTCCTAAACCAAGTGGACGACGCCGACCTGCAAGCGTTGTTGGAGGACGGCGAACAGGAGCCGCAAGCCTGCACCTGCACGGCCAAGTGTGAGGCTGGGGCCGTCAACACGGCCTGCCCGGTTTGTAAAAATAACCTGACCGCCTGCGCCGGGCCGGAGCCGGAACCCGTAGGCGAGGAAGAACCGGCAGCGCCGGAGAAAGAAAGCGGAGGCATGGGCGGCCTTGTGGTGTTCCTTGTGGTAGCGCTGGCGGGCGGCGGCGTAGCCCTTTACTTCTTTAAGCTCCGCAAGCCGAAAGCAGATGTCAAGGGCGGCGACGATCTGGACGAATACGACTTTGGCGAGGCCGAGGGCGACGAGGAAGAAGCCCCGGAGCCGGACGACGCCACCGATGGGTACGCTCAAGAGCCGGGGGAAGATTTGTTGATGGAGGAAGAAACAGACGAGGAGGACGAGGAATGACAACTTCACATACTCTTGTAATTGCAGAGAAGCCGAGCGTGGCCCGCAGCATTGCGGGTGTGATCGGCGCGGATCAGAAACAGGACGGCTACTTAGAGGGAAACGGCTATCTGGTGAGCTGGTGTATCGGCCATCTGGTTTCCCTTGCCGACGCCGGGGCCTATGACCCCCGCTTTAAGAAATGGCGCTATGAGGATTTGCCGATTCTGCCGCAAGAATGGCAGTACATCATCCCGGACGACAAGAAAAAGCAGTTTGAAGTCTTACGTTCCCTGATGGAGCGCCCCGACGTGACCGGCCTTGTGTGCGCCACCGACGCCGGACGCGAGGGGGAGCTGATTTTCCGTTTCGTCTATCAGATGGCGGGCTGTCAAAAGCCGTTTCAGCGCCTTTGGATTTCCAGCATGGAGGACGGGGCCATCCGTGATGGGTTTGCCAACCTGAAACCCGGCGCGGACTACGATGCTCTCTATCAATCGGCCCTTTGCCGGGCGCAGGCCGATTGGCTGGTGGGGATCAACGCCACAAGACTTTTCTCCATCCTATACCACAAGACCCTGACCGTGGGCCGTGTCCAGACGCCGACCCTGAAAATGCTGGTTGACCGAGAGACGAAAATCAGCGGTTTTAAGAAAGAGAAATATCACGTTGTCCATATCGCAGCGGGCGGCATGGAGGCGGCCAGCAGCCGCCTTTCCAGCCCCGAAGAAGCGGCCCGCCTGAAAGCGGCTTGCGCTGGGGAGCAGGCCCTTTGTGTTTCCGTGGCGAGGGAGAAAAAGACAGAGCAGCCGCCACGTCTTTACGACCTCACAACCTTGCAGCGGGAGGCCAACCGCCTGTTTGGATTTACCGCCAAGCAGACCCTTGATTACGCCCAAAAGCTCTATGAAAAGAAGCGGCTGACCTACCCCCGCACGGACAGCCAGTATTTGACCGATGATATGCAGCCCAGGTTGGAACGCATCGTGTCCGGCCTGTTGCCGCTGCTTTCCTTTGCGGCGGGATTGGACAAAGCCCCGGAGTTTCACCGGGTGCTGAACAGCAAAAAGGTGTCGGATCACCACGCCATTATCCCCACGATGGAGTTTGTGCAGACAGGCTTTGACGGGCTGGCCGAGGGCGAAAAGAAACTGCTGTCCCTTGTGTGCTGCAAGCTGCTGTGTGCGGTAGCCGCGCCCCATGTGTATGAGGCCATCACCGCCACATTCACTTGCGCCGGGAATGAATTTACCGCCAAGGGAAAGACCGTCCTTACCTCCGGCTGGAAAGAGATTGACCGCCGTTTTAAGGCTTCTTTCAAGATTGACGCCGACGAGGACGCGCCGGAGCTTGCGCGGGAGCTGCCGGACGGAGGCCGTCTGCCGGAGAACATCGAGGGCCAGACCTTTGACCCGGTGGAGGCCAGTGTTACCGAGCATTTCACTACGCCGCCCAAGCCCTACACCGAAGATACGCTGCTGTCGGCTATGGAACGTGCCGGAGCCGAGGATATGCCGGAGGACGCCGAGAGGCAGGGCTTAGGCACACCGGCCACCCGCGCTTCCATCTTAGAAAAGCTGGTGCAGATGGGCTTTGTGGAACGCAAAGGCAAGCAGCTACTTCCCACCAGGGACGGCCACAACCTTGCCTGTGTTCTGCCGGATATACTGACCTCTCCCCAGCTTACGTCTGAATGGGAAACGAAGCTGACGGCCATTGCCAAAGGGGAGGCCGACCCGGAGGGCTTCATGCATGACATTGCGGAAATGACAAGGAGCCTGATTGTTGGTTATTCGCAGATCAGCGAGGACGCACAGCGGTTGTTTCAGGCCGAGCGTGTGGTTATCGGCAAATGCCCGCGCTGCGGGGAAAGCGTCTATGAGGGCAAAAAGAACTACTACTGCGGAAACCGAGGCTGCCAGTTTGTCATGTGGAAGAATGACCGATTTTTTGAGGAACGGGGCAAGGCGTTTACCCCGAAGATCGCCGCCGCGCTGCTGGGAGACGGAAAAGCAAAGGTAAAGGGCCTGCTCTCCATGAAAACCGGCAAGACCTATGACGGGACGGTGCTTTTGGCCGATACAGGTGGGAAGTACGTCAACTACCGCATAGAACGGAGAGCGAAGAACTAAAAAACAGCAAGCATAGGGAGTGTAGCCACACTCCCGCAAAATCCCTGACCCGGCGCACCCGCCGGGCCGGGGATTTTCTCTTTGGGGAAGCCCCAAGCCCCTTGTATGATGGATGTTTCGGTTGTGCAGAATGGATTTAAATTTGCTTTTCATAATCGGATATCCCTGCTATACTATGCATAAGAATCTATGTCATACAGAGGGAGGAACCGATGAAACAACCAGATAAAAAACAATGTTTTCATGGTATGGCTACGATTGGGATGGGGCTTGGTCTGCTGTTCGGGATTTTGTTGGAGAACATCCCGCTGGGGCTTTTGATGGGAACCTCATTGGCTGGCTTTGGAAATATGACAACGAAAAGGTAGGTGGACGGTTATGAAAAAATGGATAATTATTTCTATCGCAATCGCATTGCTATTGCTTTCGCTATCCTTTATTTTATTCAGGCAGGAAAATAATCTGGCAGCACTGTCCAGACAATGCGGGATTGACTTAACGATAGGGAAAGTTGTTTCCCACAAGGATACGCATGGTGGATTTCATGGAGATGGAGTTTCCTACACAGTGTTACAATATCCCGATGATTCCATCGGTGAACAAATGGAAGAAAGTGAAATCTGGCAAAAACTTCCTCTTCCCGAAAACTTAGACACGTTCCTATACCAGCCATACGATGATGAAGTATCTATACCGGAAATACAGGACGGGTACTATTATTTCTATGACCGCCATTCGGAAAGTACAAATCCATATGATGATTCCGAGCTGTTCCAGCGTTTTTCCTTTAATTTTACCTTTGCCATTTATGACCAAAGCTCCAATCAAATATATCTCATTGAATACGACACATAAAGGAAGTCGATCTGTTTGATTTTAAGAACGGCTTAGACCAGGAGGGACAATGTATACGGACAGCAGAGAAAACGAAGTGCGATTGCTGAAACGGTTGTGGGCAGGGCTTCCAACCATATGTCCCAAATGCCGCCAAGCGGAATTAGTGCATCTTCATAAGAAAGCAAAAAAGAGTAATATGGACTGGAAGTGCCCGGCCTGCGGAGAAATTTACCGCACCATAAACATACTGAGTGAGCTGCCGGATTCTTAAATTTCTGTATGGCCTGGCTCTTGCAACCTACGGTTGCATTTTAGTTGGTGGCACGCAACCGGGGTGTTGATGTATGATGAAACCGGAAAGGAGGGCGTGAACATGGCACTGAGCGAAAACATTAAAGCCAGGCGTACACAACTAAAAATGTCCCAAGAGTATGTTGCCGATCAGTTGGGCATCAGCCGTCAAGCTGTTGCAAAATGGGAAGCAGGAACCAGTGAACCGACATCTAAAAACTTATCGGAATTGGCTTTCCTCTTTGAAATCAGCATTTCTGAATTGGTTGATCCTCAAACCTATGCCGAGGAACAAGCGGCACAGGAACAAAAATTTAGGGATAAGCAGCAAAATGCCAAGATGCTTTTTGGAAGGTGGGGTGGTGTCATACTGCTAAACGCTGGCTGGGACGGCTATTCTTCCGGCCTGTATGGTACAGACTTCCCGTACCCGTACCATTGGTTAGCCATTTTGACGGTTGGTCTTGTATTGCTGTTTATCACATCAAAGGATATGGGGAAAAAGCATAGGCTTGAAGCATTGCAGAGCATCATTGGTCTTGCTATGATTTTCTCTATTTTCTTTTTGCCCCGCATCATTCCTTTGGAGCAGGTTGGAGTGAGGTATCTTCTGGCAGACGTAGTTACTGCGATTTGCGGCATTTTATTAAGTTTAAAATATTGGCGTTATATCTGGAAGGTCAAATAAAACAGAAGCGATTGTAAGGCCCCTATCAACAACTGAATACCAGCCGCCCACAGGCGGCACCACCCAGCAGGAAATCTTTGAAACGGTTTCCTGCTTTTCTTATGCCATTTTTCAGGAGGATGTGAAACCAAATGTCTTATAGCTCTTACGACCACGATAACTTAGAACCGGCTAACATCATGCGGATTGAGCGCCGGATGTACTTTGAAAGCGGCAAGGCCGATCTCTCCGAAGTGGTAAAGCTGCCTCTTGCAGAGATTCTTTCCCTGCGGGCGGAAAGCGCCGCCGCAGAACAGGAAATCTTTGACCGCTTAAAGACACAGGCCGCCGCATGGGAGGAACAAGCCGGAAGAACCCTGTTTCTTGACAAAGCCCTGGAATATGCCCGGACGCTTCCCGTCACCCACACTTCCAACCAGTGGGAGGCGCAGGGGGATTTCCTCCGTGTCCGAAGCAACGCGGTCTATAAAATGACCTATTCCATTTCCGAGAATACCCGGTATGACAGCACGGCGAAGAAATCTGTCCCTTACTCCTGGACACTGCGCTGGAGCATTTATACCAATGCGCCTGGAAGCTACCGGCAGGCCCGGATTGCCGGACAGGATCGGAAAGTATTTGCCAGTCGGGAAGAACTGGACAAATATCTGAATGGGCGAATCAAAGCCCACCAGCATTTGTTTACGGAAATCTCCCCGGTCATCCCCAAGAAGTACGCCGACTATTTCAAGGTAAACGGCCTCCTGCTCCCCGGCTACACCATCGAGGGGGAAGCGCCCCAACAGGCCGCCGAGCTGCCCCAGCAGACCACCGGGGCCGGGAAAGAACAGCCGGAGCCGTCCGCCGCTATCCAACCGCCTGAAAGGAGGAAACTCGTGAACGAAGTATTTTCTATTTTTCTTGATAACCGCGCCGAAGCGCAGACCGACAGGCCGCATGGCTACTGGCTTTCCTTGCCGACCACCGCCGAACAGGTACAGGAAGCTCTAAAGGAAATCCACATCACCGCCGACAACCAGCAGGACTTGTTTATTGACGGCTTTTCTACCCAGGAGGGGCAACCGCTGGAACTGTCGGAGGACTTGATACAATCCGCCAGTGTGGACGAACTGAATTTTCTTGCGGTGCAGCTTCAAAAGCTGGACGATGTGGAACGTTTGCAGTTAAACGCCGTCATGCACTCCCCGGAGAAATTTCAGACCATCGGCCAGATCATCGACTATACCGAAAACACGGATTGCTTTGTTTTAATCGAGGCCAAGGACAACCGCACCTTGGGGGAACACTACCTGAATCATTCCGGCCTGATGGTCGTTCCTGATGAATGGAAACCGGCCATTGACACGGAACGGCTGGGCCGGTTTATTGCCAAGGAGGAAAAAGGGACATTCACTGAGTTTGGCTATCTCCTGCGAACCGGCGAGGAATGGCAGCGCATTCATGAGGGTCAGCCCGTGCCGGAGGAATACCGGGTGATGGCCTACCCCGCGCCGGAAGCGCTGCACGAGGAACCGAGCGCCCAGCCAGAGTCGGAGGTACAGGCCCCGCAGCCCGTCACCCCCATTCTCCTGAACAGCCAGAACAGCGCCGACCGCATGAAAGAAATCACCGACCGGCTGGAAACCGGCATACAGGAGCTTTTTGAAAGTGAACGGTACAAAGCCTATCTCACCTCTATGGCGAAGTTCCACAGTTACAGCTTCAACAACACGCTCCTAATCGCCATGCAGGGCGGCCAGCTTGTGGCGGGCTACAACAAGTGGCGGGATGATTTTCACCGCAACGTCAAGAAAGGTGAAAAAGCCATCAAGATTCTGGCTCCGGCCCCGTTCAAAGCAAAGAAGGAAGTGCCGAGGCTGGACGCCCAGGGAAAGCCAGTGACGGGAAAGGACGGAAAGCCTGTTACCGAAGTACAGGAAATCCAAGTTCCGGCATTTAAAATCGTTTCCGTCTTTGATGTGAGCCAGACCGAGGGAGAACCGCTGCCCTCTATCGGCACGGAAGAACTGACCGGCAGCGTGGAGCAATACGAGGACTTTTTCAAGGTGCTGGAACAGGCCTCCCCCGTCCCGATGGCCTTCGAGGACATTCCCGGTGGCTCTCACGGCTACTATCACCTCATGGAAAAGCGGATCGCCATTCAGGAGGGCATGAGTGAATTACAAACCCTAAAGACAGCCATCCATGAGATCGCCCATGCCAAGCTCCACGCCATTGACCCGGAAGCCCCGGCCATGGAGCAGACTGACCGCCCCGACAGCCGCACCCGCGAGGTGCAGGCCGAAAGCGTGGCCTATGCCGTCTGCCAGCATTACGGGCTGGACACCTCCGATTATTCCTTTGGCTATGTGGCTGGTTGGAGTTCCGGCAAGGAATTGAAAGAGCTGAAAGCCTCCCTTGAAACCATCCGGGCCACCGCCCATGAGCTGATTACCACCATTGACAGCCGCCTTGCCGAGCTTCAGAAAGAACGGCAGGCCCAGCAGGAACAGCCGCAGGCCGCCGAGCAGACAAACCCGGACGGCGTGTTTTCCAAGCTGCCCCCCAAGCAACAGCAGGCCATGACCGAGGAAGTGCGGGCTACACTGCAAATGCTGATTGACACGGATTTGAAATCCACCGGCGAAGTGTCGCAGGGAAGCAAGGAGGCGGCGCAGGCGCAGGGCTTTACCATTGCCGGAGATGGAACGCTGGAACAGGCAGAAGCCCCGCAGGAGGCCGCCTACCGTCTGGAAAGCGGCGATTACCTGTATATCCAGACATCGGAAACCGGCTATGACTACACACTGTATGGCCCCGAATATAAGGAGCTGGACGGAGGCCAGCTTGACAATCCCGACCTGTCCCTTGAGGAAGCCGGAAAAGAAATCCTTGCCATCCATGAGCTTCCGGCTGGGACAATGGAACTCCTGACCGGCGACAGGATGGATGATTTTCTGGAAGCCGCTGAACAGGCCAACGCCATTCCCCAGCCGCAGGCATGGAACGGAATCGACGGTCTTTTGAATGGGAAACCATTCATGCCGAAGGCGTCCCCCAAGGAACGGGCCAACGCTTTGATTGACTTAGCGGAAAAAGACGGACAGCGGTTGGGCAACGGGGAGCGCCGGTTGATTGTGGACTATGCCGAGGCCGTGGACGATACGCAAAAGGTGATGGCCCTTGTCAATGAGCTTTGCGAACAGGGCTATGAAATGCAGCATGGCGAGGTGGACAGCTTTGTAAAAAGCCGGATAGACAGTGAAATCGCTGTGGCAAACGCCGAGCGCCAGATCACCCTTGACCCGGCAGCGGAGCCGGTTGTTACGATTCTTTGGAGTGAAAGCCCTCACCTGAAAGACGGCCAGCAAATGCCGCTGCATGAGGCCGAGGCCGTTTTTAAGTCACTGGACGAGGCCCAGCGCCATGACCGGGAACAGCCGGGCTATACGGGCCATTGGTACGATAAAACCAAGTTCCGCATTGATTTTACCATGCAGGGCCAGCCGGACAGCTACGAGGGGCGGCAGGATTTTGGCGATGGGGACGGTTCCCTGATTGAACATATCCAAGGGTATCACGAATACTATGCGCAGGATGAAGGCTGGAAAAACCATGTGCTGCACCATGAGGGGCCGGAAGCATGGGAGGCGGACAAGGCCCAGCGGGATATGCTGCTGCATACCTTTGTCCCATATCTCAAACAGCACTGCAATCTTTCCCGTATGGAGCAGGAGGCACAGCGCCTTTTACACTCCGGCGATCCCCTGTTGCCAGAGCAGACCGCCTATTTGACTGCCCTGATGAACTATGTAACAAAGTGCCGTCCGCTTCTCAATCAGGGAGAAGCTTTACCGGAGCCGCCGCAGCTTTCCGACTTTGATAAGAGCTTACAGGATTACAGGGAGCAGGTACAGGCCGAGGTCGCGCAGGAGGCCAAGGCGGCCGGTTTGACAGTGGAGGAATATATTGCTTCTGGCTCCGATGCCCCGGCGCAGCCAAACTTTTCCATCTACCAAGTGCCGCGCGGCCCGGAAGGGCGCAACTTCCGCTACCGTTCCTATGAGGGCTTGCAGGCAGACGGGCTTTCCGTGGACAGGAAGAATTACCGGCTTGTCTACACAGCTCCGTTGGATAAGAACCCCTCTCTGGACGAGATTTACCATCGGTTCAACATGGAACATCCCGCCGATTACAAGGGACGTTCCCTCTCTCTGGGGGATATTGTGGTGTTCCGGCAAGACGGAAAACAGACTGCCTACTATGTGGATCGTATCGGTTATCGGGAGGTGCCGGAATTTTTCGAGGAGCAGGGACAGCAGCTTACCCCCGACAAACTGGAAACGGGCGAACCCGTTAAAACGCCGAGGGGGACGTTCTATGTAACCGCCATGAGCCGGGAACAGATGGAGGCCGCCGGGTATGGATTCCACCACCAGTCGGAGGACGGCAGGTATCTTATCATGGCAAACGGCACAAGGGCCTTTGCCATCTCTGCCCGGCAGGAAAGCCATATCAAGACGGCGGAAATGTCCACCGAGCAAAACGAAACCATGATTGACGGCATTTTGAACAATGCTCCATCCATGGGAGAACTGGAAGCAAGGGCCAAAGCCGGGGAGCCGGTTTCCCTTTTGGATGTGGCCGAGGCAGCCAAGGCGGAGGCGAAAAAGCCCAAGCAGCCGCGCAGGACGGCGCAGAAACAGAAAAAGCCGTCCATCCGGGCGCAGCTTGCCGCCGCTAAGGAGGAACAGAAAAAGAAGCCCCCAAAGAGGGAGCAATCAAAGGAATTGGAGGTATGAGAAATGTATTTCACCGTAGAAGAAGAAAACCTGATCTGTCTGTATCACAAGAGCGACCGCCGCAGGACGGCGGAAAATCTCCGGGCAGCCCTGCTGGATATGGAGGCAGCCATCCGGGTGCTGGCCTGCCAGACCGTCGATAAGCTGGACGCCATGAGCGACGCCGATTTCGAGGCCCAGCAGTTCCATTTCACAGACGAATAACCCAAGCAGGCAAAAGCGCCGGGCGTGGGGGCTATATGGCCCTTGCGTCCGGCGCTTTTTCATTTTCTGTTTGTCGGAATATGTATCAATCTGAATGGAGCGAAGTTCTGTTTTTACTCCTCCAATCCACGCTCTATTTTACTCTCTTTTCCTATGGCAAGCAATCGGTAAATGGTCAAAGGAATATACCATAGAGCAACCACCAGACGCCAAGTCAGGATGACCCCGCCGATCAGGCCGCCTATTATAAAATTCACAGCAATAATACCAACCGAACCGCCTAAGTCATATCCATGGGGAACCAGCCAGACAAACATTCTCCGAATCCCAAAGGGAATCCCGCAACAGAGCCAGACATAAAAATATTCCGTTTCGCCGTTTTTGGTAAAGACAGACTTGAAGATCAAAAACAGAAACAGTGCGATTACCAAGGTCAAAACTGTATGTTTCAAAAAATCTTTCCAAATCTCTCCGCGTGTCATCCTATTCCTCCCTCATGCGTTTAAGATAATATCAAGTAAGTATCTTTATTGTTTGCTTGTCCTTTTTATTTTTGAGGACATCACATGTGTTGTTTGATATATCTATACACAGTAACGGCCATAAACAGTAACAGAACCACTCCAATGACTATCAACAGAGGATGCTGATGCATCATTCCTAAATAAACAAACAAGCCGACTAAACCGCTACAAAGCCCAATCAGAACGAATCCGGCGATGATTCGTAGTATCATAGGAACCTTTTTACTGCCAATTAGCTCCAGTGTCCCCTCCACAATCAAATCCAAAATCTCAGATATAATTTCCATCGTATTCTCATTATAATCTTTCAACAACCGTAACACAAATCTCTGTAAATCCTCATTTTGAATCGGCGGTTCCGCTTACCGTGCTTTCTCCGCCAGGAGACAAATCCAGTGTTGTTTCCGATTTACATGTGCGGCTATCTGGGAAAAGCCTGCATCTTTTAAGTATTGTGTCAACCGCTCCTGCGTAAAAATACGCATTCCATCGATGATACCAGCCCATTTTTCGTCTTTTGTGTTCCTACCATCCGATTCATTCACAATCATAAATGTGCCACCCGGTTTCAGTACCCGCCAGACTTCTTGAAAGCTCTCCACTGGCCCCGGCCAGAAATAGACCGTTTCAAAGGCAGTGATTACATCAAATGTCGCTGCTTCAAAGGGGAGACGAGATACATCCCCCTGCACAACGTTACATCTCCCAATCTGTACCTCATGCCGGTTGAACTGCTTTGTTTTATCACAAGCGACCTTGGAATAGTCCAGCGCTGTGACCGTTGCAGCCGGAAACCGCTTTAAAAGCGCTGCGGTATTGCGTCCTCCACCACATCCGAAATCTGCGACCATGGAATGCGCCGCCACCGGTATATCTGGAAAATAGGAAAGTCCCCAATCGGAAACAGCGGCATGCCCTTGATTCATACCGTTGACCATCAATTTCCCCATCCAACCGTCCGGCTTTCTGGTGTTGTTAAAAAACTGTTTGAAAATCCCCATGGAATCACCGATCCTTTCTTCTTGTATTACCACGAGTTCCGTGCTGTTTGAATTTCACCCTGATTTCTAAATAAACAAAACCGGGTCAAGCATTATAAACACGCCTGCGATAATAAATAACGTTATATAAATATATTTTGCTTTTCGGGAGATATCGGATATCCATATTGCTCCAATATTTCCTAAACTAAAAGCCAGCCATGCTATGTCACTTTGCATTGGAAACAAACGCAGACCGAATAAATTGCAGCTCAACAAGATGGCACTTAAAATAAGAACAACATCAAATATGATTTTCAATATATTCTTCCGCTTCAAAGCGTCTTGATTGCTTTTACGAAATCCCGGTCGAATTAAGAAATAGACTGCAATTTCCAGGAGAATCAATGTAACAAGACTATACCACCAAGGATATGATACATAATATCCAATGATCTGATCTGCTCCCCCGACAATAAGGGCAACACCTCCATAGCCAAATGCACCGTAAATTCTAAGGCCCTCTTTATCTTCCTTGCTTTTACGAAAGAGTGAGTAACTCAGCCCAAATAGCCCTATACCAAAAAATATCAAAAGAAGATTTAACCATAGGAGCAATCTCTATCCGCCTCCTCTTTTTTGTTAGTTTCAACTAACTGAAATATGTACTTTGCCTGCTGGATCAATGGAACTTACCCACTATCAAAATCAAAGCCAATTAAATGGATTAAGCATCTCTCCAAGAAACTCTATGAAGCAATTCCAAAACGTTTCTTTAAATGTTTTCCTGGTGTTTTCCCGCCCTTTCCTGCTTGCTATCCATGCCCGTATTGATGCAAGCAGCATCACGATAGCAAGATATAGCAGCAATACAAGAACCGCTATTTGCAAAATTCCCATATGTAAAGTTCCTTTTAATGCCCTGATTCGCATTCGTTTTTTCTATTGTACCACAATTCCAAGGGGATGGAAACATATTCTTTGTATGCAGATTTAAAATATATCTAAAAAACGAATTGACAAATTCATAAATTTTCCGTATTATATAACAGTAATATATAACATTGTTACAACAAGGATGAAGTAATGAACAAAAAGGAACAGACAACCTTAAACCGAATATTTTCAGCCGCATTACAGGAATTTCTTGAAAAAGGCTATCAGTCCGCTTCGCTGCGGAATATCGTCAAGATGGCAGGTGTGACAACCGGCGCGTTTTATGGCTACTATAAAAGCAAGGAAGAATTATTTGAAGCACTGGTAGGAAAACATTACAACTTTTTATTGGATCGCTTTTGCAAGGCGCAAAAAGAATTTGCAGAAACATCCCCGGAGGAACAGCCGGACAAGCTTACCTCCACTTCCGGCGAGTGTATGTATGAGATGCTTCTATACGCTTACGATCATCTGAATGAATGTAAGCTTATTCTTTGCAAATCGGAAGGAACTCGTTTTTCAAGGCTGATTGATGAAATGGTGGAGATCGAAACAAAAGGGACGCATGATTATTTGAAGGTGCTTGAAAATCTGGGCAGGCCGTCACCGCACATTGATGAACGGCTGGAACATATCTTAATTACGGGAATGTTCAACACCTTTTTTGAGCTGATTATACACGAAATGCCACTGGAAGAAGCAAAACACTATTTGGAAGCAATGAGAACCTTTTATACTGCTGGATGGATGAAGCTTATGGGGCAATAAACAAAGTCGATCCTACCTAGCATTCATACATAATGGGAAGCACACGCTTTCCATTATATTTGGCGCATTAGTTAGCTGCCGCTAACTATGTAAAACGCAAAGTACTACACAAGGATATTCGAGGGAGGATCATTCCCTGCATATCATAAAAATTTATTAAGGAGGGTTTCTGATGAAAAAACAGTCTAACTTATCCCAATTGATGGGGTATGCCGGGAGGCATAAAATATTGACCTATCTTTCCTGGGTGCTGTCTGCCATGAGTGCGCTGTTGGCGCTTGTGCCATTTTGGTATATATGGCGTATCATTCATGATGTACTGAAAGTTGCCCCAGACTTCGCACGGGCGGAGAATATCACAAGATACGGCTGGTCTGCTGTATTGTCTGCGATTCTCTCGATTCTTGTCTACATAGCCGCTTTGATGTGTTCGCATATGAGCGCGTTCCGGGTTGCAGCTAATATCCGAAAAGAGCTTATGCAGCATATCACAGCCCTGCCGCTTGGTATAACGGAAAAGTATGGAAGCGGAAAACTACGGAGGATTGTAAACAGTTCCAGTGCCGCTACGGAAACGTATCTGGCGCACAGGCTTCCCGACAAAGCGGGGGCAATTGCCACCCCCATAGGATTGATCTTTTTACTGCTTGGGTTCGATTGGAGGTTAGGTATTTTAAGCCTTATTCCCGTTGTGCTTGGTTTTCTAATTATGATGAAGATGACCGGGAAAGATATGGTTGAGAGCATGGAACAGTACCAAAATGCACTTTCCGACATGTCGAATGAAGCCGTTGAATATGTCAGGGGCGTCCCCGTTGTAAAGACGTTCGGGCAGACAATCTTTTCTTTCAAACGCTTCAAAGGAACTATTGATAATTATGAAAAATGGGTGATCGCCTACACAAAGAGGCTCCGCCTTCCCATGATGTTCTATACAACTGCAATCAACGGCGTATTCGCTTTTCTGATTGCCGGTGGGATTCTCTTTACAAGGAATGGCGTAACAAATGAACTGCTACTAAATCTGATCTTTTATATTGTGATTACTCCTGTCATCGGTACGACACTTACAAAAATCATGTTTATGAGCGAGGATGCAATGATTGTAAGGGACGCGCTCAATAGAATTGACGAAGTGATGAACGAAAAGCCGTTATCCGAAAGTCCAATGAAGCATGTACCAAATGACAACGGCGTGACATTGGAACACGTTAGTTACAGCTATGACGGCAAGAAAAATGCCCTCAATGATGTGTCATTGCGGATTGAACCGGGGCAGACAATCGCCTTGGTAGGCGCTTCCGGCGGCGGCAAAACGACCCTTGCGAATATCGTTACAAGGTTTTTTGATCCGCAAGAAGGACGCATACGGATAGGCAATATTGACATACGCGATATTCCAAAAGAAACGCTGATGAATACGGTATCGTTTGTGTTTCAAAACAGCCGCCTTATCAAAGCCTCCATTTTGGAAAACGTGCGTATGGCAAAGCCTGACGCGACACGGGAGGAAATTAACCAAGCCTTGCAAGCGGCACAGTGCATGGACATCATTGAAAAATTACCGAATGGCATCGATACGGTGGTCGGCACAAACGGCGTGTACCTGTCTGGCGGTGAACAGCAGCGAATCGCGATCGCCCGCGCTATTTTGAAAAACGCGCCTATTTTAATCCTTGATGAAGCGACCGCTTTTGCCGATCCCGACAATGAGGTGCGTATACAACAGGCTTTATCGGTTCTTTCAAAAGGGAAAACCGTGATTATGATTGCACACAGATTATCATCCATTACAGACGCGGACTGCATTTATGTGCTGCAAGACGGGGAGATTGCCGAAAGCGGCACGCATAGCGGACTGATACAGAAGAACGGAATCTTTACACGGATGTGGAAAAATTATTCCGAAGCAGCAGAATGGAAGATTTCAAAGGAGGTAAGCGCATGATTCAGATATTACAAAGGCGTTTTGCGTTATCAAGGCAAGGGGCTGTCGATTTGATCAAAGGCTGTATCGCTTGTGTTTTTCAGGACATATCCTTTATGCTCCCTGTCGGGCTTCTCTATAGTTTTGTCATTGATCTCATGAACAGGGGCGTAAATGGGAGCCGCATTGCTTTCTATGCGGTTGGCGCTTTGGCTTGCCTTGTACTCATATTCATAGTAACGTATTTTCAATACAATGCCACCTATTTAGCAACTTATGTGGAAAGTGGGGTAAGGCGTGTTTCCTTAGCGGAACAGCTCCGGAAAATCCCCCTGTCCTTTTTTGGCAAAAAAGACCTTGCTGATTTGACAAATTCCATCATGGGTGATTGTGCCACCCTGGAAACAGCGTTCTCCCATTATGTGCCCGCTTTGGCAGGCTCCCTTATTTCCACAACACTGATTGCAGTCTGCCTTTTTGCCTATGACTGGCGCATGGCGCTTGCGGCTGTTTGGGTTTTACCGATCGCGTTTGTAATCACATTCTTTTCAGCCCGCATCCAAACATACTTTAACCGTAAATCGGTAGAGGCCAATGTCGCGCTGGAAAGCGGTGTGCAGGAGTGTATCGAAAGTTTACAGGACTTAAAGGCGAACAATGCGGAAAAAAGCTACCTAAAAGGACTGAATAAAAAAATAGACTATGTGGAAAAACGGCATATTATAACAGAACTGGGGACGGCCCTGTTTGTTGTGTCCTCCACTCTGATATTAAAATTCGGGATTGCCACAGTTGCGCTTGTCGGTTCAGTGCTGCTTATTCGTGGGGAGATTGATGTTCCACTGTTCTTTCTGTTTTTACTTGTAGCTTCCAGATTGTACGCTCCGCTTGAGGGGGCATTACAAAATCTTGCTGCGGTAATCTCCACAAAACCGAATATAAACCGCATGAATGAAATCCTTGACAAACCTATCCAAACAGGCAGTAACAGGCTAACGAATCAAGGCTATGATATTGTGTTCGATCATGTAGGATTTGCTTATAATACCGGAGAAACCGTATTGAAAGACGTGTCCTTTACTGCAAAACAGGGAGAAGTGACCGCCTTAGTCGGCCCGTCTGGTGGCGGAAAAACTACGGTATCACGCCTTGCCGCTCGGTTTTGGGATATCGGCAAGGGGAAAATCACTGTCGGCGGTATGGATATATCGGAAATAGAACCGGAAACCTTGCTGTCGCTGTACTCGATCGTATTTCAAGATGTGACGCTGTTTAACAACACAGTCATAGAGAATATCCGAATCGGCAGAAAAGACGCAACGGATGAAGAAGTGATTGCAGCGGCAAAGCTGGCAAATTGTGATGAATTTGTTGTAAAGCTCCCGGACGGTTATAGTAGTATGATCGGTGAAAATGGCTGCGAACTATCAGGCGGTGAACGGCAGCGTATTTCAATCGCCCGCGCTTTCCTCAAAAATGCCCCCATCATTTTACTGGATGAAGCAACGGCGAGCCTGGACGTGGAAAATGAAACACTGATACAGACCGCTTTATCAACGCTGATCAAGGATAAGACCACACTTGTAATCGCACACCGTATGCGCACCGTAAGCGGTGCAGACAAAGTGGTTGTGCTTTCAGGTGGTTTGGTTGCGGAACAGGGAACTCCGGAAACTCTGATGAATACAGGAACGATTTATCCCCATATGGTCAAGCTGCAAACGTTGAGTAGGGATTGGGGAATTTAGAAAGTACAATCTATTTCCGGCTGAATTGGTCAAACAATCCTCGATTGCTTTTTGGTTGCCTATTTGTAGAAAAAGTAAATGCCGTTTCCGGGGGGGGATAGTAACACTCAGCCACACCTCCGACCAAGGGAAAAGGCCCAGAGATTTCAGGGCCTTTTCCCTTTACTTTTTCTACGCATGCCCCCTGTGTTTTCGCGCCCACAGCTTCTTGCTCCGGCGCTTGCGCATTTCAGCGCAGTATGGACAGTAAAGGCAGTTGGGCCGCCTGGGAGAAAACCGATTGTATTCGGAACTTGAAATTTGTATCGTATAAAAAAGGCAGCAGCCTTGAAATAAACTACTTCAAAACTGCTGCCCGCTATCTGGGACTTATTTGGAGATCCTGCGCCTACACATAGTTACTTCTGCTTGTATACGCTCTCAGAAACTTATACGATATTGCGGATACCCTCACATATTCGCCTTGCAACCAAGGGATTATTCATCGTATATAAATGAATCCCTTCCACATCGCTGACAAGCAGATCAATAATCTGGCTTAATGCGTAGGACATTCCCGCATCAAAAAGAGCCTCCTTATTCGATTCGTATTTTTGAATGATTTTTTGAAATTGGACGGGAAATGTTGCACCACACATGGTAATCATCCTCTTGATTTGTGCGGCATTGATCACGGGCATGATGCCTGGAATGATCGGAGCCTGAATGTCGGCAATCCTGCAAGCCTCCTGAAAGCGAAAGAACGCATGATTGTCAAAACATAATTGTGACAGCAACACCTCCGCGCCTGCGTTTACCTTTGCTTTTAAGTGCCTGATCTCACCGACTTTATCCTCAGATTCAGGATGACACTCTGGGTAACAAGCTCCTAAAAAGCAAAAGTCCCATTTGCCTTTCAGGTACGCAATCAAATCCGATGCATGACAAAACGATTCTTTTTCCCTCATATCCGGGTTTTTATCACCCCGAAGTGCAAGGACATTTTGCAGACCGGCGTTGGCAAGAACCCTTGCAAACTCATCAATTTCTGCTTTATCATAGTGTAGGCAGGTTAAGTGGACCACCGGCTCTACATGATATTCCTGTTTGATTCGTTTCGCAAGCTCTATGGTGCGGTTGCGGTTCGCACCACCTCCCGCACCGAATGTCACACTGATATAATCGGGATTCAGTTCACATAACACAGCCAGGGTTTTGTCAATGTTCTTTAACTCACTGTCCTTTTTTGGGGGGAATATTTCAAAGGACAAGGTTTTTTTAGAAGGGTTCCCCTGATTCTGTTTTGCTTGGTATAGTTCTGAAATCTTCATTTTGTTATACGTCTTTCCGAATCACTTTTGCCGCCTCTACCATATGTTTAAGGCTTTCCTCTGTTTCCGGTATCCCCCTTGTCTTTAATCCACAGTCAGGATTGACCCAGAGCTTGGTTGAGTCGATTTTGGTAAGCATGATATGAAGGGCCGCAACGATTTCCTCCACAGAGGGAACCCTTGGGGAATGTATATCATATACTCCCGGGCCCACTTCTGTTTCAAAGTTGTGTTCCCGCAGCGAAGTGAGTATTTGCAGATCAGAACGGGATGCTTCAAACGTAATGACATCGGCGTCCATATCGTCAATCGCCGGAATAATGTCTGTGAACTCACTGTAACACATATGTGTATGGATTTGTGTTTCCGGTCGGACGCCGCTGTGTGTCAGGCGGAACGCAGGAATTGCAAAATCCAAATATTCCTTCTGCCAGTCTGATTTCCGAAGCGGCAGTTTTTCCCGAAGAGCCGCCTCATCAATCTGTATGATTTTAATTCCGTTCTTCTCCAAATCCAATACCTCATCACGAATCGCTAGGGCAATTTGGGAAATGGATTCCTTGATAGAAATATCCTCTCGTGGAAATGACCAGTTGAGGATTGTTACAGGGCCAGTCAGCATTCCCTTCATTGCTTTTTTCGTCAAGGACTGTGCATAGACAGACCACTCAATGGTAATGGTTTTTTCACGATAGACATCCCCCCATATAATGGGTGGTTTTACGCATCGCGTACCATAAGACTGTACCCATGCTTTTTCTGTGAACAGAAAGCCTCCTAATGCTTCGCCAAAATACTCCACCATATCGTTTCGTTCATATTCTCCGTGAACCAGCACGTCCAGTCCGATTTCTTCCTGCCATCTGACGCACTCCGTAATTTTCTTTTTGATAAACTCCTTGTATTCTGTTTCCGATACTTCACCTTTGCGGTAAGTGGATCGCTTTACTTTTACATCGTTTGTCTGGGGAAATGAACCGATGGTTGTAGTTGGGAATTCCGGCAATGCAAGTTTCTGTTTCTGCAATACCTGCCGCTTGTTGCGACTGGGTTTTCTGATATAATCATCTTCGGTGATCCGGGAAAGCCGTTGATGCACATCTTCATTCACGCAATCTCTTGCTTGCGCAAACAGCTTTGTGTTCGCCTGATAAGATGACGCTACATGATAGTCCTCACATTGGGCAAGTTCTTTAAGCTGCGCAAGCTCGTCCAGTTTTTCTTCTGCAAATGCGAAATACGATGTGTAGTGTTTGGATAACATGTGCTCATGCTTTAATGTGTAAGGAACATGCAGGAGCGAACAGGAGGTCGATAATACACATTGGATACTCTTTGCCTGCAACATCTTTATCATCCGCAAGGTTGGTTCATAGTGGTTCTTCCAAATGTTTTTTCCGTTAATCAACCCGGCAAATAACTGCTTATCCTGCGGAAAACCATATGCTTCAATCAAGGAAGCGGTCTTTTTCCCCTCAATAAAATCCAAGCCGATCCCGTCAAAGGGCATGGTAAGAAGTTCCTGATAAATATCCCTGACATCTCCAAAATACGTTTGCAATAGAACATGGCAGTTTCTTTTGTCTGAAAGAATCGAATCATATAGTTGCTGGAACAAGGAGATGGCTTCCTGATCCATATCCTGCACAAGAGACGGTTCGTCAAACTGAATCCATGGGATTCCGATTTCTTCACAAGAGTGAAGAAACTCCTGATAGGCTTTCGCAACAGAACCTGCAATATCTTTCAAGGTTTTTTTGCCTGTATAACGGCATAATTTAAGCAGGGTATAGGCCCCGATTACAACGGGTTTTGTTTCAATTCCTAGGGCTTTTGCTTCTTTGTATTCTGCAAACGGCTTGTTCCCCGCAAGTATGATTTGCATATCATCCTCGATTTCCGGAACAATGTAATGGTAATTGGTATTGAACCATTTTTTCATCGCAAGAGCCTTGACATCGCCAGAAGTCCCCTGGTAGCCTCGTGCCATTGCAAAATAGGTATCCAAATCCGACAGGTTCAATTCTTTGTATCGTTTGGGAATTAGATTGAATAAAACCACTGTGTCCAGCACCATATCATAATACGAAAAGTCATTACAGGAGATATAGTCAATGCCAGCCTGTTTCTGTGTATTCCAATGTGTAACCCGCAGCTCTTTCCCTGTTTGTAGCAATTCCTTTTCGGAAATTTCCTTTTTAAAATATTTCTCAGAAGCGAACTTCAATTCCCGTAAGGTTCCGATTCTGGGAAATCCGATTACTGATGTCTGCATCCTTTCCTCCTTATCGTCTTATCTCTTATCGCAATAGAATCCACCAAACTCAAACGAGAATTGGGAACTCCATGAAATCAAACCGGCTATACACCAGATATGATCGTTGTTATCAGTATAAATCACATGACTGGATTTGTATAATATATATAAGTAGCGTCTATCCATAGCTTCAAGCTATGGATAGACGCTTTTCAATCAATGAACAGAGGATAGAAACGGACGTTTTAACTCTCGTTTGAATTACAGCCTCCCATGTGTTCTGCATCTACATAGTGTTTCAAGGCCTCCAAATAAGTCGTTCCCAGCCTACTGATTCTGCCCTTTTGGTGCGTAATATAACCGATGCGCATGTGGCTTTCTTCTGCGAGAGGAACCGCAATAATATCCTTGCCATTCAACTGTTCATCAATTACGCCGCTGCATACCGTATACCCGTTTAACCCGATTAAAAGATTAAACAACGTTGCCCTGTCCCGTACCCGGATCTGTTTTTTTCGTTCTGAAACGGAGAAAAGTTCTTCGGAAAAATAGAAGGAATTATGCTCCCCCTGCTCGAAGGACAGATAAGGATAGGGGGCAAGCTGCTCATTGGTCAGGATGGAACGGCCTGCAAACGGATGGTTTCGGCTGATAAACACATGTGGGGTTGCCACAAACAAAAGATGGAATTTCAAATCGCGGGACTTTAAAATCTTGTTAAGAACCGCTTCGTTAAAATCATTCAGAAACAGGATACCGATTTCACTCTTCATATGAGCCACATCCTCAATAATTTCACAGGTCTGTGTTTCTCTAAGAGAAAAATCATATGTATCCTGCCCGTATTCCTTAATTAAATCCACAAAGGCATTCACCGCAAAAGAGTAGTGCTGTGTGGAAACGCAAAATTGCTTTTTCCCACCGTCTCCGCCTTTATACTTATCTTCCAGAATTGCCGCCTGTTCCAATACCTGCCTGGCATAGCCTAAGAAATCTTCTCCCTCTTTAGAAAGTATGATTCCTTTCTTTGTCCTGTGGAAAATTTGAATCTTCATTTCTTTTTCCAGCTCACGGATGGCATTGGTAAGGCTGGGCTGTGAAAGAAAGAGCTTGTCCGCTGTTTCTGTAATCGTTCCGGTTTCTGCCACTGCTACTACATACCGCAACTGTTGTAAGGTCATTTTGTTCACCCGCTTTCTAATGAAACTGGCACATCGGTATCTTACCAATGTGTGATTACCGCACCCAATAAAGATAAATATATGTATCAGTATAACATGGATTTCTGCTGTTTCATAGGTTGGTCATGGAATGGCCGCCTTATAGAAAAAGTAAATGCCGTTTCCAGGAGAAAAGATATTAACATACGACCACCCATCCGACCAAGGGAAAAAGCCCTGCGAAATCAGGGTTTTTTCCTTTTACTTTTTCTACGCATAGCCCCTGTGCTTCCTCGCCCACAGCTTCTTGCTCTGACGCTTGCGTTTTTCGGCACAGGCCGGACAGTAAAGGCAGTTGGGCCGTCTGGGAGAAAACAGCTTTCCGCACTCCCGGCAGCGCAACGCCTGGCTCCGCTCCATTAGTTCGGCATAAAGCGCCGCGTCCAGTGGGAGGACGGCGGCCTGAAACCATCGGCACAGAACGGAATAGGAAATGCTCTGCACACAAACACATTCCTCTCCATCGTCCAGCAGGAGGCAGTTTCCGTCACAGTAATTGCAGCACTCATGTGTGAGCCTGCGGGCCTTGCGATACTGGCGGTAATTCATTCTCGGTATGTTCATAGCTCCTGTATATGCTCCTTTCCCGGCGTCACCCGCAAAATGCTATCCACGTTCTGCTTGATAATGCCGTATTCTTTCAGCTCTTTCTTTACCTCGTTATACTGTTCTGACAGCCGTTCCCGTTCTTCGTCCAGCTTTTTGTATTCGGCTTTGAGCGCGTATAGGTTGGGGAGTTTCTTCACCCCGGCCTCTTTAAGCGACTTTGCCGCCGCCTCATACAAGATCAGTTGGCTTTCATGCTGCCGCCGGAACGCGGCCTTGTCTTTGGTGTTTCGCAGTTCCAGCGCCACAGGCCGGAGCTGCTTGTAGGCGGAGAGGTTTTTTATCTGCAGCGCTATATCCCCAAGGCGGCATTCCGTGTCTTTCAGGGCGGAGGCCGCCGCATCGTTTGCCGCGCTGATCTCGGCCATTCTGCTTTCCAAGCCCTCGTAGCTGTCGATCTGGTGTTCCGTGATGAAGTTTAAGGAATTGGCGGCCTGCTTCAAGTTATGCAGCTTCGCCCACCGCGCATAGCCCGCACTCTGCTGGGCCTTGATACTGTCCTCCAAGGCAGTCCGCAGGGAGATTTCCCTGGCGCTTCTTCTGCGCGGCCCCCGGTCGATGGCAATGCCCTTGATCCGCTGGGTGATTCGTTCCTCGGTGTAATCCTCCCCCAAGGTCTTGCAGCGTGTAAAGCGTTCCTGTCCGGGACGGAGGCCGTCTGCCAGAGCGCGGAATGAAATATATTTGCCTTGTTTGACTTCATAGCCCTGGGCCTCCATTAGCCGCAGGAAGCCGTCAAAGTCTTTGGCCTGCGGGATAGCGGCGTCGATGGCGATTTTCAGTTTTGCTTTCCAGCTTTTGCCCTTTTTCTGTGCGTCCCACTCGGCGTAGGTCTTGCCCTTGGCTTTGCCGGGCTTTACCACAGACAGACCGTTTTCCTGGCACAGCCGGTCACTGGTGCGCCGGATATAGGCATAGCTCTGCCGGTTGGAATTGTACTTGCGGTGGTTCACCATATCCACGGCACAGAAAATCAGGTGATTGTGGACGTGGCCCTTGTCGATGTGTGTTGTCAGCACATAGGAGTATTTGCCTTGCAGCACTTCGTCGGCAAGCTGCTTACCGATCTCATGGGCCTGTTCCGGGGTGGTTTCCCCTGGCTCAAAGGCTTGTATCAGGTGGTGGGCCAGATTGTTGCCTTTTTTGAACGCCTGATCCAGCAGCATTTGAAACTCGATATCCGCCGTTTCATAGGAACAGCCATAGGAGGAGACAAACAGCTTTTCATCGGTCTTGTCCGGGTTCTCGATGTAGTCCAGCGCCTTTTTCAGCGTTGACTTGATAGGATGGATCTTTGTAACTGCCATATCTGTGTCAGCGCTCCCTTGATGTCCTCCAAGTCCTGCGCGTACACAGTCCCGGTACTGTTGATACGCCTTGCGATCTGGTTGATGTTGACGCCGATTTTTTGCAGCTCTGCGGTCTGCGCCCGGACAGGGCCGGTGTCGATATGGACGATATAGCCGTCGATCAGCATTTTCCGGGCGTAAGCAGAAAAGTTCTTTGTGCCAAGCTGGGCCATCTTCTGTTGGATCAGCGCCCGTTCCTCCGGCGTAACGGGGACGCGCAGCACAAACTTCCGCTTTCGGTTTGCCACATTCTCACCTCCATTCATTCAGGGGTTTGGGGACTTCCCCAAGACACAAACGGGAAGCCGTTTGTCGGGAGTGTAGCCACACTCCCTATGCTTGCTGTTTTTCTTTTTCCTCCACTACTACCAATCCAAGAAGCCCTTAAATTACCCGCAAACAATCAACTTTATTGAAAAAACGTTAAAAAAAGAGGCCCTTGGCCTCCATAGAATAAAGAATAAACCGTTGCCATATAATCCGATGCTTTCGTTCGACAGTCTGCGTCCTCCAGCACATCCGAAAACATGCCCGTTCTTTTGTTTTACCTTTGCTGGGAATACGGTATAAAAGATTCTGTCATATTGCTTTTATATGATCGTGTTAGCTGACAAAAGGTTAAAACTTCCCAGACATCGTTGCTGATACAATAGAGGGAAGATGTTTTATATCCAATGATTGATGAATCTTTCTCAGATGCTTTAAATGTCTGTTTGGCCATGAAATGCAGATGAGGTAAAGCTTGTTTGGGCAAACAATGAGAGGTTTTCATGAATAGCAAAAAATAATGAAAAAATATATTTCCTTTTTAGACGTTGCATGGTAATATAATAATGTGTAATAGTTAGCGATAACTAACTAAATCTAATTACATAATATGAAAGGAAAAATCACATGAAAACAAATAACAAATGGACGGTCAAGGATGTGATTACGACCGTATTGTTGACGGTGGTTCTCATCGGTATTCACTTTATTGTCATTACTGTCTCTATGGTAAATCAATTTTTCAACTGCGTTTTATCTCCTGGAGTATCAATGTTTTTCTCTGCCCCGGTATACATTCTGATGGTCAGCAGGGTAAATAAAAGATTTGTTTCTTTGGCGTCTCTGACGATTCTGGGACTTGTCTATTTGCTGACAGGCAACTGGTATCTTTTGCCGTATTTTGCTTTGCTAGGCTTACTATGCGAGGTGGTGTTATGGAAGCGGGGCTCCTATCGCAATGCAAAGAGACTGACCTTTACATGGTCAATGGTGAGCCTGTTTTACATCGTAAGCAATCTTTTGCCGCTTTGGTTTTTCTGGGACACTTTTTACGCGTTTGCCGTTGCAAGCGGCATGGATCAAAGCTATATTGAGAGTTACCTACAATATTACACCTCCCCCGGCTGGCTGATCTTTATTGTGGCGTTCGCTGTTATCTGCGGCTTTTTAGGCAGCATACTGGGAACCCGGCTGATGGGGAAACACTTCAAGAAAGCGGGGGTTCTGTGAGAAGTGAGCGCTCCTTTGCCGTCCCGGTCAAGTTTTTTGCATTGCTCTGCGCTATGCTGGGTGTTTTTCTGGTGAAAAATATTCTGTTTACCACTGTTTTGGCGATATTCTGTTTCGTATATGTGGGGTTCCAGCGAAACTACCGATTGATGGCATCCTGTGGAGCCTTTTATCTGCTGTTGTCATTGCTTTTATGCGCGATTCGCTTCTATGGATATCATACGGTCATTATTTCCGAGTTCCTTGTGTTGTTTTTCTGGAGCAGTATGGTAATGCTCATGCTGTTTTGGGATTTGTTTATGACGCCTCCTGGAGAACTGTCATCGTTCTTGTCAAGCATCCACATGCCCACTGGCGTCATATTGGGACTGATGGTCATATTTCGCTTTTTCCCCACCATGAAGGCTGAGCTTAAAGCAGTGGGCCTTTCGATGAAAAACCGGGGCCTTACATCGGTAAAACAGTTTACGGGTCATCCACTTGCAAGCTTTGAATATGTCCTTGTCCCGCTTCTGCTCCGTATTTTGCAGATTGCCGACCAACTGGCCGTTTCTGCTGTGGCGCGAGGCGCTGAGCGCCCTGGCGTGCGAAAGAGTTACTACGAAACAACGATGCATATGCGCGACTGGTGTTTCCTTGCGCTTTGGGGCATCGTTACAGCAGCGGTTCTTTGCGTTGGAGGTGTGAAAATTTGATCGAATTGAAGAATGTATCGTTTCAATACGAGGGGAGCGAAGAGGGCGTTTGGGACGTGAACCTATCCATAGAGCAGGGAGAATGCGTGGTGCTCACAGGGGTGTCAGGCTGTGGGAAAACGACTCTGACCAGATTGATGAACGGTCTGGCTCCATCCTATTTCGCAGGTTCCCTTTCCGGAAGTATTTGTATAGATGATAGGGCTATTACAGGAATGGCAGCGTGGGAAATCGGAAAGACCGTAGGAAGTGTATTCCAGAATCCTAAAAGCCAGTTTTTTTCATCAGAACTTGCGGGTGAGGTGGCCTTTGGATGTGAAAACTACGGCCTTCCCCGGGAGGAGATTCAAAAGAGGACGGATGAATCCATTGAAACCTTTTCTCTTTCCTCAGTAAGAAAAAGACCTCTGGATGTGCTTTCCAGCGGGGAGAAACAGCGCGTGGCCATCGCTTCCGTCTATGCCGCGCGCCCCAAAGTATTTGTTTGTGACGAACCAACTGCGAATTTGGATTTGGAGGGGATCGAGCAACTATTAGAAACACTTTTCAAGTTGAAAAAAGAGGGCTACACGTTAGTGATCGCAGAGCACCGTCTCTCATGGCTTTCTGAGCTTGCTGACCGGATGATACATATGGAAAAAGGGAGGATTGTAGGCGAATACACTCCCAAAGAGTTCACAGATATGCCGGAAATGGAACGGCGCAACAAGGGGCTTCGGACGATGCACCGTGCGCAAACACACGAACTACTGCCGCTTCCAAACGTTTCCGAGCGTGCGGCACTGATTATGCATGACCTATGTAAAAGATGCGGGGAAATAGAGGTGTTTACAAACCTTTCAGGCGCTTTCCCACAAGGCTCCATCACTGCTATCACCGGGCGAAATGGCGCCGGAAAAAGCACTCTGGCTTTAGTGCTTGCAGGGCTCTCTAAGAAGAGCGGCGGTGATATCATCGTATACGGGAGTAAACATCATCCGTCCAGCAGGCGGAAAAAAGTATACTACTGCGGCAATGACACGACAACACAGTTCTTTACCGCAAGTGTTTCAGAAGAGATGCTTTTGAATCAACCGTTGACAGAGGAGCGAATGGAAAGGGCAAGGCAGTTGTTAAAGAACATGGATTTGTACGAGTATCGGGACGTACATCCGGCAGCCCTGTCGGGAGGACAGAAACAGCGCCTTGCCGTTGCCTGCGCTTTATTTTCGGAGCGTGAGATACTTCTGTTGGATGAACCTACAAGCGGGTTGGACGGCGCAAACATGAGGAGAATATCCGATGCGTTGAAAGACGCTGCCAGCAGCGGGAAAACCGTGGTTGTTATCACACATGACCCGGAGTTTATGGAAGAATGCTGTCAATATTGTTTTTCCTTCTGAGCGTCAGGGAAGGCTGTTTTGGCAGTATGTACCTGAATATATGCATGGCAGTAAATCAAGATCGAAATGGGAAAGTGCTGTATTCTGCGGTTCAGGGAGATGGGAATCATTTTGAGGCCTCGTTGATTATCAGTTGGATGGCTCAAATCAACCACACCGCTGTTTCGTCAGGTAGTTGATGGTAGCTCTTAACGTTGCTCCCGTTGGAAGCTTAAAGAGGAAACGGTCATGCATGGAAAGGCATATCGGCAAAGGGAAATGGGAGTAGTACCGTTAAAAAAAGCCATCCCCCGGCTGGGGAAAAATATGGCTGGAACAATGAATTATACGATGCAATAAAATACCATAATTTTTTTACGTTCGCCCGGTGGGTTTATGACCTGCCGGGCGAATTTTGTTATTTTTTGCGGGTTGTTCTGAGGACGAAACAAATTTTAAAAAAATTTTCAAAAAGGAGGCGATTAGCGGGTAGCAGAGGGTGTCTGCGGATTGATAGTAGCGGAAAGGGAAAGTACCACCCAATCCCCCAACAGAAAGGGGGTGAGAAATGATGGAAACGAACCCATACGACTATTACGAACAATGCCGGTTTGATGCTTTCTGCAAGGCGGTATTGCGCAACGAAGCCAGGGCCTACCTGCGGAACATGAAGCGTCAGCGAAACCGTGAATTGACGTTCAGCGATCTTTCCCAGGAAGAACTGGACAAGCTCTATGCGGTAGACCGCTACCCTAGCGACAGCTTTGTATTCAGCGCTCACGGGTACGAGTTACATATCGACAATGAGCTTGTAGCCGAAGCCTTTGCCAAACTGTCAAAGACAGAACAAAGCATTTTGATTCTGCACTGCGTTCTGGATATGGCGGACGGCGAGATCGGCAGCCTGATGGGCATGTCCCGCAGTGCCGTTCAGCGCCACAGGGCAAAGACCCTAAAAGCGTTGCGAGTAACATTGATGGCGCTCATGCCGGAAGGAGGTTGACGCGGATGAACCAGCCAAAACACAAAGGAAAGGCACTGTTACCCCTTTCGGTGAGCAAAGCTGCCTGCGCCGGTGATTCCGGGGCTGTGGAGTGTGTATTACGGTACTATGACGACTACATGAACAAGCTTTGTACCAGAACCCTCTACGACAAAGCCGGTTATCCCCATGTGTGCGTAGACGAGTATATGAAGCGCCGAATGGAAATCAGGCTGATCCAAGCGATGATGAAACCGTAATCTTGCGCTCATAGCAGAAAGCAAACAGCTTATCCCTTTCCCCGTCTGCTGACTGCCATTAGCCCAACTGCTCCTTGACAAATACGCCCGCAGGACAATGGCGGTGCGTCATAGGGCATACGGACACATTCTGTCTGCACCGAGCCGGACGGCGGGTGCGCCATGATGCTGGTTTCTACAAACACAGCGGAGCGACCACCACCCAGCCGCAACATAGGCGTGGCTGCTTATGGGCGACGACGTGCAGGCAGGACAATGATACTCCCTTACAGCCACAGTCCGAGCGTTAGAAGCGTCGCAGGCAATGGGTAGGGCCGTGTGAGAACCATACGGGGGTGAAAATCCCGTGGAGCTGGGCCGCCAGCCGTCCGTGTTTTGCCCACATTTACAAGAAACCTTTGTTTTGAACAGAAAGGGGGCCACATTATGAGTAATAACGATGTGCCTATTTGGGAAAAGTATACGCTTACTATTGAGGAAGCGTCGAAATATTTTCGTATTGGAGAAAACAAGCTGCGTCGCCTTGCTGAAGAAAACCCATCCGCTGGCTGGGTGATTTTGAACGGCAACCGCATCCAGATCAAGAGGCAAAAGTTTGAAAAAATCATTGATTCTTTGGACACAATCTAGTGAAAAAGAGCCTTGACTATGCTATAATACCCTTAGAGCGTGTCAAGGCTCTTTCCGTCATGGAAAGGAGCATGACGAAATGTCAAAAAAAGAACGAGATGAAAAAAGACGGGATAACAAAGGCCGCCTTTTGAAATCTGGAGAGAGCCAGCGACCAGACGGAAGATACGCCTACAAATATACAGATACCTTTGGAGAAGTAAAGTTTGTATACTCATGGAAGTTAGTCCCCACGGACAAAATCCCTGCCGGAAAACGCCCGGATATTTCTCTGCGTGAGAAAATCAAGCAGATACAAAAAGACCTTGATGATGGGATTGACACCATCGGAAAGAAAATGACCGTGTGCCAGCTTTATGAAAAATATATCCGGCAGCGGGGCAATGTGAAGCGGGGAACCCATAAGAGCCGCCAGCAGTTGATGAAACTGTTATCCGACGATAAGCTTGGGGCGGCCAGCATCGACAGCGTGAAGCTGTCTGACGCCAAAGAATGGGCCTTGCGTATGCAGGAAAAGGGCGTGGCTTATCACACCATCTGCAACGGCAAGCGTTCCCTGAAAGCCATTTTTTACATGGCCGTACAGGACGATTGCCTCCGCAAGAATCCCTTTGACTTCCAGATCAATGAGGTTATCAACGACGATACCGTACCAAAGGTGCCGCTTACCCCTGCACAGGAAAAGGAGCTTTTGGAGTTCATGCAGAACGATCCTGTTTATGCCAAGTATTATGACGAGGTATTGATTCTGCTGGAAACCGGGCTTCGCGTTTCCGAACTCTGCGGCCTGACGCCTGCCGACCTGAATTTTGAAAAGCGCTGTGTGAATGTAGACCACCAGCTTTTGAGAAGTACCGAGGACGGCTACTACATCGAAGCGCCAAAGACTGACAGCGGCTATCGCCAAGTGCCGATGAGCGCAGCAGCCTATGAAGCGTTTCAGCGCGTGCTGCACAGGCGAAAAAATGGAAAAGGCGTTGTAGTTGACGGATATAAGGGCTTCCTGTTCTTAAACCGGGACGGGCTGCCGAAAGCGGCTGTCCACTATGATGCTATGTTTCAGGGCCTTGCCAAGAAGTTCAACAAGTTCCATGCGGAACCGCTGCCCGAAGTCATGACGCCACACACCATGCGGCATACATTCTGTACCAGAATGGCAAACGCAGGCATGAACCCCAAGGCATTGCAGTACATCATGGGCCATTCCAATATCGTTATGACGCTGAACTATTACGCCCACGCCACGTTCCATTCCGCACAGGAGGAAATGGAACGGCTGCAAGCCCAGGCACAGACCGCCGCAGCAGTCAACGCACAGCCTGCGCCAGAGAGCGCCCAGGAAGCCCAAGCCGCATAAAGCAGTGCGTAGAATGTACTACTGTTTGTACTACGTTTGAGAGCGGAAACATGAGGGGTAATAAAAATGTTTGTGAGGTTCTTCCGATAGGAAAAGTGCCGGAAAAGCCCCAAGTTACGAGCTATACCGGCATATAAGAAAACCTAAAGAGATAATCAGAAATCTATTAAATGATTACTATAAAAAACCAACAGAATCGAAGGTTCCTGAAGTGGCAAAAGAACCAATAGACCCATTAAAATAGAAGAAGAAACTTATAGGCACAGTGATGTGTATTATAGGTTGTATCTGTTTCATTGTTGCAATCACTAGAATTTCACATGAAGATTATAAATTCTATATAGAACATTATGAAGATTGCAAAGAGGTTATGATGATTGTATGGAGGAAGCCAAATATGGCGGAATGTTTTCGGGCTGTTATAAAAGTATAGCGTCTACCTATGAAGATATGATGGAAGATGATATGAAGAAAATTTGGAAATTTAGAGGTGCTGCTATCATTTGTTGTGTTGTAGGAATCGGTCTTGTTTTTGTAGGATATAAGAATATCAAAAAGGGTGGTGAAACATAATGGCACTTGTTAAATGTCCCGAATGCAGTAGAGAAAAAGTTTCTGATAGTGCAGATATGTGTCCTGATTGTGGTTATGCAATAAAAGCATACTATGATAAGGTAAAGCAAGAGGAAGAAGAGAAGCGTCTTGAAGAAGAACGTGAAAAACAAAGAATTGCAGATGAAGAAAATCGCAAGAGATTACAAGAGGACAAAGAAAAACAACACAAAGAGAATATAAATAAGTATTTTGGTACTCCTATGAAAAAACTTGGATGGGGAGTTGCTGCTTGTGCAGTATTAGCTCTTGTAATTTTGTTTGGAATGTACATAGATAAAGAGAATAAAATAGCAGAAGCGATCGAGGATTCTAAAGGATATGTTGATAGAATTAAAACTTGTGTGTCTAGCGTAGATAGTACATTAACAAGTGTAGATTATGTATATGGTAGTTTTGAAAGCGATGGCACAATAGAAAATGTAACAGATGATTTAGATGATATAAGTATGTATATGTCATTTGTAGACATGGATTATAAAGTAGATACTAGGGTATCTGACGCAGTAGAATCTTATGTAAAATCAAAGACATCTTATGAATCATGGGAACAATATAAAACATACATAAAGAGTGAATATTTTGTTGCAGATACAAATGAAGAATCAGCAGATAAGTTGGTAAAAGGTGTTGCTTATTCTTCTAATGAAGAAATGCGTGAAGAAAGAAGGAAAACATCTCTTATCGTAGAAGAGTGTGATATTACTGCATCTGGAAAGAACTATAAAATATATGGAACAGTTACTAATAATACATATAGTACAGTATATTTTGTTAAAGTAAAAGTTTCTTTATTGGATGAAAATTATAAAGTGCTTGATACTGAAACAACCTACGCTTGTGGTGATGAGGGTATAAAACCGAACGAATCTGCGAAATTCGATTGCTTTATAGAAAAAGATTCTAATATGGAATATTATAGAGCAGAAATATATGACTATGATTAAATCAACAAGCAAAGAAAGGATTGTCCACAACGGACAGTCCTTTTTTAATGCACAGATAAGTGAAAAATCACACCTATCTGACTGTCCAATTTTGGACACTCATTTATATGGCAAAGCGGTTGCCCTCCAATTGAAGGAGAAGCGTAAAACGAAAGGAGTTCAACAATGCAAACATTAGACAGATTAAAAATGGAGTTATCCAATCAGCAGTATTTCGCAGACGAGCAATATATCCAGTTCCTCACGGAGAACAACCTATTGCCGGAGAACGCATATATTAAAGAAGATATGCAAAAACAATTATTGCTTACTGTACTGGATGTATTAGAAGCAGTTGCCAATGATATAGACCTAATGACATCCATATCTACAGAGTTCAGCAACATGGGTCAGGCATATCAATTTATAGAAATGCGGATAGCACAAGTCAAAGATAAGATAGCGTCTATACCAGAGCCAAATGAAGATTACAGTTGCTTTTCGCTGATGTATACGAGAGGAATTTGAGTTTACATAGAAGATACAAATTTAGGGGACTTTTAGCATTTCACATGGTAAGATATAACTTATTCCGATGATTAATCCTACGAATGAAACAGGATATAATCCTACGAATACAAGTATGTTGTCCAGTGTTTATCGGGCTTCACGAGAGGTCACTGCTCAGTTGGTAGAGCAGAGGACTGAAAATCCTCGTGTCACTGGTTCGATTCCGGTTCTGGGCATGAACCCTTACGAATACTATTTTGTGGTATTTGTAAGGGTTTTTTATGTTTTATGAGGTAACCTATAAACCGAACCGGCATGCAGATAATGCAGGCCGGTAATCCCCGCCCTGCCGCATATTCAGTTCCCAGCATTGCTGCAAGTAAGGATAGCCCGGAAGGCGCGTCTTTCTTTGTGGGAAATAAAGGTAATACCATATAAAACAAATATGTAGATTTAAGTATTTTTCAGGGGTATAATGTAAGTAACTTATGAGGGGAGGAACAAAAGATGGCTCTGGTAAAATGTCCCGGATGCGGGCGGGAAATATCGGATAAGGCAAAAGAATGCCCGGGCTGCCAATACAAGCTGAAGAATAAGAAAAAGAAATATATTGCAGCGGTGGCAGTAGTTGCGGTGTTGGTTCTTATCATCACAGGCACGTTGTTTGGTGTCAAAAAAGTCCAACAGATAAGGGAAAACGAAAGACAGGAACAAATACAAAGGATACTGGCTGAATCGGAGGAGTATTATACGATCCCGGATTTTGAAAATGTTCTGAAATGCTACGGGCAATTGGAGGAATTAGGTTACGACACGGCGGGCCTGAAAGAACTTGCGGAATATGATCAGAAGGTCTATGGGGATGCAAGAACCTTTTATGAAACGCTGAAGGAAGTGGACGATAAATTACATAGCAGTGATTATACCTCCCTGCGCAAATTAGTGGACACCTTAATCGAACCAATGAAAAAATTCGACGCGCTGGAAATAAACACCGATTCGCAGCTGGGCCAGTATATCAATACGATGCGTTCCCATATTATGTATTCTTCTCTGCAGTCCGAATATGTGAACAGCACCAATTATGATTTGGACTATGGCCTGACGTCATGGGGGTTCGCATTTTGTATTGAGACATATACGGAACAACTGGTAAAAGAAAATTTTCCATATAATACGGAGGGATAAAAATGGCACTTATGCAATGCCCGGAATGCGGCAAAGAAATATCAGATCAGGTACCTGCATGCCCACACTGCGGCTTTCCCGTACAAAAACAAACAGGTGGGGATGGAAAAGATAAAAAGAAAAAATTCATACCGCTTATAATCATCGGCGGTATTTTTATTCTTGCGGCAGCTCTGTTTATCTGCTATAAATTCGTATACCAAGGGTCCTTTGAAATAACCCTGTCCAAAGATACCGTGGAACTGGGGACAGATGTGGACCTGCTCACCTATCTGGAATATGATCCGGAGAACATCATTGAAGTTACGGTAACAGATGATGGTAATTTTGATGCCGGGACAGCCGGTGATTACCAGGTTATGTTCCGTATCAAAAATAAGAGGGGAAATATAAAAGAAGTCCCTTTTGCATTCCATGTGACAGATACGGTTGCGCCACAGCTGTCTGTTCTTAAGGATACTGTTTATGTTGCCAAAGGCAGTGAGTACGACCCTCAAACCAATGCGGAAGCATCTGATGCAGATACCTGTACCATAGAAATCGGCGGAGAGTATGATCTCCACCAGGAGGGTACCTATGAAATTTCCTTTTCCGCAAAGGATGGCAGCGGAAATACCTCAGAAACGAAAAGTATGAAATTAATTGTGGAAAACAGGGACGACTGCGTTTTCCGCAATGTGAAATTCGGCGACAGCGCGGAAGTAGTAAAACGCTATGAAACGTCGGATTTGTTGGAGGAAAATGATGATAAAGGCAGCCAAACTCTAATTTACGAGGGGAGTGTAGAAAATGAAGATGCTTATATTTATTATGATATGAATCAAAAGGACCAGCTATATGCCATAACGATAATCTTTAATGAAACACATACAGACAATGATATGTACCTTAGCTTATTTGATGGAATTACTGAAAAGCTGACGGCGCTTTATGGCGAAGCTAAGATTGAAAAGGTGAAAGGGAGCTTATATAATTATTGCAGTACGGAAGGAGAGGCATTAAATCTCGGGCAGGTAAAATATAGAAATACCTGGGATTCGGATGAGTTGTCCGTTTACTTGTATTTGGGCAAGGATAATTATGAAGTAAGCTTTGGACTGCTTTATGAGTCAAAGAATTTTGAACAGCCGGAGGAGGATAGCTCAATAAAGTAATCGTGCTTGCCAAATATATGAAATACATAGAGTGAACCAATAATATATGGAGGGATTGGGGTATTATGGAAAACACAACAGAAAGAGTATGTCCTGCTTGCGGTGAGAAATTACCTGATGATTCCTTGTTTTGCGCTAAATGCGGGACAAGGGTTGATGGAGAGGCGCAGAATGCAGGGCAGATAACAAAACCCGCGCATTTCTTTTCCAAAAATAAAAAGATAGTGGGAGTCGGTGCAGCTGCGGTTATTGTGGTACTGCTTGTTATATTTGGGATTAACGCGGTGCAGGCATCGAAACTTAAGAAAGAACTGGAACGCGATTGGTGTAAGGTGGAGGGGGAGGAAGATTCCTATATTCTCTGTGTGCTGGATTTTTCTGATAAGGATGTGGAATACCGGCTGGAAACGGGATATGCGTGGCTGGATACTACTGTGGCTACTTATGATTATAAGGTTATAAGCGGTAACAAAATGAAGGTATTACGCTATGGGGATGATTGGGAAACAATTACCGTAGAATTTAACGATGAAAAAACAGTAATGATAACCTCTCCTGCCCTTACAAGCACGGATGCAAGAGAAATATGGGTTCATTTAGATTAGAGAGAGTTTGGAAATTCATTTCCGCAGTCTGCACTACCCGTTAAGATAATGATAACTATGAAATGGATTTTTATTACAGTATGAATCTGCGGTTTTTCCGGCCACGTATTTGTTGTACCCTGTTGGAAAACTTATAAAATTTATAATAACACATATACGGAACACTGGTAAAAGAAAATTTTCCATATAATACGGAGGGATAAAAATGGCACTTATGCAATGCCCGGAATGCGGCAAAGAAATATCAGATCAGATACCTGCATGTCCACACTGCGGCTTCCCCGTACAAAAACAAACAGATGGAACTGGTGGGAAAAATAAAAAGAAACTAATACTTCCGCTCATTATTATCGGAAGCATCCTTGCTATTGGTGCGGTTATAGTTATCTGCTACAAATTCGTATACAAAGGTTCCTTTATGATATCCCAGGCCAAAGATACATTTGAATTGGGATCAGATGTGAATTTGGTTACATATCTGGAATATGACCCTGAGAATATTATCGAAGTTACAGTAGCGGATGATGGTAATTTTAATGCGGGCAAAACGGGAGATTATCAAGTTCTGTTCCGTATCAAAAATAAGAGAGGGAATATAAAAGAAGTACCTTTCGAATTTCATGTGACAGATACGGTTGCGCCGGAATTGTCCCTTTTAAATGATACCGTATATATAGCCAGGGGAAGCAAGTACAACCCGCAGGATAACACGGAGGTCAATGACGCAGATGTCTGTATAATTGAAACCGGCGGAGATTATGATCTGAACCAGGAAGGGACTTATCAGATTTCCTTGTCGGCGAAAGACGGCAGCGGGAATATCTCTGAAACGAAAACCATGAATTTGATTGTGGAAAACAGGGATGATTGTTTATTCAGAAAGGTCAGGATGGGAGACAGCGCTGAGGTGGTGCAGCGCTACGAAACGGCGGAACTGATTACAAAACAGGATGAGGATAACGGTGAAAGTCTGATAGTCTATGAAGATGCCGTAGAAGGGGAGGATGCCTATATCTACTATCAGTTGAATGATAAAGATCAATTATGCTGCATAGTAGTCAGCTTTATTCAGCCTCATACGGATTATAGTCTGTACATCAGCAAGTTCGGTTCTATTACGGAAAATCTGAATCTTAAATACGGAGAGGCAAAGACGGAAAAGGTCAAGGGAAGACTGTACGGTTACTGTTCCTCAGAGGGAGAAGCGTTAAGTATCGGTGAGGTAAAGTACAGAAATTCCTGGGATACCGAGGATTTATCGATTGTCCTATATTTGGGTAGTGACAATTATGAAATAACTTTTTCAATAATATATGATTCGAAAACACTTGATCATCCGGATGGGGTCGGATTAAATCAATAATAGGGAGTGTTTATCTGATGATAGACATGTTAAAAGAATGAGATTTGCAGTAAATGGAAGAGTTATAGCAGAAGCACCTATAGGTTCAGTGGCTTCATATACTCTGAATAGTCCTCCAGGACTTGCGTTTTGGGAAACACAGGTAAGAGAAGTTTCAATTGTATAATCAATAGTACTACGAAAAAATGTACTAAGAACTTAAGGTGCTGTCGGTTAATACCGATTTTTAAGCCTCTTTCTAAAGAAAAAGAATAAGAAGATCCTATGAAATTCTGTGGTTTTTAGCACTTGATCTTCATAGGATCTTCTTACTTTCTCTAATTCTGCAAATGTTAGGCGGTAAAAATACCCTAGTCCCTATTTTCCGATATGCTCCTCCTTGTTCTAATATGCTTCCTGGTCGCTTTTCCTTTAAATTTCCGAATCGCATCATGAGAAAACAGCGGTGATTATTCACTTAAAACGTATTGCACTTTATGTAAAGGTTTAACATTCCAGACAAAGGTTTGATAAAAATCAAAAAAATCAAGTTATGGGTTGACAAGTGAAAATCCACATGCTAATATATAACTCGTTCGTGATGCATAACTGTTCCCATTTCAGTTCTGGCATCTCGCGGGAAGCGCTGCAGGTGATAAACACCGAAGCGTGGAACGCTTTATATATATGCGGGTGTAGTTCAATGGTAGAACACCAGCCTTCCAAGCTGGATACGTGGGTTCGATTCCCATCACCCGCTTGCAGATAATGAACGGTTTACGGGTGATTGCCTGTTTCCGGAAAAGGTTCCGTTTTATGATAGTTATCTGCTGCATAAAGCTTTTTGTTTCAACAATGCGATAGTGGCGTAGTTGGTAACGCGCGACCTTGCCAAGGTCGAGACCGCGGGTTCGAGCCCCGTCTATCGCTCTCCTAAAGACCAGATAAAACAGCGGTTTCCGTAATACGGAGAGCCGCTGTTTTCGTTGCCTCTAAAATTCCCTGATATCATATGGAAAATGCAGCCGGGTTCCCCCTTTTTGGCTGTTACACTACCTGTACGGCAAAAGCCGTAGTCTGCGGAGGAATGCTTGCTGTCATAAAATCGGCATGCCTTATCCTGACAAGTTGGCCGGGGCGGAGCGCGCCGAGCCTGATGGGATTCCCGAAACGGTTCGTAATCGTGGTGGTATTGGTTATTACGAATCGGGTCTGGCTGTTGATGTTATTGGGGTTGCCTGTATATAGAAAATTATTGGCAGGATCCACATATGCCACAGGCGCTGTGGTAACAGCAGAAGAGGATTGGGATCTTCTTTGTACAACGATCATCAGCGCGTTTGACTGAGGGGGAATACTCCTGGTCATGCGCGGAGAGAAAGTGACATTCACCCACATTCCCTTCTGAAGGCAGCAGGGACACACATTCTGCCCGAAGGAATTGATTATAACGGTATTTCTGTTATAATTAAGCCTTATTGTTTCTATAAAAGTAGTATTATTCTCTCCCGGTACGGCGTAAGAGACTATAATATATCCGTTAGAATCACTAAAACAAAAGGTTTCCTCCACTAAAGCATTGTCTATACGCATGATATTCCCCTGCTGTACCATGGTGCCGCGAGGGTCATTACTCATTTTAAACCACCTGAAGTATGTTTTGTTATGATATTATATGCTTATAAAATAAAATCGTGCAGTCTCCCCGTAACCGTCCGTATCTGTCTGTACGGTTACGTTTTTCCCTTTCTTCCCGTCTCAGGAAACAAAAGAATAGAGCCACATCAGCTCCAGCATTGTAATGATAGCCGTAAACAGCCATATTACTTTGGAAAAGCGGTAAATCCGCCCCGCTCCCAGCGATTCAAAAGGATACAGGGGAATTATAAGAAAGACAAGGTAATAGCAGGCAATCTGTGAAATGCTTCTGAAAAAAGGGATATTGGATAAACCAGACAAGGCCGCCAGGCTGAAAGCGGCCCATTTGAATAACTCCGGAACAGCCATATCCCTGCGGAAGGCAGGTGTGTTTTCATAGGTATCCGGATACCAGTTTCCGTTCATGGGGAAGGGATTCCCCCAGATACTCAACAAGATGGTGAGAAAGCTCCCGCCGTTATTCAGGCGGAATTCCCATGGATGTCTGCTGAACCGGGTCCCGGCATACCGGGTCAGGATAAACAGGGCCAGTACAGCAAAATAAGCGCCTGCAGAACAGGGGATGCTGCCAGGGTCTTTGCGGATAAGCCCTGCCCACATCGGCAGGATCAGGAGAATATTAGCAAGAAAAAAATAAAACAGCTGGAGCAGACCGGTTTTTTTCCTTCTAATGGGTTCGTCCTTCATCACCATATAAAAATCCATTCCGATAGCAAACGGTACTGGAGTCCTCAGATACTGCAGAAGCATTCCGGACAGACCGGTCTGCCGGATTACTTCAATGAAACCCGTCCTTTGGAACCCATTTTCCATAAAGAGTTTCCAGGAGGCCACATTGTCATCTTTTACAAGGGCCGTCATGCCGTCACAGCCCTGGGCCCATATATGCCGGAAGGTTTCCGCATATAATTTTGACCCCACACCACAGCCGTGGCAGGCAGGATCTACAAAAGCTTCCGCTATATATGCCATTTTTTTCTTCCCGCAAGGAATGATTTTATAGATAATCCCTCCTACAATTTTTTCCTCATATACAGCGGCCATTGCATGGCGGGGGAATTCTACAAAAAGTGCTTCAAAAGCCGTAAAAGCCTGTCTGCCCACCCTCATAATTTCCTTTTGTTCCCCGTCCTTCATTTCACGTATTACCAACTGATCTTGCTTCATCCGGGCACGTCTCCTTTTCATGTCTCTTTTTATTCCCGCTGGCTTTCGTTTGCCGTGAGGTATCTGGCTGTATAAATCATAACAGGTTTCTTCTTTTGCAGCAACGAAAGAGGCGTAAGATACCTTTACGGGATGGTGAACTGCACCAGGGAGAGCAGCGTTTATTTCCGCAGGGTATTTGACTTATACCGTTGGCAGATCCCAGCGGAAGTGGCTGGCAAGAATCCGTATGGCAACCACAAGAAGCGCGCTGACAATCATGGCGGAGTCGGAACGGGTTACCTCCAGAAGCCCTGCATACAGGCAGCCTCCGGCGATGGAGGCACAGGCATAGATATGCTTTTTCAGGACGTAAGGGGTTTCACCGGCCATGATATCCCGTAGGATACCTCCGCCGATGCCCGTGATCACACCAAGGAAAATGATCAGAAAATGATAACTGCCGTAACCGGCTTCCACGCCGGTATCGATACCGATAACCGTAAAGGCACCCAGGCCAATGGCATCCAGGATATTCATTATTTTCTCATAGCCTTCCATATACCGGCTCCCCAAAAGAGAAGGCCAGAGCCGGAAAAGCAGGAACAGGATCAGGACGGTGAGGAAAGCCGCCAGGACATAGACGGGATTGCGGAACATGTTGGGCGGGATATTGCCTATCAGGATATCCCGGAGCATCCCGCCGCCGACAGCGGTGATGACACCCAGAACAATAATCCCGAACAGATCCAGCTTTTTACGGACGGCAACCATAGCTCCCGAGGAAGCAAACGCAATGGTCCCGATAATTTCAATGCCAAAGATAACGGAAGGCTGTAATTCCATGGTTTTTACACCTTTCTCTTCTGAATTCAAACGCTTTAATAATACCATGAAAAAGAACGGCACTCAATGATAATCTGCGGAATTCCGTGAAAATTACAAAATGCGGATCCCGCTTGTTTTTTTGCGAAAGGGGATAGTAAATCCGAATGCGATGCTTTATAATAAAAATTATCAGGTAAAAACCGGAACATAGGTTTGGGGGGAGGGATGGAATGACAAAAAGAATACTTGATTGCAGCGCATCGGATTTGGCTGCATTTACCAGGCAGGAGCTGCTTTCTTCCATCGCAGGGAGCGAAGGAAGGGGGCTGGCCGGCGAGGGTATCGGAATTACCCAGCCGGTTCTGGGCGATGTGACAAATGCGGAGGCAGCCTGTGAGATGGGCGTACAGATGCTCGTGTTGACCGGGAACCCCGGAAATCCATCATATCGGCCGGCTATCCGGGGATGGCTGTCCCGGAAAATAGCATGGCGTACTCCATCGCTATCCGTGGGGTGCGGCATACCTATCACAGAATGGCACTGTCGGTGAACCGCTGACATTTCTGCGGCGGATAACCGGAAATAACAAGCTTACATCGAAAAAGGAGAGGACACAATGGAAAAGAGAAAACTGGAAAAACTGGGAATCGAAACATCACTGCTGGGCTTCGGGTGCATGCGCTTTCCCACCATGCCGGACGGCAAAATTGACGAGGCGGAGGCGGAAAAAATGCTGGATAAGGCCATTGCTTCCGGCGTAAATTATATTGACACCGCCTACCCCTACCACAACGGGGAAAGCGAACCGCTGGTAGGAAGGGTGCTTAAAAAATATGACAGAAGTTCCTTCTATCTGGCAACCAAGCTCCCGTTATGGGCGGTAAAAAGCGTGGATGATGCCAAACGTATTTTTGAAGAGCAGCTTCAGAGACTGCAGACCGATTACATTGATTTCTATCTTCTCCATGCGGTAAATAAAGAAAAATGGGAAGACATGAAGGCTTTGGGCGTGGTGGATTACTGTGCCAGGCTGAAGGAAGAAGGAAAGATCCGTTACTATGGCTTTTCCTTCCATGATGATTATGAAGTATTTGACGAGATCATTCATTACCGTGACTGGGATTTCTGCCAGATCCAGTACAATTATATGGACACCCAGGAACAGGCCGGAGATAAGGGCTACGCCCTGGCGGAAAGTCTGGGAATCCCCCTTGTTATTATGGAGCCAATTAAAGGGGGAAGCCTGGCTAATTTCTCAGATGATATCAATGCGAAATTCCGGGAAATGGATCCGGACAAAAGCATCGCATCCTATGCCCTGCGCTGGGTGGGCAGCCATCCCAATGTAAAAGTGATTTTAAGCGGTATGTCCACCATGAAGCAGGTGGAGGATAACCTGAAAACCTTTAATGAATTCACAGTGCTGAGCGAAGAAGAGCAGAAAAAGATGGAAGGCATTGTGGAAGAGATGCGTTCCCGCGTGCAGAACGGATGTACCGGCTGCCGCTACTGCATGCCCTGCCCTGCGGGGGTCAATATCCCCGGCAACTTCAAGGTATGGAATAACTACCATATGTACCGTACATACGGCCATGTGAAAGGGGCATGGGAGAACGAGCTGAAGGAAGAAGAGAAAGCAAAGAATTGTATCAAATGCGGAAAGTGCGAAGCTTTATGTCCCCAGAAGCTTTCCATCAGGGATAATCTGGTACAGGTACAGAAAGATTTGGACGGAAGAATTTTCGCATAAACAGCATGGTAATGAAAGAGTAACCGTTCAGACTTGTCTGAACGGTTACATGAAATAAGAGAATTATGGAAAAAGCATACAAGCTGGAATTTAAAAATGAACAGACAGGATCCCTCGCGGTAAACTGCTGCGGCTGCTCCAAAACGGAGCCGCTGCACAGCTTCGGGCCGGCCCTTAAGCCTCATTATATGATTCATTATGTGCTCAGCGGAAAAGGGATTTTCCGGACCGGAGGCAGGGAATACCCTCTGGAGGCGGGCAGCGGCTTTCTCATAACCCCGGGGGAGCTATCTTTTTACCAGGCGGATGATAAAGAACCCTGGACCTATGTATGGGTAGGTTTTTCGGGAAGCGGTGCGGAAAGCTTTGTTTCTTACATGGGACTGTCCGTGCGTCATCCCGTATTCCATTCCGGGCGATCCGATGAGCTGTACCGCAGTGTGAGGGATATGATGGAACATAATACCTTCGGCCTGACCAATGAACTTCGCAGAAACGGACAGCTGCATCTGTTTTTATCTCTCATAGCGGAGAATGCACGTCCATCGGAAAAAGCGGATGAGGATAAGGCAAACCAGTATGTGAAGAGGGCGGTGGAATTCATCCAGCGTAATTACTGCAACCCGGTGAAAGTGACGGATGTGGCGGAATATGTATGCATTAACCGGAGCTACCTGTATACGCTTTTTGAAAATTCCATGGGAATGTCTCCCCAGCAGTTCCTTACCACTTACCGGATTACCAAGGCAGCGGAGCTGCTGGCGGTGACCGATCTGCCGGTGGAAAGCATCGCCCTGTCCTGCGGCTATAACGATCCTCTTGTCTTTACGAAAGCATTTAAACAGATGAAGGGAATGTCCCCGTCCGGGTACCGGAAAGAGATGCAAAAAGGGGAAAACCGCAGAAATAAAGAATATCTGAAGCAGGTAGAGGACTTTATCAGCCAGATTAATGAATTGTAGCGGTCCGGACTTGTCTGGACTGTGTAAGTTAACATTTTGACAGGTACCTGCAACAAATGTCCCTTTGCCGGTACCTGTTTTTATTATATGATAAAATTAACTGGAAAGCGGCTAAAGCCGCAGATATCGGGACACAAAAAGGGATGAACAGAAAAGGAGAAAGGGCATGAAAGAAAAAATATTGCATAAATTCGGGGAAGTATTTGGGGATACCACAGGAGTTAAGACCTATTTTGCCCCCGGCCGTGTGAACCTGATCGGAGAGCATACCGACTATAACGGGGGACATGTATTCCCCTGCGCACTGACCATAGGAACTTACGGTGCGGCGAGGCAGCGTGCTGACAGAAAGCTGCGTTTTTATTCTATGAACTTTGAACAGCTGGGAGTCCTGGAAAGCAGTCTCGACGGCCTCAAGCCGGAAAAAGAGGCGGACTGGACCAATTATCCCAAGGGGGTAATGTGGGCTTTTGAAAAAAGGGGATTTGAGATTCCCTACGGCATGGATCTGCTTCTGTTCGGGAATATTCCCAACGGTTCCGGCCTTTCCTCCTCTGCGTCCGTGGAGGTGCTCACCGGTTTTGTCCTCCGGGATATGTTCGGCTTTGATGTAACCAATCAGGATCTGGCTCTTATCGGCCAGTATTCCGAAAATAATTTCAACGGTGTCAACTGCGGGATCATGGATCAGTTTGCGATTGCCATGGGGAAAAAGGATCATGCCATTTTCCTGGATACTGCAGATCTGAGCTTTGAATATGCGCCCATCCAGCTGGAAGGGGCCAAGATTGTTATTGCATGCAGCAATAAGAAGCGGGGCTTAGGTGACTCCAAATACAATGAGAGAAGAAGTGAATGTGAAACAGCTCTGGCAGAACTTCAGGAGGTTGTGGGAATCAAGTCCCTGGGCGACCTGACAGAGGAACAGTTCGAACAGTATCAGACAGCGGTTAAGGATGAGGTACGCAGAAAACGCGCCAGACATGCCGTGTACGAGAACCAGAGGACCATCAAGGCGGTTGCCGCTTTAAAGGCGAATGATATCGAACAGTTCGGACAGCTTATGAACGCATCCCGTGTGTCCCTTCAGGATGATTATGAAGTGACCGGGATTGAACTGGATACCCTGGTGGAAGAAGCCTGGAAGATTGACGGCGTCATCGGCTCCCGTATGACAGGGGCGGGCTTCGGCGGATGTACCGTAAGCATTGTGAAAACAGATGCTATCGACAGCTTTATTGAGAAGGTGGGAGCGGAGTATCTGAAAAAAATCGGCTATGCGGCAGATTTCTATGTGGTGGAAATCGGCGACGGACCGAGCGTAATCTGATAGTAATGGGCGGCTGGGTTCCGGCCGTCCTTTCTTCTGGAAAAATAGCCGGGCCGGATACCTAAGCAACGTGTCTGGTACCGGCAGGATTAACACGCGCCGGGCATTCCGGATGCCGCCGGGAAGGAACCGGAGGCGCAGAAATGAGGGAAAAATGATTCAGAACAGCATCAGGGATTTAGTGAGATACGGGCTTGCCACCGGACTTGTGGAGCCGGAGGACACCATCTATACAACAAACCGCCTTTTAGAGCTTTTCGGTCTGGAAGAGCTTGCGGAAGCAGATACCCCGATTACAGCGGATAAAAACGAAGAGACACAGCTGGTGGGAAAGCTGGAGGCCATTTTGAAGGATATGCTGGATTATGCGGCAAAGACCGGCCTTTTGGAAAATAACAGCGTGGTATACCGTGACTTGTTTGATACCAACATCATGAGTGTGCTTGTAGCCCGTCCCAGCGAAATCATCCGTAAATTCCGGGAATGTTATGCCGACTCCCCGGAAACAGCTACCGAATACTTTTATAAATTCAGCCAGGATACGGACTATATCCGCAGATACCGTGTCTGCAAGGATCAAAAATGGGTTACCTCCACGCCTTACGGCGATCTGGATATCACCATCAACCTGTCCAAACCGGAAAAAGATCCGAAGGCCATTGCGGCGGCAAAAACAGCCAGACAGAGCGGTTACCCCAAATGTCAGCTTTGCATGGAAAATGAAGGCTATGCCGGCCGCGTGAACCATCCGGCCAGGCAGAACCACAGGATCATCCCCATCACCATTAACGGCGGACAGTGGGGCTTCCAGTACTCTCCTTACGTGTATTACAACGAGCATTGTATCGTTTTTAATTCCAAACATATCCCCATGAAAATCGAACACGACACCTTTGTAAAGCTGTTTGATTTCGTAAAGCTGTTCCCCCACTATATGCTGGGATCCAATGCGGATCTTCCTATCGTGGGAGGTTCTATTTTGAGCCATGACCATTTCCAGGGGGGACATTATGAATTCCCTATGGCAAAAGCCGCTGTGGGAACCGAATTCACGGTAAAAGGATTTGAGGATGTGAAGGCAGGTATCGTAAACTGGCCGATGTCGGTAATCCGTCTGTCCGGCCCGGACAGCGACAGACTGATCGCCCTAGCCGATGTGATTCTGGGCAAATGGCGTAAGTTTACCGATGAGGCGGCATTTATTTATGCCGAGACAGACGGGGAGCCTCACAATACCATTACCCCTATTGCCAGAAAACGGGGAGAAAACTATGAGCTGGATCTGGTCCTGCGCAATAACATCACAACGCAGGAGCATCCTCTTGGGGTATACCATCCCCATGCCAAGCTGCACCACATTAAGAAAGAAAATATCGGTCTGATAGAAGTTATGGGCCTTGCCGTCCTTCCCTCCCGCCTGGATGGTGAAATGGCGGATTTGGAAAAAGCCATTCTGGAAGGCGCCGATATCCGCAAGGATGAAGTGCTTGGCAAACACGCAGACTGGGTGGAAGAGTTCCTCCCGAAGTATGAACACATTAATGCCGAAACGATCCATGGAATTATCCGGGAGGAAATCGGGAAAGTATTCATGGAGGTTCTGGAGGATGCCGGAGTCTATAAGCGGACGGAGGAAGGCCGGGAGGCGTTCGGGCGGTTTGTGGCGTATTTGAATCAGTAGGCAACTTAAGGCTTAGTGATAAAAGAAGAATATAACTGAATAGGGGAACTTCAAAAGACAGAGGCTTCATAAGGGCAGCTGTCTTTTATATGTTGACTATATGGCATATATGCCATATAATGTGATTATAGTTAAAGAAAGGGGATATGAATGCCTCAATTTACAGTAGAATTTTTTGAAGATACGAATGGAGAAAGTCCTGTAGAAGATTTTTTGTTAAGCTTGGATATAAAAATGCGTGCAAAACTACTTGGATTGTTGCAGATATTACAGGAAAAAGGCAATCTTTTAAGAGAGCCATATAGTAAACATATTAATGACGGTATTTTTGAAATCCGTGGAAAAGTTGGTTCCGATATAACAAGAGTCTTATATTTCTTTTATTATGACAAAAAAATAATATTAACTAACGGATTTATTAAAAAAACGGATAAAACGCCAGTAAATGAAGTAAAGCTGGCAAAAATAAGAAGAAAAGCATATTTGGATAGAATGAAGTAAATATTGAATGACAAGAACTTTAATTTCTTTAGAACGTGCCTGTGCTAATTTATGCAGAAAGGAGTATGAATGAAGACATTAAATAATTTTATAAATGAACAAATGGGAAATATGGAATTTAAGGCGGAATATGAGAAAATCCAACCGGAAATGGATGTAATACGGGCTATAGTGGATGCAAGAATCTCTTTAAATCTTACACAAAAAGAATTATCAGAGAGAACAGGAATTGACCAGGCCGATATTAGCAAACTGGAAAATGGAACAAGAAATCCAACCTTGAATCTCCTGAAAAGACTTGCTGATGGTATGGGAATGTCTCTAAAGATTGAGTTTGTGCCGAAGGCAAAGGTATGAACCCCTTCGGCATCAGAACATCCATGTCCGATTACCGTGAACAGGATGCTCTGGTAAATGTGCCGCTTTATGCCATATCCAGGCTTTTTTCCGTGGCGGATAAAAAGCTTCTGGAATAATTTGTCCTTGCTAATCTTTATACAAATCCCTGTTTACCAGAATCTCACGGAAGCCGGCCCCCAACAGCCGGCTTCCGTTTTCCATGCAGGGCCGGAAATGTCCGGACAGTACAATATCGCAGGGAAGCTGCGCCATTTTTTTCAGAGAAAGGCGGTAGTCCTCATAACTGTATCTCTCATCCACCCGGATGCCCAGCACCGGCGTATGGATATCCGCACCTGTCTGCAGAAAATCTCCGGTTACCAGCACTTTTTTCCCCATCCATGTAAAACCGTAAGCCATGCTGCCCGGGGTATGGCCGGGAACTGAATAGCAGCTGATGGAGATGCCGCCTGCTTCCCTCACTTCTCCGTCTGAAAGTCTCTGAATGCCGGGACAGATGGGAAAAGAAACGCCGTAGGAATAGGAGATGGTACCGAAAGAGCCGTTTTCCACCGCGTCGGCATCCGGTCCCGCCATATAAATCCGGGCTCCCATTTCGGCATAGTACGCCGCATTCCCTGCATGATCAAAATGGGAATGGGTAAGAAAAACATGGCGGATATCATAGGTGTCCAGTCCCCACACCGAAAGATTCTTCTCGATAATATTCCGATCCCATTCGTCCAGACCGGTATCAAAGAGGAGGAGTTCCTTCCCGGCAGGAAAAGATAAAGCATAAACGTTCTGGTGGCTCCCATAGCAGGGGCCGCACAGCTGGTATAAATCAGGCAGCAGCATCATATTTTTTTCTCCTTACTGAACCATAGCGCGTGTCCTCTGTTATTTTAGCCCTTAACGGCGCCTGCGGCAAGGCCTTCCGTAATCTGCCGGGAAAAGATGATAAACAGAAGGATGATGGGCAGTATGCCGATAATAACACCCAGCATACGCGCGCCGTAATTTGCCACAAACATGTTGCCGATGGAAGCGATCACAAGGGGAACTGTGTACATCTTTGGATTATTTATCATAATCATAGGAAGCAGATAGCTGTTCCAGGACTGCAGGAAGGATATAATGCCCAGCGTGAAAATGGCAGGGCGTATGATAGGCATAACCAGGCGCAGGAATACCCCCATATCATTACAGCCGTCGATCCGTCCGCTTTCCACCAGTTCATAAGGAAAAGCATCCTTCATATACTGGGTCATCCAGAATACCCCGAAGGCGTTGGCGATATTGGGCAGAATAAGGGGGAGAAAGGTTTTGGACAGATGGAGTATCCGCATTTCCCAGGCAAAAGCCACTAATCCCACCTCCATGGGAACCATCATAGTCATAAGCACGATCTGGAACAGAAGCTTTTTATGCCGGAAGCTGTACTTGGCAAAAGCAAAACCGGCCATTGCGCTGAAAACTACAGTGAGTACGGTGCCGGACACCGCAACAAGCAGGCTGTTTAAAACGGAACGGAAATAGTCGGCTTCCAGAATCGTCCGGAAATTATCCTTCAGTGCGTTCCCCAGCCGGAATGTAACTCCTGAAAAAATCATCTGGTTGTCCTGAGTTGACATAACAAACATCAGGAGAAAAGGAAGAATACTGATAGTGGCAATGAGTATCATAATTAGGTTAATAAAGACAGTGAGCGGTTTTCCGGATCGTTTTCTTTTCTGCATATCAATCCTCCTTATTCCTGTTGATGATGGAAAAATACAGGAACGAGAAAATAAGAATCACCACAAACATGGCATAACCGGTGGCTGCCCCATATCCGCTTTGGCCGGATACGAAAGCTGTATCCAGAAATTTCATGTTCATGGTCTGTGCGGCATTGCCCACACCCCCTTTGTAGTCCCCGAACAGCATAAGCGGTTCTTCAAAGATTTTCAGGCATCCGATAATTCCGATAGTCGTCTGAAAAACAAGGATAGGCTTCATAATAGGAAGGATCACATAAATAATTGCTTTTGGGGAGGAAGCGCCGTCCACCTTTGCCGCATCATAGATTTCACCGGATATCCCCTGCAGCCCGGACAGATAAATGATGGCCACATAACCGATGTAGCGCCAGTTAGTAATGAAGGCGACCAAAGGCTTTGCAATGGCCGCATTGTGGAGCCAGTCTATATTGCTGCTGATAATGCCCCACTGACGGAGCATCACGTTTACAATACCGAAATTCTGGTCCAGCATAGTGGAAAAAATAATTCCGATAGCGATGGGGGCGGTAACGTAGGGAAGGAACATGGCGTTCCTTACGTAGGAATTTCCCCATTTTACAAAGCCGTAATTAAGCAGAAGGGCAACGATGAGGCCCAGAGTCTGAATGGGAATCATAGCTTCCAAAACCAGAATCAGACTGTTAAGCAGGGAACGGTAAAAGGCCGCATCCTTTAAAAGGGAGACATAATTTCGGAAGCCCACGAATTCCATCGGCCCGAACCCCTTCCATTTGGTCAGGCTGATATAAAAGCTGAACAGGATAGGAAAGAGATTGAAAATAAAATAAGTTACAAAAAACGGCAGGATGAAGATTACCGGCCAGCAGATTTTTCGTTTTTTGTTCATATAAGCCTCCTCAGGGAAAGGGCCTGCGGCCGGAAATGGTATGGCAGCAGGCCCGCTTTACTATTTCTGGTAATCAGGGTTGGAGGAAATCAAATCCTCTTCCACCTTATCGGCCAGCTCCTGTGCAGTTCCCGAATCCAGGGACTGGGCAAAAAACGACATGCTGTTATAAAACATGGAGTCATCGGATAAAGGCCTGAGTACGGTCATTTCATCCATTTCTTTAAGGTAAAAATCCGTCACATTCTGATTGGCAAAAAATTCATTGGGCTTATACAGATATTCGGAGGAATAGGCGGTTTTGACTCCGGGGTAGAAATGTATGAGTTCATATTTATTCTGAGCACCTTGAGGAGACAGCTCATATCTCATCCAGGCGGCGACGGCATCTTTATTTTTACTCTGGTTATACATTCCCCACCAGATGCCGCCCCAGTTATAAGAACCGCCCGGTACAGAGGCTACGCCCCAATTGCCGCTGCCGTCCGGGTCATTGGGTTCGATGACAAAGCTCTGGAACCAACAGGAACCGGGATAACACAGAACGTTTCCCTGGGCGAAGGAAGCATTCCAGGCGGGAGTCCAGATATCCATACCGCCGTCAATATTTGCAGCCTTTACTTCTTTCAGGAGTTCAAAGGTTTCCGTAAAATTTTCGGAAACCATCAGCTTGTCACCGTCCTTCCAGCTTAAACCGGTCTGGTTTACCATGGGATAAACCAGAGAATCCATGCCGGGAATCATACTTACCGTACCGCCGGATTTGGCCGCCACATCCTTTCCTACATTGATAAAATCCTGCCAGGTAGGCATCATTGCGGAGATTTCGTCGGGATCGTCCGTCCCCAGGTATTCCTTAGCCAGATCCCTTCTGTAAAAGAGTCCGCCGGGAGCCGCCGTGTTGGGGATTCCGATAAAGGTCCCGTCGTTATCGGTTCCGATTTCCGCCAAATAGGGAATCAGTAAATCCTGATCAATATTCCAGGGCTCTGCACTGATATCCTCACAAATACCCATTTCATAGAATTTACCCACCATCCCGATTTCCATGGCGAGAATATCAGGGACTTCACCTCCGCTGGTAAGTGCGGTCTGAAGTTTTTGCAGATAATCCTCCGCGGAAGCGATAGTAACGAATTCAAAGGTTACATTCGGGTAGATATCGTTCATTTTTTCTACCATGGTAAAGAAATTGGGATCCCAGCTCCAGAAAAGGATGTTACCCGTAATTTCTTCCGGCGATTTGCCGTTTACATAGAAATATTCATCATCCGCCGGGATATAATCCGCGGAATCGGCAGACGCGGGGGCCGTTGTTTCGGAATCGGCCGTCCGGGATTGCGTCTGTGCCGGGGATTCCGGCTCTTGTGTATCCGGTACGGCTGCCCGGGAGGATACTTCCGGGGCAGAACCACCGCCGCAGCCAATGCAGGAAAAAGCCATGAGCACGGATGCAATGGAAAAAGCCAGAATACGTTTATAAATCCTGTTTCTCATAAAAAACCTCCTTATACGTTTGAAAAAATAAAGGCGCCCAGTTGATAATTCCATTATACGTTCTGCAGCTTTTATTCCTAGAAGGCTGTGTTATTATTTCTTAAGAGATATTAGTATGGCAGACTTTCGAAACATTCCCGGCGGGTTTACTGATTCTCTTTAAATTGGTAAGGGCTGAAACCGGTCATTTTTTTAAATATCTGTCCGAAGTACTGGACGCTTCCGAAACCGCACATTTCCGCAATGGTATATACTTTCAGATTACTGGTGAGGAGAAGTTTTTTTGCCTTTTTCAGCCGGTACTGGATTAGGTAATCGCTGATATTGCGGCCGGTTTCCTTCTTGAAGGACTGGCTTAAATAGATTCTGCTGATCCCGGCGTATTCGGCGATATCCTCCAGGGTAACCGCCCGTGAGTAATTCGTTTTGATATAATCCACAGCTGCCAGGATTTTGGGGCTGCAGCCTAAAAATTCCATATCCTCTCCCAGCATTTCCCGGGCATCCTCATAGGCTTCCTTCAGATCCTTCCAATCGGAATAGGCATGGCAGCTGATACCGGATACCCAGCTGATATGCCTGGAATCCAAAAATTGGTAAAGTCCGCTGAGAAAAGCCTTTATATCTGTTTTCAGTCCGGCAATACTCGCCCCGGTGCCGTCGGCAAAAATAAGGCAGTAGTTGTTCCCCTCTTCTTTCAGCAGCAAGAGCTGGCAGCGGGAACGTTCGGCAGAGCTGCGCCCGATATAATCCGTAAAAACTTCCGCATCCTGTACGGAAAGGCTGCGCTGCTGCGCAGAGGATAACTGGAAGCAGGCCGCCATATACACAGATTTCAATTCAGGTATCACGTTATTGGTAATATAAGTATTCCATTCCTCGCTGCTGAGACTGCTGTTAATGATTTTATGGAAAATCTCCTGACGTAAAAACTTAAGTCCTTCCCCGGCAGTCTGTTCCTTTATAAACAGAGAGTCCAGCTTATGCAGCAGCGCCGCAAGATCCCCCTCTTCATAGGTATGTTTCAGGAGATAGTCAATGGCTCCAAGCCGCATGGCTTCCCTCACATAATCAAATTCATCATAACAGCTTAAAACAATAACTTTGGCAGGTTCGTCGCATTTTTTCAGATGTCGGAGAAGCTCCAGGCCATCCATAACCGGCATTTTAATATCTGTAATTATCACATCGGGATGAAGGGAGGATATAAGCGCCAAAGCCCGTTCCCCATTGGAAGCTTCCCCGCACAGGCGATAGCCGTAGTCCTCCCAGGAAATACCGGTTTTCAGGCTTTGCCGGGACAAAAGCTCATCATCAACTATAAATACTGTTTTCATTTACATAATCCTCCTTTATAGCAGGTATTTTCATCTGGACATGAATACCGCCGGACGGGTTGGTGAGAAGAAGGATTCCGTACAGGGGCGAAAAATTCATTTTTATCCGGTGGTTAATATTTTCAATTCCAATATTTTTCAGTTTACGTACCTCAAAAGAATCGCTGCTATATTCCTGATACCGGTCATCTTCAAGAAGCTTGTTTAACCCGGCTATTTTTTCTTCGGACATCCCCACGCCGTCGTCGTAGATATCGATCAAAATAAGAGATTCAATCCTGCTGAGGATAGCTGTTATTTTTCCCGTCCCTTTCGGAAGAATGCCGTGGAATAAGGCATTTTCGATAAGAGGCTGAATGGAAAAACGAGGGATACGGCAGTCCGGTATATCGGCCTGCGTAATCCGGCATTGATAAGCAACCACTTCCTCCCCATACCGCACTTTCTGAATATGAAGATAATCATCAGCCAGCTCCAGTTCCTGGGCAATGGATATAAATTTGTCGGAAGAGAGGCTTGCGCTGCTCAGATGGATCAACGAAACGGTGATATCGCGGATGTCAGGTGTATGATGCAGCTTTGCCAGATAGCGGATGGAATTTAAGGTATTGTATAAGAAGTGGGGATTAATCTGAGCCTGAAGTGCGTAAAGCTCCGCCTGCCTTTTGCTGCGCTCCTTGTTTTTTACCTGATCAATGAGGTTGCGTATCTGGGTGAGCATGGAATTATAGCCCTCTACAAGGGAAAGAAGTTCGTCCTGATTGTGATAGGAAACAAAGCTGTCCAGCTTTCCGTTTTCCACTTCTTTCATGGAAGTGATCAGCATGCCGATGGGTTTATATAAGGAGTTGATAATAGGGCGGCTGATGAGAATGGCAGCCAGGATACAGATGACGAATAAAAGCAAGGTCAGGTTCATCTGTATGATGATAGATTGTGTGAACATGCGGTAAGGAATGAGGGCACAAAAGGTCCAGCCTGTCAGGGAGGATGTTTCCGACAGGCAGAGGTATTTTTCATGATCGATGGAAACGGTTTTATTCTCGGAAGGGAAAGGGGAACCAACCGCGTCCAGGAAGGCGGGATCATCAAAGGAATAGGTACCTGAACGGGATAACAGACGGTGGCGGCTGTCTATGAGAAAGATTTCACCGCTCATAGGCAGGGTGAAGTCATATAAAACCTGATTGATGACCCGGGTATCGATATCCACAATAAGGCGGCCCAGCTTCCGGTTCCCGGAATATAAAGAATAGATATTCTTTTCGAATGAAATGACCGGCGTATGCTGGCTGATATAAGGGGCGTAATGGACAGCCGACAGATTCAGGGCGCTGTTGTCAGCCGTCTCCTGAATTTCCGGGACCTTCATGCCCTGAAGGGTGTTATCCAGTATCTGGTTGTCCCTGTTTACCAGATAAACCTTAGGGAGATAGGGCCTGGTGGAAGAATAACGCTTGATGGTCTGTTCCAATGAGCGCAGGAGGGATTTTGTCTCCAGACTGCTGTATTCGATTTCCGCCGTCAAAGCGTTCTGAACCTGGGCCTCAGGCAAAATACCGGAAGCCAGGTTATTGATATCTTCAAAGAAATAGTCGATGTTGGACAGTCCCAGCCGTAGAGATTCATGGACGGAATCCGAAAGATTTTCCTCCAGGACAATATAGGTCTGGTATGTATTTGCCGCCTGCAGGATGGCTAAGGCAGATATGAGCAATGCGGAAAAGGACAGAATCATTTTACGGCGTAAAGATGTGATATGAAGGTATTTCCTGACAAAGGAATGCATAAAAGTCCCCCCTTTTATGAAAGCAACTACACATATGTGGATTACGAACTCAGTATAGCACAAGAAAATAAGAAAATAAAATGGGCATGGCAAAGGGGATATGGTAAAATATAGATGACTCAAACTTCGCAGTCGCCAAAAGGCCCTCCGCCCGCTGTCTGCGTGCCGCCTCCGGGATTGGAAAGGATTTTCGCAGGGCCGGACCACTTGTGGTATGGAGAGAAATAACCGCGGACCGGTCATAAGAGTCCCGGAACCAGAGAGGATAATACGAATATGGAAAATACCCCGGAAATCAGAACCCCGCGCCTTATATTACGCCGTTTCACGCCCGATGACATAGCAGCCTTCTATCGCATTATGAGCGATGAGGAAGTAAATACCTTCCTTCCCTGGTTTCCCTTGCGGTCCATGGAAGAAGCCGCTGTATTTCTGCGGGAACACTATCTGAATAGCTATGAAAAATCGGAAGGATACCGGTATGCGATCTGTCGAAAGGCGGATAACGTCCCTATTGGATATGTGAACGTGGATGACGGGGCAAGCCATGATTTCGGTTATGCTCTGAGAAAGGAGCACTGGCATCAGGGTATGGTATCGGAAGCCTCTGCGGCGGTGGTCAGCCTTCTGAAAAAAACAGGGCTGCCCTTTATTACCGCTACCCATGATGTCAACAACCAAAGAAGCGGCAATGTGATGAAACACATAGGGATGACCTACCGCTATTCCTATGTGGAGCAGTGGCAGCCCAAAGATTTCCCGGTTACCTTCCGTATGTACCAGTTGAATCTGGACGGACAGGAGGAACGGGTATACCGGGAATACTGGGATAAATATCCGGTTCATTTTGTGGAAGAAATATAGGTCCGGGTTTTCCGCATAATCCCGGGACTTCGGTCTTGCCACACGGCGCGTTTCGCTGTATCCTATAAAAACCGGAGGAATACCATATGAAATTTTTATTAGCGGCAGTAAATGCAAAGTATATCCATTCCAATCCTGCCATTTACAGCCTGCGTGCCTATAGTGTTCAGAAGGATTCTGAACTTGAGAAACATATTGAACTTGCGGAATATACCATAAACCAGCCTTTTCAGGATATCCTCGCGGATATATACGCAAGGATGCCGGACTGCGTTGCCTTTTCCTGTTATATATGGAACATAGGAATGGTAAAGGATATCGTCCGGGAATTAGCTAAAATACTGCCGGAAACCCGGATTTGGCTGGGAGGTCCGGAGGTCAGCTATAATGCGGAGGAGCTTCTGGAAGAAATGCCCTGTCTCACCGGTATCATGGTGGGGGAAGGGGAGGTCACCTTCCATGAACTGCTTATGTTTTACCGGCAGGGCGGCCCGGAGGATATCAGGGGGCTGGAACAGACAGACGGCATCGTTTTTCGGAAACGCGGGCAGGAAGGCATATGCCGCACAAGGGATCGGGCGCTTACCGATATCAGCGGGCTTCCTTTTTTTTATAACGAAGCGGATATCGGCGATTTTCATAACAGGATCCTTTATTATGAATCCAGCCGGGGCTGTCCCTACCGGTGCAGCTACTGCCTTTCTTCCATTGATAAGACAGTCCGTCTGCGCCGTTTGGAGCTGGTGGAAAAGGAGCTTCAGTTTTTCCTGGAAAAGAAGGTTCCCCAGGTCAAATTTGTGGATCGTACCTTTAACTGTAATCACAGCCATGCCATGGGAATCTGGCGATTTATCAAGGAACAGGATAACGGGATAACCAATTTTCATTTTGAGATATCGGCGGATATCCTTACGGAAGAAGAAATCACGCTTTTGCAGTCCCTGCGTCCGGGGCTGGTGCAGCTGGAAATCGGCGTACAGTCCACCAATCCCGTAACCATCCGGGAAATCAGGAGACGTATGGACTGGGAACGGCTGCGCCGGATTGTTGCCGCACTGCAGGAAAAGGATAATATCCATCTTCACCTGGATTTGATAGCGGGGCTTCCCTATGAGGATTCGGCCAGCTTCCGCAATTCCTTTAACGAAGTATACGCCTGCAGGCCGGAGCAGCTGCAGCTTGGTTTCCTAAAGGTTCTGAAAGGTTCTTATATGCATGAGAAAGCTTCTGAATATGAGATCCATTATACGGATAAGCCTCCTTATGAAGTCCTTTTTACCAAATGGATGCCTTATTTCCAGGTCCTGAAGCTCAAAAGGGTGGAGGAAATGGTGGAGTTGTATTATAACAGTTCCCAGTTTGCCCATACGCTTCCGGTTTTGGAGAAAGCGTTTCCGGATCCCTTCCGTATGTATGAACAGCTGGCGGAATATTATGAGGAAAAAGGATATTTCGTGAACAATCCCGCCAGAGCTTACCGCTATCAGGTCCTTCTGGATTTTGCGCTTTCGGCCGATCCGGACAATATGACGCTGTACAGACAGCTTCTCACCCTGGATATGTATCTGCGGGAGAATTTGAAAAGCCGCCCTGCCTTTGCCCTTCCTCTTCGGGAACAGCAGGAAGCGAAAGAAAAAATAAACGGTTTTTACCGCCGGGAGGAATGCAGTCCGTCCTTCCTGAAGGAATATGTGGAGGACGGCTATAACGCAAGGCAGATGGCGCGTATGACCCATATCGAATGCTTTACCCTTCCGGTGTGGGAGAAAGAGAATCCGCAGGGAAACGGCGGCGGGGCCGTATATTACCTGCTGTTTGATTACAGGAAAAGAAATCCTTTAAATCAGGAAGCGTATACGATGCTGCTTCCGTTGGCATAATGGAGAAAAAAATGAAACAAAAAGAACGAATTGAAAACATACTGGGACTTTTGGATCAGCATTACGGTACGGATATTATCTGCTATCTCGATTACGAAAATGCATGGCAGCTGCTCATTGCCACCATTTTAAGCGCACAATGCACGGACGCCAGAGTCAATGTGGTGACGAAGGATCTGTTCCGGAAATATACCAATGTGGAGGCTTTTGCCAATGCGGATCTGAAAGAACTGGAAAAAGATATCCATTCCACCGGCTTTTACCATAACAAGGCAAAAAATATCATTGCATGCTGTCAGGATCTGGTTCATAAATTCGGCGGACAGGTGCCCGAATCCATAGAGGATCTGACATCGCTGGCTGGTGTGGGAAGGAAAACGGCAAATGTAATCCGCGGAAATATATATAACGAACCCAGCATTGTGGTGGATACCCACGTAAAAAGAATCTCTTACCGTCTGGGCCTGACAAAAGAAGAAGATCCGGTAAAGGTGGAATTTGATCTGATGAAGGCGCTGCCCAAGGATCACTGGATCCTTTATAATCTTCAAATCATCGCATTAGGCAGGGAAATCTGCAAAGCGCCTAACGCAAAATGTGAAGCGTGTTTTTTGACCGAATACTGTCCATACTATAAAAAGGAGAACGGGAAAAAAACAGCCTCAAAAAAGAAAACGGGTGCGGGCAAGTGAACGGCCCGGTAAAGGACTATATCTGCCTGGATCTGGAAACTTCCGGCCTTCATCCCAAATATGATAAAATCATTGAAATCGGAGCTGTTAAGGTAAGAGACGGGCACGTGACGGATCGTTTCGAAATGCTTGTGAATCCGGGCCGTAAGCTGAGCGCGGCCACCACAGATATAACAGGGATACGGGACGGGGATTTGGAAACGGCGGCAGACATTTCCCGGGTATTTCCTGCTTTTCTTACGTTCAGCCAAGAATTGCCGCTTCTAGGGCACAGCATCCTTTTCGACTATTCTTTTCTGAAAAAAGCGGCGGTAAATCTGGGGTTCTCATTTGAGAGGAAGGGGATAGATACCCTGAAGCTGGCGAGAAAATTCCTGCCGGAACTGGAAAGCCGGAAACTGGAATTTTTATGTTCGCATTTCCAAATTCCTCATACACCCCACCGGGCGCTGGGGGATGCCGCGGCCACACAACTGCTTTATGAAAAACTGTGCGGCCTGTTCTGGAATGAAAAGGATTTTGAACCCCAGCCTCTCGTTTATAAAGTGAAAAAGGAAGGACCTGCCACCCCGGCGCAAAAGGAAAGGTTATACAGGCTTGTTTCCCTTCATAAACTGGAACTGGATACGGATATAGAGAAAATGACCAAAAATGAAGCCAGCCGGACAATCGACAAAATACTGGGTCAGTATAAGAAATCGGCGGGTAACAGTTCAGACTTGTCTGAACTGTTACATCGGCGGAGTGAATAGTAACAATTTCCGGCTTATCTCTGCTTGCAAAAACAGAGGCATTCATATATAATAAGCATCTGAACAGGTAGGATTGGCAATGGTTCAGACTTGTCTGAACGGCTGCCGGGATTGAATGCGATTTTTCATATCCGGTAAAGTATATGGAAAATGTCGGGAGGCATGGTAAATGTTTAATTTAAGTAATAAGAAAACACAAAAAGTAATTTCATCCGTCATCATCATTATTCTGGTGCTGGCGATGGTAGTGCCCACACTTCTGTATTTTCTATAAGGATAGGAGCAGCATATGAAGAAATGGATTTGGACACTGGCGCTTGTATGTACCCTGGGCATTGCTGCGCTTGCGGCGGGCATGCATTCCAAAGCACAGGCAAGGCCGGACGATACGATACTGGAAGGGGTTTATGCAGGTGAGATATCCCTTTCCGGCATGACGCGGGAGGAAGCCAGGACTGCTGTCCAGTCTTATGTGGATTCCCTGGGAAGCAGTTCCATTGTTTTACATGTAATGGATGGAAACACCGTATCCGTCACTGCGGCCGAGCTGGGACTGGGCTGGGGGAATCCGGATTTGGTGGAGGATGCCGTAAATCTGGGAAAGACCGGCAACGTGGTCGTGCGTTACAAGGCGCTGAAGGATCTGGAGCATCAGAATAAGGTATATGACATCGCTTTTTCGTTTGATAAAGAAGCGATTGCATCGGTAGTGGAAAATAAATGTGACGCTTTTAATGTGGAAGCGGTTGATGCCCATCTGAAAAGAGTTGACGGCTCTTTTGTCATTGAAGAAGGGCAGACCGGTATCGTGGTTGACAATACGGCTTCTGAAAATGCGATTTATGAATACCTGACCACTCAGTGGAAGGGCGGTGACGGTGCCGTAGATCTGGCAGTGACGGAAGAAGTGCCGAAGGGCAACGCGGAAGAACTGTCCAAGGTTAAGGATGTGCTTGGCACCTTTACCACCAGCTTCTCCTCTTCGGGAAGAGACAGAAGCGCCAATGTTACCAATGGCTGCAATCTGATCAACGGGGCGACTATCCTGCCGGGTGAGACGTTTTCCACCTATGAGGCCGTTAGCCCGTTTACAGAGAGCAACGGGTATTATATGGCAGGCTCCTATCTTAACGGGCAGGTGGTGGACAGTATCGGCGGCGGTATCTGTCAGGTATCCACTACGCTTTATAATGCGGTGCTCAAATCGGAGCTTCAGGTGGACGAAAGGCATAACCATTCCATGATAGTTGGTTATGTAAAGCCTTCCATGGATGCGGCGATTGCCGAGTCAGCGGGGAAGGACTTCAAATTTACAAATAATACGGGATATCCTATCTATATTGAGGGATATACCAGCAATAAAAATATTACCTTCACCATTTACGGCGTGGAGACAAGAGATCCGGGCCATGTGGTAACCTATGAAAGCGAAGTGCTGGAGACTATCCAGCCTAACTCCGAAAGCATTGTCCAGACCACATCACAGCCTATCGGGTTTGTGGAGGTACAGTCCGCCCATATCGGCTATAAGGCGAGACTGTGGAAAGTGGTCACCGAAAACGGAGTGGAAGTAAGCAGGGAACAGATTAACAGCAGCAGCTATAAAATGGTACCCCGTACCGCAACTGTAGGGGTTGCCACCAATGACAGCAACGCTTATAATGAAATGCAGGCGGCCATTGCAACGGGAAGCATTGACCATGTAAAGAGTATCGCCGCGGCATTGAAATCCGGCCAGAGCACCACACCGCCCGCGGACGGAATGGATCCCGCATTAGCGGCTATACTGGCAGGAAAAACGCCGGAGGAACAGGCGGCTTTGATTCAGCAGTATAATGAGCAGCTGGCGCAGCAGCAGCAACAGACGGGGCAGTAAAGCTGTGTAATCAGAAAAATGGGAGCACGGGATGAAGATTGGCAAGGTGCAAGAGAGCGTTCTGAAACGTTCCGTATTAAGACAACTGAAAACCCGGAGGGGTGAAATCATACTTGGCGCAGGTCTGGGGGAGGACTGCGCCATTTTGGCACCCGGTGAAGGAGAAATTGTACTCCTGTCCTCTGATCCGATTACGGGAACCGGCAAGGATATGGCCCGCTATGGAATCCATGCATCCGCCAATGATATCGCCGCGTCGGGCGGTGAGCCGACAGCAGTATTGCTGACTATTCTTCTTCCTCCGTCCTGTGAGGAGAAGGAACTCAGGGAATTGATGGCCCAGGCGGAAGAAACCTGCGCGTCTTTACATATTCAGATAGCAGGAGGACATACGGAGGTTACCGATGCGGTAAACCGTATGGTACTGACGGTTACCGCTGTGGGAAAGGCGGCGGCAGGCACTGCTGTGGCGACCGGTACGGCAAAACCTGACGGGGATCTCGTCGTTACCAAATGGATCGCCCTGGAAGGGACCTCTATTGCCGCAAAAGAAAAAGAAGAACAATTGCGCACACGCTTCCCTGGCTTTCTGGTAGAGGAGGCCATGGCCTTTGACAGATACCTTTCGATTATACCGGAGGCCGCAGTCGCCGGAAAGTCCGGCGTTTGGGCCATGACGGACGTGACCGAGGGAGGAATATTCGGTGCGCTTTGGGAAATGGCGGAAAGTTCAGGCGTCGGACTGGAAATAGACTTGAAAAAACTGCCCATCCGGCAGGAAACGGTAGAAATCTGCAATTTTCTGGATTGGAATCCCTATGAACTGATTTCGGGAGGAAGCCTTTTGATTGCAGCGGAAAACGGGGCTGATCTGGTACGGAAGCTGGAAGCGGAAAAAATTCCGGCTGCAGTGGTGGGGCGAACCACCCGCGGAAAGGATCGGATCGTGAAAAACGGAGAGGAAAAGCGTTTTCTGGAGCCGGCCAAACCGGATGAGCTATATCAATTATAGTAAGCCGGCCTGATGGCGGACCGGCAGACAGGAGTGATAATATGAGAGAGCTAAGAGAACAGTTGTTAGGTATTATTGAGAAAAACAGCCGTATCGATCTAAAAGAACTGGCTGTTATACTCGGCGTGGAAGAAATCGACGTGGTGAATGAGCTTGCGGCTATGGAAGCGGAAGGAATCATCTGCGGATACCATACCTTGATTGACTGGGATAAGACCAGTCTTGATAAAATATCCGCGCTGATCGAGGTGCGTGTGACCCCTCAGAGAGGCCAGGGTTTTGACAATATAGCAGAAAGAGTATATAAATATCCTGAAGTGAATGCCGTATACCTCATATCCGGCGGCTTTGACCTTCTCGTGACATTGGAAGGCCGTAACCTGAAGGAAATCTCCAGCTTCGTTTCGGAGAAGCTTTCCGCCCTGGACGGCGTACTGAGTACCGCAACCCATTTTATCCTGAAGAAATACAAGGATCACGGAACCATTCTTGCTAAAAAATATGAAGATACAAGGGAGAAAATTACGCCATGAGAAATCCATTGTCCGATAAAATCGTAGATATCAAACCGTCGGGCATTCGGAAGTTTTTTGACATCGTGAGTGAAATGGAGGATGCCATTTCCCTTGGGGTGGGCGAACCCGACTTTGATACCCCCTGGCATATCCGGGATGAGGGTATTTATTCCCTGGAAAAGGGAAGAACCTTCTATACCTCCAATGCAGGGCTGAAGGAACTAAAACTTGAAATCTGTAATTACTTAAAGCGCCGCTTTGATCTTTCATATGACTATGGCAAAGAGGTGCTGGTTACCGTAGGCGGTTCGGAAGCCATTGATATAGCCCTGCGTACCATGGTCAATCCCGGGGATGAGGTCCTGATCCCCCAGCCCAGCTATGTTTCCTATGAACCCTGCGCCATACTGGCGGATGCGGTTCCGGTTATCATTGATCTGAAGCCGGAAAATGAATTCCGCCTTACCGCCCGGGAACTGCGGGAAGCCATTACCGATAAGACCAAGGTTCTGGTACTTCCTTTTCCCAATAACCCGACAGGGGCCATTATGGAACGGGAAGATCTGGAAGCCATAGCAGAAGTAATTCTGGAGAAGGATTTGCTCGTGATATCCGATGAAATTTATGGGGAACTGACCTATAAAGGGAATCATGTTTCCATCGCCAACATACCAGGAATGAAAGAAAGGACCATTCTGATCAATGGCTTCTCCAAGTCTTATGCCATGACCGGCTGGCGCCTGGGCTATGCCTGCGGACCGTCTGTCATCATTGAACAGATGCTTAAAATCCATCAGTTTGCCATTATGTGCGCCCCTACCACAAGCCAGTATGCTGCCGTGGAAGCGCTGCGAAACGGCGATGATGATGTGAAGGAGATGCGGGATGCCTATAACCAGAGAAGGCGTTATCTGATGTACGCCTTTGGTGAGATGGGGCTTCCCTGTTTTGAACCCTATGGAGCTTTCTATGTGTTCCCCTGCATCAAAGAATTCGGCATGACCAGTGATGAATTTGCGACCCGATTCCTGCAGGAGGAAAAGGTGGCTGTTGTTCCCGGTACCGCTTTCGGCGAATGCGGGGAAGGCTTTATCCGGATTTCTTACGCCTACTCTTTGGAAAACCTGAAGGTAGCTATCGGCAGGCTGGCGGATTTTGTGGAACGGCTGAAAAAGGAACGGAAATAAAATACGGTATAAAAACGCTACAAAAACGGTATAAAAGAATACCCGGCTTGCCGCCGGTTACCTGGTAAGCTATGGCCCTGCCGCTTTTCAAAAAGGTGGCGGGGCTATACTGTATCCGGCATCAAGAACATGACCGATATTTTATATAGTTAAAGAAAAAAACGAGGAGTAAACAAAGGATGAATATCGTACTGCACCAGCCGGAGATTCCCGCAAACACTGGAAATATAGGACGTACCTGTGTAGCCACCGGTTCGGTACTCCACTTAATAGAACCCTTGGGTTTCCGCCTGAGTGAAAAAGAAATTAAACGGGCAGGAATGGATTATTGGAAGGAACTGGACGTAAGACGTTATGTAAACTATGAAGAATTCCTGGAAAAGAACCCTGGAGCCAAAATATGGATGTCTACTACCAAAGCCAGACATGTATATACGGATGTTTCATTCGGCCCTGATGACTTTATCATGTTCGGCAAGGAAAGTGCAGGGATTCCGGAAGAAATCCTCGTGGATAATGAAGATACCTGTATCCGGATCCCTATGCTGGATAAAATCCGTTCCCTCAATCTGAGTAATTCTGTTGCTGTTGTTTTGTATGAAGCCCTGAGGCAGAATAACTTTGAAGGGATGCTGCTTGAAGGGGAGCTTCACAGGCTGCATTGGAAGGAGTAGTGGACATTATGGGTGTAGATCCGGGATTTAAAATTGGAGAAAAGGTAAATTTACTAAAAATACGAGAAACGTTTCATTGTGGAAGTATGGGTGGTATGCTTCCTGTTAACAGTACTAATATTATGGTTATTATTGCAGATCAAACACTTGGTTTGTATCATGATATGTGGGAAAATGGTATTTTACACTATACCGGTACCGGAAAATTGGGGGATCAGCAGCTTGATGGAAATCCCGGATATAAAAATGGAAAGTTATATAATTCACGTTCTAATGGCATGCAATTACATTTATTTGAAGTTATTAAAAAAGGGGAATATATTTATAGAGGAATAGTGAAATTAGCAAGTCAGCCTTATCAAGAAGAGCAGCTGGATGAAAACGGGGTGAATAGAAAAGTATGGGTATTTCCTCTTAAATTAGTAGAAGAAGAAATAAAGTTAGATTTACTTGAAGAGGAAGAGCTTAGGACAAAGCTGGCTTCTTTTACGGATAAGGATATCCCATTTGAATTTATATATAATGGAAAACCGAAGGCCAAGGTAGATCCCGTTACAATAAATAGAATTGAAATATATAAACGCAGTAAGAGTGTTTCTCTCAATGCATTAGCATACGCTAAATTTAATTGCGAAATTAATTCTACACATGAAAGTTTTATAAGAAAAAATTCTACTAAAAAATATACAGAACCTCATCACTTAGTTCCCATGGCATTTTCTAAAGAGTTTTCGGTAAATTTAGATGTAGAGGAAAATATCGTATCTTTATGTAGCAATTGTCATAATTTAATACATTATGGTAGAGATTATCTGGAGTTGTTAAAAATACTCTATGTTAGTCGAAAAAAACTTTTAGAGTCAGCTGGTATTTATATTAGCTTTGAACGATTAGCCCAAATGTACCAATAACTACAGCATATTTTGTAAATAGGGTATTAGTAGTCTATCTGCTGGCAGCCAATCAATATTATCTAAATGGAATGGAGCCTTCCAGTCGTAAGAAGTATGTTCTGTGAGGGTCAGGTTTCCATTGAGAATTTGGCACAGGAAGCATTGCATGGATAAATGAAATTTTGGATAATCGTAATCAATTGTTGCGATATAATCGATTATCCGGATTGTGACTAAAAGCTCCTCCTTAATTTCACGAATTAAGGCTTCTTGTGGAATTTCGTCAGGTTCAATTTTGCCTCCTGGAAATTCCCATTTTCCTTTAAAGTCGCCATAACCTCTCTGTGTGATAAGGATTTTATTATTATGTGAGATCACCGCAGCGACAACCTGAATGGTATTCATTTACTTAGCCCTCGTTTGTAATATTTTACAGTAATTATATGTTACAAAGAGTAAAATAACAAGGGAAGCTATTAATATTAAGCACCCAAGCATGTAAGGATAAAAACATACGGTAATTTTCTCCATTAATACCAATTGTCCCTCCGCCCCATTTGTGCTACACTGATCTTACAAAGTAAAAGGCATCGGTTTCCGGTGACATATACGCAGGGAAAACGTAACGGTGAAGGTACGGAACAGTTACGGGAAAACAAAATAAACTTCGGAAGAAGAATCCGGGAGAGACAAGAACATCTGCGCCGAAGGGGCATAAACTCTCAGGCAAAAGGACCGGATTTGGACGAAACTCTGGAAAGGTGAAGTGTGCATGGAACCAAAGGTTCCAAAGGTCCCAAAGAACCATAGGCCCCAAAGAACCCGCACAGTTCTTAGGATTTAAGGCTTAGGCGCACACCGGCACCACCGACGAGGCAGCTTCTTTCCACAGGTCATTCCACTGCGGATACCTATATGGAAAGGGGTAATCTTTCAGGTACGAAGACAGGGAAGGCATATAGCTTTAAGGCTATATGCCTTTTTGTGTCCGGAACAAGCCGGGAATGTCTGAAGCGTATTCAAAGAAAGGGGTATAAGGCGGATGGAAGAATGCAGAACTACTCTGTATGACATGCATATGAAATATGGGGGAAAGATGGTACCTTTTGCCGGCTTTCTGCTGCCGGTACAGTATGAAAAAACAGGTGTTATCAGGGAGCATATGGCTGTAAGGACCGGATGCGGGCTGTTTGATGTGTCCCATATGGGAGAAATCCTTTGTGAGGGCGAGGGGGCGCTGGATAATTTGAATTACCTGCTGACTAATGATTTCACAGGGATGTATGACGGGCAGGCCAGATACAGCCCTATGTGTAATGAAAAAGGCGGTGTGGTGGATGATCTGATTGTATATAAGATCAGGGATAACCATTATTTTATTGTCGTAAATGCAGCAAATAAGGATAAAGACGTTGCCTGGATGCTGGCGCATCAAAGGAAAGGCGCCTGTTTTACGGACATATCCGGCAGGGTAGGGCAGATTGCACTCCAGGGGCCGGCGGCACGGAAAATCCTGGGAAGGATTGCTGCACCGGAATGGATTCCCGAAACGTATTACAGCTGTAAGACAGAAGGGAGCGCTGCAGGGATGAGGTGCCTGATTTCCAAAACCGGTTATACGGGGGAAGAGGGATATGAGCTTTATGTGGACAGCAAAGAGGCGCCGGTTTTGTGGGAGTCGCTGATGGAAGCCGGAAAGGAGGAGGGACTGGTGCCCTGCGGGCTGGGAGCCCGGGATACCTTGCGGCTGGAGGCGGCTATGCCTCTGTATGGGCATGAAATGAATGATGAAATTACGCCACTGGAAACCGGATTACAGTTTGCCGTTAAGAGGAACAAAAAAGATTTTGTCGGGAAAGAGGCCCTGGATAAAGCCGGAGAACCCGCAAGAAAGAGGGTGGGCCTTAAGGTGACCGGAAGAGGAATTATAAGAGAGGGGGCCGCTGTATATATAGGAGAAGAGCAGATCGGATGGAGTACCTCCGGGACACATGCCCCTTTCCTGGGATATCCGGTCGCAATGGCGTTGGTTCAGGCGCATAAGGCGGATGTGGGAAGCCGTGTGGAGGCAAAGGTGAGAGGCCGGCGCGTGGAAGCGGAGGTTGTGAAGCTGCCTTTTTATAAAAGACAGGTATAAATAGAATTGCCGTTTAGGCTAAGAAACAGGAGGAAAAAACATGAATTATCCCGAAAATTATAAGTATTCAAAATCTCATGAATGGGTGTTGCCAGACGGAGAAGGAACGGTCCGGATCGGGCTTACGGATTATGCGCAGAAGGCTTTGGGGGATCTTGTATTTGTCAATCTGCCCGAACCGGAGGATAGAGTCAGCGCAGGAGAGCCTTTTGGTGATGTGGAATCGGTCAAGGCGGTATCGGATGTATACTCCCCGGTTACCGGTATTGTGGAAGCGGTAAATGAAGAGCTGCTGGACAGTCCGGAGCTTATTAATTCGGATGCCAATGAGGCATGGCTGATAAAAGTAAAGGATATTACGGATCAGGAGGAACTGATGGACGCGGCGGCGTATGAGGCCTTTGTTGAGGGGTTGGAGTAAGTACTCCGGGAAGGAGGATAAAGCAGATGGGTTCTTATATACCGGCGACGGATGAGCAGCGTGGGAAGATGCTGGAGACTGTGGGGCTTGCATCTACGGAAGAACTATTTGCCGGGATCCCTTCGCAGGTAAGGCTGCAGGGAAAGCTGCAGATACCGGAAGGCATGCCGGAAATGGAGGCGATCCGGAAAATGGGGGACTATGCGGAAGAAAACCGTATTTTCAGACATATTTTCCGGGGAGCGGGCGCTTATGATCACTACATACCTTCGATTGTGAAGGAGGTGGTATCCAAGGAAGAATTTATTACCGCGTATACCCCGTATCAGGCGGAAATCAGCCAGGGTATCCTGCAGTCCATCTTTGAATACCAGACTATGATTTGTGAACTGACAGGCATGGATGCGGCAAATGCTTCCGTTTATGACGGGGCGTCTGCTGCGGCAGAAAGTATTTTTATGTGCAGAGACAGGAAGCGTACCCGGGTACTGGTTTCGGAAACCACCAATCCGCAGGTGCTGGAAGTGATAAATACCTATTGTCACGGACGGCAGGTTGTGGCAGAAACGGTTCCCGCCAAGAAGGGAAGCACGGATCTGGAGGCCCTGGAGGATATGCTGGATGAAACGGTTGCCTGTTTTTATGTCCAGCAGCCCAATTATTATGGCATTCTGGAGAACGGAGAAGCCTGTGCAAAGCTGGTACATGACAAAGGAGGAAAGCTCATCATGGGCTGTAATCCCATTGCGCTGGCAATCGTGAAAACACCGGGTGAATGCGGTGCGGATATCGCTGTGGGTGAAGGGCAGCCTTTGGGTATGCCGTTGTCCTTCGGCGGGCCGTATCTGGGATTTATGGCGGCCGCCAGGGATATGATGCGCAAGCTTCCCGGCAGGATAGTGGGGGAAACGGTGGATACGGAGGGAAAACGGGGCTTTGTATTGACCCTTCAGGCAAGGGAACAGCATATAAGAAGAGAAAAGGCAGGAAGCAATATCTGTTCCAATGAAGCGCTTTGCGCCCTGACGGCATCGGTTTATCTGTCGGCTATGGGCCCCGGCGGATTGAAGCAGGCAGCGGTCTTAAGTACCTCCAAAGCCCATTATCTGCAGGCGGAACTGGAAAAAGCAGGTCTGCATCCCGTGTATGAGGCGGAATTTTTTCATGAATTTGTGACCGATGCACCCCAAGGGGCCAAAACCCTTCTCAAGGTTCTGGAGAGGCACGGATATTTGGGAGGGCTTCCCCTGCCGGACGGTAATCTTCTCTGGTGTACCACGGAAAAGAACACGAAGGCGGAAATGGATGAACTGGTGAGGCTGATTCGGGAGGTGGAAGCGGATGAAACTGATTTTTGAGCGAAGTAAGGAAGGAAGGGGATTATGCCTGCTGCCTGCCTGCGATGTTCCTGTTGTGCTGCCTTCCATGGAAAGGAAAAGCCCTTTACGGCTTCCCCAGGTATCGGAAAATGATATCAGCAGGCATTACACACAGCTGGCAAACGCCACACACGGTGTAAATGACGGTGCTTACCCGTTAGGATCCTGCACCATGAAATACAATCCCAAAGTGAATGATGAAGCGGCTTCCCTGCCCGGCTTCACCCGGATTCATCCGCTGCAGCCGGAGGAAACCGTCCAGGGCTGCCTGCATGTGCTGCGGGATGCGGAAAAGATTTTTTGTGAAATAACCGGAATGGATGCCATGACCTTTCAGCCGGCAGCGGGCGCCCACGGGGAGTTCACGGGGCTGCTTCTCATACGGGCCTTTCACGAAAGCAGAGGGGACGGGAAGCGGACCAAAATCATTGTGCCGGATTCCGCCCATGGAACCAATCCTGCCAGTGCGGTTATGGCAGGCTACAAAGTGGTGAACATCCCGTCCACCCCGGAAGGCTGCGTAGACCTGGAAAAGCTTGCCGCGGCTGTGGGAGAGGATACGGCGGGCCTTATGCTGACGAATCCCAATACCGTAGGGCTGTTTGACAAAAACATTCTGGAAATCACCCGGATTGTCCATGAAGCGGGGGGACTGTGCTATTACGACGGAGCGAACCTGAATGCGGTGATGGGGGTGGCAAGGCCCGGGGATATGGGCTTTGATGTCGTGCATCTGAATCTGCACAAGACCTTTTCCACGCCTCATGGGGGAGGAGGACCGGGCAGCGGTCCTGTGGGCTGTAAGGAATTCCTGAAACCCTTCCTTCCGGGAAAGGCAGCGGCGGCAGGGGACGGAAGCTTCCATTTCCTGGAGTACCCCCATTCCATCGGTATGGTGCGGGCATTTTACGGCAATTTCCTGGTGGTGGTGAGAGCACTCTGCTATTGCCTGACATTGGGACCGGAAGGAATTACCCAGGCGGCCCATATGGCGGTGCTGAATGCCAATTATGTGCGCGTCCGGCTGGCGGAAGGTTATAAGATGGCCTATGACGGAATCTGTATGCATGAATTTGTAATGACCCTGCAGCCGGAAAAGGATAAGGCAGAAGTTACGGCTGTGGATGTGGCCAAGGCTCTTCTTGACTATGGGATCCATCCGCCGACCATGTATTTCCCTCTCATAGTCCATGAGGCATTGATGGTAGAGCCTACGGAAACGGAGTCTATGGAAAATCTGGATGAGTTAGTGGAGGCGTTTCTGGAAATCCACCGGAAGGCGCTGGAGGATCCGGAATGGGTGCGGACGGCGCCGCATATGACGCCGATCACCCGTCTGGATGAGGTGGGAGCCGCCCGGAATCCCCGTCTGCGTTATGAGTTTCCATAGAAGCAGGGGGTATAACTATGATTCAAAAGCTATATACCATCGAATCCGGAAGCCTGGATCCTTATCTGAATCTGGGACTGGAGGAATATCTGATGTACCAGGCCGGCAGGACGGAGTGTATCCTGTATCTGTGGCAGAATGAACGGACGGTGGTAATCGGCCGGAACCAGAATGCCTGGAAGGAGTGCAGGGCGGAGAAGCTGGAGGAGGACGGCGGGCATCTGGCCCGCCGTCTTTCCGGAGGAGGCGCCGTATTCCACGATTTGGGAAACCTGAATTTTACCTTCCTTGCCCGTAAAGAGAATTACGATGTGGAAAAACAGACGGAGGTCATTCTCAGGGCGGTAAACAAGCTGGGGATCCGGGCGGAGAAAAGCGGCCGGAACGACATTACGGTAAAGGGATGTAAAATATCAGGAAATGCCTATTACCGTACCGGGGATTACTGCTATCATCATGGAACCATCCTGCTGCATACGGATCAGGAACTGATGGAAAGATATCTGCGGGTTTCACGGAAAAAGCTGGATTCCAAAGGGGTCGATTCCGTACGCAGCCGGGTGGGAAATCTGTGCGCCTGGGTACCGGATTTGAACAGGGAGCGTATGACGGAGACGCTGAAGGAAGCGCTTGGCCTATGCTACGGCTGTCCCGTGGAAGATTTTCCGGGAGAACGGCTGGAAGGGGAGGACATACAGAGACGGGCGGAACGGTTTGCATCCTGGGAATGGAAATACGGGAGGCAGATCCCCTTCAGCGATGAAGTGGAGGAACGTTTTCCCTGGGGGGAAATCCGCATACAGCTCAATGTGGATGAGGGTAGGATTCAGGAGGCCCGTCTTTTCACCGATGCCATGGATGCAGAGCTTACGGGCCGGCTGGAAAAATACCTCGCCGGGCTGTTATTTCGGAAAAAGGAAATCCGGAATGCCATGGATGGGTTTCAGACGGAGAATGAATTACAGACTCTTATGAAAAAGGATATCACAAACCTTATGGAACTTTTTTTTTAAGAGGTACGGTTGGGAAAGGTAAGAATTCAGACAGGCTGCGCATTTCCTGCGCAGACCGTAAAAAAGCGTAGTGGAAACGGGAGGGTTCCTATGGAAATGCATTATGATCTTATCGTAATAGGTGCGGGACCCGGGGGATACCCGGCGGCTATCCGCGCCGCACAGGAAGGATGGAAGGTAGCGGTTGCGGAAAAAGGCGCCCTTGGAGGGACTTGTTTAAATAACGGTTGTATTCCCGCTAAAACGCTTCTTCATGCTTCCGGTTTATACCGGAAAATACGAGAGGCGGCAGAAGAGGGGATCCGGGTATCGGATCTGCAGATTGACATGGATGCCCTGCAGAACAGGCGGAAGGATGTCATCACTTCCCTGCGGGAGGGGATTGCCCTGCAGTTTAAAAAAAATAAAATCACATGGTACCAGGGGAATGCCGTGATAACCGAACATAATCAGGTAACGGTCACTGCCCCGGAACAGACCATATGCCTTTCGGCGTCCCACATTCTGGCCGCGGCCGGTTCGGAGCCGGCGATACTCCCCATACCCGGCCTTTCCGAGCCCGGCGTGGAAAACAGCACCAGCCTTCTTACCGGGAACCGGCTCTATGATCACCTGGTTATTATCGGCGGCGGTGTCATTGGTATGGAGTTTGCACAATATTACAGTGATTTCGGAAAAAAAGTCACCGTACTGGAAGCTATGGACCGGATTCTGCCCGGCATGGACAGGGAAATCGCACAGAACCTGAAAATGATTCTGAAAAAAAGAGGGGTGGAAATCCATACAAAAGCTGCCGTGACACGTGTGGAAAAAAAGGAACAGGGAGGCTGGCTGTGCTATTATAAAGAAGGGGCACCTTCCGGAAAAGAAGGACAGGAAGCGATTGTTTCGGCAGACGGCCTGCTGTTGGCAGTGGGACGCAGCGCCTGCGGGGATGGGATATTTTCACCGGAACTGGCGGGCAGGGCCGGTGTGGAACGCGGCCGGATTCCGGTGGATGAGCATTATCAGACCCGGATCCCCGGCGTTTATGCGGTGGGGGATGTGACGGGAGGAATCCAGCTTGCCCACGCGGCTGCGGCACAGGGGCTGCTGGCGCTGGATCATATGAAAGGACGCCTGCCTTCCCGGAGCATACAGGTCATTCCTTCCTGTGTTTATACGGATCCGGAAATTGCCAGTGTGGGAATGACGGCGGACGAAGCAAAGGCGGCAGGTATTCCGGTAAAAACAGGCAAATACATTATGTCCCTCAACGGAAAATCCCTTCTGTCACGGCAGGAGAGGGGGTTCATCAAACTGGTGGCGGAAGAACGCACCGGCAGACTGCTGGGCGCACAGCTCATGTGTGCCAGAGCCACGGATATGATAGGGGAACTGACGCTGGCCATAGCCGGAGGCAGGACGGCAAAGGAGATTGCCGCGGCAGTCATGCCTCATCCCACCTTCGCAGAAGGGATAGCGGAGGCGGCGGAGGAGTTATGCGGGGTGTCGGAACTTTGTCCGGGGGTGACGAAATTAGATAGTGGGATTCAGGCGGTTACAGGTAGGTAACAGTTGCATAGAAAGGGACAAAATATGCAGGTAAAGACAACAAGCGGGATTGTGGAAGGCTGCTGGAAAGATGGTTATTATAACTTCCTGGGGATTCCCTATGCAAAAGCAAAACGGTTTTTTCCTCCGGAAAAAAGGGAATGGGAAGGCGTTTACAAAGCCTTCGCCTTTGGCAGGAAGGCCCCCCAGCCCTGTCAGCAGGATGGGGAAAAGGGACAGGAAGGGGGTGCCCGGGAATACGGGGAGGATTGCCTGAACCTGAATATTTATGTACCGGGAAAGCAACAGATGCCGCGTTCTGCCGGCCGTCTTTATGTTCCGCAACAGATGTCATGCTCTGCGGGCTATTCTCCTAATCCGTCAGACGCCCGCTTAGAGGAGAGGGAAAAACTGCCGGTAGCGGTATACATACACGGAGGTGCCTTTCAGAACGGCAGCAACCGGGACAGAAGCGGGGCACAGGTGATACGGGATCACCGTTTTATTTATGTATCCGTAAATTACCGCCTGGGAGTGCTGGGCTATCTGTATTTGGGAAAAGTTCTGGGAGAAACGTTCCGGCATACAGGAAATATCGGAACGTTGGATCAGCTGGCGGCCCTGGGCTGGATCCGGGATAATATCGCTTCCTTCGGCGGGGACGTTTCCCGTATTACCGTATTCGGGGAATCCGCCGGAGCGAAAGCCCTGGGAGCGCTTTTGCTGAAGCCGGAAATGAAAACCTGCTGCAGCCAGGTGATGATGGCAAGCGGAGCCTATCAGTGTATCCGGGATGAAGAAACAGCAGCGGCGGTGACGGATGCTTTTCTGGAGCTGGCCGGTCTGCAGGATCCCGGGGATATCCTGGAGCTGGATGTGGATAACCTGTTGGAAATACAGGGCAGGCTTGTGGATAATCCGGGAAATACCTGTATGTTCGGACCGGTGTCGGATGGGATAACCATCCCCCATGACTGGGAAACTGTCCTGAAAAGTCCTGCTTACTGGTCCGGGAATGCCATTGTGGGAAGCTGCAGGCATGAAATGGTCTTCCGGCGGCTGGAGGATCCGGCTTTTGCGTGTCATGCACCGGCAGCAGCCGGCGCTTTATTTGGCAGAAATGCCCGGATTGTCCGGGAAGAATTGGCGGACTATGAAAAGAGCCGGAGAAGGAAGCTTACAAAGGAGGAACAGGAAGAAAAGTGGGAACAGCTTCTTTCCGATTATATGTACCGGACCTATAGTCTCCGCCTGGCGGATATCCTTACCCGGAACAACAGCCGTGTGTGGTATTACAGTATGGATTTCGGGACAGCGGCCCATGTACTGGATCAGGCGGCCGCTTTTGACGGTGCCTGGCGGGAGGAGCGGCTTTTTCCGGGAATTCCCCTTTCGGAACGCCGGAAAACGGCGGCACTTATTTACGAAAGCTATGTCCGTTTTTTTGAAACCGGGGATCCTAATTGGGAAGGTATTCCGGAATGGAAGCCTCTGTGTGAAAGCAGGATGAAAATGGTCTGGGACAGTCCGGTACACACCGGGATCCTGACGGAAAGCGAAACGCTTGGCCGTTTCCCGGAGACTGTTTTCCGGCTTACAGACATACGGGATCGGTACCTGGCGGTTCCGGAGGCGGAGGAAGCGTCCAGGGCGGAAGAAACCCTGTGGATAAATCCGGATCGGCTTGCGTTCTCTCAGGCGGAAAAGGCCCTTTCCTTTACCATGGGGGATATCCGGGATGCCCAAAGACGTCTGTGCCGGTTCGCCCCTTTTCTGGAGGCTTGCTTTCCTGAACTGGAAAAAAGCCGGGGGATCATCGAATCCCCTCTTCGTGAAATCCCCGCGATGGCGGAGGCTCTGTGGAATGCCTGGGGGATTGGCGGACAGGAGGAAATACGCAAGGGCCGTGTGCTGATCAAACTGGACAGTGAGCTGGCGGTAGCGGGATCCGTAAAAGCCAGGGGTGGCATTTATGAGATTCTCAAGGTGACGGAGGATCTGGCTTTTCAGGCGGGGCTTCTGAAGGAAACGGATGATTATACCTGCCTCAGGGACTGCAGGGATTTCTTTTCCCGGCATACCATACAGGCAGGATCCACCGGGAATCTGGGGCTTAGCATCGGTATTATGAGCGCCGCTGTGGGATACCGCGTAGTAGTACATATGTCCGCGGATGCCAGACAGTGGAAAAAGGATCTGCTCAGGAGCAGGGGCGTGATCGTTAAGGAATATACCGGGGACTACGTTGCCGCGGTCGCGGAAGGGAGGGCACTTTCCCAAAAAGATAAAACCAGCTATTTTGTGGATGATGAGCATTCTTCCCTGCTTTTCCTGGGATATGCGACAGCGGCGCTGCGTCTGCAGAAGCAGCTGGAGGAAAAAGGAATCCCGGTGGATTCGGATCATCCTCTGTTTGTGTATCTTCCCTGCGGGGTGGGCGGCGCGCCGGGAGGAATTACCCTGGGCCTGAAATATGTGTTCAAAGATGCCGTCCATTGTTTCTTTGGGGAGCCGGTACAAAGCCCCTGTATGCTTCTCGGAATGGCAACCGGTGAGGGCGGGAAAATCCGCGTGCAGGATGTGGGGCTTACCGGAAAGACACTTGCGGACGGTCTGGCAGTGGGAAGTCCGTCAGATCTGGCGGTGCGGAATATGAAACCGCTTCTTGATGGTATTTATACAGTGCAGGATTCCTTTTTGCTGGATTGTATGCGTCTGCTTAAAGAAACGGAAGGAATTGTGGCGGAACCGTCTGCCTGCGCGGCCTTCGGCGGCCTGAGAGCACTGGCGGGATCCAAAGGGACGGCTTTTCTTGACGGGGTGGGTCTGGCGGATAAAAGCGCCCGTGCCACACATATCCTATGGGCTACAGGGGGCGGCCTCATGCCGGAAAGTGTAATAAAGGAATATCTGCAGCTGTGAGCTGCAAACCGTTACGAGTAATTACCTCCTTTTTTCACATTGGAAAAATATATCTTTTCTTATTCTGTATGGTTTTATTCTGCTAAACGTGTTAAAATAACAGGAAACCTGCATTACATTTATACTATGTAACAATCAATCGGTAAACGGATAGGAGAAGCTATGCAGTATAGAGGGTTTCTTTTATGGAAAAAGGGATGCCTTGCGGCTATTTTGATATTATTTCTGGGAATTTGGTTATCCGGGTTTTCTGTGGAAGCCGGCGGGGACCGGCCGGTAGTCCGTGTGGGATTTCCCATGCAGCAGGGCCTGACAGAGTTGGATGAAGACGGGAACTATACAGGTTATATTTATGATTATTTACAGGAAATCGCCCAATATACCGGATGGGATTATGAATTTGTCCGGATAGAGGGCGATATTAACGAGAGCCTTACCACCCTGCTGGATATGCTGGAAAACGGCGAAATCGATATTATGGGAGGGTTACTGTATAATACCCAGATGGAGGAGAAATATGAATATACCTCCAATAGCTGCGGCATTGTATATACGGTGTTCAAGGTCCTTTATGAAAATACGGCATATAATGAAGCTTCCAGGGAAGAGCAGCATCTGCGGGTGGCGATGATGGAGGGAGCGGTAAAGCGCCGGGAAGAAATGGAAGAATACTGCCGGAAAAGTATGCTGGTTCCGGAAGTAGTGCTCTGCCGGTCGGAGGAGGAAATGGTGCAGGCGCTGAAGGAGGATCGGGCGGATGTCATGATCAGCACCAGCATGGAATATATAGAAGGGCTTCGGACAGTGGCCCGGTTTGCTCCCAGGCCGTTTTACTTCGTGGCGACAAAGGGGAAAACGGAGCTGGTCAATCAGCTGGATAAGGCGCTTCACAGCATTGAACAGGCGGATCCCTATTTTACAACAACGCTTAATGAGAAATATTTCAACCCTCCCAATACCGAGCTGCGTCTCACACCGGAGGAAAAGCAGTATCTGGAACAGGCGGGAACGCTGAAGGTGGGAGTCCTGTCGGATTTGCCGCCTTATCAGTATATGGATGAGGAAACGGGACTGCTGAAGGGAATCGGAGTGGATTTGCTGGACATTATCCGGGAACAGACAGGTCTTTCCTTCCAGCTGGTGGTAGCGCCGGATGATAAGACCCTGAGCCGGATGGCGGAGGAGGGAAGCATAGATTTGGTAGTCGGCATGCCCTATGATTATGAGCTTGCCAGGGAGAGGAACATGGCCATGAGCAGGCCCTATGTTTCTACCCAATATGTGCTCCTCATAAGTGATAACATGCAGAACCAGCAGCTGGACGGCATGAGCATGGCTGTGGTGGAAGGCTGCGGCTGCTATTGGGGAGATGCTGCCGGCGGCGTGTTTTTTGATTCCAGGGAAGAGCTTGTACGGGCAGTGAACAGCGGAAAACCATATTATACGTATATGGATGCCTATGTGGCACAGCATTATTTTAATAAGCCGGAGTTCAGGAGGCTGAAGCTGATTCCCCAGGTTAATACCGATAGCAGCACCTGCATCGGGGGCAAAAAGCCTGCAAGCACAGAACTTCTGAATATTCTGAATAAAGTGATAATAGCGCTGCCACAGGAGGAAATGCAGTCCATTATCTATTCGAATACCATCAACAAGGAGAATCCCACCCTTGGGGATTATATCAAGGAAAACCCTTTCCAGGCGGTAGCGGCAGCGGGTATGGTTCTGCTGTTGGTTATTGCCGCGCTTGCCTGGGGAATCTATACGAAGGGAAAGCTGAACCGGAAAATATCCCTGGAGCTTGCAAAGCACCGGGAGATATACGGGCTTGTGAATGATTATTTTTTTGAATATGATATAAAAAATGATTTGTTCACCCTCTCCATGAAAACGGATGGAAACGCCGGAGAAAGGGAAATTTCCTGCAGGCTGAAAGAAGGCGGAGGGCAGAACCGGGATTACCTGAAACAGTTGTTGGAAATTATGACTGCAGAAAACGAAGGGATACGGGAGCTTCAGCTGCCGCAATATAAAAAAGCCGCTCCGGGAGAAGAGAATACCCTCCGATGGATCCGGCTCGCCATGAAAACCATTTATGATTATAAAGGAAATCCTGTCTGTGTCATAGGAAAAATGAATGATATCGAAGAAGAGAAGCGGGAAAAGGAAAAACTGAAAAAACAGGCGGAGCGGGACAGCCTGACCCATGCCTATAATGCTAAGACGAGTCTCAGGCTTATTGAAGAGCGGCTGGCACGGCTGAAAGCAGGCAGCGCAGGTGCTCTTCTTCTTATAGATATCGATAAATTCAAAAGTATTAATGATACGTACGGACATCTGGCTGGCGATCATGTCCTTTGTGAGGTTGCCGGGGTGCTTCAGGAGTGCTTCCGGGAGGAAGATGTGGTCGGAAGGCCGGGAGGCGATGAATTTGTGGTTTACATGGATAACATGAAGGATGCCAAAGCGCTTTCCGATACCTGCGAAAGGCTGATCCGGAAAATACGCAAGCTCGATGTCTCCAGTGCGGGCAAGGTGACAATCAGCATGGGAGCTGTTATGACAAAGCCGGGCGACGTTTACGATGAGATATATAAAATGGCGGATAATGCACTGTATCAGGTCAAAAGAGAAGGACGCGACGGATATTTTATCGCATAAAGAAAAAAAGAATAAAAAAGAAAAGGAACGGGCATGATAGTTACGTAAGAAAAGGAGGTAGCTGTCATGGGAAATAAAGGTCTTGATTATACAGCACTTGTGATTGCAGTTATCGGTGCGATTAACTGGGGACTGATCGGTTTATTCCGTTTGGATCTGGTAGCGCTGATTTTCGGCCAGATGAGTTGGATATCACGTATCGTATATGTGATAGTGGGTATCTGCGGCATCTATCTGCTTACCTTCTTCGGCCGGGTTGGAAACGGCCGGGATAATTAAGCAGGAAATAGGAGGAAGCCTCCGGAAGAATAATCCCTTATTTTCCGGAGGTCTCTTTTCGTTTTTCCGAGGGTGTGCATCCATATTTATCATAGAACATCCGCCGGAACAGCTTATAGTTGGTGAAACCGTGCCGGGCCAGCAGCTCCGTGATGCTTGCATCCGTACGGATGATATCTTCGCATATGTGGGAAAACCGCACCTGGTTGACAAATTCCAGGAAGGTCATTCCCATATTTTTTTTGAAAAAACGGCAGAAATATTCGGGATTCAGCGCGACAAGGGAAGCCGCGTCCCCCAGAGATATACTTTCCTGATAATGGGCATTTACATAATCCATGACCGTGATCAGACGGGCCCGCTCTTCATCTGTCATGGAACTGGCTTCCGCCCCTTCGGTAGCCTGGAAGCTGCTTACACACAGAAAAAGCAGTTCATACAGGAGGCTGGTAAAGTGGAGCTGATATCCGTATGGCTTTTCCATATAAATATTCCGGATTTCCGTCAGGCAGAAACGGAAAGCTTCATCGGAAGCGGGATTCCCGCAGGAACCATTGAGGAAACGGAGATTGTCAAAGTCCGGAACGTGCTTTTTTAAAAACGGGTAAGGAATCTGGAGCACCTGGATCCGTGAGTGTTCAGAACAACTGGTGGCATGGATGTCCCGGGAATTGATGATGGCGAAATCACCTGTCCCCAGACGGAAGGCCCGCTCATTTACCATGATTTCCATATCCCCTCTTGTGATATGCAGGATTTCCAGGCTGTTATGCCAATGCCGGGGCACCAGCACACCTGCATCCTCATAGGAAAAACAGCGTACCTGTATGTCAGGCTCCACCTGTACGTTTTCATGGGTATAACCGGCGGGAAGGGAATTTTTTTTCAGATGGATGCCGTCGAAATAGCTGCCGCTGTAGGAGGCGGTATAGATATCGGAGGACGGCTGATAGCCGATCCCCTTTTCCCCCTGCTGCGCCAGCGTATCCAATTCCTTCCTGATTTCATTCAGATATTTCATAAAAACTCCCTTCAGGTAAAGAATTACCCTAAAATATGATTTAATTATGTTATATTTTTTGATATAAGTCAATATTGACCTATAGTAAGTCAGTTTTGAGATAGCGGTACCGGGAGGAACATGCTATCATAAAAATAAGGGTGTCCGAGAGATGTTTTATTCAAGCAAGGTCTTTGATTGGAAAGGAGAATGGTATGACAAGGGAAAAATTGCAGGAACTGATAGGAAAGATGACACTGGAGGAGAAAGCTTCTCTGTGCTCCGGTGCGGATTTCTGGCATACGGAGAGCGTGGAACGGCTGGGAATCCCCGCCATGATGGTTTCCGACGGCCCTCACGGTCTCAGGAAACAGGACCAGGAAGCGGATCATCTCGGGGTGAATGACAGCATTAAAGCCGTATGCTTTCCCGCGGGCTGCGGTACGGCGGCCAGCTTTAACAGGGAACTGATAACCGGAATGGGGGAAGTCCTGGGAGAAGAATGCCAGGCGGAGGGCGTGGGCGTCATCCTGGGGCCTGCAGTAAATATCAAGCGTTCTCCTCTTTGCGGACGTAATTTTGAGTATTATTCCGAAGATCCGCTGGTAGCCTCCGAAATGGCGGGTGCGCTGATCAAAGGGGTACAGAGTAAAAATGTAGGGACCAGCATCAAACATTTTCTGGCAAATAACCAGGAAACACGGAGAATGTCCGCTTCCTCCGAGGTAGACGAAAGAACGCTGCGTGAGATTTATCTGGCGGCCTTTGAAGGCGCTGTAAGCAAACAGAAGCCCTGGACGGTGATGTGCTCCTATAATAAAATCAACGGCACCTATGCCGCGGAGCATAAAGAAGCGCTGACCGACATCCTCCGTGATGAATGGGGTTTTGACGGGTTTGTGGTAAGCGACTGGGGTGCCGTAAATAACAGGGTGCCGGATCTGGAAGCGGGCCTGGATCTGGAAATGCCGGCATCCGGAGGAGTCAATGACAGACAGATAGCGGAGGCTGTAAGGGAAGGCCGTATGAACGAGGCTGTCCTTGACCGGGCCGTGGAACGTATCCTGAATATCGTATACCGTTTTGAAGAAACCAGAAATAAAAATGCCGTATTTGACAGAGATAAGGATCATGAATATGCCAAAAAGGTGGCGGAGGAAACCATAGTCCTTCTGAAAAATGAGGAGCAAATCCTGCCCCTTTCCGAAAAAGAGGAAATTGCTTTTATCGGGAAATATGCAAGACAGCCCCGTTACCAGGGCGGCGGCAGTTCCCATATCAACAGCCATAAGGTAACCGGTGCCTGGGATGTGGTAAAGGATTGGGGAACGATATCCTTTGCGGAAGGGTATCGGGATCAGGCGGATGAAACGGACGAAGGGATGATCGCCGAAGCGGTGGAAAAAGCCGGAAAAGCAAAAGCGGCCGTTATTTTTGCAGGGCTTCCGGATGCTTTTGAATCCGAAGGCTTTGACAGAACCCATATGGGCATGCCGGGCTGCCAGAATGAACTGATTGAACGGGTAACTGCCGTGCAGCCGAATACAATTGTGGTATTACATAATGGTTCCCCTGTGGAAATGCCCTGGGCAGACAAGGTTAAGGGAATTGTGGAGGCCTATCTGGGAGGCCAGGCGGTAGGGGAAGCTGTTGTGGATATCCTCTTCGGAAAAGTAAATCCCAGTGCAAAACTGCCGGAAACTTTTCCCTGCAAGCTGGAGGATAACCCGTCCTATCTGTACTATCCGGGCGAAGGGGATAAGGTGGAATACAGGGAAGGTGTTTTCGTCGGCTACCGCTACTATGACACCAAGAAAATGGATGTGCGTTTCCCCTTCGGTTTCGGCCTTTCCTATACCACCTTTGCATATTCTAATCTGCAGGTAAGCGCGTCTGCCATCAAGGATACGGATACGCTTACGGTGAGCGCGGACATAACCAATACCGGAAGTATGGCAGGAAAAGAAGTGGTACAGCTGTATGTATCCGATGTGGAAAGTACCGTAATCCGCCCGGTAAAAGAATTGAAGGGCTTTGATAAGGTGGAACTGCAGCCCGGCGAAACCAGGACGGTTTCCTTTACGCTGGACAAGAGGGCTTTTGCGTTTTGGAATACACAGATTCATGACTGGTATGTGGAAAGCGGGGAGTTCCGTATTCTCGTGGGTAAATCCTCAAGGGATATCCAGCTGGAAGCATCTGTTACCGTGGAATCCACAAAGAAGCTTCCCGTGCATTACACCATGGACACCACCTTCGGGGATCTGATGATGGATGAGAAGGCCAGACAGATACTGGCACCCATGATGAAGCTGGACCTGGTGGGAGGAGAAAAGGAAGACAGTGATGCGGCGGCTGCGGCTATTTCCTCCGAAATGATGCAGGCTATGATGAAATATATGCCTCTTCGCGGAGTCCTGAGTTTCCGCAGCGGGGAGGTAAGCCTGGAACAGCTGCAGGGGCTTCTGGAACAGCTGAATGCGGCCCAACAGGTCTGAACTGTGCGAATGTAAAAAGGATTAGTGAAATAAGGTAACCGCTCAGAACGGCTGCCATTAAGAAAAGCCAGGTTTTGTCTCCTGCTGTTACAAGCGTTGACAAACCTGGCTTTTTAACGAGGGAACGGTTCGGGACGGCCCATTATCTGTGATATCCGGTGTGCGGCAGAAAGCAGTTCCGGAATAATAGCATTTATGATTCTCGTGTTCTCCATACGGGAACAGGGAGCGGAGATGCTGATCGCAGCATAAGGCATATTGGTATAATCAAAGATAGGACACGCCGCACAGCGTACATCCTTTTCATGTTCCTCGTCATCAATGGCGTATCCGCATTCCTTTATATGGTCGAGTTCTTTTCGCATATGGGAATAATCGGTGATTGTATTCTCCGTGTATCTGATGATTTCTGTGGCTTCCCAAATCTGATCCTGTTCCCTTCGGGGAAGGAAGGCCATAATGGCTTTGCCCACTCCTGTGCAGTACATGGGATTATGCAGCCCGATATGGGATGCCATCCGTACGGTATTGTTGGAAGAATCCTCCTTATAAATATAAACCACCTCCCGGCCTTCCTTTATCACCAGATGAACGGCTTCATTTGTTATCCTTGACAGATGCTGAATATAGGGCCTGGCAACCGAAAGAATATCATAACCGGCAAGGCTATGGCTGCTGATTTCGAAAAGCTTCAGCGTCAGGAGGTATTTTTTGGATTCCGGATCCTGGGCAATATATCCCCGGTTTCCCAATGTGGAGAGAAGGCGGTGCACCGTGCTTTTGGGAAGCCCTACAGCTGAGGCAAGCTCCAACAGGGTCAGGCCCTGGGGAGCCGGCGACAGAGCTTCAATAATATCAAAAGTTCGTTCCACGGATTGGACGGATGAATTTTCTGCCATGGAGGTACCTCAGTCCTTTTTCTTATATTTTGTATCTCAAGTTTGTATGATGTAACTTTATCATTTTTCTCCGGTTAAAGCAAGTTATGGACGGTTGCAGCAGGACACAAAAGACTTCTGGACTGTTACCATTGACAGGAGGGAGGAATTGCGGTATATATGGTATATGATTCCATATTATAAAATATAGTTCCATAATACGGAATTATGTTTCTGCTCCGGATATGGTAAACGGGGGTTCAGATCCTGTGAATAAGGGGGTATTTTAATGAGGGAATTATGTCTGAAAAATCCGGTTTGTGCAATTTTGAGAAACGTTTCGTTGGATATAACGGAGGATTATGCCGCAGCTGTTTTTGAAGGCGGGATTAAAATGTTTGAAGTAGCTCTTAATTCCGGGGATGCCTTCCGGCAGATTGTGCTGTTAAAAAAGTTATTCGGGCCGGAGGCTTCGGTAGGTGCAGGGACGGTTACCACGCCCGCGCGGTGCGGGATTGCCCTGGAGTCGGGAGCGGAGTTTGTACTCACTCCCTCGGTAAACAGGGAAACCATTGCATTTTGCCGGAAGAATTCCATACCGATTTTACCGGGAGTGATGACACCGACGGACGTGGATATCTGCTTATCTTATGGGATTGATACGATGAAGCTTTTTCCCGCAGGTGATTTGCCGGAAAATTATATAAAAAGCCTGAAGGGGCCGTTTGACGGAACGGAATATGTGGCTGTCGGAGGGGTGGACGCCGGAAATATCAGAACCTTTTTCGACAGAGGTTTTATCGGTGTGGGAATGGGGCAGAATCTGATCCCGAAGGAATATGTGGAAAAGAAGCGTTGGAAAGAAGCTGCGGAATATGTGAAAAGCCTGATGCAGGGCATAAGAAGGGAGCGCCTATGAAAATAGCCGGAGTTAATGTGTATTGGGGCAGGCCCAGATGGGGTTTTGTGGAAATCATTACGGATGATGGCCTGACCGGATGGGGCGAAGCGATTGTCGAGGGAAAAGCCAATACGGTTTTGGCGTGTGTGGAAGAGATGAAGGAATATCTGATGGGAAAGGATCCCATGCATATTGAGGATATCTGGAATACGCTTTACCGGGCCGGCTTTTACCGGGGAGGCCCCGTCCTCATGAGCGCCATTTCCGGAATTGACCAGGCGCTTTGGGATATCAAAGGAAAGTATTATCATGCGCCGGTATATGATTTGATGGGGGGAAGCTGCAGGGATAAGGTGAAGGTTTATTCCTGGATTGGCGGGGACAGGCCGTCTGATGTGGCGAGGGATGCCCTGGAAAAAAAGGCCGCAGGTTTTACCGCTATTAAAATGAATGCCACCGAAGAGATGCAGATTGTGGATTCCTATGAAAAAATCGATCGGGTATTGGAACGGGTTGCCTCTATACGGGAAGCTGTGGGGAAATATTTCGGGATAGCCATCGATTTTCACGGCCGTGTCCATAAGCCCATGGCCAAAATACTGGCTAAAAAACTGGAAGAGTTCCAGCCCATGTTTATAGAAGAACCGGTTTTGTGCGAACATATGGAAGAATTTGCAGAAATACGGAGAGCCTGTGACATCCCGATTGCCACAGGGGAACGGCTTTTTTCCAGATATGATTTTAAACGGCTGCTTCAGACAGGAGGTGTGGACATTATCCAGCCTGATTTGTCCCATGCCGGCGGGATTACGGAAGTGAAGAAAATTGCGGCTATGGCTGAAGCCTATGATGTGGCGTTGGCACCGCACTGTCCGTTAGGCCCTGTAGCCCTGGCCGCCTGTCTCCAGGTGGATGCGACCTGCTATAATGCATTTATTCAGGAGCAGAGCATGGGGATCCATTACAACGAACATCATGGTGTCCTTGACTATATTATGAATAAGGAGGTTTATACATTTACAGATGGATTTGCCGAACTTCCTAAAGGTGACGGCCTTGGAATCGAGGTTAACAGGGAGTTGATCCTGGAAGAAAGCCGTACACCCCACAGATGGAAAAATCCGGTGTGGAGGCATGAGGACGGTTCCATAGCGGAATGGTAGGGATACAAGTTTCGCAGGTGGCGGCCCTCCGCCCTGCAAACAGCGGGCGGAGGGCCGCCACCTGTTAAGTTTGAGTTACATATATAAAAAAGGCGCTGTTGCGTCCTGTGTCTGGAAATCTCATAAGCTGTGCGTAAAAGGCGTAAGCTTAAGGAAATCGGGATGCAGGAATGGCAACAGCGTCTGTTTTTATGGTAGATATATCCAATAAAGGTCATTATTCTGCCGTTTAAGGCCAATTATACTTAGGAATGCATTCACGTGGTATAATTTGTTAAAAATGCGAGTATTCAACTGCAGAAAGGTTAAACCATTATTTAATGGTAGTAATGAGAGGAGGTTTTTATGTACGATATAGGGATTTGTGATGATGGTGAATTTATATGCTCCGAAATAGAAGGGATGTTGCTGCAGTTTGAAAAAAATCACAGGGTCGGGCTTGCTGTCCATATTTGGAATTCCGGGGAGCAGCTATGCCGTTACCTGAGAACATATGGAGGTTTGGATCTTCTTTTTCTGGATATAGAATTACTGGATTCAGATGGAATTATTATTGGAAAATTTATTCGTGAAGAACTGGAAAACAGGGATATACAGATTGTATATATTTCCTGTAAAGCACAATATGCACAGCAATTATTTAAAATGCAGCCTATGGATTTCCTTGTTAAACCGATTATGCAAAAACAGATAGAAGAAACAATGGAATTAGCAATTAAAATAATAGATAAAAACAGAAGATTTTTTGAATTCCAAAAGAGCGGTGAGTATTATAAGCTCCCTTATGGTGATATATTGTATTTCTACAGTACCGGAAGAAAAATAAATATAGTGCTTAAAGATAAGGAAATCAATTTTTATAACAAAATCGATATCATCCAGAAGGATTTACCGGAAGATTTTATACTGATACATAAATCTTATATTATAAACGTAAACCATGTGAGAAAATATACGTATGAAACAGTAGAAATGAGCAATGACAGAATTTTAAGCATAAGTAAGCCAAACAGAAAAGAAGTTAGAGAACATATACTTAATCAAGGGTAAAGGATGGAATATGTATAATATAGTAATTTGTTGTTTGGTTAATCTTTTCAGAATGGTACTTATACGGAGGTTTATGCAGGTTTTTTTTAGTAAAGACGTATCTGGTAAAAAGGAATTAATTGTTTATGGCCTCTTTTATGTAGTAAATACAACTTTTTACCTGGTTTTTCATTTGCCTTTACTGAACTTTTTCTGTAACCTTGCAGGTATATTTGTTATCACATTATTATATATAAATATATTTAAAATTAATATTATGGTTACTTTGCTGATTTATTTTATAAACATGGGATGTGATACATTAGCAGTTGTTATGTTTATTGATAATTATAAAGAGGGAGTGGTATTTAATCAATTATTCACAATAATCATGGTATTATTATTTTTTATGTGTGTATTGGCAGCTGAAAAAATTGTTACTTCTAAAAAGATTACTGACGTGGTCCTTCCAGAGCATAGTTTATCATTAATGCTGGTACCGCTGATAAGTATACTTTTATTCGGGGGGTTGTTATTTGATAATAACAGTCCTGATAATATTATTTTTGAAATGGAAACATTGGGCCTTTTGCTTATTAATATGGTGGTATTCTATTTATATAATGGAATACTGAAGGCGTATATATATAAAATAGACAAACTGATATTGGAGCAAAAGCTTTCCATGTATGCCAATCAACTGGACACAATTATGAAATCTGAAAACGGAATAAGAAGTTTACAGCATGATATGAAACACCATATTATCCAGTTGGAAATTATGGCAAAGCAAAATGGCCAGACAGATATAGCGGAATATCTTCAAAAGATGATGGATTTTATGGATGTTCAGGATGAGACGGTACATTCTGGGAATTTGGATATAGACAGCGTTCTGAATTATATGATTCATAAAGCTAAAAAAGGTTTAAAAGAAGTAAATGTAAAGGTGAATGTCCCATCAAATATGACTTCCTGCTTTTATATAAATGTAATCATAGGTAATCTTCTTGAGAATGCCATAGAAGCAGCGGAAAATACGGAAAATAAAATATTAAATATTGATATTCATAATAAACAAGGAGTTCTTTATCTGGATATTGAGAACAGCTATTCAAATAAAGTGGATGTAAAAGAACATATATTTCTTACAAGTAAGGCCGATTCCCATAAACATGGAATTGGATTGATGAATGTCAAGAGGATAGTAGAGGAGCACAAAGGGGTAATGAATTTTACTTATGATGAAAACTTATTTCGTGTAAAATTAATAATGTATACTGAAAAATCGGGAAAGTAAAAGTTGGGGGAAGAAAGCAAATTCTCTCAGCTTTTATATATACATCTGATTTTGACAATAATATGGTCGGTTTTTGGCATACATATAAAAACAGTATAAAAAGAGTATACAATATAAAACAGGAGGTATAGTAAATGGGAATAAAAAGAATATCGGTAAAAGTGAAAAAAACTATTGTTATCCTAACTAAAAAAATGGCCTACCTTGAAGCAAATACAGCCTGCCCATTGTGGAGTTATCAGCCCAGTATTCCAGAATGTGTGAAAAAACTGCGTAAGTTTTGAGCGTAGAGATATGAAGCTTACAGAAAATTTTATAAGGGAAAGCATAATAAATACTGAAGAAAAAGAAATAGTAGAATTTGGGTTGGCGAGGATTAAAGATCTAATAGCCGGTTTATCTATAACTTTCTTTATAGGGATATGCTTTGGCATACCACTGGAGAGCCTTATCTTTTGGGTTTTCAGTATGCCGCTGAGGACAAATGCAGGAGGATATCATGCCGACAGCAGAACTGGATGCACCTTTATATCGGTTTTAACAATTATTGTATGCTTTTATTGTATCTCTAATTCTATTTGGAAAGAAGTCCCTTCCTTTATTGCCTGTTTGCTTTTTGGGGGATTGATTTTCAAAATATCCCCAGTACAAAATAAAGTAAAAGAACTGGATATTGCAGAAAAAGGGATATATAAACGCAGAAGCAGAATTATTGTAAGTGCGGAAGGGTTAATTTTAATTGCATCAATAATTTTACAGTGGAATACTCTGATAAACATTATTTCTATGGTATTTTTATTTGTGACATTATCACTGGTTGCAGGTTCTATTAAAAATAAGAAACTATGACTTATCGTAATCCGGTTAAAGGGGAAGGGTGGGGGGCGTCATAGTTACTATTTCTATTTCTGGACGAAGTATTTCTGCAGACTGAGTTATAACCATAAAAAGGAAGAGTCTGGTCCAATGGAGATTACAGAAAAATTCTAAGGGCCTGTTTATTAGAAATGGAGGTATTAAATGAACGGGGATATTTTATTGGGAAGTGGTCTAAGTCCATGGCAAAATGGCAGAGCCTTTTCTGTTACATTTGTTGTAACAGAAGATTGTAACTTATGCTGTAAATATTGTTATCAAGTACACAAAAATAGTAAGAGCAGAATGACGATCGAAACAGCAAAAAATGCTGTTGATTTTATATTGGAAAATCCTGATATTTTTATCGCTGAAAGTGTAATTTGGGATTTCATTGGCGGAGAACCTTTATTAGAGATTAAGTTGATTGATGAAATTTGTGATTATATAAAATTTAAAACATTCAAATTAAAACATAAATGGAGATCAATGTACAGATTCAGTTTTAGTTCTAATGGGATTTTATATAAACGGCCGGAAGTGAAGGAATTTATATATAAAAACAAAGAAAAATGTAGTTTCTGTATAACGATTGATGGTACAAAAGAAAAGCATGATTTACAGAGAGTATATCATGATGGGCATGGTTCATACGATGACGTGATTAAAAATATTCCAGCTTGGCTGGAAGATTTTCCTTTGGCAACGACTAAAGTGACCTTTGGTAGTGAAGATCTTCCATTATTAAAAGAGAGTATTATACACTTATGGAATCTGGGAATTAAAATGGTTCCGGCCAATGTAGTATTTGAGGATATCTGGCATGAGGGAGATGATGTTATTTTTGAAGCTCAGTTAAAAGAGTTGGCTGACTATATAATTGACAATAGAATATGGGATTATTTTGATTGCAGTTTATTTGATAAAACTATCGGTATCCCTTTATCGGATGAACAAAAAAACAGAAATTTTTGTGGATCCGGAAAAATGATTGCTATTGATGCTGAAGGCTATATATATCCTTGTCTGAGATTTATGGACTTCTCTTTAAACAATAAAAAGCCTAAAATAATTGGTGATATCTATAACGGATTATATTTAGACAAAATCCGCCCATTTTTGGGATTGACAACTTTAACACAGAGTGATGATGAGTGTATAACATGTGATATAGCTAGCGGGTGTGCCTGGTGTCAAGGCAATAATTATGATTCTTCTGATAATAACACTATCTATGAAAGGGCTAAATTTGCTTGCAAAATGCATAAGGCCAGGGTACGTGCAAATAATTATTTATGGCGTAGACTTGAAACGGTAACTGATAAAAAATATAAGCCTTCCGGAAGAAAATTTTTATATTTTATATTATCAGATGATTCTATAGAGTATTGCCAATATGATAGCACAAAGAATACGGTGATGAAGGAAGTAATGAATAGCGGAATCTTGCAGGATGCAATGCAGTTTTGTGATCAATCTTTTTTTGAACCGGTTTTATTACATTCTACAAATCAAAAAAATATTGATGATGTCGAATATGAATTATCTTTTCCTTGTCGTCAAATTTTATCAGTAAATAATCATACAAATATTAAAGGTAATGTGTACTATGTTGTTGATAAAGAAAATTTTAATAAACTAAATCGTTGTGATATATGTATTTTAAATATAAAAAGGGATGATATCAAGAACCTTAGTATATATGTAAATAAACTGTTGGAAACATGTAAAAGAATTAATATAAATTTTCTTGATTTAAATAATTCATTTCATTTCGAAGAATATACAAAACAATTAGAAATTATTAGTAAAAATATTCTAATGTATTATGTTAAAGGTAGGCAAGTGGAGGTTAATGTTATTTCGGATAGAATGTATTTGAACTCAATGAATAATTGTGATGCAGGAATATATAATTTTGCAGTGGCTCCTAATGGAAGAATTTATATTTGCCCAGCTTTCTATTATGACGAACCGGATAATTATGTGGGAGATATATATGCAGGGATTGATTATAATAAAGTAAAGCAATGTAAATTAGGATGTTCCCCTATATGTATGCATTGCGATTCTTATCATTGTAATAGGTGTACTTATATAAATAAAAAGTTCACAGAAGAGATAAATACGCCGCCAGGATTTGAATGTAGGAAAAGCCATGTTGAAAGAACTGCTTCCAAAGTGCTGGAAGCAGAACTTAAAAAAATGAATTTAATTGATGACAGGGCAGTACATATTGATAGCATAAATTATACGGATCCTATATTTAATGTAGTAAATATGTTAGGAATAAATCCATATGGAAGAATTTTTGAGGGAGAAGGATATGAAGCAAATTAATTTAAAAAGTATATCAGTTGAGGAAAGCAAAGAAGTTGAGAAGATATATGAGGATTTAAATACATCGAAAGTGTTATTCAAATTATTGGCAACATCAGATAAAGAATATATTAGAAACGAATTATTATATTGTGATATAAAAAAAGATTACGAAATTGCTCAAAAGAAATATTCAAATTGGTGGAGCGATATTGTGGAACGATATGGGTTAGATAAAAGTAAACAGCAGGAATATGTTGTGGATTTTAATTCACATGTCATATTTAAATTTCAGGAATAGTTTCTCGTAAGTTAATAGCTGTTATAGAGGGAGATGATGAAACTATGAAATAATTATCAAGTACTTTCCTTTTTTAATTGTATACCAGAATAATGAAAGGAGCAATAAAAGTATGAAAATTGATGGTATTCAAAAAGATAGCTTATTGGTAGAACCAAGATGGTGCCCTTGTGCTGGTTCATGCGGAGGAATAACATGCGCGGGTGAATGCATGGGTTGCCAGGGAACATGCACGACTACTTGCATAGGTACATGCAGCGGCAAGGTTATGAATTATTAAATAAGGAGGAAAGGTCATGAAAATTGACGGGTTACCAACTAATGATTTTTCAATAGAACCAAGATGGTGTCCTTGTGTTGGGGGATGTTTTAATAGTTGTACCAATGCATGTACTGCATGTACTGGTCAGTGTACTAACTGCACAGGATGTTCTTTTAGTGCGATGACACTTCCTCCAAATTAAGTCTTAAAAGGATTCCTTAATATTGTGTTATTTTGTTTTTAGCGATTGACGAATGGTAAAACAAAACATTGGTGTTAAGGAGATAATTCCTTCGCCGAGCTATCAATTTAACCGATGACCCGGCGAAGGGAGGTAAGACTATGAAGAATCTATTTAAAATATTTTCAAAAGAAGAAAAAAAGCTATTTATAAATGGGATTATTTATATCAAAGATTATAAGTGGTTTATTTTATTATATTATTTTATTTCGATTCTAAGCAGATTATCTGAATTGATTCCAGTTCTTCTAACAGGTAAGATAATAAATTATGTCGTAGAAAAAAATTTTACCCAAATATTAATCACCATATTGTATCAATTTTTATGTTTAATTATCATGCTTATTTTAAGTTCTTTGGAAACCTATTTAAATAATTATTTGTTTAATACAATATCAAGGCAGCTAAAAGAAAAACAAATACAATATTATACAGAGTTGTCATTTAATGAATATAGATATATAGAAAAAGGATTGCTGATCAATTTATTGACAAGCGACTATGATATAGTTTTACATTTTTATTTAGATAAATTAGTCAATTTAGTAAATTCGTTTATAACTATAATTTTTTCAATAATATGTTTGATACATTATTCCTTCCTCTTATTTATTATAGCTATTATATCATTCCCTGTCACATATATGGGTTATGTAATTAGAGGAAATAAAACTAAAAAGTATATAGAAAAATCACAATTAGTTCATGATAGTTTCTTTTCTTTTTTAAATGAAATTAGTAATTCTATTAAAGAAATCAAAATAAATGGTATTGAAAAAAGGATTGAAAATAAATCTGCTTTATTTTTTAGTGAATTTTTTAAAATAAATATGAAAATAGCAATTATTGGACTTATTACAGGGATGTTTACACTTATCATTTCTTCGTTTTCAGAATGGCTGGTTATGGCTATTGGATGTTGGTTAATTATAAATAATAAGTTTACTATAGGCGCATATATTGCCTTTATTGGCTACCTAGGGCGTTTGTTTTCTTCACTTAAAGAAATACTGGAGGCAGCTGTGATATTTAAAACTACAAGTGCCTCATTAAAACGTATCTCTACGGTGCATCAGCTGGAAAGAGAAAATTATAATGAGGGTGAGTATATTAATATATCTGAGGGAAAAATAAATATAGATAACTTATATTTTAGTTATGAAAAAAACACAAATTATATCTTAAAGGGATTCAGTTTACAGGTAAAAGCAAATACATTAACTGTTCTTGTTGGAGAAAATGGATGTGGTAAAACGACTATTTTTAGTTTGATTGAACGTTTGTATAAAGTAGCAGAGAACAAGATATTTATTGATAATAATGATATTAACAAAATAAGTATTAAATGTTTAAGAGAACAAATCGCTTATATCCAGCAGGACACTATTATATTTGATGATACAGTACGTAATAATATTACACTTAATATACAGACTAATGAGAGTGTTTTTGAAAAAGTATGTGAAAAAGTTAGACTTGATAAAATTGTAAACGATCTACCAATGAAATATGATACAATGATTGATAAATTATCTTTGTCAGGGGGAGAAAAGCATAAGATAGCTATAGCTCGTGCTATTTTGAAAAACGCAAAGATTATACTTTGTGATGAGATTACCTCTGATTTAGATGGTATTGCCGAAAAAGAAATTATTAATATATTTAAAAATATATCTAATAATTGTACAGTTATATTTATTGCACATAGGATTACTTCTATACTTGGAATGCAAAACATTTGTATTATTAAGGATGGCAAAATAGTTGACTGTGGGAATAGTGATGATCTGTTGTTAAGAAATAATTATTTTAGGGATTTGCTTAATATGCAACCTCAATAATAATTGATATCGTCACTACCGAATGGAAGGATATGACAAACATGGATCTGCTAATGAAGAATATCACATTAAACTATGGAAAAAAAGAAGTATTATCCAATATTAATATTAATTTGGGATGTGGTATATATGGCCTGTTAGGGGAAAACGGCGCGGGAAAAACAAGCTTATTAAAATTACTTTGCGGGCTGATGAGTCCAACAGGAGGCAGTATTTTATACAATGGTTCTGAAATTGGGAAAATGGGAATTACGTATAGGGTCAATATTGGTTATCTCCCTCAGGTTACTCCATATTACCCTGATTTTTCCGTGGTGGATTATTTATTGTATTTTGCTACAATAAAAGGTATTAGTAATGGAAAAGAGCAGGTAGAACGTCTTCTTAATGAAGCCGGATTGGATAGTGTACAAAATTGTAAAATGAAAAATTTATCCGAAGGGATGAAGCGCAAAGCCGCAATTTTGCAGAGCCTTCTTGGAGAACCTCCCATCTTAATTTTCGATGAGCCTACTGCCGGACTGGATCCAAATGAAAGAAATAAGTTTAAAAGAATGATTAACAGATACTGTGATAATCGAATTATAATAATTTCAACACATCTGGTTTCCGATCTCGAACAATTAGCGGATCGTATTATAGTATTAAGTAAGGGACAGGTAATTAAGCAGGGGGAAAAGACAAATTTGCTTACGGAATTATATGGGAAAGTATGGGAAAGTAAGCTGCCTATAGAAATGATTCATAAAATCAAACCGGAAGATAAAATTATGTATAAGGATAAAGAATATTTTACTGTAAAGACGATCTTAAATGAGAAACCATATGATAATTCTGAAAAAGCAGTTCCCGATCTTGAAGATTTGTATTCTTATTATTTTTAGTGGGTGGTATATAATAAGGTGTTACCCTGATCACGGATATGGGAGGATAAGAAAGAAATGAAGATATTGATGTATGAGATGAAAAAAATAGTATCGGGAAGATTCATAAAAATACTTTTGGCAGGTACATTTTTATTGATAGCATATATCAATATTTTTGGTACAAGAGGTACTGATTATAAATATGATGAGTATACCGGAACGCTTCAGCTAATTACGGGATGGAATACAGTTAAACTTTATAAAGAAGAAACGGATAAACTGGTGGGTGTGATTTCTGAAGAGGATTTTGAAAAGTACGTAAAAGGCTACAATGCGATTCTCGATAATCCGGATAATTATAAAGGCGATATAACAGGTAATATAAATGACTTAAAACCTGAAATCCGGTATGGTATTCTTCACAGTTATACTCCTATCCTCCCTTATATTCAAGCGGCAGCCCCTGACGGAGTAAGGATAAGGACATTAAAGGAAATTATTCCTGATGCGGTAAACTGCGAGTTCGGGCAAACAGAAATATGGGCCGAACTATTAAAATCATTAAATGGATCCGGGGGAATTATCCTGTCGATTTTAGTGATTGCCAGTACATCAATTATTTTTGCCGGTGAAAAGGAAACAAAAACGGATCAATTAATCTACATGTCAAAAGAGAATAGTAAAGTAAATATAATAAAAACAGCGGCATCCTTTCTTTTTACTTCTATTTTATATTTGATATATCTCATCATTAACTTCGGAAGCAGAATCCTTATCTGGGGGAAAGGTGATGTAAATATTGCTATACAAATGAACAGGTATTTTATAGATTATGAGGCATCTATTACCTTTCTGCAGATGATGGCGATGGCGATGGCGGTTTTTTGGTTGGGCCTGTTTATGCTGACCTCAATAGTACTGTTTATATCTTCGGCCTGTCCCAGTAAATATACGGCAATTATTATATCATTCATTTTAGTTGTAGTAAGTTATATACCATCCGTACTAATGCCTCCCGGCATCATTCACTGGATGCTTTATTTACCAACAAGCCTATTAAGGCCATTAACATATTTTGTAAGTAAGGAAAGATATACGCTGCTGTTTCCTATAGTAATCGCAGGCTGTGCGGCAACTGTTTTTATGACTCTTATTTGTATCCTGTATACAAGATTTAAAAAGTTAGGAAAAGGATAACTTTGTGGGAATGGAACCGTTTTGAAAAATGATTGATGCAATCCTGTCCCGGGTAAGTTATAATAGATCTGGGAATACTGGTGACAGGAGGATTTTGCAAATGGAAACTGCCCTGGAAAAGTTCAAGGACATGGAAAAAAGCTGGAAATGGTACCAGATCAACCGATTTATCGGGGCCCTTGCCGGCGCGGTGGTGTATTCGCTGGGGATAAACCTGTTCATCGTACCGGTTGCCCTTTACAGCGGCGGTATTATGGGTTTTTCCCAAATTCTCAGGACTCTGCTCATTCAGTACCTGAATCTGCCGCTCCAGAATTTTGATATAGCCGGTGTGATTTACTACCTGATTAACGTGCCTATATTACTGCTTTCCATGAAACGGATAGGAAGGCGGTTTTTTATCAAAACCGTTATGTGCGTCACCACAGTGACTGTCCTTTTATCAGTGATCCCTATTCCGGTACAGCCCATATTGCCGGATGATACGCTGGCCTGCTGTGTGATCGGCGGTATTATCTGCGGTCTGGGAATGGGGCTTGCCTTAAAGAGCGGCGGTTCTCTGGGCGGCATGGATATTGTGGGGATGATGCTGATCAAATGGCGTAAGGATTTCCGTGTGGGGCGGGTGAACCTTATCACCAATATCATCCTGTATTCGGTCTGTATGTTCCTGTTTGATATTCCTACGGTAATCTATTCCCTCATCTATGCATCTTTGAGTTCTTTCGCCATCGATAAGGTACATGCCCAGACAATTAATGTGGAGGTGCGTATCATTACAAAGGCCAGGGATGAGGAGATGGAAAAGGAAATCTTCACCGAGCTGGAGCGGGGGATCACGAAATGGGAAGCTATCGGGGCTTATACGGATGAATCCGTACACATCTTATTTGTCCTGATTTCCAAGTATGAACTGAGCCAGCTGAAAAATATTGTGCACAAATACGATCCCCATGCCTTTATCGTGGTAAACGAAGGGGTAAATGTGGTTGGTAACTATAAAACCCGTCTGTAGGGTGGATACCTGGTTTCAGGAAAACCCCTCCGGAGGATACGCTGTCTGCCAGGCAGGGCGCTTATCCTCCGGAGGGGTTTTTATATGGTTTTATGCTATTGCTGATTGTCCGATTCCGTTTTCGGTTCGCAGGTCAGATGCATTCCCAGCTTCTTGAAAACCGCTTCATCCACGGAGGAGAGCATGACGGAAGAATGAACCTCGCAGCCCTTCAGCTGGCGCAGGGCACTTAAGGCAAGTGCAGCCCGCTTGTCCGTGGCGGCGCTGATGGAGAGGGCGATAAGGATTTCATCCGTATGGAGCCTTGGGTTAATGCTCCCCAGATAAGAGGTTTTCAGTGTCTGGATAGGCTCGATGGCCTGGGGGGATACTAAGTGTACCTCGTGGTCAATGCCTTCCACAACCTTCAGAGAATTCAGGAGGCAGGCGGAGGCGGCGCCCAGGAGGTCAGTGGTCTTGCCGGTCACCAGCGTGCCGTCGGAAAGCTCGATAGCCACGGCGGGATGTCCGGTTTCCTGTTCCCGCTGCATGGCGGCGTTTACCACGGGACGGTCATTGATGGTGAGTCCGGCCTGCTTCATGAGCAGCTGAAGCTTATAGAGGATATCCTTGGAGCTGTTTCCGCGCTTCAGTTCGCACAGGCAGTGGTAATAGCGGCGGATGATTTCCTGGTTGGCGGCTTCCCGGCAGCTGGCATCATCAATGATGCAGTTTCCCGCCATATTCACTCCCATATCCGTGGGGGATTTATAAGGGCTTTCGCCCAGAATCTGTTCGAAAATGGCGTTCAGGACCGGGAAAATCTCCACATCCCGGTTATAGTTCACCGTAGTTTTCCCGTAAGCCTCCAGATGGAAGGGGTCGATCATGTTTACGTCATTCAGGTCTGCCGTTGCCGCTTCGTAGGCCATGTTGACAGGATGCTTCAACGGAAGGTTCCAGATAGGGAAGGTCTCGAATTTGGCATATCCGGCCTGGATGCCCCTCTGGTGCTCATGGTAGAGCTGGGAAAGGCAGGTGGCCATTTTTCCGCTGCCGGGACCGGGAGCGGTGATGACCACAAGGGGCCTTGTGGTTTCCACGTATTCATTCCTGCCATAGCCTTCGTCACTGACAATTAAGTCAATGTTATCGGGATAGCCTTCAATCACATAATGAAGATAGGAGCGGATTCCCAGATTGTTCAGCCGGACGCGGTACTGATCGGCAGAGGGCTGGCCGGAATACTGGGTGATAACAACGGAACTGGCGAGGAACCCCATTTTGCGGAAAGTTTCGATGAGACGGAGGACCTCGGCATCATAGGTAAGCCCGGAATCCATGCGGATTTTATTCCTTTCGATGGAAGGGGCGCTGATGACAAGCACAATTTCCGCCTGATCCTTCAGCTGGCGGAGCATTTTAAATTTACTGTCCGGTTCAAAACCGGGAAGGACACGGGAGGCGTGATAATCGTCAAAAAGCTTACCTCCGAACTCCAGGTACAGCTTGTCGCCGAACATGGCAATACGCTCCCTGATATGCTCTGACTGCATTTTTAAATATTTGTTGTTATCAAATCCGTACTTCATAGCTTCCTCTTCATCATTTCATTTATTTTTTCTTTTGCATGGCGGCGGCGATAAAGCCGCGGAACAGGGGATGCGGCCTGTTGGGTCTTGATTTTAATTCCGGGTGGGCCTGGGTGGCAAGGAAGAACGGATGCTCCGGAAGCTCACACATTTCCACGATACGGCCGTCAGGTGATAGGCCGGAAAGCTTCATGCCATTGGCTGTCAGGACACTGCGGTAATCGTTGTTGACTTCATAACGATGGCGGTGCCGCTCGTGGATGGTATCATCCCCATACAGGGAAAAGGCTTTGGAGGTCTTGTCCAGAACGCAGGGATAAGAGCCTAAACGGAGGGTGCCTCCGATATCCTCCACGCCATTCTGGTCCGGCATCAGGGCGATAACCGGATGGGTGGTGGAAGGATTCAGTTCCACGCTGTGGGCATCCGCATATCCGAGTACGTTCCGTGCGTATTCCACAATAGACAGCTGCATGCCGAGGCACAGACCCAAAAAAGGAATATTATGGGTCCTGGCGTAGGAAATTGCCTGGATTTTCCCTTCAATACCCCGGTCGCCGAATCCGCCGGGAACCAGGATGCCGTCCGCATCTCCCAGCATTTCACCGGCATTGGCGGCGGTAACAAGCTCGGAATCCACCCACTTGATATTTACGGTAACGCGGTTGGAAATACCTCCGTGCTTCAGCGCTTCCACAACACTGATATAGGCATCGTGCAGCTGGATATATTTGCCCACCAGGGCGATGGTGACTTCAGACTCCGGAGAGCGGAGGGCTTCCACCATGGCCGTCCAGTCCGTCAGATCCGGTTCCCGGTTTTCCAGGTGCAGGCATTCACAGACAACATCGGCCAGATGCTCTTTTTCCATAGCGAGCGGCGCTTCGTACAGATATTCCACGTCCAGGTTCTGCAGCACATGGGTACTGGGTACATTACAGAAAAGGGCTATTTTATCCTTGATTCCCGTGTCAAGGGGGATTTCGCTGCGGCATACGATGATGTCGGGCTGGATCCCCATTCCCTGCAGTTCTTTGACGCTGGCCTGGGTTGGTTTGGTTTTCAGCTCCTGGGATGCGCGCAGATAGGGGATTAAGGTCACATGGATTAAAATGACATTTTCGTGTCCGGCTTCATGCTGGAACTGCCGGATGGATTCCAGGAAAGGCTGGCTTTCAATATCGCCGACGGTACCGCCTACTTCGATAATGGCGATTCGGGTATCATCATCGGTAAAATTGCGGTAAAACCGGCTTTTAATTTCATTGGTAATGTGAGGGATGACCTGAACCGTCCCGCCGCCGTAATCGCCCCTGCGTTCCTTCTGCAGGACAGACCAGTAGATCTTGCCGGTGGTGACGTTGGAATTCTTACCCAGGTTTTCATCGATAAATCTTTCGTAATGGCCCAGATCCAGGTCGGTTTCCGTACCGTCGTCGGTGACAAATACCTCGCCGTGCTGGATCGGATTCATGGTTCCGGGGTCAATGTTAATATACGGGTCGAACTTCTGCATGGTAACCTTATAACCCCGTGCCTTCAGAAGCCTGCCCAAAGATGCGGCGGTAATACCTTTACCTAGTCCGGATACCACGCCGCCTGTAACAAATACGTACTTTACTGCCATAGCGTTCTCCATTCTGCCATCAGATGGCCATATAAATTAGAAAAGTACGCCCTGAAGCGTACCGGTTCCCCGCCCTTTGTATCTAAACTCAATTTTAATATTATACAACGGAAAACAGAAAAAAATCTACCGTTTTCTGCAAAAAAATTAATAAATCTTTTATAGTTTGCCCCATAATTTCATAGAATTAATATTGATTTATATTCTCCTAAACCCTATAATAGGAAATGATTATCAGAATTTAGCCAGTTTCTTATAGAGAAGCTGTTACAGAAAGGTTTTACATTATGGATAATAACAACTTAAATAATTATAACGGCGGCAATGGCTTTAACAACGGCCAGGGCGGCGGCCCCGGAAACGGCCAGGGCGGACCGGGGGGAAACGGGCAGCCTCCCAAAAAGCAGAACCTGATGCTGCTTTTAGTTGCAGCGCTGGTCACGCTGGTATGCATGAGTTTTTTCATGAAAATGCTCAGCGGGGTATCCAACCAGGAAATCACCTATAACGAGTTCCTGGAAAAGGTGGATGCGGGCGAGGTCAAGAGTGTGGAAATCACGGATGACCAGATCAATATTATTCCCAAATCCGAGGAGAGCGATAACCCGTTTATGGCTGCCGAGGAAATCAATTATTATACCGGCAGGGTGGAGGACGATACGCTAATCCAGCATCTGTTGGACAAGGGCGTGGAAATAAAAGGGGAAATCCCCGATAATTCCGGGTTCCTGCTCTCCATACTCCTCACCTATGTCCTTCCTTTTGTTATCATTATTTTCCTGTTTAATTTCCTTATGAAGAAGATGTCCGGAGGCGGAGGCCCCATGGGTGTGGGAAAGAGCAACGCCAAGGTTTACGTGCAGAAGGAAACCGGTGTGACATTCAAGGATGTGGCCGGTGAAGATGAGGCCAAGGAATCCCTTGTGGAGGTGGTTGACTTCCTGCATAATCCGGGAAGATATTCCAAAATAGGCGCCAAGCTGCCCAAGGGTGCGCTGCTGGTAGGCCCTCCCGGAACCGGTAAGACCCTGCTTGCCAAGGCGGTGGCCGGGGAAGCCCATGTCCCGTTCTTCTCCCTGACCGGTTCGGACTTTATAGAGCTGTATGTAGGTGTGGGTGCTTCCCGTGTGCGTGATCTGTTCAAGGAAGCTACCAAAAATGCACCATGTATTATATTTATCGATGAAATTGATGCCATCGGCCGCAGCCGTGATTCCAAATACGGCGGCGGGAACGAGGAGCGGGAACAGACACTGAACCAGCTGCTTTCGGAGATGGACGGTTTTGACAGCTCAAGGGGTATCCTGATCCTGGGCGCTACCAACAGGCCGGAGATTCTGGATAAGGCGCTGCTGCGTCCCGGACGTTTTGACAGGCAGATCATCGTGGATAAGCCCGATTTGAAGGGCCGTGTGGAGATCCTGAGAGTACATGCCAAGGATGTGCTCATGGATGATACCGTGGATTTCGATGCCATCGCGCTGGCAACCAGCGGCGCAGTTGGTTCCGATCTGGCTAATATGATTAATGAAGCCGCCATCAATGCGGTAAAGCAGGGCAGGGATTACGTCTGCCAGAAGGATCTGTTCGAGGCGGTGGAGCAGGTGCTTGTGGGAAAAGAGAAAAAAGACCGTATTATGAGCAAGGAAGAGCGCCGTATCGTATCCTATCACGAAGTAGGGCATGCGCTGGTCAGCGCTCTCCAGAAAAACTCGGAACCGGTTCAGAAAATAACCATCGTCCCCAGAACCATGGGTGCCCTGGGATATGTGATGCAGGTGCCGGAGGAGGAAAAATTCCTCAATACCAAGGCGGAGCTGCATGATATGCTGGTAGGCCTGCTGGCAGGACGGGCAGCGGAGGAAATCGTGTTCGATACCGTGACCACGGGAGCCTCCAACGATATTGAAAAAGCCACCTCCATTGCCAGGGCTATGGTGACCCAGTACGGCATGAGCAAGAAATTCGGCCTCATCGGCCTGCAGACCGTGGAGAGTCAGTACCTGGACGGACGGGCGGTGATGAACTGTTCCGATGTGACTGCTGCAGAAGTGGATTCCGAGGTTATGCGGATTCTGAAGGAGTGCTACGAAAAGGCTCTGGAACTGCTCCGGGGGAACCGGGAGGTTATGGACCGTATCGCGGAATATCTGATCGAGAAAGAAACCATTACCGGCAAGGAATTTATGAAGATTTACCGCAGGGAAAAAGGGATCCCGGAGCCTGAAGAAGACAGTGCCGGAGAAACCCGTTCCCGTATTTCGGAAAATACCCGTACGGAGACATCCGCCGGTGCTGCTGCGGGGAGTACTGCTGCCGATACCGGTGCATCCTCTTCCGGACAGGAAACCGTGTCCGGGCAGGCAGCGAAAGACGGAGAGGAAATAGTTCCCAAACCCTGGGATCTGCATTTCCGTCAGACGCAGGAGGAAAGCTTCACATCCGGCGGGAATGGAGCCGGACAGACGGCCGCCGACGGCGCGGACGGGAATGCGCCTGCCGACGCAGGCCCGCAGTCCGACTGGTGGGAAACAAAGGAAAGCGGCATACCGGGCCAGGATTTGGATTTCTTCCGTACCGGGGAGAACGGTACAGAGGAAGCGCCTGCGGGTGAACACCCACAGAATAGTGCAGCTTCGGATGGAACGGCGGAACGCAGCGGGGATAAAGACAACGACGAAACCTCCGCGGGACCGCGCGGGCCGGTAGGAAGATTTTCCAATACCGTGCTTCCTCCTTCCGATAAGAAATAAAATGAAGTTACAGACAAGGGATTCTTATGATTCTGGAATAAGAATCCCTTTTCACGTAAAGATCCCCGCAAGGGGATAACCGGAGTGAATTGAATATGTTTAATTTTGAAGAAGAATTAAAGAAGCTTCCGCCCAAGCCCGGCGTATATATTATGCATGACAAAGAGGATACCATTATTTATGTGGGGAAGGCAATCAGTCTGCGGAACCGGGTGCGTTCCTATTTCCGGGAGAGCACGAACAAAAGCCCGAAAATAGAAAAGATGGTAACGAAAATAGCCAGGTTTGAGTATATCGTCACCGATTCGGAGCTGGAAGCGCTGGTGCTGGAAAATAACCTGATTAAAGAGCACAGCCCCCGCTACAATACGATGCTCAAGGATGATAAAACCTATCCTTATATTAAAGTGACAACGGGGGAAGAATATCCAAGAGTCCTGTTTTCCAGACAGATGAAAAAGGACAAATCCCGCTATTTCGGCCCCTTTACCTCGGCTGCTGCGGTAAAGGATACGATAGAGCTGATAAATAAGCTTTACAAGCTGCGCACCTGCAACAGGGTGCTGCCCAGGGACTGCGGTATGGACAGGCCCTGCCTGAATTACCATATCGGACAGTGCAGCGCGCCGTGCCAGGGCGGAATTTCCCGGGAAGCGTACCGGGAGCAGGTGGATAAGGCCCTGGATTTCTTAAATGGTAATTTCAAGCCTATCCTGGCGGATTTACAGCAGAAAATGGAGCAGGCTTCGGAAAACCTGGAGTTTGAGGAGGCAATCCGTTACCGGGATCTGTACAACAGTGTGAAACAGGTGGCCCAGAAGCAGAAAATTACCGACAGCAACGGGGAGGATAAGGACATCATCGCCCTCGCCAAGGATGAAAACGATGCGGTGGTACAGGTGTTTTTTGTCCGGGACGGCAAGCTGATCGGCAGGGAGCATTTTTATATGACCCATGTTTCCGACAGTACCGGGGCCCAGATTCTGCTGGATTTTGTCAAGCAGTTCTATGCCGGCACCCCGTTCGTTCCCAGGGAGCTGATGCTTCAGGAGGAAATCGAGGATGTGGAGGTGCTGGAGCAGTGGCTGGGAAAGCGCAGGGGCAGCCGGGTGCACATCCGTGTGCCCAAGAAGGGCACCAAGGAAAAGCTGGTGGAGCTGGCGGCAACCAATGCATCCCTGGTATTGAGCAAGGATCGGGAACGGATCAAGAGGGAAGAAGGAAGGACCATCGGTGCGGTGAAGGAAATCTGCAGCCTGCTTTCCCTGCCGGAGATCAGCCGGATGGAGGCCTTTGATATCTCCAATATCAGCGGCTTTGAAAATGTGGGCTCCATGGTGGTATATGAAAAAGGGAAACCCAAGCGCAGCGATTACCGGAAGTTTAAAATACGCACCGTCTCAGGCCCTGATGATTACGCTTGTATGAAGGAGGTCCTTACCCGAAGGTTCCTGCACGGGATGGAGGAAGCGAAGGAGCTTCAGGAAAAACAAATTGAGAAAGAATTCGGCAGCTTTACCAAATTCCCGGATCTGCTTCTGATGGACGGCGGAAAGGGCCAGGTGAATGTGGCCCGACAGGTGCTGGACGAGCTTCACATAGAAATACCCGTATGCGGCATGGTAAAGGATGATAACCACCGCACAAGGGGGTTATATTACCAGAATAAGGAAATTGACATAGATACCCGCAGCGAGGGATTTAAACTGATTACCCGGATACAGGATGAAGCCCACCGGTTCGCCATTGAATACCATCGTTCCCTGCGCAGCAAGGAGCAGGTGCGCTCAGTTCTGGACGATATCCCGGGAGTGGGGCCGGCAAGGCGGAAAGCGCTGATGCGGCATTTCAAATCCATAGACGATATCCGCGGCGCGGAGGTTTCCCAGCTGTCCGAAGTGGCTGAGATACCGGTGCATATAGCGGAAGAAATCTATTCTTTTTTTCATGGTTCTGTGGTAAAATAAGCAAAGGTATACGTATGACTGAAAATAAGCCGGATCCGCGCCGGCTGCCGGATATGCATGCGGGCATGTCTGCCCGGCTCGTGTTTCGCGGGAATAATGGAAATCGGAGGACAAGGTATGTCACATGTGAATCTAACACAGATCATTGAGAAAATGAAACTGGAAAACCTGACGCCGGAAATTGATGTAAAGGGTATTAAGATCACCCAGCCGGACATCAACAGGCCGGCGCTGCAGATGGCGGGGTATTTTGAGCATTATGAGGCCACACGCCTTCAGATTATCGGTTTTGTGGAATACACTTACATGGAGTCCATGACGGAGGAGAGAAAGCAGAAAATCTATAACCAGCTGTTATCATACCCCATTCCCTGTATTGTATTTTCCAGAGAGCTTCATCCGGATCCTCTTTTCCTTCAGATTGCCCAGGAAAAAAATGTCCCTATTCTCATGACTAAAAAAGCGACTTCCGCTTTTATGGCAGAAATCATCCGCTGGCTGAATGTTATGCTTGCCCCCTGTATTTCCGTGCACGGCGTGCTGGTTGATGTATATGGGGAAGGCGTGCTGATTACCGGAGAAAGCGGAATCGGCAAATCGGAGGCCGCTTTGGAGCTGATTAAGAGGGGACACCGTCTTGTGTCGGATGATGTGGTGGAAATCCGAAAGGTGAGTGACGACACGCTGATAGGGAATGCCCCGGACATCACCAAGCATTTTATCGAGCTGCGCGGTATCGGAATCATCGATGTAAAGACCCTGTTCGGTGTGTCCAGCGTTAAGGATACCCAGTCCATCGATCTGGTGGTCCGCCTGGAGGACTGGAATAAGGACAAAGAATATGACAGGCTGGGCCTGGAAGAGGAATATACAGACTACTTGGGCAACAAGATTGTCTGCCATAACATTCCCATCCGCCCGGGACGGAATCTGGCTATTATCTGTGAGTCGGCGGCAGTCAACCACCGGCAGAAGAAGATGGGCTACAATGCGGCCCAGGAATTGTATACCCGTGTACAGAACTCCCTGGCGCGCAGAAGAGAAGAAGATGAGGAGGACGATTAAATCATGGCAAATTATTGTTTCGGAGTCGATGTGGGAGGCACCACGGTAAAACTGGGCTGTTTTGATACGGAAGGGACTCTCCTGGAAAAATGGGAAATCCCCACAAGAACGGAAAACAGCGGAGAAGCCATTCTTCCCGATGTGGCCGACAGCATTCTGGCTAAAATGAAGGAACGGGAACTGACCCGGGAGGATATCATCGGTGTGGGCGTAGGCGCTCCCGGCCCCATCGACGGGGAAGGAACGGTTTATAACGCCGTTAACCTGGGCTGGGGGACTTTCAGCATCAAGAACCGTCTGCAGAGCCTTCTGAACATCCCTGTGGAGGCCGGAAACGATGCCAATGTGGCCGCACTGGGCGAAATGTGGAAGGGCGGCGGCCAGGGCCACAAAAACCTGGTGGCAGTTACCCTGGGGACCGGCGTGGGCGGCGGAATTATCGCGGACGGCAGGATCCTTTCCGGTACCACCGGAGCTGCCGGTGAAATCGGCCACATCCATGTGATGGACGGGGAAACCGAAAAATGCAACTGCGGCAATTACGGCTGCCTGGAGCAGTATACCTCCGCAACCGGTATTGTGAGACTGGCAAAACGCAGACTGGCCCAGGATGACAAACCCAGTGTGCTCAGGAGCAATCCCAATATTTCCGCAAAGGCCGTATTTGATGCGGTAAAAGCGGGGGATGAGCTTGCTGTCCAGGTAGCGGAGCGTTTCGGGGAGATCCTCGGCAAGGAACTGGCCAATATTGCCGGTGTGGTGAACCCTGAAATATTTGTAATCGGCGGCGGCGTATCCAAAGCGGGACCGGTTCTGCTGGATTATATCCAGAAGAATTACATACCTTATGTGTTTGCCGGAAGCCGCGGAGCGCTGTTCGCATTGGCAACTTTGGGAAATGACGCCGGTATTTACGGGGCCGCTAAAATGGTGCTGGACTAAAAATACCGGTTACGGCATACTATATTGATAAGTTTAAGTAACTGTGAAGGAACTGGACAGTTACAAGTTTATGAGGAATGGGAGCAGCAGTGAGTAAAGCTTTTATTGAATATCTGGAGAGTGTAGTAACACCGGAAAATATCCTTCTTGAGGAACCGATGCATAAGCATACCACCTTTCGGGTGGGAGGACCGGCGGAGGTATTTGTCACCGTCGATAATAAAGAACAGCTGGAAAAAATAATTAAGTACCTGAATCTTGTGGAACGGCCCTATTTCATATTGGGAAACGGAAGCAATCTTCTGGTGGGAGATAAAGGCTACCGGGGAGTTATCATCCGTCTGGGAGGGGAATTTACCGCCCTGAAAACCGAAGGCAATCTGCTGACGGCGGGAGCATCGGTGCTTCTGTCCGCGGCGGCCCGGGAGGCTATGGAAAACGGACTGACCGGAATGGAATTCGCATCCGGTATCCCCGGAAGCATAGGGGGCGGCGTCAAGATGAATGCCGGGGCCTATGACGGGGAAATGCGGCAGATTGTGGAATCCGTCCAGGTGATGTACAAGGATGGCAGTATTCTGGATCTGGACAATGACACGATGGAATTCGGTTACCGCAACAGCGTGATCAAAAACAGGCCCTATGTGGTACTGCAGGTAAGCCTGCGGCTTCAGCCGGGGAACAAAGAAGAAATTCTGGCCCGGATGAATGAGCTTGCCGCCAGGAGAAAAGAAAAACAGCCGCTGGAATTCGCCAGCGCAGGCAGTACCTTTAAGCGGCCCGAAGGGTACTTCGCGGGAAAGCTCATTATGGACAGCGGGCTGCGGGGAGCACGGATCGGAGGAGCGCAGATTTCTGAGAAGCACTGCGGTTTTGTTATCAACGACGGGACGGCCATAGCTGCGGATATTGCAGAGCTTATCCAGGAAGTGGTAGAAACCGTCAGGGACAAATTTGGTGTTACGCTGGAGCCGGAGGTCATATTTCTGGGAGATTTTTAACCGCATATATACCTACTTGCAGGAAAGACAGGAAAGCCTCCCACGGGGCTTTCTCTTTCTTCTTATTACAAAAGAAACCATACGGGCCGGGCAGGGGACATGAGGGAGGAAAGATAAGTGAGATTCGTAATTGTGACGGGGATGAGCGGCGGCGGAAAAAGCACAGCCATGAGGATGCTGGAGGACGTGGGTTTTTTCTGCGTGGATAATCTGCCGGTGCTTCTGATTGAAAAGTTCATGGAACTGCTGGTAATGCCGGGGAACGAAATATCCAAGGCTGCCCTGGGGCTGGATGTGAGGGCGGATCAATCCTTCGGGGATACCATGAAAATACTGGACAAAATGAGACAGAACGGGTTTGTATTTGAAATTCTTTTTATGGATGCTTCCGATGCTACCCTGGTGAAGCGCTATAAGGAAAGCCGCAGGGTACATCCGCTGTGCACGCCCGAAGACAACCGGGTGGAATCCGGTATCCGCAAGGAACGTGAGATTCTTACGAAGATCAAAAAGAGCGCGGATTACATCATTGATACCTCAAAGCTTCTGACCCGGGAATTAAAGGAAGAAATAGACAGAATTTTTGTGCAGAACGGGGAATATAATAATCTCATAATAAGTATTATGTCCTTTGGTTTTAAACACGGGATACCGGCGGATGCGGATCTTGTGTTTGATGTCAGGTTTTTACCCAATCCGTTTTATATCGATGAACTCAAATATATGACGGGGAACGATAAAGGGGTGCAGGATTATGTGATGAGTTTCCCGGAAGCCGGGCAGTTCATGGACAAGCTGGAGGACATGCTTCAGTTCCTGATCCCCAATTATATCAAGGAAGGCAAGTACCAGCTGGTGGTTGCCATAGGCTGTACCGGAGGCAAGCACCGAAGCGTAACGCTGGCAAATGATCTGTATGTGCGCATGAAGGATAAAGGAAATTATGGGTTGACCATCAGCCACAGGGATGTAAAATAAATCCCGGCGGAGGGCTTGCCGGTATCCAGGAGGGCTGGACATGTCTTTTTCAGGAGAAGTTAAGGAAGAACTGCAAAAACAGGTGGCCGCCGCAAGGCACTGCCAGATTGCAGAGCTGGCCTCTATTCTGCATTTCTGCGGCAGCTTACAGGCGGCAGAAAAAGTTAATAACCGGGAGGAAGGGGTTCGTCCATCTTCTTATGGTGAAAAGCTGGTGATTCAGGCAGAAAATGAAGCTGTTATAAGAAAATGCTTTACATTATTGAAGAAAACATTTAATATAAATACTAGCGTGAATGAAAAACGGGTGGGAAACAGCATGAAACCCGGGTTGAAACCCAGGGTCAGGACCTCTGCAAGGATCAGGGCTTATGATATCGAACTAACGGATCCTGTCCAGATTAAGCAGGTTCTGCAGGCTGCAAAGTTCATGGACAAGGAGGGGATGCTCCGGGATATGAGAGCCCCTGTCAGCGCTATGCTCATCAAAAATTCATGCTGTCAGAGAGCTTTTTTAAGAGGTGCGTTTCTGTCATCGGGTTCCATGAGTGACCCGGGAAAAAGCTATCATCTTGAGATTGTATGCACAAACCTTTTTCAGGCAGAGCAGATTCAGACAATTTTACTTTCCTTCGAAGTGGAAGCCAGAATTGTGCAGAGGAAAAAGTACCATGTTGTCTATATGAAGGATGGTACGGGGATATCAGATTTCCTGAATATTGTGGAGGCCCACAAATCCCTGATGAACTTCGAAAACTACAGAATCGTAAAAGAAATGCGTAACTCTGTGAACAGAAGAGTAAATTGTGAAACGGCCAATATCGGTAAGACCGTGAACGCGTCCACAAGACAGGCGGAGGACATTCTGCTTCTCCAGGAGAAATACGGATTTGAGAATCTTCCAGACGGATTGAAGGAGATGGCGGAAATAAGGCTTGCTTATCCCGATGCCCCCCTTCGTGAGTTGGGGGAATATCTGGATCCTCCGGTAGGAAAGTCAGGCGTGAATCACAGGCTTCGCAAGTTGAGTGAGCTGGCGGATAATGTCAGGTCGCAGCAGGGGATAAATAGGTAAAAGAAGTGGAAGGAAAGTAGTAAAAGGAGGAGTAATTTATGAAAATGAAGGCAGTCAAAATTCAGTTAAGCGGCGGACTGGAAGCAAGGCCGGTTGCTATGCTCGTACAGGTGGCCAGCCAGCATGACAGCACTGTTTATCTGGAATCGGAAGGCAAAAAGGTAAATGCAAAAAGTATCATGGGAATGATGAGTCTTGGCCTTGACAGCGGCGAACTGGTGACCGTTATTGCAGATGGTCCCGATGAAGAAGTTGCAGTAGAGGATATTGCGAAGTATCTTTGCAGCGGCAAAAGCAACTGAATGGAATAAAGACTTTCAAATAAAAAGAAAAGGAGCATATCTATGCTCCTTTTTTAAAGTTCCGAGGGGGCCACATAAGGAGGAATGTGAAAATGGCGAGAAAAAAAATGCTGTTTATTTATAATCCCAAGGCTGGCAAGGGACAGATAAAAAACAATCTTTGCGATATCATCGATGTTTTTGTAAAAGCCGGAAATGAAGTGACTGTTTACCCCACCCAATATGCCGGAGATGCCGTAAGAGTGGCGGCAGAAAAAGCAAAGAAATACGACTGTGTGGTATGCAGCGGCGGTGACGGGACTCTGGATGAGGTGGTTACCGGTATCATGAAGAGCAGCAAACCGGTACCCGTGGGCTACATACCTGCAGGGAGCACCAACGATTTTGCAAACAGCCTGGGAATACCCAAAAATATGAAGGCGGCAGCTGAAACCGTAGTGGACGGAAGGCTTTTTGCCTGTGACATCGGCGCCTTTAACGACGATACCTTTGTCTATATTGCAGCCTTCGGCCTTTTTACCGATGTTTCTTATGAAACGAAGCAGGAATACAAAAACGTCCTGGGGCATATGGCCTATCTTCTGGAAGGTATGAAACGCCTGCCCTCCATTAAATCTTACAAGATGAAGGTTACCGCCGAGAACCTGGAGATAGAAGGGGATTTTATTTTCGGAATGATCACCAATTCCATGTCTGTGGGAGGTTTTAAACGGATTACCGGCAAATACGTGGAGCTGGATGACGGTGAGTTTGAGGTCACCCTGATCAAACGTCCCACCAATGCCATCGAATTGAACCAGATACTCACCGATCTGGTTAACCGCAACATCGACACGGATCAGATGTACTGTTTTAAAACCGCCTCCCTCCATATCGAGTCCGAGGAAGAGGTATCCTGGACCCTGGACGGCGAATTCGGCGGCAAGCATCATGTCGTGGATATGTATAACCGCAAGCAGGCCCTTCAGATCCGCGTGCCCTGGACGCTGGAGGAATAAATACTTCCGGTTCCCCTCCGTCCCTGTGCCGCCCTTCCTGAAAGTTGTGTGAAAAGTTTAACTTTCCTTATTTCCTTTTTTATGAAGATGGGGTATAATAACACCAGTAAAGAGAAATAATCTAAAATTTAATGGAGGTAGATAAAATGTTAGTATCAGCAAAAGAAATGCTCGACAAGGCAAAAGCCGGCCATTATGCAGTAGGCCAGTTCAACATTAATAACCTGGAATGGACCAAAGCCGTTCTGCAGACAGCACAGGAACTGAATTCCCCTGTAATCCTGGGAGTTTCTGAAGGCGCTGGCAAATATATGTGCGGATATAAAACCGTTGTTGGCATGGTAAACGGCATGCTGGAAGAAATGAACATCACGGTTCCGGTAGCTCTTCACCTTGACCACGGCAGCTATGACGCATGCTATAAGTGTATTGAAGCAGGATTCTCTTCCATCATGTTCGATGGTTCCCATTATGCCATTGAAGAAAACGTTGCAAAGACCACAGAACTGGTTGCAGCAGCTCATGAAAAAGGACTTTCCATCGAAGCTGAGGTTGGTTCTATCGGCGGCGAAGAAGACGGCGTTGTAGGAATGGGCGAATGTGCAGATCCTCAGGAATGCAAGATGGTTGCTGATCTGGGCGTTGATTTCCTGGCAGCAGGTATCGGCAACATCCACGGCAAATATCCCGCTAACTGGAAGGGACTTTCCTTTGAAACTCTGGATGCTATCCAGAAGCTGACAGGGGACATGCCTCTGGTTCTTCACGGCGGCACAGGTATCCCGGAAGATATGATCAAGAAAGCGATCTCCCTCGGCGTTTCCAAGATCAATGTTAACACGGAATGCCAGCTTTCCTTCGCAGCAGCTACCAGAAAGTATGTGGAAGCAGGCAAGGATCTGGAAGGCAAGGGCTTTGATCCCCGTAAGCTTCTGGCACCCGGCGCACAGGCTATCAAGGATACCGTTAAAGAAAAAATGGAAATGTTCGGTTCTGTTGGAAAGGCTTGAGAATAAGCCTTATATCCTGACAGGATTATTACTAATACAAAAAATGAGAGCGTTGGCTTAGAGGCCGGCGCTCTTTTTTAGTGGAGGGAAGGAAAAGAAGTCATGGAGCCTGTTAAAAAGCCGTTACGGCATAGGCTGATAAAGCCTTCCGCATAAAGGCGCAGGCAGCCTTTCGGGCCAGGGCACACACGGAAGAAGCTGGCTTCGGGGGCTCTGGTAAACCAACGCAAAAATGGAGGAAAAAGGGCGGGTGAATTCGTCCTCCTTATCCTCTGAGAGTGCGGTCTGCAATTGGGAAAAGCCTCGCCGGATTTCCGAATCCAGATGCCGGGTTATGGCGTTATATGCATGCATCCGGTCCATATAATGGCCCCAAATCAGAATGTTATCAAATTGCTCCAGAATGCTGCGCAGGCATTTTGAAGGCATATTTTCTTGCAGGAAATGCAGAAGGATCTGCACGATCTGAGCGGTGGAAGCGGTATTCTGGTATCCGGCCCAAAGCCTGGCTGTTTCTTCTTTTTCGGGGCGGCTCAATGCGGAAAATGCCGCAGAGGAAAGGCTGTCTGCACAGACGGACAGAATCTGAAGGACATCCAGAAATAAAACCAGATGCTCCGCTATTATTTTTTCATCCAGCCGGATTTGCGGCAATTCCCCGCCGTTGCGGCGCACAATGCCTTTTTTGTCCAGAGTCCTTACAAACCCGATATCACTGAGCAGGGAAACAGCGTTGGACGCGGTGGATTTGGAAATGTGGTATTCCTCCATGATCAGGGGGACAGAGGGCAGATAAGTACAATTATCGAATTCACCCATTTCGCACCGTTTGAACAGGTCCCGGGCCACTACCGTATATAACGGTACCCGGGATTTGCCCGAAAACCACTGGTAGGAATCCTGACCCGGATCTGCGGGATATTTTTTTCCCAAAGCCTCCAGATAAGAAGCGATCCGTGCGCCCATTTCCTTGTACATACGCCGGAGCCTGCCGGTCAGCGCCGCTTCCTGCCCGTCTCCTGCCAGGGACCGGATGTACTGCAGGTTGGTCCGGGCATAGGTGCAGGTGATGGTGAAAGGATTTGCCAGGCCGGAAGCCGACAGATAAGGGATCCGGGCATAATGTTCCATATCTGACTGGAGATCCAAAATAACCGGATTACGGAAGGGCTTAAGGAATTCGGTAAAAAAGCAACTGGACTGCAGATAGAATGTATTGAGGTCAGTCTCCCTGGCGGCGGCAATTGTGAGGGAATCCAGTCTGCTATAATCGGGACAGCGCACGGCACCCGCTGCATATAACGGAGGCATCAGGATTTCCAGGCCCCGGTAAATATCCAGTATGCTTTCACTTCGTTTCAGAAGGACGGAAATATAGGACTGCTTGTTTTTATCAAAACAGACCACTGCCCGCTTCCCCGCCGAAGTTCGGATGAAGCCATCTTTTTCCAGAATACCCAGAACCTTCCTGACTGTTGTAATCCCGATATTATACTGCCGGCACAGTTCCTGCTGGGAGGGAATGGACTGGCCGCAGCGCAGCACGCCGCTGTACAGCTGGGTCAGCATGGACTGGTATACGGTTTCGTAAAGATTATTCTCCGTCTTCATGACAGCTTTCCTTTCCCTTGTTCACGATTGCTTACAGTATAACATAAATGAAATGAATACAGAATGCTTGCTTAATATTGAAAGATGGAATAAAATAAACCTGTAGCTAAAACGAGAAAGTTTGGACGGGAGATCACTCCTTCGTTTCGAGGTAAAAAAATGGATACAGACAGCCGGGAAAGAGATTATGAATATACAACCCTGATGAATATGCTGCGTGTCAGTGTAAGCAAGCATTTATTAAATGAACATTTTTCATTGGTGTGGGCCAATGATTTTTATTATGAACTGATAGGGTATACAAAAGAGGAATATGAAATCCTTTATCATAATCAATGCGACAGCTACTACAGTAATGATGAACTGGGAATCCATGACGAGGAGGACTGGGAAAGGCTGGGAGGTGTGGTCACAAAAGCCCTGGAGGAGGGCCGATCGGGTTACAGCAATATCGGACGTATACGCAAAAAGAACGGTGAATATGCCCTTGTCCAGATGACGGCAACCTTTGTGGATGACTATATAGACGGATGCCAGGTATCCTATACCGCTATGACGGATGTTACGGATATTATCCAGCAGCAGCGGGAGCAGTCCGTAACCTATGATAACCTGCCCGGGTTTGTGGCGAAATGCCGCGTCGGGGGAGAACAGGGAATGGAACTTCTGGAGGCAAATTCCCGGTTTTATGACTTTTTTGGGGAAGGGGATGCTTTATTCCGGGAAAACCTGAAGCAGAATGCGGACGTGGTGGAACTTTACCGGAAGAAATTCCAATCCCGGGAAGCGGTGCATTTTGTGGCCCGCTGTATAAACAGGGATGGAAAAGAGGCCTGGCTTCAGGTCAATGCCGCCTGTTTGGATTCGCTGGGGGAAGAACCGCTGTATCTTTTCCTTTTTATTGATATCACAAATGAGACGGAGCTGCGGCAGATGCAGGAGAAGCTGGAGAAGCAGGCGCAGGAGCTGAAAACGGCCCTGCGTCTGGCGGAAAGGGCCAACAGGGCGAAATCGGATTTCCTGTCGCATATGTCCCATGATATACGTACTCCCATGAATGCCATTGTGGGGATGACGGATATCGCCAAATCCCATCTGAATGAGCCGGATAAGATCCTGGACTGCCTGAATAAGATAACCTTATCGGGGCAGCATCTGCTTGGGCTGATAAACGATGTCCTTGATATGAGCAAAATAGAAAACGGCAACATTTCCATCAGCAATATGCCCTTGTCCCTGCCGGAGCTGCTGACCAATGTGGTTACCATCACGCAGCCCAATATCAAAGCCAGAAACCAGAAATTTGCGGTTCGGCTGCATGATCTCAGGCATGAGAGATATTGCTCCGATGCGCTGCGTCTGCGTCAGATCCTGATTAACCTGTTATCCAATGCTTCCAAATTCACACCTTCCGGAGGCTCTGTCACTATGGATATCGCAGAACGGGCAGGAGAGGATGCCCTTTCTGTTTATCTGGACATTGTGATAACAGATACGGGAATCGGTATGAGCCAGGATTTTATGGAACATATTTTTGAGCCTTTTTCCCGCGAACAGGACAGCCGCGTGGATAAAACGGAGGGCAGCGGGCTGGGTATGGCGATAACCAAAAGGCTGGTGGAGCTGCTGGGCGGAAGTATCCGGGTAGCCAGCAGCGCCGGCGAAGGTTCCACTTTTTCTGTGTCGGTTCCCATGCAGTTGGACAATATGCCGCCGATGCCCCTGCGTTTCCCGGAGCTGAAGATTCTGGTGGTGGATGACGGGGAGGATATTCTGGAATACATGGAACAGGCCCTGCGGGAATTCGGCGTCATTGCGGAATGTACGGAAAGCGGCGCAGAGGCGGTGTCCAGGGTGGGAGAAGCCCGCCGGAAGGGCGCGGACTATGACGCCGTCATCCTTGACTGGAAAATGCCGGGCATGGACGGATTGCAGACGGCGCGGCAGATCCGGAAAGAGAATGGCGGGGATATCCCCATACTGATTATGTCCGCCTATGACTGGAGCGAGATTGAGGAGCCTGCCAAGGAAGCGGGAATCACAGGATTCCTGCAGAAACCAATTTTCCTCTCCACTTTGTGCTACGGGATACAAAAATATGTATTGGGACAGGATGTGGTGCAGGATGAACTGCCGACCTATGATTTTACGGGGAAACATATTCTTCTGGTGGAGGATAATGAATTGAACCGGGAAATAGCCCGGGAGCTGCTGCAGCAGACGGGGGCCGCCGTAGATGTGGCGGGCGATGGGAAGGCGGGTGTGGAAGCTTTTGAAAATTCCATGGAAGCCTTTTATGATCTGATATTGATGGATATCCGTATGCCGGTGATGGACGGACTCCGTGCGTCGAGAAAGATACGCCGGCTTTCAAGGAAGGATGCGGCCGGAATCCCCGTCATCGCCATGACTGCGGATGCTTTTGCAGAGGACGTGGCAGCTGCCAGGCAGGCCGGCATGAACGACCATATTGCAAAGCCTATTGATGTACAGCAGCTTTACCGCCTGATTGCGCGTTATATTTCCTGACGGCCGTTCCGGCGGCCGCCGGTAACATAAAAAAAGCTCCCGTAAAAAGGGAGGATGCCAGGTAACTGCTTACCTGGCATTTATTATGAAAAAGCTATTTATAAAAAGTTTTGTTGTACGCTTAAGAGGAGAAGATGAAGTTTGGTGCTTCTTTGTTCGCTTCATCTTATGGTTATAGTATAGGAAACAGAAGTGTCTAAACAGTGTGTGCCGGATTAATTTTTTTTGAAAAAAATATGAACAATATATGAACGCTGATTTTGGCAAAAACTGACAGAAAAGAAAAGGCCGCTCCCCGGTTTTGCCGGGGGCGGCCTGCTGTATGTGTCTGTTTACATTTTTTCCGGTTCCGGATATTGCGTGCCGAAGGTTTCAACGGTCATGGTCTTAATGCGCTGCTCCGTGAGAGGACGGTCGGCGTAATTGGTATTGGTTTCAGCGATTTTATTTACATTTTCCATTCCTTCCGTCACTTTGCCGAAAGCGGCATAGGAACCATCCAGATGAGGAGAATTCTTATGCATGATAAAGAACTGGCTTCCTGCGGAGTTGGGAGCCATGGAACGCGCCATGGAAAGCACCCCTTCGGTATGCTTTAATTCGTTTTTAACACCATTCTGGGAAAATTCTCCCTTAATGGAATAACCCGGGCCTCCGGTTCCGTTTCCGTCCGGATCGCCTCCCTGGATCATGAAGCCTTTGATGACTCTGTGGAAAATCAGTCCGTCATAGAAATTTTTCTGAATCAGGCTGATGAAGTTGTTTACGGAAATGGGAGCGATATCAGGATAAAGCTCAGCCTTTATAACATCTCCGTTTTCCATGGTAATTGTTACAACGGGATTCTGTGCCATAAAATAATTCTTCCTTTCTGTTGTGATGTTGGTTACAATAAACCTGAGGGTTTGCTGCACCGGTCTGCTTCTCCCTCCCCGGCCGGGCGGGGAGAAGCAGGCCGGCGCAGCAGGCCGACAGGTTTATTGTAGCCGAAATATGACAATTCGTAAAGGGAGTACGCGGATTATGTTGGAGAAAGTGGTTCTGGAGCTGGAATGGGAACCAGCGGCAGCCAAAACAGAGGAGCTGGAGGAAGGGCTGGCCCTGTATCAGGTGAAGCTGGAGAGGGGAATATCGGAGGAGACGTTGACGGGGAACGGGATTGTTTATATCACGGACCGGCCGGATGCCGTGCGGGAAAGGGCGGGTAAGGATGCCTGTATCCTGCTTTTTCTGACGGAAGGGAACCGGAGCGGGGACTGGAAAGATATCCCTTATGCGGTGGAGTCGCTGGAAGGGCTGGACGGGGATTTCCTGGAAAAGGTGTATCAGAGGCATATAGGAGAACCTTGGGAAATCCTGGAGACGGAAAGGCTGCTGGTCCGGGAAATGGCGGAAGGGGATTTGGAGGCGTTATACCGGATCTATGATCAGGCGGACGCCGGGGATTTCCTGGACAGGCTTTCTGCGGATCGGGAAGAGGAGAGGGCCTATATGAAAAGTTATATTGAGAAGGCCTATCCTTTCTTTGGGTTCGGTATCTGGATGCTGGTGGAAAAGGAATGCGGGCGCTGTGTGGGCAGAGCCGGTTTTTGTAGGAGGGAGGGCTTTGCCTATCCTGAACTTGGTTTTATTGTGGCAAAAAAGGAACAGCGGAAGGGATATTGCCTGGAAGCCTGTACGGCACTTTTGGAGTATGGTTTCCGGGAACTGGAGTTTGAGGGGATCCAGGCTCTGGTGGTAGAGGGAAACCGTGCTTCAGAAGAAATATGCAGAAGGCTGGGGGGGCATTTGGCGGAAAACATCTGCTGGAAGGGAAAGAAATGCCTCCGGTTTGTCTGGGAAGCCGGCCAGCCGTTATCTTCTGTTGACGTGATGGGCGCAAGAAAGTTATAATCCCTTTAGTAAGATATACGATAAAGGATAAAATGGGGAGAGACGATGAAAAACAGAGCGGGGAGATTACTATCTATACTATTGCTTGTTTTGGGACTTCTGCTGACGGCAGGGCGCGGCAGTGCGGGGGAGGAGACGAGCCCGCAGGAGCAGGACGAAAAGGTGACGGTTTATTTTTTTCACAACAATCCCTGCGAATCCTGTCATGAAGGGAAAAAATTCCGGGATCTGGCATCAAAGACGATGGAGGGCAGGCAGACGGCAATCCCATATCAGATAGAAGAATACTATGTGTACCGTACGGACGGAAGGGAGGCCCTGGACCGGCTTGTACAGGAACTGGGGATTCCGGAGGAGGAAGTGTCCTATCCTATGGTGATTGTGGGAAACCGCTGGATTACGGGATATACCCGGATGGAGGAAGAGCTTTACGATTGTCTTGCACAAGCGGCGGGAATGGGGCCGGATATAACCGGAACGAGGGAACCCGGAAGCGGGGACGGGGATAGGACTCCGGGAAAAGCCGGAGGGGAAGGCGGGCTTGCTTTAGGGAATGCAGATAAGGGCAGCATGAACATCCTGTTTTTTTCTACGGAAAGCTGCAGCAGCTGCGATAAGGTAAAAGAATATCTGAAAGAGCTTCCGGCGGAAATAACGGCGGACGGAGCCGCCCTGCCTGTGAATATCCGGGAGCTATCCGTGATGGAAGAGGAAAATGCCTCGTATTTGCTCCGGTTATACGAGGCCTATCAGGTACCGGTGTCCCGGCAGAAGGTTCCGGTCATATTCATAGGGAACCGCTATCTGTCCGGTGAAAAGCAGATACGGAGCGGACTTGCGGATTTGATGAAGGCAGGGGAGGGGATCGGAGCCGGTTATGATCCGGAAATGCTTGCGGGTTCCGCTGTGGGAGGTGCCGGCTTTACCGCAATGGCATCCGTGGGGGCTGTCCTGCTTACCGGTTTCCTGAACGGGCTGAATCCCTGCGCCCTGTCCATGACCCTGCTGTTTCTCTCTCTGCTTGCGGCGGCGGGAGGCCGGTTCCTGCGGTACGGGCTTTGCTATCTGGCAGGGAAATTCCTGGCGTACCTCGGCCTTGGTATGGCGGTGGCAGCCGCGGCATCTTCCATCCCGATGGATGCCTTCGGAACGGCGAGGGATGTGCTGAATATTCTGCTGCTCGTTTTCTGTCTGGCGGCGGCCCTGGGGAATTTATGGGATTTTGTCCAGGTCAGGAAAGGGAATTTCGGGAAAGTGCGGATGCAGCTTCCCAAAGCGCTGCGCAGATGGAACGAAAAGCTGATGCAGTCGGCTGTGCGGCCGGGGATGGGGAAGCTTTTGTTTCTGGCTGTGTTCGGAGGAAGCGTGGTGATTGCCCTGGGTGAATTTTTCTGCACCGGACAGATCTATCTGGCGTCCATTCTGCAATGGGTGCAGTCGGCTCCGGGGGAAGGCGTCCCCTTCTTTATTTTCTGTCTCTATATTGCGGCCATGTGTATCCCTGCCCTGCTCATCATTCTTCTTGTGGCGGGCGGAAAAAGTGTATTTGCCCTTTCGGAAAAAAGCCTGCAGCGGATGCCTTTGGTGAAGCTGCTGTATGCGGTCCTGTTTCTTGTGTTCGCTCTGTTTTCGCTGTACATGCTGCTATAAGGGAGGTGCCGGCCTGTGTTCGGAAAAAAGAAGGAAAAAGAAGAGTGTATCCGTATCTGCCTGAACGGGGTGGAGATCTATCGGGGAACCATGACCGATCTTCCCCTGAAGGAAGAAATCATCCTGGGTAAAAGCGATGAGTTTTTTAACGATCCCAATCCCTGTTTTATCCACCGCAGCGCGGTCCGCGTCCGGCTTCTGGCGGAGCTGGAGGAGGCGGAAAAGCAGAAAAACTGGGAGCTTTGGAACCGGTATGCAGCCTTTCCGGGAGTGGATTCGGTAGAACGCATTTGAAGCAGCAAGGGGGCTGCGGCAGCCGGCAGAGGGCTGAAAAAACGGGAAATCTGCGGACGGCCTGTGTGAAGGAAATAATAAAAATAAAGAAAAAAACATTGTCAAGCGTTTTTGAAAATGTCCCAAAATAAGTGAAACATTAGCCCCGGTAATTGCTGGGGCTTTTTAAAACAAAATAAAGCATGGTCTATAAAGACTGTTGGATTGATTATTATTTTTTGATACCACAAGTACACCCTCCGGGGCATAGGGCTCTGCCCTATGTACCTGCAGGGGACTAGTCCCTTGACCCATTAACCCTCGCCGGGAAGGCAGGGAAAGGAACAAAGTTCCTTTCCTGGTCATGAGGGTAATCCGTGAATCTTTTGTCAAAAACTTTCCCGGTATAAAGGGACTTTGCCCCATTATTCCACGGTTCACTTGACAACGATTCCGCTTCGATTATTATGCAGATGCTTTTTCTTCGTCGTCCCAATGGTGTTCCTGTTTTTGGACGAACTTATGAAAGATAGATTTTCGCCAGGGATGATTCATTGGAGGAATGTATTTCTTTTTCGGTTTTGGCTCTTTGTAGTCTAAATCTAAATTTTTGGATTTGGCTTCGTGTTCAGGAATAGCTTCCAATGCATAGATATCGGCATCATTGACACAACAATACTTTTTGCCATCAAAAGCCTGGATAAACATGGTCCTGGTTCCTTTCCGGTAATGTACCTGCAGACCGTTCTTATCAAGCATCTTATAGTAGCTGTTACTGTGTCTGAGACAGTGTCCGGTATCGACAGTTCTTTCACACAAAGTTGCCAGTGTAAGATTTATTTTTTCGTTTGAGGGTTGCTCTTCAAACACAGATTTGATAGTATTGAAAGGAAGTGAAAACTTCGCATTGAATTCTTTTACTTGGAGGTTGAGGAATTCGTTAGCAGCTTCTATGGTCGTGATTCCCGCGAGTCTTAACTCAATTGGGAGTCTCGACTGTAAAGTTTGATTGAAACGTTCTACACGGCCTTTTGCCTGTGGAATACTGCTGGATTCTAATTCAACACCAAGCTGGTGGCAGGCATAGGCAAACTGTGTATAGGTATCCTCATCGAGAGATGGGGAATTTTTCTTTTTATAGGTAAACACAGTACGGCGATCAGTAAAGAACTTATAAGGAATGCCGTAATCGGTCAAAATCTGTTGGAATACATGGTAGTAACCATTCAGAGTTTCCTGTGTATCGAACCATGCACCAACAATTCTGCCAGTGGCATCATCAATAGCAAGATGAAGGTGCCAAATGCTACCAGGAATCCATTCATATGAAGTCGCATCCATCTGAAGCAGTTCTCCAAAGTAGGCGGCTCTGGGACGTCTGGTATGGGCATCTTGGGCAGCTACAAGATTGGTTTGGATGGCATCAGCTTCCGTTTGTGTTTTGGCAGCTTTCTTTAAATCCTTCAAATGTTTTATGATACGTTTGTGTTTTGCACGAGTGACCTTAGGTGAGAGAATGTATTCTGATTCTAAAATTTTAGAAACTGAGGAGACAGACAGAGAAATACCTTCGTGCCTGTCAAGTAATTCTGTAAAGTGTGTAAAGTTGGCATCATAGTATTTACTGCGGTAAAGATCAATAATAGTAATCTTTACGTCATTTTGAATGGTATTGGCTGGTTGACGTCCTTTGTTTCCATGTACGAAGTATACTTTTCCATATGTTTTGTATCCGGCGAGCATACGGTTGATGTGCCTGATTGTGCACCCCAGTGTAAGTGCAGCTCTTTCTTTGTTAGGCTGAGGGTGATCAGCCAGGCCTTTGATCACTTCATATTTCTTCAGTTCATCCATTGTAAGTATAACCTTTCTAATAATAAATTCCTCCTGTCGTAATAAATAAGCAGGAGTTAGTATACCATAGTTGGGACATTTTCGCTTGGGGTATATAAGGACATTATCATAAATGGTTCATAAAATAATAAAAATAAAGAAAAAAACATTTGACATTCCTTTTCATGTGTGTATAATAGAGTTCAAACAAAGGCGTTTTAACCAATATCTGGTTAAGGCGCTTTTTTTATTTTCAGAAAAAGGCACGAAGTGTCTGTTTCTCAAGGAGGGAACGCGTATGAAAAAGCTGGAAATTATTATTAAGCCGGAAAAGCTGGAGGATTTGAAAGAGCTTCTGGACACGGAGGAGGTAAACGGCCTGAATATCGTCAATATTATGGGCTGCGGGAATCAAAAGGGCATTGTGAAAAAATACAGGGGCGCCGAATACAGGGTGAACCTTCTGCCCAAGATCAAGGTGGAAACCGTTGTTGCCAGGGAACATGCGGATAAACTGATTGACAAGATAGTGAAGGAAATCAATACCGGCAGCATCGGTGACGGAAAGATTTTTGTATATGATGTGGCGGACGCCGTGAGGATCCGTACCGGAGAGCACGGAACCGACGCTTTGTAAAGGTTACGGGAAACAGAATAGTAAGATGGAAACGTTTATCGAAGGAGATAACAAAGGGGCAGCACTCTTTATTATCTCTTTTTTTGCGCATGCGCCTGATCCGCCCGGCGCAGTTAACTGTTGTTAAGGAAAGAGGCCGGGGAGGAGGAAGCCCTGTGCTGTGAGATGAGGAGGAAATAGGATGTATTTATCGGATTTGATTGCAGGCGGCATGAGTTCGGAAGCTGCGGTAGAGTTATTGTTAAATATTGTATGGACCTGTCTGGGAGCTTTTCTGGTGTTTTTTATGCAGGCGGGGTTTGCCCTGGTGGAAACCGGCTTTACAAGAGCAAAAAATGCCGGAAATATAACAATGAAAAATTTAATGGACTTTGTATTAGGAAGTATTTTCTTCTTTGTGATTGGTTTTGCCATTATGTTCGGAAAGGATGCCGGAGGGTTTATCGGAACAACCGGGTTTTTTGGCACCTATGGCCTGGCGGACGCAAAAGGCATGTTCCATGGGCTTCCCATCGGGGTATTCATGATTTTCCACACGGTGTTCTGTGCGACCTCGGCCACTATTGTTTCCGGCGCCATGGCGGAGAGGACAAAGTTTTCCGCATATCTGATTTACAGCGCCGCCATTTCTATTTTTATATACCCGGTAACAGGGCACTGGATCTGGTCCGACGGCTGGCTTTCGGGATTGGGCTTCCATGATTTCGCCGGTTCCACGGCGGTACATATGGTAGGCGGTGTGTGCGCGTTTATCGGGGCCGCTGTTGTCGGACCCCGTATCGGAAAATTTGACAAGGACAAAAAACCCCAGGCAATACCCGGGCATAATATCATCATTGGCGCCCTTGGCGTATTTATCCTCTGGTTCTGCTGGTTCGGTTTCAACTGCGGTTCCACCACCGGAGCCTCCACAAGCCTCGGTGATATCGCCATGACCACCAATCTTGCCGCTGTGGTTTCTACCGTTACCGTTCTTTTCCTTACCTGGTTCCGTTACGGCAAACCCGATGTCTCCATGACACTGAACGGTTCCCTGGCCGGCCTGGTTGCGATCACTGCCGGCTGTGACGTGGTTTCGCCTTATGCGGCTATGGCTATCGGACTTGCTGCGGGTTTTCTGGTGGTATTTATTGTGGAACTGCTTGACAAGGTTCTGAAGGTTGACGATCCGGTAGGTGCGGTGGCTGTCCACTGCGGCTGCGGTGCGATGGGGACTGTGCTCACCGGTGTATTTGTAAAATCTTCCGTATTGGCGGACTGGGGCATGAGCCGTATGCAGTTCCTGGGTATCCAGGTGCTGGGTGTGGTATCCGTTATCGCCTATGTGGCGGTATGCGCGTTTGTGCTCTTCATCGTACTGAATAAAACCATGGGTCTGCGGGTTACCGCGGAAGAAGAAATCGAAGGCCTGGATATGCATGAGCACGGCATGAGCGCCTATGCCAACTTCCGGCTGCACGATGACCGATAAGGCTTCTTTGTGTTCCTTGTAATTTCTACTTCGGTTCCGGCAGAGCGGAAAACAGCCGGAGAAATGCATTTCCCGCCAGGGATAAAGGCGTATCGGTCCGGTAAATAACACAGATTTCCCGTTCCGGGACAGTTTCCGTCAGGCGGATCGCAAACACCTTTCCTTCCTCCAGCGCGTTTTCCGCAAACGGGAGGGGGACAAAGCCGACTCCCAGATTATTGGCAGCCATAGGTGTGATTAAATCCGTGGTAGCCAATTCAATATCCGGGCTTATGGTAAGATGGAAGGAGAGAAAAAAATCGTCCAGATATTGTCTGGTGACCGTCCCGGGCTCCATACAGATGAAGGGATATCCGGCCAGCTCCCTGGGAGTGACCTGGCGGCCGGCCAGCGCGGAGAAATCGGATCCTGCGATGAAAATATCCTGAAAACCGGCGAGCCTGGTGACGGAAAAATTGTCCCGGGGAAGAAAAGCCCCTTTATAATCCGGCCGCATAACCAGTATGGCAAAGTCGATGTGGCCTGCACGGAGGGCGGCAAGGGCTGCGGGAGTGCTGGTGTTGTTCACTTTTATTTTCACACCGGGATGGGAAGTCTTAAACTGCTTCAGGAATGGAAGCAGAAAAAAATGAAGGGTGGTTTCGCTGGCCCCGATCCGAATCTGGCCCTCCAGCAGTTCTTTTTTTGCCCTCAGTGCGTTTTCCGCTTCAAAAATATGCTCACAGGCGGTCTTTACATGTTCATACAGCATCACCGCTTCCGGTGTCAGCGATACCCCTTTCCGGGAGCGTTGAAACAGGATACAGCCCAGTTCCTTTTCCAGAGTCTGTATGGCATGGGTAACTGTGGGCTGCGTGACATAAAGCGCCTTTGCCGCCTCCGTAAAGCTTCTGAACTTTGCCACATAGTAAAAGGTTTTGTAAGAATCAAAGCTTACGCTCATCTATTAGTTCCCCTTTCCGTCTCAGGCGTGCCGTGCCTTTTCTGGACAGATACATAGATAATATCTATAAAATAAATAGAAAATATTGATTTTATTTATCTTATGGAAAGTAGTATAATACAGGACGGTCTGAAAGGCAAATAAACAGATACGTTAAGTAAATCTATGAGGACGGCAGGACAGGGAGGAAAGAAGAATGAATAAGGATCTGACGGTGGGAGAACCGCAAAGCGTGCTATGGAAATTTTCCATACCGATGTTTGTCAGCGTGATTTTCCAGCAGCTGTATAATATTGCGGACAGTGTCATTGCGGGCAAGTTTGCAGGGGAGGATGCGCTGGCTGCGGTGGGCGCCTCCTATCCGATCACTATGATTTTCATGGCGATCGCGGTGGGAAGCAACATCGGCTGCTCAGTGGTGATTTCCCAGTATTTCGGGGCAAAATGGTACAAAGAGATGAAAACGGCGGTTTCCACCACCATGCTTGCCTCTCTGGTCCTGTCCGTACTGCTTACGGCAGCAGGGCTTTTGGGCAGCAGGGGGCTGATGCATATGATCAATACCCCGGATAATATCTTTGGGGATGGGGATCTGTATCTGCGGATTTACATCGGAGGGTTTGTTTTTCTCTTCCTGTATAATGTTGCCACCGGAATTTTTACCTCGCTGGGTGATTCGAAAACACCGCTGTATTTTCTGATTGGTTCCTCCATCGGGAATATTTTTCTGGATACGCTTTTTGTAGCGGTATTTCACTGGGGAGTGGCCGGTGTGGCATGGGCCACTTTCCTGGCGCAGGGAATTGCCTGTGTCCTGGCGCTTGTTACCCTTAAAAAGAGGCTGGCGGCCATACATACGGAGGAAAAGGCCGCGGCCTTTTCCTGGAATATGCTGGGGAAAATCAGCAGGATTGCGGTTCCCAGCATCCTGCAGCAAAGTTTTATTTCCATAGGGAATATCTTTATCCAGGGACTGATTAATTCTTATGGTTCCTCGGTTATTGCCGGTTATTCCGCGGCGGTTAAGCTGAATACCTTTGCCATCACCAGCCTGACGACCCTGGGAAACGGAACCAGCAGCTTCACGGCCCAGAACCTGGGGGCAGGAAAACAGGAGCGAGTTAAGAAGGGATTCCGGGCATCGGTAAAGCTGGCCTTGCTCATCACGGTCCCCTTTTTTGCGGTCTTCTTTTTCGGAAGCCATGCCGTGCTTTCCTTATTTATGAATGAGGGGAGTACGGTGGCGATGGAAACCGGAGCACAGTTTTTACAGATTGTCTCTCCCTTTTATTTCGTGATTTCCCTGAAGCTGATGGCGGACGGCGTCCTGAGGGGAGCGGGGGCGATGAAATCCTTCATGACAGCCACATTTACGGACTTGTTTCTGCGCGTCATCCTGGCTTTCGTGCTGGCGGTGCCTTTTAAAACCATGGGAATCTGGCTTTCCTGGCCTATCGGCTGGACGGTTGCTATGGTGCTGTCCCTTTTCTTCTATAAAAAAGGGGTGTGGAAAAACAGTTTCCTGACGGCAGCAGAAGAGGAAATGGAGGAGGAAGCGCTGGTATTGGAGGCGGAGGGTGTGATTGTGTTCCCGGAAGAAGGAAATATTTAGTATCGGCTCAGGTAGGTTCGCTCCTGTTGTAACATCTGAAGAATGGTATCCTTATGTGAAAAATTGTTTCTGTACGTTTTCCCCGAAATGTGATACAAACAAGGTATGATAATCGCTGCGGCGGTACAGAAAGGGGAAACAAGGGATGAAGGATTATTGTCTGTGGGAAAAGCAGCCTGCCGGACAGTTCTGTGATGCCCATTATCTGGGAAACGGGAGTCTGGGGATGTCTGTTATGGGCAAAGCGGTGCTGGAGGAGGTATTTATCAATGAAGATACCCTCTGGTCGGGGAGCGAGGGCTTTTATCTGAACCCCCGGCATTATGACCGGTTTGTGGAAGCCAGAAGGCTTGTTTTGGAGGGAAGGGAAAAAGAGGCCAATACCATTATTAATAATGATATGGAAGGCCGCTGGTTTGAAACCTATCTGCCCCTTGCCAGCCTGCATATGACCATGGGGCAGGCGGATAACAGGAGAAACATGCCTCTTAAGAGGGTGATAGAGCCTCAGCCGGAAGATATTAAGGAGTACCGGCGCTGCTTAAGCCTCGGGGATGCGGTGGAAACGGTTTCCTGGATCCGGGACGGAATCAGATACCGGAGAGACTATTTTGTCAGCTATCCGGATAACACGGCGTATGTGTATTGTACGGCGGAGCCGGAAGAGGGACGGGGGCAGGAAAAGGTACTGGATTTTGCCTTCGGCCTGGATTCTCCGCTTCATTATAGCAATGGGACTAAAGACGGGGAGGCTTTTCTGACAGGGATAGCTCCGGATCATGCGGAACCTAATTATACAGCGGTTACGCCCCGTTTTATTTACAAGGAACCGGAAAATTCGGATGCGCTCCGGTTTGCATGCTGCGCCAGAGTGATTTCCAGTGACGGAACCGTGGCTTCGGACGGTGCGAGGGTGTACGTGAGCGGAGCGGGTTATGCCCTGCTTGCCATCCGGGCTGCTACCAATTATGCGGGCTACCGGGTTCCCAGAGATCGGGATGCGGGCAGACTGCTGGCGGAAATACGAAGCGGTATCGACAGCCTGCAGAAGGCGGGACGGGACTATCAGGGGGCAATGGAGGCACATCTTAGGGATTACCAGGCGCTTTATAACCGGGTGGATCTGGATTTGGGAACCCAGCTTACCGGAAACCTTCCCACCACCCAGAGGCTTCGTTTCTGCGGGGAAGGAGTGGATGATCCGTCCCTGGCGGCTCTGATGCTGCAGTACTCCCGGTATCTGACCATAGCAGGATCCCGTCCCGGCAGCCAGGCGCTGACCCTGCAGGGGATATGGAACGACACGCCGAATCCGCCCTGGTCCAGCAATTATACCAACAATATCAATGTGGAAATGAATTATTGGCCCTGTGAAGTCCTGGGCCTTCCGGAATGCCACCTCCCTTTGATGGATTTGCTGACGGAGCTGGCGGACGCGGGCAGGCAGACAGCAAGGGAATATTATCATATGGACGGCTGGGTGGCCCATCACAATGCGGATTTGTGGCGTTCCACGGAGCCAAGCTGTGAGGATGCTTCCTGGAGCTGGTGGCCTTTTGGCGGTGCGTGGATGTGCGAACACATCTGGACCCATTATGAATTCACCCGGGACAGGGAGTTCCTGAAAAAAATGTATCCCGTACTCCGGGAAGCGGCTGTATTTATGCTGGATTTCCTGGTGGAGAACAACGACGGCTATCTGGTGACAGCGCCCTCCCTTTCCCCGGAGAATAAGTTCCTTACCAGCGGGGAAGAAACCGTAATCGAACTGATAGAGGAGGTGGCAAAGGAAAGCCGATGCTCGCCCAACCATCCCTGTATCAGTGCGGTCACCATGGGATCTGTCATGGATATGAGCATCCTGCGGGAGCTTTTTTCCAATGTGGAAGAGGCGGCCCGGATTCTGGATATCAAAGGGGATCCCGTGCCCGGACAGGCGGCGGAGGCCAGGAAAAGATTCCCTCCGTATCGTACCGGGCGGTTCGGACAGCTGCTGGAATGGTATGAGGACTATGAAGAGTGTACGCCGGGTATGTCTCACACATCCCATATGTATCCGGTATATCCCGGCGGGCTGATTACCGAAACCGGTACGCCGGAGCTGTTCGAGGCGGCGCGGCGCAGTCTGGAGAGAAGGCTTCTTCATGCGAAAAAACAGAGCGGCTGGCCCGGTTCCTGGAAGGTTTCCCTGATGGCACGGTTTAAAAACCCGCTGGAATGCGGGCATATCCTGAAAAGCACAGGAGAGGATCTGGGTGCGGGCATGATGACCGGCGTAAATCAGCAGATGGATGCGATATTCGGTCTTGGTGCTGGTGTGGCGGAGATGCTGATACAAAGCCACCAGGGCTTTATTGAGCTACTTCCTGCCGTACCCGTGGACTGGATAGACGGTTCCTTCCGGGGAATGCGGGCGAGAGGGGGATTTTCGGTATCCGCAGCCTGGAAAAAGGGAAGATTGACGGAGGCGCAGATCCGGGCGGAAGCGGACGGCCTTTGCCGTATCAAGGCCCGGGGCCTGCTGCGCGCAAACGGTTCAGGGGGCAGCCGGGAGGCTGCGGATGGAATGGCGGAATGGGAAGCCCGGAAGGGGGAGACTTACACCCTGGAGTTTTCCGGCGAAGAAATAGCGGACAGGAGCTACCAGGTATAAGGCTGCCTGATCCGTTTCCGGGATCGCTGACAAAACAGGACCGGCCTGTGGGAAAACCCGCAGCCCGGTCCTGTTTTCTGCCTGGGAGACAGGCGTCAGTTAAAACGCCCTCCCGGCACTCTCTATGAAATTAACGCAGGCATTAAGCCGCGCTTACCACCACACGCCCATTGCGGCTGAGAGCGATGCCGATATGGAAAACCTCCACACAGGCACAGAGCTTATCCGCACCGGAAATAATCCAGGCTTCCTGGGTTTTCGGAAGAGGGCCCAGGGGAAACATATGGGACAATATGGCTTCTTTTTCTTTTTCGGTGATATCGAAGGTATCTTCGCTGTTTGCCGCAGCCACCTTGGGATGGCAGAAGGCCTGCATTTCCCGGGAGGGACGGCCCTGCCTGGGATCATATAAAAAGAAATCATGGAGCAGTCCTGCCCTGGCGGCCGCTTTGGCGTCGCAGCCTAATTTCTTTGCCATCAGCCATGAAATATAAGAGACATTCATGCTGTGCATCAGCCTTGTGGTTGCATAATGATGCCTGAAGCAGTTCAAGGCTAAGAATTCCCTGTTTGTGAGGATGTCAGAGACATCCTCAAGATACTCTGCGTCAATATCCTCCGACAATGTAATGTCCATCGGCAACACGCCCTTTCTCTTTTTGTCTATTTATATTATGACGCAAGTCCGGAAGGGTATCAATAGACTTAAGAAAGATATAAGATTCTTTTCACAAAGTACCTTCACATATCGTTTCGGAAGAACCTGCGGTAAAGGCGGCCTCCCTGTTCAAAGAGCCACAGGGCGGCGTGCATGGCAGGCTGGGCCAGGAGGAGGAATACTGTCAGGACCAGGGAACCCATGATAAATTCCGGCGCGCCGATGAGATAGCTGCCCTTTTCCCGGAAGGACATTTCGCGCCTGCTAAGTTTGAGTTATATATTTGAATCCTTGCTGATATCCTTCACAGCTTCTGTTTGGCCGCTATACGTCCGTTGTTTCACCATTCCGGGAGAAATCCCTTCGTATTTTTTGAAGATACGGATGAAAGAGGAGGTATTTGTATAGCCTATCATTTCGGTCACCTGGGAAACCGAATAAGCCTGGGTGGACAACAATTCCCGGGCATGCTGTATACGTATCTGATTGATGTAATCCAGCAGTCCGGTATTGGTTTCCCGTTTGAAAAGCTTGCTGATAGCGGCAGGTGACATCTGGAAAACGGAAGATATGCTGTTTACACTTAAATCATAACACTGATAGTTTTGGTTAATATAATCGGTTATCTGACGGACGAGCTGATGAATCCGTGTCTGCGCCTGGTTTTCCAGCCATTCGGATAGCTGCTGAAGATTGGAATACAAAGTATCTTTCAATTCTTCTATTGTGACACAGTTTAAAAGTGCTTCTGTCTGGGCTTCTACGGAAACAGGGAAATTTTTATCATCCAGCTTCATAAGGCAGGAGCGGAAAAGGCTGATAATGGAATACATATTCAGACGGGCATCGGAAAGCGGTTGTCCCTGATAAAAATGGAGAAGAAACAACTGGTCGATATATTCGCAAGCCCGGCTGAATTCGGATGCAACGATTGCATTCTGAAATTTATAAGTGATTCCGGTCATAAGCTGGTAATCCTTTGTAAAATGATGTCCGCATGCCCATTGTGCGTTATAATCGGCCCAATGAAGGTTGAAAATCCTGCAATACTCCAGTGCTTCGGAGGCTTCTTTATAAACGTGTGGGAGACAAGAGGACGTGGCATTTGCAGACGGTCTGCTTACGCCTGTGCGTATTCCTGCATTATAGGAAACCAGTAAAGGCAATAATGTCTGCTTCAGGCTGTCTAAAGCGGCAGTAATCGCATGACTGTCCCCATGGAAAAGTATGATAAACAGGTTGTTATCCACGATGCTTTTTTGCTGCAGGGTATCAGGTATTAATTCATCTATCACATTTGCAGTAATAAACCGGATTAAGGACAGGTTTTCCTGCTGGTCTCCCTGTTCATGGAAAAGCTGTCCGCAGTCCCGGAGATCCAGGATTAGAATCAGCGCAGAATTGTTTTCACTATCCCAATTTTTTATTATGGGTATTGCCTGTATAATCGTCCATTCCTGGGGCGTGTAGACCCCTGTCAGGAATCGGCCCAGATAATAATCGGAAAGCGCCAGTTTGTTCCGGGTCAGTTCTTTTTCAATTTCCCAGGTTTTTTGTGTAATACTGTCTATATGATGTTCAATCCGATCATATTCGTTTTGTGAACAGGTTCCGGCGCCCGCTTTAGCCAAAAGTTTTATAAGTGGCTTATAATTTTTCCTGGCAAAATAATAGACCAGAAGAATGGAAATAGCAATACAGGAAAAGTTGCTCAATAAAATAAGGAACTGCGTATTATTAAATCGGGAAATAAATTCTTTTTCCGGGACAGATAAGCTATAGGTAAAGCCGGAAATATCTGAAGAAACGGATAAAACGGAACTGGTATCTACTTCTGCCAGGGCCGGCTTGGAAACAGGAAGGAGTAATTCCGTATTCGCAGACTCGGATCGGATTACTAACTTATGGTCCGCTATGCTGTAGGGCAGGGTGTCCAGAACGGAATGCTCCAGTGTGACAGCCAGATAGGCATTATTGGGAGAGCCTGAAACCAGCGGAAGGGACAGCAGATACAGTATCCCGGTATCAGGCAGGACATAATAGGTGTTTTGGAAAGAGGTTTCAGGATAGGCCTGCGGCGGCAGATTTTCCATACAGAAATCATGGAAAAGAGTATCCGTATAGCAGGATTTATTGGTGATACAGGTTTCCAGATCAGGCAGATACAGCGCAATGGAGCTGATATAGTGGTTGGATATACTATATTCCTGAAAACGCTGCTGAATCGTGTAAAAAGAATAATGTTCCTGTGCGGAAAGTCCGGATAAGGATACCAATCTGTCGATCTCCTTATTCAGTGAGAATTCCAGGGCTAAACGGTTCATTTCCGATAATTTTTCATCCAGAAGAATTTGTGTGTTGATCAGTTCATTGCGGTAGGCTTCCTGGGTTTCCTGCCGTACCGACTGTATCAGCAGGTGCATTAATATGCTGGATATACAGAATGGCAGACATAATATGAGCAGATAGGAAAGAACCCATGAAAAAAGAACGGTATTTTTGTGTATCAGATGCTTATAAAACCAATTCCAAATACGTTTCATCCATTCCCTGCCCTCGTTCCTTAAAGATTGTTGCAGCTCCCGGTGCAGCTATAGCAATTATAGCATATTGCAAAAGAAAATCCTCACGTTGGAAAAAATTGAATAGGAAAGAAAAAATTGTGTATCCGTTTTTCCCGTTACATACGATTTTGCAAACGTGATAAAAAATTGTAAATTTACCAGTGCCAAGAAAACTGATATAACAAAACCAAGTTCTCACAGTGGTGCGTATCGGTTAAGAACCGCACCGGTTAAGAACGATACATGCCGGAGATGGTTCCGGGAATATTTATTAGAAGAAAGAAGGAGAGGGATAAGAATGAGCTTATTTGGAAAAAGGGGTTGGCTGCAAAAAAGTCTGGCTTTAACAGCTTCGGCTGCATTGGTTCTGGGGACGGCAGGCTGCGGCAGTCCGGCAGAGGATGTCTCGTCTCAGACATCTGCTGAAATGGAACAGGAAGAAAGCAGCCCGGAAGCATCTGAGACTTCCGGGAATGCGTACGAGGATCTTTCCCTGGAAGGCGTGGAACTGACCATTTGGGCGCCTGTTTACTGGGTGGGAAAGACAATGACCTATGACGATAATGAAGCCTGGCAAAAGGTCCAGGAAGAATTGGGAGTAAAATTAACTTTTATCCATCCGCCGGCTACGGAAGAAAAGGAACAGTTTAATCTGATGCTTGCATCGGATGATCTGCCGGATATCATATGCACCGGTTGGGATGGGGATAATATGTTCATAGGGGGCAGAGATAAATATGTGGATGACGGAGTCATTATACCGCTGAATGATCTGGTTCCTACCTATGCTCCCGATTATTTAAAAGCGATTGAAACAATCGTAGAAAAAGATCAGCAGAAGGATTTTTATACGGACAATGGACAGCTGACGGCTTTTTATGGGATTTCCCCTTATGAGGAATGGTGTTATAACGGGATATTAATAAGAAAAGACTGGATAGAGGAGCTGGGGCTGGAAAGACCGGTAACCCTGGAACAATATGAGGATGTGCTGACGCAGTTTAAGGAAAAGAAAGGCGCACAAAGCCCCTTGATTATGCCTAAAAACGGCATTGACGGGTTCTCAGGCGTATTTATGACCGCCTGGGGAATCGGACCGGGCTTTTACCAGGAAAACGGAACCGTTAAATATGGGCCAATCCAGCCGGAATTCAAAGAATATCTGGCATTAATGAATGACTGGTATGAAAAAGGCCTGATTGATAAAGATTTCTCTACCAGGGATGAAGATGCAATGAAGCGGATGATGACGACAGGTGTTACCGGAATGATTATCCATAGCCCGGATACGGTAGGAGCCTGGATGGATGGCGTATCCCCTATTATGACTGGCGGTTACCCGGTAAAGGAAGAAGGGGAACGGGTTAATTACCGTCTGACAAACTATCAGGTAAGGCCGCAGTTCAGCTATTCTATAACCACGGCATGTAAAAATCCGGAGGCTGCGGTAAAATTTCTGAATTATGGTTATACCCAGGAAGGGTATATGCTTTATAATTACGGAACGGAAGGGGATACCTATAACCTTACGGGAGAAACGGTAACCTATAACGGCATTGAATACCCGTTGGTGGAATATACGGATAAAATGCTGAATAATCCGGACTATCCTGTATTGGATGCCATCCTTACTTTTAAAGCCCATATAGGGCCGTTTATCCGTTTTGAACATGAAGGCAATCCAGCTTTAAATATGCAGAATGCCGAGATACGGAAGGCATTAACGGATGAGGCGGATACGGGGTTAAATATTCCCATGACCACACTGAATGCGGAAGAAGGTAAGGAATACGCCAGGATTATGAACCAGATACAAACTTACCAGGATACGGCTGTCCTGCAGTTTATTATGGGAACAAAAAGCCTGGATGAATTTGATTCTTATGTGGAAGACATGAAAAAGCTGGAAATCGAATCAGCTGTCTCTTATCAGCAGGCGGCACTGGAGAGGTATTATAACAGATAAGCAAGAAACAGGGAACCGGAGATTTACGTCCGTTGCAGCCATAGCAAACGGCTGTAACGGGCGGGTTCCTGTTTCACGGGAGGGAGACGAAAATTCATGCCTGGTAAGTTGATTAAGGATATCAGGAAATTTAAGTATGTATACCTGATGCTTATTCCTGTGTTGGCCTATTATATCATCTTTTGTTATGCGCCGATGGGCGGACTGATTATGGCGTTTAAGGATTATGCGCCAAGGAAAGGGATATTTGGGAGCGACTGGGTCGGATTCAAATATTTCCTTGATTTTTTTAACGATATGTATTTTGTACGGCTGATGCGTAATACGTTCATGCTGAATGTTTATGACATTATCGTGGGGTTTCCGGCCCCTATTATACTTGCCTTGCTGTTAAATGAGATAACGGGGAAAAAATTCAAAAATACGGTTCAGACCATGCTTTATATGCCTAATTTCATATCGCTGATTGTGCTTTGCGGTATTGTAGTGGATTTTTGTGCCACGGAAGGCGTAATCAATGATATCCTGTCCTTTTTAGGGTTTGAAGCGAATAATCTGCTGCAGAATCCCTGGCTTTTTAAACCTATTTTTGTCATAACAAACCTGTGGCAGTATGCGGGGTGGAACAGTATTATTTATATGGCCGCTATTATGGGGATTAATGAAGAACTTTATGATGCCGCTTATGTGGATGGCTGCGGCAGGTTTAAAAGACTTATCCATGTAACGCTGCCGGGACTCTTGCCTACAATTGTAATTATGTTTATTATGAGGCTGGGGAATATTATGACGGTAGGTTTTGAAAAGGTTATTTTGCTCTATAATCCCCTGACTTATGAAACCGCTGATGTTATATCCTCCTATGTTTACCGGAGAGGTATCCTTGAGGCAAATTACAGTTATGCGGCGGCAGTAGGATTCTTTAATTCTCTCATTAATTTTGGGTTTTTAATTCTTGCCAACTGGCTAAGCAAAAAAGCTACGGACGAAAGCCTGTGGTAAATTTGGAACTGTAAATCAACAGCCGTAAGGCTCTGGGAGAAATAGGATGAATACGAATAAAAAAATTTCTTATATTTTAGGAAACCTGGTTATGAAACTTTTTCTGGGGATAATTGCTGTTTTATGCCTGTATCCTATATTGTATATCCTTTTAGCCTCGTTCAGCGATCCGTTAAGGCTTGTCCAGCATACGGGGTTATTATTTAAGCCTCTGGGTTTTACCCTGAAGGGTTATGAGGTGGCTTTGAGTTATAAAGGGATATTTACAGGTTATATCAATACGGCATTCATTGTGGTATTTGGAACAATGGTAAATATGGTGATGACGGTCCTGGGGGCATATGCGCTTTCCAGAAAAGAGATGTATACCTACCGCTTCCTTAATTTGTTTTTTGTATTTACCATGTTTTTCAGCGGCGGCCTTATCCCTACTTACATATTAATAAAAAATCTGGGCCTGATAGACAGTTTGTTTGCCCTGATTTTTCCCGTTGCAATTAATACATGGAATTTAATCATATTGAGGACTACTATTTCCGGATTGCCTGAAAGCCTTGTTGAATCGGCAAGGATTGATGGAGCCAATGATTTTGTAATCCTATGGAAATTGATTGTCCCGCTTGTCAAACCTACATTGGCGGTGCTTGTACTGTATTATGTGGTAGGGCACTGGAATTCCTGGTTTAATGCTATGCTCTATATTAAGGACAGGGATAAATTCCCGCTGCAGCTGATACTCAGGGAAATATTGATCGCAAATACATCCAATGCGGCATCTTCCATGGGACTTGATTTGTCGGAAATGGATAAGTATAAACAGCTTGTAAAATATTGCACGACAGTGATCGCCACGCTGCCTATCTTATGTGTGTATCCGTTTTTACAGAAATATTTTGTAAAAGGGGTAATGATCGGTGCGGTTAAGGGCTGAGTACGCCCGGGAAACGAAACCGTTATTATGCGGAAAAGGAATGGAGATTATTATGCAGAAATTAAGCGAACAGGCCAGGGGAGTGCTGAATGATAAAAAATGGATTGGGATCAGGGACGGATGGTTTGGAAGAATGCAGGGGTTGTTTGACGGAAAAAGGGATTCTTTTTTAGAAACCCATTTTTTCGCAGTCAACGGAACGACCGGGAATGCTGATTTTGGACTTTTATACGAAAACCCGGCGGAATGGGTAATTATGGCACTGGAAGATCTGGCAGGGAAAGCAAGTCTGATTGATAATGAAGATATGTTTGTTCCATTATGTATCGAACCTTCTTTTTATGGCGTCCATTTCATTGATAAAATTCTGGGGGCAGAGGTATTTTTCCAGGACGGCCAATGGTACAATCACTATCTGGAAAGAGAAGTGGGAAGCCTGGAACGGCCCGATCTGGACAGAGACGAAACATGGAAAATTGCCAGGGAAGCGGCGTTTTCTTTCCGGGATGCAGAGGTCCGGCTTCCCTTGTTTGGGCTGCCTACGATTGCCAGCGCCCTCAATATTGCAACCAATTTGTACGGGGAAGAGATTCTGGCAGCGATGCTGATTGAACCGGAAGCGGCGGCCCATGATCTTGCGGTTATCAATGACTTGTTATGTGAAATCCATCAATGGTACCGGGCGCACCTGCCTGCCTGTCAGCTCCAGCCTGTAATATCCTGGAACCGGACACAGCCTCCGGGATACGGGCAGTTATGCGGCTGTACCACACAGCTTCTTTCGGCCGGTTTATATGAAGAATTTATTATGCCGCTGGATGACAGGCTCCTTTCCCTATACCCCGGCGGAGGCATGATCCATTTTTGCGGTTCCCATACCCATCTCCTGGAAACATTAAGCAAAATGCCTCATTTGAAAGCGGTCCAGTTAAATGACAGGGCAGCCTGGGATTTAGCGGAATATTATCACAAATTGCGGGAGGATCAGATAATCTATCTGAATCCCTGCGAAGGAATGGATATAAAAAAGGCAATTGAAATTACCGGAGGAAACAGGCTGGTGATAGCGGATACGGTGAGAACTTCCAGTTATGATGTATAAGTTTACGGTTTATGGAAAACGATCCTGCCTCCCGTGACACCCTAAGCAGGGATCCCTTGCCTGCATCCGCCGCCGGTGATAGAATAAAAAGAAAAAAGATAGGCAGATACGAGGGAGGACACCAGGAAATGAAAGAAATCAGACAGGCGGGGGAGATACGGATCCGCAAAGGCAGCCGGCTCGACAAAGAGGAAAAGGAAAGAATTACAGAATTGACGGCAGTCTGTAACAAAGCGGACGGAACCTGCAATGAACTGTTCCTGACCAATGAATTCAATGTGTTTCCGGAAATGCCCTGTTTTTTCCGGGCTTATCCGGAAAACGGGGATGGGGAGCCGGAACTCGCCGGGATTCTTATCGTATATGCCGATCAGGAGACAACGGCGGAGATTTCCGCGTATGTCCATCCCGGACAGAGAAAGAAAGGATTTTTCAGCGCTCTTCTGCATGCGGCACTGGAGGAATGCAGGGCCTTTGGATATCAGAAACTGGAATTTAAGACGGAGAAGGCCTTTGCCGGTGCGGGAGAGATCCTGAAACAATATGGGGCCGTCCCGCTGCGGGAAGAGTACCTGATGATTTGGAAGGAAGATACGCAGGCCATGGTGCAGGGCGGAGGCCTTCTTGCGGTCAGGCCGGCACGGGAAGGGGATTTGGAAGCAATAGCCGTGATCCAGGCGGAGGCATTCGGTGATACCCCGGAAATGGCCCGGCGTTATGTGGAGAGTTCTTACCAGAGCCGGGATACCCTGCTGACGGTTATTGAGGATTCGGAGAAATGCACAGGCTGCTGCTGTCTGGATATCAGCGGGGAGCGGGCCGTGATTTTCGGATTGTGCATCGCCTGCGCTTCCCGGGGAACGGGACAGGGCGGACGGCTTCTGCAGGAGACGGTGCGTTTGGCGGCGTCGCAAAAGGACGAGGTAGCCCTCTGTGTGGAGGCAGGAAATGAAACCGCGCTGCATCTGTATGAAAGGTGCGGCTTTTGCAAAGCCACGGAGTACCGGTATTTCGGGTGTCCCATAGAGGCCGTCAGCCGATAGGACTGCCCCGAAATCCGTTTGGATTATAAAAGAAAAAAATGGCAGGCCGTGTCCCGCATATCAGACACGCCTGCCTGGGCACTGCCGCACTCAGCACTCTCCATGCAGGGAAAACATCAGCGTATCCCCCATACGCATTTCAAGTGTCAGCGTTGTCACATTATGCCCGTAATAACGCTTCTCATACACCTCAAAAGGGCTGCACGGATGTTTAAAATACAGGGTGTGCTTTCCTTTATAGGATGCATGAAGTGTTACAAAATTCTTATTCGCAAACAGGATGTCATCCTCTTTATTATAGAGATGGCAGCCCGCATATTCCGCCAGGGAGGCCAGAAGCTCCGCACGCAGAACCTGGGGCGCGCAGTATACACTCGTCCAGCCGTCCATTTCCTTCAGCCCGTAAGCGGGAAGTCCCAGCTCACAATAGGTGCCCAGGATAACGGCCTGAGGATCATCGATGTAAAAGCCCGGGTTCATATAGGCGGGCAGAATCACGTTTTCAAGCCACACATTCGAATGCACATCCCTGTCAATGAAGCCATACCGGCGATCCTCCACCGCATACCGCACCGCGGGATGCTTCCGATCGGTGATTTTAAACCGCGGCGAACAGGTATGATCGATCCGCCCCGTCTTAAAACCGGTCAGCTGCTCTATATTTTCATTACCCATCACAAGCCCGGCATCCGGGTTGATAAATCCGGGCGCATACAGCCACAGTACCACCGCGTGGTTTTTCCTGGCCTTTCGGATAATGGCTTTGCGCTCCTCATCCGTCAGGCAGAAAACATTCATCATCACGTACAGCTTATAATCCGGCATATCTTCCCGGGCGCAGTCGTTGTGGAAATAGTAATCCACCGGCGCGCCGATCCGCGGCAGATCTGAAGTCCTGTAATAATCCAGCATCAGGGTATTGGTATACATGGAAACCGTATGGCAGCTCTCCTGATCATAAATAAGGGCGATTTCGTTTTCCTTGTTCCGGTCAAGCCCATAAGCAAACCGGGCGATTTCCTCCTGTCTGCTAAACAGCTTATATATATCTTCCTGCTGATACCGCCCGCCTTGTGCATGCTGATCAAACCACCATGCATAAATATCGTCACACAGGACTCTTGCAAAATCCCGTTTCAGGGTCACTATGCTGTCCCGCACATCATAAAGCCCCATGGCGTCCCGGTAAAAGCTGTCCTCCAGATGGGTGCGGCTGTCCTCCTCCGCCACAAACATCTGGCCCCGCAGCCGGAAGGAATCCTGCATTTCTCTCTGGGCCACGCTGCCGCCCGGCTCCCTGTTATTATAAACGCCCGGCGCCGCCAGAAAATCCACATAACCGGAGTCCAGTATCGGAAGTGTGGAAGTGGCCGTACTGCTGTTAAAGAAATCGGTACATCCGTAGGAACCGTAAAACGCCCCTACAATTTTGCCGGCATAACGCTCCTTCAGCAGCCTGGCAAAGTAAATGATGGCTTCCGCCGTAGCTTCATGAAATGCGTCATAAAAGTCCGCCACATACCTGTAATCCGTCATATTTAAGAACACGCCCAGATTGGCGGCCTTTTCCGCGTCCATATCAATATTTTTACCGATTATACGCTCCGCGCTTTCGTAATACTTCATGGCATCCATGATGCCTTCTTCCATAAAAATAAAGTACTGATCCTGCACATTGGGGATGACCGGCCTTTCGAAAGAAGCATCCTCTATTTTCCATGCCTTTTTAAGCTTATCCTCCGTCCCGTACCGTTTCCTTAGGAATTCCCCGTAGAACTTCAGGAAGGAAGGGGAAAAATCGCCATATTTATTTTTTTCCCTGTCACAGATCACATTCACCGGATACCATTCCGAGGTGCCGCCGGCCGCCAGAAAATAGCCTATGACCCGATCTGCAAACGGAAGCGAATCCACCTTATCGCAAAATTCCTTCAGCGCCTTTCCCGCCGCTTCCTGCCATTTCCCGGAAGCAAAAGAGTACATGCCCGGAATTTCATCCATATGGACTTCGGAGGACAGGATTGCCGGCTCGTGGCTTCCGTCCTGGTAGGTGATCAGTTCTTCCTTGTTTTCCTCCATCCAGTCCACGGGCGGGTGCAGTCCGATCCTCACTATAATATAGGCATCCGGCACCTGCTCCAGAAGGGTTTCGGCATTCCTGACAAACGCTTCCATTCCCCCGGGCTCATGCTGGCGCATGCCGTGTTCATCCGTATCATCCTTTCCCGGCCGAAGCCAGTCCGTATTGGTCATCAGGAAAAAAACCTTCAGCCCGGATTCTCCCAACCGTTTAATATACTCCGGCTTATGAAAACGCGTTGTCATAGCCATAGGCGGCCAGGCCTTTCCGTCAATCACCAGTGCCGGGCTGCCGTTTACTTTTTTCACCTCTGCAAAACTCATATCCGTATCCTCTCCTCCCTGTCATACCTTACTGTCTTTCATGCTTTTCTTTGTTTACAGCCGTCCGTACTTAGCTGAACGGCCGCCTTTGTGTTCCTGTAACTGTTCAGTACCTTCACAGTTACGTGTTCCTATTCCTTTACAGAGCCTACGGTAATTCCCTTTACAAAGAATTTCTGCAGGAACGGATAAACGACCAGGATAGGAATGATGGAAATGAACAGCTGGGCGCTGCGCACTGTTTTTTCACTGAGGCTGGAAAGCAGGGCCAGCTGCTCCGGCGTCATATTTGTCATGGTCTGGTTATTGTTAATGATCTGGGTTGCCAGATAGGTCGCCATGGGGTAGTTATTGGGATTATTCATGTAGAACATGCCGTCAAACCACGCGTTCCAGTGTCCGATCATGGAAAAGAGCAGCAGGGATGCCAGGGACGGCTTCGACATAGGCAGAATGACCTGGAACAGTGTCTGCCAGTGGTTGGCCCCATCCACGAAGGCGGCCTCCTCCACCGCCCGCGGAAGGCCTCTTATGAAGTTCATCATGATGATCACATTCCAGATATTCATGGCGCAGGGAAGGATCAAAACCCAGAAGCTGTCCAGCAGATGCAGGTTTTTAATGACCATATAGGTGGGGATCAGGCCGCCGCCCAGGAACATGGTAATGGCAAAATAGGTCATATACCAGGTACGCCCCCGGAAATGAATGGAGGATCGGGAGAGCGGATAAGCGGTAAGTACAATCAGGATCATATTCAGGGCCGTGCCTATCACAACTCTTCCTCCCGCAATGCCTACGGAATGGAAGAAATCTTTCTTTTTCATCAGGTACTCATAAGCGGAAAGGGAAAACTCCACCGGGATAAAGGTTACGCGGCCGGCCATAGCGGCGTTGCTGCTGCTTAAGGACATGGCGAGGACGTGCAAGATGGGAAAAATACAGGTCATTGCCACAAGAGCCAGAACTACCGTATTAAATAATTGATAGACATAATAAGAACCCGAACGTTTGATTTTCATCTGACGCACCCCCTTTAAAAGACGCGGTAATCGCTTTTTTTATAGAGAATCAAATAACTGGTTCCCACAAAAATCAGCGAAATTACCGATTTGAACAAGCCCATGGCCGCTGCGGCCGAATATTGGTGGCTGGTCATGCCAAGGCGGTATACCAGGGTGTCCAGAATATCCACGGTTTTCTCAACGGTAGGGTTATACATAATGAGAATCTGCTCAAACCCTGCGTTCAGAATATTGCCAAGCCCCAGAACGGTCAGGACCGCCACCATAGGCAGGATGCTGGGCAGCGTTACGTGAAGCACCTGCTTCCACCGGCCGGCCCCGTCTACCTGCGCCGCCTCATAAAGCGTGGGATCCACATTGGTGATGGCCGCCAGCAGCAGCACCGTGTTGTATCCCATTCCTTTCCAGACATCCGAACCGATGATTATGGTACGGAAATATTTGTTGCTTACCAGAAAAGCCGTGGGATCCGTGCCGAAAAGGTGCAGCATGGTATTATTGATGATGCCGTCATAGGCGAAAATTTCCAGTATCATGCCTGCCAGAATTGCCCAGGAAAAGAAATAGGGTATGAATACGATAGTCTGCACCGACCGTTTAAACCAGCTCTTTGTCACCTCATTTAACATCAGGGACAGGATCAGGGGGACAAGAATACTCAGTACGATCTTGAAAAATGAAATGATCATGGTATTTACAAAAGCCGTCCGGAAACTGGGCATGGTAAAAATATACTGGAACTGCTTTAACCCTACAAAAGGGGATTCCCGGAAGCCCATCAGGGGCTTGAAATCCTGGAAGGCCATCACCAGGCCAAAGATAGGAAGATAGGCAAAAAAAGTGGTGAACAGTACCGCCGGTATCAGCATAACGTGCAGCTCCCTGGTCCTGTACAGGCTCTTTTTTTTCTTTTTTCTCTGTAAATCCGTTTTCTGCTGTGCCATGGACTTATACTCCTCTCCCAGCCGATAAACAACGGATGCCGCCTGCTGCGGGCCATCCGTTGTTTGAGAAAATGCCATATTTTACGTATAAAATATGGCATTTTCTTTCTTATGGCTGCATTTACTATTTATTTGTTATTCTGATACCATTCGTTTACTTCTTTTGCGATTTCGTCGCCGCCCTGGGCCTTCCACTGTTCCACAAATTTATCAAAGTCGGAAATCGGGGTTTCGCCCATGACCATGCTCAGGAAGGTATTGTTGCGCAGCTTGTCAAGCTCTGCTTTCCTGGAAACCATGGCAGGTGTGGTGACGTAAACCTCATCGTAAATGATGTCTGCGGTTTCTATGGTCTTTATCATGTTGGCGACACCGCCTTCAGGGGCGAGTCGGCTGAAATAGGTACCCCAGGCAACACCGTCGTCGGGATTTTCCTTATAATTCAGGTAGGAAGCCCAGGAACCCCAGAATTCGTTGTTCTTGGCGGCATCCGCATCCGTGATTTCCGTCTTGCCTTCTTCCGCCAGCTTGTTGATAACTTCGAAGTTGGTCCGTAAGCAGGTGGGAGAGTAGATACGGTAAGGAAGCCATGTATAAACGTAGCTGTACCATTCTGTTTTTTCTTCTTCGGTCATGGCATTCTGTCTTTCGGGATTGCTGTTTTCCAGCGTATACTGTAAGGACCAGTACATCATCTTGAATACGGCTTCCGGGTTCTTGCAGTCACGGCCCACCACTACAAAGTTGTTAACCGGATAACGGTCAACCATGATAGTCGGCTGGTTTCCGTCAGGGGAGAGATTGGGACCGATCACCCAGTTGGAGTCGGGATGCTCTACCTTATTGGTATTCAGCGGCCAGTTGGGAACCCACCAGGATGCGGGGACTATGGCATATTTGCCGGCTACGATATCGTTGACAATGGGAGAATCCGCAGCCCAGATATCATATGCGGCGAAATCCTTCTGGAAATAGCCCTTGTCATACCATTCATTCAGCTTGGTCAGAGTGGTTTTGATCCCTTCGTCGATCCCGGCGTACTGCAGAGTGCCGTCTTTGTCGTACCAGCCGTCCGCCCATGTTTCATAGGCATGGAAGAAGGGCTGGAAGTCCGCCAGCTGCGCGTCCATGTAGTTCTTGCAGGCGGGGATGACAGGGCCGCCGGTCTTGCCGTCGCCGTTATAATCCACTTCCATCAGCTTGTCACAGAGCGCTTCAAACTCTTCAATGGTTTTCGGAAGCTGGTCAGCGGAAGTAATGCCCACGCTTTCGAGCTGCGTCATGTTATAAATCATCTGGGAGGTCATCTGCGCCGGGTCTGTACCCATAGGCAGTCCATAAATGCTCCCGTCCTTTTTGGCAACATTGATAAAATTTCCGTCATAATTAAAGATGTTATCCAAATCGTCACAACGGTACTTCTCATAATATTCGGTCAAATCGGCGAGGCCGCCCTGGCTTGCCAAATCTTCAAAATCGTTCGGGTTTACCATAAATACGTCCGGAAGATTGCCGGCTGCCAGTTCTGCGCCGAATTTCTCTTCATATTGATCCGCATTTACGATCCAGTCATAGATCAGGTTGATATTCAGTTCTTCCTTCAAAAGCCTGACGGCTGTGGAGGTTTCGGGCGTACAGTCGGCAGGGGTATTGGGATCCTCGGATTCCCTGTACTGAAGCACGATATGGATATCCACAGGTTCGTCATAAGGCTCCAGCAGAAGCTCTTCCGCACTTTTAGCCGATTCCCCGCTATCTGCTGCAGCTGCGGAGTCTCCCGTATCGGCTGCGGCTTCCGTGTTTGCGGTATCGCCGCCTGTGGATGTGCTTCCGCCCGATGTGGACGCATTTGATCCGCAGCCGGCCAGACAGGCGGCTGTCATTGCTGCGGAAAGGAGCATTGCGATTACTTTCTTTTTCATTCTTTATCCCCCTTATTGTGATCGTTTGTTTACTGTTTATAATTATATCAAATGTTAGATTATATTGAAGGCCGTTTTGTGCATAAAAACGGGATAATTGTATTTTTTCATTTTTTGAAATACAATTATCCCCTTTTTATGATACAATTGTGCAGTTTTACTGTTTTGGCTGTTAATATTACTGCTTTTCAGTTATTATCACGGTACTGTTTAGGATTTTCACCGGTTCTTTCCCTGAAAATCCTTCGGAAATAGTGTTCATCCATATAACCGACCTGGCTGGCGATCCAGTATATGGGCTGTCTGGTTTCCACAAGGTATTTTTTGGCTGATTCTATACGCATATCATTCAGATAGGTCACAAAAGTCTTTCCCGTGATTTTTTTAAAGTGCTTGGAAAAATGGCTTTTGCTCATTCCCGTCAGACGGAGAAGCTCCTCCAGCGTGATTTCCCTGTCCATATGTTCCCTAATATAGTTCATGGCCTTATGTATGGCCTCCATCGTACCGATTTCCTCATTGGCTTCCCCAATCCGTTTCCTTACCAGGCGGCGGGTGTCGTCAAACCATTCCCTCCACTGGTACCACCACCGGAAGCCGCCTACCTCTTCAAAATACCGGGTGAAGTCCTTCCCGGAAAAACCGGACCAGTAGAGGCTGAAGTGATAGAAAACAGCGGTCCGCTCTTCCCGGGAGAGCGCGGCGCGGCGGATTTTTTCCATTCCTTCTTCATAACATTCCTCATAGACCATAAACTCCATTTTCAGGCTCAGCTCCAGTATTTCCTTTCTGGATGCGCCGGACGGCTCCTGTAAAAGCGCCGGATAAAGGTAGGTATAGGTAAAACAGCCGGGCCTGCGATCCTCAAACAGCTTATTTTCCAGCCTGGTTTTCAGGGTATCCTCCAGCTGATCATAGGCGGTCCCCTTTACCTGCTTGATTTCCAGAAGGGAGGACTCTTCCGCCCCGAAATCTTCAATGATGGATTTCAGGCGTATGCTGTTGCACTCCCCTGAAAAAAGAAGCCGTGTCTCGCTTAAGAATTCGAAGGGGAACGTATGCCTTTCCAGCAGTTTTACCGCTTCCTCACACTTTAGTTTACTCTCCGTTTCCCAGACATATATCTCGTTATAGAGCACATTCCTTCCGCCCAGCTGTGTATGGTGCATGGTTTCCAGATAGCGGATTTTGATCCCGTTCATCAGGGCGTCTATATTTTCTTCCTCAATCTGTGCTTTGGTGATATAATCCAGGATACCGATACGCAGAGCCTGCTGGATGAGTTCGAATTCCTGATGCATGGTCAGGACCACGATCTGCAGATCCGGGCGGATCCTCTTGACCTCCTGGAGGAAGGGAATCCCCGAAAGCCCCGGCATTTCCAGATCGGTAAACAGAAGATCCACCTCAACTTTCCGCAGAAACGACAGCGTTTCTTCCCCGCTTCCCGAATCACCCACGACTTCCATCCCGTAGGTTTCCCAGTCAATCAGGCCGAGAATCCCACGGCGGACCAGCTTTTCGTCATCCACAACAAATACCTTGATCATTTTACGGATATCCCCCTCTCCGACTTATCCCTCTTTCCGCAGATCTCCTCCGCCTCAAACGGAATCCGGATTTCCACCACGTTTACCCCGTCCGCCGTCCGTTCCGCTTTCAGTTCAAAATCATCCCCAAACCGGTTTTCCAGCATGCGGGCCACATACTGAAGTCCGATGCCGTTGGAAGAAATATCGTTTTTCTGTACCAGGACCGCTTTGATTTGTTCCGGATTGATAGGGGTTCCGTCATTTTTTACGAGAATAGCGATTTTCCCGTTCGCAAGAAGCTCCACCTCGATCCAGATATCCCCCTGATCGGAACCGCTGTGCAGGATGGCGTTTTCCACAAGGGGCTGTAACACAAACCGGGGCATATCCGCCTGCAGGATTTCCGGATGCTTGCCGGTGTCCATATGAAAACGGATATCATACTTCAGCTGCTGCAGGACAATATAGGCGCCGACGGCCTCCAGCTCGCTTTTCAGAGTGGTCTCCCTTGTTTTCGACATGTTATATAAAAGCAGTTTGTTCAGGGATGTGATGAAATGCACCATTTCCTTGTCTTTTTTTCCGGCGGCATACCATTTCAGGGTATCCAGGGTATTATACAGGAAATGCGGGTTTATTTTACCGAGAACCACCTTGATTTCAAGCTCGGATCTCTTTTTCCCTTCCTCCTGTACCCGGTTCAGAAGAAGGAGGATGTTGCTTTTCATCTTGTCAAGCAATGCGAAGTTATCGTCGAATTCCTGAATATTCATCTGCTCCACCTTGGTCTCCACATCGTTGTCCGATGCTATCAGCTGAAGCCTCTTTTCGAATTTGGTAAAAGGCGTATAGATACTTTTCCACTGAAGGACGGAAACGAGAATACAGGCAAAAACCGCTAACAGGGTGACCACACTCAGGTTCAGCGCCATCCCGTATATCTGCCGGTAATATTCCTTTACAGGAACCCACAGATGGATTTTCCAGCCGCCTTCCTCTGTCCTTTCGTAGGTTTTATAGCGGCGGTTTTTTTCCGCAGGCCCTGTCATGCTGTTCTGCAGATCCGAATAAAGAGGAACCAGATTTTCGTCGGAACAGTACATGATGCGCCCTTCCTGGGATTCGACCAGAAAGACGGTGTCCATGCCCATGACACTGCCCGGAAAGAGCTTCTCCAGATACTTGTATCCCGATTCCAGATAAATGTAGATATCCCCGTATTCCTGTTCCATTTTGTAGGATCGCAGCAGCGAAAGGCAGGGGTAGGATGCCACTTTGGATTTGGACTCGTGCGGCCCGTAAAAATCCATCTTCTGCCATCTGCACAGAAAATAGGTATCCTCCGGCAGTTCTCCGTTCGCCAGGGAGGTCTGGTTGATTTTGACGGGCGTTTTGCCGCCTCTGGGGATATAGATATAGGTGAGGTTTCCGATAGAAGGGTTGGCGATTTCATAATTGGCGATCTGCTCCCTGAGATAAATCAGCAGCTCCCCTTTCTTTATCGTGTCCTCCTCATCAAAATACAGATGAAGGTTCTTGCCCACGGTACCGTCGGCCTCCAGCAGCCAGGATATGGAATTCATGCTGTTCATGAGCGCCGCTATATCGACAGATACCTTATTCAGATTATTTTCAATTTCTTCATCCACATCGTTGTGGTTGATCCGGTAAAACTGCCACAGAATCAGTACCTCCACCACAAGAAGAGGTACCAGCACTCCGAAAACCCAGACCTTGATAATCCGTCTGGCAAACGATTTCGAAGCCTTTCTTCCCAACTTCCGCTCGTCATGCATGTTATGTATCCCTTTACCTTACGATAAAACCCCATAGTTTATTTACAGTATATCATATATCCTTATTTCATTCTACCCGCCTTTTGGCAGGAACAGTAACATATCCATGAAAAATTAATGCTAAGATGCCTCCTGCTTCCTTGACATGTACTCTGTTTTTTCTTTATAATAATTACATCAATCAAACTTTGAGTTCATCAGCAATACGTGAAGAAAGGAAAGGGCTTTCATGGAAGACGCGGACCCTGAGGGGGAAACGAATGATAACCGGAAAATAAAGCGGAAACCTTTAAAGGGCATAGCCTGTTAGCATTAGCTTGACAGGCTGTGTCTTTTTGTGCTTTTTTGGAGAAAAAAAGCGCTGCCGCCGGGAGGCGGAGAGGGGGAATGGAGAAACACTCCATAGAGAGAGACTGCAAAACAATAGAGGAAAAAGGAGAGATTTATTTTGACATCGATACCGAAACAATTACTTTTACAGGTAGTTCTGATTTTATTAAATGCGTTTTTTGCTGCGGCGGAGATCGCGGTGGTTTCCCTCAACGGGACGAAACTGCGGAAGCTGGAGGAGGAGGGGGATAAGAAGGCGGGCAAGCTGCTCCGTCTGGTGGAGGAACCGGCCTCCTTCCTATCCACCATCCAGGTTGGCATCACGCTGGCCGGTTTCCTGGGAAGTGCGTTTGCCGCCGATAATTTTTCTGAATATCTGGTAAAATGGGTTTATGTGGATCTGGGCTTCAGGGGGATACCGGAAGTGGCGCTGGATACGATGGCCGTGGTGGTTATCACCATTATCCTTTCGTATTTCACCCTGATTTTCGGGGAGCTGGTTCCCAAAAGGATCGCCATGCAGAAATCCCTGGAGGTAGCCCGGTTCAGCAGCGGTGTTATATCCGGCGTGGCGGTTATCATGAAACCTATCATTTGGTTCCTGTCCTTTTCCACCAATACGGTCCTTCGTATCCTGCATATGAAAACAGAAGCGGAGGAGGACTCCGTCACGGAAGAGGAAATACGCATGATGGTGGAGCTTGGCGGCGAAAAGGGGACCATCGATCAGGAGGAACAGGAATGGATACAGAATGTATTCCGGTTTGATGATATTTCCGTAAGGGACGCCATGACGAGGGAGGCCGATGTGGTTTCCTTTTCCCTGGAGGAGGGGGAAGAAGAAATCCTTCGTACTATCAGGGAGACAGGGCTTTCCAGATATCCGGTGTACGATGAAGATATCAATGATATCGCAGGTATATTGAATGCAAGGGATTATCTGCTTAACCGTGGCTGCGCAGAGCCGAAACAGATGCAGGAGCTGCTGCGGGAGGCATATTTTGTCCCGGATACGATCCATGCGGATGACCTGTTCCGGGATATGCAGACCAATAAGGTGCATATTGCCATTGTCATTGATGAGTATGGGCAGACGGCGGGGATTATTACTATGGAGGATCTGCTGGAGGAAATCGTAGGCAACATCTATGATGAGTTTGATCCCGATCAGGTGCCCGAAATGGTCCGGCTGGAGGAGAATCTCTGGCGGGTTTCCGGCGGGGTTGCTATGGACGAACTGGCGGAAGAGCTTGCTATTGACCTGCCGGAGGATACGGATTATGATACCGTTGGGGGCATGATATACAGCTGCCTCCGTACTATTCCTGCGGACGGAAGCCAGTTTGACGTACAGGTGAACGGCCTGGATATCCATGTGGAGGCCATCGAGGATCAGCGGATAGAGACGGCCCTGATCCGAAAAAGGGAACCGCAGGAAGAAGAAAAAGAAAACGGGAAAGCGGAAAAAGAAAGGGCGGGAAGAAATGAATCAAATAAAAATCAGCCGGGAAATTAAAACGGCCATACAGCCGGGAATGTTCGGCCTGTTTTTTGAAGATATTAACTATGCGGCGGACGGAGGGCTGTATGCGGAAATGCTGGAAAACCGTAATTTTGAATTCCGGGAATCCAGAGGCTGTTACGACCATTACAGCCAGGAATTTGCGGGCCTTTACGGCTGGAGCGCCTATCCGGCAGAAGGGAAGGGAACGCTTTTGCTGGATACGCGGATGCCTCAGAATCCGGTGAATCCCCATTATCTGATTTTTACGGCCGGTCAGGCCATGGCGGGTTTTACCAATAAAGCCTACGACGGTATTGCCCTGAAAAAGGATGCCGTTTACCGGGTCAGCTTCTGGGCGAAGGCGGAGGATTACCGGGGCCATATCCTGGTGGATGTGGAAAAAGAAGGACAGGTTTATACACAAAAGGCGGAGCTTGGGGGCATTGACGGGGAATGGAAAAAATATGTGCTGACGCTGACTGCGGCGGCGCAGGTGCGGAATGCATCCTTTGTCATCCGGCTGTCAGAGGCCGGCAGCGTTGCCTTTGATATGATATCCATGATGCCACAGGATGCAGTATGCGGCCTGTTCCGCAGGGATCTGGCCGAGCTTCTGAAGGAGCTGAAGCCGGGTTTCCTGCGTTTTCCGGGAGGCTGTATTGTGGAAGGAAATACGCTGGAAAACCGGTACCGCTGGAAGGAAAGCGTAGGACCCGCAGAGGAAAGGCGGGTGAACTGGAGCCGCTGGTCCGTCCATGACACAAAAGAGGAGTGCGGTTATAAAACCCCGTTTTCTCATTATAACCAGACGCTGGGACTGGGCTATTACGAATATTTCCTTCTATGCGAGTATCTGGGGGCGTCACCGGTTCCCGTAGTGAATGTGGGGCTTGCCTGCCAGTACCAGTCCACTCAGAAGGTGGCCTCAGACAGCGGGGAGTTCCGGGAATTTATCCAGGATACCCTGGATCTGATTTCCTTTGCCAACGGGGATACCGCAACACAATGGGGTGCCCTTCGTGCCGCCATGGGCCATCCGGAGCCTTTCGGCCTTACCATGGTGGGAATCGGGAATGAACAGTGGGAAACGGAGGATGTGGATTATTTCCACAGATATGAGCTGTTTGAGGAGGCTATACATAAGGAATACCCCGATATCCGTCTGCTGGGTTCCGCCGGGCCTAATGTGAATTCCCGGGAATATGAAGCCGCCTGGAACTGGATCCGTCCCGCAGCACGCAAAAAGGATACTTTTGTTTATGCTGTGGATGAACATTATTATGTGCCGCCCAAGTGGTGCTTTGACAATGTGGGCTTTTACGATGCATATCCCCGCGAGGTGAAGGTGTTTGCGGGAGAATACGCGGCCCATCCCCAGGGGATTGCCGATTTTACCCTCCGCAATAATATGGAAGCGGCCCTTGCAGAAGCGGCGCTGCTTACGGGAATTGAGCGGAATGCGGATGTGGTGGTGCTGGCGTGCTACGCCCCTTTGTTTGCAAGGATTGGATATACACAATGGTCGCCGGATCTTATCTGGTTCGATGACATACATGCCTACGGGACGCCCAGTTTTTATGTCCAGAAGCTGTATTCCCTGCATACGGGACAGGAGGAGCTGGAAACGGACGCTTGCCTGGAGGAGCAGCTGTATTGCGCGGTAAGCTGTGACCGTAAGGAAATGGAAGTGATCGTGAAGCTGGTGAATGGGGCGCAAGAAAGCCGCCAGATTACAATAGAGCTGGAAGAAGGCTGGAAGACAGGAACGGCCCTGACCCGGATCGAACTGTGTGGGGACTGCCTGCAGCAGGTAAATTCCATCGGCTGCCCGGAGCGGATCCGGGACAGACAGCAGACAGAGGAAATGGGAGGAAACCGGCTGCAGATTGAGGTAAAGCCGTTTTCCGTAACTGTTCTGCGCATCCCGGCGCAGTCAAAACCTTGAGCAGATAAAGCTTCCGTACAGATACCTATGGTTAAATAAGAGAACCGTTAATTCGCACAAAAAGTTTCCCCCAATTTGTGCGGATTGACGGTTTCTTTATATATTTTTTATACTTTTTTTCTAAAAATAACATTGTAATTGCGGGCTTCGCGGCCTATAATTTTTAACTAAAGCAATTGTTAACATTGTTAAATGTTGTTTTTGCAAATTAAGGTAAGGCTTTTAGCCGCGAAAGGAGTGGAAAAATGACGGCGGACGAAATGCGTACTGCCTTGCTTCGGACTACATTTCGATATGGCAAGGTGAATATGGGGATTCACCTGGGGAATATTACCCATGGGGAATTCACAACACTGCAAATGGTTCATATGTATAGGAAGAAGCATCCCGGAGAATACGGCATTGGTGTGTCCGAACTGGCGCGATGCTCCTATATGTCACCGCCTGCCATGTCCAGGACACTGAAGGCTGTGGAAGAAAAAGGGCTGGCGGAACGCAGGGTAGACAGTCAAAACCGAAGGAAAACCTATGTCCGCCTGACTCCCGAAGGAGAAAATGCCAGACAGCATGCCTGGAGGATGTGTACGGATTACATCAACCGGGTAATAGAAGAAATGGGAGAAGAAAAGATGGAAACCTTCCTTGCTTTGTGGGAAGAAATGGTGGATCTTATGGAAAAAAACATACCTATGTTTTACGAGGAGCCATCTTGACTTATTTGGCACAAGACAGATGGCTGCAAACGCCATAGAGCATCTGAAAGGAGAGACTGAAAGAATGTGGAAATTGTTTAAACACCTGGGTGAGCACAAAGTCACCGTCCTGCTCATCGTTCTGCTTCTGATAGGCCAGGCGTACTGTGATCTGGCGCTGCCTTCCTATACTTCCGATATCGTGGATGTGGGGATTCAGCAGGGAGGCATAGAGAATGCGGTGCCCGTGAAAATGAGGGAGGAAACCTTTGACAGCCTGGGCCTGTTTATGACGGCGGATGAAAAAAAGGAAGCACAGCAGGCCTATGATCTGGTGGATGGCATATATGAGCTAAATACCTCGGATGAGGAGACGATTAACCGTCTCAATGAGGATTTTGGAATGCCTATGGTGATTCTTGGCTCCATCCGGGAATCCGGGCAGACGGATGTCGAAAGCCTGAAGGGAATGATGGAAGCCCAGGGCATTGACGATTCCAGGCTTACCGCCATAAAAGAGGAGGCCGTTCAGGAAATGGGGGATATGAGTGATTCCGTGATCACCCAGAAGGCCATCCTCTTTATCCAGGGAGAGTACGAAGCCCTGGGAATGGATCTGGAGCAGGTACAGATGAATTATCTGCTTTCCACAGGCGGAAAAATGCTTGGCCTGACACTGCTCATGATGGCGGCGGCTATTCTGGCCGGCCTTCTGTCCTCAAGGACCGCAGCCAGAATCGGTATGGATTTAAGGGGAAAGGTTTTTACCAAGGTTGTGTCCTTTTCCAATAACGAGCTGAATAAGTTTTCTATTGCTTCTTTGATCACGAGAAGCACCAACGATATCCAGCAGGTACAGATGGTGGAGGTTATGCTGCTGCGTATGGTGCTGTATGCCCCTATCATCGGGATAGGCGGTATTGTCAAGGTAATGAGCACTAAAACCGGCCTGGGCTGGATTATCGGGGTAGCGGTAGCGGCTATTTCCGTCGTGGTGCTTGTGCTGATGCAGGTGGCTATGCCCAAATTCAAGAAAATGCAGTCCCTGGTGGACCGCCTGAATCTGGTGTCCAGGGAAATCCTTACCGGAGTCCCCGTCATCCGTGCTTTCAGCAGGGAAAAATTCGAGGAAGACCGTTTTGAAACCGCGAATAAGGATTTGATGAAAACCCAGTTGTTCACCAACCGTGTCATGACCTTTATGATGCCTATGATGATGCTGATTATGAACGGTGTTACCGTCATGATCATATGGTTCGGAGGAAAGGGTATCGATGCGGGGAACCTTCAGGTAGGCGACATGATGGCGTTTATCACCTATACCATGCAGATTGTCATGGCCTTCCTGATGATCACCATGATTTCCGTTATGCTTCCCCGTGCCGGAGTGGCTGCGGAAAGAATCCAGGAGGTTCTGGATACGGATCCCACCATACATGATGCGCCTTCCGTGAAAGATGACCGGCTGTCAGCGGTAAAAGGAGAGCTTTCCTTTGAAGATGTTTCCTTCCGGTATGACGGAGCGAAGGAGGATGCGCTGGAGAATATCAGCTTTACGGCAAGGCCTGGCGAAACCACCGCGATTATTGGAAGCACCGGCTGCGGGAAATCCACGCTCATTCATCTTGTCCCCCGGTTTTATGACGTAACAAAAGGGAAGATTACCATAGACGGCGTGGATATCCGGGAAATGTCCCAGCATAAGCTGAGAAGTATCCTGGGTTTTGTCCCTCAGAAGGCAAACCTGTTCTCCGGTGATATCGCTTCGAATATCAAGTACGGCGGTTCCTATATTACGGATGAAATGATGAAGCAGGCGGCCGATATTGCGCAGGCTGTGGAGTTTATCGAAAGCAAGGCGGAAGGGTATGAAAGCCCTATCGCCCAGGGCGGCAGCAACGTGTCCGGCGGACAGAAGCAGCGTCTTTCCATCGCCAGGGCCATTGCCAAGGATCCGAAGATTTTCCTGTTTGACGACAGCTTTTCCGCGTTGGACTACAAAACGGATATGGTTCTGCGGAAAGCCCTGCATGAAAAAATAGAAGATGCCACGGTAATTATTGTGGCACAGCGTATCAGCACCATCCTCCATGCCAACCAGATCATTGTACTGGATGAAGGGCGGATAGCCGGAATCGGAACCCACGAAGAATTGCTTACGTCCTGTGAGGCATACCAGGAAATTGCCCGTTCCCAGTTGTCTGAGTCAGAGCTGAAAGGAGGAAGCGCATCATGAGTGAGAATCAGAGAAGACCGGTGAAGATGCATGGCCCCGGCGCCCGGATGGGCGGTGAAAAGGCCAAAGATTTTAAAGGCACCATAAAAAAACTGGTGAAATATATGGGCAGCTACTGGCCCGCATTTGTTGCCGTATTGTTTTTTGCTATCGGCAGTACCGTATTCGGTATTATCGGCCCCAAAATATCAGGTAAGGCCACAACGGAGCTGTTCAACGGACTTGTTGCCAAGGTTTCCGGCACCGGAAGCATTAATTTTGAAAAAATCGGCCAGATCCTGCTGCTCCTTCTGGGGCTGTATGTGCTGAGCGCGGTCCTTTCCTTTGTACAGGGGCTGCTCATGACCGGCATATCCCAAAGGCTGGCCTACCGTTTCCGGGAGGAAATCTGTTCCAAAATTAACCGGATGCCCATGAAATATTTTGAAAGCAGGACGGTAGGTGAGGTGCTTTCCCGTATCACCAACGATGTGGATACGCTGGGACAGAGCCTTAACCAGAGCGTAACCCAGCTGATCACCTCCCTGACCACCATGGTGGGCGTGCTTATCATGATGCTGAGCATCAGTCCCCTGATGACCCTGATTGCCATAGTCATTCTCCCCATATCCGCGGGACTGATAGGGCTTGTGGTAAAAAAGTCCCAGAAATTTTTCGTTGCACAGCAGAAATACCTGGGCGAAATCAACGGGCAGGTGGAAGAGGTTTACAGCGGCCACAATATCGTAAAGGCCTATAACAAAGAAGAGGATGTGGAACAGATTTTCCACGAAACCAACAATATCCTTTACCAGTCCGCATGGAAATCCCAGTTCCTTTCTGGCCTGATGCAGCCTATCATGACCTTTGTGGGCAACCTGGGCTATGTATCGGTAGCTGTGGTGGGAAGTATGCTGGCTGTCAGGGGAACGATCACTGTCGGTGATATCCAGGCATTTATCCAGTACGTAAGAAACTTCACCCAGCCGATTACCCAGCTGGCACAGGTATCCAATATGCTCCAGTCCACTGCGGCCGCCGCAGAGAGGGTATTTGAATTCCTGGAAGAAGAGGAAGAAGAACAGGTGGCGGAAAATCCCGTACATCTGGAATTTCCCCAGGGAAGGGTGGATTTCCGGAACGTGGTGTTCGGCTATAACCCGGATAAAATCATCATTCATAATTTCAACTGTTCCGTAAAGCCCGGCCAGACGGTAGCCATAGTCGGTCCTACCGGAGCCGGAAAGACCACAATGGTTAAGCTTCTCATGCGTTTTTATGATGTGAACAGCGGTGCGATTCTGGTGGACGGTTCCGACGTGCGGGAATTTAACCGGAGCGAGCTTCGTGAAATATTCGGCATGGTGCTCCAGGACACCTGGCTCTTTAAGGGCACCATCATGGAAAATATCCGTTACGGCCGTCTGGATGCCACGGATGAAGAAGTGATAGAGGCGGCAAAGGCAGCCCATGCCCATCATTTCATACAGACACTGCCCGGAGGCTATCAGATGGAGCTTAATGAGGATGCGAGCAATGTTTCCCAGGGACAGAAGCAGCTTCTTACCATTGCCCGTGCTATTCTGGCGGATAATAAAATAATGATTCTGGACGAAGCGACAAGCTCCGTGGATACCAGAACGGAGCAGCAGATCCAGAAAGCCATGAACCGGCTTATGGAAGGAAGAACCAGTTTCGTAATCGCCCACAGGCTGTCCACCATTCGTGATGCAGACCTGATCCTGGTAATGAAGGACGGCGATATTATCGAACAGGGCAGCCATGAAGAACTCCTTGCAAAGAACGGCTTCTATGCAGAGCTTTACAATTCGCAGTTCGTGGATGCAACCGCATAGAAAGGGAGAAAAAGGAAATGGGAAATCTGAGAACAATCACTATAGAGCGTCAGTATGCCAGCGGCGGCCGTGAAATCGGGAAAAAGCTGTCCCAAAAGCTGGGAATCCCCTATTATGACGGGCAGCTTCTGATGATGGCGGCGGAAAAATACGGTCTTAACCCGGGAGAAGTCCGGGCCAACGATGAGAAAGTCAACAGAAGCCTTCTTTATTCGGTGGCCGCTGCGGTGGAAAATTTCCGCGGAAATGACAGGGGAATGCTGCCTTACCGCATTTATCAGGCACAGGCGGAGACAATCCGCCGCCTGAGCCTGGAAGGCCCCTGTATTTTCATCGGCCGCTGTGCGGGCGAGGTGCTTAAGGATAAACGCAGGAGCCTGCATGTATTCATATACGCTTCCTCCATGGCGGACAGAAGGGAACGGGCCAACAAGGCGGATCGTATTCCCATGACCGATGCGGATTCTTATATCCGCATGAAGGATAAACAGAGAAAAGATTACTATAAAATGTATGCGGAGAAGGAGTGGGGAGATCCCCTGAATTATGATTTGTGCCTGAACAGCTCTTCTCTCGGATATGACGGATGTGTTGAGCTGATAGAAAGAGCCGTACAGATGTGAAGTACATGAGTGATTGCAAAGCACGGCTGCTTTCCTGCCGTGCGGTACGTAAGCAAAAATATTCCGGATATACAAAATACCGGCCGGCTTTCCTGGGAAAGCCGGCCGGAACGGATCCTGCTGATTTTAGAAATTTAAAACATATTTTGTTGCCTTTGCTTTTCCGGTTACACGGATTTTTCCTTGAGACAGCAGGGACATAAGAACTTTCCGGGCCGGAAAACCGGAACATCCCAGCAACAATTCAACATCCTTACGTGAGATTTCCTTTTCGGCATTTTCTATTCCTATGATTTCCCCGTCCCTTGAAACACCAACATAGATTTCCCCACCTTCGGAATTGGCAAATGCTATAATTTCTTTCTTAAAATCTGTATTTATTATTTCTTTTAACTCCAGTTGACTACTTTCTGTAAATTCCATTTAACACTTCCTGGTATATCATAATGTATTATATCGCGATTGATTTATATTTTCCGACACAGGAACCATGTTTTAACCATATTTTAATCAACGAACTGTATATTTAAGAAAAAAACGGAGATACTTTAGCTACAATATTCCACAGAGTAAAAATCAGGTGAAATAATAGTAACGGTTCCTTGTTGTCTGAACTGTTACATATAATAAGAGTAATGAAAGGATAGAATTATGGAATCGGTTAAAATCTGTTTTGACAATGCGGATGAAGTATGGAAGTTTGTAAATACCATAAGAAAATTTGACGGGGAATATGATTTGGCGGCGGGAAGCTACACGGTAGATGCCAAATCCATTCTGGGAGTTTGTGCCCTGGGAACCGGAAAAGCACTGGATCTGAAGCTGGTAAATCCCAGAGGGGAAGAGAAAAAACTACTGACAGCCCTGCATGAGTATATGGTTGGGGTGTAACGGCAGTACGGGAGGTAGTACTGCCGCCTGACATCAACGTCCTTTTTTAATGAATACATTCTTTCCTTCAAAAGCAAAACCATATTTCCGGATGCGCTCTGCCGCCACTCCTTCGGCAATCAGTCCCTTTGCATACCCCTTTTCCCCGATCTGGTCAAGCGCCCTTTGGGCAGTATCTTCAAGACCAGGTTCTTTTCGGGTGCTGCGAACTTTAAATTCCAGAATAACTGCATCATCCTCCTTGCTGCGGGGCCGTAACATTACATCATATCTGCCGAAACCGCTTTCCCGGTTCGAAGTTATTATATACCTGTCCGTAAGATCCACCATCAGGCCCAGCAGAAACCCATGATAAAACCGTTCCGGATCGGCCTGTTTTTCCGCACCTTTTCCCGTATCAAAATAGCTGAAGGTTTCCAATGCAATCCTGTTCATATAGGCATTCATCGCTTCCAGATCATCCTGGAGCAATGCTTTAATAAAACCGTTATAATCAGATGCGCTGCGCCCGAACCAGCTGTGCACCATATTGCGGAACATTATCCGTACCTCAAAGTTCGTCAGAGACAGCTCATATTCGGGCCTCCATTCTCCGAACTTTGAAGTGACAACCCTGTAGCCCTTTACCTTTAGATAGCCGCTTGCCAGCAGCTGGCCGATTCTCTGTATGGTGGTTCGGTAATCCTTTTCTTTTACATTAGCAAAAGTAAGACTGATGACTGGATATGTTCCCTGCAGAAGACGGTATTTTTCATGCTCCCAGATAGCTAGGCCTTCAAACAAGTCTGCCCGGCCGGCATATTTCAGGGAGAAAAATTGTTCCATCATGCTCATAGTCAGGGTTTTCCCAAAACGTCTTGGGCGGGTAAGCAATGTTACACTATCACCGCTTTCCCACCATTCGCGGATAAAATCCGTTTTATCGACATAAAATACCCGTTCTTTTCTGATTGATTCATAATCCTGAAGCCCGATCCCTACCGTTCTGCCCATATAAAAAGATCCTCCCTTTAAAGTAACCTGCCTATAGAATATCGGATTATTAATGATAATACAATGATATCCATCAGGCCTACAGGTCATCCCGGTAATCTTTTTTCAGCTTCAGAATAGCAGCAGTCCCTGAGCCCGGGCGGCTTTCGTAGGAAATACCACAATCACTTCCGTAATTTATTTTAATCCGTTCCTGTACATTATAGACGCCATAGCCTCCCTGAATGTCCCGGGGCTTATCCAGCAGCCATTCCATGGTTTCCGCATCCATTCCTACGCCGTCATCGCGAATGAGAATATAGAAGTAAATACCTTCCTGGTATGCCTCTATCCGTATGCTTCCGGATTCGGAATCCTTTTCCAGAATACCGTGGTATATGGCGTTTTCCACCAGAGGCTGGAGACAAATTTTAAACATTTTAAAGGCAAGAAGCTCTGCGGGTACGGCTATTTCCAGATTGATGTTGTCATCAAACCGGAGATTTTGTATTTTTACATAGTGACGGATATGATCCAGTTCATCGGCCAGAGTGGTTTCATCAGAGCCGGAGTTCAGACTCAGCCTATAAAAACGAGAAAGCTCCTGGATAGCCGTTTGTATTTTACTGGTATCCCCGTTTATGGCCATCAAATTAATCAGATCGAGGGTATTGTAGAGAAAATGAGGATTGATCTGCACCTGCAACGCTTTGAGCTGTTCATTTTTCTTTTCTTTACCCAGACGGTAGCTTTCATCTAACAGTAAGGAAAGCTTGGTGAGCATGACATTAAAGCTCCGGTTCAGTTCGCCTATTTCATCCTTGGAATAGGGGGCGATGGGAATATTGAAATTACCCGTTTCCGCTTTTTTCATATTGGTTATCAAAGTATTGACCGGTTTGCTGATGAGAATAGAAAGCAAATAGGATACCATGATTACAAAAGGAAGGATTAAAAGCAGGGTAACCAGGATACTGGTGTAAATTTTCGTGCTTTGGGACAGGATTTGGGTATAGGGTATTGCGATTACAAGATGCCAGTCACTTTGATCAATAGAGGAGTATCCAATAAGATATTTATGCCGGTTCAGCTGTGCGTAAAAGCTGCTGTTGGTTGGGCAGTTTTCCGGAAATTGTTCTTTTAAAGCAAGAAGTGCAGAGTCGTCCGACAGTCCGCCGGCACAGCAGGAAAGAATCTGGTTTTTTTCATTCAAAAGATAAACGGAGGTATCGGAACTTATTTGTGCCGGTTCCAGAATGGAAGTAAGTACAGACAGATCGACGTTTACTGCTATAACACCATTCAGGGAACGCAGATCCTGGGCATTTGGGATCTTCCGTATCAGGGAAATATACGGATATGTTTCAGGTGTTTCATCGATTCCGCCAAGAGACCAGGTATAAAAGGATTTATTTTTACTTATGGCATTATACCAGTTTTTATCCGTATAGGCTTCCAGTTCATAAATATCGTCGCCCGGATAAACTTTGGCAAAAGAACTGTTCAGGCACAAATCAATGGTATTTACATTGGGAATTTCCTGCAGGCTGAAAAGATGTTTGGTAAGCTGTGCCCGATGCAGGGTATAAAGTCCGGGGGTCTTCTGGTAGGAAGCTTCCGGTTCCGTGAAATAAGGTTCCTCTGCATACTGATAAACAAAAATATCGGAGCCGTATTTTATCATGGAGGTATTATAAATAAGGAGTTCAGAGGTTTGCTCCAGTGTTTTTTGAAGAGAATCCTCCATTTGTTTTTTGGAATCGGAGGTCAGGTAATAAGTATTGATTGCTGCAAAGATGCCAAAGGAAAGCAGGACGATTACCAGCAAAGACAAAAAGTATTTATATCGGATTGGAAGACCGCTTATCTTTTGTTTCATCGGCAATATTTCTCCTGATATTCAGACGGTGAGAGACCAGTGTATTTTTTAAAAAGAGTAGAAAAATAATTGGGGTCATTTATGCCAACCATGCCGGAGATTTCATAAAAACGGATATCCTGTTGATGAAGAAGAAGTTTTGCCGTTTCCATTCTTGTTTCCGTAATATATTCATTAATGGTTTTTCCGGTTTCTTTTTTAAAAACGGAGCATAGGTAGGTTTTGTTCATAAACATGGCATCCGCTATCAGGGATACGGAAAGGTTTGTGTTTTTGTAACTGCTATGAATGGAATCTATGACACGGCTGATGACAGGATTGGCGGAGTATACGGTATCAGGCAGGCTGTTCAGTATAGAAAGGATATAATCGGACAGTTGTTTCAAAGTACTGAGGGTATGGATTTCTTTCCACATATTATTTTCATCTTCTCCGGAAAAAGGGCTTGGCTGCGCCGATTCACGGCAGGTATTGAGGATAACCGACAGAAACTGATAATAAATGCCGGTTATATAATAGATTCGCCTGTCCATACATTCTGCAATGTCGGATGTAATACCGGTTATCATTTCTGATGTTTGTCCGGGCGAATTATGCAAAAGATATCTCAACCTGACAATAGAGGATTTGGGAAATTCATAGGAATGCCCTTCCGTAACAGGAGCGCCATAGAAATTGTTAAGAGTAAGGCCGTTAACCTCCTGTTGCAGTGATTCCGCTTTTTTTAAAATGATGGAACCTGCTGTTTTGTTGATAACCTCCCTGATTTCGGAAAGCACGATGGGTTTTTCAATATAGCTTACGACCTGAAGTTCAATGGCGGACTTCAGGTATTCCTTATCGCAGTATCCGCTGAGATATATGATTTTGCATTCCGGGAATTTTTCACGCAGACAGTAACCCAGCTGAATGCCGTTCATCTTTGGCATTTTTACATCGCAAAGGCAGATATCCGGCTGGAAATCCTGACAGACAGCCAAGGCATCCAGGCCGTTTCTGGCAGTGGCTACGGAAGTGATCCCAAGCCCCGACCAGTCAATTTTAGTGTATAAAGTATCCCTTGTTGTTTTTTCGTCATCAACAATTAAAAGGTTAATCATATGGCACCCCCGGATATCGCCCCAAATCATGTGATAAATCTGTTAGTTTATTATAACATGAGTAAAAAGCAACGCAATATTTTAAAGATTTTTTAAAGAAAGACAAAAATATTTCAAAGAAGTATCAAAAGTTTACTTATGGAGAAAAACAGACAGGTATCCTATACTAAACTCAGTATTTGAGCAGCGGGAATGGAGGAGAAAAGTTTGGGAACGAAAAAAAATGGGTTTAGACCTAAAAGAACCTTTCTGCAGGAGATCAAACGGAATAAGATTTTATATCTGATGTTTCTTCCTGTGGGTATTTATTTTTTGATATTTGCTTATTTTCCGATGACGGGTATTGTAGTTGCCTTTAAAGAATTTAATTACAGGGACGGCCTGTTCGGGAGTCCGTGGATCGGATGGGAAAATTTCAAATTCTTTTTCAGCAGTGGAAAGGCCCTTTTGGTAACAAAAAATACGGTGCTGTATAATCTGGTTTTCCTGTTTTTATATACGGTATTTTCGGTAATGGCAGCCGTGTTTATTTCGGAGGTAAACAATAAGGTTTTCAAAAAGGTTTCCCAATCCATGATGTTTCTTCCTTATTTTATCTCCTGGGTAGTGGTTTCCGCCTTTATGTATAATTTCTGTAATTATGAATACGGCATTGTTAATACGGTTTTAAAATTCTTCGGCAGGGAGCCCGTAAGTGTGTATTCCACTCCTGCATATTGGTATTTCCTGCTTCCATTTTTATATGTATGGAAATCTATCGGATATGGAAGTGTTCTTTATCTTGCGGCAATTATGGGTATTGACCAGGAATGCTATGAAGCGGCTAAAATCGATGGAGCCAATGTGTTCCAGCGTGTGCGTTATATCACGATCCCGTGTCTGAGGCCAACAATAGTAATCCTGGTGCTTATGGGGCTGGGAAAAATTATGAGAGGCGATTTCGACATGTTTTACCAGCTCATCGGAAAAAATGGTGTTCTTATGAATGCTACGGATATTATAGATACCCTGGTATTCCGTTCTCTTATCGATTTGGGGGACTGGGGGATGGCATCGGCCGCCGGATTATATCAGTCTGTGCTCTGCTTTGTTATCATTGTACTGGCCAACTGGATTGTAAAGAAGGTGGAGCCGGATTATGCGTTGTTCTAAAGGGGGAAAAATAATGGTTCGTAAAAAAATCGGAAAAACATCAGGAAAGGTATCCGCAGGCCCGGATCAGATTATATTTAATATTTTAGCCTATATTTTTCTGACAATAGTTGCATTGCTGGCTTTTCTTCCTTTTTTTATGCTTGTAATGAATTCCTTTGCGTCGGAAAAATCCATAATTACTACCGGTTACAGTATCTGGCCGGCGGAATTTTCGACAGCGGCCTATGAGCTTGTGTTTCTGATGCCTTTGAAAATACTTCGTGCCTATGGAGTGACAATTGCAGTTACCATTATTGGAACTTTCTGCTCTCTGTTCTTTTCATCCATGGCAGCTTATGTAATGTACAGAAAGGATGTACAATACAGGAACGTGCTCGCTTTTTTCCTGTTTTTTACCACGTTGTTCAATGGCGGCCTGATGTCCTATTATATGATTCTGATGAAATACCTGCATTTGGGAAATACCTTTTGGGTTCTTCTGCTCTCGCCCATGTTCAGTGTGTTTAATATTTTAATCCTTAAGAACTTTTTTAACGGTTCCGTACCGGATTCCCTGTTCGAAGCAGCCAAGATTGATGGTGCCGGTGAATTTACCATTTTTCTAAAAGTGGTTCTGCCCATCTCTAAAGCGGCCTTGGCGTCTATCGGTTTGTTTACGGCACTGACCTATTGGAATGACTGGTGGACAGGTATGATGTTTGTTAAAAATGAAAATCTTCATTCGCTGCAGTACACGCTGTACCAGATCCTTTCCAGTGCAACCTATGCATCCAGTATGGTAAACGCGCCGGTGGTGGTAAATACACCGAAGGAATCTCTGAAACTGGCCATGACCGTAATTGCCACAGGGCCTATTATTTTCCTGTATCCGTTTGTGCAGAAATATTTTGTGGCAGGTATGACAATCGGGGCGGTAAAGGGCTGACATCAGGTTTCAACTCGTTTGGAACGAGAGAAAATAGTTATAGGAGGGTTTACAATGAGAAAGAGAATCAGTTTACTACTGACAGCAGTGCTTTGCTGCAGTACGATCCTGACGGGCTGTTCCAAGGCGGAAAGCACAGGAACACAAAGTTCCACAGATGTACCGGAAAACACCGCTGCGGAAAGTATGGCGCAGGATACCGGGGAAACACAGGAGGGACAGCAGTCCGCCCTTGATACCTCTGAGTTCGTTAAGCTTTATGGATATCTGCTTGGTGCGCCGGAGCCGGCTTTTAATGAGGTTATGGAAGAAATGAACCAGATGCTCAGGGCAGATCTCAACTGTGAGATGGAAATTAATTTTATTGACTGGGGTGTCTTGGATTCCAAATATCCTCTGCTTCTTGCGGCAGGAGAGGAAATTGACTGGATTTATACTGCGGACTGGTGCCATTATGCTGCGGAAGCAAATAAAAATGCTTTTATGGAAATCGACATGGATATGGTAAACCGGTGTATGCCGCTTTATAGTGAATATATCACGGATGCGGCCTGGGAACAGGTATCCCTGGACGGTAAGATTTTTATGGTTCCCACATCGACCCCGGATGTCAAGGCCGGAGGGTGGATCGTACGGAAAGATCTGGCTGATAAATACGGTGTGGATTTAAGCAAGGTAGAGACGATTTGGGATATGGATGAATACCTCGGTGCGATTAAGGAAAACGAGCCTTCAATGATTCCGATGAATATGGACAATTCCTATGACCTCCTGGCTCCTATTTTTGCACTGATGACAGCGAAGGATGCAAGTTTTACGGATGCCAATAAATGCGGGCTGGTTTATGCATTTGACGGAAAGGAAACTGCCGATGGTGTATACTCCATCTTTGACGAACCTGTTTATGGTTATTTGAAAGAGGCTGTTGTTAAAATGAAAGAATGGTACGATGCAGGATACATAAATAAAGATATCCTTGCGGCTACAACCCAGAGTAATGATAATTTTGAACAGGGAATATCAGGAATTTCCAATGATAACACGCTCGGCATGCAGAGAACCCTCGCAAAATGTGCGGAAAACGGCTGGGTTCCCCAGATAGTTCTTACAGATAACGCCAGCAGCCATGTCGCTAAAAACTCTTATACCAATAACGGATTTGCTCTTGCCGCAACCTGTCAGAATCCGGAGCGGACTCTGGCAGCTATGGATCTGATTATGAATGATACCAGGTACAATACCCTGCTTCAGTACGGTATCGAAGGGAAGAACTATGTAATCAATGAAGAAGGAAAAGTTGATTATCCTGAAGGAGTAACAGCCGATACTACTTCTTATAACTGGGAAAATACGGGCTTCTGGTTTATCAATAAAAATATACAGCCGCCGCGCGCTTCCTGGACCGATGATTACATAGAATTGAATAATAAGCTGATAGACGGTGTGTTGATTGATGATCCCAACATTGGATTTACCTTTTCAACCGACAGCGTTAAGTCCGAATTTTCTAATGTACAGAATGTATGGATTCAATATTTCTACCCGATTGCCATCGGCAATGTACCGGATGTGGATAAGGCTCTTGAGGAACTGAAGGTCCAGTTGACGGCAGCAGGATATGACAAATTAATTGAAGAAGCAAAAAGGCAGTACGCTGAATATACGGCAAACTAAAGGACGGCAAAAGCGGGGTGTTGCAGCGGCAGCATCCTGTTTTTGCGTCGGATAAGGACAGGGGGAAATCGTATGGTTATTATTCCGGATAAAGGTGCAAAGGAGTTGAGTTTAAATGGATCCTGGGAATTCGCAGGGGAAGAGCCGGGGCGTTATGTGCAGATTCCGGGAGATTTGTATGCCATGGGGATGCATATTGTTACGGATAACATATATGAATACAGGCGGCTGGTGCATGTACCGGAGGTATTCCGGGGAAAAAGGATTTTTCTGGAGATGGCTGCCATACATGATGATACGGAAATTATAGTGGACAAAAAAACGGCAGCGGTTAACAGAATTCCATATATGGACTATCCTATAGAATTAACGAAACAACTGGAACCGGGAAAAACAGCGGAAATTGTGCTTCGCTGTGTGAGCAGGAGCGATTCCTTCAGTAGTTCACCCAGGCGCCCCGGGGATCCCGGAATGGTAGGTTTCCTTCATAATATGCGTCTGACCGCCTTGGAACAAAGCCTGTTTACCGTATGCCGGTATGAAACCGGGTGGCTGCCGGAACAAGACCGGCGGGCGGAACTGAAGCTTCATATGGAAGCGGAAATTTTACCGGGGGACAGTATTTCCGGACAGCTGGTTTTCATGTCACAGGAGGGGGAAGAGATATTCAGCAGTTCCTGTTGCATAATGGATAAAGGGGAGAAAGCAGTACAGTGGGATCTGGCTATTCCAATAGAAAATCCCTGTTTGTGGGATGCCGAGCATCCATACCTGTACAGACTGTCGCTCCGGTATCGGACGAGTCTGTCAGACGGAGAGTATGAAAATAGATGGAATGTGGGCGTACGTTCCGTTCATAAGAGGGGGAATGAGCTGTATATAAACGGGCAGCGTACCAAGCTGCACGGTATTACAAGATACAGCCTGGATCCGATTCAGGGAAAGCAATTTACCCCGGAACAAATAGAACAAGAAATCCGCTTAATGAAAGAAGCGAACATTAATTATATCAGGCTGTCCGTGTATCCGGAGCAGAAGGCTTATTATGAATGCTGTGATAAATATGGGATTTATCTGCAGGTATGCACGCCGGTCACCTTTCAGCAGGAACGTTATGATACGCTGGGGTTTCCGGTAGTAAGGCATTCCTGTGATAAACCCAAATACCGGGAAAGGTACCTGGAACAATTTTCGCATATGGTGGAATCCTTACGGAACCATCCGTCCATTATTTTCTGGGAGTTTGCCAATGAATCCGACTGGGGATCCAATCTGAAGGCGGAAGTGGACTATGCCCGCAGCCGGGATCCGGGGCGTCTGACAACAGGCACGTGGAAGAGCAGCCATGCAGATATCAATGCCTACCATTATCCGTTGTATAATGAAATATATCCGGATGGTTCGGTTTATGATGAGTACACACATATTTCCACCCATGCCCTGGGAACGCTGTGCCGGGATCCGGGAATAAGGAATGCCTGGGGGCTTTCCATTAAAAAAGGATGGGATACTCTGTATGAGGCTGAGGGAGTGATCGGAACCGGTATTTTTGCTTTGGGGGACTTTGTTCTGATGTTCCCTGACGGCAGAATAGGTAACGGCGGTTTTGGGCAGTGGGGGATTATAGATAAATGGATGCGTAAAAAACCGGAGCACTGGCTGGTAAAAAAGGCCTACAGCCCGGTACTTACGCTGTGTCTGTCATATCTCATCAGGGAAGGACAGGAATACCTGGAAATTCCGGTATACAACCGGTTTAATACCACTAATCTGATGGAAATGGAAGTGAGGGTATATCAGGAAGAGGATATGGCCAATACCTGCCTGGTAGTCCCGGAGGATATTTCTCCGGGAACAAAAGGCTGTTTGAAGGTTCCCCTGGAACAGTTTTACGGGAACAAAAGGCTGGTATTGTGTTTTTACCAACATGGGAAATTACTGCTGGATAAAGAAATTCTGTCTTTATCTTACGGTAAGGACTGGGGGAACTCCAATGAAGTGAGGGCTTCAGAAGAGTCTAAACAGCCTTTTTCCTCAACTTTCCGTCTGGAAGAGACACAAGACAGTTTTCTAATTTGGGAGGAGGGATTTCTGTTTACAGTTGACAAGGAAACTGGACTTTTTTCAGGGGAGAGCAGAGACGGAGAAAAGCTTATTGTAAGCGGTCCATATCTGAATTTTAAAGGATTGTATTACAAGGCGACCGCGTGGCCGAGATTCCATGACGGTGATTTCTGCATAGACATAACCTCCTGGATTATGGATTCCATTCAGGTTAAAAAGCAGGCGAATTCGGTAAAGCTGCTGACAGAGGGCAGGTACGGCGGACAGCGGTTCCTGGACGAGGACGGGAGAAAATATGGATTTGATGAGGTATCCGTACGTTTTGAGGTAACATTCTATCCGGGGGGCAGATTCCTTACTTTCTGTCAGGTACACAATCCGCCTGCATATCTTTGCTGTGAAATGGGGATCCGCTATCTTTTATCGGCCAATATTAAAAAGTACGATTTCCGGAGAAAAACGCTTTATAGCTGTTATCCCGCGGATCATATCGGAAGGCAGGAAGGCACTGCATGGTTTTACCGGAAAGATGTTTTGGGACAGGAACTGGAAGAAAACTACCGAAAGCCCCCGGCTTACTCCTGGAGCTATGATGAAAAAGATTTCATTTTAAGGGGATACAAGGATTCGGTACATGGTACTAATGACTTCCGGGCTTCCCGCGAGAACCTGATATATGCCTGTGCATCCGCAGGGCAGGGGAAGGCGGGGGTGGCCGTATGTCCGGCAGAAGATGGGCTTATCCTGCGTATGGGGCTTGCCCGTGACGAGGATTCTTATCAGGGAGATGAAATCGCCATGAATCTGAACCAAGTGCTGTATTACGATTTGGGAGGCGGATCCCTTCCTGCCGGGTGGGGAGATAAGGCCTGGGGAAATTACACCTATGAAGAAAAGATACTCCCGGAGAATTATGAGAACAAAGTGGAAATATATCTGCAAAAGAAAGAGGAAGGCAATTGTCCGGCAGGTCGGTTCATGTACTGCGCTGAATAGCAATCTTTAATTAAACAGAGGGATTTTTGGGTCTGACGCTATAAAGCGGCGGTGCACAAAAGTCCCTCTTTTTATGTAGACATAGACAGATTTCCAGGGACAATGGTATAATGAAATGCCACTCCTTTTATACAGATTGAGAAAACAGGGAGAAAGTGAATGCAGGAACAATTTACAAGAACAGCCCTTCTTCTGGGAGAAGAAGGAATCGATATATTAAACTCGTCAAAGGTAGCCATATTCGGCATCGGAGGCGTGGGAGGCTATACGGCGGAGGCGCTGGCCAGGAGCGGCGTGGGTCATTTCCTTCTGGTGGACAATGACAAGGTGGCTCTTTCCAATCTGAACCGCCAGATTATAGCAACCCTGGATACCGTGGGCAGATACAAAACCCAGGTGATGAAGGAACGTATCCTTTCTATTAATCCCCGGGCCATGGTGGAGACAAGGGAATGCTTTTTTCTGCCGGAGAATGCGGATGATTTTGATTTTTCTTCCTATAATTATGTGGTGGATGCCGTGGATACGGTAACGGCCAAACTGGAACTGATCGTACGTGCCAAACAGGCCGGCGTGCCGGTAATCAGCAGCATGGGGGCCGGCAACAAGATGGATCCCACCCGTTTTGAAGTGGCGGATATTTACCAGACAAGCGTATGCCCTCTCGCAAGGGTTATGCGCAGGGAACTGAAGGCAAGGGGAATAAAGGATGTGAAGGTGGTATACTCCAAAGAGGAGGCGATGAAGCCAAAGGAAACTCCGGCATTGGAGGACACTGCTTCCTGCCGCCGCTCCATTCCCGGAAGCATTGCCTTTGTCCCCAGTGTCGCCGGTTTGATTGCAGCCGGAGAGGTGGTACGGGATCTCACAAAAAAGGTTTGAAAAATATCTTCTACCGTTTATAATAAGTAAAAGACAGGGATTCATTAAAGTACCGGAAGCACAAAAGAAGATGGAGAAAAGAGAATGGTATTCAGCTCGATGTTGTTTTTGTGGGCTTTTTTGCCCATAGTGTTTATACTGGATAAAATTGCGGGGAAAAGCAGGAAGCTTCAGAATCTTCTTTTGCTTGCAGCCAGCCTGCTTTTTTATGCGTGGGGTGAGCCCAGGTATATGTGGCTGCTTCTTGTCTCCATACTGGCCAACTTCGCTCTGGGTCTTTTTATGGATGCCGTGCAGGGACAGGGAAGGCGCAGGACGCTTCTTATAGCAGGTATCCTGGTAAACTTAGGAATCCTGGGATATTATAAATACTTTAATTTTTTCATTAATACCATAAACAAAATATCCGGCAGGGAGCTTTTGTCCATGAAAGACATCGCCCTGCCTTTAGGCGTGTCCTTTTTTACCTTCCAGGCCATGACCTATCTGATCGATCTGTATAAGAAAAAATACCCGGCGCAGAAAAACATACTGCATATGGCCCTCTATTTTTCCTTCTTCCCTAAAATCACCCAGGGACCGATTGAAAAATACAGGGATTTTGAAAAACAGCTGACACAGAGACAGCAGAGTCTGTCCCTTATGGGCGAAGGTGTCCGGCGTTTTGTATATGGACTTGCCAAAAAGGTTATTATCGCGGATACGCTGGGAGCCTGCGTGGATCGGATATATGGGCTGGATTTGGGCAATATAAACGGTATATTGGCCTGGATTGCCATTATTTTTTATTCCCTGCAGCTGTACTATGATTTTTCCGGCTACTCCGATATGGCGGTGGGGCTGGGGAAAATGTTCGGGTTCCAGCTGACGGAAAACTTCAATTATCCCTATATTGCTTCCACGATTACCGACTTCTGGCGCAGATGGCATATTTCCCTGACGTCCTGGTTCCGTGAATATCTGTATTTCCCTCTGGGCGGGAACCGGAAGGGCAAGGTGCGTACCTATATTAATATTTCCATTATTTTTGTTGCCACCGGACTGTGGCACGGCGCCAGCTGGGATTTTATCTGCTGGGGTATTTTCCATGGTGTTTTTATGGTTCTGGAGCGTCTGGGACTGGGTAAAATCCTTGAAAAGACAAAGGTGGTGAAGCATGTCTACACCATACTGGTGCTGTGCGTGGGCTGGACCTTTTTCCGCGTGGGGGATGTGGGCCTTACCCTCCAGTACCTGAAGCGGATGTTCCTTCCCTGGATGTATACCGCATCCGGTTATGCCGTACAGGAACTGGTTACCAACCGGGCTTTTTTTCTGGCAATATGCGGTATCCTGGGCTGCGGCCTGCTGCAGAAAGCGGCGGTTAAAATTACTCCCCGGGCGGAAAAATTCAAAAACAGCACGGCGGAACTGGTATTCTGTATGCTGCTTCTGGCCTACAGTATGCTGCTTATGGTGAGCAGCACCTACAGCGCTTTTATTTACATGAATTTCTAATGCATGTTTCTTCTGATACGAAAGGAGCGGTATATGTCGAAAAAAAAGGCGGCGGCGTGGATAATTATATTTGCCCTGCTTATTATAGGACCCAGGGTTATTTCCTTTTTTTGGGATCCTTCATTAAATACCGAAAATACGGAAAACAGGCAGCTGGCGGAGAAACCGGAGCTTTCCCGGGAAAACCTGCATACCTTTGCATCGGAATACAACAGCTATTATAACGATCATCTGGCCTTCAGAAGCCAGATGATCGAAGCCAACAGCATCCTGAATATGAATATTTTCGGGGACGCCTCTTCCGCAAGCGTGGTATTGGGAAAAAATGACTGGCTGTTTTTTACGGATGAGGGAAGTATTGAAGATTATAAGGGGACGAATCTTTACAGCCAGGAGCAGCTGGAACTGATTAAGGACAATATGCTGAGTACCAAAGCCTATCTGGACGCCAGGGGTATTGAATTTGTCCTCATGATCCCTTCTAATAAGGAAGAAATTTATTCAGACAACCTCCCTGACTATATCCGCAAAAGGGGAGAACAGACCAGGGCGGAGCAGGTGATTTCCTATCTGCGTGAGGAAACGGGGATCCGGATCGTCTATCCGAAAGAGGATCTGCTGGCCTACAAGGATCAGTATGATTTGTATTGGCATTACGATACCCACTGGAATTACCTGGGGGCCTACATCGGTGCCAAGTCCCTTCTCAGAGAGCTGGGAATACAGATACCCCAGGTGGAAGAGCTCACAATTACACCCAACGACTTCTCCGGATACGATTTGGCGAATATGATGAATCTGAGGGACTATTATAAAAATAACAAGCCTGCCGAGGTCAGCTATGATGTGTCGGGTTATCCGACCAACAATATGACGGTTATCCAGGCGATAGACGCCACGGAGCTGATATACCAGTCGGATTCACCGGACAGAAGGCGGCTTTTCCTTGTAAGGGATTCCTTTGCAGGGGGGATGGCCCCGGTGCTTGCCTCCAATTTCGCGTATACGTATATGCCCCATTGGAACGGATGTTTTGAACAGTCGATGATCGATGAACAGCAGCCGGACATTTTTGTTTATGAGGTTGTGGAACGAAGGCTGGATGCCCTGCTTTCTTTCCGCCTTTCGGAGTAAACAATTGCAAACAGGTGGATAATATATGGGGAATAAGAAAAACAGCAACAGCTTTGTTATGCAGGCGGGGATTCTGGCAGCAGCCGGGATTATATGCCGAATCATAGGAATTTTATACAGAAGTCCGCTGGCCGCCGTTATCGGAGACGAAGGAAACGGATATTATTCATCCGCTTATGAGATATACACGATCATTCTTCTTGTTTCCTCCTACAGCATCCCTTCTGCGATTTCCAAGGTCATCGCCCAGAGACTCGCATTGAAAGAATACCGGAATGCCCAGAAAATTTTCCGCTGCGCCATCGGTTACGTGGTAGTGGTGGGCGGACTTGCCAGCCTTTTTACCTTTTTCGGCGCAGGCTTCCTGGTAGGAGGAAATTCCATCCCGGTCCTGCGGATTTTTGCCCCCACCATATTTTTTTCCGGCCTTCTTGGGGTCCTGCGAGGGTATTTCCAGGCGCACGGTACGATGGTGCCCACCTCCTTTTCCCAGATAGTGGAGCAGATCCTGAATGCGGTGGTCAGCATCCTGGCGGCTTTCCTTTTGATTAAAGCCGTATCGGATTCGGACACCACCACCCAGGCCATATACGGTGCGTCGGGCAGTGCAATCGGCACGGGATCCGGCGTGATAATCGCTCTGCTATTCATGCTGGGTGTGTTTGTGCTGAATAAAGAATATATTAGCCGTAAGGTCAAAAGGGATCGCTCCTCCCAGCTTCTGACCACCGGGGAAGTATATAAAATCATCATTACCATGGTGACTCCTGTTATTTTGAGCACCTTTATTTACAACTTTAATACTTCTTTGAACCTTACCATATATACCAGGATCATGGAGCATGTGAAAGGTTTTACCGAAGCGCAGGCTTATACCCAGTACGGGCTGTTCAGCGGCAAAGCCAAACAGATATCCAACATCCCCATCGCTATAGCTTCCGCCATGTCCTCTGCCATGATTCCCGGAATTTCCGGGAGCTTTGCCCAGGGAGATATCTCGGGAACCAACAGGCGCATAGGTACCGCGATTAAAACGACCATGTTCCTTTCCATTCCTTCCGCCGTGGGCCTGACAGTGCTGGCCAAGCCTGTGACTTTGCTTCTGTATCCCCAGAAATCGTCCGTGGATACCGTATCCTACCTGCTTGCGGCTATGAGCATCAGCATCATTTTCTATGCTCTTTCCACTATCAGCAATGCAGTTCTGCAAGGGATTGGAAAGGTGAACCTGCCGGTAATCAATGCAGCGGTAGCCCTGGTAATCCAGACGGTGGTGCTGGTCCCCCTTCTTCTGACTACAGATTTAGGGCTTTATACCCTGGTTATTGCCACCGTCCTGTATTCCTTCCTTATGTGTATATTAAACGGGATCTCCGTGAAAAAAGAATTGAAATATAAACAGGAGATTATAAAAACCTTCCTTCTTCCCGGATGGGCCGCCGTCCTTATGGGCGCCGCCGCCTTTGGTGTTTACCAGGGCCTGTACCTTCTCATCCATATTAATGTAGTATGCCTGGCTGCGGCTATCCTTGTGGCAGTCCCCATATATTTTATTCTTACTATTAAAATGGGCGCTGTGGGAAGGAAGGATCTTCTCGCCCTTCCCAAGGGTGCATTATTCGTTAGAATTGCGGAAAAATGCCGTTTAATTCATTAAGAATTTCATAATTTACTGGACTTTCAGGTACTTGCGGAGTACAATATCATAGACTTTATGGACTTTACAACGGTAAATTACCACAGGATGCAACAGCCGATGAAAAAATCACAGATGCCGGGGATAAGGAGATATTCTTTTGCCGGGGATCGTTTTTTTAGGAGAAACACATGAAAAAAAACCAGATGATTACAGGGATAATACGCCGGAAAACCGTTCTTTTTACCGCATTCTTGGTAGGTGCTGCATTGCTTGCGGGCTGCGGCAAAAGCGGGGAACAGCCGGCCGAATCGGAAACCGCCGAACAATCCCAGTCTGTCAGCGCCAGCGAACAGGCACAAGCCAATGAAACCGGAGCCGTTACCCATGACAAAGAGGCTGCCAAGGTACAAAATGACGGGGAACACAGCTTCCTTACCGGGGAAAAAATGGAATCCGGACAGGTGGCCCAAAGGCCCCTTGCCGTGATGTTCAATAATATTATTGAAGGCTGCCCGCAGACGGGCATCGGCCGTGCCTCCATTGTCTATGAAGCGCCCGTGGAAGGCCGTATTACCAGATTAATGGGGCTTTTTGAAAATTACCAGGATATGGACCGCATCGGTTATATCAGAAGCAGCAGAGACTATTTTGTTTACTGCGCCCTGGAATTCGACGCTATATACGCTCATTTCGGACAGGCCACCCCCTATGTGGGGGAACTGCTTAACAGCGACCGCGTGGACAATATCAGCGGAGCCGTTGCGGGTATTGACCATCCGGCGTCCAGCACCTTTCTACGGACCTCTGAAAGGAAAGCGCCCCACAATGTATATATCGACATCCGGGGGCTGCTAAAGGACATTAAAAAATTTGGCTACAGCCAGACCTACCATGATACCCATAAGCCCAAATTCGCTTTTGCCCCGGACGGCCGGAGGCCGGACAACTCCGACGGTAAGCAGGCTCTTCTTCTTTATCCGGGAGGAAAGAAAACCGATCTTCCCAACGGTTTCAGTAAGGTCCAGGCATACTTTGAATACGATCAGAAAGACGGGAAATATTACCGCTATCAATACGGCGGCCCTCATATTGACGAAAGCACGGGGGAACAGCTGTCTTTTGACAACGTCATTTTCCAGTATTGCTACGGCGAAGTAAGGGATGAAAACGACTACCTCGCTTTTGGCTGCCACGGGGACAACAGCATGAAGGTCCAGGTATTCACCCAGGGAAAAATGACCGAAGGGACCTGGTCCCGTTATGCAGACACCGATCCCGCTTATTATGTGGATAAAGACGGAAACCCCATCGAACTCAGTCAGGGAAAGACGTGGATATGCCTGATATGGGACGAATACGCTGATGATGTGGTTATCGAGTAAAGACCAAAGAGACAGGAGCGACAGCATGAAACAGATCTGGAACAGTTTACGTTTAGCTTTTTCCATGTATTCCATAATACCCGCCCGCCAGATAGACAAGACAAAAGACAACATGAAATATATTCTTTGTTTTGTTCCCTGGGTCGGGGCCGTCATTGCATTCCTTATTACCGAATGGAGAATTGTCCATCCCTACCTTCTGGACTATGAATTCCTCCGTTCCGTAATCTGCGTGATGATACCCCTCCTTCTCTCCAGCGGAGCCTTTATGGATGGATTTTTCCGTACCGTTGACGCCCTTTCTTCCCATCAGCCCAGAAAAGGCAAACTGGAAATCCTTCAGGACTCCCACAGCGGTTATTTTGCCATCATCACCTGCGTCAGCTATTTCCTCATTATAGTTGGGCTTTGGAGTGAAATGCCTATAGACGGGTGGCCCGTTGTAGCCCTGGGATTTATTTTATCCCGTTCCCTCTACGGCCTCTCCATCATCTGGCTCCGCCATTCCCAGACAAGCAAATGCTCCCTCTATGTCCCCGAAGGCAAAACAAAGATTGCAGTTGCCGCCATACTCATCCTTTATACGGCTGCCTGCGCTTTTTTCATGCTCCGCATGAACCTTTCCGTAGGCCTTGCCTGCATCGCAGGCGCCGTCATCGCATTCCTCTACTACTGTTGGGTAGCTTTCAAGCATTTCGGAGGAATCACCGAAGACATAGCAAGCTTTTTCGTCCAGGTATGCGAAATATTGATTCCGCTCATGGCCCTTCTTGTATACCGCATGCCCACGGACTTCACCAGCCTGTAAAAAAGCGGATATGTAAAAGACTGAATCCCCCGATGTTATATCGGACTTTTCAGTCTTTTTTTACTGTTCACGCCCCCTGTGCCGACGTTCCTATTGTAACTTCGGCCTCCCCTGTGATACAATGGTCGGGACAAAAAAGACAGCAAAGCCGAACGGCAGTTAAGCCGCAAAGCGGTTTGGAGGGAAATTATGGTATCAGAGCAATATAAATCCATGCTCAGCGGAAAATCGGTCATCCGTACACTATCCGAATTCGCTGCCAGGCGTGGGGAAGAGATCGGCTATGAAAATGTATATGATTACAGTCTGGGGAACCCATCGGTTCCCGTTCCTGCGGAATTTACGGACTGCATGATAGAAATGCTTCAAAACAGCAATCCCATGGAGCTGCATGGCTACAGCCCCAGTCTGGGAATCCCGTCAGTGCGTGCAAAAATTGCAGAGTCTTTGAACAAAAGGTTCGGAATGGACTACGGCCCGCAGCATATTTTTATGGCATCCGGTGCAGCCGGCGCCCTGGCCCATGCCTATCGGGCGGTGACACAGCCCGGGGATGAAATCCTGACCTTTGCCCCCTATTTCCCGGAATATAATCCATATGTAAATCTGACCGGAGCGGTCCTGAAGGTGGTTCCGGCGGATACCGGCACCTTCCAGATCAATTTCGGGGCGTTTGAAGAAATGCTGAATGAAAAGGTGACGGCAGTCCTGATTAATTCGCCCAATAATCCTTCCGGAGTGGTCTATTCCGAAGAAACCATAGAACGCCTTGCCGGTATCCTCCGGGAAAAGGAAGAGGAATACGGGCATTCTGTTTTTATCATTTCGGATGAGCCTTATCGGGAAATTGCATTTACAGGCGTAAAGGTACCCTATGTATCCCGTTATTACACCAATACCATTTCCTGTTATTCCTTTTCCAAATCCCTGTCTCTTCCGGGGGAACGGATTGGTTATGTGGCGGTGAATCCTGCCTGCCCGGATGCGGAAACCATAGTAAATATGTGCGGCCAGATATCCAGGGGAATCGGCCATAACTGTCCGCCCTCCATCATCCAGCTGGCGGTGGCGGAGGTTCTGGATAAGACGGCGGATCTGACCGTTTATGAAACCAACCGGAACCTGCTGTATGACTGTCTGACTAATCTGGGCTTTACCTGTGTGAAACCAGGCGGGACCTTCTACATATTCCCCAAAGCACTGGAAGAGGATGCCGGGATTTTTTGTAAAAAGGCCCTGAAATATGATTTGGTTCTGGTACCCGGTGATACCTTTGGCTGTCCCGGCTATTTCCGGATGGCCTACTGCATTGACACGGAAAAGGTGGAGCGATCCCTGCCGGCCCTGCGAAGATTTGTGAAGGAAGAGTACGGACAACGGAGGTAGAGTATGTATCAGGCCGGATTGGTTTTGGAAGGCGGCGGAATGAAAGGCGTTTATACCGCCGGTGTCCTGGATTTTTTCCTGGACAAAAAAATAGAATTCTCCAATTGCTATGGGGTATCGGCAGGAGCCTGCCACCTGTGCAGCTATCTGTCGGGCCAGCGGGGCCGGGCATATGCCATCAGCGTGGATTATCTGAAGGATAAACATTATTGCAGTGCATATAATGTATTGACAACAGGGGATTTGTTTGGGGTAAAGATGTGTTATGACGATATCCCCAACCGTCTGAACCCCTATGACTATGAAGCCTTCAACCGGTATCCGGGAAAAGCCTATGCGGTGGTGACCAATATCGAAACGGGGCAGCCGGAATACCTGCGTCTGAAGGAAATGAACCGGGATATCCTTGCGGTGAGGGCGTCCGCTTCCCTGCCCCTGGTTTCCAGAAATGTGAAAATCGGAGAAAAACGTTATCTGGACGGCGGCCTATCGGACAGTGTCCCTATCATGCATTCTATTGTGGACGGCAACCGGAAAAACGTGGTGGTGCTCACCAAAGAGGAGGGCTACCGGAGAAAACCATCCTCCCATCTGGGGCTGGTGAAGCTGCGCTATGCCAGGTACCCGAAAATCTATGAGCTGATGGCGAACAGGCATATTGCCTATAACAATATGCTGGATTATCTGGATGCCCAGACGGCCAACGGGCAGGCCTTTGTGATACGTCCCCAGAAAGCCAGCGGGATTGGGCGGATAGAAAAAGACAGGGAAAAGCTGCGCCTGCTGTATGAAGAAGGCTACCAGGATGCTAGGGATTGCTACGAGGATCTGCTGCACTATCTGGAACCGGGAACGGAAAGTAAAAAATAATGGAGAATAGGTATGATTGAAATTTTAAAATCGATTTTGTTCGGTATTGTGGAAGGAATTACGGAATGGCTGCCTATCAGCAGCACCGGCCACATGATTCTTCTCAATGAGTTTGTGACACTGGAGGTATCCCCGGAATTCTGGGAGGTATTTCTTGTGGTCATCCAGCTGGGTGCTATTATGGCTGTGGTGGTTTTGTTCTGGAATAAGATTTTCCCCTTTGATCTGGGTAAGAACCGGAAAAAGGGTATTATAAAAACCGATATTTTTGTGATGTGGTTCAAGGTACTGGTGGCCTGTATCCCCGCCATGATTTACGGCGTCCTCCTGGATGATATTGTGGAGCCTTATCTGTATAATGCGACTACAGTAGCTATCATGCTGATCCTATTCGGTGTCGCTTTTATCCTGATAGAAAACTGGAACAAAGGGAAAAAGCCCAGAATCAACAGCCTGGCAGCCCTTACCTACAGGGACGCCCTGATTATCGGCTTTTTCCAGCTGATTGCTGCGGTATTCCCCGGAACCTCCCGCTCGGGGGCCACAATTGTGGGGGCGCTGCTGATAGGGGTCAGCAGGGTGGTATCTGCGGAGTTCACTTTTTTCCTGGCAATCCCCGTCATGTTCGGCGCCAGCCTTCTGAAGCTGGTAAAGTTTGGCTTCGGGTTTACCATGACGGAAGCCTCTCTGCTGATCATCGGTATGGTGGTGGCCTTCGTGGTTTCCATGGGAGTGATTTCCTTCCTGATGGGTTATATCAAAAAGCATGACTTCAAGATATTCGGCTGGTACCGGATTGTGCTGGGAATTATCGTGCTTGCCTATTTTTATCTGCTTGCCGCATAAGTACCGGAAGGGAAACTTGCGGACAGCGGGCAGAGAGCCATTTGGCAGATGCGGAGTTTGAGTGACATAAAAATAGGAAGAAGGCGGCTGCTAACCTTCTTCCTATTTTTATGTTCCGGGGCAGCGCATACCTTATCCCTGCTCTCTCTTGTGAAGCAGTTCATTAATTTCCTCCGCCCGCATAGCCTGCCGTTTCCTGAAGTAAGTGAATATGGAAATATCCACAAGCAGAAAAACGGCGGTATAGGTTGCCAACTGCCTGATCGTCAGGGAATCCCAATAAAAAACACGGCAAAAGACAAGCGTGGACAGATAAAGGAGGAGGGATTCCGTAAGGCAGTAATGGCTCCATTTCCTGAATTCGATTCTGCAGACAGCAGCATCGATCAGCTGGCAGAGGATCAGCCAGAGAAAAAGATACAGCACCGAAGCGGTATATCCGTCCAGGCCGCGGCTGTATAATACCTGCAGCGCCGAGTTGGCAATTGTGATGAGGGTAAAACAGATACATATAGAAGGAATACGTACAGAAAGCAGTTTATTCATAACATTTCTCCTTTTAGTTTCTCTTTTAAGGGTTCGATATAATTACGTGTGATGATCAGCTTTTCCCCGTTCCGGAGCGCAGCTTCCAGCCGGTGGTTGTATAGCGGACGTACACTTTTCAAATAACAGGTATTGACCAGGCAGCTTTTGCTGATCCGTGCAAAGGAAGTAAAGGACAGTCTTTCCGCCAGGGAACTCAGGGTCTCACGACAGGAATAGACCTCTTTCTCCAGATACAGAAAGGTTTTTCCGTCTGCGGAATCAATAAAATAAATCTGATCCAGCGGCAGCTGGTATTCCTTATCCTCCTGGTAACCTGTCAGTGAAAATCCATATTGGCGGATTTGATGAATCAGATGTTCCAGCCGGGAATCCATGCCGGAACAGCGTATGGTGATTTCGGTTTCGGGAATCTGCAGATCCTGGTGAATAATCAATTTCATAGAAGCTCCTTTCCTGCTTTACAGGCTTCAGATATGCCAACCTGCCTTTTTCCGTCCGAGGCCCCGGTTCCTTTGGGTTAGAAAAACAGGGAAGCATTTCCGATAAGGCTATTATATGCGCAGAAGGGGGAGAACTCAATGCAGCGAGGGTAACATACCCTTTCAGCGGATGAAATGCCCTGTTACCGTTCACAGCCTCTCTGTACCCGCGCGCTTTTTAACTTTAAATAACGAATTACAATGATATTTTACATAGATTTTACATAACCTAAGCGTGTACTTTACACACGCCTGATAGAATAAAGAAGGACAATGAGAAAGTATGAATTTTTGTAACTGTTCAGCAGGTCAGCGCATTTACTGCGCTGACCGTAAGAAAGTGATTCAGGAGTGCAAAAATCCATCGCCGAAGGCGATTTAAGATGGATTTTTGCAGAGTAACTGTGAGGGTACTGAACAGTTATGATTTTTTTCTCCATTGTAAAACCCATGTAACTGCCAGAGTTACAACCAATGAAAAATAAATACCGCCCCGAAGCGGAATGAGGGAGAAGTCAGGATTTCGATTGCGTGAAAAGACAGCGATATCCGTTGACGAGGGCAGAGGAGAGTTGGAATGTCTATTAATGATGTAGGAATGTTGTTTTCATTCATCGGCGGCCTTGGCATGTTCCTTTACGGAATGAATATCATGGCTGACGGCCTTCAGAAATCAGCCGGGGGCAAGATGCAGAAGCTGATGGGATTTCTGACCAAGAACAGGCTGATGGCTATCCTTGTAGGAGCCGGAGTAACTGCGATTATTCAGAGCTCTTCCGCCACAACGGTGATGGTGGTGGGCTTTGTGAATGCCGGCATGCTGGAACTGGCACAGGCTGTGGGCGTGATTATGGGGGCCAACATCGGTACCACCATAACGGCCTGGATTGTTTCCATGAGCGAATGGGGCAGTATTATGAAGCCCGAGTTCTTTGCCCCTCTGTTATTGGGAATCGGCGCATTTCTGGTCCTTTTTACCAAGAGTGAAAAAAAGAAAAAAGTCGGGGAAATCCTCGTCGGCTTCAGTATTCTCTTTATCGGCTTGTCTTTCATGTCCGACGCCATCAAACCCTACCGGGATGCACCTGTCTTTGCGGACGCCTTTGCCGTGCTGGGTAAAAATCCTGTGCTTGCGATCCTGGCAGGCGCTGTGGTTACGGCTATCATTCAAAGCTCATCCGCTTCGGTGGGAATTCTCCAGACACTGGCCCTCAACGGGGTAGTGAACTGGCAGTCCGCCGTGTTTATCACGCTGGGCCAGAATATAGGAACCTGCGTAACCGCCCTGATATCCAGCGCGGGAGCCGGGAAAAATGCAAAAAGAGCCTCTATTATCCATCTGCTTTTCAATGTGATAGGAGCGGTCATTTTCGGAATTATCATGTTTATCCTCTTCCGGTTTAATCCGGTATGGGGTTCGTCAACCATAAACAGTGTGGAAATTTCCATATTCCATACCGTATTCAACGTACTCAACACCCTTATGCTCGTCCCTTTTGCGGATAAGCTCGTGAAGCTTTCTACCTATATAATAAGGGAGGACAAGTCCGAGGAACAGCCCGAGATCAGTGCATCCGGTGAAATGCGCAGACATCTGGACGAACGTATCCTGGGAAATCCCGCTTTTGCCATGGACGCCGTACTGGGGGAAGTGAATGTCATGGGACAGTCCACCCTGCTAAACCTGAAAAAATCCCTGGAGGGTATTGAAACGGGAAATAAGGAAACCATACGCTCCGTTTTTCAGAATGAAAAGATCATAAATGAAATGGAAAAGATTCTTACCGCGTTTCTCGTTCGGGTGGACAACCTTTCCCTTACCGAGGAACAGCATCAGGTGATCAAAAACCTGTTTTATACGGTAAGCGACCTGGAAAGGGTGGGCGACCATGCGGAAAACATCGCCGAACTGGCCGACAACATGCGCAAGGATGATGTTACCTTTTCCAAGAAAGGCTTCAAGGATTTGAAGCTTATAGCGGAGGAAACTATTCTCGCCCTGGAAAGCGCCCTGAAAGCAAGAGAACTTTCCAGTGCCAGCGATGCACTCCAGGAAGCCGATTACGAAAGGAATGTTGACAAGCTGGAGGATGAACTCCGGGAAAAGCATATCCAGCGTCTGTCCAAAGGAAAATGCGTCCCGGAAAGCGGCGTGGTATTCCTCGACCTGATCAGCAACCTGGAGAGGATAGCCGACCATGCTACCAATATAGCCGGTTATGTGGTGAGTGAATCCGGGAAAGCCCTTCCTGCTTTAGATGAAGAGTGATATACTGATAGCGTAAGCCGGTATGGGGCAGAAAGAACCCGGGATAGCGCCGAGAGTGCTTTTGCAGAAGAATGGAGAGGTAAGCATGCAGAAAATATTTGTTATTGAAGATGATGAGAATATCCGGAATCTTGTGAAAATTGCATTGGAAGGCTATGGCTATCAGGTCCTGTCTTTTGAAACGGCTGAGGAAGCCCTGGAGCTGGCGGGGAAGGAAAAACCGGATCTGGCGGTTTTTGACCTGATGCTTCCGGGGATGGACGGGCTTTCGGCCATCCGGCTTATCCGCGGCAGGGAGGATGAGATCAAGAATATCCCGATCATTGTCCTCACGGCTAAGGATAAGGAATACGATAAAGTGGTGGGCCTCGACGGGGGCGCAGATGATTATATAACGAAACCCTTCGGTGTGCTGGAACTGGCGGCCCGGATCCGTTCCCTTCTGCGGCGTGCGGCGGAACAGCAGCCTGTGCATGAAACGGGCAAGATTAAGATGGGCGGCCTGTCGGTGGATCCGGCGGCCCGGGAAGTGGTTATGAACGGGGAGCCGGTTTCCCTTACTTATAAAGAATATGAGCTGCTGATGTATCTCATTGATAACCGTACCAGGGTTGTGGAACGGGATGAACTGCTGAATAAGCTGTGGGATTATTCCGCAGATATCGAAACGAGGACACTGGACATTCATATCAGGACCCTGCGGCAGAAGCTGGGGGAGGAAGGAAGCAGATACATCAAAACAATCCGCAGCGTGGGATATCGGTTTGTGATTCCCCAGGAGAATGAAAATAAGGAAAATTAAACATGAAACGAGCAATTTTACTCCGGTTCGTAGCGATACTCATGCTGGCCCTTGCGGTCAGCAGTGTTTTTTCCTACTATTTTATAGGAAAGAACATGCTGAAAAATAACAGGGAGTCCATGATTAATACGATCCATGTGGTGGATTATTCCCTGGATTATGAAGGCGATCTGCAGGAGCAGCTCAGCAGTCTGCATAAAGCCACCATGGACGAGGAATCCCGGATTACGATTATCAGCGAAGACGGGACAGTGGTGGCGGATAATGAAATAGAACAGGTGGGAAAACTGGAAAATCATCTGGAACGGGAAGAGGTGAAGGAAGCCCTGGCAACCGGATCCGGCTTCGCAGCCAGGAATTCCGAGAGCCTGGGGCGCAGCCTGCTCTATGTGGCGGTGCATTCCGTAAAAGGCCCCTATGTGATCCGGATGTCGGTACCGTATACGAATATGCTGGATTATATGATTCTGATTTTTCCGCTCCTGCTTCTGGGTACCGGGATTGCTTTTGCCATGAGCGTTGTAATTGCCATACGGTTTACCAATACCATTACCACCCCCCTGAATGAAATTTCCAGGGAAATGGTGAAGGTGCGGGGAGAAAACCCCAGCTTTACCTTCCGGCAGTATAAATATAAGGAATTAAATGTGATATCCCAGACTACAATGAAAATGGCGGCGGAGATCCGCGAGCATATGGATCAGCTGGAAAAGGAAAAACGCATCCGCCAGGAATTTTTCAGCAACGCTTCCCATGAACTGAAAACACCCATTACCTCCGTCAAAGGATATGCGGAGCTGCTGGATCAGGGATTTGTGAAGGATGAGGCTACAAAAAAAGATTTTATTGCCCGTATCCTGAAGGAAACGGACAATATGACCAACCTTATCAACGATATCCTCATGATATCCCGCCTGGAAGCCAAGGAGGCCGAGGTGACCTATTCCATGGTGCGCATCGCCCCTCTGCTGACGGAAATCTTTGAATCCGCGGAACCTATTGCTGCGGAATATCAGGTTGCGCTTCATAAAGAATGCGAGCCTCTCACCATAGAAGCCAGCGCCAAACAGCTGCGGGAGCTGATAATGAACCTGGTGAGCAACGGTATCAAATACAATCACCCCGGCGGAAATGTATGGGTAGAGATTTCTTCGGAGGGCGCTGACATGTGCATCCGCGTGAAGGACGACGGCTGCGGTATCAGCAAAGAGGATCAGGAGCGTATTTTCGAACGCTTTTACCGGGTGGATAAGGGACGCAGCAAAAAGATGGGCGGAACCGGCCTGGGCTTATCCATTGTGAAGCATATTGTGGAGTTCTACGGAGGCCATATCGGGCTGGCGAGCACTCCGGGAAAGGGTAGCTGCTTTACCGTAACAATTCCTTTTTCAGCGGAAAATAAGGCGAAAAGTTGACAACTGCGCGTCTTTGCGGTAAACTGAATTCTATATTCAGGTATATTACTGCTTTGTGTGTTGTGCTTGGACGAAGTACCTGGGTCTAAAGGAGGAGAAAATTATGGCAGAAATGAAGAAAAACGAAGCGAAGGAAACTGTGAAACCCGTTGAAAAAATTACTGCGAAAGCTGATGCACTGAAAATCGAAACCAAAGAGCCTGAAAAAACACCAGCAGTAAAAGCCGCTGTAAAAGAACCCGCAGAAAAGAAGGCACCTGCCAAAAAGGAGCCTGTTAAAAAAGAAACCGTAAAGAAAGCGCCTGTGAAGAAGGCACCTGCCAAAAAAACGGCTGAAAAGCCTGCAGCAGAAAAGACTGCAGCCGCCGCGAAACCTGCCGCCAAAAAAGCGCCTGTTAAGAAAGCGGCAGCTAAAACAGAGACGATGGAAACTATCGCATCCAAGGAAGTTGTTACCGTACAGTTTGCCGGTAAATCCTATTCCACAGAGGGTCTTGTCAAGATCGCAAAGGATGTTTGGAAATATGATTTGGGCAGGGAGGAAGCTGATTTCAGGGAAGTTGAGCTTTATGTAAAACCGGAAGAAAGCAGTGTATACTATGTGATTAACGGGGATGTGACAGGAAGTTTTGCTATCTGACAGAAACCCGCAGGCCTGCAATAAAAATACATAGTTAGATTTCATGTAACTGTTCCGTACCTTCACAGTTACGAATTCATACAACTACACGTCATTTATACGCCGTATCCCCTGAAAGGCGGATTCCGATTCCGGTTTATCCAGCTTTTCAGTTTCACAAGGATACGGCGTTTCTTTTGCCGGAAGGAAGGCTGCTGCTGAACCGGAGGGCCTTTGTTTTCATCCGTTTTTCTTAAGATTCTTCACAATTTTTTCATTAATTTATTTCTAAAAACGAGTTGACAACGTATAGGAGAAGTGATAATGTATGTTCAGAAGGTGTTAGCACTCCTGAAGGTTGAGTGCTAACAACCCGAAATGAGGTGAGGTAATGCAGCACGAACTGGATGAACGCAAAATGAAAATTCTGCAGGCAATCATCCGTAACTATCTGGAGACAGGAGAACCGGTAGGGAGCAGGACGATTTCCAAATACACGGATTTGAACTTAAGTTCAGCCACGATTCGTAATGAGATGGCAGACCTGGAAGAACAGGGATACATCCTCCAGCCCCACACCTCCGCAGGCCGGATTCCTTCCGATAAAGGCTACCGGCTTTATGTTGACAGCATGCTGGCAGAAAAGGATCGGGAAGTGACGGAATTAAGAGAGCTTCTCGTGGAGAAAGAAGATAAGATGGACCATCTTCTCCGGCAGGTTGCAAAGGTTCTCGCAGTGAATACTAACTATGCGGCAATGATTTCATCGCCGCTTTATCATGGGAATAAGCTTAAGTTCATCCAGTTATCCAAGGTGGATGAACACCAGGTATTGGCGGTTATCGTGGTGGAAGGCAATATGATTAAGAACACCATGCTCCATGTGGACGAAGCGCCCGACCAGGAAACCATATTAAAATTAAATATCCTGCTGAATACCCACCTGAACGGGAAGAGCCTGGATGAGATTAATCTGGCGATGATAGCCAACCTGAAGCAGCAGGCAGGCATTCACAGCGATATGGTGGGCGAAATCATCGATGCGGTGGCGGAAGCCATACAGGCGGATGAGGATCTGGAGATTTATACGAGCGGCACCAATAATATCCTGAAATATCCGGAGCTTGCGGATAAGGAACTGGCAGGACAGCTTATTACCACTTTTGAAGAAAAACAGGCATTAAACCAAATCGTTCAGGAAACACTGGCTGATGAGAACAGTACGGGCATTCAGGTATATATCGGTAACGAAACACCGGTACAGACAATGAAGGACTGCAGCATAGTAACAGCCACCTACGAGCTGGGCGAAGGAATGAAAGGAACCGTCGGCATCATCGGGCCCAAACGTATGGATTACGACAAGGTTGTGGGAATCCTGAAGAATCTGATGACACAGCTGGATACGTTATATAAGAAAAAATAGATAACTGTGAACTACCGGACAGTTACAAAAATAGAAAGTGTCAGATACACAGAATGGAGTGAAGCAGAAGATGGAAAATAAAGATAACCGGAACCTGGAGGAAGAGATGGATACTGCTTCTGAGGCGAAGGCAGGAGAAGAAACAGCACAGGGGGCTTGCAAAACAGCGGATGCCGATCCGGCTGCGGACGCGGATAACGGCGTGGATTCTGCCGGAGAATGTGAAGCATGCAGCAGTGAGGAAGCGGACGGAGGGGAAGAAAGTTCCCCGGAAGATGATTCCGCACAGGATGACAGCCCGGCAGCTGAAAAAGAAGGCTTTTTTAAGAAAAAGAAAAAAGATAAAAAGGAAGAAGCTTTTAAGGCCAAAATTGATGAACTGGAAGACAGGGTAAAACGTCAGATGGCCGAATTTGAGAATTTCCGTAAGCGTACGGATAAAGAAAAGTCAGCAATGTTCGAAACCGGAGCAAAAAGCGTGATTGAAAAAATCCTCCCGGTGGTCGACAACTTTGAAAGAGGTTTGGCGGCCGTACCCGAAGATGAGAAGGGATCCGCTTTCGTGGAAGGTATGAACAAGGTATATAAACAGCTGATGACCGAACTGGATAATATGGGGGTTAAGCCCATTGAAGCGGCCGGTCAGGAATTCGACCCTAATTTCCATAATGCGGTCATGCATGTGGAGGATGAGGCGTACGGTGAGAATATTGTGGCCGAGGAATTCCAGAAGGGTTATACCTATCACGATACTGTGGTAAGACACAGTATGGTTAAAGTGGCAAATTAAGTATTTCAGGCGCAGCCTGATGAAATAGCCGCAAAAAGCGGTAGAATGGAGGAGACTTATGAGCAAAATTATCGGTATCGACTTAGGTACAACAAATAGCTGTGTTGCAGTTATGGAAGGTGGTAAACCCACCGTTATCGCCAACGCGGAGGGCGCAAGAACAACTCCCAGTGTGGTTGCATTTACAAAGACCGGCGAAAGGCTGGTAGGCGAGCCTGCAAAGCGTCAGGCGGTAACCAATGCGGACAGAACCGTTGCTTCCATCAAAAGACATATGGGAAGCGATTACAAGGTTGACATTGACGGAAAGAAATATTCCCCTCAGGAAATTTCCGCAATGATTCTCCAGAAACTGAAAGCGGATGCTGAGAATTATCTTGGTGAAAAGGTGAATGAAGCGGTAATTACCGTACCTGCTTATTTCAACGATGCACAGCGCCAGGCTACCAAGGATGCAGGAAAGATCGCAGGCCTGGATGTAAAGCGTATCATCAATGAGCCTACCGCAGCAGCCCTTGCTTATGGTCTGGATAATGAAAAAGAACAGAAAATCATGGTATACGACCTGGGCGGCGGTACCTTCGACGTTTCCATCATCGAAATCGGTGACGGTGTCATCGAAGTTCTTGCAACGAACGGCGATACCCGTCTGGGCGGCGATGATTTTGACAATAAGATTATTGACTGGATGGTAAGTGAATTCAGGAAGCAGGAAGGCATTGACTTATCCGGCGATAAGATGGCTATGCAGAGACTCCGGGAAGCGGCTGAAAAAGCGAAGAAAGAGCTTTCCAGTGCAACCACCACCAACATCAACCTTCCTTTCATCACAGCAACTGCGGATGGACCGAAGCACTTTGATATGGACCTGACGAGAGCGAAATTCGACGAGCTTACCCATGACCTGGTGGAAAGAACGGCTATTCCCGTTCAGAATGCCCTCAAGGATGCCGGCGTAACCGCATCCGAGCTGGGGAAGGTACTTCTTGTAGGCGGTTCCACACGTATTCCTGCCGTACAGGATAAGGTAAAATTAATGACAGGCCATGAGCCGAGCAAGACGCTGAACCCGGATGAATGTGTTGCTATCGGTGCTTCCGTTCAGGGCGGCAAGCTGGCCGGTGATGCAGGCGCAGGCGATATTCTTCTTCTGGATGTTACGCCTCTGTCCCTGTCCATCGAAACCATGGGCGGCGTGGCGACAAGGCTGATTGAAAGAAATACAACAATCCCTACCAAGAAGAGCCAGATTTTCTCCACCGCAGCAGACAACCAGACTGCAGTAGATATCAACGTTCTTCAGGGGGAAAGACAGTTTGCAAAGGATAACAAGTCCCTCGGACAGTTCAGGCTGGACGGGATCCCGCCGGCAAGACGCGGAGTGCCTCAGATTGAAGTTACCTTTGATATTGATGCCAACGGTATCGTAAATGTATCCGCCAAGGATTTGGGTACAGGGAAAGAACAGCACATCACCATTACAGCCGGTTCCAACATGTCCGAAGACGACATCAGCAAGGCTGTAAAGGAAGCTGCTGAATACGAAGCACAGGATAAGAAGAGAAAAGAAGCAATTGACGCCAGAAATGAAGCGGATTCCTTCGTATTCCAGACCGAAAAAGCTCTGGAGGATGTGGGAGATAAGATTCCTGAAGCCGATAAGGCAAGCGTACAGGCAGATCTGAGCGCACTGAAAGCTCTGCTGGATCAGACCAAGGATCAGGAAATGACAGAATCCCAGGTTGCAGACATGAAGGCAGCGCAGGAAAAACTGATGCAGAGTGCACAGACCCTGTTCTCCAAGGTTTACGAGCAGGCTCAGGCAGCAGGCGGCGCAGGCCCGGATATGGGCGGCGCGGCGGATGCAGGCGCAGCTGACACAGGCTCCGCACCGGAAGATGATGTAATCGACGGTGATTTCAGAGAGGTTTAAGCTTAAAAAATACAACACTAGGGGGCACTGCAGTGTCCCTTAGTGTTGCGTTCAGATAATAGTGATTCTGCTGTGTTGAGGCAGAACCAAGGGAGGCAATTATGGCGGAACAAAAGAGAGATTATTATGAGGTCTTAGGCATTGAGAAAAATGCCGATGACGCAGCCATTAAAAAAGCATACAGAGTCCTCGCCAAAAAATACCATCCTGATATGAATCCGGGAGATGCGGAGGCTGAAAAGAAGTTTAAGGAAGCATCAGAGGCATATGCGGTGCTGAGTGATCCTGAAAAAAGGAGACAGTATGACCAGTTCGGCCATGCGGCCTTTGACGGGGGTGCCGGTGGCGGCGGCTTCGGCGGCTTTGATTTTAACAGTGCAGACTTCGGCGATATTTTCGGTGATATCTTTGGCGATTTCTTTGGCGGCGGTTCGCGCAGAAGCGGCAGGGCCAGCAATGCCCCCATGAAAGGGGCTAATTTACGTACCAGTGTCCATATAACCTTTGAAGAGGCGGTATTCGGCACTGCCAAGACCATTGAGCTAAATGTAAAAGAAGAATGTAAGACCTGTCACGGAACAGGAGCGAAGCCGGGAACGCAGCCTATTACCTGTCCCAAGTGCGGCGGTAAAGGCCAGGTGGTATTTACCCAGCAGTCCTTCTTCGGGACGGTGCGTAACGTTCAGACCTGTCCGGACTGTAATGGTACCGGCAAGGTGATAAAAGAAAAATGTACGGATTGCCATGGAAGCGGCTATGTCCCCATGAAAAAGCGCTTTGAAGTGGATATTCCCGCAGGAATTGACAATGGCCAGTGCAAGCGGCTCGCAGGCATGGGAGAACCCGGCGTAAACGGCGGACCCAGAGGTGATGTGCTTGTGGAAGTGATTGTAGGCCGTCATCCCATTTTCCAGCGTCAGGATTATAATATCTATTCCACGGTACCTGTATCCTTTGCCGTAGCTGCGCTGGGCGGTGAAGTTGTCATCGATACGGTGGACGGAAAGGTGATTTATGATGTGAAGCCTGCGACGCAGACGGATACCAAGATCCGGCTGAAAGGCAAGGGCGTGCCCAACCTCCGCAACAAAGAGGTGAGAGGCGATCATTATGTAACCCTTGTGGTCCAGGTGCCTGATAAGCTTTCCGGCGAAGCGAAGGAGCTGCTGAAGAAATTCGACGAGGCGTCCGGTGACAGCCTGAATGCGGCAAAGAAGATGGGCGAAAATGGTGCCCCGGAAGGGAAAGAAAAAAAGAAAAAAGGATTCTGGAAGTAGGAAATATATGTATCCGGATTATTGACGGTCGGCACAGGCGGTGTCCCTTTCAGGGAAGCACAGCCTGTGCCGGCCGTTTTTTCTATACTTCTGTTTTAATTTTCAGCTTTTCCGCCGTTATAGCCATAAGGATAACGAACAGGAGAAGGAAAACGGGGAACAGACGCACATTCCCATATTGGGCGATAAGCCCGAACAGAGGAGGCATGAACGTGCTCCCCACATAAGCGCAGGCCATCTGGATTCCCATGATGGCCTGGGAATTGTTCCGGCCGAAGTTAGCGGGGGTGGCATGGAGCAGGCTGGGATATATAGGGGCGCAGCCCAGGCCAATGAGAAAATAGCCTCCGCATATAGCCGGAGATCCGAAAGGCAGACAGAGAACAAGAATACCGGCCAGAGCTATTGCCTGGCCCAGACGTACCATATTCCTGTCGGATACTTTCATGGAAAGAAAACCGCTGACAAGACGGCCGAAGGTGATCCCGAAATAGAACAGGGAAGTCCATTGGGCAGCTTTTTCCGCAGGGATTCCTCTGGCAAGTACGAAATAGCTGCTTCCCCACAGCCCTGCCGAGGCTTCCAGGGCACAATAGCCGAAGAAGCAGAGCAGGGCCGGCTTGGCACCGGGAAGCTTTACTACCTGGGAAAAAGAAAGGGAGGAATTCTGTGTTTCCTGTTCCGTCGGATCGGTCCCGTTCTGCTGTTTTTTCCACAAAGGAAGTGAAAGAAAAAGAAACAGAGTGAGAGTGATCTGGATCAGGGCAATAATCAGGTAGCCGCTGTGCCAGCTGTTTCCCCGGTTCAGGAAGAGTGACATGATAAAAGGGCCGGCGGTTGCCCCGATTCCCCAGAAGCAGTGGAGCCAGCTCATATGATGTGCCTTATAATGAAGAGCCACAAAGTTATTCAGGGCGGCATCCACACTTCCCGCCCCCAGGCCGTAGGGAACGGCAAGAAGGCAGAGAAGCCAGGCGGAATGGGACGCGGAGAAGCCGAGCAGGGCGGCCGCCGTCATAAATACACTGACGGCGGTGACAAGGCCGGTCCCCAGGCGCCGTATAATTTTTTCACTGAAAAAGCTGGAAATAATGGTGCCGCCTGCAATGATCATGGAAATGACACCGGCAAACGAAACCGGGACCTGAAGCTCCCCATACATAACGGGCCAGGCGGAGCCAAGCAGAGAATCCGGCAGCCCCAGGCTGATAAAGGATATGTAAATAATTAGCAGCAATAAAGTCATCATGACGTTTTTCCTTTCAAGACTGTATTCATACTTAATAAATATACTTAATTAAGATATGCCTCTTGATTATAAAAGACAAGGTATCTGGTGTCAAGAGAAGTGCTGTGTTAAAATAAAGAAAATGTGTACGGCAGAGTGGAGGAAAGGTATGGAATTAGTGGATAAAAACGGCCTTACGGAGGCGGAGTTTCTTAAGGATTACCGGCCCCGTGAATATGAACGTCCGTCCGTAACCGTGGACATGCTGATTTTCGCTGTGGATAACCGGGGTGAAAATGTCAGGCTCCTGTTGATAAAACGGAAAAACCACCCCTTTCTGGGGTGCTGGGCGCTGCCCGGAGGATTTGTGGAGATGGGGGAGTCCCTTCGGGAGGCCGCAGCGCGGGAGCTGGAAGAGGAAACCGCAGTTAAGGGAATGTATCTGGAGCAGCTGTATACCTTCGGGGAGGTCGAACGGGATCCCCGTACCCGGATCATTTCTGTAGCGTATATGGCTGTGGTGGATGGGAACGGCCTGAAGATACAGGCCGGGGATGATGCGGCCCGGGCCGCCTGGTTCCGGGTTTGGAAGGAAACGGATGAGGATGGGGAACGGATTAGCCTGGAATCGGACGAAGCGGGTGTCTGTTTTTCTTATCATGTGGAGAAACATGAAAGGCAGGAGTACCAATGCAGGCCTTTATTTGATACGGCTGCAGAGAGGGGGCTGGCGTTTGACCATGCGGAAGCGGTACGTATGGGATTGGACAGGCTCTTTTCCATGTAACAGGAACCGGGGGGAAACCGGGGGGAAATTCCCCAAAATCCTTGTGGTTGGCTGTTCTTTGTGTTAAGATAATTAACTGGTATGTAGTTAACGGGGCTTACCGGAGGAAGAGAAAGATCCGGAAACCAGGGAACCGTTGTTAGGAGCAGGGAAAGATGAAGTGGAAGAAATTTAAAATAAAAACGGTAACGGATGCGGAAGATATTATTATAAGCACACTTTATGACATTGGCCTGGAGGGTGCGCAGATAGAAGACAAGGTGCCGCTAACCGCGGCGGAGAAGGAGCAGATGTTTGTGGATATCCTTCCGGAAGGTCCGGCAGACGACGGGATAGCCTGGCTCAGTTTTTTTGTGGAGGAAACAGAGGACGGACGGCTTCAGGTGAATGGCGGGGATACGGATGAACAGGCCGTGATGGAGAGCGTGCAGAAGGAGCTGGACGGGCTGCGCGTGTTCTGTGATATCGGGGAAGGCAGCATTACGGTGGAGGAAACAGAGGATATTGACTGGATCAATAACTGGAAACAGTATTTCCACCAGTTTTATATAGATGATATCCTTGTCATTCCTTCCTGGGAAGAGGTGGAAAAGCAGGATGAGGGCAGAATGGTGCTTCATATCGATCCGGGAACGGCTTTCGGGACGGGAATGCATGAAACTACCCAGCTCTGTATCCGGCAGCTTAAAAAGTATGTGACGCCGGATACGGCGCTTCTGGATGTGGGGACCGGCAGCGGGATTCTGGGAATCCTGGCCCTCATGTTCGGTGCACGAAACGTTGTGGGCACGGATCTGGATATCTGCGCCGTGGAAGCGGTGCGGGAAAATCTGGAATCCAACCATATCGATCCGGACAGGTTTGAGATGATGATAGGGAATATCATCACGGAAACGGAAATCCAGGACAGGGTGGGATACGGCTGTTATGATATTGTGGCGGCCAATATTCTGGCGGATGTGCTTGTAGCCCTTTCACCGGTCATCGTAAACCAGCTGAAGCCGGGCGGGATTTATATTACTTCAGGAATTATTGATGATAAGGAAAGCGTGGTAGTGGAAGCGGTGAAGGCGGCAGGGCTGGAAGTGCTGGAGGTAACCTGTCAGGGTGAATGGGTGGGAGTGACCGCCAGAAAGCCCCTGTGACAGGAGAAACGGATAGAGGATGTATCAGTTTTTTGTGGAACCCGGGCAAATACAGGGAAAAAGAGTCACGATTACCGGGAGTGACGTAAATCATATAAAGAATGTGCTTCGTATGCGTATCGGGGAAGAAATCGCAGTCAGCAACGGGAAAGACGGCCTGGAGTACCGGTTTGGGATTGATGAAATCCTGGAGGATGAAGTGATCGGTACGCTGCGGTTTGTAAAAGAGGACGGACTGGAGCTTCCCTCCAGGATTTACCTGTTCCAGTGTCTGCCCAAGGCGGATAAAATGGAACTGGTGATCCAGAAAGCGGTGGAACTGGGAGCCTATGCGGTAATTCCGGTAGCGGCCAAGCGCTGTGTGGTGAAGCTGGATGCCAAAAAAGAAAAGAACAAGCTTGCCAGATGGCAGGGGATCTCAGAGGCGGCGGCCAAGCAAAGCAAACGCCGGATCGTGCCGGAGGTCATGCCGGTTATGACAATGGGGGAAGCGCTGCAGTTTGCGGCAGATATGGATGTGAAGCTTTTTCCCTATGAGCTGGCAGAAGGAATGGCTAAGACAAAGGAGCTTATCGGAACTATCCGTCCCGGGCAGTCGGTGGCCGTTTTTATCGGACCGGAGGGCGGTTTTGAGGACAGCGAGGTGGAAGCAGCTTCTGCCTGCGGGTTTGTGCCTGTGACGCTGGGGAGGCGTATTCTCCGTACGGAAACAGCCGGATTTACGGTGCTTTCCTGGATTATGTACCAACTGGAAGGGGAAGGGCCTGAGGGTTCCCAATTAGGGCAGTCAGACATATAATAAGGTAGGCGGATTCCGAAACAGGAGTCCGCGCTTCATTCCTGCGGGCAAAATCAAATACAGAAAGTTGGGAAAAAATTATGGAATGCTATCTGGATAATTCCGCTACCACGCAGTGCTTTGACAGTGTGGCGGCTATCATGACCAGGGTCATGTGTCAGGACTATGGCAATCCATCCAGTATGCACATGAAAGGAGTGCAGGCAGAGCAGTATCTGCGCTATGCCAAAGATGTGATTGCAAGAACACTGAAGGTAAATGAAAAGGAGATCTTTTTTACTTCAGGGGGAACGGAGTCTGATAATCTTGCCCTCATCGGATGTGCTTTTGCAAACTGCCGGGCCGGAAGGCACCTGATCACCACATCTATTGAACACCCTGCCATTCTGCAGACCATGCAGTATCTGGAGGGACAGGGTTTTGAAGTAACTTATCTGCCGGTGGACGGCTTTGGACGGATTCGGCTTGAGGATTTACAGTATGCCATGAGACCGGATACAATCCTGGTATCGATTATGCATACGAACAACGAAATCGGCTCCCTGCAGCCTGTTGCGGAAGCGGGGATGCTGATTAAGCGGATGAATCCCGGAACCCTGTTCCATGTGGATGCGGTTCAGGGATTCGGAAAGTTCAGGATCCTGCCGAAAAAAATGGGAATTGACCTGCTGTCGGTAAGCGGTCATAAGATTCATGGTCCCAAGGGTGTCGGTTTCCTTTATATCAGTGAAAAGGTGAAGATACAGCCGATTATTTTCGGGGGAGGCCAGCAGAGAGGGATGCGTTCCGGTACGGAAAATGTACCGGGAATAGCAGGGATTGCAAAGGCCACGGAAGAGATGTATGCCAATCTGGAAGGCGATGTGAACCGGCTGTATGCGCTGAAGGAGATGTTCATAGAAGGCGTGACGCAGCTGGATGGGGTACGGGTGAACGGCCTGACCGGACGGGACAGTGCCCCCCATGTAATCAGTGTTTCCTTCCTGGGGATCCGGAGTGAGGTTTTACTGCATGCGCTGGAGGAACGGGGGATCTATGTCTCTTCCGGAAGTGCCTGTTCTTCCAATAAGCCGGGGACAGCTGCATCGGCAACCCTGAGGGCTATCGGGCTGGATAAGGAGCTTATGGGATCCACGCTTCGTTTCAGCCTGTCGGTATTTACTACGGAAGAGGAAATCCAATATACGTTGAACGCGCTGTATGAGATTGTACCCATGCTGCGCAGATTTACAAGAAGGTAGGACCGGTATCCGGCCGTACAGGACGGAGAAAAGCACTGCGTTGTACCAACGCAGTGCAGATGCCGGCGGCAGCCGGTCTTTCGGAAGGGGAAAACCGGAGTTACAGTTCATATAGGTCTGCGCATTTACGGCGCAGTGGAGGATAAGATATGGTATTTAAGGCATTTCTGATAAAGTATGCGGAAATTGGTGTAAAAGGTAAAAATAGAGGTATTTTTGAGGATGCCCTGGTGAGGCAGATCCGGTATGCCCTGAAGCGATGTGAAGGGCAGTTTGCTGTGCATCGTACCAGGGGCAGGATCTATGTGGACGTGCTGTCTGAAGAGTATGATTATGATGAGACAGTGGAGCATCTGAAGAAGGTTTTCGGCATTGCGGATATCTGCCCGATGGTGCAGGTGGAGGATGAAGGGTTTGATAAGCTGTGCGGGACCCTGGTGCAGTATATGGATGAGGTTTATGCGGACAAGCATCTGACCTTTAAGGTGAATGCAAGAAGGGCGCGGAAGAATTACCCGCTGGATTCCATGACGATAAACGGCCAGGTGGGCGGTGTGCTTTTGGATGCATTTCCGGAAATGAAGGTGGATGTGCATAAGCCGGATGTCATGCTTCATATAGAAATCAGGGAAAAAATTTATATATATTCCATAGAAATCCCGGGGCCGGGCGGTATGCCGGTGGGTACAAACGGGAAGGGGATGCTGCTGCTGTCGGGAGGGATTGATTCGCCGGTGGCAGGATATATGATCGCCAAAAGAGGGGTAAAGATCGATGCGGTTTATTTCCATGCTCCGCCGTATACCAGTGAGAGGGCGAAGCAGAAGGTGGTGGATCTGGCGAAGCAGGTAGCGAAGTACAGCGGCCCGATTTATCTGCATGTGGTGAATTTTACGGATATCCAGCTTCATATTTATGAGAAGTGTCCTCATGATGAGCTGACGATTCTTATGAGGCGGTATATGATGCGGATCGCGGAGAAGATCGCCGGAGATACGGAGTGTCTGGGCCTGATTACGGGTGAAAGCATCGGACAGGTGGCGTCTCAGACGATGCAGTCCCTGGCGGCTACGGATGATGCCTGCTCCATGCCGGTATACAGGCCGCTGATAGGGATGGATAAGCAGGAGATTATCGATATATCGGAGAAGATCGGGACGTATGAAACTTCGATACTGCCGTTTGAGGATTGCTGTACGATCTTTGTGGCAAAGCATCCGGTGACGAAGCCGAACCTGAATGTGATCCGGAAGCATGAGAAGTTTTTGGGAGAGAAGATCGGGGAGCTGGTGGAGACGGCTTTGGAGACGAAGGAAATGATAGTTGTGGGGGCGGATGCGTAGGGCGGCGCCTGTCACACACAGAGAAGAGAGGATGGGGGTACGGTAAGCCGCCCTGTGCAAAAAGAAAAATAAAAACTGCCCGGAATGCAGATAATGGTAAATTTTTATCTGTATTCCGGTCAGCTTTCATTTTTTCTTTGCACCCGGCAGCAATTATAAAAAAAGACAAGCCCCCTCCTAATTGCGCAGGTTCTTGCCCTTTTTTCCATCATTGTTTTACTGGAAAGTGGTGGAGGGTAATTAAACCATGTAGGGCTTAAGTACTTCCAGAACTTCGTCAGAGTTATCCTCAGCATGGATGTTCAGATCAATCGGCTTGGATAAGTCGAGGCTGAAGATGCCCATAATTGATTTTGCGTCGATTACGTATCTTCCGGATACTAAATCAAAGTCATAATCAAATTTGGTAATGTCATTTACAAATGATTTTACCTTATCAATGGAATTTAATGAAATCTTAACGGTTTTCATTTTGTTTTACCTCCTTATTTGTTGAACAACTATATCCGGTAGAACGGTTATGTTGTCTTATACCTTCTGCTTACATATTAAAGGGAAGGGGGGTAAAAGTCAAGCATCAAACATGACAAAAATAGCGGGGAATAATATGAAAAGTGTAGCATTACATAATTTGGGCTGTAAAGTTAATGCCTATGAATTAGAGGTTATCGGGCAAAACTTACAAGAAAGCGGATATTTAATTGTACCATTTGATAAAAAAGCGGATATATATATCGTAAATACGTGTACTGTGACTAATATCGCGGACCGGAAAAGCAGGCAGATGCTGCACCGGGCGAAGAAACAAAACCCGGATGCAGTGGTGGTTGCAGTGGGGTGTTATGTGCAGACGGGGAAGGAAGAAGCGCTGCTGGACGGGAGTATCGATCTGGCTGTGGGGAACAACCGGAAAAAGGATCTTCTTCCGATTCTGGAGGCTTTTCTGGAGGAACGTGAACGGAATAAAGGGGAGGGAGGCACAGGCGATGCGGCGGACGTGAAAACGCTTCATCATACGTCCGTGGTGGATATCTCCTGTGAAGCGGCATATGAAGAAATGTCCCTTTCGGGTTGGAACAGGCAGGATGGGAAAGAATCCGGGGATGATTTTTCCCCCAGGGATGAAAGATCATCCCTGCGTACCAGGGCATATATCAAAATTCAGGATGGCTGTAATCAGTTTTGCTCCTATTGCATCATCCCCTATGCCCGGGGACGGGTGCGCAGCCGGAAGCAGGAGGATATTCTGCGGGAAGTCCGGGGGCTTGCACGGGAAGGGTATAAAGAGATCGTTTTTACCGGCATTCATATCAGTTCCTACGGTATGGACTTTATTGATAAGACGGACGGCGATTATCTGGAAAGCGGAAAAGATCTGCGTGGGACGGCTATGGAAAGGGCTTATCTGCTGAACCTTGTGCGGGAAATTGCCGGGGTGGACGGAATCGAAAGGATCCGGCTTGGCTCGCTGGAGCCGCGTATCATTACGGAAGAGTTTGCAGCGGGGCTGGCGGCGGTTCCCAAGGTTTGCCCGCATTTTCATCTTTCCCTGCAGAGCGGATGTGATGAAACTTTAAAAAGAATGAATAGGCATTATACGACAGAGGAATACTATGACAAGGTAAAGCTGCTGCGCAGGGTATTCAAAAATCCGGCGGTTACCACGGATGTGATCACAGGGTTCCCGGGAGAAACGGAAGAGGAATTTGCCGTAACCAGACGGTTTTTGGAAAAAGTGGACTTTTTTGAAATGCATGTTTTCAAGTATTCCAGGCGTCAGGGGACTGTGGCGGCCACCATGGAAGATCAGGTGCCGGAGCCGGTTAAGACGGTGAGGAGCGGGGAACTGCTGAAGCTGGAAAAGAAACAGTCCGCTGCATACCGTGAGGGCTACATAGGGAAAGAAGTTACTGTTTTAACGGAAGAAGCCAGGGAAATTGAGGGCAGGGTATACCGTATCGGCCATACGGATACGTATGTAAAAGCTGCCGTGCCGGGCGCTTTGGCGGGCGGCAATATGCTGGTGACAGGAAAGGCCGCCGGGCTGCTGACAGAGGAAATCCTTCTGCTTGAGCTATAACGGATATCACGGTACACATTTTAAATACGTTGAAATTTTTCACAAAGTAGAGTAAGATAATAAGGAACAGGTATTTTGACAGTAAGACGGAATGGAGTTTAGAATGCAGGACCAGGATTTTGGCAGCACACAGTATTTTAAAGTGGAAAAGGAACCGGAGAACGGAGTGAAGGTCATTCTGGCTGCGGTTTATGAGGCACTTACGGAAAAGGGCTACAACCCGGTTGACCAGATAGTGGGATATATTATGTCCGGAGATCCGACCTATATTACCAGCCATAAGAATGCCCGGGGCATGATCATGCGCGCGGAGCGGGACGAGCTGGTGGAAGAGATGCTCAAGGAATATATTAAAAATAATAACTGGGACAGGCAGTAAACCAGAGCAGGATTGAAAATTGAGGGAATGAGTATTCAGTCATGCTCCAGGGTGCCATTTACTCTGTACCGGATGCGTCGGCGTCCGGTGCCGGTTTTTTGCGCCGTATCAGAAAAGGACGGGTAATGTATGCGTATTATGGGACTGGATTTCGGGTCAAAGACGGTGGGAGTTGCCATCAGTGACCCTTTATTGATTACTGCTCAGGGAATCGAAATTGTCCGCAGGAAAGAAGAAAACAAGCTTCGCCAGACGCTGGCCAGGATTGAAGAACTGATACTGGAATATGAAGTGAAGGAAATCGTGCTGGGATATCCCAAGCATATGAACGATTCGGAAGGTGACCGCGTGGCCCTGACCAAGGAATTTGCGGAGAAGCTGATGCGGCGTACCGCGCTTCCTATTACCTTCTGGGACGAGCGTCTCACGACAGTGGCGGCTGACCGCACCATGATGGAAGCGGGAATCCGCAGGGAAAACAGAAAAGAGCATGTGGATCGCATCGCTGCCGTGCTCGTCCTGCAGGGATATCTGGATTATCGAAGAAACAGGCAGGACGGCGTGCTGGAGCAGGCCGTAACCAAAGAGGAAAAAAGCGGGATTCCTATGGAACCTGGCCTGTAAGGAGCCGTAAAACCTGGCCTGAAAGGTGCCATAAAACCTGGTTTATGAGGTTCTATAGAACCCGGTTTACAGGGCAGTGAGAAACAGAAGAACCGGAACTTATATAGAAAGCGGGAAATAATATTGGATAAAATTGAATTTTGCCTGGAAGACGGTGAAAAAGCTGAGTTTTACGTATTGGAGCAGACAAGACTGGGCGGCTGTGATTATATCCTGGTCACCGATTCGGTGGATGAGGAAGAGGGGGAGGCCCTGATTCTGAAGGATATATCAGCTCCTGAAGATAAAGATGCCATCTATGAAATCGTGGATGATGAACGTGAATTGGATGCGGTGGCAGAGATTTTTTCCGATATGCTTGAGGATATTGACCTGGAGAAATAATCCAGGAGGTAGCATACATGATTCTTGATGAAGAAAAAATAAAAGGGATACTGAAGCAAAAGGGACTGAAGGTAACACGTCAGCGTCTTCTTGTATTGGATGCGCTGGCATCCAGGCCCGGTTCCCACCTGACTGCTGAAGAAATATTTGATTTGGTAAAAGCAGGCAGTCCTGAAATAGGGCTGGCTACTGTTTATAGAACAATACAGTTATTTATGGAATTACATCTGATAGACCGGATAAACCTGGATGATGGATTTGTAAGGTATGAGATTGGCGATATGGGGACGAAAAAAAACTGCCATCACCATCATCACCTGATTTGTCTCTCTTGCGGCAGGGTCATGAGCGTGGAGGATGACCTGCTGGATGAGCTGGAGGCAGAAATTGCCAGGACGACAGGCTTTAAGGTTACCGATCATGAGGTGAAGCTCTACGGGTACTGTAAGGAATGTGGAGGTAATTTGATTGAAAAAAACAAAACAAGTGAATAATGAAGGCTCCAGGCTGAAAGTAATCCCTTTGGGAGGATTGGAGCAGATTGGGCTGAACATTACTGCCTTCGAATATGAAGACAGTATTGTTGTGGTGGACTGCGGTCTTTCTTTCCCCGATGATGATATGCTGGGAATTGATATGGTCATTCCGGATATCACCTATTTGAAGGACAACGTAGATAAAGTAAAAGGCTTTGTGATCACCCACGGACACGAAGACCATATCGGAGCGCTCCCCTATGTGCTGAAGCAGCTGAATATCCCCGTTTATGCTACGCGCCTTACTATGGGAATCATAGAGAATAAACTGAAGGAACATAACCTTCTTAACCATACAAAGAGAAAGGTTATTAAATTCGGTCAGTCCATCAACCTGGGACAGTTCCGGATTGAATTTATTAAGACAAACCACAGTATTGTGGATGCGGCAGCGCTTGCTATCTATTCGCCGGCAGGCACCGTCGTGCATACCGGAGACTTTAAGGTGGATTACACACCGGTATTCGGGGATGCCATCGATCTGCAGCGTTTTGCAGAAATCGGCAAAAAGGGCGTGCTGGCCCTGATGTGTGACAGCACCAATGCGGAACGGCATGGATTTACGCCTTCCGAGAGGACCCTGAGCCGTATTTTCGATACAATTTTCCATGAGCATCCCAACCAGAGGATTCTAATTGCCACCTTTGCGTCCAACGTGGACCGGGTGCAGCAGATTATTAATTCCGCGTATAAATATAACCGGAAGGTGGTAGTGGAAGGCCGGAGTATGGTGAATATCATTGATACCGCCATGAATCTGGGCTGCCTGAATATTCCGGAAAATACGCTGATCACTGTGGATCAGCTTAAGAATTACCCGGACGAGCGCACGGTAATCATTACCACGGGAAGCCAGGGCGAGAGCATGGCGGCCCTGAGCCGTATGGCGGGAAGCGCCCACAGGAAGATATCCATCACACCCAATGATGTTATTATCTTCTCATCCCATCCCATCCCCGGAAACGAGAAAGCGGTTACGAAGGTTATCAATGAGCTTTCCATGAAGGGTGCGGAGGTTATTTTCCAGGATGTCCATGTTTCCGGACATGCCTGCCAGGAAGAGATCAAACTGATTTATACGCTGGTCCATCCCAAATATGCGATCCCTATCCATGGAGAATTCAAGCACCGCAAGGCACAGGCCGGGCTGGCGGCGGATTTGGGAATCCCGAAAGAGAATATTTTCATGATCAACTCCGGGGATGTCCTGGAATTGGGCGGTGAAAAAGCCCAGGTTACAGGAAAGGTGCCTGTGGGAGCTATCCTTGTGGATGGTCTGGGTGTTGGAGATGTAGGCAATGTGGTTCTGCGGGATCGGCAGCATCTGGCGGAGGACGGCATCATGATCGTGGTCCTCGGGCTGGATTCCGCCAGCGGACAGCTGGTGAGCGGTCCGGATCTGGTATCCCGCGGTTTCGTATATGTGAAGGAATCGGATGCCCTGATGGAGGAGGCCAGAGTTCTGATGACAGATGTGCTGGATAACTGCATCGGACGCGGCTGCAGTGACTGGGGCAAGATCAAGTCTGCAGTAAAGGATTCCCTGGGTGATTTTATCTGGAAAAAAACAAAGCGCCGCCCCATGATACTTCCCATCATAATGGAAGTCTAGAATGTGAAAGGTTGTGTAGAAACGATGGAAGTACAGGAGGCTCTGGAGCAGCTTGCCCAGGCTGTAAAGGAATCTGAAGTTTACCGGGAATACCGCAGGCAGAGCGAGCGGGTGGATAATTCCGGTGATATGAGAGAAAAAATTGACGAATACCGGGTTCGTAACTTTGAATTACAAAATTCTGTCCAAACAGAAGATTTACTTGACAAGCTGGATGATTTTGAGAGAGAATATGAGAAATTCAGGGAAGACCCGTTGGTCGAAGAGTTCCTTGATGCCGAACTCGCTTTTTGCCGCATGATGCAGGAAATTGATGTGAAACTGGCGGAAGCGATGGATTTTGAGTAGAAAGGAAAGGAAACGTCAATGAAGAAAAAAGAGGCAGCGGGATTTGCTGTATATTCCGTGGTGAAAATTGTTGTAATAATCCTGGTGGTAATGGTTATTTACCGGCTCGGCAGCATGGCTTTTTCCTATGGGGAGAGAATCTTCGGAGAACCTCCCATGGAGGATGCGCCGGGTACGGATATCGTGATAACGGTAAGCAGTGAAGACAGCATGAAGGATATTGCTGAAAAAATGGAATCGGCAGGACTTATCCGGGATGCGGGGCTTTTCGTGCTTCAGGAAAAGCTGGCAGGGTATAAGGAGGGCGTAAAAGCCGGAACCTATACGCTGAATACATCAATGACACCGGAAGAAATGATACAGACCATGGCGGCCTCTTCGGATGAAGGAGACGCAGATAATGATAACGGATGAGCGCCTGACAGCCTTCATCAATTCTCTGGACACAGGGAATCCGGCATATCTGAATGAACTGGAAAAGGAAGCAAGAAAAACCAATGTGCCGATTATCCGCACAGAAACCCAAAGCCTGTTAAGGACGCTGATAGCGGTTAACAGGCCGGAACGGATTCTGGAGGTGGGAACGGCAGTTGGTTTTTCTGCGCTTTGTATGAGTGAATACGCGCCGGAGGGCTGTCAGATCACAACAATAGAAAAATATGAGAAACGAATCCCTGTGGCGCTGGAGAATTTCAGACGTTTTGGGAAAAGCGGCTGTATACATCTGATAGCGGAGGATGCGGCGCTGGCGCTGAAAAAGCTGGACGGCAGCTATGATTTTATATTTATGGATGCCGCCAAGGGGCAGTATATGAATTTCCTCCCGGATGTCCTGCGGCTTCTTCGCAAGGGAGGGATGATGGTTTCGGATAACGTGCTTCAGGACGGGGATATTCTGGAATCCAGGTATGCCGTGACCAGGCGTGACAGAACCATACATGCCAGAATGCGGGAGTATCTTTATGAATTGAAACATAACCCGGCGCTGGTGACCTCGGTGCTTCCGGTGGGAGACGGCGTGGCTGTGAGTGTTAAGGCTTCCCGGAACGGGTGCGGGATGCAGGAGCGGCAGCCCCGGGAGGAAGAGAGTAAGGAACCGGGTTCCTAAGGAGGAGATACATGAAGGATAAGAACAGAAAGCCGGAGCTTCTCATTCCGGCAAGCAACCTGGAAGTGCTGAAAACGGCGGTTATTTTTGGAGCCGATGCGGTATATATTGGAGGAGAAGCCTTTGGGCTGCGGGCAAAAGCAAAGAATTTTTCCCGGGAGGATATGGCGGAGGGAATCCGGTTTGCCCATGCGCATAATACCAGGGTATATGTGACGGCCAATATCCTGGCCCATAACAGGGATTTGGACGGGGCAAGGGCGTATTTCCGGGAATTAAAGGAAATAGGGCCGGATGCGCTGATTATCTCGGATCCCGGCATGTTTACCCTTGCCAGGGAGGAATGGCCGGAGGTTGAAATCCATATTTCCACCCAGGCTAACAATACCAATTACATGACCTACCGTTTCTGGTGGGAGCAGGGAGCCAAAAGAGTGGTTTCCGCCAGAGAGCTTTCCCTTGCGGAAATAAAGGAAATCCGGGAAAAGATCCCTGAGGACATGGAAATAGAAAGCTTTGTTCACGGGGCCATGTGTATTTCCTATTCCGGAAGATGCCTTCTCAGCAATTATTTTACCGGTCGGGATGCCAATCAGGGGGAATGCACCCATCCCTGCCGCTGGAAATATGCAGTTATGGAGGAGAGCCGTCCGGGAGAGTATCTGCCGGTTTATGAGAATGAAAGAGGAACGTTTATCTTTAATTCCAGGGATCTGTGTATGATTGATTATATTCCGGAGCTGGCGGATGCCGGGATTGACAGTTTTAAAATAGAAGGAAGAATGAAAACCGCCTTGTACGTGGCAACTGTGGCCCGTACCTACAGGAAGGCTATTAATGATTACTTCCGGTCGGAGGAAGAATACCGCAAAAACCGGCCATGGTATCAGGCTGAAATTTCCAAGTGTACCTACCGGCAGTTTACCACCGGCTTTTATTTTGGAAAGCCCTCCGAAGAGGGCCAGATATACGACAGCAATACGTATGTGAATGAATATATCTATCTGGGTACCGTCGGGGAATGCAGGGAAGGCCTTACGAGAATCGAACAGAGGAATAAGTTCTGTACCGGGGACACTATTGAGATCATGAAACCGGACGGCAGGAATATTCCGGCCAGGGTGTTACGGATAGCAGATGAAGATGGAACGGAAATGGAAAGTGCGCCCCATCCCAAACAGGTTCTGTATCTGGAGCTGTCTGAAAACCCCGACAGATATGATATTCTCAGAGTGAAGAGCGGGACACCGGCAAACGGATAAGCCGGACCTGCGGGCGGCAGGTTTTGTAACCGTTCAGACAGGCTGCCAGGTTTTTTATTTTTTTAATGCAAGGGGAAAAAAGTTGTGGTAATATAAATTGAAAAACCCGGCTTCCTTCCCCTTCATGATAAAAACAGCCCTTATCCGGAGCAAGAAATATATGTTGTTTGTTTTTTTGAAAATTTTACTTGCTTTTTTTAACGTTTTAAGGTATCTTATAGAAAACGAAAGCGGTTTTCATATTGGCAGGTATCATGAACGAAGGTGTTCCAAAAGGGTTTTTGGGACATTTTTTTTATGCACAAAACAGAAGTATGTTTAAAATAAGCGATACCTGCAAAGCTGCAGACGTAAAAAAGCCGTAACTGCGAAGCTGCTGAACAGTTACAAAAAATCAGAGAAAGAGCCGTACTTCGCGGCGGCGGAATGGAGGATAAAATGAGCGAAGTTCTGAATGTGGAAGCAATTTTCGGTGAAAATGTATTCAACCTGGGAACTATGAGAGAACGTCTTCCCAAGAATGTATTCAAAGAGGTGAAGAAGGTTATGGACCAGGGCGGGGAGCTTTCCCTTGCTACCGCAGATATTGTGGCAAAAGCCATGAAAGACTGGGCTGTTGAAAACGGCGCAACCCATTATACCCACTGGTTCCAGCCGCTGACAGGTATTACTGCGGAAAAGCATGATTCCTTTATCGGGCATCCGGATGAAAACGGAAAAATGCTGATGGAATTTTCCGGAAAAGAGCTGATTAAAGGAGAACCGGATGCCTCTTCCTTCCCTTCCGGCGGCCTGCGCGCCACTTTTGAAGCCAGAGGATATACCGCATGGGATATTACGTCCCCGGCTTTTCTCAAGGAAGATGCCACGGGCGTAATTCTCTGCATTCCCACCGCCTTCTGTTCCTATACGGGTGAGGCGCTGGATAAAAAAACCCCCCTGTTGCGTTCCATGGAAGCCATAAGCGAACAGGCGCTGCGTATAGCGAAGCTTTTTGGAAACACGAGAGCGACCAAAGTGACGGCCTCTGTTGGTCCGGAGCAGGAATATTTCCTGGTCGACCGTCAGAAATACTTGAAGAGACAGGATCTGATATTTGCAGGCCGTACCCTGTTCGGTGCACCGGCACCCAAGGGACAGGAGCTGGAGGATCATTACTTCGGTGTCATCAGGGAACGTATCGGTGCCTTCATGAAGGATCTGAATGTGGAGCTGTGGAAGCTGGGCGTGACGGCCAAGACGCAGCATAATGAAGTGGCTCCCGCACAGCATGAGCTGGCCCCGATTTACGAAACGGCCAATATTGCGGTGGATCACAACCAGATAATCATGGAAACAATGAAAAAAGTAGCGGAACGTCATGGCTTACGGTGCCTGCTGAATGAGAAACCCTTTGCAGGCGTGAACGGATCCGGCAAACATAATAACTGGTCCATCACCACGGACGACGGCATGAATATGCTGGATCCCGGTGAAACCCCCAATGAAAACATACAGTTCCTGCTGGTTCTGGCTTGTATCCTGAAGGCTGTGGATATCCATGCGGATCTGCTCCGCCAGAGTGCGGCGGATGTGGGGAATGACCACAGACTGGGAGCCAATGAAGCGCCGCCGGCTATTATTTCCGTATTTTTAGGGGAACAGCTGGAAGATGTGGTAAGACAGCTGATTGAAACCGGAGAAGCCAAGTCCTGTCTCCTGGGCGGCAAGCTGATGACGGGGGTTTCCACCCTGCCGGATCTGCCGAAGGATGCCACAGACAGAAACCGGACATCGCCCTTTGCGTTTACCGGAAATAAATTTGAATTCCGTATGGTAGGTTCCGCAGATTCCATTGCAAGCCCCAATACCACACTGAATGCCATCGTCGCCGAAGCCTTCTGTGAAGCTGCCGATATCCTGGAAAAAGCGGATGACTTCGATATGGCTGTGCATGATTTGATTAAGCAGTACATGACAGAGCATCACCGGATTATTTTCAACGGGAACGGCTATTCCGACGAATGGGTGGCGGAAGCGGCGAGAAGAGGGCTTCCCAATATCAAATCCATGATTGAAGCCGCCAATACGCTGACCAAGGAAAAAGCGGTGCAGCTGTTTGAACGATTCCATATTTTTACGAGAGCCGAGCTGGAATCCCGGGAAGAAATTATATATGAGACATATGCAAAGAGTATTAATATCGAGGCTCTTACCATGATTGATATGGCTTCCAAGCAGATAATCCCTGCCGTGGTGGAATACAGCCGGAAGCTGGCGAAAACGGTCCTGGATGTGAAGGCGGCGGGCGTGGAGCCAGTGGTACAGTCGGAGCTTCTCGTAAAGGTAAACAGCAAGCTTACCGAAATGAAGGAAGCCCTGACCGTCCTGCAGAAGGAGGAAGCGGCGGCTTCTTCCATTGAGGATGTGAAGGAACAGGCATTCCGTTATAAGGATCTGGTGATGCCTGCCATGGATGCCCTGAGGGCGCCGGCAGACGAGCTGGAAATGATGATGGATAAGGAAGACTGGCCGTTCCCTACCTACGGCGATTTGATGTTTGAAGTATAGAGGTTCCTCAACCTTATGTGCGGCTCCGCTGGTCATCCGGCGGGGCCGGACGCCGAAAAGCTGCGGAAAAGGGCATTTTATACCGATTTATGCAGAAATTTAAAAATATGGAAAAATATAAAAAAAGTACTTGCAAAAGTGGTGGGAATCATATATAATCTATTCTTGCAAGCGGCTAAAAAAGCTTGTCCCAAATATAGGGCTATCGCCAAACGGTAAGGCAACGGACTCTGACTCCGTCATTTCAAGGTTCGAATCCTTGTAGCCCTGTTCAGAAAACCCGATGGAATATATCCATCGGGTTATTTTATATGTACCGGGCATAAAAATGTTGAAATAAGGACGCTTATTTTATCAAAGGAAGAATTTCCGTTATGAATTTTTCCAGAGCCAGAAGCTGTTCCTCCGACAGGCCGGTATCGGAGCACGAGCCAAATAACGGGAGAAGCCTCTCCAGCGTGTGCCTGGCAGAGGATTTTCTGGAGGAATCCACGGGAGTGAGCTCTACCAGATCCTGGATGCCTACCTGCAGTACGCTGCAGATCTTGATGATCTTGTCGATCTGAAAATGACGTTCTCCCCGCTCCAGCTGGCCGTAATACTGGGCTTCAATCCCTATGGCGGAAGCCAGATCGAACTGGGTCATTTTGCGCATGAGCCGATATTTTTTAACATTGCGGGAAATTTGAACAATTATTTGTTCTGTAGTGGTATTTGTCGTTTTTTCTGCCATCATGTGCCCTCCCTGTATAAAAAGAATAGAAGGAATCAAAATAAAAAAGAAGCGGCAATATGCTTTATTGCATATAGCTTATTGCATATATATCCTGAAATGAAGGGATGGGAACACCGGAAACAGAACAAAAGTTGAAAGTGCCGGGAACCTGGGGTATAATAGGTTTTCAGGATAAATGACAGAAAGGCCGTGAGGAGGCATAAATATATGTACACATTCCAAAGCAGGGTACGCTACAGCGAACTGGACCCGGAACGGAAATTAAGCATCGCATCGGTGGTGGATTATTTTCAGGACTGCTCCACTTTTCATTCAGAGCAGCTGGGGGTCGGAATCGATTATCTGGAAGAGCGGAACATGGTATGGGTGATGTCATACTGGCAGATTGTGATAGACAGATATCCCAAATTATGTGACAATATAACAGTCGGGACATATCCCTATGAATTTAAGGGTTTCATGGGGTATCGTAATTTTTTTATCAGGGATGAGGCCGGGGAAATCATTATCCGGGCGAATTCCATCTGGAGCCTGATGGACAGGAAGGCAGGAAGGCCGGTCCGTCCCACGGAGGAAATGCTGGCGGCCTACCGGCTGGAGCAGAAGCTGTCCATGGATTATGAGCCGCGCAAAATTGTCCTGCCTGCGGCAGGGATCCGGAAAGCGCCCTTTGTTGTGGCAAAGCAGCATCTGGATAGTAATCAGCATGTAAATAACGGGCAGTATATATATATGGCGCAGGACTATCTCCCCGGGGATTTTTCGATCGGGCAGATGCGGGCGGAATACAGAAAATCGGCTCTGCTTCATGATTGTATTGTGCCGGAGGTATTTGAACAGGAAAACCAGGTGAGCGTATCCCTCTGCGATGAGGAGGGACAGCCCTTTGCGGTTGTGGAGTTCAGGAAAAAGAAGCAGTGAGGATGAATATGCATATTGAATTGGGAAGAATGCAGGAACTGATGGTAGTAAAAAAAGTGGATTTCGGCGTCTATCTTGCGCCGGAGGATAACCGGGAGGAAAAGGTGCTCCTTCCCGGGAAACAGGTGCCGGAGGGCTGTGAAACAGGGGATTCCCTGACCGTGTTTGTGTACCGGGATTCCAAGGACCGTCTGATAGCCACCACCAAAGAGCCAAAGCTGAGCCTGGGTGAGGTAGCCGTGCTCACGGTTGCCCAGACCGGCAAATTCGGAGCCTTTCTGGACTGGGGGCTGGAAAAGGATCTGTTCCTGCCCTTTAAGGAACAGACAACCCATGTGCAGGAGGGGGACAGCTTTCCTGTGGTGCTTTATGTGGACAAGAGCGGCCGCCTGTGTGCCAGTATGAAAATATACCACTATCTGCAGATGGACAGCCCTTATCACAAGGATGACCAGGTAAGCGGCCATCTCTACGAAATCAGCCGCCAGTTCGGCGCCTTTGTTGCGGTTGACGACAGGTATTCCGCATTGATACCGCCCAGGGAAATGTTCGGCGAACTGCGGGTGGGGGAACCGGTGCAGGCGAGAGTAATTGCGGTGCATGAGGACGGCAAGCTGGATTTGAGTATCAGGGACAAGTCTTACCGCATGATAGAAACGGATGCCCTGAAGGTAATGGAACTTATAGAGAGCTTCGACGGGGTGCTGCCTTTTACCGATAAGGCTTCACCGGAGGTTATCAAAAGAGAGACACAGATGAGCAAAAACGAATTTAAAAGAGCGGTGGGACATCTGCTGAAAAACGGACGCATAGAAATTACTGAAAAATCGATCAGAAAGATAAAATAGGAGCGATAAATGAATTACAGGAAAGTTAACTGGTGTTTTCTGGGGATAATTATGCTGCATCTGGGAGTGGTGGGCCTTCTGGTTGCCCTGCGCAATGTGTACAGCATGGGGATGGTGGCCAATCTGCTTGTCAGCGAACTGATATTGGCGGTGCCTGCCTTTCTTGCAGTGCTTGTGTCCAGGGAGAAGCCGAACCGGGTGCTGGGATTCCACAGGCTGAAGCTGTCCTCCGTATTTATGATCATTCTGTATACGTTTCTGATGGGCCCGCTGACCACGCTGCTGAATGCGATCAGTATGCTTTTTGTGGATAATGCCGTGGTTTCCATCAGCGGTGAAGTGCTGAACCTGCCTTTCCTGCTGACCTTTTTCATGATGGCCATATTCGGGCCTGTCTGCGAGGAACTCTGCTTCCGTGGCGTGGTGTACAGAGGGTATCTGAAAAGCGGGAATGTAGCGGGGGCGGTGCTGCTGTCCTCTCTGTTGTTCGGACTGATGCATATGAATTTCAATCAGGCCCCTTATGCCTTTGCCATCGGGGTTTCCATGGCGGTTCTGGTGGAGGCTACGGGCAGTCTCTGGTCCTCCGTGATCATGCATGTGGTATTCAATGCCCAGTCGGTTATCGCCATGTATTTTTACCAGAGATTTTACCCGAAGGTTTGGCTGGAACAGACACAGGCCGTTACGACGAATGACGATATGATAGCCGCCATCAGCGTTTATCTGGTGATAGCCGTGATAACGACTTCGCTGGCCGTATGTGTCCTTGTATGGCTGTGTAAGAACCAGGGCCGGGAAGAGTATATCCGCTGGCTTTGGAGGGAAAGAAAGTCCGGCCGGAAAAAAGGGAGGCTTGTAAGCGCTCCCCTTATCATTGCCGTTATCCTCTGTCTGGCGTACATGCTGCTGAATCTGTTCCTTTAAAATACCGCCGGTACGGGGCGGCAGCTATAGGAGCATATAGCGGGGTGCGTTGCGCGGAGTGGAATTATCTGCTATAATAACGGGAAGGAAAAAGCGGGGGGAGGTGCGGGCGCTATTCTGCCAGGGTGAAGGTATGCAGAAATATACAATATTAGGGATTACTTTATATGATTACGGGGCGCGGGAAGCGCTGCGCAATACGGACAGCTTCCTGCACAACGGGGCGCTTAATACGATTGCGTATATCTCCAGTTCCAATCTGGCCCAGGCTTCCAAGGACGAACAGCTGAAGGATTGCCTGGAGGCCATAGACATGACGGTGTGTACGGAACCGGATGTCCTGGAAGCGGCAGGAATTGCCGGGAGAAACAGGATCCGTGAAATAGACGAAAAAGTATATCTCAGGGAGCTGCTCAGAAAATTCGGAAGGAACCGGAACAGTGTATATCTTCTCGCGGATACGCAGGATAACCTGGAGGTGCTTGGAGAGATTGTTTCCGAGTACCAGGAAAATCTTCTGATAAAAGGCTGCGGCGTGTATGAGGATTTTGGATGCCAGCCGGAGCGGCTGGTAAATAATCTGAATGATCTGGCGCCGGATGTGGTGATTTCTAGGATGCCATGGCCGACAGACGTACATCTCATGCATGATTACGGGCATTTTGTGAATGCGGAGCTTTGGGTCTCCCTTCCTTTCGGGGCGGTGAGCTGGGTCAGGAATCCGTCTTTTCTGGCGCGTTTGAAGCGCAAACTCATCTATCAGGTTTTCACGCATAACGTAAATGAATATAATAAGAAAAAGACAGGGGACTAGCTCCTGTTTTTTTTGTATAGGTTGACCAGCGCCTGAAAATGGGAAAAGCTGAAAAAAAAGCTTAAAAGTGCATAAAATTTTTGACTTTCCTATAGATCTTTTTGTGGTTTTCATTTAAAATGGAAAAAGGGTGTTACATTAGACAATTTCCCGGCGTGGGTAATGTTTGTGGAAATTGCATAGGAGAAGGAGCGGGGTAAGAATATGATATCAAATCAGGTATTGCAGACTACGATTGACGGACTGCGCAGTATTGCACGGGTCGAATTGTGTGTAGTGGATGTGGACGGCAAAATGATCGCAACAACATCCGAAGAAATGAGTAACTGTCTGGGAGCGGCCCAGGATTTTTCCAGGTCCCCTGCGGACAGCCAGGAGGTACAGGGTTATCAGTTCTTTAAGATCCTGGATGAGACACAGCTGGAATATATCCTTGTTATAGGCGGCGCCGGCGAAGATGTCTATATGATTGGAAAGATGGTCGCCTTCCAGATTCAGAGCCTTCTTGTGGCCTATAAAGAAAGGTTCGATAAGGATAACTTCATTAAAAACCTTCTTCTGGACAATCTGCTTCTGGTGGATATATACAGCAGGGCTAAAAAGCTCCATATCCCGACAGATGTGGCAAGAGTCGCCCTGATCATTGAATCGGACAATAACCGGGATAACAATGTTCTGGAAATTATGCGGGGCGGTTTCGGAAGCAACAATAAGGATTTTATTACGGCGGTGGATGAAAATAACGTGATCGTGGTAAAGGAGCTGGTGGAGCCGGATACGGGTAAGGAGATTGACCGGGCGGCAAAGGCCATTGATGATTTCCTGGATAAAGAAGGGATCACGGGTATCCGTATTGCCTACGGCACGATTGTAAAGGAAATCAAAGAAGTGAGCCGTTCTTACAAGGAAGCCAAAATGGCCCTTGATGTGGGAAAAATTTTCTTTGACGAACGCAATATTATCGCATACAATGAATTGGGTATAGGAAGGTTGATTTACCAGCTTCCCATTCCTCTCTGCAAGATGTTTATTAAGGAAATCTTCGGCGGGAAAAGCCCGGATGATTTTGATGAAGAAACCCTGACCACTATCAACAAGTTCTTTGAGAACAGCCTGAACGTATCGGAGACAAGCCGTCAGCTGTTCATCCACAGGAACACGCTTGTATACCGTCTGGATAAGCTTCAGAAAAGCACCGGCCTGGATTTAAGGGTCTTCGAGGATGCCATTACCTTTAAAATCGCGCTGATGGTTGTAAAATACATGAAATATATGGAGACATTTGAATACTAGGCCGTTATGGTAAGGCCGGATAGTGAGGTGTATCGTTTTGGGACTTTTTGGTACGAAAAAGACAAAGAGAAGAATTAAGGAAGATGGTTCCCTGATAGTTCTCGACAGGGTGAGCAAGAGCTATTCCACAGGGGCGCCTGCATTAAACGGGGTTAATTTAAGAATAAAGAAAGGCGAATTTGTCTTTATCGTAGGTGACAGCGGTTCCGGAAAGTCCACACTTATCAAGCTTCTTCTGCGGGAGCTGACACCGACTTCCGGCACGATTCTGGTAAACGGGCAGAGCGTGGCGGATTTAAAGCCGCGGCAGATTCCGCGGTACCGTAGAAACCTTGGAATCGTTTTTCAGGATTTCCGTCTGCTCAAGGACAGGAATGTATATGAGAATGTGGCTTTTGCCCAGCGTATCATCCAGGTGCCCACCAAGGAAATCAAGAGGAATGTTCCGGCCATCCTCGCAACGGTGGGGCTTGCCGGGAAATACAAGGCAAAGCCCAAACAGCTTTCCGGAGGGGAGCAGCAGAGAGTGGCGCTGGCCAGGGCACTGATTAACAGACCGCCTATTTTGCTGGCCGATGAGCCTACCGGTAACCTGGATCCCAAGAACTCATGGGAAATCATGAAGCTTCTGGAGAAAATAAATGAAGGGGGAACCACAATACTGGTAGTAACCCATAACCGCGAGATTGTAAATGAAATGCGTAAGCGGGTTGTTACGATGAAGAAGGGTGTCATCGTAAGCGACGAAGAAAAAGGTGGTTATATCGATGAGAATTAGTACATTTTTTTATACCCTGAAGCAGGGCATTATCAATATTTTCCGTAATAAGTGGTTTTCGCTTGCTTCTGTGGCAACGATCAGCGCCTGTCTGTTTCTGTTCGGCCTGTTTTATGCGGTGATTACCAATTTCCAAAGTATTGTGAAATCGGCGGAGGAAGGCGTTTCCGTCACTATATTTTTCCAGCACGGCACCTCGGAGGAACAGATTATGGAAATCGGTTCCAAAATAGAAGCCAGGGATGAGGTGTCCAAAATAGAATATACCTCTCCGGATCAGGCATGGGAGTATTACAAGGAAAACTGGATACCGGAAGAATTTTCTGACGGCTTCCCGGATAATCCGCTGGAGAATTCCGCCAGCTACGCCATCTATATGAAGGATATATCCCAGCAGGCGGCTCTGGTCGAGTATCTGAACAGCATCCCGGAAATCCGGACGGTAAACCAGTCGGAGCTTGCGGCTTCCACACTGACAGGTGTGAATGCGCTGGTTGCCTATGTATCGGCAGGTATCATCCTGATTCTGCTTCTGGTTTCCGTATTCCTGATCAGCAATACGGTAACGATAGGTATTTCCGTGCGTAAGGAAGAAATCAGTATTATGAAATATATCGGGGCAACCGACTTTTTTGTAAGAGCGCCTTTTGTTATCGAGGGTATTCTCATCGGCATTTTCGGTTCTGCCCTTCCTTTGGGAACCATCTATGTATTGTATAACAAGGTAGTGGAATACATAGGAACCAAATTTTCCGTATTGTCCGGCCTGCTCAATTTCCTGCCTGTAAATACGGTATTTTCCACGTTGGCTCCTGTGGTGGTCGCTATTGGCGTAGGGATCGGTTTCCTGGGCAGTTTTATTACTGTCCGCAAGCATCTGCGTGTCTGATTTCCGGGCATGTCTGATGATACGGTACGGTGGTGGATTATGAAAAAAAACAAAAGAGTCATCAGCCTTGTGCTTGGTTTCGTCCTGTTTGTTACCTGGCTTGGCCCGGCGGTAGGGAGCGAAGCGGCCACCTCCAGTGAACTGGAGCAGAGCATCAAGGAAAAGGAATCGGCAATTTCCCAGGCACAGGAAGAGAAAAAACAACTGCAGACCACCATGTCTGATATCCAGGCCATGGTAGACAGCCTTGAAAGCTCCAAGAATGATCTGGAGGCGTATGTAAAGCAGCTGGACGGTAATCTGGCTGAGATACAGTCCAAAATCAACGAACTCAAGACGATGATTTCGGAAAAGGAAGAGGAGATCAAAGAGACGCAGCAAATGCTGGACGAGGCCATAGAGCGGGAAAAGGAACAGTATGCGGCCATGAAGGTACGGATACAGTATTCCTATGAAAAGGGCAATAACAATTATCTGGAAATGCTTTTAACTGCAAAAAGCTTCGGGGAGCTTCTGAATAATGCCAATTACATGGAAGAAATGAACGCCTATGATCAGAGGCAGCTGGAGGAATACCAGAAGAACCGGGAGCTGGTGGAAACCTGTAAGACGGCTCTGGAAGAGGAGCAGGAGGTTCTGGAACAGGCCAAAACGGAAGTGGAAAAGGAAGAGGCCGGCCTGGAGACCCTGATTTCCCAGAAGGAACAGCAGATCAGCGCGTATCAGGGAGATATCAGCAATAAGGAAGCGGCTATAAAGGATTATGAGGCGGATATCGCGGCGCAGAATTCCACGATTGCCGCGCTGGAAGCGGCTGCGGCTGCGGAACGCAAGCAGCTGGAGGAACTGAACAAACCCAAGGTGACCTACGACGGAGGCATGTTCCAGCTTCCGCTTACATCTTATAAGCGGATTTCCGATGAATACGGATACCGGATACATCCTACGCTGGGGGTTAAGAAATTCCATAATGGTGTGGATTTTGCGGCAGCGAGCGGCACCCCTATCCTGGCGGCTTACGGCGGTACGGTTGTAGGGGCGGCATATAACAGCTCCATGGGCAATTATGTGATGATCAACCATGGGGACGGGCTGTACACTATTTATATGCATGCTTCTGCCCTTTATGTATCACAGGGGCAGACGGTGAACAAAGGGGATCAGATTGCGGCGGTAGGGTCCACCGGGCGTTCCACAGGACCTCATCTGCATTTCAGTGTGAGGGTGAACGGTGAATACGTAAATCCATGGAATTATTTAAAATAATTGGCAATATATTAAAACAGGACGTAATCGGACAGATAGGAGCATGGTAATGAATCACAAAAAGAGCTTCTGGGGAGGGGTAATTACAGGTGTTCTGGCAGTAGCGCTGGTATTGAGCGGTGTCTTTTTGGGACAGTCCGCATGGAATTTATATCAGTCGTCCAGGGCACAGGAAACTGCGGCACATAACGGAGAGGAAGGTGTGAGCAGCAACAGTGTGGCTAATCCGCAGACCATGAATAAGCTTCAGGTGCTGGAGGATACCATAAACAAGTATTATCTGGAGAATGTGGATGAGCAGACGCTGGAGAAGGGCGTATATGACGGCCTGGTGGAAGCTCTGGGGGATCCCTATTCCACTTATTATTCCTCAGAGGAACTTAAGGAACTGCAGGATAAGACAGAAGGGATTTATTATGGAATCGGTGCCTATGTGGGAATCGATGCGGATACCAGCCTCCCAAGGCTGACCGGTATTATTGAAGGAACGCCTGCACAGGAAAGCGGCCTGCGGGCAGGTGATCTTCTTTATAAGGTAGATGGAGAAGAGGTACAGGGGCTGGAGCTGACCCAGGTGGTGAGCAAGATCAAAGGGGAAGAAGGAACCTCGGTTCATCTGACCATCATCAGAGAAGGAGCCACGGATTATCTGGAGGTGGATGTGGTCCGCAGAAAAGTGGAAAGCCCTACGGTTAACCAGAAAATGCTGGACGGTGATATCGGCTATATCCAGATTACGGAATTTGATACGGTTACCCTGGATCAGTTTACGGAGGCTCTTGCAGTATGCAGAGGTTCAGGTATGAAAGGCCTGATTCTTGATTTACGCGGCAATCCCGGAGGTAACCTGAATACCGTGTGTGATATTGCCCGGGAAATTCTTCCGGAAGGCCTGATTGTCTATACGGAGGATAAGGACGGAAAGCGTTCGGAATATACCTGCGACGGGACAAGAGAAATGAAAGAGCCTCTCGTGGTGCTTGTTGACAGCGGAAGCGCAAGCGCGTCGGAAATCCTGGCGGGGGCTGTCAAGGATTATGGAATCGGTACCCTGGTAGGGACTACCACCTTTGGGAAAGGGATTGTACAGCGTATCATTTCCCTCAGTGACGGTTCGGCAGTGAAGCTGACAGTAAGTAACTATTATACCCCTAAGGGAAATAATATCCATAAGATCGGTATCGAGCCTGATGTGGAAGAAAAGTTTGATGCAGAAGCTTACTATAATGATAAAGTGGATAACCAGCTGAATAAGGCTATTGAAATTATGAATGAAAAGCTGGGGCAGGAGCAGTAACGCCCGTTGGGCCGGGCATGGGAGTTTACTTATTATGCGGAGCTGTGATACAATTAACAGAGTATCATAGCTCTGTATTTTTACATGTTCCGTTCTCGGACTCAACAGGACGGAGAGCAGGATAAAAGCGGCCTTATTTAGGAGAAGGAGGGCTGGGCGGATGGGGGAAGACTTAAAAACAACGCTTAGCAATATTCCATGTGGATTGTGTGTTTACAGGCTGGCCGGGGGAAAAATTTCCCCGGTATATCATAATTCCGTCTTTTATGAAATTATGGGCTATGCAGAGGAACATATCCGTTTAGTGGAGAAAGAAACGAGTTTTCTGGGAGTCCATCCGGAGGATCTGGAACCCTTGAAGAGAAGCATTCAGGGGGCGATCCGGAGCAACGGCACCGTGCAGCATACGTACCGGCTTTGGAATGACAGCAGAGGGGAATACCGCTGGATCCGTCTGGAAGGCTCCGTGAAGGATGCCGGAGATAATACCAAGCTGCTATATGGGGTATACAGTGATGTAACCGGTCAGATACGAACGGAGATGGAATTAAACCAGGCTACCGAAAAAATGCAGGATATTATCAATGCGATACCGGGCGGGGTTGCAAGCTACCGCGTGGAAGGGGAGCGTTTTATTCCCACCTATTTTTCCGACGGCGTTATGGCGCTTTCCGGGCATTCGCGGGAAGAATATGAAAAGATGGTTGCGGATAACGCTCTGGATATCATCTATGAGCCGGATCGGGACAGGGTGCTGGCTGCTGCGGTGACCGCGCTGAAAAGCGGAGGGGTACTGGATGTTTCGTACCGGATGCGCCATAAAAACGGACAGCTCATCTGGATTCATCTGAATGGGCGCCGGATGGGGCCTTTGGCGGAAAGCACCGGTTTTTATGCGGTATTTACGGGGATGTCCGCAGATACCCGCCTGTTCCAGAGCATGGTGAATGAGACTGCCGATGCCATATATGTCATAGACAGGGAAAATTATGATCTGCTATATGTAAATGAAGCCAGAAATCTTTTTGCAGAAGGAAAGAATTGTGTGGGGCAGAAATGCTATGCGGCCCTGCACGGGAAAAATGCCCCCTGTCCGTTCTGTACTTTGAAAAGCCGTAAACCGGACGGGGAGGAGCACGAGATGCTCATTGAGGGAACCGGCCGGTTTTACAGTACCCGTTTCCGGGAAACGGACTGGAACGGGATTCCGGCGTACGTGAAGTATGTGCGGGATATTACGGAAACGGTTATCACGCGGAAGGATAAAGAGCGTCTGGAACAGTATTTCCAGACGGTTTTGAAAAATCTGCCGGGCGGGGTCGCCGTCGTTAGATATGAAGATCAGGGGAATATGACTCCTGAATTTTTATCCGATGGATTTGCGGCAATGACGGGAATGACGCTTCAGGAAGCGTGGGATCTGTATCGGGAAGATGCCATGGCGGGTGTACATCCCGAGGATCGGGTATATGTATATCAGCAGATGAATGCGTATATAGCCGGAGGGGAAGGGCATTGTGAAATCGTCTACCGTCTGCAAAAGGGAGACGGCAGCTACTTATGGGTTAAGAACAGCCTTACCCTGATCGAATACGAGGACGGGGAAAGGCGGGTATATTCGGTATATCAGGATATGACCAATGAAAAGGAAGAACAGAACCGGATCCGGCAGCAGTATAAGGATTTGATTTTGCAGCACTATCATACGCAGGATCCCAATGCGTTGATTGTGGGTCACTGCAACATTACACAGAACCGTATCCTGGAAATCATTGATCATACACATTCGGATCTGCTTAAAAATTTTGGTTCGGCAAGGGAAGGCTTTTTTACCGGGCTGAGTACGCTGGTGGTGGAAGAGCAGGAGCGGCAGGAGTTTCTTGGCATGTACCTGAATAAACCGGCGCTGGAGGCTTTCCGCAGAGGGATTCCGGAGCGGCAGTTTGAATGTTTTGTCCGCATGCCGTGTGATACGAAGGGCAGATATGTTCAGATAAAAATGAATCTGGTGGAGGAACCGGACAGCGGTGACGTGACGGGAATCCTTACGGTAACGGATATTACCAGCCAGACCATATCAGACCGGATTCTGCACAGGCTATCCGCAGCCGGCTATGATTTTGTGGCAGATATTGATTTGCCCAATGACTGCTATCGGGTGCTGACATCAAATGAGAAGGCGGGATGTATCCCGCCCAGGGAAGGCCTGTATTCCCGGTGGGTGCAGAATATGCTGGAAACCCGGCTGCTTCCCAAGGATCGGGATAGATATAAGGCGATGATGGATCCGGAAGGCCTTCCGGAGAGACTGCAGAATGCAGGTTCTTATACCTTTGCCTATTCCATAACGGATGACGGAGGTGATGTGAGGACCAAAAATGTTACGGTTTCCCTTGTGGAAGCCCGGTTGGGCAGAGTATGCCTGGCAAGAGCGGATATCACGGATTCCGTCCGGGAACAGCAGGGGCTACTGCGTCTGATCGCCTATACCTTTGAACTTGCCGGTTTTATCAATATCGGGAGCGGAGGATTGACCCTGTATACCAGAAAAACCGTGCTGGAAAATCTCCCCCCTTATTTTACGGAAAATTACGGGGTGTCCATTCCCCGCTTTGTAGATGGGTATATAGCCGATGAAAACCGGGATTATGCCGCGGCCCAGTTTGACATACAGACCATGGCAAAGCGTCTGGAGGAGAATCCCAACGGCTATGATTTCCTGGTTTCTTACCGTGGGGAAAACGGGGAAAGATACAAACAGGTGAATGTGATGTGGGGAGATGTGAACCGCAGTACTATCTGCCTTGTGCGGGCGGATGTAACGGATGTCCTCGCTGCGGAGCGCAAAACAAAGAAAGCGCTGGAGAACGCCCTTTCCCTTGCGGAGGAGGCCAACCGGGCCAAAAGCGATTTCCTGTCCGCCATGAGCCACGATATCCGTACGCCCATGAATGCCATCATGGGGATGACTGCGCTGGCAGTTGCCCATATGGACGAACCCGGACGGGTGTCGGACTGTCTGAACAAAATATCCGTATCCTCCAGGCATCTGCTCAGTCTCATAAACGACATCCTGGATATGAGCAAAATAGAATCCTCGCAGATCACGCTGAACTGCAGGAAGATAAATCTTACGGAGCTTCTGGGGCAGCTGTCTTCCATCATGTCGCCTCAGGCGAAGGAAGCCGGGCTGAGACTGGAATTCAGGACTGCAGAAATACGCCATGTGTGTTTCTATGGGGATTTTCTCCGGATCAATCAGATACTGCTCAATATATTAAGCAATGCGGTGAAATATACGCCGGAGGGCGGCAGTGTGGCTTTCCTGGCGGAGGAGATACCTCCCGTTGATTCCGGGGACGGGGTGCGATACCGGTTTACGGTGAGCGATACCGGTGTGGGCATGTCGGAGGAGTTCCTTTCGCGCATTTTTGAACCCTTCACACGGAGCACAGGGACCATGCGTGTGGAAGGGACCGGGCTGGGCCTGAGCATTACCAAAGGACTGGTGGAGCTGATGGGAGGAACGATTACCGTCAAGAGCCGTCTGCATCAGGGAAGCAGCTTCTGCGTGGAACTGGAAGAACAATGGGCCGATACAGAAGGAGAGGATTCCGTTAAGGCAGGAGGGGAACCTTTCCCGGTAAATGCCGACAAGGATCTGTTCGCCGGACGGAGGTTCCTGGTGGCGGAGGATAATGCGATTAATGCGGAAATCCTGTGTGAACTGCTTTCCATGTATGGCGCGGACAGTGTGGTAAAGACAGATGGGGTCCAGGCTCTGCAGGAATTCCGTACCGCTGCGCCGGGAACCTACGATGCGGTCCTCATGGATATCCAGATGCCGGAAATGAACGGATATGATACCGCCCGGTGCATCAGGGGGATGAAACGGTCCGATGCCGGGGAAATCCCCATAATCGCCATGACGGCAAATGCCTTTGCGGAGGATGTGAAAGCGGCTATGGATGCCGGGATGACGGCCCATGTAGCCAAACCGATCGACGTGGAGGTACTTCGGGAAACCTTAATGAAGATACTTCCCGGAAGGAAGGAATAGATTAAAAGAAACACGGTTCCGATTATTTTTTGTGGTTCTTTCTCGTGTCCGGGTATCCAGTGCCGCGCTCTGTACCGGCCCAAAGGGGGCTGCACAGAGCGTAGCACTGGGTACCCAAACGCGAAAAAGAACCTTTTTTTGTCTGCGCTGTGTTATTTCCGGCTGTTCAGTACAACATAAAGATTATGGGACAGAGGGTGTGAACCATAACAGGGAAATAGTGGGTTTAGAACAAATGTTCTGAAATGTGCTATACATTTTAAATAGTCTATGATATAATTTTTGGTACACTATGGACAGTGTTTGGTGTGTCAGGCTGTTGTAAAGCCCTTTTAAAATAAATGCTTCTGTTTATGAGTTCCTGCCGAACAGACGGACTTGTTATAGGGTTACCAAGGAGGTAAAACAGATTATGGAGTTTAAACTGCATTCCGAATACCAGCCTACCGGCGACCAGCCGCAGGCTATTAAGCAGCTTGTGGCCGGTTTTAAGGAAGGCAACCAGTTCCAGACCCTGCTGGGTGTCACCGGATCGGGCAAAACATTCACAATGGCGAATATCATTCAGCAGATGCAGAAGCCGACCCTGATCATCGCCCACAACAAAACCCTGGCCGGACAGCTGTACGGGGAATTCAAAGAATTCTTCCCGGAGAACGCGGTGGAATACTTTGTGTCCTATTATGATTATTACCAGCCGGAGGCCTATGTGCCTTCTTCGGATACCTATATTGCCAAGGATTCCTCCATCAACGATGAGATTGACAAGCTGAGGCTTTCCGCAACCGCGTCCCTTGCGGAACGCAGGGATGTTATCGTGGTAGCCAGTGTTTCCTGTATTTATGGTCTGGGAAGTCCGGATGAATATAAGGATATGATCGTTTCCCTGCGTCCGGGTATGGTAAAGGATCGGGATGAGGTCCTGCGCGAACTGATTAGTATACAGTATGACAGAAATGATATGGATTTAAGCCGCGGCTGTTTCCGTGTGAGAGGGGACAGTGTGGAAATTTATCCTGCCCAGGGCGGGGATTACCTGATCCGGGTGGAATTTTTCGGGGATGAAATTGACAGGATTGCGCAGGTGGATCCGTTAAGCGGGCAGCTGCATTCCACTTTGGAGCATATTGCTATTTTTCCTGCCTCCCATTATGTGGTATCACAGGGGAAAATCAATATCGCCTGCGATAATATTGAACAGGAACTGGAAGAGAGGATCCGTTATTTTAAAGGGGAGGACAAGCTGCTGGAGGCGCAGAGAATCTCTGAAAGGACCAATTTTGATATTGAGATGCTGCGGGAAACCGGCTTTTGCTCCGGCATTGAAAATTATTCCAGGCATCTGAACGGTTCCGCGCCGGGAGAACCGCCCATGACTCTCCTGGATTTCTTCCGGGATGATTTCCTGATTATGATTGACGAGTCCCATATCACCGTTCCGCAGATCAGAGGGATGTATGCCGGGGACCGTTCCAGGAAGATGACCCTGGTGGATTATGGATTCCGCCTGCCTTCCGCTCTGGATAACAGGCCGCTCAATTTCGAAGAATTTGAAACCCATATTGATCAGCTGCTTTTTGTTTCCGCCACGCCTTCCTCTTATGAAGAAGCGCACGAACTGCTGCGGACGGAGCAGATCATCCGGCCCACAGGCCTGCTGGATCCGCAGGTTTCCGTCCGTCCTGTGGAAGGGCAGATCGACGATTTGGTGGGGGAAATCAGAAAAGAGACGGATAGACATAATAAAGTGCTGGTAACCACGCTGACCAAACGCATGGCGGAGGATTTGACCGATTATATGCGGGATGTGGGTATCCGCGTGAAATACCTGCATTCGGATATCGATACGCTGGAACGTGCGGAAATTATCCGGGACATGCGTCTGGATGTATTTGATGTACTGGTGGGGATTAACCTGCTGCGGGAAGGGCTGGACATTCCGGAAATAGCCCTGGTCGCCATATTGGATGCGGATAAGGAAGGGTTCCTGCGTTCAGAAACATCTCTGATACAGACTATCGGCCGCGCGGCCCGGAATGCGGAGGGACATGTTATCATGTATGCCGATAAGATGACGGATTCCATGAATGCCGCCATATCGGAAACCAACCGCCGCCGGGAGATCCAGCAGAAGTATAATGAGGAGCATGGGATTACGCCTCAGACTATCAAAAAGAGCGTCCGGGATTTGATCAGTATCTCCCGGGTGATCGCCAAGGAAGAAGTGCGCTTTGAGAAGGATCCGGAGTCCATGGATGAGAAAGAACTGGAGAAGCTCATCGGGGATATCCAGAAGAAGATGAAGCAGGCGGCTGCAGATTTGAACTTCGAAGCAGCGGCAGAGCTTCGTGACAAGATGGTGGAATTGAAAAAGACACTTGCAAAACTGAAGGATTAGCAGGCCGGTGCAGGATATACCTGAACGGCAGGCTTTGAAAGGAGTATAAATTACAAAATGGAGCAGGAAAGCATAAAGATGAGGCCCCGTGAATATATCAGGATCCGTGGGGCAAACGAGCATAATCTGAAAGGGATTGATGTGGATATCCCCAGAAACGAGCTGGTGGTTCTCACCGGACTGTCAGGTTCCGGGAAATCCTCTCTCGCCTTTGACACAATATATGCGGAAGGGCAGCGCCGGTATATGGAATCGCTGTCCTCATACGCGAGACAGTTCCTGGGCCAGATGGAAAAGCCCAACGTGGAAAAAATCGAGGGGCTGTCACCCGCTATTTCCATTGATCAGAAATCCACTAACAGAAATCCCCGTTCCACGGTAGGTACCGTTACGGAAATCTACGATTATTTCCGGCTTCTGTATGCCCGTATCGGTATCCCCCACTGCCCGAACTGCGGGAAGGAGATTAAAAAACAGACGGTGGATCAGATGGTGGATCATATCTGCGGTCTGCCTGCGGGAACCAGGATACAGCTTCTGGCCCCCGTGGTGCGCGGCCGGAAGGGTGAACACGTCAAGGTTCTGGAAAGAGCCAAGAGAAGCGGGTATGTCCGCGTGAGAGTGGATGGTAATCTGTATGAGCTGTCCGAAGAAATCAAACTGGATAAAAATATCAAACATAATATCGAAATTGTGGTGGATCGTCTTGTGGTGAAGGAAGGGATAGAACGCCGCCTTACGGATTCCATTGAAAATGTGCTGGCGCTTACGGAAGGGCTGCTGATTGTGGATGTCATTGACGGGGAACCGGTTACCTTCAGCCAGAGTTTTGCCTGTCCGGACTGCGGAATCAGCATCGATGAGATCGAGCCGAGAAGCTTTTCCTTCAATAATCCTTTCGGCGCCTGCCCGGAATGCTTTGGACTGGGATATAAGATGGAGTTTGATATTGATCTCATCATTCCGAATAAACGGCTCAGCATTAACCAGGGGGCCATTGCGGTGATGGGCTGGCAGTCCTGCAATGATACCTCCAGCTTTACCAATGCGATCCTTCAGGCGCTGACCAGAGAATATCACTTCAGCCTGGATACCCCTTTTGAGGATTACCCGGACAAGATAAAGGACATTCTCATAAACGGAACCAACGGTCATGAGGTGGAGGTATATTACCAGGGACAAAGGGGAAAAGGAGTGTACCCGGTGGCGTTTGAAGGCCTCATAAAAAATGTGGAACGCCGCTACCGGGAGACCGGTTCGGATGTGGTGAAGCAGGAATATGAAACCTTTATGAGCATCACCCCCTGTAATGTCTGTCAGGGAATGCGCCTTAAAAAGGGAGCGCTGGCGGTTACGGTATGTGACAAGAATATCTATGAAGTGACTTCCATGTCTATCCGCAATCTGAAGACTTATCTGGAAGGAATGGAGCTGACAAAGCAGCAGCAGCTCATAGGAAAACAGATACTGAAGGAAATCCGGGCGCGGGTCGGATTCCTGGTGGACGTGGGGCTGGAATATCTTTCCCTGTCCAGGGCCACGGGTACCCTTTCCGGCGGGGAGGCACAGCGTATCCGTCTGGCTACCCAGATAGGCTCCGGGCTGGTCGGTGTGTGCTACATCTTGGATGAACCGAGTATCGGACTGCATCAGAGAGACAATGACAAGCTTCTGAATACGCTTAAGAATCTGCGGGATTTGGGGAATACCCTTCTGGTGGTGGAACATGACGAGGATACCATGCTCGCCGCCGATTATATTGTGGACATCGGCCCCGGAGCGGGTTCCCACGGCGGTGAAGTAATTGCCTGCGGTACGGCGGAGGAGCTGATGAAAAACCCCGAATCCATTACCGGGCAGTACCTGAGCGGCGCCCTTTCCATCCCGGTTCCCGACAAACGCAGAAAGCCTGCGGGGTGGATTAAGGTAAAAGGGGCGGCGGAAAATAACCTCCGTAATATTGATGTGAAATTCCCTCTCGGGGTCATGACCTGTGTGACCGGCGTATCCGGTTCTGGCAAGAGCTCTCTGGTTAATGAAATCCTGTACAAGACGCTGGCAAGGGATTTGAACCGGGCAAGGACCATACCCGGTAAAAATAAAGGCATCGACGGTGTGGATCAGCTGGATAAGGTGATTGATATCGATCAGTCCCCCATCGGACGTACGCCCCGATCCAACCCCGCCACCTATACCGGCGTGTTTGATATGATAAGGGATTTGTTCACCTCCACCCAGGATGCCAAGGCGCGCGGCTATAAAAAAGGAAGATTCAGCTTCAATGTAAAAGGCGGCAGATGCGAAGCCTGCGGCGGAGACGGTATCATTAAAATCGAAATGCATTTCCTGCCCGATGTGTATGTGCCTTGCGAGGTCTGCGGCGGAAAGCGTTATAACAGGGAAACGCTGGAGGTCAAATATAAAGGAAAGAATATATTTGACGTGCTGGATATGACCGTGGAAGAAGCCGTGACCTTCTTTGAAAATGTGCCCAGCATACGCAGAAAAGTAGAAACGCTCTATGATGTGGGCCTTTCCTATATCAAGCTGGGTCAGCCCTCCACCACGCTGTCCGGCGGGGAAGCACAGCGGATCAAGCTGGCAACCGAGCTGAGCAAGAGAAGCACCGGAAAGACCATATATATCCTGGATGAGCCTACTACCGGACTTCATTTCGCAGACGTGCACAAACTGGTTGAAATCCTGCACAGGCTGGCGGACGGAGGGAATACGGTAATTGTGATTGAGCACAATCTGGATGTGATTAAGACAGCGGATTACATCATTGATATGGGACCGGAAGGCGGCGACGGCGGCGGTACCGTAATAGCGGAAGGTACGCCGGAAAAGGTGGCCGATTGCAAGGATTCCTATACCGGGTACTATATTGGGAAAATGCTGGATAAAGCGAAGAAAAACAAAGTGCGTGCAGAGAAGCCGTGAGAGGAAGGGCTGACGGGTTGTCCCGGCAGGCCGTACGGATGAGGCTGCCGATAGGACAAGGCGGTGATAAACTGCCATTGGCAAAAGATAATAGAATACACCGGTAAAACGGTGTATTCTTTAATTTTTTATGAAAACACTTTCCATAAGTAAGGTTTTAGGTTATAATAACAGACGGTATATTTTACGCTTGCGTCGAACAGGCTATTGATTCGTTGCGGGGTATCTGATTGGATTTTTCGTAATTTTACGTGATTTGTAAAATATATATGCTTGATTTATAAAGATTGGTCCATAATATAATAGAGGCAGAAGGAAGCGCAGGGGATTGTAGGCATAAGTCTTCCGCGCCGTCTTCATTTGGAATGGAGGAGAATATGCAGTATACAGATATTGGAATCGACCTGGGTACCGCCAGTATTTTAGTGTATATCAGAGGAAAAGGCGTCGTTTTAAAAGAGCCAAGTGTAGTGGCGTTTGACAGAGACACTAATAAAATAAAAGCTATCGGCGAGGATGCAAGGCTGATGCTGGGACGTACACCCGGAAATATCGTTGCGGTAAGGCCGCTCCGCCAGGGTGTTATTTCTGATTATACCGTTACGGAAAAGATGCTGAAGCATTTTATCCAGAAGGCTCTCGGAAGGAAAACCTTCCGTAAGCCAAGGATTGCAGTATGTGTTCCCAGCGGGGTTACCGAAGTGGAAAAGAAGGCCGTGGAGGATGCAACCTACCAGGCCGGTGCGAGAGAGGTTTCCATTATTGAGGAACCTATCGCAGCTGCTATCGGAGCCGGCATTGATATCTCCCGTCCCTGCGGAAATATGATTGTGGATATCGGAGGCGGTACGTCTGATATTGCTGTTATTTCTCTGGGCGGTACGGTAGTGAGCGCTTCTATTAAGATCGCCGGTGATGATTTTGACGAGGCTCTCGTCCGCTATATGCGTAAAAAACATAATCTGCTGATCGGAGAAAGGACTGCAGAGGATATCAAAATTAAAATAGGTTCCGCCTATAAGCGTCCGGAGCCTGATTATATGGATGTGAGGGGACGTAACCTGGTGACCGGCCTTCCCAAAACCGTAAAGGTTTCGTCGGAGGAAACGGAGGAAGCCCTCCGGGAGCCTACCCTGCAGATTGTGGAGGCTATTCACAGCGTTCTGGAGAGAACCCCTCCGGAGCTGGCGGCGGATATTGCGGACAGGGGAATTGTCCTTACCGGCGGCGGAAGCCTGCTTCGCGGACTGGAGGAGCTGATTTCAGACAAAACCGGTATCAATACCATGACCGCGGAGGATCCCATGACGGCTGTAGCTATAGGTACGGGTAAATATGTGGAGTTTTTAGTTGGATATAAGGATGAAATCTAAGTGAGGATCTGTCAGGTATAGAGTAGGGCTACTCCGTCGGAGTAGCCCTTTTGATACCCGGCCTGTGTCCGGATGGTAGGAGTAAGCCGGTGGAAAAAAAAGCGGGTTATGTAGAACATATTATATACAGGAATACAGGAAATGGTTATACGGTATTTGAACTCGTCTCAGAGGGGGAAGAAATCACCTGCGTGGGTACCTTCCGTACCCTGGACGAAGGGGAAAACCTGGAGCTGACAGGCGGTTTTGTGGAGCATGCGGTCTACGGAAGCCAGTTTAAAGTGGAAAGCTACGAAGCGGTGGCACCGGAGGACGAGACCAGCATCGAGCGCTATCTTGGATCCGGGGCGATAAAAGGGGTAGGCCCGTCTCTTGCGGCACGAATTGTCCGGAAATTCGGAAAGGATACCTTCCGTATTATGGAGGAAGAACCGGAACGTCTTGCGGAAATCAAGGGGATAAGTGAAAGGAAAGCCATGGAAATCAGCACCCTGCTGGAGGAAAAGAAGGGGATGCGGGAGGCGATGATCTATCTGCAGAAATTCGGGATTTCCAATACCCTGGCTGTCAAGATATACAATACATATGGGCTTGAGGTATACGGCATCCTGGAGGAAAACCCCTACCGTCTGGCGGAGGACATTGATGGCATCGGCTTTAAACGGGCAGATGAACTGGCGGCCAGAATCGGTATCCATACGGATTCCGATTTCCGTATCCGCAGCGGTATCCTTTATTCCATGCAGCTGGCAGCCATGGACGGTCATACCTATCTTCCTTATAAGGAGCTGATGAACAAAGCAGCCGTCCTCCTCGGGTTGGAAGCGGATTACGTGGGCATTCAGATTCCCAACCTTGCCATGGATAAAAAGCTGGTAATCAAGCAGGGGGAGGAAGAGGGAGCAGTCTACGCTTCTTCCTATTATTATGCGGAACTTTCCTGCGCCCGTATGCTGGAAGAACTGAATGTAAGCATGGTTTTTTCCGGGCAGCTGCTTCCTTCGGAGGAGGCCAAGCTCCTTACCGATATTGAGAAGCTGGCCAGGGGCCAGGGCATAGAACTGGAGGAGCTTCAGCAGCAGGCGGTGCTGGAGAGCATCAAGCACGGGATATTTATCCTTTCGGGCGGGCCGGGTACGGGAAAGACCACCACGATTAACACGATGATCCATTATTTTGAGGCGGAGGGAATGGATATCCTGCTGGCGGCTCCGACGGGACGGGCGGCAAAGCGTATGACGGAGGCCACGGGATATGAGGCGCGGACCATCCACCGCCTTCTGGAGCTGAACGGCGCGATGCTGGAGGAGGAAAACCGATACGGGAGAAATGCCGGATTTGAGAAGAATGAGGAAAACCCTCTGGAAGCCGACGTGGTAATTGTGGATGAGATGTCCATGGTGGATATTCATTTGTTCCAGTCCCTTTTACGGGCGGTTACCCCCGGGACCAGGCTGATACTGGTAGGGGATGTGAACCAGCTTCCCTCGGTGGGTCCGGGACAGGTGCTGCGGGATCTGATAAACAGCGACGCTTTTTCCGTTGTGGAATTAAAGAAAATATTCCGGCAGGCAGGGGAGAGCGATATTGTGGTTAACGCCCATAAAATCAATGCCGGACAGGAAATCCCCCTGGATAATAAGAGCCGGGATTTCTTTTTCCTGGAACGAAGCGATGTGCAGGTGATTTATAAGCATATGATCCTTCTGATTCAGGAAAAAATGCCCCGTTACGTGCAGGCGGGGCCGTTGGATATCCAGGTGCTTACGCCTATGAGAAAGGGGAATCTGGGCGTAGAGGTGCTGAACCAGATACTCCAGACGTATCTGAATCCCAAGGATGCATCCAAAAAAGAATACCAGGCCGGGACCGTATTATTCCGGGAAGGGGATAAGGTGATGCAGACTAAAAACAATTACCAGCTGGAGTGGGAAATTGTGAGTAAATACGGTATTCCGGTGGATCACGGGGTAGGGATTTTCAATGGGGATATGGGAATCCTGAAGGAGATCGACGAATATGCACAGACCGTAATGATAGAATATGACGAACAAAGACGGGTGACCTATGCCTTTGCCCAGCTGGAAGAGGTGGATCTGGCTTATGCCATAACCATCCACAAGTCCCAGGGAAGCGAATATCCGGCAGTTATCATGCCGCTTCTGGGCGGCCCCAGGATGCTTTTCAACCGGAATCTGCTGTATACAGGTGTGACCAGGGCAAGGAACTGTGTGACGATACTGGGTAGCCGGCAGGTGGTTCAGGAGATGATCGCCAATGAAAGTGAGGCCAGGCGCTATACAAGCCTGGATGCGAGGATAAAGGAAGTCATGGCTTAAAGGAGCCATATGACAGGAAAAAAGAATACAATACTTACAGCACTGACGGATTTATTATTCCCAAGGAGGTGCCCGGTCTGCGACAGGCCGGCAGAGCCGTCCGGCGCTTATATCTGCACCGCCTGCAGAAAGAAGCTTGTTTATATTACGGAGCCCAGGTGCTGCAAATGCGGCAAGCAGCTTCAGGAGGCGGAAAAAGAATATTGTCATGACTGCGGCACCGGAGCGCATATCTATGACAGGGGAACCGCCCTGTATACCTATGGCAGCATCCGGCCGGCCCTGTACCGGCTGAAGTATGGGGGAAGGCGGGAGTACGGGGAATTCCTGGGAAGAGAGCTGGCCGCCAGGCTGGGCAGGGAAATCCTGTCCTGGAAGCCGGACGCGCTGGTCCCGGTTCCCCTGCATCCTGTAAGGGAGAAAAAACGGGGATATAACCAGGCGGCCCTTCTGGCGGAAGAGCTGGGAAAGCAGCTGGATATCCCGGTATTTCCGCACCTTGTGGAACGGACGCGCAATACCAGTCCCCAGAAGGAATTGGACGGTGCAGCGCGTCAAATTAATTTGAAAAAAGCTTTTAAAATAACACAGAATGATGTAAAATTAAATACGATTGTAATTATTGATGATATTTACACAACCGGAAGTACCATTGACGCAGTGGCATCGGCCTGCAGGGCGGCAGGCATAAAGCACGTTTATTTTGCGGCACTGGCGATTGGCAGAGGAATGTAGGGATGATAAACGAAAATAAAGTGGCGGTAATGACAAGGATGGCTGCATATGAGGCGGGGGACGGCAAGAAAAACCAGACTGTCTGCAACTATTTCAGAGGCGATTATGTAGGGTTCCAGATGCTGAAAACCTGGATCGCCGTGACCATAGCCTTCTGTATTATGTGCGGCGTCTATCTGCTGTTCCAGATGGACAGCATTATGACGGATTTTTACAGCATTGATCTGATAGCGTTTGCAAAGAAATTTGTATTCGCCTATGTTATCTTATGCGTTGTATATCTCTTCGCCGCATTTGTAATCGCCCAGAGAAGATACGGGCTTGCGCAGCGGGCAACGGTACGGTTTGGTAAAGAGCTGGAGGAGCTGGACGGAAGGTCGGACGGCGATTCCGAGGAAGAGGAATAAGGGGAACCGGCCTGTGCATATCCGGGCCGTCACCGGGAATTCTTAAGAGGGACATTTATGACAACATCATTGCTTGAAGTGAGAGAGTATATCAGGAATTTTTATGTAAAATACGAAGAGTACATTGTGCCGGTCCTGAAATTTCTGCTGGCGCTGGTATCACTGCTGATGATTAACGGACAGCTGGGGTATATGAGCCAGCTGAACAACGTGGCTGCCGTGCTTGTAGTGGCTCTGGTATGCTCCTTTATGCCTAAGAACTTTATCCTTTTTGCAGGGGCGGGATTTGTGACGCTGCATTTGTATGAGGTATCACTGGAATGTGCGGTAATAGCGCTGCTTGTGTTCCTTCTGATGTTTTTGCTGTATTTCCGTTTTTCTCCGGACAGCGCGGTGCTGGTAATTGTGACCCCCATGCTGTTTGTGCTGAAAATTCCCTATGCCGCACCCATACTGGCCGGTCTGCTGGGGAACCCGTTTGCCGCGCTGACAGTGGCCTGCGGGGTTGTGATATACTATCTGATTTCCTATATGAATGGAAATGCTTCCATATTGGGGGCATCCCAGGCGGAATCCATGATCCAGCGGTTCCGTGATATCTTTGACGGTATTTTCGGAAACCGTGCCATGCTGATCATTGTTGCCGCCTTTGCGGTAACCGTGATTATGGTATATCTGATCAGAAGACTCTCCGTGGATTACGCATGGACAATTGCCATTGTGGCTGGGGCCCTTCTTGATGTGGTGATCCTGATGGTGGGGGATCTGATGTATGATGCCAATTTTTCCATCGGCGGGGTGATCCTGGGGAGCCTGGCAGCTATTGTTGTGGCAATGCTGGTACAGTTTTTCCGGTTTAATCTGGACTATTCCAGGACGGAAAAGGTACAGTTTGAGGATGATGAATATTATTATTATGTAAAGGCGGTGCCCAAAATGACGGTGGCTACGCCTGAAAAAAAGGTAAAAAAGATTACGACGCAGCGCAGCAATAAAAATGTGAGGCATACACATGCCAAAGGCACTGCGAGGAAATAGCGGGTTTAGGTGGATATGGAACAGATTAGGAGCTTTGCGGATAAATATTTGGCACATGTACCATCTTTGCGGGTAACGGATATCGTGGAGATTGTGATAATCTCTTTTCTCGTTTACCACATAATGGTATGGATTAAAAATACGAAGGCCTGGGCATTGTTTAAGGGTGTTGTATTTATTATGGTATTTATCGTACTGGCCGCAGTATTTGAAATGAATACCATTTTGTGGATTGCCAAAAATGTGGTTATGTATGGTGTGGTTGCGTTGGTGGTAATCCTGCAGCCGGAACTGCGCAAAGCGCTGGAACAGCTGGGTAAGACGGAATTCCTGGCATCCCTCCTCCCTTTCGAAATCGGAAAAGTGGAAGACGGCCTTTTCTCGGATAAAACAGTCCATGAGATTTCCAAGGCCTGTGCGGAGATGGGAAAGGTAAAGACAGGGGCGTTGATTGTGGTACAGCAGAATGACCCCCTAACAGAATATGAAAGAACCGGAATTGATGTGGACGGCATTGTTACCAGCCAGCTGCTCATTAATATTTTTGAACATAATACACCGCTTCACGACGGTGCTGTTATTGTACGCGGAGACAGGATTATATCCGCTACCTGCTACCTGCCCCTGTCGGACAATATGTCACTGAGTAAGGATCTGGGAACACGGCACCGGGCCGGTGTGGGAATTTCGGAAGTATCGGATTCCATGACGGTGATTGTCTCGGAAGAAACGGGTAAAATAAGCGTTGCCTATTCCGGGGTGCTCTACCGCAGCCTGTCACCTGCCGAACTGGAGGAACAGCTCAAAAAGATACAGAATAAACCGGTGGATGAGAAGGAGCACAGGCTTTGGAAAGGATGGCCGAAGAATGAAAAGAACAAATAAATTATGGCATAATCTCGGCCTGAAAATCATGGCGCTGGTTTTTTCCGTCCTGCTCTGGATGGTCGCCGTGAATATCAATGATCCCGTGGAACGGAAGGTTTTCCGGGATGTTAAGGTGGAAACCACGAATACCAACGTACTGACGGATGAAAATAAGCTTTATAAGGTGCTGGATGATACGGATACGGTGACCGTTACGGTACGCGCCAGCCGCTCCGTCCTGGAAACAATTAATGTGAGTGATATTACCGCAAGCGCGGATTTTTCAGAACTGTCCTTTACCAATACGGTGCCTATCCGGCTTTCCGTAAACCGCTATGTTGACAAACAGATTGAGAGCATCAGCGGGAGCATAGACAGCATGAAGCTGGAAGTGGAAGATAAGAAAGAAAAGCAGCTTGTGATTGAGATCGTCCAGAGCGGCGAGCCGGCAGAAGGCTATATCGTTGGGAAAATTACCACTACTGACGGAAACGCCATGAGAATTTCCGGCCCCGAATCCGTGGTGGATACGGTAAAAAAAGCTATAGTGAAAGCGGATGTGAGTGACCTGACGGACAACATCAATATTACGGAGAAGATAACACTTCTGGATGCGGAAGGTAAGGAAGTTACGGACAGCAGTATTTCACGGAGCGTGAACACCGCAAAGGTTTCCATAACCATACTTGCCACGAAGGAAGTACCGGTGTCCTTATCCACTATGGGTGAGCCGGCTTCCGGGTATGTGGCTACCGGTGAGATAAACTGTGCGCCGGCGGTCGTGACCATTGCAGGACGAAGCAGCGTAATCAAGGATGTGGGAGGCCTTGTGATTCCGCCGGAAGAGCTGGATATCACAGGGGCGACTGCCGATGTGACTAAGCTGATTGATGTGCGCGGGTACCTTCCTGAAGGCGTCAGCCTGAGCAATACAGGCGGAGAGGAATTCAACGGAAAGATCGCTGTGACCGTTAAGATAGAACCGCTGGTGGATATCACCCGGACGGTGGACAGTTCCAGGATCCAGGTCCTGAACGTACCGGAAGGATATTCGGTTACCCTCACTCCGGACAGTTCCGTTACGATGAAACTCCGCGGTCTGCAGGGAAACCTGGATCAGGTAAATACCGATACCCTGACCTGTACGGTGGATGTGGCGGAATGGATGAGTGATAACGGATTGTCGGAACTGAGCGAAGGGAGTGCGGAAGCGGAGGTTGACGTTTCCCTGCCTTCCGGGGTTATTCTTACGGCACCGGTCAGGGCGGCCCTTACGATTGAAAAAATAGCGGAAGTTACCCCGGAGGAATAAAGGGTTCCGGATTACCAGGGAAGCCGGTTGCCTGAAGGGTTCTGTATATGTGAGCATAAAGCCGTTTATAAGGCAGAATGAGAGGATAATATGGCTAGATTATTTGGTACGGATGGAGTGCGCGGAGTGGCAAATGAGGAACTGACCCCGCTGCTGGCTATGCAGCTTGGGCAGGCAGGGGCAACTGTTCTTACAAAAGAGAATGAACACAGGCCTACTATCATGGTGGGCTGTGATACCCGTATTTCAGGGGATATGCTGGCAAATGCACTGATGGCGGGGATCTGCAGCGTGGGGGCCAATGCGGTATATGTAGGTGTGATTCCCACGCCCGCAGTAGCTTACCTGACAAAGAAATACAAGGTGGAAGCCGGGGTGGTGATTTCCGCATCCCATAATCCCGTGGAATTTAACGGGATCAAGTTTTTTGACGGGAACGGTTACAAGCTGCCCGACAGTATGGAGGATGAAATTGAAGCGCTGATTCGCGGCGGTATGCATAATCTGGAGCTTCCCACAGGTTCCAGGGTGGGGAAAATTAAATACAGGACAGATGCCAGGGAGGAATATATCAATCATGCCATCCAGTCGGTGCCGGTGGATTTATCCGCATTGAAAATTGTCGTTGACTGTGCGGAGGGAGCTTCTTACTATACATCAGTAGAAGCGTTGAGAGAGCTTGGGGCGAATGTGGTGCCTATCCACAATATGCCCGACGGAACGAACATCAATTCGAACTGCGGTTCCACCCATATGGAAGAGCTGCAGGCCAGGGTGGTCTATGAGAAGGCCAACGTTGGCCTGGCTTTTGACGGGGATGCAGACAGACTCCTTGCAGTGGATGAAAACGGAGCCATTGTAGACGGCGATCAGATCATGGCTGTGGTCGGCAATCATATGAAGAACCAGGGCAAATTGAAAAAGAATACTATCGTTGCTACGGTAATGAGCAATCTTGGTTTTTTCAAAATGGGAGAAAGAGAAAATCTCCATATGGAGCAGACAAAGGTGGGTGATCGCTATGTGCTGGAGCGGATGCGTGAAATCGGCGCCAGCCTGGGTGGTGAGCAGTCGGGGCATGTGATCTTTCTGGATGAGAATACCACGGGGGACGGCCTGTTAAGCGCGCTGCATCTGCTGGAGGTCATGGTGGATACCGGGAAGCCGCTGTCGGAGCTGGCTTCTGTTATGACAGTAATGCCCCAGGCGCTGGTCAATGCAAAGGTACCGAACCATAAGAAAGATAAATACATGGAATATCCCGAGATTGCCAAAGCGATTGATGAGCTGAACAGTAAATTTGCCGGTGAGGGACGTGTGCTCATCAGGCCTTCCGGAACGGAACCCAAGGTCCGTGTCATGATAGAGGGTAAGGATCAGCGGATGATTGATGAGGAAGCCCACAAGCTTGCGGATTTGATTCAGAACATCATGCTGTAAACCAGGGGATGTGTACAGTGACTTCCCGGAGGGGTTTCCCTGCAAACCCCTTGAGATATGGACAGAATGATGATATACTAATTTTAGTGGGGTGAAGTGGTTTTCCCTACAGGGATGAAGAAACAGGAGGTAATGTTCATGGTAAGCCAAAAGGTGGTTATAAAGAATCCTACAGGACTGCATTTGAGGCCGGCCGGCATCCTATGTAAAGAGGCGATGCAGTTTAAATCGCTGATTACTTTTACATTCAGGGACAGCACGGCAAATGCCAAAAGTGTTCTCAGTGTCCTGGGGGCATGTGTAAAATGTGGTGATGAAATCGAGCTTACCTGCGAGGGTGAAGACGAAGAAGAGGCTTTGAAGGCGTTGGTTAATGCCATTGAAAGCGGCCTCGGAGAATGATAGATAAATCAGCCCAACTTAAGTTCCGTAAGACAAGGGATGAGGGCTGATTTTTTATGCCATAGGATGCAGAAAGAAACAAGGAGGCAGGTTATGCTGAATTATAAAAGATACCGTAAAAATCCGGTGGTTGCTTATCCGGAACGGGAATGGCCCAACAGGGAAATAGAGAAAGCGCCGGTATGGTGCAGTGTGGATCTGCGGGACGGAAACCAGGCTTTGATCGATCCCATGATTGTGGAAGAAAAGATAGAAATGTTCCAGTATCTGGTGAAGCTTGGGTTCAAGGAAATAGAAATCGGATTTCCGGCGGCAAGCCAGATTGAATTTGACTTTCTCCGACAGCTGGTGGATCGGAAAATGATTCCCGATGATGTGCGGGTTCAGGTGCTGACCCAGTGCAGGGAAGAACTGATTGACCGGACGTTTGAATCGATAGAAGGCTGTAAGCAGGCCGTGGTACATATTTATAATTCCACATCCACCCTGCAGCGGGATGTGGTGTTCCATGCATCCCGGGAAGAGATCATTGCTATTGCGGTCAAGGGTACCCAGATGGTAAAGGAGCGTGCGGCGGCTTTTCCGGGAAAGATCGTGCTGGAATATTCCCCGGAGAGTTTTACGGGAACCGAACTGGATTTCGCCCTGGAAATCTGTACGGCGGTACAGGAGACCTGGGGACCGACGAAGGAAGAACCTATTATTATAAACCTGCCTTCCACCGTGGAAATGAACACGCCTAATGTGTATGCGGATCAGATCGAGTGGATGGATCGTCATTTCAAGGACAGGGAGACTATTGTACTCAGTATCCATCCCCATAATGACCGGGGAACCGGTGTGGCAAGCTCCGAGCTGGCCCTTCTTGCCGGAGCCCAGAGGGTGGAAGGGACTCTGTTCGGAAACGGGGAGCGTACCGGAAACGTGGATCTGCTCACCATCGCCTATAATATGTTTTCCCAGGGCATTGACCCGGAGCTGAATATCGAGCATATCAATGAGATAATAGAAATTTATGAGAGATGCTGTAAGATGCCTATTGATGCGAGGCATCCCTATGCGGGCAAGCTGGTATTCACCGCCTTTTCCGGTTCCCATCAGGATGCCATTAATAAAGGCGTGCAGGCAATGAAGGAAAGGAACAGTCAGATCTGGCAGGTGCCTTATCTGCCTATTGATCCTTCGGATATCGGAAGGGAATATGAGCCTATTGTCCGTATTAATTCCCAATCGGGAAAAGGCGGCGTAGCTTTTATTATGGATACCTATTTCGGTTTCAAGCTTCCCAAAGCCATGCATAAGGAATTCGCTAATGTAATCCAGAAGATTTCCGAGAAGCAGGGTGAGGTATCCCCGGATGAAATTATGGATTCCTTCCGCAAAGAATATCTGGATAAAAAGGAACCCATCCATTTCCGCAAGCTGAAAATGGATGATCTCACAGGAGAAACCGCTTCTGAATTTGACACCAGGGTTACGGTGGATTATACCGATCATGGGGAAGCCGGCCAGTTCAGCGCTGTGGGCAACGGCCCTATCGATGCGGTGCAGAGAGGTCTTCAGGTGGAACTGGGTGTCCGTATCAAGGTGCTGGATTACGAAGAGCATGCGCTCCAGAGCGGATCCAATTCCCAGGCTGCTGCTTATATCCATCTGCTGGATGCGGAGACCGGACGGGTCACCTATGGCGTTGGTGTGAGCTCCAATATCACCAGGGCGTCCGTAAGAGCCATTTTCTCAGCGATTAACCGGCTGGAATTGGGGAAGCCCAATACCCCGTAGCGACATAAAAACGGCAGTACCCTGAATAAAGGTACTGCCGTTTTTTTCTGCGGACATCCCGCCGTCAGGCAGGAAACCGTGCATGCTGTTATTTATTCGTATCCGAAGGTATCCCCGTCTTCAACAATGCAAATCATGGTTTTTCCGGTATTCAGTTCTATTTCATTCCCGTCGTCATCATAGAATTTGGTGGGATCGTAATCACCGGTCTTTTTCCAGTTCACATGAATTCCTTTTCCGTTGGTGAAATAGTATCCGTCTCTTGTGGTATCATGATCCTGGAAGCTCAGATAACCCTTCGCATCCCTCACTTCATAATAAGCGAACTGTACAAGAACATTCTTAAAAGCCAGCTGTGCGTTATCAAAACCTGCATCCACATGGGGCTTCCCATATTCATAACGATAGAACAGGCCGTCCTCTTCATTATATTCAAAATAGGTTTTGGAAATGGGGTAACATTTCGCCATATCTATTTTTTTCACTGTGAGGGCATCACTATACTGTTCCAATGTGTTAGGGCTGGATTCTCCCACGAATTTGAAATGATCCGGATTATAATAGTTTTCCCGGTAGGTTTTGGAGATCCCCAGTTTATCAATGGCCTCGTTGGCTCCCTCCGCACTCAGATAGGCATTCTGAGGGGCTTTCCGGTCGGAACTGCGGAAATAAGCATTGCCGTAGATCCCCTTTTTGCCGGTGCCGCCGTAATTGGCGCCTGTTACGTTGTCGGTGCTTTTCTGTTCGATGACAGGTGCAATATAATAAGGCCCGCCAAAATGGAAATAAATGGCATCCCATTCAAAGGCCCAGTAAACGAAATAGTCCCTGGAGCTTCTTACGTTGCCGATACGTTTCATTTCTTCATTGTCCCAGTCCTTGAAAACGGCCATGAGACGCGTGATCTTGCCTTCCACAGGGCATTCATACAGGATGTCCGCTTTGGAGAGGCTGTAATGAGGCAGTGCGGAGGAATCGTTGGGAATCATGACCGCTATAGGCCTCTGATCCGCAATATCCCCGCTGATCCATTCGTTGGTCAGAGGACTTCTCACCATTCCCTCTTCAGGAGGGACTTCTTCAGCAACCGTTTCCGTCTCTGTTTCCGATTCTGTTTCAGCCGGCACGCTTTCTGCCGTTTCTTCCGTTGCCGGTATGGTTTCTGTTTCCTCCTTGGCTTTCCCGCAGCCGAACAGCAGCATGGCGGATGACAGACCTGCCAGGAGTAATACACCCAGTTTTCTCATGATAAATCCTCGCTTTCCTTACTATTTTCTCGCAAGTGGCTGCCGTCCGCGTCCTGCCCGGGGATAATCCTTCCGGCAGCCCTCCCGGGCAGGATGCGGACGGCAGACACAGGTAAATACCGGCACTCCGCTATGTGCGCCGTTTTATGCAGGGCTTGCCAGGACCCTGCCCGTATGAAGTCAAACACACTCTAACAGACATTATAGACAAAAAAGGAAGGATTGTCACTAAAATTAAGGTTTTTTTAAGAATACCAAAGTGCCTCAGCCGATGCAGATAAAAAAGTTTGGTGTCATCCGGCGGCGCCTTCTATGTGGTAAAATCTGTGTGTTAGTGATATAATAAAAAAATGTAAAACTGTAAAGGAACGAAACAGTTGTAAAAAATGTAAGCATGCATGTGGAAGGCTTTGTCCGAAGCTGTCTGCCTGCGGAGAATTTGGAGGTTTCCTGAATGAAGAAAATTATTGTAACCGGATGCAACGGACAGCTGGGACGGGCTGTTAACCTTTTTTTTAAAGAGAATCAGGATATCAGTTTTGTAAATACAGATGTTGGTGAGCTGGACATTACCAATATTGATAAAGTTATGGAACTGGCCAGGGAGGTGCAGCCTTATGCTATCATCAACTGCGCGGCCCATACCGGAGTGGACGCCTGTGAAACGGAGTATGACAAAGCGTTCAAAATCAACGCCATCGGACCCAGGAACCTGAGTATTGCAGCCCGGGAAACAGGGGCGAAGCTGATGCATATTTCCACGGATTATGTATTTGACGGGAAGGGGACAAGGCCCTATGTGGAAACGGACGCTACCAATCCTCAGGGCGCATACGGATCCACCAAGCTGGCGGGAGAAGAATTTGTGAAAGATTTTGCCGGCAGGTATTTTATCCTGCGGACGGCGTGGCTGTACGGGGATGGAAAGAATTTTGCCAAGACGATGCTCCGGCTTTCCGAAAGTAATGATAAAGTGAGGGTGGTAGGGGATCAGTTCGGCTCCCCCACCAGTGCTTCCGAACTCACCAAGGCAATTAATGCGTTGCTTTTTACGGAAAACTACGGTTTATTCCATGCTACCTGTGAAGGGTCCTGCAGCTGGGCAGAGTTTGCAGGGGAGGTATTCCGCCTTGCGGGGAAGAGCACGGCGGTTGAGGCAATCACTACCGAGGAGTTCGGGGCACCTGCACCCAGACCGGCTTACTCCATCCTGGAGAACCGGATGTTTAAGCTGACGACAGATTTCATGTTTGCCGACTGGCACGAAGCCATTGCGGAATATATGAAAACGCTGTAAAAAGCGGATATGAAAACAGCCCTGCCTGATTTATTTCCGGCAGGGCTGTTTTTCCGTAACAGAAGGATGTCCCGCAGGATGCATCAAATGTTGTTTGCTTCCAGTCCCGCATGAATCAAAAGCGGCATGGCAAAAATAAGGGAATAGAGATATCTGACGTCAGAGGCTACCGGCGTGGCCGCGCAGAGAGTCAGGACAACGGCAAAATAAGGGATAAACAGGATCCAGTTTTCTTTTTTCCCGTTCAGCAGACAATTGGCAAACAGGAAGATGGCCGCCCAGGTAAAAGCACCGATGCTGTACAGCAGTCCGTATAGAGGGAAGATGGTATACAGTTTGGAAAGGATTTCCACAACTTTCGTAACCCCCTGCCCATGCAGCACCGGCTGCCAGGAAAGACCCAGTTCGTTGGGGGAGATCCCTTCATTGGTGAGCAGCCCGGGCGCATCGGGGAACCAGTAGCCCTTCGTTTGATCCACAAACGCATTCCAATAATCGGCAGGATATTCCAGGCCCAGACGGATCCATAATTTCAGATATTCCCCCTTGTGCGCTTCCAGGTATTCCGGGTGTCCGTACTGGATGAGGGCTTTTACCGGATCGGAAAGCTCCGGCTGGTAATAGCCGGGAATGGATGCATAATCCAAGGTTTTCCCTATGAGGGCAATCTGTTCCTCCGTAAGCTCACGCCCTTCCGCAACCACACGGGCGATCTGCTGGGCGGGGATGGACAGGGATTCTGAAAAAGCCGGTTTTTCAACTCCCAGGGAATCCATGACGGGGCCCTTGATCAGCATGGCGCTCCCCAGAATAAGCAAAAGGGAAGGCAGAAGAAGCTTCCACTGCTTCCGGAAGGCCGCCAGCAGAAAGGGGGCCGCCGCCGCTGTCACATACAGGCCGTTGGAACGCATCAGGCAGACAAGAATTCCCCACAGAAGAAAGGAAAGGAAAAGCAGCGGTTTCGTATAGAGCGGTTTTCCTTCCCGGTAAAGGGGAAGGAACTGATAGATACATAAAACAAACAGCAGAAGAATACCGGAAAAAAGAATATCCTTCCACATGGTGACTGCAAAAATGCCGTTATAGGGCACGAGCGCATAAAAAAGCAGAAAAACAAAACACAGCGTTTTTCCGGCCCGGCAGCGGATGAGCACGCGGATGCACGTAACGATAATAAGCGCCATGGCTGTCATCTGAAACACAGTATAACAGGCGATTCCCGCATAAACATTGTGAAAAATGGCATTACCCAGGGAAGTGAACAGACGTATCAGCAGCGTGTGAACAAAAGGATGATGGTTGCTGTAACCGGTCATTCCCATGGCCTGGCTGTACTGGCTCAGGCTGTCCGGCGTCATTACCCCCGGAAAATGATACAAAAACCAGGGAAGCCAGCAGGCGAGAAGAAGAAGAAATAAGAACAGCCTCGTCTGTACGGAAAGGACCGGTGCCGGGGAATCCGGTGTTATCCCGGAAGCGGATATTCGGGTAGACCGGTTTTCCAGATACAGCAGAAGCAGGCGGCAGCCCCTGTAAAACAGGAAAAAAAGCCCGGCAGCCGTCATGAGCAGATAAACAGCCTGAAACAGCCGGTTTTCCAGGGAACCGGTAAGGACACTATGCTCTGCAGCCATATAAAAAAAGGTATAAAGCGAACCTAACACAGCCGCCGTACCCCTCCTCTTACGGAAGGAAATGGCATTCCCCTTTTTTTTGCCGTCTGCGGACAGCGCATGCCCGGTTTCTTTTTTATCGGCAAAAAGAAACAGCTGAAAGCACAGGAAAAACAGGACCAGGGTTATGATATTGGTAGTGGCGATGTGACCGATATTAGCCAGGGCAAATGCCGCGAAGTAACCCTCCGCAGCGTTGCGCCATATAGGTTTCCTTTTATTCATATATATTCCTTTCCATATTCAACAATCCTGCGGGAATAAACGCCTGTAAATACGCATACTGCCGGATGATTACCACTTTTTACGATATTCCAGCGGGGTCATGGTTTCCGTTTTTTTGAACACCTTAATAAAATAGCCTGCGTCTGCGAAGCCGCATTGCACCGCAATTTCCTCAATGGAGCTGTCCGAAAAACGGAGAAGAGATTTGGCATGGGACAGCCTGCGCGCCGTCAGGTCGCTTCCGATAGTTATTCCATAATTTTTTTTGTATTCTCTGGAAAGATGGTATTTGCTGATGAAAAAAAGAGAGGACAGTTCTTCCAGGGAAATTTTCTCCATATAATGCTCCTCCAGATACTGACGCACCTGGGCAAGCTTTGGTGAGAGGGCGGCGCCCTGAAGCGTTTCCGGCCGGTTTTCCGTGAAAATAAGAGTGATGATGTCCGTTAAATACTTATGGGCGCTTAATTCCATAAGAGATGGCTTTGCCTGCATCAAACCGAACAGAGCGGTTAGACTATCTGTAAAAGGAGCCGTATCCGCCGGATGGAAAATGGAACTGCGTTCCTGTCCCTGATACGACTGATAAAAATCATCCGCGCCGTTTCCGTTAAAATGCACCCACATCAATGTCCAGGGATGCTCCGCAGAGCTTTCATGGGCGTATTGGTTCCTGCAGTTAATATAAACACAGTCCCCGGCCTGGATATAATGCTTCCTTCCACGGTAGGTCAGATACCCCTCTCCCTTCTGCACAGTAAGAAAAAGGTAAGAGCTGATATTCTCCCTGGAACTGACATGAGGCTCCATACTGGTCAGCGTACCGATTTCCTGCACGTATAAATAATGCTTTTTCGCATAAGAGGAGGGCGTTGCAAGAACGCGGTCCGATAACGATTTTCCCATGGCATCCCCTTTCCTGAAAGTTATAAACCCGAACTTCGCAGGTGCCAGACGGCCCTCTGCCTGCTGTCGGCGCCCCTCTCCCGGGACTGAAAAGGAATTTTCGCAGGTGCCTTTCAGACCATGGAGATGAGACCAGTCAAATGTGTCAGCCTCATCTGACACATTTGACGCCCCTGGGCTCATCGGAATGCCTGGTCTGATGGACCTGCGAAAATCCTTTTCAGTCCCGGGAGAGGGGCGCCGACAGCAGGCAGAGGGCCGTCTGGCACCTGCGAAGTTCGGGTTTATATATTTGAAACGGTTCGATACCTTGCAGTAAAGGCATCCGTACAACTGACACCCATTATATAGCAAAAACAATACAATAGCAATATATTCCCATTTGTACGCAAGATTATAAATTGTTTTCATAGAAATTAAATGATATATTGATTTGCAGCCGCAGCAAAAAAAGCCCAAAGGGCAGAGACAGAGAGGTATGATATATGAAAAACGTAGCTTTGATTACAGGAATAAACGGGCAGGACGGTTCTTATCTGGCGGAATTTCTGTTGGAAAAAGGGTATGAAGTGCATGGTCTGGTAAGGCGTCACAGCATTTCCATAACCAGCAGGATTGACCATCTGATTCATTCCCCCTATAATAATGTTAAATTCTTTCTTCACTATGCAGACACGACGGATTCCAGCGCGCTGATGCGCATTATGGCGGAAATACGGCCTACGGAGGTTTATAATCTGGCGGCGCAGTCCCATGTGGGAATTTCCTTTGAGGTGCCGGAGTATACCGCGGATGCCACCGGAATGAGTACATTGAAGCTTTTGGAAGCGATCCGTATCAACGGAGGGCCCTGCCGTTTCTATCAGGCATCCACCTCGGAGCTGTTCGGGGGGCTTCCGGAAACAGCCCCCCAGAGTGAGAAAACGCCGTTTTATCCCAAAAGCCCTTACGGGGTGGCAAAGCTGTATTCCTACTGGATTACGGTAAATTACAGGGAATCCTATAATATGTTTACCTGCAACGGTATTCTTTTTAATCACGAATCACCCAGAAGAGGCGAGAATTTCGTGACAAGGAAAATTACGCTGGCGATTGCCGCCATTCTGGCAGGAAAGCAGGAAAAGCTTTCCCTGGGAAATATGAATGCCAAGAGGGACTGGGGTTTTGCCGGGGATTATGTGGAAGGGATGTGGCTGATGCTGCAGCAGGAAAAGCCCGGCGATTATGTGCTTTCCACCAATGAGACCCATACCGTGAGGGAGTTCGTGGAGGAAGCCTTCCGGGAAGTGGGGATTATTGTGCGCTGGGAAGGACAGGGTGTGAATGAAAAGGGATACGATTCGAAAACCGGCAGGCTGCTGGTGGATGTGAACCCTGAATTTTACCGGCCGGCAGAGGTGGAATTCCTGTGGGGGGACTGCTCCAAAGCGGAGAAGGAACTGAATTGGAAGAGAAAAGTGGATTTCAGGGGGCTGGTTGCCATGATGATGGATGCGGATATGCAGGAAATCATGGGAATGAGCTGCGAGGAATTTAAGCAACTGCGAAGGGACTGAACAGTTACGGTTTAAAAACAGGAGCCGGTAAACCGGCTTGACGAGGGGAAATTATGTTATTTGTTCTGCTGAACTGGGCATATATAGGCATAACTGCTTTTCTGGCGGGTTTTACGGTACTGATGCCTTTCCGTAAAACAGGGCCGGAAGAGGAAAGGGGATATGCCTGCCGCACAGGTACGGGGATTTTCATGGCCGGACTCGCTTTTGTTACGGTATATGCGGAAGGGTACAGCCTGTTTGCCGGAGTGGGGCTTGCTGCCAATCTTGGGCTGCTGGTTTTCTGCGCCGTCAGTGCTATTGTCCTGCGCAGACAGCTGTCTGCATTTATCCGGGAGAAATGGCAGGAAAGCGGGCCGGGAGGCCGGCTGTTTGCAGCGGTATTGGTATTGCTCATGGCTTACGGGACTTCACGGGGATATATGCATGTGGATACGGGCCTTTACCACGCGCAGGCCATCCGCTGGATAGAGGAGTACGGTGTTGTTCCCGGCCTGGGTAACCTTCACAGCAGATTTGCCTATAATAGTGCGGCCTTTCCCCTGTGCGCCATATATGGCATGCGGTGGGCGGCCGTCGGGTCCTGGACGGAAAGCATGCATGCCGTCCAGGGCTTTCTGGCGTTGTTGGTGGGAATACAATGCTGCGGGCTGGGAAGGCTGGTACGCAGGAAGCGGGTGCTGGTTTCGGATTTTGTCCGATTAGGGGCGGTATACTATTTAACAGTACTGTTCCGGGAAATGGTTTCTCCCGCTTCCGATTATTTCGCCATGCTGTTCCTTTTTTATATCCTGATATCCTGGCTGGATTTGCTGGAGCGCAGGGAAGCTTCGGTGGTTCCTTATGCGCTTCTCAGCCTTCTGCTGGTATTTACGGTAACCGTCAAGCTGTCGGCGGCGGTAATGCTTCTGCTGGTCCTCAAGCCTGCGGTCCTTCTCCTGAAAGGAAAACGCTGGAAGGAGATTGCCCTGTATATCGGGCTTGGCATATTGATTTCCCTTCCATGGCTGATACGTGGGGTCCTGATATCCGGCTGGCTGTTTTATCCGTTTACCTTCCTGGATGTGTTCCCGGTTGACTGGAAGCTTGAAAAAGGATATGCGGACTGTGATTCCAAGGAAATCCAGGTTTTCGCAAGGCTCCTGTATGACGTTAATCTGTATGATACCCCTTTTACCGGCTGGGCGGGAAACTGGTTTGCGTCATTGAAGGGGCTGGAAAAGCTGTGGGTTGCGGCAAGTGCCGGCTGTACGGTGCTGGGCATGGCTGCCATAGGAAGGGCGGCCCTGCTGCTGAAAAACAACGGCTGCCGCGCTGCGCGCTCCCCCCTCATGTTCAGGAAAAAGGCGGGAGATACCGGGGGAATAGCCGCATGGGACTGGATTCTGTATGCATCCGTCCTGATAATCGGCTATTTTTTCTGGCAGTTTTCAGCACCATTGATCCGTTATGGTTACGTATATGTACTGATGCTGCCCACTGCCGTGCTTGGATACGGTTATGTTTATCTGACGGAAAAAAACAAAAGGCTGGAACGCATGGGCTGTTATGCCTTTGCGGCCGGGGCGTCCGTTTTTCTCCTGATAAAAGGCGCGGGCCTTGCGGGCGGAATAGCGGAAACGGCGGGAGAACCATATTACATCCGGCAGCAGGGTTATGGAAGCTTTGCGGCCATTACTTATGAAGTTGACGGGGTAACGATATATGTGCCTGCGGACGGCGGGCAGATCGGGTATGATAAATTCCCCTCCTCACCCAGAATACAGGATATTGAATTGCGGGGAGAGGGAGCGCATGCGGGGGACCTGCGGTACGGCTTCCGGGCGCAGTGATCGGGAAACATAAGGGAACAACGGCTGCCACGCTGCGTGTTCCATCCTTATAGGCAACAACGCGCAACATTCCGGGCTTGCCTGGACGGCAGCAATAAAACAGAAAAGAGGAAAATAGATGAGCGGCATAGAAAAAACAGATAAGATTTATGTAGCAGGGCACAGGGGGCTGGTTGGCAGCGCCATTGTGCGGAACTTGGAGGCAAAAGGCTACGGACATGTGTTCGGCAGAACCCACAGGGAGCTGAATCTGACCAACCAGGCGCAGGTCACCGCTTTTTTTGAAAAGGAAAGGCCGGATGTGGTAGTGCTGGCAGCGGCAAAGGTGGGCGGTATCAATGCCAATAATACGGCTCCCGCGGAATTTGCATACGAAAATCTGCAGATTCAGTGCAATGTGATCAAATGCTGTCATGACTTCGGGGTAAAGAAACTTCTGTTTTTAGGAAGCACCTGTATATATCCCAAGCTGGCACCCCAGCCGATCCCGGAGGATGCGCTGCTTACCGGCCCGCTGGAGGCCACCAACGAAGCGTATGCCATTGCCAAAATAGCGGGGCTGGAAATGTGTAAGTTTTATAAAAGGCAATATGGGGATGACTTTATCAGCTGTATGCCCACGAATCTTTACGGCCCTCATGACAATTATGATCTGCAGGGAAGCCATGTGCTGCCGGCCATGATCCGGAAATTCCATGAAGCGAAGGTGAATGGGGCGGCGAGTGTGGAGCTGTGGGGAACAGGAACCCCTCTGCGGGAGTTTTTGTATGTGGACGATATGGCGGATGCCTGTGTATTCCTGCTGGAAAATTACAGCGGGGAACAGCATGTGAATATCGGAACCGGCAAGGAAGTGACCATCCGGCAGCTGGCGGAAACCGTGCGTGAAACGGTAGGTTTTGAAGGGGAGATTGTCTGGAATAAGGATATGCCTGACGGAACCCCGCGGAAGCTGACGGATGTAACCAAGCTCCATGGACTGGGATGGAGCCACAGGGTAGAACTGGAAGAAGGTGTGAAGCTGGCTTATGACTGGTTTCAGGAACATGTACAGGAAGCAAGAAAATAACAAGACGTTGTGTCCTGTAAAAATGGCAGGGCATATAATGAAGTTCACCAAAGTTCACCAAAAAGTTCACTAATAGGTTCACCAAAAAATGTGAACCAAACGCAGAAAAAAATTCTGGCCATGATATTGGAAAATCCTGAAATAACGCAAACTGCTATGGCGGAAAAACTTGATATTTCATCAAGGGCGATTAAGAAAAATATAAAAGTACTGGTTGATAAAGGATTGGTAGAACGTATCGGGTCGGCTAGAAAGGGCTATTGGAAGAGTTTATAAATGGAAGATAAAAAAGCAGGGATTGGAAAGAGAAATAGAATACCAGATATGCTGGAGGGAAAGTTGAGGTGTCTATGAAAACATATGGAGTCGTGATGGCTGGCGGCGGCGGTACCAGGCTGTGGCCACTTTCCACTAAAAAAATGCCCAAGCAGTTTCTGAACCTTTCGGGAAAAGAGACGTTGGTTAACGAGGCCGTTGACCGGCTTTTGGGCGTTGCGGACAAAAAAGATATCTTTATCGTCACCAATGCCTCCCAGAAGGAGGTAATGCTTGCGCAGACGGCAGGACGGGTGCAGGCGGATCATATCCTGTCGGAGCCGGCAGCCAGGAATACGGCGGCCTGCATCGGCTATGCGGCAGTGACGATTGTTAAAAAATACGGGGACGGTATCATGTGTGTGGTGCCTTCGGATCCTTATATCCGGGAAGAGGCTGCCTTCCGGGAAACGCTGCGGCAAGCGGTGAAGGCCGTGGAGGAAACGGATGCGCTGGTAACCATCGGGATTAAGCCCACCTTCCCTTCCACCGGTTACGGTTATATCCGCAGTGTGGAAGCGGTTGGAAAGCCTTACCGCAGGGTGGAGGAATTCGTGGAAAAGCCGGATGAAGAAACGGCGGCGGCCTATCTGCAAACCGGCTGTTATGCCTGGAACAGCGGTATGTTCATCTGGAAAGCATCCACCATACTTTCTTATTTTAAAAAACTTCTGCCTTATATTTACGAATGTCTGATGCAGCTGGCGGAAAGCTTCGGAACCCCCGGGGAGGAAGAGGCCCTGTGGGATATCTATCCCCGGATTCCTAAAATTTCCGTTGACTATGGAATCATGGAAAGGGCCGATCATGTGCTCATGCTCACCGGTGATTTCGGCTGGAGCGATGTGGGGGGATGGGACGCCTTTGACGCTTTGAAGGACCGGGATGAAAATCAAAATATCACCGTGGGAAAAACTTTACTTCTTGACAGCAGGAACTGTACCGCGTATTCTGTAGACAAGCTGATTGCCGCCGTAGGCGTTACCGATTTAATCATTGTACAGGCAGGGGAAGCCGTTTTGGTGTGCCCCCAGTCCGAAGCGCAGCGGGTGAAAGAAATCGTGGAGACGTTGTCGGATAAGGGAGAAAATTCGTATTTATAGTGCGAAATTTATCGATTGATTTTCATTCTATTTCCTTTTATACCGTGCTATTATTGTAGATGGACCTGGAAAAAGCAGGAAAAATGCAGATGGATTATTTGGAATGCATGACTGCAGGAAAACGGGAAAGTCGTTTATGCGGCGGAATGAGAGGGAATGATATGACGGAAAATGGTAACGCGTCTTCGATGGAACGCTACGTATCGGAATTCATGCTTGAGCTGGGAGTGCCGGCTCATTTGAGGGGATATTATTATCTGCGTGAGGCCATTGTGCTCACCGCTTTGGACATGGAACTGGTAGGAAGTGTGACAAAGCTTCTTTATCCCAATATCGCTAAAAACAACCATACCAATATACAAAGAGTGGAAAGGGCAATACGCAACGCCATAGAGGTTTCCTGGGAAAGAGGGAACCCGGCGGTATTTGAAGATCTGTTCGGCTACAGCGCCGCTTCCGGGGCGGTGCGGCCTACCAACAGTGAATACATAGCCAGAATAGCGGATAGGATACGTATGGAAGGGTAACCGTCCGGACGAATCGGTACGGTTACGAATTAGGAGGAACATTCATGAGTCTGCTGAGTGTCATAGTCCCTTGTTATAACGAGGAAGAAAATGTAGATTGTTTTTATGAAGAATTGATGAAAAATACCCCCTTCTTTGAAAAAGAAGGGCTTGAAGTGGAGATCCTTTATATAGACGACGGTTCCAGGGACAGGACTGTGGAAGAAGTTAAGGATTTGAAGAAAAGGGACGACAGAGTGCGTCTGGTATCCTTTTCCAGAAACTTCGGAAAAGAATCCGCTATTTATGCAGGGCTTCAGAAAGCAAAAGGGGATTATGTGGTGATGATGGACGCCGATTTACAGGATCCGCCGTCCCTTCTTCCGGAAATGTTTTCTTATATCAAAGAGGGCTATGATTCCGTTGCGACCAGGAGGGTGACGCGTAAGGGGGAGCCTCCTGTCCGTTCTTTTTTTGCGAGAATGTTTTATAAGCTGGTGAACCGTATATCCAAGACGGAAATAGTGGACGGGGCCAGGGATTACCGTCTGATGACCAGGCAGGTGGTGGACGCTATCCTGCAGATGACGGAATACAACCGTTTTACCAAAGGGATTTTCGGCTGGGTGGGGTATTCCACCAAGTGGCTGGAGTTTGAAAATGTGGAACGTATGCACGGAGAGACCAAATGGTCCTTCTGGAAGCTTTTTATCTACGCGCTGGATGGAATTATCGCTTTTTCCACGGTGCCGCTGGCGCTGGCTTCTATCTTGGGAGTGGTTTTCTGCTTTATCGCTTTTCTGCTGATTCTGGTAATTATAGTAAAGACACTGGCTGTCGGGGATCCGGTGGGAGGCTGGCCTTCCATGGTATGTATTATCTGTATGGTGAGCGGGGTCCAGCTTTTCTGCCTTGGAATTGTCGGGCAGTATATGTCCAAAACGTATATGGAAGTGAAGAAACGTCCCATTTATCTGGTAAAGGAAGAATTGTAACGCGATGAAATACGATTTGGTGAGTATTGTCATGCCTGTCTATAACGCCGGCGCTTTCCTGGAAAAAACGGTGGAAACGGTACAGGGACAGACATTTAAAAACTGGGAGCTGATCGCGGTGGACGATTGTTCCACGGACGGCAGCTTCGAAGCTTTATGCGCGCTGGCGGAAAAGGACGGAAGGATCCGGCCGGTGCGGCAGGAGCACAACGGCGGAGCGGCAGCGGCCAGAAACAGGGGTGTGGCGCTTGCACAGGGCAGGTACCTGGCGTATCTGGATGCCGACGATTTGTGGGCAGCAGCAAAATTGGAAAAAGAGCTTGCTTTTTTAACGGAAAAGCAGGCTGCTTTTGCATTTACAGGATATGAGTTCGGTGACTGCAATGGGCTGGGAAACGGGAAAATCGTCCATGTGCCGGAGACACTCACATACAAAAAAGCACTTTCCAGAACTGTGATTTTTACTACCACAGTTCTTTTTGACCTGCAGAAAATCAGCAGGGATCTGGTCTGTATGCCTCAGGTAAAAAGCGAGGATACTGCTACCTGGTGGAAAATCCTGAGAAGCGGCTACACAGCGTATGGGTTGGACGAGAACCTGGCTGTCTACCGCAGGCCGGCACAGTCCCTGTCCTCCAACAAGCTGGAGGCAATCAGGAGAATCTGGCACCTGTACCGCGGACAGGAAGGGCTTTCCCTGTTTACAAGCCTGTACCACTTCTGCTTCTGGGCCCTGCGTGCGGTTGCAAGGAGAGTGTAGGTATGATAAACTTATTGTAACTGTTCAGCAGGTCAGCGCATTTACTGCGCTGACTGTAAGAAAGTGATTCAGGAGTGCAATAATCCATCGCCGAAGGCGATTTAGAATGGATTTTTGCAGAGTAACTGTGAGGGTACTGAACAGTTACAACATATTTTATAAAAGCCGCCGAGGCGGACGGATGGGAGCTAATAAATGAATCAAACGGAATCCAGGAAAAGACTGCTGGTTTTACTTATATCATATGTAGGGCTGCTGGCTATGCTGGGCGGCTATGCCGTTGCTTATTTCGGTTATTATTATCCTGCTATCCTCAGATATGATACAAAGCTGTATTTTAAAGGCCATCTGTTAATCCTGTTCTTTTACCTGGTGGTCCTGTTCTTTTTTTCCAGGACCTACGGAGGACTGAAGGTGGGGTATCTCAAGCCCATGGAGGTTTTTGGATCCCAGGTATTCGCTCTGCTGTGCACCAATATTTTTTCTTATCTGCAGATGGCGATGATCCACGGCAGCCTGATACCTCCGCTGCAGCTGTTTATGGCGTTTTTGGGACAGGTGGTGTTTGCCGCCTGCTATACGTATCTGGCGAACCGGATTTACCGGAAGCTTTTTCCGCCCAGACAGCTTCTTCTGATTTATGGGGACAGGCCGATTGCGGATATCCTGCAGAAATTTGCCAGTAGAAAAGATAAATATAATATTTCCAAATGCCTGAATATATCGGCCGGTGCGGATGCTATCCTGGATGAAATCGAAAAGGGGTACGGCGGTGTGGTGCTTTGGGATATTCCCACAGGTGTGAGGAATAAGCTGATTAAATATTGTTACAGCCGTTCCGTCCGTATTTATATGATGCCTAAAATCCCGGATGTCATTATCAAGGGATCGGAACAGCTGCATCTTTTCGATACCCCTATTTTCCTTACAAGAGAATTTAATCTGACGGTGGAACAACGGATTATCAAACGGTGTATTGATATCGTATGCGCCCTGCTTCTGCTGGTGGCGGCTTCCCCCTTTATGCTGATTACGGCAGTTGTGATCAAGCTGTATGACGGCGGCCCGGTTCTGTACAAGCAGATTCGGTGCACCAGGGATGCCAGGGAATTTAAGATATTGAAGTTCCGCAGTATGCGTGTGGATGCGGAAAAGGATGGAGTGGCCAGGCTCGCCGCCAAAAACGATTCCCGGATTACCCCGGTGGGTAAATTCATCCGTGCGGTGCGCATTGACGAGCTTCCCCAGCTCATCAATATTCTCAAGGGGGAAATGTCCTTTATCGGCCCCCGTCCGGAACGGCCGGAAATCATTGCCCGCTACATGGAGGAAATGCCGGAATTCGCTTTCCGTATGAAAGTGAAAGCAGGGCTGGCAGGCTATGCACAGGTCTACGGAAAATACAATACCACCCCTTATGATAAACTGAAGCTGGATTTGACTTATATTGAGGATTATACGGTGTGGATGGATATCAAGCTGATGCTTCTGACTTTGAAGATCCTGTTTAAGGCGGAGAGTACGGAGGGTGTGGATACCGCACAGATCACGGCGATGAAGTCGGATTCCGAAGAGGATAATAGTTGATGAAAGAAGAAAAATTCTGGCAGGAGGGCATGGACGGAAAGCGTTTTGCCCTCTGTCTTTTCCGTAAGATATGGATGCTTCTGGCTGCGGCCCTCATTGGAGGGGCGGCGGCAGGAGGAATTTATCTGTTCCAGGCCCTGGTGCTGGCAGGACCTGTTCAGTATCAGGTGTTTTCCCAATACCGGATTTATTTTGACAAGGATAAATACGGGGAAATTGCAGATTATTATAATGCCTATACCTGGGGGGAAATCATGAGGACCGACCAGGTGGTGGATTTTGTGATGGAAGCGCTTCCGGAAGGCATAACCAAGGAACAGGTGAAGGAATCGGTCTCTGTGGGGCAGATGAATGATATCAAGGTGATGCCTTTATATATCACTACCGATGATGCCGCCCTGTCGGAGGAAATCGCCCGGGGGTATGAATATGGTCTGGGAGAGTTCGCCCGTTCCATCGAGGGACTGAGCGATATGCAGTGTTGGCTGGTGGAGCCTGCAGTCCCAGTGGAGAGGGCCACAAAAACCGGCAATGCCTTCGGCCTTGGGGCTGTCTGCGGTGCGCTTCTTCTGTTTCTTGTTTTGACTTTCCATTATATTATGGACGATTCCATCTATCTGGAGGAGGATTTCCGGAAACGTTGTGCGGCCCCTCTGCTGGGTATTCTTACCTGTAAGAAAAATGAAAAGCTGAAACAGGAGCTTGCAACGAATGCCGCCTATCTTCTGAAAGGGGCCAAAGGGCTTTGCCTGATAGAGGTGGGAAAAGGGAAGAATGCCGGCTGGCGGAAAGGAACGGAAACGGATTCCGGCAAGCGGCGTGGAGAAGTGGAAGCCGTGCTGACGGCCTGCATGGCGGACGGTCCCGCACTCAATTGGGCGGCCTGGCCTTTCGGCCAAAAGGACTGTGAGGATATGCGCAGGAAAGATGGCGCTGTTCTGGTGGTACCCTGGGGGTACGGAAACGGCAGGGCCCTGACCCACATCCTGCTGCAGCTGGAAAAACAGCAGATACCCGTGAGAGGGGCTATTCTCACGGATGCGGATGATAAATTCCTGAAGGCCTATTACAGAAAGTGAGAACGAAATGAAGCTGGAAATTCTTGTTTCCGCAGTGAATGAGGATGTGGATACGCTGGCAGAGCGTATGAATCTGCAGGCGGACGCTGTTATTGTAAACCAATGCGGGGAAAATACCTATAAGGAATATCGTTACCAGGAGCATCGGATAAGGTGCTACAGCTTTGCGGAGCGGGGAGTGGGCCTTTCCCGGAATAACTGCCTTATGCGGGCGGAAGGGGATATCTGCCTGTTTGCAGACGAAGATATTATTTACCGCCCCGGTGCCGTCAGGGCCATAGAGGCGGAGTTCGTGAAAAATCCGGGGGCCGATATGATTCTGTTTAACATGGAGGTGCCCCAGGACAGGGCGACCTACCATATAGACGGTTATGGGAGGGTGCGCTGGTATAACTGCGGAAGGTATCCCACCTACAGCTTTGCGGCAAAGACGGAGAAACTGAGAGAAGCGAATATCGCCTTCTCCCTTTTGTTCGGGGGCGGTGCCAGATACAGCAACGGGGAGGACAGCCTGTTTCTGGCGGAATGCATCCGGAAAGGGCTGAAGGTTTATAAGGCTCCTGTCACCATAGGGAAAGAGAACGGAAGGCCCTCCACCTGGTTTCATGGATATAATGAGAAGTTTTTTTATGACAGAGGCGTGCTTTACCGTTTCCTGTACGGGAAGGCGGCGTATCTCATGGCTCTGCGTTTCCTGTATAAGCAAAAAGAGGTTATGTGCAGGGATTACTCCTTTGGTGAGGCGTTTGCCCTGATGAGAAAAGGGATTCATATGCGAGAGGTATAAGTTTGAAAGTTCCTTTCAAACGATTCATTCACGCAGTATCGCAGGCAAGCCTGCGATAGGCAGGGGGTATAACAATGATTTTTTACGGGCTTCTGGGCGCGGCTGCCATAGCGCTGGCATGTCTGGTTAATCAGGAGGCTGCCGGCAGGGAGCATGGGGCCGGCGCAGTTACGAGGCGGCAGGCCATGAACGGGGCTGTGTTGTTTACGTTGTTTCTGCTTATGGCCGGCGTCGCCTCCCTGCGCATCGATGTGGGAAACGATTACGGGAATTATGTGACCACCTTCCACGAAATCTATGTGGGCGGCTATGTGGTGACGGAACCGGGGTTCAATCTTTTGGTAAAGCTGCTGTACCTGTTGGCGGGCGGGGAAAATTATCTGCTGGTATTTGGTTTCTTTGCGGTGGTTACCGCGATCCTTTTTCTGAAAGCCATGTATGATCAGAGCGTGGATTTTACCATCTCCTTCGCTTTGTTCATGCTGCTTGGACTTTATTTCAGGACCTTTAATACGGTGCGGTATTATTTTGTCCTTGCCATTACGCTGTACAGTCTGCGGTATGTGCTGAAACAGGAATATGGGAAATTTATTTTACTCATCCTGTTTGCGGCACTGTTTCATAAATCGGTGCTGATCGTGATTCCTCTGTACCTGATTGCTTCCTGCCGCTGGAAAAAATGGCAGGTTATCCTGGGAAGCATTCTGGCGGCAAGCCTTCCGCTGTTCCGGGAATTCTGGATGGGCGTGGTACTGAAGCTGTATCCCTCGTATCAGAATACTATCTATCTGCAGAAGGACACCGGCCTGGAGGGAAGCCTGATGGGGATTATCCGCTGTGCCGCCGTATTGGTGCTGGGATGTTGTGCCTACCGGGAAACGATTAAGGAAAATAAGGCGAATCTGCTGTATTTTAAATTGAATTTGCTGGGGCTGGCCCTGTATACATGCGCTTCCTTTCTTCCGCTGGTATCCCGTTTCGGGTATTATCTGATCACGGCCCAGGTGTTTCTGGTGCCGGGTATTCTGAAAAATATGCCGGATACCCTTCAAGGCGGCAAATCCCTGCGTAATAAGAAAAGAATCATGTATGTTTTCACAGCGGCCTTCTGCCTGTTGTATTTTGTATATTTTTTACTGACGGCACACCAGGAAGGCGTGCGTGTGCTGCCTTATCACAGTTGGATTTTCACAGAAAAGGAATGGTTGAATGGCTCATTTATTTTTTAGTATTGTGGTGGCGGCCTTAAATCCGGGGGACAAGCTTTTCTCCACGCTTCACAGCATCCTGGATCAGGATTACGGGAATTTTGAAATTATAATCAAGGACGGGGGAAGTACGGACGGATCGGTACAGCGTCTGTTCGGGGAAGGGGTACCGCGGGAAATACCGGCGGACAGCAGGATCCGTTTTTTCCAGGAACCGGACGGCGGTATTTATGACGGTATGAACCAGGCCGTGAAGAGGGTGCAGGGACAGTATGTGCTTTTCCTGAACTGCGGGGATCGGTTTTTCAGCCGGAGTGTTCTGTCAAAGGCCGCCTCCTTTATGGAACGTTGGCAGGGAGAGAACGGGGGAAAGGGACGGTGCTGCATCTTTTACGGGGATCAGTTTAACCAGCTGCAGAACACGCCGGTACATTCGGCTCCTGTCATGAATGATTTTACCTGTTACCGGAATGTGCCCTGCCATCAGGTCTGCTTCTATGACGCCGGGCTTTTTGAACAGCGGGGATATGATACGGATTACCGGGTGCGGGCGGATTATGAGCATTTTCTGTATGCGGTCTATGATAAAAAGGCTCCGGCGGTTTATATGCCGGTAACCGTGGCTTTCTATGAGGGCGGCGGATTTTCGGAAACAAAGGAAAACAGAAAGCGATCCGCACTGGAACATAAGGTGATAACCCGGTACTATCTGGGGTGGGGGAAAAGCACGCTGTACGCTTTTCTTATGCTGGTTTCCCTGGCGCCGCTGCGCACCAGGATCGCGGAAAGCCCTGTGATGTCCGGTGCCTATAATAAGGTGAAATCAGCCATTTACGGAAGGAGAAAGTAAGCATGCGTATTTTATGGCTGTGCAACATCTGCCCGCCAGCGGTGGCTTTTGCATTGGGGCAAAGGTACAGTGTGCGGGAGGGCTGGCTGACCGGTGCATTAAACCGGTTTTTGGGGGAGCAAGAGGCGGATATGGAGCTTGCCGTCTGTTTTCCGGCAGAGGGGGAGCTTGCCGCATACCAGAAAAAAACGGTGCTCCGGGAACTTTCTGAGAAGGCGGAGGACGGGGGGACGCCTTCCGGGGAAAAAGAGGTTATGGTTTATGGCTTCCGGGAGAACCTGAAGCGGCCTGAAATTTACGACCGTTGTATGGAAAAAAGATTTGCTGAAATCCTTGCGGATTTCCAACCGGATCTTGTCCATATTTTCGGGACGGAATTCCCTCATGCCCTTGCTATGGTGCGAAGCTTCGGAAAGCCGGAACGTATCCTGGTGGGCATTCAGGGACTGGTTGGGGAATGTGCGGAAAGCTATATGGCGGATTTGCCGCTGCCGGTACAGAAAAGGGCCACCTTCCGGGATAGGATACGTAAGGACAGCCTGCGCCAGCAGCAGGAAAAGTTCCGTATCCGCGGGGAACGGGAAAGGCTGGTGCTGCAGGGAAGCGCTCATGTGACCGGCCGGACGGAATTTGACCGGCTGGGGTCGCTTGCATGCAATCCCCGGCTTATATACCATAAAATGAATGAAACCATGCGTTCCTGTTTCTATGATGGAAAATGGAAACGGGGGCAATGCAGATCTTATGAAATATTTGCCAGCCAGGGGGATTATCCGCTGAAGGGCTTTCATTATCTGCTCCGGGCTATGCCGGATATCCTGGAGAAATTTCCCGCAGCCCATGTGAGTGTGGCGGGAAACCGTATAACTGCCTATGGCAGCAGGAAAGAGAAACTGAAAATTTCCGGGTACGGAAAGTATCTCCGGGATATTATCCAGGAAAACGGACTGGCGGACAAGGTTTCCGTGCTGGGCCAGCTTTCCGACAGACAGATGAAGGAGGCCTATCTTGGCAGCCATGTGTTTGTATGCCCTTCTGCGCTGGAAAATTCGCCTAATTCCCTGGGCGAGGCTATGCTGCTGGGCCTGCCCTGCATCGCGGCGCGTACGGGCGGCATTCCGGACATGGCGGAGGATGGGAAAAGCGCCCTGTTTTTCGAAAAGGGGGATATCCGCGGGCTGGCCCAAAGTGTCATCCGGGTATTTGAAGAGGACAGCCTGGCACAGGAGCTGTCGGAGGCAGCCAGGGAGCGGGCCTTCCGGAATCATGACGGAAATGAAAATTACAGGCGGCTGATGGAGATATACCGTGAAATATTGCAGGATTGGCTACACATTGTATAGCCAATTGAGTTGGTCACATGTAAGAGACATAATGCGATTGAACTCGGAGTTGGTTTTGTGGCAGCCTCATTGGAAGAGGGGGCAGGGAGGAATTGGAACTGTTAAGAAGACTGTGAATAACAGGATAAAAAGAAAATAAGCTGTGGAATTTATTTCTTGAAAATGTTGCAATGTGAATACAGAGGTGCTATTATAATAATATAAAAGGTGCCACCGATAGACGGTTGCCCCATCAATTAATCAGTTTAGAAATAACCGCCGATCTTTGTTAGGGACACGGCGGTTATTTCTTTGCTTCTATGTAAGCTATCAGAAGAGGAATGATGATTGCAAGAATCATCAAAACCAGCGATAACAGTTCAAAGTCGCTCATTATCCATTCCCTCTTTCGTACTAAATTCCTGCAAGCAGGTTTCTATGTAATCAGAGGGTCACAGTCCCTCTGTAAGAGGGCAACCGCCTACCGTGTAGGGTAGCACCATTGTCATTATAGCAGAGTAATATTACGATAACAAGTATATTTGTGGTTGATTGAGAAAAAATAGTAACAGTTTAGTCCCGGCTGAACTGTTACTTCGGCGATACTTAAAAAAGAGAATTCTATTGACATAGAAAGCGTCGTTGCGTATAATAATATTATAAAGAAAAGTGTGCTTTTCTAGTGGGCTGACACTAAAATCGGATATGCTTACCAGCCCATAGCTGGCCGTTGGCAGACAACACTAAAATTAGCCACAAAGAGAGAGTATATAGCACTGTGGTGTTATTACTCTCTCTTTAAATTTATAGAAAATTATAGGGGTTTAAATGAAATTCGCCAAGGAAGAAGCGAGAAGGAATGTATTGAATTGCGCAAAGCAATCATAGAAGTGGTGTTTTATGAACGGAACTATCAGCATCTAACCGGAAATTTCTTATTAACAAGGAGCGGCCATGAAACTAACCTTCATTTCTAACTACATCAATCACCATCAAATCCCTTTCTGCAACGGTTTATTCCAGGAGCTGGGAGAGGATTTTACCTTTATACAGACGGAGCCTATGGAGGAGGAGCGGGTGCGGATGGGCTGGGCGCTGGATGTCGGGTCCATTCCCTATGTGCATCTGCTTTACGAAGAGGAGGAGATCTGCCGGGGTCTGATTGACGGCTGTGATCTGCTGCTGGCCGGGTGGATGGAGAACGAAGAGGTGATCGAAAAGCGGCTCGGCAGCGGAAAGCCGGCAATCCGTATCAGCGAACGGATATACCGGGAAGGGCAGTGGAAGGCCATATCCCCAAAGGGGCTGCTCCACAAATACCGGGAGCACATCCGGTATCGGAACAAGCCGGTATATCTGCTGTGTGCAGGGGCCTATGTGGCTTCGGATTTTTCCCTGATCCATGCATATCCGGGGAAAAAGTTCCGCTTCGGTTATTTCCCGGAAAAAAAGGAATATGCCGGCGGGGAACTGGAACGGATGAAAGGATCGGGCGAGGAGATACAGCTTGTGTGGGCCGGCCGCCTGATGCCTTTGAAGCATCCCGAATTCGTGGTGAGGCTGGGCGGGGATTTAGCGCGGATGGGTTATTCTTTTCATATTCATCTCATCGGCAGCGGGGAGATGGAGGAAACGATACGGCAGGATATCCGAAGCATTGGGCTGGAGGAGCGGATTACCATGTATGGGTTTCTGGAGCCTGCCCGGGTAAGGGAGAGAATGGAAAAAAGCCATATCCATCTTTTTACCAGCAATCATCTGGAAGGCTGGGGAGCCGTGGTGAATGAAGCCATGAACAGCGGCTGCGCCGTGGTGGCAAACCGGGAAGCGGGAGCGGTTCCTTATCTCATAGAACATGGGAAAAACGGCATGATTTACTCCGGCGGAAGCTATGAGGAATTCCGGGAGGCTGTCTGCTTTCTGATGGAAAACGGAGAGGAAAGAAGAAAGATGGGACAGAGAGCCTATGAAACGGTCTCCCGTCTCTGGAATGCGGAGAATGCGGCAAAGCAATGCCTGCGGTTTTATGAAAACCTGCAGGAGGACAGGGTGGAACCGCCCTGCGAAGGGCCGTTCAGTGTGGCTCCTGTCATATGGCCGGGAAGAAAGGGGAAAGGGCTCCATAAGGTCTGCTTGTCGTATAATGGCCGGTCTACTTCCCGATATGCCTCGTTGCCGTCAGCCAACGAAGCTGCCGCATCGTCTCCTTCCTCCGCCTTGCCTATCGGGAAATATCCACAGCCATTCTTGCGGGAACAAACGTTATGGAGCGCTGGAATGAGAGAACCGCTTATTTCTGTCATTATCCCGATTTATAATATAATGGACTGTCTGGAACGCTGTGTGGAATCGGTGTGTGCCCAAACGTACGGAAATCTGGAAATCCTGCTGGTAGACGACGGGTCTACGGACGGCACTGCCCGGCTGTGTGATGAGCTGGCCCGCAGGGACGGGAGGATCCGGGTGTTCCACAAACCCAATGGAGGTTCCTCCTCCGCCAGGAATTATGGAATAGAACGGGCGGAGGGAGAATATCTTGGTTTTGTGGACAGCGACGATTATATCGAGCCGGAAATGTATGCCCGGCTGATGGAACAGGCGCAGAAGGGCGGCTGGCAGATGGTGCAGGCCTCCAGAGATGAAATCGGTGAAAATGGGGAAAAGAGGCCGGATGTATGCCGGCCGCCCGAACAGATTTGTTTTATGACCAGCGAAGAATTCCTGCGTGAACTGTTGCTTCACAGAGGAGACTGCTCCTTCTGCACCAAGCTCACCTCCAGAAATCTGTTGGGAGACAGGAGATTCCCGGAGGGCGAACTGAATGAGGACTTTTTCCTTCTGGTAGAGCTTCTGCAGGAAAACGCCGGCGTCTGCATCCTCCCCCTGCAGCTGTACCATGTATATTACCGGATAGGAAGCAATACCAGGAAAAAGGATAAAAAATGTTTTTCCCGGGTTTTTGTAGATATTGTGCGGAATGCGGATTATGTGCAGGGCGTGGTGGAAAAGAAATATCCGGCTCTTGCAGAGGAAGCAGTCCGTTTCGGACTGTACCAGAGACTGGATTACCTGCTTCATATACCGGTGGAACAAATGGTTTCCGGCGATCCTTTTTATACGGCAGTTAAAAAATACTGCCGGGCCCATACGCCAGATACCATAAAATCACCGTATTTAACCCGAAAACAAAAGATTTACCTGCTGCTCTTATCTGCCGCTCCCAAGACGGTGCGCAGATTACATGGCGTGGTGATGAGGCTGAGAAAGTCAAATACCCCGCCGCAGGTATAAGCCGGGGCGGGAAAGGGAGCTGTGAATGCTTGATTTTGCGGAGATTGATAAATATAAGGAAAATAACCGGATAGAAGCAAAAAGGGCCCAGGGCGGCTTTCCCCAAAGCCTGTGGGAGACCTATTCCGCATTTGCCAATACCGTAGGCGGCGTAATATTGCTGGGAGTGGAGGAACTGCCGGATAAATCCTTCTGCCCTGTCAGGCTTCCTTCCCCGGAATGGCTCTTGGAGGAATTCTGGAGAAGAGCCGGGGATACGCAGGTGGTCAGCGCCAATATCTTAACCCGGGATCAGGTCCGTATTGTGGAGGCATGGACGGGAGGGACAGGCAGTAAGGATAATGCAGACGAAAAGGAACGAATCGTAGTAATCGAAGTCCCCCGCGCGGACCGGAGGAAAAAGCCGGTATTCATAGGAAGCGATCCCTATATGGGTTCTTATCGAAGAAACGGGGAAGGGGATTACCGCTGTACCAGGGAAGAAGTGGAAAGCATGCTCCGGGACGCTGCGATCCTTTCCCAGGACGGCCGGGTTTTCCCGGATATGGGAACCGAAGCCCTGGATGAAACAACGATGGATCACTATCTGCAGGCATATTTTGACTATCACAGGAAAGCCTCCCGCCCGGTGCTTCCTGTCCCCAAAGAAACGTTATTTGAAGAACTGGGGGCTTTGCAGAAAGACCAAAAAGGGGAATACCACGTCACCGCGGCCGGCCTTCTCCTGTTCGGTAAGAATGCCCGGATAAGGGAGAAATTTCCCCGCTTCTGCCTGAAGTACGAAGAACCGGAAAAAGATTGTTCCCTGCAAAACGGTTCCTCCGAAGGCAGTACGGAAGAAGGCTGTGCGAATCTGTTTGCCTTTTTCCGCCTGGCTTCCATGCGCATATTGGCGGATACCGGCCTTTTCGGTTTCCAGGATGCGAAAGAGAAAGCCCATAAAAGGATACAGGAAAACCTGGCAGAAGGAATCCGGGAAGCCCTCGCCAACGCCCTCAGCCATGCGAATTATTACGATCGGAACGGTATTTTAGTCCGCAAAGAAAAAGAACAGATCCTGATAGCCAACCCCGGGGATATGCGCGTCGATGCACAAGCTGTGTTAAGAGGCGCCGCACCGGATGCAAGAAATGAAAGAATCAGCAGTATGTTCCACCTCATAGGGATAGGGGAAGGTACCGGAAAAGGCCTGGCGCGAATCCGCCGCATCTGGGCCGGGAAGGGCTGGAACAGCCCCAGGCTGCTTGAAGAATTCAATCCCGACCGGGTAGTCCTGATCCTGCCCCTCACCGGGAATGAAGAAGCCAGAAAGGAACTGCACCAAAAAGGCCGCCGGGAATACCTGGAAGCCCGCACCCTTCCCAGACTTCTCGATTACCTCACCGATCATGTCCAGGCGGATCTCCCCCGGCTTGCACAGGCCCTGGACATATCTGAAGAAGAAGCCCAAAGCTGTATTGACCTCCTTCTTAAAGAAGAAATCATAGTATCCCAGGAGAATAATCCGGATCCTCTATACCGCCTGAAAGACTAAAAATAAAGTCATTCCCTATACCGGTAACCGGAAAAGCAATCTGCACCCCTCCCGGAAGCCCCACATTGCATTAGCCCCGCCGCTATGATATAATGCCGTTAGGAAAAAGGAATAGACTGTCTGAAAAATTGGGAGACTATACACAAACGGAGGAAAGTTCATGTTAGATAATAAAACCATACTGATTACAGGCGGTACCGGCTCGTTTGGAAAAAGCTTTACCAAATACGTACTGGCCCATTATAACCCCAGGAAAATTATTATTTATTCCAGAGATGAGTACAAGCAGTTTGTCATGCAGAATGAGTTCAAAGAATACGAATCCAAAATGAGGTATTTCATCGGGGATGTAAGAGATAAGGAACGTCTCAAAAGAGCTTTTGAGGGTGTGGATTATGTCATTCATGCGGCTGCGCTGAAGCAGGTGCCCGCCTGCGAATATAATCCCAACGAAGCGATCCGTACCAACATTAACGGTGCCCAGAATGTCATCGATGCGGCTCTGGATACCAATGTGAAGAGGGTGGTGGCCCTTTCCACGGATAAAGCGGTAAATCCGGTGAATCTGTACGGAGGAACCAAACTGGTAAGTGATAAGCTGTTTGTGGCAGCCAATGCCTATGCGGGGAACAAGGACATCAATTTCTCCATTGTGCGCTATGGAAATGTGGCGGGAAGCCGCGGATCCATCATCCCGGTGTTTGCAAATATTATTAAAAACGGCGGCACTGAGCTTCCTATCACCGATTTCCGTATGACACGGTTCTGGATCAGCCTTACGGAGGGCGTGGAACTGGTGATCAAAGCGCTGACGGAAGCAAAGGGCGGGGAAACCTTTATCAGCAGAATCCCTTCCTTTAAGGTGACGGACTTGGCCGAGGCTATGCTGCCCGGCTGCAAAATGAAGGAAATCGGTATCCGTCCGGGAGAAAAGCTTCATGAAATCATGGTTACCACGGAGGATTCTTTTAATACCTATGAATATGATAAGCATTTCATAGTCTATCCCCAGGTGGTATTCAATGACAGACAGGTACCGGATATGAGCGGAACCAAGGTGCCGGAAGGCTTTTCCTACAGCTCCGGAAACAATACCGAATGGCTTACCGTAGAGGATATCAGAGAGCTTCTTAAAACGGTGGATTTGGAAAAATAAAGAAAACAGGCAGAGGGGGCCCGCAGGGTTTCTTACTCTTACGGGCGACCGGAGGAGAGGGGGCTTCGGAAGGGCACCCTCCTTTTGCGTTCGGGAAAGGACAGGCATTATGAAAGAAGATATGAATAACATTCCTGCTATAGACGGCGGTAGGCCGGTAAGGGATACCAAGATTTTTTATGGACACCAGTATCTGGATGAAGCGGATTACCAGGCGGTTCTGGATGTCCTGAAAAGCGATTATCTTACCTGCGGACCCAAAATAGAAGAGCTGGAGGACAGGCTGTGCCGGCTGACAGGAGCCGGACATGCCGTGTCGGTGAGCAATGGGACGGCAGCCTTACATATCGCCTGTCTGGCGGCGGGTGTAGGGCCTGGAGATGAAGTCATAACCACCCCCATTACTTTTGCCGCCTCTGCAAACTGCGCGCTGTACTGCGGGGCAAAGCCGGTATTTGCGGATATCAATGATAAAACCTATGAAATCGATCCGGACAGTGTGGAAGGCTGCATTACCGAAAAAACAAAGGCGGTGGTGGCAGTGGACTATACCGGGCAGTCTGCCGATCTGAGGGCGCTTCGGAAAATCTGTGATGCCCGCGGCCTTATCCTGATTACGGACGGCGCGCATTCCATCGGTACTTTTTATGAGGGGAAACCTACCGGATCCATTGCGGATATGACCACCTTCAGCTTCCATCCGGTAAAAACCGTAACAGCGGGGGAAGGCGGGGCGGTAATGACCGACAGCGACGAGATGTACAAGCGTCTGATGCTGTTTGGCAGACATGGGATTACCAGAAACCCGGACTGGATGGAAAATCCCCCCGACGGCCCCTGGTATTATGAGCAGGTAGAACTGGGATATAACTATCGCATGACAGATATGCAGGCTGCTCTTCTCATCAGCCAGCTTGACAAGCTGGAAATGTTCAAAGCCCGCCGGAAGGAAATTGTAAAACGCTATAACGAAGCTTTTTCCCGGATTCCCCAGGTGATGGTGCAGGAGGAAATCCCGGAGTCGGATACCACCAGACACCTGTATATCCTGCGTATCAGACCCGAAACGCTGCGCATTGGAAGAAAAGAATTTTTTGAGGCGCTGGAAGCAGAAAATATCTGCTGTAATGTCCACTATATTCCGACCTATTATTTCCCGTATTATCAGAAGCTGGGATATAAAAAAGGATTATGCCCCAAAGCGGAGAAGCTGTATGAAGAAATTATCAGCCTTCCGCTGTATTACGGCATGAGTGACAAGGATGTGGGGGATGTGATTGCGGCGGTGGAGAAAATTGCCGCCTATTATGCAGAAAAAATATGAGGAAAGACAGAACCTGACGAATGGCTGAAGGAGAGAGTATGCAGACAGAAGAAAGGAAGAGCGGGGGAACGGGGAGGCATTTTGAGGATATAATCCCTGAAAGCAGAGGACGGATCTGGAATTTCCTTATCTGGGGCAGTGTTGTTTTTTTTACACTGCTTTACCTGTCATTGATTTTTAATAATAATGTATGGACGGATGAAATATTCAGTATGAATCTGTTCCGTGAAAACTTCGGGCAGATTGTCAGGGATACGGCAGCGGATGTGCATCCTCCCCTGTACTATTTCCTGGGACGTTTTTTCCGGCTGCTGTTTGGGGAAAGCCTTCAGGTCCAGAAGGTACTGACCATAATCCCCATGAGCCTGACCTTGGTTCTTGGTGCTACCAAAGTCCGCCGGTTTTTCGGAAACGGCGTATCTTTTCTGTTTCTTATTTTTTTAGGCTGCATTCCCTGTTCCATGGAATATGCGGTACAGGTACGCATGTACTCCTGGGCGCTGCTGTGTGTGACTGCCTGTGGGCTTGCTGCCTGGGAAGTTTACAGGGAGGGCGGATGGCTTTCCTGGATTATGCTCAGTGTATCGGCGGTGGCGGCGGCATATCTGCATTATTTTTCTTTTGTGTCTGTAATTATTATTAACGGGCTCTTGCTTCTCGTCCTGCTTTTGACCCGGGATAACCGGAAAAAACTGGGGAAATGGTTACTGTTTTCCCTGGCTATGGTGGCGGCATATCTGCCATGGCTGCCTTACTTTTACGCCCAGGTGACCAGAGTGGAAGCGGGCTACTGGATACCGCCTATTACGGCGGAAACTGTCTGGAGTTATTTTGAATGGGCCTTCGGCCTGGAACCCATCCCCCAGACTGCTTTTGTATACCTGGGAATTTCCCTGCTGGCCGGCATGTTCTGTCTGCTTCTTATGAAAAAAAAGGAGAGGGGAATGCGGGAAAAAGGAGGGTTTGCCCTTTTGTGCATGGCAGTCCCCGCACTTACGGCAGCGGTAGGAATTGTCCTTTCGTTGATAAAACAGCCCATTTACCGGGATCAATATGTGTTTCCGGCAATGGGGCTGTTCTGCCTGTTTCTGGCGATAGGATTTGGAAGGATCCGGAAAGAGGCGGCTGTCCTCCTCCTTGCGTTTGTGCTGTTTACAGGCGCTGTTTCCTACCGGGATGAATACCGGGCGGAGTATAAAGCCACACTGACGGATCAGACAGAGGAGTTCTTCCGGGAAAACCTGGGAGAGGACGATTTCGTGGTATATAATTATCAGGCGTATTACTTTAATTATAAGTATTATTTTCCGGAGGACAGGCTTTTTTATGTCCGGGATGTGGATTTGTCACAGGATTTTGATGAAATCTGGTTTTTGGATACGGATTTTGAATGGGATTTTGTCCCGGATCAAATCATCCCCTACAATCTGCAGATAGAATATGTGGGACATTATGGAATTGAATACAATGAGTTCGATCTCTACCGGGTGACCAAAGGGGGGAGTGCGGAATGAAACTGAGCGTTATTGTTCCTGTTTATAATACGGCAGGTGAGGGCAAGCTGGAGTATTGCCTGGATTCCCTGGTGAAGCAGACCTATAAGGATATGGAAATAATCGCTGTGGACGACTGCTCCACGGATCATTCCCTGGAAATCCTCCGGCGTTATGAAAGGCAATACCCGGAACGGTTCCGGGCGGTGCATTCCCCGGAAAACCGGAAGCAGGGCGGTGCAAAGAATCTGGGACTGTCCCTGGCAAAGGGAGAGTGGATTGGTTTTATTGACAGCGACGACTGGATAACACCGGATATGTATGAGGTCATGCTGGCCCGGGCGGAAGAAACCGGAGCGGATATGGTGGGCTGTGATTATTGCCTGACCCATGAACACAGCATGAAGGAGGGGCAGGTGGTCCCCAATAACAAGCCGTCACAAACAGGGGTGCTGGATCATGAGAAATATGCCTCCCTTATTCTGGACAGCGGAAGCCTGGTGGTAAAAATCTACCGGCGTGAAATTATCCTCGGCTGTGACAGCCGTTTCCCGGAAGGTATTTTTTATGAGGACAATGCCCTGGGGAATACCTGGATGCTGCGGGCCACGAACTTTGCTTATATCCCCAGGGCCATGTATTATTATTACCAGCATGAAGAATCCACCGTGCATACCATCACCTGGAAACGGTGTGAGGACAGAATGGAAGCCGGCCGTATCATGGTGGCGGAGGCAAAGAAATACGGATTCCTGGACGCATATTATAAGGAACTGGAATGCAGCTTCACAGTCCTGTTTTATGTGAATACCCTCTTTACTTATATGTTCGGCGTGAAAAAAAAGGAGCTGTCCTTCGTGAAGGCTTTGGGAAAAGAGATGCGTGATACGTTCCCCGGCTTTCAGGATAATCCGTACTACCAACAGCGTTTTAATGAAGAAGAGAAAAAGCTGGTGCGTCTGCAGCAGAAGTCTTCCCTGGGATTCATGCTTTATTTTTCCCTGTTGTGGGCATACCGGAATTTCAGGAAAGGGAACAAGAAATGAGAGCAGCATTGATAGGGGCGGGAGAAGAATCCCTTCATACGATACAAAAAGCACAGGAGCTGGGAGTCCGGGTGACGGCGCTGGACGGAAATCCCCGGGCGGCGGGCCTGGCGGCGGCCGATGAGGGCCTGACAGTGGATATAGCGGATGAAAAAGCTGTGCTGGAGGCGCTGCGGTACAGAAAGCCGGATTTTCTGATAACAGGGCCGATCGGCAGGTATCTGACAACCGCGGGAGCTGTGAATGATGCGCTGGGGCTTCCCGGAATCAGCAGGCAGGCCGCGGTGCTTTGTACGGACAAATATCTGTTTCATAGAAAGCTGCAGGAAAAGGGACTCAGGAACTGCCATTGCTATCTGCTTGCGGCAGGGGAACCAATTTCCAAAGATGCTTACGCAGATCTTGGTTTTCCCGCTATTTTAAAGCCCAGGTATGGTTCCGGCAGCAGGGGGATTTTTTTTCTCGAGGAGAGAGCGCAGCTGGAAGAGGCTTTGCCCGGGCTGTGTGCGGCAGGTGTGCCGGCGGGGTCCGGTAGAAAGCCGCAGGAGCGGATTCCGGAAGAGGATTATGTGCTGGAGGAAGCTGTGGGCGGTGTAGAATACGGCGTGGATGCCGCAATGGACGGAGAGCGGTTTTGTATGATCCTGCTGCGCCGAAAGCTGCTGACGGCGCCGCCTGCCCGCCAGGCGGTGGGGTATCTCTCCATTGCTCCCGGGGGGAGCGGCGCGGATGCACGGCTTTGTGAGAGGGCGGAGGCTTACCTGTCGGAGGTGACCGCCCTGCTGGGACTGAAAAACTGTCTCCTGCATGCGGATTTGATGATAGGGGAAGACCATATTTTTGCCATAGAACTGTCGGCACGGCCCTCCGGCCATAATCTGCATAATCTCTTCACGCCTATGGCAACGGGGGTGGATATGGCCGGGCAGTATATCCGCAGCCGCTGCGGCATGGCCTGTTCTTATGTGCCGGAAAAGACGGAAAAGCTGATGATCCATTATTTCGATTTGGAAGAATGTCTCGTAAAGAGCGTACCGGAACCGGGCGGACTGAAGCTGCCGGAGGGGATTGTGCTGAGGGCCTGGAACTGTACCATCAAGCCGGGGGATTCGATGGAAAAGGTATCCACCGGGCATTCGCTTATGGGGCGGGGCTATTTTATCCTGCAGGCGGAAGAAGGGCTTCAACAAAGTGCGGACGAAACCGAAGGTATGCTGAAGCATGCCGCCGATGGGGTGCTTGGGCAGTTTGACGTGGAACGGTTATATTTTAAGAAAAAGCCGGAGATTTTTGTGGAATATTGCCTTTGAACAGAAGGATAAAATCCGGTATAATAGGAATACAGCGTGTGGCATAACTGCGTAAATCCGGTTGACTGCCACACGTTTTTTTGTGTGTATGGGGAAGCCGGAGTAATCTAAGGAACCGTCCGGATTTGCCCGTACGGTTGCTAAAATAATTCTATAAGGGAATTCCGCGGCAGTATCGAATAATAGAATGCGCGGAATACAAAGCGTGTGGCCAGAGGCATAAATCCAGCTCTCAATGGCACGCGCTTATTTTTTTGCCGGGCTTATGCATACGGTCAGCGCACCGGCATGTATAGGGCTTGTATTCATAATCAGGAGGTTATTTAAAATGGAAGCAAAAGCAAATGCGTTTTTGGAAACGGAGAAAGTGGGCACTTTGATGGGCAAATATGCCGTGCCCTGTATTATTTCACTGCTGGTGGCGGCACTGTATAATATCGTGGATCAGATATTTATCGCAAATGCCGGTTATTTAGGTTCTTATGGAAATGCAGCCAATACGGTAGTGTTCCCGCTGACAGTGGTGGCGCTGGCGGCTGCCGTAATGATCGGGGACGGCTGTTGTGCTTTTGTAAGTATCAGCCTGGGGGCCAATCAAAAGGAAAATGCACACAGAAGCATCGGAAGTGCGGTAATTTTGTGTGTCCTGGCCGGCCTGGTGCTGACGGCTGTTTATTTTTTGTTCCGGGATCCCATCCTTACCATGTTCGGCGGAAGGGTCAATGAAGAAACCTTTCAATATGCCAAAGAATATTTTATCTACATTTCCATGGGGATTCCATTCTATATGTTCGGCCAGGCCATGAATCCGATCATCCGTTCCGACGGAAGTCCTAAATTCGCCATGGTTTCCACGTTGGCAGGAGCCGTAATCAATATAATATTAGATCCTCTGTTTATTTTTGTGTTCCGGTGGGGGATGATGGGAGCGGCGGTTGCCACGGTAATCGGTCAGGTAGTAACGGCGGCTCTGGCCGTTTGGTATTTGTTCCATATGAAGGCTGTCAGACTGGAAAAGAAGAGCTTTCATTTATCCGGAAGGCTGGCGGGGAAATTTCTTCCGCTGGGAATCTGCAGCTTTTTGTCACAGATTTCCCTTGTGGCGGCCATGGCGGCTATCAACAATATGATTCGCAAATACGGCGCCCTGGATCCGGTTTTCTGCAAGACGGAATATGCCCAGATTCCGATGGCGGTAGTGGGAATCGTCATGAAATTCTTCCAGATAGTCATTTCCATATCCGTGGGAATGGCGGCAGGCTGCATTCCCATAGTAGGGTATAATATCGGGGCGGGAAGAAAGGACAGGGCCAGGGCACTTTTTACCCGGCTGCTGACGGCGGAGGCGGTTGTGGGTGCGGTTGCTTTTCTTATTGTAGAGCTGTTCCCGCGGCAGCTCATTGCGGTATTCGGGGCAGCCAATGAAAGTGTATATTATACGGATTTTGCAGTGAAATCCTTCCGTATTTATCTTTGTATGATGATTTTCGCCTGTGTGAATAAGGCTACCTTTATATATTTACAGTCTCTGGGAAAAGCGTTTTTGTCAACGGCGCTCTCGATGGTGCGGGAGGTGGTGTTCGGTGTTGGTTTTGCTCTGCTGCTGCCGCTGTTATTCGGCCTGGACGGGGTATTGTATTCCATGCCGGTATCCGATATTCTTACCTTTCTGGTTTCGGCAGTCATAATCCGGTATACTTACCGGACATTGAAGGCAGACCCCTGTTTCATTTAAAGCGGCTGTCCGTTGATCAAATCCCAGGACAGCGGCGTACCCCTGCGGATATCGCAGGCCGCCTTCTGCCCCAGTATCTGATCATAATACATGGTGTGCAGCCCGTTGCCCGGGCGGATGGAACGGACATTTTCGGAGGTCAGGGCTTCCCCGCGGAAAATATCCTGAACGGCAAAGAGCGAACGGGCGCCCTCGTGTTCAAGCTCCTGCTTGGGAGTGAGACGGAATTCCGGCGATCCCAGGGCTTTTTCCATGATACGGATATTCTTTACCATTTCGGCAAATTCTTCCGGCTCCATGGAGAAGGCTCCGTCGGGGCCTCCGTCACTGCGCCGCAGTGTCAGATGCTTTTCCACCATTTTAACCCCGAGAGCGATGGAACCGGAAGCAACGGCAGGGCCCATCGTATGATCGGAAAGCCCCATCAGACAGTCAAAGGCGGTTCCCAGGGTAGGAATCATATTCAGGTTGATATCCTCATAAGGGGTGGGATAGGAGGAAACACACTTCAAAAGCATGATGTCTTCATTTCCTTCCTCGCGGCATACCCGGAGGGCGCGTTCTATATCCTCCAGATGTGCGATTCCTGTGGCAAATATGACAGGCTTATGGAGGCGGGCAATCTTACGGATGAGAGGAATATCGTTGATTTCATAGGAAGCCAGCTTGTAGGCGGGCATATTCATAGATTCCATAAAATCTACGGCGGTAAAATCAAAAGGGGAGGAGAAGCATTCCATTCCCAGCCGGTTTGCCTCTTCCATCAGCCGGGGCTGCCAGTCCCAGGGGGTATAGGCCTCCTGATACAGCTTGTACAGAGTGGTTCCGTCCCAGATGGTTCCCTGGGTGATTTGAAAACAAGTGTCCTCGCAGTCCATGGTTATGGTGTCCGGGGTAAAGGTCTGCAGCTTGACGGCATCGGCTCCCGCCTCTTTGGCGGCATGTATGATTTCCATGGCGCGGCCGTAATCCTGAAGGTGGTTGGCCGACATTTCGGCTACGATGAAAACAGGAGCGTCTTTACCCACTTTACGGGAGCCGATGGTAAAATTTTTATTCATCACAATTCCTCTCTTTCTGTGTAATTTTTCTGCATAAATTCTTTTACATCCCATTGATCACGGGCCTTAAACAGCGAACCATCCCGATGTTCCACATAAACGGGCGGGAAATAATGGATAAAAAGAGGATTCAGACACATCGTATAACCGCCGGCTGTGTCATAAATAATTTGATCCCCGGGCTTCAGGGCGGGGCCGTCCGTTATTTCAAAAAGACGGTCATATTCCATACAGGTAAACCCGGTTACCCACTGGCTCTTTACCAGAGGGCGGCTGCCCGGATCATCCATATAACAGATATGATGGGGGTAGACATGCCTGGTCACCAAAGGGTTTAAGTTGGTCCGGCTGCCGTCGGTTACCAGGAAAGAACGTCCCCGGATTTCTTTGGTATCCTTTACGGAGGTCACAAAGGTGGTAGCCCTGGATATCAGGGAGACCCCGGGTTCCGCAATCAGTGTAGTATGCTTCGGATCGAATTTTGCACGCAGCTTCTGGCAGATGGCCGGAAAATAATCCCGGTAATCCGGCTTGTCCTCTCTGCCGCCGAAATAGCCGCCGCCCATATCCACATAGGAAAGGGTAAGATTGTATTCCTCTGCAATCCGGACAGCCATGCTGGCCAGAGCGGCATAGACATCCACAGTCCGCGACTGGGTGGAGGAATGGAGATGAAGCCCCGCCACCGTTACATTGGGAAGCGCGGATAACCGGAGAATAACCTCCTGCAGTTTTCCGTTTTCATAACAGTAACCGAAACGGCCGCCTTCTTCTTCCACGAGAACCTCTTTGGGACACAAAGCGGCAATGTCACAGTTTACCCGAAGGCCGACCGAAAACTGCCGCTGCGGATAAGAAGCGCTCAGTTCCTCCAGCCAGCCCGGTTCTTCGGTGGAATCCAGGTTAATATAGCCGTTTTCGGACAGTATCGTCTCAAATATTTTTCTGTCTTTGATAGGGCCGTTATAAATCATATGGGAATTCGGGAACCCAAGCTCTTTTACAAGCCGGTATTCCGTGTCGGAAACGATTTCCGCATAAAAGCCCTGCCCTTTCATATACTGGAGGAGCCAGGGAAGAGAATTGGTTTTTACAGAGTAGCCGACCAGGTGATTGGGCCCCCAGTTTTTGGAGAGGGCCTCCTTGAGCATGGAGGCATCTGTGTCCAGTCCTGCTTCCGATATATAGTAATAAGGGGTCTGCAGTATATCTGCGTTCATGGGATTTCCTTTCTGTGTAGATATTCTATAAATTCTGGTAACTGTTCCGTGCCTTCACAGTTACAGATTCTGCATATTACAGTATTTTAGTTCTGCATATTGCAGTACTTTAGTTCTGCAATTGCCCAGTCTTCTTCCGTATCAATATCCTGAACTTCCATTTCCGGCATAGGCATAGGCAGGAGATCCTCCACATCCGTAGTGTTGTCCCGGAAAAAAGCATCCGTCCGGCAGGCATAGAACTGACCGCAGTCATGATACATTTTTTCCAAATCCTGGGAACGGGCGGAAAGGAATTCCGGGTACTTGCGGCGGATTCTTCCGTCTTTGAGGATTAGCCCTCTTTGGGGCGGATAAGAAAACGGGACTACGGGCATGACCGATTCTGCTTCTTCCAAAAGCGCCATGGCAGTCTGCAGTTTTTTGGCTGTAACAAAAGGCGCGGTAGGATAGATACAGCAAAAACGCTGGAAATAGATCCCCCGGCTCTCGTATGCCAGAAGAACCTCCCGGATGACATCATCGGTGGAAGCATAGTCGTCCGCAGTCTCGGCGGAACGCAGGAAAGGAACGCTGGCTCCGTACTCCCGTGCAACGGCGGCGATTGCTTCTTCGTCCGTGGAGACCATGACTTCGTCAAAAGCGCCGGAGGAGAGTGCGGCGCAAATGGAATAGCTGATGATAGGTTTTCCGCAGAAATCCCGCACATTTTTATGAGGGATCCTTTTGCTTCCCCCTCTGGCAGTAATGATGGCTACTGCTTTCGGCCGGCCGGTACCGGCAGGTGTTTCTAAGGCTGTGTTTAAAGTATCCATAAGTTAAGTCTCCTTATCTGAATCTGATCGTGATTGAAGCAGCAGTCCGGACAAGTCTGAACCGTTTCCGCACCCGGCCGATTTCATCGCTTCGCGACAGGCAGCCTGTTTCAGGAATCCAGCAGCCGGATCAGGGCATCGGCGATTCGGCCGGCGCCGTTTCCGTCTATCAGCCGGTGCATGGAAGATGACAGGCTTTTCCTGCCTTCATAATCGGACGCCAGCCGGTGCAAGGTCCGGCACAGGACGGATGGGAGATTATCCGCAGTACGCACATCCCCTGCATAAGGGACCGTCGCACAGGCCTCAAACTGCCTGGCTGTAACGAGCTGGTTATCCGCCATGGTAAAACTGACGGTGGGCACACCTGCCGCACATAGCTCACAGAGTGTGGTTCCTGCGGCTGATACGGCCAAATCGCAGCGCTGCATTAGGGCGGCCATTTGCTCCACATGCCCATGCAGGATAAGCCCGGGATGGGAATGTGTCAGCTTCTCCAGGGCTTTCCGGCCGGAATGCATGGGGCCGGCGAGTATATGGCAGCGCCAGTCCCGGCTTACCGGGGATTCCAGCAAAAGGTTTACCAGGGATTCCGCCAGATGGCAGGGATCCGTACCTCCTGTGGAAATCAGCACCTCTCGAATCCGGGGACTGACTATGGGACGGATACCTGCGAATTGCTTCCGCAAAGGCGTATAGGCCGGGCCGAAAAGCGTCCATTCCGCCTTATGATAGAACGCAGGAGAGACGACGGCATCATAATTGATGAGCAAATCTACCGGATAATCAAAGGAATACAGATCATCAATATAAGCAGTTCTGGTCCTACATTTAAGCATTTCCAGATAGGCGGGAGTTATAAAGTAGGAATCCACTAAAATCCCGCCGATTGCGATCTCGGATAATAAAGACGACAGCGGAGCGGATTCCGATTCCGGGCACCGGTAATCGGTATGAAGAGGATAAATGGGAAACTCCTCTCCGGATTGGAAAAAGGATCGGAGCAGCCCGGCGCTTACCTCATCTGCCACTGCAAAAAATACAGACACCTCTTTATCATGCAGAGCCTGTGCCACCGAAAGGCATCGCATCAGATGACCGGTGGCAATATCCGGGTTCCCGTCCGTCCGTATAAGTATACTTTTTTTTATCCCCATAACCGCCTCCTGGCTGAATAGTTACGCTTATTATACCTTTTACACGCAAGATGGTAAAGAGGAAATGGGACAGCTTGCAGGAGACATGGAAAAGTGTTATACTGGCATCAGTTATCGGTTCACCGCACTTTATTCCTTTTCGGGCAGTCGTCGGGGGCAGGCAGGCTTGCTTTTGACGACTGTCTGCGGATCAGATATTGATTCATCGGGAACGGGGAATAAAGGAATGGAGGAGGACTGTGGGACAGGGAGGTCAAAGGGTTACCGTGCAGGGCATGTTGAATTATTGGAAAAAAAATAATGTGTGGATACTTGGTGCACTTGTTGGAAATATCACTTTTATCTGTATTTTCGGTATTCATGTGCTGAATGTGACCTATACGGACTGGCTTTTGGGCGGAGGGGATATTACCCAGAATTACCTTGGCTGGTGCTTTTTCAGAAACAGCGACTGGTTTTTTCCCATTGGCCTTATGGATAATGCTTCCTACCCGAATACGGTATCTGTTATCTTTACGGATTCCGTACCGTTATTCGCTGTTTTTTTTAAATTGTTCAGGGCGGTTCTGCCGGACAAATTCCAATATTTCGGGATCTGGGCCATGCTGTGCATGGGTGCCCAGGGAGCTTTTGGTGCTCTGTTGATTTATCATTATGTGAAAAAGAAAGCGGAAGCCGTTGTGGGCAGTCTGCTGTTTGCCATTACTCCGGTGATGCTGGGGCAGATGTCGCTGAATCTGGCTTTGGGAGCCCAGTGGCTGATCCTGTTGTCTTTGTATCTGGGAATTTACAGGCTGGAGATGACAAAGAAAAAGTATATGATATCATGGGGGATTGCCGGCCTGCTTGCAGGAAGCATCCAGCTATATTTTGTACCGATGTGCGGCTTTATTCTTTTGAGCTTTCTGCTTGCCGATATTTTACAGCGAAGGAAGTGTATAAAAAATCTGCTGGCTTTTTTGGCTTACATAGGTGCTGCAATAGGGGTTATCGCCCTTTTGGGGGGATTTTCCCATAAGCATTTACCGGATACCACCCTGCTGGGGCAGTCCGGCTTTAATTTCAACGGTCTGTTGAATCCCCAGGGCTGGTCCCAGGTGTTAACGGATCTCCCCGTATATGGGGTGAATTCCTCGGAAGGCCTTGCTTATCCCGGTACGGGAATCCTGCTTACGCTGTTTGCGGGGGCGTTGGCCTGGGTGCTGCACTTTATATATAAGTTCTTTATCAAGAGGGAAAAAGAGCCGTTTTCCTTTCAATGGAGCTGGGAGGAAAATGGGATTGCTTATCTGATACTGGTGGTTATTTGCGTTTTTGTGGCGCTTTCCCCCAAAGCGGCTTTTGGAAGTGATCTTATCTGGAATCTGGAGCTTCCGTCCTGGCTGGCTTCTCTATGGCAGCGGATTGGCAGCAGCGGACGTTTTATCTGGCCCGTGGTTTTCCTGGTTATCCTGGGAAGTGTGGTATGGATGGAGAAGAGAATGCCATGGGAAGCCATAGCGGCGTTGCTTCTGGTGATATTCGGCGTCATTCAGATCGTTGACGGGAAATGGCAGCTGATGCAGAGGCAGGTGCAGTTCGGGACAGATTATACTTATGAAAGCAGGCTGGAGGATGAACGGTGGGAAGAATGGGCGGCGGATGATAGTCTGAAGCATGTGGTTTTTGTTTCCTATATGCTGGATGATGAGGATTTGATGTACAGTCTGAGTGTTTTTGCCGCCCAGAACGGTATGACGGTAAATTATTTTAATTATTCCTGTCAGACGATACGCAGTCTGGCGGCGGAGGATCTGATTGATGAGATGGTTCATGTGAGGGAGGACACTCTGTACATTTATAAAGGGACGGATGAAGGACTTTGTATAAATACACGGATGGAGTATGAAGAAATGGATGGAGTGATTGTTGGCACGGTGAAATGATTTATGGGAACTGTGAAAGGACTGAACAGTTACCATTTATGCTGCGTATGGTCTGTAAAGGCCGGACATAATATGTGAAGTGCAGGAGAGTGACAATGGAACAGGTAATGACAGAGAATGGTTCGTTATGGGAAAAAAACAGAGTATGGCTGCTGGCCGCTTTTCTTGGAATGATAACCTTTATATGTATTTACGGAATCAGAATCCTGGATTTTACTTATGATGACTGGCTGCTGAATGGGGGGGATCTGTCTCAGCATTATCTGGGCTGGTGTTTTTTCAGAAACAGTGACTGGAGTTTCCCGGCAGGACTGATGGATAAAATCGCATATCCTAACCATGTATCAGTCATTTTTACAGACTCTGTTCCTCTGCTCGCCCTTTTTTTTAAAAGTCTCGGGAAATTTTTGCCCGATACCTTCCAGTATTTTGGGATGTGGGGAATTTTATGTTTTGGATTGCAGGGGGCTTTCGGTGCGTTACTGATTCGTCATTATAAGAAGGACGAGGTAACAGCGATTATGGGAAGTCTTTTTTTCGTTATTACACCGGTTATGATATACCGGATGTTTATGCATACGGCACTGGGAGGCCAGTGGCTCCTCTTGTTTGCATTTTGGCTGGGGTTGGAGAGAAATCATCTGTCACCGGTTAAAAAGGTGGTTTTATGGACATTCCTGGGCTTCCTCTGCGGAAGCATCCATCTTTATTTTGTGCCCATGTGCGGACTCATCATGTGTGCTTTCCTTTTGGAAGAGTTGATCCAGAAAAAAAATCTGTTCCTGTGCCTGCTTTCAGGAGCCGGATATTGCGCAGCCGTAGTAACCACCGTCTATCTGCTGGGGGGCTTTTCTCATGATCATCAGTTGGATGCAGGCGGGTTAGGACAGTTTAGTTTTAATCTCAATGGGTTAATTAATCCGCAGGGATGGTCAAGGCTGCTGCCGGATCTACCGCTTTATGGGGATGGGGCCGGGGAAGGACTGGCATTCCTTGGAATCGGGATATTGATTTTGTTGGTAATCGAAGGGATATCTTTTGTAATTTTTTTCGTAAGGAATAAAACGAAAGAAAACGACGGAGAGCGCTCCGGCAGCACGCAGGAAAGATATGGAAATGGTATTGCATATATACTGATAGGTGTATTATCATTAGTGGTATCTTTTTCCCATCAGCTGGCATTAGGGAGCCGTGTTATATGGGAGATACCCTATCCGGATAAATTAATATCCTTATGGGGAATGTTCCGTTCCAGCGGACGCTTTATCTGGCCGGTGGTATATGCCCTGACATTGTGTGCCGTTGTTATGTGGGATCGGATATATAAAAAGAAAAGGGCCGCTGTAATCATTTTAGGGTTGCTGCTTATGGTACAGGTTTGGGATTCTTTTCCCCAGCTAAAGATGAGGAATGATGAATTTGGCAGAGAACAGATATATGAAAGCGGACTGACGGATGAAAAATGGAGTGAGTGGGCCGGGAATAAAGAACATCTGGTATTTGTATCCTATATTATTGAAAATCAGGGACTTCTTTACAGCTTAAGCGATTATGCTGTGAAAAATGATATGACGATAAATAATTTTTATCTGGCTCATTCGGCGGCCAGATCCGATATCAATAAAGCGCTGGAAGAGGAGTTACAGCATCCGCAGAAGGACACTTTGTATATTTATAAGATAGAAGATGAAAATTTATGCAAGCAGTACGGGATGGAGTATATACAGGTTGACGGCATTATTGTGGGTACTGTGAAGTCAGGTACCCCGCAGTAAGCTGACGGGGTATCTGGTCTTCGCTCCGCTTAGATCGATGCCGCGGGAATGAAAAAAGAAAAGGAATGAAAGATATATGAATGAAAAGGGAGATATCCTGAAAATCCTGAATGATAAGATACCGTTTACGATGAAGGTATGTTTTCTCTCCGGTATGATATCGGGACTGCTTATGCATGCTTATATGCTCACAAATAAATTACCGAACTGGGATGATATCAATAATGTGGGCAGCTATGCGGTGGGAGCGGAATTCGGACGATGGTTTCTTAAAATTGTCCATCTTTTAACCGGGAAGTGGAGTGTCCCCTGGCTGAGCGGAATCTTTGCGGTTGTCCTCATTTCTGCGGCGGCCTGCTTCGTGGTGTCTGCATTGGGGCTTAAAAGCGTCACGTCGGCGGTGCTTATTCCGGTAATGATGTTATCCTTTCCCAGCATGTGCAGTCTGTTTACTTTCATGTTTACGGCTGATTGTTATGCGGTGGGGATTTTGCTCTCATGTGCCGGTGCCTGGTTTATCAGGAAGTATAAATACGGTTTCCTGCCGGGAAGCGTGTGTTTGGTTTTCTGCATGGGAATTTATCAGGCGTATTTATGCCTTGCCCTGGGGATACTGGTAATGGGCCTTTTCCTGGATATGCTGGAGGAGGAGAGCAAGGCCGGTATCGTTTTCCGCAAAGGGATTAAGGCGTTCGTGGCGGCCTGCATATCTGTCGTGCTGTACACGATTATTTCCCGGATGATATACCCTCAGCTGGACGCTTATAATGGTCTGGAGAATATGGGAAAACTGGATTTAATCCGGCTTCCCAGGTTGATTTTACGATCGTACAGATGGGTGGCGGAATATTTTATCCTGAAGCCGTTCTCTTTTATTACAGGGACCTCCTGGGTGTTGAATGTGGCTGTCTGCCTCCTGACTGCCGGACTGGTAATCGCTTTTTTTGTAAAAAAAAGATTCTACAAAAATGTGTGGACGGTTCTGCTTTATGGTTTCCTTACCATGATGGTCCCTCTGGCGATGGGATCCATCATTATTATGGCCCCGGATGCCAGTGTCAGCATGCTGATGCTTTATCAGTATCATATTTTATATGTGTTTTTGGCGGCACTTCTGGAAAAGAGCCAGGATACGGAAACCGGGCTTTTCCTGGCGGCGGGTAAGATAAAAACGGGACGCCTGCTGGCCTGTGTGATAACGGTTGTGATTCTGCTGGTAGGATATCAGAATTTTGTGGTAACCAATCAGGCGTATTTCCGTATGGGAATCGCTTATGAAAGGGCGTATGCTTATTATAACAGGATTATGGAACGCATTGAGGCCACGGAAGGTTATAGCCCGGGACAGCCGTTTGCTCTGATTGGAGAATATGGGCTGAGTGAAACGCCGGATTTACTGGGCAGCTATTCCCTTGACGGAGACAGATTTGAGGATCTGTCCGGGGTGGCCAAGGAAACGGGACTCCTGACCAGCGGTGTCCGCCACAATTTCATGAAGACCTACATCGGCGTGGAAATGCCGGATGTGAGCGAAGAAACGGTTAATGCCATCAAAGAAACCGAAGTGTATAAAAACATGCCCGCTTATCCTGCCGACGGCTGTGTGAAGCAGATAGAAGGCGTTTGGGTGGTAAAGACCTGCGAGGAAACGAAAGGGTGAAGAAAGGGTGTAGATAAAAAAGTTTGGCGTCCCCCGGCCCTGCTTCCCTGTGCGGCCTGTTGCCCTGCAAGGTTCCTTCCAGGGGACGCTTTCGCTCGGATAATCACGCAGCGGTACTAAGGCTGCAAAGGACGCAGCCAAAGGACCGGCGTGCTTATAACGCCCCTTTCAGGAATCCTTGCAGGGAAGCAGGCCGCACAGGGAAGCAGGGCCGGGGGATGCCAAACTTTTTTATCTACACCCGTGAAGAAACAGTAATTTGCTTTTTGACAGCAATGTATGGTAAAATATAACGAATTTTAAGAAGGAGCAGCAGCATGAAGGAGAGAATCTATGTCTGCCATACTTTTTATCATGTATATATTGCCTGTCTGAAGGAATTGGACCTGCCCGGTGCAAAGAGGGGACAGGCTGCCCTGGTGTTGAGTACAATGTCCAATGATTTTGGGGATTTGAAGGCCAGGGCGGAGTGTTCCGGCCTTTTCCGGCAGGTTTTTATTTTTGATGAAAAAGAAGAGCATTTTTTTCCTGTCCTTGAGAAGTATCACAGGAACCGGGGAAACCTGCTTTTGCATATGTTGTCCAGGATGCGGTTCTGCAAGCTTCTGGGAAAGCTTCAGGAGCCGTATGTTCCGGTGGATTTCCGGCAGTATCAGGACATTTATGTATTCTGCGATTCCGACCCAATCGGATATTACCTGAGCTGGAAAAAAATTTATTATCATGCCCTGGAGGACGGCCTTGACTGTATCCGGTATTATGATACCGCCAGATATGATAACCGGGGGCATTTCCGGCTGAAGGCCTTTCTGGCATCCAAAAACCTGATTTTCATCCAGAACGGCTGGGGAAAATATTGTCTGGATATGGAAGTGAATGATATTTCCGTCCTGGATTACCCCTGTCCTAAATATGTGGAATGTCCCAGGGAGAAGCTGGCGGAACGCCTGACGGAGGCAGATAAGGACTGTCTTTTGGGCATTTTCCTGGAAAATAAAAAGAAACTGGTGGAACAGCTGGCACAGGGGGATAATCATGAAAATAAGATTCTGGTTCTTACGGAGCCGTTGTGTGATTTGAAAACAAGGGAACGGATATTCCGTGATATTATCGGGCTTTACGGCAAAGGAGCACAGGTGATCCTGAAGCCTCATCCCAGGGATGTTCTGGACTATGAGGCGCTGTTTCCGGACTGTGTGGTGCTTTCCGGCCGTTTTCCTATGGAAATGATGAATTTTCTGCCGGATATCCATGTGAAGAAGGTGATTTCCGTATTTACGGTGCCCTCCTCCATCCGGTTTGCTGAGGAAACGGTATTTCTGGGTGAGGATTTCATGGATAAATACGAGGCCCCGGAAATCCACAGGCAGAATGAGCAGATAAAGTAGAAAGGCAGTAATTGCATACTATGAAGAAGATTTTAAAAAAAATGAACGTCCTCCTTGATGGAAAGCAGAAAGTCAAAATGGGCGGAATCGTAGTTCTGATGATTATAGGAGCCATTCTGGAAGCCTGCAGTATCGGTCTGGTAATCCCTGTAATCACCACGCTTCTGGATCCGGAGGCGGTGAAGGGAGAAGGGTATCTGGGGAATGTTTACCGGTTCCTGGGGTTGGAAAGTACTTCCCAGTTTACCATCGTTATGCTTGTTGCTATTATTGCCGCTTTTGTACTGAAGAATATCTTTTTATATTTTCAGAATGTGGTGCAGCTGCGTTTTGTTTATACCAATCAGTTTTCCACGTCCCGGAGAATGATGATTAATTTTATGGAGCGTCCCTATGAATATTATCTGAATGCGGATACGTCCGTTATCCAGAGGAGTATTACCTCCGATGTCAATAATATGTACGGGCTTATTCTTTCTTCCCTGCAGCTTGTAAGCGAAATGATTATGTTCGTTGTCCTGGTCATTGTGCTTATGACACAGGATCCCCTGATGATTTTTACGATTGCCCTGCTTTTGGTGGCGGTGCTCTTGATTATTAAGTGCATTCTGAAGCCTATCATGATTAAGGCAGGAGAAGATAACCAGGAGTATTACAGCGGTCTGTACAAATGGATCGATCAGTCTGTAATGGGAATCAAGGAAATTAAGATCGCGAATAAGGAAAATTATTTTATCAACGAATATTCCAAATGCGGGGCCGGCTATGTGGATGCGGTCCAGAAATATAATATCTATAATGCAACACCCCGTCTTTTAATAGAAACTGTCTGTATTGCGGGCCTGGTCCTGTATCTGATCATCCAGATAGCTTCCGGGAAAGAGGTGACGGCGATGATTACCCAGATCGGCGTATTTGCGGTAGCTGCCATGCGTCTGCTTCCCAGCGCCAACCGGATTAATAATTATCTCACCTCCATTTCCTATTTTGAGCCTTTTTTCATGGGAGTCAGTGATAACCTGCAGGAGGAAATCAATGACAGGAGCGTCAATTATTCCGCACAGGCATATGAGGCGAGAAAAGAAATACGCAAGCTCCCTGTCCGGGAAAAAATTGAACTAAAAGGTATCGTCTATAAATACCCGAATACGGAGGTGCTTATTTTTGACCATGCGGATATGGTGATTCCGGTAGGCTGTTCGGTTGGCGTGGTGGGCACCTCCGGTGCAGGAAAGACAACAATTATCGATGTCCTCTTGGGGCTTCTTACGATTCAGGAGGGCCGGATCCTGGCTGACGGCGTGGAAGTCAGGGAACACTATGAGGAGTGGCTGAAAAATATCGGCTATATTCCCCAGACTATTTTCATGATTGATGCATCCATAAGAAAGAATGTGGCTTTTGGTGTCCCGGATGAAGAAATCGATGATAATAAGGTATGGGAGGCGCTGAAGGAGGCCCAGCTGGATGAATTTGTGAGGGGATTGCCGGAAGGTCTTGACACAGGAATCGGGGAGAGGGGGATCCGCCTTTCCGGCGGACAGAGACAGCGTATCGGCATTGCAAGGGCTTTGTTTGAGGATCCGGAGGTTCTGGTCCTGGATGAGGCGACTTCTGCGCTGGATAATGAAACGGAAGCCGCAATCATGGATTCGATTAACCGGCTTCACGGGAGGAAAACACTGGTTATCATCGCCCACCGTCTGCAGACAATCGAAAAATGTGATATGGTTTACCGGGTGGAAAAAGGCCGGATTGCAAAAGAAAGATAAGCGGTTTGTTACAAAAACGGCAGAAAGGAGCGGCAGTGAGAGCAGGAAAAAAAAGACTGGCGAATTTTGAATTACTACGTATGCTTGCAATGCTCATGGTGGTTACCATGCATTTTCTTTCCCGTACAGGCAGCCTGCCTGAAGCGGGGCAGGAGCTGACGGAACGGACGGCCGCGGCTATCCTGATAGAAGCCTTCTGTATCGTTGCGGTAAATGTATATGTGTTTATCAGCGGTTATTTTCTGTCCGAAAGCGGTTTTTCCCTGAAACGTCTGCTGCGGCTGCTGTGCCAGGTGCTTTTTTATACGCTGCTGATTCCTCCCGTACTGGTGCTGGCGGGGATACTGGAGCCATCCCAAATCAATATTTATTATATCTGGCAGACTCTGTTTCCTGTGGAATCGGGTCATTATTGGTTTGTTACGGCCTATGTGGTCATGTATCTGTTTTCTCCCGTATTGAATGCAGCGGTGCGGTGCATGACCAAAAAACAGCTGCAGATCACGCTGGCAGGCCTTTTTTGTTTTTTCAGCCTGGGGAAAAGTGTGAGCATTCTGTTGTTTGCCGCGGACAGATTCGGGTATGATTTCGGCTGGTTTATCTGCCTGTATCTGACTGCCGCGTATGTACGCAGGTACGGGATTGCTTTTTTTGATAGAAAATACGCGGGAATCGGGGTTTATCTGGGTTCCTGTACGGCGGTAGCCTTACTCACCCTGGCTGCACTGGCAGTCTGCCGGAAAACGGGGGCCCTAGAATATTATGTATCGGTACCTTTTCATTATAACTTCCTGTTCTGCCTGACCGGGGCGCTCGGTCTGTTTATGGCTTTCTCCAGGCTGGAGATACGCCCGGGGAAGTTATCCGCCTGGATCTGCCGGCTGTCCCCGGCAATGCTGGGGGTATATTTAATCCATGAGCATATGGATATCAGCGCCCGCTGGACGGGCTGGATCATCGGGACGCCGTCGGAGCATCTCATGGGTTACCTGATACAGCTGGCGGAAAGTGTGCTTCTGGTTTTTCTTGTGTCTATGACGGTGGATTTGATCCGGGCAAGGCTTTTTCTGGCGGCGGAACGGCTGCTGGGGAAAACGGCCTGGGGGAAAAAATGTGCTGCCGCCATTGGACGTGCGGATGAAATCATGAAGAATTAGGTAACTGTGAAGGGACGGAACCGTTACAAAGGAGCTTTATGGGAAAACAGTGGAGTCACTTGAAAAAATATAATAATATTCTTGAAAGGTATCTGTTTCCGTTATTTCTGCTGATTTATCCCCTGCTTTGGATGAATCAGGGGATTGATGTATCGGATCCGATGTACAGCCTGACGAATTTCCGGTTCTTCCCTCAAATGGAAGGAAGCTGGGCGCTGGCAACCTTTCTTGCCAATGTGGCCGGCTGGCTTTTGATGAAGCTTCCCTTTGGCGGTACGCTTCTGGGGATGAATTTCTATACCAGGCTTTTTATCAGTGCCATGGCTTTGCTTTCCTATTATTTCCTGAAAGGGAAAATGCCGGCCTGGATTGCGTTTGCAGGAGAAATCATTGCCGTCAGTTTTTGCTGGTGTCCTTCTACGATTCTGTATAATTATCTTACTTATTTTCTGTTTCTTGCCGTCTGCATTCTGTTGTACAGGGGACTTATATGGAACCGGAAAAGCCTGCTTATCGGGGCCGGTATATGTCTGGGCCTGAATGTCATGGTACGTACTCCCAATATAGCGGAAGCGCTCCTTATTTTTGCCGTTTTCTATTACGGAAAGGTGAGCGGGGAAAAAACGGCTGAAACGTGGAAGCGCGTTGGTGCCTGTGCGGGCGGTTTTTTCCTGGGATTTGCTGCTGTGTTTCTGGCGGTCTGCATCCAGTACGGGCCGGGGGCGTATCTGGGGATGTTCGGCACTCTGGCGGGCTATACCTCCACAGATGAAAGCTATTCTCCGTTTTCCATGGTAACCTCCATTTTGGCCGCCTACGGCGGAACGCTGACCTGGCTGATGGTGATCGCCGTCTGTATTTTGGCCGGATGGATTTTTTTCCATTTGCTGCCGCCCCGTCTGGTAAAAGCGGGAAAGGTGCTGTATTGCCTGTGTATCCCCGTATTGATCCGGCTTTTCTGGGGTAAGGGGATGTTTACCTTTACTTATTATAATTACCGGAGTATATATGAGTGGGGGATGCTGTTTTTGTACCTGACGCTGCTTGGCTGCTGTATCTGCCTGGGGAACAGCCTGTTTTTCCGCAGGGACAGGCTGCTTGCATTTATTATCCTGCTGTCCGTAATTGCCACGCCTCTGGGCAGCAATAATGATACGATGCCCAACCTGAATAATTTGTTTCTGGCGGCGCCGTTCACACTTTGGATGCTGGGTAAATTTTTCCGTCGGAAGCTGCACAGAACGGAGGCTTTCCCTGTGATGGCCCTGTCGGCCATGATTGTGGGCATGGTGTTTTTTCAGGGAATTGGTTTCCGGAGCCGGTTTGCCTTCGGGGACGGAATCTATGGAGAAAAAAGAAACGCCCGGGTGGAAAATTCCGCGGTGCTCGCCGGCATGCGGACACAGGAAGGCAATGCAAGGAACCTTTCCGGGCTGATAGGATATGCAAAGGAAAACGGATTACAGGGACGCAGCCTTATAACCTTCGGCAATGCACCGGGGCTTCATTTCCTGCTGGATATGCCTTTAAGTATCAGTCATGCCTGGCCCGATCTGGATACTTACCCGGAAGGGCAGATGGAAGAGGAACTGCCGGCATTACAGACGGAACCGGTGGTGATTGTGTATAAAGAGCATGGGGAGCTTCCGGCGGAAAGCGGAAAATGGAATGCCTTGCAGTTGTTTCTTTCGGAAAAAGAATATATACTTGACTTTGAAAATGAGGGATACCGGGTTTATACCGCGGGGCATATAAAATAATTGGCAGTAATTGTGAAGGAACAAAACAGTTACAGAAAGGCGACGCTATGATCAGATTCAATGTACCGCCCTTTACGGGGAAAGAAATGGAATACATCCGTCAGGCCGTGGAAAACCAGAAAATCTGCGGAGACGGAGAATTTACCAAAAAGTGCAGTGAATGGATAGAGAAGAAAACCGGCACCAGAAAATGTCTGCTGACCACCTCCTGCACGCATGCCACGGAACTGGCGGCGCTGTTGGCCCATGTGGGGCCGGGGGATGAGATCATCATGCCGTCCTTTACCTTTGTATCCACAGCAGACGCGTTCGTACTTCGGGGGGCGGTGCCTGTGTTTGTGGATATCCGTCCGGATACCATGAATATCGATGAAACGCTGATTGAAGCAGCCATAACGGATAAAACGAAGGCTATTGTACCGGTTCATTACGCGGGGGTGGGCTGCGAGATGGATACGATTATGGAGATTGCGGCCAGATATAAGCTTCTGGTTATCGAGGATGCCGCCCAGGGGATTATGGCCGGCTATAAGGGAAAGGCGTTGGGGGCAATCGGTGATTTCGGCTGTTTCAGCTTCCACGAAACCAAGAATTACAGTATGGGAGAAGGTGGGGCTCTGCTCATCCGGCATGAAAAGGACATTGAGGATGCGGAGATCTTCCGGGAAAAGGGGACGGACCGCAGCAAGTATTACCGGGGGCAGGTGGATAAATACCGCTGGCAGAATTACGGATCCAGCTATCTTCCCAGCGAATTGAATGCGGCGTATTTGTACGCCCAGCTGGAACTGGCGGATGTGATTAATGAGGATCGGTTACGGAAATGGAAGCAGTATGGGAACGAACTGGAGGGACTGGCAGCCGCCGGAAAAATCCAGCTGCCTTTTGTGCCGGAGTATTGTGTGCATAACGGGCATATGTTCTATATTAAAACGGCGGATCAGGAGGAACGGGCGGCCCTTATCGATTTCCTGAAGGAAGCCGGTATTCTGGCGGTATTCCACTATATCCCCCTTCATTCCGCACCGGCCGGGCTGAAGTATGGCCGGTTCCACGGAGAAGATCGATATACCACAAGAGAGAGCGAGAGGCTTCTCCGGCTGCCCATGTATTATGGGCTTCAGGAAGACCAGGTAAGCTATATTGCAGGAAAAGTAAAGGAATTTTATGGCTTTCACTAAAATGAGAATCTTATACCGGAAATGGGAAAACTGGATATTGTCCCTCTTTTTTGTGCTGCTTATGCTGCTTTTGGCAGGCCTCCGTTTCGATTATTACTATGATCTTAATGACGATGTGCTGATGAAGGATATTTTGTCGGGAATCTACACCGGATCCTGTGAAAGCAGAAATGTCCAGATGCTGTATCCGCTGAGTCTGTTGCTGAGTCTGGCCTGCAGCATATTTCGGACCTCCTATGCATACGGTCTGTTTTTATGCCTGTGTCAGACCGCCGCTTTTTTCGTGATTCTATACCGGAGCATGCCCTATGCCCGGAAAACAGCCGGGAAAATAATGCTGGGGCTTTTGGAAAGCCTGCTTTTTATGGCGCTTATGCTGCCGCATCTGGTTTTTGTGCAATATACGGTTACCAGCGGCCTGCTGACGGCAGCGGCATGTTTCTGGTTCCTTACGGGGGAAAAGGCAGGAGAAGCAAATGGGGCGGGCGGATTCCTGAAACGAAATCTGCTGCCTGTGCTTTTTTGTTTTCTGGCCTTTTTGCTGCGTCCGGAAATGATGGTCCTTCTTCTGCCGCTCGCAGCGGTGGCAGGCATATGGAAATGGGCGGAGGAAAGACCTGTTTTTACAAAAAGGAATGCCGCCTGTTATTTCGGGGTTTTTGGCCTGATTCTGGCGGGGCTTCTGGCGGGACAGACGGCAAACGGGATAGCCTACGGAAGTCCGGAATGGAAGGAATTTTTCCGGCTGTTTGATGCCCGCACGGAAATTTATGATTTTAAGACGGCCGATATCCGGAATTATGAAGAAAACAAAGCGTTCTATGATTCGCTGGGGCTGTCGGAGGAAGAGACGGCTTTGCTTGGAAACTATAATTATGGTGTGGACGACAGGATCGATGCCCGGCTGATGGAACAGATCCGTGAGTATTCTCTGGAAAGGCAAGGCTATTTCGGGAAAAATCTCCGGGAAGGCATATGGCTGTATAAGGCGAGGTTACGTAATACGCCGGGTCTGGATTTTGATACGGATCAGGAGCTTGTGTTTCTTCTGACGGAGGCGGCCCTTGTTGTACTTTTGCTTTTGGCGGCGTTTTTGGGAAGAAGAGGGGCGGTGATCTGGCAGCTTCTTCTTTTCGGCGGGGTACGGAGTCTTTTATGGATGTATCTGATTCTCCGAAACCGGGTACCGGAACGGATCAGCCATCCGCTGTATTTTACGGAGATTATTCTTCTGGGGGCGCTTCTGCTCCGTTACCTGCAGGAAGGAAAAGTGAGGGAGGAGGCAAAGACGCCTGCCCGCCGTTTCCGGAATCCGTTATATGTTTCGGCGGTTCTTCTTTTTGTGATAGCGCTGGCGGGGCTGTCCCGTTCCGTTGAGAAAACGGGGGAGGAATATTCCCGCCGTGCGATCGTTAACCGGACGGATACCGCGGCCAGGGCATATTACCGCAGTCATCCGGAGAATCTGTATCTGGCGGATGTATATTCTACGGTACAGTTTTCAGAGAAGATGTTCCGGGATGGGGAGACCGGCCTGGGGAATTACGATCTTCTGGGCGGCTGGCTGTCAAAAAGCCCTCTGGCGGAGAAAAAGCTGGAAGTATTCGGTTATTCGTCTCTGGAGGATGCGCTGATCAGGGGAGAGAATGTCCGGCTGGTGTCCCTGACGGGGGAGTCCTGGGAATGGCTGGAGGCTTATTTCCGGGAAAAAGGGCTGGAGGTTCAGGTGGTTTTGCAGGAACGGATCCCCGGCGGATCGGAACAGAATGAGCTTTCGGTATTCCGTTTGCAGAAAATGGAGATGGAGGATGGACAATAAAATCGATCTGGGGCCGGTATATCTGCGGCCTATTACCATGGAGGATACCCGGCGGATTGTGGATTGGCGCAACAGTGACCGGGTAAAAAGGAATTTTATTTACCAAAAGCCCTTTACGGAGCGGGGGCACAGGATTTGGATGGAAACGAAGGTGGCCACAGGGGAAGTGGTGCAGTTCATCCTGTGCGAAACGAAAGGGGACAGGCCTGTGGGAAGTGTGTATTTCCGGGATATCGACAGGGAGAATAACAAGGCGGAGTACGGCATTTTTATAGGGGAAGCGGATGCGGCCGGAAAGGGCTACGGTACGCTGGCCGCCAAAGGGGCCGTCTGTTATGCGGAAAAGACGCTGAAGCTCCATAAGCTTATGCTGCGTGTCTTTGCGGATAATACGGCGGCGGTAAAAAGTTATGAAAAGGCCGGTTTTATAAAGGAAGCTTACCTGAAGGATGAAATAAAAGAAGGGGACGGCTACCGGGATGTAATCCTGATGGCATGTTGTTTTCCGGAAAATGGGTAAAGGAATGGAAGAAAAGCATGAGAAAATTGGTTAGCATTGTGATTCCCTGCTATCGTTCTGCGCAAATGTTATGCGGTGTGGTAACGGATATAGAAAGGGAAATGGAAAAAATCCGGGATAAATATCAATGGGAAATCATACTGGTGAATGACTGTTCGCCGGATAATACCTTTGAGGTGATCCGGGAGCTCTGCAGGATGAAGAAAAACATATGCGGCGTGAATCTGGCAAGGAATTTCGGGCAGCATGCGGCTTTGATGGCCGGATTCCATCAGGTGAAGGGAGACATTCTGGTCTGCATGGATGATGATGGGCAGACGCCCGCCTTTGCCATAAAGGATCTTCTGCAGGGCCTGGAGGATGGCAGCGATGTGGTGTATGCCAGATATGAGCATAAGCATCATAATGCATTCCGGAATTTCGGAAGCCGGGTAAATGACCTCATGCTGAAATTCATGCTTGGGAAGCCCACGGATCTGTATGTATCCAGTTTTTTTGCCGCAAGGCGTTTTATCGTGGATGAGATGCTGCGGTACCAGAATGCGTATCCTTATGTAATCGGCCTTGTTCTGCGGGCCACCCGGAATATTAAGAATGTGACCGTGGAGCACCAGGACAGGAGAGAGGGAGAGTCCGGTTATACGCTGGGAAAGCTTCTGGGACTTTGGTTTAACGGCTTTACGGCCTTTAGTGAAAAGCCGCTGCGGATCGCCACTATGATCGGCACCGGGTGTGCATTCCTCGGCTTCCTCTACGGCTTGTATACCATTATAAAGAAACTGGTAAACCCCATAGTTCCTATTGGGTTCAGTTCCCTGATGTCCGCTATTATGTTTATCGGGGGAATGCTTATGCTGATGGTGGGCCTTGTGGGCGAATACATCGGCAGGATGTATATCTGCATGAACAATGCCCCCCAGTATGTGGTAAGGGAAATCGTGGGGGAAGAGGAAACGCAGGGCGAGACGGAGCAGTAATGTGAGTAAAGGTAACAGTCCGGTGCTGTCTGGGCCGTTACAGGTAAAGGCAGGAAAGAAGATGGACGTATCCGTTAAAAAACAAAAAATCATATCGGCAGCGGTCACCCTGGCGGCAATTATATGGCTTCCGCAGATGCTTCTGTCTTCAGGAAAGGGACTGGATTTCAGCAACAGCTTCCTTTCCGTCCTTCTCTGGGCATTGAGCTTCCCGGCAGTGGATAAGGCCCTCTGGAAGGATGGAAGCCTGCAAGAGAAAAAGGGCTGGCGCTTTTTCTTTGCGTTTGTTTTTGTTCTTGCCTGTCTGTTCGGCCGCCGGCTGGAATCGGCGGGATATGTGGATTTTACGGATTGGGGGATGTGGATCTCCATCCCCTTTCTTACCTTTTTCTTCGGCCTGCTGACGGGAAGGCTGTGGCAATGGCTGGAGGGGAAACGGACTCTTCCCGCTTATCAGGAGGCACGGATGTCTGAACGCCGGAAAAACCTGGTTGTGTTTCTTTTCTTCCTGGTGATTTGGGGCATTGTACTGCTGGCAGTGTATCCCGGTTTTTTTGTGTACGATGCCCAGGATGAATTTAACCAGGTGGCTTTGCGTAATTTTACCACCCACCATCCGCTGCTGCATGTATTGCTTCTGGGCGGGATTATCAGTCTGGGAAATAAGCTGTTTTCTTCCTATAATATGGGCATTGCCCTTTATATGCTGTTTCAGATGGCGGTTATGGCAGGGTGCTTCACCTATGTGCTTTCTTTTTTCAGGAAAAGAGGAACCTCCGGGTGGTTTCGGGCAGCCGGTTTCCTGTATTTCGCATTTTTTCCCGTCATTCAGATGTATGTGCTGTGTTCGGCCAAGGATACATTGTATTCAGCGGGAATGCTCCTGGTCATCGTCCTTCTTTTGCAGCTGTTTGAAGAAAGGGAAAGCGCCGTATCCTGGAAAACATACGGCTTATTGCTGGTTTCCCTGTTCGTTATGGCGGCCATGCGGCATAATGGCTTTTATATCCTGCTGCTGCTGATTCCCGTGACGGGGATTGGGGCCGATAAAAATAAAAGGAAGAAAGTGCTGGCGGCGGGAATCGGCGCATTGGCGCTGTACCTTCTGGTGACGGGCGGGCTTGGCAGGCTGCTGCATGCACAGGAAAATGGGGAAAATCAGGAAATGCTGACCGTGCCTATTCAGCAGCTGGCGCGGGTTTACAGCTGCAGCCCTTCGGTGTTTACCAAAGAGCAGCGGGAAGTCCTGCTCACCTTTCTTCCGGAGGAGGCGCTGCAGCGTTATACCCCTAAATTGTCCGACCGTGTGAAAATTGATTTTAACAACGAAAGCTATAAAGAGAATCCGTCACAGTTCTGGAAGCTGTGGTGGTCGGTGGGCAGGAAAGCGCCGGCAGCATATCTGAATGCCTGGCTGCTCACTTCCTATGGTTTCTGGTATCCGGATGCCGTGATTGACGTATACCGGGGGAATACGGTGTTTACTTATACGTATGAGGACAGTTCCTATTTCGGTTTTGAAACAGAACTGCCGGGAGTGCGGGAGAGTAAAATACCTTTTCTCAACGAGTGGTTCCGCAGGCTGAGCCTGGAATTGTTTCAGCAGAAGGTGCCTGTGCTTTCCATGCTGTTTTCACCGGGATTTCTGTTCCTGATCTATCTGTCCGGACTGCTGTTCCTGATGAAACAGAAGGAATTCGGAAGGGTTCTGGCCTTTCTGCCGGTGGTGCTCAATTGGGGGACGGTAATACTGGGGCCTACCTATCTGGTGAGGTATGTCCTGATATTCTGGTTTGCCCTGCCTGTTCTGGGGTATGTTGTAAGTACAGGGAAATTATGCTATACTAATGGGAAAACTGACGTTTTCCCTTGAATGCAGGGGCGCGGGCGAGCCGCACATGGCGGGCTAATGGGAAAACTGACGTTTTCCCTTAAGTGTAAAGGCACGAGCTAATGGATTGGTATAATGAATGAACAGAAAAATTAAGAAAAACCGGGCAATTGAATATATGATCCTCGCTTATGCGGCGGTGCTGATGCTTTTGATCGGGCCGCTGGGAATTTTCGACGGGACGCGGGAAATAGCGGGAAATGAGGCAGTGCAGGGAAAGACGGCGGCCGTGACGCAGGATTCCCGCATCCAGCAGGTCTTTATCGGTGATGGAGGCTATCTGGAAACAATCAGTATTTATGCCATACAAAATATATCACGTAAGGTGGTAACGCTGTCCATATCGGATGAACGGGGAGAGGTGGTGTTTTCCCGTAAGGTTGCGCTGGACACCTATGAGGCGCCCGGCTTTTTTACCGTACCTGTGGAGTTCCAGACGGTTTTGGGCAGAGCTTATGTGTGGGAAATCAGCCACCCGGAGGAAGCGGTGGAACTAGGATATCAGAAAACCGGCGAATCGGGTCTGGATATATACGGAAATTATTATTTCTGCGGCAGCGATAAGGTGATAAACGAACAGGCGGGCGAGAATATCCTCATGCGTTTCCGGTATGCGGATAAGATGAGTTTCCCTAAGAAAGCCGCTATTCTATTCGGAATCGCCCTGGCGGCAGGTTTTCTTATGTTGTTGGTGGAGAATCATGCCAGAAAGAAAAAAAAGATCGGGGAAGTGAAGGTACAGCGGGTATTCCAGGGCATCTGCAATCCACTGATCCTGGCTGGTGCCGCTGCCTGGCTGGCGGCAGTATTTCCGTTTTCTTATTACGGCGGCGTTAAAGCGGATAAAATGGTATATACGGCCGGGATTCTCGTGATGACGGCCCTGCTTTTGTATGTGGTAAATGCCCGGAGGGACAGCATTGCGCCGCTTTTCCCTTCTCTCCGGGAAACGGTGCTTAACAAAGGAATGGACTGGCTGCAGAGTATATTCTGGGCAGGAGCGCTTTGGGGCTGTATTGATTATGTAAATGCGATGTATAATATCTATCAGGACTATGCTTACCGGAAGGTCCTGATTTACCTGGGGCTGGTGCTTCTTACCATGTGCGCCCCCAAATATGTGTTCCATTGGGGAAATCTGGTCTGGCTGGCGGTTTCGTCCGCGGCGGGTTATTGGTATTACCGCCCTTACCGAGGGATGGAAGAACAGGACAGGCTTGCCATGCTAAATGCCGTCCTCTTTGCCGTTGCAGGCCTGGTGCTGATACAGCTGGTTATTCTAATATGGAAAAAGAAAACGGCATGGAGGCAGCTTAATCTGCCTTATACGATTCTTGTCGCCGTTTTTTTTGTTCTGCTGGTGGTATTCCGGAATACCAGAGGCTGGCCCATCTATATGGCAGCCGCTTTTGTCCTGCTTTATTTCTTTTACCTTTCCTGGGAAAAGAAAGAACGGTTTCTGGGAATACTCTGTAATGGGATCCTTTTTAATTTTTTCTGCGCGCTGGTGTTTGCCGTGCTGCGCAGGCCTTTCCGGGCATGGGGCTATTACCGGTATAATTTTGTGTTTCATACGGTGACCGTAACGGCCGCTTATCTCACACTGGTTATCTGTGCCCTGTTTGTGAAGCTGCTGATGCAGTATCATAAATCCCGCAGGCTTTATACCTATTGGACAACAGCTTTGCTGTTTGGCATGGCGGTATCCTTCCTTCTGATGACGATGTCCAGAACCGGATATCTTGCGGCGGCGGCAATGGGGCTGGCGGTGCTGGTATTTGTTTCCCTGTTGTGTTACCGGGAGCGGTTTGCAGGCTTCCTGGGTAAAACGGGGCTTTTAGTGTTGCTTGTGCTTTTGAGCTTTCCGGTAACCTATTCGGCGGTGCGCCTGATTCCGCCGCTGTATGACGACCCTTATATTTTTGAACTGGAAGCGAGTGACGAAGAATGGGCGCTGCACAAGGGAGACAAGGCGGATTCGGAAAATTATATTACCTTCCCCCGGTTTGCGTATTGTATGGATGTGAAGCTTTTTGGCGAGGAACACAGTGTCGTCAGGAAATTCGTAGATACGTTTATGGCGTCTACGAGTGAGGTATCCTTTGCGCCGGAGAAAGATCGGCTGGAGGTAAAAGGCATTTCGGTTATGCTTGCGTCCGCCCGGGATGCGGGTGCAGCGGATGTTTTTGCAGAGGATACGGGGAATATACAGACAGCGGCGGATGCCGGGACAGCTGGCCCGTCGGAAGAAGAGGACGATTATTCCAATGGCAGGTTTGATATCTTCAAACGCTATATTTCCCATTGGAACCTGACCGGCCATGAGGAAATGGGAGTAGAGCTTGGGGATGGAACCCTCAGCGTCCACGCCCACAACACCTACTTACAGGTGATTCATGACCATGGGCTTATTACAGGCGTTATTTATCTACTGCTGGGTATTGTGAGCCTGCTGCAGATGGTACGTTATGCGTTGTCGCTCAGGCAGACAGGCCGGCTTGCGGATTCGCAGCGCTGTCAGGATCCGTATGCCGCCCTGCCCCTTGCCATTTTCCTTGCATTTGCTGTTGCAGGCCTGGTGGAATGGCTGTTCCATCCCTGCAATCCGTTAGGGTTTACCACGATGGCGGTGCTGGCGCCGCTTCTTACATTCCGGAGCAAGACGAAGGATACCACGCTACGCGGCCCCGCTTTATTCAATAAGAAAAGAGTAAAAGAAAATGAAGGATAAAGAAAAGAAGAATACGCGCCATTTTAATTATCAGTTGTTTTACCGCAGGACGGCACTGATCATTTACGATATCCTCAGCGTGACGGCATCCAGTTTTCTGGCTATTCTGCTTCGGTACGACATGCATCTGGATGAAATCCCGGATCAGTTCCTGATGCCAATCCGGAATTTCCTGCCGATAAACATCCTGCTGACTATGGGCATTTTCTATCTTTTCCGTTTGTACCACAGCCTGTGGGCATTCGCCGGCGAGAACGAAATGCAGAATCTGGTGATGTCCTGTTTTTTATCTGCGGTGGTTTCCGGAGTGGGGCTGAACCTGTTTAAGATATCAGGCAAGCCGGTGCCCGACAGCTATTATTTCATGTATTTGTTCCTGCTCATTACGTTTACCTTTATCAGCCGTTTTTCATACCGTTTCCTGAGAAGCCGAAAGCATAAGATACAAAACCGGAAAAATAATATTTCGGTCATGATAATCGGAGCGGGGGAAGCCGGCAATGCCCTGATAAAGGAAATTGTTACCAGCAATTACAGCACTATGGTCATCCGCTGTATCATCGATGATGATAAACAGAAGATGGGACAGTTCATCCAGGGGATTAAGGTGGTCGGCGGACGGGATAAAATCATCGAGTCCGCGGATCTGTTTGATATTGATGAGATTTTTGTCGCCATTCCTTCCGCACCGCCTACGGTTATAAGGGATATTCTGGATATCTGCAAGGAAACCAACTGCAAGCTGCGTTCCCTTCCGGGTATGTATCAGCTGGTGAACGGAGAAGTGAGCGTAAGCAAGCTGCGTGACGTGGAAGTGGAAGACCTTCTGGGAAGAGAGCCTATCCGGGTGGATCTGGACTCTATCCTGGGTTATGTACAGAATAAGGTAGTCATGGTTACCGGAGGAGGCGGATCCATCGGCAGCGAATTGTGCCGGCAGATTGCATCCCATAAACCGGCGCAGCTGATTATTGTGGATATTTATGAAAATAATGCCTATGATATTCAGCAGGAGCTGATCATCAAGTATCCGGAGCTGAAGCTCACCGTGCTGATTGCGTCTGTACGGAATACCAAGCGCATCAATCATATTTTTGAAACCTATAAGCCGGACATCGTATACCATGCGGCAGCCCACAAGCATGTGCCCCTCATGGAGGTAAGCCCCAATGAAGCCATAAAAAATAACGTGTTCGGCACATGGAAAACCGCCCAGGCTGCTGCCGTGAACGGAGTCAAAAAATTCGTCATGATTTCCACGGATAAGGCAGTGAACCCAACCAATATCATGGGGGCCAGCAAGCGTATCTGCGAAATGATCGTGCAGACCTTCAACAAACATTATGATACGGAATTTGTTGCCGTGCGCTTTGGAAACGTGCTGGGAAGCAACGGGAGCGTCATTCCTTTGTTTAAGAGACAGATCGAAGCGGGCGGCCCGGTTACGGTTACCCATCCGGATATCATCCGCTACTTTATGACCATACCGGAAGCGGTCTCCCTTGTCCTGCAGGCGGGAGCCTATGCCAGGGGCGGAGAGATTTTTATCCTGGATATGGGCGAGCCGGTGAAAATTCTGGATCTGGCTAAAAACCTGATCCGTCTGTCAGGCTACAAGCTGGGAGAGGATATCCAAATCGAATTTACAGGCCTGCGTCCCGGGGAAAAGCTGTATGAAGAGCTTTTGATGGACGAGGAGGGGATGCAGGATACCGCCAACCGGCTGATCCATATCGGCCGCCCCATCCAGCTGGACGAAAGAGAGTTTTTTATCCAGCTGAAACGTCTGGAGGATGCGTCCAGGGACGAGGTGGAAGATATCAGGCCTCTGGTGGCGCAGATTGTGCCCACCTATCTGTATCGGAAAGAATGACCGTTCAGACGTAACCGTTCCGATCTGCTGCATTCGGCTTACCGCAGGAGGCATTATTATGAAAATACATCATGTGGGCTACCTTGTGAAAAAGATAGACAAGGCGGCCGAAGAATTTGAAAAGCTGGGTTATATACGCCGGGGAGATATCACTGTCGACACGTACCGCAAGGTGGATATCCTGTTTCTGGAAAAAGATGGCTATGTGGTGGAACTGGTAAGCCCCAATGCGCCTGACAGTGTAGTTTCCGGCCTGATAAAGACTTATAAAAACGCGCCCTACCATATCTGCTATGAAAGCACAGCTTTCCGGGAAGATTTGGAGCGGCTCACCCAAAACGGCTATGTGCAGATCGATCAGCCGGCGCCGGCGCCGGCTATCGGAAACCGGGAAGTCGTCTTTCTCCTGAACAGCCGGCTGGGTATGATAGAACTTCTTTCGTAACCGTTCAGACAGAATCAAGTACGGATTCATCCGTGGAAATCGAGGTCAATATGGAACAAAAGGTACAAAGGGAAAAAATTTATCTTTCTTCCCCCACGATGCATGGGGAAGAGCAGAAATTTGTGATGGAGGCATTTGATACCAACTGGGTCGCTCCGTTAGGCCCTAATGTAAACAGCTTCGAGAAGGAAATGGCGGCGTATACCGGCTGCGGATATGCGGCGGCACTGAGCGCGGGAACGGCGGCGATCCATCTGGCACTGCGTCTGATCGGCATACAGCCGGGGGACATTGTTTTTTCTTCCGACCTCACGTTTTCCGCCACTTGTAATCCTATCTGTTATGAAAAGGGAACGCCGGTATTTATCGATTCGGAAGAAGATACCTGGAACATGGATCCGCAAGCCCTGAAAAAGGCTTTTGACAAATACCCGCAGGTGAAAGCGGTTATCTGCGCCCATCTCTATGGTACACCGGCCAAAATTGATGAAATACGGGCTCTCTGTGACAGTTATCACGTCCCTCTCATTGAGGACGCGGCAGAATCCTTAAGCGCAACCTTCCGGGGGCAGATGACCGGAACCTTCGGGGATTACGGTATCTTTTCCTTCAACGGAAATAAAATCATCACCACCTCCGGAGGCGGTATGCTGGTATCCCGCGACGAAGCGGCCATCGAAAAAGCCCGTTTCCTCTCCACACAGGCGAGGGATAAAGCCAGACATTACCAGCATTCCCAGCTTGGCTTCAATTACCGGATGTCCAATGTGGTGGCAGGTATCGGCAGGGGGCAGCTTATTCATCTGGAAGAGCATAAGCAGAAAAAGAACGAGATATACAGGCAGTATAAAGAAGCCTTTACTGATATTCCCGCCATTGCCATGAATCCCATGAACCCGGACGGGGATGCCAATAACTGGCTGTCCTGCATGACCATTGATCCGGAAAGCGGCGTGACCCCTGATATGGTAATGGATGCGCTGGAGGCGGAAAATATCGAATCCCGTCCGATCTGGAAGCCCATGCACCTTCAGCCGTTTTATGAGAAGGCCGATTTTATCACGATGCAGGAAAACGGCAGCGTAGGAGAGCGGATTTTTACAAAAGGATTCTGTCTTCCCAGCGATATCAAAAACACGCCGGAGGATATGGAATTCATTATCGGCATTGTACGGAAGTTTTTTTAATCCCGGCAGGGGATTTCACGACAGTTCTTTAGAAAAGAGGTCAGGATGTTTTATAAAAAGTTTGGTAAAAGATTGCTTGATTTTCTTCTTTCTTCCGTCGCCATTGTGGCAGTGAGCCCGATACTTCTGGTGGTTGCCGTTCTGGTGCGGGTAAAGCTGGGAAGCCCGGTGCTTTTCCATCAGGAACGTCCCGGAAGGAATGAAAAAATATTTACCCTGTGCAAATTCCGTACCATGACGGATAAACGGGATAAGGACGGAAACCTTCTGCCGGATGCGGACAGGCTGACCAAATTCGGAAAGCTGCTCCGGTCTACCAGCCTGGATGAACTGCCGGAACTTTTTAATATCTGGAAAGGGGATATGAGCATCATCGGCCCCAGGCCTCTTTTGGTGTCCTATCTGCCCTGGTATACTAAGGAAGAACGGCTGCGCCATACGGTAAGACCCGGACTGACCGGGCTTGCCCAGGTTTCAGGGAGGAATTTCCTGGACTGGGACAGCCGGCTTGCCAAGGATGTGGAGTATGTGAAAAACCTTACTCTGGCTATGGATATCAGCATTCTGGTAAAGACGGTGACCGTCGTATTTGCCAGGGATGAGGTGGCGGAGGATACTTCCGTTTCAGAAGGAAATCTGGCGGAAATCCGGAAAAGAAGGCAGTCCGCCGGTAACGGTTGAGAGGTAAAATGATGATAAATGTATTGATTCTAAGCGCAGGAACCAGGAACAAGGTGGTTCAGTATTTCAAAAAAGAACTGGCCGGCAGGGGAAAGGTCTATGCAACGGACTGCAGCGAGCTGGCTCCCGCCGTCTATGAGGCGGATGAGGCTATTCTGGTTCCCCGCATGACGGAGCCGGGGTATCTGGAGCGGATTCTGGAAATCTGCCGGGAAAAGAAAATCACAGGTGTATTTTCCCTGATTGATCCGGAACTGACCCTTCTGGCGGAACACAGGGAGGAATTTCTGGCGGCGGGCACTACGCCTGTCATATCTTCTCCGGAAGCAGTTGCCCTCTCTTTTGATAAATACAAGATGTATCAGAAGCTGACGCAATTGGGATTTCCCACCGGACGCTGCTTTATGGATCCGAAGGCATTTGAAAAGGCGGTGGAGGAGGGCCGGATGCATTACCCGGTTTTTGTCAAGCCTGCCAGGGGAAGCGCCAGCATCAATATCAACAAGGTAACCTGTAAAGAAGAACTTGAACTTCTCTGCAGGCTGCATGAGGATATGATGATCCAGGAGTATATGGACGGCACGGAGTATGGAGCCGATGTGTATATTGATATGATCACCGGGAAGGTAACCTCCATATTTGTAAAAGAAAAAATCAAGATGCGCGCCGGGGAAACGGACAAATCCGTTTCCGTAAAAGACGCGAAACTGTTTGACCTGATAAAAAATTTCGTTGAAACCATTGGATTTTGTGGTATTATTGACATAGATATTTTCAAGGTGGACGGCGAATACAAATTTTCCGAGGTAAATCCCCGCTTTGGGGGCGGTTATCCCCATGCCTATGCCTGCGGCGTAAACGTACCCGCACAGATCATCAGGAATCTGGAAGGGAAAGCCAATGAGGAAGCCATCGGCGCTTACGAAGAAAATATCTGTATGATGAAATATAATGAAATCATGATCCGCCGATCTGACGGCCGATGTGATTAAAAAACGGTACGGTTCAGACTTGTCTGAACGGTTACTGAATATAAAACAAGGAGAATCCAATGTCTTCTTCCCTATTGATACTGTCCAACAGCGACTCCGGCCTTTACGATTTCCGCAAGGAAGTGCTGAAGGCGCTTCTGGAAAAAGGCTTCCGTGTTCTTGTATCCGTGCCGGATACCGGTTATGTGGACAAGATAAAAGCGCTCGGCTGCGAATATATTCCCACCGCCTTTGAACGGCGGGGGATGAACCCTTTTCAGGACATGAAGCTCATGCTTTTTTACCGGAGACTTATTAAGCGGCACCGGCCGCTTGCGGTGCTGACTTATACGATTAAACCCAATATTTACGGCGGCCTTGCAGCAAGACTGACCGGGACGCCATATCTGGTGAATGTGACGGGGCTGGGAACCACGCTGGAAAACGGCGGGATTTTGCAGAAAATGATAATTCTTATGTACCGGACCGCTTTAAAGGCGGCAGCCTGTGTCTTTTTCCAAAATAAAGGGAACCGGGATTTCCTGGTCCGGAAAAAATGTGTTACCGGAAAGGTGCGGGTGATTCCTGGATCCGGGGTAAACCTTGATGAGCACAGGCCGGAGGAATACCCTCCGGGAGACGGGCAGATCCGGTTTGTATCCATTATGCGTCTGATGAAGGACAAAGGGGTTGAGGAGCTGATGACAGCCGCACAGGCGGTCCATGAAAAGCATCCCGAAACCCTGTTCCAGATTCTCGGAGCCTATGAAGAGGAAACCAGACATATTTATGAGCCAAGGGTGAAGGAGCTGGAGGAAAAAGGAATTCTTTGTTATTATGGATACCGGGACGATGTGCCGGTATTTTTAAAGGAGTGCCAGGCGGTCATCCACCCTTCTTACCATGAAGGGATGTCCAATGTCCTTCTGGAGGCGGCGGCGACGGCGCGCCCGGTGCTTGCCAGCGCCATAGAGGGCTGTCTTGATACGTTTTCCGAAGGCTGCAGCGGATTGGCTTTTCAGCCCCAGGACAGCAGCAGCCTGACGGAAGCCGTGGAGCGTTTCCTTGCCTTGTCCTATGAGGAAAGAAAAGAAATGGGAAGGCAGGGAAGGAAATACGTGGAGGAGAAATTCGACAGGAACTTTGTGGTGGCGGCTTATCTGGAGGAAATTGCAGGTATTCGTTCAGGCCGTTTCGGTCCGTCCTAAACAAGTGCCGCTGTTACGGGCATTTATCCATAAATCAGACAGATACGAATGAAAGATTCGGGAAATGAGGTCAAAATGGGATTATATGAAAAACTTGTAAACGGAGAAGAAAAACTGTCTCTCGTCGGCTTAGGCTATGTGGGTATGCCCATTGCGGTAGCTTTCGGCAGAAAAATCAATGTTATCGGCTATGATTTGAATGCGCAGAAGGTGGAGCAGTATAAAGCGGGATATGATCCTACCAGAGAGGTGGGAGACGATGTGATCAGGCAGGCAAATGTGGAATTCACAGCCGATGAAACGAAGCTGAAGGAAGCGAAATTCCATATCGTTGCTGTCCCCACACCGGTAAATGAGGATCATACGCCGGATCTGCGTCCTGTGGAGGGCGCCAGCCGTACCGTGGGACGTAATCTGGTGAAGGGAAGCATCGTGGTGTTCGAATCCACCGTATATCCCGGAGTAACCGAGGAAATCTGTGTTCCCATTATGGAAAAGGAATCGGGCCTGAAATGCGGGATTGATTTTAAGGTGGGCTATTCCCCGGAGCGTATCAACCCCGGGGACAAGGTGCATCGTCTGGAGACGATCGTGAAGATAGTATCCGGCATGGATGAAGAGACGCTGGATACCATTGCAAAAGTATATGAGCTGGTGGTGGAAGCCGGAGTATACCGTGCCGATTCCATCAAGGTGGCGGAAGCGGCCAAGGTAATTGAAAACAGTCAGCGAGATATTAATATCGCTTTTATGAACGAACTTTCCATTATTTTTAACAAGCTGGGCATCGATACCAAGTCCGTACTGGATGCGGCGGGGACAAAATGGAATTTCCTTCCGTTCTTCCCGGGCCTGGTTGGAGGCCACTGTATCGGCGTGGATCCTTATTATCTCACCTACAAGGCGGAGGAATTGGGTTATCATTCCCAAATCATTCTGTCCGGGCGCCGTATCAATGACGATATGGGCAGATATGTGGCCGAAAATGTGGTAAAGAACCTGATTAAAGCCGATATACCGGTAAAAACGGCCAGGGTTGCTATTCTGGGCTTCACCTTTAAGGAGAACTGCCCGGATACCAGAAATACAAAGGTGATCGATATTGTGAAGGAGCTTCGTGAGTATGGGATTGATCCGGTTATTGTGGACGAGACGGCGGATGCACAGGAGGCGGAGCGGCTTTACGGCGTAAAGCTTGCAGGTAAGGACGCGGTGAAGGATCTGGATGCCCTTGTTATCGCTGTAGCCCATGAAGAATTCAGTCACCTCACCGGAGAAGAAATCAGTGGTTACTTCAATTCGGCCCATGACAAAAAAGTGCTGGTTGATATCAAGGGGATTTTGGATCGTAAGGATTACCTGACAGATGAATATATCTATTGGAGATTATAAGGAGAGAGAACATGGGTTATAAAAATTTGCAGTTTGCTAAAGAAAGTGTATTTCTTGTTACGGGCGGAGCGGGCTTCATAGGATCCAATCTGTGCGAAGCCATTCTGGATATGGGGTATCAGGTAAGATGCCTGGACGATTTGTCCACCGGAAAGCAGGAAAATGTGGAAATGTTCCTGGACAGGCCGGGATATACCTTCATCAAAGGGGATATCAAGGATCTGGAAACCTGCAGAAGGGCCTGCGACGGTGTGGATTATGTGCTGAACCAGGCGGCCTGGGGAAGCGTTCCCAGAAGTATTGAAATGCCTATTTTTTATGAGCAGAACAACATCGGCGGCACACTGAACATGATGGAAGCGGCAAGGGAAAGCGGTGTGAAAAAATTTGTGTATGCCTCCAGCTCTTCCGTATACGGCGATCATCCCGCCCTCCCCAAAAAAGAGGGGATCGAAGGAGAGGTGCTTTCCCCTTACGCCCTTACCAAGCGTACGAATGAAGAGTACGGGAAGCTTTATAAGAAGCTTTATGATCTCGATACCTATGGCCTGCGTTATTTTAATGTGTTCGGACGCAGGCAGAACCCGGATGGGATGTACGCGGCCGTAATACCCAAATTCCTGAAGCAGCTGCTTAACGATGAGGTTCCCACCATCAATGGAGACGGAAAACAATCCCGTGATTTTACGTATATCGACAATGTGATCGAAGCCAATCTGAAAGCCTGCCTTGCTTCCGGGGAAGCGGCCGGGGAAGCCTATAATATCGGATCCGGCGGAAGAGAATTCCTCATTGACATTTATTATGATCTGTGCAAAGCGCTGGGGAAGGAAATGGAACCCAAATTCGGCCCTCCCAGAAGGGGAGATGTCCGGGATTCCAATGCGGATATCACCAAGGCGAGAGTAAATCTGGGTTACGATCCGGACTATGACTTTGAAACGGGAATCCGTCTGGCGATTGACTGGTATAAAGAAAATCTGTAAAAAGAGACAGACGCAGGCCCCGGAAGGTATTGGCCAGCGATACGGGGAAGGATTGGTGTATGGGGATTGGTGGTATGGGAAAGGATGGGAGCATATGAAGATGAAGGTAGTTATTTTCGGCGTGAAGGATACTACGGCGGAAATTGTATCTTATGTGCAGGAAAAGATATGTCCGGTGGATTTGGTGGTGACGATTCATCCGGAGGTCCTTTCTGGAAATCAGGTTTCGGGATATAAAGGGCTGGGTTACCTGACGGAGAGGTATGGCATTCCTGTTTATGAAACGCATTCTTATGGTTTGAAGGATGAGGAAACGGCTCGTTTTTTTGCGGAAAATGAGTTTGAAATCGGTATTTCCATGGGGTGGCAGAGACTGATTCCCCAGGCGGTGCTGGATCGTTTTCAATATGGTATATTCGGGTTTCACGGAAGCTGCGGTTATCTTCCTTACGGGAGAGGGCGTTCGCCTTTAAACTGGTCCGTGATTAACGGGGATACCCGGTTTGTGCTGAACCTGTTCCAGTATGATGCGGATCCGGACAGTCCGAATGTATTTGCCAATGAAATGTTTTCCATTACCCCGCATGATACCATCCGGACGCTGCAATATAAGAACATATTGGTGTCCAAGCGTCTGATCAGGAGGCTGCTGGAGGCGTTCCGGGAAGGAAATGTGATGGTTAACCGGCAGTCCGGGGATTTCAGCAGCTGGTATAACAAGCGTACTGCGGAGGACGGAAAAATTGATTTCCGGGGAAAGACCAGGGATATTTATAATCTGGTGAGAGGGGTTACCAGGCCGTTTCCGGGCGCCTTCTGTATGTGCGGGGAGGAACGGGTGACGGTATGGAGTGCCCATCCCTTTGATGAAATGCTGGATTTTTCCGGGTATGCTCCGGGAGAGATCATAGATACCATGGATGGGAAAGTGATCGTGCGTACGGTGGACGGTTCCCTTTTGATTGAGGAATATGAGAGCGGCCGCACGCTGTTGGCGGGGGATAAGCTGGAATGAAAATAGCGATCCGTATGGATGATATCACGGCGGACATGAATTGGGATAATTTTCTTGCCCTGAAGGCGGTGTTTGACAAATATCATTGCCGCCCACTGATCGGTGTGGTTCCTGATAACCAGGATGAAAACCTGCGGGTTGCGGCTCCCAGAGAGGATTTTTGGGAATATCTGAAGGAGCTTGAGAAGGATGGCTGGGTGATAGCACAGCATGGCTGTAAGCATCAATATACCACCAAAAAGGGAGGCCTTTTCCCCTTGAACCGTTTTTCCGAATATGCGGGGGTGTCTCTGGAAGAGCAGAAACGGTTAATTTCCCATGGGAAAAAAAAGCTGGAAGAAAAAGGGATAACTACGGATATCTTCATGCCCCCCGGGCATACTTTTGATAAAAATACACTAAAGGCTCTGAAGGACTGCGGATTTTCTTTCCTTACCGACGGATTCGGGAAGAAGCCTTACTGCCGGGAAGGACTTACCTTCCTTCCGGTCTCCGCAAGAAAGAAGGGGTGTTTGCGTGATAAGAAGGGCTACACAACATTAGTGATCCATGCAAATGCTATGAAGCCCTCAGAAATCCTGTGGTATGAAAGAATGCTTGCAGAATATCCCGAAAAGTTTATTTCATACAGGGAATTGCTGGCTGTCCCGGGAGAAAAACGCAGCCCTGCAGGAAATCTTGCAGAATATATACAGGCAGCCGGAAAACGGATTTTGGTAAAGCTGATGTTATTGTTCAGATCGTGACGTGCACTTGCTGCACGGCATCGGAGCCGGTATCGTGGCGGTTACAGGGCATCCGCCCCCCGCGGAAAGCGACTTTCATGGGCGGATGCGAAGAAACGGAGGGAATGACCGGTGAAGGAACCCATAAGAGTGCTTCAGGTTCTGGGAGGGACCAGTCTGGGCGGTGCGGAAAGCCGGGTAATGGACAGCTACCGCCATATGGACCGGGACAGGATACAATTCGATTTTTGTGTCCATAGTGAAGAAACCGGTTTTTTTGATGAAGAAATCGAACGGCTGGGGGGGCATGTGTATCGGGTCCCCCGGTTTCGCGTGACGAACTGGCATGCCTACAGAAAGGCATGGAAGGCTTTTTTTGCGGAACATCCGGGATACCGGGCGGTACACGGACATATGACCAGTACGGCGTCGATCTATCTTCCCATTGCCAAAAAATCCGGCGTGCCGCTTACCATTGCCCATGCGAGGAGTGCCGGAGTGGATCCGGGTTTGAAAGGAATGCTAACCCGTATCCTTCGCCGGAATCTGGGTAAAAAAGCGGATCTCTGCCTGACCTGCTCTTACCTGGCGGGAGAAGCGGTTTTTGGGAAAAAGATGGCCCGGGCGGGCCTTGTGCAAACGGTACCCAACGCCATAGACGCCTCTGCTTTTGCTTATAATAAAGAGATACGGGAAAGTATGCGGCATCAGCTGCGCATTCCCCCGGATGCATTGGTAATCGGTCATGTGGGGCGTTTCGGACACATGAAAAACCATGATTTCCTTCTGGATGTATTTGAGAGGGTGAATAAAGAACTGCCCGGATCCCGGCTGCTGTTGGTGGGGGAGGGCAGCCTGCTTCCCGCAGTGAAAGAGAAAGCGGCCTCTCTGGGGCTTTTGGATAATGTGATTTTTACGGGAAACCAGGCAAAGGTAAGCGATTACTATCAGGCAATGGATTTCTTCGTATTCCCTTCTATTTTTGAAGGGCTGCCGGGTACCGTAATCGAAGCCCAGGCCAGCGGCCTTAGGTGTCTCATATCGGACAGCGTGACGCCGGAGGTGCTGATTACCGGGCTGGCGCAGGCAATGCCTCTTTCCCTGGGAGCAGACCGTTGGGCGGCGAATATACTGGAACGGAAGGGGTATTCCAGGGAACAGATGGAACAGGCCGTCAAGGATGCAGGATTCGATGTATCGGATCAGGTGAAGATGTTGGAAACAATTTATCTGCAGGAGAAAATCCTATGAAGAAAAAAATAATGCTCTTGGTACCTATGCTGCATCAGGGCGGCTTTGAGAGGGTCTGTGTGGCTACCGCACGGCTGCTGGAGCCTTTTTACGAGATCTATATCGTGATTTTCAGTTCCAGGGATATTGCTTATGATATCAGGGGGCTCCGGGTGATTGATCTGCATATGGGGGCGGCGGACGGAAAGCTTGCGAAAATCCGTAATGTATTCCGGAGGAGCCGCAAAGTCAGGAGACTGAAAAAAGAGCTTGGCATTGATATTGCATACAGCTTCGGACCCACGGCCAATCTGGTGAATGTGTTTTCCCGTTCCGCGGGAAAGACCTGGTGCGGGGTACGCAGCTATATGGACATGGGAAATCCGCGGCTGCTGAAGCTGTTCTGTGCCAGATCGGATAAAATCATCAGCTGCTCCCGGGTTATTGAAGCGGAAATCCGGGAGAAATTTCAGTGCGCCAAAACGGTTACCCTCTATAATCCCTTTGACATCAGGGAAGAACAGGAAAAGGCGGATATGGAAGAAGACCGTATGCCCTTCCGGGACTGCGGCAGTGTGATTGTATCCATGGGACGGCAGGATGATGTGAAGGGCTTCTGGCATCTGCTGAAAAGTTTTTCCCTGGTTCATAAAGAACGGCCGGAGTCCAGGCTGCTCATTGTGGGTGAGGGAGATTTCCAGGAATACTGGAAGCTGGCGGAGGATTTAAAAATTTCGGATGCGGTGAGCTTTCCGGGAATGAAAAAAAATCCCTTTCCCTGGATGAAGCTGGGGAGCATTTACGTAATGACTTCTTTAAATGAAGGATTTCCCAATGTCCTTGTGGAAGCTATGGCTTTGGGAAAACCGGTAATTTCTACGAATTGTATGACCGGCCCGGCCGAAATCCTTATGGAAGATTTCCGGGCTTATGTGGGGAAAGAGGAATATACGGATGGGGACTACGGCATTCTGATTCCCAATCTGGAAACGGAAAAAAATCTGGATGCTTCGGTTATCACGCCGGAGGAAGAACGTCTGGCGCAGCAGATGCTGCGGCTGCTGAATAATCCTCAGCTGTATGAGAAATACCGGAAAGCGGCGCTTAAGAGGGCGGCCGGTTTTTCCAATGAGGCTTATACGGAGAGGATGCGTGAAATGGCGGAGGAGAGCTGCGGTGATTAGAGAGGCGAGAGAGACGGACTTACAGGAGCTTCTGGAGCTGTATCTGTTCCTTCACGAGAAGGCGCTGCCGGATGACAGGGAACCTTTGGAGTCAGCCTGGAAGCTGATTATGGAAGATCCCAGCCACCATATTATTGTGGCGGAAGAAGAGGGAAGGCTCGCCGCTTCCTGCGTCTGTGTGATAGTGCCTAATTTAACGAGGCAGGGAAGGCCTTATGCACTGATAGAAAATGTGGTTACCCACTGCAGTTACCGGAAGAGAGGGCTGGCCTCCGCCTGTCTTGCCTATGCAAAAGACCTGGCGGAAGCTGCCGGCTGTTATAAAATGATGCTTCTTACGGGGGCAAAGGATGGGGAGACCCTCCGTTTTTATGAAAATGCCGGATACAACAGTGCTGACAAGACCGCTTTTATTCAGTGGCTGTAGAGATGTCTGCTCCTATAATCTTTTACATTAGGAGATCCGGAATAATCCCCGGCGTTTGATGGTATTTTGTCAGCTCTTTGCTTCCGAACATATGGGAGCCAATTCTTAATTTAGCTTCATCTTCGTTTCTTTCCCTTTTATAGTTTCAATCCCCGGTACCGGTTAAAGCAGGAAAAGATCTCCTGTCTCCTGGGAACAGCCAGATCCGTGGGAAGGTAAGAGGAATCAGACAGGGCTTCAAGCCCTTTTTTCTCTATAAGAGAAAGCAGGGAATCCACGAGAACCTTCATGCTTGTCTGCCCGTTGAACAGGCTTTTTTCTGCAAGGGCCAGCATGAAAGAAAGGGCGGCGGTCTGTTCGGTATCGGCCAGCTGTTCCAGATACCGCAGGTCAATTGTCTCGTGCCCCAGCTGGATTGTCTCCCTGCCATGCGCCTTATGTTTAAGGCGATCGTCCCTTCGGAGGGCCGGATTATAGCCGGGAGCACGGCGGAAGGAGGGCAGTGCCGGATCCGGAAGAATCTGGGGCATCCCGGCTTCGGGATTTTCCGGATTCCTGTCCGCATAAAGCGCCGCTTCTTTTTTGGCAAAGGCGGTTATATCCCTGGGTACATAGCGATCCATCTGAAGGATGGCATCAGCTATATGAAAATAGGAGCCGGAGCTTCCGGCAACAATAACGGAGGAGATGCCGCAGGTTTCGTAAAGAAAACGGGCCCGTTCAATAAACGGGGTAATTGGTTCTTCCTCCCGGCATACCACCCGCTGCATCAGCTCGTCCCGGATCATGAAGTTGGTGGCACAGGTATCTTCATCAATGAGGAAAAGAGAAGTCCCGCTTTCTATTCCCTCGATGACATTTGCGGCCTGGGAGGTGCTTCCACTGGCATCCTCCGTATAAAAGGCCTTGGTATCTTTGGCATTGGGCAGATTGTTGATAAACATGGAAATATCTGTTTTCTTAATACTTCTTCCATCTTCAGCGCGGATTTTGAGCGCGCTGTCGTCGGTAATGACATATTCCCTGCCGTCTCCTGCAATATGATTATAAACGCCCAGCTCCAGCGCCTCAAGCAAGGTGGATTTGCCGTGGTAACCGCCTCCTACAATGAGGGTAATCCCCTTTTTGATACCCATCCCCGTGAGGGGACCGTGATGAGGGAGTGTAAGTGTGATCTCCATGGAGGCGGGGGAAGTGAAAGGGATCCCGTCTTTCATAGGCTTGTCCGATACGCCGGATTGTCTGGGCAGGATGGCTCCGTTTGCCACAAAGGCACACAAATCCAGATCGGAAAGCTGGGTACGGATATAATGCTGATCCTCAGCCAGATGGATGACCTCCTGCACCCTGGCGGGGGATAGTTTTTTATAAAAACAGACCGTCTGCACACACGCAGGCAGGAAATCAAAAAGAATCCGCTCCAGCTGAGAGGCATTGATGGTTCTTCCGTTTGCGGGAAAACCCGCGGCAAGCCGGATGTGAAGACCTCCGTTTTCCGGGTGGATTGTTACCGCCGAACGTTCCAGAATTTCCTGGCCGCACCTGCTGACGCTGATGAGCCCGCTTTTACCGGAACCCTTGGCTTTAAAGGTATATTTTTCGATTTCCTGGTAGAAAAGGCGGTTCAGGTAGTCCTGCAGAGCCACCCGTTTATATCTGGTATCAAAGAGAGAGGCCGGAAAACCTGCTGTCTTTCCGGCTACAAGGATGCTCAGACGGGAAGGGGAAGCAAAGGGATCCCCCTGTACATGGTCGATGGACAGGGTATAGGTTCCAAAGGTATAGCTGCCCTTGAGATCCTTATAAGCGGGGTAGCTTTTATGATCGATGGCACGGAGTGCACGGCGGAGCTCTTCTGCATTTTTCATGGTATATAGATCCTTTCTTCTAAAAATCTGTTATTCAAACTTCGCAGGTGCCAAATGACCGTCCGCCCGCTGCCAGAGCGGTATCCCCGGGACTGAAAAGGATTTTCGCCATTCCGTCAGACCGGACATTCCGATAAGCCCGAGGGCATCAAGCGTGTCAGGTGAGGCTGACACGCTTGATCGGTCTTATCTCCATGGTCTGAAAGGCACTGGTGAAAATTCCTTTTCAGTCCCGGGGATACCGCTCTGGCAGCGGGCGGACGGTCATTTGGCACCTGCGAAGTCTGAGTCTGTTGTTTTTACTTTATCACAGCTGAGAGGGGAGTGCAAAGGTGAAAAAAATTTGATTGGTATGGGCGGACTTATCCTGTCCCGGGTTCTGTGTATTGACGGGACAGGATAAGGGAGCGGAAACCTGGAGGCCTTTTTATATTTTAAAATATAAAACAACTAGAATGTTTACTGTTAAAAATTTAATGATAATCATTAAATAAATTGTTGTAGAGTTTAAATTTATATGCTATATTGTATCTAAAGGATAATAATGGATGGTAATAAATTCACAGGTAAAACGAGGAAGAAAGAAATAAGAGTAAAATACCATGCCTTGTATTTCATATTAGGATAATTATAACTATGAACAAGAGGAAATAGGGCTGAGAAATTTCTGTTTTATGTATTGAAGATAACAGCGGGAGCAGGTAATTTTGTTATAAAGCCGGGCAGCCGGAAGAACAGGTGGAGTTTGCGGATCAAACACTTTAACAGGGAGGTAGCAGTATGGATATGGAAGGTCTCTATGGATGGCTTAAGCGAAAAGGGAAGAAAACGGAGAAGCTGACCGCTCCCGTTGATTGGAAAAGTGAAAAGGGCAGTTGCGGAGAATCGCCTATTATTTACCGGGAAAAGGAGAAACCAATCCGGCTGACTGTTGGATTTAAAATATTGCTGGGGTTTGCTATTTTTTTATCCGGAGTAATGGTATTGGCTTATTTCCCTGTGTTTACATCCTTGCCGGGAACGGATGTATTTAGTGATATGGAATTGACAGTCAGGTATTACCGGAAGATGTTGTACTGCATAATTTTGTGTTTGTGTTTTCTGATGCTTATTTCCATAGCAATCAGTAAGAGACCGTTTAATTGTGCATTATACCGTCTGGGGATAGCAGTAGGTGTTTTGATGTTTGTTTCCTCTTTTCTGTTCCCGCGGATAAACGGGTATTATACGAATTTTGAAATCCTGGCAAATGGAAGACATTGTATGTTCGATGGGAATTATCTTTTTCCGGGCCTTTTTATCCTTGTCTTTGCACTTTTGATGCGTTATGGTTATAAATACCAGAATAATTCGGATATGACCGTTTAGAAACAGGAGAGATATATGGCGATAATACTAAGGCTGGATCGTGTTATGGCAGACAGGAAGATGTCATTAAATGAGCTGGCGGCTAAGGTTGGAATTTCCAATGTAAATTTGTCTAACCTGAAAACCGGAAAGGTAAAGGCTGTCCGGTTCTCCACGCTGGATGCCATTTGTGATGTACTGGACTGCCAGCCCGGGGATATTTTGGAGTATACTCGATCGGGAAGCGATAATAAGGGAAAATAGGCATTTGGGTTATAGAGGGAATGCACAGGGCGCGGTGCCGGATATCCAAACGCGGGAAAGAACCTTGGACAGCAGCCGAAAAAACGGAAATGAACGGAACGGCAGCCTGCCGGAATCTCTTTGTAAAAAGGGAGCGGCAGGCTGTTTTTATGTGCGGTAAAGCTATTTTCTTATAAAACGTATTTTTTCTTTTGTTGTGGGTTCCATAGCTGCCAAAAAGGCGGTCACGTTTCCTTCCCGGTCGATTTCTGCTTCTGCTTCCAGTTGTACACCGGGAAGCACATGCTCTTCGGTAAACAGGAAATACTGGCTGCGGCAGTGGAAGCCGTGGAGGGTGAGGGTTCCCAGCTCCAGGGCAAGGCCGTTCTCCTCTTCCCGGATAGTGATATCTCCGTAGCCGTTATCTGCATAGGAGCCGCAGATGGCGGAGAGCGGAGCGGGACAGGGGTATTCGCCGGACTGGGATTTCACGGCGTCACGGCTGGTGAGGGCTTCTGCCTGTTTCTGCTTCATGTCGTTATGGAAACTGAGGAAGTTTCCGATCCAGTCCACCGGTTCCAGGCCGAGGGCCTCGTCCAGAAGAAGATAGCGGATTACACGGGCTCCATAAGGATTTTCGGAATTGGTCAGCACGGAGCAGGCGAAATCCTTATCCGGGACAAAACACTGGTCGGCGATGAAACCGTCTATGTGGCCGCCGTGCTGTACCACTTTGGTTCCCCGGTAATTTTCCACGAAAAAGCCCAGTCCGTAAGAGCACATGTCCAGATAACCCTGAAGAGGGGCGGCAATAGGATCGGAAAGGAGCATCTGGGGCGAGAACATCTGGGTACACATTTCCTCGGAGATAATCTGTTTTCCGTTAGCCTTTCCTTTGTTGAGGAAAAGGGCATCCCATTTAGCCAGCTGTGTACTGGTCATGCTGATGGAGCCGGCAGGACACATGGTATAGAGAGGGCAATAGGGGACCTGCCTGTTGCCGGGGATGTCCCCATCTTCAAAGAAACGGTAGCCCCTGGCTCGTCCTTCAAAGGTCTCCAGTTGGGGGGCATCGTAAGAAATGGGGCCCATATCCAGCGGATCAATCAGGTTTTCCTGTACGAATTTCTCCCATGTGGTGCCGCTTGCCCGGCTGATAACAAAACCGGCCAGGGTATACATCATATTCTGATACTGCATTTTATAACGGAACGGTTCGTTGGGCTTCAGAAAACGCAGCATATCGATCATCTGTTTTTCGTTATATTGGGAAAGACGGGGATACCAGGCCAGCTCATGCCGGGGAAGGCCGCAGCGATGGCAGAGCATATCCCGGATGGTCAGATGGGAACCGGCATAGGAATCATACATACCGAATTCCGGAAGCACCGTTACCACCGGATCCTCAAGGCGGATCAGGCCTTTATCGCAGAGCACGGCAATAGCGGCGGCAGTAAAGGATTTGGTACAGGATCCGATGGAATACAGGGTATCCGCATCGGCGGGGATCTGCTTTTCCACATCCTTATAACCGGCATTTACGGTTTCATAGCATCCGTTCTGATAATAAGTGATGCTGACGGAGGGGATTTGATAACGTGTTATCAGTTCTTCCGCTTTCTTTTGGAGTTCCTTTCGGTCTATCATGGCAACCTCGATTCCGCGGCCGCGGCCGCATGCATTTTGACTGATGCGTAAAGTTATTTCCAGCTGCAGTCTTTATAAAGAACGCCGGTTATGGAAGGGGAGTAGTTCAGATCCTTGTTCCAGGCGGTAGTAGTCTGCAGATTATAAAGAGGGACATATGCACAGGCCTCCTGGGTTAAATCCTCAATTTCTTTATAAATGGCAAGGCGTTCTTCTTTATCTGTGGTGGAAGCGCCTTTATCAAACAGCTCCTGGATGTGATTGTCGGAAAAACGTGCCATATTCAGGCCGTTGATATATTCTTCATTGAAGTATGTTTTCAGGAAGTCATAATCCAGGCTCAGGTTCTGCCCCATATCAGCCATGGCAAAATTGCCGGTGATACAGTCGTTTACCAGGCTGTTTCCGTCCATGCTTTCAATGGTGCTGGTGATGCCGATTTCAGCAAGCTCCGCCTGGACAACCTGAACCACCTTTTCAAAATAAGAGCCGCCCATAGTCTTGATGCTTCCGATATCCAGCCCGTCGGGATAGCCGGCCTGTGCCAGAAGCTCCTTTGCTTTTTCGGGATCATATTCGTAGGACATGTGGTCCTCGGTGTAACCGAACATGTAAGAGGTGGCCAGAGTGGATGCCGGGTCAGCTAATCCGTCGGCGGCCACATCAATGATATCCTGGCGGTTTACGGCATAAGCAACCGCCTGACGCAGTTCTTTATTATTGAAAGGTTCCGTTTCCGTATTGAAGATCAGATAGACCACATGATTGGAGGGGCGGGCGGAGGTTTCAAAAGCATCGTTGGCGGAAATCTCCTCCCAGTTGGCGGAAGGGACACCCATTACGTCAATTTCTCCGGCTTCGAAAGCGGTAATGGCTGTGGTATCGTCTGTGATCTGTTCAAAATGAAGGGTTTTGACAGGAGCTTCGCCTCCCCAGTAACCGGGGTATGCTTCCAGAGTCACACTGACATCGGGAATAGCCTCTGCCAGGGAATAGGCTCCGGTTCCGCAGGCATGAAATCCGAGAAGGCCCTGGTCGTCCATATTTTCTTCTGCAAAGGCTTCACTGATGATACCGATGGATGCGATTTTTTCCATGAGGGGTGAAAACTGGTATTTCAGATGAAGCTCCACCGTGGTATCATCGGGAGCGGTTACGGAGTCTATGGCTTCCACCTTTTCCTGCATATAGGCGTTGTCGAAGCATCTTTCATAGGAATAAACCACATCGCTGGCCTTCAGGGCTTCTCCGTTCTGGAAGGTAACGCCTTCCCGCAGTTTAAAGGTCCAGGTGAGGCCGTCTTCGCTTACGGAATATTCCGTTGCCAGCATGGGAACTTCTTCTGCGCTGTCGTTGAGCCAGTACAGGGGTTCGTAAATCTGCCGGCAAAGGCCCATGTCGGCATTCAGTGACAGGTTGTGGGGATCCACCGTACTAAACGCGTCGCCGATGCGGATATTTAAATCCGTCCTTCCGGCAGACTGTGACGTTTCCGCCCCGTCGGTTGCGGATGCCGCCATACCGTCGGAACCGGTATTGGAACCGGATGCGCCGGAACAGGCGGTAAGGCTTAAGGTGAGTGCCGCCGCACAGCAGACAGCAGCAAGAGCTTTCCCTTTCTTTCTCATAAAGTCCTCCTCGTTTTGTATCCATTTGTTCACGTTAACGTGTAACAAAAAATAAAATGACCAAACATAGTAAATATCTAATATTATACATGAAAACAACCGGATTGCATTTGTAAAAATATCATGAATGCTATGAATAAAAGTTATACCATAGATGGGGCTAATTGTTGACAGATGCCGCATATTGCAATATTATATGACTATGTTACGATAAAGTGTTGAAGTTTGCGTTATGAAAATAATGCATATCCGACATATATTGCTGCGACAGGGGAGAAATGTAGAATGCTGAAGTACATATTAAAAAGGCTGCTCCTTATCATACCGACTCTGCTGGGGGTTCTGTTTATTGTTTTTTCTATTATGAATTTCACGCCGGGAGATCCGGGAAGACAGATACTGGGGATTTCCGCCAAGCAGGAAACGGTGGATGCACTGAATCACGAGCTGGGCTATGATCGTCCCTTTCTGGTGCGGTTTGCTTCCTATATAGGGGATTTAATCCAGGGGGATCTGGGAACCTCTTACCGGACTAGGCAGCCCTTTACCGGTGAATTTTTCACCAAGCTGCCCGTCACTCTGAAGCTGGGTTTCTTTTCCTTTGTGCTGTCCTCCATTGCGGGGATATCCCTTGGGATTCTGTCGGCGGTAAGACAATATTCCTTCGCGGATACCTTCAGCACCATAACGGCAATTCTGCTGGCATCCATCCCCGGCTTTTTTCTGGGAATGGTGCTGATATATGTATTCGGCCTGAAGCTGGGAATCCTGCCGACCCATGGGATCGCGGAATGGAAAAGCTATATCCTGCCGGTTTTGACACTGGCGGCGGGAGGAAGTGCCCAGCTGATGCGGCTTACCCGTACCACCATGCTGGAGGCTATCCGGCAGGATTATATGCGTACGGCAAAGGCGAAGGGATGTACGCCTGTCTGTATGGTATGGAAGCACGCTTTGAAAAATGCCCTTCTTCCGGTTCTTACCGTAATGGGAACCAGCTTCGGCTCCATTTTGGGCGGGGCGGTGATCTGTGAAACGGTTTTTGCCATACCCGGCCTGGGGAATTACATCCTGACAGCCATCCGGAGCAAGGACATTCCGGTAGTTATGTCTTCCACCGTATTCCTGTCCACCTTTTTCTGCCTGGTGATGGTGGTGGTGGATATCCTGTATGCGGTTATTGATCCCCGTATCCGGGAAAAGGTGGTTAAATAAAGGAAATGGCTTTTGACTGCGGCGGCCGGCGCTGCCGGTGTGGAGGTAAAGATGGATAATAGGAAGAAAAAGAAAAGAAAAAGCAGCAATGCGGCGGATGCCTGGAAGCTGTTCCGAAAGAATAAGGCGGCTATGGCAGGCCTTGCGGTTCTTGCAGTATTTGTGTTTTTTGCCTTGTTTGCGGATTTGCTGATCCCCTATGAAGCGGCGATCTCCCAAAACCCCGGGGACCGGCTGATGGCGCCCTGCGCCCTGCACTGGCTGGGGACGGATGAGTTCGGCAGGGATATGCTTGCGCGGATCATCCACGGAAGCAGACGTTCCCTTTCCCTTGGGGTGGGAACTACGGCGGTTTCCCTGCTGCTGGGCGGCCTTATCGGGGCCTGCTGCGGGATATATGGTTCGAAATTTGACAGTGTGGTAATGCGTATCTGTGATGTGCTCAACTGTGTCCCGGGTCTTCTGTTTGCCCTGGCTGTAGTGGCGGCGCTTGGATCCAGCATGCGGAACCTGCTGATTGCGGTGACTATTGTAAGTCTGCCCGGCTTTATACGGATTGTCCGATCGGTTATTCTGTCCATTGTGGAGCAGGAATATATCATGGCGGCACGGGCTTGTGACAGCAGTAATTTTACCATTATTATGAGGCATATCCTGCCAAACGCCATGGGGCCAATCATCATCCAGGCCAGCATGTCGGTCGCCTCCATGATGCTGACGGCTGCCGGTCTGTCTTTTATCGGCATGGGTGTCCAGCCGCCCACACCGGAATGGGGGGTTATGCTCAGTACGGCAAGGGATTATATGAAGACAGCGCCTTATCTGCTTCTGTTCCCCGGTTTAGCTATCGCTCTTAGCGCTCTGGCTCTGAACCTGGTGGGGGACGGCCTGCGGGATGCGCTGGATCCGAAAATGAAACTGTAATTTCCGCCCAGGCGGATCGAGAGGTGTTAACATGAGTGAACAGGAAACGCTGCTTTCCATACAGAATCTGAAAACCTATTTTGTGACGGACGACGCGGTACTCAAGGCAGTTGATGATGTGTCCTTTGAAGTTAAAAGGGGAGAAACCCTGGGTGTTGTGGGGGAAAGCGGCTGCGGAAAAAGCGTAAGCTGTATGTCCGTGGTCAAGCTGGTGCAGGGCGGCAACGTGAAATATGAAAGCGGCCGGATCCTTTTCGAAGGCAGGGATACCCTGCAGATGAATGAAAAAGAACTGCGGAAAATCCGGGGAAAGGATATTTCTATCATTTTCCAGGAGCCGATGACCGCGCTGAATCCTCTGTATACGATTGGCGATCAGATGAAGGAAGCCCTGAAAAACCACCAGAAAATCAGTGACAGACAGGCCAGGGAACGGTGTGTGGAATATTTGAAAAAGGTGAAGATCCCCATGCCTGAAGAAATGATGTTCCGTTTTCCCTTCAGCCTTTCCGGGGGAATGCGCCAGAGAGTGATGATTGCTATGGCGCTTATCACTTCCCCGAAGCTGATCATTGCCGATGAACCAACGACTGCGCTGGACGTGACCATACAGGCGCAGATTCTGGATTTGATGAATGAGCTGAAGGCGGAGACGGGAAGCTCCTGTATTTTTATCACCCATGATCTGGGGGTGATCAGTGAAATGGCGGATCGCGTTGTGGTGATGTACGGTGGAAGGGTGTGTGAAGTGGCACCCACGGACGAGCTTTTTGAGCACGCCGCCCATCCTTATACCCTGGGACTGATCCATTCCAGGCCGCGTGCGGATTTTGAAGGCGACCGCCTGGAGGTGATACCGGGAAATGTGCCCTCCCTGAACGATAAACCCGAAGGCTGCCCGTTCCACCCCAGATGCCGGTATGCGGGGAAGAAATGTGAAAAGGAATTCCCGGAGGCCTCCCGGATTTCCGGAGAGCATCAGGTGTTCTGCTGGAAATACAGCGGCGGCTGCGAGTAAACTGGTTTTGCGGAAGGATGAACAATGGAAACGATGGTAGAAGTACGGAATCTGAAAAAATATTTCCCGGTAAAGGGAGGTTTTATCCAGCATACATTGGGATATGTACAGGCGGTGGACGATGTCAGCTTTACCATACCCAAAGGAAAGGTCCTTGGGCTTGTGGGGGAAAGCGGCTGCGGAAAATCCACGGCCGGCCGGACAATACTGGGACTTACGCCCGCCACACAGGGACAGGTTCTTATCGACGGAGTGGATGTGTGTACGGCCGCCGGGGATACCCTGCATAAACTGCGCAGGAAAATGCAGATTATTTTTCAGGATCCTTATTCCTCACTGGATCCAAGAATGACAGTATATGATTTGATAGGGGAAGGGCTGCTGGCCCATAAACTGGTGTCTTCCCGGACGGAACTGGAGGAACGGGTGGAGGCTGTCATGGAAAAATGCGGTTTGTTTCCGGAGCAGGCCCTTCGGTTTCCCCATCAGTTTTCCGGCGGGCAGAGACAGCGTATCAGCATTGCCAGGGCGCTGGCGGTCAGCCCGGAATTTGTGGTCTGCGACGAGGCCGTATCTGCGCTGGACGTTTCCATACAGGCCCAGATCATTAACCTGCTGAAGGATATGCAGGAGGATATGGGGCTTACCTATCTTTTTATTTCCCATGATCTGAGCATTGTCCGTTTTATCAGTGACGATGTGGCGGTGATGTATTTGGGGCAGATTGTGGAAATGGGAAGCAAGAAGCAGATTTTTGATACCCCGGCCCACCCTTATACCCGGGCGCTGCTTTCCGCGGCCCCTGCTTTTACCAGAAAAGAAAAAGAGGAAAAAAGCAGGATTCTTCTGGAGGGGGATCTTCCCACGCCTTATAATCCTCCGGCAGGCTGCAGATTTGCAGGGAGATGCCCTTATGCCAGGGAAGAATGCAGGGAACATGTCAGGGTGGCGGAGCCGGAGGATGGGCATAAGGTTATGTGCATCCGCGCGGGGGAACTGGCTTAGTACTATAGCGAAGGAGAAATAAGGGATGCTTGTAGCGGACAGATTGATAACCGGGGATGGAAAAACCGTGATTGAACAGGGAGCTGTGGTGCTGCGGGGGAAACGGATTCTGGCAGCAGGCAGGGCGGAAGAGCTTCGCCGTCTGTTTCCGGAAGAAGAAATCCGGCTTCCGGGCTGTACGCTGATGCCGGGTATGATTGATATGCATACCCATATCGGCTATTATTACGGGGAGAAAAATGCGGAAAGGCTCGCTGAGGACAGGATGCTGCGGGCTTATTTTATAGGAAAGCGGATGGAAGATACCCTGAAGGCCGGAGTGACCACTATCCGGGATATGTCCAGCGCCGACGGCATCGGCACGGTTCTGAAGGAGGCCGCTGCCGCGGGGTATCTCCGGGCTCCCCGTATTGTTACCAGCCTCCGGGGGCTGTGCATTACGGGCGGTCACGGCTGCAGCATGACAGGAGCGGTAGAGGAAGTGGACGGTGCGGAAGCCGTCCGGAGAGCGGTACGACGCAATATCCGGGATGGCGCCGACTGTATCAAGCTTCTGGACAGCGAAGCATACCGGGGAGAGGAATTTAACCAGGAAGAGCTTGATGCGGCGGTGGCGGAGGCCCACCGGTTCGGACGGAAGGTGGCGGCGCATGCAGGCTATGGGCCGTCTATGGAAATGTGTATCCAGGCCGGCTGTGACAGTATAGAGCACGGTACGCATCTGCGTGTGGAACAGGCGGAGCGGATGCGGGATAACGGACAGACATGGGTTCCCACCATCTATGTATTCCATTATGCGTACGAACTGGTGAAAAACAACCTGGCGGACGGGGATTTGAGCAGTAACGGGGCATATCTGAAGGATACGGTGGAAACCTATCGGGATATGTTTAAAAAACTCTATGATACGGGCGTTCTTGTGGCAACGGGAACGGATACGGATGCCTGCAGCCATCCCCAGGCATCTCCGGTAGCCAGGGAATGCGATCTTATGGTACAATATGGGATATCCCCTATGGAAGCAATCGCCTGTGCCACCGGAAACGGCGCAAAGGCACTGGGGCTTTCGGACAGCCTGGGGCTGATCCGGGAGGGCTGTCTGGCGGATCTGCTTGCAGTAAGGGGAAATCCGGGCGAAAACATCCGTGCGCTGGAGGATGTGCAGGCCGTCTGGCAGGAAGGGATATGCGTATATGAATCTGAATCAGCTCATTTATGCAAGTGAAATCAACCGTCTGGGATCGTTCAGCAGAGCGGCCCAGACCCTTTATATTTCCCAGTCCGCATTGAGTAAATCGATCCATGCCCTGGAACTGGAGCTGGAGCAGCAGATTTTCATCCGCACTACGGAAGGGATTGCAACCACGGACTTCGGAAGATCTTTTCTGGCAGAAGCGGAAAAAACCCTGCAGCATGTGGAACGGATAAAGAGCATGGCCGTCCAGGCCGAGGAGAAAAAAGGCCAGCCCTTGAAATTCAGCGCTTCCTGCGGCCAGATGCTTTTTGCCAGCGAAATCTTTGCCAGGCTTCTCGCCCAGCATCTGAACGCGGATACCGATTTCCAGTTCTACCAGAAAACCTATTCGGAGGTTTTTACCGATGTGAAAGAGGGAAGATGCGATCTGGGAATTCTGATGACGCTGAATCTGTATACAGAGGAAGCCTGTTCCGTTTTCTCCCAGAATGATTTGGAGTATCATGCCCTGGGGAGGCTGAACGTGGGAGTGGCCGTGGACAGGAACAACCCTGTGAATGAGCTGGGGGTTACCCGGCTTCGGAAGGGGCTTTTGTCCGATCAGCTGTTGATTATGACAAAGGAGACGATTTATCCGTTTACCCGGGAGGAAAAAGAAATCCGTACGGCGTTCGGGAATCCCCGGGTGGTCTATGTGGCGGATAATGATACGGCGGTGAGTTTGTGCGGGCAGATTCCTGCCTATTTCTGCGTGGCCCAGAGCGCAAAGATATACAGTAAGCTGAACCTGCCTATCTCCATGGTGATTTATCCGTATCAGAACGTGAATCTGAAGTATGAATTCGGGTGGATTAAAAAGAATCAGACGGAGCTAACCCGGGTGGAGAGGGCGTTTATCAGCGAGATTATGAAGCTGTTTCATTGAGAAGGCGGTCCCTGCGGTGGCGGATGCGGTATCAATTGGGTTCCGTCTGAACGGTTACCCAGAAACGAAGTTTATGGAAAGTTAATATTTTAAGGGTTTTGTTTTTAAGGCAAATGTGATATAAATAAATTATCTGAATCAGATTTTCTCTTTTTTCGGCGTTGTCAGCCAAGTATTCCACTTAAGACTGTTTTATTTTTTTATATCCGAAGGAATTGCTTTTTTTCAGGAATATCTCTATAATAATCCATATAAAGCACATATCTTTTGGATTTATCATTAAATCATAAGGAGGAGATGTGTTTATATGGCAAGGGATAAAGATCTTGCAGTTATGAAATTTCTGGAGAAACCGGAACATTTCAGCGATTTGTTTAATGGTTCCCTTTTTCAGGGAAAGCAGGTACTGAGGGCGGATAGGTTAGAAAATCTGTCAGGGAAATCTGCGCTTTCTTTTTTGGATAAAGAGGGGGACAAAGTAACGGTGAGGAGGTATCGGGATGCTGTTTGTAAAGCATCGGGGCGTACTGCTTATGCCGTCTTTGCGGTAGAGGGACAGGGGGAAACCCATTATGCCATGCCGGTGAGGGAGATGCTCTACGATGCCATGAATTATGCGGGACAGGTGAAAATACTGGCGGATAAACACCGGAAGGCAAAGGATTACCGGGACAGTGCGGAATTTTTGTCAGGTTTGCTGCGGGAGGACAGACTGGCGCCTGTGGTCACGATTTGTTTTTATTATGGAACGGACAGATGGGAGGGACCGCTGGAGCTTTATGATATGTTGGATATCCCGGAAGAGTATGAGGATATGAAGCCTTTTATAGTAAATTACAAATTGAATCTGGTGCAGGCATCCAATGTGGATCCCGAGAACTTTAAGACGGATTTAAAGCATGTTTTTTCTCTATTGGGTATGGCTTCCGATGGAGATGGGATGAAGAGGTATATTCAGGAGAGGCCGGAAGTGTTCCGGCATATCTCTTATGATACGTTTGATTGTCTGAGGGAGCTGCTTCATACGGATGCGTGGTGGAAGGCGGACAGGAATGATGGGAAGGGAGGTGTAGATATGTGTAAGGCATTGGAAGAGATAGCAGAGATGGCAAAAAAGGAAGGAAAAAACGAGGGAGTGCGGATTGGGATTAAGGCTTTCGTAGAAATCTGTGAGGACCTGGGAATTTCCTTTGAACAGACGGTGAAAATGGTTTTGGAGAAATTTGAGGTGATGCCGGAAGACGCAAGGGGATATGTGGAGCAATACCGGAAAACAAATGTCCCTCGGGAATAAGAGAAAGGAAGGGGAAATAGAAGAAAGGGGAATACAAAAGCCGCCATCGGATTGTGGAAGGATGGCGGCTTTTGTGTGCATGGAATTATGAAACGGCGGATCAGAAGGAAATATCCAGTCCGAAGCCGGGGGCGTCAAGGAGGGTGAAGATGTCATTCTCCCGGGTGAAGCCGCCGGTCATACCGGTCTGTTCGTCGGCATAGAAGAGGAAGCTGTCACAGTCGGCTTCGGTAATATTTTTCTTGGCCGCTACGAGGCTCACGCCTGCGGTGGTGGCGAGTTTGGTCTCCATCATGCAGCCTACCATGCAGGTAACGCCGAAGGCTTCGGCAATGGCATTAATCTGGGAGGCACGAAAAAGGCCGCCGCATTTCATGAGTTTGATATTCAGAATGTCGGCGCAGCCGTTTTTGCAGGCGCGGGCGGCATCCAGGTGGTTGTGGATGGATTCGTCCAGCATGATGCGGATTCCGCTCACTTTGCTGCGGACATAGGCGGAGCCTTCAAAATCCCAGTAGGGGAGGCATTGTTCCACCGCTTCGATTCCGGCTTTTTTGAATTCCTGGAGGGCATAAACGGCATCGCTGGCAGTATAGCCCTGGTTGGCGTCTACACGGAGACGGATATGGGGGCCGACCGCTTCACGGATGAGATGCATGGCACGGATATCTTCCTCCGGATGGATGCCTGCTTTGATTTTGAGAATATGGAAGCCGTCCCTGAGGACGTGCTGCCTGGCTTCTTCGGCCATGAGCTCAGGGGTGTTGATGCCTATGGTGATGTCATTTTGGACACGGTTGGAATAGCCGCCAAGGAGTTTGTAAACGGGCTGTCCCATGAATTTTCCCATGAGATCGTACATGGACAGATCCACGGCGCATTTGGCGGAACTGTTTCCATAGATACAACTATCCATCCGCTCATGGATTTTTTCGATATCCATAGGATTCATACCGATGAGGCCGGGGCGCAGGAGGTTGATGACGCTGATCACACTGTCAATGGTTTCGCCGGTTACAAAAGGCATAGGAGCGGCTTCTCCATAGCCATCGATTCCTTCGTCGGTGCGGATCTTCAGAAGCAGGTTTTCCGAATAGTTGATTTCAGCAAAAGCTACCCGGAAGGGGGCGGTGAGTTCTATACGGACCTTTTCGGCTTTGATATCGGTAATTTTCATGTCGGTTTTTCTCCTGTTTTATATAACTCAAACTTCGCAGGTGCCAAATGGCCCTCCGTCCGCTGCCAGAGCGGCACCCCCAGGGACTGAAAAGGATTTTCGCCAGTCCATCAGACCGGGCATTCCGACGAGCCCGAAGACGTCAAGTGTGTCAGATAAGGCTGACACACTTGACCGGTCTCATCTCCATGGTAAATTACTAAAGTAATTCGAAAGGCACTGGCGAAAATTCCTTTTCAGTCCCTGGAGGTGCCGTTCTGGCAGCGGGCGGAGGGCTATTTGGCACCTGCGAAGTTTGAGTATGTAATATGAAGCTGGCCGGAGGAAGCCGGAACAAGGCTCTGCCGGTCTTTTTTTCAGTATACTATAGCGGCGGGGAAGGGATGGAATGAAATTTTTTCATGCGGGTTATTCGCTTGTCTTGTTGTACGGGGATTTTGTGTAAGCATGACTAGTTACCGCCCCCTTGTCTATGGATATCTCTTCCGGCAGACAAAGAGCAGCTGCAAACAGCAACGCTTATGCCTTTCGCAGTAGAAACAGGGGACAGAAAAGTAGAATTGATGAAGAAGGAACAGATGTTGTATAATAAGATGCAAATGGGAAAAGGTACGGGTAAAAGGATGAAATTCGGAAAATTAAAAGATCTGTCCATAAAAAAGAAAATTTTGCTGGGTTATTTGTTAATCATATGTATTACCGTTATCTTTATGCTTTTGCTGCTGGGGACGCTTTGGGAGCACCTTACCAAAGAGAGCATCAGCAAATCCATTTACAGCAGTAATTACCAGATTAAAAAGAGCATCGATAATTATTTTGACAGTATGGTTAAATTATCGGAGTTCCCTTATCTGGATTCGGAGATTATGGATATCCTGCGCAAGGATTATAAGGGGATCGAAAATGAAAAGCGGGTGGTGGCCCAGATCAATGATGTGAATGCCATCGGGCCAAAGCTGTATAAGCATGTTTATTATATGCATAACCAGATTGACGCTGTATTTCTCTTCCCGGCCAATATGGATTATTATGCGTATCGTTCCCGGAATTCCGTGGCGGGAAGCTACCGTATTGAAACGGAGAGCTGGTACCGGGAGGTGAAGGAGGGGAACGGAAAGCCTTTTATTATCGGGGTGCATGAAGAAAAAGCGGTATCCCAGCTATGGGACGTGCTGTCCATTGCCAGAGGGATTCTGGATCCGGATACAGGGGAGTATCTGGGGATGATTGTGATTGACTGTTCGGTGGAAAATTTTGCTCGGTTATGGGATTCGTCGGAGTACAGTGAGAGCATCATAGCGGTAACGGATAAGAATGGAAAGCTGATTTTGCCGGGGGGAGAGGAGAAAAAGCGGGAAATAGAGGAATATCTGAAGGAGAATACCCCGGGGGCGGAGGAGGAAGGAAAGCTCAGTCAGGCCCATTTCGGCAACCAGACCTATTATCTTGCCGTTCTTCCCCTGGCGTATATGGATGGGAAGATTTATCAGTTCGTGCCTATCGGAGATGCGGTGAAAAACATCGCCTATACCTTTACACTGGCAGTTGCTGTCATGCTGGGGCTTGGGATTCTGCTCTTTTTTGTGAGTATCAAAATTTCCAATACGATAACACAGCCGGTGCTGCGGCTGATCGGCACCATGGAATCCGTGGAATCCGGGGATCTGTCCCTTCAGACGGAGGAATTTCATGGGGAAATGAAGATATTGTCCCGGAAATTTAACCATATGGTAAAGCGGATTAATGCCATGTTTATGGAAATGAAGGAAAAAGAAAAAGAAAAACGGGAAATGGAGATGCTGGCTCTGCAATCCCAGATTAATCCGCATTTTATGTATAATACGCTGAATTCCATCCGATGGCTTTCGGAACTGCAGGGAGCCGATAAGGTGACTCAGATGCTGGATGCCCTGGTCAGGGTTTTGAATTATGTGGCGGAGGATACCAGTGAATTTGTTCCTGTGGACAGGGAAGTTGACTTTATACAGAATTATATCCGGATCTTAAATTTCAGATATTTCGAACGGTTTTCCTTTATTTTCGATGTGCAGAAGGAAGCGGCGCAATATGAAGTCCTGCGTTTTATCCTCCAGCCGCTGGTGGAAAATGCGGTTCTCCACGGTTTTGACAACAATGATATCTGTGCCACAATAAAAATTGATATTCATCTGGAGGAGGCACATCTGTTCCTTTGCGTGACGGATGACGGAAAAGGGCTGTCCGGGGAAAAAATCAAGGAAATCCTGACCAGCGAAAGGAAGTCGGAGAAAAGGCTGAATAAAATAGGGATCTATAATGTAAACCAGCGTATCAAGCTCACTTACGGACAGGAATATGCCATACGCATCGACAGTAAGGAAGGGTGTTATACAAAGGTTACCGTACGGATACCCGCCAGAAAAGGGCAGGAATAAGAGCTGATGGGAGCGGAAATGAACAGGAAGATTAAGGTATTGGTGGTGGACGACGAGGTTTTGGTACGTATCGGTATTATACATGCCGTCCGCTGGGAAGAAAATGGTTTTGAAATTGCGGGGGAGGCCTCCGACGGGGAAAACTGTCTGCAGATGACGGAAAAATGCAGGCCGGATTTGATCGTTCTGGATATCAATATGCCGGGTATGAACGGAATCCAGGTGCTGCACCGGCTGAAAGAAACCGGGTACCCGGGAAAGGTTATCATGCTGACCTGCTATGATGAATTCGAATACGTGAGGGAGGCCCTTCGCGGCGGGGCGGCGGACTATGTACTGAAATCCAATCTGAATGAAAGCGGCCTGCTGGCGGCGATTCTCCGTCTGGATTACGGGGAGGGAAAACAGACGGGCCGGGAAGAGGCATGCAGCCAGAAAATGATGGCGAAAAAATATCTGCGACAGAAAATCGACGGGTTTTCTGTGGGCGGAGAAGGGGAATTGACATTCAACACCTCCTGTTTTTGTGTGATAGCCGGCAGAATCAGGGATATGGATAAGGTGGGGAGCCGGTATGAACAGAAAGGGATTGATTTGTTTTACCGTTCTCTGAACTCCATTTTGGAGCAGGCTCTGCAGCATTACCGGGAATACGATGTCATTCAGTATACAAGGGATACGGTGGGGATTTTTATCAGCTTTTCAGATACCGGCAGCGCACAGGAAATCCATCTGCGTATCCGCAGGCTTGTTCCCCATATCCATTCCATTGTCCAGAATTATCTGGATCTGGATATGCTTTTCGGGGTGAGCAGCTTTCTGTACGGAGAGAAGGAAATAAAAAAAGCCTGGGAACAGGCCTGCCGGATGCTGGACAGGAGCTTCTTTGAGAAACGGGAGGTTTTTTATTTTGATGATCTGCTAGCATATTACCAGAATACGGATGCTGTCTGTAAAGAAATGACGGCTCTGGAGGTACGGCTGAAGGAATCTATTGTGGATGGACGGACGGAAGGGATCCGGGAAGAAATCCAGGCCTATTTCGAAACGCTGAGAAGGGGAAAGATTGCGGAGCCGGGGCATGTAGCTGTTTTTTGCCAGGATATGGTAAAGCTTATCCAGGCACAGGGCAGGAACTGGGAAGATGTGCGGATACTGCAGGAAATCGGGGAGCAGGAGACACTGGAGGAGATGGAAAGCCTGATTTACACATATCTGGATCGGGTAATACCGGAGTCCGGGGATCAGAATGCCAACTGGCTGGTACGCAGAGCCTGTGATTATATCCGGGAAAATTTCAGGCAGGATATTACCCTTAACAATATTGCGGGATATCTGGAACTGAGCGAAAGTTATACAAGCCGTATTTTTAATAAACAGATGGGTATGAATATCCCGGCTTACATCAACCAGCTCAGGATTGAAGAGGCCAGGGAGCTGCTGAAGTCCACAAATAAAAAAATATACGAGATAGCCCTTGAGGTAGGGTATTCATCCACCACCGCTTTTCATGTGGCATTTAAGAAGCAGGAAGGTATTACTCCCATAGAGTTCAGAAACCAATAGGACAAAAATACGAATAAAATGACAAAAATCATAAGGAAAAGAAATTGTTGCAGGCAGGAGTACGGAAAATGGCCGGAAAACGATTTCTTTTTTTATCCCGCAGGACAAAATGTTTTTCCATTTGATAAGAATGGAAATAGGAATACGGGCAGGGAACCGATATAATGAAGAACATAAGGAACCGGTGCCTTACATGAGATTAACTGATTCAATGAGGGAGAAAACACGGAATGGAATGTGCACGAAAGCGCACAGAGGGGAGTAAAGCATGAAAAGAAAAGTTATGGCAAAAGCAGCGGGAAGCTTGCTGTGTGCGGCTTTGCTGCTGGGAGCGGCAGGCTGCGGGTCCGCAGGACAGTCTGCACAGAACGCATCCGAAGGAACGTCTGCGGCAAATGAAGCGGAAAGTACGGCCCAGTCCGCACAGGCGGCTGTGGTGGAGGCCGACAATGATACGGGAGAGGCTGTTACCCTGACCATTGGTGTCTGGTCTGATGATGAATCCAAACGTCTGGAAAAGGCATTTGAAGGGATTGAAGGGGATCTGGGAATTGCGATTGAATTCCTGAAATATCCCAGCGATTCCGATTTCTGGGATAACATCCCGGCCCAGATTGCGGCAGGCACGGCACCGGATATTATTTCCTGTACCAATGAGCATTATCTCCAGTATATCGACCAGGGGCTGTTCGAGCCTTTGGATGAATATGTGGATTCCGGGGTTATCAGCCTGGAAGGGACCTGGGCCAAAGCGATGGATGCCTGGAAAATAAATGATGTGGTTTATGGCATTCCCTATGCCCTCAATCCCGGCGTTTTCATTGTCAACGACAGCATGTGGAAGGAATTCGGCCTGGGAGACAGCTATCCGGCGACCTGGGACGAGGTTCTGGATATCTGTAAAAAGGTGAAGGAAGAGCATGATATGCCGGCTCTGTGCCTGAATGTACAGGAATACCATCTTACCAATATCGCCCTTTCCTTTGGCGGCGGCTGGGATTTCGGCAAAAATATCGGAGCGAAAGAAAATGCGGAAGCTTTGCAGTTTTTGATTGATGCATACCGGGAAGGCTATATTGTCACTCCTACGGAATTAGGACTTGGCTGGGACGGAGCGGTCATGATCCAGCAGTCTGCCCTGTTCTCCACAGGCGGCGCCTGGTATCAGGCAAGCTTTGCCGCAGAAGCGCCGGATATTGCACTGAAGTATCTGCCTGTGCCCAAGGGCGGAAACGGAAACGGCGGCGGTACCTGCCATTCTGCAGCGCTGGTGGCTTTAAAGAACTCCAGGCATCCCGAAGCGGTGGCACAGGCCATAAGCTATGCCGCAGGCGGCGACAAGCTGTATGAAGCGGTAGTGGATGTTACGGAGGTTATACCGGCCAAAGAAGAATATTTCGATCTCTATAAGGAAAAAGTGCCGGCTTTGGCGGATTTGGTAAGCTATCTGGATGCTTCCACTCCTTTCAGCTATCCTACCCAGAGCAAGAAATTTGCGGACAGTCTGATCAATCTGATGCAGGAAACGATGTTTGATGAAAGTTCAACAATGACAGGGCAGCAAATCGTGGAACAGCTGGAAGCGGATTATGGCACGGATTAAAGACAGCGTATAACGTAACCGTTCAGTTATGTCTGAACAGTTACCATACGGGGAAAACAGAATGTATCGGCAGGGATCGGGGCTGGAGAACATCGGGTAACAGGATAAGGGTGTGTCCTGGCCCCGATCCCTGCGTGCATTTGCTGCATTTTTAACAAAGGAATATAAGTCCGCGTAAAACGGACATGAGGTATAAAATGGAGAAAAAGAAAAACAGAAAATATCGGGAAAAATATAAAAAACCAGAAGTTTTTACGGCCGTATGCTTTCTGTTACCGGCCGTTTTTATGTGGATCTACTGGTTCTTTATTCCGGCTGTAAAATCTATGAGGCTCAGCTTTTTTGATTACAGCTTTATCACGCCGGAACGGACACAGTTTGTAGGGCTTGCGAATTTTTTCCGCCTCTTCCGGGACAGGGCTTTTTTAAAGGCGCTCCAGCATACTTTCCTCATGGTTGCGGTGGTGGTGGTGCTGCTTGCGGTCATTGCTTTTCTGATTGCGGTGTTGCTGGACGGCAAAATAAAGGGGAAAACTTTTTTCCGTACGACATATTATATGCCCTATATTATTTCGTCGGTTGCCGTCAGTATTTTCTTTATGTATTTTTTTATCAAAGACGGCATCGGGACAAAACTTTTTACCCTGTTTGGCTTTGACAATACCACCTGGTTTACCAGCACGAAATATGCGCTGCTTCTGGTAATTATTATTTATGTATGGCAGCAGATCGGCTTTTATATGATTCTTTATATCAGCGGCCTGCAGAATATTTCAGCGGAGCTTTATGAGGCCGGAAGAATTGACGGGACCAATAAGATCCAGGCTGTCTGGTATATCACCCTGCCTCTGGTAAAACCCACGACTTATCTGGTTATTACCCTGGGAATGATCAATGCGTTCCAGATATTTGATCAGATTGCGGCAATTTCCAAACAAAGCCCGTTAGGGTCGCCGGCCGGTTCCACAAGTACGGTGGTCACCTTCCTGTATCAGCAGTCCTTCAGCTACATGGATATGGGCTACGGCAGTGCGGCGGCCATGGTGCTGTTGGCGATTATTTTTCTGCTGTCACTGGTACGGATGTTTATCAGTAAGGAGGGGGAATAGAACATGAAAAAGAAAATACGGAGCATTATCCTTTATACGGTTTTAATCGGTCTTTCCCTGATTTTTTTACTGCCTGTCCTGTATGTATTTTATAATTCGCTGCTGCCTTACCGTTATGTGCAGACCTGGGCGCCTGTCAGCGTATGGACGCTGGATAATTACCGGGAGCTGTTCACGAAGTATCCGATTCTGCAGTGGTACTGGAATACGCTCGCATCTACGGCTATTGTGGTGGCGGGTAACCTGCTTTTCCCCACCATGGCAGGGTATGCCCTTGCCAAATTGCGGTTTCCGGGGAAGAAGATTATTTTCGGGGCACTGCTGATCTCCATGATGGTGCCTTTCCAGCTGATTATGATACAGATGTATATCCAGCTCGCAAAGCTGAATATGCATAATACGATCTGGGCTATTACGCTGCCCTTTATGTCCCAGACCATGTTTTTATTTATGTCCAGGCAGTTTTTCTTCGCCGTGCCGGGAGAACTGCTGGAGGCAGCCAGAATAGACGGCCTGGGCCATGCGGGGGTTTTTGCAAGAATTGTGTGCCCTATTTCCAAACCGCTCTTTGCTTCCATCGCTATTTTGAATTTTACGGGAACCTGGAATTCCTATATGGTTCCGGCCACTTTTATCAATAAGGTGGATAAATTCACCCTGGTGGTCGGGCTGCAGACCGTGAATATGACATATTTCCAGAAAACGAACCTGACTCTGGCCGGCGTGGTGCTGCTGTCGTTCCCAGTCATCCTTTTCTTTATCTGTACCCAGAAGGAATTTGTCAAGGGAGCTATGAGCTCAGGGATTAAAGCATAGTTACAATTCACGGCCTCATTGTGCCGGCGCTTCCCTCTCCGGCCCTGTGCCCGTGGTGCCGCCATCCCGAAAGGTTTCTTACAGGGGCCGCTTTCGCTCGGATAATCACGCAGCGGTACTAAGGCTGCAAAGGACGCAGCCTAAGGACCGGCGTGCTTATAACGCCCCTTACAGGAATCCTTGCGGGATGGCGGCACCGCGGGGCACAGGGCCGGAGAGGGAAGCGCCGGCACAATGTGGCCGTGAATTGCAACAAGAATAGGAGGAGGACAAATGACCCCGGTAATCAATGACAGTACGCGTTTGAAAATGCTGGAATGGAAGGAGGGAATCCTGGATGTGGTGCTGGATACGGATGCGGCCACGGAGGTGGACGACCCCTTTGCCATCAGTTATCTGCTTTTGTCCCCGGAACGGTTACGGGTACAGGCTATGTATGCGGCGCCGTTTTCCATGAATGACAGGGCGCAGGATCCGGAAACCGGGATGGAAATGAGTTACCGGGAAATCCGGAATATCAGTAAGCTGTGCCATAAGGAAGGCGTGTGTGATATCAAAAAGGGCTCCGCCTCCTATCTTACGGATAAACGGCTGCCGGTGCCGTCGGCTGCCGCCGCGGACCTGGCGGAGCGGGCCATGCGGTATTCCCCGGAAAATCCCCTGTATGTCGTCGGGATCGGTGCGGGGACCAATCTTGCGTCCGCATTGCTTAGAAAACCGGAAATCGCCGCACGCATTGTGGTGGTTTGGCTGGCAGGGAATGATTTTGAACTGTCCCCCGATGTGTACAATATATACCAGGATGTGTTGGCCGCCCAGGTGATTTTCGACTCCGGGGTTCCGCTTTTACATGTTCCCTGTAACTTTGTAACCTCTCATATGATCACCGGCGTGCCGGAGCTGGAAAGCTGCATCGGCGGTAAAAATGAATTGTGCGACTATCTGATTTCCATAGTAAAAGCTTACGGGCAGGATACCTTCGCCTGGGGCAAGACCATCTGGGATCTGGGGGCGGTGGGATGCCTTATGAACCGGACATGGAGCAAATGGGAGATAACAAGCGCACCAATCGTTACGGATCAGCTGACCTGGAGCAGAGACTACACCAGACATCTTATCGGAAATGTAAAGGAAATCAACCGGGATGCCATATTCCGGGACGCATTCCTGAAAATGGGACGTATCTGAAGGCGGAGGAGGAAACAGACAGATATGAAGGAAGAAGTCATAGAAAAAATATATGCGGGCTGGCTGGGGAAAATTATCGGAATCCGCCTGGGCGCCCCGGTGGAAAGCTGGACCTATGACAAAATCCGTAACACATACGGCAGCATTGACGGCTATCTGGTGGACTACCGCGAGTTTGCGGCGGATGATGACAGCAACGGGCCGCTGTTTTTCCTGCGGGCGCTGGAGGAGGGCGGAAACAGGTATGAGATAAAAGCTGCGGATGTGGCGGAGGCCCTGCGCAATTATGCCCCCTTTGAACATGGTTTTTTCTGGTGGGGCGGCTATGGTACCTCTACCGAGCATACGGCATATCTGAATCTCTGTCATGGGATCCCCGCACCCAGAAGCGGCAGCATCGAACAGAACGGGGCTGCCGCGGCGGAACAGATCGGCGGACAGATTTTTATTGATACCTGGGGGCTGGCCGCCCCGGGGAATCCGGATTTGGCGGTGAAATTTGCAAAAGAGGCCGCGAGCGTCACGCATGACGGAAACGGGGTTTACGGAGGGATGTTTGTGGCGGCCTGCATCAGCTTTGCTTTTGTGGAAACCGATATCCTTACGATTATTGAAAAAGGGCTTTCCTATCTGCCTCCCCGATGCGAGTATGTCAGGGCGGTGAGGGCAGTGACAGACTTCTGGGAAAAAGAAAAAAAAGACTGGCGGGCCTGTTTTGCATATATCCATGCCAATTTCGGATATGATAAATATCCCGGCGTCTGCCATATTATACCGAATAGTGCCGTGATGATACTGGCTCTGCTGTACGGAAACGGGGATTTTTCCCGGACGCTGCAGATTTGCACCATGTGCGGCTGGGATACAGACTGCAATGTGGGGAATGTGGGGACAATCATGGGCGTCCGGGGCGGTCTTGCGGCCATTGACGGTAAGTGGAGGGAACCGGTTCATGATTTTCTCGCCTGTTCCAGTGTGATTGGTTCGCTCAATAGCATGGATATTCCTTACTGGGCATCCTATATTGCGGGCCTGGCCTGCAAAGCAGCAGGGGAGGAGCCGCCGGAACCCTGGAGGGATATTTTCAGGAGAAAAATGGACAGCTGCCATTTTGAATATCCCGGTTCCACTCATGCGCTGCGTATGAAGGTATTTGACCGGGATGCCGGCAGGTATGAGGAAAGGGAGGCTGTTCTGCGGAATACGGAAGAGACCGCATATACCGGAAAACGTTCCCTGAAATGTGTCAGTAAACCGGTGCACAGGGGAGATGAGGTCTTGGTATATAAGAAAACCTATTACCGTCCCGGGGATTTTCACGACAGCCGTTATGATCCTGCCTTTTCCCCGCTGGTGTATCCCGGGCAGACCCTCCATTGTGCAGTGATGGCGGGGAAGGGTGAGACAGGAACAAGGGCGCGTCTGTATGTCCATGGCGGGAACAGAGATGTCTGTTATTATGGAAACTGGATGACGCTGGAACCGGAGACATGGGAAGTGCTGTCCTGGGAAATCCCGGAGATGGAAGGGGAACTATTGGATGAGGCAGGGGTCTGTTTTACTCCGGTGGACGAACTGGACGGCACGGATACTTTTTCCTGCTGTATTGATGATTTGTATTGGGAAGGAAATCCATCCTATTCAATTGACTTCTCCAAGGAGAGAGAAGAGGTATGGCCCGGGCTTCACCGGGAGATAAGCCAGTTTACACGGCTGAAGGGTATGCTTTCCCTGCGGGAGGGGCGTCTCCATCTGTCCTGCAGCGATTCCGGGGAGGCTTATACGGGAGGCTGGAACTGGACGGATTATGAGGTGACTGGGCTTTTGACGCCTTATACGGAAGGAACCCATTTGATACAGGCCAGAGTGCAGGGCGGGATGCGATCGTATGCATTTGGGCTGCTGGCAGGTAAAAAAGCAGGGCTGCTGAAGAATCACGGAGAATATGAGGTGCTTTTTGGCAGGGATTTTCCATGGGAATTGGGGAAAGAATACCGGTTGTCCATCCGGGTGGAGGGAGGTTCTGTCCGGGTGGCTGTCGATGGAACCTTGTTCGGTGAATACCGGGAGGATGAGGGGGCTTATGAATATGGCTGCGTGGGAGTGGCGGTGAGGGACGGGGGACATTGCGGGGTTCGGAAAATAACGGTAGCTCCTGTCTGACTGTTTTAAATAACAAAAAACTATCCAAACCGCATGGTTACAGCGAAAAATAAGTCTGCCGCTTTTACGATATGCAATCGTGTAAGAGGCAGGCTTATTTTTACGCTTATATCCATGTCAGTGTGTTTCTAAATAAGCTTTTAATTCGGGTATTTCTTTTGTCAGCATATCCGTAAAATAAATTGCGCCTTCTTCGTTCAGGTGATCCGCATCCCCGAAGTACTGCAGATGCGTCTGGAAACGTTCATCATGGGAGTAATCATAATACGTAATGCCATATTCCGCAGCGATTCCCTGTATTTTGCTGTAAAATTCATTCATAAAATCGGCGGAAACATATTGGTTATAATAGATCGAAAAAGGGGTTGTAATCAGAATAGGGGTGATATTACGCTCCTGACACAGCTCTATCATATTCTTGAGATCCTGTTCTTTATCCTCTTCAAAATATTCACTTTTCCCTTCAAAATGTCTCTGGTATCTGGCAGCGCCCTTGGATTGAAATTCCTGCACCTTTTCCGTTCCGTATACCTGCTCCATATTTTCAGCAGCTACCGGAGCTTCGGAAGATAAATCAGATGAGGTATCGGATTCCGGCGCACCGGTATTTTCACCCTGGGCAGTCACATCAGGTGAACTTTCCGCGGCATAAACAATATTCTGCCGGTTGTCGGACAAGGAAGGAAAGGTAACCGGCGGTTTAAACAGATCAAATATTTTATCCCCTGCGGACAGAATAGGGAACCGTATGGCGACCAAATCCTTATAAAGGCTGTAATCAGGGTTATATTGGGGAGACAGAATACGGTAATAGCGTACACTGATAGCCTCAATGTCGTCAGGATTGGTGGCCTCGCTGTTAAAGGAAAAATAGGATACCGGAATAAAAGCAATACTGCCTTCTGCAAATTCATTTTTATGCATATTTAAAAGCGCATAATCATATTTGAAAGACTGGCTTGCAAGAGCGAAATTGAAACATTTAATACCGCGATCCTTCAGTGCGCCCCAGTCAAAAGCATATTGGCCGTGGGAGCTTCCGAAGTTTGCAAGCTGTATGGTTTCCGGGACGAAATTAAAGGCATTCACTTCTGCAATGGGATTATCTGATTTCTGCTCATACATAATATCCAGATAAAATATACAGAAGACAGTGATACATACGGCAAGAACACTTTTTACAAGAAATGATTTCATAAGCGTTTATAAGAATTACAAAAGCAGCCGTAACTCTTAGATACTCCTTTCTTGACAGAGAACAGATGATTACCCAACTGGATTAAACGTAAGAAGCATTTAAACAGCAGTAAGTAATTTATTATGAGTAAAATAAGCAGGTAAAAGCATAATATTAGTTTGGTACTATATTTTACTACGTAAATGGAAAAATATACAAGCAAAATGAGATACCACAGAAAAATTTAATTAAAAATTAAGAAATTCAGTGGCGGATTTTAGAATATATACATTGTATTTTGCTTAAAAAGCTTGTATAATAATCAAATTGTGAAAAAAGTAACGATATATTATATTACAAATACAGGATGATAGCGGTGGAAAGAAAACGAATATTATTTGCAGCAAGCTGTTTATTGTTTGTATGTTTTTGTATTTTCGGACTTTTGCTCAGGGCTAAGGAAAGTCAAAAAATAATTTCGGTGGAAATAAAGACAGAAAATGAATTAAACAGTATGAAGGAAGGCAGGATTTCATCGGAGGATCCCATAGGGGATTTTGTCCTGTTTGGGGAACAGCAATTACCTTACGATGGAAATTACGGTTTCTATTATATATCCCAGTCCCTGAATTCGGAAGAATTCCAGGGAAAGCTGGAAACAACGGACAGAAAGATTAAAGTTTATTTCTATGAAGACAGCTATTGGGCTGATAAGGCGGGAGCTATCAGGGAAGGGCATCCTTTTCGTTTTATTGTATTTGGTGATGGCTGGTATAGTGAGGACGAAGTGGTTTTTTCAGGGCTTCCAATTATCAGTATCACCGGGGACTTGGTGGAATCGGCAGATAAAGCAGTCAGCAACAACAGTAAGCTGGTAGTATGGGATCCGGAAGATAAGGAAGCAGAAGGCCTGTATACAATAAAAGAAAGCTTCTGTACTTATTATGAAAGAGGGGCCAGCAGCCGGCAGTTTGAAAAGAAAAGCTTCGGCATACGGCTGTTTGATGAAAAAGGGGAAGCCCGGAATAAATCTTTTCTGGGAATGCGAAGTGATAATAAGTGGATTCTGAATGCCCTTTACTCCGATACAAGCAAGGTGCGTGAAAAGATAGCGACCGATCTCTGGAATGAAATCAGCCCCGAACTGCAGGGCACCAGAATGGAATATGCAGAAGTATTTGTAAACGGCTTTTACAGAGGCATTTACGGATTAATGGAGCCGATTGATAAAAAACAGCTCAGTTTAAAGGAAGGGGATTTCCTTTATAAGTGCAGTTCCATAGATGGGGTTGGCAGAGGCTACTATGATGGAATATCTGATGCCATGGAAACCGAAGAATTCGAAATAGAATTCCCGAAAGAATGGCAGGAGGGAATCTGGAAGCCGCTGGAATATTATACGGATTACCTGGCGGATGAGAGAGAAATGGACGAGCCGGCTGTCCTGGATAAGGAAAACATCACAAAGTTCTGGTTATATTTACAATTCCTTTCGGCATCGGATAACATTAATAAAAACTTTTATATATTGGCATCGGAGCAGGAAAACCGGCTGCTGATCCGCAAAATACCCTGGGATCTCAATTATTCCTTCGGTGATGCCTGGTCGGTGGAAAGCCCGAATATTACGGAATTTGGTGTCTTTGGAATTGACGAGATTTTTACTGTCAGCGATTTCCAAAAATTATACGAGAGCAGTGAGAAAGAAATCATTACCTTGACAAACCAGCTATGGTCCGCCATGAGGCAGTCTAGCATACAAGCAGACAGGCTGTGCGGGATGGCCGCCGATTACATGACGCTGCTGACGGAAAGCGGCGCTTTTAACAGGGAAATACTGCGCTGGCCGGATGCGGGCAACAGTACGGATATTACTGCTATACAAGAATATATCAGAGCGAGGATTGTTTTCATGGACAGCGCCATTGCGGCGGGGGATTATAATGAGGAATGACAGGAATGGAATATAGGGTAGAAGAGAAATATATCTGTACGGAAGGGGAATTACGGATCCTGGCAGGAAGATTATCTCATTTGATGGAAGAGGATGCCCATCACGGTGAAGAGGGAAAATACCAAATCCGCAGTCTCTATTTTGACGACTATGATAATACCTGTTTCGCGGAAACCATGGATGGGGTGAATGACAGGAAAAAGTTCCGTATCCGTATTTACGGAGGATGCGCAGACAAAATTTCTTTGGAAGTAAAATATAAATGCAGCGGAATGACAAAAAAGGAAAGCTGTCCGCTGACAGAAAAGCAGTGCAGTGCTGTGATGGCCGGAAAGGTCCCGGCATACCGGAAAGGGGATCCCACGGTACTGCATATGCTGTTCCTTGCCATGCGGACAAGCCTTCTTCGTCCGGTAGTCATTGTTCAGTATGAAAGGACTGCCTATATTAATAAAACAGGTAATGTGAGGGTGACCTTTGACCGGAATATTTCCGCATCTGCCGATATTAGAAATTTTCTGGAGCCGAAGCTCAGACTTCTTCCCGTTATGGAAAAAGGAAAGCATGTTCTGGAAGTGAAATACGATGAAGTACTTCCTTCCTACATTGCGCAGGCACTGGAAACCGGACGGCAGCAGCAGACACCCTATTCAAAATACAGAGAATGCAGAATTGCAGCACAAGCTTACTATACAGGAGGGATATCATGGGTGCAAGGGATGTAATCAAGAAATCAATACTGGAAGGTTTTTCGATGGAGATGTCGGTATTCCAGGTAATCTCCATTTTGCTTATTACCGTTTTGCTGTCCGTGTACATTTATTATATTTACCGGCTCAACAGCCACAGCAGCTTTTACTCCAGAGACTTCAATAAAACACTGGCTATTATGCCGGTGCTTACGGCGGCAATTGTGCTGGCTTTACAGTCATCGCTGGTTATTTCATTGGGTATGGTAGGCGCGCTTTCTATCGTACGTTTCCGGAACGCCATCAAAAATCCCATGGATTTGCTTTTTCTATTCTGGTCGATCAGCACAGGTATCATATGCGGCGCAGGGCTGTACATGCTGGCAATCGTTACCTGCCTTGTGGTGACAATCTTATCCTTTTTACTCGATTTCATAAAAATGCCCCAGGCCTCCCTGTTATTGGTGTTAAACAGTTCGGATAAGTCAATGGAAGCGAAGCTTCTTCCTGTGCTGGAATCTTTCGCCAAAGGCTATAAGATCCGTTCCCGGAATGTAACGGCCGCAGGGATCGACTATGTTATAGAAGTCAAAACCAAGGATGAAATGGGATTAATTGATGCCTGTGCGGGAATGGAAGGTATGGACAGCGTTTCGCTGCTTACCCACGACGGGGATATCCGGTATTGACAGCGGCCATACCCCTTTGGAATAAAGAAACGCCATCCGGGCATACTAACTCCAAAAAGTGAAAGGCGGCATTATTTTATGGAGAAACAAGCGAAAGCAGACCAGGAAGCTTCCCGGAAAGTAAACAGCGTATACGATGACGGCAATATTCCCCAGGCGGATCTTCCCCTTCCCGATGACAATGACCAGGCCGGTAATATCATACCGGACGAGGTTCCGAGGAAGGACGGACCGGGGGGAGAAAACAGCAGGAAGAGCCAGGAAAAGTAAGATTTACCGAAAGGGAATATACATGTACTGCGTGCGGGTACCACGTCGAAACAGGGTAGGTTGTCCCGTTTGGTATCCGTCCGCCGCAGCCCCTGCGCCCTTGTGTATCCGGCCTGCCCTTGGGGGTATGATGTCCCTCAGGTGCTGCTATACCAAACGTTCCAATGAGCCCAAAGCATCCAAAGTGTCAGATGAGGCTGCCGCTTTGGATTGGTCTCATTTCCACGGTATAGAAAGCACCTGAGGGATATCATACCCCCAAGGGCAGGCCGGATACACAAGGGCGCAGGGCTGCGGCGGACGGATACCAAACGGGACAATGTGCCGGAAACAACGGGGGTACCCGCTTTTTTTCTTGTATCCTTAATCCTAATGTGGTAAACTAGATTGAATTTATGCAGCCAATTTCAGGAAATGAAAAGGACGTAAATATGCGTAGAATTGTGTTCCACATAAACAGCCTGGAGCAGGGCGGGGCAGAACGGGTTATCACGAATCTCGCCCACCAGTTTGCTGCGGAAGGCTATGAAGTGTATATTGCTACCGAATGGTATGCTGACAATGAATTCCAGATAGATAACAGCATAACCAGAGTCCATGTGGGCCTGAACGAAGAGGAAGAAGGCAAGGGCAGATTTGCCAGGCTCAGAATCCGCGGACAGCGTCTGCGGGCCTTTATCAAAAAGGTAAAACCGGATGTGGTGGTTGCTTTCTGCCATAAGGCGAATTACCGTGCCATAACGGCGGCGCTGGGGACCGGGATACCGGTCATTGTTTCCGTGCGTACGGATCCGGTGGGACATTATGATCACTGGGATGACAAATTCCAGATTCCGCTGCTGTTCCCCAGAGCGGCAGGCTGTGTGTTTCAAACGGAGGGACAGAGAGATTTTTTCCCTGAAAAGGTGCGGGCGAAATCACGTATTATCCTGAACCCCCTGCATAATAAATACCTGGATGTGCCCCGGCCGGAAAAAAGAGTCAAAGAAGTGGTGCAGTCCGGAAGAATTGTGGACTTTAAAAACCAGCTGATGCTGATCCGTGCGTTTGACAGGGTGCATAAGAAACATCCTGACTATGTGCTTAAAATATATGGCGGCGATTCCGGCGACGGGACAAAGGAGCAGCTGGAGGAGCTGATTGCGGAGAGGAAGGCGGAGGATTACGTTTTTCTTATGGGAGCCAGTGATTCCCTGGAAAAGGTGCTTGTAAATGCGTCGGTTTTTGCCTTTTCCTCCGATTGGGAAGGGCTTCCCAATGCGCTTTTGGAGGCAATGGCTCTGGGACTGCCCATTGTGGCCACGGATTGTCCCTGCGGCGGCCCCCGCACAGTTATGAAGGACGGGGTGAACGGGCTGCTTGTTCCTATCAAGGATGAAGAAGCTTTAGCGGAGGGGATCTGCAGGCTGATTGAAAACCCTGATTTGGCGGAGCGGCTTGGCAGCAAAGCGCGGGAGATTCGTGAGAGGGCAAACGGCAAAGCGGTTTTTGAACAGTGGCAGGATTATATAGAAGCCGTATGCAGATAACGTTGGGTAACCGTTCAGACCCGTCTGGAACGGTTACAACGCAGGAGGAGTAAAACGAATGTTTTCCTATTCGGATTATAAAGAAATTATCAACATTATTAAAGAAAGCGGACGCGGCTGCAATTTCAGACAGGCGCAGGAGCGGGACAAGTTCATTATCATGAGGCATGACGTGGAATTCAGCGTGGACCGTGCCTTTGCCCTTTCCAAACTGGAGCTGTCGATGGATTTTACATCCACCTATTTTTTCCAGTGGACCAATAATTCCTATAATATCCTTTCTAAAAAAAATATGGACATGATAAAATACATGCATGAAAGAGGGCATGTTATCGGCCTTCATTTCGCGCTGAACGGCCTGACGGATATGGAGCTGGTGAGAAAGAAGATTCTGCAGGAAATCCATGTTCTCAGCGAAATGCTCGGCTTTGAAATCACTGAATTTTCCATACACCGCCCATCGGCGGATGTACTCCGGGAAAATATTGTTTTTCCGGGGATTATCAATGCTTATCAGGATGAATTTTTTACCTTTTCTGAAAATGTTACGGATTCCACGCCGCTGCATGTGAAGTATATTTCCGATGCCAAGCACAGATGGAATTACGGCACGCCGGATGCGGACACACTGTTTAACAACGAAAGGGTCCAGATTCTGACCCATCCCTATTCCTGGACAAAGAAAGGGTATGACAACCTGGAGAACTTCAGAACGCTGATACAGGAAAGAAATGAGGAATTGATGGACACAATAGATAATGAGTGCAAGCATTTCGCAAGAGTCAGGGATTTGCTTTAAGACGGCGGCAGCGCTTCCGGTACGCAGGGAAAGGAGAGTGACAGTATGTGCGGTATTTGTGGTTTTGTGAGCAGGAGGGAGATAGCGGATACTACCCTGAAAATCATGAATGACACGATGTACCACAGGGGGCCTGATGACTCGGGGGAAGAAATCTATCCCGGCGAGGATGGCTACCGGATTGGTTTCGCACAGCGAAGGCTTTCCATTATGGATCTTTCCGCGCTGGGGCATCAGCCCATGCATTCGGAAGCCTCCTTCGGAGCAGGGCGGGATCAGATCTGTATCGTTTTTAACGGAGAAATTTATAACTTTAAAGAATTGAAGAAAGAACTTTCCGACTACCCCTTTAAGTCTAACTGTGATACGGAAGTCATTATCGCAGCTTATCTGAAATGGGGTATTTCCTGTATGGAACGTCTGAACGGCATGTTTGCCATAGCCCTTTATGATAAAAGGACCCAGGAAATCTTCCTGGTGAGGGACCGGATTGGGAAAAAACCGCTTTCCTATTGGCTGGATGGGGAAAATCTGGTGTTTGCCTCGGAACTCAAGCCTCTTATGGCGTGTCCCGGATTCCCCGGGGAAATCCGGAAGGATGTGCTGGCCCGTTTCCTTTACCAGCAGTATATCAATGCGCCGGACAGCATTTTCCGGGATGTATATAAGCTGCAGCCCGGAGAAATACTGCGGTTTCATAAGGGGGAAATCAAGACCTGGAAATATTGGGATATTGCGGATGTCTATCATAAAATGCAGAAAAACCCGGTCACGGATTATGAGGAAGCAAAAAAGGAGCTGAAGAGGCTTCTTCAAAAAGCGGTGGCTTCCCGTATGATCGCGGATGTGCCTCTGGGCAGCTTTTTAAGCGGAGGCTACGATTCCTCCCTGATGACCGCCATTGCCCAGGAAAACTCACCGGAGCCGGTGAAGACGTTTTCCATAGGTTTTGAAGAGGAACAGTACAATGAGGCTGTCTATGCCAGACAGGTGGCAGCGTATCTCGGGACGGATCACACGGAAGCGTATATCGATGAAAAGGGGATGTTTGATCTGGTGGAGAGCATTCCTGCCTATTATGATGAACCTTTTGCAGACAGCTCCCAAATCCCTACCATGCTGGTATCCGCGCTCGCCAGAAAGCAGGTGACTGTCGCCTTGTCCGGTGACGGCGGGGATGAATTCTTCTGCGGTTATCAAATGTATGACAGGCTGGCCCGGGTGCAGAAACTGGACGGGCTGGGAGGTATGGTCCACGGGATATTGGATCTGCCCGGCATAAGGAGGGCAAAGCTGGAAGAAAGGCTTCCGGTTAAGGTGCGTTCCATCGCCGGTAACCGCAATCCGGAGATGAAGACCCAAATCTGCCCCCCGGCTTATCCGGACACGGCGAGAGCGTTTGTATCCGGGGCTGGGATGGACTGCCGTTATCCCAGAGAGAGCGCCTACCGGGAGAAGGACTGGCAGATCCGCAGAATGCTTTTGGACATGGACACGTATCTGCCGGGAGACATCTTATGCAAGGTGGACAGGGCTTCCATGAAATACTCCCTGGAGGCCAGATGCCCGATCCTGGATAAAGAGGTAATGGAGTACTCCTTCCGCCTTCCTCATTCCTTTAAATATAAGAACGGGGAGAAAAAAAGAATTTTAAAAAGCATCGCCTATGATTATATACCCCGGGAGATGCTGGACAGGAAGAAAAAAGGCTTTTCCGTACCTCTCGATAAATGGCTCAGAGGCCCGCTGCAAAACAGCCTGACGGACTATTCCTCGAAAGAGTTTCTGGTGAAGCAGGGGATTTTCCATGCGGACTATGTCAGCCGTTTTATTGATAGCTACCTGCAGCAGGGTGACAGGGGGCCGGGCAGCGGTGAAAATTACTCCAGGATTGTTTGGGCCTTTTTTATCTTTCAGCAGTGGTATGCATGCTATATGAGATGAGGTGTGTTGTGAAAGAACCTGAAGGGCTTGGTATGCTATAAAGGATGTAGGATGCATTTAGTTAGCTTTAAAGGAGCCGTATCATTGAAAAAACGACAGAAGACAACAGCGAATACCGCAAAAATCCATATTGCTCTCTTTATCAGTGCCCTGCGCAAAGGCGGTTCGGAGAGGGTCCTGGTCAATCTGGCCGAGTACCTGGAGAACCAGGGGATACGGGTTACGGTTGTGACCCAGTACAAGGGAGAAGGGGAATATGAGCTGTCTCCGGAAATCAAACGTGTTTACAGTGAGATTACGGAGGAAGAGAAGAGCGGAAGCCGGATGGTAAATTTTATCCGCCGTTTCCGCAAGCTGCGCCGAATCTGGAAGGAGGAACGGCCGGATGTTATTCTTTCTTTTATCGGAAAAAACAATCTGATGGCCCTTCTTACCAGCAGCTTTCTGGATATTCCCGTTGTGATTTCCGTCAGGGGAGAGCCGGAGGCAGAATATGCTACCGGACTCATGCGTTTCCTTGCCAGGACCTATTTTGCCAGGGCGGCCGGAATCGTGCTTCAGACGAAGGAGGCCTTTGCTTTTTTCCCGGAAAGAATCAGGAAGAAAGCGGTGGTATTAAAAAACCCCCTGAATCCTTCCTTTGTCCGGAAACGGTTTGAAGGAGAACGGGATATGTGCATCTATGCGGTGGGCCGTATGGATGCTAACAAGAACCATGAAATGCTGCTGCGTGCCTTTTCGGGGCTGGCGGCAGATTTCCCCCTTGTCAGACTGGTTATCTACGGGAACGGGGAATGCAGGGAACCCCTGCGTGAACTGGCGGAACAGATGAACCTTTGGGATCGTGTCAGCCTGCCGGGAGCGGTGACGGATGTGGCGGATAAAATATATAAAGGCAGCGCCTTCGTGCTGTCATCCTTCAGCGAAGGAATGCCTAACACCCTGATTGAGGCCATGTGCTTAGGACTGCCGGTAATTTCTACCGATTGTCCCTGCGGCGGGCCTGCTGAGCTGATTCAGGACGGAATCAACGGACTCCTGATTCCTCCCGGAGATACCGCCGCCCTGGAGCTTGCCTTGCGCACCCTGCTTTCCGACAGGGACAAAGCGGATGCCATGGGACGCAATGCGGCAAAGCTCCTTGAAGAATATCTTCCGGAGCATGTGGACAGAGAATGGATGGATTATTTGATTTCCAAGAGGTAACTTAACTGTGAAGGCACTGAACAGTTACTCTATTAGAAAGTAACAGGTAGTATGAAGAGAAAAGAATGGATAAAAACAATTTGTTTTATAGCAGGTTTTTTCCTGATTCTGATTCCACTCACCTATATGATTCGCACAAACGGCGATATCAAGGATATATTTGTGGGATTTTATGGGGAAAAAGAGGATACCATTGATGTGGTGATGATCGGGTCCAGCCCGGTATACCCCTATTATGCAGGGCCGAAAATATGGAAGGATACCGGGATTACCTGTTATCCTCTTTCTTCCAACATGCAGCGTCCCAAAGCGGCGGTGCATCTGGTGGAGGAAGCGGAGAAAACCCAGGATCCGGCGCTTTATATTTTTGAAATGCGGATGTATCTTGGACCGGACGAACGGCTGACTCAGAATATGGCCTATACCAGAGGCGTCACCGATAATATGAAGTATTCCTGGAACCGGATTAAAACCATAAATGATTTGGTGGAGCCGGGCGGGGAGGAAGCAAGATACACCTATTATTTTGATATCTTTAAATATCATTCCAACTGGAAGACCCTGGTGCTCCCCAGCCAAATGGTGACCTTCCGCTATGAACACCAGGATCCCTTAAAGGGAGCAGTCATCCGTGACGACATCGGACCCAGCGAAATGGCGGATTATTCCGGAGTGACCACAAGGCAGGCCATACCGGAGGATCAGGAAGAGGTGCTGCGCGATCTCCTGGCCTATTTACAGGAAAAAGGGCTGAACGCTTTATTTATCGTATCGCCCAATACCATGACGGAGGAAAAACAAAGCCAGTATAATTATATAGCGGATATCATCGCACCTACCGGATACCGGTTCCTGAACCTGAACGATTACTACGAAGAGCTGGATATGGACTTCGAAACGGATTTTGATGATTACGGCGGTCACACAAATGCCTTCGGCATGGAAAAATGCAGCGCGTTTCTGGGAGAATATCTGAAAACCCACTATTCCTTTACGGACAAACGGGGGCAGAAGGAATATGAAAGCTGGGACAAGGCTGCCGAATTGTGGGAAGAGCAGACGGAAACCGCCAAAAAGATCATTCTGGATAAAAAGGCTCGGAAAGAATTTAAGGTGATCGAAGAGGAGTAGGGACAGCAAAGCCTGAAAGAAGTAAGGTAAGAAAAAAGGACGAAAGAAAGCAGGTGAGTCTATGTGTGGAATTGCAGGATTTTGTAACTGGAAAGGGAACTGGGAGAAAAATATCAGGAAAATGAATGAGCGGATGCGGCACAGAGGTCCGGATGCTTCCGGTATCTGGGCCAGTGATGACCAGAAAGTGGTCATGGGGCATCAGAGGCTTTCCATTGTGGATCTTTCGGAGAACGGCGCACAGCCTATGCAGTCTCACAGCGGCCGGTTTGAAATCGTTTTTAACGGAGAAATTTATAATTACCGAAAAATAGCAAAACGCCTGCTTGATGAAAAAAAGGTGGAACACTTCCGCGGGACTTCGGACACGGAGGTTCTGTTGGAGGCGATGGAGCATATCGGGATCAGGGAAGCCATAACGATGTGTAAAGGCATGTTTGCCATCGCCTTGTATGATAATAAAGAAAAAAGGCTGTATCTGCTCCGCGACCGGATCGGGGAAAAGCCTTTATATTATGGTTTTGTAAACGGAAGCTTTGTTTTCGCATCCGATATTGGTTCCATTGCCGCGCTGGATGGGTTCCATAATGAAATAAATAAGGATGTGCTGGATATTTATTTTGTCCATGGCTATATTCCCGCGCCCTACTCCATATACCGGGATATATGGAAGCTGGAGCCGGGATGTATCCTGACTCTGGACGCGCCCTTTGCCAGCCCTTCGGTGGAACCTTTCTGGTCGGTGAAGGAGGCGGCAAAAAAAGGGCAGGAGAATCCGTTTACCGGCAGCAGGGAGGAAGCGGCTTCGGAGCTGGAACGGCTGCTGAAGGATTCCATCCGGGATCAGATGGCGGCGGATGTGCCTGTGGGCGCTTTCCTTTCCGCGGGAATCGACAGCAGTACCATTGTGGCACTGATGCAGTCGCTGAATAACGGCAGGGTAAAGAGCTTTACCATTGGTATGGGGGAGAAGGAATATAATGAGGCGGATGCCGCAAGGAAAATTGCAAAGGTGTTGGGAACCGAGCATACGGAAGCTTACATTACGGAGGCGGATGCCAAAGCCGTAATCCCTAAACTGCCCTACATGTTTGGAGAGCCCTTTGCAGATTCCTCCCAGATACCTACCTATCTTGTCAGCAAAATGACCCGGGAGCATGTGACCGTATCCTTAAGCGGGGACGGCGGGGATGAGCTGTTCTGCGGTTACACCTCTTATGCTTCGGTGAGCCGTATCTGGGGAAAAATGAAAAATATTCCCTATTTTCTGCGCAAACCCTGCAGCGATCTGGTCCTGCACAGTCCCCTGGCGGCAAAGGAGCTTTTCCGTATCAAAGGGAAGCTGCTGGGTGCCAGGGATCCTGCAGATATCTATGTGCAGTCCCGCCTGACCGATCCCCTTACCATGGAGATCACAAGACAGCACGGAAACCTGCCCTATCAATATACCCAGATGCCCCGGGGGTATCTGAAAGAAACCAATCACACAATCATGCTGATGGATATGCTGATGTACCATCCGGATGACATCCTCGTAAAGGTGGATCGTGCGGCGATGGCGGTTTCACTGGAAACAAGAGTCCCTATGCTGGATAAGGATGTGGTGGAATTCGCCTGGAGCCTTCCCCTGGAATACAAGCGCCGGGATGGGACGGGCAAGCTGGTACTTCGGGATGTACTGTATAAATATGTGCCGAAAGAGCTGATGGACAGGCCCAAAAAAGGGTTTTCCATCCCCATTGCCAAATGGCTGAAGGAGCCGTCCCTCCGTGCCTGGGCGGAAACGCTCCTGGACCGCAGGACGCTGGAAACGCAGGGGATTTTAAATCCAGATACCGTATGGAACATTTGGAAGGATTTTGTGGAAAACGGTGTATGGCGCATTCAGATTTGGTATATCCTGATGTTCCAGGCCTGGATGGCCGAACGGTAACAGGAAGGATTTTGGCAGTAACGGGAAAAGGCCCGGACAGTTACACAGGAAGGAAGAAACCGTGCAGAAAATAGAACATTATGCATTCCGCCCGATTCCGGAGGAGGAGCAGAGCGACCGCATATCGGTCATAGTGGCGGTATATAACATCGAAGCCTACCTGGAGAAATGTGTCCGTTCCATCCGGAGACAGACATACCGGAACCTGCAGATTATTCTGGTGGACGACGGTTCTACGGACGGCTGTGCGGCGCTCTGCGACAGGCTTGCCGGGGAAGATCCCAGAATCCGGGTGCTCCATAAGAAGAACGGAGGACTTTCCGATGCCAGAAATGCGGGAAGCAAATTGGCGGACGGGGAATATATCGCTTTTGTGGACGGGGATGACTGGATAGAGGAAACCATGTATGAGGGGCTGCTTTCCGCCGCCAGAGCGTTTGGAGTACCCCTGGCGGTCTGCCGTTACCGGAAAATCTACCGCGGCCATACCGTGGATGATTCCACCGGCGCCGCCGTTGTTTTCGAAGGACAGGAGGCGCTGGAGAGCTTTCTTCGGGAAGAGGATGCTGTCTGTATCCAGAATGCCGCCTGGAACAAGCTGTACCGGCGCGAACTCATGGGGGATCTTTGTTTCCCAAAAGGGAAATACTATGAGGATATCGTATACACCACCAGGCTTCTGGCAAAAGCTTCAGGAACGGTATATATAGATTCTGCTTTTTATAATTACGTGCTGGAACGGGAAGGCAGTATTATGGGGGAAGGCCTTGGAAAACGCATCTTTACGGACCAACTGCCTGCCTATGAGGAAAAAGAAGCTTTTTTACGTTCCATCGGCAGAAATGATCTGGCGGATATACACCGGTATTTTTTCTATAAAAGACTGCTGCTGTATTACATTGATCTGGGAAAGGCGGAAAAGGATTTCCGAAGAAAATACCGGGAAGTAATCAGAAACCGCCTGCGCAGAGACAGCCGGGATATGGAGCGGGTATATCAATGCCCGGTATCCAACCCCAATGAAAAAAAGAAAATGATGATTTTCCTGAAATCACCGGCAGTTTATCTGGGCGTGATACGGCTGAATGAAAGGTTCATTATCCCGCTGAAACAAAAACGGAGAGGACGTTAACATGGTTATTGTGCAATTATCCGGGGGGCTGGGAAACCAGATGTTTGAATACGCCCTCTACCTCAGCCTGAAGGCCCGGGGGAAAGAGGTGAAAATTGACGATATCACCTGCTATGAAGGGCCGTACTCCAGGCCAAAACAGCTGGAGGTGTTCGGAATCACCTATGAACGGGCTACCAGAGAGGAACTGACAGAAATGACGGATGCATCCATGGATACGCTGTCCCGCGTCAGACGGAAGCTTACCGGCAGGAGGACAAAGGCCTACCGGGAAAAAGACAGCAATTTCGATCCCCAGGTTATGGAAAGGGATCCGGCGCTGCTGGAAGGCTGCTTCCAGAGTGAAAAATACTTCCGGGACTGTGAAGAAAAAGTGCGTGAGGCATACCGGTTCCGCGGGATAGAGTCCGGGGCATTTCCCCTCCCCGATGCTTACCGAAGGCTGGAGAAGCAGATAGAGGGCTGCTCGTCTGTGGGTGTGCATATCAGACGGGGGGATTACCTGGAGGAAAGCCATGGCGGCCTGTATACGGGAATCTGTACGGAAACCTACTACCAGGAGGCTTTTGCCCGCATGGAAGCGCTGATACCGGATGCCCGGTTTTTCCTGTTCAGCAACGATCCGGAATGGACGGGTACGCATTTTGGAGGAAAGAACGGCATTCTTGTGGAAGGAAGCACAGAGGACACCGGTTACCTGGATTTGTATCTGATGAGCAGATGCAGGCATAATATTATTGCCAACAGCAGCTTCAGCTGGTGGGGGGCATGGCTTAACGAGAACCCGGAAAAACAAGTAATAGCGCCGGCGAAATGGCTGAACGGCAGGGAATGCCGGGATATCTATACGGAGAGAATGATACGCTTATGATGGAAAATATTAAAAAACTTAACAGCATTTTAAGTAAAGAGCAGAAAAGGAAAGTGGGTTTTCTGGGAATCATGATACTTATCAGCGGTATCCTGGAAACCGTAGGAGTTACCGCAATTCTGCCCCTGATTACCGCAATCATCGACCAGGACAGCATGCTGGAAAGTGAAACGGTACAAAAGATTTGCTCCATGCTGGGTTTTGCGCTCACCAGGGAAAATTATACGCAGCTGATTCTCCTGCTTCTTCTTCTGGTCATCGTAGTCATCGTAATCAAAAATTTGTTCCTTCTGCTGCTGACCTACGTGCAGGCAAAATTTGTGAACGGCAATCAGTTCCGTACCGTCAGCTATATGCTGGAGGAATATCTGAACCGTCCTTATGAATTTTATCTCAACGCGGATATCCCTACCGTATTCCGGCTGGTGGACAGCGATGTCCCCAAGGTGTTTACCATCCTCATGGAATATATCCAGCTTGCGAGCGAAGCGGTGGTTGCTGTGTTCCTGTGTGTGACGCTTTTGCTGGTTGATTTTAAAATGACCGTGGTTATGGGAGGGATCCTGGTCATTATGACACTCCTGATCATGCGTGTTATGAAGACCAGGCTGAATACCATGGGCCTGAAATCCCAGCAGGTGCAGAGCCGTATGGGAAAATGGCGCCTACAGTCTATTTACGGAATCAAGGATGTGAAAATCCTTCATAAAGAAGCCTTCTTTGCGAAAAATTTCCGTAAATATTCCCGGATCGCCGGAGAAGTGACCAGCAAATATACGGTGCTCAATAATGTCCCCAGGCTTCTCATAGAAACACTCTGCATGGGAGGAGTCCTTGCCTACTTGGCTGTATATATCCTGGCAGGCGGTAACCTGACGGAAATGATTCCCCAGATGACAGCCTTTGCGTTTGCCGCCACAAGGCTGCTCCCCAGTGTGAACCGTATCAACGGACATGTGACAAATATAGCATTTTTCCAGCCTTCTCTGGATTATGTGTATGAAAACGTTGATTTCAGCGATTATACCAAGTATGGGGAATACCAGAGCAAGGATGATGGGAAAGCGGCCCCGATCCCGGTTGCGGATGCTATCTGCCTTAATAACATCACTTATTTATATCCAAACACCACCAAAAAGATTCTGGATAACGCCAGCATGCGTGTCCCCATAGGAAAATCGGTAGGTGTCATGGGGCCTTCCGGAGCAGGAAAAACTACCGCCATCGATATTCTCATGGGTCTGCTTCAGGTCCGGGAGGGGACGATAACCTGCGGCGGTGTTAACATTTTTGATAATTATCCTTCCTGGCTGAGCCATATCGGATATATTCCCCAGACGATTTTCCTGACCGATGATTCCCTGCGGGAAAACATTGCCTTTGGTGTGGATAAAGACCAGATAGATGATAAACGGGTATGGCAGGTGCTGGAAGAAGCCCAGATGAAGGAGTTTGTGGAGCAGATGCCCCAGCAGCTGGAAACCAGTATCGGCGACCGCGGCGTCCGCCTGTCAGGCGGACAGAGGCAGAGAATCGGGATCGCAAGGGCGCTGTACCATAACCCTGAAATCCTGGTGTTTGATGAGGCTACCTCCGCCCTGGACAATGATACGGAATCCGCGATCATGGAAGCTATTGACAGCTTCCACGGACGCAAGACCCTCATCATCATTGCCCACAGATTGCGGACGATAGAGAATTGTGATATTATCTACAATGTGGATAAAGGGAAGATTGAGAGTAACGTTTCAATCAGGCCTGCGCATTTACTGCGCAGACCGTAAGAACGTGATTCAAGAGTGCCAAAATCCTTCGCCGAAGGCGATTTAGGATGGATTTTGGCAGTAACTGTGAAGGAACGGAACAGTTACAATTGAGGAAGCGAAGCTGCCGGAATAATGGGATTTGAAAAGGAAAAAATAAATGATCGGAACAGAATTGCTCAAGGGTCAGGGATTGGGAAACCAATTATTTTGTTATGTTACAACCAGATGTATTGCCATGAAACAAGGCAGAGATTTCAGCATATTGGGCAGCGAAACCCTAGCTAATAATATCCATAGTTCCTGCGGACTTTATTTTATGGATTTGGATTTTGGAATCCAAGCGGATAAAAATAAGTTTGCAGGCACCTATTATGAGAGAGATGACAGGATTTATACGGGCAGTTCCCGGCATGACCTGACACATGGGTGTTATGTGACGGCTGCGGATGAGGAAATGTTTTCTGTAAAGGATAATATGCTGCTGTTTGGAAATATGCAGGCGGAAGAATATTATATTGCATATAAGGAACAGATTAAGCAATGGCTTAAAGTGAAACCGGAATACGACTGCTATGACTACTCGAAAGAAGATTTATGTGTGCTGCATTTACGGTGTTCCGATTATATGGATTCTCCGGAATTGTTTCTGCGAAAAAAATATTGGCTTGACGGCATGAAACATATGCGGAAAATGAATCCCGATATGAAATTTATGATTATCACAAATGATGTGAAGGAAGCGAATAAATTTCTGCCCGGAGTACCGGCTTATAATTTCGATCTGGCGAAGGATTATTCCATATTGAAGAATGCCAGATATCTTTTGCTGGCTAATTCCTCTTTCGCTTATTTTCCGGCTTTTACAAGTGATAGGGATCCCTACATCATAGCCCCTAAATATTGGGCCAGGCATAATGTGTCGGATGGTTACTGGGCCAGCGAACAGAATATCTATTCCGGCTGGCATTATATGGATCGCAAAGGAAGGGTATTTACAGACGAAGAATGCCGGCAGGAATTAAACGAGTATAAGAAAAAATCCCGCAGATACCGGAGACTGAATGTGCATCCGGGTAAAATGAGAGAATGTTTCTATAAAATACAAAGTAAATGCATATATGCCAATGCCAGACTGCGGAAAATAACCAGAGGTGTTATCCGCAGGATAAAGGCATGGAAGGGCAGGTAATGCAGAATGGAAGATAACAAAAAAAGTTATTACAATGCGGAGGGGAAGCTTGTATTGCCGGAGGTAACCTTGTGTGCGATGGACAGTGTGCAGGTGAAAGCAACCTTAAAGGCTATGGAATACAGCATGAAGGAGATCGTGTTTGCTGATGCGGTAATCATAACGGATAAAAGGCCTCTGTCCATGCCGAAAGGGATACGTTACGAACACATAGATAAGCTTTGTAATATTGATGACTTTAATTATAAAACGGTTTATGATCTGGGCGATTATATTCATACCCAATTCGCACTCCTGGTTCATTACGATGGCTTTGTCGTGCATCCCGAAAAGTGGAGAGATGAATTCCTGGATTATGATTATATCGGATCGCCATGGCCGCTTCCAAAACCGGAGGATACCACTACCTACCGGGATATTTACGGGAACATCTGCCGTGTGGGAAACAGTGTGGGAATCCGCAGCAAACGTCTTATGGACTTTCCGAAAAAAGCGGGAGTGCCGTGGGTAGGGGAAAAAGGGTACTTTAATGAGGATGGATTTATTTGCTGTAAAATCCGCCACCTCCTGGAAGCGGAAGGCATGCAGATTGCCCCGTTGGAAGTCGCCAAATACTTTGGCCATGAAAATATGATACCCGAAATAGAAGGCATCACTCCCTTTGTTTTTCATAAATGGTACGGAACAAATGGAAATTATCCGGATTTTCGGAAAAAAAATAAACTGTTGAACCGGTTAAGAAAGATCCATGGCCGATTGGTGAAAGGGTGAGAACGATTTCTTAGCCGGTCAAATACCCCGCAGTAATCAACGGATAGGAATAAATATGGTATATGATTGTTTTCAGTTTTTTAATGAACTTGATATCTTAAAGCTTCGTCTGCACATTATGGATCCGGTAGTCGATCGGTTTGTAATCAGTGAGGCAACAGAAACTTTTTCCGGGAAAGCCAAACCGCTTTATTATGAAGAAAATAAAGAAATGTTTGCAGAATTTGCGGAGAAGATTATTCATGTGGTGGTCGATGACACACCGCCGGGATATACCCATGACAGGGATACTTTTCAGAAGAATGCAGTAGGAAGAGGGCTTATCGGTTGTTCGGATGATGATATCATTATTTTCAGTGATTTGGATGAGATACCGAATCCTGAAAAGGTGAAGGAAATCATCGCACATTTTGATAACAATAAAATATATCATTTTGCACAGCGTTTATTTTATTGTTATCTCAATATGGAAGAGGTTTCCGGTAATCTGCTGTCCTATGCGGGAGAGTTTCCGGGCGTCAAAAGGAAAAAGTGGATAGGCTCCAAAATGTGCTGCTTTGGATTGCTTAAGAAACAGGGATTAGAGCTGGGGGAGCTGCGTTTCCCGGAAAGAAAGGAATGCGGTATCCGTGTAGAAGACGGCGGCTGGCATTTTGGTTATATGGGAGGCCACGGGGAAAAAGATGTTAAAAAACGTGTGGCCGATAAGGTGAGAAGTGCGGCCCATCAGGAATACAATAAGGCTGAAGTGCTGTCTGATGTTGCGGATCGGATTAAGGACGGAAAGGATATTTTCGGCAGAGAAGCCTCTTTTTCCCTGGTAAAAATAGATCAGACGTTTCCCCGATATCTGCGTGAACATACAGATGAATATGAGTTTTTGATTCTTAAGGAAGAAGCACCTTTCAAAAAAGGTATTCGCCATGTGACGGGGACAATGCGGCGGGGATTTTTTAAGGCAGGTCATTGCGTGAAAAAGGTGCTGCGGAGGATACTACATGCCGGAAGCTAAAGTTTCCATATGCATACCTGCTTATAATAATGTCTCTGAGGTCGAACGCCTGTTGGAATCGATCCGTATACAGAAATATGAGAATTATGAAATTATCCTCACCGATGATTCCACAAATGATGAAATATCGGACTTGATAGGGAGAATAGGGTGGGAGAAGCTTCGCTATATCCACAATCCGGAACCGTTAGGGCATATTTTCAATTGGAACAGAGCGCTTGCTGAAGCCAAAGGCGAGTATATTAAGATAATGTTCAGCGATGACTGGTTTACCGGAGCGGACAGCCTGGAGAAGTTGGCGGCTCTTCTGGATAACAAACCGGAAGCATCCTTAGGTTTTTGCGGGACGAAGCAGGTGTCTTTTGACGGTCAGGGAGAGAAGGATTCCTATGAACGTTACGCGAAGGAATGGTATACGGATCGCCTGAAGCGTGACTATAGAAATCTTTTTCTGGGCAATGAGATCGGTGCACCAAGCGCTACCATTTATAGGGCATGCAATGCCAGGTTTGATGAAAAAAGCAACTGGGCATCCGATATGTTCCTGTATTTTGAAATTCTGAAGAACAATCCTGTTGTTGTTCATACCCGGGAGGCCCTTATATCCATTGGTATCCATGAAGAACAATATACCGGAATGTTTAAGGAAAAGGATATTCGCAAGTTTAATGATATGCAGTATTTATATCAAAAATATAATCTGTGGGAAAGCAGGGACTGCCGGGATTATATGCTGCTGCAGATCCTAAAGTTTAAACAGGGATGGAAAATGGCTAAAAGCTGCAGGATTTCCTTTGGCTCTTATTGGAAGCAGGGTGTTGTCTGGTTCTGGAAAAATACCATACTTGGGCTTTGGTACGGAGCAATGCACAAGCTGGGATTAAGAAAGGAAACTGCAGTCTGAAAGGATAAAGGGATGGGTAAAGAAAAAAGTACGGCAGACAGGCTGACAGGAATCGGGAACTTTTGTTTTTATGCAGGCCTGATATTAGAACTTATTATTGTAATTATAGATAAAAGTGCGTACATTAATCCTGTTGAGGGACAGCTATTCCGTATCACCTTTGTTCTTTTTCTCATAAAAGTGTGCTTTACCCGGTTTTCGTTAAAAGAATGGATGTGGCTGTTTGCCTTTATCGTCTTGGCTGGATTATGTTATCTGTTTTCGGGCCGCGATGAAGCGGTCAGGCTTGTGGTGTTCTGCGCTGCATTCAAAGATATGGATGTAAACAAAACACTTAAGACTGCGTTTTGGATTACCTTAACAGGATGTATTCTGCTTGTAATAGCAGCCGTATCCGGCCTTTTCGGAACGATGTATATTGTAGATGAAGGTGACAGAGGCATCCGATATTGTTTTGGATTAGGTCATCCGAATGCTTTTTACTGTATGTTTTGGGTACTGGTTACATTAGGGATATACCTGTACTGGGAAAATATGAAACTCTGGATGTATGGGGTACTGCTTTTGACAGCGGTTCTGTTGTATATCCCCACAAAGTCCAGAACAGGAATAATGATTATGCTGTTTACCCTTTTCCTTTCCGTACTGTTGGCTTATAGTAAAAAACTAAAAGATCAGCGTTTTATATACGCAGCAGGGATCGCCGCTTTTCTTATCTGCGTGGGATTATCTGTATGGATGGCATACTACGAGCCTTATGAAGGCCCCTTTTACCCTTATGATCGCTTTTTTACCGGCCGGATAACCAGTATGAATACCCTGGAAGGAGGAGGGGGAATCCTCCGCAACTGGAGCCTGTTCTCCCGTCCCGAAAACAGTAAATATTTCGATATGGGCTATGTCCGCCTGTTTTACTGGTATGGCATCATACCGGGGGCTGCCTATGTCATTATGTACGCCCTGCTGATCTGGCAGTGTTACAAAAAGAAAAATTATATGGGATTTATGATGGTACTCGGTTTTGCCTTATATACTATGCTGGAGGCACATTTTATTTCCGTATACCTTGGCCGGAATTATGCGCTCTTTTTAATGGGGGCCTGGTGGGGTGACATGCTGCATACAAAAGTCCGGCGGGGCGGGAGCAGTAAAGCGGCACCGGATCAGACGGAAACAATCCGGGAGGAGTATTGGTGGCAGGGATGGCGGTTCCTGAGAAAAAGGGAAAGGTGCGGCTTATGAGATTGGTGATTGACTGCTTCAAGCTGGTAAAGGGAAAAGGAAAAAGCATAGGGATATATAACCTTGCACAGAGCCTGATACAGCATCTGACGGCAGCTAACAGGGATGGGGAGCACTGCGGGGAGATTATTGTACTGGGAAATGAATACAACAGGAAGGACTTTGATATTCCGGGCGTACACTTTATTCCCATGAAAGGAAATCCGCTGAATAAACTCACCTGTATCGTGTGGGAGCTGTTTCTCGTTCCCGGCAAGGCCCGGAAGTATCGGGCAGATCGTATTCTTTTTCCAAGAGGCTACCGGCCCTTGTTTTACAAAGGAAAGGACACGGTCATCATCCATGATCTGATTCCTTTTTATTATGACAAACATTTTCCGGGAGTGCTAAACCGGGTGGAAAACGCGTATATTATGAGCCGGCTGAAGGCTTCCATGAAGCATGCGGACCGGATCATCACCATTTCTGAATTTTCCAGGCAGGAGATCGATTCCATGTGCCCCGGAAGCGGCAGCAGAGTCAAAGTCATCTATAATGGCCTGAACCGGATGGAAAATTCCGGCGGCAATTGTGCGCTCAGCCCGGATGGCCCGTATATCTATGCCACGGCATCCGGCCTGCCCCATAAAAATGCGGCAGGCGTACTGAAAACCTATGATATGTATTTTCATCAGGCTGCGGAGCCGGCCAGACTCGTGGTGGTGGGGATTCCGGGTACCGAAGGCTATGCTATCAGTGAAGAGGCCGCCGCCTGCGTAACCTGCTATAAATATATCGAACGTACCGAGGATATGCACAGCCTTCTGGCTGGCGCCAGGGCGTTTCTCTTCCTTTCTCTGATCGAAGGCTTCGGTTTCCCTCCTCTGGAAGCTATGCAGCTTGGCGTGCCCGTGGTTTGTTCCGACAGGACCGCATTAACCGAAGTGGTGTCGGATGCAGGGCTTCTGACCGATCCGGATAATTATGAACAGACCGTGGAATGCCTGAACCGTGTCCTGGAAGAGGAAGAACTGCGCAAAAGTCTTGTCCGGAAGGGATATGCAAATGTAAAACGTTTTGACTGGGACAGCCGTATCACAGCGTACTGGGAGGAATTGTCCAGGTGACAGATAAAATTTCGGTTATTGTACCTGTATATAACGCAGCAGCCTATCTTTCCGACTGTCTGGAAAGCATTGTGCACCAGACCTGTGCCAATCTGGAGATACTGCTTATCGACGACGGATCACGGGATAACAGTGCGGATATCTGCCGGGAATGGTGCCGGAAGGATACCAGGATCCGTTTGATTCAAAAGGAAAACGGAGGTGTTTCCTCCGCACGGAATTTAGGGCTGGAAGAGGCGGCAGGAGAGTTTGTCACCTTTGTGGATGCGGATGACTGGATCGGGGAAGAAATGCTGGACAAGCTTGTAACCCGCATAAAAGAGGATAAAAGTGATCTGGCCGTATGCGGATTCCGGGAGGTGCATGACGGGGACCGGAAACAGTTGAGCCGGTACAGGAAGGCAGCGTCCGGCAGCGGGGATTATCAGGTATTAACCGCTAAGGAATATGCCGGAAATTACCTCCTTTCAGGGAATACCAGATGCTGGAGTATCCTTTTTGATAAACGGATCATTGGTTCTGTCCGGTTTCAGGAAGGGCTGACGATTGGAGAAGATTTACTTTTTCTGGTCGATTTGCTTGCGTGTCTGAATCGGGTTTCCCTAGTGAAGTCCCGGGAATACTGTTATTACAGGAATGAGGATGGGGCAATGTTTTCCCGGTTCCGCCCGTCCTATATGGATCAGATCACCTGCTGGCAGTCGGCTTGTGGAAAACTACAGCAGATCTATCCCGAGTATGTGTATAAAAGCAGGATTTGCTTGTTTCAGGCAGCGCTCCTGACCGCAGGAAAACTGGCTATGCTTTCCGGGCAGGAACGAAAAAAACTGGCTTCTTATACGCAGCGCTGCCAACAGGCAGCAAGAGAAGCAGCGGCAGACAGGAAGGCATGGAAAGGGTTATCGGCTGGCTATAAAGGAAAGGGAATTTTGTTCCTGCATGCCCCCTCTCTTTATCTGTTTTTGTATCATAGATGGAAGGAGTAATCCGTTGAAAAAAGATAAAATTGTATTGTACATGCATGCGGGCAGCGGCAATCACGGTTGTGAGGCCATTGCCAACACGGTATGTAAAATGCTTCCCAAGCCGGCAATCCTTGTCACCAACAGTGCACAGGAAGATGAGAAGTACTCCCTGAAGGGGTTATGTACGCTGGTGGAAGAAAAGAAAATCAGGGAACATTTTTTTCTCCATGTATATTATTATCTGAAAGAACGGCTTCTGCACGACCCAAAAGCGGCCCTGCGGTACCGTTTCCGGGAGGTTACCGGTAAAAATCTGAGAAGCCTTACTGTCTCCATCGGAGGAGACAATTACTGCTATGACCTTCTGCTGAAGGATCTGAAGCTGGCTAACCAGATGTTCACGGAACTGGGAAGCAAAACCGTTTTGCTGGGATGCTCCATTGAACCCGAACTTTTAACCGATCCGGATATCATTGACGACATGAAGCGTTATACCAGTATCATTGCCAGGGAATCTATTACCTGGCAGGCACTTGTGGAGGCGGGGCTGAAGGACCGGACGTACCTGATACCGGATCCGGCTTTCCTGCTGGATATGGTTAAAAAACCGGTTCCGGAGGCCTTTATAGAAGGAAATATGGTAGGGCTTAACATCAGCCCCATGGTGGTGGAAAAGGAAACGATTACAGGCATCACCATGAAAAATTACAGAGCGCTCATCAATCATATACTGGAGACTACCGATATGAACGTTGCCCTGATACCCCATGTCATATGGAAGAATAACGACGACAGAACGGTACTTAAGAGTCTTTACAAGGATTTCAGCCAAACCGGCAGAGTTGTATTGATTGAGGATTGCAGCTGTGAAGAGCTAAAAGGATATATTGCACGGTGCCGCTTTTTTATCGGTGCCAGAACCCATTCTACAATAGCTGCCTATTCGTCTTTAGTACCTACACTGGTAGTAGGCTATTCCGTAAAAGCCCGCGGAATCGCGGCAGATTTGTTCGGCACCTGGGAAAATTATGTCCTTCCGGTTCAAAGCCTGAGCCGGGAAGGGGAACTGATTGACGGGTTCGAGTGGCTTAAAAACAGGGAGACTGCGGTGAAAGCGCGTCTCCGGAAGGTGATGCCGGCTTATCTGGAGCGTACCAGACAAATTGGAAAAATTCTTGGAAAACTGGCGGATTGAGGGGATAACTGTATGGAACGGTTACAGGAACTGATACAGAGGACGGATACGATTCAAAAAATCAACGCCTTACAGGAACGTGTCTGTAAAGAGCTGTTTATTTATCCCAGGATAGACAAAAAAGAAAAAACAAAACGTTTTCTAAAAAAATATCTGTTATTCCGGCCCATCCCGCCGGTGGATCGTTTTTTCTGGCCCAATGCACTGCTGGCAAGAGGGCTTTCGGAGGTTTGCCGGGGGACTGCGGATACCCGAAGCATGAAAGCCCTGGAACAATACCTTGGAAAATGGCTGAGGCTTGATATGCCGGTTTTCTACCTGGATAATGTGACGAACGGAGTTCCTCTTCTTGATTTATATGAAAAAACAGGCAACGAGAAGTATAGACAAGGTTCGGAGCGGCTTGCTTCCTATCTGTTAAAATATCCCAGAGATACCAAAGGAAATCTGCCGTATCGAATGAAGGACGGAAGCCATATTTATGCGGATGGCATCGGCATGATATGCCCTTTTCTCTGCCGGTACGGCGTAATGACGGGAGAAGAAGCCGCAGTTAAGCTGGGAGTCGCGCAAATGGTGCATTTTCTGGAGGATGGCCTGGATGAAGTATCCGGGCTTCCCTATCATGGCTTTGACAGCGATACCGGGATGAAATACGGAATCATAGGCTGGGGACGGGCTGTCGGCTGGCTTATGTCCGGTATTTCAGAAAGCCTTGCCTATCTGCCTGAAAAAACACCTCAATTCAGTTTTATCAGGGAGCATTTTAAAAAGCTTGCGGGGGCGGCCGTACTCTTTCAGAGAGATGACGGAAGCTTTTCCTGGCAGCTGCAGGCACGGGAAGGCCCCGGGGATACATCTGCCACAGCAATGATTGCCTGTGCGCTGCTGCGGGGCATACAGTTTGGCAGTCTGGAGGAGCGCTACGAGGAAAATGTATACAAAGCAGGGGAGTACCTGCTTTCCCGGATGAAGAACGGCAGGGTAGAGCAATGTTCGGCAGAATGTGAAGGCTTCAGCCAATATCCCCAGCGCTATGGGAATTATCCCTGGGCGGACGGGCCTGTGCTGCGTTTGTTCGGGATGATGGAGGAGATGTAAATGGAAGAATCCCGCCTGATACTTTATGATACCTGCAACTACAGAGATTATCCGGTAGGAGGGCAGGTAACAAGCATAAAAAATTTCCTGGCCTTTCTGTCCCGGGAGTATCCGGCGCATAGAAAGAACATACTTCTGGTGGGCGTATCCTGTAATCCGGAAGAAGTGGGTAAGATAATCCCAATCGCCACAGGCGGATCGGAATACTCCTTTTTGGCAGTAACCCAGGCCTCCGCCGATCTCGGCAGTGTGAAAAAGTCGCTGCGTCTGGAATACGTGAAGGGATTATGGAAATACCGGAAACTCATCGGAATTAAAAAAGAGGACTGCAATTATATCCATACGCCGGAAGCCTTCGGAGCTGTCCGCTTTCTCTGTCCCGGCGCCGTGTGCTATGTTTTTTCCCACGGCACCTACCTGAATATGTGGCAGCGGGTGCGTTTCTTTAAAAAAGCCCCACTGATAAGAAAAGCATTTCAGGGCTTTTTAATCCATGTCATTAAGAAAAGCACGGCTGTGTTTGTCCTGGAACAGGAAACACTGGAAGCGTACAGCGTCTATAATAAAAACACGGTACATGTGGGCAATTCCATTATCGTGCAGCCTTATACAGAGCGGCGCCTGCATGACGAAGTCCGGTTTTTATACGCCGGCAGATTATCCGTTGTGAAAAATGTAGGACCTATCATAGAGGCGGTAAAAAGCTATGACAGAGTGTGCAGCTTAACGGTACTCGGTGACGGCGAGGAACGCAGGAAAATGGAAGCCCTTGCGGAAGGCAGCAAACGTATCCGCTTTGCCGGTGCGGTTACTCCTGATGAAGTGCAAAAGGAGATGAAGAAAGCGGATGTGCTGGTAATGAATTCCACGTTTGAAGGGATACCTATGACCATACTGGAGGCTATAAGCTTAGGGCTGCCGGTTATCACCACGGATGTGGGCGGAATTAAAGAGGTCCTTACCTATGGCAGAGATGCAGAGGTTACGGATGGAACCGTGGAAAAAATTCATACCGCTATGGATAGAATTTTAATGGATTATGAGGCATATGCAGAAGCCGCATATCGGAAGTCACTCCAGTTTGATTACCGCAAAGTAAACCGGAAGGTATTTGATGTGATTAACGGAAAGTTGAACTGGTAATTGGCGACCGTAAGGCAGATCTGGCTGAACGGTTACGAACCAATACCATAATTGGTTAACCAGAGGAGTATCATGATTCGGAATAAAAAGGAACTGAAAGAATATCTGGCATATGAGAAGGCACTGTATTTCGGCGGTGAAAAAGGATCCCGGCTGCAGGCCTGGCTGCTGCGGTCGAAGTTTTACAGGATATGGCAGTTTTTGTGGACGCTCAGGCATGCGGAGTACCATAAAAACCGGAGTACCTGCGGGGGGCGTTCTCTGCGGCTGCTTCAGCTGTGGGATAAGATGGCTTTTATCTGGTACCACCGCAGGAAATATGTGCTGGGTAACCGCCTTGACTTTGAAATACCCGAAAACTGTTTTGATAAAGGGCTTATGATTTATCATATTGCACCGATTGTAGTGAATGAAGATGCCAGGATCGGTGCGGATTGCCGTATTACCGGTAATTTCTGTATCGGCAATACGGGAGCGGGTACAAAAAGCCCTGTTCTCGGCAAAGGGATTACTGCCGGCTGGGGGGCATCCGTGATCGGTGATATAAGGATTGCTGATGGCGTTACGATCGGCGCAGGCAGCGTGGTGGTTCATAATGTTCTGCAGGAAGGTGCAACAGTTGCCGGGGTTCCGGGGAAGGTTTTGCATTTGACTGAATAGTGAGAAAAATAAAATAAAAGTAATTAATTGTCAGAAAATACAACACAAATTATTTTATTAATTAAAAATATAAAATTGATAAAAATAAAGAGTGAATATTGCGCAGATATAATATGAATGCAATTAAAAGTGTGATAAGAATGCATGGCAGTAGTGATATGTTGTGTTTTTATAGAAGTGTCAATTATATTTTATGAAATTAATAGTTACATATTTGAATAAATATACAAGTGTTATATAAACTATCAAATGTTGAGAAAATATGACGGCTTATCAGTCTTTATAATGTTATTTACGCAAACTACGCAGGTGCCAAATGACCCTCTGCCCGCTGTCCGTGCGGCGCTCCCGGGACTGAAAAGGAATTTTCGCGGGTACCTTTCGAATTACTTTAGTAATTTATTATGGAGATGAGTGCAGTCAAGTGTGTCAGCCTCATCTGGCACACTTGACGTCCCTGGACTCATCGGAATGCCCGGTCTGACGTCCCTGCGAAAATTTTTTTCAGTCCCGGGAGCGCTGCACGGACAACGGGCAGAGGATCATTTGGCACTTGCGTAGTTTGCATTATTTATTCCCGCGAGCAACGAGCCAAGTAGCCATGCTTGCATGGATATTTGGCGACTGCCGCGAGGGTCAAATACCCACGAACTTTAGTTCGTTGCGCTCTGCAATGCTACAAGCTTTATGCTTCGTTGCTTGCAGCGGGATTTTTGACTCATACAGTTGAACCGTTTATAGCGTTAGGAGCGGATAAATGAACCAAGTAGTAATCAGCGTGATTGTCCCGGTATATAATGCGCAGGAATATCTGGAACGTTGTGTGGACAGCATTGTGAACCAGACCTATAAGAATCTGGAAATTATTCTTGTCGATGATGGCGCAAAGGATAAAAGCCCGCAAATGTGTGATTCGTATGCTGTAGTGGATCATCGGATTCACGTTATTCATAAAGAGAACGGAGGGTTAATGTCCGCCTGGATGGCAGGAGTGAAAGCGTCCGGCGGAGATTACCTCTGCTTTATAGACAGTGATGACTGGGTGGAAACGGACATGATAGAAGAAATGCTTCAGATGGCTTCCGGCCGGCCGGGAGAAATTATCTGCGGCAATTTTGTTATAGAAAAAGCGGATAAGGTTACCAGCCATTATCATGAGCTTCCGCCGGGAGTTTATGAAGGACAGGATTTGGAAACCAGAGTGAAAAGCCGGCTTTTGGGCAATGAACGCCGGACAATTTCCATGTCCCGGTGTATGAAGCTCTTTTCCAGAGAGCTGATTGTGGATAATCTTAAGTTTTGCAATCCTGCTATAAAAATGGGGGAGGATGTCAACATTGTTCTTCCTGCCCTTCTGGATTGTAAAAGGGTGGTCATACTGGAGGGGGCGCTTCATTACCATTATGTATATTATCCCTCATCAATGGTGCATAAATACGACCCTTCCATGTATAGTGGGATACGCCTGCTGCTGGGGACCATCCGGGATATCTTTATCGACAAAGGCGTGACAGGCTGGGAGGACCAATGGGAACCGGAAAGTCTGTTCCTGCTGATGCTTGCCGTGAAAAATGAATTGCGCGGCGGAAAAAAGGGGTATGCAGACAGGATATGCGAAATGTGCAAAGAAACACACGTGGGAGAAATTGCCGCCGGCTATAGAATCCACCCGGAGGAAAGCGTCAACAAGATCCTGTTGTGGGTTATGAAAAAGCCGGCCTGGCGGCGGTGTGCAGTAGGGAAATGGATCTTCTATTTAGCTGAAATTAGGTAATGGGATACAAGGGGCTGTCAGAACTGTTGCGATAATAAAGTGCATTTGAGAAAAAAGTCTGATAATTTGGGAAAAATATTGTTTGTTTTTTGAATTGTTTGACAATTTTCGGATGTAGGGAAAGGAGATTTTATATGATCCCGTTAAAAATAGAAACTTTGCTTGCCGGTCGTATAGTGGAACAAAACCGGGTCGAATATAAAGAAGGGTGGAATCCTAACGACATTATCCGTACGGTTTGTGCTTTTGCCAATGATTATCATAATATGAATGGCGGATATATAGTGATAGGTGTAAAAGCTAAGGATGGCATCCCCGTATTGCCGGTAGAAGGACTGCGGTTGGCGGAATTGGATTCTATCCAACAGGAAATATTCCAATATTGCAACCAAATTGTACCACGTTATATCCCCAAAATCGAAGTAGTTGATTACCAGAATTCCGGGGTGCATCTATTATATCTATGGTGTTCTGCAGGAGATAGCGGCCCATATCAGGCGCCTGTGGATGTTTATTCAAGTAAAGGGAAGAAAAATGATAAGCGGATGCAATATTGGATCCGACCGGCTTCTTTGACAACGGCGGCAAAGAAAGAAGAATTAGCAGACTTATTTGATAAATTTAATTCTATTCCTTTTGATGACCGTGTAAACAGGGCGGCTTCACTTGGGCATATACGCAGGGGATATTTGGAAGATTTCTTACGTGAAAGCAATAGCTCTTTGGTTGAGGATTTAAATAAATACTCATTGGAAGAACTTTTGATTGCTGAAGAGGTCGCGAATGAAACCGATACGGAACTTGATATACGCAATATTGGAGTTTTAATGTTTACAGACAGACCGGAAAAATTAATACCCGGTGCACAGATTGATTTGGTAAAATTTAATACAGTAGAGGCAGAGGCCTCCGATGATTTTATAGAAAAGACATTTACCGGCCCGATATGGAAGCAGGTAAGGGATGCGTTGGATTACATCAAAACAAATGTAATAGAGGAAAAGGTTGTAAAAATTCAGAATCAGGCTGAAGTGGAGCGGTATTATAATTATCCCTATAATGCGTTGGAAGAAGCGCTGGTAAATGCGGTTTTCCATAAGTCATACAGAGAACCTGAACCGGTTGAAATCCGTATTTATGTAGACAGTATACAGATTATAAACTATCCGGGGCTTGCAAAATGGATTGATCCGGAGAAATTTGCCGCTGGTAAAGTAAGAGCACGGAAGTACCGTAATCGGCGGATTGGTGAGATGTTTAAAGAAATTGACTTATCTGAAAAGCAAGGGACTGGCATTCCCAAAATGCTGCGTGAATTGACCAAAAACGGTTCACCATTACCGAAATTTGAGATGGATAAGGACAGAACCTACTTGATAACAACGCTCTTTATCCGTAGCGGCTTTGAGCAAAAAACTAAAGTGAGCGATAAAGTGAGCGATAAAGTGAGCGATAAAGTGAGCGATAAAGAAAAATTGTTTTATGACCAGCTCATTAAGGCATTTGATAATAAGGATTATGTTACTACTAAATTAATGGCAAAAATGACGGGTATGGCAGAATCAACTACACGGCGTTATTTGATAAGATTCTGTGAATTACAAATTATTAAGTCTGATGGAAAAAATCGTGGGACAAAATATTATTTATTGTAAAATTAAAGAAAAATAACTAGAAAACCAATAAATAATCAGACAAAATAATTTGGGTTCTTAAATAAATGGAAAATTTTAATGAAGAGGATAATTTATTAAATAAACTGAAAAAAGGATGAATATATGATAATTATCAGAGTTATGGGCGGCTTGGGAAATCAAATGCAGCAATATGCTCTCTACGAGAAATTCAGGTCTGCCGGTAAGGAAACAAAACTGGATGTATCCTGGTTTGAAGACGCATCCATGCAGGAAAAGGTACTGGCCAGACGTTCTCTGGAATTAAATCAATTTGAACACCTGCAATACGAATCCTGCAGCCCTGCAGAAAAAGAATCCGTCCTTGGCAGGAATGGTTTTGCCGGTAAGTTGGAGCGTAAACTGTTTCCTTCCAAAAACAAGCACTTCTATGAAAGCGGTATCTATCATCCGGAAATTTTTGAGAAGACGGATGCCTATTTGGAAGGGCATTGGGCTTGTGAAAAATATTACCATGATATTATGCCTCTGCTTCAGGAAAAAATACGTTTCCCTAATTCACAGAATATTCTGAATATAAAGACTAAAAAACAAATGGAGACAGAAAATTCAGTCAGTATTCATATCAGGCGGGGGGATTATCTGGATCCTGAGAATGCGGCTATGTTTGGAGGGATTTGTACCGGGGATTATTATAAGGCGGCTGAAAAATATATAAGAGATCATGTACCGGATCCGCATTTTTATTTGTTTTCCGATGATACGGCGTATTTACGCGCTAATTATACGGGAACTGAGTATACTGTAGTTGACTGGAATAAGGATTCCGACAGCTTTTATGATATGGAACTTATGAGCTGCTGCAGGCATAATATATGTGCGAACAGCACATTCAGCTTCTGGGGGGCCAGGCTGAATAAAACAGAAGGGAAGATTGTAATAAGGCCGGCCAAGCATAAAAACAGCCAGGAAATAAATCCGCGGATGATGCATGAATTGTGGGAAAATTGGGTGATAATTGACGGAGATGGCAGAATAGTTTAACAATTAGACTTAATATAGTGAAAATATCGAAATAATTATGGGATCTGGCGTTGTAGTTTAACAGTTTGGCATTTACCGTTGTATATGTCTGAAACAATAAAGTTGAAAAAACCATGCTATAGTAGTACAATTTATGTTACTGGTCACAGAGGAACAGTAACCAATTTATTAGTTGTTTACAAAATAACATATTATTGTATAGGATACACAATCGGAGGGTTAATGGGGATAAGGCACAGCATTTTTGGAATTGCAAGTTTGTTTTTATTCGTAATTTGTTCTGTCTTTTTTATAAAATTAGAAGCTGTTGATAAGGAACAGGATTCCGGCATTTTGAGTCAGGTAGGATTTGAAGTGGCCGGAGAGGGTAGGTTTTACAGAATAGCAGTAAATAAGGCAGACAAAGATGATTTATATTATGCTTTTTTACCGTCATATACAGATGTGGGCAGGATAAGAATGAGCATTCATGGCGGCGGCAAAGTGAATATAAATGGAACCGATATAGTTGATGGGGATTATCTGGACAAGTTTGAAACTAATCAAGAATATAGTATTGTTTTATACTCTCCGAAAAATAAAATAACAGAACAGGCAAACATACAATTTCTGGTTTCTGCAAATTTACCCGCTGTTTATATAACAACCAAAAGCGGAAGCATGGAGTATATAAATTCTGAAAAAGGAAATAAGGAAAGCGGATTTATTACTATTACCTCGGAAAATGGTAAAGAAGTTTATTCCGATAAGATGGATAAGCTGGGCGGTAGAGGAAATACATCCTGGGAGGTGCCCAAAAAGTCTTACAGCTTAGAAACCCATTCCAATGCGGGCCTGCTGGGAATGAAGGATGCAAAGAAGTGGATACTGATTGCAAATTTTTACGATGGCGCAATCATAAGAAATAAAATAGGATTTCAGCTGGCAGACAGGACAGGGCTTCTTTATACACCGGACAGCAGATTCATAGATTTATATATAAATGAACAGTATTGGGGCCTATATCAATTAACCGAACGAATTGAAGTGAATGGAAACAGAATTGCTATTAATGATGGATATTTAATGGAGGTCGATTATCCGGAGCGGGCCATATATGAAAAAAATGTTATTTATCTTGAAAACGGACAACCTATTGTCATACATAATCCCAAAAAAATTACGGAAAGCCAATATCTGTTTCTGGATAGTTGGTACGAAGAAATGTTAGCTGCTTTATATGCCGAGGATTATGTTAACCCGGATACGGGAAAAGGTATTTTCGAGTATCTGGATAAGGAATCATTTGCCAGGATGTATCTGATTGAAGAAATCTTTGAAGATTTGGATATGGGTGTGACAAGCCATTATATGTATAAAGGAAAAGAGGATGAAAGTCTGTTGTACGATGGTCCCGTATGGGATTTGGACAATACAATGGGGAGAGGTTTTGATCTGAGAAATGAATTTTTTGCCATCAATAATTCTTTGACATCCAATCAAATAAGCAGGTGGTATGCGAGACTTTGCGGGAATGAAGAATTTAGTCAGGCTGTGTTTACGGAGTGGGAGAAGCGTGTACGGCCTGCCTTATCGGAAATCGTGGATACGGAAATCGATGAATTAATCATGACTTTGGGACCTTCCATCAACATGGATAAGCTTTGCTGGCCTGGTAAAAGAAGTATATTTATGCCGGAAGCCAGTTTGGAAACAAATGTCTTATTTTTGGAATCCTATCTTCAGGAACGGTTGGAATTCTTGGATACCTCATTTTCTTATAAGAAGGACGAAACAATATCTTTTATGAAGTCTCAGGCAAATACGCTTCCTGCTTTAGAGAGAATTGAGGAATTCCAGCTTCCTGATGATACTGGAGCTGTTAGCACACCTCATTCGGAAAATGGAATATCAGACTTTATTTTCAGCAGACATGGCATTATACTGTTTACGTTACTGGTGATTATATTAATTTTACTAATAGCTGCAGATTTAAAGAGGAATAGAAAAATCAGATGAGAGAGCAAGGCACAGGTAAGTACCGCTATGAAATAAAATATGTCTGTTCCGACTTACAGATGCTGCAAATGGAAGAAAAAATAAGTGTCATTCTTGCCAGGGATCCTCATGTGGGGGGTAATGGCTTTTATACTATAAGAAGCCTGTATTTTGATGATTACTATAACAGTGCATTTTATGAAAAGGAGGATGGAAACAACCCGAGAGAAAAGTACCGGCTCCGGTATTATAATAACGATAAAAGCCGCATTCACTTGGAAATTAAAAAAAAGGCAGGAGCAAAGATACAGAAGGAATCCTCTCCTGTTACAGAAAAAGAAGCGGAGGCCATGGCAGAAGGACAGTGGACCGAGATTGCAGGCAGTTCATCCAGGGTGGTACAGAAATTTTTTCTGAATGGTATGACCCGTATATTCCGTCCTAAAATTATTGTGGAATATGACAGAGTGCCATATATATGCAGGGAAGGAAATGTAAGGATTACATTTGATAAAAATATACGATCTTCTTCTCAGGTAGAGGAATTTTGGAAGGAAGACCTGGCCACACGTCCTGTTATGCCATCCGGACAACATTTGCTGGAGGTAAAATTCGACGAATTTTTGCCTGACTATATTTATAATACATTGCAGATGGAACATATGGTGCAAACTGCGTTTTCCAAGTATTATCTCTGCCGAAAATATACAATTTAAAGAAATGAGGTTCAGAAATGGGTTTTGCAGATATCTTTAAAAAATCTTTCCTTGAAGGCTTTTCCAGCATGGAGCTTGGCTTTAAGGAAATTATGGTAGTGTTCTTTATTACGGCCTGTTTGGCCTTCTATATCTTTTTAATATATCGTACCGTTACAAGACGGACTTTTTACTCTAAAAATTTTAATATTTCACTTGCTATGTTATGTATGATAACATCAGCGGTGATATTGACTATACAGTTCAGCATCGTAATTTCCCTCGGTATGGTAGGTGCGCTTTCCATTGTCAGATTTCGTACCGCTATTAAAGATCCGATGGATCTGGTTTTTTTGTTCTGGTCTATAAGTGTGGGAATTATCTGCGGGGCCGGCCTGGCGGAGGTGGCTGTTATTTTGTCACTTATAGTTACTTTGGGAATCCTGCTGCTGGATAAAATGCCGGCAGTATCGACCCCAATGCTGCTTGTAGTTAATGCAGACAGCTGTGATGCAGAAGAGCAGATTCTTGCTGCGGTCAGGAAATACAGCAAGTATAGTAAAGTTAAATCCAGAAACATGTCAGGAAGCAAGATGAGCATGATCGTCGAACTACGGACAAAAAATGAAAGTCAGCTTATCAAAGAAGTGAACGGGCTGGAACATATGCTTTCCGTTTCCCTGTTGGCGCATGACGGCGAAGCGACGTACTGATAGAAAAGAAAAAGAGAAGATAAATGAAGTCTGATAAACGTATAACTGCCATAGTGAAAAAAGGATTACATTCCGATTACCTGAAAATTTTTATAATGAATTTTATGATAGCCATGCTCAGCTTTGCCCTTCTAATGATAAGGGGAAATGGTATTTTTACATTGAGTAATGATTTCAATGAACAGCAGATACCGTTTCATATGCTTGCAAATAATTCCCTGAAAAACGGCGGGTTCCTGTGGAACTGGAGTATCGATCTGGGTTCCAGTTTTGTGGGGGCGTTAGGGTTTTATGTGCTGGGAAGCCCTTTCGCATGGATATCCTTTTTGTTCCCTGCCAAATATTATCCTTTTCTTGTGGGCTGGCTGTACATGATGAAATATGCGGCTGCAGGCACCCTGGCTTATGGATATATAAAGCGCTTTACAAGCAAAAAGTATGCTGCGCTGGGAGCTGTGCTGTATGCCTTTTCCGGCTTTCAGTGCGTAAATCTTATTTTTCACCATTTTCACGATGCCGTGGCATTTTTCCCCCTTTTGTTAATCGGATATGAAAAACTGGCGAAAGAAGGGAAAAAGGGGATACTGGCATTCGCTGTGTTTGTGAATGCTTTAGTGAATTATTACTTTTTTATTCAGGAAGTAATCTTTCTCATCCTGTATTTTTTATGCAGAGAGGGCATCCATCTATGGAAGAAACGGAAGCTGATAGGAAGCTGTTTCGCAGAGGGGATCCTGGGAGTGGGAATGGCAGGTATCGTTTTTATCCCTTCGGTTCTCTTTACGATGCAAAATCCCCGAATTACCAGACTGCTCCCTGTGGATCATTGGATTTATTCAGGAAACAGGGATTTTTTACAGATAATACGTACCCTGCTGTTCCCGGGAGAACTGATGTGTTCGCAGTCTTGTATTAAAGAGTATGACTGGACATCCTGGTCCGCTTACCTGCCGATGATTGGGCTTTCACTGGTTTTGTGCTATATTCTGAAAAATTGGAAAAACTGGTTGGGAAGGATTTTGCTGATTGGTATCGTCGCCACAGGGATACCCCTTATAAACAGTGCTTTTGGCATGTTTTCGGATACGAATTATCATCGGTGGCTGTATATGCTTATTTTATTAATGAGCCTGGCTTCAGCCATAGTTATGGAAAACAGAAAAGACTACCCGATAAAGAAGGTATCCTTTCTCCTGTTTCTATTTATGTGTTTTATAACAATCGGCTCTTTTTGGTGGTCTGAAAACAAATTTCAGCTCATATATCAGCCCAAGGTATTCCTTGTCTGGTCAATAACCGGGATCATGGGTGTTCTGCTGACATGTTTGATCACTTTTGGGATAATGAAAGAGAGAAGTTACTTTTTCTGTATGTGCTGCGCTGTGATAAGCTTCAGCATATTTACAACAGGATATACGGCAGAACTCTATCACCGGATTTCAACGCAGACGTCTCAGCAGTACTATAGCCGGATCATGGCCTTTCAGGATTTTACGCTGCCGGATGACCGCTACCGCCTGGACAGCAGCGATAATACATTGCTTATGACAGCATCTTTGCCGGGAACAGGTTCTTTCACTTCCATGGTAAATGCATCCATTTATGACTTTTATGAAGCGTTGGGTACCTCCAGGCCGGTATTTACACCGGAAACACCGGAGGGAACACGGGAACTGTTGGGAGGGAAGTATTATGTTTCTACGGAAATAGAGGAAGGCACCCGGTATTTGCAAAAAGTGAGCAGTTCGGATAAGGATTACTATTTATATGAATATGACTTGGCTGTACCTATAGGAAGTGCATATAATATGTATATGACAAGCTCGGACTTTTTGCAGCTGCCCAATGAAATCCGCCCTGCCGCGATGCTGAAATGCATTATTGTTTCAGATGACGAGGAATATAAAGTATCGGCAGTACTTCAAAAATATGATCCACACAGAGAAGGGGAAATAACTACAGAAAAAATAGAAAAATATGTGCAGGAAAGGAACCGGGAAGCTTCCGAAACACTGGAAAAAAGCACGGGCGGCTTTGCGTGTACCATATCCGCAGATAAGAAGAAATATGCCTTTTTCAGCGTACCATTCGATAAAGGATATAAAGCCTATGTAAATGGCAAAAAGGTTGAAATCCTTAATACAAACGGGATGATGGCAATTCCTCTGGAAAACGGGTTAAATGAAATAAAATTTGTGTATATAAATTATGATTTAATAACAGGTCTGATTTCTACGATAGTTTTCTTTGTATTGTGGATAGTATATAAAAGGGGAGGAAGATTAAGATCAGTAAAAGGGGAGGAAAATTAAAATCAGCAGTTGAGGTGGAATAATCAGCTATGATATGATAAAATAGTAAAACTACTGAATAAAGAAAGAAGCAGTGAATGGGACGAGTAAAATATGCGGCCAGAAATATTCTGTTTGGTTATGTCAGTAATATTATAACGCTGCTGCTGAACGCAGGTTTGCGTTATGTGTTTATTATGCGTCTGGATGAGACTCTTTTGGGGATTAACAGCACGTATACCAATATTTTGTCTGTACTATCCCTGGCGGAATTAGGAGTTGGTACTGCTATAAATTTCAGCCTCTATGCTCCTGTTGCCAGGCATGACAAAGAGAAAATAAAAGCTTATATGCAGTTTTATAAAAAGGCTTACCGAATGATTGCTATAATTGTGGCAGCGGTAGGTCTGATTTTAGTTCCTTTTCTTAAATATATTATTAAAGATCCGGTTGGTATTGACAGTAATCAGGACCTAATTAATTTTTACCTTATTTTCCTGTTTAACACAGTGAGTTCTTATTTTGTGGCGTATAAGTACAGCTTACCAAATGCAGAACAGAAAAATTATATCCAGTCAAACGTTATTACAATAACCAAAATAACAACGACATTGGTCCAGATCATTGTAATTCTGGCCACTTCGAGTTTTTATGGCTATTTAATTTCCGCATCAGTTATAGAGCTGGCTCAAAAGATTTTTGCAAATATTTATCTTAATCATAAATATCCTTTTTTAAAAGAACAAAATGTGGAAAAACTTTCTAAAGAGGAAACTACCGATATAAAGAGGAAAACAGGTGCACTTGTCTGCCATAAGGTAGGGGATGTTGCACGGCTTCAGACAGATTCCATAATAATTTCCGGATTTATCAATGTAGCTATGTCGGGTGTGGTAGATAATTATAACCTGGTTATATCTTCCGTATCCAATTTTGTTAATATTATATTCAATTCGGTGATATCAAGCTTTGGAAATCTGATAGCAACAGAGTCGAAAGAGAAGCAGTACAGTATGTTTTGCATTTACCGGTTTTTTGCCTCTTGGATTTATGGTTTTTCAGCAGTGGGCTTTTATATTTTACTGACTCCGTTAATCCGGCTGTGGCTTGGCGATAAATGGATGCTTCCCGGAGCCGTTACAGCAGCCATATTGATAGATTATTATTTTAAAGGGGAACGTGTGGTATTATCTAATTTTAAAACGGCAGCGGGAGTGTTTGAACAGGACAAATATCTGCCTCTGGTTCAGGGGGCGGTAAATCTCGTTATCTCCATAGTCCTCGTCAGAAGGATCGGATTGGTTGGAGTATATATAGGAACGATTATATCAGGCCTGCTGGCCAATTTTATCAGGCCTGTAATTATATACAGAGTGTGTTTTGAAAGAAAGGCGGCAGGTTACTTTATTGATGCGGTTAAGTATATAGCAGTTATTCTGCTGGCAGGTGCCTTTTGCATAGTATGCAGAAATATTTTTCCGGAGAATTTAACTATTCTTTCCTTTATCGTTATGGCGGTAATTATTTCTGTGATTTTTAATAGTGTATTTCTTCTGTTTTTCAGCAGAACGAATGAATTTAAATATTTATATGGCATGTTTAAAGAAAGATATCTTCAATGGCAGGCAAATGGCGTAAATAAAAAATAAGTCGGTCTAAAGGAAAAATGTATGGCAGCAGAATTAGAATATTGCAGTATTTTGGGAACTCACATAAATGTGACAGATATGGACAAGACAGTGAATTATATTCAGCAGCATCTGGAGGAACTCAAGGGACACTATATCTGTGTTTCTAATGTCCATACTACGGTTACTGCGTATAGGGATGAGGAGTATCGGGAAATACAGAATGGCGCGGCTATGAATATTCCGGACGGAAAGCCATTGTCTATTGTGCAAAGAAAAGCGGGGTTTAAAGAGGCTGGCCGGGTACCGGGTCCGGATTTGATGCCGGCAATTTTTCGTATGTCTGCTAAAATGGGTTATCGGCATTATTTTTATGGAAGCAAACCGGAAACATTGGAGTCACTTGAGAAAAAGCTCACCAGGGAATACCCGGGACTAAATATTGTGGGTATGTATTCTCCTCCCTTTCGGCCAATGACAGAAGCGGAGGATAAACAGATCGTGGAAGAAATAAATGATTCTAAACCTGATTTTATCTGGGTTGGCCTGGGGGCTCCTAAGCAGGAAAAATGGATGGCAGCGCATGACGGTAAGGTCTGCGGCGTTATGCTTGGTGTTGGAGCGGGTTTCGATTTCCATGCGGGAACAATCAAAAGGGCTCCGTTGTGGATGCAGGAGTATTGTATGGAATGGCTGTTTCGGATTGGACAGGATCCGAAAAGGCTTTTGGGGAGATATCTGGATACGAATTTTTCTTTTGTATATTATCTGTTTAAAGAAGGCATAAGAGGAAAGAAAGGTATTGATGCCCAGGCTCAAAATGAGAATACTATGACAGCGGGCCGGCCCTTTACGCATGCAGGGAAAAAGGGGAAGCCTTACCGCATCGCTATGATAGGACATAAAAGGATACCATCCAGAGAGGGCGGTGTGGAAATAGTAGTGGATGAACTCTCTACCAGGATGGTAAAATTAGGATGTGAAGTAGATGCTTATAATAGATATGGAAAACACATTGCAGGAAAGAAATACGATCAACGAAGAGGCAGATATTACAGCGGGATACGATTAATAACAATTCCTACCCCTCAGAGCAGTGCCCTTAATGCAATTGTATATTCTTTTTTTGCGACGGTCAGGTCGTTGTTCGGAAGATATGATGTTATACATTTTCATGCGGAGGGACCCTGTACTATGATTTGGATCCCTAAATTTTTTGGAATCCGGGTAATAGCAACCATACATGGATTAGATTGGCAGCGATCCAAATGGGGTAACTTTGCGTCAAAGGTATTAAAGTTCGGAGAGCAGATGGCGGCAAGGTATGCGGATGAAATCATAGTGCTTTCAAAAAATATGCAGGAATATTTTCAAAATGAATATGGTAGACAAACAATTTTTATCCCTAATGGAATAAATAGGCCGGGTTATACAGCACCCAAGGAAATAAAAGAGCGATATGGATTAGACAAAGATGAATATATTCTTTTTTTAGCTCGTTTAGTGCCGGAAAAAGGAATACATTATTTAATAGAAGCATTTGAACAAATAAGTACAGATAAGAAGTTGGTTATTGCTGGAGGAGCAAGTCATTCTTTCGAATATATGAAGCAGATAACCGAAATGGCTGCCAGGGATGAACGCGTAATCATGCCGGGGTTTGTGTCTGGAAATTTGCTGGATGAGTTTTTTTCAAATGCTTATGTATTTGTTTTGCCAAGCGATGTGGAAGGTATGGCGGTAAGCCTGTTGGAGGCTATGAGCTATGGAAATTGCTGTATTATAAGTGATATCGAAGAAAATACGGAAGTAGCCGGAAAACATGCTGTTACCTTTCAAAAAGGGAGTGTTATCGACCTGAAAAAGAAACTGGAATTTTTAATTAACCATCCTGAAGAAGTGGATAAATGCAAGCAGGGAGTACAGGATTATGTGTGCGGCAGGCATAACTGGGATCAAGTAGTGGAGAAAACATTGGAAGTATATTGCGGTCAGGAGGAAAAGGATGCGGATTTTAATAGTAAATAAATTCCTATATCCCAATGGAGGATCCGAGACCTATATATTTAAGATTGGCAGTCAATTGCAAAAAATGGGACATGCTGTACAGTATTTTGGTATGGACCATAAAGAAAGAATTGTTGGAAATCATGCGGAGAGTTATACACAAAATATGGATTTTCATACAGGAAGAATAAATAAGTTATTATATCCGTTTCGTATTATTTATTCTGTGGAGGCCAGAAAAAAAATAAGAAAGGTTTTAGAAGATTTTAAGCCGGATGTAGTCCATTTAAATAATTTTAATTTTCAACTTAGCCCTTCTATTATTTATGAAATACGATCCTTTGAAAGAAGAAGCGGTAATAAAATCAAAATAATATTTACTGCGCATGATTATCAGCTGATTTGCCCGAATCATTTATTACAGATTCCTTCCACAGGGGAATTATGTTGTAAATGTATCAATGGGAAATTTAGAGAATGCACGAAAAATAAATGTATTCATGGCTCCAAAGTAAAAAGTATGCTTGGAACAATAGAAGCTTATCTATACAGGTGGTTAAAAACATACAAGGAAATTGATTTGACTATCTGTCCTAGCCATTTTATGAAAGAAAAACTTAGTAATCATCCGGATTTAAAGGAAAAATTAGTAGTTCTTCATAACTTTGCAGAAAGAGAGGAAGAGGTTAAGGTACCCAAAAAAGATTACGTATTGTATTTGGGGCGTTTTTGTAAAGAGAAAGGGGTACTTACTTTATTACAGGTATGCGATAATTTAAGCTCTGTCCCGTTTGTATTTGCAGGAAATGGCCCCTTACTGGAACAGGTAAAAAAAAGGCAGAATATTGCGTATGCAGGTTTTTTGAGTGGAGAAGAATTATACAGGACAATTGCTGCTGCACGGTTTACGGTTTTTCCTTCTGAATGGTATGAAAACTGTCCATTTACTGTAATGGAATCTCAAATTTATGGTACTCCGGTAATTGCATCTGATGCAGGAGGAACGCCTGAATTGGTACAAGACGGGATTACGGGTGATATATTCAGACATGGTAACATGAATGAATTGACAGATAAAATTACAAATTTGTGGGAAGACAAATCTAAATTGAACTATTATACAAATAATTGTCAGAATATAAGATTTGACACAATAGAGCAGTATTGTAAAAAACTGATCCTTTTATACCGGAAGGAAGAAAAAAATAGTAAGGAGTAATTTTTATGAGAGTAGTTCATATGGATTCCGGATTGGGTAATCAAATGCTTGACTATGCGGAATATCTCGCAATTAAGCAAATGAATCCGGACAGTGAATGTTATCTGGAAAATATGATCTATGAACTTCCTCATGTGCCGGGGATGTTTTCACAATGGAACGGATATGAACTGGAACGTATCTTTGGAGTACATGTTCCCAATATAAAAGAAATAATTGATGGAGAAAGTTGGGATAAGGTATTAAAATCCCTAGAGCAAAGTCAGTTTTGGCAAGAACACTGGAATTTTGCACCATATATTACAAAAGCCTTGAAAGATGAGGCAGGAATAACACTTAGCAACTGTATTGCCCCATATTCCGATTTGGCAGAAAAAAAAGATATATCAGGCAGGTTAAGATATTATTTATCCCTGTTTTTTAAAACCCGAATTGGTTATCATGTGAAAAGAATTCTTAGAAAAGTAATGGCAGAAAGTATTATCCGGAAAGAAAATGAAACTTATAATGTATTCCAGAAATATGAGGATAATGTGTTTATAGGTCATTCTCTTGCGTTTCGGTTTAAAGGATTTGGATTGGAAAAGATGGAGGAGCAGATCAGAGATGCCTTTACATTCCCTCAGATAACAGAACAAAGAAATATTGACATTATGAAGAAGATCCGAGCGACTCAATCGGTTGCTATACATGCAAGAAGAAGCGATTTATTATCTGTAAATGGATATTGTTATAAATATGGATTTTTTAAAAGGTCTATCAAGTATATAAAAAAGCATGTGGATAATCCGGTTTTCTTTTTCTTCTGTGATGAAAAAAGTATAGGGTGGTGTGAAGAAAATGAAAAAGTATTCGGTCTGGATTTTAAAAAGGATAAAGTTTATTTTGTGGATTGGAACAGTGGAGATGAGAGCTTCCGCGATATGCAATTAATGGCAGAGTGTAAGCATAATGTTTTTACAGAAAGTTCTTTTGGCTTTTGGGGAGCTTTTTTGAACAAAAATCCGAAAAAAATTACATGTGCTCCGGATCCTCTGATTGTTGCTACAAATAGTTTTTAATAGATGGAAGGAGAAGTTAGTTATGTCTAAAAGAAAGTTATATGGCACTGTTATTGTAACATATCGCTGCAATGCCAGATGTAATATGTGCGACTGTTTTAAGGATCCCACCAAGCCGAGTGAGGAAATTACACTGGGGGATATAAAAAAATTACCTGAAATGGCTTTCACTAACATAACAGGGGGAGAGCCTTTTATCCGGCAGGATATTCCAGATATAGTCAGGGAACTATATAAGAAATCAGATCGTATAGTTATTTCTACAAACGGATATTTTACAGATCGCATCATTGCATTATGTAAAGAATTTCCCAAGGTTGGTATCCGTATTAGTATTGAAGGCTTGCAAGAAACCAACGATAAAATCAGAGGAATTCCGGATGGATTTAACAGAGGATATACTACATTGAAAACACTGGTGGAAATGGGGCATCCTGATGTTGGCTTCGGAATGACTGTGCAGGATATGAACTGTGAAGATCTTGTTCCATTATATAATATAGCAAATGAAATGGGGATGGAGTTCGCTACGGCTACTCTTCATAATTCGTTTTATTTCAGAAAAACGGATAACAAAATAGATAACAAGAAAAAGGTAGCAGAGAACTTTGAAAAATTAATTAATGAATTGTTGAAAAGTAATTCACCTAAAAAGTGGTTCCGAGCGTATTTTAATCATGGTTTGATTAATTATATATATGGTAACAAAAGGCTGCTTCCATGTGATATGTCCAGCAATGCATTTTTCATTGATCCCTTTTGCGATGTTATTCCATGCAATGGAATGGAAAAAAAGGCTGTTATGGGCAATCTGAGGGAACAAAGCTGGGAAGAATTATGGAATTCTCCGCAGGCAGAAAGGGTACGGGAATGTACAAGGAAATGTGACAGAAATTGCTGGATGATTGGCAGTGCTTCTCCGGCGATGCATAAATATATCTGGGTACCCGGATGGTGGGTTATCAGGCATAAGTTTTTGAAGAGAGGGAAATATAGCTTGTCGGAGAATTTTAAAGAATGATAAAGTGAGACCAGCTATGAAAAGTCAAGTATAAATTAGGCGAAAATTCATTTTTCTAATCGATGGTAAAAAAGGGTAACTTTAATAAAGCTCCCTAACGGTGCTTTTTCAAAATCTATCTATATTGGTATGCAGACCTCTTATTCAAGGTTAACTTCCACTTCGTCAGTGAGCATCTTCTAGATGCCCCTGACAAGTTTGCCGGCACAGTGCCCAAGGGCATTATAGTGAGTCCGTCCTTCGGCTCTCTTGGCATCGTAGTAAGCTTTGAAAGTCGCATTGTTCTTTACAACATTATGTGCTGCATTTACGAGAGCGTAACGAAGAACACGCGATCCTCGTTTGGACATCCGGGTCTTCTTAGCCTGGAAGTTACCAGATTGATAAACAGACGGATCCAATCCGGCAAATGCAAGCAATTTGCCCGGTGTAGAGAAGCGATGGATATCGCCAATCTCACCAAATATCATTCCGCCATTGGTAGACCCAATGCCAGGGATGGTCATGATCACAGAGTGGAGGCAGGTGACAAGGTTTGCCATTTCAAGCTCTGTATGAAATAACTGCTTATCTAATAACTCAATCTGTTCAATGGTCTGAGTTATTTGAATAGATAAGGAACTGTCATGGATACCGACAGACTTCTGTGCGAGAACTCTTAATTCTCTGGCTGTATCTTTACCAAAATGACCGTGGGAAGCCGTTTGGAGAAGATGAGTGAGATGAGTCATATGCATAGAAGCAATATCATTCGGTGTGGGCGCTTCTTTAAGGAGCGTATAGGCAGAATTCTGATGCACACCGGACTTAAAGAAGTACTGTAGTTCCGGGAAGACCTGATCCATGTAGAAAGTCAGCTGTATTTTTAAACGGGTGCGCTGCTTCACGGTTTTCTGTCGGAATCTGCCGAGTTCTTTGAGTTCGATGTAATCCAGATCCTTTAAGGTGATGAACGTTAAAGAATCCTGCAGCATAAGGGTTTTGGCAATAACAAAAGTGTCGACTTTGTCGGTCTTCGTCTTGCGTACATTATTAACGCATAGCCGAAGTCGATAAGGGATTGAGAACACACACTTTAAAATCCCTGCTTATCAAAAAACGAACAAGGTTGTCACCGTAGTGTACCGTTGATTCAAGACCAATGATGATGCTGTTCTGGTCAAGTGGTGCCAGATTAGAAAGCAGCAGATAGAAGCCATCATAGTCATTTGAGAATTTGAACGTCTCGATGAGTATCCCGCCCTCCGAAGAAATGGCAGAGGCGAAATGGTTGAGTTTGGCAATATCAATGCCTACGTAAATCATGAGGTTGTACCTGCCTTTCATAAAGTCTGATACCGTGATATACACCAACGATTATCATCATAGACTTGATTAAAATAAGTACTCAGAGTGAAACACTCCGGCAACACCCAGCTATAAATAATTCAGATAAAAGTAGCGGCAATACCCTCCTGTTGAGTAGTCAAGCTACAGGATAAAATCAATAGTCCACAGTATCTGAATGTATTAAACCACAGATCAAGAAAAATGAAAGGAATAGGTTGTTTTTGCTTCTATAAACATCATACAAGGAAAAATATGAATAGTAATATACCGAAAATAATACATTATGTTTGGTTTGGTGATAAAAAAAAGTCGAGACTTATTAAAAACTGTATTTCAACTTGGCACAAAAATTTACCAGACTTTGAAATTAAAGAGTGGAATGAAACCAATTTTGATTTACAAAATCATCCATTTGCACGAGAAGCCTACGAAGCAGGCAAATTTGCATTTGTCAGCGATTATGTTAGAGTGTATACTATTTATAATCAAGGTGGTATTTATTTTGATACCGATGTTGAGGTTATGAAGAATTTTTCGGATGTATTAACAGGGACTAAAGGTGTATTTGCTTTTGAAATGCCAAATACTGTTTTGACAGGATTTTTTGCAGCAGAAAAAGGAAATCTCTTGTTGAGACAGATATTGGATTATTATGATTCAATTACTTTCTATGATGAAAAAGGGAAGATGCGAATAACCCCTAATCCAGTTATATTTGCAGATGCAGCCAAGAATTTTGGCTTAGTTTTTGATGGTACGTATCAGGAATTTGGTGATGGAATGAAGATATATCCAAATGAAGTCTTTGGCGGATATAATGTTTACGATATGACATACACTATTACCGATAGTACAATATTAGTTCACCATTGTACGGGAACTTGGAAAACATTTTTAGAAAATATACAAGTTTATCTGAAAAAACGTATTTTAAAAATTATTGGTATAGATGCTTACAGAAGTATTCGAAGAATAAAGCATATAATTTTTAATATTAAGTAATTGCTAATTAGAATAGAGATTTGAAAAAAGAAATTAATATTTAGTATGATGAACTACTATTTTTGGCTTTTGTGCATAATGCTACTAATTAAGGGAACTGGAATGGTAGAAGGAACTTGGGAATTTAAGTTTTGTCTTAGTGTGGCTGCGATAATATTTGGTAGTAAAATTTTTTTTACAAGGTATTTTATAATAGAATGGGGGATAATTGTTGTTCTTTGCATTTTGTGTGCACATAGTTATTTACAAACAAGAAATATCATTAAAGATAATAAAATACAGTTATAAGCTGTTTTATTACTTTTTCTAGGAAGTATATATGTTTTTATTATCTCAGTTAGTTTTACGTATTTATTAACAAGCGGTTGCTTGTTTCTATATTTATATTTAATGTTATTAACAAATTTGTCCTTTATAGAAAGTCTTTTGCTAAATTGCATAATTTCTTTTTATTTATTCTTTTTGTTTTGCCTTTAGTTGATGTTCACAGCCTATATTTTGCTATAATCGATAGTGTTTTATATTCAAGTTTGATGACATTAAAAGTTTATATACAAAAAACTGTAAATTATTTGAGACTATTATTTATGTTGGGACTTTTACATTAGATAATTCATATATAAATGCTTTATACACTTTTGGTTTAGTTTTATTAATTCTCCTTATTATTTTGAGTTTTCTTACTTTAAGACGTATTATAATAGAACATAGGAATGCTGAAACAGCAATTTTAGTGATATTTTGGTTTGTAGGGATTTTTGTACTTTTTTATAATATTTCCCAAAAAAATATAATTATTTTTAATTGGAAAAAATATATTGGATGAAGTGCAACACAAAAGCGTTTCAAAGAATGGTGTATATGTCTATTTTCAATATAAAGGGTGGTATAATCAATGGACAAAAAAATTTAAAGTTAGGAAAAATAATAAGTAAAGGAGTGAAAAGGTATTGGATTAAGTGCGATACAACAGGCATTATTATTGGGTGGTGACTACAATTGTTTGTATGGTAGGGATAAAATATCCAGACTATATATAAATGTTGTAAATTCTGCTTGTGGTATAAGAAAAGAATATTATTTAGATATGGAAAATTTTTTGATAGATTTTACAGGGGAAGTATATGATTGGTAAGGAAAGGATAAGCCTCTTTATAAGTTGATGGTAACATAATAAGATTAGAATTGTTAAGTAATTGTTCAAATATATTTATTTTTATTAGCTTTATGTTTTGCCTTCTATAATATTTATGGATTAAGAGAAGAAAGGAGGAATAATTAATATGATTAAAGTTATGATAAGTGGAGGAAGTGGTTTTATAGGCAAAAATCTAGTAGAGTATCTGGAAGGAAAGTATCATGTATTATATCCTTCCAGAAAGGACTTAGATCTTTTAAATACTGAAGCTGTTGAGAATTTTATGAGAAAAGAAAAGCCTGATGTGGTTATTCATACGGCAAACCAGAATACAACTAGAAATAAACTGGCAACTCCATATGATACTATTTATAATAATCTGAGAATGTATTTTAATCTAAAAAGGAGTTGTACTTATTTTAGAAAGATGTATTATTTTGGTTCTGGGGCGGAATATGATATGCGCTATTATAAACCATTTATGCAGGAAGAATATTTAGGGGTTCATATTCCTGTAGATCCATACGGATTTTCCAAGTATATAATGGCGCAGGATTCTTTAACAAGTCCTAAAATATATGATTTAGTACTATTTGGTGTATATGGGAAATATGAGGAATATGAGCGTAGATTTATATCAAATAATATTTGTAGAAATTTGGCGGATAAAGATATGACTATAAATAAAAATGTTTATTTTGATTATCTTTATATAGATGATTTATGCAGTATTATGGAATGGTTTATTGAAAATACGCCCTCCTATAAGAGATATAATATATGTAGGGGAAAGAAGATTGATTTATTAACTTTGGCGGAGTTAATCAATAGTGAGCTTGGAAAAAATGTTCCTATTATGATAAAGGAAAATGGTTGGAAAAGTGATTATACTGGTAACAATAAAAGATTATTAGATGAAATTGGTAATTTCTTGTTTACAACTGAGTCTGAAGGCATTAAGAAGTTGATTGAATTTTACCGGAATGAGGGATTTGCTAAAAAGATTAAAGAAATGAGGATTATATAATGATAAAAGTATCGGAACTTATATGTCGTTATCTTGAACGAATAGGTGTTAAGGATGTTTTTATGTTGAGCGGTGGTGGTATAATGCATTTAGTAGAGTCTTTAGGTAATAGCAATATGAATTATATATGTTGCCATCATGAACAAGCTGTTTCAATAGCTGCTCAGGCTTATGCTATGTATAAAAATGATTTAAGCGTTTGTCTTGCTACGACTGGTCCTGGTGGAACAAATATGATTACTGGTGTTGGCGCAGCTTATATGGATTCTACTCCTATGTTGGTTATTACTGGACAAGTAAAGAGAGATGACTTTGCATCATTAAGAAATGTCAGACAATTTGGCGCTCAGGAAAATAAGATAATACCTATGGTGAGTTCTATAACGAAATATGCTGCTTTGATTGAAAAGGAAGAGGATATTTTATATCATTTGCAGAAAGCTGTTTTTATAGCAATGCATGGTAGGCGTGGTCCTGTATGGCTGGATATTCCATTAGATGTTCAGGCGGCTGAAATAGAAGAGGTTTCTCTTAGAACATTCTCGGAAGAAGAGTTTATATCTGATATTCAAATGAATACTATTTATAATGATATTCTGGTTGAAAAAAACTTAGAGGCAGATCGTATTAAATATAAGGCAGAAGAGGTAATAGGGTTATTGAAGCTTGCAAAGAAACCGTTATTTGTTATTGGGCATGGTATAATAGCTTCGGGGGCAGTAGATAAATTTATAGAGCTTCAGAAAAAATTGGAAATTCCTGTATTAAGTACATGGAGAGCATTAGGAGTTCTTGATTATAATAATGAACTTTTTTTTGGAAGCCCTGGATTGCAGGCGAAAAGGTATTCTAACATTATTATTCAAAGTGCAGATTTAGTAATTGTTTTGGGAAGTCGATTGGATAATATGATTACGGCATTTAATGAAGCGAATTTTGCACATAATGCAAAAAAAGTGATAGTTGATATTGACGAGAATGAACTCGATAAGTTTTCTATCCCTAACCTTATTCCTATTGTATGCGATGTTAATAATTTTTTAGACTTAATTAATAAAAATGTATTAATTCATAAAAAAAAGAAGTATAATAATTGGATAGAGTTTTGTAAATATTGTAAGAAGAGATTCCCATTAAATTTGGAAAAGCAAGTAAATGAAACGGAATTAGTTGATTTATATCATTTAGCAGAAACTGTATCAAAGTGTTGTGATAAAAATGATTCTATTGTAGTATCTTCAACAAGCAGGTGCAATACAGCTGGTCATATTGCTTTTATGCATAAGGCAGGGCAAAAAATAATATCTTCAATGGGTTTTGGATCAATGGGGTTTGCATTGCCGTCAGTTGTAGGTGCTTGGTTTGCCTCTGATAATCAAAGAGTTATTATGCTGGAAGGTGATGGAAGTTTACAGTTAAATATTCAAGAATTTCAAACAATAGTACATCATAAAATTAATGTCAAAATGTTTATCTTTTGTAATAATGGTTATGCTGCAATTTCTACTATGCAGGATAGAAATTTTAAGGGTCATTATGTAGGTAGTACACCTAAAAGCGGAGTTTCAATGCCTGATTTAGAAAAAATAGCATATGCATATGGAATTTCATATATGAAAATAGAAAAAGATATAGAGGTTGAAGAAAAAGTAAAAGAAGTAATGAGTATTGAGGGCGCTGTGATTTGTGAGTTTATAGGATCAATAAAATTTGATGAAATTCCTAAATGTATTTCTAGTTTAGATAAGAATGGAAAGATAGTTTCTGCTGCTTTAGAGAATCCATATCCATTTTTAGATAAGATAGAATTAGAGAATTTATTATCAATAACGAATTGGGAGGAAGAATAATTGATAAAACCTTTGTTCATATTTGAAATAGCTAACAATCATCAGGGGAGCGTAGAACATGGAATAGAAATCATCCGATCATTAAGCGATGTATGTCAGGTATTTAGAAATAAATTTGATTTCGCAATAAAGTTTCAGTATCGCAATTTGGATACGTTTATTCATCCAGCCTACCAAGGAAATATTAATGTTAAAAATGTAAAAAGATTTAAAGAAACCCGACTTTCCCAGGGACAATTTTTGTTATTGCTTCAAGAAGTTAGAAATTGTGGATTTCAGGCGATTTGTACTCCTTTTGATGAGGATTCTGTAATATATATTCAGGAACAGAATTATGACTATATAAAAATAGCAAGTTGTTCTTTTACCGATTGGCCCTTGTTAGAGAAAATTGCATCAACTAAAATACCTGTTATTGCTTCTGGTGCAGGAAGTAGCCTGGATGAGGTTAAGCGAGTTGTTAGTTTTTTTGAGCATAGAGGAATATACTTAGCGTTGATGCATTGTATAGCGGAATATCCAACCCCGAATGAAGATCTCCAACTCAACCAAATTGATTTCTACCGTAAAAACTTTCCTGGTCATGATATTGGTTTTTCTACACATGAGGATCCAAAAAACATGGATCCAATCAAAATTGCGGTAGCAAAAGGGGCTGTTATTTTTGAAAAGCATGTAGGAATAGCAACGGATACTATTGTACTTAATGGATATTCTGCAAATATGATTCAGGTAAAGAATTGGCTTATAGAGGCTGAAAGGGCTTATGAGATTTGTGGAATATCTGGACAAAGGTATTCACCGAAGGAGAAGGAAATACAAGATTTGCAGGCTTTACAACGTGGAGTATTTGCAAATGATAAACTTTTTGGAGGGGAGAAATTGTCTAATGAACAGTTTTATTTAGCATTTCCATCTCAAAGTGGACAATTGTTGGCACAGGATTTGTCAAAATACAATAATATTCAGTTGAAAAATAATGTTTGTATTAGTAAAAATAGTCCGATTTTGAAGAATGATGTTATTATTCAAAATAATTCTGAAAATATCCGGAAAATCGTAAAAGATGTTATGAAGTTATTGAAGAAAAGTAATGAGGTAATACCTTCGGGAAGTTTATGTGAGTTGTCACACCACTTTGGAATTGAAAGAATTTATGAGACAGGGGTGGCCATGATAGGTTGCGTAAATAGAGAGTATTGCAAAAAGATTTTAGTGGTATTTCCTGGGCAGTCTCATCCTATGCATTACCACAAACGAAAAGAAGAAACATTTATAGTGATATATGGAGAAGTTGATGTTAATATGGATGGAAATATTTATAATTATCATAGAGGAGATGCAGTAGTTGTAGAAAGAGGGGTAAAACATTGCTTTTCTTCCAAAACGGGTTGTGTATTTGAAGAAATTTCTACAACTCACTACAAAGATGATAGCTTCTATGAATCTGATGAAAATTTTGTTACACCAAGAAAGACTACAGTATATATTACTGATGTTATGTTAAGGGAAATGGATGAATAAGTAAAATGAAAAGTATAATTGATTTTAGATTAATAACGCTAATAGTGATAGATGTTGATGGAACATTAACAGATGGCTCCATATATTATGATAGTAAAGAACAAGAAATAAAGAAATTTAATACAAAAGATGGGACAGGTATTTTAGCGGCTTTATCTGCGGGCATAGAGGTTATGATATTGACCGGAAGAGAAAGCAAAGCTGTTGAACGAAGAGCAAAGGAATTAGGTGTTTCATATTTGATACAAAATGTACACGACAAAGAAAAATTTATTATGGACTATATGCATGAAAATGGATTGAAAGATAAAGGAATTGCTTATATAGGGGATGATTTGAATGATTATTGGGCGATGAAAAAAGTTGGATTTATCGCATGTCCTCACGATGCGGATAGTAGGGTGAAATGTATTGCTGATTTCATTGCAGATGCGGATGGGGGATATGGGGCCGTGAGAGAATCGATATTTTATATACTTGAAAAACGCAATCAATTGGAGGAAGTATTATATAATATTTCACATTAGTGTATATGAAAAGATAGGTGGAGATTTTGTGAAAAATATAAAACGAATAGTTAATAATTCTTTTTATCTGATTTCTAAAGAAGAAAATGCTGTAATTTATGGTGCAGGAGCACTGGGTAGACAATTATATTTAGTAATTAATAAGCTTTGTCCTGTGATTGCTTTTTTTGATCAAAATGCAACAAAAGTACGGAAAAGGCTAACAACTATACCTATTTTAACTGCTGAAGAGGGAATAAAAAAGTATGGGAATGACTTGATAGTATTTGTATGCATACATAATGCTGAAGTGCATTGGGAAGTTGCGGAAAAACTATATTCATTTGGTGTAGATAAAATAATTTTTTTACCAGTAGGTAATACCTACGATAATGGTATGGCATTACGAATGTTATCTGTTTATTCATGCTTGTTTGAAGATAACTGTGCAGGAATAGGCAATATACCATTTTATTCTGTTATACGAAAATGTCCATGGCAGGAAGAAATAATTCGAGAAACGGCAAACTTTGTAGTAACGTGGTGTAGTATTGAAATATTATATACTTATAAAGAAGCCACTCAATTCGAGAAGGAAGAAAAAATTGAATTACCAGATATTGCAAATCTTCCTGTGCCGGCCATGAGAGAAATGTTGGATGGTTACAGATATTTCTCCAAGGGAGAGGGTAATATCAAAGAATATATAAGTACCTATATGAGAATAGAAGGTTCTTTTAATAAAGAATGTTCTTTTTTAAAAAGAAGATTTTCTACGTTTCAAATGCTTGAGACAGAGTGGAAAAATAACCAGGAATATTTCAAGTTTGCACCGATTGATGTTTCTTGGAACGAAAAAGGATATTTCAATATTATAGATGGACATAATAGAGCCGCTTTTTTCTATTTAAAAGGAGTAAATTGGGTTCCGGTCAGAATGAAGAGAGAAGACTATTATTCTTGGAGAAATCAGGATATGGCACGAAAGGTAATAGATGAGCTAATACAAATAAATGAGGTGGAATTTTCCACACCTGTTCCACATCCTTTTTTTAAAAATATTAATTCTAAAAAAGAAAATAATGGGATCGAAGTATTAGGTATTATTCAAGAATTTTTAGGCCGGGAAATAAGAACTGTTAAAAGCATAGTTGAAATAAGTAACTATGAAGGGTATTTTGCAAGGAATTTTATAAGAACTGGCGCTAATAAAGTATTTGTAATTGAAGAATCAGAAACTATAAAAAATAAGATTATTCTAATTAACCAGCTAATGCAGATAAAATCTATAAATGTTGTTAATGTAATTAAAAAAGATGACTTGGAATCGGAATTTGATGCTGTATTTTTATTTGATAAATGGAGTGAAAAAGAAATTAATGAATCAGACTTTACAGCGCTTTTTAAAAATAGTCGTTATTTATTTTGGGAATCAAAAAATGATCCTTTGAGAGAAAAAGATGCAATTTATCATCAAGGTAACTATGATTCATATTTTAAGCTAATGAATAAATGTTATGGAAATAAAGTGAGTGAGATAGGCGTTTTTTATAATAGGGTGAATAAATGAACGATAAAACATTTGAATTTAGTAAAAAGACTAATATTATTTTGTATGGAGCTGCATCTATAGGTCATCTGATTTTTGAAAATTTAACTTATAAAGGTTATAATGTAATTGGTTTTATCGATCAACGTGCAAATGAATTAAGTAGTTTTATTGATCGGCCTGTATGGGCTTTAGAGGAAATTCCAATAGAGCTATTAAACAATACTAATACTATTATTATCATATCAATTAAAAATGTTTTTGAACATGAAGAAATTGTTAAACAAATAATTAGTAAAGGTATTTTTAATATAATATATAAACCATATAATATTCTTCAGGGCGGCGGTTCTGATTATGAGCGAAAAATTAGTAAAATATACGATGCTATTCTTAATAATCAGTTTAATGAAATTTATGTAATACCACAGATAAGAGCAATTAAGTATGAATGTAAAGATTATGCTTTAATAAAAGAAATAGATGATTTTGTTTTAGCATATATTCCAGTTGAATTTATATTTACTAATAACTATATCAATTCGCCAATGGAAAAGTGGGGAAATATAAATATTTTGGCTTTTTTTACTCATATTGGATTTTGGAACTCTTTATTGCAAGGTAATGATGAAGGATTTTGCGATTATGTAAATGAGTATTGTATGTATACTGCCTTAATTACTAATAAGATAAAGATTACTGATATGTGGAAAAAGAATGTAATTCGAAATCGGATACAAATATTTGAACAAATGAAATTAAGTCTGGAAACAGACCCTCTTTTTTTTGTTAGAAATGCAGCAACAGCAGAATGGAATGAAAAAGGATATTTTAATTTAACAAGTGGTAAACATCGAACTACTTTTTTAGCAGCTTATGGATATCAATATATACCATTAAAAATAAAAAAATCTGAATATAATAAATTTATAAATAAAGAAGCGGTGGAAAAGTTGTCACTTTACTTGAGGAGCGAAAATAGCTATAAATTAGAAACAGTAATTCCTCATCCTTATTTTTTTAAACACGCGCAAATAAAAGAAAATGGATATTATATATTTCTTAGGGCGTTAGTTGATTTTTTTTCACGAATATCCTTTAAAAAATATGGAAAAATTGATTTTAGTAAATTGAGGATATGTGATTGTATAGAAGAAAATTGTAACATAGTACGTCTTTTTTCCAGAATGGGTAGTTGTGTTTATCGAAGTTATAATTCTTCAGCATTACAGTTACAAATAGATAAATTATTTAATACACATTTAAATAATACGGATTTTAAAGATGATGAATATGATATAGCTGTATATAATTATAAATTTTTTGAGAATATTATTAATGATCAAAAATTAGTTGATGCAAATTACTATATAATTATGCAAGCTCAAAACGATGAGTTTGAAAAAATATGTTTTAAAATGAATTTTAAAATTATTATTAAGATATCTTATGGTTATGAAATACGAGAGGATGGTAATTATTTAATTGAAAAAAGGCATGGATGAATATTTATTTAATCAGATATTAGATTTGTTAATAGATATGGAAAGTGAGAGTTCAAAAAAAATATTAGTTGCTGGTATGGGAGGAAGTTATTCGCTAGGCTTACAAAATATAACAAGTGATTTAGACTTATTTGTTGTTTTTCAGGGGGATGATTTATCATACGCACATACTATTACCAAAGAAATTAGTGATGAAAAGAGAAAGATAGATTTGATGTGTTTGCCTATAAGCTTAATAATTGAAAATGCCGAACTTTGGATAAAGGAAAATAGAAGGTATCCAACTGTATATTATAAAACTTCTCATAAGAGAAATGAAGAAAGGCTCAAAAAGGATATTGAACGGGAAGATTTTGCAAGAGCTTTTTTATTTCGTACTCTTTTATCAGGTAGAATATGGTATATGCAAAATTTTATGGCTTATAGACAAGATGACAATACAGTAGATCATGCAATCAGAATAATTGATATTTGTGACTACTTGTTTACAAGGGCCTATGGTAATTATAATGAGTTTATTGTGGATAAAGAGTTCGTACCATTAAGAAAATATTTATATACAATGCATGAAATATGTTCTATTAAATGGTTGTTAAAATACGAAACGAAACCCGAACCAGATTTTTATAAATTAATTGGTTTACAAAGTTTAGATAGTGAAATTACAGAAGTATTTAAACAATGGTATTTCATGAATCGAGATTGTAAAATACAAAAAAATAAAGCTATAGTTTCAGGTAATCTCTTAATCAATAAATTCTTTTACCGTGAATTAGTAAATATAGGGAATCAAATGGAAAATATTAATAAAGAAAAAATTCTTCAGTTTGAGATTGGAAAGTGATGTGGATAGAATATGGCAGAAAATTTGGTTGAGATAAAAAGGATTTGTCCTATTTGTAAAAATAAGTATGGTAATAAATTAAAAGAACTTCATATGATGCTTCCTAATGAATATGGGTTACCTGATGCATATGATGTTGTATGTTGTACGAAATGTGGATTCGTTTTTGCTGATACTAGTGCTTGTCAAGAAGATTATAATAAATATTATGAAAAGAATAATATTTATTCAGATAATTTTTGTGTAAAAAAGGCTAATGTAAAGTCATCTCTTTTGCAAAAAAGACGTGTTGAAATTTTGGAAAAGTTTATTGAAAAAGATATGAATATTATTGATATAGGATTTGGGAGTGGAGAACTGTTACAACTTTTAAAAAAAAGAGGATTTATGCATCTATTTGGATTGGATCCCTCCGAATATGCAGTTGAAATGATTTCAAATAAGGGTATAAAATGTATTAAAGGTAATATATTTGATAATTGTGCACGTGAATTAAAGAATTCATTTAATGTAGTCGTTACTACTGCAGTTATTGAACATATCTACCAATTAGATGGACTTATGACGAAAGTGTTAGAATATTTAAAAGAAGATGCTCACGCTTATTTTTTTGTAGATGCGCCAGCTGTAGAGGGATTTCTAAAGTATTTAAATCCTATACCTAATAATTTTAATCATGAACATATAAATTATTTTACTCTTCAAGGATTGGATAATTTATTAGGTTTATATGGATTCGAACGTGTTTTAGAAGATAAAGAATGCTATTTAGATTTAGATTTAAAAGAAGAGGCAATTAAAGATGTGGAGTTAATGGCGTTATATAAAAGGACATCAGTAGAAAGGGAAATTAGGAAAGATATAAACGCAAAAAAAATAGTAATACGATATTTTGAGAAAATAGGTAGAATGAGTAATAAAATTTTTGAATTACTTAAGGAAGAACAAGAGATTGTAGTTTGGGGGACGGGTTCATATGCAATGCAGCTGCTGGCAGAAAATCCAGAAATCATTTCAAGAATATCTTATTTTGTTGATAATAATAAACAGAAATACAATGTAAAGATAGGTGGAAAAAGTGTCTTTAATCCTGATATTTTACTTAAGAATGACCAAAAAAGTTTGATATTAATATGTTCTATGAATAATGCAAATGATATTAAAGAACAGATTAACAATATGAAAATAAAAAATAAATATTTCATTCTATAAATATAGGATAATAAGTTATATGGAACTGAATGTTTTGCGTATGGTTTAAATATCGATTGGAGTAATAATGAATATAAAAATTACAGCTCTAGTTTTAGCATATAATGAGGAGAACAGAATACGTGATGTTCTTGAAAGGCTGGATAAATTTGACGAAATTGTTGTACATGATAAATCGTCACAAGATAAGACAAGAGAAATTGCAGAAAAGTATGGTGCAAAAATAGTTAAAACAAAATATTATAATGATACGGTACCTCTGGATGTTCAACAGCAGCTAAGAGAATATTTGCTATCAGAACAAGACAACCAATGGATTCTATCGTTGACATCTTCTGATATTGTCCACTATGCATTTTATGATGAAGCAGTTCGCGTTATTGAAGAATATGGTGAAGAGTTCGATGTAATAGAAATACCGTGCTATCGTTATTCTATGGGGGTTATTGGAAAACACACTTTTTATGGAGATATAGAATATAAAGCAAAGTTATGGAAAAGAGAAGTATATATTCCTAAGATGACAATGATCCATGGTAGTATGTTTGAGAATATTGATAAAGCAAGGTTAAAGTGTAATAATCCTAAGGTGGCGATTTATCATCTGACTCATAGTAATTTGTTGTTGATTATGGATAGACATTGGAGATATGCTAAGCAATATGTGATTGATGCAGGAAGAGAAGGAAGAGATAGGAAACAGGTAATGGGTTACGCTGTGAGAGAATGTATCAGGCTTGTATTTCGTTATTGGAGACAAGGAATATACAGAACTAAACCAGAAGGACTAACACAGTTGATGATGCTTATAATGTATAATTGTATGATTTATTTAAATGGATATTTTAGTCCTGAAAAAGAGTTGGAAATAAAGCAAATTTATCAGGATATTGTTAGAGATTGTTCTGAAAAAAAAGATTGATTTATTAGTTATAAATAAAGCGAGGAGAAGCAAAAGGTGAATTTAAAAGATAAGCTTAAGGGTATTGTTATGCAGGATATTCCCTTAATTAGTTTAAAGAGGAAGGCACAAATCACTGAGTGGAAAAAGCAAATTATGGAAGGAGCAATAGCCGTAATATGGGGGGCTGGAGTTATGGGAGAAAGATGTTATCGATATCTTGAAGCTCTAGAGATACCTGTTTCTTTTATCGTTGATACTTATAAAAGAGGAACATTTTTGAATGAAAGGATTTCAATTTTTTCACAAGAAGAACTAGAAAAATATAATCCGGATAAAATAATTTGCTTTGTGGCAGTTGGGGGGGGGGTATTTGAAGTAATAAAAAAAGAATTGGATAAAAAAAATATTTTTAATATTGTTTCTGATAATTATTTAGATTTTTATCTAGAATCAATTTCAATTATGGTAAGAGAAGATATAGATAAAATAATTAATAATATTATTTCGGGTATTGAATTGTTTGATGATAATGAGTCTATAATGATTTACTGGAGACATTTACAAGATTATTTTTTAACTTCAGAGCATTGTTTAAATTTTAATTGGACTGATATGGCTATTCCAAATCAATATTTCACAAATGAATGTGTAGGAATTGAAAAAGATGAAATCATTATAGAATGCGGGAGTTTTATTGGTGATTCAATAAAGGAATTATTAGAGATAATGAAAAGAGATGATTTTAAGTTATATTATTGTTTTGAAATGAATAAGAACAATTTTAAAAAACTGGAGTCATATCTTTATAATCAATCTCCACAGATTCAAAAAAAATTTATATGTATTAATAAGGGAGTGGCTGATAATAACAGATATATTGGTTATATTAACTCATCAATTACGAGTGCTTTGACAGAAGGAAAATGTGATGAGTATGTAGAAATTGTTGCTTTAGATACAATTAATGAAGTAAGTAATTGCTCATTTATAAAAATGGATATAGAAGGTAGCGAAAAGGCGGCAATTAAGGGTGCTAAGCGATTGATTTCTAATAATAAGCCTAAGTGCGCCATTTGTACATATCATTATGTCGCTGACTTGTGGGAAATACCTCTGTTATTACAGTCAATAGTACCAGAATATAATTTTTTATTACGGCATCATAGCAATGGTTGGAGTGAAACTGTTTGTTATGCTTCTATTTTCTCAGAATGATTCTTAACTTAAATTAAAATATAAAATATGGAAAATAAATGGGGAGGAATGTATGCAGGTAGTAATACTAGCAGGGGGTAAGCAAAGTACATTAAATGATGGTAAAGAAGGTATTCCTAAACCAATGGCTGAATTAGGAGGTAAGCCTTTAATATGGCATATTATGAAAATTTATTCATTTTATGGACTAAAAGATTTTATTGTATGCGGTGGCTATAAGCTAAATATGATAAAGGAGTACTTTCAAAATTTTTATTTTTACCAGTCAGATATTACAGTTGATTTGCAAAATAATATTATCAAAATTCATAAAAAACATGTGGAAGACTGGAATGTAACGGTGGTTAATACTGGACTATTATCGTCTACTGGTAAAAGAGTAAGTATGATACAGAATTTTTTAAGAGATGATGATTTTATTGTAACTTATGGAGATTGTTTATCTAATATTAATCTTAATTCTCTAATAAATTATCATAAGAAAAGTAATAAAATTGCAACTCTTGTAGTTACTAAGCCTACGGGGAGAAATTCTTTGCTTCCTTTGGATGAAGAAGGAATGATGAGGGATACAAAAGAGGGTAATTTGATATCGGCGGAATTAAACGATAATGCTTGGATGAGTGCATATACTATGGTATTTAAGAAGCAAGTGTTTGATTATTTGAAAGGTAATTATGATTTGGAGAAGCAACTTTTTGTGGAATTATCTGAATGTAGAGAAATGACCACATATAAGCATAAAGGCTTTTGGCAAGCTATTGAAACAGCACGAGATAGAGATAAATTGGAAGAATTATGGAATGAAAATATAGCTCCATGGAAAATTTGGTGTTAAAAATATTCATTTGCAAACAGAAAGGAATTAGTGTATTAAATGAAGGCAGTGATATTGGCAGGGGGGATGGGAACAAGAATTAGTGAAGAGTCTCAGATGAGACCTAAGCCTATGATTCAAATTGGAGGAAAACCTATTCTGTGGCATATTATGAAGCTATACTCCTATTATAATATAAATGAATTTATAATTTGCTGTGGATATAAGGGGTTTTTTATTAAAGAATATTTTATAAATTATTGCAAGTACCAATCTGATGTTAAGTATAATTTAGAGGAAGAAAAACAGATTATATATCAAAATCGAATAGAACCCTGGTTGGTGACGTTGGTGGATACTGGGCTTAATACATTAACAGCGGGAAGACTCTTAAAAATAAGAGAATACTTACAGGAAGAAACTTTTTGTCTTACGTATGGAGATGGTGTGTCTGATATTAATATATCGGCGTTGTTAGCATTTCATGAAAAAAATAGGAAAACAGTTACTATTTCAGCAACTAGACCAGCTGGAAGATTCGGTGCAATAAAAGTAGATTGTGCCAATGGAGAGGTAAAGGGATTTAAAGAAAAAGCTAGAAAAGATCAGGCATGGGTAAATGCAGGATTTATGGTGATGGAACCAGAGGTATTTTCTTATCTAGGAACAGGGGAAGAAATGTTAGAAGAGGGACCATTTGAAAGATTAGTGGAGGCCGGAGAAATGAATGCCTTTTTTCATGAGGGTTTTTGGTCTCCTATGGATACAATAAAAGATAAGGAATATTTGGATAAATTGTGGATGAATACTGAAGCTCCCTGGAAAATATGGTGAACAAATGAACTTAAAAAGTTGTATTAAAAATATAAAGCCACTTAATAATATGTATATTAAATACAAATGGAGAGAAAGAAAAATTCGAAAAGGAGATAAGTATAAGGATAAAATATTTTATGTAGTGCGGAGAGCTCCAGGAGAGGCAGGGCTTTTTTCTTATGTCATGACGAATCTTGGATTAATTCAGTATGCATTGGAAAAAGGATATATTCCAGTAGTGGATATGCAGAATTATGAAAATACTTATTTAGAAAAGAATGAAGTGGGAAAAAGAAATTCATGGGAGTACTTTTTTACACAACCGTGTGGATTTTCTCTTGATGATATTTCCGAAAGCCAGAATATAATTTTATCCGGGATGGATTCAATTAAGCCAGGTAGTTATCCTGGAATTGATATGGTTAATGACAAAGTAGCTAGGGAAAAATGGCATACTCTGTTTACTCATTATATATCGGTTAAACCGGAGATTATGCAGGAAGCGAATAATATTTTTCAAAGGAAAAATGGAAATGAAAAAGTAGTAGGTGTTTTGTGTAGAGGAACGGATTATACTAGTTTAAAACCTAAAGATCATCCTATACAGCCTACAGTTGATATGGTAATTAAAAAAACAAAAGAGATATTAGTAGAAAATAAATGTACACGGGTATATTTATCTACAGAAGATGAGGAAGTATATCAACAATTTAAATGCGTGTTTGGAAATGTGCTTTGGGTAACATCTGCAAAACGTTATGTGCTGACGGAGCCTATAAAATTAAGCATAACGGATGAATTTAAAAAGACAGTTAAGTATGAAAATGGTAAAGATTATCTGATAAATATACTCATTTTAGCAAAATGTAATTGTTTAGTAGCTGGATGCGTTGGAGGAACTTATGGTGCTTTACTGTTAAAAGACGGTATTTATGAGTCTGAATATATTTTTCAGTTGGGTTTATATAAATAGTGAAGGGTCAGCCTTAACAAGTATAAAATTAATTTAAAAAAACCTCCCACTTTACATGGGATTGCGAGATGATAAAACTGACCAAAGATTTATTTTATTCGCAACCACATAAAGAAAGGAGGTTTTTATCATGAAAATAAAAGCAAAGATTGCCAGAAAAGATACGCGGGAACACTTGGCTCAGTTTCATCTGACATGTGAGCTGTTAAAGGTGATCCATCACTATTCCCGGACTACTGTCTACATTAAAGAGACTGGATGATCCTCCCGACCAGAGATATATCACTTACGAGAACCATGTCTTACTGATGACACGTATCCTCTCTTTTATTTTATTAGCATGAGAAAAACAAGCCAGGAATTCAATTCGGACACTATAATCAAAAATATCGGATACCTGTATGGAAAACCAGAACTCTCAGATATCCCCTATTGTGAGACGATAATGACTATCTTAAGAGATTGGCCCCGACCAACTGCAGGGCGTAGCCTGTAGCTTGGTATCCAATTTGATACGGAGCCATGTGATTCAAGACTCCCATATAAGGGAAGATATTGGCAGGTAATTGTGAATGGCATCCAGTTGGAGAACAGCCGGATAAGCTGGACCCAAAGAGTCTGTACCGTATCCATAGAAAAGGGACTCCGGAGGGATATTGGGAATACTACTACTATGTATGTATCCGAAACAAAAATCGTGCTCCGGGAAAGTATGCCTATGAAATATTTTTGAGTAGTACCGCGGATATGGGTACTATTATATCCCGTACTTTAAAGAAGGGAGTATTCCCTATGTAGCAAAAGAATTAGAGACGCTGTGGAGCAGGGAAGGGAACCTGCGGAAAGAGGAAACGAATGATATGAACCTCTGAACCGGCTATGTGAACGAGATAGATTATGGGGGCCATCTGAAAAACATGTTAGAATATGGAGAAGAAAAGAAAAATAGAGATGGGGAGCGGAAGGAAAAGAGCTTTTTGTTCATCATAGATCTGCCGGTAACGAAAAAGAATGTGAGAGCAATGACAGAAATAGGTAGATGAAAAATAGAAAATGGGGGATTCAATATCCAGAAGAATTATGGATATTGTCTGGAACATATGTACAGCAGGCTGTACAAAAGAATGAAAAATGATTATTATTTAATTCAGATCCATCATATACCGCAGGATACAGGAATCATGGAAAAAGGATAAGTTAAAAGAAAATATGCAGGATATAGAAAAAAAGGTTTCAGATACGATTTGAATAATAGTGCAGAACGAAGTGAGGTGAGCTTAGGAACGGTAGAACAACAGGATAGTATCGGAAACCCCAGGGAGATTGTGTGCTTTTATATAACCGAAATGGAGAGAAGGTTAGAAAATGTAGGATGAAAATGGGATCATCCATTAAAAATAAAATTACTCTTAGAGCTGATAAAGGGTATTGGTTATAGACATAAAGTTAGATTTAGTATAAAATCATATAAAGTATATTGTTCTAGAGAAAAGGGAGAGTAATTAAATATGTTTGAAAATAAGACTGAGCAGGAAGCTCGTTTTGAGATATTGGATATGGTAGGCAGCTATTGTGATATTTACCATAAAAAAGCACGATATAAAAGTGGAGATAAAATTTCCTATGCAGGAAGAGTCTATGACAGAGATGAAATGGTGAATTTGGTAAACAGTTCTTTGGAATTCTGGCTGACAGCTGGTCATTATACAGAAGAATTTGAGAAAAAATTTGCGGAGTATATTGGGGTAAAATATTGTTCAGTAGTTAACTCCGGTTCTTCAGCAAATTTACTTGCATTTATAGCTTTAACAGCTATAGAATTAGGGGAGCGCAGGATAAATCGAGGTGATGAGGTTATTACCGTAGCTGCCGGTTTCCCTACTACAATTACACCTATTTTACAGTATGGGGCTGTGCCCGTATTTGTAGATATTACGATTCCTCAATATAATATTGATGTTACAAAATTGGAAGAGGCTTATAGCAGTAAAACTAAGGCCGTCATGCTGGCTCATACATTAGGAAATCCTTTTAATATAAAATCAGTGAAGGAATTTTGCGATAAGTATAATCTTTGGCTGATTGAAGATAATTGTGATGCGCTTGGAAGTCTTTATACTTTAAATGGTGAAACTAAGTTCACCGGAACCTTTGGAGATATTGCAACATCCAGCTTTTACCCTCCTCATCATATAACCATGGGGGAAGGTGGAGCTGTTTATACAAGCAATCCGTTACTTCATAAATTGATACGCTCTTTCCGTGATTGGGGGAGAGACTGTGTTTGCGCTTCAGGTCAGGATAATCTTTGCGGACATAGATTTGATCAGCAGTATGGAGAATTACCATTTGGATATGATCATAAGTATGTCTATTCGCATTTGGGATATAATCTAAAAGCAACAGATATGCAAGCTGCTGTGGGTTGTGCCCAAATGAACAAACTGGAAGAATTCTCTTCACGCAGAAGAGCTAATTTTGAAAGATTATATAAAAGCTTACAAGTTGTCGCGGACAAGTTGATATTGCCTCAGGCTGCTCCTTTGGCAGATCCCAGTTGGTTTGGCTTCTTGCTTACATGTAAGGCAGGTGTTGATAAGAATAAAGTAGTTCAAAGTTTGGAGAAAAATGGAATTCAGACAAGAATGCTTTTTGCAGGAAACATGATTAAACAGCCATGTTTTGATGAAATGAGACTTAATGGTAAGGGTTATCGTGTTGTCGGTACGCTTGAAAATACAGATATACTTATGAATGCTACTTTCTGGGTGGGGGTTTATCCTGGCATGAATGATGATATGATTGATGCTATGTCAGATGCCATTATTTCAGCTGTTATGACTGAAATGGAGTGATTATGGATACATTAAATAAAATAAATTATATATTTTCCAAAAAAGAAAAAATTCAAATGGTTTTTATGCTTTTAATTATACTCATTGGAGCTTTCTGGGAGTTATTGGGTGTATCAATTGTTATGCCCGTAATACAGGTAATAATGAGCCCTTCATCAATACATGAAACGGAATATTTAGAATTTTTTTATTCAGGAATGCATTTTGACACAGAAACTCATTTTATGATATTTTTGGCATTAGTATTAATTATTGTATATATAATTAAAAATTTATATATATCTATAATGTATAATTTGCAGTATCACTTTACTTTTTCTAACCAAAGAAAAATGGCATATAGAATGCTTAATTGTTATATGTACCAACCTTATTATTTTCATGTTTCTCATGGAAGCTCAGAACTGATGAGGAATGTAAATAGCGATACTAATATGCTGTTTCAAGTAGTATTAGCAGTCATGGATTTATGTACGGAAATCACGGTCTGTTTAGTTTTAGGAGTTTTTTTGTTAATTCAAGATAAAAGTATTACAATAGGGCTGATATGTATCTTATCAACCTTTGTCCTTCTTTTTGCCAGAACTTTCCAACGATATTTTAAGAAAATTGGGTATTTAGACAGGCAGTATAATGCAGGAATTACCAAGTGGCTTCAACAATCTTTTGGTGGTATTAAAGAAACAAAAATTTTAGGAAGAGAAGATTATTTTATTTATAAGTTTGATTATAATTATAAATCTTATGCAAGCTGTGAGAGAAAATATCGTTTTCTACAAGTGGCTCCCAGGCCCGTATTAGAAACGCTTTGTATTTGCGGTCTGATGCTTGTCGTTGTCTTAAAGTTACTGAATGGTACCAATAGCACATATTTTGTAACAACACTTTCTGTTTTTGCCATTGCAGCTTTTCGTCTTTTGCCTTCCTTTAACCGTATCGTTAATTATTTAAGTATAATAATGTTTAATAAATCGGCAGTGGATGCGGTATATAAGGATCTGCAGGAAATAGAAGCGGTAGGCAAGATGGATTTCGCAGATGCAGCCCATATTGAAAAAATACAATTTAAAAACAAAATAAGTATCTGTAATTTGTTTTTCCATTATCCGGATGCGGACAAATATGTTTTGGAAAATGTTTCACTTGATATATTGAAGAACCAATCGATAGCTTTTGTAGGTCCTTCCGGAGCGGGCAAAACAACTATGGCTGATATTTTGTTAGGAGCATTGGAGCCTACGAAAGGGAAAATATTGGTGGATGGAAATGATATTCACAATAAATTGAGAAGTTGGCAAAAAAATGTAGGATATATTCCACAATCAATTTATTTAGTAGATGATACTATTCGAAATAATATTGCTTTCGGAATAGCGGAAGAAGAGATTGATGATTCTAAATTATATAATGCTATTGAACGTGCCCAATTAAGTAAATTCATTGAATCGTTAGAGCTTGGATTAGATACTGAAGTAGGTGAACGGGGGGTTAAACTTTCGGGGGGACAAAGACAGCGGATTGGTATTGCGAGAGCCCTTTATAACAATCCCGATGTACTAATTTTAGACGAGGCAACTTCGGCATTAGATAATGATACAGAAAAAGCTGTTATGGACGCAATAGAAAGCTTATCGGGAAGTAAAACGCTTATTATTATTGCACATAGACTGTCAACTATAAAAAATTGTGATATTGTATATGAGGTAAAGGATAATCAGGTTGTTCAAAAAGATAAAGATAAAATAAAAGAAAAGGAGATGGGAAAATAAAATGATAGTAAGGGCGAAAACAAAAACATTATTTAGTGGAAAAGGATTGACAGAAAAGCAAAAGAAAAATACAGAATTAAACCTTAAGGAAATTGAAGAAGGAAAGGAAATATTGGAGTCTTATCCCCGCAGGCTGGTATTCGAACTGACAAATGCCTGTAATTTAAATTGCGTTATGTGCGGCAGGAATGCAGCTGACTTTAAACCCACAGTCTTTGATATGGATGTATTTCGTTCTTTTGAGCCTCTTATGGATACCATTGAAGAAGTTACACTTATGGGATGGGGAGAACCTACAATACATCCTAATTTTATAGAAATGCTAAAAATCATTAATAAGCATAGTGCAAGAAAATATTTCTGTTCAAATGGTATGAACCTGAAAAAGATAAAACAGGCTATTTTTGACTACAACGTTGATGTATTTGCAGTTAGTCTGGATGGAGCAACTGATGAAACCAATGGAAGAATCCGCAGAGGTTCTAAGATAGATGTGATTATTGAGGATTTAAAGGATATAGTAACCTATAAAAAGGAACACAATTTACAATACCCGTGGATTAACTTTGTATTTTGCGCTATGAAATCTAATATTCATGAACTTCCTGATCTGGTAAAGCTGGCAGCCCAAATTGGACTGGACGAAGTTAAGGTTGTTTATTTAACTGCCTTTGATAAGGAGATGATTCCAGAAACCTTATGGGGCCAGGAAGAATTGGTTAAAAAAGTATTTGAAGAAGCTGTAAATTTAGGGGAAAAGCTGGGAGTAGTATTAAAACTACCTTATTATATAGGAGAGGATGAGGCTGGGGATAAGTATCATAAGGATTGTTTTGTGGCATGGAGAGATTTTTTCCTTGGTTCAGATGGATTTGTAAGACCATGTATGTCTACTCCAACACAATTTTTCAAATATGATATTTCTAAAGAATTTAAGGGTATATGGAATGCTCCGGAATATCAGGAATACCGTAGAAATGTTAACAGTCAAGAACTGATGGATAATCCTTGTAAAAGGTGTTATCAATCTTCTTTTTGCAACTGGAATAAGAAGGAATCATTTATTCAAACAGGAGAACATTTTTCTCCTGAATGGGAAAAAGTATGATAGGGGGCATTGTAAGATAGAAGCTTAAGATATCGTCAATCTGTAAAATAGACTGGCGATATTTTGGGTTATAAAATAGGGGTTAAGAGAATAGTTTTGTTCAAATATATTATGTACGTGGTTATATTGATCAGATTTAAACAGTTTATTTTTATTTGATAATATTGTATAAAGAAACTTGATTTGAATTATGATACAAAATACTTCTTATTTTTAACAGAATTGATTAATTGGATCCTATTTAAAGTTTAGTCATTTTAATTTACAAGGATGTTTTGTTTAGTGAAGTGGTATTAAATTTACGGTTTACTACGTATGAAAAGTAATAGCAATAATGTAAATTTATGGCTTTAGTTTGTAAGTGTATTGGTAAGGCTAAATAAGTAGCAGGCCGGCTTCTCTTATGTCATTATTGCTATGATAATAATTAGTACCTGTAACGGCCAATACCGTTTCAGCCAAATGCCTGATTAGCCCCTCCATGTTCCGGTACGTGGTTGAGAAAAGTGCATTATATTTGTTGATATACTTGCTTGCCACTTCTTATCCAGTTACCTTTCTGGCAATCTATTTTAACCGAGCATCTACAAAAATAATAGAAACCTCATGACAAGCGTGATATAACAAAGATAAAGAAGATTATAATATTACATAATGAAACAAGAGGATTAGTAGTTAAGACACATGAAAGGATGATACATAATTCGCATGAAATTGCGTATACCTTTTCTATCAGCAAATCGACATTGTACCATCTGACACAACTGAAACTAAAAACAGGTCGGTTATGCTACGGACAAATCAGCATGGTTGTAAGTCTCTGTTGGATTTTGCGCAGAAATTTAAAATCAAAGATTTGATTACAAGGCAACAGGGACTTAAAACTAATGAAATCCGGGAGAAGTTCCAACAGAACGGAAGCCATACGACTGTTGGGCGTGCAGTTATAATCATTGGCTTTTCCAATTAGAAAAAATCCCTTTATGCAAACGAATAGTAGCGTCCCCGATGTATGGAAAAAACGTACCAAGTGGAAGGCAGCCCTGCTTCAAAAGGAAGTGAGGTGGCTGGTGTTAATGGACGAAGCGGTATGAATACCAATATGACACATCTTTATGGACATAGATTAGGTAATACACGTGTTTTGGACCATGCACCAATTAACATAGTGATAAGACAACAATGATCCTCTCATCCTCACTTCTAAATGGAGAATGTGCTGCCATGAAGTATTTAGGAGGGACAAGTTTAGCAGTGTTTGCTTCGTATATAAAAGTGATTCTGCTTCCGACGCTAAAGCCGGAGGGGATTGTGATAATGAATAGTTTACGTACCCATCATGTAAGAGAGGTCAATAAAGCCTTTATTGGAGCAGGAATTGAGTGCCTTTACCTTCTGCCATATAGTCCTGATTTGAATCCTGTTGAGAAAATGAGGTCAAAAATGAAAGGAATCTTTCGGGCATAGAAGGTACGTGATAAAACGTTACTGCCACAGGCCATAAAAGATGCCCTTGCAATTGTTACATTGGCAAGGGGGCTGCTTGTGTATATTAATATATAAAATTGTTATAATTCTTTGCTGGTAGCTTGTATATGTTTGAGTATTATCTTTTCTATATTTTATATAGCTGTAATAAAATATTTAAAAGGCTTAATCTGGTTTAATATAAATTTTAATCAAAACAGTCATTGCAAATAATAATTTCATATATAAAAGTTTTATATTTATAGTTATATAAATGCAAGGTTCTAACAGAAAATGAAAAATTTATGTAAAACAATATATTATTTAATATAACTAAAGTGCAATAATAATTTATGAAAAAAAGAATTGTAATTGAGAATAATAGAGACACAAGATAATATAAGAGATTTTTCTATTCCACTTATATTTGTTTAACTTTTTGTTAAACCATTAGAAGGAGAATGTTTTGAAAGATAAAAAGGTTGTAATTAAATTAACAGAATTATTTTTTATAATATTTTGGTGTATAATGCTTTTAGCAAAAGGGACAGGAATGGTAGAAGGGACAAAAGAATTTAAAATCTGCGTTCTTTTAGCAGCAACAGCTTTAGCTATTAAGATAATAATAACGGAATATGGGAAATTTGAGTGGATTTTTATCGTTTTAATATTGGGAATGTGTTCATTTAGTTATTTACAGACTAAAAACATTTCGATATTGTTGTGCTTTGCAGTTATATTAGGAATGAAGAATGTAAACATTTCAAGGGTTTTCCGAATCAGCGCAATTTTGTGGGGAGCCTTAATGGTATTTACCATTTTACGATGCTTTTTGGGAATTCATACAGGGCCGATACTTGTTCATGAAAAAATGGGAATGGGGCCAATTGTGCGCTGGAGTCTTGGATATACTCATCCAAATGTCCTTCACATAACCTATGCAGTCCTATGTGCATATATTTTATATATAAGTAACTCGTCTGAGAGAAGGGGAAAGATAGCCAGTTTCCTTTTTCTTGGAAATATATATATTTTTATGTATTCTGTAAGCTTTACAGGATTTATCCTGACAAGTGGTTTTTTATTAATTTATTTTGTTCTAACCGGTATAAAAAGATGGGGTATTTTACTTAAGGTATTGTGTAATAGTATAATACCATTTGTTGTTGTATTTTCGGTTATTCTACCTTTAATTAATATTCATAGCCGCCTATTTACTTTTTTAAATGATTTACTAAATACACGGCTTTTAGCATCCAGAGTATATTTGGAATCCGTTCCCCATACCTTGTTTGGGGCTGTGGCTAATGTTGATGGGGGATTTGCATTGGACAATTCATATTTGAGTGCCCTGTTATATTTCGGTATTCTTCCATTTACTTTTCTTATGATATTAAGTTTCTTTACGTTAAAAAAATGTGTAACACAGAAAAAGGGGATGGAAGTAGCGATTTTAGTAACATTTTGGGGGGCGGGAATATCGGAACCTTTTTTATATAATACAGCTTTTAAAAATATTACCCTGCTATTTATGGGAAAGTATTTATTTGATAGATTAGAGGACAGAGGAAAAATGAAAAAAAAGGCGGTTATTCCTATAGGAGAAAAAGTGTTAATGTTGAACTTGCAATGTTTCTATCATATCGTCAATAAAGCTAATGTGATAGTGAGGAAAGAGAAAAGAAAAATAATATTTGCAGGATTTTCTATTGGGATAATTGGTATTGTTTTATGGGGAATTGTCAATATGGGATTTGATTCCATCTATGTGTCGGCGGGAAACACTGATTGTGGAGTGATGGAGGAGTATTTTCTTGATAAAGAGAATTTACCGGAAGATTTCACAGGAAGAATTTATGAGTGGCATGGTAAGGAGCAGCCATTATATTGTTTTGAGGGGAATGCGATATTAGTAGAGAAAATAAGGGGTTATGTGAGTACATTTATTATGTCTTTTGTCTTGGTATGTATTATATTTATAATATACGGATTGATTAAAGATTGGAAGATAGAGCAATTATATAAATCAGAAATAAGCTAACAAAATAAAAAGAAATCTCTAAGGAGGATTAAGTTATCATCAAGGATGAAAAACACCTAAATAAAACGGAGGTAATTGTTAGCGAACACTTTTCAGATTAGGAAAAATAAAATTATAGTAGTACAGGGGGAGTTTATGAGAATAAGCGATGGTGTTAAAAAGATATTAAAATTTGATATTAATAAACTAGGTTTGGAAAGAAAACTTTGGGGAGGTATAGCTATTGTTGTATTTTTATGTTTAATTAATTACTGCTATTTGGATATACAGATGATTACTAGACATTCTTTAAATTTTTTGGATGTATTGATTGAAGGTAGATTGCTACAATTTTATCAAACAGCGTGTAAATTACCTATTGGAATTACTAACAACATTACAGGGGAAGTGCCCTATGATATCTGGGTCTATATTCCTTTAGCTGTATGGAATTTGCCTATATATTTGTATGAATATTTTAATGGACGTACATTTGAAATGAACTTTTTTGCGTTATTATGGGCGAGATTAGGGTGCTTATTACCTTATATCGGGTGTAATTTTGCATTGTGTAAAATAGCTAATGAATTTAAATTAGAGGATAATAAAAAGATTCGAGCGTGTTTGTTGTTCTCATCTTCCTTGTTCCTATTTAATGGATTATTTTGTCTGGGGCAGATAGATATATACAGTACTTTTTTTGTATTGATGGGCATTAGAGGATGTCTCAGAAATAACAAAAAGGATTTTCTGGGCTGGTTTGCAATTGCTATAACATACAAAATGTTTGCATTATTTGTTTTTCTCCCATTGCTTTTGTACAAAGAAAAACGCATATTTTACATAATTAGAGATATGGCAATAGCGGGAAGTTTAACAATTCTTTCAAAGCTGATTTTTTTATTTGATAAACTGCAGACACCGACTAAGTTTGACGAGCGTAGATTTATAAGATTTTTACTAGTCCGTCAGATAGATATGGGGGAGATGGTAATCTCCATTTTTGTATTGTTATTCTTGAGTCTTCTTGTTTTTTGCTGGGTACGTAATAGCGGAGATAATGATTCTAAATCAGAGATTGTTTGTATTGCTTTCGGGGGCTATTCGGCTTTTTTTCTCGGGGCAATGACATTTCCATATTGGGCAGTAGTGTTAGCGCCATTTGCAGCGTTGTTCTATTTTATTGTTCCTGGTAATATATCTACAATTGTGTGTTTGGAAAGTATTGCAGGAGTCGCTTATTATATAAAAGGTATGCTGGATTATGGCTTTTTGTATGGCTATGAAAGTAATATAAAATGGATGCTATTAGGTAGGCTTGGCGGAGCCCCATCAGAAGATTTTATTGTAACTAAATACTATAATGGTTTGTCCGAAGGTGCTCAGAAAAATGTACAGGGAATATTGATGGGTATATTTTGGGTTTGCATTGTGGCTATGATAATTTTAGTTTGGAAAAATAAAGAAAATAATAAACACTCTCAAATTGGTGACAGTTTAAGTAATAGAATATTGTGGGTACGTTTATTTGTTAATTCCAGTGCTATTTTAGCGCCCTTGTTAATATATTTATTTTTCTGTCAATTTTAACAATTAAAGAGGACAAAAAACGTGATGTTTGTAAAATTAAGATTATTGATAAATAAGTATAAGAATTTGTTATGTTTTAGCGTTTCACTTATTTCCATATTATTAATTTTGAGGATGGGGAAACTTATAGGAATAAACGTCAGATTGCTCACTGGCTCATTGGGAGTATTTGTATTATTTTTTATAGTTTATTTATTATTTTATAGAACATGGGATTATTCTTTTAATTATCTTTTTTATGGTTTTACTTGTTTTTATATTTTGTTAGAAATTTTAGGGATGTATATATCTGGGGATGGAGTAAGGAATCGTCATGATTTTTCTTTTGTATTCTGCTTGCTTATTATCCTGCTAACTGTTATATTATCCATTCCAGTATCTAAATATTTTAAGCGATTTATTGATATGTGTCTTAAAAAAGGTAAGAGCGAAGGGGAAAAATCTGTAAAAACCCTCAGTTATTTCTTTATTCTTTTAATTTCTTGGTTACCTATATATGCTGCTTTTTATCCGGGGGTATATTATTATGATATACCTCTTCAATGGAATCAGTATGTAAGTCATACGTATGGTACATGGAATCCTATAGTGCATTCATTCTTATATGGATTTATATGCGTTATTTCCTTTGTTTCCTCTTTTGGGGATATCAACAACAAAAGATACCATTTTTTCTGCATTATTTTTACTGGTATTTATTAATGTTGTAAAAGCGTGCAGTGTTAAAGCCTTATCGCTGAAGAGGGGGATTGTATTACTTTTATTGTTAGTTTTGATGAATCAGTTTAGAAATAATGCAATATATGGAATTTTACTATTCCTTATTATTTTAATTTTTGTCGGTTTATTCTTGTTAGCAAAAAGAGTGAAACTTTCTCTATTTTGGAAATTATTTGGTGTTTTAATATTATCAGTCGTTTTATCAATCATAACCAGTTCTGCGGTAATAAGAATAAGTAGTGCCACCATTGATAATAAGGGTGAAATATTGTCAATACCCGGCCAGCAGATAGCTAGAGTATATATATATCAGATGGATAACTTAAGCAAGGAAGAAAAAGAAAAAATAGAATATTATTATGGGGATGGTATTCTAGATTATTTACCGGAAATAGCAGATCCAGTTAAAGGAAGTTGGGATAATGAAAATTATGAACAAGATACTTGGGGATATTATAAATTATGGGTTAAACTGGGGCTGAAATATCCAAAAGAATTTATTGTCGCATTTTTGTTAAATACGAAAGGGCTATGGCATATAGGGGATATTACTCACTCTACTATACGTGATGCATACTTAGAATTAAAATTTTGGGGGCCGTTAGTTAAAGGACATACAGTATATGAACAAAGTATGTTGCCTTGGCTGAAAGAGTTAATTATATTTATTAATGATAGCAGAATTTATCAGGATATGCCATTTATTCCTATAATTTTTGCACCAGCTATTTATAATTGGATTATATTATTGGGGATAATGATAGCAATTTATAGGAGAAAATGGGAAGCGGTCGTTCCGGGGGGATTTATACTATGCTACAGTATAACTTTGTTACTTGGGCCGTGTATATTAATGAGGTATTGTTTTGCATATATTTTGGCGGCACCTTTTTATTTATTATATATTTTGGGGGTATCACGTGTTCACTCTGATGATTGAATTGAATGTGCAAAGAAATCTATTTAGATATCGGGAACAATGTTCTGATTATTAAAATAAAAATGTAAATTAGGTTTAATTAAGAATAGAAGTATAAGATATATTGTTAAAATAATAGAAAAATAATATTTTAATACTACATAAACTGTTTAAAATTCTATTATTTTTTGCTATATAATTTCTTATAAATAAGTCATGAATATTGAGTTGCATAATTTATTTTATTAAATATATGCAGAATTCATTATTGAGAATTGAAACCTGGATCAAAAGGCCTTTCAGAGCTATAGGAAAGACTTTCTGATTTCTTAAAAGAAGACTTTTTAACTATATTTTCACAAAAGGAACGGTTGATAAATGAACAGTATAAAATTAACTAATTTTCATAGTATTATTAATTGTATATTTATATTAATAATAAGTATATTATTAGGAACTATTTTATTAGTTGGGGTTTATTCACTGCCAATCTCGCTAATGAAAGAGAATGTAGCTCGTTCAAGTAGTATATTTGATTACGAAGGTGTTTATCCTCAATTGGTGCAGGGGTATAAATCATCTCAGTTGGATAATTGTACTGATGCGATAATGCTGGGAACAGCAATTGAACCGGGAAATGGAGATTCAGTAGTTCGTCGTGCTATGATTAATCAAAGAATTGAATTTAAGGGTGAAACGCCGGTACAGTCTTTAAATGACTATGCCAATGATGTAGGTGGTAAGGAAGAAAGTAAATTTTACGCTGAATATGGAAGATACTGGCATGGCTATTTGGTTATATTGAAACCGCTGCTGTTATTATTTGATTATGGGGATTTACGTTATATAAATATTATTTTTCAGTCTATCCTGATAGGATGGCTTGTCGCATTGTTGATAGAACAGAAATTAAAGAGAGTAGCGGTTGCTTTTGGTATTTCTCTTCTTATATTAAATCCTATTGCGGTTATGTTGTCATTGCAGTTTTCATCTGTATATTATCTGATGTTGTTTGCTTGTATTATTATTATTAAACAAAAAGCTCACATAATATATTCGTCTAAGTATTTTATATATTTCTTTTTTTTGCTAGGAATACTAACAAGTTTTTTTGATTTCTTAACATATCCTGCGATTACATTAGGGATACTGCTTATCTTATTTTTGGCAGTTAATGAAAATATAACTATATATGTTAAACTTAAAGGGATTTTTAAGGCTGTGATTTTCTGGGGATTAGGTTATGGCGGAATGTGGTCTGGAAAATGGTTGATTGCGAGTTTACTGTTGAAATCTAATATGTTTGCTGATGCCTTCTCCAATATATTATTTAGAACTTCTATGGAAAAGGATGGAGACAAGCTTAATTGGGGGCTGGTAATTTGGAGGAACGTGCGGGTATTATTAAAGTGGCCCTTTATAATTCTTGGAATAATAATTTTACTTTTTGTGTTATTATGTCTTATAAAAAGCGGATTAAATGGTAAAAGTAAAGAGGTAATGAAAAGGATTATACCGTATTTTATAATATCATTGATTCCTTTTGCCTGGTATTTTTTTATGGGGAATCATTCTTATGAGCATTACTGGTTTACCTTTCGGGAACTTGGTATTACTTGCTTTTCTGCATTGATATGTCTTTTTTATGTACCGCAAAAGTTAAAACTTTGATTTATTAATTGGATGAAATTAAATCAATTAGGATAGAAAAAAATGGAGAAGTAAAGATGGAGAAGAAAATTAAGAACCGTTTTCCCAAATTTATAGAGATTTTAATTATCGGAATAGAGATTGCTAGCCTGTTTTGGGCTTGTAGCTTATTTTTTCAGGAAAAAAAGTCTATTCTTTTCCCTATCAGATGTTAGAACCAGGTAATGCAATAGAAATTACAGACTTTATGGGGACGGCAGGTTATTACATTGATAATGGTATGGAAAATTGGGAAACATTGATTTCTACTGTAGGATTTGACATACCTAGAGGAACTTACCAGATTATTATAAATTATAAAACGGAAGGAAGCGGGCAATTTTATAATGTTACATGTAGGGATCCGGATTACAAAATTATTACTGGAAGAACTAAAGTCGGTTTGGATTCCGGAAAAAGTGAAGAGTCCTTTAATATATGGCTAAATGAATCGGTTGAAGATTTCAGGATCGAATTAGGATACGGTGGAAACGGGTATCTTTTAGTTAATGGCATATGTATTAAGGAAACTAATGCATGGAAGCGAATACAGACATTTATACTAGTTACATTTTTATTACTTATTGATTCTATTTATATATTGTATCATAGAAATATATTAGGGAAAATAACAGTGTCAAAAAGGAAAATTTTCTTTGGATTATTGATTATTATTCTATTTTCGTCTTATCCTATTTTTTCCTATTATTTATATGATGGGCATGATTTGCAGTTTCATCTAATGCGTATACAAGGACTAAAGGATGGACTTTTGGATGGACAGTTTCCAGTTAAGATACAGCCCGGTTGGATGAATGGATATGGTTATGGGGTTTCTGTCTTTTATGGTGATATTTTCCTATATATACCTGCTTTTTTTACATTACTAGGTTTTCCTATACAAACAGCTTACAAAATATATATGATTATTGTAAGTTCAGTGACATGTTTGACAGCTTATTTTTGTTTTGGAAAAATGTTCAAAGATGATAAGGTTGGTTTATTGGCTAGTATGCTATATACATTGGCTCCATATAGATTATCATGTCTGTATATTAGAGGGGCAGTCGGGGAATATACTGCATTGGCATTTTTTCCATTGATTTTTTACGGACTATATATTATTGTCTCAGAAAGAGAAGAAAAATGCCATGAAGGTGTAATGCCAGCTATAATTGGGTTTTCAGGACTTATACTGACGCATATACTTAGTTGTGAGATGGTTGGTGTAGTTACAATAGTATTCTGTTTAATTTTGTGGAGAAGGATTATCAGACCTAAAAGATTTTTGGCATTGTGTAAAGTGGTACTAAATACTGTAATTATTAATCTTTGGTTTATTGTTCCTTTTTTGGATTATATGCAGGGAAGCTATAAAGTTACTGAGCGTTCGAATGAAAAAACTCAAACTTTTGGCTTGTTTGTAGGGCAACTTTTCTCTTTTTTTCCACAAGGATTTGGGGATGGATATAGTGTGAAAGAACGCCTAGATCCGGTTGAAATTATGCCTTTATCCGTCGGAGGAGCTCTTATATTTGGAGCCATTTTATTTGTTTTTTATTGGATTGATAATAACAAAGATGTATGGGAAAAAAAAGTAGGGAAGCTTTGTTTAGTAACGAGTTTTGTTTTACTATGGATGACAACGATTTGGTTTCCTTGGGATAAGTTACAGGATATTAATAGTGTCTTGAAGTTTTTTATTCAAAAACTTCAATTCCCATGGAGGTTGTTGGGAGTTATAACAATCCTGTTAACGGTAGTATGTTGTTGCCTTATAAAACTGCTACAGAAAAATGAAAAACAAAAGGCCGCTTTGTGTGCTTGCTTTTTAGGAATGATGGCCATTTTAACAAGCGGGTGGATGCTGAGCAGTATGATGAACAAGAATGATGTTGTTTTTGTACCGGATAAAAGTAAACTGGATACTTTTTATAGTATAGGTGGTGAATATATTCCTTCTGGAACATCTATTGGGGAATTTAAAAATGAAGTACCATTACTTAGTGATAATATTATTATGACTTCGTATAATAAAGTATATAATAATATATGGATTAGCTGTGAAAATAATTCTGTAGAAAATGGAATGATTTCGTTACCTTTATTGTATTATAAGGGCTATATTGCAATGGATGAAAACACAAAGGAACTGTTAGAAGTTATTGCAGGAAGCAATAACAGGGTTGGTGTGAATATACCGTCAAATTATCATGGGAGTATCAGAGTGAAATTTATGGAACCATGGTACTGGAGAGTGGCTGAAATAATATCTTTATTATTTTTTGTGGGAATAGTTATGGTTTACTTTTACAGTAAAAAGAAAAACAAATTGGAAAGAAGATAATAATGAAAAAAGTAAGTATAGAAAAAAAACTAACAATTTTTTCACTTATTGTATTTGTGGTAAGTATTGTGCCTATATTATATTTAGCTAAATATGTTCATGCTACCGGGGATGATTTTGGTTATGGAGCATTGACACACGCAGCGTGGTTGGAATCACATTCTTTGATTGCGGTTTTAAAGGCTTCTTGCCGAACCATCTATAATTATTACGTAAGCTGGCAGGGAACATGGTTTTCTGTTTTCCTTTTTTCTTTGCAACCGGAAGTTTTTTCGCCGGATTTATATTGGATTGTACCCGTTGTAATGTTGATTTTGATTATAATTGGAACATCATTGCCGATTTACTATTTTTTAGTATGCCGTATTGGGATGAAGAAATATTCTTTTATTGTTATTGATTGTACAATATTGTTTCTTATGATACAATTTTTTCCGAGTACTAAATCAGGAATATTTTGGTATAATGGCACTGCGCATTATATTATACCATATTTTATTGCAATGATGTCTATTTATAATTCCATTCGTTTTATTGATTCTTACAGAAAAAGATATTTGTTAGGAGCGATTGTCTGTATGACATTATTGGGGGGCGCTAGCTATCTTGCAGCTCTGTTTGCTCCTATTGTATTGGTATTTTTCCTATTTTGTTATGGTAGGAAACGACCTAAAGCTTTTTGGCTTTTTATCCCTTTGGGGCTGGAAATGGCTGGTCTTATAATTAGTTTTATTGCCCCTGGAAATAAAGTTAGGGGTGGGGAGGATTTTGGATTTAGTGTATTTAACATTTTTACTACTGTAGGAGAATCATTTAAAGCTGGGATAAAAAATATTCAAATTTACGCAGAAGAAAAACCTGCTATATTTGTTATTTTAGTACTATTGACTGTATTTATTTGGCATTCTTATACAAATATAGAGAAAAAAATAGATTTTAAAATGCCGATTGCTTTTTGCGCCTATATGTTTTGTTGTTATTCGGCAATGTTTGCTCCAGGGATTTATGCAGGAACAGAATTATCGGGGGGTGTTCCAAATACGATTTTTCAAATTTTTGTGTTAACTACATTGACTGAAATAATATATATATCAGGATGGTTGTCTACAAAAATAGCCAAATATGATAAGGTAGTAAAATGTAATGGTAATATGATCAGATTAATAAAAGGTTGCTTTCTGCTGGTAGTTTGTACTTTTTTTATTTTCTTATACAGAAGTACCCTGAAAGAAACTACTTTTTTTAAATGTCTTTTTTATATTACAAGTGGACAGGCATCTGATTATGGAGAACAGATGGAGGAACGACAAGCAATTTTATTAGATGACACGATTAAGGATGCGAAATTGCCAGCTATGAATCAGGATCAGGGACCGCTAATGCATATGGAAGTGACGAAGGATAAAGATAGTTGGACAAATCAGGTAGTAAGAGATTTTTATCGAAAAAATAGTGTTGTTGAGATTGATAGGGTTCAATGAAATGTTAGTATAAATTGATATCTGCATGATTGAATATTTTCTTGAAATAAGTAATACTATATTCGAAAAGTAGCTTTGGTGATGATAATCTAGATAATATATAGTTGGATGAAAAGTTTGGGTGATGTGACTATTTTGCATAGTAAACAGATAAAGTCATGTAAAACAGATAAAGTCATGTAAAACATATAAAAAAGGTAACAATTGATGATGACATATTGGATTTGTAAGGCTCACCATTTGTTAATTCATTTATATGTGATTCTATCCTGTAATCATTATACATTACCCAAGTCCAGTTTAGGAATGTATATCCGTGGGAAATGAGAATAGAATCCATTTTATGCTTGGCATATATGTTAGCTGTTAATAGAGGGTCAATATAAGTGAATGACATATAGTGTTGTTGTGATTTTTCAAGGGATGCATGTATTTTTCTTCTAGGAAAAACATTTATTTACGTTTACAAAATATAGATTGTTCTTGCTGAACTGTTTGTGGTAGATGGTTTAAAATCTGTGAATGTGTAATCGGAATGTTTGTAAACTTCACAGGATATAAAGAATGTTGCCGAATCAGGTGATTTCATTAACGAGGTAATGATAATGACTTTCAGAATCAGTGTGGATCAATCATATTGTTTGTGGTATGTAAGAATTTTTGTAATATTTTTTTATGTACTTAAAATTTAATGTGTAAATGAGATAAGACAAATTAATGCTTCGCATCCACTTATTATATATACTATTTGTCATCAGATTTATCTTGGTGAAAAAGCTACATATTAAAAACAGATATAAAACTGTTAGCAGGGGTTTTATGGGAGGTTTGTTTATGATTAAACTATAGATTTTGTGCTGGAAGCAGCGAAAGTTGATGCAATTAGTTTATGTTATTATTTAAATTTGTGTTAGTATTAGAATTGAGTCCATACAAATTATATTTATGAGGTATTCATATATTGAAAAGGTTAATTCAGAGCAAATTTTTTCTTTTTATTTCTATTATTACGTCATTCCTATTAATTATAGTAATTAATATAATTGCAGCTAAATTCAATTATGGAATGGAAGGAGATGAAGTTTTTTCTTATATTTCATCTAATTCCATGGGAGGATTTAAAGAAGTTTGTTTTTTGCAGGATCAAACATGGTACAATTCAAATTATTTTTCGGATGCATTAGTGGCCACAGGCAATGAATGCTATAACTTTAAAATGGTGGTGGAAAATCAAGCAATGGATACACATCCACCTTTATTTTATATTTTTCTTAATTCAGTAACATCTTTTTTTTCGGGTAAATTTTCCAGATGGTTTGGTGTAGGTCTTAACATTTTTTTTATGCTTCTAGTATGGATCGCACTTTATCAATTATTGTATTATTTTATACATCAACAAAATCTATCTATGGTGTATAGTACAATTTTTTGTTGTTCAAGATTTTCTGTAAATATGGTTCTATTTATACGTATGTACGTCCTATTAATGGCTTTGTGCTTGGCACAAACAAATTTACATTTAAAAACATATGATAAAATGATTGAAGTGACCGACTTTTCGTTTCGCAAACATAGAAAAGATTATATTTTACTTAGTTTGTGGACAATTTTAGGCGCAATGACTCACTATTACTTTATTATCTATCAATGTTTGATTTCTATATTGTATGTGATGGGACTTTTAATAAACAAAAAGAAACGTAATTCTATATATTATATATGCAGTATGATTTTTAGTGCTCTAATTTATATTATACTTTATCCGGCTGTACTTAATCATTTGTTTTTTAAATATAGAGGCAGAGATGCTATTCATAAGTTCTTAAAGGGAAGTTCTTTGTTTAACGAAATTATATCTATGTTTAATGAATATAATTCACAAGTTTTTAAGGGATTACTTATACCGGTTATTATACTATTTACATTTTTTACTATTTTACTATTATTATATAAAAAAATTACGCTAGCATCTATTATTCATAATATTATCTATATCATACCAGTGAGTATATTTTTTGGGGGTATTTCAAAAGCATCTCCATTTGTATCAATTCGATATATTAGTCCGATTGTTGCTGTTTTATTCGCATTTACTGTTATTTGGGGTGTAAAAATAGTTAATCATACAATTGTAAAAAAACCTACTAAAAATTACTTATATACACTAACTTGTCTAATGTTTGCTTTGATATGTATTTATTTTTATAAAATTCCTATAAAGGAACCTTTTTTTGCAGAAAAAAGAGACGTTATGAATTATATGGCTGATAATACGGACTATTGTGTATATATCTCAGGAGATAGTTATAATTGGAAAATGTGGGAAGATTATATTTATTATCCAGATTTTAAAGGATTATTTTTCATTGATGGAATTGCAAAAAAACCAATAGTTGATTCAAAACTTTATGATTTAAAAAATTTGACAATTTTTATTGATAATTCATTAGATAAAGATGTTATAATAGATTATTTAAAGTGTTATCTTCCTTATAACGATTATAATATAAAATATATTTCTCAATATACCTATATAATAATGGCAAAAAACTCAATATATTAAAAATTACCTTAAATTATAAGAATAGAAATACATTTTTATAACTGGTTTTGGTGTCAAAAGCAAGAAAATATATTCTGTTTTCTGGTATAATTAGTTCATCGATTTCTAGGCCTGACATAGGAAGAACTGCTGGAATCTATTCTTTTTGATGTCAGGTTCCAGTATGTTCTTCATACCACCAGTTTTGAGGAGCAGCCTTTCATGCCTGTCAAGTGGTGTTTTTCTGGAATTATTTTACATCTGTGTTGCGAATGCGGTAAAAGCGCTTCACCGCCTGGGATTTGAAGATTACCTTGTGTCCATGTCTTTTTATTTGGAAGAAAACCATAAAATGAAGTGATTTACCGCTGTAAACCAGAATAGGCGAAAGAGAAACTGTTGCAGCCTGCAGAAACATTCAGACCCGGATGGCTACATACCGCTTTAAGGTAGGAGAAAAGCATACAGGATATGTTGAAAATTTTGTAGAAACATCCGGCGGGGATATTACAATTATTACCCAATACTCCTACGAACAAAACATACATGCAGAGCATGACTTCTGCCAGGAGATGATCCATGAAATGGGATATCAGGGAGTGAGGACCACGCTGCTAGCGTATGGGGCCTAATCGGGGATGGATAATGTAGAGCTGGCTGAAGGAAACAACATCGATTTCATAGCAACAGCATTAATAGCGCCGGCGCCCAGCGATGTACACAGTTGATACGAGATAAAGGAAGAAAACCATGAAATTATCAGCTGCCCGATGGGGTATAAACCGGATCCTTCAGCACAATGGAAAAAGGAATGATTATCGAATCACCTTTGCCAGAGAGCTCCGTGAGAACTGTCCCAACAAAGAAAATGCAGAGCTGTAGTGCAGCAGAAAGATGCGGTAGTGATACTATAATTTTATTCTAATGTGTTAATTAGAGAACTTGTAATTAATTTCTGCTTTTGAAACCCAAACCAGATAATTAATTATTAAAAGTCTATACTAAAAGTAAAAAATTGCATTGCTTGACGCTGTTTATGTGAAATGTTATTATAAACACAGCTAAAATGGCCATAAAAAGATAATGAGGAAAAATTAATGTATGACGATGTATCGTGTAGAGATAAATCAGGGATACTTTATTTAGTAGTGCCCTGTTACAATGAAGAAGATGCTTTATCAGATTCAGCCCAAAAAATGAAAGACAAAATTCAGAGACTTATTGCCGGCGGCAACATATCTTCCAAAAGCAAAATAATGCTGGTCAATGATGGGAGTAAAGACAATACATGGAAAATTATACATTCCTTGTGCAAAGAAGATACTATCTATTGTGGTTTAAGCTTCTCCAGGAATTATGGGCATCAAAGCGCAATTCTGGCAGGTATGATGGCGGCACGTAACTATGCGGATATGATAGTAACAATAGATGCCGATTTACAACAGGATATAGAGGCGCTGGATCGCTTTATAAAGTGCTATAATGAAGGCTGTGAAATAGTATACGGTGTTCGGAATGACAGAGATACGGATGGTTTTTTTAAGAAAGCTTCCGCTACATTATTCTACAAGTTTATGAAACTTTTGGGGTGCCATGTACTGGCGAACCATGCTGACTATCGTCTGTTATCTAAAAAAGCATTGGATGCGTTGGCCGAATATAAAGAAGTGAACCTTTTTCTGCGTGGATTAATTCCTACTATGGGTTTTCAGTCTGATGTGGTTTATTTTGATGTCAAGGAAAGAGAATTGGGAAAATCAAAATATACCTTAAAAAAAATGATGACATTGGCTGTAGATGGTGTTACTTCGATGAGTACAAGACCTATCCAGATTATAACATTATTAGGTTTTTTGGTTAGTTTATTCAGCGCCATTATGATTATTTATTGCATTTGGGACTGGTTTTCAGGCCATAATGTTCCTGGTTACACAACAACTATGGTAGTTTCGCTTTTAATGGGGGGATTGACTATTTTCTCTCTAGGAATTGTAGGAGAATATGTAGGGAAAATATATCTCGAGGCGAAGGCAAGGCCCAGGTATATAATTGAATCTTTTGTGTGGAAGGAAAGTGAGATAGAGAATGGGGAAAATGTGTGAAATAGATATACATGCGGATGATTATTGCTTGTCACCTCAAACTTCGGAAGATATTCTTAATTGTATTAGAGAGGGAAAGCTTGACAGTATTAGTGTAATGACCAATATGTCTTGCTATGAGTCATGTGCATTAAAGCTTTTGAAGGAAAAAGATATAGCAAAAAAATCTCCCAAATTATCTGTACATTTAAATTTCATGGAAGGGCATTGCCTGGCAGAGATAGAAGAAGTGCCTGATTTAGTAGATGATAGAGGGTATTTTAATATATCCTGGGGGAGCCTGTTTGTATGGAACTATTCACCAAATAAGTATATGCGCATAAAAAAACAGCTAAAAGCTGAGATTAAAGCACAAACAGAAAAGTTTCTTATAATGTTTGGACAAGATCAAGTATTGCGGTTCGATAGTCATCAACATACACATATGATACCCATTTGTTATTGGGCACTTTTGGAGGTGATTGTCGAGCAGCGTTACCGGACTGATTATATTCGCATTACGAAAGAACCGATAATACCGTATCTTAATGAATTTCCATTATGGAAATCCTATAAACCAGTAAATTGGATAAAAAATTTGCTGCTTAATTATTATGCTATAGGTATGGAAAAAATAATTGAAAAAAATAAGCCATCCTGGCAAAAGGTAAATAAACCGATGTTTCTATGGGGAGTTTTAATGAGTGGGAAAATGGACGAGGAAAGGGTAAAGAAGCTCATTCCAGGTATGATGAAAAAAGCCGAAAAGAAGGGAAGAATTCTGGAAATCCTATTTCACCCTGGTACTGCTTTCGAAGATGAGTTAGGGGAAGAATTCTGTAATAAAGAAGCAAATAAATTTTATACCTCTGCAGGAAGGCATATTGAATATGAATGTGTGCTCTCACTGCATAATAGTTTGTAGAGGAAAAATGAATGAAAACATGGAAACAACGTAAGAATGTATTTTGGGCTGCTGTTCTTTTTGCATTTCTCGCAATTTTTATTTTTAATATATTTACGCCGTATATGACGGATGATTTGTCGTATAAAGCTACAGTTCTTAAGGCTGATACCTTTATTGATTTGATAAAACAGGAATATGAACAGTATATGACCTGGACAGGCAGAAGTATCGGACATATAATATTACGTTGCTTTTTGAGTGGAAGTAAGGCTGTTTTCAATGTTGCCAACAGTATCGTATTTGTTTTGCTTACACTTCTTATGTATTGGAATATCGAACATAAGAAAAAATATGATGTGGCAGTTTATATATTAATTAATTTTCTTTTATGGCTTTTCGCAGTGATGTTTTGTCAGACTGTCCTATGGGAAACTGGTGCGTGTAATTATTTGTGGGGTAGTACAATTATTATGCTTCATATTACATTATACCGTTGGTGCATTAAAAAAACAGAACAGGGGAATGAAACGAAAGCACTACTGTGGAGTATCATCCTTTTTTTAACCGGGATACTGGCCGGATGGTGCAATGAGAATACCTCTGGAGGAGGTATTTTGTTTGTAGTACTTTTATTAGGTGAACATATATTCCTTTGGAAAAACAGGAAGGCTAAGAAGTCAAAGATGTGGATGCTAACAGGTCTGGCAGGTCAGATTATTGGTTTTCTGTTTATGATAGCAGCGCCAGGTAATCGTATCAGAGCACAGTTTATGGAAGAGGAGCATTCAGGAATTTTTGCTATTGTATCACGATTTCAGAAAATTACTCTTGCAATCAAAGAAAATTTCTTGATATTATTAGTTTTTGTACTGGTTGCTATTGTTATTATTTATTTGACGGAAGGAAGCTGGAAAGAATTTTTTAAGAAACATTTTATGTTCAATGCCTGGATTTTTATTTTTCTGGCTACCTGTTATGCATTAATTTTGACAGCCGAACCCATGCCAAGAGTGTATTTTGGTGCCGGTGTTTTTCTGATAACAGCTGCGGTTCAGGGGTATGTAGACATAAATGATGGGGAGTTGGGGCTTCGGGTTCTGAAATACTGCATATTATCAATATTAGCGTTGGTAATGTTTTTTACTTATATGGACAGCGGTGCTAATATGATTCGTATTTATAGAGAGTATCATGAAAGAGAAGTTTATTTGGAGAAAATGGCTGCTGCTGGACAGGAAGATGTGACGGTTCCTATGCTTCGTCCCGGTTTTGAAACGAAATATAGTGATGGCTATCAATCTGATCTGACAGACGATCCGGAATATTGGATTAATGATGCATATGAGAAACTTTACGGTATAGATAAGATTACCGGAGTGCCCCGAGAAAATTGGACAGCATATTAGCAAGATTTTAAATACCGAATATTATTGGGGATTGTAGCAGAAGGGTGATTTTAGTGAAACAGAAAATGACAGAAAAAAGGATTGCAGGTTTTCTAGTTATAGTATTTATATTGGCGTTGATACCCGTTCTTTTAATTGGAAAATATAATTACCCTTGTGCAGATGATTTTGGATTCAGCGCATATAGTCATATTGCGTGGGAGGAGACACAGTCTATTTTCCAAGTAGTTATTGGGGCTCTTAAAACAGTCAAGGAAAGATGGTTTGGATGGCAGGGTACTTTTTCCAGTATTTTTGTTATGGCTTTGCAGCCGGCTGTATTTGGAGAAGCAGGATATACTCTCGTACCGTGGATAATGATAGGGGCAATGAGTTTTAGTACTTTATTTTTATTATATGTAATTATAAGAAGAGTTTTGGGAGTTAGAACCCCTGTTTATGTAGGAATTTCCATGATTTATTTGATTTTCGCCCTTGAGTGTATGGTGGATAAGACTCAGGGCTTTTTCTGGTTTAATGGAGCCGCGCATTATATAATTCCTCATAGCGTGGCAGTAATTTTGGCAGGTCTTGTGATTTGGGTTATAAAAGATGAGGGGCATAGATTTAGTAAGATGGTGCTGGCCTGTCTGGCTTCCTTATTTGTGGGAGGTGGAAATTATGTAACCGCTCTAATAACAGCAATTTTGTTTGTGGTTGCATTAATAGCTGTTGTATATATAAAGAAAAGTAAATATGTAAAAATGATAATATTGCCCTTTTCATTTTATCTTATGGCATTTATAATTAATGCATGTGCCCCTGGTAATGCTGTCCGACAAGGAGAAGTAGGGTATCGTCCAGGTGTGTTAAAATCAATTTTATTATCATTTTATTATTGTGTGGAATGTATTACGGAAACGTGGTTTGACTGGACTTATATGATTTTCATTCTGGCCCTTCTACCATTTTTATGGGAAGTTGTAAAGACAGTAGGAAAAAAATTCAGTTATCGTTTCCCTCTTCTTGTTCCGGCAGCTTCATTTTGCCTGCTTTCGGCCATGTTTACACCAAGTTTGTATGCAATGGGAATAGCTGGAGGAGGAAGAATTTTCAACATAATTTTTTTGAATTATCTCTTATTAATTATTCTAAATATTTATTATCTGTTAGGGTGGATATACAGGCATTGCAGATTGGGTGAAAACAAAGAGAGTTGCATAGAGTCAAAAGATATAAAACTTTATTTATTTGTTTTATTGTGTACAACAATATTTATTGGGGGATTATACAGTAAGGTTAATCCGGATTATTTTACAAGTACATCAGCCTTAAAATCACTTGTGACGGGAGAAGCCGCTGATTATGGCGCAGAAACCAGAGAGCGGACACTTCAGCTTCAGTATAATAACCAGGAAAGCATACGGCTGAAAATTTTTGATACAAAACCTTATTTGCTTTATTACAGCGATATTGGAATTGATGCTGACGACTGGAAGAATAATTCAATGGAAAGATATTACCGGATAGATGAAATATGGGGAGTTGATTGATTGTTAACCGAAGTCAAGAAGTAATTTTATAAAGAAATAGATATCTTTCTGGTATATTCTTTAAAACATAATTGAGTCCATCAGGAATATTTTGGTCGGAGGATATTGCCTTAAGATTTTATGAAGAAACTTGTGGTTATAATTGAATTGCGGTATACTTGATGCAGTGTAAGAGTAAAACAAGTATGTCATAGATATGGCAGATAGTGAGGCAATAATGAAAAAAGTTAAAAAAAGTTTGAGTTTTCTGATAATAGCTATATTGTTCGCATCATATTTATTATATGGATGTGGATCGGTGCAGAGTTCTGGAGACAGTACAACGGAGTCACCGACACAAGATTATGAGGAAGAGTTAAAACAACTACAGGAGGAAAATGAAAGGTTAAAGGAGGAGCTTGCTAAGTATATGCCTTCCACAGAGACTGCGGAAACTTCGGAGGAGCTGGTAACCGAGCAAGCAAGCGCTTCAGAGGAGGCGGTTTCAGAAAATACGATTGCTGAAGAAGCGGAAAGAAAACAAATAGTAGTATTTGGGGATAGTATTTGGGATAGTTCCAGAGATGAAACAGGGATAGCAGCACTCCTCTCAGAATATATGAATGCAGATGTCTATAATTGTGCGATTGGAGGGACAAGAGCATCCTTAAAAGATGGAGAATCACCTGATAATTATGAAAACTGGGATTCTACATCCTTGTCAGGAATGGTAAATGTTGCAACCGGGAAAGTAAATCCTGAAATATTTCTGGAGGGATATCCTGCCGGCGGTGTTATACGAAACATTGATTTTTCCAAGACAGATTATTTCATTATTGCTTATGGTTTAAATGATTATTTTTCAGGGGCAACTCTCAATGTAGAAGATGGACGTGAATGGGATGCTCATGGTTACGGCGGAGCATTACGTTATGCGATAGATGAACTAAGAGGAAAATTCCCAGATGCACAAATATTATTAATATCTCCTACCTATTGTCAGTTCTGGAGAGAAGGTGTTATGTATACGGATAGTAATATGAAAGATTTTGGAGGCGGACCGCTTACAATTTACGCAAACGTATGCCGTAATGTGGCTGAAAATGAGAATACATTGTATATTGACGCATACAATAAAATGGGGATAAATATATATAATGCAGAAGAATATCTGGAAGATGGTATCCATTTAACCGCCGCTGGACGGGAATTATACGCTAAGGCTGTATCTAGCTGTCTGAAATATGGAACGCCTGGGAAAGTTTCAGGAAATTCCGTTTATTACTAATTATTGTAAGTTCTATATGCTATTAATAAGTTCCATTTATTAAAATCAAAGAAACAGTCGGGATAATTCTTTTTTTAAAAGTTCCTGGTTGTTTCTTTTTGAGTTATAACTTATTAAATAGGATTATTGATTGCTGATTGCAGGGAAAAGTTAAATGTGTTATTATCATAGATGCATAATCTTTTTATTGGGTATACTACTTTGTATAAGCTAATTAAACAGCTATATGATAATAACGGCTGACAGATAAAGGAGTATCGGGCAGATGCTTAAAGAATTAGAATATCCCTTGGATAGTGAATATATACTAAAAAAATCGAAATATCTGAAAAAGAAGCTTCTGGAGGACGGCAGTTGCAGACTGGAAAAAAGAATTGCGGTTCTGGGCGGAAGTACTACTCATGATGTGATTCGGATAATGGAACTATTTCTATTGAATCAGGGTATTTTGCCTTTGTTTTATGAGTCTGAATATGCAAAATACTGGGAAGATGCTATGTTTGGAAATGAAAGGTTAAATCAATTTCACCCAGATATTATTTATATTCATACCAGCAACCGAAATATTACTTACTGGCCGCCTGCAGGCTGCACAGAGGCGGAAGCGGATTTGCTTCTCAATCAGCAATATGAGCATTTTCATATGATGTGGGAAAATATTGCTGCTGTTTGGAAATGCCCTGTAATTCAGAACAATATGGAATTTCTTTTCTACAGGCTTCTGGGGAATCAGGATGGTGTATTTTTGTCGGGCAGGACTTCTTTTATAAACCGTTTGAATGAGAAGTTTTCTGAGTATGCGAGATGTAAGCCAAACTTTTTTATAAATGATATCAATTATCAGTCTGCGGCTTTCGGAGTAGATGAGTGGGCGGATCCCTTTTATTGGCATATGTATAAATATTCGTTAAATCTAAAGGCTATTCCTTGGCTGGCATTGAATATATCTAATATTATTAAGTCTATTTATGGCAAGAATAAAAAATCTTTGGTACTTGATTTAGATAATACTCTTTGGGGAGGGATTGTTGGGGATGACGGTTCCGAGAATCTGGAGATAGGACCGGAGACCTCAATGGGACAGGTATATTCTGAATTTCAAAATTATGTAAAAGCACTGAAGGATTTAGGGGTGGTGCTGAACATAGATACTAAGAATGAGAAAGAGAATGCAATTGCAGGTCTAAATCATCCGGATGGGACATTACGACCTGAGGATTTCGTTTTTATTAAAGCTAACTGGAGTCCTAAAAGTGAAAATATGCTTGAAATTGCCCGGGAGATGAACATACTGCCGGATAGCTTAGTATTTGCTGATGATAATCCTGCGGAGCGTGAAATAGTCCGCAGCTATGTGGCGGGGGTATCTGTTCCGGAGATCGGAACACCGGAACAATATATCCGAGTGTTGGATCATAATGGTTATTTTGAAGTTACAGGGCTGTCCGATGATGATCGCAAAAGAAACGAAATGTATAAAGCCAATATACTTCGTGCCAAGCAAGAGGCTTCCTTTACGGATTATGGAGCTTATCTGAAAGCTTTGAAGATGAAAGCGGTCATACGACCTTTTGAGCCTCCTTATATGTCAAGGATTGCTCAGTTAACTAATAAAAGCAATCAGTTTAATCTGACAACCAAACGCTATACACAAGCGGAAATCGAACAGACGGCTCTGAATCCGAATGCGATTACTTTGTATGGGAAGTTGGAGGATAAGTTTGGTGATAATGGGGTAGTATCGGTAGTTATAGGTCACAAGGATATGAAAGCCCTTCATTTGGATCTTTGGCTGATGAGCTGTCGTGTACTTAAACGGGACATGGAATTTGCTATGATGGATGAGGTGGTAAAAATATGTTTGGAGCAGGGTATTTCTGTAATTTATGGGTATTATTATCCAACCGGAAAAAATTCTATGGTTAAGGACTTCTATGCTAAACAAGGGTTTGAAAAGATAAAGGAAGTGTCAGGAAATACGGTATGGAGATTTGAAATTACAAAGGAATATAAAAATAAGAATTGTTATATAGAAGTGAAAGAAAAAATATAGGGAGAAAATTATGAAAAGAGAAGAGGTTTATGAAAAATTATCGGTAGTTTTCAGGGATGTATTTGACGATGAGAGTATTGAGGTTACAGAATCTACAACCTCAAATGATATAGCGGACTGGGATTCGTTGGAGCATATTAATTTAATCGCAGCTGTTGAACAGGAATTTCATGTTAAATTCAACATGGGACAGGTGGTTTCAATGAAAAATGTTGGGGAGATGGCGGATATTATAATGAGCCAGATAGGATAACAGGTGCGTTAAGGAGAGGAACGAAAAGCTTGAGTATTACATCCTTTTATTTTCTGATTTTTTATGTGCTTATATTAGGGCTGTATTATCTCATACCCAAAAAGTGGCAATGGATAGTGCTTTTATTAGCCAGCATAAGTTATTATTTATTCTCAGATCAAGGTTTCCTGATTTGTTATCCGATCATTTCAGTTGTCCTTTGTTCTATAGGAATCCGCAGTATGGTGGGAGTTAAAGAACGGGAAATCACTCTGAGAGAGAACGGAAAAGATCCAGAGCGAATGCGCCGTAATATTTTATTTGTAGTCATTCTATGTAATGTAGTAGTTCTATTTCTCTTAAAATATATAAATTTTGGTATAAATACCATAAATGTAATAACAGATCTGATAGGAAGACAGGAACCGTTTCTGAAGGTAACAACTTGGCTCGTGCCGTTGGGTATTTCATATTATTCGCTGTCACTAATGGGGTATGTTGTAGATGTATATTTTGGTATTGCACAGCCTTTAAAAAACCCGGCTAAGTTGGCTCTCTATGGTATGTTTTTCCCATGTATGCTGTCTGGGCCTATTTTGCGTTACAGAGAAGAGGGGAACCAGTTTTTTGAACCACATTATTTTGATTATAAACAGATAACTATGGGGATGCAGAGGGTTTTGTGGGGATTTTTTAAAGTGCTTGTCATTTCAGAGCGGATGGCGGTTATAGTAAATACGATTTATGGAGATTATACTAGTTATCCGGGAATATTTATCTGGGTGGGGACTGTTTCTTTCGCTTTTCAACTGTATTCCAATTTTTCCGGGGGAATGGATATTGCACTGGGGATCACCCAGACTTTTGGGCTGAAGCTGCCAGAGAACTTTGATCGGCCGTTTTTTTCAAAAAATATAAGTGAATACTGGCGAAGGTGGCACATCACATTGGGCGTATGGATGAAAGAGTATATTTTCTATCCGTTATTACGTTCTTCATTGTTTACAAACTTGGGAAAGAAGCTGCGAAGCAAATACGGGAAAAAGAGAGGAAAGCAGCTTACTACTTTTGCGGGTATGTTCCTTTTGTGGTTTGCAGTCGGAGTATGGCATGGTGGAGAGTGGAAGTATGTGATAGGTTCAGGTCTGCTTCATTGGTTTTATATTGTTTCCGGTGAGCTTTTAAAACCTTATTTTGAAAAATGGATGAAAGAACTTCATATTAATCCGAAGGCACTATGGGTTAATATATTTAGGGTATTACGTACGTTTTTGCTGGTAAATATAGGTTTTGTATTCTTTCGTGCTGCAAGTGTGGGAGATGCATTACGGATGTTAAAAGAGGCGGTTTCGGTATTTAATCCTGTTGTTCTTTTTGATGGGGCATTATTCAGTCTGGGACTTGATTGGATAGAAGTTATTATTGTGCTGGTGTCTCTGATACTGCTTTTACTGGTATCACTTCTGCAAAAGAATGGTTCTGTGCGTGAAATGATCGGTAGAAAAAAAATAGTTATACGTTGGCTTATCTGGTATTCGCTCTTGTTTTATGTGATTTTACTGGGATATTATGGACCGGGTTTCAGCACTGCGGAGTTCATTTATCAAGGTTTTTAATAAAGTATTTAATGTCTGCTGACTGAACGCGCACAGGAGGGTTTAATTATGGATAAAATAGCAGTCTTGATTCCCTGTTATAATGAAGAAAAAACAATTGAAAAGGTAGTAACTGATACGAAAAACGCGTTGCCGGAAGCTGTTGTTTATGTATATGACAATAATTCATGTGATAGGACCGTGGAGCTTGCACGTAAAGCGGGTGCAATAATCCGGTATGAAAGGAAACAGGGCAAAGGAAATGTCATCCGTCGGATGTTTAGGGAAATTGAGGCACAGTGTTATATTATGATTGACGGAGACGATACCTATCCACTTGAGTATGCCAGACAGATGGCAGATAAGGTACTATGTGAAGAGGCTGATATGGTAGTGGGAGACAGACTTTCATCAACTTATTATCAGGAAAATAAACGCCCATTTCATAATATGGGAAACAGTTTGGTAAAGGGCAGCATTAATGCACTGTTTCATTCCGAAATTCAGGATATTATGACGGGCTACCGGGCTTTCAGTTATCAATTTGTTAAGAGCTTTCCCGTTCTTTCCAAGGGGTTTGAAATTGAGACAGAGATGACAATCCATGCCGTATATAATAATATGCAGGTTGATAATGTCATAGTTAATTATAGGGACAGGCCGGAAGGCAGTGTTTCTAAACTGAATACGTATTCGGATGGCTTGAGGGTTCTCAATACAATTCTGAAAATGTTCCGCCAGTATAAACCGCTTATATTTTTTACTGTACTGGCAGTGTTTATGACATTGATATCCATGGGATTTTTTATTCCGGTTTTGATTGATTTCCTGGAAACGGGGATGGTAGATAAATTTCCTACATTGATTGTCTGTGGTTTTGTAGAATTGGCGGCTATTCAATCGGTGTTTGCCGGACTGATATTGCATAACCTGGGAGTTAAGGAGAGACGGGATTTTGAATTATATCTTAATGATATTCGGGAACGATTTATAAGGAAAACTAGGGAGCAAGATATATGATATATTATGACTAAAAAAATATAATAGACAAAACGGTTCGCTAATATGATTGTACGAACCGTTTTTTGCTAACCTGATGTAAATAATTGTAAGACAAATTTATTCTTATGAAGAATTCAGGTATTCTTATGGGGGAGATCCTATTAAAACTGCATATAAATAAATTGCGTAGAGACACCTTTTTCAGAAAACAACAAAATAATCAATAACACTAAGATATACACAGGCCAGCGGATAAAAAAGCGCTGCCTGGAAATGAGTGCAATAACATCTGTTTTAAGGGATGCAAAATCGTAAAGTACCAACAAAATTATAGGAAGGCAATTATACATCAGATGTGTAAAGGTAAGCCCCATCTGAAGAGCACAATCCTGGATATATACAGATAAGTGGGAAATTCCGGTAAACATGTTTCGTATTACATAAACAGCATCCTGGATTGTAGATGCACGAAAGAAGATCCAGGCGAAACAAACAAGCAAAAAAGTGCAGGGAACCGTAATCAGGCTCAACAGTAAATGAAAATGTTTATTCCTCTGAAATAAACTTTTCTTGGAATTCCATGGAAATAACCCTTCTATTATTTGATAAAGACCATGAAGGCCACCCCATAAAACATAGTTCCAACTGGCTCCATGCCATAGACCACTAACAAGAAAAGTAATTAATATGTTCAAAGCATGGCGAATTTTACCTACCCGGTTTCCTCCTAAAGGGATATAAATATAATCTTTTAACCAAGTGGAAAGGGAGATATGCCATCTTCCCCAAAAATCTTTAATGGAGGAAGCAAAATAGGGGGCTTTAAAATTCTGGGTTAAATTTATCCCGAGGAGTTTTGCGGAACCGAGGGCAATATCCGTATATCCTGAGAAATCACAGTAAAGCTGTATCGCAAAGAAAAAGGTGGCCAGAATAAGAGAAAAACCTGTATAAGATGGTAAGTCATTATAAACTTGATTGACATATACAGATAGTCCATCGGCCAGTACCAGTTTCTTGAAATAGCCCCATGCCATTTGTTTCATGCCATAGGATGCCTGTACATACTGAAAAGAGCGGCGTGCATGCAGCTGGGGTAAAAGCTTTTTGCCTTTTTCTATAGGTCCCTGCATTACCTTTGGGAAGAATGAAATATATACGGCAAAAATACCAAAGTCTTTTTCTGCATGGATTTCGCCTCGATATACGTCTACCAAATAACTGATGGTTTGAAAAATATAGAAGGATATACCGATAGGCAGCGCTAATTTTAAAGTGATCGGCTGTATGGGAATTGCCATTTTTTCAAATAAGGCAGATATATTTTCAGTAAAAAAATTTAAGTATTTAAAGAAAAACAATAAACCGGTACATAAGAGTAAAGAGATAATTAGTATAGTTTTTGAATACAACTTTCCGGTACGCTTAGAATCTATTAAAAGCGCTGCCACATATGAAACAATAGTGGTAAGAAGAATGATAGCTACATACTGCGGCCCCCAGCTGGCATAAAAATAATAGCTGGATATTAGAAGTATAATCCAGCGGAATTTTTGCGGGATAATCCAATAAATAATAAACACAATAGGAAGAAACAATGCGTAGCCAAAGGAATTAAATAACATAAAGGTCACCTTTCTGTTTGCCAAGTCTGTATGGATAAAGCTTTCAGATGATTTTAAGGCGACAAAGAAGATAGTCTGCCTATATAATTGTACTATATTATACTACGGGTCTGGAAAAATATACAAGTATAAGTAAAATAATTTGTCACAGGCCTAAAATAGTAGTAAATCCTATAAGAATAAAAAATGTTACGTAAAATAATGAGGTTGTTATGAAAAAATTCAAATGTACGCCTGTTCATTACATTTATTTGTTGTTTTCGGCAGGAATTCTGGCTTTACTTTTGTCTTTGATATTTTCAGGAGGAAGTTTTCTTGAAAATATTGTATTCGATTTCAGTTTATTTATCGATTTTTTTGATCATATTTAGAAGATTTTATTTGGGATTAGGCGTGTATATGAGGAAGGAATGCATGCATGTTTTCCGCCGCTGGCTTATTGCATGTATTACCTGATTTCCCGAATTTTGTATAAGGATAATATCCGTAATCCGGAAGCGCTTAACATCAGTGGATCGGGACTATTGGTACTTTGTATGTTAATGGTTGCGTTTACGATGTTTTTTGTATTTGCCCTTTTTAGAATGTATCAAAGTAATAGGGAGACAGAAAAAAAGTGGCTGGCTGCGCTGTTTATGTGTTCTTACCCATTCTGGCTGGCGATAGAAAGAGGAAATATGTCGCTTCTTGTATTAATTCTGTTGATGTATGCTATGATACTTAAGGACTCTGATAAAAAATGGGAGAGAGAAACGGCATTGCTGTTATTTGCTGCAGCTGCAGCATTAAAACTTTATCCGGCTGTATTTGGCCGGCTGTATCTGATAAGAAAAAGATATAAAGAGGCGGGCCGTTTGATCATTTATGGATTGCTCTTTTTCTTCCTGCCTTTTATATTTTTTGACGGATGGAGTGGATTTAAGATACTTCTCCATAATATCACGGCAGTAGGAAGTGGAACAACAGGGGTTACCATCGTTGGTATTTTCGGCAGAATAGCTGTAGTATTAGGCATGAGCCTGAAAGAAGGACATGAGATAGGGCGGTTTATTTCTTATTTATATTTTAATGCTGTACTTCTATATTGTTTTTATAAGAAAGAATCATGGAAGTCGATAACACTTCTGACAAGTTTGATGATAGTATTTGTAGCAGCGAGCGGCACTTATTGTCTGATTTATTGCGTAATTCCGTTTGTTTGTTTTATGAATGAGTTGATAGCAAAAAAAGAGTTTAAAAGAATGGATTATGTATATGCGACCATATTTGTTTTGATTTTTGCGGCTTATCCTATACAAAGACTGGGTTCTTCGGGGATTTTGTATATTGCCCTTTATTTACTGATAGCCATTCTGCTGGTTGAGCAGGCAATTCAAGTGGTAAAAAGCTTCTATTGGGCGATTAATAAACGATAAGGTAAAAAAATACGAATTTGTGGGGGAAGTATAAAATGGGTAACAAGATCCTAAAGAAAAAGAATATCCTTCTGCTATTGTTAGTAGAGATATTAATAATTTTATGGGCAGGGAGCAGTTGGGAACGGAATAAGCTGGATGTATGTTACAGCGGAGAAGATTTGGTGCATGAAGCTGGAATTTATTCCCTGGATCTTATGGGAGGAGGCTTATATATTGATAGCACATTTGGAACGGCAGAGAATTTTGCGTCCACTCCTGGCGTTGACTTAGCCAGAGGAACTTATCAGGTAGTTATAGAATATGAGGCGGAGGAAAATGGTCAGACTTATAGTGCCTCATCTGATAATCCGGGTTATTGGGTTGTAATGGGAAAGAAGAATGTAGCTCTTGATGCCGACAGGAATATAGAATCTTTCTCTATATGGATGAATCGGGAAACAAATGGTTATCGCATTAAAATAAACTATAATGGTTCTGGTTACTTATTGATTAAAAGTATACGTATCGTTCAGACGAACGCTTATTTTGGGATGCATATCCTGTTTGGCTTATTTGCGTTACTTTTGATAAATGTCTGGTACATTGCTAATAAGAAAAATTTTATTAAGGAATTAAGCCATAAAAATAAAATTGTTGCTGCCTCAATATTTTTATGTGCATTTATTGCTTCTGTTCCTTTGCTGTCCTGCTATTTGTTTTCGGGACATGATCTTCCTTTTCACCTTCTTAGAATTGAAGGAATTAAAGATGCCTTACGGTCGGGTCAATTTCCAGTCCGGATTCAGCCGGACTGGTTTCAGGGCTATGGGTATGCTTCATCAATCTTTTATGGAGACATATTTTTATATATTCCGGCAATTATCAGGCTCTTTGGGTTTCCGCTGCAGACTGTATATAAAATATATGTGGTATTTATAAATTTTGCAACCTGTACTATAACTTATTATTGTTTTAAAAGTATGCTGCGGAGCGAATATGCAGCACTTATTGGAAGTATGCTTTATGTGCTTTCCCCATACCGGTTAGGAAATATTTATATAAGGGGAGCGGTAGGGGAATATACGGCCATGGCTTTTTTCCCGCTTATTTTAGCAGGGTTATATCTGATTATGACCGATAATGAAGCGAACAGGGAAATTAGGAAGGGAAGATTGTTCCTTGTTTTTGGTTTTTCAGGAGTACTGCAAAGTCATATCATAAGCTGTGAAATGACTGGATTCTTTACTTTATTGGTGTGTATTCTTTGTATAAAAAGAGTCTTTAAGAGGGGGAGATGGAAGGCTTTAGTGTCTGGGGCAGCCGCTGTTTTTGTACTGAATCTTTTGTTTTTAATCCCTTTTATATCTTATACTCTTCAAGGAAATGCGGCGGCAGTTTTACGCCAAAAGTTAAAAACATTTGCACCGGCATAATGTCGGTGCATTTTTTCTATTTCTTTCAGGGAGGGAATAACGTTAGATAATATTGACAAATATAAAAATCAGATTATAATACATACAATAGAGGGGAAAACTTAATAAAACATTTTTCATTCACTGCTTGAACAGGAGGCAAAATTGAAAAAAGAAACTTCCCCTATACAAAACCTTATAAAAGTAAAACCAAATGCTTTCTCCATACTTTCGCTCACCATTTCACTAGGTTTTTACCTGTTTTTCGCCTTTTACGACGGTGCCGTCATCTGTGTGGATTCCCCCGGCTATATCACCATGCGCCTTTCCCGTGAACCCTTCTATCCGCTCCTTCTGGCCTTTTTCCGTAAGCTATTCTCCGAATTCCCCAACGATTTCTACTTAACAGCAGTAGCGTTTTTCCAGAGCATCCTTATGGCAATAGCCACATGGAGTCTTGTAGATTATATCCGAAAGGAACTGCGTCTGCCGAAAACAGTCGCATTTCTCACCCTGATGATGCCTCTCGCCGTATCCTTTTTATGTCGTTTTGCGGCCAAAAGGGAATCCATGTACTCCAACAGCATCCTGACGGAAGGGATAGCTATTGCCTTATATCTTTTATTTTTCCGCTATTTATTGGAATATTGCCTTCATCAAAGCAAAAAAAGCCTTCTTCTGAGCAGCATCCTGGTATTTATCATGATATCTACCAGAAAACAGATGTATGTTACCCTTGCCCTGTTAATACTATGCATTTTTATAGTAAATATTGTCCGGAGGAAAACGTCCCGTGGAATCGTTATCCTGCTGTTATGTACTGCGGGTATCGTGGGCAGTGCCATATTGCTTGATATGGGATATAATTATGCACTTCGCGGCAATGCGGTAAGGCATACGAATGACAATCGTTTTATCACGACTATGGCGTTTTATACATCAGAAAGAAGCGATGCGTCTTATATTGCGGACGAAGAAGTCAGGGACATTTTTCTGAAGGTATATGATGTTTGTGACGAAAATGGATATCTGAAGCATAGTGCCGGAGAAGGCTGGTTTAACCGGGTAACTCATTTTGGGGATTATTATGATTGTATTCAGATTGATACCATGGGGCCGATTATAACGCAGTACGTACAGGATAATTATGAAGGCGGTGAGGTAGAGCAGGGGAAAAAAGTGGATGAGATTATGAGTACAATTAACCGGTCTGTTATGCCTCATAATGCTATGAATATTCTGGGTTCTTTCTTCGATAATGTTCTTTCCGGACTTATCACCACAGTGGCTAAACGCAATATCCTTTTGAACTGGTACAGTTTCTTTATATACATCATTTATATTCTTCTGCTTGTATGGAATATACGAATACGGGGACATGAGAAAACGGCGGTACTGGCAGGTTTGACCCTTTTGGCAATTGCAGGGAATGTGACCCTGGTTTCCCTGGTGATTTTCTGTCAGACGCGATATACAATCTATAATATGGGATTGTTTTATATCTGTCTGGTTATCATGCTGTATAATGTAAGCAGGCATGAAGGGTGGCTTTGGCGTATTTCAAACAGGAAAAATAGATAAATTTACCGCTTTTTACGTTTTTTCTTGTAAAAATACGGACTTTGGGCTAAACTGATTAATGCATAACGATTGTAAAAATTCGTAACTGAGAGGGTATTGCACAGTTACCTTAAATGAAAACATCAATTCATGTATTTTATGGAGAGCCCATATGCTTTTTAATTCCTATATATTTCTGTTTTTATTTCTTCCATTATGTCTGGGGGGCTATTATCTGCTGGCCCGCTGCCCAAAAGCCAAGCCTGCCAAGTTGTACCTGACAGGCTTTTCCCTATGGTTTTATGGGTATTTTAATCCGAGTTATCTGTTGATTATGCTGTTCAGCATCCTGTTTAATTATGCTTTCTTCCGTCTGATCATTGCGGCACGCGGGGAAAAGCACGGCAGGATACCCGGAAGCAGCAGATTTTGGATGACGGTGGGGGTTCTCAGCAACCTGGGAGTGCTGTTTTATTTCAAATATTATGATTTCTTTATTGAAAATGTAAATGCTGTCTTTGATACTTCTTTCATGCTGAAAGGAATTTTGCTTCCGTTGGGCATCAGCTTTTTCACTTTTCAGCAGATTGGGTTCGTAGTGGATGCTTACCGGGGGGAGATAGAGGAATGTTCCTTTCTCGATTATGCCTTGTTTGTATCCTTTTTCCCCCAGCTCATAGCAGGTCCCATTGTAAATCACAGTGAAATGATCCCCCAGTTTGCGCAGATTGGCCGCCGTAAAATGGATTGGAATCAATTCACATCCGGTGTGTATCTGTTTACGTTGGGGATGGTAAAAAAGGTCCTTGTGGCAGATACTTTCGGAAAAGCGGTGAATTGGGGATATTCCAATGTGTCCGGGCTGACGGGGGTGGACAGCGCACTGCTGATTCTCTTTTATGTGCTGCAGCTGTATTTTGATTTCAGCGGCTACTGCAATATGGCAAGGGGACTGGGATGGCTCTTTGGTATTGAAATCCCTGTGAATTTTAATTCCCCGTATAAAGCGGTGGATATCGTGGATTTTTGGAAAAGATGGCATATCACACTGAGCCGTTTTTTTACCAGATATGTTTATATCCCGTTAGGCGGGAACCGTAAGGGCAGGGGGCGTATGTATGGCAATCTGTTTATGATTTATCTGCTCAGCGGCATCTGGCATGGAGCGGGTTGGACTTATGTGTTGTGGAGTGTGACGCAGGGGGTATTGTACATTCTGACCCGTATGTGGCAGATTCATCAGAAGGAAAAAAAAGTGGGATCCGCAGCGGTAAGGGAAAGGAATCTTTTCGCCCGGAAAGCGGTTACAGTCGGCGGCACCTTTTTTACCTTTGTCTATTTCAGCCTTACCTGTGTGTTTTTCCGTTCGGAGACGGTCGGCCAGGCCCTGGAGATTTTCAGGCGGCTTTTTACTGGCGGGATAGCGGTGCCTGCGGTATCGATGACGGAAGGTTTTAATCTGGATGAGTTCTGGTATGTGATGAAGCTTTTGCATCTGGACAGGCTTCCATACAGCCAGATGTATCTGTGCGGCGTTATTACCCTGGTTACCCTTGTGGTGGTTTTTGCGGCGCCCAATGCGGATGAAGCGGCGGCCCGTTTTAAGCCCGGGGTATGGAATGCATTTGTTACTGCGGGGCTTTTCCTTTGGTGTGTATTGTCCCTTGCAGGAGTCAGCAGCTTTCTGTATTTTAACTTTTAGTGCGGCGTTTCGTGTAAATGCTACATAGATATGGTATTACGGGGTATAGGTGTGAAAGGAAGGTTACTGGGCACGGAGTGAACAGTAACGAAGGAACTTTCAAACGATTGATTGATGCAGTATTCCGGGTTTTGCCTGGGATATGCGGGAGTATGGGAATGAAATCTTGCAAAAAATGGCTGCTGCTGTTTGGCGGAATACTGTTGGCGGGCCTTGCGGCAATTGCCGCGCTGGTAATATATGTGGATCCTTTTTTCCAATATCATAAGCCTCTGTCTTTTTTCCCTTATAAGGTGGACAACCAGCTGAGTCAGAATCCGGGAATGGCCAGGCAGCTTGATTATGACAGTGTGCTGTTAGGTTCCTCTATGACGGCAAGCTTTGATACGGACTGGTTTACGGAAATCAGCGGACTGCATACGGTGAAGCTGAGCTATAACGGAGCTTTTCCCAGGGATGAGTCCAATATTATGGATATTATCTTTGAAACAAAGGGCGATTCGGTAAAAAAAATATTTATGGCGGTTGATCAGGGGGCTTTTTCGGCAGATACACAGGCAACGAAGTATCCGATACCGGAATATTTATATGATAAAAATCCTTTTAATAAGGTGCAGTATCTTTTAAATAAAGATGTTTTGCTGAATTATATTTTAAAACCGCTGGTGGATCCTACGGAAAAGACGGACTGGACACAGTTGTATAAGCCATGGTGGACGGATCAATATTATACGAAAGCAAATGTGTTGATGTACTATGTTCCGGCGGAAGAAGCGGAACAGGAGATGGAGGCGGATGCGTTTGTAGACGGGATTCAGGCGAATCTGGAGGTGAATATCCTTCCCTTTGTGGAGGCCCATCCGGAAACGGAATTTATTTTCTGGTATCCCCCTTACAGTATTTTGTATTGGAATGATGTGATGCGGCAGAAAGAGCTGGATGCGGTTATCAGGGAACTGGAATATATGACGGAACAGCTGCTGGTTTATGATAATGTACGGGTTTTCTGTTTCCAGAATAACAGGGATATTGTGTGTAACCTGAATAATTATGCGGATTATACCCACTATCATGCAGATGTCTGCCGGTATATTGTGGAGAGTTTTGAAAATGGGGAGAATGAGCTTACTTTGGAAAATTATGAAGCGGTGCTTGCTGATTTGAGAGAGCTGGCTCTTACGTATGATTATGAGGCGATTTATGATAACTGGTATGATTGACAGTCAGTACGAGGAGAGGATGTAGGATGATAGCAAAAGTTCTGATTACCTTTGGGGTCCTGTTTGCGGCTCCTTTCTGTATGGGATTGCTTCCGGTAAGGTTTATGCCGGGGGAGGAACAGAAGAAGGATCCGCTTGCCGTTTATCTGGCAGGTTTTCTGCTTTCGCTGGCGGTGTTTCAAATCATAGCGGTGCCGGTGATTTTAATAATGCCATGGGGATTTCCGCAGATTGTAATCCTTTATACTGCCGCCCTTGCGGTATTATCGGCTGTCGGCCTGATAGCCGGCAGAGGTGTGCTGAAACGGATGGTTGGTGCAGGTAAGGTGCTTTGGGATAAAAGAAGCCGGTTTTCGGTGGAAACCTTTATTTATTGGCTGCTTGCGGGCGGTTTGATTGCATTTCAGGTTTATATGGCCTATACGCGGGCTTTTTTTGATGGGGATGATGCCTATTATGTGGCGCAGTCTGTGATTGCGGAGCAGTCCAATGTACTGTACCGGATACTTCCTTACACGGGGCTGACGACGACGGTGGATGTACGTCATGCATTGGCGTCGCTTCCTGTCTGGGAAGCGTATCTGGCGAGAATCAGCGGAATTCATCCGGCTATCATTGCGCATTCGCTTCTTCCGTTGGTTATCATTCCGGTGACTTATCTTTTTTATTTTCAGATTGGGAAAAGGCTGCTGAAAAAAGACTGCAGAAAAATGGCGGTTTTTATGATATTTGTAAGCGTGCTGCAGATTTTTGGTAATACATCGATTTATACGAATGCCACGTTTTTCCTGATGCGTACGTGGCAGGGGAAATCCATGCTGTGCAACATGGTTCTTCTGGCGGTTCTGTGGTGCCTGCTTTCTCTTTGGGATAAGCGGAAGGAAGAGGGGGCGGTAAACCAGGCCGGCTGGTGGATGGTATTGTGTGCGGTGAATGTAGTGGCGGCGATGGCAACGACAATGGGAGCCTTTTTGACGGGGCTGTTGATTGCCGTGGTGGGGCTTGTGACGGCAGTACGGGACAGGCGGCCGCAGGTACTCCCGAAGCTGGCGGCCAGTTGTATTCCCTGTATCGTGTATCTGGCGGTTTATGTGGTATTAGAGGGTGTTTGAAAATTCATTCCCGCAATCTGCACGCCCCACTTTGCGTGGAATTTATCCCAAATTCAATCAACGTAGCCCGCTACGCCTCATGAATTTGGGACAAATTCCCCACAAATTGTGACGCACATCTTGCAGAAAGCAATTTTCAAACACACTCTAGTCTGAAAGGATGAAGAAAAGTGAAAGAGATTCTCACTATTTTTATGGATTACAGCGGAGATGGGATTTACCCGTTTCTTTTCCTGATAGCCCTTATTTATCTTTTGGTGACGGAAAAGGATATGAAAATACGCAGGGTGCTTCTGGAATCGTCTGTGGTGATCACGGTTCTGTTTTTCTTCCCGCTATTTAAGATGGTAATGGACAAGGTGGAGGAGGCGGGGACTTATTACCGGATCCTGTGGCTGCTGCCTATGACTGTAGTAATAGCTTATGCCGGGGTGAAGGTGATAGGGCGGCATACCCGGATCGGTATGGCGGCCGTGGTGATCGTGCTTGTGCTGGGCGGGGAATATTTATATAAAAATATTCACATTACGCAGGCGGAGAACCGGTATCATCTTCCTCAGTATATTATCACAATATGTGATCGGATCGGCCCGGAAGAGGGCGAAGAAAGGGTATGGGCAATCTTTCCGCCGGAATCGGTGCATTATGTGAGGCAGTATACGTCTGAGATCCAGATGCCGTATGGGCGGGAGATGCTGGTGGCAAGCTGGGAACATGTGGAGCATCCTATTTATGCATTGATGAAAGCCGATATTATAAGAATTGATTTGCTTGCCGAATTGGCCGATGATTATAAATGCCAGTATATCATACTGAATAAGGCAAAACAGACAGAGGGAGATCCGGGGGCATGCGGATTGGAGAAAATAGCTGAGGTCGGCGGATATGATGTGTACAGGAACAGCAGTGTGGAACTGAATGCATCTCCATAAACGAAAATCAGATTTGTACGATACAAAAGAAAAAAGGTAACTGTGAAGGGACTGAACAGTTATAGATTTAGAAGGAAGGCTGCAAATGTTAAAAAGATTCCATAGAAAAGAATATATCTGCCTGATCGCAGTTTTGTTCGTTTTTTTACTCATGTCACTGTATAAATTGACGGAAGCACCGTTATGGTATGACGAAATCGTGGAATTTTATTATTCGAAGTACCTGACCGGCCCGATTCAGGGTGTGAGTGTTTATAATAGTTTATATGAGAGGCTGCAGTTTAACAGCTTTCAGCCGCCCTTATATAATCTTATTATGTATGTCTGGCTTTTGTTCGGGGAGTCGGAATGGTGGTTCCGTTTCAGCGGCGTGGTCTTTGGATTTATAGGAATGCTTGGCCTTTATGCCTGTATGAAAATGATTACCAATTGGAAAACAGCAGTTCTTGCAGTTTTTGTCAGCTCTTTTATCTATGAATTGATGTATTATGTAAAAGAAGCGGCAGAGTATAATTTTATGCTGATGCTGTTATATTGGCTCCTGTATTTCTATTTCCGGACATTAAGGGATTTAACACTTAAAAATGTGGGGCTGTTTACCGGCATTTCGGTGTTGCTGCTTTATACACAATATGGGGCGGTTTTGGCTATCCTGCCGTTGGCTGTTTGCCTGTTCATCAAAGCCTTCCGGCAGAAAAATAAACAGCTCTACGGAAAAATTGCTTTGATTTATGTGGTAACAGGAGCTGTGGCAGGTCTGCCTTTGTTTTTTTTCCTGTTCCGGATTCAGCTTCAATGGAATCAAAGCGTCAATTATTATACGGTAGCCTTTGAAAAGAACAATGTGATATATGATTTCTTTATGATGCTGCTGACAACGGCCCAGTGGCTGTTTACGGAGTCAAAAACACGTTTTACTGTCCTATTTGCCGTGGCCTTACTGCTTTGTGTTATATTTGCGGTTCTTTGTATGATTAAAAGAAAAAAGCAGGAGTTTACATATTTCCTTCTTAGCTGTGCCGCCGGCTGGATCATTTATTATATAATCGTCCGTTCGGGCCTGTACGCATATGGTGACTTCGGTAACCGGTACAGCTTGTATTTGCTGCCGGTATGGTTCGTAGCTGTATTTTATGTAGTATACGAAGCTCTTCAGCTGATTGCCTCCTGGGAAATTCCTTATAAAAAGGCGGCTTTGATTGCGGCAAGATGCCTTCTACTTTTAACAGCGGCGGGATATTGTGTATATGGCTTCTATAGGATTGATCTTCATTGGGCAAAAAGCAATACAAGAAGTGTGGTTGATTTATGGTATGAGGAAAAAGGATATGATATGCCCACCTATGTAATATTCGGGGAAGCGCCGAGCTTTACGTATTATCTTACTCATGATGACCGTTTTAAGCAGGAATATATGGATAATATCACTTTTGAATATGAGAATAAAGAAACGAAATTAAATGCAGAGGAGTATTGGGATTACTTTGCGGATAAATACCAGGGACAGCCTCCCAAAGAGTTTTATTTGTCTATTGGGCATGATAATTCATTGACGGAAAGCTTAGAACAGAATGGTTATACGTTGGAAACGGAATATGTAACGAATACCATATTATATCATGTATATCAATGATATTGGCTTATTATAAAAGGCTTTGACCAGCCTGATTTGACTGGTCAAAGCCTTTTCTTTATTCTTTGCCTACATTAAAAATTTCCCGTGCAAACCGATCAGCCACCCGTTCCCGTCCCTGTTTATTCAGATGATACCCGTCGGTCAGACATGTTTCCGCATCGTCCTCATTCACCGTACCATAGTAGTGATCCAGAACACTGACGCCGTTCCCCATCGCCACATCGATTTCATGAAGAACATAATCGGGAAGCACGCCGTTCCCGAAATCTTCCGTATCCCCGTTTATCAGCTTGCCGTCACTGTCTTCAAACTGTCCGAAGGCAGGTGTCATAACCACCAGCCGGATATAAGGATAGGTCTGCTGTATCTGCTGCAGGGAGGCGTTCAGGGCTCCGTCCCAGGTCAGCAGATTGATGTCATTGTTTTCGTCCATAACAGGCCGCTTATCCTTATAGTCGTTCAGATCATACATGATTACGATCATATCCACCTTGGAGAAATCCACGCTTTTTAATGTTTCCAGGGCTTCCTCATACGTCTTGTCTTTTTCGGAAAGCAGGCCGGCCGCATGCTCCATGAGATCGTAGCTGTTCCCGCAGAGGGAGGCGGTTACCAGATACAGGCTCAGGGCATCCAGAGGATAGCTGTCGGAATATTCGGTATTTTTCATGGATAGATAGGTGTCGGGAAATGCACAGTTATAAACGGTTGCCTCACATTTTTCCGCGATCCTTTCGGCCAGCCCGTCTTTTCCCCGTTCGTCGGAGAAGGGGTTGTTGCCCAATGCGACAATGGTGGTAACGCCATCGTCTTCTCTGCCCGCGAGAAGCTCGGGATCCAACGGCTGGATATAATCCAGGGCTTCGGTATCAAACTCGGAAGAAATATTGTTGGGGTCGTAGCCTGAGTCCTTGCCGATATTCCAGATAATCAGCTTTGCTGCGGCCACGATAACCATTACGATAAGGACGGCCGCAATAATATAGTGAATGTATTGCTCCGGTCCGGCTTTCCTGCGTCTGCCTGATTTGCGGCGGGATGCGCTGTGTCCGGCACCCGGTTTATGGGGGGCGGTACGTTTGCGGGATGGCTTCTGCGTTCCGGTATTGCCGCCCGTGCGGGAAGGCGTTATATCATCATCCTCCAGGGACAGAAATTCTTCCTGTCCGTCAGGCTGTCCGATTTTGTTTTTGTCAGTCATAGTCTACCTCCTTACCGTCCTATAGTACCATTATGGGCGGAGTGTGTCTATCTTATAAGAAATTTTTAATAAATTCCTATGAACCATTTATGATAATGTCCTTATATACCCCAAGCGAAAATGTCCCAACTATGGTATACTAACTCCTGCTTATTTATTACGACAGGAGGAATTTATTATTAGAAAGGTTATACTTACAATGGATGAACTGAAGAAATATGAAGTGATCAAAGGCCTGGCTGATCACCCTCAGCCTAACAAAGAAAGAGCTGCACTTACACTGGGGTGCACAATCAGGCACATCAACCGTATGCTCGCCGGATACAAAACATATGGAAAAGTATACTTCGTACATGGAAACAAAGGACGTCAACCAGCCAATACCATTCAAAATGACGTAAAGATTACTATTATTGATCTTTACCGCAGTAAATACTATGATGCCAACTTTACACACTTTACAGAATTACTTGACAGGCACGAAGGTATTTCTCTGTCTGTCTCCTCAGTTTCTAAAATTTTAGAATCAGAATACATTCTCTCACCTAAGGTCACTCGTGCAAAACACAAACGTATCATAAAACATTTGAAGGATTTAAAGAAAGCTGCCAAAACACAAACGGAAGCTGATGCCATCCAAACCAATCTTGTAGCTGCCCAAGATGCCCATACCAGACGTCCCAGAGCCGCCTACTTTGGAGAACTGCTTCAGATGGATGCGACTTCATATGAATGGATTCCTGGTAGCATTTGGCACCTTCATCTTGCTATTGATGATGCCACTGGCAGAATTGTTGGTGCATGGTTCGATACACAGGAAACTCTGAATGGTTACTACCATGTATTCCAACAGATTTTGACCGATTACGGCATTCCTTATAAGTTCTTTACTGATCGCCGTACTGTGTTTACCTATAAAAAGAAAAATTCCCCATCTCTCGATGAGGATACCTATACACAGTTTGCCTATGCCTGCCACCAGCTTGGTGTTGAATTAGAATCCAGCAGTATTCCACAGGCAAAAGGCCGTGTAGAACGTTTCAATCAAACTTTACAGTCGAGACTCCCAATTGAGTTAAGACTCGCGGGAATCACGACCATAGAAGCTGCTAACGAATTCCTCAACCTCCAAGTAAAAGAATTCAATGCGAAGTTTTCACTTCCTTTCAATACTATCAAATCTGTGTTTGAAGAGCAACCCTCAAACGAAAAAATAAATCTTACACTGGCAACTTTGTGTGAAAGAACTGTCGATACCGGACACTGTCTCAGACACAGTAACAGCTACTATAAGATGCTTGATAAGAACGGTCTGCAGGTACATTACCGGAAAGGAACCAGGACCATGTTTATCCAGGCTTTTGATGGCAAAAAGTATTGTTGTGTCAATGATGCCGATATCTATGCATTGGAAGCTATTCCTGAACACGAAGCCAAATCCAAAAATTTAGATTTAGACTACAAAGAGCCAAAACCGAAAAAGAAATACATTCCTCCAATGAATCATCCCTGGCGAAAATCTATCTTTCATAAGTTCGTCCAAAAACAGGAACACCATTGGGACGACGAAGAAAAAGCATCTGCATAATAATCGAAGCGGAATCGTTGTCAAGTGAACCGTGGAATAATGGGGCAAAGTCCCTTTATACCGGGAAAGTTTTTGACAAAAGATTCACGGATTACCCTCATGACCAGGAAAGGAACTTTGTTCCTTTCCCTGCCTTCCCGGCGAGGGTTAATGGGTCAAGGGACTAGTCCCCTGCAGGTACATAGGGCAGAGCCCTATGCCCCGGAGGGTGTACTTGTGGTATCAAAAAATAATAATCAATCCAACAGTCTTTATAGACCATGCTTTATTTTGTTTTAAAAAGCCCCAGCAATTACCGGGGCTAATGTTTCACTTATTTTGGGACATTTTCAAAAACGCTTGACATCTTATAAGAAATTTTTAATAAATTCCGGGTGTGTCGGCATATGCAAAGCTCAGCAAACCTGTTATAATCACACAGGAACAAGGAATTTATCAGACAGAGGAACAACAGATATGAAAAAGAAAATAACGGTGAAAGATATTTTGCTTCTGCAGGCCGTAATAGCGATCTATACGCTTTCCACGGTTATGGCTAAAATGGCCGGAGGCCAGCCGCTTTTCTCGGCCGGTTTTTTTGGATTTTATGGAGCGGAACTTCTGATACTCGGGGTTTATGCCCTTCTTTGGCAGCAGATGATTAAGAAGTTCGAGCTGTCCGTTGCTTATACAAACCGGGCTATGGCGTTGCTATGGTCTTTGCTATGGGCAGTGATTATTTTTAAAGACAATATAACCATAAAGAATGTGATCGGTGTTGCCCTGGTTATTGCAGGGACGCTCATTGTAAACGGCGGACATAAAGAGGAAGGGGTAACCCATGAAGAGTAGTATGTATTACCTTTTGCTTTTTGCCGGTGTCCTTGCGGCATCCTTTTCCCAGGTGCTTTTGAAAAAGGCGGCCGGAAAGCAGCATAAATCCTTTCTCAGGGAATATCTGAATCCCTGGGTAATCGGCGGATATATGCTGCTTTTAGGATCCACGGTATTGAATATCAGCGGTTTGAGAGGGCTGTCTTTTATGAATGGGCCTGTGATGGAATCCTTTGGTTATGTGCTTGTCCTGTTCCTGAGCCGCTTTTTCTTCGGAGAGAAAATTACGATACGGAAACTTGCAGGCGTGGGCTGTATTCTGGCAGGCGTGCTTGTTTATTATCTGTAGAAGCTAAGGAAGGTGCAGGCGCAGCGGTTCCTGCATTGTCCCCGGCGGCCGGCAGGTTCTTGAACCATTTGCTGTACCGGTGCATCCGGTATTCTACAGAAAGCTCCTTCAGACCTTTTTCGTCCGCGCATTTTTCCTTCAGCAGGCCGCGTTCGGTTTTGCTCAGATTCACGTATTTCATATAAGAAATACCAAGTTCCGTCAATTTTCCGCTGCAGGCCGGACAGTACACCTTGTGTCCATTCAGGATATGGATACGACGGCAATATTTACAATAATGGATATACATCATGACGAATCACTCCTTTTCTTCTTTCTTGGCAACGGTCCAGCTTGTCTGAACCGTTACCTTTCTATCTCATTCTGTCATATTCTGCCAAATCACGCAACGTAAAGCGTTCGACAAAAAAGGGCGGTTTCTGCAGACCTGCGCACGGTTTTGGCAGTTATGACGCGGAAGGCTGCTGCGGAATTTGGCCGGAATATGGGAAAATTAAGAGAATATTAAGGAAGTAATTGCTGGAAATAGAGGGCGTAAGGTTGAAGGCCGGTGAAGGGATGTGGTATACTGTTCCTGCGGGAAAATGCCTGCTATATGGCTGGTTTGCAAGAGGTTTTCCGCTATTTTGGGTTGCTGAGGTAAGAAAAAGATTGCGGTGATTTCTGGTGCATCTGAAAGAAATCATGGCAAAGAAAGTAATGGAGAATTCATATGTCTAACCATTCAAATGATGAAAAAAGAAATGATATGCAGGATAAAACAGGAAAAAGATTGTCGAATCCAAACGACGAATTGACAGGGAAAAGAACGGCGCGTGTATCCCCGGAGGAGCTGCTTCCTGAAAAGATAGAAAAGGTTACGGAAAGCTTGTTGTCTCAGTGGGAAATCAGCGAAGATGATTTTGAGGATACCCAGGATCTGACGGAAACGGCAGCTCATCTTTCCGGTTATGAGACGCCGCCTCCGCGGAGGGAAGAAGGGCGGAGAACAGATAAAGCTCCGGCTGCACGGACAGGTTCTATGGAAGAAAGAAGGACGGCGGCTGAAAGAAAAGAGAGCCGGCCTGCTGACACTGGGAGAACAGTAAGCGCGTCCAGAACAACAGGAGCCGCCAGAACGGCAGGTGCTAACAAAACAGCAGGTGCCGGAGGTAATGGATCCGGAAGAGAGGAAAGGCAAAAGGCATCGGGATCTCAAAGCAGTGAGACGCGCCGGAGTTCACCGGATAAAGGAGGCACGCACAGTGCATCATCAAACAGAACCCCCTCTGACCGGAGAAACACGGAACGGGTGTCTGCAGAGCGCAGGGCGGATTCAGGCAGCCATAAATCGGATGCCGTAAGAAGCCGTCAGGAGAACGGCGGGAAAGAGAAAGCACAGCGCAGCGTAAAAGGCGATCCCCGGCAGGAGGAAAGAGCGCCCAGACATGTTTCTTCCGAGCGTTCCCGGAATACATCCAGAGCGCAGGTGGCGGATCGGGAAGAGCATCGCCGCAAGGAAGCTGCCAGGATAAGAGAGGAAGAGTCAGGAAGAAAAGCGGCAGATACGGGTAGAAAAAAGGCGGATACAGGAAGGAAAGCGGCAGAACGCCGGCAGCAGCCGTCCGGAGGAAGAAGCGACAGCCGTTTGGGGTATGATGAGGAACGTTTCGGCAATTCCGGCCGCGGATCGGGTTCCGGGAAATCATCTTCCCGCAGAAAGCAGGCTAATCCGGTGGTGGAATTCTGGAACAGCCTCCATACCATGGATAAGGTTGTTGGATTTACCGGAATCTTTGTCTGCCTTTTTGCTGTTGTTACGTTTTCCGTCCTTGCCAATGCCAAATCCACGGATAAGCAGGTAGAGGCTTTTGCCGCTGTAGGGCAGAATCTTTCCCAAATAAATGTGGCGGATGACAGTATCTTTCTGGCTGTTGCGGATGCGCATAGGGCAAAGCAGGAGGCCGCGGATATAACCGATACGGGTGAATCGGAAGAATACAATGAAAAAGATGATAATTCTGACGTTCAGGTTGGCCTGAATATGACTTCCGTGGAAAAAGACCTTAAAATCAAATTTGTAAACAGAAAGACGGGAAAGCTGGTCCCCCGTGTTGATTTCCAGGTGGAAATCAAGGGGCCTGACAAGACCTACACGAAGAATGATGATGATCAGGACGGGATTATTTACCTTACAGGTATCACTCCCGGGAAATATACGGTAAAAATAACCGGACCTGAGAATCAGGAGGGGTACAGCATTCCTTCGGATGCCCAGGAGGTTACGGTTAAGGATCATATAGAATATAAGAAAATTGATGTGTCCGACGAAGTGAAAAAGGAGTCTGAGATAAATGCGGCTAAAGAAGACACGCAGGTAAAAACCCAAACAGAGTCGGTATTACAGGATACGGTGGAATGGGTGGAATCCACAAAAACGCCGGTGGGAGGTTCCGGAAACGGCGGCGCATATGTGGAAGTGAAAAAGGCGGATGTACCGGATCCTTCGGCATCGGCAGGGCTGGAATTTGAAAAATTTTTTGGTGTGAAATCCCAGAAGCCTTGGGGGAGTACGATATTAAATACGGAAAAAGATATTTCTCAAATAGACGAGGCGGGTGAGTCAAAGACAACAACTTCCCCGGAACAATCCTCTTCGGTGTCTGAATCGGAGACGCCTTCTGAATCAGAAAGTTCTTCAGCATCGGAGAGTTCATCAGAGTCGGAATCGCCTTCAGTCACGCCAACGGAGACCCCTACAGAGCCGCCTACGGTATCGCCGTCAGAGCCGGAGACACCTGCGGAAATTCCTATAAAAGGGATTAAGATAGAAGGGGTTCCTGCATCGCCTAAAGTATTGGATTCCTTTACTTTGAAAGTTACAATAGAACCAAGTGATGCAACGGATAATACATTATCATTTTCCACGTCAAACAGTGGAATAGCTACTGTAGATGATAAAGGGAATGTAAAATGTATTGCGGCAGGCGATGTTACCATTACTGTTACTCCTAAAAATTCATCAAGTCCGAAAAATGCAGTTACTTTTAAAGTAGCACCTCAGGATGAGAAAGCTTCAGTGGAAATAACGGATTCTATGAAGATTACTGCAGGAGAGAGCCGTAAGCTGGAATATAAAACAACTGGTAATGTAAGCAGCAGAAGCTTTTCTAGTTCGAATACCAAATATGCCACGATTGATGGAAATGGACAAATTAAAGCGATTCGCTCAGGGACGACAGAAATAACCGTTACTATAAAATATGCAAACGGAGAAACAAAGACTTCTAAAAAGACGTTGACTGTAAATGCAGCTAAAGTAGACAAAGTTACTTTGGATAAAACCAAAGTGACAATGAAAGTAGGAGAAACAATGAAACTTAATCCTACTATTTCAACAAGCGGCTATACCGGCTGTCTATGGTATACGTCCGATAAAAGCATCGTATCCTTAGAGGAACACGGCAACGGGACCATCAAAGCATTAAAACCCGGCAAGGTAACGATTACTGCCAAAAGCTCTGAAAACACCTCCAAAACCGCTACCTGCGAGGTAACCGTCACCGGTGAAGACCCCAGAAACGACACCAAGACCCCGCTCAAGGACAAAAGCGGCAAGCCGCTCTTTGTAAAAACTGCGGACGGCAAATACGTGGCAGCAGTGGTGGCCGACTACTATAAATACGATGTATTCTACCGAGAAAATGAAAACGTGGAGTACAAATATACCGGCTGGCAGACCATTGACGGAAAACGCTATTATTTTGACAAAAACGGCAACAAAGTAACCGGCGACCAGATAATCCAGGGTGTGAAATATTCCTTCGGAAGTGACGGGGCGCTCAGCTCCGGCTCCGGCGTTCTGGGCATCGATGTGTCCAAACACAATGGAAACATCAACTGGACCGAGGTGAAAAATTCCGGTGTATCCTATGTTATCATACGATGCGGCTACCGGGGGTCCTCCACCGGCGCCCTCATTGAGGATCCCAAGTTCAAAGCCAATGTCCAGGGCGCGACGGCGGCGGGCCTTAAGGTGGGAATTTACTTCTTCACCCAGGCGGTGAACCAGATAGAGGCTGTGGAAGAGGCTTCCATGACGGTTTCGCTGATCAAAAACTATAAGATTTCCTATCCGGTATTCCTGGATGTGGAAGCCAGCGGCGGCCGGGCCGACGGGCTGGACGCGGGGACGAGGACACAGATTGTCAATGCCTATTGCCAGACTATCCAGAACAGCGGCTATACGGCAGGGGTTTATGCCAACAAATCCTGGCTGAACTCCAAGCTGAATGTAGGCTCCCTGGGAAGCTACAAGATATGGCTGGCCCAATATGCGGCTGCGCCCACTTACAACGGCAGATACGATATGTGGCAGTATTCTTCTACCGGAAAAATCGGAGGAATCAGTGGAAATACCGATCTGAACATCAGTTATCTGGGCTATTAATCTTTTGCTTTCGGCAACAGTCCGGCCGGCCCTTTGTGCCGCCGCCCTGTGCCGAAAGCAAAACTTTGTTATAGGTTTTATTTGGTAAAAGGCGACTTTTGTGGTATACTAATTAAAATTGTACGGTTCGGGTTTGTCTGAATTGTTGCGATAAAGGAGAAAACGATGATGAGAACGTATTTGGTGACAGGCGGCGCAGGTTTTATCGGTTCCAATTATATTCATTATATGTTCCGTAAATACGGAGAGGATATCCGTATTATCAATGTGGATACCCTTACCTATGCCGGTAATCTGGAAAACCTGAAGGAAGTGGAAGGCAGAGAGAATTATACCTTTGTTAAGGCGAATATCTGCGATAAGGAAGCGATAGAGAAGATTTTTACGGAAAACGACATAGACCGGGTGGTGCATTTTGCGGCAGAAAGCCATGTGGACAGAAGCATACGCAACCCGGAAATTTTTGTGCAGACAAATGTGCTGGGTACGGCGGTGATGCTCAATTGTGCCAAAGCGGCCTGGGAAAATCCCGACGGAACCTTCCGGGAAGATAAGAAGTTTTTACATGTTTCCACAGATGAGGTTTACGGTTCTCTGGAGGAGGAAGGGGAATATTTCTATGAGACGACCCCTTATGCGCCCCACAGCCCTTATTCCGCCAGCAAAGCGGGATCGGACATGCTGGTGAAGGCTTATATGGACACCTACCATTTTCCGGCGAACATCACCAACTGTTCCAACAATTACGGCCCTTACCAGTTCCCGGAAAAGCTCATTCCCCTGATCATCAACAATGCCCTTCACGGAAAGAAGCTGCCCGTATACGGCGACGGCAAAAATGTGCGTGACTGGCTGTACGTGGAGGATCACGCCAAAGCTATCGACATGGTACAGGAAAAGGGCAGGCTTTTTGAAACCTATAATGTGGGCGGACATAACGAGAAACAGAATATCCAGATTATTGAAATTATTATAGAAACGCTGCAGGAGATGCTTGCAGACGATGACCCGAGAAAAGCACTGGTGTCCAAAGATCTGATCACCTATGTGGAGGACAGAAAAGGGCATGACCGCAGATATGCCATCGCTCCTGACAAAATCAAGGCGGAAATCGGCTGGGAGCCGGAGACGATGTTTGCGGAAGGCATTAAGAAAACCATAGCCTGGTATTTTGAGCATGAGGACTGGATGAAGAATGTGACCAGCGGGGATTACCAGAAATATTACAACGAGATGTACAAGTAACCGTCCGGCGTTACATGATGGAGGATTTTGTATGAAAGGAATTATACTTGCAGGAGGAAGCGGGACAAGGCTGTATCCGCTGACAAAGGCGATTTCCAAACAGATTATGCCGGTATATGATAAGCCTATGATCTACTATCCGCTGTCTACGCTGATGCTGGCGGATATCCGGGAAATACTTATTATTTCCACACCAAGGGATCTTCCTGTTTTCCAGGAGCTTTTCGGAAACGGGGAACAGCTGGGGCTGTCTCTTAGCTATGCGGTGCAGGATGCACCCAGGGGACTTGCGGATGCATTTATAGTGGGTGCGGATTTTATCGGAAACGACAGTGTGGCTCTGGTGCTGGGGGACAATATTTTCTACGGGCAGAGCTTTTCGAGAGTGCTGCGCACCGTGGCCGCCCGGGATAAGGGGGCTACAATTTTCGGTTATTATGTGCGGGATCCCAGGGAATACGGTGTGGTGGAGTTCGATGAAAACGGTAAAGCGCTTTCTATTGAAGAAAAGCCGGAAAAGCCCAGGAGCAATTATGCGGTGCCGGGGCTGTATTTCTACGATAATGACGTAGTGGAAATTGCCGGGAATGTAAAACCCTCCGCAAGAGGGGAAATCGAAATTACGGCGGTAAATAATGAATATCTGCGCAGGGGGACGCTCCGGGTGGAAACGCTGGGCAGAGGGTTTGCCTGGCTGGATACGGGAAGCCATGATTCCCTGCTGGATGCGGCGGATTTTGTATCGGCGTTCCAGAAAAGACAGGGGCTGTATATATCCTGTATTGAAGAGATTGCCTTCAAGAGAGGCTTTATTTCCAGAGAGCAGCTTCTGAAGCTGGCGGAGCCGCTGATGAAGACGGACTACGGGAAATATATGGTTGAGGTTGCGAACGGGCTGTAAGCCTGCCGGCACATAAAAAGCGGGCAAAAAACAAGAAAAGTCCCAGTTCAGACAGGTCTGGACTGGGACCGGAAAAATGGAATAGAGGATTTGTGGAAATGGGAAAAATTACGGTTGAAACATGTGAAATAGAAGGGCTGAAGGTCATAACCCCCACGGTATTTACCGACGAACGCGGATATTTTATCGAGACCTATAATTATAACGATTATAAAGAAGCAGGAATTGATGAGATTTTTGTCCAGGATAACCAGTCCTCCTCTTCAAAGGGCGTGCTCCGGGGGCTTCATTTTCAGATTAATTATCCCCAGGGTAAGCTCGTCCGCGCCCTGAAGGGGGAAGTATTTGATGTTGCGGTAGATTTGAGGGAAGGTTCCCCTACTTTTGGAAAGTGGTATGGAGTGCTTCTTACCGAAGAAAATAAAAAACAGTTTTTTGTCCCTAAAAATTTTGCGCACGGCTTCCTTGTGCTTTCAGATTATGCGGAGTTCGCTTATAAATGTACGGATTTCTATCATCCTAACGATGAAGGCGGGCTTGCCTGGAACGATCCGGATATCGGGGTGGAATGGCCGATCCCTAAGGGCATGCAGCTGATTCAGTCCGAAAAGGACACCAAATGGGGCGGAATCAAAGAGTTTAAGCGGCCATGACCCTGATAGGAAGATAGAATAGAAATGAAAAACAAGAAGAAAAAACAAATTCCTGTTATTGGACAGGGAATCAGTAAAAGAGCAGGAATTACTATATTCACCCTCGTAATGTTAATCATGGGGGTGATTATTGTGTGTTACCACAACCCGCTGGCGAATCAGACGGATGAACTGGTGAAAAAAATCATTGCCTGTACCTTGATAGCGGCGGCTGTAATCGCATTTATAAAATTGTATGACAAGATTACGCTGCTGCCTTTTGAATTGTATCAGAACAGGCGGCTCATATGGCGTCTGGCCAAAAATGATTTTAAGAGAAGATATGCGGGATCGTATATGGGCGCCTTATGGGCGATGGTGCAGCCGGTGGTAACGGTGGTGATGTACTATATTGTATTTCAGGTCATTATGCCCCAGAAGGCGCAGCTTGTGGGTGACGGGATAGAGGTTCCCTATCTGGTGTTCCTTACCGCAGGCCTTGTCCCCTGGTTCTATTTTTCCGAAGCGTTGGTGAACGGTATGATGGCGCTGCTGGAATACGAATATCTGGTTAAAAAAGTGGTATTTAAAATAAGCATACTTCCTATTATAAAAATTATTGCAGCCACGTTTATTCATGGCTTTTTTGTGCTCGTGCTGCTGATCATTGCCTGGTGTTATGGGTTTACGCCAAGCCTGTATACACTGCAGATTTTTTATTACAGCTTCTGTATGTTCGTGCTTGTGCTGGCTATCAGCTATACGACCTGTTCCGTTGTTATCTATTTCCGGGATCTGCAGCAGATAGTAAGCATTGCACTGCAGATCGGTATGTGGGCGACTCCCGTGCTCTGGTATCTGGGAGGCTTCAGCAAGAAGGCGCAGATGCTTGTTAAGATCAATCCTCTTGTCTACATCGTGGAGGGATACCGCAGTGCGATTTATGAAAAACAGTGGTTTTGGGAGGATTTTTATTCTACCATGTATTTCTGGATTATCACTGTCAGCCTTTTCTGTATCGGGGCTTTGGTATATAAACGGCTGAAAGTACATTTTGCGGATATTATGTAGTGCGTATGACATGTGCCCCGGAGGAAAACAGACTATGGAAGAAAAACAGCTGGCCATCCATGTGGAGGGCCTGGATAAAATATATAAACTCTTTGACCATAACCGGGACCGGCTTGTGGATTCTCTGGGCCTGACCAGAAAGAAGAAATACCGGGAGCATTTTGCCCTTAAGGGTGTGAATCTGGATATTTACCAGGGAGAATGCGTGGGGATTATCGGGACAAACGGTTCCGGAAAATCAACGATTCTGAAGATTATAACCGGTGTATTGAATGAGACAAACGGCACTGTGCAGGTGAACGGCAGGATTTCCGCTCTCCTGGAGCTGGGCGCCGGCTTTAACATGGAATATAACGGCATAGAGAATGTGTATCTGAATGGTACCATGATTGGTTTCTCGGAAAAAGAAATTGATGAAAAGCTTCAGGATATCCTGGATTTTGCGGATATCGGAGAATATGTATACCAGCCCGTCAAAACGTATTCCAGCGGTATGTTTGTAAGGCTGGCTTTTGCTGTAGCCATCAATATTGATCCGGAAATCCTCATTGTGGATGAAGCGCTTTCGGTGGGGGACGTGTTTTTCCAGGCGAAATGCTATCATAAATTCGAGGAATTTAAGAAACAGGGAAAAACAATTCTGTTTGTGAGTCATGATTTGAGCGCAATCAGCAAATACTGTGACAGAGCGGTGCTTTTAAACCAGGGCGTGAAACTGGGAGAAGGCAGTCCCAAGGAAATGATCGATACCTATAAACGGGTGCTGGTAGGACAATATGAAATGCCGGAAACGGACGGCAGGGGCGGGCTGCTTCAGGATGAGGACATCCGTAACGCAGCGGCTGCCAAAGCAGGCGAAAAAGCGGAAAAAAAGGAACCGGCAAAGGAACCAGGGGGATTACCTTCCCAGGCGGCAAATTCCCAGGGCGTGAATCCCCAGGCGCTGGAGTACGGGACCAAAGAAGCGGAAATCACAGGATACTATGTGACGGACGGGAACGGGATTCAGACGACCACGATTCTGAAAGGGGAGGTTTTCACCCTGCATATGAAGGTGCGCATCCATGAGGATGTGGCGGCCCCTATTTTTGCCTTGTCCGTCAAAAATATCAAGGGTGTGGAAATAACCGGAACCAACACGATGGTGGAACGGGCGTTTCTGGAAGGGGTAAAGGCCGGGGAGGAGCTGGAGATCACGTTCACCCAGAAGGTGCGGCTTCAGGGAGGGGATTATCTTCTGTCCCTGGGAGTGACCGGCTATAAAGGCGATTCTTTTACCGTCTACCACCGGCTGTATGATATCATCAATCTGACCATTATCTCCGACAGGGATACGGTGGGTTACTTTGATATGGAATCGGATGTAAAGGTGAAACATGCGGCCAAACAGGTACATGGAGCGTAACTATGTTACTGGTCACGGAGTGAACAGTAACGTAACTATTCAGTCAGGCCTGCGCACTTGCTGCGCCGGCCGTAGGAAAGTGATTCAGGAAAGGCAAGGGCCAAAGATGACGGAGCAGATAGGAAAGGTGACACTGGACTTATCCTTTTACCCCGGAGAAGACTTCTACTGTGACGGCACGGTGGAGGATGAGATACTGGAAATTGTTAAGACATGTCCTCCGGAGGATTATCAGAAAAAGATTGAGGAGAAACACAGCTGGCCTGTGTTTTATCATCTTTCTCCCCAAAGGCAGAATATCGTATCCTGGCTTCCTATGGATAAAAATACAAAGGTGCTGGAGGTGGGAAGCGGTATGGGGGCCGTTACCGGCGCTCTCGCGGAAAAGGCCGGCAGCGTGACCTGTGTGGATTTGTCTAAAAAAAGGAGCCTTATCAACGCTTACCGCAATCAGAAATATGATAATGTGACCATTTATGTGGGTAATTTTAATGATATTGAGCCTGTGCTTCCCTGTGATTATGATTATGTATTGCTCATTGGTGTTTTTGAGTACGGGCAGAGCTATATCCCCACGAAAACCCCTTATGAGGATTTTTTGAACATTAACCAGAAACATGTGAAAAAAGACGGGAATCTGGTTATTGCCATAGAAAACAAAATGGGGATGAAATACTGGGCCGGCTGTGCGGAGGATCATCTTTCCCAATTTTTTGCAGGAATTGAGGATTATCCCGACGGCGGTGCGGTGCGTACCTTTACCCGGGGCGGGCTGGAAAAGCTTCTGCATAAATGCGGCATCCCCGACTATCATTTTTATTATCCCTATCCGGACTATAAATTTACGGATACCATCTATTCGGACAGGCGTCTGCCCAAGGTGGGAGAGCTGAGTAAAAACCTGCGTAATTTTGATGCGGACCGGATGCTGCTTTTTGATGAAAAAAATGCGTTTGATATGGTGATAAGGGAAGGCATTTTCCCCATGTACAGCAACTCCTATCTGGTGATGACCGGCCCCCCGCCGGAGACTGTTTACACCAAATTCTCCAACGACCGGGCGGAAATTTATGCCATCCGCACGGATATCCTGGAAGCCGGCAGCCGGCCCGGAGAGCCCTGCAGGGGGGATAAAAAACGCTGTGTGCGCAAATATCCTGCCTGTCCTGCAGCCGTGGAGCATGTGCAGAATATTTATGAATATTATAAAAAATTGAAAAAAAGATTCGAGGGGAGCGGTCTTTTTATCAATGATTGTCATCTGATAAAAGACGGGTATTCGCTGCCTTATGTGCAGCTGGAATATCTGGAGGGCTGTACCCTTGAGGAAATGCTGGACGAATGCCTGGAGGAAGAGGATATGGACTCCTTCCAAAGGCTGTTTGGCGAATATCTGGATAAAATCAGCTACAGGGCCTGGCAGCCGGTAGCGGATTATGATTTGGTTTTCGGCAATATCCTGGTGGATAAGGATGGCAGATGGAATCTGATCGATTACGAATGGACCTTCGAGGAATGTGTGGACACAAACGCGTTGGCCTTCCGTGCGCTGTACTGCTACCAGATGGGCAGCGGAAAGCGTAAGAAGCTCGTCCTGGAGGACTGGGTGAAAAAACTGGGGATACAGGAGGAAGCAGCGAAGGAATACCGGGCAAGGGAACGCAGGTTCCAGAAAGCAGTCACCGGCAACCGGGTGTCTGTTTCCGATATGAGGGTTCTGCTGGGGAGAAGGGCTATTCCCTGGCAGGGATTTTTTTCGGATGTGGAAAATAATAAGGTACAGATTTTTGAAGATTATGGCTCCGGCTATAAACCGGAGCATTCCTACTATCTTTATCTCAGTTATCTGGTAGGGGGGCGGATGCGTGTCTGTGTACCTGTGAAGGAAGCCGTGAAAGGGATCCGCATTGATCCGGCAGAAGATTCCTGCCTGGTGCGGATGCTGACGGCCAGGCTGAATGAAAGGCAGCTTCCCCTGGAAGAACGCGCATATCTGGCAATGAACGGCTGGGAACTCAGCGGGAAAAAGGAGAAAAAACCAGTGTTCTTTTTCCACACCAAGGATCCCAATATCAATATCAGGCTGGAAAACGTACCGCGTAACGGGGAAGAGATACTGGAGGTAGAGTTTGAGATAGAAAGGCTGTCGGAGGAAACGGCATCCGCACTGGATGCGAATCTGAAAAGGAGGCACTGGTTTTGAACCTGAAAAAAACATTGCAGGCTCCGATGCGGAGAAGACAGGTAAGAAAGTATGAAGAACGGATAAACAGCCAGACGGTGGCTTACCATGACTGGATTATAAAAAAAGAAAAGCAAGAAAGGGAAGCAAACTTCCCCGAAGAAACCTCCCCGGAGGGCAGGACCCTTCAGGGACAGGCGCTCTCCATGGAATATATCGCTTACAGCGGGTGCGGGGAACACTTTTCCCTGAAGGATGTAGAAGCGGATCTGGCTGTTTTTTACGGGGACGGCGGAAAGCCGGAAAAGGAAGAGATGGAACGTATGGCGGACTATTTTGCCCGCCGTCCCCAGGTCCTGATCGCCTATAGCGACGAGGATGAAATAGATACGGTATCCGGGGAGCCGCGCCGTAAAAATCCCTGGCTGAAGCCGGACTGGTCGCCGGACACTTTGCTTTCCTATTTCTATTTCGGGAACCTGTTTGTGGTACGGACGGAAGGCTGCCGGGAAATTCCCTGGCTTGGAAGCAGGGATTTCCGCAAGAACCTGTACGATTTCTGCCTGAAGGCTGTGGAGCTGGGCGGGAAAGCAGGCCACGCGGACAGCGTCCTTTTCCACAATACAAGCCCGATCTGTCCTTTTGGGATGGAAGAAAAATACGAGGATATCAAAAAAGCGGCCTACATAAGACGAGGATGGCCTTTGAGGCCGGAAGGCATGGTGTCGATCGTGATACCCTCCAAGGATAACCCGGGGGTCCTGTCCACATGTATCCATTCGATTCTGGAGGCCAGCACCTACCGGAATTTTGAGATTATAGTGATTGACAACGGAAGCAGCATTAAAAATAAGGAGCGTATCCATCTGATGCTTTCCCAGATGCAGGAGGAATGCCGGTTCCGCTATATTTATGAGCCTATGGAGTTTAATTTTTCCGCCATGTGCAATAAGGGGGCGGCTTTGGCAAAGGGCGATTATATCCTGCTTCTGAATGATGATATTGAAATCATCCAGGAGGACTGGCTGGATAAAATGCTGGAAAAGGCCATGCTTCCTCATGTGGGGGCAGTGGGGGTAAAGCTGCTGTATCCGGGCAGCCATACCATCCAGCATGCGGGGATTACCAACATCCGCCTGGGCCCTGCGCATAAGCTCCAGTTCCGGGATGACCGTACGGATTATTATTTTCTGCGCAACAGGCTGAGCTTTGATGTGCTGGGAGTGACAGGCGCCTGCCTCATGGTAAAGAAAAACGTGTATGAAGCGGCGGGCGGCTTGTCCGAATCTCTCCGGGTGGCATTTAATGACGTGGAATTCTGCTATCATTTATATGAAATGGGCTTTGTCAATGTTGTGAGAAACGATGTTGCCCTTTATCACCATGAATCCCTGAGCCGGGGGATGGATGACAGTGTGGAGAAGCTTAAGAGGCTCCACCAGGAGCTGGATATGCTCTATGAAATGCATCCTTCCTTATATGCACAGGATCCTTTTTACCACCGTTATCTGGTAAGGGATGTGCTGGATCAGGAGTTCTATGCCGGGAACCGGTATGAATATACCGACCGGTGTGATACCGTGGAGCCGGAAGCTCTGCGGGACGGTCTGCAGCCGGAATGGAGCAACGAGGTGCTGCGCATGGGGATAGAGTTTGCCGGGGATTTGTGTAAATGGGAGACCGGGAAGAGCGGCGGCGGTAATTATTTTATCCAGGGCTGGTGTTATGCCCTGCAGGTAGATAACAGCCAGTACCGTTTTCATGTATTGCTGAAGCCCGTAGGGCGGGACGACGGCCCGGTAAAGGATACGGAGGACGGGGAAAGTGCGGTGTGGAAGCTTCCTGTGAACCGGCAATACCGGCCGGACATCCAGGAAAACCTGGGGCATCTGCAGATGGTGGCGCTTACCGGCGTCTGTCTGCAGTTTGACAGGGAGGCGCTGCCTGAAGGGGAATACCTGATCGGTTTTCTCTGGGAGGACTGCTGTTCCAGACAGAAGCTGTATCAATGGACGGCAGAAACTATGGTAATCGTTCCCTGAAACGGTATGGAAAAGAGGCAGGTTGTATGGATCAAAACAAGAATGAGCAAAAGGAAGAACCGTTTGTACCAAAGGACGGTGCGGTTCTTCCTGAAAAGGATTATAAAGAGGCGTATGAGCAGGAGCATTATAAGAGCACATATCTGGCAGGCCGTGTAGCGGATCTGGAGGATAAAGTGGACGATCTGCAGTTCAAGCTGGACAGGATCAAGAATAATCCGTTCTGGAAGGCGAGCACACCGTTGCGCAAGGGGATGCACTTCTGTATCCGTCAGGTGGATCGGGTGAAAAACTGCGGCAGCATCGGCGGTGTTATGACCAAAGTAAAGTATAAGGCGAATGAGCGCAAGGCTATGAAGCATTACGGTACGGAGAGCTTTCCTTCGGAAGAGGAAAGGAAGGCTCAGGAGGAAACGGTTTTCCCCAAAATGGTGAAAATCAGTATTCTTACCCCGCTCTGGAATACGCCGGAGAATTTCCTGCGGGAAATGATAGGTTCGGTACAGGCACAGACGTATAAGAACTGGGAGCTTTGCCTTGCCGACGGTTCGGACGATGCCCATAGTTATGTAGGCCAAATCTGCCGGGAACTGGCGGAAAAGGATAAGCGTATCTGTTACAAGAAGCTGGAAAAGAACGAGGGGATTGCCGGAAATACCAATCAGTGTCTCACGCAGGCTACGGGGGAATTCATCGGTCTGTTTGATCATGACGACTTGCTCCATCCCTGCGCCCTTTACGAATACGTGAAGGCAATCAATGAGAAAAATGCGGATTATGTCTATTGTGACGAAGCGACCTTCAAAAACGGGGACATCAACCAGATGATCACCATGCATTTTAAGCCGGATTATGCGATTGATAATCTGCGGGCCAACAATTATATCTGCCATTTCAGTGTATTTTCCAGAGAACTGCTGGACGGGACGCAGCTGTTTAACACCAAGTTCGACGGAAGCCAGGATCATGACATGATCCTGCGCCTGACGGATCGTGCCGGGCATGTGGTTCATGTACCAAAGCTTCTCTATTATTGGCGCTGGCATCCGGGCAGTGTGGCCTCCGGCATTGAAGCCAAGCCTTATGCTATTGAATCGGCAAGGGGAGCGGTGGCGGACCATCTGCGTAAACATGGGTTTTCCCATTTTACCATTACCAGTACCCGGGCTTTTGAGACGATTTTTAAGATTACCTATGAGATTATCGGCGAACCGAAAATATCCATTATCATCCCCAATAAGGATCATGTTGAGGATCTGCGGCGCTGTATTTCTTCTATTATAGAGAAATCCACCTATGACAATTATGAGATCGTGGTGGTGGAGAATAACAGTGAGACAAAGGAGATTTTTTCCTATTATGAAGAATTGGGAAATAATCCGTCTATCCGGGTGGTGACTTACGAAGGGGAGTTTAATTACTCTGCCATCAACAATCTGGGTGCGGCCCATGCAGCCGGCGACTATGTGCTGCTTCTGAACAACGATACCCAGGTAATCACCGTGAACTGGATGGAAGAACTGCTTATGTATGCCCAGCGCAGTGACGTGGGAGCAGTGGGAGGAAAGCTTTATTACGGGGATAAGACCATCCAGCACGCCGGTATTGTGATCGGGCTGGGCGCCCACCGGACCGCAGGCCATACCCACTACCGCCAGAAACGGGAAAATCTGGGATATATGGGCAGGCTGTGCTATGCCCAGGATGTATCCGCGGTGACCGGTGCCTGCCTGCTGGTGAAAAAGGCGCTGTACCGGGAGGCAGGCGGCCTGGATGAAGGCTTTGCCGTTTCCCTTAATGATGTGGATTTCTGCCTGAAGCTCCGGAAATTGGGATATCTGAATGTATTCACTCCTTTTGCGGAACTTTACCATTATGAATCCGTATCCAGGGGCCTGGATACGGACGGGGACAAAGCGGCGAGATATAATGAGGAATCCGCCAGGTTCCGGGAAAAGTGGAAGGAATTGCTGGAAGCAGGGGATCCATACTACAATCCGAATTTCACATTAGATAAAAGCGACTATTCTTTACGGGTTTAATGTTTTGTAGTATACTGATAGCAAATCAGCCGGGGAAGGACACGCAACCGGATAAATTCTGTAATTTGATTTGACTTTGGCAACCATAAATAGAGGGCCGCAGACGGCGGCGGAAAAGGAGGAGAAATACATGGGATTTATGGAGGAATACAAATTCTGGCTGGAAAATGATTATTTTGACCGGGAGACCAAAGAAGAACTGAAGAAAATCGAAGGCAATGAGGCGGAAATCGAGGATCGTTTTTATAAGGATCTGGAGTTTGGCACCGGAGGACTGCGCGGAGTAATCGGGGCAGGAACCAACCGGATGAATATCTATACGGTCAGAAAAGCAACCCAGGGCCTGGCCAACTACATCAAAAAACAGGGCGGAGAGAAGAAGGGGGTTGCTATCGCGTATGATTCCCGTTTCATGTCTCCTGAATTCGCGGATGTGGCAGCTCTCTGTCTTGCGGCCAACGGTATCAAGGCGTATGTATTTGACGAGCTTAGGCCTACCCCGGAGCTTTCATTTGCGCTGCGCACGCTGGGCTGTATTTCCGGTATCGTGGTAACCGCTAGCCATAACCCGCCGGAATACAACGGATATAAGGTTTATTGGGAGGACGGCGCTCAGGTTACCTCTCCCAAGGATAAGGAAATTATCGATGAAGTGAAAGCGGTGACCGATTACGCTAAGGTTCTGACCATGGACAAAGAGGCGGCTGTGGCAGCAGGGCTGTATCAGGTAATCGGCGCTGAAATAGACGATGCCTACATGGTGGAACTGAAAAAGCAGATCATCCACCCGGAAGTGATCCGGGAAATGGCGGATGAGATCAAGATCGTATATACCCCCTTCCATGGCACCGGCAATAAGCCCGTTAGAAGAGTCCTTTCCGAACTTGGTTTCAAGCATGTATATGTGGTTCCCGAGCAGGAGCTTCCGGATCCGGAGTTCACCACCCTGGATTATCCCAACCCGGAAGATCCCAAGGCATTTACCCTGGCGCTGAAGCTGGCTAAGGAAAAAAATGCGGATATCGTTATGGCTACCGATCCGGATGCGGATCGCCTGGGAATTTATGCCCTGGATACCAAGAGCGGCGAGTATGTGCCTTTTACCGGTAATATGTCCGGTATGCTCATCGCAGAATACATTTTAAGGGAACGCACCGCAACAGGCACGATGCCTGGTAACCCGGCTATGGTAAAAACCATAGTTACCACCAATATGGCCGATCCCATTGCTGCAGATTATAACGTAAAGTTAATCGAAGTATTAACCGGGTTCAAGTATATCGGAGAACAGATCAAGCTGTTTGAAGAGACCGGATCCAATCATTATGTATTCGGACTTGAGGAAAGCTACGGCTGTCTGGCCGGAACCCATGCAAGGGATAAGGACGCCGTCGTTGCAGTTATGTGTCTCTGCGAGGTTGCCGCATGGTGTAAAAAGCACGGCTTGACACTGTGGGATAAGATGGTTGAGCTGTACGAGAAATACGGATATTTTAAAGAAGATCTGTACACCATTACGTTAAAGGGGATTGACGGCTCCAAGCAGATCGGTGAGATGATGGATAAGCTGCGGAAGAACCCGCCTTCCTGCTTCGGGGATCTGGAGGTTATCAACGTAAGGGATTATGCGACCGGAATTACCAGGGAACTGGCTACCGGCAAGGAATCCCCCACCGGCCTTCCGGAATCCAACGTATTATATTTTGATTTGACCAACGATTCCTGGTGCTGTGCAAGACCTTCGGGAACAGAGCCTAAAATCAAGTTTTATATGGGTGTAAAGGGCACCAGCCTGGAGGATGCCAAAGCCAGGAATGAAAAGCTGACGGAAGAGTTAAAAGCAGTGATCGAAGCATAAAATTTTGTTGTAAACGGCAGCAGCCAAGTGGACCGGAGGACCCTGGGGTCTTTGTAACGTTTGGCTCGTTGCCCGTAAAAAGGAAATGAAACAGATGCAGCCAGGTACCGGTGTTCATCCGTTTATTGGATGGACACCGCTTCTTGCCTTTCGGGGAGCGGCCGTATATCCCGGAACCGTACGTCTGCCGCCCTTCCTGCCGCCGTACGGTCCCGGAATATACGGGGGAAGGTATTGCAACATATCGAGTAAGAGGCTGTGCATTTGCTGTATAGGCCATGAGAACGTATGGAGGAAGCAGGAGACAGATGATATGGGACAGGTTTTCCGTTTATCCAATTGGATAAAGGCATTTCGGTATTTGAAGAAGAATGGAATACGGGCGGCGGTCTGGGCGGTACAGGAGCGTGTGCTGCAGGAACGTAAGGCCGACTGGCAGTACCGTAGGCCTGACAGGGAGGTTCTGGAGGCGCAGCATATGGAAGCGGTGGCAGCCAGGGAACCGCTTGTGTTCAGTATTGCAGTGCCTGCCTTTCAAACCAACCCGGTTTATTTAAAGGAGCTGCTGGATTCCCTTCAGGAGCAGTCTTACCCTTACTGGGAGCTTTTGCTGGCGGACGCAGGCGGGAGCGACGGAATGGAGAAGGCAGTCCGGGAGCGTGCGGATGAGCGGATCCGCTATATCCGGCTTCCTGCCAACGAAGGCATTGCGGGGAATACCAATGCTGCGATCCGGAAAGCTTCGGGAAGCTATATCGGGCTTCTGGATCATGATGATGTGCTGACTCCGGACGCGCTGTATGAAATGGCCCGGGCAATACGGGAAAAAGAGGAAAAAGGGATCCGTCCGGTATTCCTGTATTCTGACGAAGATAAATGGGATGGGGAAGAAAACTATTATGAGCCGCACAGGAAGCTGGATTTTAATCTGGATCTGCTGTTATCCAATAACTATATCTGTCATTTCCTGGTTATGGATGCCACGCTGATGAAGAGGCTTCTGCTCCGGCCGGGATTTGACGGCGCGCAGGATTACGATCTCGTGCTGCGTGCCTCGGAAGGTGTGCTGCATGGCAGGCCGGAGGAAGCCTATGTACACATTCCCAAAGTGCTGTATCACTGGCGCTGCCACAGGGAATCCACCGCTTCCAATCCTGCAAGCAAAAGCTATGCATATGAAGCAGGGCGCAGGGCTTTGGAGGATTTTGCCCGGAGACAGGGGTGGACGGTAAGGGTAGCGGATACCAGACACCTGGGCTTTTACCGCATGGAATTCTTACCGGATCCTCTGTCCCAGAGAGAGGATCTTGCCGCGGTTGCCGGCCCTCTGCCGCCGGCAGGAGGCAGGCTGGTCAGCGGTATTTATGAAAAAGAGGAAGACGGAAACGTACAGATGCGTTTCCGGGGACTGCGCCGCCGCTTCAGCGGCTACATGCACAGAGCCGTTCTCCTTCAGGATGTGGAAACTGCCGACATTCGTACTATGCAGGTCCGTCCCCAGTGGGAGAAGGCACTGGGCAAAGCCCTTCAGGAAATCAGAGCCGGCGGGGACGCGGCCCTGATCAGCAGGAATTTTTGTGAACGGCTGAGAAAAGAAGGCGGCCGCATTCTGTGGGATCCATACAGGAAAGAAGGAAACCAGTGAAAACTACTGTAATAATACCTAATTATAACGGCATAGATTACCTGGAAAACTGCCTCCGTTCCCTGGAAGGCTGTTTTGGGGACAAGCCTCCTGCTTTTGAAGTATGCATAATTGACAATGGTTCCGAAGACGGAAGCCCTGAAATGGCCGAACGGCTTTTTCCCTGGGTCAGACTCATCCGTTTCCCGGAAAACAGGGGCTTTTGTGCCGCCGTAAATGAAGGCATCACCAGGGCAGAGACACCCTATGTATTTCTTTTGAATAATGATACCACCGTCGATCCGGGTTGTATCCGCAGACTGGAACGCCGTATGGACAACGATTCACGCCTGTTTTCCGTAGCCGTGAAAATGCTTTCCATGCGGCAGCCGGACATCTTAGACGGGGCCGGCGACCGTTACAACGCCCTTGGATGGGCCTTTGCCATAGGAAAAGGCCGCCCGTCCGCTGACTACAATACCCCCATGCCCGTTTTTTCCGCCTGCGCCGGAGCCGCCCTTTACCGCAAGGCTTACCTGGAAAAAACAGGCCTGCTGGACGAACTTCATTTTGCCTACCTGGAGGATGTGGATTTAGGCTACCGCGCCCGCATTGCAGGCTACAGAAACAGCTACGAGCCTACCGCTAAAGTCTATCATGCAGGAAGCGCTTCCACCGGATCCCGTTACAATCCGTTTAAAATTACCCACTCCTCCCGCAACAGCATTTATCTCATTTACAAAAACATGCCGTTTTTCCAATTATTACTAAACCTTCCCTTTCTGGCTGCCGGTTTTTTTATTAAAACCCTCTTTTTCTGCACCAAAGGCTATGCCGGCGTTTACCTGAAGGGACTGGGCAAAGGCTTCAAACTCTGTCTGACTCCCGAAGCCCGCCAAAGAAAAGTCCGTTTCAAACCCGCTAATTTCGGGCACTATATAACCATACAGCTGGAATTATGGATCAATATTTTCAGACGCCGCTGAAATTCGTAATTCAGATTAAAAAAGGAAGACACATCTTGTCAATCTGCACCGGTAAATCCCTCCACCTTTGGCGGATTTTGTCGATTAAGGAAAATTTAAGTTGTGCTTTTAAAAGGATTATTGTACAATACAATTTGTATATGGAGAAACAGGTGAAGCCATGATAAAGGACAACCAGCAATACTTTAACAGATTGCATGTTGTTGTAGATGCGTTTGTTATTGCAGGCTCCTATATACTTGCGTGGTATTTATTTATAGGGAGCACCTTGAACAATACAGGTCCTGAGGTGGGCGTTCTGGATATGAAGGTATATTTCAGCGCCCTGTATTTTGTTGTGCCTGGATATTTGATTTTGTATTACTGGTTCAAGCTCTACTCGCCTAAAAGGGTGCAGCGGAATGAGACGGAGATTGTAAATGTATGTAAGGCCAATATTGTTGGCGTTACTATTTTTCTTGCTGTATTGTTTATGGTAAACAATACCGTGGATTCGTTTCAGGTCCATGACTTTTCCCGTGGTATGGTCGGTGTTTTCTGTGTGCTGAACACAGTGGCAACACTGATTATGCGAGCGCTGATCCGGTATCTGCTTCATTTTGTGAGAAAAAAAGGATATAATCTCAAATATATCCTTCTCATAGGATATTCCCGTGCGGCGGAGGAATATATCAACCGAATCAATGCCAATCCCCAATGGGGATATGTGGTAAGAGGGATTCTGGATGATAAAGTGCCAAGAGGAGCAACCTATAAAGGAGTAAAGGTTTTAGGATCTATCAATAACCTGCTTTATATACTGCCGGAAAACAAGCTGGATGAAATTGCCATTACGCTCTCCCTGGAAAGCTATGACAGGCTGGAGGAGCTGGTGGATTTATGCGAAAAATCAGGTGTTCATACCAAGTTTATACCGGATTACAACAGCCTGATACCCGGACGGCCTTATATGGAGGATCTGATGGGGCTGCCCGTAATCAATATACGCTATGTACCGCTTTCCAATACGCTCAGCGCGCTGGCCAAGCGATGTGTGGATCTTGTGGGAGCCTTTTTCGGCCTGATTCTGATATCGCCTGTCCTGCTGTTGGTGGCAATTATGGTAAAGGCTACCAGCAAAGGGCCGGTTATTTTTAAACAGGAAAGAGTGGGGCTTCATAATAAGCCCTTTATGATGTACAAATTCCGTACTATGTGTATACAACAGCCGGGTGATGAAAAAAAGGGTTGGACCGTAAAAGGGGATCCTCGTATTACCCGTGTGGGTGCTTTCCTGCGGAGGACCAGCCTGGATGAGCTGCCTCAGCTGTTTAATGTCCTGATCGGGGATATGAGTCTGGTGGGTCCAAGACCGGAACGTCCCCAGTTTGTGGAGAAATTCCGGGAAGAGATCCCCCGTTATATGATAAAGCATCAGGTCCGGCCGGGGATGACCGGCTGGGCGCAGATAAACGGCTACCGTGGGGATACCTCCATACGCAAGCGGATAGAGTACGATATATACTATATTGAAAACTGGAGCATGGCTCTTGATTTAAAAATCCTCTTCCTGACGGTTTTTAAAGGATTTATCAATGAGAATGCTTATTGAGCAGTGGCGGTTTTGCCACGTTAGAATACAATAAACAGGAGAAAAAGATATGGCATCATCATCGAGAAACAACGGAGGAAGCCGGAACGCTAATTCCCGTAACAGCAGCAGAGAACACCGAAATACCGATTCCCGTGACGGTTACAGAGAATCACGCAGTTCTGATTCCAGAAACGGTTACAGTAAGACCAGGGATTCGGATTCCCGCAATGGTTATGGAGACGGCCGCAGTTCCGGTCCCAAAAACAAAAAAGCAATGTCTAAAAAGAGAAAGGCCAGGAAGAGAAGGCGGATTATTATGTTCACCATCGAAATGGTCGCTCTTGTGGTATTGGGAGTTGTTCTCTGGGCGGTGCTGAAGCAGACTACGATACAGAAAATCAATGTTAATGAAGAAGATATTGTCATCAACGATACGGTTGAGAATAACGTTGCCATGAAGGGCTACCGAAATATTGCACTCTTCGGTATTGATGCCAGGGATGATAACCTGGGCAAAGGAAACCGCTCCGATACCATCATGATAGCTTCCATCAATCTGGATACGGGTGAAGTGAAAATCTGCAGCGTATATCGTGATACGTATATGAACCTGGGAAATGACAAGTACAGCAAATGCAATGCAGCCTATGCAAACGGCGGGCCGGAGCAGGCAATCAGCATGCTGAACATGAACCTGGATATGAATATCACCAATTATGTAAGTATCGGCTTCAATGGCCTGATAGATGTCATCAACAGCCTTGGCGGTGTGGAAATTGATGTCAAGGAAGAGGAAATCAAGCATCTGAATAATTACCAGGCAAGTATGTACAGTACGGAAACCAAAGAGAGGCTGACGGATGATTATGTTAAGGTAACCAAGCCGGGACTGCAGACACTCAACGGCATGCAGGCTACCGCATACTGCCGTATCCGGGCAACCGCAGGCGATGACTTTAAACGTGCGGAAAGACAGAGAACAGTGCTTCTTGCGTGTCTCGCCAAAGCCAGAAGCGCATCGGTATCGACCCTGAGCGCCACCCTGGACAGTGTTCTTCCCCATGTGGCTACGAATTTGGATTCAGGAGAAATGCTCAGTGTATTAAAGGATCTGGCCTCCTATGAGGTTGTGGCAACGGATGGTTTCCCGTTTGAGACGAACCGTGTAACCGGAAAGGTGGGCAAGGCAGGCAGTTGTGTTATCCCCACTTCCCTGGAGGATAACGTAGTCCTTCTTCACAAGTTTTTCTTTGCGCAGGAGGAATATACCCCCTCTCCTTCGGTTAAGAGCTACAGTGCAAAAGTCTCCAGCGACACCGGAAGATAGGAAACCGCAAAAAAATAGTACGTTACAATGAGCTAAAAGGGGCCAATCCAAGGCCCCTTTTTCTAAAGTTACAGGCAAATGCAGGGAACAGGAAACCTTCAGAAAGACCCGAACGGTTTCTTATGCAGATGCAGTGCGGCGGAAGAAAGGAATTGGAAAATGAAAGTAGATGTCATTATACCGACCTACAAGCCGGAAGACAGATTCCTGGAATTGATAAAACGCCTGGAAAAGCAGACGCTGAAGCCGGAGCGGATTATTATTATGAATACGGAAGAAAAATATTTTGAAAAGCTTCTGTACGGTACGGATTTTGCCAGGGAACACCCGGAAGTAGAGGTCCATCATCTTTCCAAAAGGGAGTTCGATCATGGAGGTACCCGGAATACGGGTGTGTCCCACAGCAGCGGTGATGTATTTGTCTGTATGACCCATGATTGTCTTCCGGCGGACAGCAGGCTTCTGGAAGAGCTTGTGAGGGCGCTTACGGCGGAGGAGGATATCGCGGTCTCCTATGCCAGACAGCTGCCGGAAAAAGACAGCGGTGAAATCGAACGGTATACCAGACAGTACAATTATCCGGAGGAAAGCTGCGTCAAAGGAAAGGATCAGCTGCCGGAAATGGGAATTAAAACGTATTTCTGTTCCAATGTATGCGCCGCATATAAAAAAGAAGTGTATCGGAATCTGGGCGGCTTTGTGAAGCATACGATTTTTAACGAGGATATGATTTATGCGGCGGGCGCGGTTCAGGCCGGATGGAAAATCGCTTATGCGGCGGATGCCCGTGTCTATCATTCCCATAATTATTCCTGTGCGGATCAGTTTCACCGTAATTTTGACAATGGGGTTTCCCAGGCCAGCCACCCGGAGGTGTTTTCCGGGATTCCCGCGGAGTCGGAGGGCATGAAGCTGGTGAAGATGACAGCTTCCCATCTGTTTGCGGTCCATAAGCCCTGGCTTGTTGCAAAGCTGATTGCTGCAAGCGGAGCCAAATATATGGGCTTTCTGTTGGGAAAGCATTACAATAGCCTGCCTGCTGGGTTGGTGAGGGCATGCAGCATGAATAAAGATTATTGGAGGTAACGTATGTGCGGAATAGTAGGCTATATCGGTAAAAGCCAGGCGGCGCCTGTTGTCCTGGACGGACTTTCCAGGCTGGAGTACAGAGGGTATGATTCGGCCGGGATGGCTATCTTTGACGGCGAGAAAATTAACATTACAAAATCCGTAGGAAGGCTGAAGGTTTTGCAGGAGCTGACTCACGACGGGGCTACCATGCCCGGGACACTGGGAATCGGCCATACCCGGTGGGCGACACACGGAGCGCCGAACGATGTGAATTCCCACCCTCATTTTAATGCGAAGGGCACCATAGCGGTGGTACATAATGGGATTATTGAAAACTATCTGCCGCTGAAAAAGAAGCTGGAGGGCAGGGGATATCAGTTTGTGTCGGAAACGGACACGGAAGTGCTGGCCCATATGCTGGACTATTATTATAAAGGGGATCCGATGGTGGCGATCACCAAGGTGCTTCACCGCGTGGAAGGTTCTTACGCGCTGGGGATTTTGTTCGCGGACTATCCGGATGTAATGTTTGCGGTAAGAAAAGACAGCCCGCTCATTGTGGGACAGAACGGGGAGGGCTGCTTTATTGCCTCCGACGTTCCGGCAATTCTGAAATATACAAGAACGGTTACTTATATTGAGAACCAGGAGATCGCCCGCCTGACGCCGGAAGGCTTCCGTATTTACAATGTGGATGAAGAAGAGGTGGAAAAAGAGGCGGTGACCATCGATTGGGATGCGGAGGCGGCGGAAAAAGCCGGTTACGAGCATTTCATGCTGAAAGAAATGTATGAGCAGCCCAAAACGGTGGCGGATACCTTAAGCCCCAGGATCAAGGGGAATGATATTGTTATCGAAGAACTGGGAATGAGTGATGCCGGGCTGCTTGCCATAAAGAAAATCCATATTGTGGCCTGTGGATCCGCCTACCATGCCGGAGTGACCGGAAAATATGTACTGGAAGGGCTGGCACGTATCCCGGTGGAGGTTGATCTGGCCTCTGAATTCCGTTACAGGGACCCCATTCTGGAAGAGGGGGCTATGGTGGTGGTCATCAGCCAGTCAGGGGAGACGGCCGATACTCTCGCGGCATTGAGGGAATCCAAGAAAAGAGGCTTCCAGGTTCTGGGCATTGTGAATGTGGTGGGCAGTTCCATTGCAAGGGAAGCGGATCATGTGATGTATACCTGGGCCGGGCCGGAAATTGCGGTCGCCACTACAAAGGCCTACAGCGCACAGCTGATTGCGCTGTACCTGCTTGCTTTGAAATTTGCCAGGGTAAAAGGGGCGGTATCGGAGACGGACTTCCGTGATATGCTTGCGGATCTGGGCCGCCTTCCGGATCAGATTGAGCTGCTTTTGAATAATAAAAACCGGATACAGCGTTTTGCCAACCGTTATATTGCGGCAAAAGATGTTTTCTTTATCGGAAGAGGGATCGATTATGCGATTTCCATGGAGGGTTCCCTGAAGCTGAAGGAAATTTCTTATATCCATTCCGAGGCCTATGCGGCAGGCGAACTGAAGCACGGTACGATATCCCTGATTGAAGAGGGGACTCTGGTGGCTGCGGTATCCACACAGCCGGCCCTTTATAAAAAAACAATAAGCAATATGGTGGAAGTGAAATCAAGAGGTGCCTTTTTGCTGGCGGTTACCTGCGAAGGAAACCGGGAAATTGAAAAGGCGGCGGATTATGTTATTTACATTCCCCGGACCAATCCCTTTTTTGCCAATTCCCTTGCGATTATCCCGCTCCAGCTTTTCAGCTACTATGTCGCGGTAGGTAAGGGCTGCGATGTGGATAAGCCGAGAAATCTGGCAAAATCCGTAACTGTGGAATAATATGGATTTGTTATGACCGGAAAAGGGTATAAAAAGCCCTTCTCCGGTATTTTTTATCGATTTAACATATTTTCTATAGATTTATCACAGAAAGAACACAATTCCTGTTTATACTGTAACCAGATAGAAAAAGAAAGATACAAACAGGAGAAGAAAAGAGGGAAACGATATGTTTGATAACAATAATTATTCAAACGAAAATCCAACAGAACAAAATAATTCGCAGACTGTCCAGAGCGGCAGTGGTGCTGCTCATACAGAAAACAATAACGGACAGACGGCAGGAAGTGCTTCGGGAAGCTATTCCGGCGTGAATCAGGGCGGCTGCCAGAATAATCCCGGCGGACAGTATACTGGTGGTTATCAGAACGGCGCCGGCAGCCAGGGCGGTTATCAGAACGGCACGCAGGGGCCATATCAGGCCGGAGGCTACCAGGCCGGAGGATACCAGAGCGGCGGTTATCCGGGCGGAAACGGTGCCGGCGGACAGCCGCATGGGAATTACAGCGGCTACAGCAGCTACCAGTCCCATCAGGGGAATTACCAGTATGGAAGCAATTTTTCGGATAATGGGTACGGCACTCCGGGAGGAACCGGACGGCATAATAAGAAAAAGAAGGAAAAGAAGCCCGGAAAGCCTATGAATCCTATATGGAAAAAAGTGATTGCCGTAGTAGTCTGCGGTGTTTTCTTCGGCGTATGCGCGGGTGTCAGTTTCCTGGCGGTGAATTCCCTCGGATCCGGTAACGAGACCAGGCAGATTGCCCAGACCACGGGGGACGCTGCGGAGGGACAGCAGGAAACACAGGCCGGGGCGGCAGAGAGCGATTCCGGCATAAAGTCCACGGTAACGCAGGGAACATCCAGCGCGGTGGTGACGGATGTGACGGAAGTGGTGGAAAACACCATGCCTTCCATCGTTTCCATTACGAACCAGATGATCATATCCGGTACGGATTTCTGGGGACAGAATATGCAGCAGGAGCAGGAGGCGGCAGGCAGCGGTATTATCATCGGGGAAAATGACGATGAACTGTTGATTGTGACAAATAACCATGTGGTTGCGGATTCCAATAAGATTTCGGTAAAATTTATAGATGATGAAGTGGTGGAAGCCCAGATTAAAGGCACCAGCCCTTCCATGGATTTGGCAGTGTTAGCTGTTAAGCTTTCGGATGTGCAGGAAACCACCAAAGGCAGCATCGCCATTGCCACAATGGGAGACTCCGACACCCTGAAGGTAGGGGAGCCGGTTATCGCCATCGGGAATGCCCTTGGTTACGGACAGTCGGTTACAACAGGCGTGGTAAGCGCCCTGAACCGTACCCTGGAGGTGAGTGAAACCGGCACCAGCAATGCGCTGATTCAGACGGATGCGGCGATTAATCCCGGTAATTCCGGCGGTGCGCTTCTGGATATCAAAGGACAGGTAATCGGTATCAACTCCAACAAAATCGGCGGAAGTACCGTGGAAGGCATGGGGTACGCCATCCCTATTTCCTCCGCCCAGCCTATTATTGAAGAGCTGATGAACCAGGAAACGAAGGAAAAGGTAGACGAAGGCAACAGAGGCTTTCTGGGAATCTCCTGCATCAATGTAACCAAGGCCATGGGAGATGCCTACGGAATGCCTGAAGGCATTTATGTGGCGCAGGTATATGCAGGAACCGGCGCGGATAATGCGGGCCTGGTAAAAGGGGATATCATTACCGGTTTTGCAGGCGCCACCGTAACCACCCAGGATGATCTCACCAATTCCATGCAGTATTATGCAATCGGAGATACGGTGGAGCTTACCATCATGCGCGGGAACCCTACGGAAGGGTATCAGGAACAAAAAGTTTCCGTAACGCTTACTTCACAGGAAGCGATGGAAACCACCGGCAGGAACTAAACCGGCGTATATGACAGGAATGGCTTTAACGGGCCGGAAGGGGTATCGTCAGATACCCTTCCGGCCTGTTGTGTTGCTATTGGTCACGCTCCCCTGTGTTATATTGTTTCTTTTGTTTATAGAAACTTAACTTGTATGGCAATAGGTTGTGATTTATAATTAAATGAGTGTCATATAAACGTCCGTAGCTGCCCGCAGCGCTTTTGTGCCAGAGGCGGCAGGATTGGACAGGAAAATGGAGGATTGCCCGATGAGCGATTTTGAAAATAGAGAAGATGAGGATAAAAAGGAAGAGAGCCTGGAAGAAGTGAAGGCTCCGGCGGAGGATAAGGATGCCTCCGGGAAGAAAGACGATAAAAAAGAATATGAGGATGTGTGCTTTATCTGCCGGCGCCCGGAAAGCAAGGCGGGAAAGATGTACCATCTTCCTAATAATATCTGTGTCTGTGATGATTGTATGCACAGGACGATGGATGCGGTGAGCCAGTATGATTATCAGGGAATGCTGAATAACCCCGAGATGATGAATATGCTGAACAATATGAATAAGGATGGGAAATATCCCAACATCAGCTTCGTGAATCTGGCGGATCTGCAGGGAAATGACGGGATTCCCAATAAACAGAAAATTAAAAAGAAAAAAGAGAAGGAAAAAGAAAAGGAAGCGGATCCCGTTTTCAATATTCGTGATATTCCAGCTCCCCATAAAATTAAAGCGAGCCTGGATGAGTATGTCATCGGCCAGGAGCTGGCGAAAAAAATCATATCCGTGGCGGTTTACAACCATTATAAAAGAGTGGTCACCAACACGATGGATGACATTGAAATCGAAAAATCCAATATTCTTATGATAGGTCCTACCGGATCCGGAAAGACTTATCTGGTAAAGACACTGGCAAGGCTTCTCGACGTACCGCTGGCTATTGCTGATGCCACCTCTCTTACGGAGGCGGGATATATCGGTGATGATATCGAAAGTGTGGTATCCAAGCTGCTGGCCGCCGCCGATAATGATGTGGAGAAGGCGGAACGTGGCATCATATTTATCGATGAAATCGATAAGATTGCCAAGAAGAAAAATACCACTTCCCGGGACGTGAGCGGGGAATCCGTACAGCAGGGAATGCTGAAGCTTCTGGAAGGGGCCGAGGTGGAGGTGCCTGTGGGCGCAAGCAGTAAGAATGCCATGGTGCCGCTGGCTACGGTGAATACGCGGAATATCCTGTTCATTTGCGGCGGTGCGTTCCCGGATCTGGATGGTATCATTAAGCAGAGACTGACAAAACAGACAGCAATTGGTTTTAACGGGGAGCTGAAGGATAAATTTGACAAGGATCCGGATATCCTGTCCAAGGTTACCGTTGAAGATCTCCGAAATTTCGGGATGATTCCGGAATTTCTGGGAAGGCTGCCCATTATCTGCACCCTGCAGGGACTCACCAGGGAAATGCTGGTACGGATTCTGAAGGAGCCGAGAAATGCCATTCTGAAACAGTACCAGAAGCTGCTGTCGCTGGATGAGGTGGATCTGCAGTTCGACGATGAGGCGCTGGAAGCGATTGCCGACAAGGCAACCAAGAAGGATACGGGAGCGAGGGCGCTCCGGGCGATTATAGAAGATTTCATGCTGGATATTATGTATGAAATTCCCAAGGATGATAACATCGGCCGGGTGACCATAACAAAGGATTACATCGAAGGGACCGGCGGGCCGGCTATTCAGATTAGAGGGGCCGGATATGCGATTGCGGATAAACAGGCCGGCGCCGGAGAGTAAGCCAACGTAAGTCCATGCAATAATGATGCATAGGCAAGTCCATGCAATAATGATGCATAGGCAAGTCCATGCAATAATGATGCATAGGCAAGCCCATGCAATAATGATGCATAGGCAAGCCCATGCAATAATAATGCATAGGCAAGCCCATGCAATAATAATGCATAGGCAAGCCCATGCAATAATAATGCATAGGCAAGCCCATGCAATAATAATGCATGGGCTGGGGAAGAGTGCCATATACTGATACAAAGGGATATGGAGAGCTTGACTCATGACATGCAAGGAAAAGATATTATCAGAGGATTATATCGACCTGATCAATTATTTTGTTCTTCCACAGGGTACAGTGGAAGGAAATGACGACATCTTTTGTTATATTCCTATAAATGAAAGATTCCTTTCTATTTACTACAGCAGGTCCATCCTTCCGCCCCTGGAGGTATCCAGCTATTATTACAGGTATATACCCAGGCTGTATGGGCTGATGGAACCCTTTGCCCCGGAAGCCCTGGATCGGAATTTTGATATCCAGCCCCTTGTGAGAAGCGGAATTACACTGGTTCAGAGAGAACCTCTATCATTAACCGGCAGAAATGTGGTGCTGGGTTTTGTGGATACAGGTATTGATTACCGGAACCCCGTTTTCAGAAGAGAAGATGGGAGCACGAGAATTTTGGCCATCTGGGATCAAAGTGTGCAGACGGGCACGCCCCCGGATGGCTATATTTATGGAAGCGAATATACCAGAGAGCAGATAAATGAGGCGCTTCAGTCGGATAACCCGCTGGAGCTGGTTCCTTCCACAGATGAAATCGGACATGGGACCGCAATGGCTTCGGCCGCCGCAGGAAGTGCCCTGAACGGAGGGCTGGATTATCTGGGAGCGGCACCGGATGCGGATATCGTAGTGGTGAAGCTGAAGCAGGCGAAGCAGTTTTTACGGGATTATTATATGACCCCGGATGATGTGCCCGCCTATGAAACCAACGATATCATGCTTGGGATTAAATATGTGTCTTCCTTCCGCGTTCCCTTTGAAAAACCGACGGTTATTTGCCTGGGACTGGGAAGCAGCTTCGGGGATCACAGCGGAAGTTCCTCTCTGTCCGATTTTGTCTCCAACGTCGGTTCGGAAATAAACCAGGTGGTGGTGATCGCAGCCGGGAATGAAGGGAATGCCGCCCATCATTTCAGCGGTTATATTGAAACCGGCCAGTCCATAAGGGCGGAGATGATGGTGAGTGAGGGCACAAGGGGATTCCTTCTGGAACTTTGGGGGAGGATTCCCGATTTTTATTCGGTTTCCGTGCGTTCCCCCGGGGGCGAGGTGGTTCCTCCCGTAAGCGGGAGGCTGGGACAGAGCGTGGAATATACGTTTGTATATGAAAAAACAAAGGTACGGCTGGATTACCAGACTATAGAATCGGAAACGGGAAACGAGGTGGCGGTGATTCGGTTTGAGTCGCCCAGCCCGGGGCTCTGGACCGTAATCATTACCCGGGAAGGCGGGGACGGAACAGGGAATGTCAACATGTGGCTGCCTCTGAGGCAGTTTGTGGACGGCAGGGTGGAATTCCTGCAGCCTACCCCGGAAACAACCATAACCTCTCCCGGATTTGCAGAGCCTCCCATCACCGTGTCCGCCTATAACAGCAGGAATAACAGCTTTTACATTAATTCCGGCCAGGGGTTTTCCTCAAATGGGGATATCAAGCCGGATATAGCCGCTCCGGGTGTGGATATCTCTGTGGCAACGGGCATGGTCCAGGGGAAAACTCTGGTGGGAACCTCTACAGGGACTTCTTTATCCGCAGCGCTTGCGGCCGGTGCTGCGGCGCAGTTTCTGCAGTGGGCGGTGGTGGAATATAATTCCCCTTATGTGGGGGGCGTGGCGGTAAGGAATTATTTCCTGCGTGGGGCCAACCGCGAATCTGCATATACATATCCCAACCGGCAGTGGGGATATGGGCGCCTGAATATGGAAGGGGTGTTTAACTGGATTGCGGGACTGCCGGCCCTGTGACACTGCCTGTTAACGGAAACAACTGTCTAAAGCACCTTAAGGAGAAAACATGGGATATCTGTTTATTGCGGCATTTATTTTTGCCGGCGAACTGGTAATCAAAAATTACGTGGAAAAAAAGAGAAAGACAGGAGAGGAAACCAAAATCTGGAAGGGCCGCATCCTGATCCGGAAATATCATAACAAAGGGGCGTGCATGAACCTAGGAGAGAAGAAAAGCAATGTAGTTGCTGGTCTTTCCCTTATTCTGACGGCAGCGCTTGCCCTTGTTTTCCTTTTTACACTGACACGGCGCGGCAATGGCTGGCTGAAGGCTGGTCTGAGCCTGCTTCTGGGCGGAGCGTTCAGCAATACCTATGACCGGCTGAAACGGAAATATGTGGTGGACTATTTCAGCCTCGGCGTGAAGTGGGCGCCTTTGCGGGGCGTCATATTCAATATATCAGATTTTTGTATTCTGATCGGCGCCCTGCTTGTTGCCCTGAAGGGATTCTGAGCGGCAACCGGCGCCGGCGCAGCTTGCAAAACTTAAATTTTACAAATTCATTACCGCGGTTTGCTGTTAGAATAACTCTTTTCCGGGTAAAATAATGCTGTGGGGAATTGGAAACCATGGAACCGACAGCGTTATCCGGAAAGGGGTTTTTTATGAAGAAAAAAATTGGATTGCTTGGCCTGGGAACCGCCATGCTGCTTGCAGCCGCAGCCCTGGGGATAAACGGCCTTCCGGCAGCAGGCGCAGTCCGGGGCCGGGAAACGCAGCTTAACGGTACGCAGATGGAACTGACAGAGGATGAGGCAAAGGAATATCCGGAGGAAGAATTTTATGAAACGGAAACGGATATGACGGAGTTTGAAGGGAAACTGGAGGATATTACGGCATAGTGCCGGCCGGCCTTGTTTTGTGCAGTTCTTACGGCAGACATGCGAGTACGTCTGTTAGTCTGGCTGCCGGGGATTTAAAAGAACTAACGTATCCTGATAGTAGTGCGGAATTTTTCTGCAGATACTTTCAGGATACGTTTTTTTGTTGACGGGAGGGAATTGGCTGGTATATGCTTTTTCCCGGGCTGCAGGCTTTGAAAGAACCGTACAAAAAGCTATGGAAAAAGCTACAAAAAGAAAATATATTTATCGTATATTTACTACAAATATGTGTAAAAATATATATGATAAAACAAAAACTATTTATCGTATTGAAAAAATAATTTCAGGGCGATATTATAATAGTATTTTGTAAACAGTAAAAGAATATTTGAAAATATGATGATCTTCCCGGGCCGGATTACCGGGCATGTTCTCCGGTTTTATGAGTCTTTGTCAAAAGCGGACCGGGTGTATATTTTTGGGCGGTGTTTCAGGATACGCTGACGGCAATCGGGAAAAGGAAAAACGAATTGCAGGTGTAAGGTTATTAGGCATAGCCCAATGCGGAAAGGTATCCTGACAGAAATACGGAATACTCTGTATCTCTTGTCAGGATACCTTTTGTTATTCTATGTCCAGTATGGATTTTACGTAACCTTTCTTTTTTTCCAGGCTTCCTTGACGGGAAATCATAATCCGTTGTGCCTGTGGGCTGCCTGCCCCATGCATGGATTCTGTAAGATAGCCGACTGCAGCAGTTCCCATGGTCAGATTCTCAATCAGGCGGAAAATCTTAAGACGGTTAGTTGTAGAAAAGGAAGAGGAAGCAGCCAGATATTTATTGATCAGCGGACCTGTTGCATGATTTTGGCAGTCCTTTTCGGAAGGGGCGGTGACCATCAAACCTCCTGCAATATCCTGTGAAAGCCTGGCAATTTCATAGGGATAGCGGGTAACGTTCTGCTTACATACATTTGCCAGAAGGGTATCAATTTCATAAATTCCGCTTGGCGTTGGGTGTCCCTCACAAGAGCAGGCAATTCCGCAGGCATAAAGAGTCTCGTTTAAATGTGTCATTTCAATCAGCTTATCTTTTATATGGTAAGCCTTTGCAACACCGTTGGATTCTGCAGCCAGGGCGGCAGCGCCGATCAAGACATCCCCCACCCCCACTTTGCAGCCTCCATAGCTCTGTCTGTGATAACCTGCAAAACGTTCCACTAAAAGACCGGCATATTTTGTTTCTCCATTCATGAAGATTCTTTCATTGGGAACAAAAACATCATTGAAAATAGTCAGTGCCTCAACACCGCCGTACTTGCAGTTTCCCACATCCTGACAGGAGCATTCCAATTTCCTTGTATCACAGCTTTGCCTTCCTATTATCATGGTAATACCTTCCGTATCGGTAGGCACGGCAAAGGATATGGCATAATCCCGATCTTTTTCTCCAAGGGAAATGGTAGGCATGACAAGTACTTCATGGGAATTGCAGATGCCGGTCTGATGTACTTTTGCCCCTCTGACAATGACGCCGTCGGAACGACGTTTCACAACGCGGAGGTAAAGATCCGGATCGGTCTGCAGATGGGGAGGAAGACTGCGATCTCCCTTTGGATCGGTCATAGCTCCGTCAACGGTTAAATCCTTGTCCTGACAATATATCATGAATTTTTTAAATTGCTCATGATAATCGGTACCATATTTCCGGTCGATGTCATAGGTCGTGCTGAATACAGCATTCATGGCATCCATGCCCACACAACGCTGAAAGCAGGAAGCAGTCTTTTGTCCTAGGACACGTTGCATTTTTACTTTATCCACAAGATCACTGCAATTTTGATGCAGATTTGTAAAACGGTTTATTGTTCTGCCGGTTAATGAAGAAATAGCAGTCATAAGTTTTCTGTATTCCGTTTCCTGGGCAAGGTCATAGGTCATTTTAACAGAATTCAATGCAGGCTGCAGTATAGGATGTCCTACAGCAGTTTCCAATTCTTCACCTAGACAGAAAATATGCATTTTCATGCTGCGGATACTTTCTATATATTGTTCCCCTGTCATCATGGTATCTTTCTCCCATCTTTATTCTTTTGAGGATGTAACATGAGAAATCCCGTATTCATCCAGCTTTCTGATTACAGAAAGTTCAGGCAGTTCTATAATAGCCAGTTCTGCCAGATACTGTACTTCACAGCCCTGTTCCATGTGTCCTGTATATACCCGGTAGGAATCGGAAACAGTCAGATGGAAATGAGGTTCTCCATTTATAATAAGCCCTTGGGCGCTACCGAGTTCGATAGGATCCGTGTATGTATAGTATTCATTTGTAGGAAGATCCTCCAATGTGGTTATGGCATGGAGCTTAGCACACCTTAAGGATCCGATAGCAGATACTAAAATTCCGTTTTTCAGTTCCAGACGGTTAATTTCCGTCCGGACGGACTGCAGGAGATCCTCCCCCTTGCCCAGATGAATAACAATCACCCGTCCGATTTCAGTTGTTGTAAATGTATGCATAGCAATACCTCCCGGTAAAAATATAGTTATACCATAAATAGTAGGGCTATATTTGTTTAAAGTCTGTCTTTTTTTTGTCTGATTGTTTTTATTTTTTGCCTTTTTACCAATAAATAAGAGAGTGTGGAATAGAAATTGCTGGCAGAAAAGCAGCAGGAGTTGAAAAAAACACGAAATTACACTACAATAAAATAGTAACGGGTAACAAATAAAAAGGAGAAAGAATGGGTGAGAATTGTACCATTATCAGGATGCTTGTAGAAGATAATATTTACGGCAGCGTTGTTACGCATGGATTTGCAGTTTTCAATCACTGGCATAATGAAATGGAATTCATTTATGTGGAGGAAGGCAAACTGGATATTGATGTGGATGGAAATGTTTACGGCGTGAAAGAAGGGCAGATAATAATTGTCAGTTCCAATGTTATGCATGCATACCTGAAAACCGATCCGGGGACGGTCATATGGGTGGCAAAGGTATTCCTGAAGAATATATTGGGGTGTCTGGATACAAAACAACGAATGACGGATATTTACAGAAATACTTTGATTATAAAAGCCACGGACAGAATGAAAATCATATTCAGTGACCTGATTCATGCCCAGTACGGTAAGATGAACGAATTCTATTCGGGAATCAAGGTATCTGAACTGACGATAGAAATATTGAGTAATAAAAATACGATTAAACAGTATATTCCTACAAAGATGGTCGAAAACACGGAAAATATCTATAAAATGCAGCAGTTTATAGAAGAAAATTTATACAAAGATATCACCTTGACAATGGTGGCGGATTATCTTGGCTTCAGCCCGGCTTATTGTTCAAAATATATTAAAAAGAATACAAATCTAAACTTTCTGGATTATGTGAATTCCGTCCGGCTGAGAGAAGCGGAGGAATTGCTGCAAACAACGGAAACGTGTATTACAGAGGTAGCCTATTCTACCGGATTTAAGAGTATTCAGTGCTTTAACCGTATTTTTAAAAAGCATAGAGGGGTAACGCCAAGCCAGTATAAAAAAAGTTTAAAAAGCAAAAAGTAAATAGAATTGGACAAAAAATGAGTGGTATGGGTGCTTGAATTTGTGTATATTTTCTGCATAGACAGGGAAATAGATACAAATGGCCGGTACTATACACAAAGAATATTATATGGTGCCTGCATAATGTTTTATTTTCGATAAAACCTGCAGGCGCTATTTTTATGGAGGAGCATATGAAACTTTGGAAGGAAAATAAAAATCTTTGCATGTCTGCCGATGGTATGTTGCTGCGCATTATGCCATGGGGCACTAATGCTCTCCGCGTGGTAATGCAGCCGGCAGGGGTGGAAGACGGAAGAAACTGGGCGCTGACGGAAGCAGTGCCTGAAACCAATCCGGAAATCGGATTACGGGAATGTGAATTAATAGCACCATGGGAAGAAAAAGGGCAGCCTTCCCAATGCGGATATATACAAAACGGGGATATCCGCGGGGAAATTAATCCGGAGGGCTGGATCTGTTTTAAAAACTATAAGGGTAAAGTGTTATTAAAGGAATATTGGAGGAACCGGAACCGCTTGGAACGTTATGCGGTTCCTCAGGATATCGGCGCGAGGGAATTTAAGGCGGTGCAGGGAGCGTCAGAATACAGACTGACAGCCAGATTTGAAGCATTTAAGGGAGAGAAAATTTATGGCTGCGGCCAATACCAGGAAACGGATCTGAATAAAAAAGGAGAGATACTTGATCTGGAACAAAGAAATACACAATGCAGTATTCCCTTTTATCTGTCCAGCCGGGGATATGGCTTTCTGTGGAACAATCCGGCTGTCGGAAAAGTTATCTTTGGAAATAACAGAACGGAATGGACCGCAGAACGGACCAAAAAACTGGATTATTATATTACGGCAGCTGAAACACCACGGGAGATACTCCGACAGTTTACACAGGCTGTGGGGCGCTCGCCATTGATGCCGTCTTATGCGTTGGGGTTATGGCAGTCGAAACTGCGCTATCAAAATCAGGAGGTAGTATTGAAGGTTGCCGAAGAGTATGATAGACGCGGGATATTGCCTGATGTAATAGTAATAGATTTCTTCCATTGGACCAGACAGGGAGAATTCCGATTCGATCCGAAGGATTGGCCGGATCCTGATGCGATGATAAGGAAGCTGAAGGAATACGGTATTAAGGTTATGGTATCGGTATGGCCGACGGTAGACGCAGGGGCGGAAGGAAAAAAGGAAATGGAGGACAGAGGGTTTCTTGTTAAGAATGACAGGGGACTCCAGATTCATATGAACTGGATGGGAGAAACCCGATTCTGGGATCCGTTTCCGGCAGAAGCCAGAGAGTTTGTGTGGGATCTCTGCAGGAAAAATTATTACGAAAAAGGTATTCGGATGTTCTGGCTGGATGAGGCGGAACCGGAATATGGCCCCTATGATTATGATCTTTTCAGGTATCAGGCTGGGCCCGCGCTGGAGGTAAGCAATTATTATCCGGTTTTGTACGCGAAGACCTTCTGGGATGGAATGACTGCCTGCGGCCAGAAAAAGATTATGAATCTGATCCGCTGTGCGTGGGCGGGAAGCCAGAAATACGGGACGCTGGTCTGGTCAGGAGACGTCCATTCCTCCTTCCGGGCGCTGAGAGAACAGGTACAGGCGGGCATTAGTATGGGAATTGCCGGCATCGCGTGGTGGGCAACCGATATCGGAGGCTTTCTGGGAGGCTGCCCGGATGATAAAACATTCAGAGAGCTGTTGGTCCGTTGGTTCCAATGGGCGGTATTCACTCCGGTACTTCGGATGCATGGGGCCAGACAGCCTTTTGAAAAGCTGGAGGAGGAGTTCAGAGACGAGGTAAAACAGTTTACCACCGGACAGCCCAATGAAATATACAGCTATGGGGAAGAGATTTTTGATATTCTTATGAAATATGTGCGCTTAAGAAAACTACTTGCGGGATATCTTACAGATTTAATGGAAGAAACGCATGAAACGGGTATGCCGCTTATGAGAGCCTTATTCCTGGAATACCCGGAGGATCCGGAAAGCTGGAATGTGGAGGATGAGTATTTGTTCGGAAAAGACATTCTTGTAGCACCGGTGATGGAAGAAGGGCAGAGGGAAAGGGTGGTATATTTTCCGGTCGGTGATAAATGGACCGCAGCCTTCGGGGCGGCAGAATATCATGGAGGAACCTGTGCTTCCGTGGACGCGCCTCTGGATAAAATTCCAGTGTTTATCAGAAATGGTTCCAGGGTGGATTTTAAACAAATATTCAATCAGGCCAGCGCACCTGCTGCGCTGGGCGTAAGAAAGTGATTTTATAATATAAATGAGAGGAGAGCTTCAGGTGAAAAAGAATATTAAGGAAGGGATAGCCGGTTATTTATTTTTGCTGCCATGGTTGGTCGGTTTCTTTGGACTTACACTGATTCCGATGATAGCGTCTTTGTTTTTTTCGTTTACACAGTACGATATGCTGACGCCGGCCATTCCTGTCGGGATAAAAAACTATGTATCCCTGTTTGCAGACGGAAGATTTATTAACAGTTTAAAGGTAACCTTTAAATATGTGATAGTCAGTGTACCCCTGCAGTTGGCATTTGCCTTGCTGATTGCCCTGCTCCTTAAAAAAAACAGGCGGGGAGTGAAGGTTTATCGGGCGATGTATTATTTGCCGTCCTTATTTGGGGGATCAGTCGCGGTGTCCATCTTGTGGAGGCAGCTGTTCAATAAGGAAGGGGTATTCAATCAAATCCTCGCAGTTTTCGGAATTGAGGGAAAGAACTGGATTGCAACACCCTCATCGGCCTTGAATACGCTGATTGTCCTTGCCGTATGGCAGTTCGGCGCATCGATGGTTATTTTCCTGGCATCGTTGAAGCAGATACCGGAGGATTATTATGAGGCGGCAACGCTGGATGGGGCAGGTAAAATCGCGCAGTTTTTCAAAATCACACTACCGCTGCTTACACCGATGGTTTTTTTCAATATTGTTATGCAGGTTATTAATGCATTCCAGTCTTTTAACTCCGCTTACATCATCAGTAATGGATCCGGCGGACCGCTGGATTCCACCCTGTTCTATTCATTGTATCTGTATATCAAGGCATTCAACCATTTCCAGATGGGATATGCGTCCGCTATGGCCTGGATTTTGCTTATAATTATAGCTGCTGTTACCGGACTGATGTTTTTATTTGCCAAGTTCTGGGTATTTTACGATGATTGACAGGGAGGCTGGTATGAAAAGAAAAGTAGGAAATGTATGTTACCACGTATTTATTATTATGTTTGCATTACTGATGCTGTACCCTCTGTTGTGGATGATCAGCGCTTCATTTAAAGAAACGCTGGAAATTTTTCAGGGAACCAACTTTTTTCCGGAGTCTTTTAAGTTGGAAAATTATGCACAGGGGTGGCAGGGATTATCGGGTATTACCTTCGGAAGATTTTTCTTTAACTCTTTTTTTATCGTAATTGTGGCCATGATTGGAAATTTATCTTCCTGTCTGCTGGCGGCGAATGCATTTGCGAAAATCAAATTCCCTCTGAAGGGATTCTGGTTTGCACTGATGATGGGGACTTTAATGCTGCCTATGCACGTAAAATTAATCCCCCAATATATCATGTACAACAAGTTGGGTTGGATTAATACTTATCTGCCGTTAATGGTACCCAAATTCCTGGCTACGGAAGGGTTTTTCGTATTTCTGATGACACAGTATATGAGAGGGCTGCCGAGGGAAATCGATGAGGCGGCTATCTGCGACGGCTGCGGGCAGTGGCAGCGGTTTATCCGGATTACCGTCCCGTTATCTGTGCCGGCTATTGTTACAACAACAATTTTTACATTTATCTGGACCTGGAACGATTTCTTTTCCCAGATGCTCTATATAACGGGAATTGAGAAATTTACTGTGGCACTGGCCCTGCGTCAGTTCGTAGACGCTACCGGAAACAGTTCCTGGGGCGCATTATTTGCCATGTCAACCTTATCGCTGCTTCCTTTGTTTTTCATGTTTGTATTCTTCCAGAACTATCTTGTGGAGGGGATAACTGCAGGAAGCATTAAAGGGTAAACAGACAGGATAAAATTTAAAACCGTGTAATCTGATGACCAGATTATTTTAGTATACGGTTCCTAAAAAACTAATTCAGGGAGGTTGAAAGTATGAAACACAACAAGATGTTAGCAGTGCTTCTTGTGGCGGTAATGGCATTATCAGCCGCAGGATGCGGGACCAAGGCGCCGGCGGAGAATCCGGCTCCGGCAGCTGAAAGCAAGGCGGAAGAGGCGCCGGCAGCCGAAACGCCGGCGGCAGAGGCAGCAGGTGGGGAAAAGGTGGAAATCCGTTTTTCCTGGTGGGGAGATACCAAAAGAAACGACATGTATAATGAAATCTGCGACAGGTTCGAAGAGGAAAATCCCAACATTAAGGTTATGAGAGAACCTATGTCATGGTCTGATTATTGGACCAAGATGTCTACACAGGTAGCTGGAGGGAATGCCCCGGATGTATTCGGCATGCATCCGCAGTACGCAGCCGATTATGCACTGCGCGGCGCTTTGCTGGAGATCCAGCCTTATGTTGATAACGGAACACTTGATTTATCCAAATTTTCAGATGCCATTATTGACAGCGGAAAATATAAGGATAAGCTTTATATGGTTTCCATGGGGGTAAGCTTCACCTGTTATCTGGTTAACAATGAACTGGCAGAACAATATGGCGTTACCCTGCCGGCTTACAACGAGGACTGGACATGGGAACAGTTTCAGCAGGAAGCTAAGAAATTTACCGATGCGGCAGCAGGAACAGGAATCTATTTCTCCGGGGACAGCTCCGCAGATATTAACTGCTTCCGCTGGGCGGCAAGAGAGGCGGGAGGAGATAATTATACCGCAGACGGACAGCTTGGTTTTGAGGAGCAGACTGTTATAGACTTTCTGGATATGTGGAGCGCGCTCAGGGACGAAGGAGCTATTCCGGACGCAGCGACAGCTTCTGAAGACGGTTCCCTGGCTTTGGAACAGCGTTTATTTTCATTAGGCAAAATGGTCCTGCACAATGTCCCGATAAATCAGCTGTATTTATATGCAGATGCTATGCCCGACAATAATATTACGGCGGTCAGAATCCCTACCGCAGCCGACGGAACCAGGGCAGAATATCTGGAAGGTGCGCATTTTGCAATATCTTCCAGCATTGATGAAGCCCATCAGGAGGCGGCAGCAAAGCTTATTAATTTCTTCGTAAATACAGAGCAGTCAATGGAACTGTTTAAGATGGATCAGGGTGTGCCGGCTAATTCAGATATGGCTGAATTTATTAAACCGCTGCTGGACGAACCCAACCAGAAGGCGATTGATTTTGCACTGGCACTGATGCCTCTTTGTGAAACGGCAACCCCTGCGGCAAAGGGGGCAAGTGAAATTGCAACGGCTTATCAGACGGCTGCCGATAAAGTAAGATATGGGCAGGAAGATTCCAAGACCGCAGCCGGTGCATTTATGAAAGAAGCAAATTCTATTCTGGAAGCAAATAAAAATTAACCTGGAGGAAGCTATGAACAGCGACGACAAAGAATTACTGAAACTTTTTGAGCCACTTCGTGTGGCGGATGTACGGGATGGTATGGACTGGATGGGATATCATCATTATGGGACCCTTGATTACAAAATCAGGCCTTTATACCGTACAAAAGCGGTGGGAATTGCTAAAACGGCAAGATATCTTCCATATGAAGGCCCGGATCCGTTGGTTACCGGTGATGAATATACCAAGTGGTCAGGCTGGTATTACGGTAATGTTTGTACATATCCGTGGTTTGATGAAATTGAAGAAGGCAGCTTTGTTGTCCTTGACGTATCCGGTGTGGATGTGGGACTTATGGGATCGGAGAATGCATTAGGGGCCAAGATTAAAGGCGCCAGAGGATTTTTGACAAATGGAGGGGGTATCAGAGATACGGATGAGGTTATCCATCAGGAAATTCCGGTTTGGAGTTATTTCGTATCCCAGAAGATGGATCAGGTCAGACTGCAGTATGATGCCAAGGATGTTCCTGTTGCAATTGGCGGCGTAACAATCAGGCCTGGAGATATTATTGTTGCAGATGGTGACGGTGTGATTGCCGTGCCCAGGAAAATGGCAAAAGACGTGGCAAAATATGCACATAGAGAATTATTTAATGATAAGAATGCAAGGCGGGAGAAGTATGAAAAGCTTGGCTGGGAGTTGGATGAAAGTGTTGTTAATAACCAGGAAAAGTTTGAAGGTTAATAAACTGTAAGGGCAGCAAAGGAACTGTTATGACAGTTCCTTTGTAACGGGTAAAACCTCCTTTGCCGGGAACGGCGGAGGAGGTTTTTAATCGGGACAGATTGCCACAGGGAGTATAAAAATGCAGATTGGGTGTGCTTTGTTAAGTCCGCAGGACTTGGTTGAAGCAAAGAATATAGGGTACGATTATGCTGAGTTTATGGGGAAATATCTGGTTTCTTTATCAGCAGGTGAATATCTGGAAATCCAGAGGACGGCAGAGCGGATCCAAATGCAGGTGAAGGGGATTAACGCTTACTGCCCGGAAACTGTAAAAATGGTGGGGCCGGGGTTTAACCCGTTGATTATCATGGAATATGCGCGGCAATGTTCACAGAGAGCGTACGGTTTAGGCGTAAAGTTTGTTGGGATTGGATCTCCCAAATCCAGAAATCTGCCCGAAGGTTATTCCCGGACTGCGGCACTGGAACAGCTGAAGGAATTTTTAAAAATTACGGCGTATGAATTCGAACGATACAATATTATGGTATGTCTTGAACCATTGGCACCCTGTTATTGTAATTTTATTAATTTTATATCGGAGGCTGTTTCGGTTGTGGAAGGGCTCCGGCTGGGAAATCTGGGGCTAATTGCAGATTTTTATAATATGGAATATGTGAAGGAAGCGGATATGGATTTGAAAAACTACAGACACTTTATCAAACATGCGCATATTTCCGATGACGATGGAACGCCTTATCAAAGATCATTTCTGAAGTTGCAGAAGGAAGAGATTCACAAAAAAAGAATTAGAAAACTTTTTGATACCGGCTATCGGGGAGCGATCAGCCTGGAAATTGACTGCCGGATTGATACGGAGCGGGCAGCACGCTCCCTGGAAATCATGAAATCCGCTTTGTCCGAATAACGGGAGGAAAAGTATGTATATAAAGGATAAAAAAATTATTATCAGTGCTGCAATTACCGGAGCAACGCATGTACCCAGCCTTTCTTGCTACCTGCCGAAGAACCCGGATGAAATTATCCGGAGCGCTGTGGAAGCTTGGAAAGCCGGAGCCGCAATTGTACATATACATGCCCGTGACGATAATGGAAAACCTACAACGGATCACGGTATTTTCCGTTATATATTATCATCTATATCCCGGGAGTGTGATGCGGTAATTGGAATTACTACAGGAGGCGCAAACGGGATGAGTGTGGAAGAACGGTTTTCTGTTATTGAAGAATTCCGGCCGGAAATGGCTTCCGCAAACGGCGGGTCCATGAACTTTTGCTATAACAGGTTATTGGCTGAGATTGATAAGCCGGAGTATGACTGGGAGAAGGAATATGTGGAACGGACCTGGGATAATGTGTTCCGTAATTCCTTCCGGGATATGGATTACTGCATTCGTACAATGAATGCCTGCGGCACCCTGCCGGAATATGAAGTTTTTGATTACGGCCAGCTGAATAATCTGAAAATTCTGAGAAAACAGGGTATTATTACACAGCCTGTCTATATTCAGTTTGTACCCGGCGTACAGGGTGGTATGCCGGCTAATAATGAGACACTGATGTTCATGATCGATCAGGCTGAAAAAATACTTGGAAGTGATATTCAGTATAGTTGTGTGGGGGTCGGCAGAAAAATGTTTAAGTTGGAAACCATGTGTGCGCTGAATGGAGGGAATGTACGTGTTGGTATGGAGGACGGACTTTATATTAATCCAGCGGGTAAGCTTGCGGAAAGTAATGCAGAGCAAGTAGAGAAAATCAAGAATATTTTGAAAGCACTCGATTTTGAAATTGCAGACAGTGGGGAAGCACGTCAGATGCTTCATCTAAAGGGAAAGGAACATGTAAACTTTTAGAAAAGAGGTGCAGTGAAAATGACATACAGGATCGGTGCAAAAGGAAGCTTTTCCAAAACGATTGCGGAATGCGATGTATATGGTTTCGCCGGGATTACCGGGGATTTGAATCCGCTGCATATAAATGAGGAGGAAGCTAAGAACATGCTGTTTGGCAGAAGGATTGTCCATGGAATGCTGACGGCGTCTTTTCTTTCCACTGTAATAGCAAGCTATATGCCCGGACCGGGAACTGTATATATGGAACAGAATTCCAGGTTTTTAAAACCTGTTTTCCTCGGTGATACGATTACTGCGCAGGTTGAAATTGCGGAACTTTTGGAAAAAGGGAGGGCGCGGCTGAAAACCACTGTCGTTAATCAGGATGGAGCTGTGGTGGTGGATGGGACCGCCCTTGTAAAATTACCGGAACGAAAGGAGTAATCATGGTACATAATATCAAAAATATCGTAATTGCGGGAGCGGGAGTTATGGGATCTTCCATGGCACAACTGTTTGCGGCAGGGGGGTATCAGGTAACTTTATATGATATCAGCGATGCCGCGCTTTATAACAGCCAGCGGCTTATCCATGTTAATCAGAATGTAATGCACAATGACAAAACAGAAGGAGAAAAAGAAGAGAATATCCGAGAAAATATTACATTTTCCAGTGAAAAAGAATGCTTTTCGGATGCTGATTTTGTCATTGAAGCCATAGTAGAAAAAATGGAGGTTAAGCATGGCTTCTGGAACGAGGTTTCTGGCCTGGCACCTGATAAGGCGGTGTTGACAAGCAATACATCGGGGCTTTCCCTCACGGAAATAGCAAAGGCGGTTAAATATCCGGAGCGCTTTTGCGGCATGCATTGGCTTAATCCGCCGCATATCTGTCCTTTGGTGGAAATTATCAAAGGGGAAAAAACGGCGCCTGAAACAATGGGTGTTGTTTATGATTTGGCCTGCGATATCCATCGTTACCCGGTCTGTCTACAGAAAGAGGTTCCGGGGTTTCTGGTAAACAGGTTCCAGTTTGCCATTTTAAGGGAGGCTATGAGTCTGGTAGAAGCTGGGGTGGCATGTAAAGAGGATATAGATAAAGTGTTTAAGTATGGCCTGGGTCTGCGTTATGCCTGTCTGGGGCCATTTGAAATAGCAGATTTGGGAGGTTTGGATACCTTTTATAATATAGCTGATTACCTCTTTGCAGATATCAGTAACGAGAAGAACGTACATAAAATGTTAGGGCAGCTTTATAGGGATGGGGATTACGGAGTGAAAACCGGTAAGGGTTTTTATGATTATGGAAACGGCCGAGCGGAAGAAGTGATTGCAAAACGTGACAAAGATTTTATGAAGGTGGTAAAATGTTTGTACGAAGAATAAGAAATAAATGGTGCGGTATATGATAGCGCTTTTACTGGTTAAAAAGATAGCTTCTTTATTTTTAATCGTGTGTATGGGAATATTTCTCGTCAGGAAAAAAATACTTAATGTAGGCGACAGCAGGGTTATATCAGCTGTTTCCATACATCTTATACTGCCATGTGTAATTCTGAATGCATTTCAGATAAATTTTTCGCCGGATGTAAAAGAAGGGCTTTTTCTGGCGTTGGCGGCAGCAATCATAATAAACGTAGGGCTGATTATTCTTGTAAAACTATTATCTCGGATAATACAATTGGATGCAGTTGAACAGGTTTCAGTGATATACTCGAATGCCGGAAATCTTGTTATTCCTATTGTGTCTGCTGTTCTCGGTGAGGAATGGGTGGTTTATTCCAGTGTATTTCTTGCAGTGCAGATGTTTCTAATTTGGAGCCATGGCAAGACGGTGCTGTGTAGGGAAGAAAAAACGGATATAAAAAAAGTATTCCTGAATGGTAATATGATTGCAATATATGCAGGTTTTATTATTCTTATTACAGGGCTGCGGTTTCCTGGACCGGTAAAGGATGCCATCGGATCGGTGGGGGAAATGGTTGGTCCGCTGGCTATGCTGGTTACAGGAATGCTGATTGCCAATATGGATTTCAGGACATTGTTATACTATAAAAGAATTTGGTATGTAACATTTCTGAGACTTTTGTTTTGCCCGTTCGTTGTTCTGCTTTTTATTAAATACAGCGGTATGGCGGCTTGGGCGGATGCGGGGAAAAATATACTGTTGATTACTTTGATAGCGTGTATCACTCCGTCGGCATCCACTATTACGCAAATGGCCCAGATTTATGGACAGGATGCAGACTATGCCGGCGCTATAAATGTTGCCACTACGCTTTTATGTATAATCACTATGCCAATTATGGTTTTGCTTTACCAAATATAGTTAAAACAGAGGATGTTCCGGGAGGAACATCCTCTGTGCGTCATACGGGAGAAATGCATTATGCGGTGATCACGGTTCCCGCATTTCCCCTTACGGCATCGGCCACGAAATCCAGGGAGGTAATCAGCACGCTTCCGGTGGGAACCGCTTCCAGATAGGAAACGGCCGCTTCAATCTTGGGAAGCATGGTGCCGGCTTCAAACTGGCCGTCCTGAATGTATGCTTTGGCTTCGGAAACATTCATGCTGCGTATGGGCGCTTCCGTTTCTTTCCGGTAATCTTTGTATACCTGCTTTACGCTTGTGAGAATGATTAACTGATCCGCTTCCAGCTCCACGGCCAGTCTGCCTGCGATACAGTCTTTTTCTATGACCGCGGAGGCGCCTTTGAGGGCATGCTCCTGAGGGATGACGGGAATTCCGCCGCCTCCGCAGGCGATGACCTCCTGTCCGGCATCGGCCAGAGCGCGTATGGCATCGATTTCCAGGATATCAATGGGCTTGGGCGCCGCCACAATACGACGGTAGCCTTTACCTGGTTCTTCTATTACGAAGTTGCCTTTTTTCTGTTCAATTTCCGCATCTTCCTTTGACATATAACGGCCGATGAGTTTGGTAGGCTCATAGAATGCTTCGTCATAAGGATCTACTGTGACTTGGGTGAGAATGGTGCTGACCGGTTTGGAAATTCCCCGGCTTAACAGCTCTGCGCGCAGGGAATTCTGGATATCGTAACCCACATAACCCTGGCTCATGGCATTGCAGACGCACATGGGGGCAGGAGTATAATCAATGTAAACACGGCGCAGCTCTGTCATGGCCTTGTGGATCATGCTTACCTGGGGGCCGTTGCTGTGGGTGATGGTCAGCTGGTAGTCTGCCTCGATCAGGTCGGCCAGCGCTTTTGCCGTCACCTTCACGGCATCCAGCTGTTCTGTGGTGGTATATCCCAGAGCCTGATGCCCAAGGGAAACAACTGCTCTTTTTTTGCTCATATGCGGTTCCTCACTTTTATAATTTGGGTAATATACGCAAAGAGTGTATATTCCACTGCCTTTTTTCGAAAATCTCTGTTCCTATTATAGCAAAAAGGAAAAAGTTTGTACACCGTTGATTCGGAAGGGAATGCAGATAAAAATCCTGTGTACCGCCCCGGGGGAAAGCAGGCAGGGGACCAGGAGGGAGACCTTCCCCGGGGCGGTACGCAGGATTTTTATCTGCTTTCCCTTTCTAAAGGGCTATTCGGGAAAAAAATAAACGAGTGGTGCAGGGAAGCTTGTAATATTTCCCTGTTTTGATATGATGATAATCTGAACGGGACGTTGGCCGGGGAAGAGGCGGCGGAGAGGAGGGGAGGCCGTGGCGGTGCTTGGATTGTACTGCGGGGATGATTTGCTTGCGCAGGAAATGGAAGAGATGGTGACGGCGCTGTGCATGGGTGTGGGTTATGGAAGGAAGGCGGCGCGGGAGGCGGATTATGAGCTGCGGCGGATTCCTTCTCTTTCGGAACTGGAGGAGGAAGTGATGGCGGGGGATGAGATGTTTTATCTTATTCTCGCGGGGGAGAAGCCGGAGAAGGCTTTTGCTGCGACGGAAAGGCTTTGGGAGGAAAGTCCTTCGCTTTCTATTATTCTGGTGGTTTCGGAAGCAGAGGATGTGTTTTCGGCTCTGTCGTATCCTTTTTTTCATCTGGTGAGGCGGTATGCGCTGGAGCAGGATTTAGGGGCCGCGTTCCAGAAAATGGAGAGGAGCCGTCCCCCGGTGACACGGTGGCACACGTTTTTATGTAGGAATGAACTGGTGAGGGTACGGCAGAAGGATATCCTGTATCTGGAAAGTGATCGGCATGAGATACGGATACACTGCAGGGAGGAAATCATATGTACGACGGAGCCGCTTTCCCGGTGCGAGGAGAGGCTGAAGGCGGGAGGGTTTGCACGGATTCATAAAAGCTTTTTGGTGAGTCTGTATCATGTGAACCGTATGGATCGGGATAGTGTGACTCTGGATAACGGGGAGAAGCTGTATATCAGCAGGTACCGGTATCCGGAGGTGAAGCTGCAGTTTGAAGGTTATATCAGGCATTTGGATTTTTTATAGCGGGGAGGATGGAAATGGCCATTATCAGAGTGGAGCATTTAAGAAAAGAGTTTGCATATTACAGGAAGGGGACGGGACTGCAGGGTTCCCTGCATAACCTGTTCCATCGGGAAATGCTGAAAAAAGAGGCGGTGAAGGATATTTCTTTTTCGGTGGAGAAGGGGGAAATTGCGGGGCTTCTCGGGCCGAACGGAGCGGGAAAAACAACGACTTTGAAAATGCTTTCGGGGATTTTGTTTCCGACTTCGGGAGAGGCGGAGATTGACGGGTATATCCCATGGGAGCGGAAAAATGCTTTTAAACGGAGGTTTTCTATTGTGATGGGGCAGAAGAACCAGCTATGGTGGGATCTTCCGGCCAGTGACAGCTTTTATCTGAATAAATGTATTTTTGACGTGCCGGACGGGGAATACCGCAGGACGGTGGAGGAACTTTCGGAGCTTTTGGATGTAAAGGATCTGATGAACGTGCAGGTACGGCGGCTGTCTTTGGGGGAGCGGATGAAAATGGAAATTTTAGCGGCACTGATACACCGGCCGGATATTTTGTTTCTGGATGAGCCGACTATCGGGCTGGATATTTTGTCCCAGCAGAAAATACGGGATTTCCTGAAGACTTACAATGAGCAGACAAAGACCACTATTATTCTGACCAGCCATTATATGCGGGATATAGAAGAACTGTGCAAGCGGGCGGTCATTATCAATCAGGGGCAGCTGGTTTATGACGGAACACTGGCGGATATCAATCACCGGTTGGGGGACAGAAAGCTTTTGTCGATAAAGAGCGCGGAGCCGGTGCCGAGGGAACAGCTTTCCTTTTTTGGCAGGGTACGGGAATATCAGGGCAGAGAGGCTGTTCTGGAGGTTCCCAAAAGCAGGATTAAGGAAACGGCGTCGGCTATTCTTTCTTTGCTGCCGGTAGAAGATTTTACGGTAACGGAAATCCCGCTGGAGGAAAGTATTGCGTTGTTTTATCAAAAAGAGGTGACTGCATTATGAATCCATACCGTTGTACGTTTCAGATGGGAATGGAAAAAGCGCTGGAATACCGGGTCAATTTTGTCCTTAGCCTGTTAAGCGCGGTTTTTCCTATTATTATACAGACATTTTTGTGGAATTACCTGTATGGGAATTCGGACGCAGCGTCCATGACGGGGTATTCTTACAGCCAGATCATGGTGTATACGCTGCTGGCGGCTATGGTTTCCCATCTGGTTTATACCGGCTTTGAGTATCAGGTGAACCAGGATATTAAAAACGGCGGGCTGAATAAATATCTGGTCCGGCCGGTGAATTACCGCAGTTATCAGTTTTTTTCCTTTCTGGGGGAAAAGGCGCCTCAGCTTCTGATCCTGCTGGCAGTCGCAGCCGTTCTGCTTGTTTTTTCCGTGTTAATACTTGGTCTGGTGCTTTCTGCTCCCAGGGTGCTGGCCTTTCTTGCCAGTCTGGTCCTGGCGTTGGTTCTGAACTTTTTTATTTTTTATTGTGTGGCGCTGATAAGCTTCTGGCTTACGGATGTAAATCTGCTGTTCGGGACGGTGAGCGTGGTGCTGGTGGTGGTGAGCGGAGGGATATTCCCCATGGATATTTTCGGGGAACGGATAGCTTTTCTGATAAGGCTGTTGCCCTTTGGTTATACGACTCAGTTTCCGGTGAATATTATTAACGGGCGTTTTGGGGTGTACGAGACAGCGGCGGGGTTTCTCTGCCAGATTTTCTGGATTTTGTGTTTTGGAATGCTGGGTGAACTATTGTGGAAACGCGGGCTGAGACGGTATACCGCGGTGGGAGGCTGAGTATGGATTATTTTTTCCGGAAGAAAGAGAGCGGAAACAGCGGGTATCTGGCAACGGTAAAGCGTTATGGACGTCTGTTGTACGTGTTTGCCAGATTTTCCCTGATGTCGCAGTTGGAATACCGGCTGAATTTTGCCGCAGGGGTGGCGGTGGAGACGGGGTGGATGCTGATCAAGCTTCTCTATGTGGCGGTGGTATACCGGGCGGGAGTGAATATAGGCATCCTGACGCCGGATCATATCCTTATGTTTATTGGTATTTATGTCCTGATGACCGGTTTTTATATGTTGTACTATGGGAATTTCACGTCCATCAGCCAGATGGTGCGGGAGGGGGAGCTGGATATGTATCTGGTGAAGCCGGTGTCCCTGCAGTTTTTTGTGACGATGAAGCGGCTGGATCTGGCCCTTCTGCTGCCTGATTTTGTGGCGGGCAGCATTATGATCGGGCTTGGCTGGCACCGGGCCGGGCTTCCGGTGAATGTGTGGGCCATAGCGGGCTTCCTTTTTTTCCTGATGTGCGGAAATCTGCTGACCTACAGCCTGTTCCTTATCCCCAATCTTTTATGCTTCTGGATTGTGGCCAGCAGGGGGATTGCGGATATTACGGCAGCCCTTTGGGACTTTAACAATATGCCTCAGCTGATTTACGGTAAGTGGATGCAGCGTATCGGGACCTTTATCCTTCCGGTGTTTGTTATCACCAATTTTCCGGGCCTGTTCCTGATGGGGCAGTTGTCCCCCGGTATGATGGCCTGGGGCGTGATTTCCCCGGTTCTGTTCTTTTTCATTTCCCGGGGGATTTGGAAAAAGGCGGTGAGGAATTACAGCTCGGCCAGTTCCTGAGTGACATTTGCAGGGAAGTATGCTAGTATGCAACTATATTATGAAAGCTGCTGTCCGGGAGGGTCCGGATAAGGAAGCTGTTACCGGTAAAGGTTAAAAACTGAAAAAGCGGGCGGAATGCCGCGGAAAGGTGAGGAGAAGGATTTTATGTATTTTAAGCTGATGAATGGCCGGGAGGAGTATCTGGCCGGGATGCGGGAGTTGTTGGAGGAAAGGCACCATCAGGTGGTTTCGGAGGACGCCGGGGAGAAGGTGAACCCGGTGCTGAACGGCGGGCTGGAAACACCCGTGGAAATATGGATGGAACTGGTCTCTGGGGAACAAGCCGGTTCGGAAGATATGGAAGCTGCCGCATCCATGGATGCGGCAGCATTCAGGGAGGTTGTGACGGAGTTTGGCTGCCAAGAAGCGGATGGTTTAAGGAAGGGGAAAGCTGTTCTGAAGGCCGGCGGAAAAACCTTTTTGTTCCGTGCATTGATGACTCTGGTACGGGAGCTGGAAAAGCAGGAGGCCATGCATGCAGGTATGGCTGCGGAAAGCTTCTGCCGCAGGGAAACCGTATACCTGGATAAAAACGGGACAATGCTGGATTGTTCCAGAAACAGTGTTCTGTCTGTGGAAAGCATAAAAAAATACATCCGTATGCAGGCGGCCTTAGGTATGAATACCATGATGCTTTATACCGAGGATACGTATGAGGTGCCGGAGTATCCTTATTTCGGAGCATTCCGGGGAAGATACACCAGGGAAGAGCTGAAGGAATGTGATGATTATGCGGATCGGTTCGGGATTGAAATGGTTCCCTGTATCCAGGCACTTGCCCATCTGAAAACGGCGCTGCGCTGGGATGTGATGCAGGGGACCCGGGATACGGAGGATATCCTGCTGGTGGGAGAGGAGAAGGTTTATGATTTTGTGAAAGCGTGCATCCGTTCCGCATCGGAACCTTTCCGCAGCAGGCGTGTGCATCTGGGAATGGATGAGGCATGGTCTTTGGGGCTGGGTAATTATCTGCTGAAAAACGGATACCATACCAAGGCCGAAATTATGACGGAGCATTTGGACAGGGTAGCGGGTATCTGCCGGGAGCTGGGGCTGGAGCCTATGATCTGGAGCGATATGTACCTGCGTATGAATTCTCCTGCCAGTGAATATTATGATGTACCTCTGGATACCGATCTTTCCGGGGCGGTAAAGCCTCCCAGGGAGATTGGCCTAGTTTATTGGGATTATTATCATACAGATGAAAATTTCTATAAGGCGTATCTGCATATGCACAGACAGCTGTCGGAAAAAACTGTTTTTGCCGGAGGCGGCTGGGTTTGGAACGGTCTTGCCCCGAATTTTGGCGTAGCCTTTTCTACTACGGAAGCTGCCATGCGTGCATGCAAGGCGGAAGGGATCCGGGAAGCGGTATGTACCATGTGGCAGGATGATGGTGCGGAAACGCCAATGGCAGCAGGTCTGCCGTCCATTGTACTGTTTGCGGAGCATGGATTTTCGGAGCAGCCGGACAGAGAACAGCTGAAGGAGCAGTTTGAATTCCTCACGGGAAGCAGCTATGATGCGTATATGGCGTTGGGGGAATTCGATGCGGTTCCGGGCAGTGAGATGTATGATAATCCTTCCAAGTATCTGTTCTATCAGGATATTCTGCTTGGGCTGTTTGACGGACAGGTGAGAGAAGCCGATGCGTTTATGAAGGCCGGTTCATCGGCAAAAACCGCTGCGGCATCCGGGGATTATTTTGCGGCGGCAGGGGGACATAATCTGGATACATACTATGATTTGCTCCGGGAGAAGCTGCAGGATCTGGCCGGAAGCGAGACGGCTGTGGAGGATGGGGTCCTGGAGCTTTATATCCACTTGGCGGATGTGCTTTCCATGAAAGCGGGCATGGGAAACCGGCTGTGTGCGGCTTATAAGGAAGAGGATCGGGAGACGATACAAAAGATTGCCGAAGAGGAAATCCCTTCCTGTATAGAAAAGGTGAAGGAATATAAAAGGTGCAGGGAAGCCGTTTGGGATAAGGAAAGTAAGATTTACGGCTTTGAAGTGCTGGATATCAGGATTGGCGGACTTCTGGCAAGAATGGAAAGCGCGCAGAAAAGGCTGCTGGCTTATGCATGCGGAAAGCTGGAACGGCTGCCGGAGCTGGAGGAGGAAAGGCTTGCTTACCGTCCGGTGAAGGCAGGGGATGAGCATACGCTCTGCAGCTGTAATACCTGGCGGATGATTGTGTCGGCTTCGCCGGTATAAAAAACAGAAAAGGAAGGATGGGAACTGCCTGTGGGCAGTTCCTTTTTGTATCAGGGCGGATGAAAACCGGTGTAACAATTCAGACAATGAGACAGCGGCAGCAGGCATCCGGGTACTGTATTTTTAGTACTGCATTGCGAAGTATCTTCTGCTATGTTACACTAAAAATAAGCAATGAATTCAACACATCTATTTTCTGAAGTTTCTGAACCTGGCCGGAGCAGAATAAAATTGCCGGCCGGTATCTGATGCATGTTAATGCATGAACTCCTTGCTGACAACTGAATAAGCAGGGAGGAGAAACGGCGTGTCTTCTTTCTGCGTAAAAGAAAGAGAGGAACGCCTATGGACAAAAAATGGACCAAAACGATAGTCAGGGAGACACTGCCCGATGACTATGCCTTTAACCTGAGTGATTTTGCCTTGTTTTTATCTGTGATGAAAAATAAGGCAGCTTATGAGTATACTCTGAGCATCATTCTTGATGAACCGGCTTTGCTTCTGGAAGAGGTGAAGGTGGAACAGGTAGTTTTAAACAAATCCGGCAAGCGGGCGATTCGCCTGGATGCCTGGGCGCGGGATGCACAGAACAGGCAGATCAATACGGAAATGCAGAATGACGCAAAGAAGGATGATTTACGTAAAAGATCCCGATTTTACCAGGGATTGTTGGATACCCCTGTGTTGAAAGCGGGAAAGGACACAAAATATCGGTATCTGCCGTCAACGATCATCATTTTTATTACACAGGAAGATATTTTCCGGCAGGATTTGGCAATGTATACCTTTACAGAACAATGTGAGGAAATCCGGGGCCTGCATCTGGAGGATGGGACAAAAAAGCTTTTTTTAAATATGACAAGCAAAAAGGGGAGACCGGATTTGGTAAGCCTTCTGCAGTATATGAAAAATACGACCCTGAATAATCCGGATATCTTAGTAAAAGATAAAAGGATAAAGGGGTTGGATCGAATTGTGCAGGAGGTCAGGCAATCGGAAGAATGGGAGGCTGTGAAGATGAATATTCTTGAGATTGGTATTGAGAAAGGTCTGAAAAAAGGAATCGAAAGAGGCAGGGCGGCATCTGTACTGGAATTATTGGAAGAAATGGGAAAGGTTCCGAAAGAACTGGAAAACCGGATTATGGAACAGCATAATCCGGAAACCCTTAGTAAATGGCTGAAGCTTGCCGCCAGAGCGGAAACAATAGAGGAATTTGAAAAAGGAATAACTGCTGATAACTCCCCGGAATTTGGGGAAACATAAGAATAAGGGACTCAAACTTCGCAGCAGCCAAATGGCCATCCGCCCACTGTCTGCGTGGCACCTTCGGGATCGAAAAGGATTCTCGCAGGTCCGTCAGACTTGACATTCCGATAAGCCCAGGGGCGTCAAGTGTGCCAGATGAGGCTGGCACACTTGACTGGTCTCATCTCCATAGTCTGAAAGGCACCGCGAAAATCCTTTTCGTTCCCGAAGGTGCCACGCAGACAGCGGGCGGATGGCCATTTGGCTGCTGCGAAGTTTGAAGAAGGATCCTATAACAGCCCCGGCTATGAACATTTCATAGCCGGGGCTGTTTTCAGAAACAAATGTCCTTGTGGCTATGAGGCAGGTTGGTAAGTGGGGGATGACTAATTAAACTTAACTTAATAATCCGTCTTCCATCGGATAAATGCTTGAAAATATTGGCTAATAAAGGAAAAAACACAGTAAATATAAACAAAAACAGCTCACGAAAATTATGCAAATGATCAAAGTGAAGGCAATTATTAAAAAAAGTTTAATTAGTAGTTGATTTCTTAATGGAGATGGTATATATTGATACCAGAAAGAGAAATGGCACATAAATACTTATTAAAGATATGTAAAATATACATAGTGCCCAATGAATTACAGGGAAAAGGAGAGGATAACTTGAATTCGAAAAAAAGGAACAGATATGCATATTTCTATATTGCACCATTTTTTATAGTTTTTTTAATATTTAGTTTATTCCCAATTTTATATTCCTTTGTTCTGAGTTTCTGCAATATGGACGTTCTGTCCGGGAAGTTTACCTTTATCGGACTGGAGAACTACCAGCGTATGATTGAATCGGGTTATTTTTTCCAGACCATTTTAAACACGCTGCTGATTTGGATCATGTCCATAATACCGCAGCTGACAATTGCATTTGTACTTTCCCTGATTCTGAGCAACAAATGGTTCCGGGGGAAATTCCTTTTAAGGAATCTGTATTATTTCCCTAACCTGGTTACTCCGGTAACTATCGGCCTTTTGTTCGGCGCTTTGTTTTCCTATCCCGGCGGTGCGGTGAACAATATCATCAGTACGTTCGGACTGGAAGCGGTGGATTTCCAGAACAACCCCATGCTTGCAAGGATTGTTATTGCGATTGCCATCTGCTGGAAGAATTTCGGTTTCAATATCATTTATTTTACGGCAGGTATCAATTCCATTTCCGAGGAGGTAATGGAGGCGGCAGAGGTGGATGGAGCCAGTGCATGGCAGAGGATAACCAGAATAACAATCCCTCTCATGAAGCCGATTCTGATTTATGTCATGGTAACTTCCATTATCGGCGGCCTGCAGATGTTTGACGAGTCCCATCTGGTATTCAAGTCCGTTCCAGGGGATGCTACCTGGACGATGGTGAAGTATATGTACGAATCCGCATTTGTAAGGTTCCAGTTTGGATATGGTGCGGCCGTGGCTTACGGCATCTTTGTTATTATTGCCATTTTCAGTGTGTTCTCTCTGCTGGTGACAAGGGATAAAAAAGATGATTACGGAAGCAAGCCGAAGAAAAGTAAGAAAGGAGGAAAGGCATGATGCAAAACAGGAATGCGAAAATGAAAAGAATTCTGTGCAGGGGCGTTGTTTATCTGTTTGCCATTGTAATGGCTGTAACTGCCTTTTATCCCTTCTTTGTAATGATAATTTCCTCCACACATGATAACTATAATATCGTGGCTAAAATCAACGTGCTTCCCGGCACGCACCTGAAGGAAAACTTTGAACGTCTGACGCAGAACATTGATTTGTATAAGGGTATCGTCAACAGCCTGCTCCTTGCAGTGACGGTTACGGTGGTACAGAACTATTTCACAATGATGGCGGCTTATGCGTTCTCCAAATTTAACTTTAAAGGGAAGAACTTCCTGTTCTCTGTCATTCTGGTGGCGATGATGCTTCCGGGGCAGCTGGGTATTATCGGCTTCTACAAGGAAATACAGGCAATGAAGCTTTTGAACAATTATTTTACATTGATTGTACCGACCATTTCCAACTGTTTTGCCGTGTTCTTCTATAAGCAGTATATAGATGGGGCGCTTCCGAATGAACTGATTGAAGCGGCGGTTATGGACGGATGTAAGGAACTGACCATATACCACAGGCTGGTCCTTCCGCTGGTGGTGCCGGCGCTGGTAACACAGGGGGTTATGACGTTTATCGGTACCTGGAACAGCTACCTGACTCCGCTGATTGTTTTAAATGACAAGAACAAGTTCACTCTTCCCCTGATGATAGCAACGGTCCGCGATTCCACACATGCGGATTACGGCGCGCAGTATGTGGGGATGCTGGTTTCCATCATTCCCATGGTTATTGTATTCTGCTTTGCTTCCAAGATAATTATGGAGAAGATTTCCATCGGAGCGGCAGTAAAAGGGTAGGAATCTGATATTATATCAGCACGACTGATAAATATAAACTTTCACATTTAATCATTTAGGAGGTATACTATGAAGAAGAAACTTTTATCTGTACTTTTGAGTACGGCGATGTTGGCAGGGGTGCTTGCAGGCTGCGGAAGCAATACTTCAACGCCGGCTGAAAGCACGGGGGAAGCACAGAGCACACCCGCTGCGGAAAGCTCCCAGGCGGCGGAAACGGGTGCGGCGGAATCTGAGGCCGCGCAGGTGGATCCGGCAAGTCTGGAAGGGGAATTTACCTACTGGACCTATACGGACAGCGCGAATAATCTGGTGAACGCATTTAATGAAAAATATCCGAATGTAAAAATTGACCTTCAGGTATTCGGCGGGGATGAGTATAAGACCAAAATCCTGACAGCCCTGCAGAGCGGCGATAATGTGCCGGATGTATTTGACCTGGAAGAAAATTATATGTATGAGTTCCTGGACAGCGAGCTGATTGCGGATCTGTCTTATATGAACATTGAAGAGCTGACCAAGGATTTCTATGATTTCCAGATCGCCGGAATGAAGGACTCCACCGGCAAGTTCAAAACAATGTGCTTCCAGTCCTCACCCGTAGGCTTCTGGTACTTAAGGGATGCCTGTGAAGAATGGCTGGGAACCAGCGACCCGGTTGAAATTTCCGCAATGCTGTCCGATTGGCCGAGCATTATTGCCAAGGGCGAAGAAATATATGAAAAATCAAATGGTACCGTTCATCTGTGGCCGAATATTTCTGAAATGGTAAAGGTGGATGCCTTCTCCTTTGATCCTCTTGTAAGAGACGGAAAGCTGGAAATTACCGATGACTGGGTTGGAATGATTGATAATATGCGTACCATGTACAACAGCAAAGCCAATGCGGAACTGGGAAGCTGGAGCTCCGAATGGGCGGCTGCATGGAATGACGGAACCATTCTTTTCCGTGTCATGCCTTCCTGGGATTTCTTTACGGATTGGGATGCAAATAAAGGAAATGTAGGGATAGCCGTACCGTTCAACGCTTCTTATGAAGGGGTGACCGGAACCTGTGTATATAACAACTCCGAGAAAAAAGATCTGGCGGCTGCATTCCTGACTTTCATTGCATCCGATGATTTCCAGAAGCTGAATCTGGAGAAATATAATCAGGTGCCTGCGAGCAAGAAGGTATGTGATGAAATGGCGGAAGGCTTTACCTCTGAAGATTTCGGCGGTCAGAACCTGCTGGCAACCTATAGTGAAATCTGCGATAAGATCGTTGGTATCACCCCTGACAAGTTCACCCGTGTAACACAGAACAAGTTCCAGGAAGCAGCAACAAACGGTATCAAAGAAGGAAAGGATAATGATGCGATTATCCAGGAATTTAAAAATAAATTACATGACATGTATCCGGAAGTAGTAATGGATTAAGCTGTATTTTCCGGGGATAACGGAAACAGCAGGATCTGTGACGGAGCGGCGGAGGGAAGGGATTCCTTCCCTCCGCCGTCCGGATAAAAAGGAGTCGGAGGATGGGAGAGCAAACAAACCAGGTTCAACTGAAAAATTTTAACCGAAGGACGGTACTGAATTATATCAGAAAAAATAAAACCGCCACCAAAGCAGGCCTTGCGTCGGTGACGGGACTTACCTTCATGGCGATTAAAAAAATACTGGAGGAGCTGGAAGAGCTGCATCTGATCCGCTGCGACGAGATGGAAGCCGGCGGTATGGGACGCCGTGCGGTTACCTATGCGGTAAATGAAACGTACCGGTATGTGGTAGGAATACATATTAACAAATTTGTTACCAGCATTGCCATGATGGACCTGCGGGGTGAGATTCTGGAGGTGGAACGCTGTTCCATGCAGCAGGATTTTCCCAACCAGAGTGCGTTCGTAGAGATGCTGGTTTCTGAGATAGAAAAGGTAATACAAAGATCGGGAATGGAAAAGGATAAAATTCTGGGGATTGGCGTTGGGGTGCCCGGTCCTGTGGATACGGAGAACGGCGTAATTCTCACCCCGCCCAATATACCAATGCTGAGCTATCTGCCTCTGAAGGAAATTTTGGAGTCAAAATGCGGATACAGCGTGTATGTACAGAAGGATACCAATGTCATTGCATTCGGCGAATATTGGTACGGAAGCGGGAGCATCCATGACAGCATTCGCAGCCATGGAAATGACTGCTATGATCTTGCCTATGTGGATGTGGATATGGGTATTGGTTCCGGCCTGATAATAGATGGGAAGTTAAACATAGGCGCCAACAGTATAGCCGGAGAGTTCGGACATATTACAATAGATATCAACGGGCCGCTGTGCAACTGCGGCAACAAAGGCTGCCTGGAGGCCATGAGTTCGGGAATCGCGGTACTGCGTGAACTGAAGGCCCAGCTGGAAAAGGAACCGGGGCATCCTCTTTATGCAAAGAGGGAGAACCTGGTGATTGAAGACGTATTCAAGATGGCGGAAAAGAAGGATTTGCTGACGATTTCCATTCTGAACCAGTCCGCCTTTTATGTAGGGGTTGCCGTCAGCAACCTGATAAATATACTGGATCCCCAAATCATTATCCTGGGCGGGATCCTCATACAGAAATACCCCAGGTATTTTGACATTGTCACTAATGTGGCGAATGCCAGAAAGGTCAAGGGAGCCAAGGAAAATTTTCTTGCGGTATCCAAGCTGGGGGAAAATGCGGGAGTCATCGGTGCAGGGGAAATTGTAGCTGATAATTTCTTCAATGAAAAGGTAAATGAAGTATTCTGTAAAAATACGTAACTATCCAGCAGGACTGTGCATTACTCTGCACAGTCTGTAAGAAAGTGATTCAAGAGTACAAAAATACATAAAAAATAATGGAGACGGGATATGTTTGTTAAGAAAACCGGTGAAGAGTCCCCTGTTGGTTACGGGCAGGAAGAAAAAGCAGTTCTGGAAACAGAAGGAGGAATACGGATCCTTTTGGGCGCGGAAGAGTCAGATGGAATCAAAACCTCTCTGGAAATCCGTCAGGAGGGAGAGGCAGCGATATTCTTCCATGCCGTGAAACCGCCGAAAGAACCCTTTTTCGGCCCGCAGACTTATCTGGATCCGGTAAAGGGCGTGTCCTTCCGGATGGCTCTGGAAGGCATCGGAAGGCTTATGGCGGTATACCAGCATAAGGCCTGGTGGATCCGGCCGGCCTTTCCGTCCTGCTGTAAGGAGGTACCGGAGCGGACACAGCTCCTTCTGGCGGAGAACAAAGACGGCGGGGAATATCTGGCCGTCCTGGCCGTGTGCGGTAAGGAGTACCGGACGGACATTGCGGGGGACGGGCTTTCGCTTCGGATCACCGCGGCCTCCAACTGTATCAATAAGGTATCGGCGGATGATTTGAGCCTGGTTCTGGCAGCAGGAAGCGATCCTTATTTATGCTGTGAGCAGGCGGTAAAAAAAGCGCTTGCCCTCACCGGAAAGCAGAAGATGTTCCGGAAGGAGCGTACGTTTCCTGACATGTTTGAATACTTCGGCTGGTGCAGCTGGGATGCTTTTTACCATGAGGTTTCCCAGGACGGGATAGAAGAAAAAATGAAGGAGCTGGCAGACAAGCAGATTCCTGTTCGCTGGGTATTGATTGATGACGGCTGGCTGGATGCGGATTATAAAAAGCAGGTGCTTAAGGGGCTGGACGCCGCCGGGGATAAGTTTCCCCGGGGATTGGGCGCCTGTGTGGATAAGCTGAAAAAGGAATACGGAATCGGGCAGGTAGGTGTCTGGCATGCGGTGATGGGATATTGGAACGGCCTGGAAGCGGGAAGCGGCGCTCAGGAGGCGCTGCAGGCAGGAAGCAGGGTTCTGGAGGACGGAAGAATCGTACCGGATGCGGAGGCCGGCAGGGCCTTCCTGTTTTACGATGCCTGGCATATGTATTTAAAGAACCGGTGTAATATCGACTTTGTGAAGGTGGACGGCCAGAGCGCTGTTTCCCTGTTCTATGCAGGAAGGAAGGAATACGGCAGGGCCTCCGCAGAAATACAGAAGGGGCTGAACGCCTCTGCGGCTCTCCATTTTGAGAACCGTATTATTAACTGTATGGGGATGGCTGCTGAAGATATGTGGAACCGGCCCAGCAGCGCCATATCCAGAAGCAGCGATGATTTTGTGCCGGATGTGCCCCATGGTTTCCGGGAGCATGCGGTACAGAACGGATATAACTCCCTTCTCCAGGGACAGTTTTTCTGGGGAGACTGGGATATGTTCTGGAGCGATCATGAGGAAAACTGGCAGAATTCCATCCTCCGGGCGGTGAGCGGGGGGCCGGTGTACACCAGCGATAAGGTGGGACGAACGGACGGGACATATATCCTTCCTCTGCTGAAAAAGGATGGAAAAGTGATCCGCTGTGAAGAAGTGGGTATGCCCACCCTGGATTGTCTGTTTGAAAATCCGGTGGATTCCACCCATGTATGGAAGCTGTTTAACCGGTATCGGGACATTTATGTGATAGCGGCATTTACTATTTCAAAAGAGGGCGGCGCAAGCATCCCGGGAAAGGTTGGCCTTACGGATATACCGGGTCTGGAAAAGGGTGTCTGGACGCTCTATTGCTACCGTACAAGAAAAGCCGTGCGTCTGGAAGGGAAAGAAGAATTTTCGTTCCGTCTGGAGGCGAATGACGGGGAATTATTCCTTCTTCTGCCGGATAAGGAGTTCACGGCGCTGGGGATTCTGGAAAAATATATCGGAGCCGGCTGCGTGGAAGCGGTGCGGCAGGAAGAGGGGAAAACAAGAATCCTTCTTTCCGAAGGAGGAACCTTTGGTTTCCTCACAGGAAGAAAACCCGCATCTATTCGGTATGACGGGGTAAGGGCTGAAGTAACGGCGGCGGAGAGCATAGGGGCCGGCCGTATGTTTTACCAGGTGGAGGACCCGTCGGAACCGGACGGCAGGGAAGGCCGGATGGTGGAAATCATCTGGGAGTGATTTTGGATGCAGGAACGCGGAGGTATGGAAATGCGGTCACTGGGTATCGATATCGGGACAACATCGATTTGTGTGGTTTGTTATGAAGAAGGGCAGGAAACGCTGCCGTTTGCCGTAAGCCGGCAGAATGCGTTCCTTCCCGGAACCTTTGAACAGGATCCGGAAGCAATTGTGGAAAAGGTGCAGGATATGCTCGCGCAGGCCGCAGAGAGCGGTTTCGGTGCAGATACGGCGGAGGCTGTCGGCATATCCAGCCAGATGCACGGGATCCTTTATGTGGATGCAGAGGGCAGGGCGGTTTCCCCTTTTTATACCTGGAAGGATGAAAAAGGCCGGGAGCTTATGGCGGATGGCGTGAGCTATGAGGAACGGCTTGGCAGGGCGGCGGGAACCCCTGTGTTCTCCGGGTTCGGTACGGTCACGCATTTTTATCTGGCAACAAAAGGCCTTATCCCTGAACAGGCGGTGAAGCTGGCTAACATCGGAGATTATGTGGCCATGCGCCTTACGGGCAGGAAGGACCCGCTTCTCCATGAATCTATAGCAGCCAGTTTCGGGGGCTATGACGTGCAGGCGGGGGAATTTGCCTGGGATAAACTGGAGCAGGCCGGCGTGGAGACTTCTTATTTCCCGCAGCTTGCCAAAAAGGAAGAAGCGGCAGGGACTTACCGGGGGATTCCGGTGAGCTGTGCGTTCGGTGACAACCAGGCCAGCTTTTACGGCGCGTTGGATAAGCCGGAAACCCAGATCAGCATCAACGTGGGTACGGGTTCCCAGGTTTCCCTTTTTGACCGCCATTATTACCGGACCGCGGCGGCAGACATCCGGCCCTATTTTCACAAAGGCTGCCTTTATGTGGGAGCATCCTTAAACGGCGGAAAGGTTTATGAAAAACTGGCCGCTTTTTTTGAAGAAATTGTATACGAATTTACGGGACAGAAAATACAGGCATTTGACCAGATGGCACGGCTTGGGGAAGAAAAGAAAGAAACGGGCCTGGTGGTAAACCCTTCTTTATATGGAAGCCGGAAGATAGCTGCAGGCGTGGCGGATGCTTACGGAACCGTGGAAAACCTTACCTTTGACACCTTTCATGCACCTGATTTCATCAGGGCGTATGTGAGGGGCATGGCGGAGGAACTGCACCGGATGTACCTGGAATTCCCGGAGGAAATCAGGAAAGGACGGACGGAAATTGTGGCGAGCGGGAACGGAATCCGAAGAAATGCATTGATGGCAGAGGAAGCGGCCAGAAGCTTCGGAATGCCGGTGGTTTTTAAAGAGATACAGGAGGAAGCGGCGGCGGGAGCAGCCAAAGCGGCTTTGGATCTGTTCAGGAAAGGGACAGCAGAATGGACGTGAAAAGAGTAGGCCCGGAAAACAGAATCGATTTAAACGGTGCGGACTGGCTGATGAAGGAATTTGTGGGGATGGACTGGGTATGGAGGGATTCCGTTATGCCCGGGACAGCGGACGTGCGCTGGTGGTATCCGGCGAAGGTGCCCGGCAGCGTTTTGCATGATCTGTGTAAGAACGATCTGGTGCCGGATCCTTATTACGAAAGGAATTCCCTGCTGGTGGAGTGGGTGCCGGACAGAACCTGGGTTTACAGGAAAGAGTTTCTGGTTCCTGGTGGTCTGGAAGATAAGCGGCTCACGCTGGTGTTTGAGGGCATTGACTACAACTCGGAAATCTTTCTGAACGGGGAATCCCTGGGAAAGCAGGAGGGGATGTATGTCCCCTGGAGTGTGGATGTCACCGGAAAGCTTTGTCCGGGAGAAAAGAACCTTCTGGCCGTGGTGCTGGAACCGGCTCCCTTAGAGCAGCCACAGGTGGGAAAGACCAGCCTGGTATCTACCCACAAATCCAGAATGACCTATTGGTGGGATTTCTGTCCGCGTATGATCCATCAGGGAATCTGGCAGGATGTATACCTGAAGGTAAATAGGGAAGCGATCCTGACCGATGTGTATGTGCATTCCGTTTTAGCAGAGGACGGGGCGCAGGCGCTGGTTCATGTGGAACTGGAAGCCGACTGCCCTGACGGGTGCCTGGCGGAAGGAAGCTTCGGCGATACCCCGTTCCGGGAATCGGTGGAAAACGGGAAATGCCGAATCTGCCTTACCATAGAGGAACCCCGCCTGTGGTGGTGCAACGGACAGGGAGAGCCATACGAGTATCCGGTTGAGGTACGTCTGCTTGACAGGCAGGGCAGGGTATCCGACTGCCGGAAGCTGGATGCCGGAATCCGCAGCGTGGAATTCCTTCCTAATGAAAACGGGATTGCCGGTAGGGAAAAGGAAGGAAGCTTCACCCTGTGTCTGAACGGCAGAACCATATATATGAACGGCTATAACTGGGTGCCTGCGGATGTTATGTACGGCGCCGTAACGGAGGATACCTATACGCACCTGATCCGGCTGGCGAAGGAAGCAGGCGTGAATATTCTCAGGGTATGGGGCGGCGGCCTGATAGAAAAGGATATTTTTTACCGGCTGTGCGCTAAGGCAGGAATTCTGGTATGGCAGGAATTTATTTTGTCCAGTTCGGGGATTGACAATACCCCTTCGGAAGCGGATAGCTATATCGAATTAATGCGCAGTCAGGCGGAATCCATAATCCGGCAGAAAAGAGGCTTTACGGCGCTTGCTGTCTGGTGCGGCGGGAACGAGCTTCAGGAGCCGGACGGCACGCCCCTGGATGAGAAAAACGCTCTGGTAAGAACACTGGGGGAACAGGTCAGAAGGCTGGACGGCACAAGAAAATGGCTGCCCACCTCGCCCTCCGGCGGCGTATTCCTGAATTCCTTTGAAAATCTGGAGAAATGCCCGGAGGAGCTTTTTGATGTACACGGTCCCTGGGAGCATCAGGGACTGAATAAGCAATATGAACTGTATAACCGGGGAACCTGTATGCTGCATTCCGAATTCGGCGTGGAAGGTATGACCAATTATGAGGCGCTGCGCCGGACCACTGCGCCGGAGCACTTCCTTCCTGCCAGCAAGGACAATCCCGTTTATTTCCACAGGGGGGCCTGGTGGAATAATGAACCCCTGGTACAGGAAACCTTCGGGGGGCTTACGGAAATCGAGGAAATCAGGAAGGGCAGCCAGTATATGCAGTATGAAGGACTGAAATATGCGGTGGAATGCAACCGCCGCCGCGCTTTTCATAACAGCGGCACCTTCCCCTGGCAGTTCAATGAACCTTATCCCAATCTGTACTGTACCTCTTCCCTGGATTATTACGGAAATCCGAAGCCTGCTTACTACGGGGTGAAAAAAGCGTATGCGCCATATCTGGTAACCGCATCTTTTGACGGGGCATCCCTTTGGGAGAAGGAATGGCTGGAGGCGGATATCCATGCGGCCTGCAATCTGCCGGAGGGGGAAAGACGCCGGTCCATAACGGTACGGGCACGGGTGTACGGCATGTCCGGCATGCTTCTCCAGGAGGAAGTATTCCATTTGGATTCCATACAAATGCATTCATCCCGGATAGGAAAACTGCGTTTCCTTCTGGATCGGGCGGACGGGGAACTCCTTCTTCTGCGGCTTGCGCTGTTTGCCGAAGGACAGGAGGATATCCTGGCCGGAAATGAGTATCTGTTCACAAGAGGACGTGATCTGGGAGCCGTATTCAGAATGGAGAAGCCGGCGCTTACCGCACAGGGGATAAAAGAGGGACTCCGATTGAAAAATACCGGAAAAGGCCCGGCACTCTTCTTATTTCTGACCGGTGAAGGGAAAGGAAAATCCATCACCGCAGGCGATTGGGAACGGAATGGTGAGGGGTCCAAACAGATGGGCATAGTTTACTGGAAGGATAATTATTTTACGCTTCTTCCCGGAGAGGAAAGACAGATCTTGGCAGAAGGGGACTGGAAAGCGGCTTCCGTGCAGGCTCTGAATATGGAATTTCAAAAATTGGAGGTAACACAATGCAGGTAGTGGTAGGAATAGATATAGGAGGAACAAAATGTGCGGTATCCTTCGCAAGACAGCATTCCGACGATATCGAGTTTCTTGATAAGGTCCGGATGAAAACAGAAACGGAGGATTTTGCCGGGGCTGTGGACAGCTTTATCGGGATCATCCGGGAAAAATTCAGCCGGAACACGGACTGGCAGCTGATGTCTATCGGTATTTCCTGCGGCGGGCCTCTGGATGCGGAAAAAGGCCTGATCCTGTCACCACCCAACCTGCCGGAATGGGATAAGGCAGATATCTATACGCCTTTGAAAAAAGCATTCGGTGTCCCGGTGATGCTGCAGAATGATGCGGATGCCTGCGCGCTTGCCGAATGGAGTATGGGGGCGGGAAAAGGCTGTAAAAATATGATTTTCCTGACCTTCGGTACCGGCATGGGGGCTGGACTGATCCTGAATAACGAGCTTTACAGCGGGACGACCAGCATGGCCGGGGAAGTGGGGCATATCCGTATGGAGGAGGAAGGCCCCTTCGGTTACGGAAAACACGGATCCTTCGAGGGCTTCTGCAGCGGCGGCGGTATCGCCAAGCTGGGAAGGATGAAGGCCGAGGAAGCGCTGCAGGAAGGGAAAAGCCCCCTTTTCTGCCGGAACGAAGAAGAACTGAAGGACATCTCCAGCAAATCCATAGCCGAAGCGCTGGAACAGGGAGATGAACTGGCGGCGGAGATTTTTGATACGGTAGGGACCTATCTGGGAAGAGGGCTTTCCGTACTCATTGATATCCTGAACCCGGAGATGATTGTTATCGGCAGCATCTATGGCAGGCAGAAAGAGGTGCTGGATAAGAAAATGATGGAGACCCTGGAAAAGGAAGCACTGCCTGTCTCCCGTAAGGCATGCAGAATCGTACCCGCCAGCCTGGGGGAAATGATCGGGGATTATGCGGCGATATCCGTAGGGATTAAGGCTTACCGGGATTTGTACCGCAGTGCGCAAATAACGCTGGCTATGGAAGAAGAGGGATAAGTTTGAAAGTTCCTTTCAAACTACTTATTGATGCAGTATCGCAGGAAAACCTGCGATAGGCAGGAGGTATAAAAAATGAGACTTTTAAAACATATTTACCAGGTAGGAGGTCCCAGTCTGACACATTTCTTTGATGCGGCAGTTTATCTGCTGAAAGGAAAAGAAGGATGGTTTCTTATTGACTGCGGTACGCCCGAAGGGTATGAACAGATAAAAGAAAATATAAAGAAAACAGGCGTGGATCCTGCCCAAATCCGTTTTATCCTGGGGACCCACGGCCATTATGACCATGTGGGCGCCGCCCATTTATGGAAACAGGAATTCGGCTGTACGCTGTACCTGCATGAGCGGGACAGGGAACAGGTGGAAACAGGGGACAGCGTGAAAACCTCTGCGGCCCTGCTGTACGGAACCAAATCCGTACCCTGTCCGGTGGACGGGACGATTGCAGAGGGCGACACCTGGGAAGGCGACGGCTTTACCATAGAAGCTTTGTATACGCCGGGACATACGATGGGTTCGGTAAGCTTTGACATTACAGCCGGTGACTACCGTCTGCTGGTGGCCGGAGATGCCATATGGGGCGGCTTCAGCGAGAAAATCGGTTCCAGTGAGGAAGCCTGGCTGGAAACGCTTGAGAAAATAACGTCCAGGCATTATGATTTCTATACCTTCGGCCATGTCAATCCCCAGCTGATAGCCGATGCCGACGCACGCCTGAAGGAAGCAAAAATGGCTTTTGCCAACTATTATAATCCCTGGTTCAAGACCTTCTTTGAAACCTATAAATACTGACAGACAGGATAAGAAATATGAAAAATAAAATTATGCTGATAACCTATGCGGACAGCTTCGGAAAAAATCTGAAAGAGTTAAAAAAGATGGTGGATACGTATTTCAAACGGGAAATCAATGGAATCCATATCCTCCCCTTTTTCCCTTCCTCCGGTGATCGGGGATTTGCCCCCATCAATTACAGAGAAGTGGATCCTGCCTTCGGCACATGGGAGGATATCCGGGCTTTGGCGGCGGATTATGAGCTGATGTTTGATTTCATGATCAACCATCTCTCCAGAAGAAGCCCGGAATTCCTGGATTTTATGGAAAAGCATGAAAATTCCGAATACGCGGATATGTTCCTGCGTTTTCAGAAATTCTGGCCGGGCGGCGAGCCTACACAGGAACAGGTGGAACTGCTGAATAAACGCAAGCCCTGCGCTCCGTGCGAGGAGATCCGGTTCGCCGACGGCACGACGGAGAAAATATGGTGTACCTTTGATAACGAGCAGATGGATCTGAACCTGGAATCGGAAACGGCGTGGCAGTTCGTGGAAAAAACGCTGCGTTTCCTGATGGCTCAGGGGGCGTCCATGATACGTCTGGATGCTTTTGCATTCGCCACCAAAAAACTGGATACCACCTGCTTTTTTATCGAGCCGGAAATGTGGGATATGATGAAACGGGTACAGGGGATCCTGGATGAAAAAAAGGTTTCCATGGATGCGACAGTTTCCATGGATGCGACAGTTTCCATGCTGCCTGAAATTCATGACCACTATACGGTACAGCAGAAAATCGCGGATCATGGCTATGCCGTATATGATTTTGTTCTTCCCGTCATGGTACTGCATACGCTGTACAGCGCCAGCAGCCGCAGGCTGCGTCATTGGCTCACCATCTGTCCTAAGGATCAGCATACTACTTTGGATACCCACGACGGGCTGGGTACCGTGGATGTGGAGGATTTGCTTTCAGAAGAAGAACTTCAGACCGTGATAGACCGGACGGAAGAGTACGGCGCTAATTTCAAGTGGGATTACAGCCGGAAAGCCCTTGGCGGAAAACGGGTTTACCAGATAAACTGTTCCTACTATTCCGCTGTGGGAGAGGATGATGACAGTTATCTTCTTTCGCGTGCCATCCAGTTCTTTACGCCGGGTGTCCCGCAGGTCTATTATATGGGGCTGCTGGCCGGTGAAAATGATTATGAACTTATGGAAAGAACACAATATGACCGGAATATAAGCCGCCATAATTATACGGTGGAAGAAATAGAAACACTGGTACAAAAGCCTGTCGTAAAACGGTTATGCAGGCTGATGCAGTTCCGCAATGCGTATCCGGTTTTTGACGGCGAAATGAGCCTGCCGGAAACAGACGACTCCCGGCTGTGTATCGTATGGTCCTGCCAGGGTCTGGAAGCCAGGCTGGATGCCGATTTACAGGAAAAAACGTTTGCGGTAACCTATCTTGACAAAACAGGAAAAACGGACAAGCTGAGTCTGGAAGAGGATTTTAACTGGAATGAATAACCATGGATGCGCAAGCTCCCCTGGATGCGTAAGCTTCCATACTTGCGGCCTGCCGGTCATCGGGGAAGCGGATTATGTGTTCCTGAGCGGAACGCTTCCGGCGCTGCGCCGCGGGCTGGAACTGGCAAAACAGGGTAAAAAAATAATAGTGGCGGTGCAGGGAACCTGCCTGGCGGAGGAAATCTGTCAGACCTTCCAATATCGTCTGACAAAAGAAGAATCCGCTTTTTTTCCGGAGGAGGCAAAGACAGGGAGGCTCGGGCTGTTAAGGCCGGATGAAGGCAAGCGCTGCCTGGAGGAGCGCTGCCTGGAAGCCGGGATAAAGCTGCTATATGGGGTATGGCCCGTGGACTGCAGGGAATGGAAGGAAAGCACCTGTGCCGGCAGCGGAGAAAAATCCGGGGGCTGCGCCGGGAAAAAGCTTCTGCGGGTGGCGGCTAAAGGCGGACTGTTCGGGATTCTCTGTGAGCAGGTATGGATGGAAGCTTACGCATCCAGGGAAGCTTACGCATCTATGGAAGCATGCGAACCATCTGAGCCGGCGTATGGAAGCCATCAAATCCATGAATATACCTACACGGCCCTCGTGGGAGGGCTTCCGGAGAAGGAAACGGTGGAAAAAGAAGGCCGTGCCGAATGGAAACCATCGCATCCAGGGAAGGAATTGCATCCGGCGAAGGAGCAGGAACTGTCCTATTTTCTGCAGGCGGAAGAAGGGAAAGGGATCCTTACGGTTGCCCTGCCCCCTTTTCTGCCCGTCGGGCAAGCGTATTTAGGAGAAATCATAACCTCGGTTTATGCCCGGATTAAACGGGAATTTCCCTGTCTGGAGCTGGGGCGCTTTGCGCCGCGCCCGGCTTTGGTACCGGCGGAAGAAAGAGGCAGCCTGGGCCGGGAAAACAGCCGGGTGACGGGAAAATGGGTCCCTTTTCCTATCCGGGAGGATACTGCAGGCCGCCGGGAGGAGATTGCGGCGGATCCGGTTTCCTGCCATGGCCCTGTCCGCATTTCTGTCCGTACAGGAAATGGACTGCCGGAGGAAGGGCGTCACAGATGCCTTTCCATAGCGAATGAGGTGCTCTGTGATACACAGGAGTATGATTTGATTGTGGCAGGCGGCGGAACAGCAGGGGCTATGGCGGCCCTGTATGGGGCGAGAGGCGGCCTGAAAACGGTTTTGCTGGAGCCGCAGTATACTCTGGGAGGTACTTCCACGGTAGGAGGGGTGAGCACCTATTGGTTCGGAAACCGTTTCTGTGATGTACGTGAAATTGATGCTAAGACGCAGCGGATAGCGGAGCCTCTGAAACTTCCGCGCCGGGAAGGAATATGGAGTGAATCGGATGATTTCCATCCGGGAATCCGCGGGGAGGTGCTAACGCGGCTTTGTCTGGAGGCCGGGGTAACAATCCGGTTCGGACAGCTTGTTTTCGGGACAATATGCGAAGAAACCCCGGAGGGCGGCAGCCGCTGTATAGGGGTGGCCGCTGCGGGCGGGGATGGTGCCAAATATCCCGCGCCAATCCATGCTTATTATGGGAAAGCGGTGGTTGATGCCACGGGAGATGCAGATTTGGCTGTGTTCTCCCAAGCGGAGGCGGTATATGGTTCCGCCAGGGACTATATTACCTATTGGGCATCTCTGGCTCAGTACACGGATGTAAACCGGTATAAAAACAACTTTTCCTCTATGGTAATAGCTGCGGATCCGGAGGATTTTACCCGTTTTATTCTGTTGGGAAGGCGGCGGGGCGAAGCCATCCTGGATCATGGGATGTATGTGAGTATGAGAGAAAGCCGTCATATAAAGGGGCGATATACGGTAAATTTGCAGGATTTAATGCAATATCGGACGTATCCCGACGGGTTGTATACCTGTTATTCCAACTACGATCCCAAGGGCAAGCTGGATGCCGATGCGATATACTGCGGTATGCTTCCTCCTCAGGTGCAAATCCAAATCCCCTTGTCGGCCCTGCTTCCGTGTGATAAGAACGGCGGGCGGATAGAGGGACTGTATGTGGCGGGTAAGGCCGTCAGCGCCACACGGAATGTCTTTCCCAGCATCCGCATGCAGCCGGATCTCATGCATCAGGGGGCCGCGCTGGGAGGTCTCCTGGCAGAAAGCCTGAAAAAAGGAATATATCCGGAGCAGATGGATGCGCAGGAGAGAAGAAATTTCCTTTTGGAGCTGACGGATGATCCGCTCACACTCCCCTGCCGGGCAAGCGGAAAAAGGGACGGATTTCCCTATGCCCCTTCGGACAGAAGGCGGCTGAAGGAACAGGTGGATGCAATAACGGCTTCGTCCAGAAGCCATTGGGTGGATGTCCCCTTTTTATATGAAGAGAAAGAAGAAAGCGAAATCCTTTCCATAGCGGCGGCGCCTTCTGAGGAGGTGCTTCCGCTGTTGCTGAAAAGACTGGAGACGGAGGCGCCGGGGAAGCCGGAATGCACAGAACAGGAGGCTCTGCGTATCCGTCTGCTGGAATTGTGCCTGTGGCATGGAAACAGGGAAGCCTTTACATCCATGGGAAACGATCCGGCGGAAGAAATGAGCGCTTTTGTATTCCGGGAACTCTCCCGGGGCATGCTCCCTGAGAGGGAAGGTTCCACGATGTGCGCACAGCTCCTGCCGGATCATGGGGTTATGCCGGAAACGGTTTACCGCCTGAATCTGCTGGGACGCAGCGGAAGAAGGGGTATCCTTCCTGTTTTCCGGAAGGTTCTGGAGCTGCTTCTTGCATCGGACAGAGATTATGAGGACATCCATAAGGGGATTTACCATTATATAGAAAGCTTCGCCTATGCTGCGGAGCACAGTAAAAATGTCGATCCCGAAGTTTCCCGGGAATTTATCCCCATGCTGCGCAGCCTGACGGAATTACCGGAGTTCAGGGACTGCCTGAGGGCGGACAGACAAGTGGAACTTATGACAGAGCGGCTTCAGATCCTGCTGCTGGTTCTTGGCAGGGCGCTTGCCGGCCTGGGTGATTCACAAGGAAGGATGCGGCTGCAGGAGCTGGAAAAAGAACCGGCCGGCCTGGCCATAAGGCTGTCGGCCCGCAAAGCGTTAGAGGAAGCCGGTAAAATGCAGGGGAAAACTGATAAAATCTGGTAAGGTACGTAACGGCGCTGTGAAAAACCCGAAGGTTAAAGGAGAAAGCTGGCAAATGGAGAAAAAAGAGCTTTACATGATAGGGAATTCCCATATTGATCCCGTATGGTTCTGGAATTGGGAGGAGGGAATGCAGGAGGTCAAGGCGACTTATGCCTCCGCACTGGAGAGAATGAAGGAGTTTGAGGACTTTACATTCACTTCCACCTCCACCCTGTTTTTTGAATGGATAGAAGGGATCCTTCCGGACATGTTTGAGGAAATCAGACAGCGGGTGGCGGAAGGAAGATGGGAAATAACTGGGGGATGGTTCCTGGAACCGGATTGTATCCTGCCTTGCGGAGAGGCCTTTGTGAGACAGGGGCTGTACGCCCAGCGTTATTTGAAAAGCCGTTTTGGCAGATTATGTACCATCGGATCCAACGTAGACAGTTTTGGACATAACCATGTCCTTCCCCAAATTCTGAAAAAAAGCGGTATGGATTCGTATGTATTTATGCGGCCCAGGCTGGATACCCCGGTTTTTGTATGGGAAGGCGGCGACGGAAGCCGGGTGAATGCCATCAGTCTTCCTGCCGAATACACTACCTGGTTCCATGATCCTACTGTAAAAAATATAGAAACCACGCTGGAACGGACAAGGGGCTATGACAAAATGCCCTGCTGCTACGGCGTGGGAAATCACGGCGGCGGCCCGACGATCGAAAATATTAAAAGTATTCGCAGCCTGCAGGCGGAAGCTAAAGCAGGCAGTTCCGAAGGCCCTTTTGCCGCTTACGGAGATGTCCGGCTGAAATTTTCCACCTATTCCGCCTTTTTGGCTGACCTGGATAAATCCGGCCTTCCTGTAATCAAAGGGCCGTTTGAAAAGGTGAATGAAGGCTGTTATTCCATCGATTCCCCTTTTAAGATCCTGAACCGGCTTGCGGAACGCAGGCTTGTGGAGGCGGATTGTCTGATCAGCATGGCAGCATGCGCAGCCACGGCAGCATGTGAGGGCAGATCCGGCGGCCCGGAATGGATGAAACAGACCGCAGAAATGGAGAGCCTCTGGAAGATACTTTTATTCAATGAATTCCATGACACCATGGGGGGAACGACAATTAAGGCCGCCCGGGAGGAAGCGGTAATGCAGATGGCCGGCGTATGTGCACAGGCCGGAAAAATCAAGGCCCTGGCTATCCAGAAAATCGTGAACGGCATTTCCACGCTGGGAGAAGGCTTTCCGCTGGTATTGTTTAATACCGACAGCCAGCCCTTTGACGATTATGTGGAAACGGAGCTGGAGTGGTTCTGCCAGGCACCGCTTACGTTGCTGGCCCCGGAGGGGCCGGATGAAGAAGCAGCATGGCATGCCTGTGTATACAGGGAAATCCCTTATCAGAGAATCCATACGGATGCCAAGGTGAGGCATACAACCCTGGGAGGGAGACGCCGTTTTGTATTTCATGCCCATATCCCGGCTTTTGGTTTTGCCGTATACCGGACGGTGAAAAAGGAGCCGTCGCTGTGCTTCAATAATAAGATGGAAATCGATAATCCGGCTTCCCATGTATTGGAAAACCCCTTTATCCGTGCGGAATTCGACAGGAAAACCGGCGCGCTTGTGTCTCTTGTGGATAAAGAAGCTTTTTCGGAGGATGCCTGTGGACAGTCCGGCTATGATGCCCTGAAAGGAGCCTGCAGCATCCGGGTTTACCGGGATGAAAGGGATGCCTGGGGCGGCCTGCAGGGAAGACGGTATGAGGATCGTGGTGTCTCCTTCCGCCTTATTTCCATGGAGAAAGTGGAAAGCGGTGCAATCAGGGAGGTCATCCGGGTGCGGACCGCGTTTGAAGGAACCACGCTGGAACAGCTGTATTCCCTGGGGGCACAGGAAAAAGAGCTTTGTGTGGAAAACCGGCTGGTTTTCAACCATCCCTGGACACTGCTGAAGGCGGCTTTTCCCACCGGGGAGGAATGCATCCATACAGCGGCGGAAACCGCGTACGGGATCCTGGAAAGAACGATTTCGGAGGACTCTTCCGAATATTATATGCAGCGTTTCCTGGATGTGAGCGATAAGGAAGGCAGAGGCCTGGCGATTGCCAATGATGGAAAATATGCGTTTAATATGGAGGACGGGAGAACCCAGATAACCCTTTGCAGAAGCGCCATTTATGCCCAGGGAAACAGCCCTGACTGGTACAATGAAAAGGAAAGCTACCAGTATACGGATATCGGTCCCCAGACGTTTCATTTTATTTTGAAACCTCACGGGAAAACGCTGCCCCGGGCGGAAGCCTGCCGGATTGCCAAAAAAGCCAACGGCGCTTACGAATATCTCGCAGACAGCGCCCATCCGGGGAAAATACAGATAGCCGGTAAGAGCTTTGCTGCCATTTGCGGGCCGGAGGAAAAGGCCTGCTGTGATGTATCCAATGTACGAATTATGCTCATAAAAAAATGTGAAGACGACAATTCTTTTATTGTCAGGCTTCTGGAAACGGAAGGAAGGGACACTTCCTGTACGCTGCTGCTAAACGGCATTAAATATCCCGTACAAATCGGACATGAAGAGATCCTTACCCTGAAAATAGGGGGAGACGGGGAAACATCTGCCCGGGAAGTTAACCTGCTGGAATGGTGATAAAAGGATTATGCGAGGAGGTATAAAAATGGAGAAAGACAAAACATTATATATGATAGGAAATGCACACCTGGATCCGGTATGGCTCTGGCAATGGCAGGAAGGGTATCAGGAGGTAAAAGCCACCTTCCGTTCCGCCCTGGACCGGATGAAGGAATATGATGATTTCTTGTTTACAAGCAGCTCGGCGGCTTATTATGAGTGGGTGGAAGAAAACGAACCCGCCATGTTTGAAGAAATCCGGGAACGGGTAAAGGAAGGCCGCTGGATAATCGTGGGCGGCTGGTGGATACAGCCGGACTGCAATGCGCCGGGCGGGGAATCCTATGTGCGCCAGGGGCTGTACGGACAGCGTTATTTCCGGGAAAAGCTGGGGGTTACCGCCCATACCGGCTACAACGTGGACAGCTTCGGACACAATGGGATGCTTCCTCAGATCCTCAAAAAACAAGGAATGGACAACTATGTATTTATGCGTCCGGGCCGTCATGAAAAAGGACTGGAATCGGAAACCTTCCAATGGACGTCCGGTGACGGGTCCCAGGTGACCGCTTTCCGGATTCCTTTTGAATACTGTACCTGGCCCAAGGAACTGAAGGAGCATGTCCTTCGGTGTGCAGGGGAAATCAAGGAGCCGGGCGGATGCATTATGTGCTTCTATGGTGTGGGAAATCACGGCGGCGGCCCCACCAAACAGAATATTGAAAGCATCCGGGAACTGGATCAGGAGGCGGATATGCCTCATCTTATCCTTTCCACACCGGACGAGTATTTCCGGGATGTCAAGAAACAGGGGAAAACACTGCCGTCTGTTTCCGGGGATCTGTTCCATCATTCCAGCGGCTGCTACAGCGCACATTCGGAAGTCAAGCGGCTGAACCGGCTTGCGGAAAACCGTCTTATCATGGCGGAAAAGTTTTCTGTGGCCGCCAGACACTGGACCGGAGGAAAATATCCTCTGGAAAAATATACGGAAGGCTGGAAAAAAGTACTTTTCAACCAGTTCCATGACATCATGGCAGGCACTTCCATAGAGCCGGCTTATGACGATGCAAGAGAAAGCTACGGCGCTGCCCTGGATACCGCGGCAAGAGGACTGAACGCGGCGGTCCAGTCCATATCCTGGCACATTGATATCCCTATGGAAATGGAAGCTGGCGCATCCACGGAGGCTGGCGCAGCCATGGATAGGAAGCCTATTGTGGTATTTAACCCTAATTCATTCCCGGGGAAATTCGAAGTGGAAATGGAATCCCCCGGCCTGAAGGAAAACCAGATTCTGGTGGATGAGGAGGGAACGGAAATTACCCTGCAGCAAGTACAGTCCCTTGCTTCCTGCAACGGCCGGACAAGGCTCGTTTTCATCGCCGAGCTTCCTGCCATGGGATACCGCACGTACCAGCTGGTGATCCGGGAAAACTCCCGTACCTTCCCCGCTGTGGAAAGTACCAATACCAGCGCGGAAAACCGTTGGTTCCGCATAGCCTTCGACGAAAAGACGGGGTATATTACTTCCCTGTATAAAAAGAATGACGGAACCGAATATTTTGCAGGACCGGCCGCCGTTCCCACCGTAATAGAGGATAAAAGCGATACCTGGTCCCACGGTGTACGTATTTTTGACAAAGTAAAAGGTGTTTTTTCCGGTGTGTCTGTAAAGCGCGTGGAAAACGGACCTGTAAAATGCGTGATCCGTGTAACAAGCACCTATGGAAACTCCCGCATGTTCCAGGATTTCTCCATCTACAAAGAACTGGATTACATCCGGGTCAAAACCACGGTGGACTGGCATGAAAAATGGTCTATGCTTAAGCTGCGTTTCCCCATGCAGCTGAACTATCTGCGCGCCTCCTGGGAAATCCCCTATGGCGTTGCCTGCAGGGAGCCGAATGGGGAGGAATACCCCATGCAGAATTTCCTGGATGTGGAGGGCGCTAATCCGGGCCTTACAACAGCAATCAACGGCCTTTCCTTCCTGAATGACGGCAAAGCAAGCGGCAGCGTGGCAGGAAAGGAAGTGTCCCTCACGGTGCTGCGCAGTCCCATCTATGCCAACCACGAGCCTTATGTGCCGGATGAAAACCTGGAATATGTCTACATGGATCAGGGGGTCCAGACCTTTACCTACGGCCTTTATCCCCATGACGGAAGCTGGGAGGACAGCCGCACCGTTAGAAGAAGCAGGGAATTCAATGAAAAGCCCACCGCCCTTTTTGAAACCTTCCATAAAGGGGAACTAACGCAGAAGGCCTCCTTCCTGGAGCTTTCCGCCGACAACGTGCTGCTTACGGTCATGAAGGAAGCGGAAGACGGCAGCCAGGATGTGATCCTGCGTCTGGTGGAAACGGCAGGAAGAAGCTGTGAAACAGGGCTTAAGCTTCCGGGACTTGGCAGACAGACAACACTGTCCTTTACCCCTTTTGAAATCAAGACTGTGCGTGTTCCGGCAGCCGGAAATCTGGAAATACAGGAAAATAATCTGTTGGAAGATATCTGAATTGCAGAACTTTACATGAAAGCACATAGATAGGAGAGGTATCAATGAAAAAAATAGCCGTGATCCACACCACCCCGGTAACCATCCCCACACTGAAAAAACTGCTGACAGATAACGGGATTGCCGCCGGGGAAGCTAAAGCAACCATGGATGCTTCGGCAGACGAAGAAGAAATAGAAGTGGTGAATATTCTGGATGACAGCATGCTGCCCGAGATCAACCGGCTGGGGGGCTGTTCGGAAGGGGTGAAATACCGTCTGAATACTCTTTTGCTGTTATGCCAGACGACAGGGGCGGACGCTGTTTTGTGCGCCTGCTCCTCCATCGGGGGGCTGGTGGAGGAAGGAAGCGCCCTGGTGGCAATTCCTGTTTTCCGTATCGATGAACCCATGGCCCGGCTCGCAGCCGGATATGACCGCATAGGAGTGGCGGCAACACTGCATTCAACCATACAGCCCACCACCGAACTGATACAGAAGAAAGCCGATATGGCGGGAAAGAAAATCAGCATACAAAGCAAGGTCATCGAAAATGTGGGGACCCTTCTGGCGGAAGGCAAAGATGATTTATATGATGAGTTGGTGGGAGAAGAATTACGCCGTCTCTTACGTGATAATGAAATTGTGGTCCTGGCGCAGGCATCCATGGCACGGGCAGTGGAAAAATGGCCGGAGGAAGAAAAAGTACGCTGCCTTACCAGCCCGGTAAGCGGTACGGAGGCCGTACGCGCTTATCTTCGCCTGCAGTCCGGCCCGCAGGTATCCCCGCATGATGTCGGGCAGGAAGGGTAAAGGGACATGGAACTTTATCTGGGGATTGATATCGGCACCACGCATATTAAGGTTTGCGCCGTAGATAAAGACGGCAGGGTGGCGGGAACCGCCCTGCGGGATCAGGAAAACCGGACGGTGCCTGGCTGGGGAAACTGTTTTACAGCAGATGCGCTGTGGGAAAAAACAACAGCGTGTCTGACGGAAGTGCTCTCCGGGACAGAACCCGGCGCCGTGAAGGGAATCGGCATAACCAGTATGGCGGAAGCCGGTGTTCCTGTTGACCGGGATGGGATACCTCTTATGCCCGTTGTCCCCTGGAACGCCTGGGAAGCAATGGAGCAGACGCAGGAGGAATTCCCGGAAAGTCTGAGAGGATGGGAGCTGTACCGGAAAACCGGGCTTATCTGGCATCCCAAATATACCATAAACCAATTCCTGTTCCTGCAAAAAAACAAGCCCTCCCTGTTCGCGCAGATGGACTGCTTTTTATCCGTCTCCGATTATCTGCTTTTCTGCCTTACCGGCGAGCGTATGACGGAAGAATCCCTGGCCTGCCGGACCATGCTTTATCATATCCATGAACAGAAATGGGATGAAGAACTGACGGCATTCGCCGGTGTGAGCGGAAAACTTCCCCGGGTGGCTGACGGTGAGAAAGACTGGCCGGTGATAAATAAAGAGATGGCAGGCCGTTTCGGGCTTCGGGAGGATGTGCGGGTATGTATAGGGGGCCACGATCATCTGTGCGCGGCGCGTGCGGAAAATCTGGAGGAAGGGGAAATCCTTCATTCCATGGGAACCTCCGAGGTATATATCGGTTTTCTGGAGCGGATTCCGTCCCCGCTACTTTTGTATGAAAAAGGGATCCAACTGGGGCGTTTTCAGGGGATGTATTATTGGATATGTAATATGCCGTCCTCCGGGGCCTCCATAGAATGGCTGCGCTCCTTCCTTTCCCGGGACGGCAGGCCGGTTCCTTACGGGAAGCTGATGCAGGAGGAGCGTCCGGTACCTTCCCGGGTGATGTATCTGCCCTTTGTGAATGGGGCGGGGACCCACCGGCTCGTACCTGCCGGGGATGGCACCCGAAGAACAGGGAAGATACCGGGGGGCTTTCTGGACATTTCCATGTCCACCACTCCTATGGATATGGCCCAGGGAATTTATGAAGGCATTGGCTGTGAAACCAGAGTGATTCTGGAACTGCTGGAGGAAGCGGGAATAGGTACCGGACGGATTATCTGTGCGGGCGGCGGTACCAGGAACAGGCTGCTGATGCAGGCAAAGGCAGATGTGACGGGACATACCTTCCTTATTTCCCGCCGGACCCAGGCAACGGCGCTGGGAGCGGCGGCCATTGCGGGCGGTATCCGGTTTAAAAGAGCTATGGAAGCCGGCCGGGTATACCCGGAAGAAAAATACCGGAAAGTTTATGATACAAAATACGCAACTTATCAAAGGCTGTTGTTATAGAAGCAGCTTTACAGGAAAAGAAAGGCAGGATTTTTATGGAATTAGTACCGGTAACGCAAATGCTTAAGGCGGCGGAAAAAGACGGATATGGGGTGGGATCGTTTTCTGCCAGAAATACATATCTGATAGAAGCCATCCTGAAGGCGGCCCAGGAAACAAAGGCTCCTGTCATTGTGCAGATTTCCGCCAATGAATTTAACTGGTTTGACGTCACCGCAGGGGAATTTGCCGGCCGTTTTTATGAAATACATGATAAATACCAGGGACAGGCAGCCCTGCATCTGGATCATACCAAAGATATGGAGATTATCAAAGCCGCCATTGATGCCGGCTTCCGGTCCGTCATGATCGACGCCTCCCAGAAAAGCTTTGAAGATAATATCGCTGTCACCAGGGAAGTGGTGGAATACGCACATGCAAAAAAGGTAGAGGTGGAAGCGGAGCTGGGAAAAATCGGGGCAACTGATAAAATAGAAACCGATAATGATGAAAGTCTCTATACCGACCCCGCGGAAGCGGAAGAATTCGTGGCAAGGACCGGCGTGGACACACTTGCAGTCTCCATCGGTACGGCCCATGGAGTCTATCCTGTTAAAAATCCAAGGATAGACCTGGAGCGTCTGGCACGGATCCGGGAACGGGTAAGCATTCCTCTTGTGCTTCACGGCGGCAGCGGCCTCCCTCCGGAAACGGTACAGGCAGCCATCACCATACCGGGCGGCGGTGTGAGTAAAATCAATATTGCCACCGATCTGGAACAGGCATTTTTAGGCTCCCTGGGCTGTGAAAGAAAGAGCAACCGGGAGATCTGGCAGATGGATAAGGATGCTTTGGCAAAAGCGGGCGAAGCGGTACAGCAGGTGGTGGAAGATAAAATCAGGAATTTCCTTTTGTGGAAGGCATGAGAAAAAAGATGAAAAAACGAATCGGAGTGGTTGCGGATGATGTAACCGGAGCGAATGATATAGGGGTTATGTTCCGAAAGGGCGGGTACCGCAGTGCGGTATTCCCTCTGTGTCTGCTTTCCCTGTGTGACTGGAAAAAGGAATGCGAAGATCTGGATGTTATCATTATTGATACGGACAGCCGTTTTGATAATCCAAAAACAGCAGCGGGTAAGGTGGCACAGGCGGCGGCGCTGCTGCAGGAGCTTCCCTGCGACCGGTATTTTAAGAAAACTTGTTCCGTATTCCGGGGGAATATCGGAGCGGAATTTGACAGCATGCAGGATGCACTCGGGATTTCCTGTTCTATGGTAATCGCAGGATTCCCCGGTAACGGAAGGACCACGGTGGACGGTATTCATTATGTATATGGAACAAAGCTGGAGGATTCCCAGTTCAGGACCGATCCTATCCACCCCATGGATACCTCTTTTCTGCCCGCCATCATGCACAGGCAGACCGAAAGGAAAATCGGGCAAATCACCTGGAAGGATTTGGATCAGGGGCTGGATTATGTGGTGGAGAAAAAAGAAGAACTGAAAAAAAGCTGTTCCTATATCCTCTTTGATATACGCAGCCAGGAGGATTTGAGGCTGACCGCCCGTGCGGTTGCGGATGAAACCAGCCTGTGCGGCAGCTCCGCCATCGGAGAAGAACTGCCGGCCGCTTTCCGGGAGCTGGAAGAGGAAGGGCTGTATCCGGTATTTCTGCTGGCGGGCAGCCTCACCCGGCAGAGCATTGCACAGACGGAATACCTCCGCGCAAAAGGGTACCCGGTGATAACCTTTGATACGGAAGCCATATTTGATGAGGAGGCGTTTGCCCGGGAAGAGGAAAGGCTTGTGCAGGAAACGCTGAAGGCCATGAGGTTTACGCCCCTTATGGGGGCACCTATGGTGCTGGTGCATTCCGCCCAGCAGCCGGAAAAAGTAAAGGGAACCAAAGAGAAGGGACAGCGTCTGGGATTTACCCATGAAGAAATCGGAAAACGGATTTCCGGCTGTCTTTGCAGGGTGACACGGCGCGTACTTACGGAAACGGGCTGCAGAAAGCTGGTGGTAGCCGGAGGAGATACCTCTGCGGCCGTCACCGGGGAACTGGAGATTTACCGTATGGAAATCGGGGAAGAAATTGAAGCCGGGGTTCCGGTTATGACCGGGAAAACGAATCTGGGCGAACTGTCGCTGGTTCTGAAATCAGGAAGCTTCGGAAGTGAAAGCTTTCTGGAAAAAGCGGCTCATTATGTATAGACAGCCTGCGTATACAGCAGAAGGGAGAAGATAAAACAAATGAACGATCTGGAACGTTTGACAAAAAAGTATCCGGCTCTGTCCGGCATGAAAGAAGAAGTTGCCGGGGCATTCCAAATCCTGAAGGAATCCTATGAAAACGGCGGAAAGCTGCTTGCCTGCGGAAATGGGGGGAGCGCTTCGGATTCCGAGCATATCGTAGGGGAACTGATGAAGGGCTTTTATAAAAAAAGGCCTCTGAAGGAAGAGGAAAAAGAAAAATTCGGCAGCCTTGCAGCACATCTGCAGGGAGCGCTGCCGGCTGTTTCCCTGACAGGCCATCCGGCCCTTTCCACCGCATTTCTTAACGACGTGGATCCGGAAATGGTGTTTGCCCAGCAGGTATACGGCTACGGGGTAAAAGGGGATGTGCTGTTTGCCATAACCACCTCGGGAAATTCCGTCAATGTACTTCATGCGGCAAAGGTGGCAAGAGCGAAAGAAATGCGGGTGATAGGCCTTACCGGCCATGACGGCGGGGCACTCAGGGAGCTGTGTGACGTATGCCTGATTGTTCCCGGCAGCACCACTGCGGATATCCAGGAATACCATCTGCCGGTTTACCACACCCTCTGCGCTATGCTGGAAGAGCATTTTTTCCCGGGCGAATGAAAAAGGAATACAGGAGGAAATCGTGGAAGATAAAATGAAAGCTCAGGCATCCATGGAAGCTGAAGCATCCATGGAAGCTGAAGCATCCAGGGAAGTGATCTGCCGGATTGCCGGCCTGCTTTTTCAGAAGGGGCTTGTGAGCGGTAAGGATGGAAATATAAGTATAAAACAAAAGAATGACGAAATGCTGATTACCCCGTCGGGGGTCTGCAAGGGCTTTCTGACTCCGGATATGATTATCCGGCAGCGGTTTGACGGTACGGTAACTGAAGGCAGCCTGAAGTCCACCAGGGAAGCTGCCATGCACAGCAGGCTCTATGAACTGCGTCCGGATATCGGGGCCATTGTCCATACCCATCCGGCGGCCGCCACGGCCTTTGCCGTATGCGGCCGGGGATTCCCGCAAAACTGGCTGCTGGAGGTGCCCGCCCTTATCGGAAAAATCGGGATTGCCGGGTTTGCCCCTGCGGGCAGCGCCAAACTGGTGGAAGAGGTGGAAAAGGTGGCGGACAGTGATGTTATTTTTCTGCGCAACCATGGCGTGATCACCTATGGTTCCGACATTTATGAAGCATTTTCCCGGATGGATGCGGTGGAGAATACCGCGAAAACCATTCTGTTTGCAGGAATGCTCGGCGATGTAAAAGTATTTGATGAAACGATGTAATTGTCCGGGAGCTTCACGGTCGCTGCCGAAATCTATCCGAACTCGCCTCTGGCGGCAGGTTTTTGGCATTCCTGAATCACATTCCAGCGGTCTGCGCAGTAAATGAACAGACCCCTGGAATAGTTACTGAAAACGATATGTTATACAGGCTCCGGAAAACACAGGTCCGTGGAAAGGCTGCAGGCAACACCGCAGCGTCTGCGGGCCTTTTTCTGCGGCGAAACCGGAAATCTTCCTGTTCATCCGGTTAAAATAAATCTTGACACCTGAATTTCAGGGTAGTATATTGAATTCATAACAAACCTATTGAAATACTAGGAAATGAAAAAAACAAACCGGAAGAATTATAAAAGGAGAGCAGAACTTATGGCAAATATTAAAAAAAGTGCGGAAGAGCTGATCGGGAAAACCCCTCTTATGGAGATGGTGAACTACGAAAAAGAAGCGGGCGTAACCGACGCCGTCATCCTGGCGAAGCTGGAATACTTCAATCCGGCCGGCAGCGTAAAGGACCGAATCGCCCTGCAGATGATCCTGGATGCGGAGGAGGCCGGCCTGTTACAGCCGGGAGCTACGATTATAGAACCCACCAGCGGGAATACCGGAATCGGTCTGGCTGCCATGGCGGCAGCCAGAGGGTACAAAGCCATACTGACCCTGCCGGAAACTATGAGCGTGGAGCGGCGCAAGCTTCTGCAGGCCTACGGCGCCAGGATTGTCCTGACTCCCGGCGCGGAAGGTATGAAGGGGGCGATCGCCAGGGCGGAAGAACTCCACCGGGAAATCCCCGGATCCTTTATCCCCGGCCAGTTTGATAATCCGTCCAATGCAAAAGCCCACAGGCTGACCACCGGGCCGGAGATCTGGGAGGATACGGATGGAAAGGTTGATATTTTTGTGGCGGGCGTAGGTACCGGCGGAACCCTTACCGGAGCGGGAGGATACCTGAAAGAGAAAAATCCCGCACTTAAGGTGGTGGCGGTGGAACCTGCCCAGTCTGCCGTGCTTTCCGGGAAGAAAGCCGGACCTCATGCCATCCAGGGAATCGGTGCCGGCTTTGTCCCCGGCGTGCTGGATACGGAAATTTACGACGAGATTATCCGGGTGGAAAACGAGGATGCTTTTGTTACCGGCCGGGCTATTGCCCATACGCAGGGGTTGCTCACAGGCATCTCCTCCGGCGCGGCCCTCTATGCGGCCACTCTTCTTGCCAAACGGCCGGAGAACAAGGGGAAGGTCATTGTGGTGCTTCTTCCCGATTCCGGTGACCGTTACCTGTCCACTCCTCTTTTTGCAGAGGAGTAGGCAGGAACGTCCGTCTGTTTCCGTTCAGGCGGGTCTGCGCATTCACTGCGCAGACCGTGACAAAACGTGGCGGCAGGCATCCGTCCGAACGTGCGGCGGTTTCCTTGGCCGGATGCGGTAACGGTTCGGACTCGTCGGAACTGTCATGTCCGTCTCAGGAGGAAAAAAGGAGAAGCCCCGGCGCAGCAGCTCCCTTTCTGTTGCTGGTCACGGAGCGAAAAGTCCCCCCTTTCTTGTTACGGTTCACTTTGTGACCGGTCCCTCCTTTCTTCTTCACGGGCCGGTTTGGCGCGGAATAGTATTTACAGAATAATAAGAAATGTGGTATGATAAAGCTTACGCAGGAGGAGAGTTTATGCGGGCAGACGGTATCCGTTACAGAATGCCGGCAGGATTCAGACCTCCGGCCTCTTATGCAGACATGCGTCCGCTGTGCGCGGACATCTGCCGAATCAGATGCGAAAGTGAAAGGGCCTGAGAATATGGGACTGCCTATCATACAAATAAAGAATGTTACGAAATCCTTTGAAACAAAGGAAAACCGGGTGGAAGCCCTCAAAGGGATCAGCCTGGAAATCAACAAAGGTGATATATACGGGATTATCGGTATGTCCGGCGCCGGAAAGAGCACTCTGGTGCGCTGCCTGAACTTTCTGGAAAAGCCCACCGAAGGGACGGTATTGATAGAAGGCCAGGATTTGTCCGCCTGCACCGACAAAGAGCTGCGGAAGGTACGAAACAGCGTGGCGATGATCTTCCAGCATTTCAATCTGCTGATGCAGCGAACGGTGCTGGACAACGTATGCTTTTCCCTGGAAATCCTGGGAATGAAGAAAAAAGAAGCCAGAGAGAAGGCCCTCGGCCTTTTGAAAATAGTGGATTTGGAGGAAAAGGCACAGGCTTATCCGGCGCAGCTGTCCGGCGGACAGAAGCAGCGGGTGGCTATTGCCCGTTCCCTCGCCATGGATCCCAAGATCCTGCTCTGCGACGAGGCCACAAGTGCCTTGGATCCCACCACCACCCGTTCCATCCTGGCGCTCCTGAAGGAGATTAACCAGAAATACGGGATAACCATTGTCATCATCACCCATGAAATGGGCGTTGTACAGGAGATTTGCAGCCATGTAGCCATAATCGACCAGGGAGAACTGGCCGAGACCGGAACCGTGGAGAAGGTTTTTGCCGGTCCCAAATCCAAAGCCGCGAAGAAGCTGGTATTCCAGGGAGAGCGGAAGTATTCCCTGATGAAGAGCAAACGGTGTATCCGTATTGTCTTTACGGAAAATTCCTCCTTTGAGCCGGTGATTGCCAATATGGTACTGGAATGCAAGGCATCCGTCAATATCCTGCTTGCCGATACCCAGGATGTGGGAGGCATTGCCAGAGGACAGATGGTGCTGCAGCTGCCGGAGGACGGCCAGATTGCGGATAAGATGATTCAATACCTGAAGGACAGGAATCTTGCGGTGGAGGAGTTGGACGATTATGTGGAATAGTGCAACGGTTATGATGATTGTGGAAGGCACATTTGCCACCATATATATGACGCTGGTATCCACCCTGATGGCCTATGTAATCGGGCTTCCGGCGGGTATTGCCCTGGTGGTGACCGGAAGGGAAGGGCTAAGGCCGGGCCGGGCCGTAAACCGGATTCTGGATGTGCTGGTCAATGTGATGCGAAGCGTTCCCTTCCTGATCCTGCTCATCCTGGTGATTCCCCTTACCCGTGCTATTGTGGGAAAAAGCTACGGACCCAGTGCGACCATAGTGCCCCTGACCCTGGCAGCCGCCCCTTTCATTGCCAGGCTGGTGGAATCCTCCCTGCTGGAGGTGGACAAAGGGGTGATAGAGGCCGCCCAGAGCATGGGGGCCGGAATCCCCACCATTGTCATCAAGGTCATGCTTCTGGAGGCCCGTTCCTCCCTGCTCAGCGGACTTGCCATTGCCCTGGGAACCATCCTGGGCTATTCCGCGATGGCCGGTGCAGTCGGTGGCGGCGGGCTGGGAGATATCGCCATCCGGTACGGCTATAACCGCTACCAGCTGGATATCATGATTGTCACCGTCATCCTTCTGGTGGCTTTGGTCCAGATTATGCAGGCTGTCTGCATGCGGCTGTCCCGGAAGCTGGATAAACGGATTACCGGTTGATATCCGCAGGGTACAAAGGGCCGTCTGAACGGTTACCTTGTTTTGATGTAAGCCATGTGCCCCTGCTGAAGCAGCCGGGGCTTGCTATACAGATACATGGTCTATGTATTTCATGAATGGAGGAGAACATTATGAAAAAGAAAGTATTATCTATTGCACTTGCGGCTGTTCTGACAGCCGGTTTGCTTACCGCATGCGGATCGGCAGATACAGGAGCAGCTGCCCAGACCGAAGGGGCGGCAGAATCCGCTGCACAGGCTTCCGATCCGGCGGCTGAAAGCCAGTCTGCTTCCGAAGAAAGCGCTTCCGCCCCTGCTGCGGAAACCGAAGTGGAATCCAAGGGAACCGTTACCGTAGCGGCTACCAGCGTACCCCATGCCGAAATCCTGGAGGCGGCAAAGCCCCTGATGGCTGCAAAAGGATGGGAATTGAAGGTAACCGAATTCACCGATTATGTACAGCCCAATGAAGTGGTGGAAAGCGGCGATATGGACGCCAATTACTTCCAGCACATCACCTACATGGAAAGCTACAATGAAGAAAAAGGCACTCATCTGGTAGATGCCGGAGATATCCATTATGAACCTCTTGGCGTATACCCCGGAAAACAGTCCGATCTTTCCGCCATCACCGACGGCGCAGAAATTGCAGTGCCGAACGATACCACCAATGAAGCCAGAGCTCTGCTTCTGTTACAGGAACAGGGACTGATTACCCTCAGCGATGGTGCTGGCATCACCGCAACCGTAAACGACATCAAAGAAAATCCCCACAACATCAAATTCGTGGAACTTGCTGCGGAGCAGATTCCCAGAAGCCTTCCCGACTTTGACTTTGCCGTAATCAACGGAAACTATGCCCTCGAAGCCGGCCTGAACGCATCTACCGATGCCCTTGCCACAGAAACCTCCGACTCCGATGCCGTTAAAAAATACGTAAACATTATCGCCGTAAAAGAAGGCAGCGAAAACAACGAAGGAATCAAAGCCCTTGTAGAAGTACTCAAATCCGATGAAATAAAAAAATTCATCAATGACACCTACCAGGGTTCTGTCGTTCCCTACGAAGGATAATAAATAAACCCAATTACCAACAGCCGTGCAGCTCCCCAAGAACTGCGCGGCTTTTTTGGATTAGTAACAGTTCGGCCGAACCGGCCCTTTGTGTCCTGCGGCGTCCCCCTGCGCCCCTTCCGCAGGACGCAAAGGGCCGGCTGAACTGTTGCTGGGATTATCCTCCAGGCACTACTTATGCTTGACTTATAGTATTCATACTGGTATGGTATAGATATAGATAAAAGCCCGATTAAAGATAAATGACTCAAACTCCGCAGATGCCGAATGGCTCTCCGCCGGCTGTCTGTGCGGCGTTCCCGGGACTGAAAAGGATTTTCGCAGGTCCGTCAGCCTGGACATTCCGATGAGCCCAGAGGCGTCAATTGTGTCAGATGAGGCTGACATAATTGACTGGTCTCATCTCCATAGGCTGAAAGGCGCCTGTGAAAATTCCTTTTCAGTCCCGGGAACGCCGCACAGACAGCCGGCGGAGAGCCATTCGGCATCTGCGGAGTTTGAGTAAATGAGGTAAAAGATGAGTGCCATGAGAATTTCGACAAAAGGAAGATATGCGGTACGTGTTATGCTGGATTTGGCGGTAAATAACACCGGAGAATATATTAAAGTAAAACAGATAGCTGATCGCCAGGGAATTTCGGAAAAATACCTGGAGCAGATTATAGCCATTCTGAATAAGGCCGGTTTTGTGAAAAGTACAAGAGGCGCCCAGGGAGGCTATCGTCTTTCCCGGGATCCGGCGGAATATACGGTGGGCCAGATACTCCGTCTGACTGAAGGTTCCCTGAACCCGGTTCCCTGCCTGGACAGCTGCGGGGGCGAGGTGGACTGCCTGCGCTATGATACGTGCGAAACGGTGGAGGTATGGAAACAACTGGCGGATGCCATAAACGGCGTGGTGGATCATGTGACCATTGCGGATTTGGCTGAAAAACATGCAAAACGCATGGAAAGCATGACTTACATGATTTAGTCCTGTCCGGGCTGCAGCAAGCGTTCCGCAAAACGCAGGGGAAGCTGTCCGGCCGTCCGGCGGAGGGCATATACGGAATCCAGGAGGGAATCCGTCTGTACCAGCTCCGGTGCTGTACAGGTGATAAGCCCTGCACACAGCTGCAGGGAAAGCGGTTTTTCTCCAAATAGGATAGGAACGGAAGGGGCGCTGCGGATTACCGCAAGCACCTTTTCTTTTATCGCTTCATGGGATCCATTCCCAGCGGCGAATAAAAAAGAATCTTCATCATAAATAGCCAGGAATGCTCCTTCGTCATCGCAGGGAAGCTGCTGCCGGATGGAATCGGCGGCAGCGCGCAGGATCCCGTCGCAGGCGAGACAGCCGGCCTTCATACGTATTTCTTCCAGGCCGTTAATCCCGATAAGGGCCAGATGGAAGGTGTAGGGCTGGCTGGCGGCATTCATAGCCATATGGAGCAGATGCTCTTCAATATAATGGGGCTGATAAGCCAGGGTGACGGGATCCGTCACCATCTTGTGGTTCAGCAGATGGATTCCTTCTTCGATTTCCTCCGGGGTCTCCCTGCCGTCCAGGATAAAGGCCGAGATATCGGTTCCCATTTCCAGAATCAGTTTTGTGTTCTCCAGGAGGACATATCTGCAGATTATTTGAAATACCCGGTTTCCCACACACTCAAATTTAGTACAGGCCTGCCCGGAGCGCAGCGTACGGGCGGAAATACAGTTTGCGCACTGGTGTTTCCGGTTCCACACCTGATAACAGGGGGCTTCAGGGGAAAAAACCAGACGCCCGTCTTGCCGGACAACGTTCACCACCCGGCAGGCTACCGGATCCACAAGACGCACGATAGGAAAGGTGTTCTCTAAAACAGACATTTCATTCTGTAATTCCGAAAAAGTATATTCATATTTCATATGAAAGCAGCCCCTTTCCCATAAAAGCAGGTTTATCTTACGAAGAATAACACTATAAATTCCAGAGTAGCATATTTTGTAATAAATGGCAATCCGTTGAGAGTTACCAAATAGAGATTGTGTAACTTTTTTGCAACAGTTCAGACGGTTCAACCCTTCGGCGGATTGGAAAGAGTTGACATACCTGCTGAGTATTTGTAATATGAAGGTAATGCCTAAGATTGTTGATGCATACGGAAAGTATAGGGAATAAGAATGGAAAATAAAGTCCTGCTGTCCACTATGGATAATAAACAGATAACGGAAGTGTTTCAGGCACTGAACCAGACAAGTGATGATTATTTTTACATCCTGGATTTTGTGGAGGACAGCTGTACCATATGCAGCAGGGCACTGCAGCGGTTCCATTTGTCCACGGATTGTATCTGTCCGGCCTCCCTTGGACTGCAGGAAGTGGTGGTGAAGGAGGATTTCCCTGTGCTGCGCAAAGAGCTGGAGCTGCTGCAGACCGGGAAGAAGAATTTCCACGATATGGAATACCGGTGGTACGGCCGTGATATGGAGGAGGTCTGGATCCACTGCAGGGGAACCATAGTTTATGGAAAAGAGGGAAATATCCGGCTGCTTGTGGGAAGTGTGGCGGAATCGGGCAAAGGGGAAAAAAGAGACCGTCTTACGGGCCTGTATGAAGAAAGCCGGCTCGCCCTGGATGCGGAACGAATGCTTCTGAAGGAAGAAGGAAACGGCTTTCTGATGCTGATAGGCGTGGATGATTTCAGGGAAATTAATGAAAAATACGGAATAGAGACAGGAAATGCGCTGCTGAAGGAGCTGGCGTCCATCATACGGGAATGCATGGAACCGGGAATGATGCTGTACCGTTTGGTAGCCGATGAGTTCGTGCTTTTCTGCCAGACTGACACGACCTCAGATAAGGTGCGGGCGTTGTTTGAAAAGATAAGGAAGAATATTTTCCGCCATATTGAAGAAGAGGATTACCGGAATTTTTATACCGTTTCTGCCGGACTCCTGGAAGCGCCCTATCCCTCCGGAACCTATGGGGAACTGGTGAAATATCTGGAGTTTGCCATGAGCGAAGCGAAACGCCGGGGAAAAAACGGTCTGGTGGAATTCAGCAAAAATGATTATGACGCCTACGTGAATAAGCTGGAAATCAAAGAAGAGCTTCGCAAGGCGATTTTTAATAAGTATGAAGGCTTTACCCTTTATTATCAGCCCATTGTGGATGCCAACAGCTATGAAATCAAAGGGGCTGAGGCCCTTTTGCGCTGGAACAGCAGCAAATACGGCGCCATGTCGCCGGGGGTGTTCATTCCCGTCATGGAGGACAGCGGCCTGATTATACCCATGGGATCCCATGTCATGAAAGAAGCGGTGGAATGCTGCTGCAGGCTGAAGAAGCATATCCCTTCCTTCCATATGAATATCAACCTGTCCTATGTACAGCTGAAAAAGACGGACGTGCTTCAGGAACTCCGGACACATCTGGGAATGCTGGAGGTATGCCCGGAGAATATCATGCTGGAAATTACCGAGAGCGGTTATATCGAAACGGATCTGGCTTTCCGGATGGCTATGGAGGATATCCGGGGACAGAAAATGAAGCTGGCGATTGATGATTTCGGCACGGGTTATTCGAACCTGCGTTACCTGAAGGATCTGCGGGCGGATATGATTAAAATAGACCGTTCCTTCGGGGTCAGGGCGATGGAAAGCAATTACGATTACACGCTGCTTGGGCATATCATAGAAATGGCCCACAGCATCGGCCTGGGTGTCTGCCTGGAAGGGGTGGAAACGGAGGAGGAGCTGGTAAAGCTCCAGAAGCTTGGTCCGGATTTCATACAGGGCTATCTGTTCGGCAGGCCTGTTCCGGAAAAGGAGTTTGTGGAAAAATACCTGGAAGCAGGAAGAAATACCGTGATGGAGAATTAAGATGAAGAAAATCTGCAGGACTTTGACAGAAAAATGGTATTGGCTGTTGTTTGCGGCCGTGATACTGGGAGAGGCGGCCGTATTCCTTTTTTTCGGGGAAGGAAGCTATATTGCCACCCACGATAATCTGGATCTGTTTATGGGACATTTCCAGGCAATGAAATACGCGGATGCTTTTTTTGCCCATGATGTGACAGTGCCTGTCCTGGGGGGGATTTCACGGGATTATCTTAGCTCTGAGTTTTCCCTGTATAACATTCTTTTCTGGCTCTTTCCCCCGTTTGCCGCGTATATGTGCGGGTATTTCCTGAAGATTCTGATTGCCGCTGGTTCCGTGATGCTGCTGGCGAAGGATATCTATCGGGATGCGTACAGAAAGTATGAACCGGCGGCGGTGATTATCGGCTTGATTTATGGACTTTTGCCTTTATTCCCGGCCTATGGGATTGCATTTGCGTCCATTCCCCTTGCGATACTCCTGCTTCGCCGGATTTACAGAGGGCAGAGCAGGTGGGATTATCTGTTCCTTTTCCTGTATCCGCTGCTTTCTTATTTTTCCTACTTTGGTTTCTTTATCCTTGCCTATCTGGTACTGGCTGTTATTATCCTTGCGGTGAGAGATTACCGGAAGCTGAAAAAAGGAGCCGGTTCGGCCAGTCTGAAGCAGGCGGTGAGCTGGAGACTTGTAACAGCCCTGTTTCTTCTGGCGGCGGGTTACATCTTGTTTGAGTACAGGCTGTTTGGGGAAATGCTGTTTTCCGATGTGGTTACCATGCGTTCCACTATGGCGGATGATAATTTTACCGCCGGCCAAATTGCGGCAACCATATGGGATGTTTTTTATCAGGCCATCTTCCACGCCCAGCCTTCCCATACGAAATTTGTCCTTCCCCTGTGCCTGCTGTTCCTTGGATTCCGCGTGATCGGTTTCCTCCGGGAGAAGAAGCCGGGCAGGATTCTCACGGACAGCTTCTGCCTGGTGATATATTTTATTATAGGGAACTGCCTGATCTACGGCTTTTATTACTGGGGCGGGTTCCGGGGGCTGTTTGAGACGCTGGTTCCGCCGCTTAAGGGGTTCCAGTTTAACCGGACCGTGTTTTTTAACCCGTTCCTCTGGTATGCGGCCCTGTTTTTTATCATCAAGTATCTGTATGATAAACGTAAAAAATGGCTGGGCAACCTGATCGCCTTTATCGCGCTGGCGGTGGTGGTCCTCACACCTGCGGTTTATAACGATTTTTATGATACCTGTTATTACAATGCATACCGGCTGATTAAGCAGGTGCCGGTGGAGACCCTGAATTACAGGGAATTTTATTCGGAAAAGCTGTTTGAACAAATAAAGACCGATATCGGTTATAACGGGGAATACAGCGCCGCCTACGGAATGCATCCGGCTGTGCTTTCCTATAACGGTATCGCTACGCTGGACGGCTATCTGGGCTTTTATCCCCAGGAATATAAAGACAGCTTCGGTGCCATGATCACACCCGCCACGGAGCGTGTGGAGGAATGGGACATCTATTTCTGGGACTGGGGAGCCAGGGCCTATCTGTTTTCCGGATCCGGGGAGAATACCTGGAACGCGGTAAGGACGATGAATGTGGCGGATGACAGGCTTTATATTGACGGGGACATGTTCCGCAGCCTGGGAGGAAAATATCTGTTTTCCCGAATTAAAATCAGCAATGAAAAGGAACTGGGATTCACGCTGAAGGGGACCTATACCCAGGAAGAATCCCCCTATACCATATATGTATATGAAACCGGAGTAACTGCCGGCTGAATGTTATGGTGACGGTCGGCAAGCCGTATAAAGGTAAACGTCCGGTTTGACAAGAAAGTCCGGGGATGATATGATGGTAAAGGCCTGCGGCAGGCATGGATTGTGCCGTATGCGGGATACTTTGCATAAACGTTCCAAACGGCAGTCCGGCAGCTGTGCCGTACTGCGATGATGGATAAATCCGTACGGTGTACGTAACGGTTCAGACGTATCGGGACTGTTCGAGGTGTACTGAATAAGAGAAGGAGACAATATAACATGCCAATCAGAATCCATAATTTCGCCGGTAAATTCGGCTGGAATATGAGAAAATACTTTCCCAAGCTGTCCAGTGAAGGGTATCTTACCTTCCAGTTCATGACCCGGGGAAAATCCCAGAAGGACTATATTGAATATTTTATGGGCAGTGATCCCGTGCCCCATCCCAATGTGGTAAACCTGGAAACGATCAACCGCTGCAACAGCACCTGCGAGTTCTGTACGGCCAATAAGAATGCGGAAAAACGTCCCTATGCCAGAATGGAAGAGAGCCTGTATTACAGCATTATCGATCAGCTCAGGGACTGGGGATACAAGGGGCATCTGACCTTGTACGGGAACAATGAGCCGTGGCTGGATACCCGGATTGTGGAATTCCATAAATATGCCAGGGAACAGCTGCCGGAGAGCTTTATCTTTATGTCCACCAACGGACTGCTTCTGGATGTGGACAAGGTGAAGGAAATCGTTCCGTATGTCAATCAGCTTATTATCAACAACTACTGCCTTGACATGAAGCTGCATGATAATGTCAGGGTGATTTATGAATATGTAAAGGCCCATCCGGAAGAATTTAAGGATGTGGATATCCTGATTCAGATGCGTTACCTGAAGGAGGTCCTGACCAACCGTGCCGGCAGCGCGCCCAATAAGGCCGCTACGGAAAAGGTAATCAAGGAAACTTGTCTGATGCCCTATACCGATATGTGGATCACTCCCGGCGGAAAGCTGGGTATCTGCTGCTGTGATAATTTTGAAGTGACGGATGTGGGCGATTTGACAACAATGCCCTTAAAGGATGCCTGGAACAGCCCGGCCTATCAGAAGCTGAGAAATGCGGTTAAGGACGGAAGGCAGAACTATCCCTTCTGTAAGCACTGTGATTTTATTGATGCGGGGCTTCGTATGGAAATCGTGAACGATGTCCTGAAAAAGCGGAAAAAAGGCAGTTGAGGCAGCAAATTAAGCATAACCTGTGATGCAGATAAAAAGATTCCGGCTATAAACGGATACCATTCGTTTATGGCCGGAATCTTTTGTTATGCATTAATTCTGTTCCGCTGTGGATTCCAGATATTCCTTATCCGTATTGACATTCCAGATATTGCTTCTGTCCTGCACGCCGTGCAGGATATTATGGACGGTTTCAAAAGAGGTAACCATGGAATGGTCGATGTTGTTATAACGGTGCTGGCCGTTACGGCCGACACAGTAAAGGTTATCGATGGTATCCAGGTAATCCCGGAGGCGGTCAATATCCTTGTAGGTATCAAAATAAGCAGGGTACGCCTTTTTGACCTTCTCCATATGGGTGTCGATTACCTGGGAGGTATTGTCAATCAGGCCCATTTTTACCATTTCTTTTACGGCAAAATCGGAAAATTCCTTTTCCGTCATCCGCCACAGGGAGTCCCCTTCGTCACAGAAATATTCCAGGCCCACCCAGACCGTGTTTTCCAAATCCTTTACCATATAGGGAGACCAGTTGTTATAAATCTGGAAACGGCCCATCTGAACCGTTCTGTCATGTACATAAATCCAATCGTCAGGAACGATGTTGGCAATCGTTTTTATCTTTGTCTTATTCACCAGATTCAGTCTGGGAACCAGGACGCCAAGAGTCATATAATCCCTGTAGGGAAGGCCGGAAGCGATAGCAGCTTCTTTGGCCGGCACATCGTTCATGCCTCCCACAAGATCCTTGATTGGCATGGAGGAAATAAAGATATCCCCCTCCATGGTGTGTTCTTTTCCTTCCTTAATATAAGTAAGGGAGGTGATATGGTTGTCAGCATCCTTGTGCAGCCTGGTAACACGGCAGCCGCGGAGTATCTGCCCGCCGTTTTTAATAATTTCCTCGCCGGTTACATCCCACAGCTCACCCGGCCCCAGCTTGGGATAACTGAATTCTTCAATCAGCGAGGTTTCCACATGGCCCTTTTTCCCGCCGGGAAGGAGTTTCTTGAACATATCCATGACTATCGCCATGACGGAAAGGCCCTTGGCACGCTGCGCCCCCCAGTCAGGTGCGATTTCTTTGGGGCTGCGCCCCCACAGATTTTCCGTATATTTTTCAAAAAACATGGAATAAAGCTTCCTGCCGAACCGGTTGATATAAAAATCCTCCAGGGAATTTTCCTGCCTTTTATGAAGCACCGAAGCCAGATAGCTGAAACCGGCCTGGAGGGTGGTCAGAAAGCCCATATTTTTAAACGTTTCCCATTTCAGGGAAATCGGGTAATCAAAAAACTTCTTTTCAAAATAGATACGCGATACCCGGTTCCTGGTGAGCATCACCCGATCCGTTTTCTCCGGATCCGGCCCTCCTGCGGCAAGGGGAGGCGTCCGCTTCAGAATAATATCATCATAGGCAGGGGCGCCCTGGGGAGGAAGCATTGCATGCCACCAGGCGTTTACCTTGGGATCCTTGGAAAAGAAACGATGGCCGCCCATATCCATACGGTTGCCATTATAGTTCACTGTTTTGGAAATCCCTCCCAGTAAATCACTTTCCTCAAAAACAATGACCTCGATTTCCTCCGGGGGATTTTCTGCCTGAACATAAGGATGGTCCGCAGAGCGTGACATCCGTTGTTTGCTGCCCTTTAATAATTCATAGGCTGCGGTCAAACCTGCAGGACCGCCGCCTATAATCAAAGCTTTCTTCATATGAATAAGGTTCCTTTCTATGGTACGCATAAAATTTGCGTGCCTGTTTCAGGTAGTCATTGTTTTTATCTTAACATATTCTAAGTACTAATTCAAATAGGAATACATTGGGGATGCAGATAAAAAAGTTTGGCGTCACCCGCCCCAGCTTCCCTGTGCGGGCTGGGTTTCTTTTCCTGCCAGGTAATCCATGCTGCAGCCGAATGCGGCGGAAATTTTCAGAATGCTTTTTAAGGATGGATTTGCTGTTTTGCCGTTTGCTATTTTTTTGATCGTTTCATAGGGGACGCCGGATTTATCCGACAGGATCTTCAGGGACCAGTTGTGGCTGGAAAGCTGGGTGGATATCCGGCTCATTAATATTTCCGCCATATCGGGGTTATAGGTTTCCGTATCATAGTAATCCATTTTTCTTCCTCCGTGAATATGCATTTTTGGGGAAATGCAGTCCTTCGTAGATAAGAAAGTCAGCATTTTATCGTTATTGCAATCATCTTTTTATTCCGGCATGTGCCATAAAAGACACGCTAAGAATAAAATTTTTCTAAAATTGTGCCATAAATTACCTTTACAAATAAAAATAATCTGATAAAATAGAGTGGTAACTGTTAATTGTTAATACAATTTTGTGGGGAATGATACGAGAGGAGAGAGCATATGAGTTGTATGTGGGTATCGGTGGCTGACTGTAATCAGTCGCACATTTTTCAACTTACCCAATTACTGAGACAGGACAAGGATCTTCAAATCATTTTATCTTATGGAGATCCACATACGGACAATCGGGGGAATTGTTCATCACAAATACGTATTGAACGTTTGCTTTCCAGAATCGGAATACCGTCCCATCTGAAAGGCTATCAATATCTGAAAACGGCTCTTGCGATCTGCATGGAGGATATGGAAGAGTTGGACGGTATTACGAAGAAGCTGTATCCTGCGGTTGCAAGAAAGCATAAGACAACGGGAGAAACCGTGGAGCATGCCGTCAGACATGCTATTGAGTCTGCCTGGAAACGGGGAAATCAAAAGGAGCAGAAAAGTCTGTTCGGCTATTGCCAGTCAGAAGGCAAAAGACCTACCAATTCGGAATTCATTGCGAGAATGGCAGATTTTCTTCTGCATGACACCACATCCTTTCTTTCTTAATAAAGGAAGAGGTGGAGGATGGATGGGTGCAAAAAAGGAGATTATCTGGGATATAGAAAAAGAACGAAAAGGCGTCAGGAATCGGCAACCAGACGCTTTTTTTATTGCTAAGAAATATGAAAATGAACATTGTTTATTTGGCAGTTATGCATATTGTGGTTTGATTTTCCCGGTGGTATACTAAATTGACATGGGCAATATGACAAGCAATAATTAATTGATAGGGCATATTGACGATAGGAAGGCAGGAGGTAAGATATGGAAAAAGCCGTAGATGAAGTGATCAGCAGGCTGGCGGAGATCGAAGATACCGCCAACCGGATGAATGAAGCGGTGGAAGTGAGAAAAAAAGAGATTTCTGCCGAAATGGAAGCGAAGACAAGGGAATTTGACGAAGCCCTTGCCGCGGATACCCGGAAAAAACAGGAGGAGCTGCAGGAAAGGCTCATGAAGGAAAAAGAGGAAGCCCTGGCCGGTCTGAAAGAAGAAACCGGAAGGCTTCTGGAGAAGCTGCAGCAAAAATATGATAACGAGCATGGAAAGCTGAGCGACCGGCTTCTGAAAGAAATGGTTCGCAGCTGAAAGGACGAGGTGTTATGAGTTTATTCCGTTACAGCGGACTCTCCACGAAGGTGAAGGCCATGAGGGGCCGGCTGCTTTCCCAGGAGCAGTTCCGGGAAATGAGTGACCTGCACAGCGTACCCGAGGTCCTTTCCTACCTGAAAAAGCTTCCTTCCTACGGGAAGGTGCTGGCAGATAAGGATGAAACACATCTGCACAGAGGGGCGGCGGAGGCGCTGATAAAGCAGTCTCTCTATTATGATTTTGGCAAATTGTACAGATTTGCGGATTTGGAGCAAAGAGTATTTTTAGGAGATTATTTCATGCGGTATGAAGTGATTTTCCTGAAAAATGTGCTACGGTATCTGTTTGACAGCCAGGAGGACCGGACAGACATCGATCTGTCGGCCTACCAGGCTGTTTTTGAGCGTCATTCTTCCATGGATCCCCATGTGCTGATGGGGGCGGAAACCGTGGAGGGCCTCATAGGGCTGCTGCAGGATACGCCGTATGGAAAGGCGCTGGCGGTGGTGAATAAAGCCGGAGGGGCCAATCTGTTTGCTTATGAAACGGCTCTGGATATGCTTTTCTTCAAACAGCTGTGGCTGGATGTGAAAAAGCATCTGAAGAAGCAGGATCTGCAGGTCATACAGCGTTCTGCCGGACTGGAGGCGGATACGCTGAATATCCAGTGGATATACCGGGCTAAAAAATATTACCGTATGGCGCCTGCGGATATTTATGCATTTCTGATTCCCATTCATTACCGGCTCTCCACCGAACAGGTCAAGCAGCTGGTGGAGGCCGAAAATGCCAAGGAATATATGGATGTCCTGCAGCAGACCAGCTATGGCAGGCACCTTGAGGAATCGTCGTACGTACAGCTGGAAAAAATCTGCGGCAGGCTGATGGATAAGGTCCATCAGGCAAACCTTCGGACGGCAGGCTATTCCGCCGCCTGCCTGGACACCTATTTGTACGAAAAGGAACAAGAGGTGAATAAGGTGATTAAGGTAATCGAATGTGTCCGTTATGGTCTGCCCGCAGAGCGGATTAAAGAATATCTGGCGTCGGCTCCCGTTCAGGCAAAGGATGAATGGGATAAGACGTCTGCATAGGAGGTGTAAGCAGTGATAGAAAAAATGAAATTTATCAGTATTATCGGACCCAAGGAAGAGATAGACAGAGTGACCTCCGAATATCTGTACCGGTACGAAATACAGCTGGAGAATACGTTATCCGAATTAAAAGACCTGAAGAATATCACTCCCTGTGCGGACAGTAATCCCTATCGGGACATCAAGGCAAAGGCAGAGGAGCTGGCTGGCCGTCTGACGGACGGGACGCAGGACGGCGGGACGGCCGGCAGGATGGAGATTGAACCGGCCGTTTCCCTGGTTGAAGGGCTGTGGAAGGAGCTGGAGACGTGCAGACAGGCGAAAAGCGGCCTGGAGGCCGAACGCAGGAAAGTGACGGATCTGCTGACGAATATACGCCCTTTCCAGGATCTGCATTATGATGTGGCATCTATCCTCCATTTCAAACATATTAAGTTCCGTTTCGGGAAAATTCCGGTGGAATCCTATTCCAAGCTGAAGGAATACCTCATGGACGATATCTGTTCCATATTTGATGAGTGCGGAAGGGATGAGAACTATATATGGGGTGTTTATTTTGTGCCTGCCGCCGAAGAGGAAAAGGTGGACGCCGTTTATGCGTCCCTCCATTTTGAAAGAACCTTCATCGATGATGATTATGAGGGGACCGTGGAGGAGGCTTATGATAAGCTGAACGCCCGGAAAACGGAGCTGGACGGGAAGCTCCGGGAGCTTGAGGATACCTTCCTTAACCGGCTGGAGGAGCGCAAAAGCCAGATCCTGGCCGCGGCAAAACGGATCGGGGAGAGCGCCGAGTACTTTGATGTGCGCCGTCTGGCGGCCTTTACCAGGGCAAAGGATACGGTGTTTTTTATTCTCTGCGGCTGGATGACGCAGGCGGATGCGGAGAAGTTTGAAAAGGAAATCGAAGGGGATGCGGATATTTTCTGTATGATTGAGGACGGAAAAGGAACAAGCCTGGAAAACCGGTTCCGCAAGCCTCCCACCAAGCTGAAAAACCCGGGGATTTTCAAGCCCTTTGAAATGTTCATCCGGATGTACGGCCTTCCGGATTACCAGGAATTCGATCCCACGATTTTCGTGGCTGTAACCTATTCCATCATTTTCGGAGCCATGTTCGGGGATGTGGGACAGGGGCTGTGCCTGTTCGCGGGCGGTATGCTCCTGTATAAGTTTAAAAAGCTCAACCTGGCGGCTATCGTAGGAAGCTGCGGTATCTTTTCCACGCTGTTCGGTTTCTGTTTCGGCAGCGTATTCGGATTTGAGGATGTGATAGAGCCTCTCTGGCTGCGGCCTACAGAGGCGATGACAACGCTTCCGTTTATCGGCAACCTGAACACGGTATTTGTGGTTGCGGTGGGATTGGGTATGGGACTGGTGCTGTTAATGATGGTATTCCACATCATCAACAGCCTGCGTGCGAAGGATTTGGGAGAAGCGCTGTTTGACACAAACGGTGTGGCCGGACTGGTATTTTACGGGGCCGTGGCCGCAGTGGTGGTGCTGTTCATGACGGGGCACTCCCTTCCGGCGGGAATTGTCCTTGTGGTGATGTTTGCGGTCCCTCTGCTGGTGATAGCCTGTAAGGAACCCCTTACCAACAAGCTGAACAAGAAGAAGGAGCTGATAGAAGGCGGCAAAGGGATGTTTGCGGTGCAGGCATTTTTTGAAATGTTTGAAGTGCTTCTCAGTTACTTTTCCAATACCCTTTCCTTTGTGCGTATCGGAGCCTTTGCGGTGAGCCATGCGGCTATGATGCAGGTTGTGCTCATGCTGGCCGGAGCGGAAAACGGGGGGACCCCCAACATCATCGTCATTATTATAGGCAACCTGATTGTCTGCGGTATGGAAGGGCTTATTGTGGGGATACAGGGCCTGCGTCTTCAGTACTATGAATTCTTCAGCCGGTTCTATAAGGGGGACGGCAGGGAGTTCAAGCCTTATGCAAAGACGGCAAAGAGCAATTAAAAGTACAAACATATAACAAGAAAAGGACTAATAGGAGGTCATTTATCATGGCAAAAGTATTATTATTTACAGCATTAATTTTAAGCATTGTGGTACCTTTCCGGATGTATTTTAAGGGAGAAAAATCCAAAAGAAGATATAAGATATCCCTGGCGGTCAATGCCGTCGCCTTTTTCGGCCTCATGCTGGGAACCGGCCTTGTGATGTTCGGCGGCCAGGCATCCGCTGCGGATGCGGCAAATGCGGCGGCGGCAACAGCTGCCGCGGGCGGTATGGCAACCGGTTTGGGCTATCTGGCCGCGGGCCTTTCCATCGGCCTTTCCTGCGTGGGCGGCGGTATCGCCGTTGCCAGTGCGGCAAGCGCGGCGCTGGGAGCTATCAGCGAAGATTCCTCCATCCTTGGTAAGTCCCTGATCTTTGTAGGTCTTGCCGAAGGTGTCTGCCTCTACGGTCTGATCATCGCCTTCATGATCCTTGGTAAACTGTAATGAAAATGTATCTTATCAGCGATAACATTGATTCCTACACCGGCATGAGACTTGCCGGCGTAGAAGGGGCGGTGGTCCATGAAAAGCAGGAGCTGAAGGCAGAAATCGACAAGGTGCTTGCCGATAAGGAAATCGGGATCCTGCTGCTCACGGAAAAATTCGGAAGGGATTTTCCGGATGTCGTCAACAATGTGAAGCTGAATTATAAAGTGCCGCTGGTGGTTGAGATACCTGACAGACATGGTACCGGCCGGAGATCGGATTTTATTACGGCATATGTGAACGAAGCTATCGGTATCAAGTTGTAACTGTGAAGAAACGGAACAGTTCAGGTTATAATAGGAGGTTCTTTATGACAACAGAGGAAAAGTTAAAGCATTTCCTGGATGTGACGACGGAAAGCACCAACGCGAAGAATGCGAGGGTTCTTACTGATTATACAAATGCGCTGGAAAAAGCGCTGGAAGAGCACAAGGAAGAGAGCACGAGAAAAGCGGCTCTGCAGCTGAAGCTTTCCGAGGACAGCTTTAAAAAGAAGCAGAACGCCGAAATTGCCAGGGCACAGCTGCAAATCCGGGAAAAGGTGGGCGAACTTTCCGAGGAACTCAAGGCGAAGCTTTTTACTGAGGTAAGGGATAAGCTGGAGAACTATATGGATACCAGGGAGTACCAGGATTATCTGGTGGCTGAAATCCGAAAGGCGAAGAAATTTGCCGGAGGGGATGAGGTGCTTATTTATATTGACCCGGCGGATTCCGGCAAGATCAATTCTCTGGCATCCATGACCAATACCACGGTTGAAGTGAGCAAATATGGTTTTGGCGGCGGTATCCGCGCGTTAATCCGTTCCAGGAATATACTGATAGATCAGTCCTTTGAAACAAAGCTTAAGGAAGCGGAAGGAGCTTTTGTTTTTCAGGTATAGGGCTTGACAGGCCGTAACTTATGACAGAAAGTGAGAGATCTTGTTATGGAAAAAACAGGAAAGATATATGGAATTAACGGGCCTGTAATTACGATAAAAGGTGATGTGGGATTTTCCATGGGTGAAATGGTCTACGCCGGCGAAGAGAAGCTGATCGGAGAGGTCATTTCCCTGACAAAGGAATTTACCACCATTCAGGTGTACGAAGAAACCTCCGGAATGAAGCCCGGGGAAACGATTACAGGTACAGGAGCCACTTTGTCCGTAACGCTGGCGCCGGGAATCCTGAATAACATATTTGACGGTATTGAGAGGCCGTTGGAAGAGGTGGCAAAGATCTCCGGCGACTTTATCAGCAGGGGCTTTGCCGTGGATGCGCTGGATACCCATAAGGAATGGGATACCAAGATACTGGTGAAGAAAGGGGATAAGGTCAGCGGAGGCACCATCCTGGCCGAAGTACCGGAAACCCCCGCTATTGTGCATAAGGTTATGGTACCTCCCGGAACGCAGGGGTATATCATCAGTGCGGCGCAGGACGGAAAATATACCATCAGTGATACGCTCGCGGTGCTCCAGAAGGCGGACGGTACGGAAACTGCGCTGACGATGGTGCAGAAATGGCCTATCAGACGTCCCCGTCCCACGGCAAGAAGGTTCCCGGTTTCCCAGCCCCTGGTAACCGGCCAGAGGATACTGGATACCCTGTTCCCTATCGCCAAAGGGGGGACTGCGGCAATTCCCGGCGGGTTCGGAACGGGGAAAACGATGACCCAGCATTCCATTGCCAAATGGTCCGATGCGGATATTATCATATATATCGGCTGTGGGGAACGCGGCAATGAGATGACGGAGGTATTGGAGGATTTCTCTAAGCTGATCGACCCCAAATCGGGAAATCCCCTGATGGACAGGACGGTGCTGATTGCGAATACCTCTAACATGCCGGTGGCGGCCCGTGAAGCAAGTGTATACACCGGGGTTACCCTGGCGGAATATTACAGGGATATGGGCTACCATGTGGCGATTATGGCCGATTCCACCTCCCGTTGGGCCGAGGCTCTGCGTGAGCTTTCCGGACGTCTGGAGGAAATGCCTGCCGAGGAAGGCTTCCCCGCCTATCTTGCCAGCCGTTTGTCCGCGTTTTACGAACGGGCCGGTATGGTGCAGAATCTGAACGGCACGGAGGGAAGCGTATCCATCATCGGTGCGGTATCCCCCCAGGGCGGCGATTTTTCCGAACCGGTTACCCAGAATACCAAGCGTTTTGTCCGCTGCTTCTGGGGACTGGACAAGGGACTGGCCCATGAGAGGCATTTTCCCGCCATCAGCTGGCTGTCCAGCTACAGCGAATATCTGCCGGATCTGGCGGGCTGGTATGCGGATCATGTGGGGAGTGATTTCATAGACAACAGAAACCAGCTGGTATCCATACTGACCCAGGAAAGCGGTCTTATGGAAATCGTCAAGCTCATCGGAGGCGATGTGCTGCCCGACGATCAGAAGCTGACGCTGGAAATCGCCAGGGTTATCCGTCTGGGCTTCCTGCAGCAGAATGCATTCCACCCGGAGGATACCTGTGTGCCCCTGGCGAAGCAGAAGCTGATGATGGAGACTATCCTTTACCTGTACCAGAAGTCCAAAGTGCTCATATCCATGGGGATGCCCATGTCGGTGCTGCGGGAGGATCCCATATTTGACAAGGTGATTTCTATCAAGTATGATGTGGAAAACAGCCGTCTGGATAAATTTGAAGATTATAAGAAGGCAATTGATAAGTTTTACGATGATGTCATTGCCAGAAATGCATAAAGGAGGCGCATTATGGCAATAGAATATTTGGGCTTGCACAGTGTGAACGGCCCGTTTGTAGTATTGGAAGGCGTCCAGGGCGCATCCTTTGACGAGGTGGTGGAAATCACCATGGACAATGGCGCGGATCGCTTGCTGGGCCGAGTTGTGGAAATCAATGAGGATAAAGCGGTGGTGCAGGTGTTTGAAAAGACGGAAAACCTGTCCCTGCAGAACACCCACACCCGGTTTACCGGGCATCCCATGGAAATCGGGCTTTCCGAAAGCCTGCTGGGAAGAACCTTCAACGGTATCGGCGAACCCATCGATAATCTGGGGGAAATCGTGGCGGAGAAAAAGGCGGATGTGAACGGCAAACCCCTGAACCCGGTGAGAAGGGAATATCCCCGTAACTATATCCGTACCGGCGTTTCCGCCATTGACGGGCTGACAACGCTGATCCGGGGGCAGAAGCTCCCTATTTTCTCCGGAAACGGCCTTCCCCATGACCAGCTGGCTGCGCAGATTGTGCGCCAGGCATCCCTGGGAGATAATTCCGAGGAGAAGTTCGCTATTGTTTTTGCCGCCATGGGCGTAAAATATGACGTGGCGGAATATTTTAAAAGCACCTTTGAGGAAAGCGGCGTATCCGATCATGTGGTCATGTTCCTGAACCTGGCGAACGACCCGGTGGTGGAAAGGCTGATCACCCCCAAGGTGGCTCTTACCGTGGCGGAATATCTGGCATTTGAAAAGAGCATGCACATCCTGGTTATCCTGACGGATATGACATCCTTTGCCGAGGCCATGCGTGAGGTATCCTCCAGCAAGGGGGAAATCCCGTCCCGTAAGGGGTATCCGGGTTATCTCTACAGTGAGCTGGCAACCATTTATGAACGGGCCGGCATTGTGGAAGGCGTGGACGGTTCGGTGACCCAGATCCCCATACTTACCATGCCCAACGACGATATCACCCATCCCATCCCGGATCTGACCGGATATATTACGGAGGGACAGATCGTCCTGGACCGGGAGCTGAACGGGAAATCCGTGTACCCTCCCATCAATGTGCTTCCTTCTTTGTCCCGTCTGATGAAGGACGGTATCGGAGAGGGCTATACCAGGGCGGATCACGCAGACGCCGCCAACCAGCTTTTTGCCTCCTATGCCAAGGTGGGGGACGCCAGGGCGCTGGCAAGCGTTATCGGTGAAGATGAGCTTTCCCCTCTGGATAAAAAGTATCTGGAATTCGGGAAAGCCTTTGAGGCACGTTTCGTAGGCCAGGGGCAGGAGGAAAACCGGACAATCCGGGAGACCCTGGATATCGGCTGGGAGCTTCTGCATATGCTTCCCAGGGAGGAGCTGGACCGTGTCAATACCAAGGTACTGGATCAGTATTATCCCGCCGGGGAGAAGGCGTAAAGGAAAGGGTGTGAGCACATGGCAGAGAAAAACATATTTCCTACCAAAGGCAACCTGATCATGGTAAAGAATTCCCTGGAGCTGGCAAAACAGGGCTATGAGCTGATGGATAAAAAAAGGAATATCCTCATACGGGAGCTGATGAACCTGAATGAGGAAGCAAAGGCCATCCAGTCGGAAATCAACGAGACCTTTACCAATGCCTATGAAGCCCTTCAGCAGGCGAATATCGAAGTGGGAATCCATTACGTGCAGGAAATATCCCACGCGGTGCCGATAGAAACTTCCGTCCGCATTAAAACAAGAAGCATTATGGGAACGGAGATCCCCAAGGTGGAATATACGCCGGATGAGGCCGGTCCCAGCTATGGCTTCTACAGCACGAGGGAGTCCGTGGACAGGGCCAGGGAAGGCTTTTTGAAGGTGAAGGAGCTGACAATCAAGCTGTCTATGGTGGAAAACGCCGCATACCGGCTGGCAATGAACATCCGCAAGACGCAGAAACGTGCCAATGCGCTGAAGAACATCACCATCCCTACCTACACGGCGCTGGTTAAAGATATCAGCAATGCCCTGGAGGAAAAGGAACGGGAAGAATTCACCAGGCTGAAGGTGATAAAACGTAACATGAATAAGAAAAAAGCGCAGGAGGCCGGATGAAAGAGATCAGAAGAATCCCCTTGGAGGGACTGCATAATACCAGAGATTTAGGCGGTTTTGAAACGGCGGACGGAAAGAAAATACGCCCCCGCAGGCTGCTGCGCAGCGGGCAGCTGGCCGGTATGACCGAAACGGATAAACAGATACTCACACAAGAGTACGGACTGCGCACAGATGTGGACTTCCGCACCGGACAAGAACGCGGCGAGGCCCCGGATCCCGAACTCCCCGGGGTGGCCTATGTGGTAAATCCCATTCTCAGCGATCAGGCGATCGGAATCACCCGGGAACAATCCGCCGAAAAGGACATGATGAAAATGCTGGTACAGCAGATGGGCAGCAGCGAGAAGGCGGCGGAGGAATATATGGCAGGCCTGTACCGCAATCTGGTCATGGATCCTTTTTCCAGACAGCAGTACCGGAAGTTTTTTGACATCCTCCTGGCACAGGAGGAAGGCGCCGTCCTGTGGCACTGCAGCGCCGGGAAGGATCGTGTGGGCGTGGGCACCGCCCTGCTCCTGTCCGCTCTGAATGTGCCCAGAGAGACTATTCTGGCAGATTACATGATGGTGAATACCTTTACTGCGGATGTGGTGGAGGGCCATCTGGAAAAGCTGAAGGAACGCCTGCAGAACCCGCAGCTCATTGACTGCCTCAGGGAATTGATGCAGGTGCAGGAAAGCTATCTTATCCGTGTGTTCCAGGCCATTGAAGAAACGTATGGCACAATGGATGCGTTTCTGGAAAAGGAAATGGGACTGGATGAAGAGAGAAGGGAACGGCTCCGGGAGATGTATCTGGAGGTATGAAAACGGGGGGCAAATCTATAATTCTTTATAGATTTGTCTCCCGTTTCCTGTATTAATGACAGATAGATATCTGGCCTCAATTGCTGTATACTTAAGAAGGCGGCAGTGCCGGCGCCGGAAGATTTATCGCAGGATAGAGACCATACAGGAAATCACTATCCTGTTGGGGTGTGCACTAATTAAGTAGAAAGGATGGGAAGATGGAGAATGTAATCAAAGTAACATGGCAGGAAAACGAGAGAATAAAACTGCCTATGTGTGGAAAAGACAGCCGGGGGAACCTGTATGAGGTGGATAACCTGAGCTTTATGAAGAACGGGAAGCGTTTTCTCCCTGTCATGGGAGAATTTCACTATTCCCGCTATGAGCCTGCGGATTGGGAGGAAGAGCTCCTGAAAATGAAGGCAGGAGGTATCCGCATTGTGGCCACCTATGTTTTCTGGATACACCATGAGGAACGAAAAGGCGAATGGGATTTCACGGGCTGCAGGGATCTGCGGCGGTTCCTCGATGTATGCAAAAAAGCAGGCCTGCAGGTATGGCTGCGTATCGGCCCCTGGGCTCATGGGGAATGCAGGAACGGCGGTTTTCCCGACTGGCTGGTTAAGGAATGCGGGGACAGGCTGCGCAGCAATGCTCCGGTATATCTGCAGGAGGTGGAACGGTTCTACCGGAAAATAGGGGAACAAGCGGCAGGCCGGATGGCGAAAGACGGAGGGCCTGTCATCGGCATTCAGCTGGAAAATGAGTATGGACACTGCGGCGGCGGGCCGTCATCCACAGAGGAATGTATGGCACATATGCGTACTCTGAAGAAAATGGCATTGGATGCTTCCCTGGAGGTTCCTTATTATACTTCCACCGGCTGGGGAGGAGGTATTGTGGTGGACGGGGAAACCCTTCCTGTACTGGGAGGCTATGTGGATGCTCCCTGGGCGGAGCATGTGGAAGAAATGCCGGCCAGCGCCAATTTTGTCTTTTCCTCCTACAAGCAGGATGAAAACATCGGTTCCGATCTAAAGCGGCAGGAAAGCAGAAATTTTACATTTTCAATTGAAAAAAACCCTTACCTAACGGCAGAGCTGGGAGGCGGTCTGCAGGTGACCTCCCACAGAAGGACGTACCCCTATCCGGAGGATATTGAGGCCCAGGCTTTGTGTATGCTGGGAAGCGGGGCCAATCTGCTGGGATATTATATGTATCACGGCGGTATTAACCCGGAAGGAAAGGATACGACTCTTCAGGAGTCAAGGGCTACCGGCTATAACAACGATCTTCCGGTAAAAAGCTACGATTTCCAGACCTGTATCAGGGAGTCGGGTGAAGTGAAGGAAAGCTATGGCCGGCTCCGAAGGCTTCACCTGTTCCTGGAGGACTTCGGTGAGGAACTGGCGGGAAGCCTTACTTATTTTCCGGAAAAAAGGCCGGGATCCCCGGAGGATATGCATACCCTGCGTACCACGGCCCGTATAAACCAGGATACGGGTACAGGATTTCTCTTTGTCAATAACCATCAGAGAAGGCGTGTCATGGAAGAGCGTGACAACGCGGCGGTTAAGCTGGTGATGCCGGATGGAGAGCTTATACTGGATTCACTGCATATACAATCCGGGGCCTGCGGAATCATTCCTTTCCGGCTTTCCTGCGGGACCGGTTTCCTGGAAAAAACAAATGCGTTTCTGCTGTGCCGTCTTGGCAGCCGGTATTTCTTTTATACGGATGGAGAACCGGTTTATCAGTGGAAGGATCAGGAAGGGGATGTGGTAACGCTCACTTCGGGGCAGGCCAGCCGGGCCTGCAGAATCGGGGATACTCTTTATATTCCGGAACACGCGGACAGCAGCCTTATTGAGAGGGAGGGAAGAATATGCCTTCTGACCGTCCATGAGGAGGAAAAAGTGCTATGTTATGGTAGTACGGGAGAACCGGAGGAAAAGAGTTTCCGGACCGGGCCGGTAAAGGTGGCGGTGGGGACAGAACTTTTGGAAAGCGGAGGACTTGCCGGCGGGGAACAGGAATATTGTGAATATCAGGTCAGCCTGGGAGCCGTCCCTGTGGATAACATTCATCAGCTGTATCTGGAAGCGGATTATGCCGGTGACAGGGCAGAGGTTTACCTGGACGGAAAGCTGGCGGATGACTGGTTTACGACGGGTGAAACCTGGCATATCGCCCTGAAACGGTTTGGGTATCCGGCCAGTCTGGTTATCCGCATTTACTCCAGTGACCATCCGATTCCTAATCCTTATGGAAACCGGGTGTATTATGACCTTCCCGTAGAGGAGGGGTGTGTGCTTAAGGGAGTGAAGGCGATTCCCGAGTATACGATGGAAATATCACGGCGTATGATGTGATTCCTCTATTTGTGGCTAGAATGAAATCAAGTCATTCCCTATTTGTATTCTTTTTGGTTATGGATGCGGGAGACGGGAGTGAAAGCAAAAAAAATGGCAGAGAGGTTCCCCTGCATAGGGCCTTTCTGTCATTTTGGCCTGAAAAAGCGTTCCAATGAGATAAGGATAATGAGACGGAAGTGCCGGAAGGGACGCAGGAGGGGACGACGCAGAACGCAAGGCGCCGTCTGGACGGTTGCCTTGACGGTACATATTAAAAAATATTGTGTAATAAAGTGTTGCATATTTAATTTGATAGTGATAAGATTAAGCAAATAATCATTCTGACTTCCTGTCTGTGATATCAATTGTTCGGTAGTGTTATTTCTGAAAAAATTCCCATGTGTTTGCCTGTTTTCTTGTATTTTTTCACCGGCCCCTTATGTTTTTACCTGTACCGTTTAGCCGCAAGCCTTTTTCCGATAATGGCAAAAGTGTTGTCTTTTGTTATTGTATCTATTCAATTCCCTGTTTTTCTGTTTATTTCCGTTCATCTAATCCTACATCCTTCCTCTAGTCGTTTCCTTTATTTCACCATCAGCCTGTTGCCGGTTATTGTGATCGGACCGGCGGACTTAAGTAACTATTTAACCGATGCACTTTTTTAAAACAGTGCGTATTCGTACATAAGTACAGATAAGGAGAACAAATGAAAAAAGTAGTACCAAAGGTATTTGATAAGAAAAAGAAAAGAGTGCGGCTATTTATGATTGCCGTCATGCTGCTAATAAGCTTTCTTTGCTTTTGCCGTATATACAGAGGTTACCATACGGAAAATGCCGATATGAAGACCTTTCTGGCGGACAGCGGGCTGAAAGCGGAATTATCATATCTGCCGAACGAGGATAAGGTGCAGGCCGGCAATAGCATGTCCGCCGCAGAAAATATCCTATTTAATCAGATGCAAAAGGATTTAGAATCGATAACTGTATATTTGGAGGGCTTGGAAGAAGCCGTTGAGAAAAATAAGGAAGAAATACTCCGCTTGGAAATCAACCAGGGGGAAGGTGAAAACGAACTGCAGAATAATGAAGATTCCACGGATCAAAACCTGTCAGGTGAAGTCAAAAAACTTATGGAGCATTTGGACCAGGTTAGCGATAAGATAACCAACACCCAAAATGACATAAAAGAAGCGTTGGAAGATAGCAATAGTACAAATTCCTCATGGAGAGAGGCTGTTCTTGAAAAATTTGCGGATATTACTATCAATCTGGCGGATATCAATGTATCTGTTGATACGGCGCATTCTGATCTGAAAAAATTAATTGAGGCTGTAAAGACGGAGGGAAAGGAAAATCATAAGGAGCTGCTTACTGTTTTAGAAGAGCTTAATACCTCCTTTTCCGATGAGAATACCTCGAACCTTGGGGCGCTTCTGCTATCCCTGCAGACACAGACCGATACTTTAAAAACGCAATATGAGAGTATAGATACTAATTTAAGCAATGGATTCGGGCAGTTAACGGACAATGTGACAATCGTTAACCAGGGGATTACCGATACAAAAACAGAGGTCTTGGAGGGATTACAGAAAATAGATACAAATATGGGCCGGAACCATACTTCTGCTGCAATGGCGATCGCAGACAGCAGGGAAGCAATTATAGAGAGGATTGCTTCTATGGAGTCAAAAACGGAGAACCGTTTAGATAATCTGGACAGCGCAATCCAATCGGTTTTTCAATCTGTGAGTGACGGTAAAAAACGGCTGGCGACTGCGTTGCTCACTAAAAATGTTACAGTTGCCGATGATGCCGCATTTGTGGAAATGCAGCAGGCGATCCTTGCAATACCCCAAAAGATAGTAATCGGAGTCGAGCAGGTACCGGGAGAAATAGAGTATACCTATCATTATCATACGGGAGATACAGACAATGGGGGCGGCTGCTATACGGTTCGGCTCTATCATCAGCATTCGGCGGCTTGCTATACAAAAGCAACGTGTCAGCCATATTGTTTGGGTTTGACACATGCATCCCGGAATGATCATTGGGATGTGCATGAAAATTCCCGTTTCATGCATCCGGATTGCGGTATGGGAATTATTTACAGAAGTCCGAAACATTTTGTAGGGGATCCCTGCAATTGCGATAAGTTATCTTCCCATACGTATGATAGATTGTCATGCGGAAAGACGAATGCAACACCAGAGGGTTGGGCGGCCGGATGCGGCTTTGTTGACGGACAGATTATCGAGGTCCGTATTATATACAATACGGATGCTTCCAAAACACAGACGGTAGATGCCATAACACAATCCAAAGAATATATCCCGCAGATTTATGATGATGATACGACGGATCCCGGTCAGGCACCGGAAGAAAATAAGAAGGAAACAGAAGGGGAATCGACCGAGTTACCTATGGAAACAGAGCGGGAAGCAACAGAGCCGCCTATGGAAACAGAGCGGGAAGCAACGGAGCCGCCTATGGAAACAGAACGGGAAACAACAGAGCCACCTATGGAAACAGAACGGGAAGCAACGGAACCGTCCGGGGAAACAGAACGGGAAGCAGCAGAGCCGCCCATGGAAACGGAGCGGGAAGAAACAGAGCCGCCTATGGAAACAGAGCGGGATTCAATGCAGGTCTCCTGAGGGGACTTTAAGCGGTTTTGTCAGGGGCATACGAATTCCTTCTGCATCAATTCAATAAAACGCTTCAGCGCCGGATGCGTACTGCGGTTCTTGTAATAAAGCCCGAAGTGCAGAGGCGGCGTGTTTTCCATAGGAATATAGGAAAGCCCCAAAGCCCGCTGCCCCGGTATATCGGGTACCAGGGAAAACCCCAGTCCGGCCCTGGCAAGGATGAGGATTGCAGAAAGATTATCACAAAAAAAAATGTTTTCCAGGGAACGCTGGCCGATAAGGGGCGCAATGACTGCGGAAATCACAGGATGCGTCTGGCGGGGTTCACAGGCCAGGATACTCAGATCTTTTAAATCCCGGCAGGATAGGCTTTTCCGGGAGGCAAGCGGATGTTCCGGAGAGAGAATACAGGCGACAGGCGTTTTGGCAAGCAGGGCAAAGGCGCCTGTTTTTTTGGATGAGGCCCGGGGAACCGCAGTGTTTTCCTCCCTCTCCTCTGTAAAGCCGAACAGCACATGAAGCGCTTCTTCCTGCAGCTGGTTCTGCATGATAGGCAGAGGCCCCATTTTAATCAGCGGGTGAAGCCGGGGAAATTCTTCTGTGAGCCTGCGCAGTACAGGAGGGAGCAGGTTCTGTTCGGGAATGCCGGGACAGCCGATGGAAAATTCGGAAATATGTCCGGGATCACTGCTTGAAATCCGGGCCTTGGCCGCCCGTGTCCGTCCCAGGATATCCTTGGCATCACTGATAAAAGCAAAGCCGGCCGGTGTCAATTCCACAGAACGTGTGGTACGCACAAAAAGCCGGGTATTCAGCTCCGCTTCCAGGGATTGGATCTGGTGGCTGACTGCGGGCTGGGTAATATGCAGCTGCTCCGCCGCCCGTGCAAAATTAAGACTGTCCGATACGGCAAGAAAACATTCCAGTTGTATAGTATTCATAATAGCCCTTTCTTTTAGTATTTATAAAACATATTAATTAAATTTATTTATTAATAATAACATTTTTCGATTTCACTTTCCAGAGATTTTGTAGTAAAACTAGTAAATAAAGTTAACTAGTTAATATTTAAGACTTGATGTTTCCGGAAGGATTTCCGATACAGTTAGCCGGAAAATTACAGGAAAGGAATGGAAATGGAAAATAAAATGGATGATAATGTTTTGCGGCTGCTGAAAAAGATGAGCCTGATGGTTTCCGTAAGAGAGGATCAGATTTTTGCAGAAAATGATTTGACGGCGGCCCAAAGCGATGTACTCAAGATCCTTCTGGATCAGGAAGGAAAGAAAGAAATCTTTTCCGGGGATATTCATAGGGAGCTGGGAATTTCCAAAGCGGCTGTTTCCATGCTGCTGAAAAAACTGAGACAGAAAGGTTATATCGACCTGCAGTCTACTACCGGGGACGACCGCATGAAACAAATCCTGTTAACCCCCAGAGCCCGTCAGGTGAAGGAGGAGCTGGATAAAAAGATGGATCTATTCCAGAAATATTTATACCAGGGCTTTTCCGGAAGCGAATATGAACAGCTGGGCCAGTTGGTAAGCAGGATGCTTGCAAATCTGAAATCCGATGAGGAGGCGGCAGGGCAGGAACAGAAAATTAAGGAGGAAGTAATACTATGATTGCAACATTGCTCGGTCAGGTAAAACAATATCAAAAAGACTCGATACTGACCCCTTTTTTTACGGCGGTGGAAGTGCTGATGGAGGTGCTCATACCTTTTGTCACCGCCCAGATAATTGATAAGGGAATTGAAGCGGGAAATATAGAAAATGTATATTCTTACGGCTTACTGATGCTGGTTCTTGCCGCGGTTTCCCTGGTTTCCGGTATTCTTGCGGGTACCTTTGCAGCCAGGGCTTCCTCCGGCTTTGCCTGTAACCTCCGGGACGGGATGTATGAAAACATACAGACATTCTCTTTTTCCAACATAGATAAATACAGCACGGCAGGTCTGGTCACCAGGATGACCACGGATGTCACGAATGTACAGAATTCCTACCAGATGATACTCCGTATAGCAGTCAGGGCGCCTTTGATGCTGATCTGCAGTATGCTCATGTGCTTTGCCATCAATGCGAGGCTGAGCCTGCTATTTGTAGGGGCTATGGTGGTACTGTCCGCCGTGCTTTTGTTTATCATGAGCCATGCCACGCGGATATTTGATGTGGTATTCAAAAAATACGATGACTTAAATGCCAGCGTCCAGGAAAATGTATCCGCCATCCGTGTAGTGAAGGCTTTTGTAAGAGAAGATTATGAAAACGATAAATTCACCCGGGCTGCACAGAATCTGTACCGGCTTTTTACAAAAGCGGAAGGGATTCTGGCCTTTAATAACCCGTCCATGATGCTGGTGGTCTATGGCTGTATTCTTCTGCTGTCCTGGTTTGGAGCCAGGTTTGTGGTGGCAGGGAATCTGACCACCGGCCAGCTGACATCCATGTTCAGCTATGTAATGAGTATATTGATGTCCCTTATGATGCTGTCTATGATTTTTGTCATGGTAACCATGAGTGCGGCCAGCGGCAGGCGGATTGCCCAGGTGCTGACAGAGGTTCCGGATATGAAAAATGCACAGAATCCGGTCATGGATATTCCCGACGGAAGGATCGACTTTGACCATGTGAGCTTCTCGTATAAGGCGGGCAGAAAGCAGGAAGGGGAAGAAAGGGAAGAAACCCTGACGGACATCGACCTGCATATCCGATCCGGGGAAACGATAGGAATTATCGGCGGTACCGGCTGCGGCAAATCCAGCCTGGTTAACCTGGTAAGCCGTTTATACGATGTAACGGAAGGCGCTGTCCGGGTTGGCGGGCGGAATGTGAAGGAATATGACTGTGAGGCGTTAAGAAACCAGGTGGCGGTGGTCCTGCAGAAAAACGTACTGTTCTCCGGTACCATATTGGAAAACCTGAGATGGGGGAATGAAAGTGCCACCCTGGAAGAATGCCGGGAAGCCTGCCGGCAGGCCTGTGCCGATGAATTCATAAACCGGTTCCCGGACGGTTATGAGACTTATATCGAACAGGGAGGCACCAATGTTTCCGGCGGACAGAAGCAGCGGCTTTGTATAGCCAGAGCGCTGTTGAAAAAGCCCGGGATACTGATTCTGGATGATTCCACAAGCGCGGTGGACACGGCAACGGATGCGAAGATCAGAAGCGCTTTTGCGGAAAAAATACCGGGAACCACCAAGCTGATCATTGCCCAGCGGATTTCGTCCGTCCAGGATGCGGATCGGATTGTAGTGCTGGACAACGGAAAGCTGAACGGCTTCGGAAGCCATGAAGAACTTCTCCAATCCAACGCTATTTATCAGGAGATTTATGAAGGGCAGACACGGGGCGGAGGCGATTTCGATCAGCAGCCCGGAACCGGCGTCGAAGATACAGGAAAGGCAGGTGCTGTTAATGGCTGACAGAATGAAAAAGGTAATGCAGGGAGCTATGGGCCCTGAGAAAGGCGATAAATTACAGAATCCGGGCAAGACCCTGCTGCGGCTTCTGGGCATTATGATAAAAGGGTACGGAATACAGGCAGGGATTGTTTTTATCTGCATTATAGGGGCCGCCCTGTGTACCCTGAAAGGCACCTTATTTATGCAGACGCTTATTGACGAGTATATCCTTCCGTTAACCAGTACCCCAAATCCTGATTTTGCTCCCTTGCTGCAGGCTCTGGGATCCATGGCCGCCATATATGCGGCGGGAATAGTCTGTTCTTATGGCTATAACCGGATTATGGTAAATGTCAGCCAGGGAACGATGCGCAACCTGCGTATCCGGCTTTTCACCCATATGGAATCCCTGCCTGTTAAGTATTTTGATACCCATGCCCATGGAGATATTATGTCCGTTTATACCAATGATGTGGATACCCTCCGGCAGCTTATGGGACAGAGCATACCCCAGGTTATCAATTCAGCGGTCACGGTGGTTATGACTCTTGTCAGTATGATTCTCCTGAATATCCCCCTGACATTGGTAACCCTGTTTACGGTGGGTATCATGCTGTTTGTTACAAGCAGGCTAAGCGGTTTGTCCGGACAGTATTTTGTTAAACAGCAGTCGGATCTGGGACGCGTGAACGGTTATATTGAAGAAATGATGGAAGGGCAGAAGGTAGTGAAGGTGTTCTGTCATGAGAAACGGAGCCTGGAACAGTTCCGGGAAATCAACGGGGAACTGAAAAACAGCGCGGATCTGGCAAACCGGATATCGAATATCATGATGCCGGTAAATGCCAACCTGGGGAATATCAGCTATGTGCTTTGCGCTATCCTGGGGGCAGTCCTGGCGCTGAACGGTTACGTGGGTCTGACTTTGGGAACCCTGGTTTCGTTTCTTACCCTGAATAAAAACTTTACCCAGCCCATTACCCAGATAAGCCAGCAGATGAACAGCATTGTAATGGCTATGGCAGGGGCGGGACGCGTTTTTGCCCTGCTGGATGAAGCCCCGGAAACCGACGACGGTTATGTGGAGCTGGTAAATGCGCGCCGGCTGCCGGATGGTTCCGTGACAGAAGCCCATGAACGGACCGGTATATGGGCATGGAAGCATCCGCATAAGGCGGAGGGAACGATAACCTACACGAAACTGGAAGGGGATGTAACCTTTCATGATGTGGATTTCGGCTACGAGGAAGAGAAAATTGTCCTCCACAACATTAAAATGTTTGCCGCACCGGGGCAGAAGCTGGCTTTTGTGGGAAGCACAGGTGCCGGAAAAACTACAATTACCAATCTGATTAACCGTTTTTATGATATCCAGGATGGAAAAATCCGCTATGATAACATCAACATCAATAAAATAAAAAAAGCCGATCTGCGCCGTTCCCTTGGCATAGTCCTTCAGGATACCCATCTATTTACAGGAACGGTAATGGATAATATCCGGTATGGACGTCTGGAGGCGACCGACGAAGAATGCCGGGCGGCGGCAAAACTGGCCAATGCGGATGGCTTTATCCGGCGGCTTCCGGAAGGCTACCAGACCGTCCTCACCGGGGACGGAGGCAGCCTGAGCCAGGGACAGAGGCAGCTTCTGGCCATTGCCCGGGCCGCGGTGGCGGATCCGCCGGTGCTGATTCTGGACGAAGCCACTTCCTCCATTGATACCAGAACGGAAAAGCTTGTGCAGAAGGGAATGGATGAACTGATGAAGGGAAGAACCACCTTTGTCATCGCCCACAGGCTGTCCACGATCCGGAATGCCGACTGTATCATGGTTATGGAACAGGGGAGGATTATTGAACGGGGTAACCATGAGCAGCTGATGGAGGAAAAGGGGAAATATTATCAGCTTTATACGGGAATTTCAGGAGGCAAGAAGATATCATAAAGGCAGGGCTTGCAAAACAGAAGAAAAGGAAGTAAGGTAATAAGGCGGGAAGCAACAGTCAAATATCCTGCCAGCATGGATACTTGGCTCGTTGCCCGCGGGAATAATAATAAAGGAGCCTGAAACCAATGAATTCTTCTTCCTCACAAACACATATGAACAGAACGGGCGTGGTGTTTATCTGCGCCCTTATTTGCTGTTTTCTCTGGGGCAGCGCTTTTCCTTGTATCAAGCTTGGATATGAGCTGTTTGCAATCGGCGCCTCGGACAGCGCTTCCCAGATTGTTTTTGCCGGGACACGGTTCACCCTTGCCGGTATTCTTGTCATTCTGTTCGGCAGTTTCCTTGGCAGAAAGCCGCTGGTTCCTGCCAGGACAAGCCTGCATATGGTGCTTAAGCTGGCTGTGGTACAGACGGTGGGACAATATATTTTCTTCTATATCGGGCTGGCCCATACCTCCGGGGTGAAGTCTTCTGTCATCGGCGCATCCAATGTATTCCTATCCATACTGGTGGCTGTAGTCATCTTTCGTATGGAAAAGCTCACGGCTAAAAAAGTACTTGGCTGCGCGGCAGGTTTTGCAGGTGTAGTGCTCATTAACGTCAGCGGTCAAAGCCTGGATATGAATGTTTCTTTCCTGGGAGAAGGGTTTATTTTCCTTTCTGCGGTGAGCTATGCTTTTTCATCGGCCCTGATTAAGCGGTATTCGGACAAAGAAAATCCGGTAACGCTGAGCGGCTGGCAGTTTTTAGCGGGCGGGATCGCACTTGCCTGCTTCGGCCTGGCCGCAGGCGGCAGAATCCGCTTTGACGGAGCAGGACCGGCGGGGTTGGGGCTGCTGCTGTATATGGCTTTTATTTCTGCAGCCGCCTATACGCTGTGGGGGATTCTCCTGAAATATAACCCGGTGGCGAGGGTAGCGGTGTTCGGGTTCATGAACCCGGTATTCGGTGTTCTGCTTTCCGCCCTGTTTCTCGGGGAAAGCAGCCAGGCCTTCGGTCTGACCGGTGTGGCGGCGTTGCTTCTCGTCTGTGTGGGTATTATGATTGTGAACGGGCCGGCAGGTGCGGGAAAGGAGAGGAGAGAGGATGAATTGGAAAGCGTTTGAAAAAACAGAAGCCTATATGCTTTCCTGTATGGAAGACAGCGCCCATGATAAGGAGCATATTTACCGTGTGTTATATACGGCGCTGGATATTGCATCCGGGGAGAAGGACGTGGATTATGAGATCTTAATCACAGCCTGCCTCCTGCACGATATCGGGCGCAAAGAGCAGTTTGAAAATCCCGCTCTGTGCCATGCGGCTGTGGGCGGAGATAAGGCTTTTGGTTTTCTTCTGGAGAATGGCTGGACGAAGGAACGGGCCGGCAGAGTGAAAGAGGCGATAGCCGCACACCGGTTCCGTTCGGATAAACCGCCTGTTTCGGCCGAAGCCAGAATCGTATTTGATGCGGATAAACTGGATGTGACAGGCGCTATAGGGATAGCGCGGACCTTGCTTTATGCCGGTGAGACGGGCTGTCCTCTCTATACGAAGAACAGCGACGGGACTGTGGATGACGGTTCCGGAGACGGGGAGGATTGTTTTTTCAGGGAATATAAGCGCAAGCTGGAGACGCTGTATGACCGGTTCTTTACAAGGCGTGGGGCGGAACTGGCGGCGGGAAGGAAGGCGGCCGCAGAAGCTTTTTATACCAGCATGCGAAAGGAGACAGAGGAAACCTACCGGCTGGGGAAGGAATGGATGGAGAAGCTGGCGGAGTAAAGGAAACTTTTCCGGAAGAAGGCCTTTAGTAAACCGGAACAACATTAATAATTTCATTATCCTCCACATCAAACTGCCACACGGAATGACCCGGAAGCCGGTGTTCGGTGAGATAATAATGGCCGTCAAAGGCGGTAATATAATAAGGGGTCCCGCCGCCGATAAAATACGAATAAATATCCTCATAATCCCCGTCAGCCAGGGAACGCAGATCTTTAGTCCGTATAAAAGTAGCGTAATCCTGATTGAAATCCGCATCCGTGGAAACGGTAATATAATAATAATCTTCTATTTTAATAAGCTGGACCATCCCGGCAATTTCCGGGGGAACCGGATATTCCTCCAGGATTTTCAAATCCGAAAGCCGTGCCCGGATAATGGTGGAATTACCCGATACAAAATAGATCGCATCTCCCATAATAGTGAAGGAGCGGACATAAATCCCGTTCAGCTTAGCAATGGAGCGGATATCCTTTAATACCATGCGGGTGGAATCTTTTTCCCTGGCAAATACATAGAGTTCCCCGGTCATGGAGCTGAGGGCATAAAAACAGCGGGTTTTTTCATCATAAACGATATAATGGGGCCGTATGCCGATATCGGAAAAGGTCTGGGTATGCAGAAAACGGCCGTTCTCTTTCTCGAATATCAGGATACGGTTGTTCTCCGTATCATCAGCCAGCCAGACTTCTCCGTCACCGGCGACGGTATGTCCCCGGTTGATTTCATCTGTCATAATCTCCCATTCATTTAACGGACGTGTCAGGGAATCGCTGTAAATGATCTCATCATGATAGCAGTCCACCAGGAAATAGGTATCCTGCAGTTTTGTAATATAGGTGGGGACGCTCAGGTCAAAGTAAGGATTGACCCGGGGGTCCTTTTCTTCCCTGGTTGCTTCGTTTACTTCGGAAAGCTGGAGGAAGGCTTCCCGGGTGCGGGTGCGTCGGATATAAAACAGTATTCCGGCAGCCGACAGAAAAATAAGCAGGAAAACGATGCAGACAGAAAGAATAGTCGTCGTCTTTTTCTTCATGGTAATCCAGGCCTTTCATGAAACTGTGAAGGTACGGAACAGTTAAAGTATAACACAAGATGGACAGGGCGCAAAGAGGGACCGGCTGGGTGTAGATAAAAAAGCAGGCGCCGCCCGGGGCCGGCAGGTTCTTTTTTATCTACACCCCGGGGACTCTGGCGTTCCCATATTTTATAGGCCTGTCCCTTCCGGAATCGGAAGCCGGACAATGGCAATGGTGCCTTCCGGCGTATTATTTTCAAAGGAAAGTCCATAGCCGGGGCCATACAGCAGTGTGAGACGGGAAGATACATTGTGTATGCCGTAGCCATGCCCGTTTTTCCCTTGAACGGTGCCTCCGTTTGGCATAGTGAGGGGAGATTTTTTCATGCCAATCCCATCATCGGTTATGCGGATGATAATAGTTTTGCCGTTTTCTTTTTCTATCCTTATAGAAAGATGTCCGGGTATTTTCTTACTTTCCTGCAGACCATGGGTAATTGCATTTTCTACCAGGGGTTGAAGGGTAGTTTTCGGTATCAGGTATTCCATCAGGTCATTGTCGAATTCCTCTTCATAAATAAATGTGTCGGGAAAGCGCAGCTTTTGAAGGCGGATATAGGAACGTACGTGTTCCGCTTCCTCTCTCAGCGGGATAAATTCTTTTCCGTTGCTCAGGCTGAGCCGGTAAAAGGTTGCCAAAGAGGATACGGCATCTTCAATCTGAGTAAGCATCCCTTCTTCGGCAAACCATTGAATCATATCCAGTGTATTGTAAAGGAAATGGGGATTGATCTGTGCCTGCAGAATTTTAAGCTCCGCTGTTTTTGTTTCCTGGCCGAGAAGATATTCCTTTTCAATCAGCTCCTGCATGGAGTGTATCATGTAATTATAAGTACTTGTCAATTCTCCGATTTCGTCCTTACCCTGAATGAAAGAAGCGGGCAGAGGAATCAGTTCGCCTTTTTTTACATGCCTCATCCGGGAGGTAAGGCGTATGATCCTTCCGGACATGGTTTTCGATAATACAGTGGATAAAAAGAGGCAGAAAACCAGAAGAATTCCTCCGATAAGAAAAGTAAAATTGCGGTGTAGGTAATATTCGCTTAACAGACTGCTGGCGGGAAGCATCGTTATCAGTGTCAGCGGGTAGGACTGGAGTGACTGGCGGATGACAAAATAATCGATTCCTTCCAATTGGAACTTTTTCCAGGAGTCCAGTGTGTTTTTGTCCGGAACGGGGACGGATCCGGTCAATTCTTCATACAGAGGTTCCGTGCCCTCTGCGGATAATGCGATCAGGTTTCCTGTTTCTTCAGATACCAGGAAGGTCAGGGCATTGTCAAAATTATTGGGGCTTATGGCTTCATTCAGATAGCCGCCTGAAAAATCGAGCCGTATCACTGCAAGCGGGGAAGGATAATAATTTTTATCGGGAATGACACGGGCTATTGACAGAAAAACCTCCTCTTTATATTCCGCAAGTTCTTTGGAAGAAAGAATATAGAATGAAGTCCGATCCTTATGATAAGAAGAATACACGCGGGTAAACCAGTCTTCCGTTTTAATAGAGGAATACGTGGAATAACGGGTTTCATTATTGAAATAGGGAAAGGAATCATCAAAGAAAACACGGATATCGCAATCGGTAACCGAATTTCTTATTTGTATGGGAATACAGGAATACATGGCCTTCTCAAATTCACTTCTGTCTTTACGGATTCCGCTGTAATCGTAATCAGGGCCGGGGTGGGAAAAAATGTCCGTGACGGTTTCCATCATGGAAAAGCTGTATGTCATATTATCATATTTCTGAATGATATTTTCCAGGGACAATGTGATTTTCTCAGAAGTGGCTTCTGCGGAATTAAGCAGCTTCCGTTCCAGGATCCGTGCGGAGTTGGTATAAAGCAGCGCCGTAAGCAGAAGGATAGCAAGAACAGAAAGTGTGAGATGGGAAATAAGAAGCTTATATTCCATCTTCAGATCATACAGGTAAGCAGATTTCAGCTTGTTGAATAATTTCATAACAATACCCTTTTCTAAGAAATACAGCCTCTGTATGCAGAGGGTGTCATTCCTGTATATTTCTTAAACAGCTTCGTAAAATAATTCTGATCGGTAAAACCGCAGCAGCCTGCGATATCGGATATTTTCTGATCACTCTTAAGAAGCAGGGAGGAAGCCATATCAATCCGGTAGGATATAATATACTGGTTAATTGTTGTTCCGGTTTCCTGCTTGAAAAGCTGGCTGATATAAGACTGCGATAACTTCAGGCGTTCACTCAAAAACTGCAGGCCAAGCCCGGGGTTCCCGTAATTTTCTTCAATGAGCTTCTTCAGTTTCCCGGAGACGGACAGCCGGGACTCATTAGTCCTTATAAAATCAAAGTAAGACTGATACAGGTTCACGGCAATGGTATGCAGCTCCCGTAGTGTGGCGGCGGAGGAAATAACGTCCCAAAGCTGCTGATTGCTTGCAGACGGAAAGGTAAAATGGTGGATGAGGCAATGCTGGAACAACTGGGAAAGAATCCCATAGTAATTTTCTCTTACCACACTGATCAGGCCGGCAGGATGCTGCTGGTAAGATTCATACAAGGACTGCAGAAGTAAGAAGCAGGTGTCGGGATCATTCTGCTTTACCGAACCCAGAAGCCCGCGGCGGAAACTTTCATCCGGGACAAACTCCGGGGATACGGAAGGGCCGGCAAAGGAAACGGAGTTCATGCCGAGGAAGAAGTTTTGCTGCAGACTGATAACAGCAGACTGATAGGAATGATAGATCTCCTGTATATTTTCGGCGATAACCCCTACGGCTATAAAGTAAGATGTATTCTTCAGTAAATAGGAGGCTCTTTGGAACAGTGATTGAAAAAAGGATTCTGTAAGGGAAGAAACCAGCTGTTCCTTATCTGACAGCAGATGGATGACAAGTATATTATCATGATGATCTCCTGAAATATAACGAAGTCCGCTGTGCGTGAGTAAGCCGCCTAATTTATCGGTAAGACCGGAAGGAATCCCGTCACCGGAAAGGATCTGTATCAGAATCGTCCGGGAATCCGCAAAATGGAGAAGAGAAAGGGAACAGTCTTGCAAAAGAGAAGATAACTGGCCTGCGTCCGGCTTGGGTACACAAAGCAGCCGGACCAGCCGGGCTTCCTTTATTTTGGAGGCAAAAGCAGAATTCTGCAGGTTACTGCAGTAGGAGACCGCTTCCTTTACGGCAGCAATGACCTGTTCCGGTGAAACCGGTTTATCTATATACGAAAGGGCATGGAGTGAGATTGCGGAACGGAGGTATTCCTTATCCGAATAGCCGCTTAAAAAGAGAATGACACAGTCAGGATACAGTTCCCTGATAGCGGCTGCCATTTCTATGCCGTCCATCCGGGGCATACGGATATCGGAGATAAGGATATCTATTTTCACATGTCCCGCAATTTCATATCCCTGTTCCCCGTCTCCTGCTTCCAGGACACGTGCAATACCCAGGGCCTTCCAATCGATTTTATCCAGCAGTTTTTTTCTGACATGATATTCGTCATCTACCAGTAACAGATTCATAAATCGCTCTCCGTTTATACGTAACCGTTCAGACAAGTCTGAACGGTTGCGTTTATACTACATTAGTTTCCGTCTTTACTATAAACAGATTGTAACATAAGGAAAACGGGGTTTCCATAAACTTAGGGGCGAGTGGAAGAATTTACTAGAAGTCAAAGAATTTACTACTATTTTCATGGATTCTTCCAGCAGACGGGAGAATTTACTATTGAGGATACGGAGAAGAAATACATATAATGACGCTGTAGAGAATAACAAGTGCCGCCCGGCGTACATACGTCGTGTGGAGAATACAGGGGAAGAATAATGAAGAAAAGAGGATTCTGGATACAGGTACGGAAAAACAGGACATTGCTGTATATGCTCCTGCCGGCTTTGCTTTATGTGATAATTTTCAGCTATATACCGATGTTCGGGATAACCATAGCGTTTAAAAATTATAACTATAATGACGGGATTCTGGGAAGCCCGTGGTGCGGGCTGCAGAACTTTGCCTACCTGAAAATATCCGGTAAGCTGTGGGCGCTGACACGAAATACGCTGCTGTATAATCTGGCTTTTATTGTTTTCGGTGTGATTTTTGAAGTCGGCTTTGCAATAATGCTGAGTGAAATTACGAAAAAAACGTTCAAAAAGGCGGCCCAGGCCTTTATGTTTCTTCCGTATTTCATTTCCTGGGTAGTGGTTTCCACCGTAATGCTCAATATATTTGGACAGAACGGGGTTTTGAGCAATATCCTCAACTCGTTTGGCATGGAGGATTACAGTATTTACCAGCAGGTAAAGCAGTGGCCCATAGTAATGGTCGGTATCAGATTGTGGAAGCAGACCGGATACGGAACGGTGGTATATCTGGCAGCTATTGCGGGATTGAACCAGGAAATATATGAAGCCGCCTCTATAGACGGCGCCAATATCTGGAAGAAAATACGATATATAACGATCCCTGGCCTGAAGCCCACTATTTTTATCATGTTCCTTTTGGCAGTCGGGAATATATTCCGCGGAGACTTCGGTATGTTCTATCAGCTTGTGGGAAATAACCAGCTTCTTCTGGAGACATCGGATGTGATTGATACCTTTGTTTACCGCTCGCTGATTACCACCCCCAATATCGGAATGTCGGCGGCAGCAGGTTTTTATCAGTCCGTACTCTGCTTCGTCACAATTGTTGCGGTGAACGGGTTTGTCAAGAGGATTGATCCGGATTATACACTGTTTTAATGACTGGGAGGACATTATGAAAATAAAAAAAGGGAAAGACGAAAGAATTTTTCTGGGTATTGCCTATGTGATGACAGCATTATTTGCAATCGTATGTCTGCTGCCGTTTTACCTGATATTGGTTGGTTCCTTTACCAAAGAGAGCACGATACTGACGGAAGGCTACAGCTTCTTCCTGACAGCCCGGAATTTTTCCATGGAAGCTTATAAGATGGCTTTTAAGAGTCCGGACACAATTGTACAGGCTTATGGCATCACTTTATTTGTTACGGTAACGGGAACGGTAATTGCGGTGGGATTGTCGGCTATGACAGGTTACGTGCTGGCAAGGCCGGATTTTCCCTGGAGAAATAAGATTTCATTTTTCTTTTTCTTTACAACCCTGTTCAGCGGAGGGCTTGTACCGTGGTATTTAATGTGTTCCAAGTTTTTTAAATTCAACAACCATATCTATTCACTCATTCTGCCATGTTTGTTTTCCGTTTGGAACATGATTATAGCAAAAAGCTTTATGAAAGGCATTCCGTTTGAACTGACAGAGGCAGCCAAGGTGGACGGGGCGGGAGACTTCCATATTTTCTGGAGGATTATACTGCCGACGGCAAAACCGCTGATTGCCACATTAGGGCTTTTTACCGCTCTTACCTACTGGAACGACTGGTATAACTGCATGCTGTTTATGAGTACGGGAGGAACCTGGAATCTGCAGTATACGCTTCAGAATATTCTCAACAGCTCGGAGGCGCTTAAGAGAATTGCCTCCATGACAGGAATGCAGGTGGGGCAGGTGCCTACGGAAGGGCTGAAATTGTCCATGACAGTAATTGCAACCGGACCTATCATCCTGTTGTATCCGTTCCTTCAGAAGTATTTTGTAAAAGGAATGACAATAGGGGCCGTAAAGGGCTGAAGAAAACACAAATAAAGAAATCCGTGGCTGTAAAAAAGGAACAGTTACGAGAACTTTATTCATAAATTTAAGGAGGGATATCATGAAAAACAAATGGATGAAAAAGCTGTCTGTACTGGTTGCCGTTGTAATGGCGGCGGGGCTGTGCGCCTGTTCAGGTGCCGCGGATACCGGACAGGAAGGATCCGGTGCCGCGCCGGCACAGGAGACCGCGCAGGAGCAGGCCCGGGATGAGGCCGTTTCACCGGAAAGCCCTTACTATGGAAAGGGCTATGATTTGGCGGAAACAGAAACTATTGTTCTGTATGTGCTGGGGGATGAACCAAAAGATATGGAAAAGGTGCTGGAGGAAGCAAACAGTAAATATCTCCTGCCGAACCTGAATTCGAACCTGGAAATTAAATTCCTGAACTGGAGCGATTACCAGACGAAGTATTCCCTGGTACTGGCAGGAGGGGAAAACGTGGATTTAATCTATACCGCTTCCTGGTGCTACTATAACGAAGAAGCCGCCAAGGGCGCCTTCAAGGAAATGGATATGGATTTTGTGCAGACCTATCTTCCCTATAGCTTTGAACAGCAGCCGGAGGTAAGCTGGGAGCAGGCTAAGATAGGAGATAAATTATTTGCGGTGCCGAAGGGGAATGCATCCTTCAGTAATTATGATTTTATTGTGGCAAGAAAGGATTTGATAGATAAATATCAGCTGACGGAACCGGAGGATTGGGACAGCTTTAAAGTGTTCCTGAAGGAGCTGGCTGAGGTACAGGGTGAAACAGGTGTGGTTGCCCTGAATACCAACGCCAACAGAAACCAGACATTAGAGCCGTATTTACAGGCAAAGGGTTACGATTACTTTACCGAAGGCTTTGACTATTTTTATAATGCAGGCAATAAGGAGGAGCTTCCTACGTGGGATTCGGTGCTTTATCTTTATACCTCGGATCTGTATCTGGACTATGCGGAAGAAATGGCGGAGCTGGCAGCAGACGGTGTTTGGTCTAAGGATGCGATTAATGATACCAACGATGCAACCGCTTATTTTGAAAATGGGACATCAGGATGCATAGGCTGGAACTTCTCGGCGGTTGATGCCGGTGAAAAGCTGGAAAAGGCCGGCCTGGGAACCTTCAGTGTATATGATGTATCTCCGGATATCCATATGGCAAGAAGCCGTTACAACGGAGATATGATCGCCATTGCCACCAACTCCAAGCATCCGGAGAGAGCGGCTCTTGTTCTTGATTATATGAAAAGCGATGTGGATTTGAACCGTACCCTTTTGGGGGGAATCCGGGGGGAACACTGGGATCTGAACGAGGATGGACAGAGAATGGTATTGGAGGCTGCCGGGAATTACAGCTGGAACAGCTGGGGCTGGGCGCTGAACCGTGCAGATGAGCCGGTTATGGCAGGAACCGATGAAAGAAGGCTGGCGATTAGTGACAGCATTGATTCCAGGGAACTGTTTGCGGAAGTAGCAGGGTTTACTTTTGACTCTTCTTCCGTTGCCACAGAGCTTTCCGTTGTCAATTCGATTGTGGATGAGTATGAATACAGCTTTTCCCTTGGTATTTACGGCGACAATACGGAAGCCAAATTTAATGAATTTAAAGGAAAACTGGAAGCTGCCGGACTGGATAAGGTGACGGAAGCTATGAAAACACAGTATGAGGCCTTTGCAGCAAAGAATCAGTAAACAGAGAAAAAGGGCGCCCGATGGTGCCCTTTTTTAAATACCGGATAAAGAATGGAGAGTACGTATGAGCGATCAACAGCCGGATAGGGAAAAGAATGATAATGCATGGAGGGAAAGAAAGGAAACCTCCCAATTTCTGGCGCCGTTTCAAGATCAGGAAATCACAGACATTGCGCTGCATTTTAAATGGACAAAAACGAAGGGCAGCAAGGCCGCCGCATATGTGCTGGAACTGGCGGATAATCAGGAATTTAGGGACGCAGCAAAGCTGGAAGCCGCCATTCTGCCTGATTCCGAGGTGGGGTACTATTTTCCCGCGACAGAGGAACTGCCCCGACATGAAGGGATTTGGCATGCCAGAGTGAGAGAAACGGGAAGCGATAAATGGTCATGTCCTGTAAGCTTCCGTGTCAATAAAAAACATGGTAAAAATCCGGTAAAGAGGGAAATTAACCGGGAAAATCCGTGGTTCACTATTTTTGATTATAGTGAGCATGAGCCTGCCGAGGTATGGAACCTGCTTCCGGAGGACCTGAAGCCGTATACCGGAATGGGATTAATCGCATCCTATAAGGCCAGGGCCGATAAGGTGACGGCGTATATGCTGGAGGAGGATGCGAAGGGGTATTTATGGCATCTGGGAGCACTGGGGCCTCATGAAACACAGTTTGGTAAATATACGATTACCAGCCTTTCGGAGATTGAATATGTGATGCAGCACAGCCGCAATCTGGTGAGTACAGGCTTTGTGGAGCAGTATCTGGGGACAAAAGAGGAAAGCTATTGGAGAAACGAATATTTCTTCCGGCTGCTTGCCCTGTGTGCAAAGTATGGAATTACGTTCATCTATGCGGATGGAAACCGAAATAACCTGGAGCTTGCCGCCATGATAAAAAGACCGTTTTTCATGGACAAAATGAGAGAATATGCAGATTATTTTATTTTTTCGTATAAACAAAATCATGCCCATGCGGCATATTCCTGCTTTGGAGCCGTGCTTGGGGCATGGATTGACGGCGCCTGCGGCCAGATCGGGGTACAGCCGGAAAACTGGTACTGGAATGATGCCGGTTTCCGGGATGTACCGGGCGAGTGTCATGGATATCTGCAGGGAAATGAACAGCAGATATCCTTAGGGTTTACGGTGGAAATGCTTCTTACCGGATTGTCGCTGGGCGCGGTAAATTATTCCTGTGAAGGGGAAAGCTGGCTGATAGAATGCGGCCCTTATAATCAGCTTGTCTGGTCTGCCCAGGGACTTGCCGTGATCGCTTTTTTCAGGGCCGTTATCCTGCAAAAGCTGATTCCTGAGAAAACAGAGGTACTGAATAAAATACATATGGCGGTGGATTATAATGGCTGTATGCCGGAAGAACTGGGAGATGCGTGGACAGGAGGGATCTTCCGGGACATATTTATGCCGGTTTATCAGATCAGGAATAACATGGAGCTGATACCGAAGGAATCCAGATTTTATTATCTGCCTTTCGTAACAGACCGGCCGGATGCTTTTCAAGGTATGGGGAAGCTTTACGCGGGTGCGGCAGGAAGCGGGGAGGCTTATGAGACACTATGCCGTGCCTATCCGGCGGAAGCGGACGGAAATGCATACTATGCCCTGTTCAGGGATCTTATGATTATTATGCATTCCCGTGAAAATGAAGAGGAGGCCCAGTGGTTTTCCATACCCGGAAAGGACTGTTTCCTGCTGCATATACGCGGGGCTTTGGCGCTTTGGCAGTATCTGATTATTAAAGATAAAAAAGACAGCTGTTTTATTCACGTAAACAGTGAAAAAGGAAAGAATATATGCTTCAGTCTGCGGTTGGCCCGGGAACCTTTCCGTATCGCAAATTCAGACAGGGTGAGCTTTCAATGGGCTGCCGGATGGCTGGAGATCACTGTAAAAGGAGATGGGATCCCCGTGGAAATTGCCGTTGCAGACAGGGCGGAAGCGCTGCCGGCGTTAGCCTCTCCGTATAAGAACCGGAAAAATAAGGAGTGCAGGCTTCTGTCCGAACTACCCTGGTACTATTCGGAAACCTCACAAAATTGTCCTGTGCAGAAGGATATATGTGCAAATACAGCATATGGCAGGCTCCCTTTGGTTGTGGATCATCTGCGGTACAGTCATGGCCTGAGTATGGGGAACCGTACCCGAATTGTATGGAAGCTTGGCGGAAAATACCAACGGTTAACATTCCGGTATGGATTTGATATTGACGCCTGGACACCGAAAATCTTGGACAGGGATCATATTATATGGGATCGGGAGGAGAAAACAATAAATATGCGGCTGCAGCTGTCAGGAGACGGCAGGACATTGTTTTGCTCCCCGAAGCTGACCGATACAGGCGGTACCTATACAGGAGAAGCGGATCTGACAGGGGTTGACACACTGGAACTGACAACGGAAGGCGAGCTGTTTTCCGAAGATCCCTGTGCGCGGGTTTATCTGGATATTTTGAATCCGGTGCTTGTGTAAGGAAACATATATCCAGTGTTACGTATAAAAAGGAATAGCTTTGATGAACCTATTGTAAAAAATATGGCAGAAAAGGGGGTACTATGATAAAATAAGGTATATAGAACTATTACAAATGAGAAGGGGAAAAGCAATGAAAAAGTTTCTGAAGGAATTTGAGAAATTCATCATGCGCGGCAACGTGATCGATATGGCGGTGGGTGTCATTGTGGGTGCCGCTTTCCAGGGAATTGTGAATTCGCTGGTAAACGATGTGATTTCTCCTCTGCTGGGGCTTATTGCCAATACGGATTTAAGCTTCCTTGTGCTCACTGTCAGAGGTGTGGATATTAAATATGGATCCTTTCTGACAGCGGTGATCAATTTCCTTATCATGGCCTTTGTGATTTTCCTGTTGGTAAAAGGCATCAATAAAATTGCGGAGCTTGGAAACAGGAAGGAGAAAGGAAAAAAGGAGGAAGAGCCGGCAAAGCCTGCCACGAAAATCTGTCCCTATTGTAAAAGCGAGATACCGGCTGATGCGGTGAAATGCTGTCATTGTACCTCTGATTTGGAGGAACCTGTTTCTGAGTAAAATTTCCTGCTGCAGGCAGAAGGCATCTAATCGGACAGCCTGAAGTGTATAACACACGTCAGCGTTCCATGCGGAAAGAAAAGGAGGGATTTGGTATGAAGAAAAAAGTAACGGTTACCATCGGACGTGAGTATGGAAGCGGCGGACGGGAAGTGGGTGAAAAGCTTGCGGAAAAGCTTGGCTTTACTTTCCTGGACAAAAATATCCTGAATGAAATTTCAGGGAAAAGCGGCATCAGTGTGGAAGAATTGATGGAAAACGATGAAAAGCCCTCCAGCCCTTTCCGGGAATCCTTTATCCCTTATGATTTTGACGCGGATACGCTGAGTGAGAGGCTGTTTGACATGCAGGCGGATTTGATTCTGAATAAAACCCGGGAAGAATCCTGTGTGGTGGTGGGGCGCTGTGCCGATGTAATCCTGGAGTATCAGGATGATGTGGTGAATGTGTTTATCTATGCGGATATGGAAGATAAGATCAAACGGATCATGAAGCTGTATTCCCTGGAGGACAAGCAGAAGGCAGCGAAGCTGATTAAGAAAACAGAGAAAATCCGCAGGAATTATTACCAGTATTATACGGATGAGATCTGGGGGGATAAGAGGAATAAGGCTCTGATGATCAATACCTCGGCCTGCGGGGTAGAGGGCGCGGTGGAGATGATAGCGGCTTATTTGAAGATGAAGGGATATGTGGAGGAACTGTAAAGATACGGAACCGTTGCTATGCGGAATAACAGTTCAGATCTGTCTGAACTGTTATTAATAAAGGACAGAAAAGCCGCCGGTTGGAGTAAACCGGCGGCTTTTCCATGTACTGTTATTCTTTGGTTCACCTGAACCGATAAAAAAGCCTTTTCATCCGTCCGCATCCGCAAAGATAGTGTTTTTCCAGAATTTGGACATACTGCTCCATTTCCCGCACCTGCTCCCCGGATACAGGTACACCCCCGAACCGGATGCTTTGGTACAAATATATGATTGTGGAAAATGGATGCTCCGGCATATCCAGGGCACTGCCCGCCCGCCGTCCATAGGAGGAAAGGGTTTCTCCTTTTTCAAGTCGTATCCCCTGCAGTTCTCCCAGGTACAATACTTTCTTCATCCCCTCTTCCAGCTTTTTCTCAGCGTCAAGACGGCAGTAGGAGCGGCGCCGCAGGCGGTTCCGGCAGAAGAAAAAGAAAGCCAGGAGCAGAAGCAGCAGTACCAGAAGAAGGAGGGCTTCTCCCGCATGTCGCAAAAGCGATGGTCCATGCAGGGACATGTAGGAAGCCGCGGGAGAAGGCCGATCAACGTTTTCGGTTTCCGGTATCAAATCTGTTTCCCGGGGACCCGGTAGGGCGGGAGCAGAGGCGGCAGGGACAAAAGGCTGGCTCCAGGCAGCGGCAGCCGCCTCATAATAACGGGGCGTGGCTTCAAACGGCACCCATCCTACGTTTTCGATATAACATTCCGCCCAGGCATGGGCGTTGTCTCCGGTCAGATAGACCGGATGGCTTTCCGTCCTGCGTGTGCCCGTGGTTACAAACCCTTCCACGTAGCGCGTGGGGATGCCGCAGCAGCGGCCTAGTACGGCCATCGCCGTTGCAAAATAGGTACAGTAGCCTTCCGGATTGTCGAACAGGAAATAGTCGGTAAAATCCTGCTCTTCGGGACAGGCAGCAGGGCTGGTCGTATAAGTGAGTTTGCTCAGCCAGGCTTCCAGCAGCTTCAGCTTGTCGTAATCATTGGCGGCTCCCCGGGTGATTTCCTCTGCAAGCGTATAAACTCTCCGGGGAACCGTATCGGGCAGAGCGGTGTAATGCTGGTAAATATAAGTCTCCCGTTCTTGCAGGGCTGCATCCAAAACCGGCGGGCCGGCCCAGGCCTGCTGGCGGAGAAGCTGCTGCATCAGGGGACTGCCCCAGTCCACGTCCAGGCAGAGCAGTGTATAACTGTAGCCGACTCCCTGGGCCTTGGGCAGGAGGAGGCTGTCGTAGCGGGTATCCGGGGGCTTTCCTTTGGAAAATACAAATTTGCTTGTATAAGGGGCAAAGAATACGGTTTCTGTTTTCAGCCCTTCAAATCGCACTTCAAAACGGCAGGTCCGTATCAGCGCGGCCTGTTCCTCCGAAGTAAGTGTGCTTTGGGAGAAAGCGGATTCCAGCTGTTTGCAATGGAGGAGGTATTCTTCTCCGGGATAATTTTTAGCAAGCGCTCTTTGTTCCCAGCCATGTCCGTTATAATAATCATGGATGGTTCCGGTAAGATAGAGCGGGGATTTTGTTTTACTTCCAGTTACGGAAATCTGATTGGAGGGAGCAGAAAAAAGACTGCCTTCCAAATTCCCATCGCCGCTGTAGCCGGTGAAGGAAAGGCTATAGGTATCCCGGCTGCCTGTAAAAAGATAGCTGGTATGGACCAGCAGAGCATTTGTTTTTTCTTCCAGAACGGACGCAAGGGTGCGCAGCGTATTCCAGCGCACGGGCTTTTCTCCTGTCGGAAGAAGGACAAGAAGAACGGCAGCGGTAAGGAATACCGGTGTCAGATACAGAACATTTTCAGCCGGTGGGGTAAAAAATAAAGACAAGCCGCTTTTCAGGGAAAACGGAATTGTTTCCCTGCTCCGGCTGATAAAACAGGCGGCTGTTTCCGCCAGAAAAAGAAGGAGGCAGAACAGGATTATGACAATCCCCCATTTGGAAAAAGGAATTTTCCAAATGGCATAAGCAGCAAGAATACCTGTCTGGGAAAGCAGAATGATACCTTTCAGCCAGAGCCGTTGGGAGGACAGGAAGGCCGTTACACCGCACATAAGCACAAGGAGTCCGCTGATTAGGAAAAAAAGATACAGCTCCCGTCCGGCTATGGGAGAGGAGGAGATGGGAACAGCCTCCTGAGCGTAATGTGCCGCTTTCCCTCTTTCCAATAGAAAAACAAAGAAGCCTGCGAGCAGGGAAAATACAGCCAGGCCGCCCCATACCGGCAGACGCAGCTTTTTTTCTTCCGTCCAGGTGATTAAAAGGAGACAGAGTATCGAAGACAAGAGAAGCCCTCCGGGGGAGAAAAGAAGGTTTGTACTGCTGTTTTCCAGGCCCGGCAGCAAAGGCAGGGCCAAAGCGGCATCCGTTCCTTCGGCTGCGGCTGTAAGGGTCCCGGCGGAAAGCTCCCAAAAGCTTTTCAGCATAAGCAGACTTCCGGTACAAAGGCAGGAAGAAGCCGTCAGGGCATATATTTTTTTAACTCGGTTTGCTATCGGTTTCATAAAGAAAGCTCTCCCACATTGACAAGCAGGACTTCATTTCCTGCCACCTGTTTTTCCGCCACACTGCGGGCCAGGGCATCCGTAACGGCGGCAGTCACCAGAATATAGGCATTGGGACCGCCGGACGAGGAAAGGAAGCTGTCCCATACTTTTTCCAGAGGATAAGGGGATACAAAAGAAAGCTCTGAGCATTTGTCATAAAACGGCTCAAACCCGGTGCTTTCATCCACCAGGATTTCCCGGAGGGAATCCTCCATAAATAAAACCCGGATGGGAATATTTTTCAGATAATAATCATGGACGAAGGACAGCGCGGTTTCGATAATATTATCTTCCATGGAACGTACTTCTTCCATGGAATACTTTATTTTGATGGAAGGCTCTGCTCCCATGGGACGCTTCGCTCCCATGCCCCCTCCCTGCGGGGTCAAATCCATAAAAAGGATCGTTTCAAACAGTTCCTCCGGCATCTGTTTGCGAACCAGAAGCTCTCCGGTCCGTGCGGAATTTTTCCAGTGAATGTATTTCCTGGAATCCCCGGGAAGATAGGAGCGAAGTTCATAATCGGGCAGATCCTGGAGCCGGGATACCGGGAACAGGGAGTTTTTTGGATCCTGTTCCTGGAGGACGATTTTCAGCTGTTCCAAAGGGATGATGCGGGGCCTTGCTGTCAGTCGGATTTGGGACATCATCGGGTAGCGGATCGTAAAAAGTCCCAGGAAATCCGTGACCTCCACACTTTTCACGCCAACGGGATAGGTCCCCCTGTATTTGCAGTACATTTTGGTATCCACCCGGATTTCCTCATGGGGAAGCAGGGATATGACACCCGGATCCGCAGGCTCCATACGAACCATATCGGAAAAAAAGTGAAGCCTGATATGGGTAAAGGGAAGAAAATCTTCGTTTGCCAGCAAAAGACGATAAGGGACTTCCTGCGCTTTTACGACAACACGGGAGACATCCTGTACGATTTTAAACCGATAGAACACATACAGGGAATAAAGGAAAGCCAGCGCCGGCAGCAAAAGGGCGAAATAAAAAAGCAGGTAGGAAATATTCCCGCCCCGGCAGCTTACCAGTATTGTGGAGCTGATGAGGAAAAGAAGATAAAGGAGCTTGCCCCATCGGTTTTTCAGCCGTTTTTCCTTCTTTTTCTTTTCTTTCATAATACGGGTACTTTTGCCGCACGCATGGCTTCCTGCAGCACATCCTTTTCTTTTTTCCCTTCCAGACGCGCCTGGGCGGAAAGAATCAGGCGGTGGAGCAGTACCGGTGGTGCCAGGGCGGCCACATCTTCAGGCGTGGCGAAGCTGCGGCCTTCCAGATAGGCCCGGCTTCTGGCTGCCCGCACCAGGGCTATAGCGGCCCTTGGGCTGGCACCCAGGGTAAGATATCTGCTTTTTCTCGTATTCCGGGCGATTTCTACGGCATAGCTCATAATATCGTCATGCACCCGGACCTCCCGGAGTTCTTTTTTCATAGCGGCAACCGCGTCCCTTGTGGTAACGGGAGAAAGCTGTTTTACCGCCTCTCCGTTCAGGGCGCGGCGGACGATATCGGCTTCTTCTTTTTCTTTTTCGGGATAACCCATGGAAACCTTCATCAGGAAACGGTCCAGCTGGGCTTCCGGCAGCCGGTAGGTACCCAGCTGTTCGATCGGGTTCTGGGTGGCGATGACCATAAACAGCTCCGGAAGCGGATATGTTTTTCCGTCTGCGGTAATCTGTCTTTCTTCCATGGCTTCCAGCAGGCTGGCCTGTGTCTTCGGGGAGGTCCGGTTGATTTCATCAGCCAGCAGGATATCGTTCATGACCACTCCGGGCATAAAACGGAATTCACCGGTCTGCATCTGGTAAACGGACATGCCGGTCACATCTGACGGAAGGGTATCGGGAGTGAATTGTATGCGGGCAAAGCTGCAGCGGATGGATTGGGCCAGGGCCTTCCCCAGAGTGGTTTTACCCACTCCCGGTACATCCTCCAGAAGAAGATGGCCGTCCGAAAGCAGGGTGATGAGAGCAAGCTCTATCACCTCCCGTTTTCCTATAATAACGGTTTCCATGTTGGAAATGATTTGCTGCAGGGCCTGGGACTGGGGCATGAGGAAAACCTCCTTTTCCGAGAGTATATGGTAATAGGGTGACGGACGATTTGTATTCTGCGCCGAACAGATATTCTACTTATACCATAGCAGGGACGGGAGCGGATGTAAATGGATAAAGAGGGGAAATGTTGGATAGGATTGGTGGGGATACTGCCGGAAGTATTCTGTTGTGGATGCGTATGGAAACGGTAACCGTCCGTTAATGACACATTTGATATATGCGGAGTTTATGGCAGACATGTCGAATTATAAAAGTTTTTGTATTACATTCCAATAAATATTGATATTTGGATATTTTTGGGAATATAGTGTAATAAACAAATATAAGGAGGTCATTATGTCTGTTCAAAGAATTGAAAGAAAAGAATATCTGGATAAGCTCATTGCTTTCAGGGATAAAAAGCTTATTAAGGTAGTTACCGGAATCCGTCGATGCGGAAAGTCAACAATAATGGAAATCTATCAGGATTATTTGAGAGAACAGGGAGTTACCGGGGAGGCATAAAATTTCAGATACAATGATGCTGGAAAGTGTTACAAGATTTGTTTTCGGCAATATAGGAAGTCCGCTCTCCACTAAAAAAATAGCTGACACGATGACTTCGGACGGTAGAAAAATTGATGTAAAAACAGTAGAGAAATATTTACGGGCGCTTATGGAAAGCTTTATTATCTATCAGGCGATAAGATACAATGTGAAAGGAAAGCAATATCTGAAAACTCTTGAAAAGTATTATGTAGTAGATATTGGTATGAGATATATGCTGCTTGGTTCCCGTTCCACCGATGTGGGCCATATACTTGAGAATGTAGTATATCTGGAACTTCTTCGAAGAGGCTATGAGGTTTATGTGGGTAAAATTGATGATTTGGAAGTCGATTTTGTAACTATGGAACCTAAAAAGACAGTTTATTACCAGGTCGCGGCATCCGTAAGGGATGAAACAACTTTAAAAAGAGAACTGGCGCCTCTTCAAAAAATAACGGATCACTATCCTAAACTTATATTGACGCTTGATGAAGATCCGGAGGCGGATTATGATGGCATCCGCCGGATTAATGTTTTGGACTGGCTAGTTGGGATCAACGAATAATGGCGCATATTGTTTAATTTTGCAACTGGTCAGCCCTGCTGTTTCCTTGCCAATTTTTAACCCCTGCGGTATGGTTACAAAAAAGGGAGGAGGTAAACGGGATGGCTATGGTAATTGATAAGATACTGGAGGGAAGGAGACGAAGGCTGCGTACGAATCCGGAAAAAGTGTTAATGAACGCAAGCGGGCTCCGGCTCTGGGCGGATTATCTGGATGTGGAACCGGGATTTTCCGGTCGGATAGATTTTATACATAAAATAAATATTCCATCTCTTTTCCGGGTGGGTTGTTCTGTTGTCAAAGAGTATGAGGGATCCATAATAACATGGAAGCCCAGCCATATTAGTATGATTTTTGAAACGGAAGGGGTAAGTCTGAAAGAGCAGAAGTTCATAACCTTGTATGATACAGCTGTATCCTGCATGACGTGGGAAAATACCGGAGACGGCTCTTATTGCGTCACTTTCGAGCCGGGTACGGAGGATGGGCGGTTTCCAACCACTTACGGGAAAACGCTGACGGTCGTTTATTTCTGCAACGGGGAAAGGCTGAACAAGAGGGAGTGGATCGTTTCTCCGGGGGAAAAGCTGGAGCTTTGTGTGGCGGCGCAGGTCTGTCTGGAAGAAGAAACTGAACGGATAGAAGCTGTATGCAGGGAAATTAAAAAGAAGTTCCGGTGTGGCAAAGCAGGTCTGGATATCCATATAAAGGAGTATCAGACATGGTTTGACAAGGTTCCGGAATTTGAATCGGATAATCCCATGATCGATAAAACATGGGCATATCGTTGGTTTATTTTCCGTCATAATATGATGGAACCCGGCACCGGTAATCTAAAAGAGCGGTATTTTTGTGAGGGCCGTTCCCATAAAATGAGTAAAACACCCTATATGCCGGAAGGCTGGGAATTTTCTAAACTGATTCCTTTGAGTGTACCCATGCATATGCTGGATTTACGTTGGTATCAGGAGAAGGAATTTGGAAGTTCCATTCTGCATACCATGCGGGAGAACCAGGATGAAAATGGGGAATTCCGTTGTGCCAAAGTGAATTGGACAGGGAATCCCTATGCTAATTTTTTCAGCTGGTCTGTCTGGCAGTATTTTCTGGTAAGCCAGGATAAAGCGTTTGCCAGGGAAGCGCTTCCTGTAATGAAAAAACAAGTGGATGCCTGGAAAAAAGTGTATGGCAATGAGTCGGATTCTCTGCTCATCCAATATGTCCACCAGCTTACCGGAATGGAATACCAGCCAAGCTATTGGTATTTTCATGGCTTTCCCCTTAACTGCCGTGATGAAAAGCAATTTACGCCGTTAAAACGTGTGGACAGGAATGTATATCATTATCTGAATACTCTGGGAACGGCTTATCTTTGCAGAAGCTGCCAGGATCCGGAGGAAGGCAAGTATCGGAAGGAAGCGGAACAGATAAAAAATGAGATATTGGATAAAATGTGGGATGAAGAAAGCGGATTTTTTTATGATCTTCATTACCGAACCGATGAAAAAGCTTTTGTTAAAAATATTGTGGGAGCCTTCCCTTTTTTTGCAGGGATAACGGGGGAAAACCACCGTAAATGTCTGGAAACCTTGTTTTCGGAGGAATTTGATACAGGCTGTCCATTCCCTTCCGTGAGTAAAAACTGTCCGGTATTCACACCGGAAGGCGGCTGGATGGGGCAGTTCTTTAAAGGAAGGAACGGCTGCATCTGGAATGGGCCGGCCTGGCCTTATGCAAACAGTATTATATTGGATGGGATAGGGAGGGAAAGCCTTGCACAAGGGCATGTTTGGGATAAGGAATTTGCCAGGTACTTTTTGAAATATACCAGGCTCCATTATTATGGAGGGGATGGTCAGACGCCTTACCTTGTGGAGCATTATAATAGCATGACGGGAGAATGCATCAGCGATGATGTGGATTACAGTCATTCGTATTATATTGATCTGGTGGTGAGGTATATTGCCGGAGTATCTGTTTTACCCGGAAAAATCATTGTGGAGCCATTAGCTATCGGGCTGAAATATTTCTGTCTTTCCAACCTTTCCATACAGGGACATCGGATAAGAATCTGCCTGGAAAAGGACAGCGGCAGGCTGACGGTTACTGTGGATGGAACGGAGAAAGCAGCCTGTGACGGCCTTGGGCGGCTTGAGGCAGTCTTATGAAAAGGGCGTCTGCGGATCCGGATGAAGCTTACCGAAGCTATGCTTTACAGGAGAATATGGGGAAGGTCCTTCTGCGGACAGGAACCCCTCTTGCATTTTATCAGGCCCTGAATACATTATTCAAGATGCTGGACTCTCTGATGGCATCCCATATTAATGCGGAGGCTGTCAGTGCGGTAGCCTATCTTTCCCAGATTACTATTACAGTATCGGCCGTCGGAATGGGGCTTTCCATGGGCAGTAGCCTGAAAATAAGCGAGGCATACGGGGCGGGTGACTACGCACTTGTGAAACGGCGTGTGAGCACCCTGTTTGCCATGGTTGGGCTTTTGGATATGATTCTGCTTTCCGGCATTCCTTTTACAGAAAAGCTTCTTAAGGCGGCCCGGACACCGGAAGAATTGATTGCGGCAGGCAGTACTTATTTTAATATCGAACTGGCAGGGCTGGCCATAGCCTTCTTTAATAATGCTTATATTGCCGTGGAACGGGCGAGAGGGAATACGAAACGTATATTCCGTCTCAATATGATAGTAATTGTTATCAAGTTGGCTTTTACCGCTTTTTTTGTGTATGTCCTTGAAAGCGGAATAACGATGATTGCTATAGCCAGTGTGGCTTCCCAGGCTTTACTGATGCTCATGGGACTGCGGCATATACGGAAAAAGGACAGCTCCTTCCAATTTTCTGTAAAGAGCATCTGTCTGCATCCGAAAACAGTGGCTCCCATGCTGAAAATTTCCTTTCCGCTGATCGTGGAAAAAGTGGCCTTTTCCGCAGGAAAAGTTATCGTAAATTCCATGTGCAGCGCATATGGCACTCTTACGGTGGGAGCGTTGGGAATCTGCAATAACTTGACAGGGATTTTTTCCAACGCCCAAAGCGGATATCAGGAAGGCTGTGCGGCGATAATCAGTCAGAATCTGGGAGCCGGAAAACCGGAAAGAGCGCTGGAGGCTCTTAAAAAAGTTTTTGTTATTAATTTGGTATTTGGCAGTGCGGGATTGATAATCAGCCTGCTTTCCATTAACTCGCTGAGCTATCTTTATGCCAGTTCGTCCAATGGCCTGCAAGTGGAATTCAGGGATATTATTCGTAATATATTCCGATACGATGCGTTGGGAACCATCATTCCCTGGGGGATAGGCGCCTCGGTAATGGCATTTATGTATGGTTTGGGAAAAACAAAGAAAATATTGGTTATTAATGTCTGCAGGCTGTTTTTGTTCCGTATCCTGCTGTTATGGCTGCTTCAGCATTTCACTACCCTGGGAAGTGAAAGCGTGGGTATTGTCATGATGGCAAGCAATTCCCTGACAGCGGTACTGGCGTGTATTCTGGTGGTATTTGATATCCGTTCCTTTTGCGAGGAAAACCGGTTGGGATAGGCAGGAAGAGGGGGGCCGGGAAAAAGGGATCCTTACATTTATAGCTTTAATATACGCCATAGGGTGGTTCGGCTTATTCCGAGTCTCCTTGCGGCGGCACTTTGATTACCGCCTTCCTCTTTTACAACAAGTTCCACTATTTCCCGGTTTATTTCTTCCAGCGTGCGGTGCAGGTTCATATGGGTATGCTGTTTGGACGGCGTGTCAGGAACAAGTATCTGCAGTCTTGCTTCCTTTTCCTCGGCTATCAGTATTTTGCTGACATCGGCGCTTTTTACATAAGGATCGTCGGTGATATTGCCCAGACGTGTAATTACTCTTCGCAGTTGGGCATAATTAAACGGCCAGTCGAACTCCTGAAGCATTTTAAGGGCTTCCGGTTCGAAACCTGCGATTTCCTTACCGAAATCCACATTAAATGCACCGATGAAAAGACCTGCCATATGAGGAATATATTCCTTTGTTTCCCGTAAAGGCGGGATTTCTATTGTAATACAATTCAGTATATTTTTTGTGAGGATAAAACGGTCCGGATAAGGGGTGTTTTCCTTATGGGACAATTCGAAAAGGATGCGGTTGCGTTTATGAAGCCCCGTATCCTTTATGGTATATATAAGCTCCTGAAAATGTGTTTCCGGAAGTAAATCTATATTCCGTATATAGATGGTGGTGCCGGTATCGCTTAAAGGGGAGTTCATATCCTGCATTAAGTAATCCCAGTTTTTTCCGCACAGCAGGCGGGAGCAGTCTATCAGGGCCAGGGGATTATTCTGGTCACTGCTTTGCAGATACAGCATCTCTGCAAAATGTTGTTTATCCATTCCCCTTTCAGCAAGGATAAACAGAGGAGAACGGGTGCGGAGCGCTTCTTTCGTCAGGCTTTCTATAAATTGCTGGGGAGCCGTATTAAGATAGAAATTTTCCGGGTTATTCAATAACTCCTCTTTATCAAGATAATGAAGGCCGTTTTTCAAAAGGGAAAGGGGAACCTTTCTGAAATTTACGTAAAACTGAATGATATCTTCTTCATCTATTTTCTTCAGGGACCCTGAAATAGAAGCAAGAATACCGGAATATTTTCGGTATACCTTTTTCTGCCCGTCTTTTATTACCGAGGGAACCAGTCCTGCCATAATATCCGTAAGTACTTTGGAATATAAATCATCTCTGGAATGATAAACCATCTCTCCCTCCGTACTGAATACATAGACATCAAAAGGATGCGTTTCCAGGAGACACCGGTACATTTTGCACTGGTGAAGCGTTTCTTTATACATATTTCCGTAAGAAACCACCTGTTCAAATGTGGCATCAATACTTTCTGTCCCGGAAGTGATCAATATGGAACGGAAATGATAGGATTTTGCAAGAGAATTGCTGATGGAGTCGCTTAAAATAACATCAATGTCGGAGGAAGCGATATCTTTAAGCACTTTTTCCGCTTCTTTCTGGTTGTGGATGGTATAAATATCCATTTTATAGTTCAGCAGGGTATTGATGAAATGTGTATTTTTAGTGATGTTGGGAAACCCGATAAGGGCATAATGGTTAGAGGCACTTTGAGCCAGTTGGATGCAGCGGAGCAAATCATAAAGGGAGATAGTAATCTCGATTACCGGTATGCTGCTTACCTGGCGGATCAGCTGGGCAGTTCCTCCGCGTGAGACGATAAAATCAAAATCATTTCTGGTATACCGGGAGGCGATAGCAGCTCCTGCCTCCAAATCTCCTGTATAAACGGTGAGTGTGATGTCATTTCTTTTAGAGCCTGCCTGCAGCAAGAGGGCGCTCATACTTTCAAATGGGGCAATCCCAAGTATTTTTATCTTCTTCATCTCGTTTCCTCCTTACAATATTACTACAGAACTATAGATAATTATTCTGGTAAATGTTTCAATTTAAAACACTTAATTCATTTATTTGCCTTTTGTTTCGTTGATAAAACGAAAGTAAATTGCTAGACTAAGTGTAAATTAGATAAAAACATAGCAAGATAATCATTTAATTTATATAAAATATACAAAATACTCCATAAACAATGGAAGTGTAGAAAAATGAAAATAAAACAAAAGTGTTACAATATGAAACATTTTTGAAATAGGGTGGGAGTCATGGAGAAATTGTTGATAATTGCGGATGATTTTACCGGAGCGTTGGATACTGGAATACAGTTTGCCGCATATGGGGCCAGAACAGAAATCATGACAGATGCCGAAATAAATTTTGAAGATTACCCCTTAACAGAAGTATTTATTGTGGATACGGAATCCAGGCATTTACCGGGACCGGATGCTTATGCGGCTGTTTACAGTCTTGCTGGAAAGGCTGTAAGAGCAGGAATTACGTATTTGTATAAAAAAACGGATTCCGGCCTGCGGGGAAATATAGCCCATGAATTAATGGCTGTACTGGATGCATCAGAAAAAGGCTTCCTGGCTTTCCTGCCTGCTTTTCCCGGAATGAACAGGGTTGTGAAAAACGGAGTGAGTTATGTGGATGGAGTTCCCATTGAGGACAGTGTATTCGGACATGATCCCTTTGAGCCGGTCACCTGTTCCCGGGTAAAACAGCTTTTCGGGGAATATGAGCATATTGTCAGGGAATACCGCAGGCCGGAGGAATTGGAGATTAGGGAAGGGGAGAAACAGATTGCGATATTTGATTCATCTACAGATGAAGATCTGAAACGGATTGCAGAAATCCTTCAGCGGGAGGAAAGGCTTAGGGTGCTGGCCGGCTGTGCGGGCTTTGCTTCGGTAATAACGGGGTATCTTCCGGTGTTCCGGCATGAACAAAAACAGGAAAAAATCGGAAAGCCGCTTTTAATTGTGTGCGGCAGTATCAACGAAATATCTAAAAAACAGATTGCGTTTGCCAGGCAGGCCGGAATAACCGGGATTACCCTTACATTGGAACAGCAGCTTCAGCCTGATTATCTCAGGACGTCTCCGGGGGAAAAACTGATTTCCGGCATTACAGGTATATGTATCCGGGAAGGGGTATGTATGATTGATACACAGTCCGAAATGGAACGGGTAAACCAATACCTGGGAAAGGAAAAGCTTACGCTGGAGAAGGCCCGGGTGGACATTGCTGACAGAATCAGTGAAATACTGGAGGAGGTGATAAAAGGCGGGCTTCATGCAACCATAATGGTTATCGGGGGGGATACGCTGATTCATTTTGTGAAAAAAATGAAGTGCCGTCAAATATCACTGCTTTGCGAACTGGATAAAGGGGTAGTGTATACCGATATGAAGCTGCAGGGGAAGAACTACAAAGTGATTTCTAAATCGGGAGGTTTTGGGAACGAGGATTTGCTGATAAGGCTCATCCATATGATGGAAGAAAAGCGGGAGAAAGGATGTGGGGAAAATGGCGACACCGTCTTGTTTAAGGCTGCCGGGGAATGTGTACTGCGGTGAAGGGGCTTTGGCTCGGACAGAAACCATTGTAAGAGGATATAAAAAAGCAGCCCTCTTTACGGATAAAGGAATTGAGAGAGCCGGGCTGTTGGAATATCCGCTGGCGTATATGAAGAAATCAGGTATAGAAACGATCATCCTGGATGAACTGCCTTCGGAACCGACGTTTATACAGGCGCAGCAGATTATTGATACGTTTAAAGCATCGGGGGCCGACGTGATCGTGGGGATTGGAGGCGGGAGTGTTCTTGATATGGCAAAGCTTTCCTCTATTGCCGCATCGGAGGATTACGGGGTGAAAGAGCTTTTGGAGAATCCTCTGCTGGGTAGGAAGAAAGCAGATACTCTTTTGATACCCACAACGGCAGGCACCGGTTCCGAAGCCACGCCTAACAGTATTGTTGCAGTACCGGAAAAGGAATTGAAGGTGGGTATTGTGAATCCGGAAATGACAGCGGATTATGTGATTCTGGATGGAATTATGATTAAAAACCTTCCGTTGCCGATAGCCGCCTCGACAGGAATTGATGCCATGGCCCATGCTGTGGAATGCTATACCTCCAACAAAGCAAATCTTGTCAGTAATTTGTTCGCGGGGGAAGCCTTGAAGCTGATTTTTGATAATATTGAAGAAGCCTGTACAAATCCGGATGCAATGGCTGCAAAAAACAGGATGCTTCTGGCTGCTTTTTACGCAGGGGCAGCAATTACTTCATCCGGCACTACGGCTGTACATGCATTATCGTATCCGTTAGGAGGAAAATATCATATAGCCCATGGTATCTCCAATGCAATTTTACTTATGCCCGTGATGCGTTTTAATGCCGATGCCTGTCAGGAGGAGTTGGCACAGATTTATGATATGACAGCGCCGGGGGTTGCAGGCATAAGTACGGCGGACAAGGCCAATGTGGTTTTGAGGAGGATGGAAGAAATCATACATCATCTGAAGATACCTGTTTCCCTGGCTCCGTTTCATGTGGACGAAAGGGAAATAGACGGTTTGGTAAAAGCGGGGATGCAGGTGACAAGACTTCTTTCTAATAACAAGAAAACAGTTACACCGGAGGATGCACGCCGTATTTACCAGGAAATCATCGTTGACAGGAGAACGGGAAATGATTGAAATCAAAGGAATAATACCTCCTATCATTACGCCAATGGATGAAGAGGAGGCCATAAATGAGAAGGAACTTATGTCTCAGGTTAACCGGCTTATAGAATGCGGTATGCATGGTATCTTTGCCCTGGGAACCAATGGAGAGGGGTACATACTTAGCGTTGAGGAAAAGGAAAGAGTCCTTGAAGCGGTAATTAAAGCCTGTGCCGGACGAGTGCCGGTCTATGCGGGAACGGGCTGCGTGTCCACGAAGGATACGATCCGAATGAGTAAACGGGCGGAAGAACTGGGAGCAGATGTATTATCGGTAATAACCCCCTGGTTTGCAGCAGCATCACAGGAGGAATTGTATCTTCATTATAAAAAAGTTGCGGAATCGGTCGGACTTCCTATCGTGCTGTATAATATTCCCGCCAGGACCGGAAATTCACTGGCTCCTGCCACCGTCGCCCGGCTGGCTGATATAGATAATATCGTGGGGGTAAAGGACAGCAGCGGCAATTTTGACAACATGCTTCGGTATATAGAGCTTACCAAAGAGAAAAATTTCAGTGTCCTTTCGGGAAATGATTCTCTCATTCTCTGGAATTTACTTGCCGGCGGGACAGGGGGGATAGCAGGATGTGCCAACGTATTTCCTGAGAATATGGCAGCTGTTTATGAATGCTTCCAGGCAGGTGATCTGGAGGGAGCCCGCAGGGCGCAGGATAATATTCGTCCTTTCCGTAACCTTTTTGCCTATGGAAACCCCAACACGGTGGTAAAAAAAGCGGTGGAACTGCTGGGCTATCCGGTAGGAAAATGCAGGAGTCCCTTTGATTATATTTCTCCGGAAGGAGTGGAATCGATGAAACAGGTACTGGCAGAATGCAGTGCTGCCGGTATCCGGTAGTAAGAAGAGAGGGTCAAAGCACATATAGGGGAGTGGACTGAATAAAAGGCGTGCCCCGGCACGCGGACAGGAGCTGGAAATGAGACCGATTCTTGGAATTACTATGGGAGATCCGTCGGGGAACGGACCCGAAATCAGTGTAAAGGCATTGATGAGGCCGGATGTGTATGAAAGGTGCAGGCCGGTGATTATCGGAGATGCTGTTTGTATGGAAGAGGCTGTCCGGGTTGTGGAAGGTGCGCAGGCGTTCCGGATACATGCCATACAAAGGATGGAGGATGCAAAATTTTCCTATGGTACCATAGATGTACTGGACATGGGGCTGGTGGAGATAGCCAAAAGGCTGTATCGGAAGGATTGGAATGAAAAAGCGGCCATAATGGGGGAGGAAGCGGCAGGGGAGGCATATCGGGAAAGCCATAAAATGTGCGGGGAAGCGGCATTCCAATATGTAAAAAAAGTAATACAGCTTGCCATGGACAAAACTGTTGACGCTACGGTTACCAATGCTTTGAACAAGGACTACATCAATCTGGCCGGACATCATTATTCGGGACATACCGAAATTTATGCGGATTACACGAAAACCTCACGGTATACTATGATGCTGGCACATGAAAATCTCCGGGTAGTGCATGTTTCCACCCATGTTTCTTTAAGACAAGCTTGCGATTGCGTAAAAAAAGAGCGTGTGCTTGAGGTCATCAAAATTGCGGACAAAGGCTGCAGGGCACTGGGAATCAGAGAACCTAAAATCGGAGTGGCAGGATTGAATCCCCATTGCGGGGAGAACGGCTTATTTGGCAGAGAGGAAATCGAAGAGATTCAGCCTGCAATCGATGAAGCCCTTTCACAGGGAATATGTATCCCGGAGAGAAAACCCACTCCCCCGGACACCGTGTTTTCCAAAGCTTTGGGAGGATGGTATGACATTGTGGTCGTTATGTACCATGACCAGGGCCACATCCCCTTAAAGGTAAAAGGCTTTGTTTATAATCAGGCGCTGCAGAAATGGGATGCAGTTGCCGGCATTAATGTCACACTGGGGCTTCCTATTATCAGGGCGTCGGTGGATCATGGTACAGGGGAAGGACATGCCGGAGACGGCAGCGCAAATGAGTTAAGTTTGGTAAACGCTGTGGATTATGCAATCCGTATGGCGGAAGCAGGACTGACAGACCATGGCAGTTACGGCAACGGTAAGGTAACAGGATAATTGTTTTAATAAAAGAAGGTATACGTAAAGGAGGACCAGGTTATGAGAAACAAAAAGAAGGTATTATCTATCATTATGGCATTGTCCATGACGGCGGCAGCTTTAACGGCATGCGGAACCGGAAGCAAAGAAGCAGGAAATACACAGTCAGTTCCGGAGAACACGGCATCCACAGCAGACACATCATCCGCAGCGGAAGCAGGAGGCGTCACCGCCGGTGCAAATGAAAATACGGAATCGGGATATGTGGGAAACGGGGGAACCTATACCATGTATCTGCGTTCTACCTTCGTTGATTGGATTAATGATTTGGAATGGTACAAGGAGGCGGAAAAACGGACCGGTGTTACGGTGGAATATCAAAAAGGTACCAGCGTGGAAAATGATGTGTATACGGAAGTGGATCAGATGGTATTGAGCGGCACCCTGACGGATTCCACGATGTGTAAGCAGGATCAGGCTAATATTTATGGGGCGCAGGGTGCATTTTATGATTTAAAGCCCCTGATTGATGAATATGCCCCACATATCAAAGCGTACCTGGAAGAGAATCCTGACTATGAATCTTTGGTAACCAATGCGGATGGTTCCATTTACGGACTTTTGGTAGAAGGAATACAGAAAGGAAGCTTTGTTTTCTACCGCCAGGATCATTTTGATAAAGCAGGAGTGGATGTTTCAGGTATTAAGACAGTGGATGATTTCACGGAAGCACTGCGTGCGCTGAAGGCTTATTACAGCGATGTACCTAACTATTATCCTTTAAATGGCCGTGAGACGCCTCTCCGGTTCCAGAGCTTTTTTAACTGTAACAGTAATATATCGGCACAGGAATCCAATGGATTTTATTACAACAATGTAGAGATGGGTTATGACATACATGCGGACGGCGCTTATGATATGGTCCGGACTATGAAATTATGGTGTGATGAAGGACTTATTAATCCGGAGTGGATAGCCGGCGCCTTTTCAGAAGGGGACTGGGAAGCCGCCATGTGGGAAGGACGCGGCTCCGTAAGCTTTGATTTCTATACAAGGCCGGCTGCCTTTAACCTGGAAGGCAAGAACTATGATCCCGACTACAATATGGCTATCATGGATTTTCTTTCCGATAAAAACGGAAATCCTCTGAAGGTACAGACCGATACGAAATATAATCAGAAAAGAGCGACGGTTATCAATGCAAAGGCATCGGAAGAAACGGCAAAGACAATCATACAGTTCATTGATTATTTTTACAGTGAGGAAGGCCAGACACTGGCAAACTGGGGTGTGGAAGGCGTCAGCTATGAGGAAACGGACGGTCAGAAGAATTATATAGTAAGTTATGACGACGAACTGGCAAAACCCGACGGAGAGATGGAATGGAGCTTTTTGAGCGATCGTTTTACTATCTGTAAACCGCTTGATACCACTGCCTTTTATTCCTTTAATTCTGAAATTGTAAAGGATGCCGCTTTAAGGCTGTTCACAGATGAGTATTTACAGTATGGCATTAATATTATCTATTCGGATGAGCAGTCGGAAGAGCTTGCAACACTGACCGCTTCCCTGAAGGACAGCTGTGATGCAGGAATTATAGCATTTATCAGAGGAACAAAGGAACTGAATGAAGAAAACTGGAAGGCATTCCTGGATGAAATGGATGCAGCCGGTTATACCAGGATGGAAGAGCTTCAGCTGGAAGCTTACAATAATACGTATATGGAATGAGAGCGTCAGGATGTAAAGAAGTATGAAATCAGGCCGGAATTGTTACGGATTCCGGTCTGATATAAAAAGAAAGAGGTGTATGTATGGCCGGTAAGATAAAAAAACGGGTATCTGATATCCCGGTACATAAATTACCGATGCAAGAACGGATAAAAAAGGATTTGAAGAGGAATTACCTTTTATACCTTATGCTGTTACCCGGCATTTTTATCTTAATCTGCTTTAAGGTGGGGCCGGTGGGTGCGATGGTAATCGCATTCCAGGACTTCAGTGCATTTAAAGGAATATGGGGCAGTGAGTGGGTCGGACTGAAGCAGTTCATAAAAATATTCCAGGATCCGTATATGCTTAAGTTGATAAAAAATACGGTCATCCTTGCAATTTTATCCATTGTGGTGGTATTTCCGTTCCCTATTCTGTTTTCTTTATTCTTAAATGAGGTGAGGATTAAGAAAATACGCCATGCGGTTCAATCGCTCAGCTTTCTTCCGTATTTTATATCATCGGCAATTATGGTCAGTATTCTTTATACGCTGGTATCCCCTTCCTATGGGCTGGTGAATAAGATCATTGAATTTTTCGGAGGAGATGCCATATTTTTTATGGCAGAACCGGAGTGGTTCCGGCCCCTGTATATTATACTCCAGATCTGGCAGACCTTCGGCTACTCCACAGTTATTTATGTGGCGGCTATGATGGCTATCGATACGGAACAATATGAGGCCGCAGATATGGACGGAGCGAACCGGTGGCAGAAAATGTTTTTTATAACCCTGCCTTCTATTTCCAGTTCCATTATTGTTATGCTGATTATAAGTATCGGAAATATTTTTTCCGTAGATTTGGATCGGATCCTGTTGATGTATAATTCCAGTGTTTATGAGACGGCAGATGTAATTCAGACCTATGTATACAGGATAGCATTCCAGGCAACCGGATTCCCCAACTACAGCTATGGTACCGCCGTTAATATGTTGAAATCAATTATTGCATTTATTCTGGTAATCGCCGCAAATAAGCTGGCTTCCAGGTACTCGGAAACCAGATTGTTCTAGGGAGGAAAAGGATGAAAAAGAAAATTGATCTGTTTGAAATCATAAATGACTTTCTGCTATGTATGATTGGATTCATCTGTATCTACCCTTTCCTGTACGAGATATTTGTGGCCGTAAGCGACGGCAGGTTTCTGGCAGCAGGACAGGTGACTTTTCTTCCCAAAGGGTTCAATCTGGAGGTTTTTAAGTATGTGCTTTCCAATCCCAAGCTTGACATTGCCCTCGGAATGAAGAATTCTTTTCTGTATACGGCCGGAGGTACTCTGGTGGGTGTGCTGACCACTTACATTACGGCTTATGCCCTTTCACGTCCCCAGATTAAATCCAGATATATACTCATGGGAATCTTTACAATGACATGGGTTTTTGAGGCAGGTATCATCCCCACCTATATTGTTTACAGCCAGTTTGGCTTTATAGACAATCCTCTGGTGATGATTGTGCCGGGTGCCATAAATACCCAGTATCTGATTATCTGTAAGACCTATCTGGAAGGACTGCCTTATGAACTGGAAGAAGCGGCTACCGTTGACGGGGCTAATCAGTTCCGTATTCTGTGGAATGTGTACCTGCCCATTTCAAAGCCGATCGTGGCAACAATCGGAACCTTTTATGCGGTGAATATCTGGAATCAGTATCTGGTTCCCCAGATATATCTGAAAGCCACCGGACTGAAGGTTATTCAGCAGATTCTTAAGGATGTGGTAATCTCGTCTGAAGGAGCGGGGGAAATGATGCAAACGGTTATACGGAACGGCGTATCTATCAATCAGTATAATATGAAAGCTGCTGCGGTGGTCATCGCCATGCTGCCTATTGTATGTGTATATCCCTTTGTTCAGAAATATTTTAAGTCCGGTATTCTGATAGGCTCCGTGAAAGGATAAACGAAAGAACAGGCCCAGGCCGGGAAAGGTAGGAATTTATGGAGAGAACTTATGTAACCTTGAATAGGATGAAAGAGGATGGGACGCTATATTATAACGGGCTTCGTGATACGGTGGAAAGCCTGATTCCCAATCCTTATGAGAGCGCTCATGCGGCAGATTTGCTGGAGCTTCCCGGAGGGGATCTTCTGTGCTGCTGGTTTGCCGGTTCCAATGAAGGAAATGCAGATATCAGTATAGTGGTTTCACGGCTGAAGGCTGGGGAAAGCAAGTGGAGTGTTCCGGTGAAGGTATCGGACGATGAGGAACGCTCGGAACAGAACCCTTCGCTTTTTCTGACGCCGGAAGGGGATATATGGCTGATGTATACGGCACAGATATCCCGGGCAGCCAGACCGGATTCACCGTTTAATCTCCAGTATACGGCTCAAATACGGCGGAAAATTTCCAAAGACAATGGAGAAACATGGGGAGAAACAGAAGTTATGTTTTCCAGGGAAGGTTCCTTCTGCAGACAAAAAATACAGATACTGAGCAATGGAAGATGGATATTTGGAAATTGGATTTGTTATAACGACGACACTCATAACGGCAGTGATATAACCGTGGTACAGATATCCGATAATAATGGCCTTAGCTGGAAGGGTGTGGAAATACCGGGCAGCAGAGGAAGGGTTCATGCCAATCTTATAGAAACGGAGCCGGGGAAGGTAATCGCATTATTCCGAAGCCGCTCCGCCGATAATATTTATATCGCGCATTCGGATGATTGGGGAGAAAGCTGGAGCGGGCCGGTCAGGACACAACTGCCGAATAACAATTCCAGCATCAGTGCCATCCGTCTGCAGTCCGGTGCACTGGCAGTGTCTTACAACCCTGTGAGGGCCAATGATAATCCGGATATTACGGTCTGGCCCCGTCAAAGATGTCCCGTAGCGATTGCCCTTTCCATGGACAACGGAAGAACCTGGCCTTTTTCCAGACTGGTGGAACAGGGGGAGGGTTTTACCGGAAACGAAAACGACGTGAGAAACCGCAGATATGAATATCCCGTTATCATGCAGACTGCCGATGGAAGGATACATGCTGCTTACAGTTACGGCGATCGAAGGTGTGTGAAGTATGTATCGGTTACGGAGGAGTGGATACGGGGAGATAACAGAGAAACGGGGAACTGGCTGAATCCGACAGAGGAGAAGGTTCTGTAAATAATAAAAAAATAAATGCACTGCTTCTTCCGCGGGCCGCTTATAAAAAACAGGCCGCAAAGAGAAGCGGTGCATTTGTCCTATACCCACAGAAAAATAGACTCCTAAATCCCTTCCATATCTGCTATGATAAAGATAACGGCCGGTAAGGCTGAAAGCGGGGAGTGCGGGGGATGAAAAAAGAGAAATGGGAAGCATGGGGAAAAAGACTTTTAGGAAACCTATCCATGGGCAGGAGTCTGGGGATACAGATGCTGGTGGTATCCCTGATTATGGCAGGCCTGGGGGTTATTAGCCTGTACGCAAACCGGACGATTGAAAAGCAGGCCAATGATGCCAATCTGAAAATAGTATCCATGACCGTTGAAAAAATCGATGAACAGATACTGACAACCGAGAACCAGATGGCAAGTTATCTGACAAGCCGCAGAAGCGAACTGGTGGAAATTGAAAAAAATACATTGAACAGGGAGTATCTTTACGCCATTCTTGACAAGGAAATGAAGAACAGTTTTTCTGCGAACAGCTGGATCCAGGCCGGTTTTCTGTATAACAGCGCGGGCCGGAGAATGGTCTCCTTCCGCAGCTCGGAATATTCCCTTCTTGCGGATGTGAGGGATTATAACCAGAGAATTGTATCCGGGAAAGAGGTTTTTTCCAATGACTGGGTTGCCAGAAAAATCGGAGACAAGGTTTACTTTGTGCGGACTATGCGTACCCTGGGATATTATCTTACCGTGTATATGGATGGGGATTCCTTCCTGAAGGTGATAGAAAAAGGGGAAAACAACCCTTTTGACGTTCTTTTTTTTACGGATGAGAACCGGAATGCCATCAGCGAAGCGGCACTTTCGGACGAAGCAAAGAAGCGGATCAGGCAGTTCGGACAGGAATTGATATACAATGCACCAGGGGAAACGGCAGCGGTCATCGGCAGCAGTTCCGCCCGGACCGGTCTGAGTCTGATCGGGCTGCGTTATAAATCCTTTCTGCAGAAAAATATCGGCGCGCTCCAGATTCTCCTCGCTTTTTTTATGATACTCGCCGTGGCCTATATCATAGGATGGAGCTGGTTTAACCGGAAAACGCTGGTATATCCGGTTGACAAGCTGGTAAAAGCCATGGAAGAGGTGGAAAAGGGGAATCTGCAGGTAAAGGTGGAGGAGGAAGCCTATTATCAGGAATTCCGGTGCCTCAATTACCAGTTCAATCGTATGGTATCGGAAATAGAAAAACTGAAAATCGATGTGTATGAGGAGCAGCTGAACCGTCAGAATTCAGAACTCAAATTCCTGCTTCTGCAAATCAATCCCCATTTTTTCCTGAATGCCCTGAATATCCTGTATACCCTGGCGCTGACCAGGCAGACCGATAAAATCAAGGAACTGGTTGCCCATCTGATGAAGCACAGCAGGTATATCCTGAAGGCGAGAAGTGAAAAAATCGGGGTGGAGGAGGAGCTGAAGCATATTGAGAATTTCATAGAAATCCAGAGGATCCGCTATACTTACCCCATTCAGTTTATACGAGAGGGGGAGCCGGAGTTGGCCGGCTGCCTGATTCCGCCCATGATGCTGTATACCTTTGTGGAAAATTCGGTGAAATACGGTCTGGTAGATGAAGAAGAGGGAGTACATATCACACTGCGGGTTGAAAAAGGGCAGAAGGAAGAGGAAAAGGGAACAGAGGCATGCCCGGGCTATTATTTCCGGCTCAAAGACTGCGGGCCCGGATATGCGCAGGAGGTGCTTCCGGTCCTGAACAGCGGGGATACTCTGCTGGACCGCCGGGGGGAGGAGCATTATGGTGTGGCAAATGTTGTGCAAAGGCTTGCAATCCTGTATCATGGAGAAGCGGAAATTACGTTTGGCAACGGTTCGCAGGGCGGCGCACAGGTGGATATCTGGATCCCCGGGGAAAAGCAAGGGGAGGCGGGGATGGCAGTTTAAAAATTCCTTTCAAACTACGGATTGATGCAGGATTGCAGGCAGGCCTGCGATGGCAGGGGGGATAAGAATGAAGGTTTTACTGGTAGATGATGAAAAATTGGCGCTGGACGGACTCCGGATGGTGGTAGAGGTCCAGAAGGATCTGGCGGATCAGGTTTTCTGTGCCTCCAGTGCGGCTGAAGCCAAAAAAATCCTGGAGGAAGAAGTGGTGGACGTGGTGGTTACGGATATTGAGATGCCCATGGGGAGCGGACTGTCCCTGCTGCGCTGGATCCGGGATGAGAAAATAGAGATTGCCTGTATTTTCCAGACCTGTCACGAAAGCTTTGCTTTTGCCAGGGAGGCCCTGGCCCTGGGCAGCTCCGATTACCTTGTAAAGCCTGTCCGGGAAACGGAAATCCGGGAGGCCCTGATAAAGGCCCGGGATAGTAGGGAACGCAGGCTGCGTCTGAAAAATGAGATCGCCCATGCAAGCATGATAAAGCAGTACCAGGGGGTTATGAAAAGCGTTTTCCTGACGGAGCTGCTCCGGGGAAAGTTCGGAATGGACAGAGAAAAGATAAGGGAACAATTTGCTGTCCAGGGAATCGGGCTGAAGGAAGGGGAGCAGGTGCTGCTGCTTTCCATCAGCGTAACACGAATCGGGAAATCGGTGGCCGGCTGGGAAAAGGATATTTATGATTTTGCCATGCGTAATGTCATTGGGGAATCCCTGAATCTCGCGGGAACAAACCGGATATGTCAGACCAATGTGGGAACCGACATCAATTATGCGGTGCTTTTGCTGGAAGGGGAGATCAACAAGGAGGGAATCCGGGAGGAATGCAGGAAGTTGATCCGTTGGATGCATAAGGAATTTGATACGGATATCCAGATTTATATGGCCGGTTTTGTAGATCCTGAGGCACTTCCCACACAGTTTGAAACGCTGAGGCGGATGCAGCAGGATACCATATGGCAGGATAGCTTCTGTCTGTGTGAGGGGAGAAAGGGACCGCCCGGAGAGCCAAACCTTCAGACCTTTGAGGTGCTTATCCGGAAAGGGAGGCAGGAGGAATGTGCAGCCTTAGCGGAACGGTATATTGACCGGCTGGCCGGAGACGGGGGGATGACCAGGCCTGTCCTCCAGACCCTTTTAACGGGGCTGCGGAGTCTGGTCATCAGAAGCGGGAGGGAAAAGGCCGAACAGGGCATCCCGGCCGAACAGCTGGATGAAACGGAGTATTCCGGCCGCTATCAGGCCGCCTTTGTATCCCGGGAAAATGCCGGGGATTTCCTCCGGTGGCTGCTGCTGCGGGATGGAGGCCGGGGAGAGAAATCCGTGGTGGATCAGCTGAAGGAATTTATAAGCAACAATATTAATAAAGAAATCACAAGAAAAATGCTGGAGGATGCGGTACATTTGAACCGGGATTATTTGAACCGTCTGTTTAAAAAGGAGACAGGGTTGTCCCTGGCGGAGTATATCGTGGAAAAGAAAATGGAGACCGCCAAAGAGCTTCTGGTGATGACGGATCTCTCTGTAGGGGAGGTGGGATATTGGGTAGGATATGAGAACTTTTCCTACTTTTCGAGATATTTCAAGAAGATTACAGGCGATTCCCCGGCCAGCTACCGGCAGAAATATAAAGGGGAAAATTAAAACGGACGGCGGTGGACGGAAGGAAATCCGTCACATATGAAGTCTGCGTACATGATATCATTCTAAGGTCCCTGACGGGACAGACAGGAGAAGGCAATGGAAGGTTTGGAACGGATTTTCGAGTTATGCAAAGAAGCGGGGGTTCATGAGCAGGCGGTCCTGCCGGTGGAAAAACTGAAGTTTTCCGAGGAGGTCCGCCATCTGTGTGAAGTGAATTACTGTGGCTGCTATGGGAAAACCTGGGCATGCCCTCCCGGTGTGGGAAGCGTGGAGGAATGCCGGAAAAAATGTATGGCTTTTTCACAGGTATATGTATTTACCACATGGCATCCGCTGGAGGATTCTCTGGATTTGGAGGGAATGCAGGAAGGAAAAGAAGAGCATGAAAAGGTATGTGTAAGGATACGGAAAATCTTTGAAAAAGCGTTTGAACAGATACTGGTTCTTACTTCGGAAGGCTGCGGAAACTGTCAGACATGCACGTATCCGGACGCGCCCTGCCGGTTCCCGGAGCGTATGTGTCCCTCTGTGGAAAGCTATGGGATTTTTGTCAATGAAGAGGCAGCGGAAACGGGGATCCACTATATTAATGGAGTGAATACGGTAACTTACTTCGGTAATGTTTTCTTTTAAAACGGTCAGTACAGGCAGACCTCAAACCGAAGAACGCCCGCCATGGGGCCGATAGAAGCACGCATTCGCTCATCACCGTTTAGAATTCGTCCGGGACAGAAGCGGTTCCCGGTAAAGATGCCTTCCTCCAGCCGCAGGAGGCTGACTTTTTTCTCGCTTCCCTTTTTAGCCAGAACCTCAATCCGGAAATTACAGCCGGTAATATAAAAACCAAAATCCCCGTCCTCTATCAGGAAACCGGCGCTGCCCGGCATGTCCGGCCGGCCTCCTGTATAGGTGAGCTTTACGTCTGTCCGGGGAAGGGAGAGGATGATCCCCTTGTCATGTTCATTTTTGCGGAGGAAGGCATGCAGCTTTCCGGAACCCCGGTGTTCCGTAAGGAGTCCGGTCATACCGGAAAGGATTTCATAGCTTCTTTGCAGGTAGCAGCCCGTCCCCGTGCTGGAAAAAGCGGACATATCAATTTGCAGTGCGGCCATCACTGCGGCGTCCGGCGACGGCAGCTCCCCGGGAGCAGCGGCGGACGGAAGCATATCTTCGATACCGAAAGGAGAAAAGCCCAGCGCGTAATATTGGCCGAAGGCGTAAAATACGTTGGAGGCGGTAACCGGATCCCTTCTGGCTTCCGGGATAAACAGGGGATTGCCGCCCGCACTGTAAGCATCGCAGACCCCCTTGAAATCGGAGAGGTAAACATCGGGGGAAAGCATGTCGATGGAGGGAACAAGCTTTTTCCACAGATCCATATATTTGGCGATGGGACCGCCGCAGGGATAGGATCCGGGGATTTCGGGAAATTGTTCCAGCCAGGCATTTACATTCAAGGGAAGAGGATATTCCGTCTTCCCCGCATGGGCGATCTTCTGGATGGCGAGACAATAATGAAAGGTCATGAAAAGCTCCGGTGCATCCTCTTTGAACAGGGGATACCAGGAGTCTTTATTTTCTATTGCAATACCGGCATATTCCTTCATGGAAGGAGGGACAGGGGAGCAGTAGGCCGTCCGGGCTTGTTCGCTGTAATCCCTCTGGGCGCCGAGAAAACCGCTCTCATTTTCCACCTGTACCATAATAACGGTATTTTCTTCCTTGTCGGTTTCCCGCAGATGGGCCATGAAGCGGGCAAAGGCATTGGCATCGGCTTCTATGGCATCGGTGCAGAGCGGGGAAACGGTATCCGACGGATTTTCAGGGCTGTAACAGGCCCGGAAATAGCGGCCAGGATTTTCTTTTATCCAGGAGGGCGCGTACATGGATTCCCCATTTTTCCAGAGGCCGAACCACAGCAGGATAAGCTTTTTCCCCTCCCTTCCGGCCTGGGAAAGCAGACTGTCCATAAGGCTGAAATCAAAGTGTCCTTCCTCCGGCTCCAGAGTTTCCCAGTATACCGGGGCGATTACCGTGTTCAGGGGAAGGGAGCGAAGGGCGGGCCATACGTGTTCCTCCATATAAGCGGGGGAGGAACTGCTGGAATTATGGATTTCCCCGCCAAGAATCAAAAAAGGCTGATCCTTTACATAGAGAGTGGGAATTCCGTAACGGTTGGGTGCTATTCGTGGTATCATCATTGCTGTTCCTCCTTTTCCACATAATCCGTATAGGATTGAAGTTTACATAACGTGTGCATCAAATGGGAGGCGGCAAGAAGAAGCTGGGGCCTGGTTACCCGGCCTTCCTCATAGCCCCTGCGTACCTGGGCAATTACCGGCGGGCCTCCGGGCATAATGATATCATTACCCGCAGCCACGGCGTCCGCGCCGTCCACCACAATATCCATATCGCCCCAATCGGTGACCACAATGCCTTCATAACCCCATTCTTCCCGGAGAATGCGGGTGCACAGATCGCAGCTGCCTCCGGCAAAGGTTCCGTTAATCTTGTTAAAGGAAGACATAAAGGTATGGACATGGCTTCCCCTGACCGCCATTTCAAAGGGCTTCAGGTAAAGCTCTCTTGCTGCGCGTTCGGTGAGGATGGAATCCACCGCATCAAAGGAAAAACGGGCGCTGCCCCGCCGGTAGGTTTCCTGTTCATTGACCGCGAAATGCTTGGGGCAGGCGGTAAGGGGATTGTTTTCCTGCGCGCCTCTGCATACATAGGTACCGCAGACGCCGGCGAGCACCGGATCTTCGGAGAAATATTCAAAATTTCTGCCGCCGGTGGGACTGCGGTGCAGATTCAGTGCGGGAGCCAGCCAGCTGTCCACATGCTGCCGGGCGGCTTCATAACCGCAGGCGCTGCCGAAATCCATAAGCACCTGCGGATCAAAGCTGCAGGCCAGAAGCATTCCGGTGGGCCAGGCGGTCTGTCCCACACTGGCAGGGCCGTCTTTATAAAAAAGGGAGGGAATCCCGTATTTGGGAAGGGAAGGGGATACATAACCCATGCTTCCTTCCGGATGAGAGCAGACGGCAATGGGATCTCCATTTTCATAATAACAGGTTGGTGCCGCCTGGGAACCGAAGCCTCCGAAGGGAAGCCCGGGGCCGTAGCCGTTTACGAGGACCGCCAGTTCTTCCGTGCTCATTTGTGCCAGAAATGCATCCATGGATACGTTCCCGTCCGCCACATCACATAACCGGAGGGGATGGGGATATGCCCGGGAGATTTCCGCAGCTGTCCGGGAGATTTCCGGCATTGCGGTAGTGCGGATGGTAATATCGTCCTGCAATACGGAAAAAGCCGGAGCTATCCGCTTTTCCTGTTCCTCCCCGGGATAAGTGATAGGTGAGGCACCCTTTGCCGAAAGAAAAGAAAGCTTATCCCTGTTACAGGGCTTCAGGCTAAGGCAGTTTGTAAAGCGGGCGCAGATTACGGGCCCGGATACTGTAAAAGAGCCTGCAATTCGGGTACTCCGGGAGGAATTGCCCACCCGTATGTAGTAGGTGCCTGCTTCCATCAGATAGGATGCGCTCTCCTCGTCATAGGAAGAAAGCTGCTCCAGCGGTATGGCAATGGTGATCTTCTGAGTTTCTCCCGGTGCCAGCAGCTTTGTTTTTTCCCAGGCCTTCAGTTCCTGGTAAGGTTTTTCCAGCTTTCCCCAGGGAGCGGATACATATACCTGCACCACCTCTTTTCCGGTATAGCGGCCGGAACGGTTTTTGACCGTCGCGCGGACCAGGAGGGTACCGGCCTCTTTCCCGATCCCGGTATCCGTTATGGAAAAATCAGCATAGGACAGACCATACCCGAAGGGATAGACCACGTCTTTTCCGAAGGAGTCAAAATACCGGTAACCCATATAAATATCCTCCAGGTAAACGGTGACAGGGCTTTTCGCGAAGCCCGTACTTCCATTATCCGCCGCATCCAGGCCGTAATCCCCGTATTCCTTCAGGGTATCCGGATGCTCCTTATCCCAGCTGAAATGAGAAGAACCGGGATACTCTTCATAGGAGCGGGCAAACGTGGAGCATAGCTTGCCGGACGGGGTGAGATCCCCTACAAGGATATCTGCCAGCGCGGCAGCACCCTGTTCCCCGGGAAGGCCGATAAACAATACGGATTCAACGGAAGCATAATTCCGGATCCAGTCGGTATCGAGGACGCCGTTGCTGTTCAGGATTATAACCACATGAGAAAAGGCGGTGCAGACCTGCCTGCACAGTCGCTTTTCCTGCGACGTCAGATAATAGTCGTCAGGCACGTGTCTGTCACATTCTTCACCGCCCGAGGAACGGCCCAGTACCAGAATGGCCGTATCCGTCCGGGCGGCAGCTTCCCCAAGCAAATCATCGGGAACGGTGAATTCTTCCTTCGGAGGCTCGTATTTCCCGAAAATTTCATAGATGATACCACTGTTAATCAAATCCGTCCCCGATTCCGCCAGCCGGGCAAAAGGATCCTCCGTAACCTGGGAGGAGAGCTGTTCCCGGTAGAATGCGGCAGTCTCCGGCACAGGCCGAATCCCGGCCCTCCTGCATTCCTCCAGGATAGAGAGAGGCTGTTCCACGTTCCGGGAAGCGCCGGAGCCTGCTCCGCCAATCAGGGTATCCAGCTGGGAGCGGCCGAAAAAGGCCGCTGTACTTCCTTTATCCAGAGGAAGAAAATGATTCTTGTTGGCGAGCAGGACAATGGATTCCCCCGCCAGCTTTTTTGCGGTGCCGCGCAGTTCCTCCCTTGTCCTTATGGCAGGAGCAGGCAGGCTGTAAGGCTGCTTTGCTGTGTATAAATTGGACATTTTGTACTCCTTTCTTATTGGTAAAATATATGTTTTGTATATGTTTTGTTGATTCTACCATAAAGAAATAAAAAAATATACAAACATACCAAAAATGTCGCGATAGGTAAAAGGATTGGTCGTGTTTGTGAAAGACGGGTGATAGAAATAATGTTACACTCTAAACACTACAGTAAATTACGATAAACTGATTAAAGGAGAGGATTATATGAAAAGGAAAAGTCTTGCAATGCTTTTGGCATTCACTTTGGCGGCAGGCGCCCTTACCGCCTGCGGAGGATCCGCGGCCACAGCTCCGGCAGAGTCCGCACAGGCGGGTACCACGGCGGGTACGGAGTCCGGAACGGAAAACAGCAGCGGACAGGCGGCCGAAGACGGCGCAGCAGCTGCGTCAGCGCTGCCCCTTACCGATGAGCCGGTAACGCTGAAAGCCTGGATGTCTATTGATGCCACCACCGCCAATAACATAACGACATATGCGCAAACGCCTGCGGCACAGGAAGCGGAGAAGCGTACCGGAGTACATATCGAATATTCCCACCCGGCCACCACCGCTACCCAGGAGCAGTTTAATCTTCTGGTAGCAAGCGGTAATCTGCCGGATATCATGTGGTATAACTCCAACAGCGCCAAATATACAGGCGGTATGGATGCCCTGATTGATGACGGTATTTTCCTGGATCTTACGGATTATCTGCAGTATATGCCCAATTATGTGGCAGCTATGGAACGGAATGCGGAGACACAGCTGCAGTGCAAGACGGATACCGGACGCTATGCTGTGGCATGGATGCTTAATATTGAAAAAGAATGGGACTGGGGAGGTCCGCTAGTGCGAAAGGACTGGCTGGATGACTGCGGCCTGGATACGCCGGTAACCTATGATGACTGGTACGAAATGCTGAAGGCTTTTAAGGAACAAAAGGGCGCTGCGGTACCTATGCTCACCGGCGCCAAGGAATTCTACAATATGCTGGAGGATTTGAATGCAGGCTACGGTGTAACCGATGATTTTATCAATAAGGACGGAAAAGCTACTTATGCCCCTATTCTGGATGATTACAAGGATTATATGAAGCTGATGGGCCGGTGGTACAGCGAAGGGTTGATCGATCCGGAATTCATGACCAGGGATACACAGGATCAATACACGATGGCTAATGACCAGACAGGCGTACATTTGTTTGGCGTATGGACCTTCCCCAGTATTTTTGAAGCCAAATACAGCCAGGAATGGATACCGGTGCCTTATCCGGTGAAGACAGAGGGAGAGGTCGCCCATCTGGGATGGCAGCAGTATGAAATCTGCTCCGATGCCCTTGGTATTACCACCAGCTGTAAGGATCCTGTCCTGGCGGCGAAATGGATTGACTATTTCTATTCTGAAGAAGGATCCCTTCTGAAGAACTATGGTATTGAAGGGGAAACCTTTGAATATATCGACGGCGAGCCTCAGCTGAATGAAGAGGTGCGCCAGGCTAAGGCGGATGGTACCAAATCGGGCTATGATTATCTGGGTGTTGCCCTGACCGGCATTTATGACTGGAAAAATTCCCTGTACGGAAATGACGAAAAGAATCTGGTTTGCTATGATGTATGGGATGCTTCCACAGACGGCTCCTATGTAATGCCTCCTATTTCCATGACCTCTGAGGAAGGCACTGATTATTCCGCAATTATGGGGGATATCACCACTTATGTACAGGAATGTACGGTGAAATTCATCACCGGGGCCATGGATGTGGAGAAGGATTGGGATACCTATGTTTCCCAAATCCGGTCCATGGGTATCGAACAGGCGGCGGAGTACCAGCAGGCGGCTTTGGACAGATACTTTGCGCGTTAACCGGTGCTTGTTTCTTTCGGACAGGTAAGTAAAGGTATGGTAACAAGTACGAGGCATTGGCAGAAGGGAAGAAAGGCGCCGCTCCATGGGCGGCGCCTTGCGGCCGATGCTGCCGGGCACATATAGGTGGATATAAGGAGAAGTTTATGAATGCTTTAAAAAAAGATCTGAAGAGGAATTATTCTCTTTACCTGATATTCCTGCCGACGATACTCTTTTTTGTGATTTTTTCCTACGGTCCCATGGTAGGGCTGCTGATGGCGTTTCAGAATTATAAACCCCAGCTTGGTTTTTTTAGAAGTCCGTTTGTAGGTTTCAAGCATTTCCAGGATTTTTTTCAGAGCTACTATTTCTGGAGACTGTTAAAGAATACTTTTTTAATCAGTTTCTTTGATTTGCTGATTGGCTTTCCTCTTCCTATTATTTTTGCCCTGCTTCTGAATGAGGTCAGGGGCAGATTTTTTAAGAAAAGTATACAGACCATCAGCTATATGCCCTACTTTGTATCGATGGTTGTCGTCTGCTCCCTGGTTAACCAGTTCTGTTCCCAGAACGGGGCCATTACCCAGCTGTGGTCCATGATTACCCAAAATGAACCGGCAAGCCTGATTGCACAGCCTCAGTTTTTCCGGGCTATATTTGTGGGAAGCAATGTCTGGCAGAGCCTGGGCTATAACTCCATCATCTATATAGCCGCGCTGGCAAGTGTGGATCAGGAACTTTATGAGGCGGCTGTGATTGACGGCGCCAATCGCTGGAAGCAGACGATACATGTGACGCTTCCGGGCATCTCCAGCACTATTATCATTCTTTTGATTCTGCGCTGCGGCCAATTGCTGAATGTGGGATATGAAAAAATCATCCTGCTTTATGGTCCCAGCACCTATGAAACGGCGGATGTTATCAATTCCTTTGTATACAGGAAAGGTCTGCAGGAATTTAACTACGGCTACTCCGCAGCGGTGGGGCTGTTTAATTCGGTGATATCCTTCATCCTTCTGATGACGGTAAACAAAATCAGCGCCAAAGTTACAGATACAAGTCTGTTTTAAGGAGGGACGAGGAATGATTCGGTCGAAATCTGTGGGATACAAAATATTTACCGTAATTAATTATGCCATTCTAACCATGATAGGGTTCCTCTGCCTGGCGCCTATGCTTCATACCGTATTTGCTTCCTTCAGTGAACCGGGGCCTTTAAGCGCCCATATCGGCTTTATTTTTAAACCGCTTGGCTTCACCCTGAACGGTTATGCCCTGGTTTTCCAGAACCCCAATATATATACGGGCTATATCAATACCATTATATATGTGATTTTTTCCACCCTGCTCGGGACGGCGCTCACTATATCCAGCGGGTATGTTTTATCCAGGAAACAGCTGCTTTTGAAAAAGCAGATGATGTTTTTCCTTGCTTTTACCATGATGTTCAACGGCGGTATGATCCCTTTCTATATGATAGTCCGTAACCTGGGGATGCTGGATACCAGATGGGCGCTGATCATACCCGGCTGTGTGAACGTGTTCAATATTATTATCATGAGAACCTCTATGGCGGAAATACCCGATTCCCTGGAGGAGGCTGCCAGGATAGACGGGGCCGGAAACATGACTATAATGACAAAAATCATCATTCCCCTGTCCAAAGCCACGATTGCGGTTGTCGTGCTGTTTTATGCGGTGGGCCAGTGGAATTCCTGGTTTAATGCGTCTATTTTCCTGCAGGATCGTTCCCTGTATCCGCTGCAGCTGATACTGAGGGATATACTGATACAGAATGATGCATCCCAGATGAACCGGAGCGATCTGGAAAATAATCTGGCAATCTATAAGGACTTGATTAAATACTGTACAACGGTTATCGCCACACTGCCCATTTTGTGTATCTATCCGTTTGTGCAGAAGTATTTTGTAAAAGGGGTTATGATCGGTTCCGTAAAAGGATAGCCCCCTTTTTCTAACATAAAACCAAGCAGCAGGAGGGATAGCGATGAAACAGTTTATCTGGGACTATAAGGAAGAAGTAAAGCCTTTAAAATCGTATTGGAACATGTGTGTGGGAAGCTGTCACGGAACCACGGCTCTGCGGCAGGATTACCGGGAACAGCTGGAAAAATGCCAGCGGGAGCTGGGGTTTCGTTATGTGAGGTTTCACGGGCTTTTTGATGATGATATGAGCGTGCTCACCCGTCCCATGATGGGGGCGGCGGATGAATGGGTGGTCTCATTTACCAACGTGGATTCGGTATTTGATTTTTTGCTGTCCATAAATATGAAGCCGTTTGTGGAAATAGGATTTATGCCGGAGGCGCTTAAAAGCAAGGATACCACCATTTTCCACTATAAGGGGAATACCTCCCGGCCGGCAAGCTACGAAAAATGGGAGTGGCTCATCGGTCTGTTTGCAGAGCATCTGACAGAGAGGTATGGTACGGGAGAAGTGAGACAGTGGTTTTTTGAGGTCTGGAATGAGCCGAACCTGGGAGGGCCGGATTCCCCGTTTGGTTTCTGGTCCGATACGATGGAGGAATACTTTAATCTGTATTCCCATACCGCCCATGCCCTGAAAGAGGTGGATGAACGGCTGAAGGTGGGAGGACCGGCAACCTCCAATAATTCCTGGATACCGGAACTGCTTAATCATTGCAGCAAAACGAATACTCCCATTGATTTTATTTCCACCCATCACTATCCTACCGATGTTATTCTGGGATACGGCGTGGAGGACAGCCAGAACTTTATGACACCCGGAGAAGGGGAAACCGTGGAAGCGTTTCTGGAACGAAGAAAAGAGCAGCATAAACATCTTTGGGAAAAGGTGGATCGGGGCGTCCTGACGCAAATGACCGTAAAAGCCGTGGGAGAAGCCGGAGGACTGCCTGTTTATTATACGGAATGGAACAGCGGCGCGGGAATTGCCTCCGACGGCCCATTCGGTTCCTCCTTTATTTTGAAAACGATTATGGATTCCACAGATCTGGTGGAGGGCTATTCCTACTGGACCTTTTCCGATATTTTTGAGGAAGGCGGCATGCCCTGTAAACCCTTCCACGGCGGCTTCGGCCTGTTGAATCTGCAGGGGATACCCAAGGCGTCCTACCGCGCATTCCAGCTGCTGCACAAACTGGGGGAGGAAATGTATGTAAAAACCGGGGCCCAGGGTACGGTGGATGTATACGGGGTAAGAAAAAATACCTGCCGGGCAGTCCAGTTCCTGGCGGTGAACCATCATTCCCTGCTCCATGATATTACGGAAGAAGAAATCCAAATCCGCCTTACCGGAGCAAGTCCGGTGAAAGTTACCATCGAACGTCTGGATGATACCCACGGAAATGCGCTTGCCTGCTGGCAGGCCATGGGAGAACCCGAATATCCGGACCGGTCCCAGCTTGCCCTTCTGGAAGCGGCCTCCTATACAAAAGAAGAGACAGCACAGGTAAAAGATGGTACAATATCCCTGGCCCTTCCTCCTATGGGAGCGGCACTGATTACTATGTATTTGTAAGGGAGGAAACAACCGTGAGCTATGAAATTAAAAACCCGCTGTTACCGGGATTTTATCCGGATCCATCCATTGTCCGTGCAGAGGATGATTTTTATATGGTGACCTCATCCTTCTCGTACTACCCCGGCGTGCCGGTTTTCCACAGCCGGGATCTGGCGCATTGGGAGCAGATCGGACATGTGCTGGATCGTGCGTCCCAGCTGCCGTTAGGCGCGGATTGGATCTCCGGGGGAATCTTTGCCCCTACTATCCGGTACCATGACGGGCTTTTTTATATGATTACCACCAACGTGGATCATGGCGGGAACTTTATTGTAACAGCAGAGGATCCGGCGGGGCCATGGTCGGAGCCGCACTGGATAGAGGGGGCGGAGGGAATCGATCCCTCTTTGTTCTGGGATGAGGACGGCACCGCCTATTATACAGGAACCAGCTCGGGCAAGGATATGCGCCACAGTAAGATATGGATAAGCCGGATTGACCTGAAAGATTTTCGGCTGGAGGGAGAAAAGAAAAAAATCTGGGGAGGTTCCCAGGTCCTGGCCTGGTGCCCGGAAGCGCCCCACCTATACAAAAAGGACGGCTGGTATTATCTTTTGATAGCCGAAGGCGGTACCGAACATTTCCATGCGGTGACTATAGCCAGGAGCAGGGAGGTGATGGGGGATTATGAAGGATATGACGGAAACCCCATCATGACCCACAGGCATCTGGGTATGGGGGCGGCTATCGCCAATACGGGACATGCGGATATCGTGGAACTGAAGGATGGCAGCTGGTATATGGTTATGCTGGCTTCCAGGCCCTATGGCGGATACCATAAAAATATGGGAAGGGAGACCTTCATCGCCCCTATGGTATGGGAAAACGGCTGGCCTGTGGTATGTCCGGGAACCGGAAAGCTGGACTGGACCTATCCGGCCCCCGCTCTGCCGGAAGCCCCTGTGCCTGCCCTGCCGGAAACCGATGATTTTGACGGAGATCGTCCGGGCTTTTCCTGGAACTGTCTGGGAACTCCCGCAGAGGGGGATTTCCGCTTGGAGGACAGCTGTCTGAAAATCAGGACAACGGCCAGGCCCATGGAACCCACGAACCCGGAAACGATGGAAAAAATACGTTCCGGCCGGCTTCCCAATGTAAACTGTGCCGGTTTTGTGGGACGCAGGCAGCAGCATATGAGTTATACGGCCCTTACAAAAATGCGGTTTGAGCCGCAAGAGGGGCAGACCGCGGGCCTGATACTGCTGCAGAATAATTACCATTCCCTGCGGGCGGAAAAACTCTGGAAAAGGGAAAACGGCTTCTGCGGGCGGTGAAAGGATATCTGACCCAGGAAGCGGAGGTGACCTACCACAATGTGGAAAGGCCCTGGCAGAAAGAGATTTGCGGAGAGATGGAATGGTATTCGGACACCGTGCTGTTGGAGCTTGCGGCAGAAGGGCAGAAAAACACGTTTACGGCGGTGGAAGAGGACGGAACCAGACATGTGCTGGCCGACGGACTGGACGGCAGCTTCCTTGGCTCCGAGACGGCCGGCGGTTTTGTGGGCGCCTATGTGGGTATGTTTGCCAGCGGTAACGGGAAGGAAGGGAGCAATTTTGCGGCCTTTGATTTCTTTACCTACAGGCCGGAGGAGTAAGCAGGCCCGCCGGGGATAAAAATATACGATCTGAAAAATCCCGGACATCTTTGCCATAGGCAAGGACATACCGGGATTTTTATATCGGGTACCGGGACATTATTGCCCCGATGAAGCCGGAGCAACAGGATAACCGCTTTTTTAGCTTTTAATAATTCGTATCCTTTTCATAAAATGCAGTATAAGCATCCTGAAGCTTTTTCAGGGTCACCGGATCGTTTCCGCCGATAGGGGTTCCGTCCAGTTCATCCGCAGCGATGCAGAGGCCGCCGGAGCTGCTGATAATGACTTCATCTGCCGCTCTGAGCTCATCCATGGTAAAGACCGCTTCCCTGGTGGGAATGCCGTTGGCATCCGCCAGCTCCAGGAGATGTTTTAAAGTGATGCCGGGCAAAATCAGGTTATCCCTGGGAGGCGTACACAAAAAGCCGTCCTTAATCATCAGGACATTGCTGTGGGCACATTCCGTAACCCGTTCCCCCCGGTGGAAAATTGTTTCCTGGCAGCCTTTTTCCATACAGCGCTGGTAAGCGATAACGCTGGGGATTAAGTTCAGAGTCTTGATGTTACAGTGCAGGAACCGGGTATCCTCCATGGATATCAGCTTAAAGGTGCTGTCCATGGGAACCAGCTCACAGGGAACGGTAAAAATCATCAGGTTGGGCTTCACCTGGGCCGGAGGAAAGTTATGCGCCCGCAGCGCGGTTCCTCTGGAGCATTGCCAGTAAAGCATGCCGTGATCGATTTCATTGGCATCGATACATTTCTGCAGCTCTTCCACCAGGACTTCCCGCGGCATGTCAAAAGGGATTTCCAGCATTTTGCAGCTGTTGTAAAAACGATCCACATGATCCTTTACCGCAAAAATGTGATTATGGGCAAAGGTAGTGGCATCGTAGCAGCCATCGCCAAAATAAACGGCCCGGTCCAGCATGGGGATTTTCATTTCTTCCAATGGCCCGATTTCTCCATTGTAATATCCTACATATTTCATATCAAAGTTCTCCTTATATGTAATTCTTTACTTTTTATTCTTATAACGGATTATTTTGTAACCGCCGATAAACAGGGTGGGCAGCAGATAGAACAGGATAAAGCCGTAGGACAGATAGGAATATCCTTTTTCAATCAGGGTAACTACACCGATGCGGGAAAGAAGCAGGGCGGCAAGTAGTGTGATAACCGTGATAAGCCCTCTCTTTTTGTCGGTGAGCCTGGTATTTCCCCTTTCCTCCAGGGCGATGTCGAAACGGTCAATAATCATATGGATACAGCCCGTAGCCGTTTCCACCAGGGTCCAGCCCATAACGATACTGAACAGGGCAAGAAGGAAGGGACCGCCGTTTACCGCTTTGATCATTTCCATCCAGGGGGTGGCCACATCGGCTCCCACAATGGAAACATCCCCATAGAAGCACATCATGGCAAAATAAGAGAGGAACCAGGGGATAACCATTAACAGTCCCGCGATCAGACCGGAAATAAAGGTTTCCTTCCGTTTGGTCTGTCTGGTGAGGGAAAACATCCCCATGGGGATGGAGTTAATATTATACGCCACATACAGGATTCCTGTCCAAATGCACAGACCCAGGGTGACCTTGCCGTCATAAGCGCTGGTGTCCGCGGATGCAAATACCTGCGGGATGTTGCTTCCCTTGCTTATCAGGACAATGATGGTAAACAGGATATAGCCGCCGTAAAGAAGCACGGTTCCCACGGATTCGAACTTTTCAATGACCTTGGAGCCTTTGAAATTCAGAAGGCCGCACAGGAAAACGATGACCACCGCTCCCAGGAAATTAGGCAGGCCGACCTGTTCAAAAATACTTCCTGTGGCCGCTGCCATAACGGCGATGAGCATAATGGCTATTAATATAGTAAGAACATCCATTACCGGCCATAAGGGGCCAATCACCTGCTTGATATAATTTTTGTAGTCATATACCTTGTAAATCCGGCAGATTTCGAAGGTAAGAAAGGCAAAAAGGGCAAAGCCGATTCCGATGGTCAGACCGGATATCCAGCCGAAAGCACCGAATTTGGCTCCGTAGGAATAAATCTCCCGTCCTGTGGCATAACCGCCGCCTATCAGAACAGACTGCAGCAGCACACCGGGTAGAATGTATTTGGCGTAGCCGCCCTCATAAAATTTCTTCAGACTTTTCAATAGTAAGCACCTGCTTTCTTTTGTAATTCATAAATAGAATTATAAGGCAAAAAATAGGCAGTTGCAAATAGTAAGATTGCATATTACAATAAGTAAAACTTATTACTAACTCAAACTTCACAGGTGCCAAATGGCCCTCCGTCCGCTGTCTGCGGGGCGCTGCCGGGATGGAGGGCCATTTGGCACCTGTGAAGCTTGAGGTACTGCAAGGTAAAATCAATAGTAAGTACAACCGGAAAAGCAGGAGGAACAGGATGAATCTGAAACAGCTGGAATATTTTGTGTCGGTGGGGGAGACCCTGAATTTCACAAAGGCCGCTAAAAAATGCTTTATTTCCCAAACGGCCATGACCCAGCAGATCCGGGCGCTGGAGGAAGGGATTGGAGCGCTTCTGTTTATAAGGGATAAACACCATGTGGAGCTGACACCCGCAGGCAGGGTGTTCATGAATGAAGCGAAAGCCATTCTTGCCAGGGCGGATGAAGCCGTGAAGCTGGCGCGGTCGGCTGCGGAAGGTTTTTCCGGCTCCATTTCCATCGGATTTATCCGGGGATACGAACAGAGCCTGTTTTCTGAGACAATCCGGAATTTCCATGAAACCTACCCTAATATTTCCATACGTCTGATCCGGGAAAATATGAGCGCTTTATATGGGCTGCTGGAGGATGGGGAATGCGATATCGCCTTCAATCTGTCTCCAAACATACGCAATTACCAGGATCTGAGCCGCCGCTTTTTAAAAGCGTATCCCCTGATGGCGGTTCTGTATCCGGGACATCCCCTGGCATCCAGGAAACATCTGAGCTACCGGGAGCTGGCAGGGGAAGAATTTATTATCATGCAGCCCAAAGGGCGTCCGAATGACGAAGCCGAGGAGGTTATCCTGTGCTACAACCGGGGCGGCTACGCGCCCAATATTGTGAGCAGGGAGAAGGAGGTACAGACGTTGCTGCTCATGGTTTCCGCTGGGCTCGGCATTGCCATACTGCCGGAATACGCGGTGAGATATTACCGGAATACCCGCAATCTTGTCGTAATTCCCATGCACAAGGAGGAGGAAGGGCAGGAAGAAGAAACTCTGGATTTTGAAGTGAGCTGGCTTACGGAAAACCATAACCCTGCTATTGAAAAGCTGCTGCAGTGGGTGAGCATCATGAAAGTGACCGAATAGTGGCAGAGCGGGCCTGCAGATTTGGTACTGTTATGGGGCAAGGGGGCATAGACTGGATAACAAGGAAGCATAGCAGAGGCGTGGGTATGCAGGATATTGTTATTGACATCATGAATCAGTTCGGCTATTTGGGAATTGGTCTTTTGATCGTGGTGGAAACGGTGTTTCCGCCCATCCCTTCGGAAGTGATACTCACTTTTGGGGGCTTTCTTACTACCTGTACGAAAATGACGGTTCCGGGGGTGATTTTTGTTTCCACCGCCGCGTCGGTGGCCAGTGCTTTCCTGCTGTATGGACTGGGCGCCCTTCTTAGCCCGCAACGATTCGGAAAATTACTGGACAGTAATCTGTGCAGGCGGCTGGGCTTTAAAAAGGATGAAATTGTCCGGACACTGCAGTGGTTTGACGGGCAGGGAAGAAAAGCGGTATTTTTCGGAAGGTGTATCCCCATCATCCGCAGCCTGATATCCATTCCTGCCGGAATGGCCAGGATGAAGCTGCCTGTTTTTACCCTGTTTACCGTGGCAGGAAGTCTGATCTGGGATACCGTGCTGGTGGTTTTTGGGGCGGTGGCAGGGGAATCCTGGGGGATTATTACGGAATATCTGGATACCTATTCCGCACTGGCCTGGATTATCATAGGAACGGCGGCAGTGACGCTGGCTCTGCGGGTATGGAAACGGCATAAACAGAAGAAGATATAAAATGGCGTGAAAAGAGACTGTGGCATTTGTGTTTTTTTGGCAGAATATCATCCTGAAAACATATTAGGATTCTTACTCCGGTTTGGGGATGCCGTACCCAAACCGGAGTAAGAACCCATATTAGTGCCAAAACACCTTTTTAATTATATATCAAACTCTTTAAAGAGCTTTTTCTGAAATGCAGGGTCGCTGGCAGCCCTGACGATATCCTCCGTACGGTTTTGCTCGGCAAGGAGCCGGTTTAAGAGGTTTACCCTTTCCTGGCCTTTGCTTTGCCCTTTTTCCATGCCTTTTTCCATTCCAATCTCAAGAATATTCATCTTCACAGCCTCCCATTCTTCCGATTGCTTTACTTCTTTTACAATCCGGTCCAGCTTCGCAATCCTTTTGTCCTTTACCAGTATTTCCGGATTATCCAGCGTTGTATTCTTCATATATTGTAGTAAACTAACCAGTTCCTGTCTCCCGTTAAGGCTTGTCATATTCAGGAATATTTTTTTCGTCCCGCTTTTAGTATGGGGGTATCCAGCAGTCCCTGGTAAAAACGGGAGCGTTTCCGCAGATTATCATTTCTGGAGTCATTCTGCATTTCCGTATTAAACTGCCGGTTTTGCCCGTCGCGTGCCCAGGCATCCAAACGGATGGCGCGTTTCCCGGATCGGTTGAGCACCACCTGCTCCACCTTCACTTCTCTCAGATTTAGACCTGGTTCATCAAGAATGATGCGCAGTGTACTCTCATAAGCCTCCTTATTTTTCATCACAGATAAAAACAGGGCAAAATCACTCAGATTGAACTGATAATCAGGGGGAATGATCTGCTCAGCCAACGTTGTTATTGTTTTTTGTTCCATAGGCGTTCCTCTCTTTCTTTTTGTGCAGAGAGAAGCTTCGCCTTTTCTTCTCCCTGCTATTTTTTTGTCAGCAAGGAGTTCATGCATGCACATACATATCTACGTATGTTAACGTATCTGCAGACGATACCATGCATTAGATACCGGTCAGTGAAAAGACGCGGTAAATAAGAGTAAAGATAATCAGAATTGTTGAATTCATTGCCTGCTTTGATTGTAACATAGCCCGGACAGAACCGCAATATTTAACCAGCAGCCAGCTATATTTCGGAAGTAAGCCGGCGCATGGATTTGTTATAATAATTTCACATGATAACGTCGAAAGACAGCCACTTTCCGTCCTTTCGCATCCGCTCCGGGATCTGCGATACTGGAGTGAATTTTCAAACACACTCTGGCGGACATGCCTGCTTAGAGCCGGATGATGCATACGGACGGGAGAAACCGAAACTATGGAGGAGTGATATAATGCGAAACAGAGAATGGGCGGAAAATAAAGCCCGCGAACTGGTATCCCGGATGACACTGGAAGAAAAGGCATCTCAGTTAAGATATGATGCCCCGGCTATTCCCCGTCTGGGTATTCCCACCTATAACTGGTGGAATGAAGCGCTTCACGGCGTGGCGAGGGCAGGCGTGGCGACCAGTTTCCCTCAGGCAATCGCCATGGCGGCTTCCTTTGACGATGAGCTGCTAAAAACAGTGGGCGATGCGGTAGCAACGGAAGGAAGAGCCAAATATAATGAATATTCCAGACATGATGACCGGGATATTTATAAAGGACTTACTTTCTGGTCACCTAACGTAAATATTTTCCGGGATCCCAGATGGGGACGGGGACATGAGACTTACGGTGAGGATCCTTATCTGACCTCCCGGCTGGGTGTCGCCTATGTGGAAGGGCTTCAGGGAAGCCAGGATGATACCTATATGAAAACAGCGGCCTGTGCCAAGCATTTTGCCGTACATTCCGGCCCTGAAAGCCTGCGTCATGAATTTGATGCACAGGCCAGCAAAAAAGATATGTATGAAACGTATCTTCCCGCATTTGAGGCCTGTGTAAAAGAGGCAGGGGTGGAGTCCGTGATGGGTGCCTATAACAGGACAAACGGGGAACCCTGCTGCGGCAGCCCCACCCTTATCCGGGATATCTTAAGGGAGGAATGGGATTTTAAAGGACATTATGTATCCGACTGCTGGGCAATCGCCGATTTCCATATGCATCATATGGTAACCAAAACACCGGAAGAATCTGCGGCGCTGGCCCTGAAAGCCGGCTGTGATGTGAACTGCGGCGTTACGTATCTGCATCTGCTGAAAGCATACCAGCAGGGGCTTGTTACGGAAGAGGAGATTACACAGGCGGCAGAACGTCTTTTTACCACCAGATTCCTGCTGGGCTGCTTTGATGAAAACAGTTACGACAACATTCCTTTTGAAGTGGTGGAATGTAAAGAGCATCTGGAGCTGGCGCAGAAAATGGCAAGGGAGAGTATGGTGCTCCTGAAAAATGACGGCATCCTTCCTCTGCATAAGGACGGCCTGAAGACGATTGGCGTTATCGGCCCCAATGCGGACAGCCGTACTCCCCTGGTAGGAAATTACCATGGGACATCCTCCCGCTATATCACCCTGCTGGAAGGGATCCAGGACTATGTGGGTGAGGATGTGCGTGTTTACTATTCGGAAGGCTGCCATATTTATAAGGAAAAGGTAGAAGGCCTGGGATGGAAGCAGGATCGTATTTCGGAAGCGCTTACGGTGGCGGAACACAGTGATGTGGTAATTCTCTGCCTGGGGCTGGATGAAAATCTGGAAGGCGAGGAAGGCGATACCGGAAACAGCTACGCCTCCGGGGATAAGAAGGATCTGGAGCTGCCGGAATCCCAGAGAGAGCTTCTGGAAGCGGTAGCAGGCTGCGGAAAACCGGTGGTGCTGTGCATGATGTCGGGAAGCGCTATCGACATGCAGTATGCGGCGGAGCATGTAAATGCGATTCTCCAGGTGTGGTATCCCGGTGCAAGAGGCGGAAAAGCGGCGGCAGATATCCTGTTTGGTGCCTGTTCCCCGTCCGGAAAGCTTCCCGTTACCTTCTACAAGGATCTGGACGGCTTCCCTTCCTTTGAAGATTATTCCATGAAAGGCAGAACCTACCGTTACCTGGAAAAAGAGCCTTTGTATCCTTTTGGATATGGTCTTACTTATGGAAAGGTTATTGTTAAAACAGCCGGACTGGCCGGTAAGGTCACGGAAGGGGAAGCCCTTACGGTAAAAGCGGTGCTGGAAAATACGGGAGCTTATGATACGGATGAGGTAGTTCAGGTTTATATCAAGGATTTGGATTCCCGTTATGCCGTACCCAATCACAGTCTGTGTGCATTTAAGAGAGTAAGTCTGAAAAAAGGGGAAACAGCGGAAATAGAGCTGAAGGTTCCTTATGAAGCACTGATGGCAGTGGATGAAGAAGGAAAGAAGTATGTGGACGGAAGCCATTTTGTCCTGTCCGTAGGCACCAGCCAGCCTGATGACAGAAGCATCAGCCTGACCGGAACCGAACCTGCAAAGCTGGAAATCAGCCTTGCCTGATTACAGGGACGGGGAACCGGCGGTATCAAGCCGGGTTCCCTTGTTCAGGGATTTATAAGAGGAGGGCGTACAGTTTTTGGCCGCTTTAAATATCCGGTTAAAGGTGGAAAGGCTGTTGAAGCCGGACTGCATAGCCACTTCCGTAATGGACAGATCCGGCGCAAGCAGCAGCCTTTCCGCGTACGCAAGCCTCCTGCTGATTAAATATTCGTAGCAGGAAATACCTGTGAACTGCTTAAAGAGCCGGGAAAAATGATACTTGCTGAAACCGGCCATAGAGGCAAGGGCTTCTATACTCAGCGCTTCCGTGCAATGATCATTTACATAGCTGCAGATAGACATAAATTTTTCAATATATTCCTGCTGCTTGCTGGGAGAGATATCGGGGAATTTATTCCCCTCGGCCAGACTCCTGCGTCCTAAGGCCACAAAAAAGCGGAGGAACAGGGAATGGACAATGGGCTCCCGGAATGGATCTTCGCTGGTATATTCCGTCATGATTTCCTCCAGATAAGCCCGCAGCGTTTCCGCCAGTCCGCCGGATTTCCCGGCCTGTATCAGACGGTAAGGCCGAAGCATGTGCAGCAGGGAATCCATACCTGCCAGACCGCAGAACAGGGAATAATCAAACTGCAGAATCATCCGTTCCCCCTTCCCCGGAGCGTGAAGAGAATGCAGCTCTCCCGGAGGAATGAGTATAATGTCCCCCGGAGAAAATCCGACGGTCTCTCCATTGGTACGCACCGTATAGCCATTTTCCGTGGGCATAATCAGTTCCAGCGCGGTATGCCAGTGTAGGGGAAAATCTTCGGGATCCGTATTCATAAATACCTTGATGCCTTTCATATCCCGGTATGCCACTGTCTCATGCGTGCCGTTCAGTATTTCTATCATAACCGTATCTCCTAAAAATCTGCTTCAATTCGTAAAAAAATTCCGGCGCCAGCCTGACAATAGTATAGCATTTCAGATAAAAATTGTAACTAGCAATCTTTTTCCGGACTGGTACAAAATATGTAAAAGTGTAACCGTTCAGACGGATCTGGTTGGTTACGTAAAAGTACACAATTTTTCTATTCTGTATATGCGCAAAAATAAACAAAAATGCATGTATAACAAGAAAAATCACTTGCCCCAACCCTTTGGAATTTGGTAAAATAAATACAGGAAACCCGGGAAAACCGTACTGCCGTACTATTTGGGGCAGCATGGTTTTTTCCTTTTCCTGGAATAGCAGCGGAGTACGGCTTTTATGCGGGCCGGGATCGGTACCGCAGGAAGAAAGGAGCGGCAGCATGTTTCAAAAAGGGGAATTGATCATTTACGGAAGCAAAGGTGTCTGTGAAGTGACGGATATTTCAACGATTACTATAAGCGGGGCGGACAGGGATAAGCTGTATTATATCCTACGGCCTGTACATGATAAGGATGGCAGGATTTTTACACCGGTGGACGGACAGAAGACGGTAATGCGGAGGATTCTTAACAGGGAAGAAGCTATGGAACTGATTGAAAGCATCCCTTCCGTCGGGCATCTTTGGGTGGCGGATGAGCGTCTGCGGGAAATGAATTATAAGCAGGCGGTGAACAGCTGTGACTGCCGGGAATGGATTAAGATCATCAAAACGCTCTGGAGCCGGAACCAGCAGCGTCTCTCCCAGGGGAAAAAAATTACGGCCATGGATCGGAAGTATTTTAAGATGGCGGAGGATAATCTGTACGGGGAGCTTTCCGCCAGCCTGGATTTACCCCAGGAAAACATGGAGGAGTATATTACCCGGAAGGTTGGCGGGGAGGGACAGGATATGGCGGAAAGTTACGTGCGGGAATAAAAGAAAGAGGTTGCAAAAGATGAGAATCATGGACAAAAAAGTGGTGCACAAACGTTTCGGGATGGGAAGTATCATCGGACTGAAGGATAACAAGATTTATGTGTCCTTCGGCAAGATTTTCGGTGATAAAATATTTCCTTATCCGGAGGTCTTTGCAGGCGATATGAAAATGATGGATGAGGATCTCCAGGAAGAACTGATGGAGGATATCGGCAGAAGTATCTGAACCGGCGGAAGACGGGGAAACAGGCAGACGGGCATAGCGGACGGCTGCCTGTTTTTTATACGGACAAAAATCCGGTGCACGGAACGGATCAGCCGGAATCCGGTTTGTGCATATTCAGCATGCGGAATTCTCTGGGAGACATACCGTATTCTTTTTTGAAAAGGCGGTAAAAAGAAGAGTAATCCGGGAAGCCGCAGGACTCCCATACATCCTGAAGGGCGGTACCCTGCAGGATTTTATTTTTTGAATGGATCAGCCGGCGCTGGATGACACAATGGTAAAAGGAGACATCCAGCTGTTTGCGGAACATGTGGGATATGGTGGAGCTGCTCACATGGAACTGGCTTGCGACATGATCCAGGGTAAGCTTTTCACACAAATGGGTATCAATATATTGGAAAACATCATCAAACAAGCTCCGGGTTTCCGTTTTGGCAACGGAGGTATTGCGGTAATAAAAGGTGCGGCTGATATGGATCATTAAATGGATAGCCCCCAGAGCTACGGCAGCCTCCCAGCCGAAGCGCTGTCCCTCCTGTTCCAGCCACAGCGTATGAAAACCGGCATAAAGGCCGGAGTAGGTGGCGTTTGTACTGCGGAGCAGACCGCTGTCCGCAAGGCGGCATTGCTCCAGGGCATAATTGAGTTCCGGGAATTGGGATGCATGGGAATGAAAAAAATCGGGATCAATCCATAGTGCGTAGCGTTCATAGGGTTCTGTAAACTCCCCGGAAAAAACAGGCCGGTGCGTCACCCCGGGCGGAATCAGCATGATATCCCCCTTTTGCAGACGGTAGCGGTTATTGTTCCAGAGATACTGCACGTTCTGACCGCGGCAGACAAACAATATTTCATAAAAAACATGAGAATGGAGATCTATCTGGTCCGCCGTGTGGCTGGTATCGTGGTTGATCTGTGCACCGGTTTGCACCATGGGGAGCTGCTGGTAAAGATTTTCGGTACTTCCCTCCAGATGAAACAGGACCTGTTTTAACTTTTGCATACTTATACTATTCATAAGGCGCTTTTCTACAAAAGTTTTATATGCATTTTCAATAATTTCTCTATCCATATTTTATCCAATCTATACAATGTGACGGAAATATTTGCCGGAATAACAAAGTTATTTGCAGAATTAACAATTCTAATTGTGATTTCAATAACGTATGCTTTGAGTATACGGAAGCGGAAAGAAAAAAGCAAGCCGCTGGCAAAATAAAAAGGAGAGAAAAATATGGGAAAAACATCGGTTTCTTCCTCCCGCAGCAGCCTTACCAGAAAAAATCTGATAGGTTATGCCATGGGAGATCTGGGCGGTTGTATGACTTTTGCGGTAATGGGTTCTTTTCTGACACCCTATTACACGGAAGTAGCGGGACTTACCACCGGGGCGGTTGCCTCCATGTATCTGATCCTGAAAATCTGGGATGCCGTCAACGATCCCATGATGGGCGCTCTGATGGATAAAGTGTTCGCCCGCACCCACAGCAGCAAGGGAAAATTCCGTCCATGGATGGTGAGGGCGACGCCGCTCCTGCTCATAACGGCCATTTTGATGTATACGGCTCCCACCTATGTAAACGGTGCGGCCAAGGTGTTGGTGGCCCTGGTTACCTATCTGTTATATGAAGCCAGCTATACCATGTTCAATATTCCCTATGGATCCCTTTTAAGCGCAATGGCTGGAAATGATGCGGAACGTGCCAACCTGTCCAGCGCCAGGGGGTTTGGTTCCATGATTGGAAATCTTATTCCTATGTTTATGTTCCCGATTATCATCGACACCATGACAGCCAATCCTCAGCTGGGATACACGGCAGGCGTTACCGTATGTGCGGTGGTGGGCTTTATCGCCTGTATATTGAGCTGCAAGTGGACCTGCGAACACAATTCCCGGCCTGTGGAGGAGGATATCAAGGATTCCAGCGATATTAAATTTACGGATATTCTGGTGGTATTCAAAAAGAACCGTGCGTTTGTGGCGTTGTGCCTTCAGGGGTTATTTTACTGTATCATGCAGTATATGGGCACCACACTCGGCATTTATATGTACAGGGATGTACTTGGCGCTCTCAGCATGATGAGCATGATGACCTTGATCAGTATGGGGCTGAGTTTTATTTTCCTGGCACTGGTTCCTAAAATAGTTGCTAAAAAAGGGCTGGAAAAAACAGTGCGTGCCAGCCAGCTTATCAGCGTTGCCCTGTATGTCCTCCTGTTCCTGCTCCCCAATAATATATTCCTATATATGGGAGTATCCGCATTTGCCAGCGGTTTCGGCGGTATAACCGTGCTGATGCAGTGGGGCATGGTGGGAGAAGCCATTGATTATAACGAATATGTTACCGGAAAAAGGACGGAAGGATCCATTTACGGAACCTTCAACCTGATGCGCCGTATCGGGCAGGCCCTGGGTTCCTCGGCGGCAGTGGCCCTGCTGGGAGTCATCGGGTATGTGCCGGGGGCACAGGCCCAGTCGGCGGGCGTACAGATGGGAATTAAAGCCCTCGTCGTGCTGACACCTGCAGTTTTCCTGTTCCTTTGCTGGGTTTCCCTGAAATTTGTGTGGAATATCACTCCGGAAATCCGGGAATTAATGTCGGCATCCAGGAATCCGGAGCAGTCCGGAAAATAAAGGAAAGCAGCGGACGGCGGTGTCATACATAAGCCCGGGAAAGGATCGGGTTACCGCCGCCCGTACAAAGCAGAAAGGAGATCAATATGGAACTGCGAAGCCGTTTTTTGCCGAAATTATTAAACAGTGAGGTAGAAGCGTACCTGGAAGAAAAGGATATCATCATCGTGCCGGTGGGGACGGTTGAGATGCACGGCGGACTGCCGCTGGACTGTGAGACGGTTATCAGTGAGGCGGTGGCACTTAAAATGGCGGAGGCCTGTGACGGCCTGGTTCTGTCGGGGCTCCCCTATTTTTATGCGGGTGCCACGGCCAGCGGAAGGGGAACCACACAGGTCAGCGTGCGTCAGGGAATTGATTATTTGGGGGCCATTGCACGCAGTCTGCTGCGTCAGGGCTTCCAACGCCAGATCTATATCAGCCTGCACGGGCCGGCGCATATGACCTGCAGTCCTATGGTGCGGGATTTTTTCGATGAAACCGGCGTTCCCATTCTTTATATGGATATGACTATGCAGATGTTCGGCGCAGCAAAGGATTTGTTTCAGGCAGAGGATATGCAGAAAAATCCCGCCGCTTTTATGGAAAAGCTGGATGGGATGTTCCTGGGGGCTTATGATATCCTGGGAAGGCTGGAGGACGTACCTCTCACTACGGAATTTTTCTCCATGAAGCCCCAGACGGTGGCGCCCTTTAACGGGCTTTTCAATATGGCCTACCAGAGCGGGAGCGTGGGATACTGTTTTGGGGATCCGAGGGATCATGCTTCCACGACGGCGCTGCCCACACCCGGACGCAGGCAGGAGCTGGCGGATGAGGGGAAACGGAGGATCGACGAGCTTGTAAAAAGGCTGGATATGCCTGGTGTGGTGGAAAACCTTGCCTGCCTTAAGGGGTTTGAAGACGGGGTTATGGAACGGTTTCCATGGATGCCGGCGGCTTATAACAGGAAAGGAAAGTAAAACGCAATGATACAGGATTACCGGGTACAGACGCCCTGCGGACTCATACAGGGAGCGGAAGGAAAAGAAGAGGGCGTTGCTGTTTTTAAAGGGATCCGTTATGCAAAAGCAGGGCGGTGGGAATATCCCGGACAGGTGACCCATTGGGAAGGCGTTTATGATGCGGGCAGCTTCGGCGCCTGCAGCTTTCAGCCCCGTGCCTTTTATAACGAAGAGGAGGTACCGGAAAAGGCCTTTTACTACCGGGAATTTCGGAAAGGAGAAACTTATACCTACAGCGAGGACTGCTTTTTCCTGAATATATGGGCGCCTGTGGAAAGCCGGGATGCGCCGGTGCTTTTCTATATCCATGGAGGCGGCTTTAAGGGAGGCTGCGGGCATGAAAAGCATTTTTCGGGAGAAGCCTACTGTAAACGGGGGATCATTCTGGTAACCTGCAACTACCGGCTGGGACCGCTGGGCTTCTGCTGCCTGCCGGAGCTGGAAACGGAGGCGGGACATACCGGCAACTATGGTCTGTATGATCAGCTGTGTGCGCTTCAGTGGGTGTATGACAATATAGCGGCGTTCGGAGGAGATCCGGGACGCATTACCATTATGGGGCAGTCGGCAGGGGCTATGAGCGTACAGCAGCTGTGCGTCAGCCCTCTGACCAGGGGCCTTATTTCCGGTGCCGTCATGCTGAGCGGCGGGGGCGTTTCCCGTCTGCTGGCCCCACGCACCGCCCGGGCTGCCTTTTCTTTCTGGGAGGAACTGGCCGGCCGTCTGAAGGCTCCGGATCTGCAGGCGCTGCGTGAGATAGGGCCGGAGAGGCTTTTTGAGGAATTCGCAAGACTGGGCAGGGAGAAGAAAAATGCCATGGCCTTTGCAGGCCCCGTACTGGACGGGACCATGCTTACAGAGACGGCTTGGGCGGCGGCCGGAGCGGGGCACCAGCTTGCAACCCCTTATTTGTGCGGATCCACCAGTGAGGATATTATGCCGCCCCTTATTCATAAAATGGCAAGAAGATGGGCCGGAATCCAATCTGAACAGGGCAAATGCAGCAGCTATGCTTATTTCTTCTGCCGGCAGCTGCCCGGTGATGACAACGGGGCATGGCATTCTTCGGATCTGTGGTATGTATTCGGTACGCTGGCAAATGGCTGGAGACCCTTTACGGAATGGGATTACCGGCTGTCGGAGGCTATGGTGGATTATTTCTCCCATTTTATCAAAACCGGAAATCCCAATGGGCCGGGGCTTGCGCAGTGGCTTCCTGTGGAAAAGGGACAGAACAAGGTGATGCGTTTCGGGGATCAGGATATGCATATGGGCGGCGTGTCACTGGCCGGGCTGGTACGTACTATGGTGACCAGGCATTCTGTGGGGGAATAGGGGGATGCGGACTCCCCGGCCCGGACTATCGCCCGGAGGGGGAGCCGTCCAAAGGAAAGCGGAGCTGCCGGACGACTGCGCAAGAGCCGGATTTTCTGGTAATTGTGTCTTGTTTGTGTGTTGGTAAAACCCTATAATAGTACCAGAATAGTATAAGCGGCATAATAGGGAAAAGGAGCGGGCAGACATGCAGACAATGAGCAGGGAAGGGAACAGGCTGGTACATCGGTGGGACGGGGAAACCCTGGTGGTGGAGCCCTGGGGAAACAACAGTTTCCGGGTGAGGAGCGCCATGATGGGGGATCCGGAGGATACGGATTATGCACTTCTTCCTCCGGCGCAGACAGAGGTTTTCCTGGATATCGGTACGGGTAAGAGTGAGATCAGGAACGGCAGGCTGCGGGCGGTTATGGAGAGAGAAGGCGGTGCACGGGAGGAAGGCGGGCCGGTCTGTCTTTCTTTTTACGATAGGAAAGGGCGCCTGCTGCTTCAGGAAGAAGGGAAGGGCGGGGCTCTGAACAGGAGGAGCCGTTGGTTTAAACCGGTTATCGGCGGCGATTATGAACTGACCGTCACCTTTGCCTCGCAGGCGGAGGAAAAGCTGTATGGGATGGGGCAGTATCAGCAGGATTTTCTGAACATTAAGAACTGCAGCCTGGAGCTGGCGCAGAGAAATTCCCAGGCCAGTGTCCCCTTTGTGCTGTCCAGCCTGGGCTATGGCTTTTTGTGGCATAATCCGGCTGTGGGACGTGTCAGCTTTTGCGCGAATACCACGCAGTGGCAGGCACAGAGTACACGGCAGATGGATTATTGGATTACGGCGGGGGATACGCCGGATGAAATAGAATGTGCTTATGCGGCGGCCACAGGGACGGTGCCGCAGATGCCGGAATATGGCCTGGGCTTCTGGCAGTGCAAGCTGCGGTACTGGAACCAGGAGCAGCTTCTTCAAGTGGCCCGGGAATACCGGCGGCGGGAAATTCCGCTGGACGTGATCGTGTGTGACTTTTTCCATTGGCCCAGGATGGGGGATTTCCGATTCGACGAAGCTTTTTTCCCTGATCCGGAAGGAATGGTACGCGCCCTGAAGGAAATGGGGGTGGAGCTGATGGTTTCCGTCTGGCCGGAGGTGGCCTGGACCAGTGAAAATTATGAAGAAATGAAGCAGAAGGGGTACCTGGTCAAGGCGGAGAAAGGGATAGATCTCGCCAAGCTTTTCAATGAAAACAGCACCTTTACCGATGTGACCAATCCGCAGGCAAGGGATTATCTGTGGGAAAAATGCAGGAAGAACTATTATGAGAAAGGGATCCGCCTGTTCTGGCTGGATGAGGCGGAGCCGGGCTTATCTGTGTATGACTATGATAATTACCGGTGCCGTATGGGAACCCAGGCACAAATCGGGAATCTGTATCCCCAGCTCTTTGCCAGGGCCTTTTATGAAGGGCTGCATCAGGCAGGGGAGGAGCAGATAGTCAGCCTGGTGCGCTGTGCATGGGCGGGGAGCCAGCGGTATGGCGCCCTTGTCTGGTCCGGGGATATCCATTCCGACTGGGGCACTCTCAGGAGGCAGCTGTGTGCCGGGCTGAATATGGGAATTGCAGGAATCCCCTGGTGGACCACCGATATAGGCGGCTTTACCGGAGGAAATCCGGAAAAAGAGGAATTCCGGCAGCTCCTGGTCCGATGGTTTGAATGGGGAACCTTCTGCCCTGTGATGCGCCTTCATGGCGATCGCCTCCCGGCGGAAGAGGTGGTTGGAACAGACGGCACCAGGTACCAGCATTCCGGCGGCCCCAACGAGGTATGGAGCTTCGGGGAGGATATCTGCCGGATCCTGACCTCTTATATCCGTCTCCGGGAGGCTATGCGCCCTTATATAAGGCAGCTGATGCAGGAAGCCCATGAATGGGGAAGACCTGTGATGCGTCCTATGTTCTATGAATTCCCGGAGCAGGAGTGCTGCTGGGAATTAAAGGATCAGTATATGTTCGGCAGCGATATGCTGGCGGCGCCGATCCTGTATGAAGGGGCGGTACAACGAAGGGTATATCTGCCCGCAGGCCATACCTGGATATATCTCCATGACGGTACGGCCTATGAAGGCGGACAGACGGTTCTCGTACAGGCTCCCCTGGAAGTGATTCCCGTTTTTTTGAAGGACGGGTGCTGCCGGGAACTTATTGGTCTGATTTAACCGGAAAATAAATGCTGTAGGGTTCATAACCCACTTCGTGTAACGGGATGAAACGGATGCCCCTTTCCTGTCCTGTGGTTCGGAAGGTGGATTTCCAGCTTCCCCATTCCCGTTCGTTGTCGTGGGTAAGAATCTGCTCCGGATGGGCGGCATCCGGTACGTGAAGGATGCGCTCCTCTTCACACAGGCCGGCCAGGACGAGGGGGCCGTACAGGAAGGCAACCGTGCTTTCATCCTCCGGAAGCGGGAAGCAGGTTACCGCCCTGGGAAGAAGGATGCGGATGACATCCCCATTTTTCCAGACACGCTTTAACGGTACAAAAAGGCAGGAATCGCTGCTTCGATATACTTCCGTGTCGTTTACCAGGATAACGGCTTCGCCGGCAAGCCATCCGGGTATACGCAGCTGAAGTGTCATTTCCGTATCTTTTTCTAATTCCAGCTTCAGACAGGGAACCAGACAGTCCGGCTGAGAAGGGTATTTCCGGGTATCCTCCAGCACGGACTGTTTTGCCGAGGAGGTACTTGCCAGATGAGAGCTACCCGTCAGAGGATCTGCGCGCTGCAAAAGCGTCACGCTGCTGCCGTTTACCGTGCATGTGGTCTGGCTGTCCCGATACTGGCAGACATATAAATGATCCTCCTGCTGGTAATAAATCCCCCTGTTGAAAGCTGCGTTAGCCTGCACCATTGTTCCGTGGCAGCAGAAAAAATCACCGGTTTTGCTGCTCCAGCCCTTCCTTCCCCCGGCCCGCATGGGAAGAAAATACGTGAGCAGACCCCTGGAAGGATAAGGGCTGGTAAAGCCATGGCTCAGATCGCTCTGCCAGTAGGCCTGGGACATCAGGCCGTTATACAGCAGCCGTTCCTGATAATCCAGATAAGCCGGATCCCGGCTCCAGCGGAAAAGAAAGCCCGCAAGCCGGATCATATTGTAGACCGTACAATGCTCCTGGCCCTTCAGGCCGAGTCTGGCCCCCAGCTTCTTTTTCGGCGACCAGATTTCTCCGCAGGTCTGCCCTCCGGTAGCGTACTGTCCCCTTTGGGTTACCGCCAGATCCCAGTAATTCTCTGCGATTTTCCGCCATTTTTCATCACCCGTCACGTCATAAGCCCTGGCACAGCCGATAACCTCCGGTATGGTGGTGTTTGCATGCATATTGGTAAGAACATCCTCACCTTTCAGAAGAGGATCAAACAGCCGGCCCCTGTAATACCGTTCCATCAGCGCCGCATATTTTTCTTTACCCGTAATGCCGAATAGCTGAACCCAGATCTCCAGCATGCCGCCGGTTTCAAAGTCCAGGATATCATCCATTTGTTCCCGGCTGAAATCCTTTGTCCAGTCATAGAACCAGTCAGCAAAATTCTCTGCAATCTGCAGTGCCGTCTCATTTCCCGCATATTCGTACATATCCAGTAAGCCCATAAATACCTTATGGATGGTGTAATGGGGAGCCCATACCTGCTTCCCGCCTGCGATACGGTACAGGTATTTCTCCGGGATAGGAGCCGCCCACTGCCCTCCGTTTTCCTTCTGGCATTCCGCCAGCTCATCCACGATACTGTCCGCTTTCGCTTTGATTTCCCTGTCTCCCGATGCATGATAACGCATAGCCGCCGCAGAAAGCCAGTGCCCCAGAAAATGCCCCCGCAGCTCGCAGGTGGGAAATTCCCAGCCGCCATGCATACCTTCGATAGCTTCCGCAGAGGTGTCACGCCCTGCCTCCAGATTAAAATTCAGCAATAAAAACCGGTTTTCCAGATGCATCATATAGCTGCGGTTTTCGTCCTCGCGCCGGCGCAGCTCCGGATCCAGCAGCTGCGTCTGCCTGCCGTCCAGTTCCATGAATTGACTGTTCGTATTCATTTGTCCCCTCCTGTAAGTGATTGATAAACTGCCGGCAGCATTAAGAAAACAGCCTGCCGTGCCGATGCCTATATTATAGGAAGGAATACATGCCGCCGGAATGGACAGAGTGGTAGAAAGCATGTATAAAGTGGAAAAGTTACCCCCTATATTTCCTAAAAAAAAGCGGCACTTAATTTTTTTATGGTCAACGGATGACTTTATCCGGACAGGAAAAGGTTACGGGGGATCCCGCTGTCCTGAAAAAAGCAAAAGAAAAACAGGCGTATGGAACGCCTGCCGTAATAAGTTCGGAAATCCTTTTCGTAAAATACTTCCTTTTGCGAAAGAAACTCTGTCTTAAAATCTATAATAATACAATGCTCTTTTGAGATTTATTATAAAAGAGGTTTTAAATTTTGTCAATCTATGTATAAAATATAAAATTAATATTTACTTTTGCACGAAATTCGTCTAATTCACCAAACAAATGTAACGATGTAACTTTAAACAAGTAAAATAGTAACAGAAATCAGATTATATCTAAAAAAGATTTTCCGGCAAGCGGTTCCGGTTAATTTATGAACCGTCAACTATTTCGTCAGGACAATGGAGGAGATTATGGCAAGAAAAGGCGAAAATATATATAAAAGAAAAGATGGAAGATGGGAAGGCAGATACCGTATTCCCCAGGTTTTAGGCACAAAAACTTCGTACCGTTCCGTATACGGGCATTCCTACCGGGAGGTCAGGGAAAAGCTGATTTTGAGAAAACAGGCCCTTATGCAGCCGTCAGGGAAAAAAACACAGCTTCCGCCCATGCTGACACTGGGGGACGCCGCCGGACTCTGGCTGGAGGAGAACAGGGTTAAATGGAAGGAGTCAACCTATGCAACCTACCGCTCCATTACGGAAAAACATATCCTCCCTCTATGGGGAACGCAGCCGGCCTGCATTTTTTTAACGGAAAAACAGCTGTCTTTTCCGGAACACCCGAAAAAAAAGGAAAAGGGAAAAAAATATTCCGGTACATACCAGCATCAAATCCATGTGATAGCGGGCCAGATTTTCCGCTTCCTGGATAAAAAATATCAATGCGGCATACCCCAGTGCCCGCCGCCTCCGGCCCCGGTCAAAAATAAAACCATTACGCCCCCCGAAGGAGACAGGCTGCGCAAGCTGGAAGCTTGCCTCCTGAACCGGGCAAAGGATAAAGATCCTACCAGCATCGGGATTCTGTTATCCGGCTGCTGCGGCCTGCGGATCGGAGAACTATGCGCCCTGCAGTGGGAAAATATAAACTGGGAGCAGGGCACGATCCGGATAAGGGGAACAATGCAGCGGATCCGCACATTCCAGCAGGAAAAAAGCGGAACCAAGGTTATCGTAACCGGCCCCAAATCCAGAAGCTCCAACCGGGAAATCCCTTTGCCGGCCTATCTGCTGGAATTTTTAAAAGGGTTAAAAGGAACGAAGGAGGGATATGTCCTTTCCGGGAAGAAAAAAGAATATCTGGAACCGAGGACCCTGCAGTACCGCTTTAAGAAAATACTGGAACAGCTGGAAATCCCCTATTTTAATTTCCATATGCTCCGGCATATTTTTGCAACAAACTGTATCTCCAGAGGATTTGACATGAAAACACTCAGCGAACTGCTGGGCCATTCCAACATTGCCACGACTATGAGAATATACGTTCATTCCGATATGGAAAGAAAAAAGCAATTGATGGCCGGATACAGGCTGGCATCTTAAAACACAGCCATAGGCCGTCAAAAAAATGGTCATTTTTTACAACACAACTGTAGTATATTGTGAACTGCCGTTTCTTTCGCAAAAGGAAGTATTTTACGAAAACTCGGATCCCGTCAGGAAAGACAGCAGGTGTATAAAATGTCCCAATCAAAAAGCTACAACCGTCTGATGGCAGGCAACCGCCTGTACGAGAGGCGGAAACAGCTGGGCTGGAGCAGAGGATATGTATCCGAAAGGGTGGGCAAGGTGGAAAAATACTATGCGGATATCGAACGCGGAAGCTGCGGTATGAGTATAGAGACACTGATAGCCTTGTCCGAACTCTATGGCATATCCCTGGATTATATTATATATGGAAACCCGGAAGAAAAGAAAGAGGAATTACCTGATAAAGGAACGGCAGTAATGAATATTCTGAAAGGCCTGACGCCGGCGGAATACGAGTGCTGCCTTGATATGATGCTTATTTTTGCCAAAGGAGTGGGCAGTAAGCAGGAACAGGATGCTTTCGGGGAAAGCCGGACAGAACATCTCACATAGTTACAGAGGATATTCAAATTATGTGTTTTTTACTGATGCATGATTGGATATAAATTTAATGACACGCAAGGAGGAGAAGAAGATGAAAAGTAAGTCATTAAAAAAAGTGCTTGCAACGGCACTTGCACTGAGCCTTGTCATGGCTCCGGTGATGGGAGTGAACGCATCTACCAACAATAATGCTCCGTCCGAAGGATCCAGTACTTCCGTATCAACAGAAGTAGCCGCTACGATCCCCGAGACAAGCACAGTAAGCGTTGGCGGAAAAGTTTTGACTTCCACAGTAAAGGGAGCGTATATGTCCAAGACAATTCCCGGAACTGTAGTTGCAACCGATAAGGCAACCCTGGCAGCAGGCTACGGCCTGGCAGCAGGAGAGCAGCCTTATACAAGAGTATACGATATCAATGAAGCGAAGAGCCCTGCGGCAATGGCAAGCATCAATGCGGCTGCCGGAGCAGTTGGCGGTACCGTAATTGCTACTGTTAATGTAGAACTGGGCAAGCTTGCAGGCGGAAAATTCTCCCTGCTGGCACAGGGCGGAGCGCCTATAACCATGGCATTCGGAATCCCGAAGAGCGCTGTTAAGGCAGGCTTTGCTTATGCTATGATTTGTGTACGTCCCGGCGGCGTTATCGAAGTGCTTCCCGACCTGGATGCAGATCCTAACACCGTAACTTTCAATACGACAGGCGGTCTTGGCGCATATGCAATGATTATGTATCCTGTAGCTTAATTTGACAGGATAACCATAAGAAAACAACAGGAAAGATGTCTGGGAGATGACTGGCAGGCGGCTGTCGGTTGTTTCCCAGTATTCTCGTAAGGGAAATAAATGCTACATAAGTTAAAAAAATACAAAGCTGGGATTTATCTTATTTTGCTGATGCTGTTATGTGTTTGTCTGTGCCAATACGGATTGAAGAGAATATTTGGTTTTTCTCTCTTCCCGGATGAATTCGGATATTGGGCGCCGTCGGCTAAATTGTTGGGATGGGACTGGTCGGAGACAACCTCCCTGGGGTCATATTATTCCTTTGGATATAGTTTGATTCTGGCTCCTATTCTATATTTTGTCAAAGATTCTATAATTGCCTACCGAATTGCGGTAGTTATTAATATGGTTTTAATGTGTGTTGGATTGGTTCTGCTATTTAAAATGCTGCAGAAGCTTTTTCCGGAAATGGAGAAAGAAAAGGCGGTGCTGATAAGCGGTATTGCAGTGTTATATCCGCCCTGGATTTTTTATATACAGATGACGATGACGGAAGCGCTGCTTCTATTTTTATATATTTTGGTGTGCTACTTGTTCTTGTGTTTTTTTGAAAATCCCAGAGTGTTTACTGCTATTATGTTGGCGGCAGCACTTGTGTATATATATTTTGTGCATATGCGGAGTATTGGGATGATTGTGGCCGGCGGAATAATCCTTTTTCTTTGGAGTGTCGGTAACAGACAAAGAAGGTACAGGAGAAATGCAGCTTTAGTTCTGTTTTTGCTTTTGATTTTCTTATTAATAGGTTTGGGAATAAAAAATGGACTAATTGACAGGCTCTATCATGCCGCTTCAGATGAAGTGATTCAATACAACGATTATTCGGGGCAGTGGGGGAAACTGAAGTTTTTATTGAGTTCGGATGGTATGAAGAAATTTATTACAGGTAGTATTGGTAAAATTCTTTATATCGGATTGGCAAGTTATGGTTTAGCCTACTGGGGAATTTATTATGTTTTAAAAAAATGCAGGTCTTTATTTGGCGCAATTAAATGCAAAGTTCTGAATAGAGAGGAGCTTTTCTGGCTGTTTTTACTAATGTCCTCTGCGGCGCAGTTTATGGTTACAGTAATTTATACAATCTGGAGTTCCGATGGTGGAAATGACAGACTGGATTTATTTGTACATGGCAGATATAGCGAGTTAATTGTCCCGGTGCTGATGGCAGTAGGAATAAAACAGGCTTTTGACTGCAAAAAGTTGTGGCTGGGAACGGGTATTATGATAGGATGTACTGCTGCATTTACCGGGATTGTGAATATGGTTGTCAGCTCAAGTACCTCTGGTATGACTAATGTCCACGGTTATTTTATGATTGGCATGAGTTATTTAATAAAAGAAGAAAGTTTCAAGCCGATCCCTTTTCTATGGAAGGCATGGCTGTTTGGCGTTTGTTTGATGGTGATAATTGGTTTGGTTATTACTATGTGTAAGAAACGGCAAATGGAATGGTTGTTAACGACAGTGATTTTTCTCCAGATTGTCCTTGGTCTGCAAGCCGGCGAGCATTATGTCTACATCGGGAATTCCTACGGCTATGGTGATGTTCAGATTGCAGACAAGCTGAAAGAGGTTCTTGCAATAGAAGGAGAAGAGCGAATTATTCATATTTATGAAGGAGATACCCCTTATATAGAACAGGTGCAGTTCCGGATGAGGGATAAAAAGATAGAAATCTGGGATGCAAGGGAAAGTGATATTGATCCAGGTAAACTGCAGGAGAATGATAAGCTTATTCTGGGAACTGAAAGTAAGTATCGGGAAATTTTTGATAAACAGTTTGAAAAAAGCTGGGAGGCAGGCCATTTGCTCCTGTATTACAACTCTTAAAGGAACTGGACAGACAATAAAAAGAATGAAGCGGTTGCAGATGTACAAGCAGAGAAAGCGGAGGCTTTTATGAAATTGATTATTCAAATCCCATGTTATAACGAAGCGGAAACCCTTGAAGTGGCACTTAATGATTTGCCGAAAAAACTGAATGGAATTGACCAGATAGAATACTTAATCATTAATGACGGAAGCCATGATGATACAGTGGAGGTGGCCCGGAAGTGGGGGGTGCATCATGTGGTGAATTTTAAACAGAATAAAGGATTGGCAAAAGGATTTGTTGCAGGTTTGGACGGCTGTTTGAAATACGGCGCAGATATTATTGTGAATACGGATGCGGATAATCAATACTGCGGGGAAGACATAGCAGTATTAATTAAGCCCATATTGGATGGGGAAGCGGACATGGTGATTGGAGAGCGGCCAATTGATGATACCGAACATTTTTCATATGTTAAAAAGAAATTGCAGCATTTTGGAAGTTGGGTGGTACGTAAGGCATCTAATACCAATATTCCGGATGCACCAAGTGGTTTCAGGGCTTTTTCACGGGATGCTGCTATGCGGATCAACGTGGTGAATGATTATACATATACATTGGAGACAATTGTTCAGGCAGGCAGGGAAAAAATTGCAATTACCAGCGTACCAATCAGAACAAATGCAGAATTAAGACCTTCCCGGTTGTTCAAGAGTATATGGGGGTATGTAAAAAAATCAGTGCTGACAATTCTGCGGGCTTACATGATGTATAAGCCGCTGATGTGTTTTACGCTGCTGTCCATACCCAGCGTGGCGATTGGACTGGGTATTGGTATGCGTTTTCTGTATTTTATGGCAGTGGGAAGCGGAAGCGGTCATATACAGTCTTTAATATTGGCATGTACTTTAATTATTGTTGGTTTTCTTACCTTTATGATTGGTCTGGTAGCGGATGTAATTGCTGCTAACCGGAAGATATTACAGGATGTACAATATCATATAAAACGAATGGAATATGAAATGCCCGTGTTTGATAATAAGGAAAAGGGAAAAAAAGAAGGAGTCAGTGAAATCTATTATTTTAATGCGGAGAATGATGAAAAAGCGTTAATTAAATAAGGAGTTTATAAAACATATGGGTAAGGTAAGTATGAGACTCAGTTATTACATGGATAACTATAAAATAATAACATGCCTGGTATTACTGATATTTGCATGTATGTTTACCGGAATACAGGTACATGCGGAAGATACTGCTGAAACGGCGGTGGAAAATACAGGGTTTCAAGGTAAACTTATGGTAACAAGCGTGGATACAGAAGCAAAAGATAAGCCGGAAGCAGAAGCGGCAGTGATACTTGAAATTCCTAAGGGGACATCGTTATTAACGATAGGAGAAGAAAATGGCTGGTATGAGTTTTATTACCAGGGAAAAGTAGCGTTTATTGCAAATGGAGATGTGGTAGATGCCAATATAGATACAGCTGCATTAGACGATGAAATGAAAAAAAGTATGGAAGAGGGCAGTGCATATATTGAGTCACTGGAAATGCAAAGGAAAGCATTAAAACAGACGAATATATGGAGGATAGTTATTGTTATATTAATTATTTTGATTTTTATAGTTGGGGTTGTTTCTGCACTTAATAAAAATAAGAATAACAAACAAGTTTAAAAGACAGTGTTATAATGGCGCAATTGTATAAATAAGAATGGTGGGCTTCATGAATTTTATAACATTTGAAAAATTAGGGGAATGTATTTATACAAATATCTCAAAGGTTCCCAGGGACGTGGATTTAATTGTGGGGATACCTAGAAGTGGTACTTTGGCAGCAAACTTGCTTGCTTTATATCTAAATCTGCCGTTTACAGATATTGATACATTAATCCGGAGAGGAGAACTGAGAAGCGGCAGCACAAGAAAATGCCAGTATTGGATTAAGTCAGTAGCGGAGGCGAAGCATATACTGGTAGTAGATGATAGTATCAGCAGCGGTAAAGCGATGAAGGAAGCCAGGAAGAAAATCAAAGAATCTGGTATAGCTTCCCAAGTATCCTATCTTGCTATATATGCCTTAGGCGTCAGCCGTAGCCTCGTGGATATTTATTTTAAAATTTGTGAGCAGCCGAGAATGTTTGAATGGAATTATATGCATCATTGGGCTTTGGAAAATGTATGCATGGATATAGATGGTGTTTTGTGTGAAGATCCAACTATTTATCAAAATGATGACGGAAAAAAGTATTATGATTTTTTAGTACATGCAAAGCCTAAAATAATTCCCACGCAGAAAGTCGGTAAACTGGTAAGCTGCAGACTTGAGAAATATAGAAAAGAGACAGAAGAATGGCTGGAAAATCATAATGTAATATACGATGAACTGGTTTTATTGCCCGCCAATTCTGCAAAGGAACGAAGGGATAATTTTGAACAGGCCAAGTACAAGGCCGATGTATATAAAAAATCGAAATGCTTATTATTCATAGAAAGTAATTATGAACAAGCAGTAAAAATATGTGAGTATTCAGGAAGACAAGTTTTTTCAGTATCAAATAAAAAGTTAATAAATCCTGATAATTTGATGGATCATATTAAAATTATTAAAGATGATTTTAGAATCACATTGAAAAGAACAATAAAGAAAATATTGGGTAAAATTAATTATGTCAAATAAGATATTGGGAAAAAGTGATTTATATAAAATCTCAATTATTACAGTATCATTAAATGCTGAGAAAACAATTAAAGAAACAATTAATTCCGTACTAATGCAGGAGAAAACATCATTTGAATATATAGTTAAGGATGGTGGTTCCAGGGATACAACAAATAATATTGTTAAAAGTTATACCGAACAATTTAATAAACGGCAAATAAAGTTTCGTCATATAATTAACTCTGACTCAGGTATATATGAAGCAATGAATGAAGCGGCATTAATTGCTGACGGAGAGTATCTTCTTTTTTTAAATGCGGATGATCAGTTATATAATTCCAGTGTAATTTATGAAGCTGTGGATTTTTTATCCAATCATACAGAGTGTGATGTGTTATATGGTGACACGTTAATGAAAGATGGCTGTGAAGTAAGTGTTTTTAAGGGGGATATGATGCTTATTAACAAAAGAATGCCTTTTGCGCATCAATCCTGTTTTGTAAAAGTTAGTGAATTTAAAAAATTGCTGTTTAATGAAAAGTATCGTATCTGTGCTGATTATGATCTGATATTATCACTTTTCCAAAGCGGAAAAAAGTTTATAAATATGAATACTGTAATATCCGTATATTCATTGGGAGGAATTTCATCCACACAATTTGTTCCTAAAATGAAAGAACATTTAATGATTTTAGAAGAACATGGATTCGTGAATCAATATTCTCCCTATTTTTTATGCAAAATGATAGAGGCATACATAAAAACTCTGATATTGGTTTTATGTCCTAAATTCTTGCTGATTAGGCTAAAGAGATTGTACAAATTCAGGATAAAAAAATATGAGGAGATAAAAATATAAATGCGTGTTTTGTTTATAACAAAGGGGGATTTTATTGGTAAGCAAAATGAAGGCGGTTTAGCCTGTAGATTTCGGAATTATTATCTGCTACAAAAAACAGTAGGGAAAGATAAGGTATATGTCTGTGCTGTAGTTTCAAATAAAAAAGAAAACCAGGAAAATATTAAATACATTTATGATAAACAAACATTGATTGGCAGATATATAAACTATATAAGTAAGCGGGATGGAATTTCTAAAAGAACGGAACAGGAAATAGTAAACTATATTTGGGAAATAAAACCGGATTGTATTTTTTATGATGGATCAACTTGGGGGAATATCGCAGAGAAAATTAATAATAAAGAGAATGCTATAGTTTTTTTTCATAATATAGAGCGGCAGTACACATTTGATCGTGTTAAAAAAGGAAATATGTTATGCATGCTCAGATACTGGGCAACCTGTAAGTGTGAAAGAAAACAGGTAGAGTATGTGAAAAAATGTATTTGCCTCAATGAAAGGGATAATAACTTACTCAAAGAATATTATTCCCGGGAGGCAGATCTTATTCTTCCAATTACATTTAGCGATTCATGGAAAGCAGGAGAATGCGATAATCAAAGGGAAGAATTTCTATTATTTGTGGGTTCTTATTTTGATGCAAATGTGCGGGGGATAAAATGGTTTGTAAAAGAAGTGATGCCACATATTGATTTTGATATAAAGATTGTTGGTAAAGGTATGGAGCGATTAAAGGGAAAACATTTTCTTAAAAATGTCAGCCGGGTAGAAGTTATTGGTGGAGTTGATAATTTGGCACCCTATTATAAAAAAGCCGCAGCGGTTATTATGCCAATTTTTATGGGTGGCGGAATGAAGGTTAAGACTGCAGAAGCGTTAATGAATGGCAAAACTATATTTGGCTCAAAGGAAGCCTTTGAAGGATATGAATTTGATGGTATTTCCGGATTAAATCTATGTGAGGATAAGGAAGCATTTATAAATGCTATTAATGATTTCAAAATCAGGGAACATACTAATTTTAATTTTGATATCAGAAAGCTATTTTTAGAAAAATATGAGACGGATGCATATATTAAAAAAATGCACCTGCTTTTTAAGGCTGAAGGACGGGTAAAAGTTGGTTATGAAAGATAAGTTGAAGATAAGATTAAAAACACTTTCATATGAGTTACAATACTTATTTTTAAATTACTTTGTTGCTAATATTCCTTTTTGGTTTATACGCAGACGGCTCTATTTTATGATGGGTATGAAAATCGGGAAAAATTCCCGTATCCTTATGAAAACAGCGGTTATAAATCCCAAAGGCATTACAATTGGAAGCAGGACAATTATTAATGAAAAATGTTATTTGGATGGCAGAGGAACGATTACGATAGGAGATGATGTATCTATTTCTAATTTTACCAGAATAATAACGGGATCTCATGATATATGCTCTTCTGACTTTAGATATATTACAAAAGCTGTAAATATTGAGAATAATGTATTTATTGGCAGCGGAGGAATAATCCTTGGGGGAGGGTATTTGAAAAGAGGGTGTGTAATCGCAGCGGGAAGTGTCTGCAAAAACTGTCAATATTCAGAATACGGATTATATTCAGGGGTTCCGGCAGCTTTTGTTTTAAAAAGGAAAATAGAAGCCGACTATCAATTGGGAGATTGGCAGCCTTGGTTTATATGAAGCATACTAATGAAGGAAAATAAGAATGAGATACGCAATTGTCACCACTACCTATAATGATGAAGCTGGTATTGGAAACTATTTGGAAAATATAATGATGCAGACAATGTTACCGGTGGAACTTGTAATAGCAGATGGGGGTTCTAAGGATAATACCTGTAAGATTATAAATAAATACAGTGAAGAGTTCGCGGATAAAATACAAATTAAATTATGTGTTGCAGGAAGGCTGAACATTGCAGAAGGATTTAATTTGGCAATAAAATCTTCTTCTGAAGAAATAATAGGAATTACGGGGATTGGAAATCATTATCCGAAAGATTATTTTGAAAAATTACTGGTTGGTATGTTAAAAAACAACTGTGAAGTAAGCTATGGAATAATCAGAGGAGAAGGGTTAAACAATTTTCAGAAAGTATACAGACAGGCATTTCTGATACGTGATAATCAATGTAAAATTCCTTGTAACAGAGGTGTTCTGATTAAAAAATCGGTATTTCAGAAGATTGGTTATTTTTATGAAAACTTTACCTATGCAGGTGAGGATGCGGAGTTTTTTGAATTAGCACAGCGTTCTGGAATTAGCATGATGTGTATTGATAAAGCAGAATTTGTATGGGAGACGCCAGGGAATTATACAGAATATGCGAAACAAACTAAAAATTATACAATAGCAAAGCTGCAAATGAAAGAAACTAAGAAAATAGTGTTCAACACGATTACTAAAATATTTCTAATTATATTAGGTATTCTATCTATCTGTATCAATCCTTTTATAAGCTTGTTATTACTTTTTCTTTGCGGATGCGTGTTTCTATATCATAGTAAGATAAAAGGCATTTATTCTTTGATGCTATATATAAACTATAAAGTTCTGACAATTATTTATACAATCAGATATGCAGAATATTTGAAAAAAAAATATAAGGTTACAAGATAGAAAGGCTGTACTAATATGAAATATTTGATTTTAGGAGCTGGCCCTGCAGGATTATCATTTGCAACGAAGTTAAGACAATTAGGTGAGGATTCCTTTCTAATACTAGAAAAAGAAAAGGAACCGGGCGGGTTGTGCCGTTCTGTTACAGTGGATGATGCGCCATTCGATTTTGGCGGGGGCCATTTTCTTGACAGTTGTTGTCCGGCCATTAATCAGTTCCTCTTTCAATTTATGCCTGAGGAAGAATGGGAGATATTTGAACGGAATAGTAAAATTTCATTAGATAATAGATTGATTGATCATCCTATAGAAGCTAATATCTGGCAGATGGAAATCGAAAAACAAGTGAAATATCTTAAATCGGCGGCTCTTGCCGGATGCAATACAGGTGAGGAGATGCCAGAACAGTTTATTGATTGGATTTACTGGAAATTAGGTAAAGAAATAGCTGATAATTATATGATTCCATATAATCGCAAGATGTTTGCGGAGGAACTTAATGAATTGGGGACATATTGGCTGGACAAGCTTCCTGCCGTGAATTTTGAACAAATATTATTAAGCTGTCTGAAAAAGAAAGCATTTGGGAAGCAGCCCGGACATGCGAAATTTTATTATCCCAAACATTATGGATACGGAGAACTCTGGCTTCGAATGGGGAAAGAATTAGAAAATCATATTGAATATAATAAATGTGCGAAGGAAATAGATTTTAACCAAAGAAAAATAATTACAACAGATGGAAGCTGGTATAAAGCAGATTTCATTATAACTACAATTCCCTGGAAAGAGTGGGAGGGGATTGCAGGCATGCCAGAACATATTAGTGATAATATCACGCAATTAAAACATTCTTCTATTGAAACACGGTATTTTCCATACAGGCTTAGTACGAATGCTCATTGGGTTTATTATCCTGAACAGGAATTACCCTACCATCGTATTTTAGTAAGACATAATTTCTGTCCAAATAGTAAAGGATATTGGACGGAAACAAGAGTGGAAAGAACGTGTATGTTTGAAAAAAATTATGAGGAAGCCCCCCGATACATCAATCCTTATGCGTATCCTTTAAATACAATAAATAAAAATAGTATAATGGATGAACTTTTGAACTGGACTATTCAGCATAAGGTATATGGTTTGGGACGGTGGGGGGAACATCAGCATTATAATTCAGATAAGGTAGTTGAATTAGCTATTAGGTTAGCAGAACAACTCAAATCAAAAAGTTAGCATCTAATTTTATTTGCAGGTAAATTCATGAAACTTAAGAAAAAACTTTATAAGTATCGTACAAATCTCTCAATGATAGCGGGTTGTATAATTATTCTGGTAACAACACTTTTTTTTGTGGGGGAAAAAAATGTTCCGTATGTTCTGGGAGATGAATTTGGGTATTGGACTTCAGCTGCTTATTTTTTCGGGTATGATTGGAGTGGTATTGCTTCTATCAATGGTTATTTTTCCTTTGGATATGGTTTGTTGCTTGCGCCGTTATTTTTATTGAAAGATTCGGTTCTCATGTACCGTGCCGCTATTGTTATGAATGCCCTTTTTTTGACAGGCAGTTTTATCTTAGCGTATATCGCTGGACTAAAATTGTTTCCCAAAATCAGATCTGAAATTATAGTACTGCTTGCATTTGCAGCCTCGGTTTATCCCTCCTATTTAGGATATGTCCAGACAAATATGTCAGAATGCTTATTGCTGTGCCTTAGTTGGATTGTTATTAATTTATTGTTGTCTATCGAAAAAAAAGATACTGCAGTTAAGATAATTGTTTTAGGGATTACAGTTGGATATGCTTATATGGTCCATATGAGAACCCTTGCGTTAGTGGCAGCTTGTATCGTTTATCTGATTTACTTATTTTATAGAAAAAAGGTTACTTTAAGAAAGCTGTGCTTATTTTTAATTTTAATTTTATTCATGATAATAACAACGCATGTGGTAAAGGGAATTATAACGTCCGATGTGTATTTAGAAGGCTCATTAAGTGGAAGCAATGATTATGCAGGGCAGTTGGGGAAAATCAGATATATTTTTTCTTTTCCTGGAATGATTGATTTTATCAATAGCATACTAGGTAAATTATTTTATTTGGGGGCAGCAACTTATACGGTATTTTATTGGGGAATAGTTAGGATTTATAAAGAAATTAAAAATTTTTTTAAAGCATCAGTTTTAGAAGACGGAACTACTATTTATATTTTCCTGGCAGTACTGCTTGTCTTTACTATTGGTATAAGCAGTGTATTTATGGTATTTGCTACCAGAATAGACGTTCTTATGTATGGCCGGTATAATGAACATATTTTGGGACTGTTTTTATTAGCTGGCCTATATGAGATGTTATATTTTCTTAAAAAGAAGACATGTACGATTATGATGATGGTACATATTTTATTGGGTTTATTAATTTCATGGCTGATTAGTAAAAATAATATAACAGATATAAATTCATTTAATATAATGGGAATATTCCGTTATATGTGTATGGGATCCTGGGAAATTATTAAACATGATTATATGTACGCAATGATTTTAAGTGTGGCTTCACTTACCATTTGTATCTACATAGTTTTTATTATTATTCGACGTATTAAAGAAATTGCATTGGTGGTTTTAATAGGAGTCTATTTATATGCATATTTTGGCACTTATACGGCGATGGCTAACGGACAGTATGCAGTACAGAATTTTCAATATAAGGACATTTGTGAAGAAGTTGAATCTGAGAATAATGTTGTTTATTGTGTTTATTCAGAAAAGGAAGATACTGCAATATCCGGGCTTTGGGGGGGAAGAATTCAATTTTTAAATCCAGAAACCCAAATAGTGGCAGTGGATATAGAGAATCTGGAAGTTGAGAAGAGTAAGGACTGTCTGATATTTGCAAAAGGTAATTCAAAAGTATTGCCTTATTTGTTTGAAAATTATCTATACATTGGAAGAAGTGATGATTTTGAGATGTTTCGGGGTATGAAAATAGATACGAGATAATTAGGAGATAATAAATAATTGATAGAATTGCAGGAAATAAGAAATCAAAGCTTATCACTTAAGATTAATTTGGTATTGAATGTTGTAAAAACATTTGTATCCATGTGCTTTCCTCTTATAACATATCCATATATTACCCGGATTTTCAGTGTAGAAGATGTAGGAAAAATTAATTTTTACTTATCAATTATTTCATATTTCCAGCTTATTGCTTATTTCGGAATACCAACTTATGCAGTAAGCGTTGGTAGTGGCAAAAGAGATAATATGAATTGGTTTAACAGCTTTGCAAATGAAGTTTATTCTCTAAGTGTTTTATCCACTTTTATTTCCTGTTCTCTTTTAGGAGTTATGGTAGGAGGAATTCATTCATTTTCAGGCGAATGGAGAATATGGGTAGTATTGTCTGTATCTATAATATTTAATGTATGGGGAGCTGAATGGCTGCTGCAGGTATATGAAGATTATTTTTTTATGACTGTACGTTATATTTTAATACAAATAGCAGGGGTGGTTTTACTATTTATATTTGTTCAGAATAGTACAGATATGACTAAGTATTTTATCATATATGTAATTCCTTATGTTTTGACAGGGGTTTCAAATAGATTATATGTTAAAAAGTACTGCCGGTTAAAAACCAGAATTACTAAAGAGATTCAGTTTCACTTCAAAGCAATTATTCCAATATTCTTTTCTAACATTGCAACTTTAATCTATATAAATTCTGACATTACTATGCTTGGAATATTGTGCGGTGAAAAAAGCGTTGGCCTATATTCTATATCAACGAAAATTTATAATGTTATCAAAAATATTTTTATTGCTATGATTGCCGTTTATATACCTAGAATGAGTCTTCTAATACAGAAAAAGGAACTTTTAATTTTCAGAAAGAAAATTCATAAATTAATTATAGACATTTTGCTTTTATCAATTGCTGCTTCTGTTGGTATCATTGGTTTAGGAAGTGAATTAATTAGTATATTTGCAGGCTTAAGTTATTTGGAAGGGGTAAAATCCTTGCAGATTTTAGCAGCAGCAATGGTATTCGCTGTTTTAAATGGAATAAATACTACGGTAATTCTTATACCCTTAAGAGAAGAAAAGCTAGTCTTAAAGGCAACTATTTGTTCGGCTGTTCTTAATCTAATATTGAATCTAATATTTTTACCGGTATATCAACAAAATGGAGCAGCGCTTACTACATTGATAGCGGAAATTGTATTATTCATGATAACAACAAGGAGATGCAATAACTTTAATATCTATAAAAATCTATCAAAAAAAATAGTAAAGAATATTGTAGTATTAATTCCTATAATCATCTGCATAATAATAATATGTAAGGTTTACATAAAGAACATGTTTATACGATGTATTGTGACTACAATTGTAAGCATTGCTTGGTATGTATCCATAAAAATGTTTATGGATAAAAAGGACAGGCGGGAGAACTAAACATGGATATATTGGTATCGTGTAATAAAAATTACATTTACCCCACTATGGTATTGCTCTTGTCCATAATGGAGAATAACGAACAAAAAATTAATGTACACTTGTTGTATAATGAACTGGAAGAGGCTGAGCTTAATAAACTGAAAGAGATTTGTATAAAGTATGGTAACGAATTATACAGTTATTATATTGATACAATAGAATTCCAGGAATGTAATATCCTGCAGGAAGGCAGAAAGTTATCTCTGGAAACTTATTTCAGGCTGTTATTAGGCGAGGTATTGCCCAATACTATAGAAAGGATTTTATATCTTGATACCGATGTTATAGTAAATAAAGATCTAACAAACTTCTATAGTATGGATTTAAAAGATAATATTATTGCTGCGGGAGTAGATTTCGGACTTGAGTTAAGAAGGAAAGTGCGGAATAAAGTATATGAAAATCTTAATTTTGACATTAAAGATAAATATTTTAATGCGGGAGTATTATTAATTGATCTGAATAAATGGCGCGATTATTGTACATGGAATAAAATAAGACAAATTATGGCAAAAAAAGAAGTCAATTTTTTATTCCATGATCAGTGTATTTTAAATTATTTATTAAGAGGAAGGGTTACATATGTAAATTTTAATAAGTATAATTGCCGGCCATTTTATTATCTCAATAATGGTATAAGCCGGAAAATAATAGATAAGGCATGTATTATTCACTATGGTGTTAAGCCCTGGAGTAATGAATTTTATGGTCTTGGGTTAGAGATATTTAATAAATATGCGGAGAAGATTAAGGAAGATAAGATTATTATCAATAAAACAAAGAAAGAAAAAAATGGAATATCCGGTAATCTTAAAATTATTATTGCCTGGATGTTATATTATTTACATAGTATTTTTTTGCGATAATGATTCCTAAAATGACAGAATAAAAAAGAAATAATAAATGGTTATAAATATGAAAATTTGTGTAGAATATATGAAAAATTTTAAGAATACTATTTTTCCCGAATGCGGTGATAATAACTCTGTGATTGCAGATTATTATATTCGTATTATGCTTTTTCTATATCCCATGTATTTGGTTCAGGATAAAATATGGGGATTATTTAATGATAAAGAAATTATTTACTTCGTTCTATCACTTTTGTCAATAGTTATATTTTTTGTATTAATACGAAAGAGAAAAGACCATCAGTTTAGATTGAGAATTATAGATATTTATTTAATTCTGCTGGCAGTTATAACAGTGATACTAATTACTGTTCGCCTTATCCATAAAGAGATTAATATAGAAAATGAAATTTTATTTTTATGTTTATTTATGACATATTGTCTTGGACGTTCTATCAACTCCGGTTATAAATATTTTTTAGATCTGCTACTGTTTTCCGCCGTTTTTCTATATGTAGGAATGATAAAATATTATTTGACCGGTATAGAAAGTTTGTTTGGTGTGGAAACAATGCTACGGCAGCCGGAAGGTATGGCAACTTGGCTGATACTTGTATGCTGTATCAGTATTTTGCTATATAGTAAGGAAGTAAAAAAGTCATGGAATATATTTTACCTTATTATGTCGGCAACAGGCTTTCTTTTACTTTTTTTATACGGAGATATGATGGCAGCATGTATAGTGTGGATAATACTTTTGATAATCCCATATATATTTGAACCTAAGGTAAAATTGATTAAGAAAAACCTTATTTTGTGCTTTTTGTTTCTCTTTCTATTCAGCTGCATTCCTCTATTTCCCAATATAAATGGGGATTGGAGGAAGTATCCGTATAATAGTTTTAATGGAATATCCATTCAGTTATTCCTTTCTATCGTGGGTTTGTTTATATGTAATTACTGGGCAAAGATACCTAAGAATATGAATCCCGATATAATTATAATGAAAAAATTTCAACGCTGGTATGGACAGGTATTACTGGTAACCGGGATTGTGCTTACCGTTTGTATTCTTACACATGGCCCGATAGCTGATTTACCAGACAAATTTGGGATTAAGATCCTAAAAGTATTCAGTGCGTCTTTCGTGTTGTCTATCCAGTCTAATAAAAGTTTTTTTCAATTTTTACTTGAGGAATATGGGCTAATAGGCGGTATATTCTGGATACATTTAGCAGTTATTATAATTAACAGACTACGAAAACAGTGGAAGAAAGAAGATTCCACAGTGAAAGTTCTAACAGTAATATCAATAGTATTTCTTGTGCAAACCTTTTTTTACCGGCTTCAGCCAATCAGTACACCTATGTATGTGGTTTTCCTGACATTCGCTTTGTATGCTAATCGTGCCAAAGGTCAGGAGTATGGTTAAAAAATAAGATAGGGTGATAACTTAGGATAATCATTATAGCAGGAACGATTTTTGATATTAAGACAAAAAGGATAGAAAAGTCAATGACTATAACTAATACAAAAGAAAAATTTGTTATAACAATAGCGGGCACCGGCTATGTAGGACTCAGCAACGCAGTTCTATTAGCGCAACATAATAAAGTCTATGCTGTAGATATACAGACAGAACGAGTAAATGCAGTTAACAATCGTTGCTCCCCAATTTTGGACAAGGAAATAGAAGAATATCTTGCAGAAAAGTATTTAGATTTAGCTGCAGTTATTGATGGTACACAAGCCTATTACGAGGCGGATTTTATTGTCATTTCCACCCCCACCAACTACGACCCCATAAAGAACTACTTCGACACCTCCTCCGTAGAATCCGTCATCGAAGAAGTCCTCCAGGTCAACCGGAAAGCCACCATCATCATCAAATCCACCGTCCCGGTAGGCTACACCGAGTCCGTCCGCCGAAAATACAACACCCGCAACATCCTCTTCAGCCCCGAATTCCTCCGGGAAGGCCATGCCCTCTATGACAACCTCTATCCCTCCCGCATCATCGTGGGAGCCCCGCAGGATGACGAGGAAATGGTACAAAAAGCCCACCAATTCATCTCCCTTTTAGAGGAAGGCGCCCTGAAAAAAGACATCCCCACTCTTGTTATAAACCCTACCGAAGCCGAGGCCGTTAAACTCTTCGCCAACACCTACTTAGCCCTGCGCGTCTGCTTCTTCAACGAGCTTGATACCTATGCGGAAGTCCATGGACTCAACACCAACCAGATCATACTTGGAGTGGGCCTTGACCCCAGAATCGGCAGCCATTACAACAACCCTTCCTTCGGTTACGGGGGCTACTGCCTTCCCAAGGACACCAAACAGCTCCTCGCCAACTACAAGGACGTCCCGGAAAACATCATAGAAGCAATCGTGGAATCCAACCGCACCCGCAAGGATTTCATTGCGGAACGTATCCTGGAAAAAGCGGGATTCTATGAAAACGGAGTCCAGAATACCAACGCAACAGGGGGCAGAAAAGTTACCATAGGCATCTTCCGCCTGACCATGAAAACCAATTCCGATAACTTCCGCCAAAGCTCCATCCAGGGCGTTATGAAACGTCTCAAGGCAAAAGGCGCCACGGTCATCATTTATGAACCCGCCCTGAAAGAAAAGGAGTTCTTCGGTTCCCGGGTATTGGAAGATTTCAAAGAATTTACGGATAAAAGCGACTGCATCGTGGCGAACCGCTATTCCAATGAACTGGCCGATGTATGGGACAAGGTATATACAAGGGATCTCTACCACCGGGATTAACCATCCACCAGTGTCCCGTTCCGTTTTCTTTGGTAAAAAACCACTCCATATTGCATGTTTTTGATGAAAAAATCCCCATATTTGACTGGTCATCCTTTTATGTTTCCGCTATGATATAATTGTAGTAAAAGGGAGGATATCCTGTAACAGCCCGGCTATCCGGCCTGTCAGGATATAACCTCCGGACGGTTACATACAGGAGGGTGAAGCAATGGAAGGAACTATGAAAACAGCGGTTATGACGGGAATATCCCAGGTGGAAATCATGCAGCGTCCTATTCCGGTGCCTGCCGATAACGAGGTGCTGGTAAAGGTGGAATATGTAGGTATCTGCGGATCCGATCTTCATTATTACGAATCGGGAAGGATCGGGAATTTCATCGTGGAGCCGCCTTTTGTATTGGGACATGAAGCAGGCGGGACCGTAGTGGAGGTCGGCGCCGGGGTTACGAATCTGAAAGCAGGGGACAGGGTGGCTCTGGAGCCGGGAAAGACCTGCGGACATTGTGAGCATTGCAAAGAAGGGAAATATAATCTGTGTGAGGATGTGATTTTCTTTGCCACACCTCCCGTGGACGGTGTATTTCAGGAATATGTGGCACATGAGGCGGGACTGTGCTTCAAGCTGCCGGACAATATGAGTACGATGGAAGGGGCGCTCATTGAACCCCTTGCTGTGGGGATGCATGCGGCGAACCAGGGCGGCGCCCATTTGGGACAGACCGCGGTGGTGACGGGAGCCGGCTGTATCGGATTATGTACTTTGTTATCCCTGCGTGCCATGGGTGTTTCCAAAATCATTGTGGTGGATATCATGCAGAAGCGGCTGGATAAGGCGCTGGAGCTGGGCGCCGATTATGTGATTAACGGAAAGGAAGAAGATACGGTGGCCCGTATCCGGGAACTTACAGGAGGCCATGGCGCTGATCTGGGAATTGAGACGGCAGGAAGCCAGATCACGGCCGGGCAGTTGATCCGGGCGGCTAAAAAAGGAGCCACCATCGTATTTGTGGGTTACAGCGCATCCGGCGAAATGACCCTTCCGATAGGGATGGCACTGGATAAAGAACTGACCTTCAAAACCGTGTTCCGTTACAGGAATATCTATCCCATGGCAATTGAAGCGGTTGCCGGCGGCCGTATCAATATTAAGAATATCGTGACGGACTATTTTGAACTGGATGATATTAAAAATGCGTTGGATTCCTGTGTAAATAACAAAGCGGATATCGTAAAAGGGGTAATTAAGGTCTGCTGATTTGTAATTGCCGGCTTTGCAGAGGAACAAAAAAAACGATAGAAATGGGACGGTCCCGGTAGATGACTCCCCCCTCAGGGAGAGCATATCACAGGGACCGTCCCTCTATTTATGCTGTCAACCTTCTGCTTTTTCATTTCTGAATAAAAAGCGTTCTTCAAACTTTGCTCCAGATCAAAATAGCGCAGGTTGTCCGCATTGTACTGGGCGGTGTAAAAACCCACAGGAGTCTGCGGCAGGGGAAACACACCCATGCCGGAAAAATCCTTGCCCTGAAAGGGTTCAAAGGACATGTCCCGGATAACAGGTTCATCTTCAATCAGCAAATCGCCCAGGATTCGGTCATAAAGCCGGTTAAAAATACGGAAGTGTTTCATCGTAAGGCTTACCAGGGCGTAGCCGGAGAGCCGGGATTCGCAGATTCGCCGGTATTATTCCATTATCCACTCTTCGTTTTTCCTGTCCTTTATCAGTAATATCTTTCCCCCGCAGTACTATATAGTTTCATGAAAATATGTTATCCGTCCATGAATCATTGTGGCATATTCAGTGACGTTATTATAGGGATATTTCAGCGAAGATTAATTTCCGCCCGGCCTTGACTCCCATGTACAAAAAGGCTATGATAAGTATATAGACATAAGGAAAACCGTGGTTCCCGTAAACAATATTTCGCATGGAGAAAAGAGGTTGAGGATTATGATGGGAACGATTTTTATTTTATTGGATGCTGTTTTTCTTTTGTTGCTTTTTGCCTACCTGGTGAGGAATACCGAAGCGGGAAAAGGCTTTTGGAGTAAGGCATATCACATGCTTTTGCTAGGGTGGCTGAAGGTGGATATCGCCATGGCCCAGGGGATGGAGTATGTGCATATCAGCCTTTCCCATATATGCAAAGGGTATCATTATACCACGGCAGGAGCGGAGCGTATCCGCCGCAAGGAACAGCATCTGCGGGAGTTCCGTCAGGAGCAGAAGGGCCAAGCCGAGGTTTACCGGAAAAGGGAAAAATATAACAGGAAGATTCCTGAATAAGCATAGCGGGGTTCCCCGTGTGTTATAAAAAGATAAGAAAAAAGGAACAGCAGTCCGTGAGAATATCCGGATCCTGCTGTTCCTTTCTTTTTACAGGCAGTATTTTCTAAACCATGGCAAAGCAGTAAATAACTGCAATAATAATTCCGAGGATGGCTCCCGCGAGAACCTGTATGGGGGTATGACCCACAAATTCCTTCAGCTTTTCTTCATAGGACAGGGGACTGCCCATATTGCGGAAAAAAGAACTCATTTCGTTAATAACCTGAGCTTGGATTCCGGTTTCGCGCCGTACCCCGCGGGCGTCATACATGACAATGATCGCCAGAATGGCCGAAACGGCAAACTGAAAGCTGCCGCCGCCGTATCGGATGCCAGCCGCTGTAGCCAGGGCACATACGGTGGCGGAATGGGAGCTGGGCATACCGCCGCTTCCCACAAGGCGTTCCGCATCGAAGCTTTTGTTGATAAATGCGTAAATAATAGTTTTCAATATCTGTGCAACGAGCCAGCCGGTAGCCGCGGCCATAAATACCACATTCGAAACCAGTGCATGTAAAAATCCCATAAAAATCTCCATTCCGTAAAACATATTAGATACCGGCATTAGCCGTAACTATGCACATTTTACCTTTTTTCGACAAGAATTGCAACTGACGGTTTAAATCGGGAGGAGATACGCTGCCGTTCGGCCGTCCTCAGGGCGAAAGAAAGGGTTGATTGCTTCTGGGCAAAATGATACCATATAAACAAAAAAGGAAAAGGGGTAAGGGTATGAAACAATTAAATGAAAAGGTAGCTATTGTTACCGGCGCGGGCCAGGGAATAGGACAGGGGATTGCGCTTTGTCTGGGGAAAAGAGGCGTAAAGGTTGTATGTGTGGGACGCCGTCCCGAACCCATTGAGGCTACAGCCAAGGAAATCCGTGATTTGGGAGGGGAAAGCTTCGCCATGACCTGTGATACCGCAGATCGGGACAGGGTAAAGGAAGTGGTCGCAAAAACGGTGGAAACCTACAAAACGGTGGATGTCATGATCAATAACGCACAGAGTCTGCCGGGAAGTGCGCCGGTGGAGGAGGTCACCTACGAAATGATGTATACCGCCTGGTCTACGGGAACCCTGGGCTCCCTGAATTTTATGCAGGAGTGCTTCCCTTATATGAAGGAACAGGGGGAAGGAAGAGTGATCAATTTTGCTTCCGCAACAGGGATGTTCGGTTACGCAGGGAACCTGGCCTATGGCTGCAATAAGGAAGCGATCCGCGGACTGACCAAAATTGCCGCAAAAGAGTGGGGAAAATACGGAATCTGCGTGAACTGTGTGCTTCCCGGTGCAGAGTCACCGGCTGCAAAAATCTGGGCGGAAAAATTCCCGGAGAAATATGCGGAGATTCTGGAGCAGCAGCCCATGAAGCGTCTGGGGGATGCGGAAAAAGATATCGCCCCCGTTATCGCTTTCCTCAGCGGCCCGGACAGCTGCTATTATTCCGGACAATGTCTGTTGGTAGACGGCGCATATTCTATAATGCCGTAATCGGCCGAAAAGGAAATGACCCACAGGGAAGGCTGCCCTGTGGGTTTTCTTTTTGCCCGGAAGGGTGTAGAGAGTTGCAGCAGATTATGCTATGATAAAAATAATATCTTGAAAGAAAGCGGCAGTAAGGAACGGCCGCGGAAGTTTCTGAAGAAGCAGGGAGGGGAGCTTACGGAAACGGAAAAGAAAAAAACGTGGAGTCTGAACCGTATGGTGGTCCTTATCATGATGGCGGGATATGCGGCTTTGCTCATCCTGCTGTCTTGTATGGATTATTATCTGGTTGCGGATTATCAGAACCGGGGCAGAGAACGGGAAATGGGGCTTTTGTCGGAGGCTGCGGAATATGTGGAGAAAGCGGCCAAGGATCTGGACGAGATTCTTTATGACATTTACGCCAAAAATAAGAATTTCGAAGCGCTTACTGTTTTGCAGGAGGAAACGGAAGAATACAGCAATGCTTATGAGCTTTTTGACGCCATGAAAAGCAGGCTGTTCCTGCAGGAAAATATGCATGGCGTTTATATTTTTTACGGGGCCTTCCAGAAGAGTCTGTTCCAGTGTGATAAGGAGATCATATCTTTTGACTCCCAGATGGAAATCAAGGACAGGCTCACGGTCCTGCTGAGCCAGTCCAAAAACGGAGGAGACTGGCAGACTGTGGTTACGGCAGACGGCGTTTTCCGTACGCTCACCTATAAGAGGGGAAACGTGGCGGTATGCGGCGTTTTCAGCATGAACGGCAGGTTGGATGAGTTGGAGCGCACCGCAGGGGACGGGGCCGGCGTATCTATTGTTGAAGAGGGAATGCTGTACCATGCGGAGGGAAAAGAGGATACGCTTGGAATAGCCGCGCAGACGAAGAACCAAGAAAAGTCCTTCCGCTATTGGAAGGATAACCGGTACGTATACGGCCGCAGGATTGAGAACAGCAGTATGTGGCTGTGTATGAGCATCCCGTGCAGGCTGTGGACCTATATGAATGTGCCTCAGCTGTTATTGCTCATCGTTACGTTGTTTTCTGTTCTGGCGGTATACTGGCTCTACCGGTTTATCCGCCGGGAGTTGGTATGGCCTCTCCGGGATCTGACGGAAACCATGAACCGGATCCGGCAGGGAGAATGGAATGCCCGCACCGGATCCCGCGGCCATCTGAAGGAAATCCAGGAGGTTGGTGAAACATTGACGGCTATGGTATCGGAAATTGAAAAGCAGAAAATGCGTTCTTATGAAGAAACCATAGAAAAGCAGAAGGCGCAGATGCAGTATCTCCAGCTTCAGCTGAAGCCCCATTTTTACCTGAACGGACTGAAAACCTTAAATGCGCTCACGCTGGCAAAGGACTGGGAGAAATCCCAGGAGCTGATCCTGCATATCTCCGAGCATCTGCGCTACCTTCTGCAGACGGAACGGGAGCTGGTAACGCTGGGAGCGGAACTGAACTATGTGCGCAATTATATAGAGCTGCAGAAGTCCATGACAGGGCGCCCCGTGGTCTGCGGGATCCGGGAAGAGGAAGGGACGGCGGATTATCTCGTTCCCACCCTGTGTGTGCAGACTTTTGTGGAGAACAGCGTGAAATATGCCAAGCTGGGTGCGCCGGGACTGGAGCTTGCCATCCGGGTATGTGTACAGCGGCTGCAGACGGAGGACGGGATATATCTGGATATTATGGTGTCGGATAACGGCGGGGGGTATCCGGATAATATACTGGAGGAAATCAACGCGGATGCCCGGAAGGGGACGCGGAGCGTGGGGATCCATAATCTGAAAAGAAGATGTGCTCTTATATATGAAGGAAAAGCGGAATATAATTTCTATAACGGCGGCGGGGCTGTGAGCGAACTGATTGTGCCGGTAATCAATCCGGACAGGCAGGGTATAAGGGGAGAAACGGATGAATGTATTGATAGTTGATGATCAGAAAGCGATTGTGGAAAGCTTAAGGGACGGCATCCGGTGGAAGGATTTGGGCGTGGAGAAGGTATATACGGCCTGCAGTGCAAGGGAGGCCAAGCTGGTGTTGGTGAATTTTCCTGTGGATGTGATGTTGAGCGATATTGAAATGCCGGAGGAGGACGGTTTGGAGCTGTGCCAGTGGGCGAAAGAAAGCCTTCCCTCCCTGGAATGCATTTTTCTGACTTCCCATGCCGATTTTTCTTATGCAAGAGAGGCTATCCGTCTGGGAAGCTTTGATTACATCCTTCAGCCGGTACGGTATGAAGAGGTGGAGGCGGTACTGCGTAAGGCGGAGGGGAAAATACGGGAAAACCAGAGTGTCAGGCAGCTTCAGAACACAAGAAAGCTGGTGGTGGAACAGCGGGATACCATTCTGGAAGCGTTATGCATGAAGCTGCGTCAGGGGAAGGAGGCGGATGCGGAACAGATTTTCAGCACGCTGGCGGAGCTGCTGCAGCCTGATTTTAAAGAAGCCGCTTTTTATCCGGCTGCGGTCCGTATTACCAAATGGAACCGGGTAACCAATACCTGGGATGAAAAGCTGGTACGTCTGGTTATCCGGAATGTGCTGGAAGAACTGTTTGCCCCGGCTCATGGTGTGACCTGCATATCCTCCATGCAGGAGGGTGGTTTCGGGCTTCTGGTTGCGGTGGAGGACAGCCTGTCCGATGAAGGGAAATGGGATGTCGGCCTTCGGGATTTTTATGATTTTATAGAAGCCCAGATGGATTTTTCCATAGCGGTATACATGGGGGCAAAGCTGCCGTTTACCGGCGAAGGGAAGCCGGGGCCGGCTATCGGCGGGAGGCTTTGGTTTCTTGCCGGCGCGGGGGAGGTGCTGAACCCGTCCGGAAAAAGCGGCATTTTCAGGCTGGCCGATATAGCCGGCGGGAAGCAGGAAAAGGACGGTGCGGAGGATGAGCCGGTTCAGAGGGCTGTGGCATATATCAAAGCCAATCTGAACAAGAATATATCACGCACCGATGTGGCCGAACTGGTGCATCTGAATGAGGAGTATTTTTCACGCCTGTTTAAACAGCAGACAGGGGAAACCTTCAAGGATTATGTCCTGCTGGAAAAGATGAATATGGCAAAGACGCTCCTGGAACACTCCCGGCTGTCCATCAGTATTGTGGCATCCAAGGTGGGCTACGATAACTTTTCCCATTTTTCCAGAATGTTTAAAAAAATCACTGATATGACGCCTCAGGAATACCGGAAGGAAAAACGGATGCTTTAAAGGAGAATGGGACATACTGCTATTATATTTGTCGGAAAGAAGGAAAGAGGAGATGACATTTGATGCAGTATATTATGAGCCGGACAGTTTGGAGTATCCCCTGGGGCGGCAGCTGAAGGAACAGTTTTCCGGCCTTCCCTGGATTCCTGTCGAGAGCCATAATTCCATAAAGGAAATGCAGGAAAAGCCGAATTCGGAGTTCGGGCATATGAAAAGGAATCTGATTATAGGGACTAGAAAAACACATAAGTATGTGGAAAACCATAAGGTGTCGGATTATCTGGTGCCCTTTACCTCTTCCGGCTGTACCGCCATGTGCCTGTATTGCTATTTGGTCTGTAACTATAATAAATGCGCCTATCTCAGACTTTTTGTAAACCGGGAACAGATGATGGACCGGCTGCTGAAACGTTCCCTGAAAGAACCCGGGCGGACTTATGAAATCGGAAGCAACAGTGATCTGGTACTGGAAAATACCATAACCGATAATCTGTTATATACGATTCCCCGTTTTGCCAGGGAGGGAAACGGCGCCCTGACTTTTCCCACCAAATTCAAGATGGTGGATCCCCTGCTTTCCCTGGATCATCAAGGGAAAGTGATCTTCCGTATGAGCGTGAATCCCCAGCCGGTAATCAGCCGGATCGAGCTTGGAACCTCCTCCCTGAAGGAACGGATCCGTGCGGTTAACCGGATGTGTGAGGCGGGTTATCCCTGCGGGCTGCTCATAGCGCCGGTGATATTGACGGACGGCTGGAAGGAGCAGTACCGGGGGCTTCTGGAGGAACTGGAGGAAGGGCTTTCTGTTAAAATGAAAAAAAGCATGTTTTTGGAAATCATTCTCATGACATACAGCTATGTCCACCGGGCTATTAACGAAGAGGCTTTTCCCATGGCCCCGGATTTGTATGATAAAGAGCTGATGACAGGAAGAGGCAGGGGCAGATATTGCTACCGTCCCGAGGTGCGGGCGGAGGCGGAGGTTTTTTTACGGGAAGAAATCAGAAGGATTCTGGGAAGCACGCCGATTCTGTACATCAGTTGAGAAAGATTATCGCTAAGAAGATCCTGCCGCTCTTGTGCTGCAGGGAATATATGATTATAATAGGGTTTGAACAAATCATACTAAAATAGTAGGATATGTTCAAACCCTTTTTATACCTGCCGCAGGCGGAAGGTATTTGACATGAAAACAAAAATGCAGGTTTGCGTTATTTTAACAGCAATCAGGAAAGGATGCGCCAACGTGCGCAGAGAGGAGAAAAGATGATAAATATTCAGAAAGCGGCGATTATCGGATGCGGTTTTGTTGGGGCTTCTTCCGCATTCAGCCTGATACACAAGGGATTATTTTCAGAATTGGTATTGCTTGACGCCAATCATAAGAAGGCGGAGGGGGAGGCCATGGATTTGAGCCACGGGCGTCCGTTTGTCAAGCCGGTTAAAATATATGCGGGGAGTTATGACGATATCAGCGACTGCTCCCTGATAATCATTACCGCGGGGGCAAACCAGAAGCCGGGGGAAACCAGGCTGGATCTGGTGCATAAGAATGTGGCTATTTTAAAATCCATTATACCGGAAATCACGGGCAGAGGTTTTGAAGGAATTTTAATGATCGTGGCGAACCCGGTGGATATCCTTACCTATGCGGCCCTGAAAATTTCCGGGTTTCCGAAGGAACGGGTGATAGGGAGCGGTACGGTGCTGGATACGGCCCGGTTCCGGTATCTGCTCAGTGAACATCTGCAGGTGGACAGCCGCAGTGTCCATGCATTTATTATCGGAGAACACGGTGACAGCGAGCTGGCTGTTTGGAGCGGGGCCAATGTCTCGGGAATTGATATCAACAGCTTTTGTGAGCTGAGAGGATATTATAATCATATGGAGTCCATGGAGAAAATTTACCGGAATGTCCGTGACAGCGCATACGATATCATCGAACGCAAGGGGGCTACCTATTACGGTGTGGCTATGGCCGTCAGCCGGATAACAGAAAGCATTATCCGCAATGAACATTCCGTTATGCCGGTATCCAGTTTTATTGACGGGCCATACGGGCTGACGGATATCTGCCTCAGCGTACCTACCATAGTCGGACAGAACGGGGCGGAAAAGGTTCTGGAGATCCCTTTGGACAGTAAAGAAAAGGAACAGTTATGTGAATCGGCAGGGGAACTGAAAAGAGTGATTGCCGGCCTGAATCTTTAAAATAATAATTATTCTTATTATTGATTCTTGAAAAACTGTCTCATGCATGGTACAATGCAATTGGTTAGAATAAACTAACTAATTGCGTTAATACGATTGACAGACAGGAGGAAAACAAGATGTCTTTGATTAATAAGGAAATTGATGAATTTGCAGTACAGGCTTATGTGAACGTTTTCCTGTGCCGGATCCGTGGCGGAGAAAGCCCTGTCACACGAAAAAATCGATGTGAAATTCCATACGGAAATCGTGGAGGCCGGAGGGGAAGAGATGGTCACCTATGCCAGGTTCCGGGACAATAATACCGGAAAGGAGTGGGAGGTATCTGCCGAAAAGGACGGCCCCTTCGGTATTTTTGTTTTTGCCGGATATGTCCCTAATACGGGCTGGATTCCCCGGGCCGTTGCCAGGGATAAGCAGGGGTACCTGATTACGGATGAAAATCACAGAACCAGCCTGGAAGGGGTATATGCGGCCGGGGATGTATGTATCAAAAATCTCCGCCAGGTGGTGACTGCCGTCTCAGACGGAGCTATAGCAGCAACGGCTTTGGAAAAATATCTGGGCGAGCTTCACCGGCGGCTGGGAATCCCGGAACGGGACAGCCCAAAGCCGGTAAAAACCCAAAAGGCGGAACCGGGACACGAACAAGAGAAGAATACGGGATTCATCAGTCCGGCAATCCGGGAGCAGCTGGAAGGGATTTTTGCACGGTTCGCATCCCCCGTTATCGTGAAAACCCGTCTGGATGACAGCCCGCTTTCGGGTGAGATAACAGGCTTTTTAGGAGAGCTTGCCGCCGTAACGGACAAGGTAATATGGAAAACGGAGAGGGAGCCGGTTCCCGGGGAGCAGAACCGGGAAGAAGATGCCGGCGGGCTTCTGCCTTCCATTGATCTGTACCGGGAGGACGGCAGCTTCAGCGGCATAAGGTTCCACGGCGTTCCCGGCGGCCATGAATTCAACTCGTTTATCATTGCCCTGTATAACGTGGCAGGGCCGGGGCAGGAGGCGGATCCCGGGCTGATAAGCCGGCTGCAGCAGCTGAAGGAAAAGGTAAATGTTAAGGTACTGGTATCCCTGTCCTGTACCATGTGCCCGGAAACCGTCATGGCCGCACAGAAGGCCGCTGCGGTATCGCCGTTGGTGAGTGCGGAAATGTTCGACTTGATGCATTATCCTGAATTGAAGAATCAATATAAGGTGATGAGCGTACCATGTATAGTGGTGAATGACGATAAGGTCTATTTCGGTAAAAAAGGGCTGCCGCAGATCACGGATCTTCTGACCGGTGTTTCCTGAGAAATTATATCGGCCCGCGGCCCGGCCTTATGTGGGCGGCTTACCGGAAAAGGAAGGGCGGGAAGTATTCCGCAGGAAAGGAAAAAGAATGGAAAAACGATTTTTAGAAATTGAAAAAGTTACCGGCCGGGAGATTATTGATTCCAGAGGAAATCCCACCGTAGAGGCGGAGGTGGTTCTGGCCGGCGGGATTGTGGGCAGAGGAACCGCGCCAAGCGGCGCGTCCACCGGGGAATTCGAGGCATTGGAGCTGCGTGACGGCGACAAAACCCGTTTCGGAGGGAAAGGCGTAAGCAAAGCGGTACATAATATCGATACGGTAATAAACGATACGATAAAAGGCATGGATGCCTCCGATATCTATGCAGTGGACGGCGCCATGCAAAAAGCGGACGGAACCAAAGATAAATCCGTGCTGGGAGCCAATGCCATACTTGCCGTATCCATCGCCTGCGCCAGAGCGGCAAGTCTTGCCCTGCACATTCCCCTCTACCGTTTTCTGGGAGGGGTGAATGCCAACCGGCTTCCGGTGCCTATGATGAATATTTTAAACGGAGGAGCCCATGCGGCAAATACCGTGGATGTACAGGAGTTTATGATCATGCCTGCAGGCGCGGACAGCTTTCGGGAAGGGCTGCGCTGGTGTACGGAGGTGTTCCACGCGCTGGCGGCCCTGCTGAAAGCGAGAGGGCTTGCCACCTCTGTAGGTGACGAAGGCGGTTTTGCCCCGGATCTTTCCAGTGATGAGGAAGCAATCCGGGTCATCCTCGAGGCTGTGGAAAAAGCGGGATATGAGCCGGGTAAGGATTTTGTCCTGGCTATGGACGCGGCTTCCAGCGAATGGAAGGGAGAGAGAAAAGGCGAGTATCTGCTTCCCAAATGCGGAAAGAAATTTACCTCTGCGCAGCTTGTGGGGCATTGGAAGGCCCTCTGTGATAAATATCCCATTTATTCCATTGAGGACGGTCTGGACGAAGAGGACTGGGAAGGCTGGCAGATGCTGACCAGGGAGCTGGGAGACAGGGTACAGCTGGTGGGAGACGATCTGTTTGTTACCAACACCGAACGTCTGGCAAAAGGGATTTCTCTTGGCTGCGGCAATTCCATTCTGATTAAGCTGAACCAGATCGGAACGGTTTCCGAAACGCTGGAAGCGATCAAGATGGCCCATAACGCGGGATATACTGCGATTTCATCCCACCGCTCCGGCGAAACGGAGGATACCACAATCGCGGATTTGGCCGTTGCGCTGAATACCTGCCAGATCAAAACCGGAGCGCCCAGCAGAACGGAGCGTGTGGCAAAGTATAACCAGCTTCTCCGGATAGAAGAAGAGCTGGGCGCGGGAGGCGTTTATCCGGGATGGAATGCATTTCATATTAAAAAATAATTCTTTACATAAGAATACATGCGGGCCTGCGGATATGCAGGCCTTTTTTATGAGAATAGTATCAAAGTGTGGTGTAAGTGGCCTGTCGGCCTTCGGTATTCTGCAACCCGAACGGTACGCAGACAAGCCGCTACCGGGTGGAAAGTGAACTGGAGAAGTTGGAGAAGAGGATGACAGAGGATGGCATACTGGTGGGGCATTCCAATACCAGCATGACAATGGATTTGTATTCTCCTGTGTTGGGAGATGAAAAGGAGCAGGAAACGCTTTTAATGGAAGATTTTTTTCTTGAAAATGTTGCAATGTGAACGCAGAGGTGCTATTATAATGATATTAAAGGTGCTACCGATAGACGGTTGCCCCTCCAATTAATTAGTTAAAAATAACCGCTTAGTTTTCGAGGCTAGGGCGGTTATTTTTTGTGTGAAATCTTGTAAACAAGACCAACAACAGCAACGATTAATAATCCAAATTGAAACAATTCATCATATGTAACCATGGCCATCCCTCCTTTCGCGCTGACAAAAAGTCAGTGCATGATTGGAGGGCAAGCCCTCCAACGAAGAAGGGCAACCGCCTACCGTGTAGGGTAGCACCATGGTTATTATAGCAGAGAAATGTGACGATAACAAGTGCATTTGTGGATGATTGAAAAAAGATATCCGGACCGGAGGAAGTTAAGGTGACTCAAATTTTGACTCGACTGCGGGTCAAAATAGATAGAACCAAATAGAACTATACCTTGATAAGTTTTGTTACAGGAGAGCATAATCGTGTTCCGTATTCCTGCAGCAAATCAAGATACGCAATTATTTTAGTAAGGTTAATACGGCTGTTCTTATTTGTAATTGCCTGCGTTCTCAGATCTTTCATGTAAGAATTCAAAAAATGAGTGAAATAAAAAAGATGAGAGTTGTTACATAAGATAAAATCAGTAGAATCTGCATTCTACCTGTATATAATCATATTCTATTTTGTTTATCGTTTTCCACTATTTAAGAATTGCTTATTTAGCAATTCCTTTCCCTGTATTTTAACGGTGACATTCCGGTTTCCTTCCGGAAGGATTCATAGAAATGGGAAGTGCCCGAATAGCCCAGTTCTTCTGCAATCGCGGTCACGCTTTTGTCGGTGCCGGTCAGCAGCTGTTTAGCCTGGTCCAGGCGGTAGCTTCCCGCCAGCCGCAGAAGGCTGGAGCCGGTACGCCGTTTTACAATCTGATTCAGATATTCCGCATTATAATGCAGGGCTTCCGAAAGCCGGGAACGGGAAATATGCCCGTGGGTCTCCTCCAGAAAATTCGTGATCCGGGCGAACAGAAAGTCCTCATTGCTGGAATCCAGGCGCATGAAATTACAGTGGAATTTGTTTTTATCTTCCAGTGTGTAGATTAAACGTAACAGCAGGCCGCGCAGAAAGTAGGAACCCCCCGGTTTATTATCAAGCAGCAGCAGCTGCATCTGATCGATAAGGGTTTCGGCCGGATTGTCTGAAGAGCTGGATAAAGAATACAGAGTGGGGGAAAATTCCAGGTAATTACGGGCAAAGCGTTCCTCCCCCTGGAGGTTGGAACGAAGGAATTCATGAATGAGGCCTCCCGGGGGAGTGAGGCGGGGGCTTACATCAAAGAGCACATCTTTTTCGGCTAAATCCATAATATACTCGGCATGAAAGTTAATGAATACCACGCTGCAATGCGGCCCCGGTATATCCGTGTGCCTCGTATTCCGGTTAAGCAGACAGGCATCCCCTTTCTTATAAGTATAGGAAATCCGTTCTATTTTATTGGTCAGCTCCCCTTCCAGGACATACATCAGTTCAAAATGGTCATGCTGGTGGGATACCGCATTGTCAGGCATATAAGCAGAACTCATGGAGCCGGGATAAAAGGCGGCATGAAGCAGCTTACCCGTTTTTTTATCCCTGATTTTATAAAACATGGTTAGAGGAGTTATGATGGTCATGCGGTCGGAAGAAGCCGTCCAGTTGTTCCGTACAAGCATCTGGCCTGCCGGCGTAGGGATTTTCTGATTTTTCATGTATTCTCCTGTACTAATTTCATCGTGTATGGATTCCGGGTGTCTCCGGGTGTAAATCCGGCGCCTATAGTCCGGAGGCATTGGTACTCCATCCCCGGGCCGCGGAAAAGCAACTTGGTTTTGGGCGTATCTGATAGCCGGAAAACGGATATTGGTTGTTTAGAAACCTTCTTCCGTTATTATATAATACCCATACGGAGAAAACAATCAAGGAACGCAGGAAACCGGGGAAGAGGCAGGACACAGGAGCGTCGGAAGGGAAATACCGGGACTGCAGAAAGGGATAGGAAAAATGGCCAATTGGATATGGTATCCGGGAGATTTTGAGATTTATCATGGGATGCGCCAGAACTTTGACAGGGAGGAACGGGGCTTTTTCTGGCCTGCCTACTGGCATATTGCGGACTGCCGCCATCATGTGGTATTTCATGGGAAGTTTACGTCGGAAAAGGAAACGGTTTTCCGGGTGACGGCAAAAGGGGAGGGGCATGTGCTTCTTAAAAGTAAGGCCGAAACGCCGGAAGGGTTCCCTGTGGATCGGGTATTTTATCAGGAGAAAAAATACAGGATAGGGGAATGGATTTCCTGCCCGGCAAAGGAAGTAAGGATTGATGTGGTATTGGGAAACCGGACAGGGCTTCCCTGTATTTATGTGGAAGGAGAAACGGTTTTCTCGGGAAAGGAGTGGACCGTTTCCGACTTTGTACAACCGGCTGTCCCTGCGGGGCTAAACGGGATGTATGAAAACAGGGAGCAGGATCCCCAGGAATTTGATTACACCTGTGAAATCTGCCGGCCGGCGGCGGAAGAAAAAATAAACGGGGGTATCCTTTATGATTTCGGCAGAGAGCTTACGGCGGATACCCTGCTTCATATTAATGGGGCTATAAGGCCGCAAACCGTGACGCTGTGTTACGGGGAATCCCGGGCGGAAGCGCTGGACACGGAGTGGTGTTACCTGAAGCAGGTGCTGGAGATTCCCGGAGAGGAAGAAGCGGAAAGCTTAAAATACCGGACAGACTCCCCCTTCGGCAGGTGGGAGGACGGCCGGTGCTACCATACGAAACTGCGCGCCTTCCGTTACCTGTTTCTTACTGCGGAGTATGGGACTTTGGAGGGGGAAGCGTCCTGCCTTATCACACCGGAAGCGTTATACAAATATGTGGACTTTGGCAAAAGGAGTGATTTTTCCTGCAGCGATGAGCTGGTGAACCGAATCTGGAAGGTTGCGGACACCACGTTCCGTCTGTCCAGCGGTATTTTCTTCCTGGACGGTGTCAAACGGGACAGGTGGATTTGGTCCGGGGATGCGTACCAGAGCTATTTCATCAACCAATATCTTTTCTTTGACAAGGATATCTGTAAGCGGACGATTCTGGCCCTTCGGGGAAACGATCCCGTTACGGGGCATATCAATACGATTGTGGATTATTCCCTGTATTGGATAATCAGCCTGGAAAATTATTATAAGATGTCAGGGGATTTGGAATTTATCCGCATGATATACCCGAAAATGGAGTCCCTGATGCGTTATTGTATGGAACAGACGGATGAACAGGGTTTTATTTATGGAAGGGAAGGGGACTGGATTTACATAGACTGGGCGGAAATGGATAAAGAGGGAACCCTTTGCGCGGAACAGATGCTGCTGGCAAAAAGCTATGAGTCAATGGCGGCAGTGAGGGGGCTGCTCGGATTGGACAGAGAAGAATTTGTGCAGAAAAAGGAACAGCTTCTTTGTCACATACGACGCTTTTTCTGGGATGAGGAAAAAGGAGCATTTATCGACAGCTACCGGTCGGGCAGAAGGAATGTCACCCGCCATGCCAATATTTTCGCCGTTCTTTTCGGGTTTGCGGATGTCCTGGAAACTCGTAGTATTCTGGAACATGTGCTTCTGAATGAAGCGGTTCCTGCCATTACCACGCCCTATTTCAAGTTCTATGAGCTGGAAGTGCTGGCGGGGCTGGAACGCTTCGATGTGGTGATGGCAGCCATGAAAAGCTACTGGGGAGGGATGCTTTTACAGGGAGCGTCCACTTTCTGGGAGGAGTATATACCCGGCCAGCCGGAGGAGGAGCAGTATGGCATGTACGGAGATAAATTCGGCAAGAGTCTGTGCCATGCCTGGGGAGCAAGCCCGATATACCTGCTGGGCAGGTACTGTATGGGGGTTACCTCTTCGGCGGTCGCTTATGAGACCTTTTCGGTCAAGCCGAGGCTTGAACTTTTCGACCGGTTTTCCTGTTATTTTCCGGTGGGCCGGGGGACGGTGTGGATGGACTGGAAGGACGGCGTGCTGGATGTGTATACAGATAAAGAAGGCGGTGTGCTTTCGGCTGGAGGCAGGGATTATGCGTTAATACCTGGGGAGCATGTGCTGGTTAACAGAGGGTAAAGGCGGAGGAAGCGGATATCTGCAAATAGGACTGGGATTTATATGAAAGTGCCGGCGCTGCCATTTGCACGCCTGAACCACTGTTTTACGGTCAGCGCAGTGAATGCGCTGACCTGCTGATAAGTTGAAAATAGGTTGCAATATTTTTAAATACAAAATGCGGCATAGAGGGGAACGGTTTTTTTCCTGTCCTCAAAGCCGAAGTTTTTTGAGGACAGCTTGATTGCATAGGCAGGATGATAGGTGTCCATATAGACCCTTAAGCTTTTGGCCCTGGTATTGTCAGCAGATTTGACTTCTATGGGGATAAGCTGTCCGTTGCGCTGAATGATAAAATCAATCTCAGCTCCGCGTTCAGATTCCCAATAGTAAGTGTTATAGCCATTTATGGTAAGTTGTACATTGACATAATTTTCAGTCAATCCGCCTTTGAAATCATTTAATTCGTCAGCCATATAAAGAATGTCGTTTGCAGCCAGGTCTTTCTTGGCGCAAAGCAGTCCCAAATCGGATACATAGATTTTGAATGTATTTATATCACGATAGTTTTCGAGAGGCTTTTTGATTTGTTCGGCCTTGTAGACCTGTGATACGATACCAGACAGACACAGCCACTCAATTGCGTTTTCAAACTCGGACGCCCTGCCCCCTTTTTTAATAAGTTTGTACTGGAAACGTGTATTTTTTTTAGAGAGCTGAACGGTGATATTATCATAAGCAAGCCGTGTTTTTTTTATCTCATTGACATTGTTGTATTTACTCATATCATTGAGATAGCTTGCTAAAATAGTGTCCTGCATGTACCTTACAAGAATATAATCTTTTGTTTCTGCAAACTGCTTAACACATTCAGGCATTCCACCAACAACTAAATACTGACGGTAAAGCTGCATGGCGGCATCATGTAAAGCCGATGGCATCGGTATGTCGGATGCAAAACACTTTCTGATTTGTTCTATAAGAGCGGTCTCGCCGCAGGCTATCATAAATTCCTCCATGTCCATGGGATAAAGGGTCATCATATCTGCCTTACCCACAGGAAATGAAAATTTTGTCCTGTTTACGGCAACGCCAAGCAGGCTGCCGGCTACGATGATGTGGTAATCCGGGGCATTCTCGCAAAAATATTTCAGACTTGTCAGCGCTCTTTCACATAGCTGTACCTCATCAAAAACTATCAGTGTCTTTTCTCTGACTATCGTTTGCCCTGCAATGTGGGACAAAATAGGTATCAGATAATCCGGGCTTATATTTTCATCAAAGGTTTGATTCAGCCTTGGATTGGTTTCAAAATTAAAGTACGCCACATTCTCATAATGGGTACGCCCAAACTCCAGGACAGAATAGGTCTTGCCAACCTGCCTCGCTCCTTGTAATATCAGAGGTTTACGGTGTTTTCCTTCTTTCCACGCTTCTAAGAAGTTCATAATTTTACGATACATAATCATACCTCCTGCTATATATTGCTTATAGTATAACATAATATATTACAAATACACATGTGTTTTTATTAAAATTTACATTATAGTACGGAAAAAACTTGAATAGTCGGATTTCATTTGGTATCCATAAGCCTGTGTATAATAAATGTCATAAAACCACAAACAGGAGTCACAAAAATAACAATATTTATAAATAGTACGAAATGGATCGGAATAAGTGTCACAAAAGTACTAAGGGAAATCACAATAGTTATAGAGAGTTATTAACAGAATGACTACAATAGACATATCGAAAGGAAGTTAGGGTAAGCGGCCTTGTAAGACCGGCCGTGTATGTGAAACAGAAAATGGTTATGGGAAAGCGGAGGAATTATGATGAGAAAAATCTTTAAGAGAGCAGCGGGTATGATGCTGGCGGTAGTGATGGGATTGTCTTTGGCGGCCTGCGGCTCCGGTGCCGGCACCACCAGCGGGGAAGGAACGGCAGCAGGAGGCGGGGAAAGTGCTTCCGCAGGCGGAGCCGTTACGGAAGTAAATGTATGTATTCCCACAGCATATGACATGCCCGATGCGGGGGACGTGGAAACCGCTATCAATGAAATTGCGGAAGCCCGATACGGGGTGCACCTGAATCTCACCTTTGTTTCCATGGGAAACTGGCTGCAGCAGTCCAACCTTCTGCTTACAGGCGATGAGGTGGATGTGATAGCCGCATTTATGACGCCCCTTACCACCTATGTTAAAAACGGCCAGCTGGCTCCCCTGGATGATTACTATGCGGCAGCAACAGATGATTTCAAAGCCATATGGTCTGAAGAAGAAATGAAAGGGACGACAGTGGACGGCCAGATTTATGCCATTCCCAACCTGAGAAACTTCGGCAACCGTTTCGGACTCAATATTGATAAGGCGATTGCAGATGAGTTTGGAATCGAATCCTATCATAAGTGGACACTGGAAGAAATTGATACCTTTCTGCATGAGGTACATGAGAAATACCCGGACAGGTATGCACTCGTACCACAGTCCGGGGACACCATGGTGAACGGCTGGACATGGGATGGTCTGGGAGACGGTAAATTTATTGGTGTGATTCCTGACTGCGGGCAGGGTACGGAAGTACAGAATCTGTTTGATACGGATGATTTCCGGGAATTTATAAGCTGGACAAGAAAATGGTATGAGGACGGCCTGGTTATGGCGGATGCCCTGAGCAATACGGAGGCCGGATCCCAGCTGATTGCCAATCAGAAAGCAGTTGCCTGTTTTGATAACTATGCGAATAATGAACTGGCGGGCGCAATACGTACGGTAGTAATCGAACCCTGGTCGGTAGCAAACTCTTATTCGGAACTTTGCTATGGCATTAATGCCAATTCCAAAAACAAAGACGCCGCCTGGACGGCCCTGCAGATGCTTTATACGGATAAGGAGGTCTGCGTCCTGCTCAACAACGGAATCGAAGGCAGGCACTACACCAAAAATGAAGACGGAACCATTTCCTTCCCGGAAGGAAAGACCGCTGCGGACTGCGGCTACGGCATGGCTGACCTTTATTGGATAGCGCCTTACTCCGGATGGTCCCATCCGATTGACTATAACGGCCCTGCCTTCTTCGAAGATTTAATCCAGTTTAATGAGGATACCATGAAGAGCAAAGCATATGGTTTCTTCTTTGATACCAGCAGTGTTGTGGACCAGTACTCCGCATGCAGCAATGTTATGGATAAATACTACAAAGCCCTGCTGGCGGGAACGGTAGATCCGGAATCCACCATCGCGCAGGCAAACGGGGAACTGGAAGCGGCAGGCCTGCAGGATATATTAACGGAGAAACAGAAACAGCTGGATGATTTCTTTGCACAGAAATAAATAACTCAAACTTTGCAGGTGCGGCTGACACACTTGAACGGTCTCATCTACATGGCCTGAAAGGCACTGAAGAAAATTCCTTTTCCATCCCGGAGGGCCATGCAGACAGCGGGCGGAGGGCCTTTTCGCACCTGTAAAGTTTGGGTAGTTAATCTGTTCTGACACGGAAAAAGATACAAGAGCCATTTTCATGGAAAAAGATCTCCTGAAAATGGCTCTTACAGGGAAAGGCATGAAGAAAGGAAGAGTAAAATGGCGGGAACGGTTACGTTGGCAAAGAATCGGGCGAAGAGCAAAAAGAGCCGGAACAAAATGACGCTGGCGCTGCTTTCCATGATGCTGCCGGGTTTTATATATCTGGTAATCAACAATTATATTCCTATGGCAGGTCTGGTAATAGCATTTAAGCGTTTTAATTACAGCAAAGGGATCTGGGGCAGCGACTGGTGCGGCTTCAGTAACTTTACCTATCTGTTCCGGACAAATGATGCCCTGAATATAGTCCGGAATACCCTTGGTTATAATCTGACCTTTATTCTTCTGGGAAATCTGCTGGCGGTAACCGTTGCGGTTATGCTGAATTTCTTAAGAGGAAACAGGAGCAAGAAGGTATATCAGACATTGATTCTGATACCCTATCTGATTTCCATGGTGGTAGTTTCTTATATCGTATACGGCTTTTTGAGCCAGGATAATGGATTCCTGAACAGCCTGTTCGTTAAAATGGGGGCGGAAAAGATAAGCTGGTATACGGAAACAAAATACTGGCCCTTCATTCTGGTTATCGTAAATCTCTGGAAGGGTTTCGGGTACAGCAGTATCCTATATTATGCTACGGTTATCGGTATCGATTCTTCTCTCTATGAGGCGGCCACAGTGGACGGGGCTAACCGGTGGAAACAGGTCTGGCATGTGACGCTGCCCGGACTGAAGGGCACGATTATCACGATGGTGCTTCTTGCCATCGGGCGGATGTTTTATTCGGATTTCGGCCTGTTTTATCAGGTACCGATGCGTTCCGGGCTTCTTTCGTCGGTAACGGACACCATTGATGTGTTTGTTTATAAAGGGCTGACACAGCTTAATGACGTGGGACGTGCGTCGGCAGCAGGCTTCCTGCAGTCCGTATTGGGATTTGTACTGGTACTGACAGCCAACTTCATCGTCCGCAAGGTAGATGAAGACAGCGCTTTATTCTAAGAATGGAGAAAAGATTATGGTTGGGAAAAACAAAACGGGCCAGATGGTATTACATATTATTTTTATTCTGCTTTGTACAGCAGCGGTGGCGCCTTTTCTCCTTCTGCTGTCCTCTTCCTTAACGGACGAAGCGACACTGATGCGCGACGGATATAATTTTATACCCAGGATTTTCAGCTTGAATGCGTATGTTTATCTGTTCAGCAGCAGTATGAAGATTATTAAGGGCTATGGGATTACTATTTTGGTAACGTTGCTGGGGACAACACTGAGCGTACTCATGACGACGCTGTTTGCTTATCCTTTGTCCAGAAAAGAGCTTCCATGGCGCGGTTTCTTTGCCTTCTTCGTATTTTTCACCATGCTGTTTAACGGCGGCCTGGTTCCTACGTATATGATGTGGACGCAGTCCTTTCATATTAAAAATACCTTGTGGGCGCTGATTATTCCCGGGCTGCTCATGAACGGCTTCTATATTATCATGATGCGTTCCTTCTTCCAGGCCAATATACCGGATGCGTTGATTGAGGCGGCACGTATCGACGGCGGCGGAGAATACCGGATCCTTTTCCAGGTAGTGACGCCGCTGTCAAAGCCGATTATGGCGACCATGGCTCTGATGATAGGGCTGGGGTATTGGAATGACTGGATGAACAGCCTGTATTACATAACCGATGATAAGCTGTTCAGCATCCAGGCCATCCTAAATACGATTATTACAAACATTCAGTTCCTGACCAGCGGGCAGTCCTCCGCAGCGTCCAGCGTGAATGTGGCAAACCTGCCGAGCATTGGGATCCGTATGGCGATTGCTGTGATCGGTATCCTGCCGGTATTGTGTATTTATCCTTTTTTCCAGAAATATTTTGTAAAAGGGATTGTTGTTGGAGGTGTAAAGGGATAATTATGAGTTTTATAGTAAAAGAACTATATGTGGAATACCAGAAGGCTCCCATTGGCCTGGATGAGGAACACCCCCGTTTTTCGTGGATGTTTTCATCGGATGAAAAGAACATGCGGCAGAGAGCCTGCCGGATTGTTGTAAAAAAGGGGATGCCTGCAGCAAAGAAAAAAGTGGTCTGGGATTCGGGAAGGCTGGAAACAGGGGAATCCCGGGGAATAGAATATGCCGGGGAGAAGCTGGAGGCCTGTACGGAATATTCCGTATCGGTACAGGTTTGGGATGCCGGGGAGAACAGCGCCGGCGCGGATACCCGCTTTGAAACCGGTTTGTTTGCCTTTTCCGCAGATGAAGAGGAAAGGAACCGTACCTGGGAAGGGGCGCAGTGGATCGCGGCCCCCCGTTTCCATGTCTGCGTACAGGCCAGAGGGGTGTTTATCCTGGAGACCAGGCTGCGTCTGGAACCCGGGTCGCAGAGAGCCGGCGTGGTATTCGGTGCCAATGATTTCCGGCTGCTCGATAAGAACCTGAATGAATACGGACTGGCAGGAGCGAACTATATCCGCTATGAAATCAACCTGCAGGATCTGGCAGGAAAGCGGGACAGGGGAAAAGCGGAAGAGTATACCTTGCCTACGCTGGATCTTTACAGGGTAGGTTATGCCCCGGGAGACAGGGAAGACATTCCGTTTGCCAGTGTTCCCCTCGTACCTTTCGAAAGGGGAGAGGAAGGGGCGGAAACCGGTGCTTCCCTGCTCACCGAAGAAAATGCCTATGACTTTCACTGCCTGCGGATAGAAGTGGACGGCAATAATGCGTTCGCCTATCTGGACGGGGTGCTTGTGGATGCGGAGGCAAAGCAGGAATTTTTTGGACGGACGGTAAAGGGGCGGACGTTGAATCCCCGGGGAAATAATGACGTGCCGACTTATCCCAGGCTGAACGAAATCGGCTTTTTCGCAGACAAAGGGGACCGCGCGTATTTTACCTTCCTGTCTGTCCGGAATATGCGTACGCCTTCCGCGGAATTCATACGGGAAACGCCGGAGGGTGGTCTGTATGGCCGGGAAGGGATTTTCGGGGAAAAAAAAGGGTTACGCAAGGTTAGGACGCAAGACGGGGAGAGCTGCTTTATGGTAAGCGGAACGCAGGTGACGGCGGATCCGTCTCATTCCGCGCTTCCCATGTTCCGTACCCTTATCCGCGGAAAAGAAAAGAAAAGGCCGGTTCAGGCCAGACTTTATATCACCTCCCGGGGAATCTATGAATGCCGGGTGAACGGGCAGGAAATTACGGACCGGCTGCTGGCGCCGGGGAATACCCAATATGACAAGCGGCTGAATTACCAAACCTATGATATCAGTGACAAAATAGGAGAAGGGGATAATTGTGTGGGGGTGACACTGGCTTCCGGCTGGTGGTCAGATGCCCAGACCTTCACCGTGAAGAATTATAATTTCTGGGGAGATAAGGAAGCCTTTTTTGCTAAGGTGGTAATTACCTATGACGACGGCAGCCGGCAGGTGCGGGTTTCCAATACACGGGACTGGAGCTATTTTGGGGAAGGGCCTTACCGGTATTCCGGATTCTTCCTGGGCGAACAGACAGACGGGAGAAAGCTGGAGTTGTATGAAACCTATTCCCGAGCGGATTTTGTGGAAGAGGGCTGGGAGCGGCCGGTTATTTATGAACCGGTCCCCATTGAAGAATACCGGGCCTTGCCTCCGGGATTTGGCCGGGCCTGGCCGGGGATCAATGAGACAAAGCCCTTGCTTCTGGGAGGCTATGATGCCCCGGTATATGTGGTGGACAGTCGGAAAGCCTGCAGCCGCACATTTGTGGAGGGGCATACAGCCATTTATGACTTTGGCCAGGAAATGGCCGGTGTACCGCGCATCCGTTTTCAGGAAAAGGAAGGAACCCGCCTTGTTATCCGGTATGGGGAAATGCTTTATCCGGATCTGCCGGAATATGCGGCCGGAAAAGGCGGCGTGAATCTGGTTGGAAGGCTTATGGTGGAAAATTACAGGGATGCCACCAGCACCGATGTGTATATCTGCAGCGGAAAAATAGGCGGCGAAATCTGGCAGCCCCGATTCACCTTCCATGGCTATCGATATATGGAAATAAGCGGCGCCAGCAATCCGCCTCTCCCGGAGGATGTGGAAAGCCTGCAGTATTCCTCCGTAGATGTGTTTGAGGGAAGCTTCCATTCCTCCAACGCCCTTCTGGATCGGTTTGCAGAAAATGTGAAATGGTCCCAGCGTTGTAATTTTATCAATATTCCCACCGACTGCCCCCAAAGGAACGAGAGGATGGGCTGGGCAGGGGATACCCATGTATTCTGCCATACGGCTCTGCATAACGGTTTCCTGAAGCTTTTTTATGAGCGCAATCTCCAGGCTATGGCGGATTTACAGGAAGAGGATGGGCAGTTCCCGGAAATCGCCCCGGTGGGAGGCGGCTTCGGCGGCATAACCTATGAATGTGCGTCCATCTTTATGGTGACGGAGCTGTACCGGCAGTATGGGGATAAACGCACAATAACCGCTTTTTACCCCGGTCTTAAAAAATATATGGGTTATATGAAGGATAAAGGACTTCCCGGAAGAGGGGACATGGCTGTGGTCGGCCCGCTGGGTGACTGGCTGGCGCCTCAGGAAACAGATCTGCAGCTGATGTGGAATGCTTTTTATTACAGGGAAGCAGCCCTGATGGCGGAATTGGCTGCGGTTATCGGTGAAGCAGAGGACGCGGCAGGCTTCCGAAAGCTGGCGGAAGAGATAAAGGACTACTGGAACTGTACTTTTATCGACCCCGCAGACAAACGGACGATAACTACGGACGGGGAGCTGTGCGATACCCAATGCTCCTATGTGCTCGCCCTGGAATATGGCGTGGTATGGGATCGGGAGAAGGCGGCGGCCCATCTGCTGCGGAAAACCCGGGAGCTGGGGCATACGGTGGGAACCGGTTTTTTCGGTACCGGCCTTTTGAACCAGGCCCTCAGCAAAGCCGGATATACACAGGACGCTTATAAGCTGATGCTGCAGACCGCTTTCCCTTCCTGGCTGTATCCGGTAACCCAGGGGGCGACCAGCATCTGGGAGCATTGGGATTCCTACACGGTGGACAGGGGCTTCGGCGGCTACAATACCATGAATTCCTTTAACCATTATTCCCTGGGCAGTGTGCTTTCCTGGATGTATGAATGGATCCTGGGCATACGCAGGGAGGAGGCGCATCCCGGTTACAGGCATTTCCGCCTGGAGCCTTGTATCGGGGAACTGGAAAAGGCGCGGGGAAGCGTATCCAGCCCGTATGGTACGATCCGCAGCGGATGGGAAAAGAAGGACGGCCGTCTTAAATACTTCTGTGAAATACCGCCGAACACCGGAGCCACGCTTGTTCTGCCGGACGGGCAGGTGCATGAGCTGGGAAGCGGGAGCTATTGTTTTGTGACAGAGAAGAAGGCAATGCTATAGTAAGCGGCCCTCACCGCGTCCAGGCCATAAGGATCCGCCTGCGGTGAGGGCGCTGATTCCCATAATTAGCTGCAAACATTTCGGCTTCTTTTTCCGGCAGTATATCTGCTACATCACTTAAAAAGTGTTTCAACTACGCTTCAGGCCTGAGAGAGTGCCGCCAGCATAAATTGAATGATTCCTTCCTCGACCTCATCTTTGACAGCGCTGTAATTATGTATTTCATGACGGCAGCCGGAGTAGACTTTGGTGGTCACCTCGTGTCCGGTCTCACACAGCCAGTTTGATACCTCATAGATACCTTTTCCATACTCACCTACAGGATCCTGGTCACCGCCGATATTATAGAAGGCAAGTGACGAGGGTATTTTTTCCGCCCACTGCACGCCTTCAATGGTCAGCATCATCTGGGTAAAATCATATATGGACCGGTTGCTGACAGGCCTGGTAAAGGCATCGAAGGGATCCTCCGCATGGTCACGCTGTACATAAGGATCGGAGCAGATCCACTCATTTCCGATGGTAACGTCATCACAGCGTTCACACATCCACCCCATCAGGGAGCCGGTGAATTCGGGATTGGAATCTGTCCCCAGGCCGTCATCGATGGCTTTTTTAAGACGCAGGGCGGTTTCGGCCGCACCGCGGAAGCTTCCGGTGGTTCCGCAGATAGTGACTCCTGCCAGACCATCACCGTATTTTGCAGCATAATCCCTGGCGATAAAGGAACCCATGCTGTGGCCAAAAAGAAAATAGGGAAGATCCGGGTATTTTTTACAAACCAGTTCCTTCAGCGAATGTTCATCCTCCATCATGGTATGGAATCCCGCATCACCCCAGTCGCCCCAGATACCGCTTACCATTGCCGTTTTCCCGTGTCCCACATGGTCGTCGGCAGCTACGATGAAGCCCGCATCCATAAATTTGGAAATCATATGCAGATACCTTCTGGAATGCTCCCCGAAGCCGTGGATAATCTGCACGATCCCTTTCGGCCTGGCCGCAGGGACATAAATCCAGCCTTGTACTTCGTCGCGTTTGTTATAAGACGGAAAGCTTACCTCATGTAACATAAATAACACCTCCTGCATTTTATTTTCTGTATGTTTTCATTGTAGGGTACAAAAATAAGGGTGTCAATTAATTCCGGTGTCCCTGCGATATCTCAATTATCGGCAGGAAGAAACATAGGTACACCCAACGGGGAAACCGGGAAGCACAGGAGCGCAGCAATGGAGTCCGGTACAGAGAAGTAAGAGATACGGGGAATGCCTGTAAAATGGGCATTCCCTGTCGTTTTGCATAAAATTGTCTGGTCAAAATAAGAATTGTGCGTGGTGATTGCAGGCGAAAAACGATATTATAATCATGAGCCATACAAGATGCACAAATTATTATAGGCTCGGCAAATAAAACTAACCATAATTAGGGGAAGGAGAGGGAGTATGATGAAAAAGATGAAAAAAGCAACCGCATTGCTGCTCTGCCTGCTGATGACCTTCAGCCTGGCGGCCTGCGGCGGCAAAGGGACATCAGAAACAGGAGGAACGGCAGCGGAGGGCGGCAGTCAGGAGACGGCGGCATCCGGATCCACCGGTATTTTAACGGAGGCAGGAACTTATCCTATCGTAACGGAACCTATAGAACTGACGTTGTTCTGTGTATCCATGCCCAACGTGGAAGATTTTGCAACCAATGATTTTACCAAATTTATGGAAGAAAAGACGGGAATCAAGATTAATTTTGAGACCGGCAGCAGGGATGACTGGGAGACTAAGCTGAATCTGGCTTTCAGTACGGGGGACTACCCGGATATGATTATGTTTGCCAGCCCCAGCCAGGCAAAATACGGCGTAAAGGAAGGCATACTGCTGCAGCTGGATGATTTGATTGAGGAAAATATGCCTAATTATGTGGCAAACATGGGGGAATACCTGGATGCCACCAGACAGACGGACGGCCATATTTATGCCATCTGCGGGCTGAACGAATGCTACCATTGCATGTACGCCAAGAAAATGTGGGTGAATACCTGGTGGCTGGACAAGATGGGAATGGAGGTTCCCACCACAACGGACGAATTTTATGAAGCATGTAAGAAATTCCTGGAAATCAACCCTACGGGCATCGCGGTAGGCGGTGCAAAGGACGGCTGGCATGCGAGATTTGAGGAGTGGATGACCAACGCCTTTATCCTTTCCCCTTCCAAGTCACAGGATTACCGTGCTGAGGTAGGCCTGGATCCGGAAGGAAAGGTGAGGACCATCTGCAACACCGATGAATATAAAGAAGCTTTGAAATATATGAACAGCCTGTATGAGCTGGGTGCCATTTATGACGGAGATTTTACCCAGACAGAGGAGCAGCTGCGCGCCCTGGCAAACCAGGAGGGAGAGCCTATCCTGTTCCTGCCCTGCGGAACGATTTCCAATCATTTTGACGCGGACAATAACAATGAAACCTACAGACATTATCAGGTTATGGCCCCTATAGCAGGACCTGACGGAACAAGGCTCGCAACCTACATGAAATATGCAGGCCTGGGCGAAGGTGATTTCTTCGTGACCGACAAGTGTGAATATCCCGAAGCGGCCCTGCGCTGGATCGACTACTTCTTTACCACCGAAGGCGCCCTTTCTTCCCAGTACGGGGCGGAAGAAGGTACCGACTGGGTTCTCAATCCGGAAGGGCAGAAGGGCCTGAACGGGGAGGACGCCTTATATGAAGTGATGAACCCCTATTCCGGTGAGGCCCAGAACCATGACTGGCAGGATGTCCAGGTGAAATACTTCCCGGCGGAATTCCGTCTGGGTGAAAGCACGGATCAGAATGTGGATGTGGGAACCTCCGTGGGTCTGGAAAAGCTTCTGTATGACGCCACGAAGGAAAAAATGGAGCCATATGCGCAGAAGGAAGGCGACTGGGACGTACTGCCTTATCTGAAGCTGACTGATGAGGAAGCCACAAAGATTCAGACCATTGGCGTGGAAGTGGAAAATTATATTGAAGAGAACAAGGTTGCCTTTATTACCGGAAGAAAAGATTTTGACAAGGACTGGGATTCCTATGTCAAAGGATTCGACAACGTAGGGCTGCCTACGCTGCTGGAGGTTTACCAGACGGCATATGACAGGCAGAGCTCAAAATAATAAGCACTAGCCAGACGGCGCTGCCGGATGTCGGGAGCGAAGGCGCCTCCAAAAAGGGGGGCGCCTTCTTAAGGCTTAAGGAGGAGGGACGCTTTGAAAACAGGTTCAAGTAAAGGAAGCACAACCAAAAAAAATAGAATAAAGAATTCCAACTGGCAGTTTTGGGCAATTATTGCCGTGCCGCTGCTGTACGCCATTGTGTTTGCCTATATCCCTATGGGAGGCGTGGTCCTGGCGTTTAAGGACTACAGCATCCGCAAGGGTATCTGGGGCAGTGACTGGGTGGGACTTCAGTATTTTAAACAGTTCCTTATGTCACCCTCCAGTTCCAAGGTAATTATCAATACCCTGATCCTTGGCTTTTACAGCCTGCTTGCCAGCTTTCCCATTCCTATCCTGCTGGCGGTGGGGCTGAATGAGGTGAAAGCGGTCAGATTCAAGAAAACGGTGCAGATGATCACCTATGCCCCCTATTTTATTTCAACCGTGGTTATGGTCGGCATGCTCATGCAGATGACGGATCTGCGCATTGGCATCATCAATAAGCTGCTGGGGCTGTTCGGTGCCGGCCCGGTGAATTTCTTCGGGGATGTGGATATTTTCCGAAGCCTGTATGTATGGAGCGGCGTCTGGCAGACCGCGGGTTATTCCGCCATCATTTATATCGCGGCTCTTTCCGGGGTCAGCCCGGAGCTGAAGGAAGCGGCCATCGTGGACGGGGCAAGCCGTCTTCAGCGAATCTGGCATGTGGATTTGCCGGCAATCAGGCCCACCGTGGTTACCATGCTGATCTTCGCCTGCGGCAATATGATCAATATCGGATTTGATAAAGTATTCCTGATGCAGAACAGCATGAACCTGGCAAAATCCGAAGTGATCGCCACCTTCGTGTATAAGGTCGGCCTGGTGAATGCGGATTACGGCTTCTCCACGGCGGCGGGTTTGTTCCAGTCGCTGGTCAGCTTTATCATGCTTGTGGTGGTGAACCAGTTGTCTAAGAAAATTACGGAAACCAGTCTGTGGTAAGGGGGAGCATTATGGGAAATAAAATAAAAAAGTTCGGAAAAGCTCCTTTGGGAGACAAAATCTTTATCCTTTTGATATACATCCTGCTGACGGCTATTATGCTCGTGGTATTCCTGCCGCTGGTCTATATTGTGAGCGCATCCTTTTCGGATCCCCAGGCGGTTATCAGCAATGAGGTGTGGTTCCTTCCCGTGCGTCCCACGCTGCGTGGCTATGAGGCTGTTTTTAAGAACCGGAATATCCTCACCGGCTTTGCCAATTCTTTTTTCTATATGATTGTGGGGACGCTGGTTAATATCGTCATGACCGTGATGTGCGCATATCCGCTGTCCAGGAAAGAATTTACCGCCCGCAACAAAGTGGCTATGATTTTTGTATTCACCATGTATTTCAGCGGTGGCCTGATTCCTACCTATATGCTGGTAAACAGCCTTGGGCTTGTGAATACCAGGCTGGCTATGATCATCCCTTCCGCCATGTCCACCTATAACATGATTATCTGCCGTACCTATTTCGTCAATTCCATCCCTGACGAACTCTATGAGGCAGGACAGCTGGACGGCTGTACCCCCTTTAAGTATCTGATTAAAGTCGTGGTCCCCTTGTCCAAACCTATCCTTGCCGTACTCGTCTTGTATTATGGGGTTGCCAAATGGAATTCCTATTTTGACGCCATGATTTATCTGAAAAACCAGACCTTGGTACCGCTGCAGATCGTACTGCGGGATATCCTGATCCTGAATCAGGTGGATTATACCATGATAAGCGATGCTTCGGCGATTGCGGCGCAGAGAGGTCTTACGGATCTTCTGAAATATTCCACCATCGTGGTGGCCTCCCTGCCGGTTCTGTGTATCTATCCGTTTGTGCAGAAGTATTTTGTAAAAGGCGTTATGATCGGTGCGGTGAAAGGATGATAAACCAAGCAGACGAAAGGAAGGGGAACGAGATGTATCAGTTTAACAGAGAAGAATATGAAAAGCGGATGGAGTGGTACCGGGAAGCCCGTTTCGGTATGTTCATCCATTGGGGGCTGTATTCCATCCCGGCAAGAGGGGAATGGATACGCAGTACCGAGGAAATGACCATAGAAGACTATCAGAAATATTTTGAGGAATTTGACGCCCGGGATTTTAAACCAAAGGAATGGGCCAGAATGGCAAAACAGGCCGGTATGAAATATATGGTGCTCACCGCAAAGCATCACGACGGCTTCTGCCTCTTTGACAGTAAATACACCGAATACAAAGCGGCCAACACAAAAGCGGGACGGGATCTGGTCCGGGAATATGTGGATGCCGTACGGGCGGAAGGCCTGAAGGTGGGGCTGTATTTTACCCTCCTCGACTGGTACCATGAGGATTATCCCCACTATGGGGACAAAAACCATCCCATGCGCAGTCATCCCGAATGTGGAAATGAACACCGGAATTTTGAACGGTATGTGGAATATATGCACCGTCAGGTGGAAGAAATCTGTACCAATTACGGGCAGCTGGATCTGCTCTGGTTTGATTTTTCTTATGACGATATGCGCGGGGAAACCTGGGGGGCCTCCAGGCTTATGGACATGGTGCGCACCCTCCAGCCCCAGGTTATCGTGGACAACCGCCTGGAGGTGAGCGGAGAAGGAATGGGCTCCCTGGCGGAATGTAATCCCACTCCCTACCACGGGGATTTTGTCAGCCCCGAACAGATCATTCCCCCCGCCGGCCTCCGGGACAAAGAAGGGAACCCTCTGGCCTGGGAGGCTTGTGTCACTATGAACAACCATTGGGGCTATTGCGGTACCGACCATTTTTACAAGCCCGCCTCCATGCTTATCAAAAAGCTGGTGGAATGCGTCTCCAAAGGCGGGAATATGCTCCTCAATGTAGGCCCGGACGCCTATGGTAATTTCCCTCCCCAATCCGTGCAGATCCTGGAAGAAATCGGACACTGGATGAAACAGAACAAAGACAGCATATACGGCTGCGGCATTGCGGACGTACCTAAACCCGATTACGGACGGGTTACCAGAAACGGAAACATCTATTATTTCCATATGTTTGAAAACACCATAGGGCCGGTCCCTCTCCTGGGCCTGGATAAATCCCGGGTGAAAAAAATAAGGGCGCTCGCAGACGGCCATGAAATCCCGGTATCCGCCAGCTGGGTACACAGCGACTATCCGGATATTGTATTTGCCTCCCTCGGCCCCGATCCCCGGCTTCCCGATGAGACGGATTACGTGCTTGCGGTGGAAATGGACATATAGGATATAGCAGGCCCATCCGCACATCACGCTTTTTATAGTAATCTCTTTTTTCTTATAGTATAATAAACGGTAGATGAGAAAGCCGTACAAAGGATAGAAAAGAATGGGAGAGTTACTGTGAAAAGAACTGTACAACAACGAGTGAACCAGTTATCCATGAATCTGCTGATTTCGTATCTTTCCATATTGGCAGCCCCTCTGCTGGCTATTATTATCATTTATTTTACGGCTACCAGCCTGCTTCTGTCCGTACAGAAGGAAAAGATGTTCACCACGCTGAATATGACGGCTCTGGAGGTGAACAGGAGTATTGAGGAAGCGGGAAATATGGGGGGCTATATCAGCAATTCCCCGGAGCTGCGGGAGCTTTGCAGCAAGATCCGGCAGGAAAAGGATTATTACGATATGTATCTGTATATCCGTTCCCTGTCGGATTACTCCATGTTTAACGCCGCCATCGACAAGATTTATTTCTTTTTTGAGCAGGGGGAATATCTGGTTATGGATAAGGTGGTGGTTCCGGCGGATGACAGGGGGTATGCTTCCGTGGGGGTGCTGGGAAGCGAAAGCTATCAGGAGCTGCTGGATTTGTTCCGGGGGAATGTATACAGCAAGGATGTGCTGCGTCTCAGGGATGAGGGGAATGCGGATAAAAAGCTGATGGTGGCCCAGTCCTTTCCCTTCAGCGGCTATGAGAACCCGGAGGGGACGCTGGTGGTGGTGCTCAATGATATGATTATTGAAAGGCAGCTGGAGACGAACCTGATACATGGGGACGGAATTACATTCATGCTGGATAGGGAAAGGGAGGGGGAGTGTTTCCAGAAAGTGATAACCGGGGAAAGCTGTAACGTATCGGCGGACGAGCTGCCGATGGATTACATACTCGGGAAAAAAGAAGGAAGCTTTTCCCTGCATGGGGAGAAGTATATTTTTTGTGCGGTGGAAAGCCCGGGATCTCCTTACCGTTATGTGTCCATTCTGTCTAAAAAGACGCTTCTGGGGCAGATCGGTTCCATCAAATATCTGATCGTGGCGCTGTGTGTGACCGCCACTCTCGCGGGGCTGTCCGTGTGCATCGGATTGTGGAGGAAACGCAGGAATGTGGTGCTTTCCTTCAGCCGGTATCAGGACGAATTCGGTACCGCGCAGGGGAACGGCAAGCCTGTCCGGAGCTTTTGGGAAGGCGTGCCCTATCTGCTTGACAGCGCGGCGAACCTGCAGACCACTCTGAAGCTGCAGAAGAACTTTATGCATACGGCGGTGATCCGTAAGCTTCTTCTGGGAGAGTATGCGTCGGGGGAGGAACTGAATGCGGATTTGAGAAGCGGGGATATCACGCTGGAAGGGGATTGCTATTGTGCGGCAGTGGTGCAGCTGCGCAGCGGGGCCGCCAGCAAGGAGCCTAACCTGTGGAATGAACTGCGGCTGTATATCAGGCAGTATGTACAGGAAGAAATCGGTATCGCCAATTGCTGCTGTGAAGTGGATCCCTTCCGGTTCGCCATGGTATTTCCCATGAGCAGGGACGGATCCCGTAAAACCATCGGCGGGATCCTTTCGGATTTCCGGGAAAAGCTTCTCATGGAAAAGGAACTGGAAACCTATGTGGGCCTGGGAAGGAATGTGACGGAGCGTATGGAAATCGCCACTTCCTATGATGATGCCAGGGAGGTAACCGAATATCTGGCATTCCATGACATCCGTACGGTGATGAGCAAGGAAGAGATGCCAAAGCAGACGGACAGCTTCTTTTTCCCCATTGAAACGGAGCTTCTTCTGGTGAAAAGCATCCGTCAGGGAAACCGGGAGGAAATCGAGGATATTTTCCGGGTGCTGGCTTTTGAAAACTTTACCTACCGGAAGCTTTCCGTCACCATGGCCGGGTACCTGACGGATTTGGTGCGGGCGACGGTCCTGCGAGCGCTGAAGGAGGAGGAGGATACCTGTGACGTGTCCGCGGACGGGATAAACCGGGCGGAAAGCCTGGAGGAAATTGCCAGGATCTGTATTTCCATTCTGGAAGAGATATCCGGCCGTAAACAAAAAAAGGTGGATCGGGAGGCGGATGTGTTGAAAGAATCCATCAGGGGGGCAGTGGAGGAACAGTACAGCCGGCAGGAATTCTGTCTCAGCCAGCTGGCGGAGGAACTGGAGCTGCCGGAAAACCGGCTTTATAAACAGTTTAAGACCCTGTTCGGCATGAGCTTCAGTGAATATCTGGAAAATGAAAGAATTAAGAGAGCCTGTGAACTTTTGAAAAACCAGGTGCCTGTAAAGGATGTGGCCCAGGCTGTGGGCTACGGCAGTGATTTTTCCTTCCGCAGGGCGTTTAAACGGGTTATGGGGCTGGCGCCGAGTTATTATGCGGAAGGACTGGACAACAGATGATGGGTATGTCAAAAATAGAAACGGGGAAAGGGACAGAGGAATGTTTTCAAACCATTTAAAAGAGTATGCAGACAGAAAATATGAGGAAAGACTGCCGTATCTTAAGGGGATCCGGGAGGAACTGGAGGAGGGCTTCCGGCTTTGTACGCCGGCACAGGAGGTGCTGATGCGGTTTTTTTACGGTACCATGCCTCTCAGGGACGCGGGGGAATATGAATTCCGGGTATTTTTAAGCTTTGTTAAACACGCCATATGGCTGCGGGAACATGTGGAATGGTGTGCGGATCTGCCGGAGGATATTTTTGTCAACCATGTTCTGTATTACCGGATCAATTCCGAGGATATCAGCGGGAACAGGGCTTTTTTCCATGAACAGCTGAAGGACAGAATCGCATCCTGCCAGGATCCGGCGGAGGCGGTGCTTGCCATCAATTACTGGTGTGCGGAAAATGCCGCTTATGAGGCATCGGACATGCGCACGGCCTCTCCCATGACGGTGTACCGGAGCGGAAAGGGACGGTGCGGGGAGGAATCCACGTTTGCGGTAACGGCTTTCCGCAGTGTGGGGATTCCGGCGCGTCAGGTGTATACCCCCCGATGGGCCCATTGTGACGATAACCATGCCTGGGTGGAGGTATGGCTTCATGGGCGCTGGTATTTCCTTGGGGCCTGTGAGCCGGAGGAAATTCTGAATAAGGGCTGGTTTTCCAATGCCTCCAGCCGTGCGCTGCTGGTACACAGCCGCTGCTTTTCCGATTTTACGGAAGAAGGGGAAGCCTGTATCGGGAAGGAAGGGGTGACCTGGTTTTACAACAATACCGTAACTTACGCCAGAACCAAAAACCTTACCGTATCCGTTACGGATCCGGAAGGAAAACCGGCAGAAGGGGCGGAGGTATCCTTTGAGATACTGAATATGGCGGAGTATTGCAGCGTGGCCGTCCTGACTGCGGATGAGGCGGGGGAGGTACGGCTTACCCTGGGCCTTGGGGATATCCGGATCCGGGCCATGCTAAACGGCTGGTGCGGGGAAGCCCTGGTATCCGCAGCCGTGCAGGAACGGGCGGCGCTTAGGTTGGATACGGATTTGTCCCAAACGGACTGGATCCGGGACGTATGGGAGCAGGAAGAGGTGAAGGCGCCGGCGGATTATCCGGTGAATCCGGGGCTTGTGACACCGGAGCAGAAGCAGCGCAGACGGGAAAAGCTTGCGGCGGCAAACCGGCTGCGGGAGCGGCGGATCAACGCGTATTACGACGAAAAAGCGGCGGATAAATATCCGGGGGAAAAGGAACGGCTGCGCCTTGCGGCAGGTAATTTCGGGGAGCTTTACTGCTTCCTGGAACGGGACACGAATCCGGATCGGAAAGCCCTTCTTCACAGCCTGCGCGTAAAGGATTGCAAGGATGCGAAGGCGGATGTCCTGGAAGATGCGCTGCAGTATGCCGGGGCCTTCCGGGAAGCATGGGAGGAAGAAACCTACCGGAAGTATCTGCTGTGCCCCTGGGTGTATTACGAAGAGCTCACACCGTACAGAAGCTTTATCAGCCGTTACTTTACGGATGGGGAGAAGGCCGCATTTGCGCAGGATCCGGAAAAAATACAGGAATATATCTGCCGGAATATAGCCTATGAACCGGAACAGGATTACCGCACGATCTGTGCCACGCCCTCCGGGTGCCTGAAGCTGAAGCAGGGGAATGCGTTAAGCCGGAAAATCCTTTTTGTGGCCATCTGCCGGACACTGGGCATTCCGGCCCGGATCAACCGGGTCACGCAGGAGGCGGAATACCTGTGCGGGGACGGCTTTCTTGTGCCGGGAAAACAGGAAGAAATGGCCGGGTCAGCCGGGGCGGACAGCAAAGCGGGGCTGACGCTCCGGGTGGAAGACGGAAGGAAATGGATTTATTACCAGACCTGGACTATCGGCAGACTGGACGGTATGCAGTTTACCACGCTGGATTATGAAGGAATGGGATGGGAAGGCCCTGCGTACAGGCTTTCCCTGGAGGCAGGTGTATACCGGCTGCTTACCGCCTCCCGTATGCCGAATGGGAACCAGTATACTTCCCGGCGGATTTTTACTCTGAAGGAAGGGGAGGAAAAGGAAATTTTCATGAGCCTGCGGGAAGCCGGTATGGAGGATATGCTGGTGCGAAACGAAATCCCGGATTTTGAAGTGACGGACAGGGACGGGAGAAAACGGAGCGCGGCGGATATCATGGGCGGAGGCAGCGGCGTATTCTTTTTTCTGGAGGAAGGGGCGGAGCCTACGGAGCATGTGCTGAATGAGCTGATAGCCCGGGCGGAGGACTGGAAGGCCGCTGCAGAACAGGCGACGCTTCTTTTTATCCTGGCGGGCGAAGAGGCGCTTTCCAATGCCACGGTCAAACGGACGCTGGAGAAGATACCGGGGATTACCGTAGTCTTTGATACGGAAGGTGATACGGCCGAGCCGGTTGCCAGAAGAATGTATGTGGATCCGGAGAAGCTTCCGCTGCTGGTGGTGACAACGGGCGGAATGACAGGAATTTACGGCAGCAGCGGCTATAATGTGGGCAGCGTGGATTTGATGCACAAGCTTCTGGTAAAGGGATAAAGGTATGAAGGAAAAAGATACGAAAGCGGTTATACTGTTGAATGTGGCGGGTATTTTCCTGTACACGGCGGGGATGCGCAGCTTTGCGGCGCCGGCGCAGATAGCGCCCGGGGGTGCCAGCGGTATTGCCATTCTGGTGAATTATATGACGGGGTTCCCCATGGGGCTGTTCTGTTCCCTGTTCAATTTTCCCATACTCGCCGTTGTTTTATGGAAACGGATTTTTCCCGGACGGTTTGTGGCAAAGGCTACGGCCAGCATTGTGCTTCTTTCCCTGATGACGGACCTGCTGGCGCCGGTACTTCCCCATTATCAGGGGAACGCCCTGCTGGCGGCCCTGTTCGCAGGCGCTTTTATGGGCTGCGGACTCGCCATGGTATACCTGGGGACCTCGGATACCGGCGGGATTACCATGATTGGACTCATCCTGCAGAAATACTTCCCCCATTTAAAGGTAGGGACGCTTGTTTCCGCCATCAATATGATCATTGTCCTGGCCTCCGGTCTGGTATACCGGAACATCGACAGTATCCTGTATGCGGTGATCACCGTGTATGTTTCCGGCCTTTTCATGGATAAGCTGGTGAACCAGGCCAATTCCAGGGATTTGATTATTGTGGTGAGCGAATGTACGGATAAGGTGCGCTGCGTATTCCTGGATGAAAAGAAGGGAATAACCATCCTGAAGGGGGAAGGCGGTTATACCAGCGAAACCCAGCGGGTGATTCTGGGAGCCGCAGGAAAAGCGGATTGTATGAAAATCCAGGAAAAAATACGCCGGGTGGATCCATCGGCCCTGATTATTATCGCAGAGGCCAGCAACGTGGTCGGCAAGAGCTTCGGGCGCATGCTGTAGTTTGCGGCCGGAACGGTTAGGAATCGGACGGTTCTTTAGAGGAGGAAAAGGAATTGGTAAGTATAACGGAAGGAAAGCATGCCCATTTTTTTATCGATTTTGCCTGGGAAAAGGACGGGCATATCCGCAGCTACCGGCTGGGGCTGGAAGAAGTGTTTGAAGGGAAATATCTGGAAACCCTGTACGTGCCTCACCCGGGGCAGGCTTTTCTCCTGGTGGGCTGCGGTAAAGAAAAGGAGCTGGGGCTTCTGGAGGTGAAGGAAATCCTGGCGGCTGCGGCATCGAAATGCAGGGAATGGAAGGTGAAGGAATGTTCCGTGGATATTTCCCGGTTCGTGGATGCCCTGGGAAGGGACGCGGTGACCCAGAGTGTGCTGGGCCTTGAGCTGGGAAGCTACAGTTATTCCTTTTCCGGGAAAGAAGAGGAAGGCGCGCCCTGCCGTTTTCAGCTGGAACGGGTGAACGGGCTGGAGGATATGGAGGGGCTTCTTGCGGAAGCGGAGGAGCTGGTGCGGGGAATCCGGTTTGCCAGGGATATGGTGAATACGCCGGGGAATCACCTGCGGCCTATGGATTTTGACCGGCGGATTACGGGTTTTGTGCAGGATGTGGAAATAGAGGCCCAGACGCTGGTGTACGGGCAGCTGCGCGCTATGGGCATGGAGGCCTTGTATGGGATCGGCGGCAGCAGTGAGTATCCGCCCTGCCTCCTGATCCTGCGCTACCGGGGAAACCCGGAAAGTGAGGAAGTGTACGGCCTTATCGGAAAAGGGGTTACCTGTGATACGGGCGGTTACTGTTTGAAAGGGAGCAAGTCCATGGCGGGCATCAAAGGGGATATGGCAGGTGCGGCGGCGGTGGCCGGAGCCATGCATGCGGCTGCGGCTGCAAAGCTGAAGGTGAATGTGACCGCCTGCCTGCCTCTCTGCGAGAACCGGATTTCCCAGTCCGCTTTTCTTCCCGGGGATGTCATCACCGGCTACGGAGGAAAGACCATTGAGATCCTCAACACCGATGCGGAAGGGCGGCTGGTGCTTTCCGATGCGGTCAGCTATGGGATACGGGAAGAGAACATTACCAGGATTGTGGATATTGCCACGCTTACCGGGGCGGTTTGGAACGCGTTGGGGTATACCATTGCCGGCGCCATGTCCGATGACGACTCCTTTTACCGGATGTTTGAGAAAGGGCTTGTCCATTCCGCAGAAAAGTACCTGCGCTTTCCCTTTGGCAGGGAACACAGGAAAATGATACAGAGCGATGTGGCGGATGTGAAAAATACCGGGGCGGACTGCTGCGGTACGATTACGGCAGGGCTGTTTATCCGGGAGTTCTGTGAAGGAAAGCCCTGGATCCATCTGGATATCGCAGGTACGGCCTGGTGTGATACGCCTTCCTATGCTTTTGAATCGAAGGGGGCTACCGGGGCGGGGATGACTTCGCTGTATTTCATGCTGAAGGAAGCCGCTTTTTTGCAGGGGAAGGCCTGAGGGTATCCTTATTTCCAGAGGACGGCAATGACTCTGTCCGCCTGCCATCTATTGTTATTTTGGGTGCCGAATATAAGCAGGTTGTCGTCTTTGGAGAGGTCGGAGGCGGAAATGTTTTTCAGGGAATTCATTGTCTGCGTGGCACGGTCCATTTCCAGACGCTGAAAGAGGGTGGGGCTGCTGTAGCTTACGGCGGCTTCCTCGTCCCCGGAGGACACTTCGATCAGGCCGGTGGTTTTGTCATAGGTTTTGGTAACCACGGATACCCGGAACCCGCCGTCCGCCGTTTCTATAAAAAAACCTTCCAGATCGGCGCCCGAAAACAGAGAATCGGGATCGGCGCTGCCGGCCAGCTGGGAGGTGGTTTCCCTCAGCGGGACGGCGGATTCTCCGGGGAGGGCGGCATCGGTTTGTGCGGCGGAAGAAGAAGCGGCGGCGTCCGAAGCTTCCTGCGTCAGGGAAGGGCTTGTCCCGGCGGGGGCTGTACCGGTCCCGGAGACGCTGCTGCCGCAGCCTGCCGTAAGTGTGAAGAGCAGCATGATACAAAGTATCCATCGATTTCTGTATTTCTGAATCACTTCTTTATGCGCAGCGAAGGAAATGCGCCAACCTTCCGGGCGGTTACCCTTTCTTTTCATATCTTCTCCTATCTGTACTGGTTATGTACGCATACTACGAAAGTATGTCCGGGAATCCCGTTTTTTTCCATTATACGTTTTTATTCTCTAAAGTTTTTCTAAGCGGCGGGAAAATCGGAAACGGACCCCACGGCCATAACAAAGATTTCTGCTTTACCAATGCATTTTGTATAACGGAATATGCTTATCCCGGCTGGGAATTATAACCATAATGCCGGATCCTGTATTGATTCCGGTATTGGGTCGGAGACAGCCCTTTTTGCTTTATGAAAACTTTAGAAAAATAATTACAATCCTTGAATCCGCAGGAAAAACAGACCTCCTGAATGGAATAATCCGTTGTGGACAGCATGTCCGCCGCGGTGGAAATCCGGATGTTCACCAGATACTGCTGGATCGAGACGCCCAGCTGTTCCTTGAAAATACGGAAAAGGTGGGATCTGCTGATATTCACATGGTGCGCGACATCGTCCACCGAAATGTCATATGCATAATTCCGTGCGATATATTCGGTTGCTTTCGCCGCGTAGTTGCTCAGGGATTCCTTTTCTTCCTCCCTGCTTCTGGTATCCAGTGCGGAAAGGAAAAGCAGAAAATTCCCCAGCATCGCATATTCACGGCCGTCTTTTCGTTCAGCGCCCGCCTGGAGTGCATCCATATAGATGCCCGCCTGCCGGGAATTGATGCTGTCGCAAACCGGCGTTTCACAGGAAAGGCCGATATTGGAAAGCAGTCCCTCACATCCTTCCCCGCTGAAGCCTATCCAGGAATAAATCCAGGGATCCTCCTCATCCGACCGGTATGAAATCATTTTTTCCGGAGGGATCAAAAAAGCCTGTCCCGCCGACAGATGGTACGTATTTCCTTCCATACAAAAAACACCTTTTCCGGAAACAACATAATGGATCAGGTAATGGTGGCGCACCGCAGGTCCGTAGCTGTGCCCCGGAAGGCAATGCTCACTCCCGCAGTGATGAATTTCCAAAGATACATGAACGGGCCAGGAATATAACATAAGAATGCCTCTCTTTCATAAAAAATTATATCATTTTCACATCCCCTCCACAACCGAATCTGAAAAACTGCAACATTGCTACAGCAATTTGCAACAATAATACGTGGATTATGCCTTATCTATCTGCTAACATTAGTTCTATCATACAGGAATAAAGAAAGGGGCGTGGGCATATTGCTGATTACAAAGCCACCGATGGGGTGGAATTCCTGGAATACTTTTATGGACAAAATTGATGAGAAAACAATTATGGAAACTGCGGATGCCATGGTCGGCCAGGGACTTCTGAAGGCGGGATATGAATATCTGGTAATCGATGATTCATGGGCTGAACGGGAAAGGGATGCGGAGGGAAGGCTGAAGGTTAATTATACCAAATTCCCCAATGGCATGAAAGCGGTTGCGGATTATGTCCACAGCAAAGGGCTGAAATTCGGAATGTATTCCTGCGCGGGCGTGCGGACCTGCATGTGTTATCCGGGAAGCTTCGGGCATGAGTTCCAGGATGCCCGGTTCTTTGCCGATATCGGGGTGGATTATCTCAAATATGACTATTGCTTCCGTCCCGCTCTTGCAGACGGACCGATGCTGTACAACCGGATGGGAATGGCGCTCCGTGCCGCCGGAAGGGATATCCTGTTTTCCGCCTGCAATTGGGGGAAGGACAATACTACGGAATGGATCCGTTCCACCGGGGCGCATATGTTCCGTTCCACAACCGACATCATGGATTCATACCAGTCCATGAAAAATATTGCCTTGAGCCAGCTTTCCAATCTTCCTTATACGGCACCCGGCTGCTTCAACGATCTGGACATGCTGATCGTGGGGCTTCATGGAAAGGGCTGTATGGCCCTTGGCGCGGACGGCTGCAGTGATATCGAATACCGGCAGCATTTTGCCTTTTGGTGTATGCTTTCCGCACCATTGATGATAGGAGCGGATGTGCGGGATCTTTCCCCGGATACGCTGGCGCTTCTGACCAATCGGGAACTCCTGGCAATCGATCAGGATCCGGAGGTACGTCCTCCCTATATCCATGGACAGGCACTTCAGCGTCCGGAATGTGCACAGGAGCATATTGTCCTCCTGAAACATCTGGCAGACGGGAACTATGCAGCGGGATATTTTAATTTCGGGGATCAGGAAGCCAATATCCCCAGTGAGTTTTATAATTGGGGGATTGATATCTCCAGTGGCTGCAGTCTGCAGTTCACCGACGTTTTCACCGGCGAGGATATGGGGATTTTCCGTGATTTCTACCGCGCCCGTGTACCGGAACATGACTGCCGTTTATATAAAGTCAGGCTGATTTGGACCGGCAGGCCGGCTTCCCGCCAGCTATAGGAGCGGCCGGCATAGTGTATAAAAAGAAGGGAGCGGATATGCCGGAATGTAAAAAGTGCGGAAGGAAGCTGAAGCATGATGAAATCGGGCTTTACAGGAGACTGGTGGACCGGGGGGCGGACTCCTGTCTGTGCATTACCTGTTTTGCCCGGTACTACGGTGTAAGCGAAGAAATATTGAAGGATAAAATACAATTTTTTAAGGATGCGGGCTGTAGTCTGTTTTAAGGTCCGCTGTAGGGGGATTTCCCCGGGAGGAATCAAATGAAGAAAGGAATGAACAGAAAATATGCAGCAGCAGCCCTCGCAATGATTATGCTTGCCGGAAGCCTGGCAGGCTGCGGGAACCGGTCCAAAGATGCATCCGTACCTGCCGGTGCAGCAACGGGCAGTGAAGCAGGGGCGGAAAGCACACCCGGCGGAGAAACGAAAGAGGAGCCGATTACGATAACCGCTTTCAAGAATTCCGTGGCGATGCCGGCGGACTGGAAGTGGGGGGATGATCCCGTTTCCCAAAGGATTACGGAACTGACAGGCGTGACTGTGGAAATGCAGTATGCGACCACCACGGATAACACAGAAATCAACACATTGCTGGCTTCCGGTGAAAAGCTGCCGGATATCATTATTACAGCAGCCAACGGCCCGGTGCGTTCCCTTCTTGTAGACCAGGGATTTGCCGTGCCGTTAAATGAACTGGCAGACAAGTCTTATCCGGAATTCTATGAGGTACTTCCCAAGGATATGGACAAGATCTATCAGGAGGCGGACGGCAATTTCTACTGTGTGGCAAGCTTTTACGGTGATGCAAACAAATACGGCGACCAGATTCTTAATTCCAGGGGGCCGGTCAGCTTTTCCATCCGCAAGGATTTTTATGATGAACTGGGACGGCCGGATGTGAGTACCCTGGAAAATTATAAAAATGTTGTTCTGCAGATCAAAGAAAAGCATCCGGAAATCAATCATCCCATTTGGGATTACATGATTAATACACCGTGGAATTCCAGTTCCCTGTTAAATGTACTGGCCAGAATGTATGGTGCGGATAATAATTACTTCCATTATAACGGCGATCAGGTGGAGATGGTTTTCATGCAGCCGTATTATAAGGAAGCGCTGAAAACCTACAATGACTGGTACCGGAGCGGGCTGATCAATCCGGAAATGTTCGCGTACAAGACGGATCAGCAGCATGCTTCCATGAAAGAACAGGACATCATCAGCTATGTGGGCTATTACTGGTCGCTTCTCCAGATGACCGGCATTATGGATCAGATGGTCTATGAAACGATTGAATTCCCTATGCCGGAAGGAAAAAATCCGGAAGAACTGAAGATCCACGACGATTATTTCAGCACAGGATATGACGGTGTGTTCATCACAAAGGATGCAAAGGATCCTGTCCGCTGCCTGAAATATATCGCTTTCCTGTTAAGTGATGAAGGGCAGCTTTTGCAGCGCTACGGCCTGGAAGGACTGACCTGGGAAAAGGATGAACAGGGCAGGCCCAGGGAGACGGAATTAAAGATTGAAACAGAGCGGGAAAGTATGGAAAAGCTGCAGAAGGAGCTGGGAGTCTACAACTATGATTTTGCCTGGCTGACCTCCACCTGGGCGATTGTATATGGAGCCCACAATACCTATCAGAGCTATCCCGGCGCACTCAGGGATTTTGAAATCATGACGCCTCATCAGCAGAATGAACGATTCTCGGATCTGGTATATGCGCTCACCGATACGGATGAGCTGGTGCTCAGGGAACAAATCTTTGATACCTGGAAATCCGGCGCCGCGGCCATAATCGTGACAAACAGCGATGCGGAATTCGAGGCGGCTTATGATAAATTTATAAGTGATATGAACAAATCCGGCGTCGATCAGCTTTGCAGCTATTTTACCCAAAACAGCGAGTATTGGAAAGCGCTCGGTTTATCTGAATGACAGGATGCCCGTATAAGGGCAGGGAAAGGCCCGGGAAAGGCCTTTCCCATAAAAACGGAGGTGGCAGTATGAGTCCTGAAGAGACTTCTGTAAAAAGAAAGGCTTCTTCCAAAGGCTTTTGGAAGGAGCTGTGGAAGCAGCGGGAACTGCAGTTCATGGTACTTCCTGCATTGGCAGCACTGATTTTGTTTAATCTGTTTCCTCTGTTCGGGTTACAGATAGCGTTTAAAGACTATAAGATGAACAGTGGGATACTGGGGAGCGCCTGGGTCGGCCTCAAGCATTTTAAAGCCTTTTTTACGGATCCCAATGTTCTTCCGGTTCTCTGGAATACCATCGGCCTGTCCGTAATCAAAGCATTTTTTACCATACCGCTGCCGATTCTTTTTGCGCTGCTGCTGAATGAGGTCACACACGCCCGTTTTAAAAAGCTGGCGCAGACAGTGAGCTATTTCCCTTATTTTTTATCATGGTCGGTAATATCCCTGATGGCAATTACCTGGCTGTCTCCGCAGAATGGATTCATAAACGGTTTCCTGATATCTGTTGGTATTCTGAAGGAACCTTATTTTTTCCTGGGGGAACCAAAGGCGTTCTGGGGGATATCCATTTCATTGGATATCTGGAAAAACCTGGGCTACTCCTCTATCATTTATCTGGCGGCGATGTCCAATGTGGATCAGGAGGTTACGGAAGCAGCCGTAATGGACGGCGCCGGAAGGCTGCGCAGGATTTTCCATGTCACCATGCCGGCCATCCTGCCTACGGTTATGGTCCTGCTCATAATCAATATAGGGAATCTGCTGCGCGGCGGCTCTAACTTCGATATCAGCTATAATCTGATGAATTCTTTAAACCAGCCAAAGGCAGAAATCCTGGATACCTATGTGCTGAAAACCGGCATATCCATGGCCCGGTTTTCCTATGCTACCGCGATCGGGCTGTTGCAGTCCGTTGTGGCTTCCATCCTGCTCCTGTCTGCAAATGCGGTGAGCAAGGCGACAACCGGGGAAAGTTATTTTTAAGGAGGCAGACATGAAAAAAGATGAACATAAGCCCTGGCAGAAATTCGGCGCTGCCGATATCCTCATTTATTTGCTTCTGGCCATCCTTATATTTATCATGGCCTTTCCGTTCTGGAATGCAATGATATTATCCTTTAATGACGGTAAGGACGCTATGATGGGAGGGATTTATTTCTGGCCCCGCAAATTTACGCTGGATAATTACAGCCAGGCGTTTCAAAACAGTTCCATCTGGAAAGCCTTTGGGATTTCTGCGCTGCGCACGCTGCTCGCTACTTTTTTAAGCCTGCTGGTCACGTCCATGTTCGCTTATGCGGCCAGCAAGCCTTATCTGAAATTCCGCCGATTCTATATGCTCCTGCTGTTGATTGCCATGTTTTTTAACGGCGGAATCATCCCGGTATTTTTAACTATCCGGAACCTGGGGCTGGTCAATAATTTTCTGGTTTACATACTTCCCGGTGTTTTTAATGCATTTTATGCACAGATATTTATTTCCTTTTTCAAGGGGCTTCCGGAAAGTCTGTTTGAATCCGCCCGGATTGACGGAGGGCGGGAACTGACAATTTATTTTAAGCTTGTCCTTCCCCTGTCCAAATCCGTTCTGGCCGCAGTGGGGCTTTTTACCGCTGTTTTCAACTGGAACTCCTGGTATGATAACATGCTTTACATGAAGAATGAGGAAATGAACACCCTTTCCTTCCTTTTTGTAAAAATGATTAAATCCCAGGAAACCCTGGAAAACCTGGCCGCCGATTCCGGTATTGCGGATCTTGCCAATATGGGCGGCGTCAGTTCCACTTCCCTGCAACTTGCCACAATGATGATAGCCGTACTTCCTATTATGTGTGTCTATCCGTTTGTACAGAAATATTTTGCCACAGGAATGATGATCGGATCCGTGAAAGGGTAAAAAAATCCCCACTGGAACCTCTGTGCCCTGAAAGCGCGGATTCCGGCGGGGATATTCTTTTTCCTATTTGGAACGGTGTCTCAGATCCTTGATGGGGATGTTTGCGAACAGCGCAGGCACCACTCCGTTGCCGGATTCGGATTCCGTTTCGGTAATCTGGATATCCAGACCCTGCGGATCGATATCCATGTATTTGGAAATGACTTCTATAATATCATTTTTTATCTGTTCCATGATTTCGGGAGAACAACTGGCCCTGTCGGATACCAATAATAATTTCAGGCGGTCTTTTGCTATATCCCCAGATGTTTTCTTTCGGAAAAGATCCATTAATCCCATAGTTACAATCCCCCCTAATTTTTCTTAAACATACTCTTGAACTTGGAAAACATACCCTTTTTATCCAAATCGAGGAACGGGACCTCTTCGCCCATGATGCGTTTGCAGATATTGAGGTAAGCCTGTCCTGCGGGACTCGCACCGCCTACCAGCGGCTCGCCCTGGTTCGTGGAAACCACGATCTGCTCGTCATCAGGAACCACGCCGATGAGAGGGAGGGAAAGGATATCGTTTACATCCTCCACCTTCAGCATATCCCCGCGCTTTACCATATCCATGCGGATACGGTTGATGATGAGATCGATACGGCCCATCTCATTAGCCTCCAGAAGGCCTACGATCCTGTCCGCATCACGGATGGCGGAGACTTCGGGGGTGGTTACCACAAATGCCCTGTCCGCGCCTGCAATGGCATTTTTGAAGCCCTGCTCGATTCCGGCAGGACAGTCAAGCAGGATGTAATCAAATTGTTCCCTCATCTTGTCAATTAATTCCTTCATCTGTTCCGGGGAAACGGAATCCTTATCCCTTGTCTGGGCGGAAGGAAGAAGGCAGAGGTTGGAATATTTTTTATGTTTGATCAGAGCCTGATTCAAGCGGCAGTTACCTTCCACCACATCTACCAGATTGTATACAATACGGTTTTCCAAACCCATAACCACATCCAGGTTTCTAAGGCCGATATCGGTGTCAATCATGATTACTTTTTTATCCAGCATGGCAAGGCCGGTTCCTACGTTTGCCGTTGTGGTGGTTTTGCCTACACCGCCCTTCCCGGATGTGATAACAATAACTTCGCTCATTTGCTGATTCCTCCTAAATATAAATTAATCCTGTCGTTCTAAAACAGATTGCTTAAACGCCCTTTGGTTACAGGCTCAATACAAATTGTTTCTTCTTTTGCGGTTGCAATTTGGGGGGCATAGGAATTGGCGGGGGTATTGCCCCGTTTCCTGAGACCTTTTCCCCCTTTTTCCTTATCCGGGCTTTTAGCAATATATTCCCCTATCTGCAGCTGTATGGGCTTCATTTCCAGCGCAAAAATAAAACAGCCGCTGTCTCCTGCGGCGCCTGCATGTGCGTTGCCCTTCAGGGAACCCAGGATCACGATGTTCCCCTGAGATATAATTTTGGCTCCCGGATTGACATCTCCAATCAGAGTAATGCTGGAATAGCTTTCCAGAACCTGCCCGGAACGGAGATTCCCTTTATAAAAATCCGCCCCTACCGCCTCCGCGTCAGGATAATTGTCGGCGGCTTCGTACTCCCGGGCCTCGATACGCGCTTTCATCCTGTCTTCCAGTGCCGTACCGTTATCCATGATACAGACAATCTGAATGGAAGTATTTTCTGTAATGACATCTACAATGCGTTGTTCTTCCTCCGGGGTCAGTTCCCTTCCTTCGAAAGATACAGCCATTTTCGCATCCTTAAAAAAAGTGCCGGTCTCTCTGAACTTTTCCGCAATAGCCTCAAGCAGTTTTGGGAAAGGAGTTTCCTTATCCAGGATAAGGTTTATTCCATATTTGTTGCGTTTCAGTACTAATTCTTTTGTCATGTCCCCTCCAGCTTATTCTAAAGGACTCTTTCTCTTGCAATTATACCGGTTCTTGTCGAATATGCAAACTGTTTTCACGATTTTTCTTGTAAAATGTCTAAAAAACTCAAACTTTGCAGGGAGGGCCGCCCTTGAAGTCTTTATAATTTTCTTACATAGCACGCGAAACGTAGACTTTATATTTTAATTATGATATTATTTATGTATGTACAGGAGGGAATACCATGGATGAAGAATTAAAATCAATGTTGACGACTATTGTCAAAGAGATTCACAACATTAAAAACGATATGCATAAAGGTTTTCAAGATGTTGACGAACGTTTTGAAAAAGTGGACCAGCGTTTTGAAAAAATGGATCAGCGTTTTGAAAAAGTGGACCAGCGCTTTGAAAAAATGGATCAGCGCTTTGAAAAAATGGATCAGCGCTTTGAAAAAATGGATCAACGCTTTGAAAAAATGGATCAGCGTTTGGAAAAAGTGGAATCTCAGGTATCAGCCTTACGCAGCGGACAGATTGAAACGCGCAAGGAGATTAAGGAAGTGTCAATAAAGGTTTCCGAGACTTACGATCTGGCTCTTGATTCATGGGGGCAGAGTTCTGAAAACCGGAAATGGTTAGAGAAAATATAGCCGTGCATTAAAATAGAAAGGGAAGTATCAAAAGGAAAATAAATCAAGAAAAAGCCTTTTGATACTTCTTTTTGTTTATCCGGGTTTGACGTGACATACGGTGCCGCATCCAAACCCGGAAATGGACATTATATTTGCAAGGCAGCGCTGTCCTTCCCTGATTTCCGGAATTCCTTCGGGCTTTTCCCGGTCAGCCGCTTGAACTGCCGACAGAAATGCTCCACATTGCGGTAGCCGCAGAACTCCGATATGGAAGTAATGGTTTTATCCGTATACAACAGCTGATCTTTTGCCAGCCGGATGCGGGCTTTTATGCAGTCGTCCATACAGGAGGTGCCGAAGGCATTTTTATAGAGGAGCTGCAGATAGCCTTCGCTCAGATGAAGCTGCTGCGCCATGCCCGAAACATTCCAGGAAAGCTGGGGGCTGTTATAAATAGCCTTGCGCAGGTTCATCAGTTCATGGTAATTAGGAGAGAGGCGGAAGGAACCGGTGCCCATGCGGGAAGCCTCCTGCAGCTCGGAAAAAAGAAGCTGGAGAAGCTGATCCACTATCCGTTCATTGTTTTGTCCGGGAAAGGAGTTTTTCCAGGTGATTAATTGGAAGAGATTGTGGCAGTAGTCCGCATCCGGCAGGGGGAAAGGCGTATTGCGTATGGGCAGGGAGGATACATAATTTTCATCCGAATCAAAACGGATCCAGTCATTTTTGTAAAGTTCCCCGCTGGCACGATAATGGATAGGCGTATGCGGGGCAAACAGTACGGCGGATTTGGCCGGATATTCCGTAAGAATTCCGTCCACGCGGAAAAATGCGGGGGTATGGGTAAGGAGCAGAAGCCAGCAGTCATGTCCCTGCGGAACGTCGAATACAAAGCCGGCGTCGTGCCGGGCATCATATTCTACATAACGAATGTGATTCATGGGAGCCTCCGGTAATCAATAGTATTGTTGGAAAGGTAGGGGAATTATGGAACCAACTAAAAAACTGCCTCTTTTTCTTGTTTCCGGGGCAAGCGGGGTGGGTAAGACCACCATGTGTGAAATCCTTTTCCGCAGGGAAACAAGATATATTGTAATGGAAAGCGATATCCTCTGGCAGAAGGAGTTCGATACGCCGGAGGATAACTACCGCAGGTTCCGGGAAGTATGGCTTACTATGTGCGCCAACATATCCCAGTCGGGCCTCCCGGTGGTGTTGTGCGGCTGCGGGATACCGGAGCAGTTTGAAATATGTGAGGCCAGGAACTATTTTACTGAACTTCACTATCTGGCTCTTGTCTGTGATTCCCAGGCCCTGGAAGCCCGTATGCGGGAAGGAAGGCATATCAGGGATGAGGGCTGGATCCAAAGCTCGGTAAGCTTTAATGACTGGCTTCGGAATAATGCGCAAAATACCAATCCCTCTATAACCCTGATAAATACCACAGATCTGACGCCGGAGGAAACAGCCGAAAAGGCAGAGGCGTGGATCACAGGCTGTCTCACTTCAGACCCGCCTGTTTGTCCAGAAAGCCTTTAAAAATAGCGAGAAGCTCCTGACTCCAGAAGTTGCCTTCGTGTACGGCGCCTTCCACACAGATAAAGCTTACATCAGCGCCGCATTCTTCCAAACGCTTTACCATACGGGCGCTCTGGGAAAAATCCACGGCAGGGTCGGCATCACCGTGGGCGATCAGGAAGGGGACATAGGATCTGCCTTCCGTTACATAACGGATAGGGCTCATTTTTTTCAAAAGATCCTGATCGAGGGTACCGCCGCAGAAAAGGGTGAACAGGCTTTCTGTTTCCGCCCGTCTTTCCGATTCGGGAAGCTCCAGGACAGCGCATAAATCCGCAGGGCCGAAGCAGTCGATGACGGCGTTTACGCTGTCGGAGGCTCCGGGGTATTCAGCGGTCCTAAATTCAGGCATGTCCCCGGTAAGTCCCAGGAGAAGGGCGGTGTTGCCGCCGGAGGAAGTGCCGAAGGCATATACTCTTTCCGGATCAATATGGTACTGCGCGGCATGGGTGCGCAGGAAACGGATGGCTGTTTTCACATCCTGCAGGAATGCGGGTGCGGGACAGCCTTCTTCAATGTTGCGGTGGGTAACGCTTGCCACCACATAACCGGCTCCTGCAAACGCGGCCAGCTGCGGAATTTCATAATTCGTATCGGGAAAATGCCAGGCGCTTCCCTGTATGAAAACGATGAGGGGGAAGGTACGTTCCTGACCTTCCTCAGGGGTTTGCGGCATAAGCAAATCCAGGGTAATATCTGTTCCCGTCTGTGTGGAATAGACGATTTTGGGGCAGAAAACAGACAGGCCTTTAAGAGTGGGATTGCAGGCGATTCGCAGCATGTTATGTGTCCTCCTTTTCTAAATAAAAAATATAAGTATGATGAAACTATTATAACACACGAATCGCCGCCGAATCAAAAGAATAGGGGAAAATTAATGACTCCGCGCAGGCCTGGCTCCTGCTTCCGGGAACCGTACAAACCCGCTCATTGTTTTTTGTGGAATTTGGTTGCGTGGGCCGTCGTGTCGTGATACAGGAAGTAGCGCTCGTTTTCTTTGTATTCATAGAATGGGCGGAAGGTAATAGTATCGATGCCCTCCACGCGGTAGTGAAGCGGCTGCTCCGGAAGCGGGCGCATTTTTTCCGGAAGCGACTGTACATCCATCCAGTCGTTGGGCGTCTGGATACCGGTATAATCGGCGGCCAGTACTACCGGCCCGTAAAGAAAGGCATTGGGGCCTTTTTTAACAGGGTCCAGGGAATGCATCCATACCGCGGCGGGAAGGGAAACGGTCAGGCAGTCGCCTTCCTTCCATTCGCGGCAGACGGTCAGCCAGCCGTTTTTATCCACCGTTGCTGAGAGAGGGACATGATTGCAGGAAACAGTCATTGTACCTGCCAGCCAGCCCGGCATGCGCAGGTGGATGGGGAATACGGCGGGGGCGGTCAGAGACAGGGTCAGGGACGTTGTGTTTCCTTCCGGGAAGCCGGTTTCCTGGCAAACGGTGACAGGGCTGCCGTTCCGGTTCCAATGCAGCTTGGAGGGGATATATTGGCTGACGTAAAGTCCGCCGTCCTCTTCAAAATAGAGGAGACGCTGCATTTCGGTTACGAGGAGGGGACGGGTACCGGTGCAGCAGGTCCAGCCATCCTGCCGGTTTTTCTTATAGCCGCCGTACATGTTGTAATCGGAATAATAAATGATATTTCCTTCTTCCGTCATGGGCAGGGTGGCGGCGGTGGCGTTGAATAAGAGAGCCTCCACCCAGTTGCCGTATTCCGGTTCCCCGGTAAAACGGGTGAGGTATTTGCACAGCCGGAAGGCGGCATAGGTGTCGCACTGGGTTTCAAAACTGTCATGACCGGTGCGCAGCGCGTCGATAATACGGTTTTTGGGCATCAGATGTTCATAATTGGGGCCGTATCCTCCTGTCGCCATGACCTCCTCCGTCTGCATGAAGCGATAGAAGGAGCGCAGGGCTTTCAGGAAATAAGGGTTGTTTGTCATTTCGTATGCCTTTGCGCAGCCGTTAAAAGAATTCACATGGCTGTAGGCGTGACAGAATTCGGAATACAGTCCTGCCAGGGGTTTTTTGGAAAAGGGATCGGCGTCCTGATAGAAGATATCCCAGAATTCCCGGTATTCAAAGCGTTCCGCCAGCTCCCGTGCCTGAGGTATTTCCAGGATTTCCCAGGCATCCCAAAAGGATTCCGTCAGGGTGTACCATTCCGTGGAGTTGTCTCCGAACAGGTTATCTTTTGTCAGATGCCTGTCGGCGAAAGCAACCAGATATTCGGCGTGTTCCTTTGCGCGTGTATAGCCGCAGTAAAGGAAGAGATCACAATGGGCACGAAGCAGCTTTTCCAGGTCATAATGGGAGCGGTTTGTTAAAAAGGGAGCGGTTGTCCGGGCGGCTTCGCAGCAGTCCCAGAATTCATCAGCCAGGTAGACCGCCTTTTCCCGGAACGCCTCATCCCCCGAAACAGCAAACATACGGCTGTAGGCGGAAAGCCACTGTCCGATGAGGGCGGTGCCCCGTGAATTGGGGTACCAGCCTGTATATGCGATGCCGGGGGCCGGTTTTCCGGCGCTTTCGCGCATATACTTCAGGATATTGTCATTGGGGATTTGCAGATAAAAAGCAAGGGTTTCATCCAGGATTCTTTTCATCATGCCATCTGTAAGGGTGACATCAGTAAAATCAAAGCTTTTCATAGTTGTCCTTTCTGCCTTTAAGCAGGCTCTGCTTGATCAGATACATGTGGGGTACGCGGATTTTACCGCAGCGGCCGCCTGGTTGAGTGAGGTGATTACGCTGTCACACCAGCTGTCAAAAATGGGATCCTCCGCCTGCAGCTGCCTGTCGGAAAGCAGGTTCTGAAGCGTTGTGCGTATGCCGTCCCGGAAAGGCACGGCAGCCTGGAAACCGGGTACCAGCCGTTTGAGCTTATCATTTTTAAAAACAGCGGTCTGTACCCGTTCCCCGAGAAGGCAGCTCTTAAAATCATAGGGGCCTGCCTGATGCAGAAACAGGGAGGAGACATAAAACGGATGCAGGGGCACCTGCAGGATATCCGCTATTGTGGTATATATCTGGTTCCAGGTCATGACCTCGTCGGATGTAATATTGACGGCTTCCCCCAGGGCATGGGGATTTCCTGCAATTCCGAGAAAGGCCCGGGCAAAATCGGAATTATGGGTGAGTGTCCACAGGGAGGTACCGTCTCCGGGGATAATGACGGGCCGTTCTTCCCGGATTCTTTTTATCACACTGTAGCAGCCGTTCCAGCCTGTCATACAGAGCGGGACGTTATATTCGTCATAGGTATGGCTGGGACGGATAATTGTGATGGGGAAGCCGGTTTTGCGGTATATGGCCGTCAGTTCCTGTTCGCAGGCTATTTTATTCTGCGCGTAGTCCCAATACGGATTGTACAGGGGTGTGCTCTCCGTGATTTCATAGCAGCTGAGGGGCTTCTGATAAGCGGAGGCGGAGCTGATGAAGATGTACTGGCTGGTTTTTCCTGAGAAAAGCGAATAGTCCCGTGTGATCTGTTCCGGTTTCTGCACAATAAAATCAGCCACGCAGTCAAAGTGCATCCCTTCCAGCGCCTTTTCCATAGCGGTGGTATCGTTGATATCCCCGATAATATAGTGTGCGCCATCGGGGAGTACCTGGTTACGGGAGCCTCTGTTTATGAGCCATAATTCATGGCCTTCCTTTAAAAGTGCCTTGGAAACGGCGGTGCTGATAATGCCGGTTCCTCCGATAAGTAAGATTTTCATTCTTGTTTTCCTCCTTGGTAAGGGTAATCAAATGCGATTTGCTTTATTTGGAAAAAGCCGTCCTTTTTGGGGATGACCTGTTGGTTGGGGCGGACAGAGCCTTCGTGACTGCTGCTTTGGGTATGCAGGGTAACCGGTATTTCCTTCTCTTCGATCCCTGTGAGGGAAAGGATGTTTCCGTCCAGGTCTGTCCTCACCTGGACGCCGCAGGAACTGGTGAAAACAGGCCGCCCGTCAATCCGGGCATGCATGGTCAGGCCGTCCTGGGTCAGGGTATAGGCATGGCCGGACAGATACTGCGTATAAGTGCCGGCGGGCCAGCCGCATACCGCGCTCCAGGTGATTTGATCAAAGGATATATTCACGCCGCAAAGAAGGGAAATATACTCCAGGGCCGCCAGAATGGTGGGGCCATAGCCTTCCGGTCCTAGCGTTGTCACTCCCTCATACCGTTGCGTTTCTTCGCCGTCCGGGGCAAGGCCCTCCGAGCGGGTCACACAGGGGGTTCCGTCGAAAGGATCATATTGCTGGACCAGCTTTTTCGTATCCCGGAGCAGGTACAGCCATTTTTTGCCCAGCATGCGGATTTCGGCGGCATGCCCGTATTGATCCAGAGCCTGGATGGCTCTCTGGTAGGTGAGCCCCTGAGGCTGCCCGCCCCAGTTATTAAAGTTAATGTTGGAAAAGCAGGGATCATTGGCCGCAATGGACGGGAGCGGAAGAAAGGTCCAGAACTCTTCCGGGTTGAGGAGGTGGTAACGGATAAAACGGTCGGCCATATCCTGATCGAAGGATCCGTAATACATACACCTTAAATTGTTATGGGTCAGCACATCCATGAATTCATTCTTACAGTCCCTGTCATAGCAGGCATTTTTTTCCTCTATCCAGAGATAGCTGCGTATTTTGTCCCTGACTTCCTGTGCCTTCCTGCGCCAGAGATGCTCCTCGCCATTTTGTAGAATACAGGAAACAGAAGCAAGAACCGATCTTGCCTGACAGGAGTAGGAGCAGATGTCCATGGATTCGTAAGGGAGCTTTCCGCAGGCCGTCGGAGCGTCTTCTCCGCCGAAGCCGCCGTCCTTAACGCCGTATTTGGTAAAACGCAGGGAATTGTCCTCACCGGTATCCCAGGTACACCAGCTTTCCAGGCAGCCGTCCCCGTCACTGTCGCGGTACGTCCATAAATAATTGTCATAAGCTTTGAGAGTTTCGTAGAGTTTCGAAAGATAATCCCGGTCTTTTCCAATCAGATAATACATTTTGAAAGCGGGTACAGGAAAACAGAAACCCTGCAGCCAGTCGTATGAAACCTGGAGCAGAAACGGTTCCTGATATTTGATCATGCCGGGCAGACGCCCGCTTTTTCTCTGATTTTCCATGAAAATCAGCTGATTGTTAAGCGCGGCCTCCATGTTGCGCTTGGCATACATTTCGCCGCCCATGGGCTGGGTTTCCAGCCAGACCCCGTCATAGTCGGAGCCTTCCCGGAGTACGAGCTTATCGGTGAATACTGCCAGATTGCGCAGGCAGTACGTTTCACAGCGATCAAACAGCTCCTTCAGCCAGGCACCGCCGTCGTCAGCATTGCTGAATTCCACCCCGGCGGAGGGTAGATGATAGTCTGTTGCTTTATAGCCTTTTGCCATGTTTGCCATCCTTTCCTGACGGGAACGGAAGAGACAGGTTCCCGATAAGTCCGTAAATCCGGACAGATAATAGGTTCAGATGTCAAACGAATCGTAAGAAGGACATGCGGTAAACGGAGATCTTGTTACTGATCACTCCGAGATCAGTAACATGCATAAATCCATTTAAAATCGCCTACGGCGATGGAATTTATGCACTCTTGAATCACTATCTAACGTACAGTGCAGTAAATGCACAGTACTGATTGAACAGTAACGGAGATCTTCCCTATCTCCGTATGCAGATAGTATACAGCGAGCCAGGCGGACACATCTTTGTTTCCTTCCGGCTCTTGGCTGAGATTATAACATTGCTTTTTTGAGGTGTCAATTATAAGTTATTGACAATAAGGGACCTTACAAAATCAGGATTCACATATCAGGTCAGTTCGTCCACATGGAGGGAAGGCAGATGAAGGATTACTTTCGTGCCCTCTCCGGGCCTGCTTTCAAAGGACAGGCCGTATTGCTCCCCATATTGCAGTTTCATACGTTTGTTTATATTGCGCAGGCCGTAATGGCTGCCGGTATCACCCTGATGCTCGTCGGAAGAGGAAGGCTCCAGAAGCTTTCCCAGCTGTGCGGGCGGGATGCCGACCCCGTCATCTGCAACGATGAGTATCACCTCTTCCCCGGAGAGGAGGCCGTGTATGGTTATTTGCCCGCTCTTGCTCTTTTTTTCCAGGATGCCGTGGAAAAGGGCGTTTTCCACGATAGGCTGCAGGGTGATTTTCGGTATGGAGTACTGCAGGATGACCGGATCAATGTCGGTGAGAAAACGGATTTCCCCGGAAAATCGTAAATCCTGTATTTTCATGTAATAGGTCACATGGCTGATTTCATCGCTGATGGGTACGATATATTTACCCTTGTTCAGGGACAGCTTGTAAAAGCTGGCGAGGGAATATACGACAGAGCTGATCTGCTCCGGTTTCTGCTGATAGGAAAGCCAGCTTATCATATCCAGGGTATTATACAGGAAATGGGGGTTGATCTGTGACTGCAGGGCTTTATATTCCGCGCTTTTCAGTTCTCTTCCCATCTGGTAGTTTTCATGCAGGAGCGTGTGGATCCTGGCAATCATAAAGTTATAGTTCTCAGTCAGGGTACCGATTTCGTCCTTGTAAATCATATCCGGCACCTCTTTTAAAATGCCGTCCTTTGTCTGCTGCATATAGCCGCACAGGGAATCGATTCTTTTGGTGATGGTATAGGCGACGGGCTTGGACAAAAACCATGCCAGAAGCAGAATCAGGGCGGATACGCCGCATATTATTTTCACAAGGGAGGTAATGGCGAGGATGAAAGAGGAATAGGGGACCAGGGTTACCATATTCCATTCGGTTCCCCGGATGGAGGACTGCATGGCCATGTATTTCTGGCCGTCCAGCTGGATCGGGACCACGGCATCTTCCGCAAACGAAGGCAGGGTCAGTTTTCCCGGGGTGGTTTCCAGGAGGGGGAACGGATCCCCGATATTGGAGTTTGCTATTATTTTTCCCGTATGATCCAGCAGGAGGGTACAGCTGTCAAACGTATAATTGGCGGAATTTAGGATGCCCTCCACCGTTTGCAGGGGAATATCCAGCCGGAGGATAAAGGAAAGCTCGGAATAATTATCCTGCCGGTACATGGCCCTGATTAGGGCAATACACGCTCCGTCCCGGTACGTGGTATCTTCCAGGCTGTCATTTCCCACAAACAGGTGAAGCCCTTTTTTCTGGAAAAGAGGGGTCCACCATGAGGCGGACTGAGCCTGGGACAGCGGGCAGATATTTACATTGTTCCCGGAAAAAATAAGGGAATCCGGGACATAAATACGTGCCCGTTTAATATCCTCGCTCTCCTGCATGCTTTTCATCAGGTGGAGGATCATTTTGGAATCGGCAATCTGATCCATGACGGAATAGCTTTGCAGATCCTTGTTGAGAACGTCATTGAGCGATACGTTATAGATGACCATGTCACTGGAAGAACTGATGCCGTTCAATTTATAGGTGAGATAGGAACTGGCCTGGTTAAAGCCCTGCTGGAGGCTGAACGTATTCTGGGTACGTATGGCCGAGGCTGTAAAGGTATAGATGGAGGCCGCCAGGATTCCCACGAGGATAAACACAAAGAAAAAATAGGTGAGGACTATTTTCCTGTGAAGGCTGCTATTGTTGAAAACCAGAAGCAGCGTGCGGACAAAACGGCTTTTTTTCAGATGGCTGTAAATCATAGGCTTCCTTTCCGCGGATCAGAAAGAGCGATAGTCCGCAGGGGTCATTCCGGTGGTTTTCTTGAAAATACGGATAAAATAATTACAGTCGCGGTACCCCACCAGCTCCGCAATCTCTTTGATTTTTTTATTGGTATTTTTCAGGTATTCCTTCGCTTTTTCTATCCTGCGGTCTATGATATATTGATTGATCGTGTGGTCAAAAGCTTTCTTGAAAAGGACGCAGAGATAGGATTCGCTCACGGAGAACTGTTCCGCGATTTCCTGGAGGGAAAGATCCTCCTTTTCATAATTTTCATCGATGTACAGCCGCAGCTGACAGGCGAGGGGATATTGGGTATACCGGTCGTCCGTGGTATGGAAAAAAACATGGAGCCGGTTGAGCAGTTCCTGCTCAATATCCGACAGAAAGGACATTTTCCATATGCGGTCATCCAGTGTTTCCGGGGTTTCCTCCGGGGCGAAGGCCGTACTTGCGTATAACCGGGCGGATTCATAGAGACAGCGGTAGGCACGGATAAAAAAGTTTTTCACACTGCTGACCAGGGTGCCGTCAAAACGCCTCAGCCGCTCCACCAGACTGACCACATAGGAACAGGCGGCCGTTTCATCATGCTGCTGAAGCGCTTTTTCAAAGGGCCGCAGGCTATCCTCCGAAAACTGGTAAACGAGATGGTTGTGTTTCTCTTCGTAAAATAAAACGGCGTTCTCTTTGTGGAAAAATCCCCGCTGCAGGCAGATGGATGCGGTCTGGTAGGAATCATAAATCTGTTCGAAGCCGTCCACCGGATGGCCGGTAGCCAAAAGAAAACGACAGGTGCTTTTTAAAATGTCACACAGCATATAGCAGATGTTTCCTATCTGGGAGGAGGGCACCGCTTCCCCTTTGCGATCCGTCAGATTCATGTGCACGACAATAACCTGATCGCTTTTCTGCCCTATAATCACATGGGAAAAATCGGATAGGGCAAGCCTGCTGTCAAGCAAATCGCAGATCGCGTCCTGAATGGCACCGCCGGTATCTGCTGTCCCGTCCGTATCATTGAGCAGCAGGATCAGGAAGGTAATCCAGGATCCTTCCCTGCGCAGATCCGGATAAGCGATCCGGATATATTCGTCCAGCTCCGTCCCGGATGCGGACGGGTGGAGCAGGGCCACTGCGATTTTAGTCCGGATTGCAGGAAGGCTTAAATGAAGCTTATGGGTCAGCTCATTGGCAGAATTCTCCCGTGCCGCCTGGGAACGGTATTTCTCTGCCGCAATACGCAGGGTGGAATGCAGTTCATCCGGCTGGAAGGGTTTTTCAATATAATTCACCGCAGACAGGCGGATAGCAGATTTCAGATATTCCTTGTCCGCATAGCCGCTCATAAAAATAATACTGCAGTCCGGGAATTTTTCCCTTATCTGAAAAGACATGGCAACGCCGTCCATGCGGGGCATTTTCACATCAGTTAATACGATCTCCGGTGCAAACAACAACGCTTTTTCCAGCCCGTCTTCCCCGTCCTCTGCGGTTATCACCTCATCGATCCCCAGTTCCTTCCAGGGGGTGAGGGAATAGATTCCTTCTCTTGTAAATCGTTCATCATCCACAAGAAGCAGCCTCATGACAATACCTCCTCCTACGCCAGGTTAGCGTTCCGCCCGCCCTGCGCGCGGAACGCTAACCTGGCTAGTCCAAATCTGTTGTAAAGCATAGCATATATAAAAATAGGGTGCAATGGCTCAAAATGTGGCAGTTAAAGATTGTGCTATTTATAAAAAAATAGTCTGATTTTATTTGTCCCGCACAGATGCTAGGATAAATGTGTCGAACGAATCGTAAAAAAAGCAAGGAGGAATATGTATGACGGCTTCCGGAAAAGGCAGGGGGAACGCTTTTTTTCATGAGCTAAAGAAAAGCAGGACTCTTTTGCTCATGCTTCTGCCAGCAGCAGTTACTATTTTCATATTTGCCTATCTTCCCATGGGCGGTATGATCCTGGCGTTTAAGAATTTCAATTACAGGGATGGTATATGGGGCAGTCCGTGGACGGAGGGGATTTTTGACAATTTCCAATTTTTCTTTTTGTCGGGAAAAGCCTTCAGCGTCACGGCCAATACCTTTTTGTACAACCTGTCCTTCATTGCCGTAAACACAGGGCTGGCAGTATTGTTTGCCATCATCCTGAGTGAGGCCGGCAACAAGTATTTTAAGAAGATAACCCAGTCGGCCATCTTCCTGCCTTACTTTGTATCCTGGGTTATTGTGGGGACCATTGCCTATAACCTTCTGAATTATGAAAATGGTGTGGTGAATGGTGTTCTGGGGATGCTCGGCCTGGAGCCGGTTAATATTTACGCCAACGGGCCGGCCTGGAGAATCCTGATCGTGGTGTTTAATGCCTGGAAAAGCGTGGGCTACAGTATGGTGGTATATCTGGCGGCCGTAACCGGCGTGGATATGCAGCTGCATGAATCGGCCAAAATTGACGGCGCAAATATTTTCCAGAGGGTGCGTCATGTGACCTTTCCGGCTATCCTGCCTACCGTTGTCACCATGGTTCTGCTGGATGTGAGCAAAATTTTCAGGGGGAATCTGGATTTGTTTTATCAGCTGGTGGGAAAGAACGGGGCGCTGTATGATTCTACGGATGTAATCGATACCTTTGTATTCCGTTCCCTGCTGGAAACCTCCGATATAGGGATGGCGGCGTCTGCCGGATTTTACCAGTCGATTTTGTGTTTTGCAACGATTATGCTTGTAAATGGTATTGTGAAACGGGTGCAAAGCGATTATGCGTTATTCTGACGGCTGCCGGAATCCTTTTGGCAGAGGGCGGAAGACAATGTGATTTGACAGTACACAGAAAAGAGGAATGGATATGCGGAGAATAAATCAAAAAAGCGGGCATGGGGATACGCTGTGCTTCAAGGCGGTGGGGTATCCGCTGCTGTGCCTGTTTGGGCTAGTATGCATTATTCCGTTTTTTCTTATAATCGCTTCCTCGTTCACCAGCGAAAGCTACATTATAAAAAACGGTTATGTTTTATGGCCCCAGGAATTTTCCACATCGGCTTATGAACTGATTTTCAAGAATCCTGCCAAAATCCTGCGGGCATACGGGGTGACGGCGTTTGTAACAATTGTCGGGACGGCTTTGAGCGTTTTTGTAAACGCCATGACGGGGTATGTGCTTCAGAGAAAGGATTTTAAATGGAGGAACCTGTTTTCCTTTTACTTTTTCTTCACAACCCTCTTTTCCGGCGGGCTTGTCCCCTGGTATATCCTGTGTGTGAAAACCCTTCATTTGAAAAATACCATATGGGCGCTGATTATCCCCACGATTGTTTCGGTGTGGAACATCATCCTGGTGAAAGGGTTTATGGGAGGGATACCCGGTGAAATTACGGAATCCGCAAAGATTGACGGGGCAGGAGATTTCCGTATTTTTGTAAAACTGATTCTGCCCCTGTCCAAACCGGTGGTTGCCACAATCGGATTGTTTACGGCACTGGCCTACTGGAATGACTGGTATATGTGTATGCTTTTTATAGATAAAAAGGAGCTGTTCGATCTGCAGTATCTGCTGTACCAGCTGATGGGCAGTATCAAGGCCCTCCGGGAGATAGCCAGCCAGTCGGCCATTTCCGTAAGCTCCATGCCTATTGAATCCACGAAAATGGCACTTACGATTGTGGCTACCGGCCCAATCATACTGGTGTATCCGTTCGTCCAGAAATACTTTGTAAAAGGGTTAACCTTAGGATCTGTCAAAGGATAAGGCAGATTCGTGTGATACATGAAAGGAGTAATGAGAATGAAAAAGAAAGTGTTGGGGGTACTGTTAGGTATCATGATGTTTAGTACCTGTATTTTTACAGCATGCGGTAAGGATACCGCAGCCGGGACGCCGGAAGGCAGCCGGCCGGCATCGGAAAGCGCCGGTGCGGCAGGGGAAAACACACAGGCCGGCGGGGAAACCGCACAGGAATATGGCGGAAACGATATCTCGGAGCACAAAGAGCTGGTTATGTATGTTATCGGCGACGAACCCGTCATTGCCGATGAGGTGGAAGCGGCTTTAAACGAAAAGCTGGAAGAAAAACTCAACTGTACGCTGGATATCAGCTATATAGCACTCAGTGATTACTCACAGAAATATTCCCTGCTCCTTGCAAGCGGCGAAAATATTGACATTATTTACACATCAACCTGGGCCTTTTACTATGAAGAAGCCACGAAGGGCGCCTTTATGGAAATAACCGATGATCTGCTGGGCAAATATATGCCTCAGACAACGCAGGGCCAGGACAGCATGGCATTTGAGCAGGCAAAAATTAACGGCAAATGCTATATGATACCCAAAAACAGCCCTTATGTGAATAATGCAATGCCTGTGCTGATCCGGGGCGATCTTCGTGAAAAATACGGAATGGATAAAATCGACAGCGTCGAAAAGCTGGAAGAATATTTTACCGCAGTGGCAGAAAAGGAAGAAGGCATATATCCTTACGCGGCAGCAGGGGACGCGGTGGAAATGTCCATGAACCTGTTCCAGAGCAGGAACAATCTGGTTCCCATGAGCGTGGGAAGCGGTAAATATTTCGGCTATTTCTATAAAGGGGAAAATCCCACCGCAGATGATGTGGTATGGCAGTACGGCACCGATGAGTATCTGGAATACTGCAAGCTGGTTAAGAGCTGGGCGGATAAGGGCTTCTGGTCCAAAAATGCGGTTTCCAATACCACCTCTCCTCTGGATGCCTTCCAAAACGGGACAAGCGCCGCTCTTTTCTGGAATCTGGATACCTGTGAATCTGCAAAAAATGTTGTGGATTCCGAGCATCCGGAATGGAAAGCCGAGCTGGTCAATGTAACGCCGGGGGTAGTCCATGTAAAGGGAGTTTATACAGGGGATGGATTTGCAATTCCGGCCGTTTCCGAAAACACGGAGCGTGCGCTTATGGTGCTGGATGTGCTGAAGTTTGATAAGGAATGCTATGACATCTGCAGATACGGCATCGAAGGCTCCACCTACAATGCCACCAGCGACACCACCTATACGCTGGGTGCGGATCAGGCCAACTATGCCGTGGGGAATGCGCCTGTTTCCTGGGGACTTAAAAACGATGCGCTGGAACGTATCCTGGGAGAAGCGGGAACAACCCAGAGCGCAATCCGCCAGGAATTAATGGGGGATGCCATTTCCGAGGTGACAAGCGGCTTCATTTTTGATGATTCCTCCGTAAAAAGCGAACTGGCTGCAATGAACGAAGCCTGCTCCCAGTATGTGCCTCTGCTGGAGCTGGGACTTGTGGAAGATGTGGAAGGGACACTTGCGGAGCTGAACAGTAAATGTGAGACTGCCGGCCTTGAGAAAATAAGGGAAGAATTTATAGCCCAGTTTACGGCTTATCTGGAAGGTCTGGAAAAATAAAATCCGGGTAAAGCCTGTTACAAAGAAAGCGTCAGAAGGAGAAAAACACCTTTTGATGCTTTCTTTTTTTATAGCTGACGCAGTTCCTCAAAACGGGGTAACGGTTCAGACAAGTCTGAACCGTTACCAAAGCGGGATCCGGTATGGCCGCCCGGAAAGGGAAGCGTATGGAAATCCCGGAATAACTGTGCTACACTGAAAAAAATGTGAACAAGGCGGGGAGGGCAGTCCATGTGGAGGATAGTAGTAGTCGATGATGAAGTACGCCAGTGTAAGGGACTTAAAAATATTCTGCATAGGGAATTCCGGGAGGAGGCCATGGTATGGGCATTTACGGCGGCTGCGGAGGCGCTGGAGTTCCTTCACAGGGAAGGGGCGGATATTATCATAACCGATATCTGCATGCCTGAGATGGACGGGCTTCGGTTCATGGAAGAGGCGGAAAAGGAAAAAACGGGGATTAAGGTAATCCTGCTGACCGGGTATGCAGAATTTGAATATGCAAGGAAAGCGCTGACTCTGGGAGCGCTGGACTATCTGCTCAAGCCGCTGAATCCGGATCGTATGCGTGCGGTTCTGGAAAAAGCATTCCGGGCAATCCGTGAGGAACGGCTTCTTGCCAGCCAGAAGGATGAAATGCGCAAACAGCTGGACATAACCCTGCCCGCCTATATGGAGCAGCAGCTCAACCAGTGGGTCTATGGCAGATTATCCCCTGCGGACAAAAAGGAAATGGAAAAAATCATTCCCTGCGGCAAACCGGGAAATGTCATTATAACCCGGCTGCAGGGGCTTCAGGAATGGGGCAGCACGGTGGGGAAAGAAGAACTGGAAGAGGCGAAATACCAGTTGAAGTGGTGGATGAAGGAACTGCTGCAGATCACCTGCCATTCCCTGTCTTTTTTCAGCCATGTGCTCCCGGACACCATGGTCACAGTGGTCACGGAAAAGAGAGAGGGAGCGGATGCGGCGGCCCTGCTGGAGCGGGCAGCGCTTCCGGAATCCTTTCCTTCTTTTTCCGGCGGGGACCGGAAGCTATGGAGCGTTCTGGGGGAACCGGCGGCCGATCTTTTCCTGCAGATAGAGGAATGTTACAAAAGTGCGGTGATGGTGATGGATTACCGATTCTATTTTCCCGAAGCCGACAGGCTGTCTGCCGGTTTTATCCTGCCCCGCCGGACTGGGGAGTTCGGTATAGGGCTGGCGGAGGAGGAAGCGCTGAAGGATGCGGTTAAAAATACGGACCTAACGCTGGCATGCCGCCTGGCGGACCGGATTATGGAACGGTGCCTGGACAGCGGATATCCGGAGCCTGCCCGGTTTAGAAGCGGCCTGCAGAGCCTGCTTAGGCATATCTCCCTGTATTTCCATCTGGAAGAGGCATTCGAACGGTTCTGGCAGCAGGAAGGCGGAGACAAAAGCATAGAGACTTTCCGGAACAAGCTTTACGGTGCGCTGAAGCTGCTGGTCACCGGGACGGAGGAAAAAAAGCAGGATAAAAACAACGGCTTTGCGGAGCGTTTCCGGGCGTATATTGAACAGCACTATGAAAAAGATATCCCTCTGGAGGAGATTTCGGCGGTATTCCAGCTGACCCCTACCTATTTCAGCAACCTGGTAAAAGAAACCACGGGGGACAGCTTTTCCAGGAACCTGATTGAGGTACGCATGAAAAAGGCCAGGGCCATGCTTCAGGAGACAGACTGCAGGATATATGAAATTGCCCGGAAAACGGGCTATGAGGACGTCAAGTATTTCAACCGGGTATTTAAGAAGGAGAACGGCATCACGCCCATGCAGTTCCGGGATGAACTTATGAAATTAAGGAGAGAAACGGATGAATAAGCTGAGAACCTGTTTCAACAGCCTGAATCTGCAGAATAAGCTGAGACTGTGCTTTATTTTTCTGATTCTGATCCCTTCCCTGATTATCGGCATCGCTTATTATTGGGTGTCCTATCACAGCATCATAGATATCGCCAAGAAAAACATTCTGGATGTGGTGGTGAAAAACACCCAGCTGATTGACAGGCAGATGGGATACATTCAGGAAAGCGCGGTAAATCTCAACGTGGATGCCGATATGTACCGGCTGTTGAGTGATGTGGATACGGTGCCGGATTCGGAGCTGCTTGTCAAGGATAAGAAAATCCAGGCCATTCTGCAGAAATATTTTGTGGATGAGGATATCGTCACCACCACAATCATGACGGAGAAATTTATTTTCGGCGATAATTCCCAGCTGAAGGTGCCGGTTGCCAACTTTTTCTCCTCCACGCTGTGGGAAAGCCTGCGGGAACGCAGAGGGGAAGCGCAGTGGGTGCCCACCTATGTGGTGCAGGATACCTTCGGTCTGGATTATGCCGTGGAAAACCCCACGGTCTATTCCATGATACAGCCCCTGAACCCTACGTTTATTGATCCGGAAAAGCCGTCGGAAACCAGGGCGCTTTCGGAGGATTTCAACGCGGTGCTGGTCATCAGCTTCCGGGATAACCTGATCCGGGAAATGTTTGAAGCCAGCAATTCCGTTGACGATTCCCAGTTCTGCATTTCCTCCCCGAAAGGGGAAATTGTTTCCCATTCCGATGCCGCCAAAGCGGGCACCACACAGGAGCTTCCCTGGCTTTGGCATATCACGGATAAGACCGGCAGCATGCTTCTGCAGTACCAGGGGGAGAAGGTACTGGTCTGTTATGAGGTATCCCAGGTGACCGGCTGGGTATTCGCCTCCATAACGCCGGTAAAGGCCCTGGTACATAATGTGGTCAGCCTCCAGACGCTCACGGTTTTTCTGTGTATTCTTATTTTCCTTCTCGCTATGCTCGTTTCCAAAATCTTTGCCCGCAAAATAACGCTTCCCGTCGAAAAGCTGGTAGGAGCCATGAAGCAGGTGGGAAAAGGGGATTTCAGTGTGAGGCTGGCAACCAGCGGGATGGATGAGCTTCAATATCTGACGGAAAAATATAATGATATGAGTGAACAGATCCGGATTCTCATAGAAGAAAATTATGAGAGTGAGATCCGCAACAGAGAGTCGGAAATCATGGCGCTGAATCTGCAGATGAATCCGCATTTTCTGTATAACACGCTGAATATTATCAATATGATGGCTCTGGAGGAAGGGAAAGAGGAAATCAGCAGGATGCTCCTCTGTCTTTCCGACATGCTGCAGTATACCTTCCGGAACAAGCAGGAGCTGGCGGCCTTTCGTGAGGAATATCTGTGGCTGCAGAATTACCTGCACATTATGGAAATGCGTTTCGAAGGAAAATTCCAGGTGGTTTATGAGGTGGACGGAGAACTGGGACAGTACAGCGTACCAAAGCTCCTGCTCCAGCCGCTGGTGGAAAACGCGGTGGTCCATGGCTTCCGGGATATGAAAAACGGGGGGCTTCTGTGGATACGCGGCACCATTGAAACCGATGCGATCCTTTTGGAAGTGGAGGATAACGGCCGGGGGATGAGCGGGGAAGAGATAGAAAAAGCCATGCAGGGGGATTACCACCGTATCGGCCTGGAAAATACGCGGCGGCGTATCCAGCTTTTATATGGGGAAAAGGGGTGTATGCAGATTGAGACCCGGCCGGGGGAAGGGACCTGTATCCGGATTCGTATTCCGCTGCCGGATCCGGAAGGGGACAGATAAAAAGAAAGGCACCGTCCGCCCCTGATCCTAAAATTGTCCACCAGCTTAAAATGTTAGAATATCGCGGCTTCCCGATGAAAGCTATAATAAGACCATAACAGGGATGGAAAGCGGCCGCATAAAATCCCGGGTTACTTATCAGTAAGCTTTAGAAAACCGGGAGGTATGAAATGAAGAAAAAAATAATAGCTTGTCTGTTGGCATCGGTGCTGCTATTTGGCATACAAGGCTGCGGGGGAAAGGAACCCACGGCAGGAGAGGCGGATAGAAAATTGCAGGAAGCTCCGGGAGGGGAAGCGCAGGAGGCCCAGTCCCGGGAATCCGCCGACAGCGGCGAGAAAATTGTCCTCCGCTATACCGGCTGGGGCGGTCCCCAGGAAAAGAAAACAACCCAGAACGTTATCGATCAGTTTGAAAAGACACATCCCAATGTGGAGGTGGAATACATCCATATTCCCACGGATTATAATACCAAGCTGACGACTATGATCGCCGCCAACCAGGGGCCGGATGTGGCGCTGCTGAACGGGGATACCGCGCTGCAGTGGGCATCCGAGGGGAAACTGAAAAATATGATGGATTTTGCAGCCGATGACCCGGATATTAATATAGAAGATATCCTCTCCCAGGTCGTTTACTGGTGGGATGACGGAAAAGCATGCGGTGTCAACGGTTCCCTGGAAATATTCGGCCTTTTTTATAACAAGGATGTGTTTGAGGAGGCAGGCATTACGGTACCTTCCACAGAAGAAGAGGCATGGACCTGGGAAGAGTTCCTGGATGTATGCCGGACGCTTACCATTGACAATCAGGGAAGAAACGCCAAGGATCCGGATTTTGATCCGAAAAATATCAAGCAGTTCGGGCTTTTCGCACCCAGCGGGGCCAATATGGTGAGCTATGCCATGGCTTACTGCGGACAGGATTTCCTGAATGAGGATGGAACCGCAGTGAATCTGCTGGACACAAAAGGGGCGGAGGCCATGCAGAACTTTGCCGACTTAATCACCAGATACCATGTGGCGCCTTCACCGGTCCAGTCCAAAAATCTGCCGGGAGGAGCTACCGCCCTGGCATCCAGGAAGGTGGCTATGGTATGGGACGGACAGTGGGCACTCCAGGAAATATCGGCAAATAAAGTGAATTTCGGCGTGGGAATCCCGCCCAAAATGTATGATAAGCCCATGACCATTGCCATGGGTGAGCCGGTGGTGGTCTTTGAAACAACCCAGCATCCCAAGGAAGCCTGGGAGCTGCAGAAGGCGTTCATGAATACGGAATATACCATGGAGCTGATCGAAACCGGCCTGTGGATGCCCGTTCTCAGGGAGTGGTATGAGGAGGAAGCGCTCATCGACCGTTGGGCAAGAAACAATCCGGCACATCCCGAAGGCTATGTGGATGCCATTATGAACAACGGATTTAAGAACGGGGAGCCTGCACTGACCTATTCCATAAAGAATTTCCCCAAAATTATGGATGTCCTGAATCCCAAGCTGGATAAGGTCTGGCTGGGTGAAATGACGGTGGAGGAAGCCATTGCTTCCGTTGAGGAACAGATGAACGCACAGGTGCAGGGGAAATACCCCAGACCTTAACCATAAAACAGCCGGGTTTTCCCGGCTGTTTTACAAGAAAGGAGTTTGCCGTATGACAAAGAGAAGGAGAAAGGAAGCGTTTTTCGGCATTCTGTTCGCCTTGCCGGTTATGCTCGGTTTTCTTATTTTTGTGCTTTCTCCCCTGGTGATAAGTCTGGTGCTGAGTGTGACGGATTACAATGTAATCGGGGCGGAAACGCATTTTGTGGGAATGGAGAATTTTAAACATCTGTTTGACGGGACGGATATTTATTTTTATAAATCGCTGGGGGTTACGGCCTATTATGTACTTTTGAGCGTACCGCTCCAGATTCTGTTCGCCTTCAGCATTGCGCTGGTGCTGAATGCCAATATCAAAGGGAGATCCCTGTTCCGTACTATTTTCTATCTGCCGACCATCGTGCCGGCCGTGGCGTCCTCCATTGTCTGGATGATGATGTTCGATCCGGATACGGGAATCCTGAATGCCATATTACATGTCCTTCACCTCCCCGTCAGCCGGTGGATTTATGATGAAAAAACAGTAATCCCCTCCCTGGCGCTGATGAGCCTGTGGACGGTGGGCGGGACCGTGGTAATATTCCTGGCGGGGCTGCAGAATGTCCCGAAGGAATTATATGAATCCGTGGAAGTGGACGGGGGAAACTGGTTCCATAAGCTGAAAAGTGTAACGCTTCCTATGGTCTCCCCCACTATTTTTTTCAATCTGATCATGAGCTTTATCGGGAGCTTCCAGGTATTCAGCCAGGCTTATATCATGACCAGCGGCGGGCCGAACAATTCCACGCTGTTTTATGTATATTATATGTACAAAGAGGCTTTCCAGTATGGGAACCTGGGAAATGCCTCCGCGCTGGGATGGATCCTGTTCCTCATCATCCTCATCATGACGATGCTGGTATTCAAATCTTCAGCGATGTGGGTGTTTTATGAAGGGGAGGTGAAGAATAAATGAAGCAGAAAAAGAGATGGGGAAAGGCGGTCCTTTACCTGTTCCTGACGGCGGGATCACTGATTTGCCTTTTTCCCTTTTACTGGATGCTGCGAAGCTCGTTTATGGATATGGCACAGATATTTGTCATGCCGCCTATTATGATACCGGATCCCGTGGTTTTTACCAATTATCAGGATGCCCTGGAGGTCATGCCCTATTTCCGGTATTTACTGAATACCCTTATTGTGGTAATTTCAAATGTAGCAGGATCCATACTCGCCGCCTCCCTTTGTGCTTTCAGCTTTTCCAGGCTGCGCTGGCCGGGCAGGGATAAGGTGTTCATGCTCGTACTGACCAGCCTTATGATGCCTTCCATCGTGACAATGATACCTACGTTTGTCATGTGGTCCAGGCTGGGTTTTACCAATTCCCTGGTTCCATTGGCTGTCCCTATCTGGTTCGGCGGAAGTGTTTATAATATTTTCCTGTTCCGCCAGTTTTTCCTGAGCATCCCCAGGGAGCTGGACGAGGCGGCCTATGTGGACGGGGCATCCTACTTCAGGGTCTACTGGAAAATCATCCTTCCGCTGTCCAAATCAGCCATGGTGGTGGTAGGCATTTTTTCTTTCCTTGGCAGCTGGAATGATTTTATGGGTCCTTTGATTTATCTGAATGAAGAGAAGAAATATACGCTGTCCCTGGGGTTACAGCTTTTCCAGGGAAGCTACGGTGCGCAGTGGCATCTTCTTATGGCGGCTTCCGTACTTGTGCTGACGCCTGCCGTCATCGTCTTCTTTTTCGGACAGAAGCATATTTTGGAAGGCATTGCAACAACAGGTATTAAGGGGTAAATGGTTACTGTAAAAACAAGGTAACGGTTCAGGCAAGTCCGGACGGTTGCCAAACAGCAGGAGGAGTGGGAAATGAGTAACATAGCAGTGGAACGGCCTGCCCACAGGCAGGTAAAGATGACGGAGGGCTTCTGGGCCGGACAGCTTTACAAAATCCATCAAGTAACGGTCTGGGATGTTTTGGAGAAGTTTGAAAAGGATCATGAAGAAGGCATCATGAAAAATTACGAGTGGGTCATCGAAGGAAAAGGCGGCCGCCATGTGGGGCCGCCCTGGTATGACGGGCTGATCTGTGAAGTGATCCGGGGTATCAGCGATATTATCGCTGTGAATTTCGATGAGAAGCTGGATAAGAAAATAGAAGCCTATGCGGAGATTATCGCGGCGGCCCAGGAAAAGGATCCGGACGGATACATCAATACCTATACCACTCTGATCTGCCCCGGCAAAAGATGGGGCGGTAACGGCGGAAGCCTGATATGGCAGCATGAAACCTATAATATCGGCTGTCTTACGGAGGCGGGGATCCATTATTACAGAGCCACCGGAAAGAAGCGCCTGTTAAGCTGCGCCGTAAAAGCGGTGAACGGTATGTGCAACGTGATGGTTCCGGATCCCGGCACTCCCGGCTATCCCGGCAAAAATATCGTGCCGGCCCATTCCCTGGCAGAGGAAGCGGTGATAAAACTGTATTGCCTTTTCCGGGAGGAACCGGGGCTTTCCGGTGACATGGAACAGGAATACGGGATCTGTGTGCAGCCAGAGCGGTATTACCGGCTGGTGAAATTCTGGATGGATCACAGAGGCGTGCATCATGACCGGTATTCCATGCCTCATTATATGGGAGAATATTCCCAGGATCACTGCCGGATTACGGAGCAGTCGGAGGTGGTGGGCCATGCCGTCCGGGCGGCATTGATGTATACCGGCCTTACGGCGCTGGGGATTGAGACGGAGGAAGCGGATAACAGTTACCTCCGGGCCGCTGTCAGGCTGTGGGATAATATGGAGCATACCAAGCTGCATATCAGCGGAGGTATCGGCGCCGTCCATAATGAGGAACGGTTCGGCTACCAGTATGATCTGCCCAATGACGCATACCTGGAAACCTGTGCGGGCGCGGCGCTTGCATTCTGGGCAGGGGAGATGCACCGGGCTTTCGGGGACGGAAAATATATGGATGTGCTGGAATGTGCGGTGATGAATAATGTGCTTCCGTGCCTGTCCCAGGACGGCACCCGCTATTTTTATGAAAATCCGCTTATCAGCGATGGAGAGACGGAACGCTGGTCCTGGCACGGATGCCCCTGCTGTCCGCCTATGTTCCTGAAAATCATGGGCTGCCTGCAGGATTATATTTATGGCTTTTCCAAAGGCAGAGTGTATATAAACCTTCATATGGGCAGCCGTTACGAGGGCACCATGGAAGGCAGGGACGGCAGCCGCCTGGAACTTGCTGTGGAGCAGACAGCGTGCGGGCTGCCCTGGAAAGGTACGAACCGTATTGTCCTTCATCCGCAGGAGAAGGCGTCATTTATTCTGGCAGTGCGCCGTCCCGCCTGGTCCGGGGAAATGACGGTATTGGTGAACGGCGAACTGGCAGACTGGCCTTTGGAAAGCGGATATTTTCTGATAGAAAGAGAGTGGAAGGATGCCGATGTGGTACAGATCTCTATGGAACTGCCGGCGGTCAAGGTAGAGGCGCATCCGTTCGTAACGGCGGATACAGGAAGGGTAGCCCTTCAGAGAGGCCCGCTTCTGTACTGCCTGGAGGAAACGGATAATCCGCTGGGGACAGATGTTTTGCTGGGAGAAGGGGAGCTGAAGATAACGGACTCCGCCCTGTTCGGCGGCATTTCGATCATAGAAGGCGAAACCGCAGAAGGCGGGAAATTCCGGGCGCTCCCTTATTATTTGTGGAATAACCGGGGAAAAGGCAAAATGAACGTATGGATCCGGCAGCAAAAGGCCGGGGAAGTACGGGAGGAAAGAAAAGAAGAAGCGGCGGGTTTTGCCGCCCATGGAGCAGGAACCGGCGCAGGGGAAACGGATCTCACCGGCTGGGAGGGGAGGCTTTACAGGAGATACGATAGGAACATTACTTTTGTTCCGCCGAAAGCCTGAAGTGTCTCGAATTCGTAACCGGAGAGGGGGCAGTGAAAGGACAGGAAGGGAAGAACAGAAAGAGAATGATTTGTTTTTTACATGCAGCCTGATTGAATACATTGCAAGAAAAACAAAAAATAAGAGATCGGATACGGTAGATGTACTGGGCAGGGCTTCCATCGAAAAAATATATGATTCAGCGGATGTTTATCACAGTGATAATATCGAAACAGTCAGCGATTCGTTTATCGAAAAAAGCGGATTGAAGGAAGGTACTTTTGATAATGTATCTGATGCCAAATACGCTGTTCCCAGTCACTGGGATATAGGAAAGATTTATAAACGGCTTATTCTCGGTATTTCAAGAGAAAAAGGGCTGTCCGTAATGGATTCCCTTTTTGAGGCATATCATTCGTTTGTTACGGATAAAATCCAGGATTATAACAGCAGCTTCTATTATGATGCACCGCAGAATATCCTCAACGCGTTTCTGGATGGAAAAATCGAATAGAAGTCTCACTGAAGTCTCAGGTTCCGGCTTCAATCCCCGTATCCGCCGCGGGTTGAAGCCATTGGCTTATCATCCGGGCCGTGCCTGCGCTTCCCTAAAAGCCTCCTTCATTATAGGCCCTGGCTATTACATAGGACGGCTCATAGAATGCACTTGAGTTATAATTATCGATTACTTCACTAATCGGATCATTATACACTCTGATCAAGCCTTCTACGTAGTTTTCTCCCGGCAATAAGGTATCCAGTATCAGGCGCATATATACTTTCCCCATTTGAGTCTCTGACGGAATACGCTCTGCCAGTTCTTTATCCACTTCTGTAATATCAAAAGAGCCTGACTCCAGCGAGTACTCGTCAATCCACTGGTCCTCTATTTTCAGCGGGTTTTCACAATGTAACACATTAGCGAGGCTGATCAGCCTCGTCCACTCTTTCTTATCAATTGCGTTTACAACATATTTATTTCTTTGATGTAATTTCCGGGCGACCCGCTCTATCATATAGCAAATAAAATACAAATCATTCCTGGTAATCTCTTCGTCAGAGAAGAAGTGGTTCGTCATAGCTGATAGATCCCTTCAAACGTAATTGTGGAAAGTGATTTTATATTCACAAATGGTATCATCTGCCATAGGCCCTTCAACGATTACTATAATTTTTGGATCGTTCACAATAACATTGCTTCCATGGAATATTCGCATCCGTCTTTTCCCATTAAATTGATAGCTGTATTTATGATTTAAGCTTAATATACCAAATTTTCCCGGCATTTTCATTAAAATGTTATTGTAATAAGTGTTTACAAGTCTACAGAGCCGAAAAAAGAAAAGGAAAAAGCAAATCGCCGGCGGAACCAGCGATTTGCTTTTTTATGCGTTTGAGAAATTATCCTTTGATTCCCTGCATCTTAATTCCCTGTACAAAATATTTTTGACAGACAAAGAAGATCAACAAAACCGGAAGTGTCATAACTACGGCAACAGCCATCATCTGACCGATTTTCGTGGTTCCCATGGAGGAGTTCAGGAATTGAAGCCCAATGGCAACCGTAAATTTTTTGGTGGAGTTCAGATAAATTAACGGCTGATAGAAATCATTCCAATTAAATACCAGGGACATAACGCCTACACACATCGAAACCGGTTTGACGGCGGGCATCATAATGTATATAAAGGTCTGGAATGAACTGGCTCCGTCAATGGTGGCGGCTTCATTCAGCTCCTTGGGCAGTGACAGGAAGAATTGGCGGTACAGGAATATATTATAGGCGCCTCCGCCAAATAATGAAGGAATGATAAGCGGCCAATAGGTATCCACCATACCCATTTTATAATACAGCAGATACTGGGGGATCAGGGTAACCTGAGAGGGCAGCATCATTGTCGCCATCAGACAGGTGTACCAGAATTTTGAGCCGTTAGCAGGAAACCGGGCAAACCCATAGGCAACGAATGCCGAAGAAATCACGGTTGCCACGGTATTGATAATAACCAGAAAAACAGTGTTCTTGGTAAAGGTTGCAAAATCAGCTGCCTGCAGTCCGTTAGTAAAATTGGAGAAAAGCCATTTTTTCGGAATGAAGGTAGGCGGAAACAGATACGCCTCAGCTGTTGATTTGAATGCGGTGGTCAGCATCCAGAAGAATGGAAAAATACATATTATTGCGCAAAGGATGAGGATAATGTATGTAATAGTCATACTGACGCGTCTTGCTGTTGTTTTTGACATAGGCCGGCGATTGCTCATAATCATTCTCCTTTCGTTTTAGTTATCATAGAACACCCACTTATTTTGGGTGAATTCGATAATGCCGGTAAAAATCATAATGACTATGAACAGACACCATGCAATACAGGACGCATAGCCCATTTTACCGTACTGGAATGCGTTTTGGAAAATAAGCATGGCTACGGTAACTGTCGAATTAACCGGACCGCCCTGAGTGAGGATGTAAGGCTGGTTAAAGAGCTGGAATGCGGAGATAACGCCGATAACCAGATTGAAGAAAATGGTGGGAGTGGACAGCGGCAGCGTAATGGCAAAAACCTGCCTTAAAGTGCCGGCTCCGTCTATCTTGGCGCTTTCATAGTAAGAGTCGGGAATATCCTGTATGCCTGCCAGCATTATCAGGATCTGGTTTCCCAAAGACCACAGACACATAATTACAATACAACCCAGTGCCAGCCGTTTGTCACCGAGCCAGTTAGGTCCCTGAATCCCAAACAGGGACAGGATATAATTGATAACACCATAGGTGCCGTTGAAAATCCATCCCCAGAGAATTGTTACCGCTACACCGGCCGTGATATAGGGAAGGTAAAAAACAGTACGCCAGAACCCTAAGAATTTTACATTACGGCTTAAAAGCCACCCCAGGAAGAACGACAGGATAAGACTGAGCGGAACATACATTAATACATAACATATCGTATTTTTAAATGCCGCCCAGAACCGTGGATCCATGGTAAATGCCTGTACAAAATTTTCCAGGCCGATAAAATTACCCTGTCCGTTAAAGCTGGAATCCGTAAAGGCCAGAACGAAGGATTTTATCATGGGATAGACTGTCAGAACCAGAAAAAATATAAGCCACGGTGATATATACAGGTAAAAATTAAGGTTGTTTCTTTTTTGAATACCGGAAATTTTTTTCTTCTTTTTTTCTTTCATGTATTCCTCCTGGTTTTGTTATCTTGCATCTAAGTTAAAAATTGCAGAGGAGGAAAAACCCCCTCTGCAAAAAAATGTTTACAGATCCTCATAGGAATTCTTCAATTACTTTTTATTGAAAGAATAACCTGCAAACTCTTTTTCAATCTGAGGAGCGTACTGGTCAACGACCGCCTGAGGCTCCTGATTATCAAGAAGCACAGCTTCCACCATGGTAGTCCATATATTGCCGGTAGAAGCGAGGGTACCTCCAAACGGATTCAGATGTGTATTGCCCATATGTTCAACATAGTAACTGTTATTCAGACCTTCACCCTTGAAGGTAATGTCTGCATAATAGCTTTCTGCTACCTTTTTGTTGGAAGGCATACCGCAGATAGCCGTCTGCTTTGCCATTTCATCGTTTGCATAAGCGGACTCCTTCAGGAACTGCCAGCCTGCATCCGGGTTTTTGCTGGTGGTGGTAATAGCCCAGCCGGTAGCATACTGCACATTGATTTCTTTGCCGTTTTGATCACTCGGCATCTTGCAGAAACCGATATTGATACCGTTTTCATCGGCATCATTGGTTACGGTAATTGTTTCAAAACCGCCGCAGGGATACATAGCGGATTTCCCGGAGACAAAAAGTGTTTCTGCAGGAATGGTTTTCTGAGCCGTATCATCGGGAATAACACCGGTATCAATCAGCTTTTTATACAGAGTCAGCGCATCTACAATTTCGGGAGTACCCATATGAGATGTGGAAAGGTCGTCGCTGTAGGGAGTGCCGCCGCAGGCATAGACCATAACGTTATTCATAACCCAGTGTTTTACAAGTCCATAGGTTTTATTGGCGCCTTCACCTGTAGCAAATGCCTGTCCCCAGTCAGACAGATCTTCCATGGTCCAGCCATCTTCAGGATAAGCAACGCCTGCCGCATCAAACATATCCTTGTTATATGCCATTACAAAGCAGTTTGCCAGGAGAGGGAAGCCTTCCAGCTTTCCGTCGGAATCATAATAACCGTCAATGACGCCGGGAACCAGGACATCATCCAGATTCACACCGTCTGCTTCTACGTAAGGATTAAGGTCAATGTAATACTCCGTATTCATTCCGTAATAGTCAGGACTCATCTGCATGACATCACCTGCAGAGCCGGAGGACAACGCGGCGGCTGCTTTCTGATCCCAGACACTGTCAGCCGTAGGAATAATGGTATAAGTAATATTCAGTTCAGGATGCTCGCTGATGAAGATTTCAATAGCCCCTTCTCTGGCCTTTGCCTCATCGTCTGCACCCCATGCCCAGATATCCAAATCACCGGAAAGCTCGGAACCGGAAGCCGCCGCGGTAGTCTCTGCTGTTGTGTCCCCAGATTCGGCGGGGGCTGCAGATTCGGCGGCGGGGCCGGAAGTACTGTTGGAATCGGCAGTGGCGGAAGATGCGCATCCGGTCATCGCGGCCAGCATAGCGGAAGATAAAAGCACCGCCAGGAACTTTTTAGATACTCTTGTCATAATAAATCCTCTCCTTTTCTTTGTGTTTATGCGTACGGCGTAACAAGATTACTGACTTTGGAAGCCGGCGGCATAACCTGTTATTTTTGGGAATTGTGAAAAGTGCCCAAAACATATTTTTACTATAAATATATTTGGACACATTATCTACAATTTATTTTGCTTAATTTTAGTCTTATTTTGCTTTTGTCTGTAAAAATAACCAAAAAGAAAAGGCGGTATGGAATATTAACGACGGGAAGAACGATAGGTGAGAGGGGTACAGCCGGTATGTTTTTTGAAAATCCTGTTGAAATAACCGATGGAACCAAAGTTAAGGAGTTCGGAAATTTCGGTAACTGACATTTGGGAATGCAGAAGAAGCTCCTGGGCACGATGAATTCGTACCACATTACAGAAATCCACATAGGAATAGCCGATTGTACTCTTAAAGGATCGGCAGAAATTAGAGTAGCTCATGTTGGTAAGGGCGGCGGCAGCTTCCATAGTGAGTTTGTCTTCGGGATGACGGATCAGCCTGCTTAGCAACATCTGCATTTTGGCAAGATGGGAGGTGTTAAGCTCGGTATTTTCAATCCGGAGAAGCCCTGAATCCAGGAGTGCGGAAAGCAGAGAAAGCAGGGCGGCGCTCAGCCTGATTTCCTGCTGACAGGGATAACCGGCAAGTTGTACTTCACTTTCCGGAACAGGTAAAAGAATAGTCGGGACATTTTCGATCAGTTCCTGAATCATGTTATCCATGGCAGTGCCGGAGTTGATAAGGAAGGAACCTTTTTCCCGGAGAATGCCGGACGGTACCAGAATACAGTGCTCTTCCATACTGCTGAGGGTATTTAAGAGCAGACGGGGAGAAAACTGCAGAATAAAATTGCTGTTGCGACTGTCGTTTTTAATAGAATGCATGGTAAGGGGGGAGATAAAAACAAGGGAGCCGGGAACTACATCCACAACTCTGTTTTCAAATTCGAATTGAGACATCCCTTCTATTGTATAATCCACTTCATAGAAGGAGTGACAGTGTGACGGAAAACCGTTACGTTTCGGCACCGGGGGGGGGTAAAAATGTAGATGAATTATGAGTATAGAGCACACCGCTTATATTCATTTTGGTGGGATCTCCGCCCGCCTGATATGTTTCCTGATATATCATATGAGTTCCTCCGCATGGGAAGCCTTGTACGGTCTGACCGTACTCATTTTAGCAGAGGGAAGCGTTGGTGTCCAGCAAAATAGGACTAAAACTGGACAAATTAATAACTATATAAAACCTGTACGTTTTAATATCATAAGATTGTAACTGCAAAACTAAATGGGAGGTACTTTTTTATGGGGACATTACAATTTCATATGGACGCGGATGCGCCGAAGACCGCTTTTGTGCATTATTGGGAAAAATGTGTGGGGTCCTGCCACGGCTATACGGCCCTTCGTGAGGACTACAGGAAACAGCTTGAAAAGGCGGCGGGGGATATTGGTTTTCAGTATGTAAGATTCCATGGAATCCTTAATGATGACATGTGTGTTGTTCAGGAAAACAGGCCGGGGGAATATACCTATAATTTCTTTAATATTGATAATATCTTTGATTTCCTTCTGCGTATAGGCATGAAACCCTTTATGGAAATCGGTTTTATGCCGACCCCCTTTGCTTCCGGGGAGCAGACGTGTTTCCACTATAAGGGAAATGTTACGGTGCCGAAGGATTATCAGGCATGGGATAGTTTTATTGCGGAAATGATGAGACATTTTATCTGCAGATATGGTCTGGCTGAGGTGCGGCAATGGTATTTTGAGGTGTGGAACGAACCGAATCTGAAATTCTTTTTTGCAGGAGATCAGAAGGATTATTTTACTCTTTATGAACACACAGCGAGGGCTATTAAGTCCGTGGATACAGGGCTGCAGGTTGGAGGACCGGCAACGGCAATCAATGCATGGATACCGGAACTGATCGATTACTGTACACAGAACGGGGTTCCTCTGGACTTTATATCCACACATCATTATCCTACGGATGATCCGCTCTGGAACAGCGGGATGAGCCTGGAAGCTTTCTTTGCTGATATCGAAAAAAAAGCGAAGGAGGGGCATTCGGAGGAGATACATAAGCAGGCGACCGTCTACCGGAGGGGGATTTTAAAGGAGATGACAGAGAGGGCCAGAAAGGATGCGGGGGATTATCCCCTTTATTATACGGAATGGAACACTTCCGCATCTTTGCCCGATGATGTACATGATTATCCATACAGCGCCGCTCTTGTAACGAAGACGGTAATCGATAATATCGGTCTGGTGGATGCATATTCCTTCTGGACCTTTACCGATATTTTTGAAGAGCATGCCCAGCATTGCGGGGAATTTCACGGCGGTTTTGGGCTGCAGACCGTGCATGGAATCCCAAAGCCTGCTTATCGTGCATTTGAGCTGCTGCACCGTATGGGAAGTGAAAGGTATCCGGCAATGGAAGAACAGGGAAACGTGGGAATGCTTGCGGCTTCAGGGCGTGACGGCGGGCTTTGCGTCCTGGCTTATAATCAGCAGATTCCGGATCAGCCTGCGGGAAAAGAAACCGTTGAACTGCAAATAGATAACTGTAGTGTTACTTGTGCGGAAATTTTCCGTATTGATGAGGAGCATGGAAATGCAAGAAAGCTGTGGGATAACATGGGATGTCCGGAATATCCGGATGCAGATCAGATGGGAAGGCTGTATCAGGCATCTGTGCTTGGCAGGGAAGAACTGGCTATCCGGAAAACAGAAACGGGAATCAAAGTGGAATTTGAAATCCCGGAATATGGGGTTGCTCTCATCCAATTAAAGTAAAAGAGGTGAAAAATATGGAAACAGCAAAAAAAAGAATTCCCTGTATTGCGCCGGACGCTAATGGCATTCCGGTATTGTACGTACAGGGGGAGCCTTTCCTGGTACTGGGGGGTGAGCTGCATAATTCCTCTTCCTCCAGCCTGGAATTTATGGAGAAGGAGGTCTGGCCGTATATCCGTCAGTTTTCCATGAATACTGTGATACTGCCCATAGCCTGGGAGAGTATAGAAGCCGGAGAAGGTTGTTTTGATTTTACGCTGCTGGAAGGGATTCTGTCACAGGCCAGGAGGGAAAAGGTAAGAATTGTATTATTATGGTTCGGACTGTGGAAAAACGGGGAAAGTTTTTATGTCCCTTCCTGGGTGAAGGAAGATGACAGGCGCTTTTTCAGGGCGTGTTATGGAGCAGGAAGGCCGTCCAACACGGTTTCCCCCTTCTGCAGGGAGGCGGTGGAAGCGGACAAAAAGGCATTCTGCAGACTGATGGAATTCCTGCGTGAAACCGATGAGGAAGAACAGACCGTCATTATGGTACAGGTCGAAAATGAAATTGGCTTTCTGAAGGCGGAAAGGGATTATTCCGATACGGCGCAGGAGGAATATGGGAAATCAGTGCCGGAGGAAATCCGGGAGCTGTACGGAAAGGAGGGGAACTGGGAGCAGGCGCTCGGTGAGGATGCGCCGGAATACTTTATGGCATATCATTATGCGCGGGATGTGGAAGAAATAGCGTCGGCGGGAAAACGTATCTATCCTTTGCCGATGTATGTGAATGCCTGGCTGGAGCAGCACCCTGACCGGCCGGGATGTTATCCGTCGGGAGGGCCGGTAGGGAAACTGGTTCCGCTCTGGAAGAATACAGCGCCTTCTCTGGATCTGATCGCGCCGGATATTTATCTGCCCGATCTGAAAGGCGTATGCGAGGAATACAGTGTATGCGGGAATCCGCTGTTTATTCCTGAGGCGAGAAGAGATCCGGTTACCGCGTCGAATGCCTTCTATGCATTTGGCGGAATGAATGCACTTGGATTTTCGCCGTTTGCGGTAGAAGATTTTCTTCGGGAGGAAAAGGAAGGCCCGGATGCCTCGCTTCTTGCCGCGCTGAATATTGAAGCGGATGGTTTTTCCTGTCTTGGTACCGGACCTTATCTGGTAAAGAGCTATCAGGTTCTGAATGAACTTTATCCGCTTTTGCTGAAACGGCGTGGGACTGACCGGATGACCGGCTTTATCAGAAGGAATCCCTATGAAAAGGGGAGCATTATTCCCATGGATGGTTATGACCTTCAGCTGGATTATCTTTCGGGGAAAATGGGAGAGCCGGGCAGCGCCGGAATTATTTTCAGGGAAGAAAACGGCTTTTATATTTCCGGCTGTCAGGTGCGCTTTACCCCTCTGCCCAAAAAAGGGAGCGGTACCTATCTCACCATTGTAGGTCTGGAGGAAGGCAGATTTAAAGCTGGCAGCTGGGTAAGGGGACGTGTGCTTAACGGAGACGAATTAAATGATATGACACTTAAAAGTATGGCAGAAACCAAATATGTGAGAATCTGCATACACAGGTAGCTGATAAACAGTAATCATAAGGCAGAGAGTACATGCCGGAGGGAACGGACTTGATTGAAGTAAAGAATCTGACAAAAAGCTACGGGGACAAACTGGCTGTCGATCATATCTCATTTACAGTGAAAGAAGGGGAAATCCTGGGATTCCTGGGGCCGAACGGCGCCGGCAAATCAACGACTATGAATATGCTTACCGGGTATTTGTCCGCATCATCAGGGGAAATCAGAATCAACGGTACGGATATGGCTGAAAATCCTATAGAAGCCAAAAAATATATCGGTTACCTGCCGGAATTTCCGCCTCTTTATACGGATATGACTGTGGAGGAGTATCTGCGGTTTATGTACCGTCTGAAAAAGGTATCCTGCGGCGAAACGAGGGAAGAACATATTGCCGGGATCTGTCAGCAGGTAAGAATTACAGAAGTACAAAAAAGACTGATCCGGAATCTTTCCAAGGGTTATAAACAGCGTGTGGGATTTGCACAGGCAATGATCGGGGATCCGAAAATACTGATTCTTGATGAACCGACGGTTGGGCTGGACCCGAATCAGATGATAGAAATCAGGTCATTAATTCGTAAACTGGGAAAAAAGCATACGGTGGTTTTATCCTCCCACATTCTGCCGGAAATCCAGGCGGTGTGCGGAAGAATTGTCATTATTAACGAGGGCAGGATGATTGCCGATGATACGGAAGAAAACCTGTCCAGAAGGATGGGGGCTTCAGACGGCAGAAAAGGAGGCGGATCCGGGCAGGCGTACTTCCGGGTATTGGTGGAAGGACCGCGCAGGGAGGCTGCGGAATATCTGAGGGCTGTGAATGGAGTGTCTGATGTAAGCTTTGAAAGAAGCGTGGAAGAAAACGTATTTTCCTTTCTGCTGGAAACCGACGGGAGAACTCCTGTCCGCCGTGCCATTTATGATTGCGTGTCGGGACATGGCTGGAGGCTCCTGGGACTTGAGAGCAGGGAAATGAACCTGGAAGATATCTTTATGAAGCTGACAACAGGGAATTACAGGGCAGAGCAGACGGGGAAAGAAAAGGGGGAAAGAAAATGAGCGCAGTATATACAAAGGAACTGTCTTCTTATTTTAAAAATCCCCTGGGATATATATGCCTTGCCGTATATTATTTATTCGGAGGACAGTTTTTGCTCATGCAGATACAGTACTATGGTACCAACGATATAACAGGAATTTTTTCGAATATGTATGTGGTGGTCCTGCTGACCCTGCCCTTGTTTACTATGAGGCTGCTGTCGGAAGAAAAAAGGATGCGTACCGATCAGGCCCTTATGACAGCGCCGGTTTCTTTGCATGGGATTGTGGTTGGGAAGTTCTTGGCGGCATATACATTATTTGCACTGGGAATTTCGGTCTGTGTTATTTATTTTGCGGTGTTAAGCGCATTTTCCTCCCCGCTTTGGAGCGTTTTTCTTGGGAATTTCCTGGGACTGCTTCTGCTTGGGGCGGCGCTGCTTGCCATAGGATTGTTTGTATCCGCACTGACGGAGAGTCAGATGCTGGCGGCGGTAGGAACCTTTGCATGTATGCTTTTTATCATGCTTTTAGATGGGCTTGGGAGGATGCTGCCTTCCGGGCTGGCTTTTCTGGAAAAGCCTTTGGGGGCGCTGTCTTTTTCACAGAGATATTATGATTTTACAGCGGGACTCCTGAAGCTTCCCCATGTCGTGTTTTTTCTGAGTGTCATGCTGGTATTTTTGTTTCTGACGGTACGGGTTCTGGATAAGAATCGGTGGACGGCAAGCAAAAGGATAAAAAATGCGGCGGTATCCACCGTGGTAACAATTTTCTTTCTGGCAGTAGTGGTACTTTTTAATGTGGTATTTTCACTTCTTATGGAAAGGCTGCCTTCCATGGATTTAACAGAGGGCAATATTTATGAACTTACGGAGGATTCCCTGGATGTTGTGGAGTCATTGACACAGCCGGTGGAAATCATAGTGTGCCATAACGAAGAGGATCTGCGGAGCACGGAATATGGAAAACAGACAGATGAGATCCTTAAGGGATATGCAAGGCATAACGCGGGAATACAGGTGCGGTTTGCTGATCTGCTGAAGGAACCGGAGCTGGCGGCAGAATATGCGGATTATGGGATACAGAATAACAGCATTATAATAAAGTCGGAAAAACGTATAAAAATGGTTTCCCTGAATGATTGTGTGGAAATGGAAAGGAATGATTCCAGTTATAGTTATACCTATAAATCAAAAGCGGAACAGGTACTCACCTCTGCAATTCTTTATGTAACGGAGGATTCCGTTCTCAGGGTATCGGTGCTTACCGGCCATTCTGAGGCAGGCTGTGCGGATATTATCAATTATCTGGAAGAAAACAATTATGTGATTACCCGGCAGAATATAGCTGCAGAGGAAATTAACCCGGAGGCAGAGATCGCTTTTCTGTTTGCACCGATGACGGATTATACGCAGCAGGAGCTGGAAAAATTGGATCGTTTTCTGGACAATGAAGGGAAATTTGAGAAAAAGCTGATATATGTGGCCTCCCATAACCAGCCGAAGCTGCCTAATCTGGAGAGCTTTCTGTCAGAATGGGGAATAGGCATCGGGAACAGCCTTATTGTGGAAACAAACCAGAAGAATACCTATGATAAGCAGGGCTTTATGTTCGGTGCGGTTTTTGACGAAGCGGCACAGCCCTATCTATCCGGGGTAAAAAATCCGTCTCTTCTCTTTGTGGGCTATTATTGCAGGCCGCTCAGCGTACTTTGGGAGGAAAAGGATAACAGAACGGCTAAGTATCTTGTGAAGGCGCCGGAAAGCTGTTCGTTGTATCAGCCGGATACCGGGGAGGTGAACGGAGAAAATCCTCTGATAAAAGAAGAATTGGGAATTGTGGTTATTGGCGATCGTCTGAAATATGTGGGGACACAGGAACACCGATCTTACGTTGCAGCATTTGCTTCTGCCGCCATGTTCACTTCATCGCAGACCGTAAGCAGCAGCTTCAACAATAAAGATTTCACCGTGGAGCTTATCAATTCCCTGGCGGGAAAACAGAAGGGGATCAGCATTCCCAGTGTGAGTTTCGCCTCGGAACCGCTGCAGATTACGCAGTCTTCCTACACAGCTGTTTCTATCGTGCTGGGAATTCTTTTGCCGGGAATATGCGTTGTAACCGGAGCTGCGGTATCGATACGCAGGAGGAGGCTGTGATGGCGGGAAAAAAGAAAATGCTTTTCAGCCTGTGTGCTGCGCTGCTTATTTTGACAGCGGCCCTTGTGTTTCTTCTTCATTCAAAAGAAAAGGAAGAAAAACCGGAGGCTTCCGGCGGGACATGTATGCTCACGGATTTTGAGGCTGAGGAAATCAACAGGATAAGCATAGAAAATAAAGAAGGTAATTATAGCATTGCAAAGGACGGAAAGGAATGGGTGCTTATCGGCTATGAGGACTATAAAATAGAGGAGGACAGTCTGGAAACAGCAGTAAGGAATCTTTTGTCCATATCGGCGGATATCATTTTTGAGGAACCCTTTGACAGGAAGGTATACGGGTTGGAGGAGCCGGAGGCTAAGGTGAATATCAGGGGAAGTTTTGGAGAGACGACACTGTATTTGGGGTCCTTTAATGAAGGTACCTCCTCCTGGTATGTCTGCAAGGAAGGGCAGGACGGACTTTTTTCTATCGGAAAGGGGATAGGGGACTGGATGGTGTATTCTCCGTTCGTTTATTTTGATACTACCCTGATCCCCCCTATTGAGCCGCAGACAGAACGCATGACGGAAAGACTTACGGGAATTGTGGTTGAAAGGCCGGATTTGGAAGAACCGCTTCGGATTGCAGTATCAGAGGAACCGGCGCAGGCTTATATCTCATCTTATGAACTTACCAGCCCCGTTCATGTGAAAACCTCTCTGAAGGCGATGAATGAGGAAATTGGTTCCCTGCTGGGGTTTTCCGCGGACAGCGTAAAAGGATGGTATCAGGAAACAGAGGCTGCGGCGTACGGAATGGATCGGCCGGCTATGGTTATGACGGTAAGCCATGATGGTGTCACGGATACTTTTACTATAGGTGCAGCGGCAGGAGAGGGTACGGACAGATATATGATATGCAGCAATTCCAAACTGTTGTATACGATAGCAGAGGATAAACTGGTATTTCTCCATGCGAGTGCAGATGATCTTTTTTTTGAATTGGCGCTGCTTCCAGATATAAATAAGGTGCAGCAGGTATCTCTGAAGCTGGGGGAGGATGAGTTTCTGTTTCTTCTGACCCGTCAGGGAAAAGGGCAGGATGGAGAGGAGTTGACGGTTACAGTAAATGGGCAAGAGGTAGATGCGTCTGACTTCCGGAGCTTCTATTCCTTCCTGCTGGAAGTGGATATTGAGAAAATTAACACAGATGTCCATGAAGGAAATCCTGTGATGAGAATTGATTATATCTATCAGGATGGAACAGGCGATACGGTGGAAGCGTATCCGCTGGAGGATGCACGGAGAATGGGTGTGGTGGTGAATGGGGAACCGGAATTTGAGGGACGTATTGCGTATCTGGATAAGGTCCGCACGGAACTTATCCATCTGCTGACAGGAGAGGAAATAGATACAAATTGGTAAACAGAAGAAATTCGTACTCAAACTTCGCAACAATTCAGTGAGGGCTGCGCATTTACTGTAGACCGGACAGTTATAAAAATTCCACGTATGCGGTTCTTTTAGCCGCATACGTGGAATTTTTTCATGGGCTTCTTCAGACCGTAAGCTCCATCCGTTTAATAATGTGATCCTGGTATTCCTTATCCAGCTCCACAAAATAACCGCTCCAGCCCCATACCCGGACGATGAGGTTATGGTACTTTTCCGGATGCTTCTGGGCATCCAGCATGGTATCCCGGTTTACCGCGTTGATCTGCATCTGATGGCCGCCCAAATCAATGAAGGATTTTACCAGTGCCGCTACCTTGGTAATGCTTTCCTCTCCCCGGAAGAGGGTGTCGTGCAGCTCCATGGTGAGGGGGCCGCCGTTGATGGTGTGTTTAAGACACGGCCGGGTAAAGGATTTGACAATAGATACCGGTCCCTTGGTGTGGATAAACAGGCTGGGGGAATAGTTGCAGGAAAACCCTTCCCCGGCCCGCCTGCCGTCCGGGGTGGCGCCCATATCCTTGGAATACCACAGATAGTACATGGCGGATCCGGTCCCTGCCCGGAAAATACCTCCCCGTTCGTTCTTTTTCCCTTTGACAGCCTGCGCAAAGGCTTCCAGCAGCTCACCGGCTATGGTATCGGGCAGTTCTTCATTATTTCCCATTTTAGGCGCTTCATAACGCAGCAGGTGGAGGAGACGGTCAAAGCCGGCAAAATCTGTTTCACAGGCTTTCCGTAAATCCGTCCGATCCACCTCACCGGTATCGAAAACGTATTTTTTGATAGCTGCCAGGGAATCAGCGGCAGTGGCAAGGCCGGTTCCATGGAAGCCGTAGTTGTTGTAGACGCCGCCAAGGGAAATGTCCCGTCCGTTTTCCAGGCAGCCTTCCATCATAAGGGACAGGAAAGGCGCCGGGAAAATATAAAGGTTTTTCGTATTTTCACACATTTCGTCCACCCTGGCCTTCAGATTCTTAACGACTTCCCGGAAAAGGGAATCGTAATCCGGGGCCGTTGCCAGATGTTCCATTACGGCGGTGCGCATGACATCCGCAAAGCACAAGGCGTCAATATTGGGTATTTCCATCCCCCGTCCCGGAATAATGAATTCCCAGCAGGCGGCAACCGCATAATTACGGGCATCCTCCGTTCGATAGCCCAGCTCTTCAAGTCCCGGGATAACCACATCATCATTGGAATACTGGGGGAAACCCAGTCCCTGCTTGGTCAGCTGCGTACCCAGTTCATAGACGGACAAGGGGGTGTCCCTGCTGACACGGAGGTTGATCTTAGGATCGATCAGACGAAGCTCCAGGCTGGCCTGCAGGCAGAGACGGGAAAGAAGATGAAAGCCGTCCTTCCCTTCCGGTGTCATGCCGCCGAGAACCATGCTCTGCCCGTTATCGCCCTGCTGCATACCCGGATAGAGATCACTGTCCAGGTTAAAGGTAAGGAAAAATTCCTCCAGAAGTTCCAGCGCGCTTTCCTCCGTAAGCCTTCCCGCATCCAGATCCGCCTGCAGATAGGGCATCATATATTGATCAAAACGCCCCAGTGTATTATGGTAATTTCCGGCACACCACATGGTAAAGTGAAGGATACGCTGCAGCTGCAGGGCATCCCGGAGCGTGTGCGGGGCATCGGAAAGAAGCCGGTCCAAAGAGGCTGCGGACTGTGTGTTCCCTGCGGCGGCTGCAGCGTCACGGTAGCGTGTTGTCAAGGCTTCCAGTGCCTTCAGGATCGTGAGCTGGCCCTCCGTAAAAGAGACCTTTTCCGGCTGGGAAGCGGCGAGGAACCTCTCCCTGCACTCCTCCAGACGGCGGCGCATGCCGGGAAAGCCTGCGCGCAGGAAGCGTGTATAATCCACACAAATGTTGGACAGCTCCCCAAGCTCATGCAGCCGGTAAGAAGCAGCGAGAGCTTCTTTTTCTTCTACCGTAAACAGGGCCTGGAGTGTGGGATTGGTGCGCAGGAAAAGTATCGTCTGATCCGGGAACAGGAGAGGTTTTTCTTCTTCCAGCATGAAAACCAGCCTATTTACCGCCCGCTGCGAGTCCGGAAGGTTCTGTTCATGGAAAGCGGCGGCAAGCCGGAAGGGATCACAGGGCTTGCTGCGCTGTTCCCGGTGGCGGTGTTCTTCTACAAAAAATTTTCGTAAGCGTTGGATCCGATCTGTCATAATATGGTACTCCTTATTTTATAGTTTTCAAAAACAGTCTGAGGCATACGCAGGGGAGCATCCACATCGAAGCCGGGGCGGTATTCCATTCCCAGCATGCGGTATTTGGCACCTGCGGTTTTGTGATAGGGTAGGATTTCCACACGCAGCAGGGAAGCGGCCCCTGCCAGGAAAGATGCCGTCGCTTCCAGGTTTTCCCGGGTATCGTTTACACCGGGAATCAGGGGAATGCGCACCACAAAGGGTTTGTCACCCCGGCAGAGCGTGCGGAGATTTTCCAGGATAACGGCATTGTCCGCTCCGGTATAGTGTTTGTGGAGGCTGGCATCCATCAGCTTTACATCCATCATGACAAAAGACAGCCGCTTTAGAACCTGGCGGAAAAGCGCAGGGGATGTATAGGCGGAGGTTTCAACCGCGGTATGTAAATCGGAAATTCCTTCCAGTACCTCCAGCAGGAAAGCGCCCTGCATCAAAGGCTCGCCTCCGGAAAAAGTGACACCTCCTCCCAGCGCGGCGTAATAATCGCTGTTTTCCCGTATGGCCTCCACAAGCTGGGCAGAGGTCATGACACGGCCGCTGATTTGTCGGAGTCCCATAGGACATACGGAAACACAGGCCCCGCAGGCAGTACAGGACGGGCCGGGGAAAAATGCACCGGGGGTTTCGCCGCCGTCCTGTTTTCCGGCTGTCATTTCCCGGCTGTCCGGGGCAAGAGGACAGACCTCCATACATTTTCCGCAGCGGATGCAGGAGCTGCGGCTGAACAAAAGCTGGGGGCGGGCTTCCAGGCCTTCCGGATTGTGACACCACTGACAGCGCAGCGGACAGCCTTTCAGAAATACGGTCTGCCGTACGCCGGGGCCGTCGTGGACGGCAAATTCTTTGATGTCGAAGATCGTTCCTTTTTCCATAGGATTTTTTCTCCCGTGAGGTGAAGTTATCGTGTGAAATGCGGACAATAGAACGTTCCGTTCCAAACGAGTGCGTCCGTTTGGCTCATTTCCCGCGGAAAGGAAGTGAATATACATTAACGATAACATTATCGTTAATTGAAGTATAGTATAAAAATATTTCTATGTCAACGTTAATGTAACGACAAGTTGCACAAAAAATGCGGTTCAAAAATAGTAGGTATTACAGAATTGACTTATTTTCATTCTGTGATAAACTGAAACCAATCCGGAAAGCGGAGGATACCGGTTCAGGCATGTCTGAACCGGCACCACGGAGAAGCTGCGCACGGTGCAGTACCTGACGAAGGAGAAGAGATGGCAGCCAGAAAAAAAACAGGAAATGTGACATTAAAGGATATTGCCCAGGCTACGGGGTTCTCTGCGAATACCGTATCCCGGGCGCTTGCGGATAAACCGGATATATCGGAGGAAACGAAGGCGGTTATACGGGAAGAGGCGTCCCGGATGGGATACATTGCCAACGCGCTCGCCAGTTTCCTGCGGTCGGGGGTGAGCAGGAATATAGCGATTCTGGTGGGAGATATCTCCAATCCCCATTTCAGTGTGATGGTTAAGGAAATGCAGACGCTGCTCCAGAGAAGGGGATATAATTCTATTATTTTTAATACGGAAGAAAAGGCGGCTATGGAAAGGCAGGCGATTACGACCTCACTGAGCCAGAACGTGGACGGGATCATTCTCTGCCCGGCTCCGGGAGGGGAGGAGAACATCCGTTTCCTGCAGATGCATGGGAAGCCTTTTGTGATGATAGGAAGGCATTTTTCCGGAGAGGATGCCAGTTATGTGGTGTGTGATGACGTACACGGCGGATATGCGGCCGCCGGGTATCTGCTGGACAGGGGCCACCGGGATATTCTGTTCCTGAACGGGCCGAAGGGGATTTCCAGTTCGGCAGAACGTCTGAAAGGTTACCGGATGGCGCTGGAAGAAAGAGGGATCCCCTTTCGCAGCGACCTGGTGGAAACGGTGCCGGTTGCGTCCAGGAGGGGGACGGAGAAAATGAAGGAAATCCTGTCCCGGCAGGAGAAGTATACGGCGGTGCTGGTATTTAATGATATTCTTGCCTGGCAGGTTATCTGTATTCTGGGGGAACTGGGAAGGAAAGTGCCGGAAACGTGCTCCGTTGTGGGTTTTGACAATATTAAGTATCCCTATCCGGTGCATTTGACATCGGTGTCCTCTTCCAAAACCACCATGGCAAAAAGAAGCGTGGAAATCCTGATGAAGAAGCTGGAAGGGCAGAAGGGGGACGCGGAGGAATGTGTGGTTCTGGAAACCGCGGTTGTGGAAGGAGGAACGGTTGCGGGAGCGTAGAGAGCAATACAGACATCATACAGGCGGCAGTCCCCCTGTGCGACATTTTAACCGGCCGCCCGGGGAGACAGCCCGGGGATCGCTCCGGGTAGTGGTCTGTCATGGGAATGTGCATCCGGTGCAGGAGAGAAGTTTTGCCGGGGGTGCACTTTCCGTACCGGGCGGCAGCAGGCGGCCTCTTTTTTTTAACATGCTATGTTAACGTTAATGGTAACAATACTATGTAACCGTCCGGGCTGGAGCTTGTCTGGATGGTTACGATAATAGTAGGATAATAGGCAATATCATGGAGGAGGATAAGACATGGAACAAAATGTAACCAAAAAACATGAGGGGGCTCCGGGGAAAGCGGTCCTGAAACTGGACAGGGATTTCCGGATTGGCAGGATTGACAAACGGCTATACGGATCGTTCATCGAGCATATCGGCAGGGCGGTATACGGAGGGATTTACGATCCCGGTCATCCGCTGGCAGATGATATGGGGTTCCGCAGGGATGTGATTGAACTGACCAGACAGCTGCAGGTACCGATTGTGCGTTATCCCGGCGGCAATTTCGTATCCGGATACAATTGGGAGGACGGTATCGGGCCGAAGGAGAAGAGGCCGAAGCGCACGGAGCTGGCCTGGTTTGCGGTGGAAAACAACCAGATGGGTACGGATGAATTCTGCGAATGGAGCCGCAGGGCAGGCACGGATGTGATGATGGCGGTGAATCTGGGGACAAGAGGGGCGGATGCCGCACGGAATCTGGTGGAATACTGTAATTTTTCTTCCGGTACCTATTGGAGCGACCTGCGGATTCAGAACGGATACAGAAAACCGCATAATGTCAGGCTGTGGAACCTGGGAAATGAAATGGACGGCCCCTGGCAGATCGGTCATAAAACAGCACAGGAATACGGAAGGCTTGCCAGCGAGACGGCCAAGGTAATGAAATGGGTGGATCCCACCATTGAACTGGTGGCCTGCGGAAGCTCCAATTCCGGGATGGCGACCTGTTATGACTGGGAAACTACGGTTCTGGATCACACCTATGATTTTGTGGATTATATTTCCATGCATCAGTACTACGGGAACCAACAGGAGGATACCCCTAATTTTCTTGCCAATACCATGGACATGGATCATTTCATTGAAAACATCATAGCTGTCTGTGATTATGTACAGGCAAAAAAACGTTCCAAAAAGAAGATCAACATATCCTTTGACGAGTGGAATGTATGGTTCCATGCTTTCCCGGAAAACGAAAAAGCCGTCAAATGGCAGGAAGGCCCCTCCTTTAACGAGGATATTTATACCTTTGAGGATGCGCTGCTGGTAGGCGGCATGCTGATTTCCCTGCTCCGTCATGCGGACCGTGTGAAGGTAGCCTGCCAGGCCCAGCTCGTAAACGTGATCGCCCCTATTATGACGGAAAACGGAGGGCGTATCTGGAAGCAGACGATTTATTACCCGTACCTCCAGACTTCCGTTTACGGCAGGGGCACCGCTCTGGAGGTTTTGGTGGACGCGTCCAAATATGACAGCAGGGATTATACGGATGTCCCGGTACTGGATGCCGTGGCGGTGGAGAGTGAGGAAAAGGATTATCTCACGATCTTTGCCCTGAATAAGGGAACCGGGGATTTGATAACCGACTGTGATCTGCGGGATTATCCCGGATGCAGGGTAGAGGATATGCAGGTTTTGACCAGCCCGGATTTGAAGCTGACCAATTCCGCAGACTGCCCGGACAGGGTGGTTCCCCATTCCGGCAGCGATTATAAGCTGGAAGACGGAAAACTGACGGTGAAGCTGGCGGCTTATTCCTGGAATATGATCCGTATCAGGCTGTAGGGATAGCGTTAAGGAGGAGGAGACAAATGGAAACGGAGAGGAAAAAAGGATGCGCGGCGGACGGATTACCGGAAAATAGCGGGCCAAAGCTTAATATTTTGTGGATTGTACTGGATCATGTAACCTTCCGGCATTATAAATTGATGAAGGGGGCCGTGCCGGTCCTGCCTGCCTATGAGCGGCTGGCACGGGAGGGCTGTGAATTTACAAACTGCCATTCCGTCCATCCCTTATGCCTTCCGGCCCGGGCTGCCATGCTCACCGGGGTTTATGCCAACCATCACGGAAAACTAGATAACGGAGAATACCCGGACTGCGGGCTGCCGTTCTACACGGACTACCTGCAGAGCCTGGGATACCGTACCGCATATTTCGGAAAAAATCACAGCGGTTATGAAAATTTCAGAGAAAAGGGGCTGGAAGGCTTTTACCCGGAGGGCTACGGGAATCCATACCATATGGAGGAATACCGGGATTATCTGGCAAAAAACGGTTACGGGCATCCCATATATCGGCAGGAATGGGGGATGTCCACCATATTTAAACAGGAAAACGGCAGGGTGATTTCCGAGAAAATCTATGAAAACGGGGATTATGATCTGACGGAATCGGATAATTTTAATATGTACTGCGCCGGAATCCTGAAGGATACCGGGAAGGTGCATGAATCCGACTTTATTACCAATTCCGCTTTGGACTGGATGGAAGGCTGCTCACGGAGCGGAGCGTCTTTTGCCGTGCGTGTGGATATGTGGGGGCCTCACCATGCGTATCAGGTTCCCTGGGAAATGAAGGATCTTCTGTGTGCTGAGGAGATACAGGAATATCCCACCTTTCAGGAACCGCCCACACAGAAGGCGCAGATGGTACAGGATTTTTGGGAACGGATCCATGACAGGAATCCGCTGCAGACCTGGGAAGAATGGCAGCCGCTGATGAAACGGGCCTATGAGCACTATTCTTATATTGATAAGGCGGTAGGGGAAATGCTTGATAAGCTGGAGGAAAAAGGGATGGCCGGAAATACGGTGGTCATATATACCGCCGATCATGGAGACGCCCTGGGAAGCCATGGCGGCCTGGTGGATAAGGCCGGGGATATGATGGAAGAAGTGATGCATATCCCCCTGGTAATCCGGTGGCCGGGGGCACCGGCAGGAAACGTATGCGACAGACTGGTGAGCAATCTGGATCTGACGCCTACCGTGCTGGAGGCGGCGGGACTAAACGTCCCGGACTATATGGACGGGGCAGGCCTGTCCGGCCTGGTTCATAACGAAAATACCGGGTGGCGGGAGGATTTTATGGCCGAGCATTTCGGGCACTTCGGAATCCGGGCCGCCCAGCGCACGTTGTATTATAAGAATTACAAGTATATTGCCACGGAGAAGGATGTGCATGAAGTGTATGATCTGGAAGCGGATCCCTTTGAGCGGCAAAACCTGATTCATGATGCCCAATATCGGGAGGTGGTTTCCGAACTGCGCAGGAGGCTGCTTGCCAATATGGACAGGTTCGGGGACAATTCCGGGGATGTGGCGGATATCCGGGAGAGAGCGGCACAGGGATAGGTGAGTCATATTGCCCGGTACGATACGGTAAAAAAGGAATACGGAAACTTACAGGGGAATGATAACGTCATTTATTATTTTGACCGCAATTTCCCTGGCTTTTTGGCTGGATACATTCTGATTGTCCGTTTCTCCCAAATAGACACAAAAGTAAATGGTACCGTCAGCAGTATCCGCAAAACCGGTGAACCACGAATCTATGACGATGCCATTGGCTTTCCCCATTCCGGTTTTACCGTAAATCCGACATGCTGCTGTGCTTTGCTCCGGTAACAGCATCACTTCCTTCAGTTGATTCCGCGTTTTTTCTTTATATTGGGTATGGCTTCCAAAAATACGTTCCATTACCTCTGTCTGTTCTTTCGCTGAGATTTTCAGGGAGGATTCAATCCAAAAACCGGTTAAGGCGGGATTCCCGTTATTTTGGTTCCGGCGCCCTTCCCAATCGGAAATATCACAGTTCCCATAAAGCAGCTTATTTAATTCTGTCTGCATTCTGTCTTTTCCGATTTCATCTGCGACTTCCCTGAAATACCAGACACAAGAGGTGCAAAAGGCCTCGGAAAAGTCAATATCCTTGTTCCATGCATCAAACCAGAACCGTTCCCCGCTCCATGTACGCACGGAATCCTCAGGCTTAATGATATCATATTCCAGAGAGATCAAAGACGAGATGATTTTAAAGGTAGAACATGGGGAACGCTGTGTTTCGGCCAGTTCCTGATTATATATCCGGTAATTCTTCTGAAGCGGATTATAAAGGACAGCAGTACCGTTGATTCCTTCAAAATAATCTGACCAATCCGTTTCCGTTATTGTGGGAGCAGACAGCGCGATGGCGGCTTTTGCGGAAAAGGTTTCCGAATGCTGCCGGATCCGGTCTGCTGCACCGAAAACAGTGCAGAACTCTTTTCCTGATTTTATGCGAATACCGGCGGAAACGTTTCGGACAGAAGAACAGCCGGTAAAAAGAAAAAGCATGCCAAGTATGATAAAATATCTGATTTTCATAACCTTTGAAACCCCGCTTCTATTTCTTTTTTATACTATATCTTATTGCACCGAAAGAAACAATACAGGGGAAGGTTTTCCTTGACAGAAATAAGCAGCGCGCCTTACAATGAGAACAAAGTTACGCTGTATGGAAACCAATCCGGCAGCAGGAATAAGGAAACAGGCATAGAAAACGGAAGGGACTTTCCTGGCTTAAGGAAAGTCCCTTTTCTTGGAAAACAGCCGGCCGGCAGAAGCAATCAGCCGTTTTCCGGGCACGTATCCTGCTTCAGGGTGCAGCCGCCGTAATGGCATTGCCGCAGAAAGGATTTTATGAGTAATCAGGAGAAAGAGCAATTCAGTGACTATCCCCTGTCGGACCGGATACTGGAAGCGCTTGAGGCTTTGGGCTATAACCGCCCCACAGACATACAGAAGGAGGTCCTGCCTGTCCTGCTTGCGGGAAAAAATGCGGTGGTAAAGGCACCTACGGGAAGCGGAAAAACAGCCGCATTTGCCATACCGGTATGCGAAAGTATGGAGTGGGAGGAAAACCTGCCCCAGGCGCTGATCCTGGAACCCACCAGGGAGTTGACCGTACAGGTGAGGGATGAAATATTCCATATCGGAAGAAAAAAGAGACTGAAGGTTCCTGCAGTGTTCGGGGGAGTCCCTGTTGATAAGCAGATACAGACGCTCAGGCAGAAGTCCCACATTGTGGTGGGTACTCCGGGGCGGGTTATGGATCATGTGCGCCGGGACAGCCTGAAACTTGGAAATATTAAATGGCTTATTCTGGATGAAGCGGATTTGATGCTGGACATGGGCTTTGTTGATGAGGTGAAGGCGATCTGTGCCCTTATTCCTGCGGGGTGCCGGATTTCTTTGTTTTCCGCAACTCTTAAGCCGGAAATCCGGCAGTTGGTGGAGGAGTTCATTCAGGATATGGTACCCATTGCAGTGGAAGGTTCCGCAGAAAGTCCGGACAGTATTACGCAGAAGGCTTATCGTACTGACACGGAGGAAAAATATCAGACGTTCCTTAAGGTGCTCATGGATGAGAATCCAGAGAGCTGTATTATTTTCTGCGGGACGAGGGAAATGGTGAATGTACTGTTCCGGAAGCTCAGGCGGGACCGTATTTTCTGCGGGATGCTGCATGGGGATATGGAGCAGAAGGAACGGCTGAAGACCGTGGATGCCTTCCGGCGGGCATGCTTCCGGTATCTGATAGCTACGGATGTGGCGGCAAGGGGAATTGACTTTGATAACATTACCCATGTTTTTAATTATGATTTCCCTACTGGAAGAGAAACCTACGTACATCGGATCGGCAGAACGGGGAGAAACGGAAGAAGCGGGACGGCAGTTAGCCTGGTTTCACCGGAGGAAATGCGCATGGCAAAACAGACGCAGGAATATACCGGACGGGAACTGCCGTTTCTGCCCTGCCCTGTTGTCGGGGAAGAGAAGGAAAAAGCATTTTGGAAAAGCCAGCGCAGCAAAGCGGTCATAAAGCCGGCAAAAGGAGAGGCGCTGAATGCGGGTATCCTGTGTCTTTCCATTGGCGGCGGAAGGAAGTCAAAACTCCGCGCGTGCGACATTGTGGGTACCATCTGCGGAATCCCGGGCATGGCGGTTTCCGACATCGGCATTATCGATATCAGAGAGAGCCTGACTTATGTGGAAATCCTGAATGGGAAAGGGGCCATGGTATTGGAATGCCTTCAAACCAGGCCGATAAAGGGGAAAATAAGAAAGGTCAGGAAAACGAGAGGAATATCATGATAAATGAAGAATGGAAGCAAATCCTGGAAAAGAAGGATGTCAGGCAGAATCTGAGCAGACTCAGGCAGGAAATAAAGGAGAAAGACATGCTGCGGAGGTTATCCGTGCTTATCCGTGAGGAAGACGGGATACTGCCCGGCCTGCTTTTTTCCGAAGATGCCAAGACCAGAAAAAATACGGCCCTTCTGATGGGGGATTTGGGACGGCAGGAATTTCTTGCGCCTGTATTTGAGGCATACCTGAGAGAAGAGCAGCGCTTTGTGAAAAGCTCCTATCTGGCGGCGATAGGTCATTTTGACTATGAAGAATACCTGCAGGATATGAAGGCCTGCCTGGAAAACCTTCAAAAAACAGAGGTAACTGCCGATAACCAGAAGCATCTGGCGGAAGAAATGCGGGAATTATCCGGCCTGATTGTCCGGGCGGAAGGGATACGCATCCATCGTTTTACCGGCTGGAATGAAACGTATGATATTATCCTGCTTACCAACCGGAATTTTGCGGAAATTACGCAGAATGAGCTTCTCAGCCTGGCTCCCGGAGCCATAACGAAGCCGTTTGGCGCAGGGGTAAAAGCCCGGGTGAAAAATCTCAATTGGGTAACTAAAATCAGAACCTACCATGAGCTTTTATTCCTTATAGAGGGAATGGAAACATCCCCTATGGATGTACAGAAGATGGCAGAACGTATTGTAAAATCGGATCTTCTGGACTGGCTTGGAAAAACACATGCCGGAGAAGCTCCTTATTATTTCCGTGTGGAAATGAAAAGTAAAAAGCCCCTGGATGAAAAGAGCGCCTTTGTGAAAAAGCTGTCCGCCCAGGTGGAGCGGCTGTCGGATCGGAAATTAACAAATAATACGGCCAATTATGAACTGGAGCTGCGTATCATCGAGAACAAAGAAGGGCAGTGCAATCTCCTTGTCAAATTATTTACATGGAAGGACACCCGTTTTTCCTATCGCAGGGAAGTTATTCCCACCAGCATCCGTCCTGTGAATGCTGCGCTGACAGTTGCCCTGGCAGCGGAGTACCTGAAAGAAAACGCCCAGGTCCTGGATCCCTTCTGCGGTGTGGGAACGATGCTTATCGAACGGTACAAGGCGGTTAAGGCCGGATCCACATATGGTGTGGATATCCAGGAGGATGCGATAAGAAAAGCAAGAAGAAACACAGAGGCGGCCGGTCAGATCATACATTATATGAACCGTGATTTCTTCCGGTTTGCACATGAATACCTGTTTGATGAAGTGATTACGGACATGCCCTTTGTGATAGGAAGAATCACGGAGGAGGAAATAACAGATATTTATTCCCATTTTTTCCATGTGATTTCCGATTTTCTGACCCCGGATGCCCTGCTGGTCCTTTATTCCCATAATAAAGAGCTGGTGGAACGGTTCGCACCGCGTAACCGGTTTTATATATTCAAATGCTTTGAAATATCCAGAAAAGAAGGGACTTATGTGTTCCTGCTCCGGCAGCGTAAGTAATATCCTCTGTTTACCTTGGTGTTTGTTTTGCCGGGAAAAGGGTGTAGATAAAAAAGTTCGGCATCCCCTGCCCCTGCTTTCCTGTGCGGCCTGCTGCCCTGCAAGGTTCCTTCCAGGAGAACGACTTTAGTCGTTTTCGCTCTCGCTCGGATACTCACGCAGCGGTACTAAGGCTGCAAAGAACGCAGCCTAAGGACCGGCGTGCTTATAACGCTCCTTACAGGAATCCTTGCAGGGCAGCAGGCCGCACAGGGAAGCAGGGGCAGGGGATACCGAACTTTTTTATCTACACCCCGGGAAAATTCTTTCTTGACCTGGAGTTCACTTCAAGTGCTAAGATGAATAGAGCGTAACTGTGGGGACTTAACAGCTACGATACAACTATCAACAACGGAATTTGCCGGGAAATCGATGCGCTTTTTTAAAAGAGCCGTTCCCATGCAGATTCCGTCAGCACGGGGAAAGGAGATTTTATGAAAAAGTTAGGTTTCGGGTGTATGCGTCTGCCTACGATCGGCGGAAATGACGGGACACAGGAGCGGGTGGATTACGAACAGTTCAACGCCATGATTGATAAATTTATGGACGCCGGCTTCTGTTATTTCGATACCGCTCACGGATATATCGGAGGGAAAAGCGAAACGGCCATACGGGACTGCCTGGTAAAAAGATATCCCAGAGAAGCGTACATACTCACGGATAAGCTGACAGCAGATTTCTTTCAGCGGGAAGAGGATATCCGGCCCTTTTTTGAAAAACAGCTGGAAAAAACAGGGGTCGGCTATTTTGACTATTATCTGCTTCACGCATTAAATACGCAGAATTACCAGAAATTTATAGACTGCCATGCGTTTGAAGAAGTAAAACAGCTCAAGGCGGAGGGAAAAATAAAGCATATGGGGATTTCCTTCCATGATAAACCGGAGGTGCTGGAGATGATTCTTGTCGGACATCCGGAAATCGAGGTGGTGCAGATCCAGTTTAATTATGCCGATTATGACAACCCGAGCATAGAGAGCTATAAGGTCTACCAGATTTGCGAAAAGTACGGGAAGCCTGTAATTGTCATGGAACCGGTTAAGGGCGGCGGACTCATTGATCTGCCGGATGACGCCGGGAAGCTTCTGGATGAGCTGCAGGGCGGAAGCCGTGCGGGCTATGCCATCCGTTATGCCGCATCCTTTGAACAGATATTCATGGTACTCAGCGGTATGAGTACGCTGGCGCAGATGGAGGATAACATCAGCTTTATGAAGGAGTTCAGACCCTTCACCGAAGAGGAATATCAGGCGGTGGAGCAGGTACGTGAAATCCTTAAAAAGCAGGATACCATTCCCTGTACTGCCTGCAGATACTGTGTGGACGGGTGCCCCAAAAACATTCCCATCCCGGATCTGTTTGCCTGCTATAACAGCAAAATACAATATCAGGACTGGAACAGCAATGTATATTATGAAAATAACACCATGGGAAAAGGGAAGGCTTCAGACTGCATAAAATGCGGAAAATGTGAGAAAATCTGCCCCCAGCATCTGGCTGTGAGGGATTATCTGCATGAGGTTGCGGCAGTATTTGAATAAGTACGGAGAGGGAGGTACAGCAGGAACTTTAAGTTCCTGCTGTTTTTTTCATTCTGTGGTTGTAATCTGCCGCAGGATATATATAATGAAAAGTACCGGCTTTTTAATGGTATTTATTCATAACGCAGACCGGGCAGGTGCCGAATGGCCTTCCGTCCGCCGGCAGAGCGGTGGCCCCGGGACGGAAGGCCATTCGGCACCTGCCCGGTTTGCGTTCGTAACAGGTAAGGCTTGTCCGAACTGTTGCATTTTTCGGAAGTGAGGGGATTGGGATTGAAAAAGACAAAAATTGACTGGAGTATATTTTTTAAGGCGGTTCTGACGATAGCGCTGCCAATTGCGCTGCAGAATTTCCTGTCCACTACGGCCAGTATGGTGGATACGATTATGATAGGAAGCCAGGGGGAACTGTCCGTGGCTGCGGTGGGGATCTGTTCTCAGATTTCATCTTTGTTTTTTTCCTGCTATTTCGGTTTTGCGGCAGGGGGCCTGCTGTTTTTTTCCCAGTACTGGGGAGCGGGGAATAACAAAGGTATCAATAAGACCTTCGGCCTTTCCATGGTATGTATGCTGGTGGTTGCCCTGCTTTTCGGTACGGTGGCGGTTACCAATCCGGGATTCATTCTGGGAATTTATACGGATAAAGAGAATATTATACAGGTGGGGATTCCTTACATACGCATCGTTGGTTTTGCCTATCCCCTCCAGGTATTGGCCGTGATAGTAAGCTTCCTGATGCGATCCACGGAACGGGTAAAAGCGCCTTTAATCAGTTCCATACTGGCCCTTGTCACTAATTTTGTATTGAACTGGATCCTGATTTACGGCCGTTTCGGTATGCCTAAAATGGGAGCGGCAGGCGCAGCGGTGGGAACATTGGTGTCCGGCATGGTAAATTTGTGTATCCTGCTTATCTTCCTGCTGAAAGATCGGAAAATGGTAAAGCTGAGATTGCGGGATATGTTCAGCTGGGGAGACGGCTTTTCGAAGATTTATTTGAGCAAATGCCTCCCTATTCTCTGCAATGAACTTTTTTATGGAATCGGGCAGATGCTGATCAATGTGGTAATAGGAAGACAAGATGAATCGGCAATTGCCGCCATGGCGGCGTTCCGTGTGCTGGAAGGGTTTGTGTTCGCCTTTTTCGGAGGGCTGGCGGACGCCAGCTCCGTGGTGGTGGGAAAAGAGGTGGGCGCAGGCCATCATATGAAAGGATATCAGTATGTGAAAGGCTTTGCCATGCTCTGCCCTGCGATCACTTTTGTTATCTGTTCCGTAGGACTGGCGCTTAACGGACCTCTGCTCGGCTTGTTCGGTCTGGGGACGGAGGCCATGTTTTATGGAAAATATATGATAATGATATATCTGGCAGCCGGGACTATCCGTACCTGCAACTATATTATGAACAGCTGTTACCGTGCCGGCGGGGAAGCGATCTTCGGGACCGTACTGGAAATCGGGTGTCTTTTTACCATCAGCGTACCTGCCACCTGGATTGCGGGTATGGTGCTTCATCTTCCGTTTTTGGCGGTGTTTGCCTTCATCTATACGGATGAGATCATACGTTTGATTTTCGAACTGTATTACACCAGGAGCGGGAAATGGATAAAACCCGTAACGGAAGAAGGAAAGGCGGCGGTGGAACAATTCAGAAAAGAACTCAAAGGGCAGGCGCTTTGAAGCACTATACCAGGATACCGAGACAAAGAACACGGAGAAATATAACAACTGTATTGTAGTGAAAAGAGGGGGCCATATGACGGAAGAGGGAAAACGGCAGCTTTTTAACTACAATACAGTAACATATATACTGATGTATATTACAAAATTTTAGAGGCTTTTGACATGTAAAAAATCAGTATTTATGCGGCTTGCCACGATTTTTTTCATACCAGAGCGTAACAAAAAACGTCATTTTGCCAATTGTAATTTTATATGTAACCGGTTATCATAGCAATCAAGGACGATTTCAATTCGTCACTCTATAAAAGTAAGGGGATGCAGTTTCCCGAAAGTAACTGTATGGAAGGACAATCGGTGTTGTATCTGATGCACCGCCAATTTCTGCCTACTGTTCTCAAAAATGACCTCGTGAGGCAGTATTCCTTATACAAGTCCGGTATTACTTTCCCTATTGACGAGTGAGCCAAACATAATTTAACGGGATATTTTTGTATTGGTATGCATAAAGTCAGGCATACCGGGCTTGTTCACATCTGTTTTAAGAGCTGTATGCACAAAGTCGGTCAGGCTGAGGCGGCAGGTATGCCGGCAGTATTCTCAGCATAGTTCTTTCCCGGTTTTTCATGCAGTCTTCCTTATATAGTTCCAGGTTATGAATGCAGGAGGTATTAGTAATGAGAAATAGCGAAAAAATGGATCGGATACTGAATATCAATCTGGAGATGTCAGAGCAGATGAAGGCGGTTAACGGCCGGATGGATGTGCTGACGGAAAGGATGAACACCCTGAGTACCAGTTCAGATGATATAAGGGACCATGCAGCGAAGATGAGCAGCTGTATGGAGGGAATAGCAGACCGTGTGGCAGCCTTGGATGCACGGACGGATAATCTGTCGGAGGGAATAAATACACTGGCGGAGCGGGTAGATGCATTGACGGAGCGGGTAGACACTTTAGCAGAGCGTACAGATGCATTGACGGAGCGGGTAGACACTTTAGCAGAGCGTACAGATACATTGACGGAGCGGATAGACACTTTAGCAGAGCGTACAGATGCATTGACGGAGCGGGTAGACACTTTAGCTGAGCGTACAGATACGCTGGCAAACCATGTAGAAACCCTGACAAGCCGTGTTGACACTTTGGAAACCCGAATGGACAGTTTATCAGAACAGACCGCCGTTCTTAACGTGCAGATGGTAGAAATAACCCACAGGATTGACACTCTGACCCTCCGTATGGATAACACGGCCGAGCAGGTGGAGAGTTTAATCAGACAGACGGCAGAGCTCACAGACGGTATGGGAGACCTGAACCGGCAAATGGGCAAGACAAACAACCGAATCGACTTTTTGGAGCTGCAGTTTAAGAATATGGAGCTGCAGATTATAAACACGGAAAGCAATTTGAAAAATGATATACAAAATACAGAACGAATTATATTGGATGAAGTAGAAAGGATCCATACCATTCTAAACAAACACGTGGCAAATCCAAAAGCGCACAGTGCATGAACCGGCCGGATGCATAAGGTATGGAGCGCGGTACGGAATGCATCTATCAATAGGTTCTTTTTCCGGTTTGTGCACGGCATGCTTCGTCAACGCAGCGCACAAACCGGAGAGAGAACCTTATATTACGGAGACACTTTCTCTTTTTATTAATTTGGTTGCCATGCACATCTTCAGATATTCCCTTTGGTTATTTTCCACCCGATCCATCAGGCGCTGGATAGCCGTAGCGCCTAGTTCCTGCTTTTTCACCCGCATGGTGGACAGGGATGGTTCCATCATATCACATAAAGGCATGTCGTCGAATCCGATGATGGAAATATCTTCCGGCAGGCGGTAACCCCGTTCCCGAAAGGCTTTCATGGCAGCGGCGGCTATGATATCATTATCCGCAAAATACGCATCCGCCAAATCGGGTTTGCTGTCCAAAACCGCAAGCATATCCTGGCAGCCTTCTTCCGCAGTGGGGGAAATCGCATGCACATAAGGATGTGAGGTACTTATATTATGGGCCCGCAGGGCTTTATAATAACCGTCCGCCCTTTCGGCAAAATTACTGATTTCGATATTTGATCGAAGATAGCCGATTTTTTGATGCCCGCATTGCAGCAGGTAACTGGTGGCCTTAAAAGCACCCTGAATATTATTTATCAGTACACAATCAAACATGAGTTCATCATAATAACAATCCAGAACCACAATCGGTACCCGAAAGTCTTTGAATTTCTTAAAATCCTCTTTCCCCATTTCCGTAGCCAGAAGCAGAATACCAATACAGTCCACTTCCTTCAGGGAGGACAATTGGGCGGACATATCCATATTTTCATAAAAATAAGAAATATGAAGAGCCGCATTCTGCCGATAGCATTCCTGGGTAATCCCTTCGGTCAATTGGGAAAAGAAAGGGGTATCAGCCGCAATTTTTCCATGTTTTTTATAATTAATCAGCTGAATGATTTTAGCGGCGGAAGGGGCGGGCTGACTGGTCTTTCCTGTATAGCCGTATTGTGCGGCAGTACGCATAACCAATTCTCTGGTAGTCTCGCTGATTCCCGGTTTATTGTTAAAAACCATGGAAACGGTTGCAGGTGAAACATTTATTAACTGTGCCAATTCTTTTGCTGAAATTTCCATGCAGATTCTCCCGGTTACTTAATTTTTAGTTTAATTTTAATACGAAATTAATTATTAGTCAAATTAATACTTGATTTTTTTATTATTTACTTGGATTAAGGGTAACAGTTCAGATGCCCCTTTGTGTCCTGCGGCATCTGAACTGTTACGGATTAAGTTATATGAAGCGTTAAAACACCATAAGTTTCGATTCAAATCATAGAAACCGGTTTGAATTCTTCTGTGAATTTAATAAAAACAAAGAGTATATGCCTTGACAAATTCAATAAAATTCAATAATATTAAATTAAGAATTAAATAAGTTTAGTAAATGTGAGTTTATTGATTTTATTGTGCGCATGCTCTGCGACGGAAGGGAGTTTCTATGAAAAAAATCAAAATCGGTTTTCTGCCCACAAGAAGAAGTATTTTCAGCGCACCGGACGCGGTGAAGTACGCCAATCTGACAAGGGAACGTCTGGAGGAACTGGGCGTTGAATTTGTGGATATAACGGACATAAACGCGGAAGGGCTCTTTTATGAGGAAGCGGACAGGGAAAAAATCCAGGAAAAATTCCGGAATGAAAAAGTTAAAGGTATTTTTATGCCCCATTGTAACTTTGGGACGGAATATGTATGCGCCAGACTGGCAAAAGAAATGAATCTGCCGGTACTTCTTTGGGGCCCCAGGGATGAAAGGCCGGACGAGGAGGGGATCCGCCTTCGTGACAGCCAGTGCGGGCTGTTTGCCACCGGAAAGGTACTGCGCCGGTTTCGTGTGCCTTTTACCTATATGACAAACTGCCGTCTGACGGATCCGGAATTTGAACGAGGGCTTCGCTGTTTTCTTGCCGTCTGCAACGTAGTGGATGTGTTCCGGCATACCAGAATCCTGCAGATAGCGCCCAGACCTTTTGACTTCTGGTCTACCATGTGTAATGAGGGAGAACTTCTGGAAAGGTTCAATATCCAGCTTTCTCCGATCCCCATGCCGGAACTGACGGCTGAAATGAAAAAGGTAAAAGAGGAACGATCGGAAGTGGAAAAAATCGTTGCTTACTGCAAGGATAAGATGTGTGTAAAAATCAAACCGGAAGAGCTGGAAAACGTGGCGGCCCTTAAGGCGGCCATGAAAAACCTGGCGGATAAATATGGCTGTAATGCCATTGCCATACAGTGCTGGAATGCATTGCAGGGAGAGATTGGGATTATGCCCTGTGCGGCCAATTCTCTGCTGAATGAGGAAGGGATCCCGGTGGTATGTGAAACGGATATTCATGGTGCTGTTACCGCTTTGCTGGTGGAAGCGGCGGGAATGGATGAGAACAGAAGCTTTTTCGCGGACTGGACGGTACGCCATCCGGATAATGAAAATGGAGAGCTGCTGCAGCATTGCGGGCCATGGCCTCTTTCCGTAGCACAGGAAAAGCCGGTTATCGGTTACCCTCTGGCTTTTGAACATCCCGGTGCGGTGGAAGCACAAGCTAAGCTGGGGGAAATGACACTGGCGCGTTTTGACGGAGACAACGGAGAATATTCCCTGCTTCTGGGAAATGCAAAGGGAGTGGAAGGCCCTTATACAAAAGGAACCTATGTATGGGTAGAGGTGGAAAATCTGAAACGTCTGGAAGCCAGGCTGGTGGAGGGGCCGTATATCCACCACTGCGTGGGTATCCATCAGGATGTGGTGCCGGTGCTTTATGAAGCCTGCAAATATATGGGGATTACTCCGGATCTTTATGATAATAAGGAAGAACAGGTAAAAGCGTTTTTAAGAGGGGAATGAGGATAAGGTTCAGGCAGGTCTGAACTGTTATGAATGATGGTATTATTCCGATAAATGGAGGTAAAAGAATGGATGAGATTAAAAAGCTGTCGGCTTTGGCTTATGAGCTCCGCAAAGATGTGGTGGATATGATAGTGGAAGGAAAAGGCGGGCATATCGGAGGCGATATGAGCGTGATGGATATTCTGGTATCCCTTTATTTTAAAGAAATGAATATAAGTCCGGAAAACCAGGATCATGAAAACAGGGATCGTTTTATTATGAGCAAGGGGCATTCGGTGGAGGCTTATTATGCGGTGCTGGCAGCGAAAGGCTTTTTCCCAAAAAAGGAAGTGATGGAGCAGTTTTCCAGATTTGGCACCCCATACATAGGACATCCCAACAACAAACTGCCGGGCATTGAAATGAATTCCGGCTCCCTGGGGCATGGCCTTCCCGTAAGTGTGGGAATGGCGCTTGCCGGGAAAATGGATCACAGAGATTACCGGGTATATACCGTAATGGGGGACGGAGAACTGGCAGAAGGTTCCGTATGGGAAGGCGCCATGGCTGCGGCGCAGTATAAGCTGGATAATCTGTGCGCTGTAGTGGACCGGAACCGGCTGCAGATATCCGGAAATACAGAGGACGTGATGGGGCAGGACAGCCAGGAGGAGCGCTGGGCGGCCTTTGGATGGAATGTTATCAGTGTGGACGGGAACTGCATGCAGGAGGTGTGCGATGCATGGAAAGCGGCGAGAGCCTGCAAGGGAAAACCCACGGTGGTAATCGCCAATACCGTGAAGGGCTGGGGCTCATCCGTAATGGAAAACAAAGCCCAGTGGCATCATAAAGTGCCGGGAGACGGGGAGTACAGGCAGATTATGCAGGATTTGGAGGATAGGAAGGAGGCATTTTGCCATGAATAAAATACCCAACAGACAGGCTATTTGTGATGTGCTTATGGAAAAAGCAAAGGAAGACAGGGATATTGTGGTATTGTGCAGTGATTCCAGAGGAAGTGCTTCCCTGACGCCGTTCGCAGAGGAGTTCCCGGAGCAGTTTGTGGAAGTGGGGATAGCAGAGCAGGATTTGGTAAGTATTTCTGCCGGCCTCGCCAAATGCGGTAAAAAACCGTTTGCAGCTTCCCCTGCCTGTTTCCTTTCCACGAGAAGCTATGAACAGGTGAAAATCGACTGTGCTTATTCGGATACGAATGTTACGTTAATCGGGATAAGCGGCGGCGTCAGTTACGGCGCTCTGGGGATGAGTCATCATTCCGCCCAGGATATTGCAGCAATATCGGCTATACCCAATATGCGCGTGTATATTCCCAGTGACCGCTTTCAGACCGCAAAGCTGATAGAGGCCCTCCTCCAGGATAAAAAGCCGGCTTATATACGGGTGGGAAGAAATCCGGTAGAGGATATTTATGAGGAAACAGAGGTTCCGTTTGTCATGGATAAGGCTACGGTGCTGGCGGAAGGAAGCGATGTACTGCTGGTAGCCTGCGGAGAAATGGTGCGCCCGGCTCTGGACGCGGTGGCAGTCCTTGCTGAAAAAGGCATCCGGGCCGGTCTGCTGGATATGTACTGCGTGAAGCCGCTGGATGCGGAAGCAGTGGTGCGTGCGGCGGAAAAGGTAAAGGTGGTAGTCACCGTGGAGGAGCATGCGCCTTTCGGCGGCCTGGGTTCCATGGTAAGCCAGGCGGTGGGAAGCTCCTGTCCGCGCAGGGTACTGAATATGACGCTGCCCGATGCCCCGGTAATATCCGGTACTTCCCGGGAGGTATTTGACTATTATGGGCTGAATGGAGAAGGGATAGCGGCAAAGGCGGAAGAAGGCCTGAAGCTGGGGTAAGCGGTTGACGCCAAGTGGATAATAGAACCTTTGGTTCTATGCGGGCATATCCGTTTGGCTCATTGATCGCGGGAATAGGACGGGAAGGTGAGAAAACGTGAAACAGGAATATATTATAAGTATTGATCAGAGCACGCAGGGGACAAAGGCGCTGTTGTTTGATCGGGAGGGTAAGATGCTTCTGCGGGAAGATTTGTCTCACAAACAGCTGATAAATGAACAGGGCTGGGTATCTCATGACCTCTGGGAAATACGGGACAATACCATACGGGCAGTTAAGCTTCTGATGGAAAAAGCATCCGTCAGCCCGGCGCAGGTGGCGGCTGTGGGTATCAGCAACCAGAGAGAAACCACGGCTATGTGGGACCGGGAAACCGGGGAACCGCTGGAGCATGCTGTAGTCTGGCAGTGCGGCCGGGCGGCCGGTATCGTCAGGGATATTGCAAACAGAGGATTCGGTAGTATAATAAGGGAAAAGACCGGGATACCCCTATCCGCCTATTTCCCGGCAGCCAAGATGGCGTGGCTGCTGCAGACGGATGAAAAAAAACGGAAGCGTGCGGAAGAAGGCGGGGTCTGTCTGGGAACGATTGACAGCTGGCTTGTGTGGCAGCTCACACAGGAGCATGCCTTTAAAACCGATTATTCCAATGCGTCACGGACCCAGCTTTTGAACCTGCACACGCTGGTATGGGATGAGGAACTGGCGAATATTTTCGGGATTCCCCTGAAGTGCCTGCCCCGGATTTGCGATTCCGATTCGGTGTTCGGACACACCCTTATGGGAGGGCTGTTTGAAAAGCCGGTTCCTATATGCGCAGTTTTGGGAGATTCTCATGCCGCTCTGTTCGGACAGGGATGTCTGCAGCCGGGTATGAGTAAGGCGACTTACGGAACCGGATCCTCTCTGATGATGAATATCGGAAACAAACCGATTTCCAGCAGCCACGGAGTGGTTACCTCCCTGGCGTGGAAACGCAGAGGCAGGGTGGAGTATGTGCTGGAGGGGAACCTGAACTATACCGGAGCGGTGATCACCTGGCTGAAGGAGGATATGAAGCTGATTCAGTCCGCAGGGGAAACGGAAGCGCTGGCATTATCCGCCAATCCCGCGGATGAAACGTATCTGGTGCCGGCATTTACAGGTCTGGGAGCGCCTTATTGGGATGAAAATGCCCGGGCAGCCATAACGGGCATGAGCCGGGTTACCGGAAAGGCAGAGCTGGTAAGAGCGGCTTTAGACTGTATCGCTTATCAGATTACGGATCTGATAGCCGCTATGGAGCAGGATACGGGAATTCCCATGAAGGAGCTGCGTGTGGATGGGGGACCTGCCGGAAACCGTTATCTGATGCAGTTTCAGAGTGATATCTCCGGAAAGAAGCTGCGGATACCCGCTGCGGAGGAACTGTCCGGGATAGGGGCCGCTTATATGGCCGGTATATCCGCAGGCCTGTATCAGGAGGACGCTTTGTTTGCCGGAAAGGAAGGAACCTGGTTTACGCCCGGCATGGAAGAAAACCTGCGTCTGCATAAAAAAGAAGGATGGAAAGCCGCAGTGGCAAAAGTCCTCACAAGGTGAACCGTGTGTGAAAACATAAAAGGAGAGAATGGGTTATGAGTAAAATAAGTTATCAGGAACAGGCGGAAAGATGGGATGTGTGGGAAGTCAGCTGCCCGGGTCCCGCAGAAGGCAACCCCTTTTTGGATCATACAATAAAAGGGAGTTTTGTAGGCGGACAGGAAAAGGTTGAAGCGGATGGCTTTTATGACGGGGACGGGGTCTATAAAGTACGTTTTATGCCCTCCTTTGAAGGAGATTATACGTTTACCATAACGGCAGATTTTCTTGAGGAGGAAGAAAAAGGCAGCTTTGTCTCTACCCCGGCGGGGGATGGCAATCACGGGCCGGTGAGAGTAGCCGATACCTATCATTTTGCCTATGAAGACGGAACCCCTTATTATTCCATAGGGACCACCTGCTATGTTTGGGATCTTCAGACGGATGAAAGGATAGATGAGACACTGGAAACACTCAGAAACAGCGCATTCAATAAAATCCGGTTCTGCATTTTCCCCAAGCATTACGACTATAATCTGGGAGAACCCCGCTCCTATCCCTATGAAGGAAGCCCTATGGATTCCAGCGTCCTGACCAGGGAAAATTTCTGGGACTATAATGGATATTCCGAAGGAAACAAGTGGGATTTTTACCGCTTCAATACGGCGCATTTCAAGCATATTGAAAAATGTATCCTTGCCTTGCGGGATTTGGGCATAGAGGCGGATTTGATTGTAATGCATCCCTATGACCGGTGGGGCTTTTCCGTCATGGATAAAGATCAGGACGATTTTTACTGGAAATATGTAATCGCCAGATTTTCGTCCTATCGTAATGTCTGGTGGTCCCTGGCCAATGAATTTGATCTGATGAAAAGCAAAACGGAGGAGGACTGGGAACGCTACGGCGCCATCCTTGTGGAAAAGGATCCCTACCATCATCTGCGTTCCATCCATAACTGCATGAGAATGTATGATCACAGCAGGCCCTGGATTACCCATTGCAGCATCCAGCGGGTAGACCTGTATAAATCTTCGGAGCTGGTCAACGAATGGAGAGAGAAGTTCCGCAAGCCCGTTGTGATGGATGAAATCGCCTATGAAGGTAACATCCAGCATGGTTGGGGAAATATCAGCGGAGAGGAGATGCTCAGGCGTTTCTGGGAGGCTGCCTGCCGGGGGGGATATCCCGGACATGGGGAAACCTACATGAATACGGAGGATATTCTGTGGTGGTCCCATGGCGGTAAGCTTCACGGGGAAAGCTATAAGCGTTTTGGCCTGCTTCATGAGATCATGTGCGAAACACCGGGAAGCGGCCTGATGCCGTATCCACGGAGCTGGGATGAGGTATGTGCAGTACCGGAGGAACCGGATGGAGAAAGGGAGTCTGTTAAAGAGTATTATCTGTTTTACTACAGCTTCATGCGTCCTTCTTTCCGGGAGTTCCATTTTGATGATACCACACCGTTCCGCATAAAGGTGATCGATACCTGGGATATGAATGTGGAGGACAGAGGGGTATTCTGCGGTAAATTCCGTGTAGAGCTTCCGGGAAAGCCTTACATGGCGGTACAGATAAAAAAGGAAAGGTAAAAGCACCAAATATAGGGTGAAAACCTGCCGGCAGAAACAGGTGGGACGGGGAGAGAATAGGATGAACAGTGATGAATATTATTTGGAATTACGGGATTCTATTTCCATCATGGATCTATATACGGAGGAGCCCTATGACGCCCGGTTTCATTTTCATGAAGATTATGAAATATATCTGTTCCAGGGCGGAGATGTGGATCTGTATATCGAGCAATCCTTTCATCACATGCAGAGAGGGCATCTTGCTGTTTTCAATGACAGGGAAATTCACAGAGCCTGCCATTACGGAGAGATTCCTTACAAAAGGATAGCCGTTCATTTCAATCCCAGGCTGGTTCAGGGGATGTCCACCAGTTCGACCAACCTTCTCGGCTGCTTTCAGAACCACCGCCCGGGAAGGGACAATGTAATTTTGCTGTCTGAAGAACAAATGGATAACCTGATTAAGCTATGTAAAAGACTGGATGCCGTCAGCAGTTCCCTGGAATACGGAGCGGATATCCTTACCGCATCCTGCCTGGCGGAGCTTCTGGTGTATGTCAACTCCCTGTACAGGCAATACCGGCAGGAAAAGCCTGTAATACCGGATAAAACCATAACGGCAATCCTGGATTATATCGATACCCACCTTTCCCCGGAGCTGTCATTGGCCAGCATAGCGGAATGCTTTTCCATAGACAGGTATTATTTGAGCCACCTGTTTAAGCAGCAGACCGGAAATACGCTGTATCACTATATTCTGATTAAAAAAACTGCGGCGGCCAAGCAGCTTCTGACGGAGGGAAAGACCGTGACGGAAGCCTGTTATCTGTCCGGCTTTAATGACTACAATAATTTTATCCGTACCTTTAAGAAAATAGCGGGAATATCACCCGGACAATATCAAAAAGGCTTTCTCATGAAGTAGGTACGGGGGCAGATAAAAAACTGACGCGGCCTGTTCCGGGTTCTTTCTCCGGTTTGGGCGCGTCGTTTTTTTCCCATCTCTTGCAGGCGGACTACGGAAAACTGTTTGGTATCGGCATTACATAATAGAAAATGCCATGAGCATGGAATTCAGAAAATTGCCGGCACCATGAAGAAGGATTCCCGGCAGTATGGAACCGTTAAAGATTTTTTCATTCAGCCATCCTAAAAGAAGGGCGGCCATTCCTGTAAACAGGAACATGAGCAGGTGATACCACAGACCTACCTGGAGTCCGGCCAGCAGATACAGGGCGTTGTGCATCAGTCCGAACAGAACGGCCTGGAGAAGGATTCCTTTTACACGGCCCAGCTTCTGGCAGAAGCGTTTACAGAAGAAGCCCCTGTACAGGATTTCTTCGGCAATTCCGTTCCCGATAAAATTTTCAATAAACGCAGGAAGGATGGCGGCCGCTCCTATGCCGGCAAACGCATTCACCGATACGGAGCCGCTTCCCTCCAGGTATTCCATGGTTTCCGGGGAAATCCACTGCGTAAAATCAAAGTTATAAAAAAAGTAGTAGATAACGGCAAAAAGGAGAAGCATCCACCATTTGCTTTTCAGCCTGGGGCGGATGAAACCAAGCCACTTAAAAAAAGAATCTTCCTTCCTGTGCCGGAAGAACCACCATAGAAAGGGTATGAAAGAAAATACCAGCAGATTGACACCTGCGGTAATTATGCTGGACAGAATGAGCGCCATATTCGTTGTCTCCCTCTTTTGTTTTTTTATTTACTGTTTATCGTTTCGTCTACTATACTCTTTTTTTCGTTTTCTGTAAACACAATAAACGCATGTTTTATGGCAAAACACGCAAAGAATTTGTGCCGAGACTGTGCTAAGATAAAAAAAGCAGCAGCGGAGGATAAAAAAGTTTTTTTCTTGGGGGTGGATGTGGCACCGCCGCAGCCAAGTCCGGGAAAGATTCAATAAAAAGGGAGGCTATTTATGATTAATGCGGCAGTTGTAGGAACAGGGAATATATCGGTAAGCCATATACAGGGGCTTCTTACCTTCCCGGAGAGATGTAAAATAGTGGCGCTTGTGGATATTTATCCGGAAAAAGCGGAGGGGGCCAAAGAGAAATACCGGCTGGAGGAGGCGCAGGTGTTTGACAGCCACGAAGCGCTTCTGGCATCGGGGCTTAAAATTGATCTGGTCCATGTATGCACGCCGCCGTCTTCCCATGCACAAATAGCTGTAAACTGTATGAATGCAGGCTGTAATGTGCTGGTGGAAAAACCGATGGCGCCTAGTCTGAAGGAATGTGACGCCATGCTGGAGGCGGAGAAGAAAAACGGAGTAACTATGGGGATTGTTGCCCAGAATCGTTTCCGGAACAGCATATACAAGCTGAAAAAGACGGTGGACAGCGGCCTGGCAGGCAGCATACGCTGTGCCCATGTGAATTCCTTGTGGTGGAGGGGGCATTGCTATTATGATTTATGGTGGAGAGGCACCTGGGAAAAGGAAGGCGGCGGTCCCACTCTGAACCATGCCGTGCACCACATCGATATGATTAACTGGATCCAGGGCGGGCTTCCGGAAGAGGTGACTTCCGTTCTGGCGAATGTAATGCATGATAATTCGGAAGTGGAGGATCTTTCCTTTGCCGCCCTGCGTTATAAAGACGGTTCAGTGGCGGAGGTGACCAGCTCCGTAGTCCACCATGGGGAAGAGCAGGGCATTGTACTTCAATGTGAAAATGCCAAGCTGGCAGCACCCTGGTCCTGTGTGGCGGAAGTGACGCAGGCAAACGGATTTCCCGTTCCGGAGCATAACCAGGAGCTGATGAAGGAACTGGATACCTTCTATAATTCCATAGAGGATCTTCCCTATGAGGGACATACGGGCGAAATAGAAAATGTATTGTCCGCTTTGGAAAAAGGAACCCGCCCTTTTATTACCGGTGAGGACGGAAGAAAAACAGTGGAACTGATCACGGCGATCTATAAAGCCGGTTTCCAGAAAAGGACGGTGGGCCTTCCGATTGCGGAGGCGGATGAATACTACACCATGGAGGGAATTCTCAGGAACGCGGTCCATTTTTATGAAAAATCCGCAAGCGTGGAGAATTTTGCCGCAGAAGACATTACGGTGGGAAATTATAAATAGAAGGAACGTCTGGTTTCCGGGCGGAAAGGAGAGAAAATGAATAAAAGCGGTATGAACTATGCACCCAAAGGAAAACCCAATCCGGTGGTGAATAAGGGGGAATTTGTATTTGCGGCCATAGGGCTGGATCACGGACATATTTATGGGATGTGCAACGGACTTCTGGAAGCAGGGGCTACCCTGAAGTGGGTATACGATCCGGATCCGGCCAAGGTGGAGGCTTTTCTGAAAACCTATGAAAAGGAAGGGGTAAAAGCGGCGGAAAGCGAGGAGCAGATTTACAACGATCCCCAAGTGCGCCTGGTGGCTGCCGCCTGTATTACTTCGGAACGCGCAGCTTTGGGTGTGCGTGCCATGAAAGCGGGAAAGGATTATTTTGTGGACAAAGCGCCTCTTACTACGCTGGAGCAGCTGGAAATGGTAAAGGAGACTATCCGTGAAACCGGCCGGAAATATATGGTCAGCTACAGTGAGCGTCTCCAGGTGGAAAGTGCCATATATGCAGGGGAACTGATACAGCAGGGAGCCATCGGCAAGGTAATCCAGGTTCTGGGAATGGGGCCTCACCGCCTGAGTGCATCTTCCAGGCCGGACTGGTTTTTTGAAAAGGACAAATACGGCGGGATTCTCTGTGATATCGGAAGCCATCAGATAGAGCAGTTTCTGTATTATACAGGGGCAACGGATGCCACGGTGGTGAACAGTGAGATTGGGAATTACAATCATCCGGAATATCCCGAACTGGATGATTTCGGGGATGCCACTCTTGTGGGAAATAACGGTGCCATGGGTTATTTCCGTGTGGACTGGTTCACACCTGACGGCCTTTCCACCTGGGGGGACGGCCGTACCTTTATCCTGGGAACGGAAGGTTATATAGAGCTGCGTAAATATGTGGATGTGGCCAAAGAAGAGGCCGGCGATCATGTTTTCTGGGCGGACAAAGACGGCGAGCATTACAGGAATGTCAGCGGGCAGGTGGGCTTCCCTTATTTCGGGCAGCTGATACTGGATTGTATCAACCGGACAGAAAATGCCATGACCCAGGCCCATGCATTAAAGGCGGCGGAGCTGTGTGTGAAGGCACAGATGCTGGCAAGGAAAGTAAAATAGACAGCAGCTTGATGCGGGGGATTGCGGCAAGCAGCCAGGGGCAGGCATACCTGTTCCTGGCTGATGCCGTGAGCAGGCAGACTTGTTCCTGGCTGACGCTGTGAGGGCATATCCCCCTCTCACTGCCTGTTGCGGTAATCCAGCGGCGTTTCGCCGAAGGCCCTCCGGAAGACCCGGTAAAAATGGCTGCGGTTGGAAAACCCAAGCTCCGTAATAATATCTGATATACTCATATCTGTATCCAAAAGCAGCCTGCGGGCTTCCTCCAGATAGATATCCTGTCCATATTCCAATAATGTTTTTCCGCTGTATTTTTTTACGATTCGGTTCAGGTATTCGCCGTTATAGTGCAGCTGCATTTCCAGATATTCCCGGGAAACCCGGCCGTGGCTGGCTTCCATGATATGGCATACCTTGGAATAAATGTATTCCTGGCCGCTGGCATCAGACTGCACTCTGTCCATACAGTAAAGGGACGGCGTGTGCAGGATACGGAGAAAGCGGGAAAAAGCCCCTTTCAGAAAGAACCGGGAGCCTGGTTCTGTTTTCCGGATCTCTTCCACCATAAAATTAAAAAGAGGATGCAGCCGTTCCAGAGCGTCGTCTGCAGGGATGACAGGCAGGTAATCCAGATATACCTTGTCAAAACGCCTGTTTTTATTCAGGCTGTCCAGATAAAGCTGGAACACAGGGCTGGTATCCGCCGAAGAGGAGGGGGAAGCCGGCTCATATTCCGCCAGAAGCTGTTCCAGGAAAATATCCTGTATCATAAAAAAGACTACCTGGAAATCACCGGACAATTCCTCACAGTGCTTGATATTTTTATTCATTACACAGCACTGGCCGGGGCCGTAGGTGAAGGTCTGGTTTTCCACATGATTGGTGACAGAACCGGAAAGTACATACATGATTTCATAGCAGCTGTGCTGGTGCAGCGGTCTGTTTATCAGATTTGTATAGCCGGAAAAGGTCAGCTGGGAAGAAAAGGACTCCTTTTCTGTAATTTGGTACATGGAGATGAAATCCCTTTTTTCATGGCAGGTTTCCAGCAGTATCATGAAAGGCGTGTGCAGCTCATACAGCTGCAGGGTGCTGCTGTCGGGATTAAGTACGACAAGATTATCCGGGGCCTCACGGAGCAGCTGCTCCAGGGATTTTTCCCTTGATACCGATTCATATTTCATTGCTTTCTCCAGGTTGGTTTTGGTTACAGTGCGGCCGATGAGGTTCGGTTCCCGTTATTGCGGAGGCACGCCCTGCTTTTTATACTGTTGGTAGCGGTACAAAACAGTTGCTTTTGTTTTACAGTATACACGAACCGGGTGAAAAAGGAAACCGGTATGCGCGCAGGCGCGGAAGGGAGCGGACGTGAAAAAAATCAGGTTTAATGACAACTGGAACTACCATGACGGCGGGGGAGGGGCATTGGATGCACTGATGCAAAAGGGGCAGAATACCGGAAAACCGGTAACCCTTCCGCATGATGCCTCTGTGGGAAAACCCCGTGACGGCAAAGCCGTGAACGGAAGCGGAAACGGCTTTTTTGTAGAAGAAAACTGCCATTACACCAAGGAGTTTTGGGTGGAAGAAGCGGAGAAGGATAAGAATGTCCTTTTGGAATTTGAAGGTGTATATCAGAACGCTTTTGTTTATATCAACAATTCCTTTGCAGGGCAGTGTCCTTATGGCTATGGGAACTTCTATATCGATGCCACAAAATTTATTCATTTCGGAGCGGCTAACCGGATCAAAGTAGTGGTGAAGAACGGCGTGCCCAGCGGACGCTGGTATACCGGAGGAGGTATTTACAGGGATGTAAATCTGATGATTGCGGATCGGATGCACTTTATTCCCGACGGAATCCATCTGGCCTGTATGGATGCGGACACGGATCTTGCAGTGATCCGGGCGGAAGCGGTACTGGAATATACCGGCTGCAAAACCAGGGATGTGGTATTGGAGCTGGAACTGTTTGACGAAGAAGGCAGGATAGCGGCGTCGGACTGTATGCCGGTTACGGTGGAGGAGCATACCCGGAATGCCTTCCGGCAGAAACTGTATGTGAAGGAACCCAGGCTCTGGAACGTAGATACCCCTTACCTGTACGGATACCGGATTCGTATCAGGGAAGGAGAGGCCGTTCTGGATGAGGAGACGGGCAGCTTTGGTATCCGCAGACTGCAGCTGGACAGGGTTCACGGTCTCCGGATTAACGGGGAAACCGTAAAGCTCAGGGGCGGCTGTATCCATCATGACAACGGGATTATCGGATCTGCGGTTTTTGCCCATGCGGAAGAATTCCGGGTGAAAAAACTGAAGGAGGCGGGTTATAATGCCATCAGAAGCTCTCACTACCCCATGAACAGAAAGCTGCTGGAAGCCTGCGACAAGTACGGCATGCTGGTGATGGATGAATTCTCGGATGTTTGGACCACCACAAAGGTGGATTTTGATTATGGCATGCATATGGCCGGGTGGTGGGAGCATGATGTGACCAATCTGGTGAATAAGGACTATAACCATCCCTGCGTTATCATGTACTCTGTGGGAAATGAAATCCCGGAAACCGGAAACCGGTTTGACGCGGCATGGGGAAAGAAGCTGGCAGATAAAATACGCAGCCTGGATGATACCCGTTTTGTAACCAACAGCGTGAACCTGATGCTGAGTATTATGGATCGGATGGAAGAGCTGATGGCAGGTATGGCGGCAAATGCTTCTCCGGCGGCAAAGGATTCCATAGCAGCGCAAGAATCCCCGGCGGCAGAGAGTTCCATGGAGGGAAACGTGGAAATCAATAGTGCCATGAGCAATTTGGGAGAACTGATGAACCAAATTGTGGCGGGGGAAACCGCTGGAAAAGCGACGGAAAGCGCCTTTGCCCAGGTGGATATCGCCGGGTATAATTATGCCGCCTGCCGGTATGAGCCGGACGGGATAACCTATCCTAACCGGATTATCGTGGGTTCGGAAACCTTTCCCCAGGATCTGGATGTGAACTGGGAACTGGTGCAAAAACATCCTTACCTTATCGGGGATTTCTCCTGGACGGCCTGGGATTACCTGGGGGAAGCCGGAATCGGAAAGATTTCCTACGGACAGAATCCGGGAATGAGCTTTTACGCGGAGTATCCATGTAAAGCGGCGTATTGCGGGGATATGAACCTGCTGGGAGACAGACGGCCGGTATCCTACTGGAGAGAGATAATCTGGGGCTTGCGGAAAGCGCCTTATCTGGCGGTGCAGCCGCCCGAACACCACGGGGAACAGCATTACATGAGCAGCTGGAGTATGACCAATGCGGTGCACAGCTGGAACTGGTCCGGATATGAGGGCAGGCCTGTAACCGTAGAAGTATACACGGATGCCGAGGAAGCGGCTCTTTATGTAAACGGAGTGCTTCTGGAGAAAAAAGAGGCGGGGAAGGAAAAGAAAGCCAGGGTACTCTTCGAGACGGTATATACCCCCGGAATTCTTGAAACTGTCGTTTACCGGGGCGGAATAGAAAGCGGCAGGGATCGAATCGTGACGGCAGCCTGTCCCGCAATGCTTCAGGCTGAGGCGGATCGCCGGGAAATTCCGGCGGACGGAAGCGATATCGCCTTTGTGGAAATCTGTGTGGCGGATGAAGAAGGAAACCGGAATCCGCAAGCGGATACGACAGTCCATATCAGCGTGGAAGGGCCGGGGATCCTTTTGGGGTATGGCAGCGCCGATCCGGAATCGGAGGAAAATTATTTTGATACCACGGCAAGGGCCTATGAAGGCAGGCTCAGAGCGGCCATCAGGGGAGCGGGCCGGAAAGGCGTCATAACCGTAACCCTGCAGGCCCGGGACTGCAAAACGGTAACGGTTGAACTGGAAGCGGTTTGATGGTATGCTGATCCTGTAACCAACTGGTGATTTGCAGCATTAGCGGAGGGATAAAAGCGATGGAGAAACTAACGGCAGCAACTGAGACGATCATGACAGAGCGTTTCGGCAAAGACAGCATAATAGCATTGGCAACCGAAGCGGACGGAGTTCCTTATGTCCGTTATGTGGACGGCTTTTATTTGGACGGGGCTTTCTATATAATTACATACGCCCTTTCCAACAAAATGAAGCAGATCGAAAAAAATCCCGTGGTAGCCATAGCCGGAGAGTGGTTTACCGCGCATGGAGAGGGGATCAATATGGGGTATTTCTGCAAAGATGAAAATCATGCAGTTGCGGAAAAGCTCAGGAAAGCATTTGCGGAATGGATTGACAACGGACATAACGATTTCAAGGATACGAATACCTGTATCCTCTGTGTCCGGCTTACGGACGGAGTCCTGTTTTCTGACGGCCATCGTTATGATATTGATTTTACCGCCTGATACGGAGACTGTTTCTTCCCTCACCGGTCCCGGGATGCTGCCCGGGAAACCGGAAAGGGGCAATACAGTATAGGAACCGGCGGCCGGATTATTCCGGCCGCCGGTTTTCGGGCTCATCTCCATGGCCTGAGAGGATCTGGTGAACATTCCTTTTCCGTCCTGGGGACACCGCTCTGCCAGCGGGCGGAAGGCCATTTTGCTCCTGCGAAGTTTGAGTTAGGTACATATGATGTCAATATTGTTATAAAAAGAAGGAAATCTGAAGAATAAAGGCAAAAAAATGAAAGAAAAACTCAGAGTATTGCTATACAATTATTGTATTCCCGCGGGAAACAAACCAGAGAGAAAACATGTGCATATAGGAGGAAGGCAATGAAAGAAGCGGTATATGAGAAACCGGCAGGGACCAATCCCGGGTTCGCCCTGGAATATAACGGGGAAGGACAGCTTGTGTCCTTACAGCATCCGAAGGACAAGGACGGCATGAACTGGGTGAAGGCAAACGAGCCATGGGGGAAGGTGAAAAGCGGTTTGGAGCTGAGCCTTGGGGTGAGCAGGGAATTTACGGAAAGGGATACATTGCTGGAAACCTATACGTTCCGGAATGAGACACCATTCGACATCTGGTCCTTGGGAACCTCTCTGGGCATCTATGTGCCGTTTCCCGATTTTTATGCAGATGCGCACACCTGCATGACGGGCTGCTGCAATACGCATCTGTGGTGCGGCGGAAACAGCAGCTATATCTGCGCACTGCGTATGGGCGGGGGAAATAAGAATCTGGGCATGGTTCTGACACAGGGAAGCCTGCAGGGCTACAGTGTGGAGAGGGATGAGGAAAAGCTGAGCAACGACAGGGGGGTATTTCTCTTGCATCCGGAAAATCTGCATCTTCACCCCGGGGAAACGTATACGATAGCCTGGGAGCTTTTCTGGTTTGAAAATAAGGAAGCCTTCCTGCAGAAGCTGAACGGATATCCCGGTTTTGTAACAGTAGAAGCCCCGGCTTTCCTTCTGCTTGGAGAAGAATCCGTCCGCTTTACCGCCCATGTGGGAGGCGCGGAAGGGGCGGAGAAACCTCTCATCCTGCAAAACGAAAGGGAAATCCCTTTTGTATGGGAAAATGGGACGGCTTATGTGGAGGACAGGCCTGAAAAAACGGACGGGCAGGGGCATACGGCAAAGAGAACAGGGGAATACCGGTACGATATCCTGTGGAGGGGAAAACGTTCCCATGCTGTTTTCCTGGTACAGCCCAAGCTTCAGGAGCTGGCGGAGCGCCGCTGCCGTTTCATCGCAAAAAAGCAGCAGTGCCGGGATCCGCAGAGCCATTTGGACGGCGCTTACCTGATCTATGACAACGAGGAAAAACAGCAGTATTACAGCCATCTGGACGATCATAACGGGGGAAGGGAGCGCGTGGGAATGGGTGCACTGCTGGCACTGTATCTGCAGCATTACCCGGATCCGGCGCTGGAACAAAGCCTGGATATGTATATTTCCTATGTAAAACGGGAGCTTTTTGATACCCGGACCGGAGAAGTGTATAATGATGTCTGCCGGAATAATGACTGGAAGCGGATGTACAATTTCCCCTGGATCACGGTCCTGTTCCTGGAGCTGTTCCGTCTGAAAAAAGACAGGGAATATCTGAAAGAGGCTTATGCCTGTATGAAAGCCTATTACCGGGGCGGCGGCAGTCATTTCTATGCCATCGGGATTCCCATGTATGAGATGACAGGGCTGCTGCGTGAGAACGGCATGGAGCAGGAAGCGGACAGCCTTCTTTCGGATTTCCGGGAGCATGGGGATTATATCGCCGGATGCGGAAAGAATTATCCGCCCCATGAGGTAAATTATGAGCAGAGTATCGTAGCCCCCGCCGCGGCCTGTCTGTGTGATCTGTACCGGCTCACCGGTGAGGAGGCCTACCGGGAAGCGGCCCGGACGCAGCTTGCGGTCCTGGATTTATTCCAGGGTTTTCAGCCGGATTATCATATGAATGAGGTGGCCATCCGGCATTGGGACGGTTATTGGTTTGGAAAACGCAGATGCTTCGGCGATACCTTTCCTCATTACTGGAGCGCCCTTTCCGGCCTTGCATACCGGGAGACGGAAGAGATTGCAGGAAGCGGCATTTACAGCCGGAAAATGGAAAAAACACTCCGGGGCGTCCTCAGCATGTTCCGGGAAGATGGGAGTGCCTCCTGTGCCTGTGTGTATCCTATGTGTGTCAACGGGCGTAAGGCCGGTTTTTATGACCCATGGGCGAATGATCAGGACTGGGGCCTGTATTTCATGCTGAAATATGCAGGCATCCCGGAGTGATGCCCCGTTGCCTGCGGCGGGAAGCTGCCTGCCGCGTGATAGCTGCTGCGGCATAAATGGTATTTGGTAATAAAAAAATGGGAAGCGATATCATCCAGGGTGAAAGCGTCCTGATAATGCTGCCCCAGATAGGATAGGATGCCTGCGGCCAGAGGCCCTGCCCGCAAGGCTGCCGGTTTCCCTGCTCTCTTCCCGGTACTCTGTGGATAACAGATGCACAAGTCTGACGAACCGTGGATAAATCCGGGCATAGTCATTCTTTGCCGCCAGATCACCCAGTTGCAGACAAAGGGCCTTAACTTCGGGAAAAACCTCCGTCTTTATGCGAGCAGGATAGTGGAAATGTTCAAGCCATATGTTTTTTCAGGGGAATACAGATGAGAGTGCATGGGCAGGCTCCTCCGTCCGTTATTGTCCGTTCCCCCGCCTGCAGAAATACCGTCCGGCGGGGGAAAAGGTGGTGGGTTATTGTTACTTTATCATATAGGCCCCGGAGGAAAATAGCAAGAATCATCTTCCTGCTGCAACGGTTACTCCCCAAAACTGAAATTATTAGTGATTCAGGATAGAAATCAAGAGACAAAACGTTTATTATAGTATGTATGTGTATAAACCGATAAAGCACGGCGATGCATGTGCATAAAAGGATAGGGTGCCGGACGTCTGCAGAACGCAATGTTCAGACACACGCTCGGGGAAAGGAAAAAAGGACGGAAAAGGAGACAGGAAGATATGAAAAAGGAAAAACTGGTAATATGGGAGGAGGGGGAATACGGATATCCCCTTGCGTTTGGATTCGTTCCCAATCTGGTGGGGTATATCCATGAGGAGGATACACAGACAAGGCCCTGCATGCTTGTGGTCCCGGGAGGCGGTTATTGTGTGGTATCGCCAACCGAGGGGGAAATTGTGGCGATGGAATTTTATGAAAAGGGCTACAATGCCTTTGTTCTGACATATACTACCAATCCGTTGATGCTGGAGCCTTTAAAGGAACAGCCTATGAAGGATCTGTCCAGGGCCGTCCGGCTGATAAGAAGCCGGGCGGACGGATACCATATCGATCCCGGCAGAGTATTCCTGTGCGGTTTCTCGGCAGGCGGTCATCTTTGTGCCAGCGTCTGTGTCCATTACAAGGATGTGGCAGATGACAGATACGGCTGCTTTTCCAACCGGCCGGATGCCGCGGTCCTGTCCTATCCGGTTATTACGGCGGGGGACAAGGCACACAGAGGATCCTTCCAGGCGCTGCTGGGAGAGGAGGCGTCGGAGGAGCAGCTGGAATATATGTCGCTGGAGAAGCAGGTTACGCCCGAGACCCCGCCCTGTTTTTTGTGGCAGACAGCTACAGATGACGCGGTGCCTGTGGAAAACAGCTATCTGTTTGCAGAGGCGTTGAAGGAACAGGGAGTACCCTTTGCCCATCATGTATTTTCTGCCGGCAGGCACGGCCTTTCCCTGGCTGATGAAAAGTGGGCAAAAGGAGAATACGGCGATCCCTATACGATGGAACAGACATTGCAAATAGCAGAAAAGGTGAAGAATGGAACCATTCCGGTATCCGAGGAGGTGAAGGCAAGCTTTCTTCCTCAGTTCGAACGCAGCAAAGAGGAAACGGATGCGCTTCTTGCGGAAAACAGCCCCAATGATGAAGTGGTTATCTGGCCGGTGCTTGCCCATCAGTGGATAAAGGCCGTGTTTCATTAAAGGGGGGCTTTCCATTATTTTCCGGTATTAAACATAATCAGGGCTTCCCGGCAGGAGTAATCCCCCATTTCATAATAGTTCTTACCGAACCGGTTCAGCCTCTCTATCGAGACTGCCCGGTTTGCTTTTTTAGGCTGGTCGTTAATAAAGGTGATACCTTCCGTATAATATTCCGCGTCGAATTCCGGGGTGCCCTCTTCCTCATAATAAGGATCAAACAGAAGGACCCTGTCATCCTCTATCCCTGTGAGAAGCACATAATGGCCGACCTCAAGAAAGACGTGCAGCAAAACCACACCCCCCTGCCGGAGGGCATTATATATCTGGTTTCCTTTTGTGATGGTCACGGTTTCGCCGGACAGGAACTCACAATGGATGGGAAACGGCTTGACCTGACTGAAATGGTTCAGCCAGCTGGAAACGAAATTCATAGCCGCTGCGGAGGTGCCGTGTTTGCAAAGTTCCCCCGCTTCATTATAAGTATCCATACAATAGAGCATAATAAATTTAATGACATCAGGATATATTTCTTCCCTGTCAAATAAATAGCGGATGCCGTTGATAAGGGAAACGGGGCCGCAGTCATATTCCGAGGACTGATAAATTAAAAAGTTTTTCATTTTTATTGTACCTTTTTCACAGAGTGTAGTAAAATAGATAAGGTTGTAAAAAGGACAGAAAACGCAAAGTGATTGTAATATAACCCTACGGGCCTGTTTTGTCAAGAAAAGTACAGCGATTAGGCATAACTTTTTTTTAGAAAATCTTGACAAGGGGGTTGTGTAACGATATAATAAACCAATTTATTTCATATCTGTCAGGTAGGAAAACTATAGTATCTATATTATTTATAATACGTAGGGATACGTAAAAAGTGAAGGAGGAGTAACCATGAAAAGATTTATAAGCAAGACCTTAAGCCTGCTGCTTGCAGCCGTTATGGCCTTATCTCTGGCAGCCTGCGGCGGTGCTACAGATGGTGGTACCGCAGACGGCGGCGCAGCTGCCGAAAGCGCAGCCGGCGGGGAAAGTACCGCTTCCACGCAGCCTGCCGGTAATTCCGGTGAGAAAATTGTGAATGTGGGCGTGACGGATACCCTGAACAGCCTGAATCCGCTTTTGTTAAACGGCGGGGAGATCAATAAATATGCCACGGCTCTTATGTTCCTTCCTCTGATGGAGCTGGATGCGGATCTGAACTTCCAGGGAATGCTGGCGGATTCCATCACCACGGAGGATAACCGGAATTTTATAGTCCATATCGATGATGCGGCAGTCTGGTCCGACGGAACGCCTATAACGGCGGAGGATGTGGCTTACACGGCTCTCCGGCTGACCAGTCCGGTAATCAACAATACTTCCATGATGTATTATGTGTTTGAAGGCGTGGGCGAGGACGGATTTGTGGAAGCCGGCGCGGACAGCGTGGACGGCGTCCAGGTAATTGATGAAAAGACCGTTCAGTTTACCACGAAGGAATCCATGTCCCTGACAACCTTCCAGAACTCTTATGCGAGATATCTGCTGACCCTTCCCAAGCATGTGATTGAGAAGTACAGCGAGGAAGAGCTTTCCACAGCAGAATGGTTCAACAAACCGGATGTTGTAAGCGGCCCCTTTTATGTGACGGAGTTTGATGTGGATCATTATATTTCCTATCAGGCAAATGCGGATTACTGGAGAGGCGCCCCTAAAATTGACAGGCTGAATATTAAAATCGTGGATGGCAGCCAGCTGTATGCAGGTCTGCAGTCCGGCGAAATCGATATTACCCAGCATACCATGAGTGTAATCCCTCCGGAGGATTATGCCAGCGTGGAAGCTCTTGAAAATGTGGAAGTGGTTTACGGTTCTCCCGTGACCAACCAGTCCATGTTCATCCAGACCGCAAACGTGCCGGATGTAAGGGTGCGCCAGGCCATGCTGTATGCCATTAACAGAGAGCAGATCCTGACGGAGCTGCTGAACGGGCACGGGGAAGTCGTGGATGGTTTCCTGTCCAGCGCCAGCCCTTTTTACGATGACAGCATCACTCCGATTACCTATGATCCGGAAAAAGCAAAGGCCCTTTTGGAAGAGGCCGGCTGGGACGGATCCCAGACGCTCCGCTTTTATGTGAACTCCGGTGACAGCACCTTTGTGAACGCGGCGACCGTAATGGTGGCCCAGTGGGCGGCCGTAGGCATCAAAGCGGAAGTCCAGACTGTGGATTTTGCCACACTGATGTCCGTGGGAGGCTCAAGAGATTATGATATCCTGGCCGTACAGTATACGTATGCACCCGTGGATCCTTATCCCGATGTGGCATGGCTGCTGGGCGGCGAAGGCAGCTGGACCGGCTATGGGGACGAAGAAGTTACCAACGCGCTGACCTCCACCCAGCTGACAAGCGATGTGGAAGAGATCAAAGGCCTTTATTCCATCGTCGATAAAAAAGTACAGGAAGATGTCCCTATGATTTCCGCCTATATCATCAGTGCACAGGGAGCGGTAAACAAGCGCCTGACAGGGGCGGTTCCCAGTGTATACGGATTCTTTAACGACGTACAGAACTGGGATATCGTGCAATAATATGGAAAGCAAGTGAGGTAACGATATGTCGCATTTACTGGAGGTAAACGGGCTGACCACCGCTTTTACCGGTGATTATGGAAAAACGGTCAGCGTGGATCATGTGGATTTTTACGTGGATGAGGGAGAAGTGGTCTGCATCGTGGGGGAATCCGGGTGCGGAAAAAGTGTTACCTCACTTTCAATTATGGGATTGTTAGGAAGGGGCGGGGCCGTCATAGACGGCTCTGTCCTGTTTGATGGTAAGAATCTTCTGGAAATGGGGGAAAAGGAGCTGGATGATATCCGGGGAAACCGCATCACCATGATTTTCCAGGATCCCCTGACCTCCCTGAATCCTGTTTTTACCGTGGGCAACCAGATAACGGAAAGCATCCGCAAGCATATGCATCTGCCTAAAGCGGAAGCGGCCAAAAGAGCGGAAAGTATATTGGAAAAGGTAGGGATGCCGGATGCCCATGCAGCCATGCGCAAATTCCCCCATACCCTTTCCGGGGGAATGCGTCAGCGTGCCATGATCGCCATGGCCCTTTGCTGCAATCCGGCCCTGCTCATCGCGGATGAACCCACAACGGCGCTGGATGTGACCATCCAGGCCCAGATTATGAGTCTGTTAAAGGAGCTTCGGGAAGAAATCGGGATGTCCATCATCCTGATCACCCATGATATCGGACTGGTAGCCAGCATGGCGGATCGGGTCCTGGTGATGTATGCAGGGCAGATTATTGAAGAAGCGCCGGCAAAGGAAATCTTCCTCGCCCCCAAACATCCGTATACCAAGGCGCTTCTGGCTACGGTACCCAGCATTTACGACGGGGAGGACAGACAGCTGGTATCCATACCGGGAATCGTGCCGGAGGGCTACGATGATATACCGGGCTGCCGGTTTGCCGATCGGTGCACGCTGCGCAGGCCCGAGTGTGATAAGCCCCAGGAGAATTATTCCTTCGGGGAAAATCACAGGGCGAAATGCGTTGTTATGAAGGAAGAGGAAAAGTAAGGATGGATCAGGATAAAAGAAAAAAAGTTCCTCTGATAGAAGTGGAAAATATGAAAAAGTACTATCCCATCAAGGGCGGGATCGTCACCCATACCACCGGCTATGTAAAAGCGGTGGACGGCGTTAGTTTTTCCGTGATGGAGGGGGAAACCCTGGGGCTTGTGGGGGAATCCGGCTGCGGGAAGTCCACCATCGGGAGGCAGATCGTAGGGCTGGAGCAGCCTACGGAAGGGAAAATCTATTATGACGGCAAGGATCTGTCCGCATGCAGGCCCGGGGAAATGAAAAAAATCCGTACCCAGCTGCAGATGGTTTTCCAGGATTCCTATTCCTCCCTGAATCCCAGGAAGCATATTTATGAAATACTATCCCAGCCCATGCTGTATCACCATATTTCCACGCCGGACACCATTTCCGGGGATGTGGACAGAATCCTGGACATGGTGGGGCTTTCCAGGAATGTGCTGGGCAGGTATCCCCATGAGTTTTCGGGCGGGCAGAGGCAGAGAATCGGGATTGCCAAGGCCCTGTCCTTAAATCCCCGGTTCCTGGTATGCGACGAGCCGGTAAGCGCCCTGGACGTGTCTATCCAGGCACAGATCCTGAACCTGCTGCGCCAGCTGCAGAAGGAGCTGCACCTTACCAGCCTTTTTGTGGGCCATGGCCTGGGGGCGGTGAATTATGTGAGCGACCGGATCGCGGTGATGTATCTGGGTAAAATAGTGGAAATCGGGAAAGCGTCGGAGGTGTTTCATTCGCCGGTGCATCCGTATACCAAAGCGCTCATCCAGGCGGTACCTATAGCGGATCCGGACAGAGCGGAAGAAAAACGGAACCTGCTGCAGGGAGAAATCGGTTCCAGTACCAATCCTCCCGCCGGCTGCCGGTTCCATCCCCGATGCCCTTATGCGGTGGAAAGCTGCAGCAGGGAGGAACCCGGGATGGCAGAAACGGTTCCCGGGAGCGGCCATATGGCGGCTTGTCCCGTCGTAATGAGGAAGGAGGCGTAAGTATGAGCAAATATATCATAAAACGGATTTTGATTGCCATACCCGTCCTTATCGGGATCACCATTATTGATTATGCCATTATGTGTCTGGCGGGCAGCCCGCTGGAAATGCTCCAGGGTCCCAGGGTTTCCCAGGCGGCTGTGGAGGCAAAACGGATTGCCCTGGGGCTGGATCAGCCTTTTTATGTCCAGTATTTTGTCTGGCTGGGGCAGCTGCTCCAGGGAAATATGGGGTATTCCCTTAAAAGTTACCAGTCGGTGAGCGCCATGATCGGCAGCCATCTGGGACCTACCCTGCTGCTTATGGGCGCCTCTCTGGTGGTGAGCCTTATCATGGCGGTGCCTGCGGGGATATACAGCGCCATCCACCAGTATTCCAAAGGGGATTATACGGTAGTTACGTTATCGTTTCTGGGCAGCAGTATTCCCGGATTTTTCCTGTCCCTGCTTCTTATTTTTATCTTTACCGTGAAGCTGGGCTGGCTTCCTTCCAGCGGGATGACCACGCTGGGGACAGCGGGAGGAGCGGCCGATGTGGCAAAGCATATGGTCATGCCTGTGCTGGTGCTCGCCACCTCCATGGCAGGCACCAACATCCGGTATATCCGGAGCGCCGTCCTGGAAATCCTGCAGCAGGATTATCTGCGTACCGCCAAAGCAAAAGGGATCGGACGCTTTAAGGTGATTAACAAGCATGCCCTGCGCAACGCCCTGATTCCTATTGTGACGGTAATCGGTATGGAAATTCCGATGCTTTTCGGCGGACAGGTAATTATTGAACAGGTGTTTTCCTGGCCCGGGCTGGGCCTGATGACCATGAGCGCCATAACAAACAGGGATTATCCGGTAATCATGGGTGTGTGTCTGTTGTCCGCGGTGGTGGTCCTGGCGGCGAATCTGCTGACCGATATTTTATACGCACTGGTGGATCCTACGATTCAGCTGCAATAGGAGCAATGGGATATGTGGAAGAATAAACAAACGGAAGAACCTAAAAAAAGAGATATAACGAGAGAAAGCTATCTGCAGACCGTGTTCCGGCGTTTCCGCCGTCATCATCTGGCGGCGGTCAGTCTTGTGATATTGATAATCCTGGGAGGGGCGGCACTTCTGGCTCCGGTGATCGCGCCTTATGATCCGGATGCCATTGTGGGTACCTTCAGCGGCGCGCCCAACGCGCAGTTCTGGCTGGGAACGGATCAGATAGGAAGAGATGTGTTCAGCAGGCTTCTGTATGCCATGCGGATTTCTTTGCTGGTAGGCGTGATGGCAACCCTGATTTCCACGGTGATAGGAGTGGTGCTTGGCCTGATCGCCGGCTATTTCGGCGGAGTGGCGGATATGATCATCATGCGCTTTACGGATATGGTCATGTCCTTTCCCTACATCCTTCTGGTGCTGGTGGCCGCTTCGATATTTAAGCCCGGGCTCTGGAATATCATTCTGATCCTGGGTTTTGTGGACTGGCCGGGAATCGCCCGTCTGGTCAGGGGAAATGTACTGAGCCTGCGGGAAACCAATTTTATCAAGGGTAATATTGTGGCGGGAATGCCGCTTCGGCATATCCTTTTTTCAGAAATCCTGCCTAATACGGCGGCTCCTATCCTGGTGTATGCCACCTCTGTCCTGGCGCTGTCCATGCTGGACGAGGCGGCGTTAAGCTTTTTGGGAATGGGGGTGCAGCCCCCTACGGCCAGCCTGGGAAATATGCTGAACGGCGCCCAGTCGCTGACGGTGCTCACCAAACAGCCATGGCTCTGGATTCCTCCGGGCCTGCTCATTGTGGTTCTGGTCATTGCCATTAATTTCATTGGGGATGCCCTTCGTGACGCGCTGGATCCCAACAGCAGGAATTAGTACTGCAGCCGGTATGTATATAAGCAGGAAGAGGTGAGAGCTATGACGGAACAGATGCTGAAGGAAGCTTTTTACTGGTTCCATCAGAACCCGGAGCTATCCTATGAGGAATATAAGACAACAGCAAAAATCAGAGAACTTCTGGAAAAAGAGGGGATAGAAATCCTGCCCTGTAAGCTGGAAACCGGCCTGGCAGCCGTGATCCGGGGAAAAAGGCAGGGGCCTGTGCAGGCGCTGCGCTGTGATATCGACGCGCTGCCTATCAGGGAGGAATCCGGCCTTCCCTACCGCTCCCTCTGTCCGGGGAAAATGCATGCATGCGGCCATGATTTCCATATCACGGCGGGGATCGGCACAGCCCTGATCCTCCAGAAAAAAAGAGAGGCGCTTAAGGGAAGTGTGCGGATCCTTTTCCAACCGGGGGAAGAATCCTCCCTGGGGGCGCTGAAAATGCTGGAAACCGATGTGATGGAAGGGGTGGAACGGATCTGGGGAATCCATGCGGATCCCACTAATCCGGTGCATACCATCGGAATCAGAGAGGGCTATGTGGCCGCTGCCGTGGATCGGTTTGTGGTGACCATACAGGGAGTGGGCTGCCACGGGGCACATCCCGACGACGGTACGGATCCCATTCCCGCAGCGGCAGCTATGGTGCAGGCCTTTCAGACGATTGTAAGCAGAAATGTAAATGCCTTCCATCCCTCCCTTCTGAGCGTCACAAGAATCCAGGCGGGGAATACCTGGAACGTGATTCCGGAAACGGCCTGGCTGGAAGGGACTGTGCGGACCATGGAACGGGAGGACAGACGTTTGTATGAAAAAAGGCTTCGGGAAATAGCGGAGCAGACGGCGCGGGCCTATGGGGCCGCGGCGGATGTGGAATGGATTCCCGGGCCTCCCGCAGTATATAATGACGGCGGCATGGCGGAACTGGGAAAACGCAAGGCGCTGGAGCAGGGATTCCTGGTCGCGGAGGAAGAGCGCTCCCTGGGCGGAGATGATTTTTCTTTTTACACAGAACGGATCCCGGGCTGTTATATCAAGATCGGAACCGGAAAAGGGCAGCTGATCCATCAGCCCGGCTTCCGGGCAGATCCGGATGCCCTTCTTCCCGCGGCGCAGTACCTGGCCGGGCTGCTCCTGGAGTCCTGAAGGAATCTCCCCCGGGCATAGAGAGGCCGTGAACGGTGATACTTTTAGAAATAATCGGAAAAATAAGGTTTTTCAACCGGAATCAGCCGCTCCAGCCAGGTGAGCATATAGTATTCGGTCTGGATTTTCTCATGGTCATAGAGATAGGTAGGCCTCTTGTAGCCCATGAGCATGGTAGTCAGGGTATTGATGCTCAGCTCCACCACATTGATGGACTGGTTATCCTCCACCTGTTCGCAGACCGTTTCCCCGTTGTGCCAGGAAACCATGAAATCAGCGTTGTTCCAGGAGGACATCTTGTCAAAGACCCGGAAATGGATCTTGAAATCTTCGGGCTGGATCTGGTAAGGGTATTCGGTAAGAAAATCCTTCACGTCAATGATACGCGCCATGATATAAGGGGATATAGTTTCCGTGATCTCGCTGTCTTCAAACAGATAGGCCATAGGTTCCCCGGAATAATTATCCCCCTGCACCTGGGTGATCATGGAAAAATGGGCGCTGACATAATTCCACAGCCCATAGTTCGCTTCTATATTCAGATAAACCATATCTTTGATGTGGAATATTTCGTTGGCAATGTAATAAACCACATAGCCCAGTGGTTTATGATCTTTATTGTAATAGACGGCGGCAATCATATCATCATTTTCCCAGCGCCAGTATTCATCCCAGGCGAGATTGTCCCGGATCATGGCGCCGTGCCGCTGATAGGCGAAGTAAGAATAAACGTTTTTGTAATCCTCGGATTCCAGGCTGACCCGTTCCACCATTCCGGTCACAGGCCTGGATTTGGGCAGCTGGGTATCCTTTACCGTAAAGGTGAGCTTGTCGGAAACGATCTCCCAGCCCATTTTCCGGTAGAAGGGTATGGAATAGGGATATAGAAAAGATATGGGGAATTCCTGGTCATGCATATAGTTGATGGCCCGTTTCATCAGGGAATGTATCAGCCCCTTGCCCGTGTATTCCGGATAAGTAGCCACTCCCGTGATACCGCCCATGTCCATAATGTTGTCGTGGATATTCACCTTCATGGAATAGACCACGATCATGGATGCCAGTTTTTCCTTGTAAAACCATCCCAGCACATATGCTTCCTCCAGGATGGGACGTTTGGCATATTTGATTTCATCCTGCTCCCAGCCGGTCTGGAGCAGTTCATAAGAGGTGACCTGGAATGCGTATTGGAGCAGGGCATTAAACTGTTCCAGGTCACTTTTGTCCAGCTCCCGCATTCGGTAATCACCGTTTGTTTCCAGATATGTATGATTTTCTTTTTGGTTTTCCATAAAAGCCTCGTCTGCTGATAGTTGTTCTGTTTCTTGCTCCCCGAGAGCGGCGGTTTTATGCCGCTGCAAGGATCTCCTTTTTATTTTACATCAAGAAAACCGTAGAGTCCATGGGCTTTTTGAGAAAAAACATCCCTAAGTTTTTACAAAAGGGGAGAAAAATGTCCTCAAATCCCGCCGGAAGCGAGCCAATGCGCCCATTGTGCATAGTATTTCCCCAAAACATTCCGGGCTGCCCGTTATGGTCAGCCCCCTGGCGTATAGGAAGCAGGAGTTAATCACATACATCTTCCTTCAGGCAAAAATGATTTTTATCCACCGTCAGGAGGCCGTCCTTCTGCATTTTCCCCAGCTCGTTGGAAAGAGCGCTGCGATCGACGCTCAGGTAATCCGCCAGCTGCTGCCGGTTGAAAGGAATCGTGAAATCCAGGCTTTTGTTCCGCGCGGCCTGATAGGACAGGTAGGAAACCAGGCGCCCCCGGATGGACTTGGAAGAGGTATGGAAAATCCGGCGGGACAGATTCAGGTTTTTTTGGGCGGATATCGTCAGCAGGTTGCGGATGAGCTTGCTGTGGTGGAGGCAGGCGCTGGGGCAGGTCTGCAGAATCCGTGCCCCGTTCAGGAATAAGATCTCCGAAGGCTCAGAAGCCACTGCGGTGACCATGAGCGGCTCGTCTGGGATACAAGCGTAGGTTTCCGCGAATACCAGCCCGGGACCGATGCTGTCCAGGACGCTTTTATTTCCCCAGAGATCGTCATTCTCTATCTGCACGCGTCCCGAAAGCACCAGCCCCATGGACTGGGCCGTATCGCCGGCATGATAAATGGTTTCCCCCTTGGCAAATGTTTTTTGTTCAGCACCGAGACAGTCCAGCATGGACTTCACTTCATCGAGGGAAGAACCGCTGAATAAAGGCGTTTTTTGTAAAAATTGATAATCCATTCCGCTCCTTCGTTGTTATAACAACATACATGTGTGAGTCATTGTATTATACTGGATGCATAAAGTCAAGATACAGCCGAGGAGGAAAACGGTGATGATTCGTAAAATTATCCATATTGATGAAGACAAATGCAACGGATGCGGCCTGTGCGCCGGTGCCTGCCATGAAGGGGCGATCGGCATGGAGAACGGAAAAGCCAGGCTGCTGCGGGACGATTACTGCGACGGCCTGGGAGACTGCCTTCCCACCTGCCCCACAGGGGCAATTACTTTTGTGGAACGGGAAGCTGCCGCTTATGATGAGGCCGCCGTAATGAAAAAGAAAAAGGAAAAGATACAGAAAGAAGGCGGCAGCGTATCCCGGCTTGGACAGTGGCCGGTACAGATTAAGCTGGCTCCGGTCAATGCGCCTTATTTCGACGGGGCGCGCCTGCTGGTTGCCGCGGACTGCACCGCCTATGCCTACGGCAGGTTCCATGAGGATTTTATCCGGGGCAAGGTGACATTGATAGGCTGCCCCAAGCTGGATGCCTGTGATTATACCGAAAAACTGACCGAAATCATAAGCCGTAACGACATTAAGAGCCTGACCGTGGTACGGATGGAAGTCCCCTGCTGCAAAGGGATAGAGCATGCAGCCGTGGAAGCGCTGAAGAACAGCGGAAAATGTATTCCCTGGCAGGTAGTCACTATCTCTACGGACGGACGTATTTTAGAATAAGAGAATGCCGATACTAAGAAGGACAGAGAATAACGGTCCGGCAGGTCTGCCCGCAACTGCGCGGCTGCCGGACCGTTACGAAAGGAGCAGGTAATGTCTTATATTAAAAATATTGACCATGAGGCCGTTCTGCCTTTGGTAAAGCAGGTTTCTGCGCAGCCGGGACAGATAGTGAGCAAAACGCTTTCGCAGAATAAGGCGGTCAGCCTTACGCTGTTTGCCTTCGCCAAAGGGGAAGAAATCAGTACCCATGATTCGGAAGGGGATGCCATGGTGCAGGTACTGGAGGGCGTGGGCCGTTTTACCGTGGACGGAACACAGCATCTGTGTACGGCGGGAGAAGTGCTGGTGATGCCTGCGAAAAAGCCGCATTCCGTGTATGCGGTGGAAGCATTTAAAATGCTGCTTACCGTGGTGTTTCCTTCCTGAATGGGGAAGGAAGCGGAAAAAGCCGGGGCTTATGAATGTGCGTATGCACGGACATAAGCCCCGGCCTTTTCTATCATCAGGAGGATGGGAAAAGCAGGTATCTGGGTGTTGGAATTTTCTCTGTCTGCGTGGGAGCCGCCGGTTTATTTATCTTTAATCTGCCGTCCTTCTGCATTCATGTGGTAACTGTCACGATATATCAGTTCGGATACAGGAACGATTTCGTAGCCCTGCCCCTTCAAATTGGTGATCAGGGTATCCAATGCGTCCGCCGTGTATTTCGCGCCGTTGTGGCAGAGGATGACAGAACCGTTTCCCAGATGTTTGTTATTACATACGGTGCTGATAATGGAATCCACGCCGTAATCCTTCCAGTCCAGGGAATCCACATCCCATTGGATGGAATAGTAGCCGCATTTGGTTGCCGTCTTTATGACGTCGTTGTCATAATCTCCGTAGGGAGGACGGAAGAGGAACATTTCATAGCCGGTGAGGTTTTTCACCTTTTCATGGACCTTCATCAGCTCCTGTTCCTTATCATCGTTGGAAATCTGGCTCATGTTTTTATGGTTCTCACTGTGGTTGCCGAGATCGTGGCCCGCCGCGAGGATGGCCTTCACATCTTCCGGATAGCTGTCAACCCATCCGCCTGTCATGAAAAAGGTCACATGTACGTTATGTTTGGCCAGGATTTCCAGGATTTTCTGTGTATCCTCATTTCCCCAGGCGGCATCAAAGGAAAGGGCCACCTTTTTCTCATCGGTCTCCACACAGTAAATGGGAAGCTCTCTTCCGTTGATCGTGCTTGAGACGGAGACCGCCTGGGGCACAAAGGTGGTAACACATTTGACAAAGGCCACTACGCCCAGAAGAAAAAGGGCGGACTTGATAATCTGGTTACGCAGATTGGTCTTGAAATCCTCCGCTTCCCGGAGCCTTTTTATCTTGCATTGTATGAGATGGATAAAATCTTTTAGCATAAGCTGCACCCGGTAAATCTATTGTTACAATATATGCCGGAATTATGGGGTTATGCGGCCAGTTATGCAGGTACAGGCTAAAAAAAGCAGAGGGTTGCTCTTCCATCCCTGCTTTGTTATACTGTTATAAATAGGAATAGAGCAAGGTGCATGCCTGCAGAGCGATTACATGGGCAAGTTTTGAAGTCCGGGGCGTTTGCCATGCGGAATAGATGTCCTTAACTGCTGCAGTATTACACGGTATGACGTAAGACGGAAAATGGAGTGCATATATGGATAAGAAAAAAAGCTGCCGTTGGTTATGCGGGGGACTGGGGCTTATAGCAGGCATGATGATTTTTTTCAGCGCGGCGGTACACGCGGCGGCGCAAACTCCGGGACAAGTACCGGAGAGGCGTGTGCTGAGGGTTGCCTTTCCTGAACTGGAAGGAATCAGTGAAGTTGACGAATATGGCAGCTATACGGGCCTTCTGGTGGACTATCTTAATGAGATTGCCAAATATACGGGCTGGGAATATGAATATATCCAGGTGGAAAACGAGGATTTGGTTCCTGGTTTTGAGGAGGGCCGGTTCGATTTAATGGGAGGTGCTTTTTACTCAGCCGGTTTTGAAGAATTCTTTGCTTATCCCGATTACAACACGGGAAGGAGCAGGGCGGTACTTCTTTGCCGAAGGGATGATGACAGCCTGAAGGGGTACGATTTGACTTCGCTCAACGGGAAAACGATTGGAGTCTATGAAAAGGCTGTGGATAAAATACGTTATCTGAATGAATTCCTGAGCAGTAATGATTTGGATTGTCAGCTTATTTATTATACCTATGAGGAAATGGAGAATACCGGTAACCTGTACCGTCAGCTTCGTGACAAAAAGGTGGATATGCTTCTGGGAAATGATTTGGAGATAGGCGGGGAATTCCGCATGGTGACTTCCTTCCAGGCCCAGCCCTATTACATAGTTACAACGGTTGATAAAACGGATATTCTGGACGGGCTGAACATGGCGCTGGAATATATTCTGGAATCCACGCCTGACTTTGCGGAAGAGGTCTATAATGCCAACTTCCCGGATGTAAGACTGATGGATATTCAGCTCAGCGAAAGAGAACTGGCGTATATAAACGAGAAACAGACCATTACCGTTGCCCTGCCAAAAGACTGGCATCCCCTTTACTGTGATAACGCAGCGGATCATCATGAAGGCCTGATTCCCGAACTCCTTTCGGAAATCAGCATGTTTACCGGACTTCAGTTTACTTATGTTTATTCGGACAGTTATGCGGAAAGCATCCGGCTGGTGCAGCAGGGAAAGGCGGATATTCTGGGGGCCTATCTGAACGGGGATGAAGAGGCATTTGCAGACGGGCTGGCTCTTTCCCAGCCTTATATCGAACTGAACAACATCGTGATGAAGAATAAGTCGGTGAGCTATCCGGGAGAGGGGCTGACATGTGCGGTATTGACCGGCCGTACGCTGCCTCCCAACCTGAATCCGGCAGAAATCCGTTACTATGACACGCTTGCTGAAATGATAACCGCGGTCAATACCTGGGAAGCAGATTATTTATATGGGGTATCAGCCATGCTGGAACAGGAAATGCAGAACCACCGTTATCTGAATATTTTGCCGGTGACACAGGCAAGCGATGACAATACGCAGGCTGCCTTTGCAATCGCCATGCCTGCGGAGGCTGAGCTGCTGACTGTTTTAAACAAAGCGATTAGCAATATTCCTACACACGAAAAAACGGCGATGCTAAACCGGAATATGGTGTCGTTAGGATATACCAGGATGTCAATTCAGGATTTGATTTATGCGAATCCTCTTGTGACGCTGCTCCTTTTCAGCGGGATCCTGCTTTCGGCTACAACAGGGGCATTGTTCTTTATAAGAAGCCGTATGAAGAACTCCATTATGCGGAGCAGGCTGGAGGCCGCGGAGGAAAAGAGCCACGCAAAGAGTGAATTCCTGTCCCGTATGAGTCATGAGATCCGCACACCGATGAATGCTATCATAGGGCTGACCGATTTGGCCTGTATGGAACAGAATGTGCCTCCTGAAATTGGGAAAAAACTGCATAAAATCCGCAGCTCCTCCCAATACCTGCTTTCCCTGATCAATGATATCCTGGATATGTCCCGGATTGAAAACCAGAAAATGGTGATTGAACGGCAAGGTTTTTCTCTGTCCGAGGTACTGGATGCCTTACAGGGTATGATGGGCGTCCAGGCGGAGCAAAAGGGGCTTACGTTTATGGTGGACATACGGACGGCGCATGATTTTCTGGAGGGAGATCCTGTCCGGCTGCGGCAGGTCCTGACAAATCTGCTTTCCAATGCGATTAAATTCACACCGGCCGGCGGGACGGTAACTCTTCAGGCAGATGAAATAAACGATGACGGACAGACGGCAGAATACTATTTTTGTGTGAAAGATACAGGAGTCGGTATCCCGCCGGAGGATCAGGAGCGGATTTTCGATGCCTTTGAGCAGCTGACACCTAGTGTATCACGCAGTGCCGGCACCGGACTGGGGCTGCCGATCTGCCGCAGCTTAGTGGAATTAATGGGCGGAGAGCTGCAGGTAATGAGTGAACCGGGAAAAGGCTCGGCATTCTGCATGACGCTGCGGTTCCCGCTGGATACCGGAGAAAAGGAGCGCAGCGAAGCATCGGAGATTCCTGACGTGAGTCTGGATGGAGTGCGGATTCTTCTGGCTGAGGATAATGACCTCAATGCCGAGATTGCACAGGAACTGCTGGCTACGCAGGGAATTCATACGGAGCGCGCTTGCGACGGGCAGCAGGCGGTGGATTTATTCACTGCCTGTGCTCCGGGAACGTATCAGGCGGTTCTCATGGATATCCTTATGCCGGTTAAAAATGGTTATGAAGCGACGCGGGAAATCCGTGCCAGCGGCCGGCCGGACGCGGATATTCCTGTTATTGCCATGACAGCCAACTCCTTTAAACAGGATGAAGAGGAGGCACGGTCTGCCGGGATGGACGGATTTGTACCGAAGCCGGTTGATCCGGAACGGTTATTTTCCGTATTAAGGGAATTCGTAAAAGCTGGCCGTCCGCACGCTGCTAAATAACCAGGGAAGGGGCTGTATAGGTCCTTCCGGCCAATTCACTGTTGAGCATATACAGCCCTTTCGTATCACTGCCGAAAAGCTGCATTTTGGTAATGAGGTCAAGAGAATTCTTTTCTTCTTCCCCCTGTTCCTTGACAAACCAGTCCAAAAACTGTACGGTACGGAAATCGTCGGCCTTGAGGGCGGCAGCATAAATCGCATTTATCAGCCCGGTTACGTATTTTTCATGTTCCAGCGACGCCTTTAGAGGGGCGGACAGGTCATCATCAAACAGCTGTTCCGGTTTGCTTATGGATTGCAGGGTTACGCATTCGTCATTGTTGTGCAGGTATTTATAAAACAGAAGGGCATGATCACGCTCTTCCTTAGCCTGTATTTCAAACCAGCCGGCAAAACCGTCCAGCCCTTTGGTTGAGTAAAAATTAGCGATATCCAGGTACAGATATGCGGAATAAAATTCTTTATTGATTTGCTCATTGAGCATTTCAGCGACCTTTTTTTCCATGGTTTTATCACCTCTTTCTATTTCGTATGCAGCCGGAAGGCTGCATCTACCAGCCCAGTATATCACGGCGGGCCTTCATGTCAATGTTATCCGGTATTTATAGAACGCAAATTCCGACAATCGGAAGGCATTATGGTAACAGTTCAGACGGCCGGCACAGAAAGTCGTATCCTTTTCGGGATAAAGAGAGTATAATAGAACACAGTAGTTTGTAAACAAATCACCAGGGAGGTGGCAGTATGATAGAAAAATATATTTTTCTCAAGACAGAACAGGATGCTGTACGTTTAAATGGGATTGTTACAAAATATCCGTATGATATTGATATGGTACATGGGAAATACGTGGTGGATGCCAAGTCTATCCTGGGCGTGCTCGGCGTGGGGGTAGGGAACAAAACGAAGCTTTGTATCAACACGGATGAAGCGGAGCAGCTGCTGGAGGAGATCACTCCTTATCTGTGCGGCTAATCCGGAGAACGGCGGCTGCCGGGGGACGAAGGCGCCGCCTGTATCCGTCCGGTTATAGGGAAAGCGATAGGAGAAGGTTTTCTTTGAGTCTGTCTAACTGGGAAAGGGTTTCTCCCTTCAGGGAAGAGCGGACCGTAACCACAGGATCCAGCACCTTGACATCCTTCATTTCCTGCAGCATGGCCTGGATCTGCCTGCCCGCCGCAGGGGCCCAGGATCCGTTTTCCAGCAGGCCGATGGTACGGTTCTGCAGATTCAGGGCTTTCATATCGTGCAGAAAGTTAGCCATGACCGGGTAAATGCCGTTGTTATAGGTGGGGGCGGCCAATAGCAGATGGCTGCAGCGGAAAACTTCGGCGATCAGGGTGGATACATGGGTATTGGAGATATCGTATACGCAGATATTCTTCACGCCGGCGCCTGCCAGGCCGTGCGCCAGGATGTTAATCGCATTTTCCGTATCACCGTACATGGATCCATAGAAAAGGGCCGCGGTCTGCTCTTCCGGCTCATAGCGGCTCCACAGGTCATATTGATGGAATAACTGATCCAGGCGGCTTCTCCACACCAGGCCATGGAGCGGGCATATCATTTTTATATCCAAAAGGGAAAGCTTCTTCAGCGCGGACTGGACCTGAATCCCGTATTTTCCCACAATATTTCCATAATACCTGCGGACCTCGGACAGCCAGTCCTGTTCCAGGTTTACTTCGTCATTGAACAGATTACCGCTCAGGGCGCCGAAGCTGCCGAAAGCATCGGCGGAGAAGAGCAGCTTCTCTGTTTCTTCATATGTCATCATGACCTCGGGCCAATGTACCATTGGGGTTAAATAAAAGCGCAGCGTGTGGGAACCAAGCCCCAGGCTGTCTTTTTCTTTGACCGTGAGCATATGGCCTGTAAAATCAAAATCATAAAACTGGCGCATCAGCGCAAAGGTCTTTGCATTCCCCACCAGCGTTATATCCGGGAAACGCAGCAGCAGCTCTTCAATGTTGGCGCAATGATCCGGTTCCATATGGTTTATTACCAGATAGTCCAGCGGGCGTCCGTTTAACGTATGGAGAACGTTCTCCAAAAACTGACGGGAGATCGAAGCGTCCACCGTGTCGATTAATGCGGTGTGTTCATCCATGATAAGATAGGAATTATAGGTGATCCCATGGGGAATGGGAAACAGATTTTCAAATAAAGCCATACGGCGGTCACAGCCGCCCGTCCAATATACGGAATCTGATAGTTTGCAGGTGCAGTGCATGAGGGATTCCTCACTTTCCTTTTTGCAGTATTATCTGTTATACTGCATTTCTTATTCAGAAACATATGGCTTTATTCCGTCAGGTTTCTTTATCAGTCGATTCCATAAGGAAGGCCCAAATCGAAGAGCCAGTCGTGATCTTTCTTCGGCTTTAGCGGAACGGACAATTCGCTCAGAATCATTTTGTGCACATCATAATAGACATCCCGGCGCCCTTCCTCCAGAATACTGCGCACCTGCGCGCACAGGTCTTTATCACCGTCCAGAAGATCGACCAGATCCCCGGAATACCTCGTTTGACGTCCGGCTTTCAGCTCTTCCAGCACCGTATCAAAAGACTTGGCAGTTGCGTAATTGCGTCCCAGGTGATCGGTAGCGGCATCCAGGCTGTCACAGATAGTGATAATATCAATAAAAATCTTCTGGGGAGAAGCCGTATTGTCAAATTCCTGCGGATATCCCCGGGTACCGTCATAGCTTTTGTGGTGTCCCAGCGCGATATCCCGGAAAACCGACAGACAGGGCAGATTTTCCAGCATTTCACCTCCGGTGACAGGATGGAACATAAGCACCTGGAATTCCAGCTCTCCCAGGCGGTGGCTCTGGGCGTTAATTACACTGGAGCACAATACCTTTCCGATATCATGAAGCAGCGCACCGGAATAGAGATAACGCCGGAACTCCTTCCTGCGGCGCACCACCTCTTCCGGAGAAGTGGTTCCTAACTGGCCTGACAGCAGATCCGGACGACGGTCGATCAGACGGTCCAGAAGCTCAAGCGCCAGCCTGCCGACCATGATGGAGTGCATGGCTGTCTGTACCTGCCGGAACATGGTCAGCTTCAGAAGTGTCTGCAGCAGAATTTCCTCATCACAGATATGAGGCAGCGCGGAAAGCACATAGCAGTAATTATAGGAACCGCAGACGTAATCCACAAAGGTAGTATAGGGCCGGGTGGTAAAATACCGGGCGAAAAGCTCCTGCACCGCCTGGTAAAGAGCCGGTTCTTTTTCTCCGTGCCGGGTCAGATTTTCGGTTGCCAGCTGGATGGCGCTCACGGCCTCTACTGCTCCCTGGCTGTAGGTGGCACCTGTAAACAGTGTGGGAAAATACTCCTGTGTCAGCTGTGTGAGTTCTGCGAGAATCGTCTCATCCGTGCACAGGCCAAGCAGACGCTGGGCCATCCGGTAAACCAGCCCGGTTCGTACCCGGTAATTTAACGAGGGAGCTTTTCCGGATCGATCAGGGTCATGCTGGCGGTGTGCGGCGGCCTGATAGATGACCTCTGCCTGGGCGGCCATACACATCCCGGGCATTAGGCATAAGGCCCCAAAACCCATATAATAAGCAAAGTCAGGTATGATCCGGTTGAATTCATACCCCTGATCGGTGCGGATAACATATGCGGCAGCACGGTTTGCCGCTTCATAGCAGGCTAACATGTCATCCAACAGTCCGGGGGTGATGCTTCCCAGTTTTAAACAGTTGATAAAGCGGTCAAATTCCAAGTCATAGATGGATAACCCCATGCTCTGCTCTTCCGGGGTAAGCTCCATGAAATGCCGTTCATAGAATACGGCGGCACGGACACAATCCTCATAAGCCCGGGAACCCAGGTGGATGGGTTCCAGAAAGCCATAGGAAAAGGCTCGTACCGTATAGCATTTCATTAATGCTGTCTCATCACCAAGCGGACTATAAAAATCCACAAGTGAATCTGCGATTTCATATGCGCAACCGAGATCCTGCACGCGGGTGATAAAACGGAAAAGGGAGTCTGTCAGCGGGTCTGCCACTTCCCTGGTCCAGCGCCCGGGCGTACGTGTGAACCAACGGACATGGCGATCCAGCATCTGCTCATTGCGTACGTAAGCCTCCCGGATCTGCCTGGAGTTATGGCGGTATCCCGCAATCCACTCGTCTGCCGGGAGATCGCTTACTATGAGTTCATAGCTGGCATCATTTATTTCCGACACAATCAGGTTATAATCGGCAAACCACTGTGTCCACTCCTCACGTGAGCAAAATCCATGAGTTACATTTTCCATGTCCGTCCCCCCTGTAGTACTAATGTTTAACTCTAATTATATGATTTCATACCGGCTTTGTAAAGGAAAGAGAACTGCTGGTGTAAAAAGAGCCGGCGGCCTATACGTTTTATAAAGTTACCGCGTCGGTTATCCATATGCTTCGGGTCAGGAAAATGAAATCACCGGAGGAACGGTATGTGTGATTATTTTGTTCATCGGCATCTATATGATCCGTCTGGCCGGGCGGGAGAGAAAGAAAATTGCAGAATGAGCCAATCAGAAAAACCGCTCCGGAGTCTGTTCCCCGGGGCGGTTTTTCAGCCCGTGTTTTTCCAACGTGAGGCGGTGCAAGGGATAGGTATCGCTGCATTTATAACTTAATAATTCGCAAACAAAATGCAAACAGAACTGCCGATAATCTGTCATATAATAAATCCATCAGATAACAAAAGAATCTAATAATACAAGCGATTCAAGGAGGTTTTTGCCCTGCTAATGCTGCAGCATGGAGAGAACCGTATTGTTTTCTTCCAGGATGCAGGATGCCTTTTCAAATTGGATAACCCCCCGGTAGGTTTCCCCGTACACCGGTTTTTCCATGGTGCTGGATCCGTAGCAGGCTTCCTCCAGAGGAAGCTGCAGCGCGTTGATGATGACATTGTCACGTACGATGACATTGCGGCAGGAGGAAAGGAACATGGCCTGCCTGGGGCAGTCGATAAACGTATTCTTTTCGATTACTACATTACGGAAAACCGGTTCCTCCGTCCTGTCGCCCGGCAGGTACACACCCATATACAGCACTGCCATCTGCCAGGCGTTCAGGTCACAGTGGCGGATGATATTGTTCCGGATAAGGAGGCCGCTCACGCCGTGGCCTTCGCTCCAGCGGGATTCACAGCCGGTTTCGATTTGGATGGCCGCGCCCTGGATGTTTTCAAAGACATTGTTTTCCACCAGCCCGTTGGAACCCTGGAGAAGGATGCCTCTGGCCCGGTTGTTGGTAAAGCGGCAGCCTCGTATGATATAGTTTTGGGTGGAAAAACGCCGGTTCCACAGAACGGTGCCGGGAGAAAGGGACTGTGGAAGGGGATCCTCAAAGGTGAGCATACAGGTGCGGCTGTGGGGATTATAATCGGCACCCGTAAGCCTGGATACATAACCGGTTGGGGACAAATCCGGATTGCGCAGCTCCACAGGGAAACCAGGCTCAAACAGCACGGATTCCTTTACCGCCCGTTGGGCGATCAGGGAATGGGAGCCTGTAATTTCTATTCCCATGCAGGAATTGTCGTGGATATTGATGCAGTCGTCCCCCGCAAACCCGAATTCACAGTCTTCTATGATAAAATTCCCCTGGGAATTACAGATGTGAAGGCAGTCTGTGGCAGTGGAAATGCTCCGGGCGGTGCCCGGCCGGACGGTGACCTTACAGCCTTTGAAATGCAGGCCATGGATATCCCCGTTTCCTACGAAACCGCTTCCGGGGGAGGAATAAATGGTGATATTTTCCAGGGTACAGTCGGTCGTATCCCGAATGGGGATTGTGAGGATGCTGTATTCATAATGCCGGAAATTATAGCAGTCTCCGCGATGAAAATGCTGCTTTGTAAAATCCGGATCCGCGGTATAAAACCGCATGGTATTGGCATCCACTCTCTCCTGGACCGGCTTGAACACCCCGGACAGTTCCCGGATCAGTTCATGCATACGGGCGTCTGTTTCTTCATCCCCGCTGTCTTTTACATATTCATTTTTATAGGGACGGAATTCCATGCCGTTTTTGCAGCCCGGCGTATAGCGGTGCGGATCAAAGGGACCTACAATAGTAAAATGCATCTTGTCGGGAATGGTTTTACAGGCGGGAAAGGTACATTCGATATAGCTGCCGTCCGCTGCGACCTCCGTTACAATGCCGGCGCTGGCAAGAGGGGCTTTTTCCCAGTTCCAGTCAAGAACCAAATCCCGGATCATAATCCGGTGTGCGCCGCAGACAGAAAGATAGGGCTTACATGTTTCGAAAATAAATTCACTTCCCTGGCCGTCTAAAAGAAAGTTCTCCATTCCATCCAGATCAAGATGGGCGTTCCCGCCGCATTCTTTAAAGCGATAGACTCCCCTGGGGACAAGCAGGGTTTCCAGCTTTTCTTTCCGGCAGCAGACAAGCGCCCGGGCGAAGGCCTTATAATTGCAGGAATTCCCGTCCGGTTTTGCACCAAAGTCCGCAACGCTGACACTGCGCCCCGGGGCGGGTCTGCGGATGTGCAGGCCTGCCAGTTCGTTTTCAAGTGTTTCCATAAAAGAAGTATCTGTTTTTTCCATTTCCTGTTATCCTTTCACGCCGGACGCCATAATACTTTGCTTCAGCTGTTTGGAGAAGAGGATGGACAGAAGGATTACCGGGGTTATGGTTATGACGGCAAGGCCCATTAATGCATTCTGTTTGGTTCCCATATTGTTGGAAATGTTATACAGCGCCACATTCAGCGTCCACAGCTTTTGATCCTCCGTTACCAGCCATGCCCAGAAGAAATCGTTCCAGTTCCCGATGAAGGTCTGCAGGGCGATCAGGGAAATAATCGCTTTGGACAGCGGCATGCAGATCTGGGTATACAGGTAAAAATGACTGGCACCGTCCAGAGAAGCGGCTTCAAAATAGCTTCCGGGGATCTGGTCAAAAAAGCCCTTGTACAGATACACATAAAAACCAAAGGGGTAGAGGAAGGGCAGCAGCAGGGCGGCATAGTTATTATAAGCGCCCATCTGCCGGTACATGATGAGCTGGGGCAGCATAATGCTGGCAAAGGGGACCATCATGCCTCCCATAAAAAAGAGCAGTACAAAATTCCCCGCTTTTTTCGTCAGCAGCCGGCTGATGACAAAGGCACAGACGGAGCAGAGAATGACCTGGGAGATCATGGCGAAGCCGATGACGATCACGCTGTTCATGACAAAGGTCATAAAACCGAATTTGACAATGGTTTCACTTTGGGGATAGATATAGGCCGGCATCTGGAGATAATATTGGAAGCTTTCCAGATTGAGCAGATTCTTGGTCCGGCTGCCTGCGCCGGCAAGCGTGCCGTTGAGCGCGTAGTTTTCGGCAAGCGTCGCCGAGACCTGCTGGTAAAAGGTGTCTGCCAGGCCTTCGGGCGGTGTCCGGGTGATTCCGTCCGGATCGAATTCATAGCCGATGGATTCGCAGGCCCTCAGATAGCGGTCGCCGTGAAGCAGGACATCCCTTTTGATGGTCGTTCTGGAATAAATTCCATAATCCCGTTCCATCTGCAGCTTCATCTGATGTGCCCTGGAATAGAACAGGGTTTTGCCGTCCTTTGTCCCATAGACCTGGATCTCCATAATGGACTGGTCGGCCAGTTTATAGTTGATGCCGAGCATTGCCAGAATGTTATCCTGGAGCATGGCATCCTTCAGCTGTGCTTCATCGCCGAAATCCTTTCCGGAATAGTCTATGACGAGAGAAAGGCTGTTGGCGCTGTCCGGAAGCAGCTGCGGCGGTACCTCATAGATCTTGGCATTGTCCTTCATAGCGCTGGAAACGGCGAAAATCAGAGGATAGAGCATGAGGGCGGCAAAGAGCAGCGAGATGGTGACCGCACAGATTTTCAGCCTGCGTTCCGAAGCTCCCGGTTTAATGTGGTTCTTTTTTGTTCCGTTCTTTTTTTTCATGAGTACCGGCTCCTATTCTTTTTCTGATTTTTCAAAGCGCATCTGCAGCATGGTCAGGGCGGCGATGACGAGCAGAAGAATGACGGAAGCGGCGGAACCGCGGCCGTAATTCAAATCCTGGTTAAACGCATTATAGATGAAGATCCCCTGTGTGGTGGATGCCCCGCTGGGGCCGCCGGAGGCATACATGTAGGGGGCGTCCAGAAGCTGCATGGTGGTGATCACACACATGATCAGCTGGATAAATATCATAAAGGAAATGTTGGGCAGGATGATCCGGAAAATTTTGCCGAAGCCCGTACAGCCGTCCAGCGCAGCGGATTCCATGATGTCGGAGGATACGCCCTGTATGGCGGACAAATACAGAAGAACGGTAAGCCCGCCCCCCAGCACACCGGGGAAAATAATGCAGAATTTGACCAGATCGGGATCGCTGAGCCAGGCCTGGGGCTGGCCGCCGAAAAACTTCACGATCTGGTTGGCAATCCCATAATCGGGATGCCAGATCCATTTCCATATAATGACGTTTACGGAAGTAGGGATAAGCGCCGGCAGGATATAGAGGGTGGTCAGGCATTTCTGGAGGCGGATCAGTTCGTTTAGGAGCAGAGCCTGAATCAGAGGGATGAAAAAGCACATCGCCAGCTGCAGCAGGAGGAAAAGAAACGTATTTTTCCAGGCATCCCAGTAATACTGCATACGGAACATGCCGATATAATTGGAAAGGCCTACGAATCTGCCGGGCGGGTTAATAGGGTCGTATTTAAATAAGGAAATATAAAAGGCGCTGAGAATGGGATAGTATTTCAGCCATACGGTAAAGGCCATGGGCAGCGCCAGGATGCACCAGGGCGCCGCTTTTTTCCGGAATGTGTAGCTTCCGAAGCTTCCGGTAAATTTGTTTCCTTTCATAGATCAATCCTCCCCGAAGTAAATTATTTGAAGGTGCACACCATAGTGGGCGTACGGATACTAACCCTATTATAAATAGAATGAAAGAGGTACATAATCAATAAAATAAACCATCATGTCACCTTTCTTAAGCTGTTTTGCCCGTCCCGGAAAAAGCTTAAGAAAAGTGACATTTTCCGCGTATTCGGTTAATATTGTATCGTTTTCAGAAATATTATTTTTTGTTATGATAGTTTTATCAAAACGAGTTCGCTGTTGTTGGGGGACTACAAAAAGGAGGAAACAGAATGAAAAAGAAAGCATTGGCTGTTGTTTTGACATTATGTATGGCTGCCGGCCTGCTGGCCGGCTGTGGAAGCAAGCCGGCAGAAAATACGGCGGCCGCGCCTTCCGGGCAGACCGCTGCGGAAGATACGGCAGGGGATAAAGAGGAAACTTCAGAGCCGGCAGCCGTGACTGAGGCACAGGATACGGAAAAGGAGCCGGTGGAACTCACCTTATGGGTGACCAGCCGCAATACGGATGATTGGTCTACAGAGATGGAAAACCAGTTTCTGAGTGAACATCCCTGGATTACCCTGAATAAGGTGGTAAAGGAAGGGGACCCGGGCAACGAATTTTACCAGGGCATGGCTGCCGGAAACGCACCGGATCTGGTAAACTGCTCCTTTACTATGATGAATTCCTATATCGCTGCCGGTATCCTGGAACCGCTCAATACCTATACGGACAATTGGGATGAGTGGGGGAATTTCACAAAAGAATATGTGGATATGTTCACACGGGACGGTAACGTATACGGACTTCCCGGTTCGGTTGCCCCCATGCTGTTCGGATACAATAAAGCGCTGCTGGAGGCCGCAGGCGTGACGGAACCGCCTAAAACCTGGGATGAAGCCATTGAAGTGGCTAAGTTAGTCAACGATCCTTCCAACCAGATCACCGGCTATGCAACGCTGGCGGCGGAGTGGACCGAATGGTTTTTCCAGTATTATGTATGGCAGGCCGGCGGGGATCTGACGAAAGAAAATGCGGATGGGACGGCGGAGCTTACCTTTACGGATCCCGCTGTAATAGAAGCCGCAAAGTTTTATCAGAGACTGCGCAGTGAAGGGGTTCTCCAGAGTGACCTCACTTTGAAATTCGGCGATCTCGTAACGAATTTCGGCCTTGGAAAAATCGGTATGATGCCGTTTGCAGGTGACTGGGTATCGGAAGCCATCAGCAACGGGATTGATCCGGATGACATCGGCCTTTGTCTCCCTCCTGCAGGTCCTTCGGGAGAGCAGACAACCGCAATTGCCGGTACCTGCTATGTCATCAACGCAAAAGCGGATCAGGCCAAGAAAGACGCGGCATGGGAATACATCAGCTATTATACAAGCAAAGAATATCTGACATCCTTTTTTGAAAATCTCGCTACCAAGGGAGCGCCCAATCCGGTTATCATACCCCGTGATGATATGAGCGTGACTGATTTTTATGAATTCCCGGAAGAATATAAGGAAGTCCTGGAAGCTGCCAAAACAGTAGGACGTCTGGAATTCTACGGAAAGGCTGACTTCGGCTCTTATGTGGACAGGGCCGTACAGAAGATATTGGTGGATCCCAATGCGGATCCGGAAAAAGAGTTCGCCGATGCCCAGAAGCTCTGTGAAAACGAGGCGCTGGATGCCTTTAATGAAGCGAACAAAAGATAATCTTATTGCAGATACCCGGGGAATATAAGACCTTGCAGCCAGAAAGTGTGAGAATTCATTCTTGCACTTTTTGGCATTTACAAATACCTGTGGTATAATTTGGTGCAGGACAGACGGTGGGGGGATGCCGGCATATGCGCATACTTAAGAAAATAAAAGAAACAGGCAGGAAGGCCGACAGGCATATCAAAACAATGCTCCGGAAGGTAAGCCTGTTCCGCAGGCTCAATACGTCGTTTATGCTGCTTCTGATAACGGCGGCTATTTTCCTTACTTTTTTCAGCTTTTACAAATATTCTGATGAGATCAGTAAAAATACAGACAGGTATATTTCCCTTCTTGTCCAGAATGTGGCGCTGAAAATTGAGGACACCATGCAGGAATATGAAGCGGAGGCCCTGCGGTTTTATGATGACAGCCAGGTGGTGCGGGCTTTGCTGGAAAACGCGGAGCCGGGGGCGGCTTTGGACAGCGAAGCCTATGAACAGAACCGGTACTGTATCGAGAATGCGCTTTATAATATTGGCTATGGGCGGAAATATATCGTAAATATCCAGTTTGTGACGCCGGAGGAACCATATTATATGGTGGAACCGGGCGGATACCGCAGGGGCGGTATCATCCGGGATCCGGAAGCCTTTTATCAGACGGATTTTTACAGGCTGCCCCAGGAAAAAAACGGATATCCCGTCTGGTTTGACACCGCGGATCAGACCGAGATTTTTTATAAAAACGAACAGAGCGTCTATGGCCTTGCCAATATCGTGACGCTGGGTATCGCGGTGTATGCGCCGGCAGGCAGGGAGTTCCTGGGTGTTCTTCTTCTGAATATTGACCTGAATGCGTTTGCGGGAGCGATGGAGGGGTATGAAGCCTACAATGACGGAAATACGTTCATGATAGGGGAAGACGGGATCCTGATGTGGTTTAATCCCAGTATATCCGCACCGGCTTTTCCCAAGGACGGTCAGCTGTTCCAGGAAATGAAGGAGCAGGGGAAGGGGATCCGGGAAATAAGCGGCGACGGGCAGAAGCTGATTCTGGCATATGAGAGGATACCCAATACGTTTACCTTTGTAGCCCATGTTGCGGATCTGGATGTACTGTATGCCGGGACCTATCAGATCCGCAACCTGTGTATTCTGGTATTACTGGCCGTTGTGATTGCCTGCACGGTGATATCCTATTATGTCACAAGCAGTATCTCGGAGCCGGTGGGGCAGCTGATTAAGGTGATGCAGATGGCCGGGGACGGCAAATGGAACGAGAGATACCAAAACTCCGGAAACGATGAGATCACTATTTTAGGGGATCGCTTTAATGAGATGGCGGATAAAACGGATCAGCTTATCGAACAGGTCTATCTGTCGGAAATCAGGAGGCAGAAGGTTTCCATCAGCTGGATCAATGCAAGGCTGGATGCGCTGCTGATGCAGATTAATCCCCATTTCCTCTACAATACCCTGGATATTATCCGCTGGGAGGCCATGTATGAAGCCGGCGGGGAAAGCCCGGTCACGCAGATGATCGAGAAATTCAGCCAGCTTTACCGTATGGGGATGCGCACCGGAGGAAATACCATTACGCTGAAGGAAGGAGTCGAACACGCCAAGGCTTATCTGGAGGTCATTAATTTCCGGCACAGGGAAAAAATCTCGCTGGAGCTTCAGGTGGATCCGGAGGACGAAAAATTATATATCCCCCAGTTTATGCTGCAGCCGATTATGGAAAATGCGGTGGTGCATGCATTCGGCGATGCCAGCAGAGGATACGGGATTACGATTCGTGCCTGCAGGGAGGAAAACAGGCTGCTTGTGAGCGTCAGGGATAACGGAAAAGGGATGTCGCAGGAGGAGCTGGAAAAACTCACCTCTGTTATGGAAAAAGAGACTTTTGCGGAAGAAAACATAGGGCTTGTGAATGTCAATCAGAGAATCCGGCTTTTTTACGGAGAGGACTATGGGATCCGGCTTACCAGCCAAAAGGGAGAAGGGACGGAAATCATAATTTCACTGCCGGTGAGAAGCCGCTCGGAAAATATGGAAAAGACATAAGGACAGGACGGAACCGTTACACGAAAAGACAGAAGGAGGAGGGGAGCAGGATGGCATACAAGGTATTGATCGTGGATGATGAGGAGATTGTATGCAGGGGACTTACCCAGTTTGTGAAATGGCAGGAGCATGGGTTCCAGGCAGCCGGAAGCGCCAACAGTGTGGAGGAGGCGCTTCTGCAGCTGGAACATATGGAGGTCGCCGTTATTTTCCTGGACATCCGCATGCCCGGAAAGACAGGCTTGGATATGCTGCAAATCCTGCAGCAGTCGTACCCTGGTATAAAGACCGTGATATTAAGCGGTTTCAGTGAGTTTTCCTACGCCCGGGAAGCGATCCGCTACGGTGCGGTGGACTATCTGAGCAAACCGGTGAATCTGCAGGAAGTGGAAACCCTACTGGACCGCCTGAAGGCGGAATTTGAAAAAGAGGGCAGGGAAAAGGAAATCCGCGATAACCGGATTGAGGGGCTTCTGATATCGGTGGTCAAAGGTGTTAGCGAGGTGGAACAGGAAAAATACCAGCTGCCGTCTCTGGAAAGCTGGTATGGATTTTCAGCAAGGCTCATGGTAAACGACGTGCCGGATGAGGAAATCGGTTTAAAAAAGGAAGCGCTCCGGAAGAACATAAAAGCGATTGTGCCGGACGCTTATGTTCTGGATCAGGATGTATACGGGATCTTTGCAGTGATTCCCTGCAGCGAAGGGACGGAAGCGGAGAAGTTTGCGGTGATGCTGGAACAGACCTGCCGGGTGGAACAGGAATGGGCCTGCGGGCTAAGCAAATATAAACATGGGGTACGGGATTTACGGGAAGGCTATCAGGAAGCGGAATATGCCCTGCGCTACCGCAGAGCGAGAGAAAAGCGGGGGATTGTCTGGTACAAAAATATCGAAACGCTTTACGCACAGAGCGCGCCGGAGGTTCCCGACATTGTCATGGAGCTTACCGGAAAACTCATGAATCCGGAGGAACGGGCCCAGGCCGCGGCACAGATGGAGCTAGCCCTGGAAAATATCTGCATGCAGCGGCCTGTGATCACCCGGTTCCAGACCACCTGTATCCGGTGTCTGATAGAAATGAACAGCATGTTGGAAAGCATGGAGCCAAAGGGGCTGGATCTCCATGGACAGCTGAACAAGGTGCTGGAGAATATCTTGTTTTGCAGCGACTATAAAACCACCATCGCCTGTATGACCGATTATGTGAGGCTGCTGGCTTCGGGGCTTGACGGAACGGATGAAAAGCAGCTGGGGAAAGGTGTGATCCGGGAAATCCAGCTTTTCATCCGGAAGAATTACAGTAAAAATATTACCCTGAATATGCTGGCGGAGCAGTTCTATCTGCACCCCAATTATTTAAGCCGGCTTTTTAAGGAAAAAACCGGGAAAAACTTTGTGGAATATATGACGGAAATACGGATGGAACAGGTGAAAAAGCTGCTGGAAAATCCGGAAAACCGCATAGCCGATATCAGCATTATGGTGGGGTATGATAATACCCGGTATTTTAATAAGGTATTTAAACAGTCCGTCGGGATGACGCCCAGTGAATACAGGGAAAGGCTGCTGAAAAATGAGGGGTGAATGCATAGGTATGCTTCCGGTAATTCTCTGCCGTAAGAGGGGTATCCCTCCTTACCAAATCCGGCCTCATGACTATCGTAGGGTTAAAGCTTGTGCCGACGGTCCCCCGTCCTCTTCCGCCGTCGTATCGAACGCGGATTTATAAATGACATAATTACCTTTTCCGTTGTCGGATCTTAATTTCTCCAAATCTTCTTTCATATTCTTGACATCCGGATTGCCGGCGCCGAAAACGCTTCTGACGTTCTCCACAACCTTTTCATATTCTTCAGGCGTATAGAGTTCGAAAAGCCCTTCCAGAGTGGGATCGGAAGTCTGCTCAGGGGAAGGGGACGCTTCTGCGTCCGGCTCACCGGATCCGGGAGCTTCTCCGGCAGACGGTTCCCGCGGCAAGTATCAAGGCCAGTGTAAGCGTTCTTTTTTTAGGATTCATGGTTATCCCTCCTGGAAGTTTTAGGAAAGGATAGCATAGGTTTCTCTAAATAGTATCTAACCGGTATATATTGCATTAGCGTGCAGAAAATATCCGGTGTATTTGTCCGGAGATGTTTCAGGTTTGTTACAAATGGGGGATATACTGCGGTTATACAGAAAGGAAAGGAGGCGGCGGACGGTGAAGCTATTGATTGTGGAAGATGAGGAAATGATTGCCAGGCTCATCCGGATAGGGCTGGAAAAGGCGGGGTATTCCTGCGAATGTGTTTACGATGGAAAGACGGCGGCGGATTTCCTGGAGCAGAAACGGTATGATTTGATTCTTCTTGATATTATGCTTCCGGAAATCGACGGATATGAGCTGCTGGAATACAGCAAAGAGTTCGGGATACCGGTTATCTTTATTACGGCAAAATCCGGCCTGGAGGATAAGATTAAAGGCCTGAGGGCAGGGGCGGACGATTATATTACAAAACCCTTTGAACTGGCCGAGCTTACGGCCAGGGTGGAGAGTGTGCTGAGGAGGTATCATAAGGGGCAGGCCCGGATAAAGGTGGCGGGTCTGGATATTGACAGGGAATCCAGAACGGTAAAAAGAGACGGGACGGAAATTGAACTCACCATGAAGGAGCTGGATCTGCTGCTGCTTTTTCTGCGGAACCGGAACATAGCCCTGTTCCGTGACCGGATCTACGAAGAGGTCTGGGGCGGGGAATACGATCCGGAAAGCAGGACAGTGGATGTGCATGTACAGCGCCTGAAAAAAAAGCTGGGGCTGGAAGGCGTTATCGTACCGGTAAGGAAAATCGGTTACAGACTGGAGGCGGATAAGGAATGAAGCTGAGACAAAAAATTATGATTTCTGCTCTTTTGCTTTTTATGGCGGTATTTACAGGAGCTAATATCCTGACCATAGAAAACAGCTGTAAGCTCTCCTTCAACCGGATCCTGCAGCAGGCCAGAGATGAGCAGGAAAGTATTTCATCGGGGATTGAACAGTATGTATGGGCTGAACGTGAAAAAAACGGGGATAACGGCAGTAAGGATGCGGTTACGGACTATCTGGACAGCAGGGTGAATTCCCAGGGAACAGCATTGGAAATCCTGGCGGATGACAAGGTGCTGTACAGTACACTGGATTTTAAACAGCCGGTGGCTGTGGAGGTTGAATATACCAGCAGGCTTGCAACGTACAGCAGACAGGAAATTGACGGAAAGCAGTATCTGATTCTGAGCAGTTTTTTCCCTCTTAAGGACAAAACAATACGGAACCTCTTTTTCGTGGATATCAGCGGTATCTATGCGGATCGGGCCAAGCAGTATGCTTTTTTCTTCCGGCTAGCTACGGGAACGGCGGTGCTGCTTGCTGTCTGCCTGTATCTGCTCACCGGAAGGCTTACCAAAACCTTGCGCGTACTGACGGCTTCCGTGAGGAAAACAGGGGAAGGCAATTATGCGGAGAGGATACCTGTCACGACGAAGGACGAAGCGGGGGAACTGGCGGAAAGTTATAACAAAATGGCGGATGCTATTGCGACCACCGTGGAGGAGCTTAAAAGGAAAAACCAGGAGCAGCAGCGGTTTACGGATAATTTCACCCATGAACTGCGCACCCCCCTGACGGCGGTAGTGGGCTATGCGGATCTGCTGCGTTCCACCAGCGGTGACGAAGAGTATGTGCAGGAGCTGGGCGAGTGCATTTTCCGGGAGGGCAAACGGATTGAGAAGCTTTCGGAAGTGATGATGGATATGATCTTTTTAAGAAGGCATACCTTTGATATGGAGCCTTGTGACGCAGGAGATATCATCCGGCAGGCGGTCATGGCATATGAACCTGCGGCGGGGAAAGCGGGACTGCGGCTGGAGACGGTATTACCCGGAGAACCGGTCCTGCTTCTTGCCAAACCGGATTTGCTGCTGACCCTGTTCGGCAATCTGGTTGATAATGCGGGAAAAGCCTCCGAACCAGGCGGCAGGATATGGATAAGGCTCAGGGAAGAGGGCGGATCCGTCACCGCAGAGGTGGAGGATGAAGGAAAAGGAATACCGGAGGAAGAACAGGCCCGGGTTTTCGAAAGTTTTTACCAGGTGGACAAGGTGAGAAACCGGAAGAATAACGGCGTTGGGCTGGGCCTTTCCCTTTGCTCGGATATCGCCCGGATCCATGGGGCAAAAATCGAGCTTGTTTCCCGGGTGGGAAAAGGGACAATGGTAAAAATCATGTTTCCCTGTTACAAAGAGGTTACAAAAACCGGGTAGTCTGTATTACGTGCAAAACAAAAAAGGTACATAGCGGCCTGAGAAAGAGGAGGATTTACCAATGAAACGAAGGATACAATTGTTGCTGCTTTTGGGAGCGCTTCTGGCGCTGGTGCTGACGGGGTGTGCGGCCAAAGCGCCTGACGGCGGCGGAACGGCTTCGGGGGATTCCGCGGAGGCAGAAAGGCAGACGCAGCAGTGGATCGAGACCTCTGCAAAGAAGCAGGACGGCATACAGATAGAAGCGGAAGCCGGCACACAGGTTTCCGGGGAACCTTCCGGCTCGAATCTGGAGGCGGCTCCGCCGGAGCTGGTGCAGAAGGCTGTGGATGCTCTGAACTATTATTTTGATGTTACGCTGGATGCAGAGGACTTTGAAATCGGCAGCCGTTTTTCTCCGGAAGAGGTTTATGAAGGGGATCTTTATAAAGCCAATACCACCCTCTTTTTTTCTTCCCCGAAAAACAGAGAAGAAACGGGGTATTTCAATGGCGAATATGTGACGCCGGAATATATAGTTTCTTTTCTGGAAAACGGGGAGATCAAAGATATCTATCTGGCAGGGATGAATACGGTGTGGGAAGATGCCGACAGACCTCCGACAGTGGAAGAGGCGAAAAAAATCACCAGGCAGTTCCTTCTTTCCAAAAAACTGTCTGCAGAAGAGGATATCGAACTTCTGGGTGCAGCTTTTAACAACGATACCTCTATCGCCGTCATATATAAGGACGGCAGGGACGGGGCCATCGTGGTGACTGTGGACGTGGCTTCCGGCAAGGTGGACTGCTTTGACCGGCAGAGCAGGGGCCGGGCTATGAGATGGATCACACCGATAGAGGCAGGCTCCGGAAAAGGATGACGGCAGTATGATATGACGGCATCGCACAATACGTTACTGGTCACGGAGTGAACAGGAAAACCACAATACCCGTACCGCCCGGCATGGCGGTACGGGTATTTGACTGTGTGTGGATACTGTGTTATCATAAAAAGGCACCGGCGGCCGAAGGTGTGTAAAAATCTGTCGCCGCAATTCCATTCAGACCCTATTCAAAAACAATTCGTTATTTCTGTCCTATTCGGACAACAATTCATAAAATGAGAAAAAAATGAGTAGCAACCAAAAAAGGAAAAGAGTAAGAGGCGGTTGTCCGGTGTTGGATTTTCAGATATAATTATGTGGAGGGCGGAAATTTACACATGGCTTACGGAACAGGAGGCTGTGTGGATAAACACAAACAGAAAGAGAAACAGACCGAAGCACGGGAAATACACCATGAGGATCTGGCACTGAAAACAGCAGCGCAGTATTTCGGCAAAGAGCTGCTGCCTCTGCTGGGTATTCCCGGTACGGTAAAGTACATCGCACCTACCGAAAGGGTGAAGCTTGAGGCGAGACAGATGTATCAGGATTTTAATTATTTTTCTGCAGAAGGTGTGCTGATGCATCTGGAGTTTGAAAGCGATGCCATTACCAGAGAGGATTTGAGGCGCTTTCGTGAATATGAAGCGGCTACCAGCCGTACATTTCAGTGCCCGGTGGTTACTTATGTGATATGTACCTCAAAAGTAAAATATTTGAGGACTGAACTGGCGGAAGGGATTAATAGGTATCGGGTTAAGCTTGTCCGTTTGAAGGATTCGGATTCGGATCTGTTGTTTTCCGGGCTGGACAGGAAACAAAAGCAGGGAAAAATACTGGAAAAAGCAGATCTGGTGCCTTTGCTTTTAACGCCGTTGATGTCCGGCAGCCTGGAAATCGGAGAGAGGATTATTAAAAGTTTACAAGTCCTGCAGAATTCAGGTAATGCAGTAACGGAGATGGAACTGGAAAAAATGTTTGCCGTGCTTTATACGCTGGCGGATAAATTCCTGGACGAGAAGGAACTGAGCAGAGTAAAGGAGATATTAGCGATGACAAAGCTGGGAACAATGTTGTTTAATGATGGGAAAGCGGAAGGAAAAGCAGAAGGAAAAGCGGAAGGGAAAGCCGAATTAGTGGCAATCATCCGTAAAAAAAGGAACAAGGGATATACCGTGCCGGATATAGCGGAGGATCTGGAGCTGGAGGAGGCATATGTCGGGGAGGTTGCCGATTTGATAGATGCCGATCCTGACAGAACCGATTTACAGATAGCAGAAATTCTTGTCGGACAGATTTAGGATCAACAACAGCCCTTGAAACGGGCGGAACGGAGGAAAAATGAAGATATTATTTATCGGGGGGACCGGTACCATCAGTATGGCGATCTCCAAAAAGCTTCTGGAGCAGGGACATGAGCTGTATCTGATTAACCGGGGAAACCGGAATGAGGGGCTGGCGGCGCAGCTGCCTGGCACGGGGGAATGGAACCGTCCCAGGGAGATTATTGCGGATATCAACAGGGAGGAAGAAGCGGCGAAGCTGCTGGAAGGGATGTCTTTTGATGTGGTGGCAGATTTTATCGCTTTCCGTAAGGAACAGTTGGAGAGGGATTTCCGGCTTTTTCAGGGCAGAACCAGGCAATTTCTTTATATCAGCTCCGCATCGGCTTATCAAAAGCCATGTGCGGATTATTTAATAACGGAAAGTACACCGCTGTGCAATCCCTATTGGCAGTATTCCCGGGACAAGATAGAAGGGGAGGATTACCTCATGAAGCGGTACCGGGAGGACGGCTTCCCCGTTACCATCATAAGGCCCAGCCATACCTTTGACGAGCGTTCCGTGCCGCTTGGTCTGCATGGTTCAAATGGCAGCTGGCAGGTTCTGAAACGGATGCTGGAGGGAAAGCCGGTGATCATACACGGCGACGGCACTTCTCTCTGGACCATGACCCATAACAGTGATTTTGCCCCGGGATTTATCGGCCTGCTTGGGAATCCCCATGCCCTGGGACAGGCGGTGCAGATCATGTCGCCGGAAAGCATGACGTGGAACCAGATTTATGAAGTGGTTGCCGATGCGCTTGGGGTAAAACTGCATGCCGTTCATATTTCCACAGAATTCCTTGCCGCCGCGGACGGAGGAAGGTATGACTTCAGCGGTTCGCTGTTCGGGGATAAAGCCAATACGGTCGTTTTTGATATCTCGAAGCTGAAACGTCTGGTGCCCGGCTTTTCTCCGGCAAAGACCATGGAGCAGGGGCTTCGGGAAACCGTAGCGCAGGTATTGGCCCGTCCGGAGCTTCAGAGGGAGGATCCGGAGTTTGACGCCTGGTGTGACCGGGTGATTGCGGCAAGGCAGAAGGCACTTGACAGCCTGCGGCAGGGATGACAAATAAGAAGTGTGAATAACGAAAAAAGGGATGGCCCGTTCTGCGGGTCATCCCTTTTTTAACGGAAAGCAGTCCGGTCCGACATAATCCGGGTTGCATGGATTGCGCTTATTGCGTTGCGCACAGTTGCGCAAAAAAGGGGAATAAATTTAGAAAGTATATACTGTGTGGATAAAGAATCTTTGTTTTTATTGCGAATTGATTGTGATAAATTACAATGATATCATTAAATATACTTAAAAATACAGCAAAATATATGATAACAAATGGATGCGCAAAAAATGAATTGGATATAATGTATATTTTTATGCAATTGTTCAGCAAGGCAGTGCATTTACTGCCCCGGACGTAAAATTGGTTCAGGTGTGCAAAAATTCTGAACAGTTACACTTATCAGAATGCCATGCAGGCCCGGAATAGGGAGCATGGAAGCCGGACGGGAGGAAAGGAGCAAAAAAGAAAAAATGAAGAAGGTAGCAGAACAGACGTGGTACAAACCATCTTTTTGGAAAACCGCAAAAAAACACTGGATGTTATTGCTGATGCTGGCGCCGGCACTGTTGTATGTTGTTATTTTTTCCTATGTGCCTATGACAGGAATTGTGCTGGCGTTTAAAAATTACCAGTATGCCGGCGGCATTTATGGTTCTCCATGGACAGGGCTGGACAACTTCAAGGCGCTGCTGGTCGCCGGAAAGCTGGGGCAGGTAACGCGGAATACCTTATTGTATAATGTGGCATTTCTCTTTTTAGGCGTTATCTTTGAAATGGGCAGCGCTATCCTGCTGAATGAGCTGTTCGGAAAATGGTTTAAGAAAATTGTGCAGTCCTTTATGTTTCTGCCGTACTTCATCAGCTGGGTAGTGGCCGGAGCGATTATGTATAACATTTTCAACTATGAACGGGGGGTATTTAATCATGTATTGAATATGCTGGGGGCCGGAGCCTTTGATTTATACAATACGCCGGCGGCATGGCCGTTCGTCCTTATTTTCCTGAAAATCTGGAAACAGACGGGTTACGGTTCCGTGGTTTATCTGGCCGCGATTACCGGGCTGGATCAGGAAATGTTTGAAGCATCCGCCATTGACGGAGCCAATGCGTGGCAGAAGATCAGATACATAACCATTCCTTCCCTGATTCCCACCATGATGATTCTGGTACTTATGGGAATCGGCAACATCTTCCGGGGAGATTTCGGATTGTTCTACCAGACGGTTAAGAGCAGCGCCCTGCTCCAGCCTGTGACGGACGTCATAGATACCTATGTATTCCGTTTGCTGATTAATAACAGCGATATCGGAGTATCCGCCGCCGCCGGTCTGTACCAGTCGGTACTCTGCTTTGTAACAATTACCATATGCAATAAGCTGGTGAAAAAAGTAGAACCGGATTATGCCTTATATTGATGGAGGGAGAGTAGAGCTATGGCTAATAAAAAAATACATCACAAAAGGACGATGAGCAGGGACGCGCTTGCCATAAATGTGATGGGTTATCTCTTGATCGGCATGTTCGGCCTGCTGTGTGTAATTCCCTTTTACCTGATTATTGTCGCTTCATTTACATCGGAGGCTTCGCTGATCCGGAACGGATATCCGCTGCTGCCCACTGATTTCAGCATACAGAGCTATCTGCTGTGCCTGAAAAATCCGATATCCATATTGAAGGCATACGGAACTACGATCGGCGTTACCATGGCGGGTACGGTATTATCCGTATTTATAGCCACCATGACAGGGTATGTGCTGTCACGAAAGGATTTTCCGTGGCGCAATCAATTGTCCTTCTTCTTTTTCTTTACCACCCTGTTCAGCGGCGGGCTGGTACCCTGGTATATGCTGTGTGTACGTTATCTGCATTTCAAGAATTCGTATCTGGGGATTTTGCTTCCGCTGATGTTCTCCGTATGGAATATGATCATTGCCAAGTCTTTTATGGCAGGGATTCCCAGTGCGATCAGTGAATCGGCCAAAATGGACGGAGCCAATGATCTGGTAATATTTATCCGTCTGATCCTTCCTCTGAGCAAGCCGCTGCTGGCGACACTGAGCCTGTTTTCAGCGCTGGCCTACTGGAATGACTGGTACAACTGCATGCTGTATATCACCAATGAAAATATGTTCACCCTTCAGTATTATCTGCAGAGGATGCTGGGAAGTGCGGAGGCTATGAGGATCGTGGCGGAAAAGTCAGGTATGGCGCTCCCCTCCGTGCCGCTGGAAAGTATGAAAATGGCTATGACGGTTATTGCCACAGGGCCGATTGTCCTTCTGTATCCGTTTGTCCAGCGTTATTTTGTGAAAGGCCTTACGATTGGTGCGGTTAAAGGGTGACGGCGTCCGGAAAAGGGCCGTACAGTCCACAACTTTCGCATCACAAACTATAAAAAAGGAGAAAAAGCTATGAAAAAGAAAAAAGTACTGTCCGTTTCACTTATTGTATGCCTGTTGGTTACCCTGCTCGCAGGCTGCGGAGGCTCTCCGGCCGCCACGTCCGACAGCTCCGCCGGCACGACGCCGGCCGCAGAATCCACAGCGGCCGGAGGGGAAGAGACTTCTACGGCAGCCCTTGACAGCCTGCCGGCGGCGGTAGGGGAAGGCACGATCACCGCATCCCCTGCATTCTACGCAGCTACAGATTTAAGCAAGGATTACACAGTCAATATGTACCTGATAGGTGATGTCCCCAACGACTGGGAGAAGGCTCTCAGCCTGGTCAATGAATACCTGAAGCCTTATAACACACAGCTTGCCGTTACTTTTATGAGCTGGAGTGATTATCAGACCATGTATTCCCTGGTGCTGGCAGGCGGCGAACAGGTGGATCTGATCTTTACGGCACCCTGGTGTTATATGTACAACGAAGCGGCGAAAGGATCCTTCTATGAGCTTTCGGACGAATTCATTACCAAGTATATGCCCCTGACGAGGAAATACCAGGCGCCCGAGAGCTGGGATGAAACCACCATATCCGGCCGGACAATTGCGGTCCCTTCCAATGTGGCCTCCCCTATGGGCAAAATCGTGGCGGTACGTCAGGATTTAATGGAAAAATACGGAATGACCGAACTTAAGGACTGGGACGACTACAAAAAGTATATGCTCACGATTGCCGAAAAGGAAACACCGGAAAGCGGTATTTATGCACTGGCGGCTTCCGGAGACAACAATGAGCTGTGGGATGTGTACCGCCAGCAGACAGATACGTTCCTGGCTCTGGACAGCAGCTATCTGGACATGATGTATGAATATAAAGGGGATATTCCCGCAAAAGAAGATATTAAGCTTGCCTATGAATTTGATTCCTTCCTGGCTTATGCCAAAGATATGAAGGAAATGGCCGATGCAGGCTGCTGGAGCCGCAGCGCGCTGACCAATACGGTAACGGATGACGATGCGTTCGGCAATCTCCAGGGTGCGTCCATCGCCTGGAACGCTTCCGTATTTACCTACATGGAGCAGGCGGAAAAAACAGAAGGTGTGGAATGCATGGCCTATGACCTGACGACCGATCATCTGGTGAGCGCAGAGGCATATTCCAACAATGATATGGCGATTACAGCCGGATCCAAAAATCCGGAACGCGCAGCCATGGTTCTGGACATGATTAAGTTTGATACCTATCTGAACAGACTGCTGATTCTCGGTATCGAGGGAGAGCACTACAGCATTGACGATCAGGGGCAGTATACCGAGCTGGATAAGGCAACGGAATTCGCAGCCAGTGCCATTTCCGCTTCCTGGGCCATCAAGAACGGTGATCTGACGGAAGCCGGCGTGCCGGAACGGGAAAAAGCCATTACCGATGCCTGGAAAGAGCGGGTGGAGATGAATCCCACCATCACCTTTGTGTTCGACGATACGAATGTGAAATCTTATGTTTCCGCAGTTACCGCGGTACTCACCGATTATGTGCCCATGCTGGAGCTGGGGCTTGTGGACAGCGTGGAAACCACACTGGACGAGATGATAACGAAATGTTATGATGCAGGTTTGCAGAATATATATGACGAATTCTATACACAGTACGATGCCTGGCTGGCAACCCGCGGGTAAATAAGCTGGCAGGGAACGGCAGTTCTGCCTTCCCGCGTGAGGGATGAGCCTGTCGGTCCTCACGTCCGTTTGGCTCATTGCCCGTGGGAATGTCAATGATAGGAGGTATGGGAAAATTACTCTTGAAAAGATAGCAAAAGAACTGGGAGTGTCCAAGAGTACCGTTTCCCGTGCCTTGTCAGGGAAGGGCAGGATTGGGGAAGCTACCAGACTGAAAATACAGGCCTATGCCAGGGAACAGGGAATATGGCGGGAAAAAGAACCAGGGACGGGGCCGGCCAGAACGGAAAACATAGCGGTGGTGATTCCGGTGGACGCTTATTCCACCAATGTCCCGTTCTTTCAGGAATGCCTTCTGGGAATCAGTGAAATGGCGACTATGCTCCAATATAATGTGTTAATAACCATCGGTTCCCCCAATGATATATCCAACGTCCGCAGACTGGTGGAGAAAAGGCAGGTGGACGGTATTGTTCTCCTGCGTGATTTGGAGCATGACCGGCTTCTTCAGTATCTGACGGAGCAGCATTTTCCTGCGGCTCTGTCCGGGACCTGCGATTATGAGGAGATCATCCAGGTGGACATTGATAACGAAGCGGCGGCAAACAGCCTTGTTTCCCTTCTCATCGGGCAGGGCTACCGCCGGTTTGCCATGCTCTTCGGGGAAATGTCGTATCGGGTGAACCAGAAACGCTGCCAGGGCTGTTATGACGCTTTGGACAAATACGGGCTGTCAAAAGCACATCAGCTATGTTACCCTGATTTTGACAATACGGAATTACTCAGCAGTATCATAAGCGATATGTTTGCCGGGAAGGTGGAATGCATTGTATGCGGAGACGATGTGATCTGTACCAGGGTTATGTCGGCCCTGCAGGCGGAGGGATATCGGATCCCCCGGGATATTTCTATTGCCTCTCTGTATAACAGTATGAATCTGAACTGTTTTTCCCCTGCCGTTACGGCGGTCAATGTGTCGGCAAGGCAGGTGGGAAACGTGGTGGGAAGACAGCTTATAAACCGGCTGCGGGGAGAAGCTTACAGCGCAGTGACAAATCTTGGATACGAAATGCTGCTGCGTAAATCAACCGGAAAAATGTATCCGTAAAAGACGGAAAAGGGAGAGAGAATGTATTTAACAGGGAAGGATGTAAGGCAGAAGGAAACCTTTAATTTGGATTGGTTCTTTTATCATGGGGAGGAGGAAAAGGTTCCGGGCGATGCAAAGACCACGGGCTACAGGCCGGTAAAGCTGCCCCATGACTGGAGTCTGGAATATCCTTTTGAGGAGGATGCGCAATCGCGCGGATCCGGAGGCTATGTAAGGACGGGGATCGGCTGGTATAAGAAATGCTTCCGCGTCGATCCTGCCGCGGTGGAAAAGGGCAGGGTGTTCCTGCATTTTGAAGGCGCCTATATGCTGGCGCAGGTATGGCTGAACGGGCGGAGCCTGGGACGGCATGTGTACGGATATACCCCTTTTGAATGGGAGATTACGCAGCTGCTGGCTGCGGACGGAAGTGAAAATGTGGTGGATGTGAAGGTGGATAACTCCGCCCAGCCAGGTTCCCGGTGGTATTCCGGCTCCGGTATTACGAGAAATGTATGGATATATGGGACAAACGATATCCATATCGCTCCCTATGGGGTATGGATCCGCCAGCCGGAGGTGACAAAGGAACAGGCGAAGATACATATGGAAACACGGGTATGTGTGGAGAAAGACAGCAAGGCTGACGGAAAATCCGATCCGGAAGCGGCCCTGGCTGCAGAGAAAAGCACAATTGTCGTGGATACGAGTATTTATGCGCCGGACGGCAGTCTGTGCATACAGGCGGGCACAGGGCAGGGCAGGCTGACTGCGGCATACGGAAAAGAGGAGCTGCTTTTTGACCAGGAGTTCGTATTGACGTCTCCCGTACTCTGGGATACAAAAGAGCCTGCCCTGTATGAGGCCGTTACCAGAATCTATAAAGAAGGGATTCTTCAGGATGAAGTACACACGGTTACCGGTTTCCGGGATATCCGCTTTGACAGCGCACAGGGCTTCCTGCTGAACGGGATCAGAGTGAAACTGAACGGCGTATGCATTCATCACGACGGCGGCTGCGCAGGCGCCGCGGTCCATCCGCAGATATGGGAAAGAAGACTGGAAAAGCTCAAGAGCATGGGAGTGAACGCGGTGCGTATGTCCCATAACCCGCCGGATCCGGCGCTGCTGGATTTATGCGACGAGCTTGGGCTGCTGGTTATGGATGAAGCCTTTGATGAATGGCGGATAATGAAGGGCAAGGAGCTGGGAAGCAATACCCATGAAAGCAGAGGGTATTCAGAGTGGTTTGACAGCTGCCATGAGGAGGACATCCGCACGATGCTCCTGCGCGACAGAAACCATCCTTCGATCATAATCTGGAGCATCGGAAATGAGGTACCGGATCAAACGGACCCGGAAGGGTATCTGACGGCAAGAAAGCTGAAGGGCATATGCAGGGAACTGGATCCGGAACGCAGGGTGACCCAGGCGAATGACCAGATCTGTGCGGAACCCCGGGCGGCTTCCGAAGAGTTCCTGAACGAACTGGATGTGGTGGGCTACAATTATGTGGACAGGTGGAGGACCCGCGCGGAGACGCTTTATGATGATGACAAACGCGCCCATCCCGGCTGGTGCGTGATCGGGACGGAGAACGGAAGTCTCGGCGGGGTGAGGGGAGAATACCCGTTATCCATGAAGGAGAAAGCCGGCTGGTGGAAGCAGCCCTATTACAGCGCGCCGGTGAAGGTGGGCCGGCTGCTGCATTTTACCATGACTCACGATTATGTCGCAGGAGACTTCATGTGGACCGGAATTGATTACCTGGGAGAATCTCACTGGCCTGCGCGTTCCTCCGCCGCCGGTGTGCTGGATACCTGCGGGTTCGAAAAGGACAGCTTTTATTTTTATCAGAGTATCTGGAAACGCTCCGAGCCTATGGCCCATCTGCTTCCGCACTGGAACCAGGACATGGAAGAGGGAACCATTATTCCGGTGCTGGGTTATACCAGCTGTGAGAGTGCAGAGCTGTTTCTGAACGGAAAATCCTACGGAAGAAAGGCATATGCTTATCCTTCCTACGGCATGACGGAGCGGTACGGACATTTTGATAAAGCGCCGGTACCGGTAAATACGGATGATTTGTTCCTGAGCTGGGATGTGCCCTATATACCGGGCTGTATCGAACTGGTGGGCTATGCGGACGGCAGGGAAGCCGCCCGCCACACCGTGAACACAGCAGGTGCACCGGCGGCTGTGAAGCTGAAATGCTACCGCCGGGAAATGAAGGGGGACGGCCTGGATATCGCCCAGATAGAGGCGGAACTTGTGGACGAACGGGGAAACCTGTGTGTACAGGCCGATACCGGACTCACCTTTACAGTACAGGGACCGGCCTCCGTAATCGGTGTTGACAATGGAAATCCGGAGGGGATGGAAAGTCTGAAGGGGCACCGCATTCCTGCTTTCCACGGACGCGCCTTCGTGATCATCCAGTCCGACGGTTCCGGGTACGGAAAGACCTGTACCCTGTGCGCTCACGCGGACGGCCTGCCGGAAGAAGAAGTCACGGTATCTATCCTGTAACGATTCAGACCGGTCTGAACGATTACGCTGTCCTAAATCAAATACCCCGCTGCAAGCAACGGGGTATTTGACCCTCGCGGCAGTCGCCAAATATCCATGCCAGCATGGCTGCTTGGCTCGTTGCTCGCGGGAATAAACAATAGGTTTGCTTTTCCCGGTTTGCCGCAGGATATTCCGATGTCCTGCGGCAAACCGTTTTTGCTGAGTGGGACACCGCAGCAAAATCATAAGCATAATTGCATGGACACCGCAGCCGGAATCTGTTACCATCAAGAAAAGATACAGTTACAGTTCAGGAAGGAGAGGTACTAATCATATGAATCCACTAATTTTCCAATCGGATTTCGGGCGGGCTGACGGTGCCGTAAGCGCCATGTATGGTGTTGCGTATACCGTATGCGGGGAACTGCAGATTTCCGATCTGACGCATGAAATTCCCCAGTATGATATCTGGGAGGCATCCTACCGGCTGATCCAGACCGTCAGTTACTGGCCGGAGGGCGCGGTTTTTGTTTCTGTTGTGGATCCGGGGGTGGGATCCACCAGAAGAAGCATTGTGGCAAGGACCGAAGGCGGGCAGTATGTGGTGACGCCGGATAACGGGACGCTCACCCATATCAAAAAACTGTGCGGCATCACAGAAGCCAGGGTGATTGATGAGACCGTGAACCGGCTTCCGGGATCCGGGGAAAGCTATACCTTCCACGGAAGGGATATTTATGCCTATACCGGAGCCAGGCTGGCGGCAGGTATTATTGACTTTGAAGGAGTGGGACCCGCGGTCCCTGCGGACAGTGTGGTGGAGATTCCTTTCGCACCGGCCCAGCTGCAGGAAAATGAGGTATCGGGTACTATTGATGTGCTGGATGTCCGATTCGGAAGTCTCTGGACCAACATCCCCCGGAAATTGTTCCTGCAGATGGGCGCCGTCTACGGGGACCGGATTGAAGTTATTATAGAAAAAAGAGGGCATACGGTTTACCGGACATCGCTTATATATGCCCATTCCTTTGCGGACGCCTTTATCGGTGAGGCGCTGGTATATGTGAACAGCCTGGATTTCATGGCCGTGGCTATTAACCAGGGTAATTTTGCACGTGCCTATAATGTGGGCACAGGGCTTTCATGGCGTATTACCATGCGTAAATCCACGCTTAACAGGTAATTATTGCTATTGGCACATTTTCATACTATAATAAAAAAGTTAAAACCGGGAAAGAACTGGCAGCAGCTTGGGACCGGTTACGGAAAGAGGTACGCAGCATGGGCTGGGAAGAACAGGTACGCAGGGTGGTTCCCTATATTCCCGGGGAACAGCCGAAGCAAAAGGGAATAATTAAACTGAACACCAATGAATGCCCCTATCCGCCTTCACCGCTGGTGAAACAAAAGGCGGCGGAGTTCCAGACGGATGATTTGCGGCTGTATCCGGATCCGGACGCCTCCCTTCTGGTAAAGGCCCTTGCGGATTATTACGGGGTAAAGGAGGATCATATTTTTACGGGGGTGGGTTCGGATGATGTGCTGGCAATGTCCTTTCTGACTTTTTTCAATTCGGACAAGCCCATTTTATTTCCTGATATCACCTATTCCTTTTATGATGTATGGGCGGAGCTTTTCCATATCCCCTACCGCACTCCTGCGCTGGACGAAGCGTTCCGGCTGAAAAAAGAAGATTATTTATGCGAAAACGGCGGGATCATTATCCCTAACCCCAATGCGCCCACCGGCCTTTCCGAAGAGCTGGATACCATAGAGGCAATCGTGGCGGGCAATCCGGATTCCCTTGTGATCATCGATGAGGCTTATGTGGATTTCGGCGGCGAAAGCGCCATTGGGCTTGTGGATAAGTATGAAAATCTGCTGGTGGTCCGCACCTTTTCCAAATCAAGGGCCATGGCCGGCATCCGTATCGGCTTCGCCGTAGGAAGCAGCAGGGTGATCCGTTACTTAAAGGATGTTAAATTTTCATTCAACTCCTATACCATGAACGCTCCCTCCATCGCATGGGGCGCGGCCAGTATCCTGGATGACGGGTATTTTAAGGAAACTGTGGGAAAGATTATAAATACAAGGGAACGCGTAAAAAAAGAGCTTAGGGAGCTGGGGTTCACCTTCCCCGATTCCCGCAGCAATTTTCTATTCGTTTCCCACAAAAGCATACCCGCGGCGGAGCTTTTCGAAGCGTTAAAACAGGAAGGAATTTATGTCCGCTACTTTAACAAGCCGAGAATTAACAATTACCTTCGTATAACAATCGGCACTGACGAAGAAATGGACAGGCTTCTTACCTTTTTAAATAACATGGCTGTTCCGCGCTGATCTGCCGGACAGTTACTAAAAATACAGGAAATAATGGAGGAAGTTTAATCGTATGGATTCAATTGCATTGTGGTTTGCCTCAACTCTGGGACAATATGTGTCCAAGGAAGTGGTCATATTTATTATTTCAATGATTCCCATCCTGGAGCTACGGGGCGGCCTGCTTGTGGCATGGTCTCTTGGGGTGCCGATTCTGAAAGCCATCCCTATCTGTATCATCGGTAATATCATTCCGATACCGTTCATCCTTCTTTTTATTAAAAAGATTTTCCAGCTGCTGAAGAAGATTCCTTTCTTTGCCAGAATTATCGGCAGGCTGGAGAACAGGGCGATGAAAAAGAGCGACAGTATCAAGAAGTATGAATTTTGGGGACTGGTGCTTTTTGTTGGGATACCGCTGCCGGGAACCGGGGCCTGGACAGGCTCTCTCATCGCGGCGCTTCTGGAAATTGATTTTAAAAAGGCTGTGCTGGCGGAGCTTCTGGGGATTATCGTCGCTACCATTATCGTCTCTTTTGTAAGCTACGGCCTGCTGGGCAGTATCGTGGGCTGAGGCCGGACCGGCAGGGAGGCGGAGGATGGAAGCTTATACGGATTTTGCCAATGTATATGATGTTTTTATGGATAACACCCCCTATGGAAAATGGGGCAGCTTTCTGACGGACCGGCTGAAAAAGGCTGGGATTGAAGATGGCATTCTGCTGGATCTGGGCTGCGGGACCGGGAATATGACGGAACTGCTTTCCAAAGAAGGCTATGATATGATAGGTGTGGATTGTTCCGGGGAAATGCTCAACGTGGCTATGGAAAAAAGGGAGCGTTCCGGAAGGCAGATTCTGTATCTGCAGCAGGATATGCGTGCGTTCGAGCTATATGGAACCGTGCGGGCTGTCATATGCATCTGTGACAGTCTGAATTACCTTCTTGAAGAAAAGGAGATAGAGGATACCTTCCGGCTGGTGAATAACTACCTGGATCCGGGAGGCCTCTTTCTTTTTGATTTCAATACGGTCTATAAATACGAAACGGTTATCGGGGATGCCACGATTGCGGAAAACCGGGATAACTGCAGCTTTATCTGGGAAAACTTCTATGAAGAAGAGGAGCAGATCAATGAGTATGATCTGACCATTTTTGTGCAGGAGGAAGGGGAGCTTTTCCGTAAATTTACGGAAACCCATTACCAGCGGGGCTATACCCTGGAGCAGATGAAACGTCTGGTGGAAGCGGGCGGCCTTGTATTTGAGGAAGCGCTGGATGCGGATACCCTGCAGGCGGTAACGGATACCAGTGAACGGATTTACTGTATTGCCAGGGAACAAGGGAAGCTGCAGGCTTTCCGCATGGAGGACTAAGATGAAGGATTATTTGGTAAAAGCGACGGCGGCCAATGCCCAGGTCAGGGCCTTTTCCGCCACAACCAGACAGATGGCGGAAACGGCAAGGAAGAATCATGATACCAGCCCGGTGGTGACGGCGGCATTGGGGCGGCTTCTCACAGCAGGGGCCATGATGGGCAGCATGCTGAAGGGGGAAGCGGATCTTCTGACCCTTCAGATTACCTGCGACGGTCCTATAGGCGGTATGACGGTGACGGCCGACGGCAGGGGCCGGGTGAAAGGATATGCCAAAAATCCCCAGGTAATTCTTCCTGCGAGCAGCCAGGGCAAGCTGGATGTGGGAGGAGCGGTAGGCTCGGGAATCCTGCGGGTTATCCAGGACTGCGGGCTCAAGGATCCCTATGTGGGACAGACCGCACTGCAGACAGGGGAAATAGCGGAGGATCTGACCTATTATTTTGCCACCTCCGAACAGGTGCCTTCTTCGGTCGGGCTGGGAGTCCTGATGGAACGGGATAATACGGTACGGCAGGCAGGCGGTTTTCTGGTACAGCTGCTGCCATTCGCAGAAGAGGAAACCATAAGCAGGCTGGAGCAGAATCTGCAGAAAATCCGATCCGTCACTTCCATGCTGGATGACGGAATCACACCGGAGGGCCTGCTGGAACTTGTGCTGGAAGGCATGGACATGCAGATAACGGATACCATGGATGTGGAATTTGCCTGCAGCTGCAGCAAGGAGCGGGTGGAAAAGGCGCTGATAAGCATTGGACGGGAAGAAATCGATAAGATGATTGCGGATGGGGAACCCATAGAGGTAAAATGCCAATTCTGCAGCCGGGGATATCGGTTTACTGTACAGGAGCTTACGGATATATTGGAAAAGGCCAGGAAGCAGTAACTGTGAAGGGACGGAACAGTTGCAGGGAGTAGGAGAGAGCATGAAACATGGATTTGTGAAAGCGGCGGCGCTGACTCCGGGAATCAGGGTTGCGGATACCGTATACAATGCAGGGCAGATAAAGAAGGAAATGGACGAGGCTGTGGAAAAAGGGGCGAAGATTATCGTGTTTCCGGAGCTTTGTATAACGGGCTATACCTGTGCGGATTTGTTCCTTCAGGAAACCCTTCTGGAAGGGGCAAAAGCCGCGCTGCGGGAAATAACCGCTCATACAAAAGGAAAGGACAGCCTGATCTTTGTGGGGCTTCCTTTGGAAAGCAAAGGGAAGCTGTATAATGTGGCGGCGGTTCTCCAGGACGGTAAGATCCTGGCATTTATCCCCAAGGCCAGCATTCCCAATTATGGGGAGTTCTACGAAGCCAGACATTTTGCGCCGGGGAAGGAAGAAGTGGAGGACTTTCTGTTTGACGAAGTGGCAGTTCCCTTCGGAACCCATATCCTGCTGTCCTGTGATGCCATGGAAGGGCTTGGGGTGGCCTGTGAAATCTGTGAGGATATCTGGGCTCCCGATACGCCTTCCACAGCCCATGCACTGGCGGGGGCGACGGTGATCGTGAATCTTTCCGCTTCTAATGAAACCGTGGGGAAAGACAGCTACAGGGCTGATCTGGTGAAAGCCACCAGTGCAAGGCTGCTGACGGGATATGTATATTCCAGCGCCGGGGAGGGGGAGTCCACCCAGGATCTGGTATTCAGCGGACATAACATGATCGCGGAGAATGGTACAATCCTGGCCCAGGCAAGCCGTTTTGCAAACGAATCCATCTACGGGGAAATCGATATCCACAGGCTGCGCCATGAACGCCGCCGCATGAATACCTTCGTGCAGGATGCAAAGGGTTATCGGATTATTCCGGTGCATATGGAAAAAGGAGAGACAAGCCTCACCCGCTCCTTCGACCCCCTTCCATTTGTCCCTTCTGATGAGACGAAAAGGAAACACAGGTGCAATGAAATCCTTTCCATCCAGTCCTTCGGTTTGAAAAAGAGATTTGAGCATACCGGCTGCCAAAGGGCGGTGGTGGGCATTTCCGGCGGTCTGGATTCCACACTGGCGCTTCTGGTTACGGTACGCGCCTTCGATATGCTGGGCCTTCCCCGGGAAAATATCCATTCTGTTACAATGCCCTGCTTCGGCACTACGGACAGAACCTATGACAATGCCTGTAAGCTGGCGCGCACGCTGGGTACGGCGCTTTCCGAAGTCAATATCCGCGAAGCCGTAAGCCTTCATTTCCGGGATATCGGCCAGGATGGCAGCCTGCACGACGTAACCTATGAAAACAGCCAGGCAAGGGAACGCACCCAGGTGCTGATGGATATTGCCAATAAGGTGGGCGGGCTGGTCATCGGAACGGGTGACATGTCGGAGCTGGCGCTGGGCTGGGCCACGTATAACGGGGATCATATGTCCATGTACGGTGTAAACGCCGGGGTCCCGAAAACGCTGGTGCGCCATCTGGTGAAATATTATGCGGATACCTGTGACAGAGAGGAATTGCGTGAGGTGCTGCTGGATGTGCTGGATACGCCGGTCAGTCCCGAGCTGCTTCCCCCGGTGGACGGCCGGATCAGCCAGAAAACCGAAGATCTGGTGGGGCCTTATGAGCTTCATGATTTCTTTCTGTATTATATGCTGCGCTGCGGTTTTGAGCCCTCCAAAATATACCGCCTGGCAAGGCGGTCCTTTGCCGGCCAATATGAGGATGCGGTCATATTGAAATGGCTTACAAATTTTTACCGCCGTTTCTTCCAGCAGCAGTTCAAGCGTTCCTGTCTGCCGGACGGCCCCAAGGTGGGAAGTGTTGCCGTTTCCCCCAGAGGGGATCTGCGTATGCCTTCCGATGCCTGTGCCTCTTTGTGGCTGGCCCAGGTGGAGGAGCTGGAGCTGGGTACCGATAAGTAAACATTCATGCCCGGTCCGCCGGGCAGCACATGATATAAAAACAGCAGCGGGGGCTTATTCAGCCGCCGCTGCTGTTTCTTCCGGGGTATCCGCCGGTGTTTCCATATTGTTCTCCGCCGTGTTTTCCCCGCTTCCTTCCGTACTGTTTACGGTAGTGTTTTCTGTCGCATTTTCAGCGGCAGGCGCAACTGTGCTTTCCTCAATGGTTTCCAAAGGCGTATTTGATTTGGCATTTTTTTCCTTCGTACTGCTGCCCGGATTCTTTTCCGCCTTTCCAAGAGCGGAGGTAATGGCGTCCAGCAGGACCTGGGAGGTATACTTATTGTCGTCCGAATAAGTGATGTCCTCAAGTGACTGCTTGGTACAGATTTGGGAAGCCAGGTCGTTCAGGGCCGGCTCCATCAGGGGGTACATGGTGGTTACCGCTTCGTCCAGGTTCACAAGCCGTATGGAATTGATATTATTATCGTCCACAACGACCTCCACATCAACTGCGGAATTCCCCAGAATCAGGGAAGTTGTGTATTTCCCAGGGTTATAGCGGCCTTCATCGGCTCCGGAGCCTTCCGGCGTTGTTTTTTTCCCGGGCAGGAACATGATAATGAGAAGAAGCAGGAATAGTATTCCCAACACCACAAAGATGCCGGTATATATCAACTCTTTTAAATGCAGTACGACTATTTTGGTCTTGGAACTCATATCAATATCCCCGATTCATGTTGTTTATACAGTTTACTCCCCCTGCCCCATAATTATTACTTAAACTTCCGGTAAATCTAAAACCATCACTTTTTCATCATTCAGATCCCGTTCCCCGTTAAAATGGAAGCCAAAACGTTCATACAGCTTTGCCGCCGTCCTGTTTTCTTCAATGATACTCAGATAGATCCGGCGGCAGCGGTATTCCCGGTAAAGGCGGGCCAGCAGGATACGCAGCGCCTGCGTCCCATAGCCCTTTCCCTGGAAGTGCCGGTCAATGAGCAGACGGTCCAGCCAGACTCTCCCTTCCGGCTCATATTCCCTGAAAAAACCATACATGGCAAAGCCTACGAGCAGGCTGCCGTCATAAATCCCCACCGGGCGCCAGCAATTACAGCTGTCCGCCTCCGTGAGGCACTGCTTCACATCCTCCACAAAATGCTCCTGGCCGGGGCCGGTTTGCAATTGCACCGCCTCGTCCCGGTTTTTATCGTTTATTGGTTCCACATGGAGATCCATTATAGTTTTGTCCTTTCTTTCATCCTACGTTTTCTTCCTGTCTATGGTAAACTATGGAGCCGCCCCATAGTCAAGATCATTCTGCCTGCAGAATTTTCCGGAAAAGGCTTAAGTTTTCCGGGAAGCGGGCCGATATTATAAGGTATTAAAAAAGGAAAGTAATATTCCTGTGACAGGAATTTGGCAGTTTGCCGCCGCAGAAAGGATAGGAAGACCGGGAGGATGAACAAGAAAAAAGAAAAGACAATTCGTTATCAGATATTGGAGGGATACCTTATTCTTACAGGAATTGTTATCCTGCTCGTGTCGCTTTCCTGTCTGTTTTTCGGACTTAATGCGGCTAATTATGAGAAGGCTTCCGATTTCCAGAACCAGCAGTATGAGGCACAGAAGGTCATTGCGGCACATTACCAATGGCTGGAGCAGCTCAGTGATTCCATTACAACGGGAAGTGAATTTGAGGGGAGCCTGGATCCTGACACCTGTGCCCTGGGAAAATGGATGAACAGTTCAGCCGCCGATCGGGAGGATTATCCGGAACTGGCAGCTCCGCTTGCAGAAATAACCGGCCCCCATGAGGAGATCCATTCCCAGGCGGCGGCCCTTGTGGAGCTGGCTAAAACAGACCGGGAAGAGGCCTATCGCAGATACGGCAGCGAATTTAAGCCGAAAGTGATAAGCATTGGTGACGGTTTGAATCAAATCAGCAGTATATATCAGGAAAAGGCGGAGAAGTTAACGGCAGACAATAACCGTACTGTATTGCTTTCCATAGGGATCCTGGTTACCATAGGGCTGTGCTCCGTGCTGTTTTCGATTGGGCTGGGCCGCCGTATGTCCGCGCATATTTCCCGGCCTATCCTGGCTGTGGCAAGATGGTCGGGGCAGCTTTCCACAGGCGTGGATAATCTCCGGTTTGATTCGGAGGATTTGTCGGAAAGAGGGAATGCGGTTGAAATTTCCCGGATGATCAGCAGTTTCCGGGAAATGGCGGATAATATAAAGGAACATGTAAAGGTTATCCAGAAGGTAGCAGAGGGCGATCTGACCGCTTATGTGGATATCCGTTCCGAAGGGGACAGTCTGGGGAAAGGGCTGTACCATATGGTGCAGAATAATGATTTTATGTTTGCGGGGCTTCTGGAGATTGCGGATACGGTGGCCTCCAATGCCAATCAAATCGCTGATTCCGCGCAGCTGCTGGCAGAAAGCTCTTCCACGCAGGCCGGTGCGGTGGAACAGCTGTCGGGTACGGTGCAGAACGCCGACGCCCTGGCCGCGGCTAATGCGGAAAATGCCAGCGGAGTGGCGGTCCTCATAGACGGGATGAACCAGGAAATTACAAACGGGCAGGAAAAGATGAATGAACTGCTGGAAGCTGTGCACGGGATTGAAAAGGCTTCCGAAAATATATCCGTAGTCATGAAGTCCATCAATGATATTGCGTTCCAGACCAATATACTGGCTTTGAACGCTGCGGTAGAAGCCGCCAGGGCAGGGAATGCGGGAAAAGGTTTTGCTGTGGTTGCGGATGAGGTCAGGAATCTGGCCCTGAAAAGTCAGGAAGCTGCGGAGCAGAGCCGTGCCCTGATTGAAAATACTATTACAAAGGCCTCGGAAGGGGGAAATATTTCCCGGCAGGCATCGGATACTTTCCGGGTGATTGTGGACAGGATTAAACAGATGGAGAGCCGTATCGGCTCCATTGATGATGCTTCCGCCAAACAGCAGGAGCTGATGCGCCGGATTAACGATGAGATTGGAAGGATATCCAGCGCTGTGACGGAAAATGCGGCTACCAGCGAACAGACCGCGGCCTCCACACAGCAGATGAATGCGAGCGCAGGGCAGATCAAGCTTGCCCTGGAGCATTTCAAGCTGCGTAAAAGAGTGCCGGGCAAACCGTATATTCCGCCGGAAAAAGCGGATGATAAGGAGTTCATCGAGCAGGCCACCCGGAATTTTTATGCACATACACAAAAAAGGGATTGACAAATCCTGACAGCTGCTGTTAGTATAGGAAAGTAGGGCAAAGGTGTTCTTACCGGTGGGGTAAGGGCACCTTTTTTCATGTAAGAAAGGAATGAAGTGTATGCAAGCATCCAGAAAGAATTACACCAAAGAAGATATCATGAACCTGGTGGAAGAGGAAGATGTGGAATTCATCCGCCTGCAGTTCACAGATATGTTCGGCTGCCTTAAAAATATGGCGGTTACTTCCAGCCAGCTGAGGAAGGCCCTGGATAACAAATGTATGTTTGACGGCTCGGCAATTGACGGCTTTGTAAAGATGGAAGAATCGGATCTGTATCTGTATCCGGATTTAGATACGCTTGCAATTTTTCCCTGGAGGCCGCAGCAGGGGAAGGTGGCCCGTCTGATCTGTGACGTATACCGTCCGGGGGGCGATCCCTTTGAGGGGGATTCCAGATATATCCTGAAGAAGGCCCTGAAGGAAGCGGAAGAAATGGGGTATACTTTTAAGGTGGGGCCGGAATGTGAATTTTTCCTGTTCCATACGGATGAGAATGCCATGCCTACCACGATCAGCCATGAGCAGGCCGGATATTTTGATTTAGGGCCTGTGGATCTGGGGGAAAATGCCAGAAGAGATATGGTGCTGACCCTGGAGGATATGGGGTTTGTTGTGGAAAACAGCCATCATGAGGCGGCGCCTGCCCAGCATGAGATTGATTTTGAGTACGATGAGGCCCTTGCCGCGGCAGATAATATCATGACCTTCAAGCTTACGGTGAAAACCATCGCCAAACGGCACGGGCTGCATGCCACCTTTATGCCGAAACCCAAAGCGGAGGTAAATGGATCCGGCATGCATATCAATATGTCCCTGTCCATGGACGGAAGGAATATTTTCCAGGATCCGGAAGGAGAAGAGGGATTAAGCAAAGAGGCTTATTATTTTATCGGGGGGATTCTCAGGCATAGTAAAGCGATTACCGCAATAACCAACCCCCTGGTAAATTCTTATAAAAGGCTGGTGCCCGGCTTTGAAGCGCCGGTTTATATTGCCTGGAGCACAACCGGCAGAAGTCCGCTGATACGAATCCCTGCGGCGAGAGGGGAAGAGACCCGGATTGAATTACGAAGCCCGGATCCGGCGGCGAATCCCTATCTGTCTCTGGCAGTCTGCCTGCGCGCCGGCCTGGAGGGCATCCGGGAAAAAATAGAACCGCCCAAGAGCGTGAACTGCAATGTTTTTGCCATGACGGAGGATGAAAAGAACCGGATGGGCATTGAGAGGCTTCCCGGTACGCTGATCGAGGCCGTGGAGGAACTGGAAAAGGATGCGTTCATCCGCAAAACGCTGGGGGACCATGTTGCCAATAACTATATCGTGGCCAAAAAAGAAGAATGGAATAAATATAGTTCCCAGGTTACGGACTGGGAAATTAATGAATATTTGTACCGGTTTTAAGCGTACCTTTTTCTCGTGACTGTCAGGGCAGGTCCTTTCCCGGGTTTGCTTGTGGTCCCGCCGTGTCCTTTTCCGGCAGCCGTCATCAGACAGTCCGTGTATCCGTAACAGATGTTACGCATAGAAGGAGGTGCGCATGTGACAAATATCATTGTAGTCTTTCCCAAAATAGAAGATGCCAGAAGCATCAGGAACGTTCTTGTGCGCAGCGGTTTTTCTGTAATGGCGGCCTGTACTACGGGTGCTCAGGCGATTGGGTTGGCGGAGGATTATGCCAGTGGTATCGTCATCTGCGGCTATAAGCTGATAGATATGCTTTATTCCGAACTTTATGACTGCCTTCCTGAAGGGACGCAGATGCTTCTCATGGCCTCCGGCGCCTGTCTGAGCGAGGTGAATGGAAGTGGGATTATGTGTCTGTCCATGCCTCTGAAAGTCCATGAGCTGGTGAGTACGGTGGAAATGATGTGTCAGTCCATGCAAAGACGGCGCAGGCGGCAGAGACTCGTTCCCAGGGAGAGGAAACCGGAGGAGGAGGCGCTTATCAGGGAAGCCAAGGCGCTGTTGATGGAACGCAACCATATGTCGGAAGAAGAAGCGCACAGATATATACAGAAATGCAGTATGGACAGCAGCACCGGCATGGCGGAGACGGCCAAAATGGTGCTGACTGCAATGCAGTACTAGAGCGTGCAGAGCAAATACATTCTGGAGAGAAGGAGAAACGTATGCAGATAAATTTTACCAAGATGCAGGGCTGCGGAAATGATTATGTTTATATAAATGGATTAACGGAAAGAATCCCTCCGGAGGCAAAGCCCGATTTTGTTAGGAAAATGAGTGACAGGCATTTCGGAATCGGAGGGGACGGCGTGATCTTTGTCAATCCGTCCGAAGAGGCTGATTTTGAAATGGAGATGTACAATGCGGACGGTACCCGGGCGGAAATGTGCGGGAACGGCATCCGCTGCGTAGGTAAGTTTGTATATGACAAAGGACTGACCGACAGGAAGGAGATCCGCGTGGTGAGCTTCGGGAAGGTTAAGTACTTACAGCTCTTTACGGAGGAGGGAAAGGTGAACCGTATCCGTGTCAATATGGGGGAGCCGGTGCTGAAGGCGGAAGAGGTTCCCGTTGTCTGCCAAAAGGAACGGGCGGTTGCCGAGCCGGTGGAGGTGGATGGCAGGACTTATGAAATGACCTGTGTTTCCATGGGAAATCCGCACGCCGTGGTATATCTGGACGATGTGGCCGGACTGGATATTGAAAAAATAGGGCCTCTTTTCGAAAAGCATTCCCGGTTTCCCCGCAGGGTGAATACGGAATTCGTCAGGGTGCTGGATAAAAATACGGTGGAAATGCGCGTCTGGGAGCGTGGGACGGGGGAAACCCTTGCCTGCGGAACAGGCTGCTGCGCTGTGGCTGTGGCCTGTGTGCTGAATGGCCTGACGGAAAGAAAGGTTACGGTGAAGGTGCTCGGCGGACAGCTGGATATTGCGTGGGAAAAAGACACCAATCTGGTGTATATGACAGGGCCTGCAGAAACGGTTTTTGAAGGAAGTGTGTATTATCCTGTCCATGGAGAAGGATAAGGCAGGAGGGATGCCGCTGGACGAAAAGGGCCGGCCGGACTGTTACCGCGGTACAGTAATTATACGGAGGAAATTATGGTTAGGGTTAATGAAAATTATCTGAAATTACCGGGCAGCTATCTTTTTTCCACTATCGGTAAAAAGGTGAAGGCGTATGCGGACGCGAACCCGGATAAAAGGATTATCCGTCTGGGGATCGGGGATGTGACACAGCCTCTTCCGCCGGCGGTTGTGGAGGCGCTTCATAAAGCGGTTGATGAAATGGCAGATGCTTCGACCTTTCATGGATACGCGCCGGATCTGGGATATGAATTTTTAAGGAATGCCATTGCGGAGAATGATTTTCGGGCAAGGGGCTGTGCCGTAAGCCCGGATGAAATATTTATTTCCGACGGGGCAAAATCCGATTCCGCCAATATCCAGGAGATATTCGGCCGGGATAATAGAATTGCGGTTTGTGATCCGGTGTATCCGGTTTATGTGGATTCCAATGTCATGGCGGGCCGGACCGGGGTATATGATAAAAAGACGGAAACGTGGAGTGAGGTTATCTATATGCCGTGTACAGGGGATAACGGATTTATCCCTGAGCTGCCGGTTAAGACGCCGGATATTATCTATTTGTGTTTCCCGAATAATCCTACGGGTTGTGCGCTTACCAGAGATCAGCTGCAGGTATGGGTGGATTATGCGAATAAGGTAGGGGCCGTTATTATTTTTGATGCGGCTTATGAGGCTTATATTTCGGAGGAAGAGGTGCCTCATAGTATTTATGAATGCGCTGGGGCGAGCAATTGTGCGATTGAGCTTCGGAGTTTTTCGAAGAATGCAGGTTTTACGGGCCTGCGGCTGGCTTATACGGTTGTGCCTCATGGGCTGAAGGCAGGGGAGGTGTCCCTGCATGACCTGTGGGCGAGGCGGCACGGGACGAAATATAATGGTGCGCCTTATATTGTCCAGAAGGCGGGGGAAGCTGTTTATTCTCCGGAGGGGAAGAGGCAGGTACAGGAAATGGTGGGGAAATATAGGAAGAATGCCCGCTATATTCTGAATGGCCTTAAGGAGGCCGGATATGAGGTTTACGGCGGGGTGAATTCGCCTTATGTCTGGATGAAAACGCCGGGGAAGATGACGAGCTGGGAATTTTTTGATTATCTGCTGGAAAAGGCGAATGTGGTGGGAACGCCGGGTGCGGGGTTCGGGCCGAGCGGGGAGTTTTATTTCAGGCTGACGGCGTTTGGGAGTTATGAGAATACGGTGGAGGCTTTGGAGAGGGTTAGAGGGGTTTCGGGAATATGGTAAGGGAATAAGGGATTAAGGGATTAAGGGATTAAGGGCGGGGTGGTGGGGGCGGTCGCGGGGCATGCTCAAGGCCTGCGGCCTTTCGCTTTGTGGCTGTCGCCACATGGTCCGGAGAAAACAAAAACTGTCCGGGACACAGCAGTCCAAAGGACGCTGCGTCCCGGACAGTTTTTGTTTTCTCCGGACCGCCCGGCTCGTAGCTTTAAAAAATTTCCTTGCTTTTATAAATAATATGTGGTAATATGTGAAACAATTTATAGAAAAAGCAAAGAACGGGACTCTTATCAGGGGAAACGACAGGAATGCGGCGTCACCGACTGAGAGCGCTGCTTGTGAAAGCTGATGTAGGGAACACCCGGGAGCTGGTTATCTGAAATTCCTCTGGAACGTAGGGTAATCCGTGTAACACGCGTTAAGTGTAAGAGTGGATGAGGCGATGAAGCATTTTGTTGGAAGTGCCGTCTTGTCAATGCGGGTGGTACCGCGGATTTGAATGGAATCCGTCCCGGAATGCAGTTTTACTGTATTCCGGGACTTTTTTACGTTTTCGGATAGTATCTGTATTTGTACAGTACCGTTATTTTGTCCGGGATTAATATTCCGTCCGGAATGTATATTCCGTCCGCCCCGCAGCCGGAACCTGAAAACCAGCCACGCAAAAGGAGACCAGACTATGAAATTTTTAACAGGAGTCCTGCAAAAAGAAACAAGGGAGCTTACCGACCTTCTGGAGCCGGAAATGGAGGGTGCCCTGGTAACAGTAAACGGCGCTGTCCATACCATCCGGGATATGGGGCCAATAGCTTTTGTAATCCTCAGGAAGCGGGAAGGGCTGCTGCAGTGCGTATACGAACCGGAGGAAGCGGACTTTTTGCTGAAGGATGTGAAGGAGGCCGCTGCCGTAGAGGTATCCGGCATATTGACGCTTTCCCCTAAGGCGCCCTCCGGAGTGGAAATCCGGATGAAGTCGGTGAAAATCCTTTCGGAGCCTGCGGAGCCGATGCCTATCCCTGTTTCCAAGTGGAAAATGAACGTATCTCTGGAAACAAACCTGGATTTGCGGCCTATATCCCTGAGGAATATCAGGGAACGTGCCAAATTCCGTATCCAGGAGGGTATCGTGCGGGGTTTCCGGGAATTCCTTACTTTACAGGGCTTTACGGAAATCCATACTCCCAAAATCGGTTCCAAAGGGGCCGAGGGAGGCGCCAATATATTCAAACTGGATTATTTCCACCGGCCTGCGGTCCTGGCACAAAGCCCTCAGTTTTATAAGCAGATGATGGTAGGGGTATTTGACCGGGTGTTTGAAACCGCCCCCGTATTCCGGGCAGAAAAGCACAATACCAAGCGTCATCTGAATGAATATACCTCCCTGGATTTTGAAATGGGTTATATTGACGGTTTTGAAGATATCATGGCAATGGAAACCGGCGTTCTGCAGAATATCATGCGGCTTCTCGGAAAGGAATACCAGAGGGAGTGCGGGCTTCTGGAAATAGAACTTCCCGGGACGGATAACATCCCCTGTGTCCGGTTTGATGAAGCAAAGCGGCTGGTGAGCGAAAAGTATGGCCGTCCTATAAGAAACCCCTATGATCTGGAGCCGGAGGAGGAAATGCTTATCGGAAGGTATTTCAGGGAAGAGTATGGCAGTGACTTTGTTTTCGTCACCCATTATCCCGCCAAAAAACGTCCCTTCTACGCCATGGAGGATCCGGAGGATCCCACCTTTACCCTGAGCTTCGACTGTCTTTTTAAAGGGATGGAGATTACCACAGGGGGACAGCGTATCCACGATTACCACATGCTTATGGAGAAAATACGCAGACGGGGTATGACGGAGGAAGGAATGGAACATTACCTGATGGCATTCCGATACGGCATGCCGCCCCACGGAGGCCTCGGCATCGGCCTGGAACGCCTTACCATGAAGCTTATCGGAGAAGACAACGTCCGCGAAACAACCCTGTTTCCCCGTGACTTGAACCGGTTAGAACCGTAAAGGGAAACACAGACTTGATGCCGGTTCAAGTCATGTGGGACTATGAACCGGTTAGAACCGTAAAGGGAAACACAGACTTGATACCGGTTCAGGCCCGTTCCCAAAAAAGAAAGGAGCCATATCATGGCAAATAAAATCAGTGATGAAACAATCGAATATGTGGGGATTCTCGCTAAACTGGAGTTGTCCGGGGAAGAGAAGGAACAGGCGAAAGCCGATATGGGCCGTATGCTGGACTATATAGATAAGCTGAATGAACTGGATACCGAAGGCACGGAGCCAATGACCCATCTTTTTCCCGTGACCAATGTATTTCGGGAAGACGAGATAACGAACACGGATATCCGGGAGGATCTATTGAAAAATGCGCCGGGGGTTAAGGATGGTATGTTCAAAGTACCCCGTACCGTATAGGCAGATGCCTGTGCATACCCGGTGCCCGGACAGCCCCGACGGCGGGGCGGAAAGAGAGGGAATCATGAGCCTGATGGATTGTACGGCCCTGGAGTTGGCCGATAAGATAAAAAGAAGGGAATATACCTGTCAGGAAGCCGTACAGGAGGTATTCGCGGAGATAGAGAAAAAAGAAGACTGTTATCATTGCTATATCAGTCTGGATAAAGAAAAGGCCCTGCAAAGGGCAGAGGAGGTACAGGATGCCATAGATGCGGGTGAACCCGCAGGCCCTCTGGCAGGGGTGCCGGTGGCTGTTAAGGACAATATCTGTACGGAAGGTGTGGAAACCACCTGTGCCTCCCGGATCCTTTCCGGATTTGTACCCGCTTTCCATGCCAAAGCCGTAGCCAATCTGGAAAAAGCGGGAGCTATTATACTGGGAAAAACCAACATGGACGAATTTGCCATGGGATCCACCACGGAGACTTCCGCTTACGGAGTAACCAGAAACCCCTGGAATCCGGGGCATGTGCCCGGAGGTTCCTCGGGCGGTTCCGCGGCGGCAGTTGCGGCAGGTGAATGCTTTTTCGCCCTGGGCAGCGATACCGGAGGCTCCATCCGCCAGCCCGCAGGATTCTGCGGAGTGGTGGGAATGAAACCCACCTATGGTACGGTTTCCCGATACGGCCTGATAGCCTACGGTTCTTCACTGGATCAGATCGGCCCCCTTTGCAGGGATGTCTCTGACTGTGCTGCGGTTCTGGAGGTGATAAGCTCCCGGGACACAAAAGATTCCACATCCCTGGAGCGGGAAACGGATTTTACCTCCGCCCTGACTGCCGATGTGGACGGAATGCGGATTGGAATCCCCAGGGATTATTTAGGGGAAGGCCTGGATCGCGAAGTGAAAGAGGCCGTATTGCAGGCAGCTGAGGAATTGCGTAAAAGGGGCGCCGTTTTGGAAGAGTTTGACTTAAGCCTGGTGGAATATGCCATCCCTGCTTATTATACCATCGCTTCCGCGGAAGCCAGTTCCAACCTGGAACGGTTCGACGGCATCAAATACGGCTATCGGGCAAAGGCGTATGAAGGCCTGCATTCCATGTATAAAAAGACTCGATCCGAAGGCTTCGGCCCGGAGGTAAAACGCCGTATAATGCTGGGATCCTTCGTCCTAAGTTCCGGCTACTACGATGCTTATTATCTGAAGGCGCTCCGGGTAAAAGCCCTGATAAAAAAAGCATTTGACGAGGCATTCGGACGGTTTGACATCCTGCTGGGGCCGGTGGCTCCCACCACGGCTCCTGAGCTTGGCAAAAGCCTGGCAGACCCGCTTACGATGTATCTGGGTGATATTTATACCATCTCCGCGAACCTGGCAGGGCTTCCTGCCATCAGCCTTCCCTGCGGGTTGAGCGGCAACGGCCTGCCCATAGGGCTTCAGTTGATTGGCGATTGCTTTCAGGAGAAAAAACTGATCCGCGCGGCATATACCTATGAAAAGGCAAGAGGCGCTTTCCCATGTGCCCCGCAGTCACCTGTGTACGGTCCGGCCGGAGAGGCACAGGCGGCGGAAAAAGCATGCGGCGCAAAAGGTAGGGCTGCGGACGGAAAGGAGGCATAAGGAAATGGCAAAACAATATGAAACGGTTATCGGCCTGGAGGTCCATGTGGAACTGGCGACCAGAACTAAAATATTCTGCGGCTGTTCCACGGCCTTCGGCGGATCCCCCAACACCCATACCTGCCCGGTATGTACCGGCATGCCAGGTTCCCTTCCCGTTCTGAACAAACAGGTGGTGGAATATGCCGTGGGAGTCGGTCTGGCGGCAAACTGTACGATTACCAGGTACTCCAAATTCGACCGGAAAAACTACTTTTATCCCGATAATCCCCAGAACTATCAGATCTCCCAGCTGTACCTTCCCATTTGCAGAGACGGCTATGTGGAAATCGAAACAGCCGCAGGGGCCAAACGTGTGGGAATTCATGAAATCCACATGGAAGAGGATGCGGGAAAACTGATCCATGATGAGTGGGAGGACATTTCCCTGGTGGACTACAACCGTTCCGGCGTGCCTTTGATCGAAATCGTTTCCGAGCCGGATATGCGCAGCGCGGAGGAGGTCATAGCCTATCTGGAAAAGCTGAGGCTGATCATCCAATACCTGGGGGCTTCTGACTGTAAACTGCAGGAAGGAAGCATGCGTGCGGATGTCAATCTCTCCGTGAGAGAGGCAGGAACAACTGCATTGGGAACCAGGACGGAGATGAAAAACCTGAATTCCTTTAAAGCTATCGCCCGCGCCATTGAAGGGGAAAAAGAACGGCAGACGGCGCTTCTGGAGGAAGGGAAGATCGTGATCCAGGAAACCAGGCGCTGGGATGACAACAAAGAATATTCCTATGCCATGCGCTCCAAGGAGGACGCCCGGGATTACCGCTATTTTCCCGATCCGGATCTGCCGCCGGTATTTATCAGCGATAAATGGCTGGAACGAATCCGGAAAAAGCAGCCCGAATTCCGGACGGAAAAAAGGGAACGTTACAAAAAAGAATATCAGATTCCGGATAAAGACATAGAGATCATTACCGGATCCAAACGACTGGCAGATTTGTTTGAAGAGACGGCCAAAGCCTGCGGACAGCCCAAAAAGGCCAGCAACTGGATTATGGGAGAAACACTGCGTCTTTTGAAGGAAAGAGGGGAGGAGCCGGAGGATATCCGTTTCTCCCCGGCACATCTGGCAGCCCTGATAACGATGGCGGACAAAAAGGAAATCAACGGGAATACTGCAAAGGAAATTTTCGAAGTCATGTATGATACCGATGTGGATCCCCAACGGTATGCAGTGGAAAAAGGGCTGAAAACCGTGAATGACGAAGGCCTTCTGCGCAGTACGATAGAGAAGGTGGCAGCGGATAACCCGCAGTCTGTGGCGGATTATCAGAAAGGGAAAGAAAAGGCCATGGGCTTCCTGGTAGGGCAGACAATGAAAGCCATGAAGGGGAAAGCGGATCCGGCTATGGTGAATGCCATTTTAAAGGAAATATTGTAACGGATCATACCGGGGCGCCACGGGAATGGAAGCCCCGGTAATTGATTAAAAGCATAGGACTCAAATCTCGCAGTTGCCGAATGGCCATCCGCCGGCTGTCTGTGAGGTTTGAGTCCTATGACCCTATTGCCGGAAACGATTCAGGAAAAATTCCCGGTGTCCTGCCCGCTGCAGTTCATGGCCACACAGTTGCGGCCGGAATTTTTTGCCCGGTAAAGCGCCCGGTCCGCCTGTTCATAGAGCGTGATAAAATCAAAGGGGGTCATAACGGAGGCGGCGCCAATGCTTACTGTGACAAATGGGCTGACCTCATCGTCTGCGGCAGGGAGCTTAAGCGCGAGTATTTCTGACAGAATCCGTTCTGCCATCCGAAGGATTTCATCCGGAGAATAATCAACAAGGGCTACCAGGAATTCCTCTCCGCCGTAACGTGAGGTAATATCATAGGGGCCTTTTGTACATTCTTTTACCGTATCGGCCACTTTCTTCAGACATTGATCGCCCTGCTCGTGTCCGAAACGATCATTATATTTTTTAAACAGATCGATATCTATCATCAGAAAGCCTGTGCGGACGGGATGGTCAAAACGGGGCAGAATTTCCTGCAGCTGTTCCTGTATTCCGCGGCGGTTACACAGGCCGGTCAGGGGATCCGTCCGGGCGAGATCCATCAGTTTCTGGTTGGAGATCTTCAACTGTGCCATCATAATCTCATTCATTTTATAAGAGCTGTAAAGCATGCGGGACAGAATCCATGCAAAAATGGCTATTAGCGGAAATTGCAGCATCTGCTGAGGTGCCAGCCCGCTGTAAAGGGCAAAGGAAAACATAACAGCCGTGTCTGCGCAGAACAGCAGAAGGGACTCCTTCCAGGTAAGGAGGGGAAACGCGGCTGTGAGGATGAGCAGATAGATGAAATTATTAGTGGAGCCTCTGGTGCAGATTTCCAACCAGATAAAGACCAGCATTCCCAGTGAAAAGAGCCACCAGAAGGAGCGGTAAAGAAGCCGGCAGTGCCCTGCGGCAGCAAAAGAACGGCGGAGCACCAGATAAGCCAGCAGGATGGCGGAGACCATCAGAAGAATCATCAGAATCCCCGCTGGCAGATAAGCAGCCCGCAGACTATCTTCTGAGGAAGTCAGAAGGATTGTTATCTGATTAATTATTTCAATCAACAAAATAATCGCGGCAAAAGGGATAAGCCTTTTGACGTTATTTTTAGCAATTTTAAGTGCAACCTTCTTCTCCAGCTCAGGAGAGTGCTCTTGCTGTGCTGTCTGAAAACGGAATAATCCTTCTTTTTCTTCACGAAATATTCGTTTTATAAAAATCATAAGCTTCCTTTACGATCCTTTTCTAATAGAATAAAACCATTATACTATAGCTCTTTGCATACCGTCAAAATGATTTTATTGTCAAAAAGTCGGTTTTTTGATTATGATCATACAGCTTTTCCGTAACCGTTCAGACGCCCCCTTGTGTCCTGCGGCATCCCCTTCCCTGCTTTTTCCTGGGGCGGCGGTGCTGCAGGACACAAAGGGGCGTCTGAACGGTTACGCTTTTTCAATATAAATAATGACATTCCTGCTACAAAACTTGATTTATTATTACTACTGTGATATTTTAAATTTATCTATGTTTATTTTTTCTGCCGGTAAGTAATGTCGGGTTTAAGGGGGGCTGCTATGACTATTGACCCTATAGAAAAAGAAATAAAAGAACTTCAGGAAGAAAATTCCCGGCTTAAAATGCTAAGTGAGGTTGACGGTCTGACCGGTCTTTACAACAGAGTGGCGGGAGAACGGATAATCAATGATAAGCTCCGTAAGAATGCCGGCGGCAATTTTATGGTAATAGATGTTGACGGTTTTAAAAGAATTAATGACAGATACGGCCACCTGTTCGGAGATGATGTACTTCGGGGGCTGGCGGAGCTGATGAGGGATATTTTCCGAACGGAAAATCTGGTCGGCAGGTTCGGCGGTGATGAGTTTGTTGTTTTCACTACGGAGAAATGGGATTCCCGGAAGGCGATGGAAAAAGGGAAGGAGCTCATACGCCGTATGGAGGAAATGGGACGGAAAATGGGCGTGGAGGATCGGTTTTCCGCGACGATTGGGATGGCATCCTATCAGGATAAAGATACGTATTCATCCATGTTCAGCCGGGCGGATTATGCCTTGCTGGAAGGGAAAAAGAGCGGAAAGTCAACGGTTTACCTCTATCGTGAGAGACAGAAGGAACTGCCGCCGCCGGAGACGGCGGAAAACAAAGGGGCGGAGGATACCGGGATAGACCGGGATATGGAGCTTATCTGGATGGAGCTGAGAGAGAAAGACAGGCCTCAGGGAGCGTATTGCCAGGATTATGAAACCTTTAAGCGTCTGTACCGTTTTGTGGAGCGGGGGCTTATGCGTGCACCCTCCAGTGCATATACAATACTGCTGACGCTGGTGGATGATAACAAGGCATATGTCACCCTTCAGGATAAAGAGCATCTGATGATAAGCCTGGGGAAAACCATTAAAGCCTCCCTTCGGAGCGGGGATGTATACACACAATACAGCAGCTGCCAGTATCTGCTGATGGTTATGGGGACGAGCCTGGAAAATGCATGGAAGGTTGTGGAACGGGTCCGATCTAATTTTACAGGGGACGCACAGGAGTATTCCGTGTATATCGGTTCCAATATACGGCCGCTGCAGTCGGCCGGAAGGGGCCTTTCCCATATGGAGGACACAAGCATAAAGAGTGGATGCAGCGATGGCAGGGACAACTAAGGAACAGAATGGAGTGCGGACAAAAGAATGAATAGAAGGATGGAAGACAAGACAAGTTTGAAGGTACATATGTTAGGAGGCTTTTCCCTGGTTTACGGGGGGAAAACGATTCCCAATAATTATTCAGGAACATCTAAAATGATGCAGCTGTTCCAAATTCTTTTGTACGCAGGAAGGGACGGCATTCCCAGGGGCGAATTGATCAGCCGCCTCTATGAAAGAGAGAATCTGGAGGATGCAGGGGCAACGCTGCGGGTAAATATTTACAGGTTAAGAAAATACATACAAAAACTGAACTGCTTTGAAAATACGGACTGTATCTGGTTCCAGGAGGGGATTTACCGCTGGAATTACTGTGCCGTCCCATTGGAACGGGATACGGATCTTTTCCTCACGACAGCGGAAGCTGCTTTGGAAGAGGAGGATCCGGATAAAAAGGTGGAGCTGTTAAAGGAAGCCTGCCGGATGTACCGGGGGGAATTCCTGCCGGAGCTGGCGGGGGAGGAATGGGTGGCCATAGAGAGCTGCAAGTACCAGAAGCTGTATGTGGACTGTATTAATGAAGCAGCCGTTCTTCTGAAGGAACGGGGGCAGTTCGGCGAACTTCTTGAGCTGAGCAGCCAGGCCAGCAGTATTTATTATTTTGAAGAATATTACCTGATGCAGATAGACTGTCTGATGGCTCTCGGCCGGTATAAGGAGGCAATGGAAATTTATGAGACAGCCGCTTCCTTTTACTTTGAGGAGCTGGGGCTGGAGCCTTCGGAAGAGATGATGGACAGATTCCGGCAGATGAGGGAAAAAATCCATTACAACGCATCGGTAATCAGTGATATCAAGCATGGCCTTCAGGAAGGGGAAAACAAAAACGGCGCCTACTTCTGCAGCTATCCCGGCTTTGTGGACTGCTACCATATCGTCTGCCGTATGTCGGAACGGAGCGGACAGCCGGCATTTCTCATGCTCTGCACCCTGGTGGACGGGGAAGAACTTCCCCTTACAGAGGACGCAAGGCTCGGCAACTGCATGGATAAGCTCAAGAGCGCCATCCGCTCCGCACTGCGCCGGGGAGATTCCTTTACCCGCTATGGAAACAACCAGTTCCTGGTGCTTCTGGTGGGAATTAAACAGGAAAACTGTGCCATAACCCAGAGCCGGATAACCAACTGCTTCTTAAGCTATGGCCTGCGGGGAAAGATTACGGTACGTTACGAGATCTATCCCGCAACGGAAGAGGACGGGACAGCCGGAAACCTGCTGTTCCATCAGCCTTCCGACTGGCAGAATACCTGAGTGGGGATTGGAAGAAATGCCTTGTCCCGGGACATAAAAAGTACGCCGCTTTCAAATAAAAGCGGCGTACTTTTTATGTCCGGTTCCCTACTCCATATCCAGGTATTCCAGGAATTTAACAGCGTTATCCACATGATCCGAATTGATGACAATACCGAATAACGCATCATTAGTGACGGCATAAGCGCCGGTTTCCACTACCTTGGGGGCATCTGCAAGCTGGATCCCGATAGGAATTTCACCCTGATCATCCTCCGGCACATCATAATAAAAGAAACGATCCTGATACTTGTCAATCAGCTCCCGGGGAAGCACATCATTCAGATTGCAGAAATAGCCGGGTTCCGCATAATTGGTAAAGGTCTGGGTATCCGCCATGATTACATCCAGCTCCTTGGCGGCAACCAGCGCCATAAGCTTCTGCACATTTGCCATGGTATATTGATCCGTGGCCTCCTCCTGTATGGTGAAATTCATTTCCAGGGAAGTGGCGTATTCCTCGGTATCAATCTGTGCATATTCATTGAAACCATCCATAAAAGGTTCCGTATCCATTTCGGAATAGCCGTTGATAAACAATACGGATAATGCGCTGTCCTTGGCCGTGGCAATGGTGTAAATCAGGTTGCCTGCGAAAGCAATAACCAGAATGGTGACCAGCGTCGGCATCCTGTAATATTCCCAAAAATAAAGAAACTTTTCTTTTACGGTTTTTCCGGCCAGTTTCTTGTGCTGGGCTTTGATTTCATCTGAAACGGAATTTCCATCTGCCATATTCATCCTCACTTCCGCTGCTCGGTGCAGCTCTTTTGTCCTTTTTACTATGATAAGCGGTTGTTCAAATGATGTCAATGAAGCGTTTGGAACAACCTCTAAAATTTTTCTAAAATCCCTGTGAATTTTTGGCGAAACACAGGATTTGAAGGGATTCTTACTTGCAAGTTACAGGATTTTGTAATATCATATTACCTAAGAACGCGGCGGGTGAACTGTCTGGCTGAAAGGGTGGAATGTAAAATGGAGACTTACGTGGAATGTATGGTTAAGAAAAAACCGAGCGGGGCTATGGCGGCTCTGAAAATAGTATTGATTGGTATTGCTGCGGTTACCGGGCTGCTTGGGCTGATGGGGCTTATCGTTTTCCTGATTGTGGCCGTGGTGGCAGGTGTCGGGGCCTATTTTGTGAATCTGAATGCCAATCTGGAGTATGAGTACCTGTATGTGGACAAACAGCTTACCGTGGATAAGATTATGGCGAGGACAAGACGTAAAAAGGTGGAGACCTTTGATATGGAGAGAATGGAGATTCTGGCTCCCATCAAATCCTGGCATCTGGATGATTACAAAAACCGCCAGCTGAAGGAGATCAACTACAGCAGCGGTGTGGAGCAGCAGCCCGATATCCGTTACTGCATGATATATAATGGAGAGAAGAGGGTTATCTTCGAACCCAATGCGGCTATGGTAGCGGCAATTAAATCAATTGCACCAAGAAAAGTTTTTACGGATTGACAAGCGTCCGTAAGTCTGGTACACTTTTCAAAACACAAAACTGTCAGTAAGTTTACTGGCAGTTTTATATTCACATTTTTTTGAACTTTGTCCGTTCCCCACGGACAAAAAATCCAATCATTCAAATGAAAACAGGAGGAGAAGAAATGGGTCAGATTATTGGTGACGGCATTACCTTTGATGATGTGCTGCTGGTTCCGGCATATTCCAAGGTGATTCCGAATCAGGTTGACGTAACAACCTGGCTGACGAAAAAGATCAAACTGAACATTCCGATGATGAGTGCAGGAATGGATACCGTTACTGAGCACAGGATGGCGATTGCCATGGCGAGGCAGGGCGGCATTGGCATTATCCACAAGAACATGTCTATTGAAGCGCAGGCAGAGGAAGTTGACAAAGTTAAGCGTTCAGAAAATGGAGTTATCACCGATCCTTTCTCTCTTTCCCCGGAGCATACGCTTGAGGATGCGGACAACCTGATGGCGAAGTTCCGTATTTCCGGTGTCCCGATTACTGAAGGACGCAAGCTCGTTGGTATCATTACCAACCGGGATCTTAAATTCGAAACGGATTTTTCCAAGAAAATCAAAGAATCTATGACTTCTGAAGGACTGATTACAGCCAAGGAAGGCATCACGCTGGAAGAGGCGAAGAAAATACTCGCTAAGGCCAGAAAAGAAAAACTCCCTATTGTAGATGACAATTTTAATCTGGTGGGCCTGATCACCATTAAAGATATCGAAAAAACGATTAAGTATCCTCTTTCCGCGAAGGATGGACAGGGCCGTCTCCTCTGCGGTGCAGGTGTGGGTATCACTGCTAATGTGCTGGATCGCGTAGGAGCGCTGGTGGATGCCAAAGTGGACGTTGTCGTACTGGATTCCGCCCACGGACATTCTGAAAATGTGCTTAATTGCCTGCGTATGATTAAAGGAAAATATCCGGAGCTACAGGTAATTGCCGGAAATGTGGCTACCGGAGCGGCAACCAGGGATCTTATTGAAGCGGGTGCAGATGCGGTTAAGGTTGGTATCGGTCCCGGATCCATCTGTACCACTCGTGTAGTGGCGGGTATCGGTGTTCCCCAGGTAACGGCGATCATGGATTGTTACGCAGTAGCCAAGGAATACGGAATCCCCGTTATTGCGGACGGCGGAATCAAATATTCCGGTGATATGACCAAGGCTATTGCAGCCGGCGGCAGTGTCTGCATGATGGGCAGTATCTTCGCAGGCTGTGACGAAAGCCCGGGAACCTTTGAACTGTACCAGGGGCGTAAATACAAAGTATACCGCGGCATGGGCTCCATTGCCGCCATGGAAAACGGCAGCAAGGACCGCTATTTCCAGAACGATGCCAAGAAGCTTGTTCCGGAAGGGGTGGAAGGCCGCGTGGCATATAAGGGAACCGTGGAAGACACGGTGTTCCAGCTCATGGGAGGCCTGCGATCCGGTATGGGTTACTGCGGGACCCAGACGGTGGATGAATTGAAGGAAAACGGCAGATTCATCAAAATTTCGGCGGCATCCTTAAAAGAAAGCCATCCCCACGACATTCATATCACCAAGGAAGCACCCAATTACAGTGTGGATGAATAAGAGTAGATGTGCTTCCTTTGGAAGCAACCCAATTACAGTGTGGATGAATAAGAGTAGATGTGCTTCCTTTGGAAGCAACCCAATTACCGTGTGGATGAATAACAGAGCAATGATAATTGCAGAAACAAGCTGTCTCAATGGCCCTGCAGGGCTTTTGAGGCAGCTTTTTTATACCAGCAGCAATAAACAGGAAAGAAAGCAATATAGGAGAAAGAGGATATGGATTTAAAAGAAGTAAAGGAACGGATGCAGACCGGAAAGCTGTATTTCCCTACGGAGGAGGATCTGTTAAGCGAACAGGCGGAATGGATGGAACTATTATATGACTTTAACAGCACACGCCCTTCGGAAGGGAAAAAGCGGGCAGAGCTGCTGGAAAAACTCCTGGGCGGGGTCGGAAAGAATTGTTATGTGGAACCGCCTCTTCATGCCAACTGGGGATGCAATACGTATATGGGCGACGACGTATATGCCAACTTTAACCTGACCCTGGTGGATGATGTGAAGATTACCATCGGAAACCATGTGATGTTCGGCCCGAATGTGACGGTGGCTACGGCCGGCCATCCGGTGGAGCCGAATCTCCGTTCCAGGCAGGCACAGTATAACCTGCCGGTAAATATCGGGGATAATGTGTGGATAGGAGCGGGGTCGGTAATCCTGCCCGGCGTGACCATCGGGGATAATACGGTCATTGGAGCAGGCAGTATTGTTACCAAGGATATCCCCGCCAATGTGGTGGCTTATGGCAATCCCTGCAGAGTGGTGAGGGAAATCGGGGAACGGGATCGGAAAATTTATTACCGGGATCGGGAGATCGATCTGGAGTAAGGCACCGCTGCCGGGATGTTCAGATCAGCAGCTGTTCCCCCTTTACCCGGACAATACCGGCATTATCCGGTTTATAGCGGGAGGCCATCTGGGAAAAAGGGGTGTTGTTCAGATATGCCATAAGTGACATGATAACGGCGCTGTGGGTAACCAGCAGAAGGGAATGGGAATGAGGGCCGCAGCAGGCGGCTTCGGTTTCTTCTTTCACCAGACTGCGCAGGGAGGGAAGCAGCCTGTCCAGCAGATCCTGGTAGGATTCCCCCATAGGTGTTCTCTGGTATCTCCGGTTTTCATACCATGCGGTGAATTCTTCCGGATACTGTTCCTTCACCTGGCCCCAGGTGAGACCCTCCCATAAGCCGAAATGGATTTCTTCCAGCCCATCCCTTACCACACATGCAACGCCCAGCGTATCCGCCGCAATCTGTGCGGTCTGCAAGGCTCTTTTCTGCCGGCTGGTATATATCCGCTCCGGCCTGATGCCGTTGGTTTCCAGATGCTGTGCCAGCAGGGCGGCCTGGGCCACACCGCTTTCATTTAAGTCCGTATCCGCACTTCCCTGGATCCGTTTCTGTCTATTCCAGTCCGTTTCCCCATGTCTTGCAAAGAAAAGATTCATAATACGTTTCTCCTGTTTTATAATATACGTTTATAATATACGCAAACTCCGTATCTGCATTTTAGCATAGCCGGGAAAAGAAATCCATAAGCCGGCAGGGGGAAACGGGCAGGCAAAACCGCAGGGAGGGGGACAAGGGGCTGTGAACAGTAACCGATTGCGTGAAAAGTATCTTTGCCAAACCAGGAATGCATGGCTGAATAGCAGCAAATATGCTATCATAAGGATAAGGGAAACAAAGGTATCGTTTTGTTGCGTTATTGGGCGCGGATGGGAGCAGCAAATGAAAAGTACAGGAAAGGATCACAGGACGCGGGTAACGAAAATGCTCATCCGTAAAGCATTTACGGATTTGCTGAAGGAAAAACCCATTCAGAGCATAACCATTAAAGAGCTGTGTGAAGCGGCGGAAATTAACCGGGGAACCTTCTATTCCCATTATTCCGATATCTACGATTTGCTGGATAAAATGGAAGAGGAAATGCTGGCTGATTTTATTAAAGCGCTGGAACCTTTGCTGGAAACAGAGAAAGAGGATTTGACCCCGGTGAAAATTACTGCCGGTATTTTCCGCTGTCTCAAGGAAAACGCGGATATTTGCATCGTAACACTGGGAGACTATGGAGATAAGGAATTTGCACTGCGCCTGATTAATCTGGGCAGGGAAAAATGTGTGGAAGCCTATTCCCATTATTTCCAGTCCGCTACCGCTAAACAGATTGAATTTTTTTATGCCTTTGTCAGTGCGGGCTGTATCGGCCTGCTCCAGAAATGGCTGGCGGAAGGAATGGTAAGCAGTCCCGAGGAGATTGCTGCTATGGCGGAAAATATCATGATGTATGGTATGGGCGCACTGTTGGAAAAATTTAAGGAAATTTAAGAAGTCCTTTGTTAAAAAGATAAGGAAGCTGTGTTATACTTCCTTTCACGGAAAGAGGTATCACTCGTTTTCTGTTCAAAGATATGGTGTAAGGAGCTGCAGTATGCGAATTATCAAAAAGTTTATTGTAACCGTCATTGTTGTTTTTTTCATAGGGGGCTGTGTGGCGGGCGGACGTCTGCTATGGGAGGGATACCGGATGTATCAGGAGGTAATTGCCGGGGAGCCGCTTACGGATAAGGTGGAAGGAATCCGATCCAAACCGCATTACACTACCCTTGACCAGCTTCCTGATACGTATAAAAATGCGGTGGTGGCCGTCGAGGACAAGCGTTTTTATAAGCACGGAGGGATTGATCTCATTTCTACGTTCCGGGCCGTATTCATTAACCTGAAGGAAAAAAAGCTGGCGGAGGGAGGAAGTTCCATCACACAGCAGCTTGCCAAAAACATGTATTTTACCCAGGAGAAAAAATTTCTGCGGAAAGTCGCCGAGCTGTTTGTGGCGTTTCAGCTGGAGAAAAATTATAGCAAGGAGGAAATACTGGAGCTGTATGTCAATACGATTTATTTTGGCAGCGGCTATTATTGTGTCTATGATGCCGCCCAGGGCTATTTTGAAAAAGAACCCGGGGAAATGAACGATTACGAAAGTACGCTTCTGGCCGGAATCCCCAATGCGCCTTCTGTTTATGCCCTGACCAACCGGCCGGAGCTGGCGGCTCAGAGACAGAGAACCGTAGTAGAATGCATGGTGGAACAGAAAGTTCTGACACAGGAAGAGGCGGAACGTATTTTGGGGGAAGGAGAGCAGACGATACAGGACAATGAATAAAGTGTTGATTGTGGAAGATGATACGCTGCTGAATACCACCCTTGCCTATCATATGCAGGGACGGGGAATGGAAACGGATTCAGCGTTCGGCTGTATGGACGCCAGAAAAAAGCTGGAAGCGAGATCTTATGATCTGGTCATTCTGGACGTAAACCTTCCGGATGGTGATGGCTTCTCCCTTTGCAGGCAGATCCGGCGGGAATGGAAAACGGCGGTTATTTTTCTTACGGCCAATGATCTGGAAAGCGATATGCTCAAGGGCTATGATTTAGGTGCGGCAGATTATGTGACAAAGCCTTTTTCCACCCAGGTGTTCCTGAAAAAGGTGGAACGGCTGATGCAGCTGATTTCTCCGGAAAAGGAGCGGGTAGAGGATAGTTATGAAGATGAAGAGCTCCATATTGGCCTGCAGAGCATGACGGCATCCTTCCGCGGCAGGGACATTGCGTTTACCCCTCTGGAATACAGGCTTCTCACTATTTTTATCCATAATCCCGGAATCGTCCTCACAAGGCAGAAGCTGCTGGAACGGCTGTGGGATGATCAGGGGAATTATGTGGATGAACACACGCTGACTACGGTTATCAGCCGGATGAGGAGCAAGCTGGAGGGAGCGCATCCTTATATTAAAACCGTTTATGGGATGGGATATCTCTGGAATGGGAAAGGCGGACGGTATGACGGCTGAGGACGGCGGGAACAGGAGAGGCGGGCGGATTATGTACGGACATACAGCGCGGAAACAGGAATGGCGGTTACCCCGCGGAAAATGGAACAGAACAGGTATCGGGGCGGGAATGCTTCTGACGGCTGCAGCGGCTGTCGGGGGCTTTTTTGCAGTTACCAAAGAAGCGGGGGTGCTGGCGGCCGGCGGGAGTGTCCTGGTGCTGGCGGCGATTTGGACGGCAGTCATGTACGAAGCCGAAAGGCGGGAACTGCAGACATTTATGGAGGATGTGGGAAAGCTGCTGGATACCATGGAAGGCGTTTGGAACAGGGAAGGGATGCAGAAGCCGGAAGAAATGTTCCGGGAGATTACCGGCCTGGAGGAAGAAACGCTTATATCACGGCTGGGAAGCAGATTCTGCCGTCTTTATGAAATGATGGAACATGCCCGGCTGAAGACGGAAGAGGAAAAGAAAAAATTACAGTCCCTTGTTTCGGATATTTCCCATCAGGTCAGAACGCCGGTGACCAATATGAAAATGATCGGTACGGCGCTGACGGAGCCTGCCGGCGGTAAGTCTCTCACGGCGGAAAAAAGGAAGGAATTCCTGGGAGCTATGAATGCCCAGGTGGAAAAGCTGAATTTTCTCATGCAGGCACTGGTAAAGACCTCCCGTCTGGAAACCGGGCTGATAACGCTGCACCGGCAGAAGGAATGCCTTTATGAAACATTGGCGGAGTCCCTGGGCGGCATTCTTTTTGCGGCGGAATCGAAAAAAATCGAAGTGGAAGCTGTCTGCCCGGAAAAGCTGCAGCTGCCCCATGATAAAAAATGGACGGCGGAGGCCCTTTTCAATCTTCTGGACAACGCGGTGAAATATACCCCGCCCGGCGGGAAAATCCGGGTGGAGGCAGTGCAGCAGGAAATGTATACCCGGATTGATGTGGCGGATACCGGAAAGGGGATCCGGGAAGAACACCAGGCCGCCATATTCCGCCGTTTTTACCGGGAAGAGGGAGTGGCTGGAATCCCGGGACTAGGCATCGGCCTGTATCTTGCCCGCGAAATTGTATCCATGCAGGGCGGTTATATCAAGGTAGTTTCACGGGAGGGAGGCGGATCCGTCTTTTCCGTTTACTTACTGAATACCGTTCCTTAAGAATTTTTTTCAGAATTTGTGACTTTTCTGCAACAATTTCACGATATCCTTGATACAAAGGAAGAGCCATGGCTGTGACACACAAGCCGGGTAAGGAATCATGAATTATGGTTTAGGGAAGGAGCAGAAATGACAATTTTACAGACAACGGATTTAAAGAAATATTATGGGGAAGAGCCAACTCTCACAAAGGCGCTGGACGGGGTGGACCTGTCAGTGGAGCAGGGGGAATTCCTGGCTGTGGTAGGAACCAGCGGGAGCGGGAAATCGACGCTGCTCCATATGATGGGCGGGCTGGATACGCCCACCTCCGGAAGCATAAAAGTAAGGGGGAAGGAACTGGCGGAAATGAATGATGAACAGCTCACTATTTTCCGCAGGAGAAATATCGGATTTGTATTCCAGAGTTATAATCTGGTCCCCATATTAAATGTATATGAAAATATCGTGCTGCCTGTGGAGCTGGATGGGGAACCGGTGGATCAGGCTCTGTTTGACCGGATCGTGGATATGCTTTCCCTGAAGGAAAAGCTGGAAAGCATGCCGAATCAGCTGTCCGGCGGGCAGCAGCAGCGTGTGGCAATTGCCAGGGCGCTGATTACCAAGCCGGCTATTGTGCTGGCGGATGAGCCTACCGGAAATCTGGACAGCCGTACCAGTGCGGATGTGCTGGGGCTTCTGAAAATGACAAGTGAAGAATTCCATCAGACAGTGGTGATGATAACCCATAATAATGAAATCGCCCAGCTATCCCATCGGATTGTGCGCATTGAAGACGGCAGAATCGCAGGGAAACAACAGGAGGTGCGATCATGTTAAAGAATCTGAATACGGGAATCATCCGGAGACTGGCGGCAAACAGCCTGAAATCGGATAAAAAGAGGAATCTGTTTCTTATCATTACGATTGCTTTCAGCGCCTGTCTCATGCTGACGCTGTCCCTGAAAATACTGGGGGATAATACGAAGCTGAATAGATATATGCGGGGAAGATATCAGACCGTTTTCTCAGACTTGCCGGAGAAAGATATCCGGAAGCTGCAGGAACAGCCGGAGGTGGAAGCTTCGGGTATGAAAAAGAACCTGTATACGGCCCGTATCAGGGACTATACGGTGGATGTGGAGTATGCCGATCCATCTGCCGCAAGTCTGCTTACGTACGGTAAGGTGCTGGGAAGCTGGCCGGAAAAAGAAAAGGAAATTGTGGTGGAAGAAGCCTATCTGAAGCACCTGGGCCTGCCTGTGGAGCCGGGGCAGAAGGTGACGGTGGATCTGGGTGATGGTAGCGAACAGGAATATATGGTCAGCGGCATTTTGCTGGGGGATAATGAGACACGGGTATACAGAATCGTTGTATCGAAGGATTATGTAAATTCCGTATATGGTGAAAATACGGGATATGAGATAAACATCCGCCTTAAGGATACGGAAAAGGACAATATGGATACCCTGAAGGCAAAGATACAGGCCTTTGCAGCCGCAAACGGCGTGGAAGAGAACAAGGTGTTCTACAGCTCCACATATTTCAGCCTGGGAGAAGATTTGCCCATAGAAAAGGTTCTGGCAATCCTGTTCTGCTGTGTCCTGATTGTCGTTGCCACATCGTTGGTGATTTACAGCCTGTTTTATATTTCCGTTGTGGGTAAGATCCAGGAATACGGAAGGCTGCGTGTGATTGGGACCACAAAGAAACAGATCCGGAGGCTGGTGAGAAAGGAAGGGCTGTTTGTATCGGGAATTGCGGTTCCCATCGGGCTTTTACTGGGCTGCATCCTGGGTTTCCTGCTTGTCCCTGACGGATGGAAGTGGTCCATTACCCTGCTGTTTGTGGGAATTATTGCTGTAATAACCGAAACGGCCGTTATGATATCCATCCGGACACCGGTAAAAATCGCATCCTCGGTGTCCCCGGTTGAAGCCGTGCGGATCAGTGCCATGGATGATGGGGGCAAAGCCGGCTCTCCAGCGCGTCGCTGGGGCGCCGGCCCTCGCGGCGGCCGTCAAGCGGAAATAAAAAACAGAAGGCGCAGGAAAATAACCCCTGTCAGCCTGGCCTTTCTGAATTTTTCCAGAAATAAAAGAAAAGCAATCCTCACACTTACCTCTCTGGGATTCACAGGCATGCTTCTGATGTGTGTTGCCGCATATCTGAATTCCGTGGATGATGATGCCATGTCGAGGGCCAGTTTCGGATTGGGCTGTGCGCATCTGGAACTGCAGCAGTCGGATGGGCGCAGCGATACCAGTGATGACAGCCTTACGGAATATTATACTAAGGTACAACAGGAGAATCCCCTGGATGAGGAGATGCTGCAGACGGTTAAGCAGATAGACGGGGTATCCGACGTACTTATATTCCAGGGATGCAAGTCCGATATGATTTTCCCGGAAATGAACGATTATGCAAGGGAGAACCCGAAGGAGCTTTCTTTCCGCAATATCGGGCTTACCAGGGAACAGATGGAGTCCTGCAGCGGTTATCTTGTGGAGGGGACGATGGATTATGATACCCTGGTGCAGAATAACGGAATCCTGATAGCCGATTCGGATAATCTGATTGGCCGTTTTTACGGGTATACCGCGAAGCTGGGAGACAGGATTCAAATAAAAACGGACACGGATACCACGGTGGAATTCCAGGTGATGGGCGTGTTAAAAGGACTTACATTGGGAATTGATGTGCCCTTCTTTTACATGCCGGATGCGTGCCTGCCTCTTCTGAAAACTACAGTTACTAATTTTAACACCCATTTTATGCTGGTGGGGGATCAGGAAAAGGAAGAACAGATAGAAAAAGCGATAATCGCACAGATGGAGGGATGGGATTCTATTGAGATCAGCTTCCTCAGTGACCTCAGACGGCAGTTGAGCCTTCAGATGGAACAGCTAAAACTCCCTCTTTATGGCCTGGTAGGATTTATCGCCATATTCGGTCTGCTGAACCTTATCAATACACTGCTTACCAATGTGGTAACGAGACGCCAGGAATTCGGAATCCTGCAGTCTGTTGGGATGAGCGGAAAGCAGCTGGCCTCCATGCTCAGGACAGAGTGCTTCCTGTATGTATCAGGCACACTTTTTCTGACACTGACGGTTGGCACGCTGGCAGGCTGGATACTCTGCCGGGTATTCGATCAGTTAGGAACCTTCGGAAAGCTGGTATTCCACTTCCCGGTCCTGCCTGTCCTTGTTTTTGCCTTCCTGCTGCTGCTAATCCAGATGTTTTTCTCCTGCTGGGCCGTGAGTTACTGCGGAAAGGAGTCTTTGGTACAGCGGATTAAGACGGAATAACCGATTACGGTTCCGTCCCCTCTGTGTCCGGGACATCCCACCGGCGGCCTCCCTTCCGGCCATGGTATGTTCTCTGCGTGGGCGCGTTCTCACAGCTTCCGCAGGAACCTAACCTGCCATATAATAGGGAACCACAATCCGGAAAACGGAATAAATAAGTGCTGCAGCGGTGAAGAAAATCAACAGGCCGGAAAGAATGGCCGGGATTTTTTCCGCCAGGCTGCGGCATTTTATTTTATCGGCGAGTTCCTGGAGAAGGAAACCGGTTTTGCGCAGCCCCAGAGTGACAAAATACATAAAAGCGGGAAGCATTGGCATCAGGTACCGGCCCTGGGGCTGGAAATCCCAGGTATAAGAATAGTAAACACACAGGAAGACAGGTATCACACAGGCCAGCACCATACACCCGTTAAAAAAGAAGCGGCGGTTTTTTTCCTGCCAGGACAGATACAGGCCGCGCCCTATGGGCAGCATGCAGACCAGCAGGCCGACGGCAAAAATGCGGTAATAAATTTCATAAATATAATAGTGGGTGGGCAGGTTCATCGGGCCGAACATAGCCACAAAGCTTCTCACAAGAAGCGTGAAATAATCCGTACCGAACACCATGGCAAGCACGCCGATACCCTGGTTTTGGCAGGTCTGCCTCAAAAGCGGATGGAAATCCGGCGTACAGGTGGAAGCCACACAGAGGTTGCGGGCATTCATTCCCAGAAAGTCCCCGTGATAGAGGATTGCATTGCGGATAAACCACCAGCCCGCGCCCAGAAAAACCAGGGCCGAGATAAACGCACCTGCGCGGAACATGGGTTTCCAGTCCATGTAATACCGGTCAACGGGAGAGGCGGTGCCGTCCCGTGTGATGGTCCCGGCAGAAACTTTTCCTGCAAAACAGCTGATAAACAGTATGACAGTCACCACTACGGCGCCGTAGGCGTTATAATAGGACAACGCGCAGAGGATAACCCCTGCGGCGGTCTGGATGCAGAGCGGGCGGGTAAACCCGTTTTTCATCCCGTCCAGTACGGCGGTAAACATGAGGATAACCGACAGGAAGGCGCAGGAATCCGTATTGATATAGGTATGCAGAAACAGGCTCTGGGGAAGGAATACCACCAGACAGGAAAAGAGCCATTGGGTCATTTTTTCCGGAAACAGCAGCTTGGAAAGCCTTCTTGTGAGGACGGCGGCCGCCATGCCGAAGAATACGTTCACCATACGGGCGGCTACGAGCAGGACATCAAAACGGTCGGTAAAGAGATCCACCGCGCGCAGAAGGAAACCCTCCAGTATGTAGGTAAGCATGGGCTGAAACGCGTAGGAACCGCCGTAACCGGGAATCAGTACCGCCGGATCGTCTCCTTTGGGAAGATATCCGTTTTCATAAATAAAGCGGACAACGCGGAAGCGGTTGATTTCATCCGGCCCCTCCCCGAAGGGCTGGAGCAGTACAAAGGTCATCATGCACACAAAAGCCAGGGAAAGGAAAAGGATTTCCGGAAACCGTTCATTTTTATAGAAACGACGTATTTTAGCCATAGATTACTCCTGTAATAAAATGGTTGCTTTGGTTGGCAGACATTGAGCCTGATAGATATAAATTTATTATAATCGAATTACCTCTAAATTTCCACAAAAATACTTGTCAGCGTAAAAAGGATGGGCTATACTGTTTGTGTAGGGCGTTTTGCCCATGAATTTAAGGTAGTACATGCGACTGGCGGAATGGTGGAGCACCACAGGGAGTATGTATGAAGAAAGCCGGCCGCCTGGGTACCCGTATGAGAGTAACCAGGGGGTTTTTTATTTTTCCGGAAAGCGAAGGATTTCCGGAAAAGTCCCTGTGGGGACACTTTATGAAAGAAGCCGCTGGAACGGCAGAATGGAGGAAGTTATGAAATTACTGTCTCTGGAAGACGAATTGAAAAACAACGCCTATCCCGGAAGGGGGATTGTGCTGGGGAGGACTCCCGATGGGAAAAAAGCGGTTGCCGCTTATTTTATCATGGGAAGAAGCGCCAACAGCCGGAACCGCATTTTTGCGGAGGAGGGGGAAGGAATCCGTACCCAGGCATTTGATGAATCCAAGCTGGAGGATCCCAGCCTTATCATTTATGCGCCGGTGCGGGTTCTGGGAAATAAAACCATTGTGACCAACGGAGACCAGACAGATACCATTTATGAAGGCATGGACAAACAGCTGACCTTTGAACAGTCCCTGCGCTGCCGGGAATTTGAACCGGACGGCCCCAACTATACCCCCCGCATTTCCGGGATCGTCCACATAGAAAACGGCGGCTTCAATTTTGCCATGTCCATACTGAAAAGTGACGACGGCTGTCCTGATTCCTGCAGCCGCTTTACCTATGCCTATGAAAATCCGGCGGCAGGAAAAGGACGCTTTATCCATACGTATATGCATGACGGAAATCCCCTTCCCAGCTTTGAGGGCGAACCGAAAATGGTGGAAATCAAGGGCGGGATTGATGAATTTACCGACCTGCTCTGGAACAGCCTGAACGAGGAAAACAAGGTTTCCCTGTTCGTGCGTTATATTTCCATAGATGACGGAACCTATGAAACAAGAATTGTGAACAAGAACTGTAAATAAAAACCGGCGGCACGGCGGCAAGCGCATTCCCTGCGTTTATCCTTGCATGGAACGGAAAAGGTAAGGAAGCGTTATACGAATAAATATACAGGAGAAAAAGAAATGAATGAAATTCAGTTAAAGTACGGCTGTAACCCCAATCAGAAGCCATCCCGCATTTATATGGAGGAGGAAAGGGAATTGCCGGGTAATTCACGAAGGGAATTGCCTGTCAGCGTACGGAACGGCAGGCCCGGTTATATCAATTTCCTGGATGCATTAAACGGCTGGCAGCTGGTGAAAGAGCTGAAGGAGGCGACCGGCCTTCCTGCGGCCACTTCCTTTAAACATGTATCCCCTGCAGGCGCGGCAGTGGGGCTTCCTCTGTCCGACACCCTGGCAAAGATTTACTGGGTGGATGACCTGGGAGAGCTTTCTCCTCTTGCCTGTGCTTATGCAAGGGCCAGAGGGGCAGACCGCATGTCCTCCTTCGGCGATTTTATTTCCCTTTCCGACATCTGCGATGCCGATACGGCAAGGCTGATTAAAAGAGAGGTATCCGACGGGGTAATCGCCCCAGGCTATACGGACGAGGCTCTGGAAATCCTGAAGCAGAAGAAAAAAGGGAATTATAATGTGATTCAGATCGATCCCTCTTATCAGCCGGATCCGCTGGAAAGAAAACAGGTGTATGGAATCACTTTTGAGCAGGGAAGAAATGAGCTGTGTATCGACGAGGCGCTTCTTTCCAATATAGTGACGGAAAATAAGGATATCCCGGCACAGGCCGTAATTGATATGAAAATCGCCCTCATTACGCTGAAATACACCCAGTCCAATTCCGTATGCTATGTGAAAGACGGCCAGGCCATCGGAATCGGGGCCGGACAGCAGTCCAGAATCCATTGTACGCGTCTGGCAGGAAGCAAGGCGGATAACTGGTTCCTGCGCCAGTCCCCCCAGGTGCTTTCCCTTCGCTTTGCAGACGGCCTGGGACGTGCGGACAGAGATAACGCCATAGATGTTTATATGAGCGATGATTATATGGACGTGCTGGCTGACGGTGTGTGGGAGAGGACTTTCAAGGAAAAGCCTCCGGTTTTCACAAGAGAAGAGAGAAAAGAATGGCTGGCTAAGCTGGAAAATGTAACCCTTGGCTCCGATGCCTTTTTCCCCTTCTTCGATAACATTGACCGTGCGTACAGAAGCGGCGTGAAGTATATCGTACAGCCCGGCGGATCCGTGCGGGATGATGCGGTTATCGATGCCTGCAACCGATATGGGATGGCAATGGTGTTTACCGGAATACGTCTGTTCCATCATTAATCGGGAATGATTCCGGCCGGACATTCCTTTTCCGTCCCGGGGACACCGCTAAGCCGGCGGGCGGAAGGCCTTTCGGCAGCTGCGGCGTTTGTGTAAAGTGAAAAAACGGAGCCTTTATCCCAATTTTTACCATTTGGATAAAGGCTCCGTTTTTCTATTGCTCCCAAAACGACGAATCAAGTTGAAAATTGATTACTGTGGATTGGAATTATTATTTTGCTGGCCGTCAGGTGTGTATCCCTGCTGTGGGCCGCCCTGCTGGTAATTGGGATCATATCCCTGCTGATAAGGGTTGCCGAAGCCCTGCTGGCCGTAGCCCTGCTGCTGGCCGCCGTTTTGCTGGTAGCCGCCCTGCTGATAACCGTTTGGCTGGTAACCATTCTGCTGGTAACCGCCGTAGCCTGCTCCATAGCCATACTGCTGCTGATAGCTGCCGCCGTATTTCAGGCTGTTATAGAATGCCGCATTGGTGATTTCCACATAAGGAGTGACATAAAGCCCCGCGAGGCCGCAGGTAATGCCAGCCAGGAGAAACCAGAGAATGAAGGAAAGATCCAGTACGAACTTATCCATCTTGTGTCCGTACATCATGGCTTTGCTTTCATTAATACAGTCCATAATCCCTTTTTCCGGATTTTCCGCAAGTATGTAATAAGCCTGGGAATAACGGTACATGGCAACGATTCCGGGAACCCACAGCAGCAGGGACCATGCGAATACAAAGAAGCCCATGACGATGTTCAGGCCCCAGATTTTCAGACAGTAACGGGCATAAGCGAACAGGTCGTTAATTCCGGCCGGCTGCCTGTTGATAACACGAAGCGTATATGCGGTATAACCCATCTGCAGAAAACCCGTAACCAGTGTGGAAACAAGGGAAAGCAGAAGGGAAGGTATCATCATACCCGCATAAATGGCGGCTGCAGCGTCCGGATCCGAAACAAGGGCGGTAAATGCGCTGGAAAAACCGGACATCATGGAAATTACAAAGCTGATTGCAGCAAGAATGACCATGTATACCAGAGAAACAAGGGCGGGGTGGGGATTGGCCTGCTGCATGGCAGCTTTGGCATCCATTTTCAGTTGTACGCGATCCATAGTAAGTATCCTCCTCAAAAAAGCATGTATTTTGATGCTCAAAATATGAAAACATTATATCACTACATAGTAAGATATGCTACCAAGAAACATAAATTTTACAATTATTAATGAGTTGACTGCTTTCCGGGTTTAAAAATGCGGTCAATAAATATTTCCCACCTGCGCGGACTTGTCTGAACAATTACGGAAAAAGCCGGAAAACGGGGATTTCCCGTATTTTTTCTTTGCGTATTCCGAATACTTATGATAAGATAGTCTGTAATAATAAAGTAAGGTTCAAGGAGGGAGTACCCGCCTGGTAAGGAAGGCCAAAAACCCGGATGCAGTGTATGCCGGGAGCGGCCCAGGAGGCGGGAAAAAGAGCATGAGTGAGATAAGCAAGAATTTTATTGAACAGATAATTGATAAGGATCTGGCTGAGGGCGTATATGAGACGGTGCACACCCGGTTTCCGCCGGAACCGAATGGATATCTGCATATCGGACATGCCAAAAGTATCCTTTTAAATTCCGGGCTTGCCAAGGAATACGGCGGAAAATTCAACCTCCGTTTTGATGATACAAACCCCACTAAGGAAAAGCAGGAATTCGTGGAATCCATTAAGGAGGACGTGAAATGGCTGGGCGCCGATTGGGAGGACAGGCTTTTCTTTGCCTCCAATTATTTCAGTCAGATGTACGAGGCGGCCGTTAAGCTGATTCAAAAAGGGAAAGCTTATGTGTCCGATCTCACTGCGGAGCAGATCCGGGAATACAGAGGTACGCTGACGGAACCCGGCAAAGAGGATCCGGGCAGCAGCCGGAGTGTGGAAGAAAACCTGGAGCTGTTCGAAAAAATGAAGGAAGGCGCATATGCTGACGGGGAAAAGGTTCTCCGCGCCAGAATTGATATGACTTCTCCAAACATGAACATGCGGGATCCGGTGATTTACCGTGTGGCCCATATGAGCCATCATAATACGGGAGATACCTGGTGCATTTATCCCATGTATGATTTTGCCCATCCTATCGAGGATGCCATTGAAGGGATCACCCATTCCATCTGTACGCTGGAATTTGAAGATCACAGGCCATTGTACGACTGGGTGGTCAGAGAGCTGGAGTATCCCCGCCCTCCTAAGCAGATAGAATTTGCCAAGATGTATCTTACAAATGTGGTAACCGGCAAGAGATATATCAAGAGACTGGTGGAGGACGGCATTGTGGACGGTTGGGATGATCCCCGCCTTGTGTCCGTTGCGGCTTTGCGGAGAAGGGGCTTTACCCCGGAAGCCATTCAGATGTTTGTGGATTTGTGCGGCGTTTCCAAGAGCAACTCCTCCGTGGATTATGCCATGCTGGAATACTGCATCCGGGAAGATCTGAAGCTGAAAAAGCCCAGGGTAATGGCGGTTCTGGATCCTGTCAGACTGGTAATTGACAACTATCCCGAAGGACAGATCGAGATGCTGGAGGCGCCCAATAACCTGGAAAATGAAGAACTGGGCAGCCGGCAGATACCATTCGGGAGAGAATTATATATCGAACGGGAAGATTTCATGGAAGAGCCTCCCAGAAAATATTTCCGCCTTTTCCCCGGCAATGAGGTACGCCTCATGAATGCGTATTTCGTTACCTGTACCGGTTTTGAAAAGGACGCGGACGGCAATGTCACGGTGGTGCATTGTACCTATGATCCGGAGACAAAATCCGGAAGCGGCTTCAATGCCCGCAAGGTAAAGGGAACCATCCACTGGGTATGTGCCGGTGAGGCCTTTAAGGCGCAGGTCCGTCTGTATGAAAATATTATCGACGAAGAAAAAGGTGTCTATAATGAGGACGGCAGCCTGAACCTGAATCCCAAATCCCTTGTGGTCAAGGAATGCTACCTGGAGCCTTCCCTGAAGGAGGCCTCCGCTTTTGAAAGCTTCCAGTTTGTAAGACAGGGCTTTTTCTGTGTGGATTATAAGGACTCCAAACCCGGTGAACCGGTATTCAACCGCGTGGTATCATTAAAGAGTTCCTTCAAGCTGCCGAAAACGGATGGTAGATAATACAGGTAAGAAAGAATGAATGATTTGGCGATTCAGCTGACGGATGACGGCAGCAAACATCTGTATGAACAGATATATGAATACATCAGAGATGAAATTAAGGAGGGGAAGCTTCTGGCAGGAGAGAAGCTTCCCTCCACGCGTTCCCTGGCGGAATATCTCCAGGTCGCCCGCAGCACGGTGGAGCTGGCCTACGGGCAGCTGCTTTCGGAGGGCTATATAGAATCCTCCGCATACAGGGGCTATTATATCTGCCGGGTGGAAGAACTGTATCAGATTATGACGGATATGTCGGAGAAGAAGCAGCGTCTGCCGTACCCCGCAGGTCATTCTTTTGCCGGGGAAGAAACGGCAGGAACCGGCACGGCAGCAGGGGAAAGGGCCGGGAAACCATTCGCTTATGATTTTTCACCCAATGCCGTGGATATGAGCGTTTTTCCTTTCGGCACCTGGCGGAAAATTACGAAGGATATCTTAAGCGGTGACCGGAAAGAGCTGTTTGCGTTAGGAGAACCCCGGGGAGATGCGGAATTCAGAAAGACCATCTGCCGTTACCTCCATTCCTCCAGAGGGGTGAACGCATCTCCGGAACAGATCATTGTGGGGGCGGGAAATGATTACCTGTTACTGCTTCTGCAATATATTCTGGGGAAAAATATCCGCGCCGCGTTTGAAAACCCTTCCTACCGGAGAGCCTACCGTATTTTTTCCTCTTTTGCGGCAGAAACCGTGACAGTTCCTGTGGACGAAAGCGGGATTTCTGTAAAAGAGCTTGCCCGCAGCGGGGCGGATGTGGCCTATGTCATGCCCTCCCACCAGTATCCCACCGGTGTGGTAATGCCTATCGGAAGGCGGATGGAGCTTCTGAAATGGGCGGCGGAAGAGAAAGACAGATATTTGATCGAGGATGATTACGACAGTGAATTCCGGTACCGGGGAAAACCGGTGCCCTCCCTGCAGGCTTCCGACACGGCGGGAAAGGTGATCTATATCGGGACCTTTTCCAAATCCATCGCCCCGGCGATCCGTGTGAGCTACATGGTGCTGCCCCCGGCCCTGCTGAAGCGCTACGAAAAGGAATGTGCCTTTTTTTCCTCCACCGTATCCAGGATTGATCAGACGATACTGAACGAGTTTATTCGAAGCGGGGCGTTTGAAAGGCATTTGAATAAAATGAGGAAGGTATATAAAGAAAAGCATGATATCCTGCTGGAAGAGCTGCGGCCATTCCTGAAAAAATACCGGCTTTCAGGGGAGTATGCCGGCCTGCATGTGCTTCTTTCTTCCAAAGGGGCGGCGGACGAAGAGGCGCTTATCCGGAAGGCGGAGGAGAAAGGGGTGCGGCTTTATGGTCTGCATGAGGCTGTCCTGGAGCCAGTGGAAAAAAAGGAAGCCACCGTGCTGCTGGGGTATGCCGGCCTGAAAAAAGAAGAGATAAAAGAGGGGATTTCCCTGCTAAAAGGGGTACTGTAGATAGGACAGCGGTGTAAGGAATTGCAGGAATGAAAGGAGAGGGTTATATGGAAATTGAAAATCTGGTACAAAGACAGCGTGCTTTTTATCATACGGGACGGACAAGGGATGCGGCCTTTCGTATCGCGTCCCTGCAGAAGCTGGCGGAACGGATAGAAAAGTATGAGAAGGATATCAATGAAGCGCTGAGGAAGGATCTGAACAAATCTGTTTTTGAAGGATATATGACGGAGGTGGGACTTACACTGAGTGAAATCCGCTTTCTGGCGAAGCATACGGCAGCCTGGAGCCGTCCGAAGAAGGTACGCACGCCTCTGGCCCAGTTCCATGCGAAAAGCTTTGTGGTGCAGGAGCCTTATGGAGTGTCTCTGGTGATGTCCCCCTGGAATTATCCTTTTATGCTTTCCCTGGAACCCGCCGCAGGAGCCATCGCGGCGGGAAACTGCTGTATCATCAAACCCTCGGCCTATGCCTGTGCCACTTCGTCTGTTCTGAAGAAAATTATTGGCGAAACCTTTCCCGAGGAATATGTAGCGGTTGTGGAAGGCGGAAGGCAGGAAAATACGGAGCTGCTGGAACAGGAATTTGATTATATTTTCTTTACCGGCAGTGTATCGGTGGGAAAGCTGGTGATGGAAAAGGCAGCGGCCCATCTCACCCCTGTCACGCTGGAGCTGGGCGGGAAAAGCCCCTGTATTGTGGAGCGGGACGCGAAGCTTTCCCTGGCGGCAAAACGGATCGTGTTCGGCAAATTTTTAAACAGCGGTCAGACCTGTGTGGCGCCGGATTACTGTTTTGTCCACGAGGCGGTGAAGGACGAATTTATAGGCTGCCTGCAGAAATGGATTGACAAATTGATTGGAAAGCAGCCTTTCAGCAATCCGGATTATCCGAAGATGATCAATGAAAAACATTATGACAGGGTGCTCGGGCTTATAAAGGGGGAAAGCGTGGTCACAGGCGGCTGCGGCAAACGGGAAACGCTGCAGATCGCCCCTACTGTTTTGAAGGATGTCGGCGCGGATGCCCCGGTGATGCAGGAGGAAATTTTCGGGCCTGTGCTTCCGGTGCTGACTTACCGGGATATCCATGAGGTGGAGCAGTTTGTGGCCAGCCGGCCGAAACCTCTTGCCCTCTATCTGTTTACCGGGAGCCGGGAAACGGCCGACCGGATTCTGGGAACCCTTTCCTTTGGCGGCGGGTGCATCAATGATACCATTATTCATCTGGCTACCTCACAGATGGGATTCGGAGGCGTGGGTGCCAGCGGAATGGGAGCATATCACGGGAAAAAGAGTTTTGAAACCTTCAGCCATGCCAAATCCATTGTGGAAAAATCCACATGGATGGATATGCCCATTCGGTATATGCCTTATACGAAAGGGAAAGAGAGCATTTTGCGGAAGGTTCTGCGGTAGGGCAGGTGCTGCCGGGGCAAAGGTTCCCGCCCGGGGTGCGGTGTGGTTCCGCTATGGCTGCGGCGGAATCCATTTTTTTATCGGCACCTGTGAAGCGTATTTGATTGGAATAACAAAGACAGAAGGAGAGAGCGCATGGAAAAGCAGGTTTTAGTTTATGAATTTAAAGGACTGCGGCTGGGGCAGATGAGTAAGGCTTTGGAGAAACTGCCCTGTAAGATGCGGGTGGTGGAACGGGAAGAGTATGGAATGCCGTTAGGATATCTGGCAGGACTGGAGAAAAAGCCTGTTGCAGGAAAGCGGTATGAAGGAGAAGGGCTGGAGCAGGAAATGGTGGTATTCGCCGGTTTTGTGGGAGAGGATATCGATATGGCCCTTAAGGCGTTTTGCGAACATGGATTGGCGGGAGTGGGGCTGAAGGCGGTGGTAACGGAAACCAACAGAGGCTGGAACTCTTTGCAGTTGTTTGAGGAGCTGAAGAAGGAACATGCAATGATGCATGGAAAATAGAGTCCGATACTTTGCGGCAGGCTGCGGGGCATCTGATTTGCAGGACGGTGAGGAGAATGGGAACAGGGGATAACGCGGATTTTTTGGAGGAGGCCGGGATAAAAAAGGCTTCCTCCAAAGTTATGTTAAGTAAATGGATACTGCGCATGGTGGGAATTCTGTTGGGGATTCTTGCGGTGGGTATCAGCGTAAGCGCTTTTTTGGGAGGTTATATCAGGAAGCAGGCGGAGGAATCTATCAAGTCGGCTACAGAGTTCTATGCGAGGCAAATGGATACCACGTTCCGGGATATTAATGACTATATGGGGGAGCTGGTTTTTCAGGATAAGGATGTCGCTATGACACGGTATGCGTCGGATACGCTTTTATTTATCCAGGCGGTGCAGAAGATTAATGAAAAGCTGGAATTTTACAGGGTAAAGCTGGGCGGGGATTTTACTTTTTTTATTTATTATCCGGAGCTGGATTATTTCGCCTCCTCGGAACGGGGAGAACGGGAGATTGTGGAATTTGCAGAATTGAAAAAGGCTGCAGCGGGGTACATAATGGAGGACTTTGCAGCAGAAGGGATCCATGCCGGAAAAAAATGGCAGATTGCTGAAATCGGGGGAAAGAAGTATGTGTTGAATTATATATTCTTTGACGAGTGGTATGCCTGCTGTTTTATCGAAGCGGACAAGCTGGCGGATTCCGCGAATGTGATACACCTGGGCAGGGAATCCTATGTGACGCTGGTGACCGCGGACGGCATTCCCAGCAATCATACGGCAGAATTGGAAGCAGGAGGATTTTACAAAGAAAATACCGGTGAGTCCCGGCTGAACACAAATGTGTTCGGCATGAAATATACCATAATCCATCAGCCGTTGGAATATGCCCGGTTTGGCATCAGCGTTGTGGTACAGAATAACCGCAGCATGATGACGGTAGTCGTTCTGCAGATTATTATTGTCCTTTTTATCCTGGCCGGGATTGGAATTGCCGCTGTTTCGCTGTACCGGGTAAAGACGCGGGTGATAGAGCCTATGAAATTATTCAGTCAGAACCTGATGAAAATCCGGGAGGACAGCCAGGAGGTTTATTATGACAATGTGGAGATTGCGGAACTGGCGGAGGCAAATGCGCTGTTCCGTAATATCTGCGGGCAGATGAAGGAAATGAAGATACGGATGTACGAACAGGAGCTTGCCCGGCAGAAACTGCAGATCGACTATATGCACCTGCAGATACAGCCGCATTTTTACATAAACTGTATGAGCCTGATTTATAATATGGCGGTAATGGGGGAGGACGATACTATCCAGCAGCTTTCCGCCTGTGTATCGGATTATTTCCGTTATATTTTCCGGGCCGACGGGGAACGGATAAGCCTGAGAGAGGAGCTGCGGCATGTGGGGAATTATCTGGAAATCTGCAGGATCCGTTATAAGGAGCGTCTTACTTTCCGGGTGGAAGAGGGGGAGGGAACCGGTGAGGTGGATATCCCGCCTCTCCTTTTGCATACCTTTGTGGAAAACTCCGTGAAATATGCGGCGGGCAGTGGAAAAGCAACAGAAATCCTGGTATGTGCACGACAGATGGAAGAGGAAGGAATCGTGGAAATCCGGGTAGAGGATAATGGGACCGGTTTTCCGGAAAGTGTGCTGGAGAGTCTGCGGGCAGAAGAGGATATCGTAACGGAGAAAGGTACGCGGATAGGTATCCGCAACGGCATCACCAGGCTGGCACTGATTTATGGCCCTGCGGCCGGCGTACGTTTTGAAAACAGAGAAGAAGGCGGTGCCGGAGTGATTATCAGGCTTCCTGCTGCGGAAAGAAGAGAGATGGCATGAATATACTTCTGGTAGATGATGATTATTATATAGTTGATACGGTAAAATCCATGATTGACTGGGAAAAAATCGGCATTGACGGTATTTATACCGCGCTGGATGCGGCGTCCGCCCGGAAGATCATGGAAGGGATTCCTATTCAGATCATATTGTGTGATATTGAAATGGGAAAAGAGTCGGGGCTGGATCTTGTGGAGTGGGCAAGGCAGCAGGGAAATGGGGCAAAGGTGATTTTCCTGACGAGCTATGCGGATTTTTCCTATGCACAAAAGGCGGTAACCCTGCAAAGCTTTGACTATCTGCTCAAACCGGTGCAGTTTCCCCTGCTGGAAAGCCGGCTGCTGAAGGCTGCGGAGGAGATTTCCCGGGAGGAGGCATATCAGGCCAATCTGGAAAAATGGATGAATTCCCAGACCGTGCGAAAAGAAAGCTTCTGGAGGAAATTATTGTTTGAGGATTCCGATGATAAGGCCGTATCCCGCTGGATGGAAATTTTTGGCGTGAAATACGGGCAGGAGGACAGCTTTCTTTATATCTGTATTTCCATTTATGATTATGAAACGATTTATGAATCCCTGGAACGGGGAATGTTTGATTTCCTTATAGGAAATATCACCCACGAGATTTTTTCCCGGGAGGGATATGAGGTACAGGCATTGTTCCGTACGGATTCAGAAGATGCTTCCCAATGGAACATGGTGCTTGCGCATCCCGGGGGGACCGGCAGCCGGGAAGCGCTGGAGCAGCTTGGGGCAGAATACATTGATCAGATAGATCAGGTAATGCACAGCAAGGTAAGCTGCTATGTGGGCAGCAAAGCGCCCCTTCGGGAACTGGCAGCGGAAGCCAGGGCAGTCATGCGGATGCAGGAGGAGGATGTCCTGGGCATACGGAAGGTTAAGTTCCTTTCCGATTATGAAGAAAAGGAGATTCCCTATGTGGAGCCGGCCTTTACACTGTGGGAAGAGATGCTTTTACAGGGAGAGACGGAAAAACTGGTGCGGGAAATCAGCCTGTATGAAAACGGTCTGGAAATAAACGGAACCTGCAATGCCGGGACCCTGAAGCTTTTTCTTGGAGATTTCCAGCAGATGATATCTTCTGTTCTGCATAAAAAATGTATTTCCATGAACCGCCTCATGAAGGAGCCTGCGTTTTCCGATTACCGGGAAGCCGCCCGTTCCCTCTATCACTGCCGCCGTTATACCGAACGTGCGGTCAGAAAGGCCGCAGGCTATATCCGGTTTGTGGGCGAGGAAAAATCGGTGGTAGATGTGGTAAAAGATTATATTGAGGGACACCTGGACGAAGAACTGACCCGTGAAGATTTTGCCGCCCTGGTGTTCCTGAACGCGGATTATCTTGCCAGGCTATTCAAACAGGAAACCGGTCTGTCCATCGGAAATTATCTGGTGGAACAAAGAATGGGAAAAGCAAAACAGCTCCTCGCCTGCACCGCAAGGCCCGTAAACCGGATCGCTGTGGAAGTGGGGTATACCAACTTTTCCTATTTTGCCAAGCTCTTCCGTAAAACAACCGGAATGACCCCAAACGAATACCGTAAATCCAGGAAGAACTCTGCCGGATAATACGCGTACCCTCTCCTGTCTGACCCAAACGGTTTTCCTTCTCATGTCTGAATTTTATCATTTTCCCTCTGAATTTTGTTAGAACTGCCCACCCCACAGTTGTATAGTAAGCTTACACCTGCAGACACGTCCGTTTGTACGGCTGTCTGCAGGAATGAAACTGGGGAGGTTTTTGATGCAGACAAAGGTTATAAAAAGAAAAGGAAAAGGGAAGCAGTTCCTGCCGGTCTACCTGATGATGCTTCCGGGGCTCCTGTATCTGTTCATCAACAATTACATGCCCATGGCAGGTCTGGTGGTAGCCTTTAAACAGGTTAATTTTTCAGCCGGAATCTGGAAAAGTCCATGGGCAGGGCTGAAAAACTTTGAATTCCTGTTTACCACGGATGAAGCTATGGTGATCACGCGGAATACCATACTGTACAATCTGGCATTTATTGTTATCGGAATTGTCCTGGGTATTTTCCTGGCAGTCCTGATTACGGAAGTGGCGAATAAGACACTGAAGAAGCTGTATCAGAGCGCTGTCCTTGTTCCTTTCCTCATGTCGATTGTGATTGTCAGTTATATTGTTTATGCGTTTCTGGGAGCGGAACACGGACTGCTTAATAATTCGGTTCTGCCCCTTCTGGGAAAGGAACCGGTCAGCTGGTATACCCAGCCGCAGTACTGGCCGTTTATCCTGGTTTTTGTACACACCTGGAAGGGGATTGGTTATGGATGCCTGATCTATATTTCCACAATAAACGGAATCGACAAGTCCCTGTACGAAGCGGCCGGCCTGGATGGCGCAGGGATTATGAAGCAGATACGTTACGTTACCCTCCCTTGTCTGAAGGGGACCGTAATAACCCTGACGCTGCTTAATATCGGTAAGATTTTCTATGCGGATTTCGGGTTGTTTTATCAGGTGCCAATGAATTCCGGGCAGTTATATGATACCACCAATGTGATAGACACCTATGTATACCGCGCACTGCTCCAGCTTGGGAATTCCGGAATGGCGGCGGCAGCAGGCTTTTACCAGTCTGTGGTGGGGTTCGTCCTTGTAATGATTTCCAATGGAATCGTGAGGAAGACGAGTTCGGAAAATGCATTGTTTTAGGAGGGCGGAAAAATGACGCGACACAACCGCAGATTTCAAATATTTGCAAATAGCATTCTGTTACTGATGGCAGCGGGGATTGTGCTTCCTTTTCTTCTGTTGTTTATGTCGTCTATAACAGAAGAAAATACGCTGATTCAGAATGGGTATTCCTTTTGGCCGGAAACATTCAGTATGGCGGCTTATTCCTATATATGGAACCAAAGAGGACAGATTTTCAGGGCATATGGGATTACCATAATGGTAACTGTCATTGGCACATCGGTCAATATACTGCTGTCTTCCCTGCTGGCATACGGGCTGTCCCTGAAAGAGCTTCCCGGCAAATCGGCATTGACATTTTACGTATTTTTTACCATGCTGTTTAACGGAGGACTGGTACCTACCTATTTGATGTACACCGGTATCTTCCATATCAAAAATACAATTTTTGCATTAATTATCCCCGGTTTCTTAATGAGCGCCATGAATGTCCTGCTGATAAGGACCTTCTATCAGACAAGCATTCCGGACGCACTTTACGAAGCGGCTGAAATTGACGGTGCGGGACATCTGAAAATGTATGCCTGCATTGTCATACCCCTTGGAAAACCAATCATGGTAACTATGGGACTGTTTTCCGCATTAAACTACTGGAATGACTGGACAAATGGGTTATATTATCTGTCGGGAGATAAGGGCTATGCGCTCTACAGCATTCAGAATCTACTGAATGAGATGATTTCCAAGATAGAGTTCCTGTCCTCCAATTCAGCGGCCGGCTCGATCAGCTCGGATTTATCTCAATTACCGTCCACATCAGTCCGTATGGCAATTGCTTTTGTGGCAATGCTGCCAATGCTTATGATTTATCCATTCCTGCAAAAATATTTTCAGAAGGGTATTGCCTTAGGGGCGGTAAAAGGATGACGAACCAATTCATATAAAAAAATATGGGGAATAAAGGAGATTACTAATATGAGAAAAAATAAGCTGTTACATAAAGCGGCTGCGGTTCTGCTGGCAGCTTCGATGGTATTATCAGCCACAGGCTGTACAAGCAAGGCGCCGGAAGCCGGGGCGGTACAGTCAACCGGAACCGGGAGCGCGGCAGGCGGAAACGGAGACACTGCGGCAGCGGATGAAGCGGTTGACAGCTCAGAACCTTATACCATTACCTGGGCTTATATCGGCGCGACCTATCAGGATACAGATTTGGTAGAAGAGGAAATGAATAAAATCCTGCAGCCCAAATTTAATTGTACGATTGATATCATCGGGTTTTCCTGGGGTGAGTATACGCAAAAGCTTAACTTAATGCTATCCGGAGAGGAACCGCTGGATATGGTTCCGGTAATTTATGGGAATGGGGCAAGCTATCTCAATAATGGACAGATTATTGACATGAAAGAACTGATAGACAAATATGGGAAAAATATGAAAGAAGTGGTGGGAGAGGATACCCTTTATGTATGTAATGTGGGCGGAAAAATATATGGAGTGCCTGTTTTCAAGGAGTACTCCGTGGATGCAGCAGTGATGCTCAGAAAGGATTTACTGGAGGAAGCCGGTTTTTCGGTAGACGACATCCATTCCATTGACGATTTGGGGCCTGTTTATGAAAAGGTAAAAGAAAAGCATCCGGAGATGGTGATGCTGGCAGGAAGGAAGGGGGAAACCCCCGCGGTGGCAGCTCTCTGGTGTGATAATCTTTCCGACGGTTTCGGTGTGATAATGCCGGAAGATAAAGAAGGCAAAGTGGTAAATTATTATGAATCGGAGCAGTTTAAACATAATGCGGAAGTGATTTATGAATATGCCCGGAAAGGATACCTTTCCAAAGACTGTGCAACTATGAACGACGGGAAAAAGCCGCAGGTAAAAGCGGGAACCGCATTTTCCTATTTCACGCCCACCAAGCCCGGTGTGGAACTGCAGGACTCTCTGGATACCGGCTATGAAATGGTTTATGCACCTCTGACAAGCACCTTCCGGGCAACCTCGCAGATGGCCTGGATCGGATGGGGAATCGGCAAGAACTGCAAATATCCGGAACGGGTAATGCAGGTTCTGGATTATATGTATGCAAGCCCCGAGCTGATGAATCTGTTTAACTGGGGGATTGAGGGCAGACACTATGTGTTTGCTGATGAAGAAAAGGGTATTATAACTTATCCGGAAGGCGTTAATGTACAGAATAAAACCTATGGGCTGAATATGGGATATGAAATGCCGAACCAGACGATTGCTTATGTATGGGAGGGAAATGAACCCTCTGTCTGGGAGGAATACCGGAAATTCAATTCCGCTGAACCGCTCATTTCCACAGGCTTCATCTTTGACAATTCCAATGTCCTCACAGAGATTTCGGCACTTACCAATGTGCGGGACAAATATATTGATGCCATTGGATCCGGCGCCGTGGATCCGGCGGCTGCCATCCCTGAAATGAATGAGGCATTGAAAAAAGCCGGTCTGGACAAGGTTATCCAGGAAAAGCAGGCACAGCTGGACGCCTTTATCGCATCCAAATAACAAACGGGTAATTCAAGCAACTGTACCAACCGGCAAAAAGAAAAAGGAAACGTGTATGAAAGTAATTCTGATTTTGATGGATACCTGCAACCGGCATATGCTCTCGGTTTATAATCCCCATGCAAAAGCAAAGACGCCGAATATTGAACGGTTTGCACGGCGCAGCCTGCTGTTTGACAACCACTTTATCGCCTCCGCACCCTGTATGCCTGCCAGGAGGGACATCCTCACAGGGAGAATTCATTTCCTGGAAAGAGGCTGGGGACCTATTGAACCCTATGATGTGACACTGCCCCGCCTTCTGCAAAGCGGCGGGGTTTTCACCCACATTGTGACCGATCACAGCCATTACATGGAAATCGGGGGAGAAGGCTATCTGCAGCAATACAATACCTGGGACTTTCAGCGGGGACAGGAGACGGATGTGTGGGTATCCAGAATAAAGGATCCGGAGGAGCCACGGCCTCATCTGGGAACCGTATACCGGCAATACCAATGCAACCGTACCAGATTTGCCGGAGAGGAAGACCGGCCCACCCCCAGGACCTTTGCTTCAGCGATACAGTGGCTGAAAGATAATGAAGGGGAAGATCATTTTTTCCTGACGGTAGAAGCCTTTGATCCGCATGAGCCGTTTGACGCTTCCGAAGAATTCAAGGCTATGTATCCCGATGATTTCCCCTGTTTTTATGAATGGCCCCGATATTCCGCCCTGAACAGCGAAGAAACCCCGGAAGCTATTGCCCATCTCAGAAACCAGTATTATGCCACGCTGTCCATGGCGGATAAATGGCTGGGTAAGCTTCTGGATGAGGCGGACAGGCAGAATCTGTGGGAAGATACCTGCATCATATTCACTTCGGATCATGGACATATGCTGGGCGAACACGGCGTGACCGGCAAAAACAGATACCATGCCTGGGATGAAATGAGCCGAATCCCCCTTCTGGTACATATGCCTGAAGATTTCCGTGCCGGAGAACGGATAGCCGGCCTGACCCAGAACACGGACCTGTTTCCCACCCTCCTGGAATATTTCGGAATGGATCCGAAAAAATGCGGCTGCCCCCCTGTCCACGGGCACTCCTGGATGCCGCTGATTACCGGAGAAAAAGAAAAAATAAGAGATTACGCTATCTATGGCTGGTTCGGACAGCCGGTGAATATTACGGACGGAAGATATACCTATTTCCGGGCGGCTGCCCGGGAACAGAATACTCCCTTATATGCCTATATGGCTTCCCTGACAACCTATGAAAGATACCTGGGCTGGGATATGCCGCAGATGGTTACCTGCGGGAGATATCTGAAGCAGTGCCCCATTCCGGTATACCGGCTGCGCATGGATCCGGGAACAAAAGAACCTCCTTATCTGGATATAGGCATCAGCCGTCTTTATGACACATGGAAAGATCCCGCACAACAGGATCCGATAACCGATAAAGAACGGGAAGAAAAAATGTGCCGGGAACTGGCTGTTCAGATGAAGGTTCATGATGCCCCTGAAGAACAATTCCAAAGATTGGGACTGGAGCAATACAAAGATATAAATACTATATAACAACCGTTTGCGATAAAATCTTTCCGTCGCTGGCAAGTGAAAATACTGACAAAAATAACGGTATAAACCTTATAATGACGGAATTAAAGCATAAAACAAAGAAAAAGGATTGCGTGAAAATAACCATAATATTCCACAATCCTTTTTTTGTTTTGTTAAAAACCACGATTTATATAACAACCGGTTGACATATAAAAATCCCTATGCTATTATCAAAACACAGTAAGACAACCCCCAATAAAAACACCGCTGTCTGTTATAACAGACTTGCAGAACACTTTTCCCTCCCTTTTCTTTGTGTCTGAGAAGCCGTTGGACGGCGGTGTCCCCCCCCTTTTTTTATAATTGAACATTCCGGTCTTGCTGTAACAAGCCCCCTCCTGATATCTTCTCCCCCGAAGATATCGTTATCATAAAAATAGGGGCGCTCCGAGGGAAGTATCCGGAGGAACGCCCCAACCCCCCCTTCCTTTTATTTTGTCCGGATGGGTCAGCAAATGGCTCATGCGGCCTTTTTTATTTCTGCGGGCAACTGCGATGTTTGCGTAAAATAGATAAAAAAAGATGCGACTATATAACAGGCAGCGCATTTGCCGGGCTGGCTGTAAGGAAATGACAAAACGGAGGAAAGCATGGCAACACTGAAGGACGTGGCAAAAGAAACCGGGCTTACCGTCAGTACGGTGTCAAGGGTATTAAACAATCGGGGATACATCAGCGCCCAGACACGGGAGAGGGTATATGAAGCTATGAAAAAGCTGAATTACCAGCCCAATGAGCTGGCACGCTCCCTTTCCAAACAGACCACAAATACCGTTGGCGTTATTGTTCCCCACATCGATCATCCTTATTTTGCCAGACTGCTGAGCAGCCTGGAAACAGCGGCTTACCGGAATGGATATAAACTTCTGCTTTTTAATTCCAAGGACAGGGACGAAAAAGAGGATGAATATCTGGAAATGTGCAAGGGCAGCCGTGTGGCGGGGATCATCCTTTGCAGCGGCAGCGTGGATACCCAGCGTTTCCGGGATCTGAATGTACCGCTGGTGACGATTGAACGGTTCCTGGAGCAGGGGACCGCGGCAGTTGAATGTGACAACAGGCAGGGAGGCCGTCTTGCCGCCAGACACCTTCTGGAATGCGGCTGCGGAAACGTGATCTATCTCAGCGGGGAGAATGATGTGTCCATGCCTGCCGACGACAGGGCGCTGGGTTTTACGGAAATCTGCCGGCAGGAAGGCATACATTGCCTGGATCCGGGAAAAGAAATCGATGCCCGGCTTTATGCATCCCTGGATTATCATACGTATATAGAAAAAATCCTGACGGAATATCCGGAGATAGACGGTATTTTCGCCAGCAGCGATGTCATTGCCGCCCAGGTTATCCAGATCTGCAGCAAAAAAGGGATTCGGATACCGGAGAAGATGAAGCTGATCGGCTTTGACGACAGCAGCATAGCTTCCCTGACGACACCCGGCATCACTACCATAAGGCAGCCTGTGCGGGAGATGGCCGAGCTGGCTGTCCAGATGATCGCCCGTGCGGAAAGAAAGGAAATTGTCCCGAACCGGACAACTCTGCCGGTTACGCTGATACGGCGGGGGACGACCTGACGGACGGCAGCTGTAAGGACAGCCGCCGTATTGACAGCCGGAGGCCGGTTATAGTACGTCCGGCCTCCTTTTTCTCTATTATCTGATAACATATCTTATCTTCTTCCGGATAACCGCTTAAGCAAATGGCAGCGGTGGAGCTGTATTTTCCGGATTCCTTATAACAGAAAGAAAACAGGCAGCGTTCCATCCCTTACCCGGTCAGTCCGGTATAGGAAGGACGTAAAATGAGTGAAACGATTCACAAAATAATGCAGAAATAGCATTAATTTATTTATGAATCGTTTTATATTTTCAAAGTGCACAAATTTATTGGTGTACTTTAGGCCTGTTTTAATAAATATATAATTTATATACAAAAAAAGTGAAAAAAGATGTTGACAATTATAGAAAGGGATGTTATTGTTTAATTACGATATGAAACGATTCAAGTTCATACAGGCATCAGCATCGTCAAGCGAAAAGCAAGAGAAATGAATACGCTGCCAAACGTCAGGATATGCAGCACAACTTTATGGAGGAAAATACCTCTGTTCACCAGAGGGCAGATTTCTAAAGAAATTGTATTTTTCTCCGCAAAACAAGTAGGAGGAATGAAGATGAAGAAAAAATTACTCAGTGCAGTTCTTTCCGTTGCCATGATAGCCACAGTGCTTGCAGGCTGCGGCGGAAGCGGGGCTTCCACGGCAGAGAGCACAGGAGCGGGAGAGAATGCGGCAGCTACAGCAGCCGGGACAGCAGAAGAAGGAAGTTCCGCAGCTTCCGCGAATGTCTCTACAGAAGGCGTGAAGATTACCGTTCTGAATACCAAGAGTGAGATTCAGACACAGTGGGAAGAGGCGGCCGCACAGTATAAGGAACTTACCGGCGTGGATGTGGAGGTTTCCGTAACGGTAGGTGATTCCCCTTCCCAGGATATCACCAAGAGATATGCTTCCGGTGAAGTGCCCACCATCTTTATGGGTGACATCCAGGATATCATCATGCTGGATGAATATGCGCTGGACCTTTCCAATGAAGACTGGGCTAAGGACGGCGGTTCCGATTATGGCTGCAACTACAACGGAAGACTGATTGGTTTCCCTTTCTGTATCGAAGCACGCGGCCTTATGTACAATAAGACGGCAATCGAAGCAGCTACCGGAGAGACCTTCGACCCGACAAGCATTAAATCACTGGATGACCTGACCGCACTGCTTGATAAGCTGGTCGCAGGCGGAATGGAAACACCGGTTGCCCTGAATATGGAGGACTGGTCTCTGGGCGGACATTACCTGACCCAGGTATATGAAGAACAGGACGGCACCCTGGAAGGCGCTGCCGCATTCATCGAAAGCCTGAAAGCAGGAAATGAAGATTTAAAGAGTAATGCAAGATGGAATTCCCTGATGGATACCTTTGATGTATTAATGAAATACAACATGAATGCCGGGGATCCTCTGGCAGCCGATTACAATAACAATGCTGTTTCCCTGGCAGAAGGCGACATCGCATTCTGGTTCAACGGAAACTGGGCATGGGCGGAGATGTCCGACTTCGCGGTAGAAGGAAGCGAATACGGCATTATGCCGGTAGCACAGCCTGACAGCTCCAACGGAGCCGTAGACAAACTGGCAGGCGGCGCAAGCAAATACTGCATGATTGATACCAAATACAACAGCGAAGCACAGCAGCAGGCGGCAAAGGATTTCCTGAACTGGCTTGTATATGATGAAAACGGACAGGATTTCCTTGTAAACCAGTGCAGCCTTGTACCCGCATTCTCCAATATCTCCCTGGAAGTTACCAACCCCATGGGACTTTCCGTACAGAATTATGCGAACGAAGGCAACCTGATTCCCGGATATCCGGAATACCCCGGAGACCATTGGAAAGAGATGGGCGCTGAAATGCAGAAATACCTGGGCGGCCAGGAAACGAGAGACCAGCTGGCAGACAACATTGCAGCATATTGGAAGGCACAATAGTTCATGCGTAATCCCGAGTGAAATATGGCTGAAAACGAGGGGCCGGATCTGAAAGGGTCCGGCCCTTTATGCGGGAACGTATATAAAACAGCCGTTGTTTAAGCCCGCTGAAGCAGCCCTTACCACAACCCCTTCCATACCCGGTTTACCGGGAAGTACCATGTATATAAGCAACCAGGCCGAAAGGCCATCAAAACTGTGGAAGCTACGCTTTCACAGTAAGCGGGAGGTAATTATGCAGAATCAAAATAAGTTCCATTACAAAGCGATGATGTTTCTCAGCTTTGCAGGTCCTGCTGTTATTCTGTTTTCAGCAGTAGTCATTGTACCATTTATATTCGGTCTGTACCTGACCTTTACGGGATGGGACGGCATTTCCAGCAGCATCCCTTTTGTAGGGCTGGAAAATTACTTCGCCCTGTTCCAAGACGGAAGCTTCTGGGTGTCTCTGGGAAGAACCATCCTGTATGCATTTATCGCCGTTATTCTTGCCAATGTGGTGGCCTTCGGACTGGCTTACCTGGTTACGAGCAAGATAAAAGGAAGCAATTTCTTCCGGGCGGCTTTTTTCACCCCCAATTTGATTGGCGGTATCGTACTCGGTTATATCTGGCAGTTCGTGTTCAAACAGGCTATCCTCGTTATCGGTGAGGCCACAGGCATCAGCCTGTTCTCCACTTCCTGGCTGTCCGATCCCTTCAAGGCCTTCTGGGCTTTGGTAATCGTAACCGTATGGCAGCTGTCAGGCTACCTGATGCTGATTTATATCGCGGGCCTCATGGGAGTCTCCGAGGATCTGAAGGAAGCCGCTAAAATCGACGGCTGCGATGAAAAGAAAACCACACGTTACATCACCCTTCCCATGATGGCGGGCACCTTTACCATCTGCTTCTTCCTGGCTATCACAAGGGCGTTTGTGACCTACGATGTAAACATTTCCCTGACGGAAGGCGGCCCTTACGGCTCCACCACACTGGCTGCCATGTATGTGTACAATATGGCTTTCTCCTCCAAGAAATACGGTCTGGGCCAGGCGGAAGCTTTGATATTGTTCCTCGTAATCGCCATTATTGCCGTAACCCAGGCGTTCATCGGAAAGAGTAAGGAGGTAGAAGCATAATGGATCTGAATACAAAAGGATTTCTTAAGAAAAAAGTCTCTTTCGTATTGAAAATGATAGTGCTGACAGCCTGCTTTATCATTTACATGTTCCCTTTTGTTATGGTGGTAATCAACTCCTTCAAAACGAAAAGAGATATTATCAAGGAGCCTCTTGCCCTGATAGGGACAAACGGGGCATCTGTAGCCAACTATGTGGAAGCCTTCACCAAGATGAATTTCCCCAGGACATTTATGAATTCCCTGTGCATTACCGGAATCAGCGTCCTGCTGATCATCCTTGTTTCCTCCATGTGCGCCTATATTTTCGTGCGTACGGACTATAAACTGAATAAAATATTCTTCTCCCTGATGATTGCATCTATGGTAATTCCTTTCCAGGTAATCATGATTCCGCTGGTTTCCATTTACGGCGGGCAGCTTCATCTGCTCAATCACAGGCTGACGCTGATTCTGATGCATGTGGGATTTTCCACGGCCATGTCGGTATTCATGTATCACGGTTTTATCAAGAGCAGCATTCCGCTTTCGCTGGAGGAAGCGGCGCGGCTGGACGGATGCTCCAGGCATCAGACCTTTTTCCGGATCGTGCTCCCGCTGCTTAAGCCCACGACGGCGACCCTGGTTATCCTGTATGCCATGGGGCTTTGGAACGACTTTTTGCTCCCGTCCCTGGTACTCACCAAAAAAGAGCTGTACACACTGCCTATCGCCACACAGATGTTCTACGGAACCTATTCTTCGGATCTGGGGCTGATAATGGCATCCCTGATCATGGTGGTTATTCCGGTTATCATCCTGTATCTGTTCCTGCAGAAATACATTATTGCAGGTGTGGTTGCCGGCGCGGTGAAATCCTGACGGGTTTTATAAATACAGATTTAAGCAAATTGTTGATTGCCATAACAGTGATTTTCAGGGTATCATGAGGAGAAGTAATATAAAAGGATTGAGTAAAACCTATATGAATCACTGGGAGGGAAAGAAAATGGTAACGATTAAAGAGGTTGCGGCAGATGCCGGCGTATCGGTGGGAACGGTGTCCAAGGTGCTGAACAATATGTATGTAAAAGCGGATAACAGACGCAGGGTGGAGGAATCCATCCGCAGGCTGGGGTATCAGGTGAATACGTATGCCCGGGGACTGAAGGCGCAGCAGACTTTTACGGTAGCCATTATTGTGCCGGATTTGATCAATCCCTTTTTCGCCCTGTTGGTAAATTATGTGGAGCAGGTGCTGGCAGCTATCGGATATAAGCTTCTGGTATGCAATTCCCACTGTAATGCGGACAGGGAGCTGGCCTATATCAACATGGCCAAACAGAATAAAGTGGACGGCCTCATAGCCGTGACCTACAGCAATACGGATGAATATCTGGAAGCGGATATGCCCTTTGTATCCATAGACAGGCATTTTAAGCACCAGATATGCTGTGTATCCAGTGATAATGAAATGGGAGGCCGCCTGGCTGCCGAGAAATTTATCCATACAGGATGTAAACATGTAATCTATATCCGTAACGGATCCAATCTGGAGGGCGAGACCCTGAAGCGGGGGAAGGCCTTTGTGGATACCTGTATGCAGGGCGGCGTGGAGGCTGCGCGTATGGATTTCGGCGAAGAAACCACCCTGTCCAAACACCAGATGGAAAAAATCGTAGGTTTCCTGAAGCAGTGTGTCAAAAATGGGGTCATGCTGTATGACGGTATTTTTACCAGCTCCGATGTCCATGCCATCGTGGTATTGAAGCAGCTGACGGAGATGGGGATCCGGGTGCCGGAGGATGTGCAGATTATCGGCTATGACGGGATGCGTATCCTGAATGTGGGTGATTATCCGGTGTCCAGCATCGCCCAGCCTGTAAAGGATATGGCGGTTACCTGTGTGGATACGCTGATAAAACTCATAGAAAAAAAGCCTGTGGAAAGGCGGATTATCCTGCCTGTTACCTTTGTGGAGGGCGGGACAACAAGATAAAGCTTTTCTTTATCATATCAGTTTGTAATTGCAGAAAGGCGGTAAAAAATGAAAAAGTTAGAAAACAAGGTCATGTTGATTACCTATTCCGATTCCATGGGGCATAACCTTAAGGATTTGGAAAAGGTACTTTCCACATATTTCAAAGATGCAATCGGCGGTGTTCATATTCTCCCTTTTTTCCCCTCTTCCGGGGACAGGGGGTTTGCACCCATGGACTATACCAAAGTGGATCCCGCGTTCGGCGGCTGGGAGGAAGTGGAAGCGCTGGCGGATAACTATTATCTGATGTTTGACTATATGATTAACCACATTTCCGCACAGAGTGCATATTATAAGGATTTCCTGGCTAAAAAGGATGCCTCCCGTTATCATGATCTGTTCATCCGCTATAAGGATTTCTGGGAAGGCGGAGAACCCACACAGGAGCAGGTGGATGTGATCTATAAGAGAAAACCCCGCGCGCCCTACGTGGACGCCCATTTCGCAGACGGGACCACGGAAAAGGTGTGGTGTACCTTCGATGAGGAGCAGATCGATATCAACTGCAAGTCGGAAACGGCCAAAGAATTTATCCGGAATAACCTCACCGGCATGTGCAGGCACGGCGCGGCAATGATCCGTCTGGACGCCTTTGCTTATGCCACCAAAAAAGCCGGCACCAGCTGCTTCTTTATTGAGCCGGATATCTGGGAGCTGCTGGATGAGTGTACGGAAATCCTGAAGCCTTACCAGGTGGAAATCCTTCCTGAAATCCATGAACATTACAGTATGCAGAAGAAGATTGAGGAAAAAGGCTATTATGTGTATGATTTCGCCCTTCCCATGCTGCTGATTAACGCCCTGTACTACGGACAGACCAGATACCTGAAGAACTGGCTGGAAATCTGCCCCAGAAAGCAGTTTACCACCCTGGACACCCATGACGGAATCGGCGTTGTGGATGTGAAGGATCTGCTGCCGGATGAAGAAATCAACAGGACAAAAGAGGATATATTCAAATACGGCGCCAATGTAAAGAAAATCTACAATACCGCCGCATACAATAACCTGGATATTTATCAGGTAAACTGCACCTATTATTCCGCTCTCGGTGACGATGACAGGGCTTACCTCCTGGCGCGGGCCGTGCAGTTCTTCGCACCGGGTATTCCCCAGGTTTACTATGTGGGGCTGATGGCGGGAAAGAACGACCTGAAGCTTCTGGAAGAAACCAAGGTGGGCAGGAATATCAACCGCCATTATTACACCGGGGAAGAGATTGCGGAGGAAGTGAAGAGGCCGGTTGTGGAGAAGCTGATAAAACTCATGGAGTTCAGGAATTCCTTCCCCGCCTTTGACGGCAGCTTCGAAATGCAGGACTGTGAGGACGGAAAACTCATTATCGTAAGAGAGAGCAATGGGTATACGGCCCGTCTGGAAGCGGATTTCACCACTAAGGAATTCGTTGTTACTGCCACTTCTCCCGATGGAGAAACGAAAAAACCGGAATTCTGATATACGGTAATAGAGAAAAGGGGAACCGGCCGGGCAGGCCGGTTCTTTTTGCCTGTACCTTTCAAAAATGGTTGATCTTGCCCTGAAAAAAGTTATACTGAAAAGGTAGATAACGATTCAGCAAGCGGCCTGTGAAGGCGCCGGGCAGATACAAAAAAGACGGGGAGGATAGGGTATGGATATACTGGTATTATGTGATGATCGCTGGCATCCCGGCGAGGTGGTGGAAAAAGGGATGGCTTTTTTGAAGGGGGAAGGGTTTGGACTGGATTTTGTGAAGGATGCCAAGGACATCCTCACACCGGAGAGGATCCGGCGTTATCCGCTGCTTGTCAATGCGAAAGGAAACGCAATCAGCTGCGGGAACGACGCCCCCTGGTTTGAAGACGGAGTGACGGAGGTGGGGCCGAAGGAGCTGCAAAGCTATGTGAGGGAAGGCGGCGGATTTTTGTCCATCCATGCGGGAAACAGCTTTACTGCCAAGACATGCAGGGATTATACGGAATTTGTGGGGAACAGTTTTGTGACCCATCCGCCCAGATGTGATGTAAAGGTGACGGTGACGGGAAAACACCCGGTCACGGAGGGGGTGGCGGATTTTTGTATCCGTGATGAGCATTATCAGCTGGATCAGCTGGCAGGGGATATTCTGCCGCTTCTGACTACCCGATCGGAGAACGGCGGAGAGCAGATGGGGGGATATGTGCGGACAATGGGGAAAGGGCGGATCTGTGTCCTTACTCCCGGGCATATTTTATCCGTATGGGAGAATCCCCAGTTCAGAAAGCTTGTGAAAAACGCCATATGCTGGTGTGCAGGCGGACGGGAGTGAATATTTTTGTTATGATGCCGGGGAACCGGCCGTTCATTCCGATGAAAACCGGCTTGTCATGCGGGATCGGTTTTACCGGGAGATAGCCTGGTAGGGTTTGCTGCCGGCGCTCTGCTTTTTTCGTCATGGATTGACATGAAATTACAAATGATGCAACTATGATGCAATTTTGATGGAGATTTGATGCATCGCGCATGTAAACTTTGAAAGGTAGCCGGAACTTGCTTTTGCAAGGGATACATTACAAATTCCATGTAAAGCGGGAGCCTGTAAAAAAAGGGAACCCGACTGCGGGAATTAAGCTGCCAAGCAACACTGATAAAACAAACGGATTACAGAAGCAGGTGTGCCTGATAAAGGGATGAGGAAATGGAAACTGGAACGAAAGGGAAAGCAAAGTGGAAATACCGGGTAACTGCCTTGACGGCGGTTCTTTTTATTGTGGGGGGCAGTCTGACCCGGGTGTATGCCGCCGAGAAGCGCCCGCTGGAATACGCGGCGGAAAAGAAACCCCGGATTATGGAGACCACGCAGAGCGGGAAGCTTGCGCTGGTGAAAAGCATGTGGCAGGAAATGGCGTTGGAAGAAGCGGCGCGGGCAGCGGCTGCGGGAGAAGGGGAGACAGACGGAACGCAGGCGGGAACGGACGGCGGAACCGAAAGCGAGGCCGGAGAACCGGAGCTGTCCGAGGAAGAGAAAAAAGCGGAGGCACAGATCGATTCGTATTTTGATGATTCCGTTTTCGTGGGGGACTCCATTATGCTGGGTTTCCGGAATTATGCCATGAAAAGGCAGGATACTTTTTTAAGCAGGCCGCAGTTTCTGGCAGCGGGAAGCTTCTCCGTGAATAACGCCCTCTGGCCGGTTGATGAGAAAAGCGTACACCCGGTCTACCAGGGAGAACAGCGGCAGATATGGGACTCTATTTCCCTGATGGGGAGCCGGCGTATTTTCCTGATGTTTGGCATGAATGACCTGAATATTAACGGTGTGGAAGGAACCTGTGATAAATATGAGGAATTGATCGATAAGATTAAGGAAAAGGATCCGAATGCCGAAATACATATTATGAGTATGACCTATATTCTCAACGGCAGGGAAACGGGTATGCTGCAAAACGATACCATCCGCCGGTATAATGAAGAACTGAAAAAGCTGGCAGGGGAAAAAGGCTGGGGCTTTGTGGACATTACGGAACCGCTGGCGGATGAAAACGGGGATCTGGCGGCGGAATACTGCAGCGACGATTTTGCCCATCAAAGGCCGGAGGCCTATGATATCTGGGTATCCGTACTGCGGGATTATGCCAGGGAACAGCTATATTAAAAAAGGAAAAGGAGCCGTGTTTACAGTATGAAAAAAGCAGGTTGGAAAAGCATCTTGATTGGTCTGGCAGCTTCAGCGCTGATGCTGGCAGGCTGCGCGCAGGCGCCGGAAGAAACGGAAACGCAGGAGGTGTCCCTGAAGGAGGTACGCACAGAGACAGAGGCGGCACAGGAAGCGGGAAATGAGGGAGAAGCGGAGAAAACCAAATCCGTACAGGATATATACGAGGAAATTATGCAGAAAGTCAAGCTTATTTCCCCGGTAACTATGACGGACAGCTTTATCAGCAATTATTACGGAATCGATCCGGAGAAGCTGGAGGAATATGTATTCTCTATGTCCGAGGATGCCACAAGTGCGGAAACCGTTATTCTCATGAAGGTGAAGGAGGAGACGGATGCCGCCGGTATCCATGCGGCCCTGGAGGTGGTGCGGGAAGAAAAAAGCGGGGAAATGAAAGATTATCTTCCTGCCCAGTATGATATTGTGGATAAAAGCTCCGTGAAAACAGAGGGCAGTTATGTATATCTGGTGATCTCCGAAAAAGCGGATGATATTATCCGGGTCATCCGGACGGGAATATAGGAAGGGCGGAGTAAACAATGGTTTTCAGCAGTATCCCGTTTTTGTTTTTCTTCCTGCCGTTTTGCCTGCTTCTGTATTATGCGGTTCCTTTTTCCTGGAAAAACAAAGTTTTGCTCGTTTTCAGCCTTATTTTTTATGCGTGGGGAGAGCCGGTGTATATTCTGCTGATGCTGTTTGCAGCCGGTGTGGATTACGGCAACGCAAGGCTTATGACCCGGTATGGTACGACGACGGGACGGCGTCGTTTTTTCCTCTGCTGTTCCGTGGTGATAAATCTTTCGGTACTGGCTTTTTTCAAATATGCGGATTTTCTGATTCAGACGGTCAACACGCTGTCCGGCACTTCTTTCTCCCCTCTTGGGCTGGGGCTTCCCGTGGGGATCAGCTTTTACACCTTCCAGACAATGAGCTACAGCATTGATTTGTACCGGAAAAAGGTGAAGGCGGAGAAAAATTATCTCACCTACCTCACCTATGTGTCCATGTTTCCCCAGCTGGTGGCAGGGCCGATTGTCCGTTTTGCCACGGTGAATGAGGAACTGCACAGCAGGAAGATAAAGAAAGAAGAGGTGGAAAATGGGCTGTTCCGGTTTATGCAGGGGCTTTTCAAAAAGGTGCTTCTTGCCAACCGGACGGGAGCCTTGTGGGAAGAAATCCGCCTTCTGCCGGCAGGGTCGGCAAGTGCGGCGACGGCATGGCTTGGAGCAGCCGCCTTCACCCTGCAGCTGTATTTCGATTTCAGCGCATACAGCGATATGGCTATCGGCATGGGCTGGATGCTGGGTTTTCATTTCCCGGAGAATTTCCGTTACCCTCTTTCCTCCGTTTCGGTTACGGATTTCTGGCGCCGCTGGCACATATCCCTGTCCACCTGGTTCCGGGATTATGTATATATCCCTTTGGGCGGGAACCGGAAAGGGACGGCAAGGCATCTGCGCAATATGCTGATCGTATGGTTCCTCACAGGGCTATGGCACGGGGCCGCATGGAATTTTGTCCTATGGGGGCTTTACTATGGCCTGCTGCTGGCGCTGGAGAAATATGTATGGGGCAGACGGCTGGAACGGTTCCCCAAAGCGGTGCGGCATATGTATACCCTGCTGATTGTGGTATTCGGTTTTGTTATTTTTGTATTTGACGATTGCGGGGCCATGGGGGCGTATCTTAAGTCCATGGCGGCCTGTGCGGGCAACACATGGTGGGGAGAGGAATGCCTGTGGTATCTTTCCAATTACGGAGTGGTTTTGCTGACGGCCGTTGTACTGGCATTTCCCGTATACCCTTGGGTAAAGCAGAAGATTAGCCGCATGGGGAATGCCGGAAGGACGGCGTTCCGGACGGCCGCCCTGGCAGGCTATGTCCTGCTGTTTCTGCTCACCACCGCGTATCTGGTAAACGATACCTATAATCCGTTTCTATATTTCAGATTTTAAGGGACGGCTGGAAAAGAGATGACAATGGAAAAAAGAATCAGAAGCCTGACGGCCCTGATCCTTGCTGGAATGGTGCTTGCGCTTGCGGCAGGTTTTATGGCCGGGAAAAAACAGACGTTTTCCGAAAATGAAAACCGTTACCTTGCTGGTTTTCCCCATTTTACATGGGAACGGGCAGTCAGCGGTGCATACATGGAGGACTGGAGCTCTTATCTGGCGGACCAGTTCCCGTTCCGGGATTTCTTTGTGGGAGCTAAAACCGGAATGGAATATGCGCTTGGAAAAAGGGAGATTAACCAGGTATTTTTTGCCGGGGATGGTTATCTGATAGAAGAATATGCGGCACCGGTGAATACGGATCGGATTGCCGACGCCCTGCATAATTTTGCGGAAGAGCTGGAGAGTCTGCAGCTGGATCCAAGGCTCATGCTGGTACCCACGGCGTATCATGTGTACCGGGAAAAACTGCCTGCACATGTCTCCTGGCGGGACCAGATGGAGACGGCGCAGACTCTGTACGATGCATCCGGTATGGTACCTATAGACTGCAGCCGGGCATTGCTGACCTGTGAGGAGGAAGGGCTGTATTACAAGACGGATCACCACTGGACCACGCTGGGCGCTTACCAGGGTTACCGTGTCTTTTGCGAAGAGATGGGGCTGGAACCGGTTGACCGGAAGGAACTGACGGTGCAGACGGCTGCCGAAGATTTTAAAGGCACCTTATATTCCAAATCGGGTGATTACACCCGGCCGGGAGAAGCGATTACCATTTATACCAATCCCGCTGACCGTCTCACGGTGGAATACAGGGACACGGGAGAAAAAACGGACAGCCTTTATAATCTGGATTATGCGCAGCAGAAGGACAAATATTCCCTGTTCCTGGATAACCTGCATCCCCTGGTGGAAATAACAAATGATACGGCGCAAACGGATAGGGAGCTGGTACTGATAAAGGACAGCTATGCCAATTCCATCGTGCCCTTCCTGGTCAGCCATTTTAAAAAAATATATGTTTTTGATACCAGATACTATAAGGAAGGGCCTTCTGCTTTTATAAAGGAGCATCCGGGTGTGACAGATGTGGTGCTTCTTTACAACATGAATACACTGGATACGGATACCGGGATCCGCGGTGTATACTGAAGAAAGAGGAAGGAAAAAGGGGAAAACAGAATAGGATGGCACAAAAAGGGCCGCTGTACTGATGGAAAACCACTGGTACAACGGCCCTTTTTGTCCGGAAGCTATTCCTTTTCTTCTTTTTCGGAAGCGTCCTGTGCCATATCCCGGGCGGCAGATTCCGCCGCTTCTTTTACATCCTCCGCTGCATCTTCCGCTTTTTGCGCTGCGGCATCAGCGGCAGACTTCACTTCCTGCGCCGCCTCATGAACGGTATTGGCAGCCGTGTCGGCAGCCTTTCCGGTCATGTCTTCCGCAGCGCCCATGGTAGCGTTTATTTTTTCACCCACCTTGTTTACGGCTTTTTCCGTTGCTTCCTTAACCTTGTTAAGGGCGGATTCCATCTGTTCGTCAACGTTGGCATATTCGTTACTGTTTTTAATCCGCTCCACGGCATCATTGATTTTTGTGGTGACGGTTTCAAACTCCCCGGAATTTTTGATTTTGGTAACCGCCTCATCCACCTTGGAGGTAACGGTTTCATATTCTTCGGAGGACTTGATCTTCTGTACGGTGTCTTCGACCTTCTCAGAAACATTATTGATAAGGGCGTCAGCCTTTTCTTTTGCTTTTTTCAGATCGAGGGAGACATAGGAACGGCAGTTTCCCTGTCTGTCGGATGTATGCTTATCGGAAGAATGCGCTTCCTGCTCTTTGGTATGGGTATGAGCTTCGTCATGTTCATCGGCAGCAGAGGACATACTGTCTGAATAGTCGTCATTGAGATCTTCATCATCGAACACGTCGAATTCGTCAAAATCCTCTCCGCCGTCAGCATTTTCTTTGTCCGTGAAGCTCTCTTTGTTTTTCAGGTAATAGTAGGTACCGGCAGCAGCGGCGCCAATAACTGCGGCAGCGGCGAGTAATCTTCCCAATCCATTTGACTTTCTGGCCATTGTTCTAAACCCCTTTCTTAAGGCTGTTGTTATAAAACGGACCGGATGCACCGGGCCTGCATTTCAGCGGCTGAACCCGCTTATTGTTATTTTAATACTATTTTGCGGAATTGAAAAGAAAATATGTATTAAAAATGTATTAATTTGGAAGGAATGGATAACAGTTCAGACGGCCCTTTGTGCCGGGCGGCTTTCATGAGAGATACCGTTGCCATGTACTCCGCAGAATAACGATGTCTTTCATAAAAAAGGAAATGGTGTCGTAACGTGTCTGTTTTTTAGACATATTATATAAAAAAGACTATATATAGGTGGTACAATGATAACAGAGCGATATATTATAAATCTTTTCGGTATGGATACAAAATATTATACGGATGATTATCTCGCCCATTTGTGGAAAATATGTGCGGAAAAGGAGTACCAGTGCGCAGGAATATTCATTACGGCCTTCATTTATATCAGCAAGTATGTATGCAGCTCCAAGGCCGGATGCAATGTAGGAGAAACCGTGCATGTTATCTCCACGGTCAGGAATCCGGTGGAGGCCGCGGACAAAGCAAAATTCTGGGAATCCTTTCTGAATATAACAAAAGAAGTCAGGGAAAGGCTGGAAAATCCCTGTATGTCGTTATCAATTGAAGAAGTAGAATATCGCTACTTTGCGAAATAGGTATGACGGGCTTCTGGTATATGGGGAGGGCTTACGCCTGAGGAATACGGAGTCTGCCCGCCGGCAGACTCCATACTTCCCGGGAAAGGGAAAGCGCCGGGAGAGAGGCAAGCTTGAAGGGCGGATGCCGATGTGCTATGATAAACAGGAAGCATACAGGTGTTCCATAAAGGAGGCGGCTCCATGAATGATAAATTTTTTGATTTAAAAAAAGAGAAACAGGACAGGATAATAAATGCCGCTCTGAAGGTGTTTGCGCTAAACGGCTACCGTCATGCCAGTACGGATGATATCGTGAAAACCGCCTGTATCAGTAAAGGGCTGCTCTTCCATTATTTTGAGAGCAAGCTGGGGTTATATGTTTTTTTATTTGATTACAGCAGCCGGTTTATGCTTTTGGAATTTTCCCGGGAAATTAAGGAGACAGATACCGATCTGTTTCTGCTGATGAAGAAAATGGAAACGGGCCGTATGAGGGTGCTGAAAATGTATCCTTATATGAGACGGTTCCTGGATATGGCGGAAAAAGAGGATTGGGAACCTGCAGTCAGGGCCATTGAAGAGGCGCACGGGAATTATACGGGAAAAATTGACGGCTACATGGAACAGGCGGATTACAGTGAGCTTTCCCCCAGGACAAGCAGGGAAAAAGTGATAAAGAGTGTGGAGTATACGCTGAAGGGCCTGACGGAGGATTACAGCAGCAGGGCGGACTTTAAGCCGGAAAATCTGGAAAGGGAAATTGACAGCTATCTGCAGATGTTTGCGGCGGTATTTCAGTAAAAGCGTTTATAGGAGAGGCAGCGGCGCCTCTGTTAAAAAAAGTGAGTTTTTGTTTGTAATACTTCACCATTTTAATACGCATCACTCAACAGGAAATCTGCGATATGCATAGTCTTGATTCCTTCGTAATTACCACCTGCAAAAATATCTGTCCGCAGTACATATTTGGGGTAGTTATCCCGAATATCGAGAAGGCTGCCATATTCCCGTTTCTCTGTTTCATGCAGGCCAATCTCCTGGGCGACTTGAATATACAGCTTATTTTCTTGTCTTGTAGCAATAAAATCGATCTCACAGCTAGGATCGGTCGTAACTATTACCTCATTCTGCCGGCCCAATTCCTGTATCCGGCAGCATCTTACACATAATCATATAGTTCAAAATCCGCTTTGCCGCATTCCCTCCCGTTGATAATAAGCGTAAGCGTATGGATACCCGGATAATGCTTTCTGGTGCTTAAATTTTTGAAGGAATGCTTTTTCCGGTAGAACCTTTTTTCCTTTTCTTTCAAAGTGATTTCTGAAAGCTTAAAAAGCTTACGGGTTCGTTTCCCGCTTGCTTTCACATAATCGATCCCATATTCTATTCTGGCTTTTACGGCGCTTTCAGCCAAAACCGTAAAAGAAAAAAGGATATCCTGGCCGATGCGGACAGCCGCCGATTCTAAAGCAAAGTCCCGGACGGCCACGGCGGCATCATTGTATCCGAACAGCTTCAGCACATCCTCCTTTCCTTTTTTGAGCAATGTCCTGCAGCCATGCCGCAGAATCCAGTCAGTGTTATCATTTTTTCCATACCACTTCTCTGCAAGCTCCCTTACGAGATCCGGATGGGTTTTGGAAATGTCATTCAGATTATTTGCCACACTTCTTCTGACATAGAGGGAAGAATCGGTTTTTAAGTTTTCCAATATGGGCAGAATGGGTGAGGGGTCTTTTTTAAAGCTGGTCAGTGCCTGTCCCCACGGCAGCCGGGGACGGCATCCCTCACTGGAGAGCCTTCGGACGTGCTCGTTTTCATCCTCGGACCAGGCATACATCTGGGCCATCATGCGTTCTTCATCCTTTATGAGAAAGGATCGGACTGCAAATTCAGAAGAGGCATAGGGGGTATACCTCGCCAAAGCCGCCATAGAAATATCCCAATTTTCCTCATCCTGACCGAACAGCTCTACAAAAGCCGGGAAAAAAAGAGCAAAACCGTCGAAACAGATAGCGTAATTCGGTATCACCTGATCAATGATACGAATGGCCGCTTCATAGTCTGCCGGCAAATACTTTCCCAGGTTACTACTTATCTGCAAAACCCGTTGCTTGAAGCCCAGGTCCTCCCACGTTTTGTCCATGGTTGCCTGTATAAATTCGTCTGCAGGAAATCCCCTGTAAACCGATTGGATCTCTGAAGCGAGTTTGCAAAGCGATTCATAACGATATCTGTCCTTAAATAAATCTGCCATAGGTTTCTCCTTTCTAGTCCGGTTTCCATCATGATAGCAGACAGAAACGCAAAAAGGAAGCACTGTTTCTTCCCCGGGTGCAGATAAAAAAGTATGGCGTCCCCCGGGCCTGCTTCCCTGTGCGGCCAGCTGCCCTGCAAGGTTCCTTCCAGGGGACGCTTTCGTTCGGATAATCACGCAGCGGTACTAAGGCTGCAAGGGACGCAGCCTAAGGACCGGCGTGCTTATAACGCCCCTTACAGGAATCCTTGCAGGGCAGCTGGCCGCACAGGGAAGCAGGCCCGGGGGACGCCATACTTTTTTATCTGCACCCCGCCAGGTTCCCCCTGTTTTTTTTCGCACACTGTGGTATGATGGGTACAAAAAAGGGCTTAACGCCAAAGACAAAGAATACGAAAGCGGGATATCCATATGAACCGGGAAGAATTTCTGCAGCAGTTTGAACCTATAAATGAAAATGATTTATACCGGGAACTGTATTTTTACCGGCCGGCCGCGTTTGAAAAACCCGTGGAAAGCTGGGAGGAATTCTGTTCCCGCTTTGCCGGGGCGGACGGAGGGGATGGGCGGCGGCTTCCTTCCGAGCCGCCCACGCCTATTGCCGCCTTTTTTACGGAAGAGGAATATTTTTCCCGGGAAATGTGGGGAGAGGTCAATGTCATTATCAATGCCAGGTACTGCCCTGCCTTTCTGCATAAGCTGGAATTTATTAAAATTATTTATGTATTCCGGGGAAGCTGCCGATTTTTTATCGACGGGCACTGGATTAAAATGACGGAGGGCAATGCCTGTATTGTGGCGCCGGGTGTGGAGCAGACCGTATTTTCCTGCGCCGATGAGGATATCGTGCTGAATCTGCTGATCCGCAGAAGCACCTTTGCCGAATCCTTCTGGGAACTGCTGGAAACGAATGACGGGGGAAGTATTGCCGATTTTTTCTGGAAAATGCTGTATCACAAGCCGGGAGGGGAGGTGCTGTTGTTTTCCAGCAGCCCGGACGTTCTGCTGGAAGAAAGTGTGATGGAACTTTATGAGGAGGCGGTGCTTCAGCCGGTCAAGAGCCGTCTGGTGATAAAAAGCATGATGATGTCTATTTTCGCTTATATTATGCGGTGGGATGAAAAGGATGTGGTCCGGTTAAAGAAAAAAGGGGACAGGGGACAATATCCCCTCGCCCGGTACCTGCTGTATATGAAAACCCATCTGGACAGCGTTTCCCTGGCATCACTGGCCCGTGAGTTCTATGTGAGTGAAGGGTATTTAAGCCGCTATTTCCGCAGGGAAACCGGCGCTTCTTTCAGCCATTTACTGATGGAAATGAAGATGAAAAGTGCGGCGGAGCTGCTGCTTAAGACGGAATGTAACATAGAGAAGATCATAGCGTTGGTGGGATATACGGATCAAAGTAATTTTTACAGGAATTTTAAAGCTATATATGGGTTAACACCGCTTGTATACCGAAAGAAAAAGGGGCAGGCGGAATTTATGCGGACTTATTAAGGAGTAGAGGACGGCAGGAGGAATCAAATGAATCTCAGTGACGGATTGGGAAAGGAAGAGATCGTTTATAAAAGCTTATACAGGCGGTGCAGGGAGCTTTGGGAACAGCCGGTAACGGACTGGGACGAGCTGGTGCGCCGTTATCATAAGGCCGGTATCCGTGAGATACCCACAGAGGCGCCTTCACGGATGGGCACGGTTCTTACCGAGTCGGATTTTTTTACGGAAAATGTGAAAGAAGTGGTATGCTTTAATCACCTCCGGTACTGCCCGCCGTTCCTTCACCGGCTGGAGTTTATTAAGATTATCTATGTATACCGGGGGAGGGTTACTTTGTATTTGAATGATGAAAAATATGAGCTGCAGTCGGGTAATTTCTGCATCATCACGCCGGGTATCCGGCATACGGTTTTTTCCGGACATGACGAGGATGTGATCATCAATATCCTGATGCGTGTAAGCTCTTTTTCCAACGCTTTTTCCGGGATTCTGATGGAACAGAATATCCTGGCGGATTTTTTCTGGAAAATACTCTATACCAAGCACAGCAACAGGGTTCTGGTATTTGTATGCAGCAACGATGCGAAGCTGGACCGCTGGGTGGAAAAAATGATGGATGAGTCGGCCAGAGGGCAGCATGCCAGCAACCTGCTGATGAAAAGCGGCGCCTGTATATTTCTGGGGATTGTCATGCGGGAGCATCTGCAGGAACTGCATTTGAAGGAGGAACTGACGGACGAGGTATATGTGCTGCCTGCCATTATCCAGTCAATGCGCAGCAGCCTTAAGACAATAACCCTCGATGAGTTGAGTCTGCAGTTCCATATGAGTGAAACGGATCTGAAACGGTATATCGTGAAAGAAAGCGGGTATACCTACCGGTACCTCCTCCGTGATCTGCGCCTGCGCAGAGCCGTGGAACTGCTGCGGGGTACCAAACTCAGCATGGAAAGGATCATGGAGGAGACAGGCTACAGCAACATGAATAATTTTTACAGGAGTTTCCGGGAGCACTTTGGGAAAACACCATTGGAGTTCCGAAAAAACGAGGAAATCCTTATCTGAAGGAAAAGAACAGGTAACGGTAAGGGGGGAACAGTGACGGGAACAGAATATGGACGGAAGGCACGGTAAGAATTAGTTACCGTGCTTTTTTTTGATCCGGATCCCACATGATACTTTTCAGGAACGGCAGTGTGAAACGGGCAGAAAAGGTCATATAAAGCAAGTTTTGTATAGAGTGATATAGAGATGTTAGAAATATATAATAGAAACACACAAAACATACAAATTGTACTTTATTAAAAGGGGACTATGTTGTGAAAATTACAAGGAGGGAATGAAAATGGCTAAAAAAATGATGGCAATTGTTATGGCTGCCGCGATGTCGGTGACATTGCTGGCAGGCTGTGCGGGGAAAGGAGCGGACACGCCGGCGGCGGCGGATAACGCGGGCCGGACCACGGAAAACCAGGGAAGCACGGCAGCAGGCGGGGAGGAAGCATCCGGGGAGGACGGCAGCGGACTGGTTCCGATCACCTTCAGCAGGGCGCAGGATTCGCTGATGGAAACGGATATTTTTGCAAGAATGGAAGGGGCCAGCTATGAGGATAATCTCTGGACGGATTTGATCGCGGAAAGGCTTGGCTATGATGTAAAATATCTGTGGATTGCCTCCAGCGCAGAGCTTCAGACGCAGAAATTCAATGCGGCTATGGCGGCAGGTACGATTCCGGATATCGTATGTGTGAATAAGACAGACTTAAAGCAGCTTGTGGAAGCCGGTCTGGTAGTGGATATGAAACCTTATTTTGACGAGTACGCCAGTGATTTTGTCAAGGAATTGATTGCGGCGGGCGGGGATGCTGCGATTCAGGCATGTACCTATGACGGCGTGCAGTACGGGATTCCCTATGTGGACTGTGATATTGAGACGGCACAGATGCTTTGGCTGCGCCAGGACTGGCTGGACGAGCTGGGGCTGGAGGCACCGGAAACACTGGAGGAACTCAAAAACATCCTGGCAGCGTTCAAGGAGCATGCCGGCAGCGGCGGATCGGGTCTGGCACTCAGCTCCGATATTTACGGCAACAATTTTGATATGAAGGGCTGGTGCAACGCCTATGGGGCCTATCCCAAATATTGGATTGATGACGGAAGCGGAAAGCTGGTATACGGCAGTACCACTCCGGAAATGAAGGAGGCGCTGGGAAGCCTTGCGGAGCTTTTCCAGGAGGGGTTGCTTGATCCGGAATTCTATGTAAACGACAATGACAAGGCAAAGGAAGCGCTTGTCAGCGGAAAATGCGGGGCTATGTACGGCTATCATGCAGGTTCCCTGTGGCCGCTGCAGGATGTGGTGGATGCCGATCCGGAAGCGGACTGGCGCCCCTATGCGCTGCCTGTAAAGAATGCGGGCGATACCATCAAACCCGGTATCCATATGTGTACGGCAAACTGGTATGCGGTAAGCAAGGACTGTGCCCATCCGGAAGCTTTGGTTGAGATGCTGAACTTATATTGTGAAAAAGTGCTGGATCCCGAAAAGAATGAGTATGCGGTATATGCCAATCCCGGGGACGGGCTGGAGGGTGTATGGAGGCTTACCCCGGTAACCATCAACAGCCCTAATAAAAACCAGGTTACGGCAAAGGCGATTGAAGAACCCTTAAAAACCGGCGATCCCGGCGAGCTTACCGGGGAACAGTACAGCATGTGGGAATACAGCTATAAGGCGCAGAACGGAGATACCCAGCTTTGGGGATGGAACCGTGTATTCGGGGCGGACGGCTCCCAGCAGCTGCTGATGTCCTATCAGAACGACAGCAATGTGGAATTGGTATATGATCAGTTCTTCGGCGCTCCCGGTGAGATTATGACCACGAAGAAAACCACGCTGGATGATATGCTGGATCAGGTGTTCATAAAAATCATCGCCGGCCAGGAGCCTCTGGATTCTTTTGATTCCGTGGTGGAACAGTGGAAAACGGCAGGCGGTCAGGAGATGACGGACGAAGTGAACGAATGGTACTCTTAAATCTCTTTCTTACGGCCAGCGCGGCAAGTGCGCTGGCCTGACTGAATAGTTACAAACGCAAACATCGCAGGAGCCAAATGGCCTCCCTCCCGCTGCCGGCGCGTCGTGTCCGGGATTGAAAAGGATTTTTTTCAGTCAGTCAGACCGTACATTCCGATGAGCCCGAGGGCATCAAGTGTGTCAGGTGAGGCTGACACACTTGATCGGTCTCCTCTCCATGGTCTGAAATGACTGAAAAAAATTCCTTTTCAATCCCGGACACGACGCGCCGGCAGCGGGAGGGAGGCCATTTGGCTCCTGCGATGTTTGCGTTATAAAAAAGAACCATTTTATGTGTGGTGTGGGAGGAACCGTATGGCTTCAGCAAAGAAAAAAGGAAAAAGCAAATATACCGTCGCTGTTTTTAAGAGGGAGCTGCCGCTGCATCTGATGCTGCTTCCGGGACTCATCCTGGTGGCCGTTTTCAGCTATACCCCTATGGCAGGGCTGATTATCGCTTTCCAAAAGTTTATTCCGAGCAAGGGGATGTTCGGAGACCAGCAGTGGGTGGGGCTGGGGAACTTCACTTATGTGTTCAGCCTGCCTGGTTTTGATCAGGCGCTGAAAAATACCATAGTCATCGCTTTCTGGAAAATCCTTCTGGGGCTGGCGGTACCTATCATTTTTGCACTGCTGCTGAATGAAGTGAATCGCAGCGGCTTTAAGAGAACCGTGCAGACCATCGTGTATCTGCCTTATTTTTTGTCCTGGGTGGTTTTGGGCGGTATTTTTCTGGATATGCTTTCGCCCAGCTCCGGTATTGTCAACCAAATACTTACGGCGCTGGGGGGGAAAAGCGTTTTTTTCCTGGGAGACAACCGTTATTTCAAGCCGACCCTGATCGTGACGGATATCTGGAAAAATTTCGGATACGGGGCCATTGTTTATCTGGCCGCCATTCTGGGAATAGACACGGACCTGTATGAAGCGGCGCAGATAGACGGAGCCAACCGCTGGAAGCAGGTATGGCATGTAACCCTTCCGGGCATGCGGATGATCATCGTGCTGATGATGGTACTCAGTCTGGGAAATGTGCTGAATGCGGGTTTTGACCAGATCTTCAATCTTTACAGCAAAGCGGTTTATGAATCCGGGGATATCCTGGATACCTTTGTATACCGCCTGGGCCTTATCGATGCCCAGTACGGGCCGGCTACGGCGGTGGGGCTGTTTAAGTCGATCATATCAACCATGTTCATTTCGGTTTCCTACTGGCTTGCCTATCGGTTTGCAGATTACCGGATCTTTTAAGGGAGGGCACAACATTGAAAAAAATGACTAAGGGACGTCTTGTCTTTCAGATAATTAATTATACCGTACTGATCCTTTTGTCGGCTTTGTGTCTGTTTCCGCTGCTGAATATCCTGGCTATGTCCTTTTCCAGCGCCACGGCAGTGGCGGCGGGTAAGGTTTCCGTCCTGCCGGTGGAATTCAATACCTATGCCTACAGCTATGTCATAGGAAAAAAGGATTTCTGGAATTCTCTGCTGAAATCGGTGGAGAGGGTAGGGATCGGGGTCCCCTTTTCCATGCTGCTGACGATTCTGGTGGCTTATCCGTTATCCAAGGAACGGACACAGCTGAGGCTGCGCAGCTTTTATTCCTGGATTTTCTTCTTCACGATGCTTTTTTCCGGCGGCCTCATCCCCGGTTATCTGTTAATACAGAATCTGCATCTGATGGATACGATCTGGGCGCTGATTCTGCCGATGGCGGTTCCGGTGTACAACATTGTGCTCATGCTGAATTTCTTCCGCGGCATTCCCCGTGAACTGGAGGAAGCGGCGCTGATAGACGGCGCCAACCAGTTCCAGACCTGCTTCCGGATATATGTGCCCTGTGCCAAGCCGTCGATTGCCACGCTTACCCTTTTCTGTTTCATTACCCATTGGAACAGCTATTTCGACGGACTGATTTTTTCCAATTTCCCGGAAAGCTATCCGCTTGCCTCTTTTCTGTATACGGTGGTGGTACAGAGGGATATGAGCCTTTTGAGCATGGAGCAGATACGGGAGCTTTCCCTGGTGGATGACAGGACGATCCGCTGTGCGCAGATTTTTATTGCGTTGATCCCGATCATGCTGATATACCCTTTTGCCCAGAAATACTTTGTAAAGGGAATGACAGTGGGTTCCGTAAAGGGATGAATATACATACCGGGAAAAGAGGTTACCTATGAAACTTACAACACTTTTGACGCAAAATTTAAGGAATCCCATCGGCCTTGGATGTACGGCCCCTTGCTTCAGCTATTCCCTGCATTCGGAAAAAAGAGGGGACAGGCAGACCGCCTGCCGGATACTTGCCGCTTCCCGGGCGGAGCTGCTGGAAGAAGGGAAGGCGGATCTGTGGGACAGCGGAAAGATGGAAACCGGACGGAATTATGCCATTCGTTATGAAGGAAAGCCGCTGCGCTCCAGGCAGGAGGTATTCTGGAAGGCTAAGGTATGGGATGCGTGGGGACTTGAATCGGACTGGAGCAGGCCTGCCTTTTTTGAAATGGGCCTGCTGGAGGAAACGGATTGGAAAGCCGGATGGATAGGGCAGGGGGATGCTTTTGCGGGAGATAAATCCGCGGCCCTGGCGGTTGCCGGGCCGTTTACGGCGCCATTGTGCGGCCGGGTGAAAAAAGCCAGGCTTTATATCAGTGGCCTGGGGCTGTTCCGGGCGGAGATGAACGGGGAACCGCTTTCGGAAAACCTGTATGAGCCGGGAGAAAGTTCCTTTAACCGCAGGGTATATTATGTGACCTATGACATTACGCCTTTTCTGAGGGAGGGGAGGAATGTTCTGGGCGTGACGCTGGGAAACGGGCAGTATGTGAATTTTGCCGTGGATCCGGTTATGAAAAAAGCGGACGGTACCTTATCGGAAAAACACAGATACCAGAAGGAGGATACCATTTTCCTGAAGAAAGGGATCTGCGGCGACAAAAAGCTGCTTTCCAGGTGGAGCTTACGCTGACGGACGGGACCGTGGAAACCGCAGCCGTCAGCGGCGAGACCTGGAAAATCGGGGAAAGCCCGGTGACGTTCCAGAACTGGTATGGAGGAGAGGACTATGATGCTTTGAAAGCCCTGCGGGAGAAAGGCTGGAATACGCCAGCGGGGGATACCGGAAGCTGGCAGAATGCGGTACGGATGGAGCCTCCCCGGGGAAAACTTGCGGCGAGGGAATTCCCGCCGGTCCGCATCTGGGAAAGCTGGCCTGCAAAAAGCGTGACCAGGCTTCCCAACGGAAACTGGCTTGTGGATATGGGAAAAAACAGCGCCGGTTTTATCCGCCTGAAGCTGCATGACACGGAAGCGTATGCGGGACGGAAGATAGAACTGTATCCGGGGGAGGTGCAAAAGGCGGATGGCAGCGGTGTGGATCAGGCCTCCTGTACCCAAAGCTGTGACACCCTGTATCGATGCAGGGTGAAGGACAGCTATATCATCGCGGGGACAGGCAGTGAACAATGGCATCCCCATTTTTGTTATCATGGCTTCCAATACGCAGAAGTGAGCGGATTCCCCGGGATACCCGGGACGCAGAATTTCGAAGGCTGCGCCGTAAGACTGATGAATGAGAAGCATTCGGATTTTGAAACGGACAATGCCATACTGAATGCGATCAGCCGCATGACGGACCGTTCCATTGAAAGCAACATGATGTTCAGCTTTACAGACTGTCCGCAGATAGAAAAGCTGGGCTGGCTGGAGACCACGCAGCTGATGTTTTCCTCCATTGCAGCCGGCTATGATATCCGCAGCTGGATCCCGAAAATTATGTACGATATGCAGGATTCCCAGGTTACGGCAGAATCCGTCGGGGAAGAACTGACGGAGGCGGACCGCCGGAGATATCCGGGTTTTGCTTTTGACCGGTTTGCAAACAGGGAGACGGAGGAAGAAGGTTTTGTGCCGGGAATCGCACCGGAGTATTTCCGGATCGGCGGATTGTTCAAGGATCCTAACTGGGGAGGCGCCTGTGTGATGACTCCCTGGTATTATTACATGGAATACGGTGACGAGGAAATCCTGCGGCAGAATTTCACAATGATGCAGGCCTATGTGGCTCATCTGGAGCGGCAGTCCGTGAACGGTGTGCTGAAAGGGTATGCCCAGATGGGGGAGTGGGGGCAGCTGCATGAAAATACGCCGGTGTCTCTTGTGGCGACCTGTGCTTTTTATCTGCAGGCTGTAACCATGGCAGAAATTGCGGATGTTCTGGACGAACAGGAAGCAAAAGGACATTATCTGGAAATGGCGGAGCGGATAAGGGCCGGTTTTTATGGAGACAGGGAATGCTGGCAGCCGGAAGAGGGAAGCTATGGAAACAAAAGCCAGGCCAGCTATGGCTGTGTTCTGTTTTCCGGCATAGGGAAGCCGGAGAAAAGAGAAGAAGCCCTGCGCGGCCTGCTGAAGGCGGTGGCCGCACGGGAGGATCATCTCTCCTGCGGGGAAGTGGGACTGAAACAGGTATTTCATGCGCTGGCCTCCTATGGGGAAAATGAGACGGTTTACCGCATGGTCATGAACCCCACAGCTCCCAGCTACAGGCATCATGTGGAGCAGGGGCTTACCACATTGCCGGAATACTGGAACTATACCGAGCTGTGGAACGGGCTGGGACGTTCCCGAAACCACGCCATGATGGGCCATGTGAAGGAGTGGCTGTGCCGGTCCGTGCTGGGGATCCTGCCCCTGGAACCGGGATATCGCCGGCTCCGGATCCGCCCCTGGCTGCATGCAGAGATAAACCGGGTGGAAGGCTCCCTTTTTACCGTACGGGGGTACGTCAGGCTGGAATGCCGCAGGGAGGGAAATGCGCTTATTATGCGTACGGATATCCCTGTCGGAGCGCAGGCGGATGTCTGCCTGCCTTATGAGGAAGGGAAATGCTGTTATCTGGACGGGAAGGAATTCCGGGGATATGAAAAAACAGGTGACGGTTATCTGACAGTTTCCGGTGTGCCGTCCGGGAGCTACAGGTGGGAAGTCAAATACCCCGCCGCACACTGCTTCCTTCAGAATCACCCCCCGGTTACCAGTACATAACTGGGACAAAGTTGATATCTTGCTCTATCAGCCGTTTTTGGCCGGGCTCCAGGACCGGTTTACACAGCGATTCCGCATTACGGCCACCATAGGGTTCGGAACAATATATCCGCAGCTCAGTCTTGTTTCCATTTCCTACATGCAGGCATCCCAGAAAATAAGAGGCCGGAGCCTCAAGGACGATGGAAAAATCCTGTACCATATGGAAGAGGATGACGGCAGCCGTTTCTATCAGCAGATACGAAACTACTTTCCCCGTTTCCGTTCATCTGCTCTATCATGAAGGATGAACTTCTCATGAAAGAGGAAAACCGGAAAAAGCGCCAGGAATCCCTCTCTATCATAGAACGGATTCAGGGTTATATTGACGGCAATCTGCAAAACCAGCAGCTTTTGGTTGACACGGATCTCACCGTTGAAGCAATTGTAAAGGAAATAGGGTTCGACAACGCCTCCAGCTTTATAAGAAAATTCAGCAGCGTTGTCGGCATGACTCCCGGAAAATACCGGGAAACCCGGCTTAGAAGCTGACTGCGTTCTGTCCCTGTCCAAAAGGGCAACAGTCCCGGAACCGGATCCCTCCGAACCGGGCTGCCGCCCTTCTTTATGTCCTCCCATAAATACATTTACTCCACTTCGCATATGCTTTCACATAATCGATCCCATATTCTAATCTGGCTTTTACGTCGCTTTCAGCCAAAACCGTAAAAGAAAAAAGAATATCTTCTCCAATGGAAACAGCTGTTGGCCGCAGAATCCAGTCAGTGCTATCATTTTTTCCATACCACTTCTCTGCAAGCTCCCTTACGAGATCCGGATGGGTTTTGGAAATGTCATTCAGATTATTTGCCACACTTCTTCATATTTTTGCAAAAACAATGGTGCGGCAGCAAAGAATCCCGTTTGAGGTAGCTCTTGATGTTCCCAACGCCGAAACTTTAACTGCGATTGATGACGTAAATCACGGGCGCAATCTTAGCAAGTCTTTCCATAGTGTTACGGAACTGATGGAGGACTTAAATGCTTGACGTAAGATATTCAACTAAATTTAAGAAGGATTATAAAACGTGGGTATAATCCTCAACTACTGCAAGATGTTTTAGAGATTTTATGCAGCGAACAGCCGTTGCCGCCCAAGTTTCAAGATCATAATCTAACCGGTAATTACGAAGGGCACAAAGAATGCCATATCACTGCTGACTGGTTGCTTATCTATAAAATTGAGCAGGAGATTTTGACCTTGTCATTAACCAGAACCGGAACCCACAGCGACTTGTTTTGAAACACGCCCCGAACCCATCACGGTCCGGGGCGCTTCTATACCGACGTTTAGATTGCCCTATCCAGCAAAGCGATGGAAAGACCTTTAACCGGAAAAGAGGGACGAAATACTATTGTAGATCAGATATTTATAGGCAGAAAACCGTAATTGCCACTGAGGTGGCAGTAGTACTGGCCGCTACGTCCCTGTTTGGGCTCTTTCCTTTCGGATCTTCCTGTCCGCATCCCGGCCGGCTTCCCTGTATTCACTTATTCATTTTATATACCGGATCCCCCGGATATCCGCCCTTGAGCTTCTGCATTCCCCTCTGCACCGCATCTTTGGAATTTTTCCAGTCCGCATCCTTATTGCGGTAGTCAAATTTTTCTATCAGCCAATCCACATCCCCCGAGACACGTTCCATATTTTCTTCCATGAGATGGAATACCACCGGATAAAAGTCTTTTTTCTCCGCATCATTCAGATGGGAATCCGCATGGCTGCATAAATCACCGAAATGGTGAAGGCAGAAGCCTTTGCTTTTTTTTAGTTTCTCCCGGAAAGCATCATCGTTTTTATATAGGTAGAAAAAGGTATCCATGTAGCGGGCGTATTCCTTCGTAAAAAAATCACAGATATAACAGGTTTTTTCTTTTTCCGCCACCCAGGAGGCAATGGGATTGGCTTCGGAGGGCTTTCCCTTCAGCTTGTCCATGAGGGAAGTTTTGCCCGGTGTAAAATGAGAAAACTGATCCTTCATTTCCGCGATGAGCTTTTTGTAATGGGTCTTGAGGATCCAGCCGTTTCCCAGGGTGTTGCCGTAATCAAACATTTTTTTGTAATGCATCCGGCAGAAACCGGCCTTGTCCGTGGCCTCCCTTGTGTCGCTTTCCATATAGGAAGCGCAGGAGCCGAGCACGTAATCCATGATATCCTGCTCCACATTCCGTTCGATAAAACAGAAGGGGCATTCGTCCTCTGCGTTCATGGCGTCATTTAAAGGGATGGTATATAGTTTTTCTTTCATTTTCACTCTTCCTCCGGAATCCGTGTCTTTTATCTATTGTATCGGATCCGGGGAAAGATTACAATCAGAGTTTCCGGATGGGGGTATAGATAAAAAAGTGAGTGCCGCCCCAGCCATATTTTTCGCCATTTCCCACAAAAAAATTAATACGCTTTCCACAAAATTTACCGTTGTTAACTATCGCCGGATATGGTACTATTTATGGAAAAGAATTTTTTGGGGGAAGTTACCCTGAAACGTGGGAAAAGACAGGAGAGGAGAGAAAGACTTGAGCACAAAGGAACAAAAAGGTAAAGTTGATGCGGATTATTCTCTGATGCCCGTTCCGGGGCATGCCCGCCGGAATATCGTGACGATGTTCATGATTATGCTGGGGTTCACTTTTTTTTCGGCAAGCATGTGGACCGGCCAGGAGCTGGGGGCCGGACTTGATTTCAATGGTTTTATCGGATCGTTGCTGCTGGGCGGCGCAATTCTTGGTATTTATACGGCATTACTGGCCTATGTTGGCTGTAAAACCGGATTGTCCATGGATTTGCTGGCCCAGCATTCTTTTGGTAAAAAGGGGTCTTACCTGCCTTCCGCGCTGATCAGCTTCACACAGATAGGATGGTTCGGCGTGGGCGTGGCAATGTTCGCTATCCCTGTTGCCAGGCTCCTCGCACCGGATAAGCCATGGATGGTGCCGCTGCTTGTGGCTGCCGCCGGGATCTGTATGACGGGATCCGCTTTTTTCGGAATCCGGGCCATGACTATCGTCAGCTATATTTCCGTCCCTCTGATCGCCATGCTGGGAATTGCGGCTATGGTTATTGCCGTGCGCACGGGCGACGCCAGCCTGACGGATAAATTTGCGGAAAGCCAGGGGCTGAGTATGATAACCGGCGCAGGCATGGTTATCGGTTCCTTCGTCAGCGGCGGTACGGCCACCCCGAATTTTGCCCGTTTTGCCAAGACGCCGGGGGCGGCTGTCTGGACGACCATAATCGCCTTTTTCCTGGGCAACAGCCTGATGTTCTCCTTCGGCGCCTTCAGCGGGGTGTATGTGGGCGGAAACGATATTTTTGAGGTTATGATCGCGCTGAACCTCACCGTATTTGCTATCATTGTACTGGGGCTGAATATCTGGACAACCAATGACAACGCGCTGTATTCCGCAGGGCTTGGCCTGTCCAACATTACGAAGATCAAGAAAAGCCCGCTGGTTCTGATTTCCGGTGCGCTGGGGACCATTACCGCCATCTGGCTGTACAACAATTTTACCGGCTGGCTGAACATCCTTAACTGCACCCTGCCTCCGGTTGGGGCGATTCTCATTCTGGGATTCTTCTGCCATAAGGCGGATTATGCACAGGATAAGGAAAATACGCTGGAGGTGAACTGGTTTGCCATTGCGGGCGTAGTACTGGGCGCGGTGGTTGCTAATGTGGTACCTTTTGGAATCGCGTCCATTAACGGCATGGCTGTGGCCTGTATCTGTTATCTGGCGGGAGAAGCGGTTAATAAGAAAGGAAACTGACAAATGCTGATTACAAATATTCATCTGGAGAACGGGGAGGACTGTACGGATATCCGGGTATCGGAAGGTGTTTTTGAAACAATCGCGCAGGGGCTTTCGGCGCTGCCGGGAGAAGAGGTTATCGACGGGACCGGCTGTATGATCCTGCCTCCTTTTATCGAGTCCCATGTGCATCTGGATACCTGCCTGACCGCAGGGGATCCGGAGTGGAACATGTCCGGTACTTTGTTTGAAGGAATCGAGTGCTGGAGCAAAAGAAAAGAGAAGCTTACCAGGCAGGATGTAAAGGATCGTGCAGGAAAAGCTATCCGTATGCAGGCGGCAAACGGGGTTCAGTTTGTAAGGACCCATGTGGATGTGACGGATCCCACACTGGTGGCTATGGAGGCCATGCTGGAGCTTCGGGAGGAACTGAAGGACGAAATTACCATTCAGGTGGTTGCGTTTCCCCAGGAAGGTATTTTGAGTTATCCCCATGGAAAAGAACTGATGGAAAATGCGGTAAAGATGGGGGCCGACTGTGTGGGCGCCATCCCCCATTTTGAGTTTACGCGGGAATACAGCGTGGAATCCCTGAATTTTGCCATGGATCTGGCATACCGGTATGACCGGCTGGTGGATGTGCACTGTGATGAAATCGATGACGAGGCCTCCAGAGGGCTGGAAACGCTGGCGGCAAGGGCTTATGAGATGGAACTGTCTGATAAAGTTACGGCAAGCCATACCACGGCTATGCATTCCTATAATAATGCATATGTGAACCGGCTGATGCGCCTGTTAAAAATGAGCCGGATTAATTTTGTGGCCAATCCGCTGGTGAATACCCATCTGCAGGGACGGGCGGATACCTATCCCAAACGCCGGGGGGTCACAAGAGTGAAGGAACTGCTGGAGGCCGGGCTGAATGTATCCTTTGGGCATGATGATGTATTTGACCCCTGGTACCCGCTGGGAACCGGGAATATGCGGGATACGGTGTTCATGGGCCTGCATGTATGCCAGATGATGGGTTATGAGGACATCATGAATTCCTATAAGCTCATTACCTATAATGCCGCCAAGACCCTGCATTTGGGAGACAGCTATGGAATCCGGGAAAAAAATCCGGCGGATTTCATTATTCTTAACGGGGATAACTTTTACAACGTCCTGAACAAAAAGAGTGAAATCCTCTATTCCTTCCGAAAGGGGAAATTGCTGGCAAAAACCATTCCCGCACAGACGGAAATCTGTTTTTGACACCACACCAGTCAAAGAGCCAAAGCGGCTTTTGAATAATTAAACGTAACGTAAATTTACTTATGAGGAGGAAATGTAATTATGGGTGAAAAGACCACGAGGCAAAAGCTGATTCTGGGCATTCAGCATACCCTGGCCATGTTCGGCGCCACCGTACTGGTTCCGGCATTGACAGGGCTGAATACCTCGATCACACTGTTCTGTGCCGGCCTGGGCACATTGCTGTTCCACTGGATCACAAAGAAAAAGGTGCCCGTTTTCCTGGGCTCCAGCTTCGCCTTTATGGCAGGTATCATGGCAATTATCGGGGACTCCAGAATGGGAGATCCCGATTTCCTGGACAAGCTGGCGGCCGTGAAAGGCGCGCTGATTATTGCCGGTCTTGTTTATGTACTTTTTGCCGGCCTGATTAAGATTTTCGGATATGAAAAGGTAAATAAACTGCTGCCCCCTATCGTAACGGGTCCGATCATCATTGTCATCGGGCTGCGTCTGAGCAGCACGGCAATTAACAGTGCATTTTATTATAACGGAGAATTCAGCCTGAAGGCTGTACTGGTTACGGTAGTGATTCTCACCGTGGTAATCTGTGTTTCCATTTTTGCAAAGGGTATCTTTAACCTGATGCCTATCCTGTTCGCCATCATTGCGGGCTATCTGGTCTGCCTGCCCCTTGGCTTCTGTGATTTCACCGCTGTCAGGGAGGCGCATTTCCTTTCCTTTATGGACAAGGATATCGTATCCCAGCTGCTTTGCATCCCGCAGTTTAAACCGGATGCTATCCTGGCTATTGCGCCTATCGCGCTGGTAACCATGATTGAACACGTGGGGGATATTACTACCAACGGTGCCGTTGTTGGCAAGAACTTCATGGTGGATCCCGGCGTTCACAGGACAATCCTGGGAGACGGCCTTGCCACCGCCCTGGCCGGTATCCTGGGCGGACCCGCGAACACTACCTACGGGGAAAACACAGGAGTCCTCGCCGTGACCAAGGTATATGATCCTTCCGTAATCCGCATTGCGGCGGTATTTGCTATGATTCTCGGTATTTTCGGTAAATTCGGAGGCTTTATTACCAGTATTCCTTCCCCGGTTACCGGCGGTATCAGTATCGTGCTCTACGGTATGATTTCCGCGGTAGGCGTGCGTATCCTCATTAATTCCCGGCTGAACTTCGGCAACAGCCGTAACCTGCTGGTGGCTGCGATCATCCTTGTCCTGGGTATCGGCTGTGACAGCATCCCGGTATACGGAGCCGTTACCATTTCCGGCCTGGCCCTGGCAGCCGTGGTGGGAATTATTCTGGCATTTATTCTTCCGGAAGGCGAGGACAGCGTGCTGAGTTAAGTAAACGTCCTGCATACGGAACTTTCTCCTGCGTTAAGAGCGGGAAAAGGATATAGAGCAGTCAAAAACCCCGCCGATGATGGCGGGGTTTTTGACTTGAACATTTCCCGGCTTATCCTGGCAGCCTGCCTCAGCGGCAATCTGGAGATACCTTTCGGCGGTTCTCTTCTGCAGCCGGCTGTTTTCTCATACGCTATTTCCTCCTTTATGCGCGAGTGATGTCCTGTAATTGATACCGTACGGTTTGGCCAGCAGCGGGAGGTCCCTTTTGGGAAATGTGAAGGGGCGGAACCGTTCCATTGTTTGCTATTATTTATTATTCCGGGCCGGTCCGCTCCAGGAACATTTGTATGGATTCTGCCTTTGCAGCTTCTTTGAGCCATTTCTTAAGCAGGATTACATCAGTTTCTTTTAAGATACCGTCGCGCAGACTTTCCGGAATTTCACCCAAATCATCCAGTAATTCCAGAACGGATTCTGCTTGTCCTATTGCTTTTCCAAGTGCTATTCCTTTTGTTTTTCCATCCGCAACACCAGTCTGCCATCCGACACTGTATTCTGCGGCACGGATTTTTTTCATTTCTTCTTCTTCGTTATATTCAAAAATCGACATAGCTATAACCTCCGCCCTTTGTGCGGCTAAAAACTCATTCCAGATCCAGTGAGGTCACTTTCTTTTCAGATGCATCCGACGAAAGCGGGTTGCCTTTTTAGAATTCACACGATATCCTACTGCAATTATCGCATCCAAATTGTAGCATTTTACCTTTCGAGTGACATCACGTGTCCCTTCTCTTTGAACTACCGAGAAAATCTCGGTAGTTGCCGTCTCATCTAATTCTTCTTCATGAAATATATTTTTCAAGTGCAGAGAAATGTTATCTGTGCTGCAATCAAACAACTCTGCCATGACTTTTTGCGATAGCCAAAATGTCTCATCCTTATAATAGACACTAACACAAATATTTGTGTTATCTACCTGATATAGTACAATTTCATGTTCACTATTCATATAGTTTATTATTCCTCTCGCTATGTTAAGACTCAAGCAAGTCATTACCAATCATATTTTCGGGCCTAACAAACAACCCCTCAACTTCCAACCGGAATACAGTGTCCTTGTGATTTCTTACGACATATCGTTCTTTTTGTGTTTCGCCCATTAACTGCTCCTTTCTTCTGCAATGGTTGCAGGAAGCAGCGGAAAGGGAATGCCATATTTCCTTTTCTTCCAGATGGCTCCTGCCTGTTTCAATGGATTATAAGCATAGAGTCTCTGAATAGAAATAGAAGAAAGACGGCAAAAAGCCCAGATTCACAGAAGTTTATGCTTATGTTCAGCCTATCACAAAACTGTCTGAAATACAATAATATTTTTAACTGTTTATGAGCATCCCAAATTACAAAATGTTCCGCAATGTACAAAATGTTCCGGAAAGCCTGGAAGAACATTTTGTGCGCCGGAGAATTTTCTGGCAGTTGAAAAGGCAGGCAGAGGCGCTTTATACTGGGGCCAGTCAAACGGGTATCCCAAACCGAAGGAATACGGAAAAAAGAGGATGTCCGTCAAAAGGATTGGAGGATCATTATGAAAGAGAGGACGGCGGTCTTTTGGGACAGGCCAAAGGGATCCGGAGAAAAAAAGAAATACGGAAGAGGGGTCATAAAGGAAAACCTGCAGATTTACGGCCTGATGCTTCCCACACTGATACTGATACTTATTTTTTGTTACATACCTATGTACGGGCTGGTCATTGCTTTTCAGGATTATGTTCCGGGAGCGCCGTTTTTAGGAGAAGGAGTGAAATGGGTCGGCCTGAGATGGTTTGATAAATTCATTTCCGGCCACTATTTTTCCAGGCTGATTAAAAATACCCTGATACTGAGCGGCCTGAATCTTTTATTTGGTTTTACAGCTCCTATTTTCTTTGCGCTGCTGCTGGATCAAATCAAGCATACCCGTTTTAAAAAGTTTATCCAGACGGCCAGCTATATGCCTTACTTCATTTCCACGGTGGTGGTTGCCGGGATGGTTATTTCCTTTATTGATACGGACGGGATTGTAACCAACCTTCTTACGGTAATGGGTTTTGACCGGAAAAATTATCATGTGGATCCTGTAGGAGAATGTCCGTTGCGGTCAAGAGAACCGTTTCCTCCATTGCTATAATAAAAGAACAACATCCGGGGACACAAGTTTCACGTTCCCACCTACATGGAGGAAAATATGGATCAAAAAAATGAAATCCAACGGCATTTACAAGCCCTGTGCGAAGAAATCGGCCCGCGTCCCACCGGCTCACAGGCAAACCGGGACGCGGTTTCTTATGCCCGCAGGCAATTCGAAGCCTATGGCCTCACCACGCAGCTGCAGGAATTTGACTGCATGGACTGGAGCAGGAACGGGGGTACTCTAAAGGCAGAGGGAAAGGAGATCCCTGTGATGCCCGCGCCTTATTCCAAAGGCTGCGGGGTACAGGGGGAAATCATCCGGGTAGGTTCTCTGGAAGAACTGCGGAAAGCCCCGCTATCCGGAAAAATTGTATTGCTTTGTGACGGACTGGCATCCGAACCGCTCATGCCCAAAAGCTTTGTTTTCTGGAATCCGGATGAGCATAAGGAAATCATTTCCCTTTTGGAAAACGGCGGTGCGCTGGCGGTTCTTACCGTAAGCCTTTCCGCCGGACAGTATCTGCCTATCATTGAGGATGGGGATTTTGAACTGCCCTGCGGGATTGTCCTGCCGGAAAATCTTCCCCTGCTTGACAGCGGTATCCGGGCGGTATTGAAGCTGGATGCGGAAAGAAAAGCGGCGAAGGGGGCAAATGTGATTGCTTCCTATGGAAGCGGCGCGCATAAGGTCTGCTTTTCCGCCCATATTGATACCGGCAGCATGACGCCGGGTGCTTTGGATAATTCCTCCGGGACGGCGGTACTGCTTGCCATGGCTTCACAGCTGCAGGGAAAAACGTATCCGTACCGGCTGGAGTTCGTCCTTTTTAACGGAGAAGATTATTACTCCACGCCGGGGGAAATGGCATATCTGGCTTCCCATTTATCCAGGCCGGAGGATTATGTCTGTGCATTTAATGTGGATGGGGCGGGGCTGAAAGGGAAGGATATTACCTATTCGTTTTATGAATGTCCTGAAAAGCTGAGCAGCAGTATAAGAAGCTTTGCATCCCGTTTGGAAGGTTTTTCAGAAACCGAGCCGTGGCCGCAGGGGGATCACACCCTGTTTTCCTTTTCCGGCGTACCGGCAGTGGCGATAACTTCCTCCGGTATATTTGAACTGACGGAAAAAGTGCTTCATACGGAAAAAGACATACCGGCTCTGGTAGATACAAAGAAGTTGGGAGATCTTGCCGCCTTCTTACTGGGGGCAGTTTGACTTTTTCAGAGAGAAACCTGCGGAACAGGAGGATGCTTCGCTTCGTGAGCCATCCTCCTGTTTCATGAGAAACGGCGCAGCAGTGAAGGAATTCACTTTGCTGCGCCGTTATTTTATTAATTCCGGATTGTGATGTCTCCGGAGCTGCATTCGATGCGGATCCAGTTTTCATATTCGTTTTCAAAGGTATAATAAACATCGCCGAGCTTGTGGCTGCCTACTTTGATTTCGCCGTAGTCGGTCTTTAAATCATAACCATAGGTTTGGGTCAGGACGGGAGTGATGTCCACATGGCCGTAATCGGATTTGACGGTAAGATTCCGGAAGCTGAAGGCTTCTGCATCCATATCCCCGCTGTTTAGATTAAGGCTGGCATCGGCAGCGGTAACTCCGTTCATATCCACAGAGCCGTAATCGCTGGTGACCGTAAGCTGTCCCAAGGCGGCCTGTTTTAGTTTGAGGGTGCCGCTGTTGAGTATCAGATCCGTGCTTGTTTTGATATCCGCTTTGTCCAGGGTGCAGTCGCCGTAGTCGTTTGTTACCTTCAGCGTATTCCCGCTCAAATTTTCTCCTTTGAATTTGCCGGAGTTGAGAGTGAGATCCATATCGGTACAGGCAATGTCCGTAAGGGTTGCATTTCCGTAGTCATTTACCAGGGTAAGATCCCCGGCATGCAGTGCGGAAAGGCTGGTGTCCCCGGAGGAGGTGGAAACGGTCAGGGAGCCAAGCTGTGTATCTGCGGGAACGTAAATGGTCACATATTCTTTGGCAGAGGGCCAATCCATGGAAAAAGAGGTGGAGAAGCCGGACATGAAAACGACCTGTCCGCTGCTTTGTTTGCTTTCCCTGACAGTGAGTTTCCCGTCTTTTACCTGGATATCGGGAGCGCTCCAGGCCACAAGCTGGTATTCCAGCCCGTAATGGTCGGAGGGCTGTATGGTGATATCGGCATAATCCATCTGAATATCCAGGCTGGTGAAGGCATCCAAATCGTCGATGGTATCGGACAGGACAGACGGTCCCTCACTGGAGGTATTATTCAGGGAATAGACGGTAAGACCGTTTCCGGGCTGGAAACCGACGCCGTTGAAACGGCCTCCCAGTACCCAGCCTATGACGGACAGGAGCAGTCCGGCAGCACACAGGGAGCCGCAGAGTATAAAAAATTTATTGCGTTTACGCATGACGCTCTCCTTTCATTTTTAAGATATTTCCGAAAAGCTTTACCAGGCTGATCAGGATAAGGCGGCAGAGTTTTAATACACCATATACGGCCAAAAGTCCAAGTCCGGTGCAGAACAGGCCGGCACCAAAACAGCTGAGCGCAGTGGCAGGTGCGCTGAACAGGACGGTAAAGCTGGCGGCTACGGCAATGGGGCCGCATACAACAAAGGCGAGGGCCGCCATGATAAAGGCTGCAAGCACCAGAAGCACACAGAGTATTAACAGGACAATCACTCCCAGGAACAGCACGGCAAAAGGAAGAGCTATGGGAACCGCGCAGACGGCGAGGATACCGATCCACAGGGCATTCATATTTTTGCGGAGCCCCTTTTGGGGAACGGAAGCTTTTTGGATAGCCATATTGGTGATGATCTGTTCCGCCGCCGTGTCCGGGCTTCCCAGATCCTCGATGGCCTGCTGTTCTCTTTCCGGCCCGGCGTCTTCAAAATACTCTTCAAAATAAGCCATAGCCTCATTATAATTTTCTTTGGGCAAAATCCGAAGCCGCTTTTCCAGCGCGCTCATATATTCGGTCTTGTTCACTTTTCCTCACCTCCATGGGCAATTTCGTTGATAGCATCCACGTACTTTTTCCATTCGTTGTCCAGGTATTCGCAGGTTCCCCGCCCGTCCGGCGTAATCCGGTAATATCTCCGGTTGCGTCCCTGGAATTGCTGGTCATAGGTATCCACCAGGCCGTTTTCCTGAAGCCTTTTCAATATGGGATACAGCGTGGAATCCTTCGTGTTTGATACGGTTTTCAGCTGCTGGCTTATTTCGTAGCCGTAGCTGTCATCTCTGGAAACGACAGATAAAATCAGGAATTCCAGCAGCGGTGTACTGAGCGGATATATCATGTAATCCCTCCTTCTTTCTATATATATTTCATACAGGCATATCTATGAATTAAGTATATTATATTTTGTATAATATATACTGTCAACACATATAAGAAATTCTTAAGCTTTTTAAGAAAAACTTTGTAAAGTATACAGCTGCACAGAGGGCCTGTCATAAAAATTTCCGGCCCGGACATATTCCTGTCCTTCTTTTCATAAGGTATATAAGACATGACAGTTGAGGCTTATCTGAACTGTTGCTGGAGGAAAGGGGCTGTTGGAAACGAACAGTCACTTTCCAGGACAAGATAAAGGAGTGGGATTGTGTTTGAGACAAAGAGCATCAGAGAAACATGTGTACAGCTGGACAGTGATATAGACAAAGGACTGTCGGAAAAGGAAGCCGCAAGGCGTTATCAGGAGAACGGGAAGAATGAGCTGAAGGAACCGCGGAAAAAGACGGTGGTGGAGTCTTTTCTGGAACAGCTGAATGATCCGCTGATATATGTGCTTCTTGCAGCGGCTGTTATATCCCTCCTGCTCCATGAAGTGAGCGATGCCGTGATCATTGCGGTGGTGGTGCTGATGAACGCTTTTGTAGGCATGATACAGGAGGGAAAAGCCCAGAAGGCCCTGGATTCCCTGAAAAAGCTGACAAGCCCGCATGCCTATGTGATCCGTGAGGGAAGGGAAAAAGAGATTCCGGCGTCCCAGCTTGTGGTGGGGGACATTGTATGCCTGGATGCCGGCTGCCAGATCCCGGCGGATCTGCGCCTTACCAGAACAAGCAGCCTGAAGGTGGAGGAGTCGGCCCTGACAGGGGAATCGGTACCTATTGAAAAGGACGCTTCTTTTGTTGCCAAAGGGGCGGCTCCCGCACGCAGGGAGGAGTTTGCGGGGAAGGGAAAAGGGCTGGAAGCGGCCGGGAAGAGGGAGACAAGGGCAGGGAAGGAAACCCATATCCCTCTGGGGGATCGCTATAATATGGCTTATATGTCCACCATAGTGACCTATGGCCGGGGAGAAGGTATCGTGACCGCCACCGGTATGGATACGGAAATCGGAAAAATCGCCTCCCTCATCAATGAAAGCCATGAAGAACTCACTCCGCTGCAGAAAAGGCTGGGAGAGCTGGGAAAACTGCTGAGCATTCTGTCCCTGCTTCTCTGTGCGGCTCTTTTCGTCATCGCACTGGTACAGAAAAGAAATCTGATAGAAATGCTGATCACGGCCATATCCCTGGCAGTAGCCGCAGTTCCGGAAGGGCTTCCGGCAGTGGTCACTATCTGCCTGGCGTTGAGCGTGACCAAGATGGTAAAGGTACATACCATAGTCAGAAAGCTTCCTTCCGTGGAAACGCTGGGAGCGGTGAGCGTGGTCTGCTCCGACAAGACCGGCACCCTCACCCAGAATAAAATGACCGTGGAAAGCTGCTTCACCAACCAGAAGCTGCTGGGGAAAAAAGATCTGGGAAAGGAAGAACACAGGGAATTTTTAAAAGGAATGACTCTGTGCAACGATGGGGTGCTGGACGGGGGAGAACGCATCGGGGATCCCACCGAACTGGCCCTGCTGGACCTGTCGGCCCGGTTCGGTATGCGCAGGGAGGAACTGGAAAAGGAATTTCCCCGCACAAAGGAGCTGGCTTTTGATTCCAACCGCAAGATGATGTCCACCTTCCATCAGAGAGGAAACCAGACGGTTACCTATACAAAAGGGGCGCCCGACGAGATCCTGAAAAAATGCAGCAGTATTCTGCTATACGGCAGGACCGCAGCCATGACGGAGCAGCAGAGAAGGCAAATCAGGCAGGCGGTGGAGAACATGTCCTCCCAGGCCCTGCGGACGCTGGCGATTGCCATGCGTGCCGGCGGCAGCGGGCCGGTGGAAGAAGGGCTTACCTTTGTAGGGATGGTGGGGATGAAGGATCCGGCGCGTCCCGAAGCTGCCGATGCGGTGGCACGTTTCCGGGATGCAGGGGTATCCACCGTGATGATCACCGGCGATCATGTGGATACCGCCTTCGCCATCGGGAAGCAGCTGGGGATAGTGAACCGTCCGGAGCAGTGCCTCACCGGAGATGCGGTTGCCCGTCTGGATGAGGAAAGTTTCCTGCACAAACTGGATACGGTACGGGTATTTGCCAGGGTTTCCCCGGAACACAAGGTACGTATTGTAAAAGGTTTTAAGGAAAAGGGGAATATTGTGGCTATGACAGGCGACGGCGTCAACGACGCGCCTTCCCTCAAAGCGGCGGATATCGGCATTGCCATGGGGATGACAGGAACGGATGTGGCCAAGCAGGCTTCGGATATTATACTCACAGACGATAATTTCGCCACCATAGAAAAAGCCATTGTGGAAGGGCGGGGGGTTTACGAAAATATTAAGAAATCCGTCATTTTCCTTCTTTCCTCCAACCTGGGAGAAATAATGACCATGTTCCTGGCGGTTCTGTGCGGCCTGGCATCTCCCCTGAAATCCAGCCATATCCTCTGGATTAACCTGATTACCGATTCCCTTCCGGCACTGGCGCTCGGAGTGGATAATAATGATGCCGACAGCCTGATGAAACGGCCGCCCCGGGATCCCAAAGAGAGCCTGTTTGCGGGAGGAGGTTTGGCCTGCACCGGCTTTTACGGCCTGCTGATTGCAGGGATCAGCCTTGCGGCCTTTTTTACCATTCCCTATGCGGTGATTCTGGAGAAACAGATCCCTCTTACCATAGCCAATTTTGCTACGGTGCTCCAGCATGAAGCCATATTGAACCGGGCGCAGACCTATGCGTTTACGGTCCTGGGGATGTCCCAGCTGTTTCATGCGGTGGGCATGAGGGATGTGCGCAAATCCGTTTTTAAAATGAAACATTTTGACAATAAGCTGATGATTGCAGCCTGTGTCCTTGGTTTCCTCCTGCAGTTTGCCGTAACGGAAATCCCTTTTCTCACGGCGGCCTTCGGGACGGCCCATCTGTCCTTAAGGGAATGGCTGCGTCTGACCTTCCTGGCGGCCTTCCCCCTGCTGGCCCACGAGCTGATGATCCTGTTTTCCTTTGATTTTGTCCGGAAAGGAAACAGAAAACAGAAGCTGTCAGCAAAAACAGCTTCCGATTATATGTTATAAAACGGCTTAACTTTTGAGGGAATCTGTCGATATTATAAAAAAAGACCGGTATTCCGGTAACTGCATCCAACTTAATAAACCGGGTGCAGCTGCCGGAATACGGAATATTACTTTATTTTTTTTATCCTTTCCAGAAGATCTACAATCAGCCGGGCCTCATCCTCGTCCAGCTGACGTATGTATTGCATTGCTCTTTGCTGCAATTGCGTGGTACGCTCCGACTCGTTGAAGAATTCCATAGGAGTAACACCCAGATAATCACATATGTAGAGGAATTCCGGCATAGAAGGTAAGGCACGGCCGGAGGCAATACTGTGAATATAACTTGTGCTGTGCCCTAAATCTACACTCATTTTTCTTTCCGGAACATCCTTCTGGAGTCGAAGTTCGGTAATCCGGTCACGAATAAATTTTTCGTCCATTATCATCCGCCTCCTCCCATGTGATAATAATAATATACAATAGTCAGATTTTCGAATATTTATAGCGTCTGATATTGTTGAAACATACGCTTAAATCGTCTATAATTGTAAAAGAAAGATGCATATAATATACACATGCCATAGGAGAATATACAATGAATAAAAAAAAGATTTACCGAAAAGTGGCAAAAGAATATGGAGTGAGTGTACAGGAAGTAAAGCAGGAGATGCAGGCAGCGCTGGATTATTCCTACCGGAATACCCCTGATGACGGCGTTACAGGCGCCTGGCAGAATAAGGTCCCCAGAAAAGGAGAGGCCCCCACGCCGGACGAACTGCTGCGTTATGCCTGCGGTGAACTGGCTGTTTCTGATAAAAAAACAAGATAAAAAATTGCATCTGTTCATTCATCATCAATGTCAAAACATGAAAAATAAGAAGCCTCCACAAAATGTGGAGGCTTCTTATCTTATGAGGGGGGAGATAGTTTCAACAAAACTTGTGAGCTGTTGTTCATCTATCTGTCATTTATGATACCGGATAATTGTGTCAGAAGTGTGTCGCAATTCAAAAAAACTTATTAAATGTATAAAAGAATTCTTTAAAGAATCTTAATTGATAAAAATAATTCTTTGGGAGAAAATGATCCATAAAAAGTTATGAAAATAAAATTGACTTACTATTTACAAAAAGTCAGTCAATTGTTATAATACACAAAAAGGCGGAAGGCAGGTGACAGGATGCGGATAAGCAAGGAACCGGAAATACGCCGGGCGGAACTGGTGGAGGCAGCCCGGGAGCTGTTTGACAAAAACGGCATTAAAAATACGCAGGTCAGCCAGATCGTGAATAAGGTGGGAGTCGCCAAAGGCCTGTTCTACTATTATTTCAAATCCAAGGAAGAGATCGTGAATGAGGTGGTGAGCGTGGTAATGACCGAGCTGCGGGAGGCTTCCGAAAGGATCCTCGCGGATGACGCTCTCACTTTTTATCAGAAGGCCTCGGAATTCCTGGCATTGTATATGGATATGATCGACCAGTTTTCCGGAGATGAAGAAGAGAATCTGGCGAACATGCTGGAGGTCTTTTCCCGAAATTCCATTGCCCAGGATGCCAATGATTTACTGCAGGAGCAGATCAGCCGTCTGCTTGAACAGGGGGTAAAGGAAAAAATACTCACGACGGCCTATCCGGAGGAAACCATACGGATTCTGATTTTTGGACTGCTGGCCCAGTCCAGGAAACAGCTTCTTTCCATGGAGCAGATAATGACCATTATTGAGCAGGCCATGCATATGCCTGCCGGTTCCCTGAAAAAGGGAGGAGGAGAATGATATGACACAGTATAGTGAACCGTTGGACTCGGTAATAAACGGCCTGCACAGCAGCAGGACAGAGGGGCTTACAAGCGCCCGGGCACAGGAACTCCTGCAGGAATACGGCCCCAACCAACTTAGGGCCAAAAAGAAAAAAACCAATCTGCAGCGTTTTTTTGAACAGTTCAAGGATGTGATGATACTCATCCTGATCGCCGCCGCAGCGGTATCATTTGTGGTTGCGTGCAACGGACATGATTCGTCCGAATTTTTTGAACCTCTTCTGATTCTGCTGATTGTCGTCCTCAATGCCATCATGGGCATGGTGCAGGAAAGCAAGGCGGAAAAAGCCATGGAAGCGCTGCAGAACATGTCGGCGCCGCGGGCAAGAGTGATCCGCGACGGCAAAGAGGTCGTGATTGACGCCGTGCAGGTGGTGCCCGGAGATATCATCCTGGTGGAAGCCGGCGATAATATCCCTGCCGATGCCAGGCTGATAGAATCGGCGAGCCTGAAATCGGAAGAATCCGCACTGACGGGGGAATCCGTTCCCAGTGAAAAGAATGCCGCCCTTCAAATAGAAGAAAAAGCGCCTTTGGGAGATCGGGCGAATATGATCTACTCCGGCTGCAGCGTGGCATACGGACGTGCACGTGCGGTGGTTACGGCTACCGGGATGAACACGGAAATGGGACATATTGCAGGGCTTCTGGAAGGGGAAACGGACAGCCAGACCCCTTTGCAGCAAAAACTGGCCCAGCTTGGAAAATATCTGGGCTTTCTGGCAATTGCCGTGTGTGCGGTCATCTTTATTATCGGCCTGATTGACGGCATGGCGGTTATGGAAATTTTTATGACGGCGGTTTCCCTTGCCGTCTCGGCTATCCCGGAAGGACTTCCCGCAATCGTCACCATTGTCCTTTCCATCGGGGTCCAGCGGATGGTGAAGCAGAATGCCATTATAAGAAGGCTGCCCGCCGTGGAAACGCTGGGAAGTGCATCCGTTATCTGTTCCGATAAAACAGGAACCCTCACCCAGAACCGTATGACCCTGGTAAAAGCCTATGATGCACAGAGCGGCAGCCTTGCGGACATATCCGGACAGGATTCCCCTGAGATTAAAAAGCTTCTGGAATACGGCGCCCTCTGCTGTGACGGTTCTGTAATCGAAAAGGATGGAGAGGTACAGCATATCGGAGATCCAACGGAAACCTCCATTGTATATGCGGCCATGAAAAACGGAAGTCCCAAGGAAAAGCTGGCTCAGGAATATCCTCGGCTTACCGAGCTTCCTTTTGACTCCGACAGAAAGCTGATGACCGTGGTCTGCAGAATGCATGGCAGGAATGTTGTCATTACCAAGGGTGCTTTTGATTCCATGCTCCCTATCTGTACCCGGGGGGATATGGATAAGGCCCAGGAGCTGGTGAATACCATGAGTTCCAATGCCCTCCGTGTTCTGGCGGTAGGGTATAAGGAAATAGAAGAAGTACCTGAAAATCCTTCTATCGAAGAACTGGAAAACGGGCTTACCTTTATGGGGCTGGTAGGGATGATCGATCCGCCCCGCCCGGAGGTACGCGATGCGGTTGCGGTGTGCAGGAAGGCGGGTATCAAGCCTGTTATGATCACCGGCGACCATGTGGTTACCGCTTCGGCGATTGCCCGGGATCTGGGCATCCTGGAGGAAGGCGACAACGCGATTACCGGCGCACAGCTGGCGGCAATGAGCGAGGAAGAACTGACCGGAAAGGTACGGCATATTTCGGTATATGCCCGTGTGTCTCCGGAAGATAAAATCCGCATTGTGAAGGCATGGCAGAATCAGGGGGAAATCGTTGCGATGACCGGTGACGGCGTGAACGATGCGCCGGCCTTAAAGGCCGCGGATATCGGCTGCGCCATGGGAATTACCGGTACCGATGTGGCAAAGGGCGCCGCGGATATGACACTGACGGATGACAACTTTACGACGATTGTATCCGCCGTAAAAGAAGGACGCGGTATTTACGGAAATATCAAGCATGCGGTGGCCTTTTTGCTTGGTACCAACATCGGGGAGGTATTAACCGTATTCCTTTCCATGCTGTTCTGGAAACAGAGCCCCCTTCTCTCTATGCAGCTTCTGTGGATCAACCTGGTAACCGACAGTCTTCCCGCTATTGCGCTGGGCATGGAAAAGGTTCCTGACGATGTGATGGAAAAGAGTCCGAAGCCGAAGAATGAAGGCATATTTGCCCATGGCCTGGGGATTCGGATCGTACTGCAGGGAGCTATGTTTGCGGCGCTGACCTTATTCGGTTTCTGGCTTGGATGGAAGGAAACCGGAACCATAGAGGCCGGACGTACCATGGCCTTTATGGTATTGGCGACCACCCAGGTGTTCCATGCGTTTAACATGCGTTCCAGCCACTCTCTTTTCAAGACCGGCTTCTTTACCAATACCTATTTAAACGGTGCGGCGGCGCTCTCCCTGATACTGATTGCACTGATCACCTTTATTCCGCCCTTTGCCCTTGTTTTCGGCCTGACGGCCCTTCCGGCACATCTGTACCTGACGGCGCTGGGGCTGGCATTTATTCCTATTATTGTATTGGAAATTGCGAAAGCGGCGGGGATGATAAAGCATCACCAATAATTATAAAAACAGTTACAGGCAAGGTGCGCTGAGGCACCTTGCCTGTTTTTGGGCTGCAGGTATGCCGCCGTCCTTTACCGGGGCCGGATGGTTACCCTTTTTTCGGTATTTTATTCAATTCCGCATTGATTATCCTGGCGGCACCCTCCGGAATTGTACCGCCCATGCCCATGGAACCCATCATATCCACGAGTTCCTCCGCTGTTTTTTCCCCCAGCATACCCAGCATCCCTTTTTTCAGCTTCATACCGGTCAGGGAGGACAGGGCGCCTGTCAGGATCCGGGCGGCTTCTTCCTGCCGCAAGATATCCCTGACCGGATCTTTTACGGAAAACCGGCCCTCCGGGAATTCCATGGGGGCATTGGCTTATGTTGCGGCAGCTTCGTCAAACCAGTTGGCTGCGCCGTCGGTGTCCTCCTCTTCTTCCGGGGGCAGGGTATAAACGGCAGGTTTTTCATCGATCCGCTGCAGGGATATGGTATCCGAACAGTCCCCGGCGCAGGCGGTAAAGCAGGTGAAGCCATCCTTCAGGGGGACCTGTTCAAATACAAAGACATGGCTGCCCGTGAGGGTGAGGAAAAGATCCCCATTACAGTACAGACTTACCTCCGGCTGGTTGGAATATATCCGGAGGGTAATGGTACCGCTTCCGGCAGGAAAATCTGTGCGCTGTGCGAAGCGGCGTCCGCAGATGTGGACAAAAGGTTCGCTGCTCCAGTAAGCCTTATATAGATAAAAAGCGTCCTTTTTTATTTTCCGGTCCAGGGTTACCAGGCCCTTGTTGTTGCGGCCGGCGGTCCCGCCTTCGTTACGGGCGGCACAGCCGAAATCAAACATATTCCAGACATAAGTGCTCCACAGATAGGGGCGTTCCATGAGGACAGCCGCCATGTGTTCATGGTATTCGGCCTGGTAGCTCTCCGAATAATCCCTGCATTTCGGAACATCGGGCTGGTAGGTGATAATTCCTTCCGCGCCGTACTCAGAAAGGCCGAGACAGATTTCCGGGTGTGTCTCGTGGAAGTGATCCAGCCATTTTTCGTTGTCGGTATAGACCCCGCCGTACCAGCCGAAGTAATGGTTATAACTCTCCAAATCCGTAATCCCATGCAGCCTGCTTTCCGGGGGGACCATGCTCACATGGGCCATGGTGGTCAGACGGGTGGGATCGATGCTTTTTACCAGGGATTGCAGGTCTTTGTGGTTTTCCACCAGACCGGGCTTTTCCCCCGCAATGGTGATTTCGTTGGATATACCCCAGAAGCAGATGGAAGGGTGGTTGTAATTCTGATAGACCAGCTCCTGCATTTGGGTACGGCAGTTTTCATGGGCATTTTGGTCCTCACTCTGGCTGCTGATATAGGGGATTTCCGCCCATACGACAAAGCCGTATTCGTCGCAGGCATCGTAGAAATCGCGGCTGTGCTGGTAATGGGCCAGCCGTACGGTATTGGCGCCGATTTCCCGTATCAGACCGGCATCTTCATAATGCTCCTCCCGGGTAAGGGCATTTCCCCGGTACAGACGGTCCTGGTGCCGGGATACGCCCCGGAGCATCATAGGCTTTCCGTTCAGGAAGAATCCTTTTTCCGGATCCACGGAAAAGCTGCGGATGCCGAAACGGCAGCTGATTTCGTCCACGGTTTCGTTCCGGTAGACCAAAGAGGCCGTGCAGGTATACAGATAGGGATCCTCCACGCCCTGCCACAGATGGGCTTTGGGAAGAAAGAGGCTGGTGCCGGGATCACCGGCGGGCCGCCAGGCTTCTCCTGTTACCTCACCCGTAGCGTCTGTGATGAGATAGCGGACCGTATAATCGTCATCCGCATGTTTGATCCAGGTCTGCAGTTTCAGGAAAGCACAATCCCCTTCCGGCAGGGAAGTGACCGAGAGGCCGGGGGCACCCCAGAATTCCAGATCAAAGTGAACCTGCGGAACGACGATCAGGTTCACCCCCCTGTATAACCCTCCGTAAAAGGTGAAATCAGCCATACGGGGGTAGATATGGGGCCGGTCGCTATTGTCCGCGCATATTACGAGAAGGTTCGGATCCTTCGAAGCAGCCGGGTGCAGATAACCGGTGATTTCTGCGGTGAAGGAAGAAAACCCTCCCTCATGATAAGCCGCTTCCCGGCCATTTACAAAAACCTTCCCGGACAGGGAAGCGGCCAGTACCTCCAGAAATACTTTTTTCCCTTCCGCATCGGGCGGCGTGGGAAATTCTTTGGCATACCAGCAGGCGCCGCGGTAATAATCTCCCCTGCCGTCCTGGCCGTCTATGGCGTTCCAGGTGTGGGGAAGGGTTACTTTTTCCCAGTCGGAGGGAAGGGTGCGGGGGAGTCCGGTGTCCTCCCGGGAAAAATACCAGTTTTCATTAAATGGGATCAGGTTTCTCATGTTATCCTCCTTTTTGTCGTGGAATATGCCGCCGGCTTTGGCTGGGGACAGCCCGTTTTCATGTCTGGGTATCCGGCTTCGGGCACGTATGCAGTCAGTGATAGTGTTGCCTTGAAATTATAGGCTTATCCACCGGAAAACGTCGTATTTTTCTATCGGATCGGAACAGCAGATGCTTTGGAAAGAGCCGGGATTATTTGATATTGTTTCATGCTGATAGGGGAAATAAGCCCCCGTACTGCGTAACCTGGGACTGCGAGATAGAAATTGGAAGATGTCAGGGCATGGGAAATATGGTATAGTAAATAAGATGTTTCAGGAGTCTGCTGCACAGATACAGGAGGGATAATCGTGTCATTGCGTTTTTATACAGGAGCGTCCGGGGCGGGGAAAAGTACAGGGCTTTACCGGGAGATCATACGGCGTTCCATGGAGGAGCCGGACCGGAATTTTTTAATCATCGTGCCCGATCAGTTTACAATGCAGACCCAGATGGATCTGGTGACGATGCATCCTGACAGGGGGATTATGAATATCGACGTACTCAGCTTCGGAAGGCTTTCCCACCGGATTATGGAAGAGGTGGGGGCGGATGAGAGGCCGGTGCTGGACGATACGGGCAAGAGCCTTGTGCTCCGTAAAATAGCGGGGAAACTGAAGGGGGAGACATCCGTTATCGGAGGGAACCTGAATAAGACCGGATATATCCATGAGGTGAAATCGGCGATATCGGAGTTCATGCAGTACGGGATCGGTATGGAGGAACTGGAGAAGCTGACGGATTATGCCCGTAAAAAAGGGCAGCTCTATCATAAGCTGAAGGATCTTGGCGTTCTTTATCAGGGGTTTCGTGAATATATACGGGAAAAATATATCACCACCGAGGAAACGCTGGACGTGCTGGCCAGGCTGCTTCCCCGGTCGAACCTGGTGAGGGGGAGCGTGATCGCTTTCGACGGGTTTACCGGGTTTACGCCGGTACAGAACCGGGTGCTGCAGCAGCTGATGGGGCTGGCGGACGAGGTGATTGTTTCTGTGGTTATAGACGGATCAGAGGATATGTATGAGGAAAAGGAGGAGCAGAACCTTTTTCATCTGAGTAAAAAGACGGTGGTGTCTTTAAGCCGCCTGGCGGCGGAGGCAGGTGTGGCACGGGGGGAGGATGTCATCCTGAACCAGAATCCGGTACCCCGATTCCGGGAGAATCCTTCTATGGCGCATCTGGAAAAGCAGCTGTTCCGTTATCCCTGCAAGCCATACGAAGGAGAAGCCCGGATACGGATTATGGAGGCGTCCACCCAGCAGGAGGAGGTCCGGCAGGCGTGTATTGCCATCCGGGAATATGTACGCCGGACAGGGAACTGTTACCGGGATGTGGCTGTGATTGCCGGGGATCTGGGGGCGTATGCCAGCTTTCTGGAACGGACGGCGGCCCTGTATGACATTCCCCTTTACCTGGATCAGACAAGAGGGATTGTCCTGAACCCTTTTATTGAATATCTGAAAAGCGCCCTGCAGATTGTGACCAGGAATTTTACCTATGAATCGGTCTTTCACTATATCCGCAGCGGGCTGGCGGATTTTACGCCGGAGGAAGCCGACAGGCTGGAAAATTATGTGCTTGCCACCGGGGTGAGGGGGAAAAAAAGATGGCAGTCCATGTTTGTGCGCAAAACGCCCGATATGGAAAATGAACTGGAAATGCTGGAAGAGCTGAATGAAAGCAGACGGAGGCTGGTGGAGCAGATGGAGCCTCTGATGCAGTCCTTTACGGATACCCGTTCGCTCGTGATGGGGCTGTATTCTTTTATAGAAAAAAATGAGGTCCAGCGTAAGCTAAAGGCTTATGAGGAACAGTTTGCAGGAGAAGGGGATGCGGTTAAGGAAAGGGAATACGCCCAGATTTACAGGCTTGTCATGGATCTTCTGGACAGCTTCGTGGAACTGATCGGGGATGAGCCGGTAAAAATGGATGAATTTTCCCAGATTCTGGAGGCCGGTTTTCAGGAAATCCAGGTGGGGACCATTCCCCGGAACGTGGATCGGGTTGTGGCGGGGGATATGGAGCGGACCCGTCTGAAGCAGGTGAAAGCGCTGTTTTTCCTTGGAGTCAATGACGGTTATATCCCCAAAGCGGCGGGAAGCGGCGGGATCATATCGGATATGGATCGGGAATTCCTGGCGGAAAGCGGGATGGAGCTGGCGCCTACTCCCAGGCAGCAGATGTATATCCAGAAGCTTTACCTGTATATGAATATGACAAAGCCGTCGGACACGCTGTATCTGTCCTATGCCAGGATGAGCAGCGAAGGGCGTTCCATGAGGCCTGCTTATTTGATCGATACGGTGAAAAAGCTGTTTCCTTCCATCCGGGTGGAAAAGCCGGAGGAGCTGCCAAAGCTTGTCCAGGTGCAGACGCTGGAGGACGGCAGGGACGGATTTGTCCAGGGGCTGCGCAGGTTTGCGGACGGCAGGATGGAAAGGGGCGGAGAGGACGAACAGAATTTCCGGCACCTTTACCAGATCTATGCCGGATCGGAGAAAACCCGGGAATGGGCCGGGAATATGAGTGATAAGGCTTTTTACAGCTACCGGGACAGGCCTCTGGCCAGAGAGGCGGCCCTGGCGTTGTTCGGGCGCACACTTTTGGGAAGTGTAAGCCGCCTGGAGCAGTATGCATCCTGTGCCTATGCCCATTTCCTGCAGTATGGACTGATGCTGAAGGAACGGGACGGGTACAGCTTTGAGGATGTGGATATGGGAAATATATTTCATGGGGTTCTGGAGATTTTCGGGGACAAGCTGAAGGAACACGGCTGGAACTGGTTTGATTTTCCCAAAGAAGAAGGGGAACGGCTGGTGGAGGAAGCGGTGGAGGCCTACGCGGTGACCTATGGGGAGGCTGTCCTTTTTGACAATGCACGGAACCAGTATGTGATAACGAGGCTGAAGCGGATCCTGAAACGGACGGTGGCAACGCTGCAGTATCAGCTGAAAAAAGGGGCATTCCGCCCGGAACAGTTTGAAGTCTCCTTCTCCGTCCTGGAGGATCTGGAATCGGTGAATATTGCCCTTACGGGGGAAGAAAAGCTGCGCCTGCGGGGGCGGATTGACCGTGTGGACGTATGTGAAGAGGAAGAAAAGGTCTACGTAAAAGTTATTGATTATAAGTCCGGGAACCGGGATTTCAGCCTTGCGGCCTTGTATTACGGGCTGCAGCTGCAGCTGGTGGTCTATATGAACGCCGCTGTGGAAATGGAAGAAAAACGGTATCCGGATCGGTTGGTGGTACCTGCGGCCATGCTGTATTACCGGGTGCATGACCCCATTGTGGAGGGGGACGAAACATTAGATGAGGAACAGATCCGGGAAAAAATCCTGGCAGGGCTGCGTATGACCGGTGTGGTGAACGCGGACGAGGCTGTTGTAGCCAGCCTGGACGGGGCATTCGGGACCAAATCCGATGTCATTCCCGTGGAACGCAAAAAAGACGGTTCTTTCAGCGCCCGATCCAGCATTTTGCAGGAAAATGATTTCCGGGTTATTTCCGATTATGTCAATCTGAAAATCAAAGAAATCGGCAAGGGCATCCTGGACGGAAACATTGCCCTGAACCCGTATGTACAGGGGAGCGGCCAGTCGGCAAAGGATGCATGCACATACTGCCCTTATAGCAGGGTGTGCGGATTCGACCGGAAAATACCGGGGTTCCGGAAGCGTGAGCTGGAAAAACTGGAAGAAGAGGAAGCGCTGGAAAAGATTAAGAAAGCGTTGGAAGGAGCAGGAAATGGCAGTGACATTTACACCGGATCAGCAGGCGACCATTGAGGCAAGAAACAGCAGCATTCTGGTATCGGCGGCGGCAGGAAGCGGAAAGACGGCCGTTTTGGTGGAACGGATCATACAGATGGTGAGCGATGGGGATCATCCGGTGGATATTGACAGGCTTCTGGTGGTTACCTTTACCAATGCGGCGGCGGCCCAGATGAGGGAACGGATTACCCAGGCGCTTTCCGCCAGAGTGGACGAGAATCCGGGCAACGCCCATCTGCTTAAGCAGCTGACGCTGATTCATAATGCCCAGATAACGACGATAGACAGCTTCTGCCTCTATATTATACGGAATCATTTTGACGAAATCGATCTGGATCCGGATTTCCGGGTGGCGGATGACGGGGAAATCCGGCTGCTGATGCAGGACGTGCTGTCTCAGATGCTGGAGGAATATTTTACAAAGGGGGAAGAAGAATTTCTTGCCTGTGTGGAATATTTTGCACCGACAGGGAAGGAAAAACGTCTGGAGGAACAGATTTTAGGACTGTATGAGTTCGCCATGAGCTATCCCTGGCCGGGCGAATGGCTGGAAGAACACGGCAGGGATTACGCGGTATCCCCGGAGACTATGGAGCAATGCCGTTGGGTGGAACTGCTGGAGGAATATGTGCATACCATGCTGGGGGAAGCGGCGGACAGCCTGGAACAGGCCCTGACGATCAGCAGGGAGCCGGATGGCCCTTATATGTATCTGGATACCCTGGAAGAGGACAAATGCACCCTGGAACAACTGCGGGCGGCAAAAAGCCTTCAGGAGCTGTATGAAGGCTTTGCCGGGCTTTCCTTCGGCAGGATCAGCTCCAAAAAAGATACCGGCGTGTCCCCTGAAAAAAGGGAACGGGCCAAGGAAATACGGGGGATTGTGAAGGATTTGCTGGGCGGGCTGGCGAAGAAATATTTCTATGCCTCTCCCCGGTCCCAGGCGGAGCGTATGGCGGCCTGCGCCCCGTATGTATCCTGTCTTTTATCTCTGACCAACGATTTCCGGATCCGCCTGGATGAGAAAAAGCGGGAAAAGAATCTCTTGGATTTCCATGATATGGAGCATATGGCCCTGCGGATACTCACGGAAAAAAGGGAGGATGGGGTATATCCCACAGCAGCGGCCCGGGAAATGCGGGACTATTACGCGGAAATCATGATTGACGAATACCAGGACAGCAACCTGGTGCAGGAATATCTGCTGAAAAGTATCTCCGGGGAAGAGGACGGCAGATTCAACCGGTTTATGGTCGGGGATGTGAAGCAGAGCATTTATAAATTCCGTCTGGCCAGGCCGGAGCTGTTCATGGAGAAGTTTGAACGTTACGGGAAAGACGGGGGGAAAGAACGCCGCATTGACCTGAAACAGAATTTCAGAAGCCGGCACCAGGTGACGGACAGCGTCAATGCCTGCTTTTCCGTGCTGATGGGACGGGATCTGGGGGGCGTGGAATACGATAAGGACGCCGCGCTGTATCCCGGAGCCGTTTTCCCGGAGCCGGAAGGGGAAGAAGAGGACGTGTACCGTACCGAGGTACTGCTCACCCTGGCGGAAGAGGACGGACTGGAGGACCGGGAACGGGAAGCGCTGGCAGTTGCGGGTAAAATCCGCCGGATAGTGGGAAGGCTGCCGGTGGCGGATAAGGATACCGGCGGCCTGCGGCCTGCCGGCTATGGGGATATTGTCATCCTGCTTAGGACCACGGCAGGTTGGGATGAGGTATTTAAAAAGGTGCTGGAAAAAAGCGGCATTCCTGTTTACATCACTTCGAAAACCGGCTATTTTGCGGCGACGGAGGTGCAGACCATACTGAATTTCCTGAAAGTGCTTGGAAACCCCCTTCAGGATATCCCTCTTTTCGGCGTTTTGAAATCGGATGCGGCAGGTTTTACCGATGAGGATATCGCCTGCATGAAAGCGGAAATGGGCGGCGCGGGGCGGCGGCTTTATACCTGCCTGACCGCTTATGCCCGGCAAGGCAGCAGGGAGGAGCTTTGTGGCAAAGCCGGCCGTTTTCACGACATGCTGGATCGGTTCCGGCGGTACGTGGCTTATATGCCTATCCATCAGCTTATGGAGCAGTTCCTTCAGGAAACCGGATACCTGTACACCATATCCGCCCTGCCCGGCGGGGAGCAGCGCAGGGCCAATGTGGAAATGCTTCTTGCAAAGGCGGAAAATTTCGAGAAAACAAGCTATTTCGGCCTGTTCCATTTTATCCGCTACATGGAGCAGGTGGAAAAATACAATATCGATTACGGGGAAGCCAACATACAGGATGAAAATGCGGACACCGTGCGGATCATGAGCATCCATAAATCCAAGGGACTGGAATTCCCCGTCTGCTTCGTTTCCGGTCTGTCCAAGAAGTTCAACATGCAGGATACCAGCAAACCGGTGATAATGGACATGGATTACGGAATTGCCCTTGATTTTATGGACGTAGAATCCCGGGTGAAGGGAAACACCCTGAAGAAAAGCGTGCTTTCCGGCAAGCTGCGCAGGGACAGCCTGGGAGAAGAGCTGCGTGTTTTATATGTGGCCATGACCAGGCCCCAGGAAAAACTGATCCTTACCGGCAGCTGCAAGGATGGGGAAAAGGTGGACCGGATCCTGGAAGAGGGGGCTATGAAGAGGAACACGGCAGACAACCGTCTGCGCTTCCTGACACGCAGCGAGGCAGCCTCGTACCTGGACTGGCTTCTTCCCGCCTGGGCTGTCTGCGGCCAGGAGGTGGAAATGCTTACGGCGGCGGATCTGCTGCAGGATCATATGGAAGAGGAGCAGGGGAAGGAATCTCTGAAGCAGAGACTGCAGCGTTTTGAAAAGGAAGCGCTGGAAGGAAAGCAGGAAGAAGGGGAAGAGGTCCGTCTGCTCCGGGAACGGATGGAAAGTGTGTATCCCCATGAGAACCTGAAAAATTTGTATACCAAGACGACGGTTTCCGAACTGAAAAAAGCGGGTATGGAGGAAGCGGCGGAAGAAGCCTGGCATCTGTTTGAAGAAAAGGAGATAGTTCCTTACCTGCCCCGTTTTATCCGGGAAGAAGAAAAGGTGAGCGGAACCGCCAGAGGAAGCGCCTACCATAAAGCTCTGGAGGTATTCCCTTTTGAATGCCTGATACAGGAGACGGAATCCGGGCCTGTAAGCCGGGAAAGAGTGGAGGAACTGCTTAATCAGATGGCCGCGGAAGGCAGGCTCAGCCGGGAATTCCGGGCGGCGGTAAGCCCGGATAAAATGGCCGGGTTCCTGTCGTCCGGCCTTGCCTTACGGATGGCCCGGGCCGCGGTTGGGAACAAGCTTCATAAAGAGCAGCCCTTTGTGCTGGGGCTGCCGGCAAGCACGCTGAATCCCGAATTTCCCCAGGAGGAAACCCTGCTTATCCAGGGGATTATTGATGTGTATCTGGAGGAGGAGGACGGCCTGGTGGTTGCCGATTATAAAACGGATGCGGTCACCCGGGCGCAGGAGCTGGTGAACCGGTACCGGGTACAGCTGGATTATTATGCCAGGGCATTGGAGCAGCTGACGGGCAGGCGGGTGAAGGAGAAGATTATTTATTCGTTTGCGTTGGCGGAGGAAGTGGTACTGCAATAGAGATTGCAGACGTTAATAGTGACAGAGAAGCGGCGGGGGAAAATCCTCGGCGCTTTTCTGTTACTTTCATTCTTGCATAAAAACGATTTCATTAAAACATTGCAAAAACTTATTTCATGTAATAAAATATTCTGTATAGATACTGAATTTATAACATTATACTAATGAAAACGTTTTTAAGAGGAGGGGCAGATGAAAGCAATACATTTAAAGTGTAACGATTTTTTAAATCCTGTTCAAGTGGAGGAAAATCCTTTATTCAGCTGGAATATACCCTGTAACAGAAATGGTGCCGGCCAGACGGCATACAGAATCCAGGTATATCAGGGGAAAGAAACAGATAATATCTGGGATACCGGCAGGACAGAAGGAAACAGATGTCTGTACATACCATATGAAGGGCAGGCTCTTATGGCTGACAGCCAATATTTTTGGCGGGTCAAATATTGGAATGAAAAAGGAGGGGAAGAGGAATGGAGCGAGCCGGCTTATTTTGAGACCGGGTTAATGGGGAAGGGCTGGAAGGCTGAATGGATCGGTTATGATAGAAATGACGGTGAGACTTATGATCCTGCTATTCCATTTTATTGTGCAGACGATTTTGACAAGGGAATCAACCAATATTATCTTCCGCCTGCTCCTTATATGAGAAAAGAATTTATCATAAAAAAAGAATTAAAGACCGCAAAACTGTATGTTTCAGCTCTGGGGTTGGTAGAAATAGAGATAAACGGAAAGAAAGCAGGGGAAGAAGTATTTATTCCGGGATTATCCGATTATGACAGAACGGTTTATTCCAGAGCTTTCCATGTGGAAGACTGTCTGAAACCAGGTGTTAACGCAATAGGTATTATATTGGCAGACGGGTGGTATGCAGGTTATATAGGTTTAAATGGAAGGGAATGGTATGGCAGCAGACCCAGGGCAATTTTGCAGATGGAAATAGAATACCGGAACGGAGACAAAGAAAGGGTTATATCGGATACAAGCTGGAAAGCATCCTATGGTCCGCTTCGGGAAAGTGATATCTTACAGGGGGAAACATACGACGCATTAAAAGAATTAGGGGAATGGAGCTGCCCCGGATATCAGGATGAGGGATGGGAAACGGTTGATATGGGAACGGAAAAAAAGCTTATCCCAAAAGGGCACATAGGTGTCGCGGTGAAGGAAATAGGAAGCCTGTGTCCCGCAAAGGTAAACCGAAAAAGCGAAAACAGTTACCTGATTGATTTTGGAGAATATGTGGCGGGAGTCGTAGAAATTACATGTACCGGTGAAGCAGGAGCTTCTTTTTCTATTAAGCATGCGGAAACACTGGATGAGAATGGAGAACTTTATCTAAGAGGAAACCGTTCGGCAAGATGTATGGATTCTTATATACTTAAGGGAAAGCAGACAGAATATTATAAACCGCGGTTCACATATCATGGATTCCGGTATGCGGAAATAACAGGGAAAGGAAGGGTAAGTTTTCTTGATATTAAGGCAGTAAAGATAGGAAGTGAGCTGCCGGATAAAACGGAGTTCTCCTGCTCTTCCGAATTGGTTAATCAAATATTCGGGATGATTCGTTCCACAGAGGAATGCAATATGATGGAAGTACCTACAGACTGCTGTGCCAGGGATGAAAGACTGGGCTGGGGGATGGAAGGTAATCATTTTATGCATGCTATGGCTTATATGAATAATCAGGCTGCGGCAATCGGTAAATGGATTAAGGACATTTGGGACGGGCAGAGAGAGGATGGCGGATTGGAAGCGATTGCGCCACCTATGAGAATGAAGGATATTGAACAGTTTGTTGGTGATCTGCAGTCGAATCATGGAGTACATATGGTATATGTACTTTACCGCATGTATGGCAATACACAGGTGATAAGAAAATATTTTAACCAAATGAACAAATATTTTGATTTTCTGGACAGAAACAGTGACCGCTATATCAGGAATGCTACAAGCGGGGATTGGCTTGCCCTTTTGGAAGAAACCAATCATTCCGATTTTCTCCATGGATTCGGTGATTCTTCCCCGGGGATGATCGGTACGTCTCATTATGCCATTATTACACAGATGATGGCGGAAATGTGCCGTGCTATCGGAGAAGAGAAGCATGAACAGCAGTATATGACACTCCTTGAAAATATTAAGAATGCATTCCGGCTAAATTTTATACAGCGGGATGGGACGCTCAGAAATGGCAGACAGGGAGACTATCTTATGGCTCTTTACTGCGGGTTTTTTACGGAAGGAGAAGCGGAGAGGGCACTTATTCTGTTGGAAAAAAAGCTTATGGAAAAAGGTCATATCCAATGGAATGGGGGTACCACCACCACCCCGTATTTTCTGGCAGCAATGAAGCGGTTTGGAAAAGAAAAACTGGCAAACCTTTTTCTGACATCCGATCAGTATCCCGGACTGGGTTATATGCTTCGCTGCGGTTATCGTACCATCTGGGAACGATGGGATGCCGTTTTTGAGGATGGAACACTGCATCCCCAGGCGATGAATGCCTTGTGTCATATCGGTTTTACAGTAATTGCACAATATCTGATAGGAGGACTGGCAGGTATTGACTGCCTGGAAGAAGGTTTCCGCAAAATAGGAATCAATCCGGGGCCTTCGGAAGAAATCAGAAGTGCCAGTGCACAATTTTTGAGTAACTATGGTGTCATAAAATCGGACTGGAAATGGGAGAACGGAATACTGCACGTTAAATGCTGCATACCTGCGAATACCAAAGCCATAGTAGTACTCCCGCGTAACCGGAAGGAAGAACTGTTATGGCTGGAAGGTAAATCCTCGGATACGGTGTACAATAATGATAAGGTTATTGCAGAGATATCTTCAGGTACGTACGAAATGGAAATAAAGTGGGACGGGGAAAATCCTGTGCCGGCTAAGGAAAGGAACTGACATGACTGCATACAACAGAAGTGGTATAGAAAAGAAAAAGAATAAAAATGTGACGATAAGCGTGGTAGCCAAGGAGGCGGGAGTAGCTCCCAGTACGGTTTCCCATGTGATTAATGGTACGGCATCCATTTCAGAGGAAACGAGAAAAAAAGTGCTTGCTGCTATTGAAAAGCTTCACTATACGCCAAACGCATTGGCACAGGCTATGCGGCAGGCTAACAGCAGACTCCTGGGTGTCGTTTTGCAGGATATATCAGGAGAATTCTACGCCCGTTGTGCGGCAAGTATATTGGAAGAAGCTGAAAAGGATAACTATGTGGTCCTTCTGTGTGATATGTCTTATCAGAGAAAAAAGATGAAGCAAAGAATAGAAGAGTTGGTAAAGAGACAGGTTGATGGAGTGGTATTTATTGGTGGGAACCCGGATGGGGAAGTGATCCGGTATTTGTCTCAGGTTGGTATTCCGGTTATTTTAGGTGATTGCAGCTATAAAGGGATATCAAGCGTCGAATTTGACAATGAAACTACAATGGAAAGACTGGTATGTGTTCTGTTTGAGGCGGGATACCGAAGTTTTGGATATGTAGGGGAACCGGTGGGCCTCCAGGATAATCTCAAAGCGAGATGGAATGGATATAAAAAAGGGCTGGAAGCATGTGGGATCCGATTGGAGGACTGTGTAAATGTGTTTGATGAAGCATTGTATAAGTCAAAGCTAGCAGGCGCTTATGCAATTTTTGACAGTTTTGATGCAAAAGGAAGTGGAGAATATCCGGATGTAATCGTGACATCCAATGACAAAATCGCTCAGGGGCTCATAGCTGCAGCAAGACAGAAAGGCATTGAGATACCACAAAAAATGGCTGTGGTCGGATTTGATAATAGTGAAATATCCCAATATGTGTCTCCGGCACTGACCACTATAGCACAGGATGAGAGACTGCTGGGTAAAAGCTGTTATGAGTTGTTCAGAGAGGCTTTGAGCGGATCAGGAAAGACCACGCATATTTTTTTACCGCAAAAAATTGTTGTAAGGGAATCCGCCCTTATAGCAGATGAGATAGTTGAAAGGTATCATTGAATGAAATGTATAAAATGTAATTAAAAAAACAAAAATAGTTCATAATTTTGTATAAAATATTTACATCTTATGCAAATTTGATTTTTTGGTAAATAAGAATACTACAAAAATATAGGAAAAGAGCGAATTTTGTCATACATAATATATGAACCCGTTTGCTATAATACAATTACATCTTGCAGAAAGCAATTTTCAAGCACACTCTAAAAAGGGGATAAGAGAAGGAGGGGTTCTAGTGAAAAGAAAAAAATGGACAGCCGGTATTATGGCAGGTGTAATGATTGCGTGTACTTTGGCGGGTTGTGGACAAAAGAAACAGGAGGAGATTCCGCCGGCAGCAGCTGGTACGCCAAAGACGGAGGAAACAACGGAAGCTGACGCAACAATGGAAGCCGAGGAAGGGGTTATCAGCGGTAAGCTTACCATTAATTTATGGGATAATGAGTATGCGGGCCAGGCGGCAATTGAAGCGTTTCAGAAAGCATATCCTGATGTGGAGGTAACGCTTAATCTTACCCCGTTTTTGGATTACCAGTCAAAATTATTTACCTCTCTCGCAGGCGGCGAAACAATGGATGTTTTTTTTATGAGGGAGAATGAGACGTATCAGACCTATATTGAAAAGGGACTATGCATGCCGCTTGATGATATGATTGAGAACAATCAGTTCGATATGTCAGTGTATGAAAATTATGCGGATCAGATTCAATATAAAGGGAAGACATACAGCATGCCGTACCGTACAGGCGGCTACCATCTTTACTATAATAAAGATTTATTCGATGCTGCCGGAGTTCCTTATCCGGATGGCAGTTATACATGGGATGAGTTCAGAGATGTTGCCAAACAGCTTACATCTGGTGACGGAGCGGATAAAGTACATGGTCTGTATATGATGGGATGGCCGTGGATGCAGTTATTCCAGGCGATGCAGGAAGGAGTATCCATTGTAGACGACGATTATACTATTGATTTGGACTGCGATGCGGTCAGAAGGTCGCTTGCATGGTACTATGGGACCTGTGTGGAAGATGGTTCCCAGATCACGCCTGCGGAAGCTACTGCGACGAATGCTTCGATTACCCCGTTATTTGTAGCAGGTAAAACAGCTATGATTCTGGCAGGGGATTACATGGCAGGTAATTTAAAAAACAATATGAAGGACGGCAACATAGCTTTTGAATGGGGAATGACGCATGTTCCATGTAACGAAGGTGTGGAGTATTCCACGCAGTCAATTGTTACGAAAGCCTGTATCAACGCAAAGGCACAGAATCCTGAACTCGCGTTTCTGTTTCTTTCTTTCCTGTCGGGGGAAGAGGGCCAGAATGCAGTAGCGGCTGCAGGAAGCAAACCGGCACTGGTAACGGACGAAATAAAAAAGACCTTTAAGGATAATATCGAAGTTTATTCGGATGAACAGATTGACCTATACTTTGAAAATGTAAAAGTATTTACAGAACCGCTTAATCTGGCTGCACCTTATGCTTCAACTATTTTAACGGAAGAATTCAGTTTATATATGACACAGAACGGTCAGGATTTGGAGACAACTATTAATAATTGTGTTACAAGGCTTCAGGAAGAAATTGATCAGCTGGATTTAGAGTAATTCCGTAAAAACAAGGACGAAAAACGTGTCCCGTGCTGGTACAGGTGCTGGTACGGGACCTGTTTTATCCAGCTTCATAGAATAGGGAGGAAATATGAGAAAAAAAGGTACAAAATCCAATATATCCCGAAAGCTTCAGAGACAGCGTGATATTGTGGGCTACCTGTTTTTGGCACCGAATTTAATTGGGTTTATCATATTTATGCTGATTCCTTTCCTGTACGCTTTTTACATCAGCTTTTTTAATTGGGATGGAATTACGGAAATGCAGTTTACCGGGCTTAGGAATTATGTAAAGCTTATTACAAATGAGGGGTTCCGGATTTCTTTCGTAAACACTCTGTACTATACGCTGTTGAATGTGCCTTTAATTATCATATTTGGATTGGGGCTGGCACTTGCGGTAAATACCATAACTAAATGTAAAGCTTTATTCCGGACAGTGTTTTTTCTGCCCAATATTGTGACGGTCGTTTCTATAGTTATTGTATGGCAGGCATTTTATCATCCTGTTTACGGTCCCCTGACTATGATTTTAAAAGCTTTGGGAGTAGAAAATACACCCCAGTGGATTTCAGATCCTAAATGGTCTATGATTTGTATCATAATTATGAGCATCTGGATCAATGCAGGTTATTATATGATTATTTTTCTCGCGGCACTGAATAACGTACCGGAAAGCTACTATGAGGCAGCAGAAATTGATGGTGCCGGAAAAATATCCCGGTTTTTTAATATTACTCTCCCAATGATATCGCCTTCCATGTTCTTTGCCATTATTATAGCAATTATCAATTCATTTAAAGTATTTGACCAGGTGGCACTCCTTACCCAGGGAGGGCCGGGACGTTCTACAAATGTACTTGTTTATTATGTATACCAGCAAAGTTTTAAATATTATAAATTCGGAGAGGCTTCAGCAGCTGCATTTATTCTCTTTGCATTAATTTTGATAATCACTGTTATTCAGTATTCCATGCAGGAGAAATGGGTTATTGACTAAGGAGAAACATTTATGAGTAAAAACAGAAAATCAGCTGTGGAAAAAATCATATTATATCTGCTATTAAGTCTGATAGCATTAATTACGCTCTTTCCGTTTATTTGGATGATCAGCAGTTCGCTCAAAACGGAAACAGAAATGTTTGTATTTCCCATTCAGTGGATACCTGAGGTGTTCCATTGGGAAAATTATGAGAAAGCTTGGAAAATGACATCGTTTCCTCTTGCCCTGTTTAATTCACTGAAGGTTTCGGTTATCATCACTATTGGTCAGGTCCTGACCAGCGCCATGGCAGGCTATGCATTTGCAAAAATTAAGTTCCGGGGAAGAAACAAGGTTTTCATTGGGTATTTGGCTACTATGATGGTACCCTTTCAGGTAGTAATGATACCTCAGTTTATTTTGTTCAGGAAAATAGGGTTGATTAATAATCATCTGGCTTTAATACTGCCGGGGATATTTACTGTTTTCGGAGTTTTCATGTTAAAACAGTTTTTTATGGGGATACCGGATGAGATTCTGGAAGCTGCAAGGATTGACGGGTGCAGTGAGGCAGGAATTATGTTCCGTGTTGTAATACCTCTATCAAAAGCGGCCTTATCCAGTCTGGCAATCTTTACATTCCGGTGGCAGTGGAACGATTACCTCGCCCCTCTTATTTATTTAAATGATAAAGAACTGTTTACCATACCGTTGGCATTATCTACATTCCGGATGGAAAATCTTACATTATATACGTTAATTATGGCTGGCTCCGTGATATCATTGGTTCCCGTTATTCTCGTTTTTCTCTTTACACAAAAATATCTGATACAGGGAATCGCAATGACTGGTTTGAAGGGGTAGAAAGGTAGGAAAGTATGCGTTTAGGGAAGTCGGACATAGAAATAAAACCCGTTGGCCTGGGCTGTTGGGCTATTGGAGGACAATTCAGAGATTTGGGCGCAGAAGCAGGCTGGGGGGATGTGGAAGACTCGGTTTCATTGAAAGCATTAAATATAGGTCTGGAAATGGGTATTCAGCTTCTGGATACGGCGAATATTTACGGTGCCGGGCACAGCGAAAAGCTTATCGGGCAGGTTATCAAAGGAAAAAGGGATAAAGTAATTGTTGCTACCAAATTTGGTATTTTATGTGATGAAGGAAAAAAATGTACAACAGGGCATATAACCAGCCGGGAAGATATCCGAAAATCATGTGAAGGCTCTCTGCGAAGGCTTGGGACAGATTACATAGATATTTTCCATTTCCATCTTGGAGACTTTGAACCGGATGAAGCGGTGTGGGTAAGAGATGTTCTGGAGGATTTGGTTAAGGAAGGAAAAATCAGATATTATGGGTGGTCCACACCGGATACAAAAAGAGCACGTGTTTTTGCGGAAGGAAAACATTGTATCAGTATGGAATTCGCCGAAAATGTAATGGAAGATAATCCTGATATGCGTGTTTTCTGCAGAGAATCAAAGCTGAGTGCCATATGCCGTACACCTTTAGCCATGGGGCTTCTTACGGGTAAATATAACAGCAGTTCGGTATTCGGACAAGGAGATTTGCGCGGAAAGGATGCTCCGCCGTGGATGAATTATTACATAGACGGGAAACCCAATGAAATTTTATTGAACAAACTGGAAGCTGTCCGGGAAATATTGACATCGGGCGGTCGTACTCTGGCACAGGGATGCATTGCTTGGATATGGGGAACGGATTCCAATTGTATTCCCATTCCCGGATTCAAAAATGGAAAGCAGGTGGAAGAAAACCTGTCCGCACTGGATTACGGCCCATTGAAAGAGCAGGAAGTGATTCAAATCAGGAATATATTGGAAAAGGTATCAAATTGATATTGCCACGTCGGTTTGTTATGATAACAATAAGTAATTATAACTGAGGTGGAGTGCATGGTTAAAAGGATATCATTATTCAATACGATACAAATGAAAATTATGTTATTTTCCGCTATGCTTTCCATTGTTTCCAGTATACTGATAACGGGCTATTACTACAATTCTGCAAAGGATACGATTATAGAGAGCGTGGGGGAGGCCGCTATAGAAAATCTGGACAGTATTAATATCGCATTTGATAACAGACTGGAGAATGTCATATCTTTTTTAAGATATTTTGTTTCAAGCTATTCGGTAAGCTCTGTTCTTACCAGCGAAAAGCCTTATTATGATACCTATGAAGCAAAACTGATCAGCAGCCTTTTTAAAACCCTTATTCTTTCAAATGACATGGTTGATTCCATAACCGTTTGTACGGAAAAGGGAAAGACCTATGCGGAAGGCAACGGAAATTATATGTATCAGTCCCGTCTGTGGGAAGCGTTTTACAGACTGGAGAAGGAAGTTCCTTTTAATAACTGGTGTATGACACTACAGGAGAATCCTAATCCGTATATTGGGGGAGATTATGCTGTCGGGATTTATTATGTTATTTATAATCTTAACAGCCTGGATCGTATCGGGTTTATAAATGTGATTATTAAACCAGAACTTTTTTTGGATCGGATACGGGAAAATACAGATAACAGGAGGATTATCCTGCTGGATGAAAACAATAATATTATATACCATGATGATATTACATTGACAGGAAGTAAAATCCCCGGTATGGAAAAAATGGATTTTGCGGGAAAGGATGGCTATTTTTCATATGGAGAAGGCCCGGAGGAAGCATTTGTTGTATATACAAAATCCGAGGTGACGGAGTGGAAGCTGGTGGAATTGATTCCCTATGATTCCGCCATGCGTAATCTGGAATCCTTAAGGTTCTGGACCGTCTGTATTATTGTCGGGATTACCATGATATGCATATTGCTGTCCTATGCAGTATCCGCCAGAATATCCAGGCCGGTGCAGAAACTTAACGATGCCATGCTGCGGGTTTCAGATGGCGACTATAATACCACAGTTACCATTTATTCAAAAGATGAAATTGGTCAGCTGGGAAACAGTTTCAATCGAATGATTAGCAAAATACAAGAATTAATCAGTGAAATATATAAAACGGAACAGAAGAAACATAAAAGTGATATTGTTGCGCTTCAGGCTCAGATTAACCCGCATTTTTTGTATAATACGTTGAATTCCATTCATTGGATGGCCGTAATACACGGCATACCCAGTATCAGCGAAATGATTAACGCCCTGGTTAAGATTCTCAGATACAGTCTTGATTCCAGTGAAATGATGAGTTCCCTGGAAACGGAAATTGAGATGCTGGAACCCTATCTGTTTATCCAGAATGTGAGGTACAATAAAGGGATTGAATTTACATATGTAATACCGGAGCAAATGAACAGATTTCCCATACCCCGGCTGCTTTTGCAGCCGTTGGTAGAAAATGCCATCAGCCATGGGCTCAAACCAAAAGGAGGAAACGGGAATCTTCGGATAGATTGTTTTCAGGATGAAGCAGGGATATATATTGATGTGATAGATAACGGGGTAGGTTTCCCAAAAGAATATCCCGGATTTACTCCTTTTGAAGAATTATCCGTTCAGGAGAAGGAAGAAGGGGGGATTGGACTTTACAATATTAATGAACGGATTAAATTACATTACGGACAGCAAGGAGGACTTCTTATCAAAAGCACAAAAGAATCAGGCACGGTTCTCCGTATGATTTTAGGCAAATAGGAAAAGAAAATACAACTATTCGGCGGGTCGGCGCATTTACTGCGCATAAATTACACAGGGGGTATAACGATGAACTACAGAGAAAGATTTTTCAATGCAATGGATCAGAAACCGGTAGACAGGGTTCCCGTAGGCTTTTGGCACCACTTTCAGGGGGAAAATTGGACCGGTCAAAGGAATATTGATTCCCATATCAAGTATTACAAGGAAGTCCCTCTGGATTTTCTTAAAATAATGTGTGACGGCTACTTTGAATATCCATTCAGTGAGAAGATTGAAAAAGCATCCGACTGGAACAAGCTTCGGCCGTTGGGAAAAGACTGTGAATATATTCGGGGACAGATAGAACGGGCCAAAGCCATAAACAGTATATTCCGGCAGGATAAGGTCTGTTTGTATAATGTATTTGTCCCCTTTACGGTTATCAGACATTCTACCAGCAGTGAAATGATTATGGCACATTTAAAGGAAAATCCGAAAGGAATCCATCATGCCATGCGTGTGATTGCGGAAGATACGATAGATTTAATCCGTGGGCTCATGGAAGAGGCACAGTGTGATGGCCTGTATCTTCCGCTTCAGGGAGCGGAATACGGCAGATTCAGCAAAGAAGAATATGACGAGACAGCAGGCCTATATGATAAACTGATATATGATTTGAGCAATTATTATTCCGATTATAACGTAAGCCATATGTGTGCCTGGGCAGGTGATAAAAACCATCTTGAATACTGGAAGGATGTGCCTGTGAAATGTGTGAACTGGGCAGTCAGTATTGAAGGTATGAGTCTGCCGGAAGGGAGGAAGTTTTTCGGAGGAAAAACATGTATGGGAGGTTTTGACAGCAGAAGTACAGGTCTTCTGAATACCGGTACAGAAGAAGAAATTAAAGCTTATACCAAAAAACTAATTAAGGAATATGGGACAACCGGATTAATTCTGGGAGCGGATTGTACCATACCGGAACATATTGACACCGATCATATCCGATGGGTTGTGGAAGCTGCGGAGGAATATGGGGCGTAAAGAAAATAAACGGTAAATACGGAGGCATCAGCAGTAAAATCCACAGGATTTTACTGCTGGTGCTGAGGTTGTTTTAAGAATGGAATGATGGAATGATTAAAGTATTGATTGTCGATGACGATTCCCTGACCAGAATCGGACTCATGAGTTCGATAGAATGGGAAGAAAACGGTTTTCAGGTAATAGGTGAAGCCGAGTCAGGAGAAGAGGCGCTGGAAATGTGCAGGAGGCAGGTACCTGATATTATGCTTACAGATATATCCATGGCGGAAATGAATGGTATTGAACTTATTGAGAATATAAAAGAGAAGGGCTATGATATAAAAATTATTATATTGACCTGCTATGAAAATTTCTCTTTTCTTCATAAAGCCCTTCATATGGGGGTGGAGGATTATATTTTAAAGGTTGGGATGATGCCTTCCGATATACTGAAAGTATTACAGAAGGTAAAGGATAAATATTGGTCCGGCTTTTTGCCTGATAAAGAAAAAGATAAGGAAAATAACTACGAAAAGCTGGCGGCTGTGGAATCTGTTATCATGGGTTATGTGGATGATGAGGAAGAAACGAAAGGTCTGATCAGCCGTTACAGTCTGCGCATTCCGGAAAAGGATTATTGTGTGCTGCAGATGAAAATTGTATATCAGACAGAAAACCATAATTATCATCTCAACAGTATTTTATGTAAATCCATATTAAAGGTTCTATTGGAAACGGCACAAAAGGAATGTTTTGGGGAAATTGTGCAATGCAGCGAAGGAGAATTTGCGGCAGCATTGACCCTGCGGGAGGAAGGAGAAATAAGGGACAGTTATTACCGGTTATATCTTCTGGCCGTAAATATGGTAAAGCTTGTAAAGCAGAGTCTTGGAGTAGATATCTGTATTGGTATCAGTTCTCTGCACTATGGTTTTAAAAAGTACAGGAGAGCAGCGGAAGAGGCATCGGAAGCAATAAACAGCCGCTTTTTCCGGGAATCGGCAAATGGTGTTTATGAGCTGCATCAGACTGTTGAAACAGAGTACCAGGCAGGAAACAAGATTATAGCAGGGCATGTGAGAAATATATATGATTTTCTTATTTCCAATAACCGGGAAGAACTGATTCGCAGCGTTGCAGCAATAGAAAATGAAATCCGGGAAAACAAGATGAATATGCAAACAGCACGTATGTATTTTATTTCTGTCTATATTTGTGCATCGGGAGTCCTTGACGGCATGGATGGTATGGATCTCAGCTGTGAGGAAGAAATGCTTGTACAGGGCAAGCAAATACTTTTCCAGGGCGAGTCTCTAAATGAGATAGCAGAGTATGTAAAAAATTATCTGCTTTTAGCAGCGGATAAATTTGCAGGCTTCAAGACTCGTAAAAAAAATGCAATTATAACTGTTGTATTAAACTATGTGGATTCCCATTATGCAGAGGAAATATCACTGGACAGTATTGCAGAGCGTTTTCATATAAATACCGCCTATTTTTGTAAGCTTTTCAAAAGCGTTACCGGTAAAACATTTATTGAATATCTGACTGATAAAAGAATTGAGATTGCCCGGAAATTATTAAAGACAACTGATTTGAAAACTTATCAGGTGGCAGAAAATACGGGTTTTCAGACACCGGAGTACTTTTCTAAAATATTTAAAAAGATGACCGGTTATTCTCCAAAAGATTATAAAAACCTCTGAAATTCAGGGAAACCATTGCAAAAGGAATGAAAATCCGATATAGTTAGTTGAGTAGGGAACTTCAATTTCCAGGAGCAACCGATCCCGGGAACTGAGGGTTTCCGGCAAAAGGCTACATAAGAATGGCCTGCCGGGGAGTGTCCGGCTTGCCGGAAAATTCCGCAGCAGCGCCGTAACACACTTTTTTATGAGGAGGAGACCCAAATGAAACAGAAATTCGGTATCAAAGAAGTCGTTGCAATCGGCATCGGAACCGCACTTTTCATCGTTCTCACCAATGTACAGGTTCCTTTCGCCATCATCCCCAACACCGCTTTGCAGTCCAGAGTTGCAGTCCTGACATTTTTTTCGGCAGTTTTCGGACCTATCGTCGGCGGAGCTATCGGCCTGATCGGACATGCACTGGGAGATGCGCTTTTTTATGGAAGCGTTTGGTGGAGCTGGGTGTTCCCGGATGCCCTGTTCGGTATCCTGATGGGATTGTTTGCATCCAAGTATGCCATTAAGAACGGAGGCTTCAACGGCAAAGCGATTGCCCTGTTCAATGTTGTGCAGATTATTGCCAATGCCCTTGCCTGGATTGTCCTCGCTCCTATCCTTGATATTTTGATTTATGCGGAGCCTTCCAACAAGGTATTTACCCAGGGTGTTCTTGCATTTATCGGTAATATTGTGGTAGCGGCTGTACTGGGGACACTGCTCGCCCTGGCATATTCCAAGATTGGGGCGAAATCGTCAAGTTTATCCAAGGAAGATTAACTTCCTCGGAAGATTAACTTCCTCGGAAGATTAATTTCCTGAGAAGTTCAGCTGGCAGGACGCCATACCTGCGGCACAGCAGTCCCCACGAACTTAAATTCGGGGTATAAGAGAAGAATACCGGGAGGCATAGGTTCTGCCGTGGAAACGGTTCTGAGCCTGTGCCTCCGGGACTTCCTGCCCGGATAGAATCCGTTGCCGCGGATGGCTGTACGCAGGAAGGGAAAAAAGTGAGGTAAAATATGACCCCGATTATTGAATTCAAGGATTATACATTTAAATACCGTTCTCAGGTAGAACCGACGCTGTACAATATAGACCTTGCGATTTATCCGGGTGAGAAAGTCCTGATAGTGGGACCCTCCGGATCCGGAAAATCCACACTGGCCCATTGTATCAACGGTCTGGTTCCTTTTTCATTTCCGGGGGAAAGCCAGGGGACGCTGATTGTGGGGGGAGAGGATCCTTCGAAGGCAGGGATTTTTGGTATGTCCAAGCTGGTCGGCACCGTGCTTCAGGATACGGACGGACAGTTCATCGGCCTCACTGTGGCGGAGGATATCGCGTTCGCCCTGGAGAATGATTGTGTGCCTCAGGAGGAAATGTTTTCAAAGGTTGATGAAGTGGCAGAAACCGTGGATGTAAAATCACTGTTAAGCCATGCCCCCACGGAGCTGTCAGGCGGCCAGAAGCAAAGAGTTTCCATGGCCGGCGTTCTGATAGATGACGTGGACATTCTGTTATTTGATGAACCTTTGGCAAATCTTGACCCGGCAACCGGGAAAAAAGCCATAGACTTAATCGATAAAATCAGCCGGACGACCGGTAAAACCGTGCTTATTATCGAACACAGGCTGGAGGATGCCCTATACCGGGATGTGGATCGGATTGTGGTAGTGGGAGATGGCCGGATTGTCGCGGACAAAAAGCCGGACGAGCTGCTCTGTACGGACATCCTTGAGAAAGAAGGGATCCGGGAGCCGCTGTATATCACGGCTTTAAAGCATGCCGGCTGCGAAATTGTCCGGGAAACCTGTCCCCAGCATATTGAAAGTATGGATCTGGAGCCTTACAAGGAAAAGATACAGGCGTGGTACCGGAAGGCCCAGCTTCCTCCTGCCCGGCCCGGAAAGGAATCGGCCCTGGAGGTACTGGATTTGGATTTCTCCTATATTACAGGAAATCCGGTTCTCCGGAATATTGCATTTAAAATAGAAAAAGGGGAAATGCTCAGCATTGTAGGGAAAAACGGTGCAGGAAAAAGTACCCTTTCCAATCTGGTGTGCGGTTTTATTAACCCGGACAGAGGGAGCATTCTGCTGGGCGGTACGGACATTTCCACCAAATCCATAAAGGAACGGGGCGAGGTAATCGGCCTTGTCATGCAGAATCCCAATCAGATGATCAGCAAACCTATGATATATGATGAAGTGGCATTGGGGCTGGTGGTACGGGGTGTTCCCGAAGAAGAAGTGAAGGAACGGGTCTTTGAAACGCTGAAGATCTGCGGTTTGTATCCTTTTCGTAACTGGCCCGTCTCTGCACTGAGCTTCGGACAGAAAAAGAGGGTGACCATCGCCTCTATCCTCGTAATGAATCCGGAGGTCCTGATTCTGGACGAGCCTACGGCGGGACAGGATTTCAGGCATTATACGGAAATTATGGATTTTCTGAAGGAAATCAATGACCGCCTGGGGATTACCATTATGATGATCACTCACGATATGCATCTGATGCTGGAATATACGGACCGGGCTATTGTCATTGCGGACGGCGAGCTGATAGCGGACGATATCCCCGCCAGAGTATTGACCAGTGAAGCCATAGCGGATAAAGCATACCTGAAAAAGACATCGCTGTATGACCTGGCGGTGAGATGCGGGATCCCGGATCCTTCCGGTTTTGTAGAACGGTTTATCTATTATGAAAGAGAGGAGAGAGCCAATGGCTAGACTTCTGACTTATACGCCCAAGAATACCTGGATCCACCGTCTGAGCGGCGTGACGAAGATGCTGTTTTTTATTCTCTGGTCCATCGCGGGCATGCTCACCTATGATACCAGGATTCTTGCTGTCATGCTGGCTGTCAGCCTGCTGATCTTCAAGGTGTCCAAAACCGAATGGAAGCAGGTGGGGACGGTATTCAAGTTTATCCTTTTTTTCCTGTTCCTGAACCTGCTGACCGTTTTCCTTTTTTCCCCTTACCAGGGAACGGAAATCTACGGAACCAAGACGGTGCTGTTCCACATAGCGGGACGTTACAGCGTTACCACCGAGCAGTTGTTTTACGAGTTCAATATCATGCTGAAGTATTTCACCGTGGTACCGGTGGTGCTGATGTTCATGGTGACCACCAACCCCAGCGAATTTGCAGCGAGTATGAACCGTCTCGGAATCAGCTATAACGTGGGATATGCCATCGCTATTGCCCTGCGTTATGTGCCGGATGTACAATCCGATTTTACCAAAATAAAACATGCCCAGGAAGCAAGGGGAATTGAAATGTCCAACAAGGCATCCCTGTTTAAACGCCTTAAAAATATGGCTAACATTATTTTCCCTCTCATTTTTTCCAGTATGGATCGCATCGATGTAGTGAGTAATGCTATGGAGCTGAGAGGCTTCGGGAAGAAGAAAAAAAGGACGTGGTACATGGGGAAGTCCCTGGAACGCAATGATTATCTGACCCTGGCTTTTGTCATCTGTTTTGTCGTGGCGGCGCTGGTGATTACGTTCTACGACGGCAACCGGTTTTATAATCCTTTCCGGTAACGGATGGGATACAAAAGCCAACCGTGTTTTGCATATTACACGAAAAATATAAGCCCTGAGAGCATGGAAGGAAAGGGATAAGGAGAGCAGCTATGAATGTATCAATTAAAAACGAAAAACTGCAGGTACAGATAAGCAGCAGAGGGGGCGAAATGCAGTCCATTATACGGGACGGCAGGGAGTACCTGTGGCAGGCCGATCCGCAATACTGGGATGAAAAAGCGCCTAACCTCTTTCCCTATATTGCCCGTATGACGGAAGGAAGATATACGCTGGACGGTAAAAGTTATCCCATGCCGCTCCACGGCTTTGTACATGTGACGGAACTTATTGCGGAAGAACAGACGGAGGATCGCATCGTTTTCCGGCTGGACGCCGGGGAAGAGACACGGAAACATTACCCCTATGCGTTTACCTACCGGGTAATATATGAACTGGACGGGGATGTCCTTCATATAACTTATCAGGTGGAGAATCATGATGAAAAGACTATGTATTTCGGAATCGGCGGGCATCCCGGTTTTCTGGTTCCCATGGAGGAGTCTCTTGGATTTGAAGATTATTATCTGGAATTTGCCGGCAGAAAAGAGTATGACGAACCTGTCAGAATCGGATTTTCCCCGGAGTGTTTCGTGGATGGCAGTACAGAACCTTTCCCTCTGGAAGACGGAAAAAAGATACCGTTACGGCACAGCCTCTTCGATAATGACGCCATTGTTCTGACACAGGTGCCGAAAATGGTGTCATTAAAATCAGACAGGGGTACGCGCCGTGTGACAGTGAGTTACCCGGATATGGACTATATCGGTTTCTGGCATGCCACATTAACTGAAGCACCTTATGTTTGTATAGAACCCTGGTCGTCCCTTCCTTCAAGACAGGGAGTTGTAGAGGAGCTTTCCGACCAGCCGGGCCTGGTAAGCCTGAAGGCCGGCGGTGTGTACCGGAACAGCTGGAGCATTGAGATTCAGTAAGCTTCCCAAAACGGTATATAGTTTCTGCAATATGGCGGCCCTGTCTGAATTTTAGACAGGGCCGTTTTTCAGTGTGCCTTAAGGCACGCTTTCTATGGAAGGGGCGGAGAGAGAATGGTATTTGCCCGTCATACCTTTTTTCATGGATTTAGTTACTGCCCGTAGCCATAACCTTCAGCCTTCCCATCACCTTCTCCACCGGGGGAAGGGCAATAAGGATAACGGTAAGAATCGCTTCCGGAAGAATATAGCTGAGGTTATAAAGGGTAGATGCCCAGATGGCGGCCATATTTCCCCCAAAGTCACCCACATAAGTGGTATAGAAAATAAATCCGGAAATTTCATGGAACAGGAACCGACCGGCTACGCCCACGAGATAACCCTTCAGAAGGCCGTGCTTTGATTTGCTGAAGAATCCGGAAAGACCGAGGGCGCCGAATGCCAGCGGAAAGTCCAGAAGGACCTGGGCGGGATGAACCACATAAGGCCCGGTAATAAACTGCAGCACACCATAGGCCAGAGCGGCTATGATGCCGACTTTCGGACCATACCAGTAACCGGCCAGACAGACGATTAACATGGAAAAAAGGGTGATGGATCCGCCGTTAGGCAGGCTGGGCAGCTTGATAACGGTGGCGATGACGGTTGCCAGGGCAATGGCAACGCCGGAATAAACGACTTGCTTTACGGTGATAGAACTTTTGCTCATAAAAAAACCTCCTTGGTATTCGTACGCAAAGAGGGGAAACAATGACTGCAACGGCGGCAATAACTTTTATAATTATTACGCAGACAATTACAATCATATGACGTTCCTGTGTAAAGACAAATAATAGAAGGTATAAGTTGATCTTATTTGCTTTTACAAAGGTGCTTCCTTACGCCGGTATTACCCGGGTCAAGTGGTAAGGGTCAGAAACCATCGGTTTCAGTCTCAGCAATCGGCTCCCCTAGCGTGCATCTGTATTAAATTCTTATTTACTATAAACTGGCAACACAAAAAAGTCAAGTATGTACTGAGAAAAGTGTACTTCTGCAGCTGTTAATTATAACGAAACATAGAATAAGGTCAGAATATAATGGAAGATGTTGGCGCTTTAGCAAATATGGTAAATATTATATACTAATGTTAATAATTATTTCTAGCCAGATTAAGAAAATACATATATACTATTAATTAGTAGTAAATAGAACTGGCAGGTATATTAAAGATGATTGACAGGTTGTTTGCGGAACGTTTAATAGATAAACTATCACAGTTTACGGAATATAATATTAATATTATGGACGAGGACGGGATTATCATAGCGAGCAGAATGAAGGAAAGGGTCGGTACTTTCCATGAGGTAGCATTTCAGCTGATGAAAGGAGATGAGGACAGCAGGGTTGTAACGAAAGAAGATTCGGATAAAGGCGTAAAATGCGGTGTTAATATGGTGGTTCATGTAAATAAAAGAAAAGAAGGCGTAGTTGGTTTGTCAGGTGATCCAAGGGAAATAATGCCGGTGGCAAAAATTGTTAAGATGTCTGTAGAATTAATGCTGGAGTATGAATCCTATAAATTTGAAAGCTTGAGAAAATATAATTTAAAGGAACAGCTGATACACCTGATTTTGTATAGTGATGATTTTGTCAGAGAGGATTTAACAAAATATATTGTTGCATTGAATCTGGAAGAAGATATGGTGCGTGTGCCTATTTTGATAGAATGTAAGGACAGTACGGTGAGCGGGGAAAAACTAAGACAGCTTCTGGAGGACAACAAATATTTTTCAAGACAGGATTTTGTTGACATTACCAGGGAAGGTTTTTTGGTGATTTTTAAATCCATTGACTGCCCGATCGGATATATCATGCAGGATTACAAATATATGATTGCAGAGTATCTCGCTGCCTTTCTGCAGTATATCAGGCATGCGGATATTAAGTCAGGGATATATATAGGGCCTTTACAAAATGACATCATGTACTATCGTCAGGCCTATCTGTATTGCCTGTGGATGCAGAAAAATATAAGAAAATCAGGAAGCTTTTATTTTTATGATTATATAGTGAAATATCTGGAGTCAATGGCATCAATGACAGAATTCCATACGCTGTTTTTGATGCTCAAGCAGAAGCTGGGACAAAAGTTTATTGATAATTATCTTGAAACGATAGGTGCTTTAATTGAAAAGGAATATAACCTGAATAATGCCAGTGACTGGCTGCATGTACATAAGAATACGCTGGTGTACAGGCTGGATAAAATCAGGGAAATTCTTAACATGAATCCTCTTGCGAAAAATTCGGACAGGGAATTTATGGAATGCTTTTATTATTATCTTTTGAGAAAATAGAAAACTGAAAATTCAAATGAGGAATGAGAAATAGTTTCATTCCTTTTTTATTTGTATTGACAACACAAAAAAAGGCGGAATTCTTTGTAGAAGGAGGACGAGAAGATTTCGTGAAGCATGACTATAATTAATTTATACAAAACAGCAGTGAGCAAATCAATACCTTGCTTATGAAAGAAAGCAGAGGTGTATGGACAGAGAATGAGAGCAGAATACAGGGACGCTGAAATAATTATCCGTAAGGCTATTGAAGAAGTAATGCCGGATAAAGCAGTCCGAACCGTATTGAATAAAAGAAAGAGCCTGGAAAATGTTTATGTAGTGTCAATCGGAAAAGCAGCCTGGAAAATGGCATATACATGTCAGGAAATTCTTGGCGAGCACATTAGAAAAGGTATTATTCTTACAAAATACGGTCATGCAGAAAAACCGCTTGATAAATTTGAAATTATTGAAGCGGGTCACCCTATACCTGATAATAATTCAATTGCCGGAACGCAGAAGATTATTGACATGGTTAAGACGCTGACAGAAAAAGATAATATTATTTTTTTATTATCCGGAGGAGGTTCCTCTTTATTTGAAAAACCAATTCGTGGAATTACGTTGGAAGATCTCCAGGAAGTAACACAGCAATGTTTAAAATGCGGGGCTGATATTACAGAAATAAATACGATAAGAAAAAGGTTATCGGATGTCAAGGGCGGGAAATTTGCTGCATATTGTGCGCCTGCCAGAGTTTATGCAATTGTATTGTCAGATATTCTGGGAGATAAACTGGATATGATAGCCTCAGGACCAGCTTATGCAGACACATCTACATGTGAGGATGCCTTTCATATTATTCAAAAATACGATCTGAAGTTAAAAGAAAATATTCTTTCTGCTTTAAAAGAAGAAACACCGAGATACGTGAATAATGTAGAAACATATTTGACAGGCAGTGTAAGCGAATTCTGTAAAGCAGCAGCGAAGTATGCAAAAGAATTGGGATACATTCCCTATATTTTGTCCGATACATTAGACTGTGAGGCAAAAGAAGCCGGAAGATTCATCGCATCTATTGCACGTACTGTATTAGAAAAGAAAGAATACAGTTTAAAAACGCCGTGTGCGGTAATAGTAGGCGGGGAGACAGTGGTTAAAGTTTCCGGGAGGGGAAAAGGCGGCAGGAATCAGGAAATAGCGTTAAGCGCCGCAGAAGGAATAAGGGATTTGGAAAATGTGGTAGTATTTTCAATCAGTTCAGACGGCACAGATGGACCAACGGATGCAGCCGGCGGAATTGTGAATGGAAAAACAGCCGAAGAGTTGGAAGCTCTGGGAATAAAATGTGAAGAGGCATTAAGAAATAATGATTCTTATCATGCCTTGGAAAAGATAGGGGGATTAATTAAAACCGGTGCAACAGGAACTAATGTGAATGATATAGCAGTCATTCTTTGCAAAGCATAAGGAGGGAAGTGTTATGAAGGATTCGATACATAAGTATTTCCAAATTGGGACAATTCAGTGGATGAGTCATCCCCCTGCAGACTATGAGGTGTTGGATTCCATTAAAACTATCTGCTGCGATGATTACTTTGATGTGTTGGAAGTAACGCAGATGAAAGAAGAGGCAGTACGTGAGAGTGCAAGGAGAATGCTGGAGCAGTCACACATAAAAGTGTGCTATGGAGCACAGCCAAGGCTGCTGGGGCCGGGATTGAATCCAAATGATATCGATGAAAATGGCAGACTTAAGGCAGAAAAAACACTTATGGATGCTGTGGATGAAGCTGAATATTTAGGGGCGGGAGGTATTGCTTTTCTGGCCGGGAAATGGGAAGAAAAGACAAAAGAAAAAGCATATCAGCAACTTTTGAAAACTACAAAAAATGTATGTGATTATGCGGCTGGAAAAGGGATGACAGTCGAACTGGAAGTATTTGACTATGATATGGATAAGGCGGCCTTAATAGGTCCGGCGCCTTATGCAGCAAAATTTGCAGCTGATATGAAATGTATGTGCAGTAACTTTGGCCTTATTGTGGATTTATCTCATTTCCCAACCACATATGAGACTTCAAAATTTGTTATACAGACATTGCGGCCCTTTATAACACATTTTCATATTGGTAATGCTGTTGTGAAGGAAGGGTATGAAGCATATGGCGATCAGCATCCCAGATTTGGTTTCCCCGGGGGTGCGAACGATACGCAGCAGCTATTGGATTTCTTTAAGATACTGAAAGAAGAGGGATTCTTCGATCAAGAGAATCCATACGTCCTTTCCTTGGAGGTAAAACCCTGGAATGGAGAGGATGGGGATTTAGTTTTAGCAGGTACAAAGAGAGTTATCAATAGAGCATGGGCTCTTTTAGATGATTAAAATAAGAGGAGGATTTGAACTATGAAGAGAAGGCTTATGGCATGCGTATTGGCCGGTATATTGGCGGCAACTGCTTTGGGTGGTTGTTCAGGAACAACTGAGACAGTAGACGGCGGAGATGAAGTGACGGAAAATGTGGAAAATAAGGGGGCGGAAGAAGTAGTTAATGAAGTTGGAAACGAGGAACAGATTACATTGAAGTTTGCAACGGGAGCTTCCGAATGTGTTACAGCACTGAATACCATTTTTTCAAATTATAATAGCGAACATCCCAATGTTACTGTTGAAGTAACCGTTCTTCCGGGAGGTGTTGCCGGATTTAATTCCGCAATGGCCTCCAAATTGGCAGCAGGCGATGCACCGGATCTTTTCCAGTATCAGTGGGGATCGCAGATTAACACATATGCAAAGGGAGGTAATTTACTGGATATTACTGATATAGGAATCCGGGATACCATTCAGGATATTAAAAAACCGATGAATGTTTATAATGGAAAGGATTATGCATATCCGGTTGAATTTTCTTTATGGGGATTAATGTATAATACTGACATTGCTGAAAAGGCGGGAATTACAGAGACTCCGAAGACATTCGACGAATTTCTGGCGGATATGGACAAAATGAAAGCTAATGGATTGGAATATCCATTTATAGTTCCGGCAAAGGATGGTTCGGGGGCTACAGGTTTTGTATTCTGCTATCTTCATCAGATAGTTTCCGGTAAGAATCCTGACTTTTATTATCAGTGCTGTACGGGTGATAAAAGCTGGGACGGAGAAGAATGGAGAACATTATTTGAAACGTATGAAAAAATCCTGGAATATGCAAATCCTGACAGTCTTGGACTGGATGTAGACAATGCTTTAACCAGATTTGCAAGAGAAGAAGGCGCTTTTATGGTAAGCGGTCCAAGCACCATTAAAAAGCTTGAAGAAATGAACCCTGAGTTAGAAGGAAAACTCAAGTACATACCATTCCCTTTATATGACAGTGAAGATGAATATAAAACGATTGCAGATTTTGATTCATGTATATCCATCTGGTCGGGAACAAAATATAAGGAGGCGGCAATTGATGTTTATAAATATTTATACCTGCCTGAGAATAATACGCTGCTTGCCGAAGCAAGAAATGCAGTTCCTATTGTAAAAGGTGCGGATACAAGCTTTGTTGATGCATCCCTGCAGGATCAGATTCCCATTCTGAATGAAGGAAAATATGTAGGTTATTCTGAGAGAGAATGGATTCCCGGAATAAAGGAAATCATGAAAACTATTGTTCAGGAATGGATCGGAGGAACAGATCTGGATACTACTCTTGCAAACTTGGAAAAAGAGCATCAGAGACTTTTGGATGCTGATAAAGAATTTTTGACAGGATTTGAAGAATTAAGATCCAGTATGAGAGAATAGGAAAATAGCAGGCCTATGCTCCTGGGATTAAGGGCATGGGCCTGTTTCACTAAGGAAGGGCGCATTCTATATGAATCATAATAAAAGAAAAAAAATATCCGTGTCAGCTCTAAATATTTTTCAATACGGGATAATGTTTCTGCCAATGTTAATACTGTTTTTGATTTTTTCTACGTATCCTGTAGTTGAAGGGGTTTTTTTCAGCTTTACGGATTGGGATGGTTTAAACCCCAAATTTAACTTTATTGGTTTGCAGAATTATAAAACTTTTTTTCATGATTTTGTTGTTTTAAAACCGCTTTACAATACGTTTATATACGCTTTCTGGGTGACTGTTATTCAGAATATTTGTGCGCTGGCCCTGGCATTAGCTTTAAACCAGAAATTTAAGACTAAAAATCTTTTAAGGACATTTATTTTTGTGCCGGTAGTATTGAGTTCACTGATTGTAGGTTATATTTGGAGCTATCTTTTTACGGAACCAATTGCCATGCTGGGTGACATGCTGGGTATCGAAGTTATGAAATATAATCTGCTTGGTAATAAAGCAACCTCTCTGGCAGCCGGTATTTTTGTTTCGGTATGGAAAGGGGTAGGATATACAATGGTTATATATCTGGCCGGCCTTCAAAATATCGATAAGGAAATTAAAGAAGCGGCGCTGGTAGACGGGGCCAAAGGATTTCAGCATTTCCGTTATATTACTTTTCCTCTGATTGCTCCTTCCTTTACAATTAATATTGTACTGGTTATGGAGGGGGCCTTCAAACAATTTGATTTGATATTTGCACTGACAGGAGGCGGGCCGGGAAATTCCAGTGAGCTATTGTCATTGACAATCTATCGTGAATCGTTTGAATTCTATCGGGCGGGTTACGGTACTACAATGGGGGTAATTCTGGCGCTCATCATTATAGTGCTTTCACTATTTGAACTGGTCGTTCTGAGAAAGAGGGAGAATAACATTGGATAATAAGCAGATAGTAAAGAAAAAAAACAGCATAAGTCCGGTGAAGGTAAGAAGAACTGTCAGTGAAATACTGATGATTTTATTCACCTGTGTTTTTCTGTTCCCGTTTTATGTTATGATTGTTTTAGCGGTCAAAACACCTTCTCAGGCATTAATGAATCCTTTATCATTTCCAACAAGCTTTGAGCTTTCTAACTTTATAAAGGCTTGGCAGATGACTAATTTTCCGAGAACCTTTTTTAATACTTTTATTATTACGGCAGTAAGCGTAATTTTAATAGTTCTTGTGACCGGTATGGGAACATTTGTTATGCACAGAACAAAAAACAGGTTTGTCCGGAATCTATATTATTTTTTCATTGCAGGGCTAATGATACCATTTTATCTGTCACTCAGTCCTTCAGTAAAATTGATGAAAAATTTAAATCTTATGGATTCAATTCCTGGTATATGTATTTCTTATATCGGAAGAAATATTCCCTTTGCCGTATTTCTTTTTATGGGGTTTATTAAAAGTGTGCCGAATGATTTGGCGGAATCTGCTGTAATTGACGGCTGCAGTCCTTTTAAGATGTATTGGAAAATTTATTTTCCCTTATTAAAACATGTGGTTTCTACATTAATAATATTGGATACGATGTCAATCTGGAACGACTTCCTGTATCCGTTGTTGATTTTGCAGACGAAGAAACATCAGACATTGACATTAGTGCAATATGTTTTCAGGAGCGAAGCAAGTACACAATGGAATTTAATTTTTGCAAGCTATTTGTTGTCAATGCTTCCCTTATTGATTACATATTTTGCATTACAGAAGAATATTGTTGAAGGAATTGCAGCAGGTGCTGTGAAGGGATAAAGGAGAGAGAAAACTTATGAGTACAGAAAAAACGATTGATTTTGGTGCCGTATACTTTAGATATTCCGCTCCGGCAGAACGCGACTGGGAGAATGATTACAAAAAAGCCGCAGAAGACGGAATTACTCATTTCAGACATTGGTTTCCCTGGGCAGCAATTGAAACCTCTCCTGGAGTATTTAATTGGGAACCGTATGATAAGCTGATAGCTTTGGGAAATAAGTATGGGATACGGACCGTTATAGCGGAGATGTCTACAATCATTCCGGATTGGTTTTTTGCGGAGAATCAGGAAGCAAGAATTACTGATAAAAACGGAAATAAAAAATTTAATAAAATGAATGACAGTTCCATGGCCGGAGGAACGCATTCCATGTGTATGGATCACAAGGAGGTCCGGGATGGGGTGGCCGGATTCCTGCAGGCTATGGGGGAACATTATAGAGGCGTTGATGGTATTCTTGGGTATGACGTGTGGAATGAATGTTCTTTATACAGTCCGGATGGCTTATGTTATTGTGATGCAACGGAAAGAGAATTCCAGGAGTGGCTGAAAAATAAATACGGGACACTGGATAAGCTTCACAGCGTATGGTGCCGGCATAGCTATACAGACTGGTCACAGATCAGATTGCCCAGAATGACAGGGCCTCATCCGGAATTTTTTGATATGATCCGCTTCCAGAATGATCAGCAGGAAAGATGGTTCCAATTTAGAATTGATGTTTTAAGGCAGGCGGATTCTACCCATAATATTATTGCGCACGGTAATGCCAAGGCACATAGCGATATAGCCACATGCTGTGGAGATGATTGGAGATATGCAAAGCATCCGGATATTTTTGGATATACTCTCTGGTATGAAAATAAATGCAGCGCGTTAATGGGTGGAGATATGATCCGATCTGCATCCGGAGACAAAGAATTCTGGAGGGCAGAGGCCATAGGTGATGCAACCTGGGAAAATAGAAGCGATAAAACGGATGCAGAAACCAAAAAAGATGAAATGGCATTTCCCGAAAATATTCGAATGGATGCATTAATGAGTATCGGAACAGGGGCATCTGCATTTATTAATCCCCGTTACAGGGGACTTAATGAGGGACATTTATTTCAGGCATATGGCTGGTATGCGCCGAATGGAGATCGGACAGTAAGGTCGGAGGAAATTAAAAAGCTTGCAGCCTGGTGCCATGATAAGGCTACAGCAGAGTTGTGGAAGGCGAAACCGGTTAAGGGACAGGTTGGCTTATTGCTTCTGGAAGATGCGCAGGCCCTTTGTTATTCATTATTTAATGATACTAATATTTATTCAGATTGTCTGAAAGGATGCTATCAGGCATTTGTGGATTCCGGGATCCAGGCTGATATTATCAGAATGACGCAGATCGATAATTATGATATGATATATATTCCTTATCCTGTGGGAATCTCTGACCGGGATATGAAGAAACTGCTGGTCTGGACCAAGGGAGGAGGCACGCTGATCAGTGAAGGATGCTTCGGCTATTTTAATGATTGCGGGCATGCGATTGAAACAATGCAGCCTAACCGGGGTTTTGAAGATGTATTTGGATGTATACAGACTTCTGTTCACCTTGGGCCGGATGCCAATAAGAATATAACCATTGATTCAATGCATGGAAAAATCAATGCAGGTGTTTACCGGCAGGCATTCCAAGTCACCCAGGGAAATGCGGAAGGATATTATTCAAACGGGGAAATTGCAATTGTCTCCAGTAATTGTGGAAAAGGAAAAACCATGCTTGTAGGCTCCATGCCAGGCTATGGATATCAGCATCATGCAAATGAGGTCAGCAGACGATGGTTTTCATCACTTTTAAGATTTGCAGGTATGCAGCCTGCGGCATTTGCTCCATATAATCAGGAGGTCACGATCCGTCTTTGGGAAAACTGTGATAATAAATATGCCTGGATCTATAATTTTTCAGATATGGAGCAGAGTGTGGAAGCCGTATTCTCAGACAGAATAGAAAATCCGGTGCTTTTAAGGGGGATTGAATTCAAACAATCAGATAATAACAGTGTGAATGTCCGAATAGCTCGGAAGGATGTTGCAGTTATAAGAATTTAGAATGTAACAGACAAAAAAATGGGAGATAAGTTGAATATGAAAATTGTGATTTTAGATGGATATACGGAAAATCCCGGAGATTTAAGCTGGGAAGGGTTTGAAAGTCTTGGTGAATTAACTGTATATGACAGAACAGCGAAGGAAGATGTAATAGATAGAATCGGGGATGCCGATGCAGTGATTGTGAATAAGACTCCGCTGGATAAGGCTGTTTTTGAGGCATGCCCCCAAATTAAATATGTTGGTGTTTTAGCAACCGGTTATAATGTGATTGACATAAAGGCTGCAAGAGAGCGTGGGATACCAGTATGTAACATTCCTACATATGGAACAACGGCAGTTGCTCAGATGACTTTCGCTTTATTGCTTGAAATCTGCCACCATGTTATGGAACATTCCGAAGCTGTAAAAAAAGGTGAATGGTCCAATAATGCAGACTGGTGTTTTTGGAAATATCCATTGATGGAACTGGCCGGAAAGAAAATGGGAATTATTGGATTTGGCCGTATTGGACAGGCAATAGGCAAATTAGCGGTAGCTTTTGGCATGGATGTGCTTGCATATGATGCCCATCAGAACGAAAGCGGAAAAGAGATCGGAACTTATGTAACTTTGGATGAGCTGCTGAAAGAAGCAGATGTTATTTCGTTAAATTGTCCTTTGTTTCCGGAAACGGAGGGGATTATTAATGAGAAAAATATTAATAAGATGAAGGAGGGAGTAATTCTTATTAATACAAGCAGGGGACCGCTGATTAATGAAGAAGATCTTGCAAAGGCGCTGCAGGACGGAAAGGTATACGCGGCAGCCTGCGATGTGGTGTCAACAGAGCCAATCAGACCGGATAATCCGCTGCTGGGATGCTATAACAGTATTTTAACTCCTCATATTGCCTGGGCGCCTAAGGAAAGCAGACAGAGACTGATGGATATTGCGGTTGCAAATCTTAAAGCTTTTATTGAAGGCAAATGGATAAATGTGGTGAATTAAAAAAGTTATTTGTGGAAAATTATTTATCTTTGTATTTTTAAACCAAATTGAACAATCTGTTTTGTAATTGAAAAACTAATGATTATCATTAGGAAATGTTATTATACATTAATAATGTTGTAACATTAATATAAAACAGAAGAATTTGGAGAGTACAATGATAGATGCATTACTGGCAAAAAAATTTATTGAAAGAATTACCCAATACACAGAATACAATGTTAACATAATGGATGAAAAGGGGATAATCATTGCCAGTAAAAATACTTCCCGGATAGGGACGTTCCATGAAGTGGCATTACAGATTATACAGGGGACAAAGGATACCATAATTGTTGACAATGAAAATACCCAGTTTGGCGTAAAAAAGGGAGTCAACATGGCTATTTACTATAAAAAACGTAAGGAAGGGGTTATTGGAATTACAGGGGATCCGGAAGAAGTTATGCCCATAGCGCTGGTGATAAAAATGTCGGTGGAGGTCATGCTGGAGCATGAACTGTTTAAATATGAGAAAATGCAGCGGCGCAATCTGAAAGAGCAGCTGCTGAATATTATTCTGTACAATGAAGATTTACAGAAAGGTGACTGGGAACGTTTTATGCAGCCCCTTCAGCTGAAAGAAGACATTATCCGGATGCCGGTTCTGATTAGTATTCAGAGCCACAGAGATGTGAGGGAAAATGTTCTGAGTGCCTTTCGCAACGGCAGAGAACATTCTCCGCAGGATTTAATATGCATGACAAGAGACGGGGATATTCTTCTGTATAAGGCTTTGAATAATCCACTGCCCGAGCTTATGAAAAATTATAAATATGTGATAGGAGAGGCCATTGCAGACGGTCTGCGGTATATGAGAAGCGCAGGGTGCTCCTATACTATCTATGTGGGTGCTTTTCAAAGTGATTTCCTGTATTACAGAATGGGATACGGACATTGCTTATGGCTCAAAAAAAATATGGGAACCGGAGGAAGCTTTTATTTTTACGATCATACCAGTATGTATTTCATGTCCATTCTGCCGCTCACGGAGCTTCAGGTTGCGTACTATACCATTGAGAGAAATTTTGGAGATAAGTTTGTTGAAAACTTTAAAGAAATCATAGAAGCCCTCCGCATGGCTAATTTTAATCTGAATGATGCGAGCAAGCTGCTGCATGTCCATAAAAATACACTGATATACCGGTTGGATAAAATAAGGGAGATATTGAATGCAGATCCCCTTGGAAATAATAATGACAGGGAATTTGTGAATGGTTTTTACCATTATTTAAAGAGAAAAGAACAAATTTATCAGGATTAATTATTCAAAAACGGTAAATTATGATGTCTTTCATTTTTGTATTTCAAATACAAAAATGAAAGGCATCTTTGTTTGCCCAAACATGGGAAAAAACGATTCCACTTTCTATAATGTAAATACAATCTCAGCAAGAGATAAAATAACAAACGGGAGGGAATTTAATGAAAAATTACAAAAAAATTCTTGCAATGATTTTAGGAACCGTAATGACAGTATCCATGCTGGCGGGCTGCGGCGGCAGTGACAGCAGCCAGACACAGGCGCCTGCAGAAACAGGAAAGGAAACAGCATCGGATGCAGCGGAAAGCACTGCGCAGGCGGGGGAGGCGGAGAACGGAACGCAAAGCGCCGGGGCAAATACTGAGTTTAGCGGAACGCTGAAATTATACGGTCCCGGGCTTTTTACAACAGTAGGCGAGGAGGGAAGTACGGACATTGTAACCGGTATTACCAAGCCCGGCTACAACGTGGTTATCGACAGATGGAAGGAACTGTATCCCAATGTGGATTTGCAGATTGAAACCATTCCCTGGGACAACTGGAAGGCAGCCTGTCAGACTGCGGCGCTGTCGGGGGATGTGGATATCATTCTCCATGGAGCATCAATTGTTCCGATATGCGAGCCTCTGACTACATATCTGGAAAAAGATCCGCAGGTAAAGGATGCCGTTGGCATGATGGCGATGAGAAAGAATTCCGATATCGCACCTCTTTCCGAATATGTACCCTACGGACTTACCGTGAATGTCAATCCGGTTATGGTAGTTATTGATAAGGAAATCCTGGAGCATTACGGACAGGAAATCCCGGATTACGAAAACTGGACCATGCAGGATATTCTCGACATTGCCAAGGCTACGACCGGAACCGATCCTGTCACTGGAAAAGAGACCTACGGCATGAGTATGATTGCGGCGGCAAGTGCAAATAAGAATTATATCTGGGCCTCCAGAGCGGTAAATAACGATATCTATGAATGGGGTGACAGCCTGAAAAACACAAAGGTCAACTTTGTAAATGATAAAACAAAGGAAGTATTCAATTATCTGACAGAGCTTTCCTCTTATGCAAGTCCCGATTATATTGAAGGCCTTGATATGGCAAATGCATATACGCAGGATAATAATCTGGCAATGTTCATTATTGAAGATGTGTACAGTGCTTATAACACGATTAAAGCAGCAGGGCTGGAAGACAAATATATGCTGGCAGCACTGCCGAAGATTGAGGACGGAGAATTTAAGGGAATCACCTCCAGCCATATGGGTGACTGGAATATGGCAATCTGTAATACCAGTACACAGAAGGATCTGGCCTGGGAATTTATGAAATTCATGGTAACGGACGAGGAAGTACAGCAGTGGATTCTGGATACCTATTGTATTCCGGCCAATAAGGAAGCAAGCGGCAAGCTGGGCGGATATATGCCCGCCGATTACGCGGATCCCATTTCTTATGTTGTAAGCACCAGTCCGCTGGAATTCAGCGCTTCTGCAAACAACTGCTACGATAGCAGCAACTTCGGAACCTTTGCCAATGACCTGACAACCGTACTGAATGAGATGTTCCAGGGCAACATGGATGCGGATGCTGCCATGGATTATGTAAAGAAGAATCTTGACGATTATATGGGTACATTAAATTAAGCCGGGTTAAGGCTATCTGGTCAGGAACCGGAAAAGCAGATGCTTTTCTGGTTCCGCTTATCATAAAAGGAGTTTGTTTCATGAAAGACAGACAGGCGTTGAAATTAAAGATAAAAAAGCAGCTTGTGTGGTATTCCTTTATCGTTGTCAGCATCATAACTCTGATAGTGCTGACCTATATACCGATGCTGACTACCATCAAGTACAGTTTTCATGATATCCAGGTCCTTGGCTTCGGCGAGGATAAATTCATAGGATTCCAGAATTATGAGAAGATCATGCATAACTCTTCCTTCGTTAAATCAATCGGAAATACCTTCCTGCTCGCCCTTATGAGCCTGGTATCCATACCTATCGGTTTCATTCTGGCCACTCTCATTAATAATGTGGGAAAAACCAAATGGCAGAGCTTCTTCAGGGTGGGATACTATTTCCCCAATATTATTACGGGCGTCAGTGTGGTACTCATTTTCCAGGTGGTGCTTAAGGCAAACGGAGGGCTTTTAAACAATGCACTTTCCGTACTGACCGGTCAGGAGGTGGCAATCGGCTGGCTGTCGGATTCCCATTACTCCAGATTTGGCGCAACCATCTTGAGCGTATGGGGGAGTATTGGTTATTCCATGCTGATTAATCTGGCAAGCCTGCAGTCCATTCCCGGTGAAATTTATGAAGCGGCTGAGGTGGACGGCGCGAATGCTTTTAAGCAGTGGTGGTACATTACCATTCCGCAGATGACCTCCTGCTTTGCGTTCCTGTTTATTACCTCCATTATAAACGGCCTGGCCAGATTCTCCGATTTGTTCATCATCGGCGGCAATACGTCGGCAGGACGTCCCGGAGGCACGCTTCAGACCATTCTGATGTATATTTATCAGTTCAGCTTTGAAAGCCCTCAGTACGGCATTGCCTCTGCGGGGGCCATGATACTTTTTATCCTGACTTTTGTAATCACGTTAATCAATCTGAAAATGACAGGATTCTTTAAAAAGAAAGAAACCTGAAAGGAGCATCTATGAAGCGTAAGAAAATTAGAAGAGTTATATTAATCACGGTGCTGCTGCTTATGCTGGCGGTGATTCTGATTCCGCTTGTATGGTGTATCGTTCTTTCTTTTGACAGAAAAGCATTGTCCACCCTGCCGGAATTTTCACTGATACCGCATGAGTTTTCCCTGTTTAACTATGAGGTGGCTTTTAATACCATACCGCTTGTCAGATATTATATGAATACGATTTTTGTTACCGTAGTACATACCTTCCTTGCCGTATTTTTTGCACTGATGTGCGGGTATGCCTTTGCCAAGGGAAAGTTTGTGGGAAAGCAGTTCTGGTTCATCTTCATGCTGGCGGTTATGATGATCCCCTTTGAATCCAGAATGGTACCTTTGTATCTGCAGTACAAAAGCTGGGGGCTTCTGGATACCTATGCACCGCTTCTCATGGGGGCCTGCGCTTATGTATACGGCATTTTTTTTGCCAGGCAGAATATAGAGGCGATACCGGATTCCCTGAGAGAGTCCGCATACATTGACGGAGCAAGCGAATGGCGGATTTTCCTGCAGATTATCATTCCGCTGTCCAAACCGCTCATTGCAACACTGTCCATTCTGCAGATACTGAGTAACTGGAACAGCTATCTGTGGCCTCTGGTGGTGATCAGAAGCTCTGAAAAGCAGCTGATTTCGGTAGGGGTTTCCGTTTTTAATGCCCAGCAGGATTCCATTTATTACGGGCCGAGAATGGCGGTTGCGGTAATCAGTGCCATCCCTTTGAGTATCATGTTCCTGTTCCTTCAGAAATACATTGTACAAAGCGTGGCGGTAAGCGGTATCAAACAGTAAATAAAAAGGAATTGGCAATGAAAAAACAATGGTGGCATGATGCATTAAGGATAATTCAGTATAATCTTCAGATACAGGATACGGGCCGGATGGTCCCCGGGGAGATTGCGGCGAAAGCTTGTGAAGCAGGAGCCAATGCCGTGGTCCTGAATGCGGGAGGAATTTATGCGTGGTATGACAGCCGTATCCCCTTTCATCATATCAATGAATACCTGCCGGAAGGCGGACTGCTGGAGGAACTGATCCGCAGTTGTCATGAAAAAGGGATCCGGGTCATAGGAAGGTTTGATTTCAGCAAAACCGATGATGTCGTTTATTTACAGCATCCGGAGTGGTTTGTAAAGGACAGGGAAGGAAAACCGGTCTGCTATGGCAGCGGGCGCATGGGAAACTGGTCCCTGCTGATGTCAACCTGCATTAACGGCGGCTACAGAAACGAGGCATTTGCTGCAAAGGTTATGGAAGAGGCTCTTGCCAATCTGGATATAGACGGTATTTTCTTTAATGCACCCCATATGGAAAAGTGCTTTTGTGAGAACTGCCGGAGAAAATACAGAAAGCTGTATGGAAAAGAGCTGCCCGCTAGGACTGAGGAATGGGAGCCGGACTGGCAGACACGGTGCCTGCGGGATAATATGACCATATTATACCATACGGTGAAGCGGCGGAAAGAAGAGATCCCTGTCATTCTTTATTATGGAACGTATCGGGAAGACGGTACGGGCCTTCCGGAGAATCTGGATCTTCGTTATGAAACGGCGGATATGGTCTGTACGGAGGCTCAGGATATCCTTTCCGCAGGGAAAAAGGATCTTCCTTTTTCCTGGAAGCCTTCTTTAAATATGAAGCTCGGCCAGTGTATCCCGGATGTTCCCAGACCTTTTGGCATTATCCATTCCTGCCCGGGCATGGATTGGAGGCATACGGGGCTTCCTGCCGCAGAATATGAATTCTGGCTGAGCCAGATTCCCGCCTCCAACGGTCAGCTTTGGCATTCGCTCACAGGCTTTGATGCGGTAATTGCCGATAAAAGGCTTCTGGAGACCATGAAAAAAGTAACCCATAAGGCTGCATGTTCGGACCGTCTGATGCAAGGGGCCCGGTCTGCGGCTGAGGTTCTTCTGCTGTGGAACGCGCAGGCCTCTGAACTGGGCTTTGTAGAGGGACTGATGTCCTGTCATATCCCTTTTGATATCATGGATATCTGGCATCTTAATCCGGAAAGGTTAAAAGCGTATAAGGCGGTCATACTTCCTGACGGCTTTCCTGTGAATGAGGACAGTGTGGGTATGCTGAGGGCTTACGTGGAGGCAGGAGGCGGTCTGTATGCGGAAAAAACGGATGCCGGAATCACGGAAAGCTTTTCAAACCTGCTGGGAATCCGGCAGGAGGTATGCACAGGGCATGACATTTCAGCGGCTTATGGTGTCCTTGAACCGGAAAGTGCGGGACTTGATACTAATCTTACCCGGACCGGGTATATTCCCATAAAAGGGGAGCTGCTCTATACGGTACCGCAGGAAGGAACAGCTATACGGATGACACTGGTTCCCCCTTTTGCCCCTCCCGACGGAGTGGGAGCGCCGCCGGAGCGTGCGGGAATTCCTGTAAAGCATACGGATATTCCGCTGCTTCTGGAAAACAGGATAGGAGAGGGCAGGGTTTTGACCGGTTTCTTTGAACTTTCCCGGTTGATGCGCCAGATCGGATTAGAGGATCAGAAGCAGCTTTTCGGAAACTGTATCTCGTATTTGCAAGGCAGGGAGAAAAGCTTTAACGCAGAAAAGCTGCCGGAAGGGATCTTTGTATATCCCTACAGGACAGATAACAAATTCCTCATACATCTGGTTAATGGGATTGGAAGCAGACCGCTTTGCAATACGGTTGTGTGCCATCAGCTGGAGGTGGAAGTGTCTGCAGGTATATGGCGGAAAGGCAGGATTTCCCGCGTATATTCCGCTTTGGAGGGAACACATGTCTCCTGGAAAGAAAAAGACGGCCGGATCCGGATTCAGTTGGAAAGCCTCCGTGTATGGGATATAATCGTAGTGGAGCCGGAAGGAAAATTATAAAAGGGAGAAGGTGCGGATATGGGCTGGTGGACGGAAAAAAGATTCCGAATGATACAAAATAATCTGCGGGATATTGATGCAGGGATGGATGTGGATCGGTATGTGGAAACGCTGAAGGAATTCGGTGCGGATGTGTGCATGGTGGGATGCGGGGGAATCACCGCGTTTTATCCCACACAGTTGGAATGCCAGAAAACAAGTCTTTATCTGAGGGATGACTTCTTTGGTAATCTTCTCCGGAAATGTCATGAAAACAAAATCAGAGTGATTGCAAGATTCGATTTCAGCAAAACGCATATACAGTTTTTGCAGGAGCATCCGGAATGGTACAGTAAATCGATACAGGGAGAGCCTGTTCTTTATAATGATACGGCAGCCGTCTGTGTAAACGGTCCGTATCAGCAGGAATGTTCTCTGCAGATACTGGAAGAGGTGATTGGCAATTATCCCGTGGATGGTGTTTTCTTCAATATGTTCGGTTATCAGACAAGGGATTACAGCAACCAGTATGTGGGAATCTGCCAATGTGACAGCTGCCGGCAGCGGTTTGCACAGTATTGCGGTATGGAGCTTCCGAAGGAAGAAAAGGAGGAGGATCCTGCATATAGTAAATATAAAGAATTTAAAAAATTTACGACTGAAGATCTTCTTTCAAAAATTTACCATAAGGTTAAATCCCTGAACAAGGAGGTAGCGGTGTGTACATACAGCCACAGGAACGTGGATCTTGTGAGAAGCGAATCCAATTCCGCGGTGGACAGACCCTATCCGTTCTGGATGATGGCAAGCGAAAATAATGTATCCTGTGTACAGGGTACCTTTGATGACAAATATTCCAGTAATTGTGTCATTAATGCGGTAGATATTTTCTATCGGTTTATGGGAGTTTCCCCCTATTTAAATGAACTTAGGCTGTATGGAGATATGGCTGCAGGAGGAAACCTGGACTGGTGTATAATAGGCGGCTTTGAAACCTATCCCGATAAGAGGAATTTTGAAGGGGTTAAGAGGATATTCCGGTTTCATGAGAAATATGAAGGCTATTTCAGCAGCCTGCAGTCTTGTGCTTCCATCCTTCTTGTGAATCCTCTGGGAAGCGGCACAGATGCACAGAAAGAATATCTTGGCATTTATAAAATGCTGAAGGAAGCCCATCTGCTGTTCGATGTGATGGATGCACGGGAAACGGCAATCCTGGAAAGCAAGGCAGATGCCTATGCGGCTGTCATTCTTCCGGGGGTGGAGGAACTTCCGTCATCGACGTCGGAGGCTCTGGAAAAAAGCAGGGCTGTAATTATTGGTACGGGCCTGACGTTCAGGAACAGCAGGGAAAACCTGAAAAGACTGTTTTCTGTAACACTGGGAGAAAAGCTGGAAAAGGTGCGCGGCAGCTATATGCTTACGGAGCCTAAAAAGGTATTCACGCATTTTCAGGACAGGGATTGGGTATATCTGGATAAGGATTATTATTTTATGCAGCCGGATACGGAAAACCTGAATTATATGCCTTTGATTTCCGCCGGGATGTATGGTCCTCCGGAACGCTGCTTCGGGCATGAGGTAACGGAGCAGAGCTGCATTTCCGTCCGGGAAGGAAAATCGGTCTATTATCCCTGGATGCCGGGACTGCTTTACTATTCCCATGGATATGAGGATTTCAAAAATCTGTTTTTGGATGTCCTCCCGATACAAGGAAATGATCGTATCCATGTCAGTGCACCTCCCTGTGCAGAGGTCTTCTTCCACCGCTGCGGAAAGGGAACGTATCTTTTGCAGATTTTGAATTATTCCGGTTTTAACGGTACGATGTTTTATGAACCGCTGCCGGTGGAAGCCCATATTTCTTTTCCGGGCCTGGAGGTGAAGAAGGTGCAGCAGCTGAGGGAAGACGGGAAACGGAAAATGGCCTGTGACGGAAGTCTTAAGGTTACTGTAAAAGGATTATATATGGCAATTCTTATAACGGCAAAGGAGTGATGAGATGGAGCCCTGGTATCAGAGAACATTTTTATGGGGACAGGTAAACCTGACAGAGGATGATCCGATAAAATGTGATTTGTCCTTCTGGAAGGATTACTGGAAAAAGAGCGGGGTGGAGGGCGTTATTATCAATTGCGGCGGTATAGTCAGCTATTACCGCAGCCGTTTCACTTATCAATATAAGGCAAAAGGCCTGGGGGACCAGGATTATTTCGGAATATGGAACCAGGCGGCCAGAGACGCAGGGCTGACTGTCATTGCAAGAATGGATATTAACTGCACTACAGAAGAGATGTATGAAAAATATCCCGAATGGTATTGCAGGGATAAAAAAGGACAGCCTGTCCTGAGCCAGGGAAGATATATGGCCTGTGTGAACGGAGGGTATTATCAGGAATTCATTCCGGAGGTTTTCCGGGAAATTATTGAGAAATATCATCCCGACGGTTTTGCAGACAACAGTTGGTCGGGGCCGGGGAATAAGACCATTTGTTATTGTGAGAGCTGCCGTAAGATGTTTTATGAGGAAGAGGGCTGTGAACTGCCCGAAAAGCCGGATTGGGAGGATCCGGTTTACCGGAAATGGATTCGGTGGAGCTATGATACAAGAGTCAGAAACTGGAAGTTTTTTAATAAAGTAACATCGGAATACGGCGGTGAGGACTGCAAGTGGTTTGGAATGCTCAATGCGGATCCTTTTTCAACAGGAGGCCGGTTCTATGATATAAAAAGGCTGGTTAAGGACGCCCCTTTTATCTTCTGTGATCATCAGTCACGGGATCACAGCAGCGGTTTTGAGCAGAATTCCCTGAATGGCGCCCTGCTCCGTTTTGCTTCTCAGGAAAATGTAATTGTTGCGGAAAGTATGGCACATTACTACAAAGGGGAGCGCACCTTCCGGCTTTCCGGAGGAGAAGCCCAGGAGGTGCGCAAATGGATGATGACGGGAATGGCAGGAGGGCTTGCCCCCTGGTTTCACTTTGTGGGGGGAGGTACCGGGGATCATAGAAAATTCTCCATATCCTGGGATTTATTCCGCTTTGCAGGGGAAAACAAAACGTATTTCAGAAACCGTACCAATATTGCCAATGTGGGGGTGGTGTGGAACCAGGAAAGCGCAATTTATTATGGACGGGAGGAAGCCGCTGAAAAAAGTGGGGCCTGCTTTAAAGGAATGACGGAAAGCCTGTCAAGGGCAGGGATTCCTTTCCTCCCTATTCATGCAGATGATATCGGAAACTATGCGGATCGGCTTTCCCTGTTAATTCTTCCCAATATTGCCATTCTCAGTGAAAGCCAGGAAAAATCAGTGAGAAAATGGCTGGCGGACGGCAAAGACCTGATCCTGACCTCGGACACGGCATTGTATGACACTGACGGGGAATGGAAGGGGGCAGGGGAGCTTCACCGGGATCTCGGTATTGCTGTTTGTGGAAAAGCAGAAGGAATTTCGGGAAAAGGTGAGGATAACTGGCTGGTGCATGAAGGCCATACTTATCTGGAGATAGCCTGTCCCGGACATCCGGTATTCCATAAGACGCCGGATACGGAGCTTCTGCCTTTCGGAGGCAGAATGAGAGTATGTACATCGCATGGGAGGCTGGAACCAATCTGTACCTATATTCCTGCTTTCCCCATTTATCCTCCGGAGTTTTCCTGGATTCGGGAGAAGAGCGGCGAGGGGGCAGTCTATGCTGGGGTTCTGGAGAGCGGATCCCGGGTAGTCTATTTTGCGGCGGATATTGACAGATGCTATGCTGCATATCATGTCCCGGATCACCGCAGGCTTCTGGAAGGTGCGGTGAGATGGGCGGGAGGCGGAAGCTTTCCGGTTACGGTGCAGGCCCCTGCCCATGTAAACTGTAATGCGTACCGACAGGAGGAGCAGTATCTGATCCACTTAGTGAATCTGGCAGGCTGCAGCGTGCCTTTGGGAACATTGGAAGAGAATCTTCCTATCGGCCCTGTGAGGGTTACGCTGCAAGGATTTGGTAAGGAAGCAGAAGCTGTCAGCTGTATCAGCGGTGAGCACTATGAGGTAATACAGGAAATAGAGGATATGATAATTCTGATCCCCAGGCTGGAGGAACAGGATATCATACGGATAAAAGAATAGAAGAAAAGGAGTAGCTGTGAAGGTACTGAACAGTTAAAAAAAGGAGCGGAAAAAATGAAGATTGTACTTTTGGAGTCATTGGGAATTCCCGAAAACGAATTGAAAAAATACGCAAAGGAGCTGGAACAGGAGGGACATTCTTTCCGCTGTTATGAGAAAAATACAGATCCTGTCATACAGACGGAACGGGCAAAGGATGCGGATGTCATCATGCTGGCAAATATGCCATTATCCGGTGAGGTTATCAGAAACTGCCCGTCTCTTCGTTTCATTGATGTGGCCTTTACCGGTGTGGATCATGTGGATTTGGAAGCAGCAAAGGAAAAAGGCGTCGCTGTGAGCAACGCTTCCGGTTATTCCAATGAGTCGGTTGCGGAACTAGTTTTGGGAATGGCAATCGATTTGTTCCGTAAGGTGCCCCAGGTGGAGAAACGCTGCAGGGAAGAAGGAACGAAGGACGGCCTTGTAGGCAGGGAGCTGAAGGGACACACTGTGGGAATTATCGGCTATGGTGCAATCGGCAGCAGAGCCGCGGAGCTGTTTCATGCCATGGGCTGCCGGATTCTGGCTTTTTCCCGGCACGAAAAAGAAAATGTGCCGGATTATGTTACCTACGTGCCGTTGGAGAAACTGGTAAGAGAATCTGATATCATCTCCCTTCATTGTCCCCTTACACCGGAAACAAAGGGGATGATGAATGCCGAAAGAATCGGCATGATGAAGAAAACGGCCGTCCTTATTAACGCGGCGCGCGGACCGGTGGTGGATTCCCGTGCGCTGGCTGACGCCTTAAATGAAGGACGTCTTGCGGGGGCGGCAGTTGATGTGTTTGAGATGGAACCCCCGGTGCCGGCCGATCATCCGCTGCTGCATGCGGCAAACTGTCTGGTAACCCCTCATATAGCCTTTGCTTCGGAGGAATCCATGAAGCTGAGAGCGGATATTGTTTTTGACAGCCTGAAGGTATGGCTGAATGGCGGACAGGTAAATACAGTGCTTTCCAGGTAATTAGTAAGGCCGGCGATTCAGCGGCTGGGGACGGTAACGATCCGGATCTGCCCGGCTTGTCACCGTCCGGGAAAATAGACAGTGCAGGGGGAAATATGAAAAAATACTGGTATCAGGAACAGGTCAGGATTCTTCAGACCGTGCTCCGGGAAAAAGACGCCGGGCAGTATGATGCGGGTGCGGTAATCCGTTATATGAAAGAAACGGATACCAACTGCCTGGTAGTGAATGCGGGCGGTGTGATTGACTTTTTCCCGAACAAGCTGGAAATGGGGAAACCGGGCCGTTATATGGGAAATCAGGATATACTGAAGGTTTTGACAGGAGAATGCCACGAAAATGGGATCCGTATTCTTGTCCGGGTGGATTTCCGGGGAGTGGATAAAGAAAGATATGAAAGGCAGCCCCACTGGTTCGGGCAGAATGAGGATGGTTCTCCATTGATGGGATGGAATGACCGGATTTACAGGCCTTGTTACACTAGCTTCTATGGAAGCGGCCATGCGGAACAGTTTCTGGAAAATCTGCTCCGGGAGTACGATTTGGACGGTGTCTGGGAGAACTGTGTCATATTCGGATTCGGCCCCTGCTATTGTCCGGGCTGCAGAGAAAGCTACCGGGCTTACAGCGGCCGGGAAATTCCGTCCGGCGGGGATTATTATTCGGAAGAATTCCGGGAATACAGGGAATGGAAATCCCTGTATGCCAAAAAACATATGGACCGGATGAGAAATGCGGTAAAGCGTTTCGGTGAGGATAAAGCATACGTGTCTGAAATATTCGGTATGTATCATGTATCCTCCTCCCTGTCTTCGGGTATTGATTTATATGATGCCAAGGATAAATTTGACTTTCTGGTGAGTCCTCTGTTTTTAGACGGCAGTGCGCAGCCGGAGAAGAAATATGAGGATTTCAGTCATGCAGCGTCCGGTATCCGCTTCTTAAAGGCAATTGCACCGGATAAACAGAGTGTGGCACTGACGGGCGGAAACGGGACGAAATGGCGTTATGTTACAGCTCCCCGCCTGGAGAGCCGCATTTGGATGTGGGAAGTGGTCAGTGCCGGAGGGACGCTTTGGAATACGTATTTTAACGGACAGCATCCGGGAAAAACGATAGACAGAAGGAACGCCGGATCCGAACAGGAAATTTACCGCTATTTAAAGGATAAGGAAAGCTATCTGATGAATCAGGTGCCGGCCGGGGAAATCGGTATCTTTTATTCCCGGCAGACGAGGGATGTTTTTGGAAATGACCGGCTGGAAGAGGATGAATACGGAAGTTTTATCAAAGGGGTGGAACGGGTGCTGTTTGCCTGCCATATGCCATACCGGTTTGTGCCTGATTTAGATTTTTCGTATGAAAAGCTGGAGGGAATAAAGGTTCTGCTTCTTCCGAATGCTGCCTGTCTTAGCGAAAAGCAGATGGAGGTCATGCGGCGCTATGTGGAAAAGGGAGGAGGGCTTGTGGCCTCTTACCGGACATCTCTTTATGATGAAAAGGGAAAGCAAAGGCCGGATTTCGGGTTGAAGGAGGTCTTTGGCTGTTCTTTTACGGGAATTACCAGGGATACCGGATCGGACAGCTATCAGAAGGTTCGGAGGAAACATCCGATACTTGAGGGTATGGATATCGACAGGACCGAAATGATAATGAATGAGGAAAAGACGCTGCTGTGTACGAAGCAGAGGACGGATTACACCACTGTGTGTACATATGTGCCCCTCATTTATAACCAGCCTCCGGAGTATGCCTGGATACCGGACGAAAACACCGAATATCCCTCGATACTTGCCGGACAGTATGGAAAAGGCAGGGTAGTCTATTTTTCTAATCAGACGGATAAGGCCTGCTTTACCAACGGCCATGAAGATTTTGTAAATACCTACCGGAATGCGGTACAGTGGGCGTTGGGAGGGGAGCTGAAGGTTACGGCAGATGCACCGGAAGGGGTTCATATTTCTCTTACGGAAAATAAGGAAGTGCCGGGGAAAAAGGTGATTTCCTTTGTAAATACGACCTCCGGGCCTTTCCGGCCGGTACGAAGCCTGCAGCCGGTATTTCATCTGGAGGTAAGAATCCGGAATGCCGTACTGAAGGAGTCTGTGGTTCTGCGGGAAGAAAGCAGGATAGAGATAACACAGGAAAACAAGCAGGGTAAAAAGCAAATCCTTATCCGGGTGCCTATGCTGCAGGAATTTTCAGCTGTCTATCTGGATACGGAGGAAGGGAAAGCGTAGGAATGAAAGAAAATATAGAAGCTTATTTTCAGGTAGGAACGATATTGTGGATGAGCTATCCGCCGGCGATGTACAGTCTGTCAGGAGAAGGTTATGAAGAATCACTCCTTAAGATTCTGCGTGACGATTTTTTCAGTTGTATCGAATTAACGCAGATTACGGATGATACATTGAGAGAGAAAGTTAAAAAGCTGCTTGCGCAGTCCCATATGAAAATCTGCTACGGCGCACAGCCCAGGCTGCTTTCAACCGGCCTGAATCCCAATGCGCTGGAGGAAGAGGAGCGGTTAAAGGCGGAAAAAACGCTGTTGGAAGGGATTGACGAGGCCGCTTATCTCGGTGCAAAGGGAATTGCTTTCCTGGCAGGAAAGTGGCAGGAGGAAACGAAAGAGGAAGCTTATGGACAGCTTCTGAAAACAACTCTTCGTCTGTGTGATTATGCAGATAGTAAAGGAATGTATGTAAACCTTGAGGTATTTGACTATGACTGCGATAAAGCGGCATTGATCGGGCCGGCACCCTTAGCAGCCAGGTTTGCCGCCGATGTACGGACAAAGTGCCCGAATTTTGGCCTGCTTGTGGATTTGTCCCATTTTCCTACCACGTATGAAACCAGCCGGTTTGTAATTCAGACTCTGAGGCCATATATTACCCATCTTCACATAGGGAATGCAGTAATGAAGGAAGGCTGTGACGCCTATGGGGATAAGCATCCGCGCTTCGGTTATCCCGGGAGTGCGAACGATACGTCCCAGCTCCTTGATTTTTTCAGGGTTTTACGGGAAGAGGGGTTTTTCCGGAAAGAAGAGCCTTTGGCGCTTTCCATGGAAGTGTCCCCCAGACCGGATGAAGATGCAGATATAATACTGGCGAATACAAAGAGAGTGATCAGACGGGCATGGGCGCTGCTGGAGGATTAATTGTATGAAAATAGTTATTTTGGATGGCTATACGGAAAATCCGGGAGATTTGAGCTGGGATGCGTTAGGTAAGCTGGGAGAACTGACGGTATATGAAAGGAGTTCCCCAGCCGAAACGGCGGAGCGGATGCAGGGAGCGGAAGCGGTGTTTACCAATAAAACGGTGATTTCTGATGAAATCATGGAAAAATGCCCCGGACTAAAATTTATCGGTGTTCTGGCAACCGGTGTGAATATCGTGGATCTGGGGGCGGCCGCAAAGAGGAATATTGTGGTTTCTAACGTGCCTTCCTATGGTTGCCCTTCCGTTGCCCAGTTTACAATGGCTTTGCTTCTGGAGCTGTGCCATCATGTGGGGGAACACTCCCGGGCGGTAAAAGAAGGAGAATGGAGCAGCTGTCCTGATTTCTGCTTCTGGAAATATCCGTTGGTGGAGCTTGCCGGAAAAACAATGGGAATCATTGGCTATGGACATATCGGGCAGGCGGTTGCCCGCCTGGCCCTGGCTTTTGGAATGAAAGTTCTTGTATGCGGTCACCGGGAAATCCCGGATGAACTACTGACAGAAGGTATCCGGAAGACGGAATTGGATGAGCTTTACCGTCAGGCGGATGTAATATCCCTGCATTGTCCTTTGAACGAAGAAAATAGGGGAATGATAAACAGACAATCCATAGAAAAGATGAAAGATGGTGTGTTCCTGATTAATACGGCCAGAGGGCCGCTTATTGAGGAACAAGATTTGAAAAACGCCCTGGAAAGCGGGAAGGTGGGAGGGGCTGCCGCCGATGTGGTATCCTCTGAACCGGTGTCTGCGGATAATCCGCTTCTGAATGCGCCTAATATGATAATAACGCCTCATATCGCCTGGGCACCAAAAGAGGCGAGACAAAGACTGATGGATATTACTGTGGAGAACCTGAAGGCATATATTCAGGGCAGTCCGGTTCATGTGGTGAGTCAAATACCCGCATCAATCCGCGGGAATGACTGACTTAGTTAAAAGAAGGAAAGAGGATACATAAAATGAATATAGGATTTATTGGTCTGGGTATTATGGGAAAGCCCATGTGTAAAAATTTATTAAAGGCAGGTCATCGGTGTACGGTATATGATATTATGGAGACAGCGATGGACGAAGTGGCCGCAGCAGGGGCAATAAAGAGCAGGAGTGCGGCTGAGGCTGCCGGAGGGAAAGAACTGGTTATTACCATGCTGCCCAATTCTCCCCATGTCAGGCAGGTGGTGATGGAAGAAAACGGTATCATGAATTATATGGGTGATGGCTGCATATTTGTAGACATGAGTTCCATTGCTCCGCTGGCATCCAAAGAAATCGGAACCGCCCTGGCGGACAAAAATATAGAAATGCTTGACGCCCCCGTATCGGGGGGAGAACCAAAAGCGATTGACGGAACCCTTTCCATTATGGTGGGAGGAAAGAAGGAAATTTATGACAGGGTGAAGGATGTACTTCTCTGTATGGGAAGCAGCGCCGTATACTGCGGTGAAATCGGGGCAGGCAATACAACCAAGCTGGCAAACCAGATTGTGGTGGCACTGAATATAGCAGCATGTGCGGAGGCCTTTACATTGTCTAAAAAAGCAGGAGTGGATCCGGGGCTGGTATTTGCGGCGATCCGTGGCGGGCTTGCAGGATCCGTCGTTATGGATGCTAAAGTACCTATGATGCTTCAGGGAAATGTTAAACCAGGCTTTAAGATAGATTTACATATCAAGGATTTGAATAACGCATTGGATACCGGCCATGGTGTGGGAATGGGGCTCCCACTCACCGCTCAGGTGACGGAAATGATGCAGCAGCTTGCGGGAGATGGTCTGGGGGGAAAGGATCATTCCGCTCTGGTGAAATATTATGAGAAAATGACCGGGGAATCTTTAGAACAGTAACGGAATAACTGCCCTATAAAAAAATTGCTGCGAGGATATGGTATGCGCGAGGATGCTTACAAAATCATTAAAGAAACATTAGCCGATTGTTTACCGGATAAGGCGGTGCGTGACTCCCTGAAAAAGCTGGAATTTACAGGGAGGATTTACGTGGCGGCTATCGGGAAAGCAGCATGGGTTATGGCAAAAACCGCCGCTGATTTTCTGGGAGACAGACTGGAACAAGGCATTATCATAACAAAATATGAGCATTCCAGAGGTGCACTGGATAAATTTGAGATAATAGAAGCCGGGCATCCTACGCCGGATGAAAACTCAGTTCTTGGGGCCAAAAAAGCCATAGCTCTGATTAGGGAAGTAGAAGAAGGAGATACCGTACTCCTGCTTCTTTCAGGCGGCGGGTCTTCCCTGGTGGAGCTTCCCATGCCGGGGCTAACTCTTTCCGATATACAGGGAGTGACAAAGCAGCTTCTTTTCTGCGGCGCAGGTATTACAGAAATAAATGTGCTGCGTAAAAAGCTGTCAGCCATAAAGGGGGGAAAGTTTGCCGCCTATCTAAAGCATGCAAAGGCATATTCAATCATCTTGTCCGATATTATTGGGGATAACGATGATATGATAGCCTCAGGGCTTACCTATCCGGATGAATCAACCGTGGATGAGGTTAAAATGATCATAGAAAAATATCATTTGTCACTGAATAGGAATGTGGAAGAGGTATTATTGAGCAGTCAGCCCTGCCGGGATATTAATATCGAGAATCATGTGGTGGGAAGCGTCAAGGATTTATGCCGTGCAGCGGCAGTCCATGCCAGGGAACTGGGTTATTCCTCCCGTATTCTCACTACCTCCATGCAGTGTGAGGCAAGAGAAGCAGGAACATGGATTGCTTCCATGTACAAAGAAGCGTATCCCAGACCATTTGCCGTAATAGCAGGCGGAGAAACAGTGGTAAAGGTAACGGGCACAGGAATGGGAGGCAGAAACCAGGAGCTGGCTTTAAGCGCTGCCGGGGTGCTTAAGGGACAGAAAAACGTGCTTTTGTTTTCTCTGGGTTCCGACGGAACAGACGGTCCTACCGATGCGGCAGGGGGAATTGTCGACGGAAGTACCGCAGAAAGGCTGGAAGCCGTTGGTTTGGACGTGGATAAGGTTCTTCGGGAAAATGATTCCTATCATGCACTTCGGTGCGTGGACGGCCTGATTATGACAGGTGCGACAGGAACCAATATAAACGATGTCACTGTTTTATTGTGCCGGTGACGTAAATCAGACACATGGGGAGCTTATCTATCGGTTTCACACCGCGCTGCGGCTGCTGGAAGAGACGGACAACCCAAAGAGGTATCCTTGTAAAAAGCCACTTTGTATAAGCAAAGTGGCTAAAGCGCTCTCTTTTTGCTCTTTATCCCTGTAATAGAAAATCGGAGTTCCCCCATCACACCACCACCCTCACCCACACCATCTCCCCTTCCCTCCCTGCCGCCGCCTCGCCCCCAAGCTTCTCCGCCAGCCCCCTGACAACCGCCAGCCCCAGCCCTGTTCCAGCCCCATGTCTTGACGGATCTCCCGTATAAAACCTCTCAAACATCCGCTCTGTATCGACGATGCATCCGGCCGCCAGATTATTTTCCACACAGAAAACAGCCCTGCCGTTCTCCCCTTCGGCAAGACTTATCTTAATAATCCCATCACAGTACCGCACCGCATTCGAAAGCAGATTCTGAAGGATACGTTCCATCATGCTGCGGTCGGTTTCCAGAAAGACCGAGCAGGGCGGAAGGCTGATTTCCGGCAGGATGTCCCGGCTTTCCAGCAAAGGGGCATTTTCCGTAAGAAAATCCAGAAGCATATTCGAAAAATTAATCCATTCTTTTACCGGCGCCGTCTGATCCGTATCCAGCAGGGAAAGCTCATAAAAAGCCCCGATCAGAGCATTCATTCTCCCTGCCTTGTGAAGCGCCGTTTCCACACGCCGCTTCTGTTCCTCTGTCAGTCCGGTTTTCAGAACCAGCTGCAGATGACCCGTCAGGGCGGTCAGCGGGGTACGCAGATCGTGGGAGATATTGGCAATGGATTCCTTCAGATGCTCTTCATGCTGCATGGCGCAGGCTACCGTATAGCGCTGGCCTGCATAATGCGCATTCAGCCTGCCGGCAAGCTTTTCCAAATCCCTGTCCACCAGAGACATATCCAGCATTTTTTCGGTGCGGCCTGCCGCCAGCGCTTCTGTCTGCTCTGTAAGATACCTTATCTGCTTTTTCAGACGGATATATTTGATCAGCAGAACCAATAAAAACAATACGAGAATACCAGTCAGGATACGGATAAAAAACACCTCTTTTCGTATTTGTCCAGACCTGAATGAATAGTTACCTTTTTTCTATTTTAAATCACATTTGCGGAATGTACGCCAGGAAAGAAAAATCATAACGCTCGCGTATACCCCCGCTGTCAGCCAACAGGACGGAACAAACAGAGACTGGGTGCTCACCGCCTTGCGGATCTGATAGATGGGCAGAAACGAAAGGGGAAGCCCCAGCTTCATACCATACCCCAAATACAGACTGAGGACAAAGTTTAGGCCTGCGGTAAAAGCAATCGCTTTCGCTAAGTTGCGGAACAGGCAGCAGAAAAATACGGCATAAAGGAAGGCGGCGCTGTTTAACAGGAAGGAATAGAGAACCGCCTTTATTATAACCGAAAGAAAGTCCCCTCCGTCAATAAGCCCAAACCGGGAGGCCTCCCGGATGCATCCGGCAAAAGGATAGAGGATCACCATGAGGTTATATGCGGGCAGGTACGTAATCACTTTGCCGGCAAAAACCGCCCCTCGTCCATGCCCGGCGCAGACCTCCTGATTGATGGTACGCCAGGAAAATTCCCGGCCCAATACCAGGGCGAGGAGACTGGAAGCAATAATAAGAAGAAAGGTGGAATCATATACCATCCCGATAAAAATATCCGAAAGGGTAACGGCAATGCCGCCTTCCGCACCCAGCACATCCGTTTCATAGGTGCTTCCCGTCAGAAGGCCGAGCAGAAAAGTGCCGGCACATCCGCACCAATATATCCGGCTGCGCAGCAGGCTGTACCTGTTCATTTTCAGTAAATTATGCAAAATATTCCCTCCTTTACTTCAATTCCGAACGACAGAAGCTCCCACAGGCAATAAGACAGGAAAGCACAATCCAGAAACAATCAATTCCCAGCGGCAGCCAAACGGGGAATGTTACTTCATCCAGGGCCAAAAGCCGCAGCTGTCCCATGGGCAGAACGATACTGGCAGCCGGGGCGTAGCTGCTGTTCAGCACAAAAATCATAAGAAAGAAAAGAACCATCGGGATAGCAAACGCCTTGCCCGTGTCCCTGAAAAGAAAGACAAATAAAAGCGGCAGCATTCCCATGGCAAGAATCGCGGCAAGGGTAAGCAGAAGTGCGCCGAAGGGGAGGGAAGGATTTTGCCCAAGCACAGCCGCAGCTATATAATGAAACAACAGAGGAAGCGCATACAGAGCGGTACATGCCGTCAGACAGGATAAAGCGATGGTGAAAAAAACGGCCCCTCTCGTATGGCCGGCGCTGACCAGGCAGTGGATCGTCCGGCTTTCAAAATCTTCCCCCACAAAAAGGGCGGTAAAAATAAGCGGTATAAAATACATCTGCGGGAGGTTATAGAGAGAACCCTTCAGCAGATCAGCCGTTGTATTCCGGCTGTCCAGCAGCAGCAAACTTCCCAGGACAAGGGAAAAGAGAAGCAGTCCCCAAAAGCTTTGTTTATGCAGAAGCTTATAATATTGGGCTTTTAACAGATTAATCATGGGAAACCCCTCCCACCTTGCGTAAAAAATAATCCTCCAGGGTATCACCGGAAAGCTGAAGGCCGGTTACAAGGATATGGGCATCCAACAGCAGCCGGGCGATCGATTCCTTGTTATCCAGATGGTCATACAAGCGGATCGTACCGTCTGGCATAAGCTGCAGCTTATCCGTATGCAGCTTTTCCTCCAGCAGAAGAAGAGCTTTTTCCGGCTCGGATGACTGGATTGCGATATGGCGCCTGCAGCGCTCTTCCAGCTCCTGATCGGAAAGTTCTTCCAGGATTTTCCCTTTGTCTATTACTATAAAATGGGAAGCGGTCTGGTAAAGCTCCTCCAGAATATGGCTGGAGACCAATATCGTCATTCCGTACTCCCGGTTCAGCAGCTTCAGGAGGTTACGGATTTCTACGATGCCCGCCGGATCAAGGCCGTTAACGGGTTCGTCCAGAATCAGGAACTCCGGCATGTTTAGCAGGGCGGAGGCAATGCCCAGCCGCTGCCGCATCCCCAGGGAAAAATTCCGCACCGCTTTTTTTCCGGTATCTTCCAGATGAACCATGCCCAGACAGGTACCGATGACGGTTTTGTCGGGAATACCTCTCTGCAGCCGCTGCACCTCCAGGTTCTGGCGGGCGGTCAGATTGGGATAAAGGGCCGGAGTCTCAATCATACAGCCGATACGTTTCCGCTGCTCCTGCAGTTCCTTCCGGTCTGTCTTTCCCCATAACGCCAGGGTTCCGCAGGCAGGAAAAGCCAGGCCCGTTATGAGCCGCAGAAAAGTGGTCTTTCCGGCTCCGTTCTGGCCGATAAAACCATAGATCTTCCCCTTTTCCAGCCGCAGATTTATGTGATCCAGTGCGGCCGTCTCCTTATACATTTTCGTAAGCCCCCGGGCTTCCAGTACCATAGTTTTCATTTTTCCTGCTCCCGTCTGTGTGCAACAGCACGTTTTTCGACTTTTCCTTTCCTGTATTCCTGTATTTTTTACTTTACAATAGAAACATAAAGAATTCCTTAAGCGGAAAAAGAAAACAATAAAAAATAAATAAAGTCACCGTTCAGACAGATCTGCGTATTTACTGCGCAGACCTATCTGAACGGGTATGGGGAATCAATCCCCGGCCTTATGCAGGCGGTAACCGATTCCCCATACCGTATCAATGTATTCCTCCTCCGGAGAAACCGCTTTTAATTTATTGCGAAGGTTGCTGATATGCACATGCAGCGTATTATCTTCGCTCAGATATTCCGCGTCCCAGATGCTTTGGAACAGATTGGCTTTGGAAAAGACCTTATCCGGATATCTCATCAGTAATTCCAGTATGGCAAGCTCCTTTGCGGTCAGGGGAACTTCCTGGTTATTAAGGAAAACGGTGTTTTTATCCCCATCCCAGACCAGATTATTGTATTGCAGCCGTTTCGGGGCGGCTGTCTGAAACTGTACCCTGCGCAGACAGCTTTCTATCCGGGCAAGTACTTCCTCCATGTCAAAAGGTTTGGTAATATAATCATCCGCGCCCAAACGCAGCAGGTCGATTTTATTCTGTGTTGTTTCTTTTGCAGAAACAATAATGACGGGAAGTGTGTATTGTTTCCGGATATCCGCAAGCACCAGATCCCCGCTGCGGTAGGGAAGCATGAGATCCAGAAGAACCAAATCTGTCGGTTCACGGCTCAGGAAATCCGCAGCGTGCAGGCCGTTATACAGGCTTCGTACCTGATACCCGTTTTCCGTGAGAAAACCGGCTAAAAGCTTATTGATTTCCCAATCGTCTTCCACTAGTAAAATACGATACATCTGTTTTCTTTACCCTCCTGCTGTGAATCCCGGCTGGGCTTATTCTTTCCGGCCGTTCTCTTACAGGGGAAAAGGCCGCCGTGTGATTCCATTATAGCATGAAGCGAAGAGATACTCAAACAGGCAGCCCCAGGGAAAAGGAGGGGAGGGATATGCCGCAGGGCACAAAGGGCCATCTGAACTGCTACGATCCTAGTAATCTGCCGCATTACTAATCACGACCCGGTGGATTTATAATGCCTCACCCCCACCCGCCACAGCAGGAAGCAGGGGATCAGAAAAAGGAAACCTCCTGCCGGAAGCAGGCTGTACCACCATTTGCCGCGATCCAAAAGAAAAAGAAGGGGATAATACTGGATGCAGGCATAAGGAACCAGAAAGGTAGCGAACAGAAGGACCCGTTTCCCGTAAATATCCACAGGGTATTTTCCATATTCCCTGGCTCCGTCCGTAAGGACATTCATAAATTCCAGCCCTTCCAGGGTAAAAAAACAAATCGCCGCATAGATAAGAAAAATACCGGAAAAGAGGGCGGCCCCTCCTGCCAGCATAAAAAGGACGGTAAATACCTTGGCAGGGCTCCAGACAACCCCGCCTGCCGCCAGTCCATAAGCAAACATCACCGTCGCCTGGATCATTCTTCCGATACGGGTGAATTCAATCCGCTGTCCCAGAACCTGGAAAATCAGGCCGCGCGGCCTTACCATAATCCGGTCAAAAACACCATTCCCTATGATGGAGGCAAAGGTATCGAAACCCCTGGCGAAAACTTCCGCCAGGCCGAACTCCATCAAGGTAATCCCGAAACAGAGCAGTACTTCCTTATAGCTGTAGCCTTTGACCGTATGGAACCGCCGGAACATGAAGTATATTCCTATAAATACATTAAAGGATACGAGGAATTGTCCCATACAGGTCAGAAAAAAAGAGGTTTTATACTGCATGGCGCTTTTCAGCTGGATCATAAAATAATGCCTGTAAAGCCGGAAGCTGTCGGCGGCTTTTTTCCGGAAAGAGGCCGATGCGCCGGTAAGCGGGTCATTTGTTGCCGGTGTAGTTGAAAACATAATTAACCTCCCTGTACCACGATACGTTTCATTGCCAGCTGTTCCAGAAGCCTGCCTGCAAGCACCATGACCAGAAGCCAGAAAACCTGAAGAAGGATGGCTTTTTCCAAAGCAGCCCCGTTCAGATCACCGCTGTATACCCGCAGCGGCACATTCTGCATGGCGGCAAAAGGCAGCAGCTCTATTCCCTTTCTCACGGCATCCGGAAAGAAGGGAAGAGGGATGATGGCTCCCTGGAAAAGCTCGGTTGCGGACAATGCCACAATACGGATGCCGTCCGGCGTAATGGTAAAAAAGGATACCATATAGATGAGCATACAAAATGCCACCACATTAAAAAGTCCCAAAAACATAGTGAGGAGGAAAAGGAAAAAGCTTCCCGGATCAACGGGCGCAGAAAGCCCATAAGGGGCCGGGATCAGTGCTGCCGTCAGTAAAATAGGGAGACACCGCAGCCCCGCATGGGACAGCCGGTAAGCCAGGCTTCTTGCAAACCACATAGGGTATATGCCAAGAGGACGGCACAGCTCGTAGGAAATATTCCCGTTTCGTATCGAATCAAAAATTTCCATTTCCATATTCCATCCCATAAATAATACCAGAAACGCCTGCTGTATCCAGACATAAGAACAGGCAGCCTGCAGCGTCATGGGAAAGGCGGCAGGATCCGACTGATAGAAGGCCCGGAAGGTGAGAAGCTCCATCATCCCCCAGAAAAACTGAGTGACAATGCCTGCAAGAGCCGCCGAGCGGTACTGCAGCCCCGTATTGAAACGCAGACGGAAAAAAGACAGATATTTTTTCATACCTTCCTCCTATATATCATATTGCTGATAGAGGGAAGCCACGGTCTCATCAATGCTTTCCCCGCCTCTGCGGATATCATCCAAAGTGCCGTCCATCAGGATTTTCCCTTTTCCGATGAGAAGAATCCGGCTGGCAAGGGCTTCAATATCCTGCATATCATGTGTGGTGAGGATTACGGTTGTTTTCCGGGCCGCATTCAGCTGCCGGATGAAATCGCGCACGGCAAGCTTGGATACCGCATCCAGGCCGATGGTCGGCTCGTCCAGAAAAAGAAGCTTCGGCGAATGAAGGAGGGAAGCCGCAATTTCACAACGCATCCGCTGTCCCAGGGAAAGCTGCCTGGCGGGAGTCCTCAGAAGCTGGGAAAGGTTCAGAAGCTCCGTAAGCTCGTCCCGGTTTTTCCGGTAAAGTGCCTCGTCAATACGATAAATATCCCGGAGCAGTTCAAAAGAATCGGCCACCGGTACATCCCACCATAATTGGGACCGCTGTCCGAATACCACCCCGATTTCCGCTACATGGCGGACGCGGTTTTCCCAGGGAACCCGGCCGTTAATCCGGCATTCCCCGGAATCCGGCGTCAGAATACCGCTGAGGATTTTAATGGTGGAGCTTTTGCCGGCTCCGTTCGGCCCTATGTAACCTACCATTTCTCCGTCCTGAATGGTAAAGGAAACATCGTCCAGAGCACGGATCCGTTCATATTCCCTGTGGAACAGGCTGTGAAAGGCATGGAGAAAGCCGGCGTCACGCCGTGCCACGCGGTAGGTTTTGGTAATATGGGATACTTCGATCATGGAAAAAATTCACCCCTTTCCAGGTCCATAAATGCGCGGTCTATTCGTTGGAACAAAAACGTATGGGAACAGATAGATACTGTTTCCGAAGGCCTCGAAAAGGGCCTGCGGAGTAAGAAACAGGGAAATCCCTGTATTAAGAACGGTGAGAGGCTGCTTGCAGCACAGCGTCACTGTCTGAAAACCAAAGATACCGCCCGGATATATAAAAAGAAGCAGTAAACGACCCGGATCCTTTTCAGGCGGACTTTTAGGATAACACTCGGACGTATGAATGTCAAGAAAATACCGTACAAAAATCGATATTGGAATTTGTGCATTTATACCAAAGTTTTCCTGCTTTTTTCAGACTTCCTTCTGTTGTAAAGAGGATCGGGGGAAGTCTTTTGACTTCTGGTATGAACTTTGCTATAGTGAGAAAAAGATCAGGAGGATAAAGCCGTGTTTTCCTATATTTTATTTGATTTGGACGGAACATTGACCGATCCTAAGCCGGGTATCACCGCTTGTGTTCAGTATGCCCTTCATTCTATGGGGATTGAAGAGCCGGATTTGGATAAGCTGGAGCCATTTATCGGCCCGCCGCTTCGAGACAGCTTCCGGGAGTTCTATGGAATGGATACAGAGCAGGCCGAAGAAGCGGTGGTCAAATATCGGGAGCGCTTTTCTGAAAAAGGATTATACGAGAATACGCTATATCCGGATATGGAACAGCTGTTGAAGGTATTGAAGATTTCAGGCTGTCACCTGGCTGTTGCATCCAGCAAGACCGGGTATTTTGTGGAGAAGATACTGGCATATTTTGATATAGACGGTTATTTTGACGTGGTGGTGGGAAGTGAACCGGACGGCTCACGCAGCAAAAAGGAAGAAGTGGTGGAGGAGGTTCTGCGGCGTTATTTCCCGGATGGCAGCATCCCTTATGATGATATTGTCATGGTGGGCGACAGAAAGTTCGATATCACAGGCGGCAGGGAAAATGGGATCCATCAGGTTGGAGTTACCTATGGCTACGCGGCGGCGGGGGAACTGGAAGCCGCAGGAGCCGAATATGTGGTGAATGATTTGGAAGAGCTGGGAAAGGTTTTGCTCCTGCGTGAGAAGTAATATCCTCAAATTTCGCAGTTGCCGAATGGCTTTCCGCCCGCTGTCTGCAGGGCGTTCCCGGGACTGAAAAGGATTTTCGCAGGAGACTTTCATACGTTTTGCAGGTATTGGGGATTGAGGAGGATCCGGACTGCTATGAATCAGAATAAGAATTTATTTTCCGGTAAACCGCAGATTTTCAGGACGATGCTGTCTGTCATCGCGGCCCTTCTGGTATATGAAGCCGGAAAAGCGGCGGGACTGCTTCTGGCAGGAATCCTGCTGGAATACGGCATGACAGGCGGCGGGGGATCCGGAACGGTTAATGAGGGGCTGGCCGGCGGCCTGACGAACCTGATAATGATACTGACAGGAGGCCTGGCGTGTTTTGCGGTCTGGAAATCCTCCCTGGATTTCCGGATAAAAAAGAAGCCCGCCTGTAAGCGGGCTTGTGTATTTATCCTCCTGGCGGCTTCCCTGTCTCTGGGGCTGAATATCATCATTGCATATCTGGATCTGGCCCGGCATTCCCAAACCTTTCAGCAGGTGGCGCAGCAGCAGGCCGATGTTCCTCTATGGCTGGGTATCTGTCTGTATGGGATAGCCGCCCCTCTTTCGGAGGAGCTGGTATTCCGGGGGATTATCTATGGAAAATCCAGAGAAGTATTCGGCGCGCCTGCTGCCATGGTATTTTCCGGCGTGGTTTTCGGCATTTACCACGGTAATCTGGTGCAGGGCATGTATGCATCCCTGCTTGGCATCATGCTGGCCTGGGTCAAAGAGCGGTACGGTACGCTTTTGGCCCCTGTCATTTTCCATGGGGCAGGCAACCTTGCCGTTTTCCTACTTATCAATGTGGCCGGTCTGGGAAATGTCCTTGCGCAGCCTCTTGTATGTGCCGGGCTGCTGGCGGTTTCCGGGGTGAGCTTCTGGTATCTGTTTACCAGGAATGCTGCCGCCTGACCCGTTCCCTTACCTGCTCCAGAAAAGATTCCGGTCCCAGGACCTGCACCACAGGCCCGAAGGACAGGATATCGATAAGCAGTTCGGTTTCATCGGCCAGATCGTAATAGATGGAACACAGGTAGCAGCCCCGTTCTTCCTCGTATTCGGTATGCTTTTCATAGCTTGCAAAATGCAACATACATCGTTCCAGGGAATTACGTTCCCCGCTTATCTGCAGAAGAACCGGTTCCGGCGCCCGGCTGACCGGACGGAACCGGTATTTTGCCGTATGAGCGGGACAGCTTTCCGAAGAAAGACGGCAGTCCCTGATTTTAGCCAGATTTAATTGGGTATTGAGCCGGAAGGCGCCTCTGCTGTATTTCAGGCAGCAGAGCCGGAACTTGTCATCCTTGGAGGAATACTGGAGCTGATAAGGCGCCGCTTCCAAAGAAACAGGCCCCTGTTTCCCTTCATAGGACACAAGCAGGATCCGGTTTTCCTGAAGCGCCCGGAGTATCGTTGCAAAATGCAGACGATACGCCGTATCCGCTATCGGATCCCCGTCCCGATACCGGTCAAAATAATAAAAATCTTCTTCCCGGTATAGCGGTTCCACATCTCCCAGCATATCCTTCAGCTCCTCCAGCTCGGCATCACTGAAAAAAAGACGGATCCGCCCGTCTGCCAGCAGCGCCTTCAGCCAGGATTTCTGGAGCGTACTCAATGGAACATGAGGCGTATGGGTGAGGCGGGAGCGGAATGCATCATCCCCGCAGGGGACAAGAAGGGGCCAGTCACCCCCTGTGAGCTTGGGAAGAATCGCCAGCGCGCTTTCCCCGAAGGCCTTTTTGGCTGCGAGCTGTTCCATCCGCCCGGCCGTGACCGGCGACTGCTCAGCCTCCGTGAGGATGCATCGCACCACATCTATGTAACAGCTGTATATTTCATGAAAAAGTTCCATTTGTCACCTCGTTTCCCCGCTGTCTGCGCTGTCGCAGCCGCAGTACATCTGATACATCCGTTCCCAGTCCGTCATAACCTTATTGACAGCCGCCTGATTGGAACATTGGATATCCATAACCCTCCCGGTAAAGGTCTTTACCCAGGAAAGCATTTCATTGGTATCGAAGAAAAACCCGCTGTAAAGATATTCATTTTCCCGTATCCGCAGCACCTCGCCGCCCCGTCCCTCCCGGTACAGGCGGTTGAGGATATAAGGCTCCTTTTTTTCATCTATAGAAAGCTTGATGCATACCTCCTCAAGTCTGCTGCTGCGGCCTCCGAAAGATACGCCCCAGCAATGAGGAAGATTGCGCCCCAGCTTAAGGGAAAGCTCTTCATAGAAAGGACACTCCTGAAGAAGCTGTATCCTGGTGATACAGTCCAGCCGGAGTGCGTTAAAACGTCTGCTTTCTTCCTGGTACAGGCACAGATACCGCCTTCCTGTCCTGGTGCTCACCAGAATTTTCAGGGGAATCCCTTCCATAACCGTGAGTTTTCCGCTGCGGCTGCTTTTATTTTCCAGGCGGACAGCGCATTTTTTGCGGATAGCTTCCAGGCAGTCCGAAAGGATACCATCCTCCAGCGTATGGACGATAAAATGGTGCTTCCACTGAAAAAATTGATTCTGTATGCCGCTCCGATCCAGAATGGTGCTTCCCACAAACCCAAAAGGCGCCGCTTCCTGGAAAAATTTTACCGCAGTAAGAATACGCCCCCATAACCCCGGAACGGTTTCCGGATCGCCGGCAGTCATTTCTTTTTCACAGGGCAGATCCGGAACAAGGCGGTAATACAAAGCCTTGCCCTTTTTTTCGGAAAGAAACAGCCCCAGTGATTCGTATTCCTTTAACTTGAGCCGGACGGTCTGGCTGTCAAAGATACAGCCATATGAAGTGACAATACTGTCACAAATTTCACCTGCCGTCATTCCCTGCTCCCGGCCTGTCAGCAGATCCGTCAGAAAAAAATGCAGCAGCAGATCATTATCCGTAAAGGTTTTGGACTTCCAGGCGGCATACAGGGGATTGCGGGGGATGGTTTTGCCGTCCACACTGATATACAGGTGTTTTCCTTTGGAAGTGTAACCGGAACAGGTATAATCTCCCAGCCAGCTTTCAATACGCCGTCTTTCATTATCATAGGTGCGGGCGCTTTTGGCATCAAAATCACTGCGCACCTTAAATCCGTACACAAAGAACTGACGCATATAGTCTCTTATCTTATCAAAATTTTTAATCAGTTCATGAAATTCCTGCATAAGACTCCTCCCCTGCTTGTTCTGTCTTTTCCTTGCTTTGACGCCCCTGTTTTCGGATAAACAGCAGGCTTAGCAGCATCATGCACAGTTGGGAGAGCGGGATAGTTATCCAGGTCCCTTCAATCCCCCACAGCTTCGGAAATATAGAGAGGAACAGCAGCAGACATAGAGGCTCCCCGTAAATCAGAAGGTAGGCCAGCCGGTTTTTCTCCGTTGCATAAAAATAGGATGTGGTGATCCGGGAAAAGCCCACAAACAGGTAACCTGCAATAAAAACAGGAAAGATACGCCCCACATGTTCCGTAACTTCACGGGAGGCCCCAAACAAAGCGGCGGCATTTCCCCGGTTAAAAAAGATAACCAGCATACATACGGCAGATACCCCGAGTGCAAACCGATAAGCCATATTCCGGTAAGACACCGCCTTCGCGCCTTCTTTCTTACCATAACAAAGGCTGATGAGCGGCTGGCTTCCGTCACTCACACCCTGCAGCAGTAAAAAGACAACGGAAGAAAGGTAACTGATGGAGGCATAACAGGCCACCGCCATATCCCCTCCATAAAAAACCGCGCTTTTATTAATGAGGATCAGCGTGATATTCGGGGAAAAGGTGAGCCCGAAAGGTGAAATGGCTACAAACAGCACCTTCCCCGCCATAAGCAGGCTTTCTTTATGAAAAGATAAGGAAGGCCTTTCCCGTTTCCTCAGCAAAAAGATAACGCACACGGCCAGAGTTACCGCCTGCCCGATAACGGTGGCTGCCGCAGCGCCCGCCATTCCGTAAGGAAGCACCCATACAAAAAGATAATCCAGAAGGATATTGGTGACAAATCCCCCGATCATTGCCAGCATAGCCGTTACGGAGCTTCCCATATTCCGGATAAAAGGCACGATTCCTGTTGCCAGTATCTGAAATAATGTACCATAAGCGATATAACGGAAGTATTCCTCTCCCAATTCAAAAATAACGCCCCTGGCCCCGAATGCCCGGAGAATAGGTCCGCCGCTTACGAGAAAAAACGCCGTAAACAGCAGGCCGGATAGTGTGAGCAGTAACAGGGAAATCCCAAAAAACTGCCGGCTGCGCCCATAGTCGCCGGAGCCGTTATGAATGGCAAACTGCACCGCACCGCCCATCCCGATCCCGGTGCCCACAGCCTGGATAAAAGCGGTAAGAGGATAGGCTATATTAATGGCGGCAAGTGCATTATCCCCCAGAGAATTCCCCACAAAAAAACCATCCGCCACGGAATAAATACCCGAAAGTGCGAACGCCAGCATGGAAGGGATAACTGCCTGATAAAAAATTTTACGGTTGTTCATTTTGAAACTCTCCTGTCTGCTAATCTACATGTTGCAACGGTTCCGTACCTTTACCGTTACGAATTTTCCTCTTTGAAATAAGTTACATAGAGCGAAGTGCTTTCCAGCAAGGCATTCCCCTTTTCCTCCCCCAAACGCTCCCATACCCTGCATTCCAGCGCCTGAAGCGCCTCCATGACCTCTCCGGCAAAAACAGAACCGGACGGCGTGAAACAGACCCCCTTATTCCGCCTGTCGTTTTCCAATACATGGAACGATATCCAGCCCCGTTCCCGGAAATTCCGGAGTATGGAATGAACCGTCTGTTTCGGCAGAGTCCACTGCTCACAGATCTGCTTCTGCGTACAGGGCTCCTTCCCTTCCCATAAAGAAAGCAGCACCAGCAGTTCATAATAAGAAAGCCCATACTTTTTGGCCCACTCCTCATATATGGCATTGGTTGCCCGCCAGGCAGAATAATACTGTTTTAACTGTTCTAATATATTGGGATCCATTGAGTACCCTTTCCGGTAAATTAGTCTGATTACAGACTAATTTACCAGATAAGAATATTGTTGTCAAGAAATATTCTTATTCAACATTCTTCCGATTCGCCTGTGTGATAACGATATTCCGGTCACACCGGCAAAGAGGGAGAGCTCAGCTGTAACATATTTCCGTCTGAAAGCTGTGTATAAGTTGACATTCTTACAAATATAAAGTATCATAATTATAGTCGTATGGATAAACACGTGCGTTCGCACATTCAGGCAGTTTCTGCCACCAATCACATTTTAAGAATATGGCAGGAATTGTTACAGAAGCCCAGTGGATATGACTTCATCGGTTCCTGCCGCTTACAGGAGGTATGGATGAAGAAAAAAACATGGATATCCCGGGAGCTGGATGCTGCCGGGATAAAGGCACAGTATGATGAGCATGTAAAGCGTATTCTGGGAAGCCGGCAGGTTCTTGCACGGATATTAAAAGGGACAATACACGAATACGCCCCCTATTCCGTAGAAGAAATAACGTTCTGGATTGAACCCGATATCGAAATTGCCAGCGCTGCCCTGCATCCCGGCCAAAAAAAGATGGATGATCGGGCGATAAACGGAGAGAATACAGAAAGCAGTATCCCCGGAGAGGGAAAGGTAACCTATGACATCCGTTTCAAGGCTTTTCTGCCTGCCCGTGGCAGTCAAAGATCCCGCGGCAATAAATCCAGAATCAAGCTGCTGCTAAACGTGGAGGCACAGAAGAAATTTTACCAAAAATACAGGATTGTAACCCGCGGTATTTTTTATGGGGCACGGATGCTGTCAGAGCAGCTGGACAGGGAGTTTCAACATTCAGAATATAGTAAACTGAAAAAAGTACATACTATTTTTATCTGTATGAATGCGCCCCGGCACATTGGAAACGCCATGGCGGAATACCGGATAACAAAGCAGGATATCATAGGAAACATTCCGGAACTTAGGAGGAACTATGATAAGCTGTCAGTAATTATCATCTGTTTGAATGAGAAGCTGAAACAGGGTACGGAAGGAACACTCCATGGATTCCTTAACACGCTTCTGTCCCCTGGAATGGATATCACGGAAAAGAAAGATTCACTGGTACGGGACTACGGTATGAAAATGGAAGAAAAATTGGGAGAGGAGCTGAACGAAATGTGTAATCTGAGCGAAGCAATTGAGGAAAAAGCGATTAAGACCGGAATGAAAACCGGAATGAAAAACGGCATGAAAAAAGGAATGAAAATAGGTGTCGAAAAAGGAATACTTCTGGTAAAAAAGGCAAGAAGACTTTCTGCGGAGGGTATGAGCGAATCGGAGATTGCAAAATCATGCGGGCTTACGGCAGAAAAAGTGCATGAGTTACTGGTAGACTGATAAAAGAACGGGTATCGTGATATTTGTAACATGCCGGAACTCCGGAATGCAAGGACTGCGGTTTTAACAAAGCGGGAGTGTTCCTGCGCGGGGTACAGGCCCGATCGCGCAGGAGCGCATAACGAAAAGGAACCAAACAGGAATCCGCCCCTGTTTAGCGGAGGAAGCCGGACACCCCGGGCAGGCTGTGCATTACACTTTGCCGGTAACCCAAAAATTGAAATAGTACAGTTGGCCTGTTCGGCTTTTTTGAATGAATGCGGAAAGGTTGACACCAAATAAATCATATGTTTTAATGAAATTGAACTTCATAAAACGTCTTTTTTTATGAAAAATATCTTATAATTAAGAGAGCGCTTTCAAAACCTATAGGATAATGGCACAAAACAAAAGGGTTCATTTTTTGGAGTATTTCAAAAAAATGGAACTGGAATGGTATCTTTATGGACTAGGTTAAAGGAGGGTGTTTTTTTTATGCAAAAATTTGGGAAATTTATTCGTTTATTTCTTATTATCACGATGCTTGGTTCCTTATTGGCAGGATGCGGGAGAGGAACCGGCGGGGAAGAAGTGAGTAATACCGCGGGCAGTACGAATGCGGAAGAGGACGGGAAAACCGGGGAAGAAGTACCGGGAGAACTGCCGGAAATTATCGTACGGGCGAAAGCGGATACCAATTTTAAGGAAGAGGGATATCCGCTTGTAAAGGAAACGGTAAAGAAAACAATTATGATAAAAAAGCCAGGCAACATTGGCGATGTGGAAGAAATGGAAACACTTCGTTATATTGCAGAAAAAATGAATATCGAAATTGAATGGATTGTTGTGGGTGCTGACGGTTGGAATGAGCGCATGAATCTGATGCTTGCAACAAATGACCTGCCGGACATTATTATGAAGGGCGCTATTCCAAACCTGTCCACTGCGATTGAGGATGGGCAGGTGATCGCGGTTGATGAATTAATGGACGCGTATTCCGCGGGGTTAAAACCGCTGCTTGAGGAGTATCCGGGAGTTGCTGTTTCCGCAAGAGCTTCCGATGGGAAATTATATACTCTGCCGGGCATTAATACGCTGAAGCCGAATCTGACAAGCCACAGGAATCTCTGGATCAACAAACAGTGGCTTGACAATCTCAACCTGGAAATGCCTGAGACGACAGATGAGCTCCTGGATGTCTTGCGTGCTTTTCGTGATGAGGATGCAGATGGTGACGGCAGCAGGGATAACGAAATCCCTTACGCAGTGGAGGATTCCGGCGCAGGACATACGGCCAGGGTGGATATTATTTCGGGCTTATTCGGGCTGTATTATAACCTGGACTACGAAAATATCCGATTGGAGGATGGCAAGGTCAGCTTTCTGAAAAATACGGAGGAATGGAAAGAAGTGCTTCAGTACATGAATGTCTTGTATACCGAAGGCCTTTTGGACAATGAGGTTTATACGCAGACGGGTGACTCCTCAATCGGGAAAATTTCCTCCGGGAACTGCGGCGTGTTCGGTTTGTCCTCAGATGACCTCTTTACGACGGTAAGCGGCCAGTATGTTGCTTTGGCGCCTGTTAAAAGCCCGAATGGAAAGGAGCCGGTGATTCAATTGGCGTCCAACAGCATGGGCAGCAATACGTTTATCACTGCGGCAGACGAAACACCATGGGTATCGTTCCGGTTCCTTGACTATTTCTTTACGGAAGAAGGCTCTATGACAATTGGCTGTTTCAATGAAGATCTGATAGGGATTACCTGCCAGAAGTATGAGGATGGGACATGGGATTATACGGATGATATGCTTCAGGATGAAAGGGGTGTTGCTGTAGCGGTGGGAGACGCCTGCCCGCTTCCCGGGGGCGGTTTTGGGTATTGGAGAAATGAAAAGAACTCAAACTATATCTATTCCGCCAAAGTACAGGAGAATGTTCCCGTGTGGGAACCGTATTACCAGAAAGATCCGGTTTACGGCACACCGTTATTCGATTCGGATACCCAGAAAAAGGTGGACGCGATCCGGACGGATCTTGATGTTTATGTTTCGGAATGTCAGGCAAAATTCATCACAGGAGAAATGGGCTTTGATGCCTGGGATGACTATTGCGCCACATTACAATCGCTGGGCGCTGAAGAGTTGGTATCCTATTATCAGGCTTACTATGACTCCCTTTCGTAAGGTTACTGTCCGTTATGACGAGTGCGGCGTCCGGCCGGTAACCTGGAAAATTGATACGGCAGGGAGGAGAAGGGTAACCGTTCAGGCTTGTCTGAACGGTTACGTGAAAGGGGGATGAGAAACGTGTTATCCGGTGAGGCAAAAAAAGAATCTTTATGGAAGCGGGTTCTGGCATGCAGGGAATTGTATTTGATGCTCCTGGTCCCTGTAATATGGTACCTTTTGTTCCTGTATACGCCTATGTACGGCATCATGATAGCTTTTAAGGACTATCGTGCGGCAAAAGGAATATGGGGAAGCGATTGGGTTGGTTTGGAACATTTTGAACGTTTTTTCAGCAGTTTTTATTTTGAAAGGATTGTGGGGAATACACTTTCGATTAACATCCTGAGCCTTTTGTTTGGTTTTCCTTTCCCGATTTTTCTGGCCTTGCTGCTGGGAGAACTGCGGAACGGGAAATTCAGGAAAGCGCTGCAAAATGTTGCTTATATCCCGCATTTCCTTTCGGCGGTCATTGTGGTCAGCATTATGCAGCTGATCCTGAATCCCAATACCGGAGTCTATAATATGATCCGACAGTGGTTCGGACTGCCTGTGACCAATTATTTTGCATCAGTGAATGCTTTTAAACCGATGTACATCATATCCGGTATCTGGCAGAATATGGGATGGGATGCCATTCTCTATATCGCTGCCCTGGCAGGGATTGATACCACTCTCTACGAAGCCGCCTCCATAGACGGTGCGGGGAGGCTGCAAAAAATATGGCATATTTCGCTTCCGGGGATCAGCAGTACCATTACGATCATGCTGCTGCTGCGCTGCGGGCAGATTATGAATATCGGATATGAGAAGGTGCTCTTAATGCAGAACAGCCTGAATCAGGCATCCAGCGATGTGATATCCACCTATGTATACCGGGTGGGAATCCTGGAAGGTAATTTCGATTATTCAACGGCAATCAGTCTTTTTAATTCCGTATGTAATATTCTTCTGCTGCTGATCGCCAATGCGATTGCCAAGCGGGTGAATGGGACGAGCCTATGGTAGGAGGCAGGTAATGAAACAGAGAGTAAAAGGGAAAAAAGAAATTCCGCAGGATAGAGCCGTCAGCCTTTTCTTCAATATTGCAGGTATTCTTATTTTAATCGTGGAAGCCTATCCTTTGATTTATGTGCTCAGCGCTTCCTTCAGTTCCTCGGATGCCATATCGTTGGGAAAGGTTTATTTGTGGCCGGTGGAATTCAGCCTGGAAGGCTATAAGATGCTGGTACAAAATTCCCAAATTCTGAATGGATTCAGGAACAGTATTATTTATATGGGGCTCGGCGTTCTTATTAATATGTCACTTACCATGCTTTTGGCGTTTCCCCTGTCCAGAAAGGAGCTGCCCGGAAGGAATCTAATCACAGTCTTTGTCGCAATTACCATGTATATCAGCGGCGGATTAATTCCTACTTTTTTGCTCGTAAGCAAACTGGATCTGGTGGATACCGTTTGGGGACTGCTGTTACCGACTGCGATTTCAACGACAAACATGATTATCATGAGAACGTATTTCAACTCCACAATCCCTGAAGAATTAAGGGAGGCGGCATTCCTGGATGGCTGCAGCTATACGAAATATTTTCTCCGGATTGTAATACCGTTATCGGCACCCATTTTGGCGGTGATTGCCCTGTATTATGCGGTTGATTCCTGGAACACGTATTTTAATGCGTTGATTTACCTGCGTTCTTCGGAGAAAGCCAATCTCCAGCTGGTGCTGAGGGATATTCTTTTAGCGAATCAGGTGAGTTCAGGAGACGGTTCCTATGCGGAAAATTCTAAACTCGGTGTTACAATAAAATATGCGGTTATTGTTGTCAGCTGTGTGCCTATGCTGCTTGTTTATCCGTTTGTACAGCGTTATTTTACGAAAGGTGTTATGATTGGATCGATTAAGGGCTGAAATCGGATAACCCAAAATCAGCGAATAAGAAAAGGAGGAGGAAATAAGAAATGAAACAATCCTGCTATGATGAATGGAATCAGGAGTTAAAAAGGCATCAAATTGAAAGGGTGCAATTTTTCCGATGCCGGGCCAGATATCCGAGACTGCATGGGAAGAATGCAATCCGGGGCTATCATGGTTTCGGCGGAGAGATTGAGGTGGCTAAACTGACAACGGAAGATGGGATTTCAGGCTGGGGACAGCTGAGCAGAGGTATGGCGGAAGCGGAAAAGAGCCGGGAGCTTTTGCGGAAACGTCCCTTTACGGAATTATTTGATTCCGGGACGGGAATCCGGGACGAAAAGCTGCAGGCCTATGATATCCCGCTGCACGATTTGGCCGGGAAAATTCTGGGAATTCCGGTATGCCGTATGATCAATCCGGAATCGGCGCTCAGAGCACCTGTGTATGATGGGGCGGTTTACATGAACGATATCATACCGGAGGATGCACCCTTTGGGGTAGATCGGGTGATACAGGAGAGCATAGAGGATGTGCGTTTGGGGCATACCATGCTGAAAGTAAAAATCGGCCGGGGGTATCGTTGGATGGAGCATGACAAAGGACTGGCGAGGGATATGGAGATCGTCAGACGGATACACGAAGCGCTGCCGGGAATTGCGCTCATGGTGGATGCAAACGATGGGTATACGCTGGAAGATACCCTTGCTTTTCTGGAAGGAATCGGTGATACGGAAATATTCTGGTTTGAAGAGCCGTTCCGTGAAGAAGAAGAAAAAAACCGGAAGCTGAAAGCCTTTTTATCGAAAGAACGGCCGGGAACCCTGCTTGCGGACGGAGAATCCGGAACGGATATCCCCTTGTTAAGAGGGTTGGCAGAAAAGAAGCTTCTTGATGTGTGGCAGCCGGATGTCTGTGGGTATGGATTTACCAAATGGAGAGCATTGATGAAGGAAATCAGCCGTAATGGCTGGCTGGCTTCCCCGCATGCATGGGGGAATGTAACCAAAACCCATTATTGTACGCATCTGGCCGCCGCCTATCCGCATCACATCCCCTGTGTGGAGGCTGTTCTGGGATCGATAGAGGGTGTGGATATTGACGGCTACTGTTTGGAAAGAGGTACGATACGGATTCCTGACAAACCGGGTTTTGGCATGGAACTTATCTGGGCCTGTGACATAACGGATTCCTGAAGGGAGGAAGCGGAGGGCTTGACATGATAGACAGCGGGAAGAAAACAGCAAAGTTCAGTTTGAATGATAAGCATGGTCTGCGGAAGATGGCAAGGGCGCTTTCGTCGGAAACAAGACTTGCTATTCTTGAAACACTGCAGTCCGGAAGCAGAAGCATCGGTGAACTGTCTGAGGAACTGCAAATCCCCATGTCTACCGTTTCGACTTCGGTGTGTATTTTAGAAGAGAGCGGGCTGATTATTGCCAAAAACAAATCACAGGAACGTGGCATGTTAAAGCTATGCTCGCCCTGCGTTTCGCAGGTGATTTTCAATCTGAACAGGATCGGATCCGTTGAAACGGACGAGACACCCCAAAGTCTTACCATGAATATGCCGATAGGATGCTATACCGACGCACAAAAGATCACGTCCACCTGTGGTATGTGCAATGAGTATTCGATAATAGGGGAAAAAGATAACCCGCTTTGTTTTTTTCATCCAGATCGATTTCTAGCCCAGAGAGTCTGGTTTCATTCCGGTTTTCTGGAATATCGTTTCTCCTTTGCATTTATGTATGATATTATGCTGAAATGGCTGGAAATATCCTTTGAAACGTGTTCGGAAGCGCCGATGTACAGGGATCCGTGGAAGAGCGATATCAGTGTTTATGTAAACGGAGAAAAACTTGGGATTTTTGAAAGCCCCTGCGACTGCGGGGGTGCCCGAGGCGTTCTGACGCCTTCCTGGAACAGCATATTATCGACGCAATATGGATTCTTAATCACATGGAGGCTGGATGAGAGCGGCACATATCTCGATGGGATCAGGACCAGCAGGCTTACGATTTCCGACATCCATTTTTCCGAGCTTCCATATATCAGTGTAAAAATCGGTGTTGCGGAGGATGCTGTACATAAAGGGGGTGTGAATTTATTCGGAGATAAATTCGGGAATTATGCACAGCCGCTGGTACTTAAATTGGGGTATCAGCTGGAAAAGTCAAATATCCCGTAGCAAGCTGCGGGAATGAAAGGGGTTGCCGGCTTCTGATAAGGAGGCCGCAGCCCCTTCTTGGATCCTTCTAAAGAAGGAAGCGGTGATGCCGTACCCAAACCGGAGAAAGCTCCGTTTCTTAACCTCGCACCTTTTTTTAAATGATAATTACCATATAATCCCTTATGATAAGCCTGTAACCAAGATACATTGCGGATAAATAAGAAGAAAGGAAGTGAGGATATGTTTGTAATGTATAATGCGGATACGATGAAGGTCCCGGTTCGGGTATGGCTCAGGGAGGAAAAGGATTTGGAAAAGGGGTGTATGGAACAGGCATATCATCTTTCCCGGCTTCCATTCTTACATAAATGGGTAAGCCTGATGCCCGATACTCACACCGGAATGGGAATGCCCATCGGCGGTGTCATCGCCGCAAAAGGCGTAGTGATTCCCAATGCTGTAGGTGTGGATATCGGCTGCGGCATGGCTTATACCGAGACCAATATCAAAGTGGAGGATATCAGGGAGGTAATGACCGGAAACGGCAGCCTCATCCAGGCCATAATCGGAGACATCATGCGGAATATCCCCGTAGGATTTGCCCACCATAAGACAGAAATGCCCTGTTACACTCTGGATGTGGCTTTTGAGCAGATGGATCGGTACGAGGAGGACGCCGAGCTGCTGGGCCAGCTGGAGGCGGGATATTTCCAGATAGGAACGCTGGGTGGAGGGAATCATTTCATCGAGCTTCAGGAGGACGATAACGGATATCTGGCGGTGATGCTTCATTCCGGAAGCCGTCATTTCGGAAAATCCGTCTGCGATTATTTCCATACTAAGGCCCGGGAGCTGGGCCGAAGATGGTATACCCAGGTGCCCGACGAATACCGGCTTGCTTTCCTGCCGGCGGATACCAGTGAGGGCCGGCATTACCTGGACTGGATGCAGCTTTCTATGGATTTTGCCAAAGAAAACCGGGAGAAAATGCTTCTCGCCGTCAAGGCAATCCTGGAAAAATGGATCGGAAAATATACGGATCTGTCCCTTGCATTTTCAGGGGATATCAACTGCCACCATAATTATGCGGCATTGGAGAACCACTATGGGGAGGACGTATGGGTTCACCGGAAAGGTGCGGTCCGTGCCGGAAACGGAGAGCTGGCCGTAATTCCCGGTGCTATGGGAAGCTACAGCTATGTGGTGATGGGAAAAGGAAACCCCGAAAGCTTCTGTTCCTCCTCCCATGGGGCGGGACGGCAGTATTCCCGGAAGGGCGCCATGGCGGCCTTCACCTGTGAAGAGGTTATGCTGGATCTGCAGAAGCAGGGTGTTATTCTGGGAAAGAAAGGAAAGGCGGATGTGGCGGAGGAAAGCCGGTTTGCCTACAAAAATATCGAAGACGTCATGGATAACCAGACCGATTTGGTGGTGCCCGTAAAACGGCTGAAAACCATAGGCGTTGTTAAGGGCTGATACTGTCTGAGGCTTACAGGGCCGCGCATGTTACGGGAAACCGGATGCGGCGGCGTGCCTCAACGGTGCCGCCGCCTTTGGCGGAGAGGTATTCCGGACAGTTGGCATAGAGGAGGGTTCCTGCCGGTCAGGGTTCTCCGAAAGAGCATGATTTGTCGTGGGTTCGAATCCCACCGTGTATCACACGTAGCTAAGCGGGTATAGCGATCATTATGAAACATCTACCAAATGTTTCCATGGAAAAAGGAACTGTTCCGCCTTCGCAGTCTCCTTCTGCGGCCAGTGTCCCTTTGGATACCGTTTCTGAGGGCGTAAGGCAGGGGCTGCCGGAAAGCGGCGGCATCCGCCCTTGCGTTTGCCGGGGAAGCTTAAAAAAGGACCCGCCAAAAAAGGAGGAAGCGGGACAGAATTCTTTTTCAAAAGGTAACTGTTCATCACCCTTCCCCGCTCTTGTCCCCGGGGAGGTATTCTGGCCCTTTGGCCCGCTCCCTCGGGCGGGATGTTGTTCCATGGGTGCGGATCTCCCAAACATTCCGATGAGCCCAGGACATCTGTAGTGGCAGATGAGGCTGCCGCTGCAGATTGGTCTCCTCTCCATGGGATATAAAGCACCCATGGAATAACATCCCGCCTGAGGGAGCGGGCCAAAGGGCCAGAATACCTCCCCGGGGACAAGAGCGGGGAAGGGTGATGGACAGTTACTTCAAAAGAAAGGAAGTGCGTTATATGACAAACTATATTATCAAAGAACAGGAATGCGGTTATTTGTGCAGGAACGGTAAATTCCTCCGCCTGCTCACTGCCGGTAAATATACATATCCCCGGGTTTTCGGCTATACGGTGGAGATCATCCCCATGACAGGGGAAGTGAAAACCTGCGGCATACCGGAGGAAATCCTCATGCAGGATAACAATTTTGCTTCACGTGTGGTGAAGGTTGTCATTCCCGACGAATGCATCGCCATCCGTTTCGTGAATAAGGCATACCGGGAGGTGCTTACCCGTGCGGAGACTTTGTTCTGGAACGTATATGAAAAAAACGAGTTCCGGCTTGTTGACATCACACAGCCCTGCATGGAAGATACCCTTCCCCGTATTTACATGGATCTGATGCCTGTAAAATACTATAAAAAGATCACAATTAAAGACGGGGAAGCCGGCCTGCTGTATTATGATATGCATTTTGAAAAGCGCCTGTCCACAGGCACCTATTATTTCTGGAATTATGGCCGTGAGGTGACCTGCAAGATTTTCAATATGAAAATCCAGCAGATGGATATATCCGGTCAGGAGATCCTCACCGCAGATAAGGTGGGGGTACGTCTGAATGTGGTGTTGAATTATGCCGTCACCAGCCCGGAAAAGCTGGTGGAGCGGGTGGAGGGTGTAGCATCGCTGCTCTATACCTGTGCCCAGCTCATTCTCCGGGAATATGTGGGCAGATGCCGTCTGGATGAGCTGCTTGCCGGGAAAGAGGAACTTTCGGGTATCATCCTGGAAAAAATGAAGGAAAAGCAGGAAGAATATTGTGTGAAGGTGACAAACGTAGGCATTAAGGACATCATCCTTCCCGGTGAAATCCGTGATATCATGAACACCGTCCTGGTCGCGGAGAAGAAAGCCCAGGCCAATGTTATCATGCGCCGGGAAGAGGTGGCATCCACCCGGAGCCTGTTAAACACCGCCAAGCTGATGGAGGAAAATAAAACGCTCATGCGGCTTAAGGAAATGGAATATCTGGAAAAAATCTGCGATAAGGTGGGCAGCATCACCTTAAACGGCGGTAAAAGTGTTCTGGAGCAGCTTTCAGAGCTGACATTGGGAAAGGAGGTATCCGGATAGGAGCAGAACCGACTGATTAAGGAACGCCTGGCAGGATTCGCGGCGATACCGTGATGCTAAACTTCAATAATTATCAGACAACTAAGAACTAATACAATTTATTGTCAGATTATCTGACAACTTAGAAAAATTTCCTGTTTACAAATAAAAAAAATTGTTTTATAATAACCCACAGGTCGCAAAGAGGCGGATAAAAGTCTCTTTGCGACCTTTTTTGCGTATATAAAAGCAGTGAAAACCAAAATGGATTCTTCCTCATGTGCGGATGCGGCGGTGCCCTGTGGGTTGCCTGCCCCGTCCCTGCCTCCCTGTGCCGCCTGCTGCCCTGCAAGGTTCCTTCCAGGGGACGCTTCCGCTCGGATAATCACGCAGCGGTACTAAGTCTGCAAAGGACGCAGCCTAAGGACCGGCGTGCTTATAACGCCCCTTACAGGAATCCTTGCAGGGCAGCAGGCGGCACAGGGAGGCAGGGACGGGGCAGGCAACCCACAGGGCACCGCCGCATCCGCACATGAGGAAGAATCCAAAACGCACAGGGAGAGGAGTAAGATTATGTTTGATGTGAAAATGGAAGTCCCCGAAGCGCCTCTGTACAGGAAGCAGTTTGAGCATGATAACTGCGGCATTGGTGCCTGCGTAAACATCAAAGGAACCAAATCCAGGGCAACCGTGGAAAATGCCCTGAAGATTGTGGAAAACCTGGAGCACCGCGCCGGAAAGGATGCGGAAGGCAAAACCGGTGACGGCGTGGGTATACTGACCCAGGTGCCTCATACCTTTTTGAAAAGAGTGACGAAACCTCTGGGCATCGAGCTTGGCGGCGAAAGGGAATACGGCGTGGGCATGTTCTTTTTCCCGCAGGATGAGCTGAAAAGAAACCAGGCCAGAAAGATGTTTGAAATCATAGTGGAGAAGGAAGGGCTGGAATTCCTGGGCTGGCGTGATGTGGACTGTGCTCCGGAAGTTCTGGGGCAGAGAGCGGTGGGATGTATGCCCTGTATTATGCAGGGTTTTGTGAAAAAACCCGCCGATACCCCCAAAGGGATTGCATTTGACCGCAGACTTTATGTGGCCCGCCGCGTTTTCGAGCAATCCACCGACAATACGTATGTGGTATCGTTATCCAGCCGGACCGTATGCTATAAGGGCATGTTTTTGGTAGGACAGCTGCGTACCTTTTTTAAGGATCTGCAGAGTGCAGATTTTGAATCCGCCATTGCTATCGTCCATTCCCGTTTTTCCACCAATACCAATCCCAGCTGGGAAAGGGCTCATCCCAACCGCTTTATCGTACACAACGGAGAGATCAACACCATCCGCGGCAACTATGACAAAATGCTTGCCCGTGAGGAAAATATGAAGTCCGAACATCTCCACGGCCTTCTCCACAAGGTTCTCCCCGCCGTCGACCCGGACGGCTCCGATTCCGCCATGCTGGATAACACGCTGGAATTCCTGGTGATGAGCGGCATGGATCTGCCGCTTGCCGTAATGATAACCATTCCCGAACCCTGGGCAAATAATAAGACCATGTCCCAGTCCAAACGGGATTTTTACCAATATTATGCCACCATGATGGAGCCATGGGACGGCCCGGCTTCCATCCTTTTTTCCGACGGGGATATTATGGGCGCCGTCCTTGACCGTAACGGCCTGCGGCCCTCCCGTTATTTTGTCACGGAGGATGATCAGCTGATCCTCTCCTCCGAGGTGGGTGTCCTGGATATCGATCCCGCAAAAATTAAAATGAAGGAACGCCTGCGCCCCGGCAAGATGCTGCTGGTGGATACTGTCAAAGGGGAAGTGATTGACGACGACCGGCTCAAAGAAGCCTATGCCTCCCGCCAGCCATATGGGGAATGGCTGGATAACAACCTGGTGGAACTGAAAAATCTGAAAATCCCCAATGAGAGAGTGCCGGAATTTACAGCCGTGGAAAGGCAGCGCTTACAAAAGGCCTTCGGTTACACCTATGACGAGATGAAGACCAGCATCCTGCCCATGGCAAAAAACGGCGGAGAAGCCATAGCCGCCATGGGTGTGGATACCCCTCTGCCTTTTTTGAGCAAAACCCACCATCCGCTGTTCCATTATTTCAAGCAGCTGTTTGCCCAGGTGACCAATCCCCCTATTGACGCCATCCGTGAGCATGTGGTGACCTCCACCACCGTCTATATCGGGGCGGAAGGGGATGTGCTGGAGGAAAAGGCCAAAAACTGCAACGTGCTGAAGGTAAATAACCCTATCCTCACCAACACCGATCTGATGAAAATCAAAAGCATGAAGGAGGAAGGCTTTAAGACCGCGGTAGTTCCTATTATTTACTATAAAAATACAAAACTGGAACGGGCTATCGAGCATCTGTTCGTGGAGGCCGACCGGGTTTACCGGGACGGCGCCAACATCCTGATCCTTTCCGACAGGGGGGTGGATGAAAACCATGTGGCTATTCCTTCCCTGCTGGCGGTATCCGCCTTAAACCAGCACCTGGTAAAAACAAAAAAACGTACCGGCGTAGCCCTGATTCTGGAGTCCGGCGAACCCAGAGACGTCCATCATTTCGCCACGCTCCTTGGCTATGGCGCCTGCGCCATCAACCCTTATCTGGCCCAGGAGTCCATTAAAGAGCTCATCGATAACAAAATGCTGGACAAAGATTACTACGCCGCCGTAAATGATTATAATAAAGCCATTTTAAACGGCATTGTAAAAATTGCTTCCAAAATGGGCATTTCCACCATCCAGTCCTACCAGGGTTCCCAGATTTTTGAAGCCATCGGCATCGATCCGGATGTGATCAACAACTATTTTACCAACACGGTATGCCGTATCGGCGGCACCTCCCTGGCGGATATGGAAAAAGAAGTGGATACCCTCCATTCCATGGCTTTTGACCCCCTGGGACTCGCCACGGATCTCACCCTGGACAGTCCGGGACACCATAAAATGAGGAGCGGAGGCGACGAGCATCTGTACAATCCCGCCACCATCCATGCTCTCCAGGAGGCTGCCCGCAGAGGGGATTACGAACTTTTCAAACAGTACACGGCCCTGGTAAATGATGAAAATTCCATCAAAAACCTGCGCGGCCTGATGGATTTCAAATATCCGAAAAAAGCCATTCCTCTGGAGGAAGTGGAAAGCGTGGACTCCATTGTCACCCGCTTTAAAACCGGCGCCATGTCCTATGGCTCCATCTCCAGGGAAGCCCATGAAACCATGGCTGTCGCCATGAACCGCCTGCACGGAAAATCCAATTCCGGGGAAGGGGGAGAGGAGGTGGAACGCCTCAGCGTGGGAGCGGACGGTGTGAACCGCTGTTCGGCCATCAAGCAGGTAGCCAGCGGCCGCTTCGGTGTTACCAGCCAGTATCTGGTAAGCGCACAGGAACTGCAGATTAAAATGGCCCAGGGCGCAAAACCCGGGGAAGGCGGTCATCTTCCCGGCGGTAAGGTATATCCCTGGATAGCCAAAACCAGACATTCCACCCCTGGCGTGGGCCTGATATCCCCGCCGCCCCACCATGACATTTATTCCATTGAGGATTTGGCCCAGCTGATTTATGACCTGAAAAACGCCAATAAAAACGCGCGTATTTCCGTAAAGCTGGTTTCCGTTGCAGGCGTGGGAACCGTGGCGGCCGGTGTAGCCAAAGCAGGCGCACAGGTCATCCTGATTTCCGGCTATGACGGCGGAACCGGCGCGGCGCCAAAAAGTTCCATCCATAATGCGGGCCTTCCCTGGGAGCTGGGATTGTCGGAAACCCATCAGACCCTTATCCAAAACGGCCTGCGCCAGCGGGTCCGCATCGAAACCGACGGCAAGCTGATGAGCGGGCGGGACGTGGCGATTGCCGCTATATTGGGCGCTGAAGAATTCGGCTTTGCCACAGCCCCGCTGATCACAATGGGCTGTGTCATGATGCGTGTCTGCAACCTGGACACCTGTCCGGTAGGTGTGGCGACCCAGAACCCGGAATTGCGGGGCCGTTTCCGGGGAAAACCGGAATACGTCATCAACTTCATGCGTTTTATCGCGGAAGAACTGCGGGAATACATGGCAAAGCTGGGTGTCCGCAGCGTCGATGAACTGGTGGGAAGAACCGATCTTCTCACCCGGAAAGAAAACCTGACACCTGCCCAGAAAAAAATAGACATCAGCGGTATTCTTAACAATCCCTATGCCGGAAAAGCAGGCTCTATCTGCGATCCGAAAAAAGGATATGATTTTGCCCTGGAAAAAACGCTGGATGAAAAGCTTCTGCTTAAACAGATGTCCGGTGCTATGGAAGCCGGACAGAATCGCAGTATGGAGGTGGAGGTATCCAATACCGACCGCACCTTCGGCACCTTGCTTGGTTCTGAAATCACGAGAAAATTCGGAACCTCCCTGGAGGAGGACAGTTACCGTGTACGATGCAAGGGTACAGGCGGACAGAGCTTCGGCGCCTTTATCCCCAGAGGCCTGACCCTGGAACTGGTGGGTGACAGCAACGATTACTTTGGAAAAGGGCTTTCCGGCGGCAAGCTGATCGTTTACCCCCCTAAAGGAACCCGCTTCAAACCGGAGGATAACGTTATTATCGGCAATGTGGCCCTGTACGGCGCCACCAGCGGAAAAGCCTTTGTCAACGGTGTGGCGGGGGAACGCTTCGCTGTCCGCAATTCCGGCTGCCTTGCGGTTGTGGAAGGTGTGGGAGATCATGGCTGCGAGTACATGACCGGAGGCCGTGTCGCGGTACTCGGACGCACCGGTAAGAATTTTGCCGCGGGTATGAGCGGCGGCATAGCCTATGTGCTGGATGAAGGGAACGATCTTTATATCCGCCTGAACAAGGAAATGGTATCCTCCCATGAGATAACCTCCAAATATGACGTACAGGAGCTTAAAGAGATGATCCAGGAGCATGTGGCCTACACCAACTCTGAAAAAGGCAAGGAAATTCTGGAACATTTTGGGGATTACCTTCCTAAATTCAAGAAAATTATCCCTCATGACTACGAGCGCATGCTGACTACCATCGTTCAGATGGAAGAAAAAGGGTTAAGCGCGGAACAGGCCCAGATAGAAGCCTTCTACGTCAATATGAGAAAATAAGGTAACGATTCATGATGCCCGTCATATCCGCGGCAGAAAGTGAGGAAAACATGGGAAAACCAACCGGATTTATGGACTATGACAGAAAAGTGAGCTTTGCCGAAAAACCGGCAGACAGAATAAAACATTTCAGGGAATTCCATCAGCACCTGTCAAGGGAGGAACAGCAGCTTCAGGGCGCCCGCTGTATGGAATGCGGCGTGCCCTTCTGCCAGTCCGGCATGATGCTGAACGGCATGACCTCCGGCTGTCCCCTGCATAACCTGGTGCCTGAGTGGAACGACCTGGTATATACCGGAAACTGGGAACAGGCCTACGAACGCCTGAAAAAAACCAACAATTTCCCTGAATTCACCGCCCGCGTATGCCCCGCCCTCTGCGAGGCGGCCTGTACCTGCGGGCTGGGAGGAGAACCTGTAGCCACAAAAGAAAACGAATACGCCATCATTGAAAACGCCTACGAAAAGGGATATGCCCAGCCATGCCCCCCGAACCAGCGTTCCGGCAAAAAAGTAGCGGTAATAGGCAGCGGTCCATCCGGCCTGGCGGCAGCCGACCAGCTTAACAAACGCGGCCATAACGTCACCGTATACGAACGATCTGACCGCGCCGGCGGGCTGCTCATGTACGGAATCCCCAACATGAAGCTGGAAAAACGGATTGTACAGCGAAAAATAAAGATAATGGAAGAAGAAGGCGTGACCTTCCTCACAGGTACCGACGTGGGCAAAGACCTCAAACCGGCCCGGCTTCTCCAGGAATATGACCGCATCCTCTTAGCCTGCGGCGCCTCCAATCCCAGAGATATTAACGCCCCGGGCCGTGATGCAAAGGGGATCCATTTTGCCGTCGATTTCCTGACCGCCAACACCAAAAGCCTCCTCGATTCCAATCTGGCCGACGGAAAATACGTGAATACGAAAGACAAAAACGTCATCATCATCGGAGGCGGTGATACCGGAAACGACTGCGTGGGAACCTGCATACGCCACGGCTGCAAATCCGTCATCCAAATAGAAATGATGCCCAAAGCCCCCGATGAAAGAGCTGAAAATAACCCCTGGCCCGAATGGCCCAAAATCTCCAAAACCGACTACGGCCAGGAAGAAGCCATTGCCCTCTACGGCCGCGATCCCAGAATTTACGAATCCACCGTCAAAGAATTTATAAAAGACAAAAACGGGATCCTCAAAGCCGTAAAAATCATCAGACTCAAACCGGAAAAAGATCCCCGCACCGGCAGAATAACCCCTAAGGAACTCCCCGGCACCGAACAACTCCTCGAAGCCGATATCGTACTCATAGCCGCCGGATTTCTCGGAAGCCAGAAATACGTAACCGATGCATTCAAGATAGAAACCGACCCACGCACCAACGTAAAAACAGAAAAAGGAAAATACAAAACAAACACAGACAAAATATTCGTCACAGGAGACATGCACAGAGGACAATCCCTTGTCGTATGGGCCATCCGCGAAGGAAGAGAAGCCGCCAGAGAAATAGACCAAAGCCTGATGGGGTATACAAACGTGCCGTCCCAGTAGGCGGTGCGAAAAGAAGGGAAAAGAAGGTTCGCAGGGGGAGCTTGCTCATCCTGCGAACCTTCTTTTCCCTTCTTTTCATAGGGCGTACGCCCGTGCATCCAGGGGAGCCCGCAGGGATTCCCTGGATGTACACCGCCGGCCTCCCCCCACAGCCCCATCTCCCCCGGCAGGCCGCGCAGCGCCCCTGCCCGCATAATTATTTAAAAAAATCCCCATCTCCCCCCAAAAATATAGTACAATTAACTCATCAAATAAACCGCCCCCATCCCCCTATACCAGTTAAAATACTTCAACCAATCACATAACAAAGAAAGGTCCCCCATGGAAGCTACATTTACAAACATAACCCAAGAAAACATAACCCAAGAACACCTATGCTGCATTATCCGCAGCAAAAAGCCCCATCCGGGCGTTGAAGCTAAGCGGCAATGGCTATCCGCCCGGATTAAAGAAGGCCACATTTTCAGAAAACTCAATGCCAAATCCGTAGTATTTATCGAATATGCCCCCTTAGAAACTGCCTGGGTCCCCATAACCGGTGACAACTATTATTATATATACTGCTTATGGGTTTCCGGCGAATACAAAGGAAAAGGCTATGGAAAAATGCTGATGGAGTACTGTCTGGACGATGCCAGAAAAAAGGGTAAATCCGGCGTCTGCATGATCGGAGCCAAGAAACAGAAAGCCTGGCTATCCGACCAGGCTTTTGCCGGGAAGTACGGTTTTCAGACCGTTGATACCACCCCTGACGGCTATGAATTGCTTGCCCTCTCCTTTGACGGAACCAGCCCCCGATTCACACAGAATGCAAAAAAACAGCACATCGGCAACCAGGAGCTGACCATTTATTATGACATGCAATGCCCTTTTATCCCTCAAAAAATTGAGACAATAAAACAATACTGTGAAACCAATCATATCCCCCTGTCTTTGAACCAGGTAGATACACTCCAAAAAGCAAAGGAACTGCCCTGCGTTTTCAACAACTGGGGTGTATTTTATAAAGGGAAATTTGAAACAGTGAACTTGCTGGACGCTGCCGGTATACAGAGAATACTCAATAAATAACTCAAATTCCGCAGTTGCCGAATGGCCTTCCGCCCGCTGTCCGCGTAGCGTTCCCGGGACTGAAAAGGATTTTCCATTGAACATAAAGATCACACAAAATGTGCCGTCTGCTATTATCACAACCATCCGAATGCCTGTACCATGGACAGGATCAAATTCCCCACCCCATGGGTCAGCCAGCCTGGTATGATGGAGCCGCCGGAACCTTTTTCAGTCAGCCAGCCCAGCAGCCACCCGCTGAATCCGGTGATTACCGTGATCACCGCTGCCTTCAGCGGCGTGGTGACCAGGAAAAACATGGCTCCGTGGAGCAGCCCGAACAATGCTCCCTGTATAAGGTTTCCCACAGCGAAACCAAACCGGGCAATCAGACGTTTCCCCAGAAAACCACGGAACAGGATTTCTTCCGAAAGGCCGGTCTGGATAACCCCGAATAAAAAGGCGGAGGGCAGCGCACTCCAGCCCATGCCGGCATATGTACTCTGCACTGTGGCATCAGCCGGCAGCAGGGAAGGGATCCACCACAGCTGGGATATCACACAAAGAAGAAAGAAAAACAGGATACACCCGCTGATGGCAAGAAAGCTTCCCCTCACCGCTTTTAAGCCAATCCAGGAGAGAAAAGGCTCCTTCCTACGTGCAGTAACAAACCACCAGATGAAAGGGATAAGCGAAAACACGACCACCTGCAGCAGCACTTCAAAAAGCTTTGACAGAATATTCATCAACGGCCTCCTTTACCAGAGAGAAATATTTATATTGTATTAGTGTAATAATACAATAATCCAATTATTCTCTCCTGTCAAGTACCTGCGCTCTATTTCCAAAGATCAGCCCTGGAAAATAGGAACCGTTATTCAGAACGTTTCCGTCAAACCTGCCTTTTCTATGAATTCCCGTATGGTTTCGGCCTTAGCCGCCTGCTTATGCCACTGGTTCAAAAGCCCAAGGTCGGTTTCCGAAAGGATTCTTTCACGCAGCCCGACCGGGACTTCCCCCAGATCCTCCAGCAGATCAAGCACATATTCTGCTTTTCCCTCTGCTTTCCCTTCTGTTTTGCCGGCATCCTTTCCAATACTGAATTCATCGGCCCGGATTTTCTTCATTTCTTCTTCTTTGTTATATTCAAAGATTGACATGGCTATAACCTCCGCCCTCTGCGCGGATAAAAAATCCGCAAGAATATCTTCCCGGATACATTCTGTCACCGCCCGCTCCACGGCCTCCGCAATCTCCAGCTCTTTGGCGTATCCCCGGATACGCTCCACAAAAATACAGTATTCCCTCAGGGTCCTGCACTTCTCCATCAGCTCCCGGTTTTTCCCCAAATTAATATTAAGCATCGTTACCTTTACTTCCAGCTCGGGGGAAGGGACCTGTTTTTCAAACGCATCGGACAGCTTCAATATCCGGCTTTCCGGCTGCTCCTGCGTCCCGTTATAAAACACGACAAACCGGGGAACGGGGATTTTCCGTAGCTTGCTGGAATACAGGCTCTTTCCCAGCGTATACTTCTCCAATTGCCTGGCGATATAAAAGAGATCCCGCAGCGGCATGTTCGGGTTGAAGGAGGACTGATGTTCGTATAGATTCATTTGTGAATCAAACAGGAAGGAAACATCATTCTTTACCTCCATATAAATCGCGTTTTCCAGCGTACAGATTTCCACAGCGCCGGAGTCCTCATAAGCGGTTCCGTTCAGTGCGTTGTATAGTTCCAACAGTTTTTCTCTGTTTTGATACAGCAGACGGAATACCGTATCCTTGTGGTTCCTCACCACATGCAGTTCCTTTTCTTCCCTGGAATAGTTTTTTTCCATGGAGCGCTTTTCTTCCATAGAGTTCTTTTTTTCCATAGACAACTCCTTTCTGCAATTGCGGCAGGAAGCTGTCTGAAAGAATATGCGTAAACCGCTTCTGTCCAGCAACTCCTGCCTGTTTCGTTTGGGTGGTAAGCATAGAGTTTCTGAATAGAGAATAGAAATAAGACGGCTTACGCCAGGATTCATAGAAAATTATGCTTACGTTTACTTTACCATGTTATTATCAATCCTGCAATATTAAATTTACCTTTGATTGTTTATAAATGCGATTCAAAGTAACAGTTCAGACAGGTCTGATTTGGTTACTGTTCCTATTTAAGTGCGGGCCAGCGCCTTGACTTAACGGAGGGGTTCTTTTATAATCAAACTGAAACCGATTTCAGTAAGACGGGGAAACAAAAGAATACCTGTTGTGCGGATCTGTGCATTTACAGCACAGACGGTTTTGAAGAATTTTTCCGAAAACAACCATAAGGGGGTAAGAAAATGATTGGGACTCACGAAAAGGAAAAGACGGCAGAGGCGGAACATAGAATCCTGCTGGAATGGAAGCAGTCCAGGCTGTACCGGGGAACCATGGAGAGGCAGGAAGACAACAGAATGCGTTTTACCTGCCCGGTGGAGGGCCTGGATTATCAGCTTTATTCCAGAGAGGAGGACAAGGCCGTCCGCCTGGAGGATTTTGCCTATCTGTGCCTGAAACCGGAGGTACTGGAGGCGCATTCCATGTGTTTTCAGCTTTCTTTTTATGAAAAAGCGGCCGTGACGGGAGAAGAAGAGCAGGAACCGGAAATGCGGATAATTTTCGGCCTTCTGCCGGGGATCCCCACCATGGTTCCTTTTGATTTCCATATTCTGGACAGCCAGGTGATATTCCCGGAACGGACGCCGGGCCGTTTAAAAATGAGTATTTTCGGCAAGCCCATACGTCTTTGCGATATCAGGGAAATCCGGCTGCAGACAGCGCCGGGGTTTGCGCCCTTTCAATTTACGCTGCCGGAATGCTTTTTTACCGATACCTTTCCGGACTGTTCCCTGCCGCAGAGGCAATTGATTGACGATTTGGGACAATGGACGCAAAAGAGCTGGAACAAAAAGGTGGAAAACCGGGAATCGTGCAGCCGGATCCTGCATAAGCTGCTGGAGCATGCGGAGAAGAGCAGCGGCGGCTATCCGTTTCCGGACTGGGACGAATACGGCGGTTATAGGAAAAAGCCCTTTACGAAAACGGGTTGGTTCCATCTGGAACGGGAAAACGGCAGATTCTGGCTGGTGGATCCGGCGGGAAATGCCTTCCTTTCCTCCGGTGTGGACTGTATCAATCCCGGAGTGGAGACACGGATTGGGCCGGTGGAAAATTTTGTGGGGGAGACTGTGCGTAACCGCTGTTCCGGAACGGTTATGGACAGGCCCGGTTCCCTTGCCATGTCTCATAACAAAGAAGATTTCTTTAATTTCGGGGTGGAAAATCTGAAGGCCGCTTTCGGGGAAAACTGGAAGGAGAGCTGGATGAAACTTGTCAGGCATTATCTTGTATCCTGGGGTATCAATACGATAGGAAACTGGTCCGACAGGGAATTTATCCGGTTTGCGCGTATGCCCTATGTGATACCGATGGACTCTTTTTCCAGGGAGGGCTTTCCCCATACACAAACCGCGGTTTTCCGGGATTTTCCTGATGTTTTTTCACCTGAATATGAGGCTTCGGCGCAGCGGTATGCCCAGAGCCTTGCCGAATATGCAGGGGATCCCTTCCTGATAGGATATTTCATGCGCAATGAGCCGGCCTGGGCCTTCGTATATGATTTGAATATTGCGGAAGAAATGCTTGCCAATCCGGCAGGAATGGTAAGTAAGGATGTGTTTGCAGAACGTATGAACAAGAAATATGGGGACATCGCCCGTTTTAACCAGGCCTGGGGAACGGATCTGGCGGATTTTGAAGGATTGAAAAAAGGTATCTACAAGGCCGCTTCCCGTTCTGTGCAGGCAGCGGCGGATTTACGGCAGTTTTCGGAAGAAATGATAGCCAGATATGTGGAAATCCCTGCAAAAGCACTGCGTAAAGTGGATCCCAACCACCTCAATCTGGGAATGCGTTATGCTTACATAACGGATAAAAGCCTGTTATGCGGTTCCGGATGCTTTGATGTATTCTCCATTAACAGTTACCAGCTGACCCCTCTGGAGCCTGTGGTGCAGGTTGCCGGATGGCTGGACAAGCCTGTCATGGTGGGGGAATTCCATCAGGGCGCGCTGGATGCGGGGCTGACAGCGCATGGAATCCGCGGCGTGACCACACAGGAGCAGCGCGGTTGTGCCTACCGCTATTATGTGGAGCAGGGACTCACCAATCCCTATTTCCTGGGGGCACACTATTTCCAGCTCAATGATCAGAGCTGCCTGGGCCGGTTTGACGGAGAAAATTATCAGATTGGCCTGGTGGATGTATGCATGCAGGAATATGAGGCGATGACGGCGGCAATGAAGGAATGTCACAGCCATATGTATCAGGTGGCGGCGGGGGAAACACCCGCATGGGACACAGAACCGGAAGATATTGAGCCTATTCATTATTAATCGATCCGGCAGAACAGGGCGCCGTGAACATTACCACTTTTTATCCGCACCCTAACAGGATATGTCAGGTAGACACAAGGTGCCGGAAGGTGATATGATAAAAGCAACATAACCATGAAGGCACAGGAAAACTGCAGAGCGGCATATCATTAACAGCCGATCGGCAGAATGGGAAAAGAAAAGAGGGAAACGCCTATGGATTATCAGAAAATCAGCCCGGAGGAGATCAAACAGGCGCTGGATTTTTCCGCCGCGCAGATCAAAAGGTATCTGCCGCAGTTTACGGATAAATTCCAGAATGCCTATAGCGTGAATCATTTTTATGAGCCGATTGAGAATGTGGACTGGACCAATGGATTCTGGACAGGGGAAATATGGCTTGCCTATGAACACACGAAGGAGGACGTGTTCCGGGAAGCCGCAGAGGTTCAGGTAACGGATTACCTGCACCGGATTGACAATAAGATTATGGTGGATCACCATGATATGGGATTTCTGTATACTCCTTCCTGCGTGGCGGCCTGGAAGCTTACGGGGAACCGGACAGGAAGGGAGGCCGCTATCAAGGCGGCGGATCAGCTTATCAGCAGGTTCCATGAAAAAGGGGAGTTCATTCAGGCCTGGGGAGCCATGAATGCACCGGAAAATTACCGCCTTATTATTGACTGCCTTTTAAATCTGCCTCTTTTATATTGGGCTTCTGAAGAAACCGGGGACAGCAGATACAGAAAAATCGCAGAAAAGCATATCCATACCGCATTAGCCAATGTAATCCGGGAGGACGGCTCCACCTGGCATACCTTTTTCTTTGATATGGAAACGGGAGAACCGGATCACGGCGCTACCTGCCAGGGGTATCGGGACGGATCCGCCTGGGCCAGAGGACAGGCCTGGGGGGTTTACGGAACGGCGCTGGGCTACCGTTATACCAAGGAGGAGAAATATATCGATGCATTCCGCACCGTAACCGGCTATTTCCTGGATCACCTGCCGGAGGATCTGGTGCCTTACTGGGATTTTGAATTCACGGACGGCTCCGATCAGCCGAGGGATTCCTCCGCAGCGGTGATTGCCGCATGCGGCATGCTGGAAATGGCCAAATATCTGCCTGGGGAGGACGCCGCCTATTACAGCGGGATCGCATCTGAAATCATGAAATCCATATATGATAATTATGCCGTAAAGGATCATGAAAGCTCCAACGGCCTGGTGCTTCACAGTACCTATTCCAACCACTCCCCTTACAATACCTGCAATCACTGCGGTGTGGATGAATGCAATTCCTGGGGGGATTATTTTTATATGGAAGCGCTGACCAGACTGTCGGGTGACTGGGAACAGTACTGGTAATAAGAATTTTTGGAGAGAAGTAACAGCCCAGACGGCCCTTTGTGCCCTGCGGTATCCCCCTCCCCTGCTTTTCCCAGGGGCGGCGGCGCTGCAAGGTTCCTTCCAGGGTTCGCTCCGGGGAAAAGCAGAAAACGCCATTCCTGTATATAGGGAATGGCGTTTTTAAAATGGACTTGAAAACGGTTTCTGGTAATCTGTTTCAAAAAACGGGTATTGTAAAGAAAAATCGCTTATTTACAAAGGGTTTCCCACTTTTTCCGTTTTGAAAAAGAAGATATACTAAGAGGAATATATGCGACTTGTACAATGAAAAGAAAAAGAGATTAAAAAAATATACATTTTTACATGAAAGGGGTTGACATTGGTAAAAGAGTGATCTAAAATACAATCAAGAAACGGGTTTCAGATGCTAAATAAAACCAACAGGAAGAACTTTACGTATTTCATAAGCCGAATAATTAGACAGCAGGTATATTCTTGTAACTATTCAATTTGCACAATCGAAAAGAATAATTTACTAGTGCCTGCCAATTTTTTGGCTACAATTTGAAACCGATTTCAAATTGTGATGTCAGCAAGTAATTGCGGAAATGGAGGAGATAGTGTGAAAAAGTCATCAAAGACTACTGCACCAGCGACTGTCTATAAGGTTCCCAAAAAGTCCTTTATGAAAAAGGTTATAGACAGTAAAACCTTATTGCTTATGTGTCTGCCGGCTATTGTGTTTTTTATTATATTTAGTTATTGTCCGTTGCCTGGTGTGTACATAGCATTTACAAATTATAATTTCAGGGATGGTATTTTCGGAAGCCCCTTTGTGGGATTTAAGAATTTTGAGTTTCTGGCAAAATCCGGCCAGCTTTGGATGCTGACAAGAAATACTATCCTTTATAATCTGGTATTTATTGTTTTGGGAAATGTACTTCAGATAACCATGGCAATCCTGCTTAACGAGGTTCGTTGCAAATGGTTCAAGAAGGTATCCCAGACCATTATGTTCCTTCCTTACTTTATATCGGCCGTATTAATCGGTGTTATCGCATTCAACATTCTGAATTATGATACAGGAGCCCTGAATACCTTCCTGAAAGCCATTGGAAGTGACCCGGTTAAAGTGTATAGTATGCCGAAGGCCTGGCCCATCATTATCGTAATCTGCCAGTTATGGCAGCAGACAGGTTATGGTTCCATTGTTTATTTCGCATCCATCTGCGGTATTGATTCCAGCATCATGGAAGCTGCGGAGGTAGACGGCGCCACGAGCTGGCAGAGAATCCGCTACATTATTCTGCCGAGCCTGAAACCGACTTTTATCATTCTGCTTCTGTTTGCTTTAGGCGGCATTATGAAAGGTAATTTCGGCCTGTTCTACAATCTGGTGGGCGGTTCCAACTCGCAGCTGTTCCCCACTACCGATATTATTGAAACTTTTGTATACCGGATGATGATGAACCAAAACAATTTTTCCACGTCTTCCGCAGTAGGGCTTTATCAGTCGATTTTCGGTTTCGCGCTGATTATGTTCTGTAACTGGCTGGTTCGCAGGATTGACCCTGATTATGCATTATTTTAGGAGGTGAAAGTGATGGGTGACAGAAGAAAGATTAAAATGGACGGCAGTACGATGGTGGTACGCGTTATTTCCTATATAGTTGTTACATTGTTCGCTTTGGTGTGTATCCTTCCCTTTCTCCTGATGATTTCGGCTTCCTTCAGTACGGAAACTATCATTAACAAAGAAGGATTCGGCCTGCTTCCGAAAGGACTTACAGTAGCGGCATATTCCTGGGTATTCCGGTTCCCGAAAATGATACTTGGTTCTTATTTCGTCACTATCGTGATGACCGTAGGCGGAACCATAGTGGGGCTGTTCATCATTGCCATGACTGGCTATGCCCTCCAGAGACAGGACTTCCCGTTCAGAAATGCCATTTCGTTCTTCATTTATTTTACAACCCTGTTTTCCGCAGGTATGGCCCCCACGTTTATCTGGGTTTCCAGATATCTGCACCTGAAAGGGAATTATATGGCGGTGTTCCTGCAGCTGCTGATGACTCCCTGGCTGATTATCCTGATGAAAAACTTTGCCAAATCCGTTCCTCATGAAATTACGGAATCCGGTAAGATTGACGGGGCGGGGGATTTTAAGATTTTCCTTTCCCTTGTACTGCCTATGCTGAAGCCTGCACTTGCTACCATTGGCCTGTTCCTGGCGCTGGGTTACTGGAACGAATGGTATAACTCCATGCTGTATTTAGGCTCCGCAGTTACATATAAACCTCTTCAGTATTATCTGTATGGAATTATTAATCAGGCAAGCGCACTGAAAAGTTCCGTGGCAGGCGCGAATGTTTCTGTCACCTCACTGCCCACTAATACCTTGAAAATGGCGACGGCAGTGGTTGCAACAGGCCCCATTATTTTCCTGTATCCATTTGTCCAGAAATACTTTATTTCCGGTATTACCATTGGTGCGGTAAAGGGCTGATCACGGATTCAAGATGTTAATTCCCTGTGTGGGATTTGCATAAACAACACAACCAATTCATTTGTGTAATAATAAGAAAAGGGAGGATTTACCATGAGTAAACTCGGCAAAAAACTTTTGGCGTTACTGTTGGCAGGTACGATGACCTTCAGCCTGGCTGCTTGCGGAAATAAAGACGCAGGCACAACAACAGCAACTACAGACAACAATGCAGCTGCAACCACAGAAGGAAGCAGCGCAGCAGCCGGTACGGACGAAGCGGCTGCATCCAATATTGATACTTCCAAGCATGAAGTTATCAATCTGCTTGTTCTTGGAAACAAGCCCAGCAATGGCAGACTGGAAGCTATGCTGGAAAAACTGAATGTGATTTTAAATGAAAAGGTGAACGCAGAACTGACCATGACCTATGTGGAATGGGCGGACTGGCAGACCCAGTACAATGTACAGCTCCTGAGCGGTGACAGCAGCATGGATCTGATTACCACGGCTACCGACTGGCTGTATGCATGGGAAAATATTCAGAAGGGTGCATTCATGCCTCTTTCCGAGGATATGTTAAAGACCTATGCTCCTAAGACATGGGAAACGATTCCGGAAGAACATTGGGCGGACTGCTCTTATAACGATGAAATCTATATGATTCCGGAAGATAACTATATCCAGTACACCAACCATGGTATGTATTACCGCGGCGATTGGGCTAAAGAAGCCGGCGTAGAGACTATCAATAACTTTGAAGATTTGGGAACCTATTTCCAGTGGGTTAAGGATAACCAGCCCGACTGTATTCCCTGGGATGTAGGCGGAAAGAACAATGTCGGCGGACTGCTTGGCGGTTACATTAATTCCAATACCGGCAATATTGTAATCAACGGTGTTAACGCAGGTAACTTTGAATTCTGGTTTGGTGAATCCAAAGATGATGTTTACACGGTAACCTCTCCTTACATGGACAGCGACGTAATCTATGACGCAGTGGAACTGTTTAAAAAATGGAACGATGCAGGCTTCTGGAGAGAAGACGTTCTGAACTATGACGGTGACTCCCGTGAAGAAATGTATGCCGGGCTTTCCGGTGCTGACCAGCATCACAGCCAGACCTACTATAGCCAGGTAAGACCTAACATGGACAAGAAACAGCCTGGTTCCGAAGTGAAGATGTTCCCCTTCTCCATGCCCAGCAAGAACCTGACAAAGCCCCTGATCACACATCAGGCAGCAGCAATCAGCGCAAATTCCCAGCATCCGGAAAGAGCACTTATGGTATATGACCTGTTGAGAAATGACGAAGAATGCTACAGACTGATGAATTATGGTATCGAAGGCGAAGATTACCTGGTAACAGACGACGGCAAGCTGGCAAGACCCGATGGTTTTGATGCAAGTACCGATGCTTTGGATTCCAATTTCTGGCTTGGACGTAACGATACGCTGGAACTTCAGGATTCCACATGGTGGGAAGGCACACAGGATATGATCGAAGAGTACAACTCTTATGCAATCGACTATCCTTATGCAAGCTTTATCGTTGACAAAACAAATATTGAAGTAGCGCAGGCTGCTATTGCAAACGTACTTTCCGAGTACATCCCTCAGCTGGCATATGGTAAATATGACGATCCGAAGGCTGCTGTTGATGAAATGAGACAGAAACTTCTGGATGCAGGCTATGAAGAGGTAAAAGCAGATCTGCAGGCACAGATGGATGCTTATAAGGCACAGAAGGAAGCTCAGTAAAATTTACGGATTTCTTCAATCACGGTTTTAACAAATAAGCCGGCTGCATACTCCGGTATGCAGCCGGCAATTTACATAATAAACCCATTCCCCCACAGACAGGAAGAAAAAATGGAAAACAGACTGCTAATCGACACAACCCGTAAACAGAATGACCTGGATGACCTGTACGGCATTTTTTTTGAAGATCTGAACCATGCGGCAGACGGCGGTTTATATGCGGAATTAATTCAGAACCGCTCTTTTGAATTTGACAAAATTGATAATGCGGATTACCATGCCCTCACGGCCTGGGAATGCGTGGAAGATGACGGAACCGCTGATTTCCATATAGAAACGGCGGATCCGGTTTCCGGTAAAAATCCCCATTATCTTGTAATAGATATCAGACAGCCGGGAAAGAATGTGGGCATCTGCAATACCGGCTACAATACCGGGATCCCTCTGAAAAAAGGGGAAACCTATTATTTTACCTGCTTTGCCAAAAGAGGAAACCCGGAGGAAGAACTGGAAGTTTCCTTAAGAAGCCGGGAGGGGAAAACCTATACGCACGCCGGCTTTACCGTAAAGACCGACTGGACAAAGACGGAGCTTTCCCTTGTCAGCCCGGTAACGGATACCTGTGCCCGCCTTGCCGTAACCATAAAAGGAAAGAGCCGCGCCGCCCTGGATTTTATCTCCCTGTTTCCCGCGGATACCTATAAAGGAAGAAGAAACGGACTGCGTAAGGATCTGGCACAGCTGCTGGAGGATATGCAGCCTAAATTCCTGCGGTTTCCCGGAGGCTGTCTTGTCCATGACGGCTCCCTGGATCCGGAGGACAGAAATTCCATGTACCGCTGGAAAAATACAATCGGCCCGTTATGGGAGCGGCCCGCCAGAAGAAATAACTGGGGCTATAACCAGACGCTGGGGCTTGGATTTTATGAATATTTCCAGCTGTGCGAGGATATCGGAGCCAGGCCCATACCCGTCCTGCCGGGAGGTTATGATCCCCATCACCAGAGGATAGTCCCTTTGGAGGAACTGGAACCCTGGGTTGCAGATGCCCTGGATCTGATAGAGTTTGCCAACGGGGACGCCCGGACTACCAAATGGGGATCGGTGCGTGCCGCCCTGGGGCATGAAGCTCCCTTTGGGATGGAATACCTGGCAATCGGAAATGAGGAGGTGGGAGCACCCTTCTTTGAAAGATATCCTTATTTCCATAAAGCGATCCGGGAAAAATACCCCGCTATCAGGATTATAAATACCGCAGGCCCGTTCGCGGCCGGCGGCGAGTATGAAAGAGGATGGAAATCCGCAAGGGAGAACAGGTCGGATCTGGTGGATGAGCACTATTACATGGCTCCGGAATGGTTCCTGAAAAACCACCGCCGTTATGATACCTTTTCCCCGGAGGAACCCGGGGTATTCCTGGGGGAATACGCGTCCCATGGAAACTCCTGGGGGAATGCCCTCTGCGAGGCATCCTATATGACCGGCCTTGAGAGGAACGCAGGGGTGGTAAAGCTCGCCTGCTATGCGCCGCTTTTCTGCAATATCGATTATACCAACTGGAAGCCGGATATGATCTGGTTTGACAACCACAGATCCTGCGCAACCCCTAATTATTACATACAAAAGCTGTTCATGAATTACCAGGGGGATTATACGCTGCCCCTGTTTGCCGACTTTGCGGATGAGAGCGAGGAACTCTGTCCCCGGCAGGATAATATAAGCGGTGAGCTTGTGTTTTCCGCCGGCCAGGAGGATGCCCGAATCCGGTATTCAGGGATAAAAATCCGGAATGACGATACCGGAGAAACCTTGCGTTTCCCGGATGTGGTTATTGATAAATCCCGCACGGAAAGCGTTATCGGCCATCTGGACTGGACGAATGTAACGATTACCTGCAGAGCCAGGGAATGGGAAGGCAGCCGGGGCTTCCGGATAATTTTCGGAAGGAACGCAGAGGGCGGACAGCTGGAATGGGAGCTGGGAGGATGGCAGAACCAGGATACCTGCCTGGTGGAATACACCAAAGGACAGCATTCCTGCCTCAGCCAGTATCTGTTCCGGGTGGAACAGAACCGGGACTATGAGCTCACCCTTCAGTTCCGGGGAAGGAATATCCGCACCTTTGCGGATGGAAAGGCTTATCATGACATAACCCTGCAGCCGGTCGTTATAGAACCGCTCTACCTCTCCGCCTCCATGCGTAAGGCGGACGGCAGTGTGATTCTGAAAATGGTGAATGTAAGCGATAAGGAACGGCTTATCTGCGTGCATCTGAACGGTATGGAAAAGGCATCCCTATATGGAACGGTTATCTCCATGGGCGGCTGTGCCCCCGGGGAGGAAAATTCCCTGGAGCAGCCGGATCGTGTGATACCCAAAGAACAGGAATTCCTGACGGAAGGTTCTCCGTTTACCGCAAAAATCCCTCCCCGGACGGTAATGGTTTTCTGTCTGAAGGAAAAAAAGAACCCGGTTTTAAAAGGGCTGTTTGCGGATCCGGATATGGCCTTCCATAACGGAACCTACTATCTCTATCCCACCACAGACGGCTTTCCCGGCTGGTCGGGCTGGCAGTTCCATGTGTTTTCCTCCCCGGATCTGCACAGCTGGACGGATAAGGGGGTCATTGTGGATCTGAAAACCGGGCAGGTCCCCTGGGCAACAGGCAGTGCCTGGGCGCCCGCCATTGCGGAGAAAAACGGAAACTGGTATTTTTATTTCTGCGGAAAAAGGCCGGATGGAAAATCCTGTATCGGGGTGGCGGCCGCCCCGCATCCGGAAGGGCCTTTTACCGTAAAAGCGATTCCCCTCCTCACGCCGGAAGCTGTGGAGGCGGAAGGGGTAAGCGTGAGCCAGGTGATCGATCCGTCGGTCTTTATCGAAGAGGACGGCACCCCCTATCTGTTATTCGGAAACGGAGCGCCGGCCCTTGTGAGACTGGAAGAAACCATGATGGATATCTGTCCGGGAACCATGCGGCCGCTGGAGGGGCTTACGGATTTCCGGGAGGCGGTAACGGTGTTGAAACGCGGCGGCCTGTACCATTTCACCTGGTCCTGTGACGATACGGGCAGTGAGGACTATCATGTGAACTACGGGACATCGGAAAGCCTGTCCGGGCCTGTAACCTGTCATTATCCGGTGCTGGAGAAGCGCCCTGCAGAGGGGATTCTGGGAACCGGGCATCACTGTATCCTGAAAGAGCCGGGAAAGGATGCTTATGTGGCGGCGTATCACCGCTTCGCCCTGCCTCTTTCCGACTATCCGGAGGGAAAGGGCTTCCATCGGGAAACCTGTATTGACAGCGTGGAATTTGAAGATAACGGAAGAATGAAAAAAATCATACCTACATTATAGATGATAAACCGTAAGCAAATAATTCGGGTTTAAAACAGAGGGAAAAGGAGAAGGAAAGCATGAAAGAAGGAGTTTTTGAAATCAGGGATGATTTCTATCTGAACGGCAGGCCTTTTAAAATAATATCCGGAGCGATTCATTATTTCAGGGTCGTTCCCGAGTACTGGCGTGACCGGCTGGAAAAGCTGAAGGCCATGGGGGCGAACACGGTGGAAACCTACGTACCCTGGAATATGCATGAGCCAAAACGGGGGAAGTTTGTTTTCGAGGGCATGCTGGATATACAAAAATTTATTCAACTTGCCGGGGAGCTGGGGCTTTATGTCATTGTCCGCCCCTCCCCGTATATCTGCGCGGAATGGGAGTTCGGCGGGCTTCCCGCCTGGCTGTTAAAAGAAGACGGCATGCGTCTGCGCGGCTGCTATGAACCTTTTCTGGAGGCTATCCGGGCATATTATAAGGTGCTGTTTCCCGTGCTCATCCCCCTGCAGATCACGCACGGAGGCCCCGTTATCATGATGCAGGTGGAGAATGAATACGGCTACTATGGGGATGATACCGCCTATATGGAAACCATGAAGCAGATCATGCTGGATAACGGCGTTCAGGTGCCGCTTGTCACCTCCGACGGCCCCATGGACGAATCTCTTTCCTGCGGCCGGCTTCCCGGTGTTCTGCCTACCGGAAATTTCGGATCCAAAACGGAAGAACGTTTTGACGTGCTCAGAAGATATACGGACGGCGGCCCCCTCATGTGTACGGAATTCTGGGTGGGGTGGTTTGATCACTGGGGAAACGGCGGCCACATGCGCGGCAACCTGGAAGAAAGCACAAAGGATCTGGATAAGATGCTGGAGCTGGGGCATGTGAACATCTATATGTTTGAAGGCGGAACCAACTTCGGCTTTATGAACGGCTCCAACTACTATGACGAACTGACCCCGGATGTCACCAGCTATGACTATGACGCGGTGCTCACGGAAGCAGGGGATTTTACCCCCAAATATGAAAAATACCGGGAGGTTATCGGAAAATATACGCTTCTTCCCCAGGTGAAATTCTCCACGGACATCCGGAAAAAGGACTACGGCACCCTGAAGGTACAGGAGAAGGTCAGTCTGTTCCGGGTGCTTGCGGATCTTTCAGCCCCCGTGAAAAACCCCTTCCCCATGCCTATGGAAAAGCTGGATCAAAGCTACGGCTATATCCTGTACCGCACATCACTGCAAAGAGAGCAGAACCTGGAAAAAATCCGTCTGTGGGGAGCCAATGACAGGGCCAATATCTTTGTGGATGAAAAGCCGGTAGTCACTCTTTATGACAGACAGCTGCTGACAGAAGCCCAGGTAAAGGTGGATTTCGAATCCGGCGCCGTCATGGATATCCTCATGGAAAATATGGGCCGCGTCAATTTCGGCCCCCGCATGGAATCCCAGCGGAAGGGCATTGAAGGCTGCGTGCAGCTCAACGGGCATATGCACTATAACTGGGAAATGTATACACTTCCCCTGGATAACCTGGATGCTCTGGATTTCTCCAGGGGATACGAAGAAGGAACGCCCGGCTTTTATAGATTTACCTTTGAAGCGGAGGAGACCGGGGATACCTTCCTGGATTTCGCAGGCTGGGGAAAAGGCTGTGCCTTCCTTAACGGCTTTAACCTGGGGCGGTTCTGGGAAATCGGGCCGCAGAAGCGTTTGTATATTCCTGCGCCGCTGCTGAAGAAAGGGACCAATGAAATCATCCTGTTTGAAACAGACGGAAAAACCGTACCGGAAATCAGCCTCAGGGCCGAGCCGGATGTGGGATAAAGTCAAACCCCCGCCCGGTCAAAAACCCTGCAAAAATACAATTTGTCTGAAAGCGTGATGCAAACAGGCATCCGGCCGCGCGCGCGGCAGTTAAACTGGCCGGATTATGTAACCGTTCAGACGGCCCCTTGTGCCCTGCGGTGTCCCCTGCGCACAAAGGGCCGTCTAACGGTTGCCGGATTATTTGTATTTTACCGCTTTTTTCTCAAAAAGGCTTGGTTAATTCCCCGGTATGTATTATAATGAAATTATTAATGATACCGGTTTCAAGGGCACGGTTTCGGAAGATTCGGAAGACGGCCGGAAATGGGGGAGGCAGAACATGGAGAAAGAAACGATCAGTATCTATACAATAGCAAAGGAAGCAGGCGTATCCCCGGCCACGGTTTCCCGAGTCCTGACAGGCAATGCCAAGGTGAGCGAAGAAAAGAAAAGCCGGGTGGAAGCGCTGATCAGGAAGTATGATTTCAGACCCAATGCCCTGGCCAGGGGCCTGAGCAGCGTGGAAACGAAAATGATTGGCCTCATGGTCTCCGATATCCGGAACCCGTTTTATGCAACCATGGCGGTGGAATGTGAGAAGGCGGCCAATGAAAACGGCTATCTGCTGCTGCTGTGCAATTCCCTGGGAAGCAATGAGATGGAGGTTTCTTATCTGGAGAAGTTTTCCGGGCAGAGGGTGGATGCCATTATCCAAATCGGGGGAAAGGTGGATGAACTGATATCGGATACCAGCTATGTGGAGAATATCAATAAAGTAGCCAACACCACTCCGGTTTTAATCACCGGAAAGCTGGACGGGGCGGACTGCTACCAGGTGAATATCGATGAAGGCCAGTCCATGGAGCTGCTGATGCAGTTCCTTATCGAAAACGGCCATCAGGATATCGCCCTGATCGGCGGACGTGACAATGTGAAATCCACCCTGGACAAAAGGCTCCGATACCGCCAGATGCTGCGTAAATACGGAATCCCCGTCAGAGAAGAATACATTGTGGACGGCCACAGCTATGATATAGAGAGCGGCAGCGCGGCGATGCACCGGTTTATCAGGGAGGATCACCCCATGCCCAGCGCGATCATTGCCATCAATGACTTCACTGCGGTGGGAATAGTGCGGGCACTCAGAGAGCACGGCCTGCGTATCCCCGAGGACGTGTCCGTGGTGAGCTTTGACAATACGTATATTGCCGAAACCTGCATGCCCCGCCTTACCTGCGTGGGATATGATTACAAGCTTTTCGGCAAGCTCCTGATAGAGACGGCGATGCAGGCCATACATAACGGGGAGCCGCCCCGGGTGCAGATGGTAAAATCCAGGCTGGTCATCAGAGATTCCTGCAAACAACTGAAGTAAAGGAAATTGCTTATATGTTTTACCGGATAAACCTGCAGTGTCTTCCCGCGGTCAGGCTGGCGGATTCTGTGGTGATAGAGCCGCCGTATGTGCACAGGCGCAGGAAAGCGGACGAATATATCGTGTATCTGATTAAAAAAGGGGTCATGTATCTGGAGGAAAACGGAAGCGCCGTAACACTCCAGCCGGGGGATATGTATGTGCTGGATCCCCGGTATACCCATGTGGGGATGAAGGCCTCCTGGTGTGAATATTTTTATGTACATTTCCGGCATCCGGATATCATTCCTGTTGAGGAAGAAAAGGAAAAAGGGATCCGGAAGCTTTTGCTGGAAAACCGGCAATCCTCCATCCAGAGTGATATTTTCAGCTATGATAAATGTGAGGAGCCAAGTCTTTACCTTCCCAAAAGCTATCATATCCATGACTACAGCAGTCTGGTAAAGGTGACGGAGCTTCTGAACGAAGCGGTGGAACGCAATACAACCCAGCTGGAAAATTATAAAGTACTGCTGGCCTGCAAGGTGCTGGAAGCTTTTGTGGAAATCAGCAGGAGCTATGTGACGGCAGAAACGGTGGCGTATGTGGAAAAACAGCCCCGCTCCTACCGGAATGTGCAGGAGCTGCTGAATTATCTGAACCGGGAATATGCCGGGGAGATCACCGGGCAGTCTCTGGAAAAAGAGTTCGGCGGCAATTTTGATTATATGAACCGTACCTTTAAGAAAATGACAGGACAGACGATTTTCAAGTACCTGAACCGGGTCAGGATAAATCATGCAAAAGCCCTCATTTTGAATTCTCCCTGGAAGATGTCCAGAATCGGGGAAAGCGTCGGTTTCCCCGATGAATATTATTTCAGCCGGGTATTCAAGAAATATACGGGAAAATCCCCCACCGAATATGCCAGGGAGGGGTTGAACGGAAGAAAAATATAGCGGTTCAGGCTTGTCCGGACTGTGGCAGAAAAACGGGAAATGACCGGCAGAAAGGTCACTTCCCGTTTTTTTTCCCGTTGGCACAGCTCATGGCCAGCAGATGAAAATCCAGACAGCGGTTATCGCGGTAATACCGTTTCATAAGCTGGGAAAGCGGATGATTTTCAAGCCCCCCGCCGGGATCATGGTGCCGAAGATATCTTTGGAAGGATAAGGGATTATTCCGGGGCATGCGTAGGAAAAGATTCTCCGTATCCTGGAAAACAGCATCGATCAGAAAGCAGATCAGAAGCTGCTGCTCCCGTTTGCTGACAATGCGTTCGGATTGGTACATAACCTTTCCGGAGGACGAAAGAAAACGCATGGTATAGAATCCAAGTCCGCGCAGGGAGGGGCCTTCCTTCAGGGAAGGAAACCCTCCCGAGGAGGGAAAGCCTATGGATTCGTAGGCTTCCAGCCAAATCGATCGCCCCTTTTTCAGGTGACAGCGGAAAGAAATGTTCTGTGCAAAGTTTTCCGTTTCCGAACCATCGAATTCAATGCCCATTTCCGTCATAAAACAAATGGGGTCATATTCCATCAATTCCCAATGAAGAGCGCCCTTCCGGGTCCGATCCGTAAGGGCTGCCAGAAGCCTGCGGATTTCCTCTGATTCAATTCCCATTCCCTGTCCTTTCGCCGGAAAAGTGTATCCGGAATATATTTTATGTAACCGGCGGAGGAGCTTTGCTTCCTGCCGCAGAGACGTACCTATATAAGCATTCCCGGAATGCGGCCATTTATTACTTTAAATCTTCGGAACTGTCCGGCATTTTATTGTTTTAGCCGTAAAAAAGGATCCGGAAGGATCACGGATGCCCTCCGGCCGGTCCTTGTCGGACAGACGGAGGGCATTGGGGTATCCGGAAAAAGGATCCCGGTATTTTATACCTTGCGAAGCGTCCATTTACGGGAGCGCCATCGGAAAAAGAAGGTGATTCCGCGGAAAAGTTCATCCATCATAAAAGCAATCCAGCATCCGGTAAGCCCAAGGCCCAGCCGGATCCCCAGAATATAAGCGAAAAGGATGCTCATCGTCCAGCAGGACAGAATGGATACCACCATGGAAAAAATCACATCTCCCGCGCCCCGGAGGGAATTATCCTCAATATGGTTAAACGCGCGGCCGATTTCCACAAAAATATCGATCACCAGGATAGGGCGTGCCAAAGTGAGGATTTCCGGATTATCTGTAAACAGCCTCAGCAAAGGGCTGCCAAACAAACAGATCAGTAGAGAGCCTGCCGCATTTAACAACACCGCGATCCGCAGGTTCTGCAGATTCAGCCGGTAGGCTTTCTCATACTCGCCGGTCCCCGTCATCCAGCCGATTATGAGGGAAGTAGCCATTCCCAGGGACATACCGATGACGTACACATAAAAAAATAGGGTGGACAAATATATTTTAGTGGAGATGGCTGTGGTTCCCAGAACCGCCAGGATGGAGGTGGATACCACCTGGGAGGTGGAATAGGAAAGGGAACTGATACCGCCGGGAATACCGATATGCAGGATATTACGGATACATTTCAGCGTTTTCAGGTTCTTTTTCCGGAAGTTAAGCTCCAGGGAGCTTTTCAGCAGGCAGATAACGATCAGGACAAACGCCGCGACATGGCTGATCACGTTAGTGACCGCGATTCCCCGGACTCCGTGCAGCGGCGTTTCAAAAGGCCGGAAAATAACAATAACATTCAGGACAGCATTCATAAAATTCATAAACAAAGAAATCCACACTGCTATTTTGGGCATTCCATAGCTTCTGAAAATTGCTGAAATTGCGGATATCAGAGCCTGGAAAAAGGAAAAAGAAATACAGATCCGGAAATAAGCAGCCGCATCCTCCAGCACTTGTCCGCTAAGCTGCATCATCTCCATCAGCCGGTGGGCGGACAGGGAAAGAACGGTGCCCACCACCAGACTGAGGGCCAGGCTGCAGAAAATAGAAGTAAAAGCCGCGTCCGAAGCCGCATCCTTCTGCCAAGCTCCGCGTGATGACGAGCTTGCGCCCAGCCGGTGGCTGATAAAAATACTGGCTCCCGTGCTGATTACCGTATAAAAGGTAAAAATCATTCCCATCAGCTGGTTGGCGGCCCCCACAGAGGCCACCGCGTCATCCGAATAATGACTCAAAACCAGCGTATTAACCGTACCCATGGAATTGGTAAGCAGCATTTCCACCAGAAAAGGGAGAAAAACAGATACCAGAGTCAGCGTTCCCCGGGGCGTGTCAATATGGCTCAGGGATTTGTCATAAAGCTTCCATTTTTTCTGTGGCTTGGGATTACTCACCTGTTCTCCTCCAGTGTCAGCGGGGAGGCGGGAAGCCCTTCCGCTTTTGCAGTCACCGTGAGAACCCCCGGCCCTGTGCGGCGTATGTAGGCCAGCAGCCTTCCTTCCTTTGTCTTTCTGGAAGGGCTGCTGTAAGGCGTATTATCGGCCAAATCCCCGTTTTCCAGCCCCAGGAGGACACCGGGGCCTGTAACCTCTATAGTTACCGGTAAGGAGGCATCTGCCACATGCCGTCCTTCTGCATCCGCTGCAAGTATTTCTACCTGATGATAAGGCGGCACGTCCTTTTTATCCTCTCCGGCATTACCGCCGCAGGCTTTCCAGTCGGAAAGCAGCAGCATACAGGCTTCTCCGGTGGTTTCCAGAGAACAGGAAACACATCCCTTGCCCTGTCCGGAAGAAAGTTCCCCCGCCGAGGCGCTGAGGATTCCCGGTTCAAAGGTGGTGATCCAATCCATACAGCCCTCATCGGATAAGCCCTTTTTCCTGCCCAGTGACCTTCCGTTCAGGAAAAGCTCCGCCTCCGGCTGGTTGGTAAACAGCCGCACAAGGACGCGGTCCCCCTCCTTATAATTCCAGCTTTCCGTAACCGGAAGCCATTCCTCCCGGCTGCCTTCATACAGCACCGCGGCCAGATGAAGCACCGGCCGGTCCGCCCAATAGGACTGACGCTGGTAGTAACGTGCTTTCGGGAATCCGGCCAGCGTCAGAAGCCCTGCGGAAGAACCGTGGACAGGCCACCCGTGGGCCTCCCCCAGATAATCAATACCGGTCCATAAAAACTGTCCGCTGATATAATCGTGATCCGTTACCGCCTTCCAGGCCGCATAGCTGTGCCCGTTTTCGCTTCCCAGAAATGGAAGATCCGGAAAACGACGGTGATCCTCTTCATACAAATGCTCTTTATAATTATAACCCACCACGTCCAGCGCATCAAAATAATGCAGCCGGGAGGAAAGCTCCGGAAATGCCGCCGCAAGAGTAACCGGCCGTGTGGAGTCATAACGCTTTACAATGGCCGAAAGCTCCTGTGCTATGGGCGCCAGCCGTTCCATATTCGGCTTATCCGGATGATACATCCGCTCTGCGGACGGCTTATTGGCATCGTTATTTCCCGTCATCTCTCCAAACAGGGGATGACAGTACGGATCGTTGGGATAATCGATTTCATTACCGATGCTCCACATGATTACCGACGGATGATTCCGATCCCGCAGCACCATGGCGGCCAGATCCTTTTCATGCCATTCCGGGAAATCCTCAAAATACCCCTGATGCCGGGGCGGATACACATTATGTCCGGTGGACCACTTGTTTTTCGGGTTTTCCCATTCATCAAAGGCTTCGTCCATCATCAGGAAGCCCATTTCATCGCAAAGCCCGTAAAGCTCCGGCATGTGGGGGTTATGGCTGGTGCGGATGGCGTTGCATCCCATTTCCTTCAATGCCTCCAGACGCCGTTCCCAGACCTCACGCGTTACTGCGGCGCCCAGGCACCCTGCATCATGATGTACGCAAACCCCCTTTATTTTCCGGTTTTCCCCGTTCAGGAAAAAGCCCTTATCTGCGTCAAACCGGAAGGTACGGATTCCCACTTTTTCTGAAAATACCTCATACGCCGTTCCGCCGTTAACTGAAAGACATGTGGTCAGACTATAAAGCGCGGGATTTTCCGGGGACCACAGCCTGGGCCGGTTCACACATCCGTTCAGGGATATCGTTTTTCTTTCCCCCGGTGTGAACTGCGCGCCGGCCGTAACCTCCAGCACCGTTTTTCCCTTTTCGTCACACAGACGGCTCACAAGAGAAACCTCGGCCTTATCCGTCCCTTCATTCACCAGATCATGAGAGATCTCCACCTGGGCTGTTTTCCCGTCATCCCCGTAAAGCGTGGAAAAAAAGATACCGCAGGGGGCAGGATGTACAGCCTCCTCCACCAGAACCGTCACCTTCCTGGTCATTCCGGAACCGGTAAACCAACGGGAATCCGCGATATCCGTATGCGTTACTTTTACGCTTACCTCATTATCCATCTCCCCGAAACACACCTTTTCACTGATATCATAATCAAAAGGCACATATCCATTCGGACGCTTCCCCAGATAATAGCTGTTGCACCATACCTGGCTGTTCTTATAAACCCCGTCAAACAGCAGCCGGATCTTCTTACCCCGATATTCCTCCGGCAGGGAAAAACGCACCCGGTACCACCCGATCCCTCCGGCCAGATACCCCGTCCCGCTGGAATACGTTTCTGAAAAAGGCAGGCTTACCGACCAATCATGCGGCAGGATTACCTCCTCCCATCCGCTGTCATCAAACCCTTTAAACCAGGCTTCCTCAATATCCCCTAAATGAAACCGCCAGTTATCCCTTAAATCAATCCCTACAGAATCCATATACTTCATAAATAAAGTCCTCCTTTTTTAAAAAGCGGAAAATTCCCATATGCCCGGTTTGCCGGGCAGCCCCATGCATGAAAGCGGCCGGGCCGATCCGCCAACTCTTCCCCAGTATAATAAAATCCCAAAAGAAAACAATGGAAAAGAGAGTCCTGTATTTATCTCTTAGCGACCTCCCGGCCCACGAGGCAGATGCACCCGCCATTACCGTCCTCTGCCCGCTGCACCTGCCCGGACTGCTGAATCCCCGCCTCCCCAGGGGCACGATGCTTTTCCGATCCTGCTATGCCGGGCATTCCGATGTGCCCAAGGCATCTGAAACGTCAGATGAGGCTGCCGCTTCAGATTGGTCACATCTCCATGGCATAGAAAGGATCGGAAAAGCATCGTGCCCCTGGGGAGGCGGGGATTCAGCAGTCCGGGCAGGTGCAGCGGGCAGAGGACGGTAATGGCGGGCGCTTTATCCCCCATACCTGCGCCGATACTCCGCCGGAGAGCATCCCGACGCTCTCCGGAAAACCTTGCAAAAATAATTTCCGCAGGAAAATCCGCATTCCCGCGCAATTGCCTCCACAGAAAGAGAAGTATTCAGAAGCAGGGAAAGAGCGTGGGAAAGCCGGAGATCCGTCAGGTAGCTCAAGGGTGCCTGCCCGGTTTCCCGGGTGAAAAGCCGGGTAAAATAGGCGGAAGAAAGCCCTTTCAGGCCGGCCAGCTCTTCAATGGAGAAATGCTCCGGAAAATGTTCCTTCATATATAGAATGCTGTCTTCCACACAGGAGGACAGCCCCGGCATGGCAGGAGACTCCAGGGTCCGCAGCAGGGAAGAGAGAAAACGATATACCAGCTCCCCTCCCTCATACCGCCGCAGCTGCCGGCCTTTTCCCATATCCTCATGCAGGTTGAGCCAAATCTGTACCGGAAAGCTGTCCGCGGGAAGAGACAGGACAGAACCGAAGCTGTCCCGGATTTTCCGGAAAAAAGGAAGTGCCGCTGTCCCCTGGAAATGAATATAAAAGTATTCCCAGCAATTTTCAGGCTCCCCTGCAGGCAGATAATATCTGCTGTTTTCCGGGATTAACGAAAAAAAAGCCATACCCGGCAGCAGCGGACAGACTTCCCCCTCCGCTTCAAAGAGTCCTTTTCCCTGCAGGGTATATTGGAATAGATAGCCGTCATAATCACGATCAATATTCGTAAAATCATAGTGCTCCGCCTGCCTTTTTTCAATGCCGAAATCCAGCAGGAGAAGCGGTTCATCCGGCAGCTGTCCGGAATTCAGAAATCCATAGGTGCCATAACTTTGTATAGTCAAAAATTTACCCTCCCGTATCGTTTTTTTATTCTTGTAACCCTAATATGGGAATATTATAATCAAGTTAAATGGGAAATGCAATTATATCCCAGGAATATGTGTAAGTGTCAAAAAAATACTATTATGGAGGAACATGAATGGATAAAAACAAGTTTGCCCAAACCCCGCCCATGGGCTGGAACAGCTATGATTACTATGATACGATGGTAAATGAAGAGCAGGTGAAGGCCAATGCGGACTACATGGCTGCCCATCTGAGGCCGTTCGGCTGGGAATATGTGGTGGTGGATATCCAGTGGTATGCATACGGTGCGGGAAGCATGCGGGATAAGCACCAATACATCCCCTTCAGCAGACTGGAAATGGATGAATACGGGAGGCTGCTTCCCTGCCCGGAACGCTTTCCTTCGGCGGCGGACGGAGCCGGATTCCGGCCTCTTGCGGATTACATACACAGCCTTGGGCTGAAATTCGGAATCCATATTATGCGGGGAATTCCCCGGGCAGCGGCACAGGAACACCTGCCGGTGCGGGGGAGCAGCCAGACGGCGGATGAAATCGCCAATCCTTTTTCCATCTGCGGATGGAATCCGGATATGTACGGCCTCCGCAGGGAAACGGAGGGCAGCCAGGCCTATTATGACTCCCTCTTCGAACTCTACGCCGGCTGGGGCGTGGATTATGTGAAATGTGATGACATCTGTAATACCAATCTGTACAAGGACAATCCGTACTCCGCGGCCCATGAGATCGAAATGCTTCATAAGGCTATCGAAAAATGCGGACGGCCTGTCGTGCTGAGCCTGTCACCGGGACCGGCGCTCATTGAAAAGGCGTGGCATTATGAAAAGTATGCCAACATGTGGCGTATCACCGATGATTTCTGGGATAAATGGGAATTGCTTCTGAACATGTTTGAACGCTGTGAACTGTGGCAGAACCATGTAAAAGAGGGCTGTTTCCCGGATTGTGACATGCTTCCTCTGGGTTACCTTGGAAAAGGCTTCGGAGAGGAAAGGCAGACGAACTTTACCAGAGACGAGCAGGTAACCATGATGACGCTTTGGTGTATCTTCCGCTCCCCTCTGATGCTGGGAGCCGAGATGACAAAACTGGATGAATGGACGCTCTCCCTCCTTACCAACAAAAAGGTACTGGCCCTTTTGGGAGAAGGGCACCGCGGCGTGCAGGTGGAGCGGGATGACAGGCATGCGGTCTGGGCCGGCCTGGAGGAAAAGGAAGGTACGGTGTATGCCGCCCTGTTTAACTTCCGGGAGGAAGCGTGCGAGATTTCCCTGTCACTGGAGGACTTATTTGCGGCAGTATCCGTTCCGGCGGAAGCGGGAGTACGTGTAACTGCCGAGGAGCTTTGGACCGGTGAAAAAGGGGAATGTACGGACGGCAGGATTGCCGGCAAGGTAAATCCTCACGGGGCGAGGCTGTACCGGTTGAGTCAGATACCCCGCAACAGGCAATAGGGGATCGGGTTTACGCTCCGCTTCGGCCTGGTTACTTTCATGCATGGTTCTGCCCGGCGGACCGGGCATGGGAATTTACTGAAATTACAGAAAAAGAGAATGGGAAAGGGAAAAAATTATGAGTTTTAAAATTGCAATTATAGGAGCAGGAAGTCTGGTTTTTGCCAGGACTTTATTTACGGATATCATGTCCGTGCCGGAATTTCATGACATGGAGGTGGCTTTTACGGATATCAATCCGGACAATCTGGAGAAGGTGACCCATCTGTGCCAGCGTGACCTGGACAGCAACGGCATCCCCATTACCATCCAGGCCACAACGGACAGAAGGGAGGCCTTCCGGAATGCCAGATATATTATAAACTGCGTACGGATCGGCGGTCTTCCCGCCTTTGAAATGGATGTGGATATTCCGTTAAAATACGGCGTGGATCAGTGCGTGGGGGATACCCTGTGTACAGGCGGTATTATGTATGGGCAGCGTGTGATCGCGGAAATGCTGAATTTCTGCAAGGATATCCGCGAGGTGGCGGAGCCGGGAGCGATTATGCTGAATTATTCCAATCCCAACGCCATGGCGACCTGGGCCTGCAATAAGTATGGCAAGGTAAAAACCATCGGCCTGTGCCACGGGGAAATCCATGGCGAGATGCAGATTGCCGAGGTGTTGGGAATCCCCCGGGATGAACTGGACATAACCTGTGCGGGAATCAACCACCAGACCTGGTATGTGAGTGTGAAGCATAACGGTGTGGAACTAAAGGATAAGCTTCTCGCCGGCTTTGAAGCCCATGAGAAATTCAGGGAAGAAGAAAAAGTCAGAATCGATATCCTGAAGCGTTTCGGCTATTATTCCACCGAATCCAACGGCCATCTGTCCGAATATGTGGCATGGTACCGGAAACGCCCGGATGAAATAAAGGACTGGATTAACACCGATTCCTGGATTAACGGGGAAACAGGCGGATATCTGCGTGTGACCAGAGAGGAACGCAACTGGTTTGAAACCGAATATCCCAAAATCGAAGCGGAGCCTCCCAAGAAATACGACGGCAGCCAGCGCGGAAAGGAGCATTGCTCCTATATCATGGAATCCCTGGAAACCGGCAGGAAATACAGAGGCCATTTCAACGTGATGAACGAAGGCTGTATTACCAATCTTCCCAGTGAATCCGTGGTGGAGGTACCCTGTTATGTGGATGGAAACGGGATTTCCGTTCCCAAGCTGGGAGAGCTTCCTCTTGGCTGTGCCGCTGTCTGCTCCCAGTCCATCTGGGTACAGCGTCTGGCTGTGGAAGCAGCCGTTGCCGGTGATGTCAGCCTGCTTAAGCAGGCGGCCCTGATGGATCCGCTTACCGGCGCTGTGTGCAACCCTCCGGAAATCTGGCAGATGATAGACGAGATGCTCATCGCACAGGAGGAATGGCTTCCCCAGTACAGCGAAGCTATTGCCAAGGCAAAGAAACGCTTTGCCGAAGGAGCGCTCCTTCCTACCAGGGACGGCTACCAGGGCGCTGTGAGAATCCGGGAAAAAACGGTGGAAGAAATCGCAGCGGAGCGGGAAAACAGAACGATTACCGCATAAGAATCAAATATTGCTATTGCTGTAAATGGATGACAGGAGAAGGGGGAACCCGGCTCCTGTCACTATACTTGTAACAGTAACTTTACTTCTCTTTTTATTTTTATGAAACTCTTGTTTCCCTGCAGGATTTCTGTTATAGTGGTATCGTAAATGATATTTCTTCGTTTCATAAGAATTCTTTGAGGAATCCCTCATAAAAATCAAACAGGAATGATTTGCAGAACTAAATAATGATTGATTTTCTACGCAAGAGAGTATTATAATGATCAGGAGAGAAGGATGGGGAAAAAAATCCGGGACACCAAAAAGCTGCTGTACCGCGGGGAACCGGCTGCGGTGCTGGCTGTGGAAAACCAGGAATATACGGATTACCGTATGGCGGTCAGGTGTATGCGCTATGATGCGGATGAATATGAGCGGCAGATAAAAGAAATCATGTCCAGACATAAAGCACAGGAGGGTATCTCTTATTTCGGGGAAGAGGACAGGATCCTGCCTGTGCTGACGATTGTGCTTTATTATGGAAAAGAGGAATGGAAGTGTCCGCGCACGATCCATGATATGCTGGACTTTAGCAGGGGTCGGGTGTTCCGCGTTAAAATACCGGATTATCCTCTGCAGGTGCTGTCTGTCAGGAATGATATTAATATAGAGCTATTCCGCACGGAACTGAGAGAAGTTATGGGAATTTTACAGCGTGTGGATGATAAAGCAGCCATGAGGCGGTTTTTTGCAGAAAACAGGGAGGCTTTTTCCAAGATGACGGAAAGAGGCTTCGAGGTGATTGTCTGCAGCACCAATTCCCGGAAGCTGCGGAGATATATTATGAAAAATACGGAAGGAGGGCATGTGAATATGTGTAAAGCCTTTGATGAATGGATGGAGGACTGCAGAATGGAAGGAAAAGCGCTTGGAATCCGGATTGGAGAAGAGCGGGGACAAAAACGTGGAGTAAAAAAGGGAGAAGCCCGTCTTTCACAGCTTATTTTAAAGCTTGGAGCGGAGGGAAGGGCAGCGGATATCCTGCGTGTGGCGGAGGATGCCTCCCTCAGAAACCGTCTTTACAGAAAATATGGCCTGTAAGACGGTTTCTGAGGGAAGAATAGAGGAAGAGAAGCAACAGCCAGACAGGTATAAACTGTTATGTAAAGAAAGGAAAAGCAGGATGGGAGAATACACCGGATATTTATTTGTGCATTTTATCGGAGAAGAAAAGCTGGGAGAACAGATTTATTTTGCATTGAGCCGGGACGGGCTGCACTGGACCGATTTGAATCATGGGAAGCCGGTTCTATGTTCGGAGATCGGAGAACAAGGCGTAAGGGATCCCTTTATCCTGCGAAACCCGCTGAATGGGAAATATGTGATAATTGCCACTGATTTGCGGATTGAAGCAGGAAAAGGCTGGACCGTGGCCCAGGAGGCCGGGAGCAGAAATCTCATGATATGGGAATCGGAGGATCTGCAAAGATGGGAAGGCCCTTTCGGCTGCGAGGTGGGAATTCCGGAAGCCGGCTGTGTATGGGCCCCCGAAGCCATCTTTGATGAAAACAGGCAGGATTTTCTTGTGTTCTGGGCATCCAAGGTTAAGGAAGAAGGCGATCCGGAATCCAAACAGCGTATATATGCCTCACACACAAAGGATTTCCATACCTTTACCAAGGCTGAAAAATATCAGGAAGGGGTGAACCATATCATTGACACCACGATTCTGAAGGCGGGAGAGTACTATTACCGTTTTTCCAAAGATGAAACGGAGAAAAATATCAGATTGGAAAAAAGCAAAAGCCTTGGCAAAGGAAGCTTTACCGAGGTGAAGGCTCCTGTACTGAATGCGCTGACAGGGGTGGAAGGCCCTGCTTCCTTCAAGTTTAATGACCGGGAGGAATGGTGTCTTATGGTGGATCGTTTTGCGGAGGGAAAAGGGTACTTGCCTCTGCTGAGCAGTGATTTTGGAAGCGGCTGTTTCCGTATACCCGGGGAAAGCGAATATGATCTGGGCATGACGAAAAAAAGACATGGCAGCATACTGAATCTGACCGAAGAAGAATTTCGTGCGCTTGAGGAAATGTGGGGAAAGAAGCAGAGGGGAGCAGAATAAATACAGGAAGCTGACGGGATAATTCTGTTTCGGCGGCGCACAAAACAGGTAACAGTTTCCCACTGTTTTGTGTGCCGCCGCTCTTTAAGACGTTTCAGGCATCCAGCATTTTGAGAACATCCTTTTTAGAGCGCAGACCGATGCTGGACGCTTTTTTTCTGCCGTCCTGTACCAGGACGAGTGTGGGGATGCTCGCTACTCCGAACTGATTGGCGAGATCGATATTTTCGTCGATATTTATTTTCCCCACCTTGATATCGTTTCTTTCCTCAGCCACGGAATCGACCGTAGGAGAAAACATACGGCAGGGGCCGCACCACGGAGCCCAGAAATCAAGGAGAACGGGTTTTTCCGATTCCAATACCTCTTTATTAAAATTTTCCGATGTAATTGTTGTAACTGACATATGAATCACTCCTTCTTTGCATATTTTGTTTTTCTGTTCTTATTGTAACTGTTATATGCAAAGGCTTCCGTGACAATGTCACAAAACCTATTCTCTTTCTGTAATCACTACATGAACCGTGTCTCCGGGCTGCCTGCCTATACGGCTGCGGATATCCTTGCGAAGGCCGATGATGTGGCCGGGTGTCTGCATCCGTACCAGGCTTCCGTCATAGGGCACGCCGTCGAAAAGAGCGTGTACCTTGACACGGCCTTTTCCGAATTCTTCCCGGACATCATAGGGGAATTCCACATAGGCACCGTCGATATCGGGGACCTTTTTTATGACTGCATCAAATTCGTATTTCCTGGGATTCATGATTCTCTCCTTTTTAGCGACACCTTTCTTCAATTTCCGGCTTTTCCATAAACAGGAAAGGCTGTATACTGAATAGTATACTACAATTTTACAAAAGTATCATAAAACAAAGGAGTGCACAGGGCAATGAAAATGTTATGGAAGCTTACCAAGGAAGCGTCCCGGTATAAGGGGCTGTATGTATGGGCTATTGTAGCAACGCTCTGCCTGACGGCAGTAAATCTGGCAGCCCCCAAGGTGCTGTCAACCATGACTGGTATTGTGGAAAAAGGGATGGGCGAAACCTCTTTGGCAATTATTGTCAGACTTACGCTGCTTTTGCTGGCGCTGTATCTGTTCCGTGTGGTATTCCGGTTCCTGAGTAATTATCTGGCCCATAAGGCGGCCTGGTATCTGGTAGGCGATCTCAGAAGCCGGATGTATGACAAGCTGCAGAGTCTGGATCTGGGTTTCTTCCATGATAAACAGACCGGGGATTTAATGAGCCGGGTGGTGAACGATACCAGGGATTTTGAGTTGCTTTATGCCCACATGATTCCTGAAATGGTAACGAATCTGGTAACCTTTGCAGGGGTGCTCCTTATTTTGCTGGTCATTAACTGGCGGCTGGCATTGATTACCTGCTGTCCCATTCCGCTGATCCTGTTTTCCGGCGTAATATTCGCAAAAAAGGTGAGGCCGTTCTTTAAGGCATCCCAGCGATGTATGGGCGAACTGAATGCCAAACTGCAGGATAATCTGTCGGGGCTTCATGAAATCCAGTCCTTCGGACAGGAAGAATTCGAAAGCGGGCTGGTAAAAAAGAAAAACTATGAGCAGGTAAGGGCTATGCTCCGTGCGCTGCGGGCCAGTGCCGTATTTCATCCCTGTGTGGAATTCCTGTCTTCCGTGGGAACGGTTCTGGTGGTGTTTTTCGGCGGACTGCTTGCGTATAAAGGGCAGCTGTCCGTTGAGGATATTGTGGCCTTTGTCCTGTATCTGTCCCTGTTCTACGCCCCGGTTTCCGGGCTGGCTAACCTGCTGGAAAACCTGCAGCAGTCTTTGGCGGGGGCAGAGCGTGTTACCCTGATTCTGGATACGCCCTCGGCAATCCGGGAGGAAGAGGATGCTGTGGAACTGGAGAATGTAAAAGGGAGCATTTCGTTCGATCAGGTCAGCTTCCACTATGGCAATAAAATACCGATACTGAAAAAGATATCGTTTTCCTGTGAACCGGGAATGATGGTGGCTCTTGTGGGGCCTACCGGGGTGGGGAAAACGACGATGACCCAGCTGCTGTCCCGGTTTTATGATCCGGTGGAAGGGGAAATCCGGATTGACGGAACGGATATCCGGAAGGCGACCTTGCAAAGCCTTCGGCGGAATATATCGCCGGTGCTTCAGGACACTTTTCTGTTTAACGGGACAATTGCTGAGAACATCGGTTACGCAAAGCCGGATGCGTCCCGGAACGAAATAGAAGCGGCGGCGAAGGCGGCCAATATCCACGAGGATATTATGCATATGCCGGAACAGTATGAAACAAAGGTGGGCGAGAGGGGACTCCGGCTGTCCGGCGGGCAGAAGCAGCGAGTGGCTATCGCAAGAGCTATTTTGAGGCAGTCCCCCATTATCATTCTGGATGAAGCCACCGCGTCGGTAGATGTGGAAACGGAAAGGCAGATTCAGAAGGCTATCAACAGACTTACGGGCAAGCGGACTATTATTGCTATTGCCCACCGTCTTTCCACTATCCGGAATGCGGATTTGATACTGGTCATCCATGAAGGGGAAATCGTGGAGCAGGGGACTCATGATGAACTGATGAGGGGGAAAGGGTTTTATTACAGGCTTCAGAAGGCGCAGGTGTCGGAATAAGGGCGGCGCCCCCGGGAGAGAAAAATGTCCCTGCCGGCTCTGCCGGAAGCCCCCGGGAACGGACTTCTTCTTTCCGGCTCCCATTAGACCGGGCATTGCGATGAGCCAAGGGCAAAAATTATGTCAGGAAAGCCTTCCATAATTTTTTGTCTCATCTTCATGGTCTAAGAGGGAGCCGGAAAGAAGGAGTCCGTTCCCGGGGGCTTCCGGCAGGGCGGCAGGGACATTTTTCTCTCCCGGGGGCTGAGGTAGTGTTGGATGGGAAGGAATGGAAGGAGAGGGGATTTTGAAGAGAGTTTTGTTCTGGGATTTTGATGGTACCATTATTTATCCGAATGAGTCTTTTCTGGATGCTTTGGATAGGACGGTGAGAAGATTTGGCTTCGAAATAGAGAGAGGGGATATGAGGCGGTTTTTGCATAGGGCATGTAGTTGGTATTCGCCCGAGGTTTCTTATGAGAACGAAATTGGTGGTTGTTGGTGGCGGAGGTTATTTGGGAGGTTCGAGATTTTTTTTGAGGGATATGGTATACCTCGGGTATTTTATCCGGAGATGGAGGAGTTTTTCAGGGGGCTGATTCTGGATTTTCGGAATTACAGGTTGTATGAGGATGCGGAGGGAGTTTTGAGGGAGTGCCTGGAAAGGGGGTATCTAAATTATATTGTGTCCAATAATTTCCCGGAACTTCCCCGGGTTGTGGAGCGTTTGGGGCTGGGGAATTATTTTGCAGGGTATGTTGTTTCGTCAGCTGTGGGATATGAAAAGCCACGTGCGGAGATATTCCAACGGGCTTTGCGGGCGGCGGGTGATCCTGAGATTTGTTATATGATCGGAGATAATCCCATCGCGGATATCCGGGGAGGACATGAGGTGGGTATGAAAACGGTTTTAGTACATACGGCAGGCGGTTCCGGGGCAGACTGGAACTGCGCAAGGCTCGCAGAAATACCTGCCATATTGGTATGACAGGTTTGAGGAATCAGCTGACGGAACACTGGGCGTATTTTTTGGGAGATATGCCCACGGCCTTGGTGAAGGCTTTGAGGAAGTTGCTGTAATCGTTGAAGCCGCATAATTCGCAGGTTTCGGTTACGGAGTAGCCGGTGGTCAGCAGGGACTTGGCTACGGTAATCCGTTTGGCGGTGATATATTTGTTGATGGTAGTGCCCGTGGCGGCTTTGAAGATACGGCACAGGTAGGAGCTGCTGAGGTAAAAATGGGCGGAAAGGTCGTCAATGCTCAGCTGGGAGTCGATATTCTGGTTGATGAAGGTGAGGATATCATCCACCTGGGTGTGGTATGCGGCCGTATCTGTCAGCAGGTTATCCGCTGTGCTTTTGTTGTAAAAGATACGGTTCAGGAAAACCATGAGTTCGGTGAAAACCGCCCTTTCTTCCAGATCTGCGCCGAAGCCCGTAAATCCCGTCAGTTTGTGGACAAAATAGCGGAAGCGGTTCTGATCCTCTTCGGTCAGGTGGAGCTTATGGGAGATTTCACTTCCTCTGTAGTGAAAGCAGGTATTGAGATCCGTGGCGGAGGAGGACAGGCTTTTTAAAAAATCGGGATAGATGGACAGGACGATCCGTTCATGTACGGCCTGGTCAATCTGGGAGAGATAATGGCTTTCGTATTGGTTGATAAAAAAAATATCCCCGGGCTGGATATCATAAAAACGGTTGTCGATGAGAAACTGTTTGCCGCCGGAAATGGAATAGTAAATTTCATAGCAGTCGTGGATATGCATATCCATGGGCTTCTCGTCATTATATAGATGAGCTACCGCAAAGCTTTTGTTTTCTATGCATGACTGGATTGCTGATTTGCAGGAGCTGTATTCTTTCATAATTTATATGCGTTGTCCTTTCTATGGATTAGTAATAGATTGTAACGGTTCCGATCTGTGTGAACTGTTACAAAAGATTCCCCTGTTATGCGGGCTTTTTGCAGGGAATTTGGCTGTTGTGCGGTTGGGGGAGACTGCAAAACCTCCCTTTTTGTACAGTATACGACATAAGTTCAGAATAAGCAAGATTTTAGAGAAAATAACACAAGAACCGGAATATAAAGAATGTTATGATTGTTACAACAGTGTAGAACACCCGGAAGGGTTATGTGTTTCCGGGTTATGTGTGGTAACAAGGATTACCAAAGTCAGGAGGTATGGAAGAAATGGAATTGAGGACGGCGTCATCACCGAAGGATGTGAAGTATTATACGACGGAAAGGCTGCGTGAGGAGTTCCTGATCCAGGGGCTTTTTGCAGCCGATGAGATCAAGCTGGTATACAGCCATATTGATCGCATTATTACAGGGACGGCAACTCCGGTTGGGAAAAAGCTGGTGCTTACGGCAGGAGACGAGCTTCGCGCGGAATATTTCCTGCTGAGAAGAGAGCTGGGGGTTATCAATATCGGCGGTGCGGGAAGCATAACCATTGACGGTAAAGTGTATGAGGTAGCGCCCAGGGAAGGCATGTATATCGGCATGGGGGCAAGGGATATCAGTTTTGAAAGTGCGGATGGGAGCAATCCCGCGAAGTTCTATCTGAACAGTGCGCCGGCACATACCGCGTATCCCACGGTACTGATTAAGAGGGAAGGAACGCCGGAGGATGGTGTGGTTATTATTAAGGAGGAAAACAAGGTGGAATTGGGAAGCCTGGAGGAATCCAACCACAGGGTGATCTGCAAATATATCCTTCCCGGTCAGGTGGAAAGCTGTCAGCTGGTTATGGGAATGACATCCCTGAAGCCGGGAAGCGTATGGAATACCATGCCCTGTCACACGCATGACAGAAGGATGGAGGTTTATCTGTATTTTGATCTTCCCGAGGATGCGTTCGTTATGCATTACATGGGAGAGCCGACGGAAACAAGACATATCGTTGTAAGAAATGAGGAAGCGGTGATATCTCCCAGCTGGTCCATCCATTCAGGCAGCGGTTCCAGAGCCTACACCTTTATATGGGGGATGGTCGGGGAAAACCAGGCTTTTGATGATATGGACGGCGTTAAAATGACGGAACTGATGTAACCATGCCAAAACAAGGAGGAATTGGAAATGGGAATTTTAAATGATTTTTCACTGGAAGGGAAAGTGGCTCTGGTAACGGGAGCATCCTATGGTATCGGCTTTGCTATCGCAACCGCCTATGCGCAGGCCGGAGCGACTATTGTGTTTAACGACATCAAGCAGGAACTGGTTGATAAGGGGATTGCCGCTTATAAGGAAGAAGGAATTGAGGCGCACGGCTATGTGTGCGACGTTACCGATGAAGATGCGGTAGCCGGCATGGTTAAGAAAATCGAAGAAGAGGTAGGTGTTATTGATATTCTGGTAAACAATGCCGGTATTATCAAGCGTATCCCTATGCTGGAGATGAGCGCGGATCAGTTCCGTCAGGTGATCGATGTGGATCTGAATGCACCGTTTATCGTATCCAAGGCCGTTATTCCCGGCATGATTAAGAAGGGACACGGCAAGATTATTAACATCTGTTCCATGATGAGCGAGCTGGGGCGTGAAACGGTATCCGCTTATGCGGCAGCCAAAGGCGGACTGAAGATGCTTACCAGGAATATTGCTTCGGAATACGGTGAGTTCAATATTCAGTGTAACGGTATCGGGCCAGGGTATATCGCAACACCTCAGACGGCGCCTCTGCGTGAAATCCAGCCTGACGGCAGCAGGCACCCGTTCGACCAGTTTATTATTGCCAAAACGCCTGCGGCGCGCTGGGGAGATACCGCAGACCTCCAGGGACCCGCTGTGTTCCTGGCATCCGATGCTTCTAATTTTGTCAACGGACATGTCCTTTATGTGGATGGCGGTATTCTGGCTTATATCGGAAAGCAGCCGCAGTAAGTTATGTCCGGCGGGGAATTTGACTGACAGCAAAGCAGGGTAAGATAAATGCCCTGTATATGGAATAAGCAGCTTAAAGGGCCTTCCTGTGCGCGCAGCGGGGAAGGCCCTTACTGCTATCGTAAAAAGTGCAATGGTGAAGGCAGGGAAGCGTAATAAAGATGACGGGAGGAATAAACATGCTTACTTTAAAAATAAAGGATAAACATAATCAGGTTAAGGGTATGAGCAGCGGGGAAGCGGAAGTAAACCTGGCAGTGCCCTTTGCCTATGAGGAAGGGGATAAAATTGTGGTGGAAACCACGGAAACGCCCTGCCGGCTGTGGCTTCAGCTGGATGATGCGCTGGGGAAATCTCTGGTATACCTTACCGGTACTTATGAATATACCATTCCTTTCGGGGAAAAAAGAGTCTGCTATTCTCCGAAGGTTTTTTCCGGGGAGAAGCATCTTCTGTGCGCAAAAAAGGCAAAGGATTTTGAAATCCATCAATACCGCAATCAGGCGGTAAATGTAAATGATCAGCATGGGAACCAGGTGTGCTATCCAAAAGCATCCGCCAATGTGGAAACGAGAGGGGAATCCGTGTTTGCGGCGATGAATGCCATTGACGGAGTGACGGAAAACCGTTCCCACGGGGAATGGCCTTATGCTTCCTGGGGAATCAACCGGCAGGAGGATGCCAAAATCAGGCTGGATTTCGGCCGGCCTGTTGAGGTGGATACGATAGTGCTGTATACCCGGGCGGATTTCCCGCATGACAACTGGTGGGTGGACGGGAAAATCACGTTTTCCGACGGCAGCCATATGCAGCTTCCCATGGAGAAGTCGGTCCTTCCTCATACCTTTTCCTTTGAAAAGAAAACCATTACCTGGCTGGAAATGGGGGAACTGATCAAGGCGGACGATCCGTCGCCGTTCCCGGCGCTGACCCAGATAGAGGTATACGGAAAAGAAGTATAGGCAGGGTTATGGTTCGGAAATGTCCGCACTGCCACTGAGGAGGAAGAATAGAATGGGGGATCATACGATGAGGAATAACGGGATCAGCATCCGGGAACTGGAAATTTATCTGCAGGAATATACCGCCTGTCTACAGGCCCATGGGGAAGCGCTTCTGGATAAGCCGATGCCCGAGGCGGATGAAGCCATGTTTTCACTGTATGAAACAACAGGCAACCGGCTTACCTACGAAGCGGTATATTTCGCACGGCGCAAAATGCTCGCCGTTTTCGGATGCCTTTCCCTGCTGGAGGGGAAGGAGGTATATCTGAAAAAGCTGGAGGAAGTCCTGGATGGTATCTGTGAAGAGGAATGCTGGGCGCTTCCCGCCCATATCAACCGGAAGGAGGATGCGGACTGGCGTAATTGTGTGGATCTGTTCGCTTCGGAGACAGCCCAGGCACTTTCGGAAATCATCAGCGGGCTTGGGGACCGTCTGCCGCCGGCTTTGTGTGTAAAGGTGCGGGAGAATGTATACCGAAGGGTGCTTAAGCCGTTTATGGAAGCTCCGGCGCCTTATGCATGGTGGGAAGGCGGGGACAATAACTGGAATGCGGTATGCTGCGGCAGTATCGGCTGTGCGGCGATCTATCTGCTGCAGGATAAGCCGGAGGTTCTGAGGCCTCTCCTGGATCGTATAGTCTGTTCCCTGGAATCCTATATTGCGGGATTTTCCGGGGACGGGGCATGTATGGAGGGACTGGGTTACTTTACTTATGGGATGACCTACTATACCGGCTTTGCCGATAAGCTGTACCGGTATACGGACGGCGGAACCGATTTGATGGAGGGAGCCGTATGCCGGCAGATTGCCTGCTTCCAGCAGAAGTGTTATTTCCCTTCGGGAAGGACGCTCAGTTTTTCAGATGGAGACAGCAGAGATACCTATAAAATGGGATTGACATGTTTTCTGGCAATGAGGTATGCTGAAGTGGAAATACCTCCCCTGTCCTGCGCGGGCGGTTTTGACAATGACAGCTGTTACCGGTTTATGGCGAATTACCGGGATGTGCTTTGGACCAGGGAATATCTGGACCGGGCTGAAAAAGGGATGCTTCCGGCAAAGAACGGGGATGCCGGGGATGCGGACTGTCTGGTCCTGCCCGGAGCGCAGTGGAGCATCTGCCGGGGATTATCCGGCGGGGGTATGGCTGTGAAGGGCGGAAATAACGGGGAGCCTCATAACCATAATGATGTGGGGAGTTTCCTGTATCTGGCCGGAGAGGAAATGCTTCTGACGGATCTGGGAGCGGGAGAATACACCCGGGATTATTTTGGTGATAAAAGGTATGAAATCCTGTGTAACCAGTCTCTTGGACACAGCGTTCCGATTCTTGACGGAGAGGGGCAGAAGGCCGGCCGGCAATATGCGTGCCGCTGGTTTGAGGCAGACGGCCGGGGCGGGACCGTACTTTCCTTCGGGGAAGCCTATGGAAAGGAACAGGTGAAGGAGCTTGTGCGAAGCCTGCGCTATGATCCGGTGAAGGAAACCCTTCTTGTGGAAGATGTGCTGGAAGGCAGGGAAAAGGGGGAAAGCCCGGTTTCCATGAAGGAAAACCTGGTCACGCAATATTATCCCGAAATTACCGGGAACAATATATATATTGCGGGCAGAAAATATGGCTGCCGGATAACGGTTGAGGATCTGGAAGGAAGCATTGGCCTTGAAGCCAAAAAACACGCAAACCATAAGGGTGTGGAGGAAGAGGTATATTGTATAACCTGGGAGGTGCCGGCGGACAACGGTAAGCCGTGGATGAGAAAATGCCGGTTCCGGGTGGAAATGGAGGAAATATGATTAAGGGATTTAAAATGAAGCTCTATGAAGGACAGGAAGCGGAATATGAAAAACGCCATAACCTGCTCTGGCCGGAGATGAAGGACATGATCCATGCGCACGGCGGTAAGAACTACACCATTTTTCTGGACAGAGAGACCCTGACTCTTTTCGGCTGTATAGAGATTGCGGACGAAGAACTCTGGGCCAGAGGGGCGGATACCGCAATCAACCGGAAATGGTGGGATTATATGGCGGATATTATGGAAACAAACCCGGATAACAGTCCGGTAAGTATCGATTTGCAGACCGTTTTCCATCTGGACTGAGAAGCGGCGGGAAGAATACGGAATGGAGAGACTGATATTCCGCCTGAATGCCGCCGTTCCTGCGGTAGCCGGACATGCATGTATATTTTATTCCGTTTTATACTGATAAAAACAAGAGAAAACGCCTGTATCCCACCGAAAGAACCAGGACTTCACGGAGGAGGCAGGCGTTTGTTATGGAATAGCCGCGGACCGGGAACATATCAGGGAACCGGATGGATGTCGATCATTTTGTGGTAATAGTGAAACTGGGTGCCGTATAAGCCTGTGCCGTCAATTTCGCATTCCCCCACCTGATTGTCGTAAGGGTCTGCACGAAGGCCCTGTTTGACTGGCCTGAGAGGTGCCTGGAATGCGGTGTTCGCCACCATACGGAAGGGATCCAGATTGCAGAAATAAAAGGCACGGCGTTCCTCATCCCCGGCACGGAAGGCACTTCCTCCGAAGGAAAGGTCTGCATGAAGCCAGCCGAAAGGCTCCACATAGAACTGTGCCCAGTCATGAGGACCGATGGATTCCGGCGTGGCAGACAGACCGGACTGCCAGCGTGCCGGAATGCCTGCAATGCGGCAGAGCGTAATAAAGAGAAGCGCCTGCACGCCGCAGTCCCCTTTCTGGTTCACCGCACAATATTCCGGAATACAGGGGAGCATAAAGTATTCCTTCATAAAGGAATATTTGATGTGAGTGGTTATGTAATCATATATGTTCCTGGCTTTTTCCAGCGGATTGGTTTCACCGCCGATGATATCCGCGGCAAGGGATCGCAGGAAAGGGGTAAAACGGATGTGTGGCAGCACCTCGCCCGTATCGGAATCCGACGGGACGGGGGAAACAACGGCTGCCGCGCTCTGCGGGCCGTCCTCATGTCCGGCAAGAGCGGGATCGGGCTGTTGGTAGCGTATGGTGCTGTCATATTCATATTCCACCCAGAACGCTTCATTTTTTATAAGCGTTTCCCGAAAAGCAACGGTTCTTGCAGGCGAATGGGCCGTATCCAGAGAAAACGGATTATGGCTTGTACGCAGGATCCGCACATTGGAAGAGGGATATTCTTCTTTGGGCACCGGGAGGTGTACCAGGATTTCTTTTCCCGGCACGAAGAAAGCATCTTGGATCTCAAGACCTGCCCGGATATGGATGTGATACCGGAGTGCCCCTTTTTCTTTGATCTGACGGATGGTTTTCAACCGGAACGCGGCCTTGCGGGCGGATTCTTCCGCCAGGGCCGGATTGGAACGGAGAGCGATATCCGGATGTGTTGCCGTTAGCGTTTCAAAGAAACGATGGAAATATCGTTTTTCCCCGTTAAGAAAAAGAAAATCGATCCGGCCCGCCGTTTCCAGCGCCTGGAATTCCTCCTCCGTGAAGGTGGGAATGGTATTCCGGATAAGGGCCAGTGCCTGGGGATAAGTGTAGGGAAAATCAGCAGGAAGGTGGATAAGTCTGACTTTTTCCAGTTCAAGCCTGCCCCGCAGCGCCTCCGGGCAGCCGGAGGATAGGCGGCTGTCGATGAGGGAAATTGCCCGGTCATAATAACCGCTGCTGATGTAGCTTTGGATATCTTCCGGAAGAGGGGCGGAAAGATATTTTATTTTATCATTTATCGTCATAGCATGTCCTTTCTTTTGCCGTGCGGCAGCATGCCGCAGGAAAAATCGGTATTTGTCAATCTTATTTTATCACATTTCCGGAAGCAGGGCGATATGAGCTGAAAATTTTGAAGTAACGTTTGGTGTTTCTCCAAAAAGGGAAGAGGGAACAACAGCATAAAAGGTGCTGCGGCAGGATTACCGGCCTGGCAGCACCTTTTTGGCTGCCGTAACTTAATCGTTTTCCGTGGGCTGTGCGGGCGGCGGGCTGCATTGGGAACCTGAGGAAGCGCAGCAGCAGGGGTCACAGGGAACGTCACAGGAATCCTTAAGAGTCTCTTCGTATTTCGGGGGCCCGAGTTCCAACGGCTTGATTGCCAGATCGAGCAGGTCTCCGCAGACAAAATCCAGACAGATAGTGTCGTCGGTAGGGCGGGTACATGCTTTGGGCACCACTGCTTTTCCGCTGTGGGGAATTTTGTACTGGGAGAAATAAACGGATTTGAGAATAACACTCAAACCTATGGTAGCCATACATTCCTCCGGATCAAAATTCAGGACTTTGGGAATAGCAATCAGGTTCAGACCCTGGGACAGGGCTGTATTATCACAGCCGAAACCGATAACATGAACGATAGCCGGAAGGCAGGGTTCATTGGCATGTGCAACCCCGTAGGGGGCGTAAATTTCCAGCTCCACGGAAGTGGGGTTGGTATCTTCATCCATATATTCGTATTCCGGGGAGGTCTCATTGGCAGGGAGGTAATTGGCAGTTACGACCTGTGTTGCGAGAACTCTTTTTGCGCAGTCGTAAAAGGTAACAAAAAAGACAACCTGAAGGTTAGTCAGTGTTACAAGATAACAGTTGGGGCGTCCGCTGATGGGTTCAGCAGTGACCGCTGTTTCCCCATAGGTTTCAAAACAAATATCCATAACCTGTACGGAAATGCTGTCCACATTGGTTACGGGTGCTTCCATGGGAATGTTCCGGCAGAGATTGATGCCAAGCTCATCATAAACAACAGGGGTGAGGACTGTCAGACAGTCGGGATCACCGCATATGGGGTCCGTGCAGACGTCCAGACATTTTCCTTTTTTGTCAATGCCGCAGCTCACATATCTTTTTGAGCAGCATTTACAGCTTTTGGATTTGCAGTTAGGCATATGGAATGCTCCTTATAAAAATACTTACTATATCCTATGCACTCTGCTTCTTTTTGTTCGGGAATGGAAATATATTTATGAGAGGGGATAAGGAACAGTCTGAATGGTTCCTATGAAAAGGAAAAAGGAGGAGGATGCAGAATGGCTTACCAGATATTGGAGATGTCGGACGGACAAAGAGTGGCGCTGTATGCACAGGGAAATTCCGTATTATATTGTTTTCTGCCTTTTGCAAGAGGCATGATACCTACAGAAGTGAGGAGAGATTATCTGGCCCATTTCGAAGCGGGGGTTTTCCGGGATACGGTATGCTATGTATATGAGGATTTGGATCATAATGTTATTCTGGATACCCTGGGAGCCGGTCCCGCGAGGATTATCCTTACAGCCGGCCCGCTGGGGTATGGCTTCTGTAACCTGCGTCTGGTGGTACGGGACGGGGAGCTGTATCTCTTCTATCAGGCGTATTCCGGAAGAGATAAGGGATACGGCCTTTATGTCTGTATGCCTTATCAGGAGAACCGGCGCGGTGTGATATTTGAGATGGAAAGCAGTGACAGCGAGGACGGAAAAAAGACAGGCCAGCCCGACAGCGCAGGAAATGGCGTAAACCTAAAAACCCCGCCTTCAGGGAAAGCGGCTTTTGTACCTGTGGATTACCGGATAATCACGACGGATCCAGGCACCATACTGACCTGCGCGGATAGGACCAGCGGTGAACTGCGGATATTTGAATGGAAGCAGGAGCTTATTTTCGAGGAACGAAAGGTACTGGGAGAAGAAGAGCACGGACGCAGGCTGAACCGCCTTCAGGCGGCCTGGCAGGAGGACCGGGAGGGCTGGGAACTGCAGAAGGAAGAGATACAGGCAGAAGCGCTGGCCAGACTGGGAGAGCTGCAGCAGGAGAGGGAGGAACGCCTTATCCAGTGCAGGAAAGAGTATGAAGGGAAGGTTACCCGTCTGCGGGGGGAATACGAAGAAAAGCTTCCCAAATGTAAGGAAGGATATGAAAAGCAGCTTCTTGCGGCTAAACGACAGTATGATGAACTGGCGCAGACTGCAATCCGTCTTCAGCAGATCGGGAGAAAGTGGCGGGATAAATATTTTGAGAAGGATGACGGGGAGTAGGAATGAGAGCAGATCCTTTGGGAATATAGGCGGCAGGCGCCATTCCGAAATATTTTTAGGATACGCAGATAAAATGTCTGGATGCGGCGCCGCCTGGTATCTGACCCGGAAAGAACCTGGAAAACAGGTTACAGTCCATATTTTTTGTACAGCCTTTTTCGCAGGGCAGCATCTTCTGCTGCCCGCAGAATATCAGGGATCCTGTCCTCTTCGGCCAGTTTCTGGATTAGAAGGGCAAGCCTGGATTCCCCTTTTTTGGCACCCTCATCCCGACAGTCCTCCATCCATTCATCAAATGCTTTACACATATCAACCACACCTCCTTCCGATTGTTCCATCTTGTATTTCTTAAGTTTCCGGGAATTCGTACAGGTGACAATCACTTCAAAACCCCGTTCTGTCATTTTTGAAAAAGCATCTTTGTTTTCGGATATAAATGTTTTCATAGCTTTTGTATCATCAACCCGCTGCAGGATGCCCATAACCTCTCTTAACTCCGTATGGAATAAATCGACATCCATATCCTTTTTAACCGAATATACCCGAAGCGGATAGTCCGGGATTTCCTGGCGCAGAAGTGTGGGAACTCCGGAAAAATCCAGAATATCGTGAATGCATGCCGGATGCTGCCACTCTTCGCTTCCATAATAAACAACGATAGTGAAAACGGGAAGGAGCAAGTCTGCTTCATCAAAATAAGCAACACCGTTTCTTTCCTTATGGTCGGCTATTATCGCTTTAATCTGCCGTCCGTATTCGTCCGCATCATACCGCATACACCGTACCGGCATCCGGAAATCCCTGTGCTCCTGGTTCTCTACGGCTAATACGGCAGCAGGGGCGTTGCGGTACAGCAGCTTCTTAATATCCCGAAACTGTTTGCTGTAATTACCCTGGTTGCTTTTGGTGGCTTGTGCACAATCCAGCGGATGAAGTTCTTCCGGCTGTATTACCCTGCTTCCATGAAAACAGCACCCGTTTATAAGATCTGCAAATATATGCGGATCCGCAATAAAATCATTCAGGATAATATCTTTTTTACCCATAGGTTTCTCCTGTTTATTATAATACTGCTGTACGTAAAAAATCAATCATAATTTGGTTCTTTTTAAAGGATTATTTGAGAGATCTCTCAATGATTCAACAAGAATTTTATAGAATTTCTATAATAATAAGAGAATAACAGATACCGTAAAAAAATACAAGCTGTATTTTCAGTTTCCCCATTCCCTGTGTAACAATTCGTTACCATTCACGGCCCCTTGTGCCGCCGCCCCGGCAGCGGTTCATAAAAAACAATATTTTCGAAAAAAACCAACATGACCGGGAGAAAATAACATGATATAGTAAAGAATATAGTATGGTAAAGGTATTGAAAAATTACTATATATGTTATAATAGGGCAGGAGAAAATAGTTAATAACCTGAATAAAGGGGAGGAATCAGAATGAACGAAGTATTGGAGCAAATCAGAAAAATCGGTATTGTCCCTGTGGTAAAGCTTGACAGGGTGGAGGATGCGGTGCCGCTGGCAGAAAGCCTGATAAACGGCGGGCTTCCCTGTGCGGAGGTTACGTTCCGAACACCGGCGGCGGCGGGGGCTATTGCAGCTATCCGCAAGGCGTTTCCGGACATGCTCCTGGGAGCGGGTACGGTTCTTACCACCGGGCAGGTTGATGAAGCCATGGAAGCGGGAGCAACCTTTATCGTCAGCCCGGGGCTGAACCCGGAGGTGGTAAAATATTGTGTGGATAATAAAATCCCCGTAACCCCAGGCTGCTCGAATCCCAGCGATATTGAGACAGCCATTTCCCTGGGGCTGGATGTGGTAAAGTTTTTCCCGGCGGAAGCGGCAGGAGGACTTGCCATGATCAAGGCGATGTCCGCTCCTTATGTAAATATGAAATTTATGCCCACCGGCGGTATCAGTGCCAAGAACCTGAATGAATATCTCAGCTTCAATAAGATCATCGCCTGCGGCGGAAGCTGGATGGTAAAGGATGATTTGATTAAAGCCGGTGAGTTTGACAAGATAGAAGCGCTGACAAGGGAAGCGGTTGAACTGATGCTGGGCTTTGAGCTGGCCCATGTGGGAATCAACGAAACCGACGGGGAAGCGGCGGATCATACCGCCGGACGTTTTGAGTCCATATTCGGGTTTGGGAAGAAAACCGGATCCGCATCCGTATTTGCAGGAACGGCCGTAGAGGTAATGAAAGCTCCCGGACTTGGTGCAAAGGGACATATCGGCATCCGTACCAACTATATTGAAAGAGCCGTGAATTATCTGGAAAACCAGGGCGTGGAATTTAATCCCTCCAGCGCCAAGTATGATGAAAAGGGGAACCTGAAGGCTATTTATCTGAAGGAAGAAGTGGGCGGCTTTGCCGTACATCTGGTACAGAAATAACAATACTTACAGGAGCGAACGCTGAAAAAGAAAGGTGAGGAAATCATGAGCAAAGTAGTAACATTTGGAGAGATTATGCTGAGGCTGGCACCGGAGGGCTACTACCGTTTTGTGCAGGCGGAAAATTATGTGGCGACTTATGGGGGCGGGGAAGCAAACGTGTCTGTATCCCTGGCCAATTACGGTCTGGAGTCCAAATTCGTAAGCAAGCTTCCCAAGCATGAAATCGGACAGGCCGGGGTGAATTCTTTACGGAAATTCGGTGTGGATACTTCCGATATCGTGAGGGGCGGAAACCGTGTCGGTATTTATTATCTGGAAAAAGGCGCCAGCCAGCGTCCTTCCAAAGTTATTTATGACCGTGCAGGCTCTTCTATTGCAGAGGCGGTTAAGGAGGATTTTGACTGGGATAAGATTTTTGAAGGGGTGGATTGGTTCCATTTTACCGGAATTACGCCTGCACTTGGGGAAAACGTTGCGGAGATCTGTATGGAAGCGGTAAAAAAGGCAAAAGAAAAGGGCATCACCGTAAGCTGTGATTTGAATTACAGAAATAAGCTCTGGAGCAAAGAAAAAGCGGGCCGGGTAATGGGTGAGCTTTGCAAGTACGTGGACGTCTGCATTGCCAATGAAGAAGATGCCGGCGACGTATTCGGCATCAAGGCCGCCGATACGGATATAACCAGCGGCCAGGTGAACCATGAGGGCTATAAGGATGTGGCGAAGCAGCTGGCCGACCGTTTTGGTTTCAGCAAGGTTGCCATTACCCTGAGAAGCTCTATCTCCGCCAACGATAATAAATGGGCGGCAATGCTGTATGACGGAACGGAATATTATTTCAGCAAAAATTACCTGATGCATATAGTGGACCGTGTCGGCGGCGGAGATTCCTTTGGGGCAGGCCTGATCTACAGCTGCCTGCAGAATATGGAACCCCAGCAGATTATCGAATTCGCGGTGGCGGCAAGCTGTCTGAAGCACAGCATTGAAGGCGACTTCAATATGGTTTCCGTGGATGAAGTATGCAAGCTTGCAGGCGGGGATGCGTCAGGAAGGGTACAGCGCTGATGCTGTCATAAGAATACAATACTATACCTATAAAAAGCCGCAGGATTATTTTTTCCCTGCGGCTTTTGCCGCGGGCTTTATAGGGGAAAGACAGGAGACGGCGATGAAAATCGACAGGATACTGGAAATTATTATTTACATAGTCAATCATGATAATGTTTCGGCCAGTTATCTGGCGGAACGGTTCGGCGTATCCGTACGGACCATTCAAAGGGATATGGTCAGCATTTCCTCTATTGGGATACCGGTATATGCCGTGGGAGGAAAATATGGGGGATACTCCATTTTGCCGACTTATAAGATGAAAAACCTGAATATCCGGGAGGAGGAACAGCAGATGATACGCAAGGCCCTGGAGAGCCTTGCCACATCTTATACAAATACTACGCTGGACGGGCTTCTTGAAAAATACAACGCGATTGTGGAAAAAGAAGGAGGACAGAAGGTTTTCTGGGATTTCAGTGTTTCCAGGGAAAATAAAAAGGTTCAGGATACGAACCGGCTTCTCGAGAAAGCGATAGAGGACAGGAGACTTGTTACCTTTTCCTATCAGAAGGCGGACGGGGAATCATCGGATCAAAAGGTGGAGCCGCTGGCCATCCATTATAAATGGTATGCATGGTATCTGTTTGCCTATTCGGAGTACCGGCAGGCATACCGGACCTATAAGATTGCCAGAATGCGGGATATCCGAACAGAAGAGAGGAGAGGGACTAAAGAGCATGGAGATATCCGGGAACGGATGAAGGAGTCGGAAACCGCCTATTATCAGACCTGTATTGCCATTGAGGTACATTTTTCTGAAAAGGAAACCGGGCTTATGGAGGAATTTTTTCCGGACTGCCCAATAGAAAGGCTGGGGGATGAGCAGTGCAGGATTTTCATTCATGTCCCGCCCGGAGAACGGCTTTGGAAAGCACTGCTGCTCAGTTTTGGAGACAGGGTGCGGGTAGTGGGGCCGGAGGTATATAAAAAAGAATTGATCCAAACCGCGCAACAATTTTTATCCAATTACGACATATAGCTGTCGCAGATACCTGTTATGATAAGGGAAAGGCTTCCGGAGCGGAGCAGCCATAGGCATGACAGGGAGGATTAGCTGATGGGAAAAACGGAAAAGGAAATCAAAGAAAGATTATATGCATTGGGAGCGGATTTGTGCGGGATAGCAGGGATAGACCGGTTTGACGGCGCGCCGGAGGGATATCATCCGCGGGATGTCCTGCCCTCCTGCCAATCGGTCATCGTATTCGCCTGCCGTTTCCCCGCGGGAACATTGGCCTGCGGATCCGGGGTGCCTTATACGGTAGTCAGGAATATTTTATCCGACAAAATGGATAAAATGGCGGTCCAATTCTGTGCGGATATGGAAAAGCTTCATATCCTTGCGGTACCCATAAGGACGAACGGTGCGGAGCGAGACAAAAAAACGGGGAGATGGAGAAGTATTGTTTCCGTAAAACATGCGGCCCAGGCGGCGGGGCTTGGTACAATCGGCAGAAATACCCTGCTGCTTACCCCGGAATATGGGAGTATGGTCTGGCTCAGTTTGCTATTGACGGAGCTTGTGCTGGAAGCGGATGATCAAAAGGAGAATATCTGCTCCAACTGCGGCAGGTGCGTGGATATCTGTCCGGTCAACGCATTGGAAAGCCCGGAAATGGATCAAAATGCCTGCTGGGCTTATGCTTTTGGTGAAGTAAAGGAAGACTGGCGCATCAGCTGTCATCGGTGCAGGGATATCTGCCCGTTCCTTTTAGGTTCTGAGAACAAAGCGATGGCCCGGGAAAACAGGAGCAACGGTGAAACCGCCGGAGAACGGATAGCCGGGCCGCCGGAAGGATGAGGAAGGGGATATTCGGGCCGGTATTCCGGCCCGGGGAGATTCCCTGTTCGTCCGTTGGTTACAGAAGCGCTTCAAAAATCTGTTTTTGTTTTCCCGGGCAGTTATTTTTTATGGAATAGTACAGACAATGCTGAAGGCTTCCGTGATATACGATATCTTCTGTCCTGTCAATGCGGGCCATGCCGCATTTTTCCATTACCCGGAAGCTTGCCGTGTTCTTTTCAAAAGCGGCAGCAATAATTTCTGTAAATCCTTTTTGAAACAAATAGGTGATAACCCCCTTCATCGCTTCTGTTGCATATCCGCAATTACGGTATCCGGGATTTATTACATAACCCATTTCTATTCTGTCCCCATCAATATCCACGTCATTGACAAAGCCTATCAGCTGGTTTTTTAAATAGATTCCGGCTTCCTCATGTTCTCCGGATAAGGAGAGGGCTTTCAGTTTTTGGAACATACCTGCGGCTTCCTCTGCGGAGTGAAAATCGGGGATCATAAAGGTTTCCTTTATATTTTCATCCATGAGAAGGCGGATCATAGCATCCTTATCCGCATCGGTATAGGGTTTTATTTCCAGTCGTTTGGTTATGATATTCATATGTTTAGATTCTCCTGTTCGAGTATGGGTGGCCGGGAAATAGCGTTGTCTGATGTGATTTTAAAATACACAGGCAGGGCTGTCAAGTCAGATCCCTGCAGCAAGCTGCAGGCAGCGGTACCTGTAAATATGGCTGCACAGAAAAAAAGAAATAATAGTTGACAGCTCTATCTGTAAATGATATAGTTACAGTAACAAATGTAAAAAAAATAATTACAGTTAGAAGCCAGAAAGGAGATGCGGCATTGAACAGTGATTTTTGTGTGGCTGTGCATGGACTGGTATATTTGAAGCATAAAGGCTCTGTCATTCCCAGCGAAGAGCTGGCATCGAATATCTGCACCAATCCGGCCCGTGTGAGGAAAGTGATGGCCAGGCTGAAAAAGGCCGGTCTGGTAGAGACAAAGGAAGGGAAGGTAGGCGGTTATTCCCGTGTGGAAAAAGCCGGGGATATAACACTGTACACGATTGCGGAGGCGCTTTCCATCCGGTTCGTGGACGCTTCGTGGCGCAGCGGCGACAGTGACATGAGCTGTCTGATCGCCTCCGGTATGGCGGAGGTAATGAACGGAATTTACCTGGAGCTGGACGGATTATGTCTGGATAAGCTAAAACAGATTACCGTAGGAGAGATAGAAACCCAATTGTTTTCCGGAAAAAGAAAAGGAGAAGCACAATGAAGGAATTTGATAACATTATTATAGGATTTGGAAAGGGCGGAAAAACGCTGGCAGGCGCACTGGCCGGGAAAGGGGAGAGAACAGCTCTTATCGAGCGTTCCGATAAAATGTATGGCGGAACCTGTATCAATGTGGCCTGTATTCCCAGTAAATTCCTGGAAAACAGTGCAAGGCTGTCAGCTGCAATGGGCGGCAGCTTTCAGGAAAAAGCGGAGCGCTATCAAAAGACGATACTGGAAAAAAGAGAAGTGATAGGGGATCTGCGGCAGAAAAACCTGGCTAAGGCTGTGGGAGCCGGCGTGGAAGTGATAACAGGGACGGCTTCTTTTGTGGATGATCACAAAATCCGGGTGTCTTATCCGGATGGTTCCGGGGAAGAATTGTATGGAAAGAAAATTTTTATCAATACCGGCGCAAAACCTTTTATTCCCCCTATTGCAGGATTGAAGGAAAGCCGTTATGCTTATACAAGCGAAGGAATGATGGAACTGGAAGAACTGCCGGAGAAGCTTCTTATTATAGGAGGCGGCTATATCGGCCTGGAATTTGCCTCTTACTATTCCAATTTCGGATCGGATGTGACAGTAATTCAGGACGGGGAAGCTTTTATACCCCGGGAGGATGCGGAAGTGGCGGAATCCGTGCTTGCGCATATGACGGAGGTGGGGATCCATATTCTCCGCAGTTCGGCGGTTACGGAAGTGAAGGATGGCCCGGACGGAGCAAACGTGACGGTCAAATCCGGAGACAGGGAAGAAACGCTTCTGGTTCAGGCGATTCTGGTAGCTACCGGCAGAAGGCCGAATGTGGAAGAACTGCATCCCGAGCGTGCGGGCATCCAGCTGACAAAGAGGGGGGCGGTTTGGACCGATGAGGGCCTGCGTACATCCGTTCCTCACATCTGGGCAATGGGAGATGTGGCGGGAGGTCTTCAGTTTACTTATATTTCCCTGGATGACAGCCGTATCGTAAAATCACAGATACTTGGAGACGGAAGCAGGAGTACAAAAAACCGAGGGGCAGTGCCCTACACCGTATTTCTGGATCCCCCGTTGTCAAGAGTCGGCATGACAGAAGCACAAGCGCGTGAGGCAGGCTATGAGGTTAAGGTTGCACGGCTGCAGACCGCAGCGGCACCGAGAGCACGTGTACTGAAAGCTACCACAGGCATGCTGAAGGCAGTGATCGATGCGGGTACAGGGCAGATTCTGGGAGCACATTTTTACTGTGCCGAATCCCATGAGCTGATTAACCTGATTAAGCTCGCCATGGATGCAGGGATTCCTTATACGGTTTTGCGGGATAATATTTACAATCATCCCACTATGAGCGAAACCTTCAATGATTTCTTTGCTGCAGTTAACTAACACTTACGTAAAAGGAGATGATTATGGGTCTGTCAGTTGAAACCGGAATTCCGGTAATTACCGTATTTTTACAGGGGCTTCTCAGCTTTTTCTCCCCCTGTGTGCTGCCTCTTGTACCCTTGTATGTCAGCTATCTGGCAGGGGGCACCAAGACGGTGGATGAAAATGGGAATGTACATTACCCTCGTAAAAAGGTGATGGTGAATACACTGTTTTTTGTGCTGGGTGTCAGCTTCACCTTTTTCCTGTTGGGATTCGGCTTTACCGCTATGGGCCGTTTCTTTACCACGAACCGTGCCTGGTTTGCGCGGATCAGCGGTATTATCATGATATTGTTCGGCTTATATCAGCTGGGTGTGTTCGGCCGTTCGGAAACCATAGAAAGAGAACACCGACTGCCCTTCCGGCTGGATCGGTTTTCCATGAACCCGCTGGTGGCGCTGATTCTTGGATTCACCTTCAGTTTTGCCTGGACGCCCTGCGTAGGCCCTACACTAGGCAGCGTGCTGCTGATGGCATCTTCTTCGGCTTCCTCAGCAAAGGGTTTCCTTCTCGTCGGCGTTTATACGCTGGGATTTGTGATTCCTTTCCTTGCCGTAGGCATCTTTACCGGTTCTGTCCTCGATTTCTTCAAGAGAAAGAGGAATGTGGTGAAATATACCGTGAAAATCGGTGCCGCCCTGCTGATCCTTATGGGTGTTATGACCCTGACCGGATTTATGAACGGAATCACCAGCTACCTGTCCAAGGTACAGCTGGGAGGAGGAACCCAGGAGCAGGTGCAGGAGACCCAGTCCGTTAACGGGACGGAAGGGGCAGGAGAAAGCGGAACCGCAGCAGGAACGGATGGAGAGGCGGCGAATGCCCCTTCTTCGGAGACGGCGGAAGAGGAAAGTACCGAAGAGGAGAAAATACAGGCGCCTGATTTTACGTTGGTGGACCAATACGGGGAGACACATACGCTCTCTGACTATAAAGGAAAAACGGTATTTTTGAATTTCTGGGCGACCTGGTGTCCGCCCTGCAAGGGAGAAATGCCGGATATCCAGAAGCTGTATGAAAAATATGGAAGCAACGGCGAGGATCTGGTGGTGTTAGGAGTGGCGAATCCCAAAACGGATGAGAATCCGTATAACCAGGACGGCACCCAGGAAGAGGTGGAAAAATTCCTCACCGACAACGGCTATACTTTCCCGGTTGTCATGGATACCACCGGAGAAATATTCAGCCAGTACGGCATCCGTTCCTTCCCTACAACCTTTATGATTGATAAGGACGGAAATGTATTCGGCTACGTATCCGGCGCTCTCAGCGCGGATATGATGGAAAGCGTGGTTTCCCAGACCATGTCGGGGAAAAGAACGCAATAGGACGTAAGAAGTACGTAAAAAACGCCCGGAGCAGCCTGCTCCGGGCGTTTTTACGATGATTGGGATAACAAGAAAGGTCACAGCTGCCGGGTAAAGATACACAGACCGGAAGGAAGATCCGGGAAATGAAGAATTTCCTGTACCAGAAAGCCGTTTTTTTCTAAAACACGGCAGGAGCCTGTATTATCCTGCACTACGTAGGCTTTCAGGCAGCTGAAGTGTTCCTGCCGGGCGATATCTGTCAGATGCCGGACTACCTCCGTGCTGTAGCCCTGGTTCCAGAAACGGGGATAGAGAAAGACGGACATGGAACGGGACGCGCCGTCGTTTTCTTCTTTTTTTAATGCGGCCACCCCTACCGGGGCGAGTGTATCCTTCCGGCAGATCAGGTATCCGTAATTGCCGAAAGTTGTGTATTCCCGGTATAAGTCTTCCGCCTCCTGCCTGCTTGTATGGGTGGAAAACCGCATGTATCTGGCGACCTCGGGATCGGAAGTGAGAGAAAAAATGGTAGGGATATCCTCCTGGGACAGCGGGCGGAGAAACAGTTGATCGGTATTCATTGGTTACCTCCTGTGATGATGGTGTTATTACTGCAGTAATTTATAATAGATCCGGCTGTCTTCGCCTCCCACATCCGGGCGGTTTTCTTGATAGAGAAAACCGTACTTTTCATAAAGTCCGATATGATCCGTAGCCAGATATACCTTCTGACAGCCGGCTTTTACAGCCTCCGCGCAGGCATGGCTGATTAATTGCCCGGCATACCGGTGTCCGCGGTATGCCGGTGCCGTAAAAACAAAACCAAGCCACGGGTAAAGCGTTTCATCAGCGATACAGTCCTGATGGGTAAGGGTTGCAAAAGACACTATTTTTTCCCCATCCGTCATAAGATAAAGTTTTCCGCCCTGCCCCAGGGTGTCTTCAAAACGGTTTTCCTTTAATAAATCCGCCAGATACCCGGCAGCGCGCCAGGGGAAACCTTCTATTTCTTTTATCCAGTGTTCCTTCTGTCCGTCTTCAAAATATTCAATGATTTGCATAAATGTTTGCCTCCCTGTGTTCTATCGGAATCCTGTTTATAAGGTTTTGAATGAACCGTACTGCAGGAATGTATTTATCTTATCACGTTTATGTATGATTTACCATGCATGTGTAAAAAGGATTAGTAAATTATCATTTTTCTACATGAAACTTTTACATCTCCTGCTGGTCTTTATAGATCTGACGGTATTGACCGGGTGTCATTCCAACGATGGATTTGAATTTGCGTATAAAAGAGGAGGTGTTGGAGTATCCCATTTCTTCGACAATATATTCTATGCTGTGGTTTGAACGGACCAATAGTTCCTTTGTCCTTTCTATTTTTAGGTCATTGATGAATGTAGAAATATTCTGACCTGTTTTTTGTTTATAAAAACGGCTTAGAGTTGTCAAGGATATGTGAAAATACGCAGATATAGAGTTAACACTAAAATCCGAATTACATAAGTGTTCATATATATATTGCTGAATCAGCTCGATTTTATCCTTATCGGAAACGGTATACAGATTCCTGCCAATTTCCAACATGATGGCATAAAGGAGATTGAACAACTCCTCTATTGTTTCGGAATTCATAAAAATAGCTGTCAGTTCGTTGTCAATAATCTGATAATCTGAAATATTCAATTGAAATAACATTCTCCGGATATGGCTGAACATACTGAACAAGTGAATTTTAATGCTGTTGAGTGTATGGCCGCTTGTCTGAATTTTCTCAAATAAATCATAAAAAAGCTGTAACAAAAGAGTATCATCGCAGTCTAGGATGCTTTTTTCCAGACGTATACAATCTATTTCAGGCAAAGGAGCCGGAACCGTGTTTGACGAAGTGGAATCCGAATAAAATGTAATGGTGTCTTTTCCGGTGACAAAGCTATAATTCAATGCCTGAACAGCCTGTTCATATAGAACCGGGATTCGGCTGAAGGATTGATATTCTTCTGACACACCGAGAGTAATATGTTTGCCCAGGGTATGGCAGATATCCTGATACAGGTTTTCAGCAGTTATCCGGAAGGGAGCCGTGTTATCTTTTGAGTTAAATATCAGAATCATTTGTTTGGTTTCTAAGCTATCCAGAGAAAAATACCGGCAATTTGCGGAATTTTTTTTGCTGAAATATTCGTAGAGAATCGGAATATTTTGTCGTGATTCATTTTTTATAATACATATTGTAAAAAAAGGATATAAATATTGGATATTAATCACACGTGCATCTTCCAGAAATTCCTGTTCTGAAGAGTATTGCTGGTAAAGAAGCTTTACAAGAATGGATCTCCTGATGTTTTCACGGTGCATATTCAGTTTGGTATTTAAGTCACCGATTTTTTCATTCATATGTATAATGGCATGATTAATCTGTACGAGTTCATTTCCTTCCTTCGCCAGATGATCCTGAGGGATAAGGCCACGGATTTCCCGTATAGGAGTATAGTTGGTATTGGCCATATAGCGAACGAGAAAAAGACCGGTGCAGAAGGAGAACAGAAGGATCCCGGCAGAGATTGCAAGGATGGTTATCAGGGGATAATACATAGAGGAAAAAGGGATAAAAATATAAAAATTCAGATCATACGCCGGAAAAGAATAACGGCCGATCAATGTGGTTCCCTGAATGGAAAAAGAAGAGAACTCCGGAAAATCAGACACACTTTGTTTGTACCATTTTAATGTGTTTTCATCTGAAGGATTGCCGAGAGGGAATAATTCACCCGTTATATGATTTTCAAGGATAACGGATCCATTGCTGTTTTTTAGAAGATCAGAGATGGTATGGTATAGATGATAAGAATCAAACGTAAAAAACAGAAAGGTATCAGGGTAATTCTTCTGACCGGTCATATAAAGGAAATTTGTGGAATTAGTTGCCTGATATGGGTAGAGAAGACTGGAAGTATCCATAGATTCCCAAGCCTTGTGAACAAATTGTGAATCTGCAGTATCAAAAAATAGAGAGAGTGTGATCTCTCCGTCGGAGGAAATTACTTTTTCGCTTTGCATATCAATGATACCGATATTTCTGCAATACCCCAGGATATTTTTAAAATTATCTAACTTTCGTATTAACTGGAATTTGGAATAGGAGTCCATGCCTGAACTGATAGTTAAAGGAATGGATTCACTGATTAACGTATTTCGACAGCCGCTTAGCTGTTTTGTATAGTATGTGAGTTCTTTTTCAAGAACGGAGCCGGTATTAGAGGAGAGATTCGCCATATTTTGTATAAGGACATATCCGTTAAAAAAAAGAAGCGTAATGGTGAGGACAGAAGTTGGCAAGAGCATAACAAGCAGAAAATTTTTATAAAAGTTCCGGTAAAGTGAATTGTTCATACGAATTTCCCCTTTAATGAATACTCCAGATTTGTTGAACAGTATAACATGATGCACCGGTGTGTTTCAAGTTTCTGATTGTGAAATGTGCAAAAAAAAACATCTATATGCAGAATTTTTACGGCAATATGCAATATTTTCTTTGAGTTTTCTTTGTGAAAAAAGGGATTATATACATATACAGATGTGTATGTAACAATATGGGTACAAATACAAGAGGGGAGAACATAAAAATGAGAATAAAGAAAAAGTACAAAAGAGTTATGAAGTATTATCAGCTATATTTGCTTTTACTGCCTGCATTGATTTACTTTATTATATTTCGGTATGGCCCAATGTACGGCCTTCAAATAGCCTTCAAAGATTATGTTGCTACAAAAGGCTTTGCAGGAAGTCCTTTTGTAGGGCTGAAACATTTTCAAAGATTCTTTTCTTCGCCGGATTTTTGGATAATATTGAAGAATACAGTTTCGATCAGTGTCGGCAGTATCCTGGTGAATTTTCCGATGGCGATTATTGTAGCGTTACTGTTACATCAGGTGACACATACAAGATATAAAAAGGTGATACAAACCGTTATCTATGCTCCGCATTTTATATCAGTAGTAGTATTGGTCGGTATGCTTACTCTGTTTTTATCACCTACCAGCGGTATTATAAATAAAATTATTGAAACATTTGGAGGTGAGGCGGTTTTTTTCATGGCAGAACCAAGTTGGTTCAAACCGGTTTATATTCTGTCAGCAACCTGGCAAAGTACCGGATGGGGAACCGTAATTTATCTGGCTGCATTGTCAGGAGTATCACCGGAACTGTATGAGGCGGCAGAAATGGATGGGGCAAATAAGTGGCAGAAAATGTGGCACATTGATTTCCCGGGGATTTTACCAACAGCTGTCATTCAACTCATTCTTACGACAGGAAATATTCTTTCCATAGGATATGAGAAAATCTTTTTGATGCAGAATCCGCTGAATCGTATGGCATCTGAAGTAATATCCACATATGAATATAAACAAGGCCTTCAGAATGCACAATATAGCTACTCTGCGGCGATAGGGCTATTTAATGCGGTAATTAATCTGGTGATACTTCTTGCAGTTAATAAATTTGCAAGAAAGGTATCCGATACCTCTTTGTGGTGAGGAGGAGCGTATGAAAAGAAAAAAATTACATATTTCAAGCAATAGGATTTTCGATTTAGTGAATTATACCCTTTTATTTTTCATGGCTGCAGCAGTACTCTACCCCCTTTATTTTGTTGTAATAGCTTCTTTTAGTGATCCGAATGCTATATATGCGGGTGAGGTGATCTTTCTGCCGAAGAAAGTAAGCTTTGAGGGATATCAGATGCTGTTTGATGAGCAGTTGCTTTGGAGTGGGTATTGGAACACCATACGCTATACGGTTATAGGTACGCTGATTAACGTAGTTCTTACTGTTTGTGCAGCCTATGCATTGTCGAGAAGAAAACTCCCGGGAAGAAAAGGGCTTACCCTGTTTGTTACCTTTACTATGTTCTTCAATGGAGGATTGATCTCTACTTATTTGCTGGTCCAGAAAATGGGAATGATTAACAGTATGTGGGCGGTCATTTTTCCAGTGGCGGTTGGCCCCTGGAATCTGATTGTGGCAAGATCCTTTTTTGAAACAACAGTACCTGAGGAACTGCATGAGGTTGCATGTATTGATGGATGCTCAGAAATCAGGGCATTTATCAGTGTTATTCTTCCGGTATCCAAGGCAATTGTAGCAATAATGGTGTTGTTTTATGCAGTTTCCCACTGGAATTCTTACTTTAATGCAATGCTTTATCTGACAGATGAAGAGTTATATCCTTTGCAGCTGGTGCTTCGGAATCTCCTGATACAGACAGATATGACGGCTATGAGTACATCCGGTGACATGACAAGCCTGGCTCAGCAACAGAGAATCGCAGATCAGATTAAGTATGGCGTAATTATTATTTCAAGTGTACCGGTGTTGGCAATGTATCCATTTGTCCAAAAGTACTTCGCACAGGGTGTGACAATTGGAGCAATCAAAGGATAAAACATGAAGGAGGAAAAGGTATGTTGAAAAGGATGTTAGGTATCACATTGGCAGTGAGCATGGCGGCTTGTTTAGCTGGCTGCGGAAAGACGGAGGGGACAGTTGAAGCAGTACCGGAGCAGTCGGCACAAAGTGCGGACGGCAGGGAAATGATTGGGAATATGTACACCGCCGGTCTGCCTGTAGTGGAAGAGAAGGAAACCTTTCATATTGTGGCTTCTTTTGATTCCAGACAGCAGAAGTTCAATGATATGGATTTTTTTAAAAAGCTGGAAGAGGAAAGCAATATTTATATTGAATGGGAATTTATTGAATCCCAGGATTATGGACAGAAGAAAAATCTGATTTTGGCCAGCGGAGATTATCCGGATGCATTTTTTAATGGCGTTACTGATACAGATCTGAATACCCATGTATCTCAGGGGGTGTTTCTTCCTATTAATGAATACTTGCAGTATGCTCCGAACTTAAGTGCAGTATTTGAAGAACATCCTGATTTTAAGAAGTTATGTACTTATTTTGATGGAAATATCTATTCTATTGGGTATGCAGCAGAAGATCCCTGCCAGTACCAACCGGATGAAATGTATGTGTATAAACCATGGTTGGATAAATTGGGATTAGAGATTCCTGAAACAACGGAAGAGTTTTATCAAATGCTGAAGGCATTCAAAGAACAGGATCCGAATGGGAATGGACTAAAAGATGAGATCCCTTTCTCAGCCACTCCGGGAGGAGCCAGAGGTTTTCACTCCTTGTCGGGTGCTTTTGGGCCTGCCGTATATTTCGGAGATGCCAATAATAAAAACTACGAAAACTTTGTGTATGAAGACGGGGGAAAAATACATTTTGGTGCCAATACCGAGGAATGGAAGAATTTTATCAAGTATTGTAATCAAATGTTTTCGGAAGGATTGTTTGATCAAGAAATTTTTACTCAGGATGCAAAGCAGTATTTTGCGAAAGGAAAGACGGATGAAGTGACATTGGGATGTTTTACACTCTGGAATGCCCCTAATATGGTGGGAGCAGAACGTGCTGCTGATTATGTGGTAATTCCTACGATGGAGGGACCGAATGGGGATAGAAACTGGTGCAATTATCTGACATCAAACGGCACAGTGAGAGGATCTAATTTTGCAATTACCACGGCTTGTGAAAAACCGGAAATTCTGGTGAGATGGCTGGATTTATTTTATGATAAAAAGGTTAGCGCTGAGGCACTTTGGGGTCCTGTAGAAGAGAAAGATGGGATGTATATGTTTGTTCCTTACCCGGAGGGAAGTTCCTTTGATGAATACCGTTACCAGAACAGCCCTGTATTTGGTCCGGGAGCAGTATTTACGGAAGACTTTGAAAATACAGTGGAAATGCCGGAGATGATGGTTGACAAGATGAATGAGATAGAAACGTATTATAATATTTATCCTAAGACAAATATGATGCCGATTTTGAAATTGACAGAAGAAGAAACCGACTGGATGGAGACTACCGGAGCAGATATTATTACGTATGTATATGATAATATGGCAAAATGGATGATGAAGGGCGGTATAGATGAAGAATGGGATGATTATTTGAAACAGTTGGAAAAGCTGGGTGTAGAGAGACACTTAGAGGTTTTGCAGGGAGCTTATGACAGAGACTATGGGGCATAAGCCCCTGGTCCCTGTAAGAAAGGAGAGCATATGAACCTGTTACTAATTACGAGTGATCAGCAGCAGTTATCTACATTGGGTATCTTGAATCCTGAAATTAAGACTCCGAATTTAGATCGTCTGGCCGGGGAAGGAGCTTGTTATACCAGAACCTATTGCCCTAATCCAACATGTACGCCAACCAGGGCGAGCCTTATTACAGGCCAGTATCCCAGTCAGCATGGAGCATGGACACTGGGAACAAAGCTTCCTGAGTCTGTACTTACTATCGGGGATGTACTGCGGGAAAACGGGTATGTATCTGCTCTGGTAGGAAAGGCACATTTTCAACCGCTTGCGTCCACAGATGAATTTCCATCTCTGGAGGCTTACCCAATCTTGCAGGACTTGGAATTCTGGAAGAATTATAAAGATAGGTTCTATGGTTTTGATTCAGTAGAACTGGCGAGAAACCATACGGATGAAGCGCATGTGGGGCAGCATTATGCAATATGGATGGAGGAAAAGGGGCTGAAAGACTGGCGGAGGTATTTCAGGGAGCCTACCGGAACGAAAAAGGGAGAGGACTGCGCCGCCTGGGAGATACCGGAAGAATACCATTATGATGCATGGATTGCAGAGAGAACGAATGCAAGATTAGAAGAATATGCTGCTAAGAATCAACCGTTCTTTCTGTGGGCAAGCTTCTTTGATCCCCATCCGGATTACATTGTACCGGAACCCTGGTTTTCTATGTATCCACCCGAAGAACTTACTATGCCGGATAGTTCCGGTATGGAGTGGGATAGTCTCCCCCCGCATTTCAGAATGACACAGGAAAAAAACTCTGATTTTTCAGAGTACAAAGAGAGCGGGTATGCTATTCACGGGATGAATTACCACTGCCAGGATGAGAAAAAGCTGCGCCAATATAAGAGTGCATACTATGGCATGGTATCCATGATGGATAAATATATTGGAAAAATTTTGGATAAAGTCAGGGAACTCGATCTGGAAGAAGATACATTGGTTGTATTTACATCTGATCACGGACACTTTATCGGAGAACATGGCTTGTGTGCCAAAGGGCCTTTTATGTATGAAGAGCTGCTCCGTGTTCCCTTTTTGATAAAAGGAAAAGGAATTAAGAAGGGCCTTTGTGAATCCATGCAGACACTTGTAGATTTCGCTCCCTCTATTCTGGAAGCAATGGGGATAGCTGTTCCTCGTGTCATGACAGGAATAAGCCAGTATCCGGTTTGGTGCGGACAAAAGAAATTGGTGAGAAATCATATTATTTGTGAGCATCATCATGAGCCAAATAGTATCAACTTGCGTACTTATGTGGATGAGAGATATAAAATTACAATATACCAAGGAAAAGACTATGGAGAGATATATGATTTGAAGAATGATCCGTTAGAGGAACATAATCTCTGGGAAAATGACAGCTTACGTGCAGAGTTGCTGCTGAAATACGCATCTGCTGAACTGGAAAAGGAAGTCAGGTGGATGCCTAGAATAGCACATGCATAATTGTATAATCTAGTGGATAAGCGGCGGAAGGGAAACATAAATGATAACGCAAAAAGAAAAAGAGAGATTAAGGCAATTGGCTCATAAACAGTTGGAGTATGCTAATACGGAACAAAATAAACGATTAAAAAAAGAATGGTATCGTCATAGACGTTTTGAAAAAGGAAAACCAATGGTTTTATTGGAGATCGGCGGTTTTCGGGATGAGGTATACCTTCCGAGAATACAGTGTGAATCCCTTCAGGCCCGTCAAATTGAAAATCGTTTGTTATCCCTTTTTCTCAGACAGGAAATTTATCAGGATGATTCCGTGGTACCAGATTATTTTCCGGTGTACTATGATACCTGGTTTCACTTGTTTGGACATGAAATTAAGAAGGTGAATGCAGAAGACAGTATAGGACATCGTTTTGAGCATGTTATCCGGGATCTGGAAGAAGATTACGGCAAACTTGGAGCATCAACTTATGGTATAGACAGGGAGGGCAGTCAGAATTTAAAGGATATGGCTGAGGATATTTTAGGGGACATACTGCCGGTCAAATGGACTATGAACTGCCTGCAGGCAGTTCCAACCCAGAAAATTATTCATTTGATGGGACTGGAAAATTTTATATATGCCATGTGTGATTATCCCGATCTGGTAAAAAAAATGATGATGAGGGCCGCTGATGATTATATCTCTTATTTTAATTGGATGAAGGAAGAAAAAATTCTGCTTCCTACTACAGGGGATGAATTATTGAATCAGGGAACTTATTGCTATACGCAGGAGCTTCCTGACAGAATGGAGCGGATTGGTCTGAGTGATGTGTGGGGGTACTTGGATTCCCAGGAATCTTCGTCCATTTCACCTGATATGTACGGAGAGTTTATATTTCCGTCGTATAAGAAAATAGCGGAGGTATTTGGCCTGCTGTCTTATGGTTGTTGTGAACCGGTGCATCCTATTTGGGAAAAGTATGTATCCCGTCTTGATAATCTCAGAAATATATCGATAAGCGCCTGGTGTGATGTAGAGTATATGGGAGAACATCTGCGTGGAAAGAAGATTATCTTCCAGAGAAAGCCCGCTGCTAATTTTTTGGCTGTAGATGTGGAACTTCAGGAAGAGGAAGTGCGGAAATATATGAGTCAGACAATTCGTGCTGCCAGAGGCTGCCAACTGGAAATCACACAGAGAGATGTGCTTACAATTCATAAGAATGAGAAAAAAGCGGCCAGGTATATAGAGATTATAAGAGAAGAAATCGAGAAAAACTGGGAAGGATAACTTCTCATTGTATGGAGTCTTTCTGCAGATTTTGACGGCGGAACTCCTGGAGGCTTGTGAAACAACCCTGTGGCGGTGGCTATTTCTACATTGAAAGACCAGTATGTCTGTGCTACAATTCAAGTAAGGCAATGAATTCAACACTTCTGAGTATTTTTATCTTTAATGCCGTGCCCTTTCAATGGCCGGTATCTGATGCATAGTATCTTTCTGTGGATACGGGAACATATCTTGGATAGGTATGTGGATGCATGAACTCCTTGCTGACAAAAAATAAGCGGGGAGTAGAAAAGGCGATATCTTTTCCCGTGACCTGGCAATGTACACTTTTACGGAACAATGTGAAGAAATCGCAGGGCTGCATCTGGAATTAGATACTGCCTATGTAAGAAAAGTGGTTGCCCTTATGGACGAGGATTCATCAAGAACTGATCTGCAGGTTGCCAGGATTCTGGTAAGACAGGAATAAGTGCCTTGTTTACACATAAAAAGTAAACGTCAGTACAGCGGCTGCCGGTACGGTTCAGGAGAGCCTTCCATGCGGCGGAACGTGTTATCCTGTAAAAAAATCCTGCCGGGTTTCCGGCAGGATTTTTGTTATATAGTTCCGGCTGATGGGGATTTCCCCATTTCCCCAGGCCGGCTTTTCATACCGCCCGGAGTGCAGTTACAGAAGATGGATACCGTGGCTCTCCGCCTCTGCGGCTATGGCATCCGGCCAGATAGAACACTGTACTTCACCGATATGCGCTTTGCGCAGGAAGAACATACAGATACGGGACTGGCCGATTCCTCCGCCGATGGTGAAAGGAAGTTTCTCTTCTATAATAGCTTTTTGGAAAGGAAGTCCGGCCCTGCCGGAACATCCCGCTTTTTCCAGCTGGGAGAGAAGGGCGTCTTTGTCCACGCGGATCCCCATGGAGGAAAGCTCCAGGGCGATATCCAGAACCGGATAATATACAACGATATCCGCATTCAACGACCAGTCATCATAGTCCGGCGCGCGGCCGTCATGACGTTCGCCGGATTCCAGGATATCCCCGATCTGCATAATACAGACGGCACCCTTGGCTTTCGCAATATAGTATTCCCTTTCCTTGGGCGTATTGTCCGGGAACATATCCTCCAGTTCCTGGGTAGTTACGAAGAAAATGTCATGAGGAAGGATTTCCTCTATGTAATCGTACTCGATGGACATAAATTTTTCTGTTTTCCGGAGTACCTTGTATACGATGCGTACCACATCCTTCAGCGTATCCAGGGTTCGTTCTTCTTTTGTTATAATTTTTTCCCAATCCCACTGATCCACATAAATGGAATGGATGTTATCCGTAACCTCATCCCTGCGGATAGCGCTCATATCGGTATACAGGCCTTCGCCGGGAACGAAGCCGTATTTCTTCAGTGCATAGCGTTTCCACTTCGCAAGGGACTGCACGATTTCCGCTTCATAATCATTCTGCTCCTTGATGCCGAAAGCAACAGGGCGCTCAATGCCGTTTAAGTTATCATTCAGGCCGGAGGCCGGATCCACAAAAAGAGGTGCGGATACACGCAGCAGATTAAGCCGTTCCGCCAGAAGCTTCTGAAAGAAATCCTTCACTGTCTTGATTCCGATCTGGGTATCGTGAAGGGATAAGGCAGATTGGTAGTTTTTGGGAATAGTTAAGTTTTCCATGTTTTATTCTCCGGTTATACAGACCGGATATACCTCCCGATTTTTATGGCACTAGAATCCTTTCCTATCATAATCCAGCCGGATAGGGATGTCAATTATATCTGTAATGAAAATCTTACGTTTCGTAATCGTTCAGATGGCCCTTTGTGCCCTGCGGCATCCCGTCCAATGCATATCCCGGTTTTCCCCGGGACGGCGGCGCTGCATGGTTCCTTCCAGGAATCAGTCTGTTCGAAGGCCGCAGGTTTCCTGCCGTCCGTCTGTTATTTCCTGCCGTCCGTAAACAGACTGTAGGATGAGATAGCCGGACAAACAATAGCATTTGATGTCAGGAAAATTAAATTATATGAAGCTATAATGATAGTGATTGGTTTGCCTTCGCGGTGAGAGTGGTAGAAATACCCCGATTCCGTGAAGTCTCATCCAGAGCACAAGCATTTGGTGAAATTTTGATGGAGAAGGCTGCTTTCTGTCATGGGTAAAAGATAATTACTAATTATATGCTCTTTAAAGGAGGATAAGTAAAATGGTCTATACGAGCTTAGAACAACGCGCTGCACAGGGGTATCTGGATTTATTCCCACCGTTTATTCCGGACGGGCAGGCGCCGGTGAGTGTTTCGGAACAGAAAGAATTTTATGATCGGATGGAAAAATTATACCGGTTGGCATATGGTGAACCGCAGCTTTTCGTACCAACGCTCCATGAGGATGATACGCCCCCGCCGCTTTACAGCGGGGTGTCAGACCCGAAGCGGGAAATACAAAACCACATGAAGAAATTCTGTAAATCGGTGGATTCCATGGTGATGCAAATGTACCTTATGGGAGCAAATAAGGAGTTTAAGTTAGACCGCAGGCAAAAGGTAATTCTCTCAAGGCTGGAGATTGCGGACTTTACGAAGCTTCCCCCCGCGTGGGTGTGGATGGCGGAAAAGGAACACTTAGAACGTTTCCAAACCCCATCACGCTTTGCACATTGCTGCTTTCGGGACGACTATATTTAGACGGCTGCTATTTACGAAAAAGCCTTTGGGAACGAAGCTTTTCATAGGCTGATAAGCTGGATGAACGACCGTGGCTACAAGTCATTTGATATTTATGACGCTACCGCCAGCGACTGTAAGTTTTCCCTGACTTATGCAAACCCGGTGTGGAGCAATGAATTTCCCAAAGGCGGATGTGAATACAAAATTAAGCATACAGGCATATCGATGCGATATGAACCATACAGCAGTGAGTCCTGGATTCTCGGCGTATGTATACCGGGCGGCATGAAAGTGTATTTGGAGCATTTTGATGAAATGCCTGCCGGGCTTCAAGGCTTTGTGATATCACGTGTTAAACGCTGTGACGGCTGCCGCTACTGCGTACAGACCGACAAAACCGGGAACCGTCCGTTGGCTAAAATCTCAGTGCAATATGAGGGGAACGCGTACAGTCTGTGCCCCTATTACCCCGGCTACCGTTTTTGGTGGACAAGCATGGACGATACTCTTGCAGATCATATCATCGTACTGCTCGGCTTTATGGACAGGTTTGCGGATAACAAAAAGTAACGTGAAGAGTTAACAATCGGAGGGGTGTATATGCAAGCAATTCGTATTATTGAAATTCCTGATGGCAGAATGGGCAGCATCATTACGCCGCCCGAAGCGGCAAAGATCATGGGGTACCATCAAATGGACTATTATATGCCGATAAAAGTGCGTTGCACAAAATAAGGGGTAAGTTAATTGCCAAGCGCTGAAAAATACGATAAACCATACGGTACCCGCCCGCGCCTTGGGGGTGGGATCGTCGGTATCATGAATGCATACGCCGGTATACATTCCATCTGTTACAAAGCTGCCGTCTATAAAATCAGACGGCAGCTTCTTTCATTGTGGTTCTTATATGTTTAAAACGCAAACTTCTCAGGAGCAAAATGGCCTTCCGCCCTCCGGCAGAGCGGTATCCGTAATAAACGGATAACATAATCCAGCCGGACAGGGCTGTCAATGATATCCATAATGAAAAGCTTGTACTTTTCCCATACTGCCTTATATAATAATGATGTAATTATCGGGTAACATAGCAGTTACATAATAATATTATTTATACTGCGGGCAACGAGCCGGATATATGCATTTGCAGCGGGATATTTGACTGCGCGGAAAGGGATTGACATAATAGTCAGGAAAGAGAGGATATTACGGATGGGACAAGGCAGAATATTATTGGTGGAAGATGACGGGAGCCTGATAGACGGTTTGGAGTATTCTCTGAAAAAAGAGGGATTTATGGTGGATATTGCCCGGAGTGTGCAGGATTTCATGCAGATATATGAAAAGGGGATATATACGCTGCTTATACTGGATGTGACGCTTCCGGATGGAAACGGGTTTGAGATATGCGAAAAGGTGCGGGCGGAATCGGAGGTACCGATATTATTCCTTACCGCTGCGGATGAGGAATTCAATGTGGTGAGGGGGCTGGATATAGGAGGGGATGATTATGTGTCCAAGCCCTTCCGGCTGAATGAGCTTCTTTCCCGGATTCATTCTCTTTTGCGCAGGGCGGGGAAGAAGGGAGTAAAAGAAGAAAAAGAGGAGGGAAAGCTTATATCCGGGAAGGTATCGGTGGATCTGCATGCGAACAGAGCCTGGCTGGAAGAACAGCCTCTGGAGCTTACGGCACAGGAGTACAGGCTGCTTTGTCTGTTTCTTTTGAATCAGGGCGTTATCCTCACAAGAGAACAGATTCTTGACCGGCTGTGGGACGGAAACGGGGATTTTGTGGATGATAATACACTGTCTGTGTATATCAGGAGGCTGCGCAGTAAAATAGAAGAGGATCCTTCTTCCCCTGTCCATCTGGTTACGGTGCGGGGGTTGGGATATCAATGGAAGGAAACCAGGTGAGGCCGGGGAGGGATTCAGGGATGGAAAGCCTGTATAAGGATAAGGATGTTCGTAGGTTTTTAGGCGGAAGCGGCATATTGGTGCTCGGTATGATAATAGCCGGAGGGCTTCTTTATTATTTGCATATGGAGGATGTTAAAAAACTGTATCTGCAGCAGCAGGCGGAGGCCGCAGGGGCATTGCTTCAGGCCGGGATGGAGCCTGTACAGGTCGCACGGGTGCTGGGCGGCGATATCCGGGCGGAAATGGCGGAGGAAGGAAGGCAGCTGATGCGCAGTGCCGGTTATGAAGAACCTATATCCATACGGCTGGTGCCTCCTTTGAAGCGGCTGGGGTTATGGTGGGGAATCTGGTTTTTCCTTTTTGCAGCGGTTATAAGTCTGGGGGCGGCGGGGATTGCCGGACGGTTTCTGGCAGAAGCGCACAGGAAGCTGCACCGGATGGAACAAAGCGTAAGGCGTTTCATGGAAGGGGATTTTGAGCAGCGTATCCCTGCGGAGGAGGAAGGCGATTTTGCCCTCCTTTCGGCGGCCGTGAATGAGATGGCCTCTTCCCTGAATTCCCATAAGGAAGCGCAGAAAAAGGCAAAAGAATTTATGAAGGACACCATAACCAATATATCCCACCAGCTGAAAACACCGCTTGCCGCGCTGTTTATGTATCAGGAAATTATACAGCAGGAAACAGGAGAAGAGGAGACGGTGAAGAAATTTGCCGCAAAATCCGTGACGGCCCTGGAACGGATGCAGACCCTGGTGCTCAATCTGTTAAAAATAGCCCGTCTGGATGCGGATATGATCGTTTTCCGCAGACAGGAGGTGAAGGTGGGGGAGCTGGTGGAGGATATCCGCGCCGAGCTGGAAACGAGAGCGGAGAAGGAAAGAAAGGAAATCATACTGACAGGTGATGCAGACAGTCATATGGTATGTGACCGGGACTGGATGCAGGAGGCCGTATCCAATCTGGTGAAGAATGCATTGGATCATACGAAGGAGGGACAACGGGTGGAAATCGCCTGGGAGAATACCGCCGTAGGCGTGCGGATACAGGTAACGGACAATGGGAGCGGCATCCATCCCGAGGATCTGTATTCCATATTCCGGCGTTTTTACCGAAGCCGTTTTTCCAATGACCGGGAGGGCGCCGGGCTGGGGCTGCCGCTGACAAAGGCGATTGTGGAAGGACATGGCGGTACCATCGGTGTGGACAGTATTTTGGGGCAGGGAGCTGCTTTCACGATTTTTCTGCCATAGGCTCCGGTGTCGTATGGGATGTAAGGAACCGGCCCGGTAGCTTACAGAACTGTAAGGTGGCAGACATGTGAGAGTAAGCTTTTTCCGATATACTTACTTTCGTAGAAGAAACGCAGGCCTGTGTTTCCCGGCCTCAGAAATTTAATGGGATAAAGGGGAGGGAAACGGGCGGCCAAAGCAAGGGGAAAGAAAGGAAGTATACCATGGAAATATTAAAGGTGGATAATCTGAGCAAGACATATGGAGCCGGAGATGCCAGGGTGGAGGCGCTTAAGACGGTTTCCTTCGCAATGGAAAAAGGAGAATTTGCGGCAGTGGTGGGGGAATCCGGTTCGGGAAAAAGTACCCTGCTGAACCTGGTGGGGGGCCTGGATACGCCGGGGGCGGGCAGAGTGCTGCTGGATGGTAAAGATCTGTTTGCAATGAAGGAAAAGGAACGGACGGTGTTCCGGAGAAGAAATATAGGGTTTATTTTCCAGGGATTCCACCTGATTCCAGAACTGACGGTGGAGCAGAATCTGGTTTTTCCTGTTTTGCTGGATTATAAGAAACCGGATATGGCATATGTGGAGGAGCTGCTGGGAAGCCTGGGGCTGAAGGAGCGCAGAACACATCTGCCCAGCCAGCTGTCCGGCGGGCAGCAGCAGAGAGTGGCTATCGGCCGGGCGCTGATGAATCATCCGGCCCTGATACTGGCGGATGAGCCTACGGGAAACCTGGATTCCAAAACGAGCAGTGAGGTCATTTCCCTGCTTCACGGGATGTCCCGGAAATACCGGCAAAGTGTATTGATGATTACCCATAATATGAATATTGCGGCGGATGCGGATCGGGTATTCCGGGTGACGGACGGCTGCCTGACGGAAGTGAATTCCGGAAGGGAGGGCAGTGATGAATAGTTATCTGGATTTGGTAAAGGCGTATGCCAAAAGGCATAAGAGCAAAAACAGGATGAGCCTGGTAGTAATTTTTCTGGCAGTGGCCCTGGTTGCCACTATTTTCGGTATGGCGGATATGGAACTGCAGACCCAGCAGATCAGTATGAAAAAGCAATACGGCAACTGGCATATATCCATCCGGGATATTACCGGGGAACAGGCGGAGCTGCTGGCTCTGCGCCCCCAGGCCGCGGTGAGCGGTTATGTGGGCAGCACCGGCGGATCCACGGGCTATCTTTTGGATGGAAAAGCCGCCAATATTATGGGGGCGCAGGAAGACATTGCCGGGGCGCTTGGGATCCGGCTGACGGAAGGAAGCTACCCGCAGGGAGACGGGGAAGCGCTGCTTACCGCCACGATGGCCCGTACATTGGGAATTGGGGTGGGTGACGGCATAGAAGTATCAGGGCCGGACGGACGGGTGATCCCTTTGACAATTACAGCCATAGCGGAGGATACCGCCGCCGTACTGAAATCGGATCAGGCAGGCATTGTTATGACAACCCATGGATTTTACAATACCTTTCCGCCGGAGGATTATGCGGATCGTTTTTATATGCAGTTTAAACCTTTTACCGATATTCAGGGGGAAAAAGAGAAAATAGAGGAAAATCTTGGGATTTCCCCGGAGCAAATCCAGGATAACAGCTATCTGCTGGCAGCCATGGGACAAAGCGGGGATCCGTACTTCCTGGCAATGTACGGGACAGCGGCCATACTTTTTCTGTTCGTGCTTATCGCCGCGATTCTTATGATCAGCAGCAGCTTCCAGACCGGTGTATCGGAAAGGATCCGCTTTTTTGGGATGCTGCGCTGCCTGGGAGCTTCCCGTAAGCAAGTCAGACGGTTTGTCATCCGGGAAGGGCTGACCTATTGCAGAAAAGCAATACCCGCCGGCCTGGCTGCGGGCATCCTGGTTATATGGGGATTATGCGGTCTGCTGCGCAGCCTGAATCCGGAATATTTTGCAGATATGCCCGTATTTGGCATAAGCATTCCCGGCATTGCGGCTGGTGCGGCAGTAGGGCTTGTATCCTGCCTTCTGGCTTCTTTGTCCCCGGCCAAAAAGGCGGCGGCTGTTTCCCCGCTCACGGCAGTAAGCGGCAACGCGGAAAATAATGGAAAAATCAAAAACACCCATATGCTGGGCAGAGGAAAAATTGACGGGACACTGGGAATTTACCATGCGCTTGAAAACCGGAAGAACCTGATTCTGATGGTGGCGTCCTTTGCCTTCAGTATTCTTATGTTTATGAGCTTTTCCGGTCTTATCGATTTTATGAAACATGCCATACGCCCTCTGCAGCCATGGTCCCCGGATATTTCGCTGGTAAGCCCGGATGACAGCGGTTCCATTGACAGCGGGACATATGAAAAATGCAAGCAGCTGCAGGGAGCGGATAAAGTATACGGACGTATGTTTGACTATGCACTTCCCTTCAGCAGGAGCGGCGGGGAAGAACAGGAAACCGCTTACCTGATATCCTATGAACAGTACCAGTTCGGGTGGGCGGAGGATACCCTTCTGGATGGCAGCATAGAAGAGGCGGCGGAGGAGACGGGGAAGGTATTGGCCGTTACCCGGGATGACAGCCCCTGGAAGGTGGGGGAAACGCTTTCCCTGTATCCGGATGGAAAGGGCGGGCAGGCAGAAATTGCCGGCATTTTGGGCAGCAGTCCTTTTGACAGCGCTAATGGGGAACAGATTCTGATTTGTTCGGAAGAAACCTTTCGTGCGATAACCGGGAAGAACGGCTATACCATTGTGGATGTCCAGCTGAAAAGGCGGGGGGGAGAGGATGCGGCATTACAGATGCGGGATTTGGCCCTGGAGCAGGGGCTTACCTTTTCCGATGCCAGAAAGGATAAAGAAGAAACCAGGGCAATACTTTTTTCATTTTCCGTGTTTGTCTATGGTTTCCTGGCAGTGATTCTGCTCATATCGGTTCTGCATATTATCAATAACATTCATATGAGCATAACAAAGAGGATGAACCAGTGCGGTGTGATGCGGGCTATCGGAATGGAGGGAAAGCAGCTTCTTCATATGGTGAGGGCGGAAGCTTTTGTTTATGCCATTCTGGGAGCGGCTTTGGGAATCCTTATGGGACTGCCTGCCCACCGCTTTGTATACGGGCAGCTGATTACCTCCCGCTGGGGGACGTCCTGGCGGTTTCCCATGGGGCAGCTCGTGGTTATAGTGGGAGTCACCTTTGCAGCCACCTTGCTTGCGGTAAGGAGGCCCGCACGGAAAATAAGGGATATGGATATCGTGGATACCATTCATGCATTATAAAGAGATAGGGTCCTGAAGGGTGCCTGTGAAGTTTCAGTAAAAAAGTAAAGAAAATGATATAAATAAATGTATTTTTTCATTGTACCTTTTGCCGGATTCTTTTATGATGAAGGAAAGACGGAAAAGCTATGGGGAGGAAAGACTATGCTGAAAGACAAAATGCTGTGGATGAAAGACAGTGCCAATATCCGGGATGAAATCCGGCAATGTACGGAGGAGGGGAAGGATATTTCCCGTCTCCTTCCCCGGGCGGAGGAAATCCGGAACATGGAAGAGGGGCCGGAAAAGGAAAGGTGTGCCAGGCAGCTTCTGGAAGATATGGAAAACAGCCCGGCAGCGGCGGATTTCCCTTTTGATGAACCGGAAGAGTGGGAGAAAATCGTGCAGGCCTGTGAGGGGAAGGGAATACAGACACGGATCCCGGAAACGGAGCTGGAGGATCGGATCCGGGGGGCATGGACAGGACGTGCCTCCGGCTGTCTGCTGGGCGTTCCCGTGGAAGGCTGGAGCCGGGGCAAAATCCGGGGATATCTGGAGGAAAGCGGGCAGTATCCGCTGTCGGGCTATATCCGTTCCGATGTGGATCCCGCTGTCAGGGAGAAATATGGTGTGAAAGATGTGGATGAAGGCACCGCTTATGATCGGCAGAATATCTGCTGGATCAATAATATGGATACCTATCCTGTAGATGATGATATGAACTATACGGTTTTGTCCCTTCGCGTTCTGGAGCGCAGCGGGGGAGCCTTTACTTCGGAGGATGTGGCACAGTCCTGGCTGTTCGGCCTTCCCGCTTTCCATACCTGTACGGCGGAACGGGTTGCCTACAGGAACCTGATGCATGGGATCCTCCCCCCGGAATCCGGCCGTCTTGCCAACCCCTTCCGGGAGTGGATCGGGGCGCAGATCCGGGTGGATTTCTACGGATATATAGCCGCAGGAGATCCTGCGCTTGCCGCGCAGATGGCATGGCGGGACGCAGTTGTGGCCCAGTCCAAAAACGGGGTATATGCCGCCATGTATATTGCGGCGCTCATCGCGGCAGCAGCCGTATTGCCGGAGCCTTCCGGCTGGGTAGAAGAGGCCATGAAGCAGATCCCCCGCAGCAGCCGGCTGTATAACGCGCTGAAGGAGCTTCTGGATTCCCGGAAGAAAGGCGGTTCCTGGGAGGAATTGCTGGAAGCGATCCATGGGAAATATGACGAAGCAAATTCCTTTGACTGGTGTCTGGCAATTCCCAATGCCTTGATCGTTACGGCTTGTGTCCTGTGCTTTGGTACGGATTACAGCCAGGCGGTTATCCATGCGGTCCTGGCAGGGTTTGACACGGACTGCAACGGGGCAACGGTGGGTTCCGTGGTGGGAATTGCGCGCGGATATAAAGCGATAGACAGCAGATGGACGGCACCCGTCAGGCAGATAATCTGTTCCAGCGTTAACAGCTATACCAGGATTTCCGTGGAGGAGATTACGGAAAGAACGATAGCGGTGATGAAAAAGAGGTAAGACGGACAGCAGAAGGCGGCGTCTTTGGTCAGGATATCCATCCGGATCGAAGGCGCCGCCCGTTTTATGGATCCGTCGTGGCCTTTCCTATCCTTCCTGTGACCTTACGGCAACAATAGAAAGTGTGTTGACAAATCCGGTGATTGAATATAAACTAGTTATAAAAACATTATATAACTAGTTTATATAATTGGGGAAATAAGACAGGAGGGAGTTTTGTGCCAAAGCAAAGAATTACAAAAGAAATGGTGGTGGAGGCCGCTTTTGAAATTGCCCGGAAAGAAGGGGCGGAGAAAGTCATCGTAAAGACTATCGCGGAAAGGCTGGGCTGCTCGGTACAGCCTATTTACAGCTACTGTTCCAATATGGAGGGGCTGCGGGAGGAGCTGGTGGAGCGTACCCGGCTTTTTATGAAGGAATATATTGCGGCCCGCCTGGATAAGTCCGATTATTTCCGGAGCATGGGGCAGGCCCAGATCCATTTTGCCAAAGAGGAGCCTGACTTGTTCAAGCTGTATTTCCTGCGCCGCCGCCAGGACATCGGTTCCCTCCGGGAACTGTATTCCAAAGAAGGCAGTGCGGACATGGGGGATTATCTTGCACAAACCCTGCAGATCCGCCCGGAAAAAGCCAGAGAGCTGCATCTTAACATGATTATTTACACGATGGGGATCGCTTCCATTCTTGCCACAACCGGTTCCGACATACCGGAGGAAGAAATCAGCGATCAGTTGGAAAAGGCATATCATGCCTTTTGCGTACAAAGCAGAGAGGAAAGCAATGAGTAAAATAGGAGTAATCTATAAATCGAAAACAGGGTTTACCCAAAAATATGCGCAGTGGATTGCGGAAGAAACAGGCTGTGACCTGATTCCGTATGAGCAGCGTGAACAGGCGGATTACAGCCATTATGATACGATCCTGTATGGCGGCGGTGTATATGCGGGCACCATCGGAGGTATCAAATGGTTCCGGAAGAAGCTTCCGGAGCTGTCAGGTAAGAAAATCGGCGTATTTGCCACCGGATCCAGGCCGGAACACACGCCGGGGCTGGAAAAGGAATGGAAACAGAATTTTACGCCGGAAGAATGGGGGCGTATAAAGGTTTTCTATATGCAGGGCGGGCTGGCCTATGAGAAAATGGGCGCTGCAGATAAGCTGCTGATGTCTATGTTCCGGGGGATGATGAAGAAAAAGGAAGGGGAGGACAGTGAAATGTACCAGGCTATCAGCCGATCGTATGATAATACTTCCCGGGAATCTCTGAAGGGGCTGCTGGAATGGCTGAAGTGAGCAGAGGAAAAATCCTCTGGATAATAAGTACCGCCCGGCGGATTTCCGTCCGGCGGTACTGGTAAAACCCTGTAAATGGGTGCTGGTATAAATGTGTTTTATCGTTTTCCCATAAAAGCTTCAATATCTTCAATACTTCTGGGTGTTACAGCGGATAGGTTTTCACAGCCGTCAGGTGTGATAAGGCAGTTATCTTCCAGACGGAAGCCGATTCCCCATTCTTCATGATAAATTCCCACATCTACGCAGAAAACCATACCTGGTTCCAAAGACCTGCGCCCTTCGTTAATATCGACTTCGTCATGAACATCATATCCGACATGATGAGCTCCGCCATGCCAGATATAAGTTCCTACATCCTCAAAATTATCACATACGCCGATTTCCTTCAGCTGTTCGAAATTATAACGTCTTATTTCCTGATCCACAAAGGACATGGGAAGACCGGGACGCAGAATACGAAACATGTAATTGGAAGTGTTGTAGGCACAGGTATACAGAAGCCGCTGCTTTTCGCTGAATTTACCATTTACGGGCCAGCCTCTGGATACATCATTGATTTCATTATCCCAGCAGGCGCCTACATCATTGAGGATCATGTCCCCGTCATGGGCCTGCCCCCTGCAGGAATAATAATGAATACAGAAATTGTTTTTCCCGGCAGAAACAATGGAAGGAAAACCAGGGGAAAGTACACCGCGCTGTGCCAGGGCATAATCAAATTCTGCTTTATACTGGTACTCAAACATGCCGTCATGCGATGCATGCATCATGGCCTGGATGCCTTCACAGGTGATGGTTTCCGCATAACGCATTGCATCGATTTCGCAAGGTTTTTTGATGGTACGCTGCGCCTTGATTTGATTATGGATATTGGACAATGTCACATAAGGATAATCATCACGCAGTTTATCTGCCAGTCTGAATGCCTGGCGTACAGGCTGCTCATCCGTCTTTTTTCTGTCAAAATCAAGACAGACGGTTGAGATACCGCCGGATACAAGCTGTCTGTCCAAAAAAGCGGTAAAATCCGTCAGATAACGGAATTCTTCTATACCGGATCTTTCCTGTGCTTCCTGCGGACTGAGACGTTTCCCATTCCAACGCTCTGCATGAACATCCGGAGGCAGCATAAACAGTATTTCCTGTATGCTTTCTCTGTCGATTAGAATTGCCAGAACGCTGTCCTGCTGTTCAATTCCGGTGTAGTAGACAAAGCTTCGATCCGCAAAGTACGGATAATCCTCATCTCCGGTTTTGCGGGGAGCGTGTCCGCTGAAAAGAAGCAGCAGGCTTCCGGGGGCAAGTGACTGACAGAGAGAAGATCTGTTTTCCTGGTGGAATTCTTTTTTCATTCATCCTCCTTCCGGCAAAAGCGAAACGGTTACTACTATTGCCGTATAGTAATTGGCTGCTGGTGTGTGTAGATAAAAAAGCTTGGCATCACCCTGCCCTGCTTCCCTGTGCGGCCTGCTGCCCCGCAAGGTTCCTTCCAGGGGACGCTTCCGCTCGGATAATCACGCAGCGGTACTAAGGCTGCAAAGGACGCAGCCTAAGGACCGGCGCGCTTATAACGCCCCTTACAGGAATCCTTGCAGGGCAGCAGGCCGTACAGGGAAGCAGGGCAGGGTGATGCCAAACTTTTTTATCTGCACCCGCTGGGGGGTTAATTATATTGACTTTTTGTATAAATTTCATTATAATGAATAATAAAAAGATAGTCAATATAATATTCATTTTTATGAAAAAATGTAAAATAATATTTATTTCATGAAAATATGCACAAAAAAGGGTGGAAAGGTGTATGACAGACAGAGAAGTTGTAAGAAAGGATATGGAAGAGCTGTATCTGGGGAACCTGGGAACTGTGGAGTTTGATTTGGAACTGCCGGAAGCAGGGAAGCATGGTTCGCAGATAAGCTGGCATTCTGATAATCTGAATTTTATGGATCATGCAGGCCGGGTATCCAGACCTGCCTATGGAAGAGGTAATCGGGAAGTTACCATGACAGCATGCTTCCGATATGGAGAATATGAAGAAGAGAAGCCATATCTGGTGACCATACTAGAGGAGAATAACCGGATTGAGGCGGCGGAAATTTATCCAATCAGAAAATATACCGTAATGGGCGAAGAGGTATGCCTGCCCTTCGCTTCTGCGGTAAAAACAAAGGATAACCGAGTAATTGCCCATTTTGTGGAATGGGAAGGTGGCCCGGTCCGGTGTTGGGAGCAGCCGGGAAATTATGAAGTGTACGGCAGACTGAAGGATACGCAGATACCGGTGAGCGGAATTGTGGAGGTAGGGGAAGACAAGTTGGTTCCTTCCTCTGCGGTAAAAGAGGTTAAAAGCTGTGCAGATTATACAAAGCTTTTTCCAGGCAGTGATTTTTATGACGCACAGGAAAGGATGCACAGTTACCTGCTTCATACGAACGAAGATCAGTGGCTGTATAATTTCAGACGTGCCGCAGGACTTCCGGTGCGAGGTGCTTCTTCCATGACGGGTTGGGATTCTCCTGAAGGGCTGCTGCGCGGGCACAGTACGGGCCATTATTTATCCGCATTGGCCTTATGCTATCATGCAACCGGAGATGAGGAGATTTTAAAAAAAGCGGTTTATATGACGGACGCGCTTGGAGAATGTCAGGATGCCTTCGGACAGAAGGAAGGGTATCATAAAGGCTTTTTGTCGGCCTATTCGGAAGAACAGTTCGATTTGCTTGAAAAATATACGTCCTATCCGAAGATATGGGCGCCTTACTATACCCTGCATAAAATACTGGCAGGACTGATTGATTTATACAAGCTGGCCGGGATTCCGAAAGCGGGAAAAATTGCAGAGGGAATTGGGGATTGGGTATATGGCAGACTCAGCGTACTGTCACATGAACAGAGAGTGAAGATGTGGAGTATTTATATCGCAGGTGAATACGGCGGCATGAATGAATCCATGGCGGAGCTTTACCGGCTTACCGGGAAAAAAGAATTTTTGGAAGCCGCACGCTGCTTTGACAATGATCGGCTGTTTTACCCATTGGAACAGGGGTTGGATGCATTGGACGGGATGCATGCCAACCAGCATATTCCTCAGATTATAGGCGCTTTGAAGATGTATGAGATGACTGGGGAAAAGCGGTACTATTTATTATCGTCCCTGTTTTGGAAGATAGTTACGCAGTTCCATATGTATGCTATCGGAGGAACCGGAGAAAGTGAGATGTTCCATGAGGCAGGAAATATTTCGGGCCTGTTGACAAAGAGTACCTCTGAAAGCTGCGCTACCTACAATATGCTCAAGCTGACCGGGGAACTGTATCAGTACCACCCGGAGGCAGCATATATGGATTATTATGAAAGAGCTGTTTATAATCACATCCTTTCTTCCTGTGATCATCAGCCCACAGGCGGAAGTACTTATTTTCTGTCCATGCGGCCGAAGGCGGTGAAAGGTTTTGACCTTTCAGAGAACAGCTGCTGTCATGGAACCGGCCTGGAAAGCCATTTTAAGTATGCAGAGCATATTTTTGCAGTGGATAAGGAAACCGTCTTTGTTAATCTTTTTATCCCATCGGTACTCAGCCTTCCGGACAGCGGTCTGGAAGTGGCCCTTAAAACAGAAGAAGAGAATCCCGGCAGGATTTTTTTGCAGATAAAAGCGGCAGGTCATCGTGTGTTTAAAATCCGCAGGCCGTATTGGGCGGAAGGATTACCTGAGATTCTTGTAAATGGAGATGCTTATGAACCAAAGATGCAGGAAGGATATCTTGTTTTTCACAGATTGTGGGAGAAGGATGACGAGGTAGAAATCAGATGGCCGTGTACCCTCAGATATGAAGTGGCTCCTGACAGAGCTAATTATTTTACTGTATTCTTCGGCCCTTATATTCTTGCAGCCCTTACAGAGCAGGAGGAGCGGATGATGCTTCATGCGGGAAATGCCGATGAGGATTTTGAACGGGAAGCATCCAGGCCTCTGGCTTTCCGGTGCAGAGAAAACGGCTGTCTGTTTATTCCATTGGAAAAGGTTTGGAAGGAAGAGTATCAGGTATATATGAAAAAGGGATAGAGGCAGAGATATGTATAAGGTACTGTTGGTAGATGATGAACGGCTGGAACTGAATACACTGAAGAATTATGTTGATTGGAAGAAGCTGGGAATCGGGACTGTTTATACGGCAAATAACGGGCTTCAGGCACTGGAAACAGCAGATTTTAAGAAGCCGGATATTGTGTTTACAGATATCAGGATGCCGGTTATGGATGGAATTGAATTTGCAAAACAGCTGAGGGAAAAGGATAAAAGAGTAAAAATAATTTTTCTAACCGGCTATGATGAAATGGATTTTATCAGGCAGGCCTTCAGACTTTCGGCAACAGACTATATTTTAAAGCCTTTTCTTGTCGAAGATATTGAACGGGTGGTAAAAGGTATCCTGGTATCGTTGGAACAGGAACAAACGGTAAGTCATTCCCGGGTTCATGCAGAACGGAAAATAATAGATAATATATTTAAAGATGACATGCAACCGGCGGAGACTTTGATCGGCCAGTTTTTTGCAATGGAAAATAGGGAAGAAGATACGTTCCGATACAGCGTGATCGGACTATATGGAAAAAGCGGAAATCCTCCGGAAAAAGATTTCTTTCGGGAATTTCCGGAGGTGTTTTATTATGTGGAGCTGCAGGAGCTGAATCTGCTTTTGCTTAAGACAAGTGTGGAGTGCCATGATGTGGCAGAAAGTATGGCGGTATACCTGTATAAAAATCAGGAAAATCTCGGTGTAGTTTATATGGAAGGAGAACACAGGCTTGCTGAAGCAAGAATTATCAGGGGCCGGTTTGAAAAGGCTGCGGATGCCGCTTTTTATCTGGACAGCCTGACACCGGCTTCTTTATCCGAATTGTTAAGGGGGGAGAAGAAAGCAGAACTGGCGGAGGAGGAACGCAAAAAACTGCATATACTGCGTAAGGATATTACGTCACAGCTGTCTCATGGCGACAGTAAGCTATGCTTTGAGCGGTTGGAGGATTATCTGAATATCTGCAGAGAAGCGTGTCCGAGTATTTATAAAAACTATATTATTCGTCTATATAATCATATCAATGATGAGCTTGTAATAGAAAATGAGGAGCTGGCAAGACAATACCCTGCCATGCGTTTTCAGGGTAAAACGATTGTGCAGCTGGCAGAGGAAGCCAATAATGACAGCCAGATAAAAGAAGGCCTGATTCAATATCTGAATGTGATTTTAACATGGTACTGTTCTCTTCAGGAAAATGCTAATTACAGAGTGGTAGTATATGTGGAGGATTATATCGAGAATCATTATATGGAGCCGATATCGGTTGAAATGATCGCCTCTGAAATCGGGCTGTCACCCAATTATGTCAGGAGTATTTTCAAAAGCGGCAGCGGGATGACTATAAAGAATTATTTGTCGGAATACAGGTTGGATAAGGCGTGTAAACTGCTGAAAAATACCTCTGCCAAGGTAAGCCGTGTAGCTTCGATGGTAGGCTATGATAATGTGTCTTATTTTTGTGCCATTTTTCAGAAGCGTTTTGGAAAGACACCTAATGAGTGGAGAAGAGGCCTGTAGCTATGGATAAAAGTAAAAAATACTGCAGTGTGGGAGTCAAGCTGGTAGGCTTCTATGTTATTTTAGGCCTGATTCCCCTGATCATAGCCTATTTATATACATTTTATGTCCTCCGTTTTGCTCTGGAAGAGGATGGCTACAGGTACATCCGTCAGGAATCCGAACAGGCAGGAAACCTGATGGATGCATGGACGGACAGATATGCCGCAATAATTGACAGTATTTATATGGATTTCTATACCAACGCCTATATCATGGCAGATTACAGCGATACGGGATATGAAAGTATGTATCCCTATATAGATAAGGTGATGCTGAAACTTGCCCTGCTTTGTCCGGAAACCACAAAAATTGAGTTTTACAGCTTTAATGAGACACTTCCGGAGGACGGGAATTATTTCAGGAAGGTAAGCCAGATGAAAGAGGGCTGGTTTCAGAAGGCCGTGGATGCGAATGGATTTACGGTTGTGGCAGGAGTGGACAGCCGGAAGGAGTATGGCTATGAAAGACCGTATATCGGGATGGTCAAACTGCTGAATTATTTTAATAACGGGTCGTTGCAGAATGTCCTTCAGATACAGGTAGACGCAGTGAGCGTTTGTGATTTGATATATGATGAAAAGGAAACCTGCCGTAAATTTGTATTAAGTGAAGACGGCACGGTGCTGGCTTCTTCGGAACGAGGGGATTTGGGGAAACACGCGGAGGAAGTATTGGAAGATTCCATAAGATGGGAGGATATTGACTGGGAGCAGCCAGGAAGCCTTTTGGAACAGGGAATGTATTATATGGTGACGAAGGATTGTCAGATGAATATGAAAGTTCTCGTAATCGCGGATAAAGCTTCTGTTCTTGAAAAAGCGGATCTCATGGCGGAAAAAATCCTTTTTCTTCTGGCGCTTACCGCAATTATGGCTTTGGCCGCCATTCTATTGTATGGCAGAAATTTCACACAGAGAATCAACCGGATTGTCTATGCAACCGGGAGGTTGAGAAGGGGAGATTTCAGTTATCTGGTGAGAGAAAAAACAAATGATGAAATCGGTAAGGTGGCAGATGCAATGGATGATCTGACACGTCAGATGGAGGTTCTGATCCATGAGAATTATCAGAAGCAATTAAGGCTCAGGGATAGTGAAATTAACCTTCTTTACGAACAAATCGATCCGCATTTTCTTTATAATGCTCTTTCAACGATTTCCTCTTTATCCATTATGGAAGGTGATGGGCAGACTAACAAATGCGTAAAAGCGCTGGGAGAATTTTACAGGGTATCCTTGAATAAGGGGAAAAGAATAGTATCGGTCCAGGAGGAAGTGGAACTTCTGAAGAGCTATATGGTTATCCAGAAATTCCGTTTTGATGACAGTATTGATATTATATATGATATTTCCAGAGGAACATTACAGTACCGATGTCTGAAGCTGCTTCTGCAGCCTGTAGTGGAAAATTCCATAAAATATGGAATCAGGGATAATAACGGAAGAGTTCTTCATATAAAGGTGATGGTTTATGAAGAAAAGGAGACCGTTTATTTTGTAATTGAGGATGACGGCAGCGGAATGGAGCGGGAGAGACTGGAAGAGGTACAGGCTGCAGTAAATAAAGGAAACGGGGGATATGGACTCAAAAATATTGATATCAGAATTAAGCTGCAGTACGGTTTCCGGTATGGGCTTCGTCTGGAAAGTGAAAAAGGAATTGGAACCAGGGTTATCATTGGAATCCCACGTGTATGGAAGGAAATTGCACAAGCAGGAAACATGCCGGACTAATGTCCGGCATGTTTTTGTATGGACAGGCGGAGTTAATAATGAAGTTTAACAAAGATATAAATTGTCATAAGTATATGAAATTATACGTCTAAAAATGAAAAAACTATATATTTTGTAAGTTAATGATAAAAATAAAATCACATGTATGAAAAATTGTGGTTTTTTGATAAGTATTATTAAAAATTATTGTAGAATATGAAAAACGCTGTTGATACAATAAAAACAAGAAATCAGAAGGGGGTTGGGGCAAATGGGGAAGAGGAATATTGGATGTAATTGCTGCTTCGATTCTGAAAGTTCAGGAGGTAGAAATGAAACATAATAAATGCGCAGAAAATGTTCCTGCAGAATACGTTCCATTCAGCGGAAAAAAGAAGCTGGCACTGAAAGCGTGGCGGCAGAGATATTTGTTTTTAATGATGCTTCCCGCACTGATCTGTGTAATTCTTTTCAGTTATATCCCGATGACAGGCCTGTATATTTCTTTTGTTAACTATGTGCCCAGAGGAGAAGGCTTTTATCAGGATATGCTGGCTGCTGACTTTGTAGGGCTGGACTGGTTTGCCTATTTTTTCTCTACTGATTTTGCAGTCATTATGAGGAATACACTTTGCCAGAGCACGCTGACACTTCTTTTTTCATTTCCGGCCCCGATACTCTTTGCCATTTGTTTGAATGAAATTAAAAACAATAAAGTAAAAAAGGCAGCTCAGACAGCCTCCTATCTGCCTTATTTTATTTCCTGGGTTATAGCGGCAAATATGTTTATTACCTTCCTGTCAGGAGACGGAATCATCAATGACATTCTGCAGGCACTGCATATTACAAATAAAGATATCCTGTTCATGCAGGAAGGCAGATATTTCTGGTGGATTCTGGCGCTGGCCAATACCTGGAAGAATATAGGATATGACGCCATAATTTATCTGGCTGCTATTTCGGGGATAGACCAGGAAATGTATGAAGCGGCAGAAGTGGACGGAGCAACAAGAACGCAGAAAATCTGGTATATCACGCTTCCGTCACTGCTTCCTACAATCATGGTGATGCTTCTGCTGGCGGTAGGAGGAATTCTGAATGTGGGATATGAACAGCAGCTGCTGCTGGGAAATGATGCGGTGATCCAATACTCGGATGTTTTCGATACCTATACATACCGCTATGGTATTATCAATGGCATGTACTCCTACGGAACAGCAGTTGGACTTTTTAAATCAGCAGTTTCCTTTACCTTTGTAGCAATTACCAACAGACTGTCCAGAAAACATGCGGACGTATCATTGTATTAGGAGGCGGAGCCATGAAAAAGAAAAGCGTTAAAGGAAAGAAAACGGGCGGCGAGCTGGTATTGGATGTCTTTAAAGTCTTTTTTGTACTGCTGGTATCCGTAGTATGCGTTTATCCTTTCTGGAATATCTTCATTATTTCTGTCAATGATGGACAGGATGCTCTGCGCGGCGGGCTGTATTTCTGGCCCCGGGTTTTTACACTGGAAAATTACCAGGAAATTCTCAGAAGAAGCGAATTTGTCCGCGCTATTGGAGTCACGGTTTTAAGGACATTAATAGGGACACCATTGGTAGTTCTGGTTACCTCCATGCTGGCCTATGTGTTGTCCAGGAGTGAACTGCTGGGGAAAAAGTTCTGGACGCTGATGTTTATTTTTACCATGTATTTCAGCGGAGGAATGGTTCCCTATTATCTGCAGCTGAAGAATCTGGGAATGCTGGATCATTTTATTGTATACATCATTCCGGGAATGCTGAATGTTTACTACATGATCTTGATAAGAAGCTATATTTACGGGATTCCTGAGAGCCTGGTAGAATCGGCCAAGCTGGATGGTGCCAATGACCTGTGGGTTTATGGGAGGATTATTCTTCCTCTTTCAAAACCGGTAGTTATGACTATCGTACTTTTTGCATCGATAGGACACTGGAATGCATGGTTTGATTCCAGACTGTATACCAATTCCATGAATTTAAAAACGCTCCAGCTTGTCCTGGTGGAGATTCTCAACCAGTTCCAGACTTCAGGAACAAACGGTGCAACTTTGGCGCAGAGAGCGCAGATGATGTCCGGAGTAACCCAGAAAAGCGTACAGATGGCGGCGGTTATGGTGGCTACAATACCGATTATCTGTGTATATCCTTTTGTGCAGAAATATTTTGTAAAGGGAATCATGATCGGAGCCGTAAAAGCCTGAGAATAAGAAAAAGAAAATAAGAGATATCCGGCGTAAAGTTTACACAGGCCGGACAGGCAGAAGAAGATTCAAGCGGTTTAATTAAATCCAAAAGGAGGAAAAGGTATGAAAAGAAAGGGATTCAAACAGGGAGTGGCGGTGCTGCTTACGGCAGCCTGCGTGATTTCCGGATGCGCAAGCACTGGCGGGGGTACGCAGACAGCAGGGACGCAATCCGGCGAAACCACAGCAGGGACGCAGGAGCAGCAGGCAGCGGCGTCTGCAGACGGAGAGGTTAAGACGATTACTATTTTTAACAGCGGAGGAACGGTTCCGGAGTTTAAGGATCCTGTGGCTTCGCAGATACAGGAAAAGACAGGCTTTAAAATGGAGTATGTTGATGGTGCCGGCGCAGTGGAAGAAAAGCTGAACCTGATGCTTTCCGGTCAGACTTATCCCGATATTGTTTATCTGGACAGTGCAAGTCCTGTAAGAAAAGCCTATGAAGAAGCAGGGGCATTGATTGGCCTTAAGGATCTGATAGAGCAATACGGACCTGACATTAAGGAAATGTATGGGGATCTGCTGATTCGTTTTGAATCGGAAGACGGTGAAATTTACGGACTGGGTGACTGGTATGATTTGGATCCGGATCCGAATGTCATGGTTATGATTAAGTATGATCTTTTGAAAGAAATTGTAGGACAGGAACGGGCAGACAATCATGAGCAGCCTTTTACGCAGGATGAATTTATACAGCTGCTTCATGATTTTAAAGAAAAGTTTCCTGCAATTGATGGCGTGGAAAGCATCCCTATCAGTATAGAAGGAAAAGGCTGGGATGTAAGCATGTTCCTGGGCATGTTTGGTATTGTGGAATATTACACCGGGAATGATAAAATTGAGCATAAGGTAAGAGATCCTCAGTTTAAGGAAATGGTACAGATGCTTAATCAGCTTTACAGGGAAGGCCTGCTGGATAAGGACTGGGTGACTCTGGACTGGAATCAGCTGGAAGAAAAAATTACCAAAGGCTATACCTTCTGTACTGTAGATTCTAATTGGATTGCAACAAGACCGAACCAGTCTCTGCGTGTACAGGGCGGTGAAGATGCGGATTTTCGTTCCTACAAGGTAGTGGGAAACGGAGTAACCGCAGAAGAAACAACCTACAACAGCAGAAATACATTGGGCTGGGGGGACTGGTGTATCACCAAAAACTGTAAGGATCCTGTGGCAGCTATGCAGTTCTGTAACTTTATGGCAAGTGAGGAAGGCCAGTACCTTACGCTTTGGGGTGTGGAAGGTGAGCATTGGGACTACGTGGACGGAAAGCATCAGCCCAGGCAGGAAGTGCTTGATTCTTATCGTGCGGACGAAGTTGCATGTTCCCGTGAAACAGGCATCAGAAGATACAGAATGTTTGTAAAGAACGGTACCGGCAAAGATGGAACCCCTTATGATCTGGTAACAAAATGGGAGCCTACATCAGACTGGCAATATGCTTACCAGGCCAGTGCGGATACGGATTTGTATGATAACTCCTATTATGCAGGGCTGGAACCGGCAGGCAGTACGCCGGAAGGCCTGATTGCGCAGAAGATTGCGGACATTTATGACGAATATGTGCCTAAGATGGTAAATGCTGCATCATTGGAAGATTGTGTGGCACAGTATGACACTATGATATCCAGCATGGAAACCGCGGGGCTTGTAAAACTGGAAGAAGTAATGACAAAGAATTATCTTGCTAAAATGGAACGCTGGGGTGTGGAACCATACTCCCACAGATAAGGAAAGAAGGGGGTGCCCGCCGGGACACCCCTTTTTTGGAAAGGTATGGCTTATATGAAAATCAGGAGTACATTTCATACGATAGATACGCATACGGGAGGAGAACCGACCCGCAATGTGGTGGGAGGAATACCGGTCATACCCGGCAGCACCATGGAAGAAAAAATGATGTATATGAGGGAGAACTGCGACTGGATAAGAGAACTGCTTACCTATGAGCCAAGAGGAAACGACGTGATGAGCGGAACCATTATTACAGCGCCCTGCCGGGAGGATGCGGATGTGGGGGTACTGTATTTTGAGGTGGGAGACTGGATGCCCATGTGCGGACATGACACAATCGGCGTGGGCACAGCCCTGGTGGAATCTGGTATGGTTAAGGTGACAGAGCCTTATACCTATATAAATCTGGATACGCCCGCCGGACTTGTCCGGCTGAAAATCCAGGTGAAGGACTGCCAAGCACAGAATGTCACCTTCATAAATGCACCGGCATTTGTGCTGAAAAAAGATGCTAAGGTAAAAAGCAGCCGTTATGGAGAGCTGGTTATGGATATTGCCTATGGCGGAAATATTTATGCGATTCTGCCCGCCTCCTTTGTGGGTCTGCCTATTTCGCCAAAGACCGCTTCCGCACTGATTGAGGCGGGAAATCTGATTAAAGAAGAAGTGAACAGCCAGGTGGAAATCTGCCATCCTCTCATCCCTTTTGAAAATAAGGTTACTCATATAGAATTTTATGAACCAGCAGAAGCCCCCGGGGAACCGGTCAGAAATGCGGTGGTGATTCCGCCCGGAGCTATTGACCGTTCCCCCTGCGGAACCGGAACATCGGCAAAGCTGTCCGTTCTTGCGCTGAAGGGAAAAATAAAAAAGGGGGAAGCCTTTGTACATGAGAGCATTATTGGAAGCCGTTTTACCTGCCGGTATCTGGAGGATGCCAGAGTGGGCGATTATCCGGCGGTGGTGCCGGAGGTGACGGGAAGGGCGTGGGTAACAGGAATCCACACCTTTATGCTGGATGATGACGATCCGTTTGTCAGAGGATTTCAGCTGAGATAAGGTATACGGTATTTGGGATAAAAGGGAGGATATATCAATGGAACGCAGAGTTTTGGATCATCCGATTCTGGGGCCGCTGGAGGACGGAGATACGGTACAGATTACGGTAGACGGGAAAAAGTATACGGCCAGAAAAGGAGAAGTGATAGCGGCGGTGCTTATGGCAAATGGTATTATGGTGCACAGATATACGGCAAAGCTGCATGAACCGAGAGGGATTTACTGCGGAATCGGGCAGTGTACGGATTGTGTAATGACCGTAAACGGCAGGCCCAATGTACGTACCTGTATTACGCCGGTGGAAGAAGGCATGGTGATTGAAACACAGGAGGGAATCGGAAAGGGGGCGGCCTGCAATGACAATTAAAAAGGAAGCCGTCATTATAGGGGGCGGCCCGGCCGGGCTGGCAGCCGCGATTGAGGCGGCAAAATACGGTGCAAAGGTTTTGCTGATAGATGAAAATAAGCGGCCCGGAGGGCAGCTGTTTAAGCAGATACATAAATTCTTTGGTTCCAGGGCGCATAATGCAGGTGTCCGCGGTGTGGATATCGGAAAGCAGCTGCTTAAGCAGACAGAGGAAACAGGCGTGGAAATTTGGCTGGACAGTTCGGCTGTCGGCATATTTTCGGATAAAAGGGTTGCCATCCTGCATGAAGGGACTACTGTTGTGGTACAGGCGGAGAGAATCTTGATCAGTACAGGGGCGGCTGAAAACGCGCTGCGTTTTAAAGGCTGGACTCTGCCGGGAGTGATGGGCGCAGGGGCGGCGCAGACTATGGTCAATGTAAACCGTGTGCTTCCGGGAAAAAGGATTCTGATGGTAGGTTCCGGAAATGTAGGCGTTATCGTGGCTTATCAGCTGATGCAGGCAGGGGCTAATGTAGTGGGGATTGTGGAAGGTATGGATCACATCGGCGCGTATGGCGTACATGCGGCAAAAATAAGAAGAGCGGGAGTGCCGTTTTATCTGAATCATACCATAAAAGAAGCCCGGGGCAGGGAACAGGTGGAACAGGCCGTAATCGCCCGGATGCAGAGCGGACGGATTGTTGCCGGTACGGAAGAAATTATCGATGTGGATGCGGTATGTGTGGCTGTAGGGCTGCGGCCCCTGACCGAACTTGCTTATATGGCGGGCGTGAATCATGATTTTATCCCGGAGCTGGGAGGGTTTATGCCTCTGCATGACGAAAATATGGAGAGTTCCTTGCCGGGAATCTATGTTGCCGGGGATACGGCCGGAGTGGAAGAAGCCAACACGGCCATGGATGAGGGCAGGCTGGCAGGCATTGCCATGGCGCAGTCCCTTGGGTATCTCGCAGAGGAAGACGGAGAGGCAGCCAAGGAAATTGTGAGGGAACGGCTGACCGCGCTTCGTCAGGGGCCATTTGGGGAAAGAAGGCTTCAGGCGAAAGAAAGAATTCTAGCAAAGGGGGAAAAACGAACCGTCCTTCCCCAGGAAACCGGCGGTTCGTCGGATATGTCAATCTTAACAGACGGCTATCCGTCCATAGAAGAAATTAATAAAGCAACAGGCTGGCCGGATGAGGAACGGTTTGCCAGAGGACCTGTGGCGGTTATCGAATGTGTGCAGAAAATTCCCTGCAATCCGTGTGAAGCGGCCTGTCCTGCCCATGCGATAACGGTAGGCAGTCCCATTACGAATACACCGGTTCTTGACCGGGAGAAATGTATTGGCTGCGGCTTATGCGTATCCGCATGCTCAGGACTTGCTATTTTTATTGTGGATAAAACTTATAGTGAAACACAGGGAACCGTGAGTTTCCCCTTCGAATATCTGCCGCTGCCTGAAAAGGGGGATGAGGTGAATGCCCTGAACCGCGCCGGGGAATTTGTCTGCCGGGGAACGGTAATCCGTGTGATGAATCCGCCGGGGAATGACCATACGCCGGTGGTGACAATTGCGATACCCAAAGAATATACAGATACGGTTAGGACGATGGGCCGTCTGAATCTGGAGGATACGGATCGCGCCTTCCGGAAAGCGGAGGGAGACGAAAGTATTGATGAGGAAATGCTGGTATGCCGCTGTGAGGAAATAACGGCGGGAGAAATCCGTAAGGCGGTCCGTGAGTATGAAGGAACCTCCGTTACGGAAATTAAAAGAAGGGTCAGAGCCGGCATGGGGCTTTGCCAGGGAAGAACCTGCGGAAAGCTGGTAACCAGAATCATTCAGGAAGAACTGGGGAAAAGAGCGGATGAGGTGGAGCCGGCAACAAACAGGCCTCCGGTGAGGCCGATCACCTTTGGAGAACTGGCTGGAGAGGAAGGAGGGCGGACGGATGAGCAGGGTGTATGATACGGCGGTAATCGGTGCGGGAGTAATCGGCGCCGCAGTGAGTTATTATACCGCTTTGGACGGGGCGGATGTGATTGTGATCGATAAGGGCGATATTGCGGAGGGCACCAGCAGCAAGTCGGACGGCAACGTACTTGTATGCGATAAAATGCCGGGTTTTGACAGTATGCTGGCAAAAATGAGCCAGGATATGTACCCGCAGCTTGAGAAAGAACTGGATTATCCCATTGAATGGCGAAGAAAAGGCAGTCTGTATTTATGCGAAACGCAGGAAGAACTGGAAATCGCAAGGGATTACTGTTCCCGCATGGCCGCGCAGGGGATTCCCATGCGTATGATGGATCAGAAGGATATTCAGGCGGACGAACCCTACCTGGCAAAGGATCTCCCGGGAGGGATTGAAACGGCCTGTGACGGTTCCCTCTATCCTATCGGCTTAAGCTACGGCTATGCCCTGACCGCCAGAAAACACGGCGCAAAGCTGAGCCTGCATAATCCGGTTACTGCTATTACAAAAAAAGAGGATTTTTTTATTATTCAGACAGAACAAGGTGAAATACGTGCTAAAAATGTAGTGAATTGCGCCGGTGTATGGTCACCTGTCATAGGGGCGATGCTGGGGCTTTCCGTTCCGGTATCCGCAAGGCAGGGACAGATCCTGGTATCGGAGCAGACCTTCCGTGTAGCGCGCAGAAAGGTGCATGAGTTCGGCTATATGCTTGCTAAATTTGGTACGAAAAATTATAAAAGACCTGTTTCGGAAAGAGTGGAGTCAAACGGCGTGGCCTTTGTATTTGAGCCTACGGCGGCGGATAACTTCCTGATAGGATCCTCCAGGCGGTTCGCGGGAGAGGATATCCGGACGGATATTGATGTGATGCAGGCGCTGGCGGAACGGGCCATCCGTTTCTTCCCCATAATCAGGGAGATTAAGGTGATCAGGGCCTACAGCGGCCTGCGGCCTTTTACGCCGGATCATCTTCCCATCGTATCCGATACACCGGTTCCCGGATTCTTTATCGCAGCGGGACATGAGGGGGACGGGATCGGCTTATCCGCTATAACAGGTAAGCTGATGTCCAACCTGATCGCAGGAAGAGAGCAACCGGTTGATATCTCGCCACTGGCCTTCAGACGGTTTTACCAGAAAGAAAATAGGAATGAATGACAGAAAGGATTAAGACAATGAACAAAGAGTTTCAAGGCGTTTATGCGGTAGCCGTAACACCTTTTCATAAAGACGGAAGCTTTGATTTGGAGGCTGCCAAAAGGCATCTGGATTATCTGATAGAAAACAGCGTCCACGGAATCTGTATCCTGGGGGCTACCGGGGAATACCAGAGTGTAACATTGGAGGAACATAAAGAATATGTAAGGGAAATCGTTCCTTATATCTGCGGCAGGACAAGTGTGATTGTGGGAGTGACCAGAGAACGGGCGGATGATGTGATAGAGCTGATTCTCCAGGTAAAGGAGAGCGGCGGCCATGCGGCTATGGTGCTGGCGCCGCCGTACTGCCATCCCACACAGGAGGAGCTGGTGGAGAATTACCGCTATATTATGGAGAACACGGAATTTCCGATTATGGTTTACAACAATCCGGGCAGCTGCGGCATTTCCATTGAAAGGGATACCTTCCGGGAGCTGTTTGGGCTTCCGTATACGGCGGTGGTAAAGGAGTCCAGCGGGGACATCCATAAAGTTACCGAGGTAGTGGACGACGCGCCGGAGAATGTTTCCGTATTCTGCGGGGCGGATAATATTGCATTGGAAAGCTTTGCGGCAGGCGCCTGCGGCTGGATATCCATGCTGGCCAATGTGGCGCCGAAGGACTGCACGGCATTATTCCGGGCGGTATATGAAGAAAAAAATCTGGAAAAGGGCAAGGAAATTTACCGGAGGATTCTGCCTGCGCTGGATGTGTTGGAAACCTTCCCCAGAGTTCCCCAGACTTTAAAATATCTGCTGGCCAGAAAAGGGCTGGACTGCGGATATTGCAGAAGGCCGCGTGTGGAACTGACAGAGGAACAGAAAGTATATGTTGTGGAAGCGATGCATGCGGACGAAATCGAATAGGAGGTAAAAGCCATGTTTACAATTGATGCTTATATCCCTGCCCGGGTGATTTTTGGGGCGGGACGCCTGAAGGAGCTTGGCAGCGTAAGCCTTCCGGGGAAAAAAGCACTTATTTGTGTTACGCAGGACGGCCTGATGGAAAAGCTGGGAATACAGAAACGGGTGACGGATCTGCTGAAAGAAAACGGAACAGAATATGTTGTTTTTGACAGGGTGCAGCCGAATCCCACGCAGTCAGGCGTTATGGATGCGGCTGCGCTGGCTGAAAAAGAAAACTGTGATTTTGTCATCGGCCTGGGAGGAGGAAGCAGTGTGGATACGGCCAAGGCCACTGCCATTATGATGAAAAATCCGGGGATTTTATGGGATTATGCCCAAACCGGAACCGGAAAAAATCTGCCGGTATCCTGTGCGGCTCCCATAGTGACGATATCCACAACCTGCGGGACAGGGACGGAGACGGATCCCTATTGTGTAATTACCAATGAAGAGACAAAGGAAAAGCTGGATTTTGCCATGGATCAGATTTTCCCTGCCCTGTCGGTTATCGATCCTGAGCTGATGTGTTCTCTTCCTCATAAGCTGACCTTATACCAGGGTTTTGATGCGCTTTTCCATCTTGCTGAATGTTATATTACCAACGAGCACCAGAATCATCTGGTGGATTTGTATGCGGTGGACGGGATTAAGATGGTTGCCCATAATCTGCCTCTGGCGGCAAAGGACGGAAATAATCTGGAAGCGCGCACCTGCATGTGTTATGCGGCGGATATTCTGGCGGGTTATACCCAGGCAATGTGCAGCACCACCTCACACCATATCATTGCCCAGACCATAGGGGGACAGTTCCCTGCCATAGTGCACGGGGAAAGCCTTCTTATGATTGCAGAGAGCTATTATAAAAAGGTGAAGCACCTGCGTCCGGCCCTTCTTGATGAATTGGGAGAGGTCTGCGGCGTGCGCAGGGACGGCAAGGATCCCGGACAGGGGTTTGTCACCGCGTTAAAGCAGCTGATGGATGTAACCGGCGTCAGAGAACTGTATTCTATGACGGACGAAGGAATTACGGAAGCGGATTTCCAAACCATTGCCGACGTGACCGTAGACAATACGGGGATTGCTTTTGAAAAATATGAGATAACAAAAACGGATATTATTCAAATACTGGAGGAAAGTTATCGCTGATTGATAACTGTGAGATGAGGAGGCATAAAGGCAGGCATTTAATCCGGCGGATAAGAGCAAATCAGGAAATCATAAAAAACCATAAGAAAAGGGAAGCATGACAAAAGAGTGGTAAATGTTGACAGCATTTTTTATTTTCTATAAAATAAAAATTATCAGCGGATAGTGTAAAGGAAAATGGGGCAGGAACGAATGGAGAATAAGAATGAGTACGAGTACAGCAATTGGGGCAAAAGTCAAGTTATTACGTGTTGGAAAAGAAATGACAATCAAACAGCTGGGTGAGGCGTGCGGGTTGTCGGTGGGTTTTTTGTCCCAATTTGAGAGGGGAATCTCCTCCATAGCTATTGATTCCCTGGAAACGATAGCAAATGTCCTGGGGGTTCCGCTGTCAGATCTGTTTATAGAGACGGAAAGTGAAAACAGGACGGAAGAGCCGGAGGATCCTATTATGCATGGTATGGAGCTGATTCCAAGTCAGGCAAGTGCTCAGATGTATCAGTATATCTTAAAGCAGCCTCATACGGATTATGGGCTATTACCTCGTCTGTATACGCTTCTGCCTCCGGCGGAAGAGGAAGAGATCCCGGAGATGTATTCGCATAAGGGGGAAGAATTCCTTTTTGTTCTGGAAGGAACGGTTACCCTGTACCTGGAAGACAGAAAATATGTCATGTATCCCGGCGACAGTATCCATTTTAATTCATCCAAAAAGCACAACTGGACGAACAAGACATCCAAAATCGCACGAATTCTTACGGTAAATTCACCTAATCCCCTCAAGAAAAAGGAAGAATGTAGTGATTGCGGATGTTCAGATGCCTGATTATGAAGTGCTTGCGTATGGCCAGACAGGAGATGGAATAAGGACAGCCTGGCATGTATGCACGAAAGTACATTTAAAAAAGCGATATCATAACAAAGCAACAGCCCCCGGCTGGGAGATATCCCAACAGCCGGGGGCTGTATCAGGTTCAAACGAAAAAGAAACTGCGGCAGTCATACATACATCAGGCGTTTCCTATAGACGGAAGCAGCCCCTGTTTCCAAAAGTATCAATTTTACTATCCAAATCAATTTATTTGTATGTTTTTTGCCGCCCCATAAAGCTACAATATAATGGATAAAAGAAAAACGGACAGCGCAAACCTATGCTGTGTTCCGGATAGAAACGAAGCAAATAACGGTAAAGCCTCCGGGAAACCGGTACTCCAATTGTCTTTCACCGGAAATACTGATAAACTAAAGGATACACAAACCAGTTATTATCCTTATGACATGGATTATTATCCGGCTGAAAAAGACGGGCAGTGAGGAGAAGGCCGGAAGAGGAAGAAGCGGTGGGGAAAATGGAGAGGAAGAGGGAAAGTGATTTTGTCAGATATCTGTTTAAGTGGCTTCTTCTTATTTTTGCGGCATTTGCGGCAATAAGCATCTGCTTTAATCTGGTTACCTATATGAGGGAAAAGCAATATTATTCCGAAATCATTGAGCAGGAGCAGCAGGAGCGGATCAATTATCTGTCCAGGAATATCAATGAAGAACTGACAACCCTGAAGATTACGGCAAGCGTTGCCGTCAAAGAAGATATCGTGCAGGAACTGTACTGCCGGTATGATTATGTGAACAGCTACGAACGCAGCAAGCTGATGGAGGATATCCGGAAACGGTGCATGGAAATCGATAACCTGAATTCCTTTGTTTCCGCCAGCTGCCTGTATCTTCCGGAGAAAAAGCTGAAAATCAGCCGGGACGGATATGATTTTGTGGAAGAAGAGGCCTATGCCTTCGTGCTGGAAAATAAAGAAAATGGAATGCTGTCCATAAAAGACGGCAAAGCCTATATCATTGAAATCCTGAATAAAAACTATTTGGACGACAAATGGATCAAAGAGAATGTGCTGGGTATCTTTGTGATCGAATTAAATACCGGTGTGATTTTACAGGAAATGCAGTTTGCCAAAATGATGGATCAGGACGCGTTGTTTATGGCAAGCCCGGATAACAGCGCCGTTTATTTTTCCACAAGGGATATTGATTACGGGAATCTGAAGAAGGGGGACGATCCGGATAAGCTGCTGCTTGACGGCGAAGAATATCTGTTCATGAGTTCTCATGACGACGGGGATTTCTTCCGGCTGTATTATCTGCAGGATCAGAGCTTCCTTCATTTAATCCAGGATAAAATGATAACCAGTATCCTTTTATTCGCGGGAATTATTGTCCTGACCATACTTCTGGCCTTCGCACTTTTTTACCGCAGGGTTTTCCGTCCCCTGGAGGTACTTCTGGTGGATGCTTTTGACCAGATCAAGAAGTCAAACCTTTCTTACCGGATCCCGGAAACGGAAAAAAACAGGGTATTTGCCAATCTGTACCGGAACTTTAATTACATGGCGGAACGTATTGATACTCTGGTTTCCAGGGAACTGAAGCAGGAGATATTGGTGAACCAGGCCAATTTCAAACATCTGCAGGCGCAGATCAATCCCCATTTCATGTATAACAGTTATTTCCTGCTGTACCGGATGATTAAGAGCGGGGACAAGGAGGGGAGCCTGCTCGTCTGTGAAAACCTGGGCTGTTTTTTTAAATATATCAACAGGGATTCCGGGGAAAACAAAAGCCTGGAGGATGAAATCAGCCATGCCCGTTCTTATGCCATAATCCAGGGATACCGTTATAAAGGGATCATCCATGTGGATTTCCCGGAGCTGCCGGTGCGTTATAATTACATTGAAGTCCCCAGGCTGATTATCCAGCCGTTAATCGAGAATGTTTTTAAATATGTGGTAAGCCAGATGGAGGAGGAGGAAGCGATCCGGCTTAAGGTCAGTTATGAGGAGGCGGGAGTAGAGCTTCTGATCCATGTGGAAAATTCCGGACAAATAGAGGAAGAGCAGCTGGAGTATATCCGCAGGAAGCTGCATGATGCCGAAGCGAATGAAGATATAACGGCACTGATGAATATCAATGCCAGGCTACAGGTCTTTTTTAAAAAAGAGAATCCGCTGGAGGTGAACCGTTCCTGCCTGGGAGGGCTGCGGGTAACCCTGCATGTACAGCTGTAAACGGAAGGTATTGCCGGGCAAGGGGGAACCGGGATGAGTGAGAAGAAAAAATACACACTGCTTGTAGTGGATGATGAGCCGATTATATCCGACGGCCTGAAGGATTTGTTTGAGGAAGAGTTTCCGGAGGTATTTCAGATCTATAATTGCTATCATCCGAAAAAAGCGCTGGAGCTTTTCCGGTTCCGGCTGCCCGATGTGGTGGTAAGCGATGTGAAAATGCCGAAGATGACAGGAATTGAGATGGCAGAGGAAATGCGGAAAATCAAACCGGATGTCCATGTCCTTTTTCTTTCCGGCTATGATGAATTTGATTACGTTTATTCTGCCATCAGGCAGGATGCGGATGACTATATCCTGAAAACAGAAGGAGATGCCACAATCGTTGGGGCGATGAGAAAGATGGTGGAACTGCTTGATTCCGAAATGGTGTTTATGGAGGAATTTAAAAGCGCCCAGAACAAGATATCCTATATGGCGCCCGCCTTCAAGCAGCAGGCGCTCATCCATATCCTGGACGGATCGGTTGCCAAAGAGGCGGAATTTGAAGAGCTTATGGCGGATCTGGAATATCCCCTTCCGGCCCATGGGAAGATGCTGCTGCTCATCGGCACGCTGAACGAGAAGGTGTCCCGGATGACCCGGGAGAAAATACTGGAAACCGTGGTTTCCCTGCTCCGGAAAGCCTATGGGGACAAGATAGCCCACATACATAAGGTAATCTACCGAAAAAGCTTTGTGTGGCTGCTGGAATCGGAGGAAGAGGAGCTGCCTGCCCTGTTGTTTATGACCGCGCTGGATATCCAGAATATGATACAGCTGCGCCTCGGGCTGCTCATGTACTTCGGCATCGCCCGGGAAAGCGTTCCCTGGAACGGGCTGAGTGCCGGCTACGGGAATCTGTGGACGGAAATGCAGCGTCAGGCCATCAATGAAGAAAACAGTATTATCCTGGAAAGTAAAGAGCTTTCCATCAGTGATTCCTTCAACGCAGAGGAATCGGATTTTGAGCAGATGCTGGCCCCTGTTACCGAAAAGCTGCGAGTGATGCAGGAATTCCTTCTGGGGGAGAACTTTCCGGCTTTTACGGAGGACGCCGAGGATATTCTGAAAATACTGGAGAAATCCAAACGACATTCCATGTATGCTTTGGAAATCTATTATTCCCTGGGGAATATCCTGATCACCTACATTAACCAAAAGAATATCCGTCCGCTGCTCGCATCCCGCATCCAGCTCATGGAGCTTTTTGATCCGGGATCCTTTGTCACATGGGAGCAGGCGGCGCAGTATATCAGACGGCTTACCCAGGCTATCCGGGAAATCTGCGCACAGACCCAGCAGAGTACCATGATGAGCATTACCGAACGGACCAAATCCTACTGCCTCTCCCATCTGGGGGAGGATCTGTCCCTTACGGTCATCGGCCAGGCAATCGGCTTTAACCCGGTTTACCTTTCCCGGATTTTCAAGCAGTTTGAAGGGACGAGCATCCGGGAATATATAGAAACCTGCCGCATGGATATGGCAAAGCGCCTGATCCGGAATTCACGGATGAAGATTTATGAAGTTGCAGAAAAATGCGGCTATCAGAATACCGCGTATTTTATTAAAATATTTAAAGCCCACTTCGGAATGACGCCTCAGGAATGCCGGGACATGGGCTGAAGGAGAAACCAAATAAGCTGAAAGCGCCGTACAGAATGCCGCTGTTTCTGTACGGCGTTATGTTTTTCTTCCCTTTTGTGCGGCGCCCGGAGGGGATCGGTGGGATTTTTAAAACCCCTATTTTTTTTGTTATAAAAGTATAAATCGTTTTATATTTTTCTTATTTATCCCCTGTTATAGTGGAAATACAGAAAGGAAGGGATGATATGAGAGCTGTTGCCGTAAAGAAAAGAAAGGGCTGGTTCCGGAAGGAAATGCCGTTCCACCTCATGCTGCTGCCTGCAGTGATAATTACCTTTATTTTTAAATACATTCCTTTTGCGGGAATCTCCATGGCCTTTGAAGACTATACCCCGCTGAAAGGGCTTTTCCGGCAGAAATGGGTGGGCCTGGATAATTACCAATACCTCTTTTCCCTGCCGGGCTTCGGGAGCGTTATCTGGAATACCCTGTTTATCGCGGTAATGAAGCTGGTGGGTAACCTGATTTTCCCGGTGCTGGTAGCTTTGCTGCTGAATGAAATCCGGGCAAGGCATTTTAAGAAAACCGTGCAGACGGTGCTTTACCTGCCCCATTTCATATCCTGGGCGGCGTTGGCAGGCATTTTTATAGACATTCTTTCCCCGTCGGGCGGGATTGTGAACCAGCTGCTGTCGGCTGTTGGGCTGAAACCGGTATTTTTCCTCGGGGATTCCGCCGTTTTCCCTTATACCATGGCGGTAACCGACATCTGGAAGGAGCTGGGCTGGGGAACCATCGTTTATCTGGCGGCGATTACGGGTATCGACCCCACCTATTATGAGGCGGCGCGGATGGACGGCGCAGGGCGGTTTAAGCAGGTGCTGTATGTGACGATTCCCAGTATTCTTCCCATGATTCTCCTCATGATGGTACTCAGTGTGGGAAATGTCCTGCAGGCAGGCTTTGAACAGGTATTCAACCTGTACAGCCCCCAGGTATATTCCACAGGGGATATCATTGATACCTATGTGTACCGTATCGGTGTCATTGAAGCGAAGTTCGATTTGGCTACTGCCGTGGGGCTTTTCAAATCCGCCATATCCTTTGTGCTTATCATCGCGGGATATAAACTTGCCGATAAGCTTGCCGGCTACAAAGTTTTCTGAGGCTATGGCCGTTCGTGAGGCCTCACGAACAGTCATTTGATGAGAAAGAGGAAGAAAGTTTGAAAGTTCCTTTCAAACTATTCATTAATGCGGTATCGCAGGCTAGCCTGCGATATGCAGGGGGGATAAGAATGAAAATAAAAGAATCGCCATCCAGAAAATTGTTCATGATAAGCAACTATGTCCTGCTGGGCTTATTGAGCCTTACCTGTCTGCTGCCGTTAATCAACCTGTTTGCCATATCCTTCAGCGCACGGTCCATGGTGGATGCCAATGCGGTCTCCTTCTGGCCCAAAGGCTTTAATACCGCGGCATACGAGTACATACTTTCCAACAAACAGTATTTCCAGTCTTTCGGAATTACCATTGCGAGAGTGCTGCTGGGTTGGATCATCAACCTGGTTCTGATTATCCTGGTGGCTTATCCGCTGTCTAAGGATGATCCCAGAATTTTCAGGTGCAGGAAATACTATACCTGGTTTTTCCTGGTGACAATGGTGTTTAACGGCGGCCTCATCCCCACCTACCTTGTGGTGAGCAGGATGCACCTGATCAATTCGTTCCTGGCATTGATTCTGCCGGAAGCGCTGCCTATGTTCTGTGTGCTCATCATGATGAATTTTTTCAGAGGGCTTCCCAAAGCCATTGAAGAGGCGGCTCTGGTGGACGGGGCAAACTGGTTTGTAACCATGTGGAAAATTTACCTGCCTCTCTCCAAGCCTTCCCTGGCGACGGTATCCCTGTTTGTGATTGTTAACCATTGGAATGCCTGGTTTGACGGCCTGATTTATATGAATCTGCCGGAAAAATATCCGTTGATGACCTACCTGCAGTCCGTGGTTTTGAAATTTGATGTTACCAAGATTACCTCGGAGCAGCTGATGCTCAATCCCCATCTGATGGAAGTGACCGGGAGGGGGATCAAGGGGGCTTTGATTTTATTGTGTACGGTTCCCATTCTTCTGGTGTATCCGTTCCTGCAGAAATATTTTGTGGCGGGAGTGGTGATGGGAAGTGTGAAGGAATAAATAAAGGAGGGTTTTACGTTTATGAAAATCAAAAAAATGACAGCGCTGTTTCTGACAGCGGCAATGACGGCATCCCTGGCGGCCTGCGGAGGAAGCGGGGATACGGGAACCTCTTCCGGCACTGCGGGCGCCGGAAGTACGCAGGAAGGCACACAGGCCGATGCAGGCAAAAATGTGGAGCTGACCTATATGCACAAGCTGAACGGTACGGAAAAATATGTGGGAAGCGATGATATCAACAACAACGTGTATACCAGATGCTATCAGGATGAGCTGGGCATCGCCCTGAAATATACCATTGCGGCGGCAGGGGACGATTATACCCAGAAGCTGACCATGGCTATCGCCTCCAATGATCTTCCCGATCTGATGGATCTGCCCCCCGAGGAATTCTCTGAGCTGGCGAATGCAGGGATGCTTGCGGATATAACGGATGCCTATGATACCTATGCCTCCGACCTTCTGAAGGAAACGATTGAGGCAGACGGCGGTGTCCAGCTGGCATCCGCCAAGGTGGACGGTAAGCTGTACGGCCTTCCCCAGCTGTCCGCAGCGGACGGTACCTGCGATCTTTTATGGATCCGTACCGACTGGCTGGAAAATCTGGGGCTTAAGGCGCCGTCCACGATGGAGGAACTTCTGGAGGTAGCCCGGGCATTCCGTTATGACGATCCGGACGGAAACGGACAGGATGATACCTGGGGAATCGGTTTCCAGAAGGATATTGTGAAGGATGACGGAGCCAGCCCCGGAAGCTATGAAGGCTTTTTTGCAGCCTACGGCGCATATGCCAAGGCCTGGGTGAAGGATGAAAACGGCCAGATTTCCTACTCCGGCATCCATCCGGGAATGAAGGATGCGCTTGTACAGCTGAATCAGATGTATGAGGACGGCCTGATCGATCCGGAATTCGGCGTTAAGGATACCGTAAAGCTGGGGGAGGATATCGCAGCAGGAAAGGTGGGTATGTTCTACGGCCTGGAAGGAATGCCCTGGGGCGCCTGCAAGAGTAATATTGAAAACGATCCGGAAGCGGACTGGCAGTGTTATCCCATCGTATCCGCCACGGATGAACCGGCAAAACCTATCACTTATGTCAGGATTTCCCGTTACTATGCGGCAAATGCCAAATGTGAGAATCCGGAAGCCCTGGTAAAAATTGCGAACGTATTCCAGGATAAGATCAATTCCCTGGATGCCACGGAGGAAACACTGAATACCTTTGGCGTGGATCCTTCCACCGGAATTAACTTCGCGGAATATGCTGCTTTTGCCATGGATCCCGCTATTCAGAAATGCAACACCTATTATAAAGAAATCAAAGATACCCTGAACGGTGAAAGCAAGGTGGAGGATATCCATCCGGAAGCTGCCAGATATTACAACGTAATCAAAAATTTCCTGGACAACGGCAGTAATAAAGGTACGGATTCCCTGGGATGGAATTACTATAAATTCATCGGGCCACAAGGCAGCTGGAACACTATCATCAATGATTACAAGGCAAATGACAAGCTGGTGCAGTCCGTATTCTTCGGCGCTCCCACCCCTACCATGAGCACCAACCTTTCCTCCATGGATAAAATGCAGGCGGAAACCTATGTCAACATTATTATGGGGACACAGGAGCCGGATACCTTTGATGATTTTGTAAAGAGCTGGAAGGAGCTGGGCGGCGATCAGATTACAACGGAAGTAAATGACTGGTATCATACCACCTTCGGCGATCTGCAGTAGGCAGTGATGGCTCAGACCTGTCAGGAATGCAACAGTAAGGAAAAAACGCAGCAGCTCTGTGCAGAGTGGGCGGCTGCAAAAAATCGGGCGGCTGGTTTTTATACGACACCCCGCCCGGATAAAAAAAGGATTATCATCCGGGAAGGCTTGCGATATGAAAGGAAATTACAATATATTTTACACGCCGGAAAAGCAATATCCGGGAATGCCCCATGGCGAGATGTGCGGAGACTTCATGCCCTTTTACTGGCAGGGGACCTACTATCTGTTTTACTTGTATAAATACTGTGTCTATGCGGTGGAAACAACGGATTTTGTAAGCTTTGGACAGCCCTTTCTGGTTCTGCGGAATGGATCGCCCGATGACCAGGACTGGCACATCGGAACAGGAAGTGTATTTGCCCATGACGGCCTGTTCCTCTTCCATTATACCGGCTTCTGCGAAGGCAACCAGGATGCGGACGGCAAAAACGAGCAGGTGGTCATGCGGGCCACAAGCAGGGATTTAAAACATTGGGAAAAGGATACGGACTTTTATTTCCGGCCCGACACCAGATATTACGGAAACCTGCACTGGAGAGATCCCCATGTGATCTGGAATGAAGAGCTGGGGAAATTCTGTATGCTGATTACGGCAACCCAGAAAGAGGGCGCCTGTCTGCGGACCGGCTGTACCGCCGTTTATGTATCGGCGGATGTAAGAAACTGGGAGCATTACAAGACGCTTTATGCACCCCGTACTTTTATTACCCACGAATGCCATGACTGCTTCCGCATGGGGGATAAATGGTATTTGACCTTTTCCAATTACTCCCGCTGGTGGGAGACCAGATACCGTGTGGCGGACAGCTTTGACGGCCCCTGGGAGGTGCCGGAACAGGACGATATGTTCGACGGCCGGGAATTCTATGCGGCGAAGTCCGTAACAGACGGAAACAAACGCTATATGGTCGGCTGGGAATCCATCCGGGAGGACTGCCGGGACAGTGGAAGGCATCTTTGGGGAGGCAATCTGCTGGTACACGAGCTTGTGCCCCGGAAAGACGGCAGGCTGGGAGTCCGGCTGCCGGAAACCATCCGGCAGTCTTTCGGCAAGGTTCTGCCTATAGAAACAGTGCCGATGCAGGGAAGCTTCAGGGAGGATACGGAAGGAATTACCGGTGATGTGCCTGATGGCTTCGGCTGGGCCGCATTAGGCAGCCTGGAGGAGACCTGCCTTTTTCGTACAACCATTTCCTGGAAAGAAGGAACAGAAGCGGTGGGCCTGATGATCCATGCGGACGCCGCGCTGGAAAAATGGTGCCAGCTCCGTCTGGAGGTACGCCATGGAAAAATCCTGATGGACCGCTATAACCGTGTGGACGGCGACCAGTCTTATCAGGATGAGAGGCCCGTCACCTTCCATGAAAACAAAGCGGAAATAACGCTGGTGGTCAGCGGGAATATCATGCTGGTATATGTGGACGATGTGGCACTGACCAGCAGATGTTATGAAATCGGGACAGGAACGGTAGGTATTTTTGCGGAGTACGGAAGCGTGCGCTGTACACAGACGCAGCTGCTGGAGCAGGAAACGGCAGAGAAGCCCATGGGCAAAAATTAGATAATATGTTAAAAAGCGGTTTCTGGAACGGAAACGGTTCAAACTTGTCTGAACTGTTTCCTGAAATATTCCAAAAACCGCTTTTTTATCTACACCCTATATTATATAGCAGATTGCTAAATGATACTAGAAAAGGTATAATAAATTAGGATTTCTAACGCAAACTTCGCAGGTGCCAAATGGCCCTCCGAAGTTTGCGTTTCTAAGAAGAATCTATCAATAAAGATGGAAAACCAGATAAAAATTCAGGCAGATATTTGAGTCTGTCCGGTAGTGGGGATAGAGAGGTAATTACATGAATTGTCCGTTGCCAATTGGGATTGAAGACTTTAAGGAACTTATAGAGAACAACTATTATTACGTGGATAAAACCGGATTCGTGAAAGAACTGTTGAATAACAGAAGTTTATTATCATGGATTTCTGGGCGGGCTTCTGAAAATGATGGAAGGTTATACTATCAAATCAAACCGGGAGAGCGGCCTTGGAAGAAGCGATCTCCTGCTGCTGTCCGCGCCTTATGAGGGAATTGCTATTATTATTGAGATTAAGGTGGCAGAAACCTATGCTCAATTAGAAGAGAAAGCAAAAGCGGCGCTGGAACAGATGGAAGAGAAGCAATACGATGCAAAGCTGAGATTGGAAGGATACCGTCACTTCATTAAGTATGGGATTTCATTTTATAAGAAGCTTTGCAGAGTTTTATGCAAATAAGTTCTGTGGAAGAGTGAAGATTTGAATTAGGGGTGGCTGATTATTTGTAATATGAACGCCCACTAAGGGGTGCTGTGAAAAATTGAGAAATCTTATTTGCGTAAGGGAGGATTTTAATGCGTAAATATTGGCTGTTATTTTTCCTTTTATTAAGTTCCCTTTTTTTTATTTCATGCATGAAAGAACCTGACAAAAAAGAAACCCGGGAAGAAGATATAAACGTATCTCCTAATGTATTTGTTACAGAAATAGATAGGGTAATGAACAAGTATGAAATAAAAGATGGCATACTATATGGTTCCGGGGTCAATAATCTTGGACAGCTTGGTACGGGAGAAGTTGATGACTTATCAAAAGAATATGAACCGTTGATAATAGCAGAGCATGTAAAGCATATTGACTTTAACGGTGAAACTCTCATATATATTACAGAAGATAATGAACTTTTTGGCGTTGGCCTGAACCATAGAGGGCAGCTTGGACAGGATATCAGAGTTAATGATAATAGCCGTTATGCATATAATTCTATCCCAGAACCGGTAAAAATCCTGGAAAATGTAAGTTTTGCAGCTCTTGGGCAAGCACATATAATCGTTTTAAAGGAAGATGGAAGCGTATGGGCAATTGGGGATAATATGAATGGTCAGTTAGGCAATAAAAAAGAATGGGTAAACAACTTTTCCTCTCCTGATTCCTATTCCAATACACCTGTCCATGTTATGGATAATGTTGTTTCAATAGCTGTTAGCAGCTATAATTCTGCGGCGATTACACGGGATGGAGTATTATATTTGTGGGGAGATAACAGCTGTGGGCAAATTGGAAACGGTAAATCAGGAAATGGTTATCCAACTATTTCTGACTGTGTTTCAACACTGCCCGAAATGATAAAAACAGGCATAACAGATTTTCATTTCTATGTGAATGGACAGGGAAAGCTCCATTGTTATGCTTATAGTGAATGGAATAAAAAGGAATATAGATGGTGAAATTTTACGGAAGGAGAGTCTCTTGGCCAAATGAACATAATCTGTATGAGGAGATAGCAGGGCCGGCTACCCTTGCCAATGGTACAGGCAAAAACCCCGCTGCAAGCAACGGGGCTTCGAACTTAGGATCCCTACACCAAAAAGTATGTTACTTGTTACGGCAGGTAGGCCCCCTGCTCCCGGAGGGCATTACGCAGCGTATCCGCAGGAAGCTCCCGCAGGGATCCCTTTCCGGCCAGTGCCCCTGCCGCGCCGGCGGCCATTCCGGTAATAAAACAGCAGGGCATGACCCGTGTGGAACCGTTCATTTCCCGGGTGGTGCTGATACATCTGCCGGCAACAAGCAGATTGTCGGTATTTTGGGGCAGCAGACAGCGATAGGGTATTCCATAGCTGTTTCCTTTTCCATACCCTTTTTGATACGCTTCATCGAATGCGGTCTTTGCAGCAAACGGTGTGACGGCATGTAAATCAATGGGATAGCAGTAGCGCCCTATTTCATCGGAAAAGACGGCATGTTTTTCGTAATCGGCGACCGAGAGGACATATTCGCCGAGAATACGCCTTGTCTCCCGGATCCCTAATATGGAGGCGGAGGAAATGGCGTCCGCTTTTTCATAGCCTTCCAGATAATGGGTATAGTAAGTAACGTATTCCGTCATTCTCCTGCGGGCATCCAGGATTCCTTTGGTAAGCTGTTCCTCATCCGTACCGTCTATGCCGAATACATGTCCGATATTCCCCCCGCCCAAACTGCCTTGAAGCTTCCACATCCCGGGCAGGGAAGGATCGGGAAGGGTAAATACCCCGTCACGAAAAGCCTGATCCAACATTCTGGCATCCGGATCCTTTCCCAATTCGGCGATGGCGCGGTTCCAGTCAATCCCATTCCAGAGTGTGCATAGGGTAGCCGGCATCATACGTCCCTGACTGTCTCCCTTTTCCCACCTGGCGCCTGCTTTTACAGCCAGAGTACCGTCTCCTGTGCAGTCTATATAGGTGTGCGCTTTGACAGCAAAGAGGTTTTCATGTCCTTTAAGAATGACGCAGTGAATCCTCCCTCTGTCGGCCTGGACATCCATAAACTGTGTATCGAATAACAATTCGCAGCCGCTTTCCGAGACAAGTCTGTCATAAAACAGTTTCAGTTTTTCCGTATAAACAGGATATTCCACAGCAGTATCGTCCGTATCCGGGCCATACATCGCATCGAAAACCTCCCGTCCGATACCACCCGCCAGAAAATGTACACCGTCGGAAAAACGCATGAAGGCAGGAACCCCTGCAAGCGTTGCCGCCCCTCCAAGACACTGTCCTTTTTCAGCAAGAAAGACCCGCACCCCCATCCTGGAAGCCGTTACGGCTGCGGCAATACCCGCAGGCCCTCCCCCGGCAATAAAGACATCCACCTGTTTTGTGACAGGTATCTCCCGTGTAAAGGTAATTGTTTCCATCTGTTCCCCCTCCTTAAAATAGTAATATATATTCTGCTGTCTAAAGGAGTTTCTGTCAAGCAATTGTTTGCGGATGTTTTCTGTGTTACACTATCCAGTAATTAAAAGCAGCGGTTTAGGGGAATCGCTGCAGGACGGAGGGGTGAGCTTTGGGTGATAAATATAAAGTGTTGATCGTGGAGGATGAGGTTCTTGTCAGAGGCGGCCTTAAAAGTGTTATTAGCTGGGGAAAACTGGGGATGGAGATCATCGGTGATGCTGCCAACGGGAGAGCTGCGCTGGAAATTTATGAGAAAGACAGACCGGATATTATTTTGACAGATATTAAGATGCCGGTGATGGACGGACTTGAAATGATTGCCAGAATCCGGGAAACGGATGAGAAAACAAAAATCGTCATATTAACCTGTTATGAGGAATTTGTGTATCTGCAGGAAGCCATGCGGATGGGAGTGTCCGATTATATATCCAAGCTGAAAATGAAGCCTGCCGAAATTGAGACGGCTATGGAAAAGCTGAAAAGGGAATTGGACGAAAGCAGGGGCGGATCGGGAAGTGCGGCCGGGGAAAGAACAGGCCAGAAGGAGGATATCTTTAAACAATATATCTTTTACCATCAGATACCTATTGATATTTTCCGGGCACGTATTGGCGGCCTGCATTTGGGTGTCCGTGAAAAGGATATTGTCATGTGCCGGATGATGCTGGGAAAATATGAGAAAGTACAAACTAAGATATCAGATGCACAGGGAATGCTGATCCGGTTTTTGATCATGAATATGGCAGGAGAAATCATAAAGAGATACGGGGAAGGAGAAATTATTCAGGAGAAGGAGGACTGCTATCTCCTCCTGATTAACGTGGATAATACTGCGGGAGAGAAATGCCAGGAATTAAAATATGTGCTGCAGGAGGTGTCCCGCATCCTTTCCGGTTATCTGGATTCCCATGTGATCTGGGGGATCAGCAGGGTATATGGGTCCTGGGACAGGCTTCCTGAAATGTACCAGGAATGCTGCAGGGCTATGAAACATGCATACCTGGAAAAAGGCATCCTGTTTCCCTATGGCATGCGGGATGCCTCCGAAGGGCTGGAGCTGCAGGCAGTCCGGGAAGCCGGCAGGCAGTTCCTCCCTTTCACTCCCTTTTGCGGTGCGCAGCTGGACGGACTTATGAAGCAGCTCACTTCTTATGCCTCGGAGGAAGAATTAACGAAAGAAAATGCGGATGATGCGCTGCTTCATTTCCTGTACCGGTGTAAGGAAAAGCAGCAGGATTTCAGCGAAGAAATACTGCAAAAGGCAGCAGGGCAGATCCGGGAGAGCACTACCTTCCCCGACGCGGTGCAGACGGTTGTGACTTGCTGCCGGGAAGGTTTCGAACGACGGAATGAACTGAGCGTGGAGATTTACGAAGCGGTCCGGTACATAGAGGAGCATTTAAGCGGAAAACTGACATTGAACCAGGTGGCCGGCCACATCGGGCTGAGTCCCAATTATCTGAGCAGCCTGTTTAAAAAGGAGCTGCATATCAGCTTTGTGGATTATATTACGGAAAAACGGGTGATAAAGGCGAAGGAGCTTCTGCTGGAAACGGATTTAAAAACGCATGAGGTGGCGGAGATCACAGGTTTTGCGGATGACAGCTATTTCAGCAAGACTTTTAAAAAGATTACAGGCAGGCTTCCAAGCTCTTTCCGGAAAAGGACAAAAATATGAAAATACCGGTTTACCGAAGTGTATTTACCAAAATGATCCTGGCGCTTTCCGTCAGCTTCCTGGTGATTATCTCGGGCAGCTTTCTCTATATCTACGCCAGTGTGAGGGATTCCCTGAAAGAAAAGACAGACTCGGAAAAAATACAGAATTTCAGCCAGCTGGAGCACAACATTGATATGCTTGGCAAGGAAGTGGAGTTGATTTCAAGAAGGCTCATCAGTGAAACGGCCCTTACGGATTTGGTATTCGGCGTGGGGGAGGAGAACAGCCGGGAAGTAATTTTAAAGGCGGATCTGTTCCGGGAGATGGAAAAGGTTTTTACAGAATATACCTATGTGGAATCCATTTGTTTCTATAATTCCGAGGACCTGACTCTGATAGCGGATAAGGAACAGAATATTCTGATGAACGGCAGGGATTCCAGGGGAAGATTCTATGAGGAGCAGATTGCGGACAACGGCTATGGTGCAGGGAACGGAGTGAAATGGTACGGCGGCTATACAAACGGTGATTTCAAAATTAAGGCCCTGCAGAATGAAGGGCGGAAAAAAATCAATTACATCACCGCCTGCCGCCCGGTTTACTGGGGGTCTCATACCGCCTGGCTTGTGATTAACATTAATCTGGATTATTTCACTGATATTTATAATTCCCCGGATAAGGAAAACATCCAGCTAAGCATGACATACATTATTGACGAAAGAGGAAAAACGGTTTCTCATCTGGACAAGTCCGTCATTGGGGAAGAAAAAGGAACCCAATATATCCGCAGCAAAAGTGAGGGGCCTTATACCTTTGAAGAAGGAAACCAGCAGATTCTCTGCTATCCCCTTCATCTGAGCGGCTGGACAATGGTGAATGAAACACCGCTTTCCGTTATCCTGAAAGATATCAAGGATATCCAGATTGTTTTCCGCATTGCGGTAATTGCAGTGGCGGCCTTATCCATATTTTTTACAGTATTCTGGGTACGGTATATTACCCGCCCCCTTTCGGATACTGTGGAGGCCATGAAATGTATGGAAAACGGGATGCTGGGAATTACTCTTGTGCAGAAGACCAAGGGCAGGGATGAGATAGGTCTGCTGGTCAGCCAGTTTAATCAGATGTCACAGAAGATCAGGCAGCTTGTGGAAGAAAACACAAGGATGGAGGAAAACAAACGGGAGATGGAGATTAAAATGCTGAAATCCCAGATGAATCCCCATTTTTTATACAATACCTTAAATACGATAAAGTGGATGGCAATTATGAAGGGTGAGGATAGCATCGTGGACTGTACCAGCGCCCTGGGAGATTTGCTCCAGCCACTGTACAGGGATAACCGTACCTTCTGGAGCCTGGAAAACGAAAAAAATTATATAATAAGCTTTGGGAAAATCATGAATTACCGGTACGGGGAGAAGGTTGCTTTGCAAATTGACATAAATGAAGAGTTGTATGGAGCTGAAATCCCCAAGTTTGTCCTTCAGCCGATTGCGGAGAATGCTTTTCTATATGGGGTTTCGGAAAAGGAGGAAATTACGGTTATAACCATCTCCGGCTGGCGGGAAGAAGGGGATCTCCTTCTGCGTATTTCGGATAACGGTGAGGGGCTGGAAGAAACAAAACTGGTACAATTAAGAGAAAGCCTCCATGAGAGCCTTAATGAAAGCCGGGAAACCAATCATATAGGGATTTCCAATGTACATCAGAGGATCCAGCTGTTGTACGGGCCTGGCTACGGCCTTGAAATAGACAGTATAAAGGAGAGGGGCTTTTGCGTAACCATGCGGCTTGCTTTCGATAAGCCGTAATATTTTTGTATAAATCCACAGATTTTACCAGAACACCGCCGGGGCGCCGGAAATCTGATATGATTTTTGTAAAAATCGGAAGAATGTTTATTGAGCATTCCTCCGGTTTTTATTATTCTTGTTTTATCGAAAGGGGGTTACCACATGCCGGATATAAAGATACGGAAAACCCTGGTGGAACGGCTGGGGAGGAAAAAAGTAAGGGGGTATAAATATCTGCTGATTGCAGTACCATTTCTGCTGTATGTATTCGCTATGAATTACGTGCCGCTCATCGGTTGGATTTACACCGTGTTTGATTACAAAATGGGCCAGCAGTTCCTGGATTTCGGCAATCTTACGTTTATCGGTCTGGATAATTTCAGAAAATTATTTGCCGAACATTCGGAGGTGCTCCGGGTCCTGCGCAACACGCTTGTAATGAGCGCGCTCACGCTTCTGGCAACACCGTTTCCCGTGTTATTCGCCATCATGATCAATGAGTTGAAGGGAAAATATTTTAAGAAGTTTGTCCAGACAGCCACAACGCTTCCTAATTTCATCAGCTGGATCATTGTGTATGGGATTGCCTTTTCTTTTTTCTCCATGAATGGGTTTGTCAATATGGTACTGAAGAAATTTGGAATCGATATAGCGGGCGCGGGGATTATGGGAAATCCGGATTACGTATGGCTCTTCCAATGGTTCCTGAATATCTGGAAAACGCTTGGCTGGTCGGCAATTATTTATATCGCTGCAATTGTGGGGATAGACGGTGAGTTATTTGACGCGGCGCGTGTGGACGGGGCCAATAAGCTTAAAACGATATGGCATATTACCATACCGGGAATTATGCCCACCTATGTGGTCATGTTCCTTCTGGGAGTCAGTAATATCCTGTCAAACGGATTTGACCAGTATTTTATGTTTTACAATTCCGTAGTGGCGGATAAGATAGAGGTCCTTGATTATTATGTATATAAAGTCGGATTCCTGATCAACGATTATCCTTATTCGATTACGCTGGGAATGCTGAAATCACTAATAAGTATTGTGCTTTTGTTTACAGCGAATATGCTGTCCAAAAAGGTCAGGGGAGAATCCATCGTATAAGGAGCGTGAATTTGCCATGAGTAAGAATAAGATTAAAGTCTCTCTCTCGGAACGTATTCTGCAGATTGTTATTTATTGTTTGGTAACGCTGTTCGTCATCCTGTGCGTCTATCCTTTTTATTATCTGATTATTTATTCTCTGTCCGATCCGACGCTGGCTGCCAAGGGCATATATCTGTTGCCGAAGGGTTTTACCTTCTCCATATATCAGAGAATATTTGAAAAGACGGATTTCGGGCACGCCTTCCTGATATCGGCATCCAGGACCGTTATCAATACAGGGCTTTGTATTCTTGGCTCCTCCCTGTTTGCGTACCTGGTCACCAAAAGGGATATGATAGGAAGAAAATTTGTATACCGGTTTGTGGTGATTACGATGTATATCGGGGCCGGTCTGATACCTTACTACATAACCATGAAGGCCTATCACCTGAAGGATACCTATTTTCTCTATATCATTCCGGGAATAATCAACGCCTTCTATGTGATTCTGATTAAGACATTTATCGAGCAGATACCGCCTTCCCTGGAGGAATCGGCGGAAATGGACGGAGCCGGTTTCCTGAGGACCTATGCGAGTATCATCATGCCTCTCAGTAAACCGATTATAGCGACGGTTGCGGTTTATGCGGCTGTGGGGGCATGGAATTCCTGGCAGGATAACTATCTGCTGGTGACGAATCCAAAGCTGCAGACGGTGCAGCTGATATTGTACAATTGCATTAATGACGCGCAGAGGATTGCGGACAGTATGAAAAACGGGGCGATTATGTCCCCGGGAACGGTAACCGTGTCGGCGGAAAGCCTGCGGATGGCTACCACGGTGGTGGCGGTTCTGCCGGTGATGCTGGTCTATCCTTTTTTACAGAAGTATTTTGTAAAAGGAGTAATGCTGGGGGCTGTTAAGGGATGAAACCCTTCAGGTATAAAAGAACCAGAGAATGGGATTGGGAGGTAAGAGCAATAATGAGAAAAACAAAATTATGGAAGAAAACAACGGCAGTCCTTGTGTGTACGGCAATGCTGGCAGGCCTGGGCGCCTGTTCGAAGGAAACGGAAACCGGCGGTGCCGGGACGGCTGCGCAGGCAGAGAGTGCCAAAGCCGGAGAAGAAGCGGATGACGGGGAGGAAGTTATTACTCTCACGGTTATGGGAGAGGTGGGAAATGACTGCATTTCCATCGATGATGCTATCGGACGTAAAATCAAAGAAGAACTGGGAATCGTGCTGGAATGTACCATGGTAACCAATGATAAGCTGAAGGTTATGGCGGCAGGAGGGGATCTGCCGGATATTATAGAACTTCATGAAGCGCCTACTATGGCAAAGAGCCTGATTGACGCCGGAGCTTTATATCCTATGGACTCCTGGCTGGAAAATAACGGGGAAAATATTAAAACCAAGCTTCCGGACGGCCTGAAATGGTCAAAGGATGTCCTGGGCGGCGGCCAGACCTATGTCCTTCCCGTTGCCATTGAAGTGACTGATAAGGAAAATCCCAAGAAAAACGGATTTGTAGGTTTCTTTACAAGATGGGATTACTATAAGGAGCTTGGCTGCCCGGAAATCGCTTCGGAGGATGATTATCTGAATGTGCTGAAGCAGATGGTGGATGCCCATCCGGAAACGGAGGACGGAAAGAAGGTTTACGCCTTGTCGGGATGGACGGACTGGGGCCTTTGGCCTTATAAAATTTCCTATCCGTTCAGCTTCGGTTATGAAAACCTGGATAACAACCAGCTGTTCAGCCATGTAACCGGTGAACTGGAGGATATGTTTACAAAGGAGGACGGTATTTTCTGGAAGAGCCTGGCATTTTTTAACAAAGCCTACCGTATGGGAATCATGGATCCCGAAGCCTTTACCATGAAAAATGCGCAGTACCATTCCAAGGTCGCTAATGGTGAGGTACTGGTAGCCGCCGCGAACTGGGATACGCCGGATCTGGCAATATGCGGCGAAAATGCAGGAATGTATGTACTGCCCGGAGCGTTCCCTTATATTGCAGGTATCTATCCGCTGGAAAGCAGACTGGGCTATACCACCACGAATGCTATCTGCATCAGCGCCAACTGTAAATATCCGGAAAAAGCCATGGAACTGCTGGAATACCTGAACTCCGATGAAGGATCCAGATTGGTGCGCACAGGGATACAGGGGGAAGACTGGGATGTTGTGGACGGGAAACCGGAACTGACAGGAAAGCGTCTCGACAACTTTATTAGCAACAATACAAAAGAAAAGGATTATGCGGAAAAAACAAGCCCCCAGGGAATCGGCAAATATGCCTGGATGTGTTCTACACAGGCTATCAATCCCGCGGCGGACGGATATCCCTATGATTTGACGAACGCAAAGGAATATACCATGCTTAGCGTATCGGCTGCAGATAAAGATTTTTCAGATTACTATAGCGCAGGTAAGGCACAATATCCCGGAGAAGCCTATGTACAGCTGGTAGAGGACGGGAAGATGAAAGCGCTGGATACCAATCGGATAACCGGAAAGCTGATGGAGCCTGTATCGGATGAAGCGGTTAAGATTTTCTCTAAGGCGGATGAATATTTCCAGGCCAATATTGCCAAAATCATAACCTGCGAGGATGAGGCGGCCTTTGAAACACAAAAACAGAAAATGATCACCGATATACTGGCAATGGGATATGAAAAAGCACTGACCCAGGTGCAGGAGCAGTTTGCAAAAGCGAAGGAAATGGAAAAACAATTTCAGTAAAATAGGCAAAGGAACGGATAAACAGATTAATAAAAAGGAAGGGGCTGAAAACCACAGGTTTTCGGCCTCACCGGCTGATGTGGTTACCGTTGGGAAGCAAGGGGATAATTATGAAAAAATATAAGGTATTATTTGGTTCTGCGGACAGGGAAGATGCGGGCAGGACCAGACTGAAGGGCAGAATAGGGGAAATGGAGCAGAGGGTTTTGAGCAGGCTCCGGGGACCGGAATTCAATGAATTGTTTCTGATAGCGGATCTTGATTTTAATCAAAAGCGCTGGTTCACGAATTACAGCGGGGATATATCCGGACGGTTTCTGGAGATCATGTCGCTTGCAGGAAACGGGAGTAAGGATTACCATCCGGCTCTTTCCTTTATGCTGGAAAAGATTCCGGAAAACCAGAGGGATGCGGGGCATTTCGGTATTCCGGTTGACTGGAGCGGGCCTATTGATTATGAACAACCTATGCCGGACGGTACACAGCCTCCGGTTCCCCGGATGATGCCGATTCTGTGGGGGAGCAGCAGAATGTTTCCCGGCCTGATAGAAGCCTATCTGGCCTTTCAGGATGAACAAATGCTTGCCTGTGCCAAAAAGCTGGGGGATTTTTATATCAATACCAGAGAAGAGCTTGCATCACCCCTCCGGGTGGAGGAATACCATGCCACGGGCACCTATGCCGCGGGGTATGCCACCTGTTATTTTCCGGGTATGGAGGGGCTGGTAAGGCTTTATGAAGTCACGGGGGAAGATAAATACCTGGATCAGGCAAGAAATATGGCGGATTTCAGAGAGAAATACGGGTTTGACCGGCTGCCCTTTGAACATACGCACGGATATCTCTGCTGCGTTTACAGCCTTTTGCTGATTTACAAAGAAAGCGGTGAAAAGCGATGGCTTTCCATGGCGGAAAAAAACTGGACGGATCTGGTGGAAGGCGGATACGTAACGCCAAGCGGCGGGCTGCTGGAAAAAGGAGTGCCTGGATTTCACCGGGATGAAGGTTGTTCCCAGGCAGACTGGCTCAGGGTTAACTTATTATTTTATGAATTGACGGGTGCGGTGAACTATCTGGATATGGCAGAACGTGTGCTTCATAACCAGTTTCGGATCAATCAGTGTGAAACGGGAGGATTCGGCCACAGACGGGTACTCTATGATGAGTACGGAGTGGCAGGCTATGGGAAATATGAAGAAGAGGCGCTGTGGTGCTGCGACTTCCACGGAGCGATGGCATTACAGAACCTGAAAAAGTATGTGGTAATGAAACAAAAAAAGAAGGACGGCTCTTATTTCATTCCTTTTTTGTTTGATTTTGAAGCGCAGAATGCAGAGGTGTCTGTCAGCGTGGAAGAGATCGGGACATCCGGCGGTCTGAAGAGATGGCGGATTATGGGGAAGACAGAAAATACAGGAACGGAACCCCCGGTGGAAATAGCCGTCCGTATCCCGGACTGGGCCGGGCCGTCCACCCTGTATGATGAGGGAGGAACTCCGCTTCCCGTAAGAATAGAAGCAAATATGCTGTACCTGCCAATCGGGAAAGATCCGGCGGTATATCTTTGGGAAGCCTTCTGCCCTGTATACCTGGAAGACAGATGCTTTCATAAAACACTTCCGGGACAGGAAGCGGAGAAAAAAGGCTGCATTCTGCGCCAGGGGCCTGATTTGCTGGCAGCCAGGATCGGGGAAACGCAGCCTGCGGTAGTAGGCCGGCTGGAGGATAACGGAGAGGCCGTATATATTTTCCATACGTCCCCTTCCGCCGCTAAATGACCCCGATCCAGTCGATCACGGAAAAGACCGCCATCAATACCGGCTGGTGCAGCATATAAACCGGCAGCGTATATTTCCCGAGAAGCTCCAGCGGCCTGCATTTCGGCCTGGACAGCATGGCGGTGAAAGCACCGTTTACCGCCGTCAGAAGCTTCCAGATAAAATATCCGGTGAAGAACAGGAAGATCCAGGGGAACAGGGGAAAATAATCCGTGGAATAAAAGCCATCGTAAGGAAACCCGAGAACCATCATCAGCCTCCCCTGGTACAAAAAGCGGGGGAGCGCAGCCAGCCGCAGCCCCTCAAAACCAAGATAGCCGGAGGAAATTTCACGGGTGAGCAGAAAAAGAAGAAAGCTTGCCGCAAGCCCCGGGAAAGCCGGAATCCGACGCAGGACGGGCTGCAGGACGGCGGTAATGAGGGTGGCAAGGCCGAAAAAGCTTAAGATCCCCATGATAACCAGGGAATCCGGCATGACAACAGCGGTTGCCAGGGTGATGAGCAGGCCGCAGCCGCTGAGAATAAGCCCTCGTTTTACCGGACGGCGCCCCAGGCAGAAGCACATGCCGGATAAACAGATAAAGGTCCAGCAGATGCTCTGCTGCCACAGATACCCCGGTTCCTCGCGGAACCAGGGTATTTTTATATGAAACAGATAAGACAAATCATAAGCTCCGTGATAGGCGATCATGCTCAGAAGCGTCAGCCCCCTCACCAGATCCAGAAGCGAATAACGGGTACGCATTTTTTTTGCGCTCATTCCTGTCCCTTTCCCTTTTTCAAAGACGGTACGTCAGGCTGTGCCACAGCTTGGCCGGCCGGTGCGCCGCTGCCGGGAAGCCGCAGCCTGCGCCGCCTTTCCAACACGACAATAAGGATAAATACAGCCAGGCTGAGCAGGCTGATAACGATTCCAAGGGCGAATCCGGTGGGGGAATAGTGCATTTCAATCGTATGCGCGCCCGGTTCCAGAGACAGGCTGATAAAGGTATCATCAAACAGCCCGGCCTGTACTTCTTCCCCGTCTACCTGTATTTTCCAGCCCGGTTCATAGGGGACGCTGAGAATCAGCTCTCCGGCCTGACTTACATCAATATGGCCTTTGATATGTGTGGAATCAAAGGAATCCACCGTCATGGTTTCCTGACTCAGGATAGCGACAGCCTGAGCCATAACCGTCTCGTCCAGGCGGTAAGCGGATAGGCTTAACGAACTGCTGTCCTCGGAATGCAGAGAGATCACGTCCCCTTCGTCATGCCAGCCCAAATCGCAGATATAGCGGTATTTCAGTTTGGTAAAGGATTTGGAAAGGGATTCCGATTCCATTTTCAGGGTATCCACCTTGCCGTTGTTTACATAGGCATAATAATGGCCGCTCTGCTCCACGGTTATGGTGGTGGCGCTGCCGTCCTCCTGGGTGCCCACACCGGTGAACAGCGCTTCGTCCAGTCCCAGCGCCCGTACCATCAGGTTCTGGGTTTCCATCGGATTGCTGCCCTCCCGGTCCAGCACCTTTTCCAGGACATCGGTCTGGGTATCTTCTATATTCCCCAGAAATTCATCCAGCATTCCCCCGTTTTCCGTTTCCGTCTCGTTTGGCTGCGCGGCTGTGCCATCCCCGTTTTCCCCGGAAGCTGTCTGGGAGTTGCCGGAGGAGGTGTTGAACCCGGGATGGTTGCTTACCATAAAGCCCAGAGGGAGAGTGTATTTGCATTCATACAGGTAGATATCCCCTTCACTGTCAATCAGCGTATACAGGTTCGGATCCTCCTGGGAGGATTTGGAGAACATATACCGCACCGAAAGAAGGGAAGAGGTAAAGGGCGTCGCGCCGTCAAAGCAGTAGAATACCTTGCTGTGGCTCATCCCCAGTTTTTCGTAGAACTCCTCCACATGGCCGTTTGCCGTGGAAGAGAATAAAGAAGCCGTGGGATAGCCGATCATGGTGCCGTCATTTTTGGTCACCCGGCTGAATTTTTCAAACCGGTAAAAGTCCGGATCCTGTTCCTGGATCCGTTCCACCAGCATCCGGTAATTGTCATGGTTTTCCAGATATTTGCTGCGGCTGGTTACGGATACGCTGGTCTGGTACATATTGACGGAGGCTTCCGTCGTCACGGCCAGCAGTGTGAGGACGGCCAGCAGCTTCAGGCTGAAATTCCTTTTCTTATAATAATAGAGGAAAATCCCATATAGGCATAAAAATGCGGCCGTGAGCAGGAAGGTTTCCACAGGAAAGGCTTCTTCGTTGTCGATGAGCTTTTCGCACAGGAGGACAAAACCCAGGGAAAGGCAGAAACTGACTCCCAACGCTTTGTAGGAGCACTCCCGGATACGCAGGATCGCTTCGCAGCAGAGGGTGAGCAGCAGGAAAATGTACATAAAGGACTGTCTGCAGGGCAGGGAGTCCGGATAATTCATGCCGTGCCATATGAAATTCAGCATATTGGTGGAAAAGCTCACCAGCATAAAAGCCAGAAGGCCGATACGCAGCGCCTTATCCCGCAGGGAAATTTTCCCGTTGGCTATATAAAGGGGGACCAGAAGGAAAACCGCCACGCCGCAGTAGATATTCGGCCAGTGATCCAACCCCGTTTCCACAGCCACGTCCATACAATGCCGTGCCAGCATATCGATGGTGGAAAAATAAAAGGTCAGCTTGGAAGGGAAATTGATATCGCTGAATTTGGTCAGATGCAGCGCCGAATACTCCGGAATGAGCAGAATGGCGGCCATTCCTCCTGCCAAAGCGGAAAATAAAGCAAAACGCAGAAAAGCCTTCCCGATATGGCGGAAGGTATGGCATTTGGTCAGCAGCAGTACCAGGAAATACAGAACCAGGAAGATGCAGACCATAATGGATATATAGTAGTTGGACAGGATGCACAGCCCTAAGCTGATGCAGTACAGCTTATATTTTCCTTCCGTTACCAGTTTTTCCAGCCCCAGGGCTATCAGCGGGAAAAGGAAAATGCAGTCCAGCCACATGACATTCCAGTTGTAGGCGGCAAGATAGCCGGACATGGCATAAAATACGGCGAAGGGGACCACAGCCACGCTCCGGGTTTTAAAATGTCTGGTAAGATACCAGGCGAAGGTAAAACCACAGAAGCCGATTTTGAGGATGACCAGATAGGACATGAATTCTATCAGGTACTGATCCGGGAACAGCACAACAAGCCAGTTGAAGGGGCTTGCCATATAATAAGCATACAGAGCCAGGAAATTAGTTCCCACCCCCACATTCCAGGAGTAACCAAGGCTTTCATTGTTCCGCAGCTTGCTCAGCATCTCCGAAAGAAAGGGGACATATTGATGGTACATGTCGGAATGCATAAAGCTTTCGTCGCCGAAAGGGAAAATACCGTTAATGATGAAAATAGTGAGCATGATCAGAAACGGAATGGCGAAGGAAAGCAGGCAGACCCAGTTACTGCGGATACGGGAAAGCAAGGAAGGCGGGACGGAAGCAGGATGGGATTCGTTTTTCCGGGCCTGCCGGCCCGCCGTAATGTTATGCACAAATTTCATTTTGTCTTTATACCTCCGGGGCATTGTTTGTGTGGCCGGTCCGTGTCCCCCGTTTGGGCGTGACCGTTATTTACGCGTGCTGGAATCGAACAGCTGATAATACTGGTAGCCTTTATATTGCGACAGAAGGCTTTCCTGATCCTCCGCGTTGGTAAAGGTGCCGTCCTGAAGATCCACATGGTTTGCGGATATGACGGGAACCTCCTGGGAGAAAGCGGCAAGATAGCTGAAGTACGCAGGCATGGGAAGACCCGCAGCTTCCAGAGTTTTTGTGCCGAGGTAGTTGGCGCTGGTTTCCACATCCTGTTCCTCATCGATTTCATAGTTGGCCCAGATAAGGAAGGGCACCTTGTAACGGCGCGATACCTCTTCCTCCGTCAGGGTGGAATTACGCTTGCCGTTAAGCTTCCAGACCGGTTCCACCACGGAATTGGTCGGCTGGTGATCTCCGAAAAAGACAATGATAGTTTCCTCGTCCTGTTCTTCAAAATAGGCGATGAGATCCTGCAGTGCTTCATCGGAGAGCTTCATCAGGGACAGGTAATTATTGAGGGCAGCGGATTCGGTCCCCTCCACCTTGATATCCGGCTGGAAATTGGCAAAGCTTTCCGTATAAGAGGAATGGTTCTGCATCGTCACGTTGAATAAAAAGAGCGGCTGTCCCTCTTCTTTCTGCTCATAGCTTTCTATGATCTTATCATAGTCCGATTTATCGCTGACATAATCCCTCACAAGGATCGGGTTTTTGTAGTCCGGAAGAAAATAGGCTTCCTGGAAGCCCAGGAAAGGATAGACCTTATCCCTGTCCCAGCCGGTGGCTTTATACGGATGCATGGCTACCGTTTTATAACCGAGGGAAGCCAGATGGGAAGCCATGGACGGCGTTTCCCCGGTGATATACTGCTGATAGGGAATGCTGCCCGCCGGAAGAAAGGCCATGGTATTTCCGGTGAGATATTCAAACTCCGTATTTGCAGTATTTCCGCCGAGGACCGAAACATTCAGCCAGCCGGATATGGTATTATCCGCACCGTCCATCAGGCTGTGCGTGAAGGGCATGTAGTCCTCATTTGTCTGAAAGTCCGCCAGCACAGACGGGTCGGAAAACGCTTCGTTCATGATTACAATAATATTGGGTGTTTTTTCCGGCGTTTCCTCCGGCGCGGCGTAGGCCTCAAGTTCTTCCTTGGCCGTGTCCGCATTATAACCCGCGGGCTTGTCGACGGAAATATAGCGCAGCTCCATGACAAAAGCCAGGGCGGTGCCGTTTTTAAAGCTGATCGTGGTGGGAGTGAACAGCTTGTCATACAGACGGAGCTTCTGCTGTACGATTTCGTCGGAATGGAACATGGCGCCGAAGGCAACCAGCATACCGCAGATAACGGCGGCAGTGGGAATACGGAATTTCCAGGTGCCCTTTTTCAGCGTAAAGCGGCAGAAAAATTCCAGCAGCAGAAGTACCAGGAAACCGATCACCACCAGCAGCGCCTGTTTATCCAGGGAATATTCGTAATTGTCCGCCACGCTAGCGGCAGTGCGGATGGAAAAAAGATCCCAGGGCTGGATGGGTACGGAACGGAAATTCAGCACAAAATAATTCACAAGCCCATACAGGAAGAAAAAAAGCGTCTCCGCCATAAGCGCCACATGCAGCCTGCCGATTGCGGCAAACAGCAGCAGGGCGATAAGTTCAAACATGATGATGTTCAAAACCTGGGGAGTTGCCTTCATGGTTTTCCAGGGATTATGGGTAAACCACTCCAGAAGATAAAAGGTTACAACCGGATACAGCAGCATCAGAAGAAGGTTCAGCCTGCTGTCCTTTATTTTTTTAAGAAATTTCATGTTACACCTCGTTGTCCTTTCCGCAGGACGTAAATTGATATATAATAAAAAGCACTTTCCCCCATATTCTTGTTACATTCTAGTCAGACCGGTGAAAACTGTCAAGAGAAGCGGGGAATAATTCATAAAATGGAAAGAAAATTATAAAAAAACAATCAAAAACAAACGGATATTTGTTCTGCATGTCTGCATACGGACTGCGGAACCGCCGGCAAAAGATTGGAGTGTGTATCATGCGGATGGATAAGGAGATACTAAGACGGACGCAGGCCCAGTTTCTGATGGACTGTGCGCTTTCCCCGGACTGTGCCGGAACGGGGCAGGGCTATTTGATCGGGAGGAAACCGGAAATGCCGGAGCAGGATTTTATGACGGATATTTCCTACGGCTATCTGATGCGGGACTATATGGAGGCGTACCGGGAAAAGGCTTTCGCCGGAAAGGACTACGGAATTGTTTCCCGGACACGGGTATACCAGGGGATGGATTTATTTTTCCGGGCTATTTTATTTTGCGGGAAGGGTTACCTTCTGGCAGACGACGCCATATACGACTGGTGCTGCCGGGAGTACGGGGAGGGCGGGATCCGGCCGGAATGGTTCTGCCGGTTTTCCAACCTGCGCCGGCTGGATCAGCAGCTGGGGCGTTACCGGCGTCGTATTGCGGACACCCATATTTATTTCCTGCCGGGAGGAGAGGAAGAGGCCCCGCTTGCCCCTTCGGTTGAGGTGCGCTGGTTCGAACAGGACGAGATCTCCGGCTGGAAGGAAGGAACGGCGTTCCGCCATGCGATTTGCGGTTCGGAGCTGATGCCGGATAAAATCGCCGCGGCAGCGGTACTGGACGGCAAAACCGTTGCGGTGGCCGGAGCCAGTGAGGACAGCCCGCTGATGTGGCAGATAGGGATTGATGTGCTTCCCTCCTGCGAGGGGATGGGACTGGCTTCCGGTTTGGTTTCCCTTTTAAAAAAGGAAATCCTGCGGCGGGGAAAAATCCCTTTTTACGGAACCAGCGAATCCCACGGAGTATCCAGGAATGTGGCCGTCCGTGCCGGATTCCTTCCCGCCTGGGCGGAGGTATATGTACAGAAGTAACGATTCCGTCCGGCCTGTGCCCGGGTAAACTTCCTCCCGGCAGTCTGGATAAGTAAGCCTGGATAAGTAAGAAAATTTTTCCTGTGCCGTCAGGAATAAATATGGTAAAATAATGGTAACGCTTTGGACAGGTCTGCACAGTTACGAATAGCTGCAGGCGGAGACAGAAAAAAGGCAGGAGAACAGGTGAATGAAGGATAATAAACGAATCAGGGAGCTTGTGCCGGTAGTCGCACTGCTTCTCTTTATCATTGTAGTCCTGGTTCTGTGCGTGGTGAGCGCCAGAGGGAAAAGGGCGGAGCAGGAAACCGCGGCGGAAACGGCGGCGGAGAGCACGGAACCTCCCACGGAAGAAACCCAGGAGCCGGCCTCAGAGACCGGCGGGGAAAGCATGCAGGCCGTGCCGGACAAGGAACCGGTGGAAGTACAGGAAACCATCGAACTGGAGGCGGAAGAGCCTTTGGAAACGTCCTCCGCACAGACGCCGGGAACGGTATCGGGTTCCGACAGTCCGGTTACGCCCCAGGTCAGCGGGAATGCTGCGGTTACGGTGGTGAAGAAAACAAACGCCCAGATGCTTGCGGAAATGATGGATTATTGGTCAAAGGGCAACGTGGAGGCGGTGGAGGATTTAAGCGGCCTGGCACATTACCGGGCCATGTCGGCTTCCCTGAAAAGCGCCTCATACTTCTATTATTATGGGGAAAGGAACGGCGCAGGACGCCCGGAGGGGACCGGCATAGCCGTCTATGGTGAAGATCAGTACTATTACGGGGAATGGAAGGACGGCTTCCGCAGCGGCCAGGGAATATGGATTAAAATGTATTTCGGTGACGGAAAGGATGCCGGCACGGATCCGGTTTTTATCAGCCACAGCTACGACGGCGCATGGCTGAATAACCTGCCTAACGGGGAAGGCCATGAGCGTTACGATCTGGATGTGGGCAAAGCGGAGCCCGGCAGCCGTTATTTCCAGAATGTAATCGGAAATTTCAAAGACGGCCTTTATGACGGGGAAATGTATATCAACACCCTGAATTCGGATAAAAATGTCCAGGAATGGAAAGGGAAGGCAAAGGACGGTGTATTTGAAACCTTTGAGGGCAGGGATCTGGAGGGAAGGGTGCCTGTCTGCCAGGATGTGCAGAACCCCGACAGCCATATGTGGATCCAGCCGCTGGAAAATAAGGATCAGGGGATAGAGGAAGTAAGGGAACAGATGAAAAAGTAACGGCCCGGTAATGCCGGGCCCGCAAATGATAAAAAACAGGGGGTAAAACGTATGGCAAGATACCAATGCGGAATCTGCGGTTACATTTTTGATGAAGAGACGGAAGGAAAGCTGTTTTCCACGCTGGAAAGATGTCCGGTCTGCGGCCGGGAAACGGAAAACTTCCGTCCGGCGGAAGAGAACGGGGCGGAGAAAGAGAACGGGGCGGAGAAAGAAAACGGGGCGGAGCCGGAGCGCGTTTCGCAGGAGGAATGCGTCCCGGATTTATCCTATCCGAAGGAATACCGGCGGCAGGATGGAAATGTGCGTTACATGGCACAAATCCATGAAATGGCGATGACGGGAAAACCTATTATCGAGGCGATGGGAACGCAGATGGCCATGCCGGGATGGGATGATATCCTCCTGCTGGGGGCACAGCTGAACCCGCCTCCGCTGGAGGAGCATGCGCACGTGGACACCACTACGGTGATTGGCCCCAATGCCAAAAAGCCTCTGGTCCTGAGTCATCCGGTATACATATCCCACATGTCCTTTGGCGCCCTGTCCAAGGAAGCCAAGGTATCCCTGGCAAAAGGCAGCGCACTGGCCCATACCGCCATGTGCAGCGGGGAAGGCGGGATCCTTCCCGAGGAAAGGGAAGCGGCGGAAAAATATATTTTTGAATATGTGCCCAACCTGTACAGCGTGACCCCGGAGAACCTGCGCAGGGCCGACGCGGTGGAAATTAAAATCGGGCAGGGCACCAAACCGGGGATGGGCGGCCATCTGCCGGGCGGCAAGGTGACGCCGGAAATTGCGGCAATACGGAACAAACCTTTGGGAGAGGACGTGATCAGCCCTTCCAGATTTCCGGGAATAGATACCAGAGAGGATCTGAAAGCACTGGTGGATAAACTGCGGGCGGAATCCGACGGCCGGCCTGTCGGTATCAAGATTGCCGCCGGGCGGCTGGAACGGGATTTGGAATACTGTGTATTCGCAGGCCCGGATTTTATAACCATCGACGGAAGAGGCGGGGCGACGGGAGCCAGCCCCAGGCTGGTACGGGATTCTACCAGCGTTCCCACCGTATATGCCCTTTACCGGGCAAGAAAGTATCTGGACAGCGTAAAGTCGGACATTTCCCTGGTGATCACGGGCGGCCTGCGGGTATCCTCCGATTTTGCCAAAGCCCTTGCCATGGGAGCGGATGCCGTTGCGGTGGCTTCCGCGGCATTGATGGCGGCGGCCTGCCAGCAGTACCGGATCTGCGGCACCGGAAAATGCCCGGTCGGGATCGCCACCCAGGACGAAACGCTCCGGGCGCGGCTGAAAACGGATGCGGCGGCGGCCAGGGTTGCCAATTACCTGAACGGATCCCTGGAGGATCTGAAAACATTCGCCCGGATAACCGGCCATGCAAGGCTGCATGATCTGAACGTGAGTGATTTATGCACCATCAGCCGGGAAATTTCGGAATTTACCAATATCCCTCACGCATAACGCTCTGCTTCCCTGTGCGGCCTGCTGCCCGCACAGGGAAGCAGGGCCGGGGGACGCCAAATTTTTTTATCTGCACCCAAGCGGATTGTTTTACTTGCAACCTGCTGTTCTTTCTATTATACTTATACAGTTAGCTAGTTAAGTGATAGAAAGTGGTGTTATTTATGAGTGAAGAACAAAAGAACAAAGTAACTGAAGACGGGAAGGCGGTAAAGACGGCCGGGAACGGAGAGCACACGGAGCGGGAGATGACCAATAAAATGGGTACCATGCCTATGAATAAGCTTCTGCTGTCCATGGCGCTTCCTATGATGATCTCCATGCTCGTCCAGGCCCTGTACAATATTGTGGACAGTGTGTTCGTGTCCATGATCAATGAAGAGGCTCTGACAGCCGTTTCCCTTGCGTTTCCCATCCAGTCGCTGATGATCGCCCTGAGTGCGGGAACCGGCGTGGGTATCAATGCGGTGCTTTCCAGGAGCCTTGGGGAAAAGGATCAGGAAAACGCGAATAAGGCGGCGGAAAACGGCGTATTTCTTGCGCTTGTGTCCTATGCGGCCTTTCTGATTATCGGCCTTCTGATAGCCAGGCCCTTTTATTTAAGCCAGACGAGGGATGAGGCAATCGTTTCCTACGGGGTGACTTATCTAACCATCGTATGTATTTGCTCCGTGGGCATGTTTACCCAGATGACCTTTGAAAAGCTGCTGCAGTCTACGGGACGTACCATGTATACCATGGTTACCCAGTCCGTTGGGGCTGTTATCAATATTATTTTTGACCCCATTCTGATCTTCGGTCTATTCGGATTCCCAAAGATGGGAGTGGCAGGGGCTGCTGCGGCAACCGTGTTCGGACAGGCTGTGGCGGGTGCCCTTGCCATTGTGTTCAATGTGAAGGTCAATAAAGATATCCAGCTGGATTTTAAACGCTTCCGGCCGGATAAGCGGATGATCGGAAGGATATATGCCGTGGGCGTTCCTTCGATTATTATGCAGGCTATCGGATCGGTGATGACCTATGGCATGAATTTGATCCTGATTCAGTTTACTTCCACCGCAACGGCTGTTTTTGGTGTGTATTATAAAGTGCAGAGCTTTATTTTCATGCCGGTGTTCGGCCTGAATAACGGTATGGTGCCTATTGTGGCTTATAACTATGGGGCCGGGAGCAAAAAGCGGGTGAAGAAAGTTACTCATCTGAGTGTTATTTATGCGGTTGCTATTATGCTGGCCGGGCTTCTGGTATTCCAGTTCTTCCCGGACAAGCTGCTTGGCATGTTCAATGCCTCGGAACATATGCTGGCAATCGGTGTTCCGGCGCTGCGAATCATCAGCATCAGTTTTATATTCGCCGGATTCTGTATTGTAATGGGAAGTGTGTTCCAGGCGCTGGGCAACGGGGTCTACAGCCTGGCGGTTTCGGTAGCCAGACAGCTGATAGTGCTGCTTCCCGTGGCATATCTGCTTTCCCTTACCGGAAATGTGGATAATGTCTGGTGGGCGTTTCCTATTGCGGAGCTGATGTCCCTGAGCATGACGATTTTCTTCTACAGAAGGATTAACAGGAAGATCATCAGTAAAATCGGGGAACCGTTTCCGGCGGTGGAGGAATAGTGGTTTCATCCGGATTGTATGCATGAAGTATGCGGACAGGAGAAGGAATGGAAGAAAAGAATAAAATAACCGTCAGGGAAGGCGGCTGGGAGGATTACTGGATTCTGCGTGACGGCATCGGGGAAGAGCAGCATATCCATGCCATGAACCGGCCGGATATTTTTGCGGATCTGGAGGAAAGCCCCTTCAGCCCGGAAGATTTCAGGGAGCTTATGGAGGATAAGAACGGCTTCTTCCTGGTGGCCCTGGTGGATGGAAAAGAGGCGGGGATGTGCAATGTCAAGCTGAAAAAAGCGCCCGTCCATCCCGTCGTGGTACCCCGCAGATATGCCTACATAGATGACATCTGTATCTTGCCGGATTACCGCCATATGGGCGTGGGAAAGGCATTGTACGAAGCGTTGGCGGCACGTATCCGTCCTATGGGGATCACGAAGGTGGAATTGAAAGTATGGGCTTTTAATGAATCCGCCAGAGGTTTTTATGAGGCCATGGGCATGAAGCCGCAGAATATTATTATGGAAGGCAGAGTATGATTTCAGCCCTCTTCTTACATTTCCCTGCATAGGGGCAGCCACTGCAATCCTCACAGGTATAGTATTCTTCCTGCCTCCCGTATTGATTCCCTTTTACTGGTCTTCGGTAAGCAAAATGAAATTTCCTTCCGTTTGGAAGAACGCCTCCAGGCTTCATGCCTGAAAGCGTTCTTTTTTGGGGGACTTTTTTCACAGCCCGCTTTTATCTTATTCCATATTTTTTCATAAAAACAGCGGCCGGCTTGCCGATGTGAAGAGTGAGCGATATAAAGAGTTTATGCAGTTAGTGATAGAAAGTAGGTGCATAAAATGATATAATTATTTAAAATGAAAGAGGGGATAATCATATGGTATATGGGTTTCATAGGACAAACACGAAAGACCAGCATTTAGGATACAAGATATGAAAGCAAGGGGAGAATGGGAAAAATATGGTCGTCCTTCCGTCATGTCCCTTGAAGGTTTTCGTAAAGAATTTCGAAAGGCAGAACGGGAATGGAACAAGTGAGGAGGATATGGAAGATGGCTTATGAAGATATAAAAAAAGCTTGGCAAGAGCGAAAAATTGAAAAAAAAGAAGATTATGAAACTGCTTTGGATAATTTCAAAATTATTTTTGCCTATAATTCAGGAGTTATTGAAAACCCGGAAATAACATACCATAATACGAGAGAAATATTCAAAAATGGTAAAGTAATTAACTTTACCGGTGATCTACGGACTATATATGAAATTGAAAATCAAAAAAAATGCTATGATTTTTTGATTCAGAAAATAGTAGCGCGTGAACCGATAACGCCGGAACTGATAAGAGAAATTCATAAAAAATTGACAGCAGGTACTTATGATCAGAATAGATGGGAAAAGGGAGAGCGTCCAGGAGAGTATAAAAAGCATGACTCTGTTGTGGGCGATGGGCAAGGGGATATGCCTGAAGAAGTGCCTAATGATATGGTACAGTTATGTGAAGAAATAGCAGAAATTCCGGATAAAGGGGAGAACATTCTTAAAACTGCGGCATATCTACATTGTAAATTTGAAAATATTCATCCTTTTGCTGATGGAAATGGGCGTGTAGGCCGAACACTGATGAATTATTATTTAATGATCCATAATTATCCTCCACTTGTAGTAGCTAATGAAACGAAGGATCTATATTATGGTGCATTAATGATCTATGATAAAACAGGAGAATAGGAGGATTTGTAAATTACATGAAAGGAGCTGCAGAACAGACATGGAGTCTTAAAAAGGCACCGCAGAAGTCTTTGTTTCAACAATTGGATATGTGTCATGATTAATAGAAAAATATAACAATAAAAAAACCATAAAAATGTAGTATAACTATCGTAAACAGGTAGACAAAATAATCATTTTGTCTACCTGTTCTAACATTATTTAACAGAATATGCAATATTTAGTTGTAATGGTTCCTGTTTCCCCTGGGGGAACGGTATGCATAGTAACGTCTTACTCTTCAATAGCAGCTTTTCTGCTGTTTACTTCCCGGAAGAAGTTTATGTCCATTTTCGGGGTCCTGTCATAATAATATACGCCGTTTTGCTCCTGCTCCACATCGGTGAGCTGGGTATAGCAGAAGCCGAACATGCGGGGATTATCCAGGAGAGCATCCGTAAGCCCTTTATACCGTTCCTTGTATTCCTCTTCCGTTTTGGGGCCGTTGCCGTAACCCCAGGCTTTATCGTCCGTGCTGTCCGGGGCCCATTTAATGCCGCCGTATTCACTGACAAACATAGCCTGGCCTTCTCTGTAAGTCTGCTTGTCGGCAAAGCGGTCATAGAAAATGCCTGTTCCGTCCTTCAGAGGCTGGTAGGTTTCCGCAAATTTTGCCGGATCCTGTTCATAGTCGTGCACATCGAAAATATCCGTAACCACATGGAAATTGCCGCTGGTGTCGATGCAGGGGCGGGTGGTGTCATACTGTTTGGTGATCTGCCAGGTAAGAGCCAGCAAGCCGTCCACCTGCTTTCTTCCTTCATAATCCCAGGTCTCGTTAAACGGACACCAGCCCACGATAGAAGGATGGTTGAAATCCCTCTCTATGGATTGGATCCATTCCGGAATAAAAGCTTCATAGCCGGTATAGGAGCTATAGTCAAAACCCCAGTTGGCCATTTCACCCCAGGCCAGATAACCAAGACGGTCACAGTGATAGAGGAAACGAGGCTCAAATACCTTCTGGTGAAGCCGCGCGCCGTTGAAGCCGGCTGCCATGGAAAGACGGATGTCGTTTTCCAGCGCTTCATCCGAAGGGGCGGTATAAATGCCGTCAGGGTAGAAACCCTGATCCAGGATCAGGCGCTGGAAAACGGATTTGCCGTTAATCAGGAAACGGTATCCGTCCAGCTTCACCTCACGCAGCCCGAAATAGCTGGCCACGGTATCTTCACAGAAAGAGAGGGTGAGGTCATAAAGCCGGCCGGCCCCTGCCTCCCAAAGATGGATTTGTGTCAGCGGGATGGTGACCATGACATTGCCGGATATCGTTTCCGCCGAAGCGTTTCCGCATTCGGTTCCGTCATAGGACGCGGAGGCGGAGAAAGTGCCCTCTCCTTCCACAACAGCCTTGATGGTAACGGTCCCGTCCGCTACATTGGGATAGTACTGGACGCTGCGGATATGGGAAACGGGGGTGAACTCCATCCATACCGTCTGCCAGATGCCGGTGGTACGGGTATAGGAACAGTCATGGGAATAATACCGGTCGCTCTGCTTGCCGATAGGCTGTATGGGACTTCTGGTATCGTCCCTGGCATAAACCACAAGATGGTTTTCCCCTTCCTTCAGGAGAGCGGAAATCTCAAACGCAAAGGATACATAGCCGCCCTTATGGCTTCCGGCCTCCGTGCCGTTAACAAATACCAGACATTCGTAGTCCACGGCACCGAAATGCAGATAAACCTTTCCGGTCAGCTGCTTGGCAGTAACCGTAACGGTACGGTGATACCATACCGCCGGGATAAAATCCGTATAGCCGATTCCGCTCAGCGGGCTTTCCGGACAGAAGGGTACCAGAATCTTATCCGGGAATTCCGTTTTCTTTCCATAACCTCTCTCCAGGCCGCTGCAGTTAAAATCGAATGCAAAATCCCATGTTCCGTTCAGGTTCATCCAGTTTTCTCTTATAAATTGCGGAAAGGGATGCTCCGCTCTGGGCATTGTTTCCATAAATTCCTCCATTCTGCCGGATAACCGGTGCTCTTGTATTTCTTGTAGTATACCGCTATAATATACCTTGATAAATGGATTATACGCGCAAAAGAGTGAGGAAAACAAGCATTATGGAACACATTATCACCTTCCTGCCCGGACAGCTGCCTGGAGAGTCGGTTTTCGGGATTGAAATGACAGGAATTACCTATCCCGACAGCCATTACCATATTGTCAGGGATAATTCCCCCATCTACTGTCTGGAATATGTGATGGAAGGGACCGGGACGGTCCGGATCGGGGAAGAGGTATACCGCCCGGAGAAAGGAGACGTATATCTCCTGGCAGCGGGGAAAAACCAGGACTACCAGGCAGATACAGGACATCCCTGGCAGAAAATATGGATGAATGTTAGAGGGACGCTGTGTGATACGCTGGTGGACGGCTATGGGCTGCGGGATGTGGTGCTGTTCAAAAACTGCGGCATCTATCCCCTTTTCCGGGAATTTCTCCAGCTGTGTGAGAAAAAAGAAGGAAGCGGGACGGAGCTGGCAAAGCAAACCTCCCTCCTGTTCCATGAAATCCTGCTGAACCTGGCGGCCCATGAAGCGGCCGGCGGCCGCAGGGAGAAGCCGATGCCGGAAACCGCTGTCCAGATCAGAAAATATGTGGATGAGCATATCTACGAAAAGCTGACAATCCGGCAGCTTTCGGAAGCCGCCAGCCTGTCTCCCTCCCAGCTCACCCGCATTTTCCGGCGTACCTACGGACAGACGCCCTATGATTATATCCTGACACGCAAGGTGGATACGGCCTGTCTGCTTCTCTGCAATACCGGCCTTACGGTAAAGGAAATCGCTTACCGGCTTCAGTTTTCGGATGAACATTATTTTTCCAACCTGTTCCGGCAGCGGACGGGGAGCCCGCCGGGAAAATATAAGGAAGGGCGGCAGTCGGCTTCGTTCCCGGCTTCCGGCTAAGCCTTTCCTGTATGCCGCCGCTCCGCCGCCTCCTTTGTGCGCCGGCAGGGGATCAGGATCCGGGTGAGATAATCCTCCATCCGGCAGACGGACAGATCATTCATGCCCTGTTCATAGGCATAGCCGGTGAGGGTGAGGCTGTTTTCCCGGGCAAAGGCGAGAATACGGCGGTAGGTACCGGGAAGGCGGGACCAGTCCCCCCGGCAGTAGGCGCGCAAATAAGCGGAGGCCGGCTTCCGGTGCGGCCGGCAATCGTCTTCGGCGGGGATTGGGATATTTTCTTCGGAAGAAACGGGCATTTTCATGAAAAAGCAGGAGTAGGAATCAAAGTCTCCGGACAGGATGCAGGAAACGGGAAGCATACTGCCAAGGCCGTGGTTAAACAGCCTGTGGGAATGGTTCCGGCCGGCCCGGCGCATCAGGGCGATAAAGCTTTCCTCTTCCGGGAGCAGATGCAGGGAAGGGCTTACAAGGAGTGTTTCTTCCGGGCAGGTGACGAGCGTAATTTCTTCGGTATCCCCGGACTGTTCCGTCAGCAGAAACTCTTCTTTTTCCAGAAGAAGCTGACGGATGCTTTCCAGGGTACGGATGGAAGCATCTGTTTCTTCTTTCTTTTCCCGGATGAAAGCAAGGCAGGAGGCGGAAGAGCGGTTCCGAAGAAAAGCCCGTATATCCTCCACGGACATGGAAAGCTCCCGCAGAGCCAGGATGATTTCCAGTTCGGTACTCTGCCTTATGGAATACATCCGGTAATGATTTTCTTTTTTGACGGCAGGGGAAAAGAGGCCGATATTATCATAATAGTGGAGCGTACGGCGGTTGATGCCGTGGAGATCGGCGAATTCCCTTATGGTAAATAATGTTTTATCTTTATCCATACGATTCCTCCATGTTACTGTTCAAAACCACAGGACGAAGCACAAGGGGCTGTGAACAGTAATCATAAATGGGTTTGAGAAAAATGGTAAAATTTCAAAGTGAATTCGTGATATCTACCAAACATTGATTTTATAGCACTTAATTCACTTCATTTCGGTTTACGAGTGACAAAAATAGAGTTACAATGGCCTTACAGGAGCCTGTTTTCATGTGTGCAAGCATGGCAAACAGGCATCTGGGTAAGCGTACAAGACTAAATTCCACATGCCAAATTTTTGTAAGATTAAATTCGGCAGTGGATTCCGTCTTGATTCTAATTCTATTTTTTAAGTAACGATGGTTTTAAATTGACTTGGTCTGCAGGTATTTCCTGAAGACATAAAAGTCTGTGTAACCTGTTATTTAAAAGCATCTTAGACAGCCTGAATGGAGTGCAGCCGTTCAGGCTGTCTCTGGCTTCACTGTTGATATGATTCATAAGTACACAGGCATCTGTCTGCTTATAGTTATCCAGGCTCTGACCTTTGGGGATCACATACCGGATGTATTCATGATTTTTCTCGATCCGTCCTTTTTGCCAGGAAGAGTTCGGATTGCAGTAAAAGATTTTCGTGCGGGTCTCACCATTTTTATCACATTCCAATCGTTCTGGAAATTGAAATTCCACACCATTGTCTGTCAAGATAACTGGGAACAGTTCCTGAAATACCCTGATACCGAGTTTTTGTGTCAAATAATCGAAAACCTTTATGACCTGGTCCTGTGATTTCTCTTGCAGTACAAAAATAAGCATAAGAGAACAGTTACGAAAAAAGAGGGTAAGGAAAGCCTGAGTGCTGTTATCCCGCCCGCCTTCTACGGTATCAAGTTCAACAACTGGAATATCAGGATTCTCTTGAATGAATTTTTGAAAATCCTCGTAGGTCCGTCCTATACGGAATTCCTTTGCAGCCAGACTGACCCTCGTACCAGTTTTTCTTGGCTTGCATTTGTAACGCACCTTGCGGCGCAGATCGATGTTCTTAGCAGTAAAGACGCCTTGGTCTATATAATTGTAGAGCGTCTTTCTGGAACAAGGAATCTCATGCCCGTGAAAGGCATAAATATGAGCGAGAGACTGCCCCTGGGCAAGTAATGGTGAAATAAGGTCATCAAGCAGAGCGATATCAACTGCACTTTGATTAATGCCCTTCCTGCATGATACGAGAAGTTCCTGTGAGGACTTATCTGCATTCTGTGCGATGTAGAATGCTTGGTTCCTGTTACAGGTTCTGCTTTTTGCACAGCTATTACAAACAAAGGGAGCTTTTGAAATAGAAGGACATTGCGGCTTGAGGTATTCGGGACAAAGGGTCGTGCAGACAGGAGTCCGTAAACTGGTGTTATAACAGTATTTACAGACTTTCACACAATTAGGTTTGTCACATAGAAAACGCAGGGAGCATTCCTTAAATCTGGCACAGCGCAGAGGATGTCTTGTGTCAACTTCATGATTTTGAAAAGAGCGGTATTTCTTTACTTCTTTAGCAATTGTGCTTGGATGCTTCTCAAGCTTTCTGGCGATAGCAGCAAAAGACAGTCCATCGTTCAGGCCTTTTTCAATATGGATTCTTTGACTGGTGGTGAGGTGTTTCTGATCATATATTTTTTTCTTAGACATAAATAATCCTCCTACAATGGAGGAATCCACTAACCAATTAAACCATATCACAAATCGTGTAAGAGTAAAATCATCAAACACGAATTTAAAGGGTGAAATAAGAATTAACTAATACATTTTAGGGGTTTGAGAAAAATACTTCTTGACTTTACAGTTAGTGTAAAGATTATTATAGCGTTAACAGGAAGCGGGAGTCAAGGACGAGTGCCCGCAGGCGCATGGAAAACGTAACAGTTCAGACGGCAGTGGGATGAGTTATGCGGCGCCGGAATGCTGTAAAACGAAAAAGGAGCGTATGGCTATGGAAAACAGAGGAACGGGTATTGTATTCAGAGAGCTGGAAAAAAGGGACTATAAGGCGGTAGAGGATATTATAAGAAAAACCTGGGGTTATGATAAGCTCAGCCCCAATCCGAAGGATGCGCGGCGGATGGCCGCTTTATATCTGCGAAGCTGTCTTGCGAGAAAGACATTTTCCAGAGTGGCGGTAAGAGGGGATAAGGTACTGGGAATCATTATGGCGCGCAGTGAGGCGGCAGGAGGCCGGATCCGTCTGGGGGATGATCTCCGCCAGACGGCGGCGGCCCTGCATCTGCTCACAACCAAAAGCGGGAGGCGGATCGGACGCATGTTTTCCGGCTTTGATAAAACGGATCAGGAGCTGCTGAAGGAATGCGGACGCCGCTTTGACGGGGAGCTGGTTTTCTTTGCCCTTTCGGAGGAGGAAAGGGGGAAAGGGACGGGAAAGCAGCTGTTATTACGGGCACTTACCTATCTGAAGGAGGAAGCGGTTTCCGAATTTTACCTGTACACGGACAGCACCTGCAATTATCCGTTTTATGAAAGCCAGGGATTTCTGCGGCGCGGGGAAAAGACAGTGGATTTCAGACCGGCGGCGGATTATACGCTTCATATGTTTATTTACAGTTACTCATTCGGGAAAGCTGATTCTGCTTCCTGACAGAAGGAACTCCCTGCGCAACAGTTCAGACGGCCCTGCTGCTTTCTGTGACTCCATCTGGTTCCAAAGGCTTGTTTTTCCCATGCAGAGATGGTAAGATGACCATAAACTATCGGTTCACGGAAAGAACAGGATAGAATAAAACTGACGGAGCAGGGAATGAAGGCAGGAAAAATATCTAATAGAAAACAAACCGCCGCCATGGCCGCCGGGGGAGCCGCGATGGTGCTTCTGGTACTGTTTCTGCTGGTATGGATGGTGCGGGAGGACAGGAAGGAAACCAACAGGACCATCCTGGAAATCAGCGATATCTATCTGGCGGAGATGGCCGATCAGATGGCCGGTCATTTTGATACGACAATGGCGAGCCAGTTTACCCGCGTAGGCAGTGTCATGACCAATATCGAACCCAGGAATCTGGAATCGCAGGAAACACTGCAGCAGTTCATAGCGGAAAAGCAGCAGAACAATAATTTTGCATTCCTGGCGATGCTGGATGAAAAAGGGAATTACTACTCGGCGGATGGCTGTTATCCTGCGGCGGAGGTTATCGAAAGTGCGCAGGCACTTCTGGACGGACAGCCCAAATGCATGGAGTCCAACCGGACCCTGCTGGGACGCCAGATAATCCTTATTTCAGCCGTGATGGAACCTATTCCCTTCGGAGACACCCGGATGGTGGCGGCTATTGTGGGGATGGAGCCTGCCTATCTGAGCGAGAGACTGTCCCTGTACCGGGAAGGCGCCAATGCTTACGGGAATATTATAGACAGGGAAGGCAGCTATATCCTGCGGTATGAAGGAAAGGAAGAAGACGGTGAAAATGTCCTGGATTTTCTGGAAAGCAACGCTGTGTTTGATGACGGGTATACTTCCGATATGCTCAGCAGGGAGATCAGAGAGGGAAAAACGGGAGTGACGGCATTCACTCTGGACGGGGTGCATAAATATCTGTATTATATCCCCCTGTCCGTGAACGGCTGGTATATGTGCGTAAGTATGCCCTATGGAAAGCTGGATGAAAGGATCAGTGAACTGAGCGGCGGCATGACCCGGATGGCGATGGGGATCATCCTGATTATTACAGTCGCATTACTCAGTATATTCATTGGCTATGCCATGATTATAAGGCAGAAAAACCGGCTTCTTGCACGGGAAAAAAGCTCCACGGAGCAGGCACTCAGGCTGGCGGAGGAGGCCAGCCTGGCTAAGAGCGAATTTTTATCCCGGATGTCCCATGAAATACGGACGCCGCTGAACGGTATTATCGGGATGAACCACATTGCCATGCATAACCTGGAGAACCGGGAGAAGGTGAAGGACTGCCTCCATAAGGTGGAACTGTCCTCCGGCCAGCTGCTTTCCCTTCTGAATGATGTGCTGGACATGACGAAAGTAGAGAGCGGCAAAATTGAGCTTTGCGTGGAACGTATGGAATTCGGGACAATGCTGGAGCAGCTTGCCGCGATTGCCGGTTCCCAGGCGGCGGAGAAAAATATCGATTTCCGTATGGAGACGGAGATGGACAGGGATACCGCCTATCTGGGGGATTCCCTGCGCATCAGCCAGATCATCAATAACCTTCTTTCCAATGCTTTTAAGTTTACGGAACCGGGGGGACGGGTAAGCCTCCGTGTACGGGAAACGGATGTCAGGGAAGGCCTCCGCCGCCTGCAGTTTACAGTGGAGGATACCGGATGCGGGATCCGTGAGGAAAATAAGGAAAAAATATTCCGGCCCTTTGAACAGGAGTGCAGTGCCACCGCAAAGAAATACGGCGGCACCGGCCTTGGGCTGGCTATCAGCAGGCGCCTTGCGGAGCTGATGGGAGGCAAGCTTACGGTGGAAAGCCGGCTGGGAGTGGGCAGCTGTTTTACCGTAGAAATCCCTTTATGGGAAGCCGGGGACGGGGAGCCTGCGCTGCAGGGAGCGGGACAGAAAGAGAGAGAGCCGGAAAATCCTTCGCAGGGAGCGGCGCATTCGGTGCATCAGGGGAACGGGAAGGATAATCCGGCGCCTGAAGTCTCTCCGGAAGAAAACGGGGATTTGCAGGACAGCGGAGCGCCTGCCGATACCGGAACACCTGCCGATACCGGAGGAGTGAAACCGGAGGGCAGAGCTTTTGAAGGCAAACGGATCCTCATCGTGGAGGATAACGAACTGAACCGGGAAATTGCATCCGAATTCATCCATATGATGGGGGCGGAATCAGAGACGGCGGAAGACGGGAAAAAGGCAGTGGAAAAGTTCGCCGCCTCCCCTGTGGGCTATTATGATATGATTCTTATGGATATTCTCATGCCGGAGATGGGCGGCTACGAAGCTTCCGGCCTTATCCGTTCCATGGAGCGCAGGGATGCGGGGACGGTTCCGATCCTCGCCATGACGGCAAATGCTTTTGCGGAGGATGTGGAAAAGAGCAGACAGGCGGGTATGAACGCACATATCAGCAAACCTGTTTCTGCCGAACTTCTGTATGCACAGATGGATAGGTTTTTTCGGAAGGAAGATTCCTGAAAAATAAATAAAGTCCCGGAAACCAGAGAATGCTTAGACGCAATTGAAAGCTACCTCTTGTCATTTCTCACTGATGATAGTGACCAAGACATAGATACACTCATATCTAGTACATTTGGCTATTTTCTTGCTACCGCAGAAGAAAAAGAACGCTTGAAAATCATATTCACAACAATCAGAGAGCATATACTGAACACGATTAGTAGCACAGATAAGCGATCGGCTTTTAGTCGCACATTGCTTGGAACAAAACAACTCCTTGAATTAGAAAATTGGGTTAATGAAAACTGTGATGGGCTAATGAGCTGTGAGATGACATCAGAAATTCTACAGTTAATTATTCAAAAACTGATTGAATACAGTGAAAACAAATGTCTGAAGGCAGTGATAACAGAAAGATCAATACCCATTATGGCCAATATGTGGATTGATGGAGCTTCGTATAAGCAAATTTGTGATTATGCATCTGAAAATGATGTCAAGATTATCCGCAGGAAAAAGGAAGGAGATATACAGCTTGGAGAAATCATTGATATTTGCGATGATGGGTTTGGATATGCCTCAACACTCATTATTAATGCGATCGCTGAGCTCATGCAACTACATTACGAAGAAATCGAAGACACATGTAGGCTGCTGGGTGAACTAAGCAGGCAGATGCGATATGGCCTTCCATCTAAAAAGAGTATTATTATTTATGAATCAGGTTTTGGCGATAGAGTTATATCTTTAAGACTTGCAGCGGTACTTTCAGGGGTTCCAATAAAAAACAAAAGGCAATTTCAAAAGGTGGCAAAAGAAAGAAAAGACGTTTTAATGGAAACCCTGACTGGGTTTCCTCGAATATTTTCAGATAGAGTATCTGAAATATAATAATTAACCTGAGTTCTGTATTGTTAATCGCACTTGACTATAAGAGGAGGAGTCGTTCATGGGTATATTTGATAAATTGTTCGGCAAGAAAAACGATGAAAGCGAAAGTCCAAAAGCTAAGCCAGAGCCAAGGGCCAATACTGTTTTGAATTCCCCGCATGTGGATGTTCGAATCTCATGTGGCAGCTGTAATGGCTATTATAAAATCCGTGAAGGGAAATATGGTGTATTTGCAGGATGATCTAATTATCCGACATGCAAATCAACATTGAATATTCCCGACTTTATATTAAAGTATATACAAAACTATGGATTGAACATCTATCGCTGGGAAAAGGAATGCTATAAATGCAAAAAGAAAACGCCAGTTTATTCTTATTATCTTGATTATGATCTTGCTGATTTGGACGAACTCTTTAGCCTAGGTGGCCCCACAGTTGGATTGGGGGATTTAAGTTATATTGATGATTTGCTATCAAAGCAAATATCAACTATTCAGTTACGCTATAGCAATACCACAAAATCAAAATATATGGCTAATATATGTGAACATTGCGGCGCATTGCAAGGTAGGAATTATGTTGTGGATGATCCACATGAAATCATTGGTGAACTTTGGCATAATCGGGACATGGGAAAATATCTTTATACCAATATCAAAATAAAAGATATAACTCCGCTTAAAATGGATATTAAGCAACTATATGCCCAAGAAGAATAGTTACCTATATTTACGGGTTGAGCATGAGGAACGCTCAATTGTAATAAATCCGCTCCGTACAAATACGAAGCGGATTTATTACGGTTTCACATTCAATTCTTTAAAACCTTCTCCATCGGTTTGCCTTTCGCTAATTCATCAACCAATTTGTCAAGACAACGGATTTTCTGCATGAGAGGCTCTTCGATGTTCTCTACACGAACGCCACAGATTACGCCTGTAATCTTATGTGCATTGGGGTTGATTTGCGGGGCTTCAGCAAAGAACGTCTCAAAATCAACCTCTTTTTCAATTTGCGCCTGCAATCCACTGTCGTCATAGCCCGTCAGCCAGCAAACCACCGTGTCGAGTTCCTCTTTGGCACGGCCCTTCTTCTCCACTTTTTGAATATACATGGGATAAACGCTTGAAAATGTCATCTTATATACACGCTCGTTGTCCATTATATTTTTATCCTTTCTCCTCCTGTGCTTGTTCCTTCTCGATCAATGTCAGCGCAATTTTCAGAGCGGCGATTCGCCGTTTAAGAAGAGTCTGTTGTGACTTGCCCAGTTTGGCGGCGTCCATCTTCTTGCACTTATACAGCGTGGTCAGCAAAGCGCGATGCGCTTCGCGGAGCTCGTCAGGAGTAAAGCCTGCCGGCATCAGCCTTGCTCCTGTTTCGGCTGTTCCTCGGCGACAACATTCCAATTCACGCCGAACTGATCCGTTACGGCGGCATGGAATACGCTGTAGAACGTTTCGGTCGACGGAAGTGTCACTTCGCCGCCTTGGCAAAGCGCATCGAAGATAACCTTTGCTTCCTTGCCCGTGGGCACGGCAGCGGTCAGCCTGATGTTGCCCCCTTCTTTGACCGGTGTTGCTTCATCCGCAAACCAGACATTCGTACCACATATTGTCATCTCGGCGTGCATCACCCAGGTGCGCATAAGCTCCGGCGGGGTCTTGGAACCCTCCGGCATATAGTCTCCATAAGGCAGGACTTTCGGCTCGCCACAATGGAATATTGCGCGGTAAAAATCCAGCGCGTCATTGCAGTTACCGTTAAACACAAGATAAGGTGTAATCATTATCAGCTCTCCTTCTTTATTTTATTTCCTCTCCGTTATCTTAACGGTCACCGGATCGCCAATTTGCTTGCCGATTTTTGCCCGGATGTCCTTTCGGATACCGATGATATAGCAGACAGAGCCGTCCGGGTTCTTCACTCCCATGTTCACGACACTGCCATCGTAAGGCTCGCCGTCAAATGTTGCATGGACTTTGACACGTCCCTTGCCGAATTCCCCACGGACATCGTATGGAAATACAACATAGGCGCCGCATTTATCGGTGGACTCAATGATTGCATCATATTCATAAGTTTTATCATTCATCTTATTCTTTTCCTGGACGCAGGCCACACGCCATCGCGCCATGTCCGCTATCAGCTCAAAGTCAATGGGCTTGTCAAACGGAAACTGAACCGCACCCTTCGTCCTGTGATACCCAGTCAGGCGTTCTTCAAAGGGCGCAAGGGACAAATCGCCGGGATAGATGCCAATATGCTTTTGAAACGCCGCAAAGTGGATAATGTTCTCGCCTTGCCAAAATGTAGGCATCTGCCAGGAGATTTTCTCCACGGCATCCGGTGCGGCAGCGCGGATGGCTTCACGCACTTTATGCAAAATCAGCTGAACTGCCGCAGGCTGGCCGGCGATATATTCATCAATCGTATTTAATTTACCGCAATAATGGTCTTGATTCATCTTCTTGAACTCTTTGCCACATTCCGAGCATCTCCACATAATAACACCTCTCTTGCCAAAGTGTACATACAATCCACTTTTTTAATCCGCTGGTTTAATATCAGATCACTCTATCAGTTTAACTGCCTTTTTCTCAGTGAGACAATATTGTTTATTATAGGCAAAAAGCTTTTTATTTACGCATAGAATTTACCCGAAACACTACTGTAAACCGTGCAAAGTCCACAAGGGTGAATCAGAAGTTCGGCGATAAAGGTACGTGTAAATGTAATGTCATAAGTTAAACAACATCAGCGGTTAATTATTTTGGTTTTAAATAGAGGGTGCCGCTCAATCATCTCTATTCAATGATTTTGCGACACCCTCTGTACGCTGTTGTATAGTACGCACCTTCTCTCCTTTTTCTCTAAACAAAATCATGTTTAAGTAAGGACATTTCGGTGTTAAATTCATGCGGTTAACAGGACTTGAACCTGCATGGTCTCCCACCAGAACCTAAATCTGGCGCGTCTGCCAATTCCGCCATAACCGCAAATCACAGCATAGGAATGCTGTCACGGTCTATATTATACCGTGGCAGTTTCTGGCTTGTCAATAGTCAGGAAGGAAAAAGACAGCACAGGCTGTTATTCGTCCTCCTGTTGTAAGACTTTTTTCCTGCTTATTCGTAATAGTTATTGACAAAAGGGAAGAGAACGAGTATATTGTAAGTAGCAAGTGATAAGTAGTAAGTAATAAGCAGTAACCTATACACATTATGAAGGAAACGGCAATCGGCAAAACCGATACGGTACTGTTTTTTCTTAAAGGAGGAAATGACAGAATGAAAGAACTTGGATTAACACAGCAGTATTTATTATGTGCATTGAATAAAAATGGGAAACTGTCCGCCTGGTCGGTGGAGCAGCAGGTATGTCTTACAGGAGGAGCGTTGCTGGAATTGATGGGTGCAGGCTGCTGCGAAGAAGAGGGAAAAAAGATTGCAGCAAGGAAGGAACCCGGAGAAGAGAGAAGCTATTTACGCCCTTTTTATGCTTATCTGGCGGAGAAACCCAGAAAAATCAGTACGATAGCCTCTGATTATGCATTTTCTTTTACGGATAAAAGGATAAAGGAGCTTGTATACAGCGTGGGCGGATCGTTGGTAAAGGAAGGCTGCGCGAAGGAAGAAAGCAAAGGGATACTGGTGGAAAGCCTGCGTTTTTATCCGGAGGAGGGATGTGTGGATAACGTTATCCAGCAGCTCCGGGCGGAACTTCTGGAGGAGGGCGAGGTGAGCGATGATATCGCCGCTTTGACGGCTCTTTTGGATACAAGCGGGCTTTTAAAGCAGTATTTCAGTAAATATGAATCGGAACAGTTGAGGAAGCGGATCAAAGAGGTCAGGGAATCGGAGCAGGGAACCACGGTTAAGAAAATGATGGAGTATGTGGAGACAATGATTATAGCAGTCAGCATATCGGGAAGTGCCGCCACCTGATTCCTTCGTTTAAAAAAGAAACGTGAAAACAAATATAAAAGCTGCTGATGAAAAGAAGAAAGCCGGCAAAGAAAAGGCTGTAAATAAAAAGACAGTAGATAAAAGACAGTAAATAAAAGGCAGGGTGAGGAAAATGGGCAGGCAAAGAAGTCTGGAAACAATACAGACAGCTGAATTTGTTACCATTGGGGAATTGGTTCGTCTGACGGAATCCCGTTACAGCACGCTTAAATTTTATACGGAGGAGGGCATGATTCCTTTTGAACAGGCAGAAGAGAATCTCACCCGCAGATACCGGAGGGAGGAAGCGGTATCCCGGATCCGGGAAATTAAGCAGATGCGGGAGGACGGCATGGCTGTGCCGGAAATAAAGAAGGCGCTTGGTGTATAAAAAAGCGCCTTCTGTTTTGCATAAATACTGCGGGCAGGGGGATCAGCTGTATTTCAGGAGGACGGCTTCCACCACGTCGGCGGCGTCTTCACATTTGTCGCAGCATTTTTCCATGCGGTTGTAGATGGTGGTCCAGGCAAGGATCTCCACAGCGTCGGCCGGTTCCGTATAGAGCCGGTGCATGGCCTCCGTATACAGGCGGTCGCCGGTTTCCTCCAGATGGTTGATATCGATGATCATTTCCTTAATCGCTTTGGATTTACGGAAATTCTCAAATTCCAGCATCAGCTTTTTAAGGGAATAGCAGCAGTCATTGATGATGGAAACAAAGGATATGGCATCCTCCCGTAACGAGGTGATCCCGAACATGTACAGCCGCAGAAGGACATCCTCCAGGCTGTCGGTCACATCGTCCAGGGCTTTGGAAAGCTCCAGGATATCCTCCCGGTCGATGGGGGTGATAAATTCCTTCATGAGCTTTTCCAGGAGCCCGTGCTTGGCAATGTCCGCGGTATGTTCGATATTATGCAGGGATTCGATATGGACAGCCAGCTGGGCGGGATCAAAATTCAGAAAATCCTCCTTCAGCATATCTGCGGCCTGGCAGGAATAGGTAACCGCTTCTACAAACATCTCAAAATAATTATTTTCTTTTTTACGTGCCATGATAGTTTCCTTTCTTGAGGGCTTGAATTATATTTGCAGTCTGCTTCCATAATCTTGATGGCCTTTCGGCCGGCTGCTTTCCTGCATGATGCTGTCCGGTGAACCGGGCATGGGGGACTTCAGAAGAGGAATAAAAATAATTTTGCGAAAAGATAACCGATAATGCCGCAGCCCGGGAAGGTCAGTACCCAGGTCAAAACCATTTCCTTCACTACGCCCCAATTTACGGCGGAGAGCCTGCGGGAGGCGCCCACGCCCATGATAGCTGTTGTTTTTGTATGCGTGGTGGATACCGGGATTCCGGTCAGGGAGGAGAGCAGCAGGCATACGGCACCCGCCATATCTGCGGCAAAGCCCTGGTATTTTTCCAGCTTGACCATATCCATACCCACGGCTTTGATGATACGGTAGCCCCCAATGGAGGTTCCGAGAGCCATTACCATACTGCAAAGGATCATGAGCCAGAGAGGGATTTGGAAAGAGGTGACCCCGTCCTTCCCGCCGGCAAGAAAGATCCCCAGCATGAAAACCCCCATAAATTTCTGGCCGTCCTGCGCACCGTGCATGAAGGCCATCGCCGCCCCGCCGGCGATCTGTGCCCCTCCGAAAAAGCGGGTGGTACCGCATCTGTCCCTGTGTCTGCAGGAAAACTCCACGCCCTTAGCGGAAAGCCAGCCCAGGGCAAAACCAAGGAGAGTGGAGAGGAGCAGGCCGTAAATAACCTTGATCCATTCGGAAAGCTGGATGCCTGCCAGACTGTTATGCATGGCGATAGCGGCACCGGAAAGCCCGGCAATCAGGGCATGGCTTTCACTGGTGGGAATGCCGAACCACCATGCTGCGGTGGCCCAGGTGACAATAGCCACAAGCGCCGCACACAGGGCTACCAGGGCCTGCTCCGGGTTTCCCCCGAAATCCACCATATTATAGATGGTGGAGGCGACACTGGCATTTATCATAGTCATTACAAATACACCGAGGAAATTAAAGACAGCAGCCATGATGATGGCATGCCTGGCGCTGATGGCTCTGGTTGATACACAGGTGGCAATGGCATTGGGCGCGTCGGTCCAGCCATTGACAAGAATGACTCCCAGGGTCAGCAGGGCGGTGATGGCAAGGGCGGGATTGGATAGAAGCTGCGAGAGAAAAGCAGAGAAGCTGATAGTCATTTCTTTACCCTTTCTTAACATGTATTAAACGTGCAATTTACATTGCCTATTATATAGGAAGAAAAAGAAAAAACCATGCCTGCGGCGCCTATTTTACATACTTTTTACAAAGGTTAAAAAGATGCCAAAAAAAGAAGAATTTCCGGGAAAAAGGACCCGGAAATTCTTCTGTAATGCTGCGGGGCTTTGCCTGGCAAAGACAGCTTCTCCCCATACTTATTTAACCAGCGAACAAATCAGGCGGACGCATTTATCAACGCCCAGGGTAGTACTGTTAAGAACGAGGTCATAGCTTTCCGCCCGCCCCCATTTTTTGTCGGTAAAAAAGTTGTAATAGAGGCTTCTGTCTTTATCCCTTTTTTTGATCAGGGATTCCGCTTCACGGGAGGAGATGTTCTGCCGTTCCATAATCCGTTTGACGCGTTCCGGCATATTGGCACGTATGAATATGGAAATCACATCCGGATAGGACTCCAGTACGGAATCGGCACATCTGCCCACGATGATGCAGGATTCCTTATCTGCCAGCTGACGGATGACCTGGGACTGTACATTGAACAGCATATCATTCATAGGCAGCCCGAAGCCGGTCATTTCATTGGAATAATCCGAAGGCACGGTATACAGCCAGGGATTGGCCCGCTTTTCATCCACAGGCTTCAGGTGCTCCATTCCGATACAGCTCTTTTCGGACGCCATTTGAATCAGCCTGCTGTCGTAGCATTCGATTCCTAGTTCACGGGCGGCAATTTTACCGATTTCATGACCGCCGCTGCCGAACTGCCTGCCGATTGTAATAATTGTGTTTGCCATATGAAAACCCCCTTTTCTATGGAAAGAAACACACGCCATAAGTGACCTTGCCGGTAACAGGGAAGGTATGGAACAGTTACCCTTCTTACTATTATAATACCGCAAAAAGGAAGGGATGAAAAGACATTGCTTTTTTTCCTGTGCTATTTATAATAGAGAGATAGAAGGAACAAAAAATACGAAAAGGCAGGTTACGGAAGAGATGGACGGATATGTGGGACTGTCCGGGGAGCGGCAGTTTTTACCCATATGCTGGAGAAGTATGCACTGGGTTTTTCCGAAAAGCTGACGCTGGAGTCAAATGAAGATTTTATTTATCTGAGCGATCCGGTTACCTATGAGCTGTACCTGATCAATGTGGTTGATCCCGGCAAGATAAAACGGACATGGGGAGATTACCAGGGAAAAAAATGCTATCAGGTACTGCAGGGCAGGACGGAGCCTTGTCCTTTCTGTACGAATGACATCCTCAGCAGAGAGCAGTATTATATCTGGAAGCATCATAATGATATCATCAACGGCGACTATATTCTGAAGGACAAGCTTGTGGAATGGGAGGGGAAAACAGTCCGAATGGAAGTGGTCATGGATGTATCCGGGCCGGAGAGGACGGATGAGGTGCTGCAAAGAAGCCTGAACGGACAGAATGTCCTTGCCTCCTGCATGCGTTCCCTGCTGGATCAAAAGGAGGCTTCAGGAGCCGCCAGGGAGCTGCTTTCCAAGATGTGCCGCTTTTTTGGAGCGGAAGAAGGGTTTATGCATTTTTTTATCCAGTCGGGAAAGGTGATCCGCTGGGATCAGAAGCAGGAGACAATACGGACGATGGATAAAAAACTCCCCTCCTTCCGGCTTCGCTCCTATTGGGAGGAGCTTCTTGCCGGCGGGAAGCAGGTTATCGTCAAGGATGCTGCGCAGCTGGCCGGGAGGGATGATACCAGCTATCAGGTGCTGAAGGAGAGCGGCACGCAATCCTTCTGCCTCACCCCTATTTGTGCGGGGAAACGGCTCCTGGGATTTATGGGCCTGAAGAACATTACCAGATACTGGACGGAGCTTTCCCTGCTGAACATGCTTGCCGATTATACTTCCGCATTCCTGATGAAGGAAGAACTGAAGCTGGAAAATCAAAGAATCATGTATTATGACGGGACCACAGGGTATCTGAATTTCGAAGGCTTTAAAAAGAATGCGCTGAAACTGTTACAGGAAAATACGGATAAAAAGTATGTCCTGTGGTATTCGGACCTTAAAAAATTCAAATACATAAATGATGTATTCGGTTATGAAACGGGGGACAAATTCCTGAAGTACTGGGCGCAGTCCATTGCCCGGACCATGGAGCCGTGGGAAACCTTCGGGCGTATTTCCGGGGATAAATTTGTGGTACTGCGATGCTACAGGAATGAAAACGAGCTGGAGAGGCGCTTCCGGAATATGGCGGATACGCTGGAGCTGTTTGCTCAGGATTATAAAGGCGTGCGCGTGGAATTCGCCTGCGGGGCCTATCTGATGGAAAATCCCGAAGACAGGCTCAGCCTGAATGAAATGCTGGACAGGGCCAATATGGCGGAAAAAAGTGTCAAACCTCTGTCCGGCAGCCATATGGCTGTGTACAGTGAATCTATGCGAAGCAGTGCGGTCAACGAAATGCAGATGGAATCGGCGGTACGGGAAGCTATGGACAGGGAGGAGTTCGTTATGTACCTCCAGCCCCAGGTATCCCTGAGACCTGCGCGATGCCTCCGTGCGGAAGCGCTTGTCCGGTGGAAAGGGACCGACGGCTGTCTTGCATATCCTTCTGTATTCATCCCTATACTGGAGCGGGAAGGGATTATTGCAAAACTCGACCGGTATATGTTTGAGCATGCCTGCCGGTACGTGCAGGACTGGCGGGAAAAGGACGGCAGGCCGCTGTGTGTCACGGTAAACGTATCCCGCATGACCATGCTGCAGCCCGATTTTGTGGAAAGCTTCAGCCGGATAAAGGAAGCATACCATATTCCCCGGGGAGGCATTGAACTGGAATTCACCGAAAGCGTTATTGTGGAAAATCATGAGGTGTTCCGGGAGATTGTGGACGGGCTGAAGGAAGCGGGTTTTCCCTGTGCCATGGATGATTTTGGCGCGGAACAGTCCTCTTTGAATATCGTAAAGGATATCCCCATGGATGTTCTGAAATTTGACAGACGGTTTTTTGAAAAAGGGAAAGAGGATGAGAGAGGGCTGGCTGTGATTTCCTGTATGATGAAGCTGGCGGAGGCCCTGAACATGGAAACGGTGGCCGAAGGCGTCGAGGACAGCGAACTGGTGGAGCTGCTGAAAAAAATGGGCTGTGACTATATCCAGGGATATGTATTTTCCAAACCCATGCCCGCAGAGGATTACCAGGCCTTTCTTGCGGAATTTTCCGCCGCCTCTGTTACGTGACAAATGGACAGAAAAAAGGATCCGGCTGCCGGATCCTTTTTTTCTGTTTATGTAAGGCCCCGGCTGCGCTTCAGCCAGTTGCCTCTCAAATAATAGACGATGAACATAACCGAGGTTACCGTCCAGGTCAGCGGATAGCTGAATGCCACCGTAGAAACCTCCGGACGGAACGGGACAATCACGAGAATCCAGATGACGCGCAGGACGCAGATACCGAAGCAGGTAAGGAGCATGGGAATGATGGAATCCCCGCAGCCTCTTGCCGTACCCCCCAATATCTCGATACAGATATAAGTGATATAGCTCGGGGAAATGACGGCCATCATATGAAGCCCGATGTCGATAACACTGTCGTCCGAGGTAAACAGCCGGAAGAAAATCCGCCCTCCCAGCAAAACGACGGCACTGAGCAGAACACTGGTAAAAGCGGCCATACCCAGGCAGACCTTGACGCTTTTATGGATTCTGTCGTATTTGCCGGCACCGAAATTCTGACCTGCAAAAGTAGTAATTGCCACGCCATAGGCGCCCATGATCATCCAGAAAATCCCGTCAACCTTTCCGTATGCGGTCCATGCGGCAATCGTATCCGTACCGAACGAGTTGATGCTGGCCTGGATGATCAGGTTGGAAACGGAATACATGGTGGACTGCAGCCCGGCCGGCAGCCCTATACGGATGATATGCTTCAGAATCCCCGGCGTAAACCGGATTTCCCGCACACGAAGCTTGTAGGAATCCTCGGCCCGTATCAGGGCCGCAAGAACCATAACCGCGCTCGCCACCTGGGAAAGAGAAGTGGCTATCGCCACGCCTGCCACACCCATTTTTAAAACTACCACAAAGAAGACATCCAGAATAATATTTATTAAACACGATATAATCAAAAAATACAACGGACGCTTGGCATCCCCCACCGCACGGAGGATACCGGATCCCATATTATATAACAAAGAAGGGATGACACCCAGGAAATAAATACGCATATAAGTCAGAGAAAGCTTCATGATATCATCCGGCGTATTCATAAGCTGAAGAGCTGCCCCCGCAAAAAGAATGCCAAGAACCATAATAACAGCGCCCCCTGCAAGAGAAAGGGCGATAGAGGTATGTACGGCTTTTTTGACATCGGAATGATTTTTAGCCCCATAAAACTGAGATATAATAACAGTAGCACCTGAAGAAAGCCCTACGAAAAAGCCAACCAGCAGGTTGATCAGAGTGGACGCAGGCCCTCCTACCGCAGCGAGCGCCTCTTTCCCCACAAAATTACCCACGATTACAGCATCGGTGGTATTATAGAGCTGCTGAAAAAATGTCCCGAAAAGAATGGGAAAAAAGAAAAGCAAAAGCTGCTTCCAAATAACTCCTTCTGTAATCTGATTTGCTGTCTGCTTTTTCATACATTCCTCCTGCCCGTTTGACCGGTGTAAATAACAGCCTGAAAGCGGCTTCTTCCTATTATAAAGGGTTTATTTGGGAAACTCAATAGCCGTTTACGGGGAATTTTTCCGGACAACAAAACGATTGTTACTGTTCGCTTCGTAATCAGTAACAATCGTTTTGGATGCGGATTAATGATGTGCGGTTTTACGGCGGGAAAGCCGGTGCCGCAGAGCCTGTGATGTGACTTGGGATTACACCTTCTCTACAGGTATCCAAATCTCGTTATAATCATCTTCCGGGTTCTCGCATAATGGTGTATACATTTCAATATTGTAGTTACCCGCAAGCTTATATGTTTTGCATGAGGGCAGCCATTCACTCCATATCTTTGTATTCACATCCTGTAATGCTTTCGGTAATGCACCATGGCAGGGGAATATAGCCCAGGTACCTGCAGGAATTACTTTTGTTACATAATCATCCGGAACCTCATTCCATGGAATATAATTATCGGCAATTAAGTAATCAAAGTTCTTTCCGTCAATGTCCATACATATTCCGTACATACCACATACCGTCTTGTTTTCCAAGCTTGTCATATGCTCCTTCCAAAACATGGGGATTTCGTCATAAGCAGTTTCCGTATGGAACCTGCGCAGCTTTCCCATTACTGTAAACTGTGACTTTTCAACAATTTTGTACTCTAACATAGTACCGCCCTCCAATGTGAGTTTTATTTTCAGTGGAGCAAAGGAATTCAGGTTGCTGCCTTGCTCTTTAGCAGCAGAAGGAGTTATTCCATGGAACTTTGTGAATGCCCGGGTGAAGCTGTCCGGTGATTCGTAACGATATTTCAGGGCAACATCAATCACTTTTATATTAGTAGAACATAGCTCCTGGGCAGCAAGTGTCAGACGGCGGTTTCGGATATATTCACCAACTGTGAATCCGCATAATACATGAAAGATTTTTTGGAAGTAAAAGCTTGATACATAGGCTTTGCCGGCAATATCATTGATATCCATATCTTCCGTCAGATTATCTTCTATATATGCTATAGCATTGGTAATACCCTCATTCCATCCGTTCATAAACATCCTCATTCCTTGTCACACCGTAATTATATTATAGGAATATGCGTGTGTATTTTCCCTGCATTTCCTGTTCTTTTGTGTCGGGCTGTAATTGTTCCCCGTATGAAAGAAGCTGTCAGCCTATGGATAGGATTATACATTTTTTCCACAGGCAAGTCACTAATAAATTAATGAGATAACTTATCCATGATTCGGAAGAGAAGCGATGCTAATCCGCTTGACGGATCGGACAGAGGAAAGGTATACTGAAAACTGTTCGTCAGAATGTGATAAAAAAGGCGATTTGGAGGACTGGTAAATGGTTTCAGTAATTTTATTATTTGTTGCAGGGCTTGTGTTAATCTGCTTCGGCGGAGACAAGCTGGTGGATGCGTCGGTGGCACTGGCTAAAAAGATCGGGATCCCCCAGATTGTTGTGGGGGCTACGATAGTGAGCATAGGTACGACCCTGCCGGAGATCCTGGTGTCTACGACGGCGGCTTTTGATGGTTCTGCCGCAATCAGCGCGGGGAATGCTTTCGGCTCGATAATATGTAATACGGCCTTAATCGCGGGTTTTGCCCAGCTTATCCGGCCGGTAAAGAAGGTGGAATTCACCTCACTTGCGTGGCGGTGTCTGTTTTTCTTCGTTTCGATATTGGCCTTGACTGCATACGGCTGGTTTACCGGAAGCTTTGACAGGCTGAGCGGAATTGTGCTTCTGTGCCTGTTTTTACTGTACGCATGGCTGAATATGGTGCGTGCCAAATCCGAAGAGGAGGTCACGGCAGAAACCGAAGAAAGCCTGGCGGAGCTGAAAAAGATATCCCTTCCCCGGAACCTCATGATGCTGGCGTTCTGTGCGGTGCTTTTGTTTTTAGGCGCCAACCTGCTGGTGGACAACGGTATCATCATTGCCGGCTACCTGGGTGTGCCGGAGCGTGTCATCGCCGTAACCGCCATCGCTCTGGGGACGTCTCTGCCGGAGCTGGTAACGACGATTATGTCCCTGATTAAGGGATGCGAAAACGTGGGGCTGGGAAATATTATAGGGGCCAATATACTGAATATGCTGCTTGTAATCGGTATTCCCGCCACGATAACCGGTATGGAACTGGAAATGCAGACCGTACGTGTGGACGCACCTCTCGGGGCGCTGCTCATGGCCGTGCTCATCCTGCCTATCCTGTTCCGGAAAAAAGGGAGCCGTGTCCAGGGAGCCGTGCTTTTAGGCATATATGCCCTTTACTGCGCATTCAACTTTTTCTAAGACTTGCACTTGTAATAGGGAAATGAATCTGCTATAATTTTAACGATCTATGCAAAGAAAACTATTTTTTTAAGAATTTTAAAAGGAGATGTCAAAATGAGAGGAAACATTGTAGTTGGACAGTCCGGCGGACCGACAGCCGTAATCAACTCTTCCGTTGCAGGCGTATACGCCGCAGCCAAGAAGCTTGGAGTAAAGAAAATCTATGGTATGGTTCATGGTATTCAGGGATTCTTACAGGACAACCTGATCGACCTTGGAGAGTATCTGGATGACGAAACAGGTATCGAATTACTGAAGAGAACTCCTTCCGCATTTTTAGGCTCCTGCCGTTTTAAAATGCCTAAGATTGAAGGACATGAGGAAGTATATGAGAAAGTATTTGAAATCATGGAAAAGCATGACATTGAATGTCTGTTCTATGCAGGCGGAAATGATTCCATGGATACGGTGAAGATGCTGTCCGATTATGCAGCAGCTCATAACAAACCCCAGCGCTTCATGGGCGTTCCCAAGACGATTGACAATGACCTGCCGGTAACCGATCACTGCCCCGGATATGGTTCCGCAGCTAAATATATCGCAACCAGCATGAAAGAAATCATCCGCGACAACGAATCCTTTGGTGTGGAGAAGCCCACCATCTGTATCGTGGAGATCATGGGCCGCCATGCAGGATGGCTGACCGCAGCAGCAGCTCTGAGCCGCGGGGATGACTGTACCGGACCGGATGCAATCTACCTTCCTGAAGTTACCTTTGATATGGACAAGTTCATGGAAAAGGTAAAACATCTGGCAGCAACCAAATCCTCCGTTGTGATCGCTGTTTCCGAAGGAATTGCTCTGGCTGACGGACGTTTCGTATGTGAACTGGGCAATGCTTCCGATTTCGTGGATGCATTCGGACATAAGCAGCTTTCCGGCTGTGCCGCTACTCTGGCTAACAAAGTGGCTGCGGAGACAGGACTGAAGACCCGTGCGGTGGAATTCTCCACCCTGCAGCGTGCTGCTACCCATCTTGCTTCCCTCACAGATATCAACGAAGCCTTCCAGGTGGGACATGATGCGGTTGTTGCTGCAGAAGAAGGAAAGACCGGCATGATGATCACTCTGGACAGAAACGGAGATGATCCTTACCAGTGCGGTACCAGCGCTTACGATATCCATGCAATTGCCAATGTGGAAAGACCTGTTCCGGCAGAATGGATTACCGAAGACGGCTGTGATGTGAACGAAGGCTACGAGAAGTATGCAAGACCTCTTATCATGGGTGAACTGCAGCCGCTGTATATCAACGGTGTTCCCCGTCATCTTGTTAGAAAATAATAAGTATAGAAGCTTTATGGAAGAAGCAGTATCGGTTAACCGGTGCTGCTTCTTCCGTTTTTATACAAATTATATAGATGACAGTACTTTTTTAGTCGGATTTATAGTATTTTTAGAACATGGACACAATTTAGACACATTTGGGGTATACAGTTATATATATCGAGTAAGACACCGGCTGTGCTGACCTGAATATAAGCCAGAATAGCAGGCGCTTTACCAAGAGGGCGGGCATTTGACGGATGTGGCAAAAGCCGCAGCCCCGAGAAAATTCAGGAGGCGGTCAAGATGAGTGATCAGAAAGAATTAGCAAAAATCCAAAAATTTGTAGAAAAGAAAAAAACAGCTCCCATTATTAAAATGATGGGTAAAGCGGACAGCGATGTACTTGTAGCTGCATTGGAAGCATTGGGATCGATAGGAGATGAGGACTCTTTTAATCAGATTACTCACTATCTCGAGCATGAAGATGCACGGGTAAGGGTTGCAGCCTGCAAGGCAGCGTTGGTTATTGATACGGAATATATGAAGACCAGGGTCAGACATCAGCTGATGGTAGAGGCGGATCCGGAAGCCAAGAAGCAGATACAGGATGCGCTGAACAGTGCAAAAGAAACCAGAGTCTGAAACGGATGTGTACATAACGAATGAGGTGGCTGTAGGAAAGGCGGCGTAATACGTTGCTTTACCTACAGCCATTTTTTGTACGGAAGGAATCGCCCGGATACCGTACAAGGCCCTTTGTGCCGTGAACGGTATCCGGGCGATTTCCGGGCTTGACAAGAGGAAACGGATGGAGTATGATTTGAACAACAGGGAAAACGTTTTCCGAAAACCGTAAGAGGAAAACGCAGGAAAAAGGAGGGATGAAATGGCTTCCATCAGGGATGTGGCACAGAAGGCGGGAGTGGCAATTTCCACCGTTTCCAAAGTATTAAACCAATATCCCAATGTAAGTGAAGAAACGAAAGCCAGGGTTAATGAAGCGATCAGGGAGCTTCATTTTACACCGAACACCATAGCTTCCGCGTTGTCATCCAAGCAGGCGGGCAGAGTGGCCCTGCTGCTGAATCTGAATACCCAGACCCAGGCGATTGACGAAATTGATATGCAGTATCTTTCCGGAGCGATTAATAAAGCACAGGAAAGGAAGCTGGATGTCATCACCGTGTTTTTTTCCATGATAAGAGACAGGGACGTTATGGGAATCGTCAATTATCTTAAGGCACAGAGCATCGAAGGGATTATTATTTACGGAATGAGCCGTGAAGATAAGGTACTGCACAAGCTGGTAGAAGAGCAGCATTTCCGGATCGTGGTAGTGGATGCCCCGTTTGTCAACCCCTATACTTCTTCGGTGCAGATTGACCATGAAAAGGCCCAATACGATGTGGCGAAGAAAACAGTCCTGGAAAACAAAGGGAAACGGATTCTTTATATTGCAGGCAAGAAAAACGGCTTTGTTACCGGGGCCAGGCTGAACGGCATGAAACGCCTCGCGGAGGAAGAAAACCTGTCCTTATTTGTCAGGCAGGGGGAATTCAGTGAAAAGAAAGCCAGACAGCTGACCTTCCAGTATGCCCGCAGCAGGGATATCGTGGTATGCGCCTCGGATCTAATGGCTATCGGTGCCATGAGGGCCTTGCAGGAGATGGATATTTTCCGGCCGGTCTGCGGCTTCGACGGCATCACTTTAATGGGGTATGCAGGAAAACAGATGAATACGGTGAGACAGGATTTTTACAGGGTATCCGCCGAAGCCATGGAAGAGATGTCCCGGCTTCTGGAAGGCGGGGAAGGACGGGAAGTCCTTCTTGATTATTCCATCATAAGAATGCAATATCTGGATATTATATGTTAAAATAGTAAATGCAGAGACCAGGAGGAAGAACAATGGCATTAATGGATACAATTCAGAGAGAAATACTGGAGGAACGGCTGGAGCAGGAAATGGAAGCTCTGGCACAGGAAATGTACGGGAAAAAAATTGCGGAGATATCGGATCAGGAGCTGTATTACGTGATCCTGAACCTGACAAAGGGGCTGATGCATGCCACAATCCCTACGGACGGAAAGAAAAAGGTTTATTATATTTCCGCAGAATTCCTTATCGGCAAGCTGCTTTCCAATAACCTGATTAACCTGGGGGTTTATGACAAGGTGGAAAGCATCCTGAAGGAAAAAGGAAGGGAGCTGTCCCGGATAGAAGAAGCGGAACCGGAGCCTTCCCTTGGCAACGGCGGGCTTGGCAGGCTTGCGGCCTGCTTCCTGGATTCCATCGCTACCCTGGGGCTGCCGGGGGAAGGGATTGGCCTGAATTATCATTTCGGCCTGTTCCGTCAGGTTTTCAAGGATAAGCTGCAGACGGCGGAAAAGGACGCGTGGCTGGAAAAGCAGTCCTGGCTGAATAAAACCGACACCAGCTTTGACGTATATTTTGGAAAGAAAAAAGTGACCTCCCGGCTTTATGACATAGATGTCATAGGGTATGACAGCGGCGTTAACAAGCTGCGTCTGTTCGATTTGGAATCTGTGGATGAGGATTTGGTAAAAGACGGAATCACCTTTGATAAAGAGGACGTGGAAAAGAACCTCACACTGTTCCTGTATCCGGACGATTCGGATGAGGCCGGCAATCTGCTCCGTATTTACCAGCAGTATTTCATGGTGAGCAACGCGGCGCAGCTGATATTAAAAGAGATGAGGGAGAAGCATTATGATCTGCGCAAGCTGCATGAGCATGCGGTGATCCAGATCAATGATACCCACCCTTCCATGATTATTCCGGAATTAATCCGTATCCTGGTGGAGGATAAGGCGTTTACCATAGATGAAGCCATTGAAGTGGTGAGCAAAACCTGCGCTTATACCAACCATACGATCCTGGCGGAGGCTCTGGAAAAATGGCCCTATGCCTACCTGCAGAAAGTAGTGCCTCAGCTCATCCCCATCATTGACGAGCTGGATAAGCGGATAAAGGCTAAATTCAAGGATCCCAAGGTACAGATCATCGATAAGGACAAAAGAGTCCATATGGCGCACATGGATATCCATTACGGCTTTTCCGTAAACGGTGTGGCGGCTATCCATACCCAGATCCTGGAGGAAACGGAGCTTCATCATTTTTATGAGATTTATCCGGAAAAGTTCAACAACAAGACAAACGGTATCACCTTCCGCAGATGGCTGCTTTCCTGTAATAAAGAACTGACCGCCCTGATCGGGGAAGGGATCGGAAACGGATTTAAAAAGAACGCGGATGAACTGGAGAAGCTTCTGGAGTATATAAACGACAAGAACTTCCTGGACCGTCTGGAAGCGATTAAAGTGGATAATAAAAAGAAGCTGGCGGCTTTTATACAGGAAAAGGAAGGGGTGGAAATCAATCCGGATTCCGTATTTGATATTCAGGCCAAGAGACTCCATGAATACAAACGCCAGCAGATGAATGCGCTGTATATCATCCATAAATATCTGGAGATCAAGAGGGGCAAGAAACCCTCCGTTCCGGTTACCTATATCTTTGGAGCCAAGGCGGCGCCCGCATATATCATTGCCCAGGATATCATCCACCTGCTTCTGGTGCTGCAGGATATCGTGAACAACGATCCGGAAGCAGGCAAATATATGAAGATTGTTATGGTGGAGAATTACAATGTTAGCTATGCGGAAAAGCTGATTCCCGCCTGCGATATTTCCGAGCAGATATCCCTTGCTTCCAAGGAAGCATCCGGGACCGGCAATATGAAATTCATGCTTAACGGTGCCGTGACACTGGGGACCGCGGACGGCGCCAATGTGGAAATCCATGATCTGGTGGGGGATGACAATATATATATTTTCGGAAAAGATTCCGAGACCGTCATTGCCCATTATGACAAAGCCGATTACGTGTCCAAAGATTATTACAAAAAAAGCCCGGTTATCAAGGAAGCGGTGGACTTCATCATAGGGGAACAGGCCATGAAGGCCGGTCATAAGGAGAATCTGGAACGCCTGTACAAAGAGCTTCTGAATAAGGACTGGTTTATGACCCTGCTTGATCTGGAGGATTATATCGCCGTCAAGGATAAGATGCTGGAAGATTATAAGGACAGGGAAAAATGGAAAAAGATGATGCTTGTTAATATTGCCAAAGCCGGCTTCTTCTCTTCTGACAGAACCATCAGGGAATATAACAGGGATATCTGGAAATTAGACTGATTAGGATTCGTGCGCAAAAGCGGACAGAGGGGCGTACAGATGGGAGCAGAAATGAGAAGAAGTGGTATTTTAATGCCGGTGTCCAGCCTTCCTTCGGAATACGGAATCGGATCCTTTTCGAAGGAAGCATATGAATTTGTGGATTTTCTGGAAAGCGCGGGGCAGAAGCTGTGGCAGATACTGCCCCTGGGACCGACAGGGTACGGGGATTCCCCGTACCAGTCCTTCTCCACCTTCGCAGGGAACCCGTATTTCATTGATTTGGAAAGCCTTGTGGAAGAAGGCTGGATTACCCGTGCAGAATGTGATAAAATGGATTTTGGAGAGGATGAATGTTATGTCGATTACGAAAAGATGTATCATTCCCGGTTCCGGATCCTGAAAAAGGCTTTTGACAGAAGCGGCATAGAAGAGAAGCCGGAGTATCAGGAATTTGCAAAAGAAAATGCGTTCTGGCTGGAGGACTATTCTTTATATATGGCTGTGAAGGATTCTCTGGGGGGCGCGAGCTTCCTGACCTGGGAGGAGGATGTCAAGCTCCGTAAGGAAGAAGCGCTGGCCAAGCTGCGAAAGAAGCTTTCACAGGAGATTGCTTTCTATAAATTCCAGCAGTTCCTGTTTACGAAGCAATGGCTTGCTTTAAAGAGTTATGCCAATAAAAAGGGAATCCTCATTGTGGGCGACATTCCCATTTATGTGGCCCTGGACGGAGCGGATACCTGGGCAAACCCGGAGCTTTTCCAGTTGGACGAAGACTGTACCCCTCTGGCGGTGGCAGGCTGTCCGCCGGATGCGTTTTCCGCAACCGGGCAGCTTTGGGGGAATCCCCTTTACCGTTGGGAATATCATAAGGAAACGGGCTTTGCCTGGTGGATAAAACGGATTTCCTATTGCTATAAGCTGTATGATATCCTGCGGATCGATCATTTCCGCGGTTTTGAATCCTACTATTCCATTCCGTACGGAGATCCCACAGCGGAGTTCGGGCATTGGGAAAAAGGGCCTGATTACGACTTTTTCCGTACCCTGAAGCAGGAACTGGGGAAGAAAGAAGTAATCGCCGAAGATCTGGGATACCTGACCCCGGCGGTTCTTAGCATGGTAAAAAAGACAGGTTATCCGGGGATGAAGGTGCTGCAGTTTGCTTTTGATCCCAGGGAAGAGAGCGATTATCTGCCCCACAACTATACCAGGAACAGCGTGGTGTATACGGGGACCCATGATAACCAGACCACAACGGCCTGGGTGGAGGAAATAGGCAGGGCCGATCGGGCCTTTGCCAAGCAGTATCTTAACGTAAAAAGAAACAAGGACGTGCCGGAAGCCATGGTAAGGGCGGCGCTTTCCAGCGTTTCCGACACTGCTGTTATACCGGTTCAGGACTGGCTGGGCCTTGGGGCCGAGGCCCGTATCAACACCCCGTCAACATTAGGGGAGAACTGGAAATGGCGCCTGAAAAAAGGACAGTGCAGCCAGGAGCTTGCGGAGCACATCCGCGGGCTGACAAGACTGTACGGCAGATAGCAAAGATAAGTAACACAGAACAAAAAACCGCCGCAGGGCGGTTTTTTGTGCTTAAAAGAGGAGGGAAGGCAATAAAGGGCATAACCGTTCAGACAGGTCTGAACAGTTGACAAGGGACAGCAGAAGTCAAATTACCAGGAGGTATGGGGATGGAAAACAAGAATAAGACGTATTTGGAAAAACCTGTGGATTTTAGCAGGGAAAAAGCCGGGGAAGGCTATCCGCTTCTTCTTTATATGGAAAGCGACGGGAAAAAGCAGCATTGGGATCAGGAAAAATACCCCTGTTTTTTCTGGCAGGTATCGGTGGACAAGGATACGGAACATATGGACATCGCGGAGCAGATGCGTTCCCTGGTGGAGGAATTCCCGATTGATGTGAGCCGGATTTACGGGATGGGAGCCGGGAGGGCGGCCGATATGCTGTGGGAAATGATGGGAGCCTATCCGGATTTATTTGCTGCCGCAGCGGTGTCAGGCGGGGCAGGGCAGACCTGGAAGGTAAGAAGGGCATCCTATGTGCCGGTCTGGATATTCGGCCGTGAGGACGACAGCTATTGTCCGGCGGGCGGACAGATCTGGTCCTCCCAGGGAAAGCTGCTCCATGGCTGTCTCACGCTGGCAAGAAGCCTGCGGGCGGCAGGAAATGAACGGGTGCTTTATTCCTGCAGGCCGGAAATGACCGGGGAAGAGCTTCTGGAGGACAAGGAGGTTCTTCCGTGGATGTTTGTCCGCAGCAAGAGGGAGGGCTACCGCATCGAAATGCTCCGCCCCGGTGTATGGAAGCTGCAGGATTACACGGGAAGCTCTTTCTATGTGGTGGAAGGAAATACGGCGGCACTGGTCATCGATACCGGTATGGGGCCGGAGCCGGTAACCCCCTGGATCAGGAAAATAACTCCTTTGCCGCTGGAACTGGCGCTTACCCATTGCCATGGGGACCATATGTACCATGCGGACGAATTCCCGACAGTATATCTGTCTGCCAAAGAGAAGGAGCCGCTGGAAAAGATGAAACATACCATGCTGGAGGGAAGGGCTATCGCCTATGACTCCCTGCAGGATATTCCCGACGGAACCGTGATCGATCTGGGCGGGCTGGGGATTGAGGTGATGGAACTGCCGGGACATACGCCGGGCAGCGTACTCTTTATCGATCATACCCATAAGGTGATTTTTACAGGAGATGCTATCGGATCCGGGCAGATGGTCCTGCTGCAGCTGGATCCTGTGATATCCCTGCAGGAATATAAGAAAAATCTGGAGCGTCTGTACGGACGTCTGGAAGAGATGGACGATTATGTGCTGCTGGGAGGGCATATGGAGCAGGAGGGCGGTTATCCCTTCGGCACCCCCTATAACCCTTCCCCCTATAATCCGCTTGGCAGGGAAGTGGTGCAGGATATGATGGAGCTGTGCGATATATTCGGAACGGATAAAGTGAAAAAACAACGGATGCCGCCGGATCGGCTGTGCGCAGAAACCGCATTCCTGGGATATTATGGAAAAGCCGGATTGTGTGCGAGAGACAGCCAGTTCTGATTTTACTATAAAAAGGACACCAAATACCGCCGGGAAAGCCTTCGGAATTGTTTCTGAAGGCTTTCTTAAGAAAATCATTAGGATTTTAACCGTTGGTTTCGTTGATTTTTTATAGCATATCATATATAATTTATCCAGACGTTTATCTTGGATGAGACGGGGAGATGGAACGGACCGGGCTGTAACGGACAGAGACTGGGAGAATAATATGAGCGATAAAGATTGGACAGACCTGGGGAACAATATCAGGGATATGGTGGATGACGCTGTCAGGTCACAGGATTTCAGAAAACTGAATGAAAATATATGCCGTACGGTGTCGGACGGGATTGACAATATCAGCAGAAGCATAAAGAAGAACCTGGGGTATGAGAACCCGAATGACCCCGGTCAGAATCATAACGGGCAATGGGGGCCCCCTTATACCAACGGGCCCGGCGTACGGCCGGGACAGCCGCAGGGACCTAATCCAGCCGGTCCTTTTCCCAATAACGGGGCGGGCGGCTGGCGCCAGGGAAATGCAGCCGGGCCGGGACAGGGAACTGCGCCCCAGGGGAATCCGGGACAGGCCGGTTCCTGGGGACGGCAGGGCGGTATTCCCTACGGAAACAATCCGTCGGGACAGTGGCAGTATAACCGTCCGGCACAGAACGGCCCGGGGACATCGGTGCAGAATGCCTTTTCATCAGCAAGAAACAGCCTGATGCAGCATCCCCTCTATGCCAAGACCTTCGGATCCCAGGCGGGCGGAACCGCCTTGTCAGCGGTGGGCTTTACGGTTGCCGGCTGTTCGGCGGTGGGAATCCTGATAATCGCCCTGGTGGGCCTTGCAAGCACCTGGGTAGGAGGCATGAGCGTGGCGATCGCGGTTCTGGCCGTAGTTCTGGGCGGTTCCTCCCTCATGGCGTGGAAGGGGACTTCCATTCTGGGAAGGGTAAAAAGGTTCCGCAAATATGTGGACGGCCTGAAGGGCAGGACCTACTGCAGCGTGAAGGAACTTGCGGAAGCGGTTGGCAAAAATGAAAAATTTGTCCGCAATGACCTCCAGAAGCTGATAAAAATAGGCTGGTTCAAGCAGGGCCATATGGATCGCCTTGGGACATGCCTTATCGTCAGCCATGAAACCTACCGGCAATATGAAGACACACAGCTGCAGCTGGAGGAACGCCAGAAGCAGGAAAAAGAGAAAGTGCTGGAAATGAAAAAAGCAACGGACGGGCTTTCCGATGAAGTGAAGGAAATGATCCGGACGGGGAATGAATATATTATCCAGATAAAAGAAAGCAACGATGCCATCAAGGGAGAAGAGATATCTGAGAAAATTTCCCATATGCAGATGATTGTGGAGAAAATTTTCCAGAGGGTGAAGGAGCATCCGGAATTCGCCCCGGATCTTCATAAATTTATGGAATATTACCTTCCCACCACAGTGAAGCTCCTGGATGCCTATGAAGAACTGGATAAGCAGCCTGTCCAGGGCGAAAACATCACAAGCGGAAAGTGTGAAATCGAAAAGACGCTGGATACGCTGAATGTAGCTTTTGAAAAGCTGCTGGACAGCCTGTTTGAGGATACGGCCTGGGATGTTGCAACCGATATTTCCGTCCTGCATACCATGCTGGCGCAGGAGGGGCTGACGGAGTCCGGAATGAAAGCAAAAGAATAAGACTGCAAGAAAGATAAAAGGAGCATACAAAATGAGTGAAGAATTCAAAGATTTTACCGCAACGCCCACGCTGACACTAAACCCCATGCCAGAGGCGGCTGCGGCGCCCGCACCTGCACCGGAAACAAGACTTGTGCAGGACGAAGCAGGCTGGGATGACAGCATGCTCAGCACGGAAGAAAAGCAGATGGTGGTGGATTTTTCCAAACAGATAGACCTGAAAAATTCCAATCTGATCATGCAGTATGGCGCAGGTGCGCAGAAGAAGATGGCGGACTTTTCCGAAAAGGCCCTGGATAACGTAAAGACGCAGGATTTGGGAGAAGTAGGTGATCTTCTCAGCGGCGTGGTTTCCGAACTAAAAAGCTTTGATGCGGAAGAAGAAAGAGGCGTTTTTGGATTCTTCAAAAAATCGGCAAATAAAATAACGGCCATGAAGGCGAAATATGCCAAAGCCGAAACCAATATCAATAAAATCTGTCAGGTTCTGGAGGGGCATCAGGTACAGCTGATGAAGGATGCCGCCACGCTGGATAAAATGTATGAGCTGAACAAGACCTATTTTAAAGAGCTGTCCATGTATATCCTGGCCGGCAAGAGAAAGCTGAAGGAGGTCCGGGAAGGGGAACTGGCGCAGATAACGGCAAAAGCCCAGCAGTCAGGACTGCCTGAGGACGCCCAGGAAGCCAGGGATCTGGATTCCATGTGCAACCGTTTTGAGAAAAAGCTTCATGATCTGGAGCTTACCCGCATGATTTCCATCCAGACGGCTCCTCAGATCCGCCTGGTACAGAATAATGATACGCTTATGGTGGAAAAGATCCAGTCCACAATAGTTAATACCGTCCCTTTGTGGAAGAGCCAGATGGTCCTCGCCCTGGGAGTGGAACACTCCACCCAGGCCGCTGCCGCACAGCGCCAGGTTACGGATATGACCAACGAACTGCTTCGTAAGAATGCGGCGACACTCAAGACAGCCACCATCGAGACCGCCAAGGAATCCGAGCGCGGAATCGTGGATATGGAGACACTGAAGATTACCAACGAATCCCTGATTTCCACGCTGGACGAAGTAATGCGCATCCAGCAGGAGGGCAGACAGAAACGTCAGGAAGCGGAAGTGGAAATGGCGCGTATGGAAAACGAACTGAAAACAAAGCTGCTGCAGATCAGCGGCTGATGCGGAATGCGAAAAGGAGACTGAAATCCAGTCTCCTTTTTTTTGATCTGCAAACCGCGGCCGCTCAGAATTTCTTGGTACTTAGAGTGGAATTATGATAAGCCGGATCATAGGTTACCTCATCCACGAACCAGGCGGGAGGAACAAAGGCTTCCGCTTCTTCTTCGGTGGGAAATTCCACCTCCGCTATCATAAGAGGGGCAAAAAGACCTTCGAAAACATCCAGCTCAATGGTATAGGGCGGCAGTGGAATGAGGTATCTGCGTTTGGTGATGATATTGCCGTCCGCCTTGGCAATCAGGTGATGATAAGCCTCTTTATTCAGGGGAAGATTATATTCTTCCCTGGCCATAAGGCCTTTTCCTTTATAGGTGAGATAATACGTATCGTCTTCCCTGCGGACCCGGACAACCGGGTTCGTATTCAAATAGCCCTGTTCAATCAGATGGCTGTCGTAAGCGGAGAGATTGTCCGGGAGTTGTCTGATGGTAAATTTCCTTTCTATTTCCATGATGGTTTCCTCCTCTAACATATAAAGCGGGTGCAGCCATGAACTTGTACGGAGCTTTATTCCCATAATATATAAGAGTGCCACACCTGGCGGGATATTTATCTGGTTTCAGTGTAACACAACATAACAAGTGGTACAAGGTAATACCGCAGGCAGAGCGCGTCAGATAAACGTGTTTCCATAAGTTAATGGTCTTAGCTTTAAAAAGAAGTTGCCGCCTGAAAAATAATATTGGCATATGGAGTACATTCCCCGGTACGCACATAAGCAATACATGACCGGGACATCTCCTTGAGTGTATCATGGCTTATCATTATTACCTCACAGGTCAGCTCCCGATGGACAAATGACATAAATGCAGAATTAGATGACTGGCTCTCCTGGGCGCAATATGCTTTTTCCACCGGCGTACAGGAAAGAACTCCTCTTATAATTGAATAAATATCAGGATATCCCGGGAGAAAAGCCAGATCAATAACTTTATTTCCCGGAGGAATAGGAAGTCCTGCATCACAGATACACAAAGTTTGTGTATGGCCGAGACGGCACAGTATCTCTAATAACTGGCTGTTTAAAATGGAATTTTTTAACATAAAAACCTCCTGCTTTACGTTTTATATCATTATATTGCATAAAACTTGAAAAGGCAAAGCTAAAATAGTTTAGCACTATTTACCTGTAATGGAGGGGAAAACAATTGAAAAATATATAATGTGATGATATAAAGAAAATGTAAAACGTTTTATCAGATTAAGCAGAGGTGGGGAAGATGGACAGGATCACGATTAAGGATATAGCCAGCCGGGCAGGTGTTTCCGTTACTACGGTTTCACTTGTGCTTAATGGAAAAGAACACAGAATAGCCCAGGAGACAAAAAAGAAGATTATCCATATTGCCAATGAACTTGATTATCGCCCAAATCAGTTGGCAATTGGCCTTATAACAAAGAGGACGAATACTATTGGCCTGATACTTCCTGATATCAGCAATTCTTTTTTTGGAGAACTTGCCAAGGGAGCGGAAAGAAAGGCGGCGGAAAACAATTTTAATATTATTTTGTGTAATACCAATGATACGCCGGTTAAAGATTATGAGTACCTGAATGTTCTTCTGGACCGGGGAGTAGACGGAATAATTCTGGTACCATCCGGCAGAGGCCGGGATGATACGATACCAAAGTGTTTTACATTGCTGGAACAGTGCCAAAAGCCGTTTGTCCTGGCGGACAGAATCAAGGTGGGTGATAAGTATTCGGGTGTTACGCTGGATCAGGAAGAGGGCGGATATATCGCAACGGATTATTTGATAAATAACGGGCACCGTAAAATTGGTTGTGTTACAGGACCATTGGGGATGCTGAATGCTTACCTGCGTTATCAGGGATACCGTAAGGCGATTGAAACAGCAGGAATCGTGCATCGGCCTAAATGGGTCCGGGAAGGAAGTTATCATATAGAAGATGGAGTGGAGCTTTCTAAGGAATTATTTCAGGAAGGGGTAAGCGCTATTTTTGCCTGTAATGATATGATGGCTTACGGAGTGTACCAATCTGCGGTCCGTTCAGGAATTAAGGTTCCGGATCAGCTGTCAATTGTGGGATTTGATGATATTATTTTTTCGCAGTTTTCAGAGGTGCCGCTTACTACCATTCATCAGCCGGCTTACCAGATGGGAGAGACGGCGGTAGAAAAACTGCTGGCGCTGATTATGAATAAAGAAGAGAAAAATGAAAAAATAATTTTTAAGCCTGAACTGATAATCAGAAGCAGTGTAAAAGATGTCACTTCAGAACGATAGGGGGGAGCTCATGAGAAAAATAACTTATAAAAAAAGAAAAAAAATTAATTACGCCGTATTATTTATGGCAATGCTTGGAGTAATTTTCCTGTTTATATTCAACTATCTTCCAATGTTTGGTGTAGTAATCGGTTTTAAGGATATGGATTATGCCTTAAATATAAATAAGGCTTTGTCCACGTCCAGTTTCGTGGGTTTTCAGAATTTCCTGGCTTTTTTACATGATAAGGATTTTAAGAATATCATGATTAACACTTTGGGATTAAATTTCCTTCAGTTGATTATCACATTCCCGATACCCGTTATTTTTGCTGTAATGTTAAATGAACTGAGGAGCAAGAAGCTGCAAAAAAGTGTACAAACCATTACTTATTTCCCTTATTTTATTTCATGGGTAGTGTTCGGAGGTATTTTAATCGGAATGTTGTCCCCCGAAGGCGGTGTTGTAAATGAGATACTTAAGTCTATGGGGGTTATCAAGGAACCGATTTCTTTTGTATCGAACCCTGATTATTTCTGGGGGATTGTGATCATCAGTTCATTGATTAAAGGACTGGGATGGGGAGCAATTATTTACATAGCTGCTATTGCAGGGATAGACGGTGCCCTCTATGATGCGGCCAAAATTGACGGGGCTAACCGTTTTCAGAAAGCCATATATATTACGATTCCCTGTATTACAGGGACGATTGTTGTAATGCTGCTGCTGCAGGTGAGCGGGCTGCTTTCTTCGAATTTCGACCAGATATATGTACTCCAGAATCCTTTAAATCTTTCAAGGAGTGAAGTTCTGGATACTTATATTTATAAAATTGGTATATCCCAGAGGAGATATTCTTTTACTACTGCGGTGGGATTGTTTAAATCCATCATATCGTTGGTTTTGCTTACAAGCGGAAACTTAATATCCAAAAAGCTATTGGGCCGCGGGCTGTATTAGGGGGAGAAAAATGAAGATTAAATGGAAATTATTTGATTATGTTAATGCGTTTCTTATGCTTTTAATTGCTCTGATTTGTATTTATCCGCTGATATATGTAGTTTCAGGTGCGTTTAATGAAGGTGTTGATTATATGAGGGGCGGTATATATTTGTTTCCCCGGAAATTTTCATTGGACAATTTTAAGATGGTTTTCAGTGATAAGCGGCTTTTAATAGGATTTCGCGTTACAATTGCCAGGACGATAATCGGAACGATAGCAGGAACACTTTTTACGGCTCTGGTTTCCTACGGCATGAGTAGAAAAGATTTACCCTGCAGAAATCTGATTTATTGGTTTAATATATTTACTATGTTTTTTGGAGGAGGATTAATACCGACATATCTTGTTTTTAATGGTTTGGGGTTAATTAATCATTTTTCCGTGTATATTATCCCTTCTCTGTATTCGGTTTTTAATATGATTGTATTTTCCAATTTCTTTAAAGAAATTCCTGAAGAAATTCATGAATCAGGGGCAATAGACGGGGCAAATGAATTTCAGATTTTTTTCAGGCTTTATCTGCCCTTATCAGGGCCGGTACTGGCAACGATTGCTTTATGGGTGGGAATAGCGCATTGGAATTCATTTTTTGATTCCATGGTATATACTTCGGATGCAAATCTTCAGACATTACAGCTATTTTTAGTTAAGCTGATTAAAGAGGCCGCCATGGCACAGGGAGAAGCCGCGACCAGGGTGCCGGCACAGGTGGTGCGGACCACGAGTATCACAACAATACGATATGCTGCAATTGTGGTGAGCAGCTTACCGATTTTTATTGTTTATCCCTTTGTACAGAAATACCTTTCCAAAGGCGTTATTTTGGGAGCAGTCAAGGGATAAGGGGAAAACCGATGCAGGGAAGCGCGCCCCGGCGGAGGAGATAACTCTTTACATATAATGATGCAAACTATAAGGAGGAAGGTTATGTTTAAAAAATTAGCAGGAGTGGTATTAAGTGCTGCCATGCTGGCAGGAGTTCTTTCAGGATGTGCAGGAGCAGAAAATAACAGCACACAGGCAGGCCAGGAGGCAGAAAACCCAAAGGAGAGTATGAGTGCATCAGCGGAAACGGGAAGTGAAGGGGCAACAACAGGTGAACAGGTGGAAATTGATTGGTATGTGGACCTGCCGTATTGGACCTGGACAGGCCAGGGATTTGGAGAAGATTTAACCTCTCAGATGATCATGGAAGCAACCGGTGTTAAAATCAATTTTATTGTGCCTGCAAGTGACGACAGTGAACAGCTGACCGCCATGATAGCTTCAAACTCCCTGCCGGATATTATGACGGTAGAAGGCTGGTGGGATAATAATTCCAGAATGCTGACATATCAGATGGCGGCGGAAGATTATATCTGGTCCTTTAATGATCTGATGGAACAGTATTGTCCGGAAATGAAGGATAATATCCGTCAGGATGTATTTGACTGGTATGCGGAGGCTGACGGGAAAACTTATCTGCTTCCCAATTTTGCTTATTCAACAGAGGATCTGAGTGAGGGGGAGCAGCTTGTTCCCAATGGATGTATTACGATAAGGCAAGATTTGTATGAAGCGATAGGATCTCCTGATATGTCCACACCGGAAGGATTTCTGGATGCCTGTCTGAAAGTTAAGAATGAGGTAAAGCAATATAATGGACAGGATATTATTCCTATACAGTTATACGAAGGTGTGGGGAGTTCCATTTCCTGGCTGGCACAGTATTTTGCTACACCTTATGAAGATGAGGACGGAAACTATCTGTATGACTTTACACAGGAAAATTATAAGGAAGCGCTTCAGTTCCTGAATAAAGCTTATCATATGGGGCTTATTACGGATGCGAACTTCTCGGATACAAGAGATCTGGTAAACGAAAAAATTGCCAGTGGGAGAGTGTTCTGCCAAATCACGGCTCCCCAGGATTTTGTTGCTTCCATGCAGTCTCTTTATGATGCAGATCCGAAAGCAGTTTATGTTCCCGTCGTTCTGAAGAACAGCAAGGGAGAGGATCCGGTACTTCAGGATATCCGTGGCTTCGGATGGCTGACTACTTGTGTGTCTAAAAATGCGGAACACCCCGAGGCGGTGGCTAAGCTTATAAACTGGCTGTTAAGTGATGAAGGGCAGATTGCAACCACGTTCGGAAAAGAAGGTGTGACCTACACCATGCAGGATGACGGTAAAATTGTATATACGGAAGAATACGAACAAGCTATGGCAGCCAACGATACAAAAAAATATGGTTTATCTGCCATGAATCTGCTTTCCAACTATGCATTTACCAGACATTATGAATCAGAGTCCAAAGATCCCAAAATTATTGCAACAGTAGATACCTATATAAAAAGACCAATGGCACAATATTCCTATGATTTTACAGCACAGGGACTTAAGCTTGATCCGGCAGATCCCAGAAAAGCGGAAATGTCTCAGCTGAGCGTAAAGATTTCCGAGTTCAGGACAAGTACAATCGCAGAACTGGTAACTGTCAGCGAAGATAGTTTTGAAAGCAAATATCAACAGGCGGTTGATGCGCTGAATGGTATGGGACTGGATAAGCTGATTGAATATAATAACGATGGATTCCAGAATGCTAAAAAAGCGCTGGGAATTGAAAGAAGCTGGCCGCCCTATTTAAAATAAACAGTGAGGAGAAGAGATGGAAGCAATCAGACAGAAAATAATTATAGATACGGATATCGGTGATGATATTGATGATGCTTTTGCATTAGCTTTGGCGGTTCATTCACCGGAGCTGGAATTGATTGGGGTAACCACTGTTTTCAGGAACAGTGAAATACGTGCAAAAATGGCAAAGGCTTTGCTCGCCAGCTATGGTAGGATGGATATTCCTGTTTGTGCAGGGATGGATATTCCGTTACTTCAGGAATTTAGTGACAGGGATAATGATACCTTTGATGCAACAGGAAGGCTTATCCCATGCCAATATGACTGCAATACTATGGGGGATTTTAAACCGGAAAAAGAATGGGGGCCGGATTTCATTATCCGCAGTATTCTTGAAAATCCCGGGCAGATAATATTGATACCCATAGGACCGCTGACGAATGTGGCGGCCGCCATCCGGAAATGTCCGGAGATAATATCCGGGATAAAGAAAATAGTGCTAATGGGCGGAGCCTTTCATGAAGATTTTCCTGAATGGAATATACTCTGTGATCCGGAAGCCGCGCGTATCGTATTTACATCGGGCGCAGATATTTATGCAGTGGGCCTGGACGTAACGATGAAGTGCAGACTGAATATGGAGCAGGTAAGGCAGTTTGAATCTCTGGGAAGCGAAGGTTCTGCTATTCTTTCCGGTATGATGAAAAATTGGTTTGCACATTACCAATTTGAATGCCCGGTACTTCATGACCCTCTTACTGTCGGCTGCGTAATTAAACCGGACTTTGTCAAGTTCAGGCAGCAGGAGATCCTTGTGGACCTGAATGAAGGGGAGCGTGGAAAAACCAAGATGGTAAGTTCGCCTGAAAAGGGCAGTTCCGGCATACAGATTGCGGAAAACGTGGAAGCAGAAAAATATTTATCCTTTTTCAGGGAACGTGTATTTACTTAACTACTTATTAATGCAGTATCGCGGGTAAACCCGCGATATGCGGGGGTATAAAATGGGAATTATAAATTTCGGATCATTAAATATAGATAGGGTTTATAAGGTATCTCATTTTGTCAGGCCTGGTGAAACCATCTCCTCGGAAAGCTATAAATGTTTTCCGGGGGGAAAGGGGCTTAATCAGTCAATTGCCATTGCCAGAGCCGGAGCAAAGGTAGCTCATGCCGGCACGATCGGGACTGACGGCGGTTTCCTGAAGGATTTGCTGGAGCAGAGCGGGGTGGATACAAGATATATCAGAGAATCGGACAATGTGACCGGACATGCGTTGATACAGGTATCAGAAGAAGGGGAAAACTGCATAATCCTGTTTAAAGGAACTAACTTTGAGAATGACAGGAATTTCATTGATGAAGTGCTGGAAAATTTTGATAAGGAAGATATTCTTGTCCTGCAGAATGAAATAAACAATCTTGATTATTTACTGCAGTGCGGTAAACAAAAAGGCATGCGTATTTTATTAAATGCGTCCCCTGTGGATGAAAAACTGAAGAATATGGATTTATCAGGCGTGACCTGGCTGATGGTGAACGAGACAGAGGGCCTGGTGATAACCGGAAAGAGCAGGCCGGAAAGAATTGTCAGGCAGCTCCTGGAGGATTATCCATCTATGAATGTGATACTTACCCTGGGAACGGGCGGAAGTATTTACCAGAGCAAGGGAAAAAAGATATATCAGCCGTGCTTTCCGGCACAGACAGTGGATACAACGGCGGCAGGCGATACTTTTACAGGATATTTTATTGCGTCTGTATTAGCTGGAAAGAATAGGGAAGAGGCGCTGGAAACAGCTTCCTGTGCGGCAGCGGTAGCCGTTTCCAGGGAAGGTGCTGCCGTATCTATACCAGTCTATACAGAAGTGGAGAAGAAGATGTTTTTAGAGAAGAGGAAAGCGGGGGAATAGTGCGGTGGGGAATTTGCTGAGACAAGAATTGGAAGTGGGGTATTTTAAGTGGCTGGAAAGACCCGGGGAAGACTTAGGTGTATTTGATAATGAAGGGGATTTTGAAGAGTGCCGGAAAAGGGTCCACTGCAACTGCTCTCATTGGAGTATGAACCTTCAGATGAAATATGAGGAAGAAAGCAGTAAATATGTTGCAGATATTTCAGGTGTTGAAGAAGCGCTGAAACAGCTTAATGATCCGATTTCGGGTAGACACCATGTTATTGTCTGGGGCGCAGATCATAACAATGTATACTTTCCGAGTTTTACAAAATATAAGAAAACACTGCCGGAATGCCTTATGCAGGGAATTAACGGAGGGTATCTGGAATTGCATGATCCTTTGATAAATGGAGGGGAAGGCATCCCCATGCCGGCGATTGACGACGAAACCCTCATAACACTAAACTGTGAAATGTTGGGAATACAGGCTGCAAAACTGAAAAGCAGCCAGTATGTTAAAGCATACATGCTGGGAATGGAAGAACTTTATCCCGAATATTTTGGGTTGGGAAACGGTGACTTCCGTCCTGCGTCCTGGAAACATTTTGAGGCATGGTGCGAAAGACAGGGGTGTCCGGTGCCTGCCCGGGAAAAGGTTATCGGAGATAGTATGAACCCGGAACGTATGCTTTGGCTCTCATTCCGTGAACAAGCGATGGCTGACCGTTGCGGAAATTATTACGAGGCTGTATTAAAGCATGATGAAAACCATCTCATTTTTTATCCCACGCATGGTTCTACAATGTGCAGGGACAACAGGAGCCGTTTAGGACAGCAGCCCGGAACACTGGCCTGCCAGTGTGATGGTATGGAAATGGGACATATTATGGTAGAAAATGATGAAGAAAGAAGAAATGTACTTCTCATCAGCCATTTTACATCTTTTGGAGCTCCTGTTATTGTTCCGCGGCTGGGAAATAAAAGGGTGGACTTAAGTGCAATTGGAGGCGGAAGATCCTTCAGCGCACCAATGCTCCGTCGTCTGGTGTATGAATGCCTGGGGATGGGAGTGAGTAAAATTTTTCCGATTCACTGGACCAGCAGGCTGCATGACGGGGAATGGTTCATAAAAAATACAGAGGCCGAGACTGAATGCAGAAAAGTATTTGATGAAATTACATTTGCCGCTCCGTTTCTAACCGGGATGGCAAGGCTTCAGCCTCAGGCGGGTATTTTAGCGGGGAATGCCGAATGGATAAAAGGATGGAAACCTGAATGGACAGGTTTTATGCAGGATGCATTTGCAGGGCAGTATCATATGACTCTGATTTCCGATGAAATTATCGGAAAACATCTTGCCGCAAGAATGCCGGTGATTTTTGTACTGGATAATGCAGTAATGAAGCGCAGGACATTTAGTGAATTATATAATTATGCGGAAGCAGGGGGACATTTGGTCATATGGGGAAATTTTGCAATAAATGATGAAAACCAGGCTTCTTTCCGTGATGAAGAAAGAAAAGACTTTTTGCACCACAAAAATATTGTTTTTGTACCTGAAAACAGAGGCAGGAAAAGGGTACTCCGGGAATTCTTCTTATCGGGACCTGAATTCGGTGTTTTTGGAGAAAGGTTTGTGTATCAGGAGTTCCCGTTCAAAGCGATTTGTGCTGCGGCAGAAGAAATAAAAGACTGTATTTTACGTCCTTTCGATATGGAAGCGGAGGTGGATCTTACCAATATAAATATCTATCCGCTTACAGACAGAAAATCACTTGCTGCTGTCTGCATAAATAATGGAGAGGATGACGTAGAATTTACTATACGGCCTGACCGCAGATTAATGGAGGATTTTCAGGTATATGACATCTGCGCGGGTAAAATAGGCGATACCAGACAGCATCTGAACGGCGGCGGAACCAAAATATTATGGTTCTGTCCGAAGAATGCAGAGGCAGGATACGAAGGCAAACTGATGGAAGCGGAAGATTGCTTTGAAAAATGGCGGGCTGCCGGGGCTGATGTTTCGCCATACCGGTATTTATATTCCCATATGCAGACAGGCTGCAATCTGAAAAAAAGAGCAGTATTGGCAGAGGTTATGCTGCATACATTAGCTGTTTCAACCGAATATAATTTTGAAAGGGGAAAATTGCACATTACATGTAAAGTATTTGATTCTTCTGGTGAAGCGGTAAAGAATGCCGGACTGTCTTTCCGTCTGTCCCCGGGGGATTTCGAATGGCAGGATCTGAAGGAAGACGTTAACGGATACACATGTACACTGGATGAAAAGAAGCTGCCGGTTATATATGATGTAAAGCAGAAAGAGTATGTAAGGCTGAAAGGAACCTTCCGTATGATTATCCGGGCAGAAAAAGAGGAGAAGCAAGGCGGTTCGATAATTAATGTTTATATTTAAAAAGACACATATCCTTGTACCGGAAATATATAAACCGAGAGGAGTGCAGAATTAATATGAAAGTACCGGTTCTTCATCAGACAGATATTTTTCACCATCATGCGGATCCGGATGACCATTGGGATTTGGCTTGTCAGTTTGCATTGGCATACATGGGAGATATCGATCTGAAAGGGATAGTAATCGACTATCCTCCGGCTGCGGACTTTTTCGGGATGGATTGCGGAGATCCTGCTATTGCAGCCGTGGCGCAGATGAATTATATTACGGGGCAGGCTGTACCAATTGGTATTGGGACGCAAAGAACAGCAGGAAGTGATGACGAAGCCCTGAAAATAGCAAAGGAAAAAGTACCAGGCGGCGGTTTAAACCTTCTGGTTAAAACCTTAAGGGAAGCCAAGGAGCCTGTTACCATCCATATTGTTGGTTCCTGCCGGGATGTGGCAATTGCAGCCAAAGCGTATCCGGAATTATTTCAGGAAAAATGCAGAGCAGTATATGTAAATGCAGGATCCGGCAGCGGTGATGTTTTGGAATATAATGTAGCATTGGATCCTTACGCTTATAGTGTAATGTTTGAATTGCCGTGCCCATTGTACTGGATGCCCTGTTTTCATAACGCAGAAAGTATGGAAACAGGTGAATATGGAACATATTATCGTTTCCGGCAAAATATGATACTGCCATATCTGTCGGAGAGTCTGCAGAAATATTTTATTTATGCTCTGGGAAGAGTATCTGACCAACGTTGGCTTACGTATTTACAGCTCCCTAAAAACGAGGCTTTCCTGCGTGCCCATGGAAATCTGTGGCGCAATATGTGGTGTACGGCAGGATTTCTTCATACAATAGGAAAAACAGTGACCACGGAGGGAAAGATAGCTGATTCCGACAGCCGGGGAATAAAACCTGTGTTTACGTATGTGCCGATTGAGGCGGCGTGCAATAAAAACGGAAGGACAAGTTGGAAATTGGCAGAACAGTATACAGGACGTTTTATATTCAGGGTTGTGGATACAGAAGCATATGAAAGTGCCATGACGGAAGCTGTGAAAGAACTGCTTTTGAAATTACCGTAGCACTGTAACGGGCATAATGTGGGTGAGGATAATAAAAAGCGGATGTCTCCTGAGACAGCGGGTTTTACAACAGTGTTGTTAAAATCCGCTTTTTTTGTGCTGTAGCAAAGTTCTTGAGCCTATAGACAGAAATTTGATCAGGTACAAGGAGCCGCGTACAGTAATTATCCATTAAAATTAAGGAAATATTCACAGTTTTTTTATTGGATATCAGGCGGCTTTTTGGTACAATGAACAAGGACATAAGGGAATAGGGAAAAAAGTAAGGCCAAAAAAATAATATATGTCGGATAAGCGCGTAAAATGCGCGGATGGGAGTAAAAATGAGCAGAATCGGAATTTTTTTTGCAGAAGGATATGAAGAGATTGAAGCGCTGACTGTGGTGGATTTGGTAAGACGGGCAGGGCTTACCATTGATATGATCTCGGTTTCGGGAGCAGGAGAAGTGACAGGTTCTCATGGGATAACGGTAAAAATGGACAGAACGCTTTCGGAAACGGATTTTTCCCGGATGGATATGATTGTCCTTCCTGGTGGAACGGCGGGAACCACAGGACTGGAGAACTGCAGGGTTTTGATGGACAGGCTGGATGAATTTTATGAATCCGGGGATAAGTACATCGCTGCTGTCTGTGCGGCACCCAGTATTTTCGGGCACAGGGGATATCTGAAGGGAAGGAAGGCAACCTCCTACCCCACCTTTGAAAGCCACCTGAAAGGGGCTGTTGTTACCCGAGCAGCAGCGGAAGTGGACGGACATATCATAACGGGAAGAGGAATGGGGTGCTCCATACCCTTCGGCCTTGCCATTGTAGAGCAGTTTCTGGGAAAGAACGCGGCGGATGAGCTTGCGGAAAAAATTGTGTACGACAGGTAACTGCGAAGATACGGTACCGTTACTACGACAGATAAGGAATAGAAAAGGGAGTTATTACAGCGAATGAATATTTTATTTTTTCTGACGCCAAAAAGCGAAGTGGCCTATGTAGAAGAAAATGACAGCCTTCGTCAGGTTCTGGAAAAGATGGAGCATCACGGATATGCGGCGGTTCCGCTGCTGTCTTCCGGGGGAAAATACATCGGCACGATAACGGAAGGGGATGTCCTTTGGAGGCTGAAAAAGGAAGGGTTTCCGGAGCTGCACGAAATGGAGGAAATCTCCGTTATGGAAATGATAAGGAACCGGGATAATAAGCCCGTACATATTAATGTGGATATGGAAGGGCTTATGGAGCGGATAATGAAGCAGAATTTTGTTCCCGTTGTGGATGATGATAAGGTCTTCATAGGAATAGTTACCAGAAAGGATGCCGTTCAGTATCTGGTTGACGAATTGAAAAAAATTAAGACCGCCAGCACAGCAGCAGAAAAAGTACAGATGGCGGTGCACACACGCAATCAAATGGCAGGCAAATATAAGTAAGGACAGGCAGTAAGGACAAACAAATATCCCGGCAAGCTTATAGCTTGCCGGGATTTCTGCTGCAGAAAAAGTTATTTCATCTGCTCTTCCTGTTTCTTGATCATTCTACGAACCATTTCTCCGCCGATAGAACCAGCTTCTTTGGAAGTAAGGTCACCGTTGTAGCCTTCTTTTAAGTTAACACCTAATTCAGAAGCAACCTCAGTTTTGAAACGATCCATTGCTGCCTTTGCTTCAGGGACCTCTACTCTATTAGATCTGTTAGAACTTGCCATTTGAATTCACCTCCGTAATTCTTGTTTCTATTTTTCTTTGTTTTTTAGATAAGCGGGCGGCGACATTCGTTTGCCGTCCGCTTATCCAGGGGGATGTCTGAATTCGCATGTCGGCGTTCCGTTTGTTTCCGTCGCTTATCTTGATGTTATTATTTGCGGAATTCATTTAATTATTATGACAATATATGGTAATTTTCCTGAAGTGTTTTTTTGGGGGAAATAGGTTGTTTTTGTCTGGGAAAATCGTTATGCTGTTAGCATATGCAGTCTTTTTCTTCTTTATATATAGAAAGAAAACAAAATACGCTTCCCTAACTTCCTTTTTTAAAATGATAAACGGCGGCTTGAAATTGTTATTTCAAAACCGCCGCCCGTCAAAGACGCAACAGGATTTCCCCCCGGAGTTAAATGCGTTCTAGAAAATACGCATATTCTTTAGCGAAATAGGCAAAACTGCCTCCAACCTCCAATGCAGGAACTTCCTTGTTTAATTCTTGAAGGAATTTTGCAATTGCTTCACGGTATTCTGCAACATTCCGGGTTTTCAATAAATTTGTGTTGGCTGTAAGGGCCGTTTGAGTAAGAGCACGGATCGTTTCGCAGTTGATTCGTTCTGATTCGAGAGCGAATTGTGACGATAATATCCTGCTTTGGAAAATGATGTCGTCAATACGCTTTTCAGCAAGTGCATGTTCACTTTGCTTGCCGTTTCGTTTTGTTAATTCCATTAAACGCTCGTATTCACAACAAAGAGCTTCGCATTCGTGATAAGTTGTTTGCAAAACATCCGTATATTTCATTATCTTTTCGGTGGCGGTTACGCATTCGGCGAGGTTGCCTTCTCTTGCGGTTTCAACGGAAGCATTGAAACCGTTAATGTTCATGCTGTAAGCGGTGTTGGCTAATTGATGAAGGTCAGTTGATAAATTGTGTAAATGTTTGAAATCATCTGTTATGTTTTTCAATACGTTTATGCTTGTGCTAACCTCTTTGGCAATATATAAGAATGCTCTGCCGCACCCGTTCAATGATTTGGCGGCAACATGTGCTGATGCCGCAGTGTTCCCGCCAGTCTCAACGGCTTTATCCATCTTTCTGATACAGGCTTCAACGCAATTTGCAGCTTCTTGTTTAATATCCTCATTAAGCAGTTCAATCGCTTCGTTCATTAAGGTAATCATGTATTCTTTATTCCCAACAAATTGACCGCACAACTTGGCATAATCTGCTTCAATCGCATCAAATTGGTCTTTTGGTGGGGAAATACGCCCAGTTTCAATACCGCAAAAGAAACGCAGCAGATTCATTTGGAAAACCCCGTCATCAATGCAGCGAATCAAGGTAAATATTTTGTCAAACATTTCAAAAGAGGACGTACCACCTGCTGCCAAGTTCCTTACATTCTCATTTCTAAGTTGCTCCATGCGCTTGGCAAGATTACTTAACTCATTTGCCACGATGGTTGTTGGTATGCCTTTAACACCCGCTGAGCTTGCCGTTTCATAGGCAAAAGCAACCAGTTTTTCAGCTTCCTCAATGAAATTGCTTAACAATGCGGAAGTTTTTTCCGCATTTTGTCCAATCCTGTTTAATACCTCGTTCGATAACATTATGACTACCTCCATTTCGTTTGAAAAACTATATTTACGGTATTCGGAGGGTGTCACGCCGAAGTATGCCTTAAACGCCCGGGTGAAACCTTCGTGAGAATCGTAGCCATATTTAAGTGCAATATGCAAAATCCCGGTACTTCCTGCACACACATCACGACAAGCAAGTTGTAATCGGCGATTTTTTACATATTCCATCACAGGTTCACCAACAGCGGCACGAAACAACCGCTGATAATGCGTTTTCGAGAAAAACGCCTGCTGTGCCAACTCACCTATGTCTATTGCTTTGGTCAAACGGCTTTCAATAAAGTCAATGGAGCCATTGATTGCGTTAGGATTTTTCAAGCGTGTCACCCCCTTCCTTAGTATCATTTTATTACAAAACAGACTTTATTTCTTGACCGAAAATACCGTAACCCATATGATAACGCATTATGTACCATTGCGATAAATAATGCAGTTTAGTTCTTTAGGATTCCAAATGGCTTATAAAATGGAAAGGGAAGGACACTGTTCTGAAAGCAGTCCGTAAAGTATGAGGATTGTCCTGCCGTCTTATAACAGGGTATTCCGGTATCAGGCAATAGAACATACCGGCAGTTCTCTGCAGGATATAAAATTATTCGGCAGGAATATACTTTTTTATAACAGCATACATGATTGCAGGAAAATCAGGCTCAATTGAGGTTATTCCGCTTTCAAGCAGCTCAAGTTTGTTATCGGCGAGTTCTTTGCCCAATGTATTAAAATTAACTTTTCTGCAAGAGGTTCCGGCTATTTCCAGTTCCCGGCCGGTTGTTTCATGGGTTCTTTTCTGCAGCTCAAAAGCAGAACCAATATCTGAACTCCATTCTTCTTTGCCGTCTCCCAATGTACATAGGAGTGCAAATCCATCTTCCCTGAGATGCTCATATATAAATTGATAAAAGCGTTTTCTGTCATTATCCAGGACTAACATATGCAGCACGGAAACGGCGTAAATAAAGTCGAAGGTATCATTTAGCCGCCGTGACAGGCAATCCAAAACGGTAAAGGAACAGGAATAATCGGGAAACCATTCTTTACAGTGTTCGATTACCACGGGAGATATATCGGTAGCTGTCACATGATATCCTTTGTTTAGCAGATAAACAGCATCCCTTCCTTCTCCGCAGCCTAGTTCAATAATTTTTGGATTGTCGTTTGTTTTATATTTTAGCAAGGTTTCTTCAACAATTCTTGAAGGGCAATCAGAAAACCATTTTAACGATCGTTGATGGACCTGTCTATATCTGTCATCGTAGGCTTCATAATAGTGTCGTTCTTTTTTCATAGGTACCTCATAAATACAAAAATAATGTGGTATCGTTCCTTAGTGGAAGGATAGTTATAGGGAAAAGGGCTGAAGGATTTCATCCGCCATATAAGAAGCCTCTGTTTCGTCATGCGTGACAAGCAGCACCGTTTTCGCAATGATATCGTCGTTGTCCCTGCGGATGGAAGTGAGGGTATAATCCATGATCCGGTGGCGTGTTTTCGTGTCAAGCCCTTTAAAGGGTTCATCCAGCAGAAGCAGGTCATAAGGGGAGAGGAGGGCGCGGAGCAGGGCCACACGGCGGCTCTGGCCGCCGGAAAGCTCCCTTACAGGCTGGGTTGCACAGGAAAGCAGATCCGTTTCTTCCAAAGCCTGCATAATAACCTGCCTGGGGAAATGTGTACCTGCAGTCAGGCGGATATTGGAAAGGGGGCTTAAGTTCCCGCAGAGCCTGTCCTCCTGGAAAACAGCCGAAAGGCGCAGACCACGCAGGCCTTCCACCGAACCGGAATCCGCTTCCTCCAAACCCATGAGAATGCGCAGCAGGGTGGTTTTTCCGGCCCCGGAGGGTGCCATAAGAGCGGTGACGGCTCCGGATTTTATGGTAAAGGATAATTCATCCAGCACTTTTTTACCATGATAGTTTTTGGATAATTGGTTGATTCGTATATCTTCCGGCATACATACCTCCTTACTGTAAGCTGCGTTTTCATAGAATTGACGGCCATCCGGTCAGGCTGTTGTGTTATGTCCGCAGGCAACGAGCCAATCGGACGCTCTCTTGCATCCGCTGTGTTTTCCTGCAGTCTGTGCAGGAAATCTGCAGACCTGTCTGAACAGTTATATGAAATTACGTTTTTTCAATGAGTGCCACACCCCGGTCAATCAGCCGGAGAAAAAGCTTTTCAAAAATAACGCTGATCAAAACAATCACGAGGGTCCAGGAAAAGAGATCCGCAGTCTCCAGGTAGACTTTGGCTTCATACAGTTTTTCTCCGACTGAGCCTTTGGGAATGCCGATCACCTCGGCGGCCACTCCTGCCTTCCAGCACAATCCCAGGGACAGGGAAAAGCCTGTACGCAGGAAGGGGAGAAGCTGGGACAGGTAAATATAGCGGATACGGCGCATGAGCGGGACCCGGAATACACGGGCCATTTCCAGCAGCTTGGGATCGGTGCTTCGGATTCCGTTCAGCACGTTAGTATAAATGACAGGAAGCACCATAAGGAAGGAAATGATTACGGACAGGTTTCTGGAGGGTACCCATATGAGTACCAGGATAATAAAGGAAGCGACAGGAGTCGCTTTGATGGCCGCCATGGCAGGTGCCAGCAGATCCCGGAAAAAGCCGAAGGCACCGGCCAGGCCGGCCAGGAGTGTGCCGCAGAATGCAGCCAGCATAAAACCGCCGATGATCCGGAAAAAGGAAAAGGCGATGGAAGCCCAGAAATCGGGCAGGAGGGCCAGTCCGCAAAGACGGCGCAGGACGGAAACAGGAGATACCAGCAGTATCTCCTGTCCGATGTAAAGACTGGCAAGTTCCCAGACCATTAGCCATAGAACTACCGCCCAGAGGCGGATCCGGTTTTGTTTATGGGGAGCGGCCCGGCGGGCACCGCGGCGTCCGCCGGTGATGGGGATGGACCGCGTACGGCGGTATCCGTTGTCTGCCATAGCATCTTCCTCCGTAAAAAGGCGTGACTTCGTATCAGTCCGTACTTGTCGGTACGGTTACGTCACCGCTGGTAATAGAAATCATCGGCAGGCAGGGCGCCGCCCACCGCTTTGGGATTCTGTTCGGACAAAACGTTCAGGTAACCGGAAAGCTTTTCTTTCATTTCACTGCCTTCGATAAAGGTTATGTTACAATAGGGAAGTGCCTTTACAGCCACCGCAGCAGGGACAATATCATATTTCTCGATAAGGGCTGCCGCGTCTTCCGTATTGCCGTTCACATAATCCACAGATTCTTTGTAGGAAGTAAGGAAGGCGTTCACGGCCTCCGGGTTTTCGGCGGCAAAATCCGCGCGTACTGCGACAACACCGGTGATAAGGGCGCTGGGAGTTTCCGCATCCTTCTGCAGGGAATCCCACTCTTTTGTCAGGTCAAGAGCGATACGTATGTTATCATTTTTAGTCTGGGCGGTGGTAACGAAGGGCTGGGGCAGCATGGCGATCCCGCTTTCGTCGGCAGCGAGGGCGGCCACACATTCGGAATGCTCGGACTTCCATTCGATGGTCACATCCTTTTCCGGATCGATGCCGTTGGAAGAAAGGATGTAGTTCAGGGCATACTCAGGAATGGAGCCTTTTCCGCTGGCATAGATGGTCTTTCCTTTCAAATCGGCGACGGACTGGACGGTATCCCCGCTTTCTACTATATAAAGGACGCCCAGGGTATTCACAGCCAGCACCTGGATTTTGCCTTCTGTATTATTATACAGAACAGAGGCCAGATTGGCGGGAACCGCCGCGATATCCACCTCTCCCTGCACCAGTTTGGGAGTTACCTCGTCGGCGGAAGCAGCGATGGTGAATTCATAGGAATTGCCGTTGACCACACCGGCTTCGGCGGTATCCATGAGCTTAACCATGCCCATGGCTGTAGGGCCTTTCAGGGCCATAACGCGTACGGCGGAAGCCTGCCCGGAATCGGAAGCAGTTTCCGGTACAGTGCTGCTTTCCTGTTCGGAGGATTCCGGTACCGCGGAGGCGGTTTCGGAAGCAGTTTCCGCAGCGGAGGAGGTCTCCGGTGCAGCGGCAGGGGTTTCGGTCTGGTTTGCATTAGTTCCGCCGCAGCCTGCCAGCAGGGAAACGGACAGAGTTAATGCAGCAAGAACGGATAACATTTTTTTCATACTTATTTTCTCCTTCTTTGTTTGTGATGTAATCTGTGCGGGCCGGTTTTCTTATCCGCGTGGGATCAGGAGTAACAGTTCCGGCAAGGCTTGACTGTTACGATCAGGAACCTGGCCTGACCTGCGCCTGCATGGCCTTGGAAGAAATGCCTTCGATACGTCCCAAACGGCCCGACAGGGCGCTGATGCGGCCCGGAGCGGCGCTTACAATGATGGATATGATATTCATGGATTTTTCCCGGCAGGGAACACCCATCCTGCCGATGATACAGTCACTGTATTCATGCAGCAGTTCATTTACCTTTGCAGCGGCGCTGCCGTCCGTGATAAAAATACCGATGATGGCCACTCTTTCTTCCATAATTATTTCCTCTCTGAAAAGCTTAAAAAAGCCTTCCCGGGCAGACTCCGGGAAGGCGTGATAGGTTCCGTTATGCCACCCTTTCTTTACTTCAGGAATCCTTTGGTTTCAGAAAAAAGTTATAGTAAGCTTGCAGGCTGTACAAAAGGGAATAAAAAATCCATCAGGAAATTTATTGCCGTTCATACAGGCTGTCATCAGTATAATACAAAAACCCAAAAAAAGCTAGTATTTTTCAATACTTTATGCTATAATCGTAAAATGACTGTGAAGACCCGGAGGCAACGGAGATAGTGATAAGGAACGGGAAATGCAGTTCCTGAGTAATACGGAATCATGAAAGTGAAATACAAGGAGGAAGCAGTAAAATGAGTTTACAGGTGGAAAAACTGGAAAAAAACATGGCTAAGCTTACCATTGAAGTGCCGGCAGAAGAGCTGGAAGCGGCAATAGAGAAGGCTTATCAGAAAAATAAGGGAAAAATTCAGATTCCCGGTTTCCGTAAGGGTAAAGTGCCCCGCAAGATGATCGAGCAGATGTACGGCAAGGAATTCTTTTATGAAGATGCAGCAAACGAGCTGATTCCTGATGCATATGAGAAGGCTGTGGAGGAATGCGCAGAGACGATTGTTTCCTCCCCTAAAGTTGATGTTTCACAGATTGAGGCTGGAAAGCCCTTTATTTTTACAGCGGAAGTGGCTCTGAAGCCGGAAGTGGCCCTGGGCAAATACAAAGGGGTTGAGGTGGAGAAGATCGATACTGCGGTAACCGATGAGGAAGTGGAAGCCGATCTGAACCAGCAGAGAGAAAACAACTCCAGAATGGTGACTGTGGAAAGAGCAGTGGAAGACGGAGATGTTGCTGTTATTGATTTCGAAGGGTTTGTGGACGGCGTTGCTTTTGAAGGCGGCAAGGGCGAAAATTATTCCCTGGCTATCGGCTCCCATTCCTTCATTGATAATTTCGAAGATCAGCTCATCGGCAGGAACGCCGGCGAGGATGTGGAGGTTAACGTAACCTTCCCCGCAGAGTACCAGGCCAGCGAACTTGCAGGAAAGCCTGCTTTATTTAAAGTAAGCATCAAGGAAGTTAAGGAAAAACAGCTTCCCGAGCTGGATGATGAATTCGCTTCCGAGGTTTCCGATTTTGAAACCATGGCTGAGTACAAAGAGGATATCAGCAGGAAGCTGGCAGAGAAGAAGGAACAGGATGCCAAGAATGCGAAGGAAGATGCGGTAATCGAAGCGATTATTGAAGATTCGCAGATGGAAATCCCGGATGCCATGGTTGCCACACAGCAGAGACAGATGGTGGATGATTTTGCACAGAGACTGCAGATGCAGGGCATGAACATGGATATGTACTGCCAGTATACCGGACAGACTCCCGCTGCTATGATGGAATCCGTTAAGCCGCAGGCGCTGAAGAGAATCCAGTCCAGACTGGTTCTGGAAGCAGTTGCCGCCGCTGAGAAGATCGAAGCTTCCGAAGAGGATTTTGAAAAGGAAATCCAGAAAATGGCAGAATCCTATAAGATGGAAGCCGATAAGGTGAAGGAAATCATGGGAGAAGCAGGCAGGAAGCAGATCATGGAAGATCTGGCTGTTTCCAAGGCTGCTGATTTTGTAAGGGAAAATGCAAAGGAAAAGAAAGCCAAGGCTAAAAAAACCAAAGGTGAGGAATAATCAGAACAGGTTATAAAACTTTTCTTAATTAAATGTATGCCTTATTGCAAAAGAAACGTATGTGCGATAATATAGAGTGTGTTTGGGAAACCCTTACACTATAGAGCGTAAATTCCTGCACAGAAACTTTAAGAAGCGAAACGGAGGCAGATTATATGAGTTTAGTACCTTATGTCATTGAACAGAACAGTCATGGGGAACGTTCCTATGACATCTATTCAAGACTTTTAAAAGACAGGATTATTTTCCTGGGTGAAGAAGTGAACGATGTTACGGCCAGCCTGGTAGTGGCCCAGCTTCTGTTTCTGGAAGCGGAGGATACGGAGAAGGATATCCATCTTTACATCAACAGCCCCGGCGGTTCCGTTACGGCAGGCATGGCTATTTATGATACCATGCAGTTTGTAAAATGTGATGTCTCCACTATCTGTATCGGCATGGCCGCAAGTATGGGAGCCTTCCTTCTGGCAGGCGGCGCAAAAGGAAAGAGGATGGCTCTTCCCAATGCGGAAATCATGATTCACCAGCCCTCCGGCGGTACGCAGGGACAGGCAACGGAGATTGAAATCACCGCGAAGCATATCCTGCAGACCAAGGAAAAACTTGCAAGAATTCTTGCACAAAACACCGGTCAGGACTTTGAAGTCGTTATGGCAGATACCGAAAGGGATAACTGGAAAACGGCGGAAGAGGCGAAGGCTTACGGCCTTATTGACAGTGTCATCATATCAAGAGCAGATGCCCAGAAACAGGCATAATACTTTTCCGGGTATACCGTCTGAAAGGATGGTATATCCGGTATGCTTTGACCCCGAATTATTTTATGAGATGGAAAATTGAGGTATAAAAATGGCAGGTAGAAATTCAGACGACCAGATAAGATGTTCTTTTTGCAATAAGACGCAGGATCAGGTCCGTAAGCTGATTGCCGGACCGAACGGCGTCTATATCTGTGATGAGTGCGTGGATATCTGTGCGGATATCATTGAGGAAGAGTACGAGGATGAAGCACCGGAAGAGGCGATGGACATCAATCTTCTGAAGCCTGTGGAGATAAAGGAATTCCTTGATGACTATGTAATCGGCCAGAATGAGGCGAAGAAGGTTCTGTCAGTTGCGGTATATAATCACTATAAACGCGTGACTGCTGAGAAGGATGAAGATGATGTTGAGCTTCAGAAGAGCAATATCATTATGATTGGACCCACGGGATCCGGTAAAACCTATCTGGCGCAGACACTTGCCAAGATTATAAACGTACCGTTTGCGATTGCGGATGCTACGACTCTTACAGAGGCCGGCTATGTGGGGGAGGATGTGGAAAATATTCTCCTGAAGCTGATACAGGCGGCAGATTATGATGTGGAAAGAGCACAGTACGGAATCATATATATTGATGAAATAGATAAAATTACGAAAAAGAGCGAAAATGTATCTATAACCAGAGATGTATCCGGTGAGGGTGTACAGCAGGCGCTCCTTAAGATTATAGAAGGAACGGTTGCCAGCGTTCCGCCGCAGGGCGGAAGAAAGCATCCCCATCAGGAGCTTATACAGATCGATACTTCCAATATACTCTTTATATGCGGAGGCGCTTTTGACGGCCTGGATAAAATTGTGGAGACACGCCTGGACAGAAAGTCAATTGGTTTTAATGCGGAAATAGCGGATAAAAGCACCAGGGAGATGGGTGAGCTTCTTGCGGAGGTGAATCCCACCGACCTTGTAAAGTATGGCCTTATTCCGGAATTCGTTGGCCGTGTGCCTGTGAATGTTTCCCTTCAGGGACTGGACAAAGAGGCGATGATGCGCATTCTTACAGAGCCGAAAAATGCTCTTGTTAAGCAATATCAGAAGCTGTTTTCCTTTGACCATGTGAAACTTAACTTTGAGCCGGATGCTGTGGAAGCTATTGCCATTAAGGCGATGGAAAGAAAGACCGGCGCGAGAGGACTTCGCTCCATCCTGGAGAACGTGATGATGGATGTGATGTACCGCATCCCTTCCGACGACACAATTGAACAGTGCATTATCACAAAAGAGGCCGTGGACGGAGAGAGTAAGCCTTTGGTTGTTCATCAGGAAGCCGGGGGCCGACTGGAAGATTATAGAGAAGCAAAGTAGTTGGTAAAGATAACGCCGCCCTTTTTAAGGGCGGCGTTTATGGTAACTCGTAAAAGAGGCGGAAGCTTCGGGATACCGGGATAAGGGGATGGTTTTCCGGGCAGGGCCTCAGACAATAGGGAATAATCAATGGAAGAAAATACAAAAGCTGAAAACATGAGTTTAGATAATATAATCACAGATATTATCTCTGCGGGAGAACAGGAAGACGCTTCCGCAAGAGTTCTTCAGGTGCCCGCGGTGGCGTTGCGCGGGATGACGGTCCTGCCCGGCCTTGTTATTCATTTTGATTTGAGCCGTGCAAAATCCATATTGGCTGTGGAGCAGGCAATGATGAGCGACCAGAGGATTTTCCTGGTGGCACAGAAGGAGATTGAGGATGACAATCCGGATTATGAGGAAGTATACCATATGGGATGTCTGGCACAGATTAAGCAGGTGACCAGGCTTCCGGAAAATGTGGTCCGTGTCCTTGTGGAAGGAATCGACAGGGCAAGGTTAATCGGCTTTTCCGGAAAAGAGGAGCGCTATCTGATAGGGGAAATCGAAATTGTAAAAGCGCCCCTGCACCTGAATGAAGAAGGGCACATCCAGTTCCGGGAGGGTGCGGAAGTGGAGGAAGAAGCCATGATCCGCAACCTGAGGGAGCTTTTTATGGAATTCTGCTCCTTTTTCCCCAGAATCGGGAAAACTATGCTGAAGCATTTTGAAGGGACCTTCAGCCTGGGTATACTAATGGATGAACTGATTGAAAGCATGCCGGTTACCTTTGATAAGAAGCAGGAGGTGCTGGAGGCGGTCGATCTGGATACCCGTTACCAGGTACTGGCAAGAATCCTGTATGAAGAAATCGAGGTTGCCAAAATCCGTACGGAGCTTACGGAGCAGGTAAAGGCGCGGATGGAGAAAAACCAGAAGGAATATATGCTCCGGGAACAGATGAATTATATCCGTGAGGAGCTGGGCGAGGACAATGTGATGTCGGATGCCGAACAGTTCCAGCAGGAGCTGAATAAGCTGAAGGCGGGCAAGGAAGTAAAGGAAAAGATTCAGAAGGAAATCAACCGTTTTAAGAGCCTGGGACAGGGCAGCGCCGAGTCCTCCGTGGAAAGAGGGTATCTGGAAACGCTGCTGGATCTGCCCTGGGACAAAATGTCCAAGGATAACACGGATATAAAAAGGGCGGAGAACATCCTGGAGAGGGATCATTACGGCCTGGAACAGGTGAAGGAACGGATCCTGGAATTCCTGGCGGTACGGAGTCTGACAAAGCAGGGAGACAGCCCGATTATCTGCCTGGTGGGACCGCCCGGAACCGGTAAGACATCCATCGCAAGAAGCGTGGCGGAATCCCTGAATAAAAAGTATGTGCGCATCTGCCTGGGAGGGGTACGGGACGAAGCGGAAATCCGCGGACACCGCCGCACCTATGTGGGAGCTATGCCCGGACGCATTGTAACCGGGCTGAAGCAGGCCGGTGTAAAGAATCCGCTGATGCTGCTGGATGAAATAGATAAGGTGAGCAGCGATTATAAGGGGGATACCTCGTCGGCCCTGCTGGAGGTTCTGGACAGTGAACAGAATAATCATTTCCGGGATCATTATGTGGAAATTCCGGTGGATTTATCGGAGGTGCTGTTTATAGCCACCGCCAATTCCACGGCGGAGATTCCCAGGCCGCTGCTGGATCGTATGGAAACAATCGAAGTGACCAGCTATACGGCCAATGAGAAGTTCCATATAGCAAAAGAACATCTGATAAGCAAGCAGCTGAAAAAGAACGGCCTGGATGAGAAGAAATTAACCATCAGTGACGGTGCCCTGAAGGAAATCATTCTTTCTTATACCAGTGAAGCGGGCGTGCGTGAACTGGAGCGGAAGATCGGTGAGATATGCAGAAAAGCGGCAAGACAGCTGCTGGAACAGAAGAAAGCGAATGTCCATGTGACCGGAAGGAACCTGGAGCTGTATCTGGGCAAACGTAAAATTGCCAGGGATAAGGTGAATGACAAGGATGATGTGGGGATTGTGCGCGGACTGGCATGGACCAGCGTGGGCGGTGTCACCATGCAGGTAGAGGTGAACATGATGCCCGGAAAGGGCGAAATCCGGCTCACCGGCCAGCTGGGCGATGTGATGAAGGAATCCGCCATGACCGGCGTGAGCTATATCCGTTCCGTCAGCGGGCAGTACCGGCTGCCGGAGAATACGTTTACCGAATACGATTTCCATATTCATATACCGGAAGGGGCGGTGCCCAAGGATGGCCCTTCCGCCGGAATCACCATGGCGACGGCGATCCTGTCGGCGATTACCAAGGTTCCGGTAAAAGCGGATGTGGCTATGACCGGTGAAATCACCTTACGGGGCCGTGTGCTTGCCATCGGCGGCCTGAAGGAAAAGCTGCTTGCGGCCAAAACAGCGGGAATGAAAACAGTTCTGATCCCTAAGGAAAACGAAAAGGATGTGGAAGAAATCTCCCGGGAAATCAAAAACGGACTGGATATTATCCTGGTGGAGGGCATGGAAGAGGTGATCGGGCACGCTTTTGCCGGAGAGCCGGATACCTCCGGGGAATAAACGGGCAACGGCAAGGGGAAGTCACAGGAAGGGAACACAATGATTATAAAAAACGTAAATCTGGAAACCGTATGCGGCATAACCAGCAATATGCCTGACAACAGCCTCCCGGAAATTGCATTTGCGGGAAAGAGCAATGTGGGCAAATCCTCCCTCATTAACGGCATTATGAACAGGAAGTCCCTTGCCAGGACTTCCTCCCAGCCGGGGAAAACCCAGACAATTAATTTTTATAATGTAAATGAGGCGTTTTATCTGGTGGATCTGCCCGGATACGGATATGCGAAGGCGAATGAATCCATAAAGGCGCAGTGGGGAAAAATGATTGAACGGTATCTTCGCAGCTCCAGGCAGCTCAGGGCAGTTTTTCTCCTGATAGATATCCGGCATGAGCCGTCTGCCAATGACAGGCAGATGTATCAGTGGATTTGCCATCAGGGCTACCATCCCATTATTATTGCCACGAAAATGGATAAACTGAACAGAAGCCAGATCCCGAAGGCGGTCAAAACGGTGCGGGAGGGACTGGAGACGGAAAAAGATACGGTGATTATCCCTTTCTCTGCACAGACCAAACAGGGACGGGAAGAAATCTATGATGTGATTGACAGCCTGCTCGCCGGAGAAGAATAAGAAGGGTGGTGTTTGGTTATGCAGCAATCCGGTTCGACGAAGTATATAAAAGCAGTTTTGAATCTGTTGACGGCAGTGGTCCTGCTGCTGCTTCTAATTTTTGTGCTGCCCAAGCTGCTGGGGTTTTTCATGCCCTTTGTGGTGGGCTGGATTATTGCCATGATAGCCAATCCTCTGGTCCGCTTTTTTGAGCAGAAGATAAAAATCCGCAGGAAGGCCGGTTCGGCTATCGTCATTATAGCGGTGCTGGCTCTTGTTGTCGGCCTGGGATACCTTGTCATTGCCAAGCTTGTTTCGGAGAGCGCCGGCTTTATCTCCGATCTGCCCAATATTTGGAAGGGGCTGGAAAGTGACCTGAAGCAGGTGGGGACAAACCTGACCGATTTTTATGCACGCTTTCCTCTGGAAATACGGGAAAATGTATCCGTTATATCCGAGAAGCTTGTGCAGTATATCGGTGATGCCATCAATGGGCTGAGCGCCCCTACGGTTACGGCTGTGGGAAATTTCGCCAAAAATATCCCGTCCATACTTATCGGCACCATCATGTGCCTGTTATCTTCCTATTTCTTTGTGGCGGAAAAGGAGAACGTGGGAAAGTTCCTCAAAAAATACCTTCCCCAGGGCTTCCGGGAGAAATGGAAGGTGCTTTCCTCCAGCCTTGCGGGTGCGGTGGGCGGTTATTTCAAAGCCCAGTGCAAAATAGAAATCTGGATATATCTGATTCTGATGGCCGGCCTGTGGATCCTGAAGGTGGATTATGCGCTGCTGATCGCGCTGCTCATCGCTGTGCTGGATTTCCTTCCTATTTTCGGCACAGGGGCGGTTTTATGGCCCTGGGCTGTGATAGAGCTTTTGGCAGGAGATTACCGGATGGCCCTGAGCCTGATGATCATCTGGGGAGTGGCCCAGTTGATCCGGCAGATCATCCAGCCTAAAATTGTGGGGGATTCCATCGGGATGCCTCCTATTCCCACATTGTTCCTCTTATTCATCGGGTATAAGATTGGAAGCGTGGTGGGTATCATTCTGGCGGTGCCTATCGGGATTGTGGTGGTGAAAATGTACGAAGCGGGGCTTTTTGATACCACCAGAAACAGCATACGGATCCTGATAACGGGTTTTAACCGGTTCCGCAAGCTGAACAAGGAAGATTTGGAGGATCAGAAATGAAAAAAATAGCTGTTTTTAATCTGCGGGATTTTGATGAAGCCGAATGGTTTGATCAATACAGCCGGGAGCTGGGGCTTTCTTTGTCCACCTGTCCCGACGCGCCGGATTTGGATAACATCGCCCGGGTGACGGCAGGCTGTGAATGCGTGGATATCATTACCTCCCGGATTACCAGGGAGCTGATGGAGGCGTTTGCCAAAAGCGGCATCCGGTATCTGACAACGCGGACCATCGGTTATGATCATATCGATCTGGATGCGGCGAAGGAATTCGGTATCCATGTGGGAAACGCACCTTATGGGCCGGACGGGGTGGCAGATTATACGGTGATGCTGATCTTAATGAGCCTCCGTAAAATGAAGCGTATTCTGGAAAGAACGGCCATTCAGGACTACACCCTTCAGGGGCTTCAGGGAAGGGAACTGAAATGTATGACGGTAGGGGTTATCGGAACCGGCCGCATCGGACAGACCGTCATCCGCAGCCTGAGCGGTTTTGGCTGCCGGATTCTGGCTTATGATTTATATGAGAAGGAAGAAGTGAAGGAATATGCTTCCTATGTGTCCCTGGAACAGATGTGGAAGGAAGCGGATATCATCACCCTGCACACCCCTCTGACAGCCGGAAACCGCCATCTGATCAACAAAGAAACTCTTTCCGCCATGAAGGACGGCGTGGTCCTTGTGAATACCGCAAGAGGCGGCCTGATTGATTCGGAGGCGCTGATTTCGGGGATAGAAAGCGGCAAAGTGGGAGCGGCGGCGCTGGATGTGGTGGAAAAAGAATTCGGCCTGTATTATTATGACCGGAAATCGGATGTGCTGGATAACAGGGAGCTGGCTGTTTTACGGGGATTCCCGAATGTGACGGTATCCCATCATATGGCTTTTTATACGGATAATTATACCAGGACAGTGGTGCGGGATTCCCTGCACAGCTGCAAGCTGTTTATGGAAGGGAAAGAGAATCCCTGGGAGGTCTGCTGATTGCGTAATTTTAAAATAGTACTTCAATATGAAGGAACCAGATACAAAGGCTGGCAGAAGCAAGGTAAGGCAGATGCGGATCCGCTGTCCGGTGCTGCGTCCGAGAATACCATACAGGGAAAGCTGGAGCGCCTGCTTACCCGGATTGCCGGAAAACCTGTGGAAGTCCAGGGATCCGGCAGGACGGACGCCGGCGTCCATGCTTATGGACAGGCAGCCAATTTCCATATGGACACGGAGGAAACGCCGCAGTCGCTGATGGATCAAATAAACAGTTATCTTCCGGAGGATATCGGGGTGATTGCTATAGAAGAGGTGCCGGAACGGTTTCACAGCCGGCTCCATGCAAAAGGCAAAACCTACCGGTACAGGGTGTTAAACACCGCGGTGCCACATATATTTGATAGAAGGTATGTCTTTCAGACGGCGGAAAAGCTGGATGTGGAGGCCATGCGCAAGGCGGCGGCCCTTCTGACGGGAACGCATGATTTCAAAGCGTTTACCTCATCCAAAAAAGGAAAAAAATCCACCGTGCGCACGATAGAGTCCATACAGATTGACCGCGTTTCGGAGGAAATCATTTTCCTCTTCACCGGTGACGGTTTTCTGTACCACATGGTGCGTATCCTTATGGGTACGCTGCTGGAGGTGGGGGCAGGAAACAGAAAGCCGGAAGAAGTCACCGCAATCCTGGAAAGCGGTTCCAGGGAATGTGCCGGGCCGCTTTTGCCCGCCTGCGGGCTGGCCCTGATGGAAGTGCGTTATTAACGGCAGAAAGGAAGCAATGTGCAGGAACCGGAATACATTACCATGCAGATAAAGGATCCGGAACAGCAAAAGAAAATCCGCAGGGCCGTGTTCTTGGTTTACCTTGCTATTACCATTAAGCTTATCATTTTCAAGTATCCCTGGGAGCATCTGAGGGAAATTATGGACACCTGGGAAAAGGGGGTGATTCTGGAGGGCCTGGAGACCGCCAATTTTACCCTTTTCAAGACGGTGCGTATGTATATCCGTTACTACGACAGGCTGAACAGCTTTGAAAACCTGTTTGGGAATGTGGGGATCTTCGTGCCCTTCGGGATCCTGCTTCCGTGGTCGGATCCGATGTACCGTTCCTGGTGGAGGGTACTCTGCAATGCCTTTTTATTTGTGACAGGAATAGAAGTATTTCAGCTTTTTTCCGCCTTCGGCGCTTTCGATGTGGATGATATCCTGCTGAACTGCTTCGGAGCCATGCTGGGCTATCTGACGTTTTGGGTGCTGGAACGCAGACGGGCCGCGGCAAGGACACGTCCCGGACAGAGGAAAAGGGAGGAATCCCTTGACAGAGGCAGGGGCGGAGAGTAAGTTAAAAGTAATCGGAAGGGGGTCGTGTGTTATGAAAGATTTTGTACAGAAACGGAAGCTTTCTTTTATGGGACATAAGGATGGCCTGCAGAGCATGGCATCCGTTGTTTTTACCGCACTTTTCTGTATCCTGTGCGGTATCGTACTGTTTGTCTGGCCGGATATGTCGGCCCGTATTGTGTGTATGGTGCTGGGGGCGATCCTGGTGCTGATGGGGGTCATTTATCTGGTCAGCTTTTTTTCAACGCCTCCGGGTACCTTTATGAAGCAGATCCATCTGGCTCTTACCATTGTGTTTGTGGTTATCGGTGTCTGGATTTTACTGAAGCCGGATTTTGTTATCAGCCTGATTCCGGTGATTATGGGGATCATCCTCATCCTTCACGGGCTTTATGATCTGCAGCAGGCGGTATATCTGGGACGGGCGAAATACAGCTTCTGGTGGCTTGCGCTTGTGTTTGCCGGACTGACAATCGCGCTTGGAGGTGTTCTTTTATGGAATCCTTTTGAAGCAATGAGTGTGGCTATTAAGGTGATCGGCATTTTCCTTGTATTTGACGGCCTGTCCGATCTGTGGATTTTTTCCATGGCGCGCAGGATCACCAGACAGATACGGGAGGCAGTGGCGGAGAGCATGGAGGAAAGTCTGCGGAGCGAAGAGGATATCATCGACTGATACGGCATGAGCAGTCGCTGCCTGCGGGAAGGAAGAGGGAGAATCGATATGGAGGATTATGAACTGCGGAATGAGGACATAGCTGTCCGCATAGCCTCTCTGGGGGCGGAATTGAAGTCGCTGAAGGATATACGCAGCGGCAGGGAATATATGTGGGACGGAGATCCGGCCTATTGGAAACGGGTTTCTCCGGTGCTTTTTCCGCTGGTGGGCAATTACAGGAATAAGCAGGCGGTCTATGAAGGGAAGGCGTATCCGCTGTCCCAGCATGGGTTTGCCAGGGACAGGGAATTTACGTTGGTATCGGAAACGCCGGAAGAGATCTGGCTGGCCCTGGACGCCGATGACAGGACAAAGGAATGCTATCCCTTTGCTTTCCGGCTTGAGCTGGGATACCGATTATCGGGCAGAGCGGTGGAAGTGCTCTGGAGGGTAATCAATACGGGAAACGAAACCATGTATTTTTCCATAGGGGGACATCCGGCTTTTGCCTGTCCTCTGAATGAGGAAGGAAATAAAGAGGGCTACAGCTTCTGGTTTGATTCCGGGGAACCGTTGGAAACCAGGATTATCGGGCCGGACGGGCTGGCGACGGACGATCACGAGGCTTATTTCCTGGATGAGGGCAGGCTTCCGATAACGGAATCCCTTTTTGACCAGGATGCCCTTGTGGTGGAGGGCGGACAGGCCCATGAAGTAAAGCTTCTGGATCCGGAGGGAACCGCCTTTGTGACAGTGCAGTTTGACGCGCCGCTCTTCGGACTCTGGTCCCCTCCGGGGAAAAACGCCCCCTTTATCTGCATCGAGCCATGGTACGGCAGATGTGATCATAAGGATTTCCGGGGAACGCTTGCGGAACGGGAATGGGGCAATGCATTGGAGGAAGGCGGCGTATTTAGCGCGTCCTACCGTATTATTACGGAAGCATAAAGATACAAAACGGCAGCCCCGTATTATGCGGGGCTGTAATACTGATAACAGGGGATATGGATAGTGAGCATAAGAAAAAAATTTATCGGAACCAGAGATTTTTATAAGTTAGTGCTGTCGGTGGCAGTGCCTATCATGATACAGAACGGCATTACAAACTTTGTAGGCCTTCTGGATAATATCATGGTGGGGCAGGTGGGCACGGAGCAGATGTCCGGCGTGGCGGTGGCAAACCAGCTGCTGTTTGTCTTTAACATATGTATATTCGGGGCTATTTCAGGAGCCGGCATATTCGGCGCCCAGTTTTATGGCTGTGGGAACCATGAGGGGGTTCGCAATGCCTTCCGTTTCAAGCTGTGGTGCTGCGCCGGGCTGGTGGTGCTGGGGATAGCCGTGTTTATCGGGGGAGGAGAGAGCCTGATTTCCCTTTATCTCCATGAAAGCTCGGAAGCGGGAGATGTGGCAAGGACCCTGTCCTTTGGCTACCGCTATCTTCTGTGGATGCTGCTGGGGCTGTTACCCTATGCGCTGGCCCAGACCTATGCAAGTACGCTGCGGGAGGCCGGGGAAACCCTGCTCCCCATGAAAGCCGGGATCGCGGCGGTGCTGGTGAACCTTGTGCTGAATTATATCCTGATTTACGGGAAGCTGGGGGCACCTGCCCTTGGTGTCGTGGGAGCGGCTATTGCAACGGTTATTTCCCGGTATGTGGAATGTCTGATTGTGGTAATCTGGACCCACCGGCACAGGGAAAAGGCGCCTTATATGGAAGGGGTATACCGTACCCTCAAAATCCCGTCCCATCTCGTGGGCCAGATCGTCATTAAGGGGCTGCCCCTGATGCTGAACGAAACGCTGTGGTCGGCAGGGATGGCGATTATGATGCAGTGTTATTCCATGCGCGGGCTTGCCGTGATTGCCGGACTGAATATTTCTTCCACCATTTCCAACCTTTTTAATGTGGTGTTCCTTGCGTTGGGCAATTCCGTCGCCATTATTATCGGGCAGCTTCTGGGAGCCGGTAAGATGGAAGAGGCAAAGGATACGGATACCAAACTGATTTTCTTTTCCGTGGTGAGCTGTCTGGGGATCGGGGCGGTTATGGCCGTCATCGCACCCCTCTTTCCCCGGATGTATAATACTACAGAGGAGGTCCGGCGTCTGGCGGAGCAGTTTATTTGGATATCCGCCCTCGTGATGCCCATCCAGGCCTTCATGCATGCCTGTTATTTCACACTGCGTTCCGGAGGTAAGACCTTTGTTACCTTCCTTTTCGACAGCGCATTTATGTGGGTGGTGAGCATTCCCCTCGCCTTCCTTTTGAGCCGTTTTTCCGGCTTACCTATCGTACCGCTGTATCTTTTCTGCCAGATGGCGGATATCATTAAATGTGTGATTGGGTTTATCCTTGTGAAAAAAGGAGTTTGGCTGCAGAATTTTGTGGAGTGACGGAAAGTGATAACGGTTCAGACGAGAGAGGTAAATAAAATGAGAATTATTTTTATAAGGCACGGGGATCCGGATTATGCCAATGATACGTTGACGGAAAAAGGCTGGAGAGAAGCGGCTCTTCTGGCGGAACGGGTGAGCGGATGGGAGGTGACGGACTTTTATGTATCTCCTTTGGGAAGGGCACAGGATACGGCCTCTCTGAGCCTTGCAAAGATGGGACGTAAGGCGGAGACTAGGGAATGGCTCCGGGAATTTCACGGGCCGATAACCGATCCTGCCCGGGGGGAGAATGTGATTCCCTGGGATTTCTACCCGGCGTATTGGACGAACATTCCGGCTATGTATGATAAGGATGGTTTCGGGGATACGGACGTGATGAAAAGCGGTCATGTAAAGGAGGAGTATCAGCGGATCAGCGGTTGTCTGGACGCGCTTCTGGAACGGTACGGATATGTGCGGGAAGGCGGCCTTTACCGGACGGACAGGACGGAGGCGGGGGATCGGAATGCCACGGTGGTTCTGTTTTGCCATATGGGGGTAACCTTGTTTTTATGCAGCCATCTGCTGGGGATTTCACCGGTGGTGCTCACCAGCGGCTTTTTTCTGGCACCCACATCGGTAACGGTGCTGGCTTCGGAGGAGAGAACGCCGGGAACCGCTTATTTCCGGTGTCAGATGGCCGGGGATACGGGGCATTTGCGGGACGGGGGAGAACCGGTTTCTTATATGGGGTATTTTACGGAGCCTTTCCAGGGGTAGTTATCGTTTTGTATTTCCGTTTCACCTCCCGGTTTTTCTCTGGGGCGGAGGGCACAAAGGCTGTCTGAGCGGTTACGAGTTTTCTCCTTTTGTGTGATGATTATAAGGATACTAAAATACAAGTTATGGGCAGAGTAGAAATTTGTACGTGGATCAGGGATCCGGGTGCCTTCTGAACGGGGAGTTGTCAGAGGGACGAAAAGCCTTTCCGGCTTACGCTGCATAGTTCGCATCCCGCTGCCGCATAAGAAGAAGCGGCGGAATATTCCTGCCTCTTGTTATGTGGCCAGTCTGCATAACAGGAGGTGTTTTTTATGAATGGAGTATCTTTTTCGGTGCGCCGCATCACCATATCTGCGGTATTTTTAAGTATTTCTCTTGTTCTGAAAACCACGCTGACCTTTGATTTGCCTTTATTCGGACAAAATGGGCTGCGTATCGGAATCTCCGGTATTTTCTCCATCCTTCCGGCTTTTCTTTTCGGGCCTGTGTACGGAGCGGCGGTTTCCGGCCTTTCCGATTTCCTTGGTTATCTCATCAAGCCTGTAGGGGCATATCTTCCCCTGCTGACTGTGACTGCGGCGGCAGGGGGCTTTCTCAGGGGGCTTCTGTGGCGATGGCTGCAAACGAAGGATAGCGGGCGGATGCGGCTTCTTATCGCCGCCGGTTCTGCGGTTTTGCTGGTGCTGGGTGTGAGCAGCGGCCTGGCGGCAGGGGAGGGGATGGAGCCGGTGGCAGCAGGGGTGACAGGAAGTGCCATCCTGGGAATCCTTTTGCTCGCGGGTGATTTAATCCTGTCCGGAAAACTCCGTTCCGGCAAAGGGCAGAGGAAAATCCCCCAGCTGCTCGTGGTTATGGTGGTTTCCGGCCTTGCGGTTACTACGGTTAACACGGTTATTCTGCGGGAAACCATAGGGGCGGCCTGGAAAACAATTCCTTTCCTCCTCCTCTGGATGCCCCGGGCGGCGGAGGAATTGCTGAGTAATATAGTGCTGACCTATTTTATTGCCGTGCTTTTGTCACAGTGCGGCCGTGAATTGTAATCTTGTAACAGTTCAGACTTGTCTGAACTGTTATAATCTTCTGTCTTTTTACAGAAAATTTTTGAAAAACAGTTGACAAGAAAAGTGTCTTTGTATAATATAATCATATGAACAATTAATCATATGTTAAAATGATTTCTATACAGGAGGCTATTATATGAAGAAAAAATTCAATCTCACCGACTTAGACTGTGCAAACTGCGCTGCCAAAATGGAAGAGGCCATTAAGAAGATAGATGGCGTAAATGATGCCAATGTCAGCTTTATGGCGCAGAAGCTTACCATTGATGCGCAGGAGAGCCGTTTTGACAGCATCATGAAGGAAGTGGCGGCGGTATGCCGCAAAGTGGAGCCTGATTGTGTGATTGAAATGTAACAGCCGGGTAGCCGTTCGGATGCCCTTTGAGTCCTGCGGCATCTGAGCGGTTACACAGCCAGCCATTTTTTACCAGCCATTTTATGGTAAACTTGTACTTGCAATGTATAACCGTATTGTGTACAATAAAATATGTGTGCCGGAGCGCACACTTGCAGTTTGGAAAAGGCACAGGCAGGGGAATTCTCTGCCTGTATTTTTCCTTTTAGGAAAGAGAAGAGGTGTATCTATGCTTGAAGTAAAACATCTTTCATACACGGTGACGGAAAACCAGGAAACGCTTCCTATTGTTACCGATATCAGTTTTACCGTGAACGACGGGGAGATGCTGGTAATTACAGGCCCGAACGGAGGCGGTAAGTCTACCATAGCCAAGCTCCTTATGGGGATTATCAAAGAAACGGAAGGGACGATCCTTCTGGACGGGAGGGATGTCACTCCCATGGGTATCGACGAGAGAGCCAATGCGGGAATCGGCTTTGCATTTCAGCAGCCCCCCGCTTTTAAGGGGATGACTGTCCGCCGTCTTTTGAATCTGGCGGCGGGAGCTGAGCTTCCGGAGCATGTGAGCTGCCGGCTGCTTAGCAGCGTTGGGCTTTGTGCCAGGGAATATCTGGACAGGGAAGTGGATGCGACGCTGTCGGGCGGGGAAAGAAAGAGAGTGGAGATAGCCACAGTAATGGCAAAGGACCATAAGGTGAGTATCTTTGACGAACCGGAGGCGGGAATTGATCTGTGGAGTTTTTCCATGCTGGTGAAACAGTTTGAGCAGATCCACAGGGAAAAGAAGGAAAGCCTGGTCCTTATTTCCCACCAGGAGCGGATCATCCGTATGGCTGACCGTATTATGGTGGTGCGGGACGGACGTGTGGAGAGCTGCGGCAGCAAAGAGAAAATCGCCCCTCAGCTTTTCCTTGACGGGGCCGGCTGTGCATGTCTGGACAGGGAAGGAGGAAACGGCAATGAAGCTGGATGCAGTTACTGACGGCGTATTACAGAAAATAGATGATATGGGCTTTAAGCAGGAAGGCGCCTATAATCTGCGGTATAACGGGCAGCCCCTTTGTCATGGGGATACGGAGCATATCAGGATCCGGAGGAAAGAGGACAAGCAGGGGATTGACGTTTATATCAGCAGGGAAGCACAGGGAGAGCAGGTCCATATCCCGGTGGTGGTTTCCGCTTCGGGCATTACCGATGTGGTTTATAATGATTTTTACGTGGAGGATGGAGCCAGTGTTATTATTGTAGCTGGCTGCGGGATCCATAATGACGGCTGCAATGACAGCCGCCACGATGGCATCCACGCTTTCCATGTGGGAAAAAATGCCAATGTGACCTATGCGGAAAAGCATTACGGAGAGGGAAAAGGAACCGGGGAAAAGATCCTGAACCCCGTGACACAGATCTATCTGGAGGAAGGCGCGGTCTTTACCCTGGATACCGCCCAAATCGGCGGCGTGGATTCCACGGTGCGCAAGACGGAGGTTCATATGGAGGCGGATGCCAGGCTGTATGTGATGGAAAAGCTGATGACCCATGACAACCAGACTGCGGTATCCGATATGACGGTGGAAATGAATGGTGCAGGAAGTTCCGCCCAGATCGTTTCCCGTTCCGTGGCGAAAGGGCATTCCATCCAGACGTTCCATCCCATTGCCATAGGCAACGCGTTATGCCACGCCCATGTGCAGTGCGATTCCATTATCATGGATAAGGCCCAGATTTCATCTATTCCCGAAATCAACGCCAGGGATATCGATGCCCAGATTATCCATGAGGCGGCTATCGGCAGGATCAACAATGAGCAGATACTGAAGCTGCGTACCTTCGGCATGACGGAGGAAGAGGCGGAAGCCGTTATCATAGAAGACTTTTTAGCTTAAATGGAGATAAAATAAGACGGCGGTGCCGGAACAGGAAGCTTGCCAACCTGTATCCGGTGCCGTTTTTGTTCGTATAAGAGCGGCTTTTTTGCCCGGACAGATAGTAACCGTTCAGACGGCCCTTTATGCCCTGCGGCATCCCCGTTTCCTAAGCTGCCTTATTTTTATGCTGTTAAAAGAGGATGGTTTACGCTATAATAGAAATGTTGCCAGAAAGAATGGGAGGCTTGAAAATGGTACGTATTGCAGTATGTGATGATGTCAGGGAGATGTTGGGGATTTTATCGGAAATGGTGGGAAAAGAAGCGGAAAGGCTGTCTGAACCCTTTGAAATATGCTGCTTTACAAAAGGAAACTGCCTGCTGGAGGCGCATCATAAAAAGCCGTTTCAGATTATTTTCCTGGATATATCCATGCCGGGTATGAACGGATTTGAAGCTGCCGGAAGAATCGGTGAAAGGGACAGCAAGCCGTTCCTGGTATTCGTCACTTCCAGGGAAGAACTGGTGTTTGACTCCTTTGATTACCGTCCGTTTTATTTTGTTCGGAAACGGGACTTGGAGGGTATGCATAAGGATATGGAAAAGATTTTCGAAAAGGTCAGGGAGTTCCGGCTGGAAGAAAAGGAATTTATATTGGAGCTGCCTTATAAACGGAAACGGAGCGTGCGCTGCAGGGATATCCTGTATCTTATCAGCGACGGCAACTATATGGTCTATATCCTGAATACGGGTGAAAATATTAAGATTCGTGGCACGATGAGGGATACGGAAAAGGAGCTGGAGGATTACCACTTTGTCAGGATCCATAAGCGGATATTGGTCAACATGAGCTACATACAGACAATCGATACGGTGAAAAATGAAGTGTTCGGTGATAAGATAGGTTATCTGGAAATCGGGCGGAACTACAAACGGGATATTCTGGAAACGTATTTCGCTTATACCAGGAGCGTGCTATGAATGCGCTCATGCTGAATGTGACGCAAAATATGCTGTTCTTTCTGGAAGCCTTCAGTGTCTCTTATTTTCTTCTCCGCTTCTGCGGCTGTAAATGTAAAGAGCATCAGAGACAGGTGCTGGTATTCCAGACGATGGTAATGGCGGTTCTGTGTACCTTGTCCCCCTATATTCCGCGGTATCTGGTTTTTATCGGTGCGGCCTATATGCCCTGCCTGATCCTGTTTTCCATCTTTTTCCTGAACGGAGGCTTCGGTCAGAAGCTGAAAGCCTGCCTGCTGGTCCTTTGCGTTAAAATGCTTACCCTTCTCGCGGCTTTTTTCATAACGGCGCGCAGCGGCGGATGGACTGCACAGGAGTTATATAACGGGCATGGATGGCATCATATAGCGGTTATGATCCTGCAGAGAGGCTTTCTGGTGGTCATGCTCGGCTGGATTCTCAGGACGGAGGGGAAATACCGGGTCCAGATGAAATTGCTGGAAAAGGGAGTGGTGCTGTCCAACCTGTTCATGTCGGCGGCCTCCTTTGCTATCATCCACCTCATCAGCTACGGGAATATCAACAGGGAATGGAAGGCCTATCTGTTCATCCTTTCCCTGCTGTGCCTGGTGGTGATGAACGGCATTACCTTTTATCTGTTGGAGAAGCTGAACCAGAAAAATGAGCTGGCTTCGGATAACAAAATGCTCCGGCAGAGAGTGATGTATTATGAGAACCACCTGGAACAGGCCTATGATCAGATTGAAGAACTTAAGCAACTGCGTCACGACATCCGGCATTCCTACCAGCTTATCAGCAATCTGGCCGGGCAGGGGAAGAGCAGGGAAGTGGAACAGTATGTGTCTGAGATTCTGGAGGTGGTGAACCGGGAGGATTATGTGGTAACCACGGGAAACGGGTTTGTGGATTCCATGCTCTGCTACAAACTTAATTTTGCGGCCAAAAAAGGAATACAGGTCTGCCATACCGTCACCGCCGGCCTGGAAGGAATCAATAATGTGGATTGCTGCAACCTGATAGGAAATCTGATAGACAATGCCGTGGAGGCAAGCCTGAAACTGCCTGCGGAGAGGCGGAAGCTGGAACTGTTTATCAAAGGGGATCCCCACAAGCTGCTCATCCAGGTGAAAAATGCGCTTGCGGCCTCGGTCCTGGACACCAATTCGGATCTGCTTACCCAGAAGGAGGACAAGGATGTCCATGGTTACGGAATCCGGATTATCCGCAGGATTGCGTCCCAGTATAACGGATGTGTCCGGTTTTCGGAGGAAAACGGCTGTTTTTGTGCGGAAGTCATGCTTTTTCGTAATACATAAACGTTACGGTTCATTCCGTAATCAATAAGACGGAATCTCCCAACATTTGACGGGATCTCCCATTATCATTGACAAAAAGCCAAAAATTGATACTATTATTTATAGATTTTTGTTAGTTTTTTGCAAATATAATGGGAAAAGGAGAAGAAGGTATGACAGCGAGGGGGTCCGGCATGGAGGAGTACGCGGCATTTGTATCGGAACTATACAAAATGCCATTTTCTATTTCCGATATGCCGGAGAAGAAAAAGCAGTATCACAGAAAAAAGGGGTTGGAGAAAAAGAGCGCCTCTGAAATGATGTTTTCGGATGGAAGTTTTATAAACTATGGTTCGGGAAATTCAGGGCATCAGGGAATGCCGTCCGTCCTTACCTTTCAGGGCAGCTGATTTCAAAATCCGGGGATTTTATTCCCGGATTTTGTTGATCCCGGGGGCAAACGGGATTAAAATGGGAACATGTTGACAGCATAAAAAGGACGGTATTACTATGGATGAAAAGCAGGTTTGGCTGGTTCTGGAAACAGAGGCTACGAAGGACGAAGAGGAGATTAAGAGGGCATACCGGCAAAAGCTGGTCCGCACCAATCCCGAGGATGATCCGGAGGGGTTTAAACGGCTGCGGGAGGCTTTTGAACAGGCGCTGCGTCTGGCGTCAGAAGAGGATCGGGCGGCGGAGGAAATCTGGGAGGGGCCGGTAGGGGACTGGCTTTCGGAGATCCGGGAAGTCTATGCCCGGCTGCCGCTTCGGACGGATGAGCTGCGCTGGAGGGACTTGCTTAACAGGGAGGTCTGTGTAAACCTGGAGACTATGCTGGACGCCAGGGAAGCTTTGCTGCAGTTTTTGACGGATCATTTCCGGCTTCCGGGGAACATATGGAAGATTGTGGATGAAAAGCTGTCCCTGCAGGAGGATATGGAGGATCTGCGGAGGCGTTTCCCGGAGGATTTTCTTACCTATATCCAGAGCAAATGCACCCAGGAGGAGTGGTTCCCTTTCCGGCTGTTTGAAGGGCCGGAGGATGGGGATTATGATACCTGGCTCAACTGCTTCTATGAAATGCGGAATGCCTGGAGGGAGGGAAAGACGGAGGAGACGAAGGCCCTGTACCGCGATCTGGAGAAAACCGGCGTTTATCATCCTTATCAGGATGCCGTTTATGCGGCGGTGCTGGTACAGCAGGAGGAAACAGAAAAAGCAAGGGAACGTTTGCTGGCAGCTGTGGAAAAAGCGCCGGAGGATGCCTGGCTGCGTGATATTTCCGGACAGGTGAAAGCGGCGGCGGGGGATGAGGAAGGGGCTTACCGGGATTTTCTGGCGGTTCTGGAAACGGATCCCGATAACTATATGGCAGGCCTTCGCTGCGGGCAGTATGAGAGCGGTCACGGGAAAGAGGAGGAAGCGAAGAAACGCTTGATCCATCTGTTGGACAGCGGCTATGATACGCCTGATGTGAGAACGGCCATCCGTGAAGTGAACAAACGGCTGATTCCCGTTTACCGGGAAAAATGGGAGGCGGATAAGGAAGATTTGTCCCTGTTTTTCAAGCTGGGCTGGTGCCTTCTGCAGAACGAAGAAAACCGGCTTGGAGTCCGGCTGATGGAGACGATTGTCCCGGATGATAAAAACGAGGCGGAATACCACAGTCTGCTGGGACGCTTTTTTTATAATGAAAAAGCGTATTCCCTGGCGGAAAAGCAATTCGGGGAGTGGATCGAAAGCATCCGCAGGGAAAAGCCGGAGGAGGAATCGCAAAAGCAGGAGCTGCCCGCCCGGTTTGCAACCGCATACAGCCTTCTGGCGGCCTCCCGCAAAATGCAGGAAAATTATGCGGGTGCCCTGGAGGCGGTGAAGGAGGCGCTGTCCCACAAGGAGGAGACGAATTTCTTCCAGATGGAGGCAGATGTTCTTTTGAAGCTGGGAAGGTATCAGGAAAGCGTGGATGTATGCGACCGCATTCTGGAAAAGGATAAGGGCTGGCTGCCCGCGCTGGCGGTCAGACAGGAAGCTTATTACGAACTGCATATGGCCCAGCAGGTAGTGGATGATTTTTATGCCATAAAAGAGATCTATGCGGGACTGGCAAAGCCGTATGAACTGGCGGCCGAGGTTTTCCACAGGTACCGGCAGTATAAGGATGCGCTGCATATTCTGGATCAGGCGGAGGAAGCGGGTGTAACCAGCAGGAAGCTGGAGCTGCTGCGGATAAAGGTGCGGCGGATGACGGCGGAGGGAAAGGAAGCTAATGAGGAAGTGTACCGGCTGGCCGCAGCGCTTCTTTCCGGGCTGGAAGAGGATGAGAAGCAGCTGAAGGAGAAGGCGGAGAACGGCGTCCTGCCGGAAAAAGAAAGAGAAAAGCTGGAACAGCAGGAAGCGGAGGTTTTCCGGGAAATGGCCCTGTGCCAGGCAGGCATGGGGGATCTCAAAGCGGCCCTGGATCGGATCGGGGCGGCTGTCCGTCTGGATCCTTCCTATACCCATATCTGGGTGAAGGGAGATCTGCTTTACCAGAACGGTTCCTGGTCCAAGGCGCTGGAAGCTTATGAAGAGGTAAGGGAAATCCTCCCGGAAAATGCGGATATCTGGACGGATATGGCGGCCTGCTATAAGAATACCTCCCGGGAGGATAAGGAAATCGAATGCCTGGAGCAGGCAGTGCGCCTGAATCCCGCACATCCCCGGGCTTACGGAAGGCTGGCGGCCTGCTACCGGGAAAAATACGGGCAGCGGGAGCAGAAGGAGGACTACGACAAGGCGCTTGCTTACAGCAATAAACAGCTGGAGCAGACGCCCGAAGCCTATTACTATATTGAACGGGGGCAGCTTTTTATAGAAAGCGGCGAGTGGCAGAAGGCGGAAGCGGATTTTGAGAAAGCGGCACAGCTGGATCCGGATAATGCCTATGCGTATTATAATTGGGGCTGTTCCTGTAAATACAGCGGCAGGTACGAGGAAGCGGCCCGGCTGTTGGAGAAGGCGGTTTCCCTGCGCACACCGAAGGAATCCCTTGTCTTTTTCAGAGGGCTTGGGGACTGCTATGAGCGGATGCGCCGGTTTGACAAGGCAGCAGCCGCCTATGAGCAGAATAAAGCCGAGTTCCCGGAAAATGCGTCGGTGCGCTGGGATTTGGCGGAGCTTTACTGCAAAATCGGGACGGAAGAGATGCTTGACAGGGCTGTCCGGGAAACCGAAGATATCCTGAAGCTGAAAAATATACGCCGGGCCTATTATCTGGTGAAGCTGGCCGGGATTTACCGGCTGAAGGAGGCATATGGGAAGGCGGAAGAGATATGTGAAAAGGCCCTGCAGGAGGAGCCTGGCTATTCCCGTGCCTGTATGGAGCTGGCGGAGCTTTATCTGGAGAACATGAAAAACAGCAGGAAGGCCCTGAAAACTATGAAAAACGCAATCGCATCCCTCCGGGAGAGCGATGCTCTTTATGCGGACTGCCTCCGGGTGATGACGCAGATCCTGGGGACCAGGGGCAGCTGGAAGGCGGCCCGCAGCTATGGGGATAAGGTTATCGGCATCTGGGAGAAGGAATACGGCTCGCTCCGGGCTTATCTGGGCATGAAAAAATACAGGAATGCCAGGCTGTATCTGTTGGGCAAGATCTATTACTTTTCAGGACGCCTTACCGAAGCGTCGGACTGTTTCCGGGCCATGACCCCGTGCCTGAAGGGACCGGAAGACGGAGGGAAGGAGCCGGCCGGCGGGGAAAGCGGAATGTGCCGGCACTGCAGCAGCCGGGACTGCTGGGAATATTATGCGGGGCAGGGCCTGCTGGCGGAAGCGGCGGGGGATTATGCGGCGGCCTGCACTTATTACAGGACGGCGCTGGAAATTGACGGCAGTGACAGCGCAACGAGAAGCCGGTTCGAGGCATGCAGGGAAGAAGCGGAGGCAAAGAACCGGCAGCCGGGCTTTTTCCTGAAAAAGAAGGTATTTGGCGGAAAGGATAACGAGCATGATAATAGGAATTGATCTGGGTACGACAAACAGTCTGGCAGCATATTTTACGGAAGAAGGACCGAAACTAATTCCTAACCGTCTGGGAAACCGTCTTACCCCGTCCATCGTGAGCATTGATGAAGAGGATCAGGTATATGTGGGAGAAACCGCAGGGGAGCGGCTGGCGCTGTATCCGGATACGGCGGCGGAGGTGTTCAAGCGGAGCATGGGAAGCGGCAGGAAATACCGTCTGGGGAAAAGGGAATTCACCGCAGAAGAACTGTCCTCCTTCGTGCTGCGTTCCCTGAAGGAGGATGCGGAAAGCTATCTGGGAGAAGAGGTGACGGAGGCTGTAATCAGCGTCCCCGCCTACTTTAATGATAGGAGAAGGAAAGCCGCCAAACGGGCGGGCGAGCTGGCAGGGCTTAAGGTGGAACGGATCATCAGCGAACCCACAGCAGCGGCAATCGCCTATGGCCTGTATGAAAAAAAGGGCGGCAGCAAGTTCCTGGTATTTGATTTGGGCGGCGGAACCTTTGATGTATCCATTCTGGAGAGGTATGATCCGATCCTGGAGGTGCGGGCCGTAGCAGGTGATAATTTCCTGGGCGGGGAGGATTTTACGGAGGTGCTCTACGACCTGTTCCTGAAGCGCCGGGGCATCCCGGAAGAAAGCATAAGCCTGAAAAAACGCCTGTATATCAAGAAGCAGGCGGAGCTTTGCAAGCTGGGATTTTCGGCCGGGCGGGTGTCTGTCATGCGCTGTGTCCTGGACGGAGTAGAAATGGAAGAGAGCTTCAAAATAGCGGAATATGAGGAGGCCTGTGCCCCTCTGTTTGATAAAATCCGGGGACCGGTGAAACGCAGCCTTTCGGATGCGGGAATCCGGCTGTCCCAGATTGACGAGGTGGTTCTGGTGGGAGGCGCCACGAAGCTTCCCCTTGTCCGTCAGTTTATCGGACGGCTTTTCGGCAGGGTGCCGGATACTCATATTAATCCGGATGAAGCGGTCGCCCTGGGAGCAGCGGTACAGGCGGCCATGAAGGAGCGGAACAAAGCGATACGGGAAGTGATTCTGACCGATGTGTGTTCTTTTACCCTGGGAACGGAGGTGGCGGTGAAGGAACGGATATCCGGGCAGTTTGAAGGCGGGCATTTCTGTCCGATTATAGAACGCAATACGGTCATTCCCGCCAGCAGGACGGAGCGCTTTTATACGATTTATGACGGCCAGACGAAAATCAGCATCCCCGTCCTCCAGGGAGAAAGCCGGTTTGCCTCCAACAACCTTCTTCTGGGTAAGGTGGAGCTGGAGGTCCCTGAAAACAAAGCCGGGGAAGAAGCCATAGACATTACCTATACCTATGATATCAATTCCATCCTGGAGGTGGAAGCCACCGTGGTATCCACCCGGGAGCAGACCAGGAAAATCATAAAAGGGGAAGAGGACGGCATGACGGAAGAAGAGATCGAAGAACGCTTCCGCGAACTCTCCTTTTTAAAAATCCATCCCCGGGATCAGGAGGAAAACAAACTTCTGCGTTTACAATGTGAACGGCTTTATGAGGAAAGCCTGGGCGATAAACGCCGGCTGGTGGAGAGGGAGCTGCGGAAATTTGAAGAAGCGCTGGATACCAGGGACAAGAGCCGGATTGAAGAAGGCAGGGAGGAACTGAAGAAGGCTTTGAAGGAGCTGGATGATTTTTGGGAGGAATAGAGAGTGCCTGAAAATCCATTCCATGCAGGAACCGATCAGACGGATGACAGAAAAACACCATGCCGTACCATTGTCAAAATGGCGGGCATGGTGTTTTTCCGGTTCCGGATCAGATATCCAGCTTCATATCGCCGGGCTTAATCCAGCCTTTCCTGCGCATGAGTTCGCTGAACACAAGGGCCAGGACGGCAGGGGCGATGACATGCATAAGGATTATCTGGATCAGGGCCAGGGCCGCGCCCATTCCCTCCCCGGTCATGGTCTGGAAGGCCATGATCTGGCCTACAAGCCCGCAGGTCCCCATACCGGATCCGGTGGCGTTGTTGGTCATCTGCAGGACGCAGGTGGAAATGGGGCCGAGGATAATGCTGGCAAAAATGGCGGGCAGCCAGATAACCGGCTTGCGGATGATGTTGGGCATCTGCAGCATGGAGGTCCCCAGTCCCTGGGCTACCAGCCCGCCGGTTTTGTTTTCCCGGAAGGATGCCACGGCAAAACCTACCATATTTGCGGCACAGCCAACGGCGGCCGCGCCGGCAGCGATTCCGCTCAGGTTTAAGGATACGCCGATGGCGGCAGAGCTGATGGGAAGGGTGAGGGCGATTCCCATCAGGGCGGAAACGATGATGCCTGCCCAGAAGGGCTGCTGTACGGCACCCCAGTTAATCAGTTCCCCCACCTTGGTCATAAAGGCGGCGATAGGAACACCGATGGATAAACCGACAAGAGAACCTGCCGCAATCGTGGTGATCGGGGTTACCAGAATATCCACCTTGGTTTTTCCTGCCACAAGCCCGCCGATCTCCACCGCCAGATATGCCGCAACAAAAGCGCCAAGAGGCTCCCCTACGCCGGCGAGGGTGAATACCCCTTCCGTGAGGATGGTGCCGCCGATGATGGTTTTGGCATAAGCGCCTATCATGCCGGCTGCGGCGGCGGATACGGTTACAAGAGGCGGCATTTTGAATTTGCTGGCTACGCCGATTCCGATTCCGGCCCCTGTGAGTTTTTTGGCAACGGTGGCAACTACAATGATATAGGCGCCGATGCTGCCGCCTATCAGATTTCCTGCCTGCTCCAGTATTGTTCCGACCAGAAGCGTGGCAAACAGGCCCTGCGCCATACCGGAAAGGCCGTCGATAAATATCCGGTTGCAGAGTTTCTTTCCTTTTTCCATACTCTTTTCCCCTCTTAAGAACTGTCTGAACGGTTACGTTCTGCTACCCTTACGGGCATGTTATGTACATGTTCGGGCTTCCTTTGCTGAGGAAGCCGGAATATGTGATTTGACACATGTAAATACAGGTGTCTTGTCACCTTGAGGTATAAAATAGCACATAAGGGTTATGAAAGCAAGTACTTTTTTTCTGCCAGCGCCTTTTCTATGGAGTCCAGGATCGCTTCGCTTTCGGCTTCCACTGTGTGGTAGTGGATGTCATCCGTAAGTTCCTTCAGGGGTTTCGTCTGTCTGGTATTTATTTTATGGACAAATTCCTGTACGTCTTTCCGGCTGGAAATAATAAGGTTCACCGTGATGGTACCGTATATAGGATGTGTGATGACAACATCCAGCACCTTACCTCCCAGATCCACGATGGTATTCAGTTCGTCGGCAATCTGTTCCGTGGTATGGGAAACCATAAAGCAGCGGTTGCAGCGTGCCGCGGGGGGCGAATAAAGCAGGTATCCCCTGGCGGTGGACAGGATGTCACGGTTGGTTGCCCGTAGTAAGGCGATATCCTGTACGATTACCTGACGGCTTACCCCCAGCCTTTTAGCCAGTGCGGATCCGGATAAGGGCTCCCCGGCAGCGGCAAGAAGTTCAAGAAGAGTCTTTCTGCGGTTTTCTCCGTCCATGCGGATCCCTCCTTCTCTTTTTTACAAAACCGTTCCGAAGCGGTGGGATGCCTGCCGCCGCGTTTTCACACGTTATGCGCGGCGAATGCCAGGACCTGTCGGAACGGTTACCTTTTGTTCGATTGTAGCACAGGGAGGGGAGGGGCGCAAGGCGGACTGCACTCAGAATTTTTATCTGCACCCGGAGCGGTTTTGTCTGACGGGGAGGTATGGAAGGGGCTAAGTTAAAGATATTACCAAAATATCAAGTATATTTCATAAATTATTTGAAAGGTACCCCTTATAATGAAGAGGGGGAGATATGGCAGTCAAAAACCCCGCCGCAAGCAACGGGGCATCAAACTTGAAACGCCGTGAACGGCGGGATATTTGACCCTCGCGGCAGTCGCCAAGTGAACGCGCAAGCGCGTTCGTTTGGCTCGTTGCCCGCGGCAATAAATGGAAAACAAGGGAACGGTTTGGCAGGCCGGGATATGGAATGCAAAATTGGAGTGATAAATAGATAAAGGGGCGTAGGGGATGCTTCGATTTTTAATGGAAAGGCTGCGGGAGAGACATAAAAAGCTGCTTCACGAGTATGTGGGTATTTTTATTATCATGGGGACGGTGCTTTTTCTGTCTTTTCTTGTTATCGGATATATTGCCAATTCCACCACGATGGAACAGTCCCGGAACTCTTCCCGGGTGGTTTATAAGCAGGCAAGGGAGCAGATGGAGCAGTTCGAGGAAGAACTTAAGAATATGCAGATGAACGTGGTGAAGAATGAATCGGTGCTTTCTTTCCTGGAGGCTGCAGAGGTGTATGAGAGGCTTCAGATGCTGGAGAATGTCCAGAGTATGGTGGGTATGAACCGGAGGATTAACCGGAATCTGGAGAATATCATCTTTTATGACAAAGACGGAAAGCTCATATTTGCTTTAGGGAATGTATTTCTGGACAAGCCGGATCTGGAGCTGAATGAGATGCTGAATTTTTCGGGAAGGATGTGGGATGAAACCACAAGACAGGCCTGTTTTGAAGTGGGCATGCCTATTTTTAAGGAGGAGGCGGGAGGCTATACTATGCTGGGCAGCGCCTACCTGCTGTTTAATGTGGGAAATCTTCAGGAGATTGTGGACAGGGCACTGCTGAATGCGGAATCGGCAATCGCGCTTGTCGACAAGAGCGGGAGGGCGATTGTCAGGGCGGGAAAGTGGGAGGATTACTACGGGGAGTATGAGACGGATCGGGAGGATAAGAGCAGGCTTGTGTATGCGGATTATGTAGGGGCCACAGGCTGGAGGATCGTAAATGTCATTCCCAAAAAGGCGCTGCTGTCGGGGGCTTCCCAGATGCGCAAGATTACGTATGTTACTTTTCTGGCGGTCGTGTCCATGATGGTTTTCCTGTGCGCCATGCTTTACCGGCACATTCTCTATCCGATTTCCCGGCAGATAGCTTTTATGGAGGGGTTTACGAAGGATACCAACCGGCGCATTGAGGTGCTTGAGGATAACGAAATCGGGGAAATGGCCCGGAAAATGAATCAGATGCTTGACGATATTGAAGAGCTGAACGACGAGATCCTGGAATCCAAACGCAGATATCTGGAGATGGAGTATGCCAAGAAGCAGACGGAGATGATCGCTTACAGAAGCCAGATTAATCCTCATTTCCTATATAATACCTTCAATTGTATCCGGGGGATGGCCTTGTATCACGGGGAAAAGGAAATTGCGGATCTGACCATGGCCCTGTCCAGCTTTTTCCGGTACAGCGTGCAGGGGGAGGAAACGGTGACCGTGAGGGAAGCGCTGGAAAACCTGCAGAGATATGCCCAGATTATCCGGTACCGGTTTAACGGGAAGCATAAAGTAGAGGTGAATGCTTCCCGGGAGGTATTCCTGATTAAAATCCCTAAAATGCTGATGCAGCCCCTGGTGGAGAACGCGGTGCTCCATGGACTGGAGACAAAGGTTGGGGAAGGCACAGTGCGGGTGGATGTCTGGCAGGAGGAACGCAGGCTTGTGGTACGGGTAAAAGACAATGGATGCGGTATTCCGGAAGAAAAGCAAAAGGAACTGCGATGGGCGATGGAATGCTTTGACAGAGAAGAAACCATACCGGATAACGGGCACGGGATTGGTTTCCTGAATGTTTACAGACGTATGCGGCTTTTTTACGGGCAGGATGCGGTATTTACCTTAGAAAGCAGAGAAGGGGAAGGTACGGAAATAAGGATGGTTTTACCGGTGGGAGGAAGATGATATGTACCATGTGTTTTTGGCGGATGATGAGCCATGGGCTTTGCTGACACTTAAAAATATGATAGCGTGGAGTGATTACGGCTTTGCTGTCAGCGGCGAGGCGGAGGATGGGGAACAGGCCCTGGCGAGGATTAACAGAACCAACCCGGATTTGATTATTTCCGATATCCGTATGCCCGGAATGGACGGCCTCACCCTGCTGCAGACGATCCGGGACGGCGGCCTCCAATCGGAGGTACTGCTGGTCAGCGGGTATACGGATTTCGAATATGCAAGAAAAGCGCTGCAGTTCGGCTGTGCCGGTTATCTGGTGAAGCCGGTGGAGGAGAAGGAACTGACGGAATATCTGGATAAGGTTAAGCGGCGTCTGGATGAGAAAAAAGCGGAGCGGGGGCCGGGAGCCGGGGAAGAGCGCCAGGAAGAGGGATACCAGTCGGAAAAGCTGCAGGTACAGGCAATGGTGAAATACATACAGGAGCATTACGCGCAGCCGCTCACCCTTCAGGTATTATCGGGCGAGTTTAAAATGAGTGAAAGCTATATCAGCAGTCTCATTAAAAAGAGGACGGGAAAAGGCTTCAGCGAGCATCTGGTGGAAATCCGGATCCGCAAAGCCCAGGAATATCTGCGCACCACCAATGACAGCATCGAGCGGATAGCGGAACGGGTGGGTTATCCCGATTATTTTTATTTTACCAAGGTTTATAAGAAAGCAACCGGAATCAGCCCGGCGGCATACCGCAGGCAGCTGTAGGAGGAAGGGGCGGATCGGTACATATACCTGTCCGATTCGAAAAAAGTAGTGGAAACCGATAGATAGGGATGGGGCCGCGGGGAGAATGCCGCGGCTATTCTTTTTATACCAGGTAAAATCCGTTACCGTCCACGACCTCTCTGTACCCGGGGAGGCCGTGGACGGTAACAAAAATCAAAATATGTGACAAAAATCTAAAAGTATATCCATACAAAGGAAATCCTGGGGATAGTAGAATGAAGCAGTCAGAAACGGTCCGGCCTCCCTGCGTTGATACGCCGGAAGGCGCCGGAAATTCAGAAGGAAAGAGGAAAGGTTTATGAAGAGAAGAAAAACAGGGAAAAGGAACACAAAAAGCCTCTGCGCAATGATGCTGGCCGGCGTGATGGCTTTCAGCCTGGGAGCCTGCGGCTCTGCCGAAACCGGGGCATCGGGTACACAGACAGGACAGAGTGAAGCGGCCGGGGAAATCGCGCAGGCGGACACAGCTGCGGCCGCTTCGGGAGAAACAAGCGAGCTTTACTGGTTTTCCGATGTCTCCGGCTGGGGACCGGCGACGGCAAACTGGTCCACGAAGGAGTCACCCGCTACCAAATATATAGAAGAAAATTTCGGCCTTACATTGAAAATCGAGCAGCCGCCCACAGACGCGTCCACCAAGCTGGGACTGATGATCGCCTCAGGAGAGCTTCCGGATGTGATGTCCATCACCGATGCGGATATGTATAAGCAGCTGGTGGCTGCGGATAAGGTGTGGGATATGAAAACCTTCCTGGAAACCTATGATCCCGATTCCCATCTGCTGAAGGATTTCCCGGAGGATATCAAGCAGGCGCTGACCGATACCTACGGCGGCTGGTATTCCTATCCCAGCCATATGGAGTCCAAAGATAACCGGGAAGTATTCCCTCCGGATGATCAGGTCTGGATCGATGTGGTGGAAAAAGGCAGCAACAGCTGTATTATGTTCAATAAGGAGATTATGGATGCCCTGGGAATAACACAGGAGGATGTCCGGACGGAGGAAGGCTTTTATGCGGCCTGTGAAAAAGTGAAAACCTCCGGCTACCAGGTTGACGGACAAAGTGTGCTGCCTGTGGTACTGCAGTGTAATTTGTGGATTACCGGCAGCCTGGATAGTATCGTGTCATGGAACTTCGGCGCGGTGCCTGTGGATGAAAACGGCAGCTACAGACATATGGAACTGAGCCCCGGATACAAAAACGGCCTGAAGTTCCTGAATAATCTGGTACAGGACGGCTATCTGGATGTCAATACCCTCACCATAGATGAAACGGCACTGAAAACCTATCTGGATGCCAAAAGAGTATTCTGCTGGATTGGAAACCAGGCACAGCAGGACAAGACCAATATGCCCTGGGTTTCCTACGGCCCGATTCTTGCATCCAATGGCGCCAGACCGGCTATGCCCGTAAACCAGTCCGCAGGAACCGGCTGGATTCAGACCCTGGTATCCAAAGACTGTAAGGAACCGGAGAAGATAGCAAAGCTGTTAAGCTGGGCGTCAGGCAAAGAAGGCCTGCTCATCAATTATTACGGGATGGAAGGCACGGATTATACGATCGATGAAAAAGGAATTGTGACCAGAACGGAAGAAGGGACAACAAAGCTGGCGGAGGATTATGACAATAATGTGCTGATGTGGCCGTTTGCCAACACCTCTTTTGAAAGAAATACGGAGCCGGTTCCCGATCCTGCCAGCAACAGAGGCGTTGAGGTTTCCCTGATGCCGGCTTTGGGAAATTACGAAGATACTTATATCTATGATGAATCCCTGCTCGGTTTCAAGAACAGTACCGTGATTGAACCCTCCAGCGACCTGGGGATCAAGCTTTCCCAGATAAAGAATTACCTGGAATCCCAGAAGGCGAAGATCGTAACAGCAGCTTCCGACGAAGTGTTTGAGACAGAATACCGGAATATGCTCGATACGCTGAACCAGTATGAAATCACAGCCATCGATGAGGAATACAACAAGGTATATCAGGAGTACTGTGAAAAGAAAGGCAGCAGCATAGAAGATGTGAATGCCGATTTGTACAAATAAATCCCATGCCCGGCTTACCGGGCGGCAGCCTGATGAAAGACGGAGGTTTTACATGAAAAGGAAAGAAAAAACAAGGAAAGGGTTCCGCCTGGGCTACGACAGGGCCACACAGCTTCAGCTGCATACCCTCATGCTGCCCGGAACCGTTCTGATGCTGCTGTTCAGTATCGTGCCGCTGTTCGGCCTGCTGCTGGCTTTTAAAAATTACAGTGTCATAGAAGGAATCAAAGGGGTATTCACCAGTCCCTGGTATGGCTTCCAGAATTTCAAGGTCATATTCGGCAACTTTGACTTCAAGCGTATGCTGGTAAATACCCTGGGAATCAATCTGATTGGGAATCTGGTGAATATCGTGATGGCGATTCTGTTTGCTTTATTCATCAATGAAATCGCCCGTCCCAGATTTAAAAGCTTTGTCCAGACAGTGACCTACATGCCCCATTTTATTTCCTGGGTAGTATTCGGAGGGATCGTCATTACGCTTCTGAGCGGTGACGGCGGTCTGTTCAATCAGATTCTGATGAAGCTGGGGATCATTTCCCAGCCTGTCGTCTTTATGGCCCAGCCCCGGTATTTTTGGGCGATAGCTATTCTTTCCAATCTGGTCAAGGAACTGGGATGGAGTACCATCCTGTATACCGCAGCCATATCCGGCGTGGATCAGGAGCTGTATGAGGCCGCGGATCTGGACGGCGCAGGCAGACTGCAGAAAATGCGCTACGTAACTCTTCCCTGTATCAAGGGAACTATTGTGATTATGGTAATCTTCGCCGTTGCGGGCATCATGAACAACAACTTCGATCAGCTCTATGTGCTGCAGAATTCTTTTAACCTGGAACGAAGTGAAGTCATTGACACCTACATCTATAAAGTAGGCCTGCAGCAGCTGCAGTTCGGTATGGCGGCGGCCGTTAACATTTTTAAATCCATACTGGCAATTATCCTGCTGACAACTGCCAACTTTGTATCCAACAAGCTGACGGACAGCGGCCTGTTCTGAGCGGAAAGCGGAGGTTTCCTATGAATAAAATCAAATCAAGAAGGGAGAAACGTTTTTCCGTTCTCCTGACGATAGTTATGATACTCATTATGGTGATCACGGTGTATCCGGTATGGTATTCCCTGATCAATTCCCTGAACAGCGCCCAGGCTATTGCCAAAGACGGCTATGCCATGCTGCTGCCGGGAGAATTTTCCCTGGAGAGCTGGAAATCCGTGCTGAAAAATCCGGAAATATTCCGGGCCTTCGGTATCACACTCTCCCGGACTGTGATTGTCACGGTGGTGCAGACTCTATTTACCGCCATGTTTGCTTATGGGTTTTCCCGGGACAATCTGGTGGGAAAGAAATTTTACACAGTGCTGGGGTTTATCAGCATGTACTTAAACGGCGGCGTTATCGCCTATTTTATCCTGTTCAACGCCATGCATATTTACAACAGCTACTGGGTGTATATCCTGCCTGCGCTGTTCGGCGGCTTCTATAACGTCATCATTTTTAACACCAATTTCAAAGCGATCCCCGAATCCCTGTTTGAGTCGGCCAAAATCGACGGGGCGAGCGAGTATACGATATTTTTCCGTCTGGTCATTCCTCTGTCCAAGCCTGTTATCAGCGCGCTGGGCATCTTTACGGCAGTGGCTACCTGGAATGATTATACCCAGACCCTGTATTATACCAAATCATCGGAAATCCAGACGCTGTCCTATTACATGCTTTCCATCACCAAGGCCAGCGCCTCCGCCGCCCAGCTGGGTGAAACCATGAGTGCGGGAGCGGCTTCCGTGCTGACCACGGTATCCAATTCCTCAGCCAACTACAAGACAATCGAACTGGCCTGTATGGTGCTGTCGGCACTGCCTCTGATTATCATGTATCCTTTTGCCCAGAAGTTTTTTGAAAAAGGCGTTATGGTAGGATCGGTAAAAGGGTAGTTGCCCTGCGGTTGAAAATGTGCCAGAATGAAGGTACGGTTCAGACGGCCCTTTGCGGCCTGCGGCAGGCATTGGGTTCTGCAGCCGCGTTCGTCCGGCGCATTGTATGCGGGATTAGCACACTCTGGAAAAAAGAGGGAGAAGGAGAATAGGATGGCAGTGATTCAAGTAGAAAAGGAATGGACAAAAGAGCCGGTGGACCGGCGGATTTTCGGCAACTTTATTGAGTCGGGCTTCGGACGGCAGGTGAACGGGATGTGGAGCGAGATGCTGTATAACCGCGCGTTCCGGCAGGTGCCTGCAATCAAAATCGCCACATGGGAATGGCTCGGACTGGATAAAGAACACTATAACAGCGGGGCGCCTTTCTGGCACAGCGGTTATGAGGAAAATGACTGGCAGCCGGTGGGAACTCCGGCAATGGCGCATACCTGCGGTATACATACTTATAAGGGGACCACTTCCCTTTTACTGGAGAATACGGACGGCAAAGAATGCGGCCTCAGACAGGAAGGGATCCATCTGAAGCAGGGAAAGACCTACCGTTTCCGTCTGTTTGCCGGAATCCGCGGCAGATTGAGCGAAGCCGGGTTAAACGGATTCGGGGATACTATCCACAAAGAAGAAGCGGAAGAACTGAGAGTGGCAATCGGAACACAGTGTACCCGTTTTTCCCTGACAACGGTTCCGCGGCTGTATGAATGGGAATGGACCGCGGAGGAAGATACGGTTACGGATATCCGCCTTACCTTTGCGTTCCCGGGAACATTGATCCTGGCCTTTGCTTCCCTGATGCCTGCCGACAACCTGGGCGGCTGGCGTGCGGATGTGGTGGAAAAGCTGAAGGAGGCCTCCCCCAGCGTGGTACGGTTCCCGGGCGGCTGCTTTGTCAGCTTCTATAATTGGGAAAGCTCCGTCGGAGACCGGGATACCAGAGAACCCCAGCCCAGCTTTTACTGGGGAGGGCTGGAGGAAAATGATGTGGGGCTGGATGAATTCCTGCACCTTTCTTCCCTGGTTGGTTTCGAACCCCAGATCTGCTTTAACATGATGACCTCCGATCCCTTTAAAGCCAGGCAGCTGGTGGAATATCTGAATGCGCCTGAAACCGTGGGGATGGGCCGCCGACGTATGCTGAACGGAAATCCCAGGCCCTATGGAGTGAAGCTGTTTGAAATGGATAACGAACCGGGAAGAAAATGGACGGCGCAGCAGTATGCCTGCCAATGTGTGGAGTTTGCCCGGGAAATGCGCCTGGCGGATCCCGGCATCGAGCTGATGCTGGCGGCTTATGCCTATGAACCGGAGTTCCTCCCGGGAATGCTGGAGATCGCAGGAAAAGATATCCAATATGTCATATACAGACAGGGCAGCCCGGATTTTGTCCATAAAATACTGCCCGTAATCCGGGAATATAACCGGAAGAACCAGACGAATCTGAAGCTGGTAAATACGGAGTGGCTTCCCTCCTGCCACAGCCCGGAACCTTTTGAAGATCCGCGGATGCCTCTTGATTTCAGATGGCACGGTGAGGTGACCAACGACTACGCCAATATTTTCGGCGTCCAGCAGATCAGCTGGAACTATGCCCTCAACGGCGCCCGAAGGCTGCTGGATTATATCAGCTACGGCGGGGAATTTGCCCTTGCCAATTTCAATAATATGTGCAATACCTGGGGACAGAACATAATCGAGGCTACCAAGGATAGCTGTTATCTGTCCTGCATGGGCAAGGTATTCGCCCTGTTTGCCCGCGTGTTCGAGCCCTGCTTTGCAGCAAAGACCCGGACCGGAGACGAGAAGCTGTTTGCCCTGGCTGTAAAGACGGTTACCGGGAAACAGCAGCTCTATCTTATTAACCATTCAGGAAGCACCTGTGATACGCTGCTGCCGGAAGGAAACTGGACCTGCCGGGACGGCCTGCAGGGATGCGGCCGGATGGCCCATGAAACGGAAGGGGAAAGCTGCGCTGAGGGCTGTCTGATACAGCCGGAAGGATCGCGGATTAGGGTTCCGGGACTTTGCTTTTTGTGTCTGGAACGCAGCTGACAGGAGATAACGGGAAGTATAAAAAAGACGGGCAGCGGCCTTGGATAACCGCTGTCCGTCTTTTTTTATGGCCTTTGCGGCAAATATACGGACCGGTTTAACAGGCCTGCAGGATAACGAGTTCATAATCCCGGCTTCCCACGCCGATTTCAGCAGACCCCCGCAGAGAACGTTGCGTATAATTGCATGGAGAGTTAAGGGCAGGATCTTGGTGGATTTTGCCTTTTTTATTTGCACCGATCTATTATTCTATTGTATATTTACTATAAAAGAGTAGTATAATGGAGGCGGGAATGGATGAATCTAAAAAACAATAAAAAGGGTGTGCTGCGGGGAAGCTTTACGATACAAAGTAAAATATTGGCTGTTTGTTTATCTCTTGCCCTAGGAATAACAATGGTTTCGCTTATTTTATCTTATTATACGGAAATTAATTCTTACAGGAAAATAGCTGAAAGCTATTTGACACAGTACATCAGGTTTGCAGATCAAAATTTCGATAACATGATAGGGGAAGCAAGAAAAATTTCTCTTTCTATTGCAGTGAGTAATGATATGATTTACCCCATCCTGAATAATGAACTGACCAGTGAAGTTTCTTATGACCGGTTCCTTCAAAAAAAGCGTATTACCAACTTCCTGTCAGGTTTAATGACACAGAAAGAGTATATTGCGGATATAATGATTGTTACCAGGAATGGCTCGGTATACCAGGCGAGTCAGGACTTAATTGTACGGAAAGACCTGCAGGAAGAGGATATACAGATTGCGCTGCGTTCAGAAAGAGCCGGGATTATTTATGACAGAAAGAAAAATTCGGTTATTTATTGCTGGCCTATTTACTATAAAAATGAGATAAAAGCAACCGGAATGATAAACTTAAAGTATGACTTTCTGGTAGATGCGTATAATATGGAGCCGTTAAGAACTTCTACCGTTATTATAACTATTCCGGAGGATACGGTTTTTTATAGTAATAGGGGGGATGAGAAAGAAACAGCGCATATCCTGCAGATGATTGGGAAAAAAGAAAAGGATACGGGCTATATAAAAATAAACGGGGAAAAACAGTATTACATAAGAAACAAATCCGGCACAGGTTTTATGTCAATATCCGTACTGATACCTTATCGTGTCCTGTCAAAAGATGCAGAGAAATTAAAATTAAAATTTATAATTATCGGGTTCTGTGCTGCTGCGGCTGCCGTTATCTGTTCTGTTTTTTTATCACGGAAATTATGCCGGAATCTTAAGCAATTATCCAATAATATGGAGGAAATCAGACAAGGGAATATGGAAGTAAGAGTGTCCGTACAAACAAGAGATGAGATTGGGATTTTGGCGGATACATTTAACAGAATGATGGATCAAATAGCAAAGCTCATGATTGAGATAAAGGAAAAAGAAATAGTAAAAAAGGAGGCGGAACAGAAATTTTTAGATGCACAGATAGAACCCCATTTTTTATATAATTCCATTAACAGTATCCAATATGTAGCCCACATGCGGGGAGAAGAAGAAATAGAAAGGGTGGCAATCGCATTATCGGAGTTATTCAGGAGTGTGTTATCTAATAAAAGAGAGTTTATAACGCTTTGGGAAGAAAAAGAATATATCGATAATTATATCCTGATTGAACGTTTTAAGTATACCCGCGATTTTTCCCTGATTTGGGATGTGGAAGAAGAATTGTGGGCATATCAGATACCTAAGCTTCTGCTGCAGCCAATCGTTGAAAACGCATTGATTCATGGTATTGCCGACAAAGAAGAAGGGGTGATTAATATTAAGGTTTACAGGGACGAAAATGCCGTAGTAGTAAAAATATTGGATAACGGGAAAGGGATTGCCAGAAACAGATTGCAGGAATTACAGGAAGGGATCTATAAAAATAAGAAATCAAGGTTCCGAAGGGTTGGGATATCCAATGTATTTGAAAGAATAAAGCTATTATTCGGAGAAGAATACGGAGGAAATATTTACAGTTATCAAAATACTTTTACATGCATAGAGTTGACACTTCCACTATATGTGGAGCAATACCTGTGAGGGGGACAAGACAAAAATGCCGGTTAAAATGGTAGTGGTAGATGATGAAAAAGTGTTTCGAAACTATATTAAATCAATGGAATTTATCGGACACGGCGAATACGAACTGGTTGGGGAAGCAGGAAATGCGGAAGAAGCGCTTCCAATTCTTGCCAAAAAAGAGGTGGATATCATAATTCTTGACATTTCAATGCCCGGCAGGAACGGAGTGGAATTTTCCAAAATAGTTGCAGGAAAGTATCCGCAGATTTCAATGATAATAGTAAGCGGTTATGATGATTACGATTTTGTAAGAGAGACTTTGAAAAATGGCGCAAGGGACTATATCCTGAAGAGCAGGCTGACAGAAGAACTTCTTCACAATGTGCTGGAAGAAATAGGAAAACGCAGAAAAGACAGGACATTATGGGATATAAAGAAGGAATTAAGACACCGGGCGGACGAGTGGATATTCGGAGACGGGGGGAACCCTTTTACCTCTGATAATTCGAAGAAAGCAGTTATGATAGAAAAGGTGGATTTTGTTAAGAAATATTCACGTACAGCCAAGGAAAATATAGCGGAGGGAATATGTAAAATATTTGAGAGATTATCTACGGATAAAATGGATATCCTGGCTGTTCATCACGAAGAAAATTTATTTGTTATTCTCGTCCGTTTTTATGAAGAAAACTCGGAAAAGAAGATGAGGGAAATTCTTGAATATCATCATTTAGTCGGCTCAGACAGCATAAAGAGCCTGTATGAAATGAGAACATCAGTCTGGTATTGTCCGTTTTTCTTCAGTGACAATGCGTTAAAGTCCTATGTGCTTCATAGAGTGGAAACGACGGAAAAAGCGGATAGGTCGATAGATACGCAATTATCATTGACGATTCATCAGCAAAAAAGGATTCTGTCGGTGATAGAACAGCCGAATATAAAAGAGGCTGTAGATATTATAAAAGATATTTATGGACAGATCCCGGAGGATAACACCAGCCTGTGTTTTATGGTTACAAAAGAATTGATAGAATTATTGGAAAAGGCGACAACTGAGTACGGAATTAAGCTTGATTTTATACCGAAGAATTATGATTTGTTTGACTATACGAAAGGAAAAAAGCGGTTGGCTTTAAGTGAGAATATTTCAGGATTATACGGCAATGTACTGAGAGAAATCAAGAGCCGGCAGGATTCCCTCCAGAATTATTCAATAATTGTTACAAACGCAATTGACTATTTGCAGGAGAATTTTTATAAGAAGATCCGCCTGAGTAAAATGGCGGCAGATATAGGAGTCAACAGTTCCTATTTGAGCAGGGTATTTCATTCTGAAACAGGATATACCGTGACGGAATATCTGAAAAAAGTAAGAATAGAAGAAGCAGAAAAACTGGTATTAGACAGAATTCCATTAAAAACGGTAGCATATCAGTGCGGCTTTAACAGCTGCGGTATTTTTTTTAAGACATTTAAAGATTATACGGGAAAAACACCGAAGGAATTTTTCAGGGATAGTAAAAATACATGATAGAAAAGTAAAAAATAACAATCATTTTCAAAAAAACACACAGGGAAACTATGCTACCATGAAACAGTAACAAATAACGGAAATGGAGGAAGGTCTTATGAGAAAAGGTATTTCGTTACTGCTGTGCGTGGCATTAGCCGGAAGTCTGCTGGCTGGGTGCCAATCGGAAAAAAACGATAAACCGGCCGCGGGAGTGGAAGAGGAAGGGCAGCAGACCGCGGCGGAATCATCGCAAACAGAGGGTCCGGACGGACTCAATATGGAAGGATTCCCTGTAGTCAGGGAACCGGTCACCCTGACTGTTTACGGACAGCGGGATCAGAACCAGGCTGATTGGGATGAGGTAATGGTGCTGAAGGAATATGAAAAGATGACCAATGTCCGCATGGATTATCAGGAGGTCCCTGCAGACGGTTTTCAGGAAAATCTGCAGCTTCTGTTTGCTTCAAACGATTTGCCGGATGTTTTTTTAAGGTGCTGGCTGACTGACAATCAGATTGCCACTTATGGAGTTACAAGTAATCAGCTTATGCCCCTTGAAGATTTGATTGACACATATGCGCCCAATCTGACCCGGGTTTTAGAGGAAAATCCGTTAATGAGGCAGGCAATAACAGCTTCCGACGGCCATATATATGCAATTCCGCAGATTGATATCAGTGCCACGGGACGTATTGATTTTAAACAGTGGATTAATAAGAAATGGTTAGATGAGCTGAAATTGGATATTCCCACTAATTATGAGGAATTTAAGGAGGTGCTGATTGCATTCAGGGATGGAGATCCTAACGGGAATGGAGAAAAAGATGAGATTCCCTTAGGCGTGCGCGAACCCAGCTCCATTTATGTATTGGGAGGTTCTTTCGGATTACAGTATCAAATGAAAGATACCTATAATGTGGACAAGGAAGGGAAGCTTCACAACTGGTTATGTGATGATGCGTTTAAAGTATATCTTCAATATATGAATGAGCTGTATGAAGAAGGCCTGTTATGGCAGGATTATTATAAAAATGACAGACCGGCGTGGAGAAGTAATCTTGCAGGTGAATTATTTGGTGCCATGTACATGCCTTATTCGGATGTTTTTCTGAATTGTGAATTGGATTATGTGGGATACGAACCCTTAAAGGGACCGGATGGCAAACAGCTTTGGGCCAATGTAAATACCGGTGTAACAGGCGGTGCTTTTGCCCTGAGCAATACATGCAGTAATCCGGAAGCTGCTATCAGATGGGTGGATTACTTTTATAGTGAAGAGGGAAGCCTGTTCTTTAATTACGGCCTGGAGGGGGAAACGTATACCTTTGACGATGCCGGTATCCCAAGGTTTAAGGATGAGATTTTGAATGCGGAAGAGGGCTTTATGACAGCTCTTGGTAAAATTAATTTAGTGCCCGGAAAAGGCTTTCCCTGTCTGATAACGGATAAGACAGATGGCACAGTCGCCAGCGATCACACGAAGGAAGTTACGAAGGTGCTTACCGGTTTCCTGCCGGAGAAGGTTTATGCAAAACCGTCTGTCAGCATGGAGGATACGGAAAGAGTGATAGCGATCGAACAGGATTTACAGAATTACAGGGATGAATCTGTAACGAAGTTCATTATCGGTGAATGGGACTTTGATAAATGGGATGAATATTGTGCAACGCTTGAGCAAATCGGCATCAGGGAATTGGAAGAGATATACCAGAAGGCTTTGGGGGACTGATGAAAGAAAAATTGAAAAATATCAAGAGATACAGCAGTCTGTATGCGTTATTGATGGTGCCATTGGTGTGGTATATCGTATTCAAATATATCCCTATGTATGGGCTGCAGATTGCTTTTAAAAGATTTAATCCCAGTCTGGGAATAGCAGGCAGCCCATGGGCCGGGGTGACATATTTTAAACAGTTTTTCGGTTCTTATTATTTTGGGGATATTTTATGGAATACAATATCGCTCAGTCTGTTTACGATGCTGATTGGATTTCCCATGCCGATTATTCTGGCGCTTCTGATCAATGAGATCAAGAGTATAAAATTCAGGAAAATAATACAGAACATAACGTATATGCCTAATTTTTTATCGGTAGTCGTTATTGTAAGCATGCTGACTTTGTTTTCAAATAAAGATTATGGTTTGTTTAATAAGCTGACAGGATTTTTCGGGGCGGCATCGGTGGATTTCATGTCGAAGCCCTCCTGTTTCCAGCCTTTGTATGTATTTTCCAATGTATGGCAGTTTATGGGATTTAATGCAATTATATATATAGCGGCTCTTGCGGGAGTGGACCAGGAACTGTATGAGGCGGCTTCTATAGACGGAGCCACAAGAATGCAGAAAATCATTCATATTTCCGTTCCCTGCATCATGGGCACGATTCTTATTATGTTTATTATGAGAATCGGAAATTTAATGTCTGTAGGTTTTGAAAAGGTATTGCTGATGCAGAACAGTGTCACGTTATCTTCCAGTGAAATCATATCCACCTTTATCTATAAAAATGGGATTCAAAAAGGGCAGTTCAGTTATAGTACGGCCGTAGGAATGTTCAATTCTGTCATAAATTTTATATTATTGATAAGTGCCAATTCTATCAGTAAGAAAACAACCAAAACAGGTTTGTGGTAGAAGGGAGATATGATGAATGCGCTGAAAAGAAAATTAAAAAGTGATTTATTTTTTAATATAATCATTTATGCAATGGGACTTCTTATTGTTTTGCTAGTGCTGATTCCTCTCCTTTTTGTGGTTGCAGCATCTTTTTCCGATCCGGATCTAGTAATAAAAGGAAAGGTGCTGCTGCTGCCCAAAGGAATCACATTAAAAGCTTATACGATGGTTTTTGAGAATGAAGATATCTGGAGAGGTTTTCTTAATTCCTGTTTTTACACCGTAAGCGGAACTTTTATCAGTGTGGTTTTGACAATTATAGCAGCATATCCTTTGTCAAGAAGGAAACTGCCGGGCAGAAATCTTTTTATGATGGCTATCCTTTTTACAATGTATTTCAGCGGAGGAATGGTGCCAACTTATTTGCTGGTGCGGGATTTAGGTATGTATAATACGATTTGGGCCTTACTGATTCCATCCGCAATATCCACTTACAATTTAATAGTGGCTAAAACCTTTTTTGAAAACAGCATCCCTGAGGAATTGTATGAGTCGGCTACACTTGACGGCTGCGGGAATATACAAATGCTTTTACGGATTGTTATCCCTCTTTCCAAGGCAATTATTGCCGTGTTAATCTTATATTATGCCGTTGGGATCTGGAATGCATATTTTGATGCGTTGATATATCTGAAAGATGATAATAAATATCCGTTACAGATTATCCTGAGAAATATTCTTTTGCTTGGGCAGACCGAACAAATGGGGACGAATGATGTGGGAATGGCGGAAAAAATAAAAATGTCCGAGGCAATTAAATATTCTGCTATAGTTGTATCAAGTATACCAATGCTTATTGTTTATCCTTTTGTACAGAAATATTTTGTAAAAGGGGTTATGATAGGAGCAATTAAGGGGTAAAGGAAATATCAGAATGAAAGAGAAGAGAGCAAAAAATCTGATTATAGTAATGACAGACCAGCAGAGGGCGGATTTGCGCAAGAGCTGCGGATATGAGCTTGACACAATGCCATTTTTAGACAAGTGGGCGGAAGGCGGAGTGGATTTCGAACGTGCATATACTTCCAACCCTACCTGTATGCCTGCGCGGGTCAGTATGTTTACCGGGAGATATTCCCAAGCGCACAGGGTACGGACTAATCATAATGCGGTAGATGCGCTTTATACAAGGGATCTTTTGGATGTCCTTAAGGAAAATGGGTATAAGACGGCTCTGTGCGGAAAAAATCATTCACACCGCAGTACGGAAGATTTTGATTTTTGTGAAGAAAACGGCCATTTGGGACACGAAGGAGAAGTTAACAGCACCGATGCACAGAGCGAATTTGCTGAATTTCTCTGTAAAACAAGACATATGGAGGTGGACTATCCATCGCCCGGAGGGATTGAGGTACAGCATCCGTACAGAAACGTAAGCTCCGCATTGGAATTTATAGACGGTGTGGAGGAAGGAAGGCCATTTTTTGCATGGGTTTCGTTTGCAGAACCTCACAATCCTTATCAGGTACCGGAACCATATTTTGACATGTTCCCGCCGGAGAAACTGCCGGAAGTCCATGCAGGAAAAGAAATCCTGCCGTTAAAAGGAAAACGTTTCAGCAGGCTTCGTGAGAACTGGGAGGAGGTTCTGGGAAATGATATAGAAAAAAGAATCCTGCGTTCACGTTCCAATTACCACGGAATGCTCAGATTGATTGATGATCAGTTTAAGCGTTTGATTGAAGGGTTAAGACAGCGTAATATAGAAGAGGATACGATAGTGTTGTTTTTATCCGATCACGGGGATTTTGCAGGGGAATACGGACTGCTTAGGAAAGGGCCGGATCTACCCCAGCTTCTTACACGGATTCCCATGATATGGAGAGGTCCGGGGATTACAGGCCGGGGAAAAGACAATAATCATTATGTCAATATGGTAGATGTATTGCCGACTGTATGTGATATGCTCGGGATAGGGCTTCCCTTCGGGATACAGGGGAAGAGCATTCTTACGCTGTTGGAGAATAAAAATATTCCTGAGAAGGAGTTTGTTAGCGCCTATGCCGAGAGCGGGTATGGAGGATTATATTGGGATGAGAATGACGGACTGACATTGGAAGCGGAAGGGGCGCTGCATTCGGGTGTTACTTATGATTGCCTTAATACCTGGACGCAATGCGGGCAAGTACGGGCTGTTTGGCAGGACGGGTATCATTTACAGCTGGATATGATGGGAAACGGACATTTGTATGAGGTGGCAAAAGATCCTTATGAACGATATGATCTGTGGGACATACCGGAGTATAATTCAATAAAAACTAAGATGCTTCAAGCGTTGGCGGAGAGTATGATGAAGGCAGCTGATCCGATACCGGTACCGCATAACCGGTATCGTACCAAGGTACATCCGAAAGGGTATTGGAATCAGGAATATCATGCAGCAGATCCGGGGGTGCGCCGTTTGTAAAGAATGGAAATATGTGCCGGTGTTTAGTAAACCGGGGGCAGAAACAGGCTGTTGAGACTAACAGCCTGTTTTCGATTCAATTATCCTTTGTTTTTCCCAAATAAATGATATTGGACAATATCGTGACTGTTCCTGCGGATAATGCTCCTATCGCCCATAAAGTTTTCCCAAACAATAGCCCGGCACTGCCCGTAAGCAACAGTACCGCACCGGTACAAGCACCGATAGCCCGCCCGATTTTATCCACTTTTGGAGAAGGTGTTTTTACCCTTTCTGTTTTTTCCATAAGCGACTGCGTAAATTCCATAGGTACCTCTATGGCTTTTCTTGTGATTTCAGAAATTTTGTCCTGTTTCATTTATTCTACCTCCATATGATTGATTTTACGGGATAAGGTAACAAGCACGATCAATATAACAATTAAAGAAATACCAATAATTATCAAAGAAATAGCTGGTGTTCCCACGTTGCTAATAGATATATTTCCATAAATACCCAACAATATAAACGCACTGATTAGCGTGGCTGAGATGGATTTTTTTATAAATCCGATACGCATAGACAGTAGTCCGATTGCACTGACAGCGACGAAAGAAACAAGCAGATTACAGAAAGCTGTTATTATGATGTCACTCGTCATAACGTCCGATACAATTGGGGAAAAAGCTTCGGTCAGGACGAAAATACCGACAGACAACACTGTGCTAAAGAACATGGATAGCATTACAAATAAAAGAACAATGAGTATTTTTGCCATAAATGTTTTTTTGCGGCCAACAGGATAGGAAAAAAGTAGTGCTAACCGTTTGCCTGAATATTCTTCAACGATCAGTTTTGCGTACATCGTTGCTGACAAAATACCAAAAAGAATTATAGAAATTGCACCCGTAAACATAAAGATATTTCCATAGTTCATAAACTGTACTTCTTGTTCCGCTTGTGCCACATAAGCAACAAAATAAGTAAATACCAGCAGAACAATACCCGATATAGCACTGCTAATAAAATAAGGACGCAGATTGATACGCTCAAGTTCTAATTTCATAAGTTTTGTCATAGCTGTTCCCCCCGCTCATGATAGTGAAAAAATAGTCCTCCAGGCTATTTTTATGTTCCGCCTTGATTGGTGCCAAGTCAGTTTCACATACTATTGTACCATTAACGATTACTCCAATTTTATCCGCAACGTGTTCAATTTCACTAAGGATATGACTGGATAATAGGATTGTTATGCCGTACTCCTTTGCAAGGCTTAAAAACAATTCTCTCATCGCCCTGATGCCCATAGGGTCAAGTCCGTTAATCGGCTCATCTAAAATCAGAATTTTGGGTTTATGAATTATCGCTCTCGCAATTCCCAGTCGCTGCCGCATTCCAAGCGAAAACTTAGAAGAAGCTTTCTCCTGGGTATCGGATAGACCAACCATTTTAAGTGCTTTGTCTACTCCAAAGCCCTCCACGCCCATATACTCTGAGTGAATTTCTAAGTTTTTGTAAGCAGAAAGATGTTCGTAAAAGGTGGGGGCCTCAATTAAACTCCCTATTTGAGAAAGCATCTTGTCACGATATTGAAGCATATTTTCTCCCAATATTTCAACATCACCAAAATCAGGTGTCAGCAATCCGGTCAGCAACTTAAACATAGTGGTCTTTCCTGCACCATTTGCACCAAGAAAACCATAGATTGTACCTTCCCTGATGCACATGGAACAATCCTTGATAACCTCATTTCCTCCAAAACTTTTAGCCAGGCGAGTGGTTTGTATCGCTATTTTTCCGCCCATTCAATTCCTCCTTATAAAACCGACTGCCGGTTTCTAACTTTTTAAAAAAATGGACTGTTTTATAACAGCCATTTTAGCTTATAAATAGTTAAAACAATCCTGTTTTAACATATCCATCTGCTATATTCTCAATAAATGTATTATCTATTATATCTAATCCAAGAAGGCGCATAACCGATTGCAGATAGTATAGACGTTTTTTGGTGTCATTTATATTTCGCGTAAAAAGCACAGGACTAGTCCAAAAATTTAGAAGCAGTAAAAATATTTCTGCACAAAAGGCAGGCTCTGTGGTTTGTATCGAACCATCTGTAATCCCTTCCTCAATCAGCTTTGAAATAATAGGGGCATCTTGATTAACCGCATTTTGCAAAGCACCCATCACAAAATGGGGATTGTTTGATTGAGAGGTCAAAACGGTATCAAAAGAATGCGTTTGTGTGCTCACGCTCCACTGATAAAGAATTTTTTTCAGCTTTTCCTTTGCATTGGCTGCCTTGGTGTTCTCAATTAAATCATGCAGCATATCAGCGGCACATTGTGCCCTCTTATGCTTTACAGCTTCTAAGATTTCCTCTTTTGACTTGAAATGGTGATACAGCCCACCCTTAGAAAGCTTTAGCGCATCTAAAATATCCTGTATGGTAGTCTGCTCATATCCTTTTTCAATAAATAATTTTATGGAAGCATCAATGATTCTTTCCTGTGTTTGCTCCGGATGTTTATTTCGCCCCATGCTGCACCTCCTAAAACCGACGGTTGGTCTGTAATATACTTTAACAGCCGTTACCCATTTTGTCAATCTCTTTTGCTATATATTATCTTCCAAACAGTATAACTTCGTAACAGTTCAGACGGTCCCTTGTGTCCTGTGGCATCCCCCACCCCTCCTTTTTCCCGGGGCGGCAGTGCTACAGGACACAAGGCACGCAAATCCTCAAAAGCCGTATTATGGACAATAGGGACGAGCAAATCACGGGCAGGCAAAGCTGAAAGTTCGTTATCTGCTACCCCTTCTCCCTTAACGCGTTTAAGAAATGGGTTTCAGTATTGCGGATTTCACCCAAACAGAAAGGCGGAAAAGTATGAAGATTCAGAGAAAATGGAAGCGATGCGGTGCCGGGCACCTTCTGGAGGTCCTGAAGGCCCGGATTTTCGCAAAGAAGGCCGGCTGCCTATATTTGCAAGGTTTTTCTGCGTCCGGAAACAAAAAAACTGTTCCCGCTTCCTATCTCAGGCCAGCCTGCGGAAGCAGCGGGGAGATACGCCCTTGACCTGTTTGAAAAACTTGCAGTAATAGCTGGCGCTGTGAAATCCGCAGGCATAAGCGATCTCCGTAATAGTCTGCTTCGTGTCGGATAACAGCGGAAGGCTCTTTTCAATCCGGTAGGTCAAAAGATAGGTGATGGGAGAAACCGAAAGGTGTTTCCGGAACAGGCGGCTGCAGGTACTTTCACTGATGTGAAAAGAGGATGCCAAATCCTTCAGCGTAATGGGATCCATATAATGAAGATCCATGTAATGCAGCATTTCCTTCAGGATTTCCACATCCCTTCCCCCGCTCTGGATGGGGGCAAAGGCAGCAGGCTGGCGGGCAGCCAGGGCGTGAAACAAAGAGAGGATATGGCTTTGAATCATCAGTTCAAAGCCGTATCCTTTTTCCTGCGATACCTCATACAGAGATTCCAGGATGTGCACACACGCCGCATCCCGGGAATCTTCCCCTTGGAATGCATAGCTGGAAAAGCTCTTGTTCCTCATGAGCGGGAGCAGATATTTTTCCATGACAAGGCTGTCGGGTGCAGATTGCAGAAGCTCCGGCGCAAAGACGAAATTATACATGATACAGTTTCCGCAGTCTACGGGAACAATGCTGTGAAGCACATCGGAATTGATGAAAAGACCGTCCCCTTCCTTTAAAAGATAGGTGTCCGATGCGATTTGAAAGGATGCCCGGCCGGCGATCACTGCGGTGAATTCAAATTCCCTGTGCCAGTGCCACGGAATATATCCGGCCGGGTACAGCGACAGATCGTCCAGGTAATCCTGGAAGGGAAACGCCTTGGATCCGTGTTTGGTCAGTTCCTGCAAATCCGCCCCGATTTCTATAGTAAGCTGCTTCATGGGAAAAATCCTCCATAATGACCTGATTGTTATAAAAAGATCCCATATTATGACTAAAAAACGCTATTTTTATAGTTTCAGTGACTCTATAATACTAAATTGCCGGGTGGTTTACAAGGCCCGTACAGAGAACCTGTCCTGGCAGGCCGGGATGCCGGCAGATACCCAGGGACACAGAGGACAGACAAGAGACTGGAAAGAGAGATAAGATCTATGGAAAACTATGTTGTCAGCGGAGGAAAATCGGTTCTGAAAAGCTATCGGCATACGCTGTATGCCAGTTATCTGGGTTACATTACCCAGGCTATCGTCAATAACTTTGTCCCCCTTCTTTTTACTACATTTATTGCATCGTATGGGATTTCCCTGGAAAAAATAACATTGCTGGTAACTATTAATTTCGGCATCCAGTTAGTGGTGGATTTGCTGTCCCCCCGTTTTGTGGATCGGATTGGCTATAAGACCTCGATTATTATCGCACATGTGTTTGCGGCGGCCGGCCTGGCCGGTCTGGGTGTCCTGCCGGATCTGCTGCCGGATCCTTATGTCGGCATGCTGGCTGCCATTCTTTTTTATGCCATCGGCGGCGGGCTGATAGAGGTGCTGATAAGCCCTATTGTGGAGGCCTGCCCGTTTGACCAGAAGTCGGCGGCCATGAGCCTGCTGCATTCCTTTTACTGTTGGGGGCATGTGGCGGTTATCCTGGTATCCACATTGTTTTTTGCCCTGGCCGGTGTACACAACTGGCGGATTCTGAGCTTTATCTGGGCGCTGATCCCGCTGTTGAACGCGGTTTATTTCTGCCTCGTTCCGGTCCGTTCCCTGAATGAGGACGGAGAGAGCATGTCTGTAAAAGAGCTGCTTTCCGGCAAGCTGTTCTGGATATTCGCCCTTCTCATGGTATGTGCCGGGGCATCGGAGCAGGCTATGAGCCAGTGGGCATCCGCATTTGCGGAGTCCGGCCTGAAGGTTTCTAAAACCATAGGCGATTTGGCGGGACCGTGTATGTTTGCCATTTTTATGGGGACGTCCCGGGCCTTTTACGCCAAGTTCAGCGAAAAAATAAACTTGATTCTGTTTATGGCGGCAAGCGGTGTTTTATGCGTTGCCAGCTACCTGCTGGCTTCCCTGTCCCCCCTGCCGGTCCTGGCTTTAGTCGGCTGCGGCCTCTGCGGCCTGTCCGTAGGTATTATGTGGCCGGGTACCTTCAGCCTGGCGGCGGAAAAATGTCCCAAGGGAGGTACCGCCATGTTTGCTTATTTTGCCCTGGCGGGAGATTTGGGCTGTTCTTCCGGCCCCACGCTGGTGGGAATGATATCCGATGCCTTTGACGGAAGGCTGACCGCCGGTCTGCTGGCCGCCATTATTTTCCCGCTGCTGCTGCTGGCAGGACTGCGGGTTTGTAAAAAAATGACGGATAGAATCCATAAACCGGAGGCATCCTAAAAGAAAGAGGTCTGAGCAGCGATCGGACGAATCGAGGAAGAGGTGTACGGCATGGATTCTATCTGGAAAAAAATGAACCATAACCCGGAAAAGCTGGCTTTTTCCGGACATATACAAACAGAAGCGGCGGTGATAGGCGGCGGGATGGCGGGCATCCTGACCGCTTTTTTCCTGCAGGAGGCGGGGGTGAAAACCATTCTTTTGGAGGCGGGGCATATCGGGGAAGGACAGACGGGCAATACCACAGCTAAAATCACGGCCCAGCACGGACTCCTTTTTGACGGGCTGACGGCAAGCCAGGGTGCCCAACGTGCGGCCCTGTACGCGAAAGCCAACCAGGCCGGCGTGGAAGAGTACCGGCGGCTTGTAAAGCAGATGGATATCACCTGTGACTGGCAGGATACCTTTTCCTGCGTGTACAGCACCCGGGATCGGGAGCTGATGGAAAAAGAAGCGCTGGCCGCTGCAGCGCTGGGGCTGCCGGCGGAATTTATTACGGAAACCGAGCTGCCCTTTGCCGTGGAAGGGGGTGTTCGGCTGGAAAATTGCGCCTGTTTTTCGCCGCTTGATTTTCTGTATGCATTGGCGGAAACACTGACGATTTATGAGAATTCAGAAGTGAAAAAGGTGGAAGAAAAGGTTATCACCACAGCCGGAGGAGAAGTGACCGCGGAGCATATTATCTTCGCGGGCCATTTTCCCTTCCTGAATAAGCCGGGATATTATTTTGCCAGAATGTATCAGGAGCGGAGCTACTGCCTGGCATTGTCCGGGGCAGGAAGCATGAAAGGGATGTATTACGGCGTGGAAGAAGAGGACTTTTCCTTCCGCGGCCTTTCCCACAAAGGCCGGGAGCTGGTGCTCATGGGGGGCTGCAACCATCGGACGGGAGGCAATGAAGGAGGCCGGTATGACAGGCTGCGTGCAGCCTCCCGCCGGTTCTGGCCGGAATGTGCGGAGGCTGCCGCCTGGTCCGCCCAGGATTGTATGACTTTGGACGGTATTCCTTATATCGGCCGTTATTCCTCCCAGACACCGGAATGGTATGTAGCCACCGGTTTCGGAAAATGGGGGATGAGCCATTCCATGGTGTCGGCCCTGCTTCTCACGGATTTGATCACCGGAAAAGAAAATCCGTATGAGGAACTGTTTACCCCCGCCAGGCTGGGCTGGAACGGGGCGGTGAACCTGGCGAAGCAGGCAGGCTGTTCCCTGAAAGGATTTATGGGAAAACGCAATGCCACGGCAGGTGAATATCTGGAGGATCTGGAACCGGGAGAAGGACATCTGGTGGAATACGGGAAAGGGAAAATAGGCGCATATCGGGATGAGGAAGGTTCCCTGCATCTGGTTACCGCAAGATGTCCCCATTTGGGCTGTGAGCTGACCTGGAATCCGGATGAGAAAAGCTGGGACTGCCCCTGCCATGGTTCCCGTTTTGACTATGAAGGCAGAGTGCTGGACGGGCCGGCCCAGGAGGGAATCGGGCTGGTATGGGAGTCCTGAGACACACCTGAGCCTGTCCTGTGCCTCCCTCTGTTCAAAAAAGAAAGCAGCTGGTATAATATGCGTAAGAACGAAGGAATACAAGGGAGGAACGGATCGATGGAAGAGGTAAAGGCAGGCATTTTATTTCAGGATGGCTGTGTCCTGCAGCGGGAAAAAGAAATCCCGGTATGGGGAGAAGGGCCGGAGGGCGCGCAGGTGGTGGTATCACTGGCGGGAAACCAGGCTGTATGCCGGGTTAAGGACGGCAGATGGAAGTGTACGCTTCCTCCAATGGAGGCGGCCTGCGGGCTTGCCATGACGATTGTCTGCGGCGGGCAGACGATAGCGTTACAGGATATTTCCGTGGGAGAAGTATGGATTGCGGGCGGACAGTCCAATATGGAATTTTTCCTCTGCTATGATGCGGATTGGGAACCTATGAAGCAGGCAGAGTGCAATCCGCAGATCCATATGTTCAATGTCCCGCGGCTGGCATTTCCCGGCCATGAAAAGGATGTGTCCGAGTGCGGGTACTGGTTCCGGGAAGGGGATAAGGCCTGGCCCCTCTTTTCCGCGCCCGGTTATTCCTTTGCCAGAAAGCTGCAGCCTGTGCTGGACGTTCCTGTGGGGATTATCGGCTGTAACTGGGGCGGTACCAGCGCTTCCACCTGGATGGAGGAGGAGTGCCTTCAGGAGCCACCCCTGGATATCTATCTGGAGGAATATCGGGCGGCGGTCGCGGGAAAGGATCCCGAACTTCTGAAAAAAGCTTCCGTGGAGGCGTTTGCTTCAGAGGATTCCCCCGAACGCCGGGCGGACTGGGCAAAGGTGATGTACGGACTCAGCCTGAAGGAGCAGAAGGAATGGCAGGAAAACCAGGAGCCTGTGCCGGAAAACCCCATGGGCCCCTATAATGTGGGAAGGCCGGGCGGACTGTACCATCAGATGCTGGAACGGATTATCCCCTTTGCAGCAAGAGGTGTGCTTTGGTATCAGGGAGAGTCGGATGAGGGCTATGCCGGAATCTATGACCGGCTTTTTGAAACCATGATAGGGTGCTGGCGGAAAAGCTTCTGCCAGGATCTTACATTCCTGTTCGTACAGCTGGCGCCGTACGGTACCTGGCTGGGAGGCACGGGGGAGAAGTATCCGGAATTAAGACGCAGACAGGAAATGGTGAGCGAACGGGTTCCCGGCGTGTTTATGACCTCCATCATGGATCTGGGGATGTATGAGGATATCCATCCCAAGCGTAAAAAAGAAGTCGGCGAACGCCTTGCCCTGCTTGCCAGAGGAAAGGTATATAAGGAGGCGATTCTGTGTGAACCGCCTGCGCTGCGCTTTGCCGAAAGACAGGATCAGGAGATAGTCCTTCATTTTGCCCATACAGGGACAGGACTGTGGAAAAAGGATAAAGCCCCGGAAGCGGAACCGGAGGCGGAGATTCCTTCCCCCCTGACCGGGCCGCGGGAAAGGAAGGATGGGTTTCTCGTGATCCAGGGAGAAAAACCGGTGGAAATCCGGGAGGTAACCCTGTGGGGAAATGAGGTGATTCTGCAAATACCCTCCCTTTCCGGGGAAGCATGTACGGTTTCGTTTGCCTGGGTGCCTTATATCCGTGCGGAAATCTATAATTCCGCCGGCCTTCCCATGAAGCCCTTTTCCTGTGAGTTGTAACAACACTTTCGGTTCCATACATGCATAAAGTTCCTTCCGCCTGGGAATCCTGATCGGCAGGACTTATTATGCGGAGGTGCCTATGTACAGGAAAGGTTTTTTTAAGGGCTGGTATTATAAGCAGGAAAAAAGCGGCCGGGCGGTTGCTTTTATTCCTGCTTTTCATTTGGCAAAGGATGGGAAGGTTACGGCATCCATCCAGGTGATTACGGAAGAACGGGCCTGGAATTTTGATTTTCCCGGGGAGGCGGTGCGGCTGTCCGACAAGAGGGATACGATCCAGATCGGGAACAATTATTTTTCACCCAAAGGGTTTCGCGTGAACCTGACGGGAGAAAAAGACGGCAGGCCGGTGAAAATAGAAGGCAGGATCGCTTTCGGCAGCCTGACGCCTTTAAAGGGAGATATTATGGGGCCTTTCCGTTTTATCCCCTTTCTGCAGTGCCGCCATGGTGTGGTAAGCATGTGCCATAAGACAAAAGGCAGCCTGCTGGTGGATGGTGACAGCATCAATTTCCACGGAGGCAGAGGATATGTGGAAAAGGATTCGGGCTGTTCCTTCCCTTCCTATTATTTTTGGAGCCAGTGCGGCTGGTATGACCGGCAGGAATGCAGTGTTATGGTTTCCGTTGCCGACATCCCGCTGGCAGGCGCCCATTTCCCGGGTTGTATTGCCTTTGTGTATTTCGGCGGGAAGGAGTACCGCCTGGCTACCTACCGGGGAGTGAAAATACTCCGGTTCGGGGAACGGGAGGTTCTGCTCAAGCAGGGGAACCTGCTTTTGTATCTCCGGGTACAGGGACATGGCGGACAGAAGCTGAAAGCGCCGGAAAAAGGTAGTATGGACCGTATGGTAAAGGAAAATCTGGTGTGTAAGGTATGGTGCCGTTTCTGGAAGGACGGAAAGCTGCTGTTTGATCATGTGGGCACAGGGAGCGCGGAGTTTATGGCCGGCAGTCCGGGATGCAGCTAAAATACAGGCGTCTTCCTTCTGGGTGCAGATAAAAAAGTTTGGCGTCCCCCGGCCCTGCTTCCCTGTGCGGCCTGCTGCCCTGCGAGGATTCCTGGAAGGGGCGTTATAAGCACGCCGGTCCTTAGGCTGCGTCCTTTGCAGCCTTAGTACCGCTGCGTGATTATCCGAGCGGAAGCGTCCCCTGGAAGGAACCTTGCAGGGCAGCTGGCCGCACAGGGAAGCAGGCCCGGGGGGACGCCAAACTTTTTTATCTGCACACCCTTCCTTCTGAAAATGTTGGACGAAACAGGCGGGGAAAGTTATAATAGGTAAAAGCGTCACCGTTCGGAAACGTACGTAAGCTATGGAGGTAATACCTATGAATATTCTTGTCAGCGCCTGCCTGCTGGGAGTAAACTGCCGGTATGACGGTACCGGCTGCCTGCTTCCGGTTTTGGAGGAATTAAAGAAAAAACATCACCTGATACCGGTATGCCCGGAAGCCTACGGAGGGCTGGCCACCCCGCGTCCGCCGGCGGAAATCCGGGAGGGAAAGGTGATTAACCGGAATGGGGAGGATGTAACGGCGCAGTATCGGAAAGGGGCCGGGGAGGCATGGAAGCTGGCCCGCTTTTTTGACTGCAAAGCGGCAATCCTCAAAGAACGCAGTCCTGCCTGCGGCTATGGCGGGATACATAACGGCAGGTTTGATGGCGGTATGACCGAGGGAAACGGTGTGCTGGCCCGGCTGCTGGCGGAAAAAGGGATTCCCGTGCTGGGGGAATCCGAGACGGAAAAAATACGGGCTTTATGAAAAAAGGGGATATGCCGGAATGATCAGCGTAGCTATATGTGATGATGAAATTGGCACCTGCTCGGAAATAGAAAACATGGTGACCGCTTATGGGGACAGCCATGGGCTGCAGATAGAAACAGAATGCTTTTACACCGGCGAAGAACTGTACCGCTGGCTGCAGGAACAGGGGCCGATTGATCTTATCTTTCTGGATATCCAGCTTCTAGCCCTGGACGGCGTACAGGTGGGCAGGCAGATCCGGGAACAGCTTGGCAATGAAAAAATAAGCATTGTCTATATCTCATCCAGAGAAACCTATGCCATGAGCCTTTTCCAGGTCAGGCCGCTGGACTTCCTGATTAAGCCGATAACAACAGAAAAGATTTTCGGCGTGCTGGATAAGTTTGTACGCCTGCATGGGGTAACGAAAAAGGAATTTTATTACAAGGCCGGAAAGACCACCTGCAGACTATACCTGGATGAAATCCGCTATTTTGCCTGCAACGGAAAAAAAGTAGAAATTTATACTGTTTCCGGGAGGCAGGAATATTACGGAACCATGCAGGAGGTCTGGAAACAGGCGGAAGGAAAAGGCTTTTGGATCATTCATAAATCCTATATCATAAACACGTCATTTGTTTCGGTATTTCACTATGATTCCGTGCAGATGACGGATGGTACGCATCTTCCTGTCAGCCAGAGATACCGGAAAGCCGTGAAAGAAAATCTGACCGTGAAATACCGGATGGAGTGAAATTAATTATGTGGGGAGAACCTATCTTTCTGTTATTGACAGAGGCGGCCCGTATCTATATTTATATGCGCTGCTGCCGTATGTGCATTGGCAGTTACAAAGTCCATAAAAGACCGGCGGCCGTTATTTTTGCCATGCTGTGGGGAATCGACTGTCTGATAGGCGCTTCCGTTTCCCCGAAGATGGCGGTGGAAGTGGCACCTTCTCTTTATTTTGTGGAAGTTCTGTTACTTTTCGGCGCTTCTTTTTTCTATCAGGGAACGGCGATAAGACGGATATTGACGGCGATTCTCCTTCCCATGGCATACGGGGTTGGAAAGTGGACTATAATTTTCACCCTTTTCAGGACTATGGATGTGAATGAACGCCAGCTGCTTTTGGGCACGGTTGTTTCTGCGGCCGCCCTGGGTATCCTGGAAATCTGCATGGAGCGGTTCCGCAGGACAAGGCAGGAGCAGGAACGGGAATGGCTGGAGCAGGAGATCCGTATGTATGAGAACCAGTTCCAGTTGATACGGCAGTCCCAGCAGGCTGTGCGTTCCCTGAGGCATGATATGAAGCATCATATGAAAATGCTGGCGGATATGATAGGGAACGGAGAAAGGGACAACGCGCTTGCCTATCTTGCGTCCATGGGCGCATTTATGGACAAAGGGGAGGAATATGTCTCTTCCGGAAATGAGAGGACGGACAGCATTCTGAATTATATGATATCCCGTGCCAAAGCGGCGGGTATTGCTGTGGAGTGGGACATACAGATTCCCGAGCAGTTGGACATGTCACCGTTTGACAGCAATGTAATCCTGAGCAACCTGTTTGAAAATGCATATAACGCCGTTCAGGAGGTGAAGGATCCCCGCCTGTATATCCGGATGAAGTATGACCGCGGCATTTTGTGTATTACGATGCGCAACACATATTCGGCATCAAAAGCAAAAGCAGCAGCATTGCCTTCGGGGGCGGCACCGGCGTGGACAGCAGCGTCGGAGGAGCACGGATATGGACTGAAGAATATCCGCCGGGTTGCCGGTAAATACCATGGGGAACTTACCGTCAACACAGAAGGGGATATGTTTGAAGCGAATGTTATCCTGTTCCTGCAGGAGTCCGATACCCCGTCAGCAGGCTGACAGGCACAGATATGAATTAGGAAAAAGAAGCCGGATGTTCAGAACCGGGCTTCTTTTTTTGTAACAGTTCAGACAAGTCTAAACTGTTACTGCATCCGGCAATTAAATCGCTTCGCGATGGGCCGGATGCCTGCTACCACCACGTTTTCTTACGGTCTGCGCAGTAAATGCGCAGACCTGTTTGAACTGTTACCTTTTTTGCATATAAGGCTTCCCCCGGTAAAGAGGGATCCGTATTACATCTGTTATTTTTTCCCCGGAGACGTTCCGTTTTTCCCTTCAGCAGGGGGAACCGTTTTCCTGTGCTACTATAGTTACAGCATCGGCAGCCGGACAGGGGAGTAGGCCGGCCGGCTCCCGATGCGGAAGAAAACAATAACGGGAGGTATGTTTTATGAAGAACAGGAAATGGAAAAAACGGATAATCCTAACGTCGGGAGGGATTGCAGCAGCCCTTCTCTTATGTCTGCTTTTGCTCCCGTCCACAATCCGGATACGTTCGGATTCTTCCGGGGTAACCTTCGTCCGGGACGGGGAAAGAGTGACCGAGGTGGATATTAACGGGCCTTTCCCCTATGGTCTGGCGGTTTCTTCCCTTGTTGAGAAGGTGGTGCGGGACGATGAAGGCAAGGTGACGGAAGAAATACAAACCTATACAATGGAAGCCGGTTTTTCCCTGCGCCGCAGGACGAGTGTCAAAATTTATATAGAAGTACCGGAGAAAGGGGACCGGACTTATATCCTGAAATTTGCGGATGCGGATGTGACGATAACCAACGGAAAGGTGGTGGATCCGGATGATGACGGACACAGATAACCCATTGCTTCAGGTGGTACAGGTGGAAAAATATTACGGTGACAGGGAAGCTGTGACAAAAGCGCTTGACCAGGTCAGCTTCGGGGTGGACAGAGGGGAGTTTATCGGCATAATGGGAGCCTCCGGATCCGGGAAAACCACTCTGCTTAACTGCATTTCCACCATTGATACGGTGAGTGCAGGACATATCCTGCTGGGAGGTACGGATATCACTACCCTTAACGGGGAGGAGACCGCTGCCTTCCGGCATGATCATCTGGGTTTTGTTTTTCAGGACTTTGAATTGCTGGACACTCTGACGCTGGAGGAAAACATAGCCCTTCCCCTGACGATCAGCGGGCTGTCGCCGCAGGTAATTGAGAAGCGCGTTCACGATATTGCAGACAGGCTGCAGATAGGCGGTGCGCAGAAAAAATTCCCCTTCCAGGTGTCGGGGGGCCAGAAGCAGCGGTGTGCATTTGCCCGCGCAGTAGTCTGCGGCCCGGACCTTATCATGGCGGATGAACCTACCGGTTCGCTGGATTCCGGTTCGGCCCGGATTCTGCTGGAGATCATCCAAAGGTTCCATGAAGAACGTGGGGCGACTATCCTTATGGTAACACATGATGCATACAGCGCCAGTTATGCGGATCGGATTCTGTTTCTGAAGGACGGGAGGCTTTTTCATGAAATACGGAAAGGGGGAAGGACGCGGGATTATTTTTACCGGGATATTCTGGAGGTTCTTTCTTTGACGGGAGGTGAAACGCTATGCTGAGAAAACTGTCTCTTCGTAATGCTAAAAGGCAGTTCCGGGAATATGCGCTGTATTTTGTCACCCTTTCCTTTACGGTATCCCTTATGTATGCGTTCCAGACCCTGCTTTTTTCCGACAGCGTAAAGGCACTCTCCCGTTTGGAGATATTCCCCCTTATGATTGCCGCGGCGTCCATACTGATCGTTTTTATCATAGGACAAATCATCAGTTACATGACCAATTATATGCTTAGAAAACGCAGCAGGGAATTCGGTATTTATATGCTCTCCGGGATACCCGGCAAGGCGGTGGGAACCCTGGTCTTTTACGAAAACACCTTGATTGGGACGTTGGCTTTTTTACCGGGGCTTCTTGCGGGAATGCTGCTGTCGCAGGTTCTGGAGGCGGTTCTGCTTCCCCTGTTCGGCCTGTCTTATATGCCGCATTTCCTTCTTTCGCTTCCCGCGGCAGGACTGACCTTCCTGTATTTTGCGGTGATGCTCCTGTATTCCCTTTTGAAAAATGGAAAATGGATCCGCCGGATTACGCTTTATGAATTGCTCCTGTTCGACCGGAAGAATGAAAAAAGCCTGTTGGCGGGGAGTACATCTGCTGTCGCCGTATTTTTCCTATCTGCACTGCTGGGCGGTTCCGGTATCCTGCTCCTGTATTTCCAGCCTTTCGGAAGCGGGTATGACGTCCTGGTGGGAACGGTTTTCCTCGTCCTGTTCCTGTTCGGCTTTTTCCTGTCGGTCCCCTCTTTTTTGTGCACGCAGCTTGGCGGGCGTATTTCCTGGAAATACAGGAAAAACAGACTGGTGCTGTTCCGGAACTTTACCGCCAAAATCCAATCGGCCGGTCTTGTCATGGGAATGCTGTCCGTTCTGTTTATGCTGGCGTTAACCTTTATGGGGACAGGAACCGTGGTGAGTATGATGATTACTAAAAAGATGGAACGGAGCGCATTTGATATCCTGATTCTGCACAACAAAGAGCTGAGGGATTTTACGGACTATGAAACCCTGCTCCGGCAAAGCGTCTCCATCCGGGCAGGCCTCTCCTACGGCATTTATACCGGTATGGGAAGGGAGCTGGCGCAGATCCGGGATGATTCCATGGCGCAGCTGGGCGGTACCGGCAGTTCTATATACGCGGAATTTCAAACGGATACCTGTATGAAACAAAGCGATTACAGCAGCCTGCGAAGGTTACTCGGCTATGACGCTGCGGAACTGGACCCGTCCTCCTGCTATATTCACTGTGTTCCCGGCCTGGCGAAAAGACTGGAAGCATATACACGGCAGGAGGAGAGGCCGTATTATGCCGGATATCCGTTTGCTGCGGACGGTGTGTTTACCGGACCCTTCAGCCAGACGGAAGCGTATGGAAACGGGCTGGATTATATCATCATTGTACCCGATGATGCCGTCACCCGGATGACGGTCCTCTACAGCCTGTATGCGGCGGTAACCGAAGCCCCTCCCGATAACCGTTTTCTACAGAATATCACAAAGGAATGTCCGGGCCTTGTCCGTCTGGAAAGAAACCGGATGAAGTCCGTTCCCGGAAGCAATACCGCAACGGCTCTGACGGAGGATGCGGATTATTTTTCCGGCAAATGGGCGGAAAGGGAAAACATGAGCCATCTTTACGCGATGATTATCTGCCTGTTCTACCTTGCTCTCGTTCTGGAGGCCGCCGGCGCGGCAATCCTGGCAACACAGGTACTCGGCGACAGGGAAAAGAAATGGAAGCAGGAACGTATTTTGCGGCAGCTTGGTATGAGCCGCCGGCTTGCCGGCAGGCTGGGCAGGCGGCAGCTGTCACTGCTCTTTCTGCTGCCGGTGCTGCCGGCGCTTGTTGTCAGCAGCAGCTTCATATATGTGGGCGCGGTGAAAATACATGCGCAGGCTTTTCGGTTTCCGGTATTCGGGAATACGTTCTGGGTAATCTGTCCGCTCGCTGTTTCGTTTCTTTTATTTGCTTTGCTTTACGGTGTTTATTATGCTGCGGCCTGTAACCGTTACCGGCAGGAACGGATAATGGAAAATGGGTGATGCTGGTTTGATAAAAAGGGGGAATACTGCAACGAAACAGTTGGGCACTATGATTTACTTCACAGAACGGGAAGCGGCTATTCACCGCTTCCCGTTGAATTTGATTACTTATTTATATCAGAAAAAATATGCGATAAGCATGGCTTTTGTTTCTGGCCTGGAATCAGCTGTGTGCCATCACTATAGTGTTCCTCTCGTCCGGCGAGTTCTTTGATAAGCAGACTGCGGAGCTCACTAATACGTTCCTGACAACCGGCATCGCGGATGGCATTATGTAGCTCGTTTGGATCCGTATCCAAATGAAAATACTGTTCCTGACCAGTATGGGTAAACCAGATATATTTATCATGCTCTGTGACAATAAAATGGTTTCCCATTCCCAAAGGGCTTTCTTCCCCGGTGTGTTCTCCGTGAATGTAATCTCTGATATGGCTTGTTTCACCGCACATGATGGGCACCAGGCTTTGTCCATCCAGGGAATCGGGAATGGGCAGCCCGGCTATATCAAGCAGGGTAGGCATAATGTCCCGCAGTTCAGCGAGTGCCGGAATGGATTGGTTTTTCCTGATGCGCAGGTTATTACCAGGATCATAAAATAGGATTGGAATGCCGCAGCTTCCCTCGTAAGGGCGGAATTTACGAAAAAGATTATGGTCGCCTAACATTTCTCCGTGGTCTGATACAAATACAAAGACGGTATTATGTAACTCGCGTCGCTCAAAAATTGCTTGGATCAGTCGTGCAATCTGGTGGTCAATATGGGTGATACTGCCATAGTAGGCCGCTTTTGCGCGTCTTATCGCCTGAGGCTGTACACAGCCCCGATCGGTGTTATAGACCAGCCCGTGTTCCTTTAAATCCTCTTTCGCAGCCCAGTCACCCATGAAAGGATCAGGCAGATCGGTATCCTTATACATGTCAAAATAGACCTGGGGAGGTGTGTAAGGCGGGTGGGGAGCCACAAAGGAGGTCATGAGAAAGAAAGGCTTTTGAGGGTCTTTCCTACGCAAAAAATCAATAGATTCACTTACGGTCCAATTGGTGTGATGATATTTTTCCTCGTAAATATAAGGTCTGCACACCCAGGAGTTAACTTCCATGCCATCATCAATAATGTCGGTGTCAATTCCCTTTTCTTTTTTTAACCAATACAGATAATCATTACAGCCTTCAAAATTATCAAATACATTCTCTTTGTAAGAGCGTCCGTGATGCATATAACCGTCATTTAACACCACATTATGAAAACCCAAAAGATTGCGTGCAGGAGAAACATGCATTTTGCCAATACACTGCGTATGATAGCCGCCTGCATGAAATTCTCCCGGCAGGGTGCGGGCGTAGTCCCAGGTTACACCGTCCTGATAGCCGACCCGTCCGTGATGTTCCTGGGAAAGCCCGGTCAGCAGCGCTGCGCGGGCAGGAATACAGGATGGAACAGCGGAGTAAGCGTGCGTAAAAGCGCAACCCTCATGCTTCATCGTATCTAAAGTAGGTGTTTCAATGTGGGGATTCCCAAAAGCGTGCACACAGTCCCTTCGCATCTGATCAACGCAGATTAAAACAATATTCATTCTTTTTTCGCTCATAATAAATGTTATTGGCAGCAAAAGTCTGCACAATCTATCTCCTTAATAAAATAATATAAAATTGTTGAATTCTTCCAGGCCGGCAGGAAATTTTTCTTTTTTATCTTACTTCAGATTCAAATGGATGGGGATATTCAGTTACACGGATTCCTTTCCTGTTATATCAGTATCATATCATAGAAAAGCTAAAAAGTGAATAAATTTGAAAAATATTAGAATTATTATGATTTATATTGGCTTTTTGCTGGTAAAAAAAACATAATTATGATAAAGTTATGGATAATATTAGATGGTATTGGCAGCTCTGATACCCGTCATCACAGGGATCGGGTACATATCAGCCGGAGAATGAAAGGAGAGATCGTTTTGAAAATTTTATTTTTTGATATTGATACTTTGCGTGCAGACCATATGGGATGCTATGGATATGACAGAAATACGAGTCCGGTTATGGATAGTGTGGCAAAAGAAGGAGTCTGTTTTGATAATTATTATTGTCCCAATGCGCCTTGCCTTCCTTCCCGTGCTTCCCTGGTTTCCGGACAATATGGTATTCATAATGGAATTGTGGGACATGGCGGAACTACAGCGGATATGAGACTGCAGGGAGATACACGCCGGTTTACGGATTCCATATCTGATAATGGATTGTTTATGCAATTTCGTAAAGGTGGTTTTAATACGGTTTCTTTTTCCACTTTTGCAGAAAGACATTCTGCATGGTGGTTTAACTCTGGTTTTAATGAATGTTATAATGTGGGAGGGCACGGTGAAGAGTCCGCAGAAGAAATTACGCCATTGGTGCTGGATTGGCTGGAACGGCATAAGGAAAAAGATAACTGGATGCTTCATATCCACTACTGGGATCCTCATACACCGTATCGAACACCCGCCGACAGAAAAAACAGGTTTGACAAGGAAAAATTATCCGATAATTGGATTACAGAAGATATTTTTAAAGAACATTTACTTCATATAGGGCCTCATAGTGCGAATGAGGTTGCAATGTGGAACGATTCCGTCAACCCAAAATATCCCAAGCAACCGGGAAAATTGAGAAATTTGGATGAAGTGAAGCAGTTGATAGATTTATATGATGATGGTGTGAAATACACAGATGAGAATATCGGTATGGTTTTAGATTATCTGAAAAAGAATAATCTGTATGGAGATGACCTTGCAATTATTATTACGGCAGACCATGGGGAAGATTTGGGTGAGTTTGGTGTCTATGCTGAGCATGGGATGGCGGATGAGCCGGTTTGCAGAATACCGTTGATTATTAAATGGCCCGGTATGGAAGGCGGCAGGCATGTGCAAGGATTTTATGATAATGTAGATTTACTTCCTACAATAACGGAGTTGCTCGGAACAGAAATTGCGGAAAACTACCAGTTTGATGGAAGATCGTTTGCGCCGGCTCTGTTGCGTGGGGAGGATTGCTCCAAGCCTTATGCGGTATTGACACAATGCGCACATGTCTGTCAAAGAAGCGTCAGATTTGAAAATTATATTTATATTCGTACTTTGCATGGTGGATACCATTTGCTGCCTGATGAGATGCTGTTTGATTTGGAGGAAGATCCACATGAACAGAATAATTTGGCTAAGGCCAGGCCGGAACTGTGTAACAAGGGTGCAAGGATGATTTTGAATTGGGTGGATGAAATGATGAAGACTTCTGCATTTGATGTGGATCCTTTGTGGACAGTTATCAGGGAAGGGGGGCCTTATCATTGTAAAGGCAGGCTGAAGCAATATGAGGAACGGTTAGCAGGCACTTCTAGGGAATTTGGTATTACAGAATTGGAAGAAAAGTATAAGGGATTTGATTAAAGGGAAAGGGACGGCAGATCAAAATTGCCGTCCCTTTCCTTTTTCCGGAATCGTTTTTCGGGTGGTTTACAAATAATTTGCCGATGGTTATTGGAGTGGATAAAGATGAACAAACATGAATTTGTAAGAAGCGAATAAGGAAGTTGAAAAATGCAAAAATAAAAAGATCGGCATGGTGTATACGTGAAATGAAAAGAAAATTGTTAAAATATACAAATTACATAACTGATTTTCATGAAAAATAGACTATTGACAAAAATTATACAAGATAAAAAACGGTTAGTTCAAAAATAAATCAAAAATAATCAAATATTATTCAGAAAAGTTCTTGCAAAATCAATTATATGGTGATAATATGACACCAAGGACATGACGACAAACCTTAAATAAAAAGAAAGAGTGATAAGAAAAAGGAGGAAAAAAGTTTATGAGGAAGAGATTACTTGCAGTTTTACTTACTGCAGCAATGGCAGTTACCACGCTGGTGGGATGCGGCAGCAGTGAAAAAAATACGAAGAGTGCGGCATCCGCTGCAAATGGGGAGGCAAATTCTTCAGTGAGTGAGGAAGCAGCTCCTGCAGAGGATAATGCCGAGGTAGTAGAACTGGAGTTTTGGGGATGGTGGAGTTCTGAAACGCGGAAACCGCATATGCTCACCATGGTTGACAATTTTAATAAATCGCAGAGTAAATATCATGTTACATATGTAGATATCCCATGGGGGGATATTTTTACGAAGAATATTGCACAGATTGCTGCTGGTAATCCCTGTGATATTATAGCAAACGATTTAAGCGGCGTGCAGTTCCGTGCGGCGGAAGGCCAGGTAGAGTCCGTAAGTCCGTATCTGACAGACGATGTAAAAGGCGGATTTTACGATCAGTACATTGAGGCCTGTTCTGATGAAAACGGCGAGGTATATGCGTTGCCTTACAATGTGGATACCAGAGGTATCTTTTACAATAAAGCGCATTTTGAAGAAGCCGGCATCAATCCGGAGGATATTAAGACATGGAGCGATCTTGTGGATGCAGCCCGTAAGCTGGATGTGAAGAACGGCGATACATGGGACAGAATCGGCTTTCTTCCTGTTATTGGAAACGGCGGTGTGGATACATGGGTATTTAACATGAATAAGGGACGCGGCTGGTATGATCCGGAAACGTTGGAAGCGACTGTGAATACAGACGCCAACAAAGAAACGTTCAAGTGGATCAGAGACCAGATCGATTATTACGGACAGAGTACATATAATGAAATCAATGCGGCTGTGGCAAATGGTATGACAGATCCGTTTGCCTCCGGCAAGGTGTCCATGTGGGTACATACTTCCGCTTATCCGGCAGCGTTGGCGAATACGGCTCCTGATCTGGAGTATGGTGTGATTTCCCTGCCTGAGTTTAAGGAGGGCAACGGACACATGGTAAATGGCGACGGTTTCGTGCTGGAAATACCCAAAGGGGCAAAATGTCCGGAAGGATCCTATGAATTTATCAAGTACATTACCGGAAAAGAAAATCAGGAATATATGCAGCAAAATCTGAAAGATTTTTCCGCAAGAAATGATCTGGATCCCAACAGCGAATTTTTGTCAAACCCTGTAACCAAAGCTCTGGCAAAATGTCTGGAAGAAACTGCAACAAACGTAACCGTTAAAGAAATACAGGGCTATACATCTGTTGTAAACCCTCTGATTGAAGAAGGCACATTGGGACTGACTCCTACGGACAAAGCGCTTGACAATGCGCAGAAAGCACTGGAAGACTTTATTGCGAACAACAGCGGTAAATAACTTTTCCGGGAAGACACTATAAATTAGGAAATGAAGGGGTTCTTATATAGAAATGTATAGGGGCCCTTTTTCTTTAAGAAAGGAAGGCATTATGTTTAGTAAAATACTTTTGAAGCTGGGCATTAAAAAAAGGCAAAGCAGAGAAAATGTTTACGGCTACATTTTTATCCTGCCATGGATTATCGGTATGCTCGTATTCACATTGGGGCCTATGGTTTTTTCCTTTATTACAAGCTTCGCAGATTACAACATGATAAAGATTGACTTCATTGGCCCAGGTAACTATCTGCATATGCTGACGCGGGATCAGCTGTTCTGGAAATCCCTGAAAAACACCGCGGTTTATGCGGTGATGAACATCCCGTTAGTTACGGCGGGGGGTGTTATTGTTGCGGTAATTTTAAATAAATCCATTTTCGGGCTTCGGACATTCCGCACAATTTTTTACCTGCCATCCATAATGGTTGGTGTTGGAACCTATTTCCTCTGGATGCTGCTGTTAGATCCTGCCAACGGTATGGTGAATACTATGCTTGGGCTTATCGGTATCAAGGGTCCGGCGTGGCTGACCGATCCCAACTGGACAAAACCTGCCATCGTGCTGATGCATGTGTGGGGGCTGGGCGGACAGATGCTTCTTTATCTGGCAAGACTACAGAGCATACCCCAGGATTATTATGAAGCGGCCGCACTGGATGGTGCCACCGGATTAAAGCAGTTTACAAAGATCACCGTTCCCCTTTTATCACCGATTATTTTCTATAACCTGACCATCGGTATCATAGGTGCATTCCAGGTATTTCAGGAAGGCTACATTTTCTCCGGAGACGGTACGGGCAAACCGGCGGGATCGCTGCTGTTCTATAATCTGCATGTGTGGAATCAGGCATTTAAGAATTACGATACCGGATATGCCAATGCGATGTGCTGGTTCCTGTTTGCAATCGTTATGCTCATGACGGTGCTCAACCAGAAGGTATCCAAAAAATGGGTTTATTATGAAGGAGGGGATAACGAATGATTCGGAAACGTAAGATTGGAGACATTATCCTGTTTATTATTCTTTGCATCGGAGCACTCATCATTTTGTTCCCTATTGCATGGATGGTCAGTACGGCACTGAAATCCGCACCGGAAGTAGCGGCTTATCCGCCTACACTTCTGCCGGAAAAGCCGATGTTTGAAAATTTTGGGATCGCCTGGAGCAAAGCACCTTTCGGACGTTATATCACCAATACGCTGATGATCGTATTCTTTAACGTGATTGGGGCGGTATTTTCCAATTCCCTGATTGCATACGGGTTTGCGAAAATTAAATTCACGGGAAGAGAAACGCTGTTTAAAGTGGTTTTGGCAACTATGATGATCCCTGGATTTGTGACACTGGTCCCTACTTTTGTCATTATGTCAAAACTGCATTGGGTGAATACCTACCTGCCTCTGATTATTCCGGTATTCTGCGGTAATGCGTTCCATATTTTTATGATGCGTCAGTTCTACCAGACCATTCCCAATGAGCTGTCTGAAGCGGCAAGAGTAGACGGAGCCGGACACTTTTACATATGGGGTAAGCTGATTATGCCGCTGACCAAACCAATTATGGCAACGGTTGCGCTGGTCAATTTCAAAAACGCCTGGGGCGACTTCCAGGGGCCTCTGCTTTATTTGAGCGATCCTAAGAAATATACCCTGCAGCTCGGGTTGCAGGTATTTAAAGGACAGGGCTATACGGAGTGGAACTACCTGATGGCAATTTCTTTCCTTTCCATGCTTCCTATCCTGCTGTTGTTCTTCTGTTTCCAGAATTACTTCATTGAAGGAATGAACGTGGGCGGGGCAGTGAAATAGGTGCGGTGTTTCGCATGAGGTATTAAAGTTTATCAGAAATTGTGGAGGGAATAAAATGGCAAATGTAGAGAATTTAACAAAATTATTGGAGGATGCGAAGAAAGGCCGGTATGCAGTAGGATCTTTTTCCGCAAGATACACGAAGCTGATCCAACCGATTATCTGCGCTGCAATGGAAACAAAATCACCAGTAATCGTGCAGCTTTCGGAAAAAGAAGTGATACGGCATAAGGTGGGAGTAAAAGAGTTTGCAGATGCGTTTTACCGGGTGGTAAAAGAGTTGAATCCCCAGGTGCCCCTTGCCCTGCATTTGGATCACACCAAAACACTGGATGTCATCAAAGAAGCGCTGGAAGCAGGATTTACCTCTGTCATGATAGATGCCTCGGAAATGGATTTTGCCGACAATGTAGCGGTGACAAAAGAAGTGGTGGAAATGGCAAAGCGCTATCATGCAACCGTTGAAGCGGAACTGGGCAAGATAGGCACAAACGATTTCGTAGAGACGGATACCGATGAAGAACTTTATACCGACCCAAAAGAAGCAAAAGAGTTTTGTCAGAAAACCGGTGTGGACTGTCTGGCGGTTTCCGTGGGCACAGCTCACGGTGTATATACGGTCCGCCGGCCCAAAGTCGATTATGTGCGCCTGGAGGAGATCAATACGCTGACAGAAGTTCCGCTGGTTCTACATGGCGGTTCCGGAGTGCCCAGTGAGATGGTGGTGAAAGCAGCACAGCTGCCTGAAGGCGGCGTAAGCAAGGTGAATATTGCCACCGATCTGGAGCTTGCGATGCTTGCCGTTGTCGGAAAAGAAGGCCATCTTACCGAGACAGAACTGAATGCCTATGATGAAGAAACCACTGTGAAATTCCAGAAAGCGGTACAGCTTCTGGTGGAAGATAAGATTATTAACTATCTGCAAAGTGCAAATAAAGCCTGACGATGAACGCTTCCCACACTACCGGATGAAGCTGGCGGTGTGGGGATTATTATATGAAGGGAAAGGCAGAATGGAAAAGCAAAAAAACATTATTTTATTTATGGCAGATGAACTACGGAGTGACTATGTGGGCTACAGCGGCAGCGGTAAGATTGAGACCCCTAATATCGATCGAATAGCAGAAGGCTGTGATTTTTCGTGCTGTCAGAGCAGCAATCCCATTTGTGCACCGGCCAGAACTTCCCTGATTACCGGAAGATATCCGCATCAAATCGGAACGCTCGCAATGTATGGGGATTTGAATGTGACAATTCCGACTTATATGCAAGTGCTGCAAAATCATGGGTATTATACGATGGGAGCTGGAAAGCTGCACTATTTAGCAACTTGGGCGTCAGGAACGCCGAGAGGGAAAATTTTAAATTTGGTGGAACTAAAAAAGGAGATAAAAAAATTCGGCTTTGATGAACTGTGGGAATCCGCAGGTAAACAGCTGATGCTGCGGAATTTCTGCGATTACGGAGAGTATCTGGAAGAAAAAAACCTCCTGGAACCTTATCTGGACTTTGTGGAAGAAAGTTTGGAGGGGGAAAAAGGAATTTTACATAAAGAAGAAGCTACACGTCCCTCCATTTTGCCGGAAAAGGATTATATAGATATGGTAACGGCGGAAAAATCTCTGGAAATGCTGAAAAACCGTCCGAAGGACAGACCGTTTTATCTGTTTACCTCCTTTTGCGGACCCCATATGCCCTTTGACCCGCCTGAGGATTGGATAAAGCGGGAGGTATATGAAGAAAATGATGATTTTATTGAAGACGTACCGTTAACTGTTGAACAGAAAAAAGGGCTTTGGAAAAAACGGCGTAATTACCGCGCTATGATTCGGCTGATCGATGTGCAGATAGGCAGAATTCTGGATTATCTGGAAGAAGAAGGAATTCTGGAGGAAACAGTGATTCTGTTTACGGCAGATCACGGGGAAATGCTGGGCGATCATAACCGGATGGGTAAAGCAGTTCCGTATAAGGAGGCCTGTACAGTGCCGCTGGCAGTCCGCCATCCGGATTACATAGAAGGGGAAAAATGCAGCAGTCCGGTTTCACTGGTGGATGTGGCGGCAACGATTCTGGATAGTGCAGGAATTCCGGTATCGGAGCTGGAGGGACAAAAACTTGCCTTTTCCAGTCAGATTCCGGCAAAATCGCTGTTGCCTATTCTGCGTAAGGAAACGGATCATATCAGGGAATACAGTTTTTCGGAATCCGGAAGGAACTGGCAGATGTTAGAAACAAAGGATTGGAAATACATATTTCGCTGTGAGGAATCCGGGCCGGATGACCTGGTGGAAGAGCTTTATCATAAAAAAAACGATCCTGACGAGCAGCATAATCATGCCAAAGAGCCGGAATATGCAAGGCTTTTGGAATGGTTCCGCAGACGCAGATCCTATGAACTGGATCATACCCTGCCCATTCAGACAGTGTGGGCGCCGTTACATCTGGAGAACTGAAACAGGTTAAGGAGAAGATGATGAAGAAGAAAACACTCTACATGATTGGAAATTCTCATATTGATCCGGTCTGGTTCTGGGACTGGGAAGAAGGGATGCAGGAGGTCAAGGCGACATTTTCTTCTGCGCTGGACAGATTGCGGGAATTTCCCGATGTGAAATTTACTGCCACTTCAGCTGCCTTTTTTGAATGGATTGAGGAAGTTGCACCGGAGATGTTTGAAGAAATCCGGCAGCGCGTCGGAGAAGGCCGTTTTGAACTGTCCGGCGGCTGGTTTATCGAACCGGATTGTATCCTTCCCTGCGGGGAGGCATTTGTGAGACAGGGGCTGTATGCCCAGTCCTATTTTAAAGAGAAGTTCGGAGTTATCTGCCGTACCGGCTCCAATGTAGACAGTTTCGGGCACAATCCCATGCTGCCCCAAATATTAAAGAAATCCGGCATGGAGGAATATGTTTTCATGCGCCCGCGCCTGGATACGCCGGTATTTGTTTGGGAGAGCATTGACGGGAGCCGCGTAAATGCCATCAGCCTGCCCAGCGAATATACTACCTGGTTTTTTGAAAAAACAAAGAATGCTGTTGAGCTTGCACAAGCTGCGGCGGATCGGGAGGAACTCTCAGAGATTCCCTGCTGTTTTGGGGTGGGCAATCACGGCGGCGGACCTACTATTGAGAACATAAAGAGTATTTTCAGACTGCGGGAAGAATATCCGGATACAGAGATGAAATTCAGCAGTTATCGGGAGTATTTTGACAGCCGGAATACAAAAGAAGCAGAAAAGCTGCCAGTAATGCAGGCTTTTTTCGATGGGGTGAATACCGGCTGCTATGTGATGGACGGACGGTTGAAAAAAAGCAACCGGACAGCGGAAGGGAGGCTGTTTACTGCGGACAGCGTGCTGGCCATGGAGAGCCTGTTTTTACAAAAAAATGTTCCCTCTCATAAGAAGGAAGAGATGAAGAAACTGTGGAAGACGCTTTTATTCAATCAGTTTCACGATACCTTGGGCGGTACAGCCATTAAGCCGGCAAGGGATGAAGCGATTTATCAGTTTTCCGGTGTCTGTGCGGAAGCCAAAAAACTCTGGACTGTGGCAATGGAGCATATGCTTCAGGAGATGGATACCACAGGGGAAGGCTTTCCGCTTCTGTTATTCAATCCCACGGGGAAGAACTACCATGGGGATGTGGCCGTGGAAGTCAACTGGTTTTGTAAGGACGGTCTGATTTTAAAAAATCCGGACGGTAAGGAGATTCCCTACCAGCGGGTGCATACCAGAGCAAAGGCGAGAAATTACAGTGTGGGAGGAAGAAGAGGACTTATCTTTCAGGCACACATTCCGGCGCTGGGATTTGCCGTTTACCGTACTTTAGTAGGGGAATCGGCTCTTTGCGATGACAGCAGGGAAAGCGGCGGCGCTCAGCTTTCCGGCTGTGTACTGGAGAACACACATATCAGAGTTGTATTTGATGAAAGCGGCTGCCTGGTTTCACTTTTTGATAAAGAAACCGGATATGAGGCATTGAACGGAAAGGCATTTTTCCCTGTCTGGCTGGATGAACGGGATACCTGGGGACATGAACAGGAGGAACGGGAATTTAAAGACAGCGGGGAACGCCTTGCCTTTGAATCCTTGTATTTGGTGGAAGAAGGAAAATTCCGAAAGGTGGTGCGTGCCTGCTACCGGCTGGGAGGCAGTGTGTTAAAGCAGGATTATATTCTGTATCATGATGCTAAAGAGGTGGAAGTTGTAAACCGGTTGTATTGGGACAGAGAATGGCAGATGTTAAAATTGTGTTATCCTCTGGCCGGACAGACAGATGTCATTTATCGGGAAGCAGCGTATCAGACGGTCAGCAGTCCCATCGAGGACAGGATGGAGTACAGCATGCATCGTTTTGTGGATGTGACGGAGAAGGGGAAGGCGGGACTTTGCGTTGCTAATGACTGTAAATATGAGTTCCAGATGGACAATAATACATTGGAATTTCAGGTCGCCAGAAGTGCCATCTATGCCCAGGGCTGGAATATTGACTGGTACAATCCCATTGAAGGATATGAATATACGGATATCGGAAAACAGGAATTCACGTTTACCCTTTGCCCCCACGGAAGGGCACTGGCTGCAGGAGAAAGATACCGTCAGGCGGAAAAGACGGCGAAGAAGCTTTTGGTGCTTTCGGATAACCAGCATGAAGGAAAGCGGAGGGAGACTTTATGGGGCGGCCTTGTGCTGGAAGAGGAAAACGTGGAGTTGGGATCGATAAAGGCGGCAGAGAAGGAAGGCGCCATGATCATCAGGCTGTTTGAAACCGAAGGGAAGGCTGTGAAGGGAGTCTTATTGCTGGCAGGGAAAAAAATGGACTATGAAATCAAGCCTTATGAGATTTTGACATTAAAAATAAAAATAGACGGCACATACAACGTGACCGATCTGCTGGAACGCTGACGAAACAGGCAATTTCTGCGGAAAAAGACTTTGGAGGAAGGAATATGAAAGAGAAAAAGTTATATATGATTGGAAATGCACATCTTGATCCGGTGTGGCTGTGGAACTGGCAGGAGGGGTTTCAGGAGGCGAAGGCTACCTTTCAATCGGCTCTGGACCGTATGGATGAGACGGAAGATTTCAGGTTTTCCTGTAGTTCCGCCGTGTTTTTTGAATGGGTGGAAAAGAATAATCCGGCAATGTTTGCCAAACTCCGGAAACGTGTGGAAGAGGGACGTCTGGAACTGGTGGGCGGCTGGTGGGTTCAGCCGGACTGCAACATACCTTCCGGCGAAAGTTTCATCCGTCAGGGATTAATGGGACAGCGCTATTTCTATGAAAAATTCGGCAGAATGGCAACAACCGGATATAACGTGGACAGCTTCGGACACAACGGGAATTTGCCCCAGATTTTAAAAAAGAGCGGCATGGATAACTATGTTTTCATGCGGCCTATGCCGCTGGAAAAAGGGCTGCCGTGCAGAATCTTTAAATGGCAGTCCATGGACGGCTCTGAAGTGATGGCCTACCGTATCCCCTACGAATACTGTACCTGGGGCAAGGATCTGGAAAAATATACGGACCGCTTAAAATGTGAACTTACAGACGGAGAAGACGAGTTAATGATGTTCTACGGTGTGGGAAATCATGGGGGCGGCCCTACCAAAGAAAATATTAACAGCATCCATACACTGAATGACAGGGAAGATATGCCGATAATGGAGATGGAGACAACGGGCAGCTTCTTTGATCATATACGGGAGAACGGAAAAGAGTATCCGGTAGTTATCGGAGATTTACAGCATCACGCCAGCGGATGTTACAGCGTAATGTCACGGGTAAAGCGGGAAAACCGCCGGGCAGAGGATAAATTAGTGGAAGCGGAAAGCTGGAGCAGTATTGCAAAGGTTGTGGAAAACCAGCCCTACCCCGTAGATTTTAATAAGGCATGGAAAGGGGTGCTGTTCAATCAGTTCCATGATATTTTGGCAGGAACCAGCATTCCGTCCGCTTATGAAGATGCTTCTTACCTCTATGGACAGGCGATGGCAGTGGGACAGGAAGGATTAAACTATGCGCTGCAGGCGATTTCCTGGGACATTGATATCCCGGAGGATACTGCCATGCGCCCCATCGTAGTGTTCAACTCCCATGCATGGGAGGGGAAGATGGTCATTGATCTTGAGGTCAGAGGGCTTTCCAATGATACGTTTAAGCTTACAGACGCAGAGGGAAATGTGATTGCAGCACAGCGCATCCAGTCCGAAGCGACGGTGAACGGACAGTCCCGCCTGATCTTTACGGCGGAGCTGCCTTCCATGGGTTATGCGCTGTTCAAGCTTTACTTAAATGCAGAAGACGCACCTTATTTTCCGTCTGTTCCTGTTACGGATTCCACGCTGGAAAATGACAGATTTATGCTTTGTTTCTCCGAATCCACAGGATACCTTTCAAGCCTCTTCGACAAAAATGCTGCCCTTGAGGTGCTGCGCCGTGAAGGCGGACGGCTGGTGGTTATCGAAGATAAATATGACACCTGGGCCCACAATATCTTTAAGTTTGACAAACAGCTGGGCGATATGAAGCTGGTTTACAAAAAAGTGCTGGAAGAGGGGCCGGTGCGTTCCACCGTCCGCGTGAAATATAAATACAACCAGTCCTATGTACTGCAGGACTTCCGTGTTTACCGGGAACTGGACTATGTGGAAGTGAAGGTTCACGTAGACTGGAGAGAACCCCAGACGCAGTTAAAAATCAGCTATCCGGTGAATTTTAACTTCAGAAGGCCCACTTATGAGATTCCATACGGCTATATCGAAAAGAGCGCCAACGGAGAAGAAGAACCTGGACAGACATGGTTTGATTTTACAGGTGAGCACTTTAAAAAGCAGGTGATGTACGGACTTGCTATTGCCAACGATGCAAAGTACAGCTACAACATGTCTGTGGATGAGATGAACCTGACGGTATTAAAGAATTCTGTTTTTGCCCATCATGATCCGAAGGTGCTGGAGGAAGGCGTAGAATACAATTTCGTGGATGACGGCATCCAGGAATTCACCTATATGCTGATTCCCCATACAGGCTCTTGGAAGGATGCAGATGTGGTGAAGCGCGCCAGAGAATTAAACAGGAAGGCTAAAACTGTAATTGAGACTTATCATAAAGGGCGGCAGACACAGAAGGCCTCCTTCCTGTCCCTGGATTGTGACCATGCCATTATTACGGCTGTGAAGGAGTGCGAGGATCGGGACGGCATTATCATCCGCGCCTATGAGACGAAAAAGCAGGCGGGGAAAGCGTTTTTAAAGATTCCCTTTATGGATAGGACACAGGAACTTACCTTTGCGCCCTGTGAGATTAAGACAATTAAGGTTCCTTATGACTGTAGCAGGCCCATCGCAGAAGTGAACATGCTGGAAATGGAATAAAAAGATAGCAAAAGAGCAGGAGGGTGCAGAATGATTGAGGAGGAATTTTTCGGATGAAATATCTGGCGGGAATCGATATCGGCGGCACCAAATGTGCCGTCACAATTGGAAAGGCGGAGGGAGAGGACATCACGGTTCTCTTCAAAGAAAAATTTTCAACCCCGGAAAAACCTGCAGAAGCGGTGGGAAAGCTGGTGGATACGTTAAAGGAAATGGTGGCAGTCCATTCGGAAATTTCGCTGTCAGCCATCGGCATAAGCTGCGGCGGCCCTCTGGATTCGGAAAATGGACTGATTCTATGTCCTCCGAATCTGCCTGACTGGGACAGGATTGATGTGGTGACTCCTTTTAAGGAGAACTTTGGCGTGCCCTGCAGTGTGCAGAATGATGCCAATGCCTGTGCGTTAGCGGAGTGGATCTGGGGCGCGGGAAAAGGGATGAAGAACTTGATTTTCCTGACTTTTGGAACAGGGCTGGGTGCGGGTATGATTTTGAATGGAAAGCTTTACAGCGGTACCAATGATATGGCAGGAGAGGTGGGACATGTGCGCCTGGCCAAAACCGGTCCGGAGGGATACGGTAAAAAGGGATCCTTTGAGGGCTTTTGCAGCGGCGGCGGAATTGCCAGATATGGTATCCCCAAAATTCACGAATGGATTGCTCAGGGGAAGCAGACTGCAATTTTGAACCGGGGGCAGAAAATCGAAGAGGTGACAACGCAGGATATCGGCCTTTCGGCGCAGACGGGGGACGAACTTGCCCTTGCTATCCTGCAGGATACCGGAAAAATGCTGGGCAGAGGAATTGCCATGCTGATGGATATTATAAATCCTCAGCGCATTATCATTGGCAGCGTATTTTTACGCCAGGAGGAGATTATGCGTGCCCCAATGGAAGAGGTTATTGCGAAAGAAGCATTGTCTTATACTCGCAAGGTGTGTCAGGTGGTGCCCGCAGGCCTTGGAGAACAGCTGGGCGACTATGCGGCACTGTCAGTGGCAGGAAACTTATTACAATGAGTGATGGTGAGGAAAACGGATAATGAAGGTAAAAGATCCTAATTTTGTACTGGAGAAAATAGAAAAATATATTGATGAGGACATCCGGCCTTCCAGGATTTTGGAATCGATGGATATCGAGTCCTGGAAATATTTTGAAACTTCCATGGATGAAAAAAAAGATGATGCTTTCACGCCCGGTTACGACGACGGCAGCTGGGCAGATTTTAAGCTGTGGGATACTTGGGGCGGCTATGATAAGGTGGCGTGGTTTTGCACTACAATTTCGGTGCCGGAAAGCTTTGCAGGAGGACAACTGGCATTAAAAATGCTGGTGGGCCCCAGAGATGGCGGCGATTCCACGGCTGAAGCGCTGCTTTACATCGACGGAAAACCGGTACAGGGCATAGATGTCTGGCATGAGGAGGCGCTGCTGGAGGAAAAGCTGTGCAGACAGTCACAGATGCATCTCGCTCTGAAAGCATGGAGCGGCGTATTGGTGCCGCCAAAATTCCGCACCTTTAAGCTGGCGCAGCTGGTAAAGCTGGATATGCAGGTGGACCGGTTTTGCTTTATGGCGGATACGGTACGCCGCTGTGCACTTTTGCTGGATGAGAATGATCTGAAGAGAGTCCGTCTCACCAGATTGTTGAATGATACCTTTAAAAAAGTGGATTTCTTAAACTACAAAGAGGAATCCTATTATAAATCCGTGCATGATGCGCTGGACTTTCTTGCGGGAGAGCTGGAAGAACTGGCAAAAGCGGAAGAAATCAAACCTACTGTTTACGGCGTGGGGCACTCTCATATTGATATGGCATGGTTATGGCGGCTGTGCGCCACACGGGAAAAGGCATCCCGCACTTTTTCCACGGTATTAAACCTGATGAAACAATATCCGGAATACCGTTTCATGCATTCCTCTCCTCAGCTTTACAAGTTTTTAAAGGAGGATTATCCTGAAATTTATGAACAGGTAAAACAGCGTATCAGGGAAGGACGGTGGGAAATTACCGGAGGAATGTGGGTGGAACCTGATACCAACGTGCCTTCAGGAGAATCGCTTGTACGTCAGTTTGTATATGGGAAGAAATTTATCCGGGAAGAATTCGGAAAGGAAACAACGCTGGTATGGTTACCGGACGTTTTTGGATACAGTGCCGCCTTCCCCCAGATCATGAAAAAGAGCGGCATGAAGTACTTCATGACTACGAAAATTTCCTGGAACCAGTACAACCACTTCCCTTATGATACTTTTATGTGGAAGGGTATCGACGGCAGTGAAATTTTCACTCACTTTATCACTACTCCGGAAGATGGCTCCTGGTTTTACACCTATAACGGACATATGGATCCGGAGGAAGTGACCGGTGTCTGGAAAAATTATAAGGACAAGGATAAAAACGAAGATCTGCTCATCGCCTTTGGCTGGGGAGACGGAGGCGGAGGCCCGACCCGTGAGATGCTGGAGCAGAGCCGTGTGATGAAAAACATTCCCGGCATTCCGAAAGTTGCCAATATCGGCGCGGAAGCGTATTTTGAAAAAATATACGAAAAGACAGATCACGACAGACTGGGCAAATGGGACGGGGAGCTTTATTTTGAACTGCACCGGGGAACTTATACTTCACAGGCTGCCAATAAGCGGTATAACAGAAAGACGGAAATCCTGCTGCATAACATAGAGTTTCTCTCCGCCCTGGCTTCTTTGGACAAAAGCTGTGACTACCCGAAGGAAGCGCTGGATGAAATCTGGGAACGGATGCTGTTAAATCAGTTCCACGATATCCTGCCCGGTTCCTCCATCCGTCAGGTTTACGAGGATACCACAGCAGATTATGAAGCCATCGCAAAGAAGGGCGGCAGGCTTTTGGAAAGAGCAGCCTCAGCGCTGGCGGCAGATATTTGGGTAAACCGTGATTCTGTTGTTCTGTATAATACGACAGGCTTTACGAGGGAGGATCTGGTGCACATACCCTATGGGGAGAAGGTCACGCAGGACACGGTTTTTGTGGATGAAACAGGGTTTTTGGAATGCAGTGCGGGAGAGGCCGGCATTCTTGTGTACGTAAAAAATATTCCCGCTTACGGTTATAAGACGCTGCAGATTGCGGAGGCAAAAGAGTGTCCGGCATCTGACGTCAGGGTTGCAGGCAACAGCATCATCACCCCGTTTTACTCGATAGAATTAAATGAAAACGGTGAGATAGTATCCCTTTATGATTTGGAGAATGACCGCCGGATCGACTGCGGCAGACCGATGAATGTGCTGGCGGCGTTTGAAGATAAACCCCAGCGGTTTGATGCCTGGGATATCGATGTTTATTATAAGGAAAAGCCTTACGCACCGTTTGTATTGACAGGCAGGGAAGTGATTGCGGAAAGTGGCCGGACAATCATCCGTCAGCGCTATGCCTTCAATAAATCGAGCCTGTCTCAGGACATGATTCTGTATGCAAAGATCAGAAGGATTGATTTTGTGACAATGGCAGACTGGAAAGAAGAACAGGTATTCTTAAAAACTTATTTCCCCGTGGATGTGCATGCCCGGGAAGCGACATATGAAATTCAGTTCGGCAATTTAAAGCGGCCCACACATACCAACACGGAATGGGATTTCGCACGTTTTGAGGTGCCGGGACATAAGTGGGCGGATCTGTCCGAGGAAGGCTACGGCGTAGCCATCCTCAACGACTGTAAATACGGCTATGACATCCATGAAAATGTTCTGGGTTTATCTCTGATTAAGTCCGCGGTGCGCCCTGATGAGACGGCGGACAGAAAAGTCCACCATTTTACCTATTCTCTGTATCCCCATGCAGGAAATGCAGAGAGCGCGGATGTGACAAAGGCTGCATTAAACTTAAATATGCCCGTTCTGATAAAAGAGATTGCAGGAACGGATACAATGCAAGGCTTTGCAGCAGGTAGTTTTGTTTCCACAGAATGCAGCCATGTGCTGCTGGATACCATCAAGATGTCTGAGGACCGGAAAGCTGTAGTGGTGCGTCTATATGAATATAAAAATGAAAAGGACAGCGATGTCTGCTTGATTTTTGGCAGAACGGTGAAACGGGTGACGGAAACCGACCTTTGCGAAGAGCAGGAAACAGAGATAGAATTATCTGACAACAAAATGCATTTCGGAATCGGCTGTTACGAAATTAAAACATTTAAAATTTATGTATAAAGAAAAGCTGATGTGGGCCGAAGTCCGTACGCTTCGTCCCATGTTGCTTTCAGGCGGGAGAATTTACATGAAATTGTCATTATCCGGACAGAAATGGGAAGTAAAAGGGTACTGGCCGTATGTGCCGGTTAAAGAAAAGAGTATGGAAACAGGGCAGCTCCTGCACGGTGTGACGGACTGGATTGCAGCGAAGGTGCCCGGCGGGGTACATTATGATCTTTGGAAGGCAGGGCTGATCGAAGATCCCTGGTTTGGAAAAAACAGCCTCCACTGTGAGTGGGTAGAAAACCGCTGGTGGATGTACCGCACCACATTCCCGGCCGTGATGGAAGGGTGCAGCCTGCGAAGCAAAAAATGGTATCTGGTTTTTCAGGGGCTTGATTATGAGGCTGAGATTTTTTTCAATGATGAAAACTGCGGAACCCATAAGGGAATGTATGATTCTTTTTGTGTGGATCTGACCGGGAAGCTCAAAGAGGAAAACAAGCTGGTGGTCCTCTTAAAAGGCGTGCCCCGGGAAATGGGTCAGATTGGTTATACCTCCCGGACTTCCACCCAGAAAAGCCGCTTTAATTACAAATGGGATTTCTCCACCCGCTTAGTTAATATCGGCATCTGGCAGGATGTAATATTAAAAACGCAGGCGGAGGCAGCCTTACAGGATGTGTATGTAGATACGGATTATGCGGACGGCAGGGGGATCCTGCACGTGAAGGCGGAGATTACGGATGAGCGGGAACGTAAGGAAAGGCCACTTTGTGTGCGCCTGAATGTCTATGATCCGGATTATGGAAGGGGAGAGAATAACAGTCCCAGCCTGACCAAAACGATATCCCTTACAGACAGCTTTCTGAATGAAACGCTGGCAGTCAAAGAACCTTCCCTGTGGTATCCAAACGGTATAGGCACCCAGCCGCTGTATAGGGTGGAAGTTGAACTGTGTGAGGAAGCGGACGAGAGCAGCACAATTCTGGACTGCCGGACAATCCGGACCGGAGTCCGTTCTTTTTCCATGGAACAAAACGAGAGGGCGCATGAAAATGCGCTGCATTATACCTTTGTGATAAACGGAAGGAAAATTTATATCAAGGGTGTCAATATACTTCCGCTGGATCATATTTACGGCAATGTTACCAGGGAACAGTATGCCCATCTGGTTGATGCCATGGTGAATGCCGGAGTGAATCTGGTCCGTGTCTGGGGCGGCGGGCTGATTGAAAGGGAAGACTTTTATGAACTCTGTGATGAAAACGGGATTCTTATCTGGCAGGAATTTATCCAGTCCAGTTCCGGTATTGATAATAAGCCCTGTGAGGATGCTGCTTTTCTGGAACTGCTCAAAAATGCGGCAATAGCGGCGGTAAAAGAGAAGAGAAATCATGTTTCCCTGACGGTTTACAGCGGAGGAAATGAGCTGATGGAAACCCATAACAGTCCCTGTGGCCTGGAAAATAAAAACATTGCCATGCTGCAGGAAATTGTAACCGGATATGACGGGCACAGAGCTTTTCTTCCCACGTCCGCATCCGGACCCAGAGAATTTGTGACACAGGAAAAAGGGGTCAGCCATGATGTACACGGTAACTGGCGGTATGAAGGAAATCCTGACCACTATGTGCTTTACGGGGAGTCGGACAATCTTTTCCACAGCGAATTCGGCATGGACGGAACCTGCAGCGTGAAGAGCCTGCAGAAATTTCTGCCGGAAAGCTCTTTGCGCCCCACACCCATGTCCGGGGATGCCGACTGGCAGCATCACGGCGAATGGTGGGGGACATATTTCAGAGACTGCAGCCTGTTTGGACCCATAGAAAAAACACCGGACAATCTGGAGCGTTTCACAAGATGTAGTCAGTATGTACAGGCGGAAGGCCTTCGGTTTATTCTTGAGGCGGACAGGAGAAGAGCGTATCAGAACAGCGGTGTCATCATCTGGCAGTTAAATGAGCCCTGGCCCAATGCCTCCTGTACAAATCTGGTGGATTACTATGGAGAAACGAAAACTGCTTATTATCAAATGAAAAGAGCCTATGAGGCCCGTCATATTTCCCTGGATTACCGGACTCTCTGTCTAAAAGCCGGAGAAACTGCCGCTTTTCCCGTGTATGTATCCAATAGTCTGAAAGCATTCAGGGCAATTGCGGCTGTTTATGTGCGAAACAGCGCCGGACAGTTTCTGTATGAAGAAAAGCTGTCGGTGGATGCAGCCGAAAACCAAAGTACAAAGGTTGGAGAAGTGAGATTTCCGGTGCCAGAGGAAGACTTGATTTTTGTGACCGCCATTTTGGAGGCGGATCATACCCTGCTATCGGAAAATACATATGTTTTCGGCACAGAGGAAAAAGAAGTGTTCGCGTCCCTGTTCAAACAGAAAACACAAATAGAAATCCTGTCTGTGAACTTTACAGAATTGCCGGAAAACAGGCGGAGTGCGGTGGTTACTGTCAAAAATACCGGTAAGAGAGCGGCTCTGGATGCAGGCTGCGAACTTATCGGAAATCAGTACTATCTGTTAGGGAAGGACAATGACAGAATCCTGTTCCCGCAGGAAGAAAGAACCTTTATGTTTACATTAATCCCGAAGCACGCAGGCACTTTTCTGGAAAAAGAGAACTATGACGGGACGGAAGAGCCGGCATTTAAGACACACTGGCTGTAGCAAGGAGAGCATGATAATGGAAAAAAATCAGTATTATATGGTGGGATATACCCATATTGACCCGGTATGGCTCTGGATGCGGGAGGAAGGAATGCAGGAGGTGAAATCCTCTTTTACCTCCGCACTGGACCGGTTGGATGAATTCCCGGATTTTAAATTCACCCATACCAGTATCGCTTTTCTGGACTGGCTGAAAGAAAACTGTCCGGCACAATATGGAAGGATCCGTAAAAATGTGGAAGAAGGGCGCTGGGAGATTGCAGGCGGCATGTGGGTGGAGCCGGATTGCGATCTTGCTTCCGGAGAGGCCATGATCCGGCATTTCCTTTACGGCAAAAAATTTGTCAGGGAGGAGTTTGGCGTAGAGGTGACGGAAGGATTTAACCCGGACAGCTTCGGGCATGGTGCCAACATGCCTGCGATTTTAAGCGGCTGCGGTATCCGCAGTTATGCCACCTCCAGGCCTGATCCCAAAACGGTAGCGCTTCCGCCCCTGTTTAACTGGAAATCCCCGGACGGCAGCAGCGTGATGACAGAGCGCACCGGAGGGGAGTACATGGCGTGGACAAGACCCGCCATTGAGTTTAACCTCAGCGAAAGCAGACAGCAGCTTTCCGAAATCGGATATGACAAAATGGCCGTATTTTACGGCGTGGGCAATCATGGTGGCGGCCCTACCATGGAAAATATCCGCGCGATTTGTGAACTGCGGGAAGAAACCAGGGATGCAAAACTTGATTTTGCCACTATGGGCGAATTTTTTGACACGGTAGAATCGGAAAAACTGCCTGTTGTGACAGGGGAACTGGGACGGATTTTTTACGGCTGCTATAGTTCCGATCGGGAAATCAAACAGAATAACAGAAAAGCGGAGTGGACACTGTTAAAAGCGGAAGCGGTTGCAGCGATGGCGGCCAATATGGGGACGGCTTCTTATGTTCATCCGTCTCAAAAGCTGGAAAAAGCCTGGAAGGAGATGCTCTTTAACCAGTTCCACGATGTGCTGGCGGGAACCAGCATCGAACCTGCCTCAGATGCAGCCTGCCGGGAATTCGGGGCGGCCATTGCGGAGGCGGAACATATCATCCGGGATGGCCTGCAGGCGGTTGCCAATGCAGTGGATACCAGAGGGGATGGCTTTCCTCTGGTGTTATATAACCCTACGGGAACGGAGTTTTCCGGCGTTTTTTCGGCCAATGTGTATGTACCAAGGGCGGGGAAAAAGCGGATCCGTTTGCGGGACGATAAAGGAGCGGAAATTCCCTATGCCGTTACGGAGTATAAAAACTGGGCACCAGACAGCAGAAGAACCATTTTATTTGAAACGAAAATTCCGGCATACGGATATACGATCTGCCGGATTATCCACGAAGGTCCCAATCAGGAAAACACAATGCAGGCCCTTGGGGCAACTGAAACAGAACTGGATAACGGCATTCTTAAAGTGACGTTAAACGGCGAAACGGGCTGTCCTTCTTCCATCCTCCGTGAAGGAAAAGAATTGCTTTTAGCGTCTGCCGCAGTCAAAGTATTTTACGATGACCGGGGTGCCTGGGGAGAGAAGATATACGAGGAAAAACTGCTTGGGGCATTCCGCATGACAGGAAGCCGTGTCCTGGAAGCGAACTCCATGCGTTGTATCGTCCGGGTATTTCTGGAATGGGAGCGCTCCGAAATGCGCATTGATTATATCCTGGAGAAGGGCAGCGACATACTGAAAACGGATATTCGGCTGCATAATATGGAAAAGCACAGGCAGATAGCATTTTGCCTGCCGGTAAAGGCAGAAACACCTTCCGTTGTGACAGAGGCTTCGTTCCTTGCAGAAAACAAGATTGATTGTATGGATGTAAACAGAGAGCATTATCAGCACCGGTTTGCGGATATTTCGGATGAAAAAGGAAGCGGCATCGCCCTGTTAAATGACAGCGTATATGCCTGTGCCCAGGCCGGAAATGAATACCGCCTAATCCTTTCCCGCAGCAGTATTCATGCCCGGGGCAACGCAGGCCCTCTTGCAGAAGATTTGGATTACTGTTATATGGATCAGGGAACCTGGGATTATGAACTTCGGCTGATTCCCCACAATACGCCCATTTTTAAGAAACGTCTGTTTGAAGAAGCGGACTTTCTGCATATGCCGGCAGAATATTTACAGGACAGCTGCCATGCGGGAAATAAGTGGCTGGCATCGGACAGTCTGCTGGATTTTGAAAAGGAAAACGTAACCGTCTCCTGTGTCAAACAGAGCCTGGAACATCCTGATGAACTGGTGATCAGAGCCTTTGAGACAGAAGGAAAGGAAGGGACCCTTACGGTTTCCTGTAAAAACCAGAAAGCGCGGATCGATTTTAAACCTTATCAGATTAAAACGCTTCGCCTGACGAAAAAGGGCTTTGCAGGATGTGACATGCTGGAGCGGGTACAAATAGAGGGGTGACCATAAATCCCGCCGCATAAAGAGCGGCAGATGGTTAAGGAATGAGGAAGCGCCAGAACAAAACGGAAAGTACGACTTTATTTAAGAACATAAAATAAAATTGTTGTAGTTTTCAAGATCTTTTGGTATTTCATCAATCAGGATAGGGTATTCATCAAGATTGGCAACCTGAACCATAGTAACAATTCCGTATTTAGTATGATCCAGTAAAAAGTAAGGCTTACTGGAATTATTTAAGGCAAGCAATTTGATAACGCGTTCATTCATATCGTGGTTGGTGATGCCGGATGTAATGGAGAATCCGCTGGCGCCAAGGAAACACTTGTTGAAATAAAGTGTTTTCAAGGTGGCTTCTGTTATAGGGCCAATACATGAATTGGTAGTTTTTTTTATGGAACCGCCGATCATGATGCAGGGAATATCAAGAGCAGTCAGTTGGTTGATATGAGAAATCCCGTTGGAGACAACGGTGATTTCTTTTCCGGCAAGATAAGGAATCATTAAATAGGTGGTGCTGGAGGGATCCAGAAAAATAGTTTCACCGTTTTCTACCAAACCGGCGGCTTTTCTGGCAATGCGTTCTTTTGCTTCTTTGTTCATTTCCAACTTTGTTGAAATAGTAAGTTCAACAGACTTCTGCATCAGGCGGACTCCTCCTCCGTGCAGAAGGGTTATTTTTTTTTCTTTTTCCAGTTTTATTAAATCTCTTCGCAATGTAGAGACAGATATCCGCAGCTCTTCCAAAAGATAATCAGTGGATAAGATTTCATTTGAAGACAGAATTTCCAAAATTTTTTCTTGACGCACAGCGGGAATCATTTAAATTACCTCATTTCTGTTAAGTAGTAAACCAATATAATTGTATTTTATTATAGCACGAAGCGAATATAAAGTGAATAAAATTTCAAAATGTTATGAAAATATATGAAAATATTTGAATCCAATGTTGCTCTATACACAACTAAGTCAAATTAAAAAGGAGAAGAAAAATGTATGATGAAGTAAATATAAAAAGGTTCGGGAAAAATCCGATTGGCTGTGAAAGGAGATAGTAATGGCAACAATAGCAGATAGAAGTGATTTTACATTGGAACTGGAGTTTACTGGAATATACAGGGAGAACGAGTCCGCGCACAGGGCGGTACGGGAAGCCAGATGTCTGGCATGGCAGCTGCCGCGCATCATACTTGATATAGAAGAGGATGATTTGGTGCCGGGGGGATGCCACTATGGTGCGGTTGGCTTTTCCAGCCAGATTGGCGGTTTTTTATACTATGCCCATGAGGAAAAAATACAGGAGGAAATTGACAGAAGTCAGGATCGTCCGGAATATTGCAGTTTGCTAAAGCAGATGTGCAGCTTTTGGAAAAAAGAAGACTGCAAATCCAGACTGCGGCGGCGTTATAGCAAGAGGCAGCTTCTTGCTATGCCAGCTGATGACTGGGAAGAGAAAAAAGCGGTAACTTATCCGCTTTATCGGATAGCAGGAGGAATTTTGGACTTTCAAAAGCTTCTTTCACTGGGCCTTCCGGGACTTATGGATTTGGTGGAGGAAAAATGCAGTCATGTGCAGCCTGACAGTGAAGAAGAGGGAGTATATGAAGGAATGCGTTTAAGCCTTCAAACACTGCGGGAGATTATACATATTTATGAAAAGAGGGCGGCAGAAAAAGTGGTCCTGTTCGGACAGAGAGAAGATACCCCGGCTAACAGAAGGGCGATTTTGCGGATGCAGGCGATTCAGAAAGCCATGGCATCCATCCAAAAGGAAAAGCCTGTGCATCTTCTGGAAGCTGTGGAATTGTTCTGGATGTACGTACTGGTATCCGAGGTGAGAAATTATGGCCGGATTGACAGTTACCTGGGAGGATTTTATGCAGATGATATTGACAGCGGATATCTCACACAGGACGAAGCCGATCTCATCATACAGAAGCTCTGGGAACGGATGGGAAAACGCCGCACTATTACGGATGGCCGTATTTTTATAGGGGGAAGAGGGCGGAAGGAAGAGAAAAAAGCAGATCGGCTTGCAAAAGCCTGTATCAAAGCTACAAGGAAATTAAAAAATCCAGATCCACAGTTATCTCTGCGGTTTTATCAGGGTATGGATCCTGAAATTCTTCAGATGGCCTATGATGCAATTGGTGAGGGGTGTACCTACCCTATTTTATACAGGGATGAGACGGTTATCGGGGATGTCTGCAAGGCTTTTGAACTGCCGGAGGAAATTGCAGAACATTATGTGCCGTACGGATGCGGGGAATATGTAATAGACCATGCCAGTTTTGGCACGCCAAGCGGTGTGATCAACCTGATGAAAGGGCTGGAACTGTTTTTATATATACCGGGCGTACAGAAAGAACCTGATGCGGAGTATCTGCGGTCAGAAGCAGGCAGAAAACGGCTGATGGCCCTGCGGCACGAAGCAGGGATTACTCAATGGGCTGAAGAATATGAAACTTTTGATCAGTTTTATAAAGCGTATCAAAAATGGATTTCCTTCCATATAGAAATAATGGCAGAACAGGAAAAGCTGGAATATGATTTCGCAGGGGAGGTCTGCGGCCTGTCTTATCTGTCTATTCTATATGACGACTGTATTGAACGGGGGAAAGGGATTTTTTCCGGTGGTATCCGTTATCTTGGCGGTACCTTGGAAAGCTACGGAAATGTAAATACGGCGGACAGCCTGACGGCCATCAGAAAGCTGGTATATGAACAGAAGCTGATTGGATGGCGGGAGTTATTATGTGCGTTAGATGTTGATTTTAAAGGATATCTTCTGCTTCAGAAAAAGTTGAAGAACTGTCCCAAGTTCGGCAATGATCGGGAAGAAGCAGACAGTATGATGAAAGATCTGCACCGATTTGTCTGTCTGACTGCAAAATCACAGGCAAAGCGGGTGGGGCTGGACAGTTATTTAGTAGTAGTGATTAATAACAGTGCGAATACAACGCTGGGACTTCTTACCGGAGCAGGTGCGGACGGAAGGAAGGCCTGTATGCCTATGGCAAATGCTAACAGCCCACAGGCGGGAGCGGATCGAAACGGAGTAACAGCAGTACTTAATTCCATGCTGCGCATAGATACGGATATTCATGCAGGAGCGGTGCAGAATATTAAGTTCTCAAAGGAAACTTTTAATGATTCCCGGTCTGCGGCAGTTAAAGTAATAGAGAGCTATTTTGAACGCGGCGGGGCACAGCTCATGATTACGGTGGAAGGCCGGGAAGATTTGGAAAATGCCCTGAAACGACCGCAGGACTATATGGGGCTCCTGGTAAGGGTGGGCGGTTTCTCAGCCAGGTTTGTGGAACTGTCTAAAGAAGTGCAGAGTGAAATTTTAAGTCGCAGCTGCTATTAATTTTAGGTATTATAAACACTTGCCGGTATATAACAGCTTTGGAGGAAAAGATGACAGGAGAGATTTTTTCAATAGAGCGATTTTCGCTCCATGATGGTCCGGGGATACGGACAAGCATTTTCTTAAAAGGGTGTTCTTTACATTGTATTTGGTGTCATAATCCGGAAAGCCATGAGAAAGGACCTGTGCTGCAGTATTTGGAGAAGGAATGTGCCGGCTGTATTGCTTGTGTATCGGCTTGTCCTGTCAATGCTCACTGTTTTGTAAAGGGCCGGCATTTGATTGACCGAAAAAAATGTACGGGCTGCGGAACGTGTAGTCTGGTTTGCCCGGGAGATGCATTGAAGATTTGGGGCAAAACTTATAGGATCGAGGAAGTCATGCAGGTGATTTTAAAGGATGCCTCCTATTATGGAACAGATGGAGGGGTCACCCTTTCCGGCGGAGAACCGCTTTTGCAGCCGGAATTTGCTGCAGAACTATTAAGAGAATGTAAAGACCGGGGAATCGGGACCTGTGTGGAAACCGCGGGATGTGTACCACAAGAAGCCTTTTATAGAGTTCTGGATACCACGGATTTATTTTTGTATGACTATAAGCTCGACAGTCAGGATCAGATGAACCGTTATACCGGGGGAAGTCTGAAAAGGGTGATGGAAAATCTGGAGCTGCTGGTGAAACATAAAAAAAGAGTGGTACTGCGCTGTCCCATCATACCAGGAATTAATGACACGCAGGAACATATTGAGGCAATCGCAGCGCTGGCGGACAGATTTTCATTAGACAATATCGATATCATGCCATATCACGGGTATGGTGAAGATAAATGGAGGCAGGCAGGAAAAAAATATGTGCTTTCGGGACTTCCCAATATGGGAAAAGAAACGGCGGCGCTCTACCGGGAAAAGATATATGCCTTCAGGAAAAAGACAGTGTAAACCTCACCCACGAAATTCCAAACAGAAAGTTACGCTTGCGGTATTATATAAGAGTGGTATCCTGTATTTATAAGTATTACCGGAAATGGAGTACCGCTATATTGCCGGTTTCAGGGGGAAGCGAATTATGGGACAATCCGACAAAAGACAGGAAGACTTCTGGTTCACCCTGCTTCGCAGGGAGGAGGAACGTGCGCTGTGGCATCCGGAGCTGGAACTGATTTTTGTGTTAAAAGGGACGGGCCGGGTGTGCCTGATGCAGAACGGGCCGGTATACCGCATCAATGAGGGGGATATTTTTGCCGTCAACAGCTTTCAGATACTGGAGCTTGAGCTGGACGGGGATGCGTATGCGCTGTCGCTGTCAATTTCCCTGCATTATCTGACCTCCATCAGTCCGGAGCTGCTCAGCCATAAGGTAAACTGCCGCTCCTTCCTGTATCCGAAGGACAGGCAGGGGCTCTATGATGTGCTGCGCCGGAATCTGGCGCGGGCTTTTCAGGCACAGTATAAGTATGAGATGAGGCAGTCGCTTTCATTAAAGAACCGGATTGCAGCGCTGCTTGAGAATCTGGTTCAGTATTTCCGGGAGGAAGAGGAACCGCAGCCGGAGGGCGGCAGCTGGGAACGGCTGAAGCCGGCTATTGATTACATCCAGAACAACTACAGGGATCCGATTACTCTGGAGGATTTGTCGGAGCATACCTTCCTGAGCCGTACCTGCATTTCACACAGCTTCCGCAGGTATTTGGGCGTGTCCTGTATGGAATATCTGGCGCGGGTACGTATCTGCCATGCAGTCCGGATGATGTACGGCAGGGAAACGCTGACGGAGATCGCTTATAACAGCGGCTTCCCCAATGTGAACGCCATGATTAAGGCGTTTAAGCAGTATCGTGGAATGACACCGGGAGAATACCGGAAGCAGGCCGCGCAGCCGCAGACAGCTTTGCAGCCGGCGGCGGAGGAGCCGGATGAAATGAACCACGTTTTCTCTTCTCTGATGAATTATGCGCTGGAAGATCCGGAGGTGAAGCAGCCGAAAGAAACGGTACGGGAACTGATGATAGATCTGGAGGGCAGGAAACCGCGCATTACCCAGCACTGGAAGCGGATTATGAATGCCGGCTATGCGAGAGAACTGCTGGACGGAGCGAGACAGCAGGAAATAATTCTGCTGCAGAAGCAGATAGGATTCGAGTATATCCGGGTAAAGGGGATTCTTGATGATGATATGTGTCTGCTTCGGACGGATATGAATGGAAACAGGGTGAAAAATTTTACCTATGTGGATGAGGCCATCGATTTTATTGTGTCTGCCGGGGCAAAGCCCATGGTGGAGTTAAGCAGTATGCCCAGGCTTTTGGCGCGCAGTGTATCCATTCCGTCCATGCGGGCGGGAGTATTCTCCTATCCGGAATCCCTGGAAGCGTGGAGGGATCTGATTCAAAGCCTGCTGGAACATCTGGCAGAGCGCCACGGCAGGGAACGGGTGCGGCAGTGGCTGTTTGCTCCATGGCTGATTCCCGATTATGTGGATTTCGGGGTATGCACGGCGGGGGAATATGAGGAAATTTACGCAGTCACCTACGAGACAATAAAATCCGTATGCGGTAATTTCCTTGTATGCGGGCCGGGAACGACGGACTGCCGGAAATATCTGCCGCAGTTTCTTGCCATGTGCCGCAGGAGAGACTGCATGCCGGATATTATCACTTTCCGTTCCTTTGCCGCAGTGAACCCGGAGGAGGAAGAGGATGGTCTGAACCTGATAGCGGGGAATGAAAGCTTTCCCATGGCTGTCAGCAGGGATGAGGATATTCTTTTCCATCTGTCCCGGGAGGTTCATAGGATTTTAGACCAGGCGGGGGCAGGAGAGCTTCCGCTGGTGCTGGAGGAGTGGAGCAGTACGATTTGGCAGAGGGATTTGTGCAATGACACCTGTTATAAATCGGCGTACCTGTTTAAAAACGTTTTGGAAAACAATGACCAGTTCAGCGGGATGGGGTACTTTTCGTTAAATGACAGGCTGGATGAGATCCCGCCTGTGCCGCAGATGTTCTGCGGCGGCTTCGGACTGTTTACCAAAAACAGCGTGAAAAAGAGCGCTTACCGGGCAATGGAACTTCTGGCTCAGATGGGCGACCGGCTGCTGGAAAAGGGCAGCGGATACTTTATTTCACAGCGGAATGAGGAGATACAGATTTTCCTATATAATTATTGTCATTATGATCTGCTCTACCGCTACCGCCATACGGTAAATATGACGCAGACCAACCGATATCATGTATTTCAGCCGAAGGAGGCGGAAGCCTTTTTCATCCAGCTGTCCCATCCGGTACCGGGGAAATACCGTATTAAACGGTACGCAATTACAAGACAGGGCGGCAGCAGCTATGACGCATGGCTGCGCATGGGAGCACCGGAAACGCTTACCCGGGAGGAGACAGCGTTTCTCGAAGCGGGATCGTATCCTGAATACCGTACGGATTGTGTAGAAGTGCAGGGAGAGGAGCCGGTTCTGAATATCAGAGCCAGTGTGAAGCCCCTTGAGGTCATGCTTATTAAAATACAGAGAGAATAAGAAATGGCAGGATGCTTGCTGCCTTCACGTATTTACACGGCCTGTGCAGAAAAGGCACAGGCCTGTTTAAAGGATCGGCGCGAATCATCAAATCCTGTCTTTTTCGTCATGAATTGTTGCTGCTGCGGAATGCGGAAGAAAAATCCTATCCGAAATCTGGCAAGGAAGGGGGAAAAAGCGGGGGGAAATGCGGTATCCTCCGGAAGTTCTTTTTTGTATAGTTAATACAACAAAACGAACCAAAGGAGGAGCGGTTATATGGGTGGAAAAGCAGCGGAGGCAAAGCATTCCGTACAGGCGCAAAAAATAGGGATATTTGAGAAGGTAGCCTATGGAGGAGGGGATTTGGCCAGTAACCTGATTCTCGTTCTGACCTCAACATTTGTAACCTTTTTTTATACGGATGCGCTTGGGCTGAATGCGGCAATTATCGGAAGCATTATGATGTTTTCAAGACTGGCGGACGGGTTCACGGATATTTTTATGGGCTACGTGATGGATCGGGTAAAAACGAAGTACGGCAAGGCGAGACACTGGATGCTCTGGCTTGCCGTGCCTATAGGAATTGCCTGCGTGCTCGTATTCCTGGTTCCCAATACGGGAAATCTGGGAAAATACATATATGTGGCAATTACCTATAATCTGGTCACCACATTTTTGTATACCATGATCAATATCCCTTACGGAGCGCTTACTTCTTTAATGAGCCGTGATCAGGGAGAACGTACGGTAATCAACATTTTCCGTATGTTTATGGCACAATGTGGTTCCCTGCTTATCAATGCATTTACCCTTCCCTTCGTAAATGCCATGGGAGGAAGCAATCAGCAGAAGAGCTGGATCCTTGTTTCCATTATTTATGCAGTGGTGGCGGCAGCGCTTTTCTTCCTTTGCTTTGCAAAGACAAAGGAGCGAGTGCGGGTATCCTCTGTACAGAAAGAAACCGTCAGCTTTGTAAAGGGCTTCAAGCTTCTTCTGAAGAATAATTACTGGCTCATCATTGTGGGTATCTGGGTATGTACCGCTCTTGGAATGTCCCTGGGGATGGGAGTGGGTACTTATTATGCGAAGTGGATTCTGGGCAACGAGAACCTGGCAGGATTTATTACGGCAGTATCCATTGTGCCGGTGCTGGTATGTATGCCTGCCGTGGCGCCGCTGAGCAAAAAATACGGAAAGCGTGACGTAGCTTTTACAGGCAGCATTATCAGCCTTGCAGGTCAGGTGCTTATGCTGTTTAATCCCACAAGCGGAGGATGGCTGATTGCATGCTCTCTGATTAAAGGGGTGGGAAATGCAGCTCTTACCGGAACTCTGTTTGCCATGGTGGCAGATACCATTGAGTATGGGCAGTGGAAAACAGGAACCCGTGTGGAGGGCATGCTTTATTCCAGCACGACTTTTGGGGCAAAAATCGGCGCGGGCGTAGGCGGCGCGGCAGCGTTGGCCATCATCGGTGCAGCAGGTTATAATGGACTTGCGGCCGTACAGCCGGAAACTGCCGTTGCGGCAATTAAGAATCTTTATCTGGCGGCACCTATTCCGTTTATGCTGGCCATTCCGGTATTCTATTATTTTTATAAGCTGGATAAACTGTATCCGACAGTAATGGCAGACTTACAGAAACGTGAGACAGAGGGAAAATAACAGAAAACAGCAAGGACTTGTCTGAATTGCTGCAATAAAAGTCATTCAGAGTGAAATAGGAGGATTTAAAAATGGCTAAAAATTTTAACTACGATGATGTACCCGTGGTGGAAACCACCGGGGGACGGCTGAAGGGATTTCTCTATGAAGGAGCCTATATTTACAGAGGGGTGCCTTATGCATATGCGGATCGTTTCCAAATGCCGGAGGAAACATCCTGGGAGGGCGTAAAAGATGCCACCTCCTACGGGTTTGTGTGTCCGCTGATGAGCCAGGATACTCCCAGTGCGGAGCTGATGGTACCGCACCGTTACTGGCCGCAGGATGAACACTGCCAGAACCTGAATATCTGGACAAAGTCTCTGGATAAGGAAGCTAAAAAACCGGTGGTGGTATGGCTGCACGGCGGCGGATATTTTGCAGGTTCCTCTATTGAGCAGGTTGCTTATGACGGATATAACATGTGCATGGAGGGAGATGTGGTAGTGGTTTCCGTCAATCACCGTCTGAACCTGCTGGGATATCTGGATCTGTCCCCCTTTGGAGAAAAATACAAAAATTCCGGAAATGCGGGCCATGCGGATATGGTGGCGGCGCTTCGCTGGGTACATAAAAATATCGCTCGGTTCGGCGGTGATCCTGGGAACGTTACCATCTTCGGACAGTCCGGAGGCGGTATGAAGGTGGCCGACCTGATGCAGATTCCGGATGCTGACGGCCTGTTCCAAAAGGGCATGATTATGAGCGGCGTTGGGGATGCATCAACCCTGCCGATCTGCCGCGGCGACGGCCGTGAGATAGTTGGAGCGCTGCTCGACCGGCTGGGATTTGAGGAAAAAGATGTGGAGAAGCTGGAGAGCGTACCTTATTATGCGCTGGCAGAGGCCTACGCCAAGGTAAGCGCGCCGATTGCCATGAAAGGCGGCTATGTGGGAGGTTCCCCGCTGTTAAACGATTATTATTTCGGCAGCCCGCTGGAGTGCGGATTCCGTGAGCATGCGTATCAGATTCCTCTTTTGATCGGTTCCGTATTCGGGGAGTTCGCATTCCTGCCGGAAAGCTATGATAAAACCAGACTGTCCGAGAAGGAGACCAGAGAGATCATCGCAAAAGTTTACGGAGAACATACGGATGAAATGATAGCTGCCTTTGCCAAAGCCTATCCCGGAAAATATGCCACTGATCTGTTGAATGTGGACCGTGTGATGCGGCAGCCCTCCAAACGTCTGGCAAAGCTTCATGCGAAAGGCGGTGCCGGAACATATCTTTATAACTTTACCCTTGAATTCCCGATCCGGCACCAGAAAATCGCATGGCACTGCTCGGATATCCCCTTCTTTTTCCATAACACCGATAAGGTGGAGGTATGCGGTATCCAGGGGGGGGTCCGACGAGCTGGAGGCGCAGATGTTCGGTGCACTGATGACCTTTGTGCGTACCGGCAGGCCGGGACATTCCGGGCTTCCTCAGTGGGATGCGGTAACGGAGGAAAAAGAACCGACCATGATTTTTGATCGCCGCTGTGAGGTGCGGGATCATTATGATGACGCTTTATATGAGCTGATTGACAGTATTCTTCCGCCCTTTAACCTGATGGAAATGATGATGAATCAGAATGTCCAGCACTGATTGTGCGTGAAGAACAGGGATGGTTACCATTTACAGCCCCTTTTCCCGCCGCCCTGTGGTTTTGCCTGCCCGGTTTTCCATGCGGGCGGCAGGCCAGGCGCATGCTTGCCTGTATTTGACTTGTTTCAGGGGTGAGGAACAGTACACGTCCTCCAGTTAGTTCTTTTCTGGGCTGCGAATAAAGCCTTGCCGGGAAGGCAACATTCCTAAACAGGATACGTTTCTGTTGGAGCGGGTCCGCACCAGCTGCCCTCAGCGGTATGGAAGGAAGGTCTGGGAATAAAAATAAAAAACAGGTTGATTATTTGCAAATATGCTGTATAATAAAACCATCAACGTTTGCGCACACGAAAAAAATACCCGGGGGTATTCATGAGGACGACAATCAGAGACATTGCTGAATACTGCGGAGTTTCCGAAGGAACAGTAGACAGAGCTATCAATAACAGATTCGGAATAAGTGAGAAGACAAAGAAAAGAATTCTGGATGCGGCCAGCGAACTTAACTACGTTCCTAACTATACAGGGAGGAGTCTGGCTACCGGTTCTACGAAAACGATTGGTATTATTTGTTTTGACTTATATAATAATTTTTTCCCGCAGCTGATAGATACTATAGAAGCCCGTGCAAAGGAGAATGGATATTTTATTTATCTGATTCTTACGCATAAAGATTTTGAACTGGAGGAAGAGGGTCTGAAGTATTTGGTAAGCAGGCAGGTTGACGGTATTATTCTGTTTCCTGTGGGGGTCGGTGCAGATTATGTTAAGTTTTTAAAAGGTACCGATATCCCGGTGGTAACGATCTACAACCGTATATCCAGTGATTTTTCCTTTGTTGGTGTTAATGATCGGCAGGCCATGAAGGATGCGGTGGACTATATAGTTTCACGCAATTATAAGCGGGTAATATATTTAACTCCTGATATTACAGCGCAGGAGAAGAAGTGCCTGAATACATATACGCTGAGACAGCGCCAGAATGGTTATCTGGACGGAATGAAGGCTTATGGTATGGAACCTATGATAATCCAGGGCAGTTCGATGGAACGCCTTGAGACGGTAAATGCCTGCCTGGATAATTCTGTGAAAACAGCCTGTTTGTGTATGTGCGATTCCTATGCACTGAAGATTATGGACTTCTTTAAAGAAAAAGGAGTTTCTGTACCAGATCAGGTTGGACTGATGGGATACGATGATATTGATTCTCTGCGATATATCAGGCCCAGGCTTACTACAATTAAGTATTCTGTTCAAAGAATGGGAGAAATAATATTTGATACGCTTTTTGATGTGATTAAAACACAGGCAAAGAAGAAACATATGTTGGAATATCAAATTGTGGAAGGGGAAACTATTGTATAAAAAGCCGAAAGGTTTTTTTATAAATGTTTTCGTGTGCGCGCACGAAAATGCGGCGGTTTATTTTTGTTCTGGTATTATTTTTTAAAGAAAATCGTGTACGCACACGGGAGAGGAGAATAGATAAATGCGGCAAAAAACGAAAATAAACACGGAAAAGAGATAAGAGAAAAGGAATTTAAGAGGGTTTATTTTAGGGAGGAATTTTTATGGGTAAAAAAATATTGGCAATTGTTTTGGTACTGGCAATGGCATTTCAGCTGGCTGCATGCGGAAGCACACCTGATGATAAGAAGGAGGAATCTGTAGCAGATGGCAGTAAATCGGAGGAACAGGGGGACGATATTGTAGAACTCACATTCATGCACTGGGAAGGCGTAGACAGTCAGGCGGAATATGAAGAAATATTCGCCCAATATTATGAAACTCATCCAAACATCAGGATTAAGCAGCTTCCGGTAGATGGCAGTAATTATCTGACCAAGCTGACCAGTATGGCGGCATCCGGTGATTTGCCGGATTTGTTCCAGATGTCAGAAGCTTATCAGATATATTGGAATGAAGAAGGTGCATATGCGAAGATGGATGATGATTGGTATGCAGAAGATGAGAAAAAGCTTGACTATTGTACATATTCCTATGACGGAGAATTCGTGGCATATCAATTTTCAACGGAAAATGAGGCATTATTTTATAATAAGGATTATTTCGATGAAAAAGGAGTTGAGTATCCGCCGTCTAAAGTAGAGGATGCCTGGAGTTGGGACAAGTTCGTTGAGGTAGCCAAGTCTCTTACTTTTGATAAAAATGGAAATACACCAAATGATGCCGGATTCGATCCTGAGAATATCGTTTCCTATGGCTGCTATATTTCTAATGCCGCCTGGCAGCTGCATGGATGGATGACAGGAAATGGAGGCGGTTTCGTCAGTGAAGACGGCAAAGAACTGCTTTTAGGCAGAGATGAGTCCATTGAAGCAGTGCAAAAAATAGCGGATTTGATTAATGTATACCATGTAATGCCTTCACCGGGCGTTGCCAGCGAGCTTTCTTCAGAGGATATTCTGCTTGCAAGCAACCAAATCGCAATGGTTGTTACCGGAACCTGGATTATGGGAACGACGGTTGGTGTTGCGGCAGAAAAGGGAGAATTAAATTATGGTATTGGAGTACTTCCTACTATGAAAGTACCTGCAAGTGTAAATAATGGACCTACACTGGTGGTATCGTCTGATACCAAGCATTTTGAAGAGGCTGCTGAGTTCTGCAAATGGTTTTCTGCTGATGAAAACCATATGGTGGTAATTAAATCCGGTCTGATGCTTCCTACGGAAGAGAAATATTATTCCTCAGAGGAGATGATTCGGGAGTGGGCGGATAATAGCAGGCATCCTGATATTGAGGAAATGATTGACTTTTGCGATTATTCTTTGAACCATACCGTTCAGACTATGTTTGCACATAATTTAGTGATGGGTAAGATTTCCGAAATATTTGAAGATGAAATAGCCCCTGTATGGGAAGGAACAGCTACAGCCCAGGAAGTTATAAAAGATCGGATTATGCCTGTGGTGGAACCCATTTTTGAGAGTAATCAGATCAATTAATGAGAGATTGAGGTGGGAGCGGCATTCCATGCTGCTCCTGTTAAAGAAAAATAAGTACCGCCTGTATATCGGCGGAATGGAGACTGCCATGAAAAAAACAGGAAAGAAAAAAGTCAGTAAAATGAAGCGAAGGGAATATCTTGTGGGCTACGCCTGTGCACTCCCTGCAATAATTGGCGTAATCGCACTGATGGTTGTTCCGATCTGTTATGTGATCTATATTAGTATGACACGATGGACCGCCATTTCATCGCCGAAGTGGATTGGTCTTGAGAATTATAAGAAAATATTTACGGATGTCTATATGTACCGCTCGTTGTTTGTAACCGTAAAATATGCGGTGGGAGCTATTTTATTCAGCCTGTTATACGCCTTTGGACTGGCACTTATGCTGAACACTAATATTCGTGGAAAAACACTGTTCCGATCCATATTTTTTCTGCCCTATGTGATGCCTGCCATAGGCGTTACCATACTGTGGTCCTGGATCTATAATGCGGATTTCGGTTTAATGAACTCTTTTACCAGTATATTCGGAGCTGGTAAATCACTGTGGATTTATGGGGAGAAAACAGCAATAGTTTCACTTTGGATAATGGCGGTCTGGGTTTCGGGAAATTACATTATTATTTTTCTGGCAGGGTTGCAGGGCGTGCCCCAGTCGCTGATAGAAGCGGTGGCTATTGATGGAGGTAATGCTTTTCATAAGCTGATTTATGTTACAATACCGATGGTTACACCTACAATCTTTTTTAATTTTCTTATGGGAATGATTAACCATCTTCAAAATTTTATTCCGGTTTATGCTATTACCCAGGGCGGACCAAATAATGCCACACTGTTTACCGTTTACTATCTTGTGCGGGAGGCATTTACAAGAAATAATTTTGGGTATGCTTCAGCCATTGCCGTCGTTTTTTTTGTAGTAATATCCATTATTACTGCAATCGTATTTATTACTTCAAAAAAATGGGTTTATTATGGAGGAGAATAGGCGATGGGGAAATCAAAAAAACAAGTATTTTTCAAAGTACTGGTATTTCTGACAGTAGCGTGTATCGCGGCTATGGTTGCATTTCCGATTTATTGGCTTCTTAGGAGTTCCCTGATGTCGGATACGCAGATGTTCGTATGGCCGTTAAAGTATTGGCCCTCTGAATTCCGGTGGCAGAATTATACGGATGCGCTGAGCAGGCAGCCATTTCTGCTTTATACACTGAACACACTAAAAATTTTCATGCTGGTACTGCTGGGTACCATGCTGACCTCTTGTCTTGCGGCGTACGCCTTTGGACGGTTAGAATTTCCACTGAAAAGTTTCTGGTTTTCTCTGATTATTGGAAGCATGATAATGCCCTATGCCATAACCCTTATTCCCATCTATTTGGGCTGGAGCAAACTGGGATTTGTGAATACTTATGTGCCCTTGATTATTCCGGCTTATTTGGGCGGAGGGGCATTCTTTATTTTTCTTATTCGACAGTTTATTATGTCGCTGCCCAAGGATCTGGATGAATCGGCAAGAATTGATGGCGCTGGTTACATGCGTATTTTATTTCAGATTATTATTCCTCTGATCCGTCCAATACTGGCAGTTGTATTTATTTTCTGCTTCCTTAACTGTTGGAATGATTTTTTGGGGCCGCTCATCTATGTGAACGATCCGGAAAAATACACAGTAGCCGTCGGCTTATGCTTGTTTAAGAGCGAGTATAAGGTTGACTGGGGAATGCTTATGGCAGCAACTGCAATCATTGTTATGCCTTCAATTATCATCTTTATAGCCGGACAAAAACAGTTAATAGAAGGGATTACTTTTACAGGAATGAAATTTTAGGATATTTTGTATTGAACACTATGTCGGAAGAGCTGGCAGCTCAGATAGGAGAATGTATGAGGATTGAAGAAATCAAATACCCCCTGTATCCCAGTCAGATACTGGAACCAATGGAATTTACGGAAAAGGTTGATGATATCAGGAGGTATGCCCTGCTTGCAGCAGAATTCGGTTACAATGACGAGGCCAGACAATACCTGAATGAATTTGAGGAATCTATCCGTATAATTATAGGAAAGTTCAATGCTCTTCTGGAAAACCCCAAGGAAGATCCCCGGGAACCGGAAGAACTGGAAGGAATTCGGGCACAGAGGCCGGAAGGACCGCGCCGTCTGTGCGGCGGTATTCCTGATGACTATCGGGAACGTTTTCTTGGTTCCTTCCTTGGACGCGGAGCCGGCTGTACATTAGGGGCAGGACTGGAGTTCCAGTCTGTGGAAAATATGCGTATCTGGGCGGAGCATTTCGGTGATACCTTCCCACTGACAAACTATTGGAGTGAGGTGAAAAATCCGGAGGCACCCAGATATATTACAGGAAATGCCACCAATCTGACCAAAGGGAATATGGACGCTATCCCGGTGGATGATGATACGGCCTATACTTTAATCGGCCTTCTTACACTGGAAAGATTCGGGCCGGATTTTACCCATGAGCAGATGGCACAGCTGTGGAATGAAGAAATAGAAATCCATGGAAAGAACGGAAGCTGGGGCCTTTTCTGGGGAGAGCGGAAGTTTATCAAAAATTATCGTTCCGGGATGGAAGCTGGAAGAGCCGGGTATTTTCAGAATCCCAATGTACAGTCTGTAGCCGCATGGACACGTGCAGATGCCTGGGGGTATGCAGCACCTGGGTGGCCAGAAAAAGCGGCGCAGTTGGCATATCGTGATGCCTCTGCCAATCATAGAAGAAACGGGGTATATGGCGAGATGTTTATGGCGGCTGCGGTTTCTGCGGCATTTGTGGTGGATGATCCCAAAGAAGCCCTGGAAATAGCGCTGGGGGAAATTCCGTCGGAAAGTCTATTTGCGGAAGCCGTAAAATGGGCATTTTCCATAGCACCGACAATACATTGTTATAAAGATGCGGTAGAGGCAGTTACTTTCAGATATAAGGGGATGTTTGAAGGGCATGCAATCAATAATGCACTTTATGTCATATTTGGCATCTTAATTGGAGGAACGGATTTTACCAGGGTGATCGGAGAAACTGTCGCTATGGGGTTTGATAATGATTGTACAGGGGCTACAGCAGGCAGCATTGTGGGTGCGGTAATTGGAAAGAAAAATCTGCCCTCATACTGGTATGAACCATTTCAAAACAGGGTTGAGTGCTATTTCAGAAGCTGTCCCAGATATCTGGATATAGATGAACTGGAAAAAAGGTTCCGCAGACAAGCGGAGAATATGTATAAAGAAGGGTAATCTTATGGCAGGATTGAAAGAGAAGATATATGGCTGCCTGATGTCAGGAGCGGTGGGAGATGCGCTTGGCAGAGCAACCGAAGGGATGATGTATTGGGAAATCAGGGAAAAATATGGTGTGCTGGATCATCTGACAGTAGATAGCTATTATGGGAGTTCCGAAAGAAAAGGCCTTTGGACAGATGATACTACTTTAGGAAGTTACATCGCGTATCAGATACTGAAAAAAAGGGGAAGGATTATGGCTGCGGATTTTGCAGATGTTATTCTGGAAAAGTTGGATGAATCCTGCTTCTGGGTGAATGAAAAACTGGTAAAAATGAGGCTTCGGGAAGGCATCAGCCCTTGGGATGCAGGACTGGGAGGAATTGGCTGCGGTTGCGCTGCCATGGGAATTGCACCTGTGGGTATTATAAATGCACAGGATCCGGAACAGGCATTTCAGGATGGAATGTGCCTGGCTATGGTGAACAGCAATGGTGAAAACAGAGAGTTTGGGGCGGCCTTTGCCTGTGCGGTAGCTAGTGCATTAAAGGAAAACGCGGATCTTTATACCGTGCTTGCAGATGTGGACAGGTATGGGACGGATATCGTTCGACGCGCTTTTACACTGACATTGGATCTCGCTGAAAAATGTAAAGATGAAACGGATTTTACCGAGCGTTTTTATGATAAACTGTTGGACTATACCTATCCCCAGCCGAAGGGAATCTGGAAAAAAGATCGTTATTTCAGTGCAAATGGCAGGGAATATGTGCCAGTTGCTTTTGCTTTGTGGTCATTATGTGGGGGAGATATTAACAGAGCACTGATTGCAGCGGCTAATTTTGGCAGGGACTGCGATTCCATCGCATCTCTGACGGGACAGCTTGGCGGCGCTTTGGCAGGTGCTTCTGGACTGCGGGAGGACTGGGTCAGAGAGGTGGACGTTGCGAACCGGAAATGCCTAACGGATTTATATGGAGATAATACGATATCGGATATGAAGGATGTGGCGGAAATGCTGGCCGAGTGTCTGAAGGAATCCTGCATCCGCAATATAAACAAAAATAACAGAATTTTGAGTCAGCTGTGATAAAAAATAAATCTTCCTACAGCGGGTGTCCGGCATCTGGTAAGAAGGTACATCTCTATATTTAGGTGGCATCGGATGGAACTGGCGATAAATGCCGGTTTTTAGCCCCTGACATGCAAGGAAGAGACAATCCTACAGAATTAGGGCTTCTTTAAAGCCTTGATTCTCTTTGGGACTTTCTCTTCCTTGATATTTCCATAGTGGCCCTCTGGCCGGACTGACCGGATCTGCCGTTTCAGGCTCCCCTCTTCGCTCTGGATATTCCCATTGGTTCCTTCCTCAGTTCTTCCCACCGTTCGTTAATCTTCATGACTTTATTCCGGTCGTTTTTTTTCTCTATTATGCTTATAAAGACATTTTGATTTATGCTCACAGCCATATACTTCAATAGTCTGGGTGTAGCCATCCTGTTCTATACTTTCTGTCCGGATATGACGCAGTTCCGATGCGGTCAACGCCCCGGACGCCCCGCATATTTGAGTAAGTAACAGCAGAATACTGCATAATTGGGTTAAATCTAAATCCGGTTCTTTCCTTATCTGAAAAACAAGAAAGCAGGCCTGAAAAATCGAATTCTTCCATCACTTTTTTCAGGATATAGACTGGCTCGTCATCGGGTAAATTCTATTTCGAAGAAACAGAAACTGATTTTCTGCTGCCCTAATTCGAAAAAATCGTTATAATAATTTTGTTTTAGCATGGTTCCATGGATGAAATTTCAGTGACAGGTATGATTTACATAAATCATACCTGCCACTGTGTAGGACTAGCTATTTTCCGATAACCCCGTAGTTACATGAGAGTATTGCCAGTTCTTGTTACTCGACTAACAGATTGCTTACTGCAAAAATACGAAATACCGAATAAATTTATTGCTAAAATTATATATAATTTAGTGACTTTATATGTTAATCTGCGTCTATTACATCCACTTCAGTAATTCTGAATGTAGCTAACATATGTATACCCATATCTTGTACCAAAGAATATTTTTTTCGTGGTTCAACAGTACCTTCTACATTATTTGCCCAACCGCCAAGATTAATGATTATATTAGTAGCTCCATCTACAGTAAAACTGGCGTTTTCGCCATGTTTACCTTCCCACAATGCTTTACCGCTTGTATCATATACAAGTGCCTTGCGGGAAGAAAACAGTCCGACAACCCCTTCTACAATATTATTTGGCATTTTAATCCGGACAATACCTGATGTAGCTACTTCATCCATCGGACAGCCGCAGTTAATACAGACTTTTGCTTTATCGCCGATTTCCTTTCTACATGCGGGACATTTCATTAAAGCCATATTTTTATCCTGTTCATAAGAAATGTTTGAAATAAAAAACGTATTGTTTTTCTAAAAAAACAAATATATTTTCCCCTTTTTTTGTGTTAGTATTAATTTACGATATATGTGTTTAAAATTTTACTATAACTTTTGTGAATTTAATAAGAATTGCCGTAGGTTCAATGATATTTAAAATAATACAGAAAGCAGGTGAACGAATGAGGCTATGTATTGCAGGAGCCGGAATAGAGCAGAAAATATTCATATTCAGGAGGAAGAAAAATGACTATTCCGGCAAAAAAAAGATATCCGCGTTCTGGTGACAGGCAGACGGTATATCTGGATGCAGTGGTAACAGATCCTGCCATAGAAATCGGGGCATATACGATGTACAATGACTTTGTCAGAGATCCTGTTGATTTCGAAAAAAACAATGTACTTTATCACTATCCGGTTAATAAAGACCGTTTGATCATCGGCAGCTTCTGTTCTGTTGCGTGCGGGGCAAAATTTATATTTACCAGTGCAAACCACACCATGACTTCCCTGTCAACCTATCCCTTTCCGCTTTTTTATGAGGAATGGGATTTACCGGTTGCCCAAGTCACTGAAGCATGGGATAACAAAGGCGATATTGTGATCGGAAATGACGTATGGATAGGTTACGAAGCGGTCATCCTGTCCGGCGTCCATATAGGAGATGGGGCTGTTATTGGAACAAGAGCCGTTGTTACCAGGGATGTGGAACCTTATACAATCGTGGGAGGTGTTCCGGCAAAGCCGATCCGCAGGCGGTATGCACAGGAGGTTATCGATCTTCTGGAGGCTGTCCGTTGGTGGGATTTGCCGCGGGAAGATATCAGGAGGCTGCTCCCGGTTCTTAGAAAAGGGGATGCGAAGGAGCTGGCTTGTGCGCTTGGTAAGCTGTAGGTAACTCGTTTTTGGGGGGAGAGGAAAAAATCCGATACAGGGCCTCTCCCCTTGCGGCTTCTTATTCCGGGATGGTACGGCACCGCCGCAGTCATTCCCGAAAGAGGCGGTATTAGTAAAAGGATAAATAAGGAAGGAGAATTTTTGGCAGCTTTAGGCAGGCGGCCTAAAAGTTCTCTTTTTTTATTGTTCAAATCCCTTTGCAGATTCCAAATAAAGGGATTCCAAATAAAAATACTTGACTTTAACGCAGCGTCATGGTTTAGACTACAGTTATTCAGGATAACCGGTTATATGAATGAAAGGAAGGGAAAAAATGCAAATGAAGATCAATGAGGCGGCCAGGCTGACAGGGGTTACGATACGTACGCTTCACTATTACGATCAGATAGGCCTGCTGCGGCCGGAAACGGTAACGGAAACCGGATACCGGCTGTATGGGGATAAGGATATGGAACGGCTTTCCCAGATCCTGTTTTTCCGGGAACTGGATTTTTCCCTGGCGCAGATTAAGGAAATGCTGGATTCCCCTTCCTTTGACCGTAAAGAGGCGCTGCGTGCGCAGCATGAACTGCTGGTGAAAAAAAAGGAAAGGCTGGAGAAGCTGATCGATTTGACAGAACGGAGAATGGAAGGAGATAAGGAAATGAGTTTTCAGGAGTTCAGTATGGAAGATATCGATCGTTGTAAGGAGAAGTATGCCGAAGAGGTAAAGGAGCGCTGGGGAGGAACCAGGGCCTATGACGAGAGCAAAAAAAAGACGGACAGCTACAGCCCTGAAAAATGGGAACAGCTGATGCAGCAGAGCAACTCTATTATGCAGGCCTTTGCGGACTGCAGGGATCTGGAACCGGGATCCGGGCAGGTACAGGAGCTTGTGGCCAGATGGCAGGATTTTATCAGCAGCAGCTATTACGAATGTACGGATGAAATTCTGGAAGGGCTGGGCCTGATGTACACAGCAGACGAGCGCTTCCGTAAGAATATTGACCAGTTCGGTGAGGGTACGGCGCAGCTTATGTCCAGAGGTATCGCCTGCTATATACAGAATAAAAAGAACCGCTGATAAGCAAGTCGGTGGTCGTCCGCCCGGCCGTCTGTGCCCCGCGGCAGCTGAATCCATTTAAAAAGTCCGCAGGATATTTTCTATCCTGCGGCTTTGTGTTATTCTGGGGAGAGAAAGCGAGGGAAAGAAATGACAATAGATATGGAAAAGCTGATAAAGCTGGTTAAGGAAACGCAGCCTCTGCTCACCAATGAAAAAGCAGCGGCTCAGGTGACCGTAAAAGGGATATCCGATTATGTGACCCAGGTGGACTTTCAGGTACAGGAGTTCCTGAAGGAAAGGCTGCGGGAGGAATGGCCGGAAATCCAGTTTATGGGGGAGGAAAAGGATAACAGTGAGATCGATTTTGACGGTGCCGTATGGATTCTGGATCCGGTGGACGGAACCACCAATCTGATCCATGATTTCAGGAACAGCGCGGTATCCCTGGGACTTTGTGACAGAGGGGAAATGGTGTGCGGCGTGGTTTACCAGCCCTTTACGGATGAGGTTTTTCATGCGCAGAAGGGGAAAGGGGCTTTCCTGAACCGGAAACCCATCCATGTCAGCGCGTCGGCTTCCATGGGGGAAAGCCTGATTTCCATAGGAACTACCCCCTATGAACATGCATATGCGGACCGCAATTTTGCCATCTTTAAAAAGGTGTTTCTGGATTGCCAGGATATCCGGCGTATCGGTTCTGCGGCAATTGAACTGTGCTTTGTGGCCTGCGGACGCCTGGAAGCCTTTTTTGAAATGAATCTGAAGCCATGGGATTTTGCGGCCGGACTGTTGATTATTGAAGAAGCAGGCGGGACGGTTACGGATTTTGAAGGCGGAAGGCCCTTGCCCTGGGAAAAAGGGAATATTGTGGGAAGTAATGGGAAAATAGGGCGTATACTGGTGGAACAATATCTTAATTAATGCTACAATTATAATACAGGCTGACCAGCCGGAAGGGAGGTACGGATAAGATGCTTGCTAAGTTAACCGCAGTTACAATGGGAATGGTACTTTCCTTGAACGGGGTGGAACCGGCCCTTCCGCCGGAGGGCCGGCTGCCGGAGAGGACACGGAAGCAGGAGTCCTGCGAATGGGTGCCGGTGATGAAGGAAGATCAGAAGATTGCCCGGCCCATGGGAAGCAGCTATGATATCATGCAAGAGGATGCCTATGGCTTCAACGTCTCCGGTCAGTGGACTACAGGGCCGGGACCTGACGGCATTCCCTGGGGAATCTGGTTTGCCAAGTCCGACGCAGTCCTTCTTGTGGATGTCAGGCCCGCCGTAACGGAGGGGTTCCTGTTCGTCGAAGAATGGAAGGATACCCAAATAGAACTGGAGCGTACAGCCAGGGAAAACCTGGGTACCGAACTGGACAGTATCCGTTTTTATACCAGGGAAAGCGGCGGGGATTTGATATATGCCATGGAGTATTCCTGTATCAGGGAAGGGCAGAGATGGTATGTGACCGCCTGCTACCGCTTCGGTGACAGCTATATCGGAGAGTTTATAGGGGTGAATCCCTATTCGGCGACGGACTGCAGGGAAGTGACCGTGGGAGCGGCCTCCTCCTTCCGGGAATTGGGAAAAAGTTCCAAAAGGGAAGGGACGGACAGCCCGGATAAGAATGGATGGCCGTACCCGTTTCTGCATAATCCCTTCGCTATAACCACATACTATATGGATGAAGAAATCCCGCCGGCACCCTCCGGGGAACGCAGGGCGGATGATTACGAAATCAAATGGAAGGACGAGGGAATGGAGACTATCCTGCGCGCCCTGCTTGGAAAAAAGAGCGGGCCTGTGATGTCCAGCGATCTGGATCGATATGAATCGCTGTATATCGTAGGCTGGCTGGGGGATTTTTACCGGGTGGGACTGGGAGATCATATGATGGAAATCCCTGCGGAAGGAATTGCTATCCGGTCATTGGAGGATGTGAAAGAGTTCCGGAACCTGACCTCCCTGACGGTACAGGTACGGGACCTGTCGGATTTATCGCCTCTGGCCTCCCTGGAGGGCCTTACCTATCTGAATCTGCTGGTATCCCCCAAACTGTCCACGCTGGACTGGCTGCAGGGAATGACCGGCCTGGAAGAGCTGATGATGTGGGGGGAATCCTATCCGGAAATCAAGGATATCCGGGTGTTTGAAGGGATGGAAAGCCTCACCTCGGTCATGATTATCCTGCCCTCCATTACAGATATTTCCGTGTTTGCGGGCCTGCCGAAGCTGGAAACCCTCTGGATAAACTGCAATAAAAACGCAGATATTACACCGGTAAAGGAAGCGGATCAGATCAAAAGCCTGATGGTCAACACGGAAGAAATCCGCTGAAGCCGCCCCCTGTGCCGCCCTGTGGGTGTGAACAGTAATGATTCGGTAAAATTACCAGTTCACAGGGGCGGAAAATGTTGCTATAATAACGAGAGTCAAATACCCTGCCACACACAAATACAAGAATGAACCGACAGCTAGTTAAGGTAAGGAGGAATACAGGAGAGGGTTCCCTGTAAGTAAACTTATGAAACGTATGAATAAGCAATGGAAAAGACAGTTTCTGGCCCTGGCCCTTTGTGTCAGCAGTCTTTTTACCCTGAATGTAAATGCGGCGAAACCCCAGGCGGATACGGTGGATGCAGCGGGAAAAACGCAGACGGAAACCGTACAGCAGACAGAAGCGGCCGGTGATATATGGCAGCAGCAGGCGGAACTGGAGGCGGCAAATGCGGAAGCATACCGCAAAGCCCAGGAGGAATTCGCAGCCCAGCAGGCGGCATATCAGCAGGCTTTGCTGGAGCAGCAGGCGCGTGTGCAGCAGGAAACCAGGGAGCAGCAGGAACGTGAGGAAGCCGCAGCCCAGGCCGCCCTTCAGCAGAGCCTGACGGAAGCGGCACTGGCCGCACAGCAGGAACAGGAAGCCGCAGCCCGGCAGGCAGCAGACCTTGCCGCCAGGCAGGCCCAGGCGGAAGCGGCCGCAGCCCAGGCGGCGCAGTCTCTGCAGACACTGCCCCAGGACGGGACGATTGCCAACGGGCGTCTGATTGCCGCAGGTCTCTTGTCCGCTCCTATCGATTCCCCGTTAAAAGGAAAGAGCCTTTCGATTCTGGGAGACAGCATATCCACCTATCAGGGGTATATCCCCTCCGGTTATGCCTGTTTTTATCCGGAATCCGGGAACGATGTGAAGGAGGTGACCCAGACCTGGTGGATGCAGGTGCTCTATAATACGGGCATGCGCCTTGCGGTGAATGGTTCCTATTCTGCCAGCTCCGTATGCGGGGATTCCCAGGCGGAGGATTCCAGCGCCGGCTGCAGCGACCGGCGGATTAAGGAACTGGCGGGGGCGGACGGTATGCCGCCGGATGTGATTCTGGTATATCTGGGTGCCAATGATTTTTTCCGCTGTATGGATCTGGGAAAATTTGAAGGCATCACGGGCCGCGGTGAAAAATATTATACCAATTTTACGGAAGCTTATGAACGCATGATCCAGAAGCTTCTGAACACCTACCCCACATCCCGTATTTACTGCATGACCCTGATTGAAGCCAATTCCGGGGATCATCCCAGAATCAACGAAAAGGGAAATACGATTGCGGACTTCAACGGGCGCATCAAAGAAATTGCCGCTGCTTATGGACTGCCGGTGATCGATGTGCATAACTGCGGCATGGAGGTTTATGAACTGAATCATTATACCAGTGACGGGACCCATCCCAACAAAGAAGGGGCCGCCAAAATGGCTAACTATGTAACGGCGATGCTTCTGCAGACCGCATAGGGGATGCAGGCAAAGCTCCGTTTGGCATGTGACTGGGGAATCAGGAGGATCGGATGGTATCTGTTCTTTGCTTGCTCTTGGTTTTGATTTACTTATACAGGCATCATTTATACAACAAGCTGGACAGACGGAAGCTGTCACACAGCTCTTATTATGATGTGACCTTCGGCGGGGAACAAAAATGCAGCGATGAGGTGGTTCGCATCCTCAGGGATGTGGGCGGCTATAAAAAAATAGTGGTAAACTGGCATTACGTGGAAAATGGTGAACCTGCCTGTGCCGATGTGATCCTGCTCCATGAAACCGGGATTTACGTGGCGGAGGCCAAGGATTACCAGGGATGGGTATCCGGGAATCCCGAGGATGAATACTGGGTGCAGACCCTGTGCGGCAGCCAGCTGACTTCCTATAAAAACTACTTTTACAATCCCCTGCTAAAAAACAGCGCGTGCATACGCGCCCTGCAGAAGGAACTGCCCGATATGAAATGGCTGCCCTTCTTTTCCCTTGCCATCTTCGGAAATGCATGTGAGCTGGAAAACGCCGGTCTTTCGGATAATACATCCAAAATCATTCTGGTGCGTCAGCTTTCCTATACTATTTACGGGATGGTGCGCAGTGCCAGGAAATTCCTTGCGCCCCAGGTGATAGATGAAATCTATGACAGGCTGCAGGTGCTGCCTTCGACGGAAACAGCCGGAGGAAAGTATTCCGGTCTTGACAAAAAGGCAGACTTTTATTATAGTAAAAAATAATCGGCGGCAGGCGGAAGGATTAGGTTCTTTCTCCGGTTTGGGTATGGCGCCGCCGCATCCCTTATGATATATCCGCAAAAGATGAGGAAAAAGAGGAGTACGCATAAACACCCGGCAGAGAGGGAGTCCCGCAGGCTGAAAGGACACCCGGAGGAATGGTATGCGGAAGGTAGCTTTGGAATCGGAGGCCTGAACAGGCGGTGTTCCTGCCGGTAGGGTTTCCCGTTTTATCCCCGTTAAAGGATTCAATGAGACCGGATTTTTGTCCGGTGAACAAAGGTGGTACCGCGTAAATACGCCCTTTGCCGTAGGAACGGCAGAGGGCTTTTTGTATGTCGCGGGCAAAGGGCCGGACGGATGGCCCCGCAGAGCGCGGCAAGCGCTGTTTTTGACTGGAGCACGGCCGAGGCCGTTATGCGCCGCAGGCGCAGAAGGGAGTAAGTATGAGCAAAGAATTGGCAAAAACCTATGATCCTCACGGTATTGAGGACCGATTGTATGAGAAGTGGATGGAAAAGAAATATTTCCATGCTAAGGTGGATCGGAGCAAAAAGCCTTTCACCATCGTGATGCCCCCTCCGAATATCACGGGGCAGCTCCATATGGGACATGCCCTGGACAATACCATGCAGGATATCCTGATCCGTTTTAAAAGAATGCAGGGCTACAATGCGCTCTGGCAGCCGGGAACGGATCATGCCAGCATCGCAACGGAAGTTAAAATCATCGAGAAGCTGAAGGAAGAAGGCATTGACAAGCACGATCTGGGAAGAGAAAAATTCCTGGAAAGAGCCTGGGAATGGAAAAAGGAATACGGCGGAAGGATTACCGGACAGCTCCGGAAGCTGGGTTCCTCCTGTGACTGGGACAGGGAACGCTTCACCATGGATGAAGGCTGCAATAAGGCGGTTACGGAAGTGTTCTGCAAAATGCATGAAAAAGGCTGGATTTACAAAGGCAGCAGAATCATTAACTGGTGTCCTGTCTGCAATACCTCCATATCCGATGCGGAGGTGGTTTACGAGGAACAGGCGGGCCATTTCTGGCATATCAAATACCCGCTCCTGAATGCGGACGGATCGCCCAGTACCACGGAGTTCCTGGAGTTTGCAACGACACGTCCGGAAACCATGCTGGGGGATACCGCGGTGGCGGTGAACCCGGATGACGAACGGTATACCGCTCTTATCGGAAGGAAAGTGCTTCTTCCCCTGATGAACCGGGAAATCCCCATTGTGGCGGATTCCTATGTGGATATGGAATTCGGCACCGGCGTGGTAAAAATCACCCCGGCCCATGACCCTAACGACTTTGAGGTGGGAAAACGCCATAACCTGCCTGAAATCAATATTATGAACGATGACGCCACCATCAGCGAAAACGGCGGGAAGTTTGCTGGTATGGACCGTTATGCAGCCAGGGCCGCTATCGTAAAGGAACTGGAAGAAATGGGGCTTCTGGTAGGAATTGAAGATTACAGCCACAACGTGGGAACCCATGACAGATGCAAAACTACGGTGGAGCCTCTGATTAAGAAACAGTGGTTCGTGAAAATGAACGAGCTGATCAAACCGGCGGTGGAGGGCGTGAAAAACGGGGATATCCGCCTGATACCGGAGCGCATGGACAAGACCTACTTTAACTGGACGGATAACATCCGTGACTGGTGTATTTCCAGACAGCTGTGGTGGGGACACCGGATTCCCGCCTATTACTGCGACGAATGCGGAGAAACCGTGGTGGCGGCTCAGATGCCTTCTGTCTGCCCGAAATGCGGCGGAACCCACTTTACCCAGGATCCGGATACCCTGGATACCTGGTTTTCCTCCGCCCTGTGGCCCTTCTCCACGCTGGGATGGCCCGAAAAAACCGAAGATCTGGACTATTTTTATCCTACGGATGTCCTTGTTACCGGCTACGATATCATTTTCTTCTGGGTCATCCGCATGATCTTTTCCGGTTATGAGCAGATGGGGGAAAAGCCCTTCTCCACCGTGCTTTTCCACGGGCTTGTGAGGGATTCCCAGGGCAGGAAAATGTCCAAATCCCTTGGAAACGGGATTGATCCGCTGGAAATTATTGATCAGTACGGCGCCGACGCGCTGCGTCTCACCCTGATTACCGGTAATGCCCCCGGAAATGACATGCGCTTCTATTATGAAAAGGTGGAAGCCAGCCGTAACTTTGCCAATAAGGTGTGGAACGCGTCCCGCTTCATTATGATGAATATGGATGGCAAGACCATTCCTGCCGATGCGGATAAAAAGCTCCAGCCTGTGGATAAATGGATCCTTTCCAAGCTGAACCGTGTGGTAAAAGAAGTGACCGACAACATGGAGAACTTCGAACTCGGCATTGCGGTACAGAAGATATATGATTTCATTTGGGATGAATTCTGTGACTGGTATATCGAAATGGTGAAGCCCAGGCTTTACGATACCGATGATGCCGACAGCCAGGCAGCCGCTCTCTGGACGCTGCAAAATGTGCTGCAAAGCGCATTGAAGCTGCTGCATCCTTTCATGCCTTTTGTAACGGAAGAGATTTTCTGCACCCTCCAGGAAGAAGAGGAATCCATCATGATTTCCCGGTGGCCGCTGTACCGGGAAGACTGGAATTATGCCGCGGAGGAAAAGGATATTGAAATCATTAAAGAGGCTGTGCGCGGCATCCGTAATGTAAGAAGCTCCATGAACGTACCGCCCAGCAAAAAAGCAAGGGTGATTGTGGTGAGCGCCAGTGCGGATATCGTTAAGGCGTTTACGGAAGGAAAGCTGTTCTTTGGTTCCCTGGCCTACGCTTCCGATGTGACCGTCCAGGCGGATCGGTCCGGCATCGCGGAGGATGCGGTTTCCGTAGTGATTGCGGGGGCGACCTGCTACATCCCGTTTGCGGAATTAGTGGATATTGCCCAGGAAATAGAGCGTCTGGAAAAAGAGGAAAAGAAGCTGCAGGGAGAACTTGCCCGTGTCAATGGCATGCTCAGCAATGAAAAGTTCCTGTCCAAGGCGCCGGAGAGCAAGATAGCGGAAGAAAAAGATAAGCTGGATAAATATACCCGGATGATGGAACAGGTAAAAGAGCGGCTGGATGCATTGAGATAATCCAATACCCTGCCGTGGACAAAGCTTTAACCGGCAGATTATCATATGACAGGGCGGAGGCAGCAGGCGGAAAGCGATTTCCGGCCGTGCTTTCCGCCCCTTGCCTGTCCCGGAAAGGGGGAACCCCGCCGGGAGGGAAGGACACAGGTAAAGGAAGATGAGGGAAAATAAGAGATACGGTTACGAAGAAGCGGTGGATTATGTGCTTCAGATTCCGAAATTTACGAAGAAAAATACGCCGGAGGATACCCGAAGGTTTTATGAATATCTGGGAAGGCCCGGAGAGCGCTCCGGGCTTATCCATGTGGCAGGGACAAATGGAAAAGGGTCCGTCTGTTCTTATATCGATTCCGTGCTGGAGGAAGCCGGTTACCGCACGGGGCTGTTTACCTCTCCCCATCTGGTGGACGTAAGGGAACGGTTCCGGCTGAAGGGTGAAATGATATCCACAGAGGATTTTGCCCGGGTGTTTAATCAGGTGCTGGAAAATGTGGAAAACTTTTCTGAAAAATGCGGGAACGGTGTATATCATCCCACGTTTTTTGAAATGCTGTTTTTTATGGCGATGCTATGGTTTCAGGAAAAACGGGCAGACTATATTATATTGGAAACCGGAATGGGCGGAAGGCTGGACGCCACCAATGTAATCGCCCATCCGTGTGTTACGGTGATTACCCGCATCGGTCTGGATCATACGGAATATCTGGGAAACAGTAAGGAAGAGATCGCCGGGGAAAAGGCGGGAATCATCAAAAAAGGCGTGCCTGTGGTGTTCTGGGAACAGGAGGAATCCGTGAACCGGGTCATTGTCGAAAAGGCGCGCGGCTTGTCGGCGGAAGTGATTCCTGTGTCAGAAAAACAAGTTATTTTCTTTAAATTTAAGAATAAAACCGTTGATTTTTCCATGCGCTCTGAGTATTATGGATATATTAGGGCCAGCCTGCCGACGGCTGCTGTATACCAAAAAGAAAATGCAGCCCTGGCCATACGTGCCCTGGAGGTGCTGGGACGTACCTGTCCTTTGACCAGGCAGCAGGTGGAAGCCGGATTGTCCCATGCAAGATGGGAAGGCCGGATGGAAGAGGTCCTGCCGGGCGTCTTTATCGATGGTGCCCATAATGAAGACGGTGTGCAGGCTTTTCTGGACAGCGTCCGGGAGGACGGATGCCGGGGGAAAAGACACCTTTTGTTTTCCGCCGTTTCGGATAAACGGGTGGAGGCCATGGCCGGGCAGATCGCGGAAAGCGGCCTGTTCGATGATATTGCCGTAACCAGGATTGACAGCGCCAGGAGCCTGACGCAGGAGCAGCTCCTTTCCCTTTGGAAGGGAAAAAACCATGCCAGGCTTTATAACAGCCCGGAGGAAGCGTGGGAAGCGCTGCTGCGGGAAAAGGAAGGGCCTGATATCGTGTATGCCGCCGGTTCCCTGTATCTGGCAGGCCAGCTGAAGGCATACCTGAGTAAACTCTAAAACTGTGAACAGCCCGTAGTACAGGAGGACAGCAGTATGATAGATTTTGAAGAAGAATTAAAAAAATTTCATCCCAGCCTTGAAGTAGACGAGGTGGAGGAAGCCATATACAACCACGATTTAACAGACCTGACGGATTTGCTGGTAGAGATAGAGAAGAGCAGAAAAGCAGATAAAAACAGACAGGAATAGAGGAACGCCGATATGAATTGTTATAATTGTGGTGTGGAGCTTACGGAGCACGATTTTTGTACGAATTGCGGTGCCGATGTGGTGCATTACAAAAAAGTCATCAGCGTTTCCAATTTTTATTATAATGATGGCCTGGAGAAAGCAAATGTACGGGATTTGTCAGGTGCAGTTGTCAGCCTGACGGAGTGTCTTAAGCTGAATAAATTTAATATTGATGCGAGGAACCTGCTGGGGCTTGTCTATTTTGAAATGGGCGAAACCGTGGATGCCTTGAGTGAATGGGTGATAAGCAAGAACCTGAAGCCGGAAAAAAACATTGCCGATGCTTATATTGAGTCCGTGCAGAACAGCCCGAGCCAGCTGGAAAGCCTGAACCAGGCGATCAAGAAATTTAACCAGGCGCTTGTTTACTGCAGCCAGGGGAGCCTGGATCTGGCGCTGATACAGCTGCGCAAGGTACTTTCCGTCAATCCGAAGTTCCTGCGCGCCCACCAGCTCCTTGCCCTTCTGCATATGCATAATGAGGATTGGGAGAAGGCCAAACGCGAACTGGTAAAATGCAACAGGATTGATATCGGCAATACGCGCACCCATCGTTATATGAAGGAAGTGAATGCCGCCCTCAATGTGGATGACGGCCTGAAAAGCGGCCATAAGGCCACTAAAAATGAAGATGTGATCAAATACCAGAGCGGCAACGAAACCATTATCCAGCCGCTGGCGGTAAAGGAGCCGGGAAAGAACTATACCGGCCTTCTGTACCTGCTGGGCGGTGTGGTAATCGGTCTCGCGGTGGCGCTTACCCTCATTCTCCCCGGAAGGCTGCAAAGCCTTAAAGCGCAGCTGAACGAAGAAAGCAGAAGCGTGGGAGAACAGCTGGATAAGAAAAATACGGAGCTTACGGATATGCAGAAGCAGCTGGATGCCCTTACGGCAAAGAATGCGGATCTGAGTTCCGAACTGGAAGCCTATGCGGGAACCGACGGAACACTCCAGACAGTGGAAGATCTGCTGAATGCGGCTTATACCTATCTGGACACACCGGACGACATGGAAAAGATATCCCAGGCACTGGAAGGCATCGACAAGGACGCCATGGAATCCGATACCATTTCCCAGGCATACAAAAACCTGTATGACAAGCTTTTGGAAACGGCGGGGCCGGGGATCAGCAAAGCCTATGCGGACAGCGGAAACAAGGCTTATAAAGCCGGAGATTACGATACCGCCATCCAGGATTTGGAAAAGGCCTTTTCCTATGATGAAACAAACGGGGATGCGCTCTATATCCTGGGGAATGCCTATAAGAAAAAAGGAGACAGCAAGAACGCCGTTAAGATATATAACCAGATCATCGAGCTTTTCCCCAATACCGAAAAGGCCCGCCGGGCGAAGGATTATCTGAAGGAACTGGAGTCCTGACACAACTGATGCGCCTGCATTCGGCGAAAATAGAATAAAAGAGTCATATACGAAAGAGAACTGCCATGGGAATGGCTTCCTTCGGGGAGCCGCATGGGGTTCTCTTTTATTACTTAAAATCAGGAAGGAGAAACAGATGGAAGAAGAATCGAAAGTGCTTGATAATTACAGGGTCATTGAGGATTGCCTGTGCATCAGAATGCCGGAGGAGGTGGATCACCACCGTTCCGAAGAAATCTGTAAAAATGCGGATCATTTCATCCTGGAATCCCAGGTGGCAAATGTGGTATTTGATTTTGAAGACACCCATTTTATGGACAGCTCAGGCATAGGTATCCTGATCGGCAGATACAAGCTGATTTCCTGTTTTGGAGGAAAAGTATATGTGCTTCATCCGGACAAGCAGATCCGGAGGATGCTTCAGCTTTCCGGTGTGGAAAAAATCGTGGAAATCATGGAATGAGCAGGACAAAAATTACATTTTGCATTTGCCGTACAGGCAGAATGGAGGAAAAATGAGCAACGAAATGAAATTGGAATTTGATGCGGTTTCAGAGAATGAGGGCTTTGCCAGAGTGGCTGTGGCAGCTTTCGTCACACCGCTGGATCCTACGCTTCAGGAGGTCGCTGATGTGAAAACCGCCGTTTCCGAGGCGGTTACCAACGCCATCATACACGGATATGCAGGCTGGGCGGCCCAGGAGCCGGGAAAGGTGATCATCCGCTGCTGCCTGAAAGAAGATGTGTTACATATCGAAGTGGAAGATAAGGGAAGGGGCATTGAAGATGTGGAAAAAGCCATGGAACCCTTGTATACCACCAGGCCGGACATGGACCGGTCAGGTATGGGATTTGCTTTTATGGAAGCCTTTATGGATGATTTGGATGTGGAATCCGTGCCGGGAAAAGGAACTCTTGTCAAAATGGAAAAAAAGCTGGGAACCCTTTCCTGGACGGAAGATGAGGAGTAGTGCATGGAGGAAATATCAGTACTGATTGCACAGGCGCAGGCCGGAGATAACGGGGCAAGGGAAGTACTGATAGAGAAAAACCTGGGACTGGTTCATCATATCGTGAAACGATTCTCAGGCAGAGGATACGATATGGAGGATTTATTTCAGATAGGGACAATCGGCCTGATGAAAGCCATTGACAAGTTCGACTTGTCCTTTGATGTCCGCTTCTCCACTTATGCGGTTCCTATGATAAGCGGGGAAATCAAACGGTTCCTGAGGGATGACGGGCTGGTGAAGGTGAGCCGGACCCTGAAGGAAAACGGATGGAAGATAAAGCAGGCCTCCGAAAAGCTGGCCCATCGTTTCGGGAGGGATGCCACGCTGGAAGAAATCTCCAGGGAAACAGGCATTGCCAAAGAAGATATTGTCATGGCTATGGAAGCCAACGTGGAAGTGGAGTCCATCTATAAAACCATTTACCAGTCCGACGGAAACGAGGTACAGCTTCTGGACAAGGTGGCGGCTGGCAGCGGCCAGTCGGGCTGCATGGATGAAGAAAAGGAAAAACTGCTGGATCACATGCTTTTGGATCAGCTTCTGGACAGCCTTACCGATTCGGAAAGAGAACTGATTGAAATGCGGTACTTCCAGGACAAGACCCAGACGGAGGTGGCGGGGGTAATGGGTATCAGCCAGGTGCAGGTAAGCAGGCTGGAAAAGAAGATTCTGCTGCGCATGAGAGAACAGCTGGTGTGTTAATATGTGTAACAGATAGATGATACCGGGTACGGATAAAAAAGCGGGTGCGCCCGGGCAAAGGTTCCCGCCCGTGACGCGGTATGTTTTTTTATCTGTACCCCAATTTACTTTACCAGAATAACACGTTAATTTCGGCATTTTGTCCGGAATCCGGTGCGGAATACCTTTTAAATTGTAGGAAGGGGAAAATTTGGTATTTTCCGGCCCAAAAGGCCGGAAATCCGTTGCACTGCGCGGATGAAAAGGTATATAATGAAATAAATGTAACTATATCATTTGCTATTTTATATACATCATATATCATACATCATAATAGAGGGATTATCATGAAAAAATGGATAAGGATCATTATTCCTGTTTGCGCAGTAATGGTTCTTATAGTTGCCTGCATTAATCTGGGAAGTATTTTTATGGAATACAACAGAGGCGTGCAGGAATATAAGAATCTTCAGGAGTATGTAAAGGAGGAACATCCTCAGATTCCTGCCCGGCCGGAGGAAGAGGATGATTTTTTGGTGCCCGAAATTGATTTTGAGGCCCTGAAAGCGAGGAATGGGGATTTCAGGTATTGGCTCTATATCCCGGCCCTGGAGGTGAACTACCCGGTAGTCCAGGGGGCGGATAATGAGATTTATCTGTACCGTACCTTTGAAGGGGAAACAAACAGTGCGGGCTGTATTTTCCTGGATGCGGGCAATTCCCCGGATCTGACGGATCGGAATACCGTGATATACGGCCATAATATGAAGAATCATTCCATGTTCGGCTCTCTTAAGGAATTCCTGCAGAATGAGGAACTGGCGGAAGAAAGTCCCTATTTCTACCTGTATACCGAGGAACGGGCAGTCCGCTACCGGATTGTTTCCTACTACACAACAGTGAGCGGAAGCGATACATACCAGTCGGTTTATACGGATGAAGAATATGACGGCTATCTGAAAATGACACTTCAAAAATCCCAGTATAAGGGGTATCAGGAAGAATTTACAGAAGGCCGGCCGGATATGGTGACCCTTTCCACCTGCCACGGGAAAGCCGGGGGGACGGGAAGGTTCGTGGTGCACGGCGTTGTGGATGAGATACGGGAATGGGAGTAAGGACGGCTTATGCCGCAGGCGTACAATCGGTACGCGGACTGGAGTTAGTATGAAGAAAAAAATAGGGAAAATCGTTGCCTTATTTATCGCCGCAGGTTTACTGGTAAATAGTTTTTTCCTGGCTGCCGCCCATGAGGGAGACAAGGGGGCAGAGGAAGGCGTACAGGAAATACAGGAAAATGTACATACCCACAGTTGGGGAGAGGAAACGGTGGAGGAACCCGCTTCCTGCAGCCGGGAAGGTTCGGCAACTGTGAAATGTACCGGGTGTGATGCCACGGAAAGCCGTACCCTTGCTGCCACGGGAGCACACAGCTATGGGGACTGGACGGAGAAAACACCGGCCGCTGCGGATGCACCCGGAATGGAAAAACGTATCTGCAGCCAATGCGGCGCGGAAGAAACCCGGGAAATCCCCCGGCTGGAATCAGCCGGCGACGCTGAGCCTGGTACGGGCAGTGCAGGGACAGGAAATGCAGATGGCGGGACATCTTCCGGTGAAACCGGCAATCCGGATCAGAACACAGAAAACGGAACCGGAAATGAGGGAGCCGTGCACAACTGGTCCGCCGGGGAAAAAGTGGAGCCTACATGTACGGAGAATGGGAAACAGCATTATCTGTGCAGCGAAGAGAACTGTGGGGCCGTAAAGGATGAGGAAATTCCCTCCGCCGGTCATAAAGTGGATACCTGGACACTGGAAAAAGCCCCCACGCAGGAGGAAGCCGGAAGCGAGTACGGTACTTGTACGGTCTGCGGGGAAAAAGTTACCCGTCCGGTTCCCGCAGGGAACCACAAGCATACCTTCAGTGATTCCGGAACCGTGGTGAACGCGGCATCGGAAACAAAAGACGGGAGTGTGGACTATTTTTGCACTTCGGATACCTGTGAAGCTTCTGAGGAAGGAATTTCCCATTATTATAAAGACAACGGGGCCGGAGAATTCCTGTGTGTCAACTGCAGCGCGAAGGAAAATCCGGAAGGTGACGATGCCTGTGCCCATGACTGGAAGGAGAAAGAAAACGGCCTGCAGGAATGCGGGAAATGCCATTCTTTAAAGAATACGGCGGCTGGGACAGTGCCCGGCAATACGGTTCCCGGGGAAGAAAATAATAACAGTCCGGAACAGGGGAGTCCGAATGCGGAATGCACCTGCGCAGTGAAATGTACCGACGGAAAGAAAACGGAAACCTGTCTTTTCTGCAATACCGGGGATGCGGATTTGGACCAATGCAAGGGTAAGGAGTCTCCGGCATCCCAAGAGGGTACGGATACATGCAGCTGTACGGTCAAATGTACACCGGGAAGCATGAATGGGGAGTGCTCTGTCTGTAAAGCGGACGGTGCCACACCTGATACCTGTAAGGGAAACCAAACAGAACCGGACAAAAAACCGGGAGCAGCCTGCAGCTGCGTGGCAAAATGTACGGATGGCGACAGCAATGTGAAATGCCCCGCCTGCAGTGCGGACGGCGCTAACATAAATGAGGTCTGCCAGGGGAAGGAACTGTGCGGGGAAGGGAAGCATACCCGCCCTGCCACTTATGAGACGGTGAAAAAGGCCAGCTGTACGGAGAACGGGGAAATACGCTACACTTGTTCCGTCTGCGGTACGCCGGTGACGCAAAAGATCCCCCCTACCGGGCATATATGGAACAGCAAAACCGGGAAATGCATCAGCTGCAAAACGGCCTGTCCCCATACCGAAAACGGGAACACAGCGTTTGATCCCGCTACGGGTAAATGTTCTGTCTGCGGATACCTGTGCGCGCATTCGTTCGATGAGGAGACCGGCGAATGCCGGATATGCGGCTTCAGGGAATGCGAAACCCATAAAAGGCCCTCCGGTGAGGGCGCCGTTATCCTTTCCGTGAAGGAAGCCACCTGCTCCGCCAAAGGGCTGGAGCGTTATCAGTGTGCAGTGTGCGGCACAGAGGTGACGGAGGAGACGGCAGTCGATCCCGATGTCCATGACTGGAACAGGGAGACCGGAAAATGCAAGCTTTGTGATGAAAGCTGTACCCATGAGGACGGCGATGGAAATACCTTATACCGGACGGATGGAACATGCCTTGTCTGCGGCCGTGCCTGTGTGCATGAATTCAGGACTGTCACGGAGGAAGGCAAAGACGATAGTATCCAATGTGATATCTGCGGCTACATCTGTCCCCATGAGGAAAAAGCCCTTGTGCCCATCCAGGGAAAAGGGGATAAGGAGGCAGATTGTAAAAATGCCGGTCAGCAGACCTATCTGTGTTCCGTCTGCGGGACGAATAGGGAAAAAGAACTTCCTCCCAGCGGAAAGCATGAGTATGATACGGCGGGGAGCTGCCTGGTGTGCGGGGATGACTTGTACACAGCAGCGTCCGGCGACTGCATTCATAAAGACAGCCGGTGGACGGTGTGGAAAAATGACGGAAGTGCGCTGGAGAAAGACAATCCCTGGAAATATGTCAAAACGGATATCGACGGAAAGACGGACATTTTCCAGTGTGCCAGATGCGGTTCCGCCTGGGAACGGGAAGGCGCCGACAGAGAAGAAAAAACCGTGGATCTGATCCAGATCACCAAAGGAACGCTGGGAGTAACCATTTCCGTGAACGGCGTTGCCGTGGGAAATAACCAGGAAGTGAAGATCAACAAGACCGATGTGCTTGCTATCCATATAGACTGGGCTATTGACAACGACAGAAAACCCAATGCGAATACCACCATACAATACCAGCTGCCTGTTATTTTGAAAGCAGTTCCGATGTCCGATACCATATGGGGAGCCGGCGGAACCGTGGAGTACGGCACCTATTCCATTGATGCCAACGGGCTTCTGACCTTCCGGCTGAATGATAATATCCTCAAAAAGAGCGAAATCAACGGCTCCTTTGACCTGCAGGCAACCCTGATCCTGGATGAGGAAACCAGCCTGGATAAACAGGAAATCCTCTTCCCCGGCGGTGCGGGAATCGTTGTATATTTCAAGAGCAATATGACCTGTAAAAAGGATGCGAAGCTGAACAACGACGGAAGCATTACTTACAAGATTACCTTTGAGCTGGATTCGGACTCCCGGAAAGTCAGCCTTACCGATACCCTGGGCAGCAATCTCAGCTTTGACGGTTACGAAGGCTCTTTCCGCCTGAAGGATACCGCAGCCGGCACGCAGACCGATATCACGGATAAGGTGACGGTAAACGCGGAAAAGAACGAAGCCGTCATCGACCTGGGAGATGTGAAAAAAGGAAAATATGAAATCTCCTATATGGCGAAGCTCATTGATGCTGCCGCCAATGCTTCGGGCGGCCGGAATACCAATACCGTCAGATGGAAATGGGACGGCAAGGAAGGCGGGCCTGTCAGCTGCAAGGTGACGGTGACAGGCAAGCCCCTGTGGAAGAATTCCGCCGCGGCAACGGCGGCAGAAAAGGAACAGGGGATTTATCGTTGGGAGATTGTGATCAATAAGGATATGATACCGGTTAATCTGTCCGAAAAAACGATTTATGACTGGTATGAAGTTTATAATGATTCCGCTCCTGACGACAATACCTGCATTTATGGCAATATCACTGTAACGGATATCACCGATAACAAGGATATCACCAGCCAGCTAACGATAGAATCAAAAACCGAAGGCTCCGGCTGGGGACTGGAAAATAACGGATTATTCCGTATTAAATTCCCCTATGGAGACTATACCCATGTATATAAAATCAGTTACGCCACACAGACAAAAGCCACGGGAATGGACGGTGTTGACTGGGGATTCGTAAAGCTGCGGAACTGGGCAAAGATTATTGAAACCGGTGAAAATGACTATGAAGACGCCCTTGTGGGCAAAAAATATGGAACAGCGATTCTGACTAAAACAGGCAGGGCTTTGAGCAATGACACCTCCGGCAGCAACGAGGCTTACAAAGCGCAGTGGCAGGTAAAGCTGGATCTTACCCAGTTTAAAAATGCGGATGTGCTCAAGGATCTTGTCCTTACGGATACCTTACCGGACGGTATGAATTTCTATACCGCGGACGAATCCGAGGTGAATTTTGCGGTAACCCTTTCAAACGGCATATCTTTGACAGACGGAGAGGACTATCAGCGGGTAATAGACAGCGGCAGGAAAACGATGACCCTGACCTTTACGGAAGCGGGCTGGCGGAAGTGCGCGGGAAAACAAATCTTGCTGACCTTCAGCTCCGTGGCTGACAGCAGCAAGATCCCGGCAGGCGGAAGCCGGGATTATATCAATAAGGTAAAGGCGTCCTTCAGTTACAACGGCAAGTGGAATTACGAAGCGCAGGCCAGGGTTACCATGTATAAAAGGGAAGCGCTGAACAAGAGCGGCGAAGTTTTGAAAACCAAGAATGCCAACGGTAACTATGAAATCCTGTGGACCATCCTGGTCAATACCAACGACGCAGCGAATCTCACGCCGGAAAAAGTATACACCGGAGAGATTACAGTAACGGATGCCCTTCCCGGCGGCCTGGCTTATATTGACGGTTCCGCCCAGCTGACCACCTCCACGAGAACGGACTGGACGGTATCAAAATCCGGCCCTGCGGCAATTACTCCCGCACCGGAAGGGCTGCCCGGACAGCTGCAGTTTACCATACCGGATGCCACCTATGACAAGGCATATAAGATTACCTTTAAAACCGAAGTGGATCCCGCCAGTCTGGATAAAACAAACTATGGCACCACCTTTACCAACGAGGTGCTTGTAACGAATAAGGGAAATACCTCCCGGGCGGAAGCGTTTGTTACGATAGCGGAGGCTGATCTTCTTAAAAAGGGAGGCCAGACCACAGGAACCCACATCCTTTATACCATTGATGTGAATACCAATGCCCAGCAGCTGACATCCCGGGGCTACCTGACGCTGGAGGATGAGATAGACAGCAACGCGGAAATCCTGGTAAATACCATATCCGTTACCACCATCGACAACGTGTCCCAGGTACAGACGGATATTACCGCTTCCTGCAGTCTGAGCTATTCCGGCAGCAGGCTGCTAATCGGCAATATACCTGACGGAAAGCATGTGAGAATCACATATAAAGCCGTAACGGTAAGAACCGGGGATGTGTCTGTGACCAACAGCGCGATCCTGAAAGGAGAGCAGGAGCTGGCAGCCACGAGTGTATCAGGAAGCTTCCGGATTAAGGCAGGCGCTACCGCAAGCGGCCGGGCCGGAACCTTTAACCTGATAAAATATGACAGAAGCGATGCCCGAAGGACGTTATCGGGTGCGGAATTCACACTTTATAAATTTAATATGGATGCTATAGATACGACACCCAGGGAGGCAGGCACCCTGGCCACAGATGAGGACGGCCGGATTACCTTTGGGGAAGGCACCATGGAAGAACTGGAATTCGATGTGCTGTACTGTTATGTGGAGACTAAAGCTCCGGCAGGCTACCTCCTGGATAATACACCTCACTATTTCATGCTGGAAGGAAACAGCTTCCAAGCCCGCAACCAGCTGGCATTGGGCAGAATAGGGGAGGGAGCGGATTACAGGACTTATACCGAGGATGGATCCAAGACCAGACAGCTGTATAATGATCCTTATACACCGCCCACACCGCCTCCCGCACCGGAGGATCCGGGGACTCCCGATGAACCCGGCACCATCACTGTCACGACTACAACGACGGTACCCCCTGCAACGGGAGTGACCCCCAAGGTTGCTGTCCTGGGAGAAAGCAAGATGCCTGACGGCGCCATGCCGGCAGCGCCCACAGTAGGAGTCCTGGGGGAAATGAAGGGACCGGGAACAGGAGATAAGGCCCCTGTCATCATCTGGACACTCCTGATTTCCACAGCGATGGCTGTACTCATTTCCTGTGCCGCATTCAGAAGAAAACGCAGATAACAGCAGTGCTTGAGGCCCCGGCGGTCCCGCCGGGGCTTTCAAATCATTCCCTGTCAAGTGCCGGCATTTGGCTTCTATTCGGAAAAGCGGGCGGACCGAAACCAAGAAAGGCAGGCGAAGCGCTTGAAAAAGCCCTCTGTTTTGGCTGGATAGACGGACAATGGGCCGCCTCCAACCTTCCGGCAGGGGCCGCTGCGCTGCCTTGCCAAACGCTCCGGCAGAGCCGTTTGAACTGTTATATAAAAATAGTTACAAAAAGTAAAATATTTTAAAAAAACACTTGCTTTTTAAACGCGTATGGTGTAGTATAAAGCTAACGAAAGAAATCATCATACATCAAACAATCATCATATTATTAATTTATTTTAATTTAACACTTGGCAAACTTGCTGAAAGGCAAGGACGCAAAGCTATAGGGCCTTCCCTCATAAAGAGGATGGTAGCCAGTTGCCTGATACATAGTAAAAACGTATGTATTTGCACAGTAGCCTTGGTCGCCGTATGACACAAGACTATTTTTTTTACTTATCAGGCCTTTGAACTGAAAAAGGCGTGAAAACTACATTTGGCAAACTTATTGAAAAGTAAGGACGCAAAGCTACAGGGCCTTCCCTTTAAAAAGGATGGCAGCCAGCTGCCGGTACCATATGGTACTGTATTGATAGCCGAAAGGCTCTCACTACTTTTAAATAATCGAAAAGCCTTAGTAGTTTTCCATCATTTTTCAATCGACACGATTTGAAAGGATGAAGGAAAATGAAGAAAGCAATCATCACCGTATTAGCGGTATTAACAATCATCGTAACAGCAATGGCACCCGCAGCAAAAATGGATGCAAAAGCAGCAACAGACCAGACCTCTACCATGAATGCAAGACTTCTGGCAGATATCAATAACTTAAGAGCAGAGCAGGGACTTCCCGCACTGACACTTGACAGTGAATTAACCAGTTATGCAGCAGTAAGAAGCGAAGAAATTACCACAGTTTGGAGTCACACCCGTCCCAATGGAACAAGCGGTGCTGATATGATTAGCTCCAACAAATGGCGCGGCGAGAACCTTTCCTACATTACATACGGAAGCTTCGGATTTTCCGATTCCGAACAGAACGGCGCAGCAGACAGCGTTTTCGCAAGCCTGAAGGCAAGCCCTTCACACTATAGCAACATGGTAAGCGGCAACTACACAAAAATTGGTATTTATACATATGTAACCAATACCGATTCCGGAATCAAACTTTCCACCGCTTATATGTTCTCTAACTAAGAAAATCCCTTAATTTTGATAGATGATATGATGATGATTGGAAAAACGGCAGTTTGATCAACTACTGTTTTTTCATGTCCAAAAGAGAAACCGTTCAGGAAGATAAGAGCGGTTTCTCTTTTCCTTTTTTTGCAAGACCGTATAAAAACGGAAAATCTCCATATTACTAACGAAAGAATGAAATGACCGTATTTTCAGAGGGTGTACCGGTCGGAAAGGTGGTTGGGATGGCATCACAGGAAACATTATATCTGAAGCTGGATCGGAATGTGGAAGTAGAAAAGGATGACGTGCAGCTTTCGGATCTGGGTAAAGTGGTATGTACGAATAAAAATATACTGGCACATGCTAAAGCGATGAAAATATATAAATTTAAAGATACAAAACCGCAGCGCCAGGTAGTAAGCGTTATGAAAATTATTGAATCGCTGCAGACGATGTACCCGGATTTAACAATAGATAACATCGGTGAAACAGAAGTAATAATGGAAAAGGTTAAGGTAAAAAATGAAAAGGGATTCATGCAATGGCTTAAAATTGCATTTGTTTCCCTTATTTGTTTTTTTGGTACGGCCTTCACTATTATGGCCTTCCATAATGACATAGGCATTAATAAGGTATTTATGAAGGTGTATGAAATGATTGCCGGACAGGCGTCGGACGGCTTTACCATATTGGAAGTGGCCTATTCTATCGGGCTGGCCGTGGGTATTATTGTATTTTTTAACCATATCGGCGGCCGGAGGATCACAAAGGATCCCACGCCCATCGAAGTGGAAATGCGGATTTATGAGGATGATGTAAATAACGCCTTAGTGGAAACGGCTGACAGGGAGGGAAAGACCATTGATGTTTCTTAAAAGCATATTTATGGCGGTTATTGGTGTAAGCTTTGGATTCCTTGTTTCTGCCGGTGTATTTACCGTACTCATCGCCGTGGGCCTGGTTCCCCGTTTCGCGGGAAAGACGCATACGAGCAAGAAAGTATTCCTCTATGAGGAAATGGTGGTTGCCGGCACGTTATTTGGAAACTTTATCAGCGTTTTTGAGTATTCCTGCCATGTGGGTGAATGGGTGAGGAAAATACAGATTTTCGGAGCTATTACAGACAGCATGTGGAAATGGATTACCGTGGTTATCTTGATATTCTTTGGTTTTTTTGCCGGCATTTTTGTTGGATGCCTGGCCCTGGCGATTGCAGAGATGCTGAATACCATTCCTGTTTTTGCAAGGAGGATCCAGTTCCGGCATGGCCTGGGAATTGCAGTCCTGTCTATAGGGTTAGGAAAACTGGCAGGCAGTCTTATTTATTTTTCCCAGCAGGTGTTTTTAACGGGAGGCTGAGAAAAACGCAAGCTGCAAAGCGGTAGGGCTTTTATAATATTCGATACCACGACATAAAGCGGATAAACTTGTCATGATTCTGTATAATACTTTTCCTGTCAAATTTATATAATAAACTCAAACTTCATATGTGTCGGACGGCCTTCCTCCTGCCGCAAAAGCAGGGAGAGAAGGGATGGCCGGTACATGTAAAGTCCGGGCAATACAGTTACAAAAGGGGTTCTGTAATTATGATAATGGAGGGGTAACAGGATGACAGGAAAATTTCAGCCAACGTTTGAATCACTGCGGGAATACGAGTGTCCGGAATGGTTCCGGGATGCCAAGTTCGGTATATGGAGCCATTGGGGGCCGCAGAGCGTACCGATGTGCGGAGACTGGTACGCAAGAAACATGTACATACAAGGGAGTCCCCAGTACAATTACCATATCCGGCATTACGGGCATCCGTCGGAATTCGGATACAAGGATATCTGCCGGCTTTGGAAAGCGGAAAAGTTTGATCCCCGGGAGCTGATGGAGCTGTATCACAGGGCGGGGGCCAGGTATTTTGTGGCGCAGGCCATGCATCATGATAATTTTTTTAACTATGATTCCCTGGTAAATGCGAATAATTCGGTTAAAATCGGACCCGAAAAGGATATCTGTGCATTATGGAAAGAGGCGGCGGATCAGTTCGGGATGCCTTTCGGACTGACGGAGCATCTGGGCGCTTCATTTTCCTGGTGGTATGTGAATAAGGGGGCGGACAGCTATGGCCCGTATAAAGGGGTGCCGTATGATGGTGCGGATCCTGCCAGCCGGGATTTTTATTATGAAAACAGCGAGCACACGATGCCGGAGCATGGTGCGTTAGCCCAGTGGCTTACGGGAAATAAGAAATTCCAGAAATACTGGCAGGATACCATGAAGGAGCTTGTGGATAAATTCCATCCGGCCCTGCTGTATTCCGACAGCGGGCTGCCCTTTGAAGAGGAAGGATACCAGCCGGGGCTGGATGCGGTTTCCTATCTGTATAACGATTCCATAGAGCGAAATGGACGGAATCAGGCGGTATATACCCAGAAGAACAGGGCGCAGGAGGTTTACCGGGTTGGCGTGCTGGATATTGAGAAAAGCCAGCTGCCCGGAGTGAATCCCAGCCCGTGGCAGACAGATACCTGCATCGGCAACTGGTTTTATGATGCGAAGCAGACATTCAAACAGCCGGGACAGATCATCGAAATGCTGGTGGATATTATTTCCAAGAACGGCTGTATGCTGCTGAATGTCCTGCAGCGGCCGGACGGGACAATTGATGCGGAAACCCGGTTTATTCTGGAAGAGCTGGCAAAGTGGTTTGCGGTCTGTCAGGAAGGAGTATATGGAACCAGACCTTTCCGTGTATTCGGGGAAGGGGATACCCGCGTGCTTATCGAAGGCTTCCGGGAGGACAAGACGGAATGGAACAGCTCTGATTTCCGGTTTACCAGAAAAGACAATACGGTGTACGCCTTTATGCTGAAAGCGCCGGAAAACCGGGCGGCAGTTATCAAATCCCTTCGGCCGCAGGAAAGGGTGGAGTCGGTACGCCTGCTGGGCGCGGGAAGCGTGGAATTTTCCCAGTATTGCGGTATCCTGACGGTAAAGCTGCCGGAAAACCTACCTACCGGGTATGTGAATTGTCTGGCGTTGGAATTGCGCGAAAAAGTATGATTCACAGAAATTACACGATAAAAACACAATTTACCGATAAGCTGACAGTTATCTGATGACAGGAAATTTTCTCAGAAATTCCATGTTTGCTACACAGTTTGTTCACATATACTTAATAAAATGTTCTCATTCCATAAAACGGCGCCTTTTATGGTAACCCTGTAAATTATGATAGCGTATGTAAGGCAGATTGGAGGAGAACTATGAGAAAAATAAATAGAATACAAAAAGGCAAAAAGGTATTATATATTTCTATCATTGCGGCCGTTGCAGCGTTGGGAACGATCGCATGCGGAAGTACGGAATCGGAAACAGAAACCCCTGTGGAAATCGAGTCATCACAGCCGGTTGAAAGCAGCGAAGAGGAAAGTACCGCTGAAACAGTAACCCAGACGGCAGCTGAGGAGGAAATGCCCTTATTCGGGCAAATAACGGAAATAGATGAGGATATGATCACATTGGCGCTGGCAGAACAGCCGGCCCTGCCGGAAGGGGAGAAGCCCGGACCGGAAACCGAAGGGGAAGAAGCTGCAGAAATCCCCACACAGTTGAATGAGAGTGAGAGCGCTTCGGAAGAAACGGCCGGTGCAGCATATGAAGAGGGTTCCGCAGAGGAAGCGTCAGAAGCAACGCAGAATCCGGATGGGCAGGCTGATGAAGAGATATCCCTGCATCTTACAGGAGAGACCAGGACTATTCAGATATCGGATACTACAAAAGTGATAATTAACGGCGAAGAAGCTTCCGCTGCCGCCTTGTCGGTAAATGATGTGGTAACTGTTGAGATGGAAGGGGATACCGTAGTATCCATTACAGCAGGAATGGAGGAACAAGAAAAAACGAATGGTGCAGAAAAAACGGAAGGTACAGAGGAAACCCAGACGGTGAGCGGGACAGAAGAAAGTACGGCGGCTGAATAAGCAGAAAACAGATAAGCCGTTAAAGGAACAGGGCTTTTCTGGTAAGAGCAACGCCAGGCCGTAGGATTGCTGGTTACACCTCAGGGAATTTGTGGTATACTGTTAGGGTAATTGAAAGATAGCAGAGAAAGGAGTGGTTTGCTTGAATTACCCGGAATTACTGCAAAAAAGAGACTTGTACCAATCAGGCAGGTCATCCATCCCGGAGCTTACGCTGCAATCCTACGAGCAGGCGTTCGAAATAGAATATACCCATAACTCCACCGCTATTGAAGGGAATACCCTGACTTTAATCGAAACAAAAGTACTGCTGGAGGACGGGATTACGGTAGGAGGCAAGAGTCTCCGGGAGATTTACGAGTTGGTTAACCACCAGAAGGCATACCGTTATGTGAAGGACTGTATCACAAAGGGACTGCAGTTGGATGAAAAGATCATCAAAGATATCCATGCCTTATTGATGGAAAATATTTTTACCGGGGGCATTTACCGCAGTGTGGATGTGTATATCTCCGGTGCGCAGCATACCCCGCCTTCCCCAAATGAGATGTACCGTCAGATTAAGGATTTTTATGAGGATCTGGCATGGAAAGGGAAAGAACTGAACCTGATAGAACTGGCGGCCTGGACGCATGCGGAGTTTGTTAAAATCCATCCGTTCCCGGATGGAAACGGCAGGACATCGAGACTGCTTATGAATTACCAGCTTATGACAAACGGTTTTCCCGCTGTTTCGATTGCCAAAGAGAACAGACTGGCCTACTTTAATGCCCTGGAAGCCTATGCTGTAGAGGGAGATCTTACTTTGTTTGCGGATATGATTGCGGAACTTGCAGAACAACAGCTTGATCACTACCTGGGTTTGCTTGCGCCGGTACAAGATGGGAGGCAGGAACTATCTATATAACATGAAAAGTGAAAAGAGCGGGCAAGGTACCGGATACAGAAATGTATCCGGCTTTTCTGTGCCAAGATATTAATATGACACAGTTAATGGGGCTTCGGGTAAGAGGAGTAAGGCTTGTGAACGTTGTCCCAAGCAGCCGCCAGGCAGCACTTCAACAGATGGAATTTAACAGCTTTGTACATTTTACAATGAATACCTATACAGGAAAAGAATGGGGGAGGGGACAGAGGAAGAAAGTATATTTAATCCGGTAAACTTTGATGCCTTTTAATGGGTGAATGCAGTAAAATCGGCAGGAATGAAAGGGTTAGCAGGGAGAGAATCCGGGGCTTTGCATTATGCATAGCTTCCGGATATCTTTTATAGGTTTGGACAATATAGGAAAAGGTATTCAAGAGAGTACCTTCTTGCTTCTGCTCCGGTACACGGATGGCGCCATCCCCATTTGCTGGGTAAAGAAGCGGTTAAAATGGGAGGCATCATACATGCCGATGCTTTCTCCCACCTCTTCGCAGGTCAGGGAAGTCGTGTTTAATAAAGAGCAGGCATACTCGATGCGCTTCAGGCTTATGTATTTTATGGGTGTGGTTCCCACGTATTTGCGGAAAATCCGCGTGAGCCAGGTGTGGCTCACATGCAGCTGCCCGGAAAGCTGGCTGACCTGGAGATCCTCTGTAAAATGGCTGTCAATGTATTGCAGGGCATCGGTAATCAGCCGGGGATGATCACAGGGGGAGGAAAAGCGCGCCGCTTCCATCAGATCCATGAGAAAAGAATAATACATTTTGGACAGGGTGAAATCATCCATTTCAGGAGCAGCCTTCCGCGTTTTCATAATGGATATCAGCTGGGATAACGGTTTTTGGGTATGGGCGGCATCAATGGTATGGATGTGGTTCCTTTTAAAATAACCCGACAGCTCCTGCTGGCCGGGTATGGCAAGCTCGATCCAGATGAGGCCGAGGGGATCCCCGGAATGGTTGGAATAGGTATGGGCATTCCCCGCTGTTATAATGAAGGCATCCCCTTTTTTCAATAAATAATCCTTTCCCCCAATGTGGAAGAAACCACAGCCGTCAAACAGGAAATGAACGGTAAAATAAGGGTAATCCGCTTCTCTGTGCACGCAAAAAAAAGACTCCTCACAGCCGCAGCCCATACGGTTGGCATGGAGCATGAACGGCAGGCTGATGCGGCCGGTTTCCGGAGCATTATATAGATAAGGCGCGAAGTTGTCGGGATTGTAGATGTCCTGCATATGTTTTTCCCTCGTTTTATGCCGTAAAGGGCAGCGTATCCGATTAAGTTCCGGCGGCTGCAGTTACAGATATTGTACTATTGCCGGATAAAATCAGCAAGACCGATTCCTGTATCCGCAATACTTTTTGTTGGCCCGTTATGTCCCCGAATATTTTCCGGCCGCCCCGCCCGGGCAGTAACCGGTATTGGTTTTAATTTATACAACAAATCCGATAAAAAAGGGAATTCCGGCAAAGGGCTGCGAAAGCTACAATGAAATAAAAAAAGAATTACGGGAAAAGGAGGACATCTGCGATGACATCCAAAGAAAGAGTCCGGGCGGTGATGGAGCACCGGAAGCCGGATCGGATACCGGCAGCGTTTGAAGCGGTGGGATCCGTGACGGAGAAGCTGCTGAAGCATTATGGCTTCACCGATTACAGCCAGCTGCTGGAAAAATATGAGGTGGATATAGTGACGGCTTCGCCGGAATATATCGGGCCGGAATTAAAAACCAGTCTGAATGAAAAAGGGGAACGGGTGGAACAGTCCTGGTGGGGCTATGAAACCACTCTGCATACCACCGCTGTTGATACGTATGGGACGACGACTTATTTTCCCTTAAATGGGGTGGAAACAGTGGAAGAGGTGGATGCGGTCAGGTTTCCCGATCCGGATTGGTTCGATTACAGCGCAATTAAGCGGGTATGCGACAGCAATCCGGATAAGGCGATCATTGTGGGACATGAAGGGCCTTTTCAAATGGTTACCTTTCTGATAGAGATGGATCAGTTTTTTATGCTGATGCTGGACGAGCCGGATACGGCAAAGCGGATCCTGGAGCGCATGAATGCATTTGAGATGGAATATTACCGGAGGATTTTTGAGGCCGGAGAGGGCAGAGTGGATGTCCTGCGTCCGCATGATGATTATGGGACACAGATATCGCTGTTGTTTTCGGTGGATATGTGGAGGGAATTCTATCGGGAAAATACGATAAAGCTGGTGGAGCTGGCGCATAAATACGGAGCGTTTTACCAGCAGCATTCCTGCGGGGCCGTAGCGCCGCTGATACCGGAATTTATCGAATGCGGCGTGGATGCGCTGGAACCGGTGCAGAAGGTGCAGGGGCTGGAGGCGGAACGGCTGGCGCAGCTGTATAAGGACAAGATTGTGTTCCATGGAGGGATTGACACCCAGGGGCTGCTGCCGTATGGGAAGCCGGAAGAGGTGAAGGCGGAGGTGCGCAGGTTCATGGATTTGCTGGGGAAGGACGGCGGGTATATCCTTATGGCAAGCCAGGGCTTTGAGGGGGATGTCCCGATAGAGAATATAGAAGCGGTATATGCGGTGGATCGGCGTATATGATGATAAAACGCCTGCATGGGATAAGTAAAAGAAATCCCTGCAGGCGTTTTTCAGCGCCGGTTTCCGTGTTCTCCGGTATCCCGTTGCCGTCCGTAAGGCTCCCGTCCGCGTTCTTCTGCGCGTCCCTGTTCCCGGCTTCTGCGCTCTCTGCTGCCGTGTTCTCTGCTGCCGCGTTCGTGTCTGCCGTAGTCCCTGCCGCCGTCCATTCCTTTTTTGCTGCGCCAGTCCTCCAGCAGTTTTTCCAAAAGAAGGGAAAGCTGTTCTTTTTCTTCCTGGCTCAGGCAGGAGAAAAAGTCCTGCACCGCGTTTCCCCTGTGGACTTGCATCTGCGCGGCGGCTTCCAGGCCGGCGGGGGTGAGGGTTACATCCACGCCTCTTTTATCCTGTTTATTGGGTGTCCGGGTGATATAGCCTTCCGTTTCCATTTTCCCCAGGATTTCACTCAGGGAACCGGAGCGGACATCCAGGATATCCATGAGCTGACGCTGGGTAATCGGGCTGTTAGCTGATAAAACGGAGAGGATCCGCAATTGGCCGGATTTGCCGTTCCCCGGATGATGGAGGGCATGAGTACAGGCACGGAATTGTTCAAAAAGCTGCTCCTCCGGAGAAAACGGCTGTCCGGAAGGGAAAAAACGTTCCGGGGTCTGCTCCCGCCGGCTTCTTCTGTCGCGCCGTTCCCGGCATTCCTCATGGCGTGCATGGCGGGGGATACTTCGCTTCCCGGCGGCTTCATCCTGGGCCTGGAAAGGTTCCCGGTTCTCTGAAAAATAAGTCCTTCCTTTTCCGCATTGCAAAGCATCAGAAGAACAGTGGTTAGGACAACAGGGGCATGTTTGGTTCGGATTATCATTCATAGTATATTCCTTCTTTCTCTTGGATTTATTCAATAAAATAAAATTGCTAGGTACCTTGTAAAATAAGAATACCCCTTTTTTGGATAAATGTCAAGGTGCCTTGTGAATATTTCGGAGGATTTCTTACCGTCCCGGCCTTGCACCTGCCATGCGCCACCGGGTCCGGTAAAGCAATGTTACTGGTCACGGAGTGAACAAGTAACAAAGCAATGGGCATCTGCAGCCGCAAAAAGGGATTCTCTGGCTTTCCATGCACAGGAATGATATAATAAACATAATTATCAACGGCAGGAAATCCGGATGCCGACGGAAAAAAGGAGGCCTGAATTTTATTTGCGTATGAAAGAATGTTCGGCACCATACACCTGCTTGTCGTGTACAGCTTTACGGAAAAGGAGCTTGTGTGGCGGCTGCCGGAGGAAACGGCAGGACAGACGGCGCAGCGGCTTATCGGGAATTATGAGGATTCGGTGTGGGGACCGGAGCTTACGCTGCGTCCTTATGAAGCGGTGGTCTGGGAATGGACGGATAAGCAGGGGGAATAAGAGGAGCAGAAAAAGGCGGAGTGGTCACAAAGAGATAGATTGGAGCAGGTTACGTGAAAGGAGAAAAAGGGATGGGGAACAGATGGAGTAAGGAAAAAAGCAATGTATGGTATGACAGCCGTCCATGGCTGATGGGCTGTAATTATGTCCCGGCAATTACCCTGCATAATACGGAGCTGTGGCAGGATGATACGAGGGAGGAGGTTCTTGCTTCTGTAAAAAAAGAACTGAAACTTTTGCGGGAGACGGGGCTTAACAGTGTGAGAATGTTTATGCCTTTTCATGCATGGTTCTTTGAGCGGGAGCGTTTTTTCGGGAAGATGGATGAGCTGCTTGCGTTGCTGGACGGATACGGGATTACACTTATGCCGGTGCTGTTCAATGACTGTGCTCCTTTTGAACGGCCGGATCCGGTGTTCCCGGATAAGATGGGGTCAGGCTGGCAGCCTTATGATATCGGGCATCACGGGGGAAAAGCGGAAAATCCGTTTACCGGGGAGAAAAGAAAAACCGGCTGGATTCTGTTCGATGAAGAAGCATGGAGGGAGCCGCAGTATACCTATGCAAAAGAGCTTATCGGGCGTTATGCCAGAGATCCCAGGATCATCATGTGGGATTTATGGAACGAACCGGGTAACAGCAATCGGCATTCCCTGAGCATGGAATATCTGGAGCATGTATTTGAAATCGCCCGGGCTGTCGATCCGGATCAGCCGCTGACGGCGGCTCCCTGGTCATACCCGGAGGGGTATGGTGTGGCGGAGGATGTGGATCTGGAGCCGATTCAGAAAAGGGCGGTGGAGCTTTCGGATATTGTTTCCTTCCACCAATATGAGAATTTCGGTCGGGTTAAGCAGGTGGTAAAAGCGCTGGCAAAAGAGGGAAGGCCCCTTATGAATACGGAGTGGCTCAACCGCATCCTGGACAATAATATCAGAGATCTTCTCCCCTATTTTTATGAAAACAGGATCGGTAGCTATCATTGGGGACTGGTGGCGGGGAAGTCCCAGTTTTATCTTCCCTGGGATTATCTGCGGGAGGAAGACGGGTTGGATCTTACCCTGTGGCAGCATGATTTGTATCATGAGGATTATACCCCTTATGATCAGGAGGAGATCGCGTTATTCCGGAAATATGGGATGACAGAATAAATAATTTTTATCAGGCGGCAGGGGAACCCCTGTATGGCGGAAATATGAATGGACTGACAGCAGCAGGAAGTTTTCTTTTATGCAGAGATACATTTTTATCCCTGCAGGCAATACGCTGAGGCCGGGTCAATTTGCGGAGACTTTAATTTCAGGAGGAATACCAATGAGATACAGAGAATTAGGAAAAACAGGACTGTCCGTCAGTGAAATCGGACTGGGAGGGGAATGGCTGGAACGGCATAATGCAAAAGAGGTCAGGGCGGTCATAGACCGGTGCGAAGAGCTGGGGATCAACATCCTGGACTGCTGGATGTCGGAACCTGAAGTGCGTTCCAAAATCGGGGCGGCGATTGTGGGAAAAAGAGAACGCTGGATCATACAGGGGCACCTGGGATCCACCTGGCAGAACGGGCAGTATGTACGTACCAGGAATCTGGAGCAGGTCCGCATCGCTTTTCAGGATCTTCTCGACCGTATGGGTACGGACTACATAGATTTGGGGATGATCCATTTTGTGGATGAAAAAGCGGAATTCAAGCGTGTTATGGAAGGCGAATTCATCGACTATGTGAAGGGGCTGAAGGAAAAGGGGATAATCCGCCATATAGGCATGAGTACCCACAATCCGGAGGTGGCCAGGATGGCGGCGCAAAGCGGTATTATAGAAATGATTCTTTTCAGTGTGAATCCTGCTTTCGATCTGCTTCCTGCTACAGAGGATCTGAATGATTACTTCAAAGAAACCTATGAGGAACAGCTGGGCGGGATCGCACCGGAAAGAGAGGAGCTTTACCGTATCTGCGAGCAGGAAGGCGTAGGCATCACTGTCATGAAGGGGTATGCCGGGGGACGTCTGTTCCGGGCGGAAACATCGCCTTTCGGTACGGCCCTGACGCCGGTGCAGTGTCTGCATTATGCCCTGACACGGCCTGCGGTAGCCAGTGTGATGGCAGGTTTCGATACACCGGCGCATGTGGATGCGGCCGCAGCCTATGAGACGGCAACGGAGGAGGAAAAGGATTATGCCAGCGTACTGGCGAATGCCCCCCATCATGCCTACAGCGGCCAGTGCACCTATTGCGGCCATTGCGCACCCTGCCCCTCCAGGATTGATATCGCTATGGTAAACAAGCTGTATGATCTGGCAGTGATGCAGGACGAAATTCCCGCGACGGTCAAAGCCCATTACGGGCAGCTGTCTGCCGCAGCGGGGGACTGTGTCCGGTGCGGCGGCTGTGAGACCCGCTGTCCTTTTGGTGTAAGGATAATAGACCGGATGGAGAAGGCGGCGGCTTTGTTCGGGCAGGACTGAAAGCGGGATATAGGACGCTGTGTCCATTAGAAACGGTCATCGCCGGATTTTGTAAGGAATCAGCAGGAGATAGTATGAAAAAGGAAGAATTGATAAAAGAAGGCTGTATGGTACCGGATACCCTGCAGGAGGCCATGCGGCTGGGCAGGCAGGAAATGGTGGAGGGGGACGGGGAAACTCTCAGGGAGTACCTTTACCGCCTGCTGGAGGAAAACGGAAGGGACAATACCTATTTTGATTTTTATTACGGGACTTTGAGCCGTGAGGAACAAAAGAAAGCGGAGACTGCCCTGTCTCAGGAAGAGACTGCGTATCTGTATGGACTCACCCTGCCGGTAAACCGGGAGGATGTTTATTTCCGATATGAGGAAAGGCTGTTTTCCATTGCGGTCACACTGTCCGTAACGGAGATGCTGTTCTCCACCTTTTATTTTCCGGTGCTGTGTAAAACGGTCTGGAGCAATTATCAGGGTTCCTTTCTCCTTTTTTCATACGAAACAGGAAAGGAATAACAGGAAATGCAGATACTGGTGGATGCGGACGCTTGTCCGGTGGTGGGAATTGTGGAACGAGCGGCGCAAGAAAATAAGATACCGGTGGTTCTTTTATGTGATACGAACCATGTCCTGGCTTCGTCCTACAGTCAGGTACGGGTCATCGGAGCGGGTGCCGATGCGGTGGATTTTGCATTGGTGAATCTCTGCAGAAAAGGGGATGTGGTGGTGACCCAGGACTATGGGGTGGCGGCTATGGTTCTGGGAAAAGGGGCCTATGGGATCCATCAGTCCGGGAACTGGTATACCCGGGAAAATATCGATCAGCTGCTGATGGAAAGGCATCTGGCGAAAAAGGCGCGGAGAGCGTCCTCTAAGCACCATGGGAAAGGGCCCCGCAAAAGGCAGCCGGAGGACGACGTCCGGTTTGAAAAAGAGTTTCGCAGATTGCTGCAGCTTGCGCAGAAGGAATGAAAGGGAGCCGCCTGACTGCGGCTCCTTTTTAGCGATCCGTGGCGTAAGCCGGATTGGCGGCCCTGGAAAAATCGCCGTAGTTTTTCTTTAGATAAGCATACGCTTCTGCTACGTTTTCAGGGATATCCACATGTGCGATAAAACCCTTTCCATGCGGGCCGTATCCTTCTGCATTGTCACTGAGACGGGGGATTTCGCCCATGAGCAGTGTGATATAGCGTTCCATATCCCACATACCGGTTATCGGTGAACATAAGGACGGCCCGCGGAGCGCGGCATCCGTTGTTGTATCCCGGAAGGCCAGCCTGTTTCCTTCGGCAATGACCTCTGCCTGGTAGCAGGCGAAATTGATGATCCGGGTATCGGGGCTTATGTGTCTGCGGAAACCGGCATCCATACGCAGCTGCATGGATGCATCCTGCATCAGAAGAATGGTGCGGTGGGGAAGCCGGTTTTGTGTCATCAGCGCCAGGGCATTGGTTACATTGTTGCCGCAGTTGGTGGAGGCGGTTTCCAGATAGTCGGGGGAAAGGCCGTATTTCTGTGACAAATAGCCGGCGAATACTTCGGCCTCCGCTTTCCCTTCCGTGACAAGTCCGGGACAAAGACCGGCCATTTTCCGGCGCAGGCTTTCCGTGGTATGGCCTTCTCCTCCCACAATCATATAGTGTTCCGCAATACCGGCCTGCATTGCCTGCGCAAAAAGATCCCCGGCACAGGCAATGCTCCCGCCAAATAATAGAAAAAGATCCACACGGGGAATCCCGTAGCTTTCCATCAGGCTTTGTGTTGTCAGATCTTTAATATCCCTGCGGCCGCAGAAACGGCCTAATATATTGATGCATTCTGCTGTTTTCTCTAAAACTGTCATTTTCTCTCCTCCGTACAGGTATGTGCCTTACCGGGCTATAGACAGTATAGCATATTACAGGAAACCTTGTAACGTTGCTGTTTTACAAAAGCAGCAGTAAAAAAAGGAGTGCTGCCGGTAACTATGTGGGTGCGGATCTGTCCGTAACGATTTTCTTTACCAATGTCGCATTTTTTGCGGATCCTGCTATAATGGTTAACAAAGATTAACGAAAGAAGGGAAGGAAAATGGCAGAACATGTGATAACTATAGAGAAAGAAAAATGTATCGGCTGCGGTATGTGTGTAAGGGACTGTGCCGCCCGTAATATTGAGATACAGAACCGGAAAGCCAATATTCTGTCCGGGGATTGTATCCTGTGCGGGCATTGTGTCGCGGTCTGTCCGAAGGGGGCCGTTACGATCAGCGGCTATGAAGCCGAACCTGTCCCGATAAAAGGGGAGGTGCATCTGAAACCGGAGGAGGTGCTGGATGCCATCCGGTTCCGCCGGACGATCCGGCAGTTTCGGGATCAGAAAATCCCGGAGGAAATCCTGGAACAGATTCTGGAGGCCGGCAGGCTGACGCATACGGCAAAGAATGCACAGGATGTGTCTTTTGTTGTACTGGACAGAAGAAAAGAGGAACTGGAACAGGCGGCGGTGCGTGTATTCCGGGCGGTTAAGCCATTTGCGGATATGTTCAGCCCTATGGCGAGAAGAAATAAAATTGATAATCATTTCTTCTTTTTCCATGCCCCGGCGGTGATAGTCATTCTGTCAAAAGAGAAGCTGAACGGTGCTCTGGCGGCACAGAACATGGAGTTTGTGGCGGAGGCGAACGGGCTTGGTGTATTGTTCAGCGGCTTTTTTTCCATGGCGGCCAATCTATCTCCGAAGTTAAAAAAAGCGCTGGGTGTTTCAAAAGGAAAAAAGATAGTTACAACATTAGTATTGGGGTATCCGAAGGTAAAATACCGGCGCAGCGCACAGCGTGAAAAGCTGGATGTCAGATATTTGTAGGAGGGTATATGGAAAAAGACTGTAAACAGCGGCTGGAGGAGATTACACAGGGCTTTCAGGAATGCCGGAAAGCATTTACGGCTATTGGGGATGAGACAAGGCAGTTGATCCTGCTCGTACTGCTGCAGAGTGATCTGGACGGTATCCGTGTGGGGGAAATTGCAGCAAAGACGCATCTGACCAGGCCGTCCGTATCCCACCATCTGCAGATTTTGAAGGAAGCGGGCATCATCAATATGCGGAAGGAAGGTACGAAAAATTATTATTATATCCGAGCGGACGAAACGCAGTGGAAAAAGCTTGCGGATTTAATGAAGCTTGTGTATGAGGGAATTATCCATATCGACGGGGTATAGGGATATCAGGGGGCCGCAGGGCCGGTTAACAAGATAGAGGATAAGAGGGCAGGGCCGTAAAAAAATGGTTTCGGCGGCCCGGATTGGAATGCGGTGTCCGCCGCATGCGTGTAAAAGCGCAGATAGGAGACAGAAATGATTTTATTTTTTTCAGGTACCGGGAACAGTGAATATGCAGCAAAACGGATTGGCAGGGAAACGGAAGATGACGTTTCCAATCTTTTCAAGAAAATAAGGAATCAGGATTATACCGCACTGCGGTCGGATAAGCCGTGGATTATTGTCACACCCACCTATGCGTGGAGGATACCGCGGGTGGTTACGGACTGGCTGCTGAAAACGAAGCTGGAGGGCAGCCGGGATATCCGTTTTGTGATGACCTGCGGCGGCAATATTGGAAATGCAGGCGCATATTTGGAAAAGCTTTGCGAAAAAAAGGGGATGACGTATCAGGGATGTGCCTCTGTCCTCATGCCGGAGAATTATATTGCACTTTTTGAAACGCCTTCCAGGGAAGAAGCGTTAGTGACGATCGGGCAGGCCGAACAGAAGATAGAGGAGATCATACAATGGATAAAAGCGGGGACGTCTTTTCCGAAACCGGAGATTACCGGAAAGGATAAACACAGCAGCGGTGTGGTAAATAACGTTTTTTATCCGCTTTTCGTGCATGCCGGTAAATTTTATGCCACGGATGCCTGCATTTCCTGCGGCATGTGTGAAAAGAGCTGCCCTCTTGGAAATATCCGCCTGAAAGACGGGAAGCCCGTATGGGGGAAAGCATGCACCCATTGTATGGCCTGTATCTGCCGGTGCCCCCAGGAAGCGATTGAATACGGAAAGCACAGTGTGGGACTGCCCCGGTATGTTTGTCCGAAGAGGCTGTAAGGGCTTTACCTGTCCGGGTAGAAGGAAGAAGCGGCAGGTGTTTTTTGTCTGTATGGAATTGGAAACGAATGAAATAAGGTGCCCATCCGTCAAAGGTGTATTGCTGAAAACAATATGCCTTTTTCATTGTGTTAAAATAAGTCCTGGAGATGAAACGGCAGGAAAAAATGAAAAAGAAACGTAAAAAATCGTACCTGAAACTTAAAAATATGCATTTTTTATTATGCAGGATGCTGGTATATTACAATTACAGCAGCACGGAGGGCCATCCGCAATGAAAACCGATTGGAGGATATGTAATGAAAAAGAAAATTTTGACAGCGCTTCTTACAGCGGGTATGACGGCAGTTATGCTTGCGGGATGTGCAAGCGGTACATCCGCAGGCACGGCGGAAGAGAGCGGCAGCAGTTTGGGGACAGGAAGCACGGAGGCAGTCACGGCAGCGGAAGCGGGTACAAAGGAAGCCGGTGCGGGAGAAAGCACAGAGGCTATTGTTTCCCAGCCAACGGAAATCACCCTTATATTTGCAGACGGGGATGAGGGATTCAAAGAAGTAATGAATTCTGTAGTGGAGAAGTTTAATACTGCTTATCCGGATATTACTGTTATAATCGAGCCTGGCAACGGCGGGGCTTACAGCGAATTTTTAAAGACAAAGGATAGTGTGGGAGAGTTCCCCGATGTGATGGAAATGAGGGATACGGCGGTTTATGTACGGGCAGGAAAGCTGGAACCTTTGCCGGAGGATATTGTCAGCCTGTTTAAAACAACAACGGCATTTGACGGCGAGGTTTATACGGCTCCTATGGCTGCAGAAAACGCCCAGGGTATTATTTATAATAAAGCGTATTTTGACCAAAACGGCTGGACGGAGCCTTCCACATATGAAGAATTTATTGAATTGTGCGGTAAAATTAAGGAAAAAGGAGATATGGCGCCGCTGGTGGTGGGCGGACAGGATATCTGGCATATGGGGTTCTTGTTCCACAAAGCCTATAATGACCAGGTGCTGAGCAAGGATGTGGATTTTATTAAGCATTGTTACGAAGGAACCAGGGATTTTTCCGATGAAACCATAAAGGCGGCCTTTGAAGAACTGAAGGAAATTATGCAGTATGCGCAGGACGGCTGGGTTTCCACACCGGATGCCCAAATCACCACATTTCTGGTAAATGATATGGCGGCTATGATGTATTCCGGAACCCATATGTTTTCTCAGATCCTTTCCGCGGATCCGGAATTTGAAATCGGCTGGTTTGCAATACCCAGCCCTGACGGTAAGCTGCGTCTTGTAGGAGGCGGCGGTGCGGGCGGCTTTGCGGTTTCCGCTGAAGCGGCTGAAGATCCAAATAAGAAAGCCGCAGCTGAAGAATTTATTCGTTTTTTCTATCAGCCTGATAACTATAAATATTATTGTGAAAAAATGAGTGCCATTCCGGTAACTGTGGAAGAACCCCAGTTGGATGTCCTGCCGGTTCTGCAGGAAGTAATCGATGCAGCGGGCAGTGCGGATGACTTAAGGCCCATGTGGAACGGTTTCGTAGGGGAAAATGAGCTGCCCCCGGATTTCCGGAATTTTATGTACAAAACGCTGATTGAGGTACTGCAGGGGACAAGAGATGTGGATTCGGCATGCAGTGAGCTCAATAAGACCTGGAAGGTAGGTATGGAAAACTTTAATCCTGTGACAGGAGAAGGCGTGGAAGCTGTCGAATAAAGAGTCCGGGTAAAGGTGCTTTCAGGCACTGGAAAGGCAGAGAGAATGAATACAAAGAAGAAAAAGGGTATAGATAAAGCTGCATTCCTCTTTATCGGCCCCGCTTTTATCTTTTTTACACTGTTTATCATTGTACCGACACTGGCCAGTGTCTATTACAGCTTTACCTCCTGGGACGGAATCAGCCCTGTTGTAAAATTCGTGGGCCTGGCCAATTATAAAGAAATTTTTACAAGTGCCCGTTTCGGCAATGCGCTTAAAAATACGGTGATATTAACTGTTTTTATTTCCATTTTCGAAAATGCGGCAGCCCTTGCCCTTGCATTAATCGTGGATAATGTGCGATGGGGGAAAAACTTTTTCCGGAGTGCCTTTTATATACCGGTTCTTGTCAGCGGTATCGTGTCCGGCTTTATATGGAAAATTATGTATAACTATAATTTCGGTACCTTTAACACAATCCTGAAGGACATGGGGCTTAAGGAACTGCAGCAGGATTGGCTGGGCAACAGCAGGCTGACGCTTCTTATGGTAGGAATTGTCCTGATTTGGAAGGGTGCGGGATACTATATGATTATTTACCTCGCTTCTTTACAGAGCGTTTCCACGGATTTGATCGAAGCGGCGCAGATTGACGGCGCAAGCCCTTTCCAGCGTTTCAGGGCCATAACGCTGCCGTTGATTTCCGGGGCATTTACCATTAATTTTACCCTGTCACTCATTAACGGGCTGAAGGTATTCGACCAAATCAATGTAATGACGGACGGCGGTCCCGGATTTACCACAGAGACACTGGTTTATCTGCTGTACAAAGTAGGTTTTAACGAAGGGCGCCAGGGGTTTGGGACGGCGGTGGGAATTATGCTTTTGTTCCTTATTATACTCCTGAATGCGATACAGCAGAGATTCCTGAGAAGCAGGGAGGTACAGATGTGAAGGAAAAGACAAAAAAAAGGGTGCGGCCCGGACAGATTATTCTTCTGATACTCACGGCTGTTTTGGCATTGTTGTTTCTGTATCCGGTCTTGTTTGCCTTGATGTCGGCTTTTAAAAGCAACGGGGATATCCTGAAAAATCCGATATCCCCCCCAACCTCTTTTTACATACAGAATTTCAGGGATCTTTTTGCCCAGTCGGATTTTGCTTCTGCTATCCTGCATTCGGTTTTCCTGACCGTGGTTTCAGAGATTCTGATCGTATGTATTGTGCCTATGGCGGCGTATGGGATTGAACGGAGAAAGAACAGGTTTACGGCGCTTACATATACGTTCTTTCTTTCCGGTATGATGATTCCTTTTCATCTGTATATGTTCCCTTTGTTTAAGGAAATGAAACTGTTTCATATATTCGGCAATATGGCGGGACCGATTATCTGTTACATATCGGGGTCCATCGCTTTCGGATGCCTGCTGTACTGTAGTTTTTTAAAAGGGATTCCCCTGGAGATTGAAGAGGCGGCCATGATTGACGGCTGTACTCCTTTTCAGACATTCTGGAAGGTGACCTTTCCGCTTCTGGGGCCATGTACAGGGTCTATGGTAATACTGAACGGCCTGGGAATATGGAATGATTATCTGATGCCTTATCTGGTTCTGCCCAGCGGAAAAGCAAAAACCATTACGGTGGAAATCGCGGCCTTTGTAGGCCAGTATACAGCCAGGTGGGATATTGTATTTGCGGGGACTATTATTTCGATAGTTCCGGCATTGGTAATTTTCTGCGCTTTCCAGAAATATTTTGTCAAAGGGATTACGGCAGGGGCAGCCAAGGGGTAACGCTTGGGAATAAAGGCAGCCGTGCATATAAGCGCGGCTGCTGTGAAGAAAGAGGCCGTGTCCCTTTTCGTTTTGTATTTTCCTGGAAGGGAAGAGGAAGTTAAGTTATAATAGGGGAAAGAAGGGAAGAACAAAAGAGAGCGGGGGATAGGGATGGCAAAAAGAAGGAGTAAAGGGCTTTCTTTGTATTATAAGTTTACGTTGGCTATTATAGTGATTGGGCTGGTTCCCGTGGTTATTTTATCTACATTCCTGGCTAACCGGATGATTGAGGATTACAGGAAGGCGCTGCGTTCCAATTATGAGCAGGCGGCGGATTATGTGGCGGGGAGTCTGGAGACGATGCTGGATACCTATAATACGGCTTCGAAAATGCCTTATAATTACAGCTATTCCATCCGGGAAGGGTATGTGGTGAAGGATTATCTGTATTATGATAACCTTCGCCAGATACTCAGCGGGGAAGGGTATGAGGCAGAGGAAAAACAGAAAAGGCGGGCTGCTGATATGGTGGATTTCCTGAAATATGTGGAAAGTGTGGACAGCTATATCAGCAGCGTGCATTTTATTGTGAATAATGAAACGTTGGGAAGGATGGATTTCCATTACAGTACCTACAGTACTTTTTTTAAGGATGAGGCTTTATTTGAAAAGGAAGTACGGGTGAAAGAGATCGCTGAATCAAGCAACCGGATGATGCTGATTCCCACCCATCCCACCGGGTATTTCAGCGGTCCCTCCGCACCGGTATTTACGGTGGCGAGGAATTATTTTGATCTGCGCGGAGAAGTGGGGAATACGCCGTATGTGGGAACCTTATTCATTGATGTTAACATGAGCCGGATGGAACAGGTATTCCGGACAGTGAATTTCAGTGATAAGGAAATTTTTTATGTGCTGGATGAAAACGGGGATTGTTACTATAGCAGCAGCGGGGATGCCGCAGGAAGGAATCTGGAAGAGAAGCTGGAGGAAATCCGTGACACGGATCAGCAGCTGGTCCTTACTTCTAAAAAAAATGAATATGGTCTTTATGTACTGGCGGTCCTGGATACGGCGGTGGCCTTCGGCGGAATCCGTTCCGTCCAGAGGATGATGTATTTTTTCCTGGCGGCGGCCTGTATGGCATTATTATGCGGTTCTTTGTTTTTTTCCAGACGGCTGACCCGGCCTATCCGTAATATGATGGATCAGATGTCACAGGTGGAAAACGGAAATTTTGACATTCAGCTTCCGGTGGATTCCAGGGATGAAATAGGAATTCTCTCCCAAAGGTTTAATGAGATGAGCGCTGCACTGAAGACCTATATTAACCAGTCCTATGTGGCGGCTATCAAGCAGACGGAGGCGGAACTGACCGCACTGAAATCCCAGATTTATCCGCATTTCCTTTATAATACGCTGGAGATAATCCGTATGACGGCTCTGGAAAATAACGATATGAGGGTATCGGAAATGATAGAGGCGCTTTCCCAGCAGATCCATTATCTGATAGGGCCTGTTCAGGATATGGTCTCCCTGGAAAAAGAATTGGATATTGTGCGCAAGTATATATATCTGCTGAACTGCCGGATTGACGGGAAGGTACAGTTAATGACCGAAGCTCCGGGGGCGGGCAGGCTGTTTGTGCCCAAGCTGATTTTACAGCCTATTGTGGAAAACGCCTATGTTCATGGGATCAAGCCTAAAAAGGGTGTCGGAAGCATCATGGTGGAAGCCGCGGTATACGATGGGGAGAAGGATATCCCGGACAGAAAAGGCAACCGGGAAAAGACGGAAATCCTGGAAATTACGGTTATGGATAACGGTGTCGGGATGGATCAGGAATCAATTTATCAGATTCAGGAGCTGCTGGAGGGAAACGAACCGGGGATTAAGAACGAATATAACTGGCAGAGTATCGGGATGAAAAATGTGCATGACCGGATCCGGCTTTTGTATGGGGAGGATTATGGGATACAGGTGACGAGTACGGTGGGAGTGGGAACGATGGTACGTATTCTGATGCCGGTCCGGAAGAGGGAGGAAGGCAAGGATGGTAAAGATGATACTGGCAGATGACGAACCGGTGATTACCAGGGGAATACGGAAGCTGGTGGACTGGCAGGGACTGGGAATTGAGATTGTGGGGGAATATACGGATGGTAAGAGTGCGTTGGAAGGAATCCTGACCCTGAAACCGGATATTGCCCTTTTGGATATTTATATGCCTCAGATGACAGGTGTGGAGCTTTTGAAGGAATGCCAGGCTATGGAGGTGGGAACCCGGGTGATTTTTATCAGTGGGTTTCAGGACTTTGAATATGCCAAGGCGGCGCTGCAGTATGGGGCGGTGGACTATCTTCTCAAACCGGTTATCCGGGAAGAACTGCTGGGCGCAGTGGAAAAGTGTGTGTCCTCCATACACAGGGCGGTGCCGGAGACGGCGGCGCCGGTTGAGGAAGAACGGGAGGCAGATTTCGGCAGGCTGGTGCAGATGGAAGATACGGTATACCTTCCCGTATTTGCGGATGTGCTTTACAGGAAGGATGAAAATGCCCGGATTCGTAAATTGGTGCGTTTTTCCCTGCTTAGTTTTTTGGAAGAATATCTGGAAAAGAATAACAGGGGAATTACCTTTGTGAAAAACAACCATATTGTGGTGGTCCTGAAAGGGATCGGGAGGGCGCGGGCCAAGGAGGAGGTATCTGTCCTTTGGAAAGAAGCCTGTCAGGCCACGGGGCATACGGCGGTCTTTATTATCGGTAAGGAAGTCTCTGATATGGGAGGAATTCCCGCTGCCTTCGGAGAATGCCTCAAGATGCAGGGATATCTTTTTTTTGCGGATAAAATGCAGATTCCGGTTTTATCTGCCGAAGAGCCGGTTTATTCCCGGAAGGGGGATACGGAGCGTCTGGAGGAAACACGGGAAAAGGTTCTTGACGCTATTGTGGCGCAGGATGCGGATGGTTTTGAAACCTATTTTTCCGGGTTCGCCAGACTTTTGCTCCTGGCAGCGGACGGGAAAAAGGAGGATGCCTGTTTTTATTTCTGTTCTGCACTGCGCATGGCTGAAGAAAAGATGGCGGCATTAGGCATTCCCGGAGGGGATACTACGATCCGGGAGCTTTTGGAACAGGGAAGGGGATGCGAAAGCTTTGGGGAAATGGAACAGCTGTACCGGGAGGTATTTGCCGGGTATATGGAGCGCGTGCGTACGGCGATGGTCAGCAGCGAGAAACAGGAGATACGAAAGGCCAGGGATTATATAGAGAAGCATTACAGGGAAAATCTGACGTTAGGGGTACTGGCGGAAAAAATACATATGAACCCTTATTACTTCAGCAGTTTTTTTAAAAAAAATGCAGGGGAAAATTTCAAAGACTATGTTAATCGTGTCCGCTTGCAGCATGCCGTGGGCCTTTTGGTTTCCACGGATAAAAAGGCATATGAAATCGCCGATGAAGTGGGATTTTCCGATGTGCGTTCCTTTACGGAGGTTTTTGCACGGATGTACGGAGAAACACCGGGTGGCTACAGGAAACGGATCCGGAGCGGCGGAGAAAGGCAGGAGATATAAGCGTGCAGGATAAAGAAAAACAATGGGCGGAAGAGGTATATAATAAGTTTGAAACGAAAATGCAGCGGGTATCGGAAAAATCCAGGGATAAGATCCCCGCACTTGCCGTGAACGGCGTGCATGACGACCGGAGTGACAAAACCAGGCAGTGGCGGCCGGATGACGGCCTGAACTGGTGGACGAACGGTTTCTGGGGCGGCATGCTTTGGATGCTGTATGCAGTTTCCGGTAAAGAACAGTACAAAAATACGGCCCGGATCTCGGAGGAAAAGCTGGATTCCTGCTTTGAAAGCTATCTGGGGCTCCACCATGATGTGGGATTTATGTGGATGCCCGCTGCGGTGGCGGATTACCGGCTGACAGGAGACAGGGATGCCCGGAAAAGAGGGCTGCATGCGGCCTGTCTGCTCGCGGGGCGGTTTAATCCGGCGGGCGGGTTTATCCGGGCCTGGAATGATATCCCCGGCTCGGAGGAGGATACCAGGGGCTGGGCCATTATTGATTGCATGTTTAATATTACGCTGTTATACTGGGCAAGTGAAGAGACAAAGGATCCCAGGTTCCGGCAGATAGCGGTTATTCATGCGGATACGGTACGGCAGAATTTTATACGCCCGGATGGTTCGGTAAAACATATTGTGGAATTCGATCCGGAAACAGGCAGAAGAGTCCGGGATTACGGCGGACAAGGCTATGCGGAGGGATCTTCCTGGACCCGGGGGCAGGGATGGGGACTTTACGGTTTCGTTTTGAGTTATCTGCATACAGGCAAAAAAGAATTTCTGGAAACAGCGGAAAGGATAGGGGATTATTTTGCTGCAAATATTCCGGAAGACGGGCTGATACCTGTGGATTTTTGTCAGCCGGCCGATCCTCTTTGGTATGACGATACGGCCGCCGCTGTGGCGGCCTGCGGTTTTATCGAGCTTTCCCGGACAGACGCCGTACCGGAAAAGAAAAGGGCATATTATAAAGCCGCAGCCTGGAAGCTTTTGAAAGCACTGGATGAGGTTCATTGTGACTGGACAGCGAAAAGCGACTGTTTTCTCACCCATTGCAGCGGCGCTTATCACAGTGAGCAGCACAATCATACGCTGGTCTATGCAGACAGCTTTTTCCTGGAGGCAGTGCTGAAGCTGAAGGGAAGTGATTTTCTGCTTTGGTAACTGGGGACGGGGAGGCAGCGGCATGTTTTCAGACAGGAAGAGAAAAGGAGGGACTTGATTATGGAAACAAAAAGGGTAAACGGAGAGGTATGGTATGATACGGACGGGAATGTTCTCCATGCGCATGGAGGGCATATGCTCCAATGGGAGGATAACTGGTACTGGTATGGGGAAAACCGGACGGAAAACAGATATGTGAGTGTGTATAAGTCCGCCGATCTGGTTAACTGGACCTTCTGCCGCCATGTGCTGACCACAGACTCCCCTGTTGCAGAATACCGTGTGCGGACAGACCGGAAGCTGCGCAGCGAAACGGGCGGTAAAATCAATGTGGAGAGGCCCAAGGTGCTCTATAACGCAAAAACCGGTAAATTCGTGATGTGGATGCATGTGGAAAACGGGGTGGATTATCGGGATGCGGCCTGCGCGGTCGCGGTGTGCGACACGCCGGACGGAGAGTTTACTTATCTGGGCAGCTTTAATCCGTTCGGCTATATGTCCAGGGACTGCACGTTGTTTCAGGATAAGGACGGAACCGCTTATTTCCTCTCCGCTTCCAGGGATAATGCGGATATGCATGTGTACCGGCTGACGGAGGATTACCTGAACGCGGACTGCCTGGTACATAAGCTGTGGCAGGGGGAATACCGGGAGGCGCCGGCGGTTATGGAACGAAACGGAAGGTATTATATGTTTTCTTCCTATTGCACCGGATGGGCGCCCAACCAGTGCCGCTATGCTTTTGCAGACAGCATGGAAGGCAGATGGAGCAGCCTGACGGATATCGGGGATGCTACGACCTACCGTACCCAGCCCGCGTTTATTCTTCCTGTGGAAAAAGAAGGGAATACGGTATATTATTATGTGGCGGATCGTTGGAACGCTTCAAATTACCATGATTCCCGTTACGTGATCCTGCCTTTGGAATTTACCGAAGAAGGACGGCCTGTTTTGGATTATACGGAGATTTTTGACCCGGAAAGGCGGTAGCAGCCTTTTTTGATTTTAATTAGGGTTCCCCCGTCGGTGAGTTTTTTCAGGAGGCGCTGGAGCTGGCGGCGGCTGCAGTGGATATGGGCGGCGGTTTGTTCTACATTGGTAAGGGTATTGTGGGGGCAGGTGTATTGCAGGTAATACAGAAGCTTTTCTTCCAGACTGGAAAAGACGGCTTCGTTCAGGGAGGACATTTCTATCTTTTTTATGAGGGAATGGAGAAGATAATGCAAGAAGCGGATATCCTTGTCCAGAAGCTTCCGTGCTTTTTCCATAGGCAGGCAGACGGCGGTTACCTCGCTTTGTGCTTCGGCAAAAAAGGCGGGGTAATCGTTTTTGATAAATTCGATATCGCCAAGGAGTGTGAAGTCGTCACTGGCGGATAGGGTATATTGGGAGCCGTCTTTGCGGATGGAATAAACGGAAATGGTGCCTGATACGACAAACTGCAGATATTCGGTAAGCTTGAGGGGGTGGACAATGGTTTCCCCCTTTTCGTATTGGATAAGAAAAAAGGGGAGGTCCTGTGTATCAAACAACTGTTGCAGGGCATAAGCTTCCAGACAGGTGTTCAGTTTTTGGGAATCGTATATTTTTTTCATGACAGCCTCCGAAGCCCGGGCGGTTTTTTCTTTTATTGTGACATATGTCACTTTGAAATGCAAACGGATCTGCTATAGTTAGACCGATAACCCGGAACAGGAGAGTGGAGAAAATGACAAACGATTTATTTGAAAAAGTGTCCGTGCCGAGAGCTTATTTTAAGCTGGCGCTGCCGGTAGTGTTCAGTATGGTGGTCAGTCTGGTTTATAATATGGTGGACACTTTTTTTATTGCGAGAACGCAGAATGCGGATCTGGTGGCGGGAGTATCCCTGTGCGCGCCGGTCTTTACGCTGATGATCGCTTTGGGGGATATTTTCGGGCTGGGGGGAAGCTCGGTGATATCCCGGTTATTCGGGGAAAAACGGGATGAGGATGGAAGGAGGGCGAGCGCGTTCTGTTTTTATGGGGCGATTGTCTGCGGTATTGCGGTTGCCGGAATCATGCTGTTTTTCCAAAAGCCGATCCTGTATCTGCTGGGGGCGGGGGAGGGAACGTATGAGTTCGCGTCGCAATATTATACCTATATGGCCATAGGCGCGCCGGCGGTGATTCTGGCGCTGACGCCGGGAAATCTGATGCGTACGGAGGGGCTGGCCGTGGAAGCGATGGCAGGAACGATCATCGGATCCCTGGTGAATATCATTCTGGATCCTGTCTTTATTTTCGGTCTGGGAATGGGGGCAGGCGGTGCGGCTATCGCCACGGTATTGGGGAATCTGGCAACGGATGTGATCCTGATAGGTTTCGTTCTCAGAAAAAGCGGCAAGTTATCCGTATCCATAAGGGCGGCGGGGATAAGCAGGAGGGAAATGCTGGGTATTTTCGCAATAGGAATCCCGGCTTCGGTTACGAATCTGATGCAGAGCCTGGGGATGGCCTTAATGAACCGTTATCTTGTCCCCTATGGCACCAAAAAGGTTGCGGCTATGGGAATTGCCATGAAGGTAAATATGATTGTCATGCTGGTTATGGTAGGTTTTGCTTTCGGCGCCCAGCCTTTAATCGGGTATAATTACGGGGCCGGGAATAAGGAGAGGCTGCAAAAGATCATCCGGTTTGATTTGGGGGTGGAGGTGGTGTTTGCGCTGGTGTTTTCCCTGCTGCTTGCCTGGCCGGCGAGACATATATTGTCGCTGTTTATGAAGGATGCACAAATAGTGGAGGCGGGGAGCCTGATGCTGCGCTGTCTGCTGGTTACCATGCCGTTTGTGGGGATTGTGCTCGTGTTTACCACCGTGTTCCAGGCGGCGGGAAAAGCGTTGCCGGCCTTTTTGCTGTCCGTGAGCAGGCAGGGACTTCTGTTTGCGGTATGTATCGCGGTGCTGTCGCGGACGGCAGGTTATCATGGAGTGATCGTTTCCCAGGCCGCGGCGGATGTGCTTACCGCGGTGCTGGCAGCAGTGCTGTATTACAGAGGATTCGGCCGGAATGCGGGGAAGGGCACTTTTTGACCGAATCATTTAGTCGGTTTTTGATTCTCTCTTTATAACTTCTCAAAAGCCGGGAAAACCCGTAACTACGGGCTTTCCCGGCTTTCATAAAAGCGGATGCTTCATGTGATGTAAAATTACTTCCCCGCCCCGTCCGGGCCGACTACATAACCGTCCACTTTCGTATTTACAACCATGGCGCCGTTCTCGTCAAAGTAGTACCGCTTTCCGCCGATTTCCTTCCAGCCGGTGAGAGCCTTACCGTTCTGATAGTAGAGCAGATGGCCGGAATCGTTCTTTGTCCAGCCGGCAGCCGCGGCCGGGTCAATTATAACTTCTATAAACCGGCGCAGCACCGCCGACACCTCGGCGCGGGTGGCGTTTTCCTGCGGGTCGAAGCGGTTCCCGTCCCTGCCTTTCACGATACCGGCCCGCTGCATGGCGGCGACTTCCTTTGCCGCCCACGGGCTGATCGTATCGTTGTCCGCAAAGGTGACAGCTGCAAGCGGCGTGGGAATGGAGTAGCCCATCTGTCCGGCGTAGTTTGCCATCATCACCGCCATCTGCTCCCGTGTTACCGGCGCGTCGGGGCCAAACAGCTTATCGCCGGTTCCCCCCGCGATGTTCTTCTGCGCCGCCCACTCCACATAGGCCGCATAATAGGCGTCGGCCTTTACGTCGGTGAAGCTGCGGGTTTTGTAGCTGTCCGGGTTAATGCCAGCCAGCCGTCCCAGGGCGGTGACGAACATGCCCCGCGTCAGGGTGCCGTCCGGGGAGAACAGGTTGTTCCCCGTGCTCAGGGAATCTCCGGTGAGCAGGCCCCGCGCCGCTACAAATGTAATCTCGTCTTTTGCCCAGTGGCCGCTGCTGTCGGTAAATACCGGGGCGGGAGTTTTATAGGCCACGCCGTATGTGGAGAAGTGGGGAACTTCCGCCAGCACCCTGCCATTGTGGCAGCTGGATTTGTTTAGCCATGTCACGGTTCCCCTGCCGTCCACATAAACCATGAACAGGTTTCCCGCGGCCTCCCCAGCAGCGGGGGTGTAGTTCAATGTGATAGCAGCCGAACCAGCGGGGAAGTTCACCGGAACTGTGATGAGGTTCCCGCTGCCGTCCTTATAACTGATGGAGAAGTCATAAACCGGATGGGCGCCGAGCTGTTTGGCCGCATCCGGGAACGCGCTTAAATCGGCGGGGACGGCGGCAAAAGTGATGTTGCCCGCTGTGGATGGAACTGCCGCCAGAATCGCTTTCAGCGCCGCAGAATCAAAGGCCATGCCTGCCTTGCCGCAGCCGAGCGTCAGGCTCCTGCCGGAATCCGTCAGCGTCTGCAAGTCGGAGCGGGAAAGACTCCGGCTGATGCTGTCCCCGGCTGCCGTGTAGCTGCTCTGCGGCTGGTTCACAGATAAGGGGCAGGTGTCGGTGCTGTTATCCGGCGTCACCCCTGTCACGGCATTGGCGGGCGCTTTGCCCGTTGTGACTCCCAGGCCGCTGGAAACGGCCTGCTGATAGAAGGTCCCCTCCGCCACTTTGGCGAAAAAGTAGTATTTTGTTTCAGGCTGCAAGCCGGTAAAAGCCACACCGCTCTGCCAGCTTCCTGCCTGCAAAACGTCATTGACGGCCGCGTAACCGTACTGTACCGCGCCATCGCCGGAACCCTCCGGGAGGACCGCGGCGGTCAGGGTCACACTGGTCCCGTCCACCGTGGGACTGCCGGATAGGGAAATGGTACGCCCCCGCTTTTCCACCGTCAGCACAGCCGTCCCGGTGTCATTTGGCAGCAGGTCCTTGCCGCCGCCGTACGCCGCCGTGATCGTATAGCTGTCCGGCTTCCAGGAATCCCCTGTCAGCGGGAGAGTGAGAGTGGCTGTTTTGTTTGTCACGCTTTCCGTTCCAAGAACGGTACTTCCGATTTTGAAAATCACCTCATTAGGGGCGGCTGTGCGCAGGCGGGTAGTTTTCTGTGAAACTTCAGCCTGAACCGTGATGGTGTCCCCATAGGATGCCTGTGTAATCTGCCCGCTCTGGCTGTTCCGGAAGGTGATTTTTACCGCGGAAGGTTTATTGACAGTTCCGGTTCCGTTCACAGTCGCGCTGGTTCCGCCGCTGTGGTCGTTGACCGTGCCGTTGTTTACCAGCGTGCCGGTTCCGTTTACCGTACCATGATTCTCAATCCTGCCGTTATTGGTAAGGGCCGTGTTATCTGGAATTGTGAGCGTGGCGCCGTCCGGCACTGTCAGGGTGGAGCCGTACGGGATGGTTATATCGCCGGGAAGTTCAGGGCTTCCACATACTGTTCCGTTACTCCCCTCAAATACCACGCCTTTTATCAGTTCTTTTGTACCGTCGCCGCCGCCCGGGCCGCCACCGATTGGTGACGCCTGATTGCTTGTGGCAAATACAACGGCATTCCCGTTTATGGTGAATCGACCGCCATCGCCTCCCGCAGTACCTGATCCGCCGCCGGTGTCGCCGTAGCCGTAGCCGCCGCCGATGCCCGCACTGTTGTAGCTGGTGGCCGTGACTGTGCCGCCGCTGATTGTAATGGTTCCGCCGGAACCGCCGTAGCCGTTGCTGCTGAAGCCACCGCCGATGCCCGCACCGCCGGTGCTGGTGGCCGTGACTGTGCCGCCACTGATTGTAATAGTTCCGCCGTAAGAGCCGGAGCCACCGCCGATACCCGCACCGTCGGAGCCGGTGGCCGTGACTGTGCCGCCGCTGATTGCAATAGTTCCGCCGGAGCCGTCGTAGCCGCCGCCGATGCCTGCGCCGTGGGAGCCGCTGTTGGCCATGACTGTGCCGCCGCTGATTGTAATGGTTCCGCCGGAGCCCCCGCCGCCGCCGATGCCTGCGCCGCCGGGGCCGCCGTTGGCGGTGACTGTACCGCCTTTGATTTCGATGGTTCCGCCGGAGCCGCCTGTGCTGCCGCCGATGCCCGCGCTGCTGTTGCCGCCGTTGGCCTCCAGGCGGCCATCACCATGAATCGACACAGCGGTGTTTTCAGGAACCTCCAGCCCGGCGCGGCCCCAGCCGCTTGTCAGGGTGTTTATACCGGAGAGGGTGATGTTTGCCGTGCCGCCCGCTGCCACCGCGAAAGCGCAGGCGTATTCTGCATCCGCCTTGATGATTACGTCCTTCAGTTCCACGTTGACGGTCACGCCGTTCGGCACCGTAATCACGGCTTTCCGATTAGGGGACCCTACGCCGTCCAGCGTTCCCGTCCATTCGCCGGAAATCTTGTAGTCACCGTTGGCGTTCAGCGTGATTTGTCCGTCACCGGTTTTGGAAACCGAACCGCCGTTTGTTGGGGTAATCGTCAGGCCGTCATACCCCTCATTGGCGTACAGATTTGCCCCGCCCAGCAGCACCTTGACCGCCGGGAGCGGGTCGCAGGCGTAGCCGTCGGGGAGCGCCGCCGTAAAGATGTAATCGCCGGTCAGCGGCCAGTTATCCCCGCCGTCCTGTTTGTATTCCTCGCAGCTCCAGCCGGTGATGTCCAGTGTTTCCGGGTTTTCCGTTCCTTCCATTTCTCCGCGGATCTGTTTGGGCAGCATGGATACCACCGTGTCAAAATCCGCCTGATTGTCCATGCTCACGCCGGGAAGGGCCAGTTCGTGATCCGCATAGTCTGAATCATCGGCCGCTACAAACGTCCAGCCGGTGATGGTTTTTACAAGCGCGTCGTTCGCCGGGGGAGCCATCACGCACTCGCCCTCATGCCCGTCCTCCAAAGTGCAGCCCCCGGTCTTTGTACAGGGGAGCGGTTCCTTTGGGGGCTTCCCCGTCGGCTTTTCCGCCGTGTCCGCCGAAACCGTCACGGTGATTTGCGGCAGCGTTGCGCCGCTTGACAGGGGATAGCCGCCCACGTCCGCCGTAAACACATACCTGCCCGCCGCATCGCCGTCATAGGCCGGGCCGCTGTCCCAGGTCACGTGGATTTCTTCCATGGATGTGGTGACGGCCGTGACCGTTTCCCCGCGGTCCATGTGGGAGGAATCCCCGCCGTCGTTGCCCGACACGCTTTCCGCCTCCATATCATCCCCGTCCGGGACTACTGTTTCCTCGGTGACGTGATAAACTGCCCCCGTCACCGTGTCCGGCAGGTTCAGCCCGGAAAGCTCCGTGCCCACCGGGACGGACTGCTTTTTAACGCCCTCGTCCAGCGGTTCAAAGGACGCGATACTCCCGTCCTTTTGGACGGCGGCCTCCGGCGCCTTGTTCTCCGCCATGGCCACTGCCGGAAGCTGTGCCGCAATCAGCACGGCGGATAAAAACAGCGCCCATCGTTTTTTTCTTTTTCGTATCATCCGTATTCCCTCCTGGTAGATAAATAAAAGTGGTTTATGGCATGTATCAAAGATACCTGCCCTATAAGGGATCCCCCCTTCTGTGAAAACCCTTACCTGCGTTATCTTATGTCCCTTTCTTGTCACCGGGGAGGCCCCGCCTCCTTCCGTGCCGCCAAAAGCCCGGCGCATTCCTCCTGCAAATAACGGACGGCTTCGGCAATGCGCACCGAAAGAGGAAAGGCGTTTTCTTTCATACCCATAAGATATCACTGCTTTTCTGTGATCAGTTTAGCATGTTATGAAAAAGAGTAAAATCATACGGTATGAGGTTTTTCCAAATTTATTTTTTTGTGCTATGCGGAACGGGAATCGTATGCGGCTTTTGTCCAGGAGAAAGAACCGGAAATGACGGCAATCCCTGTTTTTTGAGTGATAAAAGACCAGGACTGCAAAAATACGGAGGTTTCCGCGCTGATGGGCCTGTCTTTCCCGATACGTTGCTTATAGCATATAAAAAGGACGTTCCTTCCGTCCCTCCGACATCATCGCTTTTTCAGCGGGCAAACCGGGCAATAGCAGCAGCAGCGCCCGCCTATGGTTATTTCATATATATTAACGTATTAGTATCTTGCAGTTTTGGGAAAGAACAGCTATTATGGAAAGAACGGATGGATTTCTGCGTGAAAGGAGTTAGGATATATGCTTGAATTTAAGTATGATACACAGCTGTTAATTGAAGGAGAGGATCTGGATGAGGATGTTATCAGCGATTATTTTTTGAATAATTTGCAGGGGGATTGTCTGCTTGCAGTGGGAGATGATGAGCTGATCAAAATTCATTTCCATACCAATGAGCCTTGGAAGGTATTGGAATATTGCTCCACTCTGGGAGAAATATATGATATTGTTGTGGAAGATATGGAGAGACAGTCCAGAGGGCTGAAGGGATAGGCTATTAGGACAGTGAGGGTGCGGCACGGTTCTTCCCGGGGCGGCTGCGGTTCTTTGCGGCAGGTGCCATACCAGTTCAGGGAAAGTACTATGCCGCGTCCTTTTTATGAATGGTCATGGCAGGCTATTGCCGACACCCGTTACGGCTCGTCATTATTGACAGGAAAGGAAATAGGTGCTATGATAAAATAAAATTAAGTTAGTTTAAACTAACATACAATGGTATACTACGTACTTAAGATTTGAGGTGGAATTTATGGCAACAGGGATTATATGTCTTGTTTTGTTGATGATATGCATATTCGGCATCAAGAGCTATGCGAAGAGGCTGTCCCATGGCTGCTGCGGTAGCGGAGGGGACACGGTAAAGAAGGGGAAGCCCAAAGACCGGGATAAAAGCCATTATGCCCATACATACCGGATGGAAATCGAGGGGATGACCTGCAGCAATTGCAGCACCCGGGTGGAAAATGCATTGAACGGTCAGGATGGTTGCTATGCGCAGGTAGATTTGGGAAAAAGGACGGCATGGCTGTATACAAAGCTGCCGCTTACAGAAAAGGAAGCCCGGGAGATTGTACGGAAAGCAGGCTATCGGGTACATTCTTTTCAATGTCTTATTGAGAAGTAGCGTAACGGTTCATCATCTTCACAGTTCCTGCAAAAATCGATCCGGAATCGTCTCCGACGATGGGAATATAGTCTAATGAGATTCAGCTAACCATATATATGACATAAGAAGAAGGCCCTTGCCATTTGGTTGGGGCCTTCTTCCGCAGATTGGTGTTACCCAGGCTGCGCATGTGCCACATGGCTTTTCCGTCTGTTGATCGAATGGTGTTTCCGGGACTGCAGGCAGAGACCGTGGGATATATGGGAGTCTTGGGCGGCGCAGGGAAACGGAGGGTTCTATTTATGAAACTTGTACTGGTACGGCATGGAGAGAGCATCTGGAATAAGGAGAATCTTTTTACCGGCTGGACAGATGTGGATCTGTCGGAAACCGGGTTCTGATTGCCGCCCACGGCAATTCCATCCGGGCCCTGGTCCTGTATTTGGAAAAGCTGACACTGGAGGAAATTGTTGACGTCAACATTCCTACGGGAATCCCCCTTGTGTATGAATTCAGCGGGGATGGGAGAGTTATCGGAAAGGAATATCTGGGAGATCCCCGGGTGGTGCAGGCGAAGATGGCAAAGGTGGCCGCCCAGGGCAATACCGCCCGGGACAATTCTGTACAGGAAATCATAGCGGGGAAGCCGCAGGATACAAAGAGACGTCTGAACCGTTACAAAATGAGAAACATTATCAATTAGAATTCCCTGCTTATATTGATTATTCCATGAAGAATCACTATAATAGGATTTGAACAATTCATACCTAAATGGTAGGAAATGTTCAAATCCTATTTTTTTATAAGATACAACGATCCGGAACCATACTGCGTGATGAACGATGAATCCGCCGGCATTCACACAGCGCGGCGCAGGTGTCACGAATACCATATTCCGGGGTGCCCGGAAAAGAAACAAAGCGGGACACCGCCGGCGGAAACGGAACACGCTGCCGGACGGAAACGTATTGATAGAGTTTGCCGGAGACACAGCCCTTTTTCCAGGAAGCAGGAGGGAAAGCAAGGTAATGTTTTGCCTGCCGGAGGATACCGGGCTGCGGGTTCCGGCTGTGCGACGAAGGACAGTAAAGGAGTATTCGTTCAGGCTTGTCCGAACAGTTACAGTAAAGGAGGAAACAATGGCAGATCAATTATTACAGGTAAACGGGCTGAAAGTCAGCGTGGAGGATAAAGAGATTCTCCACGGTTTGGATATGATGGTGAACAGAGGAGAAACCCATGTGCTGATGGGGCCGAATGGGGCGGGAAAATCCACGCTGGGCTATGCATTGATGGGAAATCCCAAATATACGGTGACGGCGGGCAGCATCCGGTATGAAGGAAGGGATATCACGGAAGAAACCGTGGATAAACGTGCAAGGGAAGGGATTTTCCTCTCTTTCCAGAACCCATTGGAGGTGCCGGGAATTTCCCTGGGCAGCTTTATCCGCAGCGCGCTGGAACAGCGCAGGGGGGAGAAGCTGCGGCTTTGGGATTTCCGCAGGGAAATGAAAAAAGCCATGGAGGTGCTTCAAATGGAGGAAACCTACGGCGATCGTGATCTGAATATGGGATTTTCCGGCGGGGAAAAGAAAAAGGCGGAGATCCTTCAGCTTCTCATGCTGCGCCCCACACTGGCTATTCTGGATGAAACGGATTCCGGGCTGGACGTGGATGCGGTGCGCACCGTATCCAGGGGCGTGGAGGCGTATCAGAAAAACGAAAAGGGAGCTTTGCTTATCATCACCCACAGCACGAAAATCCTGGAATCCCTGAAGGTGGATTACACGCACGTCATGGTGGACGGGCGCATCGTGGCTACCGGGGACCGCAGTCTGGTGGAGAAAATCAACGCCAGGGGTTTTGAGGCATATTACCGGGAGGCTGTCCGGGAAGGCAGCGTCCGGGGATGACCGGAGAAAGGAGTTTGCGATGGAAGAAAAAACCTATGTGGATGATATAGACAGAAGCATTTATGATATAAAAAATGAAGAAAAGGACGGATACCGGGTGCAGGAAGGTCTGACCCCGGAAATCGTTGCGGGGATTTCCCGGGAAAAGAAGGATCCTTCCTGGATGGAAATTTTCCGTCTGCAGTCTCTGCAGATATATAACCGTATGAAAGCGCCTGACTGGGGGCCTTCCCTGGAAGGGCTGGATATGGAGCATATTGTGACCTATGTAAGGCCGAATACCCATATGAGCACCAAATGGTCCGATGTGCCGGAGGATATTAAGAATACCTTTGAACTTCTGGGCATTCCGCAGGCGGAAAAGAAATCCCTGGCCGGCGTGGGGGCGCAGTATGATTCGGAGCTGGTGTACCATCATGTGCGGGAAGAGGTGGCGGCCCAGGGCGTGGTATATACGGATATGGAGAGCGCTCTGCGGGGGGAATACGCCTCCATGGTGCAAAAGCATTTTATGAAGCTGGTACGGCCGGACGATCATAAATTTGCCGCGCTTCACGGTGCGGTATGGTCAGGCGGTTCTTTTGTATATGTGCCTCCGGGCGTATCCGTAGCCATTCCCTTACAATCCTATTTCCGTCTGAATGCGCCGGGGGCCGGGCAGTTTGAGCACACCCTCATCATTGTGGGGGAAGGGGCGGATCTGCATTTTATAGAAGGCTGCTCTGCGCCGAAATACAACGTAGCCAATCTCCATGCGGGCTGCGTGGAGCTGTATGTGGGGAAGGACGCAAGACTGCGCTATTCCACCATCGAGAACTGGTCTAAAAATATGTATAATCTGAATACCAAGCGGGCCGTTGTGGAGGAAGGGGGCGTCATAGAATGGGTTTCCGGCTCCTTTGGCTCCCATGTGTCCTGTTTATACCCTATGAGTATCCTGAAAGGAAAAGGGGCCAGAGCGGAGTTTACGGGAATTACCTTTGCGGGAAAGGGACAGTGCCTGGATACGGGTGCTAAAATTGTCCATCAGGGTCCGGACACCTCCTCTTTTATCAATACGAAATCCATTTCCAAGGACGGCGGCATCAGTACCTTCCGCAGTTCGGTAACGGTGGGCAGGGATGCGGCCGGAAGCAAAGCGGCCGTTTCCTGTCAGTCGCTGATGTTGGATGATTACTCCCGTTCCGATACTATTCCGGCTATGGATATCCGTACGCCAGATGCGGATATCGGGCATGAGGCACAGATTGGAAGGATCAGTGAGGAGGCGGTATTTTACCTGATGTCCCGCGGGATCGGGGAAGAAGATGCCAGGGCCATGATAGTCAGCGGCTTTGCGGATAATGTATCCAAGGAGCTGCCCCTGGAATATGCGGTGGAAATGAACAACCTGATTCAACTGGAAATGAAGGGCAGCATCGGATAAGCTGTCCGGAAAGGAGCGAAATATGAAACAGGGAACGGATATGAAAATAAACAGACTGCCTGTGCGCACCTGGAATTGGCTGCGCATGAATGAAAGCAGTCTTTCTGCTATAGATATAGAAGCCCTTCTGTCTGCAAGGGAAAACCCGACGGACGGACCGGCTCTTACCCTGCCGGCGGACGGGGTATCCTGTATCCGCGGCATGAGCGCCGGGATGATGGAGGCCGGCTTCCGGGATATCGCCACGGGGATGGGGCCGGATATGGAGGAGCTGGTAAGGGAAAGCGGTACACCGGTGGAAATCATCCGGGTAAAAAGAGGAGAACGTCCGGAAACTCCCGTGAAGCTTGTTTTTTCCTGCAAGGAAGGAGAAAGCAGTCTGCATGCCGCCTATATCTATGCCGAAGAAGGCAGCCGTGTTACGGTAATCATGGATGTCTCCTCCCCCGGCGGGGCCGGAGGGACAGCCGGATTCCAGACAAGGCTCTATGCGGAAAAAGGGGCCGGGATACGTTTGATCCAGGTCCAGCTTCTGGGAACGGAATATGGGTATATAAACGATGTGGGCGGAACCTGTGAGGAAGGCGGATCCCTGGAACTCGTACAGCTTTTCCTGGGAGCGCGCAGCATTTATGCGGGCAGCAGCGTCAATCTGGCGGGGGACGGAAGCCGGATGGACACCGCGGTGGGTTATCTGGGAAAAAAGGATCAGAAGCTGGATATGAATTATGTGGCCGGCCATACCGGAAAGAAAACGGAAAGCCGGATGGAGGTAAAAGGCGTGCTGCGTGAGAATGCTTCCAAGCTGTTCCGGGGGACCATTGATTTCCGCCGGGGCTGTGCCGGAGCGGTGGGAGAGGAAACAGAAGAGGTGCTCCTGCTGGGGGATGAGGTGGTCAACCGCACCATTCCTCTGATATTATGCGGGGAAGAAAATGTGCAGGGAAGCCATGGAGCGACCGCCGGACGTCTGGAGGAAGAGAAGCTTTTCTATTTCTGTTCCAGGGGCATGAGCCGGGAAGAAGCCTGTGACATGATGGCCCGGGCGGGGATTGACGCCCTTTGCGGCCGGATACCGGACGCAGCCCTGGTGGAAAAGGTGCAGGATTTTTTGGAAGGAGGTGCCCGGAATGGATAACAGAGGCAGGGAACGGGATTATCGAGCAGACTTCCCCATATTCCGGCAGAACAGACCGCTGATATATCTGGACAATGCGGCAACCTCCCAGCGCCCGGCCTGTGTGCTGGAGGCGGAACGGGATTTTTATGAAAAGCAGAATGCCAATCCCATGAGAGGGTTGTACGAACTGGGGCTGGAAGCCACGGATTGCTATGAGAATGCAAGAAAACGGGTACAGAGGTTTCTGCATGCCGGAAAGGCGGAGGAAATTATTTTTACAAGAAATACCACGGAAGCGCTGAATCTGGTGGCGTACAGTTATGGTGTAAGCCATCTGCGGCCAGGAGATGAAATCCTGGTAAGTATCATGGAACACCACAGCAACCTTCTGCCCTGGCAGATGGTTGCGGCCAGAACAGGAGCCGTTCTGAAATTCCTGGAATGCAGCCCGGACGGGCGGCTGACGCAGGAGCGGATCCGCGGCGCGTTCACCCCGCGCACCAGACTGGCGGCGGTTACCCAGGTTTCCAATGTGTTCGGGCGGGTGAACCCGATCAGGGAAATCACACGGATTGCCCATGAACAGGGGGCCGTCGTGGTGGTGGATGCCGCGCAGAGCGCGCCCCATATTCCCATAGACGTCTGCGGGCTGGATGTGGATTTCCTCGCTTTTTCCGGGCATAAGCTGCTGGCTCCCATGGGGATCGGCGTGCTGTACGGAAAAGAGGAGCTGCTTCAGGCGATGCCGCCCTTCCTTACCGGAGGGGAAATGATAGAACGGGTGGGAAGATATGATGCGGTTTATGCGCCGCTTCCCCATAAATTTGAAGCCGGAACGGTGAATGCCGGGGGAGCGGCAGCGCTGGGATCCGCCATAGATTACCTGGAGCAGATCGGCTTCCAGGCCCTGCGGGAACGGGAGGATTCTCTCACCGCCCTGGCCCTGGAACACATGAAGGAGATCCCGGGCGTACATGTCCTGGGCTCCGAAGATGCGGGGGAGCATTGCGGCATCCTCACTTTTACGGTGGACGAAGTCCATCCCCACGATGTAGCCTCCATACTGGACGCGGATCACATTGCGGTGCGGGCGGGGCATCACTGCGCCCAGCCGCTGATGGATTACCTGAAGGTGCCCTCCGCGGTCCGCGCCAGCATCGCGTTTTATAATACGGAAGAAGAAATAAGGGCTTTTACCGAAAGCCTGTCACAGGTCAGGAGGAAAATGGGATATGGAGAATAAAACTTTTTACCAGGAAATATTGTTGGATCATAACAAAAATCCCGGTCACAAGCATCCGCTGCCGGATGCCGACCGGGAACTGGAAGGCGTGAATCCAAGCTGCGGAGATGATATCGTGCTGCAGCTGAAAATAAAAAACGGAAGGGTACTGGACGGCGCTTTTGGGGGGAACGGCTGTGCCATTTCCCAGGCTTCGGCAGATATGATGCTGGATCTGGTGATCGGAAAATCCACGGAGGAGGCCGGAAGGCTGACCGGTGTTTTCCTGCGTATGATCCAGGGCCGGGCAACTCCGGAGGAACTGGAGGAGCTGGAAGAGTCCGTATGTCTCCGGGATGTGGCCCATATGCCCGCCCGGGTGAAATGTGCGGTTTTAGGCTGGCATACCCTGGAAGAGCTTTTGAAAAACGAAGGGCAGTAACTTAAAAAGGTATCCGGCAGGCGTGCGGCCGGATACCTTTTTAAGTTAAGTTCTGTTTACATGGCCTTTAATGGCCTCAAAGCTTTCTTTGCTGATAACGTGTTCGATCTTGCATGCATCCTCGGCCGCGGTTTTCTCGTCCACACCCAGCCTGACGAGCCAGGCGGAGAGAAGCTGATGCCTTTCATATATCATTTCGGCGATTTCCCGTCCGGAAGCGGTCAGATTGATAAAGCCTTCCTTCGTTACTGTGATATGTCCCAGCTCCCGCAGGTTTTTCATGGCTACGCTGACGCTTGATTTCTTAAAACCCAATTCCTCCGCCACATCGACGGAACGGACCACCGGGTGCGCTTTGCTCAATATTAAAATGGTCTCCAAATAATTTTCGGAGGATTCCCCTACTGCCAAACTATTCACCTCCAGTTCTTTTGGTAAAGCAGCTTATTTATCGGTTAACTAACTGGAGTTAGTATAGCATATTTCTCCTTCCGCGGCAAATACATTTACCGTACTAATTGAGAAAAAATTATCAATAAAATGATTGACAACAACTGGAAGTTAGAATATACTAACCAAGAAGAAACGGGAAATGAAAACCATTCTCAAAATCTAAAAGAAAGAAGATGAAGATGATGCCATTGACTATGGTGAATGCAGGGGAACCTAATGTAATACGCAAAATCGGCGGAAAAGAGGAAACCAGAAGATTCCTGGAGAATCTGGGTTTTGTGGCCGGCGGCGTGGTGACTGTAGTATCTGAAATTGAGGGAAACATGATTGTGAACGTGAAAGATTCCAGAGTAGCCATTGGAAAAGATATGGCAAACAAAATTATGGTAGGGGCCTGAAAACACGGATTGTACCTGCCATGGATTTCATTTCAGGCCGCGGGATGCGGCGGGACGGAAAGGGAGATAAGATGAGGACATTGAAAGAAATTCCCTGCGGGGAAACTGTAAAAGTGGCGAAGCTGACCGGAGAAGGTGCGGTGAAAAGAAGGATAATGGACATGGGTATCACCAAAGGTATCGATGTTTTTGTCAGGAAGGTTGCGCCTCTGGGAGATCCAGTCGAGGTGACTGTACGGGGATATGAGCTGTCTTTGCGGAAAGCGGACGCGGAAATGATTATCGTGGAATAAATTTTTTTGAACATGGGTTAGCCTATACTAATAAAAGATAGCCATAACAAATTCAAAATCATGTAAATACATAGCTGCGATGAGGCGGAAAGAGGTAGAATATGTCAATTAAAATTGCATTAGCAGGGAATCCCAACTGCGGAAAGACTACATTGTTTAATGCACTGACCGGTTCCAACCAGTTTGTGGGGAACTGGCCGGGTGTAACGGTAGAGAAGAAGGAAGGTAAGCTGAAGGGTCATAAGGATGTTATCATTATGGATCTTCCCGGCATTTATTCCCTTTCTCCCTACACCCTGGAAGAAGTGGTTGCCAGAAATTATCTGATTAACGACAGGCCGGATGCTATCATCAATATAGTAGACGGTACCAATATCGAAAGGAACCTGTATCTGTCCACACAGCTGATGGAGCTGGGCATCCCGGTTGTTATGGCCGTCAATATGATGGACATTGTGGAAAAGAGCGGCGATGTGATACATATTGACAAGCTCAGCAAAAAACTGGGCTGTGAGGTAGTAGAGATATCCGCATTAAAGGGTACCGGGATCCAGAAGGCGGCAGAAAAAGCCGTGGGTCTCGCCAGCAGAAAGGACGCGACCCCTCCGGTCCATACCTTCGCGCCGGAAGTGGAAAACGTGCTTAATACCATCGAAGCCAGGCTGGGAAGTGATATCCCGGAGGAACAGAAGCGCTTTTTTGCCATCAAGCTGTTGGAAAAAGATGATAAAATCCAGGATCAGATGAGCCGGGTTCCGGATGTTTCTTCTGAAATTGCACAGATCGAAAAGGAAATGGATGATGATACGGAGAGTATCATCACCAATGAAAGATATGTATACATTTCTTCCATCATCGGTGAATGCTTTAAACGCAGTAAAAACGAAAAGCTGACCACCTCCGACAAAATCGACAGGATCGTTACCAACCGCTGGCTGGCGCTTCCTATTTTTGCAGTGGTTATGTTTATTGTTTATTATATTTCCGTTACCACGGTTGGTACCTGGGCAACCGACTGGGCGAATGACGGCGTGTTCGGAGACGGCTGGAGCCTGTTCGGGCTGGAAATCCCCGGTATCCCTGTTCTTTTTGAATCCGTGCTCACCGCTGTGGGCTGTGCCGAATGGCTGCAGGGGCTGATACTGGACGGTATTGTTGCCGGTGTGGGCGCCGTGCTGGGCTTTGTTCCCCAGATGCTGGTGCTGTTCATCTTCCTGGCTTTCCTGGAAGGATGCGGCTACATGGCCAGAGTTGCGTTTATCATGGACCGTATTTTCCGTAAGTTTGGCCTTTCCGGAAAATCCTTTATCCCCATGCTCATCGGAAGCGGCTGCGGCGTGCCCGGTATTATGGCCTCCCGTACCATCGAAAGCGACCGTGACCGTAAAATGACCATTATGACAACCACCTTCATTCCCTGCGGCGCCAAGCTTCCTATTATAGCCCTGATCGCCGGCGCCCTGTTCGGCGGTGCATGGTGGGTGGCTCCCAGCGCTTACTTTGTGGGAATTGCAGCGATTATCTGTTCCGGTATCTTATTAAAGAAAACCAAAATGTTTGCCGGGGATCCCGCTCCTTTCGTTATGGAGCTTCCTGCATACCATCTTCCCACCGTGGGAAATGTACTCCGCAGCATGTGGGAGCGTGGGTGGTCCTTTATCAAAAAGGCCGGTACCATCATCCTCCTTTCCACCATCGTGGTATGGTTCACCACCTACTTCGGCTGGGTTAACGGACAGTTTAAAATGCTGGAGGATATGGAGCTTGACCACAGCATTCTGGCAGCTGTCGGAAATGCGGTTGCATGGATCTTCATCCCGCTTGGCTGGGGCGACTGGAAGTCTGCAGTGGCGGCTATCACCGGCCTGGTTGCCAAGGAAAACGTGGTGGGAACCTTTGGTATCCTTTACGGCTTTGCTGAAGTGGCGGAAGACGGAACGGAAATCTGGGGAAGTCTGGCAGGAAGCATGACCGCAGTTGCAGCTTACTCCTTCCTGGTGTTCAACCTGCTGTGTGCACCCTGCTTTGCAGCTATGGGCGCTATTAAAAGGGAAATGAACAATGCAAAATGGTTCTGGTTTGCAATCGGATACCAAACCGGGCTTGCTTATGTGGTATCCCTCTGTGTGTACCAGTTGGGAAATCTGTTCACAACCGGAGCCTTTGGTATCGGAACCGTAGTGGCATTCCTTCTTGTAATAGGCTTTGTCTATCTGCTGGTCAGACCTTATAAAGAAAGCAAAACGCTTAACGTGAAAATCAAGATGGCAGGTGCAAAATAAGTATTCGTGCTTGACCTGAGGAGAGCCTGCATGAAAATGCAGGCTTTTCTTCTGTAAAAAGGGAGGTACCTAATTGCCGGATAACAAGAATAACCAGGAAAAAAGAAAGCTGCCCGATTCCAGAAGCTATCACCGCACACAGATGCAGAGGGACATGATTGTGGAAAAGCTGAAGGAACGGGGCTGCCGGATTACCAAACAGCGCCTTACCTTACTTGACATCATACTGGAAAATGACTGCTCCAGCTGCAAGGAAATTTTCTACAAAGCATCCCGGGTAAATAGCAATATCGGTTCCGCCACCGTCTACCGGATGGTAAGCGTTCTGGAGGAAATAGGGGCGATCAGCCGGAAAAATATGCTTCGGGTGGCCTATTCCGAGGACTGTGTCATGGAAGACGCCTGCACGGTGGTGCTGGATGATGATACCACCTACCATTTATCTGCCAGAAAATGGAACCAGGTAGTACAGGCCGGACTCCGGGAATGCGGATATCTGGGAAACCATAAAGTGTCCTCGGTCACCGTAAGGCCCTGCGAATGTGAGCATGCGGACTGCGGGCCGGAAGCGCCTGCCGGCCGGGAATATGCGGCGGACGGAATTTTATAAGACGTATATTGATAATGATAAACATTTCTCAATAAATAGGAAAATTGTTGACGGAACAAGAGAATAATCCTATTATGTAAAAAAATACCTGAGAAGAAAGATAACGCCAAAGCGCGCAGACAGGAGCAAAAGATGAAACAGCACAGGTTTTGGGCATGGGCCGCCGTATTTTGTTTTTTAATGGTGTTTTACACGGGATATAAGCATAAATAAGGAGGAAAATCCTCTGTTCGCCAGAGGACAAATTTCTAAAGAAATTGCATTTTGCTCCGCAAAACAAGGAGGATACGAAAGATGATGAAGGCTTCAGTTATGAAAAAAATAGGGCTTTTTGCAGGAGGCGTCCTGTTCGGGACTGCAGGGGTTAAGATATTGTCCGGCAGAGATGCCAAAAAGGTATATACCAGCTGCACCGCCGCTGCGCTTCGTGCAAAAGACTGTGTCATGAAAACCGCTGTCACTGTGCAGGAAAATGCGGAAGATATTCTGGCGGAGGCGAAGCTGATCAATGAAGAGCGCGCTGCGAAAGACGCGGAGGCGGTACAGGAGCCTGACGGGGATACGGAAACCGATTTTAAGGAACAGGCGGAGTAAGGCCATGTCTTACTGCTGTTTCGGGCAACGGATCAGAGTGCAGCTTTGCTGTATATAGTTCAGAATGCAGCTCCGTTGTATATAATATAGAAGGAACCACACGGGGCTGCTTGCGATTACAGTCCCGTTTTTGTATGAGAAAACAAAGGAAGCCCCGCTGTGCAGGCCCGATTTGTTCCAGTCTGCGCCATACATGCGCGGACCTGCTGGACAGTTACCAAACAAGTACCTTGTCCCTCCCGGATAAGGCGGAAAGGAAGCTATGAAATTTATTATCAGACATGAAATCAAAGGGCGGATCCGCGTTCATATGGTACAGAATAAAATGACCTGTGAGGAAGCGGACCGGCTGTATTATTATATCAGGCGGCTGAAAAATGTGACCGAGGCAAAGGTTTTCGAACGCACGGCAGATGTTTCCGTAACCTATGTGGGAAGCCGTGATGAAATCATACAAGCGCTGAAAACCTTTTGCTATGAAAAGACGGAGGTACCGGAGGAGGTGCTTAAGAATTCCGGAAGAGCGCTGAATGCCTCCTATCAGGAAAAGCTGATAGGCCGGTTACTGCTGCGGGCCGGAAGCAAGCTGTTCCTTCCCCGTCCGGTAAGAGCCTTCTATGCAGGACTGAAATCCATAAAATACCTGTTCCGGGGAATCCGATGCCTGGCGGCGGGAAAGCTGGAGGTGGCTGTTCTGGATGCAGCGGCCGTGGGCGTCTCCGTAATCCGGGGCGACATGGATACGGCAGGATCGATTATGTTCCTGCTGGGAATCGGGGAACTGCTGGAGGAGTGGACCCACAAAAAATCCATAGGTGATCTGGCAAGAAGCATGTCCCTGCATATCAGCAAGGTATGGCTGGTACGAGACAACCAGGAAATTCTTGTGGACGCGCGCCAAATCAGGCCGGGCGACAGCATCATGGTCCATATGGGAAATGTAATTCCCTTTGACGGCCCGGTGATTTCCGGTGAAGCCATGGTGAATCAGGCATCCCTTACAGGGGAGGCTATGCCGGTAAGAAAGGAAGCCGGCGGCTACGTCTATGCGGGGACTGTGGTGGAGGAGGGAGAAGTGATCCTTCAGGTGAAGGCCGTTTCCGGCTCCAACCGGTTTGATAAAATTGTAAAAATGATTGAGGAATCGGAAAAGCTGAAATCGGCATCCGAAAGCAAGGCGGAGCATCTTGCGGACCGGCTGGTGCCCTATACCCTGGCAGGCACCCTGGCGGTCTGGCTTCTGACTGGAAATGTGACCAAAGCGCTGGCTGTGCTCATGGTGGATTTTTCCTGTGCGCTCAAGCTGTCCATGCCTATTGCCGTACTATCCGCCATCCGGGAGGCCGGCATGCATCATATCACTGTAAAGGGCGGTAAGTTCCTGGAAGCGGCGGCGGAAGCCCGCACCATTGTTTTTGATAAAACAGGTACCCTGACGAAAGCCAGGCCGGTGGTCAGGAAGATCCTTGTATTCGGGGAGAGGAAAGAAGATGAGATGCTTCGGATCGCCGCCTGCCTGGAGGAGCATTTCCCCCACTCCATGGCAAAGGCTGTGGTAAAGGCCGCCAGGGAACGGAAGCTGGAGCATGAGGAAATGCATTCCCGGGTGGATTACATTGTGGCGCACGGAATCGCTTCTTACATAGAAGAAAAAAAGGTAATTATCGGCAGCTGGCATTTTGTTTTTGAAGACGAAAAATGTACGGTCCCCGAAAGCGGGCGGGGACAATTTGAAAACCTGCCCCCGGCATATTCCCATTTGTATCTGGCGGTGGAGCAGGAGCTGGCGGCCGTTATCTGTATTGAGGATCCGCTTCGGGAGGAAGCGCCTGCCGTAATAACCTCCCTGAAAAAAGCCGGGATCCGTAAGGTGGTCATGATGACCGGGGACAGTGAACGCACCGCGGCGGCTATCGCGTCCCGGGTGGGGGTGGATGAGTACTATTCCGAGGTTCTTCCCGAGGATAAAGCCCGTTTTGTGGAAGAAGAAAAGGCAAAAGGCAATAAAGTCATTATGATAGGCGACGGCATTAACGATTCCCCTGCGCTGTCTGCGGCGGATGTTGGTATCGCTGTCAGCGACGGGGCGGAAATCGCCAGGGAAATTGCGGATATTACCATTGCTTCGGATGATCTGTACGAAATTGTTACCCTGAAGCTGTTAAGCGCCAGCCTGATGAAACGGATTCAGACAAATTACCGGCTGATCGTGGGGGTTAATACCCTTCTGATAGCGGCGGGGGCGGGAGGGTTCCTTGCACCCGCCACCACGGCGCTTCTGCATAACCTTTCCACCCTGGGAATCAGCCTGGAAAGTATGACGGATTTGATTGTGTAACGTAACAGGCCGGATAAGCCTGAACGGTTACTGTGTAACTTCATAAAAAAAGAAAATCCCTCTGGGCGCAGAAATGGGTCCGGAGGGATTTTTAGGTATGCTCTTTTCACAGGCACACGGTCCCTGTAGACTCATGCACATGCAGCGTAGGCGTAATAACGCGATGATACGTATTGGTATCATACCGTTCTATCCGGTTTTTCAGTAAGGTACCCGCCTCACGCCCCATCAGATATTCGGATTGGCTGATATGGGTGAAAAAGTCCGGGTTTTTGCCGGTGCAGACCGGCTTGTCAAAGGACATCAGAGAAACATCCCCGGGGACTTTAATATCCAGAGAAGCCAACAGGTCATAAAGGTAGGTACAGGTGGAGGATTCCGCCGTGATAAAAGCCGTTACGCGGTTTTGTGTCACCAGCCTCCGGAACAGCTCCTGATAATGGCTGAATTTCTTGTGTTTATCCAGGAATTCCACAAGCTGTACGGCATATTCCGGCATATTCAGCGAGAGGGCCGTTTCCTGAACCCCTTCAATACGGTACTTGACAGAGAAGGTGTCCCGGCCGGTGGAGGTAACGAAGGCAATGCGCTGATGGCCCAGCTTATGCAGATGACGGAGGCAAAGCTCCCCGGCGGCCCGGTTGTCCGCGATCACATAGCTGGTATTGAGGCGCGGGAGATAACGATCCAGCAGCACCAGGGGATAATTCTGCAGCTGCATGGACAGAAGCTGCTTACTGAAAAAGGGCTGGTCCTGGGGAAACAGGACGATCCCGGAAATATCCAGCTCCAGGCATCTTTGCAGCAGATAATTCTCCACCGTGGGATTGCGGCTCTGGAAAATGTGGCAGATATAGGTATCCTCCGGAAATACGGACTGTACCCCATTGATCATGGACAGGGAAAATAAATCCGTGACAGACGGGAGGATACAGGCGATTTCCGTCATGGAGGCAGGCATGTCCGCATGAGAGGAGGGGACCGGCGCTTCCCGGATTAAAGGGGGAAGCTGGGCCGATTTGGCAACAAAAGTCCCCTTATGAGGGAAACGGGTGATAATCCCCTCGCTTTTTAATTCATTCAGCGCTTTGGATACGGTGATGCGGCTCACACCGTACTGCTCCATGAGCTGGTATTCCGTGGGGACTTTATCCCCCGGCAGCAGCAGTCTGTCCTTTATTTGGCGGAGGATGTCCTCTTTGATTTTTTGATATAAGGGCTGGCTTGGAAGAGGCGGCATGGCAATATCTCCTGTCTGACGTATGAGGTAACAGTCCAAAACGGCCGGCACGGTTACCGTATGGTTCCTGCCGGCAAAAACGGCGGTGTTCCCGAAAAAGAGCCCCGGCGGTTTTGCCGTCCGTAAAATTATGCCTAAAGTATATCGTTTTGTCTTGTTATTGTCAATACAAATATTTGAACTATTTGCTATGTTGTATTTGCGATAATCAGCAAAAATAAATATGTTAAATATTCACAAAATTTACCAATAACAAGAAAAATAGTTGTAAAAAATACGAAAGATGCTAGACTAATACTTATAAATTAAACGATATATAGTATATATTAAAAGCCAAACTGACATAATCACGTCAGTTTGTTATGTATGCATTACAGGGCAAAAAGAAAGGGGAAAGGTGTGAATGTATGGGACTGAACGAGGGGAAAAGCGCGGTAAGCAAGGCAGGAAAAGCACAGGAACGGAAAGCGCTGTGGACACAGATCAAGCGTCATAGGGTACTGTATCTGTTTATCCTGCCGTGTGTGGTCTGGCTGGTTGTATTCTGCTATGCGCCGATGGCAGGAATTGTACTTGCATTTAAAAATTATCGGTTTGATCTGGGGATTTTCGGAAGCGAGTGGGCCGGCCTGAAGCATTTTCAGAAATTCATCACCTCTCCGGAGTTCTGGACAACGATCCGCAATACCCTTGTGATAAGCGGCCTGAAGATCCTTATCTGCTTCCCGGCCCCGATTATACTCGCGCTTTTACTCAATGAGGTGCGGGCGGCCAGGTTCAAGCGGGCCATACAGACACTGAGCTACCTTCCCAATTTCGTATCCTGGGTTGTGGTGGTACAGCTGATGACGGTACTTTTTACCCCATATGGCGGCATAGTAAATCAGGTACGGCAGATGATGGGGCTGGAAACCGTGTTTATCATGGGAGAGAAAAATGCGTTTTATCCGCTGGTCATTTTATCGGATTTATGGAAGGGCATCGGCTGGGGATCCATCGTTTACCTGGCGGCGATCACCGGGGTTGATCAGGAGCTGTACGAAGCGGCGGGGATAGACGGCGCGGGCCGGCTGAAATGTACGTGGCATATTACGCTGCCCGGGATTTCAACCACGATAGGGATCATGTTTATTATGGCAATCGGCGGTATCCTGAATGCGGGCTATGATCAGATTCTCTTGTTGCAGCAGCCGGCAAATACCCAGATTTCCCAGATCCTTGACACGTATGTTATCCAGACAGGTATCAAGTACGGTAAATTTGAGTATGCCACGGCAATCGGGGTGTTTAAGTCGGTATTTTCCCTGCTTTTGGTAACAACGACAAATCATCTGACGAAGAAATACGCAGAAGTGGGTCTGTGGTAAAGGAGGGGGAAAATGAAAGAAACAAAGGGACAAAAAATATTTAAGGTTTTTAATTATACCATATTGTGTCTGCTTGGCCTTGTAACGTTTTATCCGTTCTGGTACGTGCTGGTGGCATCCTTCAATACCGGACGGGATTTCCTGAAGGGCGGGGTCTGGCTTTATCCCAGGCAGTTCACCCTGGAAAATTATGTTATGGCGTTTAAGGACGAAAGAATCTACCAGTCTTTGTCCATATCGGTGGGTGCGACGATTCTGAGCGTGGTGGCCGGACTGCTTTTTACGGCGCTGATCGCCTATGCGTTAAGTATCCGCACGTTGCCGGGAAGGACTTTTCTTAACTTTTTCTGGTATTTTACAACCATTTTCAGCGGCGGAATGATTCCTCTTTATATGGTGCTGCGTTCTCTCGGTCTTACCGGCAGCTTCTGGCTATACGTTATTCCGTCTGTTTACAGCTTTTATAACTTCGTGCTGCTTCGCACCAATTTTGCGAACATACCGTATGAACTGAGGGAATCGGCCCAGCTGGATGGGGCGAAGGAAACCACGATCCTCATGCGGATTTATATCCCTTTGTCCAAACCGATACTGGCAACGCTGGCTCTGTTTATCGGCGTGGGCAAATGGAACGACTGGTTCACGGGGGCCTATTATCAGAGTAAGGCCGCGCTTTATCCGGCAGCGACCGTATTGCAGAAGATTCTGAGCGAAGCGACCGCAAGCTCCCAGGTGAAGGTGGGGCAGGAAACGGCGCTGGGTTCCATGACCAGCTATACCTCCCAATCCCTGCAGATGGCATTTGTTATGATTCTGACGATGCCTATTGTCATAATCTATCCTTTTTTGCAAAAGTATTATGTAAAAGGGGTTATGGTTGGTTCTGTGAAAGGTTAGACTGCGCCCCAAATGGCGCCAGGCGCAGTTTTATCCGGTATATATGATTCGTAAAAAAGGAGGATTTAGCGTATGAGAAAGAAAAAAGCATTGGCGTTATTGCTCACGGCGGCAATGACGGCTGGGATGCTGGCAGGGTGCGGCGGTTCGAAGGAAAGCGCATCCACGGCAGGTAATGCGGGAACGGCGGACACGGCGGATACGGCCGGCAGCACAGCCGCGGCGGCCGGAGAAACTGCGGATGACGGCGATTATTATGTGGATGAGGACGGAAATAAGTACAAAAAATTTGATGATGTCCAATTGAAAATGCTCATCTGCTGGAACGGCGGCTTCAAGACGGCCCAGGATCAGTATAACAATGATGTGGCGGCGGCAATCCGGGAAAAAATCGGTGTGACCGTGGAATTTGAAGGCATCATGATGAGCGAGGCTGAAAAACTGAATATGATGTTTGCTTCCGGAGATATGCCGGATATGGTGAATGCCCCTTACTGGGGCGGTACTGCCGGGGAAACGGCGATCATTAAGAAAGCGGGCGTGGAAGGCCGGCTGATCGATATCAAGGATATGGTGCCCAATTACCCGAATATTGCCGATGCCTACGATATAGGCGTTATCGGGCAGAAATACCTGGAAACGGACATTGATACCCCGGAAAACAACGGGGCCAGATATGTGCTTCCCACGGAAGTGGCGGGAGATGATGCCGACATCGCACAGTGGGGGTACGGCGTATTCGTCCGCGGCGACGTTCCCGAAGCCCTTGGCATCGATCCCACTTCTATCAAGACTTCGGAGGAGCTTTATGATTTTATGGTGAAGGCAAGGGATTACGGCTTTAAGGATGTGAACGGCAATGACTGTATCGTGGCGACAACCTACCATGACGGCTGGTCCTATGACGATTTTATCCAAAGCTTCCAGACGAAGAAACTGACCAAATTTGAACTGGATGCCGACGGAAATGTTACTTATGACAGGCTGACCCAGGATTATATTGATAAATACCTGTTCATCTGGAAGCTCGTCAAAGAGGGGATCCTGGATAAGGAATGTTTTAAAACCTCGGACGACAGGGCAAAAGAAAAGGTGGGGAACGGTACCGCACTTTTTACCTGTGCACAGTACGGCGTAACCGTTGACGCCACCAAGCTCACCGGCCTGTATGATTCCAACCCGGAAATGCGGTATACATGGGTGGGGCCTCTGAATTATAAGGACGGATCCCCGCTGAAGCAGATTGAACCGGACGGAAGAAACGGTTCCCCGGTTATCTTTTTCCCGAATACCTGTTCCAATATTGATGCGGCGCTCACCTGGCTTGACTATATTAACAGCAAAGAAGGGACAAAGCTGATATGCTACGGTATAGAAGGGGATACCTATGAACTGAATGCAGACGGACAGCCGAGAATGAATGCGGAATTAACCGAGAAGTATAAGGTGGATACGGAAGGTGTCAATGAAGAGCTTCGGGAAAGAGGGATTAATTACATGGCGGCCAGGACCTATGTAGCCAAGAAAAATATGGCGTGGTTCGGCGAATCCGGCCCCTTCATGGCAGACGCGGAAAATGAGTATGTAAAACAATACAAGGAGCTGCGGCCGGTGGAGAAGATACCCGGCTATTCCATAGAAGCATTCGCTCCCGGATTTGAAGGCTACCAGGAATTTGCGGAATGGGCGTTTGACGATACAACGGAAAAAGAATATAAGGAAAGGGCATTCTTTGCCGATACGGAAGAAGAGGCAAGAAAGATTCTGGAAGATTACCAGAACTACCTGCTTACTGGCGACGGAGGCAAGATGCAGGAATTCCTTGATTATCTGACGGAACAGTCCAAAACAAGGGACGATATCGCTTACTAGGAACGGACAATACTTTGAGAATTGAGAGGGAACTTATTGGGAACAGGTTTTCCGGGGTTTGGCACGGCGCCTGGGACTATAGTAAGTTACCTCTCTTTTTGTCCGGCGGGGGAAAGGATGAAGAATGGCATATATCAGGAATAAAAAAGAAGAACTGACAGGGTATCAGGCAAGCGGGGATTTCCGTCCGTCCGTGGATCTGCAGTGTGATTTTGTTATGGTGTACGGAATTGACGATACGATGCCGGACCGGATCAGGCAGTACCGGGAAAAAGGTTATGTAATCCATCTGATGACAGGGATTGCATGGGGGGAGTATCAGGATTATCTGGACGGCGGATGGGACGGACGCAAGCACTGGGATGAGGGCCAGGTGGAACGAAGCGGCAAAGGGGTGATTCATAATCCCACCGTGCCCTATATGGTGCCTACGGTTTCCTTTTCGGAGTATCTGACCGAACGCATGAAGATTGCCGTGGACATGGGCGTGGAGGCCATCCATGTGGAAGAACCGGAATTCTGGGACAGAAACGGTTATTCGGAGGCGTTTCAGAGGGAATATGAAATCTACTACAAGGAGCCGTGGAGGCCCCAGCATGAGGATTTGGATGTGCGCTATAAATCGGCGCGGCTGAAAGCCTATCTCTATGGCAGGGCCATAGACCGTGTGAGCGCGGCGCTGAAGGAATATGCTAAGGTAACCTATAACCGGGATCTGCGGTTTTATGTGCCCACACACAGTCTGCTGAATTATACCCAGTGGAAGATCATGAGCCCGGAGGCGGCGCTTATCAATATCCCCACGGTGGACGGCTACATTGCCCAGATTTGGACGGGAACGAGCAGGGAAGCCAATGTATATGAGGGGGTATACAAGGAACGTACCTTTGAAACCGCCTATCTGGAATACGGGGTCATGCAGGAGCTGGTGAAGGGGACCGGACGCAGGATGTGGTTCCTGAATGATCCCATAGAGGATCTGCCCTCCTATACCTGGGAAAACTACGAGTACAATTACAGAAAGACGGCGGCTGCGTCCCTGCTGCATCCCCATATCTGGCATTACGAGATCTGCCCCTGGCCCCACCGGGTATTTGACGGCAGATATCCCCGGTTCCAGCCCCATATTGCACAGAAGGATGAGACCAGCTACGAAACGGATCAATCCAGGCCGATACCCGGCAGCTATTCCACGCTGCTTTCCGGTATGTTCCAGCTGTTCGGCGATATGGAGCAGAAGGAATTTTGGTTTGAAGGCGCCGGGGACTGCGTGGGAATTGCTATGTCGGACAGCGGCCTGTTCCAGCGTACGTTCCCGGACGGCATAGTGAACGGCAGAAGGCTGGGGGAGCGGTTTGCCATGGCAAAACATAAGAATACGGGGAATCCGGTGGATGAAGAGGCGGCCGAAGCACTGATGAAGGAGATCTCCGGGGAGGAATCACTGCTGCTTGATTTCATCCAGAGCGATGCGTTTCCCCAGTTTTACGGCATGTCCCTGCCGCTGCTGAAATACGGCCTGCCGGTAAGGCCGGTACAGCTTGACAATGTACGGCGGTTTGCAGGTTACCTGGATGCCCTGAAGGTCCTGGTCCTCAGCTACGAGTATATGAAGCCGGAGGCCCCGGATGTAAATACCGCAGTGCTCTCCTGGGTAATGGACGGCGGAACGCTTTTGTATATCGGCGACGGGAGCGATCCCTTCCACCGAATCGATTCCTGGTGGAGAAGCTCCGGCTTTGCCGATCCTGCCCGGCATCTGTTCCGCCTGGCCGGTCTGGGGGAGACGCCGGCGGACGGCGTATACCAGGCAGGAAGGGGAAAAATCGTGGTATGGAATATGGTGCCTGCCAAACTCTGCCTTACCAGGGAGCTGGCGCAGGAATACCGGGATAAGGTGAAAACGGCGCTGGAAGGCCTGGGACTGGCATGGGAATACCGCAGTGACCTGACCCTGCACAGAGGCCCGTATATCATATCCGCCGTCATGGATGAAAGCGTTACGGAGGAGAAAAAGTCATGGGAAGGCTTGTTTGCCGATCTGGGCGAGAATGACTATCCCGTTATCACTCACAAGGAAATCGGGCCGGATGAAACGGCGCTGCTGTTTGATTTCGATACCATCCGGGACGACACGTTCCGTATAATCGGCAGCTCCGCCAGGGTGCTGGCGGCGCAGGCGGATGACGGCGGCTTCCGGCTGAAGCTGAAAACCGCGGACAAAATCAAGGCATTTACCCGGGTGCGTCTGCCCGGAAAGGCATCCGCCGTATGTGCGGCAATGGAGAACGGCGGGGAAATCCCCATGGAAGCGAAGTGGGATGACGCCTCCCGGACGCTGCTGCTGTGTTACGACAGCCATGGGGAAGAGGTGACGGTGACGGGCAAATGGGAGTGAGAAAGACAGGAGCAAAGGATGCAGACAGTACGTATTTTTAACATACAGCATTTTTCCGTGCACGATGGGCCGGGCGTGAGGACGGTGGTATTTTTCAAGGGCTGTAACCTGCACTGCCGGTGGTGCCACAACCCGGAGTCTATCCGCGGGGAAAAAGAAATCTTGTTGTATCCGGATCGGTGCATCGGCTGCGGGGCATGTGTACAACAGTGCCCCGCAGGGGCACACAGCTTTCCGGAGGGAAAACACAGGGTGGACAGGAAAAGGTGCATCCGCTGTTTCCGGTGCTGTGAGGAATGCTATGCCGATGCCCTGGTGTGCGTGGGGGAAGAAACGGACACGGAAACCGTGATGGATGAAATACGCCGCAATAAAGGGTACTTCGCCCATTCGGGAGGCGGTGTCACATTCTCCGGGGGAGAGTGCATGCTTCAGACAAAACCACTCACACAGCTTTTGGAGTGCTGCAGGAGAGAAGGGATCCATACGGCGGTGGATACCGCGGGAAATGTGCCCTGGGATTCCTTCGAAGAAGTGCTTCCCCTGACCGATTTGTTTTTATATGATATCAAGGCATTTGACCCGATCGTGCATCAAAGCTGTACCGGCGTCACCAATGAAAGGATTCTTGAGAATTTCCGGAGACTGGCGGACTGCGGTGCGGCGGTTACGGTGAGGATTCCCTATGTGCCCGAATTAAACGGGACACAGCTGGAAGGGATTGCCTCATTTCTGTCCGCATATCCGCAGATAAGGGCTGAACTGCTGCCTTACCACAGCATGGGGAATTCCAAGTACCAGGCACTGGAGGAAACGTTTTATACCGGCACGGTACCGGATAAAACAACGGTGGAACGATTGAAAAAGAAATATCATTTTTATTGAGGAGATAAATGGTGAATACGGAAAAAGTAAAAATGTCCCCTTTATACCTGACCCTAATCAGGGAACTGCATCAGGATAAGGTGGAGATAAACGACAGGAAAATTGCACGGCACGGCCCGATTGACATCGATGACCACGGATTCATCGATTTCCCGGATTTTTCCTTTGAACCGGATCTGTGCGGGGACGGACTGGTTCACGGCTGCACGGTAATAGGAAAGAATTTCCGCAGATTCCTGCAGGAGATGCCCAGGTATGTGAACAGAAGCAGCGCTCTTGCCTGCTGCTGGGTGGGGACGCTGGACCGGTTCCTGCCTCTTGGGCTGGCGGAAGAGGAACGGCCGGCCTATCTTGCGGACACCATCCGTAAATACAGGATCACCCAGGCGGGCTTCGGAGGTATGAACCATTTGTGCCCCGACATGGAAATCGGCCTGCGGCTGGGCTGGACGGGGCTTCTGGAAAAAATAAGGTACTGCCGGAAGAGAAACCGGCCGGCGGATCCCGATTTTTATGAAGGGGAGGAACAGCTGGTGCTGGGGATCCTGGAATGGGTGAAGGCGCATCAGCGTCTGGCACAGCAGCTGGCGGAAAAGGAAACGGATCCCTTCCGGAAAGAAAATTACGAGGCTATCGCTGCCGTAAACGGGGCGTTGTGCTGCAGGGCACCTGGTTCGTTCCGGGAGGCGGTCCAGTTCCTTGCCCATTTCCAGTCCGTGGACAGAACCTATTGCGGAGGCGGCGCCCTGGGTGCCCTGGATACGCTTCTGGAAGAATATTTTGAACGGGATATTGCCAAAGGGATCCTGACGGAGGAAGAGGCCGTGTGGATCCTTGCCAGCCTGTTTTTTAACGATACCCATTATGCCCAGATCGGCGGACTCACCCCGTCGGGGGACCGGGAAGTGACAAGCCGGCTGTCCTTTGTGATTCTGGATGCCATGCATCTGCTCGGCATCCCCACCAATCTGGCCGTCCGTGTCCATGCGCCGGTACCGGGACAGACGGAAGAAGCGGATATCCTTTTGAAACGCGCTGTGGAGTATACGCTGGAGGACGGCTGCGGGGTCTGCTATTCTCTGGAAAAAGGGATCAGCGAAGGCTTTGCCAGGAACGGTTTCCCGCTGGAGCTGGGGCGGATGCGGGTGAAATGCGGCTGTAACTGGGTCGCCATTCCCGGCAGGGAATATCCGCTGCAGGATGTGACGAGAGTCAACATGGCTACGGCGCTGCACTATGCGCTGGAGGATCTGGAAGAGGCGGGGAATTATACGATGGCGCATCTGTGGGAGCTTTTCTGCACCCATCTGGGCATTATGGTGGACTGTATCAAAAAAGGCTACGACAGACATTATGAGGTGATGCAGAAGGGAATGCCCGAAATCGTGCTGAACCTGTTTATGCACGGCCCGCTGGAACGGGGGCTGAACTGTGCCAACGGCGGGGTGGATATCCTGGATTTGAATATCGACGGTATTGCCCTGGCCACCACCGCGGATTCCTTTGCGGCGATAGAACAGAGGGTGGTGCAGGAAGGGAAGCTGACGTGGGAAAGGCTTTTTGCACTGCTGCACACCAATTATGAAGGGGCCGAAAGAGAACGCCTGATGCTGAAAAATATCAGACGGTATGGTTCGCCGCAGTCTCCGGCGGAAGCCTGGGCAGTGCGGATCCGGGATCATTATGTGAAAATCTGCAGACAGACGCCGACGCCCAAGCACCATCTGCCGATTGTTCCCGGCATGTTTTCCCATGGAGATGTATATGCGTATGGATCGGTGCTGGAAGCCACACCCAACGGCAGGTTTGCAGGGGATCCCATCTCCCATTCCTCCGAACCGGATCCGGGTTTTGCGAGAGGGCTGGATACCTTTTCGCCCGCATTGAAGGCCAACGCGGTGGCGGTAACACAGCCCGGGTACGGAAATTCCGCGCCGCTGCATCTGGACATTGATACCGGGCTTGTGGAAAGCGAAGGAGGGGCGGAAGCGCTTGTGGCCCTGATTCATGCCCATGAGCAGGCGGGGGGAACCTTAATCAACATGAACTGTATTTCCAGAGAGAAGCTGCTAAAGGCCCACGAGGATCCCGGGGCTTATCCGGATTTGGTGGTACGGGTGACGGGATATTCCGCGTTTTTCGCGTCGCTGTCTAAGGAATACAGACAGCAGATTGTGGATCGTTTCCTGGCACAATAAACCGAGCGGAAACGATCAAAAATCGTAACCGTTCAGACTTGTCTGAACGGTTACCAAAAATCAGGTAGCACAAACAGTATACCGGCCTTATAATGAAGGAGATCCCTTTCCGTTTCCTGTGGAGAGGGTAAGAACGGTTACATAGGGAAGGCAATAGATAACCTCAGGGAGGGAAACGAAATGAGCCAACTGGTCTCAAAATTTATCAGACTGAAAACGATGATTGGCGGCAACCGGGAAAAATACGGCTATGAAGACACCTTCGGCATGCCGAAGGAGGAGCAGGCGCATATCACGCGTCCGAGCAGAGCCAACACACGCATTCTCAGCGAGCTGGAATTTGCCCTGCATCTGTCGGAAGGGGAAAACGGCCGCTTTGACGGCGTGCTGGAAGAGGCGCTGGATTATCTGCTTGCGTGTATGCAGGAGCAGGGGGTGCTGACGGACCAGGCCTGTGAAAAGGCGGAGGAAATCCTTTCGCCCATGGAAGCCGCGGCAAAAGAATATAAGCTGATTCTGGCGTCCCATGCCCATATTGACATGAACTGGATGTGGAGCTTCGATGAAACCGTAGCGGTGACACTGGCTACCTTCCGTTCAATCCTGCATATTATGGACCAGTACCCGGACTTCTGTTTTTCCCAGTCCCAGGCTGCCGTATATAAAATTGTGGAAGAATACGATCCGGGTCTGATGGAGGAAATTAAGAAAAGAATAGCCCAGGGGCGGTGGGAAGTGACCGCAGCAGCCTGGGTGGAAACCGATAAGAACATGCCGGACGGGGAATCCCTGCTCCGCCATATCCGGTATACAAAAGAATATCTGTCCCAGGTCTGGGGCGTAAAGGATTTTGACATTGATTTCTCTCCCGACACCTTCGGGCACAGCGCCAATGTGCCGGAAATCGATCATTTCGGCGGGGTGAAATACTATTACCACTGCCGCGGGAATCAAAGAAAGGATATTCTGTACCGCTACCAGGCCCCGTCCGGAAACGAAGTGCTCGCATACCGGGAACCGAACTGGTACAACGGGGCCGTCACACCCCATATAGCCGCCGGGCTGCCTGAGATTTCCCGCCGGTCGGCCGGACTGAAAACCGGCCTTGTCATCTATGGAGTGGGCGATCATGGCGGCGGCCCCACAAGGCGGGATGTGGAACGCGCCATAGACATGATGGACTGGAAAATATATCCCGTAATCCGGTTCGGGACACTGCGGGACTATTTCCGGGAGGCGGAGGCCGTACGGGACAAGGTGCCGGTGGTCAGAGAAGAACTGAATTACTTTGCGCCGGGCTGCTATACCACCCAGAGCCGTATCAAGAGAGGGAACAGACGCCTGGAGGCGGCCCTGCTGGATGCGGAATCCATGGCGGCCCTTGCGGGAAAAACAGCCGGCTTCCGGTTCGAAAAAAAGCGCATGGAAAAGGCGTGGCAGGACGTTTTGTTCACCCATTTTCACGACATTCTCACCGGTTCCTGCGTGCAGGAGTCCAGAGAACATGCCATGGGACTGTTCCAGACGTCCATGGCGTGTGCAGACACCCAGCGGCAGAATGCCATGCGGGTAATCGGGGAGCAGATTGACACCTCCGCAATCCTTGTGGATATCGATGCGTTCAACAGCCAGTCCGAAGGGGCAGGGGCCGGATATGGCATTGAGAATTTCACAGGGGTTCCCAGTACGGAACGGGGGAGCGGCCGCACAAGGATCTTCCATATCTTTAATACCCGTACAAGGAAACGCAGCGAGGTGGTGGAGCTGACCGTATGGGACTGGACCGGGGATTTGCGCCGTCTGCAGCTGAAGGATTATACGGGAAAAGAAATCACCTTCCAGCTGCTGGATAAGGAGCTTCAGACTTATTGGGATCATAAATATATCCGGGTGCTGGCGGATGTGACGGTGCCCGCCCTGGGTTATACCACGGTGGTGCTGTCCCAAAAGGAAGCGGATACTTATCCCGTATACCTGCAGGAAAGAGAACAGGTCTCTTCGGTTTTTGATAATTACGTGCTCTCCAACGATCAGATCACCGTTGAAATCGAAGCGGGATCCGGAAGAATCCGTTCGCTGAAAAGCAACGGAACGAAGGAAGAGCTGATTGCGGAGGGAAAAACGGCGGGACTGCATTTCATCGAGACGGAAACCGTCACCTCCAGCGCCTGGAACATAGGCCGCCCCCTGAAGACGACGCCTGTGGATCGCTGTGTGAAGCTGGAACGCGCCGCACAAGGCCCCTTACGGGAAAGCATCCGGGCGGTATACCGGGTAGCGGATTCTACAGCGGAGGTGCTCTACATCCTGGATAAGCACCAGCCGGCGGTACGGATGGAACTGAACATCGACTGGCATGAAAGCGGATCGGAAATCATTCCGGTATTGGATTATAAAATCCCGGTTGCATACCGTACTTCGGAATACCGGTATGATATACCTGCCGGTACGGTAGTCAGAAAAGAACGAAACAATGATGTGCCGGCGCTCCGGTATGGGATGGCGCTCCGGGAGGACGGGGACTGTGCGGTCCTGATAAGTGACTGTAAATACGGATACAGAGGTACGGACAATACACTGGCACTGACCCTGATCAACAGCTCCACCAGCCCGGATCCTTATCCGGAAAGAGGGATACATACGATCAACCTGTGGCTTGGAATCAGCTGCGGGGATCCCAGGATAACCGAAGAACTGGCGGATTCCTGTAATCACGGTATGTTTTACCAGCCGTCCAATTCCCATCACGGAACACTCCCCATGGAAGAGAGCCTGCTGGAAACGGCTTCGGACAGTGTTGTGATTTCGGCCGTCCAGCCTTCGGCGGACGGGGCGCTGCTGCTGCGCGGGTATGAGACAGCGGGCAGCAGGTCGGTACTTGCTGTTACCTGTAAGGAAGAGCCGTCTTCGGCAGTCCTGACAGATTTGTTTGAGCAGGAAATATCCGGAGAGGTGGTAACGGACGGCTGTACGGTTCAGGTTTCCGTGGAACCTTATTCCCTGTTCCAGCTTAAGATACGGTAGTATTCCTGTTTGCACTCTTGAATCATTTTCTCAGTACTGTGCAGTATATGCACAGTACTGAGTGAATAGTAAGGTTTGCTTTTTCTGCCTCTCCGATTGGCGCAGACAGGGTTCTGTGCTATACTGTCAGAAGAAACCGAAGAGCTCCGGATACGGAAGACGGTCCGCGGGCGGCTTCCCTTTTCAGAAACGGCGGAACGGAGGCAGATATGCTGCGTAATACGAAAAAAGACATGACCCCTTTTGCTATGGAGAAAAAACCCGTGAAGCAGTATCCTTTTCTGCTTCCCCTCATCTGGGGAGGCGCCTGGCTGATGACCAGACGTTACGGACTCAAAATTAAAAAGGTAAACATGGAGCACCTCAGGCCACCCTACCTGGTGCTGTCCACCCATCAGGGTTTTTCCGACTATTATATCGCCCCGCTGGCCCTGTTTCCCCACAGGGCCAATTATGTATCCGATATGGAAGGCTTTGCCGCTTTTGGGGAATGGCTGTACAGAGGGATTGGCTGTATCGGAAAAAGAAGATATGTCTCCGATATCAAGGTGGTAAAAAACATCTCCTATGCCCTGCATAAAAACAGGCAGATCGTGGCGGTATTCCCCGAATCCAGGCATTCCAACGCGGGTACTACCGCATATATCCCCAAAAATATGGGTAAGCTGGCAAAACTCATGGATGTGCCGGTGGTGATGCTCACCGTTCACGGGAGCTATCTCGCCGGCCCGTTTTGGGACGAAGAGCATCCCAGGAAGGTTCCCATGCGGGCGAAGCTGGAATGCATCTACACAAAGGAAGAACTGGACAGAGCGGAGGAAGAAGAGATCCAGCGGAAAATAGAAGCCTGCCTGCAGTACGATGAGTACCGGTGGCAGCGGGAGGAGAAGATAGCTGTCCGCTATCCCCGGCGGGCGGAAGGCCTGCATATGGCCTTGTATCAATGCCGGGCCTGCCATACGCCCTTCCGCATGAACAGCAAAGGCTGCCGCCTGTTCTGTGAATCCTGCGGCGCGGAGTGGGAAATGGATGAATACGGCCGGCTGCTGGGAGAAAAGAACGCGCCCGCCGCCATACCGGACTGGTATGAGTGGGAGCGCGGCCAGGTGGAAAAAGAAATCACAAGCGGAACCTACCGCTGTGAACTGCCTGTGCGGGTGGAAGCCCTTCCCAATGCCAAAGGCTTCTTTAGCCTGGGAGAAGGGCGGCTTATACAGGAAGAGAAGGGATTTACCCTTTCGGTACAGGACAGGGAGTTGTTCTTTGATCATCGTTCCAGGGAATCCGTCCAGACGGAGTATAATTACCGGGGCAGAGGCCCCTGCATTGTCCTGTCGGATAAAGACTGCTGTTACTACATATACTCCGACAGCCCGGAATTTAATCCCACCAGGATACAGTTTGCAGGGGAATATTATTACCGGGGCGGGAATGGGGTATCTGTATAATCAGAAGGGGCAGTTTTTTATTGCAAAGCTGTCGGGCAGGCACAGCGTGGGATATTGATGTGAAGCAGTGTACAGCCACTTGGGAAAAGAAAAGAGGTGTTATGGTAAAAAATGAGAGGAAAAAAATTTGCTTTACTCATGGCTGCCGGTGCGCTTTTTCTTTCCGCATGTGCAGGAAACCACTCTGATAAAGCTGGGCCGGTTAGTACAGAGGAAGCAGTCCATGTTAAACCAAATGAATATATTACGGAGATTAATTACTGGGGGAATCACTTTTATATTGAAGATGGTATTTTGTATGGAAGCGGTGGAAATTCCTATGGACAGTTGGGGCTGGGAAAGATAGATGAACTTGAAGTAAGCTATGAAGAACAGGAAATCGCAAGGGATGTAAAGCATATAGATTTTAATGGATTTACCTTGCTGTATATTACGGAGGATGCGCAGTTATATGGTATCGGGCTGAACCACAGAGGCCAGTTGGGACGGGAAATTACAATCAACAATAACTCCTATGTGGCGGATAATTGCCTGAGCAGACCGGTATTAATTACAGAGGATGTCCGGTTTGCTTCTATCGGACTTGCCCATATACTGATCTTAAAAGAGGATGGTTCCCTGTGGGGGATCGGAGACAACCTGAATGGGCAGCTTGGAATAAAAAAGGAACGGGTCAATAATTACTCTTCACCGGAGTCTTATTCCACAGTCCCTGTATTTATTATGGATAAAGTGGTGGCAATTGCTGCGCAAAGCTATAATTCGGCAGCAATAACGGAAATAGGAAGCCTTTATTTGTGGGGGGACAACAGCAGCGGGCAGATAGGAAATGGTAAATTCGGCAATGGATTCCCTACCATTTCAGACTGCGTATCTACACTTCCTGAAATGATTCTGGAGCATATGACGGAATTTTATTTTACTTATGAAGATACGCGGGGTGTCATATGCCATGCCAGAAGCGAATGGACAGGACAAGAATATTGGTGGAGAAACAGTCCGCCTAAATTAGTGGAAGAGAGGTAGCGTTTTCCGGTATTTCTCTGGGATATTTTCTTTTAGCGGAATAGAAATTATCTGAGGAAAACAGATATAGAATAAATTAAAAAAGCAGTAGATTAAAGGGGAGGAACACCAGAGTTAGGAACTGCAGCAGCGTAGAGAGGTCTGTTGAGACAAATGTTACCGTTCACTCAGTACTGTGCATTTACTGAACAGTAACAGGCAAACCGCGGAACGCTGGGAAAATATTCTAATACCGTTGATTTTATGGGAAGAGAAGCTTATACTGCAATTGGAGATACGGCGGCGGATTCTTTGAACCTGTTCCTGAGCGCAAAAGCTTCCGCCAACACCTTTACTATCATTAAGGATGCAGTATCGCAGACAGACCTGCGATATGCAGAGGGTATCATCATGAATCGACAGAGAAAAGCAGAACCTTTTTGTATACAGGATTACCGGCTGGTACCCGGGACGGAAATTTACCGCAAAACGCTCCTGAACGCCAAAGTGCTGATGGACACGGATACGGACAGACTTTTGTATACCTTCCGGGAAAATGCGGGCCTGGACACCAGGCAGGCTGTGCCGCTGGGGGGATGGGAGTCTCCCCGCCTGCATTTCAGAGGACATTATATGGGACATTTCCTGACAGCCTGTGCCAGGAGCAGCCTGATACTAAAAAGTACGGATCCGGAAATTGCCGCCGCCCTCGGAAAAAAAGCGGGTGTGATCGTGCAGGGGCTGGCGGAATGCCAGCAGGCTCTTGGGAAAAAAGAAAGCCATCCCGGGTATCTCGCGGCCATAGAATCCTCCATGCTGGATGATTTGGAAGCGCTGCATTTTACCGGTATATATACGGTGGTCTATTATAATCTGCATAAGATAATGGCCGGCCTGCTGGATACCTGGCTTCTTCTGCAGGATAAGCCGGCCCTATCCGTGCTTGAAAACATGGCGGGCTACATAGAATGGCGTCTGGAACGCCTCACGCCGGAACGTATGGAGGCCATGACAGAAACGCGGTGGTACCGGGAAAACAGCGATACCTTCCATATGGAATTCGGCGGGATGCATGAGGTGCTGCTTCGGCTGTATGAGGCGACCAAAGAGAAGAGGTATCTGGATCTGGCGCAGAAGTTCGACCGCGGCTGGTTCCGGGATATGCTTTCCGGGAAAAAAGATCTTCTCGGCCATTATGCCCTGCACGCCAATACGGAAATCCCCTGCGTCATCGGGCTTGCGGAATACGCCGATATTTGCGGGGACGAGGCATCCAGAGAATGTGTGACCCATTTTATGGAGTGGCTAAAGGTTGGGCATATGCTTCCCACAGGAGGCGTCAGCGGACGTCCGGCTTATCCCTCCCCGGCGGATTACGGCGGGGAACTGTTCGAATTTCCCCATATGTACTATAAGCATACCAACTTCAAAAACGGCGAAAGCTGCTGCAGCCACAACCTGAATATTCTTTCCAGAAAAGAATTTTCCTGGACGGCTGACTGCCGGTGGGCGCAGGAGCATGAGAGACGCTATGTGAATGCCGTGCTGGCCCAGCAGCATCCGGAAACAGGCGGTTTTGTCTATAACCTGTGCATGACGCAGGGAAGCCATAAAAACCATTCAGCGGACGGGTTTTTCTGCTGTAACGGTACCGGCGCGGAAAGCCATGCCTACCTTACGGAGGGCAGCTTTTTCCATAAAGGGGATACGCTGTGGCTCACCAATTATGTTCCCTGCGACTTATACTGGGGAGAGCAGGAAACAACGGTGGAAGCAAGGACCGGCTTCCCCATGGACGGGAAACTGGACTGGACCCTTCGGCTGAAGGAAAAAAAGAAGCTTACCCTGAATGTGCGGATCCCGGAATGGGCCGGTGCAGATGCACGGCTGCTGGTGAACGGAACCGAGGTACAGCTCCGGCCGGGAAGTTTTGCCGCCTTGGAACGGATTTGGGAGGACGGGGATACTATCCATGCCGAGTTCCCATTTCATCTGTCCGCCGGAAGGATGGAGGATCGGCCGGAATATGTGGCCGTGTTCTACGGCCCTCATCTGCTTACCGCATGTGCGCAGGGCTTTGCGCAGTTTGAAGGGACGCAGCGTGAGCTGATGGATTCCCTGGTACCGGGGGAGAAGCCCTGTGAATTTATCACGCAGCTGACCTGCGGGACAACGGTTTTCCGTCCGATCTGCAATGTGGTGGAGGAGGAATACAACGGCTATACAATCGTCACCGAACCGGCGGAGTTTATTGTGGCGGATCAGGTGCTTTTGGGAGAGGAAGCGTCGGAGAAAGCCCACAGCCTGGAAAGCCAATGCGGCAGAACGGGCGAAAACACCCAAGGGACCTTCCTTCTTGCCCAATACCCCGGATCGATCTCCTGCCGTTTCCGGACGGTACCCGGAAAGAAGCTGTGGCTGCGCTGCTTTTACGCGGATAAAGGTGTCCTGCGGCGTATCCCCGGACAGGAGGCGGCCTTTAACCGGTGCTTCCGCCTGGAGGTTTCCGACGGAGAAGGCACGGAGGAAATTGCCGTCCAGTCGCTGTATGAGGAAGAAGGCGTTCCTCTGACCGAAGTATATTACCCGGTGATGGAAAGGCAGGGGGACATCTGCCTGAAAGTCTCCGGCTGTCCTTACGAAGGGGAAAGCAAAGGGACTGCGGGCTTTTATAATAAAATTGAGATCGGCTATTTTGAATAAAAAGAAAACATATAATCCGGAAAACTGTCCCTTTGTATAATTCCATTCTTATCTCCATATACTGACAAAGATTCTTTCATCTTGCGTAAACAGCACGAACCGGACCGGTGAACCGCGAAAGCGGGGATGCACATGGTATGGGACGCCGATCCCCGGGCTGCGGCTGCCGTGCGCGGATGACAACAGAAAGGAATGTCGGCTATGGATGAGAAACAGAAAAAAGAATACCAGGAGTACGTAAAACAGGTGACTCCTACCCATAATTTATGGCTGCAGATGCTCAAGGCCTTCCTGGTAGGCGGAATTATCTGCGTGATAGGGCAGGCGATTTTAAATACCTGCGCGGGAATGGGGCTGGATAAGGATGCTTCGGGCGGCTGGTCCGCACTTTTGCTTGTTTTAATCAGCGTGGTGCTCACCGGATTCAATATTTACCCTGCCATTGTAAAATGGGGCGGTGCGGGAGCGCTCGTGCCGATTACCGGATTTGCCAACTCTGTGGCGGCACCGGCAATTGAATTCAAAAAAGAAGGACAGGTTTTCGGCGTGGGATGTAAAATATTTACCATAGCCGGGCCGGTTATCCTCTATGGGATATTTACCAGCTGGGTGCTGGGGATTATTTATTGGATATTGAAGATGATGGGGATTGTCGGCTGAAATACAGCAAAATGGAGCAGTAAGAAAAATTGAATATAGTAACAACATAAAAATTATAAAGGTGGGTATTGTAAGGGTACCCACTTTTATATATAAAATGCAAACTTTGCAGTTGCCAAACGTCCCTCCACCACGCAGACAGCGGGCGGAGGGATGTTTGGCAACTGCGAAGTTTGCATATAAAACAAATATCTGGACTGATTTTCAATAAAAGAAAGTAATATAACACAATTATTTACAATATAACAAAGTCATGTTATATTATTAGAAGAAATATTTTTATATTCAATCACAAAAGGATTATAGCGGTGTTCGTATGGGAATAGGCATTGAGATGGATATAGTATTAGATTATTTGAAATGCAATATAGATGCGGAAGCATCTATATATGAATGGAATGCAAAGGAGATTTTGCGCCTGCAAATAGCAGGAAATTATGACTTTTATTTCGTGTCTGTTTTGGATAGTAATTTTCTGTTAATAAAACCAAAAGAGAATATGACAATTCGAATAATCAAAATTCAAATAGAATACATCAAAGAGAAAACAGGATATGATCTTGCATTACTTTTGGAAAATAGTACTCCTTATCGAACAAAGAAAATATTGGAGGAAAGAATTCCATTTATTTCTGTAAATAGGCAGATGTATCTCCCGTTTATGGCCCTGCAAATAAGAAGCCGACAGGAGAAGAAGCAAGAAACAGAAGTCCATGATAAATTTACTGCGGCAACACAGCTAATGTATCTATACATGTTGTATCAGGATACCTGTATTTTTGGTGCTGAGGAATTGGCCAAAGATCTTAAAGTATCAGTAATGACCATTCTGCGTGGAATGAATGAATTAGAACAGATAGGGCTAGTTTATCATGATATTGCAGGGCAGACAAAAAGAAAGAAAATATTTAAATGTATTTACAAGAAAGATTATTATCGTTTGGGTAAGTTATATTTGCAAAATCCTGTAAGAAATAGTATTTATGTAAAATATATTCCCCAATCAATAGAAGTGTATAAGGGGGGACTATTTGCGCTTTCTGAACAGACCATGCTTGGCGAACCGGAACATGAGATATATGCAGTGGATGGGAAACAGGGATTGAGATTTCAGGACCTTATAGTTACAAAAGAGCAGGCGTTGGAGGAAGGACTTCCAGAAGTTCAACTTATGAAGTACAATATCGGACTATTAGCAAAACAGGGATGTGTAGATCCCATAACACTGATTAAAAGTTTGAACAAAAAGGATGAAAGAATAGAGATTGCGATAGTGGAAATGGTGGGGGATAGAGAATGGTTCTTGTGATATCATTTTAGGAAGATTAGGAATAGATTTTAGGGTTACTAAAGATTTGGATATGGTTTTGCTGATAGAAGCTTTGGATGGCAAATTTGTTGAAGATTTTATAAGTTTTATAGAAGAAGGCGGATACCAGCATGTGAAGAAGGGAACGAGTCAGAATCAGTTTTACCGGTTCGAGAAACCTAAATTCTCACAGTTCCCTTATATGATAGAACTTTTTAGCCGTAAACCGGATTCTCTATTGGAGTTTGACATTAGGCTTGCCCCGGTTTATGTTAGTGAAAATGTTGTAAGCTTATCTGCAATATTGTTGGATGAAGAGTATTATATACTTTTAAAAGATGGAATTGTGGAAATTGATGAGGTATCGGTACTTGATCTGGAATATATTGTGTTGTTCAAGATGAAAGCGTGGCTGGATCTATCTGCTAGAAAAGCAGCGGGTGAGGAGATTGATAGTAAAAATATAAAAAAGCACAAGAATGATGTGCTTAGATTGGCGGCAAATATAGATAATGATGTGAGGGTGCCAATTGCTGATACCGTTAAAAAAGATGCGAAATTATTTATGGAAGAAGCGGAAAAAACGCCTGTGGATTTGAAAAGCCTTGGTATAAAAAATGCGACATATGAGGAAATTTTGCGAGTGATTTATAGATGTTATGAAATTGAGGGTGAGTAAAATATAAGACTCAGTTACATAGAGATATTGTGTAAAGAAGAATTAGCAGAATGCGGAAAGCAGTGGTAAAATGGAACCCTATTATTACACCCAGATGAACAAGGTACAGCAGAGCGCATACTATGACATGAAAGCGGGACTCCGGTCAATGGCCCCGCTTTTTACGGTTCCCAAACTGGAAAACCGGGAACTGGGCGACCTGTTTTTCCGGCTCCGCCTGGACTGCCCGGACATTTTTTATGCCTCCGGCTTTCATTACCGATTTTATCCGGAATCCAATAAGGTGGAAATGATTCCGGAATATCTGTTTGAGAAAGCAAAGATTACAGAGCACCAAAAGGCGCTGGAATCCCGGATAGCAAAGCTGGTGCGGCCCGCTCTGAATATGACGGAATGGGAGAAGGAGCTTTATATCCACGATTTTATCTGTTCGTCAGTCCGTTATGATAAGCTGAAAAAAGCCTATTCCCATGAAATCATCGGTCCGCTGGGTCAGGGTGTGGGCGTATGTGAAGGGATAGCCAAGACCGTAAAGGTGCTGTGCGATGCCCTCGGGATCTGGTGTATGATCGCCGTTTCCGAAGCAAATCCGGAGAAAAGTATCAAGTACCGCCATGCCTGGAATGTCGTCAGAATCGGAGGAACCTATTATCATCTGGACGCCACCTTCGACAATACGCTGGGTGACAGGGACGCTGTACGGTATGATTATTTTAATCTGGATGATACCCGGCTTTTCCGGGATCACGAACCTGTCATGTATAAGACACCGTCCTGTACAGACAATGGTTCTTCTTACTACATAACCAAAAAGCTTTCCTTTACGAAAATAGAAGATGTGGAAAAACGGGCCATACAAGCCGCCAAAAAGAATAAAATGCTTACCTTTCATTGGCGGGGCGGGTACCTTACCCGGGAGAAGCTTTCCGGGCTTCTGCAGATGCTGGAACACACGGCGCAGGAAAAAGGGAAGTATGCCAGGATCCATGTGAACATGGCCCAGGCCGTCCTGTCCGTCCGGTTTGCAGGGGAGGTGACGGACGAAGAGCTGGTGATGGAAGATGCCAATGAAGGGGAGCGGCAATAAAAAAACGCATGGCCCGAGAAAGAACCTCTGCGGGCCATACGCTCTGTTACTGGCAGTCCTGAACCGTATTTTCAGAAAACAGGTTATCCCTTGTAATATTATTCAGCCATTTCCCGCTCTTGTAATGCCTGAACACCCACGGCCATTTCACGAATTCGTCCGTACACAGCAGGAAATAGACCCACATGACGGGAAGCTTGAACACAAAGGCCGCAATAAAGCCAAGGGGAACGGCATAACACCACATATCGATGGTATCGCAGAAAAAGCCGAACCGGCTGTCCCCTCCCGCCCGGAAAACGCCGGCTATCAGGGTGGTGTTGACGGCGGCGCCCATGACATAATAGGTATTGATGAGCAGCATATATTTCAGATAATGCATGGCTGTTTCGGAAAGAGAAGCATATTTCAGCACAAAGGGAGTGATGGCAAGAATCAGAAGGCCGCCCAGCGCGCCGCTTATGACAGTAAGCTTCATGAGTTTTTTGGCGTCCTCTTTGGCATCCTCCAGCCGGTTTTCCCCGATTACCTTTCCCAGAAGAATCCCGCCCGCGCTGGCTATGCCGAAGCAGAGGATGGTACCGAAGTTACGGACCACGATGACAAAGGAGTTGGCGGCCACCGCATCGGTGCCAAGATGGCCGATGATGATGGAATAAGTGGAAAACGCCACGCCCCAGATAACATCATTGCCCAGGGCCGGCAGGGAAAGCCGGACAAAATCCTGGAACAGCAGTTTGTTCCGTAGGAACATATAACGGAAATTAAGCTTGATATCTTTGCTGAAAAAGGAAACAAAGAAACAGCAGATCAATTCGATGACACGGGAGGCGGCGGTTGCCAGGGCCACCCCTGTGACGCCCAGCTTCGGCGCGCCGAACAGGCCGAAGATAAAAACGGCGTTTAAGATAATATTCAGGGAAAAGGCAAGCACATTGAGCGCCATACTGACCGTAACCCTTCCGATGCTCCGCAGCACAGCCAGGTATACCTCGGTGATGCCCCAGCACAGATAGGTCACACTCATGAAACGCAGATAAGAAGCCCCCAGCGTAATGAGTTCCGTATCATTGGTGAAAATCTTCATCATAAGCTCCGGAATCAGCAGGGCGGCGGAAGAAAAGGCGAGGGAAATTACGAGGGAAAAACGCAGGGCAATCCCTTCCACCACCTGGATGGCGCGCATATCCCCTTTCCCGAAATACTGGGCGCACAGCATGGTGGCGCCTGTGCCGAGGCCGTAATAAACCATGAACAGGATATTGGCGTACTGGGACGCCAGGGAAACTGCGGATATGGATGACTGTCCCACATAGTTGAGCATGACAATATCTGCGGAACTGACGGCGGCGCTCAGCAGGTTCTGGATAACAATAGGAAGAACCAGTTTGAAAATCTGCCTGTAGAAGCCGGTACTGTCCGCAAAAAGTTTCTTATGCATATGTAAAATCCCCCTTCGTATAAGAAGCACCCTGCCTGCGGCAGAATGCTTCTTTCATTATACAACGAAAGGGATGGATATGCTATATCATTCACAAAGGAATCTCTGTCACTTTATCATATAATTCAAAGGGACCGCTTACCGGTGTGGGACGTCTGTGTTTTCCGGAATAATCGGTGTCGAATATAATCGGGGAACCGTCAGGGTTCTCGAATAGTTCCTCAGGTTCAAACGCTTTCCCCAGTAAGGCGGTGGAAATCATTTCCTTTCCTGCCGCAGGCATATAATGGTACAGATTGGTGTGAAGAAGGAGCGTATCCTCTTTTTCCGCAAGCTCCAAATCGATATGGTTTACGGTATCTTCGTAGTAATTGCTTTCACCGTTATAAGGTTTGGCTCCGTTGAAATAAAGGTTGCCGCCCGAATACACAGGTAAATGGTCATAATATTTATCTCTTTCTTCCCGGATTTTGTAATTATCCTCCTGGAATTTAGCAAAGTATTCTTCCGCGTCCGGATATCCGTCATACGGTTTTGTACCTACGAGATAGTTCATCAAATCCAGCCGATCGGTTTTCCTGTCTTTCGCGTAATCCGTTAACAGCTTTCGGACAGGCTGCTGAACAAAAATATTGTTGTAAAACCTGGCGTCGCCATGAAGAATGGTCATAAAACCGTTGATTTCCGTTCTGTGGGGAACATGATAAGGGGTGTAGCGCGGAGAGGGAAATACCTTGCTGCCGTTATCCGTACCATTTCCCACGTATACGAAGGAACCTGCGATCAGGTTATGGACAAAAGCGATTCCCTGCGTACAGAGGCGGCCCGCAACCTCTGATAAGAAAAGGTTATTATCGATCAGGGTTGGCCCATGGGATACTTCCACAAAGAGGTCTTCGGCAACGGATAAATGCTCTGTGAGTTCGGTGCCGTCCGGCGGTGTATTTTTATAAAAAACATTTTGCGTTACGCGCGTTCCCTGTGCCTGCCAGTCGAGCCATAAGCCTCTGGTGCAATGATGGAATTTATTTCTTCGGATGATGACATCGATAGCGGCGTGCATTTTAATCCCGCCGATTTCCGCACCGGCAAGATCCTGCTTGTTATTGACATGGTGGATATCATTATCTTCAATAATAGAAAACACGCCGCCCAGGTGTCCCACAATACCTGTCTGTCCGCAGTCATGGATATTGCAGCGCCTTATTATATGGGAACCAATGGCTTCTTTTGTCCAGCCCTCGCGCTGCGCCTGGCAAACGGCATCGCGTTCTGTCTGTGTTCCGGTCTTGGTATGCCTGATGGCCCATTTGTTGTCATTTTCAGGCTGCAGATATTTGCCCAGAGAGATGCCGCTGCATCGGGAATGGGAGATATCGCAGTCCTCAATAATCCATCCTTTGGACCAGTGGGGGCCTACCATGCCTTCCTGATAAGCTGTCGGCGGGGCCCACTGCGTTGCAGCTTTGGTAATGGTGAAGCCGGATAGCGTAAGGTAGCCGATCCCTTCCCTGGAAGGATAAAAGCAATTCCTTCTGACATTAATTTCCACGTTCTCCCTGTTCGGATCCCACTCCCGGAAATTTGCGTAAATCACAGTCTCGTTGTTCTCCTGTGCCGCATACCATTTATACAGGGAACCGCCGGGTTCCCATGATCCCTTGTATGCGGCCGGATTTAAGACATCCTCCAGCGTATCGGTCTCATATAAGGCTTTATCATTTAGATAAACCTCTCCGGTATGCATCGGCTTCACCGCATCATACCAGTCTCCGAAGATTTTGACGGTGTAAGGGTTGTATGTACCAAATATGCCGTTCGGGATTCTTGCCGTCCATACGCTGCCTTTATACCTTTCCCAGTTTTTTACTTCCTCCGCCCCGGTAATAACCGCGCCGTATTTGACTTCAGAACGATAAGTGATTCGGTTTTCAGGTGTGCCGGCACAGGCGGGATTCACATATTCTCTGTATATTCCCGGTGCAACAATCACTTCGTCTCCCGGTTCGGCAATCGCTGCGGCCCGGGCCAGTGAGGCCAGCGGGTACTCTTTTGTCCCATCCCCGCCCCGGGACTCTTTTGATACATATAGTTTCATAACCTTCCTCCACATAAAATGATCCGTAACCGTCCGGATTTGCCCGGTGTGTTACAAGGATTGCTGTCCGGGCATATTCCAGTGATACCCGTCTGCAGATGACAGGAGGCCAAATGTTGTATGGCCGTTTTCCGCTTCTCCCATCAGTATCATCATCCAGTTTTCATCCTCTTTCCAGACAAACGGCGCCCCATATCTGACTGCCAGCCAGCTTTGTCCGGGAATGTCTATTTTTCTCCGGTTTCCCCAGTGGATTAAGTCGGAAGAAACGATAGATGCCAGATGCTGGTTGATCAATCCTTCGCTGTATATCATGATCCATTCTTTTCCGTTATGAAAGACTGTAACATTTTCTGCACCGTCAGGGGCCTCTTCGCAGGCACCGATCAGCGGGCTGTCAACGGTGGTAAGGATCCATTTTTGCAGCTGCGGATCGTCCGTATATGCATGGCCTACCAGATTTATGGGGCTTTGGTAATGGATTCTGTCGGTACCTACAAAGAAGCAATGAAGCCTTTCTCCGTCAGCGACAAAGGTGGGATCGATAACCCGGTTGGCCTGGTTCCAGGGAAGCGATGCGGCCTCCTGCAGAAAGAAAACGGGTTCCGTCCAGCTTTTCAAATCCGCAGAAGTGCTGTAGCACAGAAGCGTTGGGGAATCCGGATAGGACTGATAGGGTAAAAGGTACTTTCCGTTCCAGGAGATCACATCTCCCGGGGAGGCAAAGCCTTTGGCCGATATGTCCCGATCCTTTTCAAAATGGATAAAATCTTTGGTAAAAGTACAGGCAACAGACCAGTTTTCCGGTTTGGTCCAGTCGTTGTTGGAATAACGCGAGTAGAACAGATAGTAGCCATCGGGAGTTTTAAAAACGGAAGGATCCCGTAAATTGTCCGAACGACTCCAAATGGGGTTGTGCAGCTGTTGGTAATCCATAAGATTCTCCTTTCGGCATCATTTCATATAACGGTCATAGGCCGCCTGTTCCACCGCAAGGACATCATCTATTCCCATATCCTTCAGGGTCTGGACAAACTTATCAAAATTATCCAGAGGCTCCTTTCCCATTATGAACTTGTTAATCATCTCATCCTTGTAAGTCTGGATTTCCGTATACGTACTGTTGATTACTTCTCTTTCATCTTCCGTCAGGGAAAGGGCGGGAATGGTGGGACGGATATACTGCTCCATTTCATTTCTGTAATTAACATAGGTTTCATCAAGCATGGCATCTTCATAACCGATATCCTGCCTGTATGCCCATTCTCTGTGTCCGTAAATGTTCAGCATGGAAAGAATGGATCTGCCCTGGGGATCCTTTGCAATAACATCCATGTAGACTGGTTTTCCGTTTTCCATCGTGTAGGTTTCACCTTCTATACCGAAATTCATCAAAAGGTTGCCTTTTTCGCTGTAGAAATAATCAAATAACTGAACAATCTCTTTAATATAAGGGGAATCCGCACTGATTGCCGTAAAACCTCTGATAGGCTGCATCTGGCTGGTGGTCATCCGGGTGCCGTCCGGTCCCTGGGGAGGGGCGACTACAGTGAAATAAGCGTCGGAACCTTCATTTGCCGCCTGTACCTGCGTTCCCAGAGCATAAGCACGGGCTGTGGTATCCTGGCATGCGCCTGAGACTTCATTGGTCAGTCTGGAAAGCCAGACATTGGTATCATTGGTTGCATATTCGGGGTCAATTAATCCTTCGCTGTAAAGCTTATTGATAAACTCCAGAGCCTGTTTGCAGCGCGGATCGGTATAGGCATATTTCACCTTGCCGTCTTCAATAAAAAACTGTTCATTAGCTTCAAAACCGCTGATTCCAAAAGCTTCCATAAATGCGAGTACACCGGCCTGCGTATTTCTTGTGGTATATGGTATTTCATCGGCTTCCCCGTTGCCGTTAGGATCCTGTTCCTTGAAGGCTTTTAATACGGTATACCAGTCATCCAGGGTTACGGGCACATCCAGCCCCAGCTTTTCCAGCCAGTCCCCGCGCAGCATCCATACCTTAAAGGTTCTTACGGCCCCGATAAAAGGCATAAAATAAATATTACCGTCGCTTGCACGTATGTCACGGATATAGTCCGGATTTTCATCCAGGATTTTCTTTAAATTAGGCGCATATTCATCGATATAATCATTTAATACGGCAAATGCCCCCTGTTCGGCAACCTTCATCATATCATCACGATAGGTGCTTACCATAATATCCGGGATGTCGCCGGATGCAACCGTGACATTGAATTTTTCCCGGAACTGATCTTCGGTATTGGGAGCGGGTACGAATTCAAAGCGGATGCCGGTCCGCTTTGTGATCTCCTTAATAAAAGGCAAATCGGTGCTGATTGCCTGATCCGCCGAATCCTGAAGGAACATGCTTACCGTGATGTTTTCCTTACTTTCTTCCCCGGCCTCCCCGGATGCTGCCGGAGCCTGCGTAGTTTCTGCAGCCTGCGGCGTGCTGCCGGATGCGGAATTTCCGCAGCCTGCCAATGCTGAGACAGAAACAGCAGCTGTTAATACGAGTGCGATTACTTTTTTTCTTACCATAACTTCCTCCTACTTGTTATAAATTGATTTTTTGTTATCTGTATAGTAAAAAGGCTGCCGTCAGCCTTTTACAGAACCGACCATGATACCTTTAACGAAATATTTTTGGATAAATGGGTAAACCATCATTATAGGGATGGTGGCTACCATAATTGTGGCATATTTTACGGACTCACTAATCTGGTCGGAACCGTTTACCAGATCGATGGACAGTTCATTTGTCTGATTCTGGATAACGATATCGCGGAGAATGATCTGCATTGGTACAAGCTCCCGATCCCGTAAATACAGCATGGCCGGGAAATAGCTGTTCCACTGGGCCACAGCATAGAATAAACCTACGGTTACCATACCCGGCAGGGAAAGGGGAAAGATAATTTTAAATAATATTTTTAACTGGCTGCATCCGTCCAGGGCGGCGGATTCCTCTAGTTCATAAGGAATCTGCTGAAAGAAATTCTTAAGAAGGATTACATTAAACGAAGAAACGGATGTAGGCAGCAGGATGGACCATACCGTATTGTACATATTTAGTTTGGTGACGATTAAAAAGGTGGGAATCATTCCCGCACTGAAGAGCATGGCGACCACAACGACGCCGGACATAAATTTCTGTCCCGGAAAAGGACGCCTTGACAAAGGATACGCAGCAAGAGAGGATAACAGCAGGCTGATGGCTGTCCCCGCCACCGTATAAAAAATGGTATTCAGATAGGCCCTCCCGATCATGGGGTAGGATAATATCCTCTTGTAGGCATCGGTGGTAAATCCCATGGGAAGGATTCCCACCTTTCCCTGGGCAAGGAATTCAAAACTGCTTAAGGAAGCTGCCAAAACATAGAGCACCGGGTATAACGCAGCGGCCATCAGCAGGAACAGGACAGTATAGTTAATGCATTGAAATATAATGCGGCCTTTACTTACTTTCATTTTAATCTCCCTTACCAAAGACTTGTTTCCGAAGTTTTTTTAGCTGCCAGATTAGCGAATAATACAAGAATCAGTCCGATAACCGACTGGAAAAATCCCACTGCGGAAGCAAAACTGTATTCCCCGTTCAGGATTCCCCTGCGGTATACATAAGTACCGATTACATCTGCCGTGGAATATATACTTGGATTATACATAAGCACAATCGTTTCATAACCTACGTCAAGAACCCTGCCGATTTTCATCAGGAATAAAAGAACGATGGTGGGGGTTAAACCGGGCAGGGTTATATGAAATAACTGGGCCCACCTCCCTGCACCGTCAATTCTTGCCGCCTCATATAATTCAGAGCTTATGCCTGTTAAGGAGGCTAAATAAATAATTGCGCTGTAACCGGCGGTCTGCCATATGGTCATAATGGTGTATATGCCCCAAAAATACGAAGGCTCCGTGAGAAAATTAACCCGTTCCAGCCCTAAATGGGCAAGAACGTTATTGATCAGGCCCGTGCTTGGAGACAGGAACGTAACCACCATACCCACCACCACAACACTGGAGATGAAATTGGGAAGATAGGTGACGGTCTGTACCAGTTTTTTATAACGCATCCTGCCCACTTCATTTAATAGGAGAGCTAATATGACAGGAGCCGCAAAGCCGATTGTTAACTGCAGAAAATTAATTCCCAGGGTATTCCGCAGTAACCGCCAGAAAAAAACAGAATCAATAAACTGTCTGTAATAATCCAGCCCAACCCATTTGCTGTTAAAAATACCCTTGGCCGGCTGGTATTTTTGAATGGATATAATAAGGGATAATAGCAAAGGGACATATCTGAAAACCACAAAATAAATGAATACGGGAATGAACATAATGTAAAAAGGCATATTTTTTTTGATGCTGTTTGAAGAATTTTTAACCATTGACTGCACCTCTTTCTTTGTCCGGCTGCGTTTTTGCTTGCTGTTTTTTGTGCGTGCATTAAGAGTAGCATTGATGCCGGTGGGTGTAAATCTTCCGATTTTTAGTATTTATGGAAAAATTATAGAATATAAGGGTTAATTCTTTTGATTTTGTGCACCGTGTTTTTGGCACATAAAAAAGCCCTTTTCTCATAACCGGAGAAAAGGGCTTTGGACAGGGAATCAGAGCTTTCTGTACTGACCTGGCGAAATGCCGTTATATTTTTTGAATACCTTACTGAAACTGTTGGCGCTGCTGTAACCGGACAATTCGGCAATTTGTGAAATATTATAGGAACTGTTTTCCAATAGCTCCTTAGCCTTTTTCAGCCGGAACTGGTTCACATAATCCACAAAATTCAGACCGGAATTCTCTTTGAAAATAAAGCTTAAATAAGAGGTGGACAGATTTACAACCTCCGCTACCGTATCAAGCGATATTTCGTTCCGGTAGTTTTCTTCCAGGTACTGATTTATTTTATCCAGAATATGGTTTTGATGTCCGTGATTCTTTTCGGAAGCGAACAGGGCAATTGCTGTAAATACCTGGATTATGTATTCTTTCTTTTCCTCGATACTTTTTCTATGCTCCATTTCTTTATAGACATTTTGATTATCGGGCAAAACCTGTTCATTCGTCAGTCTCATTTCAAAAATGGTTCTTACCGCCGTACTTGCCAGTGCATGGAATAAATTGTCAACCATTTCAGGGGAAAGTTCTTTTTCACTCAGGTTTTCCTCCAATATACCCTCTAATATTTCCAAAACCGATTTACAGTTACCTGATTTGGTTATCGTAATGAGGCGCGTTTCCTGCTCTATCGGATAGGTAATTACGGTGCCGGTACTGTTCCTTACCTCATCAATGTAGATTACAGAGTTCTGGCCTTTGACAATTTGGTATTTTATCGTTTCAAGCGCATCGATATACGACTGATAACAGTTCCTGATACCCTGATAGCTTTGGCCTATACCGATAACATAAGGCAAATCGCTTTTTTCCATAAAGTATTTCTGTATTTTTTCAAGATAGTCATTTATCCCGCTGCGTTCATAGAAGGATTTTGGAGCATTGAGTAAGGAGACGATTGTCTGGTCGTCTTTATCAAGAAAATAATAACAGCATTGTCCGTATAAAGTCTGCCTTGCGATTTCCATCATATTCCTGGTATCCTCTTTAAACAAACGCTTATACTTTTTCAGGCTGTGGGGAGTTTCTTCCCCGATATCATAGACAATAACCTGATAATAAGGGTGGGGGAGATCGATTCCTATCTCCAGCCCGACCTTTTCATAATCGCTGCTGACTTTTCCGTTAATGATATCGTATATATATTTGTCCTGCAGCATAGGCTTGTTTTTTTCAAAATTATCCTGCAGCACCTGGTTTTCTTTATATACATAATCGATAATACTGTTAATCAGAGTAAATTCATTGCTGTTTCCGCTCCGGGTTAGAGCCGTTTTTTTATCCCCGATGATATTTATATAGCTCAATATTTTGTTCATGGGTTTATATAAACCATTGATTATATATAGTGTTAATACGATGGAAAGGACAATGCTTATTGAAGCAACCAGAATCGTAACATTACGGATTTGATTGACGCTTTCCTTAATATAACCGGTAGGTATAACCGATATATATTTCCAATGAAGAGAGTCGGACTGTATGTATTGAATCGTAAACGGACTGCCCTCCACCACCAGCTCCGCCGTATTTTGCGCATCGGTCATAGTTGCCAGCTGTGAGCGGACGGCGGTTTGGATGAACGGCAGATCTTCAAATTCAGCATAGTAGTCTTCATTTGTATAAACGATATTACCCAGGCTATCCACAACATAATTAAAAACAATGGTTTCATTGTTATAGTTGGACATTTCTTTGTCAAACAGGGATTTACTCATATTAACGACAAGCATTCCCTTTGGGGAACGGTCGATGAAAGGCAGCGATTCCGTAAAAACAGCTACCGGAATTTCATAGGTGCCTCGATACAGTTTTTTTCTGCCGATATAATGAAAGCCGCTGGTGGCGAACAGCCGGTTCCAGTCGATATCCTCTTTATATTTGCAGACATCCGAAAAGAAAAGGGAACGCTGATATTTTCCTTCGGTTCCCAATACAATATCCGTTTTCTTTATATAAAGCCATATATCCGAAATGTTGTTATTGTTTGCCTTAAGTGCGCTTAAATAAGCCATAGAATCCTGAATCAGTTCAAAATTATCATAGGTATTCTGGCCGGACATATACAGGACTTCATTCAGGCTTCGGTTCAGGGCGGCCTGCATAATATTAGCCTGCAAAGAGTTAATTTCCTGATCAATACTTTTTTGTGCCTGCTTCAGGATGAGCATATTGCTGTTCTGCACTTCATGGATCATCATGCCGGAAGATTTCCGGTACGAAAAAAAAGACACCAATACGATGGAAATAAGGACCAGTGCCATTATATACAGGAATATTCTTACAAATATACTGTTTAATCTGAATTCTTTGATGCTTCTTGAAAAAATGCCCATAATAATCCCCTTATAACTGTTCAGTCCCTTCAAGTTATTAATAAACATATATTATTTTTGCGCTTTTGTAAAGCAAACCTCCATACCCGGTATACCGGACGGCACCATGCATGAGGTAACAGTTCATTGAACTGTTATGAGCTATATGGTTAGGGAATATAAAGACATAAAATATTATTGTTTTCCAGACGGTATTATGTTAGTATAAAAATAAGCATAAATTTCTATGAATCTGGGCGTTACGCCATCTTACTTCTATCTTTATTCAGAGACTCTATGCTTACAATCCATTTAAACAGGCAGGGAGTCAGATGGAAGAAAAGGTGCGGGACATTTTCTTTAAACTGCTTCCTGCGTACAATTGCAGAAAGAAAGGAGCAGTTTATGGGAGAAACGGAAAAAGAACTGCATGTGGTTAGAAACCACAAAGACACTGTGTTCCGATTGCTTTACAAGGACAAGGGGAATCTTCTTGAGCTTTACAATGCTTTAAACGGGACGGATTACAGGCAAGCGGAGGAACTGGAAATCTGTACGCTGGAAAATGCCATCTATATGGGGATCAAAAACGATGTTTCGTTTTTGTTTGATTCAGAAATGAACCTTTATGAACATCAGGCGTCATTTAATCCGAATATGCCGCTGCGGGATCTCATTTATGTGGCAAAACAGCTGGAAAAGTATATGGCTATGGACACTTTGTATTCCAGTAAATTGCTGAAAATACCGGTTCCTCGTTTTGTAGTGTTTTATAACGGGACGGATAAACACCCGGAGCGCAAGCTGTTAAAGCTGTCAGATGCCTATGAAAAAGAAGTTACGGTTCCGGAGCTGGAGTTAAAGGTGCTGATGCTTAACATCAACCTGGGGAATAACCGGGAGTTGATGCAGAAATGCAAAACGCTGAAGGAATACTGTATGTTTGTGGAAACCATACGGAAATATGCTGCCAGCATGAAAATTGAGGATGCGGTGGAAACGGCGGTCAGGGAATGTATTCAGAAAGATATTCTGGCGGAATTTTTAACCGTACAGAAGGCGGAGGTTATAGCTATGTCTATTTTTGAATATAACGAAGCAGAGGAAATGAAAAAAATACGTGCTGCTGAATTCGATGTCGGATGGGATGCGGGGATGGCAAAAGGAAAAGAAGCGGGATTAGAAGCGGGATTAGCAGCAGGAAAAGCAGCAGGAAAAGCAGAGGATGTTCTGGTATTGTTGGAAGAACTGGGCGAAGTCCCGGAGAATCTGCGTGCTGTAATCCTTAAGGAATCTGATTTGGAGCTTCTGAAAAAATGGCTCAGGGAGGCTGCAAAAGCGGATACAATACAGCGTTTTCTGGATGAGACAGGTCTGTAATGACTTCCGGGGACCGGGGCATCCTGCGGGTTTGGGCGGATATGTGCAGGCTAATTGGGCCTGTTCTTAATTATCAGCTCCAACAGATGAAGATCCTCTGCGCTGGTAATGATCTCGGATATGGATTTCTTTTTAAACTTATGCAGGATACTATGTATCTGTGATTTGACGGTTGACATTTCCACATGTCGTATCGCGCAGATATCTGCCCGGGTATGGCCGGAGGAGAGCAGATACAGGGTATCCAGTTCCGTTACGGTGAGAGAGGAAAGCAGATTCAGCATATAAAGAAAGCTGGTTTCGTAGGTCTTTACCCGTTTGAATTCACTGCGGATTTTACCTGCAATTTCGGGACGGATGGGGGATCGGCCTTCATAGGCGGCTTTCACGCCGGCGATGATTTCCTCGTTGGAGGAATTTTTGAGCATATAGTCACATACACCCAGCTGAAATGCGGAAAAAATCAGTTCATCGTCTTCATAAACCGTAAGGATTATGATTCTGATATCAGGTAGGGTGGCGAGGATTTCCCGGGAGGCGCGGATTCCTGCATCTTTTGTTTCCATTTCAATATCCATGAGTATGATATCCGGAGGGGAAGCCAGGGCGGCGGCGACAGCCTGTGTCCCGCTGCTTACGCTGCCAACGAGTGCAATCTCAGGGCACCGGCCCAGATAATACGCATATTTTTCCCGGATTGGCTGCAAGTCCTCTGCAATGAGGACTTTTATTTTATTTTCCATTTATTTTCCTCTTTTCGGTGAAAATCTGTGTGATTTTAGGAAGGAGTATCTGGAAAGCGGTTCCTTTTCCCAGCGTGCTGCGCACTTCGATTTTTCCTTCATGTGCCTGGATAATACGGTAGGTCAGTGACAGGCCGATGCCCCAGTGCCTGGCGGTGGGTTTGGAGGAAAAGAAGGGGGTGAATATCTTTTTTATGTTATTTTCCGATATCCCGGTCCCCGTATCCTGTATTTCCAGAAGAATCCAGTCATCCGTATAGCGCAGATTGACGGTGAGGGTACGTTCCGCCGGGATTCCGGCGCTTTCCTCTTTTGCTGCCATGGCATCCATGGCGTTTCCTATGATGTTTGTGAGTGCCTGCTCCAGATAGACCGGATCGGCCAGCGCAAGCACAGGGTATTCGGCGAAATTCTTCCTGATTTCAATCCCGGCGGTTTCCGCGCAGAAAGGCGAGAGGACCTTCTCCAGCAAATCCTTCAAATCAATATCAATCAAATGCAGTTCGCTTGTTTTCGTGTTTTTATGGATTTCATCGATGCGGGAATACAGTTTTTCACAACGGTCCTTTGCTTCCTGTAATGCTTTCTCCGGATTTACAGCGGCAGGAAGAAGTTCCAGTCCGGACTGAATGGCAAGCAGTTCGTTTTTTATGTAATGACAGAATACTTTGGAGGTAGTTTCCGTTGCATCAATCTGCTTTGAAATTTCAAAGGCTTCCGCGTTGATTTGATGGCTGATATGGGTGAGCCGGTACAGGCTATAGCATATCAGCAGCAAAAAAACGATAAAAATAAAAGGAAATATGTTGTAAAAAACAATGCTGTTTCCCAGATTAATATACCAGAAATAATAGGACTGCGCAATTTTGGAGATACGCAGCAGAAAAGAGGGAGTCCGGGAAATAAAGGTGAAATACAGGGTGCTCAGGGTGAAAAAGCAGACGGTCATAAGAAGGAAATTATACCGGATCAGCTGGATGCGCGGCGAGTGGTAAAAAGAAACCAACAGCATAAGCACACTGAGCAGGACCAGCAGGTTGTTGCCGGAACGGGTGAGGATATAGATGATATTTTCAGCATCATAAAACTGTCTGGAACCTAGAAAGGCGGGATACAAAAAATAGTAGCAGCGTATATTGAAGGCAGGATCGTAGATAAGAAGCTGAAGCAGGAGGTAAATCCAGATGGCGGTTTTGGCGCGCCGTATGGTTTTTACCGTAAAAGGGGTATGGAAGTTCAGGGCGAAACAGACGCTGGCAAGCACGATGCTGAGACTGGCAACGTTAATGAGCCTGATTACATTAAAGCGGGAGATGGGGAGGAAAAACAGATAACGCCATAACGGATCCGGCAGATAAAAGTAATTTTTTATCACATTATAGTAATACGCATCCCTGGAATAATAAATCATCATACTGAAAATGGCAAAAAAGTAGGCGACCAGGACAAGGGTGAACGGAATGGTATGCCTTTCCCTGTGATGCTGGTACAGCATGAAAATAATGATAAAAAGCAGAATGAAAAGTACGTAAAACATAGTGCCTTCCCCTCTATAAAGGCCGGTGAGATACCGGCTGTCTGCAGCGGCGTATCCGGATATTTCCGCATACCAGCCCCTCCTGCCTGTTGGATGAAAACATCCGGGTTCACCGGGTTTTGGCCCGCAGGCGCCTGCGGTAGGCCGTGGGTGTTTCGCCCGTCTGCTCCCGGAACAGACGGGTGAAATAGTTATAATCCGGGATCCCGACTTGGCCGGCCAGCGTACCGACCGGTAAATCGGTGCGTTCCAGAAGCTGCCGGGCTTTCTCCATGCGGGCCTTCCGGATCAGATCGCCTGCCGTACAGCCATATTGCTTTTTAACCTGGGAACAGAGCGTGGTTTTCCCCACATCCAGAGCGTCGCACATCCGTTCCAGGGAAAGCGGCTCCTCCAGGTGTGCCGCAATATACTGCCTGGCCCGGCGGGGAAGGCTTTCGCATTGCAGCCGGATACTGTCCTCCAGCCAGACGGAAACGGCGCAGGCCTGCAGTACCCGGGCGCAGGCCAGAATATGCGCTTCCTCCGCCAGGGGAAGGCAGTCATAAGCCGACTGAAGAATTTCCGGGCGGATTCCCTTCTCTGTGAGTGCGTGGACTACCTTGCGGCATGGCCCCTGGGGGTCTGCCGTGCGGCGCATCTGCCCGAACATCAGGAAACCAAGGATTTCCCCGCCGTTGCAGATGGGGGCGGCGGCCTCCGTAAGACCTGCATGGCATGAATAGATATGAATTTCTCCGGGATTCTTTTCCCTGGATTGTTCCAGTGCGGTACGGTCACAGGCCAGGCAGCGTTCCAGCCCTTTCGGAAGGGAACGGATAAGCTTGCAGAAACCGCTGAGGTTGACCGGGTATGCGGCCACTTCTCTGCAGGCTAGATCAAACACTCCCACCCGCAGGCCGGAAATGGTGTGGAAATCCCGGAGAAGCGGGAGCAGCCGCTTTTTATCAAAGACAATTTCCATGATGCCCTCCCCATATATGGTGGTAAAATAGTCCGCTGTTGAACGATTATGCTAATAATAGCACAATTGCCTCTATTATGCAAAAAATGGCTCTGGTAGAATAAAAAAACACAGGCAAAAACACGGCATACAGAAGGGAGCAGCTATAACATGACACAAAGAGAATTAGTTATCGCAGCATTGAACCATGAAGAAACCACACCGGTTCCCTATCATATTGATTTTACAGGGCAGTCGCTGGAGCAGCTGATTGCTTATACGGGGAACCCGGATATTGAAGCGCAGCTGGGCGTGTGTATGAATTATATCCAGTATTGGGGCTGGCCTGCGGAGATCGACGGGCGTCCCGGCTATTTCCGGGATGAATTCGGCGTTGTGTGGAACCGGAACGGGGCCGATAAGGATATCGGCGTGGTGGAGAAGCCGCAGATAGAGGATCTGGAGGAATGTGATTATACCTTCCCTGTATGTGATGAGGCGAGGCTGCGGCGGGAATATGAGGAGCTTGTGGCGGGCAGGGGAGAGCGGTTCACGATGGCCGGCTTCGGGTTTTCCATGTTTGAGAGATCCTGGTCTCTGATGGGGATGGAAAATGTGCTTATGAGCATGATTACCTGCCCCAAGGAACTGGAAACGCTGTATGATCAAATCTGTGATTATTTTTGCCGCCTTGTGGATATTGCGCTGGAATACGATATCGACGGTGTATATTTCGGAGATGACTGGGGCCAGCAGAAGGGGCTTATCATGGGGCCGGATCACTGGCGCCGTTTCATCAAGCCCAGAATGGCCCGTCTGTATGATCGTGTCAAAAAGAAGGGCAAGTATATTGTGCAGCATTCCTGCGGGGATTGTCATGAAATTTTTCCGGATTTAATCGAAATCGGACTGGACTGTTATCAGACGTTCCAGCCGGAAATTTATGATATTGGGAAAATGAAGGCCCTGTACGGCGGAAAGCTGGCCTTCTGGGGCGGTGTGTCCACTCAGCAGTGCCTTCCCTATGCGTCGCCGGAGGGTGTCAGGGCGGAGGCCGTGCGCATTATTAAGACGCTGCGAAGCAACGGCGGCCTGATTATTGCACCCACCCATGCGCTGCCTTTTGACGTACCTCCGGAAAATATCCTGGCTCTGCTGGATGTATTCCGGAATCAGGAGCAGTATTTATAAAAAATGCAAACCTCGCATCCCAAAGCAGAAAAGGTCCCGGGAATTACATCCGGTACCTTTTCTTTTTTGTGCAATCCTCCTAAAAGTTTATGAAATTTCAACCTTTGCACTGGTTGGGTATACATATATACTAAGACATGTCAGCGAAATCTACGACAAATAAGTAGTGATAAGGGAGGAAAAAGTATGAAATGTAAACGTGTATTGGCGATGGCTGTAACGGCGGTGATGACCTGCAGCCTTTTGGCAGGATGCGGCAGCAGCACAGCGGGGGCCGGAGGATCCGAACCTGCCGGGAATACCGGAGACGGCACCAAGCAGAGCGCGGCGGCAGATACCGGCAGCGGGGAAAAGATAAATCTGAAATTCTATATCTGGAGCGATGAGGAAAATTATATTTCCAAGGTGGTGGAGCAGTATAATGCGCAGAGTGACAGCGTACATGTGGAAATGCTCAGCATTGCTAACGACAGCTATGACGATAAGCTTAAGGTTATGATGGCGGCAGGGGATGAAGCGGATATCGTGGATATCAGGGGGCTTGCCCAGGTAACCCAGTACCGTGAAACCGGTTCGCTGCTCGATTTAACAGATTTGGTGAAAAACAGTGAGCTGGATATCAGCAAATACGGAGCTATGTGGGATTCCAGCTATCCGGACGGACAGATTTTCGCGCTGCCCACAAGAACCACCTGCTGGATGCTGTTCTATAATCCGGATCTGCTGGAAGAAGCAGGCGTTAAGATGCCGGAGCAGCTCACCTGGACCGAATATGCCCAAATGGCAAAGAAACTGACTAAAGGCGACGGCCCGGACAAGCAGTGGGGCGGTTACTGGGTGGACTGGCATACCCAGTTCATTGCCACACAGCAGGGAGTATATGTAAACGCGGATGATGTTTCCGCCGTACAGGAATCCCTGGAGATGCTGAACCAGCTGTATAATGTGGATAAAACCCATATGAGCCTTGGGGAGATGAAGGCCACCGATACCCAGTATCTGGCGGATTTTGAAAATAAAAGAGCGGCGCTGATGCCTCAGGGCGAATGGATGATCAATATGCTTTTAAACGATACCAGCGCAGGTAAAACAGATGTGAATTGGGAAATTGCGCCTATGCCTATTCCGGACGGCGTGGAACCCGGCACCACCTGGGGACAGTTCCAGTTTGCGGGCATCACTTCCACCACAAAGCATCCCGGGGAATCCTTCGACTTCCTGAAATATCTGTGCGGACCGGAAGGCGCGGCAATTTATGCGAGCACCGGCATGGTACATGCGTATACGGATGAAGGCGCGGAAGCGGCATATAAGGAAGCGGTGGGCAAAGATTCCGTATCCGTTATTTTTAATGCGAAGAAAGTGCAGGAATCCCCTGCATCCAGCAATTTTGACCAGATTCTGAACATCTACAAGGAAAATTCCGAGCTTTATCTGTTAGGGGAAAAGACCATCGAAGAGACCATGGACAATTTCCTGAAACAAAGGGAAGAATTGATGAAGCAATAGTGTGACTGTTCAGCAGGTCTGTGCATTTACTGTACAGACCGTAAGGGAACCGGGAAGGAACATAACGGGTATCAATAAAGACGGATTAGGGAAAGGGAGCGGGAAACCGTATAGGCGGGAGACGCTCCCTTTTTCAGGAAAGGGTGAGAATATGGCAAAAAATGCGGCTTTGCCGAAACGTAAATTTAAAAAAGAATGGCTGAAGGGTTATCTTTTCATTCTGCCCAACTTTGCGGGTTTCCTCATTTTTATGGGGATCCCTATTATTATGGGGCTTGTCATTTCCTTTACCAATTATGACGGCTTCAAAACCTTTGATTTCGTGGGCTTGAGCAACTATATCAAGATGTTTAAGGATGAATATTTCCGGGTTTCCCTGGTTAATAACCTGATATATACCGGCGTTACGGTGCCGTGCACCATCGTGATTGCCCTGCTTCTGGCGGTGGCGCTGAATGTGGGGATCAAGGGAACGGGACTGTTTCGGACTTTTATTTTTTTCCCCAATATCAGCTCCATGGTTGCGGTGGGAATCGTATGGTCCATGATTTTCCATCCCACCAGGGGGCCTCTGAATCTGTTCCTTTCCCATATCGGCGTGAGCAATCCTCCCCAGTGGCTGGTGTCCTCAAGCACAGCTCTTTTGTCGGTCATGATCGTCGCTGTCTGGAAGCAGGCGGGCTATTACATGGTAATCATTCTTGCCGGGCTGCAGTCCATTCCGAAGCAGCTGTATGAAGCGGCGGAAATCGACGGGGCGAACGGGCTGAAACGGTTTTTCCATATAACCCTTCCCATGCTTTCCCCCACGATGTTTATGGTGACGATACTTTCCCTGATCAGTTCCTTCCAGGTGTTTGACCTGATATCCATCATGACGGAGGGCGGGCCGGGGCGCGCCACAAACGTGCTGGTTTACCGGATTTATCAGGAGGGCTTTAAATACCTGAACTTCGGGTACGCATCGGCGATGGCTTATTTCCTGTTCCTAATCATCTTGATCATTACACTGATCCAGTTCCGGGGGCAGAAGAAATGGGTTACCTATATGCAGTAAATGGGAGGAGCAAACAATGCTAACGAAATCATATAAAACAAAAATACGCATCCAGCATTCCGTTTTATTCGCGGTACTGCTGGTGATCGGCCTGACGATGCTGGTGCCGTTCTTCTGGACCCTGTCCTCATCCCTGAAATATGACAGGGAAATCTTTGAGTATCCCATCAAATGGATACCTGAGGTGCTCCGCTGGTCCAATTACGAGGAGGTATGGACCAGAGTGAATTTCCTCACCTATTATCTGAATACCATCAAGCTGTCGCTGATAGTTACCACGGGGCAGGTGGTTACCTGCTCCCTGGCCGCCTATTCCTTTGCCAAAATGGACTATCCGGGAAGGGATAAAATTTTCCTCTGTTATCTGGCTACCATGATGGTACCCTGGCATGCCATCATGATCCCCCAGTTTATTATCATTAAAAATCTGGGCTTCTATGACAGCCATTGGTCCATTATTTTAATGAACCTGTTCAGTGCCTTCGGCGTGTTCCTGCTTCGGCAGTTCATGCTGGGAATCCCCATGGAGCTGTCCGAAGCGGCGCGGATCGACGGCTGCGGGGAACTGAAAATTTATTCCCAAATCATACTCCCCATGTGCAAGCCCGGCCTGGCTACGCTGGTGGTATTTACCTTTAATTTCATGTGGAATGATTACATGGGGCCTATGATCTACCTGAATACGGATAAATTAAAAACAATCCAAATCGGGCTGGCCGCCTTCCGGACGGAATACGGAGCGGAATACGGGCTGATTATGGCGGGCACGGTCTGTTCGCTGCTGCCTATGGTACTGATTTATTGTGTGGCACAGAAATATCTGATAGAAGGCATCGCATTCTCCGGTTTGAAGGGGTAAATTTTCTCAAGGTGTCAATCTGCCCGAGATACCTTTGACCAGACTCACTTTGTTTCTTTGCCTGAAAAGTGATCGTATTTGCAGACTTATAATCTTTCTCAAAGAAGAATGTACTTTTGATAAAATGCTTTACAATATCAATACCTTTCTCAAGAGGCCTGAACAATCGATCAACAATGTTTATCTTTTTGAAAATTGTTCATTACAAGGCTGATAAATTTAGAGTACTGTGGATAAAACTGCGGAAATTCAAGAAAACAGGTATGGATTGAATAAAAGTAAAAAATACGGTACAATATCCATATAAATGATAAGACAGGAGGAAAACAGCGTGGAGGATAACCGGGAAATGTTTGATAAGCTGGTGAAGGGCCTGCGGGATATTTATGGGGATATGCTGGTAAGCGTTCTGCTATATGGTTCATTTGCCCGTGGAACTAATACGCGGGAATCAGATATTGATATAGCAATCCTGGTGGACGGCAGGGAAACAGAGGAAATGCGTAATCAAATGGTTGAACTGGCGGTCGATATGGATTTGGAGTATGACCAAGTGTTTTCCGTGTTGAATATTGATTATAAAAATTTTCTGGAGTGGGCAGATATTCTGCCATTTTACAAAAACGTGAGAGAGGAAGGGGTGGTGCTATGGGCAGCGTAGAGACATTAGCAAAATACCGCTTCCATCATGCGGGAACAGTCGGATTATTCGGACTTCTTCATCGCCTCAAAGCAGGACGCAGAGGAACAGATCGAGAGGGCTAAAGAGTTTATTGAAGTGGTCGAAAAGTATTTGAAAGATAAAAAGGTTCTTTAAAAATCATAAATATATAACAGGGGAAAAGCAGTTACCGGAAGTAACTGCTTTTCTCGTAGAATAAAGAGGGCATTTTCCTTTGGCCAGCGAGACGAAGGGATTGATTAATCAGGATACGATCGCAAAAGATATTCAAAAGCGGAAAGATAGCAGGGGCGGCCTCTGATGTATTTGAAACAGAACCGTCTTTGAAGCGGGAGCACCCGCTTTTAAACTGTCCGAACATGATCGTACTCCCCATATGGGTCAAACACCCGCGAACTTTAGTTCGTTGCGCTCGCTACGGGGTATTTGCCTCAGCCTCCCACCGGAAAAATTTGACCGCGATCACGCTGCAGCAAAGCAGCAGGATTCCGAGAATGCACACCGGCAGGAGGACATTTTCCAGGGGCAGCCCTAAAGATGCGGCCTTCAGCAGCTTAATCCCCTGGGTCAGCGGCATAATATCCGCTATACGACGCAGGGCATCCGGCAGGATCTCGTAGGGCAGCGTGGCCCCGGACAAAAGCAGCATGGGAAAATATAAAAGGCTTGCCGCAATGCCGGCCGTTTTCGTATCCCGTGCGATTCCGCCCACCATCATTCCTATGCTGAACATGGAAAGCATCACCAGAAAATAGCAGGGGAGAAAGACAGCCGGGCTGCCGGGCATGCGGCAGCCGAATACAAGGGTGGCACATGCATAGACCAGAATCAGGGAAACCAGGGCGTAAGCGGCGTAAATAGCTACATGCACGGCAAGGAGCATGACCGGGCTTACAGGCGTTACCTGGAAACGTTTCAGCACCTTTTTCTGCCGGTAGTCGGAGACCAGCAGGGGGAGTCCCATAACGCCGCCGGCACAGATGGCAATGGTGGTCAAAGCCCCAAAGGATTGCTCCAGAAAGGAATAGGAGGAACCGGGAAAAGCAGGTTCCCCTCCATAAATCATGCCAAGGATACATACCATGACCACCGGAAGGCAGACGGCAAAAATAAACATGTCCATTCCCCGCAGGGAAAGCTTTGCTTCTATTTTAAAAAGAGTTCCGAATGTTTTCATAATTATACTCCTTGTCCGCTTCAGCGGACATTAATTCAATATTTGAAACGTACTTTGTTTCAAACTTCCTCCTGTTCCATAAACCAAAGATAAGCGTCCTCCAATGTATCGTGGGGACTGCGTTTTACAGCGCCTTCCACTGTGCCTTCAAAAATAATCCGGCCGTTTTTTAACATGGCGATTCTGTCGCAGAGAACCGAAACCTCATCCATAAAATGAGAGGTCAGCAGAATGGTGAGTCCCTTTTCCCTGAGATCCGACAGATGCTTCCAGACTGCCCTTCTTGCTTTGGCATCCAGCCCTGTGGTAAGTTCATCCAGAAAAACCACCTGAGGGCCGGGGATCAGGGCAAGCACAATAAAAAGGCGCTGTTTCTGCCCGCCGGACAGGGCGCTGACCATACTGTCTGCTTTATCCGCCAGTCCGAACTGTTCCAGAAGCTTTTCATAATTTTCCGCCTTTTGATACAAAGAAGCGGTTTCTTCACATAATTCGTTTACCCGTATCCGATCCGGATAATAGGGTTCCTGAAACTGTACGCCTGTTTTCTGAAAGAGTCTTTTGCGTTCCCGCAGCGGATCCATGCCGAGGATTTCCGCGCTGCCGGCATCCGGCCTGCGGGTTCCCAACAGACATTCAAGGATGGTGCTCTTTCCCGCGCCGTTTTCTCCCAACAGCCCATAAATCTCTCCGGACTTTACGGAAAACGAAATATCCCGGACGGCGGGTACTCCGTGGTAGGCCTTGCACAGCCCGTTTACGTTGATTGTTTTTTCCATTGTTCTCCTCCTGGTATGTTTTGAAACGTAACTTTGAAGATACGAAACGGTTACGTCAGAACAAAGAATAACACCAGCGCAAAGTCTGGTGTTAAAGTGGAGGGTAGGTTTTCTGTTCTTTTTCCAATTCTTTTAATTCCGCAAGAATCCGGCGGAAATTGGCAGCGGCATGGGACAGGGAGGAGAGCAGGCTGTCGCAGGCGCTGAAAATATCTTCCTGTTCTTCCGGTGTATTGATGACGGCGCGGATATCCGCGGCAGGGTTGACGGTCAGGGCCTGGAGCATGCGCAGGATCGCGGCCAGGGAATAGTTTGCACAGCGCAGGGAGCGGATGATTTTCAGACGCCGGATATCATTTTCCGTATAGACGCGGTAACCGTTGCATTTCCTTTTTACCTGGAGCAGGCCGTTAAGCTCCCAATTGCGCAGGGTATCAATGGTTACCCCCAGACAATCGGCAGTTTCCTTTCGGGTAAGCGGACAGAAGCCGGAGGAAGGGGGAATCTCCTCCATCAGATTCCGGGCGATGCGGACGGCCTCTTCCGCATGCTCCGTTTCCACGGCAGTCTGGCGCAGGTAGCTTTCCGTCAGCCGGACGGCTTCTGTAAAATCGCACTTCGCGGCTGTTTTGATGATATCCACTGCCTGCTTTCGCAAGCCGTTCTGAAGGACTTCAACCCGGAGGGCCAGCCGGGCGATACGGAACTGGCGGATATGGAGATCCGTAAAGATACGGTAACCGTTGGCTTTGCGTTCCGGCGGGGTGATGAGCTGCAGTTCTTCATATAACCGCACGGTATTGGGATGGATCCCGATTATTTGGGCAACCTGTGAGGTTGTATACGTATTCTTCATTTTGTACCTCCATAACTCTTTATTATAGCATAAGCGGACAGCCTGGTGGTATACTGAAGAGTTTTTCCAAGTATGAGGGTGCAGATAAAAAAGTTTGGCGTCACCTGCCCCATCTTCCCTGTGCGGCCAGCTGGGGCAGGTGACGCCAAACTTTTTTATCTGCACCCTAAGTATGATTTCGGGTTGACAAACAGGAGGGGAAAGTATATATTGTATATATGACGATATATACAATATATACTCCGGAGGTACCATATTGAATATCACAATCAGCAATTCCAGCGGGAAACCCATCTATGAACAGATAACTTCCCAGATAAAAAATTGTATTATTACCGGCGAACTAAAACCGGGAGACGCGCTTCCCAGCATGAGGCTGCTTGCCAAAGAGCTGCGGATCAGCGTCATTACCACCAAGCGTTCCTATAATGATCTGGAGCAGGAAGGCTTTATTGAAACCATTACAGGAAAAGGAAGCTTCGTGGCGGACAGGGATATTTCCATAATCAGGGAAGGAAGCCTGCGGATGGCGGAGGAGCATCTGTCCAGAGCCGTGGAAATCGCCAGGGAAAATGGGATCGCCCTGGAGGAATTGACGGAAGTTTTAAAGGTCCTGTACGAATAGGGCGGGTTAAATATTCGTATCCTTCAATTGGGTCCGGTCAGCGGACAGAAAGGTATCAGATATGGAAACAGAGAATGCATTGGTAATCGAAAACCTTTCCAAGACCTATCCGGGCTTTGCGCTCAGGGAGGTTTCCATGACGCTGCCCCGGGGAAGCATCATGGGTTTTATCGGGGAAAATGGTGCGGGAAAGACCACAACAATCAAGCTGATTCTGAATATGCTTCACAGGGACAGCGGCCGTATCCTGGTTCTGGGAAAGGATAACCGGAAAGAAGAAAAAGCGGTCAAGGAATGCCTCGGAGTGGTTCTGGGTGACTTGAACCTGCCGGAAACCATGAACGGTATTAAAATAAACAGTATGATGTCGGGCATTTATTCCCATTGGGAAGAGGCGGCCTTTTTTTCCAACATGGACCGGTTCGGCCTGAAAAAAGAGATGAAAATCAAGGCATATTCCCGCGGGATGAAAATGAAGCTGTCCATAGCAATCGCCCTTTCCCATGGTGCGCAGTTTCTGGTGCTGGACGAACCGACAAGCGGTTTGGATCCGATTGTAAGAGATGAAATACTGGATATTTTCCTGGATTTTATCCAGGACGAAACGCACAGCATTTTCGTCTCCACCCATATCGTAGAGGATTTGGAAAAAATTGCGGATTATATCACCTTTATCCATAAAGGCAGAATCCTTCTGTCGGAAGACAAGGACAGCCTGCTGGAACGTTTTGTAATTCTGAGGGGCCCCAGGGAATGTTTCGCGGCATTTGAACCCTCCGAGCTTATCGGGTATAAGGAAAACCGTTTCGGGGCGGAAGCGATGACGGAAACCCGGACCTGGAGACAAAAGAGGGCGGAAGGGGAAGGGTTGGCCGCAGATCCTGCCCGTATCCAGGATATTATGCTTTATTTCGTGAAGGGAGAACGAATATGACCGGATTGCTGAAAAAGGAATTTTATCTTCTGGAAAGTCAGATGAAAAGCTGGCTGATTGTTATGTTTTTCATGTTTCTTTATTCCTGCCTCATGAAAGGAAACAGTTTTTTGTATATGCTCATTGCCCTGATCGGTATCATGAGCACTATGACGGTGTTCAGCCTGGATAAAGCCTGCGGCTTTGATACCTACGCCATAAGCCTTCCTTTGACCAGAAAAGAAATAGTGAGAGCCAGATATCTGTTTGCTTTTCTGATCGATATCGGCATCAGTTTCCTCTGCTGTCTGCTTATTCTTCTGCGTTATCTTTTAATGAAGGATGGAAGTATGGGGGAAAATATACATTCCCTGCTTCAGATACTGCTGGTCACCATATGGATGCAGTTGCTTCTGTTTCCGGTAATTTATAAGGTGGGCGTTGAAAAGGCGAGATTTGTGTATATGGCCGTTTTCCTTTGTCTGAGTATGGCGCTGATCGGCCTTAGCCAGCTGGACGGCAAGGAAGCGGTGTTATCAAAAATTCAGCTGGATGTGGAAAAAGTCGTATATTTGGGTGAAGGGGCCGCCCTCCTCCTTCTTGCGGCGGGTTCGTTCCTTTCCCTGCGGCTGTCCGTCCGGATTTATGAAAAAAAAGAATTTTAAGATCCCGGAACCCGGGTTCCGTCATTCTTGGCTCTCATCGGAAAACTTGCTGCCATAACTTGCTGCTGCGCGGATCATCTCCGTTAAAACGGCGGTATCTATGTCGGCAAGTTTGTTGATGTACACACAGCTCTTGCCCGAGGTGGTTTTACCGAGCTTCTGTAAATAGTTTTGCAGCTGCGGCTCATCCAAAGAAAGGTGCAGTGTGATCTTCCTCTTTGTCACAGAAAAGCCGGCGGCGTAAATTTCCCCGCGGTAACCGGAGGCGCAGCGGTACTTATAGGTTCCGTAGCCGATAAACTTTTCGCCCCACACAACCGGAGGCTTTCCCATGGCTTTGCCGAATATTTCTAATAAAGCTTTCGCGTCGGCCCGTTTTTTTTCGTCAGGGACTGCGGCAATCACTTGCAAGGGATCTTTATCGGTGGGCTGTGTTTTTAACGTATATTTGTTTTTCATTCCGAACTCCTCTGCTTATACCATCCTTGCGTTTACTTATACTGTTAACTACGCAATGGGTGAGATGTTTGCAAGATATATGCAAAAAATAATATCTTTATAAAATTATAGCAAAACAAGTATAAGCATTTTGCTGAGAAAGTATACCGGAGAGGAAGTCTGTAACTTTATCGCTGCCGTACTGGTGATATTTATCCGTATCAGGAAGGGATTACATGATTTTGACGCGGTCATGCAGCTGAACAATGGCACACCGGGAGTCCCGTGTAAGAAAGAGGACCGGCGGGGGGGGGCTGGGAAGGCCGCGGCAGAGACAACTTCTTATCGTTTGGCTTCGGATATAGTAACATAATCCTGTGCGGGAATTGTCATTCCTTCATATTCGTAATCCTTACTGCCGAAGTTCACAATAACACTTTTTCCGGAAGAAAAAGAGGTTTTCTGGACCACATGATCCTCCGAAAGGAAGAGGTGATCTGTCATTTCATCCAGACATACCTGCTGCACCCAGAGAATGACCTTTTGATAGCTTGCGACAAAAGTTGTTTTAAAGGATGTAAAACGCTGCTGATCGAATGACCAAATCGGTGCGTTACCGTAAAGGACATTGAAAAGATCTTTTTTCCACCAGATCTCAGGATAGTGGTGGTTGCAGTCCTCCCAGCGCCAGGAGGTGACTACGGCATCGTGATATACCAGTTCATATAAGGGAACACGGGTATATTCATTCAGGGCGTATTTGTGATAAGCGGGGGTGGCGGTGCGGCTGCCGAGCATAATGGTGGGACGCCGCCCGTTTTTCCAGTCCCCGATATAATAGATGCTGCCGGGGACTGTTGCAAGGGAATCAAACCAGGTGCGCTGGAGTGTCATCATACCATATACATAAGCCCCATGGCCTGCACCGTAATCCGCGCCGAATTCACTGCCGACGAACATGCCATAGGTATCTTCAATAAACTTCATGTTGTCCACAATGTTCTTTGCGTAGCCCTCTCTTGTTAAGGGATGCCGTTCATCATAACACTCATAAAGGCCGTTAGCCTGATAAACGTCAAGAAAAAGGGTTTCCTGGGGATAGTCTGCCAGCGTCTGATTAATGCGTTTTATCATTTCATTGCGGATGGCAGCGGGACATACATAGGTACCGAACTGGTTGGAATATGTGCCGCCATCCTTTGTTTTTGCGGTGAGAAATTCAAATTTACCCGGATAACAGTTCAGAAGAAGCGGCATTTCTTTTTTCCGTTCCAGGCGTTCCTGAGTATCAGGGTGGATATCTGTGAAAAGCTCCTGATTTCCCACGCCGTATCCGAGATCCTTCGCGGCAGGGGTAAAGTCCCTGTCAGGATAAGGATGGTGATTGGGATTCCATAAAATAAGGGCTTTTTCGATGCCGCTGTCCTTCATTTCCTGCAGAAACTCTTTATTTCTGGCGTCGTCCCAGACATAGATATGGACAGCCCCCAGAATTTTGCGGAGATTTGGGAACCGATCCAGTCTGGAACGCAGGGAAGCCACATTATTTTTCTTCCATGCATAAGGGCGGTAACGCTTGCATTGTGCCACATATCCGCCGCGATCAAAAAAGACGAACCGTATTTTACGATCGTATGAAAATCTGCCGAGGCTGCTCAGCCATACAATGGAGAAGTCAATAAGGCCATCTGTTTTGGAGAGGTTGATTTCCGCATCAAAAGGTGTTTCATATATACACATATACCCGCTTTCCAATTCAGAGTCTGTCATGCCCAGCCAGGCCATGCCCGGTCCGCCCGAACAGCGGAAAATCGGCTGCTGTTCCAGCGGATAACCGCAGTCATCAACCGGCAGCAGCAGTCCTTCGCTGTCGGTCTGCAAAATAAAGTGATTTGAATCAGGCGCAGGGATGGCGGGGGGAAATGCCAGCGCTTCCATCGGACAGCCGGCATCGGAACTCAGGGTATAAAGTAAATCAGCTTCCTGTTCCAGGGCTATTGTCATAGTGAAGGGTATTTTTCCTGCAAAAGTAAAAAAGAGGCTGTTTTCCCCCGGAATGTCCCTGGAATCAACAAGCGGAATTGTCTCCGGAAACGGCTTCTGTTTCCATACTTTACCGATCCGTTTATCTGTGATGGACAACTGCCGTGTGCTCTCCCGGAATACCACGGATACGTATTTGTTCTCTATAGTAATCATACAAACTCCTTTCTGCATCTATCTTAAAAGGCAATGATGAACCATGCTGTAAACTTATATTATAAATATCCCATCCTTATAAACAAGGCGATAGCTTTCACCGCCGCAGATAAACGAAATAATGCCATTTTCACATACAAAATCCTTCAGATTATCCTGGGCGGCATCCCTGAAGGGAACGCAGACAAAAAACAGAGTCTCCGTATCCCCGGAGGCGATACGGCTGTATACGCCGCGCCGGGAAGGATAGTCATGATAAAATACATCGGATAGTCTTCCATCCAGAATTTCGGTTTGTATCTCCCCTTCCGGTAAATTTGAATGAATGCGGAGATTTGTACCAGGATCCCTGGTAACAAAGGAGGTTCCTTCCCTTTCTACCTTGGCGCTGTTGAAATGGAAAAAAACCTTCATGCCCTGGCCCCTGATGTTTTGGAAGGTATCGGCGATCAGAAGCAGCTTTTTATCAAGAAGGGCGGCACTTCGGGAGATGGTTACCGGATGGTAATTGTTATGATAGCCATAAGCGCCTGTGATGCGCTCAGAATTCATAATGGCTGTAAGGGAGCCGTCTTCCTGCGGCCCATAAGCAAAAGTCCCCAAATAGGCAAAGGCGTCGCGGCCGTCCACTGTGGGAACATTGTGGACCTGTGAAGATTTGTACAGATGTCTGTCTTCGCAGTCTTTGTAGGTGTAGCGCCCCGGATCCTGTAAAAGGATCTTCCCATAAGCGCCGTATATGATTCCCAGCTGATCCATATGCGCATGATTGCTGCCGGGATGTATGGGACTGTTGCTGGAGAAGAACAGGCATGCGGCATTTTTGCTCCAATCGCTTCTTATTATATATTGATCCATTTGACGCTGATACGTAATGGTTGGAAGCAGTTCACAGTCGGCAGGCGGTATTGGTGCCTTCAGCGTATCATATAGTTGGGGAATGCCGGGAAAGCCCCAGGGGAAACGCTCGGAAAGCTGTTGAAAAATAAATTTTACATCTATAAACTGACGAAGCGTAACCAGCTGCTTTGTGTCGTTAAATAATAAATAGCTTAGTATTGCAGCATCAACCGGTGTATAGAGCAAGGCATCGGAGTCGCCAAAGGGAAGCATATTGCCGTCCGGACCTAAGGTATGGATGGAAAAGTCAATGGCTTTTTTTACTCTGGATACAAAATCGGAGGAAAATATCCTGCCGCATTTCTTTGCCAAAAAGATGCTGTGGCAGAAATTAATGGTCACTGCGCTGTGATATTCGCCCGAACCTTCCGTCTGCGAGCCGTCTTCCGTAATCTGGGACGCACAGGCGTGTTCCAGGCCGTCCATAGCCTGTTCAATCCAGGCCGGGGTTCTGGGATCATCAGGAAGCATGGAAGCGGCGGACAACAGGCCGTTGATTTCCTCGGTATAGTGATTATGATCCTGCCCGGGCCAGAGAAGATGGGAACCGGCGGAGATCCGTTCGGCATGTTCAGCGATGGAAAGACAGATTCTGTCAGCAAGCTTTTTACTGCTTCCGAAAGTGCGGATTACGCTGAGAAGTATGGGGAAAGTGTATACCATGCGGTATCCAAGCTCCAGCATCCGCCAGTTATGGATACCGTGATAATAACAGGCGCTTTCATAATCATGCGGTATGGGAGGAGCGGGTACCGTCTCAAACCAGTTGGCCAGATCGGCTTCTACTTTATCAAGATAGCGCTGTTCCTTTGTCAGAAGATATGCCTTGCAGAGAGTTACCATGTATGTAAGCCTGCTCATGGTCCAGGTGTAGCCGCCCACGCCGCAGGGGTTGTCCTCCCAACGGGGAGGGATTCCGACAAAAACAGGTTCGGGGCCGGTTCCGTTCAGGACAAGCATTCCGTTCATGGCTTCCTCTGCGTGTTTTATCAGGGATCCGGTATCGGTCCCATCCAGGATAAGTAAAAAGTCTTTGATTATTCTGCGATCTTCTTTTTCATTCGTTAAAGGGGATTTTATGTTTGCTGACATAATTTTTCCTTTCTCTGTTTTTTTTATGAAGCGTTGCTTCTTTATGTACATAGTAAATGGATGACAGGCATAATGCTACTTTAATATGGGGGGTTGGCTGCCATTGCATATTTTTAAACTTTTTATGTCTGTAATCTTGCCTTGTGAAATATGACGGCTGCAAGCCGGAATATATAGTCTAAAATTTTAGAAATGACTATAAAAATTATACATTTTTAATATTTTTACTATATTTTTTATATTTATCCCCGTGATTTTTGATTTAGTCTTTCGAAATTAATAAAAATTCGCAATAATGAGGGTGAAATTAATAGCGGAAAGGGGACAAATAGTATGTTAAAGTCAAAAGGAAAGTCCACATCCTTACCTGTATCGGTTCCAGCCAATCAGCATGGCTGGAAGGGCATAAAACGTGAATTGTGGAAAAACAGAATCATGTTTCTGATGATATTGCCTGTAATGATTTATGTCATTATATTTAATTATCTTCCGATGGGCGGTATTATTGTGGCATTTAAAAATTTCAATTACAGGGATGGTATCCTGGGGAGCCCATGGGTTGGGATGGCAAACTTCAAATTCCTGGTACAGGGCGGCGTGCTCTGGAGGATTACAAGAAATACCGTATTATACAATATTGCATTTATGGTGGTGGATATGGTATGCCAGATAGCCGTTGCAGTCATGCTTAATGAAGTGAGACAGAAATGGTTTAAGAAATTCAGCCAGTCGCTTATGTTCCTTCCATATTTCATTTCTTTCGTACTTGTACAGTCCATTTGTTATGGTATTTTCAGTTATGAATATGGTCTTTTGAATAATATCCTGAAATCCGCAGGCATGGAGGCTGTCAATGTATATACCAATGCAAGCGTCTGGCCGGCCCTGTTGGTATTCTTCCACGAATGGAAGGGCATTGGTTACGGCGTGGTAGTCTATATGGCGGCAATCACCGGAATCAGCGCGGAATATTATGAAGCGGCCCGTGTGGACGGCGCAACAAAATGGCAGCAGATCAAATTGATAACGCTGCCGCTCTTAAAGCCTACGGCTATCACGCTGTTCCTGTTTGCAGTGGGTAAGATTATGAAGGGGCAGTTTGAACTGTTTTTCCAGCTCGTGGGCAAAAACGGCATGCTGTTCGAAGTGACGGATATTATTGATACCTATGTATTCAGGACGATTACCCAGAGCTTTGACCCGGGGATGTCCACCGCAGCAGGCTTGTATCAGTCGGCATTTGGATTTATTCTGATAATGACTGTGAATACCATCGTTAAGAAGATTCAGCCTGACTATGCATTATTTTAAAGGGGGGCGCTATGAAAAAGAAAAAAATTGATCTGCTTACTGTATTTTTCTACTTTATTGTTCTTCTTGTGGCGTTCATTTGTTTTATTCCCTTCTGGCTGATTGTAATCGGTTCCCTTTCTTTGGAATCGGATGTTATTTTACGGGGGTATTCCTTATGGCCGGAGCATTTTTCCCTTGATTCCTATAAAATGGTATTCCTGATTCCCAAAAGAATCATCCAGGGCTATCAGGTATCCGGGTTCATTACCATTGTGGGTACTTTTATTGCTTTGTTTTTTTCCACAATGGCGGCGTTTGTACTGATGAGAAAAGATTTCAGGTTCCGAAACAAGATTGCCATGTTTTTATATTTTCCGTCCATATTCAGCGGCGGAATGCTGCCCAGTTATCTGCTGATTGTTAAATATCTGGGATTAAAGGACAATATCTGGGCGCTTATCCTACCGGGGCTTATCAGTGCATGGAACATTTTCCTATTGCGAAATTTTATGTCGGATATCCCGGATTCCATAATGGAGTCGGCAAAGCTGGACGGAGCCAATGATTTCCAGATTTTTATAAAACTGTATTTACCGCTGTCCAAAGCAGGGCTTGCAACTATCGGCCTGTTCACGGCGCTGGGTTACTGGAACAACTGGTCCAACGCAATGCTCTATATTAACAGGGCCGAACTCTTCCCGCTGCAGTATTTGTTATATTCCATGCTTTCCAATGTACAGGGGGTTAAGGAAATGGCGGCCGCATCGGGTGTTGCGATGCCGAACCTGCCCAGCGAAACGTATAAGATGGCAATGGCGGTTGTCACCACCGGCCCAATCATCCTGTTATATCCATTTGTACAGAGATACTTCGTGAAGGGTATTACAGTCGGCGCGGTAAAGGGCTGAGTGCCGGTTATACACTATAAAAGGTTTCTATTATATTTATAATAAGAGAAGCAGTAAATCCGAAAAGGGAGAAAAATAGGAGGAAACACAATGAAATCAAAAAAAATCATCGCTTTATTGCTGACGGCATGTATGAGTTTCACACTGCTGGCCGGGTGCGGCAGCAGCAAACCGACGGAATCGCCGGCGGAAAGCAAAGCACCGGCATCGGAGGAGACGACATCAGCAGGAACTGCCGGGAGTACGGGGGAAACAACTCCTGCGGTGGATACAAGCGAGCATGTGGTACTTACCATGTATTGCATCGGTGACGAGGGGGGCATTCATGCGGAAGAACATATAAAGCTTCTGAATGAAATGCTGACAGAAAAGATTAACGCATCCATCGATCCTGTCATGGTTTCCTGGGGGGACTTCAAAACCAAACTTCCCATGGTGTGGGCAAGCGGTGAAGCGTATGACCTTACCTATACCTCCAACTGGACAAATTATTTCCTGGAAGCGGACAGAGGGGCATTTATGGACATAACGGAGCTGTTCCCCGCCTATGCGCCTTTGACCTATGCGGAATTTACGGAAAAGGATCTGCTGGAAACAACAAAGGTGGACGGCAAGCTGTATATGGTTCCCAATGATAAGCCCGACTATACAACCTTTATGTATAACTACAGAGAAGATTTAAGAAAGAAATATAATTGTCCTGAAATCGTGGATATGGAAACGCTTGAGACTTATCTGCAGGCAATCAAAGATAATGAACCCGGCATGATACCATATTCCAACAACAGTACGGAAACGATGAAAAATGCAACATGGTTAAATGAACTGGATTGGTCCAGAGGAGTCGACTCCGCAGGTATTTTCATATATGATCTTAAAAATCCCGGAGAAGTGTTCAATTTTGTGGAAACGCCGGAATACGAAGAATTTGTAAAGAAGAGCCGCGAATATTATGAAAAGGGCTACTGGTCCCAGAGTATCATGGCAGAAACTACAGCTTCTAAGGAAAACTTCCTGGCAGGAAAAGCCGCTATATACCTGGCCAATATGTCCAACAGCAACGGCGTTTATCAGCAGGTCGCTTCCGAACACCCTGACTGGGAAATCGGAATCTTTTCATCCGATATGCTTAGCGGCATGGTGGAACGTGTGGCTCCGGCGAATAATGGGATGGCAATCGGTGCTTATTCCAAGAATCCGGAAAGAGCCATGATGTTCCTGGAATTATGCAATCAGGACGAAGAAGTATATGATCTTTTAATGAACGGTATTGAAGGGGTAACCTATGAAGCGGATAAGGAAACCAGAACAAAATGGATTCCTGAAGGTACAGATCCTACGGAAGCGGCTTTGAAAAACCTCGGTATGGGTATGGGTAACCAGAAGTTCGAGCTTGGTTCCCAAAATGACAGTCCTCTCGTAAACCAGCTGAAGGAAGAATATGCTGCCATAGAAGTTTTCCCCGGACTGTCTGGGTTTGCCCTGAATCAGGATACGATATCGGCAGAACTGGCGGCCCTTAAGAGCATCAGTGATGAATACAGGATACCATTGGAAAAAGGGGTTATTGATCCGGAAAAGGGCCTTGCTGAGCTCCGTCAGAAACTGAAAGATGCCGGGGCCGATAAGGTTAAGGAAGAAATCAACAGGCAGGTTGCGGAATATTTGGCACAGCAGCAATAAGGAGTATGTGCTGAGGAGGGTAAAAGGTGAGAATACCGGATACGATGAAAGCGTGGGTTTTATATGAGAAAGAAAAACTGAAACTTGCGCAGATACCGGTGCCTGTACCGGGGCCGGAGCAGGTTCTGGTGAAAATTGACAGAGGATGTATATGCAACGGATCGGATCCGGGCATTTTTCATGGGCACGAGGCTTATACACCGCCGCTTGTTTTCGGACATGAGGCCAGCGGCCGGATTGTTGCAAAAGGCGGCTGTGTATCGGATTTTTCTGTAGGGGACCGGGTATGTTGGTGGTTTGAGGGGGGAGCATTTGCACAGTATCAGACGGTTACGCCCAAAAATGCGGCGATGTTCCGGGTGCCGGACACGATAAGCCTTGATGAGGCACCTGTGCTGGAGCTGGTATTGGCATCCTGCAGGGCCTTGATGGAAAATAAACCGAAAACGAGGATGACAAGCCTGGCAATCTGCGGGCTTGGCCCCAGCGGGCTTGTTTTAATGCAATATGCCAAAGCGCTTGGTTATGGACATGTTATCGGCTGGGATTTATACGAATCCAGAAGAAAGCTGGCTCTTGCACTCGGCGCAGATGAGGTATATGATCCCCGGAAACTGACGAAGGAAATCGTGGAGACAATACCTGGGTCAGATATCGGAGTGCTCATGATGGGGGATGACCTTCTGCCTGAAGAACCAACTGTAACACTGTTTCTCAGGACGATCAGACATGGCGGACGGGTGGTTTCCTATGGACATCCGGAAAAAGGATGCCGCTTTTCCCCTTATGTTTTTCAATCCCGGGATCTATGTATGACGGGGCCTGTTAACGACATGAAGGTAGTGCGGGAAGAAGGAAAACAGGTGATGCAAATGGTGGAAGAGGGGAAAATACGCATCACGCCGCTAATTACTAAAAACATATATTTTGAAGATTTTTATCCGGCATTTGTGCAGCTTCTGGAAAAACCGGAGGAACAAATCAAAGTTATTTTGAAATGGAGAGAGGACATGTAAACATTGTTTGCAGCCGCAGCCTGGCAGATGGTCGGGAAGGGATTGGAAGGCAGAAAATATGGAACTTGGAATATCAGGACAGGCGTTGGGAGAAGTGATGTCCTTCGGGGATATTGTGGATATCGGAAAAAAATATGGAATCAGGCATTTTGAGCTGTGGCCGTGCAATGTGCCGGGAAGCGGTTTCGGATACCGGGATCGGGATATTGCCGCCATTCAGAAAATCAGAGATGAAAAAAGTATTAGGATAGACTGTGTGACATTAGAGGCTGCGTTCAGCAGGAAAGCTGTTGAAACACCGGAGTTTTACATCGGCCTTCTAAAGGGGGCCATTGATGCGGCAAAGGCGGTTGGAGCCAGGCTTGTCAATCACTATTGTTATTTTATCAACATGGAAGAAGCCCCGGATTTTTCCCGTATGGACGCATTCTGGAAACAGCCGCTGGCTTATGCGAAGGAGAAGGGGATCACACTGGTGCTGGAGAACGAGGCGCATGATGCAACCAGAAGGCCGGAGCTTATGAGGGCAATTATGGAGCATTACGGAGATGAGGCATTTCTCACTAATTTTGATGCCGCCAATTACTTTCAGGCCGGTGCGGAAGCCTTCCCGGCAGGTTATGAAATCCTGAAGCCCTATATCGGTTATATTCACCTTAAAAATGCATGTCTGCACCGGGAGGGCGCCGGACAGCCAAAGGAGAACAGGGGCGCACCAATGTCAGGGATATTTGCCCCTGCGTTGGTTCAATATGCTCCGATTCCTGAGGGAAGTGTCAATATTGCCGGTTTTTTGACCGCTGTGGAAAAGGACGGCCTTTACAAAGGAACTTGTACTCTGGAACCGCATACACAGCCGGAATGTGTGGAAAGTTTTTATGAGAAGGAAAGCGCATGGCTAAGAGAAAAGGGTTACTTTACCGGTTTGTGAGCTGATGTGTTGTCACAAAACCATTTCACATTTCTATGGAAACGGAGGAAGAAAAAGTAATGTTGGCAGCAGTAGTGAAGAAGCCGGGAGAGCTTGTAATTGAGCAGGTGGAAAAACCGGAGCCAAAGTCCCGCCAGTTTGTGATAAGAACATTAGCGGCGTCCATATGCAATGCAACCGACAATCATATCCTGGAGGGAATATTCGACGGATATCACGACCATTATCCCCAGATACTTGGTCACGAAGTATGTGGGGAGGTTACGGAATTGGGAGAGAATGTTACCGAGGTCAAAATCGGGGACAGGATCGCCATGTACACGCCTCACGGCGCTTTTGCGGAATATGTGTTGGTGGATGCGGACGGTTACGGTTATGCCGTTGTGCCGGATAATGTGCCGGACGAAGTAGCTTCCATCTGTGAGATGTTTGACGGTGCCTTCCGCAGTACGATAGCCTGTGCGGAATTAAAACCGGGAGAAAAGGTATTGATTATAGGCGCAGGGCCGATGGGGCTGACGGCAGCAGCAGCGGCAGCGGCCTGCGGCGCCAGGGTATGTATCGTGGATTATTATGAGAACCGTCTGCAGAAGGCGCTGGAAATGGGGGCGGTCAGGGCATACAATAGAAGCCGGATGACCGGGGATGAAATCATACACGCTATCCTGAAGGATATGGGGCCGGTGGATACCGCCTGCATATGCATTGCGCTGGATGTGTCTGAGGAAAGGGATGCCTTCCATATTCCGGTGGAGGTGTTGAAGAACAATGGCAGAATGACCGGCCTGTGCGTGGAAGTCAAGCTGGATAAACATAACCACAGGATGAATCCTTTCCACATGATAAGAAAAAACATAAAATTTAGGCATAATCTGGAGCGTCCCGGCACAATTGCCGATTTCCAGAGGGGATATGATATGGTTGGGGAAGGGAAAATTCCTATGGAGAAGCTGATTACCCACAGGATAACGCTTGATCAGCTGCCCTGGGCGCTGGATATGTGCCATAACCACCCGGACGAATGCATTAAATTTGTGGTGTATCCCAGGATCGGATTATTATGTCCATATTCTGTTGTTGAGGTTGAAAATCCATGATATGCTAAAAACAGTAGATTTGGCGGTGGTGTTTGTTTGGTATCAGGGCATAGCTGCCGGGTCAGTTACCTGACATGGGGAAAGAAAATCATGGATTGAGCGGATGGCAGAGGGGCGGAGAATGAAAAAGCTTAGAAAACATATGGTGAATAACAGGATTTTATATCGGATGATCGCCGTTTACACATTGGTGTGTACCGTAATTATCCTGCTGATGACAACATTAATGTATAATGTGCTCAGTAAAGAGATAAAAAATGAAATTTATCTGTTCCAGGAGCAGAGTCTGAAGCAGGTTGCAAATACGGTGAGTTTTCGGGCAGAGTATGTAAACTATCTGATGCTTCAGATACAACAGGATAAATTGACGTCCCAATTGTTCTATACCTCTGAACAGGATGCGGCGGTGAAATCCCTGGAGGCTGTGAAAGAACTGAGGTATAAAGTAAAACAGCTGCATTCTATATACATTTATAATGAATACGATAATCTGATTTATTATTCAGGGGAAAACCAGCTGCCGGCCATCAGCAAACGTGATTTTTTTGAAGATCAGGGCTTTGTGGAAATGCTGGATAACATCAGCGCATATTCCAAATACACCCCATTCTTACGGAGGCTGGCGGTGGAAACGCCGGACGGGAAAAAATATGAGACGTATGTGTATACATATCTTCTGTATGATACCTATAGTTCGGGAAGCATTAAAAATATTATGGCTTTCAATTTTCATCTCGGCTGGATGCAGGATGCACTGGAGTTTATTACAGACGGGGAAAGCACAGCGGAACATATCTGGATTGTGGACGGTGAACGCAGGGCTGTGTATACCGAGACAGGAGAAGCGATCGGACAGACCTTTGACAGTACCCTGCTGCCGGATGTGATTTATGAGAAAGAATCAGGATATCTGATTACGGGAGAGGGCAGCGCGAAAAAGATGATGGTATATGCGAATCCCTCCCACAACGGTTATGAAAACTGGACTTTTATATCCTGGACCGACTATTCCTCTCTGATGAGTCCGCTCAACAGCATCAGAAGAATGATTTATATGATATGTTTTTTGGCGTTTTTGTTCAGCACGGCAGTCATTGTCATGTTATCCAGGGCTCTCTATGCCCCGGTGCGTAAGACAATTGATCGGGTGGTGGTCCTGGAGGAAGAACAGCAGAAGAAACGGAAGCTTGAAAAAATGTTGTTTTTCAGAAAGCTGTTTCTTGGAAATGTTGCGGATGATATTAAGGTTATCAGAGAGCAATTCGAAAAACATCAGATTGTAAGCCAGACAGGCGGCGAGATTCGGGTAGTCCTTCTTTCCGTCGATTATCTGAACAGCTATCTGCGGCAGGTGGAAAATGGCCAGGAGGAACTGGAAGGCATCATGGACAGACTGATTCATGATCGGTTTGAAAGCATTTACGGATCTGTGATCTATGTAAGAATGCAGGATGGAAGGTGGGCGCTTTGCCTGCCGGCGGCGGATAAAGAAAATAAGCTGGATGAGATTTTCAAAAGAATAAACGACGATCTGGAGGCGGGTTTTGGTATTACGGTCAGTATGTCGGTAAGCGGTATTGGCCATTCCGTGAGGGATATTCCCTTTTTATATTCCGAAGCCCTGGATATCCATTCCTATTTATATCTGTGGGGAGAAAAACGCCTGATTACGGATGAAGATATAAAGGATCAGGGAAAAGGCAAATTTGATTACCCCCACGAGACGGAAAAGAAGCTGCTGGGGAGCCTGTTTGCGGGAAAATATGAGGAAACTGTAGAAGCATATAATGAGTTTGTGGAAAAGATACATCTGTATACTGTGGAGGAAATTAAACTTTCCTTTATGCTGCTCGCATATGCGGTCAAAAAGGCCTCCCATAAATCCATTGCTGAGACATCCACCATACTTTTGGAGTTTGATAAATTTTATAAGAGACTGCAGGGCGCAGGTACGATTGATGAAGTGCATCATTTGTTTTTGCATCTGTTTGACGAGATAGTGGACAAATTGAAGATTTACTCTAAGGAAAGGCATGATCAGCTGATTGCCCAGATCAAAGCTTTTGTAAATGATAATTTTGGTGATACCAATCTGTCAATGAACCAGGTATCTGATCATGTAAATATGTCGGCCGCGTATCTGGGCAGGCTTTTCAAGCAGGCTTCCGGCATTACCTTTACGGAATATCTGACCAGGTTCCGGCTGGATGCCGCTTGTGATCTTTTGAAAAACACGGATATGACGGTAAATGATATTTCGAATGAAGTAGGATTCACAAACAGCTCTTATTTCTATATTATATTCAAAAAGAATTTGGAATGTACGCCCAACCAGTACAGAAAACAGTGCGGAAGAGGCGTTGCGGAAGAAGGAGCAAATGAGTAAGAACAGTTTAAGGAAAAAATACTATTTTTTTATTGTGAGAGGATAATTATATGAAATTTAGAAAATTTACAGCGCTATTGGTAACTGCATGCATGGGGGCAGCGCTCCTTTCAGGCTGCGGAAGCGGACAGACCTCTGCCAGCCAGGACGGCTCAAAGGCAGAAAGCGCCGCGCCGGCTGGAAACACTGCGGATGAAGCGTCATCGGAGGCAGATACGACAGCTTCTGAGGTGGATATCAGCGAGCATGTTGTTCTGACCATGTACTGCATCGGTGATGAGGGCGGTATTTACGCAGAGGATCATATAAAGAAGCTTAATGAAGTGCTGACTGAGAAGATCAATGCGTCTATTGAGCCTATCATGGTATCCTGGGGGGATTATTCCACGAAGCTGCCTATGGTATGGGCGAGCGGCGAGGCTTATGATCTGACTTATACCTCCAATTGGACCGACTATTATCTGGAAGCAGAAAAAGGGGCCTTCATGGACATTACGGAACTGTTCCCGAAATATGCCCCGCTGACATATGCGGAATGCGAAGCACGTGACGCCCTGGAATCAACCAAGGTAGACGGCAGGCTGTACATGGTTCCCAAGGACAGCAAAGAATATACTGCATTCATGTATAACTACAGAGAAGACCTGCGCAAAAAATATAACTGCCCTGAAATCACAGACATGGAATCCTTTGAGACCTATCTGCAGGCCATCAAGGACAATGAGCCTGGTTTAATGCCTCTGGGCAACAGCGCGACCTTTGAGCTGTTCACACAGAATTTCCTGACGGAACAGGACTGGTCCAGGCCGGTTGAATTAAATAATGGAGGTATTTTCTGCTATAATCATGAGGATCCGACCAAGGTATTTAACCTGATTGAAACTCCGGAATATGAAGAATACATAAAAAAATGCAGAGAGTATTATGAATCGGGCTTCTGGTCCCAGAGCGTCATGGCGGAAACCACAGCCCCGAAGGAAAACTTCATCGCCGGCAAGACTTCCGTATATCTTGGAAACGATGCAAACAGCAACGGTGTTTTCCAGGAGGTTACCGCACAGCATCCCGATTGGGAAATCGGAATTTTCTGCTCCGAACTGGCCCTGGGAACCAAGGCCGAACGCATTGCCCCTTCCAACAATGGTGTGGCAGTTGGCGCATACAGTAAAAACCCGGAAAGGGCGCTGATGTTTATAGAGCTTTGCTACCAGGATGAAGAGGTGTATGATATTTTGATGAACGGCCTGGAAGGGATTACTTACGAGGCTGATAAAACCAATATGACCAAATGGATTCCCGAAGGCGTGAATGCAGGTGACACCGCACTGAAGAATTTGGGTATGGGTTTTGGTACTGTTAAATTCGAACTCGGTTCTTTAAATGACAGCCCTCTGGTAGAAAGCACGGAGGAGGAAATGGACAAAGTTTCTTTCGTACCTGCCCTGGCAGGCTTCTCCGTGGATCAGAGCAATATCTCGGCCGAGCTGGCGGCGTTGAAGAGCATCAGTGATGAATATAAGGTTCCGCTTGAAAAGGGTGTTATTGATCCGGAAGAAGGTCTGGCAGAGCTGCGCAAGAAGATGACGGATGCGGGTGCAGACAAAGTTATGGAAGAAATTAACAGGCAAATCGCGGAATATCTGGCCCAATAAAAAAATCATTGCCTGCATAAAGTGTAAGACCAATATAAGCAATGGAACAAAAAATGGGGGTAAGTAATAATGCAGCAGTCCGGCTTCGGACTGCTGCATTTACTATGAGAAATGATAGGAGGCCTTCAGAGCCGGCTGCAAAAATATTTTTTACCGTTCAGGGCCGCCTGGTAATAGGCGTTGTGCTCCGGTTCCTTTGTTATCCTGCGTATGTAGCTTTCGTCGTCCAGGGCCGCGTGCAGGGCGGTTCTGATCGGCTCACGGCATTCCTCATGCGCCTGCGCTATCTTCACCAGCGCCGCCACCGCGTGGGAAAAATGCTGATAGTATACGGAATTTTGTTCTTTTACAATAGAAAATTCATAACACGGCTCCAGAAGCTGGTGGTATATGGGATTTTCAAATTCTTCGGGAAGAAGGATGTTCAGCAGTTCTTCCACAATACCTTTATCCTTCATATTTCCGCACAGGCAGATAGCGATTACGCTGCGCATCTGATTGCTTCTGCGGCAGTCACGAAAATAAAAGGGTGTCCTGCGGCGGATAATTTCGCGGAGAATGGGCAGAGCCCGTTCATCTTCCATGACGCCAAGAGCAATGGCTGCGTTATAGCACAGCATTTCATCATCGGATTTGGTCATTTCATAAACCTGGTCCCCGATAACCTCCCGGCCCAGCAAATGGCAGGACCATAATGCGACGGAAGGGCGGTCTGTGGACAGAGCGTCCCTGATTTCTTCCGGCCGGGTCATCCAGGTTACAAAGCGGCGGTCATTTCCGCGGGCGGGGGTCCAGAAGGAAGGTTTCCTTGTTTCCTCCGCTTCCCAAAGTCCGCAGGAGAGCAGTTTTTCTTTTAGTGCCGGATAAGGGATCTGCATGGGGGATGCGGAACAATCCAGGGCCATGGAAGCCAGTATGCCGCAGGCTTCGCCGATACGGAAGGCGTCCGTATTCATTCGGACGGCGGAGTTGACATAGCAATCCATGGAGAGGCATCTTCCGGTGGTAATAAAACCTGTCCAGCCCTTCGGGACAACGGAACCCACCGGAACCGGAATATATACGGTACAGGTGCTCATGTTGCAGTTTACAAACCAGTTCTGATAAGTCTTTTCATCAAAGGCGAGGTCGCTGCCGTGCTTATCGACGTCGGAGAAGCAGCAGTAAAGTATGTTTTCCGGTTTTTCCTTATCTTCCAATACATTTTTTAAGGTAAGGGTCTGCTCGCCTTCAAAGAGCAGACCTTCGCGGATGCCGATCAGGGGGGCAAGATAGAGAAATCTCGCCATGGGCGCAAGCGTCTTTAAATGGCTGGCATGGGCGCGGATGATGGCGTCCGTAAACTGTTCTTCATCATACTGGTTGACATAACCGTTATCCCGGTATTCATGATATACGCCGTAACGGCCGGATACATTGCCTGCGGTGACGCTTAAGCCCCCATCGTATTGACTTTTATCAAGATATACGCTTCTTACGCTGGAAAAGGGCTGTACGCCGTTGTCTGTGGCCCTGCCGATAAAGGTGCGGACAGGGAGAAGCCGTAGCAAATGCCCGTCGCTGGTGGCGTCCACAAGCATGCTGCATTTTATATCGGTTACCTTTGTCCCAAGACAGGCTCTCACGCCAATTACCCGGCTGGATTCCGCATACAGTCCCACAACAATCGAAGACGTGGAAACTTCAATTCCGTTTTCCTCAAGAATTTCTCCAACGACAAGGCGTTTGGCATCCGCCATGTCATAGAACAGCTCCCCTGCAAGGGCTGCCGTTTTTTTATCGGTTTCTTCATAGAGTCCGCCGCGGCCGCCGTAATAATAGCCGTTTACCAGCCCCTGGATATGCATGCCGCCGCACCAGCGGGTTTTTTCCAGCAGCAGGACATTCCGGCCTTCTTTTGCGGCGGAAAGCGCGCAGTAGGTCCCGGAGGATCCGCTTCCGGCCACGATAATATCGTAAGACTGTCCCCAGACAGGTTCATCGGTTTCCTGAATACGCAAGTCTCCGTTATAAAGTTCGTAAAATTCCATTATGTTCTTCTCCTCCCGGTATATGGTTACAGCTGATAAGCGGATCCGGCGGCAAATGCGGTGAGCGGATTTGAAAATCTTTTCCCGATCCAGGGACAAATGATCGATTCACAGTCGGCTTCCTCACATACATAATCAAAATCCTGTGCGATAAACAAAATTTTTTCTTCCCTGTCAGGGAAAGCCTGTTCCCAGATTCCGGCAGCGATCCTGTAGGCTTTCAGAAGCTTTTCTTCCGGGGAAAAAGGAATTTTCACCGTCTTTTCCCCGGGATTCATGCCGTCTTCTATGATGCAGCCGGGGACAGAAGTTTTTAGTTTCTGCTCAAAAGAAGCCTCCAGGCTGACAGTGAAAAGATTCAGCGTTTTGGAAATACATACCGCGCCTGCCGGGCAGGTATCACGCAGTGTTGTAGTGTCGAGCAGTTGTTCACAGTCTATGCCGTGCACGCCGTCATTGCTTGCGTATTCTATGTGAAAGCCGGCATCTGTCTTTGTGACGGATAGAATTTTAGCATCCAGCAGCACCTTGATTTCTTTGTGGCGGGCAACATACTCGTGGAGGACTGGGGCTGCCTTCAGGACATCGAAACGGCCGTCCTTCCATACCTGAAATTGTTTCATCAGGGCGGCAAGCCCTGTGCCCGCCTCCTGCTTATCGGGATCGGGCAGTACAGCAGTCCTGGCCCCGGCATGAAAATCACCTCCGAGAATCTGTGAACTGTCTAAAATCAGACAATCAGGATGCGAGACGGCATAACCGATACTGAAATAGGACGCGCCCGCAATTACAGTTTTCACTTTGTTTTTCATAATAATTCCTTTCCCTGGATTTTGCATTTCTGAAACGGTGTCAGCGCCCCGCAGACAGCGGGGGGAGGGCCATTTGGCACCTGTGAAGTTTGAATTATATACAAGTTCAGTTTAAAGGGAAAAAGAGATATTAAACAGTTTAAATTCAATAGAATCGAAGAAATGCATTGATTTAGAGGCAGCGTGTCCTGTTTAAAAAATGTAATTTGCGGATTGTACCGATTTTATACTTTTGCCTGCAGACCGGATGGTTTATGATAAAACGGAAGGAAGCATGTGTGCTGAAAGAAAGGGGAAAGCAATGAAGGATCTTATCGAAAAAAGGAAACAAAACTGGGTTGATTTTTATGATCTGCACAGTCCGGTAAACAGACTGCTGGTGGTGGATTATACGAAGGATTTCCCACAGAGGCCTCCGCTGTGGTGGGAAATGCAGAAAGAACGGGAAGAGTGGGCATATCAGAGATATATGATGCAGATAGAAAATATGGAAAAGCTTGATGATAATACGGTTCCTTATCTTTCCATGATCACAGGAACGGAAATTTTTGCCGAGGCCTTTGGCTGCGAGGTACACAGGCCCGATAATAACACCCCGTTTGCCCTGCCGCTGATTAACAGTGTGGATGAATGGTATAAAATCAGGGTTCCCAAATATGAAGACACCAATCTGGTAAAATTATTTGAAATGGCGGATCATGTAAAGGCACGGGCCGGAAAGGATGCACTGCTGAGCCTGCCGGATATCCAGACACCTGTGGATGTAGCCGCCTTGATCTGGGAGAAGAGCGATTTTTACGCATCCATGTTTGATGAGGAGCCGGCGGTGAAGGAGCTGTCCTGCATGGTTAAGGAGTTTATGTTCTCTTTCCTGGATGAGTGGTTTAGGAGATACGGGAAAGAGCATATTGCTCATTATCCGGAATATTACATGCCTTATGGTATTACGGTGTCCGAGGATGAAATCGGTATTGTAAGCAGTGATATGTACAGGGAGTATTTCCGGGATGAGCTGCATGAATTCGCGGAGCGTTACGGCGCAATCGGCATTCACTGCTGTGCGAATTCGGATCACCAGTGGGATAATTTAAAGGAGGTACCCCATCTGAAGGTATTGAATTTTGTGCGCAATGAGGAGGATACCAAAAAGGCCGTGAAGTATTTTGGGGAGATTGCCGCGCAGTACCATACTACCATGGTGGATATCAGCGATCTTCCGAATGCAGGGAAAATCCATCTGGCCAATTACGTTTATACGGATACGTTTGAGAGCGCGCTTGCAATTGCGGATAAATATAACCGGGAACAGCGCTGATTTCCCGGAATCGGCAGTATAAAATCCCAGACAAAGAGGAAGATCCTGGATTTGTACTTTTAGGAAAAAGAAAAAGGTAAAGCAGAAATAAGAAAGGAGCAGAATATGAGGAACGTATTGAGCCGGCAGGAGGTTATTAACGCCGTGGAGCGGAAAGGCTGTACGAATCCGCCTGCATTTCTGCATAAGTTTTGGGGAATGGGTTTGGAAGAAAAATATGGGAAACAATTGACCGAACTGGCGGATTTGTACCCTGATGATATTTGTTCTGTGTTTTATACGGAGCCTGGCTATGATGTTTCGCCAACGGAGAATCCGGAGTATCGGTTTGGTTATAAAGACTATCATAATGCGGAGCGGCACAGCATTGGGGAAAGCGTGGTGCTGCTGGATGACTGGGGTGAACTTGATCAGTTTCTGGCACATTTCCCGAATCCTTCCGAGCCGGGAAATTTTGATGTGGTGGAGGAGGCGGCAAAGAAAGCGGAGGGACGCTATAAGCTGGGCTGCTTTTGGAGACTGTTCCATGAACGGTTCTGGTCCATCAGGGGTATGGAAAATCTGATGTATGATTATTATGATGAGACGGATAATTTGAAAATCATCGGAAAGAGGCTGACGGAATTTTATAAGGTGATTATAGACAAATTCGCGGCGGCCGGCTTTGACGGTATTTTTACATCCGATGATCTGGGACATCAGCACGGACCAATGATGTCGCCGGAGATTTTCAGAGAACTGTATTTCCCGCTGTATAAGGGAATTATCGGTTACACGCATGAAAAGGGAATGCATTTCTGGCTGCATTCCTGCGGTGACAATATGCTTCTTATGGACGATTTGATTGAAGCGGGTTTAGATGTGTTCCACCCGGTACAGAAGGGATGTATGGATGAGCAGGAAACGGTACGCAGATTTGGGGGCAGGATTACATTCCTTTCGGGAATCGACGTACAGTATCTGATGCCGAACGCTTCTGCGGATCAGGTCCGGCAGGAAATACGTCAGATGAAGAAGCTGTTTAACGTAGATGGAAAGGGAATGCTTCTGGCTATGGGAAACGGTATTATGCCGGATACCCCTCTTGAAAATATCAAAGCTGCTCTTGATACAATTTTTGAGGAGGGCTGAAAAAGGATGGCAAAAGCCATCCTTTTCGCCGGCCGATCCTTTTTTGCATTTTTAATATGGGGAAAACCGTTGCTTTGGGACTACTGGAAATATTGATTTAAAAAGGAAACATATTCTTCTTTCTCTGAGGCAGGAGCGCTCAGATTCAGATACAGTCCTTTTGCACCGATGTCTTTGGCAATCGAATCGAAGTCCTTGCGTGCGCCTAATACATGGATATTTTTACCGGACCGGCGGATCTGGCGGTATACTTCCGGCCATTCCATGGTTCGGGGCGCGCCGTCCCCGGGACACCACTGGATTGCATCCAGATGCCGGATGGCAGTGAGCTGGGGGAGATGGGGCAGTTCCCCTTTACCGTCCATATGATAGAGTGTGTGGGGAAGAACTGTGCACAATTGTTCCAGATCGTCAATAACAAATTCCCGGAACATTTCAGGACTGATCATGTAGGAAAAATCGCACTGTACCACATAGGAAGGTTCGCTGCAAAAAAGACCGGACCAGTCGGTATAGCCGGGATTTACCGGCTGTAAGATGTCCGCCAGTTCTTTGTAATAACGAAGCCACAGATCCTGGATTTCCCGGCTGACACGCTTTACCTCCTCCGGTTCGTCATACAGGTCATAGAGAAGGTTTTCAGAGCCGCGGAGAATGGCAATAATATCCAGAATACCGCCCAGGTCAGGCATGCCCATCAGGACATTCCCCTTCCATTTCCGGATGCCTGCGCCATAGATATCTTTGATTCGGTTGAACCAGATGTTGTCCGGCCGGTATTCAAAATGCATTTCGCAAAGCTCCCGATCTTCTGTCGGGTGGAACCAGACATTGCCGGAGGAATTGTCCAGTGCCGCGCCCAGAAAGGCAGCCAGGATGCCGGGGCCGAAAACATCGAAGTTTACCATAGGGAAGGCGTCGCCCAGATATTCCTGCTGTTCCAAATAGGCGTTGATGCGATCAATCACATCCTCCGGGCAGATATCCAGGCGGTGGCAGTTTGCCTGGGAAAGCAGGGGTATGCTGCTTGTACAGGGAACTTCATGCTGCAGGGTCAGCTTGATGGCAGGGCGTTCCAACGTCCGGTTCCACCAATTATCGTAGGTTTCTTTGATTCTGTCCCAATCGTCTTTTCCGAATTTGATGCTCATAGGGTACCTCCTTTTCGTGATAGGTTTGTCTCCGGGCATTGGTAAAACCTATACAACATGCAATGTGAATACCGCCCTGTTACAAGTCGTGCTGTCGGAACCGATAAACACCTCAAATTGTCCGGGTTCACTTACATAATTCATATTGATATCGTAAAAACGTAGCATTTCTTCCGTGATAGGAAACGTAATTTCACGGCTTTCACCGGGTTCCAGAGTTACCTTGCAAAAGCCTTTCAGCTCACGGACAGGCCGGGTTACACTTGCAGCCATATCATGAAGATACATCTGGACAGTCTCCGTTCCGACGCGATTGCCGGTGTTGGCAACATGCACAGAGGCACATAAGGTATCCCCTTTGTGTAAAATATCTGTATCCAGGCGGATGTCGGAATAATCAAAGGCGGTGTAGGTCAGTCCGTATCCAAACGGATAGAGCGGTTCGTTTGGGATATCCAGATATTTGGAGTTATAACGGGTAGTGCGGTAATCGCCCGCAAAGGGCCTGCCTGTGCTCATGTGATTATAGTGTACGGGAACCTGTCCCACGCAGTAAGGGAAGGACATGCTGAGCCTGCCGGAGGGAGAGGCATCTCCGTAAAGGATCCCAGCCAGTGCAGTGCCGCCTTCGGTTCCGGGCAGCCAGGCTTCCAGAATGGCTTTTGCTTTTCCCTTTATTTCGCGGATATCCAGCGGGCGCCCGTTAAACAGCACCACGCATACATTGGGATTCACTTTACATATGTTATGGAATAACTCCAGCTGGCAGGAGGGCAGCGTAATATCGGCGCGGCTTGCTCCTTCTCCGGAATAGTCGCGGTGCTCTCCCAGTGTGAGGATGACCTTATCGGCTTTTCGGGCAAGGGCAACAGCGGCTTCAAGGGCTTCCCGGGGATCAAAGTCCTCTTTCGGAGGTGTTTTCTGGAAGCCGAGAACCTCTGTGCCGGGATTTACGGTGGGACAGCCTTGTGCAAAGAATACTTCAGCATCAGGATAGTTATTTGTCACACCTTCCTTAACGGTAACACAGTCCTGATCGTTTGCAAAGAAGGACCAGGAGCCGCAAAGCAGCAGATTATCTGTAAATGGTCCGATGAAGGCAGCCGATTCCTTTTCCTTTTTGAGAGGAAGAAAGCTGTCATCATTTTTAAGTAATACAAATGATTTTTCAGCACAGTCTCTTGCCGCTTTTCTGTGCGGGGCACACAGAAGCAGCGCCTCTTCCGCCGTTTCGCTGCCATCTTTAAACGGATTCTCGAAAAGTCCCAGTTTGTTTTTTAAAGTGAGGATACGGAGAACGGACTCATCGATCCGTTTTTCATCGATCATGTTGTTTTCCACCATACCCTTCAGGTTTTTTATATAAATGGGGCTGGCCATGTCGATATCCACCCCGGCATCTAACGCCAGGGCCGCCGCCTCTTTTTCGTCAGCTGCGATTCCGTGGGGGAGCAGTTCGGCCACAGCGCACCAGTCGGAAATCAGCACGCCGTCAAACTGCATTTCACCGCGCAGAACATCCTGCGTTAGCCGGCGGTTTGCGGTGGAAGGTATCCGGTTTAACGTGTTAAAAGAGGTCATTACCAGGGCGCAGCCTGCATCAACCGCTTTTTTGTAGGCGGGAAGATAATCCTCCGCCAGCGTACGTTCCGATAATTCCACGGTATTATAATCCCTGCCGCCCTCAGGAGCGCCGTACCCGGCAAAATGCTTCAGACAGGAGGCAATCGTTCCCTTTTTGGAAAAATCATTGTCTTTTCCCTGATAGCCGCGTACCATAGCGGCAGCCATCAGGCCGTTCAGATAAGTATCCTCCCCCGTAGATTCCATGACACGCCCCCAGCGGGCGTCCCGTACCAAATCAGCCATGGGCGAAAAGGTGACATGCAGGCCTGCAGCGGCAGCTTCACGGGCTGCGACAAAAGCGCATTCCTCCGCCAGCCGGGATCAAAAGTACAGCCCTGGGCAAGGGGAATCGGGAAAACGGTACGGTATCCGTTGATGATATCCGCCATGAACAGCATTGGGATATGGTGCGGATGCTTTTCCATATGATTTTTCTGTATTTCATAGATTTTTTTGGCACCGGCCACAGACAGACAGCTTCCGGAAACGCGGAGATCGTCGGAAGTGATGCCCAGTTCCCCGGCTGGCCCTGTCACCATATCGCCGTTAAAAAAGTAAGAGGGGAGCTGAAACAGTTCCCCGATCTTTTCTTCCAATGACATATCTGAGAGCAAAGCTTCTATTTCTTGTTGGCGCATGCGCTAATCTCCTTTATGTATTGTATTTGCTACACATAAAGTATAGAGGACAACGCGGATTAGAAAAAGTATAAAAACGATAACCGACTGAAATTCATTCTTTTTTCAGTTGGCAGCAGAACTATAATTTCAGGACTGGCGGGAAGGTATCGATATTGAACTACTTTTCGTGGAGACGGTTTGTTAAAATGGCAGGGAAGAACAGCAGTTACAGTTCAGACGGGTCTGTGTATTACCTGCGCAGATCGTGAGAAAACGTGACAGTAACAAACGGATAGGCTAAAAGGAGGGAATTCCTATGTTGGAAAGACAGAGCTGGATAAAATATGCGCCGGAGATGATGGTGGAGTGGCGTCAGATGATGGAGGAAGGGAAGGATGTGGAGGGGCTTAAGGAACGCTGTGAGCAGCTGACGGTATTGTCCCGGACACAGAATTGTGAAGCGGAAGCGCTGGAAGTGGGCAGGCGGATGGCCCAGGCTCCCATGAGGGAGGGGTATCCTTATAAGGAACCTTCTTCTTATGAAGAAATCCGTCAGCTTTCCGAAGGGGAACCGGCGGTGTGCTGGAGGGATTTTCTGAATGAGGATGAATTAAAGGAGAAGATAACGGGTGCGTGGATCGGAAGAATCAGCGGATGCCTTCTGGGAAAACCGATGGAATGTCTGAAAAGCGATGTGATTGAAACGATACTGAAGGATTCCGGAAACTATCCGATGCGGCGTTATGTGGATTCCAGGGAATTCCCGGAAGGGCTTTCCGAAAAGGTGGGCATGGATCGTTTCCAGTCCTGGCAGAAATGCTGGATAGACAGAATCGGCGGCAAAGCACCGGTGGATGATGATACGAATTATACAGTGCTCGCCATGAAATTGGTGGATGAGTACGGCATTGATTTCACACCCAATGACTGTCTGGAAGCATGGGCTTACTGGATGCCGCTTTTTTCAGCATGTACGGCGGAGCGCGTGGCATACCGGAATGCGGCGGCAGGTTTGTATGCGCCGGAAACAGCAACCCATGCAAATCCTTACAGAGAGTGGATCGGAGCGCAGATCAGAGGCGACTTTTTCGGATATATGAATCCCGGAAACTGGAAAAAGGCGGCCGGGCTCGCCTGGAAGGACGCATCCATTTCCCATGTGAAAAACGGGATTTACGGAGAAATGTTCGTTGCAGCTATGATTGCCTCGGCTGCCGTATATGATGATATTGAAAAAGTGGTTGAAACCGGCCTGAAGGAAATCCCGGCGGCTTCCAGGCTTTATGAAGAGGTTCGGAACGTTTTGGCCTGGTACCGGCTCGGTGTGGGGGAGGAAGAGGCTTTTTCCCGGATACATGCAAAATACGATGAATATGTGCAGCATGACTGGTGCCATACCAATTCCAACGCGATGATTGTCACCGCCAGCCTTTTATATGGAAAAAAGGATTTCGGAAAGACGATCTGCATGGCTGTCCAGACCGGCTTCGACACGGACTGCAATGCCGCCACGGCCGGTTCCGTACTCGGAATGTTGATTGGGGAAAAGAAAATCCCGGAATGCTGGCCGAAGGGCTTTAACAGAACGCTTTGTACAACCATTGCCGGATACACGGAGGTAACGGTGGAAGAACTTGCCGGAAAGACGATGGAGCTGCTTTTGAAACATCAGTAAAGGAGGAAACGATGGCTATTATTTATGATAAAGGTGTGCGGTCTTTTCACCTGAAAACAAAGAACACCAGCTATATCATGAAAATATACAGAGAAGAATATCTGGCGCATTTATATTACGGAAAACGTCTGGAGGTCAACGATATCGGGCTTCGTTTTGAGGAACGCGCGCATATTATGAACGATACACCGGAGGACCGCGTATTTTCTCCGGAAACAATGCCCCAGGAGTATCCGGCTTTCGGGGCAGGTGATCTGAAGGAGCCGGCTTATCGGATAAGAGATGCGAGAGGGAATTATATCAGTGATGGCCGGTATGTTTCCCATTATATTTACCATGGGAAGAAAGGGCTGGAGGGCCTTCCTTCCACCTTTGCGGGGGAAAAGGATGCCGTGGATACACTGGAAATCATCCTTGAAGATTCGCTGATCGGCCTTGCGATTGTGCTTACTTATACAGTATTTGAGGATTATGACATTATCACGCGCAATACGAAATTTATGAATATGGGTAAGGAGACAATTCGGATTCTGAAGGCGGCCAGCGTGTCGGTGGATATTACAGGGCACGAATTTGAACTGATCCATCTGACCGGTTCCTGGGCAAGGGAATGCCGGTTTAACAGAGTGCCGTTAAATACAGGACGGATAGAGCTGGACAGCGCCAGGGGTGTCAGCAGCAGCCAGCATAATCCGTTCTTTGCACTGGCCGGAAAAAATGCCACGGAGGATTACGGTGACGTTTATGGCTTCAGCCTTGTATACAGCGGCAATCATCTGAGCCAGATTGAAGTGGATCAATATGAACAGGTAAGGCTTATCATGGGCATCAGTCCCGTGAATTTTGAATGGAAACTGGAATCCGGAGCCTGCTTCCAGACTCCCGAATGCGTGATGGCATATTCTTCGGAGGGTATCGGGAAAATGTCCAGGCTGTTCCACAGGGTTTTCCGGGAACGGCTATGTAAAAGTAAATTCGCCAACAGTCCCAGGCCGATTCTTATTAACAGCTGGGAGGCCTGCTATTTTGACTTTACCCAGGATTCCCTGCTCGAACTGGCACGGGAAAGCAGGAAGCTGGGAATCGAGCTTCTGGTACTGGATGACGGCTGGTTTGGCAGGCGTAATTCTGCGGACAGTTCACTGGGAGACTGGTATCCGAATACGGATAAACTGCCGGAAGGGATTACCGGACTGGCGGAACGGGTGAACGAAATCGGGATGCAGTTTGGGCTTTGGTTTGAGCCGGAAATGGTTTCTCCCAACAGCGATTTGTTCCGGGCGCATCCGGATTGGAGACTGCATGTGCCGGGCAGGCCGGGGCATCAGTCCAGGGGACAGTTTGTTCTGGATTTGTCCAGACAGGATGTGTGTGACTGGCTTGTGGATGCGGTGGGAAGGATCCTGGAATGCGGTAAGGTTTCTTATGTGAAATGGGATATGAACAGGCAGCTTTCCGAGGTTGGGTCAGCCGTATTTCCTGCGGATCAGCAGGGTGAAATCTATCATCGGTATGTGCTTGGCCTGTATCAGTGTATGGAACGGCTGACCGCGGCATTCCCGGATGTGCTGTTTGAAGGCTGCGAAGGGGGAGGCGGAAGATTTGACCCCGGTATCCTTCATTATATGCCTCAGATCTGGGCCAGTGATGATACGGATGCCATAGAACGGCTGAGTATCCAGTATGGTTACAGCTTTGTATACCCCTGGTCCTGTATTTCCTCCCATTACTCTGTGTCTCCGAATCATCAGGTGGGAAGGGTGACATCGCCTGAAACGAGAGCTTATGCGGCAATGACGGGCGCTTTCGGTTATGAACTGGATGTCTGTACTCTTTCGGAAGAAGAAAAAGAGGAAATCAAAAATAGCAACCGTATTTACAGGGAGGACAGAGAACTGCTTGCCAAAGGCGATTTTTACCGTCTGCTGTCCCCTGAAGGGCATGAAAAAGCGGCATGGATGATTGTCAGCCCGGGAAAAAAAGAGGCAATCGTATATTATTTCCGAATCCTGGCCCATGCAAATCAGCCTTTTACATGGCTGAAGCTTCAGGGGATTGAGGATACGGAGGAATATTATGTAAAGGAATTAAGGCGCACGTATACAGGAGCTGAACTTACCTGCATCGGCCTTCCTGTTTCAAATTTCAGCAAAGATTTCCAGACGGAGGTATTCCATCTGGTGCGCAGGGATCTTGGCGGATGAGAGGATTTGGAAGTGAAGTCATTAGTAACTGCTATTTTACAGAAAGGAAGGGACTGGATATGGAACTGGATAAAGTTAAAGAAGCGCGTTACGGAGGGGAACCCACTGGGCTTCCGATAAGCGACGAGGAGCTGTGCAGGCGGTATGAAGGTGTTTTTACCGCGGCAGTCAATGATGTGCTGAGGGAAAAAGGGCTGTTATACCAGACGCTTCCCGGAAGCATACAGTCACTCAGGGAGGATATGAAGGTTGCGGGAATCTGCTTTACCATTAAAGGAAGCAAGAACCTGGAACTTACCGATGAAATGATGCAGAGGGCCCGGATGCTGGAGGCGATACCGCCGTTCAGCGTTTGTGTGTGGGATACCAGCGGGGACGATGAATCGGCCCAGTGGGGTGAGATTATGACGTTGGCCGCCAGAAAAAGAGGCTGCCGGGGAGCTGTTGTGGACGGCGGAGTCAGAGACACCAACCGTATTCTGAATGAGAATTTTCCTGTATTCTGCAAGTACAGAACCTCCAACGGAATGTTGGGAAGATTCCGCATGATCGGTTATCAGATTCCGATTTCCATCGGAAATACGCTGATCCGGCCGGGTGACGTCATCTTTGGCGATATAGACGGTGTGATTGTGATACCAAGGCAGATGGCGGTAGAAGTATTGGAGCAGGCGGAGTTCATCCGGGATAACGAGACACAGATTAAGCAAATGGTAATGGACGGGACAGCTCCCACCCAGGTGGTGGAGAATGGCGGCTATTTCTAAGGTCTGTTTATAACACGCTCTGGAAACAGAAGGAAAGGAAGAAAATTAAAAATGAAGAGGACAGAGAATAAAGTCATTGTCGTAGCGGGGGCAACAGGAGGAATCGGGGAACAATTATGTGATGATTTAGCACGGCAGGGGGCAAAACTGGCGCTGTGCGGCACAAACCCGGAGAAGGTGTCGGACTTGTGCGCAAGATTACGGGACAACCGCGAAGCGGATGTATACGGCGCCTGTGTGGATGTGACGGAGGAAGGGCAGGTAACGGAATTTCTTAAGGAGGCTGAGAACAGATACGGCACGCCCGATGTGCTCATTAATCTGGCCGGATTATCCATTCCCGGAAAAATCGAAAAAACAGAGGAGTCCGTTTATGACATTCTTATGGATGTGAATGTAAAGGGAACCTTTCTTATGGCAAAGCATTTTGCAGAGCATGCACAGGCGGGCGCACAAATCATCAATCTGGGAAGCATGGCGGCGCGCAGGGTAAATGGCGGCGCACCGCTCTACTGCATGGCTAAAACGGCCGTGAATATTCTGTCCCAGGGACTGTCTTTGCAGCTTGCCGAGAAGAAAATCCGGGTGACGACACTGAATCCGGGCGGCGTGGATACGCCTTTCTGGGGAGACCGTCCGGTAAAGCGGGATAAGCTAATGCTGCCCCAGGATGTTGTGGATACGATTTTGTTCGTCCTGGACACGAATCCAAGAGTTGCGATCCATTCCATCGATTTTGAAAGCATGGAAATGCTGTAACGGGGGAAGAAAAATGAGAACATTAGATGTGGCATGGAACCTGTATATCAAATACGGACAGTTGGAAGAGATCAAACATTATTACGGATTGCTCGCTTTATATGGTTTAGGCCAGACTGCTTATGAGGATGGGAGCCGGGAATGGGCGGATATTTTCCGAACGGCTTTGGGGCGTTATCCGGACGGGATCCGCCATCCCAATTATAATTTCGCCTGCTATAAAGCGGGAGGGAACGCCCGGTCCTGGGCGGCGATGACAGGGCTTGCGGAAAGGGGCGAGGCATTCCTTGACGAATATGCAGCCCTGACGCGGGACGGCTGTAAGGGAGCGGACGGCATTCTGTGTATGCCGGGAATGCAGCAGCAGCGTGCGATCTGGATAGATACGGTTGCTGCGGTAACCCCCTTCATGCTTTTTGCAGGACTTACCCTGGGCAGGGAAGAGTACATAGATTTTGCGGCAGAGCAGTGCTTTGGCATGTATGAGGCGCTTTTGGACAGGGAATGCGGACTGCTGCACCAGTGCAGAGGTTTTCTGGAAGATGCTGGGCGCTGCTCGGAGGATCACTGGTCCAGGGGAAATGGCTGGGGTTATATGGGTCTTGCGGAGATGGTGAAGTACCTACCCGAAAATTCGCCCCACAGGCCAAAAGCGGAGAAGTATTTCCTGCAGCTGTCTGAAAACATCCTAAGGTATCAGACGAAAAAGGGGCTGTGGAGGCAGGAGATGACGGAGCCGCTTTCCTGGGAAGAGTCTTCGGGAACGGCTATGTTCCTCTATGGGCTGGGCGGGGGTATCCGTCTGGGACTTTTACAGGGAGAGGAATATGCCTCTGCCTTCCGGAAAGGCCTGGAAGGTCTGCTGAAATATTGTATGGATCCTGACTTTTCCACGGAACGCTCCTGTCCGGGCTGTCTGTGTCCGGGAGAAGGGGAAGACAGAGGAACGATTGCGGCATATCTTACGGAAAAACAGCCGGAAAAAAATGAGCATCATTCCTTTGGTGCGTTCATGCTTGCGCTGGTGGAAGCGCACAGGAACGGAATCAAAGAGATTGTATGGAGCAGAAGGGAGATTGGATAATGGGTATCTTTATCACAGAGAGAGAACTTGCCGGGCTGAAAAATGCACCTGAGGGGAGCAGACAGAGAGTTTTCTGCCGGGAATTAACAGAAAGAACGCGGCGGAATACGAGAGAGGATGCCCTGGTACAGTCGTCGGATACACAGGAATGGTATCATCTGTGCTGGGAGAGGTTCAGCGATGCTTCCTTTGTCTGTATGGCGGAGGGGGATGCCGCAGTGGGACAATGGCTGTATAAGCGGACAATGGAGATTGTCCGCATGGATGAGGACAGATGGCTGGGGCCCTGGTTTCGGGGAAGAAGCGCGCAGCCCTCGGGATTTCTGGAGACCTCCCATATAACAATGGCGGTCTGTGAAGCCATAGCTAACTGTCCGTTCCTTTTTACAGACGATGAAAAGCAGGAGATCCTGACAGCAATACGTGAAAAAGGAATGAAACTGTGCGAACGATACTGTGAGGCGATTGAGAAAGGGCAGGACACGATTAATAACTGGTTCATGGTGCTCTTAAATGGTTTCGGCACAGCAGCGGTTCTGCTTGGCGACGAAGAAAGAATCCGCAAAGCCAGACATTGGGCCAGACTGGCGGGGATCCTGTATAACAGAAATGACTACGGGGAGTCCGTACAGTATTCCAATTATGCATCCCTGCATCTTGCACACCTGAATGAAGTGCTGATCCGCAGCGGCTGTGCGCAGGAGGAGCTGGATTTGGACTGCTATACCCGTCTGATGGAGTGGTATGCCGCAAGCTTCCTGTATAATAAGCCTCTTGCAGAAGGCGGGGAAAGGTATCCAAGAAGCTTTAACTTCGGCGACAGCGCTGCAATTTTCCGCCCAACAGCCGACCTGCTTGCCCATATTGCCGTGCGCTGCAAAGATAGCTCTCCAAGGCAGGCAGGGCTTGCGGCATGGATGTTTGAAACCATGTATGAGAATCCTGCCCTTGGACCGGATGAACTGGCTACCTTTGGATTCTTTAATCAATACCAGTATCATACGATTCTGATGCTGCCTGATATGGCGGTACCGCTTTCGCCGATTGAGGCCGGGCTTCCGGAGACACTTTCCTTTGAGGGCGGCCAGATTATCAGCCGCGACCGTTGGGAAAATGCAGATGCGGCCATAGCGATCCAGGCGGGTTATGGGCTGCTGAACGTGAATTCCCACAGACATCATGATCAGAACAGTTTCCAGCTTGCCATAGGCAATGAAAGGATGCTGATTGATCCCGGCCACTGCTGTTACCGCCTGCAGACACAGAGAGAAAGCGCTTCGGAGATGGCGCACAATACCATTTCAGTGAAAAAGAAAGGACAGCTGCTGGAGCAGAAGGCTGTAGGCGGCAATATTTTCCGCAGGGAAGATGCCGGCAACAGGCTGTTATGCAGCTATTTCTGGAAACATGTGCAGATTGTCGGCAGCGATGCGTCCGGATTGTACGCAGGCGCTGTGGAGAAGGCGGTAAGATACTGGGTGATGGATCTGCCTCATATGATGTTTGTCATCGATGTGATATCGGCGAAGGAAGAGGTGTCTGTGTGCGCTCATTTTTGCGCCAATAACAGGGACGGCAGGCTGCAGGTGCACCAGGCGACAGAGCAAAGGCTGGTCCTCAGGAGAGGCGGCCGGGCGCTGAAGCTGTTTGAGGCATATGCCGAAACAGACGGGAAAGAAACCGCGTCAAAGCTGTCCTTCAACTGGACGGCCATGCATGACTACTACCATCCGCTGCCGAATCAGGCGGGTCAGGGAAAAGAAGGATCGGTATGCCGCTATCTGTGGGAAGGGCCGGAAGGAAAGGAGCATGTCAGAATCCATACGTTCCTGATGGACGAAAGCGAGGCCGTGAAAGGCTGGCATGTATATCACATGGAAGATGGTTACGTGAGAATGGAATCACCGGATAAGAAACGGATTCTGGAAGCAAAGCTGGAAGATGGCTGTCTCCTTCTCAGAGATGAGACAGGAGAATGCCATAAGACGGAGGCTCTGGTATGAAAAGACCTGATATCTATATATGTGACTGTGACCATTCCGATGTGAATCAGGAAGACAAGGTATTTCAGGAGGCGGGGGTGGATTACCGCTGGCTGCATTGCCGGACGCAGGAGGAGGTAATATCCTCCTGTCCCGGCGCCAAAGTGTTCCTGAATCAATATGCCAGGATGGATCGGAAGATCTTCCGGGCGATTCCTTCCTTAAAGTGTATTGTCCGTTACGGCGTGGGCGTGGACAACGTGAACCTGGAAGATGCGGCGGAATTTGGCGTACAGGTATGCAATGTGCCGGATTACGGCGTGAATGAAGTATCTGATCACGCCATTGCCCTGATGATGTCTCTTGTGAGAAGGATAAGCTGGTCCGATGCCAGAGTACACAATGGAATATGGGACTACAGGCAGAGTATGCCGGTCTACCGTGCGGGCGTACAGACCGTGGGAGTGGTGGGCGTCGGAAGGATTGGCTCCGCCTTCGCCGGGAAGGCCCGTGCGCTGGGGTACCGGGTAATCGGTTATGATGCGAATTATTCACCGGATAACAATCGCTTTCCTCAGATAGAGTATGTTTCTTTTGAAAAGCTGTTGGAAGAATCCGATGTGATTTCCATCCACTGTTCCCTGAATGAGGAGACGCGGCATATGTTTAACGAAGAAGCCTTTGACCGGATGAAGCCGGGCGCTTATCTGGTTAACGTGGCAAGAGGGGCAATTGTGGATGGGAAGGCATTAAATCGGGCGCTTGCGGAACGCCGGATTGCGGGAGCGGGTATCGATGTTGTGGAAGAGGAGGCCCTTCCGGCGGGCCATGAATTGCTTCAACATGAAAATCTGATTGTGACCCCGCATATGGCGTGGTATTCGGAGGAATCCGCTCTGGAACTCAACCGCAAGTGCGCCGAGGAGGCGGTGCGTTTTCTTACCGGACAGACGCTGCATTATCCGGTGAACAGGCTGTAGGGAATTTATAGTGATTCAGGAAGAAAGGGAGGATGACAATGAAAGCAATTGTATATGAAGGGGCAAATCAGCTTCAGGTGAGGGAGGTGCCTATGCCTCAGATCCCGGAAGGCTGGGGGCTTGTCCGTGTGCGCTATGCGGGAATCTGCGGAACGGATCTGAATATCTATGCGGGAACCCATCCCAGGGCAAAGGCGCCTCTGGTAATGGGACATGAATTTTCAGGAGTTATGGCGGAAAGCGCGCCGGGATTTCCAAAAGGTACAAGGGTGACGGTATCGCCGCTGTTATCCTGCGGGGAGTGTACGCCGTGCAGGGAAGGAAACGGGCATGTATGTAATGACCTGAAGCTGATCGGTATCGACAGGGATGGGGCTATGGCGGATTATACCGTTGTCCCTCTGGAGAGAATCGTTGCGCTGCCTGACGGTATATCGGATCAGATGGGCGCGGCGGTAGAACCCGTGGCGGTGGGCGTGCATACCATCCGGGAATGCGGCTGCCGCCCCGGCGATAATGCCCTGATCTTCGGCGGCGGAGCCATAGGGCTGATCCATGCGCTTGTGCTGCGTCATGCAGGCGCATCATGCGTTGTGATTGCAGAGCCGGATCCATCGAGGGCGCAGTTGGGAAGAAAACTGGGCTTTGAGGTAATCGGTTCCTCTGAAGAAGAATTGGAGCGCATAGTAAATAAGGCAACAGGCGGAAACGGCTTTGACTGGGTTTTCGACTGTGCGGGTGTTCAGCCTGTGGCAGATAAACTGCTGGATATGGTGAAGGTGAAGGGCTGTATTGTCATAGTTGCGTCTTACAAGAAACCTGCCTCCATGCCGTTCATTAAAGGGATGTTCAAAGAAGCCCGCTTCCAGTTTGTAAGGGTATACAGACAGAAGGATTTCGAGATTGCGGCGCTTCTTGCAGGGGAAGATCCTGCTTTTGAAAAAATCATCACCCATGTGCTGCCGGCAGACAGGGCGCAGGAGGGCTTCGATCTCCTGACAAGACCGGGGAGCGGCGCGGTGAAGGTAATATTTGAATTTTAAAGGGGATAAGCAGGATGAATATTTTTGATTTGACAGGAAAAACAGCGGTGGTGACAGGCGGAGGCAGGGGACTTGGCCTGGGTATGGCCAGGGCACTGTGTGAAGCGGGCGCCAGGGTGGTGATGATAGGCAGCAGCAAAAGTGTGCTTTCGGCAGCTGAAAAGCTGCGTGCCCGGGGCTTTGAGGCATATGGGCTGCAGGGGGATCTGAGCCGGACTGAGAAGCTGCCTGAGCTGTTTGCACAGGCAGTGGAACCGCTTGGCGGGCGGCTGGATATCCTGGTGAACAATGCCGGGGTGCAAAGACGGAATAAATGTGAGGATTTTCTTATAAATGACTGGGAGGCTGTGCTGCAGGTAAATCTGACGGCGGTGTTCCGTCTGTGCCAGCTAGCCGGAAGAAAGATGTTGGAACAAGGCGGCGGCAAGATAATCAACCTTGCTTCCATGCTCAGTTATTTCGGCGGTTATACCGTGCCGGCCTACGCGGCCAGCAAAGGCGGAGTGGCCCAGCTTACCAAAGCGCTGTCCAATGAATGGGCGGGACGGGGCATACAGGTGAATGCCATTGCGCCTGGTTATATGGCAACGGATATGAATGAGGCATTGATTCGGGATGAAGGCCGCAGCAGGGAGATTCTGGGAAGAATCCCGGCGGGGCGCTGGGGAACACCGGAAGATATGAAGGGAATTGTTGTGTTTTTGGCATCCGGTGCCTCCGATTACATCAGCGGTGCGGTAATTCCTGTGGATGGCGGCTATCTTGGAAAATAAAAGCACAGCGAAGGCTGCCGGAAAAATCTTTGTGCTGTCTGATGGCATGGAAAATGCCCTGATGGATTTTGGAGAAACAATTACGGATGAAAAGATGGAACTGCTGTTAAAGCAGCAGTAAAGGAAAGGAGAAGAGAAAAAGGAATGTTATATCCGATTGAAAACCGTGTCAGAGAAGTAAAAGATCTGAGTGGAATCTGGAGCTTTAAAGTCGATAAGGATAACTGCGGAATGGCTGACAGATGGTATGAAGCGCCCTTACAGGAGGCCGCTTTGATGGCGGTTCCGTCCAGCTACAACGACCTTGTGACAGAAGCGGCGGAACGGGAGCATGTGGGGTATGTCTGGTATGAAACTAATTTCATAATTCCCGCATCCTGGGACGGCAGACGGATTGTGCTCCGTTTCGGAAGTGCCGCCCATCATGCGGTGTGCTTTTTAAACGGACAGGAGATCCTCCGCCATAAGGGCGGCTTCCTGCCCTTTGAAGCGGATATTACCGGGATCGTGGAAGCCGCTGCAAGACAGGAAGCCGCAGAAGAAGAATTCCGCCTTACAGTTGCGCTGAGCAATGTCCTGGACTGGACCTGCCTTCCTTGCGGCGAAGTTGTGACAAAGGAGGGAGTGGGGTATCCCGACGGGTACCATTATCAGGATACGTTTTTCGATTTTTATAATTATGCAGGTATCCACAGACCCGTAAAACTATATACTACACCTAAAAAGTACATAGAAGATATCGTGATTACCACAAAACTGAACCAGGAAATGACGCGGGCGGATATATCCTGCAGGATTACGGGGACCGATGAGATTAGAAAAATACAGATCCTGGATGAAGAAGGACTGGTGGCTGCACAATGCGCTGCTGTGTCAGAGGAAACCGTATTGACGGTATCCCGGCCGAAGCTATGGAGGCCGGGCAAAGCATATTTATACCGTCTGCGCATAGTAGGGCAGGAAGATGTCTATACGGAACCCTTCGGGATCAGGAGCATCAAAGTGACGGATACGGAATTCCTGATAAACGGAAAGCCCTTCTATTTTAAAGGCTTTGGGAAGCATGAGGACAGCGAGATTCACGGAAGGGGCATGGATCTGGCACTGAATGTTAAGGACTTCAACCTGCTTAAGTGGATGGGGGCGAATTCCTTCCGCACCTCCCACTACCCCTATTCCGAGGAACTGATGCGGATGGCGGACAGAGAGGGCTTTGTTCTCATCGATGAAGCGCCTGCCGTCGGTATGTGTTTCTGGCAGGAGAAGAAGGTTTTCGACGAAACGAGAGTGAATGAGAAGACGCTGGCGCATCATTTGGATACGCTCAGGGATATGTATGCCCGCGATAAAAACCATCCCTGCGTTGTCATGTGGAGTGTGGCAAACGAAGCCGATACCAGTGAGGACGGCGCCATACCTTATTTTAAAGAGGTAATCGATACCATGCGCCGCCTGGATCCCTCCAGGCCGGTAACAATGGTCCATACCATGTGGCCTTCGGCGGATAAAGTCAGCCAGTGGCTGGATGTGATCTGCCTGAACCGGTATTTCGGCTGGTATTCGGATCACGGCCATACGGAGGTGATCAAGCGGCAGGTGCTCCGGGAAATGAAAGAATGGTTTGAAAAATATCATAAACCCATGATAATGACGGAATACGGCGCCGATACGATTCCCGGCCTGCATAAAATGCCTGCTGTGACCTTCTCCGAGGAATACCAGTGTGAGTTCCTGGAGGAATATCATAAAGCGTTTGATGAACTGGATTTTGTTGTGGGAGAACAGGTATGGGCGTTTGCAGACTTTCAGACAAAACAGGGTTTAAACCGTATTGACGGCAATAAAAAGGGCGTTTTCACCAGAAACAGACAGCCCAAGATGGCGGCCTGGATGCTGAGGGAAAGATGGACAAAATTATTGGATGAACAGTGAAAAAAGGGTTCAGCTTGAGGTAAACGATTATATAAAAATTGAAATTATCGGCTATGTAAAAACACCGCCGGACAGCATCTGCTGGATGCATCAGCATCCTTTTTGGGAACTGATCTATTCAAGGGCCGGAGAAGGCAGGCATGAGATCGGCGGGAAGGCGATCACTCTGGAAAGCGGTGAAATCTGCCTGATTGCACCGGATGTCCTGCATGACTGCAGAAATGTTACGGATACGGAAAATGTCAAACTATATATCGGATTTTCCTATCGCAACAGTTTTTATAGGGATACCTTGAAGGACAGAGAATATCTGTTGGGTAATTCCATGCGTATGGATGGGGTAAAGGAACAGCTCGGGATGTTGTGCGATCTGTTTGAAAAAGAGGAAGCCGCCATGGAGGATATCATAATCGGGGATGTTATAACGCTGATTGCCCAAATCGTGCGGGAGGTTTCCGACGAAAAGGTGCCGGGGGCGCATATGGCGGACATCCGACAACAGAATCTGGTGGAAATGGTAAAGGAGTATCTAAACAGCAACCTTTGCAGGACCATAAAGCTGAACGAACTGGGCAGCACCTTTTACCTGTCATCGCATTACATCGGCGACACCTTTAAAAAAATAACCGGAATGAGCATCAAGCAGTATCATGACAGGCAGAGAATGCGGTATGCATATCAGCTTTTGGAGGAGACCGGGCTAAGTATTTCAGAAATTTCCGAAAAACTGGGCTATGAGAGTATCCACTATTTTTCCCGCCGTTTTAAAGAACGGTATCGCCTGGCTCCAAGCCAAATAAGGAAAAAATAACTGTATAGGTGCGGAACAGTTACAAGTAAAAAGGAATGACACAACCCCTGCAGGGAAATACCTCCGCAGGGGTTGTTTTACTGAAAGGCCGGCGGGATATGCTTTTTGTGCAAAACTCTCTGCAAACCCTTTAAAGACGCCAGTGACACCCCGGTATATAGTTAACTCAAGCTTCGCAGGAGCCAAATGGCCCTCCGCCCGTTGTCTGTGCGGCGCTCCCGGGACGGAAAAGGAATTTTCGCAGGCCCTCTCAGACCATGGAGATGAGACCAATCAAGCGTGTCAGCCTCATCTGACACACTTGATGCCCCTGGGCTCATCGGAATGTCCGGTCTGACGGACCTGCGAAAATTCCTTTTCCGTCCCGGGAGCGCCGCACAGACAACGGGCGGAGGGCCATTTGGCTCCTGCGAAGCTTGAGTAGTTACCTTATCCAGTAACGTTAACAGGAGGAGAATACGATATGAAAGCAGCTGTATTAGCGGAAAAAGGCAGATTTGAAATGAGGGAATTCCCCGTGCCGGAACCGGATGACGATTCCGTTCTGGTAAAAATGGAGGCATGCGCCGTATGTAACGCCACCGACACCAGGCTCTTTAAGGGGACACATGCAATGGCGGTCTATCCGTCCATAATCGGGCATGAGGGCGTCGGCGTTGTGGAAGCGGCGGGAAAAAATGTGACGAAGCTGAAGGTTGGCGACCGCATTCTCGGAGGCAGCTTTTATTGCCGGGAGATGCCTTCCTTATGGGGGGCATACAGCCAGTACGGCGTTTCCGGCGAAAATGCCCTTGTCGTACCGGAAACCGTGGGTGCAAAAGAGGCGTCGCTTGCGTTTATGCTGAGCGAAGCGGTAAATGCCGTGCGGATTGCCGATATCAAGGCCGGGGATAATGTGCTTATCATCGGTGCGGGCGCGGTGGGCTTCAGTCTGTTATCCATATTAAAAAACACCCTGCATCTGCGGGTCATCGTGGTTGATATTGCAGATGAGAAATTAAAGCTGGCACTCCGTCTGGGAGCGGATGCCGTCATTAATTCCCAAAAAGAGGATGTTGCCCTTCGGGTAAAGGAATGTACCGATCAGAAGGGGGTCAATAAAATATTTGAAGCCGTCGGAAATCAGGCCACTTATCAGCTGGCCTTCGAACTGATAACGTGGGGCGGTGTGATCGTTCCCTTTGGAATGATGGAAGGAACCATGGAAATTCCTTTCCGGACGATGTATGCAAAGGAAGTACAGATGAAATGGTGTAAAGGCTCCGGCGTACAGGATTTGGAAAATAAAAGAATCGCATTGTCTTTGCTTGAAAAAGGCCTGATCAATACAGAACTGCTGATTACGGGAGAAATTCCCCTTGAAAACGTATCGGAGGCCTTTGAAAGAATCGCAGCCGGTAAGGAAATACGGATCATTTTAACGATGTAGGGAGAGGACTGCTATGAATTTCGGAATCATTGGATTTGGGGCAATTGGTGACATACACGCCAAAGTAATCGAAAACAGCAAGGAAGCAAAGCTTACCGCTATCGCAGCCAGAACAGAGGAGAACGCCCGTAAAGCAGGGGAAAAATACGGCTGTGCTTATTATACCGATTATCATGAAATGTTAAAAAGGCGGGATATCGACATTGTTTCCATCTGCCTTCCGTCGGGAATGCATTATGAGGCGGCAATGGCGGCAGCGCAGGCAGGCAAGCACTGCATTGTGGAAAAGCCTCTGGAAGTCAGTACCGCGCGCATCGAACGCATGATAGATACATTTGACAAAAAGGGATTACAATTAAGCGTCATCTTCCAGCACCGGTTTGATCAATCCACCCAGCTCATAAAACAGGCCATCGCAGGCGATACTATGGGAAAACTGAATTACGGCACATGCAGAACCAACTGGTTCCGGGACGAATCCTATTATCAGGACTCCGCCTGGCGGGGCACCTGGGCCGGCGACGGCGGCGGCGCTTTGATGAACCAGGCGATCCACTCCATAGATTTACTGCTGTATCTCATGGGACCGGTGGAAGCGGTATGCGGAAAATGTGATACCTTATACCATCAGTCGATAGAAACGGAAGATGTGGGAGCCGCCCTTTTACGCTTTCGAAACGGAGCGCTCGGAGTCATTGAAGGAACCACTCTTGCCTATCCCGGATTCCATTCGGAGCTGAACATTTACGGACAATCCGGGAGTGCGGGAATCCGGGATCACGAATTGGATTATTATCATTTTAAGACCGGAAAACAGGATGCCTTCGAAAACCTGTTGCGCAAAGGGGATGAAAACATTCCTTATGGCTGGTATAACCTGATCCCCCATATGAGACAATTCGAGGACATGATGGATGCGGTAAAAACAAACAGACAGCCTCTGGTAAACGGACGGGAAGGCTTGAAGGCCGTACAGATAATTAACGCTATCTATGAATCCTCCAGAAAAAATGAGTGGGTTTTGCTGCCATAAGGGTGTAGATCCGTACAGGCCCAAAGCCCATCCCCGCTGCGTAGACTGCCTCCCCGGCCGGAGGAAGGCCCTGGGGCGTGCAGCATACGCAGCGGGGATGGGCTTTTTTTATGGCGAAGTTTTTGACAATATCCGTTTATAGAAGATAACTATTACAGAATAACCCGTTTCTCTTTCCGGTATTGATTCGGGGGCATCCCGTATTTTTCTTTGAACAGGTGATAGAAATGGCTCAGGTTGTTAAAACCGGCGTCCATGGAGATGTCAATAATTGCAGTATCACTGTGAATGAGCCGGTTTGCACAGTAATTCAACCGTAGATCATTGATATAGTCAGTGGGGGTGGTGTGGATTTTTTCCTGAAAAAGCCTGCTGATATAAGCGAGACTCTTACCGCTTATCCGTTCCAGGCAGGAGAATCCTTCGCAGAAATGGCTGGGGTCATTCATGCTCTGCAGCAGATCGGAAAACCAGGCAGGCTGTATTTTTTTCTCTTCGCATTCCGTATCATAGTATTTAAAAAATAGTTCGGCGGTCAGTAACCGGAAATAGATTCTCTTTTTATCCATGTCTGCGGAAGGAAAAAGAGAGAGTTTCTCTATGCTCTGCCGGATGGTAAAGGTGTCGGACGGGTTGAGGCGGGTAGTCGGCGGCATAGGAGCCGTGTCGAAGCTTACCCGGTCAAAGGAGTTATCCAGATACTGAAGGAGAAGCTGCATGGTTTTTTGGGTGAATGCAAGGTTGATGTATTCAAACGCCTCCTGCCCCGTACTTTTGTAAAAATGAGAATCTGAAGGACGTATAAAGGTCATTGTATTACAAGGAAGCTCCTGCATGGTGCCGTTGATGTAATGTTGAACCTTACCCGCGGTAACCAGGGTGATTTCATAAAAGTCATGGCAATGGGGCTGGGTAAATGCTTTCGTATTGACAGAAAAAGTAAAGGACATTTCCGTGCCGGGGTCAAAGGCTGTAGCTGCATGTAATTGAAAAGTCTCCATAATCCGTCTCCTTCTTCGGTTCCCTGAAAATATCATTATGGCACAAAAATCAGACATTAGTAAACAAGAATGCGGGCCATGGTTATATTATACTTAAGTTGGTAAGGGAAAGAAAGGGGTAACTGTGATGGTACGGAACCGTTACAGAAAGGGGATCATGAAAAAGACAGGAATTATTTTTGATATACAAAGGTTTTCGTTACATGACGGGCCGGGAATACGGACAACCGTTTTTTTGAAAGGCTGCCCGCTTCATTGTATATGGTGCCACAATCCGGAATCGTGGAGCAGGAAGCCGCAGCTGATGTTCTCCGCAGAAAAATGCAGGCAGTGTATGGCGTGTGCCGGAAGCTGCCCGAATTCCGTACATATACAAAAGCTGGGAGAACATGTCCTGGATGATAAGAACTGTGATGCCTGCGGGAAATGCGTGACGCAATGCGTCTATGGTGCCCTGAAGCTGTCCGGGGAAGAGATGGATGTGGATACTGTTTTAAAAGAGGTCTGTGCGGATAAAAGCTATTATGATAATTCCGGCGGCGGAGTAACGATATCCGGGGGAGAGCCGATGCTGCAGTTTTCGTTTTTACAGACACTGCTGGGGGAGGCAAAAAAGCAGGGACTGCATACCTGCCTGGAAACCGGCGGGTTTGCACAAAAAGAAGAATTTGAAAGTATCAGAAAAGACGTTGATTTGTTTTTATTCGACATAAAACATACCGACGATGCGGCCCATAAAAAATATACCGGCGTTTCCAATCAAAGGATTCTTGCTAACCTGGATGATTTATATCGTAAGGGAGCAAAGCTGCGGCTGCGTTGCCCGCTCATTCCCGGGATCAATGATACGGACGAACATATTGCAGGAATTGCGGCGCTCACACGGAAGTACCCGGAACTGTGCGGGGTGGAGATTTTGCCTTATCATGATATGGGGAAAGGAAAATGGAACCAGATCGGCAGGGAATATGAATTGCGTGATTTGAAAAGTACGGATCAGGAACAAAAGGCTGTTCTTCACAGACGTTTTCTGGAGGCCGGATGTGAAGTTATGATGAGTTGACATGTTAATATTGCGCTGTGGTAACTGTTTGAAAACGCAATATTGGACAGCAGGAGTAAGGAATGAAGAAACCATATGCTTTTAACGTGGAAATAAAATTCACAGAGTGCTACCGGCAGTATCGGGACGCCCCCATTGCAATCAGGGAAGCGAAATGTCTTGAGCAGATGTATCCGGCTATTTTTGAAGAAATCAAAATCGGGGATAGGTTTGCGGGCCGTATCAAAATGAGTTTGATAGGGTTCAGCCCGGAACCGGGCGGGCTGGGCTATTATTGCGATGCGCCGGCGATACGGAGAATGCTGGAGGAACATGCGTATACGGACGGCCTTCGGGCAAAGATGGAAGATATCCTGTCATTCTGGGAGAAGGAGAGAACCCAGGTAAAAGTGCGGAATGCCTTTCCGCCGGAAATTGCAGAAGCTTTGCCGGGGGATGACTGGGGCGGGGAGCCGATGGCGGCCGCACCCTTGTACCGTATGGCCGGGAGCTATCTCGATTACGGGAAGCTTTTGGATAAGGGGATAGCGGGACTTGAAAAAACAATCCTGGAGAGAAAAAAAGCCGCAGAAGCATGCGGGGAACCAACCGAACTTTTTCTGGCGATGGAAATGGCGCTGAAGCTTCTTTCCGGGTGCTGCATGCATTATTACAAACAGGCGCGCATGCTCGTGGAAGCACAGGAGGAACCGGCAAAAAAAGCGGAGTTAGCTTTGATTGCGGAAACGCTGAAAAAGGTTGCGTCACACAAACCGGAAACCCTGCGGGAAGCTATGCAGCTGATGTGGCTCTATGCCCTGATCAGCGGTTCCATCAATTATGGGCGGATGGATGTCCTGTTCGGCAGCTATCTGGCGAAGGATCTGGAAGAGCGAAGGCTCACCATGGAGCAGGGACAGGAACTGTTCAACGGCTTATGGCAGCTGATAGCGGACCGCAGGACCACCTGGAACGGCAGAGTCATCCTGGGCGGCAAAGGCAGAAAAAAGGAAAAGGAAGCGGATCAGGCGGCCCTTCTTGCCCTGGAGGCATCGAGAGTGATCAAGGAAGCGGAACCCCAGCTTACGCTGCGCATCTATGAGGGAATGGATGACCGGCTGATGGAAAAGGCGCTGGAATCTATCGGTGAGGGGCGTACCTATCCCATGCTTTATAACGATGAGGTCAACATTCCGGCTGTGAGCAATGCGTTTCAAATCAGCCCGGAGGAGGCGCAGGATTATGTGCCGTTCGGGTGCGGGGAATATGTGATTGACCACAAGAGCTTCGGAAGCCCGAATGGTGTGATAAATCTGTTGAAAGTGCTGGAAGTCACCCTGCATAACGGAAGAGACGGGGTGACGGGAAAAGAGGCGGGAATACGGACCGGAGACTTTGCCGGTTTCCGGTCTTTTGAAGAACTGTGGGAAGCTTATACGAAACAGGTGCAGTATTTTGTGGATGCCCTGGCCGTACAGGAAGAACTGGAATACCGCATAATGGGCGAAACGGCCCCCTGCTTATATCTGAGCATGCTTTACGAGGATTGTATCGAACGGGGAAAAGCAGCTTTTGCAGGCGGAATCAAATACCTTGGCGGTACTGTTGAAACCTACGGAAATATCAATACGGCGGACAGTCTCACGGCGATCAAAGAGATCGTTTATGATAAGAAGCTTCTGCCCCCCAAACGGCTGCTCGCCGCTCTTGACGCGGATTTTAAAGGTTTTGATAAAGAAAAGCGTCTGCTGGAGCAAGTGCCCAAATATGGAAATGACGATGCAAAAGCGGACGATATGGCCGTGAGGGTACATGAACATATCTGCCGTACGGCGAGAGAGCAAATTAAAAAAAGGAATTTGCACTCCTATCTTGTCGTTATCATCAACAACAGCGCCAACACAACCATGGGGCAGCTGACAGGGGCTTCGGCGGATGGGCGCAGGAAAGGGCAGCATATGGCAAATGCCAATAATCCGTGGGGCGGGAATGATAAAAAAGGATTGACGGCCGTGCTGAATTCTCTGGTAAAGCTGCGTCCCGACCTCCATGCCGGAGCCGTACAGAACATGAAATTTTCACCGGAGTTGTTCCGTGACGGCGGTATGGCGGTGAAAAGTGTGCTGAAAACCTATTTTGACAACGGCGGGACCCAGGCGATGATATCCGTAGTCAGCAAAAATGATCTGGAGCAGGCCATGACCCATCCGGAAAACTACAGAGATCTGTTTATCCGCGTAGGAGGCTTCAGCGCCAGATTTGTAGAACTGGAAAAAGCGGTGCAGAAGGAAATCGTGAGCAGAACGCTGTATTAACCCAAACCGCTCACATACAACGATGTGTTTACCGGATTCCCGATGAACAGGGGAAAAACGAAGGTAATATAAGCTGCTTTTACGGTAAATCGGTATATGATGCTCCTGTTTTTAATAGTTGCGAGGAACTTGGCGGGAATTTATTAGACGTACTGTATGAGCGTTTTTTGCATACTTTCTGTAAAAATCCAGATAATAACAGCAAACCATACAGAAAGGAATGCACAAAAATGAATAAAAACCAAAGTACGGCACAGGAATCCCCGATTCTGGGCAAGCAGAGCGTAAACCTGAAAAAGCCGGTATACATCATAGACAGCGCCTCCATTGTGGGGAAAAAAGAAGGAGAAGGCCCGCTGGGAGAGCTGTTTGACCTGGTGGGAGAGGACGATATGTTCGGCAGCCAGTCCTGGGAGGAGGCGGAAAGCACCCTGCAGAAGGAGGCCCTGGGTACGGCGCTGAGAAAAGCCGGCTGGAAGCAGGAGGATGTGCGTTTCCTCTTTGCAGGCGATCTCCTGGGGCAGGAAATCGCCACCAGCTTCGGGCTGATGGACTTTGAACTTCCGCTGTTCGGCCTGTATGGAGCGTGTTCCACCTGCGGACTATCCATTACCCTGGCCTCCCTTGTCATCAGCGGCGGTTTTGCCGAAAAAGCAGCCTGCGTTACCAGCAGCCATTTCGCCAGCGCCGAAAAAGAATTCCGTTTTCCCCTGGGCTACGGCAACCAGCGCCCCTTATCCGCCACCTGGACGGTGACCGGAAGCGGCGCCTTTGTACTTGCTGCGGACAAAGGCGGGAAAGCCAGGGCAAAAATTACCGGGCTGACCCCGGGAAAAATTGTGGATTACGGCCTGAAGGACAGCATGAACATGGGGGCCTGCATGGCTCCGGCAGCGGCATCCACGATTGAACAGCACCTGAAGGATTTCGGCAGAAAGCCGGATTATTATGATAAGATCATAACAGGGGATTTGGGAACGGTGGGACAGACCGTACTCATTGACCTGCTTACTAAAAAAGGAATTGACATCTCCGGCCAGCATATGGACTGCGGTATAGAAATTTTTGACGCCAAGGAGCAGGATACCCATGCAGGAGGTTCCGGCTGCGGCTGTTCCGCAGTAACCCTTTCCGCTTATGTCCTTAAAATGCTGGAAGAAGGGGTATGGAAGCATGTGCTCTTTGCTCCCACCGGAGCGCTCTTAAGCAAGACCAGCTTCAACGAAGGGCAGAATGTACCGGGCATAGCTCATGCGGTAGTGCTGGAAAGCCCGGAGTAAAGTAAATTTAATCCGCCAATCGTAACCGTACCGCCGCCCCTGTGTGCCCTGCGGCATGCCCCTCCCCTGCTTTTCCCCGGGGCGGCGGTGCTGCAAGGTTCCTTACAGGGGACGCTTTCGCTCGGCCAAAAACGCAGCAGTACTAACGCTGCAAAAGACGCAGCGTAAGGACTGGTGTTTTTAGACGCCCCTTCCAGGAATCCTTGCAGTACCGCCGCCCCGGGGAAAAGCAGGGGAGGGGCATGCCGCAGGGTACACAGGGCCGGCTGGATGCCGCTGCAAAAACGTATCATTTCAATAACGTATCATTGCCAAGTGCCGGCCGGCAAGGTATAATAACGGTTATGGAATCGCATCATGGGAATAACAGGTGTGATAAAAATGCCGGCAGACAGCCCTGTCGGCACAAGACAGGAAAGCAGGCGGAAAAATGCGTACTATGGAATTCAAAATGGAGCGCCCGGGGCTTCTGAAGGAGGGCGATCATGTGACGGTCACGGAGGGTGTCCTTCCCAGCAACTATTATTATACCATCGATCCTTCCCTTGCCATGTCCGGCAATTATCCTTTCCGGGAAAAGCTGTCGGCCAGAGAAGGGGATGTGACGGCAGTTATCGAGAATGAAAGAGGTTTTTATGTGACGGTGGCTTTTGGCGAATGAGTCCTCACAGGAAAGACAACGGGCTGCGGAGATTACGCCGGTAATTTCCCCGGCCCGTTTTGCACCTCCGGGGCGTTATAACCGGCATATTTCACCTTGCCCGCCGGGAAAAATAATGGTATTATGAAAACCGTGGCAACTGTGACGGGACTGTGCAGTTACGAGTTGTATAATTAGAAACAGAGGTAATGGAGGATTTATTATGTTAAAAAAAATAGCAACAGACAAGGCGCCTGCAGCAATCGGACCTTACTCCCAGGCTATTGCAGCCGGTGATTTTTTATTTGCTTCCGGGCAGATACCCATTAATCCGGAGAACGGGAACATTGAGGCGGAAGGGATCGAAGCCCAGACGGAGCAGGTTATGAAAAATATCGGGGCAATTCTGGAAGCTGCCGGCACCGGCTATGCCAATGTGGTGAAAACAAGCTGTTTCCTTGCCGATATGGCGGATTTTGCGGCGTTCAATGCCGTTTATGAAAAATATTTTACCGAAAAACCCGCAAGAAGTTGTGTGGCGGTAAAGCAGCTGCCGAAAAGCGTTCTCTGTGAAGTTGAAGTGATCGCTTATCTGGGATAACCGTATGGGTACGAAAGATAATATTGTATTAATCGGCATGCCGGGCGCGGGAAAAAGCACGGTCGGCGTGGTTCTGGCGAAGGTTCTGGGCTGCCGGTTCCTGGATTCGGATCTGGTCATCCAGGAGGAGACGGGACGGCTTCTTCACGAAATCATTTCCGGCGACGGGCTTGCGGGCTTTTTGGAGATTGAAAACGATGTGAACAGCCGGATAGAAGCACAGAACAGTATCATTGCCACCGGAGGAAGCGTGGTTTACGGAGAACAGGCCATGCGTCATCTGAAGGAAATCGGAACGGTGGTTTATCTGGAGCTTTCCTGTGAAGAGATAGAAACCAGGCTGGGTGACCTGCGAAAAAGGGGCGTGGCCCTGAAGGACGGACAGACTCTGGAGGAGCTGTATGCGGAGAGAGTCCCTCTGTATGAAAAATATGCGGATGTCACTGTCCGCTGCACAGGAAAACGGATCCGCCGGATTATAGCGGAGCTAACCGACCTTTTTTTGCCCGATAAGGAATAGAAAGTTGGGATATTTATGAAACAGAACAGTCAGAACAACGCAGGCGGGCAATACCGCAGCAGCCTGCTTCTTTTTCTTGCCGCATCCATCTGGGGCGTGGCTTTTGTGGCCCAGAGCGTGGGAATGGATTATATGGGGCCTTTTACCTTTAATGGGGCCAGGAGCCTTATCGGCGGAATTGTCCTTCTTCCGTTAATTGCCGTCCGGGAAAGAAGCAGGAAAAAGAACGGCGGAGAAGCCGAAACGCCGGAAAAAAAGAAGGCCCGCCGTAAAGTAACCCTGCTGGGAGGCTGCTGCTGCGGTCTGGCCATCTGCACCGCCAGCATGTTCCAGCAGTATGGGATCCAATATACCACCGTTGGCAAGGCGGGGTTCATAACCACTCTTTATATTATTATCGTCCCTATTATGGGGCTGTTTTTCGGGAAAAAGGTGAGAAGGATTGTCTGGGCCGGAGCGGCCCTGGCGGCGGCAGGGATGTATCTGCTGTGCGTCAATGAGACGTTAAGCCTGAACAAGGGAGATTTGCTGGTATTTTTGTGCGCCGTGATCTTTTCCGTACATATCCTGGTAATTGATTATTTTTCCCCCAAAGCGGACGGCGTGAAGCTGTCCTGCATCCAGTTTTTTGTGGCGGGGATCCTCTGTACCATCGGGGCGTTCCTGCTGGAAACCCCTTCCTGGGATGCGCTGGTAAGCGGAGCCGTCCCGGTGCTTTATGCCGGTGTCATGTCCTGCGGCGTGGCGTATACCCTCCAGATTATCGGCCAAAGAAATCTGGATCCTACGGTAGCCTCCCTGATACTGAGCCTGGAGTCGGTGGTTTCCGTCCTTGCGGGCTGGGTGATTCTGGATCAGACCATGAACGGCAAGGAAATTTTCGGCTGCGTGCTCGTATTTGCCGCCGTAATCCTGGTGCAGCTTCCGGGCAAGAAACCGCAGCCTGCGGCGGAACCGGAAATCTGACTAGTGCCGGGCGGCACTAGGCGGATACGATTCCTTTAAAAAACAACAAAATAAGCACAACAATAATGATGGGGCGGACTGTTTTCGCCCCATTTTTTACGACCATGCCGGAACCGATGAAGTTTCCGAGAATGGAGAAAAAAGCGGCGGCAAGCCCTAACAGTAGGTAAACCTGTCCGTTTACAAGAAAAGTAACCAGGGCCGCCGGATGGGAAGCCAGGTTAATACATTTCGTATTCCCGGCAGGCTTTAGCCCCTGCATTTACGGCGTTTCAGGACAGCTGCCCCGCGGCCGTCCCCTTCCGTTAACTTTCCTTTACCGAAATGTAAATAGATTGTGAATTCTTTCTAGCATTTCTGTGATTCTATTGTTTTGGCAGGAGGCGGCGGGTATAGTATAAATAGGGGATATAACAGTCTGTCCCGCCGGAATAAAAGCGGCGGAAAGGGCAGAGAGCGGGGGATGGTTTTTTTGAAAAAAAAGATTTGGTTTGCCTTATTTGCAGCGGCGGTAGTAACCAATATAGCGGCGTGGAACAGCACGGCATTTTGCGACTGGCACATACGGTTTGTGTTTCCGGTTTCCGTTAATACTTACGGCAGGATGATGTCCGTCTTTCCTTTTTCCGTGGGGGAATGGATGATTGCCTTTGGCATCCTGCTGCTGGCGGAAGCGCTGCTTCTGGGACTGGTGAGGGTTTTTGTCAGAAAAGACTGGGTAAAGAAACTATGCAGGGGGTTTTATAAGGGCTTCGCCTGGATTCTGCTGGCGGTGTTCTGGATCATGACCTGCAACTGTTTCCTTTTATATCATGCGTCTCCGATTGATGAGAAATATATGCCGGAGAAAACGGAACGCGGCTATACGGACAAGGAACTGGCGGCGGTGCGGGATTATATCGTCACACAGCTGAACGGGCTGACGGAGCAGATGGAACGGGATGAAAAGGGGTATCTGGTCTATGAGGATGAAATCAATGCAGGTGCGATAAAAGCCATGCAGAGCCTGGGAAACGAGTACGGGCAGCTTTCCGGTTATTATCCCAATGCCAAGACCATTCATTCCTCCGATTTTCTGAGCCAGGAACATATGATGGGATATTACTTCCCTTTTTCCATGGAAGCGAATTATAACAAAACCATGTATGTGGTGAACAAGCCCGCCACCATCTGCCACGAGCTGGCGCATCTGAAGGGGTTTATTTACGAGGATGAGGCTAATTTCATCGGCTTCCTGGCCTGTATCGGTTCGGATGACCTTTTCTTCCGGTACAGCGGTTATATGAGCGTGTTAAGCTATGTGGAAAAGGAATTCCGGGACTCCGTAAACCATAACGCATCCCAATATTTTGAACACCCGGAAATCGCCCGGAGTGTTTACGACGATGACCTGTTCCTGACGGCGGAGGCGTGGGAAAAGGTGGAAGAGAAAGCGGTGATCCAGACGGCGGCGGTCAAGAAAGCATCCAACCAGTTCACGGAAGCGACGCTGAAGCTGAACGGGGTGGAGGATGGCATGAAGAGCTACAGCAGGGTGGTGCAGCTGCTGCTGAAATATTATGATGGAATTTTGTACTGACCCTATGGCGGCGTCCAGGGAGGGCAGGGCAAATTGTTCAAAACGGTCTGAACGATTACGCCGGTGGAGTTTTGCAGCCGTTGTTAAGTAAAGCTATGGATAATTCGGCAAAATGTATGGAGAAAACAGTCCTTTTTACGGATGGACTGTTTTCTCCATATTTTTTTGCCCCATTTTGGGATTCTCTCCATGTCAAAATCAATGGGCGGTTGCTAATATAATCATAGAAATACCCGATACAGGAAACGGGTATTTAAAGCGGGAAGCAGCCGTCGGATGCGGGTACAGGCAATGGTGTCCGACAGCTGTCCTGCGGGAAAGGAATCCAGGAGGAAGAGATATGAGCCGTATGAAACGCAAATCCATCCGGGCGGAGCAGGAAAAGAAAAAGAGTATATGGAGGAACTGGCAGCTGTATGTGATGTGCCTGCCCGCCGTTGTTTATTTTCTTATCTTCGCTTATAAACCGATGTATGGAATCATCATCGCCTTTAAAAATTATAGTATGCGAAAAGGGATTATGGGAAGCCCATGGATCGGCCTGGATAATTTTGAACGGTTGTTTTCTTCCTACTGGTTTCCCATCATCTTAAAAAATACACTGACTCTGAGCGGGCTGACCCTGCTGCTGGGTTTCCCCGTTCCTATCATTCTTGCGCTGGTCCTCAACGAAGTGCAGAACAGCCGTTTCCGGAAAGGGTTCCAGACGATATCCTATGCCCCCCATTTCATATCGACGGTGGTTCTGTGCGGGATGCTCACGCTGTTTCTCAGCCCCTCCTCCGGCGTCATCAATAAGTTCATCGCCATGGTCGGCGGGGACAGCATTAATTTCCTCCAGGAACCGTCCATGTTCAAATGGGTTTACGTGCTGAGCGGCGTCTGGCAGGAAATGGGATGGGGAAGCATCATTTATTTTGCAACCTTATCGGGGGTGGACAAAGCGCTGATTGAGGCGGCTGAAATCGACGGCGCTTCCAGGCTGCAGAAAATCTGGTATATTAATCTGCCGGTCCTGGTGCCTACCATTCTCATTCTTCTGATATTAAACTGTGGTTCCCTGCTGAGCGTGGGGTACGAGAAGGTATTTTTATTGCAGAATCCCACGAACCTGAGCGCTTCGGAGGTGATTTCCACGTTTGTCTATAAATCCGGTCTGGAAAAGTCGGACTTTTCCTTTGGAGCCGCTGCGGATCTGTTTAATTCGGTGGTAAATACCATTGTCCTGGTGCTGGCGAATACGATTTCCAAACGCACCACGAAAACAAGTCTGTTCTGAGAAAGGAGTAAGAAGGGATGCGAATTAAAATGCCTGGTAAGACGAAGATTAACAACGGTATTTTCAATATCGTCATATATGTCCTGCTGCTGTTCCTTGCGGTTATCATGCTCTATCCGCTGCTGTTTGTCCTGAGCGCTTCCTTCAGTGATCCCAAGGCCGTTGCGGGCGGGGAGATGCTGCTGCTTCCGGTCAGGCCTTCGCTGGAGGGGTACCGGTACCTGCTGCAATATAAAGAAATCTGGGCCGGCTATCTGAACACCGTTTTCTATATGTTCCTGGGAACCCTGCTGAATCTGGCGGCTACACTTCCCTGTGCCTATGCCATGTCCAGAAAGGATCTGAAAGGGCAGAAATATCTGATGGTTTTCTTCATGATTACCATGTATTTCAGCGGAGGCATGATCCCCGGCTATCTGAACATCAAGAGCCTCGGGCTGCTGGATACCCGCAGTATCATTCTGATAAACGGTCTGGTATCCACTTTTAACCTGATCGTGGCACGCACCTATTTCCTGACGGCTATCCCGTGGGAAATCCAGGAAGCGGCTGTTATTGACGGCTGCAATGACTTCCAGATTTTCGGAAAAATCGTTTTCCCGTTATCCAAAGCGATCACGGTGGTAATGACACTCTATTATGGGGTGGGCCGCTGGAATTCTTATTTTACCGAAATGATCTATCTCAAGGACAGGGGAAAATTCCCTTTGCAGCTGTTTCTGAGGGAGATACTGACGAAAAGTACGTTTGCCAAAACCGCCATGGCGGATGGCATGAGCTTTTCGGCGGAACAGATGATGGCCCTTATCAAACAGGCGGACACCGCGAATATGATCAAATATGGCGTCATTGTGATTTCCGCGCTGCCTATGCTGATCATTTACCCGTTCCTCCAGAAGTATTTTGAGCAGGGTGTAATGATAGGATCCGTAAAGGGATGACAGGAAAATTATATATCGTAATGATATGTAAAATAAATAAGCAAGGAGTAAAGTTATGAAGAAGAAATTCCAAAAAGCAGCAGCCGTCATCCTGGCGGTAAGTATGGCTGTCGGTCTTGCAGCCTGCGGGAAACAGACGGAACAGACCGGCGGGGCAGGAACGGCGGATACCGCCGCCCCTTCGGCAGCAGGGGAGAGCGGCGAGGTAGTGGTGAACGAAACCGGGTATCCCATTACCAGTGAGGAAATTACCGTAACGGCGGCCGGTCCCATGCCGTCAGGCTGTGAGGACTGGACGCAGCTGGCTGTAATTGATGAGTATGCCGGCCGGCTGGGAATCCGCCTGGACTGCGAATTCTATGAGACGGACTGGGAGACACAGCTGACCTTAAAGGTAGCGGGGGATGAGCTTCCGGATATGCTGGTGGGATGCTCCATGAATGTCAGCGATGTCAATGAATGGGGAGGGGAAGGGTATTTCCTGGATCTGAGCGAATATCTGGATCAGATGCCTAACCTGAAGGCGTATTTTGAAAAATATCCGGAGCTGGAAGCTTACTGCACCACCTCGGACGGTCATATTTACGGCCTTCCCAAGCTGCGGGTTGATATGACGGACCGGCTTACCAGAAGTTTTATCAACAAGCAGTGGCTGGATAACCTGGGACTTTCCGTACCCACATCCATCGATGAATACTATGACGTGCTGGTTGCCTTTAAGGAACAGGATGCCAATGGAAACGGGGATCCGGACGATGAGATCCCGCTGCTGTTTACCTCCGACGCAGGCGGCTACACGGCGTTGGAAAAGACGCTGCTGGATGCCTATGGGATCTTCACCTCCGATCCCAACTATGCCCTTCAGGCGGATGAAAACGGAAAGGTAGAGCTGGCAAACACCAATGACACTTATAAAGAATATCTGAAATTTATGCATAAACTGTATGCGGAAGGCCTGATGGAACAGGAAGCCTTCACAATAACCAGTGATGAAATTACCACAAAACAGCAGGGAGATGTATACGGTTCCTTCGGCTGCGGCTCCGCCCCTTTTGTCATGGCGAATAAAGATATCAGCTATGATGCCAACTGGGCGGCTTTGGCGGGTCTGTCTTCCGACGTTCATACGGAAAGGGAAGCCGGCATTGCCAGCCCTGTTGTGAACAATATTCTTATTGCTGTGAACGGGAATACCAAATATCCGGAAGCGCTGGCCCGCTTTGTGGATTATTTCTACACGGAGGAAGGTATGCTTTCCGCTACAAAGGGCTATGAGGGCGTTACCCTTGATATGGTGGATGATGAGCTGCTGGGGACCAAGGTTCCGGAAATGCGGATTCCGGAAGGATATGCTTCCGGAGAGGAATTCCGTTATAAAGGCGCTGTCCTGAATGAAGCGCTGAATCTGGTGGAAAAGAACATCGACCGCCAGGCCATGTTTGAAAGCAGCAGAGAGGTCCTGCAGAAGCCGGAGTTCGTTGAAAAATACGGATGGGCCGCCCGGGTTATCGATGCCTTTAAAGAAGAAGGGGTAACCGGTGTGGACGCCTATCCTGTGGTATCCTATACCGCGGAAGAGGTGGAAGAAAGAGGAGCCGTGTATAAAGATATTACCACATACCTGAAACAGGCGAGGGCGCAGTTTATTACCGGCGAACTGGATCTGGATAAGGACTGGGAAACATATACGAATACTCTGGACCAGATGAATCTGGGACGGCTGCTGGAAATCGAGCAGGCTGCCTATGATCGTTATGCGGCTGTCAAAGACTGACGGCTGAAACGGATGAAAAGTTCCTCTTGAATGATACCGTATTCATTCAAGGGGGGCTTTTTGCAGATTATACAAAGGGATACAGAAGAAGGAAGCGTAGGCGCAGGACAGGGAATAAGCGCCGCCGCAGGGGCATAGTATGATAGTATCATGGGATAAAATCCCCCCTTTCGGCGCCGGGCTTACAGAGGTACGGACAGGGATATGGCAGCTGTCGGAGGTGAAAATGAGAAGGAAAAAAGGGATCTTATGGATACTGCTGTCTGCAATGCTTCTGGGAGGCCTTGCAGGCTGCCGGAGGCCCGGAGGGGGATCGGAAATGACGGATGCCGTTTCGGTGAAGGAAAGCCCGGAGGAAAGCGGGGATGGGGAAGATAAAGAATTTTCGGGGATAACGCTTACCATGCTTAACTTTTCCTCCGCCACGCCCGCCGGTGTCTTGGCAAAGACCTGCGCTGCGGCGGAAGAAAAGTTCGGCTTCCGGATCGAAATAGAACCGTGCTACGATGATAATGTGGTTCGGACAAGGCTGGCAACGGGCGAGTGCCCGGATCTGTTGATCTATAATACGGGAAGCCTGCTGTATTCCCTGAATCCATCGGAATTTTTTCTGGATCTCACCGATACCGGGATGGCCGAAACCCTTGACACGGATTTTATCCGTGCGGCGAGCGTGGATGGTGTCCTGTACGGAATTCCCCAATGTGACGGCATGGGAGCCGGCGTGTTTTATAATAAGGAGCTTTATCAGGAATACGGTCTGGGGGTGCCGGAAACGTGGGAGGAATTCAAGGGGAATCTGGAGGTGCTGCAAAATGCCGGTGTGGATGCCATGGGAATCGCCCTGAATGAACTGGTGTCTTCCCAGCTCCCCTTCCTGGCGGATAATTACCAGGTCATGTATGATAACCCGGATTTTGCCCGGGAATTCACGGCAGGAGAGACCGGTTTTGCAGATTCCGAAGAAGGGCGGAGAACCTGGGAGCGGTATGAGGAACTGGTTCCTTATTTTAACAAAGATTGTGCTGCTGTGTCGATACCGGAACTGGAAAACCGTTTTTTTGGGAATGAGCTGGGCCATCTGCTTTATTTCTCCAGTAAAATCCCGGAGTGGATCCTGACCTATGGGGATAAAATCAATAAAATAGGGTTCTTTGCCATGCCCGGTGATACCGGGGAAGAAACGGGGCTGACCATCTGGCCGTCCAATGGGATTTACGGAAATAAGAAGAGCGAACATACGGAAGCGGTCACCGCCTTTCTGGAATGGTATATTTCGGAGGAAGGGCTGGACGTGCTGACTTCTTTTTATACGCCGGCGGGCATATTCCATACGGGGTACCGTCCGAAAGAGGAATCCATCGAACTGATTCAGGAGGTACAGAGGTATTATACGGAAGGGAAGGTCATACCGGCGCTGGAATATCTGACTCCCGTAAAAGGGATAAACTGCGCTTTTATCTGCAATAAACTGGGAAGCGGGCGGATCGGCGCCGGGGAAGCGGCGGAAGCATATGACGAGGAATGCAGAAAAGCGGCGCTGCAGATGGGGTTATGGTAGTAGTCTGCCGGGGAGGATGTGTATTGAAATTTCAGGCTAAAATGAGAATCGTATATATTGTCCTGGGGATATTGGCGGCGGTTGTTTCCGGCTGTATCTATTATTCCACCAGCGCGGATAAAATCTATGAGCGGGAGATGCACAATCTCTCCTTCAGCGCCTCCCAGCTGAACCAGCAATATGACGAAATGATTAAATCAATGGAAGATATCAGCTATTACCTGCTCAGCGATGCGGACATGCTGGCCGCCATTACTTCGATTTCCTCCATGGTGCGTTCGGAGAATACGGAAAATTATTTTCAGGATGCGGAAAAAGAGATTAGGACACGGCAGAATAATGATTATATCAGAAAACGGTTTTACCGGGTGATATTCTGCAACGATAATTGTGATCCCATTGGAAATAACGAGGATATCCGCAGAGGGGTAAACTATAAAGAGATGCCCTGGTATGAAAAGGCGGAGAAAAATACCGATACCTACACCACTATCGGCCTGCACTGGGATCCCTGGGGACTCGAGGATGTCCAGGTTTTTTCGGTCATTAAACAGATACAGGGAAAGAACATGGGATACATCGAGGTCCAGCAGAGCGTGGACAAGGTGCGTGAAAAGCTTCGCACCGCGGATGAAGATCTGAAGGTATGCCTGATGAACGGGGAGGGGGAGCTGCTTTACTGGAATACCCAGGTGGATATGGAGTTCTGCCGAAGCCTGTGCGGCCGGGGAGAGGCTGCGGCGGGCAGATTTCCCGGAAGGGACGGGACGGAATACCTGGCGGCCGGCGTATATAATGAAGAGGCGGAAACCATGGTCCTGGTTTATAAAAACAGCTCCATTATTCAGGATGACATGATGCATATTATGTCCATGACCCTGTTTTTGGTGGGGGCCATGCTGCTGTTTTCCATGCTGTATGTCGCCATATCCACCAGGCATTTAACCAAATCCATGATCCAGCTGCAGAATGTCCTGGAAAATACGAGCCTGGAGACACTGAACCGATCCGAACCGCTGGAATTCGGCAATGAAAATGATGAATTCCAGCAGATAGGCCAGGTATATGAAGAGATGAGGAGCCGGCTGCGCAGAGCTATCGCCAGGGAAAGCCAGCTGCTTACGCTGCAGCTGCAGGCACAATTCGATATGCTCCAGGCGCAGGTCAACCCTCATTTTATCTATAACGCGTTGAATGTGATATCCAGCAGGGGGATCCTGGATGATGATGAGGTGATCTGTGACATGTGTGACGACCTTGCCGGCCTGCTCCGGTATTCCACCGATACTAAAGAGAAATATGCCTCCATAAAGGCGGAGCTTATGTATCTGGAACTGTATTTTTCCCTGCTCAAATACCGGTATGAACATAAGCTGGAGTATACCATCGGGCTGGAGGAAAGCATTGCAGGGCAGAGGGTGCCGAAGCTGGTGATCCAGCAGCTGGCGGAAAACAGTATCAATCATGGATATGCCAACAGCAGCAAAGTGATGAAGCTTTCCGTGGCGGGATATCAGGAAGGGCGGTATTGGTACATCCGGATCCGGGACAACGGGGAAGGATTTTCCGGGGAGGTTCTGGAGCGGCTGACGGAAGAAATAGCGAAGCTGAAGCAGGATCTTCTGGATAACCGCCAGAATGTGGAAATGAAAATCGGAGGCATGGGGATTTTAAATACCTATGCCCGTCTGTATCTTTTATACGGAGAGGATCTGATCTTCCGGATAACCAACCGGGAGGAAGGCGGCGCTGAAATTCTAATCGGTTGTAACCGTTCTGCAATACAGGAAGAAAGGAATGTTTAACATAATATGTATCAGGTATTTATAGCGGAAGATGAACCGGCTGCCCTGCAGCATCTTTGTACAATCATAAAAATCAAATGCCCGGATTTCCAGGTGGCGGGGACGGCGGAAAACGGGAAAAGCGCCCTGGAACAGCTGGAAGAGCTGAACCCGGATATCCTGATCACGGATGTCAGAATGCCGGTCATGGACGGCATAGCCCTGGTGAAGCGGGTGAAGGAAAAATATCCGGATATTCTTTCCGTTATCGTCAGCGGCTATCAGGAATTCTCCTATGCCCAGTCGGCACTGCGCTACGGAGTCTGTGACTATATCCTGAAGCCGGTGAAGCCGTCCGCCCTCCAGGAAAGCATGCGCATCCTTGAGGGGAAACTGGATGAATATTACTATGGGCTGCGCAATCAGGTTATCCGGGACATGTGTACCGGTACTTTTTCGGAATCACCGCGTTTTTACCGGATATTTTCAGAGGATGAATATTATATCGCCCTGCTGCGTAAAAACAGCCTGCCGAGAAGATTTGTCGAATCCAGGGGAATTGAAATTTTCTCCATCAAAGAAGAGCAGATGATGGTATATGGAAGAGATGAAGTGGAAGCCCTCTATATCTGTCCGGGGAAGCTGCTGTTCCATAACAGCTTTTACCAGCTTATGCTGCATCTGCTGGAAAAAGAAAAGCGCACGCTGGCCTTTTATACGCTGGTTCTCAAAGAAACCCCCGTCCGGGCCGGGCAGCTTTCCCATGTCATACGAAGCTTATATTATACGTTGGATCACAGGCTCATCATCGGTAAAAACCAAATCATTGATGTGGATCAGCCTTTTCCCGGGACGGAACAGAAGGCGGAGGTGGACAGTGTCATGTGGAACCGGCTGAAATTTCTCATAAAGGAGCGGGATTACAGGCAGATGGAAGCGGAAATCCCGGCACTCTTTGCCTGTTGGGAGGAGAGGGGATACACCCAGTTGTATGTGGAAGAAAAGGTGCGGGAAATCTTCCGTATCTTCCGCAGTGAAAACATGTTGAATGAATCGGTGGAAAACAGTGAATATATTATAGACGACGCGTTTTATTATGCGGAAAATATGAATAAGTTGGCAGACAATATCTGCCAGCTTCTGTGCAGGAACCGGATGGAAGAGGTACAGCGGAGCAAAATCGACACCCCGGAATTTTTCGGCAGGATAGAAGCCTACATAAAAGAACACCTGTCGGAGCCGCTTTCCGCACAGAAAATATGCACGGTCTTCGGAATTTCCCAGACCTATCTGAGCCGCCTGTTCCGGAAATACAGCAATACAAGCTTCAGCAAACGGCTGGCGGTTTTCCGTGTGGAAAAGGCCAGGGAAATCATGGAAGGATATAAGGATCTGTTTATCAAGGATGTGGCATCCATGGTAGGGTTTGCCGATCAGTTTTATTTCAGCCGGATATTCCGTTCGGTGACCGGGGTCAGCCCGGCGGAATATTTGAAGGAAAAAAAGACGAACCTTACGGAATTGTAAGCTGCTGTTCACCGGACAGTAAGACTGAGCTGCTATACTTTCCCCAGGGAAAGGATGGGAAGCATATGAAAAACTATCTGGGCTTAATTACCTTATCGGCCGGTATCCACAGAAAGCAGAGCCGGATGACACGTATCTGCATTATGCTTGCGGTATTTCTGGTAACGGTAATGTTCGGCCTTGCGGACGGGTATCTGCAGGGAGAAATCAGAAGAGCGGCATACATGAATGGAAACTGGCATTATGGGTTTTCTTTGACCGGGGAAACCATGGCGGAGTTTATAGCCGGCCTGCCGGAGGTAAACGTATCCGGCTGGCAGCTCTTTGCCTCTGGGGATGCCGGTTATACTTATGCCGGTCAGCCGTTGGCGCTCGTGGGACAGGAGGGGCAGGTATCCGCAAGGCTTTTTCCGGGCATGCTGACGGAAGGCACGTATCCCGACAGGGAGGATGAGATCGCCGTTTCATCTGTTTTCAAAGAAAGCCATGCTCTGAAGCCGGGTGATTCCTTTGTGCTGACACTCCCCGGCGGCGGCAGCGCTTCCTTTACCGTCAGCGGGTTCCTGGAAGGATCGGCGGCCGGCTGTCTTCTTTCCAGGGAAAGCAGGATAGCGTGCCTGACTGCAGCAGGTATGCAGGCGCTTGCAGGCAGTTCCGGCAATGCGCCGGCCGGATGCCGGTATGTGGTACAGTTTTCCCGGTTTGCCAATATGCAGAAGGCGGCTTCGTATATCCAAAACCAGCTTTCTTTATCTCCGGGGCAGGTGGTGGAAAATGAAATCCTTTTAAGCATGCTGGGGCAGAAGGAAGGCAGCAATATATCCCGGATTTATGGGATTGCCCTTTTCCTTTCCGGCATTGTCATGCTCACCTGTGTCCTGATGATTGCGGGGAGTATGAACAGTAATGTGATACAGAGGACAGAATTCTTCGGGAGACTGCGCTGCCTGGGAGCGACAAGAAGGCAGATCATGCGCTTTGTACAGCGGGAAGGTCTGTATTGGTGTAAAAGTGCCATTCCTGTCGGAATTGCCGCTGCGGTTGCAGTGGTATGGGCGGTATCTGCCATGATGCGGGCAATCAGCCCGGAACGGCTTTCCTATATGCCGGTTTTCGGTATCAGCCCCATCAGCATTGCCGCCGGTGTGTCCCTTGGGCTTCTTACCGTACTTTTGGCAGGCCGTTCGCCGGCGGGAAAAGCGGCACGGGTATCCCCGCTGACGGCTGTTTCGGGGAATGCCGGATATGGAAAGGGCCTCCGGAAATGTACAGGTATCCGCTTTTTCAAAATAGAAACCTCTTTGGGGGTTCTTCATGCATGGGAAGCCGGAAAGATTTTTTTCCTGATGGCAGGCGCTTATGCGGTCTGCATTATCCTTTTTCTGGCATTCTCCACCATTACGGATTTCGTGAAAAATGCAATGCAGCCCCTGCCATGGACGCCGGAGCTTTCCGTTGTAAGTGCGGACAATACCTGCTCCATCGAAAAGAGCCTTTTTACGGCGGTCAAAGAAAACAGCAGGGTTAAACGCGCTTACGGCCGTATGTTTGCCTATGATATCCCTGGTATCATAGGCGGCAGCACCGGACTGATAAACCTGATTTCCTATGAAGAAAACCAGTTCGCATGGGCGCAAGGATCCCTCGCGGAGGGTGCGGTTGAACCGGTAATGCAAGAAGAAAACCAGGTATTACTGGTAGCCGGCACTTCCGCCGTCCATGCCGGGGATCGGATTTCGCTGACGGTATACGGCCGGGAGCATACGGTTACCGTAGCCGGGATTTTATCGGATTCCCCACTGGCGCGCGGGGATGGACGCGAAACGGTTATCTGTTCCGAGCAGACCTTTACCGGGCTTACCGGGCAGGAAGATTACACAATTATTGACGTTCAGTTTCAGCGAAATGCCTCCGCCGGTGATGTGGCCGCCGTGAAGGCCCTGTTTACGGAAGGAGTGGTTTTTTCGGATAAATTCCTGCCGGTCCGGGAGCAGAAGGATTTCTATACGGCGTTTTCCCTGCTTGCCTATGGCTTCCTTTTTATCATTGCATCAATAACCGTGTTCCATATCAGGAATACCATTGCCATGAGCGCTGCAGCAAGGCAGAAGCAATATGGTGTGATGCGGGCAATCGGCATGAGCGACAGGCAGCTGGTAAAGATGATGCTGGCCGAGACGGTATCCTGCGCTGCCTGCGGATGTGTGGCAGGGTGCATTCTGGGAATCCCTCTTCATTGGGTCCTTTTTGCCAGCCTGATCACAACCTTCTGGGGCATTCCGTGGAGCATTCCCTTCGCCGCAGCAGGAACGATTACAGGTATCGTATTCATTACCGCTTTGCTTGCCGTTTATGGTCCCGCCAGGCACATTTGCCGTATGCCGGCAGTAGAAATTATCCGCGCACAATAACTTGCCTGTCCGCCGGCTCCTTTCAGGCCATGAAGATGAGACCGGTCAAGTGTGTCAGCCTCATCTGACATACTTGACGCCTTCGGGCTCATCGGAATGTCCGGCCTGATGGACCGGCGGACATTCCTTTTTTTGTCCCGGGGACACTGTTCTGCCGGCGGGCGGAAGGCCATTTGGCACCTGCGAAGTTGAACTATAAATTTAAAAAAAATGAAAAGCGGGTATAATTTTTGTAAATTTCTCCATAATACAGGATAGATGAAATGATTTTGTAATGATTGGAGCGATAGAAATGGATTATATAAATGCTTTTTGGGTAGGCGGACTGATTTGCGCGCTTGTACAGATACTCATGGAAAAAACCAAGCTGATGCCCGGGCGGATTATGGTTCTGCTGGTATGTACCGGAGCTTTGTTGGGGGCTATCGGCCTGTATGAGCCATTTCAGGAATTCGCGGGGGCAGGCGCCAGCGTACCGCTGCTTGGCTTCGGAAATACGCTGATGAAGGGCGTGAAGGAAGCGGTGGATGAACAAGGCTTTCTGGGCCTGTTTGCCGGCGGCTTCAAGGCCGGGGCCGTAGGGACGGCGGCGGCACTTATATTCGGATACCTGGCTTCGCTTATTTTCAGCCCCAAAATGAAAAAATAAAGAACAAGTGCCATTACGTTACGGAAAGGCACCGTTTTTGTGAGTCGGAACATATCCGGCAACAGAACGGTGTTTTTTGCATGGGATAGCTGCCAGAGAATGGCCGCACCAACTTTTTTTATCGGCACCCGGGAATGGTAAGGTATGTTTACATTTTGGTGCTTTTTTTCCGTGCATTCTGTGTTACACTTGAAAGGGAAAAAGGCGGGAGTGAACATGAAAACAAAAATATTGGTAATAGAGGATGACACGGCGATTTCCGAGCTTATCTGCATGAATCTGGAGGCCGCCGGCTATGACCCTGTGCCTCTGTTCGATGGAGAAGAGGCGGAAGCGGCTGTGCTGCGGGAAAAGGAAAAAGAGGAAAACCTTCCGGGGTATGCACTGGCCCTGCTGGATATCATGCTTCCCGGAAAAGACGGTTTCCAGCTTATGGATGCCATGCAGGCGGCCGGAATCCCTGTGATATATCTGACGGCAAAGGCGGATGTGGTATCCAAGGTGCATGGCCTGCGGGCGGGAGCGGAGGATTACATAGTCAAGCCCTTTGAGGTGCTGGAACTGTTGGTGCGCATCGAAAAGGTCCTGCAGCGTACCGGACGGGGCAGGGAAGTGATAGAAATACGGGATGTGCGCATCGACAGGAAGGAGCACAAGGTAAGCAAAGGGGGAAAGCCGGTGGCGTTAAAACCCATGGAATACGAACTGCTTGTGCTGCTTGCCGGAAATAAAAACGTGGCATTTTCCAGGGAGCAGCTTCTGAGCCAGGTGTGGGGAAGCGATTACATGGGCGAAACAAGGACGGTGGATGTACATATCGGGCGCCTGCGTAAAAAGCTGGACTTTTTTGAGGTGATCCGGACGATCCCCAAGACTGGCTACCGGCTGGAGGATTAGGAAATGAAGCTTTGGAAGAAATTATCCCTGGTAACCACGGCCACGCTGTTTCTGGCGACCGGGCTATCCGGTGCCGCGGTGATCGGACAGACATTACGCTATAACGTGGAGAAAACCACCGAAAGCTACGAGCAGCAGCTGCAGGCCGCCGCCTATGCACTGGGCAGGGAAATCGGGGAAAGTGAGCTTTTGGGTTACAGTGAGGCTACCAGAAGCTCTTTTTTTAATTACCTCATAAAAAAATACGGGGCCTCCCGGTATATTCTCGTAAAGGAAGAGGAAGTGCTCTGCAACCTTACGGATTTTGAACTGGTCCATCCCGGGGACGAACGGTGGGGCCATGCAGAACCGGCTGTGGATACCAGGGAGGTGGGGGAAAGAAGGATCCTGATAATGGGGAAAAAAATTCCCATGGATTCCCCCGCGGACTACCGGCTGGTACTGGTGGCGGATATTTCCGGGGTTTATGAGGATATGGAAAAGCAGGCCGCGCTGTTTCTGGAGATTTATCTGGCGGCGGCGGGCATATCGGTGCTTGTTATTTTCCTGCTTACCAGAAGGCTGCTGTCCCCTCTGCGTGAGCTGAAAAGGGCGGCCTCCGATATCAGTGAAGGCGTCCTGAACCGCCGCGCCGGAGTGAAATCCCGGGATGAGGTAGGAGAGATGGCGGCCTCCTTTAACCGGATGGCGGAGCGGATAGAAGAGCAGGTAACCCAGCTGGAACAAGTCTCCCTGCAGCGCAAGCAGCTTCTGGGCAGCCTTACCCATGAATTGAAAACACCTATGACATCCATTATCGGCTATTCTGACACCCTGCTCCATGTGAAAGTGGATCAGGAGCGCCGGGACAAGGCCCTGATCCATATCCATGAGGAATGCCGCAGGCTGGAACGTCTTTCCGGCAAGCTCATGAGCCTGATCGGACTGTATGACAATGACAGTATCCATATGGAGGAAGTGGATATCGGAGTGCTTTTTGCAAACGTCGCCCGGATGGAGCAGTATCAGCTCAGGGAGAAGGGAATGCGCCTGGAAACGAGAGCCGGAGGGCAGGTATACAAGCTGGATAAGGATCTTTTTGAAAGCCTCCTGCTCAATCTCATCGACAATGCCATAAAAGCCGGAAAGGAAGGGGACCGCATCCTGCTGGAAGCCCGGGAAGGGGAAATCCGTGTTTCCGATCAGGGGAAGGGGATTCCCGAAGAGGAGATATCCCGTGTTACCGAAGCTTTTTATATGGTGGATAAATCCCGGAGCAAAAAAGAGGGGGGCATCGGTCTGGGGCTTGCCCTGTGCAGCCAGATTGCCGCGCTGCATCATGCCAGATTGCATATAGAAAGCAAAGCGGGGCAGGGAACCCGGGTTTCCGTGCTTTTTGAACAGCAGTTTCTCTGCTGAATGGTGTACCGTTACGTTCGTACCTCCACAGTTACAAAATGTTTACATACTGCTGTATACTTTTTACGTTCCTGCGGGGTACAGTAAGGATGCCGGGACGCTGCGGAAGCGGTAACCGGCAGAGTAAGGAACGGAAAACGGTTCCAAAGATAAAGAGAGGGAAAAGAGATGGCAGGAAAAAGATGGGCTGCTGCGGCAGCGATTATGGGACTTGTATTAACCATTCCGGTAGGATGTGAGTCGGGAAAGGATGTTTCTGCGGGGCAGACGCAATCCGCACAGGAGGATTTGGTGGTGCCTAAATCCCAGGAGAGCACCGCCCCTGTGCAGACGGCAAAGGAAGGGGATATTGCATCGCAGGTACAGGCCCCCGATATTTTCGAACTGCAGTTTTCGGACGATACCGGACGGATGCAGGTAGAGGTAAAAGCGGATGTAATCATTCCGGCGGCGGACGGGTTCCGGCTGAAAACCGTTACCAGCCGGATTTTCACCCAGGAGGACTATGACACGGTCAACCGGGTGCTCCTGCAGGGCGGCAGTCTCTGGGACAGGGTGGTGGACGAAAACGATCCGGCCCATGGATTTACCAGGGCGGAGATTGAGGAACGGATTGCTATTCTGAAGGAAGAAAAGGAATCCGGGGAATCCTATGTGGATCAATACGGGGACGGAAAGGATTACGACAAGAAAATAGCGGAATTCGAAGCGATGCTGGAGGCGGCGCCGGAAACCGCACAGATTCGGGATATAGAGCCTATTGTTCGGTTTGAGGTGAATGCTGCGGAAAACGGGAATCCGGATGCAAATATGCTGTCAGGCTATGTGACCATGGACGGAAAGGATTATTTTACCGTATTGGATAATAACATTCATCCTAACTGGAGATGGATTTCTTTTTCCACGGAATATACCGGTAAGGGAAGCAACTATCTTCCAGGACTGACAGACGGGGAAACGCAAGGGAAACTGGATACACCCCCAGCGGAAATTGAGCAGAAAGCCGCAGAGGCTATGGAGCAGATGGGGCTTACGGAATTTAAGTCCTGCGGCGGGGAATATTTTACCTCGTTTACCGAAGAAAAAGGGAAGATGGTTCCCCTTGCATATGCCTATGGCATACACTTTACCAGAGTGATTGACGGGATCCCCGTTACCTATACCAACAACGACGGTACGACGGTGGAAGGGAACAATGCTTCCTGGCCCTACGAGCATATAAGCCTGGCTTATGATGATGAGGGGCTTGTAAGCTTCCGCTGGACGGATCCCTATACGGTAACGGATATGTCGGATGAATATGTTTTTCTCATGCCTTTTGAAGAAATCCAGCAGATTTTCCGGGAAATGATTCAGAAAAAATACAGCGATTTTGCACAGGCAGGGATAGATATGAAGTTTCAGGTAGAGGAAATCCGGCTGGGCTACATGCGAGTTATGGAAAAAGGAAATCCTACGGAAGGGACTATGGTACCGGTCTGGGATTTCCTGGGGACAAGGACAATGAACCATACCAATTCCGATGAGCCGTATACCGAAACCTTCGGCGGCCCCTTTGAGAGCTTTCTTACCATTAATGCCATGGACGGCACCGTGATTGACAGGGATTTGGGATATTGAGCAGGAAACGATAAATGGCCGGCAGTAACTGTAAAGGTACATAACAGTTACTGCCGGTGAAATTTTATAGGTCAATATAGTACAATAATCGGTCAAGAAAAAAGAAGAAAAGGCCAGGCAGAAGTGATAATTTGGTAGTATACCAATTAAAGGCCGGTCCCCTTCCGTAACAGTTCAGACAGCCCTTTGGGCCCTGCGGCATGAGGAAGAGGGAAAGGGGAAGAACCGTGACAGGAAGAAGGAGGAACAGGATGCAAATTCAGAAGCTGAATGAGAACTGGCAGATGTGCATCAACGGAACGGGGGAATTTCTGCCCGCCGCCGTACCGGGAAGCGTATACCAGGATCTGCTGGATAACGGAAGGATGGAGGATCCCTATTACCGGGACAATGAGCTGAAAGCCCTGAAAATCATGGACAATGATTTTACCTATGTTACCCGTTTTGATGTGCCGGAGGCTATCCGCGGGCGGGAATCCGTCCTGCTGCATTTTGACGGAATCGATACCATCGGGGATGTGTTCCTGAACGGAACGCTTCTTGGAAGCGTGAAAAACATGCACCGGACCTGGGAATTCCCGGTAAAGGAGCTGCTGCTTGCTGCCGGTAACGAACTGAAGGTGGTGCTTCATTCGCCCACCCGTTTCATCCGGGAGGCATATGAAGAACGGCCTGTGGAAGGCAGCTCCGATGCTATGAAGGGTTTCCCTTATCTGCGTAAGGCCCACTGTATGTTCGGCTGGGACTGGGGCCCCCGCCTTCCCGATGCGGGGATTTGGAGGGATGTGGATCTGATCGGCTTTGATACGGCCCGGCTGGACGGGGTATACCTTTCACAGGAGCACGGGGACGGCAGGGTTTCCCTGAAAGCCCGGATCGATGTGGATGTGTTGAAGGAAAACCACTCCTGCCGTTTCGGCAGAGAAGAAAAAGAACTGCAGGGCCTGACCTGGCGCATGAAGGTGGCGGATCCGGAGGGGAATGTAGTTTTTGAGGGGCTTTGTCCGGAAGAAGCGGTTATTGAGAACCCCCGTCTGTGGTGGCCTAACGGCTATGGAAGCCAGCCTTTGTACCAGGTGGACGTAGCGCTTCTGAAAGAAGACCGTGTGCTGGATACCTGGAGAAGACGGATCGGGCTTCGTACCATGACCGTCCACACGGGAAAGGATGAATACGGCGAGCAGTTTGCACACGAAGTGAACGGCGTCCGTATATTTGCCATGGGCGCGGATTACATACCGGAGGATAACATCCTGCCCCGGGTAAAGCCGGAAAGAACCTACGATCTTTTAAAGCAGGCCAGGGATGCCAACTTTAACTGCATCCGCGTATGGGGCGGCGGCAATTACCCGTATGACGGCTTCTGGGATGCCTGCGATGAGCTGGGGCTGGTGGTATGGGAGGATTTCATGTTTGCCTGCGCGGTCTATGACCTCACGGAAGAATTTGAACAGGATATCACGGCGGAATTTATCGATAATATCAAACGGATCCGCCATCATGCCTGCCTTGGCCTGTGGTGCGGGAACAACGAAATGGAGATGTTTGTAAATCAGGGACAGTGGGTTACCAGGCCCAAAGAAAAGAGCGACTATGTGAAGATGTATGAATACATCCTTCCTAAAGTGCTCAGGGAATACGACCCCAATACCTTCTACTGGCCTGCAAGCCCTTCCTCAGGCGGTGCCTTTGATGAGCCGAATGATGAAAACCGGGGAGACGTGCATTATTGGGATGTATGGCATGGAAATAAGCCCATCACGGAATACAGGAAGTTTTTCTTCCGCTATGTGTCCGAATTCGGCTTCCAGTCCTTCCCTTCCCTGAAAACGGTGGAAACCTTTACCGAACCGGAGGACAGGAATATTTTCTCCTACGTTATGGAAAAGCACCAGAGGAACCAGAGCGCCAACGGGAAAATTATGAACTACATGGAACAGACCTTCCTCTATCCCAATGATTTTGACACCACCCTGTATGCCTCCCAGCTTTTGCAGGCGGAGGCCATACGATACGGTGTGGAGCATTTCCGGAGAAACCGGGGAAGATGTATGGGGACAGTCATCTGGCAACTGAACGACTGCTGGCCGGTGGCGAGCTGGGCCTCCATAGATTACTGCGGAAGATGGAAGGCACTGCATTATTATGCAAAACGGTTTTTTGCCCCGGTTATGCTTTCCTGCGCCGAGGAAGGGATCCTCACCCAGGATACCAATCCCAATGCGGAGCCTTATGAGGTGAAAAAATCCATCCGTCTCTGTGTTGCCAATGAAACCATGGAGGAGCAGCGCCTGCTGGTGAAATGGGCTCTGCGCAACAGCAAATCGGAGATCCTCCGGGAAGGGGAGGATGAGGTTACGGCAGCCCCCCTGTCCAGCGTCTGGCTTACAGAGCAGGATTGTATGGATGCGGATACCTACGGGGACTATGTGAGCTATGACTGCTATCGGGACGGACAACTCATTTCCGGCGGCTGTGTTATTTTCTGCGCGCCCAAGCATTACCGCTTTACGGATCCAAAGCTTACCGTCACGGCCGAAGGGGATGTGCTGACCGTGAAGTCCGTCGCCTATGCAAGAGGGGTGGAAATTACCAATGAAGCGGATGATATGCTTTTAGACGATAATTATTTCGACATGAGCGCCGGTGAAAGGAAAATCCGTATCCTGAAAGGCTCACCGGATGGGCTGAAAATCAGAAGTGTGTACAATATCCGGTAACAACACCGCCTGTTGCGCAGGCCTGTCCTGCTGCAATCTGTAAAAGGAAGAAAGCGTGCGCTTTCTTCCTTTTACAGATCCTGGATATTCATTTTATCCAGCTGCTTCTTTTGTTTTATTTTGTCCCTGCGGATGAAATAAATGACAAGAAGCAGCAGCGTGGAAAGATTGCCGGCCGCGAGGGTGCCTGCGATAAGTCCGATAATACTCCAGGCCGACATGTTTTCCGTGATAATCAGATTAAAAACCAAAAACAGGGAATAAAGAAAGGAAAGAAGGGGAAGCAGTAACCCCGGTATCCGGCTTTCTCTTCCGGACAAATAGACCTGCAATACAATAGCGCCTGCGGCGGCAAGCAGGATAACGATCAAGGAAATCCATATCATAAGGGTACCAACTGCCATTTATAATTCCTCCCTGTGCATTTTTTTATATTCGTTTATCAGTATTTTGGCGGTATCAAAATCCAGCCGTTCGTTTATGGCAAGACGTTTGATGAGAGCGATATAAGGATCCTTTTCTGCTCCTTCGCTGAGCATGATCTTCTGGATTAGCTTATCCAGCCTCAGCCTGACCGTGGGATAGGTCACTCCGTACTGCTTTGCGATTTCCTTAAGCGAGCCGGAGGCCAAAAGAAACCTTTTCATAAAGGCCACATCCTCATCATCCAGATTAAGCATCCATTCCGGTACTATTTCGATTGCCATGGGAACTCCTCACTTTCATTATGTTAAATATATACTTTAATATTATTGAAGTCAATAGTAAAAAAAATATTTATTTTTAAAAAGAAGATATCATGTAAAACAGATAATACTATACGGGGGAACGTAGAATAATAACCAATGACATGACGGTACCGGGCATGATGGTACCGGAAAAGAGGAGTTGACTTTCTGCCAATACTAAAGTATCATAATTATATTCTTACCTATTTTATACCTCACAGTCAGAGGTAAATTTTAACTCGTGCATTCGCACATTCTGGCAGTTTCTGCCGAAAAATCACACGTATTAACAGGGCAGGAACCAGAACAGGCTCTGGACAAAGCGCAGTATGACGGGTATGTGAAACGTATTCTGGGAAGCCGGCAGGTTCTGGCCCGTATACTGAAAGGGGCTGTCCGGGAATACGGCAGCTGTTCCATCGGAGAAATTATATCATGGATCGAACCGGATATTTCCATTGCCAATGTCCCCCTTCGTCCCGGTGGGGAAGAGGAAAAAGACCGGAGTATTACAGGGGATAGCACCGAAAGTAAAATTCCCGGGGAAGGGACCATTACCTATGATGTCCGGTTCCGTGCCTTCCTGCCCGGAGAGGATGACGCTTCGGAAATCAAGCTGCTGATCAATGTGGAGGCCCAGAAAGAATTTTATCTGAAATACAGGATCGTGACCCGCGGGATCTTCTATGGGGCGCGTATGCTGTCAGAGCAGCAGGACAAAGAATTTACAGATTCCGATTATGACGGGCTGAAGAAGGTATACAGTATCTGGATCTGCATGAACGCGCCGGCATATATCGGAAATGCCATGGCGGAATACCGTATAACGAAAGAGGATCTTGTCGGAAACATCACGGAGCAAAGAGAGAGCTATGATAAGCTGTCGGTAGTCATTATCTGTCTGCATGAAACCGGCGGGGCAGACTGTGCAGGAACCCTTCACGGCTTTCTGAATGTACTATTGTCCCCCGTGTTAGCCGCGGCAGATAAGGAGAAGCTTCTGACACAGGATTATGGGATGAAAATGGAATATGAATTAAGAGAGGAGCTGAGACAAATGTGTAATCTGAGTGAAGCGATTGAGGAGAAGGGCCTGGAACGAGGCCTGGAACAAGGCCTGGAACAAGGAATACTTCTTACCAAAAAAGTGATGAAGCTGTCGGCAGGGGGAATGGAGGAAGAAGAAATAGCCCGGGTCTGCCTGATTACATCAGAAAAGGTACATGAAATACTGGTGGATTGAGGTAACAGTTCAGGACTGCCTGAACTGTTACGGACTGAGAACCATCTCCACGGGACAGACAACGGCTTCCTGATTTTTTCACGAAGCCGCACCCTTTTCAGAAGGAAACTGCATTAAAATTTCGCAGGAAGCAGAGTTTTTCAATAGCTTTAATGGATTTCCACCAGTTTTCACTGACGGCAAATTCTCTGCCATACGGTTCCATGTGATCAAACCAGGTCCATGGAATCTCCCAGACTCCATTTTCCGGCAGGGTTTCCAGAAGGTACCGGATCTCTTTTTCTACAATCTCCTTATTGGCCGGGTAGAAAGGGCTTTGGGGGCTGCGGATATAGTTGGAAGGGAGAACGCCGTAGTACTGCCATTTGCAAACATCCCGCTCAATGGAGGCGTTAACCAGGTTATTGACGGCCGAATACAGAGCCGGCATGTCGTATTCTCCCAGGCTGAGGGACGGCGCGGCATGGATAAGACCGAGGTAGCCGCCTATCCCCATATCACCGAACTCCCGGATTGACAGCAGCTTGTCCAGCGCGTTTTTGGCGAGCATTTCCGCCTTCTTATAAAGGGAAGACCCTTTTTCCATATTTTGCAGCACAAAGACGCAAAGTCCGCAGGTGAGGCCGATGCTTTCTGTTTTGTTGGCTTCTTCCCTGTAAGTCCACCAGGGAGCCCGCGGGTAGCTGTCATTGCCCGGCACACAGAAGCGCCAGCCGTAATCCGTCAGATCCTTTTCACTGTATAAATATTTGAAAATCCCCCGATATATGGGGTGTGCAGTATCTGTCATCCCGATTTCCCGCAGCAGGTTTATCGCATAAAGCGTAGTATAGGGCGTGGAAGCGGGATTCCAGTTATCCGGCTCCAGCGCATTTCCAAAACCGCCGTCCTCATTCTGATAATAAGAAAGCGCAGAAACAACGTCTTCCATCCGTCCTTTTTCAAAATAAAATTTCCAAACATGTAAATCAATATCCCTGGCATTCCGATATACCCATGCTTTGATTCCTGAAAATTGTTTTTCTGTCAGCATATGAATCCTCCTTGGTTATATGGAGCAAAATTGCCCTCTGGCGGGCAGAAGATGCTCCTCCTCGTTTACTGAAGGATAATAGTATATCCCCGGCTATTTGTATTGTAAATTTGCGACAGGATTTCCGGCCATTTTCCGTGCATAGGCTTTTGCCTCTTTGGGAAGAAGCGTATGATATTTTTTAAAATCATGCAGGAGATGAGACTGGTCCGTATAGCCGTATTTGTGTACTGCATTTGCTGCATCAAACGATTCCTCCCGCAGGATATCCTGCCACAGATACTGGTATCGGATCAAAGAAGAGAGCTGTTTGGGGGAGACACCGGTATATTCCCGGAACAGCCGTTCCAACTGCCGTCTGCTGAGGAATACCTCATCTGCCAGAGCCGCTGTGCGAAGGTTCCCTTTTTGAGTAAGTAGGACAGCTATGGCGGCTTCCAGGGCAGGCTTCTGCCGTCTGGTTTCCAGGCGGCGGAGAAGAATTTTTTCCGCTTCTTTTGCCCGGCTGGGGAAAGCGGTTATTTCATACAGCAACGGTTCCAGGCAGTTTTTTATTGCCATGAAATGCTGCTCTGCATCAAAGACATTGTTTTGCACCCCATCCATGGAATCCTGGGAAAACAGGACGGCGGTCCATGCATAAAAACGGATGCCGAAGACGGAACGGCGGTCCGTCCCTTTCATACCGCCCGCTGTGAGGAAAGCTTTGTTATTAATACCTACAAACCGGTTTTCTATCCGGTTCCGGGTGTGGTTCACTTCAAAAATAATATCCATGCAGGTATCCGGTATAATCAGCTCCCCTTCTGTCCCGGCGCCGTCCGCCGGCCTTTCACTGCTCCAGAAGCATTTGATATAAGGCTTCAGGGCGTCGCAGGGAGGAATTTCCGTATAAGTGCCGTCGTTCCGAAACGGGGCGGCGGTGATAGGGCGGTAAAGCCGGTAATAACTATTCATTCTGTTTTCCCCCGGTTCATCCGGATAAATTCCCTGGGAGAGCAGCCATACTGCTTCCGGAACACCCGGTAAAAATAGCTCAGGTTATGAATCCCGCATTCCTGGCAGATATCAATGACCTCCAGCCTGTTTTCCAGAAGCAGCCCCGCCGCATAATCCATTCGTCTCATGTTGATGAATTCCGTGGGAGACATGTGCAGGAATCTGCGGAAGGACCGGTTCAGGTATTCCTGGGAAAGACTGGCGAGAGACAGCAGCCGCGGAAGACCTTCGATGTAATTTTCCGGTTCCTCCATTTTCCGGATAAGCTCCGACAGCCAGGCGGGAAACGGCGCCGTTTCCCGCAGGGACGGGCCCGGACAGAACTGGTAAAGGAAAAAAGGCAGCACCGAGTTCAGGTACAGCCTTCTTCCTGCACCCGGATCCAGCCTCCCCACCTGAAGCATTTTATCCCGGATATCGGAAAGCAAAGGCTCCGCCAGTTCCGTATGGAGGCTTAAGGGGGAGCCGGTAAAAAAAGACTGGGGACAGCCCAGAAGCCCGCAGATCTTATCAAAAATGGAGGGCAGGAAGGAGACATTGATTAATTCCAGATCATACTGGTTCAGAAAGTCATATCCATGCCTGTCCGAAGGGCGCACAAATACAAAGGAACCCTCCGAAAGCAGGATAGATGCCTCGTTGATCCGGTGGATCCCTTTTCCCTTGCTGATAAGAAAAAATTCATAAAAGGTATGAGTATGGAACGGATAAGTCTCCCCCACACTGAATTGATGCTGAAAGCCGCAGTCCTCTCCCTTCAGGGTGAGAAGAGGAACCGGTTCTGCGGCATCCTCAGCCGGGGGCACCTGCTCATAATTCTTCAAAGCCGATCTCCTTTTTTGATAAAAACGTCTTTACGGCCTTATCCCAGAGAACGTCCACGGTTTTGTCGGGAAGAAAGGTATGAAAAGCCGTTCCCGTTACCAGGCTCAGTCCACCTCCGTCATACTTGCAGGTGAGCACCAGCGCCTTAATCTGCTCCGGGGAAACCGGCGTCTCTCCCGGTTTTAAAATGCCCGGCACATACCGGGGCATCAGATGAAAAATAAACTTAAAACCCGCGGGCGTTTTCTTGCCCTTTATCAAATCAAAACACAGATGCCGCATGGTTTTCCATGCCGAAAAATCATCCGGATGATTTTCCGCGTTTTCCCATTCCTCATTGCTGAAAAACTCCCGGTTAATGCGGCCGTCAATATGAAAGGTATTATAGGTGGTAATAACCGCCTCTTCCAATAGGAAGGAATCAAAACATTCCGTCCCAAGCAGCTTTCCCATAAAACTCTTTACTTCTTTTATCTGTAATGCAATCATGTTTCTTCTCCATTACTAATTAAAAGGTTACTGTTCACGCCCCCTGTACCGCTGTCCCGTGGTGGTGAACAGTTACATCATAAGGAAGCATCGGTTCTTAGCAACCTCAATATTTCATGCAGCGTATCACACCAGTCATTCCATAAATGCTGATACGCATGGGCATCTATAATACGATCCAGCAGATCGGAAACCGTGTTAACAGCCCTGCTGCGGCAGGCCTTCACACAAAGCCGGTATGCTTCCCAGTCCAGTTCATCTTCATCCCACACAAGCGGGATCCGTTCCAGCCCATTCCGGCAGGCGGCCAAAGCCCTCGTATGTCCGTCTGTAAAGATAATCCTTCCGTCCAGCCGTTTCACGGGAACCGGTTCAAAGTTTGATAGATCATCAGGGCGAAACCAATGTTCCACCTGGGCCAGTTTCTCCATGGATACATAAAATTGTGACGGCTGTATGTCGGAAAGCTTTATATCAGATAGTTCCATTCCAAACCTCCTCAGACAAATGCAGCAGCATGCCGGCTGCGCGCATGATAGGAACAGCAGCTGATCTTTCTTATTTTAACACAGCAGAATACGATCCGCTATTCTTTCTTCATTGATGGTAATATTTTAACAAAGTACTTGTAAGCTGATAAAAACTGAATAACTTTCGGAAATTCTCTTTACAATATATACAGGCGGGTGTTATTATAAGTGGTAATGAAAACTACTTGTGATTGTAGTGAATAATCGGAGGAACGAATGAGTTATAAGATTGTTGTGGATAGCTGTTGTGAATTACCTGAAGAATTAAAAGGAGATCCCCGCTTTGAGATTGTCCCTCTGGGAATCGAAGTGGGAGATTGGCATATCCAGGATGATTCCGGCTTTAACCAGGCGGAATTTCTGAAAAAGGTGGCAGAATGCCCGGAATGTCCCCGTTCTTCCTGTCCGTCTCCCGATAGATACAGACAGAGCTTTGATTGCGATGCGGAACACATTTATGTGGTTACGCTGTCCGCAAATCTGAGCGGCAGCCATAACAGCGCCATGCTTGGAAAGAATTTATATGAAGAAAAGCACAACGGCAAGAAAATCCATGTGGTGGATTCCAAATCTGCATCCTGCGGAGAAGCGCAGATTGCCCTGAAGGCTATGGAACTGGAAGAACAGGGGCTGTCCTTTGAAGAAATCGTGAAAAAGCTGGAAGCTTTCAGGGATGAAATGAACACGTACTTTGTTTTGAATAATCTGGAAACCCTGCGCAAAAACGGCCGGCTTACAGGCGTGAAGGCGCTGGTTGCATCCACTCTGAATATCAAGCCGGTCATGGGAGCGACGGAGGAAGGGACCATCGTCCAGCTGGGACAGGCTATCGGCCTGAAGAAAGCCCTGCAGAAGCTGGCGGATACCGTTGTCCAGGGAACCAAAAACCCTCAGAAAAAATGTCTCATGATCACCCACTGTAACAATCCGGCCAAGGCGGAAAGCGTTCGGCAGATGATATTGGAAAAAGTCAAATTCGCCGATTCCAGAATCCTGGATACAGCAGGGATCAGCAGCATGTACGCCAATGACGGCGGAATCATCATAGCGGTGTAACAGATTAGTTATAAGAAGGCCATCCGCGGACACGATTATCCGCAGGATGGCCTTTTTCTTTAAAAATCCTGTCTGACCTCCGTCACCATAGTGCGCAGCGCTTTTCTGCTGGAGGGCGAAATCTTGATCTTGTGCCCGTCTGTCATGGAAAGCTGGAAAAGGGAGACCTTGTCCGCATATTTCAGATTTATCACCGCACTGCAGCCAATCATGGCGAGAAGTCCGGATTCACTCACACGGATATATCCGATATCAAGCTTGGTGGTGCCTCTTGCGGAATAATCGATGTCAAAGCCGAGGGTGGCGCAGAAGTTCAGCATGGTAGCCACACATTCCCTGTTATCCCCGTTTGCCAGATGGATGCGGACAAAACGGTCATCGGGATACGCGTACATAATATCTTCTTCCGTCAGATAAAAGGCTTCCGTATCCGTGCGGAATTCCAGCCGTTTTTCCTGGCTGTTTTTAATAGTAAGAAGCATTTCCACCATTTCGGTAAGCTTGTCGGCCTGGATGGGCTTATCCAGGAAATAGCAGTTTTCCGGCAGATCCGGATCTTCCCTGTAATTGATTTTGGAACAGCAGAAGATGATCGGAAGCTTATTTCCTGCCTTGCGCAGCTCCCGTGCTATTTCCGCCGCATTGCAGCCGTCTTCCACCATGTCCATGAACAACCCGTCATAGATCATGGGGGTGGATAGAACCGCATTCCTGTTGCCGAAGGAGTCCACATACAGGACCCCGGTCGTGTTGATCCTCCGATCCGATTCCCGCCCCAGAAGACGCTCCGTCTGTTTTCTGTCGGCAATATTGTCGTCACATACCGCTAGATGCATAATGTTTCCTCCTGTTATTCCCGTGAGCAACGAGACAAACGGATGCGCCCGCTGCTTAACAAGTTTGATGCCCCGTCAGCCTGCTACGGGGGATTTGGCTTTTCCTGGATAGATCCCCATACGGAAAGGCCCGTCTGAACACTGCTTCAGACGGGCCGGATTCTTTTGCTACATAAGTGTGAACTGTACAGGTGCCGCTAACAAAAGATAGAGAATCGCCGCCAGCTGAACGAGCAGTATGACAGGCATGCCGATAACAAAGCTTTTATGCTTGGTTTTATGGCGGAAGGTATACATACCTGTAATACAGCCTATGCTGCCGCCTATCAGGGCGATCAGGAAAAGATTGGCTTCCGGTATGCGGAAAGCACCTCTTTTGGCCTTTCGCTTGTCAATACCCATTTCGGCAAAACCCACTATATTCACTATTATAACATAAAGAAACAAAATTAAAATAACATTCATAAGAAAACCTTTATTTCCGCAGGCAACGAGCCAAACGGACGCATGAATGCGTCCGCTTGGCGACTGCCGCCAGGGTATTTGACTAATTTTTTGCCGTTTCCTGCTGCTTCATGGCGCGTACTTTGCTGGAAAGGCCGAACAGATTGATAAAACCTTCCGCGTCATGATGGTCATACAGGTCGCCGGTGGTAAAGGAGGCGATGGATTCATTGTACAGGGAATAAGGGGAGGTGGTTCCTGCCTTGATGATATTACCCTTGTAAAGCTTGAATTTCACTTCTCCGGTTACGTATTCCTGGGTGCTTTCCACAAAAGCCTGGACAGCTTCACGAAGAGGGGTGAACCATTTGCCTTCGTATACAATCTGTGCAAATTTGTTACCCATATCCAGCTTCACGGTAGTGGTTTCCCGGTCAAGGATCAATTCTTCCAGCTGCTGATGGGCTTCATACAGAATGGTTCCTCCGGGAGTCTCATATACGCCGCGGGATTTCATGCCTACCACACGGTTTTCCACGATGTCCACAATACCGATGCCATGCTTGCCGCCAAGCTCATTCAGTTTGCGGATAATATCAGAGACCTTCCTTTTTTCTCCGTTGATGCTGACAGGCGTTCCCTTTTCGAAGGCAATCGTTACATATTCCGGTTCGTCCGGCGCTTTTTCAGGAGTGGTTCCCAGGACAAGCAGATGCTCGAAGTTAGGCTCGTTGGCGGGATCCTCCAGCTCCAGTCCTTCATGGCTGATGTGCCACAGGTTGCGGTCACGGCTGTAGCTGCTGTCTGCGGAGAACGGAAGATCGATGCCATGGGCTTTGCAGTATTCGATTTCAGATTCCCGGGAATCCATGGTCCATTTGTCATTTCTCCATGCAGCGATGATTTTCAGGTCGGGAGCAAGCGCTTTGATCCCCAGCTCAAAACGGATCTGGTCATTACCCTTTCCGGTAGCGCCGTGGCAGATAGCGGTAGCCCCTTCCTTGCGGGCGATTTCCACCAGCTTCTTGGCAATAAGTGGCCTTGCCATGGAGGTTCCCAGAAGATATTTGTTTTCGTATACGGCCGCGGCCTTTACACAGGGCATTACATATTCATCACAGAATTCATCGATAACATCCAGGACATACAGCTTGGCGGCGCCGCAGAATTTTGCTCTTTCTTCCAGGCCGTCCAGTTCTTCCGCCTGTCCGCAGTCGATGCAGACACACACTACCTCATAATCAAAATTTTCTTTCAGCCAGGGAATGATAGCTGTGGTGTCAAGTCCGCCTGAGTAGGCAAGGATTACTTTTTCTTTCATAAGATTCCTCTTTCCTGCCGCGAATGCCGGCATATTTGGTATATGTAGATTACAGGAGCCTTCCGCCGGAAAGGCCGGCTCATTTGTTCTGGAATTAATATACAACAAAACCTTTTAGAATGCAAGTGAAAAAATATGCATATTTTTGCTTGGTTTTTATAGAAAATATGCATAAAGTTTAAAAAACTATTGCATATTATGCAAAGTGGACGTATAATTATGCGAAAACCGAAGCTGCTGTTATATTTGTTTCCGCAGTACGGATAATCCGGGCAGCCGTTATGGTTCACTCCGTGTCCAGTGACGGACAATAGTAACAGTTCAGGCAAGTCTGAACCGTTACGAACAATAGTTACTGTTCACTCCGTGACCAGTAACCTGCATAAATCCATTTAAAATCGCCTGTGGCGATGGGATTTATGCACTCTTGAATCACTTTCTCACGTACTGTGCAGTAAATGCACAGTACTGTGTGAACAGTAACGAACAATAACCGGTTTGTCCCATTATAATATAGAAAAGGTTGAGTTTCGGAAAGAATCTGATTATACTGAGAATAGCGCCGGCAGCTGCCGTAAAAGAACGGAAAGCTATGGGGTAATTGTGAAGGCCGGAACAGTATAGAAAAAGAAAGTACAGAAAGGATTAAAAAAATGATAAAAGCAGGAATCATCGGAGCAACAGGATATGCAGGAGGGGAACTGGTAAGGCTGTTAACCGCCCACCCGGAGGTGGAAATCACCTGGTACGGCTCCAGAAGCTATATTGATAAGAAGTATTACGAGGTTTACCGGAACATGTTCCAAATCGTGGATGACAAATGCCTGGATGATAATATGGAAGAACTGGCGGAACAGGTGGATGTGATTTTTACGGCAACTCCCCAGGGACTGTGCGCCTCCCTCGTGAATGAGGAAATCCTTTCCAAAGTAAAAATTGTGGATTTAAGCGCGGATTTCCGGATCAAGGACGTAAAAACCTATGAAGCCTGGTATGGTATAGAGCATAAATCCCCCCAGTTTATAAAGGAAGCCGTATACGGTTTATGTGAAATCAACCGGGAAGCGGTGCGCGGCGCCCGCCTCATCGCAAACCCGGGATGCTATCCCACCTGTTCCACCTTGTCCATTTATCCGCTGCTGAAGGAAGGCCTGATCGAGCCCTCTACTCTTATTATAGACGCCAAAAGCGGCACATCGGGCGCCGGGCGGGGGGCCAAGGTGGATAATCTATACTGTGAGGTCAATGAAAATATCAAAGCCTATGGCGTGGCAAGTCACAGACATACGCCGGAAATTGAAGAACAGCTCGGCCTGGCGGCAGGCGAAGAGGTGCTGCTTAATTTCACACCCCATCTGGTACCCATGAACCGGGGCATCCTGATCACGGCTTATGCGTCCCTGAAAAAAGAACAGCGGCCGGACGGAACGCAGGTCTGCCCTTCCTATGAAAAGGTGAAGGCTGCTTATGATAAATATTATGATAAGGAAAAATTTGTCCGTGTCCTGGATAAAAATGTCTGTCCGGAAACCAAATGGGTGGAAGGCAGCAACTACGTGGACGTTAATTTTAAAATTGATGAAAGAACCGGCCGCATTATTATGATGGGAGCGATGGATAACCTGGTAAAAGGCGCTGCCGGCCAGGCGGTGCAGAACATGAACCTGATGTTCGGAATGCCTGAGGCGCAAGGCCTTGAACTGGTTCCGATGTTCCCATAGGAACGGGAGCAGCCATAAAGGGAGGAAAGCGATATGATGGAATGTCCCTATTGCGGCAGGCCTATGAAAGCCGGCAGATTAGATACGGTAAAGCCGGTAAACATTGAATGGTATCCGGAGGATAAGGATTCCTTTCTGGAAAAAGCGGAAAACAGCATCACCATTAAGAATACATATCAGTTTGAACGTCCCGCCGCCTGGCTGTGCTTCCACTGCCATAAGCTGGTAATGGACGTACCGGAGAGAGCGAATTTCAGATTCGCGGAGGATTGAGCACGGCAACGTGACAGGATGCAGATATGAAGGAGGACGCCATGAGACTCAGGCCTTACAGGAAAAGAGATGCCGGTGCTGTTGTAAATTGGATAAAGGAGGAACGCACCCATGCCCTGTGGTGCGCCAACCTTCTGCCTTTTCCTTTTACGGAACAGGACTTTAACGGGTATCTGGAGGAAATGGAGGAACAGCGGGGAAGCAGCGGCTTCACCGCCACCCTGGAGGACGGCACCCCGGCGGGTTTCTTCCAGATGGGGATCAATCCCGTTCTGAACAGCGGCTTTTTAGGTTTTGTGGTGGTGGATCCCGGCATAAGGGGAAAGGGTTACGGAGAACAAATGCTCCGTCTGGCCGTAAAATATGCCTTTGAAATCGCCGGCCTGCAGTCGGTGGCGCTGCATGTGTTTGACTGCAATACCCCCGCTATCGGCCTATACAAAAAGACCGGCTTTCAAGAAACCGCCGTAACGCCGGAATGCTTTGCTTTCCGGGATGAAGTATGGGGGAGATGCAAAATGGAAATAACCGTTAATTAAGTCTGCGCATTTACAAATGGAAATGGCCGTAAGAAAGTAATTCAGGAGTGCCGGAACCAATACTTCGCGGAGGAAGCAAAAATGCTCACAGAAACGTTTGACATAAATACGGAACCTATGATAAGTCCGGAAGCCTTTTACGGAGTCAGGAAAAAGGTATGCGATATCTGTATTATTACTTTTTCCGATGTGGTGGTGGAGGCGATCAGAACCAAATTTGCCTGTACCAGGATAGCGGAAATAGGGAGTGTAAACGGAGGCCGCCCGATCTGGCTTATGACCTATAAAGGAAGAAAGATTGCTTTTTACATGACAATGGTCTCCTCCTCGGCGGCAGGTACCTGCCTGGAGGAGGCCAGATGCCTTACCGGGGCGGGCAGTTATATTATGTTCGGTTCCTGTGGAGCGCTTGACCGGGAAATCACCGCGGGAAAAATCATTGTACCCACCCACGCGTACCGGGATGAGGGGCTTTCCTACCACTATGCGCCCCCCGCTGATTACATTACCATGAAAAATGCGGGAAAGGTGTCTGCCTGGCTGGAGGAAATGGGGATTCCCCATGCAGAAGGCCGCACCTGGACCACCGATGCCATATACCGCGAGACAAAAGGCAATATGGATAAACGGAAGGCGGAAGGCTGTATTGCTGTGGAAATGGAGTGCGCCGGCGTGCAGGCAGTCTGTGATTTCAGGGGGCTTGCGCTGTATTCCTATCTGATAAGCGGTGATTTGCTGGACTGCGAGGAGTGGGATGCCAGGATTCTGGGGGACGAGGAAGAAAAAAACCACCAGCTGAAGAACTTTTATATCGCCCTGGAGATGGCTTTGAAGCTGCCGGTATGAGCGGCTTTCCGGGAACTGGCCAGATTTAGTCATCCGACACATCAAATGAGTTTTCATACAATTTCCGCACTTAATACACTTACTTATCAAAGGAGCGATGAAATTTATGGCAGAAAAAAATAACAGTGATTTATTTTATACATGCAGCCTGCTTGAGTTTATAGGCCGCAAACAGAAGCTGCCCCGTGTATCTGTTGCCGATGCTTTGGGAAAAGAGGCAGTGGACAGAATATACGATTACGCCGACGTTTTCCACTGTGAACCCATTGAGAAGGTAGCTGCGGAATTTATAGAAGAATATAATATTCCGGCAGGAGAGTTTGACAATGTGGCGGACTGCAGATATCTGGTGCCGGATTACTGGACCATTGGTGAAGTGTATGAAAGGCTGATAGAAGATTGTTTTTCCAATAATATGATAAAGACAGGAATCTGGGAGATATATCATTCCTGGATAGACAGTCATTTGTCGGATTATAACACTGATTTTTACTATCAGCCAAGAGATTATATAGCGGCCTGTTATAAAGAAGGCATGATATTGTAAAAATTCAGGCAGCATGGTGCCGCCCGGGGAACCGGGCATGGGAATTTACAGGAGAAAAAATGGAACAGAACCGGATTAAAGAATTTGTAAAGAAGTACGATCCTTCCCTTACCCGTTATGAGGCCTATTATTATGGCTATCCGGAAATCGCGGATGAACTCTGCAGGCTGGTGCTGCGGGGAGAAAAGAAAGCCACCACGGGCCTGCTGAAGTCGTACCGGCTGGAGGGGGAGGAGCTGCCCCGGGAAGGTGACTACTCCGTCATTCTGGACAGCAGGGAGCAGCCCCGCTGCATCACCCGTATCAGCCGGGTAACGCAGGTGCGGTTTTCGGATATCACGGAAGAATATGCCCGGACGGAAGGGGAAGGAGATAAATCCCTGGCTTACTGGAAAGAAGCCCACAGACAGGCATTCGGAAGGGAATGCAGGGAAGAATACGGAATAGAGTTCACGGAAGACATGATCTGTGTCTGTGAGGAATTTGAAGTAGTATATGCGGAGCCTTTTATAGAAGAAGAGCCTTCCATGGAAGAAGAGCCTTCCATGGAAGAAGAGCTTTCCACGGAAAAAGCGGTTGCCATAGATACCATGAAGCCGGAGGATTATGAAGAGGTACGAAAATTATGGGTGAACACCCCGGGAATGGGGCTGAACGAAACAGACGATTCGGAAGAAGGGATAACTGCATATCTTAAGCGGAATCCCTCTACCTGCTTTGTGGCCCGGAAGGAAGGCCGGATGGTGGGAGCTATTCTCAGCGGACACGACGGCAGAAGAGGTTTTATATATCATACGGCGGTGAAACAGACGGAAAGAAAGCAGGGTATCGGCAGCGCGCTTGTGGACGCGGCATTAACCGGCCTGAAGCGGGAAGGAATTAAGAAGGTTGCGCTGGTGGTATTCCGCAAAAACCAAACGGGGGATGCTTTCTGGGAAAAGCAGGGATTTGCCCTCCGGGAAGATCTGAACTATCGGAATAAGGCATTGGCGGAGCTGATCAGAATCGATACATAGAGGCCGTAAACAGGAACTAAGCCACGGAACCTGCCAGGGGGTGCAGATAAAAAAGTTCGGCATCACCTGCCCCTGCTTCCCTGTGCGGCCTGCTGCCCTGTAAGGAACCTTGCAGGGGACGCTTTCGCTCGGATAATTACGCAGCGGTACTAAGGCTGCAAAGGACGCAGCCTAAGGACTGGCGTGCTTATAACGCCCCTTCCAGGAATCCTTGTAGGGCAGCAGGCCGCACAGGGAAGCAGGGGCAGGTGATGCCGAACTTTTTTATCTACACCCCCGCCGGGTAATTGGCTTGACAGAAGCCGGGGATGGGCGTACACTGCAATAGGTTTTTGGATTGATTCCACGCAACAGTAACATAAAAAGGAAAAGAAAATGGAATATGTAGCACATGAGTTTGCGCCTGTTTGGAACAGGGATTCGCGGGTGTTGGTGCTGGGGACATTTCCTTCGGTAAAATCCAGGGAGCAGGGGTTTTATTACGGGCATCCGAGAAACCGGTTCTGGAAGGTGACAGCGGCATTACTGAAATGCAGGGTGCCGGAGACAGTTGCAGAAAAGAAAAAAATGCTGCTGGAAGGACACATTGCTGTCTGGGATGTGATAGAAAGTTGTGAGATAGAAGGATCCAGTGACAGCTCTATCCGGAATGTGAAGGCCAATGATATTGGAGGACTTTTGGAGAAAAGCGCTGTGGAAGCGGTATTTGCGAATGGGGATAAGGCGTATCAGCTCTATTGCAGGTATTGCAGGGAACAGGCGGGAAGGGATATTGTGAAGCTTCCTTCCACCAGTCCGGCGAATGCGGCGTGGCAGCTGGAAGATCTTACGAGGGCCTGGCGTGTGATGGAGAAATATCTGTAACAGATCAGACAGGTCCGGACTGTTACAAATACCTGTATACAGAAAATAAGCGAAGGAGCAGAGACATGGTACGGACGATGACAATCGGGGATTATGAGGAGGTAAGCCTGCTGTGGCATAAAATCAAGGGATTTTCTATCCGCAGCATTGATGATTCCAAAGAAGGAGTGGCGCGTTTCCTGCGGAGAAATCCGGATACCAGCGTGGTGGCTGTGGAGGATTCCCGGGTGGTGGGAGCTATTTTGTGCGGTCATGACGGCAGGAGGGGATGCATGTATCATGTCTGCGTGGATCCGGCGTACCGGATGCGCGGCATAGGAAAATCGATGGTGGTATTTGCTATGAATGCGCTGAAGAAGGAGGGGATCAGTAAGGTATCGCTGATCGCTTTTACGAAGAATGATGTGGGAAATACCTTCTGGAGATGTATCGGATGGACAAAGAGGGAAGATCTGAATTATTATGATTTTGTGTTAAACGGTGAGAATATAGAGCGTTTTATTACTTATTAGCAGGTCTGCGCATTTACTGCACAGACCGTAAGAATGTGATTCAAGAGTGCAAAAATCCCATCACCAAAGGCGATTCAGGATGGATTTTTGCAGTAACTGTGAAGGAATTGAACAGTACGTTTAATGATGGATTCCCATGTGGCCAAGAGGATGGAAAGGAGTAAATATGGAAGCAAAGAATACCATGGAAAAAATAAAAGGCGGTGTGACTGCCGCAAAAGGATTTCAGGCAGCGGGTGTGGAAGCGAATGTGAAATATAAGAACAGGAAAGACATGGCGATGATCATAAGCCGGGTGCCCTGTAAAGCGGCAGGCGTTTTTACCAGTAATGTGGTGAAGGCGGCTCCGGTGGTCTGGGACCGGGAAATGATTGATAATTCTCCTTATATTCAGGCTGTTGTGGTGAATTCGGGGATTGCCAACGCCTGTACGGGCCGTCAGGGATATGCATACTGCCAGGAAACGGCCGCTGCCGCTGCCGCTGCGCTGCAGATTCCGGAAAATGCCGTACTGGTTGCTTCCACCGGGGTTATCGGGATGCAGCTACCCATGGACAGGATTACGGGCGGTGTGGAAAAGCTGGCCGGCGCCCTTTCGGATACCAGGGAAGCAGGGACACAGGCGGCGGAAGCTATTATGACCACAGACACGGTTTCCAAGCAGGCGGCGGTGCAGTTTGAGGCGGGCGGAAAAACGGTTACCGTTGGCGGCATGGCAAAAGGAAGCGGGATGATACATCCCAACATGTGCACCATGCTGGGGTTTGTCACAACGGATATCGCCATTTCCAAAGAGCTTCTCCAGGAAGCGCTCCGGGCAGATGTGGCGGACACCTTTAACATGATTTCCGTGGACGGCGACACTTCTACCAATGATACGCTGGTGGTGCTGGCAAACGGCTGCGCGGGTAACCCGGAAATAACGGAAAAAAATGAGGACTATGACAAGTTTGTGGAAGCCCTTCATGAGGTGAATGAGACGCTTGCGAAGATGATGGCAGGAGACGGGGAAGGGGCCACCGCTCTTTTTGAAACAAAGGTCATCCATGCGGCCAGCAAAGAGGACGCAAGGACGCTTGCAAAGTCCGTGATCTGCTCCAGCCTGACCAAAGCGGCTATTTTCGGGCATGATGCCAACTGGGGCCGGATCCTGTGCGCCCTCGGCTACAGCGGAGCCAGCTTCGATCCACAAGCTCTGGAGCTGTTTTTTGAAAGCAGCGCAGGGCGGATCCAGATTTATAAGGACGGACAGGCGGCGGATTACAGTGAAGAGCAGGCTACCAAAATCCTTTCCTGCCCGGTGGTTACCGTTGTTGTGGATATGAAAATGGGAGAAGAGCAGGCCACTGCTTGGGGCTGTGATTTGACCTATGATTATGTGAAAATAAATGCGGATTACCGCTCTTAAGAAAGTGATCAGGGAGGAACAAAGCAAATGGAACAAAAAGAAATGGATCAGGTGATGCAGAAGGCGTCGGTGCTTATTGAGGCCCTGCCTTATATCCAGAAATTTAACCGTAAAATCATTGTGGTAAAATACGGCGGAAGCGCTATGAGCAATGAAGAGCTGCAAAGGAATGTCATTCAGGATGTTACCTTGCTTAAGCTGGTTGGTTTCAAGCCCATTATTGTCCATGGCGGCGGAAAGGCCATCAGCAAGTGGGTGGGCAAGGTAGGCAAGGAAGCCAGATTTGTGAACGGCCTGCGTGTGACGGATGAGGAAACCATGGAAATCGCGGAAATGGTCCTGGGCCGTGTGAATAAAAACCTGGTAACTATGGTGGAAGAGCTGGGCGTTAAGGCCGTTGGTATCAGCGGCAAGGACGGCGGTCTGCTGAGAGTGGATAAAAAATATGCGGACGGAGAAGATATCGGCTTCGTGGGAGATATCAAGGCCGTGGATCCCAAGGTGCTTTATGACCTTATGGAAAAGGATTTTCTTCCCATTGTGGCACCTGTGGGGCTGGATGATGATTTCAATACCTATAATATCAATGCGGACGACGCGGCCTGTGCCATTGCCAGGGCTGTGGGAGCGGATAAGCTGGTTTTCCTGACGGATATCGAAGGGCTGTACAAGGATATCAACGATAAATCCTCGTTCATTTCCAGGCTGTCAGCCGCGCAGGCGGAGGAGCTGACGGGCAGCGGCGTTATAGGCGGGGGAATGCTTCCCAAGCTGAATAACTGCACCTTTGCCATCCGCAACGGGGTAAACCGGGTACATATTCTGGACGGCAGGGTCCCTCACTGCCTTCTTCTTGAGATTTTCACCAATGAAGGCGTGGGGACGGCAATTTATTCGGATGATGACGCACTTTAGGAAGCAAACAGTTCCGAGCTGTCTGAACTGTTACGAAGGGAGAATGGGAAATGGATGAAAAAGCTTTGAGCATGAAAGAATATATTGACGAGGCGGAAGCCGCCCTGCTTCATACCTACAACCGCTATCAGGTGGTTCTCGACAGAGGCGACGGCGTTTACCTGACGGATATCGAAGGGAAAAAATATCTGGATTTCTGCGCCGGAATCGCTGTTTTTGCCCTGGGGTATAATAACCGGGAATACAACGATGCGCTGAAAAGCCAGATTGACAAGGTGATCCATACCTCCAATTATTACTATAATGTGCCTGCTGTGGAAGCCGCCGTTAAGTTGAAAAAAGTATCCGGTATGGATCGGGTTTTCTTTACCAACAGCGGCGCGGAGGCGGTGGAAGGCGCACTGAAGGCCGCCCGCAAATATGCCTTCCTGAAAGACCAAAAAACGGATCATGAGATAATTGCCATGAACCACTCCTTTCACGGACGGACCTTCGGCGCTCTTTCCGTAACCGGAAATCCCCGCTACCGCGAAGCCTTTGAGCCTATGATAGGCCACATCCGTTTTGCGGATCTGAACGATTACGACAGCGTCCTGGCCCGGGTGACAGACAAAACCTGTGCCATTATTATGGAAACCGTACAGGGGGAGGGCGGGATTTACCCCGCTTCCGGAGAATTCCTGAAAAAGGTGCGCGCCCTCTGTGAGGAAAAGGATATCCTTCTCATTCTGGATGAAATCCAGTGCGGCATGGGTCGCACAGGTGAGATGTTCGCCTGGCAGCGTTTCGGCGTAAAACCGGATATTATGACAACAGCCAAGGCGCTTGGCTGCGGTGTCCCTGTGGGAGCTTTCCTGATGACGGAGAAGGTGGGGGCCCATTCCCTCACCAGCGGGGACCATGGCACCACCTATGGCGGGAACCCCCTTGCCTGTGCGGCTGTGAGCAAAGTGCTTGATTTATTCGAAAAGGACCATATAATAGATCATGTGAGAGAAGTCGGTGCATATCTGGAAGAAAAGCTTAAGGGTCTTGTGGATAAGTATGCTTTTATAGAAGAGCAGAGAGGACTGGGGCTGATGCAGGGACTGGTTTTCAGCGTGCCGGTGGGAGACATTATCGCCCGGGCACTGGAAAAAGGCCTGATCCTCATTAATGCCGGGACGAACATTATCCGCTTTGTACCGCCTCTTGTTATAACCAGGGAACATGTGGATGAAATGCTCGCTGTTCTCACCGAATGCCTGGATGAGACAAAGAAATCCTGAACCCCATGCCCGGTTCACCGGGCGGCACCATGTATGAAAGCAGCCGGGCCGAATGGCCATAAGGCTGTGGAAGCGAAGCTTTCACAGTAAAAGGAGAAATGAATGAAGCTTTGGAAAAGAATTCTGGCCGTGGCTGTGGTGGCAGCTGCCGCCGGCGTGTTACTCTATTTTGGTATCGGCAGCAACAGGCTGGCGGGTCTGGCAGAAATTCCAGACAATGCCCTGATCAGCAAACCTACAATTAACCTGTGGTATACGGATGAGGCGCTTGGGGATTATCTGGGAAGCGTCGCCCTGGATTTTTCCGAAGAAAAAAATGTCCGTGTTATTCCAAAGCTGGTTTCCGGCCTGGAGTATCTGGAAAACATAAACAAGGATTCCCTGCAGACCAATACCTATCCGGATTTATATATTATAAGTAATGACAGCCTGGAAAAGGCCAGCCTTTCCGGGCTGGCAGGCACTATACAGGACGAGGCGGGGGTGGTGACGGAAAGCAATTTTTCCCGGCCGGCCCTGGAAGCGGTGACCTATGACGGAAACCTGATTGGTTATCCCTTTTATTTTGAGACAAGCGCCCTGGTATATAACAAAACCTATATGGAGGCCCTTGCCCTGCGTTCCCTGGAGGCGGAAGCGGATGCCCTGGCCGGGGAGGAAGCTATGCAGGCGCTGGATGAAAACGGTGAGCCTCTGGAGGACGGGGCGGAAGGGGAAAACCCGGAACAGGAAAGCTTTACGGCGGATGAAGCCCGGCTTCAGGAACGGATCGATTCCATGATCCCTTCCACCATTGACAATATCCTCACCTTTGCGGACAGCTATGACGCCCCGGAACAGGTGGAAGCGGTATTTAAATGGGATGTTGCGGATATCTTCTATAATTATTTTTTTGTCGGGAATTATATTGATGTAGGCGGCCCGTCCGGGGATAATACGCAGGAAATCGATATTTATAACCTGGACGCCATCAAATGCCTGCTGGCTTACCAGGAACTGAACCAGTTTTTTTCCATCGATCCCGATGAAGTGGATTATGATTCCGTCGTCCGGGAATTTATCGACGGTAAGCTGGTATTTACCGTAGCTACCACGGATATCGTGGCGAAAATTGAGGAAGCGAAGAAAAACGGGGAGTTCCCTTATGAGTACGGGGTTACCAATGTGCCGAATATCAATGAGGAGCTGCAGACGAAGAGCCTGTCGGTTACCAATGCGGTGGTGGTAAACGGCTACAGCCAGAAAAAGGATATCGCCAATGAATTTGCCGCGTACCTGACGGTGGACAGGGCGCAGAACCTGTATGAACGGACAGGGCGGATGCCGGCTAAAAAAGGAGTGACCTTTGAGTCGCCCCAGGCAGAGGCCTTCGGCAGGGAATATGAGCTTTCCGTGCCGATTCCGAAAATGATGGCCACAAGCAATTACTGGGTGCAGATGGAAATCGCCTTTACCCGGATCTGGTCCGGGGAAGGGGTCTCCGATACTCTGAAGGCCCTCTCTGAAAAAATAATGACGCAGGTAACCGGAGAACCGTTTGAAGAGGAATTTATCGAGGAGCCTGCAGAAGAAACCGCAGGGGAAGATTATGCAGGCGAAGAAGAATAGTAACAGATCAGACCTGTCTGAACTGTTATGAAGAATAACTGTCACGGTTCAAACTTGTCCGAACCGTGACGAATAATCAGCCGGACACATGGGCAAAATGTAGGAAAGGACAGGTGCAGCGTCTGCTGTACCGGTTTCCTACGTAAAAAAAGCGGAGCGCATTGTTCGCTCCCATGACAGGAGGCCCATATGATTGGTTTGATTATTGCTTTGATTTCCGGTGCGCTGATGAGTATCCAGGGAGTTTTCAATACGGAGGTCACCAAGTCGTCCAGTATCTGGGTGGCAAACTGCTTTGTCCAGTTCACAGCGCTGGTGGTGTGCCTGATCGCCTGGGCGTTTGCCGATCGAAGTTCCCTTCTGGGTGTTTTCCAGGTACAGCCCAAATACATGCTTCTGGGCGGCGCTATCGGTGCTTTTATTACCTATACCGTCATTAAGAGCATGGATATGCTGGGGCCGGCCAGGGCGGTAATGCTCATTGTGGTAGCCCAGCTGCTGGTGGCATATGTCATAGAGCTTTTCGGGATGTTCGGTGTGGAAAAGACCGGATGGGAATGGCGGAAAGCAATCGGGATGGCAGTAGCCATAGCCGGGATCGTGATTTTTAAATGGAAATAAACAAGGCGGACAAAAACAAACTTTCCCTTGTAAAACCATTGTTTTTATCTTACAATAAAAGAGCAGCGGCATACGGGGGCCTTTTCGTGTGATTGACGGAATTCCGTAATCATTGGAAAAGGAGATAACATGTCAAAATGCAGATTTACTCCAGTACTTATTACAGTACTGGTCTTTCTTTTCGTTTTAAACGGCTGCGGCAGGGGAATGGAACTACAGGAACTGACGCAGCAGCCGGAGTCCGTGCGTGATAACAGCGGAGAACCTGCACAAGAGGACGGTAAGGGGTCTGCGGAGGAAGCCGGGAAGGCTTCCGGCGCATCAACAGAGGCCGGGGAGGATAGGCAGCCTTCCCACTGCCTGGTACATATATGCGGCGCCGTGAAGGAGCCGGGGGTGTACAGCCTGCCGGAAGGCAGCCGGGTGGTGGATGCCATACAGGCGGCCGGCGGCCTGACGGAGGATGCGTCGGAAAGAGATGTGAACCAGGCGGCTGCCGTTACCGATGGTATGCAGGTTGTGGTGCCTACGCTGGAAGAAGCGCAAAGCGGCGGCTATGCGCGGAATGCACAAAGTGCAGGAAACACAGAAGACGGTCTGGTGAATATTAACACCGCGGATGTATCACAGCTGATGACACTTCCCGGAATCGGTCAGACGAGGGCGGAAGCTATTGAGGCGTACCGCCGGCAGCATGGAAATTTTCGTACCATTGAGGAGATTATGAAAGTGGACGGGATCAAGGAAGGCAGCTTTGCAAAGCTTAAGTCCAGGATTACCGTCGGATAGTAAAGAAACAGGATTTTCTGGAATTTCTTTGGAGGAACTATGGCAAAGCGGGTTTTGGTTGTAGACGATGAAAAACTGATTGTGAAAGGGATCCGGTTCAGCCTGGAGCAGGACGGAATGGAAGTCACCTGTGCCTATGACGGGGAAGAAGCCCTGGAAATGGCGAGGAATACGGAGTTTGATATTATCCTGCTGGATATTATGCTGCCGAAGCTGACGGGCCTGGAGGTCTGCCAGCAGATCAGGGAGTTTTCCAATGTACCCATCGTCATGCTTACGGCAAAGGATGATGATATGGATAAAATCATGGGGCTGGAATATGGGGCGGATGATTATATCACCAAGCCCTTTAACATCCTGGAGGTAAAGGCCAGGATCAAGGCTATCATGAGAAGGACGACAGTCAGGGATAACGCATCCAATGCGCCCAAAACGATAGTGAACGGTGATCTGCGCCTGGATTGTGACAGCAGACGTGTCTACATTGCGGGGAAAGAAGTGAACCTGACCGCAAAGGAATTTGATGTGCTGGAGCTTCTGGCGCTGAATCCCAATAAGGTATACAGCCGTGAGAATCTTCTGAAGCTGGTCTGGGGGAGCGATTACCCCGGGGATGTACGTACCGTGGATGTGCACATCAGAAGGCTTCGTGAAAAGATCGAGAGCAATCCCAGTGAACCGAGATTTGTGCATACCAAATGGGGAGTAGGCTACTTTTTCCGCGCCTGAACCCCATCCGGAGACGGCCCGGGCTTTTGTACCGGGCCGCACTTCTTATTCCTGCGGACTGTAATCCGCTGTGCTTGCTGTGCGGGGGTTTTGGACTGTAAACAATGTCAGGCTGAATAGTAGGAGCTGCCAAAATGCTTACCAGGCTTAAAGAGTTATTTCACAAAATACCTGCTCTCAGGAGCATGAAGGTTTATATATTCCTGCTTATGCTGATCATGGGGATTCTTCCCAGCATTTTTATGCGGGTGGGCATTCTCCAGAGCTATGAAGAACGGGCGGTTGACCTGAGAACCTCCGATACACAGACCCAATTCAAGATTATTGCAAACCATCTTCTGAATAATAATTATCTTCAGGACACCTCCTCAGAAGCTATCAATGCGGAGCTGGAGCAGATGTCCAATCTGTATGACGGACGCGTTATCATTATCAATAACAATTTCCGGGTTGTAAAAGATACATATAGTATCAGTGAAGGCAAGACCATGATTTCGGAAGAGGTCATCCTCTGCTTCAAGGGGCAGGGCAGCACAAAATACGATAAGAAAAACGGCTATATCGAAATGACCATACCCATCGAGGAAACCAGCTCCGGTAAGAGCCAGACGGCCTCCCCCGATACGGTGAAAAAGGACAATGCAGGCCAGGTGCAGGGCGTCATGCTTGCCAGTGTATCCACGGACAGCATAGCCGCAACGATGGAGATTCTGAACCGCAAGGCGATGATCATAGAAATCGTGATGATTATCTGTATTTTCGGGGTTGCGGTAGGGTTTTCCACCATCCTGGTGAAGCCCTTCAACCGGGTTACCCAGGCTATAACGGAGGTAAAGGACGGTTTTACCGATGAACCTATAGCCGTGCCTGATTATATCGAAACAGAGCATATCATCAATGCCTTTAACCAGCTGCTGACCCAGATGAAGGTAATTGACGATTCCCGTCAGGAATTTGTTTCCAATGTATCCCACGAGCTGAAGACGCCGCTGACCTCCATGAAGGTGCTAGCGGATTCCCTCATGCAGCAGCAGGATGCCCCGCTTGCGCTTTACCAGGAATTCATGCAGGACATTGCGGATGAAATCGAGAGGGAGAATAAGATCATCAACGATTTGCTTTCTCTTGTGAAGATGGACAAGACCGCCGCCCAGATGAACATTTCCTCGGTGGACGTAAACGAGCTGATCGAGTCCGTACTCAAGCGTCTGCGCCCCATTGCCCGGCTCAGGGATGTGGAAGTGGTTTTTGAAAGCATCCGGCCGGTAACGGCGGAGCTGGATGATGTGAAAATCACCCAGGTATTTACCAATCTGGTGGAAAATGCCATTAAATATAATAAGGAGCACGGATGGGTAAAGGTCCTTCTGGATGCGGATCATCAGTTTTTTACCGTGGAAATCTCCGATTCCGGAATCGGTATCCCGGAATCGGATTATGATCATATTTTTGAACGGTTTTACCGGGTGGACAAATCCCATTCCCGGGAAATCGGAGGTACCGGCCTGGGGCTGGCTATTACAAGGAATGCCGTGCTGCTTCACAGAGGATCGGTGAAGGTATCCAGCCTGGAAGGGCAGGGCACCTGCTTTACGGTGAAAATTCCCCTCACCTATGTAAGATAAGGGAATAGTCCGGAAGGAAGGAGGATAAACGGATGAAGGAAGCTTTTATTGGAAAAAGGGCGTTGGCGGCAATGCTGCTGCTTTGCGGCACTTTGGGTCTGCTGCTTTCCGCGTGCGGGAAACGGGCGGATCAGCAGAGCGGAACGGCTTTCGACGTTTATTATCTGAACAGAGAAGAAACCAAAATTGTCAAAGAGGTTTTTTATATCGAATCCCAGGACCAGGAAAGCCAGATCCGCCAGCTGATCTCTGCACTGGAGGCGGCTCCTGAGGATGTGGCATTAAAATCCCCGGTGGGGACCGCCTTCCGGATAACCGGTTTTCAGGTAGAGGAAGGGGGACAGCTCGATCTGGATGTGGACGAAGCCTATAAGAAACAGCCCCCCACTACCGAAATCCTGGTCCGCGCGGCGCTGGTCCGGACCCTGTCCCAGGCGGAGGGAATCAATCATGTGCTCATGACTGTGGGAGGGCAGCCTCTTACGGATAATACGGGCATAACGGTAGGCCCTATGACCGCGGATGCGTTTATAGATAATGCGGGAGAAGAGATGAACACCTATGAAGGAGTGAGGCTGAAGCTGTATTTTGCCAACGAAACGGGAGACGGCCTGGTGGAAGTCATCAAACCCGTGGAATACAACAGTAATATTTCCATGGAAAAGCTGGTGGTGGAGTACCTGGTGAAGGGGCCTGATTCAGAGGACGTCTATCCGGTGATCAATCCCGGCACCAAAATACTGGGGGTAACGGTAAAGGACGGGATCTGCTATGTGAATCTGGACGAGAATTTTCTGACCCAGATTTATAATGTCACCGCGGATGTGGCAGTGTACTCCATAGTCAATTCCCTGGTAGAGCTTTCCAATGTAAATAAAGTCCAGATAGCGGTGAACGGAAAGACCGATATTGTATTCCGTGAAACCTTTAATCTGGTGAACCTGTACGAAAGAAATCTGGAACTGATAAAGACAGGAGAAAACCAAGAATGAGACGTCCTTTATGCCTGGCTATGCTGGGCTTTGTGGCGGCAGTCCGGGTTATAACGTGGGTGAAGCCTCTGCCCGCCCCATCCCCTCCGGCGGAGGACGGGCAAAGCTGTACCATCGTGGGTACGGTCCGGGATATCGTAAGCTATAAGGATATAACTACCGGCCGGCCTGTTCGGCTCGTTTATATAAAGGCTGCAGCGCCTGCTGCCAATTCCATTTCACAACCCAATTCTGATTCTAATCTGTCTGCTGATTTCAAGCAGCAAATATCCGGTACAACAACAGAATACAATAAGGAAACCCAGGTGATATGCAGGCTTTCCGGGGAAGAAAGCATGCTTCCGGAAATAGGGAGCAGGGTGCGTTACCAGGGGAAGGCGCGTCATTTCAGAGAAGCCTCCAATCCGGGAGAATTTGACGAAAGGGCTTATTATGCGTGCTATGGAATCAGTATGCAGCTGACGGATGCGCAACTTACCGGAAGGAGCCGCGGCTGTTCCGAATTCCGGCAATTCCTTTATGAAATCCGCTGCCGTGCCGGGGATATCCTGGATAGCATTTTACCGGAAAAAGAGGCCTCTGTGGCAAAAGCTATGCTTCTCGGAGAGAAAAAAGGGATAGACAGGGAACTTAAGAGTCTGTATCAGGGGGCGGGAATTGCCCATATCCTGGCTATTTCCGGGCTTCATATCTCTCTGCTGGGCATGGGGCTTTACCGGCTGCTCACCTTGCGCCTGTCCCGGAAAATGGCCTGTCTGCTTTCCTGCCTCGTCCTTTTTTCCTATCTGCTCATGACAGGGTTTTCCCCGTCCGCCGTTCGTGCGGTCCTCATGTTTTTCCTTTATATGCTGGCACGGCTGGCAGGAAGGACCTATGATATGCCCACGGCCCTTTCCGCAGCAGCTGTATTGCTGCTGGCGGAGAATCCCGCCTGGCTGCAGGATGGCGGCTTCCGTCTTTCCTTTGCGGCAGCGGCAGGGGCGGCTGTGGTGATTCCGGGTTTTGCCGGAATGGGCAGTGAGAGACAGCGGTACCGGCGCACACAGCATACCGGCATATTTGCCGGCAGGCTCCGCGAGGGACTGTGCTCCAGCTTCTGTATCAGCCTGGCAACCCTTCCGGTACTCTTATCTTCTTTTTATGAATGGAATCTCCTTTCTGTTTTGCTCAATGTCCTGGTAATTCCTCTTATGGGAGTACTGATGGGGGGAATCCTTATGCTGGTGCTGGCAGGAGGCATCTGCAGCGGCCTGGGGATACCTGCGGGCACCTTTCTTTCTCTTGCCGCCCTGCCGGTGCGGGGGATCTTCTTTCTGTATGAAAAGCTGTGTCTGCTGGCACAGGGACTGCCGGGGATCTGGCATGCAGGGATGCCGCAGACCTGGCAGATCCTTCTTTTTTATGCGGGTCTTGCCCTTCTTCTTCTGACTGCAGCGAAAATCCCCAGGAGATTGGGCTGGCCTCTTGCCGCCCTGCTGTGCCTGGTTTTTACCGTAAATCCACGGGGTGAGACCCGTCTGACCATGCTGGATGTGGGACAGGGAGACTGTATCTATATCCGGACGGAAGCGGGAAATCATTATTTGTACGATGCGGGCAGCACTTCCAAAAAGGATACCGGAACCTGGCAGGTGATACCTTTCCTGAAGTACCAGGGGGTGGATCGGCTGGAAGCCGTATTCGTGAGCCATTGGGATGAGGACCATATCAATGGACTGGAGGCCGTTTTCCAATGGGCCGCCGAAAGCGGGGTTTCCATAGGCGGTCTGGTTCTGCCGGGGGCCGGGCCGGACGGAGAAGAACCGGAAACGCTTCTGGCATGCGCCCAAACCTATGGGATTCCGGTATACCGCATGCTTGCAGGAGATCAGCTTTTTGACGGGGACGGAAGGACCGCCTTTTTATGTCTCCATCCCCGGGAGGGCGGTTTTTACAAGGATCGCAATGCCTCCTCTTTGGTGCTGAAGCTTAGTGTGGAAGGAAAACAACGTTTGACATACCCCACGGCCCCTGATGGGCAGGAAAATAAGCCGGGCTTCACCGCTCTTCTCACCGGAGATGTGGAGGAGGAAGGAGAACTTCAGATGCTGGAAGAGGACAGGGAGCTGCTGGAAAACTGTGATGTTCTCAAAACAGCCCACCACGGCTCCGCCACCTCGTCGGCAGAGGCGTTTCTGGATGCGGCTTCCCCTTCCCTTGCCCTGATTTCCTGCGGGAAAAACAATACCTACGGACATCCGCACAAAGAGGTGCTCCAGCGCTTTGCGGAACGAGGAATTCCCGTGCTTATCACCAGCGGCAGCGGTGCCGTTACAATAAGGGCAAAAAATGAAAAAATTTGGGTGGAACCTTTTTGTAACGGATCAGGATGAAAGACAGCCCTTTGTGCCCTGCGGCATCCCCTTTTTTAGACGTTGACTGAGAGACGGGAATGTGTCATGATAGGAAAGAAAGATGTTACTGGTCACGGAGTGAACAGTAACAGAAAGGCGGCCGGACGTAACCGTTCAGACGGGACGGTCACAGAGCAGCACAGCGGAAGAAAGGAGGCCTGAAATGCAGCAGCTGTTGGAAGACATGAAAAAAAAGCAATTCAGGCAGGTTTATCTACTATATGGGCAGGAGGCCTATCTGAAGAATCAATACCGGGACAAGCTGAAAGAAGCTCTTGTTCAGGATGGTGACACCATGAATTTCACTGTTTTCAAGGGTAAAAATATAAACCCCGGCGAGATTATTGATCTGGCGGAAACCATGCCCTTTCTCGCCGAAAGAAGGGTTATTCTCATTGAAGACAGCGGTTTTTTTAAGAAAGGCGGCGAACAGCTTGCGGATTATCTGAAGGAACCGGCATCCACCGTATGCATTCTTTTTACGGAATCCGAGGTTGATAAGAGAAACCGGCTGTTTAAAGCGGTAAAGGACAACGGCTGCGCCGTGGAATTTGCCACCCAGGATGAGACTACGCTGAAGCGGTGGATATTGGGCAGGGTAAAGAAGGAGAATAAAGCCATTTCTTCATCCGGCCTGGATTTTTTCCTGCAGAAGACCGGTTCGGACATGGAAAATATAAGCCGGGAAATGGAAAAGCTTTTTTGCTATACCCTGAAAAAGGATACGATTACGGAAGCGGATATAGAAGCTGTCTGCACCCATCAGGTGACCAGCCAGATTTTTGATATGGTGGAAGCTATCGCCATGGGCAGGCAGCAGCAGGCACTGAAGCTGTATTATGATCTGCTGGCACTGAAGGAACCGGCTATGCGCATCCTGTTTCTTATAGGAAGGCAGTTTAATCTTCTGCTGCAGGTAAAAGAACTGAAGGCAAAGGGCTATGACAACAGGAAAATCGGTGAAAAAACAGGGCTGCACAGCTTTATTGCGGGAAAATATGTGAGCCAGGCAGCCCGTTTCCGGAAGGAAGAACTGCGTGAAGCCCTGGAAGCCTGCGTGAGTACGGATGAGGCGGTAAAAAGCGGAAGGCTGAATGATACCATGGGAGTGGAGCTTCTTATTGTCAGATACAGCTCCGGAGGCAGGACCCCGGGGCGGGCATAGCGCGTGCTTGGAAAGCGGTTTTTGCAGGAGGTGCCACACACATTGCAGGCACTGGGAAATACGGAACAGTTAGGAGAGAAAATATGAGCGGATTGATATCCATAGTTCTGTGGATTATAATTATAGCGGCCGTATCCGGTGTTTTGAAACGGAAAAGCAGCGGCGGCAGCGGGGATCAGAATCCTTATTATAACCAAACGCCGCCGGCGCCCCCGGCTTATACGCCTTCCCCGGCGCCACAGCCTGGGATGCGGGAAATGCAATCCGGGACAGCACCGGTACATACGGGAGCAACCAATTATACAGCGGGTACGGTACCCGATAAAAGCAGATATGCGGGTACTAAAAATACAGCCTATTCCCCCTCACAGAAAAAGGGCGCCAAAGCGGATATGTCAACAACCGACTATCTCAGACAGAAGGCCAATCTGGACGAGGCGGATCACCGCCAGGAAAAGCAGCAGGAATTCCGGCGCGCCAGATGGGAGACCGGCGGACTCCCCGCCGCAAAAAGGCTCTATGAAGGGGACAGCGTGCCTCAGGGAATGCGCCGGGTGGCCTGTTCCTATTGCGGTGCCGATAATCTGCTTCCTCAGGGAAGCGGGCAAAAGTATACCTGCTACTTTTGCAGGGAAGAATTGGAGTAAACACCCTGCTGTCAGGCGTGTATCCCGGCATGGGTGTAGATAAAAAAGTTTGGCGTTACCCGGCACATGGCGCCTCTTGCGGGAATATGGATTTTGTTGGTGTGCTTCGGCGCACGGAAAGGAGTAAATATGGGTAAAATAGAAGAAGTAAGGGCAGAAATGGTCGCAGCTATGAAGAACAAGGATAAGGAAAGAAAGGACACCCTTTCCGCCCTCCTTGCCGCCCTCAAAAATAAAGCGATTGATAAAAGGTCGGATTTGACGGAAGCGGAAGAAAATGAAGTTATCAAAAAAGAGATCAAGCAGACCCAGGAAACCAGGGAACTGGCACCTGCAGACAGAACGGACATAATCGAGGAATGCGAAAAACGACTGGCCGTCCTGAAGGAATTTGCCCCCGAAGAAATGAGTGAAGAAGCGATCCGCAAAGAAATACAGGAGGTTCTTGCCTCTTTGGGACTCGAAGCACCTGCCGGAAAAGATAAAGGCAGAATCATGAAGGCGCTTATGCCCCGTGTGAAGGGAAAAGCCGACGGAGCGCTGGTAAATAAGCTTGTCGGGGAAGTGATACAATAAAAGAAAAAAAGCAGGGCCTTTGTGCCCCGGCGGTTCTTTCCGGATGGAAAGGGCGGCGGGGTGCAAAGGCCCTGCTTTTTTATGAGTGAAATAGCTCTGTAAATCATTAAAAAATAAATATATTTTTTGAAACTTTTCCCCTCCCATCTGCATCTAATGAAAGAGAGACGGAATAGTATCCGTCATAAGAGAACAGACAAGCCGATAAGTCCGTATTATCGTACAGCATAAGTGCCATAATAGGCAAAAAGGTGCAGGGCGGAGGAAAATGTTTATGAGGAAAATAGTAAGAAAAAGAACCGGCCTTCTGGCAGTTACCGCAGTGTTGATGCTCATTTGTGCTTTTTTTATTACAGGGACGGTGATGAGCCAGACAAAAGACAGAGTGAGGCTGGATGAGAAATATTACATCCGGCTGGAAGAGGAATATCTGGATCGGGTGAGGGATACCCTGAAGCAGGAAGGATATTCCAACTGCGGCCTGACGCTTACCTATACCAGGGATGTATCAGGGGAACGCAGATATTTCCTGAAAATCCATAACAAACGCTTTGACAGACTGGACAGCCTGCAGAGAAAAGCCATTCTGGATCGTGTGGGCAAAGTGGAGTTCGGTGTGGAAGGCTGCAGCCTTTACCAGGAATTTCTTTGAGCACTTTGGATTTGGGGAATGACATAAATATCGTTTGGGGGTATAATAAGCAAAAAAGCACGACCGGGAGAGAACCGGAAAAGCGACGGATAATATGAGCCGGAACCTTACGTGCGGACGGGAGAGAAGAATATGGAAAGAACCCCCAGGCCAAACGAAATATATCAGCATTTCAAAGGAAATCTTTATAAAGTTATCACGCTTGCAACCCATTCCGAAACAGGGGAAAGCATGGTGGTTTATCAGGCGCTATACGGTGATTTTCCGGTATTTGTAAGGCCGCTTAACCTGTTTGTGAGCCAGGTTGATCATGATAAATATCCGGAAGCAAAGGCGGAATACCGTTTTACCCTGGTACCTAAGATTCTGGGACAGGGCGGCATGCCGGAGACGGAAGCTTCACAGCCCTTTGCTCCGGCGGAGGATAAAACGGTTATGCGGAAGGCATCTGGTGAGCAGGGACATCCTGCCGCTGATATATCTGCTGCGGGACATGAAGCTTTTGCCGCAGAACAGGCTTTTCCCGGACCGGAACGGACAACTGAGGAAGCGGAAGAGGAGGAAGCGGTTTTGGATCCGCTGCTGCTGCAGTTTCTGGATGCGGATACCTATGAGGATAAGCTGAATATCATGGTTGGCCTGCACAGCCGGATTACGGATGAAATGCTGAATACCATTGCCGTATCCCTGGACCTGGAGCTGGAAGAAGGGGAACTGGAGGAGCGTTACCAGACATTGAAAAATTGTATGATAACACTGGAAAAATATGAATGCAACCGACTCAGATAACAGCAGATAACGCCGGGAGCTTCCGGTACGGTATTGTATCCGGCGTACCGGCTATAAAGAAGACTCTGTCCTGCACCGAAGGAGGAGGACTTCATGGCATATGATTTGGACAACAGGCTGGTTATAGGCGTTTCCACAAGGGCGCTTTTTGATCTGTGCCTGGAAAATGAAATATTTGAAAAAGAAGGTGTGGAAAGCTACCGGAAGTATCAGACGGAGCATGAGGCGGATATCCTGAAGCCCGGCCCCGGATTTCCTCTGATAAAAGCGCTTCTTGCCATCAATAGGCTGCCCGGTCAGAAGGGCAGGGTGGAAGTCATCGTGATGTCAAGAAACAGCGCGGATACTTCGCTGCGTGTTTTCCGTTCCATAGAGCATTATGGGCTGGATATCACCCGTGCGGTTCTTGCAGGGGGCGCGTCCCTTGCCCCTTACCTGGAAGCCTTCCGTACGGACCTTTTTCTTTCTGCCTGTGAGGATGACGTGCAGCGGGCAGTGGATTCCGGCATTGCGGCAGGCATAATCTGCGACGGTGTGAGGGAATATGCCCGGGAAGAGGAAATCCGGCAGATCCGCATTGCCTTTGACGGGGATGCTGTCCTGTTTACGGATGAATCCGAACGGATTTTCCAGGAGCAGGGGCTTGCCGCTTTTGAAGAAAACGAACGGCGCAAGGCCGGCAGTCCCCTGGAGGAAGGGCCTTTTGCACGCTTCCTCAAAACCATTGCTGTACTGCAGCAGGAGTTCCCGCCGGATCAGACACCTATCAGGACGGCCCTTGTCACCTCCAGAAGCGCACCGGCCCATGAACGGGTTATCAGGACCCTGCGCGCATGGAATATCAGGATAGATGAAGCTTTTTTTCTGGGAGGCATTTCCAAAAAGGAGATTCTGGCTGCCTTCGGCGCCCACATCTTTTTTGACGATCAGGCGGTGCATACGGGAAATGCCGCTGCAGTGGTACCCTCCGCCAGGGTGCCATGCCGTTGCCGGAAAGAGGAGAAGCCGGAGAAAGGAAATCCGGACGTTAAGGGCGGTATAGAATAGAAAATGGGACAGTATAGAAAATGTATAGCATAGAAAAGGACAGTATAGAAAAAAGGCAGCAGGTAATTTATGAAATATGAAAATATAAAGGAAGGCATTTTTATTGAAAGGCCAAACCGGTTCATTGCCTATGTGGAAATAGAGGGAAGGCAGGAGAAGGTGCATGTAAAAAATACCGGAAGATGCAAAGAACTTCTGTACAGAGGTGTCCGTGTATATCTGGAAAAAAGCGGAAATCCGGAAAGAAAGACGGCTTATGATCTGATCGGTGTGGAAAAAGAGGGCCGCATGGTAAACGTGGATTCCGCGGCGCCGAATAAGGCGGCGGGGGAGTGGCTGGCCTCCGGAGGCCTGTTCCCGGGGGTAAAACGGATCCGGCCGGAATGCACCTATGGGAATTCCCGGTTTGATTTTTATATTGAAACGCAGGAGCGTAACATATGGCTGGAGGTGAAAGGTGTAACCCTGGAAACGGAGGGAGCGGCTCTGTTTCCGGATGCACCTTCTTTGCGTGCCCTTAAGCATGTGGAGGAGCTGGTACAGGCTAAGAAAAACGGATACGATGCGGGGATCCTTTTTGTAGTACAGATGGAAGGCGTCCGGTATTTCACGCCTAACAGACAGACACAGCCGGCTTTTGCCCTGGCGCTGGAGAAGGCGGAGGCCGCCGGAGTGGGGCTGTATGCCTATGGCTGCCATGTGACCCGTGACAGTATGGAAATCACTTATAAAATACCGGTGGTTCTGGATCCGGATAAAGAGGCAGGAGACAATCTGGAAGCTATTGCGGCTCCGCTGCTTAAATGGTATGATGGGAACAGGCGTATCCTTCCATGGAGAGAGGATCCGGCACCCTATCGGGTATGGATATCGGAAATCATGCTGCAGCAGACGCGGGTGGAGGCCGTAAAGCCTTATTTCCAGCGGTTTATGGAAAGCTTTCCCGATATTGCGTCGCTGGCTGACGCGCCCGAGGACAGGCTTCTGAAGCTGTGGGAGGGCCTGGGGTATTACAACAGGGCCAGGAACCTGAAGAAGGCGGCAGGGGTCATTATGGCCGAACATGCGGGGGTCATGCCTTCCACGGCAGGGGAACTTCTGACACTGCCGGGAATCGGCAGCTATACGGCAGGTGCGGTGGCCTCCATCGCCTATGGGGAGCCGGTGCCCGCGGTGGACGGAAATGTACTCCGGGTGATTGCCCGGTACCGGGCGGATGACCGGGATATGCTGAATGCAAAAGTCAGAAAGAGCGTGGAAGAGGATTTGCTGGCGGTGATCCCCCGGGAGCGCCCCGGTGATTTTAACCAGGCGTTGATGGAGCTGGGTGCAACGGTTTGTATACCTAACGGAATTCCCAAATGCGGAGAATGCCCATGGGAAGACCGCTGCCAGGCCCACAGGCTGTCGGCGGAAACGGATTTTCCGCAAAAATCCCCGAAAAAGGAGCGTACCATAGAGAAAAGAACGATCCTGGTGATACAGGATGACGTGAGGACGGCAATACGGAAACGCCCGGAAAAGGGGCTGCTGGCGGGAATGTATGAGTTCCCTTCTGTGGAAGGACATCTCAGCCGGGAGGAGGTGCTGGCATTCCTGAAAGAAAAAGGAATGCATCCTTTACGGATAAGCAGGCTTCCTGACTCCAGACATATTTTTTCACACAAGGAATGGGATATGGTGGGCTATTGTATCCGGGTGGATGAACTGGAGCCGGTGGGAGGTTCGAAGGAAGGACTGTTGTTTGTGGAGCCTTCACGTACCGAGAAGGAATATCCGATTCCCTCCGCATATGCCGCTTATACGGACTATCTGCAAATCCGGCTGGGAAATGAGAAATTTGAAAACTCTTATCAAACGGCGGATTGATGCGGTACCCGGGCGTGGCTGCGACATGCGGGGATAAATTTGAAATGGAAGCAGCTGTGAAGATACGGAACAGTTACAAATCAGCAAGGATGCGCCGGGCCAAAACGGAAAGGAAAGCCGGGGGCGCGAAACGGAGGAAGCTATGAAACTGCTGTCAATAACAATACCCTGCTATAATTCTGAAAAGTACATGCGAAAGTGCATCGAATCCCTTCTGCCGGGAGGGGAGGATGTGGAAATACTGATTGTGGATGACGGTTCCACCGATGGAACAGCCGCAATTGCGGATGAATATGCGGAAAAATACCCTTCTGTAGTCCGCGTGATCCATAAAGAAAACGGAGGTCATGGATCAGCTGTAAATACCGGTATCGAGAATGCTTCCGGCCTTTATTTTAAAGTGGTGGACAGTGACGACTGGGTGTCGGACACAGCCTACCGGGAAATTTTAGATAAGCTGACACAGCTTACCGGCGGTGAAGAAGTGCTGGACATGCTGATTGCCAACTATGTATATGAAAAAGAAGGCGAAAAGCGCAAAAAGGTAATCCGTTACCATCATGTACTGCCGGAGGATGAGCTGTTTTCCTGGAATGATGTACATCGGTTCCATAAGGGGCAGTATATCCTTATGCATTCCGTGATTTTCAGGACTAGGCTGTTAAAGGACTGCGGTCTGAAGCTGCCGGAGCATACTTTTTATGTAGACAACCTGTTTGTTTTCGAGCCTCTTCCCTTTGTGAAAAAGATGTATTATATGGATGTCAATTTTTACCGCTACTATATCGGAAGAGCGGATCAGTCGGTAAATGAGCAGGTGATGATAGGCAGGATTGACCAGCAGATCAAGGTCAACAAGATTATGGTGGACTATGTGGTGTCCAAAAAGCAATTCCTGGCTACCCACAAAAAGCTGCGTAATTATATGCTTAACTATCTGGATATTATTACCACGGTCTCTTCGATCATGCTGATTTATTCCGGTACCGAAGAGAACCTGGAAAAGAAAAACGAGCTTTGGAAATATATCAAGCAGAAGGACCCGATGGTGTTCTTCCGTCTCCGCTACGGCCTTTTGGGAAGCTATACCAATCTGCCGGGTAAGGGAGGAAGAAAAATATCCGTGGAAGGGTATAAACTCTGCCAGCGGTTTTTTAAGTTCAATTAACCAATATATACAGAAAAAAGTGCCGGATTTCCCGGCACTTTTTTGTTCCCGGCCCATGAAAGGAAACATCAGGTCGGTTACTCCTTGCGGAGGGCCGCAAAGAAGGTGATCCAGAGGAGAAGGAACTGCAGGGCGAAACCGATCCAGGTAAGAGTGTTGTCCAGGGGAACGTAATAGATGTCCTGTATGCTCACGTTCCTTTCGTCCAGAAGAAGGCCCTGGTTCCAGAGGAGCCGGCCGCTTATCCGGGTGGTGATGAAAAGGAGGATAAAGATCAGGAGAAGGGCGAGGCGTTTGAAGCGGATGGTTCTTTTAAGACGCTGGGTGGTGTCTTCCAGTATGGCGTTTGCTTTTTCCAGGTCAATGCTGTTTTCCTGGTGGCGCTGGGCGTCCATTAATTCCACGACGGAAATGTCCAGGGCCCGGGACAGGGGGCTGAGCAGATCGATAGCGGGAAGGGAAAGGCCGCGTTCCCATTTTGATACCGCTTTATCCGTTACGTGAAGCCGATCCGCCAGCTCCTTTTGCGTGAGATTCTTTTCTGTGCGAAGCTGTCTGATAAACAGCCCGATTGCTTGGTTATCCATAGCTGATACCTCCTGTATTTGCTTTTATTGTATAGGACAGGCAGGAAAAAATCACCCGACTGTCGGTAGACAAGCGGGTGATTGGGATAAATGCCGTTATTTGATTTCGTTGTGTGCAGCTTTGGCGGCCCGTCTTGCCGTGCGGTGCTGTTTCAGGTATACGAGGACATCATAGTGATAAACCACGCCATACATGGCGGCTGCCATAACGAAGGCTGTCAGCATGTCAAAAACGGAATGCTGCTTCAGGAAAACAGTAGCCAGTATGATGGAAACACAGAGTGTAGCGGAACCGAAGCGCAGCCATTTCTTTTTACCCAGCTGGGAATGGGACAAGGCGATATGTGCGCCCAGGGAGTTATACACATGGATGCTCGGCCACAGATTGGTGGGAGTATCGGTACGGTACAGCGATGCCACCATCTGGGTGAGGATATTGTCACGGGGCATAACCGCCGGCCTTAACCGATGTCCGTTCGGGAAAAAGGTGGACACAAGCAGAAAGACCGTCATTCCGGTGCAGAGGAAAATCGCCGTCCTGTAGTAATCGTCCTTATTCTTGAGGGCCAGGTACAGGACAACAGCCGGTACATAAACAAACCACAAAAAATAGGGAATGATAAATATTTCATTAAACGGAATATGATCATCAACCGCCATATGGATGATTTGGTATTTCCAGATATGTCTCTGCTCCAGCCAGGAAAACCAAACCATGTAGACGAGGAAATATAAGGCAAAGGGCAATATGTGTTTATACTTTTCATAGATATTTTTCATAATAATCGCCTCATGATAAATTAATAGTAAAAACGAAGCAGCTGTCTGGTACAGCTTACTGTGATGTCGTCTGAAAGGCAGGATACCTCGCCGTCCGTATGTACCCATAGAGGGACTGTGGTATGTATCCGGACGGAACGGCCGCTGTAGCGTTCCACGCCGTCATAACGGTAGTGCTTTCCTGTAAAAGCGGTGGGGAGCACCATAAGCACCTTCCACTTGGGCACGCCGCTGACCGTACATAAATCCAGTATTCCGTCCGACGCGTCGGCGCCGGGACAGAAGTAGAATCCGCCGCCCTCATAGCAGTGGGACATACAGGCAATGAACATCAGCCGGGACAGATTCACCTTTTCGGAAGACAGCCCGTCTTTCTCCACAGTCAGCTCAGCAGCCGCATTTCCGGAGCGGATCAGCTGTTTTAACGCGATTCCCAGATAGGTCAGCTTGCCAAGTCCTATCTTGTTTAGGAAATCCTTTATGTGCGAATGCATGGCTTCCTGGCATACGCCGGCATCAAAACCAATGCCGCAGCTTACCAGAAAACGTCTGTCGTGAGGCACCGGTTTGTCCTCACGCGTCCTGCCGTCGGATTTATAAACACTATTATAATGAAGAAAGCCTACATCCATAGGCCGTTCCCTGGCGGAAGATAGTATGCGTTCCAATGCTTCGGCAGGGTCTCGGCTGATGCCGGTATCCCGTGCGAGATCATTGCTGGAACCGGTAGGGATGTAGCTGAACCGGGTCCTTTTAAAGTCCCGGATCCCCTGCACGGCTTCATTCGCCGTGCCGTCCCCGCCTAAAATAATCAGATGGATGTCCTCTCCGCCGGCCGGCAGAGAACCGGTGAGCATTTCAGCCAGCCTGACAATATCGCCGGGGCCCTGGGAAAAATAAACCTGATATGGTATCTTTCTTTCCTCAAGAATACTCTTGATCCGTTCCCAGTACTTCTGTCCCCGTCCGGAACGGGAGGCAGGATTTACCAAAAATGAATACATATGTTTCTCCCCGGCTTTCCCCATAAAACTTAATTTTCTAAGGTTGTATTGTAACAGAAAAGAAATGGCAAGTAAAGGGGCGCGGACAGGACTTAAGAAAAGAATAAGAATAATTTTTTGATTTATTTATATTTGCAATTAACTTAATGTATGCTATAATCATCATAATTTGACATAATAAGCGTTTCGTTTTTTGCCAGTACTAGAGGTGGTTGAAGCGCCGAACCTCAGATAAAGGCAGTGGCGGGCAGAGATAATTCGGTATCCCCCACTGGTATCGATCCAAGTTATGTGGTTTCATAAAATGCGGCCGTGCTCTGTGAAATTACCGGACGTTGATAGAAATATGCAGGAGGTTGAAAGATGTATTCTCTGGACGATGTGATGAAGACGGATCCGGAAATCGCACAGGCGATTGTGGACGAACAGGAAAGACAGAACAGCCATATCGAGCTGATCGCTTCCGAAAACTGGGTCAGCAAGGCTGTTATGGCCACAATGGGAAGCGTACTGACCAACAAGTATGCGGAAGGCTATCCGGGCAAGAGATATTATGGCGGATGCGGCTGTGTGGATGTGGTGGAAAATCTGGCTATTGAGCGTGCCAAAGAGCTGTTCGGCTGTGATTATGCCAACGTGCAGCCCCATTCCGGAGCACAGGCCAATATGGCGGTACAGTTTGCCGTATTGAACCCCGGTGACACGATTATGGGGATGAACCTGGATCACGGCGGACATCTTACCCACGGAAGCCCGGTAAATATGTCCGGCAAATATTTTAATATCGTTCCCTACGGCGTGAATGATGAGGGGTTCATCGATTATGACCAGTTAAAACAAACCGCCAGAGAATGCAAGCCTAAAATGATCATTGCAGGAGCATCCGCTTATGCAAGGACGATAGATTTCAAAGCCTTCAGGGAAGCTGCCGACGAGGTGGGAGCCTGCCTGATGGTGGATATGGCCCATATTGCCGGCCTGGTTGCTGCAGGGCTGCATCCCAGCCCCATCCCGTATGCGGATGTGGTGACCACCACAACCCATAAGACTCTGCGCGGACCCAGAGGCGGTATGATCCTCTGCAATAAGGAAGCCGCAGAAAAATATAATTTTAACAAAGCGATTTTCCCCGGAATCCAGGGCGGTCCCCTCATGCATGTAATCGCCGCAAAGGCTGTTTGCTTCAAGGAAGCCCTGAGCGATGATTTCAAGGTGTACCAGCAGGGAATTATCGACAATGCACAGGCGCTCTGCCGCGGCCTGATGGATCGCGGGATTAAGATTGTTTCCGGCGGTACGGATAACCATCTCATGCTTGTGGATCTGACCAATTTTGATCTTACCGGAAAAGCGGTGGAGAAGCTGCTGGATGCGGCTCACATCACCTGCAATAAAAATACGATCCCCAATGACCCGAAATCCCCGTTTGTGACAAGCGGTGTCCGTCTGGGAACCCCTGCCGTTACCTCCAGAGGAATGAACACGGAGGATATGGACAGGATAGCGGAAGCGATCTCTTTGGTTATCAAAGGCGGCGAGGATAAGATTCCTGAGGCCAGGGCTATTGTTCAGACATTAACTGATAAATATCCGCTCGTATAAGGAAAAGAACTGTTTAGTACCTTCACAGTTACAAGTAAGAAAACGGATAACGGGGCCGCAGGCTCCGTTATTTTTACATGCACACATGAGGACAGCAGGACAATTATAGGGACGGAGAGGATTTTATGGAAAAAAAAAGATACGGTGCGCAGACCGTAATCAGTAATCTGAGGGATAAAAACGGAAGATTTTCGTTAGATGCGCTGAAGCTTCTTGCCTTGGTAACCATGTTTATTGATCATACCGGGGCAGGGATTATGGAGGCCTTTTTTTTACAGAGTTTTCCCTATGACAGCCAGGCATTCCGGATCTGTCTGACAGTGGATGAGCTGATGCGGTGTGTGGGCAGGCTGGCTTTTCCCATATACTGCTACCTTTTGGTACAGGGTTTCCTCCATACAAGAAGCGTCCCCAGATATGCCCTCCGTCTTTTCGGGTTTGCCCTGCTTTCCGAGCTGCCTTTTGACTTGCTTTTATTCGGCGGCATCACGCCGGATTACCAGAATGTATTCTGGACGCTGCTCATCGGCCTTCTGACGCTGACGGGGCTTCGCCGGGCCGGGAAATGGGAAAGCAAAGCATGGTCCGTCGGAGGCAGTATCGTGATACTTGCTGCCGGGATGACGGCAGCCCTGGTAATGAGGACGGATTATGATTATAAGGGTGTGGTTTTGATTGCCGCCCTCTATCTGCTGCGCGGCGACAGAAAGAGGCAGTGCCTGCTTTCCCCTCTTTTCTTTTTGGCCTCCTTCTTCCTGGATGTGCTTTTAGGGCTGCATACGGCAGCGGGGATCGTCTCATCCCTGTCCGTAGAGGTATTCTGTATTTTTGCATTTTTATTCCTGTATGCGGGTAATGGTAAAAGATATATGAAAAAAGGCAAATATTTCTTCTATTTCTTTTATCCCGGTCACATGCTGCTTCTGCTGGGTATCCGTTACCTCCTTCTTTTCCTGTGGTAAATACTGGAACCGCTTATATTAATGCCATATTCAGGCGGATTGTATTCCTAAAAATACAATCCGCCTGAAAGTTTTTATTGCTTTCCCGGAAACCCTATGCTACAATATCCATCGGTGACACACAAATGTTTGCAGTGGAAAGACATGTTAAAATAAAGGCTTTTACAGAGGAAGAGGCTTCGGATACGAAATGAAAAATATGCAGAAAAAAACGGATTATTATGTAGTGAAACAGAAGGCGGTTCCGGAGGTCCTGCTTAAGGTAGTGGAGGCCAAACGGCTGCTGGATTCAGGAAAAGCCGCCACCATCCAGGATGCGGTGGAGAAGGTGGACATCAGCCGCAGTTCCTTTTACAAATATAAGGATGATATATTTCCCTTTCATGACAATGCCCAGGGTACCACAATTACACTGGCCATGTCAATTGAGGATGAGCCGGGGCTTTTGTCCGATGTGCTGAAGGTGATCGCGGACTTCGGCGCCAATATTCTGACGATCCATCAGAGTATCCCCATCAACGGCGTTGCATCCTTAAGCATCAGTGTCCAGGTTCTCAGCACTACGGGAGATGTATCCAGAATGCTGGAAACCATGGAAGAGAAAACAGGTGTCCGTAACGTCAAGATTTTGGCGAAGGAATAAAGCTCTACAAAAGAAAAGCAGACGGAGGAAGAGATATGATAAACGTAGCGGTACTGGGATATGGCACGGTGGGAAGCGGAGTTGTTGAAGTAATTGAGACAAATAAAGAGGTCATTGACAAACGGGCAGGAGAAGAACTGCATGTGAAATACATACTGGATTTAAGGGATTTTCCGGGGGATCCGTACGAAGACAGGGTGGTTCATGATTACAGCATTATCTTAAACGATCCCGAGGTATCCATTATCTGTGAAACGATGGGAGGCAACGAGCCTGCCTTCACCTTTTCCATGCAGGCCCTGAAAGCCGGAAAAAGCGTATGTACTTCCAATAAAGAGCTGGTGGCTAACCATGGGGCACAGTTAATCCGCACCGCCAGGGAAAACTGCTGCAATTATCTGTTTGAAGCAAGTGTCGGCGGCGGAATCCCCATTATCCGTCCATTGAATGTGGCTCTTACCGCGGAACGCATTGAACTGATTAACGGCATTCTCAACGGTACCACCAATTACATTCTCACCAAGATGGCGGAAGAAGGATGCGATTTCGATTCCTGCCTGAAGGAAGCCCAGGAAAAAGGCTATGCCGAGCGTAATCCGGAAGCCGATGTGGAGGGCTATGATGCCTGCCGTAAAATTGCAATCCTGTCTTCCCTGATGACAGGAAAAACCGTCCGCTACGAAGATATCTACACGGAAGGAATTACGAAAATAACGAAAGAGGATTTCCTCTATGCGAAAAAAATGAATAAATTCATTAAGCTGTTAGCCGGAGCAAAAGAAGCCGGCGGTGAATATTATGCCATGGTAGCCCCTTTTATGATCGGGGAAAAGAACCCGCTTCACAGCGTCAATGATGTTTTTAACGCTATTTTTATCAGAGGGAATACACTGGGGGATTCCATGTATTACGGAAGGGGCGCAGGGAAGCTGCCCACGGCCAGCGCGGTGGTGTCCGATGTGATTGACTGTGCCAAACACGGCCGGAAGCATATCATCTGTATCTGGGAGGAAGAAAAGCTTTCCCTTAAGAGTATGGAGGATTCTTCCAGGATGTTCTTCGTCCGTGTTTCCGAAAAATCGGAGGAAGCGGTCAGGAAGCTCTTCGGTGAAGTGGAAAAAATAGAAGCAGATGGCGTGAGCGGAGAATTCGGCTTTGTAACTCCTGTAATGACGGAAAGGGAATTTGCTGCAAAAACCTCGGAACTGCCCGGGTTTATCAGCCGGATCCGTCTGGAAGAAGACTAGAGTGTGTTTCCATATCCAATTTAAAACACGCTCTGAAGAAAAGCCGTACAGCTCGGCGGAATCGAGGAAGAAATGAAATATGTGGTTGTTTTGGGGGATGGAATGGCGGATGAGCCGTTATCCCGCCTGAATGGAAAAACACCTCTCTCTTATGCAAAGACACCGGCTCTGGATGTGTTAAGCAAAAAATCGGAAATAGGCATGGTTAGCACCATACCCGAAGGAATGAAGCCGGGATCCGATACAGCGAACCTTTCTGTCATGGGATATGACCCAAGGAAGTATTATTCCGGGCGTTCCCCTCTGGAGGCCCTCAGCATAGGCGTTCCTATGCAGGATACAGACATCGCCATGCGGTGTAATATCGTGACCCTTTCGGAAGAAGAGGGGATCCCCTTTTCCAAAAGAAGAATCCTGGATCACAGCTCCGGTGAAATCAGCACAAAAGACTGCAGTGTGCTTCTGCATGCGGTAATGGAAGAAATGGACGCAGAGCCTTATCATTTTTATGTGGGAACCAGTTACCGCCACTGCCTGATTTGGAAAAACGGGGAAGCGGAAGAACTGACCCCGCCCCATGATGTGCTCGGAAGGGAAATTGCCCCCTACCTGCCTTCGGATAAAAAGCTGTATGAAATGATGGAAAGAAGCTATGAGCTGCTTAAAAGTCATCCAATTAACAAAGAGCGCCGACGCAATGGCCTGAATCCGGCCAACTGCTGCTGGTTCTGGGGAGCCGGAACCCGTCCGGCCCTGCCCTCTTTCCAGGAAAAAACGGGGAAAAAAGGCATTATGATATCCGCCGTGGATTTGCTGAAGGGTATTGCCGTAGGGGCCGGAATGGATGTGGCCGAGGTGGAAGGCGCCAACGGCGGACTTCATACCAATTATGAGGGAAAGACCCAGGCGGCTGTGGATGCGCTGACAAAGGGCGGCTATGATTTTGCTTATATCCATGTGGAAGCCCCGGATGAAATGGGACATCAGGGAAGCCTTGAGAAGAAACTGAAAGCCATTGAGTACCTGGATACCAGGGTAATAGGCCCCCTGACTTCTGCTCTTGACAGAAGCGGAGTGGATTACAGGCTGCTGGTGATGCCGGATCATCCCACTCCTATACGGATTCGTACCCACACGGCGGAGAACGTGCCTTATCTTATTTATGACAGCACCAGACCGCAGAAGAACGACTGGAATTATAACGAAGCGGAAGCTATTTTAAGCGGAAACTATATCCCGGAAGGTTATAAGCTCATGGACCAATTCCTGCAGATCAAGCATAAAAAGTAAAGACAATGCCTGTCTGGACATTTCTCATAAAAATCATCAGTAAGGAAAGGATAAAAGCCGCCGTCTTCCGGTGGCAGAGGAAAAGTAAGTATGAAAAAAGTGGTTAAATTCGGTGGAAGCTCCCTCGCCAGTGCAGAACAGTTCATGAAGGTGGGCGGGATTATAAAAGCCGATGAGGAAAGACGGTTTGTGATACCCTCCGCGCCCGGAAAACGTAACAAGAAAGATACCAAGGTGACGGATATGCTTTACGACTGCTATGGGGCGGCGGAAGAAGATAAGCCCTATCAGGAGCAGCTGAAGGCTATTGAAGACAGATATGAAGAGATCATCAAGGGCCTGGGCCTGGAACTCTCCCTCAAAGAAGAATTTAAAACCATTTCTGCTAATTTTAAAAAGAAGGCAGGCAGGGATTATGCCGCTTCCCGAGGAGAATATCTAAATGGGATCGTTATGGCCGCTTATCTGAAATTCACCTTTATTGATGCCGCAGAAGTGATTTTCTTTGATGAAGAGGGCGTTTTCGATGCGGCCAAGACCGATAAGGTCATGTCCGAACGTCTGGAAAAAGAAGAGTACGCCGTTATCCCCGGGTTCTACGGCTCACAGCCTGACGGCAGCATCCGCACCTTTTCCAGAGGAGGATCCGACATTACCGGTTCCATCGTGGCAAAGGCTGTCCATGCGGAGGTTTATGAGAACTGGACCGATGTATCTGGCTTTTTGATTGCAGATCCCCGTATTATCCCCAATCCGGTGGGTATCGACACCATTACCTACAAGGAGCTGCGGGAGCTTTCTTATATGGGGGCCACCGTCCTTCACGAGGACGCTATCTTCCCGGTAAGAAAAGAAGGGATTCCGATTAATATCCGCAACACCAATGCACCGGAGGATAACGGAACCTGGATCGTGGAAAGCACCTGCCAGAAATCCAAATTTGTCATCACCGGGATTGCCGGTAAAAAAGGCTTCTGCTCCGTAAATATTGAAAAGGATATGATGAATGCGGAGATAGGTTTTGGCCGAAAGGTTCTTCAGGCTTTTGAAGACAGCGGCATTTCCTTTGAGCATGTCCCTTCTGGTATTGATACCATGACCGTATTTGTCCATCAGGATGAATTCATGGATAAGGAACAGAAGGTGGTTTCCGCCATCCACCGTCTCGCGCATCCGGATACGATTGACATTGAATCCGATTTGGCGCTGATAGCGGTAGTTGGCCGGGGAATGAAATCCACCAGAGGTACTGCGGGAAGAATTTTTTCCGCCCTGGCCCATGCCAATGTCAACGTTAAAATGATCGATCAGGGCTCGAGCGAGCTGAATATTATCATCGGCGTAAGAAACGAAGATTTCGAAGCCGCTATCCGCGCTATTTATAATATTTTTGTGCTGGTACAGATTTAAGCCGCCGTTTGCTGCGGTAAATACGGAATACGGGATAAAAGCGTCTGAAGCTGCCTTTACGGGCTGTTTCAGACGCTTTATCTGTATCTGCCGCTATTTTTGACCGGTTTACATATAGTAACAATTCAGACGGCCCCTTCCAGGATTCCCCGCAGTACCGCAGCCCCAGGGAAAAGAAGGGGAGGGGGATGCCGCAGGACACAAGGGGCCGTCTGAACGGTTCCTTTATGTAGAAGTGGAAAAGAAGAATCAAGATAAATTGTCAGATAATTCATACAATAATAAGCAAAATACATATAATATATTGTTATTGATTATATAAAATGTAAAAATTAAAAGAATTAAGAAAAAAGTCTAAAAATATATTGACATTTCTAATTTATACAGATATAATGAAGTCACAAACAAAGAATTAAACAAAAAACAGAGGAAAGGAAGGTACAGACCACCGAAAACGTAAGTTAATCCCTTTAAAGTAATATTAAAGGAGAAAAAACAATAACAGTACAAGACAACTTAATAAGGAAGCCTTAAAGATTGTTCATAAAGAAGAAAGGATTTTCTTTCAGAAGGAAACGCTTTAGAATGAAGGAAACGGAAACTATCTGGTAAACTGGTAACTGTAAATAAAGATTCTTTTGAAGAACGAGAAAATTTCTGACAGCAGAGAAGATTATCTTTAGTTTAAAGTAACGACAGAAGCCGATAGCTTTAGTTTAAAGAAAAGGTTCTATAGAGCGAAGGAAACAGTATCCTTAGTTGAAAGAAGTAATTTATTATAGATGGTGACCAGATAAGAACAAGAGCCGTCATACTAAAGAAATCCCGGAAAGAAGAGAATGGAATCTTTAAAGAACAATAACAATATACTTTAAGGACGATGCTAAAAACCGAAGCAGGATGAGTACACTTACTTGAGTGACGAAGAATCATCAAAGAATTATGATGAATACCGTTGCAGTACATGAGTACAAGGAGTAGGATGAGTGGAAAGCAAGCTGAGGAGAAAAATGGAGGAAGAGGCCATTGGATAGCATAGTTTAGGAGCGGGTATCAGTGATGAAAAATGATTGATACCCGCTTCTATTTGTGGTACTGTTATGGTAAGAACGGAAGGAGTGTTGGTATGAACCGGAGAGACAGAAGACGGAAGAGACGGGTAAGGAACCAGATTATTTCCTATATTGTGGCAGTTTTGCTGCTGGCCGGGTTAGTGACCGGCGGATTTTTTGGTGTCCGGCACATTTCCAACGCTATGGAAGAGAAAAAACAGCAGGAGGAATCCCGCGCTCAGGAAGAATCCCAGGTCCAGGCGGAGGCCGAGGAGCAGACCGGGACCGAAACAGAAACGGCGGGGGAAGCGGCGACGGAGACCGAAAGCGTTCAGACACAGGAAGAAATCCTGGAGGAACTGGTGGAATCCTGTGTGGCAAATATGAGCCTGGAAGATAAGGTCGCCGGTTTGTTCTTTATAACGCCGGAACAGCTTACCGGTGTGGGGACTGCTATACAGGCAGGAGAAGGGACACAGGAGGCCCTGAAAAAATATCCGGTGGGCGGTTTGGTTTATTTTGCCAAGAATATACAATCGGAAGAACAGCTTACGGAAATGCTTTCCAAAACGGCGGGTTATGCCACCTACCCTCTTTTTCTTGGTGTGGATGAGGAAGGCGGTACCGTTGCCAGGGTTGCCGACCAGCTCAAGCTGGCCAATGTGGGACCTATGGCGGATATCGGGGCAGGAGGGGATCCGAATGCGGCATACGCCGCAGGGCAGACTATAGGCAGTTATCTGAAAGGCTACGGCTTTAACCTGGATTTTGCGCCGGTGGCGGATGTGCTGACTAATCCGGACAATAAAGTGATCAAAGACAGGGCGTTCGGCAGCGATGCGGCCGTGGTGTCCCAGATGGTGGCAAGTGCTGTACAGGGCTTGCAGGATACGGGGGTAAGCGCCTGCATCAAGCATTTCCCCGGGCACGGGGATACCTCGGGGGATTCCCATGAAGGTGCAGTGGAGACGGACAGGACGGCAGAAGAAATGCAGGGAACTGAATTCCTGCCTTTCCAGGCCGGGATAGACGCGGGAACCGCAATGGTTATGGTAGGCCATATATCAGCCCCGGCCCTTGCGGACGGAGATGCCACTCCTGCATCCATAAATGAGAAAATTATTTCCGGTGTGCTGCGCAACCAGCTTGGTTATGAGGGGATTGTCATTACAGATGCCATGAATATGTCGGCAATATCCGAGTATTACACGGCTGATGAAGCGGCAGTCAAGGCGCTGAAGGCCGGCGCAGATATGATTCTCATGCCGGAAGATTTTGTCACCGCATATGAAGGTGTCGTTAATGCGGTAAAAGACGGAACCATCGATGAAAACCGGATTAACGATTCCCTGAAAAGGGTATACCGGGTAAAATATGCGGATACCCTTAAAGGAGGCCTTTAAGGCCGGATGCCGCTAAAAAGCAGTGCTGCCGTTTTTCTTATTATAGAAGGCGGCAGCACTGCTTTTTATTTGCATTTTTTATACTTCTGTTTTTTATGCTTCCATAATGTAAAAACAGCGGTTATCCGATAGACGGAAACCGCTGTTTTTATAAGAGCGATAGACGGGGCTCGAACCCGCGGTCTCGACCTTGGCAAGGTCGCGCGTTACCAACTACGCCACTATCGCATTTTGATGAACCGGATAGCTGTAAATCTATCTGTCCAACAGGCAAGTATTACTATACAATAACCTTTCAAAATTGTCAATCCCTTTTTTGTATAAAATTCATATCCGGTTATAAATCAGGGAACAGTTCAGACAGGTCTGAAGAGTGTATTTTATTTATCTCTTATAATGTGTTATACTAATCCCCATATACGAAAGAAGTGGGTTAACTGTTAATATATATGGAAAATAACGGCTTTTAGAAAGCGGGCGGACCTGGGAGGCCATGGCTGTGTTTTCGGGAAAATGGAAAATTGCGGATGTCCGGCGGCCGGTATAATTACGATTGATTACCTGATAGGAGAAAGGAGGCTTTCTATGGGCAGGGAAAACGGAAATGAAATGGAGCAGATTCAGAGGAGCCTGGAACAGTTCCTGGACAGAGAAGTGGAAAAGTATGAGAAAAGCGATGCTGCTTATAGTAATGCGGAGGGACCTGACGGGGAAGGGTATGAAGAAGAGACGGCGTTCGGGGAAGAACCGGATTACGAAGAACCGTACTACGAGGAAGCGGATTACAGGGATTCAGACTATGAGGAAGCGGATTACGGGGATTCATACGACGAAGATGGCACGGATTATGAGGAGGAAATGTACGGGGAGGAAGAGGACGGCTTATATGAAGAGGAAAGGGATTATGACAGGCATGCAGGACGATTATCATATGAGGAATCGAGACATATAAACAGAAGGAACAGAAACAGGAAGGATAATTACACGGAAAAACCGAAGAAGCAAAAGGCTGGGAAGGAGAAACCAAAGAAGGAAAAACGGAAACGGGAGGAGGACAAACACGCCGTAATGAGCAAGGATAAGAAGAAAAACGGAAAAAAGAAGAAGTCCTGGGGAAAGAAGTTTTTAACCATTTTGGCAGTGCTGCTTGTACTTTTCGGGGCGGTCTGGTATCTGGCAATTGGCAGTATCTATGGAAAAATGAGATACAGCAGGGTGGAAACGCTTGCAGGAGAGCCGCTGAAGGAAAACGGTGTTGTGAATATCCTGTTAATCGGCAGTGATTCCCGTACGGAAGGGGACGACGGCCGGTCGGACGCTATGATTCTTCTGTCTGTGAGCAGTAAGACCAGGACGATTCATATGACGTCTCTGCTGCGGGACATGTATGTGGACATCCCCGGACGGGACGGCAACAGGCTGAACGCGGCTTATGCCTTCGGCGGGCCGGAGCTTTTGCTGGAAACGGTAAAGCAGAATCTGGGGATTGAGGTAAACCGGTATGCGGTGGTTAATTTCCAGGCCTTTGCGAATCTGGTGGATGCGGTGAATGGGGTGGATCTGGAGCTTACCAATGAAGAGGTGCAATGGGTTAATGCATATTTGAACGAATATAATGAACTCAGGGGGATGCCTATGGAGACGGATTATCTGGATACTTCCCTGAGCGGCATGATTCATTTGAATGGGGCGCAGTCTCTGGCGTACAGCAGAAACCGGTATATCGGAACGGATTTCGGAAGAACGGAGAGGCAGAGGAAGGTGCTTTCGGCTGTGATGAAAAAGCTTCCTCTGGCGGCAGTGACGAATCCGGGAGAGCTGGTGAATGGCCTGTTCCCTAACCTGACAACGAATCTGACCCAGACGGAATGCCTGCGCCTGAGCCTGATGGCAGGAAAGCTGCTCACGTATGATATTGTCCAGGAAAGCATTCCTCTGGAGGGAACCTATACCAGTGCCAAGATCAGAGGTATGGATGTCCTTCAGGTGGATTTTGATAAAAACAGGGCATATCTGCAGGAACAGCTTTATGGGGAAAAGGGAGAATAAAACTTACTGTTTAGACCGTGCCGTGTACTTGCGGCACGGTATCCTATTTGCCAATGGTTACGAGTTTTAAACTGTGATTGCAAAAAAACGATACACAGAATTGTAAATATCAGGAAAATGTGATATTATGTGTGTAAATTAAAAGAAAGAAGGGACTCGCTTATGGGTAAAGATGTATTGGATTATGTAGTGGAAAAAACCAACGAACTGATTAATGCTGCCACCTGCAGCAGCGAAACAAAGGCAGCGGCCCGTGATTGGCTGGATGCTGTGGGAACAGAGAAGGAAGCCGAAGAAACCAGGAAATATATAGAAGAACTGGAAGCGGACATTATGCCGATTGACGGTCTGATCGGTTTTGCCGAATCGGAACAGGGAAGCCAGGTGTTTGGAGCGGACAAAGCGAAAGAAGTAGCGGTCCATGCGAGGGATATCAAGGCTGCGGGAGCCAGGTACTGTGATTGTCCGGCCTGTGCTGCGGTAGAGGCGATACTGGAGAAGAAGGATTCTCTTCTTGGCTGATAATAGTTTGTAATGAGTGAGGATGAGGTCGACTTTATGGAGCGGTTTAAAAAGATTTACAGTCAGGGGATTGTTGATGTCCTTGAGATTTGGGTTGATACGGAAACAGGTATTAACTATATGTGGCATAAAGCAGCTGAGGCAGGCGGACTGACGCCGCTTTTGGATGAGAGTGGGAAGGTTGTTGTTACGAAGGACAGCACTCTGAAAAGCTGAATGGGATATGGATTATGTGCGGGAATTGAGAAATATATTCCCGGAAATGATTGCGAAAAAGCCTCTGGTAAACCTGATGCCGGGAGGCTTTTTTCATTTCTGTTACCAATATTGCAATCTGCCTTAATGTCGTATAAACTATAATATGAGGTTTTGTTTCCGGAATGAGGGTGGGGAAATGGCACATATACGTAAAAATGGCAGTGAAAACAGTAAAGGGGGACTGTGGATAAAAAACAGCCTTTTCAGACAGTTCTTTGTGATTGTTATCCTTTTGCTGTTCTGTATGGCAGGAAGCTATGTGCTTACGAACCGGGTTGTCAAGAACCTGATAAGGAAGAATACAGAAACCTCCAATGATAAAATTCTTCATCAAATCGATGCTAAAACGTCTGAATTTCATAATTCACTTTATAATATACTTACTCTGCTGGCCTATGAACAGACGGCCTATGACTATTTCAGTCAGGACAGACTGGACAGGCTGAATGAGTACGAAAATCTGATATCTCTTCTCTCCAATACGATGATGATTCAAAATGATATTGCGGGAATCACTCTGTATGATGCACAGAAAAACAAGCTGGCGGGTGTGGGAAAGGATTTTGATGTGTTCGCCCGGATAGAGATGGTGAGCAAGCTTACCTATTCGAATGTGTTCCGTCCTAATTCCTCAAGTGAAGCATATTTTATGGTGTTTTATCCCGTTTATGATCTTCTGCACGGAAATTATGATAAACAGCTTGGGATGATTGTCTTTTTAATGAAGGCGAGCAAGTTTTCTTCCTATCTTGCGGATTCCGCAATTACAGAGAATGAGCAGTTATTTCTGGTTGACCGGAATAATGTGGTGATAGCAGGGGATGGGGATCAGGAGTTCCAACGCCTGGAGGAGGAAACGCTGGAGAGTACGCCGGAGCAATTTATACAGGTGGTAGATCAGAAGGAGACAGGCTGGAGAATTGTGAGTATCATTCCTGTCCGGGAGCTTTACAGCGGAATGTCTATTGTGAGAGGTTCCATTCTGGTCATTTACTTATTTACCCTGGGAGGGTTGGTGCTTCTGCTTTGCTTCTGTTACCTTATTGTCATCCGGCCCATCCGGAGAGTGGACTTGTTTGTTAAAAACAATGTTGCTAATCCAACAAGAAGACTTGAGGTTGAAGGGACGGATGAAATAAGCGTGCTTGCAGGAAACCTGAACCACATGTTGGATGAGAAGGATGACATGAGCGAAAAACTGAGACAGTCACAAAGAATCCTGTACGAAACGGAGCTCGCCAAGCAGCAGATGCAGGTGCTGGCTTATAGAAACCAGATTAATCCGCATTTCCTGTATAATACGTTTGAGTGTATCCGGGCTATGGCTCTGTATTACGATGCAGATGAAATAGCGGAAATCACTATGGCACTGTCCCGGATTTTCCGGTATTCCATCAAGGGAGATAATGTGGTAACTGTTTCGGAAGAAATGGGAAATATCAGAGAGTATGCTAAAATTATCCACTACCGGTTCGGAGGGCGTATCCGGGTGGATGTCAGGATGGACAAGGAAGCCGAAGACATGGAACTGATAAAACTGATTCTTCAGCCGATTGTGGAAAACAGCATTTTCCACGGCCTGGAGCAAAAGCTGGAGGATGGCCTGGTAACCGTGAAAGCAGAATGCTTTCGGGTAAAATGGCTGCGTTTTACGGTGGAGGACGACGGCTGCGGTATGGAACAGGAAGCGGTGGACAGGCTTATGTACCAGATGAAAAGGCAGAGCCTGCACCGAAGCTCCAGCAAAGACAGTATAGGGCTGGCTAATATCTATCAGCGTTTGCAGCTTTTTTACGGTGCGTGTGCTGAATTCCGGATGAGCAGTACTCCGGGAAAAGGAACTGTAGTTGAAATTATAATTCCTTGCAGAATACCAGGAAAGGGGATGTAGCATATGTACAAAGTGGTAATAGCGGATGATGAGGTATGGATTGGATTTGGTATCAAGAAATTAATTCACAGAAGCGGCCTGCCCTTTGAAGTTGTTGGAGAAGCCTCGAATGGAATTAAAGCGTATGACATGGTAAGACAGGTAAGGCCGGATATTCTGATTACGGATATCCGGATGCCGGGATTGAATGGGCTGGAGCTGATGAAGAAGCTGCTGGAGGAAGGGTTTGTAATGAAAGTGGTATTTATCAGCGGGTATGCTGAATTTGAATATGCAAAGGATGCCCTGCGGATGGGCGCCTTCGATTATCTGCTTAAGCCTGTGGAGGAGGAGGGGCTTACGGCAATTTTAGAAAGATACATAGCTGTCCGGGAGAAAAAAAGAAAGGAAGCGGGGCCGGAGGAAGATATAGACAGCAGTGTCCGGGATTCCAGAGTTAAGAAGATTATTGAGGAGATGAATCAGCGGTATACGGAAAAAATATCTCTGGGGGATCTTGCCGATGACTGCGGACTGAGCATCGGTCATTTAAGTACGTTGATTAAGAAGGAAACGGGACAGTCTTTTTCTGAATATATTACCGCGAAAAGGATGGAAGATGCAAAGAAGCTTTTATGTAAGGAAGAATTATCGATAGATGATGTGGCGGATATGGTGGGCTATCATGATTATTTCTATTTTACAAAGGCATTTAAAAAATATGTGGGGATGTCTCCCAGCATGTACAGGAAAAGCTTATGAAAAAGGGATTAAGAATAGCGGAAATAGCTGTACTGGCAGTATTTTCTCTGTGTCTCCTGTACGTCAATAAGGAAGATTCGGATAGAAAGGACGAGAGCCTGTCCGATGGGCAAATACGGGAGTTGAGCTGGTTTTCCGACATGCCTTTGTGGTATCCCGAAGAGTGGGAGAAAGAACCGGGAAGCGGTACGGGAAAAATAACGGAGCATACAGGTGTTTCAATCAATTATATGGTGCCTGAGGATAATGGAGACAGCAGACTGAGCCTTATGATTATCAACGGAAAATTACCGGATATCATATCGGTTTCCGATACGAATATGATAAAGCATCTGATTGGATCGGGGGAGGTATGGAAAATAGAAGAGCTGTTGAATACCTATCTTCCGCAATCCCATCTGCTGACGGATTATCCGCAGGATGTAAAAAATGAACTCATCCGGAGGGATGGGGACTGGTATGGCCTGTCCTCTGATTTGCACAGCCCGTTAAATCAGATAAGATATGAGGAACCGGAGGATTTTTACCGGGAATTGCAGCAACAGGGAAGCCGATGCGGGATAATATGGAATAAAGCGCTCCTGAAACGGCTGGGACTTTCTCCCAACGGCCCGCATACGGAGGAAGAGGTTCTGGATGTATTTGAAACGGTAGTGGAAAAAGAGATCACGGTTAATGCCAATCCGGTAATCCCCCTTTTGGTTGACGGGAGAAATTATCAGGAAACTACACTTCCCGTGCTCTGTCATTTTTTCGGTGCGGGCCGGGGAAATGAAAATGGCGGGTACCAGGAATGTATGGCGGCAGATGGAAGCAGACATGCGCTCTATTTCCTGAACCTGCTGATACGGGAAGAATATGTGGAGCCGGAGCAGTTTATTATGACACCGTATAATATAAAAAGGACGCTGAATTCCGGGCAGGTACTTTGTTTCATAGGGGATGTGAGCCGATCCGGCATTGATCCGGAGGAATGGGTTTCCAGCGGTGTCATCCTGTCTTCCGATGGAAGCAAACCTGTACTGGGACTTTCTTTGGGAGCCGGCTGCGGAGAAATGACCACTTTTGTATCAAAAAGCTGTGAATATCCGGAAGCGGCAGCATTATGGCTGGATTATATGACCGGAACGGAAGGGATGGCAGCATATCTTTCATCCTCTGTGGAAAGATGGTGGCCGCTGATAGACGAGGACTGGTTACTCTCCATACAGAGTGAACCGGACGCACAGGACCGGGCCTGGAAGCAGCTCCTTTGTGCGTTTGCCAGAAGACCGGAAACACGTATTTATGACAGTTCAGGGCTGAATTTTTCCATGGAAGATGAAGAACGCAGGGAAAAGAAGGCTGCTGTTGAAGGATGTGTCAAAGCCCATTTGAACTCCCTGATTATGGCGGAGACGGAGGAAAAATTCGAAGAAGAATATGACAGTTTCAGAAAAGATCTGCAGGAGGCTGCCGCACCATGACTATAAGTCGGTGCGGCAGTTTTTTTGTGCGGTTAATAATAGGACGGCTGCATAAAAAATAATACCAAAACGCCAAAAAAAATGCATGGAAACTGCGGAGCCTGGCTTATAGGATAAGGAATATAAACGGAAGGGAGGATTTTGTATGTATTGTTTTAAAAAAGAAGAGTACTTAAAACGGATGCAGTGGTACGTGGAGGCGAGATTCGGGATGTTTCTTCATTGGGGACTGTATTCCATTCCCGCAAGAGGGGAGTGGGTGCGCAGTTTTGAAAAGCAGACGGATCAAGAATATGATACGTATTTCCGGGAGTTCAATCCGGTGGATTATGATCCGGGGAAATGGGCAAGGGCAGCGAAAGAAGCGGGTATGAAGTATATGGTGCTTACCGCCAAACACCATGACGGTTTCTGCCTGTTTGACAGCAGATATACAGAGTTCAAGGCAACAAATACGAAATGCGGCAGAGATTTGGTAAAGGAATATGTGGAAGCCGTCAGGGCGGAAGGACTGAAGGTCGGTTTGTATTATTCCCTTTTGGACTGGCATCATGAGGATTATCCGCATTTTGAGGACAGTGCGCATCCCATGTACCGCAATCCCTCATATACGGACGAAGGGCGTGTATGGGAACGGTATGTGGAATATTTGCATAACCAGGTGAGAGAGCTGTGCACAAACTACGGAAAAATAGATATTCTGTGGTTTGATTATTCCTTTGGGGAATACAGCGGGGAAAAGTGGGGAGCTACGAAGTTAGTTAACATGGTGAGACAACTGCAGCCGGGGGTGATAATTGATAACCGTCTCGAAGTGAGCGGGGCCGGGTTAGGTTCCCTGGCATCCGGAAATCCGTTGCCCTATCATGGGGATTTTGTAAGTCCGGAGCAGATAATCCCCCAGGAGGGCATCCGTGATGTGAATGGGGAGCCGCTGATTTGGGAAGCCTGCTTTACCATGAATGACAGCTGGGGATATAACCTGAAGGATACTTGTTTCAAGCCGGCTCCTATGCTTATTAAAAAGCTGGTGGAATGTGTTTCCAAGGGAGGAAATATGCTGCTGAATGTGGGGCCGGATGCAAGAGGGAATTTCCCGGAAGCATCCGCCGCCATATTAAAGGATATCGGAAAATGGATGGAAAAAAATCATGAAAGTATTTATGGCTGCGGGATGTCAGACATGCCGCGTCCGGATTTCGGCAGGATTACGCAGAAAGGCAGTAAATTATATTACCATATTTTTGACAATACCATCGGTCCGATTCCCCTGGCCGGAATTGAGAAAAAGGATGTGAAGAAAATAAGGCTTATTGCGGCAGGAGCCGAGGTGCCAATTGCCGATAATTGGGTAAGCAGGAATTATCCGGATATCACGTTTGCGGACTTGGGACGTGATCCTGTTCTGCCGGATCCGATCGATACGGTGCTTGAGGTAGAGCTGGCTGAAGGGTAACCAAAAATAATACCAAAATACCAAAAACAGTTCATATTGTATAAAACAGTTTTCCTATACAATGTATCTATGGTTAAAAAAGACAGACACAAGGGGGCTTGGGAATGGGAGAACTATGCCGGCCGACAAAACAGCAGCAGCTTTGGGCCGACTGCGAACTGGGGGTCATTATTCACTACAGCAGAGGGCTTTTGGGAATGGGAGGGCTGGATGGGACGGCCCCGGAAATTGCGGCGGATCCGGCAGGGCTAAGGCCGGAAAGGCTGGATACGGATCAGTGGCTTGAAAATGCAGCATCTTTGGGAGCAAGGTATGCGGTATTTGTTGCAAATCAGAAAAACTGTCAGGGAATTTCCCTGTGGCAGTCCGAATCAAATCCCAGATCAATGAAACAGTCTCCCTACAGACAGGGAACCTTTGACTGTGTCGGTGAATTTATCAAATCCTGTAAAAAATACAATATTCTGCCGGGGCTTTATTATCAGACCGGATTTAACGGACATTATTACAACAGGGAGCGTTACCGGATGCCGGGAACGAAAGAACACGAGTCATATGTGCGTATCGTGGAGGGTGACCTGGTTGAACTGTGGAGTAGATACGGGCAATTGTTTGAAATCTGGTTTGACGGAGGTGTAGTAAGCCGCCAGGATGGGGGTGCCGATGTTGCAGGACTGCTGGAGCTATATCAGCCGCAGGCCGTCTGTTTCCAGGGCCCTCGTGAACATGGACAAAATCTCAGATGGATTGGAAATGAAGATGGGAAAGCTCCTTTTAATACATGGTCAACCGCCGATCAAAAGGTATGTCATTTTGACGGGACCAGCCGGGATACACAGATTGGAACGGGGGTACCCGGAGGAAAATACTGGTTCCCGGCGGAAACAGATATGGGGAACAGAAGGCCTGAGGCTGCTGGAGCAGGCTGGGGATGGGCTCCCGGGGAAGAGCAGCTGGCATGGACGCCGGAAGAACTTCTGGAGCGGTATTATACTTCCGTGGGACGAAACAGCAATTTCCTTCTGGGTCAGTGTATTGCGGATGACGGAAGCTTTCCGGATACACAGCAATTCAGGGCTCTGGGAAACGATATCCGCAGAATTTATGCAAAACCGCTGAATCGTACAAGGGGAGAAGGAACGAGCTTTGTTCTGACAATACCGGAGAATGCCGTAATAAAAAATATTGCCGTGATGGAAGATATTGCGGGCGGTGAAAGAATCAGGGAATTCCGGATAACGGCAATAACGCACGGCGTAGAGCGGGAACTGCTTCATGCCGGCTGTGTCGGGCATAAACGGCTGATACCCACAGGGAATCTGAGAGCGGAAGAAATCAGGCTTGCTATTCTTCAAAGTGAAGGAAAACCAAATATCCGGGATTTTACCGTTTACGGATAAAAACTACGTATTGAAAGGGGAATGCAATGTGAAAAAGAAAAAAAATGATGTCAGGGCGTTGCTGCCGAAAAAGCAGCCCTTCAGGGCATATATGAAAGGGCATTATGATTTATATCTGCTGCTTCTGCCTGCCCTTTTATATGTCGCCATTTTTATGTATGTGCCGATGTACGGGGTGTTGATGGCTTTTCAGGATTACAGTCCCGCCAAAGGGATTCTGGGAAGTTCGTTTGTGGGACTGAAGCATTTTGAGAAGTTCTTCAGCACTTATATGGCGAAGCAGATTATAACCAATACGGTGGTGCTTTCCGCCTATTCCCTTATTGTATCATTTCCCTTTCCTGTAATACTTGCGTTGATGCTGAATTATTGTATGAATAAGAAATTCGGCAAACTGGTGCAGACAGTAACCTATATGCCTTATTTTATATCTGTCATGGTTTTGGTCGGAATGATGAATATCTTTTTTTCTTCCAATTACGGTGTGGTGAATATGGTTCTGAAGGCGCTGGGAAGGGAGGCCTATACCTTTATGTCCAGTGAAGCCAGCTTCCGTCATATGTATGTGTGGTCAGGAATATGGCAGGGAATGGGGTATTCCTCGGTCATTTATTTTGCGGCGCTGGCAGGGATTGATCCCACTCTGTATGAAGCGGCGGAGCTGGACGGGGCCAGCAAGCTGCAGCGGATTCTCTATATTGATCTGCCAAGTATTATGCCGACAGTTATTATCATGCTGATTATGAGCGCCGGAAACCTGATGAGCGTCGGTTTTGAAAAAGCGTATCTGATGCAGAATGACCGGAATTCCGGAGTATCCGAAATCCTTTCCACTTACGTATATAAGGTAGGCCTGATAGATGCGCGGTACAGCTTTTCGGCTGCGATTAACCTGTTTAATTCCGTGATTAATTTTGTGATTTTAATTACAATCAATAAAATTTCCGGGAAATTAAGCGAGACATCACTATGGTAGCGTAAGGGAGGCGGCGAATGAAACATAAGTTAAGTAAAAATAAAAGTATAAAACCGGGCGACAAAGTATTTGATGTTGTCAATACCTTGCTTCTGGTAGTTATTTTCATCATAATTTTATATCCATTATATTACATTGTTATCGCTTCCTTCAGCGATCCGGATTTGGTGCTTACCGGCAGGATATTCTTGCTTCCCAAGGGATTTCAGCTGGAAAGCTATAAAAAGGTATTTGGGAACGGCGAGATAATGGATGGTTATCTTCACACGATTATGTATGCGGCGGTGGGAACCTGTATCAATCTGGCGGTTACACTGGCGGCCGGTTATGCATTATCCAGGCCGGATCTGCGGGGCAGAAAAGGGTTTACTTTGTTTTTTGTTTTTACCATGTTTTTTGGAGGCGGTACGGTTCCCACCTATATGCTGGTGAGAAATCTTCATTTACTGAATACGTTCTGGGCCATGGTTATTCCCAATGCCATGAGTGTATGGAACCTGATTCTTTGCAGGAATTTTTTTGAAAGCAACATTCCCAAGGAGCTGTTGGAGGTATCTCAGATTGACGGCTGCCGGAATGACTATTTCTTTTTCAAAATAGTCCTGCCCCTGTCCAAAGCCCTGATAGCAGTTATGGTACTGTTTTATGCGGTTTGGCACTGGAATTCCTATATGCAGCCCCTGCTGTACCTGTCGGACAGAAGTAAATATCCGCTCCAGCTTGTGTTGAAAAACATCCTGATCTCCAGTCAGCCTGATGCTTCCCTTGCAGGCATGACAGATCGGGCCGAAATGTATAAACAGACGGAAATGCTGAAATATGCGTTGGTGGTGGTATCCAGTGTCCCTATGATTGTCCTTTATCCTTTTGTGCAGAAATATTTCGTACAGGGGGTTATGGTAGGCTCTGTGAAGGGCTGAAAGATAATTTTTTTAATGAAACGGAGGATTACGGTATGAAAAGAAAAAATGTGAAAAAGTTATTATGTATTCTGCTTACAGGCACTATGCTATTGACCGGGTGCGGAGCTTCGGAAGCGGGGAGTGCTGAAACAGAGTCTGTTCCGAATGCCTCAGAAGCGGGAACAACGGCGGAGAATGCTGCGGACGAAGGAAGCGAAGCAGCGTCGGAGGTAAGCGGCAAAGGGCCTATTGCAGAGGAAAAAGTAACCTATACACTGGCATGTCAGCTGTCTCCCAACTGGGGAAATCCGGCAGACGGCGAGTTTTGGCAGCGGCTTGAAGAAGAGACAAATGTACATATCGAATGGGTTACTTATCTGGAATCGGAAGCGGATGAGAAGTTTAAGCTGCTGATGGCATCCGGCGATTATCCGGATGGGTTTATCGGCGCTCTGGGCGGCTCGGATAATGATATTGTCACCTATGGCAGCGAGGGAATCTATATTCCTCTGAATGATTTAATCGATCAGTATTGTCCTAATTTCAAACAAAGAGTAAGTGAGGAATATCCGGATCTCATGAAAATGATTACCTGTGCGGACGGTAATATTTACGGCATGCCTTCCGTTTTGTATAATCCTGATATTTATAATAATACCTTTATTAATAAGAAGTGGCTGGACGCTGTGGGTGCAGATGTCCCGGAGACAACGGAAGAATTTGAAGCCGTTCTGAAAAAATTTAAAGAGGAAGATCCCAACGGTAACGGAGAAGCAGATGAAATTCCGATGACATTTATGTTCTCCGACTGGGGTGCATCGGATCACGGTCCGTATTTCGGATCCTTTGGTTATCCTCTATCTCCAGACTATATCATGATTGATAACAAGCAGGTAAAATATCTGGGCGCGGAAGAAAGCTTTAAAAAAGGTGCCGAGTGGCTGGGACAGCTATATAGCGAAGGACTTGTTGACCGTGACATATTCACGCAGGATTCCAGCGGGATGGCCGCCAAGGTTTCCCAGGGAAATGTGGGTGTATTTTCCTCATGGGACAGTACGGATGCCGGAGATTACGCGGATGATTATGTAGCACTTATGCCCCTGAAAGGACCCGATGGGGAACAGAATGCGCTTGTGGAAGGAATTACCGGTTTTTATAAAGGAAGATTCATGATTACCGACAAAGCTAAAAATCCGGAGATTCTCATGCAGTGGATCGATCGTTTTTACGAGAATATGGAAGTCGGCCTGAATGCAACGTATGGTATAGGGCCTGATGAAGAAAAAGCCTGGTATTATGATGAGGATAACAGCATTGTCTTTAAAAAGGATGCGGAACTTCCCGATGCATACATCCGCGGACAGCAGCAGCTTCCGTTTGCTCCGGCTATCCTGGGATCGGAGGTGGAAGACTTCCTTGGGAATCCTGCTAAAAACGAGATCAATGCCCGGATGAAACAGTATACAGGCAAGTTTGAGGACGGAACCTGGGAACGCTGGCCCAGCTGTTATATGACCGTGGAGGAAAAAGAAGACATTGCAACGACGGAAACGGATCTGCAGGATTATTCGAAAAATCAGCTTGCCAAATGGATTGCCGGTGAAAGTGATGTAAATGCAGATTGGGATAATTATCTGAAAGAACTGGAAAATGTGGGATTGAGGCATTATCTGGAAGTAAAGCAGCAAATATTTGATCGTTATGATTCCGCAGAATAAGGGAACGGTTAAGAATTGTGACAGAATAATTGGAAAATCCTGCATTTGAATATTCTGCGGGAATAAAGGAGAAAGCCATGGAGACAGGATCAGATTCCGGAAAAAAACGGGAGGGCGGCATTCCGGATGCAGCGGTAAAAAGAGCGGCGGCCGTGGTGCCTTCAGCCAGACAGGTTGCATGGAATTGTATGGAGTTTTACGGGTTTGTGCATTTCGGGTTATATACCTTCGATCCGTCAAGGGAAGGAAAGGCAGGGGCGGAAATTTTCAATCCGGCAGAATTTGATCCGTATCAGTGGGTCAGGGCATTTAAGGCAGCAGGCATGAAAGGCCTGCTGCTCACCTGCAAACACCATGAAGGCTTTTGTCTGTGGCCCAGTGAATATACGGATTTCAGTGTGAAAATGAGCCCGTGGAGGGATGGAAAAGGCGATATTGTAAAAGAAGTGGCTATGGCCTGTCATGCGGAGGGCTTGAAATTCGGCGTTTATCTGTCCCCCTGGGATATGCATGAGAAAACGTATGGAACGCCGGATTATGATATTTATTTCAAAAACCAGCTGACGGAGCTTTGCAGTAATTATGGGGATTTATTCTGTGTATGGTTTGACGGCGCATGCCGCTCAAAAGATAAACTTCAGGACTATGATTGGGAGGGCTATTATGATATAATCAGACGACTGCAGCCGGAAGCCTGTATCAGTATCTGCGGTCCGGATGTGAGATGGATTGGAAATGAAGCAGGTGTCAGCAGGGAAGAGGAATGGAGTGTGGTTCCTAAAGAGATCATGACTACGGAACGAAATCCCGGATACTGGAGGCAGATTGATAAAGTTCCCAATTCCACATGGACGGATATCGGCAGCCGGGAATTCATTCAGGGTTATGAAGATCTGATCTGGTATCCTGCGGAGGTAGACGTGTCTATTCGGCCCAGCTGGGGATATATGGACGGTGAGGCGGAAAAACTGCATACTCTGGATACATTGATTCAGATGTATGAAAAAGCGGTGGGAGGAAACGCCAACCTGCTTTTGAATGTGCCCCCGAACCGGAACGGGCTGTTTGATGAAACGGATGTAAAACGCCTGTCGGAAATGGGAAATGAAATCAAGCGGATCTTCAGCATTTCACAGCTGGATAATGCATCAGCGGCAGATGAAAAGGGAAGGGATGCCGGCGCAGTACTAAATAAGGATAGAAAGCAGTTTTATGAAGCAGCCTCTGATGAGCTTCCGGTCATAGATATTTGTCTGGAGGGAGAAAGAGATGTGAACCTGGTGACCATTAAGGAAACCATAGAGCTGGGTCAGCATATCGAGGAATTTTGCCTGGAGGTCCCGGCAGACGGGGCATGGCGTGAGGTTTACAGAGCCACAACAATCGGCTATCAGAGAATCTGCCGTTTTCCGGGGATACATACACAGCTTCTGCGTTTCCGGGCAATAAAAACCAGAGGAAAGACTTCATTGACTGAAATTGGAATCTATTATGACGACAAAAACAGGAACCTTTGAAATCAGAGATCAATTTTATCTGAACAACGAGCCGTTCCGTATCATTTCAGGGGGGATCCATTATTTCAGGATCCTTCCTGAATACTGGGAAGACAGGCTGCAAAAGCTCAGGGAGCTGGGCTGCAACACGGTGGAAACCTACATCCCCTGGAATATGCATGAGCCTGTAAAGGGGACATTTGATTTTTACGGGGAAAACGTGCATGGGATGCTGGATGTGGTATCCTTTGTCAGGACGGCACAGAGGCTGGGGCTGTGGGTGATACTGCGCCCTTCGCCTTATATTTGTGCGGAATGGGACTTCGGAGGACTGCCCTCCTGGCTGCTGGCCGGGGAAGAAATGGATATCAGGACCAGTGACGAGCGGTATCTGCGCCATGTAAGAGACTATTACGACAAGCTGATGCCTCTGCTGGCGCCGCTTCAGATCGATCAGGGCGGCCCGGTGCTCATGCTTCAGGTGGAAAATGAATACGGCTCCTTCGGGAATGATAAAAAATATCTGGAAAGTCTCAGGGATATGATGCGTGAGAGAGGAATCACGGTGCCGCTTTTCGCATCGGACGGCCCGGATCACAACATGCTTTCCAATGCTATAACAGAGGGTGTGTTTCCTACGGCGAATTTCGGTTCCGGCGCGAGAAAGGCATTTTCCATCCTGAAGGAATATACGGACGGGGGTCCTTGTATGTGCACGGAATTCTGGATCGGCTGGTTTGATGCATGGCATGATGAGGCGCACCATAAGGGAGATGCGGAAACGGCAGCGAAGGAGCTGGAGGATATTCTGGAACTGGGAAACGTAAACATATATATGTTTGAAGGCGGTACCAATTTCGGTTTTATGAATGGGGCAAATTATGGCAGCCGTCTGACCGCGGATGTCACCTCCTATGACTATGATGCGCTGCTTACTGAGGACGGACAGATCACGGAGAAATACAGACGTTTCCGGGAGGTGGTTTCCGGGTACGGCAGGACAGAAAACGGGCAGTCACCTGCATATGGCAAAAAGCCGCCTTTTGAAAGGGTGGCTTACGGTTCTTGTTCCGTTGTCCAGAAGGTGGATTTGTTCCATGCGCTGGATTGTCTGGCGGAGCCTGTGGATACGGTCAGTCCCAAATCCATGGAGCGCCTGGGGCAGGGCTATGGCTATATGCTGTATTCCTCCGTGCTTCATACGGAGCAAAGGCTGCACAGTCTGCGGCTTTATCAGGCGGCGGATCGGGCGATTGTTTTTGCGGACAGGAAGCGGGTTCTGACCGCGGCGGACAGGGAGCTTCTGGAGCGCCATGAGATAGATCCGGTTACGGCGGAGGATATCAGGCTGGATATTCTGATGGAAAATATGGGAAGGGTGAATTATGGCCCCATGATAAACTGGCAGAGGAAAGGTATTGACGGCTTTGTAATGATCAATGACCGGTTTGCCCAGCACGGATGGCAGCAATACTGTCTTCCCCTGGATAATCTGGAGAAGCTGGATTACACAAGAGGCTGGGAGGAGGGAATGCCCGCGTTTTACCGTTTTACCTTCCTTGCGGGAAAAACAGGGGATACGTTTCTCGATTTCCGGGGCTGGGGAAAAGGCTGCGCCTTTGTTAACGGTTTTCACCTGGGAAGATTCTGGGAGGCCGGGCCGCAGAAACGGCTGTATCTGCCGGGCGCCCTTCTGAAGGAGGGCGAAAACGAGATCATCCTGTTTGAAACGGAAGGCAAGTGCGGGGGGAGTATTTCCCTGCAGGCGGAACCGGATCTGGGGCAGTAAGCAGGGGATACCCGCGGGGAAAGCATGGCTCATATAGCCATGCTTTTCTTGTGGAAATAAAGAAGGATTTGTGATACACTAAGAAACGTCACATGGCGCAGCAGAAGGAAAGTTCCGTGCTGCGCGGGTAAAACAACATAAAGGACGTAGAAATAAGAGCTATGAAAACGAGTAAACTGTTAAGAAGATTTGTTCCCTACTATCGTAACTATGTGGGGATCATGGTAATGGATCTGTTCTGTGCCGCCCTCACCACGGTGTGCGAGCTGGTGCTGCCGTTAATCCTGCGCTATATTACCAACATAGGCATGAATGATCTGGCGTCGCTGACGGTACGTACCATTGTTACTATCGGCGGGGTGTATTTTGTGCTCCGTATTATAGATGGTATGGCAAGTTTTTATATGGCTTATACCGGCCATGTCATGGGAGCGTCCATAGAAACGGATATGCGGGAAGATGCCTTTGCCCATTTGCAGAAGCTGTCCGACAATTATTTCAACAATACCAAGGTGGGACAGATCATGTCCCGGATTACCAGTGATTTGTTTGATGTCACGGAATTCGCGCATCACTGCCCGGAAGAGTTCTTCATCGCATTTCTAAAGGCGGTGGTATCTTTCGTGATTCTTGCCGGGATCAACCCGTTGCTGACCGTAATCATTTTTGTGCTGATTCCGGTCATGGCAGTATCCTGTTCTTATTTTAATCTGCAGGTAAGAAAAGCATTTAAAAAACAGAGAAACCATATCGGTGAACTGAACGCCAGGATCGAAGACAGCCTTCTGGGCAATAAGGTGGTCCGGGCTTTTGCCAACGAAGATGTGGAGCTTGGAAAATTCAACCGGGATAATCAGGAGTTCCTGAAAATAAAACGCGAGACCTACAAATATATGGCAGCCTTCCAGAATACAATCCGTATTTTTGACGGGCTGATGTATGTTGTGGTGATTGTGGCGGGCGGTATTTTTATGATTAAGGGGCTTATATCCCCGGCCGACCTGGTGGCGTATACGATGTATGTGACGACACTGCTGGCGACGATCCGCCGTATTATCGAATTCGCGGAGCAGTTCCAGAGGGGAATGACGGGAATAGAACGTTTTACGGAACTGATGGATGCGAGTGTGGATATTTTTGACGAGGAAGGGGCGGTCCCTCTTCAGGATGTGAATGGAAAAATTACATTCAGGCATGTTTCCTTCGAATATCCGGATGACCATACACCGGTTCTGTCGGACATTGACATCACCATCCGGCCGGGAGAAAAAGTGGCGCTTGTAGGCCCGTCGGGAGGCGGGAAAACAACGCTGTGCAATCTTCTTCCCCGTTTTTATGATCCCACGGAAGGGGAAATCCTGCTGGACGACCAGAATATCAGAAAGGTGACATTGCAGAGCTTACGCAGCAATGTAGGCGTGGTCCAGCAGGATGTGTATCTTTTTTCCGGCAGCGTTTATGAAAATATCGCCTACGGGAAGCCGGGCGCATCCCGGGAAGAAGTGATAAAAGCGGCAAAGCTGGCGGGGGCGCATGATTTTATTGAAGAGCTGAAGGACGGTTATGAAACCTATGTGGGAGAACGGGGGGTGAAGCTGTCGGGCGGACAGAAGCAGAGAATCAGCATAGCGCGCGTATTCCTGAAATCGCCCAAGGTCCTGCTTTTGGATGAGGCCACGGCGGCTCTTGATAACGAAAGCGAACACCTTGTCTCCGAATCCCTGGACAAACTGGCGGCAGGACGGACGACGCTTACCATTGCCCACAGGCTGACCACAATTCATGGGGCCGACCGGATTCTGGTGCTTTCCGGAAGCCGTATAGTGGAGGAAGGCAACCATGATACGCTGATGAAGAAGCGGGGGATTTATTACCAGTTATATACATCCGCCAATATCGTGGATCAGGCGGCTGAATAGCTGCCTACGTTTTGTTTTTCTGGGGTGTAGATAAAAAAGTCCGGCGTCACCTGCCCCTGCTTCCCTGTGCGGCCTGCTGTCCTGCAAGGATTCCTGGAAGGGGCGTTATAAGCACGCCGGTCCTTAGGCTGCGTCCTTTGCAGCCTTAGTACCGCTGCGTGATTATCCGAGCGGAAGCGTCCCCTGTAAGGAACCTTGCAGGACAGCAGGCCGCACAGGGAAGCAGGGGCAGGTGACGCCGGACTTTTTTATCTACACCCGTTTTTCTGAAATAAAATTGCCGGTGGCTGCATATCATGTTATACTAAAAGATAGCAGGCCGGGCACAAAAGGCCTGACGGGGACGTCTGTTCCTTGTCGGGCTTTTTTTACGCCTGGTTCCAAAAGGTTAATGTGCCGGGGGCACGGAACAGGAGTATGCATGAAATTAACTTTTATCGGAGCGGACCATGAAGTGACGGGCAGCTGCCATTATCTGGAAGCTGCGCAGAAGCACATTCTGGTGGACAGAGGTATGGAGCAGGGAATAAATCCCTTTGATAATGCAGAACTTCCGGTACAGGAGGCGATGCTTGATTATGTGTTTCTGACACATGCCCATGTGGATCATTCCGGCATGCTTCCCCAGCTGTATGCCAGGGGTTTCCGGGGAAAGATCTATGCCACACGGGCGACCGCACAGCTGTGTGATATTATGCTGCGTGACTGCGCGCATATCCAGCAGCAGGAGGCGGAATGGAAGAACCGTAAGGCCAAAAGGCATTCCGGGACCCAAAAGCACGAGCCGCCTTATACGATGGAAGATGCCGAGGGGACAATTGGGCTGCTGGTACCTTGTGAGTACGGGGAAATGATAGAGGTTTGTGAGGGGATTCGGATCCGTTTTACGGATATCGGGCATTTGCTGGGATCTTCCAGTATAGAAATATGGGCGAAGGAGAAGGGGTTTCAGAGAAAATTATGCTTTTCCGGGGATATCGGAAACAAGAACCAGCCGTTAATACGGGATCCCCAGCCTACGGCACAGGCCGACTATGTTATTATGGAATCCACCTACGGAGACCGGCTGCACAGCACGGAGAGGCCGGATTATATTGCCGGCCTGGCTGGGGTGATCCAGGAAACCTTTGACAGGGGAGGCAATGTGGTGATTCCTTCCTTTGCCGTGGGAAGAACCCAGGAGATCCTGTATTTCCTGCGTAAGATCAAGGAAGAGGGCCTGGTGGTGAATCATGGCAGGTTCCCGGTTTATGTGGATAGCCCTCTTGCCGTGGAGGCCACGGAAATTTTTGAAAAAAATATTCATGACTGCTTTGACGAGGAGGCGATGGATCTGGTGCGCCGGGGAATCAATCCTATATCCTTCCCCGGGCTGCGTCTGTCCATTACCAGCGACGAATCGAAGGCAATTAATTTTGATGATACGCCGAAGGTAATTATTTCCGCTTCCGGCATGTGTGAGGCGGGGCGTATCAAGCATCATCTGAAGCACAACCTTTGGCGGGAGGAATGTACGATCCTTTTTGTGGGCTACCAGTCAGTGGGTACTCTTGGGCGGAGTATTCTGGAGGGCGCTGCGGAAGTGAAGCTTTTCGGGGAAACCGTGGATGTGCGCGCCCGGATCATGGCCTTCCAGGGACTGAGCGGCCATGCGGATAAGAACGGGCTGATTGAATGGCTGGAAAACTTTCAGGAAAAGCCCCGCAAGGTTTTTATTGTGCATGGAGAGGATACGGTCTGCACCTCTTTTGCGGAATGCCTGAAACAGGAGCATGGGTATGATACTTATGCGCCCTTCAGCGGCACCCGTTTTGACCTTATCAACAATGTCTTAGAATACGAAGCCGCACCCAGGGCGAAGGAAAAGAAAGCCAAAGCGGCTGTGGTGAACAGTGTATATGCCCGTCTGGAGGCAGCAGGACAGCGTCTGCTGGCGGTTATCCGCGGTGCAAAGGGGATGGCAAATAAGGATATGGGCAAGCTGGCGGATCAGATTAACGCGCTTTGCGATAAGTGGCAGTAAGGAACTTCTTGGTGCGGTTCCTGAGAATAAGGACAGGAGAGAAAAAGCAATATGAGTTTGGCTGATGTGACATTTATTCAGATGTGTAAGGATATACTGGAAAACGGAACGAGTACGGAAGGGGAAAAAGTGCGTCCCAAATGGCCGGACGGTACGCCGGCCTATACGATAAAGAAATTCGGCGTGGTGAACCGCTACGATCTTTCCCGGGAATTCCCGTTGCTGACTCTGCGCAGGACGGCACTGAAATCGGCTACGGATGAGATTCTGTGGATATGGCAGCAAAAATCCAATAATATCCATGATCTGCACAGCCATATCTGGGATGAATGGGCGGACGGGGACGGATCCATCGGAAAGGCCTACGGCTATCAGCTGGGGGTAAAGCATCAGTATAAGGAAGGGATGATGGATCAGGTGGATCGGGTGATCTATGATTTAAAGAACAATCCTTTCAGCAGACGGATTATGACCAATATTTATGTGCATCAGGATCTGCATGAAATGAACCTGTATCCCTGTGCCTACAGCATGACCTTTAATGTGACCCAGAAAAAAGGGGAGGAGAAGCTGACTCTCAACGCCGTTCTCAACCAGCGTTCCCAGGATGTGCTGGCAGCCAATAACTGGAATGTGGTACAGTATTCGGTTCTGCTCCATATGCTGGCCCAGGTATGCGATATGCAGGTGGGGGAACTGGTGCATGTGATTGCGGATGCCCATATTTACGACAGGCATATTCCCATCATCCGGGAGCTGATTGCAAGGCAGCCCTATCCGGCTCCCAAATTCAGCCTGAACCCGGATGTGAAGGATTTTTACCAGTTTACCAGAAATGATGTTATGGTGCAGGATTATGTTACGGGAGAACAGATAAAGGATATTCCCATTGCCATCTGACGGAAAGGGGTGGTAACAGGCCGGACAGGTCTGCCCGGACGGTTGCATGCGGATATGGAGAGGAGCAAAATTATGAATATTATTGTTGCTGTGGATGAAAACTGGGCTATCGGATGCAGAGGGGATCTGCTTGTGCGGATACCTGCGGATCACAAAATGTTCCGGAACGAGACTTTGGGAAAAGTAGTGGTACTGGGCAGGAAAACTATGGATACCTTCCCGGGGGGACTGCCTCTCCAGGGCAGGACAAACATCGTCCTCACACGGAATCCGGATTACAGGGTGAAGGATGCGGTGGCGGTACATTCGGTGGAGGAGCTTCTTGAAGAAGTGAAAAAGTACGATTCCCGGGATGTGTATGTGATCGGAGGGGACAGCGTATACCGGCTGCTGCTTCCTTATTGTGATACGGCCCATGTGACCAGAATTGACAGGGCCTATGAGGCAGACGCATATTTCCCCAACCTGGAGGAAGACGGAGAGTGGGAAATAACGGCCGACAGCGAAGAGCAGACCTATTTCGATACTACCTATCACTTTGTAAAATATGAGAGAAAAAAGACAATGTGACAGAATGGAACAGATACGAAAAAAGAGGACTTTATAACAGGCCTGCGCAGGAAATGCACAGACCGTAAGAAGGGATACGGGAACTTCACTTGCATAGGCTTTTTTGCCGGGCAAGGAGTTCCTGTATCCCTTTTTTCACTCATAAATCTCAATGATCACTTTCTCTGCCAGGAACTCCTTCCCGTCAAAGTATCCCTGCGCTTCCAGTCAGATCCCTTCGCTTAATGTTCCATCCGTACCGCCTTCCTGGCCCGGCAGCGATGCGTCCTCTGCATTGGTTCCGTCTGACTGGCTCGTCGGTAAAGAAGCAGTGCTGCTGTTCTCCGCCGGCTGCTTACTGCCGCATCCTGCTGCCGCTGTCATCATAAGTGCCAGAACGGCTGCCGCCAACATGAATTTCTTATTCATTTCCAACTCCCTCTCTTTTCTGTCATAATCTGTATTCCCGCGGGCAATGAGCCGGATATATTCGCCTGCACGTAGATCCGGCGGCTGTTACCGGTGTTATGTTGTCAATTATAAAAAAGGAAAATTAACGCTTCCCTAACAGCCCTCTTTATATTATAATGTTTTTGTGCGCCGGCACAAAGAGAACGGGCCGGTGATGCGGTGAGGCAGTAAAGTGCCCGCCGGACAAGAGAAAAAAGTGGAAACAGCAAAAGAGGGATATGTATGGAAAGAAAAGTAGGAACCATATCAAGAGGAATCCGTTGTCCTATCATCCGCGAAGGGGATAATCTGGCTGACATCGTGGTAACCAGTGTGCTGGAGGCGGCGGAAAGTGAAGGATTTGAACTCAGAGACAGGGATGTGATTTCCGTAACGGAATCTATCGTCGCAAGGGCACAGGGAAATTATGCACCCGTTACAGCAATCGCAAAGGATGTGAAGGATAAGCTGGGCGGAGAAACGATAGGCGTCATTTTCCCTATTCTTTCCAGAAACCGTTTTGCCATCTGCCTGCGCGGCATTGCCATGGGGGCGAAGAAGGTGGTGCTGATGCTGAGCTATCCCAGCGATGAGGTGGGAAATGAACTGGTTTCCCTGGATCAGCTGGATGCGGCGGGAGTGAACCCTTACAGTGATGTGCTGACACTGGAAAAATACAGGGAGCTGTTCGGTGAGAATAAGCATCCTTTTACCGGTGTGGACTATGTGGCTTATTACAGCGGCTTAATCCGGGAATCCGGTGCGGAAGTGGAAGTGATTTTTGCGAATAACCCGAGAGAAATCTTACATTATACAAGGAATGTGCTCACCTGTGATATCCACAGCAGGGCACGTACCAAGCGGATATTGAAGGAGAGCGGCGCACAGGCGGTATGCGGCCTGGACGATATCCTTAATGAATCCGTGGACGGAAGCGGCTGCAATGAGAAATACGGCCTGCTGGGTTCCAATAAATCCACAGAGGACACCATTAAGCTGTTCCCCAGGGATTGTACGGAGCTGGTGTTGGATATCCAGGCCCAGATTCTGGCTAAGACCGGTAAACATGTGGAAGTTATGGTATACGGCGACGGCGCTTTCAAGGATCCGGTAGGAAAGATCTGGGAGCTGGCCGACCCCTGTGTTGCTGTGGCAAATACGGAAGGGCTGGAAGGAACCCCTAACGAAGTGAAGCTGAAATACCTGGCGGACAATGATTTCAAGGAGCTGTCCGGCGAGGCGTTAAAGGAAGCGATTTCCTCCAGAATCAAAGGAAAGAAGGATAATCTGGTGGGAGATATGGCGTCCCAGGGAACGACACCCAGAAGGCTTACGGATTTGATCGGATCGCTGTGCGATTTGACCAGCGGATCCGGTGATAAGGGGACTCCCGTTATTCTGGTGCAGGGATATTTTGATAACTTCACGGATTAATGAAATCTATAATGTGTATTTTCCTTCCTGAGGGATAGGATTCAGAAAGGCGTTGGCTTATTTTTAACAGGCCGGCGCCTTTTTCATGGAATAAAGTGATGGTAATTCTATATCTTACCAAATCCATTTTCTACTTATACATAGTAATAATTTGGAAAAGGGATTATAGTGTATGTAACGAAATATTTAATGGGAGGACAGCAATGCGGAAAAGTATGAATGTTTTAAAATGCGGATTATGTGTAGTTCTTGTTAATGCTATCTTACTTGGAGGATGCGGTGTGGATTCGGACAAAAAAGAGGGATCCATTGACGTGAGTGAACCGGAAGCGGTGGAAGAGAGCATACAACAGCCGTCAAATATGGAAACGGAAACGGGGACGGAAGAATCAGGCATTGCCGCCGCTGTTATGGAAACCGAAGAAAAAGAAGATACCCATAATTTGGAAATTCTTCAGAAAATGAAAGAATTATATGAAAACGGTGAATATCTGGAAGCGGTGAAGGCTGTCCGGGATATGGATAAGGATGGTGAATTATCACCGAAAGTAATTGCCTTGAGAAATGAGATTATAAGGGGAAATGAGGAATATTTTGCGACCCAGGTTGACGCAGCCTTTGAGAACAGAGATTATTTTCTGATAGAAACTTTAATGAATTTTTTCGAAATAGATAAAGAACAAAGGTCGGAATATAATTTCGTAAAGAAAATGCAGGGAGAATATGTTCTTTTGGATAAACCAGACAGTGATATCTGCGTGGTTATCGATGGATATGAGATTCAGGAAAATGATGAGAAAACCATGTTTTCCTATAAAAAGGTAAAGCCTTTAGAAGGTGTTGACTATGTGGAAGGCAGATTATCCATGGATAATGGTGCCGAAGTTGAAGAAGTAAACGTGGGGGTAATTGCAATTACCCATGAGAATGGTACCGTTATGAAGTACGTATCGGCTTTAGGACTGGAAAATCTGGATAGAATAGAAGCCAGAGAACGTGAAGAAAAGGAAAGCGAAAGGCAAAAAGAAAGGGAGTATCTGGCCAATGAACCCAGCATTGGTATGACGAAAGATGAAGTGAAACGTTCAAATTGGGGAAGTCCGAAGGAAATTAACAAAACCACTTATGTATGGGGCATTACTGAACAGTGGGTTTATTCTGGCAATAGGTATATTTATTTTGAAGAGGGCGTTGTTACCGCCATCAGCGAATAGAATAGCGGACCATCCCTGCAGGCAATATAAAAAGCACGAGGTCCTTTCTGCGTAATCGATCGGAAAGGATCCCGTGCTTTGTTTCGTTTTTCCATCCGTATACACCGGGCTGCTATTCACCTGGAGAAATATTTGTCATTCGAAAATAGCATAAATGGTAGAAATTGCAATGTTTCCAGGAAAATGCGCTTAGAATTTTGCAATAAAAAGCGGTACCATGACAGAAGAAGCAGGCAGGACAGGTGAGATCCGGGTAAGCCCGGGTGGGAGAAAGAAGGAGGAAACGCGATGGGATTGGACATCAAAATCACCAGGGATACCATATGGATGAAGAGGCCGTCATCCTGGTGGCATGATATGTACCGGGAAGGGCTGGTGAGCGGGAACGGCATCAACGGCGCTAATTTCTACGGAGGAAGCGGAGAACAGACCGTGTTGCTCGGCAGGCACGATCTGTGGCATGGAGGGCGGAAGGATGAACTGCCGGATGTGCATGAGGCGCTTGCACAAACCCGCCGGGACATGGAGGAAGGCAGGTGGACGCAGGCCAGCTGGGTGCTGTCGGACCGGCTGAAGGAGAAGGGATACGAATCCCGGCTGGAGGCGCCGCTTCCCCTTGCGGATATCAGGGTGTCCATACGGCCTCTGGGGAGTTTTTCCGGCTACCGGAGAGCGGTGCAGATGGACAGGGCAGAGGTTTCCAGCCGGTGGACATCGAAAGAAACGGTTTTCCGGTGTGACGGGTTTGTGTCCAGGGCTGATGATGTCATCTGTCTCAGGTATCGGGCTTCCGGTCCGGTACTGGACGTAAAACTGGGGATGGATATGCATGTCCAGCCCGGAAAAGAGCTGCCGGAAAGCTGCCGTCATATTGTGGAAACCAGGGAGAGCAGGACAGACGGCAACCGGATTTTCTATTCGGCTGCGGATGAGGAAGGAAATTATTACGGAGCCGTATTAAAGGTAAGCAGGACAGAAAGAATGCAGGAGGGGAAGCTGGAAGAGTGGTACGGCTGTCTGCGGATAACGGGGGCGGAGGAAATCCAGGTTCTTGTAAAGACCTTTGCAAAGAAAAAAAGCAGGGAAGAGGGGCTGGCAGAGGCCCTTGCGCGGCTGGAGGAGACTGCGGGGGATTATGAGCAGCTTCTGGAACGGCATAAGGAACTGCACGCGAAGCTGTATCACAGTGCGGGCTTTTGTACGGATGGATACGTTGGGCGCTGCAACGAGTCGCTTCTGGAGGAGGCCTTTGATGGGGAACAGCCGGCGGAACTGATGGAAAAGCTGTGGAAATACGGCAGGTATCTGTTCCTTTGCGGAGGACACCCGGAGAGCAATCCGTTCCCGCTATACGGCCTTTGGTGCGGGGATTATGAACCTATGTGGCCTCATAATATGGCAAATGAAAACCTGCAGATGATTTACTGGCATTGTTTTGCCGGCAATCTCCTGCCCATGCATCATTCCGTATTCCGTTATTATAATGAGAGGCTGGAAAGCTTCCGGCAGAATGCCGGACGGCTGTACGGCTGCCGGGGTATCTATATGACGGCAGGGACCACTCCCGGTGTGGCGTCCCCTACCCAGGTGGTGCCGGTCATTATGAACTGGGTGGGTGCCGCCGGCTGGCTGGCCGCCCATTATTATAAATATCTGGAATATGAAAAAGAGGATGTGCGGGCCTTTACGGAAGAAATCTATCCGTTCCTGGATGAAACCGCCCGATTTTATGAGGATTTCATCACTTTCTATCCGGACGGAAGAATCAAGCTTTATCCCAGCGTTTCTCCGGAAAATACGCCGCAGAATTTCATGCCGCCGCCGGACAGGATTGTGCCCCATCCCATGCCTACCACCATCAATTCCACCATTGATCTGGCTATTGTCAGAGAATTTTTTACCCATATGCTTTTGCTGGCGGAGCGCATGGAGAAAAAGGAGCTGCCGGATCAGGGGATCGGCGGGGAACGAAAGAAAACATGGAAACGGATACTGGACGCCATTCCCCCGTATGCCGTCAACGGGGAAGGCGCCGTGCGGGAATGGCAGGAGGCGTTGTTCGAGGATCGGTATGATCACATGCATTTATCCCATATTTATCCCGTTTTTCCGGGGGAGGAAATCAATTCCGTACAGCAGCCGGAGCTGATGGGGGCTTTCCGGAAGGCGGTGGCGCTGCGGCGGATCGAAGCCCAGACCGGATGGTCCATGGCGCATATGGCCGCCATTTATGCCAGGTTTGACCAGGGAGAGGAAGCGGCGGCATGTCTGGACAACATGGCAAAAGCCTGTCTGCTTCCCAACTTTTTTACCCTGCATAACGATTACCGGGGCATGGGGATTACCATGGATATGGATCCGGCCCCCATACAGCTGGATGCGGCGGAGGGGTATGTGAATGCGGTACAGGAAATGCTTCTTTTTGCCTCCGGGGATCTGCTGAAGCTGCTGCCGGCCCTTCCCAGGCGGCTGGAGAAAGGGGAGATCCACAATTTCCGTTTCCCGGACGGTACTCTGTCGATGGCGTGGGATGCCGGAAAAGGAGCGCTGCGGGCAGAGCTTACCATGTGCAGAAAAACAAGCCTGCTTCTGAGCATACCGGCCAGGTTTGAAGGGGTGCGGTCCTCCGGTACCGGGGCGGAGCTGCTTCCCGGAAAACCGCAGAATGATTTTCTGGTGTACCGTCTGGTTTCCGATGGGCCGGGAAGTCGGATCCTGTTGGAAACGGGAGCGCATAGCGGGTCATAAAATTGCCATTTATCCCGGTACATGGTAAAATATATACCGGCAGGAGCCGGGCGGATAAGAGAATTTAAGGTTCTCTGTCTGCGGAAATAAACGGGAATGGGTACATCCACAGATAATGAGGGGAAGTAAGGTGGCATATGAAAATCTCTTTCAGGGAACGGCGCGGCGGAAAATATCAAAACCGTATATTCGTCCTTTTATTGCTGATGGCGTCGGTGCCATTGCTGATCGCGGGGGTTATCTCTTATAAAATTTATATGGATGAGGTGACCAAGCAGACCGATTTGTCCATGGAAGCTATCGAGACGCAGATATACAACGATGTGGAGGTAGTCCTTTCCTCTATCCGGCAGTATTATCTGGAAAACTCCTCCTCGGAGGAAATGGAATGGCTGATGACGACGGACAGCATTCCCTACAGGGAATACAGCAATTTATACGATGCGCAGAAGCTGCTGAAAGGGCCTACTTATATCGATGATTATGTGGGGAAATATGCCTTTATCAATCTCGAAAAAGGGTGGATACTTACCAACAACGGTATGTACCGTCTGGATTCGGTTAAAAACGAAGGGCAGGTGCAGGATTTTCTGGAGAAAACCGGTGAGAATTACTCCAGCCTGTTCTGGTGCAACAATATAGAGGAGCTTTCCCCCTACAACAACGGGGTAATCAAGAGCGACACGCTGGATGTGTCGGGCTTTTTGCTGGTGATGAAGCTGCCGGGAAGCATAAGGCGGATGGAGCAGGTGGTGATGGTGGGCCTGAATCTGACCAAGCTGGAACAGCAGCTCCATAAAAGCCTGGCCGGGTATGAGTTATGCGTGCTTGACTATGACGGGAATCCTCTGTTTGCTTCCGACGACGGCCTGGAAGCCTATTGTTCCGCCAATTTGGAGCAGCTGCAGAGCGGAAATGCTATCCGCAGTGTACCGCTTGCCAAAAATGTGGACTACCGCATCCGGGTGAGGGAGATATCCCCCAACGGCATGATATATGTCCTGGGTTATGACCTTGGCAATGTGAGGGAAGGGGCGGGGAGGATCCTGTCCGTTTCCCTGATTATAACGGGGATCCTGGTGGTGCTGTTTCTGCTCAGCTGGATCTTTTCAGCTATTTTGTACCGGCCTGTCAGGAACCTGAAGGAATATGTAACCCAGGTGACCGGAGGCGGGGAACAGGAGCAGGATGAGTTCACTGCAATCCGGGAAAATGTGGTGCAGCTGGTGGATACCAAGGACAGCCTGCAGCTTATGGTGCAGCAGCAGGAAAAAATGCTGGTGGAGCAGTTTTTACTGCGGGCGATCCGGGGAGGGATGACGCCGGAAGCGATGAGCAGCTTCCAGGAGCAGTTCCGCCTCCCGAAGGCCAGATGGTACCGTCTGCTGGCCGTTATGTGTATGCTGGAGGGGGAAACCAATGAAGAAAGCGAGCTGGAAACCGAGGCCCTGAGCATAACGGCGGCCAAGAAAATACCGGAGGAAATAAATGCGCTGCTGACGGCACCTGTATTCAGCATGAACGGGCAGATACTTCTTGTGATCGGTGCGGACGGTGAGGAGGAGCTGCAGGAGCGGACGCGTGAGATACATAGCGGCCTGACGGCATTTTTTGAAAAGGAATTCGGTTGTGCCATAATATCCGGGGTAAGCCAGCCCTTCCCAAGGCTGAAATATCTGCGCACCGCTTATAATGAATGTATGGAAACGCTGCGGAATACCGGGAAGCAGCATACGGATCACAGCGATATCACTTTTTATGAGGATATTACCCGCAATGACGGTATTATCAGCGGGTACGATTTTGTGATCGAAAATTCCATGACGAAGGCGGTGAATGACGGAAACGGGGAGGAAGCGGCCCAGCTGGTGGACAAATTTGTAAACAGCCTGTATAACAGGGAGATCGCCAGCCATGACAGGAGCTTTTTCCTGCACAGGCTGGTGGTTTCCGTGCTGTCGGTGCTGTCGGATGCGGGACTGTCCTCCAACCAGGTATTCAAGGAACGGTCAGAGGATGTCTTTTCCAAAATAAATGATATCTGTGAAAGTGATAAGCTCAAATCCTATCTGAACCGGCGCATTATCCAGCCGGCGGTGGAAGCGCTCAGGCAGTACCGCTATCATGCATCCTCCGATATTCTGCGCAGCATAATGGAGATTGTGGAGGAGACGCGCGGGGATATCACCCTGACGGAGTGTGCGGACAGGCTGAATTACCATCCCAGCTATATCTGGAAGGTGCTGAAGGCGGAACGGAATATGACCTTTACGGATCTGGTGAATCTGGAAAAGCTGAATGCCGCAAAAGAGCTGCTGCTGCATTCGGACTGTTCCATTTCGGAAATCGCGGAGCAGCTTAACTATGCCAACACCCAGAATTTTATCCGCTTTTTCAGCAAATATGAAAATACCACGCCCGGCCGTTTCCGAAAGGAGCATCGGCAGGAGTAGAGGCGGGAGAAGTTGCGTACCGGCATAAAAACTTGGGCCGCCGGGAATAATCATTTTCTTAAAATCTGCAAAAAGATTTGGATTATCCTGGAAAAAGCGGCGGAAACATATTGATTATTGACGAGGGGAAAGGGCATGGAATGCCCCGGGATACGGGGATTCCGGCTCTTTTTTTTGCGTCTTGGGATTGGAAAGATATTCCTCATTGAAAATCGTGTTTTTGTATCTTATTATGACCACAACAGGCAGCGGTGAGCTTATATGCATACGGAGAGATCCCCTTGCAGCGCTGCCGGAATAGTAAAATAAGGAGGGCTTTTCGTGAGCGGACTAAAAAGCAAAGCAGCCGTTCCTGCCGCCGGGAGAAAGAAGGAATCCTTCTGGCATTTTGTGGCGGCGCATAAGTGGCTGTACATTTTGTTACTACCGGGCGTGCTTTATATGCTGGTATTTAATTACCTGCCTATGTTTGGTATTGTGATTGCATTCCAGGATTTCAGACCCTTCAGTGCGGACACGGCCATCGGCGCCTATCTGACCAGCGAATGGGTGGGACTGGCAAATTTCAGAAAGTTTTTTACCGGGTATGATTTTTTCATGCTTCTTAAAAATACGCTTTCTATTTCCATACTGAGTCTGGTTTTCTTTTTCCCGGCACCTATCCTGCTGGCGCTTTTGTTAAATGAAATCAGGAGCCAGGGATACAAGCGGGTGACGCAGACGCTGGTTTACATTCCCCATTTTATTTCCCTTGTTATTGTGGCTACGCTGACCCAGCAGCTGTTCAGTACCACGGACGGCATTGTATACAAGATCATGGAGAATATTTTGGGACGGGGAAACGCGCCGGATATCCTGGCGACTCCCAAGTATTTTTACAGTCTTATCGTGGGACAGAATATATGGAAGGAAACAGGATACGGAACCATTATTTTCCTGGCGGCTCTTGCGGGTGTGGATATGGAGCTGTATGAGGCGGCCCGGATCGACGGGGCAGGACGCTGGAGGCTGATGTGGCATATTACCCTGCCGGCTATCCGGGGAACCATTGTTATCATGCTGATCCTGAAGGTGGGTTCCATATTGAACACCGGCTATGAACAGATTTTCCTGATGCAGAATGACCTGAACTATACGGCGTCGGAGGTGTTTGATACGTATATTTACAACAAGGGCATTAAGCTGGCCCAGTATTCCATGGCAACGGCGGCCGGTGTGTTTAAGTCCGTGGTAAGCCTTATCATGGTGCTGGCCGCTAATAAGATAGCCAAGCTGTGCGGCGAATCCGGTTTTTATTAAGAGGAGGGATAAAATGTCAAGAGTGCGTGAAGGCTCTACGATCAAGAGAAGTCCGGGCGACCAGGCCGTGCAGGTTCTCATTTACCTGTTTGTAGGCGTGTGTGCGGTGGTTACGGTCCTGCCTTTCCTTTATGTGCTGGCAGGCTCCTTCGCTACGGAAAGGGAACTGACAGAACGGGCGTTTTTCATTATTCCCACAGAATTTTCATTAAACGCCTATAAATACATAATCCGGACCGGCGATGTTTTTAAAGGTCTGAAAAATTCCGTCGTGGTAACGGTGATCGGAACGGCGATAAATATGCTGTTTACCACCACGCTGGCCTATCCCCTTTCCCGGGCCTACCTGAGGGGGCGGAGTTTTTTTATCAATATGGTAATCATCACAATGCTGTTTTCCGGCGGTATGGTTCCCAGCTATCTGGTGGTGAGCGGGCTGGGGCTGACCAATACCTACTGGTCTTTGTGGCTGCCGGGCGCCATAAGTGCGTTCAATATGATCATTATCAAGAACTATTTCCAGGGGATTCCCAAGGAACTGGAGGAGGCGGCCCGGGTGGACGGCTGTTCGGATCTGGGAATATTCCTGAAGATCATCCTTCCGCTGTCCAAGCCCACGATCGCTTCCGTATCCCTGTTTTACGCGGTAGGCCACTGGAATTCCTATTTCAGCGCCATGCTGTATATCAGTGACAGAAGCAAGGAAGTGGTGCAGATCGCTTTAAGGAGGATCATATTCCTTGCCGGCGGCATCAATACCGACGGAACCCCCATTGATTGGGGCGCGATGGGCCAGCCGCCGGAAAAAGCGGTGAAAATGGCCACGACGGTGGTGGCTACGGTTCCGATATTGATTATCTATCCGTTTGTCCAGAAGTATTTTACCAAAGGTGTTATGGTCGGCGCCGTAAAGGGCTGATTAGACATAAACAGAAACAGCCAAACAAATGTATGGTATTTAAGGGAGGAAAAAAGATGAAGTGTAAGAAAGTAATGGCTTTATTGCTGACGACAGCTCTGGCAGCCGGTTTGCTTGCCGGCTGCGGAAACAAGCCCGCGTCGGGAACAAACGGGGACACAAGTGCGGCGGCGGCCGAGAGTCAGACGGCAGGCACGCAAGCGCCTGCAGCCGATGCCGGAAATGGGGAAAACCCCACCATAAGCATCATGTGTATCGATATCTACGGCACCGCACTGGGGAATGAGGGATCGGAGGATGTGCTGAAGGCTGCGGAGGAATATACGGGCATAAATGTGGATTTCAACTGGGTTGCCAATGACTCCTATAGTGATATCCTGGGGGTAACCCTGATGGATAAGGCGAATATGCCCATGGTGATCACCTATGGCAGCGACCTGCAGGCAAACCTTGTACAGGCGGCCAAGGACGGAGCCTTCTGGGATCTGAATGATTTTGTATGGGATAAGGAAAAATACCCGAATCTGTCCCAGATGAATGAAAATGTTGCCAAGGGATTCACGGTGGACGGACAGCTGGTAGGTATCTACCGTTCCAGGCCCATCGGGCGTAACGGCCTCGGCTACCGCGCCGACTGGGCGGAGAAGCTGGGACTGGAGGAGCCTGAGACGATTGAGGATATCTACAACATGATGTATCAGTTCACCTATGGGGATCCGGACGGAAACGGCGTGGACGATACCTACGGGCTGTGCCTGTGCAAATATACGGGGCCGCTTGATATTATCCAGGCCTGGTTCGGAGCCGGAAACCAGTGGAGGGAAGTGGACGGCAAACTGGTCCCGATCCATCAGACGGAAGAATATATGGAAGCCCTGAAATGGATGAAGAAAATGTATGACGACGGCCTTGTATACAGGGATTGGGCGACCCGTGAGACCAATACCTGGACGGACGGCGTGAAGAACGGGGAATGCGGTATGTTCCTGGACGTGTTGGACAATTCCAGGAGAATCTGGGACTATTTTGAGACAGAAGGGATCCCTTCCGTAACCGGAGAAGGTAACGCGAGCATGAAGCTCATTGGCGGCATTGCCGCGGAAGAAGACGGAGAACCCCATACGCTGGCCACCTCCGGGGCAGGAGGCTGTCTGCTCATTACCAAAGCTGGGGCAAAGACGGAGCAGGATGTGGAAAACTGTCTGACCTATCTGGATAAAATGTGTGACGACCAGATGAGGGTGCTTGCGGATTACGGCCTGGAAGGCAGAGATCACGAAATTGACGGGGATGGATACCTTGTGGATCTTCTCACAGATAAGGAAATCCAGGAGAAGCCCCAGATCGGCCTGAACCAGTCGGTACCCTATGTGCCGGAAATCCTTCCGAATGCCACCACCCTGAAAAAGAGTGACCGCCAGATCGAAGAGGAAGCCATCAAAGAAGCGAATATCGATATCGCCGTGTTCAACCCGGCCATAGGTTATCTGGTAAGTTCCAAGATTAACGCAGAAGTGGGAACGGATCTGAAGGATATCCTGGACAGGGCAAGGACACAGTATATCTGCGGCCAGATCGATGAAAAGGGGCTGCAGGAACAGTTTAAGGTTTGGGAACAGAGAGGCGGCGCGGATCTGATTGCGGAAGTGAATGAATTATACCAGGCGGATACGTCCAAATAAAAGGGAAAAATAACGTAACCGGGAATGAACGGTAAATAGTTCAGCCAAATCTGCGCATTTACTGCGCAGACCGTGAGAAAGCGTAGTGGAAACAGGCATGCAGAGTAAGAGGCTGCGGAGGCACGGATAGCCTCCGCAGCCTTTCTAATCAGGCGGAAGGAGCACAAAAATGCGCATTACATTGGAACAGGTAACGGACAGCAGCGTATGCATAACCTGGGAACCGGCCGGGGAAGCCGACCTCTACCGGGTATATTGGGCGGACAGCGCGGGCAGCACGGTAAAATATCGTATCATGGGGGAAACAAAGGACTGCCGCTTTCAGCTGGAGCGGGCCACACATATTCCCCATTTCCTATGGGTGGCTGCCGTAAAAGACGGAAAAGAAACGGAACGTACCGCCGTTGTGCGGACGCCGGTAAAAAAAGTGTTCCGGGAACAGCTGGAGCGGCTGGACAGAGGGCTTGCGGCCATAAAAACCGAAAACGGGGTATTCGTAAGCTGGCGGCTTTTTCTGGAGGAGGTAAGCGGATATTGCAGCACCGGCATGACAGGAACGGATTTTGCCGTATACCGTAACGGAAAACGGCTGGCAGAGGTGACGGACAGCACCAATTACCTGGACCCGCAGGGGACGCAGAAAGACAGGTACGCAGTGGCCCCCATCCAAAACGGAAGGGAGGGGGAACCCTGCAGGGAGGCGGCTGTCTGGGAAAAAGAATATCTGGATATCCCCCTGCACAAGCCGGAAGGAGGCGTAACCCCGGCGGGAGAGCGTTATGAGTACCATGCCAACGATATGAGCATCGGCGATGTGGACGGAGACGGGGAATATGAATACATCGTAAAATGGGATCCGTCCAACTCCCATGATGTTTCCATAAAGGGGTATACGGGAAAATGCTATCTGGATTGCATAAAGCTGGACGGAAGGCTGCTCTGGCGTCTGGACATGGGGGTGAATATCCGTGCGGGCGCCCACTATACCCAGTTTATGGTATATGATTTCAATGGGGACGGAAAAGCCGAAATGGCGGTCAAGACCGCACCGGGCACCAAAATGATCCGGTATAAGGCAGATGGAACGGTGGAGGCGGAAAGCTATATCACAATGCTTCCGGAGGATATTGACGCAGGTGCGGGGCAGGAGGATACTTATGTTTGCTCGGCGCAGGATTACCGGCAGCATCTGGCGGAGGTTTTCATGCATTGGCAGGAGCACCCGCAGGTAATACAGGGGCAGTGGCCGGGGACGCTGGAGGAATGCTGGACAGGGAAGAATACGGCACCGGAAAAAAGATACGATTATCCGCTGAACCGGGCGGATGCCCTGGAACTGGCCGATTATTTTATCCATGTATACGCGCCGTCCCGAAGCGAAAAGAATGAACTGGATAAATTCGAAGGTTTTATTTACAGCGGGCCGGAATATCTGACCATGTTCGCCGGGGACGGCAGGGAGCTTGAGACTATCCGTTTCCCGGTGGAAAGAGAGGACGACGGGCTTGTCTGGGGCGATTATGCCCTGCCCCGTATCGAACCGTGTAACCGTGTGGATCGTTTCCTTTCCGGGGTGGCTTATCTGGATGGGGAACGCCCTTTTCTGATTATTGCCAGGGGCTATTATACACGGTCCGCTGTAATCGCTTATGATTTTTTTGAAAACCGGTTCCGGGAAACCTTCCGTGCGGACAGCGGTCATGTCCTCATGGATAACCCCTTCCGGGGGGAGGGGATACATGAGCTTGAAGGGACGGATCCCATCTACGCAAGCCTGGCCGGGCAGGGAAACCACAGTCTTTCCGCGGCGGATGTGGACGGTGACGGCTGTATGGAAATCATATACGGCGCCGCGGTGATCGACCATGACGGTTCCCTTTTATACAGCAGCTATGACCGGAGGCCGGACGGTGTGCGCGCCAAGCTGGGACACGGGGATGCCATGCATGTGGCGAAGATCGATCCGGATCGAACGGGCTACCAGATATTTAATGTGTTTGAAGGCGGCGCGGCGGTACCCTACGGCTTTGCCCTGCGCGATGCACAGACCGGGGAGGCAATATTTGGGGAATATGCCACGGAGGATCTGGGCCGCTGTATGATCGGTAAAATCGATCCCGGCACAAGAGGGCTTCAGGTATGGGTGAACGAGGTGTTTGACTGTACGGGCAGACGGCTGGAGGTACCGGTTCCGGGAACCAATATGAACATCCGCTGGGCAGGGGATCTGAGTACGCAGATCATTGACCGTGCCCAGTATATCGGCACGGTGCAGCCGGGGGTGATTAACGACAATACCCATGGAGTCCTGCTGGAACCGGAGGATACCATGACGAATAACGGGACAAAGGGGAATCCCTGTCTGGTGGCGGATATTTTCGGGGATTTCCGGGAGGAAATTCTGCTGCGCAGGAACGATGACAGCGCCATCCGTATCTATATGAATACGGAAATCACGGGACACAAGCTGTTTACGCTGATGCACGATACCATGTACCGCTGCGGGGTGGCCTGGCAGAACAATTGTTACAACCAGCCCTGCTATACAAAATTTTATTATGGCAATGACTGTGATTTCAGAGATGTCCTGCCCTGGCTGGCGGAAGAGGAAGAGGGCTGCGGGCAGGAAAACAGTAAATGAAAAAGGGGGAACAGGTAATTATGGAAGCAAAACAGATCCATTCTTTTGATATTAAGGCGGCGGGAGGAGGAAAAGGACTCCTGGGGGATATTGACGGGGACGGGCGTATGGAGGTAGTATTTGTACAGGCGGACAGCGGGATTGATGACCGTTTTGTCCCCCACCAGGTCACCTGTGTGACCGCATACCGGCTGACCGGTGAGCTGCTGTGGCAGAAAGGGGACAGCTCGGGCAGGCCGGGGAATTTCGGATCGGATTTCCCGGCACAGATTTATGATATCGACGGGGACGGCTGCCTGGAAATCCTGTGTGTGATGGATAACAGGTTCCTCATCCTGGAAGGAGCAACCGGGGCGGTAAAGGAATCCCATCCCCTCCCTTCACGGTATGCCCATGACTGTATCATGATTGCCAATCTCAGCGGAAAGGAGAGGCCGCAGGACATCATACTCAAGGATCGGTACCGGCATATGTGGGCCATGAACAGGCGGTTTGAGCTGTTATGGACACATGAGGGGAACCTGGGGCATTTTCCCTGGTGCAGTGATGTGAACGGGGATGGTTATGAAGAAGTGATGGCGGGCTATGACCTGCTGGACCATAACGGAAAGCTGCTTTGGTCCTGCCGGGATTTGGACGATCATGCGGACTGTCTCTGGGTGGGGGATGTGAATGGGGACGGAAAGCCGGAAATTGCCGTGGGGGGCAGCGTAACCTGTCTCTACAGTGCGCAGGGGGAAGAACTGTGGCGGTATGAGGGGTCCGTGGAATCCCAGCATATCGCTCTGGGAAAATTCCTGCCCGGACTGCCGGGCCTGCAGGTGGCCGGACTGGACCGGATCCGCAGGGGAGACGGCTATAAGGGGCAGTGGGACGGGAAAGACGGTATGTTTTTACTGGATGGTAACGGACGGGAGCTTTGGAAAGAGGATCGGAAAACCAAGGGCTGGCTGACCATTGTGGATTCCCTTTCCAATTGGAACGGCGAAGGAAGGGACTATATTCTGGCTTACCGGCGGGGAGGCGGGGTGATGCCTGCCCTGTATGACGGCATGGGAAATACGGCGGTATCCTTCCCGGCGGACGGCTATGTCCTTCACGGGGATCTGTTCGGAAGGAATAAGGAGGATGTGATCGTTTACTCCAAAGAAACGGCCCGGATATTCAGCGGGACGCAGGCAGACCTGGGGGAAGCGCCTTCCGGGCGTCCCCTGCCCCAGGGAAAAAGGCTTTTTATGTCCACACTGTATCCCGGAGGAGAACGCTGAAGCAGGCGTGCAACTAAACTTATAAAAGGAAAGGAAGAGGTAACTATGAAGGTAATGAATAGTTACGGGAGAAAGGAAAATGGCAGCAGGAAGAATTATCAAAAACAAGTTTCATGAATTTACGGACGAACTGACGGGGACGAGGGTAACACGACTCACGGAACCGGATCATGTGAGCCACCATATGTATTTTTATAACCGTTGTACCACCGCCGACGGTTCCCGGCTTTTATACTGTGCACAAACGGAGGGGGAACGCCAGCTGTATCTCATGGATCTGCATACGGGAGATGCGGTGCAGCTTACGGAGGGCGACGGGCTGGACGACTACGGCGGCCTGATTTCCGCGGAGGATACCCATATTTTTTACCAGCAAAAGGGGGGTATCTGGAAGCTGTGCCTGGAGACACTGGAAAAGGAATGTGTGTATTCGATTCCGGAAGGATGGAACGGCGGAAACTGGGGGATGAGCCAGGATAACCGCTATCTGGCCATAGTGGAAACGCTGCGCGCTTCCCTGCCGGAACAGAAAAAAGGGGGAAACTGGGATTTCTTCGCCCTGACCTGCAAGGCAAAGCCTCATTGCCGGATTGTGTATGTGGATTTGCAGACCGGCAGCAGCCATACGGTGCTGGAGGACGACTGTTGGTTCGGGCATGCCCAGATCCGCCCCGGCGATCCCGATACCATCCTGTTCTGCCATGAAGGCCCCTTTGACCTGATTGATGCCAGACTGTGGCTGGTACAGAGCGACGGAAGCAATTACCGCTGCTGCCGGGAACAGCCGTCGGATCTGATCCTGACCCATGAATTCTGGCTTCCCGACGGTTCAAAGCTGGCATTTGTCTACCGGGAGACGACCGGCAGAAAGGTGGAAAATATCCGTATGATCAATCCGGATACCATGGAGGAGGAAATCTTCATGGCCTGTTCCCCCTATGCCCATTTTATCTGTGACAAGCAGAACCGTTACATGGTGGGAGATGCCCAGGGGAGCGACGTCCCCATCCATATGCTCAAAGATACGGACGAAACGCAGGGCGGGGAAACAGCGGATGCCAGTCCATCCTCATGTGAAGTCAAAAATGATTTCATTTACCTTGTGGACGTGGAAAAGAGAGAAGAGCGCAGGCTGTGCTACCATGGAACCTCCTGGCGGGCGATCCACGGAAATCCCCAGGATTCCCATCCTCATCCCTGCTTTACGGAGGACAACAGGCATGTTATATTTGTATCAGACAGGGAAGGTAAGCCCTGTATTTACAGAGTGGATTTGGAACAGTTCAAAGCGTAGAAAGCCGTGCGGGTAAAGGCTGGGGCATCGCCCGGAAACCGCCGGGGAAAGAGGTCAGGATGAAGAATTGTGTGGTAACCGGCGGAGCCAGGGGAATCGGAAAAGAAATCGTAACAATGTTTGCGGCGGCGGGCTGCAGAGTGGTTTTTATCGACAGGGACAGGGAGGCTGCGCTGCGGACGCAGGAGGAGCTGCAGGCGGAAAACCGGAATGTACAGGCCTTCGTGGGTGATATCGGAAACGAAGCGGATGTAAAAGAATTTGCAGATTATGTTATAGAAAAATGCGGAAAGGTGAATGCTTTGATCAATAACGCCTGTATCAGTGCGGGAGGCCTGCTTTCCGGCTGTACCGGAGAAGCGTTTACCTATGTGCTCCGGGTGGGGGTGACGGCTCCCTATCTGCTCACCCTGTATCTGAAGGAGCACTTTGCCCCGCACGCATCCATTGTGAATATTTCTTCCACCAGGGCTTTTATGTCCCAGAAGGATACGGAAAGTTATACTGCCGCAAAAGGGGGGATTACGGCGCTGACCCATGCCCTGGCGGTAAGCCTGTCGGGTAAGGTGAGAGTGAATGCCATTGCCCCCGGCTGGATTGATACATGGGAGTCCCATGACCTGCCGGAACCGGAATATGCATGGCAGGATATGGCGCAGCATCCCTCCGGGAGGGTGGGCACGCCGGCGGATATAGCCCGGGCGGTTCTGTTTTTATGTGACGATAAAAATGATTTTATCAATGGGGAAACCATTCGCATAGACGGCGGAATGAGCCGCCTGATGGTCTACCATGATGACTGCGGCTGGAAATACGAAGGCGGTTTGGGATAGGTAAAAACAAAATAAAGTTTATTGGAAAATAAATTCTCTTGTGATATGATGAATCTGCGGCGCCATTTTCCTATGAATTGTCCCTGCGGCTTCACCGGCACGGGCGATGCAGGTACAGATGGGAGCAAAACAAGAAGCGGAGAGTGGATTATGGTAAGAAGATATATTACAGAGAATAATGTCCTTCGCGAGATTGATGATTTCAGGCCGGGAAGCTGGGTGAATCTGGTGAACCCCACCCTGGAGGAAGGAACCCTGGTTGCCGAGGAATATCAGGTGGATATCGCTGACATCAGGGCGGCCCTGGATGATGAGGAAAGTTCCCGTGTGGATGTGAGCAATGATTACACCCTGATTCTGTTCGACATCCCTTCCATAGAATTCCGTCATAAAAGAGAAGCCTATACGACAATCCCCCTGGGGCTTATTTTTGTTGCGGATACCCTGATTTCCGTGTGCGGGGAGGAAACCCCCGTCCTGAAGTATTTTACGGATAATGCGGTTAAGGAGTTCAGCACCAAAAAACAAATCCGTTTTATTTATCAGATTATCCTGCGCACCTGTATGCTGTACCAGTCCTATCTGCGTATCGTGGATCGCAGGCGCAAGGAGATTGAGGAGCATATCGGCGGGGATACGGAGGATGTGGATCTCATCGACCTTCACGAGCTGGAATCCAACCTCGTGTATTTCGACACCTCCCTGCGGGCTAATAAAATGGTTCTGGAGCGGCTGGTCCGCTACAGCAAAATAAAGAAATACCCGGAGGATCAGGAGCTTTTGGAGGATGTGGTGGTAGAGAACCAGCAGGCTATCGAGATGACCCAGATATACCGGGATATCATCAAGGGTACGAGAGAGCTGCTCTCCTCTGTCATTGACAACCGGCTCAATACGGCGATGAAATACCTGGCATCCATCACGATTGTTATGGCTATTCCCACGATAATTTCCGGAATCTACGGGATGAATGTGGATGAAAAATGGATGCCGCTGGCAGATACACCCTTTGGTTTCGGGATTATCTGCCTGCTTACCCTGCTATTGTGCATCCTGGTAATACGGATCCTGCGGAAACGGAAAATGCTTTAGTGAAAGGAATGAAAATATAAACTGCCGGGCGGAGAAGGTACCCTTCGTCCCGGCCGTTTTTTATATCCGGGCCAAAAGCGGATAAGACGGCTGGGGTGCAGATAAAAAAGTTTGGCGTCCCCCGGCCCGGCTTCCCTGTGCGGCCAGCTGCCCTGCAAGGTTCCTTCCAGGGGACGCTTTCGCTCGGATAATCACGCAGCGGTACTAAGGCTGCAAAGGACGCAGCCAAAGGACCGGCGTGCTTATAACGCCCCTTCCAGGAATCCTTGCAGGGCAGCTGGCCGCACAGGGAAGCCGGGCCGGGGGACGCCAAACTTTTTTATCTACACCCAACGGCTATTTTAGGATTGACATATATAGATTCCCGATATATATTATATATAGATAATCGATATAAGGAGGGATTAAAATGTCAGTGGATAAAACACTGTTATCAGGCAGCACATCAATGCTTTTGTTAAAACTGCTGGAAGAGAAAGATTTATATGGGTATGAAATGATAGAAGCTCTTCGTGCACGTTCCAATAATGTTTTCGAATTAAAGGCGGGAACCTTGTATCCTCTGCTGCATGCCCTGGAAGAAAAGAGCTTTTTGACAAGCTACGAAAAAGAAATCGGCGGCAAAACACGAAAATATTATTCCATTACGGATGCCGGGAAAAAGCATTTAAACCAAAAAAAGAAGGAATGGAATGAGTATTCCCAGGCTGTTGCGGGAATTCTCACTCTTTCGGCGGAGGGCGTGTGATGGATAAAAGGCAGTTTCTTGAAACAGTTACGGAGCAGATTCGATACGGAAAAGTGAGGGAAATGATTTCTGATGAATTAGAAAATCATATTGAAGATCAAAAAGAAGCATTTATGTCTGATGGAATAAGTGAAGCACAATCCTATCAAAAAGCAATGGAAGACATGGGGGACCCCGTTGAAGTTGGCATTTCTTTGGATCGTATACACAGACCGAAAATGGAATGGAAAATGATTTTGCTGGTATTGGGTTTAAGCGTTTTGGGGTTGTTTTTCCAATATGTAATGATAAAGGATATGGGGGCTGAAACATATCCATATAATATCAACTCCCAATGTGTGAATATGGTAATTGGGCTGGCAGTCATGATGTTTTTCTGCTTTTTTGATTATACAAGAATAGGCTTATGGGGAAAGGCAGGAGCCGCAGCATTGCTGCTGATTCTATTATTCAGTTATTTTGGCGGCGTGACAATAAATGGACAGCGGGGCTATCTGCGTGTAGGGGGCATATCCGTCAGTCTGCGTCAATTAATATATCTGTATGTTCCTTTTTATGGAGGAATTTTATTTTCCTGCAAAAATCAGGGAAGGAAGGGATTTATCAAAAGTATTGTGTGGGGTTTGCTTCCTGCCATGCTCATTCTGAAACTGCCCGACTTATCCACAGCAGGTTCATTGATGATAATTATGATGATTCAAATTTGTTTCGTTACCAAAAAGGGATGGTTTGGCGAATGGAAGAAAAAAATGATAATTGTTGTTTCATCCGTGATTGGGCTGCCGGCCATATATTATGTTTTGTTTGGCACAGAATATCAGAAAGCCCGTTTGTTTTCTGTTTTTAATGCAGCAGGAGAAGGTAATTATCAGATGAATACGGCAAGAAACCTGATAAGCGGCAGCAAATGGATCGGTGAAGGATCTGTAAATCCCAATGGTATCCTTCCGACAATAACAAGTAATTATATTGTGACATTTGTCATGTATTATTATGGAATATTGGCTGTAATTATGCTGTTGGCAGTATTGGGATTTTTTATTTTCAAAATCTTTAAGATCAGTGTTCATCAAAAAAACCAGCTTGGAACGGTGATCGGAGTCGGATGCAGTCTGGTATTTGCGGTACAGATTGTTATTTATGTAATGGTAAATCTCACTATTTTTCCTACGACTGCGGTATTCCTTCCGCTGTTTACATATGGTGGAACCGGTACTATCGTTTCGTATGCTTTAATCGGAATTTTACTCAGCATCTACCGATACCAGAATGTGCTGCCGCAGGGCTTAAAGGGCCATTTGACGCCAGCGAAGTTGAGCAGGATTCTTATAAACAAAAAAATCTTTGACTGATAAGGATTTAGTGATATAATAAATTTCAATGGATTAAATCAGTAAAGTTTATAACGAAGGAGTGAGCTGCGATGGAAAAGAAAAATATTGATTGGGCCAATCTCGGGTTCGGTTATCGCGTGACTGACGTACGTTACGTTTCCAATTACAGAAATGATGCATGGGATGAAGGGGTATTGACGGGGGACGCCACGATCCAGCTGAATGAATGTGCGGGAATCCTGCAGTACTGCCAGGAAATCTTTGAAGGATTGAAGGCGTATACCACAGAAGACGGCCGTATTGTCACTTTCCGCCCAGACCTGAATGCCGAACGTATGGCAGACAGTGCAAGACGTCTGGAAATGCCCCCTTTCCCCAAGGAAAGATTTCTGGATGCCATCGATAAGGTCGTAACAGCCAACGCAGCATGGGTTCCCCCTTATGGAAGCGGAGCCACTCTTTATATCCGTCCTTATATGTTCGCAAGCTCACCGGTTATCGGGGTTAAGCCTGCGGAGGAATATCAGTTCCGCGTATTTGTTACACCGGTAGGCCCTTATTTTAAGGGAGGCGCAAAGCCTTTAACTCTGTGTGTAAGTGATTTTGACAGAGCCGCGCCCCATGGTACCGGCCATATCAAGGCAGGCCTGAATTATGCCATGAGTTTACATGCAGGAGTAACCGCTCATGCCAACGGATTTGATGAAAATCTGTTCCTGGATCCTGCTACAAGAACCTATGTAGAGGAAACGGGCGGAGCCAACTTTCTGTTTGTAGACAAGAACGGGACGATCATCACTCCCAAATCCGAAAGTATTCTTCCTTCCATAACAAGACGTTCCCTCGTAACGGTGGCAAGAGATATCTTAGGGTTAGAGGTACAGGAACGACCTGTGAAGCTGGAAGAACTGAAAGACTTTGCAGAATGCGGTCTCTGCGGTACGGCAGCTGTTATCAGCCCTGTAGGAAAAGTTGTGGATCACGGCAGGGATATCTGTTTTGCCAGCGGTATGGAAGAGATGGGGCCGGTTATCAAGAAGCTGTATGATACCCTCACAGGAATTCAGATGGGAAGAGTTGATGGACCGGAAGGCTGGGTAAGAACTATTCTGTAACATAATTCGATTCCTTGCTGCACTGGATGCAGCCGCGTTTGACGTGTAGTCTGCGGAAATATATGATACGCGCCTTCCAACTCCGGAGGCGCGTATTTTATATGTAAGCTGTTTCGATTTTTATTCGGAATATGCCCCCGGATATGCTATACTGACTTAGAGCGTGTTTGAAAAACAATGCGGAAAAAGGAGAAATACAGGAATGGCAAAATGGACTGTTGCAGCAATAAAGGAAGCCTATCCTTATTTATATGAAACACATCTTCATACCTCCCAGGGCAGTCTCTGCGGCAGGGCGGAGGGACGACAGATGGCGGATGCCTGCAAAAAGGCGGGTTATACGGGTATCTTTGTGACAGATCACAATTGGGGAGGAAATACGGCGGCGGATCGGTCGCTTCCCTGGGAAACATGGGTGTCGGAATTTGCAAAAGGATACCTGGATGCAAAGGCGGAAGGGGACCGGATTGGCCTAGATGTTTTCTTTGGCTGGGAGGCCGGCTTTCAGGGGACGGAGTTCCTTATTTTTGGCCTGTCCCCGGAATGGCTGGCTGCCCATCCGGAAATCCGGGAAGCACAAGTTGAGGAGCAGTATCGTCTTGTAAAAGCAGACGGCGGTATGGTAATCCATGCCCACCCCTTCCGTGAGGAAGCGTACATTCCCGAAATCAGGCTTTTCCCCGCATTCGTGGATGGGGTTGAGGGAATGAATGCGACACATACGAGTCCTCTGAGCGTATCCCACAAGAGTACGGTTTATGACGGGCAGGCCCGGGTTTATGCAAAGGAACATAAGCTGGTGATGACGGCGGGATCAGATGTACACAGTACCGCTGTTTTCGGGGGCGGTACCGCTTTTGCGGGGAAGCTGTCGGACAGCAGGGATTTTATACGGGCAATTCAGGGCGGTGAAGAGTATGTGCTGACGGACGGAGTGAGCTGGTACTCCAGAGACGGGGAGCTGCTGTGCACTGCTGCGCAGGAGGGAGAACAAGAGGAATGAAGCTGATACACACAGGGGATCTCCATATTGGAAAAACGATGAATGATTTTTCCCTGATACCGGATCAGCGTTTTATTCTGGATCAGCTGCTGACGACGGCGAGGGAAGAAAAAGCGGACGCCTTTGTCATTGCGGGCGATGTGTATGATCGGGCGGTGCCTCCGGGAGAGGCGGTGCAGCTTCTTGACGGTTTCCTGACTTCCCTGCTGGAGGAAGGGATTCCCGTGCTTTTAATCAGCGGCAATCATGATTCCCCGGAACGGCTTGGTTTCGGGGAAGAAATCCTGCAGAAGCAGGGGCTGTATATCGCGGGAACCTACCGCAGCCCGTTAAAAAAAGTGACGCTGCAGGATGCCTTCGGGCCGGTACATTTTTTTCTGTTTCCTTTTGTCCGCCCTGCCGTGGCAGGAGCCAGGACGGCGGATGAAGCGGTGGGAGCGGTATTGGAAGCGGAAAAGAAAGCTGGCAGAATTGATCCCGGGGAGCGGAACGTGCTGATCAGCCACTTTTTTGTGACCTGTCAGGATAAGGAGCCGGAGCTTTCCGATGCGGAAACTACGATTCATGTGGGGGGGATCGATAACGTGGATGCCGGGCGTTTTGCTCCTTTTGACTACGTCGCTTTGGGACATATACATAAACCCCAGAAGATAGGGCCGGAAAATGTATGGTATGCAGGGGCACCTCTGGCTTTCAGCTTTTCTGAATGTACCCATGTGAAAAGCATAAATGTTGTGGAGCTGGGAGCAAAGGGAGAAGTAACCGTGAACCGGCGCCCGGTGGTTTCGCTGCATGCCCTCCGGAAAGTGGAGGGAACGCTGGAAGAACTGCTTGAAAAAGGCGGTGGGGAAGGCAGCCGGACGGAGGATTATATCCAGGCGATCCTGACAAATGAAGAGGAGCTGGTGGACCCAATCGGCACACTGCGCAGCGTCTACCCGAATATCTGCCAGATCGTACTCGCTAAAAAGGAAAAAGAAGCGAGGCAGACGGTGAAGGGGCGGCACGCCATACGCCGGAAAAGTACGGCGGAACTGTTTGCGGATTTTTACGGTCTGGTGCGGGGAACCGAAATGGATGAAGCCCGGAAAAAGGTGACGGAAGAAACGGTGAAAAAGGTGGAACGGGAATGAAACCAATAACGTTGACATTATGCGGCTGGGGGCCCTTCCGGGACAAGCAGACCGTTGATTTTACGGAAGTGTCGGAAAAAGGAATCTTTCTGATAACCGGCCGGACAGGTGCAGGGAAAACCACAATTTTTGATGGGCTGACCTATGCCCTGTATGGCAGCATGAGCGGGGAGGTCCGGGAGAAAAACAGCGTGCGGAGCGATTTTGCGGATGCGGATACCCCCACCTATGCGGAGCTTACTATGGTACATAACGGCATTATGTATCAGATATACCGGAATCCGGAATACCTGCGTCCCAAGAGACGTAAAAAAGGGGGGCAGGCCATGACGAAGGAGCGGGAAAAAGCGGTTCTGACACTTCCGGACGGCTCCGTTATGGAAGGCAGCGGAGAAGTAACGCGGAAAATCCAGGAAATACTGCGTCTGGATTACCGGCAGTTCAAGCAGATTTCCATGATAGCCCAGGGGGAATTCGCACGGCTTCTTACCGCATCGCCGGGAGAAAAAACCAGGATTTTCCGGGAAATTTTCGATACCGCCCTCTATGACCGGTTTGCTGCGGTGCTCCGGGAGGAGGCCGGCACCTTATATAAAGAGGTTATGGAATACAGACATCGTATGGATGAGGATGTCCGTCAGTTCCATACGGAGGACGAAATATGGGATAAGCTTACCTCCGGGGAAGCTTATCCCTATGAACAGCTTATGGACAGGCTGCAAGTGCTGGAAAAAGACTGCCGCAGGGAAGAAAAAGACGCGTCCCGGCGGATGGAAAAGCTGGATCAGGAAATTGTGGAGCTTGAAAAAAGAATCCAGCAGGCCGAAGCGGATCGGAAAGCATTCCAAAAGCTGAGGGAAACGAAGGAAAAGCTTGCGGCTCTTAAAGGCCAGGCCGGGGATATGGCATTAAAGGAAGAGCGGCTGAAACGGGGGGAGCATGCAGCCGAAATCCGGGCGGAATACCAACAGGTAAATGGAGTGGAAAAACAGCTTCGTGCGTTGGAAAAACAGGAAAAAGAAGAAGAAGGGGCGATCGGAAAGGAAGCTGCTCTTGTTCAGGAATGCAGCGGCATCTATGAAAAAAGGGATCTTCTGTTTGCCTTTTATGATATCAGCCAGTCTCTTGGGGAATTGGAAAAAAGAAAGGCAGCAGGGCTGGGCAGACAGAAACAGCTGGAAAAAAAGCTTCTTCTGCATCAACAGGATTATCTGGAACAGGAGAAATGGACTGCAGACAGACAGCATGAGCTGACGGAAGCCCAAAACCGTTTCCGCCGTGCTGTTATCGGACTTGCGGCCCGGCTGGTGGAAGAAGGAAAGCCCTGCCCGGTCTGCGGTTCGCTGGAGCATCCTCACGTGGCAGGCACCGGTGAGGATGTGCCGGATGAAGAACAGCTGAAACGGCTTCAGGAGGCTTATGATCAGAGTGCGGCCAGACTTACCGTCCTTCACGGGCAGGCGGCGGCAGCCAGGGCGGAAGCGGAGGGACAGGCGGAACAGAACCGCCAGCTGGCCGATGAGGAAAATGCCCTGCTGGCCAGGAAGGGAGAATTTTCGGAAGAACTCGTTTCTTTTGCTTCTCTTCATACCAGAGAGGAAATCCGGGAACAGGCGGAACGCTATACCGGTCTGATCAAAGGCCTTGAGGTGCGCAGACAGAACAAAGAACGCCTGTCCGCGGATAAAGCCAGGCTGGAGAAAGAGCTTGCAGCGGCCAGGGAAAGCTGGGAAAAAGCTTTGAAAAAAGGCGGTTTTACAGGGCCGGAAGCCTATCGGGAGGCCGTCCTGGAGGAAGCGGACAGAAAAGACCTTTCGGATGCAATAGCCCGATACAGGCTGGAACTTGGTTCCACGGCTGAATTATGCTCACACATGGAAGCGGAACTGGAGGGAAAAGAAGAAACGGATACCGCCCCTTTCCTGGAAAAAAGAAACCGCCTTCTGGAGGAAAAGAAAGGGGAAGAAAGCATGCGCACGCGATGGAGTATCGGCGCGTCCGATGCGGCCCGCACCTATGGCCTTCTCCGGGAAAAGAAAAAAATTAGGGAAAAGAAAGAAAAAGACTATGGAATCATCCGGGATCTGGACAATATGGCTTCCGGCAACAATGCAAAGAAACTGGTATTTGAGCAGTATGTACTTTCCGGTTATTTTGAGGATATCCTGGAAGCCGCAAACCTGCGGCTCTGCCGTATGACCGGCGGCAGATATGAGCTTTCCAGAGTGGAAGAGGCCGGGGACGGCCGCAGCAAGGACAGCCTGGAAATCCGTGTCATGGACTACTATACCGGAAAATATCGTTCCGTAAAGACCCTTTCCGGAGGGGAAAGCTTCAAAGCTTCCCTGGCCCTGGCCCTGGGGATGAGCGATGTGATTCAGGCCGAAAGCGGAGGGATCCGTGTGGAAGCCCTGTTCATCGATGAGGGCTTCGGCGCCCTGGATGCGGAATCCTTGGATCAGGCATGTTCAGCCCTGATGGGCCTTGTGGAGAGCGACCGTATGATAGGAATTATCTCCCATGTGCCGGAGCTTCAGGAGCGGATAAGCAGCCAGATTTATGTGGAAAAAAAGAATACCGGAAGCCATATACGGTAACGACCCGCGGTTTTTGGCGTGAATTGACTTTATCCTCAAAAATAGGTATAATGAACCCGGCAAATGCAGTGCTCCGGCTAAGAGGGAACCGGGGCGGAACAGGGGGTTTTTATGGAATTAAAATACGACGTGATTATAATCGGTGCAGGGCCGGGAGGCATTTTCTGCGCATATGAGCTGATGGAAAAGAAGAAGGACCTGAAGGTGCTTATGGTGGAAAAAGGCCGCCCCATTGAGAAGAGGACCTGCCCCAAAAGAAAAACAAAGATATGTGTGGGCTGCAAGCCCTGTTCCATTACGACCGGGTTTGCAGGAGCAGGGGCTTTTTCCGACGGGAAGCTTTCCCTTTCCCCGGACGTGGGAGGGAATCTGCCTGAAATCCTCGGCTATGAACAGACAAAAGAACTGATTCAGGAATCGGATGCTATCTATTTGAAATACGGAGCGGATACCCAGGTATACGGTATGGATAAAGAAAAGGAAATCCGTGAGATCCGCCGGGAAGCTATTAATGCCAACCTGAAGCTGGTGGAATGCCCTATAAGGCATCTGGGAACAGAGGAAGGCTATAAGATCTATTCCCGTCTGCAGGATGCGCTGGCGGAAAAAGGTGTGGAAATGCTCTTTAACACCATGGTGGAAGAGATCCTGGTGGAGGACGGCCGCGCCGCAGGGATTGTCACGGACAAGGGAGACACCTATCTGGCGGATGAAATCGTATCCGCGGTGGGCCGGGAAGGGGCGGACTGGTTCAAGGACAAATGCGCCCAGATCGGCATTGACACCACGCCCGGTACGGTGGATATAGGCGTCCGTGTGGAAGTGCGGGATGAAGTGATGCAGTTCCTGAATGAAAACCTGTACGAAGCGAAGCTGATTTTCTATACCCCCACATTTGACGACAAGGTGCGTACCTTCTGTACCAATCCTTCCGGAGAGGTGGCTGCGGAATATTACGAGGGCGGCCTGGCTGTGGTAAACGGCCATGCATACAAGTCCCAGGATTATAAAACAAGCAATACGAATTTCGCTTTATTGGTATCCAAGAATTTTACAAAGCCCTTCAGCACCCCTATCGAATACGGACGCAAAATTGCGGAGCTTTCCAATATGCTCTGCGGCGGCAGAATTCTGGTACAGACCTTCGGTGATTTCAAAAGGGGAAGAAGGACCACGGAGGAAAGGCTCTGCAGGAACAATCTGATCCCTACGCTCAAAGATGCGGTACCGGGTGATCTGTCCCTGGTGTTCCCGCACCGGATCATGGTGGATATTGCGGAAATGATAGAGGCGCTGGATAAGGTAACCCCCGGTATCGCCAGCGATGAAACCCTGCTTTACGGGGTGGAGGTAAAGTTTTATTCCAATAAAGTGGTGGTGGATAAGGATTTTGAAACCAGCATCAGAGGGCTTCGCGCTATCGGCGACGGCGCAGGCGTAACCAGAGGCCTGCAGCAGGCTTCGGCCAACGGCATCAGCGTGGCAAGAAGTATTTTACGGAGTATGGGAAGTAAAGGATGAAGAGTGGGAAAATAACGGATGCCGTGTTTCGGAAGGCATCCTTATGGGCAAAACTGGCAGGCTGCCTGCTTGCCTTCGGTCTGCTGCTGTCCTTAAGCGGCTGCAGCGCAGAAGAACCGGTGAAGCTGGTGCTTACCACCGGCTTCTATCATAATGAAATATTCCGTCTGGAGGATGCTTCCTGTACCCTTCCGGAGCTTATGGTGTACCTGACCACGGAGCAGAATACCTATGAAGCCGTGTACGGCGCACAGATCTGGGAGGTCAGGGAGGGGGAGGAGACCCTGTCCGATAAGCTCAAGAGCAAGGTGCTTGCGGAAATTTCCCAAATCAAGGCGATGACTCTTCTGGCGGATCGGAGGGGAATCCAGCTGACCCCCCAGGAGGAGGAAACGGTGGCTGAGGCGGCGGCGGATTATTTTTCTTCCCTGAATGACCGGGAAATAGAGGCGATGGGAGTGAACCGGCAGCTGATCGGGGCGATGTACCGGGATTATGCCCTGGCGGATAAGGTGTACCGCCAGATAATCAGCGACATCAATCCGGAAATCAGCGATGACGAGGCCAGAACCATAACTGTCCAGCATATCCTGATAAAGACGGTAACGGAAAATGCGGACGGAACGGTATCTCCGTATTCGGAGGAGGAAAAGGCCAGATGCTACCGGAGAGCCCAGGAGGTGTTGCGCGCTGCCAGAGAAGGGGAGGCATTTGAAGCCCTGATTGAGAAGTACAGCGATGATTCCCAGGGGACCCTGTCCTTTGGCAAGGGCGAGCAGGAACAGGCTTTTGCGGGCGCTGCGTTCGAGCTTGGCAATGATGAAATCAGCGGCATAATAGAAACCTCCAGAGGCTATGAAATCATCAAATGTATCAGCACCTTTAACCGGGAAGAAACCGACCGGAATAAGCTGAAAATAGTGGAGAAGCGTAAGGATGAGGTGTTCGGGCAGGAATATGACAGTTTTGTGAATTCCCTGGCGAAGAACCTGAACGAGCCTTTGTGGGACTCCGTGGAGCTGATCCATGATGAAGAGGTAACCACAAACCGGTTTTTTGCTGTTTATAAAGAATATTTCGGACAGCAGTAAAGGAGGATATCTATGAAAACCTTTGAATATATCGTGGAAAGCCTGGATGGGGATTATGCGAATTTAAGGCGGACGGATGAGGAAAGCGGGGAATGTAAGCTGGTAGCAAGGGCGCTTCTTCCGCCGGAAACAGGGGAAGGCACCCGGCTGAAATACGAACTTCTCCAGTACCGGATTATGGAGTGAACCAAATATTTGTGGAATAGTGATTTTATAACTCTAACTTCGCAGTTGCTGAATGGCCTTCCGCCGGCTGTCTGCATGGCGTTGCCGGGACTGAAAAGGAATTTTCGAAGGTACGTTTCAGTCTATGGAGATGAGACCAGTCAAGTGTGTCAGCCTCATCTGACACACTTGACGCCCCTGGGCTCATCGGAATGTTTAGGCTGACGGACCTGCGAAAATCCTTTTCAGTCCCGGCAACGCCATGCAGACAGCCGGCGGAAGGCCATTCAGCAACTGCGAAGTTTGAATTTATAAAAAATTTAGAAATGGGAAATGCCCGGTTATTGAGGGGTTTCCCATTGTTGTTAGCACTCAATTATATTGAGTGCTAATTTTCTATTGACTTTTCAGAAAGTTGGAAGTACACTTATTCCTAGAATGAAAAACGGACAAACAAAAGAAAAGGGTCCGTGGAAAAAAAGAAAGGAATGTGATGAATTATGGCAGAGAAACATGGCAGCTTGTCTATTAACAGCGAAAATATTTTCCCTATTATTAAGAAATGGCTGTATTCTGACCACGATATTTTTTACAGGGAACTGATTTCCAACGGCTGCGACGCAATTACCAAATTAAAGAAGCTGGATGTGATGGGAGAATATTCCCTTCCGGAAGGCTATAAGCCGGAAATCCGGGTTATCGTGAATCCCGAAGAGAAAACCCTTAAATTTATTGATAACGGTATCGGTATGACCGCGGAAGAGGTGGAGGAATACATCAATCAGATCGCGTTCTCCGGCGCTACTGATTTTATTGAAAAATATAAGGATAAATCCGACGATAACCAGATTATCGGTCATTTCGGACTTGGTTTTTATTCCGCATTCATGGTGGCCGATGAGGTGCATATTGATACGTTATCCTTTAAGGACGGCGCGGTACCGGTACATTGGGAATGCGATGGCGGTACGGAATTTGAAATGGAAGACGGCACCTGGGATCAGGTTGGTACCCAGATCACATTGTTCCTCAATGAGGACTGCCTGCAGTTCTGTAATGAGTACAAGGCTTCCGAAGTGATTCAGAAATACTGCTCCTTCATGCCTGTGGAAATTTTCCTGTCCAGGGAAAACACACCGGAAACCCAGACCATAGATGAAGCGGAGAAGCTGGATACGGATGAGGTTTTGGAAACCATCCAGCCGGAAAAGAAGGAGGACGATAAGGAGGAGGACGGAGAAAAGCCCGTACGCCTGAAAATCAAAAAGCGTCCTTCCATGATGAATGATATCCATCCCCTTTGGAGCAAGAGCCCCAGCGAGTGTACCAAAGAGGATTATATAGAGTTTTACCGCAAGGTTTTCCAGGATTACAAGGAGCCTCTGTTCTGGATCCACCTGAATATGGATTATCCTTTTAACCTGAAGGGTATCCTGTATTTCCCCAAAATCAACATGGAATATGAGTCCATTGAGGGAACCATAAAGCTGTATAACAACCAGGTATTTATTGCCGACAATATTAAAGAAGTCATTCCGGAATTCCTGATGCTCCTTAAGGGTGTTATCGATTGTCCGGACCTGCCGCTGAATGTTTCCAGAAGTGCGCTGCAGAATGACGGTTTTGTAAAGAAAATATCCGATTATATCACCAAGAAGGTAGCGGATAAGCTGGCCGGCATGTGCAAGACCGACAGGGAAGAATATGAGAAATACTGGGATGATATCAGTCCCTTCGTAAAATTCGGCTGCCTGAAGGATGATAAGTTCTGCGAAAAGATGACGGATTATATCCTGTTCAAGAACCTGGACGGAAAGTATATGACCCTGCCCGACTGCCTGGAAGTAAACAAGGTGGATCCGGATGAAACCGAAAACAGCGCTGTGGATGAAAACGGCGAAAAGGTGGAAGCCGAGGTGGTGGAAGAGCCGTCTTCTGCTGAAAACAGCGAAGAAAATGGGGAAGAAGAGAAGAAAGAAAAGACCATCTACTACGCAACTGATTTAAAGGTGCAGAGCCAGTATGTAAATATGTTCAAACAGGCGAAGATGGACGCTGTTGTGCTTCCGGATCAGATTGACCAGCCGTTTATCAATCAGCTGGAAATGAAGAACGAGGGCATCAAGTTCCAGAGGATCGACGCCGATCTGACGGATACCTTCAAGGCAAAAACCTCCAAAAAAGCCCAGGAGGAGCTGGAAGCCCAGTCGGAAGAAATTCAGAAGCTGGTACGCAAGGCTTTGAAGAACGACAAGCTTACAGTCAAAATTGAAAAGCTGAAAAACAAAAAAGTGTCTTCTGTGCTCACCATCTCCGAGCAGAGCAGAAGAATGCAGGATATGATGAAGATGTATGCCATGAACGGCATGGATATGGGCATGCTCGGCGGAGAAGGGGAGACCCTGGTGCTGAATGCAAGCCATCCGCTGGTACAGTATGTTCTGGATCATAAGGATGATGCGGACAATAAGAACGAAAACCTTATCTGCGAACAGCTGTATGATTTGGCGAAACTGCAGCAGGGGCCTCTGGATGCGGAAGCGATGACAAAATTCGTGACCCGTTCCAATGACATTATGGTGGCGCTGACTCAGTAAAATTCATGCCCTGTACAAGGGCAGCATAAAAGAATCCCGGCGGCAGACTGTCTCTTTCAGGCAGCTGCCGCCGGGATTCTTTTTGCGTATAAGGACGGCGTGCGCCGTACATCCGTCATTGGAACATATGGGTGGCTTGCTGTCCGAAGCATACGGATTCCGCCCGGGTTACAGGAGAAAGCCGGCAAGGAACAGCAGCAGGGAAAGGAGCGTCAGCAGCAGGAGTTTTGCGCAGGAAGGCCTGGGCAGAAGCGTATCCGGAAAAAGGCGGGCGTACCATACGGGAATCCGGCTTCCCACCTCTTTTCCGGCAGGTACAGGAATTTCTGTTTTGGAAAAATAATTCCTGCCGTCAACGCGGTAGGTGACGAAGGCCATATCCCCTTTCTTTTTTGCGGAATGTGGGGCGGAAGATGCCTTTGTATGCAGATCGTCGGGGGACAGGGGGCGTATTCGGGTAATCGTAGCTATTGTTTTCCGGGAACGGGGCAGTATGGCAAGGAGACGGATTAGCTCTGCCAGGGCGAGAAAAAATAGCAGGATTCCGCCCAGGTAACAGAGTTGGTTAACTGGATATCGCATCGTATACCCCTTTCACATCAATTCTTTTCTTTGAAATATCCGTATAGTTATCTCTGCGGAGACAAACAGCAGGAATGCACATACAGCCAGCAGGAGCAGGAAAACAAGCAGGACAGGAAGATGGTTCAGCCAACGCAGCTCCAGCAGATCGGTTTTCAGCAGGAGAGGAAGGAGGAAGCAGGAGGGCATAATCACCAACACTGGCACAAACTTGGAATTCTCGAAGCCGAACAGATGCTGGAGGGGTGTGAGAAGGCTGAACAGCAGTACATTCAGGAAAAAGGCGGCCGCGTATTCCATGAAAGACAGGCGGAAGGAGGGGGGAAGGAACAGGGCAGGTATTGTATAAACGAAGGCGGTTGCTGCGAATACCAGACAAAAAAGCAGATACCGGCTGACAATAATATCCCTTCTGCGGTAGGGGGCGGCGCAGAGCAGGGACAAGGCTCTGGGATATTCCGCATCTTTCAGGAATATCTGTTCATAAGCAAGGAATTCGCTGTATACGGAGGAAACAATGAGCACGATAAGTCCGGTCCCTTTTTGTGTGGCATACTCGGGAATCAACCAGGAATAGAGGAAAGGGAGCGCCAGCGTAAAGGCCGGAATGAAATACAGGTAATTTCCCATAAGGAAGAGATCTTTTTTCATAAGGCAGGCAAGCTGTTTCATAAGGGATATGTTCTCCTTTCAGTATGACTAATGGGCGGCGGGGACAGGCGGGACATGTCCTTCGCACAGGGCGATCATGATGTCGTCAATGGAGGCGCGTTCCAGAAGGGCCTCCGGGAACAGCTTTTTTGCTTTTTCCGGCTCATCGGTTAGGGCGGTGAAGCCGTAGTCTGTTGTTTTCAGGCAGCTCAGGAATTCTTTTTTTTCTTCTGTGAGGGAAGATAAAGCTCCTTTTACCAGCCGCCATTTATCCAGCAGGATATCTTTGTCCTCTTCCAGAAGGATCCTCCCTTTGTGGAGGAATACAATGTTATCCGCACATTTATCCAGATCGGAGGTAATGTGGGTGGAAAACAGAACGCCTTTTCCGCCTTTTTCCATAAACTCCCGGATGAGGATCAGGAATTTGTCCCTTATGAGAGGATCCAGCCCGCCCGTGGGTTCGTCCATTATCAGCAGCTCCGCCTTGTGGGACAGGGCGAAAGCCAGGGCCAGCTTCATTTTGGTGCCGGAGGAAAGGGTTTTGATCTTATGGGATGGGTTCAGACCGAAACGGGAGGCCAGTTCCCGGAATTCCTTTTCCTGCCACTGGGAGTATGCGCCGGCCACCACCTGTTTCATCCGGGAAATGGTGAGGTTTTCATAAAAGGCGCCGGAGCCGAGCACCACGCCGATGCGGTCCGCTAGGCTGCTGCGTATGGAATCCGGCAGGGCCTTATGAGAGGAAGGTGCGCCGGAGGGGAAGAGGGGTTCCCCGAACAGACGTATTTCCCCGCCGTCCGGCTGGAGCAGTCCGAGAATAGCCCTGAGCGTCGTGGTTTTGCCTGCGCCGTTTGCCCCAACAAAGCCGGTAATACAGCCTTCCGGTACGGAGAAACCGGCCTGGGAGAGAGTGAATTCCGGATAATGTTTGGTCAGCCCGCGGACTTCAATGATATTACCCATTTGATTTGCCTCCTTTATAGATATCGTCATATAGAATGTCCAGCATGTCATGCAGTTCTTTTAAAGGGATATCCAGTGCGGAAGCCGCCTGGAGAGCATCCTGAATCTTCAGCTCTACCAGATGACGTTTGGCGTCCCGGAGCAGTTCCGTGTTTGCCGCACTGACAAAAGTGCCGACGCCAACCTGCTGATTCAGATAGCCTTCCTGTTCCAGTTCGTCATAGACGCGCCGGATGGTCAGGACGCTGACCCCCAGATCATTGGCAAAACGCCGTATGGAGGGCATGCTGTCCCCGTCCTTCAGATCTGCCCGCAGGATGGCGTCCTTCAACTGTTCCTTAATCTGCAGATAGAGCGGCTGGTCGGAACTGTTGGAAATCAGTATTTTCATGAACGTACCTTTCCGGCAATCCGTTTGCCAAGTGTGTATGTTTATAATACACACTATACACTTAATGCTCTCTGCTGTCAACCGAAAGTTATGGCCTGCTGCCTGAAAGACCGTCAGAAAAGATACGTAAAGAGCAATTTTTAATACAAAAATTTCCAAAAAGTATTTGACAAATGGTTCTGTCCTCATTATAATCAATTAAAACATACTAATCCAATAGGAATTATAAACAATGCACCAGGAGCTGCGCAGGCAGGAAGGAGAGACACGATGAGCACAAAGTCAGAAAGAACATTCAGGTTTGAAACATTACAGCTTCATGTGGGACAGGAGCAGGCGGATCCGGCGACGGATGCCAGGGCGGTTCCTATTTATCAGACATCTTCATATGTATTCCATGATTGTCAGGATGCGGCCGGCAGATTTGCCCTTTCGGCCGGCGGTAATATTTACGGAAGGCTGACCAATCCCACAGAGGACGTATTTGAGCGCAGAATGGCGGCACTGGAGGGAGGCAGCGCGGCACTTGCCGTTGCATCGGGGGCGGCGGCCATCGCCTATACCTTCCAGAATCTGGCGAAGCAGGGTGATCATATTGTGGCCGCCAAAAACATATATGGAGGGACTTATAATTTCCTGGCCCATACTTTTCCGGATTTCGGCGTGTCCACCACCTTCGTGGATCCCTTTGATGAAAAACAGCTGGAAGGGGCCATACAGGATAATACGAAGGCGGTTTTCCTGGAAACACTGGGAAATCCCAATTCTGATGTGGTGGATATCGAAGGTATAGCGCGCATTGCTCATGCCCACAAAATTCCCCTGGTAGTGGATAATACCTTTGCCACTCCCTATCTGGTACGCCCCATAGAATATGGTGCAGATATTGTTGTCCACTCGGCCACTAAGTTTATCGGCGGACACGGAACGGCAATAGGGGGCGTAATCGTGGAAGGAGGGGCTTTTGACTGGGAAGCATCAGGCAGGTTTCCTTCCCTTACGGAGCCGAATGAGAGCTATCACGGCGTTTCCTTTACGAAAGCGGCCGGGGCGGCGGCTTTTGTCACCAAGATAAGGGCAACGCTTCTGCGGGATACCGGCGCCACGCTGTCCCCGTTCCATGCCTTCCTTTTTCTTCAGGGATTGGAAACACTTTCCCTTAGGGTGGAGCGGCATGTGTCCAATGCGCTGAAGGTGGCCTCTTTCCTGGCCTCCCATCCGCAGGTGGAAAAGGTCAATCATCCTTCCGTTACGGAGGACCCTTCCCAGAAAGCATTGTATGCCAAATACTTTCCGAATGGGGGCGGTTCCATATTTACTTTTGAAATCAGGGGAGACGATAAGACGGCAATGCGCTTCATTGATCATCTCCGGCTTTTCTCCCTGCTTGCCAATGTGGCAGATGTGAAATCTCTGGTGATCCATCCGGCATCCACTACCCATGGGCAGTTGAACGGCGAAGAACTCAGCCAGCAGGGAATACGGCCGAATACGATCCGGCTCTCTGTGGGAACGGAGCATATCGATGATATTATTGAGGATTTAGAGGAAGCCTTCCTCGCGGTAAAAGAATAACAAAGGGGCGGCACGCTGCGATTGATAATCGGGCGTGCCGCCTTTATACATAAAGGAGGAGGCATGTAGTTGGCTGAAGGAAAAGGAGGACACAGGGGTCAGTCCGGTTCCGCAATCCGGGAAACCCCCACATAAATCCGGGAAATTTCATACCAGGTGGGATAATCCACGACCCCGCTCTGCGGAAGGCCGAAGACACGCTGGAATATTTTTACCGCATCGGCTGTCTGCTGTCCGTAGATTCCGTCTGCTGCTATATAAGGGATGGCAGGATAATTCTGCCGTATCCGGTTAAGCTGTTCCTGCATCTGCTGCACCTTTGCCCCGGAGGAACCGATGGTCAGGGTATAACCGGGCCAGGAGGAGGGAACCCCGCTGATGGCATCTGCCGTATTGATATACATATCGCTTCCATAATAATAATGGATGATCTCTATGGCGCTGTAGCCCTCATCCCCCAGGTATTTGGAACCCCATTGGCTTAAGCCGGTACAGTTGACCCTCCGCCCGTCACAATAGCTGGTCAGGATGGGCTGGCGGACACCCGGGCGGGAGAGGTAATTGGCAAAAATCGTATCCACCAGGTAGCTGATATTCTCAAATACATTTCTGCCGTATATCCATTTCTGGTCAAAAGCGGTAGAGGAGGTAATGGTAAAATTGTAGCCCTGATTGCGGTACCACTCCGTATAGACACGGTTCAGGGTAAAGGACATAATAGCAAGTATGTTTGCGTAAATGGCGGATTCCGGCCAGGTGGCGTATATTTCCGAGGAAGCCACATTCTTAATGTAATCGGTATAGCGGACATAGTAGTTTGGCGCGGTGGGATCCGATGGGACACCGTCATGTACGATGACAAATTCGGGGATAACTACGCGGCTCAGTACGATTTCCCCTGTTTCATCCATAGGTTTGATTTCTGCTTCCGGTATTTTGGGAGGATAATCTCCATACAGGGTATGATCCGGAATGACGATATCTTCTTCCCTGCCGGGCATCTCCAGAGGTATCAGGGAAATGGGCTGTAGGGAGAGTACATCCGGCAGGATTTCAGAGCCGGCAACCACAAGCGGTTCATAGCCTGGTGCGTTTACGGTAAAGTTGTACTCGGAATAGGGCTGTTGATCCTGGGGTGTCAGACTGTATTCCAAAGGGGGAGCCGGCAGTTCTATCACATCGGTCTGGCCGGATTCGTCCGTGGTCAGAGTGTCTATGACCACATCCGGGGAACCGGTGACGGATATGGATATGGTCGCGCCTTCTATGGGAATCTGCCCCAGAGCGGATGTAACACTGATTCTCAGCCCGCCTGCATAGGGACTGTCGGTGGTCTGTGCGGCATGCAGTTTTTTTGCCATATGTGCGGTAACCTCACGATTGTTACTTACGATTACTATATGCAGAAATTTCCCGCAGGTTCATGGGAATGGGTAGAAAAAGAATAGGGTCGAGCCGTACTTATGATATATGAAGTCAAGAATATAGCCGGGTACCATGCTATAATCATACTGTGAGGTAAAAACTATATGGACAGTAATACGTGGAAACGGGTATTAGGCTATGTGGACAGCCATATCCATGAAAAAATCAGTTTATGTGATCTGGCGGAAACCGCCGGTTACAGCCCATTTTATTTCAGCCGGCTATTTGCCGAGGAAATGGGAATACCGGTAACCGGATATATACGGATACGCAAGCTTCAGTATGCAGCAGCATCCCTTCTGGAAGGGAGAAAAGTAATTGAGGTCGCGCTGTTATATGCATTTGATTCCCATGAAGGATTTACAAGGGCTTTTACAAGGCTTTTCGGTATGCCACCCGGTAAAGCCCGAAAATATCTGAAATCCTATACTGTGCCGGATTATATCGTACCGGAAGCAAAAAACAGGAGGAACTGTATGGCGGAAGAACAAAAAGAGATACAGAATGGAAGGCAGCAGCTTGTTTATGAGGTATTAAGAGAGTCATTGGAAGAGGCGAGGGACGGTTTCTGCTCCGAAGTGGAGATTACGCTTTTGCCGGAAGGAGGAATCAGAATCCGTGATAACGGAAGAGGAATTCCTCTGTCGGAGGATTTGCAGGAAGACAAAGATGTGCTGGATAAAATCCTGTCCGGCCAGCCCGTTACAAATGCTGAATATAGAAGGATGGGAGATTTGGCCGGAGTTGGTATGCAGACAGTAAATTCTTTGTGTGAAAGTCTGCGGGTCAGAGTGTACAGGTCCGGAAAAAGATATCAGCAGGACTATATACGGGGAATTGCACAGCATAGTCTTATTGTCAGCCGGGAATTGCATACGACGGGTATGGAAATTGTTATGAAACCAGACACTGGTATATTCGGGGAAGGCAGGTTTTCAGTGGAGGAACTTCAGGATTGGAAGGAGCGACAAACGAAAGATATAAAAGGGCTTACCGTCATTATTAACAGCCAGGGAGAGCAGGGGGGAGAAATGTAAAAATCCCGTTAAGGAAAAGAGTGACGAACGGGATGGAAGCTGTTTCCGATGGAAGTGAAAAAAGCGGCGGATACACAAAAAATCAGGCGGTTTCTCCCGCCTGATTTTTTGTGTCCACCACTGTGGGTCAGTCCAGATTCAATTGTTTTTTCATCAGATATTCGGAAAGCACATAGCAGCCAATCCCTGTGAGGATACATGCCACAAAAGTAATAATATAGGTATTGCGCATAAAAACGCCCATAAAATCCGGAATGCCGGGGCCCTGAGGGGAGCCGACCTGGGTTATAATCATTTTGGTGAGATAGGGTGTCATAGCCAGGGAGGTCACGGTCTGGATCAGGATGGTGACACCGATATAGCACAGGATAGAAGCCATCACCTTATGCTTGGAAAACAGCTGTCCCAGAGAAACCGCACCATATACAATCAGGACATTGCTCACTGCGGATACCAGGAAGTAAAAGAAATTAAAAATGGAAAAAGCAGGAAGGGACATCCCGAACAGGGCATGGGAGTATTCCTTTGCATAGCTTATCACAACGGACAGTGACATGTCGAAGTCGCCTATTACCATAACCGGTACGCCGAAAATCAATATAATCAGAATCGCCCATAAACTGAGAACCGTGACGAGAAAATACCATATACCCCCCACAATGAGTTTGGACAGTATCAGCTGTCTGGCCGTTACGGGAAGGGTATGCATCAGATAGCCCTCATCGGTATACAGATTCCTGTAAAAACGTATCGCCACATAAATGCTGACAATTACGCTGACACAGCTTATGGTAAGGACATAAAACATCATCAGAACAAAGGCGCCTGCATTCAGTTCATTTGCATTAGCGGGAGGATCCATACGGACAAAACAGATGACAGATACAAGGGTCAGTATAATCATAATGGCACAGGACAGCGCAGGGATGCGCCAGGTTTCCTTCCATTCATGTTTCAGCAGTTTTTTCAGCATGCAAACACCTCCCTGAAATAGCTGTCTACGGATTTTCCGTAGGTTTCACGAATATTTTCCACAGAGGAGCAGAGCATAATCTGGCCGTCCCGGATAAAAATGCAGTCGTCCAGCACCGCTTCAATATCGGATATTAAGTGGGTGGAAAGAAGTACGGATGCCTTTTCATTATAATTGCCGATAATAGTCTTGAGAATGAAATCCCTGGCGGCCGGATCCACGCCGGCAATCGGTTCATCCAGAATATAAAGGTCGGCTTCCCGGCTCATGACCAGCACCAGCTGTACTTTTTCCTTAGTACCTTTGGAAAGGGTCTTCATACGGGCATGGAGATCGATGTGAAGACTGTCCAGCATGGCCAATGCTTTATCCTTGTTAAAATTAGCGTAAAAATCTACAAAATACTCCACCAGATCTTCGACTCTGCGGCTGCTGGAAAGGTAAGTCCGTTCCGGCAGATAGGAAATAATGGCTTTGGTTTCCACGCCCGGTTTGCAGCCGTTAATTAATATCTGCCCGGATGAGGGAGTCAGCAGGCCGTTAAGCAGCTTGATTAAGGTGGTTTTGCCGCTGCCGTTGGGACCAAGAAGCCCGATAATACGTCCTCGCGGAATCGTCAGGCTCATATTATTCAGCGCTGTGAAATGCCCATAGGTCTTGCACAGGCCGGTAATAGTTACCAGTTCGTTCATGCGCGCTCCCTCCTTTGTTCCGCCGGTTCCTCGGCGGTTGATGAGAGCAGTGTAAGAATATCTTTTTTATCAAAGCCCAGCTCTTTCATTTTAGCAATAAATGCATTGATTTCTTCTTTTGCCAGCTGAGTCCGAATTTGTGTGATCATGTTTTTGTCCTCCGTTACGAATCTGCCGCTGGTTCGTTTGGTTTCAATCAGCCCGCTGCGCTCCAGCTCGGCAAAGGCTTTCTGCATCGTGTTCGGGTTAACGCTGGCCTCGGCAGCCAAATCCCTTACACTGGGGAGCTTGTCGCCAGGTCCATATATGCCGGACACGATTTGAAGCTGGATACGCTCCAGAAGCTGTGCATAGATGGGGCGATCGGAATCCAGGTTCCATGCCATATCATCATTCCTTTCTGTAGTGCTTTATTTTAAATCTGTATTACTATAATAATACAATAATGCAAAAAAGAGAAAATGTCAATAGAAAGTTATTCTTTGGGTGACGCCAAACTTTTTTATCTGTACTCTTATTCTATTGGGTATGGCGGAGCGGTGGACAGACAGCCGGGGAAGTGGTAACATATAGCAAAATAAGGAACCGGAGAGTATTTGCGAAAAATTCAGGGTGGAACGGGACATATTCAGCGGTGGGAAAGGATTTCCGGAAATGTCCGGGAAAATGGTGGCCGAAATGGAACTGCGGATAGAAAAGGCGGGAGCGGCGGATATAGATGAAGTGGGAAAGCTTTATGACGGGCTGAATGAATATCTGGAGGAGCATGTGAATTATCCGGGGTGGAGGAAGGGGATTTATCCGGTGAGGGAAACGGCTGAAAAGGGGATTGGCGAGGGGTGTCTTTATGTTGCCAGATATGGGAAGGAAATCGTGGGCAGCATTATATTAAGCCATGAGCCGGAAGCGGCATACGAAGAAGCGGACTGGCAGGCGGATTTGGAATATAAGGATATTTTTGTGATTCATACGTTTGCAGTACATCCGCTTTGGCTGGGGAAAGGCGTGGGAAAGCGGCTGATGGAGTTCACGCTGGAGCGGGGAAAGGAGGAGAAGATGCAGGCTGTCAGGCTGGATGTATATGAAAAGAACGAACCGGCCATTGCGCTTTACCGGCGATATGGGTTTTGTTATATAGATACGGTTGATTTGGGATACAGCGCGTATGGGCTGGATCGGTTTGCACTCTTTCAGAAAATATTGTAAGACAGGGTTCGAATGTAACAGGGCTTTATGGAAGAATACATGTTTTTTGCGGAAAGGAGGACTTTTTATGCAGGACAAGCCATTTTGGGAAGAGAGCTATTCGGATTTTGAGGTGTCCGCTTTTTCAAAGGGGCCTACGGTGGATGTGGAGGAGTTTTATGAAATATTCCCTAAAAATGCCGATGTTTTGGATGTGGGCTGCGGGGAAGGACGGAATTCTATTTTTATGGCGAAGCTTGGAAACCGGGTGGATGCCTTTGATTTGTCAGAAAACGGTATAAAAAAGGCGAAAAAGATAGCCGGCCTTGAAAAAGCAGCGGTGTGTTTTTTTACGTGTGATCTGGGAGCATTTGTTTTTGAAAAGGAATATGATATTATCCTTTCCCACGGGGTGCTTCATCTTCCGGAAAAAAAGGTACGTGATCCTTTTATACGGGAAATGCAGGCGCATACGAAAACAGGCGGTTTCAATGTAATAGGGGTTTTTACGGACAGATTACCTGCGACGCCTGATAATGCGCCTTTTACACACAGTCTTTTCCGCGTGGGGGAGCTGCCCGAAAAATATAAGGGCTGGGAAATTGTACACCATCAGGAAGGGACCTTTACGGACAGTCATCCGGGAGGAATCCATCATGAGCATGCCTATGAACGGATTATTGCGCGGCGTATAACGGGAACGGATTCCCGGTATTAAGGCACGATGTAAGGCTGTGGAGGAACAGTATAATGAGTGCAGATCAGAGCTTAGTGTTGGAAAAAGCAAAATTGCTTTATGATGTTAAACTGGTTCGGGAAATTATAATGGGGAATTCAGGCAATCGCATTTTTGAGGTGGAAAGAGGGGAGACTGCATATATACTGCGATCATCCGCGTATAGCATTGACAGAAAAGAGCATACCGGATTTGAATTAAAATGGATGGACTATTTATCGGATACAATGACAGGTATCGTCCGTCCGCAAAAAAGTATAAAAAATAATCTGTATGAGGTAATAGAAGCCGAAGGTAAAGAGTATATTCTTTGTCTTTTTGAGAAAGCCCCGGGAAAAATAGTTGAAACGGATAATCCAAATGAATTTAATGAAAAGCTGTTCTATAATCTTGGTGCGCTGATGGGAGAGATGCATCGACTCACCAGGGATTATGAGGACAATGTCAGAAGGCCTGCATTTGAATGGACAGGCGCCGTAAATGCATGGCGCTGCGAACATGCTATTTTAGATGAAAGGGTAAGGCACCGTTTAAAAAAGTATAATAAGGAACTGCATTCGCTTCCTATAAATAAGGATAACTATGGCATTATCCATTATGATATCCATACCGATAACTTTTTTGTAGACAATGGCAATATCAAATTGTTCGATTTTGAGGCCTGCCAGTTTAACTGGTATGCAGCTGATATGGCCAGCGCTATATTTTTTATGGTGCTGAAAGGGGCCGGGCCGCTGCAGCATAAAGGGGAAAAGGAAAGGACGGAGTTTGCCGAGACGTATTTGGTATCTTACTTAAAAGGGTATTTGGAAACAAATACAGTGGATGCATATTGGATCAAAAAGATAGACCTGTTTATGAAATATCAGATGGGTGATGAATATCTGTATGCCCAAAGTTATTGGCCTGATGAGCTTGCATATTTACGGGATTGGTATCTGGACTGGCATAAAGAACGAATACATAATGGTTTGCCGTATGTTGTTATCGATTATGATAAAATCGTGAAAAGCATACCAATATAAAGTGCTTTTCTCCCGGTTCTAATTCCCGCGTGCAGCGGTCAGAGGCAGGCTTTGCTCTGGCTGCTGCTGCGCGGCATATGTGCTACTGCAGGGAATCTGTCCGGCGGCAGGTTACTTCTTTAATGCATGTCAGCAGTCGTTCATTTTCCTCATGTCCCATAAAACAGAAACGGAAAAAGCTTTCATCAAGGCTGTGAAAACTGGAGCAGTCCCGGATCATCATTTTCTTCCGGATGGCGGCTTCAAAGATGTCCTGTGCGGTAATTCCCTGTTCCAGTATCCGTACGAGGACGAAGTTGGCAAAGGAGGGGAAAACCTTCAGTCCGGGAAGGGCGGATAAAAAGGAACAGCAGTGCCCGCGTTCCGCCCGGATCAGGTTTTGGGTACGGCTGATATAGCCGGTATCTGTGAACATGACCTGTCCTGCGGCATCCGCAAGGGAACTGACGGTCCAGGGATTTTTGGAGGCGTTTATTTCATCCAGCATACTTTTGTTCCCGGTGACCGCATAACCCAGGCGCAGGCCGGGAGCGGCCCAGAACTTGGACACGCCGCGCAGCACGAGAAGATTGTCGTAGCTTTCTGTCAGGGGAATGGCGGTTATATCGGAGAGCGTGGGCGCAAATTCCGCATACGTTTCATCCACCATAACCAAAATACCGTTCCGTTTGCAGAGTGAGAGCAGGCGTTTCATTTGAGATACCGTTAAAGCGCTGGAAGTAGGATTATTGGGATTGCACAAAACCAGCAGCTGCGGCAGGCAGGGGACACTTTTTCCGGAGCCGGTGTCTGTTTCGTGAGAAAAAATCCCCTCTGTCATAAATCGTTCCAAATCCTCCTCATCCAGGAGGAAATCCTCCGATGCCTTCAGATCGTAATAATGCGTCCGGCTTCCTGTCAGGGAAAGCTCCCGTTCATATTCCGAATAAGCAGGGCCAAGGATCACCGCGTCCCTGGGGCGTATGGCCCGGATTCCTGCGGATATCAGTTCCGTGGAACCGTTTCCCACAAGGATATGTTCTGCAGGGGCTCCGGTATAAGCGGATATGGCAGCCCGCAGCGCGGTATAATTCCTGTCAGGATATGCACATAAAACATCCAGGTGCTTTGCCAGATAATCCTTCAGCAGGGGGGACAGCCCCAGCGGATTTACATTGGCTCCGAACCCGGTGATTTCTTCTTTTCTGATGCCGTAAACTTGTTCTATTTTTTCCAGATCACTTCCATGAAATGTATGCATAATACGCTCCTTTTCCGGTATCTTCCCCTGCCCGGTTATGGGCGGTGCCCCTTTTTCTGTTTTGAAATGTTGCAGGATTCCTGCCGGTAATGTTATACTGATAGTAATTCTTTTTAGATGGAAATACAAGGATGGATTTTACGGGGGTGAGAACTTTGAAGGAGCTTTACGCGAAAATTTCAACAGAGGACTGGCAGGAAAGCGGCGGGCCCCTGGAGCTCTCATGCCGGGAAGTAGGCCTGGCTCTGAAAAAAGATGAAGTGAAGGAAGGCTTTTTTACGGTAACCGGGGAACAGGGACAGTTGACGGAAGGTTATGTCTCCTGTGATGAAGAGCGTATGGAATGTCTCACTTCTTTTTTCTCCGGAGCATCGGAAACGATAGAGTACCGTTTTGATTCCCGGGGAATGCGGGAAGGGGAGGAACGAAAGGGACGGTTCCTGATTATCTCCAACCGGGGGGAGTATGAAATACCTTTTCAGGCGGTTGTGCTGCACAAGGAAGTGACCTGCTCGGAAGGGGAATTGACGAATCTGTTCCAGTTCACTAATCTGGCGAGGAACGCTTGGGAAGAAGCGGTGAAGCTGTTTTATTCCCCGGAATTTATCCGGGTGTTCAGCGGTCAGGATAAAAAATACCGGAATCTGTACAAAGGGTTCTCCCAGGTACCCGGGAATATGCAGAATGTCGAGGAATTTCTGATATCCATCCATAAGAAACAGCCCGTAGAATATGTACTGCCCCGGACGGAAATCGTGATAACCAGCCTTCATGCCCAGTTGTGTGAAACGCTGCAGATCATTAAAAACGGCTGGGGTTACAGCCCGCTCCGGGTAGAGGCGGAGGGGGATTTCCTTTCTACGGAAAAGAAACTTCTGCGGGAGGAGGACTTTCTGGGAAACCAATGCGGTCTGCCTGTTTTTGTCAGGCAGGAAGAACTCCATGAAGGAAAAAATTTCGGACGTATTATATTAAAGCATGCGTACGGAAGTATACAGGCCCTTATCACCGTTGTAAAAAGAGGAGAACACCGTGTGGTGCGGACCGGCCGCCGGCTGGAGCTGAAACGGCTGACGGTGGAGCTGGTACGTCTGTATCAAAGCGTAAAGATGAAAAAAATGAGTACGGATCTGTGGCGGAGCCAGACCAGGGAAGTGGTGGACCGTATGAAGCGGATAGAGGATAAAAATCCGGCGGTACGTCTGTATCAGGCCCATCTTCTGATTACGGAGGAACGTTTTGACGAGGCGGGATGGATTCTGGATCATCTGGATATTACGCCGGATGAGAATATGCCGGAGCTGTACTGTTATTATCTGTATTTAAGCAGTCTGTATCAAAGGAGCGAGACTGTGACAGCGGAGGTAACCATCCAGATGGAGGATCTGCACAGGGTATACCGGGATAACTGGAGGATTGCCTGGCTTTTGCTGTTTTTATCCCCCACACTGGGGAGAAGCGTTTCCCAGAAATGGCTGTTTCTGGAGGATCAGTTCCGCCACAGCGGTTCCAGCCCCGTCCTATATCTGGAGGCGCTCCATCTGGCAAATTTCAGTCCCACGCTGTTAATGAAGCTGGACACCTATGAACTGCAGCTGCTGCATTTCGGCGCCAGAAATGGGATTTTGTCGGAGGATCTCATCGGGCACCTGGTGTATCTGGCAGGAAAAGAAAAGTATTACAGGGAAAGCCTATTCCGGATTCTGAAGAACTGTTATGAACGTAAAAGCGATCCCCAGCTGCTCACCGCCATATGCTCCCTCTTAATCAAGGGGAATAAAAGCGGGCCGGAATATTATCCGTGGTACCGCAGGGGCGTGGAACAGGAACTCAGGGTAACCAGGCTGTATGAGTATTATATGATGTCTGTGGATACGGAAAGGCAGGTGGAGATTCCCCGTATCGTGCTCATGTATTTTGCTTACCAGAGTAATCTGGATTATGATAAATGCGCTTATCTATATGCGTACATACAAAAACACCGGGAGGAGTTTCCTGAGCTGTATCTGGCTTATAAAAGCCAGATGGACCGGTTTGTCCTCCAGCAGCTGTATAAAGGACGCATCAACAGAGATCTGGCCTTTCTGTACCAGACCGTGCTGGATGAAAAAATGCTGACCAGGGACAACTGCCAGGTTCTGGCTCCCCTTCTTTTTATGCAGCAGCTGGACTGTGAGGGGAAGGATATCCGGAAAGCTGTTGTTATCCATACCAGGCTGCGGGGAGAGCAGGTTTACCCGGTGGAAAACGGCAGGGCCTATGTGGCTGTTTATGACAAGGACGTGGAAATACTTCTGGAAGATGAGGAGCTAAACCGGTACAGTGCGGGACGCCATTTTGTGCTGGATCGGCTGATGTATCCGGCCAGATGTGTGAATGTCCTGGAGTCTTTTGTGGAAAACAGCCTGGGCTTTAACCTTTTCTGCTGTGAGAGCAGCAAGGGGAAAATCCGTATCACGGAAAAAAATGCATCGCGGTTTCGCAGGCTGGCGGAGGATACCCGTGTCATTCCGGCCTTTGCCCGGGCTATACGTATGGAACTTCTGAAATATTATTACGGACAGGAAGAGCTGGAGGAACTGGATTTATTGCTGGAAGCCTTAAACAGGGGGGATTTGGATGGATCCGATGTGTATGAGGCGGCTGGTTATCTGGTTCTGCGTTCCTTCTATGAAAAGGCCTTTGCCTGGCTGGCCGGGCAGGATCCGGGTCGGACGGATGCCAAGATACTTCTCCGCTTATGCAGCAGGATGCTGGAGACAGGGCTTTGTATGGAGGAGGAGGCGATGACGAGGCTGGCCTACAGCGCATTCTGCCGTGAAAAATATGACAGCCATATCCTGCAGCATCTGGTAAAGAGGTATGAGGGAAGTACAAAGGAACTGACGGATATCCAGAGGGCGGCGGATAATTTTGCAGTGAATACTTATGAGCTGACGGAAAGGCTGCTGGTACAGCTTCTTTACATCGGAGATGACGTGATGGGCCGGACCGGGCTGCTGCGGCAGATTATTATCGAAGGCGGCAAGAGTGAGCTGGAAGCGGCGTTTCTCCACAGATGCAGCGGTCTGTATCTGATGAATGCAGAAACGATGGATCGCTATATTATTACCGATATCGGAAGGGTTGCCGGAAGGGGGGAAAAGCTCAGTGACATGTGCCGTCTGGCTTTTCTGGAGTATTTTGCCCGTCACAGGGACGAGCGCAGTGAGCGGACAGATGCTCTTATCAAGCTTTTCGGCGATCAGCTTATTGCACAGCATATGATGTTTCCTCTTTTCCAGGAATATGCGGACATCCTGGAAGGGGCGGAAACTATGATGGATAAAACGATGGTGGTTTACCGGGGAAGCAGGGAGCATCCTCTGACCATAAATTATCGGATTATTCCCACACCGGCGGAGGGAGGGGAACTGACATCCATACAGGAAACGTACCGTTCCTTCGATCTGCAGCACATGTATGCGGGAATCTATACAGCCAGCTTTGTGCTGTTTGCCGGGGAGAGCCTGCAGTATTTTATTACGGATAATTCCGGGAGCGGGGAGATTCTGGACAGCGGGGAACTGAAAATGGGGGAATGCAGCGTTTTTGTAAAAGAAAGCAGATATGGGATGATAAATGATATCGCTTCCGCCCGTCTCATGAGGGAAGAGGGAGAGGCCCAGGAGCTGCTGGAGCAGTATCTCCTTACGGAATGGATGACAGAGGGCCTGTTTAACGTGACAGGCGGGGACTCTCCGCCGATGTAGGCGGCATCCTCGAAAGCAGGGGCGGAAAGAAAAAAGGAAAGGCAGGTGAAAGAAGATGTTTCTGGGAAATCCGGATAGAAAGAGCGGTGCAGGGGCCTTTATCGGCTATGATATCAGTGACAGGTTTGCCCAGATCAGCTTTTGGCTGCCGGGAGCGGATAAGCCGGAAACCCTTTCCCAGGTGATGGGGGAGGAGGAATATATGATCCCAGCAGTGCTGTGCCGCCGCAGGGATCGGGATGTGTGGACCTATGGCCGGGAGGCTTTGAAAAACGCGGAGGCCGGGCAGGGCATCCTTGTGGAAAATATGCTGTCAAAAGCCCTGGCGGGAGAAAGTGTGGAGGTGGAAGGGGAGTGCTTTGATGCGGCGGTGCTTTTGTCGCTATTTATTAAAAGGAGCCTTTCCCTTCTCGCCGGGGCCATGCAGCCGGAAAAGGCCGCCATGTTTTTGTTTACGGTGGATGAAGTGGATAAACAGACAGTGGAGGTGCTTTCCCGGGTAGCGGCCCTTATTTCTCTCCCGCCGGACCGGGTGTCCTGCCAAAGCAGGGGGGAGAGCTTCTTCTATTATAATATCAATCAGCCGGAAGAGCTTTGGCGCCATCAGGTAATGATATGTGATTTTTCCGGAACGGCAATGAAGCTTCTTATGTTTGAAATGAACCATCATACCAGGCCGGTGACAGTGATGGTGCATGAAGAGATCCACCCGGAAATCGGAAGGCGTCTGCCGCCGGAGGAGGGGCCGGGTGATGGTGATAAACAGATAATGGACGAGCGGTTTGCCTCCGTACTGGAGAAGGTGTGTGCCGGAAAGATTATCGATACTATTTATCTGATTGGGGACGGGTTTAACGGAGAATGGTATGTCCGTTCCCTGCCGGTGCTCTGCCGGGGAAGGCGGGTGTTCCAGGGAAATAATCTGTACAGCAAAGGGGCCTGCTACGGGGCCAGGGCGAAAAAGCAGCCCGGGGAAGACGGGCGGAGTTATGTTTATCTGGGAAAGGATATGCTGAAGGCAAATATCGGCCTGGAAGCGTCCTTCCGGGGGCAGGATTCCTATTTTGCCCTGTTGGATGCGGGGATCAACTGGTATGATGCGGTCAGGGAATGTGATTTCCTGCTGAATGAGGATCATGCGTTTTCCCTGCGGATTACCCCCCTTAACGGGAGGGAGGTAAAGGAAGTGGCGGTCACACTGGATGGGGTGCCGGAGCGTCCGCCCAGGACGACCAGAATCCATCTGACGGTTTCCTTAAGCGATGCGGATACGGTGAGACTTAAGATGGAAGATAGGGGATTCGGGGAAATGTTTCCCGCTTCCCATAAAATCTGGGAGGAAACGTTCCGTTTGAAGGAGGAAAAAGGCCGGGGGCGGAAAGAAGGGGAAGCGACATGAGCAGAGTCCATTTATGTCTGGGCAATCCGGCGGTAAATCCATACTGCTTTGATCAAGCCAGGGTCCGTATTTATTCCGTGGAGGAGCTGTGTTATTTTCTCAGGGAAAATGCGTATCTGCTGGACGAAACGATTTTTACCAGGGGACTGTCCGACTGGCTTTATAAAGAATGCGGCCTCCCGGAGCTGGGGCAGAAGCTGAATATGCTCCAGAAAAACAAGGAAAAGCCGGAGAGCTTCGTAACGGCAATTTTTGAATACACCGGTTATTTTAAACCGGAGGAAATCCGGGAAACGCAGCGGCTGGTAAGAGTGAGCGCCAATGTAACGCTGACAGAAAAGCAAAAGGCCAGAGCAGATTATTTCCTGGAGAGCAGACGCTATGTACTCGCCATGCAGGAATACCGGAACCTGCTGCAGGATGGAGATGCCCTGGCGCCGGATTTTGCTGGAAGTATTTATCATAACCTGGGGACTTCACAGGCAAAGCTGTTCCTGTTTGAAAAGGCGGCCGCTTCTTTTGAACAGGCCTACCGGCTTACCGGAAATCCGGAGAGCCTGCTGCAGTATCTGGCGGCCATGCGGCTGCATCTGAAGGAACCGGAATATTTGAATTTCCTTACGGACCACGCAGAGTATTATGATGCCTCCCTTGAACTGGAAAAGCGGGTGGTAGCCCGTAAGGAAGCATGGACCAATTCCCGGAACCAGTCGGTGGTGTCGGAAATAAAAGGGGCCTTTTTCTCCGGAGAGGAGGAGAAATGCCGGGAGCTGATGGGACAGGAAGTGGAAAAGCTGGAGGAAGAGTATCGGGATTATGTGGTGCAGTAGGGTGTGTTTGTAATTCATTCCCCGGCATTTCTCTTTTCCCGTTTCTTTCTCCGAATGCTGCTGTAGTGCAGGCGTATGTGCAGAGTCTTGCATGAACGTAAAAAGGACCGATGGTATTGACGGATTGCCGCCGCAACCATCGGTTTTCTTCGGCCAAATTTCAGCATCCCCTTTTAAGCAGATATAAATGCGGCCAGTGGGGCATGAGGCAGGAAGAAGGAACCGCTACACGGAGTTCCCCATAATATCTGCCATCTCTGCCTGTTCCGCAAATTCCCGGACAGTTCCAGCCTTTGCCGCCTGCTTATGCCATTTTCGCAGAAGCGCCAAATCGGTTTCCGATAGAATCCGTTCGTGAAGCCCAGCCGGAATTTTTCCTAAATATTCCAGAAGTTCAATCACATCTTCCGCTATTCCTTCTGCTTTTCCTTCTGCCTTTCCTTCTATTTTTCCGGCTTCTTTACCCACACTGAATTCATCGGCACGTATTTTTTTCATTTCTTCTTCTTCGTTATACTCAAATATCGACATCGCAATCACCTCCGCCCTCTGTGCGGACAAAAAGTCTGCCAGTATATCATTCCGGATACATTCCGTCACCGCCTGAACCACGGCTTCCGCAATTTCCATCTCCGCTGCATATTTCCGGACACATTCCACAAACAGGCAGTATTCCCTCAGGGTCCTGCATTTCTGCATCAGATCCCGGTTATTCCCGATGTTGATGTTAAGCATTGTAACCTTTACTTCCAACTCGGGGGAGAGAACCTTCTTTTCAAACGCATCAGACAGCTTTAACAGTCTGCGTTCCGGCTGCTCCTGCGTCCCATTGTAAAATACAACGAAGCGGGGAACGGGAATTATAATCTGTTTACTGGAATACAGGGTCTTTCCCGCCACATACTTCTCCAGCTGCCTGGCCATGTACAAAAGATCCCGCAGGGGCATATTCGGGTTGAAAGTAGATTGATGCTCATATAAATTCATTTCCGAATCAAACAGGAATGAGACATCATTTTTAACGCCCATATAGATTGCGTTTTCCAGTGTATAGATTTCCATAGCATCAGTGTCCGCATAAGCGGTTTCGTTCAATGCGTTGTATAATTCCAGCAGTTTTTCCTTGTCCTTATACAGCATACGGAACACCGTATCCTTGTAGTTTCTCACTACATGCCGTTTTTTCCCTTTCCCGGAAGTTCCTTTTTCTACGGGATTCTTTCTTTCTGTGGAATGCTCTGCTTCCGTGGAATGCTCTGCTTCCATAGAATGCTCTGCTTCCATAAAATGCTCTGCTTCCATAGAATGCTCTGCTTCCATAGAATGTTTTTCTTTCATAGAAAGCTCCTTTCTGCAATTGTGAGCAGGAAGCTGTCTGAAAGAATGTGCTATAAACCGCTTCTGTCCAGCAACTCCTGCCTGTTTCATTTGGATGGTAAGCATAGAGTTTCTGAATAGAGAATAGAAATGAGACGGCTTACGCCAGGATTCATAGAAAATTATGCTTATCATTATTTTATCATGCTGTTACCAACCTTGCAATAATTAATTTACCTTAAAATGTATACCGTACAAGAAAAATCCGATTGGCTATTGACACATGAAATCCCCTCATGATAGGATAATGCCATCGGCAATTTAGTATGATAAATTGCTAACTTACTAAAGAATCAGTGTGTTACATTGTTTCAGGGAGGAATTAATTATGAAAAAGACAGCAGTGGTTTTGCTGGCAGGTGTGCTGGCATTGGGGCTTATGGGCTGCGGCAGTTCACAGACTTCGGGAGCGGCCGACAGTGAGCCGGCTTCGGAGAGCAGTGCGGCGGCGGAGAGCACGGTGGCTGAAAGTGCGGCGGATACGCAGGAAGCGGCAAGTACGGCGGCAGCGGATACCGGGGATGGACGTAAGTTTGTAGTGGGCTTTGATGCGGAATTCCCGCCTTACGGGTATAAGGATGAAAGCGGAGAATATGTGGGCTTTGACCTGGATCTGGCGGCAGAGGTATGTAAGCGTCAGGGCTGGGAGCTGGTAAAGCAGCCTGTTGACTGGGATTCCAAGGATATGGAGCTGGATTCCGGCGCGATTGATTGCATATGGAACGGGTTTACCATGAACGGCAGGGAAGATCAGTATACCTGGAGCGTTCCTTATGTGGATAACAGCCAGGTTTTTGTTGTGGCTGAGGATTCCGGGATCGCCGCTAAAGCGGATCTGGCAGGTAAAGCAGTGGGGGTTCAGAAGGATTCCTCCGCACTTGCGGCATTAGAGGGGGACGAGAAGGAATTGGCGGATACCTTCGCTGTGCTGAACCAGTATGCGGATTATAATACCGCTTTTATGGATTTGGAAGCAGGGGCCATAGATGCGTTGGCTATTGATATCGGAGTTGCCAATTACCAGATCTCTTCCAGGGACGGCGGTTATGTGATTCTGGAAGGAACGGATCACACGGAGTATTTATCTACGGAGCAGTACGGAATTGGCTTTAAAAAAGGCAATGAAGAGCTGAAAGATATCGTGGAAGCCACTTTGCTGGAAATGGTGGATGACGGAACGTTCATGACGATTGCGGAAAAGTATGCGGAATATGGCCTTCTGGACAGCATTTGCCTCGGAAAGTAAACGGTTTATCGGACGGCGGCCAAGGCGGGGCAGTCCGGTACCGGCCTGCCGCTTACAGGAATAACAGATACAGGGAGAAAGCCGCGGCAGCGGCTTTTTTCCGGTTGAAATGTTGAAAACCAGAGTAACTGTTAAAGTACGCAACAGTTACGGAACAGGAAAAAAGGGAGGAAACCATGGAAGTGGGAAAAATGCTGCAGCAGCTCGCAGGGGGTATGCTGATTACAACGGAGATTTTTGTGCTTACCCTGTTGTTCTCTCTGCCTCTGGGACTGCTATTGTCATTTGGCAGGATGTCCAAAGTCAGGGTGATTCGTTTTTTGACAAAGGTATACATATCGGTGATGAGGGGGACGCCTCTTATGCTGCAGCTGATTGTGGTTTACTTCGCTCCCTATTATGTATTCGGTTTAAAAATATCCCAGGGCTACCGGATGGTGGCGGTAATTCTGGCCTTTGTGCTGAATTATGCCGCTTATTTTGCGGAAATTTACCGCTCCGGTATAGAATCCATGCCGGTGGGCCAGTATGAGGCGGCTAAAATTCTGGGATACAGCAGGGCACAGACCTTTCTGAAAATTATCCTGCCGCAGGTAATCAAGCGGGTGCTCCCGTCGGTTACGAATGAAATGATCACGCTGGTAAAGGATACCTCCCTGGCATTTGTTCTGACGGTTACGGAAATGTTTACCATTGCCAAACAGATTGCGGCGGCACAGGCCTCGGTCATGCCTTTGATGGCTGCCGGTGTATTTTATTACATTTTCAACCTGATTGTTGCCATGGTCATGGAGCATGTGGAGAAGCGGCTGAACTATTACAGAGGGTAAGGTGGAGAAATGAACGGGAATTTTCTGGAAATTAAAAAAATGAAAAAGACCTTTGGGGAACTGGAGGTTATCAGGGATATTTCCCTTTCGGTGAAGGAAGGGGAGGTGGTTTCCGTTATCGGTCCTTCCGGATCCGGGAAGTCCACCTTGCTGCGGTGTGCGACCATGCTGGAAAAAATGGACGGCGGAGAGCTTTCCTATCTGGGCGAGAGGGCGGCTTACGAGGAAAACGGAAGATGTGTGTATGCCTCCAGGGCTGACCGGAAGCGGATCCACAAATATTTTGGGCTTGTATTCCAGAATTTTAATCTGTTTCCCCATTATACGGTGTTAAAAAATATTATTGATGCGCCTGTGACCGTGGACGGAATATCCAGGAAGGAAGCGGAGGAACGGGCGGAGAAGCTTTTGGCCCAGCTGGGGCTTTCCGAAAAGAGGGACGCCTATCCTTATCAGCTTTCCGGCGGGCAGCAGCAGCGGGTTTCCATTGCCAGAGCGCTTGCCCTGCAGCCGAAGATCCTGTTTTTTGATGAACCCACCTCCGCGCTGGATCCGGAGCTTACCGGGGAAGTGCTGAAGGTGATCCGTCAGCTGGCCCGGGAACATATGACAATGATCATTGTGACCCATGAAATGCAGTTTGCCCGGGAATTGTCGGACCGGATTATCTTTATGGAGCAGGGTGTCATCTGTCAGGAAGGTACACCGGAGGAGCTTTTTAACTCTCCCAATGCACGGGTTCGTGAGTTTATCGGCCGTGTTATGAACGTATGATTTGTAGGGTTGTGCTTTTTCAGGGGGCTGCCGGCTTATTTTTTTGGCATTATGTAGAAAATAGGGGGACACCGGACATGTATTCTTGATTTCTGAAAAGTGGTGCGCTATACTTGTTACAGCAGCGCCGCTTTTTCTCTGCGGTATTTGGCCCAAGGGACAAGCGGCGTAGAAAATTACGCAGGATGGCTTTCAACAGCCATCTTTCAAATTTACGGCGCTTTTATAAGCGCAGATGGAGGATAAAATGGAGAAACTGGACCAGCTTTACGAAGGAAAGGCAAAGAAAGTTTTTAAAACAGATGATCCCGATGTGTTAATTGTGGATTATAAAGATGATGCCACCGCTTTCAACGGGGAGAAGAAGGGCACCATTGTAGGAAAAGGCGTCATCAATAATAAGATGAGCAACCGTGTGCACCAGCTTCTGGAAGAAAAAGGGGTTCCTACTCATTATATCCAGGAATTGAGCGACAGAGAAACCGCCGTAAAGAAAGTGGAAATCGTACCTCTTGAAGTGATTATCCGGAATGTGGCAGCAGGAAGCTTCTCCAAGAGACTTGGTGTGCCGGAGGGAACCCCCTTTGAACAGCCCACCGTGGAATTCAGCTACAAGAATGACGAGCTGGGCGATCCTCTGATTAATGATTATTTTGCAGTTGCCCTGAAGCTGGCGACCTGGGAGGAAATTAAAACCATCCAGGATTATGCGTTTAAGGTAAATGATGTTCTGAAGGAGTATTTCCTTCAGGCGGGCATCAAGCTGATTGACTTTAAGATTGAATTTGGCCGTTATCACGGACAGATTATCCTTGCAGATGAAATCAGCCCGGATACCTGCCGTCTGTGGGATGTAAATACCAATGAAAAACTGGATAAGGATCGTTTCCGCCGTGATCTTGGCAATGTGGAAGAAGCCTACAACGAAGTTTTCAAACGTCTGGGATTATAAAACTGCCGACGGGGCGCCTGAAGGAAAAGGGATAGGTAAGCCGCGGTATATCCGCGGCTTTCTGAAATTACGGAGACAGTAACTCGTACACAGCACAGAAACGAGGAGGCATATGACGGAAAAAGGCATCTATGAGCAGGCTGCGTTGACGGACAGGCCCGGAGAAGAATGCGGTGTTTTCGGGATGTATGATTTTGACGGCGGCGACGTGGCGGGCAGCATCTACTATGGTCTGCTTGCCCTGCAGCACAGGGGGCAGGAAAGCTGCGGTATAGCGGTAAGCGATACTTCAGGTCCGAAGGGGAAGGTTCTGAGCGTTAAGGATATGGGGCTGGTAAATGAGGCGTTTAATCCGGATAATCTGGAACGGCTGGAAGGAGACATCGGCGTCGGCCATGTGCGGTATTCCACAGCAGGCAGCAGTACGCGGGAAAATGCACAGCCTCTTGTTCTAAATTACGTAAAGGGCACTCTGGCGCTGGCGCATAACGGAAATCTTGTCAATGCCCCGGAGCTTCGAAGAGAACTGGAATATTCAGGCGCTATTTTCCAGACGACCATAGATTCCGAAGTGATAGCGTATCATATTGCGCGGGAAAGGCTGCATTCCAAATCGGTTGAGGAAGCGGTGGGCCGGGCAATGGGAAAGCTTAAAGGGGCTTATTCCCTGGTCATCATGTCTCCCCGCAAGCTTATCGGCGCAAGGGATCCTTACGGGTTCCGTCCGTTATGTATCGGAAAACGGGATAACGCCTATGTGCTGGCTTCGGAAAGCTGTGCTTTGGATACGCTGGGAGCCTCCTTTATCAGGGATGTGCTGCCCGGCGAGATCGTGACGATTACTCCGGAAAAAGGGATTATCTCGGATACGGGCATGTGTATTCCCTGCAAGGAGCACGCACGGTGTATCTTTGAGTATATCTATTTTGCGCGTCCCGACAGTTACATTGACGGTGTGAGCGTATACCATGCCAGAGTTCTGGCGGGAAAATTCCTGGCAATGGATTCCCCGGCGGAAGCGGATATTGTGGTGGGCGTGCCGGAATCCGGGAACTGCGCGGCGCTTGGATATGCGTCGCAGTCGGGCATTCCTTACGGCACGGCCTTTGTAAAAAATGCCTATATCGGCCGGACCTTTATCAAGCCGAAGCAGAAGAGCCGGGAAAGCAGCGTCCGGATAAAATTAAATGCCCTGAAGGAAGTGGTGAATGGGAAAAGGGTCATCATGATCGATGATTCCATCGTACGCGGCACCACCTCGGACAGGATCGTGCATATGCTCCGGGAAGCCGGAGCGAAGGAAGTGCATATGCGTGTCAGCTCCCCTCCCTTTTTATGGCCCTGCTACTTCGGAACGGATGTGCCGGCCAGAGAGCAGCTGATCGCTTATAACCGCAGTGTAGAAGATATCTGTAGAATTATCGGTGCAGATTCTCTGGGATATCTGCGCATGGAGCGTCTGGATGAAATGGTAAACCGGCTGGGTATCTGCAAAGGCTGTTTCACGGGAACCTACCCTATTGCACCGCCTGAAGAAGATATCCGCGGAGAATTTGATAAATAAAGGAACTGTACAGTCCCATTGCAGTTACCCAAACAGCCATTTGCTATGGAAACCGCTGCTAAATAACAACCGAACAAAGGAGTTGCCTGATTATGAGTAACAATACGGACAGATACGTAAGCCCGCTTTCAGAAAGATATGCCAGTAAGGAAATGCAGTATATATTTTCTCCGGATATGAAGTTTTGTACATGGAGAAAGCTGTGGATAGCTCTGGCGGAAACGGAAAAAGAACTGGGCCTGCCCATTACGGAGGAACAGATCGAAGAATTAAAGGCCCATTCTACAGATATTAATTATGAAGTGGCAAAAGCAAGAGAAAAAGAGGTACGCCATGACGTTATGAGCCATGTGTATGCATATGGCGTGCAGTGCCCCAAAGCAAAGGGGATCATCCATCTGGGTGCCACCTCCTGCTACGTGGGGGACAATACGGATATCATCGTAATGGCAGAGGCTCTGAAGCTGGTAAAGAAGAAGCTGGTAAACGTTTTATATGAGCTTTCTTCTTTTGCTGATAAATACAAAGACCTGCCTACGCTGGCCTTTACCCATTTCCAGCCTGCACAGCCTACCACGGTGGGAAAGAGGGCAACCTTATGGATGCAGGAATTTTACCTGGATCTGGAAGATCTGGATTATGTGCTTTCCACCATGAAGCTTCTTGGATCCAAGGGAACAACAGGAACCCAGGCTTCCTTCCTGGAACTGTTTGACGGCAATATGGAGAAAGTTAAGGCACTCGATCCCATGATAGCGAAAAAGATGGGATTTCAGTCCTGTTATCCGGTATCCGGGCAGACCTATTCCCGTAAGGTGGATACCAGAGTCCTGAATGTTCTGGCCGGAATTGCCGCCAGCGCAACCAAAATGTCCAATGATATCCGCCTTCTGCAGCATTTAAAGGAAGTGGAAGAGCCCTTTGAGAAGAGCCAGATCGGTTCTTCGGCCATGGCTTACAAGAGGAATCCCATGCGCAGCGAACGGATAGCATCCCTTTCCCGTTATGTGATCGCAGATGCACTCAATCCGGCTATCACCTCCGCAACCCAGTGGTTTGAAAGAACACTGGACGATTCCGCCAACAAGCGACTGAGCATTCCGGAAGGATTCCTTGCTGTGGACGGCATTCTGGATCTGTGCCTGAATGTGGTGGATGGGCTTGTGGTATATCCTAAGGTAATTGAGAAGCGCCTTATGAGTGAACTTCCGTTTATGGCTACGGAAAATATTATGATGGATGCGGTGAAAAAAGGCGGGGATCGTCAGGAACTGCATGAAAGAATCCGTGAGCTTTCCATGGAGGCGGGGAAACGGGTAAAAGTGGAAGGCCTGGATAACAACCTTCTGGAGCTTATCGCCCGGGAACCCGTCTTTATGACGACTCCCGAGGAACTGGAAAAGACTATGGACCCTTCCCGTTATATAGGCTGTGCGCCGGCGCAGGTGGAAGCCTTCCTGAAGGATGTGATTGCCCCGGTTATGGAAGAAAACAAACAACTGCTTGGCGTAAAAGCGGAAATTAATGTATAAGTCCCTGCGTATTATGCAGGATGGAAAAAGTTCTGTGAAAGCAGGACTTTTTCTGCTTTACCGATGAATGCATACCGTGAAACCGGACGGCTGCCGGGAAAAGAAGGATGAAAGATATGGCATATCAAGAGAATTTGTGGCTGGAAGCAAAGAAAAGCTGCCGTTTGCCTACAGAAGAAATCGGGATGGCAAAGATTCTCTGGCTTCCCTGATAAAGCCGCATATAACCCTGGTTTTCCCTATTAAAAGCAGTTACAAAAAAGAGGAGATAGAGACGTTTGCAAAACAGCAGCTTACGGGTGTTTCTTCCTTTCGCCTTTGCCTGCATGGAGTCTGTAAATACCAGGAAGTTCCTATTAAAGATAGCCGGACCGTACTGTATCCCAGTCATTAATCCGGTGCTGTGAGGCAGTGTTGCCTTTATATGCTGTATGGGGAGAGGTTTGAGGGGGCAAGATGCTTGTTTAAAGAAAATGCCGGCTTTTCATGAGAGAAAAGCCGGCAATCATTTTAGCGGTTTACATGTGTATTATGCGGTATGTTTATTTGTATCACTAATATGTTTTTCCAGTATGTTATGTACACGTTCGACTTCATCAAGGATTAACCTGTCGCTACGATACAGCAATTTTATATCTGCCTTCATATCAACAATATCTTTCTTCATGCCATGAATGTCCTGTTTCATGCCGTCAATATCCTGCTTCATGCCGTCAATATCCTGCTTCATGCCGTCAATATCCTGCTTCATGCCGCCAATATCCTGCTTCATGCCGTCAATATCCTGCTTCATGCCATGAATCTCCTGATGAATGCCTTTGATATCCTGTTGCACATCGGAAAATTTATCAATAAGAAAATCCAGTTTTTCATCTACTGTCATAAACTCTTCCTCCTGTCAAAGTTTATTTTCAAATAATAACAAAAGTTTCGTCATAGTCGCTGTGCATTGCCGGATTGTAAAAATATAAACCATTTCCGTCTTTTATGTTATCATAAAAGAAAGAGAATGTCTATCTTATTAACGTTATATTTTGGTATCTAATATCGTATACAATATACAAAAGGCGGGTGGATAAACATACTTTCATAAAAAAGGAGAACTCTATGAAAAATGAATACCTTGCGGAGTACTACCGTAACTACCGCGAAGATGACAGGCTGTCGGCATCAAACCATGGAAGGGTGGAATATTTGACAACTATGGAATACATCCACCGTTATCTGGAAAAAGGAATGCGAATTCTGGAAACAGGAGCCGGTACGGGCATATATTCTCTGGCTTTAGCAGCCGAAGGCTTCCGGGTGGATGCTGTGGAACTGCTTGCGCATAATCTGGAAATTCTTCGTACCAAAATGAAATCCCCCGCAGTGGTAATGAATGGTACCAATATCCATACGCATCAGGGAGATGCACAGGATCTTTCCCGCTTTGGGGAAGGCACTTTTGACGGAACCCTGATACTTGGGCCTATGTATCACCTGTACTCGGAGGAAGAACAGGTAAAGGTGCTTAAGGAGGCATTTCGGGTAACTAAAAAAGGGGGATATATATTTACTGCTTACTGTATGAACGAGCCTACCATGATAGGAGAACTGTTCCGGCTTGGAAAGGTGGAAGAATACCTGGAAAAGAAAAAGCTGACAGAGGATTTTCATTTACTGTGTGAACCTGAAGATTTGTTTAAGCTGGTATGCACTGAGGATATCGAAAGGCTGGATGAAAATGTGGATGCAGAGAGAATTAAGCTGGTAGCTACGGACGGTGCCACAGGCTATATACGTCCGGTCATCGACAGCATGGATGAAAATACCTTTGCCATATATATGCGCTATCATTTTGCCACCTGTGAACGGAAGGATCTGATAGGAGCAAGCCACCATACGTTGGATATTCTGAAAAAAAGATAACGGTACCACACCTTCACAGATTCGAAAACGATAACCCTGTGCATCTCACCGCCCATTTCTGCATCCCGGGCTGTAAGCTGTTGAGAAGAACACGTTTCTGTTCTATACTTGCAGCAATGAAAAAACAGGGAGGCGGCTATGGAGGTATATTGGTTTCTTGGTGCTTTTTTTCTCATGGAAGCAGGGAAAGAAGGGATATTTTTATTAAAAAAAGGGAAGAATCCCCACATCGTATTCGGCTTTTGTTTTGGGGAATTACTGGGGTTCCTCCTTTTTTCGTCTGTCGGCGGATGGGAATGGAAGAATACGTGGCTGCTTCCGGCAGCGTATCTTTTATGGAATATGGCAGGGGCATGGCTGGATGCAGCCAAAAAAAGAAGGCGTAAGACAGGAGCAGGCAGGGCTGTGATACGTTTGCTTGTGTTGTCGGTCAGCCTGCTTCCGATCTTTTTGTTCCCTCCCATGAAACCGATTCCGGTAACAGGCAGCTATGCCTATGAGACGGCAAGCTATACATGGACGGATGAATCCCGGGCGGAAAGCTTCCGCAACGACGGGTCATCAAGGCAGGTGGCGGTTCAGTTCTGGTATCCGGTAACGGAGAAGGAAGAGACGTTTCCTTTGGTGGTGTTTTCCCATGGCGCCTTTGGCTATAGGATGAGCAATTATTCCGCATATACGGAGCTGGCCAGCAACGGATATGTGGTATGCAGTGTGGAGCATCCTTACCACGCCCTGTTTTCCCGGTTGGAGGATGGGCAGCTGATAACTGCAGATAAAGATTTTATAAGAGATGTATTCCGGATAAATGAGGAAGGCGTTCCGGAAGAGGAGATATTTTCTGTCAACAGACCCTGGATCGCACTTCGGGTGGCGGATTTGCATTTTGTGCTGGACCGGATAGGGGAAATCTGCCGCGGGAAATCGCCTGGAACGCCCTTCAGTCTGATAGATACGGAAAGAACCGGACTGATTGGGCATTCCCTTGGAGGGGCTGCGGCAGTTACCACAGGGCGGGAACGGCCTGAAGTAAAAGCGGTAATTGATCTGGACGGGACCATGCTGGGGGAAGAACTGGACTTTTCAAATGGAAAATACCGGATGAATGAGGAACCGTATCCGGTTCCCCTGCTCTGCATCGATACAACGGGACATTATGTGGAAGGTTTAAAGTATGGGGATCAGTATGTGAACCATGCGATATTATCGGAGGCGCGGGATGGGAAGGAAATTCATTTTGACGATGCAGAGCATATGAATTTTACTGACTTACCTCTTTTTTCCCCTCCTCTTGCATGGCTGCTGGGAACCGGGAAGCGTGATGCCAGGGAATGTATTGAGACAATGAACGGGATTATTCTGGAATACTATGATTATTATCTGAAGCAGGAAGGGGAAAACAGGCCAAATACGCCGTCGTTTACGGAGAGTGTTTGACTGACATTGCGGCATATGCCGAAGAAGTCCCGGGAAGGAACAGGCCGAAGTATATGAAGGTAATGGTAGAACAAATTGACAGTCAGCAGGAAGAACAGGTGCTGATACGCTGTCACAGAGTTACGGAAACGGTTCGGGACATCCGGCATTTTATTCTCTCCAGACAGGAAAACCTGGAAGGGTATGAAGCGGGGAAGCTGTACCGGATCCCGCTGCCGGAGATATATTATGCGGAGGCTGTGGATAACCGGCTCTTCGTCTATACCAAAGATAAGGTGTATGAGGTGAAAATGAAGCTGTATGCATTTGAAGAGGCTTACAAAAGCAAGCAGTTTTTCCGGTGTTCCCGGACAGTGGTGGTCAATCTGATGCGGATTGATTCCCTGCGTCCCGCCCTGAACGGACGTCTGTCTGCCAGGCTGCACAACGGGGAGGATATTATCATTTCCAGAAAATATGTAAACAGTCTGCGGGATATCCTGCGCGGCGGGGAAAGGGGCGGAAATGAGTAAAAGGGAGTTTATGGAACGGCTGGTAATCAGTTTTTTTGTGGTGGTAACCTGTGTCAATCTAGCTATGGCATTTCTGGGGATGCGTTACGAACCGGAAATACGGTTTGGCTATCATGCATTTTTGTTTCCTGTTATGTACGGGTTCCTGGGAATCCTTCCTTCGGCGGTAACCTACAGCAGGAGAGAGCTTTCGGTAAAACAGATGCTGCTGCGCAAGCTGCTGCAGCTGCTGTTGCTGGAAGGGATTATGGTAGGTATTGTTTTTTTTGCCGGCAGTACGGCTTGGGAAGTTCTGCTGCCTTTTATGGTTATGATATTGCTCATCAGCATTGCGGCAGAAGGGGTATTGTGGTTTGTCGCCCGCAGGAAAGCAAAAAGCCTGAATGAAGAACTAAAGCGTTTTCAGATAAGGAAGGAGAAGGAAAATTGAGGAATATCCCCCATTTTCCTTCTCCTGTTATAAGGACAGCGGCATAGGAGGTGTGAACAGTAATCCCAGGTTTTTTAATCTGCATCCATATATGGAAATAGCCTTTACAAATTTCCGCTTTTTCAGTATCATAAAGAAAAACAGCAAGAATTGTCCGTGAGGGGCGGGCGAAGGATTCTTTTCCCGGGTTTGTGTGCGGCACCGCTGCGGCTCTTTCCCGGCAGGCGTCCTTGGGCAAAGGGGAAGGGTGTTTCTTAATTTTACGGATTGGGGAAAAATATGATAAAAGCAATTGTGGTGGACGATGAAATCCTGACACGGGAGGGGATCCGTGCGAACATTCCCTGGGAAAAGCTGGGATATGAGCTGGTGGCGGCATGTGCGGACGGAAGGGAAGCGCAGGCGTATGTGAAAGAGCATGAGGTGGATGTGGTGCTGACGGATATCTGCATGCCTTATATGGACGGCCTGCAGCTGAGTGAATTTTTGTACCATGAATATCCTCATATCCGGATCATTATTTTCAGCGGCTATGATGAATTCGACTATGCGAAGCAGGCGCTGAAGTATCAGGTTTCCGAATACCTGCTTAAGCCGGTGACGGCTTCCGAGCTTTCAGAAGTGCTGGTACAGGTCGGGGAGAGAATCAACGAACAGAAAAAAAAAGAAGAACGGATCGGAAAGATGAGCACCACGTATCACCGGAACCATCTTCTGGTCCGCTCCAACGTGCTCATGAGCCTGATCATGGGGGACAAAACGAAAGAAGAAAATGACAGGGAGCTGGAGGAAGTGGGGATTACTCTGTGGGGAAGCTCCTTCCGGGTCGCGGTGGTGGAGATTGACGACTACAGGGACGCCAACAGCCTGGAGGATAAGCAGAAGCAGGAGCGCTCCCTCATCGCCTTTGTGGTGTATAACGTATCCCAGGAAATCGTGGAAAAGCGGCATGCGGGCGAAGTCCTTCAGGGAAAGGATTACCGCACTGTGCTGCTCCTTGAAACCAACCGTCCGGCGGAACTGGGACAGCAGCTTCCGTCAATTGCCGGTGAAATCAACAACCGCCTCCTGGAGATCCTGAATATGAAGACAACTATAGGAATCGGCGGCCTGGTAAAGGAACGGGGAGAGCTGTTCCATTCTTATGAAGAGGCACTGACTGCGCTGCAGTACCGTTATATCTACGGGGAAGAATCCGTGCTTGTCCTGGAAGAGATCAAAGGCGAGCCGGAACGGACGGAGACGGAACGGACGGAGGATGGAATCCTGGATGCCCTGAAGCGTGGGGACAGTGAAGGGATTAAACAGTACGTGGATAAAAGAAAGGAAGGAATCCGCAGAGCCGCCTGGAACCGGGAACGGGTCAATCTCTATCTGCAGCAGCAGCTGGACGAGGTGGTGGAGCTTCTTCGTTCTTTCCATCTGGAGGAGCAGGATATCCTGTGGGAAAAGGAGCGCACGCTCGGCAGAATTATGGAAGCCTCCGGCCTGGATCAGGCTCTTGGCCTGATGGAGGGATATTTTCTGAAAGCGGCGGAAATGCTCGACATGGGAAAAAATGAGGGCGGGAAAAAGTACGCGCTTCTTGCGCTGGATTACATAGAAAAACATTACGGGGAGAACGAGCTGGGACTGAATACGGTATGTTCCTACCTGAATATCAGCACCAGCCGGTTCAGTACCATTTTTAAGAACATTACGGGCGAAACCTTCATGGAGGTGCTCACCGGAATACGGATGCAGAAGGCGAGAGAACTTTTGGAGAATACTTCCATGAAAAATTATGAAATCGCGGAGAAGGTGGGATTTTCCGATCCCCACTATTTCAGTGCCGCCTTTAAAAAGGCTACGGGGAAATCCCCCACGGAATACGCCAGGGAAAAGAGGAAATAAGTCATGAGGGAAGAAAAGAAGGGAAGGATGGGAATTCTGCCGTTTTCCAATATCCGTACCACCATGCTGGTGGTGTTTTCCTTATTAATTGTGGCGACGCTCACTTTCTTTTACATTATTTCCCTGAATTATACGGAACGGACGATCCTGAATAATTCCATCGATTATACCACCCGCCTGATCGGACAGGTAAACAGGGACATTGATTCCTATATTGATTATATGGAAAACATATCCTCCCTGGTGGCGCACAGCAGCGATGTGCAGACCTATCTGATGCAGGGGAAGGAATCGGGCGAACCCAATCTGTACCGGCGTATTGTTACCCAGTTTTCCACCGTTCTGGAAACCAGAACGGATATTTCCAATATTGCCGTGGTATCGGGGGATGGGAAAAGCATCATCAATGACGGAAATGATGTACTTAACGACAATATTCCCCTGGATACGGTGGACTGGTACCGGGAGGTGGAAAAGGAAGGAAGCACCTGTCTGACCTCTTCCCATGTGCAGAACGTCATCAGGGATAATTACAAATGGGTAATTACCATGAGCAGAGGGATAGAAAACCCGGACACCGGGGATGTGATGGGTGTTTTTTTTATTGATCTCAATTATAAGGCGCTGAAGGATCTGTGTGAACGGAATAATATCGGATCGGACTATATCTATATAATCGACCAGAACGGGAAAATAATCTATCACCCCAAACAGAAGCTGCTTTACAGCTCTCTGAAAACGGAGCGGATCGATGAGGTCCTGGAGTGTGAAGACAGCTATTTTCTCACCGGCGGTGAAAAAGACAGCAGGCTGTATACTATTTCCGTGTCGGAAAAAACCGGCTGGAGCGTGGTGGGTGTTACCGATATGGCGGAGCTGATGCGGGGGCGTTCGGAGGCACAGCGGCTGTATGTTATCATTACAGCGGTTTTTCTGGTGGTGACGGTGCTGCTTTGCGTGATCTTTTCTTCCGCCATCACCCGTCCTCTGGAGCGCCTTAAGGACTCCATGAAAGAAGTGGAAAAAGGGAATTTTGAAGGGATCCGGGTAAAGGAAGAAGGAAATAATGAAATCGCAAGCCTGGGCAAATCCTTCAATATCATGATGATCCGCATCCGGCAGCTGATGGAACAGAATACCTATGAGCAGGAGCAGAAACGCCTCAGTGAACTGAAAGCCCTGCAGTCCCAAATCAATCCCCACTTTCTGTACAATACCCTGGATTCCATCATCTGGATGGCGGAAGGGGGAAAGACGAAAGAGGTGGTGCTCATGACCTCCTCCCTGGCAAGGCTTTTGCGCCAGAGCATCAGCAACGAGGATGAGCTGGTTTCCATCAAAAGGGAGGTGGACTACGCCGGCAGTTATCTGACCATACAGAAAATGCGCTATCAGGATAAAATGGAATTTGAAATCGATGTGGAAAAAGAAATTCTGGAGCAGCGGATCATCAAGCTGGTGCTCCAGCCGGTAGTGGAAAATGCTATATACCATGGAATCAAGTATAAGGAAGGAAAAGGGCTTATCAAAATAACCGGCGTACACCGCAGCGGCTGCATTTTTCTCACCGTATACGATAACGGGAAAGGGATGGAGCAGGAGGTGCTGGACCGGATTTTAGAACCCGGAACCGGAAACGAACAGAAAGCGAAATCAGGTATCGGCATCGGGAATGTGCAGATGCGTCTGCAGCTTTATTATGGAAAGGAATATGGGATTTCTTACAAAAGCGTTCCCGGCGAGGGGACAGCCGCTACGATAAAAATCCCGTTTGCAGGAGAGGAGGTGCATAAGGATGAGGGAGAAAAATAACAGATGCCGTGTATTACGGACCATCCTTATGTCCGGTAAAAAGAGGATCCTGTCTGCCGCGCTGCTTCTGGCCGCCGCCGCATTCCTGCTTTTCTATGCCTTTGGGAGGGAGGAGACGGTGAGGGAGCCGTTGTCCGTCATCTTTATATCCAAGACAATCGACGACAGCGATTTCTGGACCCAGTTAATCGACGGGGCCCGTATGGCGGCAGAGGAATACGGCGTGAAGTTTTCCGTATGCGCGCCGGAAACGGAGGATGATTATGTAAGGCAGAACGAACTGATTGAACAGGCTATCCGTGAGAAGCCGGATGCCATTGTCCTTACACCCTCCAGTTTTACCGAAACAACGCCTATGGCGCAAAAAATCGTGGACAGCGGAATCCGCCTTTTTCTGCTGGATTCCGAAATCGACGCGAAGGTGGCGGAATGCATGATATCCACGGATAACATTAAGGCCGGAAGGCTGCAGGGCGCGTTTGTCAAGGAAATCCTGAAGCCGGATTCCCGGATAGCGGTAGTCGCCCATGTGAAAAATTCGTCCACCGCCATGGAACGGGAGCAGGGGCTTCGGGAGGGGCTGGGCAGCGATACGGAAAAAATAGTCGATGTGGTTTTCTGTGATTCCAACTATGACAAGGCCTATGAACTGATGCTGGGGATTCTTGCCGAGCATCCGGATGTGGATGTGGTTGTGGGGCTGAACGAATATTCCGCCGTCGGCGCGGCCCGGGCTATTGTGGACAAGGGGCTGGCGGGGAAAATCAGCTTTGTGGGTTTTGACAGCTCCCTGGAAGAGATAAAAATGCTGGAAGGCGGGATCTTCCGCGGCATGGTGATCCAGAATCCGTTCAAAATGGGCTATCTGGGTGTGGAAACCGCCGTGAAAGCCCTGAACGGGGAAACGGTCCCGGAGCAAATCGATTCCGGTTCCGTTCTGATTACAAGAGAAAATATGTATCTGGATGAAAACCAGGAAATGCTGTTCCCTTTTAAAGGGGAATAAAGACGGACACGACAAGAATCAACAAAGAAAATCTATTTTATTGTGGTATTTGCAGGATAAAAGGGGTAAAAATTTACAAAACAGTAAATTTTTACCCCTTTTTTATAAAAAATCACATGTTGTTTTATTTAAGGTGCCACTATAATAAAAGCATCAGACAAGGGAGTGCAATTTGAAAAAGAGAAGGGATGGAAGGTGAAAAAGTGGGGGAAGTAATTCTGACGATGAAGGATATCGATAAATCCTTTCCCGGTGTCCACGCTCTGAAAAAAGTAAGCCTGGAAGTCCGCCGGGGCGAGGTCCACGCGCTGATGGGGGAAAACGGCGCCGGTAAATCCACGCTTATGAAAATCCTGACCGGTATTTATTCCAAGGACAGCGGCCGGATTATGTATGAAGGCCGGGAAGTGGCATTTACCAATCCCAGGGAAGCCCAGGATGCAGGAATTGCCATTGTGCATCAGGAGCTGAATATGATGCAGCAGCTGACAGTGGCCCAGAACATATTTATCGGACGGGAATTTATGAAGGGAAAAATCATAGATGACGGAAAGATGAATGAGGAGGCCGGGAAGCTGTTTGAGAAGCTGAATATCGAAATCGATCCTTCCCAGGTTATGGGGGATCTGACTGTCGGAAAGCAGCAGATGTGTGAAATAGCCAAAGCCATTTCCAGAGACGTGAAGGTGCTGGTATTTGATGAGCCTACCGCGGCGCTGACGGATTCCGAGATCAACGAGCTGTTCAAAATCATAAGGGATCTGCGGGCAAAGAACATTGGCATTATCTATATTTCCCACCGTATGGATGAGATTAAAATCATCACGGACCGTGTGACCGTTATGCGGGACGGCGAATATGTGGGGACTTTAATCAGTAAGGATTGTACCAAGGATGACATTATCAACATGATGGTCGGCCGTACCATTTACGAGGATCCCAAAACGGCAAGCAATGTGCCGGAGGATGCGCCGGTGGTGCTGAAGGTAGAGCACCTGCAGGCGGGAAAGATGGTGCAGGATATCAGCTTTGAACTGAAAAAAGGAGAAATCCTCGGCTTTTCCGGCCTGATGGGGGCGGGAAGGACGGAAACGGCAAGAGTCATTTTCGGAGCCGATAAAAAGGAAAGCGGAGATATTTATGTTAACGGCAAAAAGGTGGAGATACACAGCCCGCAGGATGCGGTGAAGGCTGGTATCGGATATCTGTCCGAGGACAGGAAGCGCTACGGGGTGGTACTGGACAAAACCATAGCGGAAAATACCACCATGGCGTCCCTTGAAAAATTTGTAAAAGGTATCTTCATCAACAGAAAGAGCGAAGAAACAACGGCCCAGGATTATGTGGATCGGCTGAATACCAAGACACCTACGGTGAATACACCCACACTCAGCCTGTCCGGGGGCAACCAGCAGAAGGTGGTAATTGCCAAATGGCTGGTGCGTGACTGCGATATCCTGATTTTTGATGAGCCCACCAGAGGAATCGACGTAGGGGCTAAAAGTGAAATCTATCATTTGATGAGCGAACTGGCTGCTTCCGGAAAATCCATCATCATGATTTCTTCCGAACTGCCGGAAATCCTGCGTATGAGCGACAGGGTCATGGTGATGTGCGAGGGAAGAAAGACGGCGGAAATTCCAATTGAAGAAGCGTCACAGGAAGCGATTATGCAGGCTGCTACGGTCGGTATGTAAAGGGGGAGGAAACAAATGGCGAAAACAACAAATAAGGAGGGGGCTTTTCAGAAAAACCCTCTGGCTAAATTTGCAAAGTCCGTGGGGACGCAGAGGCTCATCGCCCTGCTGGCCCTCATTATCATTTACCTGGTGTTCGGATTTATCAATCCGGCATTCCGGTCTTATGCCACACTCGTTAATATTTTTGATGCATCCTATTACATAGGGCTGATGGCAATCGGCGTTACCTTTGCCATCACATCCGATGGTATCGACCTTTCTATCGGGACCGTGCTCACCTGTTCCGCACTGATTTCCGGACAGCTGATTACCAAATACCATCTGCCCGTAGCGCTGGGTCTCTTGGTGTGTATCCTTATCGGCAGCCTGTTCGGCTTGTTAAACGGCCTGATGGTATCCTATATGCATCTGCCGCCCTTTATTGCAACCCTGGGTTCCATGATGCTTTCCAAGGGCCTGGGTTCCATTTTTACCAAAGCGCAGAGCGTTACCTGGCCGCAGTCCAGCCAGGCGGAAGGGTGGTTCCGCAATATTTTTAAAATCAACCAGAACGGAGTGCTGATACCTACAGGATTTATCCTCTTGATTATCGTAGCCGTCATTGCCTCCATCCTGCTGAATAAGACCCGTCCCGGCCGCTATATTGTAGCACTGGGAAGCAATAGTGAGGCGACAAGGCTATCCGGCGTGAACATTGCCAAATGGAGAACGTTAGCTTACGTAATCAGCGGTACGCTGGCCGGTCTGGCCGGTCTGGCTTATGCCTCCATTTATTCCACCATCCTGCCCGGGGGCGGCGGCGGATTTGAACTGGATGCCATCGCCGGCGTAGTTATCGGCGGTACCTCCATGAGCGGCGGCTACGGAACGATTTCCGGCACCCTGATTGGTGTGTTTATTATGTCCGTGTTAAAAACAGGACTTCCCTTCGTGGGGCTGCAGAGCAACTGGCAGCAGGCGGTTACCGGTGTTGTACTCGTATTCGCCGTATTTATGGATGTTATGAACAGGCAGAAAAAGAAAAAAGCCTGACAGTTTTCGTTTGTAATGCCCGTCATGCCAAATAAAATGACAGGGATGAGGGCTTGTTATTACAAAACCGGCAGTAAGGTTAACCGGGGGTTTACCAAATTTTAAGGAGGGTTTTTGCATGAAAAAGAAATTACTCAGTATCGCATTAGGAGCAGCCATGGTTGCAAGCATGCTTGCAGGCTGCGGAAACAGCGCCGGCACGTCGGCTCCGGCAGAGTCAACACCGGCTCCGGCGCAGACAAAAGAAGAGACGCCTGCCGCATCCACAGAGGCAGCGGCGGACACATCCGCTGACACGGCGGAGGCTTCCACAGAAATAACAGGAAAGATTTACCTCGTATCCAAGGGCTTCCAGCACCAGTTCTGGCAGGCGGTTCTCCAGGGGGCCAATGAAGCGGCAGCAGAATATGGCGTGGAAATTGATTTCCAGGGACCGGATACCGAATCCGATATTGCGCAGCAGGTACAGATGCTGAACAATGCATTCAACAACAATCCGCCTGCAATCGGCCTGGCGGCTCTGGATACCGAAGCATGTCTGGATACCATTAAGGAAATCCAGAAGGCAGGCATCCCGATTATCGGTTTTGACTCCGGTGTACCCGGTGCGCCCGACGGAGCTATCGCAGCCAACGCGGCAACCGATAACTATGCGGCAGGCGAACTGGCTGCAGATGAAACCTACAAACTGATTAAGGATAAGGTGGCCTCCGCAACAGGTACCGTAAGAATCGGTGTCATGAACCAGGAAGCCAACTCCGAATCCATCGTACAGCGCGGCTCCGGCTTCGTTGACAAGATGAAAACTCTTCTGGAAGCAGACGGCAAGACCGTTTCCGTAGAAGGCCATGACAAATGGGCAAACAAGGTTGACGGCGCAGACGTTATTATCGATGTCGCAGTTCCCGCTTCCGTAAGTGCCGACCTGTCCTCCGTTGACGCACAGAACCTGCTGAACAAACCGGATACCATCTGCATTTACGGTTCCAACCAGTTCTCCGGCGAAGGCCTCATCAATGGCGATGCCAATATCGGCAAGCTGGGCAAGGACGTTATCGGCGTGGCATTTGACTCCGGTGTTCTTATCAAAACAGCTGTCAGAGAAGGGAAGCTGGCAGGCGCTGTTACCCAGGATCCTCTTCAGATTGGTTACAAAACCGTTGAGCTTTGTGTAAAAGCTATCAAGGGCGAGCCGGTAAGCGATGTTGACACAGGATGCCAGTGGTACACCGCTGAAAACATGGACGATCCCAAGATCGCTCCCAACCTGTATGACTGATTGATGCATCATAAGCGTTACTGTTCAATCCGTGACCGGTAACGCATAAGCTTAACTTATTCCGAATATAATAAATATTGATTTTACTTATGGTATATAATAATATATAATCATGAAGTAAAAGACATAGAAAGCGGGTTTTTTACAACGGGTTTGTAAAAGCCCGCTTTTTTTGGAATAGTTAGGAGGAAAATTCCTCTGCTCACCAGAGGGTTCGCATTTTGCTCCGCAAAACAAGGAGGAATCAGAAATGGTTAAAGCAGTAGTTGGCGCTAACTGGGGTGATGAAGGAAAGGGCAAGATCACAGATATGCTGGCCGGAGAGGCGGATATCATCATCCGTTTCCAGGGAGGTGCGAATGCAGGGCATACGATTGTGAACGATTACGGGAAATTTGCACTGCACACCCTTCCTTCCGGTGTTTTTTACGGACATACCACAAGTATCATCGGCAACGGCGTCGCATTGAATATTCCGGTTCTTATAGAGGAAATCCGTTCGATTACGGATAAGAACGTACCCGTGCCCAAAATACTGGTGTCCGACAGGGCGCAGGTGGTGATGCCTTATCATATTCTTTTTGACCAGTACGAAGAGGAGCGCCTGGGCGGGAAATCCTTTGGATCCACCAAATCGGGTATCGCCCCTTTCTATTCGGATAAATACGCAAAAACCGGCTTCCAGGTCTGCGAGCTGTTTGACGAAGAAGGACTGAAAACCAAACTGGCAAGCGTATGCGAAACCAAAAATGTCCTTTTGGAGCATTTATATCATAAGCCCAGGCTGGACGTGGAGGCGCTTTATGCCACCATGCTGGAATACCGGGAGATGATTGCCCCTTATGTATGTGATACCTCCGCATACCTGGATCAGGCAATCCGGGAAGGCAAAAATATTCTGCTGGAGGGGCAGCTGGGAACCCTGAAGGATCCGGATCACGGAATCTATCCCATGGTTACCTCTTCCTCCACACTGGCGGCTTACGGTGCCATCGGAGCGGGGATACCTCCTTATGAAATCAAACAGGTGGTGACTGTCTGCAAAGCCTATTCCTCCGCTGTGGGCGCCGGTGCTTTTGTATCGGAAATCTTCGGTGAACAGGCGGATGAATTAAGACGCCGCGGCGGTGACGGCGGCGAATACGGGGCAACTACGGGACGGCCCCGCCGCATGGGCTGGTTTGACTGCGTGGCCTCCCGATACGGCTGCCGGCTCCAGGGAACCACGGATGTGGCTTTTACTGTGCTGGATGTCCTTGGCTATCTGAAAGAAATCCCGGTTTGTGTGGGATATGAGGTGGACGGAGCGGTTACGACGGACTTCCCTGTGACCTGGAAGCTGGAAAAAGCAAAACCGGTGCTGGAAACCCTGCCCGGCTGGGGCTGTGACATCCGGGGGATCAGGAGCTATGAGGAACTCCCGGAAAACTGCCGGAACTATATAGAATTTGTGGAAAAGCATATCGGTTATCCCATTACCATGGTGAGCAACGGGCCGGGAAGAGACGATATTATTTACAGGAGCGGGGATGGTTCAGAATCTGGAATATTATAAGGTTTTTTATCATGTGGCCCGGTACGGTTCGCTGACACTGGCGGCCCAGGAGCTTGCCATCAGCCAGCCGGCGGTCAGCCAGTCGGTCAAACTTCTGGAAACGGCGCTGGACGTCAGGCTTTTTGTGCGCGGTGCAAAAGGCGTCAGGCTGACGAAGGAGGGTGAACTTCTGTATTCTTATGTAGCCGGAGGCTATGAGCAGATCGAAACAGGTGAAAAAAAGCTGAGGCAGATGATGAACCTGGAACTGGGGGAAATCCATATCGGCGCTTCCGATATGACCCTGCGTTTTTATCTTCTTCCTTACCTGGAACATTTCCATGAGCTCTGCCCGGGGATAAAAGTTATGGTGACCAATGCGCCCACCCCGGAAACGCTGGCTTTCCTGAAAGCCGGGAAAATTGACTTCGGTGTGGTGAGTACGCCTTTTTCCGGCGAGGGTATCCACAGCGAAACCGTCCGGGAAATTGAAGATATTTTTGTGGCGGGAAGGCGCTTTATCCAGTATAAGAACAAAACCCTGGATTTTCATGATTTGGAAACCCTGCCTCTCATCACCCTGGAAAGCAACACCAGTACGAGAAGCTGCATGGACTGCGTCCTGGCGGAAAACGGTGTGCGCATCAATCCGGAATTTGAACTGGCTACCAGCGATATGATTGTACAGTTCACCCTCCGGAATCTGGGAGTGGGAAGTGTGGTGAGGGATTTTGCAAAAGAGTATCTGGAGGACGGCAGGCTCTTTGAACTCCGGTTTAATAAATTGATTCCCATACGCCACTTCTGCGTGGTGACGGGAAAAGGGAACCTGCTGTCCGCGGCGGCCCGCAGGCTTCTGGAATTAATAAGGACGCAGGAAGGCGGAAAGGAAAACCAATGATAAGGACAATCATATTTGATATCGGCAATGTACTCACTGTATTCGGCTGGAAGGATTTTCTGCACAGTTTCGGATTCCCGGAGGAAATCGAGGAACGGGTGGGAAAAGCGACGGTGGATAATCCGTTCTGGCATGAATTTGACAAGGGGTTCCTGAGTGATGAAGAGATGCTGGAAGGTTTTATCCGCAATGACCCTTCCGTGGAAAAGGAATTGCGGGAAATCTATATAAGCCTGCATGGGATTGTCACCAGAGCGGATTATGCCATTCCCTGGATACAGGCTCTGAAGAAGGCGGGCTATCAGGTCCTGGTGTTGTCCAACTTCTCCGACAAGGTGAAACGAGACAACAGCGATGCCCTTGATTTCCTGGAATATGTGGACGGCGGCATTCTTTCTTACATGGATGGAGTAATAAAGCCGGATCCGGCTATCTACCGGCTTTTGCTGGATCGCTATGGACTGAATCCGGAGGAATGCGTTTTTCTTGACGACATGCAGCCAAATCTGGACGCGGCAGCCGGATTCGGTATCCGCACCATCCTTTTCCGAAGCTACCCACAGGCGAGGGAAGAACTGAAGAGGCTCGGGGTGGAAGCGTGAAGATCCTGAATATCCCGCCCGGGACGGCTGTCAGGAAAAAACAGGAGATTTTATAGGAATATAGGAAAAAATAAGGAAAAGCAGAGCAGAAAAAGAGGGCGTCCCCGGAGGGGACGGTCTCTTTTTGGGTTCATGCCTGAAGCTCCCGTATCCTTTCCCGGATTTGTGACATGATTTTGGAACGGCTCACCCCGGTATAGCCAATACGGTTTGCAATCTTTAACAGATGTTCTCTGAAAAGCTGCACGATATCCGGCTGGGATATTTCAAATACAGTAAGCGGCGGAACTGTGCGCACCAGGAGAGCCTGCTGCACGTCCTTAACCAAAAGAACCCCGTTTTCCTGTAATTTGGTATTCACGGGGATGAAGTGGTAAGTTTCGCAGACTTCCATGATATGAAGAATATTCTTCAGATGCAGGATATAAAGCTCCGGTGTGTAATAAAGCGTAAGGTACTTGTCCCAATAAGACAGGATGATAGGAACGCTGCCGCTGCGGACTTCCTTCGCACTGGCGAGATAGGCAATATCTATAAATGCAGAATGATCCGGACCTTCCATCATATGTCCCGGCTCCTGCAAAAAAAGATGCCCAAGCTTTTTCCAGTCCGGGTTCTGGAACTTGTCCATACAGCAGGCCATTAATTCAGGAGGGGCCGTGTCCGCGGATAAGGTAGCGGCCATCTGGATGCGCCCGCCGTTCAGAGAGAAAAACTTGATGAAGCATTGCATCAGCTTTTCCGGTTCTTTATATATGGTCTGCATTGGCCGGCAGAGGGATAGATAATTTTGAAACTGCATACTGTAGGCTTGTGTCAGCCTTATGTCGGTAGTTAAAATCGCGGCACTGCACTCCTGCTGTCCGGCCACGGAATCGGAGGTCATAGCTAATACGCCGGGAACCACCACAAGGGTGCGCCGGTGGACATTATCCCGTATCCGTGGATAGTAATAAGCATCTACCCGTCCTGTCATATACAAAGGAGTCCACCGGATCAGGGACTCAAATGCCAGATCAACGGAAGCAGCAGGAGGCGCTATCTGGCGGAAGCTGAAACCGAGCTGCAGAAGAGTGAGGCCCCAGCCCTGCAGGCTGCTGTGAAACTCATAATCTTCTGAAATCCAGTCATCTGCCTCATCCGAAAAAAGAAAGATGGTACAGGGGTTTTTCAGGGAAAGCAAATGCTGATAGACAGCCCGTGCGGCGGCCCGTTTTCCCTCTTTTCCGTAATAGGCCATATGATTCGTTTTCAAATCGCAGGAAACAATAGTTTGGCTGTTATCCATCTCCCCCACATTTAAGGTTTCAAAGGTTCGCATGAAACGGCCCACCTCATCGGATTCTCCGCAAAGCCACTGATAGAGTATCTCCGATAGCTGTTCCTTCTTCATAGTCAGCGCAAGCTTGATTCCGAGCATTTCGGACAGGGCCTGCCGTTGATATTCAGTAGTGCAGCGTCTGGCGAAATAAGAGGCCATGGCTTTCATATGATCTCGGTTATGAGGGATGCCTCTTGTGCCGGTTTTAAGGCGGCTGATCAGAGAGGGATCCACCTGCAGCTCCTGAGCCAGCATCCGGTTTGTGGATTGTGTCAGATTCAACATAAAAATCAGTTTTTCGTAAAATTGCATGTCATATCCCTCCTCTGTTTTCAGTATACACAATATTGGGAAAATGGCAAGAGAAGATGTCATTTTTAGTGACAAAAAAGTGGCATTGCCAGATTGGAAAGATAACTTGCGGATTATTGTGAAGATGTATAATATATACAATAAATTATTACAACGATGTAAATATAAATAACAAGGACAAATTAATGCTTTTTTACAAATGAGATTAGACGATTTTGCAAATGAAATTCAGATGCGGAATAGTTGTCATTTTTGTTGCAAAAAACGCGTTATGAAATCGGTAGACAGAAGTATTGCCGGTATGTTGTGAGTAAAGCAAGATAAATATTATGCGGTTGGCAGTGTCTGCCGGCTATCGTAAAAACAATCATTCGTGCCGGGAGACTGAGGGAGAGTTTCCTCTCTGCAATAAGAACTTTCCGGGTGATTCATAAATAGCGGCTGCGGCTTGATCCGCAGCATGATATAAAACCGGCGGCGGGCTTTATAACTGCCGCCGGTTTTATGTGATACGGCTAGGAGGTAATACAAGTGAAACAGAAAAGAAAAAAACGTTCCCTGTCTGGCATTACAGGAGGTTTGCTGTGCCTGCTGTTTCTTCCGGTTATTATCCTGAACCTGCTGTTGATTGCCGACAGCTACATAAATCCGGAGGCGCTTCCCGGCGTTCTGGGAATAAAACCTGCTATAGTATTATCCGGATCCATGGAACCGGTAATCCGTGCCGGCGACTTGATTTTTATCCACAGCACGGAGACGGAAAAGCTCCGGGAAGGGGATGTGATTTGCTATCTGGATTCCGGCGCGGCTGTCACCCACCGCATTATAGCAATAGCAACCGGAGAAGACGGTCTTTTACGGTATCAGACCAAAGGGGATGCCAATGACGCGCAGGATCGCCTCAGTGTAACCGCTGATCAGATACAGGGAATATGGAAAGGAGGCCGTATAGCAGGCCTTGGCAATGTCCTATTGTTCATGCAGACGACAACGGGCATGCTCCTTTTTCTTGTTTTGCCCCTGGTTCTTTTTTTCCTTTGGGATATGGGGATCCGCTATCGGTCGGATAAAAAGGAGGCTCTCAGCAGAGCGGAACTGGAAGCCGAGCTGACAGCCCTGAAGACAGAAAAAGAGAATGCGGAATCGGCAGAGCCGTAAAAACAATTGTATGCACCGCCCATGAACGCGGGCACAGAGCAAAAATGGGCTGTACAGTACCAGGTAAGAAAGGTGTGCCTGGGATAGAGTGCCGCAGGCACACGGGAACCGTGTCTGTGCAGACAGGTCTGGTTCCCGGAAAAACAGAAAGAGAGGACGATAGCTATGAAGAAAAAATCCAATACAGCGCGTCTTGGCGCCCTGGCACTGGCGCTGACCATGGTGACCACCTGTTTGACAGGCGGGACTATGGCGAAGTATGTAACCACGGTATCGGCAACAGGGTCGGCGACGGTAGCGAAGTTTGATGTGGATATTAAGGGGAATGATAGTAAATTCACAAGCGAGACGACAACGATAGGTAACCTTTTTACTACCGGATGGAATGCTCCGGTGACTGGCGGTGTAAAAAAGGATATGCTTGCTCCGGGAGTCTATGGGTACTTTGATATTGTTGTAGAGAATAAGAGTGAGGTAATGGTTAAAATCAGCGATGTAAAAATCACTCCAGCAAATAACGATAAGAAGATTAGAATGAATTTTGCTTTAACCGAAGTAACAGCAGATGATAAGCCGGTGTCTTTCAACATAGAATCTGAAGATGATTTACAGAGTGGAATAGTAGAAGGCCTTACGGGGGATATTGGTTGGGAGGAGTCTGATAAGTCTAAAAAAGTGCGTGTTTGGTGGACATGGGATGTTGGTAAGTCAGCTGAGGCTGATAAAGCAGATACCGCAATTGGCAGTTATGGATCAGACGCACCTACATACGGTCTGACTATTTCTATCACCGCTGAACAGGTGGTTTCCACTCCCGCTCCCTAATCACCAAAATGCTTCCGCCCCTCCTGTGCCGGGGGCGGATCTGGCGATGGCGTTCAGCCCGCGGCAAAGGGGACGGATTCCGCCCCTTTTTCCATAGGCTGAATATGATCTGCTTTTCAAAGGAGGATTTCCATGATAAAACAACATAATTGTACCTCCCGAACAGAAAAGCAAGAGGCTGACAGGTATTCCGGCCTGCCGCTGATCCTGCTCCTTATGCTGTTAACGCTGGTCACCTCCGGCATTGCAGGCTTTATATTGGGCAATCGCTCCGGGACACCTTCACTCGGTCAGATTATAGACACGATTCTGCTGTCACCGGATTTACCGCCTGCAGAAGAAACCATACATCTTACGGGCAGGGTATTCTACACCGATGGAATGCCGGCAGCTTCCCGCAGTATGGAACTTCACAGTAATCCGCTGAGTACGGTAACCAATTCCGATGGAGGGTTCCTGTTTTCCGGTGTGCCGGAAGGGGAGCATACCATTTATGTGATGAATAGTGACGGTACGGCTGCTGCCCACAAGGAAATTGAAATCGTGCGTGACGGCAGTACTAAGACAGCCGTATCCGTGGATATGAAAACCGGAGGCGGATACCTAATCGAGCTTTCCATTGATGTAAGAATACTGGAGATTGAAATAGAACTGGATAATCATACCCTTTTTATTGACCCGGAACGGATTTCGTATGCAAACAGGGACGGTATGGTAACGACACCTGCAGGTACGGCTTCCATCCGGGATGGAGTTGTTGTTACACCCGGAGGTAATGTATATCTGCCGGACGGGAAGGTGGTCTTGCCCGGAGGGGAGGAGAATGATACCACCTATATTATTCTTGCCGATGATACGGTCCGAACGGATCAGCAGCTTTCGGCAGGGGACATTGAGGTATCCGCGGATGGGACGGTAACGCTGCCGGACGGTACACAAATCGGTCCGGGCGGTGTTATTATATCGCCCGACGGTGAGACAGAAATGCCGGGACAAAGCGGGGTGGTTATAGGAAATGGTACGGTAACTCCTATCGGGGGAAGCGGAGAGCGGAGCGATGCCGCTTCAAACGGATCGGATGTGATAACGCAGCCGGTAATACCTCCCGCAGCCGGTGAACCAGACGCACCGACAATACCAAATACACCTGCTGACGCTGCCGGACCGGAAGGTAACGAGGCAGACGGAAAGGAAAGTGTTGCGGTACCCGGCGCTTCTTCAAATCCCGGCTCTTTTGGAGAGAGCGCAGAAGGCGGGAACAGCGGGGGCCAGGAAAACAGTGATGACGGGGGCGGAGGTATTCCTGACAATACCGATAAAGGGAGCCTGTATGTAGAGGGGGCACAGAAAGACGGCAGCTATGTATCCTGGGAACAGAACAGTATCATTGATCTTTTCTATAATCCTCAGACCGGGCAAAGCGGGAGAATCGCACCAGGATCCAGCGGCTTTTATCTATTCCGGCTGAAAAATACCAGAGAAGAAAAGCTGACGGTTACATTATACCTGAAAGAAAATGCGGCTTCCTCCTATCTGCCCCTGCAGTTCACACTGAAACGGCGGGATCAGGAAGGAAACGCGAAGTCGGGTTCCTTAACCGAGGGGAAGATACTTACCCTGAATACGGCACTGGAAAAAGGGGAGGAAGCCGTTTACCAGCTGGATTGGGTATGGCCCTTTGAAAGCGGAAACGATGTGGCGGATACCGCAGCCGGAAAGCAGGGAGGCACATATACGCTGGATTTGCGTATTCATGCGGAGGGAGGAGGCTGACCAATGAAGAAATACGGGAAAATAGGTAGGGCTGCAGGAATACTTTCCCTTATTTTATTTATGGTTTTGGTCCTTTTACAGCTCGCGGTGTCTGTTTTTTCCGGCCGGGAGCTGCCCGTACTGTTTGGGTATTCTTATCTTGCCGTTCTTTCAGGAAGCATGGAACCTGCCATATCAGCCGGGGATTTACTTGTGATCCACCGTCAGACAGATTATGAGGAAGGGGATATTATTACATTTTCGGAGGATGGTTTTTTGACTACCCATCGAATTATGGCATTGGAAGAGGGCGGATATGATACAAAAGGAGATGCCAATACGATACGGGATATAAACCCGGTGCCGGCAGAACAGGTGCTGGGAAAGGTGGTAGGCATTATCCCGAAGGCCGGAAAGCTGTTGCTCGCTGTCCGGTCACCATGGGTTATAGCTATAGTTTTTTTGGCGGGAGCAGCAGTTTGGCTGCTAACGGATCAAAAGAAAACCGGGGAGAAAGGAGCGTGCGGATGAAAGGACAATTGTCTATGCGGCGGGCAGCTTGTTACCTGCTCTGTGTACTTTTTGCCTGTTTGCTGGTATTTGGCACAACAAACGCCCGTTTCCAAACAACCGGTATTGGTACTGGTTCGGCTCAGGCGGCAGCGGTAGCAGTGGCCGTGAATTCACAAATTGATTTGACCAGTGTACTGAAAAGTATGAAACCGGGAGAGGAAAAAAGGATTGCTTTTACAGTCAATAATTATAGTGGGAATGGAGAGCGGAAGGTCAGTGAAGTGGCACAGGAGTATTCCATAACCATGACTACAACAGGAAATCTTCCTTTGAAATATCAGTTGTTGGCAGACAACGTGGCACAGGATAACCCGGACACTGGATCGTATGTAGATGTGGAACACAGCGCGGAAGAAGCTTTCCGGGTAATCTGGAATGGCGGATATCTTCCCCATAGTGTGCAAACAGAACATACATATGAACTGATTGTGACCTGGCCCGAAACGGAAAACCAGGGAAGCTACGCGGATGAAATTGATCTGATAACCTTAACAGTTGATGCAAAACAGGCGGAAGCAAAAACGGACTGACGGGTGAGGGGGAAGGATGAAAAAAAGAGATAGAAGAAAGAAGAAAAGGTTACCGGGGATATTGATCCTGCTGGTATTGACAGAAATCATAGTCCTTGTGTTTGCCGGATATACTGCGGCCCGTTATGTATTGCAAAAGAAAGAAATGACAGTTGCCGAAGCATCGGAATTTTATTTTACCAGTGATCTGCTCAGGGAGACGACGGGGGATGTACCTGTTTATTATATAGATCCGCAGAATGCCAGATTTCAGATTATGTTATATAATTCTGCGGATTCGCAGAGAGTTACTTCCGCCGAGATAGCGTATACCGTTAAAGTTACGAACGGTGCGGCAGATAAAACGGAAGGCACAATAAAAGGCGGGATTGCAGGATCTTCCCCAATCACTGTCATTCCTGCCAAAGATGCGGAGGGGACGGTAGAGGTTACCGTCACGACAACAAAACCGTATGCCATGACTCTTTCGGCCGCCTTTACCTTAGCATTAGGCAATCAATATTCCATAGAGGATGCAGAAGGAAATATAGCGGCAGTGCTTACGATGAACTGCACGGATGATTCGAAAACCGTGAAATTGTCTTTGCCGGAAGGAGTGATACCCGATAATACGAATGACAGGGTGGAAAAAGAAGGAGAGGACTATCGTTTTCAGTCCTCCGGTCATGAGGTTTATTCTATCGTATTATTGAAAAAGGATAGTGGGATGAATTTAAGCAAATCTTTTATTCCTTTTGCAGATGAAATTAACATTGGAAATGGTTCTTAGAACTATAAGACGGTTGTATATCTTAACAGAAAAGCAGTGGTAATGTATGGGAATGGAGGAACGGCCATGAGGACAAAAAGACAGAAAAAATCAGGAAAAAAAGAGAGTTGGAGGCAGCGTGTCCTTGCGGTTTTGCTGGTCCTCTCCATGCTGTTTTGTCAGATGAATGGTAAGGATATGATCACCTATGCAGCAGGCAGTGATTCCGTTACCGTCCGGGTAGGGGAAAAGATAAAGGGTACCTTAAAGAATGGTACGCTCACTATTTCCGGGACAGGAGCCATGGACGATTTCCGGGCGGATACAGCCCCCTTTTCTGATTACAGCGGGGAAATCCACTCACTGGTTATTGAAGACGGAATTACATATATAGGATCCTATGCTTTTTACGGATTGGGCGGGCTGGAAGGAGAACTGGTACTTCCTGAAAGCATTATCGGCTTCGGCGACTATGCTTTTTCCGGAGACAATCGGGAAGAAGCGCCCCGGTATACAGTTATAAGAAATCTTTTTTTGGAAAAGGAAATCGTATATTCTGAGAATACGGAAACAGAAACGGAGACAGATACGATTACGGAAGAAAGCAGTCAGGAAACAACGGAAACGGAGGATGTTTTCGGAACAGCAGCCAAACCGGATACGGAAGCAGAAGAGGGAAAAGAGACGGACGCCACCCGGGACAGCCAGATACAGACGGAGGGAGCGGAAGAAACACAGGAGCAGAAAGAAACACAGGAGCAGAAAGAAACACAGGAGCAGAAAGAAACGCAGGAGCAGAAAGAAACACAGGGAGAGAAAGAAACACAGGGAGAGAAAGAAACACAGGAAAAGAAAGAAACGCAGGAGCAGAAAGAAACGCAGGAGCAGAAAGATACACAGCAACAAAAAGAAGCGGATGAGCAAAAGAAAATGGAAACGGACGGGCCGATAAAAACGGAAGCAAAAACGGAAAGCCCGGAAGAACCAAAAGAGCAGGAAGCCCATGAAGCAGTTTTAAATATTATGTCTGTCGGAAGAACGGTATCGCTGTCTCCGGCAGCGAGGAAAAAAAACTCTGTAATTGCATCCGCTTTCATCGCAGAATTTACCCCGGAATCCACAGCAGCGGAGAGTGATAAAAACGAAGATACGGCTGCGGATTCGGCGGATAAAGAAGAAACAACGCCTTCTTTGGAAACAGGCGGAAAGGATACGGAGCAGGCCGGGGAACAACACGACAGTCATACGGAAAACCCGGCAATACCGGAAAGGGAAACAGAAGAACCGGCCGGAAACAGCACGGAAAAGAAACAAAATACCAGTATCTGCCTGACACGTCAGGAAATGGAACATCCGGATACGCTCTTTTATCCGGGACAATCAGGAAGCGTAATCTGCTCTGACGATAATACGACATTTCTCGAGGCAGCTTTGGCAGCCGGTTACCAGTTAGCAGACGGTTCCATACAAGTGACGCTTGATGACCGGATAGCGTTGGAACTTCCGTCATTAAATGGCCGGATCCAACTGCCTGATTGTCCGCAGGAAATCAGTGCCGCATATGAAGAAGATACTTTTTTCTCCTATACCTTCTCGGGATGGACCGAAGATTTATCCGGGGAAACCGCTTCTATTCTGGCAGCCGGCGAATCCTTTGATACGAAGGGACAGGAACAGCTTTTCCTTTATTCTGTTTGGGAGAGTACAAACAAGTATCAGCTGGGGATAAAGAAAGAAATCAAAGAAAAATCCGTGCTTTATACATTGATTGATGACAGTACCGGCGAGCCTGTGAGCACACCGGAAGGCTATTCGCTTTCCTTTCAATGGCAGGCTGCGGATCCGGGAGACACGGATTCGGTAATATGGACGGATATTGATGGCGCAAGGGGAAAGGAATACCGGAGAGGTCTGCTTCCCAAAGGGAGCAGACAGCAGTTTAGGTGTCAGGTAAAAGCAGTCAGGCTTATGCGGGCACGAACGGAAAAGGGCGAGGTAACGTTATATTCGGAACCAGTGGACGCGGCGGCGGAATGTAATATTATTTATGTGGATCAGGAAGCAGGCGATGATACGCAAAATGACGGGCTTTCGAAAGATAAAGCTGTTAAGACATTGGGAAAAGCATCCGAATTACTTAAGGCATCTGAAGGGAAGAGCGTAGAAACGAATAAAATCATTCTGGTTAGTAATTACTTTCTGGAGGAAAAGGAGAATAATAATTTTTCTATCGAAATTCCAGTTACTATTTCCGGGATAGAGGGTGAGCCTGTAACATTGGCTGGATGGCCGGATAGTAGTAATGATCAGGGTATTACTTTGAATGGGGCCCTTTATCTTGAGAACCTTAAGGTGGAAAAATTACGACATATTTATGGGAATGGATATGATATCACGATAGGAAGTGGAATTACGAATCCATCCTCAGGTTTTTATCTGTACGGTGCCGGTCGGAATGAGTTAGGTGAAAAGGTTGGAAAGATAGCAGTTTATAGTGGACACATTGAGAGAATTGTCGGATATGTAAGAAGTACTGGAAAAACCATTGATGTTGAAAATAAACAAGCCTGTGTTACAGTAGGAGGAACGGCAAATGTAGTTACTATTATAGCCGGCTGTGCCAATGGAGGAATAGAAAATGGTAATGTGAAAATTAATGTGGAAGATGGTAATGTAACAACTCTGGTTGGAGGAAATCAGGGATTTGGGAATCAGGAGGCTGCATTTTCGGGAAAAACAGAAATTAATATTAGCGGAGGAACGGTAAAAGATCTTTATGCAGCCGGATCAGGGCGCGGCCAGAGTATTCCAACCTATTCAGGTTCAATAACAATTAATATGAAAAATGGAAAGGTAGATAATATTTACGGTGCCGGATCCGCAGCCTATGTGATAAGTCCTGATTCTGTGAATTCCTCTTCTATCCATATCAATATGCAGGGCGGTACGGTAACCAATATTTTTGCAGCCGGCAAAGGAGGGGATGCTGCAGTAACAAGCGCTGCTGATCATAAGGTAAAACCATCCACATTTGGAAGCCTGACAGGAGATGTCGAGATTTTGTTAGGAGGAGACGCTGCTGTTACGAATATTTATGCCAGCGGAGAAGGATTTTATAAAGATGGTTATACGTATGATACCACAGAAAATGCCTACCTGGATGGAAACGTTACCATAACACTTGAGGGAAACGCTAAAGTCAAGGACAGTGTTTATGGCGGCGGAAAAGGAATAGATAAAGAAGGATATGCGGCCTGCGCCCGTGTTGAGAGTACCTCTGTTGTTAAGCTATTTGTTAAGGGAAATGCAACGATAGCGGGCAACGTATACGGGGGCGGTGAGAATGCCGGGATGGAAGGGAATACCTATATATCCCTGTCGGAAAATGGCTGTATAAAAGGGAATCTGTACGGCGGCGGTAAAAACGGGCTTGTAAAAGGCAGAGCTGTCGTGGAAATCGGCGGCGGTATCGTAGAAGGTTCCGTTTATGGCGGCGCGCTGGGAGTAACGGGGCAAAAGCTGGTCTATGGGGGATCTGCTATTAATATGTCCGGAGGATGGATAAAGGGCAACCTTTATGGCGGCAGTGAGCTGAGTGATGATGGTCCGGAAGAGGGGGAGCCCCTGGACCTGATATTTGTCAATCTGGCCGGGGGCACGGTGAGCGGCAATGTTTTCGGAGGCGGCTACAGAGGGACTGTAAATGGATCCACGCATCTGCATATAGGATTGCATGCGCCGGAGGATTGCAAATATTACCAGGCGCATTCGAATGAGAAGCCTGAAATGAAAGCCTCCGTATTAAAGGTGGATGGTTCTGTTTATGCAGGAGGGGATTACGGAGGCGGTGATACCATTGATTACACAACAATAACCGTAAAGGGTACTTCACATGTGTATATTGACGGAACGGGATACAATACCGGAGGAGCGCAAGAGGGGCCGGAGATGGGAATTTCCGGCGGTGTATTTGGCAGCGGGGCCTCTTGTGATGCAGGTTCCACCCGTCTTGTAACGCTGAAGAATTACGGAACAGCCGTCAGGGACGATGATGGGATGGCAGCCGGTGTAACACGTACGCTGGAAGCAATTCAGAGGGCAGACCGGGTGGTACTGAATTATTCCCATGTACAGCTGACAGGAAAATCGGATGTGGCAAATCCTAATCAGACCACACTGTATTCCCTGAATCGTATCGGTGATCATGGTGCCGGCGAAGGCGTGTCTGAAGGGGAAAACAGCCTGGTTCTGCAGGCAGGCAGTACGCTCCTTCTGGATTCGGCGGTAATCGAGACGGCTAATTTTCAAAGTATAGATGAGGAGGGCATCCCTGTTACATTGAACAGTCTTAAGGGGACTCCCAACACCATTCTTTTTGATACCGGTACGGTATTCAGGGTATCCTGTACCAAGGCAGGAGCGGACGAGGAAGTGTATGGAGCGGTTTCCGGTTACGCTTATATGTTTGCCGGGGAAACCGCAGACGCCTACGCGTATGCAAGGATAAAAACGGAGAGTCAAAATAATGCCGATGGAGGATTCGCAGACAAGGAGAGAAAAGCACTCGCCTATGAAAATGTAACGAATGAATATCGGTATTGGCACGTAAACGGAAAGCAAGCGGTGGCAGCCCGCCATGCAGTACTGACCGCACAGACTTTACAGAAGGACAGCGGTAATCTTGACAGTGAAGGGTATGCCGTGGCAAAGGGAAGTGTGGAACTTCCGCCTGCGGCAGAAGGCTCTTCTTATAAAATTACGAATGTCATGATTCCTACCGGAAGCAATCTGGTATTGACAGATGCGGTTAGAGCGGGGGCTGATGGCAGCTGGATAACTTCAGGAATTAATAACGATCCGGAACTGACAATGGATACGGAAGAGGCAAAAAAAATAATTGATGCTGAAAAACAGAGGATAAAAGAAACCCCTTTAACGACCTTTGGACTTATCATGCGGGTTGGGACCGGATTTACAGATGCAGAAAATGCAAAAGGAAAAGTAATATCCAACGCATCCGCAAATGACAAGGATAAGAACACTATTATAGAAAAAACTACGGCAGCCGCTACAGGCGGAGGGACGCCTCACATTGATTTCTATCTTACGTATTGGAATGAAGGGATAACAAGCAGCAAAAGCTTGGGAATGCTGGAGATTGAACTGACGCCTTCCGGGGACGGGGCTAAAATTACCATGTATGTGGAAATCATAACAAAAGCGAGCGGCCTTGCAGATCAGACAGTGGATCTTTATGCCACACAGAGCGGCAGCTATACGGGGAGTTTGGTAATACCTTCAGGGGACAGCCGGAGTTTACGTTTGAGCGGGGTGGAAAAGGGAAGTGCGCCCCTTGTAGCTGCCGGGAATAACGGTAAGCTTCAGGCAGGGGAATTTTCCATTACCATGCAGCCGGTAAAGTCTCAGGGCTGGAATTCGTCGGGACTTTTGCAGGAAGCATTCGACCTGGATTCCTACCAAAGCGGCAATAGAGCAATCGGTACCACGGACAGCCGCTATCAGGCTGTTATTGAATTCAAACTGAGCAATAATCCTGCTTTTACGTCAAAGGAAGAAGCGGATAAGATTGTTCTTATCCTGGAGGATGATAAAGGGAAGGCAGAAATCACTCTCAATATACACTGGAAGGCTTCTATCGTTAGATCCATTGAGGCCGCGTCCGGCAGAGCATATAACTGGTCTGCAAAAACCGGGAATGCGGATCCGGTGATTCTTTCCCCCAAAAGCGCTTTGACCGCAGTTATCGAATTGGGGGAGGAGACCACGTCCAATGGATTATGGCTGGAACTGCGAAGGCAGGACAACAACGAAATGATTGCGCTGCCGGTGGGGACGAGGCTGACTTTGCTTGGAATGAAGGAATTCTACAGCTATGAGGTATTGGAAAAGGAGGGGGATAACAGGCTGATTTTAAGTGATTTTTATAAAATGTGGGGGGAGGATAAGCTGTCAAGTAATATAACGAAAGATATAAAATTAACTTTTGTTGTGGATTTCGGAGCTGCTGCCAATCCGCTCTCCGCCGGGTCATATAACCTGCGCCTGCGTAATGAAACAGGTGCGGATACAGAAAGTGTGAATTTTACTATCCAAAACTCGGATCCTGGTATCGGCTGGAAAGAGAGTGATGCCGCCATGTATGCCAAAGGAGAGAATACCTTCACATTAGATCTCCTGCCCAATTATGATACCAGGTGGCAAAACGGCGCTGCCGTGGTTTTGTCTCCGGAAAGCGGCAGTGACTTCCCGGAAGGGACGGTGTTCCGGTATGGGAATGCGGATTATTACCCAAGCGGAAATAAGGTTTACATACCTCTGAACGATACGGATCCCCATACCATAACAATGAATACTGCAAATTCAGCCGGTATGATACCAGGTCCTCATGAACTGTCCGCAGAGATATTTCCTGTAGGGCCAAATGTGGGGACAACAATCAAAAAAACAGAGACCGTTTCCTACACAGTCAAGGAAAACCCTTCTTATGGACTTACTATCGAACTGGAGGAAACTGCCGATCGGGTGGTAGCGGCGCAGCAGATAATTACCTTTACAGCATCCTATTCCATACAGAATACGGACAGCAGTCCGCAGAAAATCAATGTAAGCACTTTAAAAAAAGAAAAAGGGGATTACAATAATGCGGAAGACTGGCCCGTGGAAGGAAATACGGACATTACGGATGAAAAAGGCACGCAGACAATAACGGTTACCGTTCCGGAAAACATCACAGCCGGGACCTATCGTCTCTATTTTATATTCGGGGATCAAAAAGTCCCATACAATCTCATTGTCCGGTAGTATTTCCGTTGATAGGAAAACAAACTCAAACTAAAGTACCCTGCCCGCCAGACACGTTTTCTTCTTCCGTGTCAGACAAACAGGGTACTTTCCTTTTGGTTTCTTATTTCTTTCCGTCCGAATCCTTTTCCTGATATCTGTCCTTTACTTTTCCGTACAGCCAGATATAGATCCACAAAAGGATAGGAAGGCCTACCGTTGCCACCAGACATGCCTGGAACAGCCGGTCCGCACCGGGGAAATTCAGGCAGGCCACCACAAGAGTGGACAAGTACAGCAGTACCAGCAGTCCCACGCAAACCAGCGCGGCAATTTGTTTCGGTGTTTTTTTCTTTTTATCCATGATTTTATCTCCTCTGTCGTAACCGTTCAGACTTGTCTGCGGGTTACCTTCAGTCATCCACATCAAAGGCTTCCAGCTTGCTTTTTTTCGGAATTGGCTTGCTGTCTCCATGCTTGACAAACAGCATGGTAAAGAAGGCCGCGGTTACGAAAAGGGCCGCATAAGGGAACAAGGTGTGGTATCCTACATGTTCCAGCAGAAAACCGGAAAGAATAGGAGTAACGATCTGGGCCGCCATGGAAAAGGTATAATAAAAACCGGTAAATTTGCCGATATCGCTGCCTTTGCTCATTTCCACCACCATCGGGTAGGAGTTTACATTTATTGCGGCCCAGGCCACGCCAACGAGGGCAAAAAGGCCGTTGATCCAGGCATGGTATTCTTTGACGGCCGCACCCAGGGCAAACATGGAAGCGAGAAGGACTATGCCGCCGAGAATGGTTTTTTTGCGTCCGATACGGGATGCAATGGCGCCAACGGGGATATAGGAGCAAATGGCGGCGATGGTAGCCACCAGCAGGCAGTTGGCAAAGCCGCCGCCCTGGATGCCCCAGTAAATCTGCGCATATTTGGAAAAAGCCGTCGTAACCGCGTTATATCCCATGAACCAGCAGGAAACGGATAGCAGGATAAGAATCAGGCTCCTTTTTACTTCAGGAGTCATCGGGGCGTTTGTCTCGCTTTCTTCCTGTACGGTGCCTTCTTCGATATCCAGCTGGAGATCGGCCCTTTCCCGTTCCTCACGCAACGGATTTTCCTTGATTTTCCAAAGCAGGATCAATACGGAAACCACCATAACCACCGCTACAATGAAGAAAATAGGAAAATAATCGGGCTTTCCCGTTTTGGGAATGAGGACGGAAATCAGAATCAGGGAGATGACTCCGCCGACCGCTCCCATCAGGTTAATGATGGCATTTGCCTTGGAACGCAGAGGTTTGGGCGTGACATCCGGCATGAGGGAAACTGCAGGCGAACGGTAGCTTCCCATGGCGATCAGCGTAACGCACAGCGCGGTCACAAACAGGCCGAGGGAGGCGATATTATCGGAAAAAGGCAGGAACAGCATGGCAATGACCGCAGCTGCCGTACCGCAGAGGATAAACGGTGTACGTCTGCCAAGTCTGGTATGTACCTTATCGGAAAGGCTTCCGAACAAAGGGAGCATGAACAGGGCGAGCACATTGTCAACAGCCATGATGCCCCCGGAAATCGTATCGCTGATATGGAAGGTGTTTTTGAGAATCAGCGGGATGATGCTGTCGTACAGCTGCCAGAAAGCACTGATGGAAAGAAAGGCAAGACCCACCAGAATGGTTCTTTTTGTGTTGAGCTTCATAAGAGATACCTCGCTTTGTAAGTTTGTCTTGTCTGTCTCCCTGCGGCTGCCGCGTCCGCGGCCGAAAGCAGGAAAACGCTTTGATCTAATGATATCTCATTACCGGAAAAAGGGCAATGAATAATTGCAGAAACCGGAAATGGCAACAGTCCGGACTGTTACGTCTGGACTGTTGCCGGAAATGCAAAATCCCGCCTGCAGCACTGCTGCTGCAGACGGGATTCTGAACTAGGGGAGGAATCCTCCCCGCAATGGGAGGATAAGTAATTATTTATCTTGCGTAATCATAAGCCGGCGGCCAGGCCGCCCGGTTTATGAATCATCAAAGGAGGGGGGTCCGATGATATTAACAGTATAACCCGGAGAAAAAAGAATATACATGAAAATAAAAAAAATTTTCAGCCCGGACGGCACGGCTTTTTTATCCCTGCGCCTGTGCAATCCGCTGCTGGACTTTACGGACATTTTGTTATATACTATTTTTATTCTGAGCGAAAGCTGGGAAAGATAGGGTAAATCCTGCAGCGGCAGTGCTCTTTGCGGGCAGTGCCGGATAGACAGAACCGGGCCTGACCGGTGAAAATATACGGACGAGGTGATAAAAATGGCATTATTAGAACAATGGAGATCGATGGCTTATTCCGAAACAGCCAACAAAGGAGATTTACAGAGACTTTGGGCGGCTTATTTTGAAAGTGAAAAAGAAATTTACGCACAGCTTTTAAAAAATCCGGATGAAGTAGTCAAAGGAACGGTAAAGGAACTGGCGGAAAAGTATGATGTGGATATCATGACCATGACCGGTTTCCTGGACGGAATTGACGACAGCCTTGTGGAATCCAATCCGATTGAAGAAATGGAAGAGGATACAGAGGTAAATCTTGGATTTGATAAAGCCCTTCTTTATAAAAATATGGTAGCCGCCGGAGCCGACTGGCTGTATGAGCTGGAAGAGTGGAACGATATTTTTGATGAAGAGACAAGAAAAGCCCTTTATAAGGAACAGAAGTCTTCCACCACGATTGTGAAGGACAAAAAGGTATATCCCAACGATCCCTGTCCCTGCGGCAGCGGAAAGAAATATAAGAAATGCTGCGGCAAAGGCAAATAAGGCGGGAAGGAAATGAAAAGCAGGATACAGGATGCCGTTAACATGTTTGAATCCGGTTTTAACTGTGCCCAGTCTGTTTTTGCCACCTATGCGGATGTTTTCGGCATGGACAGGCAGACGGCATTGAAGCTTGCCGGACCTATGGGGGCCGGTGTGGGGCGCATGCGTGAGGTATGCGGTACCGTATCCGCCATGGCGCTGCTGTCCGGTTTGAAAATGGGGAATACCGATCCTGCCGACGGGGAGGCAAAGACCCGCTCCTATGAAATGGTGCGGAGGATGAGCGATGCGTTCCGGGAAAAAAGAGGCAGTATTATCTGCCGGGAACTCCTGGAAATGCCGGCAGGCATACAGCGGGAGGAAAGCGCCAGGCCTACGGAGCGGACTGCGCAGTATTATGCCTCCAGGCCCTGCAGCCATCTGGTTGCGGAAGCGGCATATATTATAGAAGAAATGCTTTTGGATACAGAAGAATAAACAGGTATGGCAGAGCTGCTGTATAAAAGATACAGGAGCCTGCACCTGCAGGGAATGGCCCGCGGTTATTTTATCGCGGGCCATTTTTTAGATCGATAGCACGTTTTGTTTATCCCCTTTTAAGCGCAGCAGAATTAAAAGTCCTTTTACGGTTGTTTGATTTTGTTAAGAATTTTGATCAGACATTTTTAAGAAATAGCTGTTATATTTTTAGATAGAGCAGAAAGAAATACCTCGCGGCAGTCGTCAAGCGGATGCGATCGGGCATCCGTTTGGAGTGCGGGAATAAAAATAGGAACATAAGGCTGTTCTCTCAGAACCGAATGAGGTCAGAAAGGAAAGAATCTATGCGAATCCACTTGAACCATCTGAACATGATCTATCCCACCGGAAAACAGGCGTTAAAGGACATCAGCCTGATGCTGGAAAGTCCCAGCCTCATAGGCCTGGTAGGCCCTAACGGCGCGGGAAAATCCACCCTGATGAAGCTGCTTGTAGCCGGGCTTCTGCCTACAGGCGGCGAAATAACGGTTGACGGGGTACCTTTGCCCAAATACGAAAAAACGCTGAAGGGGAAACTGGGATACCTCCCGCAGGATTTCGGGCTGTATGATGAACTGACGATCTGGGAATTTTTGGATTATATGGCGGCATTAAAGGGGATTCGTGACAGCGGGAAGGCTATTGAACGCGCCATTGCGGCTACCGGCCTGGAAGAAAAGAAAAAAGCGCGTATACGGACGTTGTCGGGCGGACAGCGTCAAAGGGTGGGAATAGCACAGGCGCTGCTGGGGGAACCGGAATTTCTGATCTTTGACGAGCCTACGGTCGGCCTGGATCCGGAGGAACGTATCCGGTTCCGAAACTTTTTCTCCCAAACGGCCCAGGATAAACTGGTGCTGCTGTCTACGCATATCATTGAAGATGTGCAGTCCGTATGTGACCGGCTCATTGTGATAGACCGGGGGAAGATTCTGTTTACCGGCAGGCCTGAGGAATTGATCCTCCGGGCCAGGGGACATGTGGGGGTTCTCCTGGAACAGGCCGGCGACGGAAAGGAATCCGCCCTGCATATCATCTCCCGGGTTAATACGGCGGAAGGTGTGCTGTGCCGGGGCGTGGCGGAGGTTCTGCCGCAGGAGGCCCGCAGTGTGGAACCCACACTGGAGGATGCCTATCTGTATCTCATTACACAGGAGGGGAAAACACAATGAAATTCTATTCTCTTTTCCGGGTGGAGCTGGGGCGGCTCTTTAAAAGCAGGCTGACCTGGGCAGTCCTTTGCTTCACGCTGGCGGCACCGGCGGCGGGGCTGACTATCTATACCCCTCTGTCCGGCTCCCATAACAGTACGGCACTCGCCAACCCTGCTCTGGGCGGTGCGCTGGCCGGTGCGCTCCTTTTTGCGCTGCTCACCGTGCTGGAACTGGACCGTGTCCATCGCAGCCGCACCGATTTGCTTACGGAATCCATGGTTTTGCCTATAACGGCGGAAGCTTCCCGCACCCTGGCCCTGCTGACGGCGGCAGCAGCGGCGATGACAGGGGTTCTGGCTGTCTGGATGCCGGTCACAGCCTTAACGGCCGGCCCGGCATTCCGTCCGGGACTGTGTGCGGCGGTATATCTGCTGGTGATGCTGCCCGCGCTCTGGTTCTCGATCTTGTTTACCGCTGCCGTTTATCAGCTCGTCCGGAGACTGGATGTGACATTGATAGCTTTTGTGGGCTTTTTTCTCTTAAGCCTGACCGCCTGGTCCGGGAACTGGCTGCTGCGGTGGGTAAATCCCGCTTTGATTTATCTCTCCGACGATTTCGGAAATAACCGCAGGCTTATGTCCCTGGGATGGAACCGGCTTTTCTGGCTGTTTACGCTGGGTGGGATCTGGTGTCTGTGTCTGCTGTGCGTCCGCCGGTATGGAAAAGGTCCTGCCGGTTCGCTGCTGCGGAATGCACGGACATTTTATCTTCCCCTGTTGGGCGTTGTCCTGACGGTAATGGGTTGTCTGGCCTATGTAAAGCAGCCTTTTGTCGATAACAGCAGGGAGGAAATCGATTATGAGGCACATGAAAATTTTGCCTACAACGAACATGTAACCTATTCCGCTATATCGGTGGATGCGAAGCCGTCCCTTTCCCGCGGTACCCTTCAGGCGGCGGCCACCTATACCCTGCATAATGATTCCGGACAGCCTCAGACTATTTCACTCTGGCTGAATCCCGGTTATACCGTGCGGTCCGCTGCCGCCAACGGAAAAGCCGTACCCTTCCGGGATCTTCAGGATGATGATATCAATGAGAAAACCATCGAGCTGGATATCCCTGCCGATGAAGACATGGAACTGACGGTAGAATACGGAGGATTTCCGCAGGAGTGGAGCATAATGTCCCTGTCTCAGGGAGAGTGTGAGATCAGCGATGATTATATTTACCTGGCCCACCAGGATTTTTCACCCATGCCCCGTGACTTTGTGGAAAGTACCATGGAACGCGCACCCTTTACGGCAAAAATCACGTTACCTGACAAAATGACACCGGTTCTGTTCGGAACCGGTACCGTGGAAGCCGGGGAGTCAGATGCCGGATCCACCCAGTGGCTGCTGCAGACTTCGGGATGGAGCCTGATACTCTATGCCGGTGATTATGTCTCCGAGCAGATCGAGGCGGCGGGGCTGGACGTGGAATTTTACTACAGTGCCAAACACCGGAAAGTTATGGAAGAATGCAACGTAAGGGAAACGCTGAAACAGGTATTTGAATACTGTACCAGTCACTACGGCCCCCTGTCTTTTTATGGGGAAGAGGGTATGCGCCTCATAGAGATTGGAACAGTGGGCGGCGGCTATGCAGGCAGAGGCGCCAGCGTTATGGGAGAGGACAGCTTCAGCGAAGAGGGCCTTAAGGATCCGCTGAAGGGTGCCGGGGGCAGCGAAGTCATGGCCCATGAAATCATCCATCAGTGGTGGGGCCTGGGTAACATGATCGAATCCTCCTCCGCGTCGGATCCCTGGTCCAGTGAAGGGCTGACGGTTTACACGACCTATCGGCTGATGAAGGAGCTTCACGGCGCGGATTATGCCCAAACGTATTATGTGGATGTGTGGCAGTCCCAGGTGGATGCGTATTACCAGGATTTTTATGTCCGCAATCCCCGGTTCCTGTCGGCGCTGCCGGAACAGTACAAAGCCGATATCGCCAACAGCCAGTCCACTGTCCGGCAGTATTGTGAAATGCCGCTGAAAATCCTGAAGGCGGAAAAATTGGTGGGCGGCGAGGAGGCTATGGACCGCATCCTGTCCGGGTTGTTTACCGGAGAGACCAATCCGTCCTATCCCTATCTGACATGGCAGGATTTCCTTGACGCCTGTAATCTTACGGAGGAGGATTTGAAGCTTGAGTAAAATATATTTGTACGAACTGCGCCGGACCGTGCGCGGAAAATTCTTCTGGGGACTGTTGGCCGTATGTCTGTTTTTCGGCTGGAATATCCTGCAGACTACTGTAATCCGGGGCGTTGCCCATACAGCCCCGTTTTCCCCCTGGACCTTCGGGGCGTATCTGGCCCGGCTGATGCCGCTTTTGGGCGTGGCGCTGCTGTTCTTCCAGTGGAACCAGTGCAAGGAAAAGGCCCGGCGGTTTTGGAGCCTCACCGACGCGTCTCCCGCAGAACCGGGACAGTATCTCCTTGTAAAATGTGCTGCCGCAGCTACCGCCTGGCTGCTGCTGGCACTGGGTGTTACCGCGCTGGGGATCGGCTTCCTGCTGGCGCTGTTTCACGACAGCGTGCCTGTGGGAATGCTGCTGCTGACGGCGGCGGCAGCCCTGCTGCCCCCGCTTGTATTTCTGACGGGGACCGGACTGCTGGCCGGTCATATACGCTCCTCCCTGTTGTTTGTATGGATGGCGTTTGCGCTGGGCGTTGGTTTTATTCCTCTTCCCGGGAACCTTGATCTCTATGGATATTCTTTCTTTACGGAATATCCGCTCACCCTGCAACAGACCGATCCGGCCTTTTCCATGCCGGCCGGCATGCTTGCAGCAAGGGTGGTTTTTCTCCTTGTTGGAATGGGATTCCTTTTTCTGGCGGTATGGCGGCAGCGCAGGCAGAAGGGTAAGGGCTGAAATGATTTCCGGCACATGTAACCGGCTGTTTGTCCGGCGGTTATGTGTGCCGGTTTTTGCTGTTTTATTATTGGAAAAGACTCGTATCAAAGCAGGTGCTTGACAATCGCATTTTATCGGAGTAGAATGAAAATATATTCTATTACAATAGAATGGCGGAGGGGTTATAATACACTGCATTTCCCTTTCGATAATTTCAAAGCGCGCGGTGCGCGCGGACGGGAGCCAAAATGAAACGATTCTTTACACTGTTACTGCCTGTTTTTCTCATTTTTTTCTGTGTTTCCTGCAGGAGGAGCCCGAGCGGCGGCACGGCGGGGAATGAAAAATTTGCGGACTGCCTGACCGAATCAGGCAGCGGCCTTGCGCGCCGGGTGGAGGCCGCGGAGGATATACGGAAGTACCGCAGTAAGGAGTATATTTCCCTGGAAGAGGATCATGCGGATATCCGGTGGTATGACGGCAGGAATATGACCGCAGAGGAAAAGGCGCGGCTGGAAGGCTGTATTCCCAATATTACTTTCAATGAAGATACGGTTTTCCCGGACGGCCTGCAGGATGCCTTCCCCGCGAAAGAATGCCTGGAAGCAGGGAAATCACCGGGACTGGGGGTAGGCGGCCTGCATGACCGGGGGATCACCGGAAAAGGGGTGTCTATCGCTGTCATTGATCAGGTCCTTTATACCGATCATCCCGAATATGCGTCAAAGCTGGCCCTTTATGAGGAAATGCATGTAACGCCCAACCAGACGGGTTCGATGCATGCTGCGGCGCTCGCATCCCTGGCGGCGGGAGAGCACTGCGGGGTGGCGCCGGATGCGAAGCTCTATTTCTGGGGGTTCGATAATGTGATAAGCTGGGAAGAGGAGGGGGAAAACAATCTTGCCTGGGAAGAATATGCCCGTGTGATTGACCGTATTATCGAAGTGAATAAGACGCTGCCGGCCGACGATAAAATCCGGGTAATCGCTATTGCCAGAGGTTATGCCCCTACCGGGGAAGAGAAGGAGGATGAGCGGCTGCAGGTGCTGCTTGACGCGATAGAGCGGGCAAAAAAGGAAGGGATGTTTGTCCTTACCACATCCACGGAACAAAACTACGATTTCTTTTCTGCGTTTCATACGGAAGCGCCGTTCGCCGGGCTGGGAAAAATCGATCCTGCCGGCGATCCGGATTCGGCTGCCAATTATACCCTGGGTTCCTGGCAATGGGCCAGCGCGGATATGTTTGTCAATTCCCTTCTGGTTCCCATGGACGGCCGTACCACCGCGGATATGTCGGGGGACACGTATGTGTATTATGCCGACGGAGGCTGGAGCTGGACCGTACCCTATGTGGCGGGGATCTATGCGCTTTGCTGCCAGGTCAGGCCTGACATAGGGCCGGAGGAATTCTATCGCGCCGCCATGGATACGTCCACCGAAATTACACGCACACAGCCGGGAGGCAGCCAAAGCTACACCTTCCATGTCATCAATCCCCAGGCTCTTATTTCCTCCCTGCAGAAAACTTCCTGACAGCATCCTTGTATCCGCCCCGCCGGCGCAGCCGGCGGGGCCTTTTTGGAGTGTGCATATGCAAAACGTATGTAAGCCCGCTTTGCGGGGAGGACAGACGCACAGGCCTGGGCCGTGCCTGCATACATCATTTTTATGGCTTATATAAATATTGTACGTAAGGGTAACGGTTCGACAGGACAGCCCGTCTGCTGCGCTGTCTGTAAGAAAGGGATCAGGGGTGCAAAAATCGGAAAGACCGGATAAAATCTTGTGAGTTGTTTTCCTCCCCTGGTATTGGTACTATTAACCTAATACGGAAGTATTACAGCCTGCCGGTGCGGATGGTAAGCAGAGGCAGGCTGAAGGAAGGGAAAGAAATGATTTTCAGATAAAGGAGAAAAAGACAGATATGGAAACGATCAGATTTCCCAAGGATTTTTTATTCGGTACGGCCACCAGTGCCGCACAGCTGGAAGGAGCAGCCCGGGAAGAGGGGAAAGGGCTTTCGATCTGGGACACATTTGCCCGGATCCCGGGCAATATCGCGGACGGCTCCACGCCGGAAAACGCCTGTGATCTGTATCACAGATACGAAGAGGATTTGGATTTGGCACAGCGTATGAACCTGAACAGCTTCCGTTTTTCTTTTTCCTGGCCCCGGATTCTGCCGGAGGGAAAGGGAAAGGTCAATCAGAAGGGCCTGGATTATTATAAAAGGTTTATTGACGGGCTGTGGAAACGGAATATGATACCGAATGCCACCATTTACCACTGGGATCTTCCTTATGAACTGGAACGGCTGGGAGGCTGGCTGAACAGGGATGTGGCGGACTGGTTCGGAGAATATGCGTCCCTATTGTACCGGGAGTTCGGGGATGCGGTCCCTATGTGGGCGACCGTCAATGAACCCATTGCAACCTATGTGGGATATGCCCTGGGAGGTTTTGCACCGGGCTTTCGGCTGGAAAAATACGGGAGGCAGGCAAACCATCACATCCTGCTGGCGCATGGGGAGGCGATAAGGCGGTTCCGGCAGGAGAACCTGAAAGAGAGTAAGGCGGGTATCGTCGTGGATATCTGGCAGCATTACCCCCTGCGCCCGGACAATGACAGGGACTGTGAAATTGCGCGCCTTGAAAATGAGAAAACCTTCCGTTCCTATCTGAATCCGGTGCTAAAGGGCTGTTACCGTCAGGAGCTGCTGCAGTATATGGAAGAAAAAGACTGTATGCCCGTGATAAAAGACGGGGATATGGAACGGATCCGCCAGCCGCTGGACTTTTTCGGGCTGAACTGCTACAACCGTGTCCTGGACTGTGCGGAGCCGGAAGCCGTGCCGGATCGGAAGAAAAACGGCGGGAATTTCATGGAAAACGGAACGGAGTATTATCCGAGAGCTGTTTATGAAGCCGTGGAAATGCTCAGGAAGGAGTATCAGCTTGCCATTCCCGTTTATATTACGGAGAACGGCACCTGCAACTGCGGGGAACAGGTGCAGGACGGGGGAAGGATACGGGATACGCAGCGGATCGAATATCTCAGGGGAAACCTGTACTGGATTGCCAGGGCCATGGAGGAGGGCGCGGATATCCGGGGATATTATGTCTGGTCGCTGCTGGATAACTGGGAATGGTGTGCCGGCTTTGAAAGCCGCTTTGGCCTGGTACATGTGGATTTCGACACGCAGGAGCGTTTGGTAAAGGACAGCGGCAAATGGTACGCACAGGTTGCGGGATCCGGAGAAATGGATTGGAAAGAGGGAGAAGAATGATGGGGATAGAGGACAGACAGAAGCTTTTTGAGAACCCTTCAAAGGAATACAGGGGGAAGCCCTTCTGGGCATGGAACGGGAAACTTACGGAGGAGGAGCTGCTGCGTCAGATCGATATTTTTGAGCAGATGGGCTTCGGCGGTTTTTTCATGCATTCCAGGACCGGGCTGGAAACGGAATATCTGGGGGAGGAATGGTTCCGGCTGACGCGCCGCTGCGCGGACTATGCGGCGGAGAAAGGAATGGAGGCCTGGCTGTATGATGAGGATCGCTGGCCCTCCGGTTCTGCCGGCGGTATGGCGACGCAGCAGCCGGAATACCGGGCGTCCTTCCTGGAAATGAAAAGATATACCCCGGAGGAATGGATGGACGCACAGCTGTCCATGGAACAAAATCCTTGTAAGAAGGAGGGGGACTTTGCGGCAGAGGAGGAGCCTGCTGTATTTGCTGTTGTATTCCAGGACGGGGACATGCAGAAGGTGCGCCCCCTGAAGCCGGGGGAGCCTCTGGAGAACGGGGAGACGGCGGTGGTTTTTACCGTGGTTCCGGCGGCATGCAGTGACAATTATAACGGATACACGTATCTGGATACCATGAACAGAAAAGCAGTGGGGCATTATATGCAGCTCACGCATGAACGGTATGCGTCAGAATGCGGATCCCGGCTGGGAAAAAGCATTCCGGGAATCTTTACGGATGAACCGCACAGAGGGCCGCTTTTCTCCGAGTTTTCCGGCGGGAAGGAAACGGCGGTGCCTTATACCCCATCCCTGTTCCCGGAATATAAGAAACGGTTTGGCTACAGTCTGAAGGAGAAGCTGCCGGAGCTTTTTTTCCGGTACACGGGAGAAGAATTGTCCGGGACGGCGAGGGATTATATGGAATTGTGTCAGGAACTGTTCCTGGAGAATTTCGCGCAGCCTATTCAGGACTGGTGTTCGGCGAACAAGCTGCTCTTCACCGGACATGTGCTGCATGAGGACAGCCTGACGGCACAGACTGTGATGCAGGGCTCCCTGATGCGTTTTTACGAATATATGGATTATCCCGGCGTGGACGTTCTTACCGAAAAAAATGACAATTGGTGGATTGTGAAGCAGATTGCCTCTGTGGCAAGGCAGCTGGGTAAGAAAGGGATTCTTTCCGAGCTGTACGGCTGTACCGGCTGGCAGATGGATCTGGAGGATTATAAGCAGGTAGGGGACTGGCAGGCCTTGTTCGGCATCAATCTGCGCTGTCCGCATCTTTCCTGGTATACCATGAAGGGCGAGGCCAAACGGGATTATCCGGCAAGTATCTTTTTCCAGAGTGCATGGTATCCGGAATACCGGAAGCTGGAGGATTATTTTTCCCGAATCCATGCGCTCCTTTCGGATACCGAGCCGGTCTGCGGCGTTCTGGTGTTAAATCCCATAGAGAGTGTGTGGGCGCGTTCCCGCTGCGGTGCATTCCGGGGGCTGGAAGCCGTTGGGGAGGGGATTATCCGTTTGGAAGAAAGATACCGGGATACCTTCCGGATCCTAATAAGCAGCCATATTGATTTTGACTATGGGGAAGAGGATATAATGGCCAGGCACGGAAGCGTCCGGGACGGAATGCTTAATGTGGGAAGGAGCGCTTACCATACGGTGCTTGTGACCGGAATGGAGACTATGCGATCCTCCACCTTAGAGCTGCTCGCTAAATTCCGGGAACAGGGCGGCAGGCTTGTTTTTGCCGGTGAGGTTCCCGGCTATGTGGATGTTCTCCCGACGGATAAGGTGCGCAGCCTCGCGGAAAAGGCGGTGCGGATCCCCTTTGAGGAAGCACGTATCACCGAATGCTGTTCGGACGGCAAGATAAGCATTACCGGGAAAAGGGCTTCCCGGGTTGCGGTACAGTGCAGAAAGGCCGGGAAGGAGACTTATCTATTCCTGCTGAACCTGGATCGGGATCACGCCGCAGGGAGACTGGTGCTTTCCCTGGAAGAGGAGGGATGGCCGGAGCTATGGGATGCAAAGACCGGAAAGATATGGGCATGCCGCTTTCGGAAAAAGGGCGGCCGGCTGGAAATTCCGCTTTCTTTTGCGGCCGGGGAGGAGAAGCTCCTTGTCATAGCCGGACGGGACCGGGCGTGTCCGATCCCGGAGCCGCATGTCTGGGAACGGGTGGACGGCCTGCCGGAGGAATATGATTACCGGCTGTCGGAAGAAAATGTATGTGTGCTGGACAAGGTGCGCATCACCATGCAGGACGGCACGATGCTGCCCCGGCAGGAGGTTCTGAAGGCGGACCGGGCGCTTCGTGATACGTTGGGAATCCCGTGGCGGGGCGGGGAGATGCTGCAGCCCTGGTATGAAGAAAAGAAAAACGGGATACCGGAAAAGCCGCTGAAGGAAGTTGTTCTGGAATACCGGTTTGAGGCGGAGACCGTCCCGGAGGAATGCTTCCTGGCCCTGGAGGATAGGGAGCATGTGACGGGGCTTTCGTTGGGAGAGAGGGAGATTCCCGTGCAGTCGGCGGGTAAATGGCTGGACAGCTGCTTTGACAGAATCGTCCTGCCTTCCGGCTGTGTGAAGAAGGGCGTCAATGTTATAAAAATTACATATGCCTATTATAAGACAGGCGGAATCGAAGCCGTCTATCTGCTGGGCCGCTTCGGCGTGAGACTGGCGGACGGCGGGAAAAAGGCTGTGCTGACCGGACTGCCCCCGCGGCTGAAGGCAGGGGATATCGGGGAGCAGGGACTTCCGTTTTACTCCGGCCGCATCTGCCTTAAGCTGCCGGATCTGGGAAAGGGGCTTTACCGGATCCGTATGGCGGGTACCCATGCGGCCTGCATCCGGGTACTCGGGAAAGAGGAAGCGCTTATGATACAGGCGCCCTATGAGGCGGAAGTGGAAGAACCGGAAGCAGTGGAGCTAATATTCGGAAGGCGGAATACCTTCGGGCCGCTGCACGAATGGCCGGCTGTTGCTTCTGCATACGGTCCCGGCAATTTCATGACGGAAGGAAAGGCCTGGAGGGATTCCTATGTACGGATCCGGCAGGGGATTTTGAAGGCTCCTGTCCTTTGGAAGGAACGAACCAGCCGTCCCGACGTGTCGGAACCGTTATCGAAAGAAAGGTAACCGGGTAAAGTACCCTTACAGAGAGAGGAAGAAGCGCATGGATAACAGGACAATTTTCAGGGTTATGGATAAGGAAACAACGGATACGCTTCACCCGGACGAAAGGAAGGCCGTATACCTGCTGCCGCGCAGCGTAGTTTGGAAGCAGGGGAAGGTGTCCCATGAGGAGGTTCTTTTAACGGAGAGGGAACCGCAGATATCCCTTGCGGCCCATGAGCCTTTCGTGATGGACAGCTCGGACGGCCCGGCATCCCTGCTGCTGGATTTCGGTTATGAAATCCACGGCGGGATCCGGATCCTTGCCTGGCAGGACAGTACGGGCAGGGGAGCGAAGGTCAGGGTGCGGTTCGGGGAATCGGTAATGGAGGCCATGAGCGAGCCGGGCGGGGAAGGAAATGCCACCAACGATCATGCCAGAAGGGATATCCATACGGAAATCGGCATGATGAGCATGAACCGGATCGGGGAAACGGGTTTCCGTTTTGTGAGGCTTGATCTGGAGGAAAAGGATGTGCAGCTTTCCCTGAAATCGGTGGCCGGTGTGCTTGTTTATAAGGATGTCCCCTACCGGGGCAGCTTTTCGTGCAGCGATCCGCTGCTGAACCGTATCTGGGACGTGGGAGCCTATACCGTGCATCTGAACATGCAGGAATATATCTGGGACGGGATTAAGAGGGACCGCCTGGTATGGGTGGGGGATATGCATCCGGAGACGCTGACCATACGGACTGTTTTCGGAGCGGATGCATCCGTTGCCGGAAGCCTTGATTTTATCCGAAAAGAGACCCCTCTGCCGGGCTGGATGAACGGGATGGCCAGCTACACCATGTGGTATGCCGTCATCGTATATGACTGGTTTCTGTATACCGGTGATCGGGCGTGGCTGAAGAACCAGGAAGCGTATCTGGAAGGCATAAGCAGGCAGCTGACGGACTGTATTGGAGCGGACGGGAAGGACACGGTGACGGAAGGACGTTTCCTGGACTGGCCGTCCAGCGATAAGCCGGAAGCGGTGGATGCGGGCGTGCAGGCCCTTCACCGGCTGGCGGCGGACCGCCTGCATAAGCTGTTCCTTATTCTGGGGAAACAGGAACTTGCAGAACGCTGTGAAAGGGATGTTGAGCGGCTGGGCTGCTTCCCGGTTGCTTCCGGCGGATCCAAGCAGGCGGCGGCACTGCTTGTCCTGGCCGGGCTGCGGGAGGCAGGGGAAATGAACCGGGAAATCCTTTCCGTGGGCGGTGCACAGGGAATGTCCACCTTTATGGGCTATTATATTCTGACGGCCCGCGGCATGGCGGGGGATTATGAGGGCTGCCTTTCCTGTATCCGGGACTATTGGGGCGGGATGCTGAAGCTGGGGGCCACCACGTTCTGGGAGGATTTTGATATAAACTGGATGGAAGCAGCGGCGCCTATCGACCGCCTCCCGGCAGCAGGGGAAACGGATGTGCACGGAACCTACGGGGCGTACTGTTATAAGGGGTACCGGCACAGTCTCTGCCACGGCTGGGCTTCCGGGGTAACGCCGTGGCTGACTGAAAATATCCTGGGGGTCAGGATTGTAAAGCCGGGCTGCCGGGTGCTGGAAATCAAACCGCATCTGGGGGATTTGTCCTGGGCAAAAGGAACCTTCCCCACGCCTATGGGTATCGTCCGTATCTCCCATAAAAAAAGGAAGGACGGCAGTGTGGAGACGAAAATTAAGGCGCCGGCAGGAGTGACTGTGCTTTCCGGCACCTGATTAGCAGGAGGTATTTATATGGAAGAAGGACTATTTTGCAAAGCAAAGCCGGTTTTTGTGCCGGGCAGGGCGGATAAGCCGGATACACTGGCGGCCTTCCGGTGTGATTTTACGGCGGAAAAAGGGGAGACATATACGCTGACGATAGCTGCACACACCTTTTACAGGGTATATGTAAACGGCGCCTTCCTCGGGGCCGGCCCGGCTGAAGGTGGCGGACTGCGGCGTTTTCTTCGGACATATGATGCGGTTTGAGCTGTTGGAACGGTATGGGGAAACCGCCCTGCTGGAGAAAGAAATGAAACATCTGTGCGGCTATATGCTGTCGCGGGAGCCGGGCACCTTCTGGGAGACACTCAGCGGTACGGACAGCAGGAATCATCCCTTCCCATTGCGGAACTGGGAAGGCGTAATTCCGGTTTCCTGCTTGAATTTGCGCCGGAAGCTGGACACGTTAATATATCCTACACGGACACTGATTTGATCAATGGGCATGCTTGAATGGAGAAGCATGTCCTTTGCTTTGTCCAGGCGCAGCTCCCAGAGATAATCGGAAAAGTTTTTGTTGAATTTTTTCTTAAACAGGTAACTCATATAGGCGATGCTGACTTCGAATTTGTCGGCGAGCACCGATATGGAAAAATCAGGTGAGGTATAGCCTTCCCGGAGGATTTCCATGATCTGCGAAGCATGTACGGCAGAATTCGCATATTCCGCTTCAAAGGCGGCCAGCAGTTCATCCACATTCCGGGACACCTCTCCCCCTTTTTCCTGATACGGACAGCTCCGGCACAGATACAGGGTTTCATAGTAGAGATCGCTGTAATTTTTGAATTTGATATTCATACGGTTCATGGCATTGGTAATGATGGTAAGGATATCGATCAGTACGCACCGGATAAAGAAATCCGGAAAAAGAGTCCCGTTTTCGGAGGCGCTGTCAATTTGGGAAAAAAGCTCTTCCTTCAGCCGGCGTGCCTGTGTAAATTCAGGCGTTTTCAGGCAGAGCGCAAGAGCATCCAGCTTTTTATACGGATACGCCAGATTGGAAGGGGAAGGGATCCGGGGGGCTATTTCCCCATAGGAAACCACCGCTTCCTCCTGGCGGTATTTATCGGCCAGCAGGGCGTTTTCATAGAGATAAGGGATTTCCAGAGGGGAGGAGGCGCCGTTGCTGACCGCGGCCCGGCATCCGGTTTCGCTGCAGTAATCCCACAGGAGAAGGCGGATGACCTCGTCCTTGTTTTCTTCAATTCCCGGATAATTGATCATAAAGACACTCCGGTTTTTACCGGCTTCCAGCAGGGCGCAGGAATTTTTGTCAGGCAGGGCGTTTTCCAGAAAAACCATGACGTCATTGGGATTGCAGCTTTTCCTGGGATGGCTGATGGTGAGGACAAATATCATATTGTCCGGCTCATCGCTGAAAAACTGGTCGATATCCAGAAGCCCGTTCATCCGGGAATTGCTGTTGTCGGATACGATGGAATCCAGGATGGATTTCTGCATGGACAACCTGTACTTGTCCAGCTTTTTCTGCAGCTTATTTTTTTCGGAAAGCGCGGTGGTAAAAGCGGCGTCTATCTGATCCACGTAGCTGCGGCCCGGCATCGGCGTATCCACCAGCTTGGTAAGAAGCTTATGCAGAGGCCAGTAGGTAATACGCATGGAGAAAAGTATGAGGAAGATTCCGCAGGTGGCCAGCAGGACGAGAATCAGGTAGGTATTGCGGAACGCCAGGCTGACCTGTCCCAAGATGGCTTTGTTGGAGGAAAGGGCCAGAAGGGTCAGGCTGCCGGGGAGGCCTGTGTATACAAACATGGTATCGTCGGAATCAATCGGATACCGCCCGGCTTCTTTTTTCAGGCCGTCCAGGTAAGGCAGGATGGCATCCTCGTGAATGCCTGAGATGATCTGGTTGTCCGGCGTGACAAGACAGACGGAATTGATGCCGTTGAAGCTGCCGGCCTCCAGCGTGGATTGAAGCTCCTTCATACTGATGATATAAAAAATGCAGTAGGACTCCATATTGCTACTATAAGGAAGGTAAATCAGCAGCCCGGAGGTTTCGTCCGACAGGTAGATAAGCTGGCTTTTATTCGAGCCGGCATACTGTACCAGGGGGAACGGAAGATAATGGGAACCGGTATAGATATAGTAGATACCGTCCTGTTTATATACATGCTTGCCGGAGGAGAGGATGCTTTCGGTTTTATTGTCCACATAACAAATCGTGTCGATGAAGCTGTTACTCACCGTATATTCATTCATGCGCTGGGCGGCCTGGTAGTTGTACCAGTTTTCATTTTTATAACGGGAAAGGACAAGATTGATATCCTTGGACAGAAGGGACTGCACCTGATTGATGTTGGACAGATCGTCCTCCAGCTGAAGCATGACATTGTTCAGACGTTTACCGGTCTGATCGTTTAAATCCTTAAAATAGATACGGTTCAGCTGGATGCGTACGGCGAGGAAAAAACCGAGAAACAGGATGCTCAGGATAATAAAATAAGAAAGGAAATATTTGATCAGAGTGGAATGTTTACTGTTGGAAAAAAAACGGACGCAGTATTTCATATGCTCTCCTTTGCATACCCGGGAATATAGGACATCTAGGGAACTCTTCAGCAGGTCGGTACATTTGCTGCACAGTTCCTATCATACAATAAATGGAAATCGGGCGCAATAATGCGGGCCGGTTATCCCGGCCGGATGGACGGAACAGTTTTCAAAAATTTTTTTTGTTATTTGTACGCTTGCCGCACAAATACCGTAAATATGCGGCTTCCCTGACAGGATCCCCCGATACCGTATTTATCCGTAAGCCCATAATCATGTGTCTTGTGGAAACGGTACGGTGTTACCTATAATAAAGCCATGCTCACAAAGGAGAGGCGCCTCCGGACAGCATCAGATGGGTGAGCCGATAACGGTATATTGACAAAAAACAGGAGGTATTACTTATGAAAATGAAAAAGCTTACGGCCCTGTTGTGCGCAGCGGCAATGGTTGTTTCCCTGGCAGGCTGCGGCGCGGCGAAGGAGACATCGGACGCCGGGGTTACCCCGGAAAGCAGCAAGGCGGCGGACGGGACGGCGGAGGAAGCCGCGCAGGCGGGGGAAAGCCAGACATCCGGCGATAGCCTGACCTTCCCGCTGGCAGAGACAAAGGAATACAGCGTATTTGCCATAATGAATGGGGAATATGATTTGCAGGATAATATCACCATGCAGACGGTGACGGAAAATGCCAATCTCAAATTTGATTTCCAGTCGGTTATGGGTGCGGATCTGAAAGAAAAGAGAAATCTGGTCCTTGCTTCGGGAGAATATCCGGATATGTTTTTCAAGGCCGGCTTTGATGCCAATGATCTTGAAAAATACGGAAAACAGGGACTGTTTGTTCCTCTGGAGGATTTGATTAAGCAATATGCGCCCAACCTCAGTGCCAGGCTGGACGAAACAAACGGCTGGGATTATATCACATCCTCGGACGGACATATTTATTCCCTGCCGGATATCGAAAGACAGAACGGTGCGATGACCACCTATTGGATCAATAAGAAATGGATGGACCGGCTGGGACTGCAGGAGCCAAAGAGCCTGGATGAGCTTTACGAAGTCCTGAAAGCATTCAAAGACGAGGATGCCAACGGAAACGGGGATCCGAATGACGAGATCCCTTTGACGGCAACCGATGTGGTGAAGCCGGATCTGCTGCTTGCCTATTTTGGGATCCCTTATGATTATGGGACCAAAACTGCCGTTATTGACGGAGAACTGACCTATATCCCCACCTCCGATACCTTTAAGGAATATGTGGCATATGTGGCGAAGCTGTACCAGGAGGGGCTGCTTGACAAGAATGCATTCACCCAGAAGCATGAGCAGCAGGGAGCCATCGGCCAGTCCGGAGATGTGCTGGGAAGCTTCTTTGATGCGGGAGCCTTCCTGACGGTAGGAAGGGATAACGACGATGATTACATCGCCCTGACACCCTTTGAGGACGGTATGTATCCCCTGAATACCGGTATTACGCCGGGAACAATGGTTTTGACGGATACCTGTGAGAATCCCGAAATCCTGGTGGCCTGGGCCGATCAGTTCTATACCGAAGAAGGGGGCATCGTGGCATGGCTTGGTATCGAAGGAAAGACCTGGAAGCTGGATGCGGACGGAAACTGGGAATGGATCGTCGGCCAGGGTTATGGTGACGATATCGCTGCAGTCCGTTCAAGCAGCACCATACAGGGCGCGGCCTTCCATCCTTCCATCCAGCCGGATTTCTGGTTTGACAAGATGTCCGAAAAGGTGGATCCGGATGAAGTATATCTGAACGGAGAGCGGGCAAAGGTCGCCGCAAAGGGTGCGGTTCCGCTGCCGATGATGTATTACAGCGATGCGGATGCCAAGACCATATCCACCATCAAACCGGATATTGACGCCTATATCGATCAGTATGTGGCACAGGTTGCAACCGGCGAACTCACCCTGGAGGACAGCTGGGAGGAATATGTGGCGACGGTGGGCAACATGGGCGGAAACCAGCTGGCGGATATTTATAAAAATACCTATAACAAATCGGCAGGAAAGTAAACTCCCATAGCACCATGCATGAAAGCAACCAGGCCGAAAAAACGGTTATTGCCGCTGCCGGGTACGGCAGCGGCCTAATAGGGAACAGGAGGGAGAATACCTATGACTGCAGGGAGGAAGCAAAAAAGCGCCGCGCGGCGGAAGAATACCGGGTTTGCAGGACATAAGGCGGAGCGCCTGCCCGCCCGTCTGTTAAAGGATATGAAGAAAAACTGGATTCTCTATGTGATGATTCTGCCGGTAGTGGTATATTATCTCATATTTTCCTATGCGCCCATCTACGGTATCCAGCTGGCATTTAAGGATTACATCGTTAAAAAAGGGATCTGGGGAAGCCCGTGGATTGGAATGGAAAATTTCGTCCGGTTTTTCAGCAGCTATAATTTCGGGCTGCTTCTTAAAAATACAATTGGAATCAGCGTCTACAGCATCCTGGTGGGATTTCCCATACCTATTATTTTTGCCCTGATGCTGAATTACCTGAAGAATAAATACCTGAAAAAAACGGTGCAGATGGTTTCTTATGCGCCTTATTTTATCTCAACCGTGGTTATGTGCGGCATGATCACCATTTTTCTGAATCCGGATACCGGGATTTTTAATGTGGTCAGAGGCTTTTTTGGCCTGGAAAGCGTTGATTTTCTCGGAAAGCCGGAGCTGTTTAAATCCATCTATGTCTGGACCGGCGTATGGCAGGGCATGGGCTGGAGCTCCATCATCTACATATCGGCCCTGTCGGGAGTGGACTACCAGCTGCATGAAGCGGCTATCGTGGACGGCGCCAATAAGCTGCAGCGTATCGTGCATGTGGATCTTCCTTCCATCAAACCAACTATCGTCATGCTTCTGATTCTCCAGATGGGTTCCCTGATGAGCGTGGGGTTTGAAAAGGTATTCCTGCTGCAGAATACATTGAATAAACAGGCAGCCTCCGTTATTTCCACCTATGTGTATGAGGTGGGTCTGATCAACAGTGATTACGGATATTCCACGGCAATCGGCCTGTTTAATTCCGTGATCAATATGCTGTTGATTGTCGCGGCAAACCAGATCTGTAAAAAATTTACGGAAGAAAGCCTGTTTTAAGGAGGGAAAATAATGAGGAATAAGAAATCCTGTTCCGACAAGGTCTTTGATATCGTCAATGTAATCGTTATGATAGCGCTTCTCCTGGTTTTTCTCTGGCCGCTGTGGTTTGTGGTCATAGCCTCCTTCAGCAATCCCAATGAGGTGTGGAACGGTAATGTAATCCTGTTTCCGAAAGGATTTACCCTGTCGGCCTATGAGGCGGTTTCCGAATATAAAATGATTTGGACGGGCTATAAGAATACCATTATTTATACGGTGGCCGGAACGTTTATCAATCTGGTCATGACTGTCTGCGCCGCCTATCCGCTGTCAAGAAAGGACTTTGTGCCGCGCAATTTCCTGATGTTTCTGTTCATGCTGACCATGTATTTCAGCGGCGGCCTGATCCCCACCTACCTGGTGGTGAGCAAGCTCCATCTTCTGAATACCCCGTGGGCCATGATGATACCCGGAGCCGTTTCCATATATAATGTGATCATCACCAGAACCTATTTTGTGAACAGCATACCCTCCAGCCTGCAGGAGGCGGCGGAGCTGGACGGCGCCAATACCTTCCAGTTCCTGATGAAGATCGTCCTGCCGCTTTCCAAACCCATCATGGCGGTTATCGCCCTGTATTATGCCGTCGGCCACTGGAATGATTTCTTTACGGCGCTGATTTATCTCAATGACAAGGAGCTGATGCCGCTGCAGTCCTTCCTGCGGGATCTGCTGATGTCCAATAAAATGAGCCTGACGAATATGCAGGGGCTGGATGCCGCGCAGGCGGAGGCCAAGATGCAGCTGTCACAGACACTGAAATACAGTGCGATCATTGTATCAACGGTACCTGTATTATGTATTTATCCTTTTATCCAGAAATATTTTGTAAAAGGGGTGATGATCGGCTCGGTAAAGGGCTGACAAATCCCGGCGCGGGACGGCGGCTTTGCCGGTTCCGCCCTGTCCGTAAACAGCAAGAGGCGCTCGGTCGGTAGTTGTATGTATTCTGACTGAGGCCTTTTTTTGTCCGTTTCTCTTCCGAAGCCGGAATTGCCCGTTATCCAATATGGTGGGAACCTTTTTCTGTCCCGGAAGAAACGTCAAAAATATGCACATAAAAAAACAAAATCCGGGTGGGATGAGAACAATTATATACAAAATTTCACATATCTGACCATAGCAGGATTGACTGTCAGCCCTTATAATGAAGTTGATAAGACATTCCCTGCGCATTGGCAGGCGGCCGGGGCCTTTTCCCTGTACGCCCGCAGATATATGCGCGTAATTATGTGAGATGGAGGATTGCTATGCAATACGGACATTTTGACAACGAAAAAAGAGAATATGTGATAGACCGGGTGGACCTGCCCGCCTCCTGGACCAATTATCTGGGACTTAAAAATATGTGCGCCGTGGTGAACCATACGGCCGGCGGCTATCTGTTCTACAAAACGCCGGAATACCACCGTATCACCCGGTTCCGCGGAAACAGTATCCCCATGGACCGGCCGGGCCATTACGTGTACATAAGGGATAATGCGGACGGGGATTACTGGAGCATCTCCTGGCAGCCTGTGGGAAAGAGCCTGGAGGAAGCCCGGTACAGCTGCCGCCACGGGATGTCCTATACCGTATATGAAAGCGAGTATAAAGGCATCAGCGCCAGCCAGAAGCTTTCCATCCCTTTGCAGGATCCGGTGGAGCTGTGGGATGTTACCATTAAAAACGACAGTGACAGGACACGGGATTTGCGCGTGTTTTCCTATTGTGAGTTTTCCTTCCATCATATTACGACAGACAACCAGAATTTCCAGATGAGTATGTACTGTGCCGGTTCCTCCTATGAAGACGGGATTATCGAGCACGATCTTTTCTATGAAGAGTTTGGTTTCCAGTATTTTACCGGAAACTTTGAGCCGGACGGCTTCGACTGCCTGCGGGATAAATTCATCGGCCCGTACCGCACGGAGGATAACCCGCTGTCCGTGGAGAAAGGACAATGCGGCGGTTCCTTTGAGCTTGGAAACAACCATTGCGGCAGCCTGCAGAAGAATATCACCCTGAAGCCAGGGGAAGAAGTGCGCCTTGTGTTCCTCTTAGGCGAAGGAAACCGGGAAGCGGGCCGCAGGATGCGGGAGAAATATTTCTCTCCCGAGGCGGCAGACCGTTCCTATGAAGAACTGCGGGAATACTGGGACGCTAAATTCAGCAAGCTTCAGATTCATACCCCCAATGAGGGGATGAACACTTTGATTAATACATGGACTCTGTACCAGGCGGAAATCAATGTCATGTTTTCCCGGTTTGCCTCTTTTATCGAGGTGGGAGGCCGGACAGGGCTTGGCTACAGAGACACGGCACAGGATGCCATGACCATTCCTCACTCCAATCCCGAAAAATGCAGGCAGAGGCTGGAGGAGCTTTGCAGAGGTCTGGTATCAGAAGGTTATGGACTGCACCTGTTCCAGCCGGAGTGGTTTGTTCCTGACAACGAGGTCAAGCCCTTCAAATCCCCTACAGTCATCCCAACGCCGAATAAGGATGACTATGTGCACGGCCTTGCTGACGCCTGCTCGGACGATGCACTCTGGCTGGTGTCCTCCCTTGTGGAATATATCAAGGAGACAGGCGATTTCGATTTTGCGGATACGCTGCTGACCTACGCGGACGGCGGGGAAGGCACTGTGTACGAACATATGAAAAAAATACTGGATTTCAGCGCCAGGCAGGTAGGCGCCACCGGAATCTGCAAAGGCCTGCGCGCCGACTGGAACGACTGCCTGAACCTTGGCGGCGGGGAAAGCGCCCTGGTTTCCTTCCTGCACTACTGGGCGTTGTCCGCCTTCCTTGAACTGGCGGAATTCCTCGGCCGTGAAGAGGATGTAAAGACCTATTCGGAAATGGCGGAACGGGTGAAAACAGTGTGCAACAAGGAGCTGTGGGATGAAGAATGGTTCATCCGCGGCATCACCAAAAACGGTAGGAAGATAGGAACCAGCCGGGACGAGGAAGGAAAGGTCCATCTGGAATCCAATGCCTGGGCGGTGCTTTCCGGTGCGGCCAGCCCGGAAAAAGGGAAAAAGGCCATGGACAGCGTGGATACCTGGTTGTTTACCCCCTACGGGCTCCAGCTGAATGCGCCCTCTTATACGGTGCCGGACGACGATATCGGTTTTGTGACCCGGGTGTATCCGGGACTTAAAGAAAACGGCTCTATTTTCTCCCATCCCAATCCCTGGGCCTGGGCGGCGGAATGCGTGCTGGGACGCGGGGATCGGGCGATGAAGTATTACGATGCCCTCTGCCCGTATTACCAGAATGACAAGATAGAAATCAGGGAAGCGGAACCCTACTCCTATTGCCAGTTCATCATGGGGCGGGATCACAGCGCCTTCGGACGCGCGAGGCATCCGTTTATGACAGGAACCGGCGGCTGGGCTTATTTCTCGGCCACCCGGTACATGCTGGGCATGAAGCCGGAATTTGACCATTTTGTGGTTGACCCCTGCGTTCCCGCAGACTGGAAGGAATTCCATATGAGCCGCGTATGGCGGGGAGCCAGGATGGAAATAAGCGTGCAGAACCCGGACGGCGTCATGAAAGGCGTCAGAGAAATCCGGCTTGACGGGGAAACGGTTTCCCGGATACCGGTACTGCCGGAGGGCAGCACCCATCAGGTACAGGTGATAATGGGACAGGAGTGCCCGGAAAAAGGGAGGAAAACCGATGATTAAGTTTGGAACAGGCGGATGGAGAGCAGTGATAGGGGATGATTTTACCAAAGCAAATATCCAGCTTCTGGCAAAAGCCCTCTGCAGAAAAATGAAAGATGAAAACGCCGCGGACAAAGGGATCGTGATCGGCTACGACAGACGTTTTCTGGCAAAGGAAGCGATGCAGTGGGCGGGGCAGGTATTTGCAGCGCAGGGAGTGACGGCCTATCTTGTAAACAAATCGGCGCCCACGCCGCTTGTCATGTTTTATGTCATGAAGCATGAAATGCCTTACGGCATGATGATCACCGCAAGCCATAACCCCGCCATATATAACGGAATCAAGGTGTTTACCGCGGGCGGAAGGGATGCAAGCGCCGCACAGACCGATGAGATAGAAGAATATATCAGCCGGATCGAGACGGAACCGGTGGAAACAATGGAATACGAAAAAGCCCTGGAAGCCGGGCTGATCCGGGAAATCTATCCCCTCAATGAATATCTGGATAATATTATTGACAACATCGACATGCAGGCGATCCGTAAAAGCAGACTCAAAATAGCCCTGGATCCCATGTACGGCGTGAGTGAAACCTCTATTAAGACCATCCTTCTCACCGCCAGGTGCGAGGTGGATACCATCCATGAACGCCACGACACCCTGTTCGGCGGAAAGCTGCCTGCCCCTACCGCAGCCACCCTGCGCCCCCTGCAGAATTTCGTCCTGGACGGGAAATGTGATATCGGGATCGCCACAGACGGAGACGCGGACCGGCTGGGAGTCATCGACGACAAGGGGAAATTCCTCCATCCCAACGATATCATGGTACTGCTGTATTACTATCTCGTGAAATATAAAGGCTGGCATGGCCCCGTTGTCCGCAATATCTGCACCACCCATATGTTAGATAAGGTGGCGCAGAAATTCGGGGAAACCTGCTATGAGGTACCCGTAGGCTTCAAACATATTTCCGCCAAGATGACGGAAACAGACGCCGTTATCGGCGGGGAATCCTCCGGCGGCCTAACCGTGAGAGGACATATCCATGGGAAAGACGGCGTATATGCCGCCTGCCTGCTGGTGGAAATGATCGCCGTAACCGGCAAAAAGCTGTCCCAGATCTATGCGGATATAGAAGCCGAATGCGGAAAGATATATATGGAAGAACGGGATTACAAGTTCAACCAGGAGAAAAAGGATGCCGTGCACAAAATCCTTCTGGAAGACAGACTCCTGCCGGAGCTTCCGTATGAAATCGATCATGTATCCTATCTGGACGGCAGCAAGGTCTACTTTACGAACGGAGGCTGGGTAGTGGGACGGTTTTCTGGAACCGAGCCGTTAATCCGTATTTTCTGTGAGATGCCGGAGGAAGAACAGGCGAAGGATGTCTGCCGGATTTATGAGGAATTCCTGGATCTGAAGTAAATGGAAGTGCACAAAAAGCGGGTTCCGGTAAAGGCCTCACGTTTCTTACGGTCTGCGCAGTAAATACGCGGACCTGACTGAATAGTTACAAAGTAATTTCATTACCGCAGGGCGGCATAGTCGGAAGGCTGTGCCGTTCTGCTTTTTTTCTGTGTTGTTTCATGGCCCGCCCGTCCCTGCCTTGTCCCGGCCCCCGATAAAGCGCCGGAGAATCCCTGTTTTCTGTCTGCGGTGTCCGCCGGATATATCCGTGCAGGAACAAGGATTCTTAAATAACGCAGAATAATAATAAAAAACAGCAGGAGTCATGTTATAATTAAGACAATTCAAACTTCGCAGGTGCCAAACAGAAGCATTTTGTGACAGGAAAATAAAAAGGCAATTTGATATAATGAAAGGGGTGGAGTTCTTGTATTGGCTGCAAAGCGTCAACAAAGCTATTACATTTATGGAACGTAATATGACAAATAAGATTGGAATAGAAGATATCTCAAGGGAGGTTTATTCTTCAGGTGCACATTTCCAGCGTATCTTCCACCTGGTAACAGGCATAACGCTTGGGGAATATATCCGCAACCGCAGGCTGAGTCTGGCGGGCAGAGACTTACGGCTGCAGAAGGAAAAGATAACAGAAATTGCCATGAAGTATCAATACGATACCCCTGAAAGCTTCTCCAAGGCATTTTCAAGATTTCATGGGATTAAGCCTTCAGAGGTTCCGGCAAAGGGCAGCCGCCTGAAATTTTACAGTCCTCTGATAATTAATATTTCGGTAGAAGGAGGTTTTGACACGTCTTTTAAGCTCATAGACAATTTTTGCTGGAACAATATTGACGATAAAATTACCGGAACGCTTTCAGATACGGAAAAATATCAGATGGTCGTTGACTGGTCCCGTACAGCCCGGGGGCAAAATCCGGATGTGTTCGATTCGCTGACGGACTGGATACTTGATGATCCCCAATGGACAGAGGACAAGCTGGTGGAAAACGAACAGATCCTGATGAATGGTGTGCTGGCCAGATTTAAAGAGCAAAATGCAAAGCTTCGTACCTATTTAAGTAAAATTACCTGCCCGGATATTGTAAATGAGGCTGTTTGGGGTGCGCTGGACAGATTTGACGGCCAGCTGAGGGGAAAAGCCGTTGACCCGGGCCTGCAGAAAGCGGTGGAGGATATGTTCCGCAATTTTTCCATTATGAAAGACCGCCGGATACGGGAACTTATCGCCGGCAACAGAACCGGATCTACGGGTACAGACAGCGTGGAACTCTACGGCTATATCAACTGTTTAAAGGACTGTGACGCCGGGGTGCAGTGGACTTTGTTTATGCCCCAGTTTGTCCGGGAACAGCAAAAAGATTTCCGGCTGAAAAGCTTTACATACAAAGCCTTGCCGGCCATGCGGTTTATCGGAAAGAAATGGTTGGAACACGATCCCTATGACCGGACCCGGAGAAGAGAGGTGATAAAGACACTGGATACGCTGGCGGAGTATAAATCGGGTTTTGATTATGATCTTCTGTTTATGCATCACAAGGGGAAAGGCGTGGATGTGGAACCCCGGCACGGATTTTTGGGAAGATTCATGAAGGCAGATACCCCGGTTCCGAATGGCTTTATTTCCGTGGATTTTGTCCCACAGAGAGACGCTGAGGGTACTGACTTTGGACCGCCCTATCTCTCCCAATTTTCTTTTGCCGTATTTACAGGAGATGTAGCGGCTATGCACAGAACCGACGGCTACGACAGCGACGCCATGTACGATGTTACAAGGAATATTATTTTAGGGCAGGGGGTGCAGATTCCCTATCCCGATAAATACTGGACGGCGGAAGTATTTTTAAACGGTGCGGAAAATGACAGTACCGCCTATCTGTTTAGTGTGGAACTTTAAATAAGGACAGATGCAGCAAAGACGGACAGCGTGATTAGGACTGCAAGGCTTTTGCGAAAAAGTACCCTGCCTGCTGCGGATAAATTGAGGGGGAACCTTAACTTCCAGGAAAAATCGAAAGGAAAATAAAATTATGAGCCAAAAAGCGATTATTACATTTCAAATCCATCAAGAAGCGTTTGCGTTTCTCGGAAACGAAAATATTGTTACCGAATCTTCTGATTTCGGGCAGATTTGGGGGCATTTCTTCGAGATAGGCGGATACGAGCCAATTCTTCCCTATGCGGTGGATACAAAGCCGGTAAATATATGGTGCATTAACGAACAAGGAGAACGGATTTATTTTCAGGGACTTTTTGTGCAAAACGTAGACAAGGTGCCTGAGGGGTATAAACTTGCCCGTTTTCCCGCAGGTGATTTTCTCGTCGTCACAACGGAATGGATGGAAACAAATGATGAGGCTGTGGGTGATGCCGGAAACGGCCGCGTCAACCGGTATGCAGAAACAGTGGCAATGCCGGAAGGTTATGTACGCAATGACGGTCCGGTTACCGCAATCGAAAAAGAGAACGCAGATACGCCCGACGGCAGCAGATATGAGGTTTGGGTGCCGATTCGTAAAGTAACGGAGTCAGGGAAATAAAATACTATGAATAAGACAAAAGCTGAGAGCTTTACGAGAAGGAAAAGGATGGGGGTGAGAATAAAATTCTTACAACTGTTTTCAGCCCTTTTGACAATTATGATGATATCGTCCTGTTCTTCGGATTCCTCCGGCGTCCGGCCGGGGAGGGAGGATCCGGTGCAGGCAGATGTAACGCAGACTCCTGACGGCCAGGCAGAGACAGAGGCTTCCTTGCAGACAGAACCAGCCATGGACTCCCCGACAGAGACGGAGCTGCGGACAGGCGAAGGGATGCAGCCGGACCCCAACGACGCAGCCCGGATGCCGGAGCAGGTACCGGATCTTTTGCAAACAGGACGGAATATAACAGACTTTGTTCCTGAGAACTGGGAATTGATGGATTCGGCAGAACTGGATTATAACCAGGACGGGATACCTGATTATGTGGGGGTGCTGCAATATAGGCCGCCAAATTCGGAAAACTATGGAGAACTGCCCCGTATACTGTTTGCGATATACAGCGAAGGCGCCAAGCAGTACCGGCTGGATTTTCAGGATGCCAACTTAATCAGGACCATGTCTGAAGGAGGGATATTCGGAGACCCTTATCTGCCGCTGACCGCAGAAAAGTGTGCGTTCACAATCCATACCTATGGCGGAAGTGCCTGGAGGTGGTCGGAAGATTTCACCTACATATATAAAGAGGGGATATGGTATTTGAACAGGGCAGAGAAAACTTACGGATATGGTTTCTATGTCACGGATTATTCGCTGAATGATTATGAAACAGGAATCGGTATCCGGAAAAAGAGAAGCAGCAATTTTTCAGATATGGAGTTAGTGTTAGAGAACGCAGGGGAAACCGACATGGATGATATTGATGCATATCCCTATGACCTCATCTATGAGGTATCCCTGGATGCGCCGCCCACGTTGTACCAGGCTGGTATGAGATGGTGGCTGGCACCGGACAGAATGACGGAATGGCCGGTGGATACGATTGAAATTGCCGGAGGAATTGATCTGGAACCGGATCAGGTGCAGCTGCCAGGTGAAAACACGGTATTTAAGTATAATGATGAAGAGTATATGCTTTACCATTTTTTTAAGGAAGATAGAAACAAGGAATATATTGTGCTGTATGAAATAAGAGATAAGAAACTTTCTGTGCTGGCGGCCGTAGAGAAGGATCATTTTAATGAGATCATTACGCTGTATCAGGGGAAGGTCTATTACTCCTCTTATATAAAGGAGTCGGATCCCGGTGTTGTACAGACTTCTCCAGGCGTGCCGGAGAAAGAAGACGATGAGGAAGTCGGAGTACGGCTGCACCAGGTCGATAAGGACGGTACACAGCAGGTGATATTTGCGTATCTTCCGGAAAGAAAACAATCGGATGATTATCCCTATTATAGCTTGATTTGCGAGTTCAACGGCGGTGAGCTTGTGGCAGAAGTATATATTGGAGACGAAGCCCATCCGTTCTATACAATTGATTTGGAAAGCGGGGATACACAGTTTATGGGGCAGGTGCCGAAAAAATGAATTCCTAATATAAGGAACCTGTCATCCTGATCAGCAGAGCAAATCTGCCGCTTTCATAAGGTCATCACAGTCGTATTTTCCCTGCACCATATCCACAGATAACCTCCTGTTTGTTCATTCGTATCATTTTGGTAACTATACCACAATAAAGTGCTTACTTTACAGTCCGGCACCATAAATGCATAATAAAAAAAAGAGGAACCCCTGATGGGTTTCTGAAGAAACTGTTTGGCAGCCGCCAAATGCATACAAAGAAAAAACGGAGGTTAACACCATGAATGAAGTCGTAACGTTTTTGCAGGAAAATCCCGTGCAGTATCTTGCCACGATTGGCCGTGACGGAAAGGCAAAGTGCCGCCCCTTTATGTTCTGTTTTGAACAGGACGGCAAACTGTGGTTTTGCACCAACAATACCAAGGAAGTCTACAAGGACATGCTGGCCAATCCCAACATCGAGGTTTCCGTATCCAGCCCATCCTATGCGTGGATCAGACTGCATGGAAAGGTTGTGTTTGAGAACAACAGGGAGGTCAAAAAGGGCTGCATGAACAACCCCATTGTCAAGGGTCAGTACCAGACCGCCGACAACCCCATTTTTGAGGTGTTCTATCTGGAGGACGCGCAGGCTGTCATTGCTGACTTTTCCGGTAATCCGCCCAAGGAATACATACTGTAAGCAATAAACAGCCCGCCGTTACCATAAAGATTTATAATCCATTGACCCCAATCCTGAAAGGACAGTATACACATGAAAGCGGAAAAGTATCTTCAGTATTTGCAAAAGGAGATTCACTCAACGGTTTTTGCCACAATTGATGAAAACGGAAATCCGGTAACCTGTGTCATTGATATGATGCTGTCTGATGAAAACGGCCTGTATTTTTTGACGGCGAAGGGCAAAGCCTTTTATGCACGGCTGAAGGCTCATGACAGCGTATCCGTTACAGGCTTTCACGGTAAGGATACTATGTCCTCCAAGTCTGTCACCGTGCGGGGAAAAGTGCGGGAATTGGGCGATGTGCTTCTGACGGAAATTTTCAAAGCCAATCCTTATATGGAAGAAATCTACCCCGGCGAAAAGAGCCGCGCCGTGCTGACCGTGTTTCAAATTTACCAAGGCGAGGGAGAGTTTTTCGATCTCTCCGTAAAGCCCATTTTTCGGGAGCGCTTTTCCTTTGGAGGGAGCGAAAAAAAGATAAGCGGCTACTTCGTGGGCAGTGCGTGCATCGGTTGTAAACTTTGTTTTTCTGTCTGCCCGCAGAAATGCATTGATATTGCTGCAAAACCAGCGGTCATAACCCAATCAAATTGTCTGCATTGCGGAAGGTGTGCGGAAATCTGCCCTGTAGGCGCGGTGGAAAAGCGATAGCACAATACCCGCACAGTGCAGCGGACCCTGGTATCTGCGTTTTATACGCAGATATCAGAGGCAGCTTTCTATCCATTCCCGCAGCACCCTCAGCTGTTCCTGCGTATGGAACCAGTGTTCCCCATCCTCCATAACGGTTAACCGGCAACGGAACCGGCGGCTGAAGCTTTCTGCAGCAGAACGTTCAATCAGATGATCCCGTCCCGCATACAGAATATCCGTGGGGATTTCCCAATGACAGACGGGATGCTCTTTTGCATAACAATAGTATTCCCAGGACAGGGTTTCCCCAAAGGAAGTCGGAATGGTGCCTTCCTGTTCCAGTTCACCCGCAAAGACAGAAGCCCACTGCATCATGCGGCGGATCAGGTATTCCATATCAGGCACCGGCGATACAAAAAGTGCCTTTTCGAAAGGTTTATCCGCAAAACTGAGCATGGAAAACCATGCGCCTATACTGTTGGCATATATAGCAGTTTTTTTCCATTTCTTATTTACAAATTCATATATGCAGTCCAATTCCGGAACCACATGCCAGGGGTCAAAACACCCGCCTTCCTCTTTCCGTTCCCCATGCTCCGGCAAGTCCATACTCAGCACCTGCCAGCCGCGGGCACAGGCAAGCTCCGCAAAAACGCCTGCTTCTTCTTTACAGCCGGATTTTCCGTGAACATAAAGATAGATACGTTCGGACGGCGTTCCCCACAACATGGCGGGGATGCCTTTTGTTCCCGTGAGCGGGCCGGACGGATGTGTCCGCATATCCAATTGGTTATTGTTGTGAGGTTCCAATCCCCTGCAGCTTTCTGCGGGGTATTGGATTATAAAATTCTGCTTTTCCATGGGGACTCCTATTTTTTAAGCGGCAGCCGGCCGGCCGCCCCTACTTCGGTAAGTTCTCCTTTAACATCTCCAGAAATGCGGCTTCCGCCCGGGTTGGTCTGTAATCCTCCGGATAAATCAGCAGATCCGTCATTTTCCTGGGGGAACCCTGGTATTTTTTCTGGACCAGATGGTATCTGGATAATATAGTATCCGGAACCGGGGAGACAAACATAAAGGTACCGGGAACGCCTGTAAGAATGTCGAACTGGCTGCCCCGTTCATGGATATGGATACTGTTTTCGTTATGCTCCGTTTCCGGCGCTTCATGCAGATAGGCTGAGAGGGAGGTATCATCGCAGACCACCTCTATGGCCTGGGAAAGCAGATCCGGTGTCAGCACGGAGGTTTTTGCCAGCGGATGCCGGTCGGACATGATAACCGTTAATTCAAATTTACATAAGGTTTCATAGGAAAGCTCCCGCAGCTTAAGCAGGGGCAGAAGCGTTTTCTCATAACGATCAGGGCAGCGTATGATAGCCAGGGATGCGGTGCGGTCGGAAACCTGGCAGATGGCGTCCATCGTCCCGGTTTCGTTATAATTGACCGAAAGCTGCCGCCCTTTGGCATGTTTTTTCAGGAATGCGGTAAACGCGCCTGTGATATAGCTGGCCCGCGGGACACAGATGTGCAGGCTGATATTGTCCTTTTCATCCCGGGAACAATAGTTTTCCAGGGCCTGGTATTGTTTGACCGCCTTTTTGGCGAGTACGAGGAATTCCCTGCCTTTTTCCGTAGGAATGACACCGCGGGAACTGCGGGTAAAAACCGTGAAGCCGATTTCCTCCTCCAGCTCCCGGATATCGCGGCTTAAGTTGGGCTGGCTGATAAACAGCTGTTTTGCCGCCCCCGTGATGGAACGGCTGCGTTCCACTTCTATAATATAACGAAGTACATTGAGATTCATTTACGGCCTCCCTTGTGCGCCCTTTCCTATGCGGATACGGCGGACGGCATGCCTGTAACAGTGCAGGGCCGTTACGGCGGCTTACCTGTCTGTGAGCTTGTATTTCATTTTATACATTGTATACAAAATGTATCCGGTTCCGTACAATCCCCGGAAACCTGCTATAAGCATAGCTTTTTCCGGGAGAAAAAGCAATACATTATATAAAAAAATATATAGAAAACATATAAAAAAGGTATACCCATGCTTGTCTTATAAGATGTATAATATTGAGTATCAATAAGATAAATTTTTAACAGCCCTCAAGGTGCTCCTTAAGGGCAAGCGCGTATGCAAGCAAATCCAAGGTATCCGCATAGGCGCTGTAAAAATTTGACTATCTATAAAGATAAGAAAGGAAGGTTTTTATGGCAAGGAAAATGAAAACCATGGATGGTAACCATGCAGCAGCACATGCGTCATATGCATTTACAGATGTTGCGGCTATCTATCCTATCACCCCTTCCTCACCCATGGCGGAAGCTACGGATGAGTGGGCAACAGCAGACAGAAAGAATATGTTCGGTCAGATCGTGCACATCACAGAGATGCAGTCTGAAGCAGGTGCGGCAGGTGCCGTTCACGGATCCCTGGCAGCAGGTGCTCTGACAACTACCTACACGGCATCCCAGGGTCTGCTTCTTATGATTCCTAACCTTTACAAAATTGCCGGCGAGCAGCTTCCCGGTGTTTTCAATGTTTCCGCGAGAGCGATTGCATCCCATGCACTGAGCATTTTCGGTGATCATTCCGACGTATATGCATGCCGCCAGACCGGCTGCGCCATGCTCTGCGAAAGCAGCGTCCAGGAAGTTATGGACCTTACCGCAGTTGCTCATCTTGCAGCTATTAAAGGAAGCATTCCTTTCATTAACTTCTTCGACGGATTCCGTACCTCCCATGAGATCCAGAAGGTGGAGACCTGGGATTACGAAGACCTGAAGGATATGGTAGATATGGATGCCGTTGACGCATTCCGTAAGAAAGCCCTGAATCCTAACCATCCCTGTCAGAGAGGTTCCGCTCAGAACCCTGATATTTTCTTCCAGGCAAGAGAAGCAAGCAACCCTTATTACGATGCGCTTCCCGGAATTGTCCAGACTTACATGGACAAGGTTAATGAGAAGATCGGAACAGACTACAAGCTGTTCAACTACTATGGTGCAGAGGATGCCGAGCACGTAATCGTAGCTATGGGATCCGTAAATGATACCATTGAAGAAACCATCGATTACATGATCAAAACCACAGGTGCCAAGGTTGGTGTCATTAAGGTTCGTCTGTTCAGACCTTTCTGTGCGGATGCCCTGATCGGAGCCATTCCTGAAACCGTTAAGCAGATCACCGTACTTGACAGGACCAAAGAGCCGGGCGCACAGGGTGAGCCTCTTTACCTTGATGTTGTTGCAGCACTGAAGGGATCCAAGTTCGATGCGGTTCCCATATTCACAGGACGTTACGGCCTGGGTTCCAAAGATACCACCCCTGCACAGATCGTTGCCGTATACAACAACGCTGAGAAGCAGAAATTCACCATCGGTATCGAAGACGATGTGACCAACCTGTCCCTGAAGCTGGGCGCAGAGCTGGTTACCACTCCCGAAGGAACCACCAACTGTAAATTCTGGGGTCTTGGTGCAGACGGTACGGTAGGTGCCAACAAGAACTCCATTAAGATTATCGGTGACAATACCGATATGTATGCACAGGCATACTTTGATTACGATTCCAAGAAGTCCGGCGGTATCACCATGTCCCATTTACGTTTCGGACATAAGAAGATTAAATCCACATACCTGATCCGTCAGGCTGACTTCGTTGCATGCCACAATCCTGCCTATGTACGTAAGTACAATATGGTTCAGGAGCTGGTTGACGGCGGCACCTTCCTGCTGAACTGCTCATGGAACGCGGAAGAGCTGGACAAGCACCTTCCCGGACAGATGAAGAAATTCATCGCTGACCACAATATCAATTTCTACACCATCGACGGTGTTAAGATTGGTATCGAAACCGGCATGGGCCCCACACGTATCAACACGATCCTGCAGTCCGCATTCTTTGAACTGACCGGAATCATTCCTGCCGAAAAGGCAAATGAACTGATGAAGGCTGCTGCAAAGGCTACTTACGGACGTAAGGGCGAAGATGTTGTTATGAAGAACTGGGCGGCTATCGATGCAGGCGCCAAGGGCGTTGTTAAGGTAGAAGTACCTGAAAGCTGGAAGAACTGTGAAGATGAAGGCCTTGATTATGCAGTGGTAAGCGGCGGCAGAAAAGATGTGGTTGATTTCGTTAACAACATCCAGACCAAGGTAAGCGCTCAGGAAGGAAATACCCTGCCTGTATCCGCATTCAAGGATTATGCGGACGGTTCCACTCCTTCCGGATCTTCTGCTTATGAGAAGAGAGGTATTGCGGTTAATGTACCTACCTGGGATCCTACCAAATGTATCCAGTGTAACTTCTGTTCTTATGTATGTCCTCATGCCGTAATCCGTCCTGCTGTTATGACGGAAGAAGAAGCAGCTAATGCTCCTGAAGGAATGAAGATGCTTGATATGACCGGAATGCCCGGTAAGAAATTTGCAGTAACCGTATCCGTACTTGACTGTACCGGATGTGGATCCTGTGCAAATGTTTGTCCCGGCATGAAGGGGGAGAAGGCTCTGAACATGAATCCTCTTGAAACACAGCTTGCTGAAGAGAAGATGTTCAACTACGGACAGTCCGTATCCGAGAAGCCTGAAGTCCTTGAAAAATTCAAAGAGAATTCCGTTAAGGGATCACAGTTCAAACAGCCTCTGCTTGAGTTCTCCGGAGCTTGTGCAGGATGTGGTGAGACACCTTATGCGAAGCTGATTACACAGCTGTTTGGCGATAGAATGTATATTGCAAACGCAACCGGATGTTCTTCTATCTGGGGTAACTCTTCACCGAGTACACCTTATACCGTAAACAGAGCCGGCAAGGGACCCGCTTGGGACAACTCCCTGTTCGAAGATAACGCTGAGTTCGGTATGGGTATGCTGCTTGCACAGAACGCAATCAGAGGCGGGCTGAAAGCTAAGGTTGAAGAGGTACTTGCCAATACCGGGGACGAAGCTGTTAAGGCGGCATGCCAGGAATACCTGGATACCTACAACAGCGGCGTGACCAACGGACCGGCAACCGATAAGATGGTAGCGGTACTGGAAGCACAGGACTGCGGCGTATGCCAGGATATCGTTAAAAACAAAGACTTCCTTTCCAAGAAATCCCAGTGGGTATTCGGCGGTGACGGATGGGCATATGATATCGGATTCGGCGGTGTGGATCATATCCTCGCCAGCGGAAAAGATATCAACGTTATGGTATTCAACACCGAAGTATATTCCAATACAGGCGGACAGGCTTCCAAGGCTACTCCTACCGGTGCTGTAGCACAGTTTGCAGCCGGCGGTAAAGAAGTGAAGCAGAAAGACCTGGCTGGTATTGCAATGAGCTATGGTTATGTATATGTAGCACAGATTTCCATGGGTGCTGATTACAACCAGACCGTTAAGGCTATCGCAGAGGCGGAAGCTTATCCGGGACCTTCCCTGATTATTGCTTACGCTCCTTGTATCAACCATGGTATCAAGAAGGGTATGAGCAAGGCTCAGACCGAAGAAAAACTGGCTGTAGAGACCGGTTACTGGAATATGTTCCGCTACAATCCTGCTGCTGAGAAGAAATTTGTCCTTGACAGCAAGGCACCCAGCAAGGATTTCCAGGAATTCATCAGCGGTGAAGTAAGATATACCTCCCTGGCTCTGAAGGATGCCGATAAGGCTGCAAGGCTTCAGGCTCAGGCTGCGGATAACGCAAAAGAAAGATACGAGTATCTGCAGAAGTTGCAGACTCTGTACGGCGACAACTAATTACTGACCGCATTTGCGGTAAGGCTTACCGGGGGAGACGAAGGAAACTTCGCCGTACCCCGGGTGCTGCCTGAAGAAACAAAAATATAAGCTGGCTTGGGATTGTCTCAAATCCAGCTTTGTTTTTGGATGCACCAGTTAATTTTTTAACAATCAGAAAGAGGATAAACAAAAGAATATGGGTATAGTATCTGATGACGCTACCATCTTAAAAATTAAGCACGAGGTACTCACTGAAGTGGCTAAGCTGGCATTTGCCGGTGAACTGGACGAGAAAAAAGAGAATATTCCCTACGATATGATTCCCGGGCCCGAAGCGCGTTTCCGCTGCTGTATTTACAAGGAAAGGGAAATTATCAGACAGAGAGTCAGACTGGCAGAAGGAAAGTGCCCCGGTACCAGAGAGAGCAGCAACATTGTACAGGTTATCAACTCCGCCTGCGAGGAATGTCCTATTTCCTCCGGCTACGTAGTTACCAACCTGTGTCAGGGATGTCTGGCAAAATCCTGTAAACAGTCCTGTAATTTCGGAGCTATTACCATCGGTGACGATCGTTCCTTTATCGATCCGGACAAATGTAAAAGCTGCGGAAAATGTGCACAGGCTTGTTCCTATTCCGCAATCGTTAAAATACAGAGACCCTGTATGAAGAGCTGCCCTGTCAGCGCCATAACCATGGACGAGCATGGAGTATGCCAGATAGACGAATCCAAATGTATCCAGTGCGGACAGTGTATCCATAATTGTCCTTTCGGAGCCATCGCTTCCAAGACAAGCATTGTGGATATTATCAATGAAATCCGTTCCGGCAAAAAGGTAGTGGCTATGCTGGCGCCTGCCGGAGAAGGACAATTTGGTGAAAACATCACCATGGCAAGCTGGAGGACCGCTATGAAGAAGATCGGCTTTGCCGACTTCGTGGAAGTGGGCCTGGGCGGTGATATGACTGCTGCGTTTGAGGCGGAAGAATGGGCGGAAAGCTTTAAAGAAGGCAAGAAAATGACCACCTCCTGCTGTCCCGCTTTTGTTAACTATATAAAGAAACATTTTCCTGAGCTGACGGATCATATTTCCACCACCGTTTCCCCCATGTGTGCGGTATCCAGGATGCTGAAAGCAAAGGATCCGGAGACGGTTACCGTATTTATCGGGCCTTGCATCGGCAAGAAGTCTGAAGTGCAGGATCAGAAAATCGAGGGGAATGCGGATTATGTCCTGACCTTCGGAGAGATCCGCGCCATGATGCGTGCCAAGGACGTACAGCTGGAGCCGGAAGAAAACACGAGCCAGGAAGCGAGTGTATTCGGCAAGCGCTTCGGCAACGGCGGCGGTGTGACGGAAGCTGTCGTGGAATGCCTGAAAGAGACCGGGGAAAACGCCGACCTTAAGGTGGCAAGATGCAGCGGTATCGCAGAGTGTAAAAAAGCGCTCATGCTCTTTAAGCTGGGCAAGCTGCCGGAGGATTTCATCGAAGGCATGATTTGTGAAGGCGGCTGCGTGGGCGGACCCAGCCGGCATAAAGCGGCTCTGGCTGCCAAGAAGGACAGGGATAAACTGATTTCCCAGGCAGATGCAAGAGGCGTACATGATAACCTGAAGAATTACGATATGGATTCCTTCTCCATGCACCGATAGGTGCATGGCATCGATAGGCGCATGGCATCGATAGGTGCATTGCATCGATAGGTGCATGGCATCAGGGAATCGTTATCCTGGAAGGAGCTGGTAGTTTACTGGCTCCTTTTTTTATATTATAATGAATAGAAATATGCTGGCAGAAGCATACATGGTAACCGCCGCCGTGCGGTTCTGTTTAGGATCCGGGGGATGAGGGGGAGCAGGAGTGAAAACAAAAAAGGCACAGCAGGAATCGTGTTTAACGGAAGAAAAACGCCAGCCGGCGCAGCTGAAATGGAGTATGACTATTCTGATGCTGCTTTGCTGGCTTTTGCCGCTTGCCATTCTTACCATGGCAATACTGACCTATGTTTCGAACCGGTTTTCGGGCCAGATGAAAGAAAATATAGAAAAAACCATGGATACCGCTGTGGAAATATGTGAAATGCGGGTGGAAGCGGCAGTGCGGGTATCCCGAAATGCCTCTTACATACCTGAAATCAAAGAAAGCTGGAGACAGTATCAGGCGGACGGAGACAGGCTTGACCTGTATGAGAGGGTTACCACCTTCCTGGAGCAGATGTACCGCTATGACAGCAGCTTCTTAAGCACTATACTGTATTTTACCGAGGAGCCGGAGCGGATTTATTACAGCTACAGCAGCAATAACTATGACAGCATCAAACAATTCAAGAGCCTGGCAAGGGAACGTGTGGAACAGAAAGCGCAGGAGATTGACACCGGGATAGGCTGGGTGAATGAAAGAGGCCATTTATATATGGTCCGTAATATCATGACCCCCGTGTACCGGCCCTATGCCGTAATTGTTATGGATATTGATAAAGACAGCGTATTTCAGAGTGTGGAGGGGATTCCCTGGTATCTGGATTACGATGTGAGCATAGATGGGGAATGGGTGTTCGGGACAGGCTGGGCGGAGGATTTTATCCGCCGGGAGAGCGCGGAACGATACAGCGAATACCATGAGGAGAAGGATGTGGCCTACGTGACCTGCGAGCGGAAAATGGACAGCCATGTCATCCGCTATGTCGTGAAGCTGGACTATGATGCTATCCATTACGAGAAGGAGGCCATACGGTACATAACTATTTTGATGATGGCATTTACCATCCCTCTTATTTTTATTGTATTTTATTTCCTGTACAGAAAGGTTACCATGCCGGTAAAACGTCTGATCGATGCGGCTTCGGAGATTGAAAAGGGCCATTTCGGGGTGCAGATAGAGAAAAAGGAGAAGAGCAGGGAGTTTTTATATCTGGACAATGCGTTCAACAGCATGTCGGATAAGCTGAAAAACCAGTTTGAACAGATATACCTGGAGGAGCTTGCTCTGCGGGATGCCAATATTATGGCCCTCCAGTCCCAGATCAACCCCCATTTCCTCAATAATACCCTGGAGATCATCAACTGGGAGGCGCGGATGGAGGGAAATGACCGGGTAAGCAGCATGATCGAAGCTCTTTCCACCATGCTGGAGGCTACCATGGACAGGAAGAAGCAGCAGATGATACCGCTGTCGGAAGAGATCAGCTATGTGGAGGCTTACTGCCATATCATCAGGCAGCGTTTCGGGGAGAAGTTCCAGTTTGAGAAGCAGATCGATCCAAAGCTTCTGCAGACAGAGGTTCCCCGGCTTATCATCCAGCCTATCATGGAAAATGCGGTGGAGCACGGACTGGCAGGACGCGCGGGTAAGATCGTGCTCCGCATTTATGCCGAGGCAGATAAGCTCAAGATAGAAATTATCAATGACGGCCTCATGACAAAGGAAGACAAAAAGAAGGTGGAAGACCTGCTTGGCAGCGGGACGGACAGCGGTGAACAGCATTCCGTCAGCCTGGGAATCCGCAATGTGAACAAGAGATTACAGATAATTTACGGCCCGGATTGCGGGCTGTCGATCAAAAATGACAAAGAAGATTGCACGGTAAGCACAATAACGGTCAAATTGCATAAATGACTTCCGGCGGAACAGAACAATAAAAGACAAATAATCACAATAGGAATCATTAACCTTTCCCCTGGATTGTTATATGATTAGTACAGATGAAAAACAAGTCATCCAAAACGAAAGGGAGGTTTCTTACATGAAAAGAAAATTATTAGCTTGTGTATTAGCATGCACGATGGTGGCTTCACTGGCAGGCTGCGGGAACAGCGCAAGCCAGACGGCAAGTGAATCCAAACCGGCGGACACTGCGGCGGCGGAGCAGAGCCAGGCAGAGGACAGTACACCGGCAGAAGAATCCACAACAGAAGCAGAAGCGGGAACGCTGGAAGTAAAGAGCGGAACCACGCTGAATGTAACAACAACCTTCGCGGGTGAAGAAAGCAACGTACAGAACTATCAGGATTCCGTAAAGAGATGGGAAGACAAATACGGATGTACCGTAGCGGATTCCTCAGGAACAGCGGATGAAACCTTTAAGTCCCGTGTAATTTCCGACTTTGAAGCAGGCGCGGAACCGGATGTGCTTTTCTACTTTAACGGCAACGACTCCAATCCCTTCGTGGAAGCGGGAAAGGTAGTTACCATCGATGAAATCCGTACCGTATACCCTGATTACGCATCAAACATGAAGGATGATATGATTCCTGCCTGTCCTGCGGACGGAAAGAAATATGCAGTTCCCTTCTACGGCTACTGGGAAGGCCTGTATGTGAACAAATCCGTTTGTGAGCAGGCCGGTGTGGAAATTCCCGGAGCAGACACCACATGGGCGGAGTTCCTGGAAATCTGCCAGAAAATCAAAGATGCCGGATTTACTCCTATTGCAGCATCCCTGGCAAAAGAGCCTCATTATTGGTTTGAGTTCGCTATTTACAATCATGACACACCCGCTACCCATGCATCCGTACCCGCATCCCTGGACGATGCAGCAGGAAAAGCTTGGATCGCAGGCCTGGGAGATATCAAGGATCTGTTTGAAAAAGGATATTTCTCTGAAAACACCAATACCGCAGAGGCTTCTGAAGTATTCCAGAGCTTTGTAGACGGGAAAGCGGCATTCTATGTGGACGGTTCCTGGAAAATGGGCGGTATTGCAGAAGCAACCGACGATATCGACAACTTTACCGTAACCTTTGTACCCGGAGCAAACGAGCGTAAAGCAAGCGATATTATCAGCGGACTTTCCTCCGGCTGGTATATTACAAAAAAAGCATGGGATGATCCGGAAAAACGTGCGGCAGCCGTTTCCTTCGTAAACGATATGCTTACTGACGAAAATGTATCACTTTTCGCACAGACTGCAGCAACTGCGCTGAAGAATGGTGTGCAGCTGGATACGGCTTCCCTGAATTCCCTGCAGCTTGACAGTCTTGACATGATTAAGTCCGCAACAGCGGTATCTAATGCGGCACAGGATCTTTGCACACAGGAACAGAGAGCACCTATCTTTGACCATATGCCTGAAATCGTGACCGGCAGTGTCAGCATTGAAGACGCTATTTCCCAGGTGCTGGAGAATATGAGCGAATAATCGCCGGTATCGGATATAAATACGCAGACTATAACAACACAAGGGCCGAAGGCTTTTCCTCCGGCCCTTTCATGAAGAAAATAATGAGGATATGACGTAATAATAAAGCTGTAATAAGGTTTATATCGTCAGCGCCCGGCGGAACGGGCAGAGAGGTGTTGGTATGAACAATCAACCAAATATCTATAAAAATAAAAAACCTGTCTTTTTCTTCCTTTTCCCGGCTTTTCTTTTTCTGGCGCTGTATCTGTTTTACCCGTTTCTCAGAAACATCTTGAACAGCTTCCAGATTATCAAGGATTTGGGAGCGCCTGCAAAAGGATGGAATGACCCGATTTATAAGAATTATGCAAAGCTGTTTACCGATAAAAACATGGGAATCGCCATGAAAAACACGCTTATTATGATAGTGGTAACGCTTTTAGGCCAGGTGGGGATAGCCTTGGTTCTTTCCCTCATGGTGGATAATATCAAAAGGGGAGCCAAGTTTTTCCGAATCGTTTACTTCTTCCCTATTGTGGTATCCGCTACGGCTCTCGGTCTTTTATTTAATCTGATTTTCCTGTACGACAAAGGAATGCTGAATCAGTTCCTGGAAATGTTCGGAGCAACGAAGTTAACGGACTGGAAGGATTCGGCCCACGCGATGGTGACTATGATGGTTCCGGTAATGTGGCAGTATGTGGGATTTTACTTTATTATCCTGCTGACGGGACTTAACAATATTTCGGATGAATTATATGAATCGGCGGCGATTGACGGCGCCACAACCTGGCAGAAGGTGAGATACATATCCCTGCCCCTGCTGCATAACGTTATCTGTACCTGCAGCATTCTGGCTGTAACAGGCGCGCTGAAGGTATTCGACCTGCCCTGGGTTATGCTTCCCAACGGTATGCCGATGGGTGAGACCTGGCTGACCGGCACCTACATGTACTATTGGGCTTTCCAGGGAAAAGATATTGACTATAGCTGTACGGTAGCGATTGTTATCGTAATCCTGGGGATTATTCTTTCCAAGGTGGTCAATATGATTTTCAGGGAAAAAGATTATTAGGAGTAAGGCGCTGTGACGCGCAGATGGGAGCATAGATGAAAAAGAAGAAGTTTTCCATAGGAATGCCTTTTGTGTATCTGCTTCTTGTTATATGGGCATTGACTACAATTTATCCGCTGGTATGGGTGGTAATGAATTCCTTCAAGGATAAAAAACAGATTGTCTCCAATTCCTTTGCCTTTCCGCTGGGCAGCCTGTTCACACTGGATAATTACGAAAAGGCAATCAATAAATTCAGTATTTTTACGGCGTACCGGAACAGCCTGCTCATTTCCTGTACGGTGGCGGTGGTGGTTATCCTCTTTGCAGGTTTGGCTTCCTATGCGCTGGTACGTTACAAATTCAGAGGCAGTGACCTGATGAACAGCCTCGTGATAGCCGCAATGATGTTTCCCGTATTCGCAACCATCATCCCGGTGTTCCGTATGGAATCCGGTTGGGGAATCGTGAATACCAATAATCTCTGGCTCGCCCTGCTGTCCTGTGCGCTGCCGCAGATAGCCGGGAACCTGGCCTTTGCCATAGTGGTGCTGTCCGGCTATATCAAGGGACTGCCGGTGGAACTGGAAGAGGCCGCCTACATGGAAGGCTGCAACGCCTATCAGATTTTTTTCAAGGTGATCATGCCGCTGACAAAGCCCTCCTTTGCCACGGTTGGTATTTTCAGCTTCCTGTGGAGCTATAACGACCTGTTTACCCAGACCTTCTTCCTGCGTTTCCCCAATCATTGGGCGATAACCAGGCTGCTGAATGAGATTTCCGGCAGGCAGGGTACGGATTACGGCCTGATGGCCGCGGCAGTTTCCCTTATTGTGGTGCCGCTGATTGTGGTTTACGTCTGTCTGCAGAAGTACATCATCAAAGGAATGACGGCGGGTGCTATCAAAGGCTGATGAATGTACATGTGTCAGGATCGGCAGGTCTGTACGGTTAAAAAATAAGAAAAATGCGGAAAGTGTTTCTTGTCGGAGCACTTTCCGTTTTTGGCCGTTTATGGTATAATGATAAAGCGTATGGCATGGAACAGTCCAAAACAAAGGCCCGCGGCGGGGCACGGAGCAGAAAGGCTCCGGGGGGAGAAATTATGTATAAGGTTGCAATTGTGGATGATGAACCGGTTATTGTCAGAGGGCTTACCAGGACAATTCCGTGGGAAAACTATAACTGCCGGGTGGTGGGGACAGCCGGGGACGGGCAGGAGGGGATGAAGCTGATCCGGGAACAGAAGCCGGATATCCTGATTTCGGATATCTGTATGCCCGGCATCGACGGTCTGACGATGATCGCCGGCATGAAATCGGAATTCGGGCATATGCAGATTACCATACTTACCGGCTTCCGGGATTTTGATTATGCCCAGCAGGCTATCCGTCTGGGGGTGACCCGTTTCCTGTTAAAGCCATCTAAAATGGATGAACTGGAGGAAGCGATCCGTGTTATGATTGAGAACCTGGAAAGGCAGGGGATTACGGGGCACGAAGAAGAGGCGGACGCGGCAAAGGGAGAGATTCCGAAAACGCAGCCTGTACATACGCCGGAGGAAAACGGCAGGGAAGAAGACGCTTCCGGGGAAGGCAGAGAGGGGGAGGAGACGGACAGTCCGGCCAGCTGTTTTATCGTCAAGAATGCCCTGGCATATATTGAGGCCAATTATACGGAGAAGCTGAAGCTTTCGGATGTGGCGGATCAAATTTATGTGAGCCAGTGGCATCTGAGCAAGCTGCTGAATAAGCATACGGGACAGAATTTTTCCGAAATCCTGAACAATGTCAGGATTGAAAAAGCAAAGGAGCTGCTCAAGGAGCCTGCTTTGCGTATCGGGGATATTGCGGAGGAGGTGGGTTTTCTGGATATGGCCCATTTTTCCAGGGTATTCAAAAAGCAGGTGGGGATATCGGCAAATGAATACCGGAATACGAAGCTGGGATGAGGATACAGAAAGGGCGGCCTGTTTTTTGGTACCATAAAAACAGGCCGCCCTCTCTTTTTTATCCGGGCATTGTTCCGTTGGTTTCAGCAGGGATCTGCCGGGGTGCATTGAGGATTTCCATAAATTCATCCCCGGTAATGGTTTCCTTTTCATACAGGAATTTTGCCAGCTCATGCAGCTTTCCGATATTGCTGTTCAGGATGTCACAGGCTTTGGCATGTTCTTTTTTCACCATACCTACCACCAGCCGGTCGATCTCAGCGGCGGTCTGCTGGGAACAGGCGAGGGAGGAGTCGCCTCCCAGATACTGGTTGGTGACGGTTTCCAGGGCCACCATATCGAAGTCCTCCGACATGCCGTAGCGTGTGATGCAGGCCCTGGCCAGCTTGGTGGCTTGTTCGATGTCGTTGCTTGCACCGGTGGTGATGCTGTGGAAAATAAGCTCCTCCGCGGCACGGCCGCCGCAGAAGGTGGCGATTTTGTTTTCCAGCTCTTCCTTACTCAGCAGGTACTGATCCCCCTGATCCACCTGCATGGTATAACCCAGGGCGCCGGAGGTACGGGGGATGATGGTAATCTTGGTAACCGGGGCGGAATCGGTCTGCTTGGCCGCAACAAGGGCGTGGCCGATCTCATGGTAGGAAACGATCATTTTTTCTTTGTCGTTTAGCAGCCGGTCCTTTTTCTGGTAGCCGGCGATGACCACCTCCACACTTTCCTCCAGATCCGTCTGTGTGACGAATTTACGTCCGGCGCGCACGGCACTCAGGGCGGCTTCATTAACCATATTTGCCAGTTCCGCACCGGAAGCGCCGGCAGCCATACGGGCAATCGCTTTGAAATCCACATTATCTCCCAGTTTTACCTTCTGGGCATGTACCTTCAGGATAGATATGCGGCCGTTCAGATCCGGAAGCTCCACCGGCACGCGGCGGTCAAAACGGCCCGGGCGCAGCAGCGCGGGATCCAGCGATTCCGGACGGTTGGTGGCAGCCAGGATCAACACGCCGTTGTTACTGGAAAAACCGTCCATTTCCGTCAGCAGCTGGTTCAAGGTCTGTTCCCGTTCATCATTTCCGGAAAAACCGCTGCCGTCACGTTTTTTCCCAATGGTATCGATTTCGTCGATAAATACGATACAAGGCGCTTTTTCATTGGCCTGCTTAAACAGATCCCGCACCTTGGCGGCGCCGGCTCCCACGAACATCTCCACGAATTCCGAACCGGATATGGAAAAGAAGGGGACGTTTGCCTCACCGGCCACGGCCTTTGCCAGCAGGGTTTTACCGGTTCCGGGAGGGCCGACAAGCAAGGCCCCTTTGGGCATAGACGCGCCGATTTCCTGATATTTATTAGGATCGTGGAGATAATCAACCAGCTCGGAAAGCACCTCCTTCGCTTCATCCTCCCCGGCCACGTCCGCGAATTTAATCCCTGTTTCGGACTGGACGTACACCTTGGCATTGCTCTTGCCGAAGGACATGGAATTCATCCCGCCGCCGCTCTTCATCATTTTGCGCATCACGAACTGCCCGATGGCAACCATGACAATAATAGGAAGGATCCAGGTCAGCAGGAAGGTGACGAGGAAGGGCTGCTGCTTTACGATTTCCGTTCCAAAGGTGGCTCCGGATGCATAAAGACGGTCCACAAGGGCAGGATCTTCCATAGGGCCTGTCTTATAATAGCCGGTCGGTGAATTTTTATCCGAAAAGATAATTTGGCTGCTTTCGATCTGCACCTGTGCAATCTCTTTGTTTTCCATCATTTCCATGAACGTGTTATAGCCCACTTCCTCTACCTGGGCCGACATCAGCCGGGGAAAAAGAAAGGCGTTCAGGACCAGCAGGACAAGCATTGCGATGCAGTAATAATAAAGCAGTGGTTTCTTGGGAGGTTTTACTTCTTGCATGATATTTCCGCTCCTTTTCGACTGGTAGTAACCGTATATGACAATTATATATACCCTTTTTTGGGGAAGTCAACACGGCACAGGATTATTTCATATAATTTATTCTTTTTTCATATCCGAAGGGGCGCAGGAGGCCGTCTGAACGGTTACCGGCCGCGGGCGCGGGCAAAAAAGTACTTTACATCCGGCAGTAAGTAGACTAAAATACAGCTATATGGCGCTTTTTGTGCCGGAGTTGGAAAGCAATGTAGCGGTTCAGGCATAACGGAACGGTTACGGAACAAAAGGACAATCAGGGCGGAAATGCGGAGTTCGTCCCTTGTATCCCAGCCGGACTGGATAAGATATGGGGGGCGCTTTTTTTAGCCGCCTGCAGCAGGCCGGCGGGAAACAGAGCCGCCTGAAACAAAAAAAGGAGTCGGAATATGCGTGGAATCGGTGAATATGATTGGAACGAAATCAAGAATGTGACAAAGGATGGTGCACAGAAGGTAAAGGAGAAGCTGGGTTCTTCCAACGGCCTGTCCAATATGGAGCTGGGACTTCTTCTGGGAATCAGCCTTTTGCTGGGAATCATTATCGGCTTCATCTGGGCGCCCATTAAAAAAGGCCTGGTCATTGCGGGGAATGATGTGTATACCGGAATGGATGAGGAGCAAAGCAAAGGAGAAGAAGCGTAAAAATGAAAATCACTTTAAAGGACGGATCGTTTAAGGAATATACGGAAGGCAGAAGCATTATTGATATCGCAGGAGATATCAGCGAAGGACTTGCCAGGGCAGCCTGCGCCGGAATGGTGAACGGGAAGGTGGAGGATCTGCGTACGGTGCTTACGGAGGATTGTGAGCTTTCTATCCTCACGGCAAGGGATAAAGAGGGGCTTACTGTTGTGCGCCACACAACTTCCCATGTGCTGGCCCAGGCGATGAAGCACGTTTTCCCGGAGGCAAAGCTGGCAATCGGGCCAAGCATTGAAAACGGATTCTATTACGATTTCGGGCACGAACCTTTTTCCAGGGAGGATCTGGACAAGCTGGAAGCGGAGATGAAGAAAATCATCAAAAAGGGAGAAAAGCTGGAACGTTTTACCCTTCCCCGGCAGGAAGCCATTTCTTTTATGGAAGAAAAAGGGGAGCCTTATAAAGTGGAGCTGATCCGGGATCTGCCCGAGGATGCGGAAATCTCCTTTTACAGACAGGGCGATTTCACGGATCTGTGTGCAGGCCCTCATCTGATGAGTACGAAAGGAATCAAGGCATTCAAGCTCACTTCCTCCTCCGGCGCTTACTGGAGAGGCGATTCCAACAAGGACATGCTGCAGAGGATATACGGTACCGCTTTCAACTCCAAGGAGGAGCTGGCGGATTATCTGGAATATCTGGATAATATCAAAAACCGGGATCACAATAAGCTGGGACGGGAGATGGAGCTGTTCGCAACGGTTGATGTTATCGGACAGGGACTTCCCCTGCTGATGCCCAAGGGAGCCAAAATGATCCAGACGCTGCAGCGCTGGATTGAGGATGAGGAAGAGAAGAGAGGTTATATGAGGACCAAAACCCCTCTGATGGCTAAAAAAGATCTGTATATTATTTCGGATCACTGGAATCATTATAAGGAAGGCATGTTCGTGCTGGGTGATGAGGAAAAGGAAGAGGACGAGGTATTCGCCCTGCGTCCCATGACGTGTCCGTTCCAGTATTATGTCTATAAGCAGAGCCAGAAATCCTACCGGGATCTGCCCTGCCGTTACGGGGAGACCTCCACACTTTTCCGGAATGAGGAATCCGGGGAAATGCACGGGCTTACCCGGGTACGCCAGTTCACCATTTCCGAAGGCCATCTGATCGTCAGGCCGGATCAGATCGAAGAGGAATTCCGGGGCTGTGTGGATCTGGCAAAATACTGCCTGACTACGCTGGGGCTGGAGGAGGATGTGACCTACCGCCTTTCCAAATGGGATCCCAACAATAAGGAAAAGTATCTGGGAGATGCGCAAACCTGGGATTACGTCCAGAATATGATGCGTGACATCCTGAACCATATCGGCATCGAATTTACCGAGGAGGACGGCGAAGCCGCTTTCTACGGCCCGAAGCTGGATATCCAGGCGAAGAATGTGTACGGCAAGGAAGATACCATGATCACCATCCAGCTGGATATGTTCCTGGCGGAGAGGTTTGATATGACTTACATTGATGCCGACGGGGAAAAGAAGCGCCCTTATATTATCCACAGGACCTCCATGGGCTGTTATGAGAGGACGCTGGCCTGGCTGATTGAAAAATACGAGGGCAAGTTCCCCACCTGGCTGTGCCCGGAACAGGTGCGCGTGCTTCCTATTTCCGAGAAATATGAGGCGTATGCACAGAAAGTAAACGCAGCGCTTACTGGTAACGGTATCCTGAGCACGGTGGACAGCCGTTCCGAAAAGATCGGTTATAAAATCCGCCAGGCCAGACTGGATAAGCTTCCTTACATGCTGGTTGTGGGACAGAAGGAAGAGGAAGACGGCACGGTATCGGTAAGGAGCCGTTTTGCAGGAGACGAAGGCGTAAAAGCTCTGGATGTGTTTATCAATGATATTAGTAAAGAGATCAGAACCAGGGAAATCCGGAAAAATGAAGAATGAAGGAAAACAAGGAAGGCAGATAGCAGGGATCCTGCTGTCTGCACTCGCCTGCGGAATGATACTGTACAGCCTGTATCTGTGTCTGGGCAGTGATATCTGGTATGATGAGCTTTTTACGGAGGGCTTTATCAGCCAGCCTGTGGGGCGTATGATATCCCTGGCAGCCAGGGATGTGCACCCGCCGCTTTATTATTTTCTGGTAAAAATGGCGGTGGATTTCTGTCAGCTTTTTGTACCCTCCGCCAATGCGGTAATCATAAGCAAGGTGGTGTCGGTTCTTCCCTATATGGGGATTCTGGGGTATTCCTTTGTATTCCTGCGTAAAAAAGGTTGGCTGTGTTCAGGCCTGTTTTCCTTCTGCATTCTTGCCATGCCGCAGATGGCCAATTATACGACGGAAGTGCGGATGTACGGGTTCGCCCTGTTTTTTGTCACCGCTGCTTTCCTGCATGGGGGAGCCATTCTGGAAAACGGCGGGAAAAAGCACTGGGCGGCTTTAACCGTGTATGGGATCTGTGCGGCTTATACCCATTATTTTGCCGCAGTATCCGCTGTGGTGCTGTATCTGGGTCTGGCCGTGCTTCTGTATATAAGAAAAGAGGAAACCCGGGTGAAGTGCCTGCTGACATGGCTGCTGTGCGCGGGGATTTCTGTCCTGGCCTATCTGCCCTGGCTGCCGGCGGCGGTGGAGCAGGTGTCCCAGGTCCGTGAAAATTATTGGATCCTTCCCCTCACCTTAAGCTGCTTCGGAGGCTGCGTGAAGTTTGTACTGAAGCCTTCCACCGGGTATCAATGGATGGATTATGCCGTGGCGGTGCTTCTTTTTGCCCTGCTTGCCGGTATGCTTGCGGCTGCGTTTATCAAAAGAAAAGAAGATGACGGACGGACGGAGGAGGATGCGTATGCCTTTTACGGCCTGTGTATCTTAGCGGGAACCGCCCTGTTCGGAATTGCGGTATCCTTCCTGATGCGTCCGGTTTTTATTTACCGGTATATGCTGCCGTCCATGGGCTGCTTCTGGTACTGCTTCGCTTCCTTACTGAGCAGGCAGAAAAAAAATGCGGTGCTGGTTCCGGCGCTGGCCCTGCTTCTGTTTACAGGGGCGGCGGATTACACCGCCTTTGCCAGGGGAGAGCTTGTAAAAAAGGACCAGATGGACAGGACGCTGGAGGAGCTTTCCCGGCTGGGAGAGGAGGACGCCGTTTTATTTAATTTTGATCAGGTCCAGGCGGTTGCGGGCTATTATATGGATCAGGAAAGCTATCTGTATGGAAAAGAACCGGAGACTCTGATCAAGGAAATGTTTCCGGACATCCGTGGCATGCAGGATACGGAATGGATCCGCCGGAGGCTTCAGGAAGGGCAGCGGGTATGGTTTATCGGCAGCGGCCTCGCAAGAGAGGATATCCTGAAGGAATGGGCGCAGGAAGGGATTGTTTCGGTGGAAACCGCAGACAGCTGTTTGTTGGAGCGGTATTGGTTTAATATATACCGTTTGGAGCTGGAAGGAAGCGCCGGAACTGCGGAACGCTCAATCAGCCGTGTATTGGATTGAAATCAGCCGTGTATGAATATTTTCCTGAAAATCAGACAAAATAATTCTGGAACCATGTAACAGGGTTAATTTGATATGATTTCAGGAGGCGACCAGAAATGGCAGAATTGAAGTGCGGAGTAGATAATTGTACCTATAACAATGATAAATGCTGCTGCAAGGGCGATATCATGGTTGGCGGTAAAAGTGCACAGAAGGAAGACGATACCTGTTGTGACAGCTTCAAACAAAGAAGCGGTGACAGTGCATCCAATTCCATGAATCCCTGCAGGACTATCAGCATTGACTGTGAAGCGGTAAAATGTGTATTCAACACAAATTACAAATGCTATGCGGAGCATGTTGATATTAAGGGCTGCGGCGCATGTGACTGCAGAGAAACAGCATGTGCTACCTTTAAGGAAAGATAAGACTGCATCAAGAGGCAGGTAAAAGCTTCGGAAAGCGGCGGAAAAGTCTGGAAAATAACAGACTTTTCCGCTGCTTTTTTTGTGTGCTTATAAGGGATATTGGAAAAAATGCTGATAAAGTGACTGCAAAAATGTTGTAATTGCAGCATGAATTATTGGAAAAAATAGAAAATTCAATGAAAATCAAAAAATATTCTATATAACATTGCAAAAATATTGTATAAACTATCGATATTAACAAACAACACTGAATTGCGTTAAACAGAAGGGAGAAAAACATGAAAAGAAAATTAGGTAGCATAACAATGGCATTGCTGCTCAGCCTTTCCCTGGCCGCCTGCGGCTCCGGGGAGAAGCCTGCGGATGCGGGGGCATCGGCTGCAGGTTCTGAAACAACGGCTTCAGGGGCGGAAACAACAGCAGCGGCGGAGTCATCGGCTCCGGCGGAAGAAGCAGCGCCGGCTGACGGAGGAACTGTGGCAAATAAGGAGAAACCGCTGGTATGGTTTAACCGTCAGCCCTCCAGCAGTGCCACCGGACAGCTTGATATGACGGCTTTGAATTATAACAAGGATACCTATTATGTGGGCTTCGATGCTAACCAGGGGGCGGAGCTGCAGGGTACCATGGTAAAGGATTATATTGAGCAGAATATAGATGCCATTGACCGCAATGGTGACGGCATCATCGGCTATGTCCTCGCTATCGGCGATATCGGGCATAACGATTCCATCGCACGTACAAGAGGTGTCCGCAAGGCTCTGGGTACAGGCATTGAGAAAGACGGCAATGTTAACAGCGAACCGGTAGGAACCAATACAGACGGAACGGCATCCGCCGTACAGGACGGCACTCTTGAAATAAACGGAAAGAAATATATTGTCCGTGAGCTGGCTTCCCAGGAAATGAAGAACTCGGCAGGAGCCACATGGGATGCGGCTACGGCAGGAAATGCCATAGGCACATGGTCCTCCTCCTTCGGCGATCAGATTGATGTTGTCGTATCCAATAACGATGGTATGGGCATGTCCATGTTTAACGCATGGTCCAAGGACAACGAAGTCCCCACCTTTGGTTATGATGCCAACAGCGACGCGGTGGCCGCTATCGCAGAGGGCTACGGCGGAACCATCAGCCAGCATGCGGATGTACAGGCATACCTGACCCTGCGTGTTCTGCGTAACGCCCTTGACGGAGTGGATATTAACACAGGTATCGCCACGGCAGATGCGGCGGGAAATGTCCTCAGTGATGACGTATATGTTTACAGAGAAGAAGAGCGTTCCTACTATGCACTGAATGTTGCGGTTACTGCAGACAACTATAAGGATTTCACAGATTCCACCATGGTTTTCGCGCCGGTATCCAATCAGCTGGACGAGAGCACAAGCCCTGTAAAGAAGGTATGGCTGAATATTTACAATTCCTCCGATAACTTCCTGGGCTCCACCTATCAGCCGCTTCTCCAGAAATATGATAAGCTCCTCAACCTTGATGTGGATTACATAGGCGGCGACGGACAGACGGAGTCCAATATTACCAACCGTCTCGGCAACCCCAGCCAGTATGATGCATTTGCCATCAACATGGTTAAGACAGATAATGCAGCATCTTATACATCCTTGCTTGATCAGTAATATTCATGGAAAGGAAAGCCGGGCAGGTTATCAGGGAGAAGAAATTCTCCCTGATAATCTCTGTTGGGAAGCAGGTATTTTTATAGCAGAGGAGTAAAGAATATGGCAGATAAGAAAGATGATATCGTCTTATCCATACGCGGCATGAGCAAGTCCTTTGGCCGGAACAGGGTTCTGGACCGCATCAGCCTGGATGTAAAAAGCGGAACCGTCATGGGCCTTATGGGAGAAAACGGAGCCGGTAAGTCGACCATGATGAAGTGCCTTTTCGGTACATACCAGAAGGATGAGGGAACGATATTCCTGAATGGTAAGGAAGTGAGCTTTTCCGGTCCCAAGGACGCGCTTGAGAACGGCATTGCCATGGTCCATCAGGAACTGAATCAGTGCCTGGAACGGAATGTGGTCGATAATCTGTTCCTCGGACGTTACCCTGTGAATTCCATGGGGATCGTTGACGAAGGCAGGATGAAAAAAGAAGCCTCCGAGCTATTCCGGAAACTGGGCATGACGGTTAACCTCACCCAGCCCATGCGGAATATGTCCGTATCACAGAGGCAGATGTGCGAAATAGCCAAAGCTATTTCCTATAATTCCAGAGTGATTGTCCTGGATGAACCAACATCCTCATTGACGGTACAGGAGGTTGATAAGCTCTTCGAAATGATGCGGATGCTGAAAAAGCAGGGAATCGCCCTGATATATATATCCCATAAAATGGATGAAATATTTGAGATCTGCGATGAGATATCCGTTCTCCGGGACGGAAACCTGGTAATGACCAAAAGTACCGGTGATGCGAACATGAACGAGCTGATTGCTGCCATGGTGGGCCGTTCCCTGGATAACCGTTTCCCTCCGGTGGACAACGTTCCCCAAGGTGTGATTCTGTCCGTCCAGAACCTGTCTACCAAGTTCGAGCCTCATCTGCAGGATGTTTCCTTTGATGTAAGGGAGGGGGAAATATTCGGGCTGTACGGCCTGGTGGGAGCGGGCAGGACGGAGCTTCTGGAGACAATCTTCGGCGTCCGGACCAGAGCCGCAGGACGGGTATATTTCAACAACCGCCTTATGAATTTCAACAGTGCCAGGGAGGCCATGGAACATGGTTTCGCCATGATTACGGAAGAACGTAAGGCCAACGGACTGTTCCTGAAGGGGGATCTTACTTTTAATACCACGATTGCTAATCTGGAACAGTATAAGACCGGTCCGGCGCTTTCGGATGCAAAGATGATTAAGGCCACCGGAAAAGAGATCAAAATCATGCATACCAAATGTATGGGGCCGGATGACATGATTTCCAGCCTTTCCGGCGGCAATCAGCAGAAGGTTATCTTCGGGAAATGGCTGGAGCGCGAACCCCGGGTATTCATGATGGATGAACCTACAAGAGGAATCGATGTGGGTGCGAAATACGAAATATATGAACTGATCATCAATATGGCGAAGCAGGGAAAGACGGTCCTTGTTGTTTCTTCTGAAATGCCGGAAATCCTGGGAATTACCAACCGTATTGGAGTTATGTCAAACGGCCGGCTGTCCGGAATTGTCAATACAAAAGAGACAAACCAGGAAGAGCTGTTGAGACTCAGTGCAAAATACCTATAATGGGGGAGATTGTGATATGGATAATATAAATAGTAAAACCCTTACGGCGGAACAGGAAATGCAGCTGCGCAAGCCAATTGAGGACTATGTGGGCGGGATTCAGGAAGAAATAGACAGCCTCAGGGCGGACGGATCAAACATGGTGGTTTCCCTTCAAAATGAAATGGATGCAGTGAAGAGGGACCACGCCCTTACGAAGGAAGAAAAGGCGGTAAGGACTGCCAATATCAGGACATCCCTGAATAAAGCGAAGGCGGTGGAGGATAAGAATAAAGAAAAGATATCCGGGCTGACAGCAAAGGCTGAGGCTTATCTGAAGGCGCATTTTGACAAGGACTATTACCAGGCGGTGAAAGGAAGCTGCGCGCAGGAAAAAGAGCTTGCCCGGAGAAAATATGCGGATAATATGGCGATGCTGGAGCAGGAGCATAGGAGTACACTTGCAAAGCTATCCGATCGCAAGGAGATAAAAAACGAAAAATATGTGTATAAGAACCGCCGCTTTGATGCCAAAATGGAGCTGGAAAAGGAGCTGGCGCAGATCAAGGACAGAAGGCATGCAGCATATGTCTGGAAATATCATCTGATCGATATGCTGCGTATGTCAAAATTCACGTTCCTGGACAGAAGGGCGCAGAAATGGGAGAATTATAAGTATACCTTTAACCGCAGGACATTTCTGCTGCAGAATGGGCTGTATATCGCAATCATCCTGATTTTTATCGCGTTATGCGTGGCGACACCCATCGTAAAGCACGTTCCTCTGCTTACCTATAATAATATTTTAAATATTCTCCAGCAGGCTTCCCCGAGAATGTTTCTTGCCCTTGGCGTGGCAGGCCTGATCCTCCTTACCGGTACGGATCTTTCTATCGGGCGTATGGTTGGTATGGGTATGACCACCGCAACCATCATCATGCATCAGGGAATCAATACGGGTGCGGTTTTCGGCCATGTGTTTGACTTTACAGCCATGCCTGTCGGCCTGCGGGTGATATTTGCGCTGGTGATGTGTATACTTCTGTGTACCTTCTTTACAGCCATCGGCGGCTTTTTTACCGCTAAATTTAAAATGCATCCTTTTATCTCCACGATGTCAAATATGCTGGTGATATTCGGCCTCGTCACCTATGCGACAAAAGGGGTGTCCTTCGGTGCCATTGAACCGTCAATCCCCAAAATGATAATCCCCAGACTCAATGGGTTCCCCACAATCATTCTCTGGGCGGTAGCGGCTATCGTCATTGTATGGTTTATCTGGAATAAAACCACCTTCGGCAAAAACCTGTATGCAGTGGGCGGGAACCCGGAAGCCGCGGCCGTATCCGGTATTTCCGTATTCGGCGTAACCATGGGGGCATTCATCCTGGCCGGTATTCTGTACGGCTTCGGCTCATGGCTTGAGTGTGCCAGAATGGTTGGCTCCGGATCGGCAGCCTATGGGCAGGGCTGGGAAATGGACGCCATTGCAGCCTGTGTGGTGGGCGGCGTATCCTTCACCGGCGGCATCGGCAAGATATCGGGCGTGGTAGTCGGTGTCCTGATTTTTACCGTGCTCATCTATTCCCTCACCATCCTTGGCATCGACACAAACCTTCAGTTCGTATTTGAGGGCATTATCATCATTACGGCGGTAACCCTTGACTGTCTGAAGTATGTGCAGAAAAAATAGTGGTTTATGCTGCAAAAAGAGCCGGAAGAAGTTCTGGCTCTTTTCGTGCATGACCGGCCAGGGGTGTTGATAAAAAAGCGGGTACCGCCTGGCCGGCTCTGACATTTACATAACTTGGGGCATTTGCTATAATCAAGAAAGAAGCGGTACCCGAAATGGGAATTGTTCCGTTTCGTCTGAGCGGTTACCGGATACTAGCATATGGAGAATGGATATGGATACATATACGGTGCTTCTGGTGGATGATGAGGAAGAGGTAATCCAGGCTATCAGGAGGAAAATTAATTGGGAAGGACTGGGCTTCTCCGTGATTGGATTTGCCAATAACGGTGTCAAAGCGCTGGAAATGGTGGAGGAATTCCAGCCGGACGTGGTATTGACGGATATTAAAATGCCATATATGGATGGCATGGAGCTGGCTAAGAACATAAAAGCGGAATTTACCACAACCAAGCTTCTGTTTCTCACAGGTTTTGATGAATTTGAATATGCGAAGGAGGCCGTTCATCTGGAGGTGGAGGAATATATTCTGAAGCCGGTAAATGCGGCGGAGCTCATCAATGTATTCACGCAGCTGAAAATAAAACTGGATCAGGAAATCAGTGAAAAACGGAATGCGGCGGTGCTGCAGAAATACTATATGGAGTCACTGCCGTTTCTGCAGGCCAATTTTTATTCCACGTTAATTGAAGGGCGGCTTAGAGAAGAGGAAATTCCCGGATATCTGTCGGATTATCAGATCGCTTTGGAAGGGCCGTTTTATTGCTGTCTTGTGATCCATACCTCCTCCAGCAGGGTGCCGGAGAATATGAATCCCCTGCTGCTTGCTGCGTCCGTGCAGAAGCAGGCCAGGGAGCATCTGGGAGAAAAGTGGCAGGCGAAATATTTTTCCTATCTTGGGAATACCGTCTTAATCGCGCAGCTTACGAGCGAAAATGAGGTTCCGGAGCTGACGGATGAATGTGACCGTTTCTGCAGATATGCCCAGCGTATCATCGGCGCTGTCGTTACCGTGGGAATCGGACAGGTCTGTGAACAGCTTACCGGGTTGTCCCAGTCCTACAGCAGCGCCAGGGAAGCGGTTTCTTACCGGGTCATCTACGGCGTTTCCAGGGCCATTAACATGAAGGAAATCGCTCCCCAGGAAATAAGCAAGTCCGACGGGACGCAGGATACGGAGCTGTTTACCCTGTTCGGCATGATCCGCCTCAACCCCAGGGAAGATATCATAGAAGCGGTCAAACGGTATCTGAACCACATATCCTATCCGGCCAAATCCCTGCAGCAGTATCATATCGACCTTATGGATCTGATAAGCGCATTGTACCGGTTTGCAGTCAATAATGATATTGATATCCCGGATTTTTCGGGAAATATCAGGAATCTGTACTTACGGATCCTGGATTTGGAGCCGGAGGGACTTCTGGCCTGGCTTACGCAGGTCTGCCTTCTGTTCCGGGAAACCTTAATCAGCGCGCGGAGCAAATCAACCCAGTCCTTTGTCTTCAGGGCAAAGGAGTATGTGGCCAGCCACTATTCGGATGAGGAATTTTCGCTGGATAATATCTGCGAGATACTGGGGGTGTCCAATTCCTACTTTTCCACTATTTTCAAAAAGGAGACAGGCAACTCCTTTATCGGCTACCTGACGGAATACCGCATGGAGCGGGCGTCACGGATGCTGATGGAAACCAATGAAAAAAGTTATATCATAGCCAGGAACGTAGGGTATACCGATCCCAATTATTTCAGCTATGTCTTTAAGAGGCGGTTCGGCGTATCCCCTTCCAAATACAGAATGGAGCATGGCTCATGTGAATAAGAAAAGTTTACGGCATTTTACAAAATTAAAACCCCGCGGGATCCAATCCACGATTATGTTCGTGTTTTCCGTCATATCCATCTCCATCATGCTGATTCTGGGTATCGTTATGTATTCCAGATTTTCCACCCTGTCACGGGAAAAAACGATACAAAGTACGGAAAAACTGATGGAACAGGCCGGGGAAAATCTGGAGGATTATCTGGTCAGCATGCGCCAGATATCCGATGCGGTCTATTATAATGTCATAAAAGAGAATGATTTTTCGGATCAGAGTGATGTCATACAGAGAGGGATGGATCTTCTGTACGAAGCCAACAAAAGTAATCTGCGCAGCATTGCCATATATAACGGCAGCGGGAGCCTGATTGCGGCGGAGCCGGTTGCGCGGCAGAAGGAGGATCCGAACGTCACCAGACAGGACTGGTATATACAGGCCATGGGTGAAATGGAGAATATGCATTTTTCCACGCCTCATATCCAGAATCTGTTTGATGACGGCACCCTGCGGTATTACTGGGTGATTTCCCTGAGCCGGGTTGCGGAGTTCACCAACCATGGGGATCCCCAGATAGGAGTGCTGCTCGTGGATATGGATTATTTCAGCATTTCCCGTATGATGAAGCAGATCAATACCCTGAATAACGGACAGTATTACTATCTGTGTGACAGCAACGGGCAGATTATTTACCACCCGCGCCAGATACAGATCAGCGACGGGATCGCAAGTGAAAACAGTGCGGCCGCTGCAAAGTACCGGGACGGTGTCTGTGAAGAGATTTTTGAAGGGGATCGCAGGACGGTGATTGTTAACACCATCAGCTATACCGGATGGAAGCTGGTGGGGGTGATACCTGACTCCACATTCACCCACGGCATGATTAATGTCCGGTATTTTATTGTGATGCTCATGCTGCTGATGGTAATGACCCTGGTGATTATTTACCGCGTGGTCTCGGTCAGGATATCCAGCCCTATCTGCAGGCTGAACGATTCGGTTATGGGATATGAAGCGGGAGGAAAGCCGGAAATTTATATTGGTGGTTCCTCAGAAATCAGGTATCTGGGGCACTCCATCCAAAACTCTTATGAAAAGATAGAAATCCTGATGATGACAATTGTCCAGGAGCAGACGGAGAGAAGGAAAAGTGAGCTGGATGTGCTGCAGAGCCAGATTAACCCTCATTTTTTATATAACACCCTGGATTCGATCACCTGGATGGTGGAAGGCGGGCGGAATGACGAGGCCGTATTCATGATTTCCCAGCTGGCAAAGCTCTTTAGGATCAGTCTGTCCCAGGGACGTACGGTAATCCGTGTGAGGGACGAGCTGCAGCATGCGGAAAGCTATATGAATATACAGAAGGTGCGGTATAAAAATTCCTTTTCCATCGTATTTGATATCGATCCTGATGTCTGTTCCTATTGTACGGTTAAACTGGTTTTACAGCCGATCCTGGAAAATGCCATTCAGTACGGAGTCAGCGGCATGGATGACTGCGGGGAGATAAAGGTGACCGCAAGATGCCGGGAAGGCAATATCATTCTCGCGGTGTCGGATAACGGAATCGGGATGTCGCAGGAGGAGGTACGCTTCCTGTTTACCGACAGCGGCAGGGTCCGCAAGCACGGCTCCGGGGTGGGGCTTGTGAATGTAAATAACCGGATTCAAATCCTGTTCGGAAAGGAATATGGCCTCCGGGTGGAAAGTGAGCCGGATGAGGGAACCACCATTTCCGTCTTTCTTCCTGCGGTTCCGTATACGGAAGAAAACCGGAAAATTCTGGAGAAGGGGTATTTATTCAACCGTGAGGAAATGAGCGGAAAAGACAGGTAAGGCAACTTCAAATATATATGGGGCAGGTGGAGATGAAGAACAGCAAAAAAATGTTTATCCTGACAGAAACCCTTCTGGCAATTATGGTAATTGCCGTGGCGATTATTATGGTCCGGGAGAATAACGGAAAAGAGCAGGATAAGATATCTGTCATAATCCAGGATTCGGAGGATAATCAATGGGCGGCTTTTCAATATGGGCTTAAAATGGCGGCGGAGGATCTGGAAATCAGAATGTTCCTTGTCAGTACAAGCGGCGCCTTAACGGCGGAAGAGGAAAAGATACTGATTGAGAGGGAGATTGAGAACGGGGCGGATGCGGTCATCGTACAGCCCGCTCCGGGTTCGGAAGAAATGCTCAGGAAGATAGCGGCCCGGATTCCCGTGATACTGATTGAGCATACCGGGGCCAAAGACGGGGAGGAATCCAGGCTCCCTGCCGTGGAACCGGATAACTATGCCATGGGCGCCGCTTTGGCGGAAGAGCTGCTGAGAGATTATAACGGGAAACTGGGCGGTAAGACGCTTGGCATATTTTCAAAAACAGGGGATTCCCGGGCGGTTCTTGAGCGCAGAAAAGGCTTCACGGACACCGTTGCGGACACGGATGCCAATATCAGCTGGTCGGTTGCGGCCCCTTTTTCGGAAGAGGAAGGGGAAGCCCTTCTGGAAACCCAGCCTGCGGTGGATTTTGTGATTGCCCTGGACGACAACAGCCTTACTATGGCGGGAGAATATGCGGCGGCGAATAATCTGCATGGTGCACTGGTATATGGAATCGGGAATTCCACGGAAGCGGTCTATTACCTGGATACAGGGATTGCGGCCTGTCTGGTGGTGCCCGATGGATTTAATATAGGCTATCAGAGTCTGGCGGAGGCGGCGCAGAGCCTTACGCGCTATCTGCATAAAAGGAAGGACAGGACGGTTACCTATCATGTCATCCGCAGGGATACGCTGTTTTCCAAAGAAAACCAGGAAATTATTTTTACAATGAGCCAGTAACAAAGTATGAGGGGGTTACATGAAGATAAAAAAATATATGGCGGGGATGCTTATCCTTTCAGGCGCACTTCTTCTCGGAGCCTGCGGAAAGCGGACGGACGAACCTGAGGAAATCTACGTGGGAGTGGCGTGTTATAATGAAAGTGATGTATTTATCGGAGAATTGATTGACTGCCTCCGGGAACAGCTGAACGGGCTTTCGGAGGACGGTCTGCAAACAACGGTGACGATCCGGGATGCCGCCGGTTCCCAGCGAACCCAGAACGATCAGGTAAAGGCGCTGATAGAGGAGGGAAGCAACATCCTCTGCATCAACCTGGTGGATCGGGCCGATCCGTCGGAGATCATTGATCTGGCCAGGGAAAATAATATCCCTGTCATATTCTTTAACAGGGAGCCTGTTGCAGAGGATATGATGCAATGGGAGCAGCTTTATTACGTGGGTGCGAAAGCGAAGCAGTCAGGGGTGATGCAGGGGGAGCTGGCGGCTGAACGGATACGTGCGGACAGCCGGGTGGACCGCAACCGGGACGGAAAAATTCAGTATGTGGTGCTGGAAGGGGAGCCGGGGCATCAGGATTCCATTATCCGTACGGAGAATGCGGTGGATACCCTGAAAAATGAGGGAATTGAGCTGGAAAAATTGAGTTACGGCATCGCCAACTGGAACCGGGCACAGGCACAGAACCGGATGATGCAGATGATCGGCCAGCATTCCAATGAGATTGAGCTTGTCCTGGCCAACAATGATGATATGGCGCTGGGGGCCATTGACGCCTATGCGAAGCTGAACATTACGGAATCCGCTTTACCTGTATTTTTTGGAATAGACGGCACGGATGCGGGTCTGAAGGCAGTGATGGAATCCCAATTGGCCGGAACCGTGTATAATGATAAGGAAGGACAGGCGGCTGCTATGGCAAAGCTGGCGGTAGCGCTTGTTTCCGGGGAAGGGCTGGAGAAAATGGAGTTTGAGAACGGAAGATATATTTATCTGCCCTATTATAAAGTTACTATTGATAATGCGGCTGATTTCCTGAATTTTTTTTAGGTATTGACATGACAGAAGGGATGTGATAAAGTAATCAAGTACGTAAGTACATTACATGCAAGCAGAGTATCCACTCTCACCCTATAGCAATCGGGCTCATAGGTGTTCATAGGTTCAGTAAACCGGCGGAGAACCGTCCGGATTTAGGGAATTTAGGTGGATAGTCTGACTATTCACTTTTTTTATGTCCGGCGCACAGTGAGCGGCCGGCAGAAGTCATTTATCTTTTAATTGAGGACGCACGGAAAGTGCGGATCCGTTTGTTTCTTAGGAGGGCAAAACAATTAGCGATTTATTAATTAACGAACAGATCAGAGACAGGGAGGTACGTTTAATCGGAGAGGACGGCTCTCAGATGGGCGTCATGACGGCCAAAGAGGCCATGAAGTTAGCAGAAGAGGCGGGCCTTGATTTGGTTAAGATTGCACCTACGGCAAAACCGCCCGTGTGCAAAATTGTTGATTACGGTAAGTATAGGTATGAGCTTGCGCGCAAGGATAAAGAAGCAAAGAAAAAGCAGAGAACGATTGAAATCAAAGAGATCCGTATGTCACCGAATATCGACACCAATGATATGAACACAAAGGTTACAGCGGCGAAGAAGTTTATTACCAAGGGAAATAAGGTAAAAGTCACCCTGCGTTTCCGTGGACGTGAAATGGCCCATATGCAGAAGAGCAGACATATTCTGGATGATTTTGCCGAGATGCTGGCAGATATAGCGGTAATTGAAAAGGCACCTAAGGTGGAAGGCCGTACCATGACTATGTTTTTAACTGAAAAGCGTTAATTCGTACAGTTAAAATAGATTTTCAGGATAATGAGTATAGGAGGATTTTGTTATGCCCAAAATGAAGACAAGCAGATCAGCTGCAAAACGTTTTAAAGTTACCGGAACCGGTAAATTAAAAAGATCCAAAGCTTACAAGAGCCATATCTTAACGAAGAAATCCACAAAGAGAAAAAGAAATCTCAGACAGCCGGCTATTACGGACGCAACCAATGTTAAGAATATGAAGAAGATTTTACCGTATTTATAAGTCGTAAGGAGGAAAATTAAGAGATGGCAAGAATTAAAGGCGGCATGAATGCCAGAAGAAAACATAACAAGGTATTAAAACTTGCGAAAGGTTACAGAGGAGCCAGATCCAAACAGTACAGAGTAGCAAAACAGTCTGTTATGAGAGCTCTTACCTCTTCTTACGCAGGACGTAAAGAGAGAAAGCGTCAGTTCAGACAGCTGTGGATCGCACGTATCAATGCGGCGGCAAGAATGAATGGTTTATCCTACAGCAAATTTATGTATGGCCTGAAGCTGGCCGGTATCGATATGAACAGAAAGATGCTGGCAGAGATGGCTGTTAATGATGCAGAAGGATTCACGACTCTTGCAGAAGTGGCAAAATCCAAAATTGCATAAGACGGAAAACCTGTTTCCGCATAAAAGTAATTGAGGCTCCGGGTAAAACCGGAGTCTTTTTGCTTGTGGGAAAGCCTGGCATATGCTATAATAACAAAAGCGGACAGGCTTACAGGAAACGCCGCAGGCCTGTATCATAGGAATGGATATGGAGGATGTCGATAGATGGAAGTATTGCTTTTAATGGGCGGTATGTTATTGATTATTATTGTTGCAGTAGTTGTTGCAGCGGTTTCTTCCGTTGTTTCGGCTGTTGCGGCAAGCGAGGATGAAGAAGAATTCTGAACAGGAAAACGGTAACGGGGCGGCCATTGCAGGCCGCCCCGATTTTTTCTTTCAGGAGTCTTTTCCGGTTGAAAGGGAATTTTTGTAGATAGTAATAAAAGTCAAAAGAAATTTTCCGCAAACAATTGCTATAATGGCTCCTATGAGAATGCCTGCTGTCATAGTAACCCTCCTTTCTTTATAACGTTTGTATATTTTATATCTGTATTATAGCACTTTTATGGGTAAAAATATGGATTCCGGGGGTTAAGATATTGTTAAGCCTTTGGCGCGGCAGGTGCAGGCGGCAGGGAGCGGGCTGTAACGAGGTATGGAAAACCCAGGTACCGTAAAAAAGAAAAAGGATTGCGGCGCGGACCGGTATTTGTTATAATAAGAGTAGTTTTCAGAAGGAGGTGTGTGGATGTCGTCTGTTCGATAAAATGAGAGACAATAAAACCAGGGACTCTCGGGTTGTGAGGGTTTTTTGTTGTACTTATTTTGCGGATAGATGAATGCAGGGCGCTGTTTGGCAAAACGGCGGGCTTCTTTTGGTATGATCGCTTATAGTAAGCAGAAAACTCTACATGACAGGGGTTTCTGCTTTTTTTGTTGGGAGGAAAAGAAATGGGAAAAATAAAAGGTACCTTGCAAAAACAGGAAAAAGGAGAGAAACCAGCATGAAGAAATTACGTTTTTCCAGTGTGGTGTGTTATGCGTAGCAAAGGCTGTCGTGTAACATTTTCAAAGTTAAAAAAGAAATGATACGGGTATAGCCTTTGCTCAATCCTGAATAAAGAAAAAGGAGAGAGCATAATGAGCTATAAAAAAGCAGCCGATGTGCTGCCGGAAGAAATAATAGATCTGATACAGGATTATGTGGACGGGGAATATCTGTATATCCCCCGTAAGGAAATAAACCGGAAGGCCTGGGGTGAGAATACCAACAGGAAGAAGGAAACACAGGTGCGAAACAGGGAAATCTACCGCAGATACCGGGAAGGAGTGCCGGTTTCCCACCTATCGCAGGATTATTACCTTTCCCCGAAGAGCATACAGAAAATCATTGCGCGATGCAGGGAAAATTCCACATAAAAGCAACCCGCCTAAAGGCGGCAGAAAAAAGAGTCAGCTCCCCTGTCCTTTATGAGAAAAGGGCAGGGGAGTTGGTATTTCAGGGACGCTTTTTCCTTTCTGAAACAGGAAGCCGGTTGCGGAAGGTGCCTGGGGATATTTATAATATTCCCATACGGCAGCGGCTTTTCATGAAAGAGAGGAATGGATGATGAAGAATAAAAGAAAAACGGAACCCGGTAACAAAGGGACGGATAGTGTGGGTAAAGGGATGGAAAGCGCCGGAAAGCAGGGGATTGTGGTGCGGATCGGAAATAGGCAGGCGCTGGTTTTGACGGAGGGCCGGGAGGAGGCATGTCTGCTGGCCGGTTTCGGAGAAAACAGAAAAGAAGCGGCGGCGGTGGGGGATCAGGTAGTAATTGAGCCGGCGGGCGGGCAGCAGTATAAGCTGGCGGAGATTAGGCCCCGCAAAACGGAGCTTTACCGGGGAAACCGCCGGCAGGGAAACGGGCGGCAGGAGAATAAAAAGACAGGAGGGGAAGAGCGCATACGAATCGCGGTAAACGGGGATTGCCTTCTTGCCGTGGTGAGCGCGGAATATCTTCTCCATCAGGCCGGCTATCCGGAAATGGCAATTTTGGCCGCCAGACGTGCGGGTATGGGCGCGGGCCTTTTCATCAGCAAATGGGATCTTGTGAAGGAAGGAGCCGGGGATCTTCTCTTGAAAAAAATGGATCTTTACCGGAAAACAGCGGATTTTGTATTCGCAGGTTCCGCCCGGGAACCGCAGCCGGAGCTGTTTCAGGCGGTAAAAGGAAAAAGCGTGGTGGTAACAGGGGACAGAGGCTGCGGAAAAACGACACTGATTCAGGGAATGCTGGGAAAAGAGACGGATACCGGCAGGAGGACGGCGCATTCGGCGGGAACCCATACCGTCTGTCTCCAGGCAGGGCCGGAAGGAACATGGCTGACAGATACACCGGGATTCCGGGATTTTGCACTGGCTCATGTAACACAGGAGGAACGGGAAACTGTTTTTCCTGAAATAGCAGGGCTGGCGGCAGAATGCCGGTATGCGGACTGTACCCATACCCATGAGCAGGGCTGTCGGGTATTGGAGGCTTTGCGGGAGAAACGCATAGAGCGGGAGCGGTATGATGCATATCAGAAAATGGGAAATGGGGAAGAGACGGCCCCTGCTGCAATCAGGCGTCCCCGGGCAGATTACAGACATGAACCCTGTAGGGAGAGTTTTGTATGCCAGGTCTGCGGGAATCCTGTGGCGCCGGAGGGTGCGGGGAGTATGCACAGGAACCATTGCCCTAACTGTCTCTGCAGTGTGCATGTGGACAACGAACCCGGGGATCGGGCGTCACTGTGCAGAGGGATCATGGATCCGGTAAGTGTATGGGTACGTAAAAACGGAGAATGGGCCGTCATTCACAGATGCCGGCTATGCGGAGCCTTAAGCTCCAACCGGATCGCAGCTGACGATAATCCGGCTCTTCTCATGTCCATTGCGATAAAACCGTTGGCGATGCCTCCGTTTCCTCTGGACAGGCTGGAGGACGGAATCCGGGCGGCAGGCGGTTCCGGTGTGCCGGAAAACGGTGTTTTGTAACAAAGGGCATGAAATGGAGAGAAAAAGTGAATATCTTCTATTGACAAGGGGAATACTGGAAACTATAATCATATCTAGTGGTAGAAATAACCACCAATTTCATATTCCTCGATAGCTCAATGGTAGAGCACTCGGCTGTTAACCGAGTTGTTGTAGGTTCGAGCCCTACTCGGGGAGCTAAGGAACTGTCGCATTACGTAAGCTCAGATGCCGGGGTATCGGAAATTACGCAAGGCGGTACCTGGGATTAAGCGGTTTGATAGAATTCTATCAGGCCGCTTTATCGGTTAACATAGAATGTCTTGCAGAAAGCAGTAAAAGGAGAGTACAGGTTATGAGTAAAGTCAGCCAGCTGGAACCCCAAAACGTATTTCATTTTTTCGAAGAAATCTGCGGAATACCCCATGGTTCAGGAAATGTGGAAAAAATCAGTGATTATCTCGTGGATTTTGCCAGGGAGAGAAAGCTCGCCTGTTTTCAGGATGAATGGAAAAACGTGGTTATCATAAAGGAAGCCACTGCCGGTTATGAGCAGGAGGCGCCTGTGATTCTACAGGGGCATATGGATATGGTAGCGGTCAAAAATAAGGACTGTACCAGGGATATGACCCGGGAGGGCCTGGATCTGGATGTGGACGGGGATTATCTTTTTGCCAGAGGAACCAGCCTGGGCGGGGATGACGGGATCGCCGTTGCCTATGCACTGGCGCTTCTGGATGCATCAGACATAGCCCATCCCCGCCTGGAGGTGGTGATAACTGTGGATGAGGAAACCGGGATGGAGGGCGCCAATGGCATCGACCTTTCCATGTGCAGGGGACGCCGGATGCTGAACCTGGATAATGAAGAAGAAGGCGTACTGCTGACAAGCTGTGCCGGCGGAGCCAGGGTTCATGGCAGGATGCCGGTTGAACGGGAGAAAAAACAGGGATGCCGTTTCCGGATCGAAATAAGCGGCCTTACGGGAGGCCACTCCGGAGCGGAGATCGATAAAGGAAGGGCAAATGCCAACTGCCTTTTGGGGAGGCTCATCCATTTTTGCAGAAAAACAGGAGATGTAAGATTCCTTTCCGCAGAGGGAGGAAGCGCGGATAATGCTATCCCGTCCTCTTCCCGGGCGCAGCTTTTTACGGAAAACGCGCAGGCCGCAGTACTGGAAGAGGCTGTCATGAAACTGGAGGAGATCCTCCGCAGGGAATATTTTGTGACGGATCCGGGGATCGATATCCAAGTCCTGGAAAAGGAAGAAGGAGAATGGGACGTTTTCACTGAAGAAAGCACGAAGAGGGCGGAAATACTGCTCTTTCTGATGCCTAACGGAATCCAGAGCATGAGCGCCGATATCAGAGGTCTGGTACAGACCTCCCTGAATCTTGGCATTTTGAAGACAAAGGACGGCGAACTGGAACTGGATTATTCGGTGCGCAGTTCTGTAATGAGTGAAAAGGAAATGCTCATAGATAAGGTATGTCTGCTGCTGAAATCGCAGGGAGGAAGCTGGGATATATCAGGGGACTATCCGGCGTGGGAATTCAGGCAGGATTCTCCGCTGCGCGATAAGATGGTGAAGGTATATGAGGAAATGTACGGGAAGGCACCGCGGATCGAAGCGATCCATGCCGGCCTGGAGTGCGGGATTCTGGCCGGAAAGCTGCCGGGACTGGATTGTGTATCCATCGGACCGGATATGAAGGATATCCATACGCCGGAGGAACGCCTGTGCATTTCATCCACGAAGAGAGTATGGGATTATGTTCTTGAGATACTGAAGAAAAAAGGGTAACTGTGAAGGGACGGAACCGTTACGGCAATAGAAAAATAAGGAGCTTGTATTTCAATGATTTTATTTCAATGTGACTATAATGAAGGCGCCCATCCCCGGATAATGGAGCGTATGATGACTACCAACCTGGAGCAGAATCCGGGTTACGGAGAGGACTCCCACTGCAGCCGGGCTGCACAGCTCATCCGGGAAGCCTGCAGGAAGGATACGCTTGCCGTACATTTCCTGGTAGGCGGCACCCAGGCCAATATGACAGTAATTGATGCGGCGCTGCGCTCCCATCAGGGTGTGATATCTGCGGCAAGCGGCCATATCAATGTCCATGAGACCGGGGCGGTGGAATCCCTGGGACATAAAGTCCTTGCCGTTCCCCATACGGACGGCAAGCTGACCGCCGCCCAGGTGGAAAAGCTGTGTCAGGACCATATCCATGACAGCTCCTTTGAACATACCGTGCAGCCCAAGATGGTTTATATTTCAAACCCGACGGAGTACGGAACGCTCTATGGCAGAAAAGAGCTGGAGGAATTAAGCGGCGTATGCAGGAAATACGGATTGTACCTGTTTATGGATGGCGCCAGACTCGGCTATGGGCTGGCCTCACCGGAAAACGAACTGGATCTTCCTTTTCTGGCAGAACATTGCGATGTGTTTTACATCGGAGGAACCAAGGTGGGCGCGCTGTTCGGGGAAGCCGTGGTAATTGCCAGCGAAGAACTGAAAACAGATTTCCGCTATTTTATCAAACAAAAAGGCGGTATGCTTGCCAAGGGGAGGCTGCTCGGCATCCAGTTTGAAACTTTGTTTGAAGACGATCTGTATATGGAAATATCCCGCCATGCCATCCGTATGGCGGAAAAGCTGCGGGATGCTTTCCGGGAAAAAGGCTATCCTTTTCTTGTGGAAAACAGAACGAACCAGATTTTCCCCATTATGCCGGATTCCGTACTGGAAAAACTGGCCGGTACATATGGGTACTGCTATCAGGAGCGCGTGGATGAGACCCACAGTGCCGTCCGCTTCTGCACAAGCTGGGCCACCAGGGAAGAAAATGTAAATAGCCTCATTGAGGATTTGAAAAAATGCTGAAAGACCGTCCTGTAGCTAGTACTTATGGGGAAGGAGAAGAAACGCTCCCTCCCCTTTTTTAGGATATGGGAGAACGTCTTTGCAGGCAGCGGGTTTTTGACTGTGAAATAGAAAACGGCAACCAAAGGCTTTCCTTAGAGAAAATACTTCTTGCATATGAAAAGATGGACCTGGATCCGACTTATCTGCTGACGGGAGAGTATGCTTACAATAAATCGCTGGCGGAAGTTTTCAGGAACTGCCCCAAGGAAAAGGGCACATATTTGGAACAGATCCAGCTAGATCTGAAAATATTGTGTAAATGAGCCCGTCTGACTGAAAAGGGGAACAGGGACAGATACGAAAGAGGATATTGGGCTAATGGAGAATAGCAGAGAGTTTTTCGATAAATTGTACATTACTGAGTTCACTCAGATAGAAAAATACGTCCGTCGTATGCTTTATGACAACAATGCCGTGGAAGATATCGTGCAGGATACTTTCTTTGAAGCGTACAGAAAAAGAGAAGAACTGATGAAACATCCCAACATTCCCGGCTGGCTTCGGGTGACGGCTAAAAATAAGGTGATGAAGTGGGAAGAAAAACAGAGAAAGTATAGCCTGGATTTTGATTTTCTTTTGGATAATTCTGTGGAAGAACGGAATCCTGAAGTGGATGATTTCAGGATGGTGGAGATCTATACTGCGGTAAAAGAAATTTTATCGGAGGAAGAGCTTGAGCTTTTACGCTGTTATTATGAATATGGTTATACATCGCAGGAAATAGCAGAAAAACTGGGCATCAGTGATACCTGCTTTAAGGTACGGATTCTGAGAATGAAGCAGAAAATCCGCGACAGCATGCTGCTGCCGTTTCTGTTTGGTGTGTGCGGGCTGATACATCAGCTGATTACATTCATAGGAGACAAGTTATGACACAGTCAAAAGAGCCTCGAAATGAAAAATTGATAAATGATTTATACGAAAAGCTGAACTGGTATACATTTGAGGCCAGCGACGAGCAATTTGATGAAAAAGAAGTGGATGCCATTGTACAGCTTCTGGATGTGTTGGAACCGATGAAGGAAGATCCCAGATACCCGTCGGATCCGGCAGCTGCCAGGGATCGTTTTTATAAGCGTTTCGGCCTGGAAGAGGAAATGAGTGGTTTGAGGGATTCTGGCTGTGAAAATATGGAAACAGAGCCTGCAGAACAGAAAGGGAAAAAGAAAAAAGTGTTTGTCCGTTTCGTCGCTGGGCTTGCGGCCTGCCTGGTGCTGATGCTTTCAGTGAATGTGGGATGTTATGCTTTGAAGGAGAGATCGTTCTTTGAGGTGGTCAGGGATGGGATTGGGCGGACGAAGGTTACTGTGACGGGAAATGTGGAGGGGATAGATGAGTATGAAATTGGAGTTAATATATGTACTTCATGGGAAGATGCTGAACAGATAATTGGGGAGACTATTTTAACTCCTGGATATTTGCCAAATGGATATAGTCTGGATGGTATTGAATGTTTTTCTGGAAAATCAAGAAAGGTAATAACTGCTAAATATAGCAATGGTGATCTCAGAATTAAATTTGAAGTTGATATTTACTCTGAAGACTATTCAAATAATGTTATTATTTTTGATGATGACTGGACTTTTTTAGAAGAAGAAAATAATGTACAATATTATTCTAAAGATAATAAAGTGGAAGCTTTTTTTATTTCCGGGAAGGGAGTTTATTTAATTAAGGGAGAACTACCATTAAAAGAATTAAAAAGAATTGTTAGTAATTTAAGATAAAATATTCATATAAAGTGTGAATTCTGGAAAAAAGAATTCACACTTTTTTTGTAACTAATCTATAGAAATGTAGAATGAAATAATTATAAGAATTCGTGCATAAGGATTAACTTAGGAGGAAAAAGTGAAAAAGAGGATTCGATTAATATCAAGTATTCTATTTATGATAGTTATTATTACTTCCGCTCTTAATGTTAAAGCGGCAGAGACAGATTTTATAGAAGTTCCGATTCAAGAAATAGAAATTGAAGCGTTTTCAGAAAATCAAATTAATTTTTTTTCTGATAGTGATGGATCGCTAGATGCATGTGATTTAGGAATAGGAATTAACAAAAATGGTATAGGAATATCATTTGCTACTAGGACTACAGAAGTAGCTACAGAAATAGGTATTAAAGATATGGTTTTACAAGAAAAAACATTATTTGGATGGAAAGATATACCAATAAACGATAGATGTGACTATGACACTGATTTCTATTTGGGATCATTAGTGTATCTAAAGGCAGAAATTGATAAAACATATCGAGTATATTGTACTCATTATGCAATTATTAATGATCAAGAGTATACTCTTTATAATATAACAGATTCTATTGTGTTTAATTAATGATTAGTATCCTATGTACGGATTCTTCACGGCATTTTAATGATATCTATAAAGAATAAATTTGTAGGTATCATGATTAATAATTCAAATAGTAAAGGTATTGGGAACATGCAATACGGATAATGAGGCTGTATTAGTTACGCACAGACTGATATGGCCTTTTTTGTTTGGAAAAAACAAGAATATGAAAATAAAAGATGATTAAAACCAGTTTTTTCTTTCTGTTTTCGTAGTATAATAAACCCATCCCAATAGAAAGGAACAACCACAAAAGAAATGTTAAAATCATACATAGCTTTCGACCTGGAAACAACAGGTTTGGATCCGGAGCAGCATGAAATTATTGAAATAGGAGCCCTCAAGGTGCGGGATGGGAAAGTGGAAGCGAGGTTTATGGAGTTCATCCGGCCCGGCCGGCCAATATCGCGGGTGATAACGAATCTTACCGGAATCAGTAATGAGATGGTGGCGGATGCGGAAAAAAGGGACACGGTGATTCCTGCCTTTCTGGAGTTCTGCGGTGATGAGGTGCTGGTGGGGCACAATATCATGTTTGATTATGGATTTATGTGGAACCAGGCGGCAGCGCTTGGATATGGATTTGATAAGCAGGGAGTGGACACGCTGCGGATTGCGCGGCGTGTCCATAAGGAGATGCCATCCAAAAGCCTGGAGGCTTTGTGCTCCCATTATTCCATAGAAAACCAGGCGGCGCACAGGGCTTACCATGATGCGCTTGCTACGGCAAAGCTGTATCAGACGCTGGCTCATTATTATGAGGAAAAGGAGCCCCGGGTTTTTAAACCGGTTGCCCTTGTTTATAAGGGAAAAGGCAGGGAAGAACAGCCTGCAACGCAGAAGCAGGTGGAATTCCTCATGCGCCTTTCCGTTCAGAAAAAGGTGGCGGTAACCTGGGATCCCAACAGGCTGACCAAAAGTGAGGCATCCGGGTTGATTGAACGTATCCTGTCCGGAAAAAAGGATTGACAAAACAGGTCGGTGATTGTAGACTCAAGGTATAGAGGTCTATAATCACCGACCTGTTTTGCCAGGAGGTATCTATGGAGAATGTAAAACTTTGTGACAGTGATTACCGGTTTATGAGGATTGTGTGGGAATATGCACCGGTGAATTCCGGGGAGCTTGTCCGGCTGTGCAGGGAAGCGCTGGGCTGGAAGAAGTCCACGACTTATACAGTGATTAAGAAGCTTTGCGGGAAAGGCTATATTACCAATGAGAATGCGGTGGTATCCGCGGTGATTCCCAGGGAAAAGGTGCAGAAGGAGGAATCGGAGTATTTTGTGGAACGCACCTTCGGCGGTTCCCTTCCGCAGTTTGTAGCTGCCTTTCTGGGAGGGAAAACCTTATCGGAAAAAGATGCGGAACGGATTAAGGAGATGATTGACGCCCATAAGGAGGGATGAAGATGCCGGAACGTCTGTTTGTACAGCTGGTCAATATGAGCCTGACCGCGTCCTGGGTGATCGCGGTGATTTTGGCGGTGAGGGCTTTATTCGGGAAAATGAGGCTTCCGAAAAAGTACGCCTATTACTTGTGGATTATTCCGGGGTTCAGGCTGCTGTGCCCGGTATCGGTTTCTTCCGTAATCAGTCTGTTTAACTTACGGTTTTTCAAGGGGACAGGGCCGGCGGGTACACCGGCAATGTCCCCGGCTGTGATGGATAGGGGAACGGCAGGAAATCCTGCTTTTGCCGTGGGAGTGTCCGGCTTGGATCGGATGCTGCAGGCATCGCTTCCGGCTGAGACACCTGCGGTCAGTATGAATCCCATGCAGCCGGTACTCCGGGCAGCGGTCATAATCTGGCTGGCCGGTGTGGCGGTGCTCGGGATTGCCGGCCTGGTTTCCTGGCTCCGCTTGAAAAAAATGGTATCTGTGGCAGTGCGCAGGGAAAGGAATGTGTATGAATGTGAGAAGATTCCCTCTCCCTTTGTGCTGGGGCTGTTTCATCCCAGAATTTATATTCCGTACCGGCTGCCGGAAAAAGAGAGGGAGTATATTCTGCTGCATGAGACGTATCATATCAGACGGGGGGACTGTTTTGTCAAGGTGCTGGGATATCTGGTGAGTGTCCTTCACTGGTTCAATCCGCTGGTTTGGACGGCTTATTTCTGTATGGGGCGGGACATGGAAATGAGCTGTGATGAGAAGATCCTGTCCGTTATGGGAATGGAAATCAAGAAAGAGTACAGCCTTTCGCTGTTGTCTTTTGCCGCCAACAAGCGCGGATACTTTGCCGGCCCCTTGTCCTTCGGGGAAAAGGATGCCGGAAAAAGGGTGCTTCATGTGCTGAACTTTAAAAAGCCGGGTTCCCTGGCGGCAGCAGGGGGAATCCTTCTGCTTGTTATCCTCGCGGCTGTCTGTCTTACGGATGGAAAAAAAGAAGGCGGGCCGGAGGGAGCCGACGCGCCGGCAGGAAAAACGGAGGAAAGCAGGGAAGTGCAGCCGGAGGCGGAAGCGGAGGGCAATGCTTCTCCGGGGAACGAAACGGATGGGCAGCTGCCGGAGTTTGCCCGGGTCAGGGATCGGATAGTGCAGCAGGGACTTCTCCTGAACCAGCCTCTTGCCTTTGGGGAGGCGGTGGATCCGGAGGATGGCGACGCCGTTGTCCGGATGGCGGAATCGGCCGACGGGGTTTATGCGGCGTATGGTTTTATCAGCCCGGAATATGGATCCAGAGGTATATGCCTGCGTAACTATCAGGGAGCGGACGAGCATCTGAATTATGTGGATGCAGGCTGGGTGAATGCTTATGAGGAGCCGCGGCTGGCTGTGGGGGATTATGACGGAGACGGGGAGGAGGAGGTGGCTTTTGCCTTCGTATCCGGAAGCGGGACCGGCGTGTATGTGGAGACCCTGCTTGTTTTTGAAACGGACGAAACCGGCCACATGTATCCCAATGAAATGACGCAGGAAAGGCAGGAAGAGGAAATCGGCCGTCTGCTGGAGACCCGGGTTAATGCGGATGCGAAAACGTTGGAGCTTGTGGATAAGGGAACCGGGGAAACCGTGATCGGGGGCATTTCCTATGGTAACGGGGAGGAGCAGGCGGAATTCATCGGGATGGATTATAGCAGCCAGATACGTTACAGCGTGGGAGAGGATATATTCCTGTTCGTCGGGGCCGGGGTATTTACGGACATGTCACCCATGCCGGAATTGTCAGAGGATAATGTGGCCTTCCGGGTGCGGTTTCACAATCCGGAGAACGGATCCGGCGGCCGTTTTACCCTGGAAGATCCGGCGCGGGGCGTTTTCGGCGTTTCTGCGCAGGCGGGAACCGTTTTTGATGAGACAGCGGTTTTGATACCGGGAGAGAACGTTGCCCGGATAGAGATTACTAACGGAAATACAGGAAGCGTCAGTTCCATCACGGACAGGGAAATCCTGGAGAAGGTACTGGAGGCATACAGAGAACTGGATATCCGTCCGAACGGGGAACTGAAGGTACGTTCCGGGTATTCCTACCGTATGGAACTGTTTGATAAAAAAGGGAACCGGCTGCAAAGCGTGGTTCCCTATAAGGACGCGGTGATGATAGATGGGCAGATATATGACGGGAGTATGAACCGTACCACTACGGATTTGCTTCTGGCTTTGGCGGAGGCGGTTACCTGAAATATAACTGTTCCAATTCGTCTCCGGGAAGGGGGGAAGCAAAATAATCCCCCAGTCCTTTCGAACAGCCGGTATCGCGCAGAATCTGGTATTGCCCGTTGGTCTGTATGCCGTCCGCGATTACGGTGATATCCATTTTCCGGCAGAAATCCACCAGGGCCGTAATCGTTTTTCTGCATTTTCCGTTATCCGATAAATGCAGAAGCATGCGTTTATCCAGCTTCAGCATGTCGAAATCCATGGAAACAAAGAGGTTCAGATTGACATTGCGGATACCGAAATTATCGATGATGATGGAGACTCCCCTGGCTTTCAGGGTTTCTATGGTTTGCAGGAGCGTATCCTGGTCTTTTTTATCTTTTATTTCGGTTTCAATTTCAAGCAGGCTGACAGGCACTGAATATTTGTCGAGAAGGGAATCCAGCAGTCCGGTAAAGCTTTCTATTTCCAGTGTGCTTTTGGACAGCTTTATGGAAACGGGCAGAAGCATGTCCGTTTTCCGGCACCATTCATGGATTTGTCTGCATACCTCTTCCAGAACGTAAAAATCCAGTGTCCGTATCATATGGACCTCCTCCAGAACCGGAAGGAACTGTTCGGGAAGAAGCAGCTTTCCCTCTTCGCCCCTGCAATAGACGACAGCTTCTATGCCGTCAGCTTTTTTGTCCGCCATGGAGAAGCGGGGACGGTACCGGATAAAGAACCGGTTTTCCTGAAGCATCTTCTGCAGCCGCCCGGGCTGAATCATACCATATACATCATCCAGGGTAAAACGATACCGGTCGGCCCGGTCATTGTTCCTGTAATGAAGCTGTTTATCCAGATACATCCTTTCATCGGCCCGGTACAGAAGCTCCTGCATATCCTCCGGATCTTTGTCCCAGCAGCTTCCCAGGGCTACCGTGTAGTTGTTTTTTGAAGCAAACTCCTGCTCCAGGGTATCCGTTATGTGCTGGAATTCCTCCTGGGAAATGTTTTCACAAATCGTGACGAATTCATCGCCGCCCACCCGGTAATTTCCTTTCCCCGGACAGCACGTGCGGATTGTTTTTGCGGTGTCAACCAGAATGGAGTCGCCGTGCTGGTGGCCGAAAAGGTCATTTTTTTCCTTGATCCCATTTACGTCAATGTATATAACCCCAACGGGAAACTGAAAACTTTTTTCCAGATCCCGGACATAGGCGTTACGGTTCATGAGCATGGTCAGGGTATCAAAATAACCGAATTTCTCCAGCTGCCGAATGGACCACTGCCGGTACAGCGCCGAGGAAAGGAAAAAACCGATGGATGTCAGGAGAACATTGGTGCCGGTCGTTACCGGCAGAGGAAAATTGTACAATCGCAGACAGCCGACACATTTATCGTCCCACAAAAGGGGCACTATGGCGAGGGTATGGATCTGTCCGGCAGTCAATTGTCTGTATTCCTCCGGAAACTGCAGCCGGATATCTTCAGGGTTATGAAGGATAACGGCTTTTCCGTCCCGGAAACAGGAAAGCAGTCCGGGATCCTGTTTCATGGGAAGTTCCGGATGGGTATCCTTTTCACTATTCCATTCGCAAACCTTTTGGAAATCCCCTTTTATTTCCTGAAACAGGACAGCGTTCTCTGCTTGCAGGTATGAGCCTGTCATGCGCAGGACATCCTTCAGGGCGTTTCCTTCTTTATCCGCCTCTATCAGTTTTTTGGCGCAGGCGGTGATCAGATTTTCCATTTCCAGCTCGTTCCGCAGAGCGGCCTGCTGTTCTTCCTTCTGGGTCATGTCAAAGGCAACTTCAATTTTTACTTTTTTCCCGTTCCAGTCAATAATCCGGTCCTTCAGGAGGAAATGTCTGTCCAGCTTCCCGTTGGAATGCTCCCAGGTATAAAAGGCATCCTCTGTCAGAAAGGCGTTGGGACAAAATTCGCAGGGAGAATCCTTGTCATGGACAAGTTTGTAGCATAATTGTCCTCTGACATCCGTAATCCCGAAGGAATCCCGTCCGGTCTTGTTCATATAAAGCAAATGGTAATTCTCTAAATCCACCACATATATCAGTTCGGACATTTCATCAATAATTTGAAACATAATGCCGGCCTCCTCTTTCATGAAGACAGGAAGGTTGGTTGCGGGCGGAAAATGCGCGGAGGCATTAATAACCGAACCTTATCATCTGTTTGTATTTCTATTATATTCGACATTTTTACATTTATATTTAGTATTTTATACAAATATCAGGAAAGAAATTAATTTCTGGGAAAAACAGCCGAAGTAATACATATGGTATGAAAATTCGAAAAAGGGCTGATAAGTATGATAAAAACAACGGGCGGGCAGTATCTGCCTGCGGGACGGTACGTGTATGAAAGCAAAGATAAGTCATCGTCGTCCACCCTCCCTGCCAGAGAGTATATCCGTAAGCTGTCCTCCCTTTTCCCGGGAAGAGATATCGTGATTGCGGATATAGAGGGGAAGGAGGGGCTGAAGGAGTATGCCCTTTCCCATGAAGGCAGCATGCAGATTGTGATTTCGGGGAAAGCGCTGGAAAAAATGATGACGGATCCGGAGTTTGAGCGCCAGTGTACGGAAGCCCTGAAGCAGGCCCAAAAAGAACAGGCGGATAAGCTTATGCGGCTGCCGGAGCAGGGGAAAAGTCTGGCTGGCTGCGGGATTTATCTGGAGGAAGAGGGGGATGTTTCCCAGTGGGTATTGTCCCGTAAGCAGCAGGAGCAGAAGTTTCCATCCTTCGGGGAAAAGCAGGGGGCAGCGAACGGGGGAAGCTTTGGTACCAGCATACATACGGAAAAGGGAACCCTTACGATAGAAAAAAAGAAAGCAAGTTATGTGCCGGCAAAGGATCTCGTTAAAATTGCCCGATCCAGGAACCGCCAGGATGTGCGGAGGACGATATCAGGGATACAGGCTCAGATTTACCAGCTGAAAACCGGGAGCGGTGACAAGCGGGTAAAAGCGGTTCTGGTAAAGCAGGCGGAGCAGGTGTTGTCAAAGGCCAGAGTGAAGGACAAGCAGCTTAGAAAAGAAGAGTTTCTGAAGTGGCAGCAGAAAAGGGCGGCCCAAAAAGCAGAAATGGAAAAGAGCCTTCAGCTTAAGCTGCTTTTGAAACGGAAGCAGGCGGGAAGGAAAGCCAGAGAGTACGGGCAGATCCGGGATTATTATGAGACGCCTCAGGAGCGCAGGCTGGAAAAAGAGCTTGAAAAATACGAGAATGACGTAAGCGGTGAAAACAGCGGTTATACGGGAAATTATTATGCGCCTTCCCCGGGAGGGCCGGAAGCTGTTCCTGCCGGAAGCATGACAGGAGGTACGGTGGGCATGACGCTTGATATTACCGTTTAGCAGTTTGCAGAGGACAGAATTATATTAACGGGGAAGTAAGAATATTCCCCGTTATTTTCAGGAGGAAGGACCATGAAAATATACGTAGCCAGGCAGCCGATTTTTGATGCTGCCGGGAAATTATTTGGCTATGAATTTCTTTACAGGGACAGTGAAAAAAATGAGTTTAACAAGGAAATGGACGGCAGTATGGCTACCTGTCTGCTTATTTCCAATATGATAAGCGAGTTTGGCCTGGAAAACCTGACGGGCGGGGCATACGCCTTCCTGAACCTGACAGAGGATCTGCTTCGGAGCGATTATGTCAAAATGCTGGATCCCAAATGCTTCGTTGTGGAGATTTTGGAGGATGTAAGGGAAAGCCCCGTGCTGGAGGCGGATTTGGCATCGCTCAGAAAACAGGGTTATATTTTTGCCCTGGATGATTTTACAGGGGTCAATGCCAAGGAGAGGCTGGTGGAAGCGTCGGATATTATCAAGGTGGATTTCCGGCTGACCTGCAGATGGGAGCAAAAGGATATCGCAAGGCGTTTCGGTGACAGCAAAATATTGCTGGCGGAAAAAGTAGAAACGCAGGAGGAGCAGAATTGGGCTTTGAAAAACGGGTATTCCCTGATGCAGGGATATTATTTTTCCAGGCCGGTCCTGTTGTCCAAGGATAAAACGGAGATCGCGCTCGCTACCTATATGCGCCTTCTGAAGGAATTTTCCAGCCCGGATCCGGATTTTGACCGGCTGGCGGATATTATTCTTATGGATGTGAATTTATCCTATAAATTTTTGCTGCGTGTGAATACACTGCAGTACGGAGGAAAATACCGGGTGGATTCCATCAAGCAGTGTCTGGTCCGCATGGGGCTGGAGGAGGTCAGACGCTGGGCACTTGCTATCCTTCTGCGGGACGTTTTCGGGAAAAAGGAAAATGAGGCGGCGAAGAGGGCCCTTATACGGGGGGTATTCCTGGAAAAGCTGGTGGGGCTGATGCGGCTGGAATATCTGGCTGAGGAAGCTTATATGGTAGGTATGTTCTCCACTATCGATATATCGGTGCGGGACAATCTGGAAGGGCTTCTGGAACGCATCAAGATTTCCCGGGAATCCAGGGAGGCGCTGTTCGGAAGGAACGGGACGCTGGGCCAGTGCCTGGATTTTGTGGAAAATTATGAAAACGGCAGATGGGAAAACGCAGATGCTTTTTTAGAAAAGTTCCGTCTGAAGAGAGAACGGATTACGTTGATGTATTTTGAAGCGGTGAAGTATGCGGAGACTATGTTTGAGGAACAGAACGATAGCCTGAACAGCAATTTTGCTGCCGGCCTTACCGGGAACAGCCCTTTCTCGGATCTGCTGATCCGGCAGAGAAAGAAGCTGGATAAATAATTTTTCGGGTCCGTACTTTATTTTTAGATTCGTTGCGCCGATAGATAGAATAAAAGCGGGGACAGGCCCGCCATAACAGACTGGAGGAAGAGAGATGGAAGAATCGGAAAGGATTGGACAGGAAACAGTACTTTCCGCAGAGCTGGAGAGCACATATCTTACTTTTGTGACAGATGATCAGCTCTTCGGGATTCCTATTGCTGAAGTGGTACAGATTATAGGTATGCAGAAAATTACGGAAATTCCGGAGTTTCCTGTTTATGCCAGGGGAATTATCAACCTGAGAGGGGAGATCATCCCTATTATTGACGTGCGGACAAGGCTTTGCAAACCGTTTATGGATTACAATGACCGTACCTGTATTGTGGTGACGGATATCCAGGGAAAATATTTTGGTTTTGTGGTGGATCAGGTGGATGAGGTGACAGAAATACCGGAAACATCCATAACTCCTCCTCCTCACATGGGAAATGACGTCGCAGCGCGCTACCTAACCGGAGTGGCAAGGATAAAGGATAAACTTGTATTGATCATGGATGTCCGTAAGTTCCTGGGAGAGCAGGAATTTGCCAACCTGGCGGCGAATGCGCAGGAATATGAATGATAGAGGAGAAGAGGCAGATGAAGAACTTCAAAATAGCAAGTAAACTGATAATTACCTTCGGTGTCATTATCATTATGTATCTTTCAACAGTGGTCATGGCTGTTTTCAGCCTGAATAATACGGCAGGCAGCTTTGAAGAATTCTACACGACAGGCTATCCGGTATCCCTTAAGACGGCGGAAATGCGCAGGCAGATCGATGCGACGCTTAAAAATATCAGCTATAGCCTTATGGAGACAGATATGGACAAGGTAGAGGAATATCTGTCCGCTGTCGATACCGAAATGAACGATTTGATGACGGGATTTGATTTTTTACAGGAGAACTATCAGGGCGAAAAAGGCATCATTGATGAGGCATATACGCTGCTGTCGGAGGCAAAAACCTACAGGCTGCAGGTTGTGGAGCTGGCATCGCAGAACAAAAAAACACAGGCGCAGGAAATTTTCTTCGGCCAGTATCAGCCTATACTGCTTCAGGTGCAGGAGCTGATGGAACAGATGGATACGTTGTCCTCCGGACAGGCTGCCGATGATTATAATACATCTATTTTTACCAAAAACATCATAATGGCGGCTATGATTGTCATGTCGCTGTTCGCTCTCATTATCACAGTTATTTTATCTACATATATTACGAAGGGGATTACGCTTCCTGTCAGAGAGCTGGAAGCTGCCATGAAGGATGTGGCGTCAGGTAAGCTGGATGTTGCCATAGGCTACCGTTCCCGGGATGAACTGGGAGTCCTGTCGGATAGCATCCGCAATATGACTGATGTGCTGAAGGGGATTATAAAGGATGAGGATTATATATTAGGATCCATGGCGGACGGAAACTTTAATATCACCAGCACGATGGAAGAAAAATATGTCGGTGATTACAAATCCATACTGGAATCCATGAAAAAAATCAACTATAACCTGAGTGATACGCTCAAGCAGATAAACCAGTCGGCGGAGCAGGTAGCCAGCGGAAGCGATCAGGTATCTTCCGGCGCCCAGGCTCTTTCCCAGGGGGCTACGGAACAGGCCTCGTCCATCGAGGAACTTGCCGCCTCCATCAATGAAATTTCCGAACAGGTGAAGAAGAATGCGGATAACGCCCTGGATGCCAGCAAAAAAGCCACGCAGACGGGATCCCGAATGGAAGAAAGCACAGAGCAGATGCGTGAGATGATCCATGCCATGCAGGAAATCAGCGGTTCTTCCAAAGAAATCAGCAAAATTATCAAGGCCATTGAAGATATTGCGTTCCAGACCAATATCCTGGCCCTCAATGCAGCGGTGGAAGCCGCCCGTGCCGGCAGCGCGGGGAAGGGCTTTGCCGTGGTTGCGGATGAGGTGCGGAATCTTGCAAGTAAATCCGCAGATGCATCCAAGAGTACGGCAGCGTTGATAGAAACCTCCCTGAAGTCGGTTGAAAACGGCACCAGAATAGCGGATCAGACGGCCAAAGCCCTGATGGATGCGGCGGAAGGAGCCAGAATCCTGACGGATACCATAGATAAGATTTCCGAGGCATCCAATTCCCAGGCCATGTCAATCAGCCAGGTAACGCAGGGAGTTGACCAGATTTCCAGCGTCGTACAGACGAACTCCGCCACTGCGGAGGAAAGTGCGGCAGCCAGTGAGGAGCTTTCCGGTCAGGCACAGATCCTGAAAAATCTGGTAACCCGCTTCCGGCTTCGGGATACGGATACCGCATATGGCGCGGATTACAGCCAGGCCGGGGATTATGGTTCCGCATATGGAACGGATTATGGAACCGGTTATGAAACCGATTATGGAACCGGTTATGAACCGGGATATGAGAACAGTTATGCTTCACAGACAGCCGATAGTGTGCCTCAGCAGCCGACCAGTTACGATACGTACAGTTACGATTCCCGTGATACGTATAATACCTGCAGTGACAATAAGTATTAACGGAATAGGCGGTAAAACGACAGAAGGAACAGGGGCTTTGCCGCTCCGGCTATAAACAGGCGCAGGTTGCGCAGAGGGAGTTAAGATGAAACGGATTAGGGATAAAATACTGGTAATTATGATATCGGCTGTAACCGTATCTGTCCTGGTGGTAGGTTTGATTGGCATCTGGCAGAATTATTCGGCTACCATGGCTACACTCCGGGATTTGATGAAGGTAACGGCAGGTATTGCCGCCGACAGGGTGGAACAGGAGCTGCAGGCCAGCCTGAATGTGGTAACGGAGGCGGGCCATATGGACAGTCTTGCCGATCCATCCATAGGAGTGAATGAAAAACAGAAATTGATAGAACAAAGCATGAGTGTCAGTAATTTTTCCAAAGGAGATATCCTTGATACGAAGGGAATCAGTATTTTTGACCGTAAGGATTATTCCGATAAAGAATACTTCCAGCAGGCGCTCCAGGGAAAGGCAGTTGCTGCACCGGCCACGGACGGGGAACTGTATCTTGTGATGGCGGCGCCTTTGTGGGAAAACGGAGTACCGGATTCCCGGATAATCGGAGTGGTCTGCTTTACCTCTAAGGAAGGCTTTTTATGCGATATTGCAGGCTCTATCAATGTAAACGAAAACGGTAAAGCTTATATTCTGGATAAAGAAGGCTATACCATTGCCCACAGCAATACCTCTAATGTAACCGGACGGGAAAATACCACCCGGGATGCACAAAAGGATCCGTCGCTGCAGCCTCTGGCCGAACTGGAACAGAAAATGGTAAACGGAGAAAGCGGGGCAGGGGAATATGACTATGACGGGGTAAGAAAGGTGATGGCTTATGCGCCTGTACCCGGAACAGATGGATGGAGTATTGCGGTAAACGCTCCGAAAATAGATTTTATGAATGCTACCTATACCGGGATATTTATCATTGCTATGCTGGTGGTTGTGGCACTTATTGCCGCTTTTTTCCTGGCACTATTTCTTGCAAACGGTATCGGCAGGCCTATCCGGATATGTGCGGATCGCCTGAACCGGCTTGCCCAGGGGGATTTGGAGTCAGAGGTAGAGGAAATCCTTGCAAAGGATGAAACGGGGCAGCTTTCGGATGCCACAAAGCGCATTGTGGAATCCCTGAAGGGGCTTGTGCTGGATCTTTCCAATGGGCTTACGGCGCTGGCATCCGGAAACCTGGATTTGAAAATTGAGAAAAATGAACTGTATATTGGGGATTTCCAGCCCATAGCCGTAGCTATTAATGAGATTCTTAACAAATTGAACAGCACCATGCATCAGATAAATATTGCCTCCGAGCAGGTGGCAAGCGGAGCTTCCCAGGTGGCGGACGGCGCCCAGGTGTTATCCAGAGGCGCAACGGAACAGGCTTCCTCCGTGGAAGAGCTGGCCGCTACTATCAATGACATTTCCAGATATTCCACGAATACAGCCGCGAGCACGCTGGATGCGGATAAACAGGTCCAGATAGCGGGCAGCAGGGTCCAGGCCTGTGACCGGCAGATGAAAGATATGCTTTCCGCTATGGAAGAGATCCGTTCTAAATCAGTGGAAATCAGTAAAATCATTAAAACGATAGAGGATATCGCTTTCCAGACGAATATCCTGGCACTGAATGCCGCCGTAGAGGCCGCCAGAGCCGGAACAGCCGGAAAAGGCTTTGCCGTTGTTGCGGACGAAGTCAGGAACCTTGCCAGCAAATCAGCGGAAGCTTCTAAGAATACGGCGGCCCTGATTGCCGGAACGGTCCAGGCGGTGGAAAAAGGCTTCGGCTATGCAAATGAAACAGCCGGTTCCTTAGTGGAAATCGTGGATGTGGCAAAATCTGTGTCCGTTACGGTAGGAAAGATATCGGAAGACGCCAAAGAACAGGCAAATGCCATTTCCCAGGTGACAACCGGTATTGAACAGATATCCGGTGTGGTACAGTCTAATTCTGCTACGGCAGAGGAGAGTGCCGCAGCGAGCGAAGAGCTTTCCGGCCAGGCCCAGATGCTTAAGTCTCTGGTAGGAAAATTCAAACTCCGTTCTATGTAAAAATGCCCCCTAATTGTAATGAAGTATAGAGAGAACAGAAACCCCTCCGGGAAGTGAAAGCTTTCCGGAGGGGTTTCTGTGTGGGGGAGAGGGTTAGGTTTTTTGCAACAGGGCAGACGGCTCTTTGTGCCCTGCGGCATCCTGATCTCCCTTCCCATTATTTGAGGAAATGGGCGGCACATACCGCCAGGAGAGTGATTACCTCATTCCCAACCTTGTCCTGCCGGATACCGGCGATTTTTCTTTAAGCTGCTTCAACCTTTGTGCCACCGTTTTCCTGCTGATGCCCATTTTCTCAGAAAGTTTCGGCATTGTGTAGCCGGGATCTTCTGCAAGAAGCAACAATAAATCACGCTCGTTATCAGTCACCGGATCAGTCACCTTTACAGGCACTCTAGCATTCACCTTGCCGGAACGAATAACTCGGTCCTCCGGTGCGGTAAACTCTATCATAATATCGCCGGGATTGATGGTGTAGGTAGGCTGCGGCACACCGTCATTTTTACAAGCGGAGCAGATTTTCTCAATGCCTCGCCCCCAACTTTCGATAAAGCATGCTCGTCTGTATATTGGGCGATTCCGTTCGGGCAGCTCTCGCTTCCAATCCCCGGTGGAATATCAGCTCGGAGCCGATATTGATGAAATTACGAACGTATATACCCTTGGTGCTACCGCTTTTGCGCTCTTTGACGGGTATAATCGCGCACGAGATAAATGGCAGCTCAGCGACAAGTTGTTTGAGATTGCCACGAGAGCTGTGAGTGATGATCGTACCAAGCGTCAGCAACCAATCAGACAGTGCACAGCAGAATGGGAGGCGGCACAATAATGAAAGCTACGGCTGGTGCAAAAACTATAACTGTTGTATACTAAAAGGGTTGAACGGTTGTTGGAAATGTTCTGAATTTCCTTGCACCGGATGTATGCTCGATAAGCCCCGTATTCGTGCTTTTGCAGAGTTTGCGAGAAGCTTTCAGATTGGAGAAAAGATGAAAATACAATTAAGCGACAATCTAATAAAGCATTATTTACAAAATGTTTACTTTATAAACGGGCATAGTTATGCGGGTAAATCTACAATGGTCAAGATGTTAGCTGAACGATATGATATGATTCATTGCGGCGAAAACTACCATGATGTATTTCCTCAAAATAAACTTTCCCGTTGGAAGCAACCAGGACTATGCTATTTTGATACCATGAGTGGTTGGCAGGAATGGTTAAATATGACCCCGGAAGAACATTGGAACTGGTATAATCAAGTCTCCAATGAATGTGTAGAAATTGAGATTTTGGAGTTGATAAAACTGGCGGCATCCGGAAGAAAAGTTGTTGTTGATACAAATATTCCTCCCGACGTATTGCGTGAGATCTCGTCCTATAATCGTGTTGCTATCCTCCTCTGTGATCCACCGGATATATGTGCCACCCGATTCTTTGATCGAGACGACCCCGACAAAAAATTTATGATGGATCAGATCAAAAAATGCCCCGATCCAGAAGCTACTTTAAGGAACTTTAATTCATGGGCGCTATATCATCCTCCAGTAGAGATCGACTGGGAGCATACTGGATTCTTCTCATATACTCGCTCCGATTTTGATACCGACACACGAGAAGAAATGCTGTCGATTTTAGCAAAACACTTTGGCTTAGAGGAAGGAAAATAAATGACTATCCACAAAACAACTGCATATGGGGCGACTAATGTCAGAGTGGTACGCAAGGGACATCAGCAAGATGTAGTGAATACGCCAAGGGCAAAGCCAGACACCCTAAATGTCATTCACCGCACCGCGTTGACGTGGATATTGTCATGCAGAACATAGCGGAAGTTTTACGGAAGATAGCAAAGTATTCCTTAGCCGACAGAGCCGGGTTTGAAGCGTTGGTGAAAAACAGCCTTGCCAAAGGACAGAGGACGAAATGAAGAAACAGCAGAAACGTATCCCACAGATAACGCACCGGCTGGAACAAATTGAAAAGGTAATGGATAAGCTGTATGAGGACAACGCCCTCGGAGCCATCGAGCCGGATCGCTATGAACAGCTATCGCAAAAGTACGCAGAGGAATACTTCCCGCTGAAAAAAATCCTCGTTCTACGTCCGTTCCGACTATCCAGACCGTCAAGGACGAGTAGTATTTTTTTGCAAAGGGCGCGAAAAAATCTCCACCCTTAAAATCTTGACCGTCTGGATTTTTGCCGTTGCCATTTCGCTGCCGGAAACGGAGAACAGGATAAGAACTGGATTTATACCGTAAATTATGGTAAAATATGTTGTGATAAAGTCGCATTTTACATCGAGGTTATCTTATGCTTGAACAACTCTTATCAATAAGTGAGCCGTGGCTACAATACGCAATCAGAATAAATCTTCTCAATGAAAGCAGAGAGGATTTATTAGACTTGAAAAATGAAGTATTGAAAGACAGAAAAATCCTCTCGTACCTTAACGATATTGCCAATTTCCACAATGCAATAGTTAGCAATCATAAAGACCCCGATTTATCAATACATAAACTGTTATTCCTTCTTGATATTGGGCTTGAAACGGATATACCCGAAATTGAAAGCGCAGTTAAGCAGATAATGAGCCACAAAGACAAGAACGGAGTATATCAGTCAATAACAAACATACCGCCGCACTACGGCGGCAAGGGCGAAGATGTTTTCGGCTGGTGCTTATGTGACGCGCCTTTATTACTTATGGCATTAGTAAAAGCCAAGATTGATTATCAGCAACATATCAAGCAAGGCGTGGAACACCTGATAAGCCTATACAGAGAACAAGGTTTTCCCTGTTCGGTATCGGAAGAACACGGAACATTCAGAGGCCCCGGACGGAAAAACGATTGTTGCCCGTTTGCAACGCTTATCATGTTAAAACTATTATACGAGATTGAGGAATGTCGAAACAGCGATGTTGCAAAGGGCGGGATAGAGGTTATACTATCTCTATGGGAAAACAGCCTTGAACAGCATCCGTATATGTTTTATATGGGTACAGACTTCCGCAAACTGAAAGCACCCGCCATGTGGTATGACATTGTGAGTGTTGCCGACTTATTAAGCAAGTTTGATTTTGTAAAAACTGATTCACGATTTTGCGAAATGATAGATTTGATACAAGGGAAACAGAACGCAGACGGTATGTTTATTCCCGAATCGGTCTACCAAAAATTCAAAGGTTGGGATTTTGGTCAAAAGAAAACGGTATCGCCCTATTTGTCATATCTATGTATACGACTACTGAAACGGGTAGACGGATAAACGCCTGCTACAATAACGCTTCAAAATTAATGAAGTCACGGTAATTGCGCCGTGGCTTCTTTTAATTTCAAACAGGATATGTAGACATTTAGGGCATTTACATACCCGCAAAAATGGCTTGTATCTTTCAACATGAACAAAAACAACGGAAACGTATGCAACTGGGTCTATCCGGCCCATAATAAAAATGACCCCTCTGAAATCATTCAGAGGGGCCGTACTCTCAATAAACTATATTCAGACTACCGATTGGGTATATTACTGTAATAACTGAAGCACGCCCTGCGGTACCTGATTTGCCTGAGCAAGCATGGCCTGAGAAGCCTGAACCAGAATATTGTTCTTGGTGTAAGCCATCATTTCATCTGCCATGTCAACGTCACGGATACGGCTTTCTGCAGCTGTCATATTCTCGGTTGTTACACTCAGGTTGTTGATGGTATGCTCCAGACGGTTCTGGATAGCGCCCAGATCACCACGGGTGGAAGATACTTTATCAATAGCGGATTTAATCAGATCCACTGCGGCTTTTGCACCGGACTGTGTGCTGATATCAACACCAGCAATTCCGAGGGAGTTGCTGTCCATAGCGCTTACCGATACGGTCAGCTGATTGAAATCTGCAGAGGTATCACCAATCTGAAGGGTCAGGCCGCCGCCGTATATTGCTTTGCCCTGTGCTGAAATTCCCAGAGTCTTTGCAGCGGTTCCGCCATCTTTGTCTTCAAATCCGATCTTGATATCTGTGCTGTTATTAATTTCAAGCTGTCCGCTCTTATTGAAGGAAACAGAAATTTTTCCAGCTACTGCGTCATCAGTACCGGTGGTTCCTTTTGCTGTATCATAGTTGCCTAATGCTGTCTGGATAGCTGTATTTAATTTTGTGGCAATAGCGTTGCCATCATCACCGGCAGCTAATGTGGTCAAATCAATTTCAATAGATTCCCCGTTAAGGGTCATATTGAATTTTCCGTTTCCGTCTGTGGGGGTGATCTTTAATGTATGGGTAGCGGAAGCCTTGGTTGCAGATGCATCCTGTGCTCCGAGAGAGCCTAATACAGACTTGTCAGTTGTGGGGTCTCCCGTGACAACAATTTCAGAAGCTCCGTTATTTTCCATTCCACTGGTAATCTTGAAGGTCTTACCACCAGTTTGTGCTTCCACTTTTACATTTGCAACATTAGTACCATTCTGTGCATTTGTCTTTGAAATGGACTCATTAATTTTGTTTTGAATTATAGATGCAGCTTTCTTGGATACCGCATCAGAACTATTGCCTGTCCAATCAATTTCCAATGCCGATTTTTCTTCAGCAGTTAATGTAGACCAGTCTACCTCAACATTTACGCCATCTACTGTTATGACATCTTTTTTGGTGTAATCAATGGCGCCTGCAGCAGAAGCATCAATACCGGTTATAGCAGCGGTAGACGCCGGTTTAAAGTTGGCAATGACACCGCCGACAATACCGTTTGCTCCATTGGATCCGCCTTCCAGAGAACCATCCAGCAGGTTGATTCCGTTGAAATTAGTACCCTCGGAAATACGGTCGATTTCATCCTTCAGGGACTGCACTTCTTTCTGCAGGTTTGCACGGTCTGTTTCATTGTCATAAGTACCGTTAGCAGACTGGTCAGCCAGTTCCACCATACGGTTCAGCATGGAGTGAACTTCTGTCAGAGCGCCTTCAGCTGTCTGAACAAGGGAAATACCGTCATTGGCGTTCTTCTGTGCGGTTTCCAGACCTGTGATCTGCGCGCGCATTTTTTCGGAAATAGCCAGACCGGCTGCGTCATCCCCTGCACGGTTGATGCGGTAACCGGAAGACAGTTTCTCCAGGTTCTTGGCTACGGCATTGTTATTTCCTGTCAGGTTACGGTAAGAGTTTAATGCTGCGATGTTGTGTTGGATTCTCATATAATTTCCTCCTTGAAAAGTACCCGGGGCTTCCCTGCCCCTTCTGGGTTTCCTTCCGGTTTTTGATCATTGGGAAGGAATGATTAAAGAAGGAAATGATATATTACATATTTTCGTAATATTGATAGATTTCCTGCAGATTTTGTGCAAGCTCCGCTTGCCGGTGAGGATATAAATGGCTGTAGGTGTTCAAGGTTGTTTCGATATTCTCATGCCCCAGCCTTTCTGCAATCAGCAAAGGGCTGAACCCACGTTCAATAAGCAGGCTTGCATGGCTGTGTCTGAGATCATGAATGCGGATTTTGGCTACCCCGGATCGCTGACAAGCCTCCGTCATATATTTCGAAATATAATATTTAGTACAGTTAAACAGACGTTCCGAAGGCCTGCTGATTCCTTTTTCTTTTACAAATGATTCCAGCTGTAGCTGCAAAAATTCGGGAAGGGCGACAACGCGTAAGCTTTTGGGCGTTTTGGGCGGCGTTATAAAATCCTGGCCATTAATACGATGATAGGATTTATTGATATTTATAATCCCCTGTTCCTTATAAAAATCAGCCAGAGTTAGGGCCAGAAGTTCTCCAATTCGAATACCGGTATAATAGAGCAGTGAAAATAACAGATGCATTTCCGTATTCTCCCGCAGATAATCCAGAAAAATATGGAATTCTTTTGGACTCCAGAATTGATTTTGTTCTGCCTGTTTTTTCCCCATGCTTCCAGCTGCGTGACATGGATTGGAAGTCAGCTGAAAGTAACGGACCGCGTAATTAAAAATAGCGGAAAGCTGGTTATTCATAGCTTTTAAATATGTTTGGGAATATCCAATGCCATGTGAATCTTTATAGTCCCACATAATATTCTGCCATTCCCGAATGGTATGTGCCCCTATTTGGTTAACAGGAAATTCTCCGAAATAAGGAAGTATTTTCGTGCGTACAAGATGTTCTTTCGTTATCAGGGTGGAGCGGCGCAAGCGATGCCCCATATCATTTGCATATATTGCATACAAATCATTAAAAGTTATATCAGGTCCCCCTTCATTCTGCCTGATAAAAGCACGTTCCCATTCCCTGGCTTCTTTCTGCAGCTTAAATCCTCCCTTTTTCTTTTGCCGATGCCTTCCCATAAAATCCCTGTAATAAAATTTACAGTACCAGGTTTGTGCATTTTCATTGAAATATGTTGGCATATTTCTTTCCTCCTCTTATGTATCGCTAACTTCCATATAGGACAGGATTTTTCTCTTTTTCAGTCTTACTTTCTTTTCCGCAAGTACTTATCCGGTACTCAAATCGGAAAGGAGAAAAGATAGGATACTGCTTTTCCCTGAAAAAAAGACCTTTATGGAAATAAAGCCGGTACTACTATAGTACTGTAGAAAAAGCTTGTCTAAAAGCCCTATTTTAAGGGATTCTGCAAATATTTTTATTTTTTATTTTTCTCCCCTTATATTTTTTCGGAATACGACGATATCTTAAGTGAACATGATAAATAAACTTCTACATTATGTGCACAAGGCTGAAGTGCTTTATTTATCGGTGTTTGACGCGTCAAGTAACAAACAGGCAGGGTAACATCTGCCACCATCCTATTCACGTAGGAAAGAAACTTTTAATCATTCCTTCCCAATGGAGGGAAATTTACCGGAGGCAGGGAGGCCTCTGGGTATTTCAAGGAGGAAATTATATGAGAATCCAACACAACATCGCAGCATTAAACTCTTACCGTAACCTGACAGGAAATAACAATGCCGTAGCCAAGAACCTGGAGAAACTGTCTTCCGGTTACCGTATCAACCGCGCCGGTGATGATGCAGCCGGTCTGGCTATTTCCGAAAAAATGCGTGCACAGATCACAGGTCTGGAAACCGCACAGAAGAACGCCAATGACGGTATTTCCCTTGTTCAGACAGCTGAAGGCGCTCTGACAGAAGTTCACTCCATGCTGAACCGTATGGTGGAACTGGCTGACCAGTCTGCTAACGGTACTTATGACAATGAAACAGACCGTGCAAACCTGCAGAAGGAAGTACAGTCTTTGAAGGACGAAATTGACCGTATTTCTGAAGGAACTAACTTTAACGGTATTAACCTTCTGGATGGTTCTTTGGGTTCTACAAGCGGTGCTGCTGTAGCGGTAGACGTAAAATATGCTAATCTTGCTACGACTCCCACGGCGCTTAGCTTAAATCCGGCAACACAGACAACGTCCACATTCGAAATCGATTCTACTACATTAACTGCCAATAGCAAGTATTCCCTGGAAGTAACATTCTCAGATCCCAGCGGCAAAGGGCTGCAGACCAAAAATATTGAATTCACGGCTGCTGGTGCAACCGCCGGTGATAATGATGCTGTAATTAAAAAGGCTTTGGAAGATGCCTTTGGTTCTGGCTATACGGTTACGGCTGATGGTGCGGATGGTTTTAGCATTGAGGCTAATACAGCTGGCAGCAGCGACAAGCATGAACTCTTCAGGGTTGACATTAAAGATAATACAGGTACTTCTGTAACTGGTGCCATTGCAACAGCTGCCTCTACAACAAAAGGTGGAGATGCTTACTATACTTTGACGAATGCAGTTGGTTCCTTTACAGGCGGGGACGCATCGGGCAATATTTTTGAAATTAACGGCCAAAAATTTGCTTATACTGACGCTGGTTCCGCAAAAGATCTGGATCCCGATGTAAACTATATCGAAGTTGCAACAGCTGGTACCGTAGCAGCTGCCGATGCAGCTAAAATGGCTACCTTAATCAGTAACAAGACAGGTATTGCAGCCACTCAGAATGGCACAACCAACACAAGTATTGATTTAAAGGCGGGTACAACAGCAGGAACCAGCGGCACAGGGCTTACCCTTCAGATTGGTGATACCGCGGAAAGCTTTAACCAGCTTACCGTTAGTGTAGGAAATATGTCTTCTGCTTCGTTAGGGATCAGTGGTATTGATATCAGTACACAGTCCGGGGCAAAGTCGGCTGTAGAGTTAATCAAAAATGCAATCAATTCCGTATCCTCCACCCGTGGCGATCTGGGCGCTATCCAGAACCGTCTGGAGCATACCATCAACAACCTGAGTGTGACCACCGAGAATATGACCGCAGCGGAAAGCCGTATCCGTGACGTCGACATGGCCGATGAGATGATGAGCTATACCAAGAATAATATTCTGGTTCAGGCTTCCCAGGCTATGCTCGCACAGGCAAACCAGGTACCTCAGGGCGTACTTCAGTTATTACAGTAATAAGCTCAGGTAACCTGAAATTAAGAAATTAAGTATAGCCCTTCCGGGATCCTCCGGAAGGGCTATTTCATTATCCTTTTATTACCATACACTCTTTTCTGTAAAAACAGATCCCGTACTTCAGAATCGTTTGATATCCTTCTTTTTCCGGCTCCATGGTATAGTATTGCGTTTCAATTTGTTCCAGAGCTTTCCGGCAGCCATTTTCCATTTTCCCATACTCGTTTACCACCTTTAATTCCAAAATAATCGCCGCACCGCGTATGCTTGCGGTTTTCAGGATAATATCCGGCCTTCCAAATCCGGTTTCGGGATTGGATATTACTCTGTATTTCTGCTGGACTTTTAGTAATCCTGTTAAAAAGCCATGATAATAGTTTTCCGCATAATCATAGAAGCTTATGGACTCCTGCAGGCAGGAAGAAATTTCTTCCGCCATTGTCTGGACATCCCCCTGCTCAAGAGCGGAAATAAGTTTGTTCAAATCCTTCTTTTCTATTTTCTTAACGAACCAGTTTCGGATTGTATTTTTATAAATATATTTCACCTCAGCATTTGGAAGTGCCATCGTAATATATTCTGTCTCCGCCTCAAGTTTCCTGGATACCATCCGCAAATAACCTGTAAAGAAAAGGAAATTCCACAAATTATCCTCGGAATCGTAGATATTGTCATAGGTAATGTTTTCATGCACCGGCTTTTCAATCGTACCGCCTTCAATCAGGATTTCCAGTTCCCCTTTAACAGAAATATCAGCCCGCTCAACCAGGCTTTTTACAATATCATTAGAACTGGTATTTGCCCAGTACGGCGAAGGGATTACACCTGCATTTTCACTGGATGCATCCAGAAAGTTGATAACGTTCCACGGATTGTAGACTTCTGTCTCTCCGAAACGATAGCCGTCGTACCATTCTTTTACCGTATGGAATTTATCGAGCCTTCCGTAATCTGTAAGCAGCTGCTGTGTTTCTTCCGGGGTAAAGCCAAAATATTCATCATACTGACCACATAAAATAGAGTTTATTTTCAGATTGTTCAATCCTATAAAAATGGATTCCCTGGTAATTCGCAGGCAGCCTGTAATTACGCCGAATTCCAGGAAGGGGTTGGTTTTCAATGCCGCTTCGAATAAGGAACGGATAAATCCTGCCATTTCTTCATAAAATCCATTGAAGTGTGCATTTTCTAAAGGAACATCATATTCGTCTATTAATATGATAGCTTTTTCTCCTGTGCTTTCCCGCAGAACTTCACTCAAAAATTTAAGCGCTCCCGAAAATTCATCCTCCGATGCGGTTTCGTTCAATATCCTGCGGTATCTTACTGCTTTTTCCGGATGGAGGGACTCTGTTATTTGCCGGTGACGGTCAAATTCTCCTGCTAATTCCCTACGTAATTTATGATAGGCCGACTGATAGGTCTTTTGCTTTGCCGACTTAAGTGACAGGCTGATAACCGGATACTTTCCCATCTTTTTAAGATAGCTTTCTCCGCTGTTTGTAATGGCAAGCCCATCAAACAGCCTTTTGTTCTTTTCCTTTTGCTCCGGGCTGCCGCTGTCTTCAAAAAAATACTTCAACATACTCATATTCAAGGTCTTACCAAACCGTCTCGGACGGGTAAACAAGGTAACATCCCCTTTTTTATCAAGAAGTTCCTTTATAAATAATGTTTTATCTACATAGTAGTAACCATTTTGAATTAATTTTCCAAAATCATCTACACCGACGGGTAATGGTTTTTTCATATCCTGTATTCTCCTTGCCACGGCTACTATCAATAAGGCGCTGGAATGATAATTGTAATGCTTGTTTTCATCATATCATATTCCTTCAAGGACTGCCAGCGGGCGGCGGCACAGGGGGCGTAAACGGGACATTTAATAGTTCCTTCCCTATGATCAAAAACCGGAAGGAAACCCGCAAGGGGCAGGGAAGCCCCGGGTACTTTTCAAGGAGGAAATTATATGAGAATCCAACACAACATCGCAGCATTAAACTCTTACCGTAACCTGACAGGAAATAACAATGCCGTATCCAAGAACCTGGAGAAACTGTCTTCCGGTTATCGCATCAACCGTGCAGGGGATGACGCAGCCGGTCTGGCTATTTCCGAAAAAATGCGTGCACAGATCACAGGTCTGGAAACCGCACAGAAGAACGCCAATGACGGTATTTCCCTCGTTCAGACAGCTGAAGGCGCTCTGACAGAAGTTCACTCCATGCTGAACCGTATGGTGGAACTGGCTGACCAGTCTGCTAACGGTACTTATGATAATGATGTTGACCGTGCAAACCTGCAGAAGGAAGTGCAGTCCCTGAAGGATGAAATTGACCGTATTTCCGAAGGTACAAACTTTAATGGTATTAACCTTCTGGATGGTTCCCTGGCTGGAGGAGCAACTTCTTCAACCGGCAGTGTAACCATAGGAAGAAATATTTCTGATTTCACTTCAGCAAAAGCTACAGGTGCAGCCGGATCAGCGAAAGCAGATTTAAGTGGTGCAAATCTCGTAGCCGGAATCGATAGCTTTGATGTGGACGGACAGACATTGACTATTGACTGGACGAAGGGTGATGCCAAAAAAGTATTCGATAAAATTAATGTGGATTTACAGGCTGGTACTCCCGATACCTTTAAAGGTCTGGCCGAAGATCTTACCACATTGTTTAACGATCAAATGAAGGAACAGGGACTTAGCGGCAGCGTAAAAGTAACTGTAGATGGAGCAGCTGGTACCTTCTCTATTGAAAGCCAGAATGAAAGTGCTTCCTCTTCTGTTGGCTGGACCGGTTCTACCAATGCGGTTGCAGATGTTGAAAAATCACTTGGTACCGTCTTGTTTTCTGCGACAGCCGGAAAAGGTGGCGTAACAGAAGCAGGAAAAACACTTGGCACCGCTCTTGCTGTTGGTGATTCCTTCAACATGACAATCAATGGGACTACTGTACAGGTAGCTCTTACAACAGCTTCAGCAAAAGATGCTGCTTTGGGTACTGTTGCTGGAAATTTGCAGACAGATATTCAGACAGCAGTTACTGCTTATAATACGGCAAAAGGCTATGCAGCAGGCGATGCAAACTTCTTGACAGCCGCTGATTTTACGGTAACCGCAGATAAGAGCGGCGGTCTTAAGGTGGTATATGGAGGGGATAAAGAAGTACAGTTTTCCTTCAGTGAATCGGATGACGGAGCTACCGGAAAGCCCGGAAAAACAGCTTCCATTCTCGGACTTGCGGGAAGCAGTTCCTCTGTTGGCGGTTCAGGCGGACTGACGTTACAAATCGGTGATACCGCAGAAGATTTCAATCAGTTAACCGTATCTGTTGGAAATATGAGTTCTTATTCGCTCGGTATTGGCGGCGTAGACGTTTCCACACAGAGTGGCGCAAAAGCAGCGGTAGATAAGATTAAGACGGCTATTAACAGTGTATCCTCCACCCGTGGTGATCTGGGTGCTATCCAGAACCGTCTGGAGCATACCATCAACAACCTGAGTGTAACAACTGAGAATATGACCGCAGCAGAAAGCCGTATCCGTGACGTTGACATGGCCGATGAAATGATGGCTTATACCAAGAATAATATTCTGGTTCAGGCTTCCCAGGCTATGCTTGCACAGGCTAACCAGCTTCCTCAGGGCGTACTTCAGTTATTACAGTAAGCACAATAGTTATTACTTTCATAAAAACAGGCATAAAAAAGTCCGGCTCCTTCAGGAGCCGGATTGTTTTTTTACGGTATCTTCGTATCCATAACTTCCTTCAGCCCGGGCAAATCAGGAAGTTCTTCCTTTTTTATTTCTTCTTCCGCCTTCGTCATCGTGCATTTTCCGTCGAATACCGCATTTTCATCCATGATCAGAGTTTTGGTCAGGATATCCCCGTACAGCTTGCCGGTGGATAGGATTTCCGCCTTTCCCCGTACTTTGGCATTCCCGCTTAATTCACCGCCCAGGGTGAAATGCTCTGCGGACACATTTCCTTTAATCAGGCCTTTTTCACTCACTACAACCTTGTTTTCCGAATGGACATCTCCCTCCACAATCCCGTCTATCCGCAGGATGGTTTTGCAGTGGAGAGTACCTACGATCCGTGTTCCTTCACCGATTATGGTATCTATCTGGATAGGCGGTTTCGGAGCCGGGGCAGGAAAAGGTTCCGGCGGCAGGGCCGGGGATACGTCTGCCGGGGGGATTTCCTGATAGGGTTTGGTTTCCTGGTTAGATTTTCCGAACATGATTGCGATCTCCTTTTCTTGTGTAAAATTATCCGTTGATTTCCAGTACATCTTCCGGATTGATATAGGCACCGTTTAAGAGGGTGCAAAATTCCATATGAATCATACCGTCTTTGCCGGTAATGCCGGTATATGCGATGGTTTCTCCCGCCTTAACTTTTTGACCGGAGGAAACAGTTACTTCCTTATTATAATGGTAATCGGAAATATAACCGTTTCCATGGTCAATCCGGACAGACCATCCGTTATCGCCGTCCTCTGCAGCAGACAGAACCGTACCGTCTCCTGCCGCAATGACAGGGGTGGATTCCTCCATCCCAAAGTCCAGGCCCATACAAAGGACGGCGGCACCGTCCCCAGGCATGTCTTCGCCGTACGAATGCAGAATGATACTGCTTCCCATCAGAGGATAAATGGCCCGGAAGTTTTGGGGCTCATCGGGCAAAACGGCAGGCGTTTCCGCCTGAGACTCCGGTTCCGGCTCCGTTTCGCGGGGGGCGGATATGCTTTCCTCCAGTTCCCTGATTTTGGACTGGCTGCTGGACAGTTCTTTTTGCAGCGTTTTATTTGATTCGCTGGTATCCGACAGCTGCTTGCCGATAAAGAAATAACAGACGGCTGTAAAAAGGATGGCCAGGAGCAAAAGACAGTTCCGGAAACGAAAAAAGCGCCGGCGTTTTTTGATGACAGGTTTTTCCCGGCCGGCCGGCGAGATCTCGAAGGATATAATTTTTTGATATTCTTCCAGAGCCTGCTGCCGTTTCCTCTGCCGTTCCTGTTCTAAATCATCCATAAACCCGGCCTCCTTTGCTTGGTAGAAGGAAAAACATTTATTTATATATCGGCAGAAAAGAGGATAAAATAATCAAAAAGGAATATTTTCTTTCCTGTCTTATTTTTTTTCGGAAAAAGCCGATATAGGTTGTGTGACACGGGAATGTATATAAGATTAAAGAAGATGGTGGATGGTGATGAAATTGAAAAGAAAAATGTGGATAGGGATAGCGGCGGCAGGTTTTGTTGTGGCAGCGGCGGGCGGTATTGCCGTAATCTGGTCATTGAATAAGAACAGCGTTCCGAAGCCGCCGTCGCCGCCTGTCTATTATTTTGCAAAAGAAGATAACATATCATCGCTGACGGAAGTGGTGGGAGAACGCGTATTTGAAGAAATAAATCCGGTTGATGCCGGGGACGGCGGGGAAAGCACCGGCGCGGCGGAAGAAACGGCTGTCCGGTCAGATACCGTGGATCGGGGAGGGGCCGAAACGCAGGAAGAAACCGGCGCACAGGAAGAAACCGCAGGACAGGAAGAAACCGGCACACAGGAAGAAACCGCCGGGGAAGAGCGGGAACAGTACCGCTACTATCCGGCGGAGGATGCTGCTGCGGATTTGCAGGCATATAAAGAGTATCTGATGCAGGAGAAGCATTTTATCGAACCTGCCATAGAGGAAGAGGACGATAAGGGAGAAGCAAAGGAAGAGGAAAAGGAGGAGGATTCCGGGGAGTTACGCTGCATTCTGGCAGGCCCTTCCTCCGATGAAAACAGCTATCTGGAAATCACGCTGACTGCCGGACAGACGGCCTGTACGGTAACTGCGGTAAAAAAGGGGGAGGCCTGGAACAGCTATGTGGCCCGTCTTTATGAGGAAGAGAAAAAGAAGGTGCAAAAACAGCCGGAAGAGCCTATCAGCACGAGGCAGATAGCGGAGGATACCGTGCGAGGCATGTCCCAGGGACAGCTGGCGCTGTCGGAACCGGTTAAGAATTATGAGTTCATAACCAATCCCGGACTTATTATGGTGGAAGGAACCAACTATTACCGGATATCCGCTTACAAAAAGCAGGAGAATGGCACGCTTTCTTATGAATGTGCTTATCTGATGGATTTTGATTCCGGGGATGTGGGCTATAAATATGATGATGTGACGGAGGCGTTAGAGCCGTTGGGATAACCGGAAACGGACGGATAAAAGGCGGAGGAGTACATGGAAAAGGGATTGCCAAAGACTGCGGTATTTGCGCTGGATATCGGCACACGGAGTATTATCGGCATGTTGGGGGTGCCGGAAGAGGACAAAATGAAGGTGATCGCCATAGCCCGTGCCGAACATTCGAAGCGGGCCATGGTGGACGGACAGATTGAGGATATCGGGGAAGTGGCCCGGGTGGCCGTCCGGGTCCGGGAGGAGCTGGAGGAGCAAAGCGGCTGCCGGCTGGAGCAGGTTTATGTGGCGGCTGCCGGAAGGGCATTGATAACCCAGGCGGCTTCCTTTACCCTGGAGCTTCCCGGGATGGATGTCATTACGGAGGAAACGGTAAGCCGCCTGGAGGCAGGAGCCGTGCAGGAAGCACAGAAGGCTTTCGGGGAAACGGAAGAGGACAGGGAGAAGCAGTTCTTTCTTGTGGGCTATACGGTTTCCCAGTATTATCTGGATGCGTATCCCATATCCAGTATTCTGGCACATAAGGGGAGAAAAATCAAAGCGGATATCGTGGCAACCTTCCTGCCCGGTGAGGTGGTGGAAAGCCTCTATTCCGCCATGCGTATTGCCGGCCTGGAGGTTGCAGGGCTGACACTGGAACCTATTGCGGCAATTAATGTTACCATACCGGAAAAGCTGCGGCTTCTGAATCTGGCAATGGTGGATATCGGAGCGGGAACTTCGGATATCGCGGTCTGCCGGGACGGGAAAGTGGTTGGTTATACGATGGCGACACTGGCCGGTGATGAGATTACGGAAAGTATCATGAAAGCATATCTGGTGGATTTTGATACGGCCGAGGCCATAAAGCAGCAGCTGGGCAAAACGGAGGATGTCATTTTCCAGGATATTCTGGGTTATGAGCAGCGGTATTCCCCCGGTCAGGTGCTTGCCATGCTGGAAGAAAGCATCACAAGACTGGGACAGGAAATCGGAAAACGGATACTGGAGGTAAATGCAGGCCCTCCGTCCGCTGTCTTTCTGGCCGGAGGCGGCAGCAGGCTTCCGGGGCTGATGGAGCAGATTACCGTCGCCCTTGGTATGGACAAGAACCGCGCTTCCGCAGCAGGGCATTATTTTTCCATACATGCCTGTTCCGATATTGTGAATATCGGGGATCCGGAGTATGCCACCCCTCTTGGCATTCTTGTGTCCGCGGGGCTGAATCTGATAAATGACAGCTTTTCCGTGGTACTGAACGGGAAAACGGCTAAACTTTTCAGCAATGGGACTCTGCATATATCCGATGTTTTGATGATGTCCGGTTATACCTATAATGATTTTATAGGCCGGTCGGGAAAGAGCATCCGCATTACCCTGAACGGAATCCCCAGGAATTTCCACGGAACACCCGGGGAGCCTGCGGTTCTTAAAATGAATGGTGCAGACGCCAGGATTTCCGATTTGGTCCATGCAGGGGATCATATTACTTTCGTTCCGGCCGGCAGGGGGGAGGATGCCTGTGCCGCCGTTTCGGATATTATAGGAACGCAGGAGAAGGAAAAGGGGATGCTCCGTCTGCTGGTCAATGGAAAACCGGCAGAGGGGAATGTTTTCCTTTCGAATGGGGATGTGGTGGAAACAAGGGATGACAGGGAAGAAGGACAGCTTACTTTTACCCTGAATGCCAAAACCATTACGCTGCCGGCCAAGGCGGACGGAATGCCTTATTATCTCATGGATTTTCTGCAGTATTCCGGTCTGGATCTGGATCATATAACCGCTCCTGTTATTCTCAGGGTAAATGGTTCTCCGGCATCCTTTCAGCGAGAAATCCGGGAAAATGACATGATTGCTATATATGAAGAAAAAAATTAAAAAAAACGAAGTATCACTCTTAAGTATTCGCAGAGACTGCCGATTAATAAATTATAATACAATTTGGGGGTATTATAGATGAATGGATTATATGGAAATTCGATATCATTAATGAACAAGGCGTTGGACTGTCTGTGGAAAAGACAGGAGGTGATATCCAATAACCTGGCTAATGTGGATACGCCGGGCTACAAGGCGCAATATGTGACTTTTGAGGATGCGTTGAAAAAAAGTATAGAAGAGAGCGCTGTAAAAGGCCGGCAGAATATCCGGGAGGCAATCCTGAATTCACCCTGTGAGGTTTTGGAAACACAGGACCGCACGGAAAGACTGGACGGGAATACTGTGGATGCCACGGATGAGTTTGTGGAAATGACCCGGGCAACCTATCAGTATCAGTATTTATTGAATGCGGTTAATCAGGATTTATCCAGACTTAGAACGGTTATAAAAGGAAACTGACAAAGTACACTATCTATTAGTTGTAAAGTTTACAGAATTGGTTACAATATCTGTTAGACACCTGAAAATGAAAAAAGGGGTCTAGCAGATATTTTTTTGAAATGGAAGGGACAAGTCATGGAAGAAAGAAGCACATTTAACACAATATTAAAAAACAAAATAAAGGATGAACGGAAAGAGAGCGATTGGGAGGTAATAAATGAGACCGCATATATTAACACTTTCACTGATTCAGGAGTATAGAAGTAAACTGTATGAGGAGGAAAAAAGCAAGGCCACGATAGACAAGTATTTAAGGGATATCAGAGCCTTCTATCATTTTCTGCCCGATGATAAAAAGGTAGTTAAGGCAGAGGTCATACATTACAAAGAATTACTTTTGATGAAGTATAAGGCATCCAGTATTAATTCCATGTTAATTGCATTGAATGTTTTCTTTACCCATCAGCATTGGGACGACTGCAGAATAAAACTTTTAAAGGTACAGAAAAGTGCATTCCGTGATTCGGAAGAGGGGATGTCTAAAGATGAGTATGCCAGACTGATAGAGGCAGCGAATGACGAAAACAAGCCCAGGCTGGCAATGGCCCTGCAGACTATCTGTTCTACAGGAATCAGAGTGAGTGAATTGCAGTATATAACAGTGGAAGCGGTAAAAGATGGAAAAGTTGTTGTGAACAATAAAGGCAAAGTCAGAATAATCCTGATACCTCCGGAGCTTCAGAAATGCCTGAAGCAGTACTGTGCGGAAACAGGAAAAAGTAAGGGGATGATTTTTACAACGAAAAACGGCAAACCGATAGACAGAAGCAATATATGGAGAGAAATGAAAAATTTGAGTGCAAAAGCTCATGTGGAAGAAAAGAAGGTATACCCTCACAATCTGAGACATCTCTTTGCGGTCACGTATTATGAAAAAGAAAAAAATATAATATATCTGTCGGATGTTCTTGGACACAGCAGCATGGAAACCACACGGATTTATACCCGGATCAATGATGCGGAACATTTCCGCCGGATATCAGGTATGGGGCTGGTCCTTTCCGAACATTAAAAAAAACAACATAATATGGATTATGTTGTTATACTATATCTGTTATTGAAATCATTATAGTTGTTAGTATAATGGCATATTCCAAAAATTGCAACAATAATACAAAAATTCGACATTTTTTTTCCAGAAATATTATTATTTCCGTACATATCTTTCGTTTGCGTAACATTTTGTTATTTGAACAAATATTTATAATCTTAATTATAAGTATTAATTACATCATTCCATAGTGTAACTTCCATTTCGATAGTATAAGAGCACCACTGCAAATCCGCAGTGGTGCTCTTTCCTTTGGCAAAATCCCGTACAACATAATCCATATTATGTTGTGGATTATCATTATCACATCATGGAGGCTGGTTATGGAAAATTTATTTATCATTCCGCTTACTCCCGGACGTATGCAGGCGGGAGCAGAAGGTATCGGTGAAGAACGTACGGAAGGGAACAATGGGGCAGCTATGTTCAGTGATATTTTTCAGAATATGCTGTCAGAAGCAAGGGAGGCGGAAGAGAATTATTCCGAGCAGCAATACCTTCTTGCAACCGGGCAGATAGAAGATGCCCATTCCGTGACAATAGCGGGGTCCTATGCCCAGCTGACGGTTGATATGGTGGTATCGCTGAGAAATAAAGCGCTGGAATCTTACAATGAACTGATGAGGCTGAATGTGTAAGCTTCAGAAGCTAAAAGGATGACAGAGGGAACATAAAAATGAATACAAAAGAGATATGGTCTAAAATCAGGGAAACCATCGAAAAGATAAACGCGAAAACAAGAAAGCTTATTTTAATTGGGGCGGCTGCCCTGATTATTTTTGCGGTGATACTTGCTGTAGTAATAAATCATAAGAATTATACCGTTCTGTATTCCGGTGTGAATGCAGAGGAAGCCTCTGAAATTGTTACCAGGCTGCAGGAAAGCGGCGTGGCTTACCAGTACAGGGAGAACGGGGATGTGCTGGTGGACAGAAGGGCGGCAGATCAGGTCCGTGCCCAGTTAGCCCAGGAGGGGTATCCGAAAAGCGGTTTTTCCTATGATCTTTTTATTGATAACGCGGGGGGAATGACCACGGATTCCGACAAACAGACCTACAAGCTGTATGAGCTTCAGAACCGGATTGGAGCGACGGTAGGGCTGTTCGACGGGGTACAGGATGCAAAGGTTACCATTGCCCTGGGAGAGCAGCAGAAATACGTGCTGCAGGAGGATTCCCGGGAAAATGGCTCTAGTGCTTCCGTGGTGGTTCTTATGGAAAACGGAGGCTCTCCCACGAAGGAACAGGCATCCGCCATCCAGCGGCTGGTTGCAGGCAGTGTGGCCGGAATGCAGATGGAAAATGTATCCGTATTCGATGGAAACGGAATGGAAATAACCGCCATGGCGGATTCCGGGGAAAGCAGCAGCACGAGCGGGGAGCAGATAGCCCAGATCGTGGAAGGGCAGATTACCGCAAAGGTGATGAATCTGCTGGGGGCCATTTACGGGACGGACAATGTGAGGGTTTCCGTAAAATGTAAGCTTGACATGGAAGAGTTGATCCGGGAAACGCTGACCTACTCCACACCGGACAAAATAGACGAAACGGATAAAACGGGGATCATATCCAGTGAAACCGTTAGCGAAGAGACCAGTGACGGGATTTCCGGGACCGGAGGTGTGGCGGGCGCAGAAACCAATGCGGATGTTACCCAATATGCAGGGACCGAAAACGGAAGCAGCAGCTATTACAGCTCCGGCGCAACACGGGAATATGTGATTAACCAGGTGAAGGAACAGGGACAGGTGCCCGCCGGTGCTTTGGAGGATCTGACTATCTCTGCCGCCATTAACGGCAGTGATTTCGGAGAACTGAACCAGAACCAGTTAAAGGCCTTAATCGGGAATGCAGCCGGTATCCTTCCGGAGAACCAGAATGACAAGATAACCGTGGTCAGCACACCTTTCTTCAAGTCGGAGGGAAGCAGCCCGGATACAGGAAGGCTGCTGGAAGGCATACTGGAAGAATTAAGCAAGGAACCTCTCCTGGTGCTTATCGGAGCCGGCGTATTGTTCCTGTTGTTCCTTCTGCTGTTTGTGTTCTTCCTTATCCGGCGGAAACGGAAAAAGAAGAAACGGGTTATGCAGGGGAGCCGGGAGGTTGAGGTGGTTATCCCCGAACACAATCCGGAAATCGACAAGATACAGAATGAAAAAGCCCGCGGTTTGCGGGAGGATGTGAGGGACTTCACGGAACAGAATCCGGAGATATCGGCACAGCTGCTGAAAAGCTGGCTGAGTGGAGGAGGTCAAAATGGCGGCTGATACTTCTAAGAAACTGACGCCTGAACAGAAGGCCGCAGCGGTCATCATATCGCTGGGCGCGGATAAGGCGTCTAAGATATACAAATATCTGGGTGAAGAGGAAGTGGAGAAAATTACCGTGGAGGTGGCCAAGCTGGGCCACCTGGACGCGGAGCAGTCGGAGGAAACTCTGGACGAATTCTACAAAACCTGCCTGACCCAGAAAATCGTTACGGACGGCGGACTGGAATATGCCAGAAGCGTCCTGGAGAAAGCGTACGGGGAATCCACCGCCAGCGAGCTGCTGTCGAAGGTTGCGAAATTCCTGAAGAACCGTTCCTTTGAATTTGTCAGAAAGGCCGACAGTAAAAACCTGTATTCCATGCTCCAGCATGAACGGCCCCAGACAATCGCCCTGATTTTATCCTATACCGATGCGGAGCAGGCGGCCCAGGTGATCGCGGAGCTGCCGGAGGATAAGAAAATACCGGTGGTGGAATGCATCGCCCGGATGGAAAGCGCTTCCCCGGAAGCCATCAAGCTGGTGGAGTCACAGCTGCGTAAGAAATTCGACAATATCCTGACAACGGATTACACCGTAATCGGCGGTGTGGATTATATCGCGGATGTAATGAACCATATGGACCGCAGCAACGAAAAAGCCATTTTCGACGAAATGGGAAAAGACGATCCGGATTTGGCGGATACCATACGCAAGAAGATGTTTGTTTTCGAGGATATCGCCACCATGGACGAACGTTCTATCCAGCGTTTTATCCGCGATTGCGATATGAAGGATATTGTATATGCGCTGAAAAATGCTTCGGAAGAAATGTCGGGCCTGTTTTACCGGAATATGTCCTCCCGTATGGCGGAAACCATACAGTCCGATCTGGAGATTACGGTCAACGTAAGGCTGCGTGATATCGAAGAGGCACAGCAGCGTATTGTAAACACAATCCGGCGGCTGGAAGAGGCCGGAGAGCTGATCATTAACAAGGGTGGTAAGGATGATATCGTTGTTTGACAATACAGCACTGAAGAAAAAAGAACCGCAGATCCGGCCGTTTGATTCCTATCCGGATCTGCGGGAGAAAAAGCCGGAGGAGCCGGAGCCGGAAGAAGACCCGGGGGAAGAAAAAGAAGAGGAAACCCTGAGCTATATATTCGAAAAGGAATATCAGAAAAAAATCCAGAAGGCCGAAACCATCCTGAATACCGCCCGCACGGAAGCTGAAAAAATAAAAGAAGAAGCGTTTGCGGAAGGAAAGCAGGAGGGTTATGAAGCCGGTTACAAAGACGGCGAAGCAAAAGCGTATGCGGACCACAGACAGGCCTATGAAGCGGAGCTTGACAGCCTGCGTCAGGAAATCTTCTCCCTGATCCGGGATATGGGGAACAAGAAGGACAAGGTGCTCGAAAAATATATGGATGATCTGAAGGACATTGCTTTGGCAGTGGCGGAAAAAATCATCCATACGAGTCTGAAATCCAGCAGTGAAATCATAAAGCGTATGATCATTTCCAACACGGAAAAGCTGAAAAAAACCGCATGGGCCAAGATTTATATCGGTAAAGAAGAACCGGGAATCAGCATACAGGGCGACTCGGAGTTTATCCGGGAACTTTCCAAGCTGTCGGACAATGTGAAGATTGTGGTTATGGAAGAAGAACCCGGTACCTGCATTATAGAACTGCCAAGCGAGATTATCGATTTGAGCACAGGTACCCAGCTGGAAAATATCCGCGGAATCCTGGAAAATGCCCGCCCTTAAAGGAAGGAGGCGGTTACGGTGCTTAAGAACCTGCCCGGACTGATTTCCGGATCGGAAACAGTCAGCCACATAGGAAAAATAGAAAACATCGTGGGAATGGCCATGGAAGCTTCCGGCGGCATGGGAAGCATAGGCGATATCGTCATGATTTATAACGAGGACTTGAAAAAACAGGTTCCGGCGGAGGTCGTGGGCTTCCATGAAGATATGCTCCGTCTGATGGCTTATGACGATATGAGCGGAATCGGGGCGGGAAGCTTTGTGAGAAACACCAGAAAGCGGCTGAAAATACCGGTGGGAGAGGCGCTGCGGGGAAGGGTTATCGACTCCCTCGGACAACCGATGGATGATTTGGGGCCTGTGGAATCCTCCCGGTATTATTATGTGGAAAGCCCGAAAATCAATCCCCTGAGCAGGCCGATTATCGAGGAAAAGCTGGATTTCGGCATCAAGGCCATTGATGGGCTCAATACCATCGGCAAGGGACAGCGGATTGGGATCTTTGCCGGCAGCGGGGTGGGGAAAAGTACCCTGCTGGGGATGATTGCCAAAAATGTGAAGGCGGATATCAATGTCATTGCCCTTGTGGGGGAACGGGGCAGAGAGGTCCGGGAGTTTATTGAAAAAGATCTGGGGGAAGAAGGGATGCGCCGTTCCGTCCTGGTAGTGGCCACTTCGGATCAGCCGGCTATGCTCCGGATGAAATGTCCTCTGGTAGCTACCACCATTGCGGAGTATTTCAAGGATCAGGGAAAGGATGTGCTTCTGATGATGGATTCCCTGACCCGTTTTGCCATGGCTCAGAGGGAAATCGGTCTTGCTACCGGGGAACCTCCCGTTGCAAGAGGTTATACCCCTTCCATATATGCCGAATTTCCCAAACTGCTGGAGCGCAGCGGGAATTTTGAAAAGGGATCCATCACCGGAGTATATACCGTACTGGTGGAAGGGGATGACACCAACGAGCCTGTGGCGGATACGGTGAGGGGTATCCTGGACGGCCATATCGTGCTGACCAGAAAACTTGCCAATGAAGGACATTTCCCGGCTATCGATATCGGCGCCAGCATATCCCGTCTGATGACGAGTGTTGTCTCTAAAGAGCATGAGGAGGCGGCGTCGGGTATCCGGAATATACTCAGCATTTACGCCCAGAATGAGGATCTGGTATCCATAGGCGCTTATAAAGCCGGTACCAATCCCAAGCTGGACTATGCGATTTCCAAAATCGGTCAGGTGAACCGGTTTCTGGTACAGAAGGTGGATGAGAAATTCACTTACGGGGATATCCTGACGGAAATGAACCGTATTCTGGACAAAGCGGCAAAATAACAAGAGGGGACGAACGGAAGAGTTCCAATTCCGGATGAGGAAGGGACATGAAAAAGTTTGTTTTTACGTTGGATAAGGTTCTGGACTACAAAGAGCAGGTGGAAAATAACCTGCGCAGTGAATATTCACAGAGAATGGACCGGGTAAAAAAGCAGGAACGGTATATTGACAGCCTGAACGCCGAATTTGCCGGTGTCAGAAATGAATTTGAAGCCAGGAAGAAGCAGGGCTGTACGGTGAATGTCATGGTGGCTTATGACGGCTACCTGAACAATCTCCGGAAAAACACGGAGAAGGAAAAAGAGCAGCTTGCCGTATTAAAGAAGGAAGCGGAACAGAAGCGGAAGGAAATGGTAGCCGCAAAGGTGGAAACCTCCTCCTTTGAAAAGCTGAAGGAGAAGAAACAGAAGGAATATGAGAAAACGGCCCTGAAAAAGGAAGAACAGTTCATTGATGAGTTTGTCTCCAATACGGCAAGTCTTGTAAAACAGGGACAGGAGAGCATGGCCGGCAGGGCATAAAGCAGGGTATTACTGTGAAAGCAGTTTGCCAAATACATAATCTTACAGGAAAGGAGGGAAGTCACATGGCAGTAGATTTTACCGCAATCCCGTCTTCGGGAAGCCAGGGAACGGTACGTTCCGCCGGAGAAAGCGCTTCGGCTTCGGATAAATACCGGGAGATGATGAAGGACATCATGAATTATGCAGCAAACAATAAGACAGGAAGTTCTTCCGGCAGAGATACCGGAAAGCCCGGGGATGCGGATAAGGCCGTGGAAAACAGCACCGGAGAAGAAAAAGGCATGGAGGAGTCCGGAAAGATAACGGACAAAACAGCAGCCTGGATGTTTCCGGAGGCGGCTCTGAGCGCCATATTGTGGATGCAGCAGCCGGGCCGGGAGAATATGGCTTGTATGGGATTCGGACAGGAAGAAGTCCAGGCATTGCAGCAGGCTGCGGCAGCAGACGGTACGCCGGGGCTGCTTACCGGGGAAGATACCGGTACGGCGGCTGTGGGGAATACCGGAATAACGCCTGAAACAGCGGCGGAGGAACCGGGCTTTCTTGCGTCGGGGATGGATCCGGCGCGGACGGAGGCCAAGACAGAGGTACAGGAACCGTTTGTCCCGGATTCGGCAGTTTTGCACGCAAAGGATCCGGCGGGCCGGGAAACCATGCAGGAGACTGAAAAAAAGGGGACCGGACAACCGGAAATTACCGGAGATACCAGGAAGGCTTCCGAAAAAACACAGGAAGGGGTACCGGAACAGGGTATGCAGGCAAATAACGGCGTATGGGACAGCATGGCCGGCATGCGGCCGGATGCAGCAGCCGGGGAACAGCCTGTAAACGGTACGTTAAAAAACAGCGGAGAGATCGCCGGAAAGCTGCCCGGAGAGCTTTTCAGCAGACTGGCGGCGGGGGAAAAGGATTTTACCCTGCAGCTTGAGCCGGAAAGTCTGGGAAAGCTGGTAATCAAAGCATCCTATGAGAACGGCAGGGCTATGGTATCCATCCAGTGTACCAATGAAAAGACACTGGAACTGCTTTCGGGACATGCCAGGGAGCTGGGTTCCATACTGGAAGGAAATCTGGGAACGCCCACCAATGTATACCTGGAACGGACAGACCATAACTATCTGGATCAGGGACGCAGCGATCAGGGCGGACAACAGAATTATCCGCAAGAGGAGCAGGACAAAAAGAAACATTCCGGAAAGGAAGACAGTATGGATTTCCTGCAGCAGCTCAGGCTTGGGCTGGTTTAAGAAAACAGAAGAAAGGAGGGAAAACAGATGCCGGAAGTAAATGATGCGACAAGCGCGGCCTCCGGGCAGGAGTCCCAGTGGAGTACTGCAAGGGCAGTGAGCGGCTCCGGGAATGCGGGCCTGTCGATAGAGGATTTTTACAAACTGCTGGCGGCACAGCTGAGATACCAGGATGCGGACAACCCCATGGATACCAGTGAAATGATGGCGCAGATGGTACAGACCCAGATGATTGAAACCATCAACCAGATGAACCAGATTTCCCTTATTACCTATGCCTCTTCCATGATTGGGAAGGAAGTGACGGTAGCCCTTATTGATGAAAAAACAGGAATGTTAAGCGGTAAAACGGAAACAGGGACAGTAACCGGCGCTTCTATTTTCGGAGAATCCCCCATGCTGTTTGTGGATGGTAAAAGTTATTACCTGTCCCAGGTGACCATGCTTGGCAGCCGGGCGGAAAAGCCGGAGGGTGACGGCGGAGATAAAGATTCGGGAGAGGACGATAAAGGCCCCGGTCCCACAGATGGTCCCGGAGAGGATGGCAAAGGCCCCGGTCCCACAGATGGAGCGGAAGGCGATGATACCAAACCGCCGGAAGTCCCCGGAGAGGAAGGATCCGCTACTCAGCCGCCGGAGGGAGAGGGCGGTAATGACGTACCCCCGTCCGGAGAAAACGGCGGAACGGGAGACGGTACACAGAAGCCGCCGGAACAGGGAGATGAAAGCTTATGACAGACATAAGAAATCCGGTTTCCGGAATCGGCGGATTTCAGCTTAAGCATGAGATGGAAGCCCATCGCCGGAACCAGGATACCGCATTTTCGGATGTCCTGCGTAAAACACTGAATCAGGAAAGCAGCGTACAGTTTTCCAGGCACGCGGCGGAAAGGATTACGCAGCGGGGCGTGGAGATGGATGCAGGATTGCTGGAAAGCCTTAACAGGGCCGTGGATACCGCCAGGCAAAAAGGATCCAAAGATACGGTTATCCTGCAGGGAAGGGACGCTTACATCGTTAATGTCCCCAACAATATTGTGGTAACGATGGTCCCGTACCAGGAGATGAAAGAAAACATTTTTACTAATATTGACAGTGTTGTTTTGATTTAGCCGGACCGGTTGCCGGGCGCTAATCCGTCTGCCAGACAGACAGCGGAGGGCAGCAGTTATTTATACAAAAGAAAGGAAGTACATAAAATGGTTGGTTCAATGTTTGCTGCGATTTCAGGTTTGAAAGCGCATCAGAGCAAGATGGATGTTATCGGAAATAATATCGCTAACGTGAATACATGGGGATTTAAGTCCCATTCCGCAAACTTTGCGGACGCTACTTACCGTACCAGTATCGCCGGAGGGGCGGGGACAGCGACCACCGGAGGCGGTGTCAACCCTTCCCAGGTCGGTTATGGTGCCAATGTGAATTCCATTACGGTTAATTATACGACAGGAAACCGGAATCCTACGGGATGGGGATCGGATTGTATGATTGACGGCCCGGGATTTTTTGTGGTGACAACGGCACAAGACCTGGACGTTTCGGGTGGTTTGACAGATATAAGTAATGCAAACGTGATGCTGTCCAGGGTAGGTATCCTTAAAATCGATAATCAGGGTTATTTGACCGATGATAAAGGGAACTACATCGTAGGTGCCGACGGGAAGACAATAAAGGTGGGAGCCGGGGAGACCTATTCCTCCCTTACCGTGCAGACAGACGGAACGGTTACAGGCGTAAGGTCGGACGCTGGTCATGAGGGGGATGTGACACCGATCGGCCAGATAGGCGTAGCCAGCATCCAGAATCCCAGCGGCCTGGAAAAAACACAGGGTTATTATTACCGGATCGGCCCCAATGCGGGAGCCGTTTCGATGGGGGCTGCCAACAAAGCCACCGGCGAAATCCTGGGAGGTTATCTGGAAATGTCCAATACCGACCTGTCCACGGAAATGGCCAATATGATCACGACCCAGCGTGGTTTCCAGGCAAATACGAAAATCATTACCGTAACGGATCAGATGCTGGAAGAGCTTGTGAACATGAAACGATAACTTTCAGCGCGGAGGGGTAACTCCCTCCGCGCCAGGAATGAGGGGTAAACAAAGTGATTGAGCTGACAAAAATTAACGGTGAGCTAATTATAATCAACAGCCGCCTGATTGAATACATCGTTGCCATTCCTGAAACCAAAATCATTATGCTCAACGGCAGATACCACATAGTGAAGGAACCTGCCGAGGAGATAGTCGGGAAGGTAATCGCTTATGAACAGAAGGTGGCGGAAGGCTTTAACGGGTTAGGGGATCAGTTGCTGAAGAACATTGCAGGCCTTTGTAATCCGCTGGAGGCGGAGCCTTCGATTGAGGAGGAGGAGGTTTAACCCATGGATATTACAACACTTCTCGGCATTATTTTAGGCTTTGCCGTAATTGTCTGGGGGATCGGTACGAAATCCCTGGGAAACTTTATAGATATAGACAGCGTGTTAATTACGGTGGGAGGTACCCTATGTGCTGTCCTGGCATCCTTTTCCTTCAGACAGCTTGCGAAAATCGGGGTGCATTTCAAAATACTTCTGTTCGGCAGTAAATATAAGCCGGAAACCGCTATCAACAAGCTGGTGGAGCTTGCCCAGCTGGCCAGAAAGGACGGGCTTCTTGCGCTGGAAGAAAAAGCGGCGGAAATCAAGGATCCGTTTTTCCAGCGGGGAGTGCTTCTGGTGGTGGACGCCATGGAAGCGGATAAGGTACGCAGCCTGCTGGAAGGGGAAATTGAAGCCATGGATCAACGGCATGGTGCCGGGGCAGAGTTGTATGAAAAGGCGAGTATTTACGCCCCCGCCTTCGGTATGATCGGAACGCTGGTAGGACTGATAAAAATGCTCGCAGAAATGAACCTGGATGAAGGGGCCTCCTCCTCGCTGGGACTGAGCATGGCGACGGCCCTGGTAACGACCTTCTACGGCTGTATTCTTGCAAATCTGCTTTTTCTGCCCATGGCCAAAAAGCTGCATATCCGGAATGAAGAGGAAATCCTTTACCGGCAGATAATTGTGGAAGGCGTGGTAGGCATACAGTGCGGGGATAACCCCAAGAACCTGAAAGAAAAGCTGGTATCCTGCCTGAGCCAGAAGCAGCAGAAGAAGCTTTTGTCCGATAATGCCGGGAAAAAAGGCGGCAAAGACAAAGGACAGTAAACGGACAGACAATAACGGCTTATGAGAGTGACGGCGGGTGTCTATATGAAAAGAAGAAAAAAGGGATCGGAAGAGGGCGGCTGGCTTAATACCTATGCGGATATGGTAACACTGCTTTTGTGCTTTTTTGTCTTACTTTACAGCATTTCCTCGGTTGACAAAAGCAAATGGGAAAACCTGGTTATAAGCCTGAATCCTGATGCCGCAGAAGCGCTGAATGAACCCCATTCCGACGGGACAGAAACGGAAGGAACCCTGGAAAAACTTCCGGATGCGGATGCTTTTGAAGAAATCTATGATTCCCTGATGCAGGCGGCGCAGGATCTGGGAATTGAAAACCAGGTGAGCATTACCCAGGGGGACGGCTATACCTTCATTTCTTTTAAGGATAAGGTTTTCTTTGACGGGGACAGCCCTGTTCTGAAGGAAGAAGGGAAAAAAGTACTGGATATGTTTGCGGAGGCTATCGCCCCGGCAGCAGAGGAGATAAAGGAAATAGAAGTACTGGGACACACTTCCCAGGGAGATCCCAATATCCCCAATGAGGTGATCACGGACCGGGTGCTTTCGGCGGAACGCTCCGCACAGATAGTGGCTTACATCCAGGAAAAGGATATTATTGAGCCGGCCAGACTGATCAGTATGGCTTTCGGCCAGTTCCGGCCCATAGATACCTTCCAGACCCAGGAGGGAAGGGCACATAACCGTAGGGCGGAAATACTGATTACCAAAAACGGTTCCGTGGAACGAAGCTTAAGCTATTACTACGAACAGGTGTATGGAAGCGAAACCTACGAAGAGTGGGTGGATGGCCAGAATTCGCCGGAGGAAAAAAATGAGGAATAAATTAACAGGAGTAGGCACATGGCTGAGGTATTGTCGCAAAGTCAGATAGACGCATTGTTAAATTCCATGATGAGCGGGGGCGGGGAAGAGGAGCCGGCAGTGGAAACGGATGAGAAAACCTTCCGTTATTACGATTTTAACAGCCCCAAGAAGTTCACCAAGGATAAATTGAAGCTTTTGAAGGGTATTTATGATAATTACTGCCGGATAGCCTCTTCCCAGATAAACAGCCTGTTCCGGGTCAATTGCGAAGTAGAGGCGGTTACCGTGGAGGAGCAGCGCTACTATGAATTCAGCAATGCCCTTGGGGATAACGATATTCTGACCCTGGTGGATGTGAAATGCGCCGACAGCACAAGTAAATATCCGCCGCTGCTGATTCATATCAGCCAGACGCTGATGGTCAATATGATTGACCGGATGCTGGGAGGGAATGAGGACACCACCGATATCGATTCCTCCTACATCTACACGGAACTGGAAATGCCCCTGTATCGTAAAATCATGGACTATTTCATCGTGATTCTGCGGGATGCATGGAGCAGCTATATCAAGATGCAGCCCCGGCTGGAACGTATAGAGGAAAACCCCAGCCTTTTCCAGGACATCACTGTGGATGAGACTGTGGTAATTATCCTGCTGAATGCCCAGATGCAGGGAGGCTCCGGAAAGATCAGTTTCTGTATTCCGGAGAATCTTCTGTCCGGCATATTCGATATCATCGATAACCGGAAACGGACGGAGGATGAATATGAAAATGTGCTTCCGGATGTCCACGAGACAATTATGAATAAAATAAGAGGCTCCGTAATGACAATGAAAGCGGATCTGGGAGAAGCGGAGCTTGACCTGGCGGATATCTACAATCTGCAGGTGGGAGATGTCATTGATTTGAATAAACCTCATGATTCTGAGGTGATGCTGTATGTGGAGGAACAGCCCTGGTTTTCAGGAAAGCTGGGCGTGAGCAATAAAAAGATAGCTGTGAAAATCAATAACCGTCTGGATCAGACGGAGACGGAAAGAAAAGAAATACAAGCGGATGATTTCACATCTGTTATGTAGATAGAACCTGAAGCGTTCAAAGATGTTAAAAAAAGCGAGGTATGCAGAAATGGCAAAAATTCTGGTAGTTGATGATGCGGCATTTATGAGAATGATGGTGAAGGATGCGCTTTCCAAAGGCGGCTATACGGATGTGTATGAAGCGGAGGATGGAGCGAAGGCTGTGGAGGAATTTGAACGGCTGCTTCCGGATTTGGTGATCATGGATATTACCATGCCCAATATGGACGGGCTCCAGGCTCTGAAAAAAATCAAGCAGACCCATCCGGACGCCACCGTGGTAATGTGTTCCGCAATGGGACAGGAGAGCATGGTAATTGATGCGATTAAATCAGGGGCAAAGGATTTTATTGTTAAGCCCTTCAAACCGGACAGGATACTGAAAACCGTATCAAGTATCGTGGATGCATAAAGGAGGAAGGCAATGTCTTTTCTGAATTCATTAAATATAAGCGCCTCCGGGATGGCTGCCCAGAAGCTGCGCCTCGATGTGGCGGCGGAAAATATCGCCAATCAGGAAACCACGAGAACGGAAGGCGGAGGCCCTTACAGGCGTAAAATGGTAGTTCTGCATGAGGCTGGGGAAAACAGTTTCCAAAAGGCACTGACGGCGGCAGGAACCCGGCAGCCGGCAGGCGTACAGGCGACCCGGATAGCCGAAGATGAAACCGCTCTGAATCCGGTTTATGATCCCACGCATCCGGATGCGGATGAAAACGGCTATGTCCAGATGCCCAATGTGGATTTGGTGAAGGAAACTATAGACAGTATGTCTGCAACCAGATCCTATGACGCCAATATAACGGCCTTCAATGCCATGAAGCTGATGATGCAGAAAGCATTGGAAATTGGAAAATAAGCATAACAGGACCAGAAAGAGAGATTGGATAAATGGGTGCGAATAGTTTTAGTCCGGTAGAAATAGACGCCATAGGCGAAATACTCAATATCAGCCTCGGCGCTTCCGCAACTGCCGCATCAACAATGCTTGATGCCAGAGTGGACATCACTACTCCGGTAGTGCATGTGGAAAAGAGGGAAGAATTCAGCTTTTCCAATCTGGAGCCGGCGGTAGGGGTGGAAATTACCTATATTGACGGTCTTACCGGGGACAATGTGATGCTGCTGAAAAGGCAGGACGTGAAGGCCATAGTGGAAATGCTGATGGGGATGGAGATAGCGGATGAGGATTTCGAACTGAACGAAATGAACATCAGCGCGATCTGCGAAGTGATGAACCAGATGATGGGAGCTTCAGCAACCGCCCTTTCGGAGCTTTTGGGAAAGCCTGTCAATATTTCCACGCCAAAGTCATTTGAAATAACAAGTGATGAACAATTCAAAGATAAATACTTTACCGAAGGCAACGCGGCAATGGTGGTCATCAGCTTCCGGCTGAATATTGCGGAAAAGCTGGAAAGTGAATTCATGAACCTGATGCCGATTACGCTGGCTAAAGAGCTGGTATCCGGGTTCTTCCCGGATGGGATGCTGGAAGAACTGCAGGAAGATATGCAGGAAGAAGAACAGACGGTTCCGGCGAAAGAGGCAGGAATGAGCAATGCCCCGCAGAACCAGACGGCAGAACCGGAGGAATATACGGTACATAACCAGATGCCGGTACCGGAAGAATATGCACCGCAGGGCCAGACGGCAGTACCGGGGGAATATACCGCGCAGAGCCAGACGGCAGTACCGGAAGAATATACCGCGCAGAGCCAGACGGCAGTACCGGTGGAATATACCGCGCAGGGCCAGACGGCAGTACCGGGGGAATATACCGCGCAGAGCCAGACGGCAGTACCGGGGGAATATACCGCGCAGAGCCAGACGGCAGTACCGGGGGAATATGCCGTGCAGAATCAGATGCCGGTACCGGGAGAGTATGCGGCGCAGAACCTGGCATCGGTACCGGGAATGGATACCGTGCAGAACCAGGCGGTGATGCCGGCACAGGCCGGGGCCGTACAAGCCGATGCATCGGTTTTTTCCAAAGAAATACTGGAAATCCAGCGGATGCAGATGGAGCTTATGGAGCATATGAGACAGATGGAGACAGCCAGACAGGAACGAAAACCCAAGCAGATACGGGTGCATTCCTCCGTAGAGCCCACCCTGCGGGAGGAAAACGGCGGGGACAGCGATCCGGACAGCAATCTGGATTTGATTATGGGCGTACCGGTGGAGGTTTCCGTGGAAATCGGAAGGACCAGAAAGCTGGTTAAGGATATTCTGGAATTGAATAAGGGTTCCCTGGTGGTGTTAGATAAGCTGGCAGGGGAGCAGGTGGATTTATTTGTCAACGGGCAGTGCATTGCCAGAGGCGATGTGGTGGTGGTAGATGATAATTTCGGCATCCGGATCACGCAGATAGTGAGCGAAGATATCCCGGTTGCATAAGGATGGGAGAGCATGTTGGAAGGGATTGTCTCGGCAGCCGGTACGCTGCTTCTGGTTGTAGTTATCCTGGCGCTCTGCTATGTTGCCACGCGGAAAATAGGAAAGATACAGCTGGGAATGGGAGCGGGCGGCGGAAAATATATAAGCATTCTGGACAGGCAGGCCCTGGGCCAGGATAAGGCGGTTGCACTTGTAAAGGTGGGGGACCGGTATCTGCTTCTGGGGATTGCCGCTTCCCAGGTTTCCCTGCTTGCTGAGGTACCCTGTGACGAGGTTACGGAGGAAGGTTCTGCAAAGCAGGAAGCCATTGATTTCAATTCCATTATGGAAAAGCTGAAGGACAGGAAAAAATAGGTATGGAAGAAAATTCGTTAATCAGTATAAACGGCGGGGAAACCCCCACGCTGGAAATCTTGTTGTTGATGACAATCATTATGCTTCTGCCGTCCATAGTAATCATGATGACCTCCTTTACCCGGATTATCATTATCCTGTCATTTACACGGAACGCACTGGGAATCCAGCAGACTCCGCCCAACATGGTACTTGTGGGCCTGGCCCTTTTTTTAACCTTGTTTATCATGCGGCCGGTGCTGGATGAAATCAATACCAATGCCTATCAACCCTACCTGGAGGAAAAAATCACCCAGGAGGAAGCACTTTCGCAGATGCAGGAGCCTCTGAAGCGTTTCATGCTGCGGCAGACCGACGTGAGTGCCGTGGAGCTGTTTACGGATTTATCAGGAACAGAAGAGGTGGAGGAACCGATGGATCTGCCCATGACGGTAGTCATCCCTTCATTCATGACCAGCGAGCTGAAGAGAGGGTTCATGGCAGGTTTTGCCATATATGTTCCTTTTCTTCTGATTGATATCATCGTTTCCAGCACCCTGATGTCCATGGGTATGATTATGCTTCCGCCGGCTACTATAGCCCTTCCCTTCAAGCTGCTGTTGTTTGTGACGGTTAACGGCTGGGAGCTTCTGTTCTCCAGCATTGTGAAGGGATTCAATTTTTAAGGGAGGTCTGCGGAAATGACAAACGGGGAAGTAACAGATTTAATGTACAAGGTTTTTCTTATGACGCTTCAGCTGGCCGGGCCGATTCTGGTGATAAGCATGGTGGTGGGAATCATTATTTCCATCCTGCAGGCAGCCACACAGATTCACGAACAGACGCTGACCTTCGTGCCGAAGCTTTTGGTTATTGGGATTATCCTGGTGGTCGCCGGACCGAACATGCTTCAGTCCCTGCAGGAATTTACCAGTGATATCTTTGCCATGATAGCCGCCGGTTAACAGGAGGGCGAGGATGAGCGGCGAACTTACAAGACAGGTGGTGCTGTTTTCCCTGATTTTAATGAGGATGTCCGGTTTCATACTGCTGAATCCCGTCCTGGGACGCAGAGGGATACCGGGTATGGCAAAAGCGGGGATGATAATGGCCCTTTCCGTTATGATCTATCCCACGGCGGTGCTGGAAGGCGGAGGACCTGCTTCCACGCTGGCCCTGCTGGTATTGCTGCTGAAGGAATTTGCCTTCGGGTATCTCATAGGCTTTACCATGCAGCTGTTTGATTATGCGGTAACCTGCGCGGGGGCTATCCTGGACTTCCAGATGGGGCTTTCCATGGCGACTGTGTATGATGTCCAGAACGGAGCGCAGACAGCGCTGTCCGGCTCCATAATGAATCTTTATTATCTGCTTCTTTTTTTTGCGGTGAACGGCCATCTGGCCCTGATGAAGATTCTGACCGCTTCCGGACGGGTCGTCCCTTACGGGCGGATTGCTTTCGGGACGGGGTGCTGGAATGCCATGCTGGAGATATTTATCCGGTGTACGGAGCTGGCTGTCAAAATGGCCTTTCCCCTCATTGCCATAGAGTTTCTCACGGAGGTGGGGGTGGGGATTCTGATGAAAATCATTCCCCAGATTAATTTGTTTGTGCTGAACATCCAGCTGAAGGTACTGATAGGGCTGCTGGTCCTTTTGTTCCTGATATCGCCCATAGGGGATTATTTCAGCGGGATGATTACGGAGATGATGAATACCATACAGGAAGTAGTAAGGCTGGCGGCAGGATAAAGGAAGTGAGAGAATGGCGGCCGATTCCAAAACCGAAAAAGCCACACCCAAAAAGCGGCGGGATGAACGGAAAAAAGGAAATGTATTTTTAAGCAATGAAGTGACGGTTATATTGGGACTTCTGGGAATGTTCGTTCTGCTGCGTATGTATTTTCCGGTACTTTTGCAGGTGATCGCCGGGTATGCCAAGGAAATGTTTGCCGCATCCAGCCTTCTGACGGATTTTACAGCAGGGGGCCTGGGAAACATGGCCTACCGGTTTTTTATAAATGTGCTTAAGGCCGGGCTGCCGCTGCTTCTGACAGCTATGGCGCTGCCGGTCATCGCGGTGGGGATCCAGACCCGGTTTTTATTTACCGCCAAGAATTTCACACCCAAATTTAACAGGCTGAGCCCGCTGGAGGGAATTAAAAAAATCATTTCCCTCCGCAACATGGTGGAGCTTATAAAAAACATCCTCAAGACGATTATCCTGATTCTTATTTTATACACCGTTTTAAAAAAGGATTTTCTGGAGATCGTCAAGACCATGGATATGGATTTGGCCCTTTCCTCCGCTTTTATGCTGAACATGGTATTTGACATGATCATGACCATCGTCCTGGTGTTTACGGTGATCGCCGGCTTCGACTTCTTATACCAGAAATGGGATTATGAACGGCGTATCAAAATGAGCAAACAGGAGGTAAAGGAGGAATTTAAGGAAACGGAAGGAAATCCGGAAATCAAGGGGAGAATCAAAACCCTGCAGCGCCAGATGGCGCAGAGGCGGATGATGCAGGCCGTCCCGCAGGCCGATGTCATTATCCGTAACCCCACCCATTTTGCGGTAGCCCTGAAGTATGATGCCGAAAAACATGCCGCGCCGGTGGTGATAGCCAAGGGGCAGGACGAGCTGGCGCTCAGGATTGTGGCAACAGGAGAAGAGCACGGCGTAACGGTGGTGGAAAACAGGCCCCTTGCCAGGGCGCTGTATGCCCAGTGTGAACTGAACCGTCCCATTCCGGTGGAGTTTTACGGTGCGGTTGCGGAAGTACTGGTCTATGTCTTTAAGATGAATCAGAAGTGGAGTAATAACGGTCAATGAAAAAGCTAACCAAATATGCGGTATCCTTATTTGTCATTTTAATAGTCCTGCTGTTGATCATACCGCTGAATCCCTTTTTGCTGGACGTGTTTATTATCATGAATATTTCCATCTCCCTGGTAATCCTGCTGATAAGCATGAGCATCCGTGAGCCTTTGGAATTTTCCATTTTCCCTTCCTTACTTCTGATTACCACCCTGTTCCGGCTGGGAATCAATGTTTCTTCCACGAGGAACATATTGATGAATCAGGGACAGGCGGGGCAGGTAATCAAATCCTTCGGTACCTTCGTGCTGCAGGGGAATCCTGTCGTAGGTTTTATCATTTTCCTGATTATCGTGTTGGTGCAGTTCATCGTTATCACGAAGGGAGCGGAAAGAGTAGCGGAGGTTGCCGCCAGGTTCACCCTGGATGCCATGCCGGGAAAGCAGATGGCTATCGATGCCGATCTGAGTTCCGGGCTGATTACGGAACAGGATGCCCGTATGCGCCGGCAGAAAATACAGCGCGAAGCGGATTTTTACGGCGCCATGGACGGTGCCACCAAGATCGTAAAGGGCGATGCTGTGATGTCGCTTATCATTACTGCCATCAACCTGATCGGCGGTACCGCCATAGGCATGGTGATGTCGGATATGGCTTTTACAGAGGTCCTTTCCATGTATTCCATCGCCACCATTGGTGACGGCCTGGTTTCCCAGATCCCTGCCCTGCTGATATCCACGGCGACCGGCATGATAGTAACCCGGGCGGTTTCCGAGGGAAGCCTGAATGACGATGTGTCAAGGCAGTTTATGGCCCAGCCACAGGCGGTTATGATTACCGGTTTCATCATGCTGATACTGATGCTGGTTCCGGGGATGCCCAAAATCCAGATGCTTGTGCTGGGAGGCGCCCTGATTGCCGCCGGGTATACCCTTTCCCGCAAAACCCGGGACGCGGCCCGTCTGCAGGAGGTGCAGGCGGTGAAGCAGGAGGAAGAGCAGCAGCGCAAAACGGCAGATGAAGGGGAATATTTCAAGGATATCAACAATGTGTATTCGATGATTGGCGTAGACCCTATCGAGATGGAATTCGGCTACAGCCTGATCCCCCTGGTGGATGAGTCCAGCGGCGGAAAGATGATTAACCGAATTGTGATTTTCCGCCGGCAGTATGCCCAGGAGATGGGCGTGGTCATCCCTTCCATAAGTCTCCGGGACAGCAGCAGCCTGAATACCAACCAATATATTATCAAGATAAAAGGGGAAGAGGTCGCCCGGGGAGAAATCCTGGTAGATTATTACCTCGCTCTGGAGCCTGCCGATCCGGCAGGGGAGGTGGACGGTATTGAAACGATAGAGCCGGCATACGGCATACCCAGCAAGTGGATCCTTCCGGATAACAAGGAGATGGCGGAAATATACGGTTATACGGTTATCGATCCCCTCTCCGTCATGATTACCCACCTGTCAGAGACTATCAAATCCCATGCATATGAGGTAATAAGCCGACAGGAGGTTATGCATTTGCTGGAAAATGTGAAGAAGTCCTCCCAGGAACTGGTGGATGAGGTATTTCCGGGTATCATGACCTACGGAAGCTTCCAGAAGGTGCTGGTCAGCCTGGTTAAGGAAGGAATTCCGGTGAAGGATATGGAAACCATACTGGAAACCATAGCGGATGTGGGGGCCGCGGTCAAGGATCTTACCCAGGTAACCGAAGCCGTCCGGGTGGCCCTGAAGCGTACCATTACCAGAAGGTTCTGCCAGGGCGGGCAGATGTGTGTGCTGACACTGGATGCGGATTTGGAAAAAACCTTTGTAGCCAGCCTGACCAAAGGCGAGCAGGGGGTATACTCCGCTCTCAGTCCTGACATCATGCAGCGGCTTATCACCCAGGTGGATGAGGGCGTTAAGAAATTCAATGAACTGTCCCAGGATGCCGTCATACTGACGAGCCAGGTAATCCGGGTGTATCTGTACCGGATGCTGGAGCAGTTCTATCCCAATGTTTACGTTCTTTCTTTTCAGGAAATTGCCAACAATGTACAGATTCAGTCAATTGGGAATATTACATTATAACAGCCGGGGGAAGAAATGGTATCAGAAGTGAAAACGGTAAAAAACGATTATCAAAATTGGACGGATGAAAAGCTTTGGGAGGCATATGCGGCCACCGGCAGCATGAAGATAAAGCAGGAGCTTGCGCTGCGTTATCTGTATATTGTGCGCAATGTGGCAATCCAGATGCGTAACGTATATGTCGGCTTTGCCCAGCTGGATGATATCGTCAATGAAGGCGTGATAGTGATTATGAACGCCATCGATAAGTTCGATATCCATATGAACGTAAAATTCGAAACCTTTGTTTCCAAGCGGATCCGGGGAATGATTATAGACATGGCGCGAAAGCAGGACTGGGTGCCCCGGACGGTAAAGAAAAATGCAAAGGATATTGATGAGGCGGTCATGAAGCTCTACGGCAGGAACGGCAGGATGCCCACGGCGGAGGAAACCGCGGAATATCTGAATATGCCTCTGGACAAATATGAAAAAACCCTGAGCAAGGCCAGCCTGTTTTATATTTTATCCCTGGATATGCTGATGGAAGAAAAGACAGAAAACGGGAATCCCAAAAATGTGCAGATCCCTTCCATGAATGCCGGTGAACAGCCGGAGGAAAGCTATCTGGGCAATGAGTTTAAGGAAATCCTGATGGATGGGATAAAGAGCCTGAAGGAAAATGAGCAGACAGTGATTTCTCTTTATTATATGGAAGAATTAAGCGCCCGGGAAATTGCCAGGATCCTGGAGGTCAGCGAACCCAGGATATCCCAGATACACTCCGGTGCCATCCGTAAACTGAGAATGTACATAAATGAAAAATTGAAGTAAAGAAAGAGAGGAAATTGCAATGTTTCAGGGGTTTTACAATCTTACTTCGGAAATGCTGAGCCAGACCAGAAATCTGAATGTAATCAGCAACAATATGGCGAACGTGGCTACTCCGGGCTTCAAAAAAGATGATTTCCAGGCAGTCACCTTCCGGGAGGAGCTTATGGCGAGATACCGGGGAAGCGCAGATAACTCTCCTGCTTTGCTGGGAGAACTGGCAATGATCCGTACGGCGGACGAAACCGTTACGGATTATACCAGAGGAGCTATCCGGGAGACGGACAGCCCGCTTGATTTTGCCCTGGAGGATGCGGGTTTCTTCTGTATCCAGTCGGGAAACGGCACCGTTTATACAAGGAACGGCTCCTTTTCCCTGGATGAGGAAGGCTATCTGATCCTTCCCACGATTGGCAGGGTCCTGGGGGAAAACGGCCCTATCCAGCTTCCCACGGATGCGGTGACGGCAGACCGGCAGGGAAATATTTACAGCAGCGACGGGCAGCAGCTGTACGGAACGCTGCGGATAGTGGATTTCCAGGACTATGGGAACACACTGGTGAAAACTACGGGAGGCGTGTTTTCTTCCGGGGAGGAAGGGACTCCCGCAGCGGCAGCTGTCCACTGGAGGGCTGCAGAAGATTCCAATGTCAACCCCCTGAATGAGATGACGGCCATGATGAGCGGACAACGTTCCCTGCAGAGCGCCGCCCAGGTGCTGAAAATGTACGATCACCTGATGGACAAGACAGTTACCCAGCTCGGGCCGGTATAAGCCGGAAAGGAGAAAACCTATGAATATGTCATTTTACACGGCGGCCCTGGGAGCCATGGGGCAGCAGGAAAAGATGAATGTAATAGCCAATAATATCGCCAATGTGAATACGGACGGCTACCGCGCCAAAAACGCCGTATTTTCCGACCTGATGTATTACAACATGCAGAGTGAGCCGGAAGCGGACAGCCGTGTGAAGGCCGGCAGCGGCATCGCCATGGGGCGGACGGATACCAACTTTTCAGAATCGCCCATGAACCCAACGGGCGGGGCATATGATTACGCCATCACCGGAAGAGGTTTTTTCATGCTTCAGAATCCGGCGGACGGGTCTCTTACCTATACAAGAAACGGAAAATTCAGCCTGTCTCTGCGTGACAATGCGTTCTATCTCGTAAATGATTCCGGCAAGCTTGTGCTGGATGAGAACCGCAACCCCATCCGTCTGGATGAGGAGGGATCCATGGGAGAGACAAGGGTAGGCGTCTTTGCCTTCCCTATTGAAAACGGGATGCGCAGTGTCGGGAACAATGAGCTGGAAGCCGTTTTGGGGAACGGGGAACCGCAGCCGGCGGCGGACGCCAGGCTGAACCAGGGGTATCTGGAACAGTCCAATGTGGATTTAAGTGATGAAATGAGTAAGACCATAGAAGCCTCCAGGGCATATTCCTATGTGCTGAAAATGATTCAGACCTCAGATGAAATCGAGCAGGTTATCAACAGCCTGCGGTAAAGGTGGGAATGAAGATGAAAAGCTATGATGATATGAATTATATGGAAATGGATGTGATTCGGGAGGTGGGCAGTATCGGGACCGGGAACGCGGCCTCCGCCCTTTCTTCCCTGCTCGGGACACAGGTGCGTATGGTGCTTCCCCAGGTGACGGTCCAGGATTTCAACACCGCATTGAATACGGTGGGAAATCCGGAATCCATCGTCGCTGCGGTTATGGTGAAAATGAGCCAGGAAATTAACGGAATCATGCTCTTTATCCTGAAGCTGGATTTGATTAATGACATAATCGGACGTCTTTTGGATCATCAGATAGAGGACTATACCATGCTGGGGGAAATGGATATATCCGCGGTGAATGAAGTGGGAAATATTATGATTTCCTCTTTTGTCAATGCCTTATCCGGCCTGGCGGATGTGGAGGTATCCCTTTCCGTCCCGGAGATTGCGGTCAACATGCTGGGAGGTATCCTGAGCGTACCAATGGCGGAGCTGGGCTATCAGACGGATAAGCTGATGATGATCCGGGGGAAATTCATTATAGAGGGCAAGGAACTGGACAGCGACCTGCTGATGCTTCCGGATGTGGAGTCCTTAAACTATCTTATGAAAAAGCTGGTAAATAATAATGGATAAAGAAATCAAGGTCGGTATTGCCGATTTAAAGGTGGCCAGAAGGCAGGGGCTTCTGATCACCTATGCGCTGGGATCCTGTATCGGGGTAGCGCTGTATGATCCGGTGATCAAGCTGGGAGGGCTGCTTCATATCATGCTTCCTTCCGCAGAAAATATAGCAGTGGACAATACCTATAAATTTGCGGATACGGGGATACAGGAAATGCTCCGTAAAATGCAGATTTTCGGCGGGATGAAAAGCCGGTATATCTGCAAAATTGCCGGTGGGGCCAAAATGTTCGAAATGCAGGGAAGCCTGGGGAATATCGGACAGAGGAATATAGAAAGCGTACAGAATACCATGCGCCGTGAAGGTATCCGTATTGTACGCCAGGATGTGGGCGCCAACTATGCCAGGACCATGTCTGTGGAGGTGGAAACCGGGATAGTTAAGATCAGGTCCTACGGCAGGCCTGAGATTGTTTTATAAGCAGAAGAGGAGGGCATAAAATGGACAAATGTGTAGTTAGACAAGCGATTAAGGAGGCCGGCAGCCAGAACGTCATAGGCTATGAGATTCTGTTTCAGGCAAGCAGCGACGACCTCTATTCCAAGACGGAATATTCTTCCGCAGACACCATTATCAATTTCATGATGCAGAACAGCAGCAAGATATTTTCAGAACTGCCTACATTTCTCACTTTCACACCGGCTTTGCTGTTTCGGAACCTGCCGAAAATCTTTGAAAAGGATAAGCTGGTTATCCAGATAGAGGATAATCTGATCGTCCATCCCCTGGCATTGCCAATGATCAAGAAATATAAGGGAGAGGGCTACCGGCTGGCTATCAACGATTTCCAGTTTTCCCCCAAATATCTGGACATGCTGGAATATGCGGATTTCATCCGGATATCGGTAAACGGCAGGCAGCAGAAAGAGAAAGCCTCCCTGGATAATGTGGTAAAGATGGCACAGGCCTTCGGGAAAAAATGCATAGCCACAGGAGTGAACAGCAAAGAGGAATTCCAATTGGCTGCGGATCTGAAGGTGGAATACATGGAGGGTAATTACATCGCGGAGACTCTGGTGACGAAAGCCAACAAAGTGGAGTACCTGCAGGGGACCTTTTTCCAGCTGGTTATCGCCATATCCAAGGACGAGCCGGAAATTGACGAGCTGGAAGATATTATATCCAGGGACGCCGGCCTGACCTATGCCCTGCTGAAACTGGTGAACTCCGCCTATTTCGCCCTGCGTAAACGGACCGCGTCGGTCCGGCAGGCCATTATCACCATGGGTATCGGGCGGCTGAAGGAATGGGTGTACATGCTCAGCCTGGATGAGGAAAATGCCACGGGAGGTTCGGAAGAGGTCCTGAAGATGTCTTTCCTGCGGGCGAAATTCGCCCAGGATCTTACAGGCCTTATCAACCGGCGGGATTTCCCCATCAACAAAGCGGAAGCTTATATGATGGGAATGTTTTCGGGACTGGAATATATGGTGGATGCCACCCTGGAAGAGCTGCTCGAGGAAATCCCCATCAAGGATGAGGTGAAGAAGGCCCTTACCAGCCATGAAGGGGAAGCCGGAAAACTGATGCTTCTGATCCTGGCTTATGAAAAGGCGGACTGGAAGGAAAGCAAAAAACTGGCAGGGGAGCTGGGGATTGCTTCCAATACACTGGCTCAGATATATATGGACTGCATACAGGATGTCAATACGATCTGGGAGGCGCTCACCACAGATTTCAGGCGTAAAGATGACGGAGCCACAGGGAGGGAATAAGCTTTGGCGGTTAAAATCGTGCTGACCAACCAGAAGGGCGGCGTGGGAAAAACAACGACGGCGGCTTCCCTCGCTGCAGGTCTGGTACTGGAAGGAAAAAAGGTGCTGGCCCTGGATCTGGATCCCCAGGGGAATCTGGGCTTCAGCCTGGGTCTGCCGGTGGAATCGGATGGAACCATATATGATTTGATGAAGGGGAGGGAACGGATCCAGGATATCATCTGTACGACCGAATACGGGGATATCATTCCTTCCGACATCACCCTGAGCGCGGGGGTGAAGGAATTCTACGAGCAGGGCAGGCAGCTTTTGCTGAAGGATGCCCTGGCTTGCGTGGAAAAGAGTTATGACTATGTAATTATTGATACGCCTCCGGCGCTGAATATTCTCACAATCAATGCTTACGCTGCGGCCGATTACCTGATTGTCCCCATGTCCTCGGAGATCCTGAGCCTGGTAGGTCTGGCCCAGCTGAAGGATACGGTGGATTCGGTACGGAACGCGCTGAATCCCGGCATAGAGATACTCGGCATCCTTCTGACCAAGTTCAGCCGCAGGACAAGGCTGGCCGGGGAAGTGAAAGAAATGGCGGCAACAGTGGCAAAGCAGATGGGCACTACGCTGTTTGCGAATGAGATCCGAAGCGGAGTGGCCGTATCGGAAATGCCGGCCCATGGCATGAGTATCTACCGGTATGCGCCCCGATCCAAACCGGCTGAGGATTATCGCGGGTTTGTGAAGGAAGTTATCGAAAGGATCGGTTAAAGGGGAAGAAATGACCAGAAAAACAAATAAGACGGATCACGTACTCAGTATACTGACGGGAGCGGAGGGGGAAACCCTGGAAAATGGCGAAAAAAAAGAACCGGAAGCGCCGTCCGTGAAGCACCAGGGGAATGTCCATGTGGTAATGGCAACAGGAGGTAACGGCGATCCGGTTGCGGAAACGGTAAAAGAAAAGCTGCAGTCAGAGCTGGAGCAGCAGGAGGAGAAGGAGCGCAGAGAGGAAGCAGCCAGAGAGGAAGCAGCCAGACAGGAAGCTGCCAGGCTGGCTGCCGCCGAGCCTGAACAGCCCGCAGCGGAACCTGCGCCGGATCAGGAAAGTGCGGCGGCACCGGAACCGGCGCAGGCAGGAGCGGAAACTCCGGAAGCAGAACCGGTGCCGGATGAGATGGAAGGTTATGTTTTCTATAATATCATGGAAAAAATCGTACAGGACAAAGCCATGAAATATATGAAGCAGTTCGGAAACTGCACCTGTAAACGGTGCGAAGCCGATACCATCGCCCTCGCGCTGAGCATGCTCCCTCCTAAATATGTGGTGGTAAAAAAGGACTCCGTTTCCCCTCTTCTGAACTTTTATGAGGATCACTATGCAGGGCAGATTATTGTGGAAATAACCAAGGCCTGTATCACGGTAAACAGGAATCCCCGGCACAACAGGGAGTGGATTTAATTCCGTCTTTTTGTTAAGTTTGGTTTCCTTCGGCCGATACTATTAATAGAAAACAAACTGACATACGACAGAGAAAAGGAGTGTACATATGGCTACAATCGGCGGATTAAGCAGTAGTTCAAGCAATGCCTCTTCAATCAGGGGCTATGGCGGGCTGGCCAGCGGCCTTGACCGGGACACCCTGATTGAAAATATGACTTATGCCACCACAAGTAAAATCAAACAGAAGCAGCAGGCGAAACAGAAGGTCGCCTGGACACAGGAGGCTATGAGAGGGATTACAGATAGTGTCTATTCCTTTAATCAGAGCTTTATTTCCTATACCTCATCCAAGAGCCTGCTCAGCAGCAAGCTTTTCCGGGCAGGCAGCGTTACTCCAAAAGGGGTAAACAGCGGCTGCATTAGCGTTACGGGAACCTCATCCACAGCGGATTCCATGACGATCGTGGGAGTGAAGCAGCTGGCCTCCAATGCGAAGCTCAGCTTTTCCGGAAATGCATCCGACAGGAAGCTGGAAAGCGGCGGCATCCCTGATGATTTATCCACAGAGAAGGATTTCAACGCTATTGCCGGCACCAGCCTCACCATCAAATACGGAAACAAATACTACAGCGTATCCCTTCCCGAGGATAACAAGGACTACAGCTACGATAATCTGACCCAGGTTACGGAAGCCCTGAACAAGGCGATGGGAGAGATTACCATAGGAGAGGACAAAACGCTGGCGGATGTCATATCCGTAACCGAAAGCGGGGGGAAACTCACCTTCAAAAACACGGATACCGCGGGCAATACCATTAAGCTGGCGGGAAGTACGGGGAAGCTTCTTACCAATCTCGGTTTTACGGAAACTACCGGCGGAATCGAGATCACGGACACCGGCGTTGAGGCGGCAAGTGCGGCCACACTTACGGAACATAAATCCATAGCCGCCCAAATCGGCGGGAAACAGATTGCGGTGAGCTATAACGGAAAGACAGAGTGGATCACCCTGGCGACGGAAGAGGAACTGAGGGAAAGCGCCAAGGGAAATACCCTGGAATCCCTGACGGACGACCTGCAGGCAAAGCTGGACAAAACCTTCGGAAAAGGCAGGATTAAGGTGGGAAGAAACGCAGCAGGGTCAGGGGAAAGCAGTCTGTCCTTTATGACAACCGATCCGAAAACCGGACTGGAGGACAAAAGCTCGGTGCTTGCCATCGGATCGGGAGAAAGAGGGCTTCTGGGCAGATACGGGGCCCTGACCGGCCTGAGCGCCGGAGATTCCAACCGGCTGAACCTGGATACAGCCCTGTTAAAGTCCGGCCTGAAAACGGCGGAAGGAAAGACTTTTCCCACCGGCGGGAAACTGACGATCAACGGCGTGGATATTGAAGTGAAGGAGGAAAGCACCCTTCGGGAAATCATGGATGCCGTCAACAGCTCGGAAGCGGGGGTAAAGATGAGCTACCTTTCCGATGCGGATAAGTTTGTGGTAACCTCCACGCAGGACGGTGCCAGCGGTTCTATTTCCATTGAAGGGGAAATCGGGGAACTGCTCTTCGGAAAGGAAGCCGACGGGGACTATACCATACAAAGGGGCCAGGATGCCATTGTGGCAATCAAATACGACGGATCGGACGAAGCGGTGGAGGTCACCAGAGGAAGCAATTCCTTCGCCGTAAACGGCCTTACCATTACGGCAAAGGGGCTGTTCGGATATGCTGCGGACGGGACGCTGGATACGTCTGCCGAAGGGGTAACCTTTGATGTAAAAATGGATACGGAGCCTGCCACTACGGCGGTAAAGGAAATGATAGAGGCTTTCAATGAGATGGTGAAGCTGATAAACGATGAGGTATCCACCAAGCCAAACCGTAAATACGCGCCGCTGACTTCTGAGCAGGAAGACGATATGTCGGAAAGCGAAATCAAGGCCTGGAACGAAAAAGCTAAGGCGGGACTGCTTTTTAACGACAGTGATGTCCGGGGCCTGGCGGATGGCCTGCGTTCCATGATCAGCCAGGACGCGGCGGTTATGAAGAAGATGGGCATAACGGTTTCCACCAGCTATGCCGATAACGGGAAGCTGGTTTTTGATGAAGAAGCCTTTAAGAGCGCCCTGGAAACGGATCCGGAGGCTGTGCTTGATGCCTTCACACGTCCTGAATCCACGAATGACGACGGAAAGACCGTTGATAAAGGCGGACTGATGGTACGTCTCCAGACACTGGTGAACAAATATGCCTCCACTACAGGGGCTACGAAGGGCATTCTGATCGAAAGGGCGGGTTCCCAATATGCGCCTACTTCAATCCTCACCAATTCCATGCAGAAGCAGATGGATGAGATCGACGATGAGATTGACCGGCTGATGGATAAGCTGGAAATGGAACAGGACAGATATATTTCCCAGTTTACCACCCTTGAGACATTGATTTCACAGATGAACAGCCAGAGCAGCTGGTTATCCAACGCATTTGGCGCGTAGCTTCATTTTGACAGAGAAAGAAAAGGAAAAGGGAAATGAACAGGAACGGATACCAGCAATATAAAGAGCAGTCGGTATATACCATGACACAGGGGGAAATGCTGCTGCTGCTGTTTGATGAATTGCTGAAAAGGCTTATGCGGGCGGAACTGGCATTGAATCAGGAGGATTACACAGCCTTCGGGGAAGCGGTGACACGCTGCAGGGATATTGTCTGTTATCTGCAGGACTGCCTGGATCCCCAATATGCTATTTCCAATGAGCTGCGCAGGATGTATGAATTCTTTTTATACGAACTCAGCCGGCTGGAGGCAGGCAGGAAAAAGGAGATTATCCGGGAGATAAGGCCGTTGGTGGTCCAGCTTCGGGAAGCCTTCCAGGAAGCGGATAAAATGACACGTTATTGAGACGGGGCATGAAAAATGAATGAAGAATTGTTGTTGGAAATACTGAAGCAGTACAGAAAGCAATACAATCATGTGAATGAGATCTGCCGTATCACCAGAGATCTGGAGACGGCTCTTCAGCGTAACGATACGGTATCCGTCCAGCTGCTGCTGGGGATGCGGGGAGAAGAGATGGCGGAGGCAGACGGCTGCAGGAAAAATATCCGGATCCTTTCAGAAAATGTACAAGAGGAAGATCGGGAGCGCATGGAGCGGCTGCTGTGTGCCGAGCCTGAGGTAATCCGCATGGAGGAGGGGCTGACCAGACAGGAAAGCTCCTTCCTGAACCAGATTTCAGACATGCATCAGAAAATAAAGGGGATATTAAAGGCTGTCGTAGAGGTTGATAAGGTCCTCAGTAAAAAGCTGGCAGGGGAAAAGTCCTATTATGTATCATAATGGGACTGTTTCTCTTCCGGCGAAACGTCGGGGGAAATGACCCAGACCGGCCCTCCCGCAGAGGCGTTTTCGGACAATTCCTCCAGGAGCAGCTCAGGCGGCCAGCCCACCCGGTTGTTTTCTTCGTTGAAGGGATCGGCCACGCGGATATTTCCCTGGGAGTCCACGCCTGTGAGGATAATGAAATGCCCGCCTTTGGTGAAATGTCCCGGACCCATGAGAAGGACAACCAGCTTATCGTAGTACAAAGGCATAGTCAGGGCTTCCGGGGAGCGGATGGAAAGACTTTCCACCTTCAGGCCGAAAGCGGCCGCCCCTTCCGGGATCAGTTCATGCCGGCTGCCGCCTCCAGGGCTGAAATAGCCATGCTGCGCGGCCCAGTCCGCCATTTCCGGAGGAGTTGGCGTATCACCGGTCAGATTTGACACAAGCATTGCAAGTACGGTGGGACCGCAGCCGTATTTGGACATGGGATCCCTTCCTCCATACAAATAATTCTTCCATTCCGGATCGATCTGGCTGTAATAACAGAAAGACAGGGCGGAAGGGGAATGAAGGGAAAGGAACAGGCCGGAAACCTGTGAATTGTTTTTTTTCAGCTTGCTGCAGGGGGCTGCATGAAAAGGAAAGGCCCCTGCGGTAAGGAACAGGGACAGCGCCAGGGCTGCCGGGATTATTCGGATTTTTTTTTGCATGCAGCTACTCTCCTTGTTAATCAATTACATATAAATTATCGGACGGATTGTGAAATAAATAAGACAGGGCACCGGGAAAGTAGAAGGAAGAATGGCAGAGATACGTTTTGTTAATGTAAGCAAGGTGTTTGATGAAGATGTCATTGCGCTGGAGCACGCTTCCTTTGAGATAGGTCAGGGGGAGTTTCTCTTTTTTATAGGAAGAAACGGCGCGGGAAAAAGTACGGTATTCAGGCTTTTGATGGGACAGGAGGCAGCTACCTCCGGCGAAATCTACATAAACGGCATTTCCGTCAATGCCATCCGGCGGCGGAAGCTTCCCTATTTCCGCCGGCAGTTCGGTATTATGCGGCAGGAGCTGGGTCTTCTTTCCGACAGGACCGTGTGGGAGAATCTTATCTTTTCCCTCCGTGCGACGGGGCACTGGGGAAGAGCGCTTAACCGGGTGGCGGGAGGTGCTTTGGAAATGACGGGGATGTCCCATAAAAGGGATGCCTATCCCCGGGAACTGTCCGGCGGGGAAACGGCGAAGGTTTTGTTGGCAAGGGCGATATCCGGGAGTCCCCGGATTCTGGTGCTGGATGAACCTACGGCCAATCTGGACGGGGACAGCTCCTGGGATATCATGTGCCTCCTGGAGGAACTGAACCGGCGCGGCATGACGGTTCTGGCGGCCAGCCATGACCGGGAGATGGTAAGCGTTATGCGAAAGAGGGTGATAACCCTCTCAGCGGGCAGGATTGTGGCGGATGAGCGAAGAGCCATTTATAATACGATGGCATCAGACATATTGGAAGAGAGAAGAATACGGAATGAAAGGCAATTATCCGGAAGCAGAAAAACTGATCGACTGCTTAAAGGCAGTTATTAACCAACAGAAACTACCCTCCAACGATGTGGGCCTTAACTGGGAGCTGTTTTATAAGACTGCCGATTTCCACCACATCTCCAACATGGTATATTATGCGGCACTGGGAATACACCCGTCCCTTCCCCGGGAATGGACGAGGCAGTTCGCCGGCAGATACCGGAAAGCAGTCATTCTGGAGGAGCAGTACAGAAACCTGGTGGAAGCGATCCTCTGGGACTGTGAACAGAACGGGCTTCACATCATGGCTTTGGAAAATGCCATTTACCCTGCTTTTTATCCCATGCCGGAGATGCGTCTTACGGACAGGGCCGAATTCTGGGTGGAAGGCAGACAGCGGGATAAGGTGGATTTGATGATGTACCGGCTGGACTTTATCCCGGAAGAAAACCCGCAGCCGGGGGTTTACCTGTATACCAGAGCCGGCCTGCGGATCGTGTTCTATGAAAAGCTGCAGTTCGGAAACCGCAGGCTGTCACACGGCTATCGCATGCCGGTGAAGTCGCTGCCCAAAGCGGAGGGAAAATACTATATCCATAAAATGGAAGAACCGGGCCTGTTTATTTTTCTTATGTGCAGCAAGGCCCAGCGGTTTACGGACAGGGAATTCGATCTGCGGGATATGGTGGATATCTGGCTGTATTACCGGGCCGTGGTCAGGGGGGATTCCTGGAAATATATTATAAAACGTCTCAGCAGGCTTGGCGTGTGGAATTTTACAAGCAAAATACTGATGCTCACCGATTTCTGGTTCGGCGGCGGAGGCGTGGGGGAAGAAACGGAATTCTATGAGGAACTTGAAAAATATATCTTTTTCAAGGGGACACAGGGTGTGGAAACCGCTATGCGGATACTTCCGCTGCTGAAGCAGAAGATCCGCAGGAAAAAGAAGGTCCAGAAGAGGGAAAAAAGGAAAAAAATACAGAGATGGATATTCCCCGCACAGGAATATATGCTTCTTCTTTATCCCAGGATGGGGAAATACCGTATTTTGCTTCCCTTATGCTGGCTGAGGAGGCTGGTGCGCAGCTTTTTTATCTGTCTGAAGACCAAACTGGGAAATAAAAGAAAAACGGAAAAGATATCTTAACATTTAACGGAATATGACGATATGTAAAGCAAAGGAGTGATGGATATGAAGATATCAATGGATAATATTCTTACTATATACCGTCAAAACGCCGCTTCACAATCTGTTAAGAGGGAAGATACCTTGCCGGAAATGAAAAAAGAAAAAAACTTCGATGAAATAAAAATCAGCCCGGCAGCGGAGTCTGCTCTGGAGGAGACCGAATTAGCCAGAACGCTTTCGGCAAAGCTTTCTGCACAGATACGTCAGGAAGTATCCGGGGAAAGGCTTGTATCTCTGAAAGAACGGATACAGGCGGGGGACTACGGGATTGACGCCGCGGCGATTGCTGAAAGAGTGATGCTTACAGGCAAAGGAGAGATGGCGGATGATGGAACTTAAGGAGATAATTCTGGAACTGGACGATGTGCTTGAGGGATTGATTCCCATAGAAGAACGGAAGCTTTCGGCCGCTGCCAATTATAATGTGGTGGAGCTGGAAGAATGCATGAAAAGAGAACAGGCCGCCGTACTGCAGATACGCGGACTGGATCAGAAAAGGGAAGCCTGGCTGGCCCAAAAAGGCTGGTCGGACAAAAGCTTCCGTCAGATTCTGGATTTCCTGCCGGGGGAGGAGAGGGGCCAGCTGGAGCCTTCCTTTGAACGGATGACGGAAAATTTCCGGATGTTCCGGAAAGTGAATGAAGACACCAATATGGTGCTCAAGACCAATCTGCGTGTGGTGGAGAATCTGACAGGGAAGAACGGCCCGTATTCCCCTGAAGGGACACAGCAGGAAAAAGAAAGACACTTTACAAGCCGGAAGGCATAAAGGAGGAACTATACTATGCGGTCAACCTTTTCAGGCCTGAGCATGGCTCTTCTGGGACTGAACGCCAGTCAGAAGGCCTTGGATGTGACAGGACAGAACATTACCAATATCAATACAAGCGGCTATACAAGACAGCGGCTGGATCAGTCCAGCATCAGTCCCAGCGGGGCCAGCTATTTCAACATGGTCTACGGAGCGAAGGTAGGACAGGGGGTTATGGTGACGGGAGTCAGCCAGATACGGGATCCTTTTCTGGATATCCAGTACCGGAACCAGCTGACCAAGGTAGGTACGGAAGATGCGAAAAACGAGATTCTCAAAGGGATTGGGGATGTCTTTGACAATGTGGATGTCTCCACTATACAGGATGCCCTGGATGATGTGGTGGATCAGCTTCAGGTTCTTTCCACCAAGGTGGGACAGAAAGGCAACGACAATCTGGTCCGTTCTTCCTTTGAAGTGCTTTTGTCCTATATCCATCAGAATGCCACGGATTTGAAAAAGGTGCGCACGGAACTGGAAACCAAGATGGGCACAACCGTGGTTCCGGACGTAAACCAGATCCTTTCTTCCATCCAGAAGCTGAATGATTCCATCAAGGCCAGCCAGGTGCAGGGGAATCCGGCACTGGAACTGAAGGATCAGCGGAATGCCCTGCTTGATGACCTTGCCACGTATCTGCCTATCGATGTGGTTTACGGGACGGAGAATGTGGGAGGAGGCTTTAACGTGGAAACCCTGAGCGTCAAGCTCAGAGGGGTGACGAATGGCGGAAATGATATCTATTTGATAAAGGATGGGAAAAAAGGGGAATTCTCCTATTCTACCGTGGATGGAAAAGGAAAGCTTGAATATACCGGGATAGATGGGAGGACGACTCTGGATCTGACGGATAAGCTGCCGTCCGGTATTCTCAAGGGCAATCTGGATATGTTGAATAAGGAAGGGGCATATGACGGTTCCACAGTAAAGGGGATTGGTTATTATGAGAAAATGTTCGATTCCTTTGTAAATACTCTCGCCACAGAAATGAATAAACTAAATAGCCAGTATACCGGTGTAACCGGTGCAGGAAAGCTGTTTGAGGCGACTGGCGGAGGCGTGATTACCGCTTCCAACATCAAAATATCCGATGGCTGGATGAACGGGACAGTCAAACTGATCGCTTCCGAGCATGCCGATGTGGAAGGAAACACGGATCCGGATAATATACTGGAGATGAAAGCCCTGCTTTCTACGGATACCATTACGTTTTACGCATTGGATAAGGATGGACACAGGCTTCAGGATGCCGCCCACAATGATATTGTCGTGTTCGAAGGAACGATGCCCGCCGCATATGCCAACATCCAGGCGGAGCAGGGAATTGAGAAAAAGTCCACCCAGGCAATCCTAAACAACCATACCACGGTGCTTGCCAACGCGGCGGATGCCAGGGATTCCGTCATGGGCGTAAACCTGGACGAAGAGGTGATGAACCTGATGCGCTATCAGCAGTCCTACGGTGCGGCGGCCAGGCTGATGACGGTTATGGATGAAGCGCTTGACAAACTGATTAACGATACAGGTATGGTAGGAAGATAACAGGAGGTATTGACAGATGCGCATAACTACAAATATGCTGATGAGAAATTACCAGAATAGTCTAAGCAAGAGTATCGGCGGCCTGTCGGATTCCCGTAATGCGGTACTTACCGGGCGCCGGTTTACCAAAGCGTCGGAGGATCCCAGCGGAGCCTTGTCGGCTTCTTCCCTGGAACGCAAGTATGTGAGGAACAAGTCTTATCTTACTACGATAAAAGAGGTTCAGTCCCGTCAGGATGCCCAGGAAGATGCAGTCATGCAGATGAATAAGATATGCCAGACCATTGACCGCGATTATTCGGTCAGTGCCATGAGCGGGACAAATATGGAGCAGAGCATCCGTAAAACCTATGCCACCGCGATGCGCGAGCTCCAGAATTCCATGGTCAGCAGCCTGAATGCCCAGTACGGGGAGGAATTTGTATTTGGCGGGGCGATGGGGATGAAGGTTCCTTTTGAGCTTAAGGAGGACGGAACCCTTACCTACCAGGGGATTGATGTCAATTCCACGGATCCGGCGGATCAGGCCAAGCTGAAGGAATTATCCAAAGAAAGCACTTTTGTGGATATTGGCTTCGGGCTCAGCTTTGAGACAGACGTATCCGGTAAGAAGACCGTGGTGTCCTCCAGCGCCTTTGATACCTCGCTGCCCGGAATCAATGTGATTGGTTACGGCGATAAAAACCTGATAACCACAATTGGGAAAATGGCAGATCTTCTGGAAGCGGAAACGTTTGACAAGGATGCCTATTCCGCCCTTTGGACCGATTTCCGGGAAGGGGCTACCGCGCTCACGGATGTGTCTACCAAGCTGGGAACGAAAACCACTCTTCTGGAATCCACCCAGACAAGACTGACCGATTTGGATCTGGCTTTGTCCACGCAGATTGACAGTATTGTAAATGTGGATCCGGCGGAGGCGCTGATGAATTATTCCTGGGCGAATTATACCTATACGACAGCGCTTAAAGTAGGCACGAACATCATTTCGGCATCATTACTGGATTTTATAAGCTAGTCAGGTGTAAGGAGGCATTGTGTCATGGAACAGCTTTTACAGATCAAAACGGTACCCATCAGCTATGAGCTGAAGGTGGAGAATGCAAGGCTGGAACGAAGGAACGGGACGGCGGAGGTTGAAATCAGCCGGGACAAGGGAGGTATGCATATCAAAAGCCGCCCTGTAAAGGTAAATATTGATTCTTTTGAGGCCAGGAATTCCATCCTGCCAACCACGGCCACCAGCATCAGGCAGGCGGCACAGAAGGGACAGATGGCTTCCTATCAGGCGACGGCCCAGTATGCGGCGGAAGGAAAACTGATGCTGAAAGCACAGATAGGGCAGGGAAATGAGATGCTGAATCAGATTCTGGAACAAAGAACGGCACAGCCCACAGGAGATTTCGGAATGACCTTTCTTCCCACCGCACAGGCACAGCTTTCTTGTGTGCCCCCTTCTCTTACCATCGAATATGAGATGGATAAGCTGAATTTTGATTTGAAGGTGGATAAGGGCCAGGTGGAATTTATACCGGGAAATATTGAGCTTTCCATAGAACAATATCCGGATGTGATCATTCAGTATGTAGGTAAGCCGATATATGTACCCCCCAGTGTGGCGGAGCATTTTAACGGGGAATTTATTGATGTGAAAGCATAAGGATGAATTATCAGAAAACGGAGCGGAACGTATGAAGGCTGATACCATGTATTTTGGCAGGATAGAGTTCGATAAGAAGGAACTCATCCGGTTTGAGGAGGGTCTTTTTGGTTTTGAAAGCCAGAAAGACTTTCTTCCTGTTCCCTTTGAGGGGGAGGAGGATGCGGTTCTCTGTCTGCAGAGTATTTCGGACAGGGATATCTCATTTCTCATTATGAATCCTTTCCGTTTGTATCCTGCGTATGAACCCAAGCTTGGCAAGGTGGATTACCGCAAACTGGGTACGGCAAAGGAAGAAAACCTTTCTTATTATGTCATCTGTGTGCTCCGGGATACGCCGGAGGAAAGTACGGTAAACCTGAAATGCCCGGTGGTGGTGAATACGGTTACCAGAAGGGCCGTGCAGGTGATCCTGGAAAACAATACTTACGGATTCCGGCATTCCCTTTCGGAATTTGCAGGAAAGGAGGCCTGATATGCTGGTACTTCGCAGAAAAAAGGAAGAAGCCATCCGGATAGGCCCTGACATAACGGTGACCATAACGAATATCGGGCAGGATTATGTGAACCTGGCAATTGACGCGCCGCGGGAAGTCAATATCCTGCGTTCGGAACTGGCGGAGGCGGCGCAGGCAAACCGGGAAGCAGCCAAGGCCGATCCCCGGTCGGTAAAGGCGCTTACAGGTATGCTGCAGAAACAGAAGGAAAACCAAGATCAATGATACGGAAGAAACCTACGATTTTTACAGGAATATTCATACTGCTTACAGGCGCCTTCCTTTTGGGGAATTTGTCCGTACTGGCACAGAACCGCTCTTCCGGAGATTTGAAGGTGAGCGGAGGAACCTACGGCAAGGATTACCGCTATGAGGAAAATACCCTTGTCATACTGACGGATACGGCGCTTACCATCTCGGGAGAGAGCAGGAAGGACCGGATACAGGTAAAAAGAGGGACAGACGCCAGGATCACATTAAAAAATGTGGACATCAGGGTAAGCGGCTGTGCGCTGGATGCGGGAAGCGAGACGGCGGTCATAAAGCTAAGCGGGACCAATTATCTGAAAAGCGGGGCCAAATATCCCGGCATCCTGGTGCCGGAGGGCACAAGTGCGGAAATCTCCGGCGGCAGGAAGGACAGCGTTACCGTGTTCGGGGGAAGCCAGGCTGCCGGAATCGGCAGTGAAAAGGACAAAGCCTTTGGTGAAATAAAAATTACAGGCGGCACGGTTACGGCTACCGGCGGCGCAAAAGCGGCGGGCATCGGTAACGGCTTCCAGGGATCCGGCGGCAGGATCCGGCTGGAAGGAGGCAGAGTCAGTGCCTATGGAGGTGCCGGAGCTGCGGATTTGGGCTGCCCGCAGGAAGGAAACGGGACGGCAGGAATTACCCTTTCCGGGAACGGAATCCTTTCTGCTGCGGAGGTTATCGGCAACAGCACCTATGAAGAGGGAATCCTTTTTACGGAAAAAAGCGGTGTGGTTTACGGGTCGGTAATTCTGTCTTATCCGCTGGAAATCGCTTCGGGACAGACGTTTACCATCCCTCCGGAAAGTGACCTGGAAATCCCGGCAGATATCAAATGCGTGAACAAGGGTGATATGTATGTCTACGGAACGCTGAAGACAGCGGGAGTATTTGACAATAAGGGACAGATATATGATTATGGGGAACAGCTGGCAGATGAGGCGGGAATTACCGGGAATCCGGTAGTTTCCCGTGATATCCGTGATATTTACCTGGCGAATGGAAGCGTCCGCTTCACTAAGGAAGGCTATGAACAAAGCGGGATGCTTTTTCCGGACGACAGCGGCTTTGGCAGCTATACCATTTTCGGGGAAGGGGAGGAAAGCGCCGCTTCTATCGATGTGGAGGCAGGACTTTCACTGACCTGTACTCTGAAGGAGGTGCTCCTTAACCCGGAGACAGGTAAGAGTGCGCTGACTCTTGGGGAGGGCGCTTCGGTACAGCTGCTTCTGGAAGGGGATAACCGGTTCGGCGGAGGCAGTGCTTCGGATCGGATCGTACTGGACAAGGATGCGGATCTGGAGCTTTCCGGAAGCGGGACCCTGGCCCTGGAGGGCGGAAATGGAAGCAGGCTGGTCCTTCAGGGAACCGCAGGTGCTTCTGCATCCTCTGCATCGGAAGAGGAGGAAGCGGACGGCGGAGACGGAGAAGAACAGCCGGCGGAAGATGTTTCCGCAGATGCAGAGGTGAGAACGATCCCGGTTGAGGAGACGGAAAACATAATGGAAGCCGTACTCACCTATGATATGCTGGAACAGATGACGGAAGAAAAACAGGATCTTGCCATAGAGGGCAGGATGGTACAGATAGCTATGGACTGGCGTGCGGTGAGGGAGCTGTACCGGGAAACCAGGGGGGATGTGACGATACGGGTGCGTCCGTTTACCATAGGCCCCGCTTTTCCCCTTGCTGCACAGTACATAGCGGACAGGCCGGTGTATGATATCCAGATCGTGGAAAAGGACGGGGGAAAAGAAACCGTGCGCAGCGTTTCCTTTGAGGAGGGGACGGTTCAGCTGATGATCCCTTACAGCAAACCCTCTGCGGAAGATGCCAGAAAGCTGTATCTTGTCTACGTGGGGGCGGATAACACGCTGGACTGGATTAAGAATTCCTATTATGATGCCGGTAAAGAACGGATGGTATCAGAGGTCAGGCACTTTTCTGTATATGGAATCGGCAGCCAGGCGGCACCGGCGGCGGTGTCGGGAAACGGTGTCTGACGGGATGGCCTTTAATAAATAACAGGAGAACTTTGGGATAGGAAGCAAAGCCTTCCAGGAAAAGAAGAGAACCGGACAGCGGCATGTCCGGTTCTCTTCTTTTCCTGGATATTATTATGCGGAGAAAATAATTACGTTTCTTCCGGAATCGGTTCAAAGGAGCCGATGGCTTCGCACACGTCGCACACATCCATAGGTTCCTGCCGCATCGCTCCGCAGAACATACAGCGGTAGCCGGGCCTGGGGGGCGCAGGCTGTACGGATTCCTGTTCCTCAGCCGCTGCCGGCTGGCTTTTCAGCTGGATCAGCGCCCGTAAAAAGGCTTCCTCATGATTTTTTTCTATGGCGGCTACCTTCTCAAACATGCCGGCGATCTCTTCAAACCCCTCTTCTCTTGCCACGGCGGCAAAGCCGGGATACATGCTGCGCCACTCCGAATTTTCACCGGAGGCGGACTCCATGAGATTGCCGGAGGAATCTGACAGGGGGCCGTTGAGGAGACTGTACCATATTTTGGCATGATAGGTTTCATTGCGTATCATCTGTTTGTAAAGATCGGCCACACGATAAAGCCCTTCCTTTCTGGCAGCTTCCTCATAAAAGGCATATTTGGAACGGGCGAGGGATTCCCCCGCGAGAGCGGCCTTCAGGTTTTCTTCTGTTTTGGTGTTTTTCAGTTCTTTCATTTCCGTTATCCTTTGTCTTATTTTTTATTCAGGTAATTCATAAGTACCCTGGGAATATTGGCGCAGGAGGACTGGACACATACGCCGCCGATATTATGGGCGACCATGGGCATACCGTACACCACACAGGACTCCTTGTCCTGGCCGATGGTATAAGCGCCGGCCCTGCGCATCTTCAGCAGACCGTCGGCGCCGTCGTGTCCCATGCCGGTGAGGATGATCCCCACGCCGTTGCTCTGGACAGCGTCGGCCATAGAATGGAACAGGACATCCACAGAGGGCATATGGCCGTTTACCTTTTCCCCGTTAAAGCAGGAAACCGTATACGAAGTACCCAGGCGCACCACTTTCATCTGCTGGCTGCCCGGGGCTATCAGCACTTTTCCCGGTTCTATCCTATCGCCGTTGGCGGCCTCCTTTACCTGCAGCCTGCAGAGCCGGTCAAGACGCTGGGCATACATCTGGGTAAAGCCCTCCGGCATATGCTGGGTAACCACAATGCCGGGCATGTTTTCCGGAAGCTCCTGGAGGATCTGAAGCGTGGCCTCTGTCCCTCCCGTGGATGCGCCGATAGCTATGACCGTGGATTGCAGGACGGCGGAGCTTATGGGAGACAGCCGGGGGATTAAAGGCGACAGGAACTCCTTTTTCACGGGAGTCTGGCCTGCCACATGCACCTTCGAACGGGAAGCAATGACAATTTTGGATGCCAGGCTGTCAATAAATTCCTGGCGTCCGTAATTCCCTGCGGTGTTCGGTTTCCTGACAAAATCCACGGCGCCGTTGGAAAGCGCCTCAAACACGTTCATATTCACTGCGGATACCATGATTACCGGAATCGGATGTCTGGGCAGCACCTGCCTGAGAAATTCGATTCCGTTCATTTTGGGCATTTCCACATCCATGGTGATGACATCGGGAGAACAAAGAGGGATTTTTTCCATGGCCTCATAAGCATTGGCCGCATAGCCCACGATCTGGATCAGCTTGTTTGCCTGAGGAAGGCTGCTGGTGAGAAATTGGCCGAAAACCATGGAATCGTCCACCACCAGGACTCGGATTGTAGCATTTAGAAGCATTTTTTCATCGCCTTTCTTTAACTGCCGGACTGTTTACGGTAGGTGGCCGGCATAATATAGTCATATCGGGTGGAGGTTTTGTTCAGGCTTTCCGAATGGCCGATAAGGAGATAACCTCCCGGGGCAGTGGCATCGTAAAAACGATCCACCAGGCTGTCTTTGGTCGCCTGATCGAAATAAATCATCACGTTCCGGCAGAATATCACATCGAATTTCAGCTTGAACCGGATGGGATCCATCAGATTGAAGGTTTTGAAAATGACGTTGGACTGCAGGGACGGCTTAACCGTCCACAGTCCGGTGTCCCTGGAATGCTCAAAGTATCTGGTTTTCCAGGCTGCAGGAAGCCTGGAGAGGGACTCCTCGTCATATTGGGCATTCTGGGCAGCGGTCAATGCGTTCTGGGAAATATCGGTGGCCAATATCCGGGTATCCCAGTATCCCTTTCCTCCGAAATATTCCTTTAGCAGCATGGAGATGGTATAAGGCTCCTGGCCGGTGGAACAGCCTGCGCTCCAGATACTGAGCACGTGATCCTTCTTTTTCTGCTCCAGATAAGGGAGGATGGTGTCCCGGAAGAAGGTGAAATGCTCTTCTTCCCGCATAAAAAAGGTATAGTTTGTGGTAAGCCGGTTCAGCATGCCGTCAATATCCGACGGGGTGGCTTTTGTGAGGATATCATTTACATATTCCGTAAAGCCGGGATAGCCTTTTGCCATAATGTCGTTGGACAGCCTTCCCATGATGAGCTGTCTCTTCTGGGAAAGATCAATTCCGTAATTTTCCCTGATAAAAGTATATAAGCGTTTAAAATCGTTATCACTGATTGTTAACATCCTGTTGACTCCTGTTTTTGGTTATTCAATGAGGGCTTCATAATTCAGCAGGAGGATCACGGTCCCGTCCTCAAGGGAAACCATGCCGTTGGTCAGTTCCTGCCTGTTTTCCACAGGGATGGGGGAAGCATCGGACAGATCGATGTCCAGTACCTGGGACACACTGTCAACCATCATTCCGATTGTGGTGGACAGAATCTGCAGGATCACGGTACTGTGGGATTCCGGGCTTTCCATTCCGCCCACACGCAGACGGAAATCGATGATGGGGATGATCTGTCCCCTGAGATTGATGATTCCTTTAATATAATCGGGAACCATGGGCAGGGGGCGGACGGAATAGTCGGTTATGATTTCCACCACATTCATGGTATCCACGCCGTAGGTCAGGCCGTTGGCGATAAAGGTAAGGTAGCTCTTTGTTTTTTCATTCTCTTCGTTGGTCTGGATTTTAGCCATTGTCAAAGCCTCCGTATTCGTTTCAGGCAGGGGGTCAGAAAAGGGCCTGTGCCGCCTGGTATACATTTGATATTTCCAGGATGATGCTGATATTTCCATCTCCCAGGATCGTACATCCGCTGATGCCGGAATTCTTGATGTTGAAATTGTTCAGGTAGGAGGGGAGCGGCTTGACCACCACCTGCTGTTCTCCTAACAGTTCGTCGATAAACAGGCAGTAGGATTTGTCGCTGGCTTCCACCCACATAAGCAGGCCCTCCGTGATGCCGGTAATCGCCGAATCAATTCCATAGAGCTGATGGAGGCGCACCAGAGGATAAAAATCCCCCATACAGCGGATGAGTTCATGCCCTTCGGAATCATAAATGATATCCTCAGGCAGAGCCTTGAAGGATTTGCGGATATTGGAAATGGGGATAGTGAAAATAGTGCCTCCCACGGAAACCTCCATTCCGTCCACGATAGCAAGGGTGAGCGGTATGCGCAGAGTCATGCAGGTACCTTTGCCGTATTCGCTGGATATACCCACCGTACCGCCGATCGCTTCCACATTCCTCTTTACCACGTCCATTCCCACACCTCTGCCGGAGTATTCGGTAACCTCTTTATTGGTGGAAAAACCGGGAAGCATCAGCAGGGAAAGGATTTCCTTCTGGCTGTATTCTTCCTCCGGCTTTACCAGCAGCCCGTTCTCCCTGGCTTTGGCCAGGACGGAGGCAGGGTCGATTCCGCGGCCGTCATCGGTTATGGTGATGATGACCTCGCTGCCGGTATGGCGCGCCGCCAGGACGATCTCACCCTGCGGGTTTTTCCCGGCCCGGACACGGTCGTCCGCGGCTTTTTCAATCCCGTGGTCCATGGCGTTTCTTACTATATGCATGATGGGATCGCTGATGTTGTCCACGATACTTTTGTCTACTTCCGTATTCTCGCCTTCAATGGTCAGCCGTACATCCTTATTCAGCTCCTGCTTCATATCCCGGACAATCCGGTTCATTTTCTGGAAGGTGCCGGAGATAGGCACCATCCGCAGGGACATGGCGATATCCTGCAGGTCGTCGGTGAGCTTGCGCAGCTGCCTTGCGGATTTGAGGAAGCTGTCCAGCTTCAGGCCGTGCAGCTCCGGGGAGGAAATCACCATGGATTCGGTGATGACGATTTCCCCCACCACCGCCATCAGCATGTCCAGCTTGGTCAGGTTCACGCTGATCAGGTTCTGTTTCACCGGCGCGTTATGGGCGGCGCCGGGAGCCGCCTTTTGGGCGGGAGAAGCCTTCGGAGTGTCGGGCGCTGTGCCGGATGCCGTGGTCTGCCGTGTTTCCGGTTCCCGGTATTCCGGGTTGTCCAGCAGTTCGTAAGAATGGAGATTGTTGATATCCTTGATGACCGCAATGGCGGTTTCCGCCGTTTCCTTCGCGTCAAAGGCGAGAAAAAAACCGTCCCGTATAATGAGTTCAGCCGTGCCGCTGTTGTTCTCGATGTCCGCCGGATAAAAACGGAAATCCGTGATGGCATCCTTCAGGGAGGTTACCAGCATGAAAGCTCTCAGGTTTTCCATGCCGCAGCCCTCATCAAAAAAGACACGCAGGAAGCAAATCCCCGGATCCGGGGGAAGTGAGGCCCCGTTCCGGGATTGTACGGCAGGGGAGGGAGCGGGGGCGGCGGCCGGCGGGGCCGCGGAAGCCTTTTTTCCTCCGCCGTCTTTACTGATTTTATCCAGAAAACTATTAATTTCTTGAATTATACTGTCGATATTAGTACTGAGTGGTTCATTTTTTTCCACCTTGCGGACTTCTTCCCGCAGTTTATCGGTGGATTTAAACATGAGGTTAAACAGCTCTGATTTATGGGAACTGCTCAGACTGCTGATTCCATTCTCCCGTATGAAAAAGAAAACGTCCTCAATATGGTGGGCAATGGTCATGAGGGAAGAAAATTCAAGCATGGCAGAAGAGCCTTTGATCGTATGCATGATACGGAAGATTTCATTCACATCATCCGAGGTAAAATCCGCATTTTTTTCTGCATTGATCAGCAGTTCATCAAGCTGTTCCAGAAGGGAATTGGTTTCGAATAAATAAGTATCCAGTAGGTTATCCAGAGTGTTATCCATAATTCTTTTACACCGCCTTATCTGATCAGATATTTTATGTTTATGACATATTTTATATATCGGCTAAAAAATACAGAAAATAATTGGAGTTGCAAAAAATGTCTAATATTTTGAAGGTCACCACGCCCGTCGGAGGGTATGAAAACAAGAATAATATGAAAATGAATCCGACCTCAAGCGGGGAGCTGCAGCGCGTCCAGGCCCCCATTGAGCCGCAGAAGGTACTCAGGCCGGATGCCAGGAATGACGCCGGACAGGATAAAAATACACAGCTGAAGCTCAATTATGAGTCCAATTACAATAATTTTATCAAGATGCTGCAGTCCACCGGGGATCAGGTGGAGGATCTGACCCGCATTCTGATGCAGAAGAGGGAGCTGCTGATCCAGTCCGGCATGGACGGGAATACGGCGGAGGAAATAGCGCGTTTCTTTTCCATGATAGGGCTGAAGGAAGGAGATATGGCTCTTTTCCTGAAGCAGCAGGCGGATATGGGCGTGCGCTTTAAGGGGCCTTTGTTCGACCTGCTGCGGCAGGTGATGGAGCAGACGGATTCCGTGGATCTGAAAGCTTCTATCCTGGATTTTGTCAGGCGCTACGGCGATATGGCATCCGGGGGACATATCATGCAGACGATTGTGGATGCCCTGCACAAAGCCGGAAAATACATGTATTCAAAACAGGCAGGGGAGCTGGAACAGATGACCGGCCGCCTTGCTTTCGGAAAACAGCATGCAAACGGAGAAACACAGAAAAATACAGCCCTTTTAAAAGAAAAAATCCTTCCGCTTCTGAACCGTTATATCTCCGCGACCCATGACAGGGGGGAGCTGCGCAACTTTGCGGCCCATATCTCGTACCAGCTCGCCCGGTATGAAAACGGCAGCATGGAGGGGCTGATGCAGAGCTTCCGTAAGCTGCTGGGCTATCAGGGGGTTAGGAAGGTTTTCGGGGATATGGACGAATCCCTGGTGGAATCGGTGCTTCACAAGGCGGCAGGAGAAAAGGCGGACTGGAACAGAGGCTTCCTGGACATCCTGCGTTCGGGCATGAACGGCGACAGCAGTATGGAAGCGAAGCAGATAAGCCGGAATGTGATCCAGTCCATCCTGCTGAATGAAAGCGTGTACATGCCGGTGCTCCATCTCATGCTTCCTATGGTGGTGGAGGATAAGCTGATGTATTCCGAACTGTGGATTGACCCCGATGACAGGGGAAACGCCGCGGAGGAAGAGGACGGGCCGGCGGTGAGGGCGCTTATTAAATTTGATATCGAACAGCTTGGTTTTTTTGATATGTTTCTGCTTTACAGGGACGGGAAGATGGAAATGCAGCTGGATATCCCGGACAGCCTGCTGGAGAAAGAAAAGGAAATCCGGCAGAATGTGGGACGTATTTTATCGGAAAACGGGATACGTCTGGAGAATCTGGTGACCGGATCCAGCAGGGAGTCCATACCCATTACGGAAGCATTTCCCCAGATTACAGAAAAAAGGAGTGGAGTTAATGTCCGAGTTTAAGGAGACCTTGAATAAAAAAGCGGTGGCCCTGACTTATGATGAAGAAAGGCAGGGTGCACCGGTTATTGTCGCTTCAGGCATGGGATATATGGCAGAAAAGATCGTGGAGGTAGCCTCCCAGAACGGCGTGCCGGTCTATGAGGATGATTCCCTGGCAACCATCCTTACCCAGATGGAGCTGGGAAGCCGTATACCGGAGGAACTATACCAGGCCGTTGTGGATATCTACGCGTATTTCCTTCATTTCGTCCCCGGAAAAGAACGGGAAACGGAAGAAGAGGATAAAGAATGAGTTAATTTTTAGGCCGGGTTTCCATCTGAAAAATATAACCCCGCAGCATGCTTTCCGCATTGGAGGAAAGATTCTCAAAACAGCAGCCGTAGCCGAACCGTTTATTCCCCAGTTCATTCTTGCGCAGAACCCGGGCCTGAAACACAAAGGGAAGGATGTTATGGTAAAAGCGGATCTGGAAGGAAGGAACAGGCAGAGGCTCTGCGGTAATAAAATAAAGCCCTCCTGCGGAAAGATTCGTCGTAATACCGGCCACCGTTACCGGCTTCTTCCCCTGCGCATCGGAATAAGTCACACGGATGGACAAGGATATGGAAAGCCGGAAATCCTCATGCCGGTTTACCAGATCCTGTATGCTTTGTATCCGGCACAGGGCCTTGTGATAACCTTTCTTCTCCGGATCCGGACGGATATCCAGCAGGTCGCAGGTACAGGTTACCAGCCCGTTTACGGAATCATAAAAAAGCACGGCCTGCCCGCAGATGCTTTTCTTTCTGGGGTTCCAGTCCGTAAAAGAGAGTGTGATTTCCTCATCGCCGGAAAATTCCACGTCAGCCTGACAGAGAAAGGAATTGTTCTTGGGATGAAGAAGGTAGCATTTTCGGCAGTTTTTAATTGGCAGCACTTTCGTTACCTCCGGAAGTATAAATTTTTACAATCCTATTATTCTATCGGCTGTCTGCCGGCAAATATTAAGTCCCGAAGTAAAAAAAGTTCCGCAAAAAAAGAAGATACGAAGAAAGGTTGGAGGAATAAAACCAAAAACACTTGTAAAAATACTTTTTCCTGTTATAATAAAAACTAACCAGTCAGTTTTTAATTTATAGGGAAAGGTAACAAGCTTATGAAAAAGAAATCGCAATTTTTATCTGTTAATGTTATAATTTTCTTCAGTGCCTGTATTCTTTTGTTTCTTATCAACCAGCTATACAGTGTTCTACAGGTTTCCTTGATTATGAAAAGCACCGGTTCCGTTTTACTGCTGAGTTCCGTTATGACCGCTATGGTGATACCGAGGATTTTCATCTTGCCCGTCAGCGGCTTTTTAACAGATAAGCTGGGGATTTTCAAAACGCTTGTTGCCGGAACCGGTTTATTGGGCTTTTTATTGGTTTCCCTGTTTTTTGTTAACCAAATAAATATAATAAATGAAAGTATTATTTTTATTTTTGCCGTTTTGTTCGGAGGGATAAGCGCCGCCATATTACCGGCCCTTTATTCTGCAGTCCCGGCATTGGTAAGTGAGGAGCACCTGCAGAAAGCCAATTCCGTCATGCAGTTTATTAACCAGGGAACGACGCTGGCAGGCCCTCTTGCAGCGGGGATCCTTGTGGAAAAAGCAAGCGATAAGGCATATCTGATCATGACCGCCGCAAGCATCCTTGCCTTGTTTTTATTTTTAAAAGTAAAATTCCTGGATAACAAAGAGGAACAAGGCGGCACAGATGAAAACGGGACATCCCCGCAGGGATCGTTTAGGCATTTATGCAGGCTTCCCGTATTGATTGTGTTATTGCTTTTTACGGCTATCCTGAATTTATGTATTATCGGCCCTCAGCAGGTAGGTTTTCCCGTAACCGCTATGGACTATCTGCCTGAAGGCGTGGACGGATATACGAAGTTATTGTCTATGACCGGCCTGGGTTCTTTAATAGGTGCAGTTTTAGCCGGTACTATGAAACGAAGGCAAAAGGCTCAATCCATCCGGCTGATTTCAGGGTGTTCGCTTGTACTCGGCCTTGTATGGAGTATGTTCAGCTTCTGTTCATCGAAACCGGTGATTTTGGGGGCTGTATTTGCGGCGGGGCTGTTTCTGGGAATCATTAATGTATTATTTATTACAACAATCCAGCAGCTTACACCGGAATTCCTTGTTGGAAGGGTCATGAGCATTCAATTTTTATGTTCCGCGGGGCTTCAGCCGGTTTCCTATATGCTGACCGGAATCGTACTTGATATATACAGCATCAACAGCCTGTACCTTTTAGCAGGGGGAATCATTGCAATTCTTTCTATAATTATGATAATTTACAGTTATGAACTCAAACTTCGCAGGAGTTAAACGGCCTCCCTCCCGCTGTCGGCGCGGCGTATCCGGGATTGAAAAGGAATTTTTTTAAGTCCTTTCAGACCATGGAGATGAGACCGATCCAGTGTGTCAGCCTCACCTGACACACTGGATGTCCTCGGGCTCATCGGAATGTAGGGTCTGACGGACTGAAGAAAATCCTTTTCAATCCCGGATACGCCGCGCCGACAGCGGGAGGGAGGCCGTTTAGCTCCTGCGAAGTCTGAGTTATAAATCTATGCGGAGGGTTCAAAGTGCCTAAGATATCGGAAGAAAAAAAGAAACAACGCCAACTGGATATTTTGAAGACCGCTTTACGGCTTTTTTCCCAAAAAGGATATTATGCGGCTTCCATAGATGATATCACAAGGGAAGCGGGAATCAGCAAAGGATTAATCTATACCTATTTTAAGAGTAAAGAAGAAATTTTCCTGGAATTGGCACAACGCTGGGACGAGCTGACGAATAACACTTCGTTTGCGGACACGTTGGATCGGGTCCTTTCGGATGACATGAGTGTAACTGAACAATTGATGTGCGTCTGGGACGCAACGGTAAGCCAATGGACAGAGGAAAATCTGAATTTTGCAAGAATCAAATTTGAATTCTGGCTGGAAGCCTCCAAAAATGAAGCGCTCAGAGAAAAAATGAAAGAAAAGGCAATGTCCAGCCTGAGGATTGTGGAAGATATTATTTTTAAAACAAGGCCGGACATGGATCCTGCTGTTGCCGCGGCTTTCTCCAGATTGTGGTGGTCACAGATAGATGGGCTGGCAGCCTATTTTGTAAGTTACCGTCTCCTGCCGCCGGAAAGCGAGATGGCGCGCATCCGGGATATCATACGGCACATGTGCGGCTATCTGGAAGCCCGGTAAAACAGTGCTGTCCGGCTGTTCCCCTGCCGCCGTCCCATCACCCTGTACGCCCGCCGGGCGGTACCAGGGGGTTACCCCCGGCCGGGCGAATCCCCTTCTTTTTTATGCCTGCGGCCCGGAAACAGGGTGGCGAGGCCGGCGGGAAGCAGGAGCAGAAGGCCTGTGCCTGCTAGGATCAGGGCATATTCTGTAAATGCCTTTTGGTTATTCCCAAAGGCTCCGTTCAGAAAAGGAATGCCCAGAGCGATGGTGAAGTACCAGAATAGCGGCGGGAGGCATCTTCGCAGGAAAGTGAGGACGGGGGCGGAGGCCGGAACGCAGCCGGAACGGGCCGGCTGTCCCGTAAGCGCGGGTTGTCCGGTGAACGCTGCAGCCAGGCGGTAAAGGATAAAGAGGGCGGTGAAATAGACAACGGCCCCCGTAATCGTATGAAACCTGTCCGGCGTCAGCCATCCCCCGGAAAACAGCTCCCGGGGAAGGGAAAGGGGCAGATAAAGGGAAAGGACAATCCGTATCCCGTTTGCCAGCACCGTATATACATAAGAAAAGAGAAAACTGCATGCCGTCCAGCACATCTTTTTCCCCTTTGTGGGCATACGGTGTACGAAGGAATAAAGAAGCGTGGCAAAGGCAATGAGCAGGAACTGTACACCGGAGCAGGAAGCGGCAATGAGGAACCGGAAGGAATGGTTTACATACCCGGCTCCGGGTTCGTATACAAAAGGAATCCCGCTCAGGATCCTGACCCACCCTGCGGTGGGGGCCAGGATCCATCTGAGATCCGAAACAGCGGCTCTGCTGTAAAAATATTTTATCCCAAGAAGAAGGAAGAAGCCGGTCAGATAGAATATCCCGTTTTTTTGTACCATGGATTTGATGTCAGCTATTGTCATGCGTGTTCCCTTCCGCGATTGCAGGTTTCTTTTTTCCCGCCTGATACAAGACATTCAGGAGCAATACCCCGGCCATGAGGAGAACCAGAAGGATGCCTGCCGGTTCGGAGCCTACGGTATACCCGCCCCCCACAGCCAGCTCCGAAACATTCATGGGAAGCGGAAGCGGCTGTTTCACATCCGTGCTTTTGCCTTCCGTATTGCGGACCTTTTCCGTTACGGCAATGAAGGAAGTATAGGGGGTCATCATACTGTATCGAAGGCCTAGTTCGGTTACTTCTTTTTTGGCGGCTCCCTCCAGATTTTCTGTAATCCCGTAGTCGGTAAGCCGTTCCACCCTGGTGCGCGCCCACAGGTACTGAATGATATTGTTTGCTTCCGTTGGCACGGCGGCGGATACCGGAATATCCTCTGCATAATCGCGGCCCCCGGTTTTTCCGGTGATGTGTATGGTCCCCGACGGCTGCCCCTTCCATTTCCCGAAAAGAATGACAGGCCTGCTGGCGAAAAGGGTGGAGAACGCAGGCGGCTCTATATCATAAACCTCAAAGCCGTCATAGGTTACCTGGATGTCCGTCAACACAGGAGACTGTATATACGTGCGGAACCGTTCCGCCGCCGCAGCCGCCTCGCTGGTTTGTGTTACCACGAAGGATTCACCCAGCCCCGTCTTGGCTATGCCGTCTATCAGATACCGGTTGACCGAGCTTCCGATGCCGAAGGAGAAAAAGCTGGCAGCCCCGCTGTTGCTGCGGATAATATCGAAAATCTTCTGTTCCCCGGAAATGTAACCATCCGTGATGGCGATAATGCTTCTTGCGGCTCCCGCAGCGGCAGGAAGGGACAGTGCCGTTTCCATCGCAGGGGCCAGATCGGTTCCGCCTCCGCCCTCTTCCTGATCGATGAGGGCAATCGCTTTTTGTACATTGGCGACGGTGGCGGGTACCGACGCAGGGGCCATCTGCTGTAAGGTATCGGAAAACAACAGGACATTAAAACGGTCGGTTTCCCGTAAGGTTCCGGCCAAATCCTTTATGAGCGCCTTTGCGGTATCAAGAGGAAAGCCGTACATGGATCCGGACACATCCAGGATAAATATATATTCCCGGGGAGGAATGGATTCCGGTGTAAATCGTTCCGGCGGCTGCACCATCAGCATAAAGAAATTTTCCGATTCCCCGGTGCCCAGCATAAGCCCGCTGCTTATTTCCTGGCCGGTTAGTTTATAATCCAGGATAAAATCCCGGTTTCCCGCAAATTCCTCCGGATGGGAAAGACTGACCTTCGCGCGGGTTTGGTTATCCCATGCCACGTCAATATCATGGGAAGTACACTCCAGCTGTGTAATGGGGAGGCCGGCGGAAAGGCTGACATCAATCGTATATTTCTCCGGCGACGTATCCCCGAATTTCAAAAAAGGGCTGGCAATCCACTTTTCCGTATCCAGGCTTAAGGGAACCGACGGGCTGGTATACCGCGGCCCTGCCACCGTGGGGAAAACGAACTGGTAAACACCGTCCGTGGGAGTGAGCAGTTCCGTATAATGCAGCTCAATGCGGATCGTATCCCCCGGCATGACGTTTGCCACATCCATGGTAAAGACATTGGGCCGCTGCTGTTCCAGCAGGGAAGCGCTTTTCCCTTCGCTTTTGGCCTGTTCGAATTCCTGCTTGGCCTCTTCCTTTTCTTTTATCTTTGCCGTGATTATCTCATCGCCGATTTCCATTTTCATGCCGTGTACGGTCACTCTGGAGGAAGCCGGGAAAACATAGCTGGCGTTGATCGGTTCCTGTCCTTCGTTGGCGTAGGTCTGGGTGACGAAGGTTTCGGCAAAGACGCCGTTGATAGTGGTGGATACATTGGTTTCCTTCAATGGGAAGCGTTCTGTGGAGGACTCCATACCGTCGATAAGAAAGTAGGGAGCAAGGGCGGCGTCCGGATCCCCATCGTATTCCGATGCACGGACAACCATGGCAGGTGCGCCTAAAAGTAGCAGCAGGGACAGGATACAAAACCGGTATTTCTTTTTTTTCATGATGATTACCCCTCATTCGTTCCGGCGGATCCTTGCGCAGGAGCCGCAGTCTGTGATGTTTTTTGAAGACGGGGGCCGGTGACGGATGCAGCCCGGAGCAGGCCCTCCTGTCCTTTATGAATAGCTTAGTGTGTGCGGGCATCAAAATAGCATCAAAGATGCATCATTTTTGCATCATGTTACGGGAAAGGCGGCAAGAGGAAAAAGAAGGGTGTCCCCCAGAGTCTAAAATGCGTGTATTCCTCACTGAATTGCGGGAAAACCCTATTTCTTGCAGCAATGGATGGCGGTAAAATGTAACTGTTCAGTAAATTGCATACCAGTGATCCATCCAGCCGGGGAAAACCATGGCGGCACCAACTTTTTTTATCTACACCCCTGCCAGGATGGATGGGGATGAGAGAAAAGGAGAGATTATGAAAGTAGACAGAGTGGCAAGCGTACCAATCGTACTGCACGATCCTTATTTCAGTATCTGGTCGGGAACGGATAAGCTCTATGAATCCGATACCGTGCATTGGTGCGGAAAGAGGCAGAGGATCCGAGGTTACCTGACGGTTGACGGGGAAACCTTCTGTTTTATGGGGGACAGGGAATTCCATCAGGTCATTTTGCAGACAGGGCTTGAGATTACGGCGACGGGCACGGCTTATACCTTTGAAAATGACAAAATAAAGCTGAGGGCTGTCTTTACATCCCCGCTTTTATTGGAGGATCCGGTTCTGGTATCCAGGCCGTGTACCTATGTGGACTTTGATGTGGTAAGGAAGGCGGAGACGGCCGATGTGACCATTGATTTGCAGCTTTCTGCGGATCTGGTGCGATATACGCCGGGTGCGGTAGTGGGAGGGGCTTATCGGACGGACAGCTTTTCCTATGCGGTTATGGGGAAGGCGGATCAGAAGCCGCTGGGAAACAGCGGCGATAATATTACCATTGACTGGGGATATGCGTATCTGGCGGTTCAGGATGCCTATTCCCGGGTAGGTTTTGACCGGGGAGGGGAACAGCTGACGGCTTCCGTTAAGCTGGGGACGCAGTACGGACACGGGGAACTGGTGGTAGCATATGACGATCTGCTGTCTGTTAATTATTTCGGGGAATGGAAAAAAGCCTACTGGACCGAAACCTATGACACGATTCTGGATGCCATCGGGGCCAGCTTCGCGGATAAGGAACGGGTGCAGCAGCAATGCGCGGGGCAGGATGCCCGGCTGGAAGAACAGGCGTCTGCCATCGGAGGGCAGGATTATGCGCTGCTTTGCTGCCTGAGCTACCGGCATTCCCTTGCGGCCCATAAGCTGATCACAGATAAGGAGGGAAATCTGATATTCCTTTCCAAGGAAAACGATTCCAACGGCTGTCTGGGCACCGTTGATATCACCTATCCGTCAGCGCCGCTGTATCTGCTTTACAATACGGAATATGTAAAGGGAATGCTGCGTCCGGTATTTACGTTTGCCGCCTGCGATGTGTGGGAGTTTGACTTCGCCCCTCATGATGTCGGGCGTTATCCGTATGCCACGGGCCAGGTATACGGGCTGGACGGGGAAAAGAGCGGTACCGCGTATGACGGAAGCAACGGCTGTGTGTTCCCGTTCTTTTATCAGTATCCTGCAGGCAGCGGAATTTATGATCTCAGATACCAGATGCCGGTGGAGGAATGCGGCAATATGCTGATACTTACTGCGGCGGTATGCAAACAGGATGGTACGCCGGACTTCGCGGCGCCTTATTTTGAGGTGCTGAAGAAATGGTGTGAATATCTGCTGGCTTATGGGGCGGATCCGGGAGAACAGCTGTGTACCGATGACTTTGCGGGGCATCTGGCCCACAATGTGAATCTGTCCGCCAAGGCCATTATGGGGATTGAGGCGTTTGCCCTGCTGGCAGGCTGGCTGGGACAGGAAGAAATGGCGGAAGAATACCACAGGAAGGCTGTAAGAATGGCGCAGGACTGGGAAGAACGCGGGAATGCCGGGGATCATATGGCATTGTCGTTCGGTGCCGGGGATACCTGGAGCCTGAAGTATAATATGGTATGGGATAAATTCTTCGGAAGCGGCCTGTTCCGGGAGGAAGTTTTTCAAAAGGAAATCGACTATTATCGTAAGAAACAAAATACGTACGGGGTACCGCTGGATTCCAGAAAGAATTATACAAAAAGCGACTGGATTCTCTGGTGTGCCGCAATGGCGGAGGACAGGGAAAAGGCGGATGCGCTAATCGCCCCTGTGGCGGCCTATGTGAAAGAAACGCCGTCCCGGGTGCCTTTTTCCGACTGGTATGACACCGTTTCCGGGGAATACTGTCATTTTATTGCACGGAGTGTGCAGGGCGGTATCTTTATGCCTATGCTGATGCATAAATGACGGCCGCCCCGCCCCCGCTTACAGGAGATTGATTTTAAAATACGTGTGGTACGGTGTGTTGTGTGCCGCATACATAGGAACGAATGGGAGGTCGTCATACCAGAGTACGGGTATGCCGGCCTTTTTTTCCATGACAAAGGCATCCTCTGTGACAGGAGGCAGGTTCAGGGTGATCCAGTCTGTCCCGGGATGCAGGGCCGCCATTACAAGAGGGCCGTACATCAGGCTGGCTGCCGGCAGCCCTTCCAGGGGATCGGGCGTATAGCACAGGTGGAGACGGCAGGGCATATGTACCGTAATACGGTCGCCTCCGGCAAAATCACCCTCCAGAAGGGCATAGCCGCCGGATTGTCCGGTCAGGGAGTCCGCGCCGCAGAAGGTATCGTACAGGGGAGTTGCTTCTGCCGTACGAACAAAGGGCTGCGGGATATCATTGACACAGATGCAAAAGTCCTCCCGGCACCAGAAGGGAATGCGGAAGAAAAGCTTCAGACGGGCATTCCTGTCGGGTATGAACACACTGAAGGAGGAGGGAAAATCTGTTTTCTGGGTCAGTGTGATCCCTTTTTCCTCCCAGTACAGGGAGGAGGACAGGTAAAGCTGGATATACAGGCTGCCGTCGGCCCCCGCATGGTATATGTGCTCGGTATAACGGACATGGTTCTCCATGCCGGTGCCGTGGCAGCAGGTAAAATCATCATAGTCATTGCTGTATTCCCTTACGGCACCGGGGCCTATGGGCAGCATATACGTAACGCCGTGGTGGGCGTCCGGCCGGACGATCGGGTTCTGGCTGGCCGCGATCTGGTTATAAAGGGTCCTTTCGTAATAATCCATAAGCCGGCTGTCCTGCGGATCATAAAAGGAAAGCATACCGGTGAGCTTGAGCATGTTGTAGGCGGCGCAGGTTTCACAGTTTCGGCTGCCCTCAATGTTGCCTGCCAGGATATCCGGCTCTTTGAAATTCTCCCCTCTGCCCACGCCGCCGGTGGAATAGGCATAATGGGAGGTCACAAGCTCCCAGAAATTCCTGGCGGTTTGGTAATAATGGGGTTCTCCGGTGGTGATGAATTCCTGCAGGGCGCCGATCATCTGGGGGATATGCTGATTGGCATGCAGCCCGGAGATGGTGTCAAGCCCCCGGGCAAGTCCGTCAAAGACCGGGGTATTGTCAAACATGGCCGCAGCCTCCCGGAATTCTGTCTTCCCGGTTATCTGGTACAGGCGGGCCAGGGATTCGTTCATGCCGCCGTATTCTCCGGCAATATACATACTCCACATCTTATCCCGCTGCTGCGGGGCGGTGGCAGAGAGCCGCCTGTAAACCCAGTGGCCGATCCCTTCCGCACAATCCAGGGCGGTCCGGCTGTCCAGCTGCAGATAGCAGTCCAGCAGACCGGCCAGCAGCTTGTGCAGGGTATAATAGGGCGCCCAGATAGTGGCATAGGGGGTGAACTGCTCCAGCAGCGCAAACGGATCCGGGGGATAGGCCCCCAGATAGCCTTCGCCCCATTCGGCCGGGTTACGGCTCCAAAGGGACTGGGCGGCGTCGGCAGGCGTGCAGGCGGTGGCAAACGCCGCGGGATCGCCGGCGGACAACAGCTGCAGCCTGCGTAATTCCGTTATCATATATTCCGCCTTCTGTTTCCAGTAATCCTCATGCGTGGAGGCGCAGGCATAAGCCAGGGCGGAGAGAAAATGGCCGGTGGAATGGCCGCGCAGCAGGCCGGAAGGCTCTTCCCAGCCTCCCGGAGGCCGGGCGGACAGGGTGTCCTGCCCGAAGGTCCGGCGGAAATGGTAAAGCATGCGGTCGCAGTCCAACAGCTGCAGGTAATCCAGGCAGCGCTTCTGGTTGCTGCCAAAAAGAGACGAATCCAGCAGGGTGATTTCCCGGAGACGGACAGCTTTGGCGCGCGGAAGGGGAATTCCGGCAGCCGGACGGCCGCCCTTTTGGGGAAAACGGATGCGCAGCGGCTTTTCCTGGCCGTAAACCGGATACAGGGTGAGCGTAAATTCCCGTTCCCCTTTTGCCATGCCCAGCCCGGCTTCCAGAAAGAGCGTAACGGACAGCGGTTCTTTTTCCGGCCGGATAACCTTCCCATCGGAGGATATATGGGCCGGATCGCCGCTTCTCCAGGTAAAACGGGAGCCGTTTGCCCCGCCTGTTGGCAGGGAAAGGTCTCCGGCAACGTGGCCCGGGAAAGGGAGGGTAACCGCATCCAGATCCTCCCGGAGCCGTTCCGCATCCGACGGCAGGGCAGGGACAAGAAAGGAAATGGTTTTTTCCAGCCTGCTGTCCCGGTAGGAAGCGGTAACCTGTAAACGGCCCGTCTGATCCGGACTGCCGGCCGCGGGCCGGATCAGACGCAGATCGCCGGTAATGCTATCCGGGGTCAGGCTTCTAAAACGGAAACCGGCTCCCAGGGATCCGGCAGTGGGCAGGACGGGAAGTTCTGTCATCCGGTCGGAAAAAAGACGGCAGAGCGCTTCCATTTCCAGTTCGAGGCGGGTCGGATCCGAAATGCGGAACAGGGAAAAAAGCTCTTTGCTGTCCAGAACACGGGAAAACACACGGATATCGGTAACGGACATGGATACCGCATTCTGCGACAGCGATCCGAAACCAAAAAAGCAGTCCGTACAGCCCGCCAGAGCCTCCGCATTCATACGCCGGTGGCTGGCTTCGGCGGCAGGGCTGCCGTCCACATAGAAGGAAAGGGCGGACGGCAGCCGGGTATCAAAGGTAACAGCCGCATGAAACCAGGTGTTTTTACGCATGGGAACCCATTCGGCAAGAGCCGCCTCCTGGCTTCGCCCGCCGGTGGTGGCTCCCGGGGACAGGAGGATGGAATCCGGATCATCGGGGCAGGGCTGTGCGGACAGGTAAAAGCAGCTGTCTTTCCCGAAAGAAAAGAGGGCGCCGTACCCAGCAAGCTCCTTCACCTTTATATAAAAGCTGACGGTAATGCCGCCGCCCTGCCGGATACAGCCGTCGGGCAGCTGCAGATACCCGCCCCGGGAGCCGCCGGTAAGCGTTAGGATCGGCAGGGAATGGCCGAAAACCGTTTCCTGTTCCAGAAAAGCGCCTCCTCTGTCCTGCCCCCGTATGACCCCTGCAAAACCGCTGCCGGAAACATCCGGCACGATGGTTCCGGATATATCCTTCATATCGTAATGCAGGGACGGCGGGGCGTGAAGTGTCTGATGCACGGTCATAATCTTTCTCCTCCTTATAATTGCCGGAAAATTACATCTTGATTATAAAAGCGGGGAAGAAGGAAAAGCAATGTACTTGTTGCACAAAAATTAATCGATTAACTTATATAAAATCACATATTGACTAATTGATTAAAAGTTAGTTATAATCAAAAATAATTAAAACATACGAATAAAAGTAATTAATAAGCAATAATATAGGAAAAAAATTAATGTTGAAAAATCAAGCTCTGTTATGCCATACGATAATATGGCATTTCTTTAAAACTTTTAGTTATTCGATTAACTAACCATGAATAGCAGGATACGGCGGAGGATAATATGGCTACATTAAAGGATGTTGCAAAGAGGGCAGGGGTATCGACAGCTACGGTTTCCTACGTGCTCAATGATAAGCTGGATAAGGTCAGCCCTGAGGTGGCGGAGCGGATCCGGGAAGTCATGAAGGAGCTGGATTATCAGCCGAACATGATGGCGAGGGCGCTGCGTTCCAGGAAAACCAATATAATAGGGGTTCTCTCCGAGGATGTCACGACATTTCAGGTGAGCAGTGTCCTGAAGGGGATCAACCAGGCGGCGGATGAAATGAAATACCAGATTATTCTGGGAGATCTGGCGCTCAGCGATAAGATCTGGAACGGGCGCATCCAGGATTATACCCAGGTGGTCAACTACCGGGAGGAAATCCGGGAAAAGCTGAATATCTTCCGGGCGGCGGGCGTCAGCGGCGTCATCTATGTGGGTATGCATAACCGGGATGTGAGCAATCTGCTGAACACCGATATGCCTTTGGTATATGCGTATTGTTATACAAAGGAAGAGGGGGATATTACCGTAGACTGTGACAACCAGGTGATCTCCAGGGAATTGACGGAAAAAATGGCGCAGAAAGGGCACCGGCGGATTGGCCTGATCAGCGGGCCGGTGGATTCCGTTCCCACCTACCGCCGTATGATGGGGTATCAGGAAGCGCTGATGCAGCAGGGAATCCCGTTCGATCCCGCCCTGATCACGTATGGCAACTGGAGCGACGGAAGCGGCTACACGGCATGTATGCAGCTGCTGGCGCTGGAAAATCCCCCCACCGCCATCTACTGCATGAATGACTGGATGGCCCTCGGTGCCATGCAGGCGCTGAAGGAACGAAGCCTGGCAATACCGGGGCAAATAGAAATCGCCGGCTTTGATGACATTGATTTGTGCCGGTTTGTGGAGCCGCAGCTGACAAGCGTGGAGTTACCTATGACGGAAATCGGCAGGGAGGCGGCCCAGATTGTGGTGGATCTCATTGGCGGCAGGGAAATAACCAACAAGCACAGGGAGCTGTCCTGCTGTCTGAAGGAGAGAGAAAGCTTCCGGAGCCGTTCGGAGGCAGACAAGGGTTAACCGGCCCGTCTGCGGTTCTTAAGACAATAGGAAAATGGAGGAAGAGAAAATGCATGGAAAGAAATGGATGGCGCTGACACTTTGTACGGTCCTGACGGCCGGCCTGCTCACGGGCTGCGGCGGAGGCAAAGGGCAGCCTTCCGCATCTGCGGATCTGTCGAACGCACAGCTGGAGGGCGAAGAAAACGAATGGGGCTGGGTAGTGCCTGAAGAAACGCTGGTCCTGGATGTATACGGCGGCGAAGGGGACCAGGAAAAGCTGATGAAGGACGAATACGGCGGAAAAGCCAAGCTTGACACCTGGATGAAGGATAACCTGAATGTACAGGTCAACTGGCAGTTCTACAGCACGGCCATGGATGAAAAACTGAATCTGATGCTGGCAAACGGTGATTATCCGGCCATTATTACCAACATGACGGATGAAATGGCGGATAAATTCATTGCCCAGGGGAAGGCACTGGATTTGACCGAGGCGCTTGAAATGTATGGGGACAACATCACACGCCGGTACGGGAATTACCTGAATATGTTAAAGAGCGAAGACGGCCGTATCTATAAGCTTGCCAATCTCTATGGCTACAATCCCAACGTGGCAGGTTATGATTTCGGTATCCGTTATGATTATTGGAAGGAGCTTGGCGAAGACAAGATGTATTCCACGCCGGAGGGGTACTATGAGGCGCTGCAAAAAGTCCTTGCCAACCATCCTGTGAATGCCAACGGTCAGACTACCTATGCAGCCTCCAGTACGGATAAAGGGCAGAATTTCCTGAAAAGCATGCTGGCAGCCTACGGGTTTGTCAATGAATATAAGCACGACGAGGCGTCAGGTACCTTTACGCATTGGCTGAATACGGAGGAAGGGCTTGCAATCGCCAAGTTCGTGAACAAGATGTATACGGAAGGTATGATTGACCCGGATTTCCTGAGCACGGATTATGAAACCCTGATGACGAAAATGCAGTCGGAGCAGATCCTTGGGAACTTCGGAACCTGGTGGTACGGATGGACCGGCGGCCATCAGTATTGGGCAACCCAGGATCCCGACAATTTTACCGTGGAAAAAAGGTTTGCCAATGTATCCGTCCATGCGGAGGATGTGGCAATGGAAGATACCACCCTGCTGACCGCCAATTTCCTGGGAAGCTACCGCTGTATCATTACCGATAAATGTAAGGATTTGGGCATGGTAATGCGTTACCTGAACTGGGAAAACAGCGAAATAGGCAACTTTATCATGGGCTGGGGTGCCCCGGATGAAGACAATGTCTGGAAAATAGACGAGGACGGAACCTGGCTGATGGATGATGCTATCCTTAACGTGGACACCAAGGAAACCACGTTCCATACCGTAAGGGAAAGCCAGAACGGCGGCGGTACCTATATGATCGCTTTGAACGGACAGTGGCTGCGCACCGACGATACCCAGAATTTTGACAATATCGATCCCCGGGTGGACAGAGTATCGGTATATGATTACTGGCCCGTGAATGAGGACGGAACCTTTTCCGATGAAGGAATCCGTTTAAGCTGGGGGTATTACAATGCCCAGGCGAAGGATATTTCCATGTATAATGTGACCTATGATCCCAATGCGGAAATCACCATAACGAAACAGACCATAAAGGATATGCTGGAAACGGAATGGGCCCGTATGATCACTGCGGCCTCGGCGGAGGAATGCGAACAGATCTTTATGGAAGCAAGAGAAAAATGCAACGGCCTGGGGCTGGAAGAGTTGACCGAATATGTGAAGTCCCAGTACGAAGCCAATGTCACCAGGTTTGAAGGACAGGAAAGCTGACAGGCTGCGGTTCCGGCCGGTCCGGACCGTTGCGCTGACGGAATAACGCACATGGGAGGCGGCATGGTACGCTGCCTCCCATCTTTGTCCTTAAAATAGGGAAATTGCTGTCAAATAACACGTATTTTTGAATATACGGGGAGGGAAGCCCGATGAAAAATAAGAAGAATAAAAGTCCCAATAAGAACCGGATCCCGGCAAAAGAAGTGATAAAATCCTTCCGTACACAAAAACAGATGTGGATTATCTGTGCAGGCGCTCTTCTGTGGGTGCTTATTTTCTGCTATATTCCCATGATGGGAAATATCATTGCCTTTTTTGATTATATACCGGGCAGAAGCCTTTTCGAATGTGATTTCATAGGCTTCAAAAACTGGATAGATTTTTTCAGCCTTCCCGACATGTGGAGGGTTTTCCGCAATACGCTGGTGATCAGCGGGCTGTCTATGACAATCGGGTTTGTGATGCCTATTATTTTTGCCCTTTTGCTGAACGAAATCCATCATACCTTGTTTAAGAAAGTCATCCAGACGATTTCCTATCTGCCGTATTTCATCTCCTGGGTGGTAGTGGCAAGTATTTTGTTCACCCTGCTGGGAACGGAGGGAAATATCAATTCCCTTTTGATGCATTTCGGATGGATTCAAAAACCGATTTCTTTCCTGAACGAAAAGAACTATTTCTGGGGGATCCTCACCAGTGCGAATATCTGGAAGGATCTGGGCTGGTCGGCTATCATTTATATATCGGCCATAGCGGGCGTGGATCAGGAGCTGTATCAGGCGGGGGCTGTGGACGGCCTGGGACGGTTCGGCAAGGTATGGCATATCACGCTGCCGGGGATCGCACCCACCATTATTCTGCTTTTCATCATGAATATCGGGAATATCCTGAATGCGGGCTTTGAACAGCAGCTGCTCATCGGAAATCCGCTGACCAAAGAGGTGTATGAAAACATCGATACCTATGTATACCGCTACGGGGTGCAGATCGGAAGATATTCCTTTGCCACCGCGGTGGGCCTTATGAAATCGGTGATTGGTTTTGCGCTGGTAATGATAGCAAATAAGATATCCGCCAAAGTGACGGATATGAGACTGTTTTAGGGAAGGGGCGACAGGATTATGAAAACGAACCGAATCAAAACGAGTACGGCCTCCAAAATCTTTGATGTATGCAATGTGCTGTTCATGCTGCTGTTTGCTTTTGTTATGATATATCCGTTCTGGAACCAGCTGGTTATTTCCTTTAACGAAGGATCGGATACGGTTAAGGGAGGGCTGTCATTCTGGCCCCGGGCGTTTACGCTGGATAATTATACCTACATATTCAAACGCAGCAGCATCGGAAAAGGCGCTGTGGTATCCGTGCTGAGGGCCGGCGCAGGTACGGCGCTTACCATTTTCTTTACGGGGCTTTTAGCCTATGTGACAACGATCCGTCATTTCGTGGGACGGAATTTTATGCGGCTTGTATTTGTCATCACTATGTATTTCGGCGGCGGCCTGATCCCCACCTATCTGCTGTACACCCAGCTGGGGCTGACGGAAACCTTCACCGTATACTGGCTGCCCACACTGTTCAGCGCTTATTATATGATCCTTATCGCTTCCTTCATCCAGGGCCTTCCGGATTCCCTTGCGGAAAGCGCCCGTCTGGACGGGGCCAGCGAGCTGATGATTTATTTTAAGGTTATCCTGCCTCTGTGCAAGCCGGTAATCGCGGCGATTGCCGTCATGCTTGCGGTCGGCCACTGGAATTCCTGGTTTGATGTCATGCTTTATAATTCCAGCGGCAAATGGGATACCCTGCAGGTATATCTGCGTAAGATACTGCTGGAATCGGAACAGGCGTCAAGGCTTCTGAGCGAACAAAAGCAGTACGCATTCATGAAGAATCTGACAACGTCCTCCATCCGGGCGGCAACGACTATGATTGTGACGATTCCAATCGTCTGTATTTACCCTTTTTTACAAAAATATTTTGTCGGCGGCATCACAATCGGTGCGGTGAAAGGATGACAGTATGGGAAAACAATATGATCTGGCAAACGGTATCTGCCGTTTTCAGGTAAAGGACGGAATCCTTTATTCCGCCGGTGCGGTCAGGGATGGAAGGCGGACCGAATACATCAATGAAAAACAGGGCTTTGGGAAGCTGGGCCTGACTTATGTGGCGGACGGGAAAAGAACCGCCTGGAAACCGCTGTCTTCCGGGACTCTTAAAGAGGAAGGGGTGAAAAGAAGAGGCAGGGATTTGTATTACCGCTGCTGTACGGAAAACGAATGTCTGTCGGTTTCCGTGGATTATTGCCTCCGGGGAAATACCCTGCACCAGGAGCTGACTGTGGAGAATCGGACGGAATTCCCCATAGAGCTGGAGGATTTCGGAATCACCTTTGCCTGTCATACGGATTTCGGATGGGGGAAGGATGCGTCCGGGGAAGTGATCGGCCATTATTTTATTGCGGAGCATGGTTCTCATGCCACCTATTACCGCTGTGACGGAAACGGGCCTGTGCTGACGGTGCTTCCTGCCAAGGACAGCCGGTGGATTTACTACGACTGTCCGGAGCATGCACACAGGCAGGTCCAGGAAAAGGATACGGTTACCGTGTATCCGCTGAATGGCTTTGCGGGCAGGACGGCGGAAGAAAAAGGAGCCAGGCTTCGGATCCCCTGCAGCGGCTATACGCTGATGGGGAAAGAACGCTGGAAAACGGCCTGTGATTTCTTTTTTGCCCGGGATTATGCGGACTGCGGCAGACAGCTTGCGGAGAGAGGGCAGGTGCAGGCGGAAAGCATTCCCGGTTACACGGTGCCCCGGGACCTTTCGGTATCCCTGTGCCTGTCCTGCATGCAGGAGCCTGAGGTAACGGCGGACTGCGGCGATGTGAATATCCGGCTGCTGCGCCGGGAGGAGGGGCGGTATTTTTATACCCTGGATTTTTCCGGCCTGGGAGAACGGGATATCTGCATTTCCTGCAAGGGGCGCAGGACGCATCTGTATTATTTCATCACGGAGCCGATCCGTACCCTGCTGGAAAAAAGGGCCTCTTTTCTGACCAGCCATCAGGTACGGGAGGCGGACAAATGGTACCGGGGGCTGTTTGCGGAATGGAACAATGAAACGGGGGTGGAGCTGACCCCGGATAATTATGACCGGATTCGGGGCTGGCGCATTTATGAGGTGAGCTGTGACGATCCGGGCCTTTCCAAACCGGCCTTCCTGTCCTCCAAGCAGACGGTGGCCCCGGTCCAGGAGCAGGTGGATGCGCTGGAGGACTATATCCGTTATTTTGTCTGGGGCGGGCTGCAGCAGACGGAGGAGGAGCCGTATCCCTATGGCATCTACGGAATACCGGACTGGCATACCCTGCGCAATTCCCCGGATCCGGGAAATAAGGGCAGGACGCACCTGTGGCGGATTTATGATTATCCCCATATCGCGCTCCTGTATTATAATATGTATGAAACAGCCAGGCTGTATCCCCATATTACGACCAGGCTTCCGGGAAAAACCTATCTGCTCAGGGCCTACAGGACGGCGCTGGCTATGTTTCAGGTGCCGGAGGAGCTGGACGGCTGGTCCGCTTATAAGACCGGACTCTATAATGAGCTGGTCATTCCCCGCATTGCAAAAGCGCTGGACAGGGAAGGCTGTACGTTTGAGGCGGGCCGCCTTGCCGGCCATTGGGAGCGCAAGGCGGCCTGGTTTGCCCAGGAATGCAGGGATATCTTCGGATCGGAATATCCCTTTGATACCACCGGCTTTGAATCCACCCACATCCTGGCGAAGGAAGCGCTCCGCCTGGCCTCCTTTGAACGAAGCGGCGATCCCTTCCGGAAAGAGATATCTTACGAAAAAGCGGCGGCTTTCATGGAAAACCAGATCGCCTGCAACGTGGCCTGCCGCGGGCTGCTGGAGCCGGCCTATTTCTGGTACGGAAGCGATTACCGGGGCAACAACATGCATTACACCCTCAGCTATATGTCCCAGATGGGCGGCTGGGCGCTGCTGGATTACGCCTGCTACCACGCACAGGATCCCTTTGGGATTCTGCGGTTAGCCTATGGTTCTTTGCTAAGTTCCTGGGCGCTTTTAAACAGCGGGGATGAAGAAAGCAATTACGGCTGGTGGTTCCCGGGAAAAGAGAACGACGGCTGTGCCTGCGGGGGCTTTGAGCCGCTGTACGGCCATAAAACCTGGCTGGAGCAGCCCTGTATGGGAGGTGCCTGGTATTATTCCTGTGAGATCGATCTGGGTTTTTGCGGCGGCATCCGCGGCGCGGCTGCGGTGCTTGCGGAGGATCCCCTTTTCGGCATGACGGCCTACGGCGCGGCGCTGACAAAGCAGAAGGACGGGTATCTGCTGGACTGCAGGGACGGTGTGGGCAGGCGTTTCCATTTCCTGGGAAAGGACGGAAAAGTCCATGTGGAGCTGGAGGGACTGCGGCTGGCGGATACCGGCAGCATCCTGTTCGCAGGGAACGGAGAACGGATCACACTGCGGTTTTGTGAGGAAAACGCCGGAGGAAACATAACGATACGGACGGAAGCTATGGGGGATTACCGGACGGAAGAAAGCGGTGAGACGATCCGGGAATATGAACCGTGGACAGGGCGTCCCGGGAACGGACAGCTCACACTGATACGGCTGGGGGAAACGGGTAAAAAAGAGTGACGTTCAGACTTGTCTGAACTGTAGTAAAAAGCGCGCTTTCAGGCGCGCGGACGGGAGAGGATATGGACAGGACATTTCACAGCGGAAACCGGAAAAGGCTTTATGAAAAGATGAAGGAAAATTCCCTTCTCGTTCTTTTTTCAGGGACGCAGGTCAGAAAGACAAACGATGAAGATTACCCGTTTTATACGGATCGCAATTTTCTGTATCTGACCGGTCTGGACAGCAGGGAGTTTGTGCTGGCGGCCAGGAAGGATGCGGGGGGAAAGGTGGAGGAATGTGTGTTTATCCTGCCTCCGGATCCCCTGCAGGAGCGGTGGACGGGAGAACGCCTGAAGCCGGAACAGGTGGCGGAGCTGTCGGGGATCACGGATATCCGGGAGAACGGACAGTTTGCGCAGCAGATGCATGCCTGGGCGGTGAGCGGGGATTATGCGTACCTGTACCTGGATTTATTCAGGGTATCCCCCACGGACAGGGACAGCCCGGCACAGCGGCTTGCGGCAGCCGTGAGGGAGGAATACCCATATTTAAGGATGGAAAATGCGAACATCCTCATCCGCAGCCTGCGCACGATCAAGCAGCCCTGTGAAATAGCGGCCATGCGGGAAGCGGAAAAAATCACAAGAGACGGGATTGTAGCCATGATGAAGGCATCCCGGCCGGGGATGTATGAATACCAGTATAAAGCGGAATTCGATTACGCGCTGGGACAGCACGGCCCCCAGGGGCCGGCTTTCCCCTCCATTATTTCCGCAGGCAGGAATAATTTCTGCATCCATTATTACCAGTACAAAGGGCAGGCACTGGATGGGGACATGATGCTCAACGACGTGGGAGCCTGGTATGACAACCTGATGAACGATGTTTCCAGAGGCTGGCCCTGCAACGGAAAATTCGGGGAAAAGCAGCGGCTTCTGTACGAGTGCGCGTTACGGACCTCGGACTATATGTTTGCTATCATCGGGCCTGGCATGAAGATGGCGGATGTGGACAAAACGATCCGGGCTTATAATGCAAAGATGCTCAAGGAAGCGGGTGTCCTTTCCCGTACGGAGGATATCGGTACATATATGTGGCACGGGGGAGCGCATCATGTGGGCTATGATGTACATGATACCGTGGATTTTGCCGTGGAGGAAACGGCGCCCGGGATGGTTTTCTGCGTGGATATCGGCATTTACCATGAGGAATGGGGCATAGGCTTCCGGCTGGAGGACAACTGCCTGGTGACGGAAAACGGCTGTGAGAACCTTTCCGCCGTCACCCCCCGTACGGTGGAGGCTATCGAGGAAACCATGAAAAAGGGGCTGGTGAGCGCGGCCGGAGTCTTGTAAAGACGGGGCGCATTTTGCTTTGCAAAACAAGTCGGCAGCGTTTTTGGCTGGATGGAGTACTGGGAGGAATGATATGAATCGGATAATCCTGGGGATTATGGCGGCAGGTGTTGTGCTGGGCGGTGTTGACAGGATGTTCGGAAGCCCGAAGGGGTATGGAAAGAAATTTGAGGAGGGCTTTTTTTTCCTGGGCCCGACTGCGCTTTCCATGGCAGGGATGATCTGCCTGACGCCGGTGCTGGCACAGACGCTGGGAAAAGGGATCATCCCTGTTTTTGGTCTGCTCGGAGTGGATCCGGCCGTGTTCGGAGGAATGCTGGCTATCGATATGGGCGGCTATCAGCTGGCCTGCAGCCTGGCCCGTGACCCTCTTATGGGGCAGTATGCAGGGATCGTTATCTCGGCAGTATTCGGCTGTACGGTGGTGTTCACCGTTCCGGTGGGGATGGAGCTGGTGACGGCGGAGGATAAGCCGCTTTTTGCGGAAGGGATTATGATTGGTCTTATGGTGATGCCGGTTTCGCTTCTGACAGGAGGCCTGGCCTGCGGCCTGCCGGTTCTGCGCATTCTGCACCAGAATCTTCCGATTCTGCTGTTTTCCCTCCTGCTGCTCATCGGTCTGAAAAAGGCTCCGGCGATTATGATAAAGGGCTTCACCCTTTTTGCCTCCGGGATCCAAATCCTCATTACTGCCGGGCTGGTGCTTGCCGCGGTGGCTTCCCTGACCGGGTTCACTCTCCTTCCCGGCATGACGCCTCTGGAGGATGCGCTGTCTGTGGTGGCATCCATCGGCATTGTCATGCTGGGCAGCCTCCCGATGGCGGAGCTTCTGACCCGCATCCTGCACAGGCCCCTTTTGTGGCTGGGAAAAAAATGCGGCATGAACAGCATGAGCATAGCCGGCTTCCTGATAGGAATTGTCAGCGCCATACCGGCAATCACTATGCTGAAGCATATGGACAGAAGAGGGAAGGTGGTCAATGCGGCATTCCTTGTCAGCGCCGCTTCCATGCTTGCGGCACACCTGGGATTTACGGTGAGCGAAGCGCCCGATATGCTTCCCGCCCTGTTTCTTGCCAAGCTGTCGGGCGCATTTGTATCGATTCCGGCGGCCCTGTTTTTTACGGGGAAGAAAAAAGGGACGGCAAACAAGACGGAAGTGTGATACGATACAGGTAAGGAAAAAAGTAAGAAGAACGGGAGGACGGAATGGAACGGATAGAGACAGAACGGCTGCTTATAAGAGAGTGGCAGAAATCGGACGCGCCCGGGCTGTTTGCAATCTGCCAGGACCCGCAGCTGCAGCGGAGCGGTATCGGTTTCTATACCTCCGTTGAGGAGTGCGGGCAGATACTGGATATATGGATAAAGAATAAGGAAATGAGGGCTGTCTGCAGAAAAGAGGATTCTTTACTGATCGGTATAATCGGATTAAACGATATGGGCCGGTATGAAGGATATAAAGAACTGGAATATGCCATAGCGGCAGAATACAGGAACCGGGGGTATGCATCGGAAGCGGTCAGAGGTATGCTGGACTGCGGCTTTCGTATACTTGGTTTATCGGTAATCTCGGCATGGGTCCATTCCTCTAATCCCATAAGTGCCCATGTGCTGGAAACATGCGGCTTTACTTTGGAGGGCAGGCTGCGCAGACATGCCCGTGACAAAGGGGATACTCTGTGCTATTCCATACTAAGAGAGGAATATGGGAACTTTTGACAAATGCCGGGGAGCTTTTTTACAGTTTGCTTTTTGCCCTTGTCCCATGCTGGCGGATGTGGAACAATTGGAGACAAATACGATATCAACTTTGTAATTGCTTTGTATTTTCACATTTTCATAATTTCAATCAAATATCTAACTCAATATTTCTGTCCGGATCGGACAACAATTTCAAAGAAACAGATTCATAGGAATAGATGAAAACTTAATATGCCATATACGGGATTTTTATAATGCTACATAGGAAGAATAGAAAATACCAATGGAGAGAATGATTGCCCGATTGGCCGTATATAATTATTATTTAATGCAGATAGCACATAATGCGAAGAAAGTTACAGACTATATCTTAGGAAATAATTAATAAAATTGTTATCAAAAAATAATACATTGCTAATATAGACCCAATATAATTTAAGAGGAAAAGGTAAAGGAAAAGGAGAGCCATGCTGTGAACGAAAAAATACTGGTTGTTGATGATGAGAAAGAGATTGCGGATTTGATTGAACTATACCTTCAAAATGAAGATATGGATGTATATAAATTTTATTCTGGTGAAGATGCTCTTGTTTGTATCAATAGTATGGAATTTGACCTGGCTATTTTGGATATTATGCTTCCGGATATAAGCGGCCTTTCTTTATGTCAGACTATACGAAATAAGGAATACACATATCCGGTACTCTTTCTTACCGCAAAGGATGGAGAGATAGACAAGCTTACCGGATTTACACTCGGGGCAGATGATTATATTACCAAGCCTTTTCTTCCGCTTGAGTTGATGGCGAGAGTAAAAGCCCAGCTGCGCAGATATAAGAAATATAATGTGAATTCCGTTATTTCGGGATCAGAGAAAATTTTTAAATATGCCGGGCTGGTCATGAATCTGAAAACCTATGAATGCCAGCTTGATGGAAAAAGTCTGTCACTTACTCCTACGGAATTTTCGATCTTAAGGATTCTTTTAGAGAATATGGGCAGCGTAATTCGGTCGGAGGATTTATTTCATGAAGTTTGGCAGGAAGAATATTATACCAAGAGCAATAATACGATTACCGTGCATATTCGCCATCTCCGTGAAAAAATGAAAGATACTGGTGAAAACCCTAGATATATAAAAACCGTATGGGGGATTGGGTATAAAATTGAAAAGATTTAGAAAATATTCAAAGCTTAGCCTTGTTACGTTTATAAGAGGTGGATGGATTACAGTGGGAGCAGTCGCGGCCGTATTTTTCCTGCGTCTGCTGACCAGGGGACATTTGGCGGATGCTATTGTCAGATGGATTGCGCGGAGTTTTTCTATAAGTGAAAAGGAAGCGGATCTCGTATATTTCAGAGCAGTAACAAATAATATGCAGTATCTTCTTACAATTGTAATTATTATTTTTGTGTTTTTGCTGTTCCGTATGCTTTTATATTCCTATAAAAAATATTTTGATGAAGTAGTATCGGGGATTGATAAGCTCATGGAGGATGGAGGGGTGATTTCCCTGTCTCCGGAATTAGAAACGGTAGAACATAAATTAATTTATGTTAAACAGACGCTTGAAGCAAGAGAAGTTGAAATCAGAAGAGCAGAGCAGCAAAAGAACGATCTTGTCGTATATCTGGCTCACGACATAAAGACCCCTTTGACCTCTGTAATCGGATATTTGAGTCTTTTGGATGAAAACCCTGATATGCCCGACGGGAAAAAATCGAAATATATACACACCGCATGGGAAAAAGCTAACCGTCTTAAAACACTGGTTAATGAATTTTTTGAGATTATCCGCAGTCATTCGGATCAGGCTCCACTTCAAAAGACCAAAATTGACCTTTATTATATGCTTGTACAGATCGCAGAGGAATTGTATCCACAGCTGAAGGCCTGTAACAAACATATTGAAAATCATGTGGAGGAGGAGATATCTGTTTATGGTGATTCTGAAAAGTTAGCCAGAGTATTTAATAATATTCTGAAAAACGCCATATCATACAGTGCTGAAAATAGTAGTATATCGGTATCGGCAAGGGAATTTCCAGATAAGACGGTCATTGCATTTGAGAACAGCGGGGAGATACCGGAGGATAAGCTGTGTCTGATTTTTGATAAATTTTATCGTTTAAATCGTGCAAGACAAAGTGAAACCGGAGGATCCGGCCTGGGACTTGCTATTGCAAAAGATATTGTATCCTTACATGGCGGTCAGATAAGGGCTGAGAGCAGCAACGGGCATACGGCTTTTATCATTGAGATTCCATCAAAAAGCTCCTGAAGAATGATAAGCTTCTAAATTTTCAATCAGCGGTACAAAAGGGCATTGTGGGAAAAGCCAGTTAAAAAATAACGTGGTATGATGTGAGCATCATAGGGATGAGCCAAGCATTGGTTTGCTCATAGCTGTGAACATCAAATATAGGAGGTGCCGCAATGCACGCATGGGAAGCAATCGAACAATCCTTGACTTATATCGAGGAACACCTGACAGGAGAAATCTCGACGGAGGAGCTGGCAAACACCGTCGGTTTGTCTCCATTCTATTTTCAGCGCTTGTTCAAGCGGCTGGTAAATAAACCGGTTCAGGAATATGTAAAACTTCGTCGTCTGGCAACAGTGATCGAGAATCTGAAAAGTACGGAACAGAAGATTCTTGACATTGCCCTGGACTATGGATTTTCAAGTCACGCGAATTTTACGCGGGCTTTCAAGGAAACGTATGGGATCACACCCGAAGACTACAGGGGAAATTTACCAATGCTCAACACATTCAAAAAACCGGAAGTTGCTATGAATTACGTTTTGATAGACGAAGGGGTTCCGCTGGTGACAGGAAATATCGTCTTGGAAATCCAGAGAACGATGTTGGAAAAACCGGAAATTTACCTTGGTCTGGAAACGGAAGTCCGCATTTCTGAACAAATTCCGGTTGGTGAAAGCACAGGTGCGGATGTGCCGGGACAGCTTTGGAAACGCTATCACATGGAGAAGGCTTCAATCGCCGCCAATTTAAATACTACTGTAGAAATGGGAATGTCCCATACGGAAGATACGGCACAAAATCTTTTCACTTATTTTGCAGGTGGCCTTGTTCAAACTATTCCGGATCGGCTTCAGAATGGTTTTGTTAAGAAAGAACTCTTGGCGGGAGAATACCTTGTTTGCAGAGTCGAAGCAGAAAATTTTGAGGATTTGGTAACGGTTGCTTTGGATCAGGCCGGCAAATATTTATTTGGTATATGGCTGCCCCGCCACAATTTAACCACGGAGCCTTTCTCCGCAGAAAAGTATTATCGTGACTCAGAGGGTATGGCTTGTATGGAAATTTGGGTCAAGCCCCTGCCGCTGAAAAAGAAAAGCTAAGAATGACAAAAATGGTTGTATTTTATGTGGCAGACGGATTGTGCTGATTTTATAAGAAAATCCAATAACTATGTCTTAATGATTTCTTAGGAAAATATTTGCCGTTTATTAGAAAAACTCTTATACGAAATTAAAACATTGCCCTTTCCTCAGTGGTATTCTGAAAATGCCTGAAGGAACGGGCAATTTTTATGAAAGGGGAATGGAAAAATGGGAAACTGTGATTGCCCGTTGCGCTGTATGCAAAGACGCAGACTGCGTAGGAAAGTGTTTGCTCTTTTTGTCTGGCAGCTAACGCCGGAGGGGCTTATCAGGAATAGCAGGAGGTAAAATATTGAAAAAAAACATAATACGACATAGCTTTACAGCCCTGGGCTTGGCAATCCTGCTTATGGGTGCAACAGCCTGCGGAAAGCAGGCCGATACCGAAGAGAACGATACATCCTACGTTGCCGCTTACTTTGCTGTCCCTGATGCAGTAACAGGTATTTCAAGGCTTCTGATAAAAGATGATACAGCTTATATATGCTGTATAGAGGAAAACGGTGCCTCTTATCTGGCATCTATGGCAGCAGACGGCGGGGATTTTCAAAAGCAGCCGATAGAAGTGGATGACTCCGTCTCGCTTCTTGACTTTGCATTTGATTCAACAGGCAATATATGGACGATTTGCACAGATCATGCAGGCAGTTATCGTCTTAACAAATTTGATGAAAGCGGGAAGGCCGTACAATCCGTTGCTTTGACGGAGATACTGGAGCCTTCTGCCATTTCCGGGGCCGTCCGAAATTTGTTTCTGAGTATAGATGCAGAGGGAAATATCTGCATAGCAGAAAAAAGCGGAAGTACATCAGCATATCTGTTTGACAGCAGCGGACAGTTTTTGTTTTCTCTTCATAACGAGGGAAATCTTTTGACTACAATAACGACAGCAGAAGGACAGATTGGCGTTTGCGTAGGACGGATGGATTATAATCTGCTCACTGTGGATATGAAAAGCAGGGACTGGAATAAGGACACGATTAATCTGGGAACAACAGCGGGGCTGTACGGAGGGACCGACAGTAATTTTTATCGTTTTGATTCCTCCAGTCTGTATCGCTATTCTGCAGGGGTACAGGAAGGCAAGCATGTTTTCAACTGGTCAGATATGGGACTTGGCACATCGGATATTCATTTGGGTGAGCTTTCCGATGGACGCTTGATGGTCTTAGCGGCTTCCCCCGATCAGACGGGGACATTTTCGTATGAGATGGCAGTCCTCTCTCAGGGGGAGGATGAACGCACCGTCCTCAGTATGGTGAGTTTATCGGCAGGTCCGGGGGTCGTTCAGGCCGTTTCTGACTTTAATAAAACAAACAGTAAGTATAAAGTTGAACTGACGGAATATTTTCCGTATGAGCAAAACGTGTCCGATGAAGAATGGAACAACGCTGTTATAAACCTTAACACACGGATTATTTCAGGCGATATGCCGGACATTTTGGATATGAGTGATTTATCGGTTCCGGTTTATCACAAGAAAGGGCTGCTGGAAGATCTTTATCCGTATATGGAGAAGGATCCGGACATCCATATGGACGATTATTTTGAAAATGTTTTTCAAGCGATAAGCATTGACGGGAAATTGCCTTATATTACGGACGGGGCGGGGATATCGACAATGTTGGCTGATGCAGACATCATAAGCGGCAGTACCGGATGGACGCTTCCGAATCTGGAGGAGGTCCTGAACACTTACGGGGCAGATTCCATAAGCAATCTGTCAGGTGCATTTTTTCTCAAAGTCATGCTTCGGGCGGACGACAGCTTTGTGGACTGGACTTCAGGAAAATGTTCTTTTGATTCCCCTGCGTTCATAAAATTGCTGGAATTAGCCGGAGAAATCCAGAATAAAAGCCAAAACAGCGCCGGCGAAGAGTTAAGTGACACCTATGCGGCGGCTTATCAGGCGGTACTCAGTATTTACCATATTACCCAATATAGAGACTATTATCATGGGAATTTGGAAGTGCTCGGTCTTCCAGGCGGCAGCGGCGGGTACCAAGCGCTCATACCCGAAGTAAGGATAGGAATATCTTCGGCCAGTCAGAAGAAAGAGGGGGCATGGGAATTTGTCAGGACATTACTGTCAGAGGAACACCAGAAGTCATGCACTATGCTTCCTATCCATAAGGGGGCCTTTGAAACGGTAATGCAGGCTGCAATTGACGGAAAATCCACATGGAAATGGCTTTATGAAAAGGGAAAGGCAACAAAAGAGGATGCAGAGCTTACAAAAATGCTTTTAAGCAGCGCAGATTATGTGGCGAATGGCAACCAGATTCTGGAAAATCTGGTATTAGCCGAAGCGCAGGAATATTTTTCAGGAGCAAGCAGCGCGCAGGAAGCGGCCGAAAAAATGCAAAACCGCGTCACTCTTTATATCAATGAACAAATGTGAAAATAGGAAAGATAGAAAGGACTTAGAACGATGAAGAAATTTGTTATGAAAAAAAATGTGATTGGACTTTGTGCAATTATTTGTGCCGGAGGGCTTTTATTTACCGGATGTGCAGGTACAGAGGTAAAAACAGGTACAGAGGTAAAAACAGGTACAGAGGTGAAAACAGATGCAGAGGTGAAAACAGATGCAGAGGTGCAAACAGATGAAGAAAAAAGGAAAGTATCCAATACTCAAGACAGTAATGCTGCAAATAATCCAGCTGCGGCGGATGAGAAGAAGGAAGATACATTTGTTGATGGGAATGATTTGATGAATTCTGCCGACTTGTATGGTCCGGCCAGCGGGTGTACGGATACAGGCTGCACGATCAATCCTGATTCTTTTGCATCTGTAGATGATGATGGTTCTGTTTCTTCCAGGGGAGAGGGCAGCACAAATGTTGTTTATACAGAAGAAACCGTATTTCAAAAGGGAACGATAAAATCGGATGGGAGCAGCTATTCTCTTGAGGACAGCGATAAAGATAAGCCGAAGGATAATGATTATATATTATGCTTCGGGAAACAGCAGGAAGATGGTACTTATCTGGCAGACAGAATCATTGTAATTACATTTAATTATAATTAACCTGATAGGAGACAGTACAGTTATGCGCTTATCTATCAAAGAAAAAATGAATAGGATTATTGCACAGCAAAAAGCCATGCTCGCTTCCGGTGAGAAATACAGACCTCTCATAGAAAATCGAGTGCAGCGCATAGCTGTACGTCTTATGGTTATTTTTTTTACAGTGGTTTTTATCTGTACAATGATATCACATGTTTCCCATTCCATTACGACTGCCAGTGTATCTGTTACTGCCATGACAAGCGGAGCACTGACGAAGAGAGCCGAAGCGGAGGGAACGATTCAGGCGGCAGCGGACAAAAGGATTCCTCTGCCGGAGGGGCTGAAAGTGGTGGAAGTCAATGCAGAAAAGGGCAGCCGTGTAAATGAGGGGGAGGCGCTGCTTGCATTTGATATTCCTTCCCTGGAAGAGCAGCTGAAAAAATTGGAATATGAAATCCATATCCTTACTTTAAAAATTCAACTTTCTGAAAGCGGGAGCGGAAATGATGTGATTACGGCACAGCATGCTCTTGAGGATGCCCAAAAGGCGTATGAGCGTTTAGCTGCTAAATATAATCGGACGGACGCAAGATGGAAGGAAGATTATACAAAACGGGAAGAGGAGCTTACAGATGCTGAGAACAAAGAGGACAGAACAATTGCTGTAACAAGGCAGGAGCTGATTGAGAGAGCGGAAGCAGTTGTTAAGGAAGCAGAAGAAAATCTGGAAAATGTGAAAGAAGCAGCAGAGAGTGCAATCTATGCTGCAGAGAAGGAGCTTGACGATGCCTCGGAAACTCTGGATGCCTCAAAGAACGCTTATCAGCAGGCATTGGAGAGATACAAGCAGGCGGAGAGTGATCTTCATGCTGCACAGCAGACAGTCAGTGACATTGAGAATGAGATTGCAGGACAGGACCCGGATGACAGCAACGATTATACAGAAGCGTTAAATGAAGCAAAAAAAGTTCTTTCCATGGCCCAGGAGGCATTTGAAAGGGCCAAAAAAGATCTTTCTGAAGCAGAATATAAAACGTCATCCTATGATAGTGCCTCTGAAAACCTGAATGCCGTTAAGGAACGCTGGAAAAATAAAACGGACAGAGCAGCAGCCGCTCTTGATGATGCAAAAGCCGCGCTTACAGAAGCGGAACAACGTACTGATTTTTCAAACGAAGCTGCAGTCATCGAAGCGCAGGAAGCTATTGAGGCTGCGAAGGGGGCATTGAACAATTCCCAACGCGAATTTGAGGATAATCAATATCTGGGAGAGGAAGAACTTTATACGGCACAAAGAGCGATTGAAGCAGCACAAATCGCACTGGAAAATGCACAGAGGCAGGCGGCAGTGTCACAGAAAGAGGGCGAAATCACAAGACTTACCTGCGAGTTTGAATTGGAGGAAAAAGAAAAATTACGGAATATGCTGCAGGATATTTTAGACAACAAAGGGTATTTTCCTTCCCCGGCCTCCGGAACGGTATTAAGTACCATGGAAAAAGGCTCTAAAACGGAAGCAGATGAGGGGATGGTCATACTTTCCTGTGATGACAGAGGTTTTGTTTTTGAAGGAGTCCTTGATATAGAGTCTGCACAGTACTTTTCAGCAGGAGACAAGGGGGAGCTCCATTACATACTGGATGGAAGTACACAAAAGGCAGAGGCGGAAATTCAATCGATCCGTACATCTGATGAAGAAAATACAGTTATCGTAACTGCAATTCTGCCCGAGGGGAGTTATCCTGCCGGCGTACCTGCGCAAATTTCCTTGAATAAAAAAAGCGGGAATTATGACAGCTGTCTGCCCATTACAGCGCTTAGAAGTGATTCCGGCGGTGATCATGTTTTTGTGCTGCGCAAACAAAATTCAGTGATGGGAACGGAGTGGGTCACTTCAAGGATCGATATTACAATTAAGGACAGAGACAGCCAGATGATGAGCATTGAGAGTATGCTTACCTATTCGGATCAGGTAATAACAGGATCGGATAAGACGATATCGGAAGGGGACAGGGTTCGCATTGAAAACTAACAAGATTGTTCATAACCGGGCACTGGTGACATCCGCATTGCTGGCAGTTTTCTTTTGGTGTATCGCCTGCTCTTACTATAATACGGCTGTAAGCCTTTGTTCAAGTGTGGGCATTAAGTGGGAAAACGGCGGTGTCAGTCCAATCGCCCTCAGCAGGCAGCAGGCCTGCGCAAAGCAGGATGGTGCATCGGAACAACCGGAAGTTACCTTGTGGCAGACACATTCGGATCAGGAGGTTAGGAACGAACATAAGAAAAGCATGACTGCGGATACCGTTGTTGTTTTTGGAGATTGCAGAGATATTACTTCAGCAATCATGCTTCAGGGTGCTTTTCCGGCCAGGACAGACTGGTCAGGGTGTGCGGTTAGTTCAGGTCTGGCATTCTCTCTTTGGAGAAGCGTTGATGTTTGCGGACTGCCGATAGAGATGGAAGGCGGAATGTTTTATGTCCGCGGCGTATTTGAGGAGGAAGAACCACGATTATATCATCAGGCACGGAATGAGTCGAAAGAACTCCTCTCGAATATGCAGCTGACATTTTCCGGGACGGGAACCCGGGAAAAGGCAGAGAGATATCTTGTGACTGCAGATTTCCCGGGTGGGATGATTCTGGAGCAGCCGCTGCTGGAATGGGCACTTACCATGCTGTTCAGGCTTCCGGCCGTTGTCCTTTTCTTTGGTATTGTTGTCCGGATCCTAAGGCGCGGAAAGAAGCTTTGGCATTATCCGGTACTGTTTCTTTTATATCTGCCCTCTGTTCTCGTTTTGTCTGCAGGATTATTTATTTGTATGGATCTGCCGGAAATTCCTGCCGGATTCATTCCCACGAGGTGGTCCGACTTTGCTTTTTGGAGTAATCTTGCTGCGGGGTATCGGAAGAATCTGTTCGCATGGATGTCGGTATCCTCCAACTTTCGGGATGCAAAGCTTGTGCTTGCCGCGTTTCTGACAGTGCTGCTTTCCATAGGCGCTTCTGTTTTTACCGCAATAGCGGCACATTTGGGATCGATACATACGTTCAGACGTATGATTCTGGGATGTGGGGGGTATACGCTGCTGCTTTGCCTTTTGTCCCTCCTTATGGCACCGAACCGCAATATGACATTTTGTAAAGCCATGTATCTGATGCCCTGCTTGTGGCTTTGTGCAGATTTTATGTTTTACCGGCAGGAGAAGAGGCTTACCTTTGTTCCTGATGAAAGGAAGGATTCAGATGATAAGAAAATTGCAGCACAGATGGAAAGCCAGGAAAAAACGGGATGATTTTGTGCCCCTGAGAGAACGTATCGTGCCATGGTTGTTTTTGGCACCTAGCCTGCTTTTTGTAAACATCATGGTATGGATTCCCCTTCTGGATGTCCTGCGGCGGTCATTTTTTGAGGCTGCCAGTGACCGGTTTGTGGGTTTTCAAAATTACCTGGCGGTATTTGGCAATAAGGCGTTTCAGCTTGCAGCAGGAAATACGGTAAAATTTGTTATGATATGTATCCCGCTTTTGCTGTTTATCTCTCTGGCAGTTTCCCTGCTGCTGACCGCTTTTAGGGAAAGGCTCGGTATTTTTAAAACATCGTTTCTTGTACCTATGGCAATCCCTGTGGCCTCAATCGTCCTTTTGTGGCGTGTGGTCTTTCATAAAAACGGGCTTCTCAATGCCTTTTGTGATCTTATGGGTATGGCACCGGTTGATTGGATGGAAAGTAAAGCCGCTTTTGGGGTACTGGTTTTTGCTTATCTGTGGAAAAACTTCGGGTATGATATGGTACTGTGGCTTTCAGGACTCGGTGCCATCAATCCGGCGTTATATGAGGCGGCACAGATGGATGGCGCAGGAAGCGTCCGGCGATTTGTTAAGATTACATTTCCCAATCTTGTTCCTGTGTTATTTACGATTACCGTGCTGTCAATGCTGAATTCCTTTAAGGTGTTCAGGGAGGCTTATTTAATTGCCGGAAGCTATCCGGATGACAGTATTTATATGCTCCAGCATCTGTTCAATAACTGGTACGGCAATCTGGATGTGGATAAAATGTGTGCGGGAGCCGTAATGATGGCGCTTTTTGTGTTTCTTTTAATTTTAATGCTTGAGAAAATGATGAACCGGGGTAATAATACATGAAAAAATGGCTGATTGGGTTTGTTCTTATTTTTATCGCCCTCTTTGTCTGGATGCCTCTTTGGATGCTCTTATCCGGCACTTTTATGGGAAGTGCGGAACTTTCTGAAAATCTTGCTCCGGTCCTGGAAGGAGGCGAAGGGAATGCTGTATGGCCTGTGATTGCGCAGTATCCGACTTTACAGGCCTATGTGGAGCTGCTGCTGGACACGCCGCAGTTTTTTACGGTATTCTGGAATTCCTGCAGGCAGGTTATACCTATTGTACTTGGGCATGTCTTTTTAGGTGCTCCTGCAGCATGGGCTTTTGCGAAATTTCAATTCCGGGGGAAAAAGATACTCTATACCTTATATATTGTCCTGATGTTGATGCCTTTTCAGGTAACCATGGTTTCCAGTTATCTGGTACTGAATAAATTGAAACTAATCGACACGGTCTGGGCCGTCATTCTGCCGGGCGCAGCATCTACCTTTCCCGTTTTCATCATGACCCGTTTTTTTATGGCGATACCGGAGGAGGTTATGGAGGCGGCAGCTGTGGACGGCGCTTCCCCTCTTCAGATATTTTTGCGGTTTGGCATTCCGTTAGGTGCATCGGGGATTCTTTCGGCAGTGGTATTGGGTTTTTTGGAATACTGGAATGCAATGGAAGCGCCGCAGGCATTTTTAAAAAACCAGGAGCTTTGGCCGCTTTCTCTGTATATGGCAAATATCACTGCCGACAATGCAGGAGTATCGCTGATTGCATCACTGCTTACTCTGATGCCTCCTCTTTTGATTTTTCTGTTCGGACAAACGTATCTCGAACAGGGAATTATATCTTCCGGAATGAAGGATTGAGGGAACGGTTAACGCAGAACGGAACGGTTACGGATTGAAATGGAAAAGGAACAATTATGGTAAAAGAAGTTTTGGCAGGAGAACTGCAAATGCAAAAAGTAAATAAATGGTATCCGGGCAATGTTCACGCTGTTATCGATATGAATATGGAGATAAAGCAGGGGGAATTTATTGTTTTTGTCGGCCCTTCCGGATGCGGAAAAACAACATTACTGCGCATGATCGCAGGTCTTGAGAGTATTACGGATGGAGAGATGATTATGGGTGGCAGAGTCATGAACAAGATCCCTCCAAAGAACCGGGATATTGCCATGGTATTCCAGAACTATGCTCTTTATCCCAATATGAAAGTAAAAGATAACATTGCGTTTCCCCTTAAAATGCGGCATACCGGAAAACAGGAAACCAAAAGCATGGTGGCGGAGGTCGCGCAAAAGCTGGAGTTGGATACTTTACTGGAAAGGAAACCGGGTGCTCTTTCCGGAGGGCAGCGTCAGCGAGTGGCCCTGGCACGTTCTATGGTAAGAAAACCGAAGCTTTTTCTTATGGATGAACCGTTGGCAAATCTGGATGCCAGGCTTCGGACAGAAATGCGCAGAGAAATCATAACCCTGCAGCGGGAACTGGGTGTTACAACGATTTATGTTACCCATGACCAGACAGAGGCGATGACGATGGGAACACGTATTGCTGTCATAAATGAAGGGGTCCTTCAGCAGTTTGGCACGCCGCAGGAGGTATACAGGAATCCCTCCAATTTATTCGTTGCAGGATTTATTGGCTCTCCCAATATGAACCTGTGGAATACGGAGCTTGTTACAGAACAGGGGCATTGCTTTCTTACCCTGGGAGCGGCAAGGATTCCTGTGGATAAAAGGAAGCTGCCTCCAGATTCTGTACAAGGCGGAATAACGGCGGGCATCCGTCCGGAGCACATAAAGCCTGCCGCCCCGGAGGATCCTGGTGCAATACGGATGGAAATCCATATTGTGGAAAATACCGGACGGGAAGTGGCGGTTTTTCTAACTGCTCCCGGAATGGCAAGACTTACCATGGTAACGGGGGCTGATTTTCCCGGCCGGCCTGGCCAGCCGATATATGTCCGTCTGCTGTCTGAAAAAATTCATCTGTTCCATAGGGAAACAGGACGGGCATTCTGAAGAGGGGAAGAGGCCTTCCTTTCTCCATTCCATCCCCCTCTTCTCAATCCTCGTCAGGAAGCACATTCTGTTTCAGGCTGTGATAAGCCATTGCGATATAAAGCAGGTAAATAGATAAAAACAGGCCAAGAGTGATTCCCAGAATACCCAGAAGCTGCCCCGGCCCGGTAACGACACCCGGATCAAAGGCACTTCCGAGAGCCAGGATAAAAGGGATGCCGATTAGCAGCGGCGGTAAAGCCGGCATGGTATAAAAAAGGATAAACTGCCTGCGCAGGGTCTGTTTCATCTCCTCCCGATCCATTCCCAGCTTGTGCAGCAGTGCAAACTGCCGCCGGTAACGTGCCATCTCACTGAGCTGCTGGATGGTCAGGATGGTGGCGGACACCATGGTGAGCACCAACGCCAGATAAAAGAGCGGAAAGACCGTGATAGCGTAGGAGGAGGCGTTTTCATTTTCCACCGCTGTTTTACAGAAAATCGTATCGTAGCCATCGATACCTTCGTCTTTTACATCCCGTAAGTCACTTATCCGGGTATAGTCCTCCATACGCATGGGTTCCGCCGTCATTGCGGCATATACGCTGTGGCTGACCGGAAGGGATGCGGCGGCGTCATCGGGAATAACAAGAATAAAACCCCGGCCGTTGCCGTCCCACAAAGACTGGGTGAAATTTTCCGTGCGGATGCCTCCCGGGAGCAGTGTCCGGCCGCCGATGGTAAGCGGTTCCGTGTAGCTTTCCATGCTTTTTTCCAGATAGGCCATGCAGTGAATCAGATATCGGCCCGGCTCCAGGGTTACCGGGGAATAGCCCAGCATAGCCCGCAGCGCGCGGTAATCGCTTTCTTTCATCAGCGTGTCGTAACCGAAGGACTCCCAATAACGTTCGTTTGCTATGACATAATTGGTTACCTGCATGGTTTCACCCCGGTAAATATCATATTGCCGCGATTCCCGGATCGGCACATGGGAGTCAATATAGGCAAGGTAGTCATCAAAACGGTTCTCGTCCCTTCCGGTAGAAGCAATATACAGATCAAAGCTGGTAGTCTGTTCATTCCTGCTCTGAAGCAGGGTATGAAACAGCATTCCGGTACCTTCCGAGATGAGGGTTGCAGTAAAAAGCAGGGCGATTGTCGCCATTACCACGCCCATTGTGGCCAGCTTGGCAGACAGCGTGCGGAAAATAAGCAGCACATGCCCGCTGTATTTTTTTTCCGGCCGCTTGTCAAAGTACGCGGGGACACCGGAGGAAAAGCTGATAAAAAAGCCGTATAAAAACATAATGAGGAAGGCGGCTCCCAGAATACCCAGCGCCAGATTCCGCAGGATCAGCAGAATCGTTCCGGCCAGGCCGAAAAGAAGGGAGAAAATAAAGATTTTCCGCCGGATCCGGCTTTTTTTAATCACCTCTTCTTCGTTTTGGTGGTCAAAGTAAATCAGGTCGTGGATTTTCATGGTGCGGATACGCTGTCTGCTGCGCAGGAGGGCAAACAGATAGACCATGGAAAAATAAATAACAGTCAGTCCCACAGCCTGGAAGGAAAAAGAAAAGCGGAAGGTATAGGGGGCCCGGAACAGTGCCAGCAGAACCGCCCGCAGAGCCTGGAAAAGAAGGTTCCCCAGAAGCGTTCCCAATACCAGTGCAATTCCGCCTACGATGAGGTTTTCCATAAAAAACATTCTGGCTACCTGTCTGTTTTCCAGGCCGGTCAGAATATAGGTGCCCAGTTCCCGGCCGCGCCGTACCAGCATGAAGCTGATGGTATACTGCACCAGCCAGCCGATAATACAGACGACCACGATGCTGGTCAGCACAATCACCAGGGGCATACTTTCCATCATGCTTGACAGCGTGCGGATTTCCTCAGAAAATACCAGGCCGTTAAACGCGTAAATCAGGGCGGCAGCCATGACGATGGTGACAAAATAAACCAGGTAATCACGGGCCTGCCGTTTGGCGTTGCGCAGGGAGAGTTTAGATAACGTCACTGATATCACCTCCCAGCAAAGCAAGGACATCCAGGATCTCGTGATAAAAGACGGTCCGTGTCCGCTCGGCCCGGATCAGCTCATTGAACAGCCGTCCGTCCTTTAAAAACAGTACCCTGGAGGCGTAGCTTGCGCTGTAGGCATCGTGGGTGACCATAAGGATGGTGGCGTTCATATCCCGGTTCATCCGTGTCATGATTTCCAAAAGGTTTTTGGAGGATTTGGAGTCCAGGGCGCCGGTAGGTTCGTCGGCAAGAATCAGAGATTGCCCCGCTACCATGGCACGGGCGCAGGCGGCCCGCTGCTTTTGCCCGCCGGAAACCTGATAGGGGAATTTCCCGAGGGAATCTTCGATTCCCAGCTTCCCGGCCACATCGGATACCATTTTCCGGACTGTTTGGGAATCCGCGTGGTTGATGGTGAGGGCAAGGCCGATGTTTTCTTCCAGGGTCAGGGTATCAAGAAGGTTAAAATCCTGAAACACAAAACCCAGCCGTTCCCTGCGGAAGCGGGCCAGTTCATTGGGGGGGATTTCCGTAATATTCACCCCGTCCAGCAGGATGCTGCCGGCGCTTGCGGTATCAATGGTGGAGATACAGTTGAGCAGGGTGGTCTTTCCGCTGCCCGAAGCGCCCATTATGGCAATGAATTCCCCGTCCTCCACATCAAAGCTGATCCGATCCAGCGCCTTTGTCACATTGTTTCTGCTTCCATAATATTTTTCTATGTTTTCTATGTGCAGCATATGTTGTCTCCCTTCGTTACAGCTATCTTTGTCTAAGGATACCTCAAACGAAGGCCCGGCGGTATCGAATTCCTATTACTTTTTCTTACATTTTTGTAAGCTTGTTACGGTCCATGGCCTCTCTGGAAGGAAACGTAAGGGTTACGCAGGTGCCGCGCCCCTCCTCGGAGGCAAGCTGCAGATCAATTTCCATAAAGCCGGCCAGCCGGCGGCCAAGATACAGCCCCATACCGGTGGAGCCGCCGCGGGAACGGCCGTTGCTTCCGGTAAATCCCCGCTCAAAAACCCGGGGCAGTTCATGGGAGGGGATGCCGATCCCGTTGTCGCGGACGGCCAGCTGTATCTGCCGGCCGAGCTGCCTGGCGGACAAGGTGATAACGGGAGTCTCGCTGCGGTAGCGGATCGCATTCTGCAGAAGCTGCCCTAAAATGAAGCATACCCATTTCCCGTCGGTATACACGGTATGTGCCAGGTTATCAGTCTCAATACGCATACCGCTCTGAATAAGAAGCGTCTGGTGGTGCGCTATCGCCTGATCAACGATTTCAGAAAGCGCTGTCTGGCAGATTAAAAAATCGTTTTCCGGACTTTCCGCACGGGCATAGAAGAGCACCCGTTCCGCATGGTTGTCAATCTCGGCAAGCTCCCGGGCGAGCCGGGAACGGATTTGGGGATCAGCGCCCCGGCAGATGAGCTGGGCGGCTGTGATGGGGGTTTTGATTTCATGGACCCAGCTTTCGATATATTCCCGGTAATCCCGCTGGGCGGACCGGGCATCCGATACGGCTTCTATCATGGCTTTCCCTGAACGGCGCATCAGCTGGAAAAATCTGCGTTCGTATGCATTCCGGGGCTTCGGCACACATTCACAGAAGAGATATTTTTGGTCCAGACCGTTCATGACAGCTTCCAATTCTTCCAGATGGGAGCGGCATTTCAGATAATCCGATACCTGCAGGAGGAAAAACAGCAGGCCCCAGGTGATAAGCAGAATCGCCAGTATACCCGGCTGCGTTCCTGTTACCCGCAGAAAAAAAGCCATGACGGCCATGGACACCAGCAGGAAAAGAAAGCGCCCCAGCCGGTCGGACAGAAATTCCCTTATCTTCATATCTGATACCCCATTCCGCGCCGGGTTTTAATGTAGCCGGGAAAGCCCAGTTCCTCCAGCTTTGTCCGGAGCCTTGTCATGTTGACGCTCAGTGTGTTGTCATCAATGTAAATCTGGCTGTTCCACAGGGTTTCTATCAAATCGCTGCGGGAAATGATCTCTCCGGGATGGGTCATGAGATGAGCCAGGATTTTGATTTCATTTCGTGTCAGCTCCGCTGTCCTCCCCCCGGAGGAAACCACGCCTTTTGCCAGATGGAGGCTGAGTCCGTTCGCCGTGATCACATCAGGCTCCTGCATCCCGCTGCTCCGGCGCAGAACGGCTTTGATATGGGCCAGAAGGACCGGTATGTTGTACGGTTTTGTGATATAATCATCACCGCCCAGGCTCAGGGCGCGCAGCTCGTCCATGGCAGTGCTGCGGCTTGTGACAAAGATAACCGGCACGGCGGTTTTGCTGCGGATATCCGCACACAGGGAGAAGCCGTCCCGTCCGGGCAGCCCGAGGTCAAGGAGAACCAGATCGGGAGTATTGCCCGCGATCTGTTCCGGTATTCCGGTAAAATCCTGGATCACAATTGTCCGGTAGCCTTCATTATTCAGCAGGAATGCCAGTTCCTCCCGTACATCCGGTTCATCTTCTATAATCATGATTTTCTGCATAAAACACCGCCTTTGTTTTCTTTGCCTGTAACGATTCCGTACCTCCACCGTTACCTTTGCTTTTCATATTAGCACAGGCGGCTGACGGGATCAATGCAGGGATACGGCAGGTCAGCGACTTTGGGCAATTTCTATTAAGACATACCGTCACCGGACGTGCTACAATAAGAATAAAAATAAAAAGGAAAGAGGCAATTAGCTATGAGTAAGGATTCACTTGTTACAAGTGTGCTGCGCTACATCAGAGATCACCTCCATGAAGAACTGACACTGGAAAAAATGGCAGAAGAACTCAATTACTCCAGATTCTATATGGCCAGGACGTTTGCGGAACGCACCGGCTGTACTCTATATCAATATATCCGGGGACGGCGGCTTACCTTAGCCGCAGAAAAACTGGTAAATACGGCCGGGCCTATCGTGGAAATCGCGTATGAAGCCGGTTATGGTTCCCAGCAGGCGTTTACGCTGGCTTTTCATAAGATGTATGGGTGTACGCCCCAGGAGTACCGGATACGGGGGGTTTTTGTCCCGAAGCAGGCGGAAATATCCCTGTGCGGCGGTTTCCGTGCCGGCAGCAGTACAATAGACAGCAGGAGGATAGCGGCATGAGCATGACAGTACCTTATGTGGTAGAAAAAACGGGGAATGGGGAAAGAAGCTATGATATCTTTTCAAGGCTTTTATCCGACCGTATCATTTTTCTGGGAAGGGAAGTGGATGACGTTTCCGCAGAACTGATTGTGGCACAGATGTTATTCCTGGAAGCGCAGGACCCGGAGAAAGACATCCAGCTGTATATCAACAGCCCCGGCGGATCCGTCACGGCCGGCTTTGCGATTTATGATACCATGCAATATATCTCCTGTGATGTATCCACAGTCTGTGTGGGGATAGCGGCCAGCTTCGGCGCCTTTCTTCTGGCAGGCGGCACAAAGGGAAAACGGATGGCTCTGCCCCATGCGGAAATCATGATCCATCAGACGGCGGTGAGAGGAAACGGCATACAGGGACAGGCCAGTGACATCCGCATCCTGTCGGATCACATACAGCGTTCCAATCAGAAGCTGAACCGGATTCTGGCTGAAAATACGGGAAAAACAGTGGAAGAAATCGAAGCGGATACGGATCGGGATCATTATATGACCGCAGAGGAGGCGCTGCAATATGGGCTGATCGATGAGATTTTTGAGGGAAGGAAGCAACATAGGAAAACCTTCTGACAGCGGCGGTAAAAAGGCCGGAGACAGCAAAAAGGGAGGAAACCGCACGGCGGTTTCCTCCCTTTGATCAGGATTCCTTCACAAGAATATCGGTTATTTCCGCAATGTAAAGCAGATGATACCCGCCGCCGGTTCCGTCCGCGTGGTTTTCACCGCCATACCATTTTTCCGTAAATACGTGGTCCCCAAGGAAATCCTCCTCCTTCAGAGGGGTGACGCAGAGCTTCCTGCATAGAAGGGCCATGCGGCATTCCTCATAATAAGGGACTTCTCCGGCATGGGCCACGGTAAGCCCGGCTTCCTTTACTTTATCCTGGTCACGGCCGGATACGGTGCCGCAGTATCCCAGTATCTTCCGGAAGCTATTGTCAAACACGGTGAGAGAAAATACATCGGAGGAATCCAGGAATTCCCTGGTAAAACGCTCCGGGCGCACTGCGCACATCACCACCGGCTTCTGCCACAGTATCCCTGCTGTAGCCCATGCCACCGTCATGGGATTGACACGTCCTTCCTTTTCGGCGGACATGAGAAACCAGTCTTTACTGATTAAGGTAAATATATTTTCTGTCAGATCGGCAGGTTTGATAGAATGAAATGTCATGATTCAGACTCCTTTATTCAATGATATACTTTCTGGTTCTGTAATGCTTCTGTGCCTTTACAGCGATCCTGTATCCAGGTATTCCAGCAACGCTTCCCGTGTGAGTCCTTCAATTCCCAGATCCCGGAGGGAATGCCCTTTTTCCCAGCAGTCGTAGCCCAGAAGAGCGGAACCGATAGTAATCATGGAATCAATGACCGGCACGGACACGCCCATGGCCCGGGCCAGTTTTGCCCAGGGAGCCAGGCCGTAAGGGATATCCTCTGCATAATAGCGGTTTTTAGTGTCGGCAGGTCCTTTGATTTTGGCAAAATTAGGATCGCTGGCGATGGCTTCTCCGATATCATCCGTTACAACCGAGCCGCCCACGCCGTGGGCGACGATGTCACTTGCGTAGCCAAAGCTGTCCAGCAGGGCGATACGTTCTTTATCAATGGCTTCCGTAGTGCGGGCAACGCAGGGGGTAAAGCCCTCCGTATAGAAATAGAACTCCCCTTTTGCATATTCAATACGCCCTGCGTTCAGGATACAGCCCGGAACATGAATAATGGGATTCAGACTGGAAAGCCCGCAGGCGATTACGCTTTCCACCGCTTCCAGGGAAGGGTAGAAGGGACGGAGCTTCTCCACGGTTTCCCGGGTTTTGCGGGCGGGCATCACGCCGATTTTCAGGGGATTGAACAGGCTCATGATCAAAGTGTTTCCGGGGCCCTGCAGACGGGTGGCGTAGGGCAGGGTATTCGTTTCCGCCACCACCACGTCTTCTATACCTCTTTTTCTGAATTCCTTCCAGAAAATAAGGCTGTCGAAGGTCCCGGGCAGCACAACCACCGTCTGGCCGGGCTTTACCAGTTCTGCGAGCTGTACGGCGTAAACGTCATGGGCGAAGGCGGGAACCGCCACAAAAATAAACGCAACGTCAGCAACGGCTTCGCGCAGATCGGTAGTCACCATATCGATTCGTACGGTGGCGTTCCCGGCAGCCCCTGCCATGGTGATTTCATGGGTTTCAAAGACCTTGCGGAGATTTCCGGCGAAACGTGCATCCTCATACATATGTACGCAGAAGCCGCGGTTGGTCAGATCCGCCGCCGCCGCATGTCCCCCGTTTCCTCCTCCTAATACAGCAACTTTTATAGCCATATACACACATCCTTTCCTGTAACTGTTACTGCTGTTTTTTACTGTATTCATTGTAACGCTTGCATCCGGTAAATGTATCATATAAAATGGCTATCAGGATATATAAAAAGAATATGACTGCTAAAGGCATTTGATCTTTCTGTGCAGGGAGGCAGAAATGAATCTTCAACAATTAAAATATGTACTGGCTATCTATAAAGAAGGCTCTATCACCAAAGCATCTCATGCATTGTTCTGCGCGCAGCCGAATGTGAGCAGCGCCCTGAAGAGCCTGGAAAGCGAACTCCATATACGGATATTTGACCGCACGCCCAACGGTGTGGAGCTTACCCCGCAGGGAGAAGCCTTTATTTCCTATGCGGCCAATATCATGGCGCAGGTGGAGATGCTGGAGACTATCGGCAGGGAACCGGAGGAACTTCCCGCATCCCTTGGGATATCCGTTTCCCGGGCCTCCTACTGTACACAGGCGCTTTCTCTGTGGATGAATCGGGAAATCCGCCCGGAACAGCCGCTTTCCCTGCATTTTTGTGAAACCAATACCGAGAAGGTAATCGATCAGGTGTTCCGGGCGGAAAGCGATTTGGGCGTTATCCGTATCCCTGCATTTTATGAAAGCTATTACGGGCAGCTTCTGGCTAATAAAAACCTGTGTTATACTGAGCTGATGCGTTTTCAAATGCTGTTGGTCATGCGCCGGGATCATCCGCTGGCGGAAGAGGCGGATATTACGCCCGATAGGCTCAGACCCTATACGGAGGTGGTACACGGCGATCACCGCAACCCTTCCATGACCATGGCCCGTATCGATCCGCTTTTGCATGAAACGCCGTCACGCAGGATCTATGTCTATGACAGAGGCAGCCAGATCGACCTTCTTAAAACACTGCCGGGAGCCTATATGTGGGCGTCGCCTATTCCGGAGGATATCCTGGAGGAGGCGGGGATGCTTGTCCGTTCCAGTTCCATGGCCAGGGTCTATAACCTGGATTTGCTCATACGCAGGAAAAACAGCCCCGAAACGCCTCTGGCAAAAAGCTTTGCCGCATATTTGAAGGAATATGCCGACAAACTCGCCAAAGGGCGGGAACGCATGACCTCCCGGTAATGCGTTCCCGCCCTTTTTTTTCAGATAGATGACCCTTCTCCTAAGCCGGAGGAAAGCGCATAAGCTGTTCCAGCGATTCGGCCGGCATGGGCCGGTAATAGTAAAAGCCCTGGGCCAGGCAGCATCCCATCCGCAGAAGCTCCCGCGCCTGCTCCTGGGTTTCCACACCCTCGCAGATGACGGACATTCCAAGCGCCCTGACCATATTCACCAGATTCTCGATTACGATCTGCTCCCGCTTGCCCTGAAGCCCGTCGCCCACAAAGCTGCGATCCAGCTTGAGAACATCGGCCCGGAGTCGCTGAAGCTGGCCGAGAGAGGAATACCCGGAACCGAAATCGTCGATGGCGATTTGAAAGCCCAGCCGCTTCAGCTGCGTCAGAACAGGGGCAATGCTGTCGGGCACGCTGGCTATGGCGCTTTCTGTGATCTCCACCTCCAGCAGAGCGCGGGGAACCTGATATTGATCCGCAATCGCCGCGATCTGCTCCGCAAAACCCGGACGGCCGAAATGCAGACGGGAAAAATTGCAGGAGACGGCGGATACGGGCAGCTCCCGATCCAGCCAGCTGCGGATGGTCCGGCATACGGATTCAAATAAGAAAAGATCAACCTGGACGATAAGCCCCTTTTTCTCAAAAAAAGGGATAAAAGAGCCGGGCATCAGCAGGCCGTGTTCGGGATGGTTCCACCGGACAAGGGCTTCGCTGCCGATGATCGCTCCGGTTTCCATGTTCACCTTCGGCTGGTAATAGGCTACAAATTCCCGCTGCTCCAGCGCTGCGGACAGGCGGCCCTCAAGCTCCTGGTCGAGCAGGGCCTTCTGCCTCATTTTTTCATCGTATAATACAATCCCTCCGGCAGTTGCATCCTTGGCGCTGTGTCTGGCGTAATTTGCCAGATCCAGCATCTGCTGGAGATCGTGGTTCTCGTCGGCCTCCACCCGGTAAGCGCCGAAGGACAGTCCGATTTCATAGGGAATCACGCCTTTTTCCCTGCGCCACTGGTTCAGCCTGTTTCCGAGCTGGTTCAGGCGGGATGCCAGTTTATCCCAGTCCCCGCATTCCAGAAGCAGTACAAAATTGTCCGCCGATAGACGGGCGCAGCATTCCCGGCTGTCCATGGACTGCTGCAGAAGCTGCCCGAAAGCGCGGAGGACGCGATCTCCCTCTTCAAAGCCGAAATTATCGTTGATCAGCTTGAAACGGTCGATATCACAATAGAGCACCGCATAAGGCGTTTCCCCCTTTTCCCGGAGCAGCTCCCCGGAACGGATATAAAAGCGGTTCAGGTTATTAAGCCCTGTCAGCTCATCTTTGAAAAGCAGATTCTGAATCCGCCGGTTTTTCCTGGAATTTGTAAACAGGTTAATACACAATAGAAGGATAACGCTTCCCAGCACGGCGGTCACCAGCCCTGTCACCAGCCAGATATGCTGCCGGACGAAGGCGTCCACGCTGATCGGCCTGGAAACCGTGGAATTCCTGGTCAGCAAATCATCCACCTGTTCACTGGCCATATACTGGATATATTTATCCAATATGGTAAAAAGGCGGGAATCGGCGGATTTGGATACCCCGATGCACAGATCACTGGGATACTGGGTCAGGGTGGTGGCATTGAGCTTATCGTATCCGGGATCGCTGAGTAAATAATTGGCGGCATGGGTATTGGTGTAGGTGGCCTGGGCCTTGCCTTCCAGCACAGCGTCAAAGCACTCCTCCAGCGATGAAAAATAGAGGACCGTGCATGTCGGATTATTCCGGGCAACCCGTTCGGATAGCTGGTAGCCCTCCGGCAGAGCCAGCGTTTTCACGACCCCTCCGTCACTGCCGGTGATTAACACGCCGGGCGCATTCAGGTAATACAGAGTGGTGTTCATTTGATTCCGTTCGTCCCAGAGATAATCCCCGTCAACCACGCTGAGCACATCGGTATCGCCCCGCTTCAGCGCTTCCAGCGATTCCGCCGCGGTGCGGGCTTCAAAGGTAAAGACAAGTCCGCTTCCCTGGGAAATCAGGCTGAAAATATCAGCCGCCACCCCGCCGAAGCTTCCGTCAGGCCTGCGGTAAGCCAGCGGTGCGAAGGAAGGATCATAGGAGACCCGGATCGGCTCCGCCGTGCGGATATATTCCCGTTCTTCCTTGGTAAGCACAGGCTTCTGATTGGCGCTGGGAGCCAGATATTTATCATACAGATCCATCTGGTAGCCGGGATTGCGCAGAAGGATATCGTTAATGGCCCGGTTTATCCGGGCGAGCAGCTCCGGTTTCTTCCTGGAAACGGCGATATACAGCGGGTTGGGGGCAAACTGGGCCACACTGCGGAAGATGCTGCCGCGGCCCAGATGGGTGATAGCCACGCCGTCCAGCTCCCCTTCCTCCAGCGCTGTGAGCAGCGCGTCGGTTTCGTCATAATCCACGATATCCAGCTCTACGTCATGCTCCCCGCAGTAACGCTTAAAGTTTTCCCCGTCCTCGCCGCCGCGGATGATTCCTACCCGCATTCCCTGAAACGCGTCAAAATCTTCATAATCATAACGGGTATCATCCATTCGCACATTCAGAGTGGTGTAGATATTACACATGGGCTGATCCGTAAAAAACATCTGATCCATACGTTCCTCTGTCCGGTAAACCGAAGGAAGAATGTCGATTTCACCATCAATTAAAAGCTGAAGCGCATTCTGCCAGCTCTGTGTATCAACCACTTCATAGCGCAGGCCGCTCAGCTTGGAAATTTCCTGGAGAAATTCAAAATTATAGCCCTCATATTCCCCCTGGGCATTGTAATACATATAATCGCCGTCTTCATAGTAACCCACACGGACAGGCGGCGTTTCTTCCGCTGAAACAGGCAAAGGCAGCGGACAAAGCAGAAGCAGGATAAAAAAAGAAAATGCCCGGATAAGGGCCTTTGTTGCAGGTGACATGCTATTGATTCTCCCAATATGGCGGCGTTCTGTTCCCTCAGACTCTGTATCCATAATAACACTGCGGTGAAAGTAAAGCAACGCAAAACCTTTTCGGAGATGTTTTATATACAGGCTGTTGGTAACAGTTCAGACAAGTCTGAACTGTTACCGCTGTTGTCCCTTCCCGGCCGTTTGACGGCATGAGGGTGTTCCGGGAGGATTTGATTGCGGCCGGGAGGGACAGGGGGTATAATGCAGAAAGAAACTGTTTTATGCCCTTTGGTATCGGGCCGGAAATGATAGAGGGGATTTGCCGGAATGGATGATAAAAAAGAACAGGACACCACCGATGTGCAAAAGGAAACGTCTGTGGAGAAGAGAAAAACGAATCGGGCGGGCAGGATAACAGGTACAGTGCTGCTGGTTTTTGCAGGGGCAGTGCTGGGGAGCGGGGCTGTGCTTTACCGGAAAGTGGTGCTTCCGAGGGGGCTGAGCTGGCTGTTTCCGTGGATGGAGCCGGCGGTCATTGCGGGCGTGCTTCTGGCGGCGGCGCTGCTTCTGGTATTATGGCTGCCGGTTGGGAAAAAAGCGAAGGGGCTTCTGGCAGGCTGCGGGCTTCTGACTGCGGTGCTGGCGGTAGTCTGCGTTACGCTGCTCCTCCCGGAAACGGTCAGCGTACGGAAATCCCCGGATGAAAAGAATACCCTTGTGATAGTGGAAGACAGGGAGAACCATACGCTGGCTGTTGCCCGGATATATTATGGATTTTGGAAACGGGAGAAGGATATGCTGCCGTTTCAGAGGCTGGAAGCGCTGAAATACCAGTGGCTGGAGAATGATGTCTGTGCAGTAACCGGGAGGGATGGGGACGGAGTTCTTCATCAGTATCTGGCAACTTATGGAGAGCGGGGAGATGGGATTTCCTATAGGGATCCTCTGGCTGCCATGAGCGGCAGCTGGGAAGCGGAAGTTGACGGCGGGAAATGGCGTCTGCAAATAGGCGGTATGGCGCAGCTGGAAACGCCGGAGGGCCTGCAGACTTTTGACAGCAGCGACTGCGAACGATATGGGACTATTGCTGTGACCCTCGGGAAAGGAACCGGTGTACAGTGGAGTCTGGTTATGAATCAGGACTGCCGGCTGAATGACGGAAGAATCGCACAGGGAGGGACTCTGACCCTTTGTGCGGCAGATATGGGGGAAACGAAGCCTGTTATATTTAGCAGTACGGATGAACGGGAAGCATGGAACGGAAGTGAGAGCGCTTCGGAAGGGGAAAGAGAGAACGAAATCTGGGTAAAGCTGAAGCAGTATCTTTGGGGAAACAGCCGGGAAAAACAGAATACGGAAGAAGCCATTGTTAAAGAAATGTATTTCCTGGCGGAAAACAATCCATCCGGAGAAGGGTATGCCCCGAAGCAGGACGGGATCTTTTTTGTGGCGGCAGCGGACACGGAGGAATGCTGGAATGTACGGAATATCCTGAAGGAGTTTACAAAGACTTACCGGGTAAATGGGTATGATTGTGCGGTTCAGATGAAATCCATACAGTGTCTGGCAGGCAATCAGGAGGACGGCATGTATGAGGTGCATACCACAGAATTTATCGCCGCCCCGGGGATTGCCGGCCAGGTGGCGGAGGGAAGCCGGGTGGAAATGAAATATACGTTCCGGATGGTGAAAACTGCGCTGGGATACTATGTGTACCGTACCTTCGGAACAGACGATGCCTGGGGGCCGGAGGGGGAGCCTGGGGAAATATATGTATTGTCGGATAACAAAGAATATTCGTATTTCCTGAGCGGGGAATATGATACGGCGGACCGATACGGATTTGCCAAAGCGCCGGAGGAAGGGATGCGGGAGCTGTACAAGGAAATGCTGGAGGGACGGTATCCGGCTGCTGTGGAAACCACCTATGAGGAGTCCCCTGCCATGCGGCTGGACGGCCAGGCATCTCTGTATCTGCTGTATGACGGAATCACGGAGGATTGTCTGCATTACCGTTACCGCATGGTGCAGTCACAGACGCCGGAACTGCAGCCGGACAGCAGGCTGCAGACAAAGGAAGTCTATCAGGCCGTCATCAAGAGAGGGATGACCGGCATTGCTGCAGTGGGGGAAACAGCAGAGAACGCACAGACGCCGGAACCCCCATCAAACAGCGGCGGGGATACATCGGATCCGGGGAAAAGGCGAAGCGGGCCGAGAGAAGGGGAAGTACGCTGGGACAGCTATAACGGGGATTACGCCAGGGAAATGGTGCTTAAGGAGCAGGGGATCACCTTCCGTATGGTGGTGCTGGATGCGGCGTTGGGAAGCCGGTTTTACGGGCTGGCGAAAAGCTATGACGGCGGGAAAACCTGGTATAAGGTGGGAACGGATCCTTTTAATTCCCAGACGGGAATGGATATTGATTTTACCTTTTTGGATGAGGACTTTGGCTTTGCCGCCCTTGCGCACAACGGAGGCGACAGCGCACAGCTGTATGTGACGGAGGACGGGGGATTTTCCTACAGCCCGGCGGACATGGAAGAGAAGCTGGTGACCCTGGAAGGGGGAGGGACCTTCGCCCCCTATGATTATCCCCGCATGCCCTATTGGGAAAACGGCGTTCTCTATGTACTCTGCGGCCAGGGAGCCGACGGCGATTATGACGGCGGGGATGCATGGGCGCTGGCAAGATACCGGTCGGAGGATCGGGGGAAAAGCTTTCAGTTTGATGAAATGGTACCTGGGACAGGGAAGTCGTAAGAGAATTCTCTGTGCATAACCAGCCGCCCGTCAGATACAGCCGGAAAGCCCTTATTCCCAGGGATTGTTGTTTGGTTTCCTATAGGATTTCCTCTATCAGCGCGCTCATCTGCTCCGGCGTTTTCCGGGGAACCTCCGCACACCAGATCAGAGTGAGCTTCCAGAAACCGGCCAGACGGAAATGGAACATATACAAGTATTTTTCCATTTCCGCCGGCGGCGGGTTCCATTCGGTTTCCGGGGGGATATGGTTTATTTTTACCGCCACATCGCGGATGAGTGCGGGCATATCGTCCTCAATGAAGTATAGCAGATGCTGCTTCTGTAAAAGAAGCAGCATATCGATGTGATTTTCCCAGAACGCAAAATAGGATTGGGAAATTCCTTTCAGATCCTCTGCATGGTTTTTCCGCAGCGTATCAGCAAAATCATCCATGAGCAGGGATATGGTATATCTCATCACCTCATCTTTAGTCTGGAAATAGCGGTAAAAGGTTCTGCGGCCGATATAAGCCTTCTGGGCGATTTGGCTTATTGTTATATCATGATATGCTTTTTGCTCCAGCAGCCCGGACAGTGCGTTGCTGATACACTGTCCGGACTGCTTTTCTTTGCGCGTAACAAAAGCCTGTGTTTTGCGGCATCCATTATCCGGGCTGCCGTAAGGGCAGGTATCCGCCGTTTTATCCATCTTTTTTCCTTTCATCCATTTCTTTCTGCAAGGAATGAATCCAATGCGGAAAGGTAATCTTCACAACTGAGCAGCATAGCCAGATGTCCGCCTTTCAGGTCGGGCACAACAATAGGATCGGGCATCAGCCGGATCAGGGCGTCCTTCAGGCTGTTACAGAATATCTGATCGTCCCGGGAAAAGAAAAGCAGCACTTCGTTCCGGAACGGTTCAAAATCTTCCGGCCGGTGAGTACCGAATTCGGTGATCAGGTCTCCCAGCAGGGTATCCATATGGGCCAGATATGCATGGGACAGCTCCCCCTTCAACAAATCGAAAATACCGCTGCACAGTTCCGCCGCCTTTTTGTCGGCAATCGTGCGCCTGCACATCCATTTAAAAAGCGGAAACAGCAGAAACATGGGCAAATAGGTATCCATCCGCAGGCTTTTCCTGGTTTTATCCGGGTTAATCATGTGTACGAGATTCTGTATCCCTTCAAAGTCAAGGTCATTGGATAAAGAGCAGGTGCCCGACAGGATCATGCCCTTTATGAGCCGGGGATGGCGTCTTGCGGTTACCTGGGCCAGAAGCCCTCCGTAGGACTGGCCCACCAGGTAGATGTTCCGGGCGCCGATCTGTTCAAATAACTCCGCCATAGCATCCGCAAGGGAGGCGTTGGTGGGAAAATCCATGGGATAAGTAAAAGAAATAAAGCTGTATTTGGGCAGAAGGGATTCATACATGTAAAAAAAGCTGTCTCCAAGCCCGGTACCGCCCGCCAGAAATACCAGGGTGACGTCCGGGGCCAAACGTCGGCTGTTCCTATAATACCGGTAGGTAAACGTGCCGTGCTTCAAATAGGCGGTGCGTAAGGGTACCGCTTTCGTAAACTGCATATAATTCTCTTTCAGGGTCATCACAGGGGCCTCCTTCTGTCAGACGTTGATTAGCCTTGGCTAACCGGCCTGTAAAATAAAAGCTCGCAGGGCGGGGATCCCGCTGTCCGGAACAGACCCTGGAGTTAAGATGAGTACAGTATATTACGCCCGCGGCTTCTTTGCAAGGAGACCGCAGAAAAGCGGCACATATTTTTGTTTTTGTGCCATTGCGGATCACATTCGTATTTGCGTATAAGACGGTGATATCTTATGGGTATTAAAGAAAACGCGTATCATCTTTCGGTGCGATTGCCGAAGCCATACGCTGTTTGAGGGAGGAGGACGGGGGCTTCCCCTTGGGCGGAAGGAGGCGGAGCATCCCCGGGTACAGGGAATAACCTGTTCTCTCCGGACGGTCCAATGACGCGGGGAATGTTCGTCACCGCACTGGGGCGGCAAGCTGTTCCGCCCTGACGCTCCTGTGACACGGGAACAGATGGCGGTTATCATGGCAGACTACGCCGGACAGATGGGTTATTCCCTTCCCACACCGCTTGCGGCTGTCACCTTTGCGGACAACGATAAAAGCAGCACATGGGCGGCAAAGGAAATCGCCGTCATGCAGCGGGCCGGAATTAGCAAAGGCAGGGACGGGAATCGTTTCGACCCGCAGGAAAACGCCACCCGCGCCGAAGCATCGGCGATGCTGCGCCGGTTTATAGAAGTGGTAATTGACCCGGCCACGGCCAACGGCTGGGCAAAGAACGATTCCGGTCATTTACTCTGCTTTCAGGGCGGTAAGGCTCTCGCCGGCTGGAGGGAAATCGGCGGCTATTCTGCATATCGCCTGGAAAGAAGCATCTGTGGAAAGATGGGTACTGGCGCTTAACAGGAAATACAGACGGCACTGTCATTTATTCTGCCTTGACAGGAGGATCTGCTTATAATAAGGTTAGACTATATTTTTCTTATTTTCCTCTTTCGGAGGCCGGAGAAAGGACGTATTGGTGTGCGTTCATCAGTCTGTTTCCGGGCAGTTGTCCAGGGTGTCCACATACAACGTGGCATCCAGCTGCAGTTCTTCCTTCAGCCTATGCTTTACTTCTTTCAAAGTATGGAATGTCTCCGGGGAATGAGGAGAACCGGAAAAATGTACTTTGATGAATGCCAGTTTTTCCTCCGGCCCGTAATCATGCAGGTTGATCTCTGCGGTCGCTTCAAAAATGGTATATTCCGACAGGATCTTACGGATTTGCCGCTCGGTTTCCGGAGTGGCGCCTTCCCCGATAAGCAGAACCAGATTTTCCCCAAAGGAGGAAATGCCGGACCAAAGGATGGAGAGCGCCACCAGAATTCCCAGAATACCGTCGAGCGGAAGGCGGGTGAAAGGGATCAGCAGGATACCGGCCAACGTCACCGCAGTTACAAGGGAATCTGAAAGATTGTCATTTCGTACGGCCCTCAGCGCAGCGGAAGCTGCCGTCCGGTTGATACGGTTTACGTACCAGGCCATGGCAAGCTTGATCCCGATGCCCAGGATCAGAGGCAGCAGGATAGCCGGGGAAACCAGGACGACGGACGGTCGGAGCAGCCGGCCAAGGGAGGATTTTCCAACGGACACTGCAGTCAGCAGTATCAGGATGGAAATCAGAAAACCGCATACATATTCCATGCGTCCATGACCATAAGGGTGTGCCCGATCCTTTTCCCTTGCGGACAAGGTAAAGCCGGCTATGGTCAAAAGAGAGGAACCGCAGTCGGTAAGATTATTCAGGGCATCCGCGGTTATGGCAATACTGTTGCTGAAATAACCCGCGGTAAGCTTTATCAGGACCAGCAGCAGATTCCCGCAGAGTCCCAGCCAGCCGGTTCTGCGTCCGAGGGCGTCACGGCCGGTATTTTTATCTAAGACAGGATAAGTTTGTTCCATATGATGTTATCTCCTTTGCTGATAATACAGGGGTTCCGGAAGGCGGGTACTGTTGCCGTAACTGCTGACCGAAAAAAACGCTAGGTACCTTGTAAATATAACGTATCACTTTATGGATAAAATGTCAAGGTACCTAACTAAAAAGAAAAAAGGACAGGGATGTGTACGAGATGCGGGAAGAAGAAATGGCAGGAATAAAGAAGGAGTCTTTTCGGTTATTTTATGGGGGAGGGGAACTATGGATTGAGCATCTGGACGGAATTCATGAGGCAACAGATGCGGCTATCCTGAAACTGCGGGAAGATTATGCAAGGCTTAAACGGCCGTCAATGCCCGGAGCCGTAGCTGTCAATCTGGAAGGAACCCGTGTGAACGCCCCGCTTATAACGGAAATTGCCCGGCTATTTATGAGCGGGGAGAAGAGGATTACGAGAGTTGCCTTTGTAGGAGTGGGAAGAGCGGAAAAGAAGGCGTTGAAAAAGGCCCTCTCGAAAAGCGGGTTTGTCATAGCCTTTAGGGAAGATTTTGAAAAAGCAAAGGAATGGCTGTTATCCGGCGGCAGCTGATCGTTCGGTATCTATGGAAAGCGGTCTTGCAATCCGGAAATAATATGCGAAGGAGAGCAGGGAAGAGGCCTTTTGCCTTTCCGGGTGTTAACAACTTATTTACATGGATCCGTTATCATAGAAAAAAAGGAACAAAGGCGGTAATCCTATGGCAAGAATACTGGTGGTAGAAGACGATAAACGTCTGAATATATTAATATGCAGCAATTTGAGCCTGGTAGGCCATTCCTGCGAAAGTCTGTACGACGGTCCGGCTGTATATGAAAGGCTCTGTGAGCGGCAATATGATCTGATAATCCTGGATGTAATGCTTCCGGGGATGGACGGCTTTGAAGTGCTGGACAGCCTGGAGGATCCCCATCCGCCTGTTATCTTCCTCACTGCGAAATCCGATCTGAAGGACCGGGTAAAGGGGCTGCGCCTGGGGGCGGAGGATTACATTGTCAAGCCATTTGAACTCCTGGAGCTGCAGGCCCGTGTGGATGTGGTTCTGCGCAGGTTCCATAAAACGGAAAAGATCTTCCTTATCGGGGATGTAAAGGTTGATTTTGAGGCACGGGCGGTCTATAAAGGCGGCAGACCTGTGGACTGTGCACCCAAGGAATTTGATTTGCTGGAAATCCTCATCCGCAATAGGAATATCGCGTTGTCCCGGGACAAGCTGAAGGCGCTGGTCTGGGGATACGAATATGCGGGGGAAACACGGACGGTGGATGTGCATATCCAGCGGATCAGAAGCAAACTGGGGCTGGAGGATTATATCAGGACCGTATATAAAATCGGGTACCGATTGGAGATTTCCAATGAAAATTAGGACATTTACAGTGACGTTTCTCCTTTTTCTCACCGTTTTTTTTACCAGCCTTACGCTCATTTCCGCCCTCTTTTTCCGGATGCAGGTGGAAACCGCCATGGAGCGGGGAGGAAACGAACATTATCTGATATCCTCCTCCATGGGGAAGGAACTGAAAAGCCTGATGGAAAGAGGGGCAAAAAAAGAAGAGGTGATACAATATCTGTTTACTTATTATTCGGAGCATTATGCCAGACAAAAGGGATATCTTGAAATATTTCAGGGAAACGAAATGCGCTGCAGCAGCTTCCCCTTTCCCTGGAAGGGAAAGTTGTATTCGGATAACGGGGAAAATGACAGAACGGCGGTCCTGAAACGTCTGGACGGAAAAGAGTATATTATTGTGACCGGTTATTTTCCCCATACAAAGCAGGAATATAAAATCCAGTATATTTCGGATATTACCTCCATGATAGGGATGTGGGAAAAGCTGCGCAACACGCTGCTGGTGATTGGAACAGGCTTTTCCGCATTGGCGGGGGTGCTGCTTCTGCTTCTTCTTAATCTCACCTTCCGGCCTTTTTCCCAGGTGGTGGCAGCCTCCGGGGAAATCGCCGGGGGCAATTATGAAAAAAGGATACCAGTGCCCGGTAACCGGGAACTGGCCGTGATGGCGGACAGCTTCAACGATATGGCCCAAAAGGTACAGGAGGCCGTGACAAAGCTTTCCCGGGACGCCAGACAAAAACAGCAGTTCATAGATAATTTTTCCCATGAAATACGTACCCCTCTCACCTCCGTCTGCGGCTTTGCGGAATATATGCAGAAATCCGTATTAAGTGAAGAAGAACGGATAACCATGGCAGGGTATATCATTGAGGACAGCCGGTATATCCTGAATATTGCGGACCGGCTTCTGACACTGGCAACCCTGACCAACGGCTCCTGTGAAAAGAAAAAATGCCTCATACAGGAACTGTTTGACGGAGCCCAAAAGCTGCTTCACAAGAGGCTGGAGGAGAAAAAAATCCGGCTTTTATGGGAAGACGACTGCGGCTGTCTGTATGGAGATGAGGATCTGCTGCAGAGCCTTCTTGTAAACCTTACCAATAATGCCGCAGATGCCTGCAGCTGCGGCAGCACTGTCCGCTGGCATGCATACCGGGAAGGGGATAAAGCGATCCTTTCCGTATCGGATCAGGGGAAGGGGATCCCGGCAGACCAGCTGGATAAGATAAGAGAACCTTTTTACCGGGTGGATCCGTCCCGGAACAGGGAGTCTGGAAACGCGGGCCTGGGACTTGCCATATGCCGCCAGATTGCGGAATGCCACGGCGCGGAAATGATATTTGAGTCAAAGGTTCAGGTCGGGACTACCGTTAAAGTAATATTTACATTGCCGTAACAACTTATTGACCGTTTCTTGCAAACGCTGTTTTATACTGCGTTTATCAGAAGGGACAAAAAGCATAAAACGTAGCCACGAGGTACAAACCGGCTATGTCCCCTCTTAAAAACAGAAAGGAGTTTTTACGGATGAGAGAGAAAAAGCGCAGGAAAAAAGGAATTTACAGAGGGCTGCTTGCGGGAGGGCTTGCGTTATGCCTGTTTGGAGGAGGCTTTGCAGCCGTTAACCGCTATGTATTTGCGGCCGCCCATGACAAGCCGGTAAAGCTGCAGGCATCCTGGCAGGAACCGGCAGCCGCGGCGCCTCAGGCAGTGGGGTATACGAAAGCAGACTATAAAGTGCAGGTGGATCCGATGTATCATGCCTCCAATTCCAACGCTGTTTCGGCGGAGGAAGCAGCGGAAATCGGTGCCCGTTATCTATGGGAGGTGTTCGGTGTTGATTTGAAAGGCTGTACGCTATATATGTATTATTTCATGGATCCTTCCCGTGCAATCGGTTATTGGTACGGGGATGTGATTACCGAAGGCGGAGACAGGCACAAAGCGCCCTATCGATTCGGTATCGAGGCGGTTTCCGGTGAACCGGAATCCATCATTCGCCAGGATTTCCCGGCGGAAGGCAAGGAAACCATTCTTTTCAAGGAAGAGAAAATAGAGGAATACTACCGGGCTAACAGCGACGAATTCAATGAACTTGCCAAAACCTACGCCCGAAAGCTGCTGTCTGCAGAACCCGTAAAAGCTGAATTCCTGACAACAGCGGCGCTGTTGGCGCCGGGATATGATTACGAAATACCGGAGGGGGCGGTTATGACCATGGAACCGGAGGAAAAGACTGCCGATCCGGATGTTATCCTGGTTCCCTGGGGAGAAGAAATACCGGCTTCCTATGTTTATATAACGATTCTGGTTACGGATGCGGGCGGGAATCAGGTGCAGGTGGAAATCGACCGGTCGGACAAATCCCTGGTATCCCTGTCGAAAGAGTATAAGGGAGTGGATTATGATCCGAATAGTGTGGGATAACCGGCCGTGCAGGTAAGAATAATTTTCTAATGCGACAGCCAGGTGTCACATTAGATATGTTATAATTCTCCTAAAAAAAGGAGAAAAAGAATGGACAGATGGCTCTATGTAGTATTTCTTGAAAAAAACAAAACGTACAACAAGGTTACCAAAGCGGTAATTGAACGGCATGTAGCAAACTTAAAGTGCCTGGATGACAAAGGTTTTCTGGAGCTGTGCGGAGTATTTAAAGGCTATACCGGCGTTGCCGGTATGTATATTATCAGGGCAAAAAGCTATGAAGAGGCCGAAAGCCTTTGTAAGCTGGAACCCCTTGTCCTGGAGGGATACGCCACATATAAACTGAAAGCATTGCAAGTGGCTGACAGAGAAAATAACTATTTACTGCCTTTCTGAGGAGAACAAAAAATCCTCCCTGTTGGAAAGCAAGACTGCGGCAACGTTGATTTCTAACAGGGAGGATTTAATTCTGTTCGGAAGCTGTTAAAGATCCGACTTCACTGGCACATCCTTATTTATAGTTCTTCTTACCGATCGGATAGCCGGTTTGAAATACTTCGGCCAGAAACAACGGGCATTTGGATTGGCAGATTCCAATGCCGTTCTGCCAATAAGTCCGTTACGGCATGTTGTTATGTAATATACCCTGTTACCGGCGCTTTCCAGGCTTATACCCCGGAAAGCGAACAAACAAATATATTTCCTTACCAGAAATCCTCCGTATCCGCCAGAATATCCCCGGTGGGCAGAAGCGTTGCCTCATATATATTCCGGCCCGTCTTTTTCAGGTAATGCCGGATCAGGGCGTATCCGCAGGCATATCCGGCACAGTAGGGCATTCCCACAGGAATACCGCCCCGCAGGGCCATAATATCGTCGCCGTACAGATACGAGGACAATACCGGAAAGTCCTTTTCCTGTAAATGGGCTTTAATGGCTGGTTTAATGGTGTTCTGTAATACCTCTGCCGGGGTGTTTTTTACCCATATACCTATGTTATCTTCTCCGAACAGATATGCCGCAAAGTTTTCCGCAAGACCTTCGGATACCAGCATATCGGCCAGGGTAACGGCGGGACTCCACTGCATAAACTGCCATCTGACATTATGGTTTGTTTCATGGGCCAAAGCCACCGGCAGCATTTGCAGGGAGTGTTCCCTGGGAATAATCGTGCCGAAAATATAGCCGGGAATACCGCCGTCCCCGCAGTAATCGCCGGTCATCCGGGACATGGGATTACCGGGATCGTTAAGAAGAACGGTAAATAAATAATCCTGTACCGGAAGCCGGATGCCATGCTCCTCAAAGCCGTTGAGTGATGTACGGATACTGTTTTCGCAGGCGTTCCAGAAAGCGTTGCTGCTGATTTTATCGATTTCCGGCAGAAGCGCCTCCGTAATCCCGGACGGTGCATAACCTCCGTTCATGCGGCTTACCGACACCACATCGCAGCCGCCGTCCTCCGCCTGCAACGGTATTCCGATACAATTCCATTTGTAAGCGAAGGGTTTCATAAGCTCATAACGGTAGATCGTTTCTTTATCTTTCTCAGATGCTGCCGCCATCCGGCGGTACAGCACATCGGAGCGGATCGCTTTTATATTCATAATCAAATCCTCATTTCCTTCATTTTTAGATAGGGTTCGAACCACAGGCATAGCTTACACTATGACGCCGCGTCAAAGTCAATACCAGCCGCTGGATATAGAAAAAAGTTGGAGCCGCCATGGTTTCCCCGACTGCCATCCTGGGGCAGTTACAGGTTTTGGAAAAATATTTGTATGAAATGGTAAGAACGGACACATATTAAGAAAAAAGGAGGCGAAGCGCCATGATTGATTTATCAAAATTAACGACGGAGTCACGCAACCCGGATACCATGAAGCTGGATGAAATGACTCCTCTTGAAATAGCCCGGATTATGAACCGGGAAGATACAAAAGCCGTGAAGGCCGTGGAAGAAGTGCTGCCTGAAATCGCCACAGCGATCCAATGGGCTACAGAGAGTCTGGAAAAGGGGGGACGAATCATCTATCTGGGCGCAGGAACCAGCGGAAGGCTTGGGGTCCTGGATGCGGTGGAATGCCCGCCTACCTTCGGTGTGGATCCGGGAATGGTGGTTGGCCTGATTGCCGGCGGCCGGAATGCTTTTATGAAAGCGGTGGAAGGGGCGGAGGACAGCCATACCCTGTGTGAACAGGATTTGAAGGAGCTGGGGCTGACGGAAAAGGATACCGTCATCGGCCTTGCGGCATCGGGGAGAACCCCCTATGTGATATACGGCCTGAAATATGCCAATTCTATCGGATGCAAAACGGTGGCCATAGCCTGCAACAAAAATTCCGAGGTTGGCAAAGAAGCCCGGATTGCCATTGAGCCGGTGCCCGGGCCGGAGGTGCTCACCGGTTCCACGCGTCTGAAAGCCGGTACCTGCCAGAAGATGGTGCTGAATATGATATCCACCGCGAGTATGGTTGGGATAGGGAAGGCATATGAAAACCTGATGGTGGATGTGAAGCAGAGCAATGAAAAGCTGGTGGTGCGGGCGCAGAATATCACCATGGAAGCTACCGGCTGTACGAGAGGAGAAGCGGAAGCTGCGCTGGCGCAGGCAGGCGGCCATGTGAAAACAGCCGTTACCATGCTGATTATGGGATGCGATGCGGCGCAGGCCCAGGACAAGCTTTCCGGGGCCGGCGGCAAAATAAAAGAGGCCTTGAAGGAAAACCGGAATCGTATCGGGTGAATCGAGGAAAAGGAGAAAGCGAGTATGGATTACAAACAGACAGCAAAGGAGCTTCTGGTACTCCTGGGAGGCATAGAAAATGTATCCTCCAATGCGGCGTGCATGACAAGGCTCCGCGTGGGTATCAGGAATATGGACAGCGTGGATTTGGAAGGCGTTAAAAAGCTGGAGGGTGTTCTCGGAGTGGTGGAGAGCGATACCCTGCAGATTGTTTTTGGGCCGGGAAAGGTAAATAAGGTTCTGGAGGCGTTCTGCGGGTTAACAGGCATTGCCAAGGGCGTGGCGGAGGATCCGGGGGCGGCCCCGAAAAAGAAAGAGGATGTATCCGCAGTGACGGCGGAGAATAAGGCGAAGCAGAAAGCCAGACATGATAAACCGGTGCAGCGTTTCCTGAAAAAAATAGCAAATATTTTCGTGGCTCTGCTGCCCGGGATCATTGCAGCCGGATTGATTAACGGGATCTGCAATGTCATCAATGTCTCCACAGGCGGAACCCTGTCGGGCATATGGTGGTATGAGTGCATCCGGACCATGGGGTGGGCACTGTTTGCATACCTTCCTATTCTGGTCGGTTTCAATGCGGCGAAGGAGTTCGGCGGATCCGGCGTACTCGGCGCGATTGCGGGAGCCATGTCCATTGCCAATCCTGCCATGCCCCTGCTGGCTGTCTATAAGGATTCCCAGATCCTGCTGCCTTTTACCAACGACGTATTTAATCCGGCGGCGGGAGGGCTTCTGGCAGCGCTGATTGCAGGTATGTTCTTTGCTTTTCTGGAAAAAACGATCCGCAGGATCATGCCGGATATCATTGATACCTTCATCAGCCCGCTGCTGGTTCTGATCCTGGGCGGCCTTGCGGCGCTCCTGGTAATACAGCCTGTGGGGGAAATCCTGACAAACGGGATTTTTACGGTACTCACCTTTGTTTATGCAAAGCTGGGAGTCGTGGGAGGTTTTATCCTTTCAGCCGGCTTCCTGCCCCTGGTGTCGGTGGGACTTCACCAGGCGCTCACACCGATCCATGCCATGCTCAATGATCCGGCCGGGGCGACCGGCGGTATCAATTATCTGCTTCCCATGCTTATGATGGCAGGAGGCGGTCAGGTCGGCGCAGGAGTGGCCCTGTATATAAAAACCGGAAATAAGAAGCTGAAAGGGTATATCAGGGATTCCATACCGGTTGGAATCCTGGGGATCGGGGAACCCATGATGTATGCGGTAACTCTGCCCCTGGGACGTTCTTTCCTGACGGCCTGCATCGGTTCGGGTTTTGGCGGCGCGGCGGCAGCCCTGTTCCATCTGGGTGCCATATCCCAGGGTGTTTCCGGCTTGTTCGGCTTGTTGATCATGCAGCCGGGACAACAGTTTACGTTTCTTATTTCCATGCTGATAGCCTATGTGGGTGGGTTTCTGGTAACCTATTTCTTTGGTGTGGATGAAGATCGGATCAACGAAGTCTACGGAGAATGAGCCATACCGCATAAAAAAGAATGCAGTGACGTGCCGGCGGGTACAGAAGGGAGCAGATATGAATACGGGGATCTCACTTTATTTCTCAACAGGAATCCGGAAAAATGAGCGGATTATAACAAAAGCGGCTGCCTGCGGAGTGAAATATGCCTTTACCTCCCTCCATATACCGGAGGAAACCGGGGCAGATTACCGCGGGGACATCCGCCATATGCTGAAGCTCTGCCGGGAAAACGGCATGAACCTGATTGTGGATGTCGGCCCTGAAACGTTGGAACTGCTAGGGGTAAAACGGATTGACGAACTGCAGCCCATGGGAATTACCCATATCCGTCTGGATTATGGCTTTTCGGCTGCGGATACGGTACGTCTTGCAAAAAGCTTCCATGTGGTTTTTAACGCCTCCACCATAACAGAAAGCGATATTGGGGCGTGGCGGGAGGCCGGGGCGGATTTCAGCCGTTTTACGGCATGTCATAATTTCTACCCAAAACCGCTGACGGGCCTTTCCCTGCAGAGAATCCGTGAAATCAACCAAAGACTGCGTTTTCTTGGATTTACCATCCTGGGTTTTGTACCCGGGAACAAGGAACTGCGCGGGCCGCTGAAGGAAGGGCTGCCCACGGCGGAGTCCCACCGGAACCAGAAGGAGGAGGTTCTCCTGAATATGCTGGAGCTGTATTATGACGGGCTGTGCGACGTGGTTCTGGTGGGGGATGTGGATGTGACGGAGAAAGCCTGGCAGGATATCGCTTGCCTCAGCCGGGATTATGTGGAGCTGAAGGCGGATATCCTGCCGGAATTCGATTTCGTGAGGGATACCATACACCATGACCGGCCGGACTCCGGCGAACTGGTCATCCGTTCCCAGGAATCCAGACAGTGCAAACAGCACATCAGTCCCCTGGGCACAAGGAAAAGGCCCGCAGGAAGCATTTCCCTGTCCAATGAAAAATATCTGCGGTATATGGGGGAACTGGAAATCGCGCGGGTGGATCTGCCGGCGGAAGAAAGGGTAACGGTTATCGGGCAGGTGGATCCTGCATATGTCAAATATCTGCCGTTTATCCGGCAGGGGCTGGGAGTAAAGCTGGTTTAGGGACGATAGGGGGCCGGCTGAACTGTTGCATATTACAAGGCATTTTGCATAATTGTTATGCGAAATGTCTTGTGTTATTTTGTGAGACATGCTATAATAATGATATTGATAATTGTTATCGATTAGAAAGGAAGGTATTTTATGGAGAACAAAAAACTGACCAATGAGGTTGGGGCGCCCGTAGCGGAAAACGAGCATTCCCTGACAGCCGGGCCGAGAGGGCCGGTAGCGCTTCAGGATGTGTGGCTTCTTGAGAAGCTGGCTCATTTTGACAGGGAAGTGATTCCTGAAAGACGTATGCATGCCAAGGGGTGGGGTGCGTACGGTACGTTTACATGTACGCACGATATTTCCCAATGGACGAAAGCCAAGGTCCTGCAGAAAGGCACGAAAACCGATCTGTTCCTTCGGTTTTCCACTGTGGCCGGCGAACGGGGAGCCGCCGATGCGGAACGGGATATCAGAGGGGTTGCGGTAAAGTTTTATACTGATGAAGGAAACTGGGATTTGGTGGGAAACAATACCCCCACATTTTTCCTGAGGGACGTACATAATTTCCCGGATCTCAACCGTGCCGTGAAAAGGGATCCCCGTACCGGAATGCGCTCCGCACAGAATAACTGGGATTTCTGGACTCTTTTGCCTGAGACCTTCCACCAGACGACCATTGTCATGTCCGACAGGGGGATTCCCGCCACTTTCCGTCACATGCATTTCTTTGGGGAGCACACCTATTCTTTTTATAACCAGAAGAAGGAAAGAGTATGGTGCAAATTCCATTTCCGGACACAGCAGGGGATAAAAAACCTGACAGACGATGAGGCGGAAGCCCTGATTGCCAAAGACAGGGAAAGCCACGGCAGGGATTTGTTTACCGCCATAGAGAAAGGGGATTTCCCCCGCTGGACAATGTATGTGCAGATCATGACGGAAGAACAGGCGAAAAAGCACTATGAAAATCCCTTTGACATTACCAAAATATGGCGTCATGCGGAATATCCCCTTCACGAGGTTGGTGTGCTGGAGCTTAACCGGAATCCCGAAAATTATTTTGCGGAGGTGGAGCAGGCGGCGTTTACACCGGCCCATGTGGTTCCTGGTATCGGTTTTTCACCGGACAAGTTCCTTCAGGGCAGGCTGTTTGTATACGGAGATGCCCAGAGATATCGTCTCGGTGTCAATTATAACCAGATTCCGGTAAACCGCGCCAAGGTGGAGGTACATGATTATCACCGCGACGGGATGATGCGTACCGATGGGAACTATGGACGCGCGGCGGCATATTCCCCCAACAGCCAGGGCGAATGGGCGTCGCAGCCGGATGTCTGCGAACCGCCTCTCGATTTGGAAGGCGCCCTGTACGCTTATGATCCCCAGGAGGATCCCACGGACGACTGCTTCCGGGCAGGCGGCGATCTGTGGCGGGTGATGACGCCGGATAAACGGGATCTGCTGATTGAGAATACGGCGGGGAATATCGAACCTGTAACGGAGAATATCAAGTACCGCCATGCGGTGCACTGTTACTGGGCGGATGAAGAGTATGGACGCCGTATGACGGAGGCACTGGGCCTGGATATGGAGAAGGTACGGGAGCTGGCGGCGGGAAACCAACAGTCGCTGATTCAGGCGACCATCTGAAAAAGAACCGGTAAATGTACCGGTAAATGAAAATGTGGCTGCCGGGCATATATACTAAATACTTAGGCCGGCAAATCCTGAAAATGGATTTGCCGCCCTTGGTTTTCAGGGATTGCTGCTGTCTTGCGGAAGTAATTTCGGCCCTCCGCCTGAAAAAGCACTTTCCATATCATCTGTGACTTCGAATTTCCGCCTGGAAGGGTTATCCTTATGGGCATCAAAGCCGACGGGCAGCACATCCGCAGGGATAATATCTTCATAGGCAATCTCACAGTAGAAATTACAGAAAGATATATTTACATACATGATTCGCCTTTCTTCCTCGTCGGTGAGCGCATACAGGATACCCCGATACTGGCCTGCGGCCGACAGAAGAGGATAGTAAAAGCCATCGGTGCCATATACCAGATACTGTTCTTCCCGGGAAGGAATTCCACAATAGGAGACCAGCCGTGTTTTTTCCTTTTCATAGGCTTCTTCACTTTTTGCACCCATTGGGTGCAAAATTCAATTATTTATCCTGCTTTCAATATCTTCTATAGTTGGAAGATTCTCCTGCAAGTCATCTGATATTTTATTCGACAGCTTATATCCGCTGATTCCCATTGGCTTGTTGATATCCTTCAATGCATACTCTGCCACTAGTTTATCCTTTCCTTTGCAGAGCACCAGCCCAATCGTTGGATTGTCCTTCTCCGATTTTAGTTCACCGTCAATCGCAGATAGATAGAATGATAATTTTCCTGCAAACTCCGGTTCAAACTCAACTGTTTTCAACTCCACCACAAAATAGCAGTGCAATTTGACATTATAAAATAAAAGGTCAATAAAAAACTCCCTATTGCCAACGGTAATGGGATACTGGTGCCCCATGAACGCAAACCCGGAGCCAAACTCCAAAAGCAGCTTTGTAATCTGTTGGACCAAAGCATTTTCCAGTTCTGTTTCCTTCAACCTTTTTGAAGCCGGTATAAAATCAAAAATATATGGATCTTTAATAATTTCTTCTGCCTGTTCGCCCAGTGGCTCCATCAACTGCTTCCTAAAATTTGTTGACTTTTCCACTAATGCCTGACGTTCATATAAATTGCTCTCAATTTGATGGACTAACACGGTACTTGACCATCCGTTTTCAATACACTGCTGTGTATACCATAAATGTTCTTCAAGATTGTCTGTCTTATCTATCAACAGCTTAATTGCCTTCCAGCTGATTTTTGCACCAACCTGGTGCAAAATATCCTCTGACTGCATGCGGAGAGCAAATTGCTTCATATAATTTAAATTTCGGACAGAATACCCCTCCGTTCCAGGATATTCCATCCGCAAGTCTTTTGACAAATTTTCTACAAATTTGCCGCCCCATTGGCTGTATTCAACAATCACTTTACCAATATTCCAATATAAAATATTTCGTTCTACATTTGCAGTGGTCATTACTCTATACTGAGCTTCAACAATTCGTTCTTTCACTTTCTCAAGAATATCGAAATAACCGTCCATCATAATTTCCGTCTTTTTAGCCATTTTTCCTCCATGCCAGTACCAAACAAGCTGTTACTTTATTGGTGTCAGTATAGCAGAAAACGGGTATTCTATCAACAATTGTCAAACTTTACTTAAAACTACAGGCAAGGTAAGCGTGCTTTGTTAATTCTGTTACCCATGTCTATTGCTTCCGTATCCAGCCTCCTTTGTACCTCTTACAGTAACTTTCATTTTTTTATTATAAGAAATTTAACAGGATTTTACTACCGACCAAAAGTAGAGTTGTCCATGAGGGCCGTATTTGTGGGAAATCAGGGATGTTTTTTAATCTGTACCTAATTGGCCTTGCCACTATACATCCCGGTTATTTTGGAGTAGAATAATATAAAAAACCGGTATCCACAGGTAAATGTTATTTGCGCCTTATGCATGAGTTTGTACCGCTCCATGGTGACGCTCACGGCGGAAATACCATCAAAGAGTGCCGACAGGGCGGAAACACACCAAAGTTCTTCTGCGGGAACCGCAGAAAATCAAAACGGGAGCGGGGAGAAAGCGGATGAAAACAGGAACGGAAAAGCTCATGATATCCATAGTAATTCTTCATATGCTTGTATCCGGCTGCGGCGTATCCGGCCGGGCGCAGGCAGACCCTGCGTCAGGCTGGCAGCAGTTGGACGAAGCGGCTGTGAGCGGCCGGTATGAAGCCAATTTTTACCGATGATACACAAGGGGATACGGTGCTTCTGGATACAGAGCTTGCCGTACCGAAAAATATCGTCATTCAGGGAGAAGCGGCGCTTATTTCAGCAGGTGCAAAACGGACGGAAATCAAAAATCCGTTCCGTTTAAAGTTCGTGGAAGAGGATGGAACGGAGCAGGTAGTATACGTAAATAGCCTGATGGGAAGCGGCGTAGGCTGGACCGGGAGCAATTCCATTGATGCAGGGATTACGCTTCCTGAGGGGCCGGTAAAGCTCATACTGGAAAAGCCGGAAGGAAAGAATTTCAATATCAGGCTTCGTTTTACCATGCAGGAGATGACAGAAGCGGAGGAAACCATATACGAGGATAAAAAGGAATATCTGGAGCAGCGAGATTTTTCCTGTGATTTGGCGCTGACAAAGGAACGGAAAGGAAAAATAGAACTGGAAAAAGGGGATATTGTAGCTGCGGCAAGAAATGCAGGAAGCGGGCAAATGAAACTTACCCTAACGAATGAAAAGGGAGATAAGGTAATTCAGATGGATACGGAAACACCGTTTAACTGTCAGTATACCATACCGGAAACCGGAACCTATGCAGTAATACTGGAAGCCGCGGAGGATTCCTCCGGAACCTTTCTTTTTATTGTTTATTAGAAGGAAGAGGTGGAAATGATGAAAATAAAACGCGTAATAATTCTCTGCCTGTTATCGGGCCTGCTGCTGGCAGGCTGCGACGGAAAAGACACACAGCTTCCGGCTGCCGGTTCCGGGGCGCAGGAGGATAAGAGCAGCGGAGATGCCGTTTTGTTTTCCCTGGTGGAGGAAACGGCCGGAGAGGAGATCCTGCTGTTTGACTGTGCCGATTTCGACGGAGACGGGAAACGGGAGGCTTTCGCTTTTACCGGAGTGAATCATAACGGTGTTCTGGAAGGCCGCCGGTGGTTTGTGTCGGAGGAGGGAGCCGTGCCTGTGGGGACAGGGGGAGAAACGCCGGAATCTCTGCAGGATATAAGCGCTGTTGTGGAAACACCGGAAAATACCGCTTTCTGGTATACGGAGTCCGGCGGGGGAAGCTCCGCATGTTCCCTGCTGTGGGGTGTTTCGGAAGGAAGGCCCTATGAAAGCGTACTTTCCGGCAAGGGGGAAGCTTTTACGAGCAGCGGGGACGGAACCTATCTCCTGTACCAAAGCAGCCTGGATGCCAGGGAAGACGGGACCGGGCGCACGGTAAAGCCCTGTTATTTTTACTATAAAGAGGGAAGTTTCCAAGAATACGGAGCGGTTCCTGTGGGTCGGGATAGCTTTCTCACCCTGCCCGGTGCAGCGGAATGCTTATCATCCTATGAGTCGGATAACTATTGGATTAAGGAAATCTGGCTGCGGGGAAACGGCCTGGTACAGCTGAATCTGGGCAAAGAGGATCGGAACGTGAATCTGACCTGCAGCTGGAAGGACGGGGCACTGACGGTAGAAAATGAAAATGACGGTATTGCCGGGCTTTTGACGGGGGAACTGGCGACGGCGGAATGGTTTGGCCCGGACGGTGTGTTAAAACAACTGTGGGAGGAACGGTGTGCCGAACAAGTAGAAAACGGTCTTTTCTTCTCTGTCCGGCCGGAGCAGACGGCCTGGTTTGATCTGGACGGTGACGGTATGCCGGACAGCATCCGGTATCATGTCAGGAAGGAAGCGGACGCGTATGAAACGGACGGCGCTGCTATCGATATCAACGGAAAGACGGCCTGGGAAACAAAGCAGACGGTTTCCAGCGCTTACCGGCTCTGGGTGATCGATCTGGACAGAACCGACAGAAAAAAGGAACTGGTATTGCAGGGGCAGGAAGATAACGACTGTTTTTCCATGATGAAATTTTTCAGCCTGGAGAAGGGAACGCTCAGGGAGCTTGGGGATCTGAAGGAGGCTGAGGTACTGAATGGGACAGGAAATCTGTACCGGATAGGGGTATCCGATTTTGACAGCAATAGATATATGAAGCTGCCGGGTGACGGAACAATGGAAGTATGGGCGGATACTCCTGTTTTTACACAGGGGTTCGGATGTTATTACGTAAAGCTGGATTTCAAGTTGGAAGAAAACCGGATGAAACAGATGATGCAGCCGGAATATGAGATAAAGGTTCCTCTTGTAAGTGCGGAACCGTATGTGTATACGGCACAGCTTGCCATCCCTTTTTATGAAGCGTGGGAAGAGCACCCTTCGGGGGAACCCTCTTTTATTATGAATCCGGGCGAACAGATGAACAGCCTTGCGCTCGTGCCTGCTGCAGAGGATATGATTTATGTAAAAATGAAACGGCTTAGTACCGGAGAAGAGGGCTGGACCCTGTTTTCCGACACACAGCTGTTTACAGAAACGCCCGGCTGGGGCTGATGTGCAGATACGCTGACGGGAGGCTGGGAAGTGGACAAAAGAAACCGAATTTATCAGGGAGTGTTCCGGCGTGTTCTGCCGGTGCTTTTAACCGCGGCGGTTATAACCGGCTGCGGCAGGCAGGAGGAGCCGGAGGTGACGGAGCTGACCTTCATCCACGGCTGGGGAGGGACGGTCAACACACATTCCACCATGCAGGAGATTTACCGTGCCTTTGATGAGGAAAATCCGGATATTGTGCTGAATTACCAGCCCTCCTCCGACAGCTATATCGCTGTGGAGCAGGCCAACAATATGCTTGCCGTAGATAAAATGCCGGAAATTGTCAGCACGAACGGACAGTCCTATTATGTACAGAATGCAATAAAGCGCGGTATGGCGCTGGATCTCCTTCCTTTTATAGAAGCGGATGCGGATTTCATCCGGAGCATCCACCCTTCGGTCCTGGAAACCTGGACGGGGGAAGACGGCGGCCTTTATACGGTGCCGGATGCGCTGGAGGTGATGGGCTACTGGTACAATGCCGGATATTTCCGGGAGGCCGGGATCGTGGATGAAAAGGGGAATGCCAGGCCGCCCCGTACCTGGGAGGAATTCCGGGAAGCCCTTGAAAAGCTGGATGCCTGGGGAGGAGACAGGACGGATGCCTGTGCGCTGGAAACGGTGCAGGTGGCGGAAAACCTTTTTCTTGCAGTGCTGGCAGGGAAGGGGCCGCAGGGGCTGGAGATGGCCCGTACGCTGCCGGCTGCGTTTGATACGTCTGTGTTCCGGGATGCGGTACGGGATTTCGCCTGGATTTTCAGCCATTCGGTAAATGCGGAGAGCCTGGATGATGCCAGGGAATATTTCCGGGAGGGCAGGACGGCCATTTATTTTAACGGCGTGTGGGAATGTGAAGAATTCAAAGGCTGTGCGGCGGAGGCGGATATCGCATACGCCAACTATCCCACGGAATCGGGGGAGAGCCTTTCTTATATCTCCCCTTCCTCCGGATATGTGATCTTTGACAGCTATGATGAAAAGAAAAAAGAAGCCTCCGTCCGTTTTTTAAAGTACATGCTCAGCGGGGAGGTGCAGTTGAAGCTGGCGCTGGAAACGGGGCAGGCCCCTTCCAATCCCAATGTGGATCTGGCGGTAATCAGGGAAGAATACCCGCTGCTGGGTAATGCGCTGGAGCAGGCGCATGGGGCGGATATCCAGATAAAGACGATTACCAGCGTTTGGAACAGCGGGATCATGGAAACCATCGGTGCGGATATCCGGCGGGCCTGTACGGAGGAGGAGGCTCTGGATTCCCTGATCGCGGAGCTGGATCAAAGCCTGTAAAAGGGTGACAGCGGCATATGGTATGGGATACCCGGCTGATATGCGGACAGGCCCGGGCCTTTCCCGGAAAGGATGTTATTTTTTTACTGCTCCGTCCCGAAAAAGGGCGGCGGGTAAAAAAATAACATCTTTTTTCTTTCGGCATCGGAAGCAGGTGAAAAAATAGCATAGATATCTGCAGCTTTGTTTATTCAGAACCTGGCCCGTGCGTGGTAAATTGAAAGCAACAGGAAAACGCAGCGGCTTCTGTCTGCGGAACAGGAACCGTTGCAGCTTCGTTACCAATAGGGAGGTACAGGATATGAAAAGAAAATCTTTGGCATGGCTGCTTTGTGCGGCGATGACGGCTCTTATGCTGGCAGGATGCGGAAACAGCGCGGAAACGGCGGATTCCCCGCAGCCGGCGGAGAGTAAACAGGAGGAACAGCCTGCGCAGGAGAGCGCGCCGGCGGAATCCGAAGCGGATGCACAGACGGCGGACGGAGAGCTTCCTACCATCACCTTTGTACACGGTTACTACCATGACGAATCGGAATGGGCGGCTGCCGCACAAATGCGCGCGATCTACCAGGAATTTGCGGATGCCCATAAGGATGAGTTCCATTTTGTGATACAAGCGGATGAGACGGGAGCGGAAGGCATTTATAACACCGCGCTCAATGATATCAGTGCCGGGGAATTTTATGATATTGCGGATTTCGGAGGCTGGGACATCACACCGGTGGCATCGGCGGCAGGAATGATACTGGATCTGAAACCTTATCTGGATGAGGACAGCAGCTTTAAGGACGGAGTCGGCGTCTGTTATGAGCAGAATCTGACGGAAGACGGGAACATTTATTCTGTGAGAGAGCAGATAGAGGGCGTTGGTTTCTGGTATAATGAAGCGCTTTTTAAACAGGCGGGAGCGGATACGCCGGATGTATGGAATACCTGGGATGATTTTAATACGGCGGTGGATAAGCTGACCGCAGCGGGGATTATGCCCTTCGGCCTGAATGCAGGATGGCCCGCTAATATCCTTACCGCGGCCTATCTTCAGAGAAGCGCGGATTCCAGAAGCTTCTATGCAGAAGGAAAAAATGTGGAGAGTTTTAAGCAGACGGCCTTTGCGGACACACTTTCTTTTATACAGAAAAATGCCCTGCAGAAAATCGACTCGGCTAATTTCGGGCCGGGGGGTGACGATGATGAAGCGTACCGTTCCGATTTCTTTGACGGAAAGACGGCAATGCTTTTTAACGGGGTGTGGGATGCAGGCGGTTCCGTAGCGTGTGAGGCCGGTGCGGAGAACATCAAACCGGCGGTATTCCCTACCGAGGAAGCCGGTAAGAAGGCGGCACTGCTGTCCGGCGGCTGCGGTTATGTCGTATCCGCAAAGCTGGATGAGGCACAGACGGCGGCAGCGGTGGAATTTATTAAGTATATGACCAGCCCGGAGGTGGCAGCCCGTATTATCGAAAACGGAATCGGCATGGCGCCAAGCACGGCGGTGGATTATGAGGCGCTGGCGGATTCGGTGGAAGCGCCGGAGGCAAAGCTTCTGGTAGAAGCGTGCAGGCTGTGCCAGAGTGCGGATTACCAGGCGCTGGGTCTTGGCAACAACTTCGGGGATGCGGAAGGCGAGATCCAGGCCAAATATGCGGGCCTTAAGGATGGAAGCAAGACCGTGGAAGATGCTGTGGAAGAACTGGACGCGTTCCTGGAAGCGGCGGAATAAAGGCGGCCGGCAGTACGGATGGAAAGAAGGATACAAGAGGCTGTCTCCGGGATGGCCTCTTTCCATATGTGTACCCATCCGGCCTTCTTCGGCTGAGAACACAACGGTAGGAGAAAAGAGGATTTTGTATGAGAAAAGATAAGAAATTCTTGAATAAAAAGAATGGGTTTATCCTGGCGTTTCTGCTGCCGGGGATTTTGTTGTTCGGTATTATTTATGCCTGGCCTCTTGTGAATATTTTTGTGACTTCCTTTTGCAAATGGAATTACAAGAATTTTCTCAAGCCGGAATTCCTGGGCTGGGACAGTCTGTTTGACAATTATATCAGGCTGTTTACCGCAGACAGGAACTTTCAGACGGCACTGGTGAATTCCCTGAAATGGGTTGCCCTTACCATGCTGGTACAAATCCCGTTTACGCTGCTTGTGGCCCTGATACTGGCTAAAAAGCCCCTGGGCTGGAAATTTACCAGAAATACCTTCATCATTCCCAACATCATCTCCACGGCGGCTATCGGCCTGATCTTTTTGAATCTGTATAGTCCTTCAAGAGGGATTGTAACGGAGCTGTGCAACCGGATATGGCCCGGCAGTGATATCAGTGTGCTGGCAAATGAGACCTATGCTTTTTGGGGGGTGACCTTTTCCTTTATCCTCTTCGGCGGTTCCTCCTGCCTGCTTCTGCTGACACAGATTTTCAGCATCGACGCCAGCCTGCTGGAGGCAGCCCGGGTGGATGGGGCCGATGCAGGGCAGATAGACCGGAAAATCATCCTGCCCCTGCTGCGTCCCATGCTCGGTACGGTATCTGTGATGGCGGCCAATTATGGCCTTCTTTTGTACAATGAAATAGCCCTGATTACAGGAGGCGGGCCGGATAATGCCACCTACAGCCTGAGCTATTATGTCTACAAGACCGCACTGGGAAGCACGAAGCTGAATTTTGCCCGAGGCAATACGGCAGGGGTGATCCAGTTCCTGCTGGGCCTGCTTCTGGTAGGCCTGATTAACAGGGCTTTCCGCACGGATTATGTGGATTAAGGAAAAAGCGGGCGGGCCGGGTAAGGGCGCGCCGACATGCAGAACAGAAAGGAACCGGTATGAATCATAAATCATCTGAAAAACGCAGCGCATTCCATCTTCTGACAAGCGCAGGACGCGGCCTTATTATGGCGGCTGTCCTGTTTATCTCGATTTACCCCATCCTCTGGGTGTTTCTGTCCTCCTTCAAGAAGAACCCGGGCGGGCTTGCGCTGCCTACGGAATGGGTATTTGACGGGTATATCACTATTTTTACAAAGCTGGGCATACAGACTTATTTTGGAAACAGCATTTTTATTACGGTCCTATCCACGTTTATCAGCGTATTGGTGGTAGCGATGTCCGCCTATGTGTCGGCGCGGATGGAATTTAAGCTGAAGGGGCTTGTTACCCTGATGTTTACCACCACTCTTTTTATCCCGTCCATTTCCATCAGCTTTCCTATATACAGGCTGCTGGGCGATCTGGGGCTGAAGGATACGAGGGGCGGGCTTATTTTCATCTATTCCGGTCTTGGGATAGCGGTAACCTTTTTCATGATCCGCAGTTATTTCCTTACGATTCCAAGAGAAATGGAGGAAGCCGCCAGGATTGACGGCTGCGGCTACTGCGCTTCCTTCTTCCGGATCATAGTACCGATTGCCAGGCCGGGGCTTTCCACTGCCGCTATCATGGTATTCCTGAATAACTGGAATGAGTTTTATTTCGCCTCCATTCTGCTCAAGAGTAAGGAAAAAATGACGATTCCGGCGCTGCTGGGCCAGTTCACAACGGCCTATTCCAAGAATCTGAACGGAATGTTTTCCGCTATTATTGTCTCCGTCGTGCCTACCATCCTGATTTTCTGTCTCCTGTCCGAAACCTTTGTCAAATCGCTGACGGCCGGCGCCGTGAAGGGCTGAGTGCGCCCGCTGCAAAGTATAGGGCGTGACTTCAGGCTCCCGGAAGGGTATAATGGTTCTGACGGAAGCGGCAGGACATAAAAGGCGGGGAAGCGATGAGAGGGAAGAAGAGAAAACGGTATTCCATACGTGGGAAAATGATAACGGTAAATATGGGAATCATGCTGGGCGCGCTGCTTCTGTGCGGGGGCATCTTTGTGTTTTCCGTGTTTTTCATCGTCAGTGACTACATACACCATGACATGGATTTTTTCCTGACCACCACGGCGGACAGTATGGATTCCGGACTTTCGTATCTGGAACAGGTGATCTATGCGCTTCGGGACTCGGAAACCGTAATGGAGGTTATGGATAAGAGCAGGAACGGCAGGCTCACTGGGGAGGAATGCAAAGCGCTGGAAGCCGCTTTTTCCCGTGCGGTGGATATCAGCAGCCCGGATAACCTGGGAAATGTACAGACGCCGTTGGTGCTTGAAGCCAGCCTGTTCGGCCGGCAGGGTGATTTTGTCAGCACCGGTTATTATGCGATGCCGACCTCGGAAAAAGAAGCGGGGGCGAAGGTGTTCCGGGAGGTCTGCCTGGCCTATGAGAAGGAGGCGGCAGAGGAAGGCGCCGGATACTCCTACCAGGAAAAGGAGGGCTTTTTGTATCTGGCTTTTCCCTTATATAACAGCCTTATGGATAAAACGGGCACCGTCCTTTTCAAGCTGAACAAGGAGGCTCTGGACAAACGGATGGAAGAACTGGCGGAAAGCTATCCCGGCTCCTTTTGGGTGCTCTGCGACAGGAAGGAAAAGCTTCTGGACGGCGGGAACCAGGAAGCCTTCTGGAATACGGCAGGTACAAAACGGGAAACGTTTGAGGAGTACCGTTATGAACCTTTCCGTATGGATGTGGGGGGAAAGGATTACCGGGTTTACAGAAAGCTTCTGCCCATGGAATTACAGGTGTTTCTGGGGATCCCGGAAAACCACGCCATGCGGCTGATGTATTCCTCCGTCCGTATTTACGTGCTGCTTATCGCGGTGGTAACCGGCTGCGGCTGCTTGTTTCTGCTGGTTCTGATCTACCGTCTGACCAGGCCCATCGAGGAGATTACGCACAAGCTCCAGGCAGTGCGGGAAGGAGAGTTCGAAACCAAGCTTCCTTCCTATGACAGCCGGGAATTCCATGAAATCAGCGAAGTATTTAACGAAATGACAGCTTATGTGAACAATCTGATCAAGGAAGTATACGAAAAGCAGATTTCCATCAAGGAGATGGAACTGAAATTCCTGCAGACACAGATGAATCCCCATTTTATGTTTAACGTTCTCAATACCCTGTCCCTGCAGGCCAAAATGGACGGCAATGAAGAACTGTTCCGCATGATATCCACCTTCAGCAAGCTGATCCAGGCCAAGATATACCGTAGCGGGGAAGAAAAGGTGACGCTGGGGCAGGAGCTTTCCTATGTGGAATATTATCTGTATCTGCAAAGCTACCGTTTCGGGGAAAGGCTGTCCTACGAGATTACGGTATCCGAAGATAAGCTGAAGGAGCAGTATATTCCCAAGCTGTGTATCCAGCTTCTTGTGGAAAATGCGGTGGTGCACGGGCTGGAGCCGAAGGTGGGCAACGGCTTCGTACAAGTGAAGGTTTACCGGCAGGAGGGCTGCATCTGTATCGATACCGTGGACGACGGCGTCGGGTTCGGTACGGACGGGGAGGCGGCAAAGGACAATGCCCATAACCATGTGGGTCTGAACAATGTACACCATATGATTCAGCTCATGTACGGGGAGGCCTACGGCGTAACCGTCTTTTCTTCTCCCGGCAGGGGATCCACGGTGCGGATCCGGATACCGGAGAATGCAGGAGCTTCAGGGAAGGCGGAAGAATAAAGGTAAGCGGAAAGGGAGAGCGCCATGTACAGGGTAATGCTGGCAGATGACGAACCGATCATGAGAAAAGCACTGCAGACGCTGATTGACTGGAAGCGTCTGGAATGTGAAGTGGTTTTTGTGGCGTCCAACGGGATGGAGGTATTGGAGCATCTGGAGGAGGAAGCGCCGGATATCCTTGTGACGGATATCCGTATGCCCGGTGCGGACGGGATTGCGCTTACCCGATATGTGAAGGAGCATGAGCTGCCGGTGCAGGTAATTATTCTGACCGCCTATGCGGATTTTTCTTACGCCCAGGCGGCTGTGAAATACGGTGCGGCGGATTATGTGACGAAAACTGGAGCGCTGGACGGTCTGGAATCGGCCGTTTCCAGGTGCTGCAGCCAGCTGGAAAAGGAGAAAAGGGCGGAGGGGAAAGACGGAAGGGAAGAGGCTGTGGAGAATTTCCTGCGGGCCGTCCTGGACGGAAGCCTTTACGATGAAGAGGAGCTGGAGCTAAGATACCGGACGCTGCCCCTCCGGCTTGAAAATTACCTGGTGCTTTTATTCCGTTTCCGCCTCAGCCCGGAAACAGACGGCGATACGCGCAGCCGTATCCATAAAAGCCTGAATGACTTTTTTTCCATAGCATTTGAGGAGCATATGGAAAAAATGCTTTTCGTTCAGAGAGATATGCTGTGCGTGCTGCTGGTCGGGGTACATGAAGGGTATGAAACCCGTGTGGGTACGAAATGCGGGCAAATCCTTGAGATGATGGATAATTTTCTGCAGCTTTCCGTGTGCGTGGGAATCAGCGGCATAGGCAGACGGGCGGGGGATTTGAAGCGCCTGTACGAAGAGGCGGCGTCCGCCCTGGACTACCGGTTCCCGGACGGAGCCGGCAAACTGCATTTTTACAGGGAAGGGGCGGAGCAGGAGGAACGGCGTCTGCCGGAGGAAGAGAAATGGATGGAAGAGATCTGTGTCGCGGTGGAAAAGGCAGATGCGGAAAATGCCGTCCGGGCATTTCACGGGCTGCTGGAGCGGCAGAAGGCATTTGGCTGTACCGCCGCCGCCATCCGAAGTTCCGGGATGTCCCTTCAGGAACGGTGCCGGAAGCTGCTGACGGCGGGGGATACGGAGGATCGCAGCAGACAGGGCAGGCCGGGAGGAATCGCTCATCAGATTTACAGCTGTGTCTATCTGGAGGAGTACAGCCTGCTGATGGAAAGCCTGCTGACGAACGCTGCGCAGGCCATGAAGGGCGCTGCCCAGGGAAGGGAGTCCCTCATAGACGCCTGTTTAAGGTATATCGACGCCCATTACCCGGAAAGCCTTTCCGTGGCGGATATCGCCGGCAGGATCGGCGTGAATGCCAGCTATTTAAGCCGGATATTCCGGGAAGAGACTGGGGATACGATAATCCATACCATCCATGAAAAAAAGCTGCGTAAGGCCATGGAATATCTGGCCCATACCGATATGAAAATATATGAAATCGCAGAGCTTCTTGGGTTTGAAAATGTAACCTATTTTTCGCACTTCTTTAAAAAACACACCGGGCTGGCGCCGAAGGATTATAAGGACTTGAAGCAGGACTGACAGGGCATTGCACAGTATTTAGAGTCTCATAAAACGGGCAGACAGGATGGCGTTATGTCTGGTTTTTCCGTCATGATCCGTCCGTCGGAAAGCAGAAGGATACGTTTCCCTTCCTCCGTAGAAGGGCAGGATATTTCATAAGTATGGGAAGTGGTTTCCAGCGTATAGTCCAGGGGTCTGAGGCTGCGGTTTTCTTCGCAGGGGGAAGATTCCCGGAGAATATCCCGCAGGATATCCAGGCTGGTGCACCAGGTGCCGTACGTATCCATATGGATATTCTGGGCGTAATAGAGCTTGCGCAGTTCCCATTTGCGCCGTTCATCCTCCGGTATCTGGAAGCTTCCGTCCTGTCTGCCTTCCTCCGTAAAAAAGACAAACCCCCACAGTTCCGGATAATGGATGTTAATGACGCCGGTGGGGGACCAGACCCAGTTGTCCTCCGGCAGCGGATCCCCTTCCGGATCCGTCAGCTTCCGGTAACAGCCATCCGTTTCCGATACCTTCCACTGGACCCTGGAAAAATTCATCCGGTAATATTCGCCGGCTTTGGGAGGCCGTTTATCGGGCAGACATTCCGTTATGGCCGTGAAGGGGATGGCCACCTCCACGGACCAGCTTTTGTTTAGCGGGGAAGGGGTGTTGATCTCCCCGCAGACGGATACGGCCGAACGCAGGCCATGGATATCATAACCGACTACCGCATTTCCCCCGTCCCGGTAGGCGCAGGGGAGGAACAGATCCCATACCGTGTTCAGAACGTTCATTTCAAATTCATAATACTGCCGGGTATCCGAATCCGGATCGATAAAAATCTCAAAATCATTATCCCGGAAAATCACATCATCCCTCCGGGTGACATTCCCCCATATTTCATTCCCGTCAAGCTGTGCGCCGACATACAGGTTTTCATCATCCCACATGATTTTGGCGCGGGTTACAAAACGGGGAAGAGGCATATGTGCCCCTTCAATATCCGTAAAAGCCTCCGTAAATTCCGCCTTTTCCCAGAAGGGCTTGTCCAGCCTCCCGTCCGGTTCAAAGGGGAGCACGGCCCGTCTGCACAGGTAGACGGGAGGGTGGAAACCAACCGAAGGAACCGGGATTCTTATATTGTCCATAACCGACCTCTTTTCTGCACGTAGTCAAAGTAACAGCTTGTGAACGTGCAACACAGAAAAAAATAGTTTTATGCAGCATTCCGATTATAACATCCGAAGAAAATAGTTGCAATATAAGGTAATAAAATGAACATAAATATAATATTTTTAATGGTAAAAGTGAACAAAAAAATACACTAAAAAGAAAAGATAGTTTATTTAAAAGAGAAAAAATGGAAAACTATTGGCAGAATTGTTGACAGATGCGGTGTAAAAACATATTATTTTATTAATAAAAATGCATGACAAACAGGTAATTAAAGCCCACGGTTGTTCATAATGTATAATCGCATTTTGAGGAAAAAATGTTCATTAATGTTCACAAATATTTGGAAAAAGTGCTGCCGGATGTAAAAAATATAGCGGTATCGCATACTGCAAAGGGCTGCGAAAGTATTTTCAGAAGGGAGAATGTATGAAAACGAAAAAGGTAAGAAAGAAAGGTTCCACAATGAGGGCGCTGCGAAGGGATATATCCCTCTGGCTGTTTTGTGTGCCGGGCGTCGTACTGACATTTATATTCAGTTACATACCCATGTACGGCGTCCAGCTGGCATTCCGCAGATACAATGCCAAAGCGGGGATATGGGGAAGCCCCTGGGTGGGGCTTTATTATTTCCAGCGCTTCTTTGAATCCCCGTATTTTGTGTCCACGATTAAGAATACCTTGATACTGAGTCTGTACGGACTGGTGGTATCCTTTCCGATTCCCATTATTCTGGCCCTGCTGCTGAATTCCTTCCGGCACAAGAGATACCGGAAAATCATCCAGACAGTTACCTATGCGCCGAACTTCATATCTACGGTGGTTATGTGCGGTATGATCATTCTGTTCCTTTCTCCCTCGGTCGGGGTTATTAATAACGTTGTGCAGTTTTTCGGAGGCGATCCGGTCAATTTCATGGCTAAAAAAGAGTACTGGCGCCATATTTATGTCTGGACCGGCATCTGGCAGGGAATGGGCTGGAGCTCCGTCATTTATTTTGCGGCGCTGTCCGGTATCAGCCCGGAGCTGCATGAAGCGGCAAAATGTGACGGCGCGACCAAATTCCAGCTGATCCGTCATATTGATCTCCCTTCTATCCTGCCCACGGCGACTATCCTGCTGATTATGAACTGCGGAAGCATCCTTTCCATCGGCTTCGAAAAAGCGTATCTTCTGCAGAACAACCTGAACCTTAATGTTTCGGAAATTATATCCACCTATGTCTATAAAGTGGGTCTGATCAATAATGATATGTCTTATTCCACGGCGATTGGACTTTTCAACACTCTGGTAAACCTGGTGATGCTGCTGATTGTAAATAAAACCGCAGACAAGCTTTCCGGCAACAGCTTGTGGTAGGAGGATGACGATGAATTTGACAAACAATAAAAACGGTACAAAGAAAAAAATGAAACGCTGCCGGGAGGACGTGATCTTCGATGCGGTCGTATTTATCCTGCTGACGGTAATCCTGCTCGTGGTGGCATATCCCCTGTATTGGGTTATCATTTCCTCTATCAGTGATCCTGACGCCGTATCCGGGGGGAAGGTGCTGTACAAGCCTATCGGGTTCACGCTCAAGGGCTACGCGGAGGTATTTAAAAACAGTGCCGTTATGAAGGGCTTTCTGAATTCCCTCATATATACGGTATGCGGCGTATGCATTAACCTGATCGTCACCCTGCCCACGGCCTATGCGCTTTCCCGGGACCGGTTCGGGGGAAAGAAAGCCGTCACGCTCTTTTATATGGTTACGATGTTTTTCGGCGGAGGGCTGATTCCTACCTATCTGGTTATCCGTAACCTGCATATGCTCAACACGATGTGGGCGCTGATCCTTCCGGGCTGCCTGAGCGTTTACAACATGATCGTTGCCAGAACCTTTTTTAAGTCCAATATATCGGAGGAGCTGTACGAAGCGGCGGAGATTGACGGATGTACGCAGGGGCAGTTTTTCTTCCGGATCGCACTTCCGCTGTCCGCGGCGATCACGGCTATCCTGGTGCTGTATTACGGGGTTGGGCACTGGAACTCTTATTTTTCCGCCCTGGTGTACATATCCGATTCGGAAAAATATCCGCTGCAGCTGGTGCTGCGCAATATCCTGATCACCAATGAAACGGCGCTGTCCCAGACAGCCACCACGGAAGCCGCCAGAGCGGCGCTCCGGGAAAAACAGCAGCTGATCGATGTGATGAAATATTCACTGATCATCATCAGCAGTATTCCGGTCCTGCTCCTTTACCCGTTTATCCAGAAGCATTTTGTAAAGGGCGTCATGATCGGTTCCCTGAAGGGGTAATCGGAAAAAGAGTATTTACCGGTGCTGTGCCGATAAATATAGAAAAAACAGGAGGAAAGAGGATGAAAAAGAAAACGGTTGCACTGCTGCTTGCAGCGGCGATGTGTGCGGGTTCCCTGGCGGGCTGCGGCGGCAGCGATACCACAGGGGCGGAAGCGGTTGCCCCGGACGGGGGAAGTGTACAAAGCGCAGAGGTGGATGAAAGCGGAAAAGTAAACGGGGTGCTGTACAAGGAAGGCCTGCCCCTTGTAGACGAAGGGACCTACAGCTTTTCCATATTCTGCGATGATTCCAGCGAAAGCGGGGAATTTTATATGCTGGATGAGTTTAAGAAGCAGACGAACGTCGATGTGGAAATGCGTATTTTCCCGTATGAAACGGCGACGGAACGGCTGAACCTGGACTTGAATTCCGGGGATTACGCGGATGTGATAGGCGGCTGGACGCTGAATGACAGCATGATCCTGACCTACGGTGTAAACCAGGGCGTATTCGTTCCGCTGGAGGACTATTTTGCCGAGTACTGTCCTAAGATTACGGAGATACTGGATCTTCCCGGCGTGCGGGAGGAAATGACGGCTCCTGACGGGCATATTTATACCATTCCTTATGTATGTGACGACACAACGGTGGGCTATGCGCCGTATATCAACAGCAGATGGCTTGAAAACGTGGGGATGGATATGCCTGAAACCACAGAGGAATTCGAGGCGGTGCTGAAAGCCTTCAAGGAACAGGATGCCAACGGAAACGGGGATCCGAATGATGAGATCCCGTTTTCCACAGACCCGAATAATAAACATATCGAAGCTATGGCAGGCTGGTTCGGTCTTCCCATGAATAAATACGGCGAAGGGATTGTAAACTCCGAAGTGGTATACGCCGGTGCCAGCAGTACCTACCGGGAGCTGTTAAGCTGGCTCAACAGCATGTATGAACAGGGGCTTATCGATCTGGAAATTTTCACACAGGACAGCGCCACCTGGGAAGGAAAAGGAAACCGGGATCTGTACGGCGTATCCATTGCCTACGGAAGCAGCGAGTTTTCCGGGATCCAGGCGACGACGGAAAAAGGGGAGTTTGATGTCCTGCCCGTGCTGAATACCGACAAGGGCGGAAGCTGGATGAGAGACACCAACGGCTTTTCCGTATACCGGACCCAGGCCGTAATCACCGATAATGCCAAGAATCCCGAGGTAATCTGCCGCTGGTTCGACAATGCGTTCGAACTGGAAAACGGCATCGGCTGCAACCGCGGCCCTGTGGGAACCGTCGTATATAAAGAAGAGGACGGCTACCATGCCATCGATACCAAGACGCTCAGCGAGGAAGAACAGGAAAAACTGAGCTGGGGCAACCTGTGGCCGCAGTCCCTTCCCAAATATATGCCCTCCGGCTTCAAATACATCGAAGCAAACCCGCTGTATGATGAAAAGAAGGCGCTGGAAGAAGCCTACGAGCCGTACCTGACCAAAGAAACCGTTCCTTCCTTCTGGATCCCCCTCGACAAAATCGACCGGTATTCGGATATTGCCACCGCAATCAACGATTATTTCAACCAGCAGCAGGCCATGTTTGTATCCGGCGAGCTGGACATTGACGATGATACACAGTGGCAGAATTACATTGACGGCCTTTATGCACTTGGCCTGGAGGACTGGATGGAGGTCCGCGGGGTTGAAAAGGTAGCGGAATAAAGGAGAGCCTGCAAAGGCGGCAGGGAGAAAAGGCATATTACCGTAAAAAAGTAATATGTCCTTTTCCGGTCAGCGGGAAAAAACGGAGGAAACAGAATATGATGCAGGAATGGTTCAAAAAGGCCAGGCTGGGGATTTTTATCCATTACGGAATCTATGCCGTGGGAGACGTATCGGAGTCCTGGTCCTTTCATAACGGAAATATTTCCTATGAGGATTACATGAAGCAATGTGAAGGCTTTACCGCTTCCCAATACGATCCCGCCGCGTGGGCGGCGCTTTTTGTGAAGGCGGGGGCGCAATATGTGGTGATGACCGCAAAGCACCACGACGGGATGGCTCTTTTTGATACCCGCTACAGTGATTTAAGCGTGGTGAAGAAAACGCCGGCGGGAAGAGATCTGATACGGGAATACAGCGATGCCATGCATGCGGCGGGGCTGAAAACAGGAATCTATTTTTCCCTGATTGACTGGTCGGATCCCCGCTACCGGAGTGTATATCCGGAAGGGATGAAAAAGGAGGACTGCCGGAAGGATATTTACGGATCCCCCGCGGGAGGGGAAGAGGATCCGGATGCCTGGGAAGAATTCCTGCGGTTTAACGACCGGCAGCTGGAGGAGCTGATGACGGGGTATCAGACCGTGGATCTTTTGTGGTTTGACGGTGACTGGGAACGCAGCGCCGCACAGTGGCGTATGCCCCGGTTCCGGGAATACCTTCATTCCCTGAACCCCAACGTGGTCTTAAACTCACGGATGCAGGGCTACGGGGATTACGAGACGCCCGAACAGGGAATCCCCCTTTACGGGCCGGAAGGGGAATGGGAATTCTGTACCACCATTAATGATTCCTGGGGATACCGTCCCAGCGACAATGCCTATAAAACGAGCGGCCAAATCATCCGTATGTTCTGCGACTGCATCACGCTGGGAGGCAGGCTCCTGCTGGACGTAGGTCCCAAAGAGGACGGGACGCTGGATGAGCGTCAGGAAAAAGTATTGCTGGATCTGGGAAGCTGGATCCATGATCATGAAGAAGCGGTGTACGGAACCGGGAAGGGCCTGAGCTATCATCAGTTCCTGGGAGGAAGCACGATTTCCGGGGATCAGGAGACGCTGTATTTAATCGTGTATGACAAACCCCTGGAAACCGTGTGCGTAAAGGGACTGAAAACGCCGGTAAAGCGGGTGACGGTGCTGCACAGCGGGGAAGAGCTGTCCTTTCGCTATACCGGCGCCCTGCCCTGGAGCGGGATTCCCGGAACCCTGTGGATAGGGGCGCAGCATATGCATCTGCATCCCTTTGCAACCGTGCTGAAGGTGGAGCTGGAAGGAAAAATAACCTATAATCTGGGACATGGAGAGGCGGTAACGAACAATGACTGAGAAGGAAAAGCAGGAAGAAACGGTGCAGGAGGGTGTACATAATTACAGCGCCGCAGATGCCTATGTGTGGCCGGAGGACCCGAAGGTGCGGCAGAAGCTGGAGTGGTTTCAGGATCAGAAGCTGGCGCTGATGATGCACTGGGGGCCTTATTCCCAGCTGGGGCTTGTGGAGTCCTGGGCCTTATCGGATGCCGACGCGGAATGGGCGAGAAAAGGTGTGGACTGGGAGGCGAGCGGAGAAGAGTTTAAGGAACAGTACTTCGGTTTAAACAAGACCTTCAATCCCATCCGGTTTGAACCTGAGAAATGGGCGGATACGGCGGCGGAGGCAGGAATCCGCTATCTGCTGTTCACCACCAAGCATCACGACGGCTTCTGCATGTGGGACAGCCGGTATTCCGATTACCGGATTACCGCGGAGGACTGTACTTTCCACACGCACAAATATGCGGATATCTGCGGGCATTTATTCGAAGCCTTCCGTAAAAGAGGGATCGGGATCGGCGCCTATTTTTCCAAAGCCGACTGGCATGTGGACAGCTACTGGAAAAAAGGCTGTGCCAGGGGAGAATATATGTGGCGCGGCCCTTCCTATGATCCGTCTGCATACCCGGAGGAGTGGGAGCGGTTCGTGACGTTTACGCAGAACCAGATCAAAGAGCTGGCCGGCCGGTATGGAAAGCTGGATATCATGTGGTTTGACGCAGGATGGGTATGCCCGCAGTCCGGCCAGGATATACGCCTGGGCGAGGTGATAGAGGAAATACGCAGTTGGCAGCCGGGAATGCTTTGTGCGGACAGGACGGTGGGCGGGCCGTATGAAAATTATGTTACACCGGAGCAGTGCGTGCCGGATCAGCCCCTCGGCGTGCCGTGGGAGAGCTGCATTACGCTGGGAACTTCCTTCTCCTTTGCCTATGAGGATACCTACAAAAAGCCCAGGGAGCTGCTGCTGCTGCTCATTGACATCGTGGCAAAGGGCGGAAACCTTGCCATTAACGTAGGCCCGCAGCCTGACGGCAGACTGCCCGCAGGGGCGGCGGAATCCCTGAAGGGTATGGGGAAATGGCTGAAGGTATACGGCGATGCCATTTACGGCACACGGGTATGCGCTCCCTATAAGAAGGGGAATATTGCCTTTACCCAAAAGAACGGAACGGTCTATGCGCTGGAGTTGTTCCCGGAGGAGGATTCCCCGGTCCCGGAGGAGGTATGGATTCCCTGGGACGGGAAAGTGGGGAGGGTGATCCTGCCGGATTCCGGGAAAGAGATCCCCTTTACCGCAAAGCAGGGAGGCCTTCTTGTTGCCATGCCTCCTGCACAGGAAAAAACGGCACCAATAGCCAGAGTATATGCACTGCAAAGGGAAGAAGGAGCAGAGAGCTGATGAATAAGATAATAGGATATGTAGGCACCAGGGATCTGGCAGGGATGCGGAATGCGGATATCCGCAGCCTGGATGTGATCAATATCGCGTTTGGACAGGTGAAGGATTCCCGCATGGTGTGGGAGGAAACCGGCGCGAAGGAAGCGCTGGAAAGAATCCGCGGGATTCATCCCGGCATAAAGATCCTGCTTTCCGTTGGCGGCTGGGGAGCCGATGGGTTTTCCCAGGCGTCCCGCACCGGGGAAGGAAGGGATAACATGGCGCGCAGCGCCGCGGAACTCGTTCAGGAATACGGGCTGGACGGCATTGACATTGACTGGGAATACCCGGGTACCTCTCTGGCGGGCATCGGTTCGGATCCGGAGGACAAGGAGAACTTTACACGGCTTCTCCGGGCGGTCAGGGAAACGCTGGACCGTGCGGGAAACGGGTATATGCTCACCATCGCGGCCGGAGGGGACACGTATTTTACCGCGCAGACGGATATGAAGGAAGCGATCCGGTATCTGGATTATGTCCAGCTGATGGCCTATGACCTGCAGGGCGGTTTCCAGAAGGTGACCGGTCACCATGCGGCCCTCTTTTTCGGCAGAAGGAACCTGTCCGACGCCTGTGCGGATAAAGCGGTAAGGCTTTTTATGGAAGCGGGGGTTCCCGCAGAGAAAATCGTGCTGGGCATCCCTTTTTACTCCAGGAAATGGGAAGATGTGAAGGGCGGCGGCACCGGGCTGGGACAGGAAGCCCTCACCATGGGAGGTTACGGGCCGGACTACGGGGAACTGACAGCATCCTATATCGGAAAAAACGGCTACTGCCGCTATTGGGATGAAGAAGCAAAGGCTCCCTACCTGTTTGACGGGAAAACCTTCATCAGCTATGAAGATCCGGTATCCATCACGGAAAAAATAACTTATTGCCGGGAAAAAGGCCTGTACGGAATCATGTATTGGGAATATAAATGCGACTCCGCCGGTGTGCTGACAGGCTTCATCCGCGGAAAAATGGACAGACTGGCGGAAGAAAGGCGGAAGTAAGGAATGGTATCAGCGCGCTTTCAGGCATATGCCCTGAAGAAATATGCAGAGAGAGAAGACTTTTACGCCCCCCTTCGGGAGGAGATCGAAAACGGGCTTTCCGGCTGTACCGGCGATGAGGCGGTCTGTATGAAGTTCCTCTATGGCACCATGCCGGTGCGGGATGCCGGAGAATATGATTTTTCCACCTTTCTCGGTTTTGTGCGTCATTCCCTGTGGCTGCGGGAACATGTGGAATGGTGCAGGGAGCTGCCGGAGGATATTTTTGCGGACTATGTTCTGTCTTACCGGGTTAATAACGAGGGTATCAGTGACTGCAGGGCCTTTTTCTATTCCCGGATCCGGGACAGGATCGACGGCCTGGATCCGGCGGAGGCGGTAAAGGAAATAAACTACTGGTGTGCGGAACATGCGGCATATGAGGCGACCGACGAACGAACGGCTTCCCCTCTGACGGTGTACCGTTCCGGGAAGGGCCGCTGCGGGGAAGAATCGGTGTTTGCGGTTACGGCTTACCGGAGCGCAGGCATCCCGGCCAGGCAGATCTATACGCCCCGATGGGCGCACTGTGACGATAATCATGCCTGGGTGGAGGTGTATATCCGCGGCACATGGTATTTTCTGGGCGCCTGTGAACCGGAGGAGGTGCTCAATAAAGGATGGTTTGCCGAACCCGCCAGCCGGGCCATACTGATTCACAGCCGGGCCTTCAGCGATTTTTCCGGCGGGCCGGCGCAGGAAAGCCGGGAACGGAGCATAAGGCTGCAGCAGAACGGGGGCGTCGAACGCGGCGAGTTCCTGTATAAGGACGGAGCGGTGGTATATTACAACAATACGCCGGCGTATGCCGGAACGTGCCGCCTTGGGATCACGGTTACGGATGAGCAGGGGCGGCCCTGCGGATATGCGGGCGTGGCGGTGGAAATCCTGAATATGGCCGAATATTACCCTGCCGCCGTACTCACCGCCGACGGACAGGGAAGGGTTGAAATCACGGTTGGAAGGGGAACGGTCAGCGTGCGGGCGTGGAAGGACGGCCGGTTTGCGGAAACCCTGGCGGCCCTGCCGGAGGAAACGGAAATCAGGCTGACACCGAAGCTTTCGGCTGCGGAATCCGATTGGGTGCCGGATATATGGGAACAGGAAGAATGGATACCTCCGCAGGAATATCCCATGCATCCCGGCATACAGACGGAGGAGCAGAAGCGAAGAAAAGAACAACGGTCTGCCGAAGCCGCCATATCCAGGGAACGCCGTTTTGCCGCTTATTATAAAGAAGAGATAGCGGCACAATATCCGGAAGAGGCTTCTATGCTGCGCCTTGCGGGAGAAAATTTTGAAGAACTTCACGCATTCCTCAGCCAGGACGGCAGGGAGGAGAGAAAGCGCCTGCTGCATTCCCTTTCGGTGAAGGACTATAAGGATCTGAAGAAAGAAATACTGGAAGATCATCTCCTGTGCGAAAGAGGGGACTTGCCGGAGGATATCTATGTACCATACGTTCTGTGCCCCAGAATCGGCAGAGAAGAGCTGACTGCCTGGCGCAGCTATATCCGGGCTTATTTTACAGAGGCGGAGAAAAGGGAATTCCGGGAACATCCCGTCAGGATCCGGCAATATATACAGCAGAATATCCGGTATGAGCCGGAACGGGATTATGCATCGCTTTGCGCAACACCAGTAGGCTGCCTGAAACTGAGACATGGAAGCCCCGAAGCGCAGAAAATCCTGTTTACAGCCATATGCCGCAGCCTGGGCATTCCGGCAAGACTGAACCGTGCTTCCGGGGAAGCGGAATATTGGACGGGGGATGCCTTTGCAGCAGCGGTATGGACAGAGAACAAGGTTGAGGATGCTGTCGGAAACAAAGCCGGCAGGAAGGCCGGAGGGGAAATCAGGAAGGTAACCGGAGGAGAAAACGGAAACGGCGCCGGAAACAGCCAGCCGGCGCTCGTGCTTACGGCAAATGACGGCAGCAGCTGGACATATTATCACAACTGGACAATCGGCAGGCTGGAGGGTACCTGTTTTCGTACCCTGGATTATGAAGGCTGCCGGCCGGAAGGAAATTCGCTGCGTCTGGATCTGGGGAAAGGTATTTACAGGCTGCTTACCGTCCGGCGCAGGACGGACGGGAGCCAGTGCGTTTTCCGCAGGACGTTTGCCCTGGAAGCGGGGGAAGAGAAACGCATAAAGCTGGAATGGCCGGAAGACGGGAAGGGGGGAACGCTGCGAAGTATTCCTCTGCAGGATTTTGCCCTGAAGGAGGAAAACGGGAAGGCTGCGGTGCTCTCCGGCCTGACGGCGGACGGGACGGCGGCCCTGGCCTTCCTCGGCCCGGGAGAAGAACCGACGGAGCATGTGCTCAATGAGCTGCTGGACTGTGCACCCCGGTGGAACAAGAGCGGCCCGGGACTGGCGGTGATCCTTCGCAGCCCGGAGGAGTTGGAAAACAGGACGCTGCAGAAGGTGCTGGACAGCATTCCCGGTATCCGCGTATACGTCGCCGGGCATGAGGATCGGGAAAAAGCGGCGGAAAGCATGGGGGTGGATAAGGAAAAGCTTCCTGTGCTGATCCTTGCGGAAGACGGGCCGGCCGGAATATACGCCTGCGCCGGCTATCATGTGGGGAGCGTGGAGCTTATGCTCGAGATAACACAGCGGCGCAGGAAAGCCAATACCCCGTTGTAAGCCAAGGGGACGCCAAAGGGGCAGCGAAGCAATAAAGGAGCAGGAAATGATATCGGTTGTAAAAAAGAAAAACGAGACCTATTCCATCGATTTTGTATGGGAAAAGGATACCCATATCCGCAGCTACAGGATGGGGCTGGAGAAGGTTTTTGAAGGAAAATACCTGGAAACCATGCTGGTTCCGCTGCGCGGCCAGGCCGTGCTGCTGGCAGGCTGCGGCAAAGAGGAAGAGCTGGGGCTTTTACAGGTGAAGGAAATAACGGCCGCTGTTTCCCGGCGGTGTAAGGAATTGCATATCGGGGAGATTTCCCTGGATCCCGGTTTTTTTGTAAAGAAGCTGGGGAAAAAAGCGGTTACGGCTGTGGTATTAGGGCTGGGTCTGGGCGGCTATTCTTATACATATAGGAAAACGGAGAAGGATACCGCTTCGGACTGTAATTTCCAGCTGGAAAATGGGGAAGGCTTTGCGGACAGCCTGCAGGAAGGACGGGAGCTTTTAAACGGGATCCTCTTTGCCAGGGATATGGTGAATACGCCGGGCAACCATTTGCGCCCTATGGATTTTGCAAGAAAAATTACAGACTACGTGGACGGCGGCGATGTGGAAACGGAATTGCTGGTATACGGACAGCTGCGGGCTTTGCGGCTGGAAGCGCTTTATGGCGTGGGAGGCAGCAGTGAATATCCGCCCTGCCTGCTTATCCTGCGGTACCGGGGCGCTCCGGGAAGCAACGATATTTATGGACTCATCGGAAAGGGGATCACCTGTGATACGGGAGGCTATTGTTTAAAAGAAAGCTCCTCCATGGCAGGGATCAAAGGGGATATGGCAGGAGCCGCCGCGGTGGCCGCCGCCGTTCATGCGGCAGCGGCGAGAAAGCTTAAGGTGAATATCACGGCATGCCTGCCGCTGAGTGAAAACCGGATTTCCCAATCGGCGCTGCTGCCCGGCGATGTCATTACCGGTTATTCCGGCAGGACCATAGAGGTGCTCAATACGGACGCGGAGGGCCGGCTTGTGCTGTCGGATGCGATCAGCTACGGGATCCGCAGGGAAGGCATTACCAAAGTGCTGGACATCGCCACCCTGACAGGCGCTGCGGCGCAGATGCTGGGGAATACCATCGGAGGAACCATGTCCGACGACGAGGCGTTTTATCATATGTTTGAACGGGCGCAGACCTTTTCGGCAGAACGTTATCTGCGGCTGCCGTTCGGTAAAGAGCATGAAAAAATGATAGACAGCGATGTGGCGGATGTCAAAAATATCGGCGGCGGATGCTGCGGGACGATTACGGCCGGGCTTTTCCTACGCAGATTCTGTGAAGGTAAGCCCTGGATCCACATGGACATTGCAGGAACCGCATGGTGCGGGACTCCCACCTATGCCTTTGAAAGCAAAGGGGCAACCGGCGCGGGCGTGACAACGCTGTATTATCTGCTGAAGGAGGCGCAGCTATAATCGGAAGCCGTACGGCAAACACATTGATATAAAAAGGGCGGAACTAAAAAAGCCGGGCAGGAATGCCCGGCTTTCTAAACCTATCGAGGAAGCGGCCTTTTAGCTGGTATCATGACAGGAAACGGACATGCATCATAAAATAAACTGATTTATAATACGCCGCCTGTTGAGGAACGGAATATAGTCTGGGAAGAAATATAGACAATTTCCGGACGCGTGTCGGGATGTTCGATGCGGTATAAAATCTGCAGGGCAAGCCGAAGCCCGATATCCTGGTTGAATACCTGCACGGTAGTCAGTTCCTCTGCCAGAGGGCTTTCCATATTTCCGTCAAACCCGGATACCGCAACGTCCTCCGGTATCCGCAGCCCGCGTTTTAACAAAAGCTGCATCAGAAGGCAGGCCACGTAGTCGCTCACACAGACAAAAGCGTCCGGCATGAAGGGAAGGGTATTGAGAAAAGCATCGATTTCTTCTTTATGCGTATCGGTTCCGATGGAGCCGGTGAGGGACAGCTCAGGACAGGGCGAAAGACCGTGACGTTCCAGCGTTTTGCAGAACCCCTCGTACCGTTCGTAATTGGACTGTGCATAACGGATGTCCCCGATAAAGCCGATTTTAGTGCGCCCCTGCTTCAGCAGATGCTCCGTAATCTCCGAAATGCTGCTGCTGTTTTCCATCAGAATCAGATCGCCGTTCAGCGAGGAGGGCGGAACAGATGTGGCGGTATCCAGAAAAACCTTGGGAACGGGAGCCTCTGACAAAAGGCGGATCAGCTGCTCGTTATATACATTCATGACAATAATCCCATGTGTATTTCCGTTTACCAGGGAGTCGGGCAGCGTATAATCCCTGTCAATGGCAGAAGGCAGATACGTATACATCAGATTGACCTTATGAAAGGATAGCTCCTTTGCAATCTGGTGGATAATATTCATCCAGAAAATAGAAGATTCCGGCCGGCAGACGGCAACCGCAATATTAACCGGAGGCGCGGCAGTCTCCGGTGACGGGGGAAGGAAAGCGCATTCCGGGAATTCATAACCCAGTTCCTGCGCTTTTGCAAGAATCTTCCTGCGCAGGTTATCGGAAACACCTTTCTGACCGCTGAATACCTTCCAGACAGTGGTGCGTGATATACCGAGGGAATTGGCAATATCCTGCAGTGTGACCTTTTTCATAACCATACCAATCTGCGCGCTGCGCTGCGCGCCAAAAGCAGAAAAAGAAACGGAAGCCGGACCGCATTATTACAGCTTCCGATAAGCTACTGTTCACGGCAGCAGGCAAAGGCCGTGAACAATAACGGCGATACCGGTAAAAGACAGGCTTGCAGAAGGAGGAACCAGCCTGTTCCAGTTATATTATTATAGCATTATACAACGTATTTTTTCAATGGAATGTTTGGCTTACCCGTATCTGGTTAGAATGATAGAAAATAGTAACTATTCGGCGGTGACAGAATCCTTATTCCTGTAACCGAAAAAGCCAGGCAGGTGGATGTGTTACGCCTGATTGGCCCAATAAGAAAGGAGCTGTGATACTTATGTCGGGAAATACGGATAAGATTCATACGATTTATTTGGCAGGAGGATGCTTTTGGGGACTTGAGGCTTATATGAAGAAACTGCCCGGGGTCTTGGATACGGCTGTGGGTTATGCCAATGGGGCTACGGAAAATCCCACCTATGAGCAGGTATGCAGCGGCAAAACGGGCCATGCAGAAACGGTGAGGGTGGATTATGACAGGACCTGTATCTCTACAGTACGGCTTCTGGAAGGGTTTTTCCATGTAGTGGATCCCACCAGCGTGGACAGGCAGGGAAATGACAGGGGGAACCAATATCGTTCCGGTATTTATTATGTGGAGGAAGCGGACCGGGATATTGCGGAAAAGGTACGGGAGGAGCAGGCGCGGAAAAATACACGGCCTGTGGTGACGGAACTGCTTCCCCTGACGGCGTTCTGGCCGGCCGAGGAGTACCACCAGGATTATCTGGATAAGAACCCGGGCGGTTACTGCCATATCAATCTAAACAGGGCGGAGGAGTTCATCAGGGAGAAGGAAGGGGAAAAAGATGACCTTTTCCGCCGCATCCGGGAAGCGGTTTATCCGGTGCCGGAGGAGAAAGAACGGAGAGAAAGGCTGACCGGGATCCAATATGAGGTGACACAGAAAAACGCCACGGAACGGCCTTTTACAAATGAATACGCCGGTAATTTTGATAAGGGGATTTATGTGGATGTGGTTACGGGGGAGCCTCTGTTTTCTTCGGAGGATAAGTTCGAATCCGGCTGCGGCTGGCCCAGCTTTTCCCGGGCTATCATCCCGGACGTCCTGAAGGAAAAAAAGGATACCAGCCATTTTATGGTGCGCACGGAGGTACGCAGCCGTGCGGGGGACAGCCATCTGGGGCATGTGTTTGAAGACGGCCCGGAGGAACGGGGCGGGCTGCGTTATTGTATCAACAGCGCTGCCGTCCGCTTTATCCCGTTTGATAAGCTGGAAGAGGAGGGCTATGGATATCTCCGGCAGCTATTTGCGTAAACTCCATGCCCGGTCCGCCGGGCGGCGCCAGGCAGGGAGTATCCGTTTACTGAAAGGGAGCCTGCTTCAAAACATGGCCTATACGGGAAATGCCTTCTCTGATTTTATCTTCCGGGGTATTGGAAAAGTTAATCCGGAGCGTGTTCTGCCTGCTTTTGCCCGGAAAAAAGGAATAGCCGGGCACGAAGGCGACATTCCGGGCGAGGCAGCTTTCCAGGAGCCTGACCGTGTTAACGGATTCCTTTACTTCCACCCACAGAAAGAGGCCGCCTTCGGGCCGGGTATAAACCGTGTCCGCAGGGAAGCAGGTGTTTATGGCATCTATGGCGGCGTCACGCCGCTTCCGGTAGACTTCCCTTATTTTAGAAATATGGGCATCGATGTCATAGTGCTCCATATAAGTGGAAATCACAATTTGGGCGATGGTGTTGCATTGCAGATCGGCCCCCTGTTTTACCAGCACATAGTTGCGGATAACCTCCGCATCCCCCGCAATCCATCCGATCCGGTAGCCGGGACAGAATATTTTAGAGAAGGTACCCGTGCATACGACGCTTCCGGACCGGTCGAAGGATTTCACGGAGGGTAAAAAATCCCCTTCATACCGAAGTTCGCCATAGGGATTATCTTCGATGACCACAACCTGGTATCGGGCAGATAGTTCGGCGATCTTCTTTCTGCGTTCCAGACTCCAGGTGCGTCCTGTGGGATTCTGGAAATTGGGGATGATGTATAGCAGCTTTGCACGGGGGTAGTCCTCCAGCGCTTTTTCCAGGCTTGCCGGGAGCATTCCTTCCCCGTCGGTTTCTATTTCCACGAATTCGCAGCCATAGGCCTTGAAGGCACTGATGGCAGCCAGATACGTAGGGCTTTCGCACAGCACCACATCCCCTTCGTCCAGAAATACTTTTCCGGAGAGATCTAGGGCCTGCTGGGAACCGTGGGTTATCATGATGTTATCCTCACAGAAGGAGGTGCCCAGCTGGGTATTCATGCGTTCCGCGATCCATTTCCGCAGAGGCTGCCAGCCTTCCGTGGTGGAGTATTGCAGGGCCTGGCCGCCGCAGTGATCCAGGACATAGTTGTTTACCTCCCGGATTTCTTCGATGGGGAAAAGCTCCGGGGCGGGCAGACCGCCTGCGAAGGAGATTACCTCCGGTTTTTCCGTCAGCTTCAGCAATTCCCTGATTTCAGACGCTTCCATGTTTTCCATACGTTTTGCATATTTGTATACCATTTTGCTTGCTCCTTATAAAATAGGGTTGATTTCATGGGCTGCAGGCCACATTTCCTCTTTCTGCATCCGTATAAGTTCCTGGATGCCATTACATAAAATCCGTACGCCTTCTGCGATCCTGTTTTTCGGAGGAAACGTATAATTCAGCCGGATGTGGCTTTCTCCCTTTTGCCCGGTCAGATAGGAAGGCATCCCGGGCAGGATGGCAACGCCTTTTTCCGCCGCTTTGGGAGCAAGAACCTCTGCGGAAAGGCCATCGGGCAGTGTGCACCACAGGTAGTAGCCGCCGGAGGGGATATTCCAGGAAAGTCCGGGCGGTGCGTATTTGCTTAAAGCACCGGTCATGATGTTTCTTCGTTCCTCATATTCCCTGCGGATAAGGGACAGATAGTCCGCCATTCCGCCTCCGGTCAGAAAGCGCTCCACTATCTGCTGCGAGACACAATTGGTATGCAGATCCATGAGCTGGCGGATGGTGCAGAGTTTCTGTATCAGTTTCTTATTGGCGCAGATCCAACCCAGCCGCAGGCCGGGGGAAATGGTTTTGGAGAAGGTGGAAAGGTACAGGACACAGCCGTTTGTATCCATGGATTTTAAGGGGGAAAGCGGCTGCCCGTCAAAATAGAGTTCTCCGTACGGGTCATCCTCTACGATCGGAATACCATATCCGGCGGCCATTTCCAACAGCCGTATCCGCTTGGGCAGGCTCATGCAGATACCGGAAGGATTATGGTAGGTGGGCATGGTGTATAGGAATTTGGGCCGGTACCTGGATAAGAGCTGTTCCAGGATATCCATGTCCATCCCGTCCGCTTCCATGGGAACCGCCATCATTTTTGCCCCGGCCGCCCGGAAACTCTGTATAGCGGGAAAGAAGGACGGTTCTTCGAGCAGCACGAGATCGCCCGGGTTGAGGAATGCTCTGGCGACGAGATCGATACCCTGCTGGGAACCGGACAAAACCATGATTTCAGAGGGCTGGCAGAAGCAGGAACGCTTTTGCATGTAGGAACTGATCGCCTTGCGGAGAGAGGAAAAGCCTGCCACAGGGGAGACAAGCAGTTCCTTTTGCCTGGATAACAATTCTTTTTCAATTCCTGCAAACGCCTGTACGGGCAGATTTTCAAAAGAAGCAATCCCTGCAGCGAAAGAAATGACGTCCTTTTGGTTGGCTATTTCCAGATATTTGTTCACATCAAAAGGATCATGGTTTTTCACATAATCACTGTACAGATACTCCCAGATCGGTTCCTTCGGATAGCCGGTTCTGCCCGGCCGGCCGTTTTCCGCCGATACGGCGACGGTACCCCGGCCTACATGGGAAGCCATCAGCCCGTCGGCCTTCAGTTCCTTGTAAGCGTTCAGTACAGTCGTGCGGTTGACGCCCAGCGCATCTGCCAGCTGACGTTCCGAGGGAAACGGGAAGCCGCCGGGAATTTCGCCGGAGGTGATCTGTGCCTGTATCTGTTCCGCAATCTGCTTATACAGCGGTATTTTTTTCTTTTTATCAATCTGAATTTTCATATTTCCTCCAATTGGTTCGAACCAATTTCAGTATGAACGCAATCTAATCGGTTTTCAACATCCAATTTGGATTATATTTTTACAGCCAATTAAATACTCCATCTGGCCGGATGGAGTATAAAGGCCCCGGCAAAAATTGCCGGGGCCGGGAAATGGAGGAAGAAGATTAATCAAAATGGTAAATTACTATTTCACTGGCAGTGAAAACAGAACCGTCCCAGGTACCGGTGGCTATCATGCTCCTGCCGACTTCCAGGTCGGCAGCGGTTGCTTCGCTGTCGGTGCAGGTGATGCCCATGTCAGAAGAGGAACGGATAATAAAAACAGTTTCCTCCGAATATCTGACTTCAATAGAATCCGCAGGATCCGGATTGGCAGGACTTACTGCCAGCAGGCCGTCTTCTCCCAAATCCTCATAATAGGTTTTGCTGACTTTAAAGCTGGAGGCATCGATTTCCATGATTGATCCGTCCAGTTCCTCATGGGAGGCAGGCGCCGCAGCGGGGGGTTCGGAAGCGGGCGCCGTTTCCGGGGCTGCATCCCCGGTATCGGGAACGGCAGCGGTATCTCCGTCAGCAGCGGTATCTCCGTCAGCAGCAGTATCTCCGGCAGCAGGGGACGCTGACTCTCCCCGGTTTGCTGCGGAGGAGGCTTCTGTGTCGGCGGCGGATCCGCAGGCTCCTAAAACCATAGCACATAACAAAACAGCTGTCAGCAGCATCTGTTTTTTCCTTCCGGTCTTTTGCTTCTCTTTTTTCATTTGTAGGATTCCTCTCTTTCCTGATGGTTGCTTCAAGAGGTATCATAGCAGTTGAATCTCTAAAGAATTTCTAAGAAAACAAAACGGCACAAGAACGGTTCCGTTTTGGAAGCCCCGGCTATTTCTTATTTTTCGGCACTTTTATCGGGCTTTTCTTTTCCCATTGCCATGTGATATAGAAGGGATCCTCTCTCCCGATTTCTTTTAGCTTCAGCCGTTCTTCGAATAGTACGGCCTGGGCGTCCTTAAGGGAAGTCATACCCAGTACGGCCTGCAGAGAAGCTTTGACCTCGGCAGGGATATCCAGCAGCAAAGGAATAAAGGTAAAGGCGATGCCTACCACAGCCTGGATGCCTCTGGCTTTCAAGCGGCTTTTAGCTTTCTCCAGTTGTCCCTGCATGACGGCATGTGCGCCTTCCAGATTTTTGTATTTTTTCTCAAAATCCGCACTGCCATTTTTGCACGATATAAGAAAATCATACATAGAGATCCGGTAATTACTGTATTCCGCAGCGTATTTTTCAATGATATTCAGATAATCATCCGTATTGGCCCCATAAAGCCAGGGGAAACGGACTAACAGCCGGTCCACTCTTTTATTTTCTACAAATACCCCGTTTTTCCCAAGGTAATCCGCCTCCATTCCGGGCCCGTATACACCGCCTAAGGCAGTGACTTGAAGCCCTGCGCCGTAGGACATATGTAATTGGAAGCTTTTCGGAAGCAGCGTGAAAACATCATTCTCTATAAGCTCTCTTCCGGTGAGCAAATCCCGGATAAAGGATTTCGGAATCGCATAGTTTGTGGAAGCAACCCCTTCCGTAGTCCCGGTGGAGATGCTGTCCGACAAAATGATGGAGGACGGGAAAATGCACATATATTTCCGGGTTTCCAGGCTCATATTATCCGATACAAAACAGGCCCGGCTGCCGCCTTCCTCATTCATCCGCGCAGAATAGCTGTTATACTGATCTCTGGTAAGGTCATAAAAATCGGTAATCCAGCCTTTGCCGAAGTCATTATATATATTGGTGCTCGTGGTAACGGCGTCGCCTATATACCGGTTATCCAGATCCTCCGCCCGCCTTATGCAGCCCTGTTTTAAAAGATACATCGCCTGATCCATGTATTCCCTGTTTGTCATCGCATGCTCCTCCCTTCTGTATGTTTGCCGTACTTGTTATATGAGTAAGTATAGCATATCCGCTTCCCAAATACCGGATAATTATCCTTCCCGGGATTCCTTATTGCAGGAATGGGAAAAGGAGATTAATATGAAGGTATAGGCAGATATAACCCGGAAACAGATGACAAAAAGAAAGGAAGGAAAAGATGGGAATTATTGAAAAAATGAGGCTGGACGGAAAGAAAATTTTTGTTACCGGCGGCGCCAGGGGAATCGGAAAAAGCGTTGCCGCCGCTTTTGCGGAGGCAGGAGCGGATATTGCAATTGTGGATGTGGATATTGCAGAAGCAAAGAAAACAGCGGATGAGCTGGCAGATGCATATGGGAACCGTATGCTTGCAATTAAGGCAGATGTCACCATACCGGAAGAGGTTCATTCCATGACGGAACAGGTAGTGGGCACCTTCGGCAGGCTGGACGCGGCCTTCTGCAACGCGGGTATTTGTATGAACATACCGGCGGAGGAAATGACCTTTGAACAATGGAAAAAGGTCATTGACATCAATCTAACCGGGGTGTTTCTCACCGCGCAGGCGGCGGGCAGGGTCATGCTCCGGCAGGGCTTCGGTTCCATTATCAATACGGCGTCCATGTCGGCACATATTGTGAATGTTCCCCAGCCGCAGTGCGCCTACAATGCATCCAAGGCGGGAGTGATCCAGCTGACCAAATCACTTGCCGTGGAATGGGCAAAACGCGGTGTGCGCGTGAATTCCATCAGTCCCGGTTATATCGGCACGGAACTGACCCTGAATTCCCCCAGCCTGAAGCCCCTGATCGAACAGTGGAATGACATGGCCCCAATGGGACGCATGGGACGCCCGGAAGAGCTGCAGTCCATCTGCGTGTACCTGGCGGGAGATACCAGCACCTTTACCACCGGTTCGGATTTTGTGATTGACGGTGCGTTCACCTGCTTTTAAGGTAGCGCCAAAGGGCGGAATGTTCCGGCAGTAATATAACGCTATGTGCGCGCATCCCTCCGATGCTTACGAAGCGGGGATTTCTTCTGTACGGACATGCGTCCCGTCAGATATAAAATCCACGGCCAGCAGTCCGCCCTCTGAATAAAAAGCCTGTACATGGCAGGCCTTCAGCCGCCCCGCAATTTCTTCGTTCATGGATTTGGGGCTTTCCTCCTGATTACCTGTGATAATTCCGTAAGCCGGCTGAACTCTTTCCAGAAAATCCCGGCTGGTGGAATCTGTTTTTCCGTGATGCCCCAGCTTCAGAACATCAGCCTGCAGGGGGAAGCCGCTTTCCAACAGCTTTGCCTCTGCCTTTTTCTCCATATCCCCTGTCATCAGATATGAAGTATCCCCATAGCAAAAGCGTATTACCATGGAATTGTTGTTATCTTTTTTCTGATACACCTTATCAGGGATCCATATCTGCGCCAGGGCGGATCCCAGCTGCAGCGATTCCCCGCCAGCAAGCGCCACTATTTCAGCCCCATATTCTGCAGCCAGGGCAGGGACATCCACGGATTCATAGGTTACGGTATCCCTGCCGGACAGATAGATCCGTTCTGTGGGATATGCCGCAAGAATGGCTTCCAGGCTTCCCGTATGATCCTTGTGCCCGTGGGACAGGAAGATACCGCGCAGGGAGGTGACTTCCTTTTGGCGGAGAAGCCGGGAGATCTGCGGAAAATCCTCCGCCTTCCCGGTATCGCACATATAGTAGCCGTCCTCGGGGATATACAAAAGAAAAGCGTCCCCTTTGCCCACATGGATAAAGGAGAGGATCATCCGGTCATCTGCTGTTTCTTCCGTATGCGCTTCCTGATGCGAAGAAAGGGTGGGGTTTTCTTCAGCAGCATCTTTGGACAAAGCCTGTCCCCCGCAGCCGGAAAGAAGCAGCACGGCGGCAAACAGTATGACGGTCAATAGACAGGGTATCCCTTTGTTTCGGCAGATATTTCCGGCAGCGCTCATAATCCCTCCTGTTATATTCCTGTATCCGTATTTTCTGTGTTTTGCAGGCAGTCTCTGAAAACGGCAAAGCCGATTCCGATTAAGCGGTAAGTGTTCCGATATATTCTATTGTAAAGGACGGGCTGCCGACTTTCAAGACAGCGGACATAAACTTTTGGAACAGTATCCATAAAATGTTACTGTTCACTCCGTGACCAGTAACCTGCATAAATCCATTTAAAATCGCCTGCGGCGATGGGATTTATGCACTCTTGAATCACTTTCTCACGTACTGTGCAGTAAATGCACAGTACTGAGTGAACAGTAACCATAAAATTATGTAAGCTTTCCGCAAAAACATGGTACAATAGAAAAAGGAATTCAACAGAAAGGGAAGAAGAGGAAGGATGGACTACAGCTGTCTTATTGTGGATGATGAAGAAGTGATCGCGCAGACCACCTGCGAGTATTTTAATATGTTTGATGTCAGCTCCTATTATGTGACCGGTTATGAAGCGTGCCTGGAATTCCTGGAAGAAAACCGGGTGTCTCTCCTGCTTCTGGATATCAATCTTGACGGCAGGTCGGGGTTTGAACTGTGCAAGCAGCTGCGGCAGAGCCTGGATATCCCGATTCTGTTTATCAGCGCCCGCACCAGCGATGATGATATCCTGACGGCGCTCAACATAGGCGGGGATGATTATATTACCAAGCCCTACAGCCTGAATATCCTGCTGGCGAAGGTGAAAGCCATTCTGCGCAGGCAGGAGGGACAGAGCGGCGGTCTGGCTGCCGGGAAGCCGGGGGAGGCAGGGCCTTTTATCGTGCTGGATCATGGCCGCAGGCAGGTACTTGTGGAAGGAAAACCTGTCGCTCTGAAAGAAATGGAGTATAAGCTGCTGCACTATCTGATGGAGCATCAGGGAAACGTGGTCACGAAAGAAGAATTATTTGAAAAGGTATGGGGAGACAGCTTTGTGGGGGAGGGCACGCTCTCCGTACATATCAGACATCTGCGCCGGAAAATAGAAAAGGATCCCGATTCTCCCCGGCGGATTAAAACGCTGTGGGGCGTGGGTTATGTATTTGAGGGGGAACGGTAATATGAAAAAAAGGTTTCTGCTGTTACCGATCCTGGTCTTTCTGGCCGGCTGTTTCTGGGCTGCCGGCGTTTACCGGCTGCCGGCCGGCTGGGATAACGATATTATCCTGCTGAACCGTATCGCACAGGAAAGCGCCCGCTGCTGGGAAGATTTGCAGAAAGGGGAATTTCCGGATTACGGCGGTTCCTTCAGCGTGCTGGGGCTGGACGGAACCGTCCGCTACCGATCCGGGGAGGATGCTCCGGTTTCGGTGATGGAAGCCGTTTCCATGGGAAATCCGGTCCTGGATGTGGAAAAGGAAGGCGGGATTATCGGAAAGGTTCTTGTCTCCCGGAATCCGGGGGAGCTTCTGCTTGCCTATAGAAACAGGGCCGCTCTTGGCGTCCTGGCGGCTGCCGCTATATTTGCGCTTTGCACAGGGGGATGTCTGGCATTTCTGAATCATACCATTCTCCGGCCGTTCCGGAAGCTGGAGCATTTTGCGGCCGAGGTGGCCGGAGGAAATCTGGATTTTGCCCTGGAAAGAAATAAGAACAATATGTTCGGCGCGTTTACGGAAAGCTTTGACCTGATGCGGGAGCAGCTGAAGGAAGCCAGGGAAAAGGAATATCTGGCAAACCGGAACCAAAAGGAGCTGGTGGCCTCCCTGAGCCATGATATCAAAACGCCGGTGACCTCTATCCGGGTATCCGCCGAACTGTTGCTGGAACTGGAAAAAGAAGAGCGGCTGAAAGAAAAGCTCAGGATGATTTACCGGAAAACCGAACAGATAGAAGAACTGGTAACCAATCTGTTTTCCACTACGCTGCAGGATATGGAGCAGCTGACGGTCACCCCGGAAGCGGTATACAGCAGGGAGCTGGAACGGCTGATTCGCAGCGCGGATCCCCGGGAAAAGGTGCGGGCGGAAGGCATACCTGACTGCATGCTGTATCTGGATGAAATCCGGTTTACACAGGTGCTGTCCAATATTATCAGCAACGCCTGCAAATATGGGGAATCGGATATCCGGGTGGACACATCTCTGATCGACTCCCATCTGAAGCTGTATATCCGTAACAGCGGGAACCCGGTATCGGAAGAAGAGCTGCCGCTTCTGATGAATAAATTTTACAGGGGCAAGAATGCGGAGAAGGTGAGCGGCAGCGGTTTGGGGCTGTATATATGCAAAAAGCTGATGGAACAGATGCAGGGGGAAATATACTGCACCTGTTCCGGAAACGAATTTACCGTTGTTCTGATGATTAAGCTTATTTAGCGGCCTTCAGCCAGGTGATAGCAATAGATTTGCCCTCCGGGCCTGTGAGAAGCAATTTCCCATCCAGGGGAAGGATAACCGTATCCCTTTCGTCGGTAAAGAGGGAAGAAGCCACACAAATGTCATTTTTATCATATACATAATATGCGCTTTGCCCGGGAAGACGGATCCTGATTTCCTGCCCGGCGGCCTGATTCCCTAACCGGAACCATTGCGCAGTCTGTGCTGTCCGTATCCGTACGTCCTGCCGGGTAAGGTCGGGAATGGCTTTCTCTTCTATATACCTGCTGGCATCGGCCTGCAGGTATTCAACCCCCTTTGTCCTGTAAAAATGAAAATCGACGGAGTCCCGTCCGGTCATGACCGGGAGATCCAGCTCACAGACCGCATTGTCGGCATCGGTGATCCTGCAGTTTTTATACAACTCCGAAGCCCCGGTGTATCCGGGAAATGCGGCGGAAAGCTCCAGCTTAATACAGGGCTGGCTGAGGTAAAAGTAGGAGTTGTATGCATCGTTTATCAGATAGTATTTTTCGCCGTCCCGTCCATCCCACACCTTCTGTATGGCCCCGGGAAGTTTGTTTTCCTCTGTTTTTTCGGCAAAGGGCATGGCGATGGCGGATTCCGCCTTCCCACCGGACAGGGAATAGGTGGTGCCCAGGATGTAGGTTTTTCCGTTGGATTCTTCCCGGAAATAAAACGCGGTAATGCCGCCGGTTCCCCCGGAGGCCTGGGAAAGGCCGGTGTAAGAGATGTATTTTCCGTCTGTGGAAACAAAATAGCCGTCTTGCGTATACCGGTATTCCTGTACCATATCGGCGTTGTTTTCCAGGGAAGTAATGCGTATCGTATCCTGTTCCGTAAATTCCAGCTTCCAGATTCCCGCAGAGGCATAATAGCCCGCATATTTTTTCAGTTCCTCCGGAATTGGTACGGAGGGCTGTGCGGTATCGATGGCGGGCTGCGCTGCCGCTTCCTCTTCTTCTTGCGTGATAAGACCCTCTTCCTTCAGGATTTCCAGAGCGAGTTCCGACGCCAGCTTCAGAGAAAGCTCCCCGCTTCCGCCGGAAGCGGTAACGCCGACGGACAACTCCTGATCCGGGAGTACCAGCAGGCCCGTGCCGTAGTTTTTGGTATCCCCTCCCTTTGCCAGTGCGGTGATTCCGAACCGCCGGAAGGGGTATGCATCCACACTGTCCCAGCCCAGTCCGTAGCCGAAGTTGCTTTCCGCATCCTGCACGCAGATGGTATCCCTTTTGTATTCGGGAAATGCCATGGCCTGTACAGCTTCCCCGGACAGAAGCCCGCTTCCGTTCTGCGTGAAAAGCCGGGAAAACCGGCAGAGATCTTCCGCTGTGCTGTAAATCCCGCCTGCAGCAAGGCATTGCAGGTTTTCGTAAGGAAGCGGTCTGTCCCTATAATAAATGGAAGCTGTTGCTGTTAAAGACGGCAGCTCTTCGGGCATAAAGGTGCGGGTAAGACCCAGCGGACGGATAAATTCCTTTTGGATAAAGGCGGAAAAGCTCATCTGACTCACATGTTCCACGAGGATTTCCGCCAGAGTAAAGCCGTCGTTACAATAGACGCTGTATGCGCCGGGATCCGCCTTGAGGTGCCGGGATTTCAGGTTATTTAGCAAGGTGCTGTGATAATCGGTATGGGATTCCCCGAGTAAAAAGCAATCCCGGAAGGTGGTTCCGGGCAGCCCGGAGGAATGATTCAACAGCATGCGTACGGTGATCTGTTGATACCGTTCGTCAGCCATTTCAAATTCCGGGATATAATCGGTTACGGGAGCGTCCAGCAGGATTTCGCCCCGGTCGGCAAGCAGCATCACGGCGGCGGTGCCGAACAGTTTGCTGACGGAACCGATCCCGTAAACCTCCTGTGTATCATCGGATGGGGCGGCCTGTGCCGCCGCGGGCCAAAAGAGCAGGCTGCAGCACAGGAGGAAGAACAGAAGGAGCCAGTGTTTTTTCATAAATCATACCTCATATTTCTGTTATTTTTCAGAAGCCCGCTTCATTCCGTAAGAAGATCGTATACGGAAATCCCCTTTACCCGGCGGGCTTTCCAGGAGGAGAGCAGCCACACGTACAGAAACGTGAATAAAGCGGAGGAGCCCAGCAGATACGGATTGATATGGAACCTCGCCAGATCCAGCCCCATGTTTTGGAACAGCAGGCGAAGAAGGCTGTTGGCAAAAAGACGGCACAGCAAAATTCCGATCAGGGAACCGGCAGCCGCATTTACAGCCATGTTCAGGCGCACGATGCGGATGAGATCCCGGGTGGTATATCCCAGTGCCTTATAGATACCGAAGCTGGTTTTCTGCCGGCGGATCAGGGCGCTTACCGTAATGGAGACAATAGCGCCCATGACGAGCAGCATGACGGTGAGTACCATAGCCATCATTCCCGTCATTGTGGCGGCGTAGGAGGCCAGCTGGCCGTCCAGATATTCCTGCATGCTGCTGACTTCTTTAATCCGGATGCCGGCGGAACTGCCGGACAGGATCAGTTCTCCCCGCAGCATTACCGCATATGCGGCGTCGGATACGCCGTACTGATCCAGCATTTCCCTGATTTTTTCCTCCGCCCGCCTCCTGGCAGCGGCATAGTCAGCCTCCTCTTTTTCCGGGGAGAGGGAATCCTTCCCGGAGGAGGGAGGGGTATCTGCGGAAGATACCCCGTAGTCCGAAGTAAGCATATCGATGAAATCCTGACGCATGGAGTCCTCTTCCAGATAAATATCAATATTGGAAAGCCTGAAATAAGGATCCAGCCGTTTCATGCCTTCCAGGCTCATTAGCCCTTCTTTTCCATTATTATTGGTTCCGATGAAAACGCCTGTGATCAGGTAATCTTTTGTAATTCCGTCCAGCGTTACGCTGACCGTATCGCCTGTCTCTTTGCCAAGCTTGCGCATCAGGCCCGAGGAAAGCGTGACTTCATTCCCGTATTGGGGAAAGCTCCCCTCCGTCAGAGTCAGCTGTTCCGTTTTGGAAAAGTCGCCGGTTATCACCCAGAAAATATCCTCCTCTTCAATGGCAGCCATATAAATGGCGGAAAGATTCGTTTTACGGACGCCGGGCAGCTGCCCCAGCTGTGTCTGAAGCGAAAGGATATCCGTGTGGGGAAGCGGTGTGACCTGGACATTCGCCACCTCTATTCCCGCCATTTTGGCGACGGCGGAAGTGTCATAGCCGAAGTTGGCATACAGCACAGCAGACAGGCTTACGGCAAAAGTGCCCATGGCGATCGCCGTGATGGTGGCGGTATTACGGCGGTAATCCGCAATACTATTTTTTAGGGCCAGGCGGGATACCACGCCGGAACGCCCTTTTCCCAGAGGAAAGAAATTCCTGTCGTAACAGAAGGTCTGCAGGCCCTTTCTTAATGCGGCAACCGGAGTCAGCTTCCGGATTTTAAAGGAGGCCGTAACAGCCGCCAGCGTGATCAGAATAAGGGTGACCAGCAGGGAAATAAGACAGCCGCCGGGGGTGGGAGTATAACGGAGGCGGATGCCGATCATGCCTTCTCCGTAATTCGTGACCGCAGGAAGCGCGGCCCGGGAACCCAGGATACCCAACACACCGCCGGCCGTACCAATAAGGGAAAATTCCGCTGTTTTGGAAAGAATGATCTGGCGTGTGGTGTAGCCCATGGCCTGGAGGCTTCCGATTTCCGGCAGGCTGTCCCCGATTTCTTCCTTGACTTTGAAAAAAACAGTTATAAAACTGATGGCACATATGACAAAGGCAATGGAAATCATCAGCATCATGGGAATGCTGATCAGGGAAAGCATATTGTCCAGCATCCCGTCGTAGGATATACAGGCAGCGCCTCCATACAGGCTCCCTGCTTTATTATAATAATCAGTGGCCTCCAGAAAATCCTTCTTCAGTTCCCGGGACACCGACGCCTTATCCAGGCCGTCCGCCAGTCTGGCGGAAAGGGCCTTGCCTGCGCCGGCAGTTTCGTAAAGAACGGTAAACGCTTCCCGGGGCATGTAATATTTCATAAAGGTATAACCGGTGGTGCCCATGCAGGAGGTTTCAAAAAAACCGGCGACGCGGTAGGCATAATCGGTATTTTTATAAGTGAGGATATATTCGGCGCCTGTTGTGATACCTTCCGCTTCCATAACTTCAGGAAGGTAGATGGCCTCGCTGTCCGGTATGGAAGGATCCTGGCGGAGCAGAGTCACCGGCTCGATCTGCCGCGCATGATCCATATTAAAAATAATGGCGCCTGCCCGGGAGCTGTTATGATTGTTTTTTGTGATTTCCAGATAGATGATATCCTCTTTTTCTATCCATTGTATGCGTGCATCCTCCCGGAGGAAGGACTCAAAGGAAGCATCATATTTTGCCGCGTCCGATGCGGCAAAAAAATCAGGCCCCTGCAGCCTTTCGATGGAAGAGGTACAGGCTTCCTGCATTTGACCGCTCATGGTCAGCCCGAGATTTAAAAACAGGGTGGACAGCGCAGAGAGGAAGAGGAGAGTGGCGGCCATACCTTTTTTCTTTGCCAGGCTTGCTTTTGCCAGATGCAATAAAATCATGATTACCACCCCATTTCCCCGAGAAATTGCTGCAGTCTGCTTTGCCGGGCCGGATCGCCGGCCCGCCGGTACGGATCCAGTTCAAGTTCACCGCAGATACTGCCGTCTTTCATGTACAGAATCCGGTTCCCGCGCAGCGCGGTTTTCAAATCGTGTGTCACGGTAATGATACTCTGTCCTTTTCCATTCAGCTGTGTAAAGGCATCCAGGACCTGTTCGCTGGCAGAGGAATTAAGAGCGCCGGTCGGTTCATCCGCAAACAGGATTTTCGGACTGTTAATCAGGGCCCTGGCTATGGCGGCTCGCTGTTTTTCCCCGCCGGAAAGCTGATCCGGGTATTTCTTCCAATCCTGTTCGGACAGGCCGAGCGAACCCAGAAGCGCTGCAGCGCGTTCGGCTGTCTGCTTTTTATAAGCCCTGAAACCGGTGCGCGGTACGCGCGGCTCCTTGTTTTTAGGCAGCAGGCCGCTTGTAAGAACGTTATCCAGGACGTTCATATGATCAAGAAGATACATGGACTGGAATACAAAACCGCAGTTTTCCCGTCTCATCAGTGCCAGACTGTCGTTGCTCATATGGGAGAGATTCTCTTCCCCGAAGAAGATATCCCCGATAGTGGGCCTGTCCATACCGGACAGCGCATATAGCAGAGTGGATTTGCCGGAGCCGGAACGTCCCATTATTATGGTAAAATCCCCCTCCCGGATCTGCAGATCCATATTTTTTATTACATGCTGCTGCATCCCCCCGTTGGTGAAGGTCTTGCACAGCTTCCTTGTTTCAAGGATTATTCCCGCGGGTAACGGGTCAGCCGGAGGCACCTGTTTCGCACCGGCCGGAGCGGTGCGCAGACCCGATACCCTGCTGTTTACGTGTTCCAAATTTGATGCCCCGTTGCTTACAGCGCGGTCTTTGCCTTTCTTCATAAGATTACTCCCTGTGTCTGTGTTTTCTTTAATATAACAGATGCGGATGGAAAAGTCCTTAAATAGGAATTGTCTGTTTCTTAACGGATTCTTAAATGATCTTGTAAAATGGCTTGGATTGCAGGAAAATGCCCGTCCGGATGGGAAAGGAAAAACAGGAGCAGAAACGGCGGACGGAACGGTTTTTGTATAAAACAAACGTTATTACGTATTTTTGCGCGCCCTGTGAATTCAGAACGGAACCTGTTTCCATTCTGTTAGAAAAAGCACATCAGATGGGAGTTACACACCTTCCTGTTTTGTGGTATTTAGGAAAATAAAGTAACATGTTTCCTGCTTTTAAACGGAATTAAGATAATAAAATAGTAACTATTGATTGATATACAAAAATATTATAATTAAAATAAAGTTAAAAGTGCCCGGAAAACTATAAATTTCAAATAAAAATATGGAAAAATCTGTTATATCTTATAAAAAAATAAAAAAATGTTTTGAAAAATTTGTTGAAATTAGTAAAAAACGCTTTTTCTATTGAGAAAATATGATATAATAAGACAATATTCTACATATGATAAGAGGTGTAATTAATGTTTATTGTTCCGATAACAAAGCTGGAACCTTCGTTTTCCCTGGAGGAATTGAGAAAAACCGAAGATAACCAACCGTCATCCGGCAAGAAAGCATTCGGCAGTTTCCTGATGGAAGCGATAGAAGAAGCGGATCAGGCGCTTCAGGAAACTTCAGAAATGGACACAAAGCTGTCCCTTGGTGAGACAGACGATCTGCATACCGTTATGATTCAGGCGGAGCAGACAGCGGCGGCTGTGGAGTTTACCACCCAGCTGACCAGCAAAGCGGTAAACGCATACAATCAGATAATGGGGATGCAGGTATAAACTTGTTGTGGTGGAGATAGATGAGTATAAAAGATAAGATGAAGGCTAAGGTAGAGAGCAATAAGAACCTTAACCGCTTTTTGGGTGGAAGGAATCTTGTTCTTGCCGCCGGTATTGCTGTTGCTGTCGTGGTTGCACTGGGAGCAGCGGTTTTTCTTAATGTTAAGAATAAGGGAAGATACGAGGTGTTATTCCCGGGAATATCCGTAGATGAGAATACGGAAGTATATACGGTGCTCAGAAGCCGCGGAGTGGATGCGAAACGAAATGAATCGGGGGAAGTGACCGTACCCGAAGAAGAATTGGGAGATATCATGCTTGATATGTCCCTTTTGGGGTATCCCAAAACAGCCCTGCCTTTCAATATTTTTTCTGACAACACAGGCTTTACGACAACGGAATTTGAAAAGAAGCAGTATCTGCTTCTGAACCTCCAGGATCGTCTGGAGCGGACGCTGAAGGACATGAGCGGAATTTCCAATGCCATCGTGACGCTGAATGTTTCTGACGACAGTATCTACGTCTGGGATGAACAAAGCTCGGACAGCACGGGTTCTGTTTCTTTGACGTTGATCCCTTCTTATGAATTATCCCCGGAAAAAGTTGCCGCCATCAAAAAGCTGGTGGCGAACAGCGTGCCGAGACTGCTGCCGGAAAATGTTACGATCATCAATGCGGCCACCATGGAAGAACTGCAGGGGCAGAGCCTTGACAGCGGAAGCTATTACGGGCTGGATCGTCTGGATTTCGAATCCAAGGTGGAGAAGCGTCTGGAAGACAAGATCATGAATGTCCTGACCCTGGCCTATAAACCCAGCCAGATCCGCGTTTCCGCCACCGTGGTGATCGACTATGACAAGATGATTACGGAAAATATGCAGTATGTGCCCCAGTCAGACGGCAACGGGGTGATCGGCCGGTCGGAGGAGAGCAAATCCCAGGGATCCGTCCAGGGAGCCGGCGGCGTGGCCGGGGAGGAAAATAATACGGATATCCCTGCTTATGGGACGTCCGGCAGCGGACAGGGCGGGACGCAGTCGGAGGAATATTATAATAATGTAGACTATCTGGTGGGATATATCAAACAGCAGATAGAAAAGGATAACGTGAAGCTGCAGAAAGCAACCGTTTCGGTTACCGTGAATGACAATAACCTCACGGAAAACCGGAAGCAGCAGCTGATAGATACCGTATCCAAAGCGGCTAACATCGCCCCGGAGGATATTGTCATTACCAGCTTCCGGCAGACGGAGGTTCAGCCGGAAACCATTCAGCCCGAGAAAAAAGAAAACGAACCGGAAGGAATTGTATGGAACAGGGATCTGCTGTTTCTAGCGGGAGCCGGGGGGCTTCTCCTTCTGCTGCTGCTGTTTTTGTTCATTCACAGATATAGAAAACATACCCGGGAAGATGATGCCATGTTTGCCCAGGCGGAAAACCAGAGGAATGCGGCTTCCGTCCTGGAACGGGCAGGCGAGGAGGCTGTTGTGAACAGTATAGGAACCGGGGAACCGGAGCCCGGTGTGGCAGCAAATGATAATCCTATGGAGCAGGTCCGGAATTTTGCAAAGGCCAATCCGGAAATTATTGCTACTATGATTAAGTCATTGCTGAAGGAAGGAAATGAATGATATGGAAACAGAAGGAAGGAGCGCTGCCGAAAGGGCGGCGGCAGTGATATCCGTCATTGGGGTGGAAAATGCATCCGAGGTGCTGCGCCACCTTTCCGAAGGAGAGATCGAACAGCTGTCTGTGGAGCTGTCCCGTTTGCCCAAGCTTTCCAATGGAGAGCTGGAAGAGATTTCAAAGGATTTCTATGATTGCTGTGTGACGGAAAAGGTGATTACCAGCGGAGGCCGGGAATATGCCAAGGAGGTACTGGAAAAGGCCTTCGGGCAGCAGCAGGCCAGAAGCATGATGGATCGGGTCAGCAAAGCCCTTCATACCAAGTCCTTTGCATTTATCCGGAAAATAGATTATAAGTCCCTTATGAGTGTGATACAGAACGAACATCCCCAGACGCTGGCATTTATCCTGTCTTATGCCAACGCGGAGCAGGCTTCCAAAATCATCGCGGAACTGCCGGGGGAAACACGGATTGATGTGGTGGAACGTATAGCCGGTATGGAAAGGGCCTATCCGCCTATCGTCAAAGTGGTGGAGGAAGTGGTCCGGGGGAAAATAGGGGTTTCCGCTACGGAAGACGCCATGGAACTGGGCGGATTGAATTATGTGGCTGATGTGATGAACCACGTGGACCGCAGTACGGAAAAAGATATTTTTGATGAATTAAACATCAAGAATCCCCGTTTGGCGGAAGGTGTGAGAAAACTCATGTTTGTATTTGAAGATATAGCCTATCTGGATCCCATGTCTATCCAGCGTTTTATCAGGGATACGGATTCCAGGGATCTGGCCGTGGCCCTCAAGGTGGCGAACCGGGATGTAACCAACGCTATTTTTTCCAATATGTCTACCCGTATGAGGGAAAGCATACAGACGGATATGAATTTCCTGCATAATATCCGTATGAGCTCGGTGGAAGAGGCGCAGCAGAGGATTGTCTCCACCATCCGGAGGCTTGAGGAGGAAGGGGAAATCGTGATTTCCAAAGATGGAAAGGATGAAGTAATTGTCTAGAATTATAAAGTCCGGTCAGGCCGTGTACCAGGATCTGGAGGTGGCTGTATATGAGGAATACTCAGGCTTGCAGGAGCAGGAGGATACGGCACCGCACCCGGAAGAAAGCTACACGCTGATTTCGGAAGAAAAAAGGCATATCCTGGAGCATGCCAGAAACCAGGCAAAGGAATCCATGGCGGAAATACTCACGGAAGCTTATGCCCAGCGGGATAAGATAGTGAATACCGCGGAGGAAGAGGCCGCGAGGATACGCGTCCGGGCCAGGGAAGAAGGACATGCACAGGGACTGGAGGAAGCCTTATCCTCTGTAGAGGAACTGCTGACCGGCCTCCGGCAGGAGATAAAGGACATATACGCACAGATGGAAACACAGGCGGAGGATATCCGGGGCCGGATCGTGGAGCTGTCACTGGATATTGCAGGCAAGATTCTGGAAAAACGAATCGAAGAGGACAGCGGGGAAATGGCAGAGCTGGTTAAGCAGGCGATTCTGACGGAACGGGATAAAAAGAAGATTGACGTACATATTTCCGCAAAGGCTGTGGCGCTTGCGGAGAAACTGGATAAAGAACTGGAACCGCTGCAGGAAAAATACGGTAGCACCATACGCCTGAAGAAAGAGGAAGGACCTCTGGATCGGGTCCGTATTGAAACAAGCGATGGATACCTGGATGCTTCCGTATTTGGACAGCTGGAGCAGCTGAAAGAGCAGCTTTCCTCTCTGGAGGGCCGGATATGAAGACAGATTCAGACAAGGCCCGCGAATATCTGAGAAGGGCGGATCTGTATACCTATATGGGGCGGATCGATAAAATAGTAGGAACCACCGTGGAGGCCACCGGCCCGGAATGCCGCATTGGGGATGTCTGTACGATAGAAGTGGCAGGCAGCGCCCGCAGGATGGCCGCTGAAGTGGTGGGTTTCCGGGAAAACAAGGTTCTGCTGATGCCCTATGAGGATATTGAAGGAATCGGTTATGGGAGTGCTGTCCGCAATACCGGCAGCAAGCTGTTGATTCCGGTTGCGGACAGCCTGATCGGGCGCACGGTGGATGCCCTGGGCCAGCCAATTGACGGCGGGCCTTCCATAGAACAGCCGGCATTTTACCCGATTACCGGTGTATCTTCCAATCCCATGGAACGGCCTCCTATTGATACGGCTATCCAGATGGGAGTAAAAGCGATAGACGGCCTGCTTACGATAGGAAAGGGCCAGAGGATGGGAATCTTCGCCGGAAGCGGTGTGGGGAAGAGTACACTGATGGGGATGATAGCCAAAAACGTAAAAGCGGATGTGAATGTAATTGCGCTGGTGGGGGAACGAAGCCGTGAGGTGGTGGAATTCATTAACCGAGATCTGGGGGAGGAAGGACTGAAGCGTTCGGTCCTGGTGGTGGCAACCTCCAATCAGTCCGCCATGATGCGCGCCAAATGCACGATGACAGCCACCACAATTGCAGAATATTTCCGGGATCAGGGGAAAGATGTGCTTCTTATGATGGATTCCCTGACCCGTTTTGCCATGGCGCAGAGGGAGATCGGACTCAGTATCGGAGAACCGCCCGTAGCCAGGGGTTATACGCCCTCTATATATTCGGAACTGCCCAGGCTGCTGGAACGTTCCGGCAATTTTGAACGGGGCTCTATCACCGGCATATATACCGTGCTGGTGGAAGGAGACGATGCCAACGAACCGATATCCGATACGGTGCGGGGAATTATAGACGGCCATATCATGCTGTCCCGGAAGGTGGCGACCAGCAACCGTTATCCGGCCATTGACATTCTTTCCAGCGTCAGCCGTCTGATGAACGAAATCGTACTGCCGGAGCATAAGGCTGCAGCCGGCCGGCTGCGGAAAATGCTTTCCGTTTATGAAAGCAACCTGGATCTGGTATCCATCGGTGCCTATAAAAAAGGAACCAACCCGGAACTGGATGAAGCGCTGGAACGGATCCGCAATATCTATGATTTTCTGCAGCAGAAAACAGACGAAAGTTTTACCCTGGAGGAAACGGTGCTTCAGATGATCAAACTGATGCAGTAGGAGGGAGTCTATGAAGAAATTTATCTTTCCCCTGGAACGGATGCTTAATTTCCAGGAGCAGGATTTAGAAAAAGAACGGGGGGTTATGAGCCGGCTGCTGGCATACAGAAGCCAGCTGGAGGAAAAAAGGCGGCTTCTGTCTGCGGAAATGGAACGGGTGCAGAAGGAACGGGAGACAGCCATACGAAAGGGAACCACTGTTTTTGAACTGCGATCCTCCAGTGTTCTGCTTGTCAGCGGAAAAAAGCAGTTGGAGGAGCTTCAGAACGAAAGAATCCGCATAGATGAGGAAATCGAAAAACAACGTCAGGTGGTAGTCAGCGCTTCCCAGGAAGTGAAAAAGCTGGAGAACCTGAAGGACAAACAGTTGGAGGAATACCGCCAGGAAGAAGCCAGGGAGCAGCAGGAGATCATCTCCGAGCATGTTTCCGGCAGTTTTGTTCGGAATGGCGTTTCCTATAGATAATTCCTGCCTCCTGTGGCGGGAATAGAAATACAAAAAGGAAGGTGGTGAAACATATGAATGTACAGGCATTACAGAACACAGGAATGAAAGGAACACAAAAAGGCAGCCGGCTGGATCCGGGAGGCCCCGATTCCTTTATGGAAGTGCTGAATACCCGTCTGGAACAGTCCGCTGCCAATAAGCCCCGGAAAATGCTCAGGGAATCCGTATCACAGCCCGTAAAAACGGATCGGGGTCCGCTAAACACCCCGGATAGCGCCGCGGAAAAGGCAGCTCAGGATGCACAGGAAAAAAACGAAGCACCTCTGTCGGAAAATCCCGGCAGGCCCGGGGATACAGTCCCGGATCGGACGGACGAACCCGCGAAGGAACAGGCACAAGCCGCGGCAGGTATTATGGCGGAGGAACAGCTTATGCAGAACGGCTGGGAGATTCTTCTGCCGGATGGAGCCTTATCCGGGGGTACCGGCGGCGGGGAAGAGATGGTTTCCGGTATCCTGCAGCCGGGGAATGACGTAAGCCGGCTTTTGCCGGGAACGGAGGAAAATCTGTTATCCGCAGCAGCCATGCCGGCAGGAGACTTCCGTACAGCGGAAGGAAAGAAAACCGGGGGACGGGCGGAAGAAACGCCGGAAAAAGGCTTCTTTCTCAAAAGCGGCGATGCCATAAAAGGGGAGACCGCCGGCGGTTTGTCTGCGGACAGGACAGTCCGTGACGGACAGGAAGCTTCCGGGGAGGGAACGTCCTCCTATGGAGACGTACTGAAGGAACAGTCCCGCTTATTAAAGGAGCTGGCAGGCCGGGGGAAGGAAGAGACACAGACAGAAACGGCTGACAGCCCCGCAAACAGGGAACCAGACACGGATGCTTTGCAGAAAAAGGTGGACGAGAAGGCCTGGCTGCCCATGGACCGCATGATAGCCGTAAGAGCGGCGGACCGGCCGGAAATAACGGCGGCTTCCGGTACAAAAGCAGAAGCTGTGCCGGTTATGCAGCAGGTGAAAACAGGACTGGAAGAAGGAATGGCAAAGGGGATGAACCATTTTACCATCCGCCTCAAGCCGGAAGGCCTGGGAGAGATTGTAGTCCGCATGGTGACCGAAGGCGGGAAGATATCCATGCGTATCGGGGTGAGCAATGAAGAAACACAACGCCTGATAAACAGCGAACTGCTTCAGCTTAAGGAAGCCCTGCAGCCTTTGAACGCCCAGGTGCAGGAGGTCTATCACAGCGGCTTCGGCGGTATGGATTCCGCCGGATACCAGCAGGATATGTACCGGCAGCAGAGACAGATGAACGGTATGCTGATGCGCCGTTACGGCGGTACGCAGGCCGGAGAGGAAGAAGATACATCCGCCGACATTCCGGTTTACAGCCGGACGGATGGAAGGCTGTATGCATATATCTGATTAAGCAGCCGATAAAGTGATTCAAATGAAGGAATTTCATAAGAAAGGAGGAAGCAGCCCAAATGGCGGTAGACGGTTTGAACAACAGCTATGGTTCTTATACCTCGCCCTATACAAGAGACAGCGGGACGGAAGCAGGCGGGACGGACGGTACCGGGAATGTAATTGACGCGGTCTTTGAAAAGCAATCGGACCGGCAGGTTTCCATCGACGATTTTTTGGTGCTGATGGTGGAGCAGCTGAAAAACCAGGATTTTATGAATCCGGTTGATGATACCCAATATGTGACCCAGCTGGCGCAGTTCACCACTATGCAGCAGATGCAGGAGCTTGCGTATAATGCCAAAAGCACCTATGCCACATCCCTTGTGGGCAAAGACGTGACGGCGGCGAAGATCACCGTTAACGGCGACCTGACGACCACGGAGGGCCCGGTGGAAAAGGTATCCCTGCTGGACGGAGAATACATGATATTTGTAGGAGGCAAAGGATTTACGCTGGATGAGATCATGGAAGTGAAGCCTTCAAGCCAGAGCGACAGCGCCCTGAAAAAAATCAGCAGCCAGCTGGAGGATATGAACAAGATGCTGGACGGCAGGCTGACGGAAGGGTTTGAAAGCGTGCGGAAGGCGGCGGAAAGCGGAATGTCCGGGACTGCGGAGGAAGATAAGACCGGCGGAGTGGACGGAAGCGGCGGGACGAATGACAGCGGAAGCGCGGACGGAAATAGCGGGACGCAGGGAAGCGGAAGCGCGGACGGAAGCGGAGGGACGCAGGAAAGCGGAAACACGGAAGAAACGGACCGCGCGCAGGATGCATAGGAACGGGAAGGAGGATAAGGGATGGATCCGTTACGATATAACCAGTTGCTGCAAAGGCCGATATATACAGGCAATCCCGTTGCTATCCAACAGAACCGGGATGCCGTGGAGTCCCCCGGAGAGGAGCAGCCTTCTTTTCAGACGCTTCTGGAAGAGAGAATCCGGGAAGAAAGCACTGTCGCTTTTTCCAAACATGCCATGGAACGCGTGGTGGAACGGAATGTGGACGTATCCCCCGGGCAGCTGGAACGGCTGAATGAAGGCGTACGGCTGGCGGAAGAAAAGGGGCTGCGGTCGCCTTTGATTCTGATGGATACCACAGCTTTTGTAGTGAATGTACCGAATAACAAGGTAGTTACTGTTGTGAATGACGGCAGCCTGAAGGGTACCGTATTCACCAATATTGATGGAACCGTAATGATATAGCCGGTCCTTTTTTGGAGGCTATCTTACCCCGAATGACGGACGGGTAAGGACGGTGGAAAAGGAGATTTACAATGTTACGATCATTGTATTCAGCGGTGTCCGGTATGAAGGCACACCAGAGTAAGCTTGACGTAATCGGCAATAATATTGCCAATGTCAATACATACGGATTTAAGTCCAGCAGAGGACGATTTACAGATGTATTTTATCAGACACTTCAAAACGCCACAGGCGGAAGCGCTACTATGGGAGGAACCAATGCTTCCCAGATCGGATACGGCACACAGCTGGCAGGTATTGACCTGGACATGAGCCGTTCCGCATTCCAGTCCACCAACAGAGGGCTGGACGTGGCGATCGCCGGAGAAGGTTTTTTCCAGGTACAGGATTCGGACGGTAATATATTCTATACCAGGGCCGGCGCACTTCAAATAGACCCTAACAGCGGTAACCTGACTGATGCCAACGGCTATACGGTATTGGGCGTTTCCGGGGATCCGCTGGGAAAAGGGCCGGGATCCAACAAGATCCATCTCGATATTCCCTCACAGCTTGCCGCAAAAGCGGTAAAAACAGAAACAATTAATGGGATCCGTTATACCCTGACTTCGGAAAAAGCGACGACGGATGCCAATGTGTCCGTGAACTTTGTTGTGGACGATACGCTTCCGGACGGGGCCGACGCCGTTGTTAAGGATACGGAAATAAGCACCGGTTCGATAACGGTCCGGGTCAATGCCAAATCCGTATTCAGCAGCCTTACTGATCTGATGGATAAGGTAAATACGGCCATCACCCAGGCAAACGGCGGTAAAGAGTATCCCACCGGAAAGCTGTCGCTGACGGCGGTGCCGGACGGCGGCCTGTTTCCCGCAGGAGGCCTGACCGGCGCGGAGATCCTGGGCTACAATTTCGATGTGGTTCCCGGAGAAATGACTCTTTCCGCTGCCGATTCGGCCAACAACGGTATTTTTGGGTCCATGCTTGCCAAAACCGTAAGCAGCGTACCCAAATTCACCGCAGAAGGCGACGTGGAATTTAAAGCGGAGTACATCAAAGCAACGGCAGATACGAAGGCGGAATGGAAAATAACGGCTACGGTGGGAACCGGAGCGGACACAAGAACCTTTGTAGGCCATATTGATTCCTCCAGTACGGCGGCCAATTCCGTACTTTTGAAAGAAAGCCCGGTAAAAGCCGGGGAAGAAGCCGGACAATACATTGAAATGACACACGAAGGTTTTACCAAGCTGTCGGACGAATGGCAGAAGGCCCATGCGGGAGCGGACATCAACACGGAACCAAATCCCGGTATGACCTCCGCCGGGAAAGGGACGGTAACCGCATCCCAGGATTCCAAAGAACTGGGGCTGGGACAGAAGGGCTTCGTCCTGGAGGGCGGTACCGCAGGCGGAACCTTGTCCTCCTCCCAGGTAGGCGTTTCGATTCTGTCAAACGGTGTCATTGAGGTAAACCATCCGGATAAAGGAAAAATCCAGGTGGGACGAATCGACCTCGCCACCTTTGAAAACCCCTATGGTCTGGAGGAGGCGGGCAATTCCTACTTCCAGCAGACGGCCAACTCCGGTACCGCCAAGCTGTGCCAGGCGGGAACCAATGGTTCCGGTGCGCTTCAGTCTTCCGCGCTGGAAATGTCAAATGTGGATATTTCCGCGGAATTTTCAGATATGATAGTGACCCAGAGAGGTTTCCAGGCCAACTCCAGAATTATTACGGTATCCGATACCATTCTGGAGGAGCTGGTGAACCTGAAGAGATAAACAGGACAGAATGAGATAAGGAGAAGGTATCCGTGATTTTCTTAAGAAAACTGAACGGGGAACGGTTTGTACTGAACCCCGACTTAATAGAAATGGTCTCCGAAAATCCGGATACCACAATCCTTCTCACCAACGGCAAGCATCTTATTGTGAAGGAAACAATGGATGAAGTGGTGGAACGGATACGGGAAGAACGAAGGCGTATCGTCCGTGAACTGCTGGGCGGCGCAGGGCCCTCCTGAAGGAGGCCGGAAGGTAACTGTGAGGAAGCAAAACAGTTGCGCCGAAAGAAACAAAAGAGAAAAGGATGTAACAGGTTATGGACTTTTTGTCGGTTATTGGTTTGATTTTGGCAGTTGGAATGGTGCTGTTCGGAATTCTGTTTGATTCCGATACCACCCGGATTGTTTTTGGAAATCTGCATGCTTTCTGGGACTATCCAAGCCTTGCCATAACGGTAGGAGGAACGATTGGCGTCATGATGCTTTCCTTCCCCCCCAGCGCGTTTAAAAAAATAGGAAAGCATATGCAGATTATCTTCAGGCCCCAGCGGTTTGATCCCAGGCTGTCCATCCAGCAGATCGTAGAGCTTGCAACGGAAGCCAGGATGAAAGGGCTGCTGTCCCTGGAGGATAAGCTGAATGAAATTGATGAACCTTTCCTGCATAACAGCCTGATGCTGGTGGTGGATTCCGTAGATTCGGAAAAGGTAAAGGCGGCCATGGAGACGGAGCTGGATCAGCTGGATGCACGTCATGCCCTGGATCGCAGCTTCTATGAAAAGGCGGCAGGTTTCGCGCCGGCCTTCGGTATGATCGGTACGCTTATCGGACTGATTCTGATGCTGGGGAACATGCAGGATGTGAATGCGCTGGCAAGCGGTATGGCGGTGGCGCTTATCACCACATTATACGGATCCCTGCTGGCAAATGTCGTCTGTCTGCCGGTGGCAAGCAAGCTGAAGGCACGCCATGAAGAAGAATTTCTTTGCAAACAGCTGGTCATGGAGGGGGTTATTGCTATCCAGGAGGGAGAGAATCCCAGATATATTGAGGAAAAGCTCTACAAGCTTCTCCCGGCCCATATGAAACGGGTGAATGAGGAAGAAGAGGGAGTGCAGGAAGAAGGCAGGAAGCCCGGACGCTTCGGCAGAAAAAAGAAAAATAATCAGGATAAAAGGAGTTAGGCAATATGGCAGCAGAGCAGGGAATCCGGAATATGTCGGAGGAAAATATCTTTGACAAGCTTATGGAACAATATGGACAAGCGGCAGGGGAATCCATCTCCGCCATGCTTAACACAAAGATAGAGATCAAGGAGCCCGTAACATCGGAAATATTGATTAAGGATGTGGAATACAGCATTCTGGAACCGGCCCTGTTCGCCAAGAGCTGCCTCACATCCAATGCGGCCGGCACCATTGTCATGATTTTCAGACAGCGTGACATGCAGGCTTTTCTGAATAAGCTGATGGGAAGTGATGATCTTCCGGATCCCGATTTTGCGTTTGATGAAGTGGCCATGAGTGCGGCGGGCGAGCTGATGAACCAAATGGTGCACAGCGCTGCCAAGTCGCTGGCAGGATATCTGGAAAATACCATGGATTCCTCGGATTGCCAGCTTTTCCTGTCTGACAGCGGACAGCGTCTCTGGGAAATCATGGGAGAGGATGCGGCGGCAAAAACTACGGTAATCCGTTATGGCATGACCATAGGGGATCTGCTGGAGACGGAGTTCCTGGAATGTATATCTGAAACGGCTGCTGACAGCCTGATGCAGGAGGCCGCAGCGAAAAAGAAGCGGGATGAGGAACGGGCGGTTCAGGAGGAAGAGGCGCGCAACAGCATCCGGATCAGGGAAAGCCTGACAGATGACGGCAATACCCTTCTGCCCGTGGTAAACAGGCAGAACGAAATCGCATACCAGGGTACATCACAGATACAGACTGCTTCCATTCCGCAGGGAAACCTGGGGCTGTTAATGGATGTTCCCCTTCACGTGTCGGTAGAAATCGGGAAAACCAGGCGGAAGCTGAAAGAAATACTGAGCTTTAACAACGGAATGGTAGTGGAACTGGACAAACAGGCTGACGCGCCGGTGGACATTATTGTTAACGGCCAGCTGATCGCACGGGGCGAGGTGGTAGTCATCGATGATAACTTCGGGGTGCGTATCAGTGAGATCGTAAATACCAAGAGTATTATAGAAAATGGTGATCTGTAATTGAAACGATATAATATAGTGGTGACAGCGGGCGTCATCGGCATTATTTTCCTGATCCTGATCCCTCTTCCCACCTTTTTACTTGATTTTTTCTTCATATTGAATATCACTTTGTCACTGATGATCCTGTGTATGGCAATGTATATCAGGGAAACCCTGGAATTTTCCGTATTCCCGTCGATCCTTTTGATTACGACTCTTTTCCGGCTGGGACTAAATATTTCCTCCACCCGTAAGATTCTGTTTGACAACGGATATGCGGGGCAGGTGGTAAAGACCTTCGGAGAATTTGTAATCCGGGGAAATGCGGTTATCGGATTTATTATTTTCCTGATTATCGTCCTGGTACAGTTCATTGTCATTACCAAAGGCTCCGAACGTGTGGCGGAGGTTGCGGCACGTTTTACCCTGGACGCCATGCCGGGGAAGCAGATGGCCATTGATGCGGACTTAAATACCGGCCTGATCGACGAACAGGAAGCCAGAATACGCAGGGCCAAGGTACAGAGGGAAGCGGATTTCTTCGGATCCATGGACGGTGCCACGAAGTTTGTAAAAGGGGATGCCATCATCTCTATTATCATAACGCTTATTAATTTTATCGGCGGCATTCTGGTGGGAACCATGAACAAACAGGGAAGTATCACCGAAATCATGCAGATTTATACCACATCAACTATCGGTGACGGCCTGGTATCCCAGATCCCGGCGCTGCTTATTTCGGTAGCCACCGGTATGATCGTTACCCGTTCCGCTTCGGAGAACAGTCTCAGCGAGGATGTGACCAGGCAGTTTCTTGCCCAGCCCCGCGTGATCATGATGGCGGGTGCGGCAGCGGCATGCCTGTGCCTGATACCCGGTTTCCCGGTGTTCCAGATCCTTTGCACCTCTGCTGTCCTGATGGCGGGAGGTTATTACCTGCTAAGAAAGCAGAAAAATATCGTGGAAGAATCCGTGCCCGGTCTTGTGGAGGCGGAAGTAACGAGCGAGGCCTCTTTTTATAAGAATATAGACAATATTTACGGCCTTTTGAATGTGGAACAGATAGAAATGGAATTCGGATACAGCCTTATCCCCCTTGCGGATGAGAGCAGCGGCGGTAATTTCATTGATCGTGTGGTTATGTTCCGTAAGCAGATGGCGCTGGAAATGGGGTTTGTCATTCCGTCCGTCCGCATCAAGGACAGCGGCCAGCTTAATCCGAACCAGTACAGCATCCTTTTAAAAGGAGAAGAGGTGGCGAGAGGGGATATTCTCATGGATCATTTCCTTGCCCTTTCTCCCGGACCCGATGCGGATGAGATTCCCGGAATCGACACCATGGATCCGGCCTTCCATATCCCGGCGAAATGGATTAGCGAGGATCGGAAAATCCAGGCGGAAATGGCAGGTTATACCCTGATCGATCCCGCTTCAGTGGTCATCACCCATCTTTCGGAGATCATCAAGGAGCATCTGTATGAACTGCTCAACCGGCAGGAGGTCAATAATCTTCTGGAAAACCTGAAAAAGACCAACAGCAGTATCGTGGAGGATACCATTCCCGGCATTATCAGCCCGGGCGGACTGCAGAAAGTCCTGGCTAATCTGCTCAGGGAATCCATTCCCATCCGGGATATGGAAACCATTATTGAGACGGTGGGAGACTACGGCAAACAGATCAAGGATACGGATATGCTCACGGAATATGTGCGCCAGGCGCTGAAACGGACGATTTCCCACCGCTTTTCCGAAGCAGGGCAGATGAAAGTGATAAGCCTGGATGAAAAAATAGAGAACATGCTCATGTCATCTGTAAAAAAGACGGATACCGGTTCTTATCTGGCCCTGGATCCTTCCTCCATACAAAGCATTATCACCGCATCCACAGGGGAAATCAATAAAATTAAAGATCTGGTCAATGTACCTATCGTACTGACCTCACCTGTGGTGCGCCTTTATTTTAAAAAGCTGATTGACCAGTTTTACCCCAATGTGACGGTACTGTCATTCAGTGAGATTGATAATAATATTCAGATTCAGGCACTGGGCAATATAGCCCTGCCGTAGAAAGGATAGCTATGTTGGCGGAGTTGACGGAAAACAGGGAGGCCCAAATGCTGAAAGAATACCAGCAGACCGGCAGCCCTGAGCTGAGAGAAAAGCTTATTATTAAATATAGTAATCTCGTACGTTCCGCCGCAGTACAGATGAGGGGCATGGCGTCCGGCTATGCACAGGAGGAAGACCTGGTGAACCAGGGAATGCTTGCCCTGATGGACTGTCTGGAACGATATGATGATTCGAAAGGGGCGCGTTTTGAAACCTTCGCGTTCCTGCGTATACGGGGCTCCCTGATCGATTTTGTCCGCAGCCAGGACTGGGTGCCTCATCGGGCGCGTTCCCTGCAGAGGCGTATCGACGAAGCCTTCCAGCAGCTTGCCCATGAGAAAATGAGGGAACCTCAGGTGGCGGAGGTGGCCGCTTATATGGGTATTTTGCCGGAAAAGATAGAGAGCCACCTGCAATATATGAACCGGGCTTCCATCCTTTCCTTTGAAGGATTGATGCAGGATGCGCAGGAGAATGTCAGCCGGATGGAACCGGAAAGCCCGGATACCTCCCTGCGTCCGGAGGAAAGCTTCTGCAGACAGGAGCTTACGGAAGTACTGGCCCGGGCCGTGGAAGCCCTTACGGAAAAAGAGCGGCTGGTCATTACCCTTTATTACTATGAGGAACTGAAATATGCGGATATCGCACGGATTCTGGATGTGGTGGAATCCCGTGTGTGCCAAATCCATACGAAGGCTGTCAAAAAACTCAGGGACAGCCTGCGGGAATATATGGAAGGATAGGAGGAAACCTATGTTTTCGGGTTTTTATACAGCGGCGTCAGGCGTGCTCACCAACCAGAGGGCATTGAACCTGAACGCCAATAATATGGCAAATGTAAAGACACCCGGTTACCGGGAGCAAAGGCTGGTTAAAACCACCTTTGAGGAAGAACTTCTGCGGGTACAGGGAGGGAAAAGCACCGCTATGGGAAGCGGTGCGATCCTGACGGCAGCGGCCGATCAGGCGTTTTCTTTCGCGCCCGGGGAGCTTACACAAACAGGCGGAGCATATGATCTGGCCCTTGGGGGAGACGGCTATTTTGTCCTTCAGGGAGAAAACGGAGAATACCTGACCCGGAACGGGAATTTCCGCATGGATGCGGAAGGGTATCTGAGCCTGAACGGAATCGGAAGGCTGATGGGGGAAAACGGACCCATCCGGCCGCAAGATGGTTTTCAGGTGGACGAACAGGGGACTGTCCGCAGCGAAAAGGGGGACGTGCTGGGAAAACTACGCATTGTGGTACCGGATGCCTCCGAAAAGCTGCAGTTCTATGAAAAGGGAATGTTCGGGGCCGGGGAAGCACAGCTTGCTCCTTCGGCATCACCTGTAATCCAGGGAAGCCTGGAAGGATCCAACGTGGACTTGAGCGCAGAGATGACCAGGACTATGGAAATCCAGCGTGCGTTCCAATCCTGCAGCAAGGCGCTGACCATCATCGATCAGATGAACCAGAAAACGGCTTCGGAAATCGGAAAGCTTTAAAAAGACGCATATGCGCGCGGATGGGAGTAGTAATGAATACAGCATTTTATACGGCGGTTTCCGGCATGCGGACCTTTCAGTCAGAGCTGGATATCACCGCCAACAATATGGCGAATGTGAATACAACAGGCTATAAGGCGGAGAGGGGAACCTTTCAGGATCTGCTTTATACCCAGATGGATGTGAAATCGGGAGAACTTCTTACCGGACACGGTGTGAAAATGAGCGGCGTCCAGCCGGTTTTTGTGCAGGGAGCCTTTGAACGGAGCGGACAGCCTCTGGATTTCGCCATCACGGGGGACGGTTTCTTTGCTGTGGAGAACGGAAACGGCGGAGGTCAGCCCCTGTATACAAGAGACGGTTCTTTTAAAATCTCCGTATCGGAGGAAGGTGATTTCCTGACCACGAGGGATGGATATTTTGTGCTGGACGGGGAAGGAAAACGGATCCCGCTGGCTGCCAGAAAGGTGACGGATAAAGAGGGCAGGGAACAGGACACCAATCTGCTGGATCTGGAGGGCCTTGGAAAAAAAATAGGCTTGTACACCTGTGATAATCCGGAGGGCCTTGTGCATATGGGTAATAACAGATACCGTACCGGAGAGCTTTCCGGCCAGTGGTCCGCGGTGACGGAGCAGACCACAGGGAACCGTATTGTGTCCGGAGCGCTGGAGCTGTCGGGGACAGAGCTTTCTTCGGAAATGGTGAACGTCATTGAGGCCCAGCGGGCATTCCAGCTGAACGGGCGGATTGTGACGACCGCTGACCAAATCGAAGAAATCATCAATAATCTGCGATAAGAAATACAAAAGAGACGGGTATACAGGCACATCAACCGGTAAAGGAGAGTCCCCATGAAGGAAAAAAGTCTGCTTTATAATCTGCTCATGAAATACCTTGGGGATGAAGGGGCAGATACACAGGATACGCCCCTCGGTGCCGATGAGGGTCAGGAAAAAAAAGAATACGATAAGCTGTATGCGGAAGAGGATCCCGAAAGGGAGAGCCATGGAAGCGGTCATACCGAGATCGGAGCCGGCATCCTGCCCCAAAAGGAGACTCTGATTGAAACCGTGGAGGATTGGAATGAAGCGGAGCTGGAAAAGCAGAGAGAGCTGGATGCCAGAAGCCGCGGAGGAGAACTGACGCCGGATGAAGAGGCCGGTTCCGAACCGGAGGAGGAAACCGCTGTTGCCAGGGATGCTTCTCTGGAGCTGAATGTATCTGCGGACAAAATGGAAGCCATGCTGATGGTGTGGGAGCCGGAAGGGGGTGGGGCGGATATTACGGAGCAAGCCCTCCGCAAGGCCCTTGCGGACAGACATATTATCTATGGCGTCGATGAAGAAAAAATCCGGGATATCGCCGGGAATAAACGCTACCGGCAGATGTTTGTCATTGCCCGGGGAAAGCCTGCAAAGGATGGGAGCAGCGGGAAAATCAAGGATTTTTTCCCGAGGCAGGTACAACTGAAATATGCCACCAAACAAAACGGAGGCATTGATTTCAAAAATATGAACCTGATCCATAACGTGAAAGAGGGCGATGTGGTCTGCCAGATCACCCGGCCCACGGATCCGGAGGACGGCATGAATGTGTTCGGACAGCCGGTCCGCGGCAGTCAGGGGATGATGCCCGCCATCCCGCAGGGAAGGAATATCACCTACAATGAAGACGGGACCCGGCTCATGGCGGCCTGCGAAGGCAACCTTACCTTCCGCAGCGGACGTTTCCATGTGGAAAAGGTATTTGAGGTGGCCCAAAATGTGGATAATTCCGTGGGAAATATCAATTTCAGCGGAAGTGTATTTATCCAGGGAGATGTGTTTGAAGGCTATGAAGTACGGGCAAAAGGCAATATAACAGTCATGGGCATGGTGGAAGGGGCCACCCTCATCGCAGGCGGGGATATCCAGCTTCAGAAGGGGATGCGGGGCATGCATTGCGGTATTCTGGAATCGGGAGGGGATATCACCGCTAAATTCCTGGAGGACTGTACCATCCATGCCGGTAAAAACATCCAGGCGGAATACATCATCAACTCCCAGGTATCCTGCGAAAATAATCTGACGCTGGTGGGACGCAGAGGCGCTTTTATTGGAGGAAGCTGTTCCGTCTATAACGAAATGAATGTAAAAGCTGTGGGAGCCGTGAGCCATATCACCACCTCCGTCACGCTGGGAGCCACTCCGCAGCTGATTGCGGAAGCCGAAAAAACAGCGGAGGAAATACGGGAAATAACCCTGCAGCAGGAAGAAAACCGAAAAAATACGGCCTGGCTTACTGAAAAACAGAACCGTGCGGGCCTGACACCCGCCCAACAGCAAAGACTGAACGGGCTGAATCTGGAAGCTTCGGTGAGTAAATTAAAGCAGCGCCAGCTGCAAAGCAAAGCGGCACAATTGGCGAAACAAATCCGTGAGGTGGGAAGAACCCGTCTGCTGGCAGATGAGGTTTACCCCGGGACGGTGATAGGTATCGGGGACTCCCGGCTGGTGATCATGGATAAGGAGGACAGCGTGAGCTATTACTATCTGGACGGAGAAATCCGTAAGGGTATGCGCTGACAGATACAAAAGGAAGGGAAACGGGAATTATGGCTGACATTTTGAAAGTGACATCTCCGGTAATCGGCAAGAATATTGTCCAACAGAATAAAAATGTTACCGATCCCTCCATCCCCTTTGATTTGCAGGAAATCAGCCACATCGCCAGAAAACCCGACAGCAGCTCCCTGCTGTCCCAGCATAACATCTACCAGAGGGACGCGGGCGCGGCTACGCTGATGAATCTTCTGAAGGATCCGGATGTGACGGTAAATTATCTGAAAAACATCACATTGCTGGAAGAGATCATCAGCCTTCTTCCGGTCAACAACAATACGGTGACACAGGAAATCCAGCAGCTTTTCCAGGCGCTGCTGATCCGCCCCGATTCCATTGTGGACGAAATGATGCGCCAGGAATATTCCTCCACCCTTTTTAAAGGCCCTCTGTTTGATTTCCTCCGCACGCTGGTGAAAGAAACCCCGGAGCTTCGGACGGAAACCGCCGAACTGCTGAAAGCGATCAATTCCATTCTGGCGAGAAAGGATGCAAAAGATTCCGCAGCCAATGGCTTTTCTTTCCTGGCGGATCAGCTCTCCGCCAGCAAAAACCTGGCTCCCCGCCTGCGGGATCTGGCGGAAGGCTTTCGGCAGGATGACGGCTCCCATTTCCAGGAGTTGAAGGTACAGGCGCAGGCTCTGCTTAAGGAACTGGAGGGAAGCATCCTGTATTCCCCCCAGTCGGCCCGGGTGGTGCCGAATATCCTGTACAACCTCTCCCGTTACCGGGAAAACGAGACCTTTCTCCAGGAGGCCCTGTTCGGCCTGCTGGTGCGGATAAACAACAGGGAGGCAAAGGATCAGCTCCGTACCCTTGTCAGCGACTATATCAGCCATTTCAAAGAAGCGGGTGACAGCCCCATGCGCTCCCATGTGGTGGATACCCTGGCGGCTATTATTGCCAAACAGGACAAGGAAAGCGGCATGCAGAGCTTAAACGGCGACCGCATTGAAAAAATACTCACAAGCCTGCTTTCCTCCCCCTGTAACTATACGCCCCTTTTGCATTTTGTCATTCCGGTGGACTATCAAGGAATGAAGGCTTTTTCCGAACTGTGGATCGATCCGGATGACAGGGAAGCTGCGGAAAAAGACGGCGGGGACGGAAGCCATATCCATATGTTGATTACCTTTGATATCGAAGGCATCGGACAGCTGGAAGCGGAATTCCTGGTCAGCGGAAAAAATATGAACTTCCTGTTGTTCTGCCCCGGGAGTTACCTTCCCCTTTTTTCCTCCCTTCTTCCCGAAATAAAAAAAATTGCCGGAGAAAAAGGATACCTGATGAACGAGGCCAGAGTGGAAAAGCTGGATCATATCCGCTCCCTGATGGATGTTTTCAAAACCCTGCCCTACAGGAGGACCGGCGTAGATGTCAAAATATAAGAAAAACAAAGCAGCCGCCCTGAAATACAATATGGAGGAAGATACCGCCCCCGTGGTCATCGCCTCCGGCTACGGCCCCATGGCGGAAAAAATCATAGATATCGCAGAACAGAAAGGGATCCCCGTTTTTAAGGATGACAGCGCCGCTTCCCTTTTATGCATGCTGGATGTGGGAACCAACATCCCCGTAGAGCTGTACGAAGTGGTTGCAGCTATCTATGGAAAACTGATGGAAGCCTCTGCAAAGTCCCGCGGGAATGCCTCCCCTGAAAAAAAAGGAACTCCCGCAGGCCGGAAAACGCCCCGTTCCTCCCTTCGGGACGGCCTGGTTTCTGCAGGAAAAAAAGAAACGATGATAGACAGCACAGAAAATGAGTGAGGGAAAACAGCAGTATGATTGATCTGGCGGAAGGATATGTGGGTTCCTCCTGTGTGGTAAAAGCCAAAAACAACGATTTGTTAATGATGGGGACCCTGCACAGAATCAAGACTAATTTCATAGATATCAGCAGTACCAGGAACGAACTCCCGGTAATAAGTTATAACCTGTTTGTCAAAATAGAGATCTATAATACGCGTCTGGGATTCCGCGTACTGATCGGAAGAGTCTATATTTCCAATCATGATCTGATCCGGATAATCGATTTGAACGAAGCGACCAACGACGAGCGCAGGGAATATTTCCGTATCAGTACCAGAAATGAGGGGATTATTTTTAACCTGTCCCATCCGCTCCCCGACGGAACCCTGAAGGAATACCAGGATCTTAAGGTGACGCTGGTGGATATCAGCCTGGGCGGCCTGATGTTCAAGACAAAGGAAGAACTAGGGGTGGGAGAAACCTTCAGCATTGTAATACCGGCCATGAAGGAAACCATGCTTTACGCATGCACCATCCGCAGGTCCGTTGAAAAACCGGATAACTATATAGGATACGGCTGTGAGTTCAGTGAAATGACCAATATGCAGGAAGATCTCCTCTATCGTTATATTTTACGATGCCAGAACGAACAGCTCAGAAGAATACGTTAATCAGGAAGGAAAAGAAACGTGAGCAGGAAAAAGCCGGAAGACCGGAGAGTAGTCAGGACCAGAAGGACGGTGATCTATACTTTCCTTCTGATCCTGATTTTTATGTATATATCCGCCCACTCCCAACTGGAGCAGGAACGCGCCGCCGCATCGGAAAACAAAGCCGGTTCGGAGTCCGTCCTGCCCCGCGGGCAGGCGGAGCAAAGTGCCCCGGGAGAAGCGGGGCCGGCACAAGAGGCGGAAGCTCTTGTTCTGGAACCGGAAGATATGTGGTGCCTGATTCTCACAAATGCCCAATACCCTGTTCCGGAGGACTATTTTCCCGAACTGAAAGAAATACCGGGCCAGGGGCAGTCGGTAGACGAACGGATTTATGACCCATTGATGGACATGCTTTCCGACATGGAGGAGAGAGGACTCTCCCCGCTTATCTGCTCCGGCTACCGCACACTGGATAAACAGGAAATGCTCTTTAACCGGAAGGTTTCCGCCTATGTGAAACAGGGTTATTCCATGGAAGAAGCCAATCAGCTGGCCCGTCGTATCCTTTCCATTCCCGGTTCCGGCGAACACTGCCTGGGCCTTGCCGTGGACATCTACAGCGATTCCTACCGGACACTGGAATCCGGTTTTGCCGATACGAAGGAAGGAAAATGGCTGCGGGAGCATTGCTGGGAATACGGTTTTATCCTGCGGTACGATCAGGGTAAAGAAGAACTGACCGGAATCGACTATGAACCATGGCATTTCCGGTATGTGGGAAAAAAGGCGGCAGAATACCTGAAACAGACCGGGATGTGCCTGGAAGAGTTTTATTTTGAAGAGAGTTTGTATGGATGACATGGGTGAAAATGCACAAAATAAATCTCTCTTTTTGTGAAATATCACGATAAAGATATGGAAACAAGGTACGATCACTTAGGTAGAACGGCGGGGATAGTGAGTTTCCACCGTTTGGTGCCGGACAAGGGCCCGTCTGGTACTGTACAAACATATTCGTAACAAGAGGGAAAAGGAGTTCCCGATGAAACAATTACATGGAGGTAATTAGTATGAGAATTCAACACAACATTATGGCTTTAAATTCCCACAGACAGCTGGGAAATAATAACAGTGCAGTATCCAAATCTCTGGAAAAACTGTCTTCCGGTTACAGAATCAACCGCGCAGGCGATGACGCTGCAGGATTGGCTATATCTGAGAAGATGAGAGCACAGATCAAAGGTCTAACCGCTGCTTCCGATAACTCCCAGGATGCGATTTCCTTAGTACAGACGGCTGAGGGCGGATTGCAGGAAGTTCATTCCATGCTGAACCGTATGCAGGAACTGGCTACCAAATCTTCCAATGGTACCTATACGGATGATGTTGACCGTAAGGCTCTGCAGGATGAAGTAAGTGCATTGAAAGATGAAATTAACCGTATCGCGGATAGTACTAATTTCAATGGGATTAATTTGCTGGATGGGTCTATGGGGGTTGGAACAACTGGAGCGACGGGTCAAGGTCTTGATGGTGCAAATCAATTAGATGCAGTTACGAATTTTTCTTTTATAGCGCCTGAAGGATATAAGTTAGATATAAAAGTAGGAGAGACAGCAACGTCATCTACAGCGGCGTGGGGAGCTGGAGCTAATAGTCATACTCTTACGCTGACACTTGCGAAAACAACAAATTTTACGCAAAAGGATATTGATGATTTAATTAATGGCGTAACAGGAACTCCTGCAGAAGCTTTGGGAAAAATAAAGGTTACAATTGATAGAAATTTTACGACTAAAACTGGTGCTGCAGGTGATACATCAATATTTGCTGCTCCTCTTGAGTCAAAGACGGCTAAACAGGCAAATGTGACAAAAACTGGAGTTACTGTAACAGCAGTAAACGCAGGAACAGAATTTAATGGAAAAACTCTAACATTTAATGTTGGAGCTGGGGCATTGGGAGCTGTTCAAAATGCAGATGGTACAGTAGCGGTAAATCTTGAGACCGGTAAATCGTATTCAGCAAGTGATATTAATAAAATGTTAGCAGATGCCGGGGCAACAATGAGAGTTGCCTTTGAAGGTGACAAAACATCTACTACATTAGGAACGGTAACGGGTGGTGCAAATGTTTATACATTAGCTAATGGTGCAGGTCTTTCAGCAGGAGGAGGTATTGAACTTCAAATCGGTGATACAAATGATTCTTGGAACCAGTTAGAATTATCTATAGATGATATGCATGTAGCATCTCTTGGAATTGGCGATATAGACATTAGTAACCGTCCTGGCGCATCTGATGCAATCAGCAAAATCAAAGATGCCATCAATCAGGTTTCCACCAGCCGCGGCAAGTTAGGTGCCATCCAGAACCGTCTGGAACACACCATCAACAACCTCGGTGTAACCACCGAAAATATCACAGCAGCGGAATCCCGTATCCGTGACGTTGATATGGCAAAAGAAATGATGGAATTCACAAAGAACAGTGTTCTGATGCAGTCTGCACAGGCAATGCTTGCACAGGCGAATCAGCAGCCTCAGTCCATCTTACAGTTATTACAGTAATTTGCAGATACAATCCGGAAGGCCGCAGACTCCATTGAGGATGCGGCCTTCCTTATGCCATTACATGCCCGCGAAGTAACCTGTTACGTGTTTATATTTTTTTAATGATTCAAGAACAGAATTCCATTTCATTTTCCTCTAATATATGATATAAAGTATTTATCCCATTTAATTTTTTCTTATTTTCAGGCTGTATCAGCCATATTTTCCATTTTATTATTCTCATATTAATCGAAAGGAATTGCTTTTTATCGATATTCTCTCTATAATAATCCATATAAAGCACATATCTTTTGGATTAATCAGTAATTTACAAGGAGGTAATGTGCTTATATGTCAAATGATAAAGACATGGCGGTAAAGAAATTTCTGGATAACCCGAAGAATTTCTGTGACTTGTTCAACGGTTCTCTTTTTCGGGGAAAGCAGGTGATGAAAGCAGATATGCTGGAGGACCTTCCGGGAGAATCCATGATATCCTTCCGGGATAAAAGAGGGAAACAAGTATCGGCCAAACGATACCGTGATGTCATCCGTAAAGTATCCGGGCAGACAACCTATGCAGTTTTCGCTGTAGAGGGGCAGGAAAAGACGCATTTTGCCATGCCGGTGAGGGAAATGCTTTATGATGCCATGATTTATGCGGAGCAGGTAAGGAAGCTGGCGGATTGGCATAGGAAAAATAAAGATTACCGTGACAGTGAGGAGTTCCTGTCCGGTTTGATCCGGGAAGACAGGCTGGCGCCGGTAATAACCATTTGTTTCTATTATGGGACAGGAAAATGGGAGGGGCCGCTGGAGCTTTTTGATTTGCTGGATATTCCGGAAGAGTTTGCGGATATGAAACCATATATGATGAACTATAAGGTGAATCTGGTACAGGCATCCGGGGTGAATCCCGAAAACTTCCGGACCGATTTAAAATATGTTTTTTCTTTGCTTGCTATGGCATCGGATGGGCCGGGGATGAAAAGATATATACAGGAAAGACCGGAGGTGTTCGGGCATATTCCTTATGAAACCTTTGATTGTCTGAGAGAACTGCTCCATTTGGATAAATGGTGGAAGAAGGGAGAAGATACCGGGAAAGGAGAAGTGGACATGTGTAAAGCACTGGAAGAAATTGCAGAAATGGCAAGGCAGGAAGGTGAAAGAAAAGGAAAAAGTGAGGGCAAAATAGAGGGACAGGAAATCGGAGAACAGCTGATGCTGATTAAGCTCATTACAAAGAAGCTGCAAAAAGGAAAAGGGGAGGAAGAAATAGCCCTGGAGCTGGAGGCGGACAGGGATACCATAATACGCGTCTGCCGTGCGGCCTCAGATTTTGCACCGGAGTATGACTGCCAGGCCATTTACAGGGCGCTGGAAAAAACTTTGTATGCCGGCAAATAAAGGGAAGGAGCCGCAGCTAATGCCGCGGCTCCTTCTTTACAACCAGAATCGCCTGTACCAGCGCCCCGGTCACTTCTGATGCATATTTTTCTTCCGCTTCCTTCTGTTTTTCTTCCAAATCCCCGGTAATTACCGTATAATGCGGTGCCAGCCGGTTTAAAGCCAGAGCGGCGATATCTTTTTTGCATTTATCGCACCGGCAGCAGTTGAAGCGTTGGATGGTGGAGTCCAGCCGGGAAAGGACAAGCTCTTCCATGAGGTTTACGAGAACGGCATTTCTGTTTTCCCGTATTTGCACCGGGGTGGTAAGGGAACGCCGCAGCGCATCCGCCATTCCCGCTGAGGTGGGGGTAGAACTGCTGTCCGCTGCGCCGGCAGAGACGGCGCTCTCCGGGCGATCCGGCTGGGGACGGGAGGAAGAGGGCATGATTTTACGGTACATGAGCTCTTTATCTATTTCGGTCTTGCTTTTCGCCATGGTTACAGCCCCCTTTCCTGAAGCTCGTCCGCCAGCGTCCGGTAATCCAGTACGGCGTTGCAGGCCGGGGCGTAGTCCAGAACGGACTGCTGGATGGACTGGGCTTCCCGCAGGGCTACGCTTTCCCGGATAAAGGTATCCAGTACCGGTATGCCAAGATCCTGGGCGATCATGTCCAGCGCGCCCATGACCTCCCGGCTGAAGCGTGTTTTGGGATTGTGTTTGGTCAGAAAAACTCCCAGGATTTGTAAATCGGGATTGCAGTAATTTTTCACTCTGGAAACCGTTTCTGAAAGCTGGGTCAGTCCCTGAAGGCTGAATATGTCGGACATCATCGGTACAAGGATATAGTCCGATGCGGTAAATGCATTGACAGTCAGGATCCCCAGAGCCGGAGGGGAATCGATAAAGATATAATCATAAGCCGGTGCCAGCGGTTCCAATGCCCGCCGAAGCAGATATTCCCGCTGTGCGCCGGTGAATTCCAGTTCGATGGAACTGAGCAGTATATTGGAAGGAATAATGTCCACAAGTCCGGTTTTCTGGACGGCAAAACGGGATTTTACTTCTTCCTTCAGCACTTCATATATAGTTGCCGTACCGTCGGTATCGGCGCCTGTGCTGAAACTCAGGTTTCCCTGGGGATCCAGGTCAACTGCGAGGACTTTGCAGCCTCTTTCCCGGAAGATAAGGGCGAGGGTATTAGCAGTGGTAGTTTTTCCCACACCGCCTTTCTGATTGGAAAGAACGATGGTTTTAGCCATAAGTAAAGTGACCTCCCGTGTATTTGTATATTTATGGTAACCAAGCGCTTGTTCTCTCTTCGCTTCCTGGCTTCATGCCGCCGGGAGGGATGCCCGAAAAGCAGGAAAAATACAGGCGCAGAGAGAAAAAACGAACCGTAATCACAATACATTATAACAACAAATAGGAAGGGAAACAACTATCCAAATTTTTTTATAAAAAAGCTAAAGATACCAAGACGATGTACGACAATATAGTTGAAAGATGAGATGGATAACTGTCTGAGACTGAACGGGAATGGAACAGTTATGGAAAATGGGGAAAAGCCGGGAAAGGGTGCTGAGAATGGATATAAAGATAACGGGAAAATATGCGGTTTATCAGAATGCCGTGAACAGCGGCAGAAAACTGGAAAAGAATACAGCTGCCCCGGCCGGGATTACAGGCGGGAAGAGTGATGAGATCTGCATCAGCAGTGATGCGGTGAAGAAGCAGGAAGCGTCGGTATATTCTTCCGCTGTATGTGACGGACTTGCGGAGGCGGCTTCAGAGGAACGCATCGCGCAGCTTAAGCAGCAGATTGGGGACGGCACTTATCACGTTTCTGCCGAACTGGTGGCGAAAAAGCTGATGGCAGGCTTATAAGAGAAGGCGGCAGACATGGAAGAGTTATTTACGTTTTTAACAGAATATACGGAATTTTTTGAGAAAATGGAAGATACCCAGCAGGAAAAGCTGGAGCTGCTCCTCTCCGGTGATCTGAAAAAAATCGAACAGAGCATTATGGTGCAGCAGGCGATGGACAAGCAGCTGGAAAATAAGGAAAAGGCGAGATTAACGCTGTTTCAGGATCATGGCCTGGAAGGGAAAACGTTCCGCGATATCCTGCTTCTCCAGCCGGAAAGCGGGAAAGGGCCGGAAACGCCCTGGTGCAGGCAGGAATGGATGCAGCTTTACGACAGGCTGAAGAAGGCGATTGACAATATCCGGTATTATAATAAGAAATCACAGGAAATCGCCCGTTCCGAACTGATTAAAACAGGGGCCGATATGGGGGCTGTGGATCCTTCCAGCGGCGTGTATCATCCGGATTACGGCGGAAGGCAGAACAGGTTTGTCAGGAAAATATAGCTGCCCTTATGGATGGCAGCGGCACACACAGAAAGCAGGGCACAGGAAATGAGACCGACATTTATGGGGCTGGAAACAGCCAAAAGGGGCCTGATGGTAAACCAGAAGGCTATGGATATCGTGGGTAACAATATCACGAATATGCAGACCAAGGGCTATACCAGGCAGCGGCTGGATACGGTGAGCGTACAGGTATACGGCGGCACGGGAGGTTTTCAGACAAGCTCCATACCGCTGGCAGGGCAGGGGGTCGACATGCTGGGAGTGGCCCAGATAAGGAATCCATATCTGGACAGCAAATTCCGGGAACAGTACGGCGATGTGGGCTATTATGACCAGAGGACCGCTATTCTGCAGGAACTGGAGGGAATTATCAGCGATCCGGAAACAGAAGGAACCGGGATGAAGGATGCCCTCACCACTCTTTCCCAGGCTCTGGCGGATTTTGGTGCGCAGCCATACCAGGAAACCAATGCCAATATTACCCTCAATGCAGTGAAAAGCATCACTCATATATTGAATGAATACGACGGTAAACTAAAGAATGCCATGCAGGAGCAGAAGAACGATTTGGCAGCTGCGGTAAAAGATATCAATAATAAGCTGGAACAGCTGGCAGAGCTGAATAAATCCATTGTCCATGAGGTGTTTGTGAATGACGATCTGGATGGAGTGAATTATGGACCCAATGATCTGCTGGATCAGAGGAATGTCATTCTGGATGATTTGGCCCGCTATGGGGAGGTTTCGGTGACAGAAGGCGGTGACGGACGGATCCAGGTAAAATTTAACGGCAAAACAGTGGTGGATTCCAGCGGTAACCAGTTTACCAACGATGCAATCCGCATCGGACAGGATGGGGTAACCCTTACCTGGAACAGCGATGATTCCGGTATGCATATGGAAACAGGCGCGCTGAAGGCCTTTACAGACGTGATTACAGGAAATACACCCGGAAATGCCGGTATTCCCTACTACCAGCAGAAGCTGGATGATTTCGCGGCGGCGTTTGGTGAACTGATGAATGGTACGATCCACGAGGACGACGGCACGGCGGTTTTCAAGACCCTGATCGAAGCGGAGGGCGGAGGGCCGCTGAGGGCGGGAAATATATCCGTAAGCACGGCGTGGGCGGAGGACCCTTCCTATATTATCCGGGAACAGAATCCGGACGGAACGCTGGACAATACCGATATCATGAATCTGAAAACCGGATTGACAGGGGAGAGGACTTTTGGGAAACAGTATCAGTTTACCGGGAATTTCAGTGAGTTTATCACGAATTACACAGATACCCTGGGCAGTGATATCAAGACGACCAAAGCAAGAATGAATGCCTCGCTTGCTATTGCGGAAAGCGTGGAAAAGGAGAGGCAGGGGGTATCGGGGGTATCTATGAATGAAGAAGGAATTAACCTGATGACCTATAATAAGGCTTACCAGGCATTGGGACGGCTGATGACCACCATGGATGAGCAGCTGGATATGATAATCAATCAGATGGGCCTGGTGGGACGCTGATGTGGGCAGGACGCGCATTGGGCGCAGGAGGAAGGGCGGAATGAGAATTACGGAAAGTATGCTGACAGGATCCTATACCAGGAACCTTCAGCGCAATATCAGCAATCTGGCACAGTCCAACCTGAAGCTTGCCTCCGAAAGGGAATATAACCATGTATCGGAGGATCCGGCGAGGGCGGCAAAAGCTTTTGCCGTACGGGATCAGATTGCCATGAGCGAAGAGCATGTAAGAACGGTAAAAAGCGCGCTGGGGGAACTGGATACGGCGGATAAAAATATCCAGTCCATCAATTCCATTCTGCAGACTGTTTTTGAAAAGGCAACGAAAGCAGGCGGCGTGACCAATCAGGAGAACCTGAATGCCATTGCGGAGGAACTGCATGGCCTGAATGAGGAAATCCTCCAGACCATGAATGCCAGATACGGAGATAAATTTCTGTTTTCCGGATCCGGCAATGCGCAGGCGCCTTTTACGGTGGAAGAAGGAAAGCTCCTTTTTAACGGAAAAGCCGTGGATGATTACGACAAAAACGATCCCGATACCTATTTTGACAATAACAAAGAGGTCTATCTGGATGTGGGCTTCGGTGCTTACGGTTCGGGTGTGGTGAATGCAAAAACCGGAGTGAAGATTTCCACCTCGGGTGTGGATGTCCTCGGCTATGGCATGAAGGACGGCCAGCCCAATAATATATACAGCCTTCTGTCCAAACTGGAAGGGCAGCTGCGCGGCGGAAACACGCAGGATGCTATGGATACGCTGGAGTATTTAAAGGAAAAGCAGAATAACATTTCCATTGCCACTGCAGAAATCGGTACGAGGGAAACACTTCTGGAACGGGCCCAGGACCGGCTGGAAAGCGGTCTGGTTAACCTGAAAGAGAGGCAGAAGGATCTGGAAGCGGTGGATCTGGCGGGGGAATCCATTAACAATAAGGCTTATGAAGCGGCCTGGATGGTTACGCTTCAGCTGGGGAGCAGCCTGATTCCTCCCTCTATTTTTGATTTTATGAAGTAGTAAGTGGAAAACAGGAGGTCATTCGGATGAATGTGCTTAAGATTACCACAACACCTATCAAGCTTTCCATGTCTTCCCAGAAGGCGCGTCTGGAAAGCCATCTTCCGGAGCCGGAGGTGGGGATCATACGGACGCCGTCCCGTCTGGATATGAAGTCGGAAACGATAAAGGTAAATATGGATACATCGGCCGCCAGGGACAGCCTGGGTTTTAAGACAGCCCGTTCGCTGAACCGGGATGCGGCGGTGTTCGGGAAGCAGGCGGCAGCGGATGCCGCCGGACGTTATGCACAGATGGGAAACCAGATGATGCAGATTCAGAAGGGGGTGACAATCCCCGGAATCGTACAGAACCAGATGATGGCACAGACAAAGGTTACCACGGGTTTTGAATTTCTTCCGGCAGCGGGGCCGGAAATCAGCTGGGATCCGGGAAGTCTTTCCATAGATTATACCCCTTCCCAAATCGAATTTGATCCGCAGACGGACAGGCAGGAAGCCGTTTATGTACCCGGGGAGCTGCGCATCAGTGTGGAACAGTATCCCAGAGTGGAGATTGAATACATGGGGGATCCTATGTATGTGCCGCCCAGTGCCGCCCCTGATTTTGAGGAAGGGGACGGATTGTCCTGAAAAGACGCGGGGGTGCAGAAGGCTACAGGAGGAATGGGCAGTTGAAAATAGAGACAAGGGATTTTGGCATCATTGATGTGGAAGAACAGAATATTATAACCTTTAAACAGCCTGTGTTCGGCTTTGAGGATTATACCCAGTATGTCCTTGTGACGGATTCCAATATGGGAAACGGGATATGCTGGCTGCAGTCCATTGAACTAAAGAGCATCTGTTTTATCCTGCTTAACCCTCTGGAGGTTTGTCCGGATTATGCACCGATGGTCATGCAGGATGTCCTGTTTACCCTGCAGGCGGTACCGAAGGATGAGTTGGACTGCTGGGTGATCGCCGTAATCGGTGATACTTTCCGTGAATCCACTGTTAACCTGAAAAGTCCGGTAATCATCAACCATAAAACCAATCTGGGCATGCAGGTAATCCTGGATCAGGATTATCCGATCCGCCGGCCGATCTTCGCGTCGAAAGGTGGTGGGGAATCATGCTGATCCTGTCCCGCAAAAAAGGGGAATCCATTAAAATCGGAGAGGACATCGAGATTTTTGTGGCGGATGTGAAAGGGGATAAGGTCCGGCTGGGGATTTCCGCACCGGAGGATATGAAGATATCCAGGAAAGAGCTGTATCTGACGGTGGAAAATAATAAGGAAGCGTCGGATAAGGTGGATCTGCTGAAGGTATTCCAGTTATCCCGCAGCTTATATGCCCGTCAGGAAACGGATAGAGCACAGGGAAAGGACGGGCCGGATGGAGAATCAGACAATACATAAGCTGAAGGAGCTGACAGAGGAGAGAAAACAGCTTTTCGAAGAATATCTGCAGATCACACGGGAGCTTACGGGACTGAGGGAAGAGGATGTGGAACGGATAACAGCAGGGATTGGGCAGAGGGAAGCATTGGCGGCCCGGATCGATGTGATGACGGAAGAATGCAGGGCTGTCTGCAGCACGTATGGTGAAGAAGTGGGGCAGCAGGAAGGGAAGCTGCAGGCTATCCTTCAGTGCGGAGCCGATTTTTCCCTGCTCAGGGAGGAAGAAAAAGAGCTGTTTCTCTTGTGCCAGTCCGTGAACCGGCTCCTTGCGGAAATCCAGGATTTGAACGGGCTTCTGCACAGGAATTTTCAGGATATCCGGAAAAGGCTCCAGGAATCCATTCGAAGAAACAACACGGACTCCAAATTTGCGGGGTACCTGAACCAGATGAATTACGGGGCATCCAAGGGTGTCCTGTATGACAGCAGGAAATAGGAGGGCGGTATGGCATCTTCAATCAATACAGTGAGCGGGAACCGGGTTGCCGGGCTTGCATCCGGAATGGATACCGAAAGCATTGTGGAAAAAATGCTTTCCGGCACCCAGTCTAAGATAGACAAACAGACAGGACTGAAACAGCAGCTGGAATGGAAGCAGGAGATGGTCCGGGGAATTATTACGGATATCAATACCTTCCATGACAAATATTTTTCTTTTTACAGCAGCGCCAATACCAACCTGTTAAGCAATGCTTTTTATAACACGATGAGTGCTTCCAGCAGTACCAGCGCCATTAAGGTGATATCTGCCGCCTCCAATGCGGCAGGAAAGGTGAATATTGACAGCATCAGCCAGCTGGCAAGTGCCTGTACGGTAACATCAGGCGGCAGGGTGAGCGGTGAACTGAAAGGCACTACCATAGATCCCGGCCTGTTTACGGAGGACTCTTATTCCTTTGAAATGACACTGGACGGGGTACGCCGGACAATAACCTTTCAAAAAGGCAATACCGGGGATGCCGGACAGGATCTGGAGGAAACCATAAATAACCTGAACGACAGCATGTACCGGGCTTTCGGTACGGCCGTAGGTTTTCAGCTGGATAAGGACCCGTCACATCCCGGAACACCCAGCCTGAACCTGACCCAGCTGAAATGGGAGGAAACCCTGAACGGAGGGAAAGGCGGCGCAGTGCCGAAGGGGGACGGAGCGGGCGGCTATGTTCCTGTGGATATTTCCAGAAAGCTGTACATGGAGGATGCGGAGGGAAGCACGAAAGTTCTTTCTCTTCTCGGATTCCGGAATGAAGCATCCAATAAGCTGGATTATAATACCAGCCTGGATTCCCTTCCGTTAGCAACAGCCCTTCAGGGAAAAGAGTTTGCATTTTCTATTAACGGTGTGGAAATAAACGGGATTACATCCTCCAGCACCCTGGGTGATGTGATCAGTAAAATCAATACCTCCCAAGCCGGTGTCAGGGTTTCTTATTCTTCCATAGAAGATAAGTTTATTATGGAATCTAAGACAACCGGTGATATTTCCAATATCAGCCTGGAACAGACCGCAGGGAACCTGCTGACGGCAATGTTCGGCGTAAAAAGCGGGGATTCGGTGACAGGAAGCCTGGACGGGGTAAAAAGCAGCGGGAATCTGGTGTCCGCGGAAGAAATCAATGCCGATCTCAGGGATGCCGTTCTGGGTGGGATAAACGGCGGAACCCCCCATATCTTTTCTTTGAATGTGGACGGAAAAGATGTGGATATCATCGTAAAGAGAGAAGTAACTGCGGACAGTACGGACTGGACCATGAATGATCTGGTGGAGGAGATCAACCGGCAGCTGGAAGAAGAATTCGGCGCCGGCAAAATCGTTCTGTCACTTGACAGCCAGGATTCCCCGACAAGGGCGGTGCTTTCTTCCGCAGACCATCTGGTGAGCTTCAATGAAGAGAACTGCAACAGGGATATTACCTCCATGCTGGGCTTTACGGAAGCGAACACACAGAAGCCCGATATGCAGTCTACCCTGGGAGAACTGGGATTCTCAGGCAAAATAACCTTCACCGGCACCCAGCCGGAAACACCGGGTTCTTCCGTCATGAAGTCGGTAACCATTGATTTTGATGATCCTGCGGCACAAGGACAGACAGTGGAATGGCTGGTCAATCAGGTGCAGTCAGCCGCCGGGGTGGATATTTCCTTTGAAAACGGATCCGTCAAAATTGGTTCTGCCGGCAGTGTGACAGGGGAGGGGGACGGTAAAAAACTGCTTGAAACTCTTTTCGGCACAGACACTCTTACTTTCGGAACTGCCGGGGCTGCCGCCGACATAACGGAAGGGAAAAATGCGAAGCTGTCAGTTAATGGAAAAACAGTGGAGAGAAACACAAACAGCTTTGAAATAGAGGGGATTACCCTGGAACTTACAGATACTTCCAGCGGCCCAATTACCTTGACTACCAATAAGGATACTGATAAAATAGTAGAAGGGTTTAAAAGCTTTGTCGAGGATTATAATAAGCTGATTGAGCAGCTCAATGACCGTATCAGTGAGAGTGCCACATATAAGAAATACGCCCCTTTGACGGAAGAGCAGAGAAAAGCCATGAGTGACAGGGAAGTGGAGCTTTGGGAGGAAAAGGCCAAAGAAGGACTTCTCAGGAACGATTCCAATATCAGCTCCTTTTTAAGTGATATGAGGACTGCGCTTTACCAGTCTGTGGATGGTGCGGGCCTGGCTCTGTATGATATGGGAATTGAAACCTCGGACAGCTGGCGGGACAACGGAAAACTGATATTGGATGAAAGTAAGCTGAAGGCAGCGGTAAGCACCAATCTGGAAGGGGTGCAGAAGCTGATGACGGATAAGGAAAAAGGGATCGGCGTTTTGCTGGACACGGCGGTGAAGGCGGCTGCCAATGTGAGCACAGGAAGTCCGGGAAGCCTTGTTTCCTATGCAGGGACGAAAGCGGTCCTTACGACGGACAACAGCCTTTATCAGCAGCTTAAGAATGTGAGCAATACGCTTTCCAATCTGAACATCAGGTATGAGGCGGAGCGGACGCGTTACTGGAATCAGTTTACCGCCATGGAACAGGCGATCTCCAATCTGAACAACCAGAGTTCCTGGCTGACGCAGCAGTTTTCGTCAGGCGGCTGACGGAACCGGTAAGAAAAAGGAGCGGCAAAATGCAGAACCCATATGAAAAATACAAACAGCAGTCAGTTATGACCATGACCCAGGGAGATATGGTTTCCCTCTTGTATTCGGAGCTTGAAAACCGTCTCGGGAAAGGGCTGGTTTGTCTGGAAAATAAGGATTATGAAGGCTGTAATACAGCGTTTAAGAAAGCGCAGGAAATTCTCACCCACCTGACAGTGACATTGGATCACCGGTATGAGGTGGCGGACAAGCTGGCCTCTCTGTATGAGTTCTTCCATTATCAGATCATACAGACAAACATCCGCAAGGATGCAGGGCCGGTAAAGGAAATCCTGCCTATGATAAAGGAACTTCAGGAAGTATTTGTGCAGGCGGATAAGCAGGTTCGGATAGAAAACAGCGTCAGCTGAGTGACGCGCGGAGGGGGAACAGGGTATGGCCTTTTGGGAAGACCCGTCAGTAAAAGCATTAAGCAGCGGAATGGATGCGCTTTGGCAGAAGCAGCAGGTTATCAGCCATAATATTGCCAACGTGGAGACACCGGGCTATAAGGCAAAACAGGTGGAATTTAAAGAAGTGCTGAAAAAAGCGGAGGATGGGGGAAAACCGGTCCGGACGTATGAAACCGTGGTGACCGAGGACGGGGCCGCGCAGGCCAGGGCGGACGGGAACAATGTCCAGGTGGAGGCTGAGGAGTTATCCCTTTGGAAAACGTATGTGGAATACTCCACACTCACCAGCCGTATGGCAAAGAAATTTTCCACGCTGCGGTATGTGATCAATAATGCCGGAAAGCAGTAGAAAGCGAAGGGGATATTAATGGGATATTTGGATTCATTGAATATAACCGGTTCCGCATTGACGGCGGAACGGTTCCGTACGGATATAATATTACAGAATATAGCTAACCAGAACACCACCAGAACCGAAGACGGCGGCCCTTACCGCAGGAGGCAGGTGGTGCTTCGGGAAAATGCCATGAGCTTTGAAGCACAATTGGATAAAGCGGTGAATAAGACAGATGGGGGCGGGGTTTATGCCGAACAGGTGGTAGAAAGCGGGAACCCGTTTGTACCGGTCTATGATCCGGAGCACCCGGATGCGGATGCGGACGGCTATGTGATGATGCCCAATGTGAACAGCGCGGAGGAAATGGTGGATTTGATGGCGGCCTCAAGAGCCTATGAAGCTAATCTTACTGCATTGAATATTGCCAAAAGCATGGCGATGAAGGCACTGGAAATCGGGAAATAACCGGTTATGTACAGACAGATTCCGTAAGGATAAGAAGAATATGAAGAGAAGAAAAGAAGAGGAGGGCGGCGGCCAGGAGTGGCTGAATACCTATGCGGATATGATCACTCTGGTGCTGACCTTCTTCGTTTTATTGTATAGTATTTCCAATGTGAATATTACCAAGCTGGAACAGATTGCGGCTGCCATGCAGAAAAAACTGGGCATGGAGCAGGCCGTGAGCCTGGAGGAGGTCCCGGAGGATGTAAAGTATCCTACGATAGGGGAGGAAACCGGCGGCGTGCCGGATAGCCCATCCGCGGAGAGCATGCAGAGGATGGCGGAGGAACTGAAGGAATATTTTGCCAACTCCAATATAGACGCCCAGACCAGCAGCAGTGACAATGTAATCTACATACGTTTTAAAAACGATCTCCTGTTCGGGCCGGACAGCGCCCAGCTGCGGGAGGACAGTATTTCCATGCTGGATTCCCTGGGAAATATGCTGATGGATAAAGAGGATGAGATCCTGGCGGTTTATATCAACGGCCATACGGCCCAGGCGGCCGGTTCTCCGGTCAATGACAGGGTGCTGTCATCCATGCGGGCGGATAACGTGGCTATCTATCTGGAGGATGCCGTCGGATTCGATCCGAAAAAGCTGATATGCAGGGGCTATGGAAAATATTACCCAATCGCGGACAACAGTACGAAGGAAGGGCGGGAAATGAACCGCCGTGTGGATATCATTATCCTTGGAAATGATTTTAAGATGTCCGATGTGGATGAAAGGCAGCAGGAGGTAATCGATCCCCTGGCGCCTGTAACACTGCCGGAAGTAGAGAAAGGGCAGGTCAAATGATAAAGGCATACGACTTTAAATCTCCCAAAAAGTTTACCAAAGAAAGAATGAGCACCGTGGAAAACCTGTACGACAGTTTTTCACGGTCTCTTGCACCATACCTGACCGGACTTCTCCAGTCCTACTGTGAAATATCCATCCAGGGGATCCAGGAGATGCGGTTTCAGGAATACAGCGGGGAGCTGGACGACCGTTCGCTGTTCGGCCTGATTACCCTGGTGCCGGACAATAAGGATTACAGTGAAGCCCCCATGATTTTTGAGCTGGACACCTCTCTGGGCTTTTTCATGATAGAGAGGCTGCTTGGGGGAGCCGGAACGGAATATGAGCTGCACCGGGATTTTACGGATATCGAAAAGGCTATGCTTCACTATCTTCTGGAAAAAATCACCGGGTTTATCGGGGATGCCTGGGGCGGCTACATGGATGTGGAGGCATCGCTTACGGGCCTTCAGACCAATCCCCATCTTCTCCAGCTGGGGGCGGCGGAGGATGTGGTTATTTTGGTGGAATTAGGGATCGTGGTGAATGAACTGAAGGCAAAGCTTCATATCGTCATGCCGGCTCCCAATGTGGAGGAGCTGACCTCCCGCTTCGGTTACAAGTTTGCCATGAACCGGAAGAATAAGGACGAGGCAAAAGCGGCGGAACGTCAGAAATATATTGAGAAAAATCTTCTGGATGCAGAGGTGGAAATGAAGGCCATCCTTCATGAATTCTATCTGGATGCCCAGGATATCCTCCAGCTTCAGCCGGGGGATGTGGTCCCCATCGGCAAGAATATGGCCAGCGACATCCGGGTTTACGTGGAGGATATGCCCTGCTTTGAAGCAAAGCCGGGGCATACCAGTATGCATAAGGCGGTGCGTATCAGCAAGGTGCTGTAGGACTCGCACCGGAAAACAGGGAGAGAACGATGATTAGTGCGGATAGGGATGCGATGCGGGAGCTGCTGGAGCTGGCAGCTGTTCCTGCCCAGAATACGTTGAATACGTTGATGGGCGGGGCGTCCGTTATATTAAAGGAAATAAAGGAAGTCTCTTTGGAAGCTTTGACGGAAAGGCTTCCTCATTTTTCCATGGTTGTGGAAGGATGCGCTTTTTCTGAAAAAGAAGAGGTGCGTATGCTGTATTTTATGGACAGGGATCAGGCACAGCGTCTGATCAGCGTCATCTGCGGGCTGCCCGGTGCGGCTTTTGGCGCAATGGATGAGATCGCGGTCAGCGCTTTCCGTGAAGTGCTTTCCCAGTGCCTGGAGGCCTCCGTAACGGAGCTGAGAGGATTTCTGGCAAGGGATATGCGGCAGGAGCTGGGCAGGGCTTATCTTTCCGATTCCGCCGGCAGTACGGTTAAAGCGCCTGGGCTGTGGGAGGAAGGCAGCATTCTGATGCTGGAATATCGGATTGCCCTGGAGGGGGAGGGAGAATACACCCTTTACTGTGCGGCATCCATGTTGTTGTTTAATGTATTCGGCATGGAATATAAGGCCGGAAAAGCGGCAGGCGGAGGCCGCAGGTCCGCCATACCGGTGCGCAGCGTCAGTTTCCCGGAATTCCGCTATATGAGTCTTGAGGATACGGCGGAGACAATTGGGGAAGAGCGGGGGCGTATCAGGGAGATGAGCCTTGACGTATCGGTACGGATTGGGGAAACGATCTGTAAGGTGCGTGATATCCTGTCGCTGAAGCCGGGACAGCTGATTATCCTGGACAAACAGGCAGGTTCTCCGGCAGATGTGGTGGTAAAGGAGCGTCTGATAGGAAAAGGTGACGTTCTGGTAAGCAGTGACAATTTTGCGGTACGGATAACCGAGATCGTAAATAAATCGGAATAGGATGGGATGAGGGTATATTTATGGTGGTTTTAAAATTGCTGCTGTATCTGTTCGTCCTGGTGCTGGTGCTGTTTCTGGCCTATTATACCACGAAGCTGGTGGGCAGAAGCGCAGGAGGAAAACAGCTTGGCAGAAGCATCCGTGTCCTGGAACGGACCGGGGTAGGCAGGGACAGCTGGCTTATGATCGTGGAGGTACAGGGGAAGGTGCTGCTCCTGGGACTTTCCCCCGCCGGCATCCAGCAGATTACCGAGCTGGAGGATTATGTACGGCCTGAAGAGGGCGGGGAAGGGGATAAAAGCTTCCTGGATATGCTGACAAAGCAGATGGAAGATAGGCAGGGAGTTTTTCACAGACAAAAGAATGACCGGGGGAAATAGACAGATGGATAAGAAGGAGCATCCGCGCCGCAGGGCCGGATGGAAGGCTGCGGGGACAAGATGGATGCTGTCGGCGCTGGCCGCATTTTTATATAGGGGAAAGGTTCATGCGGCGGAGGTGTCCATGACCTTATCCGATACGCAGGGAAATACCAGGGCCTTCGATACGATGGATATCCTGATTCTTTTCCTGCTTCTTGCTGTTGTACCATCTTTGCTGGTAATGATGACCAGTTTTACAAGGATTATCATCGTCCTGTCTTTTCTGCGCAGTGCGCTGGGAACCCAGCAGTCGCCGCCAAATCAGATACTGGTTGGGCTGGCTCTGTTCCTTACCCTGTTTATCATGCAGCCGGTTTTTTCCCAGGTGAATACACAGGCTTACCAGCCTTATAAAGATGGACGGATCACCAGGGAAGAAGCGCTGGAACTGGCACAGGATCCCATGAAGGAGTTCATGCTCAGGCAGACGGAAAAGAAAAGCCTGGAACTGTTTCTGGATATATCCAAAACAACCCTGCCGGAGGGGGGCGGCCGGGGAAGGACCGGAACGCTATAAGGAACTGGGGCTGACGGTCATTGTACCCTCTTTTATTTTAAGCGAGCTTAACAAAGCCTTTACTATGGGCTTTCTGCTATTTATTCCTTTTCTTATTGTGGATTTGGTGGTGTCCAGCACACTGATGTCCATGGGAATGGTTATGCTTCCCCCTACCATGATAGCGCTGCCTTTCAAAATTATGCTTTTTGTGTTGGTGGACGGCTGGGATCTGGTAATTAAAACGTTGGTTCAGGGATTTCGTTAAGGAGGCGCCAAATGACGACAGAACAGGTTATGGAAGTGATGAAGGAGGCTATGCTTGTGGCATTTGAGATGGCCGGGCCTCTTCTGATCCTGAGTATTATCGTAGGGCTGATTGTAGCGGTATTCCAGGCAGCCACGCAGATACATGAACAGACGCTGACCTTTGTGCCAAAGCTCATTGTCATTGCCGTGGTGCTGCTGGCGACGGGTTCCTGGATGCTCAATCTATTTGACGGGTTCGTGCAGAAGCTTTTTGGAATAATGGCTTCCCTTTAGGTGGTTTCTCTATGCTGACGGAGATTGTGACTTCTCTTAATTTATTCCTTCTGGTGTTTGCCAGGCTCGGAGCAATGATTTTTCCCAGCCCGGTATTCGGAAGGAAGAATGTTCCTGTGCGTATCAGGGCCGGCCTTGTGCTGGCGCTGACTCTTTTGCTTGTTCCTGTATTGGATGCAGGCGCGGTTTCCTCCTACTCCGGCTTCGATATGGCGGAGGGGCTGGTGCGCGAAATCCTGCTGGGACTGGTGATAGGATTTGTATTCCAGATTTTCTTTTTCATGATTTTTGTAGCAGGGGATATGCTGGATACGGTATTCGGCCTTGCAATGGGAAAGGTGATGGATCCCGGCGGAGGGGTACAGGTATCGGTGCTGGGACAGTTTCTGAACGTGTTTTTCTTCCTGTATTTTCTGGCTACGGGAAGCCACCGCCTGATGATTAAGCTGTTTGCTTATTCCTTTGAGCTTGTTCCTGCGGGGGCCGCCTCTTTGTCTATGGGGAAAACAGGTCCTTTTGTATTGGCGCTCTTTCATTCGGTATTTGTGCTCGCCATCCGGCTTACGCTTCCCTTTGCGGCAGCAGAATTCGTTCTGGAGGCGGCTATGGGGGTGCTTATGAAGCTGATACCCCAGATTCATATTTTTGTTATTAACCTGCAGGTGAAAATCATTGCGGGAATCATACTTATGATGCTGTTTGCGGTACCGATGGGACAGTTTATCGACCGGTACATAGGGACGTTGTTTGAGGATGTGCAGAAGCTGCTTCTGCAATTGTGACACAGAGTCCGCGCAGGGCGTAACGGGAAAGGCAGGTGGTGAGCGGTGGCAGCGGATGAAAAGACCGAAAAAGCCACACCGAAACGAAAGCAGGAGGAACGGAAGAAGGGAAATGTATTCCAGAGCAGTGATGTGGCGGCTGTGGCAACCCTGCTGGCTGTTTTCAACGGGTTAAAACTATTTGCTTCCTTTATGTATGAATGCATGCATCAGGGTGTGCTTCTTTTTTTCGGCTATGCACAGAGCGAATATCCGGTTAATGGGGATAATCTGCAGGAAAAGCTGCTGCAGGCAATGCTTCTGTTTGCGCAGGCCGCTCTGCCGCTTCTGCTTTTGGCCTGTGTGACGGCAGTGGCGGTGGCGGCTCTGCAGACCAGAATGGCCTTTTCCATGGAAACCATTAAATTCAAAGCAAACCGGATCAGCCCTCTTCAGGGCTTTAAGCGCCTGTTCAGCGTGCGTTCCCTTGTGGAGCTGCTGAAAGCGCTGATAAAAATTACTGTACTTGGCTGGATGATATATTCCTTTTTAAGCAGCCGGATGCATGAATTTGTCCGGCTGATGGACGGTACGGTGATGGACGCGATCGCTTTTGCGGGAGATACGGTGCTATCCCTGGTGAATACGGTGGGTATCGCATTTCTGTTCCTGGCGGCATTTGATTATTTGTACCAGTGGTGGGAATACGAGAAGAATCTGCGCATGAGCAAGCAGGAGATCAAAGAAGAATACAAGCAGACGGAGGGGGATCCCCAGATCAAAGGGAAAATCCGGGAGAAACAGAGGCAGATGTCTTCCAGACGCATGATGCAGAATGTGCCGAAGGCCGATGTGATCATCCGGAATCCCACCCATTTTGCCGTGGCCCTGGGCTACGATCCCCAACGTAATAAGGCGCCGGTGGTGCTTGCCAAGGGGGCGGACCGGGTGGCTTTGAAAATCGTGGAAATTGGGGAAGCCAATGACGTCTATATTATGGAAAACCGGCCTCTGGCACGAGGGCTGTATGATGCGGCGGAAATTGATATGGAGATTCCGAGTGAATTTTACCAGGCGGTGGCGGGTGTACTGGCGTTTGTTTACAAGCTTAAAAAGGAGAAATAACCGGTGGACAGCAGTATGGTGGTATTGAGCGGGGTAAGCAAGGTTTATCCCAACGGGCAGAAGGCTCTTGATAATATAAATCTGGATATCCGGAAAGGGGAATTCTTATTTCTTTCCGGGAGCAGCGGTGCGGGAAAAACCAGCCTGCTGGAGCTTTTGCTGAAGGAAGAGGAACCTACCCGGGGCACGGTGCGGGTAAACGGGATTGATTTGGGACAGCTGAAGGAACGCCAGGTATACCGTTACCGCCGGATGATCGGGATGGTATTCCAGGACTTCCGCCTTTTCCCCGATTTTACGGTATATGAGAATGTGGCTTTTGCACAAAGAGTGCTGGAAATCCGCCCGGATACGATTCGGAGCCGTGTACGGAACGTGCTTTCCCAGGTGGGGCTGGAAAGTAAGGAACGGTATTACCCGAAACAGCTGTCCGGCGGAGAAAAGCAGCGGGCCGCGCTGGCCCGGGCTATTGTGAATAAACCGGTCCTTCTGCTGGCGGATGAACCTACGGGAAATCTGGATCAGGAAAACGGGGAGGATATCATGCGGCTTCTGAAAACAATCAACGAAACCGGGACTACGGTGCTGGTGGTATCCCATAACCGGGATTTGGTGCGTTCCATGAAAAAAAGGGAAGTCACACTGAAAAACGGAAAAATCATCAAGGACAGTGACAGAGGGGGATTTCTGTATGAGCTTTAGGAATTTCATTTATCTGATCCGTCTGGGATTTAAAAACATATGGAACAATAAGGTCTATGCAGCGGCGGCTGTAATGGCTATGTCCTCCTCCATTTTTTTGTTCGGAATATTTTACATTGCTATGGTGAACATAAACAGCGCCGTGCGGAATGTGGAAAGGGATGTGGCGGTTTCCGTCTTTTTTCAGGAGGGGGTTACGGAAGAAAGAGTGGAAGAGCTTGGGACCCTTATCCGGGGGCGGGAGGAGGTTACCAATACCATCTATATTTCGGAGGATGAGGCATGGGACAGCTTCCGGACGGATTTTTTGTCCGATGAAGAACTGCTGGAGGGGATTTTTGAAGGGGATAATCCCCTGGCCGGTTGTGACAGCTACGAGGTGTATATCAATGACATAAGCCGGCAGGAGGAATTCGTGGTCTATGTAAAGGGGCTGGAAGGAGTGGGGACCGTATCCCATTCCTCCGAGGCGGTGAACGCACTGATACGGCTGAAGGAGCGGATCACGGGAATCGGCATTGGATGCCTGTCTGTCCTGCTTCTGCTTTCGGTGCTGCTGATACGCAGTACGCTGCTGGTAACGGTGGCGTCCCAAAAGGAAAAGGTACGGGTAATGCGGCTGATTGGCGCCAGAGAGGATTTTATCCGGATCCCCTTTATAGTGGAAGGGCTGGTATTGGGAATCGCAGGAATGTGCATCCCTATCGCGCTTCTCTATGCCACCTATGTATATGGCATTCAGTTTGCGGCGGTTCATTTCGGACTGTTCGGTGCCCCTGTGCAGCTTCTCCCTGCCGGACAGGTGCTGCCCAGCCTGGTACGGGCATCCATAGGGCTTGGTGTGCTGACAGGTGCGATCGGAAGCATCGCTGTTATGGGGAAATTAAAGAAGAAATAAGGGATTTGCCGTCATTTTTCCAGACGGGTTGTGATGCGTGCCGGATATTGAATCCGGCGCGTACACCGGTAAATGCGGGGGAAGGAGGGGATGCCGCAGGGCACAAAGGGTCGTCTGAACTGTTATCAGAAGAACAAAAATTTTTGCAAAATATGAAAAAACATATTGACAGATCTGGTATTATTTTGTATACTAACATTCGTCGGTTGGATGTCCGCCATGAATTTCCGGTGGGTTCAAATGATGATAATTGTAATTTGATAATGGTTTTTAACGGTTATCAGAAGAGTTTTGAGAAGCCGGATAATCGGTTATATGGTTGATTTGGCATAATATCGGGGTGTGGCTCAGGTGGTAGAGCGCTACTTTAGGGAAGTAGAGGCCGCAAGTTCAAGTCTTGTCACTCCGACGCAAGGATCTGCATGAAAATGCAGGTCTTTTTGTTATTCGGAAACGGGTGAAAATACGCCGTAAGCGGGGACGGTGTCTTTTGGAATGAAAATCCACGATAAGGAAAGGACAGAAGAAATGAAGGTATTATTTATTGGAAACAGCCATACATATTTTAATGATATGCCGGAACTTTTTGCCGGCATGGCAAAAGATAAGGGAATCCCCTGTGAGGTTACGATGATCGCCCACGGCGGCTGGTTCCTTCACCAGCATCAGAAGGAACCGGAGGTGCGGTTTAACATACTTTACGGCAATTATGATTATGTGGTTCTTCAGGAGCATGCCCATCCCTTCGGGCCGGAAGAGGTGATGACGGAAGCGGCAAAGGAAATCTGCAAATGGATCCGGGAGGCAGGGAGTACGCCTGTGGCCTATATGACATGGGCGGAAAAAGAAAACGAAGCCGGACAGCAGCAGATGACGGACGCCTATCGGAGAATGGCGGAGGAGACAGGTGCTGTTCTGGCGCCGGTAGGGGAAGAATGGTGGAAGTACATCCATGCTCATCCGGACGTGCAAATGTATGCTTTGGACGGACAGCATGCTTCTCCGGAAGGCTCCGCGCTGGCGGCGGAAATCCTGCTGGAAGCCATTCTTACAAAGGAACGGCAAGCCCGGCCATGACGGCCCTGTTAAAGGGAATGCGGGGCCGGATAGTTCTTGTTTTTTAGGAAATTGCCTTTCGCTGCAGGCGGCAAAGGCGTCCGGTCCGGTATCCGGCGGCCTTTTTTGTGGAGACCTGTAAAAAAGCATACAGATAAGCCTTTCGGACAAAAGCCGCTGCCTGAAAGGCTTGTTTTGATCCATGCTTTGCCATCGTCCGTTATTGCGTTATTGGGATCCTTCGGAGGGCAGGCCGCGGAGCTGTTCCTGGATAAAGGCGCGGGCCCGGGAAATATCGGATGCGTCGGGGCGGCCTTTGGCAATTCCGCCGATAAGCTTCCATGGACCATAGGTATCGTAGCCTTTGCACTGAAAGCAGCCCTGTACGCGGCAGCCATAACTTTCTGTAAGAGAAGAAAAGTCTGCGGCGTATTTTTTCATTCCGGATCCGCTGGTAAGAAGGAGGAAAACCTTTCGTCCGGCCAGCTCCTTCCGGTGCTGCTCCAGAAAGGAAAGCAGGGCGGTATGCGGTTTCCCCATATAAATGCCGGAGGCAAGGCCGATGAGCGGACAAGAGGCCGGAGAAGGCAGGAGAGGAGCCGTTGGAAAGGCAGCCGAACGAGAAAGAGAAGAACAGGCGGTGTCTGAAAGATCCGGGACGGGGCAGGCGGCATGGGAAAGGGGAACCAGTTCCACCCCGGATTCTTTGTCTATGGCCTGCTTCAGCAGCCTTTCCGTATTGTGATGGTGCTGGGATACGTAGAAAATCATACATTTATTCATGGGATATTCCTCCTGTCAATGCGTTTTCGACAGCCTTCTGGAGTACCAGGCTGGAGCAGGTTGCACCGGTGACGGCATCCACCGGCAGGTTTTGGGTATCGGTAATAACGGCGAGCACCTCTTCCGCAGCCGTACCCCGTTCGTTTTCATGGGAAAGCAGCATGATGCCGGAAATGCTCCCATCAGTCAGCGTGACTTGTACCTCGGCATAAATATAGCCAGCATCGTATGCACCCGTATAGGTTCCGTCCGATATATGGGAAAAATCGATGCCCGACAGATGAATATCCGCAACAGCGGCCCGATAAGCTGCGTAATCCATGTAATAAGCAGCGATATGAAAAACAATACCCGACAACATGAGACAGGTAAAAAAACGATGCCAGGTAAGCCGGCGCCGCTTATCCTTACAGATGTGGCAAAGGGTTATCAGCAGGACGAAGGAAAGCAAAACAGCTGCACCGGCAAGATATACGGAAAAATGCCGCGTTTTTACCAGCGGGAGAGTGAAGAAAAGATGGACGGGCAAGAGGATAAGCAAAGCGGCGGATAAAGGCTTATGCAGCTTCATCAGGAAAGCATCGGCCTGTGGAAAACCGAACTTCCTGGTTACGGCTTTGACCGTCAGCAGGCAAAAACAAAGCAGGCATAAAAAACCGGATAAAATCCCCATGTTAACAATCCTCCTTTAAGGAACGCAGCAGCATACGGAAGCCATGCTGAAGGAATTCCGTTTTATCCATATTCATTCTTTTTATCAGATAACATTCCTTTTCATAAGCCATGGGGATCAGGCTGCCGAGAGAGGCCCATAGGGTAAAAGCAGAAGGGAGGACAGGAATGGATGAGGGCAGGCTGCCTTCCCGGATCCCCTGCCGGAACAATTCCAGGATGCAGTCATTGATATCTTCCCCCACGTCATATAGGAGGCGCAGAATCTCACTGCCGGCAAGGGCCTGGTCATCTACCGGGATATTCCCGAGGATACTGGAAAAATAAAGAGGGTACTGCTCGTAAAAGCGGGACAGCTTTTCACAAATAAGAAAATAACGATGTTCCAGATCCGGAGCCTCCCTGATGCATTCCGCAAGCGCGTCCTTCAGACGGCACATATGGCCATAGATGATATGATTATAGATTTCGTCCTTGCTTTGGAAATATACGTAAATGGTGGACTTGCTGTAGTCCGCTGCTTTGGCGATATCGTCCATGGTAGTCTGGCGGATTCCTTTTTCGGAAAAAAGCTTTTCTGCTGTATCCAGGATGTTTTTTTTATGGAATTGGGTGAGGGCTTCTTTTTTTCTTCCTGTCATAGTGGATCCTCGATTCAAATCAAACTAATATTTTAATTATCGTACTATAAGTTCGAATTTTTGTCAAGGAAATGATTTTGTTTTATAAATTTGGCCGTGATCAGTGGCAACAGTTCAGACGGCCTTTTTCATTTACATTTTTCTGTCTGAAAACAGGAAAACCGCAAGAATGATGAAAAGACAGTTCATGGGATTGGGTATAATAAGGGTTCGAAGGGAGGAAATGCATATGCCAAGCAACAGCATAGGAAATATTGCGGCGGTAATTGATTATGTGGAAGCACATCTTACCGAAAAGCTGGATCTGGACAGAATAGCGGAAGCAGTCCATTATTCCAAATACCACCTGCATCGTATGTTTGCCGATACCATAGGGCTGACCGTCCACGATTATATCCAGCGCCGGAGACTGACGGAGGCGGCAAAGCTGCTTGTCTTTTCCGACAAGCCTATTCTGGAGATCGCGCTCACGGCAGGCTATGAAAGCCAGCAGGCCTTTACCTCAGGCTTTACGGCAATGTATAAGATATCGCCTGGCAGATACCGGGAAAAGGAACGGTTTTATCCGCTTCAGCTGCGGTTTTCTTTAGAAGGGAGTTTTAAAATGCTGGAACAAACACAGAAACAGCAATGGGATATTACCTTTGCCGTACCGGAGGATATTCCCTGCTGGATGGAGCTGGTGCGGCTGGTCATCGATGGGTTTCCCTGCCTGGAGGAAGAAGAATATATCCGGGTGCTCAGGGAGAAGATCCGTACCAAACAGGCTCTTATCTTAAAGGACGGGACTATGGCTGTGGGGATTCTGCTTTTTTCCAGTGAAAACGGTAGCATTGATTTTATGGGCTGCCACCCCTTATACCGGAAAATGGGAATACCCAAAGCATTTCTGGAAAAGGTAATGGGAGAGCTTCTCAGGGGAAAGGATATCAGTATTACCACTTATCGGGAGGGCGACAGGGCGGATACCGGACACCGAAGGGCAGTCAAGGGACTGGGATTTGCGGAAGCGGAGCTGCTGGTGGAATTCGGTTATCCCACACAACGGTTTGTCCTGCACAGAGAGGAGGGCGGCGATGGAAGCCAATAACATCCCCTTCCCGGATGAATTCAGCCATCTGGAACGCATCAATGCCATTCTGGAGGAAGCGCTGCAGAAATCGGAGGAGTCCGTCGGACGGCTGGAACAGGAGTATCGGGAGGCAAAACGGTATATGGCGGATAACCGGGGAGAAATCGATCCGCATGAAATGTTCCAAAATGAACTGCTGCTGAAACAGACAGACAGAAACGGCGCTTTCGCCGCAGAGGGAAAGGAAAGGCTGGCCCGCCTGAAGGAATCCCCATACTTTGCCCGGGTTGATTTCCGGGAAGAAGGCAGCAGCAGGGAAGAAATCTTTTATATCGGACGCTATGCATTCCGGCATGAAATGAAGCCGTTGATTTTTGACTGGAGGGCTCCTGTCGCCGGCCTGTTCTATGATTACGAAAACGGTCCGGCAGCCTTTGAAGCGCCGGCCGGCCTTATATCCGGCGAACTTACCCGGAAAAGACAGTTCAAAATAACGGCGGGGGTTATGGAGTACGCGTTGGAAAGCTCCGGCAATGTCCGGGATGAGGTACTGTTAAAGGAACTGAGCCACGCTTCGGACGAAAAAATGAAATCCATCCTTTCTACTATCCAGAAAGAACAGAACCGGATAATCCGTAACGAAAAAGCGGAAACACTCATTATCCAGGGGGTGGCAGGATCCGGAAAAACATCTATCGCACTGCATCGGATTGCCTACCTTCTCTACCGGTTCCAGAACCGACTAGGCTCCCGGAACGTAACCATTCTTTCTCCTAACAAAGTCTTTGGAGATTACATATCCAACGTCATTCCGGAACTTGGCGAAGAACCGGTATCCGGAACAAGTCTGCCGGAAATTGCCCGGGAACAGCTGGAAAAGGTTATCGTTTTTCTGCCGGAAAGGGATCCCCTTAAGGAAACGGGACCAGACCTGGCGGAGCGGATCCGCTTCAAATCCACCATGAAATACCTCCGGCTGCTGGAAGAGTATAAAAAACAGCTGCCTTTCGCGGTTTTTGCCCCTGAAGATTACCGCTGCGGCTCTTTACTCGCATCAAAAGAATGGATACGGGCACGGTTCCATGCTTATAAAGGGCAGCCAGTCAGACGCCGACTGGAGCTGGCTGCGGAAGATATCCGGGAAAAATTCCTGACAGAGAACATAAGAGAGGAAACAATTCCCCGTGTAAAGCAGATTCAAAAAGGTCTGGAAGCCATGCTTGCCATAAAGGATCCCCTGAGCCTTTATAAGGATTTTTACCGTAAAATGGGGATTCCCCATCTCTTTGTCATGCCGGCGCCTAAAACCCTGGAATGGGAAGATGTCTATCCGTTTCTGTACCTCTACAGCGCTTTGGAGGGCTTCCGGGAGAACGGGATTACCAGGCATCTGGTTATCGATGAAATGCAGGACTATACACCGGTACAGTTTGCGGTGCTGAACGGGATGTTCCGCTGTCCCAAAACTATTCTGGGGGATTTTGGGCAATTCATCAATCCCAACCACCTTCATACGCTGAAGGATATCCGGACGATTTATAAAGGCGCGGAGTTTGTAATGCTGAATAAAAGCTACCGTTCCACCTGGGAAATTATCCGGTTTGCCAAACACATCTGTCCGAATGATTTTCTGGAGCCTGTGGAAAGACATGGAGAAGAGCCGGGAGTGGTTTTTTGTACGGATAAAGAGGAGGAAAGAATACAGCTTACGGAGGCTGTACGCCGGTTTGAAGCCGGCCCCAATCGTTCATTGGGAATTATTATGAAAACCAATGAGGATGCGGAAACTATGGAGGCACTTCTTGCAGGTGTCTGTAAACTGCACCGGATTGCACCGGACAGCACCTCGTTTACCGGAGGTGTGTCCGTGACTTCTATTCAGATGGCAAAAGGACTGGAATTTGACGAGGTAATCCTTCCCGATGTGGATCGGGAAACCTACCGGACGGAGAAGGACAGAGGACTTCTTTATATAGCCTGTACCAGGGCCATGCACAGGCTGACACTCATGTATGCGGGGGAAAGGTCACCCCTTCTATAGAGAAAGGCGGCTTTCGCCGCCAACATGGATTAGGGGGAGGAAAGGAAATATAATACAGGTACCGTCATTCGGAAGGCATTTAAAAGATATTCCATACCGGGAAGCAGAATGTGGGTATTCCGGTGGAATACGGAGCGATTTCGTATTGCTGATAATAAAGGATGCCGTTACATGGTTCGAGATAGAAATTATCCAGACATAAATTTTCGTTTGTTAAAAATGGAAACTCATCAAAATAAGTTCCGGGATTTTCCTGCAGCCTTTCTGCTATTTGCTGTTCGATGCTTTGCCGCAGCCTGCACAAGGAATCCGGGGTAAGAGGATATACGTCACCAAGCTGTATAAATGTGCCGTTCCTTAAATTCCAGGTATTAGAGGTTCGTATGGTGTTCCCGTGTGCTCCCCCGGTGTAGGTATAAGAATCCGTGTATAAGCTTACCATGCATTTTGTATTGTAGGTGATGGTGAATGCGGAAACGAATTCATAGCTGTTAAAAGGCCGCTCCTGCGTGGCTTTGGCATTTTCCAGAGCCTGCCGGTATAAAATGGTGCGGCAGTAATCCTCCCTGTCTTTTGCTTCCTTGTAATAAAAATTGTTAATATTCTGAACCGGACAGCAGGATGAGGTAAAGCATGGATAGTTAATAGTGTAAGTGAGAACCGCAATATCTTCATAGTACATGGTGTGTTCCAGGGTCATTTTACAATAGGTCTGCATATTTTTTCCTGAAATAGTAGTTGTTTTTATTATATGCAGGACCTTTTCATAAAGACTAAGAAAGAACCGTGATACGGCTGGTATAATCTTTAAATCCTGTAATCGTCAGCCCGGGAATGATTGCGCTTTGCTACCATTCTGTTCCAGCGCATAATCTCATTGTTATGGGTGTTATCGTCTTTTTCCATAATCTTAGCCCATTGTCGTGTAACACGCACACCGTCTCCCTGCAAATCATCACCAGCTTCAATGGAAAAAAGCTTTGTTTTTACAAAATGCCATTTCCACCATTCCAATGAATGAAAGTAGTAGAAATCAGGCCACCATTTTTCTGCAAGTTCAGGAGGGACTTGCCCCGAAAATTCTTTTTCGGGGCCCCAGGTCACAAGACCAAACTGCCCGTCCGGACGAAGTAAACGGGCCATGTAATCACTTAAATAGTTATCGGCTGTCCCATAAAACTGAAACGAATTAATACAGACAACTGCATCAAAGAAATTATCGGCATACGGCAAAGCATGAGCCTCCCCATGAAGGGGAATCACCAGATTTTCCATGCCTGCACTGCAAATACGGTCCCAGTTCTCGGATGGACTGACCCATAAATCGTTTGCAAATACGGTAACCCCGAATTCTTTGGCAAGAAAAATGGATGTGAGAGCATTTCCGCAGCCCATGTCAAGCACCCGCATACCCGGCTTTAATATCATTATCTGTGACAAAGACTCCGCCAGCCACAGACATTGGCAGCCCATTTTATTTTCGAATATCCATTCCGGATCATATTTGGCGGATAGCGGATATTTGCCGTCTATAAGCAAATTCATTTTTTCTTCATGAGTCATCCCGTTTTTTCCTTTCACTGGCTGTTTTTTCGGCGAGAATACTTGCCGGCAAAACAGTATCTGTTTTTCAGATGGTATATCTGTTTGACACGGACGGAACCTATGTATAATAGATAAAGACATTCCGGATTAGGATATTCCCTTTGACAGAAAACAGTGTAACATATTAAACTTGACAACAGTATGTCATATAATTATCAGAAATTCTTTCCACTTGACTTTGACAACGTGTCGTAGTTTATAGTAGTGATTATACAAGGAGGTACAATATGGAGAAAATGACCGTAAGCCATGTCTCCAAAACCTGGGAATCTCTGCCCGGATGCTGAAGATCCTGCTTTTGCAGAAACTACGGATACCGGTGCGGCAGATAAAGTTAATACTGGAAAATACAGATGCCCTAGCCGCTATTGAGTTTTTCGGCAGAATATCAGGGAGCCGGATGAAGAAATTACCGCTCTTTCCACTGTCAGGGATATACTCAGGCGATTACTGGAGGAATTGGGCAAAACAACGGCGATTTCGCTGGAAAGCATAATGCCGTCAGACGATATTCTGCTTGCGGATATAGAAGTGCTGGGACTTGTGGAAAACACCATTAAGCGGGAACAGACTTTGGGAAATCTGCAGAAAGCGGACGAAAACCTTTCCCGGATCAATGATGTGCGGATTAGCTGGCTGCCTCCTGCGGTAGCGGCCGCCGCCCGTCATATCGGTGTGAAACCGGAAATGCATGCCAATTTCCTGCTTGTCCGTTTTGTCAGGGAAAGCAGGCTGCATATAAAGAAACCGGATTTAAGACGTTTCGGCTTTAACCATCCGAATCCGGCAGAAGAAACAGGCTTTCATGACTATGAGGCCTGGGTAACTGTTCCGGAGGATTTGGAAAACCTGCAGCTTGATCGGTTAATGCCGGTTACTCAGAAGGAGAAATTTGAATGATAGAAGTTCAGATGGCGAAAAACAATTTGATTTTCTGAAAGAGAAAGACAAGCTTTTTATCGTAGATTTTACAAAAAAACTGGAAGAACTGGGTTATACATACGGCGGCGAAATCGGCAGCGGCTTTTGTTGGGGAAGGTATATGCTTATCTTCAGGAAGACGAACGTCAAATCCAAAAATGTGGCGGCCCGTATTTATATGAAAGAGGATGGTATCGTGCTGCGGCTGTTTTTTAACAAGGTATCGAAGCATGCGGCCTATATCAGCGGCTTGCCTTCGTATATAAAAACTGTTTTTACAGGAGATGATGGGAACTGCAAGCATTGCAGAGGGGATAACTGTAAATTCCGTAAGGACTATGAAATAGACGGAGTGGGATATGAGAAATGTAATGGGACAACCTTCGAGTTCAGGGGGCCGAAAAGGGAAGATATTCCGGATTATAAGAGCTGTTTCAGGAGTTTTATCCTGGGTAAAAGATTTTTCTGTGCACGATTCCGGAGGCGTGCTGTTGAATGGACGCCTTCAGAGGAATGATTTGTGGATAAGGATATTTCCGGATGGTGCGGTTTAAGTGTGAAGGAATTATTCCTTTTTCCGCTTTTTTCTTTTTACATATTTTATATAGCTTTCCCGGAGATCATAACATAACTCAACGATTGCAAATAAAAAGTCCCAAATATCTGCCATTGACTTCACCTCAATTATATTATATACGATGGGATTCATTAATTATAGGAAATATTTTCTTAAGATTTTGGGATGGTTTGGTATATTCATAGGGAATAAAAGGTCTGAGTTTATGAAAATACCCGTAAGAGAAAATAGAATATATGTAGAAGATTAAGTGGGGAAGATGAAGGATAACCGAAATGTCATGATTATAGGGGCTGGAACAAAAAAATAGTCTGAAGTTCTTAAAACTGAAACTTCAGACTAAAAAGCAGATAGCGGGAATCGAACCCGTCTCTCCAGCTTGGGAAGCTAGCGTTCTACCGATGAACTATATCTGCATGTGTTAAAGTATAACATAAGGTTTACTATTTGAAAAGAGGGAATTTTATATCTGAATAAAAATAAACGTTATTTGGTTCGATACGTCAGAGAAAGCCGGATAACAGGAACTTTTGTTCATGCTGGTAAAAGACTCCGTTTTACCAGCAGCCCTTAGATACGATATAAAAAGTTTATCTTCCTGTCTCTAATACTTCATCCAGCCAGAAATGCTGCTGACTGGATGGAGTACTAATGAGAGTTTGCTTTTACTCTGCGCAGTATCTGCAGCACGCCATCGTTAAGGTTCGTATCCGCTACGAATCGTGTCATGCTTTTGATTTCTTTTCGGGCATTGCCGATAGCATAACTTAGATCCGCACGCAGCAACATACTGGCGTCATTTAAGTTATCTCCAAAGGCCATGGTTTCCCCGGGAGTTATCCCGTACCGGTTCTGAAAGTCGGAAAGCGCAATCCCTTTATCCGCGTTGATGGGGGTAAAATTCATCCACTGCTTTCCGGCACACACCAGCTGCAGTTCCCGATGTCCATGCCATTTCTGATACAATCCCTGATGGGCGATGCCCTCTGCATCCGTGGGATGATACATTTCCACGCTGAGTATACCGTCGTTGGCGGGCAGATCCTCAGGCATCCGCTTCAGCTTAATGATATCCAGCTCATACCCCTCTGTCAGCCATTGATAAAGCTCATCAGCCCCTTCTTTTACATAACCATCTTTCATGGCAGAAATGTAAGTAGTACAGCCCGGCAGTTCTTCTATTTCACGCACTATATCCAGAGCCAAATCCCGGCGTATGGTGCAGCAGGAGAGCAGATTCCCGCGATAAATCGTACGGGCACCATTGTCGCAGATGAACAAAATATCGTCAATTACAGGAGCAAACAGCTTTTTCAAACTGGAATAAGAACGGCCGGAAACAGCGGCAAATAAAATACCTGCCTTTTTCAGCCGGCGGATTTGCATAAAATACTCCGGATTCAGCTCATGGCCTCCGTCCGGAACCAAGGTACCGTCCACATCAGAACAAATTAATTTTATCATGCAGAATACCTCCATCAGCCTTCTTTATAGGAAATAACGGAAAATTATATCGTCCATTGTAGTCTGTGCGGGAGAATCCGTCAAGATGATATTGGAAAAAAGAAGATAGAAAACGCCGGAAGCTGCACGAAACAACAGAAGAGCTAGAATAAATAAAAGTTATCCGTATTTCTTTTTATATAAGGCTATGTTATTATAAAAAAGAGAAAAAGAAAGAAAAACGACGGATTCTGATAGCCGGCGGAAGCTATAATAAAAGGAGAACTCATGCAGGATTTTCGAATGGAAACCTTTCTGGCCGTGTGCCGAAACCTGAATTATACGAAGGCAGCGGAAGAACTGTGCATTACCCAGCCCGCGGTATCCCAGCATATCAGACACCTGGAGGAATATTACGGAACCAGGCTATTTGTAAGTGAAGGGAAAAAGATGGTGCTTACGGAAGCAGGCCGCCTGCTGCAAAGCGCGGGCCTCACCATGCGTCATGACGAATATGCGTTAAAAGAGCTGCTCTCCCAGGCGGGTGCTACAGAACGCAGTTTGCGGATGGGCGCAACAATGACTATCGGAGAATTTGTCCTTCCGTCCATGCTCAGCAGCTACATGCTTAAAGCTCCGGAAGCGTCCGTTCATGTTACGGTCGCTAATACGGCGGATCTGTTAAGCCTGATAGACGAAGGAAAACTGGACTTTGCGCTGGTGGAAGGCTATTTTTCACGCCAGGATTATGATTATCAGATTTACTCAACTGAAAAGTACATACCTGTAGCCGGAGCCGGTTACAGGCTTCGGGCGGCGAATGACAGCCGGAAAATCAGGACAGAGGATCTGCTGGGCGAAGCGCTTCTCATCCGGGAAAAAGGGAGCGGTACCAGGGAGGTCTTGGAGCGCATTCTGGAGGGAAAGAACCTGTCGGTAAAAGATTTCCGCAGGCTGCATGAGATCAATAATATTCAGGTCATGAAATATCTGGTGCAGGAAGGCCGCGGAATTACCTTCCTTTACGAAGCAGCGGTCCACCGGGAACTTGCACAGGGCTGCCTCCGGGAAATCCCTCTGAAGGATTTCAATGTGGAGCATGATTTTTATTTTGTATGGAGAAAAGGCAGTATTTTCGGCGGGGAATACAAAGAAATATTTAAACAATTGAAGGATAAGGAATGAAATCATGGAAAAGAAGAGTGTAAATGATAATAGCACAGTAAATAGACAAAACGGTAATAATGGAAAGAATTGTAATAATAGACAAAACGGTAATAATGGAAAAAACTTTACGCATGAAAAAAAGAATACACGTGAAAAAAAATGTGCCAATGAAAAAAAGTGTATTAATGAAAAAAAATGCGGCAGCTGTAAATATCTGCATCTGACCTATAAGGAACAGCTGAAGAAAAAGGAAGAGTTTGTCAAAAAGGAACTGGAAAAATGTCCGGATCTGAAAGGACGTTTCAAACCGATTATCGGCATGGAAAATCCCTGGAACTATAGAAATAAAGTGACGGCGGTATTTGACAGGGATCGGAAGGGAAACCCCATTTCCGGAGTGTATCAGGAAGGGACACACCGGGTGATACCTGTGGAGAGATGTCTGATTGAGGACGAGCTTGCTGATAAAATCATCGGGACAATCCGGGGGATGCTGCGCTCCTTTAAAATCAAGGTTTATGATGAGGATACGGGATACGGACTGCTCCGTTATGTGCTGGTGCGCAGAGGATTTGCGACCGGAGAGGTTATGGTGGTTATGGTGACGGCTTCGCCGATATTCCCTTCCAAGAGGAATTTTACCAATGCATTACTGAAAGCACATCCGGAAATCACAACGGTGGTACAGAATGTGAATAACCGTACGGACAGTCTGATTCTGGGGGATAAACAGCAGATTTTGTACGGGAAGGGATATATTGAAGATGTTCTTTGCGGATGCAGATTCCGTATTTCTCCTGCATCCTTTTATCAGATTAATCCGGTGCAGACGGAGAAGCTTTATACGAAAGCTGTGGAGCTTGCAGGGCTGAGCGGGAAGGAAACGGTTATTGATGCTTACTGCGGTATTGGGACGATTGGGATGATTGCGTCAAAGCATGCACAGAATGTGATTTCGGTGGAGATGAATCCGGATGCGGTCAGGGATGCGATTGTGAATGCCAAGGTGAATGGAATAAAGAATGTGCGTTTTTATAGAGCGGACGCGGGGCAGTTTCTGACACAGATGGCAGCGGAAGGGGCAAAGGTGGATGTGCTGCTGATGGATCCGCCGAGGAATGGGAGTACGGAGGAATTTCTGCGCAGCGCGGCTTTGCTTGGGGCGGGGAAGATTGTGTATATTTCCTGTAATCCGGTGACTTTGGGGCGGGATTTGGGAGTGTTGAAGAAGCTGGGGTATCGGGCGGAGGAGTGTTGGATGGTGGATATGTTTCCTTGGACTGGGCATGTGGAAACCGCCGTGCTTCTCGTGCGGAAACCTTGATTCTACGGGCGTTTGCGGGATTGTTTGAGGAAAATGGAGTTGTGTTTTTACGGGAAGTGAGATGGATAAGTTTCCCCGGAGGCAAGGTCGGGTAAATATTCAGATAGGGTTTTGCCCGTAGTTTTTTTAATATGATACTACGGGGCGAAACTCATATCTTTTGGCAAAAGAGAGGGGAGTATTTATGGGTAAAAAAGTATACCCTAATGATTCATGTCCATGTGGAAGTGGCAAAAAATATAAGAATTGTTGTAAGGGTAAATTGGATGATGTAAATTTTAATAATCCATTAAAACTAATGGAGAATTATAAAAAAATACGAAAAGATTCAAAAATAAAGCAATGTTTACATCCAGATAAAGAGAATTGTTCAGAGAAAATAATAGGGGCACACTCAATACAAAATAATAAAATATTAAAAACAATATCCAGTAATGGAATGGTGTTTATGCCATGTCCAAAGCCAGATAAACCATTTGCTCCAATGACGAGCTATGGAAGAAAAGAAGCAACAGTTTTTACAGGTTTTTGTGGTTATCATGATAAAACATTATTTCAACCAATCGAGGACAGGGATTTTCAAAAGACGGAGGAACAGATATTTCTTTTTACTTATAGAAGCTTTGCGTTAGAGTATCATAAAAAGCAAGAATTGCAAAAAATGGAACAAATAATTTTTAGCAATAAACCATCTTTAGTCAATATGTCTGATGAGGAAGATCCTTTTAGTGGAAATAAATTAGCAATTAAAGATTTTGCAGAGGATAAAAAAATCTTTGACAAGGCAATTTTAGAGAGTGACTATAGTGTTTTGACAAGTATTATATGGGAATTTGATAAAGCTGTAAAATTTGCATGTACAGGATTTGAAGCACTACAATATGATTTGAAAAACATTAAGGTGCAAGATTTATTGGACTTTAGCAAAAGGGCGCAACATGTGTATGTTTGCGTGTTTCCTGAAAAAGAGAAAACATATTGCATATTTTCTTGGTTTAAAAAGAATGACAAAATGTTTTCAACATATTTTGAACAATTAAATAGCTTGGAAGAACAGCAAAAAAGAAATTTTATTAATAATCTTTTGCCAATGATAAGTGAGAATTTAGTTGTTAATCCAGAGGCATGGGATAAACTTACTCAATCACAAAAGGATGAGTTTGGGTCATATATTTGGGGGATGGAAACAATAGCTCAGACTATGGGAGTTAAAGTTGATAGAACAAAAGCTCCTTCATATGATTTGTTTGAACTATAATTAATGTGTTGTTTGATAAATATATGGAGATATGAAAATATGGATGGAAAAAGAATACAGAATTATTGGTCAAACGAGATGCAGGCTTTGCTGGATACCTATAAACAGTTTCAAGTGCTGATACCAGCAGATAATAGAAATGGTGCTGCCCATAATGGGGAAGACGGAAGATATGTGGAAACTTTGATACGAGAATATCTGAAAAGATATTTACCCAAAGATTTAGAAGTTTTAACGGGATTTATATTGAGACCGGCAGTAAAAACAGGATTAAAGAATAGAAGTAGAAAAAATGAATTAGATAGTCATTCTACTCAATTAGATATTCTGATTTATGATAGTGCAAAATACCCTATTTTTCAACGATTTGGAGAAAATGTTATAGTCCCACCAGAGGGGATCATAGGCATTATTTCTGTAAAAAAGAATTTACATGAAAATGATATAGAACATGAGACTAATGCCTTGAAAGAAGCATCAAAATTATGCCGTTGTGTCGATGATAGTGGTCATCATTTAAGAGGACCATTTTTAGCTTTAGTATCAATGGATGCGTTTGAAAAAAAGGAAAAGACTACAGAACAATGGATTTTTGATAAATTAGCCAATATTTATTTAAAAGAAGCTGATTATTTTGATGATTTGATAGGTTATATTGGTTCATTTAATAAGTGGAGTATATTTAAAAGGCGTCCCCAAGATGAGGAAGTTGGTGAATATATATTTTTTAACCATAATGATGAAGAAATACATTTGGGTTTTCAGTTCTTACTAACAGGAATTTTAAGTGTATATTACGATAAAACTCGAAATTTTATTTCAAGACCGGGATTTACAGCATTTCCTTCACATCGAGCATGTGATAAAAAATTAGGAGATATTGAGGTACGCGCAATAAGATGATTTGAAATATCATTTTAACGACTACATATTATAAAAGGAAAAATTACACGGAAAACCACTTTACTTTTTTGTCTTTAGTTATTTTACCGGATATAGATGGGGTAAAAAAACATGAAAGGGGTAAATATCCCTAAAAAGGGGTGAAAAACTACTTAGGGGGGTAAGACATGGGGGGCCAACCATTGAAAAATAAAAGGTAAAAACTTTTGCTATGTAGTATAAAACCTCCGTCCCACCGCATGTTGAAACCGCCGTGCTTCTCGTGAGGAAACCTTGATTCTTGGCGGGTTTGTGGGATTTTTAGCAGGAAATGGAGTTGTGTTTTTATGAGGGGTGAAATGGATAAGTTTCCGTCCGGGTGGAGACGGGGTAACGCCATGTGAGTTTAATCTCGAAGAGGAACCATGGGGTAAACACTGTACTTTTTTAGTCAAGTCATATAGCAATAACCTATGTTAATAAATGGAGACAAAAGTAATATGGAGAAAAATCAATATAAAATAAGACTAAAAGAATTAAAGGAACTTTACGATATCGGAAAAAAGTAAGTTTAGTTTCCGGAAGCAAAAGGGCAACAACTATAAAATCTGCACAAGCTGAAAAGGTAGTAGAAAAGGTATTGTTGCATTGCAATAGTATTATCAAATTATTTAATATTGGTCAAAATGAATATTCAGAATTAGATATTGCTTTAATTGCTTCAGCAACCCGAAATATAATGGATGCTGCTAATGTATATTTTTATATCTCAGAAAGAGGTATTTCTGATGAAGAGGTGAACTTTAGATACAACCTACAACTCCTAAATTATAATAAAAATATTAAAGAGATTTATAAAAAATTAAGTTTTCCAATGGATAATTTTAGAATGAAACTTGATGATATGAGTTTTGTAATAGAAGAAATCAAAAATAGTAGTATATATTCAACGGCTAGCAATAAAGAAAAAAGTATAATTCTTTCAGGAAAGCAGTTTTATAACAGGAAAAGAGTTGGAATTTTTAGTCAAGACTTAGAATCAGCTATTTTTAATATATTATCAAATAGTACACATAGCTTTTATATAGGATTAAGTAATAATTCTGTTAAAAAATCTATAGTTTTTTTAAGTTATATTGATTCTTTAATGCTGAGCATTATTTCTGTAGAGACAGCAATTCTATATGTAGCAAATATAATAAATGACTATTTATTATTAAGGAGACAATTGAGTAAAATAATAACACAACCGGAAAGAATCCGTATAAGAGATTTGATGAAAATAGATTACATTAATAGCTATTTGGAATTTAAGAAATGCGATTTTGCTAAAGATATATTTTAAGGAATAAAAATACATCTTTTTGACTATAAGATGTATTAAAAATTGATAGCAAAAGTTGGTTTGCAAAATTTTCTATATACTTAAAATTTGATATTAAGTAAAGAGTATAGAAAAAAATATTGACAATTCAGTTTCGAATGAAAATTATTTTATCAATATATGTACACATCATGTGTTTAAATTAAGGAATGGGGAGAGTCAATGGAACAACAATTTTATGAACAAATTAAAAGAATTCTTTCTGAAGCCAGAAACAAAGTATATCAAACAGCAAATTTTGCAATGGTGGAAGCGTACTGGAATATAGGGAAAAGTATCGTGGAACAGCAGGATGGCTATGAAAAAGCAGAATATGGGAGTAGATTAATAGCGGAATTATCCAAACAAATGACTATAGATTTTGGTAAAGGTTTCACACCGACTAATCTTAAATACATGAGACAGTTTTATCTGACATTTCCCAATAGTCACGCACTGCGTGACGAATTGAGTTGGACACATTATCGCCTGCTTATGCGCGTAGAAAATAAAAATGCCCGTGAATTCTATACAGAAGAAGCAATAAAATCAAATTGGAGCACACGGCAGTTGGAAAGGCAAATTAATTCTTTCTTTTATGAAAGACTGCTATCCAGTCAGAATAAAGAAATGGTTTCGGAGGAAATCCAGCAATTGGAGCCGGCAAAAATTCCAGAGGATATTATACGCGATCCATATGTATTAGAGTTTCTGGGATTAAGTCCAAATGATGATTTTTATGAGAGCGACCTTGAAGAAGCATTGATAACACATTTGCAGAAATTCCTCTTAGAGTTGGGGAGAGGGTTTTCTTTTGTTGCCAGACAGAAGAGGATTACATTTGATGGCCGGCATTTCCGAATAGATCTTGTCTTTTATAATTACATTTTGAAATGCTTTGTATTAATTGATTTAAAAATTGGAGATTTGACACATCAGGATTTAGGGCAGATGCAGATGTATGTACATTACTACGAACGTGAATTGATGAATGAGGGAGATAATCCACCGATAGGAATTGTTCTTTGTGCGGATAAAAGTGAATCTATAGTAAAGTATACCTTGCCAGAAAATGAAACGCAGATTTTTGCGTCAAAGTATAAGTTATATCTTCCAAGCGAAGAAGAGCTGTCACAGGAATTGCAAAGGGAGTACAGGGCATTGGAATATGATAAAAAAATTCAAATTAGCTTTACTTAAAGAAAGTGTAATTTTGGTGGGAGGAGTAAATTTATCCATAAAGGGGTGATTTTCATTCAAAAGGGGTAAGAGGGGTAAAATTAACGAAGAAATATACCCCACCAGTATATTATGAAAATACTTTTGCCATGTAGTTTAAAATATCCGTTCCACCGTACGTGGAAACTGTTGTCCTTTTATCCAAATAAAGTCGGCCAAATCTATTGAGGTTAAAATTGAGCTTGATGAGATGGATTTGACAACGGCAGAGCAAAGGCAACCTATGATGAAATAAAGCAATATGTGCTTGATAATACGGGGCTTAAGGTATCACAATTATATGTGGCACAGGTTAAAAGAAAGCATGGCTTAATTGAAAGAATTAACTATAATGTTGGCGATGGGAACTCTAAAGTTCCACATGTACCATTAGAAAGAGAAAAAGCGATTGAAGATGCATTGAGGCATTTTAAGATGATCTGATTAAATGCAATTGGTTTAAATTTCTAATGGACTCAAAGGTTTTAGGTAGTAAAGTGTTTTGTAAGTAAAAATTCGGTAATGTAGGAATACAGTTATCCTACATTACCGGATTTTTTATTGTGCGCCTGGCGGCGCACGTTTCTAATATTAAAGGAAAGCTCTCCTGCCGAAGAACCCTAGAACTAAAAAGGCCCGCTGCAAGCGGGCATAATGAAACAGACGGTGGCTAAAAAAAATATATAAAAGCCTTCTTCAAATCCATCATCGCCGAGGTCTTCATCTTCAGTTAAAAAGTAATGCATATCCAATAAATCGGAATCGGTCATGCCTCTGACCAGTTTGGGTGTCATTCCTTCTGGAGGATTTTTGATATATTTTTGTCTGAGTTCATCTACATATTTTTGATCCATTTGCAACTGCCTCCCATCTGTAATAAATGTTGTATGAATCAAATGGGAGGTCGTTCATGTTTATGGTACAGCTCTAAAAAGACCATTTGATGTTTGCAGTTTGGGCATTGAAGCGGATCGTACCCCATAGTGAGAAGGAAATGCTTACGCCAGGTATTGAAATCGAGGAGAATCCTGTGCTTGGATTTGGAGACAGCTTTATAGAGCTTATTGTTAATCTTCCGGTGTCTGGCATAAAGGCCATAGTACCGTGTCATCTTGAAATTCTTTTCAGGGATATGCTGAATGAGCAGTTTAATAAAATCAATGGCAGGAAGCGTCCTTTGAACGAAAGAGTAGTCTTCATGCTTATTGTTATGTAAAGTCACCGTTTCGCCGTCGTAGGAATTAATCCTGGAAAGGGCAATGACCGGACGGCCAAGATAGCGGCTGACATATTTAAAGATGGATTTGGGATCGCAGAGATTGGGTTTGGCATAAACGTAAAACCATTAGATCCGGCAATCGCGGATGAGGTGGAGGAGTGGCTGGACGGATTTAATACCTTTTCCATTTAGACAGATCCTGCCGCAGCTGATTAAACTGTGGGGATTGGGATGTGGAGGCTAAAAAACTTCGCTCGACAGAGCGTGAGATGACCACGCCGCTGTTCCTGCTCCGGTGCGTGCAGCTGGGGATTTCCATGGGGGATATGGACCGGTTTTGACTGGCAAAAAGAAACGGCAAAACATCTGCCGTTTCTTTTTACAAATTATGTTTAAGGATGCGTTTTTGTGCAATCTCATAGACTTCGTCATCTTCCCGTGCGCCGATTACAACAATCAGCATACCATCATCACGGCGGATGAGCTGGTAGATGATACGCAGTCCGGCACCACGGAGTTTGACTTTTAGAAAGTCGGAAAGATTGGTGTTGCTTTTGTTTCCCAGGAGTTTTCCATAGCCGCCTTCGTTTTCTGGTAATGGATTCTGGCAGACTTTCTGAATCGCTTTCCGAATCAGGATTTTCTGGCTGCCATCCAGTTTGCGGAGGTCTTCAAGGGCTTCAGGAAGGTATTTGACATCCCAGCTCATTCAAATTCAATGCCGTCCGTTTCTTCATAATCTGCGGGGTTGAATCCAAATTCCCGGTCGACCTGTTCCTGGGAGATAACGGTGTAGGGATTAAATGCAGACATGCGCTGTGTGGCAGTGGCTAAGAGCCTTGCATCATTTACCTCATCCAGAAGGTGGATATATTCTTCCGGGGAAAGCAGGACACACTCCGGAGAGTTGTTCTTCATGACAACCTTGGCACCATGGTGCTTTACTTCTTCAAAGATTTTTCCGGCTAATCCACGGTTGAACTGGGAAATGGGGATTGTGTTTTCAATCGCACTTCTAATATTCATAATCATCACCTCTTTACTATAGCATATAAAATATCAGTTAAAAAGTCAATAGATTTACTGTTATAAATACTGCTTAAATATATTTTGTGCAATTCTACATAATTTATCAAAAAATTAAATCAGCCTTTTACATAGAATCCGGGAAATAAGGGAGATGCGTATCATCACATGGTTTGGGAGCCAGTAATGGCTCTTTTTTTCGTGTCGGAAAGGCGGTGGGGAACGTGGCATCCAGGATTCAGGTTTTACAGTTGAAATCGGCGGGGCAGCAGGCTAATGACGCACTGGCGAGAGGGAGCTGGATAAGCTGCGGGAGAAAGCTCGTGAGATGGGTGCTAAGACGAAATTTTCTGCTTCCGAGGTGGCAGAGGCCATGAATTACATGGCTATAGCGGGCTGGAAGACGGGGGAAATCCTGATACCTTCCATCCGGCAGATTGTGGAATGGGATTGTTAGATAGTCTGGAACGGGCTTGCTTCCTTTTTTACATCCTGCTGGAAGGGGATACAGACCATGTTCACTACGGTGTGGAATGCCATTAAGGGTGTGGTCACTGCGGTGGTTGGGGCAATCCAGTCCTTTATCACCGCGGCATGGTATGGTATCAGGTCAGTGGTGCAGACGGTGATGAACACCATCCAGTCGGTGGTGTCCGGGGTGTGGAACAGCGTGAGGTCTGTGACGTCTTCCATATTGAATGCGGTCAGGTCTGCGGTGTCCAATGTGTTTAATAACGTGGTTTCCAGTATCCGGAACGTCATGGGGAATGTTTATAATACCATTGTTTCCGGGTTTAACCAGGCGGCTTGGTTTATCACGGGGCTGGCTTCCAGTGCGTTCCGGTGTGACAGCGGATATGATCATCAGTCCGGGGAGGGCTGCTATGCAGTCAGCACAGGTGCAGACGGCTTCGGTGGATTCCATGCGGCAGATGATATCCGGTATTCAGGAGATGTTTGCAGGGATGCAGAGTAGGGATAATGTGGGGACCATCTGCATTCCTGTGTATGTGGGCGGCACGCTGTTGGATGAAGTTGTGGTGAATGCACAGGCGAGGCAGAACCTGCGGTCAGGAGGGAGGTAAGGCATGGCGTTTATTCAGTATCTGGTGTTTGACGGGATGCCGCTTCCTCTGTCGGATTCCTATGAGGTGAGTATAGAGGACGTGGAAGCGGATTCCGGAGGGGAGACGGAGGCCGGGACCACGCAGAGGGATGGCAGGGCTGGTGAAGGATACGTCTTATAAGGGGCTGTGGAGGGTATCGTTTACACTGCGGGAGTTTCAGAAGCGGATGACTTTGTGGGGAATATCCGATATAATGGAGTAGTAACAGAACCTTGTTGTGGAGGGCTGTTACATCCCATTTCATTGGAAAGAGGATTTTACAGATATTAAAGAACATGCAGATGAAATCGAACAGCCCATGGATGATACATGGTGTACCATGGCTTCTGTGCTGGAAGACAATGCGTATTATCTTGAAATGTGCCAGAAGTATGGCTGCAATTATATTTTAATAGATGATTGTTATCACGTAGATATTGAGTTATAGAATTGTATATTTGGCGGAGGAAAATACCAAAATGGAGTATGAAATAATACGTCTGGCAGACAGGCCGGAAATAACGGGACAGGCCACAGTGTGGTTTCATGAAAAATGGAATATTCCGTTGGAAGAGTACAGAAAAAGCATGGAAGCCTGCCTGACGAAAGAAAGCGCCGTTCCCCAGTGGTATGTGGCAATGGAAGGGGAGCGGATTATTGGAGGATTGGGAGTGATTGAAAATGACTTTCATGACAGAAAAGACCTTGCACCAAATGTGTGCGCAGTTTATACGGAAACGGATAAAAGGTGCCAGGGAGTGGCCGGCGCACTGCTTAATTATGTATGTGCCGACATGAAAAAAAGCGGGATTGAAACGTTATATCTTGTAACAGACCATACCTCTTTTTATGAGCGCTATGGTTGGGAGTTCCTCTGTATGGTGCAGGGGGATGGGGAGCCGGATATGACAAGAATGTATGTCCATAGAGGATGACGGGCTGATAATCTGGCATTCCGGAAACTTCAGGGAGGGATATTATGAGAAAGGTTGTTTTATATATTGCAATGAGCCTAGACGGGTATATTGCAGACAGCAGCGGAAAAGTGGATTGGCTGAATGGGCATGGCAGCGAGGAAGAAAACGTGGATACCTATTCCGTTTTATCAGGGATGTTGATACGGTCATTATGGGCTGGAATACTTATTACCAGGTCACAACAGAATTGTCTCCTGACGAGTGGGTTTATAAGGGATTGACAACTTATGTCATTACGCACAGGAAGTTCTCCCCGACAGAAGACATAAAATTTGTACAGGACAATCCATGCAGTGTTGTTGAACAGTTAAAATCGGAAGAAGGGAAAGCAATCTGGATCTGCGGCGGTGCAAGCATCATTCAGCCCTTAATGCAGGGCGGACTGATTGATGAATATTATATTTCCATTATGCCCACAATTCTGGGTTCCGGTATCCGGCTCTTTGAGGAAAGCCAGGATGAAATAAAACTCAAATTAGTGCATACACAATCATATAATGGGATAACGGAGTTGGCTTATGCCCGAAGATAGCTTTGGGTGTATTAAATTAGGAAAATCATATTGACGGGGGATGACGGTGGTGATTAGAAAATACAAATCATCGGATTGTGAACAGTTAGTGGAATTATTTTATCAGACGGTTCATAATGTAAATGCGAAAGATTACACAAAAAAGCAGCTGGATGTATGGGCCACAGGGTGTGTGGATTTGGAAAAATGGGATAAATCTTTTTCTGAACATTATACGGTTGTCGCTGTAGAGAATGGTGTAATAGCCGGATTCGGAGATATAGATGAAGCAGGGTATCTTGACAGGTTATATGTCCACAAAGATTATCAGAATCAGGGGATTGGCACTGCTATTTGTGATGAATTGGAACAAAATGTTCGGGCAGATAAGATAACTACACACGCTTCGATTACGGCGAAGCCATTTTTTGAATATAGGGGTTACAAAGTAGTCAGAGAGCAGCAGGTAATAAGGGGCGGGATTCCTTTGACTAATTTTGTTATGGAGAAGTAACTGCATTTTTAGTGTATTCATATTGGTTTTTGTACAGGGCATCAGCCAGAAAACGGCTGGTGCTTTTTGTATGGGCTTTAGCCAGTTGAGGGCATTGTAGTTTTTCGCGTTCCGAAAAATGGAAATGCCCGAAACGGAAACCCACCTGTTATGCGGGTGGAGACAAATCGTTATATAAAAAAATCACCTTTCCGTTACAATAGAGTTATTCAGGCACTATTGTGAGAAAGGAAAGGTGATTTTATGGCAAAAAAGAATAACGATTTAGCTCACACAAAATGGATGTGCAAATACCACATCGTATTCCCTCCTAAGTATAGACGAAAAATAATCTATAATCAATTAAAAGTTGCTATAAGAGATATTTTGAAACAGTTATGTTCTTACAAAGGAGTAGAGATTATTGAGGGGCATTTAATGCCGGATCATATTCACATGCTAGTAAGCATACCGCCAAAGATGAGCGTCTCAAGTTTTATGGGATACTTAAAGGGAAAGTCAGCACTTATGCTATTCGACAAGACATGCTAATTTAAAGTACAAGTTATGTTCTGGATCAATATTTATGATTCAATTTCTTCGTAATTAGTATCACGATTTTTTGTGAAGAAAAAATTAATATAATTTTTATTATCATGCTAAGTCATTAAAGGCCTCAGCTAAATCATTTTATTTTAAAATATGGGTCTGGAACAAAATAAACCTACTTTTTATGCCTTTTACTGTATAAATAAGTTCGTGTATTTGGGAAATAGACGGCCAATCGTTTCTTCCAACGATAGTAAGTGTCACTGGAAATATTTAAATGGCTGATAATTTCATTATAAGTAAGTTCTGTGTTGTATACCAAATGGCTAAAGTGGATGAATTTGTTAAAGTCAGTAGGGATTCCTGTTCCCTCTGAGAAAGTGACGTTGCAGTTTTTGCATTTGTAACGTGTTTTTGAAGTGGCAACTTCTATTAATAGGTGTCCCGATGCACAACTTGGGCAATTCTGTAATGTGGCGGATTTAGGGTATGTTTTGTGGCATATGGGACAATAGAGGGAGGGCTTCGCTTTTTTATGGATAAATATGTTCTTTGAACAGCATTTTGGACAGACGGGAGCGGGAACAGGCGATTTTGTTATAGGCTCTTTGCCAATATATTTGATACAGAGATTTAATGCACTGCTTAGGCTTTGCGCTAAGAGGTGGATGCTCTCACTGTTCAGAGGTGTTGGTGCGGGAGAGAACAGTTTCAATAAAAGGCTTAGATGGTCAGCATCAGTAGTTTTTATTCTCATAGTTTATCAACTCCATGATTTTGTATTCATATTTTATCGTGAAAAATGATATTTTGTCAATCCAGAATTTGGAATATGTAAAAAACTATGATATTATGTCTAATAATGATAAATAAAGTTAAATCGGAAGCGTAATTTTGTAGAAATATGATAAATCAGGCAAGAGGGCTGTTATGAAGGAAAAACCCAATTTAAAGTCTCTGGGAAACATATCGGAGTTAAGATATATAAATGCAGATAATGTAACTCGTTATAGGGCGATTATGCGTTATCTCTATTTACAATATGAGCGTTTAAGTTATTGGCTTAGCCCTGAACAAATTTATGCAGGGGTAATGGAATGGAACGTTTTGAAGAATTATACGCAGGAGCAGTGTCAGTTGGATTTGGATCAGTTAGTAGCATGGAAAAATCTTACATATCGGCATGATGGTACGCGGGCGAGAACTGTTGAGGAATATTTGCGAAAGAAGTATCAGTATCTGATTACGCCATATTCCATCGAACTGGAACGTTTCCTTGAGCATCTGGGAAGCGTAAAGGGGTATGGGGGCTCGTTGGAACCAACCTTGTTCGATAAAATTGCAGATAGTATTTCTGATATTTATGAAAATAAAGGGAATTATGAACCGAAAACTGCTTTGGAAGTTTGGAACTCACTATATGAATCATTTCAAAAATTAAATCAGACCTCAATGGATTATATTGCCAGTCTGCATACCGGGGAAGCGGAGGATTTGATGATGACATCTGCATTTTTACTGTATAAAGATTCTTTTACAATGTATCTTCAGGATTTTGTTCAGGCTTTACAACGCAGATCGTATCGGATAGAGGGGAATCTAAAGTTAATTAACCGGGATATACAAACTCGTTTTTTTACTTGTGTACTAGAGGGCGAATGGTTAATTCCAAAGGTAGAGGAGTTTTTTACGAAAGAGGAATACCAGCAAACTTTGGGACGCAGATGGAAGCAATTATGTCGCTGGTTCAGCGGAGATGAAAATACACAAAGCGAGCTGTTTCTTTTGGAACAGGCGTCGAAAGATGCAATTAAGAAAATCGTGAGAAGCACGCTGCGCATTCAGGAGAAACAGCGTTCTATTGTCAGCAGGCGCCAAGATTTGGATTTTCTGGGGAAATGGTTTTATCGCCTGGAGGATATAAATGAAGCCCATAAACTGGCGGCCTATGTGTTTGGACTGTTTCCAACCCGTCATTTGCAGGGGGAGGACAATCGTGATTCTGACAGCCAGGACATTTCAATGTGGGATGAGATTGCGATTGAGCGCGTAATCAGGAGCAGGAGCCGAAAGCGTAGTGGAAAAGGAAGCGGAGAAAGTGAAACAATTGTTGATAATAGTTTAAAAAAGGCTGAATTAAAAAAGCAGATTGTCGAGTATCAAAGACGTGAACTGGACTTTTTAATCGAAATGACAGAAAAGGGGAGTGTTAAAATTTCGGAGCTTGGCTGCTTACCGGTAGCTGCAAGAATTCAACTGCTGGGGTGGATTGGCAGGTGCGTTTCTTCTGAAGAACAGGCATTTTATACTCCGGAGGGGATCAAGGTCACACTGTTTATACCAGAAGAAAAAGCGGATACAACGTTAACCTGTGAAGATGGAACATTGACGCTTTTGGATTATTCATTTACGTTTGAAATAGAGAATCCGGTAGCCTGGCAGAATTTATTAAATGGAATGGCTGGTGATTTAAATGGCTAATGGAATGGAGAAGCAAGGATTAGACGATCTGGGTGATATGGAAGTGCGGCGAAGGATATGCATGAATGCATTACTAAATCGTCCGTGGATTGAGCGGGATAAAGATCCGCAGTTGTATTATTGGGCGAGAGAACAGTATCTTGAGATTCGGGACTGGTTTGCTGGTTATCCTGGGTACTCGGTTATTATGAACAGAAGACTGATCAAACTGGAAAAGGTTCCTGTTGAGGCCAGGAGTTGGATGGGATTTGAGGGATTTAAAGAACCCATAGATTATGCACTTTTCACTTATGGTTTATGGTATTTAGAAGACAAATCTGCTGGAGATCAATTTATATTAACCGATATGGTCAAAGAGATAAAAGAATTTATGAATGAACAGGGTTTAAATGTGGACTGGAAAAATTATTTTCATCGGTTATCGATGGCCAGGGCATTGAAAAAACTAAAGAGTCTGAATGTTTTATATAGTATTGACGGTCAGGAGTCGGATTGGGCAGCAGATGCAGAGAACCATGACGTATTGTATGAGTGTGCACCCTGCGCCAGCTATGTTCTGAGAACTCTTAATAAAGAATTATCATCGTATCAATCTATGGATGAATTGTGCGATTTACCAGAGGAAGAGGATAGAAGGAAAAGGCAGTTGCTGTATAGGAAGTATCTGCTGGAACCTTTTGTGGGGATGAATTCATGGGAACAGGATTTATTCTATTTTCATGGGCAAAAAAATAACCTAATTGCACAAGTTGATAAAATGTTTGGTTGGAGTGGAACCAAGTATAAAGAAGGAATTCTGTTTTTCTCTTCCGAATTGGTGGGTGATACAGAACTATTTCCCACATTATCTGCGATATCGGACCTTGTGCTGCTTTTTTGCGGAAAAATAAGGATGTTATACGAACTCGGTGAAGTGCATAAGGAAACGGTATCATCGGGTATCATCCGTCTGACAAGAAGCAGAATTGAACAGGTATTGCTTGAACTGCAGTATGAAAATGGAGATCGCTGGACGAAAGAATATCGGAGTATGAAGTCGCCGCTGTTAGCGGAAGCCGTGTGTGAGCATTTGGAACAGTGGGAGTTTGGCCGGTGGCAGGATGATATGTTCTTTTTATTGTATCCGGTTGGAGGACGATATCATATTCAATATGGAGATGTAGAGATTGAGGAGTAGAATATGAAACGATGGCAGATGAATCGAATGGGGGTTCTGAATTTCTGGCTTTATGATGAAGAGGTATTTGAATTAGAACAGGGAAGATTGTTATTTAGAGGGGCAAATGGATCAGGAAAATCAGTTACGATGCAAAGTTTTATCCCTCTTGTTCTTGATGGAGACAAACGTCCGGAGAGGCTGGATTCTTTTGGCTCAAGAGATCGACGTATGGAATATTATCTTCTGGGTGATAGTGAAACTGGCCATATGGACCGGACCGGTTATCTCTGGATTGAGTTTTACCATGAAGAAAAGCAAATATATAAAACGATTGGAATTGCTTTGCGTGCCAGAAGGGGCGCAGCGCAAATGGTATTTTGGGGATTTTTGCTGGAAGATGGCAGGCGCATCAATCAGGATATCTACCTATATGATTATCCTAACTGGCTGGAAACAAAGAAAAAGGTACCATTAACGAGGAAAGCACTGACCGAGGCCATTGGGGCTGGCGGAATTGTGGTTCAGGAACAGGCTTCTTATCGTGAGATTGTACGGAAAAATATATTTGGATTTAAAGAAAATGATGATACCTATAAGGATTTATTGAAACTTCTTCTGGAAATAAGAAGTCCGAAACTCTCCAAAGAATTTCGTCCGTCGTCGATTTACAGTATTTTGGCAAATTCACTTCCGGCATTGACTGAAGAAGAGCTGGGTGATTTGTCCGATGTTTTGGAGGATATGGATCAAATTTCTGAGCGATTGGAAGAACTGCAAATTCAGATTAGAGAAATGGAAGGCCTGGACAGACAATATGATAATTACAATAAAGTTTTGCTGTATGAAGCTTCTTTGCATTTGAAAGTTTTAAATCGTAGAGTCGATGAACAAAAGAAAGCAATGAATGATTGCCGGCGAAAATTGGACGCTGCCAATGACTGCGAAATTGCGTTTAAGAATAAGATCACCAACTCTGAACTCGAAATTATGAAGGCTCAGTCAGAGTTAGATTATCTTATGCGAAGTGAAGGATTAGAAAAAACCAGAGAGTTGGAACTTTTACATGCGCAAAATAATAAATTGAATGAACAATATACAACAATCAATAAACGTCTGCTTGAAAATAATAATCGTATACAGACATGGAAGAAAGAAATAGAGGAAAAGAAAACATTATGTGATTCCCTGTTCAGGAATCAGGACAGTTTAATGGAAGACTTAGAGAGTTATGCAAGAATCATGGAGTTTTATGAGCATGATATATACCATCGGCAATGGAAACAAGGGGGAGAAGATTATGTTCGCTGTGCGGAGCATTGGCTGCAGGATTTGCAGGTCCATCAGGAGAAGTTAAACCAGGCAATTCAGATTGCTGAAGGAGAACGGGAAGCGTGTTCTGATATGGCAAAGGAAAGAGAGCGCTGGGGAGAACTATATAAAAAGCGAAATCTTGCAGAAGAAGAATATGTTCTTGCGGAAGAACAGTTTAATTCCAGCAAAATGCAGTTGAAAGAGAATATTATTGGTTGGCGTCAAAGTCTCGTGCAATTCGAAATGGATCATGAGGCTGTGGGCAATATATTAAAAGCGTTATCTGAATTTGATAAAGATAATCGCAATTTTGAGACTGTAAAATCAACGGTGTACACTCTGTTTCATGAGCAAAATCAACGAGTAATTAACAAGATACTCGCTTTAGAACAACAGCTTAGAGAAGTAGAAGAGAAAAGAGAACTTTTGCAGGCTGAACTTGAATCATGGAAGAGTAAAAAGGAACCCGAACCTGTGCGTTCTGATTTAAGAAGTGAGTGCCGTAAGGTGAGAGCAGAACGGATGGGGGCGCCCCTGTATGCGGTCTGTGACTTTTCCGCTGATTTGACGGAAGTAGAAAAGGCGCAGATAGAGACGACTTTGGAGCAGGCTGGGATATTAGATGCATGGATTTTGCCCGGCGGAAAGATGGGGTATTTTGCTCGTGAAAAAGATGAGGAAATATGGATTGAACCCAGCGAACAGTTGGGAGTGTCCACGTTATGTGAAGTATTAGAGCCATGTCCGTTTCCGGAAAGTGGATTAACAAGAGAAGATATTGCGTTCGTGCTGTCCAGCTTCTGCTGGAACAAGAACCATGATTATGAACAAGACTCTCCAGAGCTGGTAGCAGTGAACCAGATCGGGGAGATGGGGTTTCGGTTGGGAGCTTTGGCGGGACGGAACCATACGAAAGAGCAGGCAGAATACATCGGGATTGAGAGTCGTAAAAGGACAAAGAAACGGATTTTAGATAAATTGGAACAGCAAATTTGTGAGTTGGACAATCAGCAAAGCGGCATTCGGGAAGAAATTCAGCAGGGTTATAAAAAGCAGAATACTTTGATTGCAGAAAAAGATTGCTTTCCAGATGATAAAGATATGCAGTCATGCCTGGATTTTCTGATTAATAAGGGACACCTTTTTCAGGTGGCAGTGAAACAGGAGCAGGAAGCAGAAAGTGTTTATCACACAAAGGAGACTATTTGGAAGGAACGGAAGGTTGAGTTAACAGAAATAACTGCTGCATGGACAAGGCTGAAAACTTTAAATGTACTTCAGGAGGCGATGAAATATATTGCCGATTACAGACTGTTATTATCACAGTTGAAAACAGAGTATGTTCATTACCTAAGCCTGCAAAATGACTGTGAGAACTATCAAACGTATATTGACGAAACAAATGGGCAGCTCGGTGAGGACAAGCAGGAACTAACCATCGTCCAGACAAATAAATTGCTGATTGAGAGTCAGATCAGCCAGCTTAAGGAATTGATAGCAGCAATAGGACTTGAAGAGATTTATACAAAAATCGACGAGTGCAAGAAAAAGAAAGAAGCGCTGAATGGAGAAGTGAAAAAATTGCAGGAGGAGCTGCGGGCTAATAGTAAACTACAGGGTTCCTTGAGCGCTGACTTGAAAATGAAGCAGGAACAACTGGCGGATATAATGGAGAGTCTGGAAGATGCTGTTTTAAAATGGCGGGCAGAGATGGAACTGGGTTTGGTGTCTGTAGAAAATATTGATACGTATGATCTGACTGTGTATCAAAACGCAGTGTATTTATCGGAACAGCTAGTAGTAGAGTATAAGAAGGTTTCGGGGAGTCTGTTAAAAGACAAGGTGATAAGCGACATGATTGCGGAATTTGGCAAAGTAAATGTGAATCTCCGTGAGTATGTGTTGGAACGCGAGTCCCTGGAGAATGGACGGACGATTATTCTTTCAAACCGGGATCGCATGAATCCCATGACACCCAAACAGCTGCTGAAGGAATTGTTAGAGAAAGAGGCGGAACAAAAACTTCTTTTAACAGAGCAGGATCAAAAGCTGTATTCAGAAATTATTATTGGCAGTGTAGGTAAATCAATTCAATTTAAAATACATCAGGCTTACGATTGGATCGACAAGATGGATCGGTTGATGAAGCAGAGAAACACTTCCAGCGGCCTGAGATTATCTCTTAAATGGATTCCGATGTCACAGAGAAGCGAATCTGAGTTAGATACAGAAACCCTTGTTCAACTGCTTTTGAGTGATACGGAACGTCTGGAAGATAATGAAATCAATAAGATGATTGAACATTTCAGAAAAAGGATTCTACTAGCGAAGGAGTCGGCAAAAGAGGAACAGGGATCTCTGCGAAAGTATATCAATGAAATGTTGGATTATCGGACATGGTTTACCTTCCGGTTAGATTTTCGTAAGGGAGAACAGTCAAATTACAGGGAACTGACGAACAGCAGATTCAACGTACTAAGTGGCGGGGAGAAGGCAATGGCAATGTATATACCGTTGTTTGCAGCAGCAAATTCCCGATATAGTAAGGCGGGGGCGGATGCACCCAAAATTCTGGCATTGGACGAGGCTTTTGCAGGGGTGGATGATTCCAATATGCGCGATATGTTTGAACTTTTAACAGATATGGATTTCGATTATATTATGACATCACAGGTTCTGTGGGGGTGCTACGATACGGTTCCCAGCCTGGCAATCTATGAAATCCATCGACCTAAAGATATTGATATGGTTACGCTACTCCACTATCGGTGGAATGGAAAACAAAAATTATATGTGGAGAATTAGCAGCGGATATGGAGCATAAAAGGAAGGTAACAGCAGAGGAATACTATGGGGATCCACTTTTGAAACCCATGCTGAGTGCTGTTTTTACCAAGTACAGAAGCTATGGGAGCGGAAGAGGAAAGATTAAACTTGATATTTCCAGTCAGGAGGAAGCGCAAAGGTTACAGGCATTTTTTGGACCACAGATTCGAGGTCTGTTGAATGCAGGTGATACACTGAGAATGGAAGTGGGAGTGATTGAGGAAGAGTTGGGGAAACGTTTTATGTTGACAATTCCTTCCTTATATGAGTTGCTATACCACGAGCCGCTGTTGACCAAAAAGGAAAGCATGGTAAAGGCAGATACAGAGTGGGAATCCCTGTTTATCAAAGCAATCGAGTCTCTGGAAAACGAGGAAAATATAAATATAGTAAACAAACAGTTTTGTGACTTGACGTATGATTGGTTATACCGTCTCTGGAAAAAGGAACCTCGGTCAGGTTACCGGATTCTGCAGGCTGGATTGAAAAATTATAATGATTCCCTTGAATCTCTCCAAACCTGCTTAAAAGCTCTCTGGTATCTGCTTATGGATTGGAAACGCCTGGAACAGGAAAATATAACAAATTCTGATAAAATATATGTGTCCATGCTGGCAAATTTTGTGGCATGGGATCATGCGCTGGATGATAAAAAAACACTGGCAGGCAGGCTGTTTTTGCGGGCATTGGAAGATATTTATCTACAAAAATACCGTGAAAATGGAGAAGTGGACCCTTTGGAACATGTTCCGGCTTTTATGCGGAAGCGGATGATATATCGGTTGTATCACCTTAGCGATGATTCCGTCAGTTCGTGCTTTCATAAGGCTACATTGGATATATACGAATCCATGAAAAAAGAGACAGTCAATCTGAGTAACGTGGAAGAGATGGGTGAATTTGAGGTAAAGTCTAATCTGTTTCTTATCGAAAATCCATCAGTGTTTCTTTATTTGGTAGACCGTTTGAAGGAGTATGCTGATAATAATAATATTTCAAAGGATCTAATAAGAGAAAGATTTCCCATCCTGATCTGTACATCAGGTTGTTTCCAAACGGCAGTGTTAGAGTATGTTAGAAAATGCATAGAAAGGAATTCAAAATGCCGTGTTTATTTTTCCGGTGATTTTGACCGTGCCGGGATTGAGATGATGGAAAAGATGAAAGAGTATTTTCCGAAGAATGTATCTCCGTTTCAAATGAATGCGAAAACATATCTTTCAGGACTGGATGGAAAATGCAGGAACCTTACGGAAAAAGACAGAGAAATACTAGCTGGAAAAAGTAGTGAATTAGCCAGATTAATGGCTTTGCATGGAAAAAAGGTTTATCAGGAGAGTATTGCTTCTGATTTGTGGGAAGTTCTTTTGCGAGAAATTCAGTGTGTAGAGACGATCTCATATCAAACATATGGAAAAGGGGAGAATGCGATGGAAAATCGTAAAATAGAAATATTTTTGTCCTATTGTTGGCAGGATGAAAAAATTGCATCAGATATCTATAGTTGTCTAAGCAAGATACCAAATGTGAACATTCATAAAGATACGATAGATATAAAAAAATGGGATAGCATTAAAAAATATATGTACAGTATAGGAAATATGGATTATACAATTTTACTAATTTCCGATGCGTATCTGAGATCCAGAAATTGCATGTATGAAGTTTTGGAACTTATGAGAGACCGCATGTATAAAGATAAAATCTTCCCCGCAGTTGTGTCAAAGGAAATATATAATCCTGTAGTAGTCGCGAATTATGTAAAGTATTGGCAGGATGAACAGCAGCAATTAGAGGCGCAGCTGAGTAATCTGCGGATTCAGAATTTAGGAAGTTTGCATCAGAAACTGAAGATGATTCAGGATATAGCCTCTAATACCGCTGATTTCCTGGATTTAATTGGTGATATGAATAATCCCGATATTGATGTGATAACGATTGAGATAAGTAAGAAATTAGCGGAATGGGGAGTGATTCCTCCTGAAAAATAAAGTTAGCAAGAGCAGGAGAAAAAGAGGAGGATAGTAACAGAGGAGTTGTTGGATCAGACCGCAACTGTCGCAAATTTTGCGATAGCTCAAAATGAAATTTTAATGAACCATGACAAAAATACCTGTTAAGGAGGCCACAGTTTATGAAAAGACAAGCCCCGTTTGCTATAAACTACATACCTTTAAAGATTTCCCTTCTCTCATTAAAACGTGCGGAATTACCCCCTTATCTCGGTTCAACACTGAGAGGAGTGATTGGGCAATCCCTGTACCGGACAGACAGAGAAGCCTATGAGTACCTATATGTAAATGGCAAAAAAAGTGAAGGCGTGCAGGATATTGTCAAGCCCTATGTGATCATTCCGCCTGAGACTCATAAAGCACAAATGGTTATAGAACAGGGAGAAGAACTAAATTTTGAATTTTTACTTTTAGGCAATGCAGTGAAGTATGTGCCTTCATTGGTAGTGGCCTTGCAGAACATATGCCGCTATGGTTTAGGGGCACAGCGTTATCCATTCTGCTTATCACGGATTATGAATAGCCAGGATCAAAGACTCCTTTGGCGGAACGATACATATTACGGAATGGGAGCACATGACATAAAACTGCCTTTTTATGAATTGACAGATGTTACGGGCACAATAATCAGATTGTGTACGCCGCTTCGGATTCGTCACAAAGGGCAGTTATTAACAGATATATCGTTCCTGACTTTGATTCGAAACATTGTAAGCCGGATTGCGGCTTTAACGGAGCGATACGGAGGAACGATAGATCGAGAAGAAGCCGACAGGATTTTGCTGCTCGCTGCAGAGATTAAGGTGACGAAGGCAGACTTAAGGCTGGAACATTTAGAACGGTATTCAAATCGTTTACAGGAAAAAATGGATTTAAGCGGTTTGCTCGGAGAAGTGGAATTCGAGGGAGATTTGACTCCGTTTATTCCGTGGCTGCTTGCCGCTCAGATTTTACATGTTGGCCGAAATACGACCTTTGGGATGGGGAGGATAGAAGTGTTTTTCCTCTGAAACAAATAAAAATTATAAGGAGGTACAGATGAAACAGAAAGAAGCAGAATATGCAGATAAATATGCAAATGCGGATCAGCAAACCATTGGAAATATCAAAGATAATTATGAACGGACGGAAAAAGGAATTGTAAATGAATTATTTTTTCAGGTACCTCATGGCGGCACGATTGGCAATCATCGCGAAAAGATTTGGGGTAAGATGTTTGAAAATATAGTACCCCGAAAGTTTGTGATTGAACAGTCTGTGTTTATTATTGATTCCTATGGTAAGGTATCGAATGAGGTGGATTTGGCTATTTTTGATGAAACCTACACCCCGTATATTTTCAGATATGCTCAATTGAAATTTATACCCATTGAAGCTGTGGCATGTGCCATCGAATGTAAAAGTACATCTATGAATAAGGAAAAGTTAATGACTTGGACGAGTAGTATTCAATCGTTAAAGACTTCTCCCAAATCATTTGTCCGAACTATTGGTAATATTGCATGTGCGGAAATAAATCCTGTAAAAACACAGACAGCTACGCGTCCTCTGCGTATTCTATGCTGTTTAAATGAAGAGGCTAAAATGTTAATAAAAGAAAATGAAAGATGTTTTGATATCACTATAAGAGCTAGAGACGGAGAGGATAAATTGAAAATCGAGTGGGATGATAAAAAGAAAAATCTATTTGATTGGTATACATCTTTAAATCATGCAGGTGGATTATCAAATTGTGGTGAGAATTCTGGAATTAAAGGGGAGGAAGAAGTTAAGAAATACGGTTTGGATAACTATCTGGTCCATCATAAAAATTCAGAACTGACTCTGCTGACCTTCAATTTTCAGTTAAATCAGCTTCTCATGCTGATTAATAATCCAATGTTGTTTCCGCATGCTGCATATGCGGAGATGTTTGATAAAAACGGTAATGGAAAGGAAAGAGATAATGGTTGAACAGATAGTTGCGTTATCGGTAGATAAGATCCAAACATTTTTGACAGAAGTTATACATTCTCATGTACAAGAAAAGCAAACGGAAGATGCCACATTAAAAGGAATAAGAAATTCATCATACCAGATATCGAATGGATTTTTTAAATCGATACAGGATACATTCCCTGAATCCGATAAAGATGTACTTTTGGAATGCTCAGGGGTGTATATCTTTCGGTTCACCTTATCGGAAGAGGAGCTGGAGAAACGACTCAATGCATTATTTTCAGATTATTATAGGGAATCACAGGGGCAGAAATTGATCCGGTGGGTGCATTTTTCTTCGGAGGGCTTAAGCAATATCGCTGCTATAAACGAAGCAAAGAAACGATTGAAGCAAACAAAAAACTGGAATGAGATAGTAAGGAAGAACCAGGATTTACTTTTTTCTTTTTGTCAGGTGCCCAAAGAGGATAATCAATCTTATTTTTATAGGAATCAGGAAATTTTTCCGGCATTTGCAGAGGATATTAATTCATTATACGGAAGAGAAGATGGCGAGAAAGAAGATGACGTAAATGAGGGTAAAAAGCGTTTCCGTATCGCTGTCTTAAAAGCTGATTTAGATAAAATGGGGGCGATGTTCAAGGGTATTAAGGATTACCAGGACTATAGAAATATCAGTCAGATTTTGAATGAGATGATTTCTTTGACAGGGCTGCATCAGGCGGCGGCTGCATGCGCTCCGAAGGGAAAGAACGGATGGCTTTTTCCGTTATATATTGCGGGAGATGATATTTTTTTTGCGGTAGCCCTTGAAGATTTGATTGACGGGATTAACGTCTGCAGGCAGATTATGCAGACTGTGAATGATAAAATTAATAGTACCGGCAATCCAACAAAACTTGCCATGAGTATTGGTGTTGAAATTACATTTAACAGAGAGCCTATTCGCTATTATATGGAGATGGTTGAGATACAGCTGAAGAATGCAAAGTCTCAAACTGTGCCAAAAGCCTTGGAGCCGTTTTTTATAATGAAGCTCTCTGTGGGTAACCTGACCTTTTTTAATATAGATTATGGGATGATAAAAGAGACGAGAGAGGCATTGAAGTGCAGCGAGGGAGGAAAAAGGGGATGCAGATGTGAGAATTGCAGCATGAAATCAGAAATAAAACGACAGCTGCAGAATGTTCCTATTTGGAATTTCTTTCTTAATGATGTGAATGTCCTGAATTATATAAGAAGTAGTAAAAGCGGTTGTTCGGAACAGTTGGGTAAGCCAAACTTTTTCTATACACTGCTAGAAGACATTACAGAGGAAGCGATCCGGAATAATCCAGTAAAATATATCAACCATGTTCTGTACCACTTAATGCCAGCCCATCTTGAGGATGCCGAACAAAGAGTTAGTAAACTGGAACAGCTTTTGAACAGTAATATTATTAAGCAGCTATACCAAAGGGATAGTCATGGTTTAAAGCTTGTTGTAAATAGAAACACAATGCAGCGTTTTGAGACATATCTGAGGTTAATGATATTTTTCTGTGATGCCCGTTTTCGGATTTCTAATCAAGATGAATGGGAGACATATGAAAAAAAGTATCAACAGGATAAAAAGGACATAAGCAGTTATTTATTTAAGCAGCCGGCAAAACATCTTTATGAAAATTGTTTAATAGGCAAAAATAAACAATTAACGGATGTTTTTGTGAAAATAGATAAAATTCCAAAGACACATAAAGAAGGTTATCGGCGGCTTATGATTGAAAAATCCATGTTTTTCCGATTGAGGGATGTGGATTCCATGCCGCTAGAAAAGGCGGCGGAAATAATAGAATTGCGGAATCCATCAACGCAGGAAGAGATGCAGAAAATTAATTTATGGAATGAAAAACGTATAAAGGAAGGCAAACATCCTAACCGCTTGTATTTTGATAAGAAAAGTTTTATCAAAATAGCAAAAAAAGATAATGTGTGGAGTCCTGATTTTATTGACTCCCTGATGCTGTTTTATCAGTACCACGAAATGGTGATGATATCCCAAAAAAAGGATCGTGAATAGGAGACTTTGTAGAATGAAGAATATTATAAATGCAAGAATAAAAACTCTTTCAAATCTCTTTATCGGAGGAGCGCCGATGCCATTTGAGATTGGCGGAATTGATCAATGGACAGCAGTAGATGAAGAGGGATTCCCGTGCATTCCCGCTTCCTCATTAAAAGGAGCTCTTCACGCGATCGTCAGGGAGGATCAGAGTGAAGAAGCATTCAGAATTGCCCGGTTGTATTCAGATATGATAAAAAAAGAAAAGGAGGAGAACTGGGAGCAGATTAAGGAATGCTGTAAGGAAAATAAAGAGGCGCTAACGCGAATTGAAAAGAGATATTCACATGCGATATCACATGCATCGGCAGCGGACCTTTTTGGGATTCGAGAGTTTAATAATACTCCTAAGTTGTTATTTAATGACTTACGGTTAAAAAAGGAATACCGGGATTTAAAAAAATGCTTTTCCATTGATGCGAAGACATCGATAATTTATGATGGAATGGAACCAAAGTCGAACCCGCGTACTTATAAAACAGCAAGGGTTGGCCTGGAATTTGAAGGAGAGATTGAATTATACCGTTTTATACCTAAATATTTTAATGAATACGACGCTCAGATATGTAAAGAGTATATTATCTATAATCTGACAAAATTTAATGAGGGTGTTTACCGGCTTGGAAATTCAAAAAGCCGCGGTTATGGAAAGATATATGTATCTGTCATTGAAAACGATGGAGGAGAGGGAAGTGAAAAACTATAAAATCTTATTAAAATCTTCAGGTGCAATTACTCAGCTTCCCGATTCTCAGAAAGTATTTGGAGCGCTTGCTACGAAATATGCGGAAGCAAACGGTAATGATAAAGCGGCACAGATGGTAAAAGATGTTTTTGATAAAGAAAGTCATTTGGCTTTATCTAATGTAATGCCATTACATTATTTCCCCATGCCTCAGGATTATGTTATAGATAAGCTGGCAGGAAAAGGGAAGGATGGAGAAGATATAAAAGAACGACGAAGGGCAGTTAAAGAGAGGGCTTATGTGAAGTATGGAGATCTAATACGACTGCAGGAAGATCTAGATTTATGCGATAAAATATTTCCATATATAAAGCAGTCTGATGGACAGCAGCTTAGGGCTTCGATAGAAAGCGTTATATATGGTATCGAAGGATTGGAATCGAAATTGTACACAGTCCCTATCTTAAAACTGAGGGAAGTGAAGCGGAATAAGTATGGCAAGGAAACCGTGGGTACGGTATCCGATTTTTGCTTTTACCTGCAGGGAAATGAAGGTGGGTGGTTAACTGCTATGCTTGAATTGATAAACGAAATGCTGCAAAGCGGGACAACACTTATTTTAGGGAAACGGGCATCTCAAGGGTTAAATAAGTATCGGATAGCGGGCGTTGAGCAAATAGAACTTCCTAAAGCAGAATGTTATTTAAATTTAGGTATGCTGCTTCCTGATAAGATTAACTTTACCTCTTCTACATTAAAATTATTTACATCAGAAAGGCGTCCGTATGTAATGGCGGGGGGCTGGAATAAAAATGGCAACAAATATTTTATAAGTTTCATAGAAAGTGGAAGTATTATCGTTTTGCGTGACGGAGTGGAACAGGCAGGAAAGTGTGTGCTTTCACCATTTAATAAAGGCAGAGATATCGTATTTGGAAATGCATTTTTGTATCCTGTCGTTTGGAGAAAAGAGGGAGACGCATGAAAAAGATTACATATGCTTTGAAACTGGAATCCAGCTTAATTGTATCCCCAAGATCCGGAAGGGCTTTATACAGAGAAATGGATGAATTTTGTACGACACCTGAAGTAGAACCTGTTGAGAATAATCAAAAACGAGAAATAAAAGTGATCTATCCGTTTTATCAGTATGGAGAATATCAAAAATACGATCCCGAACATACCGATTATTACCTGCCGGGAAGTTCGGTAAAAGGTGCACTAAAGGGAGAAAATACGGCTGGAATTCAATTTATGGCAGATGATGTAATGGTTCCAACGGATGGAATTGTTCTTCGGAATTTATGGAAAGCACAATATCTGAAGGAAGAAGAGAAGGCTGAATTTGCTGTTTTTTTTAATAATGTTGGTATTGAAATGATAAAAGATGGAACGAATTTATATGGAGAGCTATATTTGGACGAAAACATAGAGTTTGCAGAACTATTACGAACCGCAAATAAAGCGACAAAAGATAAAATAGTACAGATGTGTGCGTATCTCGAAATGCTCCTGACAAAGAATTATAAAGAGGAAGCTTTAAAGAATTATCTGCTTGAAATAAAGAGAAACCTGTCTGCCTATCAAAATAAAAATGATGTCATTTTGCTTGGCGGATATAAGGGATTGCTTCATTCTATATTATTGGATTGCAAGAAACGGGAGTTGACGGGAGGCTTGTTTATTGATTATAAGACTAAGCTGCCTCATGGACTTGTAAAAATGTGGGAATGTTGTTTGAAAGCAGAATAGGAAAGGGGCTGTAATATCTTTTATACCCTCCTCACTGCCTTTCATCCCTCACCACCCTACCATCCGCAATACCAATAACCCGTTCTGCCTGCAGCGCAATATTTTCATCATGCGTAACAAGAACAAGCGTCTGCCCGTATTTTTTATGGCTTTCCTTCAGCAGACGTATTATTTCCTGTCCATTCCTGCTGTCCAGGCTTCCGGTAGGTTCATCGGCGAGCACAATGGCGGGCGCATTCATCAATGCCCGTCCGATGGCGGCCCGCTGCTGCTGCCCGCCGGAAAGCTGATTCGGCAGATGGTTTTTGCGGTCTTCCAGACCAAGCAGGGACAACAGGTCGTTCAAGCGTTCCCGGTTGACCCTGCGCTTATCCATGAGTATAGGCAGGGTAATATTTTCCTCCACACTCAGCGTTGGGAGCAGATTATGGAACTGATAGATCAATCCGACCTGCCGTCTGCGGAAAATCGCAAGCTTTTCACAGCTCTGCGCATAGATATCCTGCCCGTCCAAATATACTTTTCCGCTTGTCGGCGCGTCAACTCCTGCAATCGTATGCAGTAAAGTGGATTTCCCGGATCCGGAAGAACCTATAATAGCGGCGAATTCTCCTTTTTCGAGCTGAAGGGATACATGGTCAAGTGCGGTGACCCGGTTTTCATCTCTGCCATAGATTTTACATACTTCTTCCAATTTGATAAATTCCATTTGGGGACTCCCTTTCCTGACTGATAAACAAGATATATAGCATACCTCTTCCAAGTTTGTGATTTTGATGTGAGAAACCGTTATTTGGGAAAACGGATAATGAACATGGCGCCGCCCTGGGGATGGTTCTTGGCAGTGATGGTTCCGCCCTGTCCTGTAATAATCGTTTTACAAAGGGCCAGTCCTATTCCATACCCGGCAGTGCTGGAATTCTTTCCGCGGTAAAACCTGTTAAAAAGACAGGGAAGCTCTTCTTTTTTAAATCCTGTTCCGCTGTCATGGATAGTCAGCTCCGTGAACAAAAGGTTATCTTCACAGGTGATTTCAATTTTTCCATTATCGCCTGCATTTTCCATACAGTTTTTCAGAATATTTTGAATGGCTTCCGAGAGCCAGTTTACATCGCCGGAAATCAGGATACCTTTAGGCACATTTATCTGCAGCGATATATTATGAAGCTCCAGGGGGATCATAAGCTGGCGGAGCGCGGCAGTGAATACCTGCTTCAGTTCAACCGGTTCTTTTTGGAAAACAACAATACCTGCATCCAGCCGTGATAATTTCAAAAGAGAGGTGAGCAGCCAGTCCATACGCACCAGCAAATCCTCTGTTTCCCGTAGCAAGCTTTTCCGCTCCTCTTTATCCGGATTGGTTTCAAGGAAAGACAAAATAAGGGTTATGGACGTGAGAGGGGTGCGCAGCTGGTGGGCAATATCGGCCAGGGAATCTGCGAGATGTTCTTTCTCTTTTTTTAAAGCGTCATTTTGCTCCCGGATACGCAGCATCATTTTTGTTATTTCGCTTTCGAGAATAGAAAGCTCCCCTTCCTCCGATTCCGTAACAAAAAGGTGGTCGGCATTATGGAGGACAAGGTCAATTTGTTCGGAAATCTGCATGATGTTTTTATATCTGGCGTTTGTGAATACAAAAAAGGCCGTTCCGAAGGCGGCGGAAGAACACAGGGCAAGTATGCCTGCCGCCCGGTCCATACGGAAACCCAGCGTGACGGAAACAGCAGCTAATGCTAAGAATATAACGGTGAACCGCCGGTATTCCTTATTCCGAAGCATGTCCGTCCCCCATTCTGTATCCTGTCCCGCGTACAGTTAGTATAATTTGCGGATTGGCCGGATCATTTTCTATCTTTTCCCGCAGACGTTTGATATAAACAGTCAGTGTGTTGTCATTTACAAATTCACCGGCAGCATCCCATAATTCATCCAGCAGTCTGCTCCTTGTGATAATACTTTTGGGGTTGTTGATGAATACCAGAAGCAAGCGGTATTCCAAAGCGGAAAGGAAGACTTCATTCCCGTCTTTTTTTACAACACCGCTTGCCGTGTCAACATGCAGGCCGTTACCTGTAAAAACAGGAGAGAAACCCGTGTTTTTCCGGAGAGCGGTTTTTATACGTGCAATCAGCTCGCGGGGACGGAACGGCTTGGTGATATAATCATCCGCCCCTATATTCAGCCCGGTGACAACACTGGCTTCATCACTGAAAGCGGTTAAAAAGATTACGGGTATATCCTGGGCTTCTTTAATCTCCGTACAGACCGTAAAGCCGTTTCCATCAGGCAGAGAAATATCTATCAGCGCCAGGTCATATTTTTTCCCCGACAGCGCTGCAAGGGCGTCATCCCGCGTGGGTGCGTGGGTTACGGTGAAGCCCTCCGTGCGGAGCAGAAGTATTAGATTTTTGGCGATAGTCATATCATCCTCGACCAAAAATATTTGTTTCATGTAGTACCTTCCTTTATTTTATATTCATTTGTTACCAGTGAAAAGGGTTCACTCCGGTGGGAACATATAAGCAGGTTAATGAAAGTCATTCACGCAAACTTCGCAGGTGCCAAATGGCCCTCCGCCCGCTGTCTGTACGACCCTCCCGAGTCTGAAAAGGATTTCCGCAGGTCCGTCAGACCGGGCATTCCGATGAGCCCAGAAGCGTCAAGTGTGTCAGATTAGGCTGACACACTTGACTGGTCTCATCTCCATTGTCTGAAAGGTACCTGCGAAAATTCCTTTTCAGTCCCGGGAGGGTCGTACAGACAGCGGGCGGAGGGCCATTTGGCACCTGCGAAGTTTGCGTCATTCATGTAAATATAGTAAAAAGCAGCGATTTAGTTAATACATATTTTCCTATCATGATATCTATTATTGCATATATAATGAATAAAGTATATCCTCATATTAAAACAAGAATTAAAATTCAGACATATAAAATCATTAAACCACTTTTTTATATTATATAGGGAAGTAATCGGAAATTGCAGCCATATCGTTTATAAGGAAGATGACATGCACAGGATTTACATGGATTCCCGGTGTAAGCAGAGATGCAGCTATTCTTTTGCTATCATGCTGCGTTTTCTATGGTATTACCTTCTGATTTCTATAATATTTCATGACGTTACATTACAAGCAAGACTATTGCGAAATTAGTCATAAACAATTAGATCAGGAGGCAGAGGAATAACATCAATAGAATGATTTTTTCAGGAAAATAAGCATAAGCAGGCCCTGTCCCGCATAAGCTTTATTAGTAATTCAGAATGGAGGAAGAAAACCGATGACCATATATCCCCTTTGTACAAGTTTACTGAAATTCAATACATATCGCAATATTGTGGAAAAGTATTATGCGTATAAGGTGAAAAGACCGTGTTTTCTTCTGCATCAGAACGATAAATGGACAATTGTGATGATAAATATGTAAAAATACAGCTATAAAAAGAGGGCAAAGCATTCTGTGCTTTTGCCCTCCTGCTTACGGTAAGGTATGACTGCTCTCCAAAACGTTCAAATTCAGTATAATCGGCATCAGAGCACGCTGTAAGCTTTTTTTGTGTAAGCATCTGTTTTCGGTTCCCTTTTATTTTTCCGCGAATTCTGCATAGCATTCTCAATGGTTCCGCTTTTGTCAAAGATAACTTTCCAAACCTGCCGTGTGGCAGCCGCCTCAGTATAAGCAAAGAGCCGTCTGAACGGTTACTATTTTTCCTATCCTATCCCATTAATTAAAATTACAAGAATAGTAATACGCGGAATTATATGGTAAAATAGAAAGGGTTCCTGTCTTATGTAAGGTAAGCAGAAGAACGTAAGGAAACGTGCATATAAGGAAAAGAAAGGTCGGAAGCCATGATGACGGTGAAAGAATGTTACGAACGTCTTGGAGCAGATTATGAAGATGTATGCTGCCGTTTGCTATCGGAAGAAAGAATCCTCAGGTTTTTACAGATGCTGCTTCGGGACGGCAGTTATCAGGAGTTGTGCGATGCCATGGGACGGCAGGATTATGAATGTGCCTTCCGTGCGGCGCATACGCTGAAGGGTGTCTTTTTCAACCTGAGCCTCACGCTCCAGGGGAAATGTGCTTCCGCCCTGACCGAGGCGCTGCGCAGCAGACAGGAGAATGAGGAAATAAGGCCGCTGTTTGAACAGATGGTTTCCAGTTACCGGGAAATGTACGAAGCTATAGAAGAGCTGTCCGAATCGCAGACGGGAGGCAGCCGGAATGGATAAGCGTAACAAAATTCTGATTGTGGATGATTCGGAAATCAATCGTTCTTTGCTTGCGGATATGCTTTCCGGGGAATACAGCCTGATGGAGGCTTCCGACGGCCTGGAAGCGGTAGCCCTAATCAGTCAGCATCATACGGAATTGTCCATGGTGCTGCTGGATATTGTTATGCCGGAAATGGACGGGTTTGAGGTGCTTGCGTCCATGAACGGCGCCGGGCTGCTGGAGCATCTTCCGGTGATCATGATATCCGCGGAAACCTCCGCGGCTTATATTGATCATGCTTATGAACTGGGAGCGGCGGAATATATCAGCCGTCCTTTTGACGAACAGACGGTCAAGCGGCGGGTAAAAAATACAATTACGCTGTATTCCAAGCAGAAGAGCCTTGAAAACCTGGTAACGGAACAGATTCTGGAAAAGGAAAAAAGCAACCAGGTTATGATAGAAATCCTCAGCCACATCGTGGAATTCCGGAACGGGGAAAGCGGGCTGCATGTCCTGCATATCCGGATAATTACCGAGGCGCTGCTGAAACAGCTGGCGAAGCGTACCAGCCGGTATAATTTAACCGCAAGGCAGATCAATCTGATATCCAATGCGTCGGCCCTCCATGATATAGGGAAAATTTCCATCCCTGAGGCGATTCTGAACAAGCCGGGCAGATTGACGCCGGAGGAATATGAAGTCATAAAAACCCACAGCGTCATAGGGGCGGAAATGCTGGAAAATGTGCCTTATTATCAGGATGAGGAGTTGGTCCGCATGGCCAGGGATATCTGCCGCTGGCATCATGAGCGGTATGACGGCGGCGGGTATCCCGATGGGCTGAAGGGGGACGATATCCCTGTTTCGGCACAGGTGGTTGCGCTTGCGGATGTGTATGACGCCCTGACCAGCCGCAGGGTTTATAAGCCTGCCTATTCCCATGATGAGGCCCTACGCATGATTCTGGATGGGGAATGCGGGGCGTTTAGCCCCTTACTGCTGGAATGTTTATGCAGTGAGAAGCCCTGTCTGGAAAAAGAACTGCAGGTACGGTCCGCAGGCGGGATTTCCAAAATGGAACTGCAGAATATGACACGCAGCCTGATACAGAACAGCAACGCTTCCAACCGTACCCTGGCATTGCTTGAGCAGGAAAGGACAAAATATCAGTTTTTTGCTTCCATGTCCAAGGAGATTCAGTTTGAGTATTCCAGGAGTTCCGATGTCCTCACCCTTTCTGAATGGGGGGCCGCACAGCTTGGGGTCAGTACGGTGATCGTCCATCCGGTAGAAAACGGGGAAGTCCTGCGGATATTTGCCAAAAAGGATTTTATGGATCTGCTGCTGCATCTGAATGAGGCCAGGCCCGAGGATCCCATTGTCACATGCACCTACCGCGTCAATATGCAGGGTTCACCGAGGTGGTGCAAGGTGGTGGCCCGTCCGCTCTGGGTGATGGAAGAAACAGACGAACTGACAGGTATGATCGGAAAGCTGATCGATATTCATGAGGAGCACATAGAACTGGACAGGCTGAAGCAGATAGCCCGCTTTGATTCCCTGACCGGTCTTTATAACCGGGCGTATGCCTGTAAGGCCATAGAGGAAGCGCTGCTGGGGAACCGGGCGGGAAACAGGAGGTTTGCGCTGCTGCTTTTGGATCTGGATTATTTTAAGAATGCCAATGACCAGTATGGACATCAGTTCGGAGACAAGGTATTGGAGGAAGTGGCCGGAAAGGTGCGTGGGAGCGTGCGTTCCAATGATATCTGTGCCCGTATCGGGGGAGATGAATTCCTGATTTTTATGGAATATAAGGATAACATTGCCTTGTTGGTAGAGCGTGTATACCGGGCCATCGGCGGTCAATATCACAATTTCCGCATTGCCGCCAGTATGGGTGTGGCGCTTTCCCCGGAAAACGGCATGGAATACGACCAGCTGTTTCTCCATGCGGATAAAGCCCTGTATGCTGCCAAAAAGAACGGGAGGCACCATTACTGCTTTTATGATGACACCATGCAGGAGCTTCTCTCCGTACTCTCGCGGGTAGAGGAAGGGGCAGAGAAAACCCGGTATTGACAATCCCTGCCCTCCTTGCTATACTGAAACAAATAAACGACAGGAGGCTGATAACAGATGCAAAAAACTTTTTCACATGGGAATTTTATAATCATTAAGTCAGCCTGCTATGTGAGATAAGTAAAAGCGTTTTTTCGTGATCCTTTTAACCACAGTTTCAGACTGTGGTTTTTTTGTACGCTTTTTACCGCAGGCAGGCATTCCGTACCCATAGAAGGAATGTAAAACTGGCTGGAAAGCGTGTTATATATGGAAAACAGAATATTGAACCTGGGCATTATGGCCCATGTGGATGCAGGAAAAACAACTTTGACGGAGAGCCTTCTTTATCACAGCGGGATTGTGAAAAAAAGGGGGAGCGTGGACAAAGGGACTACCATTACGGATTCCATGGAGCTGGAGCAGAAAAGAGGGATGACTATAAAAGCGTCCACCGTTTCCTTTTCCATAGGAACGGTAAAGATCAATCTGATAGATACCCCGGGCCATGTGGATTTTATCGGGGAGGTGGAACGCTGCCTGCGTGCTTTGGACGGCGTGGTTCTGGTCGTATCGGCGCGGGAAGGGGTGCAGCCCCAGACCCGTATCCTGTTTCATCAGCTGAAAAAGCTGCAGATGCCCGTAATCCTGTTTATCAACAAAATCGACCGTCTGGGAGCGGATTACGAAGCAGTCTGCAGCCAGATACGTTCCCAGCTGACAAAACGGATCCTGCTCATGCAGGATGTGAAGCAAAGTCCGGATGGCTGCCGGATCCGGGACTATGGGTTCGGGGAGGGCGTCTTTACGGAGCAGGTCCTGGTCTGTACGGAAAAGCTGCTGGAACGATACCTGGACGGGGAAAAAATAGGGGAGGAAGAGCTGGCGGCGGCTATCCGGTTCCGGACGGGAAAAGGACGGCTGTATCCGGTCTATGCCGGTTCCGCGCTGAAGGATCTGGGTATCAGGGAGTTGATGAAGGGCATTGTGCGGTGGCTTCCTTCGGGAAAGCCGGGCGGAGACAGTCTCTGCGCGTATATTTATAAGGTGGAGCATGACGAAGGCGGGCACAGGCTGGCTTATTTCCGGGTGTTTTCCGGTACCGTAAAGCAGAAGGACAAGGTATCGGCTGCCGGGACGGAACAGGAAATTACCGTAAATAATCTGCAGACGGTTAGAGAGGGGAAACAGCTTCGTGTCCGGGAGGTGGGCGCAAACGATATCGGAATCCTGACAGATGTGCCGGCGTTAAGGTGCGGCAGCTTTATCGGGGTTCCGGCACCCGGGAAAGGTGCCGGACGTCTGATGGAGCCGATGCTGTGTGTCAATGTACAGCCGGTACCGGCGGCGGACCGGTACCGGCTTCTGGATGCTTTGAATGTGCTTTTGGAGGAGGATCCCCTTCTTCGTGTCCGGGTTCAGGAACAAACAGGTGAAATCCTGGCGGATCTTTATGGCAAGCTGCAGATAGAGATCCTGCAGGCCATCCTGTGGGAGCGGTTTGCCGTACGGGCAAACTTTTCCGGGATGAAGACGATAGGAAGGGAGAAGCCGGCAGGACCGGCGCGTGCTGAAATCCGTCTGGGGGAAAAGGGAAATCTGCACCGGGCGGGAATCGGAATCCGGATAGAGCCTTTGGCGGCGGGGGAAGGAAACCGGTATGAGACGGAGGTCTCCTTTGGCTATATTGAAAAATCCTTTCAGAATGCGGTACAGGAAGGGGTAAGGAAAGCTCTGGAGGAGGGGCTTGCCGATGAAGTGACGGATACGCTGGCGGTATTTGAAAGCGCGGATTATGACAGCGTGACAAGCACTCCGGCGGATTATCGCAGGCTTGCGCCGAAGGTGGTCCGAAAAGCGCTCCGCCAGGCTGGGGTCATCACCCTGGAGCCTTATATGAGTTATCGCCTCATCGCTCCCGCAGGGGAGGAAAAAAGAATTATGGGGAGGCTTGCGAAGCTGCAGGCGGTTGTCGGAAAAGTAACCTACAGTGAATGGGAAATGGAGGTTACCGGAGAGGTGCCCTTTGATACGGCGAAGGAATTCCAGGTAGATTTAAAAAGTATGACGGACGGCAGGGGGATTTTTGAAATGGAATTTCTGGAATACAGAAGGGCCAGGCAGGGGTAGCCGCCCTCCGGTGCGGGAGTCCGGCTCTCCGGACCCTCTGTTCCCCTACTGCCGGTAAAATTACCGGTGTTTTTGTGCAGATTCAGATTTTGCACAAAAAGGAACTTCTCAATATTTTTCCGATTTGTTATAATATCCAATATCAGGTAAAAAGCTCCGGGTAAAATGGTGAAAGTATACAAAGAAAAGAGGGCATATGTACAGGGTATTATTTGCGGAAGATGAATTGCTTGTGCGTCTTGGCTTGAAAAATGCCATCAAATGGTCCGATTATGAGATGGAAGTGGTGGGAGAGGCGGATAACGGGATCACGGCTCTGGAGCTGTTTGAGGAGCTGAGGCCGGATGTGCTGATTACGGATATTAAAATGGGCGGGATGGATGGGTATGAGCTGATTAAGCGGGTGAGGGACATTGACGGAAGCTGCGCTGTGGTGATTATTTCCTGCCTGGATGATTTTGAGACACTGCGCCGGATGATGGGCTACTGCATTATCGGCTATATCTTGAAGGCAAGCATGACGCTTGAAGAGATAGGGGATGTGCTGAACCGTACGAGGCAGTATCTTGTAAACGTGCGCAGGCAGCAGGCCGTACAGGAAGAAAATAAGGAGGAACAAAGAGAAAACGCACTGCGCAATTATCTGTGCAGCGATACCAGGCCGGAGGAAACCATCCGCTGGATGGCAGACTGGGGGATTCCCCTGGAAAACCTGCATACGCTGATCCTCCTGTCCCTGCGGGAAGCGGACAAGAAGAAAATCAATGAACTGGGTATGAAGCTGGCCTGTCAGCTTTTGCGCCAGAGCTTTCCGGGGGCAGTCTGCGTGCAGACGGGCAGTACCTGCCTGGCGGCGATTTACGCAGGGGAGGGGGAGGCGGCGGAGGAACAGCTGCTGAAATTTGACAATGCCGTCAGTAATCTTCTGGATGTGGCCTTCCGGAAAAAGAAGGGGCGCCTTTCCCGGGAACATTCCGTGTGGGAGACTTACCGTACCCTTCAGAAGGAGAAAGAAACGGCCCGGGAGGAGGATCCGCTGATGGAAAAGGCGGTCCGGTTTATGGAGGACAACCATGGAAAGCAGATCACCCTCCAGGAAATTACGGAATATCTCTGTATCAGCACCAGCTATTTCTCCTCACAGTTTAAGAAAAATACCGGAAAAAGCTTTGTGGAATATCTCAATGATATCCGTCTGGAAAAGGTGCTGATCGAACTCGGAGGCTCCCGGGATAAAATAGCCTGCATCGCGGAACGGCACGGCTTTGGCAGCCAGGAGTATTTTACCCGCTTTTTTAAGAAAAAGATGGGGATTTCCCCGGTGAAGTGGAGACAGAGGCATTTTGGAAAGGATGGTGGTCCGCGGTGACGAGCCGGCTTAACTGGAAAATAAAGCTTGTGATTACTATCATCGGCGCCGTCAGTCTGGTGGTAGCGATCCTTTATCTGGTGACCTATCTGTTTTTTGCATCCCAGCTGCGCAAAAACGATGAAAAGATCGCCCAGATCAATTTCGGGCAGGCGGAGGAAAACCTGGAAGAGATAATCAAGCTGGGGATCCGGGACGCCAACCGTTATGATATGGATATGCTGGCATGGAATTTCGGAAACGGGGAATATGCCGATGATGCCGGAAGAACGGCGCTGAACCGGAAAATGATCCTCCGTTTTGAAGAAATCCTCGCTATCAACCCCAATCTCAGTTCTGTGGCCCAGATGAACGGGAACGGGCAGACCGTCATATCCACCGTGAGTAAGAACCGCAGCGGTATGACCATGATACCGGAGGAATTCCGGGAAATCCTGCAGAAAAGCACACAATCCTATCCTGCTTTCCAATGGGTGCCGGGAGATGTCCTGGGAGACACGGAAATCCTGTGCAAGGCGGTGGAGGATCCTGCAATCCTGGGAATACGATCCATCGGCAAGTCCGATCGGATGGAGGAGGACAGCTATATTGTACTCGGCATTTCAGAGGAAAGGATACGCAGGTGTTATGAGTCGGTGGTCTATAACGGAAGCTCCGCTATGCTTCTGGACGAAGAGGGAAAGATAATTTCCAGCACGCGGGAAGGGCTGCTCTATCGTACCTTTGAACCGGAGAAGGACTGCCAGATCGTGGTTTATCCGCTCTCCTATAATAACTGGACGCTGGTTAATATGATACCGGTCAAAAACTACCAGAGGGATATCCGTACCTTCCGCAATTTTTCCCTGGCGATTATCCTTACTGCTGCGCTGTGTGTCATTTTTATTGCGGTGATATGGAGCAGGAGGTATACGGCCCCCATCCAGAGTCTGATGGACAATATGGAGAAGGTGGGGAAGGAGCAGCTTGACATTGCTTTGCCGGAGAAAACCGGTCTTTCCGAGCTGGATAATCTCAACCAGGAATTCTGTCAAACGGTCCGGAGACTGAAAACCTATATCGCAGACCTGCAGCAGGCGGAAAAGGACAAAGCGGCGGAAGAGCTGAAGGCTCTGCAGTATCAGATTAATCCCCACTTCCTGTATAATTCCCTGAATTCCATCCGCTGGATGGCCATGATGACAAACAACGGGAAAATCGCCGATTCCATAGTCATGCTGACTAAAATCATCACACCCGTTTTCCGAAATCCCAGCCTGACATGGAAAATCAGTGACGAGTTAGCCTTTCTGGATAATTATATCGGAATGATGATGCTGCGCTATGCAGGGAATCTCCAGTACCGGATGGAGTGCGGGGAGGAGCTGTATGAGGAGGCCTTTCCCCGGTTTGTTCTGCAGCCGGTGATTGAAAACTGCTTTGTCCATTGCCGCAGCAAAACGGACGGCATGGAAATCCGGGTGCGGATCCGGAAGGAAAACAACAGCTTCCGGATAGAGGTCAGGAATACCGCGGATCAGGTGGATGAGGAACGTCTTGCGCAGGTCAGTGAACAGCTGAGGAGCCGCAGGGAATCGGGAAAAGAAGATGTGGGTCTCATAAATGTGGTGAAGAGACTCTCTTATCTCTATGGAGATCATAGCAGCGTCTTGCTCAGGGCAGAAGGAAAGGAAGTCGTCGGCGAAATTATGTTTTCTGTATAAATGTACAAAAATAAGAATATAAGTCAGAAAATATAAGACAAAATTACAGAGCAGATGAAATCTGACAAATGAAAAGTAAAATAAGGCAGATAAAAATCCCCGATATTTGATAAAGTTTATACACAGGTAGCACAAGACGTCTGTTGCACAACTGTATCAAACGATTATTGGAAGGGGATGTACGATGAAAAAGAAAAAAATTGCGGCATTAATTTGTACAGCGGCACTGGTAACCGGCTGTCTGGCCGGCTGCGGACGGAGTGACGGGGGAAATGCCGTTCCGGCGGATTCCGATAACAATACGGTGGCGGGTACGCAGGACGGCGGATCCGCAGAGGGGGCGGCAGGGGATATTTCCGAGCATGTCGCCATTTCAATCGGCGGAATCAATGTGGGAAATTCCAGCTCCGCCGACGGATGGCCCACGGAAATTGTCACCTATATAGAAGAGAAATTCAACGTGACGCTGGAAACCAAATCCTATGATAATGAGAGCCTTAATCTGGATTTGTCAGGAGGGACCACCTGTGATATCCTGCAGATCAATGATGAACATATTGAATCTATTTTAAAGGGGAAACACGCGGTGGAGCTGTCCCAGTACCAGGACAGCCTGGCGGCCAATATTTTCTCGGATACCTATTCTTTCCGGAATGAAGTCCTGAAAAGCTTCAAAAGCAATGGGGAGAATAAACTGTATTTTGTGACGCCCCGTGTGACCTCGGACAATGCCCAGTCCACCTATGGCGCTACCTTGAATTATGGTTATGTTGTACGTTGGGATCTTTATAAAGAAATCGGCTGTCCCGAAATAAAAAATGACGATGATTATGTGGACGCTCTGGTTCAGATGAAAGAGATTTACCCGGAAACGGAGGACGGTCTTCCGGTCTATGCCCTGAGCGCTTACAATGACAGTAATCTGCATCCTTATTTCTTCATCGGCTGTCTGACCCAGGGCTACTCCAATATGGAAAGCGGTTTGTATGTAAAGGACATGAAAACGAATGACCTCATTCCGGATATCTATGATGTGGATCTGGACGGGCTTACCACTCCCTTCTGGGCGGGAATCTCCTTCTACAATAAACTGTATAATGCTAACCTGCTGGATCCGGACTGCTTTATTACCAAGGGAGAGGATCTGACGGAGAAATATACGAAGGGCCAGTATCTGGGCGGCTATGTAAACTGGCATTACGGCAATTACAATAAGAACGCCAGAACGGCGGATCCGGAAACCCTGAAGCAGTACGTGATCCTTCCCGCCTATATGGGCTGGGCAAACGAAAGAAATTATGCCGGATGGCAGGGAAAATATTTTCTGGTATCCTCCCACAGCAAACATGTGGAACGGGCGGTGATGATTCTGGACTTTTTACAGAGCGAAGAATGCGCCAGAATCGTTGACTGCGGCGTGGACGGCAGATGGGAAACCGGTGCGGACGGAACACCGGCCCTGACGGAGGATACGATCGACATGAAATCCAACACGGCCCGTGCCGAAGAGTGGACAAAGAGCGGTATCGGCTCCACCTTTTCCGATATGGTGGGTTATGATTCCAATAACATCGCTTCCGACGGCAGTGCTATAAGCCTCTGGGAACAGCAGGAAATTATGGTGAGGAACCTGACGGCGGCGGAAAAGGATATGTGTGCCACCCTTGCTATCGAACTGCCTTCCGATCTGCTGAAGGAAAAGGTGGAATCCGGAGAAAGTATGGATTTGAACGCAGGTAATTCCGCCATCCAGTTCGGCATGGAGATCGTTCCCAGCGATATCGGTAGGATCGACAGCAACTGCGAGCAGATTACCATTAACGCGATTCCGGGACTTGTCCAGGCCAAAACGGAAGAAGAATTCCGGGCGGCAAAGGATGCGCTGTTGGCCGAACTGAAAGCAGCGGGCGTCGAAGACTCCATTGCCTGGTGGACACAGGCCTGGAATACTTCAAAAGAAGCGATTGAAAAAATGCAGTGATTATACTTTCTGCGGCGGACAGAGAACCTGTCTGCCGCAATCCGGTAAAGACGGAATCAGGAGGTTTGCGATGAAAAAAACGACTGTGATACCGGGGCGGAGGAAAAAGTATAATCTGCTTTTTATGACCCTGCCTTTTATGGTTATTGTGCTTCTGTTCAATTATGTTCCTATATTCGGCTGGATTTATTCGGTATTTGACTATATACCCGGCGTATCCATTCTGGAGTGTGATTTTGTGGGACTGGATTATTTCCGGCTGATCTTCCGGGATGCCAACGTAGTTAGGACTCTGAAAAACACCTTTATTTTTGCACTGATAGGCATTGTGCTCACCCCTCTTCCCATGTTTTTTGCCATACTGCTCAATGAGATCAAATGCAGTCCCGTGCGGAGAGTGGTACAGACCTTCACCACCCTGCCCAACTTTATCAGCTGGGTTATCATTTTTTCCCTCGCTTTTTCCCTGTTTGCAACAGACGGTGTGGTCACCTCCCTCATCGCACGGATAACGGGAAACGAAGTGACTTCTATTTTAAGCTCGGGAGAGTCGGTTTACTGGTTCCAGACCCTGCTGGGGATCTGGAAATCCCTGGGTTGGAGCTCCATCATTTACCTGGCCGCCATAGCCGGCATTGACCAGGAACAGTATGAGGCCGCCAGAGTGGATGGAGCGGGTTATTTTCAATGTGCCGTCCATGTAACGGTTCCGGCCCTGATGGAAACCTATGTGGTGCTTTTTATCCTGCAGATCGGCAACTTCCTCAATACCGGCTATGAACAGTACATGCTGTTCAAAAATGCACTGACGGCCAACAATATTGAGGTGCTGGATCTGTATACCTACCGTATCGGCCTGGAGAACATGGATTATTCCTACGGAGTGGCTATCAGCATCCTCAAATCCCTGGTCAGTATCTCCCTGGTGGTTCTGGCGAATATGGTAGCCAAAAGGATCCGGGGAAATACGGTAATTTGACCAATTGAATTAATGTCCGCTGAAGCGGATAAGGGGTATAAACATGAAAATAAAACCGTCTAAATCAAGAATTGCGTTTCAGATCTTCAATTATGTGCTGATGCTGGTGGCTACCTTTGTCTGTGTGTATCCTTTCTGGTATATTGTTATTTATACCTTCAGTGATTCCGCAAAGGCCGGGATAAACAGCCCTATTTTCCTGCCAAGAGGGTTTTCCGTTTCCAACTATGCGGATATCTTCAAGCTGAGCGGTTTTTTCCCGGCACTGGGGATTTCCGTTCTTCGTACGGTGGGGGGAACCATAGCGGCCGTGCTGGTATGTGCTTTTCTCGGCTATATGTTCACCAAAGAAGAGATGCCCGGCAGAAAGCTTTTATACCGTTTCCTGGTAATGACGATGTATATTAACGGAGGACTGATCTCCACCTTTATCGTAATGAAATCCTACGGGCTATTGAACACCTTCTGGATCTACATACTGCCCATGCTGATTTCTGCCTACAATATTGTGCTGATAAAGACCTACATGGAATCTCTCCCGGCATCCCTGGAGGAATCCGCCATGCTGGACGGGGCGGGGTATATCCGGGTATTCACAAGCATTATCCTGCCGCTGTCCAAACCGATTATCGCCACGGTGGCGGTATTTGTGGCAGTGGGACACTGGAATTCCTGGTTTGATAACCACATTTACACAAGGGGGGAAAGCTCCCTGACAACGCTGCAGTATCTGCTGTACAACTACCTGAACGAATCACAGAGGCTGGCGGAGCAGATTAAAAATACCAGCAACCTGAGCAGTATTGAAAATGCCATGGAAACCATTTCCCCCAAAGGGGTGAGAATGACCATAACCGTGTTGGCTTCCCTGCCTATTTTTATGGTATATCCGTTTATGCAGAAATACTTTGTGAAAGGGATTATGATCGGGGCAGTTAAGGGATAGATACAGGGAAGGGCGAATGCAGCGGCAAGGACAGAACAGCTATAAAAAATACGCAAAGAAGCAGGAGGAAAAAGAAATGCGGTCTGAAGAAAGATATCCCGGATATTGGGAGGATGTGAGGCTGACGGGCATTGTGCCGTCGCCCAGGCAGATTGCCCATCAGAAAATGGAGTATTTCGGCTTTATCCATTTCACAGTCAATACCTTTACCGGGAAAGAATGGGGAAGCGGGGAAGAATCCCCTTCGTTGTTCCATCCGGAAAAGCTGGATGCTGGGCAGTGGGCCGAAACAGCGGCCAAAGGAGGCATGACGGGCCTGATCCTTACCTGCAAGCATCACGATGGATTCTGCCTCTGGCCAAGCGCTTATACGGAACACAGCGTTAAAAATTCACCCTATAAAGAGGGGAAAGGAGATATTGTAAAAGAGCTTTCCCAGGCCTGCCGGGAACAGGGGCTTCAATTCGGCGTCTATTTGTCTCCATGGGACAGAAACCATCCGGCCTACGGAACGGGAAAACCGTATGACGACTACTATGTGAACCAGCTTACGGAGCTTCTGACGAACTATGGGGAAATTTTCACCGTCTGGCTGGACGGCGCCTGCGGGGAAGGGCAGAATGGGAAAAAACAGGTATATGACTGGGAACGGTATTATGAAGTGGTCAGGCGCCTGCAGCCCGGAGCCAATATCTTCGGATGCGGACCGGATGTGAGGTGGTGCGGCAATGAAGCCGGAGATACCAGACCCAGCGAGTGGAGTGTGGTAGCTGCCGGTCTGGCGGACGCAGAAAAAGTGGCTGCCGACAGCCAGCAGGAGGATAATGAGCAATTCCGGGAGAAAAAAATCTCCAGCACGGCGCAGAATCTGGGCGGCAGGGATGTCCTGAAGGAGGAAAAGAAGCTGATCTGGTATCCGGCGGAAGTGGATGTTTCCATACGTCCGGGCTGGTTTTACCATGAGGAAGAAAATGACAGGGTGCGCTCCTTTGAAAACCTGAAAGAGATATACCTGAAATCTGTGGGCGGAAACTGTACGCTCCTTCTGAATATCCCTCCCGATAAGGACGGGTTGATCCGGGAAGAGGACAGAAAAAGCGTGTTCCTGCTGGGAGATTTCATCCGGGAATCCTTCCGCGTGAATCTGGCGGAGAAAGCCGAAATGACGGTGCTGCCTTCTGCAGACTGCGAAGGAAAAGACGGCAGGGTTCTTTTGGAACCCGGTGACAGTACCTGGTTCCGCAATCCGGACGGACAAAGGGAGCTTCAGATAACCTTCCGCTGGGAAGAGGAATGCAGGCTTACATATCTGGTAGTGCAGGAGGCTATCGCTTTCAGCCAGCGGGTGGAACAGTTTGAAGTGTGTATTCTGGAAGAGGACGGCAGCTGGAAACCCAATGCTTCGGGAACTACAATCGGATATAAACGGATTGTGAAGCTTGGCGGAATGCGGACAAAGGGGATCCGGTTCACGGTTACAGATGCAAGGGTGGCACCTGTCCTGGCTTTTATCGGCGTGTTTTGATGGTTTGTTTTTCTTATGGATACGCCCTTGAAAGGATACTTTAAGATTTTATCAAACTGACCGGTGCTTTTTCGTGCGCCGTATCTCCGGATCGGATGCGGTCCGGAGGAATCAGTGGAGGTTTCGCTGTTTTTCGGTGCTGCCGGCTTGCAGGGGTTCTGTATGAGACTGCGTAACGCTGATATATTCCACCAACTCCGCAAGCGGCAGCGGCCGGCTGTAGTAGTATCCCTGATAGTGGTTACAGCCTAATTCCGCAAGCATATCGCGCTGCTCCTTTGTTTCCACGAACTCCGCCAACACACGTAAATCCAGACTGTCAGCCATCCGGATAATGCCGGATATGATATCCTTGGAACGTCCGTTGCCCGGCAGCTGGGAAACAAGCTGGCCGTCCAGCTTGACTTCATTAAAAATGCCTTCCTGGAGGTACAGAATGGAATTATGCCCCATACCGAAATCATCCAGGCTGAAGGTGATGCCGCTGCTTTTCAGCGTGTTCATGTCATGCAGCAGGGAATCGGAAATCTTCATGGCGGCCCGCTCCGTGATCTCCAGCATGAAATGAATCTGTTTCAGTTGATAGCTCTCTATGATGTCCCGTGTTTTATCAAAAAAACCATTTTCCTCCATCTGCTTTGCCGATATGTTCACCGACAAAATCAGATCCTCGTTCAGAAGGGGTTCCAGGGTATGGGCATCCCGGCAGGCACGGTGAAGCAGATAGCTGCTCATTTCGTATAAAAAGCCCCCTTCATAGGCAAGGGCAAACACCACCGGAGGAGAGATATAGCCGGTGACAGGGTGTTTCCAGCGAAGCAGAGCTTCTATTCCATGCAAATTCCCTTCCACGGTGGTCTGGGGCTGATAAAACAGTTCTACCTGGTTGCGGCGGAGCGCATTTTTTAAATCCAGGGAGAGCGTCTTGGCGTAGTAATTGTGGGGATATTTGTGGCTGAGAAATAACGGCAGCGTGCCGCTGCTTTCCCCCGCGGCCATATCAATCTCCATACACCTGACGATCCGCTGGAATTCGGCAGTTTCCTTCTGCTCGCTCCGTTTGATAAAGGGAATGTAAATGCAGACTCCCAGCAGAACATTAATAAGCTGTAGGAAGCTTCCCGCAAGGGATCCGGTTGCTTTATAACCGCTGAACAGGAGCGGGACCGTCCAGTCAACAGACTGGGTCACAACAGGTACAAGCCCTGCGGCAGCTGCGAGGTAGCTGGTGAGGGTCAGCACCACGGGCGTGAGAATAAAGGGAACCGCCATGGTGAAATTGAAAATGATAGGAAAGCCGAAAACGGCAATCTCACTGATGTTAAAGAAAGCGGAAGGCAGCGCCACATAGGCAATCTTCCGGTTATGGCTTTTTCGGGAGGCGATACAAAGGGCAATGACAAAACTCAGAGCACATCCGCATCCCCCCAGAAATACAAAGGTATCCAGAAAGGTCTTTGAGAAAATTTCCGTAGGCACATTTCCGGCCAGCAGCAAAGACTGGTTGATGGAAACATTAGGTTCCAATAAACGTCTGGATACGGCTTCCAGCGTGTTGGTCCCATGAATCCCGAAGAACCAGAGGATATGGGTAATGATGACATAAAGCAGGATGCCGAACAGGTTATTGCTGGACTTGTCAAATAGTTTCAGGAATATATAAGAACCGAAATTGGTAATATTACTGCTTCCCCATGCCGAACGGAGCAGATATCCCATGGCAGCAAAAAAGACCAGGATGATGATAACGGGAAACAGGCTTTGTATGGATATATTGAATAAATATTCCGCTCCTGTGGTATGCAGCCGGTCAAGGCGGTTGCTCAGCTTCAATATCCGGCGGAACAGGATACAGGAAAGCAGGGTAATGCACATGGCGGTAAATACCCATTCTGCGTTGAAAATGTATTCTTTTTGCTCCTGGATACCTCCGCAGAAGGCCAGATAGGAGCATACGGAAACAACAGGATAGAGGATAAACGTATCCGGTTCAGCCAGAAGCCCATAGGACAGGCTGATGGTGACGGACAGGATGAGGGCCAGCGATCCAAGACTGATGTTGTATAGGGTATCAAGAAGGGCAACGGCAGCTCCATCCAGATAATTCCGGATAAATAGCTGATAGCTGTCACTCGGGAAGTTCCTGAAAAGCAGGGAGAAGGATCCCATGATGAGAAAAGGGATAGCCAGTGTGAGGCCGCGCCTTATGGATTGGGAGGCGATTGAATTTCTGAAACGGGATATAAGACGATTGGATTCCATGTGTACCTCTTTCGCCATTTGGAGGAGTACCGTTATGTTCTATAATAAGAGTTACTTTAACAGTGTATAATAAACCGGCGCATAAAACAATAGAAAAAAATATACCGATATTGATTAACCCATCGTTACCAATCAGTTCAGCCTCCTGAATTCCAGCGGCGTAAGTCCGGTCACCTTTTTAAACATGGCAATAAAGTGGCTGGTATCCAGAAAGCCCACCCGCTGTGCGATTTTCTGGACCTCCATCCGGGGATCGGTCAGGAGGAATTCCTTTGCCTTGTTAATTCGGTAAGTGGTCAGATATTCATAGGCAGAGCATCCCAGAAAACGCCCGAACAGCCGGGAGAGATACTGCGGGGTAATATATACCTGCCCGCTCAGCCCATTTACCGTCAGCTCTGAGTCATAATTTGTTTCGATCTCTTTTATTACAGGTGCTATATATCTTTGATACAACGGATCTTCCATGAGGTCACGGGTATACACGCCATCCACAAAATGCAGAAGCAGGCCGTAGCAGTCAAGGGAAAGGGCTTTGGCATCCACCGGCGGATTTTCATATTTGCCCATGATGGAAACGATCAGGGAGGCAATCTTTGTCCCCTGGTCTTTCCCGATGAAAACGATTTGCCGGTTTCCGAGAATTTTGGCAATACTGCTTTCGATGGTTCCCGTAAATGTGGAAAACAATGTAAGCCATTCCTCTGTTTTCCCGGAATAGGAATGGCGTACAAAGGGAGCGGTCAGCACACCTTCCCCTTCATTCAGCAGATATGATTTTCCCTGGATTTCAATACACCCGCACCCCTTTTCCGTCTGAAGATAGTGATAGAGGGGATAGCCCTTCGGGCGCCGGACGCTTTCCTGGGACCAGTGGTTTCCTACGGAATCAAAGGTTAAGGGTTCGCTTACCGGTGTGCTGCGGAATATGATTGGCATATACTCACCTGTTTCATAATGTTATATTATTTAGCTTAACATATTACACATCCGGCTGTCCATCCATAATATAATGACGGTGCAGAGGGCTTGCGGCCGGAACCGGCGGCTCTTGCAAGGCGGAAGCTCATGAGGAAGAAAGGACAGGATGTTATGAAAAGTCAGTTTAAAAGAATTTTATACGGGGGAGACTACAATCCCAACCAGTGGCCCAGGGAAATATGGGAAGAAGATATGCGGATATTTAGAAATGCCCGCATTAACAGCGCAACGGTAAATGTATTTTCCTGGGCTAAAATCCAGCCGGCAGAAGAGAGATATGATTTTTCCGAGTTGGATGATATAGTGGATATGCTGAGCCGGGAAAACTATGATATTGTGCTGGCAACCTCCACTGCGGCCCTTCCGGCGTGGATGGTGAAACGCTATCCGGAGGTATCCAGGACCGATTACGAAGGAAGGCACCATAAATTCGGACAGCGCCACAACGCATGCCCGAATTCCCCGGTTTACCAAAGATTTGCGGCGGCCCTTGCTGAAAAGCTGGCGGAACGATATGGGAAGAACGGACGCATAGCCTGCTGGCATGTAAATAATGAGTACGGCGGGGAATGCTATTGTGAAAACTGTGAAAAGGCATTCCGTATTTGGCTGCGGAAAAAATACAAGACGCTGGAGGCTCTTAATCAGGCATGGAACCTGGAGTTCTGGGGACATACCATTTATGACTGGGATGAAATTGTACTTCCCAATGCATTGAGTGAAGGGCTGCAGGGCGGAAAAACAGCTTTTGCAGGAATTTCGATAGACTACCGAAGATTTATGTCCGACAGCATGCTTTCCAATTACAGGATGGAAAGGGACAGTATACGCCGTTTTGATACGGAAGCGCCGATCACCACGAACCTGATGGGGACTTATAAAGGGCTGGATTATTTTAAGTGGGCGAAAGAAATGGATGTGGTTTCCTGGGATAATTATCCCAGATACGATACACCCTGGAGTTATACGGCGATGTGCCATGATTTGATGAGAGGGTTAAAGGATGCGCCGTTCATGCTCATGGAACAGACACCCAGCCAGCAGAACTGGCAGCAGTATAATTCCCTGAAAAAGCCGGGGCAGATGCGCGCCCAGAGTTATCAGACCATAGCCCACGGAGCGGATACCATACAATTTTTCCAGCTTCGCCGGAGTGCGGGAGCCTGTGAAAAATTCCATGGAGCGGTGATTGAGCACGCGGGGACGGATAATACCAGGGTATTCCGTGAGGTACGCCAGCTGGGACTGGAGCTGGAACGTCTTTCGGCGGTGACTCCCGGTTCCGTAAATGAGGCGGAGACCGGTATTATCTTTGACTGGGATAATTACTGGGCTTTGGAATACACCAGCGGGCCGTCTGTTGACCTTACCTATGTAAAACATATCCATCAGTATTATACCTATTTTTATGAACGCAATATTCCGGTGAATCTCATTCCCTTCGATGCGGATTTCAGCCGCTATAAGGTGGTGGTGGCACCTGTGCTTTATATGATAAAGGAAGGGATGAAGGAAGCGCTCACCTCTTTTGTGGAAAAGGGAGGTGTGCTTATTCTTACCTACATGTGCGGGATTGCCGATCAGTCGGATAATGTGTTTCCCGGAGGTTACCCCGGACCGCTGCGGGAGCTTGCCGGCGTGTGGGTGGAAGAAGTGGATGCCCTTTCTCCGGAACAATCCAATGAAGTGGTTTTCAAAGATGGTACAAAGGTATCCTGCGGGCTGGTATGTGAACTGATGCATACGGAAGGGGCCGAAATCCTGGCGGAATACGGAAGTGATTTCTTCGCCGGATGCCCTGCCGTTACAAAAAATCATTTTGGTGAGGGATTTGTCTATTATATAGGTACCAATGTCGAGGAAGAAGGTCTTTCCCGGGTGATGGACATGGCTGTGGCTGATGCGGCGGTACAGCCTGTAATAAGCGGTGCTGGGGGACTTGAAATCACATGCAGGGAAACGGATGTCTGCAGCTTTTATTTTGTCCTGAATTTCAAGGATCAAGAACTTCCGGTACCGGAAGAGTTGACGGGATATATGGATATGATTACCGGTGAGAAGGTACCGGAAGGAGAAATGCTTTCCAAATATGATGTGAAAATAATCCGTGTGGAAAAATAAACAAAATACCGGATACAGAAGGGCCCGCGGTTTTCCGCGGACCCTGTTTTCATGGCTCTTCTTTTCGCGGATCTGTTTCCATAGAAGGATCCTTATTTTCAGGGGATTGCCGCTGCCTGAAAGGAGCTGTAATCCAGGATACGATGTCCTTGTTTTCCGTTGTTCTTAACCTGATACATGGCGGCATCCGCCATGGTGATCACCTTTTCTGCGTCCGGAGCTTCGTCCGGGGAAGCGGCAAAGTCTATCTGTACGGCGCCGATGCAGCAGAAGATAGGCAGCCGGCAGCCGCTGCCGCGTACTACAAACTGGCTCCGGGCGGCTTGTTCGATCCGCAGCAGACACGAATCCAGATTACGGACATTTTCCTGATCTTCCACTATCACCAGGAATTCATCTCCGCCAACCCGACCTACGGTGCCGCCGGATTCCCGGGTAAGCAGGGAGGTCAGAAACAGCAGAACCTGATCGCCCACATGATGTCCATAATTGTTATTAAATATTTTAAAATCGTCAATGTCAAGGAAAAGTACGGCAATGGCTGTGCCGTCAGAACGATGCTTTTCCAGGGATTCCTGGAGAAACTGGCTGATTCGTTCCCTGTTCAGTACCTTGGTAAGAGCATCCTGTTCGGCCTTTTGCTGCAGAAGCCGTTGTGTCTGTGCTTTGTACAGATTTTCTGTTTCAATATAATCAATCAGATTATTGATTTCCACAGACAGGCTGCCTATTTCATCCTTGCGTCCTGCAGGCACCCGGAGAGAATAATCCTGGGTCCGGCGGATATTTTTCAGGGTATCGGAAATGCTTTTTACCGGATGGACAATACGTCTGGAAGCAAAGGCCCCGATCCAGACAGCAAGAATAGAGCAAAGGAAAACCATAAAAAAGGCCATGACATAATAAACACTTTTCCGTGACTGATAGTTGTCCAGATTCACTGACAGCATAATCCGCCAATGCGTATAAGTAACATCGGAATAGTAGGTGATATAGCTTTTGCCCCCGACCTTATACTGGAAGCTGCCCCGGGGATTGGTTTCGAAATCAATTTCCCTGTATTTATTGAGGTAATCTTTCCGTTCTGCGGCGGAAGTGACAAAATCGTCCCGGCGTTCTTCCACTGTGCCGGCACTGATAATCTGCATATTTCCGTCCAGAAGATAAAAGGTGGCATCATTCCACAGCTCCGCCCGTTTCCGTATATTTTCGTAAAAATCCAGATTGATTTCCATCAGGGAATATCCAAGCGTTTCCCCCTGGTGCTCAATCCGTGCAATGGCAACCAATGTTTTGCTGCCCTGACCGTCGATTAAAATATCGGAAAAATAAAACGGCTGACCGCCCATGTTTTGGATTAACGTACGGATCCCGTCATCAGCAATATCACTGTGCTCTTCGCTGCAGGCAGCTACACGGAGGTCCCGGTCAACCAGGGCCAGCACCTTCAGATAGTTCATGCTTTCCACCCTGGAGTAAAACATATTATCAAGGTACCTATGCATATCATCGTCCAGTTCTCCCCGCATCGCGGCGAGACAAATATCCATGGAGCCGATCATAGTCAGGTAATCCTTCTGCTGTTCACAAAAGTCCGTCATTTCCGCCACCTGTGTACCGGCTACCACCTGCAGGCTTTCCGTGAGTGCTTTTTCCAGTCTGGAAGAGTATATATAGGTGATTACCATGCTGAAAAGCAAAAAAGGAAGAGCTATGAGCAGGAAAACTATCCGGTACATAGAAGTTCGAATGTTCATAAAGAGCCACCTCATCGAGTCGTATATTTCGCACCGAACGGCAGCCGTACAGCCCTGGGGAAGGCAGTTTAGATCCGGGGTACTACCTACATTATAAACTTCCTGGATATACCGTCAATAGGAATCTCTTTGATTCAGTTCCACTATTTCTCCGTTGGCCGGATGGCGGACATTGCATACTGCTTTTATAAGCATTCCATGACAGGCTACGATTACTTTATCGTATTCCCTGTATTTGTCCAGTACAGCCATAGCTCTTTTTTTCATGGCGGAACAGTCTTCCCATTCTTTTTCTTCTCCGGCAGGGTATACGCCGCCGGAAGAAAGGAATTCATGGTAACTTATTTCTGCCTTTTCGTCCGTTTCGTATATGTAGTGTTTGTTTGCCATCCATTCATGCAAATCGGTTTCCACGATGATATCTGCGCGGAGCTCCCGGGATAAAATAGCGGCAGTCTGCAGCGCCCTCGTATATGGAGAAGACAGGATAATATCTGCGCCCTGAAGTCGGCTGTCCTTTGCCGAAGCTTTTATTTGTTTCACTCCTTCCGGTGAAAGAGGGGCAAGATTAACGCCGAAGTCCTGATATATTTTAGTGTTCCGCTCCGAATAGTCGGCGGAACCATGTCTGATAAAATAAAACATTTGTTAATAACCTCCTGCAGGCAGACATAAACAAAGTTTACGCCCGCCCTGGTTCTTTCTCAGGTTTTACGATACACTTCGCTTCTTTTTTAACAGTTTACTCATGGATTCACCCATTTTAACGGGGAAAAGATAACATAAAGCCGTCAGCAGCTGCTGCCTTGCCGTATGGCAGATATAGAAGCTTTTTTTGTTAATACGGCGGGCAAGGCCGTGTCCCACCGCTAGCGGATCGGCCATAAAATCCTTGGGGATCGGAAGCGGGGCGGCGGATTTGGTCCGGGTAAGAGGCGGATGAAAGAGCTGGAACCGTATCCCTTTGTCCATATATTCAAGGTTCAGGCATTTGGCGAGGGCTTCCACGGCGCCTTTTGAGGAGGCGTAGGGGCTGATATCGGGAAAACCCATTACACCTACGCCGGAACTTGTGAAAATCACCCTGCCTTTTCCCTCCTTTTCCATATACGGAACAACAGCCCTGGCAAGCCGCAGCGCCCCATAATAATTTACATTGAATACTTCTTCGTATACAGGGTTACCGGTATCCTTCATGGAGCCAAAGGTACAAAGGCAGGCATTATGGATGGCGATATCAATAGCGCCATAGGTATCGGCACTTTTTTGCACGGCGGCCCGCATACCGGCCGTATCCCTGACATCACAGACAAGGGGCAGAAGCTGTCCGGGATATTTCTCCTGCAGTGTAAGCAGCTTTGTGGTTTCCACACCCAATACGGTCACCCGGTGTCCCAGTTCCAACAGACCTTCTGCCAGATAATAACCGATTCCCTGATTTGCGCCGGTGATAAATATATTCATATCAGTTCCCCTTCCGATAGGTTGCTAAAAAGTTCTGTGCCGCAGACATTACCGCTTTCCTGAAGCGTTCCTTCTCTTTCTCCGTATAGGAATGGTTCATATATTGACTGAAATATAAGAAGATCGGAGAATAGTATTCCAGGGCGATATGGGCGGGATCCTTTCCTTCCAGATAACCGATGTCCAGCAGCTTCTTCATGACCATTGTCTGAAAGGCAAGAGGCTTTTCTATACACCAACGGACATATTGATCCCGGATTCTGTCATTATGGCTGCGTTCATGATTCATGAGCATAATCATCCGGCTGATAAAAGGATCCAAAAAAAAGTACCGGATGTATTGTTCCGTAACCGCGTAAAAATGTTTATCATCCATTGCCGTAATGTGGCCCAACCCTTCCTCCAAACGGTCCATCATCTGCCGGGATATCTGGATATACCGGTCCATGAGAGAGTCCAGTATCGCCTGCTTATTCTTAAAATGAAAATACAGGGAACTGTCCCTGATGCCGGTTTTTGCCGCAATATCCCGCACCGAAGAGGAATCAAAGCCCTTGTGTGAAAATAAATCCAAAGCGGCTTCCTGTATCAGCTCCTTCGTTTCCATGGTATGCCTCCTTTACGTATGTGACATTTGCTATATATTATTATACCTAGCAACTGCTAGGCGGTCAAGTACATAAAAAGCTTATGTAAATCCATATCCATGAAGAAAATTTAGGAAATATAGCAAAAAGAGGAAGCGGTGCCGTCAGGAGAAGATAGTTCTTCCGATCATACGTGAATTCATAGCAGAAAAGGTTAACAATTAGCAAAGTATGATATTTACTTAACTACTGCAATTCCGTATAAATGAAGTATAGCGGTGTGAACGGGCTGCAGACAAGGATTGCGGTGAGTGACAGCCCTGGGGGGAGTGTCCGACACACGGAAGGAAGGAAAATAAGAAATGGCTTTTGTATTTGCTTATACCAAAAAAGGGGATCCCTGTTATGACAGCGGAAACAGCGGCAATTATCCCGGGCTTACGGCCAGGAACTGTGATGTGAATGATGCCATGCACCTGGCGGTAAGCCGTGACGGTAAGGAATATATTCCGCTGCGGAATAATACGGGTATCCTGTTTCCTGAAGCGGATTTTACAGAAGGGAGACCGGGAGGGACGACCAAGACACTTCTGGATCCCTGGCTTTTCCGAAAACAGGATGGAACCTTCGGCGTCTGTGCCGTACGCCGAAACCAGGAGGCACCGGATCCGCTGAGCACGGGTTGCATCATGTTGTTCTGGTCTGAAGATCTGGTGCGTTTCCGGGAAGGCGGATTCCTGAAGGCTGGCGGGGAAGAGATACGCCGACCCCGGTGCCGTTGGGAGGAAGAAAAACAGTCCTACCGTCTGGAATGGGAGAATAGGAAAGGGCATATGTGCGGCCGTACCCGTTTTTTTCAGGAGATGGAAGAGATACAGGTTTGCCCGGAGACGGTCTTTGAAGAAGCCGGAAGCTGTGGGATAGACAATGCCGTACCGGGGAGTATCCTGGAGGTAAGCGAGGAAGAAGTCCAGCGGATGGAACGGTATCTGGGGGAGATATCCCATACCGGCACCGCTCCGGTTACGCTCACTGTGAAAGCAGGGGAAAAACCGGAATTTGGCAGTCTGCCGGGAGCTGTATGTCTGTACAATGACGGTTCCACTCATGAAAAGTCTGTCTGCTGGAACCGTGAGGAATGGGAAGCCATTAACTTTTCCTGTCCCGGCAGAGTCAGTATAAGCGGGGAAATAAGGCAGAGGCATTACCCGTTCCCTTTCCTGGATGCGCATATGTCGGATCCGTGTATCTGCCGGATAAACGGTAAATTCTACTTATCTGCATCCGGCCAGAGGAGCGTAACCCTTCGGATAAGCGATACCCTGGAAGGGCTGGCGGAGGCAGAACCGGTTGCGGTGTATACCATGCCTGAGTCCGATACCATACATGCCAATATGTGGGCTCCGGAACTGCATATCATCTGCGGAGTCCCGTATTTGTTCACTACGGTAGGAGAGAAATCCTGGACTACGGTACGAAGCCATGTGCTTCGGTGTAATGGGGATCCGGCAAAACCGCAGGATTGGGAAGCTCCCCGGCTGGTGGTGAAACCGGACGGCACGGAATTGCGGGAGGACGGTATTACCCTGGACATGACCTGGTTCTGTGTGGACGGTGTACATTATATCATGTGGTCGGACCGGTGTTTTGCGGATAAATCACCGGATCATACGGTTGCCGAATCGGCAGACATATATATAGCAACAATCGATCCGGCTGCGCCCTGGCAGCTGACTACTAATCCGGTCCGAATTCTCCGGCCTGTATATGGCTGGGACCGTTATGAGACGGAGGTGGATGAAGGCCCTTATCTGCTCCGGCATGGGGACGATCTGTTTGTTACCATATCCGGATCCAGTACCGGGCTGGCGGATTTGTACTGTGTCGGCCTTCTCCATGCCCGCAGAGGCAATAATCTGCTTTCACCGGACGGCTGGGACTGGCTGCCTTATCCTGTCCTGACAAAGGAAAGTGTTCCGGGGGAATTCGGGCCGGGACACAATTGTTTTATTAAAGATCCGGAAAGCGGGGACGACTTGCTGATATATCATGCGGTGCCTCATGACAGAGAAGGTAAGACATTGGGAAGGCATATGGGTATCCGGCGGGTACACTGGAGCGCAGCGGGGTACCCTTATCTGGAAATGACGGAAGATAAGGATCTGAATCCGGACTTGCGCAAGGTAACCATGCAAATTGAAATTATGTTATAAAACAGGGTAAACGCAACGACTCAAACTGCACAGCTGCCAAATGCCCCTTCACCCGCTGTCTGCAAAGTTTGAGTCATTGATAAAAGGAACTGCGGTAAACGGAAGGCGTGGTTCCTGCAATTCGGCGGAACTGTCTGTAAAAATGGATTTTGCTGGAATAGCCGCTGGCCTCGGCGATATCCTCTATGGACATGTCCGTATTCTGCAGCAGGCCCTTTGCATATTCAATACGCATCCGTATCAGGTCGGAACGCAGGGAAATATGGAAAAATTCTGTATACAGGTGCTGAAAATAAGAGGCGCTTATTCCCATCGGGCCGGCCAGAAGCGCCGGCGTATACTCACGGTAGGGTTCGGATGCCAGGGACAGGCGCAGGTTCTGCATTTTGGAAAAATAAGGGCTGCAGAGCCTGTCCCTGGCCTTTTTCATGCAGGCAAGCCGCAGATTATTAAAGAGAACGCAAAACAACATATGGATATTCTGGTTCCTGTACTCCTCCGAAATGCAGGACTTTTCCAGCAGGATCTGCCTGATATAAGAGGATGACATATCCGGATTGCCGATGGGGATGCTCATATGAAAATCAATACCGGAATTTCGGAAGGCCTCCGGATCCGGACAAAGGAAACTCAGCCAGTCGTCGGAATATTCGCTGCCGGTGCCATGGTACCGGTATGGGGTATTCGGATGAATAAGGACAATGCTGCCGGATTCAGCCGCAAAACTGTGCCCGTCTATACAAAATGCGGTCTGTGTCCTTACCAGGAGCAGCAGAAAGTGATCGGAGCCTTGGGGACGGGAATTGAAAAAGGTCCGGGGATGGCGGGTATTATAGCCTCCTTGCAGGCATGTAAACATAGGGAACCTCCCAAAACAGATTGCGGGTTACTTCAGCCAAAATAAAATAATTCTTCGAATTTCTTGTCCAGTGCAATGCTCAGGATGAGAGCAAGCTTGGCAGTGGGGCTGAACTGTCCGGTTTCGATGGAGCTTATGGTGTTGCGGGATACGCCTACCAGTTCCGCCAGCTGGGACTGGGACAGCTTCTTTTCATTTCTGGCTTCTTTCAGACGGTTCTTCAGGATGAGGTCTTCGTTCATAATACCACCGCCTTACCGTACTGCCGGCGCCGTGAACAGGTTAAAGATATGGGCTGCGGAGAGTGCAAGAACAAAAACGGTATAAAACACCGACATTGCGATTTCGTGCCTGCGCCTCATGCGGACGGCTTTCACGGTAAAGGCGGCCGAAGGGATAGAAAATACCACGGCATACAATCCGTAATTGATACCCCCGCCCGCTGCTATCTGCAGAATAAAGAACAGGGTCGCCAGGATTCCGGCGGCAATGCCTCCGATATTCCCGCCTTCCTTCAGAACCTCTTTTTCAAAAATATCCCGGTTCTTATTTTCCTTACGGCTTTTTTCCAGTATTTCTTCCTTTTCCATAAAGAGCTTTCCCTTTCTGAATACCAAGTTAACTTGTCAAACACAGAATAACACTGCCAAGTTAACTTGTCAACATATTCTTTGGTTATCCGTGCAATAAAAGTGACAGCCTTGTTTCCGCAGCCACGGGTTCAAAGCCTCTCTGTAAGGTATGGAAGCTGCTAAAGCAGCCACGGCAGAACATTGTCACCCGCCGGAGGCGGATTCACCGGATGGATGCTGTTATTGTTATTATTTTGTAGAAATATAACAAAAAAATTGTATAATCAGGTATGGTGTTATATAATATAAATAATGAATAAGCAGATGCTTTGTTCGGAATGATGTGAATATTGCCAAAAACAAAGGAGATGAAGTATGGCGGAGGGAAGAGAGCTGATTCTGAAACTGGGTCAGAAAATAACGGACCGGATCGGCGTGAAGGTGACCGTGGAGGATCCGGAGTACTGGGGACTGGCATGTGTGATAACGGATGAGATGGCGGAGGTTGCCCTGGCCATGAAGGTGAGGGTTCCGGCTACGGCACAGTGGATTGCCAGGCGGTGTAAAAAGAGCGTGGAGCGCACCGAAGAACTGCTTCAGGAGATGAGCGTAATCGGCCTGATTGAATACAACTGGGAGAATGAGGATCACCATAAACAATATGTGCTTCCTATGTTTGTCCCCGGCTGTGCGGAATTTATGATGATGAATGCAAAACAGGTGGAGGAGCATCCGGAGCTGGCTGATTTCTTTGAACAGATGGCCAGGCTTCCGCTGGAAAAGGTAACACCCATGGTGCCTTACGGCGGAGCGGGAATCGGCATGCATGTCATCCCTGTGGAAAAAGCGATTCCGGCCAGGCAGGAGTCGGCGAGCATCGAGCATATTTCCTATTGGCTGAATAAGTACAAGGATAAATATGCGGTAGGGGCCTGCTCCTGCAGGCGCCAGCAGCGCGTGCGCGGGGAAGGGACCGGCGATTTGGAGGATGATCTGTGCATAGGCGTGGGGGATATGGCCGATTACCTGGTGGAAACGGGGAAGGGCCGCTATATTGATATCAATGAAGTCATGGAGATCCTGCAGCGGGCAGAGGATAACGGCTATGTCCATCAAATCACCAATATCGACGGAGAAGAGAAAATTTTTGCCATATGCAACTGTGCGGTGGGCGTGTGCAACGGTCTGCGGACTTCCCAGTTGTTCAATACCCCGAATATGTCCCGCTCGGCCTATCGCGCCAGCGTGACAAAAGAAGACTGTGTGGCCTGCGGCAGATGTGTGGAATACTGTCCTTCCGGAGCCGCCAGACTGGGGCAGAAGCTGTGTACCAAAAGCGGGGAGATCGAATATCCCAGGCAGGAACTGCCGGATGAAACAAAATGGGGCAGGGAAAAGTGGAGTGTGGACTACCGGGACAAAAACCAGATCAACTGCTATGATACCGGGACGGCTCCCTGCAAGGCGGCCTGTCCGGCCCATCTTCCGGTACAGGGTTATATTAAGATGGCTTCCCAGGGCAGATATATGGATGCGCTGAAGCTGATTAAGACGGAAAACCCGTTCCCGGCGGTATGCGGCGCTATCTGCAACCGGCGCTGTGAGGATGCCTGTACCAGGGGAACGGTTGACAATGCGGTGGCAATCGACGAGATCAAAAAATTCATTGCAGAGCAGGAGCTGTATGCCCGGAACCGTTATATTCCGCAGATGCTGAATTATTCAGGAAAGCCCTTTCCGGAAAAGATTGCCGTGATCGGAGCGGGGCCTGCGGGAATGTCGGCTGCCTTTTATTTAAAAAGAAGCGGATATCCGGTTACTGTTTTTGAAAAGGAAAAACGTCCCGGCGGTATGCTGCTGAACGGCATCCCGTCTTTCCGGCTGGAAAAGGATGTCATCGAGGCGGAAATTGATGTCCTTCGGTCTATGGGAGTGGAATTCCGGTGCGGGATAGAAGTGGGGCGGGATACTACCATAGAGAAGCTGCGCAGGGAAGGTTATAAAGCGTTTTATGTTGCCATAGGGGCCCAGGACGGACGCCGGGCGGGAATTCCGGGAGAAGAGGCGGAAGGTGTGCTTACAGGTCTGGAATTCTTACGTTCCGTGAATCAGGATGCGGCTGACGTCCGGCTTGCCGGCCGCACTGTGGTAATCGGCGGCGGGAATGTGGCGGTGGATGTGGCGAGAACGGCTCTGCGTGCCGGTTCCGAAGCCGCAGCCATGTATTGCCTGGAAACACGGGAAACCATGCCCGCAGCGGCGGACGAGGTTGCGGAGGCACTGGAAGAGGGAATTACGATTTGCAATTCCTGGGGACCGAAGGAGATCCTTATGGAAAACGGAAGAGTATCGGGAGTGGTATTTAAAAAATGTATTTCTGTATTTGATGAGAACGGCCGGTTCCATCCCCGGTATGACGAAGAACAGCTGCTCCGGGTGGCATGCGAGTCTGTCCTGGTATCTATCGGACAGTCCGTCCGGTGGGGAGAGCTGCTAACGGGAACGAAGGTGGAAATCAATAAAAACGGAACCGTAAAGGCCGATCCTCTGACGTATCAGACCGGGGAACCGGATATCTTTGCAGGAGGTGATGTTTATACGGGGCCGAAATTTGCCATTGATGCCATTGCGGCAGGAAAAGAAGGCTGTGTATCCATACACCGGTTTGTACATGAAGGACAGAGCCTTACAATAGGCAGAAACCGGAGAATGTTTGTGGAGCTGGATAAAGAGAATCTCAGGCTGGATCCGGAATCCTTCGATAATGCGAAGCGGCAGGTTCCGGGACGGAAAAGCCCCGATGCCGGGACGGACTTTAGTGATTTACGCAGTACTTTTACCGAAGAGCAGGTAAAAGCGGAAGCGAACCGCTGCCTGGGCTGCGGAGCCACGGTGGTGGATCCCAATAAGTGTATAGGCTGCGGCATTTGTACCACCAAATGCGAATTTGATGCGATTCATCTCAGCAGAGATCTGCCGGAGGCCAGCAAGATGTATAAGGCGGAGGACAAGATGAAGGCCATTCTTCCTTATATGCTGAAGCGCGAAATCCGGATTCTACGAAAAGGAAAGAAGGGACGGGAAAGCGGGAATGCATGAATTGGGTATTATCGTACATATTTCCCGGACGCTGGATGCGGTGGCAGAGGAAAACCGGCTGACGGAAATCGGATCGGTGACGCTTGAGGTGGGAGAGGTGAGCGGAGTGGTTCCGGAGTATATGACGGACTGCTGGAAGTATTACCGTAAGAAATCGGAGCTGTTAAAGGATTCGGATTTGAAAATAGAAATACTTCCTGCCGTGACGCTTTGCGAAGCCTGCCAAAAGACCTACCCCACTGTGCGTTACGGACGGCAGTGTCCCAGCTGCGGCAGCTGGGATACCTGTCTGGTTACGGGAAATGAGTGCAGCATTAAAGAAATTGAGGCCTGTTGAAAGCGGCTGACGGAAAGAAAGGCGAGGAGGGGAGTTTATGTTATTTCATGTTTACGGCAGTAATGCGGTTTATCAGTGGGTTGCCATGCTGGCTGTTCTGGCGGCGCTTATCCTGCTGAATGAATTTTCAAGAAGGAGCAAATTCGGAGGCTTGTTCATGTTCGGCGTCCTGCCGGCAGCGCTCACGGTTTATTTTGTGGTAATAGAAGCTGCGGCCGGGCAGGGGGCGGAGTGGGCGCTTCAGAACCAGACCCATCTGTATATGAACGGGTGGTTCCATTATGCCAAGCTATATGCGTCACTGGCCGGCTGTATCGGTTTTATGATGATTAAATATGGCTGGGGTATCGGCAAAAAGCATTGGTTCAGGGCATTTCCTTTTGCTATTGTGGCGGTTAACATCCTGATTGCCGTTGCGAGTGATTTTGAATCGGCGGCTAACGGCTGGAATTCCTGGTGGATGTCGTCGGAAAGTGTCTGGCTGTATGGCGGCTGGCATAATATCATGAACGCAGTCGCAGGGATTCTCAACATCCTGTGCATGACCGGCTGGTGGGCGGTTTACGCTTCCAGGGATAAAAAGGACATGATATGGCCGGATATGATCTGGGTCTATATCGTGGTATATGATATATGGAATTTCGCCTATACTTATAACTGCCTGCCCACCCATGCCTGGTTCTGCGGGGTGGCGCTGCTGCTGGCCCCTACGATTGCAGCTCTTTTCTGGAACAAGGGCGGCTGGATCATGAACCGCGCCAATACGCTCTGTATGTGGTGTATGTTCGCCCAGGTTTTCCCGCTTTTCCAGGAAACCTTCCCGGACGGCTCCGCAGTATATAAATGGGCAGCCATACCGGTTCAGTATGCGGACGGCACCATGAACGGTATTGCCGCGGGCGGTGCGGCCAATGCCAACCCTACGGCAATGTTTGTTGTCAGTGCCCTGGCGCTGCTCACCAACGCCGCCGCATTGGGCTATATTGTATACAAGTCGGTGAAAAATAAGAAGAATCCCTATACCGGAGAAGTGTTTACCGAATTTAAGTATTATAAGGATGCCCTGGCAAGAGCGGATGTGAAATAGGCCCGGAATACAGCGGGCAGGGATCCGTAAAACAGATTGATAAAACGGCCATACCATAAAAAGTATGGCCGTTTTTCCTACAGGCAATTACCCGGCTTATTCCTGTTTCTTGGTTAAGGGGCGTAATACCCTGTATCTTTCTTATAATAAAAGCTTCATCATACGTTAGGCATTTTGGAAACCGGCGCCATCAGGATCTTTCCGGTGCCCCGGTATACATTTACAAGACCTTCCCCGGAGGCAGCGGAACCAATCAGGGATTTCCCGGAGCGTTCCACCGTAAACTGCAGGCTGCCGCTCCAGGCGATTGCCATATTCCCGTCTACCTTCAGCACATCGTTCTGGAGGGTGATTTCCACCAGTTCCTCCTTCGGGCAGTCCGCTTCGATGCAGAATACGCCGCTGCCGTTCAGGCTCAGGTTAAACAGGCCTTCCCCGCCGGCGACCGCAGAGGAGAGGTTGGAACGCATAACCGCTTTATGCTGGAGCCTGGAATCACACGCAAGGAAAAGACCGTCATCCAGGACGACGGAACCGCCCCAGTCTGCGGCATCCATCAGAATCAGATGCTTGTATGTAGGTTCCAGTACCAGGACGCCGTCCCCGGTGTATTCCGGTTTGATTGCGGATTCGCCGGTAACCTTGCCGCGCACGGCTTTTCCGAACAAGTCGCCCACTCCCTTAATACCGGTGGTGGCATTTACGTTTCCCAGCATCCACTGCATGGCTCCGGCCTGGATGGTCACATTAGCCTTGCTCAGGTCGCAGACCACCTGACGCTTACGCACATTCATTTTACTGCTGAAATAGGCCACTGTGGCAGATGAGGGCATCACACTGAGATCCCGCTCGTATTCAATAACCGTAAACGGGCCGGCATTTGCCAGCGTCTTGATATCGTCATTGTCCATGAAATTAGAAATCTGATACATTTTCATACCTCCTTCAAAGGGTTTATATAAGTTAAGTGTAGCATTTGGGAATGCGGTGTTCAGACCGTTACCGGTGCGCTAGCCGGCCTCAAGCGTCTTCCGTCTTTATACACCTCTCAAAAATCAGAATGGTCTGATCTATAGTTGCATTGAGACTAATCTGGATAAACATCATAGGGCTTACCGTTTTGCCTACTTCATTTACAAAAACAGAATGGAGCCTCCATCCTTGTTCCGCATATTCGCTCAGCGCCATATTAAAGGCTTTGCCGTCAATTTCCCCGGTGGATAAATCGTTTATAATGACTGTTTTATATTCATATAGAGGATTCTTTTTAAGCTGGGCTTCTTTCTGCCTTTCTTTTTCTTTCTGCTGTTCCTCCCTTTCACGGGCCAGCTGCTCATTAGCATAACGGATATTGGCTATTTCATTGGAGTTTATCACGCGTCTGTGAAAATAACTATAATGGCAGTTGAAACATTCCTTGACATCATCGCCGATAAGTTCTCCGCAGTTGGGGCACTGTTTCATAGGAAATCCCTCCATTTCTTCCTGTGTACTTTATAAAAATTCTACCACAATAAGGGGATAATTGCCAGAGCGTGTATTTCATAATTCATTCCCGCTAATGGTAATGCATAACTTGCACAACATATTTGGAATCATATTCCAAAGCCGCCCCTAAAAAATAATTAATTATTTATAATATAAAATTAAAATAATAAATACAAATATTAATTATATTAATTTTAATATTGACATTATTAAAATTGGGGTTTATATTAAACACATAATAAGTAAACAGAAAGCAGCGGAAAGGAAAGAAGGTGACAGAATGTACCAGGTTATAAGCAGCTGCCCCGTATGCGGGAAAAAGCTTAAAGTTGTCAAGCTCCAATGTGAAAACTGCGATACGGTCATTGAAAATGATTTCTGCCTCAGCAAATTTGATTATCTCAGTACCGAGGACCTCTTTTTTGCGGAAACCTTTTTGAAATGCCGGGGAAACATAAAGGAAGTGGAAAAGGAACTTAAGATTTCCTATCCGACGGTGCGATCCAGGCTGGATGATATCATAGGAAAACTGGATGGAAAGCCAAAGACAGCCGTCCCTGCCCCCTCTTCTTCGCGCAAAAAGGAAATTCTGAGCGCTTTGGAAAACGGGGAAATCACCCCGGAAGAAGCATTGGAGCAGATGAAGGAAAAGTAATCAGGGCCGTAATGGGCGGACACGGATCGGATGTCCGGCGGATTCGGCTGACAGATAAGCGCTGGCCGGAAGGAACGGTGATGACAGCGCGGAAATGAGGAAAAGGATATGGATGAAAAACTAAGAATCTTAAAAATGGTAGAAGAAGGGAAGCTTTCCGCAGAACAGGCTGTGGAATTGTTAAAAGCGCTGGAAGGCACCGTGCCGGAAGGGGAAACGGCTGATTATGATCAAGATGCATATGAACAGACGGCAATTGTTAACAGCAATATTCCCTATGAAAATAAAATGCTGCGTGTGATTGTGGACAGTCCGGCCGGGGATAAGGTAAATATCCAGCTTCCGGTAAAAATTATACGACAGATGCTAAAGGTAACGGGAAAGCTTCCTATTAAAAGTGAAGAGCTGGAAGGGATCGATCTGGAAGCGCTGACGGCCTCGGTTCTTGAATGCATTGATAATGAAACCCTGGGAAATATAGTGGAAGTGAACAGTTCTGACGGCACGACGGTCAGAATTTATATCGGATAGTGGCGGGAGGAGGAGCTGATGCGCATTATTATCCGTTCCAAGGATGTGAATATGCGGCTGCCTGTTCCGTTGGCTCTGGCAGATGCAGCAGTCCGTTTCCTGCCGGAAGCCGTCGTGGAGGATTTGAGAAAATCGGTTCCGGCACCCTATGGGGAGGTGATTACCAAAGAGCTTCTTCAGTCGCTGGTGCGGGAATGCCGTATGGTATTAAAGGAATACAAAGGGCTTGAGATAGTACATGTGGAAGCCAGGGACGGTACCTTTGTTTCTGTCCGGTTATAACAGAAGACAGCGTGTGTTTGTAAAACACGCTGTAGTACTAGTACTGTACAATATTCATTTCTTCCTGAAGCCGGCTCAGGAAAATCCTGGCCGCTTTGGAAAATACCTGGTATTTTTTCCACACAATATTCAGGCCTGCTTTCAGGGCAGGCTTCAGCGGACGGAATACCAGATTGCTGTTTCCGCTGGTGTTAACCAGCTTATCCAGAGTTAATGCATATCCGACGCCTTCCTCCACCATGAGGGAGGCGTTGTAGATCAGGTTATAATTCGCTACGATATTCAACGTTTCAAAGTTTTTGCCCACCCATCCGGAAAACTCATTATGCACCGAAGTCTGGCGGGAGCACAGGAGAGGAATATCCATCAGATCCCCGGGACTTATGAATTCATGGGAAGCCAGGGGACTGTCCTTTTGCATCAGCAGCCCCCAGGTATCGGAGGCGGGCAGTCTCAGATAATCATATTTTTTAATGTCTGCGGGTTCAATCAGAATGCCGAAGTCCAATAGCCCTTTGTCCAGACGTTCCGATACATCATCCGCATTACCGCTGTAAAGATAGTAATGAATATGAGGGTAATCCTCCCGCAGTCCTTTGGCTGTCCGGGCGATGAGACGCATGGCGTCGGTTTCCCCGCCGCCGATATACACATCGCCGCTGACAAACTCATCCGGTTTCAGAAAATCATTTTCCGTCTTATCCGTCAAATCCACGATTTCCTGTGCCCTTTTTCGCAGAAACAATCCTTCCTCCGTGAGCGTTATTTTCCGGTTTCCGCGGATGAAAAGCTGTTTTCCCAGCTCATCTTCCAGCTCCTTCAGCTGTTTGGAAAGCGTAGGCTGCGTGACATGCAGGGAATCTGCCGCTGCCGTGATGCTTTCTTCCCGTGCAACCGCCAAAAAATATCGTAATACCCGTAGTTCCATTCTGCCGTCCCCCTTTTCCTTTCCCGCGGCGCGGTAATGCCTGTGGTTTTATTATACTTTCATCCAGCTATTCCTGTCAACTATGGGTAAGTATTCTATATAACTATTTGCTATTAAAAGTGCCGGGAAATATAATAAAGGTAAGAAAAGAGAAAAGACAGGAACGGATGGTAACAGTTCGGATCTGTCTGACCTGTTACAACTGATGCGGCAGCATATATATGGAGGTAACTGCTATGAAAAAAATGAAAGAACAAAAATTTACAGGAGAAAGAGCTTTGTTCCAGAGTAAGGGGCTGCAGCTTTCCTATTGTACCTTTGCGGAAGGGGAATCGCCGCTGAAGGAAAGCCGGGATCTGGATATTGACAACAGCCTTTTCCAATGGAAATATCCCCTCTGGTACTGCAGCAGCGTAAAGGTAGAGGACAGTACCCTCTTTGAAACAGCCAGGGCGGGGATCTGGTATACCAACCGGATCCGTATGAAAAACATAACCATACAAGCGCCTAAAACCTTCCGCCGCTGCCGGGATATAAAGCTGGAAAAAGTCACTATGACAAATGCGGCCGAAACCCTGTGGAACTGCCGGGATGTGGTCATGAAGGAGATTACGGCGGCGGGGGATTATTTTGCCATGAACAGCATGGATATGGAAATCGACGGATTTATCCTGACGGGGAACTATGCCTTTGACGGGGTGAAGAATCTGACAATACGCAATGCGAAGATGCTCACCAAAGACGCTTTCTGGAACTGTGAAAACGTAACGGTGTACGATTCCTTTATCGCAGGCCAGTATCTGGGGTGGAATTCAAAAAATGTGACGCTGGTGAACTGTACTGTGGAAAGCGAGCAGGGAATGTGTTACATGGATAACGTGGTCATGAAGAACTGCCGCCTTCTGAATACGGATCTTGCCTTTGAATATTCCACGGTGGATGCGGAAATTGACGGAAGGATCGAAAGTGTGAAGAATCCCTGTTCCGGCAGGATAACGGCGCGGGAAATCGGTGAGCTGATTTTTGATAATCCGGATATGAAACGGGAGGACACGCGGGTCATGCAGCGTATTACGCAGGCGGAAAAGGCGGGCTGAATATGGAAGAGAAGGAAAAAGGCCGGCAGATTCAGGCCCGGCTGCTGGTACAGAACCTTGAGGATGCCGGCTGTACGGAAGAATTTATCCGGCGGTTTCTGGAATCCCGGAAGGAAGGAAACCGGGATAAGCAAAAACGTCTCCTTGCCGGGCAGCGATGCCGCCTTCTGGATGATGTCCACGAAAACCAGAAACGTCTGGATTGTCTGGATTATCTGATTTATGAAATAAAAAAAGAAGAAAAGGAAGATGAAAATGACATATGATTTTGACAGAATGACAGAGCGCCGGGGAACGAACTCCCTGAAATGGGAGGTAGGGGAAAAAGAGCTTCCCATGTGGGTGGCCGATATGGATTTCGAAACGGCGCCGGCGATCCGGGAAGCGATAGAAAACCGCGCTGCAAACGGGATATTCGGTTATGAAACGGTGCCCGGGGAATGGTACCGGTCCATACAGTCCTGGTGGGCGGACCGGTACGGTTTTGTTATAAAAAAGGAATGGCTGGTTTTTGCAGGCGGCGTTATTCCCACAGTATCCAGTGCAGTCAGGAAATTTACGACAGTGGGTGAAAAAGTGTTGGTTCAGACGCCGGCTTATCCTGTTTTTTTCCACTCCATCCGTAACAACGGCCGTCATGTGGCGGAAAACAGGCTGCGCTATGATGGAATACAATACAGGGTAGATTTTGCGGATTTGGAAAAGAAGCTGTCTGATCCGCAGACAACCATGATGATTCTCTGCAATCCGCATAATCCGGCAGGGAAGCGTTGGGATGCGCAAACGCTGGAAAGAATCGGTGCATTATGTGCAAAATACCATGTCCTTGTGCTGGCGGATGAAATCCATTGCGATTTGACCGATCCCGGATATGTGTATGTGCCCTTCGCATCCGTTTCGGAAGAATGCGCAGCGAACAGCATTACCTGTATTTCCCCCTCTAAATCCTTTAACCTGGCGGGGCTGCAGTCTGCGGCGGTCATCGTGCCGGATGAGAACCTGCGCCATAAAATGGAACGGGCACTGAATACCGATGAGGCGGCAGAACCCAACAGCTTTGCTGTCTGCGCCGCCATAGCCGCATATACAAAGGGAGCAGAATGGCTGGACGCCCTGCGGGAATACCTGTATGAAAACAAGAAATTCGCTGTGGAATTTCTGGAAAAGGAAGTGCCGGGCATAACTGCCGTACCGTCAGAGGCCACCTACCTTCTTTGGCTCGATTGCAAAGGAACCGTGGGAAGTGCCTCACAGCTGTGCCGCTATACCAGACAGAATACCGGATTGTATTTGTCGGACGGCGCGGCGTACGGGGGAAATGGGGAACGGTTCCTGCGTATGAATCTTGCCTGCCCAAGGGAAAGGCTGGCGGATGGGCTTAAGAGACTGAAGGAAGCGGTACCGGGATTTGAGAAATGGGAGGTTTCCTTGTGCTGATGACGGCAGAGGAAGAGCAGGTAAACAGATATCTCCTGTTAACCTGCCCTTATCGATTGGATCTTACCTGGTCTCTGCTATCAATTCATCGTACTGTGCCTTCAGTTCCGGGTAGCTGGCATTCCCGTAATCCTCAAGTGTTTTCATCCCGATCTGTTCGGCCTGCTGGATCATGGCGTGAAACGCTTCTTCACAGGCTTCTTCGGATTCCGCCATGAAAATGTTGGTATTCTGGTTTTTTACCATTTCATCCAGTTTCGCATTAATATTGGCTTCGTCCGAATCGGTTGCAAACCGGATCATACCGATTACAGGATTTCTATTCACATATTCTGTCAGATTTTGCCTGTCTACTGCGGTCTGGGAATCCGAGTTGGCTTCCGCAATGCTGGTAACAATGGCGTTGTGGACCAGCCAGCCCCAGTATTTCAGGCCTCTGGGCTGGAGCACGGAATTATCACCCTGGAAGTCGTAAGTAAAGGTGGGATAGCCGTCGGAATCCAGGGAATAATCATCCCCTTCAATTCCCCACATCAGAAGCTTCATGCCTTCTTCGCCGTAAGCATAGGCGAGCAGTTTATAAGCGGCTTCCACGTCCTTACAGGAACGTGTGATATACAGGCCGCGCCCCCCGCAGTTGGTATCATAGGAAGCACAGGAATCACTCAGTTCATTCGTTACGAGCGTGAAGCGGAAGTTATCTTTATTTGCGGTAATAGCAGCATTGTAATTATCCGCATGGTTATCATAGCCGAAGTTGGCGAATACGTTGCCGCCCACACAGATCTCCTTGGTTTCATCTTCGGACTGGTAAGCGAAGTTTTCCGCTGTCAGATAACCCAGGCGGTACCATTCATTGATTTTTTTGTAATAATCAAGCAGACCATCCTGACGGAGCCACCATTTCAGTGTGCCGTCCGGGGCTTCATAATAGCCGTTTCCCTTGAGTCCGAGCTGCTGCATCAGCCAGTTGAATTTATGGGCGCTGTTGAAAGAGCACACGGTCATATCGGGGTGGGCCTTTGCTACTTTATCAAAAGCGGAGTCCAAATCTTCCAGTGTCCGGAATTCAAGTCCCAATTCTTCGGCAATATCGCTGCGATACATAAAACCCGGACCTTCAGACAGTATTTTATCATATTTATCGTACTCATATTCCGGAGAAAAACCACAGCCAATCGTATAATAATGACCATCCGCAGCCTGGTTTACGAATTGGTATATCGGATCTACATTAAACTCGATTTCCGGATAGGTTTCATGCAGTTCGTCCAAAGGATAGCACACCTGGGAGTCCGCAAGATATTGATATCGGTAAGAACAGATAATGTCAGGCATATCGCCGGAAGCTACCATAAGGGACAGCTGGTTTTCGTCGGCGGCTCTGGTTACTTCGATGTTGACACCCAGCCGTTTCTCTAATTCCTCAGGGACCGCGCCTTCCCATTTCTCATAGGGCCACCAGGTCTCATCCACAAACAGAGTCAGAGTCGGAACCTGTCCGTTTTCCGTCTGTGCGGTTTCCGTCCCCTGTGCAGCAGTATTGCTGTCATCGGGAGAGGCTTCCCGGGTACTTCCACATGCTGCCGTCGTTGCGGCAATTACCATTGATAACAGAACCGCTGTTACTTTTTTCCACTTCATAATTCATTCCTCCTGCTATATTATATTCTTATGTTACAGACCGGACAAGCTGGCAAAGCTTTCTGGTCGGACTGCCTTTCAAAACCTTATTCTTTTACGGCACCGATCATCATGCCCTGTACAAAATACTTTTGAAGAAACGGATATACACACATAATGGGAATCATGGATACGGCCATGGCAGTGGCCTGTACAGTAAATGATGTGGCCGTGTTTGCCTGTGAGATCTGTCCGGCTGCATCTGCATTGGCAGCGGTCGCAAGCGTTTGGTTAATGGTGGTCATCATCTTGTAGGAGAGGGTATGCAGGTTGATATCCCTCACATAATAAGCGGAATCCAGCCAGCTGTTCCATTGGCCTACGGCAGCAAAAAGGGACAGGGTGGCAAGGAAAGGTTTGGATACAGGGAGTACCACTTTGGATAAAACCTGAATTTCCCTGGCACCATCTATTTTAGCCGCTTCAATCATCGATTCAGGGATGGCACTAAAAAAATTGATGCCCGTCATTACAAAAAAGCCGTTTACCATGCCCGGAATTACGTATACCCAGAAGGTATTCAGAAGCCCTAATCCCCGGAGAAGAACATAATAGGGAATTAGTCCGCCGGAGAAATACATAGTGAATACAACCAGGAAACGATATGCTTTTTTAAACATCAGATTGTTTCTTGACAAAGCATAACTGAACATGCTTGTAAAGCCTGTACATAATATAGTCCCGGCCAGGGTTCTTGACACTGAGATAAGAAAAGCATGCCTCCAGTCCGCGTCACCGATAAACAGCTCGTAATTGGACAGGGTGAATTTACGCGGCCAGAAATAAATGCCGCCTTTCATAAGATCCAGTCCATCGTTAAAGGAACACAGAATCGTATAGTAAAAAGGGTATAAGGTAATGAGCCCTATCAGGGACAGCAGGATGTAGACGATGATGTCAACCGCCCTATCTTCATTTATTTTCACTTTCATAACAATCCTCCTTAAAAAAGCCCTTCGCCGGATACTTTTTTTGCTGCCTGGTTACTGATAATCACTAAAAATATGGACAGAACCGACTGGATCAGATCAACAGCAGTAGCGTAAGAAAAACGGCCCTGGGCCATTCCCATTTTAAATGCATAGGTCTGAATGATTTCCGAGGTGGCGTTATTTACCGTATTTCCCATAAGGAAAGACTGTTCGAAATTAGAACCTACCATGCCGCCCCCCAGAAAGCTGCCTATTGACAGGATAAGGACTGTAACAATGGAACCTTTAATACCCGGCAGCGTGATATGCCAGATCCTTTTCAGCCTTCCTGCGCCATCAATACCGGCGGCTTCATACAAGGTACTGTCTATTCCTGATATAGCAGCCAGAAATATGATTGCCCACCAGCCGGAGCTTTTCCATATGGATAGAACGACCGTAGTACCCCAAAAGTAGTCCGGATCCGTAAGGAAAGGAATTCCCTGTGATACAATTCCCAATTTCACCAGAAGCTGGTTGATAACACCGCTGTTCTGGGAAAGCAGGGCGCTGCTGATACCATATACAAGAACCCAGGATACAAAATTGGGCAGATAGCTTGCTGTCTGGATCAGCCTTTTAAATGGCTTGTTATGACACTCGGATATCAGTATGGCAAGAATGATGGGAACTGGAAAGGCGAATATCATTTTCAGTGTACTGATAGCAATTGTATTCCGCAGCAGCTCTGCAAACCGGTAATCGGTAAAGAACTCCCTGAAATATTTTAGACCTATCCACTCACTGCTGAATATTCCTTGTATTCCTGATGTTATTTTGTAGGACTTAAAGGCAAGTATTATGCCAAACATTGGAATTACAGAAAAAAGCAGGAGGTATAGCACACCGGCCAGTGCAAAAAACTGAATTTCGATTTGCCGTCCGAATTTTCTAACCCCTTTTTTCATGCTGTTGGTTATCCCCCTTTTATGTATTGTCTTTTTACAGATGTATTGTAACATTGCAGAAAGTGCACTCGAAATGGTATATATTTTGGACGGAACAGATACTGGGAGATATCATTTAAAATAAATGACATTTTTATATATTTCTTTTGAATGCAGGCCATTTTGTTAAACAGGCGTTTCTTTTGGACAAGAGCCGGCTAAAAAAAGTTGACAAATCCAAAGAATTTGCACACCGTAATTGCGCAGCCTGTCTTGTGTTTTACCGGCGTTTCAGTGATAATAAAAAAAGGGGCGATATTACAGAAAGCAATGTCCCGGCAGGGACAAACATGGGAAAGGAACGCGGTTTGCTATACCCATCCCCAAAGTACCGCAGAGGAAAAGATATGTTTTCTAAAATAACCAGGTTGCAAACGCGTTTTTTTATTTGTTATATGCTGGCAATATTTATACCCATTATGTTTCTGAGCAGCGTGATATATTACTATCATAATGATCAGCGGACAAAAGAATATCTGAATGAAAAAAGGAATTCTCTTATTACGGAACAGAATTATCTGGAAAACCAGCTGGACAGTGCACAGATATATTTTAATCAGCTGAAATCCAATTATGAACTGCAGAAGCTGCTCAGGGGCTTTTATACTACGGAACAGGAAATTGTATATGCTTATAACAGTCAGATATATTCGCTTCTCAGCAGCATTTTCCTGTATGATCCCAATCTCGCGGATTTGACCATTTATGCTGAAAACCAGAAGGCGGCAGAAATTCTTAGGTTCTTTGAGCCGATATCTGCTTTAGCTCCAGGAATCAAATCCCGTCCGGAACTGATAGACGGGTTCTGGTCTGTCGGAGATGACGGGAAGTCTATGGGATTTTCCTTCTATATTGGATTCCCAAATCCTCCCATGACCGTGTTTCCGGGTATTGCACGGCTGAACTATAATAACAACATTTTCGATTCTTATGCGGCGGCGAATCCGGAGGCATCGGTATATGTCTGCCTGAACGGTAAGCTTCTGTATGAAAGCAATTCATCGGCGCAGACGGCGATGTGCCTGGAAAATTATAAAGAGCAGCTTGGTTCCGGCAGCCTGGAAAGTGCGGTACAGATTATTCCGGATAAACAAAGCCGGTGCATTTTAAGCAGCTTTGCTCTAAACAATGGTGTGTTTCAGGTGATAAAAATAACCCCGGAAGCAGGTAATATTTTTTCCTACAGGCCGTTTCTGCTGAGTTTTCTTGTATCCATTTTTATTTTGTTCTGTGCCAGTATTATCATGTTTCTTTTAATCTTCAGGCCATTTAAAAATATAGTCAGGCTTTCCGAGCATATGAACCGGCAGAATAACCATACGCTGGCTCCCTATTCAGGAAAGCTGTCAAAGGATGAGACGGGAGAACTGATTCTTTCCTTTAATAAAATGACGCAGCGGATTAATGAGTTGTCCTCCAGTCTTTTAAATAATGAAATGCAGCTGAAAAATGCCCAGATAGAAGCCCTGCAGGCCCAGCTTAACCCTCATTTTTTTTACGGCACATTAGAAAGCATACGCATGATCGCGGAAGCCAGTCATCAGGAGCTTATTTCCGATATCGCTTTTTCCTTCGGTATGCTTATGCGCTATTCCCTTTCCCGGGAATATTTGGTTCCTGTTTCCCGGGAAATTGATATGACACAGCAGTACGTTTCCATCCAGGAAAAAAGGCTGGTTAACCGTTTTTCCGTGGATTGGCAGCTCTGCGGACTGGATGACAAATGGCGCTGCCCGAAATTTGTGCTGTTCAGCATGGTGGAAAATGTATTTTCACACAACGTGAGCAAGTGCAGAGGATATATCCGTATTGTCATCAAGGTGGAGAAGGAGGGAGAGGATCTTACTTTTACGGTTTCCAACACCGGTCCGGGAGTATCCCCCCAAAGACTTAATGAACTTCATTATCTGTTGGAGCATCCAAAGGAGCGGGATACACTGAAAAGTGAAAATAATGGACGCAGTATCTTTAATATCAGCGACCGGCTGAAACTTTTTTATGGTGAGGGTTATTATTTTACGATAGAAAGCGAAGAAAATGTACTCACTACCTGCAGTGTGCGCATTCACAGGCATCTTATTAATTTTTGAGGGAGGAAAAAATGGGATTGAAAGTACTGTTGGTGGATGATGAATATATCGTACTGAAAGGGCTGGAGATTATGCTGGGGGAACAGAAGGAGGTTGCGCTTGAACTTATGACCGCCATGGACGCGGTGGATGCCATGGAAAAGATGGATTTCTGGCAGCCGGATGTAATCATTGCAGACATCAATATGCCGGAGGTGGATGGACTGACTATGCTGGAAGAGATTTACAGGGGGAATCCGGAATGTAAGTTCATTATTGTCAGCGGATATGAGGATCAGGAGTATTTGAAAAGAGCGCTGAGGCTTCATGTGGCGGATTATTTGACGAAACCGGTTGATAAGGCTTGTCTGATTCACCGGCTGAAAGAGATCGGTGAAGAGAAACAGACAAAGCAGCAGCATACACTCTTGAAAATCAGACTTTTATTGTTTTCAGGTGAACGGTTCCAGCCACGGGAATTAACAGATGATGAGATTAGGAGGCTGTTTCCGGACACTTATTTTGCACTTTGTACGGCAGGTGTTTTTTCGTCGGAAGCGGAAAAGCTGCGTTATCGTATTGCTGCCTATTTTGACAACTGCTATATGTTCTCCCAGAATAATTGGAGTGTTTTCCTTATTAATTATTCTGTCAGAATTAGTGAAGAAGAACTGCGTTCCCTTTTGGAGGAAACTTTTTCAGGCATGGCCTGTGGGATTTGTCTTTTTAACGGAGAAAACCTGGGAGCAGGAATCAGAAATATTACCCTGCCGTACCAGACCGCATTGTGTGATCTTGTTCTGTCCCTTCTTCCGGTATCGCAAAGCATGAAAGAAAGCACTGCCGAAAGAATTACCGAACGTACGCTGCAGCCGGCAGTTAAAGTACTGATGTTTGAGTATAGTATTTCAGATTATATCAATACAGCCTATGATCCCGGCCGGGATACTCCGTTTAATTTCCTTCTGGTATTTACCGAAGCACTCGCGGCTTATATTATGATTGCCGGGATCTATCTGCCGCCGGAAACGATACTTCAACTTTACCGGGCGCAGGCGGAAACCGTTCATGATAAAAAGACGCTTTCCTTATTTATGGAGAAAACGTTGAATTTTTGGTACGATTCCTTTACGCCGACCGAACAGGAGCAGTATTCTTCTAAAATTGCCATGGCCTGTGGATATATCGATCTGCATTCCGGCCAGGATATTGCATTGGAGCAGGTTGCTGCGTATATTTCCATCAATCCCAGCTATCTCAGTTATATATTTAAAAAAGAAACGGGCAGTACGTTTTTGCAGTATCTTACCAATATAAGGCTGCAGAAAGCATGCAGGCTTATGGCAGACAATCCGGAGCTGTCGCTGGATGAAGTGGCGGCGAGGACCGGTTATCATTCCGCCTCGTATTTCCATAAAATATTCCGTGGAAAATTCGGTATCAGTCCCAGGCAATGGCTGCAGAAGGAACGGAACTGTACCTGAGATCATGTACTGTGTGAATTGTTACAACTATAAAAAGCACAGCAGCTGATTGTCCGCCGCAGGGACTTGACAAAAGAAACAATCCAGCGTTTAATTAATAAGAATTACCGTTTGGGGAACAGTAAATTATTTTACAATGAGTTTTAGTAAGGAGCGGTGGCATGATGGGGAAAAAAGGAACGATTGCAGCGGCGGTTCTGTTGGTTCTGGTTTGCGTGGGAGCGGGGGCCTTGTATCTGAAATTCCGGCCTTCTGTGAATGAAGGCAGCAAAAACATTACGGTAACGGTGGTTCACGGGGACGGCAGTGAAAAGAAGTTCCGGTATACTACGGATGCGGAGTATCTGGGAGAGGTGCTGGAGGCTGAAAAGCTGGTGGAGGGTACCCAGGGGCAGTACGGGATGTTTATCACCGCTGCGGACGGAGAACAGGCGGACGATTCCAGACAGCAGTGGTGGTGTATCACCAAGGGCGGGGAAACCGTGAATACCTCCGCGGCTCAGACACCGATAGCGGACGGGGACAGCTATGAGCTGACTCTGAAGGAGGGCTATTGATGCTGCGCCTGAGGGCGAAGGAGATGGCGCTCCTGGCACTGTTGAGCGCCATTTTGCTGATCGGGCAGATTGCGCTGGGGTTTCTGCCCAATATAGAGGTGGTAACCCTGCTCCTTATGGTTTATACCATTGTATTCCGTAAAAAGGTCTTTTTCATCATATATATTTTTGTCCTGGCGGAAGGGCTGGTATACGGTTTTGGTATCTGGTGGATTAACTACCTGTATGTATGGAGCATACAGGCGGCGGTCAACCTTCTTTTCCGGAAGCAGAAGTCTGTGGTGTTCTGGAGCATACTGGCAGGCTTTTACGGCATAACCTTCGGGGCGCTCTGTTCGCTCCCCTATTTTGCCATAGGAGGCCCGTCGGCTGCGTTTGCCTACTGGGTATCCGGGCTGGCCTATGACATTCCTCATTGTATCGGAAATGTGGTTTTGTGCCTGGTTCTGTTCAGGCCTCTGGTCTATATTCTGCGGAAATGCTGCAGGGAAATCGATGTCTGTATGGAATGATTTCCCTGCAGCATTTGTGCTGCGATTCTTAGCGGAACGTTAGCACATCTGACGGGACCGTCATTTTTGCAGTAAAACAGGGGACATACGAATCTGCGAGGGGGCGTATCCTTCCAAAATGCCTGACAGCCCGTAGAAAAAGTTGTGAGATATTGCCATATCCTTCCGTGACTTTTTGTACTATAATAACAAGCCGGGTATCAGAAATCCTGTTTCTGACCCGGTTTAGCTATATCTTAAGTATTCTACATGAGGAGGAAGATAGGACATGACGGTAGCACAGATAGTAGCTGTTGTTATTTTTGTGGCAATGTTCGGATTGATTGTGTCGGAGAAAATAGAGCGTCATCTCGTTTCCCTGGGCTGCGGGTTACTGATGATCATCCTGGTTTTCGGGTTAAGCATGCACAGTATGCAGGCTATCTGGAATACGCTTGCGCTGAAGGATTTTCTGGCTGCGGGCTTCTGGTACCAGGCGGGGGAGGCTTCAGAGTCATCCTCCGGGATTAACTGGGCCACGATTTTGTTTATTGCGGGAATGATGCTGATGGTGGAAGGGATGGGACGCGCCGGGTTTTTCCGGTGGCTTTGCCTGCGGATTGCCAAAGCGGTAAAATACAGGACGATCCCGCTTTTCGTCACATTTATGGTGATGTCCAGTATTCTTGCTATGTTTATTGACAGCATTACGGTTATTCTGTTTTTGGCGGCGGCAACCGTGGAACTGGCACGGCTGCTGAAGTTCAACCCGGTTCCTATGATTATTTCGGAGATTTTCTGTGCCAACCTGGGAGGTTCAGCCACGATGTGCGGCGATCCGCCGAACATTATCGTGGGAACATCGCTGGGGTATTCCTTCGGCGATTTTATCAGGAATACGGGAATGATTGCCCTGATCGCACTGGTTTTTACCATTCTTTATTTCTATTTCTGCTTCCGGAAGGAGCTGCAGCAGAATGCAGCGGGAAGAGGGGCGGTGTCTTATCCGGATCCCAAAGACGCAATAGATAATAAAAAGGATTTTCTTATCAGCTGTATCATATTTGCCTGTGCGGTGGTTCTTTTGATCACCCATGCACAGACGGGATTGACGGTAGCCGCTATCGGAGTGTTCATCGGCGCGGTTTCCCTGGTGACGGCGGGCAGGGATGCGGTGATCCTGCTGAAAAAAGTGGATTACAAAACCCTTCTGTTCTTTATCGGCCTGTTCATCGTGGTCGGCGGATTGGAGCAGACAGGAATCCTGGAGCTGATTGCGGGCTTCATTGCCAGGATAAGCGGCAGCAACGCCATGCTGATGATTGCTATTGTATTGTGGATTTCCGCCATTGCCAGCGCATTTGTGGATAATATCCCTTTTGCGGCGACGATGGTTCCGGTTATCAAAAGCCTGTCGGCGGCCCAGGGAGTGGATCTTTCCGTGCTGGCCTGGACACTTGCCATGGGAACCGATATCGGCGGAAGCGCCACTCCTATCGGCGCTTCCGCCAATGTTGTGGGTATTTCCGTTGCGGCGAAGGAAGGGCATATGATCGGCTGGGGAAAATACTGCAAATATGCGGCTCCGGCAACGATTATGGTGGTGCTGATATCGATGGTTTGTATTTATATCCGGTATTTTTAACACCGAAGCGCCGGCGGCTTATGTCAAAAATACTTGCCATTGTGTGTAATAATGCTAAAATAAAAGTGAAGGAAGCAAATGCAGGTGATCGTTCCGAACGGTCCGGACAGTCACCAATTTCATAAGCTTGGGGGAAATGGTATGGGAAAACAGTTGATTATTTCCGTAGGACGTGAATTTGGCAGCGGCGGCCATGTGATCGCTGAGGAGCTTGCCGGGAGGTTTGACCTTCCGCTGTATGACAATAACCTGCTGGAGCATATTGCAGAAGAAAAGGAAATTTCCCACGATGGACTGAAAAAGTATGATGAGAAGCCGAAGAACAGGCTGTTTTCCAGAACAGTCCGGGGGTATTCCAATTCCATGCAGGAGAATCTTGCCAATATGCAGTTCGATTACCTGAAAAAGAAGGCGGCCGACGGGGAATCCTTTGTTGTTGTGGGGCGCTGTTCGGAAACGATTCTGAAGGGGAACGAAGGGCTGGTGACGGTATTTGTCCTGGGGGATCCGCAGGTAAAGGCGGAACGGATTAAGACAGTGTACGGCGTATCGGAAGAAGAAGCCAGACGTATGATGAAGCGGGAGGACTGGAACAGGAAATCCTATCATAATTATTATTGTAAAGGGAAATGGGGAGATTCCCGGAATTATGATTTTTCTATCAACAGCAGCAAGCTGGGAATAGATAAGACAACGGATATGCTGGAAACCTGTATCCGGGCATGTATGGAGCAGAACGGGTAACGGCGGATAACGTATCGGGAATATAATAAGTTTCGGGAAGGCTTCTTTCCGGCAGGAACAGTAATGTATACTTCTGCCGGGGAGAGGCCTTCCTTTTATACGAATATTGCCGACGGGAGAGGTTATGGTGAAGGATAAGAAACAGGAAAAAATAATATCGTATTGGGATGATAAAGTTGGAAACGAGTGTTATAATGATACCAAATATCAGTTCCGGGGAGAGGGTTTATGAAAAAGAAAAGGTTACCGGGTATCCTTCTGTTATGTTTCTGTTCCGTCCTGCTGGGCGGCTGTTCCCAAAAGGACGGCGGTGTCCCGGGGGCGGCCGCTGCCGGGCCGCAGTATGAATGGGGAACCGTATCCGGCCGCACGCTGACGGTTTGGGGGCGGGAGACGGATTTGAACCGTATTTACATGAAACGGGCGTTCCAAAGATATGAGGAGCTGACAGGCAACCGGGTCCAGGTGGTAGCCATGGAGCCGGGAGAGCTGGAGGAAAAAGGCGCGCAGGCCCTGAAAAGCGGGGAAGGGGCGCCGGATCTTCTCCTGAGCTTTGGCGGCGTTAATATGGAAGTCTTCTCTCCCGATGAAAGTTTTTATGATTTCAGCGATGCGGCCTGGGTGGATGATCTTACCGACACATCCATCAACCAGACAATTTATAACGGCAAGGTGATGGGGCTGCCCCACTGGGAGGCCTCTGTTTCAGGCACTATTTACAATAAGGAAATCTTTGAAAAACTCCATATAGATCCGCCGCGGACGCAGGAGGAATTTATGGAAGCCTGCAGGATACTTCTGGAAAACAAGGTTACGCCGCTGTATCTGCCTTGTGCGGAGGATACCATGCTTCTTTACCAGTTCCCGCTGGATTGCCTGGTGGAGGATGCGCAGGTGCTTCAGGAGCTGAACGGAGGCCGGATCGGTTACCGTGATCTGCCTCAGATGGAGGTTATCGTGGAATGGTACCGCACCATGGCGGAAAACGGGTATCTGGGCAGTGACTATATGCAGAATGACTGGAACGGGATGAATTCCGCTATGGACAGCGGGGAATATGCCATGATGCTTTGCTGGGATACCTGGCTCTATACGGATTTTGAAGGCGATGCGTCCCGGTTCGGGCTGATGCCTGCATTTGTGGGGCTTCCGGAAAAGGGGACTTTTGAGGGGCCTAATCTGGCGCTGCTTCTGGTGAACCGGAATGGGGCACAGGTGGATGCGGCGCTGGATCTGGTTACCTTTATGGCGGATCCCTATAATTACAATGCGGCGTTTGAGGGGATTTATACAGCACCGGTTTTCAAAGGGCAGCAGGCCAGCATTTCCACGCCACAGTATGCGGAAAATGCCGGATGGATAGAAGAAGTATACCATGACTCCGTGGCCTGGCTGCGGATCCGGGGATTTTCCCAGTCAGATGCCTCCTGCATTCTGGATTATATGCAGGCCGGCGGGGACTATACCGTACAGCAGTGCCTGACGGATATGGACAGGCTGCGCAGGGAACGGGCGGATACTATGGGCGTGAAGTGAGAGAACAGGAGCTGGCCGGTATGAAAAAGATCATGCAAAACCAAAAAGAGATGTGCAGGGCCGCCGCTGTTTTCATCGGTTCGGTCCTCTTGTTCGGCGTGCTTCTGTATCTGTATATCCTTCAGTTTGAGAGCACTCTTCTGGAGGAAAACCAATCGCGCCTTTCCGACGCTTCCGGTCATATAGTGAACTTTATGACCAGCATGGTGGAAGAACAGAAGAAGGAGCTGATCATTATTGCTTCCTCGGTGGGGCTGTTTCCTGACAGGGAGGAACAGACGGCTTATCTGGAGGAAATGGCCCGGGAACTGGATTTTGAGTATATCGGGATTGCGGGGGCAGACGGCCTCCTTTTTACCACGGCTTTCCCGGAGCCTAAGGATATTTCCGGGGAAGTATATTTTCAGGCGGCTATGGATAACCGGATATATATCAGTGACATCACCCGTCAGATTTTTAATGACAGGGCGGTGGGAGGAATTCTGCTGGCCGTTCCTGTGCCGGACGGGTCCGGGCAGGCACTTGTGGCGATGCTGAGTACAGTGGAGCTGGGAAAGAACCTCCAGGCGGACAGCTTCGGGGGTGAGGGGTATTCCTACATCATTGATAAAGAAGGAGCTTTGGTGCTTCATGCCAAAAGCATGAACTTCAACAATTTCTACCAGTATATGCAGAATGTGGAATTCGACCAGGGTTTTACCCTGGAGGGGCTGCGTGCCGATATCGACAGGCAGACAGAAGGGATGGTTTCCTATTCTGAGCTGGGAGTGGAGAAATACGCCTATTACTGCCCGCTGGGACTGAATAACTGGACGGTGGTCAGTACGGTTCCCCGGGACGTGGTTACGGAACGGACGGCGGTGCTGTCACGGAATATGGTTATCCTTTGTGCAGCGGCTCTTCTTGTGTTTCTCGTCCTTCTTTCTTCTATCTGTATTCTGTATCTGCGTCTGGAAAGCAGACGCAGGGCCAATAAGGCCAAATCCGCTTTCCTTGCCAATATGAGCCATGATATGCGCACCCCCATGAATGCGATTATCGGAATGGCAGGAATTGCGGGGAGCCATGCCGGGGATCCGGCGGCCGTGCAGGATTGCTGCCGTAAGATTATCTCATCGGGCAGACATCTTCTGGGGCTGATCAGTGATGTGCTGGATATGTCTAAAATAGAAAGCGGAAGGCTTACCCTTTCCCGCAGGCCCATGTCGCTGGCGGAAGTGATGGAAAACACCGTCACGCTTGTATATCCCTATATGCAGGAAAAACATCACCGGTTTGCCGTCCGTATCCATAAATTGGATCATGAATATTTTCTGGGTGACAGTCTCCGGTTAAGCCAGATCTTTGTCAATATCCTGACCAATGGGGCAAAATTCACACCGGAGGGCGGAGAGATCACGGCGGAGGCGGAGGAACTGCCGCCGCAGAAAGAAGGGACCGCCAGGCTGTCCTTCACTTTTTCCGATAACGGAATCGGTATGAAGCCTGAGTTCCTGAAGCATATTTTTGATGCGTTTTCCCGGGAACAGGACAGTAAAGTGGATACGATCGAAGGAAGCGGCCTGGGGATGGCAATCACCAAACGGATTGTGGATGAAATGGGAGGAGAAATCCATGTGGACAGCCAGGAAGGAAAAGGGACTGTTTTTACCGTGACCCTTTCCCTGGAACCGGATCCGGAAGCCCCGGAGAAGCCGGTTCTGCCCGGATGGCGTGTGTTGGTCGTGGATGGGGATGAAAAGCAGGGAAGGGAACTTGTGCGGATGCTGGGGGAAATGGGAGCGGCTGCCGATCTGGCTGACGGAGGTCCCGGAGCCGCTGCGCTGTTGGAACAGGCCGGTGCAGCGGGGGAAGGCTATCAGGCGGTGCTGCTGGATCAGGGTGTGTATGAGGCCGGAGAGACAGCAGCCATCGCCGGGGCGGGCGGAAAACCTCTCATCCTGTATGCGTATGGGTGGGAGGATATCCGTTCCCTGGCGGAGGCCGCCGGAGTCAGGGGCTTTCTGCAGAAGCCCGTGTTTTCCGCCGCGCTTGCCTCCTGTCTGCTGGGGCTTGCCGGCAGTGAAACGCAGGAAGGGGACCGTATGCAGGAAGGAGACGGCGTACGCCGGGATGATTTTGCGGGTAAGACTATCCTGGTGGTGGAGGACAACGAAATTAATCGGGAAATCGCCCAGCTGACCCTTGCGGAAACAGGAGCCTGTGTGTGCAGCGCGAGGGACGGACAAGAGGGGGTGGAGCTATTCGGTTCTTCGCCGGAAGGCCGGTTTGATATGATCCTAATGGATATCCAGATGCCGCATATGGACGGTTATGAGGCCACGCGCCGGATACGGAAAATGAACCGGACGGATTCCCGCTTACCTATTCTGGCTATCAGTGCCAACGCGTTCCCGGAGGACATGGCCGCCGCCGGGAAGGCAGGAATGGACGGCTATCTGACCAAACCAATTGATGTGGAGAACTGGATGAAGGAAATCAGAAAATATCTCGGCCCAAAGCAGCCGCCGGAGGACGGTTACTGTGCGGATATATAGAATCCATCCTTTCCCCGCTCCTTGACTCTGTACAGAGCGCTGTCGGCGCGGCGGAACAGATCATAAAAATGAGTGCCGTCCCCGGGATAACAGGAGAGTCCTATACTGATACATGGATGGCAGATTCCTCCGTCCACGGCAATCGCTTCATGCAGAACCTCCAGTATAGTCTGCGCCTTTTCCTCCAGCAGCTGCGTGTCACCGGAAAAGGGAAGGAAAGCCATAAATTCATCACCGCCCACACGTCCCACGATATCGGTATTTCCGAACAGGCAGCGGAGACGGGCGGCTATGACGCGCAGGATCTCATCACCGTTAAAGTGCCCGTAAGTATCGTTGATGCTTTTAAAATTATCGATATCCATCATAAGAAGGGCGTAATGGTCTTTTTTCATAGAGGCGTGTGACAGGATTGAACGGATGCGTTCCTCGGTAGTTCCCTTATTGAGCAGGCCGGTGGTGCTGTCATGCTGGGACTGCTCCAGGAGACGGATCCGTTCCCTGCGCTGCGTATCAATGTCGGTAATCCGCCCGATGACCGTTATCGGCGTGTCACGGAATTTTTCCGGCAGGCTGAAAGCCGCTGAATACCAGCGGTAGCTGCCGTCAGGCTGGCGGAAACGCATTTCCACAGGCCGGGGCCGTTTCCCTCCCCGGGCTTCTTCCACTGCCTCCCGGAAAGAGGCAAGCTCGTCCGTATGGACGAAACGGAATACCTCATCCAGGGATAGTTCATTAGCCGCTTCAAACTGTTCTCCGAAATTTTCCGAAAACATAACCATCCGGCTGGGAAAATCTATTTCAAATAAATATTCCCCCCATTGTGCGGTAACCATCTGGTATCGGTTTACAATATTCAATCCGCGGCTGTTCTGCCCAAGCTCCCCGTCAATATCCGTTATCTGTATTACGCCGGAGCAAGCCCGCTGGATGCCGTCGGCATCAGGGGCACAGAGACGGGATATGGTTTCCACCCAAAGCAGGCGTCCGTCTCTGCACAGACTGCGGTAGCGCATATGAACTACATCGCTCAGCTTCAGCTGTTCCAGGATATCGTTGCTGACTACTTTACGATCCTCCTCATATATGAGATTAATGTATTTATCATCAAACAGCCGGCTGATATCTTCACGGCTGTAGCCCAGAAGCTCCAGAAATCCCGGGGATATGTAATCGATGGTAAAATCCGGGTCAAAGCGTACACATTTGATTCCCACCGGAAGATGATCCAGGAGTTTTTTATACAAAGCATGTTCTTCGGCCAGGGCCAGTTCTTTCTTTTTCAGCCGGTCGTTATTAACGATTACCACCACAAGGCTTGAGGCACCGTGCCGTCCTCTTACCACGTTGCCGGTGCCCAGAATCCAGATAGGAGAGCCGTCCTTGCGCACGACGCGGAATTCAATGGTTATCGTGTCCCCCTGTCCGAGCTGCCGGCGGATTTCCTCGTTTACATACCGCATGTCATCGGGATGGACAAAACCCAGCGCGTGGTTTTTGAAATTATGCTCCATTTCAGCGGCCGTATAGCCCAGCATTCGGCGGTAGCCTTCATTACAGGTCAAGAAAGTGAATTCGTTGTCCATGCCGACCTGAAAAACCCCGGCATGGGCGTTGTCAACCAGTGCGTCGATACTCAGCGGCTGTGCCGGGCGGAAGGCGGAGTATACCATGCTCTGGGTATATTCGGAAGGAACCTGTCCTTCTGCTTCCGAAGAAGGGGAGGTGCCGTCAAAATATGCCGCGGCAAAGGCATCTGCGGTCAGAGGCCGGTTATAGTAATACCCCTGAAGCAGATCCGGGCCCAGCTGACGGACAACGGATTCCAGTTCCTGGCTCTCGATACCTTCCACACAGACCTTCATACAGATGCTGTGGCACAGATCCACCAGAACGGATATCAGCTTCTGATCAATGACGTCATAAGTGATGCGGTCAAGGAAGGAACGGTCGATTTTAAGCTCATCGGCACTGAGCACCCGGAACACATCCAAAGAGGCATAACCGGTCCCGAAATCATCCAGGGCGATATTGACGCCCTGGCTTCGCAGAAAATCAAAGGTACTTCGCACGAGCTGTGTTTTTTTGATTTTGCCGCTTTCGGTAAGCTCCAGGGTGATATTACAGGGATTAAGCCCATATTTGGCCAGTGTATCTATAACAAAGAATTTAAAGCCCGGTTCTTCAAACTGGACACTTGCCACATTAATATTCATCTGGAAATCAGGCATGAAGGAAATCCAGCGGGCGCATTGCTGCACTGCCTGTTCAAGGACCCAGCGTCCCACCTCGAGTATCAGCCCGCTCTCTTCCAGAACGGGAATAAAACGGCAGGGGCCTTCGCAGGGCGGAAAAGCAGGATCGTCCCAGCGCAGCAGGGCCTCCGCACCGCTGATCCGGCCGCAGTCCGCGTGGACAATAGGCTGGTAGTGCAGGGAGAAACCCCGGAAGCCTGTGATGACGGACTGGCGCAGATTAGTCCGCAAAAGCATACGGGCATGATCCTCATCCACCAGTTTCCCCGTATAACGGGCAAGCTGATCCTTTCCGTTCTGTTTGGCGGCGTAAAGGGCCACACGGGAGTTGCGGTACAGGATTTCATGCTCCCGCCCATCCTCCGGATAGAGGCAGAGACCTGCGGAAATCGAGATGGAAACGCGGATTTCATCGATTTGGACAGGACGCCTTATCCGGTGCTGCAGCCGGCTGAACCAGTCCTGTACGCTCTCCGGCTCCATACCTGAAAAAAGAATTCCGAAGCCGTCTCCGTCCAGACGGAACATCATGGCACAGCGGGGCAGGCTGGATAAAATAAAGTCCGCATAATACGCCAGAACCTTATCGCCGAAGGAATAGGAGTAAAAATCATTGATGTTCTTGAATTCGTCAATCCCTATCATGAGAACGGCGCACGGCTCGTTTTTCCCGGCTATATCTTTGAGGGCGCTGCGGAAATCATTGTTGCCGGGCAGACCCGTTACCGGATCAGTGGTTTCATTCCTTTTCAGAAAGCTGATAAGGCCGGAAATAAGTCTGGCAGGCTCCCTTTCCGGATCCGTGTCCGCCCAGGCTTCGAACCGGCACAGGAAATAGACACCCGAATTTTCCCTGAAACGGTAATCCCCGCTTATCCGATCCTGTTTTCCGGCGGCAAGCTCCAGATACTTAGAGGAAAAAGCGGCATAGTCCTCGGTGTGAAGGAGTCTGGCCCACAGATCCTCCATCACAAAGGTTTCACCGGGCAGACCGAAATGTTCCATGCCGTTGCGGGAAAAGCGGTATTGGCCGGCAGCGGTATCGCAGAGAAACACGTAACTGCTGCTGTTTTGTTCCAGCGCGTGGAAAACATGGGACTGTAGGTGCTTTAACTCTAGTGCCATAACGACATTCCTCCTATAAGTATCAATCATCCGTCTGATTCGGAAAACATAGACAGCCAAAAGATCCGAATATACTGAATATCGGCATTAACTATGGTTTGCATAAGCCAAATCAGGCATTTTTTCAGGATAGATGCGTTGCGGCAGGAGGCTATGCTGCGGGATCGGAGAGAACAGCGTGTAATGCAGCGGGTTATTCTTCCCCCATTTGCGTCCGGTACATCCGTGCATATCTTCCGTCTAATGCCATCAGCTCCTCATGGGTTCCCCGTTCGGCGATCCGCCCATCCTCCATCAACAGGATCAGATCCGAGTCCCTGATTGTGGAAAGCCGGTGGGCGATGATGAAGGAGGTCCGGCCTTCCGTGATAGTGAGCATGGCCTTGCGTATCCGCTGTTCCGTTACAGTATCCACAGAACTGGTGGCTTCATCCAGAATCAGGATGGGGGCATCCTGGAGAACCGCCCTGGCGATTGTCAGAAGCTGCCTTTCCCCCTGGCTCAGGGCGGAACCGCCCTGGGTGAGCAGCGTATCATAGCCCTGGGGAAGCCTGCGGATAAAGGAATCCGCGCCTGCCATTTCAGCGGCGGCCCGTATGCTCTTAAGCGGTACCTCTTGTTTCCCATAGCTTATATTGTCCCGTACACTCATGCAGAACAACGCCGTATCCTGGAGAACCACGCCGAAGGTTTCCCGAAGATCCTGCAGCCTGTAGCTGCGCAGATCCTGCCCGTCCAGCAGGATACTGCCCGAATTAATATCATAAAAACGGGTCAGAAGGTTGATTAATGTGGTTTTCCCGGCGCCTGTGGAGCCTGCCACTGCCACCCGGGTGCCGGCAGGCACATGGAAGCTCACATCCTTTAAAACAGGATCCTGCGGACGATAGCCAAAGGTTACATGGGAAAATTCCACTTCACCCCGGGGATGGGAGAGGGGGAGAGGCTCCTCTTTATCGGCAGGCTCCGGCTCCTCTTCCAGGATTTCAAAAATACGTTCCGCACCGGCTACAGCGGTCTGGAAGTTATTATAGATATTGGCAATATCCACAAAGGGTCTGGAAAACTGCCTGGAATACAGCAGAAAACTGGAGATAAGCCCGACGCTTATCCGACCGGTTGCCGCCAGGATACCGCTGATCACAGCGATAATAACAAAATTGAGGTTGTTGATCACATTGGTGAGCGGCATGAGAAAACCGGACCAGATCTGCGCTTTTGTGGCTACCTGGCACAGCTTTTCATTGTTTTCCTCAAACTGTCTTATCATTTCCGGCTCCCGTCCGAAGGCCTTTATCATATTCAGACCGGAAATGCTTTCCTCCACCTGGCCGTTAAGCCGTCCCAACAGCTGCTGCTGGGAGGCGAACAGCTTTCTGGTGTGTTTTGTGATGGTACGTGTCAGCAGAAAGATCAGCCATACGGATAAAAAGGCGAGGCAGGTCAGGCCGGGGCTTAAATAAACCATGATACACAGCACACCCAGAATGGTGAACGCATAAGTCATGAGCTGTGTCAGGGAGTCGGAAATGGTGGTGCTGATATTATCCACGTCGTTGGTGAGGCGGCTCATTAACTCCCCATGCTGCCGGCTGTCAAAAAAGGCCAGGGGCAGCGCTTTCATTTTATCAAACAGCGTGCTGCGGATATGCAGGATGATACGCTGCCCGATGGATGCCATGAAAAACTGCTGCAGAAACCGCACCAGCCAGTCCGTGAGATATAAGGCGGCCAGAAACAGAAGAAGCTGCACAGCCGGATTGCCGGTATCGATGGCAGTAACGGTATTGCCTATTAACAGCGGGGACAGGATGGCGGAGGCGCTGGCTGCGGCAGACAATAGCAGCAGCCAGGCCAGCCCGCCGCGCTGCCCGCTTGTGAGCTCCCAGAGCCTGCGCAGGGTCCCTTTCATATCCTTTGGCTTTACCACCGGTTTTCCGCGCTGTCCCTTTCCGAAGGAGGAAGGGGGCGGGGTCATATCCTTATTCATGCTGTCCACCTCCTATCTGTGATGCGTATATGGACTGGTAGACCGGACAGTTTTCCAAGAGTTCTTTGTGCGTCCCGAAGCCCATCACCCGTCCGTCTTGCAGGCAGAGAATCCGGTCGGTCCGCATGACGGTGGAAATGCGCTGGCTGATTAAGAGAACCGTCATTTGGGCGCACTGTTCCCGGAGCATTCCCAATACAGCCGCTTCCGTTGTGGCATCCAAAGCGCTGGTACAATCATCCAGAATGAGAATATGGGGATTTTTCAGCAGCGCCCGTGCCAGGGAAAGCCGCTGCTTCTGCCCACCGGACAGATTCACCCCTCCCTGCCCCAGGAAGGTTTCATAGCCGTCCGGGAAACTTTGGATAAAAGTATCCGCACAGGCGGTTCCGGCGGCCTGGCGCAGCTCTTCCTGTGTGGCATCCGCCTTTCCCCAACGCAGATTCTCCGCGATGGTACCGGAAAACAGCAGCGCCTTCTGGGGAACAACGGCAATCCCGGCCCGGAGCATTTCCGGATCCAGCCGGGTTACATCGATCCCGTCTACCAAAAGTCTACCTTCCGTTACATCATAAAAGCGGGGCACCAGATTTACCAGGGTGGATTTCCCGGAACCTGTAGGCCCTATTATGCCAATGGTTTCTCCCGGCTCTGCCGTAAATGTCACATGCTCCAGTGCAGGTTCCGGAGTTCCGGCGTAAGAAAAGGAGACGTCCCGGAAGGAAACCGAACCGTTGCCGGGAAGCGCTATGGGATCCGCCGCCTTTTTCTGGGCAGGCTCCTCCTTCAGGATTTCTTCCACACGCCCTGCGGAAGCCACGGCCCTTACCGCGGTATTGAGTATGTTGGAAACCATACCCAGCGAAAAAAGAACCTGGGTCATATAGTTTACCGATGCCATCAGACGGCCGATCTGCCCGCTGTCCTGATGGCCGGAGAGCCACAGGAGCACGACGATTCCGGCATTGACGGTGAGATTGATCAGCGGGGAAAAGACAGCAGAAACCCGCATGGCACAGATGCCGGCCCCGGCAAATTCCTCCGCCGCAGCCCGGAATTTCTCCCCTTCCTGCTCCTGGGCACAGAAAGCCTTTACTACCCGGATGGAGGAAAGGAATTCCCGGCTCACCTCATTCAGGCGGTCCAGCTTCTGCTGCAGCCTTCCGAACCGGGGATAACCCAGCGCCATGTTTGCCGTTATGAGAAGAAAGGATAGGAACAAAATAAAAATCATCATGGGGATCTGCTTTGGTGTCTGCAGGATGATTAGAAGGATTGCTCCCAGACAGGTAACAGGCGCTTTCATCATGATACGCATGCTGCCGTTGATAAAATTCTGAATCTGGGTTACATCATTGGTGATCCGTGTGATAAGGGAAGAGGGCTGCAGCCGGTCTATGTTTTCAAAGGAAAGCGTCTGCACCTTCCGGTAAATATCGCCGCGCATTTCCCGGCTGATCTGCTGGGAGGTACGGCTTGCGTAAATATTACGCATTACGGCTCCCAGCGCCCCCAGTGCTGCAATTCCCAACATGACGGCGCCGTACATCAGTATTTTGCCGACGTCCCGGCCCTTTACCCCATTGTCCACAATGTAGGACATGAAGGTGGGCTGCATCAGGTCAGCCAGCGTTTCCAGACTCAAAAAGAACAGCGCTGTGGCAAACATGCCGATGTGGCGCCGGATGTAAGAGAGGATGAGTTTCATAAGAATGCCTTTCTGATGCCGCATCCTTGCTTTAGGATTACGCATCTTTACTATATTCTATTAAAATACCATTGGTTTCAGATGTCAAGAAGGGGGAATTTTGAACGGAATTTTACCTGACGTGCAGATATCCTATTACGAGTCGGAAAAAGAATAGATTTGTAAAAATGCCTGTGTTAGATTATACTTGGATCAGTACAGATTAGGATCGGAATTCAAACTGAAGTTGAGGTTGAAAGAATGGCGGATAAGAGATACGACAGTTGGAGTATTGATAGAATAGAAGAAGAGATATGGAAGGTGCGTTTAATTGATCTGGTACGGGAAAGAGAACTGTGCTTTACGCTGTCGGAAAAAGCCAAGCTGAAAAATGATCACTACGCGCTGGCTTTTTCCTATACCTACTTAAGCGATTGCTTCCTTGCTGAAAGAGAAAACAGCAGATGTATACCTTATCTGAACCTGGCAAAAGAATTGAGCGAAGCGGGGCATTATGAGGAGCTGCTGACCAGGATTTATAACTTTTACGGGATGTTTTGCAATGCGATCTCCGATGAAGTGAATGCCCTTGACTACTTTCTGAAGTCTCTCGATATCTCCGAAAAACAGCAGGAGCCTGTCCAAATGGCAAGCGCCTACAACAACATTGCCACCTGCTTTGATATAAAACATAATTACAAAGAAGCGGTTTCCTATTATAAAAAGAGCTGTGAAATCCTGTCCGATACCGATCCCAAAATGAAATACTCCAAAGCGGTTTCCTTAACAAATTTATGCCGCTGTGCGTATAAATTACAGCAATCTGAAGAAATTGGGAATATTCTGACTCATTTTCAGGTGATATGTCATGAGGATGGCGATGAAAAACATATATTGAAAATTCTGCATCTTTATTGTACGGCGATGAAGCAGCACCTGTCGAAAGAGTATGCCGCTTTTTATCAGACGTTGGAACAGATGCTTGCATTACAGAAGATGGTTCAAAATAAACTGCTGGTTCATCAGATTTTCACGACGATATGCGAGATGCTGCTTGCCATCCGGGATCAGGCGTATTCCTATCAGGTATTGCAGCTGCTGTCGGATATCAATCAGAAAAATGAAATCAAAACCAGGAAAGAGCTGCAGAAGCTGATCGTGGGATATTGTGAAGCCTTTGAAACCAGGGACCGGCAGCTGGAAGCCCTGCAGGAATATTACAGGATCATGACGGCCATTGAAGATATGGAACAGGAACATTACAGCGCCGGACTGCTGGCCAAGCTGGAGCTTCATAACGCAGCGGAACAGCAGGGAGATCTGAAAAAAGAAAATGAGCATTTGGAGCAGCTGATGAATACGGATGATCTCTGCGGAATTATGAACCGCCGCAGCCTGAACAGTGCCATTGCAGATAATAGGCGGAAACCGGCTGAAAATGTGGGTGTTGCCATGCTGGATATCGACTATTTTAAAGAATATAACGATACCTACGGCCATCAGAAAGGGGATATGGCTCTTATGGCGATCGGTAAGATACTCCATACGGTTTCCTCTGAGAAGATACGTGTCTATCGGTATGGCGGTGATGAATTTACTATCCTCTTCCTCGATCAGAACGAAGAAAGAATCAGGGAAGTCCTGGAACGGATTGAAAGGGAAATACAGGAACTGGAAATTCCGCATACCGGTTCCAAAACAAGCGGCAAACTGTCTGTTTCCTATGGGTACGCTTATACGGAGAAAGCGGAAAGAAACATGGAACAGCTTTTGAACGAGGCAGATTCCAGCCTGTACGAGGTGAAAAAGAAACGGGGCCGCTGACTCCTGGCAGAATAAATGGAGGAAGGAGAGAGTTATGGAATATGAGCACCAGCTATCCAAGCTGGTTTATGAGTATCTTGTTGACAGATTCCGGTTTGGATACTATCAATATGGCGACAGCTTGCCCACCGTAGAGGCATTCTGCAGCCAGTTTAATGTGTCTGTACATACTATATGGGCCGCATTGCGCCGTCTTCGTACAGAGGGTTATATCGATATGAAAAATGGCCGGACAACAAAAGTGATTTATAAACAGACGGAGCAGGAACGAAAGGATTTGATTGTCAGATATTTTTCGGAAAGATGGCTGGCTAATATTGACCTCTATCAGGCCACGGAGTTGTTGTATATACCAGTTCTGGTCGAGGGGTTCCGCCGCATGGATGAAACGGATATTGGTTTTATAACTCGTCTGGCGGAACATGCTGACAGGGAGGATCATATCCTTTTCTACAGTTTTGTGCTGCAAAAGATCAATAATCCGCTGCTTATGAACCTGTTTTGGGAGACATCGCTTTTTTTGGGATATCCGTTTGCAAAGAACGGGTATCGTCCTTTTGCGTATAATGCGGAGAGCGGCCGCCGGCAGCTGAACGCGCTTGTTCAGTTTGTAAAAGAGGGAAACTGGGCAAGAGTCCGCAGCCAATTGCAGCGGCACCACTGGAAGGTTATAGATAATTTGAAGAGGAACATGGGAACTCAGCTCCGGACGGTTCCTAAAGAGATGCAGAAGTCATTTGTGTGGCGGGTCTATAATGATTATCCTCAGGTATGCTATGATTTGGCCTCCCGCCTGTTGTATGAAATATATATGGGAGAATATAGGAAAACGGAATTTCTCCCGTCTTATGAAAAATTATCGGAGAAATACAGGGTATCGGTCAGTACCGTACGCCGTACAGTCCGTATGACGAACAGAATGGGGGCCACACAATCTGTTAATGGTAAAGGAACCCGTATTATTGGGCCTGGCGAATCCCCCATGCAGCCGGATTTTACATGCCACGCGATACGACGCAGTCTGTCCTGTCTTATCCAGTCATTGGAGCTGCTGCTCTACACGTGCGAAACGGTTTCCTGTCAATTTTTCCGGAATCTTCTTCCGGAGGAGCGGGAAGCGCTGCTCACCCGGTTTGAGGAAAACCAGCGTTCGGGGAGCGGCAAGTTATCGATTTATACTTATCTGCATTTTGTAACACAATACAGCCGCATACAGGCGATCAGAGAGATCTACGGTACCATTTATGGCCTTTTTCTTTGGGGGTATCCTTTGCGGGATTCCCTTGAAACGGAAGATGCAATGGTGCAAAGGGGAATGGATTTCACCGCTTCAATGATTTGCTATATGAAGAAAAATGATGTGTCTCATTGCGTGCAAACAATCCGGGAGTACTTAGAAGAACAGCTGCCTGTTGGTACCAGATATTTGGAACGGCATGGTATTTCTGCAGAAGATCTGAAAGGGACTCCTTCTTTACGGTTGATGATTGCGGAGGAATGAAAACCGGCTCAGGATTCCATACGTCTTACTTTATAAAAGGTAGGAATGTCCTTCGGTCTGGATTGCCGGACCGGGGGACTTTTTACTTATAATTTTAAACAAGGTTGTGCCTTTGTAACAGTTCTGACGCCCCTTTGCCGATTTGGACAGATATCCCGGTACTTTATTGCGTTTTAGGTGGAGGCGCTGTATAATAACCACAAAGCAACTATTGTGAACAAGGTTGATCCGTATATATCTGATGAGTCATAAAACCGGTAGGGCTGAATGGGCGGAAGCATTAAAGAGGCCATAGGAGTGAGGTGAACTTTCATTATGAGAGATAAAACAACTACAGCAGAAAGCAACACCTTTTCCGGTGAAATTCCGAAGAAAACGATAAAGTTTGGCGGTACGGCGGTTGGAGCAATCGTTTTTATTTTGATTGCGTGTGCGGCAGTTTCTATTGTGAACTTTTATAATTATTTAGGTGACCAGCTATTTGAAGAAAGAAAGGCCCATTTAATAGAAATATCTGAAAAAGTATCGGAAGTGGTCGATACGGTAATCGATTCCTCCTGGGACAAGGCGAGATCCTGCTCACGGATTATTCTTCGGCAGGAATTTCAGGATGAAACCGCACTGCTGGAGAGCCTGGCTGAAGCAGCAGATATTATTGACGGCAAAGAGACTATTGTTATGGCATTTGACCAGGATGCCAATTTTTATACATCAGACGGAAATACCGGATATTGGAATGATCCGTCTGTATTTCTTCCTGATAAGGAAACGGAGCAGGAAGTGCTGTCCTCCATTCCCTATCAGGATGATGAAGCTACATTCATGATTTTTATCTGCCGGATGTCTGAGCCAAAGATTCTGGAAGAATCCGGCAAATTGATTTCTCATGTCGCCCTGGCGGTAAATCTGGATTCGCTGCGGGAGGTATTTACGGTTTCCGGTTTTCAGGATCAATGCTATACCTATATTATCAATCAGGAAGGCAGGCGCTTGTACCGCCATACCTTTTCCCGAAGTTTTATTGACGGCTACAATATACTCAGTTCTCTGGAGCAATATGAATTTACCCGGGGCGGGACAATTGATGACTTGAAGCAGTATATTGCCGAAGGCGGCTCCACTGCACTGGAATTTGATTATGAAGGAACCGGTTTTTTTGTTGCGAGCACCGATATCCGTGCGGAGGAATGGCGGGTTATGCTGTTTGTGCCGACCGAGGTCCTGGGAGCCAATACCAGTGATTTGATGAACCGGACGATCCATTCTCTCCTGATTATAGGGCTGCTGGCCGTAACCTTGATTTCTGTTACGGTATATATGGTGACGGCATCCAACAGTGATAAGCGTCTGCTCCGGCAGCAGGAGCAGACGAATGCTTTACTGACCAAAGCGGCGGAAGAGGCGCAAAGTGCAAATGCGGCGAAAAGTGAATTTCTGTCGCATATGTCCCATGATATCAGGACCCCCATTAACGGTGTTATGGGTATGACAAGCATTGCCATGCAGAATGCGGACGATCCGGAGAGGGTTTTAGACTGCCTGAAGAAAATAGAAGGTTCATCCCGGCATCTGCTTTCTCTGGTTAATGACGTCCTGGATATGAGCAGAATTGAAAGCGGCAGAGTCTCGATCAGCCATGAATTGATGGATATAAGGACAGTGGCCGATCATTGCACTTCCATCATCAGCAGTCAGCTGGCCGGCCGGAATGTAGAATTTATAAGTGATTTTGAGGACTTCCGCCACCCCAATCTTATGGGGGATGAATTGCACCTGCGTCAAATCCTGCTTAATATTCTGGGCAATGCGGCCAAGTTTGTGAAGGATGGTGGAAAGATCATATTTCGGATGAAAGAGCGGGCAGAGTCGGATGGAAAAGTGATTTATCATTTTGAAATTGAAGATACCGGTATTGGTATGAAACCGGAATTTTTGCCTCATATATGGGATGCTTTTTCTCAGGAAAACGGCGGTAACCGCACCAACTACAAGGGGACGGGCCTGGGTATGGCCATTACCAAACAGTTTGTGGATTTGATGGGCGGTACCATTGCGGTGGAAAGCGAATGGAATGTGGGCAGCCGGTTTACGGTTGAACTTCCTTTTGCTATTGCGGATGAACCGGTAAAGGCTGAGGAAGAGGAATATAAGAAGGTCGTTCTGTCCGGTATGCGGATTCTTCTTGTGGAGGACAATGAACTGAACATGGAGATTGCCCAATATATATTGGAGAACAGCGGGATCGAGGTAAAGACGGCAGAAAACGGGCAGATCGCTGTGGAACTGTTTCAGAAAAACGCACCAGGTACCTTTGATGCGATTTTAATGGATGTAACGATGCCCGTTATGGACGGGCTGACAGCGACGAGAGTGATCCGTGGTCTGGAGCGAACGGATGCGGCGGACATTCCGATAATTGCGATGACGGCTAATGCTTATGAAGAGGATATTAAGAAAGCGAGGGATGCAGGCATGAATCTTCACCTGTCAAAGCCTATAAACGCGGATGATCTTCTAAAAGAATTGGGAGCCTTTAAGAAATAGATGAACGCATGTGGATGCGGTAATCAAAATAGCAGGGAGGGAGCGCTATGAAGAAAATGGGATACAGAACCGGATTGTACTTATCGTTATGCATCTTGATGATGTTGGGAGGACTGACCGGCTGCGGAAAGCAGGTGCATGAAAAGGAGAGCAGCAGTACAGAGACGGAAAAAGAAGGAACCCACGAGGCGATCACTTTAGTTACCAATAATATTGATTACCGTGGTTTCGCGGAGGCATTAAAACAGGTTTACCCGGAAATCAATATTGAATTCATAAGTTATGCAGGGGCGAACGGCAGTTATTTTGCCAAACAGACACTGGAAAACGGGGATATCCCGGATATTTATTCTTCCACCCGTTTTTTTGCACCCGATGCGCAGAGGGAATATCTGCTGGATCTTTCCAACTATCATTTTATTAACAATTATTCTACACATATTCTCAATGAGTTGGACAATGAAGGCGGGATTTATCTGCTGCCATCCTCCTATAATCTGAACGGTATGTACTATAATAAGACTATTTTAGAGGAAAAAGGATGGACACTTCCTGAAAGCTTTCAGGAACTGCAGGCCCTGGCGCCGGACATTGAAGCCGCCGGATACGAGGTATGCCGCAGCGTTATGGATTTGGAAGGGTATCCGTTCGTATATTATTTCAGTCTGGCTGATACGGCTTTTTTCTATACACCTGAGGGTGCCAGATGGAAAGAGGATTTTTTGTCAGGAGAGGCCGCTGCTGCCGGAAACAGCGGGCTTATAGCAGCAACGGAATATGTGCAGAAGTGGATTGATGCGGGGTTCATCAGCCCGAAGGATAGTAATTCCGATGCGGGGAAGACCGCATTTTTGAATGGGGAATGTGTGTTCTATCTCTCGCTGGGGCTTAGCTCCTATGAAACAACGGATGCAGACGGCAAAACCTATGAACTGGGAGCGATGCCCTGGCTCAGCGATGACGGTGAAAGCAATATTCTGGTCCGGAGTGTTAACCGGTATTATGGTATCAGAAAAGGGCTGGAGGAAAAAGGAAATGAGCAGAAACTGGAAGATGCCCTGCATGTTTTGGAGTTCATGTCCAGCGAAGAGGGACAGAAGGCATTATTCGGGGGAAGTTTTCTGGTGGTCACACCTTTAACCAACAGCGAGATACCAGCGGAAAATCCATATTACGAGGTCAGGGATTTGATCTCCCAGGGGCGTACCGTACCGGAGGCTTACGTAGGCTGGGAGGACTATACGATTCCCATGGCGGCCCAGATAGAAGCCTTGATTTCGGGAAATTTAGATACCGATGGGCTGCTGGCCGCTTTTGACCGGATTCATGAGACTGTGGAGCAGGGAGAGCGGGAGGACCAGTATGCAACGGTGCCTGAACGGATGACATTGGAAATGACCGCAAGGCTCTGTGCAATTGCAGAAGGGAAAGCTGTGGATGCTGATGCGGCGCTTGTTTCTTTTGGCGGTTATCATGATGGAGAGCAAAATAAATTCGGTGTTAATTGGTACTTATATCCTGGTATAGTGGATACGCAGGTGGTAAATATGGTCAAGCCAAAGGCAGCGTCTATTGCTGTATTGGAATTGACAGGTGCGGAAATTAAGGAAATGGCTGAGTCGGGTTTGGATCTTCAGGAAAATGGGAACCCATACCCCTACCTGCTCGTAACCAAGAATGACAGTGAACTGAAGGGGGATACTGTTTACCGGCTTGCTGTCAGTATCGGTGAGCTGACGGAAATGCAGCAGAAGGAGGCGGAACTGACTGATATAACTCCGGGAGATGCGATCATCGCGTACCTGAAGGAAATAGAAACGGTAACGGATGAAAATTTGAAATGGGAGTAAGAAACACAATGGATTGCTATAAGAGAAGCAGAAAGACAGTTGCAGTTTTATTGCTTGCCCTGACCCTGTGTCTGGAACCGGCAGCCTGTAAAACAGCGCAGAAAGAGGTTATTTCAGATGAAGCCCTGACAGTTTTGATCGGAAGTACCGATAATTACAGAAATTACCTGGCGGCTATTCAGGATAAGTTTCCTGATGTGAAGCTGGACATTGAATATTATGCAGGCCCGAATACTACGGAATATATCCAGACAAAGCTTCAGCATGACGATGTTCCGGATCTTGTTTTTGCACCCAACATATGGGCCGCCGAACAGCAGAAAGCGTATTTGCTGGATCTGTCAGGATACGATTTTGTGGACCGTTATGCCCTTTCTTTCCAGAATGAAAGGGAAATCGATGGGAAGCTTTATCTTTTGCCTTCCTCCTATACCATTGGTTCGTTGTACTATAACAAGACGCTGTTTGCCGAAAAGGGATGGCAGGTTCCTCACAGCTATGAGGAATTATTGACATTAACTAAACAGATTCGGGAAGAGAGCGACCTTACGCCTGTCTGTTTTTCCGGAGCATATCCAGCTTCCTATTTCCGTATCATGACCACGTTTTCACAGTGCGGCTTTCTGACAACGCCTGCGGGGAAGAAGTGGACGGAAGAATTTGCAAAAGGAAACGCTTCCTCCGAAGAAGGCTTTGGCGAAGGGCTGGCGCAGATTCAGGGACTCATAGATGCAGGAGCTTTTGATGAGACAGATGCGGAAAGCCGGGATAGTGACGTATATGAGCGCCTGCTCAAGAGACAGGCGGCTATTGGAATTCCCCAAAGTAAACAATCTGTCTTTGCAGAAATGATGGAGGAGTCCACAGATGAATTCGGCGCCATACCTTACTATGGGCAGAGGGATGGTGAAGTAATTCTTTCCACTGCTGTGGGTTTCAGCTTTGGTTTGGGACGGCAGCTTGGTGAACCCGGTAACCAAAAGAAGCTGGAACAGGCATTGGAAATCATGGATTATCTTTCCTCGAAGGAGGGACAGATGGCAATGATGAGCGGGGCTGCCGATGTATTGCCGCTGGTATCCGGTAAGCTTCCGGACTCATTTCCTCCCTATCAGGATATTGAGGAATATGTGGAGTCAGGCAGAATTGCACCCTATTTTTATACAGGGTATGAGGATATTGTCATGCAGGCAGGAGATGCCATCAAAGCGGCCATGTTTTCAGGCCAGCCGCTGAAAAATACCATTTCCGCTATGGACAAGGCAAAAAGGGCAGCTTTATCGGGATCCAGTGACAGCTATCTGGCACAGGCAGATGCGGATTTTTCCCATGAACAGACGGTACAGTATATAGCAGATGTCCTTCTGGAGCAGGGAAAGGGAGACTTGTCCATGGTGACTACCGGCGGATGTATCAACGGCATCTATAACAACAACGGTGTAAACGGCAGATTGTTCAGCGGGAAGATCAGGTCGAGTAACTACAATACAATTCTTCCGGGTCTGAATACGTTATTGGTCAATGTTACCATGACAGGCAGACAAATTACGGAACTGCTGGAGCAGGGACGTATCCTTTCGGATGAAAATACAGGAGAACAGGTAGCCTTTGCTTATTATTGGTCCGGGCTGGAGGTGACACTTCAGGATGGAAAAGTAACGGCGGCTTCCTTGTCTGATGGCTCCCGCCTGAATGATGATACCGAATATAAAGTGAGTATGGCGGCAGGTGATTATGATGAGGAGCGGTTTGTTAAGGCGGCAGAAACCGGAAACTCTGTAGCGGATGCCTACATGGAATACCTGGATAAACATAAAAATATACAAATACCGGAAATATGCAGAAAATAGCTTTCCAACAGAAAAGACTATTTTCATACTGTGGACAGCAATTAAACGTAATCATTCCGCTTGGAACAGTGGTTCCTTGCCCGGAACGGTGCGCCGCGAAAGATTTTAAAACGGTTCTTCTATGCTGTAGATATCAGCAAAGGAAATCCGGGTCTGGACGATGGACAACGTGCGGCCGGAAAGGCTGATCCTGGAAAGCATTCCGGTCAGCTGCACATATTCTTCGTTATGAAAATAGACCACGGTAATGATATCCCCCGGTTTTATCTGATGCAGGAGGCGATCCAGCTCCTCTTTCCTGTCCTCGGATAATTCGGTTTTCGGTACCACGATCCGTTCTTTTTCTGCGAGGGCTTCCCGGAACCCTTTTAAGGCGTCAAAGGGAAGAAAGAGCTTCGCGCGGTCAGCTTTCTGTTGATTCGCCACTTTTATGTCCTCCTATCTGCTGGTTGCGCTCCAGGGTGGTAGCGCCTTTTTCCAGATTCATTCCTTTAAATACGGCATTATTGCCGAACTTTTTCTTGATATCCAATACTGCCAGCTGGATTTTTCGGTCGCGCTCCAGCTCTGCCGGTTCCGTAAACAGGTCGTATTGTTCATAGGCCTCGTCAAGCACATTGTTAAAGGTGATATTTACTCTGTGCACCAGGGCCTCTTTATGAACAATCCGCTCATAAAGCTGCGTAAAATATCCGGTTATGATGCGGACGGAATTGGTGGTGACCGACATTCGGCTGGTGCCGTTAGAGGATTTGGCGGTATTTTTATAATAACCGATATACAGGGAGATAGAGTCGGTAACCAGTCCTTTGTCCACCAGATCAAGGCATAATAAGTCTGCCATTTCTTTTACGATGAGCAGCCCTTCTTCATAGCTGTAGCCCCGAAAGAGCACCTGGCCGGTGGAAAGGGAGTTGGTTTTGGACTTATAGGCTTTGATTTCTGCAATAGTGGTGGGTTCCCGTCCCCAGGCATGGTCGATCAGATATTCGGCATCCACCCCGAAGGCCTTATAAAGGAGATCCTCCCTCATATGGGCGATTTCCCCCATAGAGGTGATCCCCATGGAAGAAAGCCGGCTGGAAAGCCCGGGGCCGATACGCCAGAAGTCCGTAATTGGCCGGTGGTTCCACAAAGTACTGCGATACAGCGCTTCATCCAGATAACCGATGAAATCCGGGCTGTGTTTTGCCGTAATATCCAGCGCTATCTTAGCCAGATACAGATTTGTACCGATGCCGCAGGCCGCAGGAATGCCGGTAGCGTTCCGGATATCATCCATTATACGCTGGCCCAGCTGTTTGGCTGTCATATGGTACAGAGGCAGATAGTCTGTCACATCCAGAAATGCTTCATCAATGGAATAGACATGAATATCCTCTTTGGAAATATATTTCAAATAGATGGCATAAATATCCGCCGAGCATTCGATGTATTTTTTCATCCTGGGCGGTGCCATAATATATGTTATTCCTGCCGGTATTTGAAACACCCGGCACCGGTTCCTGACGCCGAGGCTTTTCATGGACGGGGAGACCGCAAGGCAGATCGTCCCGCTTTCCCGTTCCGGGTCCGCCACGACGAGATTGGTGGTAAGGGGATCCAGTCCCCGGGCCACACATTCCACAGACGCATAAAAGGACTTTAAATCAATACATAAATATATTTTTTCCGGCATCCGGCACCTCCTGATCCGCATTCTGTTCTTCTTATTATAACAGAACAAGCGTTCTGGGTAAATAAAAGAAAAAGAAAGAACCATCTGTCATGGCATCCCTTTTTTGCCATTGTCCTGCTTTTATCAAGGTTTCCTGTTATCTGCTATTTATGCATGGAAATACGAAAATCAGGAAAGGATGAATGATATAAAGATCAGGAAAGGATTATACAATTGTGAGAAAAGTGATTTTGTATATAGCAATAAGCCTGGATGGTTATATTGCCAAAAAAGACGGCAGTGTTGACTGGCTGACAGAAGTAAACCCGGACATCAGTGAGGACGACGGTTATTTGGCATTTCTGGAATCAGTGGATACCATTCTCATGGGGCATCGGACCTACCGTCAGATAGTTACGGAACTGTCCCCCGGGAAATGGCCTTATGAAGGGAAGGAAGTCTGTGTCCTGACGCACAGCCCGGAGCCTGGGCGGAAAGGCATCCGGTTTGTGAATGAGAAGATAGATTCGCTGCTCGGTGAACTGACCGCCGCAGACGGGAAGGATATCTGGATCTGCGGGGGCGCGGATGTAGTGAAGCAGTGTATGGAACACCAGTGCATCGATATCTACCATATCACGGTGATTCCCCGCCTCCTGGGAAAAGGGATTCCGCTGTTTGACGGTAGCGGAAGAGAAGAAAAACTGGAACTGGTTTCGTCCAAAAGCTATAACGGCATGGTGGAAATAATTTACAGCCGTTAAACGAATGTAACGGAAAAGTGAAGTACTGCGAAAAAGGATATCATAAGCCGGAGGTCTGTGCTATAATGATCTAAATTATGTGTTACAAAAAATAAAACAAGCTGTTCCAGGGGGATAAGGCTGTATGAAAGCCGCAAAAAAAATTGATATGACGCAAGGTTCCATCATGAAAAAGGTGCTGGTATTTGCTCTGCCCATCTGTGCGGGGAATGTACTGCAGCAGCTTTATGGTACGGTTGATACGCTGGTAATCGGTAATTACTGCGGTTCCGTATCCCTGGCTGCGGTCGGTACCAGCAGCCAGCCGGTGGAGATGCTGCTGTGTATATTCCTGGGGCTGGGTACCGGTGTATCCATTCTGGTGTCACAGTTTTCCGGCAGAGGAGACCGGAAAAGCCAGAGGGAGATTGTTGCCACCGCCATATCCTTTTTATACATATGCGCCATTCCGCTGGCCGTCCTCGGACAGTTTGCAGGGCCTCTGGTGCTTAAATTCATGCAGGTTCCGGCGGATACCTGGAAGCTTGCCAATGATTACATCCGTATCATTTTCATCGGGACCCTGGGAAACATGGGATATAATATGAATGCGGGCATTCTGCGGGGGATGGGGGACAGCAAAGCGTCCCTGCTGTTTCTGCTTGTTTCCTGTTTTGTGAATATCGCTTTGGATCTGCTGTTTGTTGCGGTGCTCGGCATGGATGTGGCAGGGGCGGCCCTGGCTACGATGCTGGCTATGTATTGCTCCTGGCTGTTCAGCGTGGCCTACATCTGCAGACAATATCCGGAGCTTGGTTTTACCCTGCTCCCGCGCCGTCTGAATAAGGTGATGCTTTCGGCTATTGTAAAAATAGGACTTCCCCTGGGACTGAACGGATCTATCTATTCCGTGGGACATATCCTGATGCAGTCTCTTATCAATATACAGGGATCCGTGTTCATAGCTGCCTGTGCGGTGAGCGGCAAGGTTACCGGAATCGCCAACGTGGCGATAACCTCCCTGTCCTCAGCGGCCACCACCTTTTCCGGCCAGAATCTGGGGGCTGAGAACTATACATATCTGAAAAAAGGAGGGCTGCAGATCCCGCTGTTCTCCGGGCTGATTACCTGTATTGCCGGACTGCTGGTGACGATTTTCTGCAGGCCTTTGTTAAGTCTGTTTACCAGGGATCCTGAGGTGCTGGAAATTGCGGTGCGTTATATCCGCATCGTGCTGCCCTTTACGTGGACGTTTGCCGTTTTTAACGGTATTATTTCATTTGTCAACGGAATGGGAGAGGTGCGGTTCCCTACGATTGTCAATCTTTTGATGCTCTGGGCCGTTCGGATTCCGGTGGGTTATCTGATTGCTTATTTTATCGACGGCGGCTATGTCATGGCCTGCCTGCCGATAAGCTTTGCCTTCGGTATGCTGTGTATGCTCAGTTATTTTTTCTCCAAGCGGTGGAAAAAGATAAAAGAGCTTGCCGCAGGGGAGAAAACGGTGCAGGGGCAGTAAGGGGAAACATACCGTCTTTTTCCCGCGGGCAGCGGGCCTTCCAATGTTTTTCCATTTCTCCCCCGCATCTTCCAAACAATTGACTGTAATACGTAATTAGTCTAAATTCTAACTGCTGTAAGCAGAAATGTCAAACCTTCACTTGCCGGATTTCCCGGAGAATACGTAACCGTTCCTATTAATTTCCATAAAAATCATAGTCAAAACGTAATTATTTAAAATTGAAAACAAGGCCGTATCCTTTTAAGATATGGTTGCATAACGATGCAGCCTGATGAGATGAGGAGGAAAAAATATGGCAAAGCTTGTTATCAATGCATGGGACAGAAAAAGTAAAATCAATAAGGAACTGTACGGACAGTTTTCGGAGCATCTGGGCAGAGGGATTTATGAAGGAATCTATGTGGGAGAGGATTCCGACATAAAGAACATAAAAGGGATACGGTGCGACGTGGCTGAGGCGCTTCGCCGAATCCGTCTACCTGTACTGCGCTGGCCGGGGGGCTGCTTTGCAGATTATTACCATTGGAAAGATGGAGTCGGTCCCCGGGAAAAACGAAAGAAACTAGTCAATGCAAACTGGGGTAATGTACTGGAAGATAACGCCTTCGGAACGCATGAATTTATGGAATTATGTGAGCAGGTAGGCTGCGAGCCTTATATCTGCGGAAACGTGGGCTCCGGTACGGTAGAGGAGATGAGTGACTGGATCGAATACCTGACCTTTGACGGGGTATCCCCGATGTCTGAACTGCGGGCACAAAACGGACACCCTGCCGCCTGGCGTGTAAAGTACTGGGGAGTGGGAAATGAAAACTGGGGATGCGGCGGCAATATGACGCCGGAGCAGTACGGCCAGGAATTCCGGCGTTACCGTACCTTCTGCCGGAATTACGGGGACAACCGTTTGTACTGTATAGCCGGAGGTGCCGATGTGGCTGATTACCGGTGGACGGAAGGCGTTATGAGGACCGCGGCGTATAAAGGGAACCACCGCCTTATGGACGGTATCTCCCTTCATTATTATACCCAGCCAAATACCTGGGAGCACAAAAAGAGAGCCGCTGAATTTGAACTGGCGGATTATTACCGGGGATTTGTACGTGCCCTGCGTATGGAGGAGCTGATTGAGAAGCATTGTGAGATTATGAGCAGATACGATCCGGCCCATGAAGTGGGACTGGTGGTGGATGAATGGGGAGCCTGGTATGAAGTCGAAGAAGGATCCCATCCTGCTTTTTTATATCAGCAGGGGACCATCAGGGATGCCCTGTTGGCTGCAGTTACGCTGGATATATTCAACAGACATTCGGATCGTGTGAAAATGGCCAATCTTGCCCAGATGGTCAATGTAATCCACGCAATCATTCTCACGGAAGGAAAGAATATGGTACTTACGCCTACCTATTATACGTTTGATTTGTATAAGGGACATCAGGATGCCGCTCTTCTTGGCAGCTGGCTGGAGACAGAAGAGATAGGAGACGCAGAGAGCCGCATACCCTCCCTGTCCCATACCGCTTCCATAAAGGACGGTGTGCTGCATCTGACAATAAGCAACCTGTCCCCCTGCCGATCGGAGGAAATTGACTGCTATCTTCTGGGTTACACTACGGAGACTACGCAGGGCAGGCTTCTGCAGGGAGACATGGCGGCGCACAATACATTTGACTGTCCGGAAAAGGTAAAGCCCGAAATGCTCCGGGATATCAAGATAACGGATGGAGGAATACGTTTTACCCTGCCGGCATGTGCGGTTGCTGAAATTATACTGGACGAAAAAAAGATAATGGGAACAAAAGCATAAAAAAGAAAAAGAAATCGAAAAAACCTAATCTTGTTGGAGCGGTTTCGAACCATTAGTATTATGTTACAGGAGCTGCCCGGGAGCTCATGAGTAAAAGCAGGAGGATATGCGATGAAAAAGAAAATAGCGGCGGTGCTGCTTACCTTGTCTATGGTAGTCTCCATAGCGGGATGCGGACAGGAAGCACAGACCGGAGGAACACAAAGCGGAGGAACACAAAGCGGGAGCAGTTCAGACAGTACAGGGGCGGAAAACCTGCCTTCCGACGGAATTCCGGTTCCGGAAGGGTGGGATGATCCTTATGAGGAAACACTGACGGTTACCATTGGCGGGCTGGGAAATCCGCAGGATATGAATCTGCCGGAAGGGGATACGCTGGAGGATAATGAATTCACCCGCCTTTACAAAGAGCGCTGGAATATGGATGTAAAGGTAGAATGGATGGCGGTAGATGAGGCGGCGCTTTCCCAGAAGGTCAGCCTTGCGATCACCTCGGGCCAGATGCCGGATATTATGATGGTACCCAACCAGGTGCTGTTATCCCAGCTTGTGGAATCCGATTTGGTGGCGGATTTGGATTCTGCCTACGAAATAGGCATGAGCCCTTATAATAAGGCGGTTCTGGATACGTATGGGGATCGGAAATTTGATACGTGTACGTTCGACGGAAAGCTGAAAGCTATTTCCAATTATGTTCCCGGTTATTCCTACGCTTTTACCTGGATCAGGAAGGACTGGCTTGATAAGCTGGGGCTGGAGGAACCCGGTTCGCTGGAAGAACTGCAGGCGGTGGCAAAGGCGTTTGTGGAAGAGGATCCTGACGGAAACGGTCAGAAGGATACCATCGGCCTTCTCTGCGACCAGCGGGTGGGAGGACTGTATAACTCCAATCACACAATGGATCCCGTTTTTGGCTATTATGGCTCTTATCCCCGGCAGTGGCTTACCGATGAAAGCGGGAATGTGACGTATGGAACGATTGCCCCGGAAACAAAGGAAGCGCTCGCAACGCTCCGCCAGATGTATGCGGATAAGCTGATTGATGAAGAATTTGCGGTAAGGAACCCCAACGACATCAACGCCCCTCTGGCAGCAGGAAAATGCGGTATTATTTTCGGGCCATGGTGGGCGGCCTATACATTGCAGGACAGTATAAATAATGATCCGGATGCGGACTGGCAGCCTTATTTATGTCCCCTTGATCAGAACGGAGAGTTTAAAACCTACCAGCAGGAAATCCATACATACTGGGCGGTGGTAAGAAAGGATTTCCCTCATCCGGAAGCTCTGATGAAGCTACAGAGCCAGCTGAGCGAGTGGCTTCAGCCTGTAAAGGATTTGCCGGAAGGCTACGCTTATCCCTACAGGGGAACCCCGGCCGACGGAAAGACCATTATTCCGCTTAACCTCCAGTTTTCCGAGCAGGATTATATGCCGAAGGAATATGCGGCTTTGAATGAAGCGGAAGAAAAAAAGGATCCCGGCATACTCAGTGACGTTATGGTACCGGTGTATGAGGCCAGGCTGAAATATAAAGAGGATCCAGTGGCAAACAGGGACCAGTGGTCCGGCTATATGGCGCGTACTGGCGGGTATGAAGTGGCAAGTATGGAGAATGTCAGAGTGGCGGAAAATTGTGTATTCTTTGCCATGACGGATTCCATGACAGCGAGATGGACTTCTCTGGAAAAGCTGGAAAATGAAGCGTTGCTTGCTATTATTACAGGAGAAAAGGATTTGGATTATTTTGACGAATTCGTTTCCCAGTGGAAATCTCTGGGCGGGGATCAGATTATGCAGGAAGCTACTGAGATTATAAAGAAGCAGGGCTGATAAGGAATAGTAAGGACAGCCGGATGTCTGCAGCGGGCGGCATCCGGCTGTTGTAAGGAGGAAGCAACGTGAAAAACAGAAAAGCGAATATCACTTTTCATGCCATGATAGCTCCGGGCATGATATTTATATTGCTGTTTCATATGATACCGCTTACGGGTCTTGTTATGGCCTTCCAGAATTTTCTCCCGGCGAAAGGGCTTCTGGGATCCAAATGGGTAGGGCTGGAAAATTTCAGATTTATGTTCCAGCTTCCTGACAGCAGGCAGATTTTTGTAAACACCCTGGTAATTGCTGTATCCAAGATGGTCCTGAATCTGCTGGTGCCGCTGGTTTTTGCATTGATGCTCAATGCAATCCGATGTAAACTGTTAAAAAGGACACTGCAGACAATTGTTTATCTTCCTAATTTTATATCCTGGGTTATCCTGGGAAGCATAATCGCGGATATATTTTCCAAATCCGGAATTGTGAATACCCTCCTGTCGGGGATCGGGATAGACCCCATTATTTTTATGGGCAGCAATTTCTGGTTCCGTCCGATTGTGGTTCTATCCGATGTATGGAAGGGCTTTGGGTATAACAGCATTATTTTTCTTGCCGCGTTGGCGGGAATTGATCCCACTCTGTATGAAGCGAGTGCCATCGACGGTGCATCCAAATCCAAACAGCTTTTATATATAACGCTGCCATCTATTGTGAGCACCATAGTCCTGGTGGGGACGCTGAGTCTGGGAAATGTTTTGAATGCGGGGTTTGATCAGGTTTTTAACCTGTATAATCCGCTGGTATATCAGACCGGAGATATCATTGACACCTATGTGTACCGTATGGGACTGGAAAATGCCCAGTTCAGCCTTGCAACGGCGGTGGGGATGATGAAATCCGTCATAAGCTTTTTGCTGATTATTATTTCCTATAAGCTGGCGGAGAAATTTGCCAACTACCGGATTTTCTGACAGAGCGGGAAAGGTGGTACAGATCATGAAAATAAAAGAAAAAACCGGAGAAAAACTGGGACATTTTTTGATTGTTATAGTAGTTGTGGCAGTAAGCCTTACCTGTCTGATCCCTTTTTTGAATACGCTGTCCCTCTCCTTCAGCAACAAATCCAGGGCGGCGGCAGGTGAAGTGTTTTTGCTCCCGAAAGGCTTTACTCTTGCATCCTACAAGATGCTGCTGAAGGACAGTGGGTTCTTTACCGCCTTTGGCGTATCGGTCCTGCGGGTAATTGTGGGAGGGGGCCTGAATTTTATATTGACGGTCTTGATGGCATATCCCCTGTCCAAATCCCCGAAGCTGTTCCGTGGACGGAATGTATATATGTGGATTCTGATCTTCTGCATGATGTTTTCCGCAGGCCTGATTCCTCTGTATTTGACGGTCAGCCGGCTGGGATTGATTAATTCCTTCTGGTCCCTGGTACTTCCCGGCGCGGTTCCGATTTATAATGTTATCCTTCTGATGAACTATTTCCGCAACATCAGCCCCGGTATGGAGGAAGCAGCGATTATGGACGGAGCTTCTCATGTGGATATTCTCTTTAAAATATTCCTTCCGATTTCCCTTCCCTGTCTTGCCACGATCACTCTTTTCAGTATTGTAAACCAGTGGAATTCCTTTTTTGACGGGATGATATATATCAATACACCGTCCAAAGTCCCGATGATGACATACATACAACAGCTGGTCATACCAACGGATACTACCAATATTACGGATCCCAGGCAGCTGGAAAATATCATGCAGTCTTCCAACAAGACACTGAACGCGGCGAAAATTATGATCGCCCTGCTTCCCATATTAGTGGTTTATCCATTCCTGCAAAAATATTTTGTGACCGGCATAACGCTTGGTTCCGTTAAGGAATAAGGTTTTGGAAAGTTACGGAGGGGAAAATGCTGTCGGTATTAATTGCAGATGACGAATGGATTGAGAGAGAAGGGATAAGCCTTCTGCTGGAACGCAGTCCCTATGAATTCCAGGTTTATATGGCGGAAAATGGTGAGGAAGCCATGAAATGTCTGGAAAAAAATACGGTGGACATTCTTTTTACGGATATAAAAATGCCTTTTTTGGATGGCCTGGAACTGCTGGTACAGGCAAACCAAACCTATAAGGGATTGAAAATAGTGATTTTCAGCGCTTTTGCGGACTTTGACTATGCAAAAACCGCTTTGGAAAACAGAGTGATCCACTATTTCCTGAAGCCGATCGATCCGGATGAATTCCAGACGGTCCTTGCCCAAGTTGTGGAGGCTGTGATCAGGGAACAGGAGGAAAGCAGACGTCTGCAGCGCCCTGGTACAGGGGCGGAGGATGTTATGGCGGCTTTCCTGCATAAAGAAGGGCCGCCGCCGGAATGGCTTGCTAAGCTGCTGGAGGGAAGCGAAACCTTCCGGCTGCAGCTTTACGATATACAGGATGAAAACGAAACGGCCATTGCCGCCTTTTACGAGAGGGTAAAGGATAATTTTGTTCTCCTTCGAAGCATTATCACCGTAAGCGAGGGTATTATCCTTTTGCTTCTGGATGAGGGGGAAGAAGGGGAGCAGGCAGTTATGGAGTTCCTGGAAAGCTGTAATATCCGGCAGGCCTGTGTCGTAATGGGAAAAGAAGCGGGCAGCTGCGGGGAACTCCAGGACAGCTTCCTGCGGATGGAAGAGATGCTGCGTTTCCACTTCTTCATGGATGGGAACCAGCTGCTCCATTGGAATGAAAGCAACAAGGCATCAGGGAATTCAGAACAGATCATAGAACGGATTATAAAAGAAATTTACTATGGGGTGGATAACAATAATCTCCCCTATGTGACGGAGAATCTGAAGCTGCTTCGGGAGGAACTTCGTTCCCATATTATGGATTCCCAGATTTATGTGAAATATCTGTACTCCAATATCCTTAAAAGAATGTTTGACAACAGCCGGATACCTTATGGGGATTTTAAAACCCATCTGGACAGATTGTTTCAGGAAAATTCCCTGTCGGGGATCCATAAAATGATACTCACGCTTACGGTACAGTTTATGGAAGCGCATAAGGCGGAGGAGGCGGGCGGCAGCGAACAGAAAAAAGTAATACGTTCTGTTATTGAAATCGTGGAACTGCGTTATCAGGAGGATATCAGCCTGCAGTCCATTGCCGAAGAAGTGTATCTTTCCCCTTCTTATTTAAGTTATCTGTTTAAGAAGGAGGTGGGAGTCAGCCTGATTAAATATATTACAATGACCCGGCTGGACAAGGCGAAGGAACTGCTTCTTTCCGGAAATATGAAGATAGCGGAGGTGGCCGCAAAGGTGGGATATCAGAACTATTCATACTTTAATATCACTTTTAAAAATAATGTGGGCATATCTCCTGCCCAGTTCAGGGAGCACGGCAGATAGGAATGGCAGCCGGTAAGGATAAAAGGCGGTGGAATGGGGGAGGAAAGAGAGATGAAACTATGGCCCAGGCTGAAAAGAAAGATCCGGAATACGAGGTTTTCCCGAAAGCTGTTTGCCGCATTTTTCCTTACATCCAGCATTACACTGATCCCGCTGGGGATCTATTCGTATTACCAGGCCCATAATAATCTGCTGGATAAGGAAAAGCAGAGTGTGAAAGAACAGATCTGGCAGGCAAATACCATGCTGAACAGCCAGATCGCCCAGAGCCAGACCGTGATTTCCAGCCTTCTGTACAATTCTGAAATGATGCAATGTCTGAATACGGAAAATATCAGTTACTATCAGCAATATCTGATGTTTGAAAATAGTATGGAGCCTACGATTGAGAGTATTGTAAGCTCTCATTCCAATATATTGCTTGTTAAAATTTATACGGATAATGAGACGCTGAAAGGACATTCCAGATATCTCTATGATCTGGAAGGCCTGCCGGAGTATGACAAAAGCTCCGGCCGTATGCTGCTGCGCTATAAAGTCAGTGACGGCAGGCTTACGGCGGTATGCCAATACCCTCCGCAGGGGACGGGGGTGACGAATGTACTGTACATAGAGTTCCGTATATCCGAATCGCTTGGCCTGATGCTGGCCGGGGAGAAACAGCTGATTTTGGCTGACGGCAGCGGACATATCATCTTCGAAAGTCCCGGAATGCAGGGCTATGCGGATTATGGACATGCGGAAACCTATCAGGAGGTCAGGCTGGACGGAGAAAAGTATATTCTGTTTGTGAACGATATACCGGAAACAGGGTGGAAATCCCTCTGTTTTGTTCCCGAAAGGAAGATGGAAATCAACGATCCGTCCATATTAAAGGCTACCTTACTTGTGCTGATCCTCGCTGTTTTTCTCTGCCTTTTGATGAGCTGGCTGCTGTGCCTCTGGCTGCTTGGCCCGCTGGAAGGGCTGCGCAGCCATATCCGCAGGGTGGAGGAAGGCGATTTTTCCATTGAAGTAACATCGGAAGCGGAGGATGAAATCGGACAGCTTACCAATGCCTTCGGTGCAATGATTAAAAAGCTGAACATCTTGGTAAATGAGGTGTACCGAAGCCAGATTATTCAAAAAGAAGCGGAATTTAAAATGCTTCAGGCCCAGCTGAATCCTCATTTCCTGTATAACACCCTTTCCTTTATCAACTGGAGCGCTATCAGGGCAGGGGAAATGGAAATTGCCAAAATAAGCAGAGATATATCGGCTTTTTACCGGACAGCCCTGAACAGCGGAAAAGCAACCACAACAATAGAAGAAGAGCTTCTGAATGCCCAAAGCTATATCAACATTCAGCTGGCTCTGCACAATAACAGCTTTGATGCGGTATGTGAAATCGAAGAGTCATGCAAACCCTGCCAGGTAATATGCAACATACTGCAGCCGCTGATTGAAAATGCGTTGGAGCATGGAATCGATAAAAAACGGGACGGACGGGGCCTGCTGCGTATCCTTATTAAAAAAGACGGAGAGGAACTGCTGCTTGCTGTCACAGACAACGGGCAAGGGTTTGCCGCAGAAGAGGGAAACCAGGCGGTAAACCAGGCGGTAAACCAGGAATCGAAGGGATATGGGCTGAAGAATGTAAACGACAGGATACGTATTTTTTACGGAGAGGATTACGGAATTGAAATCCGCAGCAAAGCAGGAGAAGATACAAGAATCCAGATTCGGATTCCTTATAGCTTTCCCGCCCAAAAGGTGCTATTCTGACTATAAAAGAGAAAAACCCCACAACCGGGAAGGTACGGAATTGTTATAAGGTGCAGGAGAGGCTGTGCAGGGAGAGGAAGGAGACGCATATGGGAGAAAAAATTCATGTAAAGGATCTGCACACCAGGGATGTATGTATAGTACCCTGGGAAAAAGAGAAAAAGTATTTTCTTTACGAATGTTTTGAAAGGCCGGGACAAAGAGGACGGGCTGTGAATGTGAGGGAGAGCGACGATCTTGTATGGTGGTCGGAAAGCTATCCGGTCTTTGAACCGGGGAAGGATTACTGGGGGCCGCTGGATTTCTGGGCACCGGAATGTCATTCCTGGAGAGGAAAATACTATCTGGTAAGCTCCTTCCGGGCGCCGGGAGGATACCGGGGCTGCCAGTTCCTGGAGGCGGAAACGCCCAGAGGCCCTTTCCTTCCGAAGAAAAACAAACCTGCAACCCCTGAAAACTGGCATTGCCTGGATGGGACCCTGTATGAGGACCGGCAGGGCAGGCCATGGATGGTATTCTGCCATGAATGGCTGCAGGTGCAGGACGGGCAAATCTGCGCTGTCCGTATGGAGGAGGATCTGTCGGATTCCATCGGGGAGCCTGTCATCCTGTTCCGGGCATCCGAGGCGCCCTGGCGTTTCACGGACGACAAGGAATTATGGAAGCTGACGGAGCCGCAGCCCAAAATGGGATGGGCAAGGGTAACGGATGGCCCGTATCTGTACCGGGCGCAGAACGGAGAACTGCTCATGCTCTGGACCAGCTTTTCCAATACGGCCTATACCTGCGGATATGCCCGTTCTGTGTCGGGGGAAATTACCGGGCCGTGGAAACAGGAGCCGGAGCCTCTGTTCAGCCAGGACGGCGGCCATTCTATGCTGTTTACCCGGTTTGACGGAACCCTGATGATGTGTCTGCATTCCCCGAACCGGCCGGGAAAGGAGCGCATGCTTCTGTTTGAAATGGAAGACGACTTCGGCAGGCTGCATATCCGCAATGAAGTGACGGGTAACTGGATGTATAACAAATACACGGAAGACGGCAGCGATAAAGGGCCTTACGGAGAAAAAGAATAGGGCAGGAAGCCGCTTTGCCGTCTGCATGCCGACGGCAAAGGTTTCACAAACACACGCTAGGAAACCGGATCGGGATCGTCCGCTTCACAGGTACGGAAGGCCTGGAAATAGTTACAGGTAAAAAGAACCCCCGCCAGAAACAGGGCGGTCCCCAGCCCGGAATAAAAGACCGCTATGAAGATATCCGGACACAGGCCGGAAACGCGCAGGCCGATGCCGAATGTCATCATGAATGCCATGATGCAAAAGGATTTGATGTCAAAAAACTTGAGAAAAAACTGCATTTCCTCCTGGTATTGTAGGATACGGAGGGTATGTTTTCTGACTAGCTTACCGAATACCAGAAACCAGAAAACGGTAAATACTGCGCAGGACAGGATAAGGTTCAGAAATGTTACATATCCCTGATAGGAGAGAACCCCTATGCGCAGAATATTAAAGCCGGCAATGGTCCAGACAAGGCCGGCCAGGAGCAGTAAATTTTTTTTCTTGATTTTCAATGGAACATCCTCCCTATATGGTTTATACCCGCGGGCAGCGATCCGGAAAGATGCCTGCGGGTATTTGACTATATGAACGGTGTTCATTATACGCCTGCAGCAGGCATCTGTCAATCCTTGCCAAGCCATCCGAACTGTTATGACAGGGGCGCACAGGGCAGCAGGAGGCGTATCGCCAGCATCCCATCCTCCAGCCGGGCTTCCATCCCGCCTCCCATCTGTTCGGCCAGCAGCTTTGCCACAGACAGCCCCAGGCCGCTGCTTTGGGCATTCCGGGAGGCTTCTTTCCGGTAAAAACGGTGGAATATCTGTTCCCCATCTCCGGGGGTCAGCCCGTCCGCCGCATTACGGCAGGTCAGTACTGCCCGGCCATCTGTGCATTCCAGGGAAACAGAGGCTTGCTTTTTGCCGTATTTCAGACAGTTAGAGGTCAGGTTATGGAAAATGCGCTTAAGTCCGCCTTCATCGGCCATTACCCACACAGGCTGCTGCGGCAGCTGCAGGGTAAGTTCCAGCCCGGCTTTTTCGAATTCCCCGTAACAGGCAAGGATATGCTCCTTAAAAAGATAGGAAATATCCAGCCTTTCCGGGTTCAGGGGAAGCTCCCCGTTTTCCAGGCGGCTGAATTCATACAGCTGGGCAATCAGCTGGTTCAGGTATGAAGCGCGCCTTAACACCACATCCATATTTTCTTTCTGTTCGTCGCTTAATGCTTCCTCTTCGATCAGCTCCAGATATCCCAGAATACTGGTGAGAGGAGTGCGCAGATCATGGGAGATATTGGTGATTTCAGCCCGCATTTCCTGTTCCCGTATACTTTCCCGGCGGCTTCTGGCCCAGGCCGTGTCCATATACCGGTTCATTTCCCCGGCAAGGGACTGCAGGCAGGAATCTGGGGTTTCCACAGTCAAATGCCGGCGGGGGAAATCCCCGTCGTTGATTTCCTTCAGATCCTCCCGGATCAGCCGGAGTGCCTTGCGCAGGGAAATAAGGCGCATGGACAGCGCCAGGACAAGCAGGAATAAAAAGATACACAGCAGCTTACCTGTCATAACAAACCTCATTTCTCGTCTGAACTGTTACGAATTATTTGATTTCCCGCCTGTTCAGCCAATATAAGCCGGCGAAGAGAAAGATCAGGGTCCCGCCCAGCCCGGCAAGATAGGTGCGCAGCAGTGTGGCAGGGGTATCCCAGTAAAAATGAATGCCGCTTTCGTCAAAATAAAGATCCAGCATACTTACGGGACACCATTGGGAAATCTCTGCAAAAACCGGATATTTCATACCCAGGAGAAGAAAAATCTTGGGCAGGATATATACGATAACGAAGATCGGGATAATACCTGACATGCTGTTTCCGATATTAAAGAGAAAGCAGAAACAGACGGAAAGCATGAAAACACACAGCGGATACCCCCCGATCATGGAATGAGCCAGATAATACCATTCCCCCTCGTTGCTGTGTTCGAGGAACAGCCAGGATAAAAGGGAGAGGACGGCGGGAAGGAGGAGGAAAATTGCGGTACACACCAGCAGCTGCACCAGGAATTTCCCCAGGTATATGGTGCTGCGGGGAATTCCGAAGGCCACGCTGTTTTTCAGGGGAGACTGTCTGGTACGGGAATTGTTTTCCATGAAGGCGGCAAATACCATTGTCAGAGGGAAAATGCCGGACATAGAGGTATAGATTCCCCTCAGGGCAAAACCGGTGCTGGCATAGGCAAACCCCGGCTGCCTCCCGAAAAAGGCAAGGACGGCGGTCATAAGGACGAGAAGCCCCAGACATATCAGGAAAGTGATCTGCAGCCCCCGGTTATTGCACTGCCGGTACCATTCGCTTTTCATATAATTAAGCATTCGCTTCCCCTCCCATCAGATTCATATAATAATCTTCCAGTTCCATAGTCTGTGCGCTGATGGAATGCAGGCTGATCCCATGCTGGACAGCCGCCCGGCTGATCGCTTCCTTTTTTTCAGGAGGCGCACTGACGGAAAAATGGCCGTCCGGATAGAGCTTATATTCCGTAATGCCCAGCTCTTTTTCCAGGATCACGCTCATCTGTACAGGATCCCCTACTTCCAGCAGAATACAGGTGCCGCATTTATCCTTCAGATCCTTTGCCGTTATCTGTTCCAGCAGCTTCCCGCGGGAAAGAAAACCGTATTCCGTCGCCACATTTTCCAGCTCCGCCAGGATATGGCTGGAAATCAGCAAGGTGATGCCGTTTTCCCGGTTCAGCTGCAGAAGGGTATTGCGGATTTCCAGGATTCCTTCCGGATCCAGCCCGTTGATGGGTTCATCCAGAATCAGGAATTCCGGGGAAGGCAGAAGGGCGAGGGCGAGGCCGAGACGCTGCTTCATACCCATGGAAAAGTTCCGGTATTTCTTTTTCCCGGTATGTCCCAGCCCCACAATATCCAGGAGCCGGTCAATGGAATCCTTTTCCGGAATCCCGTATTGGAGACGGTAATACTCCAGATTCTGCACGGCGGAAAGCTCTCCGTAAAACCCCGGTTCCTCAATCAGGGTTCCGATCCGGTGACGCACCCGCTGTTCCTTTCCTTCGGGTATTTTCCCGAAAAGCCGTATTTCACCCCGATCCATGCGGCTCTGCCCGGACACCAGACGCATCAGTGTGGATTTGCCGGCGCCGTTGTTCCCTACCAGCCCATAGATGGCGCCCTTCGGGATATCCATCGTAATATTCTGCAGTACCGGAACGTTTCGATAACGTTTTTCCACCTGCTTCATTGTCAGTACCATATCATTCATGAGAAGTACTCCTTTCTTGTTCTTCCCTAAGGATAGCCAAAACTTTCTAAGCAGTCCTATGGAAAGGATAAAGAAAGTTTAAAGAAAATGCATTATCCGTTTATCTTATAGCCGATACCCCACACGGTTTTTATATATTCTTCGGAGGTTATGGCGGCCAGCTTTTTGCGGATATTGCTGATATGCACGCTCACGGCATTATCCTCCCCGTAAAAGCCGTTATCCCAGACGGACTGGTACAGCCCTTCTCTGGAAAACACCTTCTGCGGATGGGACATCATCAGCTGGAGAAGGAGGAATTCATGGGCGGTAAGGGAAATCTCCCTGCCCCTGAGCAGTACCTTGCGGCTTTCCGGGTATAATTCCAATTCCCGGCAGACCAGCTTTTCCGGGGGGATGCCGTCTGTTTTGGGACCGGAATAGGTTCCCGCCCTGCGCAGCTGGGCCTGGATCCTCGCCAGAAGCTCTTGTTTTTCAAAAGGCTTGGTCATGTAATCATCGGCCCCGGCGCCCAGTACATGGACCTTATCCGACAGGCCGGCTTTGGCGGTAAGGGCGATGACGGGCATATGCCGGGTTTTCCTGATTTCGGCAAGCAGCTCTTCGCCGGAGAGTCCGGGAAGCATCAGATCCAGCAGGACGAGGTCATAGGAATTCAGCTGAAGCAGCAGCCTGCCTTCTGTGCCGGAAAAAGCGGTTTCCGTTTCATAGCCCTCCCGTTCCAATATTTTCTTTACCAGATGGTTGATATCCGCATCATCCTCGATGATTAGTATTTTGCTGTTCATATAAGACTCCTCTTACAGGGGGCAGGGGTTAAAGGCTGTCATGGCCGGCAAGCGCGGCCTGGGCTTTCGGGCTGGTGCCGAACTCCTTCCGGTGCATGCGGTAGAAGTGGGCATAATTGTTAAAGCCGGCATTGCTGCTTGCTTCCAGCAGGGACTGCCCGCTCTTGTACAGCTCATGGGCCAGCAGAAGCCGTTTGTGGTTGATATACTGGTTTATGGTATAACCGGTAATGGTTTTAAATATCCGGCACAGATGGTATTTATTGATATAGAAGGTCTGGGACAGGTGATCCAGGGTAAGCTCCTGTGTCAGATGGCTGTTAATATAGATCAGAAGGTTCTGTATCCTCTCATCCGGTACCCGGGGCAGGGTCAGCGGCGCCTGTATGTGATTGAGAAGATACAGAAACTCGGTCAGCACACATTTGGCAATGCCTTCCGCGCCGTCCTGGAGATAACGGTTGGTTTTCATGAGAAGATGGTACATCTCCTCATTGACGATGCTGGCCGGGATCTGGCAGCCCATCCCCAGCGTGCGCTCCGTGAAAAAGCGTTCCAGCTCCGGGCAGCCGTTCTTATGAAAGAAGTCCAGGCTGATAAAAATAACAATCCGTTCGTATTTATCGGAAGTCAGAAACACATTATGATGCATTTCATAGGGCCTGGCGATAAAAATATCATGGGGGTGGGCCTGGTAAATATTCCCTTCGATATGAAATTCGGCATTCCCGGAAAGAAACAGATATATTTCATACAGATTATCGTGGTTATGGAGCCGGAATTCAGAATCATTTCTGGGCGTGTTGTCAACCGTATATACAAAATCGTAGCCCGGTCCGGAATGTAACTGATAATAAGCCGTTATTACTTTATCTACCATGTCTGCCTCCCGGGCCGCGCCCTTTTGTCCGGTATGCCGCAAGTGTATGTCCGGCCGGAAAACGGACCGGCCGGGCGGAGCATTTTTATTCCTGTCAGTAGCTTACCAGATCAGAGGAAAGGAAGTCAAGATATACAAGCTTTTTGCCAATAAAGTTACAGATAACTCAATATTCTTGAGATATGATAGAGGGGAAAGCGGGAGGAAAAGGTAAACGTTCAGATTTGTCTGAACGCTTACCGGAAAAGAAAGGAGACGCGTATGGATTTTAAGATAACGCGCGGACAGCGATACAGGGTACGTGTCAGTGAAAAAGAAACGGAAGCGGTAAAAATCGCGGTTTCCAACCTGGAGACGGATCTGGCAAAGGTTCTGGGCGGGACGCCTGCCCCGGAGAAAGAGGCATTCGTTCCGGAGATCCTGGCGGGAACGCTGGGATGTTCGGAAGAAATCGGGGCATATATTGACAGCAGCCGGCTTCAGGATGAGGATGGGAACCTGCGTAAGGAGGCTTATATACAATGCGTCCGCGGCGGCAGACTGGTGATCGCGGGGACGGACCGGCGGGGGACCATATACGGCATCTATACGTTTTGTGAAGCCATTGGCGTATCCCCCTGGTATTTCTGGGCGGATGTGCCGGTGAAGCAAAAGGAGGAAATCCGTCTGCCGGAGGGGTATGATAAGACGGATTACCCATCGGTGGAATACCGGGGGATTTTTATAAATGACGAGGAGGAGCTGGAGGCCTGGGTAAAAAAGCATATGGGAGAGCCTACCATCGGCGTGAAAACCTATGAAAAGGTGTTTGAGCTTCTCCTGCGCCTGAAGGGGAATTACATCTGGCCCGCCATGCATGTCAATTCCTTTAACCAGAAGCGGGAAAACGGTGCGCTTGCCGATCGGATGGGAATCGTGGTGGGAACGTCCCACTGCGACATGCTCATGCGTTCCAACAACAGGGAATGGTATCCCTGGATCGCGTCAAAGGGCTGGAAGGATGCGGTTTATGATTATTCCATCCCGGGAAGAAACCGGGAAATCCTGCAGGAATACTGGCGGGAAAGTGTGGAACAGAACCGGGAATTTGAGGTTTGTTATACGCTGGGGATGCGGGGGATCCATGATTCCGGCTTTGAGACGAAGACGCTGGAAGGAAAGACGGAGGAAGAGAAAAGAAAGGCAAAAACGCAGCTTCTGGAAACCATTATCCGGGATCAGCGCGGCATTCTCTCCCAAACCCTGGGCCGTGATACCATGATGACCTTTATTCCCTATAAAGAGGTGCTGGAGCTGTATGACAACGGTCTGGAAATCCCGGAGGACATGACTTTGGTATGGGCAAATGATAACTACGGCTATATCCGCCGCTATCCTTCGGAAAAGGAACAGCACCGCAGCGGCGGAAACGGGATTTATTATCATAATTCCTACTGGGCGTCTCCGGGTATGTCCTATGTGTTCCTCTGCTCCATTCCCCTTGCCCATACGCGCAACGAGCTGAAGAAGGCTTATGCGGAAGGGATCCGAAAGCTGTGGGTCCTGAACAGCGGGGCCATGAAGCCGCTGGAACAGGAAATAGAATTTTTCCTGCGTCTGGCCTGGGAGATCGGCAGGGAGGACGCGCTCACGGAGGATGTGGATACCTATGCGGCCGACTGGATCGACCGCAATTTCAGCGGCGGGCATGGTAGGGAAACGGCTGCCCTGCTCAATGATTTTTCCCAGCTGACCAATGTGATAAAACTGGAAAATATGGATTACGATGCCTTTTCCCAGATCGCTTACGGCGACGAAGCCGCAGTTCGGATCCATAAATATGAAGAGCTGTTCCGAAAAGGAAATGCCATATACGGCCAGCTTCCGGAAGCGGAAAAGGATGCGTTTTTCCAGCTGGTGCTGATGCGGATCCATGCCGCCTATTTTACCAATTGCCAGTTTTATTATGGGGATCGGAGCACCCTGTGTGTAAAACAGGGGAAAATGCAGGCGGCCCGTTTATACACCCGCAAATCCATGGAATATGACGATGCCAGGAGAAAAATGCTGCACTATTATAACAAAACCATGTCCGGCGGAAAATGGGACGGCATCCTGAATCCGGAAGGTTTCCCGCCGCCCAGGGCCGCCATGATGCCGGTATGTACGCCCCCGCTGGAAATAGGGGAGCGCAGGATGCTGATCACCGTGTGGAACGGGGAGGATTCCCTTTCCTTTGTAAAACCCGGTGAAAAATGGATCGAAATCGGGAATGCAGGAAACGGAGAACTGGAATTTTCCATGTATGCGCCGGAGTGGCTGTCTGTTTCGGAGACGAGCGGCCGGGTCGGCTCCGAAAAAAGGATCCTGCTGTCTCCGAAGTGCTTTGACAGGGACAGACAGGGGGAAATGGTGGTAATTGACAGGACGGAAGGGGAAGAAGTGCGGATTCCCGTCTGTGTCCGTATCTTTCCTTCGGACTGCCCGAATACGGAGGACGGCGGCATAATTTCCGTGGAAGCGGATACTGCCGTGTCACCCGGCTTCCGTGTGATACGCCGTCTGGGACGGTGCCGGGGAAACCTGGTGGAGGCGGCAGCTGACAGGCAGCAAAGAGAAGGAGGCAGGCCGGATGCTGCCGAGGCGCTCACCTATCCTTTTTACCTGACTCAGGATACGCCGGCAGAAGGCGCCCTGCTGGAAATCCACCGTTTTCCTTCCCTGAATGCCACGGGAAGGATACGGATCGGGGTATCGGTGGACGATGGCCCGGTGGCTATTGTGGAATCCTTCTCCAACGATGAATGGAGGGGAAACTGGAAGCAGAATGTACTCAATAACGTGGATCGGCTGTACCGGAAGCTTCCGGAGATGAAGAAAGGTCTGCATCACCTGTCCTTTTATCCGGTGGACCGCTATTTTGCCTTTACCAGATTTGTGATATATCAGGGAGAAAGGAAGGAGAACAGCCTGGGCCTGCCCGGCGGGGATCAGAGGCTTCCGGAGCTGTGGGATCTGACGGCCTGGGAAAACCAGTTCTACGGGGACATTTCCCTGAAGCCGAGACCGGTGGAATATGCGCCGGTAATAAGCAGGGAGGACAGCCTTGCTGTCACTTCTCTTATAAAATATCCGGAAGCCTATGCGGCACCGATAAGCCCGGAATGGTATCTGAAGGCCGGAAAAAAGGGACCGGAGGAAGTGTCCGGCACGATACGTATCGATGCCGCCATGGCGCTTTCCGGTTCCTCCCGGGCCTGGACGGAAGGTTTTGGCTGGGAATACTGCAGCAGTGAATCCTTTGGACGCAGCGGGCTGGCAATGTATATCAGAGATCGGAGCCTGCGCTGGGAAACGGCGGAGGAGGCCCCTTCCCTGAATTACCGGTTCCGGTGCGGCGGCGGTATGTACCGCATCTGGATGCTCGCCAAGTTTAATAGGAAAGAGGAAGCTTTTTTTGCCATGGGATTCGACGGCAGGATGCTTCCCGAAGAGGAACTGTATAGCAAAGGAAACCTGTTCCGCTATGAAGCGGAGCAGATCTACCGGTGGGTGCCCGCCGCCCGGATTACGGCGGCGCCGGGAGAGCATATCCTTCAGGTGTGTCCATTGGCGTCAGGCCTGAGAATTGACAGGCTGTATCTGACAAAAGGAGAGGAGCTTCCGCCGCTGGATGCCGGGTGGAATGGTTGAACCGCATAAAATCTATAGGATGTAATGCGGCGAACTTGGGTATGCATTACGCCCTGTTCGGGTAAACTATGCATTGCTATGATTGTCATAGAAAATGCGAGGTGATACCCATGGGAAATGAGCATAAGCAGCAGGGCGATGAACAGAAACAGCGTAAGGAAGAAGAAAAGAGACTGAATCTGGAAATAGGCTGCAGGCTTAAGGAAGTACGGACGAATACCAAATATACGCAGGAGCAGTTTGCGGAAGCTATGCAGGTGTCTGTGGAGCAGTACCGTAAAATTGAAAACGGCAGGTATGGGCTTAATCCTAAGAAGATGGAAATCTTAAATAAGAAGTACCGTATCGATCTGAATTATCTGATCACCGGTATGAGAGACGGTTCACCGTTTGATGTTGAGTTTTACCTCGCCAACTGTGACCTTACGCAGAGAAATGAATTTATTGAACGTGTTCTGTTGTATATGAAAAACCTGATGCTGAATTCCTGAAGCGCTCCGCAGGGAAGTGCGGAATAAGTAACGGCAGCGCGGATAAATAAAATAACAGCAGAAGTGAGAAACAACAGCAGAGCGGCGCGGACAGTCTCCCTCCAGGGGATCCGCACCGCTGCTGCTGTTTTTTGTCCCGCAATCCATGTGCGGCCGGTGAAAGGTATTCCTGTTCCCGGCCGGCCCGGAGGAGCAAAGAAAGCTAGTTATCCAGGATCACGCAGGTAATTCCCAGAATATCCGATACCTTTTCCAGTACCGAGGCATTCTTTCCCACACTCATGGCAAAATGATGGGTGGGAGCCTCTGCGAACCATTCATCCATATAGGCGTCCGGATCCTTTTGGAACCTTACCGGTGTCTGCGTATTGCCGATGGTCATGATCGGGCCGTCTGTGGACAGCGCCTCCGTAAGGATGAATTTGAGCCTGCCTTCTGCGGTCTGCGTGCAGGCCAGATTCGTGATGGGGCCGGTGCGCACTTTCGCTTCCACGGAAACGCCGGTGCCCTGTTTGCCGTGATACAGTCCCATGCCGCGCAGGATGGGTTTTCCCTTGGCAATCGCCAGATGGAAAGGGCCGTCATGGCCGAGAAGGATGGTGCCGTCTTCATAATCCACCGTCACGATTTCACAGAAGCTGCCGCCGGTACCCAAAATGTCACATATTTTCATGGCAAGGCAGGTTTTCAGATCCCCTTCGCCGGCGCAGGGGATCCCCCGGGCTGTCAGCAGAGAATGGCCTACGATAAAGCCGCTCTGCAGCTTTTCATACGCGCCGCCGGGAGAACCGTGATAGTAGTAGGTCAGGGCATCCAGACCGTATTCCTTCACCAGCCTTTCCTGGGCGGCGGCCACCCTTGCAGACCAGTCCAGCTGTTCCTTTGTGGGCCTCTGTGCCAGTGGATCGGCGGCTTTTTCTTCGCTGATTACAAAGAAGTCCAGGATTTCCTGTTTCTTTGCCAGGATTTCCGCCTCCGTAACCTGCTGAAGCATCCTGTCTAAATCACACATTTCCAGGATTTCTATATGTGCCCCCGTCTGGGCCTGGATCATGGTAAAATCACTGTACATGTCAAGCATGCCGTTATAGGTATTTCCCAGGAAGCCGAACCGGCATCCGGACAGCTCCCGCTTTACCGCAGCCGCCTTTACCCACTCCCCGATTTCCTTCCAGGCCTTCACGGCTTCCGGCCGCTGTGCCGTATTCTCATCGGTAAGGGAGATGGCGGGGGTGTGATCCAGGCCGAGAAGCCCGTTGATAATCCGGCAGGAGATGCCGCTTCTGTGAAACGCGTTGGACAGCTCAGGGACCGGGCATGCGCCGCAGTGCGCAAGCCATTCCCCTGTGGTGGTCCTGTCATAGGCGATCCGGGCGGTGGGCTGCAGATTTAGTATTACCACAGGCGCTTTGCAGATCTGATGAATGGGGAGAATGGAGGCGCTGTTAACATAGGTGCCGGAATGGGCGAATATCAGATCGACATTACTGGCATTCAGATATTCCCCGCACTCCCTGCCCGCCTCTTCGCAGTCGGCCAGGCCATAGTAGAAGACCTCCCCGCCCAGCTGTGTTATTTTATCAGCGAGAAACTGTCCGTAGTAAAGCAGCCGCTCCCGGAGTCCGGGAAACTGGCTCCAGTAGGTTTTCAGCCCCATGGTATAAAGACCGATCCGTGGTTTTTTGGGAGCTTTCCATTTTTCCATATGCAATCCTTCCTTGTTGAAATCATATTTTTTTGGTAACAAAAATGTACTTCCTATTAGTATTATAAGCTGCTAAAATAGAAGATACATCCAAGAAAGTTGGCTGGAAATAACAGAAAATTGGTATATGGGGTAAACAGGATGAAAAAGGAAGAAAAGTATCTGGAACGGGCCTCCTTTACGTGGTCCGGGGATTCGGTCCGGTTATTTGCCACGCCAAGCATGACGGCAAGAAGTCTGTATTTCTATATGCAGGAGGCCGGATATTTCAAAACCGTGTGGCCTTATTTTACGGAACGGGCCAACCTGAATTCTTTTCTGCTCATCTATACGCTGTCGGGAGAAGGGCGTTTGCTGTATGAGGAGAAGGAGTACGGGCTTACAGAAGGTTCCTGTCTGTTTATCCATTGCATGAAGCACCATGAATATCATACGGTGAAAGGGAAGAAGTGGGAATTTCTGTGGCTTCATTTTAACGGGGAAAAGGCACGGGGCTATTATGAGGAATTTGTCAAAAACGGTTTTCGGATTCTGGTCATCCGGCAGAAAGAACTGGTGGAAGGGCTGTTCAGGGAGATTATAGAAAGGAACCGGAAGCGAGAACTGACTACAGAGGTGCGCACAGGAGGGCTGATAGGTACGCTGCTGACGGAATTGATCGTCCAGAATACCACGGAAAGCAGGCAGGCCGTTCTCATTCCTTCCTGTGTCAGGGCCGCGGAAAAATACCTGGAACAGCATTTCCGGGAAAAGGTAATGCTTCAGGAGCTTGCGGACATGCTGCATATGGATAAGTTTTACCTGATTAAGGAATTCAGCCGTTATGTGGGAGTCTCTCCCCATGAATACCAGATAGGGCTGCGCCTGTCCTACGCCAAGGAGCTTCTGAAATATTCGGACCTTTCCGTCACGGAGATCGCCTATGCCTGCGGGGTGAACCAGACCTCCCATTTTATCAGCCTTTTTAAGGAAAGGGAGCATCTGACGCCGGCGAAGTTCAGGAAGGAATGGAGAATGCAGCTGTAAATGCCGGCTACAGCAGATGGAACTGCCCCGCAAGCCCGTTCAGCATCATGGCCTGGGCGGACAGCTCTTCGCTGGCGGCAGCACTTTCCTGGGCGGTGGCGGAATTGTTCTGTATGACGGAAGAAATCTGTTCGATTCCTTTTTCGATCACGGCGAGATAGGCGGCCTGATCCCCGGAGGCTTTTGATATCTGTTCCATGTTGGAGGCGGCTTCCTGCACTCCTTCCACTACGGTAAAAAGGGAACGGGCGGTTTCATCGGCTATCCGGGTCCCGTTTTCCACGGAGTGAAGAGACTCTTTTAACAGGGCGGCGGTATTATGGGAGGCATCGGAACTTTTGTCTGCAAGCGTCCGGATTTCGGCGGCTATTATAGAGAAACCTGTCCCCGCTTCCCCGGCGCGTGCCGCCTCCACAGCGGCATTGAGCGCCAAAAGGTTGGTCTGGAAGGCGATATCCTCTATGGTTTTGATAATGCCGTTGATTTCCCCGGCTTTCTGTTTGATATCGGTCATGGCCTCAAGCATTTCCTGCATCCGGCGGTTGCTGTCGGACACTTCCTCTGTTATTTGTACGGCCTTTTGGCTGGCATCCCGGGAATTGGCGGTGTTTTGTGCCACCTGTTCGGAGATCCCGGCAACCGTTGCCGCCAGCTCCTCAATGGAAGCGGCCTGTTCCGCGGCTCCCTGGGAGAGTGCCTGGGCGTTGTTGGATAACTGCTCGCTGCCGTTTGCCACCTGTTCCGCGGAGCCGCTGATCTGTGTCAGGGTATCGTTCAGATTGTCCCGGATTAAACGCATGGAAAGCAAAATGGGTTCGTAGTTCCCCTTGTAATGCTGCAGACACCCGGATGTGATGTGAAAATTGCCCTTGGATAATTCACTTAAAATCAGGCCGATATCGGCGATGATTTCATTCATATTCCGGCTCATGGTATTCATGGCGGCGGTCATATGCCCCAGTTCATCCGCGCTTTCATAGGCGAGGGAAATATCCAGACGGCCTTCGGCCATACTGTTGGCCGCGGCTTCGATTTCCCGTACCGGCCGGGTGATGGCATTCGTGATATAGATGCACATGCCAATACTGACCGCGAAGGAGATAAGGCACATGGCTATCAGGAGCACGGTGGTTATCATATGGGCATTTGTGGTGCTGGCCATCAATTCCGTTCCGTTGTTGTTGGAGGCAGCCGTAATTTTCTCCAGAGCCTCATTCACCTTTTCGACAGCAGGAAGATAGTTGTTTTCCATATAAGTGCCCGCTTCCGCTTTTTTTCCGGCCTGAAGCAGTTCCAGGACATGTTCCCGGTGCGGAGTGAGTTCCCGCAGCGCATAGGACATTTCCGTGAGCCATTCCTCTTCCCCCAGAAAATTGTCCTTAATGATGGGAAGCTGACCGCTTATCATTGCATAGTTATCGTCCATGGCAGCCAGGGCCTCTTCCATGACGGTATCACTGCCGGAGGAAATCGCCCGGAAAATATTTTTCTGAAGGCCTTCCAGATTGGTGGAAGCAATGTTGACCGCTTTGGAAACACGGTAGGGATGCTCATAAAACTTCATGAGTTCTGTTTTTACATGATTTAAGCTGATTAAACCGGACAGGATGGAAAGAAAGAACAGTGCGAAAACGATCCCGAAGGAAAGGATAAGCTTCTGGCGTACTTTTAAATTTTTCATTGGTACCCTCTCTGCGATTATAAAGGATTACTTAAGTGATACATATTTTATTAAAAAAAGGGGAACAGGTTACCTTCCGGTGCCTATGGCACCTGCCGGTATGCATGCCACTTTCCGGTGCGTTCTTGCGCACCGCTCCTGAAAGTTCTATAATTCGGTATAAGGAACGGGACGGGAAGGTGAAATGCCGCTCTTTTATGTTTGGTTTTGAAAAGGAAGGCCGGAGGCAATCGTATTTTTATATTGCGTTCCCCAGTCCACCATGGAATCCAGGATGGGCTTCAGGCTGAGGCCGGTTTCCGTAAGGGTATATTCCACCCTGGGAGGAACCTCCGGGTACACCTTGCGTGTGAGCAGGCCTGCGGCCTCCATGGAACGCAGATGGCTGGTGAGCACCTTCTGGGTGATACCGGTAACGGACCGCATCAGCTCATTAAAGCGTTTGGTGCCGGAGAGCAGGTCGCGTATGATAAGTACCTTCCATTTATCTCCGATTAGCTGTAAGGTCATTTCAACAGGACATTCTGGTATCTTTTTCTCATTTTCCATGCGGGTGCCTCCCTGGTATCTGTGTGGATGTATCATATATGTAGGCGGTACGGTTTTATTATATAGTGGCGGAGGGCGAAAGGCAAGCCCCGGAAGAACGGCGGCATGAGCCGGGAGGTGACATATGACAGGAAAAACAGTACAGGAACAAAACGAAACTGCGGTAAAAAAGCTGCACCGGTGGCTGGGTCAGGCGGAGGCGGTCGTCATCGGTGCGGGAAGCGGGCTTTCCGCAGCCGCGGGGCTGACCTATTCAGGCCCCCGTTTCTTTGCCCTCTTCCCGGAATTCATTGCAAAATACGGCATGACGGACATGTATTCCGCCGGTTTTTATCCGTTTGAGCACCAGGAGGAAAAATGGGCTTACTGGAGCCGCCATATCTATTATAACCGTTATGACCAGCCTGCCGGGGCGGTATATACACAACTGCTGGCACTTGTAAAGAAGAAAAACTACTTTGTACTCACCACAAACGTAGATCACCAGTTCTGGCTGGCCGGATTTGAGGAATCCCGTATTTTCGCCATACAGGGAGACTATGGCCTGTTCCAGTGCAAAAGGGCATGCCACAGCAGGCTGTATGACAATGAACCGCAGGTCAGGGCCATGCTGGAAAAACAGAAAAACTGCCGTATTCCTTCGGAACTGGTTCCCAAATGTCCGGTCTGCGGCGGGAATATGGAGGTCAATCTGCGGTGTGACCGTTTTTTCGTGGAGGACAGGAAGTGGCATCAGGCGGCGGAACGGTATGAGGCCTTTATCCGGCAGAACAGCGGGAAACGGATACTGTTCCTGGAGCTTGGAGTGGGGATGAATACCCCGGGAATCATCAAGTATCCCTTCTGGCAGATGACCTGGCAGAACCCCGGGGCGCGCTATGCCTGTATTAATCTGGGAGAAGCCATAGCCCCCGCTGAAATCGAAGAACGTTCCCTCTGTATCAACGGTGATATCGGGACGGTGCTTTCATGCGGATAACCTGCCGGGAAAGGAGGAGAAAGGATGAATCAAAGAGAAAGGCGCATTTACCTGATACATGCGCTGACAGAAGAACTGCCGGAATATAAGAGGATAAGAATACCGGATGAGGACAGCGGCCAGCAAAAGCTTTTGCGGACGCTGTTAAATGTCCGTCCCCCGTATCCTGCTTCTCCGGAGTTCCTGGAAGTACAGGACGCATATCTGTCAGAACGGGTAAGGGAACGGGGGATTACGGATGCCCGAAGCCTCAAAGCATCAGCGGGGAATGACAGGGTTTTCCTTTGGCAGGGAGATATCACCACGCTGAAATGTGATGCTGTTGTAAATGCGGCAAACAGCGCCCTGCTGGGGTGCTTTCAACCATGCCATTCCTGTATTGATAACATCATCCATTCGTTTTCCGGCGTCCAGCTCCGAATAAAATGCAATGAAATTATGCTGGCGCAGGGGCACCGGGAAAGAACAGGAACGGCTAAAATTACACCGGGCTATAATCTGCCCTGCAGATATGTAATTCATACGGTAGGGCCAATCATATCAGGAAAGCTCCAAAACAAAGACTGTGCGTTATTGGCAAGCTGCTATCGTTCCTGTTTGGAATTAGCTGCTGCAAAAGGGGTTCAATCCCTTGCTTTTTGCTGTATATCAACGGGAGTGTTCCATTTCCCACAGAAGAAGGCGGCGGAAATAGCCATAGAAACAGTTATGCAATTTTTAGACAAAAACCAGTCCCTGCGGCAGGTGATCTTCGATGTTTATACCGATGAAGATCTGCTGATTTACAGCCGGTTATTGGAAAACAGGAGACTGCATTATTGAAATTGAAAGGCAATATATTTTTGCAGTCTGCTGTTAGGCTTATCGGGAATAGTCATTTGTAATTGACCACTTTCTAATAGAGGCTTTAGCAAGTAACTCTTTTATCGTGACTTGCCCTGTATTATAGTTAATATTCTTTAGTAGCACTCGGAAATTTCTGTACTGCTATCTGTTTTATATATGAAAGATCACCAATCGGTATCTTTATCAGGATCTGTTAAACTGATACAGCTGTTTGCGGTACTGGCCCATCAGCTGCGGCAGCTCCTCCCATTTTTCCAATTCACCGTTTTCGGTGAGCTTATCCTCCACCAGATAGGACTGGATTATCAGATTATAATAAAGCTGGGGGTCTTTGGGATCCGGCCCGTTTGTTTTTGCCAGAAGGGCCGTGATGGTTTTATATTTTTTCCAGAGCTGCCCGGTGGCTTTTGCGCGGCGGTAGGGAAGGACCAGACAGTTGATAACCCATGCTGCTGCTGCGCCTGCCAGGATGTAGCCGATACGGATAAGAAAGATACCGGCTACATCGGTAAACTGGAAAGCACTCATGAAAACGGCTCCCCCAAGAGCGCCCACCGTGGAGCAGGCGAAGGTTTCCGTATAATCCGTAAAATAAAAAGAGAGGTAACCGGAGAGCATCATGACGGCTGTTCGGCCTGCGGAGGATGGAATCAGTGTATATAGGAGGACGGAAGCCAGGCCGCCGATGAGGGTGGCGCAGATACGCTTCTTCATTTTTCCGGGGACGTCGTCCGCATAGGGAAGGGACAGGGACGCCAATGTGAATAACAGCCATTTCCCATGAGGAAGTGCCAGCTGTTGTACAAGCAGAGTGGCGCATGCCAGAAGCAGGGCGGTGCGCAGGGCATAGATAACCCGTACGGGGCTGACGTCAAGCGCCGTCATCAGCTGGTATTTGAGGGAAAGGAGCGTTCTGCGGTAACGCCCCTTTTTCTGCGGATCCGTCATGTGAAGAAGACGGTTGTAAAGATCCGTCAGGCAGGTAAAAAGGGGCTGTGCCCTTTTTACCTCTTCCTCCGAAAAAACGGGGCAGACGGGCGCCTCCAGCACCTGTGTTTCCTGGCGGAGGAAGGCCTGGTACTTTTCCAGCTGGGCCAGAAGGACGGTAAGATATGCCTTTTCCTCCCCGGACAGTTTTCCCGGAAGCGCATGAAGAAGGCCGAGCAGGTGCTCCAGCCCGCGTCCCGCTTCCAGCATGGAAAAGCCGGCATCAGAGATACAGAGTACTTTTTTCCTCCGGTCGTAGACCGTTCTGCTCAGAAGATACAGCTTGCTGCGTAAGCCCGGGAGCCGGGACGGCTGTTGGTTCTCCTCAAGCAGGGATGCAACCGTATTCCTGATTTCATCTATCATTTCACATAACACGTCCCTTGCGGTATCTGCCACCCGGTTTCTTCCCATAAACCACTGGTACAGCAGGATAGACGCCGCTCCGAACAGCATGCCCCATATCCTTCGCGGAAGCTGTTCCGCACTTACCGGAGTGATGAAAATCAGAAACAGATAGGATAAGATATAAGGAAAATACATATGGCTGGAATATTCATAAGTAAATGCATACAAGATCAGCAGGAGTGTGATAAAATGAATGATAAATGACAAAGGCGCAGGGAGGGTGGTAACCCAGAAGGCCGCCAGTGCCATCCACACCAGGACTAGGGACTGTACGCACAGATGCCTCAGCGGAGTGGCCGTCAGGTCACGTACCATGGATGCGGACATCATTATGGTAAAAATAACTCCCACAATTGTGTTTTCCGGGCCGAATAGGAAACTGAAAAAGTTAACGTATGTAATAATGAAGAGAAAGTTCAGCGTATTGGAAACAAAACCAGCCTTTACCTTCTCCGGGATTTTTAGTTTGCTGCGCATAGATTACCGCCTTTCTTATGGAAACTGATGAGGATTGACAGAAATAAAGATTCCTGTATAATCGGAAGAGACAATCATGAATTGATGATAGTCATATATTGTGTACTAATTTATTAGAATACCACTTCAGGTATTTTTTGTCAACGGAGAGCACAAGAATGAAATCGGAGAACAGTGCGGAAATTTTTGTCCGCAGGCTTCTGCAGGTAATGCCGGACTGGCATTCCAGGCTGGTGAAGCCATTTAAAGAAAAGCTGAACACAGAGATGAGTCTGGAAACCTATTATTGCCTGCAGACTATCCGAATGAGAGGGATGGCGACCATGACGGAGCTGGCCCATGAGCTGAAGGTTCCCAAGCAGCAGGTGACCGGGCTTGTTGACAAGCTGTGTGAATGCGGGTTTGTGGAGCGGATCCGGCATGAGGGGGACCGCCGGGCCATATGCATCCGGCTGACAAACGCGGCGGCGGCTTATCTGGATACGTATTATACCAAAAACCGGGCGTTTATCCGGGATCTGGAAGAGCAGTTGACGGAGGAGGAAATCGGCGAGCTGAACAAGGCTGTGGGGATTCTGGGGGAAATCCTGCCCAAATTAAAATAAGAAGCCCTGCTGAGAGCGTAGGGGAAACGGCCCTCAGCAGGGATGGCTGACAGGATGCTTCAGGAGGGCTGTTCCGGGAACGGAGCGAAGGAAACCGGCCTGATAAGCCTTCCAAGTGAGCGGATTGCAGGCTCTTGCTCCTGCCCCCGCGGCAGGACGGCCCGGGTGATCGGACTGTTGTTATAGGTGGTAAAAAAGTATTCCTGGGCGGACAGGTTGATAAAAGCGGTGTATTGGGTAAAATCAGCGGTATTCCGGTCCGTCATGACCACCCCTTTGGGGATGCTGACACTATCCAGAAGATGAAAACCCGTAATAACGGCTTCTTCCGGGGTGTTAGGCTGGGTAGCGTGGCTTTTTTGGAAAGCTGCCCTGACAAAGCGGGACGGCGGCGCGTAATCTCCCGGCAGGCCGAGGCCGCCGGAACCCTGGCCGAAGGGGGGCAGATGGACACCCGACCATTCCTTATCCTGCATCTGCCAGGGGGAAAGGTTGCTGTAATTTCTCAGATTTGTCATATGCCAGGCAAAGCCGGGGCTGTTGGTAAGGATACCTATGCGGTTATTCATGACAAACAGCCCTTCTTCCGTCTTTTCAACGGCCGCACATTTACCGCTTTTATCTGCCAGGATCCAGTGGAGGGGCGCTACGGTACCGGTAATGGAATCCTCCATGCCTACGATCCGGATGGTGGAGAGCAGGGTATCTGCCTCTTCCACGCTGGCGCACTGGCCCAGGAGAAAATGCAGAAGCTCGGTGGCGGCAACCGGCGGCCTCATATCTTCCCGTGACTGAAGGGGATCATAGGCGGCAAAGCCGGGAAAATATAAAACAGCGGCCCCGAAGCCTTTTTCATTTACGCCGTCTGCAAAAAGGACAGGGGAGATATCCTGGCCGATTGCCATAAAGCTGTATTGATTGCGCACGGTGTGGGTGTTTGCCAGATTGTTCCACCGGTATCCCTTCGGTACAAAGTAAAGGCTGGGATCCAGCGGATACGAAAAGTCCATGGTACGCCCCAGATATATTTCGCCCTGGGTAGTCTGCATGGTCATTGCAGTACACATAATAAACCTCCTGCTATGTGGTTATGGTTATGTATATTCGTGGAGATGGTGGGTGATACCGTGTTACTGCTCACTCCGTGACCAGTAACATGCATAAATCCATTTAAAATCGCCTACGGTGATGGGATTTATGCACTCTTGAATCACTTTCTCACGTACTGTGCAGTAAATGCACAGTACTGAGTGAACAGTAGCGATACCGTTCAATGCCCGCTTCATAGATGGGAAAAGCAATTGCCTGCCGGTGGGGTTTGGTGCTAGAATAGAAAAAGAAAGCGACCGTTATGGAGTTTACTCTGCAAATAAGGCAAGGAGATTCGATTGGAATATGGATAAGAGGATGATTCGGGTAGTCAGGAAAAAGGATGAGTTTTCTGCGGAATATCAGGTAGGGGATGTTTTTGAAGTGGAGAGCACCTGGTATGGCGGGGTGAATGTGAGCAGTAAAACGGGGATTCCGCTGTCCCTGGATGAGGAGGAGTATGAACCTTTTGAGGAGGAGACGGAGCGCGTAAGGGCTGTGGATCCGTATTCATACAATCTGGGGGTTATGGATTGTTTCTGTGAAATGGTCGGCGCGGGAGTGAAAGGGCTGGCTATGAGCCACCCCTTTGGCACCAGGGAGGAGAGGGACTCTTATCTGGAGGAGGTCAGGGGGCTTTGCAGGAAATATGGGATAAGCTTCTATGCGGAGGATGAGGCGTTTCTGACGGATTTGTTTCCGGAAAGGCTGAATAAGGGAACCTATAATTTTCTGTTTTTTGCGGAGGATAAGGTGCTTGATGCATATCTTGCATTAAAGGAAGAACAGCGTACCCTGCTTGGAAACGGGGGATATACGAAGCAGAAAAGCTATGAGCTGGCGCAGGAATTCGGCCGTCTTTTATCCTATCCGGAGGATGGGATTGAGCGGTTGATCCGGAAGGCGGCTCAGGAGAGGGAGGCTGGTGACGAGGATTGAAAAAAAAGACAGGGCGGCGCCTGTTTCAGACAGGCCTGCTTATGCTGGCGGCTTTCTTTTTCCTGGAGACGGGATTTTGGGGGAAAGGCTGTCCCGGTTCGGTGGAAGCGGCATCAGGGGAAAATGCGGAGGAACTGCAGCTTCAATATGAGGAATACCGGCAGCGGTTTGATGCGATTGGGCAGGTTTCCGATATTCCGGGGCAGGATTTTAATATAATCGGTTCCCAGGTTTTCCCTGTGACGCTGGAGACATACGGGGAGATTTTGTTTATTCCGGCGCTGGATGCCAAGTACAACCGCATGGCTATTTTTCTGGCGGATGCGGATGAGAAAATTGTGTATAAGACGGATCAGCTGGAATCCAATAACCGGAACAAAGGAGAGCTGCGGCAGCCGAACCAGGGCATTGCGGCGGTTTCCTTTCAGGATGTGGACGGCGACGGGCTTACGGATATCGTGCTGATCACAACCTGTAAAAATGAAAAGGAAGCGTTCTTCCGGGATACCTATAAGGTGGGGGAGGTTTTGTTCCGGAAGGATCAGGGCTTTTACCGGGACTGGAGGCTCTCCGATAAGATTAACCGGTTCAGCATGAACAAGAGTATCCGGTTTGTCACCTCCTTCGTACGGGACGGGAACTCGGTGGAATTCCTGTATACAGCCACGACCCAGGACGAACTTCTACGGCAGGGATTCGAGATCTTTAACGAGCTGTGTTACTGGAGGGATTTTGAGAAGATGGGAAGGCTGCGGGTGGTTCCCGGGATCTACAGCATGGCGGACTATGACGTGTTCATGATCTATCTGGTGAACGAGCAGGGGTATATTGTTTGGAGCTTCCAGCCCATGCGGGATTATGATAACCTCTATGCCCTCAAGGGAATCACCTGCAGGGATATTGACGGGGACGGTCTGAAGGATATTGTGGTACTGGCCCGATACAGCTATGAGGATGATAACAATGAGCTGGTTATCACCAGTGATTATGATATTTATTACCAGAGGACCGGAGGCTTTTATGCCGACACGGAATTCAAAAAGCTCTATCAGAGCGTCGAAGAGGATACGATGGAGGGGCTGGTTCAGAAGGCCAGGGCCTTCTGGGGATGGAGTGCGTGAAAGGAGTTTTTAACCGCATATGATTAAGATACTTGTAGTGGATGACGAGAAGCCGATATGTGATTTGATCGATCTGAATCTGTCCGCCTCCGGCTATCAGTGCAGGACCGTGCAGGACGGCCTGGAGGCATTAAATATCATAGAAAGCGACCCTTTTGACTTGATCCTGCTGGATATCATGCTGCCGGGGGCGGACGGCTACGACATCATGGAATACATACGGCCCATGGGGATTCCGGTTATTTTTATTACGGCGAAGCATGAGGTGCGGGATCGGGTGAAGGGTCTGAAGCTGGGGGCGGATGATTATCTGGTGAAGCCATTTGATGTGGTGGAGCTGGTGGCCAGAGTGGAGGCGGTGCTGCGGCGGTATAACAAAACGGAGCAGATTCTGACTGCCGGGGATGTGTCCGTGGATGTGGAGGCGCACCGGGTGACAAAGGCAGGGAAGCCGGTGGAGCTGACCAATAAGGAATTCGGCCTGCTTGTGCTTTTTATCCGGAATAAAAACGTGGCCCTGTTCCGGGAAACGCTGTATGAAAAGGTGTGGGAGGGGGAGTACTTCGGCGACAGCCGCACCCTGGATCTCCATGTGCAGCGCCTGCGCAGGAAACTGGGATGGGAACACAGTCTGGTGGCGGTATATAAGGTAGGCTACCGCTTAGAGGTATCGTAATGAAATTTTCCTTAAAGCTGCTGCTGTGTACGATGATTGTCATGGCGCTGGCATTCGGATTCAGCGGATTTTATTTTGTGAACTATGTGTTTGAGACCTCCCTGGACAGGGAGATAAAGCAGGCCCTGGATGAAAGCAGCATCCTGCGCTTTGCTTTTGAAACGGCGGCCCTGAACGTGCCTGCCAAGTATGACGTGCTGCAGGATCATACGGTGGAACAGATCGCCTCCAACCTGGAGACAGGGGGGCATGATACCAGCCGTATGCTCCGGGTTTCCGACGAGCAGAAGAACGTGCTGTATATCAGCAGCGGCTTTGATGCCGGAGACGGGCTTCTGGAGCAGACGGATGAAACGACCAGGACCTACCGGGTGATGCGCAGAGAGGACCGGTACTTTATCCAGACGGGCATGACGGTGAACGCCCTGGACCGGATTCTGTATCTGGAGACTATGAAGGATGTGTCGGAGGTGTTCCGGGAGAGGGCACTGGGCTTTTCCGTTTACCGCAGGGTAACGGTGATCATGCTGATTCTGGGTACCGTGATCATGCATCTCATCGCCTCCTTCCTCAGCAAGCCTATCCGTCTGCTCACAAAAGCCACCAAGCGGATGTCGGCGGGGGAATACGGCTACCGGGCAAGGCAGGTGAGCAACGATGAGCTGGGGCAGCTGACCATGGATTTTAACCAGATGGCCAACGTGCTGGAGGAGAATATCAACAAGCTGGAGGAAGAAATCCAGGCAAGGGAGGATTTTGTGGCCGCCTTTGCCCATGAATTGAAAACCCCTCTGACTGCCATCATCGGTTATGCGGACATGCTGCGTTCCCGGAAGCTGGATGAGGAAAAGAGTTTCCTGTCCGCCAACTATATCTATACGGAAGGAAAACGTCTGGAGGCCATGTCCCTGCGCCTTCTGGAAATTATTGTGACCAGAAGGGAGAAGGTGGAATTCCAGACGGTATCCGCTGAAGTGCTGTTCACCTATCTGGAAGATATGTTTGTTTCCAACAGGGACATGGCGTTCCATTTCTCCTATGAGCCGGGAATGGTGCGGGCGGAAGCCAACCTTATCAAATCCGTTCTGGTTAATCTGCTGGATAATGCCTGCAAGGCCTCCGAACCCGGAAGCCCTGTTGCGGTAACCGGCGTCCGTGTGAAAGGCGGCTACCGGTTTTCGGTGAAGGACCAGGGAGTGGGGATCCCTGCACAAGAGCAGAAGAATATCATCAAAGCTTTTTATATGGTGGACAAGTCCCGTTCCCGGAGCAAAAACGGAGCGGGCCTGGGGCTGGCGCTGTGTACCCAGATACTGCTTTTGCACGGCAGTAAACTGGAGATAGAAAGTTCACCGGGAAAAGGCTCCTGCATCAGCTTTGTCCTGCCGGATAGAGGAGAAGAGGAATGAAAAAGAAAGTAAGGAACCTGTCCTTCCTGCTGTTTGTGGTACTGATTATGGCGTTTTCCATATGGGGGCCGGAAGCCCTGGCCAAATACAAGGATCGGGCGATACTGGATGAAACCCATGCACAGGCGGTGGAATCCGCATCGGAGGGCTACCGGTATACATTGAACAGCAACGAAAAGCTTTATATCCTGTCCCGGTGCCTGAACAGCCAGAACCTTCCGGAGAGTGAACAGAACGCCCTGACCAGGAAAGAGGCGGAAGAGTTGGATTATACGGATCTGGAAGGGACCTATGCCTTTGTGGTGAACCACAGAGGACCTTCCGGAAAGGAAATCACCAGCGAGGAAATCTACGAGGCCTGCAACAAGGGGCTGGATATGCTGAAAAGCCTGGCTATCCTGCCGGATGGGGTCAGGGACGTGGATGCCGCCTCTTATGATGCCACGCTGTATTCCGCCATCGATGTGCCGGAACCCCAGAATAATGTGGCGGTATGGAAAATGAGCCTGTCCACCAGCCAGAAGAATTACAACAAGGAAAACCGTCTGATTGATGCCTATATCGATGCAGATGACGGGAAAATTTATGAATTCTATGTCCGCACATCGCTTGATTGGGAGCAACTGGATCCGGACGATATCGTGGCTGAATGGGGCAGCTATATGGGACTTACGGATCCCCGGCCCTATGAAGCGGCCAATCCCCTGATGGAATCCACCCCCTATTTCCGCAAGTATGTATTCAGCGGTATGGGAAACGGGGAAACTGTGGTTACCGTTGGATTTTATGAAGGAATCAACGAATTATTTTTAAAAATTTCCAAATGAGCCTCTATTTGATGCGGAAGGTTTTGGGCGCTTTCCGGTACACCAGGAGTAACGCCAATGCGATATACATAACCGTGAAGGCCAGCACGCCCAGCGTAAAGGCGCTCCCTTTCACCTTGATTTCCAGACACAGAAAGCAGAGCACATACATCATCACATTGATGGTGGAAAAGAACGGGTTTTTAATTTTCAGGCTTTCCGAATAAGGCTGGAAAATATAATACAGGCAGAGATGATGTGCCGTAAAAAGGACGGACAGCAATAAAATAGTGAGGCAGAACAGCAGCATATCCATGGTGAACACACTTGTGCCGGCCAGCAGGCAGAACAGGAACGCCGCCAGGCACAGAGCCGCCGCTATGACACCGTCATAAAGGCAGACATGCAGCAGGCGGATCCGGAAGTTGTGCAGGATGGTATCCGGCCTCCGGTAAAAGGAATAATGCAGCATATCCTTGTCACAGTTGTAGAACATGGCGCGGCAGGCCTTGTCCGCCACGGTGAGAAAATACATGATGTAGACAAAGGAAGGCAGCAGCAGTGTCGTCAGGTTGGCGCTCAGTTTTACTGCGGCCTCCCGGTTGGTGACAAGCAGGAGGATGGATGCGGCAAATAAAGCCCCTACGATTAAAAGGCGATAGGATACCGGACGGATCAGCTGCCGCCTGTGTCTGGCAAAAAACAGGGAATTAAAGTACGCATAGCCCTGGTGGGAAGAGGAATGGGGCCTGATCGAGGAGGAAATTTCCACATCCTTTTCCCGGATTTCCACCTCCTTGAAAGAGGAGCCGGAGGAGGTTTTCAGCATGGTAGAAAGCAGAAAATTCAGGTCGATGGAGCGCGGCAGCTTCTTCCCGTATTCCCGGTAGCCGGCAGCGATGTAATAAAGGCCCGCACCGCCCAGGGCCAGATAGCAGGCGATCAGGACGGGATGAAGGAGGACGGCGGCTGCGGGGAAGGAAATCCCCAGAAAGGGGAGCAGATACCCTCCGGCAAGCCCGGTTCCGATAGCTGCCCAACTGCAAGCCATACTCCGGTTATATACCTTTCCCGTCCGGTCAAAGACAAACAGCTGAAAGGCTTCCCCCATCATCCGGAACGCGGCAAGCATAATCCAAAGGAAGATTCCCTGTAATACAGTGCCGCCCAGAAGCCCGGAAAAAAGGATAAGAAAGGGCAGGTAGCAGAGGAAAAAAGGGACGTATTTCAGAACCAGAGCCGCCCGTGTATAGCTGCGCGCATCCGTATGCATGTATTTGATAAGCGTGATTTTGTCCCTGGTTACAGTGAAAATCTGGCTGTCCCCGAAGGCACCCAGCAGACAGTTCAGGAAAAATAAGATCTGCACCATCAGGGAAAAAGAATCCTCCTGCAGGGAAGGCCGCTTCGCTATTAACATCTGTATGGGCAGCAGCACAAAGAAAAACAAGTACAGCGGCTTCCCGGCCAGATCGATAAGCTGGCGTATGAGAAAAGCCGCACAGGCCAGTATACGCTTCAACGGATAATGGGAATACAGAGAATCCGGTATCCATTTTCCGACAATCCAGAGCCGTTTCAGATAAAACAGAAAGCTGTTTACCCAAAGTGTGGTTCTCAAAGATATGATTTGCTTTATTATACTATTCATGGGCATTTTCATCCTTTAACAATTCAACAATCCGTTCTTCAAAATCCTTTTCCGCAAGCAGGGAATGATCAAGCTGCTGCAGACAGCCGTCGCTGAGCACCACAATCTCGTCGCAGAGATCCGTAGCCAGCTGCAGGATATGAGTGGAAAAAATAAGGATATGATCCTGCTTGATTTCCCGTAAAAGCTGCTTGATTTCCAGCGCCACCACCACATCAAAGGATGTGAGCGGTTCGTCCAGCAGGATGACGGGAGGCCGGGCGATAAGGAAACAAAGCATCTGGACTTTGTTTTTCATGCCGTGGGAATAGCCCTTTATCAGCTTATGTCTGTCCTGTTCCTCCATCTTTACCATATCGAAATATTCATCAATGGTTTTCTCCGGCGCTTTTTTCTCCTGAAGGATATCCATGTAAAACCGGATAAACTCATAGCCGGTCAAAAAATCCGGCAGAACAGGAGTGGAAAATACATAGCCTACCTGCGAAGGTGTCAGAGGGCTGACACAGCCGTCCTCCTCCAGCAGGCAGACCTGTCCCCCGTCCGCCTGTACCTCATCGGTAAGACAGTTGAACAAAGTAGTTTTTCCGGCCCCGTTTCTTCCGAGAAGGACATATATTTTCCCCTTTTCAAAGGAAAAACTGCAGTCCTTCAGCACAGTTTTCGAACCATAGTTTTTTTGGATGTGTTCCAATTGCAGTATCATCTGCGATCTCCTTTTCTTTTGAAAATAAACAAACAGGCACAGCCCGCATCCTGGTAAAGGGGCGGACTATGCCTGTATTTCCTGTTATGATGTATTACGCTGTAAAGCAGCCTGGTATAAGAGCTTGTACGGTCGGGCAGCGTCGCCGGCGGCGTCGTCCATAGCGGGTATCCTTTCTTCCTCTTACTTAGCAGTTAGAGTCGGTTAAAATATTTTATTTATTATAAGGAAGGATAGGAAATTTTACAAGATCGGTATTTACATTTTTACAAAATCTTTACAATCGCAGTTAGACAGGTACCCGCGGCTGCCCCCACTTTTTATCTGCACACGCGGGGAATATTGGCATTGCTTAGGAAAGTGCAGGCATGGTAAAATGAAACAACGTGCAGGCGGGTATGGGCATTTACTGCATTGCTGTGAGAAAACGTGGTGCGGCGGGCAAAGGAGGAGGAGCATAGGGATGAAAGAGATTAACAGTTTTCAGGATTTTGTGAAGGAGCTGCGGGAGGCGGGATTTACGATTGGGGGAGAAAAGGGGGACGGCATTTTTACTTTAAGTGACAGCTTCGGGGAGAAAATCGCCTGGCATACGGAGGATCCGGATACGGATCCCTGGGAATGGAGAATGCGGGTATTGGATGAATACAGGGATATTGCCTATGGAAAGTTGTTTTTTCATAAAAGCGGATATCTTACAAAAGAATGGTATCCTTATTTCCTGGCGGTGCGGCGTGGGAAAAGGGAGCTGCAGGAGGAATATGAGGAAGGCAATGTAAGCCTTATGGCAAAGCGGATTTATGATGTGCTGTGTGAGGAGAAGGAGCTTCCGGTGCATCTGCTGAAGCAGTACGGCGGTTTTTCGGGTGAAGAGAAGTCCGGCTTTGAAAAAGCGGTTACGCAGCTCCAAATGGATTTTTATATTTCTATCTGCGGCAGGGCGAGGAAGCGTAACCGGAAGGGGGAGGAATACGGCTGGTCCTCCACGGTTTTCTGCCTGACGGAGAATCTGTTCGGGGAAGAGGTGTTTCAAAAAGCCGGGAAGCTGTCTTATGAAGAAGCCTTCCGGCAGATAGAAAAGCAGATCTATGCCCGGAATCCCCAGGCGAAAAGCGCGAAGGTGAAGAAATTTATAACAGGCTGACGGGAAGAAAGACGGTGTTTCAAACAGCGGGAGAACGTGTGTATGACAGGGATTTATTTCAGCGGGACAGGCAATACAAAATTCTGCGCGGAGGAGTTTCTGCGCTGCTATGACGGGAGCGGGCGTGCGGTTTCCATAGAGGATAACCAGGCGGAAACGCTTCTTTTGGAGGAAGAGGAGATTCTGCTGGCCTATCCGGTCTACGGCAGCGATCTTCCCCGTATCATGAAGGAGTTTCTGGAGAAACAGAAAGAGCACTTTGTCGGAAAACGGGTATTTATCCTTGCTACCATGGCGATGTTCAGCGGGGACGGGGCCGGCTGTGCGGCCAGGTTCCTGAAAAAACAGGGGGCAGTCATCCTCGGCGGGCTGCATGTGATCATGCCGGACTGTATCAGCGATGAGTTGGTGCTGACAAAAACGGATGAAGAAAACAGCCGCATCGTAAAGGCGGCCCGGCAAAAGCTGAAGCTGGCGGCACAGGCACTGCAGGAGGGAAGGCCGCCCGCCGACGGGCTGGGCTTTGGGGCACGAATGGCCGGGTTCCTGGTGCAGCGTATGTGGTTCGGACTTTTAGCCGGCCGTTGCACAGGAAAGCTGAAAATTAACGCGGATACATGTGTGGGCTGCGGAAAATGTGCCGCAGGCTGTCCCATGGAAAACCTGCGGATGGAAGAAGGAAAGGCGGAGGCGGGGAAGAACTGTACCCTGTGCTACCGCTGTGTCAACAGGTGCCCGGCACAGGCAATTACCCTGCTGGGGAAGCGGGTGGTGAAACAGAATGATATTGCAAAGTATGTGACGGGAGATGCGGAAGATTCCGGGAAGGCTTCCTTTCCGTTTGCCGGAAAAGAATAACAAGAACTGCCTCCCGGCTGATTCATTCCGGGAGGCAGTTCTTATTGTTAGAATAAAGCGGGCATCAGCCCGGCTTGGCGGAACGATTACGAAACAGGAGACGGATACTTATTACACCACCTGATACTTCGCCACATAAACCGGGAAGCTGTCCGTGCCTTTCAGTTTCTTATTGGCAGTAATAGTCACATCCTTATCGGATATGATATATTCCAGATCCGCCCCGGGTTCTATCACGGTATCCTGCATCAGGACACAGTTTTTCACTTTTGCCCCTTTTCCCACCTTCACACCGCGGAAGAGGATACTGTTTTCCACTTCCCCTTCAATGATACAGCCGTCAGCGGCCATGATATTATTCGCTTTGGCTCCTTCCATGTAGCGGGTAGGGTTGTCGTCACGGATTTTTGTGTAAATATGGTTGCTTCCGAAAAGCGCATCCAGGTTATCCTCATCCAGAAGCTTCATATTCTCATCAAAGTAGCTTTTCATGCTGCTGATCCGCGCCAGATAGCCTTCGAATTTATAGGCCTGCACGTTCATCCGATCCAGCTGCGGCGCTACGATATCCCTTTCAAAATACACGTGGCCCCTGACAAAGGCGGCTCCCACCAGGCTGATCAGAAGCTCCCTGTCAATAATATAAATATTCATGGACAGATTCTGGATTCCCGGCGTCTCCGGATTGATCTGGATTTCCTTCACCCGTCCGTCCTCAATATCCAGCGTATAATAGAGATCCTTGTTCACATCAAAGGGCTTAATCAGTCCTTTTGGTATTTCCTCCTGTGCATAAGCCAGGGTGATATCCGCCCCGCTTTCGATATGGGCATTCAGCATCGCCTTGAAATCAAAGTTGGCAGCGATATTGGCTTCGGACATAATGACGTATTTTTCCTTCTGATCCTTCAGGAAATCCAGGATGCTCGCAAGCGCCTCTACACGGCCGTTATAGACCTTTACGGTTTTTTCCGCGAAGGGAGGGACAATGTTCAGCCCGCCGTTTTTCCGGGTTAAATCCCATGCCCGGCCGGATCCCAGATGATCCATAAGGGAATGATAATTCTTGCGGACGATAACGGAAACATTATCTATCCCGCCGTTCACCATGCTGGACAGGACAAAATCCACCATCCGGTAACGTCCCGCGAAAGGGATGGAAGCCATCAGGCGCTCCGCAACCAGTTCGGGAACCAGTGAATCATAGCTGTTTGGGAAAATGATGCCCAGTGCGTTTGCGTTGGAATTTACCATTCTTCTTCACCATCCTTTACATTATGTTCAACCATGGCGTCAGGGCCGATCACAGCTCCGTCACCGATATACACGCCGGATCCCACGGTAGCAACGCCCGCGGATTCATCCCGGGGCATGGCTCCCACTCTGGCGTTTTCACCGATAACCACATTTTCCGCAATGATACAGTGTTCCGCAACGGCACCGGCTTTGATGACGGTTCCGCCCATGATGACGGCGTCCTCCACCCTGGCCCCGGGTTCCACGATAACGCCGGCAAATAAAACTGAATGCTTCACATGGCCGCCGATACGGCAGCCGTCCGTGATCATGGAGTTCTCCACCACGGCTTGGGATGAAATTTTGTGACCGGTCATACCGCTGTTCCGGCTGTAGATTTTCCAGTCGTCATCAAACAGATTAATTCCGCTGTGCTCCGGATCCAGGACCTCCATATTCGCTTCCCATAAAGAGGAGATAGTCCCCACATCCTTCCAATAGCCGCTGAAATGATAGGCATACATTTCCCTTCCGTCCCTCAGCAGGCTGGGAATGATATTGTTGCCGAAGTCGTTTTCGGAATTCGGATCCGCTTCATCCTCCATCAGGTACTTTTTGAGAACGTCCCAATTGAAAATATAGATACCCATGGAAGCCAGGTTGGATTTGGGATTTTTGGGCTTTTCCTGGAACTCGGTGATCTTGTCGTTCCCGTCGGCGACCATCAGGCCGAAGCGGGAGGCCTCCTCCCAGGGAACTTCCATTACAGCCACGCTGAATTCCGCACCCTTTTCCTTATGGAACCGTAAGAAGTCGCTGTAATCCTGCTTGCAGATCTGGTCGCCGGAAAGGATGATGACATATTCCGGATTGTAGCGCTCGATAAATGGGATATTCTGATAAATAGCGTTTGCGGTACCCTTATACCAGTCGGATCCGGAAGCCTTCTGATAAGGCGGCAGGATATGTACCCCGCCGTGAAGACGATCCAGATCCCAGGGCTGTCCGTTGCCGATGTACTCATTGAGTACCATGGGCTGGTACTGGGTTAAAATACCCACCGTATCAATCCCGGAGTTAACGCAGTTGGACAGCGGAAAATCGATGATGCGGTATTTTCCGCCAAAAGGAACGGCAGGTTTAGCCAGTTTTTGCGTCAGGGCATATAATCGGGAGCCCTGCCCGCCGGCAAGAAGCATTGCAATCATTTCTTTTGCCATATGTGATTCCCCCTGTTTGTATGTTATGGTAAAAGTGTACCACAAAATGGAAAATTAGGACAGCCTTTTGTGCATAACAATCAAAAAAACTTTTGGCTTTAGGTAACCGCTCCGATTTTTTTACAGCCTTTCCGCTATATTTTTATTCCACAGGGCCACAAGCATGGAGAGGGCGGCTGTTGCGGCAAAGATGACCCACAGCCGGTGGGGCAGCCGTTCCAGAAGAAACCCGTATATCATCTGTCCGGCAGGCTGGGCGCAGGTGGACAGCGCGATGACCCAGGCAATGACTTTTCCGATCAGCGCGGTAGGGGTGGTGAGCTGGATATAGGACATGATCTGAATGGTGTACAGGGAGGCGAAGGCCATGATGATCAGGCCCGAAACCGCTATGACCGAATAGGCGGCATAAACCGGTATGCCTTCCTGAAGGACAGCCCCCATGGGAAGCAGCAGAAGGGAAGAAACAAACAGGAGCTTCCAGCTGCCCTGTATATTCAGTTTTTTGCTGAAGATCCCTGCGGCCATCCCGCCTGCAAGTCCGCCGCCAGCCATAGCGGCCTGCAGAAAACCGTACATTTCAGAGGCATTTCCCCGGGGGAAGGAAAGCACCTGCATAACGATCACCGGCAGGCTGATGATCATGAGGGCGGAAAGGAACAGATTTACAGCGGCACAGCATAAGGTAAGCTTGCCGATTTGCTTCTTTTCACGGGTGATAAACAGGATGCTGTCTTTTACATCTCCGGTAAGCTCCCGGAAAAGGGAACAGGTGCGCTCCTTCCGGGTGAAGGGGATATGGATGAATAGTTCCATGACGGCGGAAAGGAAAAAGCAGCCGGCGCATACATAAAGGATCGGGGTGATACCCCAAAGGCCATAGGCGATTCCGCCCAGGGCGGGACCCAGGAGGCCTGACAGGGAGGAAATCATATTGATGAGGGCGTTGGCAGGCATAATGGCTTCTTCCGTTACCAGCAAAGGGATGCTGGACTGTACGGAAGGCTGGTAAGCCCCGGAAATGCCGTACAATAAAAACAGCAGGACAAGGATGAGTCCGATCAGGCTCACCCGGCCGGAAAGGAGCAGGAAAGCGAGAACCAGCCCGGCTGTAAAGAAATCCAGGACTACCATGATATTCCTTTTGTTAACGCGGTCGGCAATCAGCCCGCCCACAGGAGACATGATCACAAGCGGCAGGAAGGACAAGCCGGATACAATCCCCAGCAGAGAAGGGGACTGGGTGACGGTTAGCAGGTGCAGGGGCAGGGCAAAGCGGATGACCGCATTTCCGAACAGGGAAATGATCTGCCCTATCATCACGAGATAAAAATCTTTGGAAAATCCTTTTTTCATAAAACCTCCATAACGGTAACTTTAGCTGACAGTTTGCGGTAAACAAATAAAAATACAAGGCCCATGATCAGGGTAAAGGCCAGAAGGCTGAAACCGCCGTACATACCTGCGGCCGCCATATTGGTCATGGGAGCGATGAGGATGAGCGCCGCTGCAATGACGGCGGTGGAGGATTTCCTCCGGAAACCGAACCATACGGCAACCAGGCAGATGCAGGATGCGAGCAGGGCAATGCTGAAGCTGACCAGAAAAAGATAGCCCAGATCAGCCGGGAGGAAGGCTTCCGGAAGTCCATGGAACATAGTGGAAAAAAACAGGGCGGTTGAAACCGACAGAAGGTTGCTCAGAAAGGTCCCCGCTGCGGTAAAAAGGAAAATAAGGGCTGTTTTGGCGGCGAAAAGCTGTCTGCGGCTGACCGGCCAGGAAAAGACCAGAAGCCTTTTTTTACCCAGGAATTCATCCAGGATGACTTTGGAACTCAAAACGGCTCCCAGCATGGCATAAGAAAAAAGGGTGACGCAGGATACCAGAAGGATCAGCGAGCGCCAGCCGGAGGTGAATTCCCGATCCGCCGCCCCTCGTTCCGATTCCGGAAGGAAGCAGAAAAGCAAGGCGATGAATATACCCAGCGCCAGCAGGCCCAGGGCTGTGCCCAGATAGGGAGCCGGATTGATTTTTTTCCATTCAAGACGTAACAGTTTCATTCCATGTCTCCTTTCATGGCAGCAAGCACTTCCTGCTCAAACTGCTCTTTACGGTTTCCCGGGTACTCTTCCATGACGAATTCTTTTTGGATCCGGCGGCCTGACAGGATACCTACGGTGTCGGCCATGGCGGAGATATCACTGAGGATATGGCTGGAAATCAACAGGGATTTCCCTTCCCCCGCCAGGCGGACAAAAAGGGAACGAAGTTCCTGGACACCCAGGGGATCCAGGCCGTTCATGGGTTCATCCAGAAGGAGGACGCGGGGATTGTGCAGCAGGGCACGGGCGATGGCAAGGCGCTGGCGCATACCGTAAGAAAAAGCGGAAACCGGTTTTTCCCGGATGCCTTCCAGGCCCACCTCCTGTAATACTCTGTTGATATCGCCTGTCTCCTGCGTAGGGTCCTGCTTCATATAAGCCTGCTGCAGCTTAAGGTTGTCTACGGCGGATAGATGCTCGTAGAATACCGGCATATCGATCAGGCTTCCCACCGTATGCTGGATAGATTCCCGGTTTTCCCAGACGGGTTTTCCCTGGATCCGTACTTCACCGATGTCGGGACAGAGAAAACCGGCTGACAGCTTCAGAAGGGTGGACTTGCCTGCGCCGTTTCTGCCGGCCAGGGCATAGATGGAGCCGTCTGGGACGGTGAGGGAACAGCCTTCCAGCACAGGTGCGGATGAATAGGCTTTGCTTATGTTCGTAATCGTTATCATAGATTCCTCCTTATTTTTAATACCAACCGTTGGTATGTATAATTGTAAAAATAAGCTGCTCGCAAAGAGCAGTTATTTTTAAGGCTAAAGTTACCGGCGATCCTGGTTTTCCTGGTAGAGCGCCGCATATCTTTCCAGGGGTACAAACATTGCATCATCGATAATATCAAGACCGAATCCCCGGAGCATATGCTGGAAAAATTTCATTTTACGGATGAGTTCCGGGGCGTCGGAATGGTATACCAGGGGATTCAGCCAAAGGTTGCCGATGAGCATGAGCACTTCGGCCATTTCCCTGGGGTAGTCGGTCTGGATCGAACCGTCCGCGATTCCCTCTTCCAGTATGGGCTGGATCATGGCCGGCGCTTCCTGCTGTACGGAATTGCGCAGGTACAGGGCCAGAAGCTGGGGGTTATTCAGCATATCGGGAGCTGCGGCAAACAGCTCCTCCTGGGCGGAAGAATAGATGGAAGCCTGAAATATCATCCGCAGCTTTTCCAGACCGTTGCGATCCGTCCTGCGGGCAATAGCATACATACTGTCCGTTGCACCGGCGTAGAGCTTATCCGCAACAGCATTCATGATCTCCTCCTTGGATTTGAAATGATGGTAAATGGCCCCTTTGCTCAAACCTCCCAGATGATTGATGATATCCTGGATGGAGGTCTGTTCGTAGCCTTTTTCCACAAACAGCCTTGAGGCTGTATCGATAATCAGATTGCGGGTTTCTTCCGGATATTTATTTCTTGCCATAAGAGCCTCCCTTTTTCACGGGACTTCTGTATTCGGAACCTTTTTTTGTTTTCTGCTACATACATACTGTTGGTAGGTCTTATTATACATACTGATGGTATGTATGTCAATACCTGTTTTTTCCTGCTGTTTTCTGAGGTATCGTTACCAATTACAGTAAGGGTATGTTATAATCTATAGAAGGGCTTCCGGGGGCCGCTGCAGGCTCCGGATGATTACAAGGGGGAGAAACAGAACATTGGAGAGCAGGGAACATAAGAAAAGAATTAACAGAGTGGATGTGCAGGTCTTTATTATGACCATAGTGATAGTGGTTATTTCCTGCAGCCTGATATTCCTGATTAATTACGGGCTGTCTTATAACAGCATGATCGAGGATCTGAAACACAGGGCGTCCAATATCCATGATTATCTGGAAAAATATCTGGATGCGGAGATGTTTTATGAATTAAATGAAAAAGCGGATGACGAATCGGATTTGTATCAGAATTCCCGCCGAAGGCTTGAGAACGCCCGGAATGCGGCAGGGGTACGTTACCTATATACCGCCAAGGTGACGGAAAAGGGCCAGTTTATTTATCTGGTGGACGGGCTTCCTGTGGACAGTGCAGATTTCCGTTATGTGGGGGATGCCATGGAAGCGGAATGTATTCCCGATATGAAGCGGGCTGTTGCGGGGGAAACGGTATTTCCCGATGAAATCAATAAAACGACCTGGGGGCCGGTATTTATCTCGTATTTTCCCATGCATGACGGGGATAAGGTAATCGGCGTTCTGGGAATAGAATTTGATGCCACCAGCCAATATAACACATACCGCCTTATGAAGATAACGACGCCTGTGGTCCTTCTTTTGTCCTGTATGGCAGCGGCCGTTATCGCTGTTCTGATGTTCCGCCGGATATCCAATCCTTTATATAAGGATCTATCCAACACGGACATGCTGACCGGCCTGAAAAACCGGAATGCGTTTGAGGTGGATCTCCATAACTGGGATCAGCATGCGGATAAAGCCGGCCTTGCTATCCTTTCCTTTGATTTGGATCATCTGAAGGATGTGAACGACCAATACGGCCATGCCAGGGGGGATGCGTATCTGATTCTCGGCAGTTCCGTCATAGAAGAAGCCCTCTATGGAAAATGTGTGCTATACCGTATCGGCGGAGATGAGTTCGTGGCGGTAATACAGAATGGAAAGCCGGAGGAGGTGGAGGGGATGCTCCGGGAAATCCGGGTTATGGCGGAACAGGAGAGCCGGAACCAGGGATTTGAGGTGAGCATTTCCGCGGGCTACGCCTTCTATGACTCCCGGCAGGATAAGACGCTGGCCGATACGCTCAGGCGTTCCGATGCGTGTATGTACCGGACGAAAAGAAGCCGATGGAATGAGAAAACGGATAATGCGGACGGGAAAAAGGCCGATGAAGCCGGCGGGGAAGGAGGCGTATTTGGAAAAGATAGCGGATATTATAAATGAAAACTATGACAGGCATGTGAAACAGGTGCTGTTTTACAGGGACGGAGGAAGCCTGTCCTATACTGTGGAAACGGACAGAGGCACCTGTTTTCTGCGTATTGTCCGTCCCCAGCTGATGGATACGGCGCTGCAGGCCGTTGAGATACAGCTCTTTCTGATGCAAAAGAAGTTCCCCGTACCGCAGATTATATCCACGGCAAAAGGGGAGCCTTACCTACGGCAGGAGGAGAAAGGAAAGCCCTGTCTGTATATCCTCTATGAATATATCGAAGGCGGGGATCCGTCACCGGAGGACATGGAACAGGCGGGAGAGCTTACCGGCCGGCTTCATCAATGTATGGAGACGTATGGAGGAACGCTGCACGAACGGGATAAGTATTACTTCATTGACCGTTACCTGGACATTCTCCGTAAGAAGAAGTATCCCCGTGCGGATGCCTTTGAGGACTATGGGAATGCTGTCTGGGAAAAGGTTAAGCAGCTTCCCTGCGGCTATTGCCATGGTGATTTATACAGAAATAATATTTATAAAGCCAGTACCGGAGAGCTTTATATCCTGGACTTCGATACCTCCTGCAGAGCTTTTCCCGTATACGACATCGCATTATTTTGTAACGAAACGGATTATTTTACCTTCCGGGAGGATGCCATGGGGAAAACGGCGGACATGCTGGAACGGTTTCTGAAGGGTTATCAAAGGTACAAACGCGTGAGCCGGGAAGAGCAGGAAGCGGTATATGATCTGCTGGCCGTATATCATTTCCAGCTTCAGGCCACCATTATTGAAATTTACGGGCCGGACTGCGTTGACGATGCGTTCCTGGACAACCAGCTGGACTGGCTGCTGCGATGGAGGGCGCAATGGGATGCCCGGCGGGGACAGCGGACGGAAAACGAAGAGAAACAGGTACATTCATAAAAGAAAAAAGATAAGAAAAAGGAGCAAGCGTCATGGAAGAAATGAAAAAGATCAAACCGGGTGATTCCAATCATATTACAAGGGAATATTTTGATTCCCTGCTGCTGGAAATGCGTCATCTGGACGGCTCCCTGCCTGATACGAAGCTGGAGCTGTTCGGGGAACGCTTCTCCACACCGGTTATGACCGCCGCATTATCCCATCTGGACAATGTACGGGAAAACGGAATGGCCGTCATGGCGGAAGGTGCGCATCTGGCGGATGCGGTGAGCTGGGCCGGTATGGGAGATGAGGAAGAACTTGAAAAAATTACAGGAACAGGAGCCAGAACGGTTAAAATTATTAAGCCATATAAAGATAACGCTTATATTTTGAAAAGAATAGCCCATGCGGAAAAATGTGGTGCCATGGCTGTGGGTATGGATATGGATCATGCTTTCTCCGGTAACGGAAGCTATGATGTGGTGTGCGGCATGGAAATGCGGCCGAAGTCGGCGGAAGAACTGAAAGAGTTTGTCAGGGCGACCAGTCTGCCCTTTGTGGTAAAAGGGGTGCTCAGTGTGAAGGATGCGGTGAAGTGTCTGGAAGCAGGCGTAAAGGGCATCGTGGTATCCCATCATCACGGGATCATGGATTATGCCGTTCCTCCGCTGCTGATCCTTCCTGAGATAGTCCGGGCTGTGCAGAAGCAGATCCCCATATTTGTTGACTGCGGTGTCGAAAGCGGAGCGGACGTGTTTAAGGCATTGGCTCTTGGTGCGGATGCTGTTTGTGTGGGAAGGGCGCTGATGGATCCCCTTCGGGAGAACGGGGCACAGGGCGTGCGTGACAAGATGGTATCCCTTACCGAAGAACTGGCAGGGGTGATGGCAAGGACGGGGGCACCGGATTTGGCACATATTGATCCGTCTGTTATATGGAAAAGATAGTCTGTTTTTACACAAGGCGCCGCTCCTCATTCACAGGGCGGCGCCTTGTGTAAGGGAGGAAAACCTAATCGGCGGACATGGTTAAATCATATTTTCTACAAATGCCGAAAATGGACTTGACAATCATATAAGACAGTTGTAGAATACAAACATAGACAGCTGTCTTAAAGGAGTTGATACGATGAAACAGATGAAAAAATTACCGGACGCGGAGTTTGACATTATGAAAGTGGTATGGGCAAACGAGCCGCCTGTTACCACAAGCATCATTATGGAGCAGCTTGGGAATGAAAAAGGCTGGAAAGCACAGACCGTCATTTCCCTCATGCTCCGGCTGACTGAGAGGGGGTTTTTAAGCACAGACAAAAGAGGTAAGGAGCGGGTGTATTATCCCCTCATAAGCAAGGACGATTACCTGAAGTTTGAGACGAGTAATTTTATGAAGCAGTACCACGACAATTCTTTCCTCGATCTTGTGAATACGCTGTATGCGGACAAAGCATTGACGGACAGGGATATTGACGAATTGCTCCAATGGGCAAAGAAACGGAGGGAATAGTATGAGGAGTTTTCCGGTTACGCTGCTGATATGCTCTGTTACCATGTCGGTGACCGCACTTTGTTACATGGCGGTAACTCCCCTTTTAGCAAAGCACTATTCTGTAAAAGTCCGCTATTATTCATGGCTTGTCGTTGTGCTGGGGCTGATTATTCCATTCCGGCCGAAATGCAGCAATGCCATTGTCAAAGTGAATATGCCGGACAGTACGGCCGGGCCGGTGGTCCGGATAGGGACAGGGGCGGCGGCCGCCCTCCCTGCATCCGGTCCTCATACCGTTTCTGCGGCTTTGCCCGTTGTACCCTGGTGGCAGATTACGGCGGCATTATGGCTGGCGGGTATGATATTATTTCTTGCTTGCCATATAATCAAGCATTACCGCTTTTTAAAGCTGGTGTCACGATGGAGTGATGACATCACCGACAACCGGACGCTGGCACTGTTCCAACGCTTAAAAACACAAATGGGCCTGTCCCGAGAAATAGGGCTGCAGACCTGCGAAAGCATCGGAAGCCCCATGATGACAGGTTTTGCAAAACCCCGCATCCTGCTGCCGGCGGCAGACTTCACCACAGAGGAGCTCCGTCTCATCCTCAGGCACGAACTTGTCCATTATAAACGGAAGGATCTTTGGTATAAAAGCCTGGTGCTGCTGGCAAATGCAATCCACTGGTTTAATCCCGTTGTCTATCTGATGACACAGGCGGTTGACTGTCAATGTGAATTGTCCTGCGACGAGGAAGTGGTGCGCGGTACGGGGGCGGATACACGCCAATATTACTGTGAAACGATTATCGGTGTGATCCGATACCAATCGAAACAAAAAACAGCGTTATCAACCTATTTTTACAGAGGTAAAAAAGGAATGAAAGAAAGGATATTTTCAATTATGGATATGAATAAAAAGAAAACAGGGCTTTCCATCCTCTGCGGTGTGCTCACCCTGACTCTGGGTATGAGTTTTACTTTGGCGGCAAAGGCGGAGACACAGAAGCCTCCTGCATTGATTCAGGAAGACATAAAAGAGGAGTTGGCATTTTCTTATGGACTTGTGCCGGATCCCCAAATCTATTCCCGGTATTCGGGTTTTGGAATCACCATCTCAGAGGATGGGCAGCATCTGTTATACAACGGGCAGAGAGTACGGCTCTTTGCCGATGAAGGTTCCAGGGAACAGGCCTTCTTTTCAGATGATACAGGGGAACTTGATCTGGCGGTTACCCGGAATGAGGACGGAAGCATAGCAGGGATAGAAAGCATATCAGCGGATAAGGCACAAAAATATCGTTCTGCTTTCTTTGCCGACGATGTGCGGGCCGCCTCAATCGCGCAGAACGCATCGGTAAGTAATGGCAGGGATACCGGTGGAAAAACAAAATACGATGCGTATCTGGCTTATGGAATCGAACTCTCTGCAGATGGAGAGACGTTGTATTATAACGGAGAACGTGTGAAGCTGCTTTTGGATATTCTTTCGGATGGTTCCGCTGAGACATATTGGACCGACGAAGCCGGAACGGCCAGTTTATCGGTAGTCAGGGCTTCCGACGGCCAGATAACAGGTATCGGGAGGATATCGGAGGAACAGGCACAGGAATACCGCGCCGCATTAGCTGCGCGCGAAAAGAAGGCATTGGATGGGTTGGAGGAAAGGGTGGAAAATCAGATGAAAGAGATGTTTCCGGAGTAGTGATTGGCCCGATCGGCGTTTCTGTCCGGGCAGACGGGGGAAAACAGAATAACCGGTAAAGGATTCCGGTACCGTTGGGGCAGCTCCGGCTGTCATGACGGTACCGGAGTCTTTTTGTGTGTACCGGGAAGGACACCGTGGGGGAGATATCTTTGAAAGTGTTCACAAATTATTCATAATTAAGTTGCACATTGTTCATTTGCCTTGGAGCGGACTTCAGGGAATAAAATAGATCCTACAGTCAGCGTATGCGGTCAGGGCAGGGGCTGCTGGTCACGGAGTGAACAGTAACGGGCAGGGAATTTATTTATTACATTACCGACTCTGTCTATTGACGCAGGAGCGAAATTGCCTGTATACTTATTGATTGGGACCTGTAAGAAAACGGTATTCCAAGAATACCGGGTAGCAAACGATATGCATGTAAAGGTTATACATGCAGACGAGGTGCATACGAAATCGCCCAAGGCGGAGGGGTTCCGACAGAGAGTGAGATACAATGTAACAGTCCGTTTTTTTCTCATATATGCAAAACCCATGTAAAATGCCTGCGGCGTTTGTGGTTTGCATATCCGGATCAAAAACGTTCGGTGCCGCAGTAAATACACGGAACTGCCGGATAGTTACGATAATACCTATTGTTTTATGAATATATAACAGAATGCAGCAGATGCCACGGAGGCGTCGGGTTCCTTAAGGGAAGCGGACTTTCAAGGCGTCTGTCTTTTTTTGCAAGGGGCAGTCACAGGCCGCAGGACGGGAAGAAACGGCCGGTGCTTCTGCCGGAAAGGGGCAGGCAGAAAACAGGAGGAGATTCCAGTGAGGAAAAAGAGAGTAACAGCATTGCTGTGCGCCGTAGTATTCGCGGCGGCCGGACTTACGGGCTGTCAGGGAACGGAGGTGCCGGCGGCGGTGCAGACAGATGCGGCGGAAAAGGAAAGCGCGGCAGCCGGCGGTACGGAGGGTACAAAAGAAGCCGTTTCGGACAGCGTAATTGTAACGATGCCCTCCACTTCGGAGCCGGAAGCCGGTTTTAACCCCGTATACGGCTGGGGGGCCGGTGAGCATGTGCATGAGCCGCTGATCCAGAGTACCCTTACTACCACTACGGCGGATTTGAAGATAGGCAGGGATCTTGCCACGGATTATTCCGTAAGCGAGGACGGACTGACCTGGACGGTGACCATACGGGACGATGTGAAATTTACGGACGGAGAGCCTTTGACGGCATCCGACGTAGCCTTTACCTATAACCTTTGTGTGGAGAACAGCAGTGTCAATGATTTTACCATGCTGAAGGAAGCGGTGGCGGTGGACGGCACCACGGTGGAATTCCATATGAATACGCCTTTTTCCATCTGGCCCTATACCATGGCGATTGTGGGGATTGTGCCGGAGCACGCCTACGATGAGAACTACGGACAAAACCCCATCGGGTCGGGGCGTTATATTATGAAGCAGTGGGACAAGGGGCAGCAGGTGATTTTTGAAGCAAATCCCGATTATTATGGGGATGAGGTGAAGATGAAAAAGCTGACCGTTCTGTTTATGGACGAGGATGCGGCGCTGGCGGCGGCCATGGCGGGCCAGGTCGATGTGGCGCATACGGCGGCTTCCTATGCCGATCAGGTAATAGACGGCTACGGCCTTCTCCGGGTGGCGAGCGTGGACAACAGAGGGATCAATCTTCCTGTGGATCCGCCGGGCGAACGGGACGGCAGGCCGGCGGGAAATGCGGTGACCTCTGCTATTGCCATACGCCGTGCCATAAATATAGGAATTGACAGAGAAGAAATGATCGCCAACGTATTGGGCGGTTACGGGACACCCGCTTACAGTGTGTGTGATAAAATGCCCTGGTATAATGCCGCAGGGCAGGTGGAATACGATCTGGAGGGGGCAGTAAAACTTCTGGAGGATGCCGGCTGGATACCGGGAGCGGATGGGATCCGGGAAAAGGATGGGATCCGGGCGGCTTTTACCGTGATGTACACCCCCGGGGATTCCGTCCGCCAGGCGTTGGCGGAGGATCTGGCAAACCAGTGTGCCGGGCTTGGCATAGAAGTGACGACAGAAGGCGCAGGATGGGATGTGGCCTATGATAAGGCATTGACCCAGCCGCTTGTCTGGGGATGGGGGGCGCATACGCCTATGGAGCTGTACAATATTTACCATACCCAGCCGGATACGGGAAGCGCCGAATATTCTCCCTATACCAACAGTGCCGTGGATTCGTACATGGAAGAAGCGCTGAAGGCAACGGATCTGGAGGCGTCCTACGAGCTATGGCAGAAAGCCCAGTGGGACGGGACCACAGGTGTGACGCAGGAAGGGGATATCCCCTGGGTATGGCTGTGCAATGTGGATCATTTATATTATGTAAGAAACGGCCTGCAGGTGGCGGAACAGAAAATACATCCCCACGGGCACGGCTGGTCCATTGTAAATAATGTCGATCAATGGGAGTGGGACGGACAGTGAAGAGGAACCTTTTCATCAGAACGATGACCGGAAAATTCATACGGATGCTTTTGCTGCTGCTGACAGTCAGTATCCTGACCTTTACCCTGGTGAGCATGTCACCTATCGATCCGCTTCAGGCCAACGTGGGGCAGGCGGCGCTGGGGGCTATGAGTCAGGAGCAGAAGGAGAAGCTGGAGGAATACTGGGGGGTGAATATCCCCCCGGTACGCCGGTTTATAAACTGGGCATCCGATTTTGTAAGAGGGGATATGGGAACCTCCCTTCTTTACCGGCAGCCGGTGTCCCGCGTCATCGGTGTGAAGCTTTCCAATTCCCTGTTTCTCATGGTGATAGCCTGGCTGCTGTCCGGTATACTGGGGGTGGTGCTGGGGGTTTTGGCCGGTGTGTTCCGGGGAAGCTGGGCGGATCGGCTGATAAAGGGATATTCCCTCCTGATATCCAGCACACCGGTTTTCTGGCTGGCTCTTTTACTCCTTCTTGTTTTCGCCGTATGGCTGAAAGTCCTCCCTATCGGGCTGAGCGTGCCTATCGGCGTGGAGAGTGCGGGCGTTACCTTTCTGGATCGGGTGCGGCATGCTATTTTGCCTGCAGTCACCCTGAGCATTACCGGTGTGGCGGGAGTGACGCTGCACACCAGGGAAAAAATGATCGATGTGATGGAAAGCGACTATATGCTGTTTGCCAGAGCCAGGGGAGAACGTACGTGGACCATGGTGAAAAGGCACGGCCTCAGGAATATCCTTCTTCCAGCCATGACGCTGCAGTTTGCTTCCGTCAGTGAAATTATAGGAGGTTCCGTCCTGGTGGAACAGGTTTTTTCCTTTCCCGGGCTGGGACAGGCGGCGGTAACGGCAGGGACCGGCAGCGATGTCCCCCTTCTGCTGGGAATCACCGTCGTAACGGCGGCTATTGTTTTCTGCGGTAATTTTGTGGCGGATCTCCTCTATGGCCTCATCGATCCCCGTATGCAAAAGGGAGGGGAAGACTCATGAACCATAGGAAGAAAACAATCCTAATTTTCATCCTGGCGATTCTGTTTCTGGGAGCGGTGACTCTGTCCGGGCTTTTTTGCTATGACGGGGCGAGAAAAACAGATTTTTCCGTAAAAAATCTCATGCCGCAGCTTATGTATCCTTTTGGGACAGACTGGATGGGGCGGGATATGCTGGCCCGGACCCTTACGGGACTGTCCCTGAGCATCCGTATCGGGCTGTGTACGGCCGGAATCAGCGCGGTGCTGGCCCTGACGCTGGGAATCATGTCCGCCCTGCTGGGCAAAAGGGTGGATGCGGTCATTTCCTTTCTGATCGATACGCTTATGGGGATTCCCCATATCCTTTTGCTGCTGCTCATTTCCTATGCCTTCGGAAAAGGCTTTAAGGGTGTGGTCCTGGGGGTGGCGCTGACTCACTGGCCTTCCCTTGCCCGGGTTATCCGGGGGGAGGTGATGCAGCTGAAGGAAAGCGAATATATCCAAATCGCATTACGGCTGGGGCAGAGCCGGCTGCGGATCGCCTGGCGCCATATGGTGCCCCATCTGTTCCCGCAGTTTGTGACGGGCCTGATTCTGATGTTTCCCCATGCTATTCTTCATGAGGCAAGCATCACCTTCCTGGGCTTCGGGCTTTCCTCGGAACAGCCGGCGATAGGTATTATTCTGTCGGAGAGCATGCGTTACCTGATCACCGGAAAATGGTGGCTGGCGTTGCTGCCCGGCCTCATGCTGGTTATGACGGTGGCTTTGTTTTATATTGCAGGGAATTCCCTGCGCGGCGTTCTGGATCCATCCAGCGCACAGGAGTAAGAAGGCAGATGCCCTTTGGAAATGATCGGTAAACGGTATGTTATCTTATATTACAATGCTTTATAAACGGTTATGCACTGCTGTATGATGCAGGGCTGTGCGCCTTTGGCAGGCAAGCCCATTTATGACAGGAAGCCCGTCTGAACGGGCCGGGAGAGTGAATATGAGCTGTGGTAATAAATTTCATATCCTGGAAATCCGGGATCTTTCCATATCCTTCCGCCAATATGAAAAAGGGACAAAACAGGTGGAACTGCCGGTTATATCCCGGCTGAATGTGACGGTGCATGAGGGAGAGATTGTGGCGGTGGTGGGATCCAGCGGATCGGGAAAAAGCCTTCTGGCCCATGCGATCCTGGGGCTGCTGCCGGCGAATGCCGCATGCAGCGGGGATTTCTTCTTTTTGCAGGAACCTCTTACCCCGGAGCGTATGGGACAGCTGCGGGGGAAGGAGATCGCCCTGGTCCCCCAGAGCGTCACTTATCTGGATCCTTTGATGAAGGTGGGAAAACAGGTAAGAAGGGGACGCGGCGACAGGAACACTGTCGGCCGGCAGCGTGAGCTTTTCGCACAATACGGTCTTTCCCGGGAGGTGGAGGAAAAATATCCCTTTGCCTGTTCGGGCGGGATGAGCAGGCGAATTCTGCTGGCAACGGCCCTGATGGAACATCCCAGGCTGATTATCGCCGATGAGCCGACTCCCGGTATGGAGCTGTCCCTGGCCCGCAAGGCCATGGAGGATTTCCGCAGGTTTGCAGATGACGGAAACGGTGTGCTGCTGATCACCCACGATATAGAGCTGGCGTTACAGGTGGCGGACCGCATTGCCGTTTTTTATGCGGGCACAACCGTGGAAGAAGCGCTGGTGAGCGATTTTGAATCGGAAGAACTGCTTCGTCATCCGTATACAAAGGCTCTGTGGAGGGCGATGCCGCGAAACGGGTTTCAGCCTATAAGCGGGGTACAGCCCTATGTAAAGGATTTGCCGAGGGGCTGTGTGTTCGGCCCCCGGTGTCCTGCTTTTTCACCGGAATGCGAAGGGGAGATACCGGAGCGGGTGATACGCTGCGGCACGGTACGCTGCATCAAATGCGGGGAGGATTCCTCCCATCACCATCACGGAGGGAAGGAGGCGCATGGATATGCTGGAGGCTGAAGATATTGTTTTTTCTTATAAAAATAAGGAAAAGCCGGTGCTGGATCACGTGAGCCTTTCGGTGGAACCGGGGGAACGGGTGGGGGTGCTCGGTCCCAGCGGATATGGAAAAACCACGCTGATGAAAATCCTTGCGGGCTATCTGAAGCCGGATGCCGGCAGAGTGCTTCTGGACGGAAAACCGCTGTTTGAAAAAGGAGGCTTTCCGGGACGCATATTTGGAGGCAGCCAGGGCTGCAGCGAGAGCTACTGCCGGGGTTGTAGCTCCCGCTACTGCCGGGGGTGTAGCTCCCGCTACTGCCCTGTGCAGATGGTCTGGCAGCATCCGGAAAGGGCGGTGAATCCCCGGCTTACGCTGGGGGAGACGCTGAAAGAGGCGGATCGGATTGACCGGCAGCTGGAGATTGGCCTGGGTATTGAAGAGGATTGGAAAACCCGGTATCCCCGGGAACTGTCGGGGGGAGAGCTGCAGAGATTCTGCATTGCCAGGGCATTGGGACAGAGAACCAGATATCTGATCGCGGATGAAATCAGTACCATGCTCGACATGATTACCCAGGGACAGATATGGAATTTCCTGATCGAGGAAACATCCAAACGTAACATAGGAATGCTGGTGGTCAGCCATAGCAGGGAACTGCTGGATTACATCTGCACAAGGCAGATAACGCTTTAATCCGGGGTACCGCAGCCCGGAGGGAAAGGAAGGACAGAATGGATACACAGGAAATATTACTGCAATATAAAAACGGGCAGATGTCGTTGGAGGAGGCGGAAGCATATCTGAAGCGGCAGCCCTTTGAGGAAATGGGCTATGCCAAACTGGATTCCCACAGAAAACTGCGCTCCGGGTTTGCGGAAGTGATTTTCTGCAGCGGGAAAGCGGATCTCCATCTTCTGGAGATTTTCAGGCGCCTTTATGAGGAAGAAGGAGAGGTGCTGGGGACGAGAGCGTCACTTCACCAGTATGAACTGCTTAAGAAGGAATTTCCACAGACACAGTATGATGAAATCGCAGGGATTATCAAGATAGAAAAAGAGGGCAAGAAGAAAATCGGCAAGATAGCGGTGTGCACGGCGGGTACCGCAGATATCCCGGTAGCGGAGGAGGCGGCCCAGACCGCGGAGTTTTTCGGATCCTGTGTGGAGCGTATTTATGATGTGGGAGTGAGCGGCATCCATCGCCTGATGTCCAGGCTGGATGTCATTCAAAGCGCCAATTGTGTGGTGGCGGTGGCAGGTATGGAAGGGGCCCTTGCCAGTGTGATCGGCGGCCTGGTAAGCAACCCGGTGCTCGCGGTTCCCACCTCTGTGGGATATGGTGCGAATATGCACGGATTATCCGCCCTTCTGACGATGATCAATTCCTGTGCCAATGGAATCGCGGTGCTGAATATCGACAACGGCTACGGCGCCGGATATATGGCTACACAGATAAACCGTCTTGCAGAAAAAAATGCATAACGGTTCAGCAGATCAACGCAAGCACTGTGCTGACCATAAAAAGAGATTCAGGAATGCAAAAATACAAAGAATGAGGCTGGAGAGGAGATAAAACATGAGTAATATGCTGTATTTGGAATGCCTTTCGGGTATCAGCGGGGATATGACCGTAGCAGCCCTGCTGGATTTGGGCGCTGACAGGCAAGTGCTGGAAAAAGCGCTGGAGAGCCTTCCCGTGGACGGCTTTTCCATTGAAATCAAGCGGGTGGTGAAATCCGGGCTGGATGTCTGTGACTTCGATGTGGTGTTGGATAAGAAACACGAAAATCATGACCATGATATGGAATATCTGCATGGGAAGGAAACGCCTTCCTATGCGCAAGAGAATACGGGGCTGGAGCATGTTCATGAAGAGGCGGAACATCCGCATGTGCATGATCATGAAGGAGCGGAACATCCGCATGTGCATGATCATGAAGGAGCGGAACACCCGCATGTGCATGATCATGAAGGAGGGGAACATCCGCATGTGCATGATCATAAGGGAGAGGAACATCCGCATGTGCATGTTCAGGAAGGGGGAGAACACCATCATTCCCACGAACACAGAGGGCTTCAGGAAATTCTTGCTATCATCAGCCATGCAGAGATAACGGACAGGGCCAAGGAGACGGCAGGCCGTATTTTTACCATTCTGGCGGAAGCGGAAGCCGCCGCTCATGGTGTCCCTATGGAAGAGGTTCATTTCCATGAAGTGGGAGCGGTGGACTCCATTGTGGATATTATTGCTGTTGCCGTATGTCTGGATAATCTGGATATAACACAGGTAGTGGTGCCGAAGCTTTGTGAGGGCAGCGGTTTTATCCGGTGCCAGCATGGTACGATTCCCGTGCCGGTACCGGCTGTGGCAAATATCGCAGGACTTCATCAGATCCGGCTTCAGATAACGGATATCCGGGGAGAACTGGTAACCCCTACCGGCGCGGCTATCGTGGCGGCAGTGAAAACTGCGGATACCCTTCCCGAAACCTTTACCATTCTCCGCACAGGAATGGGAGCCGGCAAACGCAGCTATGAGAGACCGAGCATTCTCAGAGCCATGCTGATCCGCGGGGAACAGAAAGAAGCGGACAGCATCTGCAAGCTGGAAACCAATATTGATGACAGCACCGGAGAAATGCTGGGATATGTGATGGATCTGCTCTTTGAAGCCGGTGCAAAGGATGTTCATTATACGCCCGTGTTCATGAAAAAAAACAGACCGGCCTATCAGCTGAATGTTATTTGCACAGAAGAGGATGCGCACAGGCTGGAGAATATAATTTTCAGGGAAACCACCACCATTGGTATCCGCCGGTGCCGCATGGACAGGACGGTGCTGAAACGGGAAATGCTGCAGGTGGATACCAGACTGGGCCGGGCAGCGGTAAAAGCCTGCCGTCTGGAGGATGGAATCCGTTACTACCCGGAATACAGCAGTGTGACGGAGCTTAGCAGGACGCATAACCTTCCGTTCAGGGAAGTATATGCCGTCATACAGGAAGAATGCAGGAAACTGAAGAAATAAGGGAACCTTCCAGACTGGTTTGCGCATATACTGCGCAGACCGTTAGAACGCATGGAAGCATAGAAAAATGAGGCTGTATATGGAACAGACAATGGAAAAAAAAGAAGAACTCTGCGCCCTTATGGATGAGCTGGCAGTGACGGATCTCATGGTGGCATTTTCGGGCGGTGTGGACAGCAGCCTTTTGCTGAAGGCGGCCTGTGACAGTGCCAAAAAAACAGGAAAAACGGTCTATGCCGCAACCGTTCATACCCGGCTGCACCCTGCCGGGGATATGGAGGTGGCAAAAAGAGTGGCAGGTGAAATGGGTGCCGTGCATATCGTGCTGCCAATTGATGAACTGGAGGAGGCCGGGATACGGGACAATCCGGTGGACAGATGCTATCTCTGTAAAAAATTCCTGTTTCAGAAAATGAAACGGGAAGCACAAAAGCTGGGAGTCCCGATTCTTCTGGAGGGAACCAACGAGGATGATCTCCATGTGTACCGCCCCGGAATCCGGGCAATCCGGGAACTGGGAATCACCAGCCCCCTGGCCGCCTTGGGGATTACGAAGAACCAGGTAAGGGAAATGGCTGCCACATACGGCATTTCCGTTTCCGAAAGACCGTCCGCCCCCTGCCTTGCCACACGGTTTCCGTATGGAACCAGGCTGGATATGGCGGTAATGGAAAAAGTGGACGAAGGAGAAGGTTTTTTAAAGAACCTTGGCCTGTATAATGTCCGTATCCGAGTCCATGGGAACGTTGCAAGAATCGAGGTTGACGAAGCGGATATGCCTGCCCTGATGGCACACAGACAGGATATCGTCAAAACCTTGGAAGCTTTGGGATTTGTCTATGTCACGCTGGATTTAAAGGGGTTTCGCTCCGGCAGCATGGATGTGGGCATTAGCCCCTGAAAAAGGACGGCATTTCACAACTACGGATAAAAGAGGCATAATAATGGACAGAAGTGAAAAAACCATATTGACTAACATGTGTATGATATTCGATGATGACGGCAATGTCCTTGTACAGGATAAAAAAGATGAGGAATGGGGAGGAATCACCTTTCCCGGCGGCCATGTGGAAAACAGGGAATCCTTTACCGATGCGGTGATACGTGAAATATATGAAGAAACGGGCCTGATAATAGAAGCTCCGCAGATCTGCGGTATCAAACAGTGGCAGGAGGAAGAGGATATCCGCTATGTGGTGCTTTGTTATAAGACAAACCGCTTTAAAGGACAGCTGAAATCCTCGGAAGAAGGGGACGTATACTGGATGAAGCTGTCCCATGTAAGAGAAATCCCACTTGCAAGAGGAATGGAACACATGCTCCGGGTTTTCCTGGAGGATGAGGTAGGAGAGTATTATATCTATGAAGATAATGGGGAATGGAAGCATATGTTAAAATAATTTCCCTGTGGACAGGCATATAAGTTCAGGCAACGAATAGCAGATATACTTGACGCAGAGAGGGATTATGAGGTAAAAGATTATATAGACGCAAAGGAAATTAACTTGAATAAGCTTTGGGTTATTAATAATGTTGTAAAACGTAAACTGGCGCAAGAGAATCCTGTGATCGATAAAACCAATAAGGCAGTAATGTTTATCGATTTTACTGCGGAACAAATCGTCATTACCTTCCGGCAATGCCGAGAATTGTCGTTTTACCCGGAAAGCAGGTTGAAAGAATGAAATTACAGATAAGACAATTACAAAAAAAAGATCATAAAAAGGCAATTCAGTTTGCTTTAAAAGGAATGCACTTTGACTGGTATCTCGATAATCCCTTTCTGCTGTATTTGTATGGAACGTACTTCTGGTATATGGAGCTTCTTCGGGCAACGCAGGTTATAGCAGTTTATGCCGGAAAGGAACTGGCAGGCGTATTGCTGGCTGAAATTTATGAGGAAGAGAAAATAGATACCTCTTTTGGCAAAAAGTTATATGTCAGGATTTTCGACTTCTTACAAAACCTTTCTTATAAAGGGGTAGGGACCTATGATAACGCCAACAGAGAAATGTATGCATTGTATCGGAAAAGGACTACGCCGGACGGTGAGCTCATTTTTCTGGCGGCCAATCCGGGAATAAAAATAAAGGGGATCGGAAGCCTGCTTTTACAGGAACTGGAATGCCGGGAACCGGGAAAACAGGTTTTCTTATATACAGATAACGCCTGCACATACCAGTTTTATGAACACAGGGGATTTCAGAGGGTGTGCGAAAAAGAGATATTACTGGCTTTGGGGAAAAAAGAAGTGCCTCTTGAATGCCTGCTATATGCGAAAACAATACCGTGTCTATGAAAACGCCGCCCAAACAGAAATTATGGGCGGCGTTTCGTCTGGTTTATTGGAAAGTTATTGAAATATTATCCATTGGCAGTAGTTCAGCAATATTAAACAGTGACGAGAAAAATTAAGAATCCGTTATAAGTTTCGGTACAGTTTTCAGGCTTCCAATATTTCATGTACCATTTCTCGTGTAATCAGGCTGACTTTGGCAATATCTTCATCACTCATTCCCCCGGCTGAAAGCCTCATTACTTTTTGGGTAAGGAGTATTCCTCGTTCCAGGCCCTTCTCCTCAATCGATTCACTCAGAATACACATTTGTCTCAGCTCCTCTCTTAATTCATATTCCATTTTCATCCCAAAGTCCTGCGTCAGAAGCTTCTCCTTATCTGCCGCAGCTAACACGGGGGACAGCAGTACATTCAGAAAGCCGTGAAGGGTTCCTGCACAGTCTGCCCCGCCGGTTTCATGCAGACAGATAATGACTACCGACAGCTTATCATAGCTCTCTCTTTGCTCCGTGATGTTTCTTCATCGGTTCCTCCTTGGAGAGCGGGAACCGATAACGATGTGCCTCAGCGCCTGTTCTGGTTCCTGCCCTGTTAATACGTGTGGTTTTCGGCAGAAACTGCCAGAATGTGCGAATGCATAAGTTACATATAAGAATATAATTATGATACTTTAGTAATGGCAAAAAGTCAACGCATCTGTTTGATATTTTCAGATACAGGGATACAGGGGGCCGTGAACAATAAATACAGGGTAACAGTTCAGACGGCCCCTTGCGTTATTACACGGTAATGTTTTTATCCCGCTTATTGATGACAGTCACTTATGTTTTGCAATTCCTCCATCCGCTTTACCGCAGAATAATATAGCATCACCAAAGCGGAAGCAAGCAGAACACCCGCAGCAATATCGGTAAACCAGTGGACACCGGACAGCAGCCTGCCAATCAGCATTCCCGCAATTAACAAGATACAAAAACCTTCCGCAGCGATAAGCAAAGCCAACTTATTCCCAAATAGCTGACGGAATTGCAGAGCCGCCGCTGCCATGATACAGACAGTGAGCATAATGTGGGAGGATGGATAGGAGGCCTCTAATTCGGTATCCATGAGAATCGGCCTGTAATTAATAATGACAAGTTCAAAGAAAACATAAAAGAAGACGACCAATGCATACAGTCCGCCCATTGCTAAAATCCGGAAATCCACCTTTAAAATATGTTTTCTTTTGATAAGCTGGCAAAGACCTGCAACTGCAAAACCGAATGCAAAAAGTATGGCAATACCGCCAAGGCAGCAGGTAATGTTATACCATAGAAGGTTTACACCGAAAAAGTCAAAGAGAAACAGATTAAGGGAAGCAAATCCTATCTCGGATTGGTTTGGGCCGACGGGCTTTACATCAATGGTTTTGATGAGTACTGTAAATAGTAGGAAGATCAGAAATAAGAATCCTGTTACTATAAAATTTTTTTTTGAATTCTTTTGCATACAACATTCCTTTCTTTGGCTGTGATAGGTTACCTGCAGACTGCATGCTGATTATCCTGCCAAACCTCAGAAAGGACAAGAAACGTTGCGTCACAATAAAAAAAGACCATGATACGTTTCGTATCAATGGCTTTTTTATGCGAATTCACTTTTTCCGGCGGCCCTTTCTTCCCGTGGGGAAATTGACCCAAAATACAATCTTGCCCATAAAAAACAAGAAGAGAAGAGCGGTGGCGTAGGGCTGTCTGGAAGCGGTAAAGGCGAGAATAGAGAAGGCCTGCAGGAAAATGGAGACGGTCCGTATATAGCTGTGCCACTTTCCTTCCGGAAAGTGCTGCAGGATCAACTGGATAATCCCCAGAACCGCCGTGAGAACCGGCAGCACAAAATAAATAGTCATGGTTATGGTATTTGCGTCGGAATAATCAAACAGGCTTACCATACGTATCATATCTTTATCCTGTTGGCCATAGAGCGGTAAAAATAGAAATATTAACATCATCAGATCTAAAATACCATAAATAAGACTGATAATCCTGCTGATGTTGGTGCGGTTTTCTTTATCGGCAAGAGATATCAATTCTTCGCCGGACAGCAAATCATCAATCGTAACAGCGAAAAGTGCGGATATACTTTTCAATGATTCAATATTCGGATATCCCTTACCGCTTTCCCATTTTGACACAGCTGTTCTTGAAACAAACAGCTTCCCGGCAAGCTGCTCCTGTGTCATATTATTTTGTTTTCTGAGATACTGCAGTTTTTCATTAAATTCCATTTCACCGTACCTGTAATCCTTTGCCGCCTTTTCTTATGATTAGTATTGTAAGTTGGAAGTGGGGATTATTCAAGAATTTATTGCAGATTAGTTGTAAAAAATAGATAAAAATTCTTCCATAGTCTTTCCCTATGGAAATGCTATCCTGATACAGGAGATGCTTTTCATGGCAACGCTATTAATTGCGGAAGATGATCCTAAAACCAATGAGGCTATATGTGAGTATATGAAATCTGCCGTGCAGAAAGCCATCTCTGCCTATGATGGAGCGCAGGCGCTCCGTTGTTTTCAGGAGGAGAAGCCTGATCTGGTGGCTCTGGACATCATGCCCCTAAAATAACCAGGCTGGCCGTGCTGTATGAAATCCGGCGTACAAGCTTTATCCCCATCCTCATGCCACCGCAATAGAGGAGGAATACACACAGGTGCAGAGCGTAATGCCTTCATTGTGGAGCAGAAAAGCCTGAAATCAGAGGAATACAGATAACCTTCTGCTGATTTCAGGCTTATTTTTTGTTTGAATCCCTGTAAATACGTCCGAAATCACAAGTAAAATTCCTTCCCACAAAAATCCTTTCCCCGCATTTCGCAAGAATCCACAGCCATCACAAGGATAAATTCTTGGAAAAAGAAAGATACAACCCTATTATGTAATCAAGTTAACAAAACGACTGCATCTTATAAAGAAGGGAAGGAAAAAGATGGCTAAAACGAAAAAAGAAAGATGGAATCTGAAACAGGATTTCCGAAAAAGGTGGCAGCTGTATCTGATGCTGCTGCTTCCGGTTTTGTATATTATAATATTCTGCTATGTACCTATGGGAGGAATCGTAATTGCCTTTAAGGATTATTCATTCCGGAAAGGAATCCTGGGCAGCGACTGGGTGGGGCTGAAGTATTTCAAGCAGTTCTTCGGAAGCCCGGATATCGGAATGCTTCTTAAGAATACGCTGATTATCAGTTTTTATCAGTTGATCGTCACCTTCCCGGCACCTATTATTCTGGCGCTGGCGTTACATATTATAGGAAATGACCGGTTTAAGAAGTTTATGCAGACCGTTACCTACGCCCCTTATTTTATTTCCACCGTAGTCCTGGTCGGTATTGTTCTGCAGTGCCTGCATCTGAATATCGGTATCGTGAACACGGTTATGGAATTCCTGGGAATGGACAGGGTGGATTTTATGGGAAGGGTGTCCTATTTCCGCCACATCTATGTATGGTCGGGAGTATGGCAGACAACGGGTTTTTCCGCTATTATATATATCGCGGCCCTGGGGAATGTGGATCAGTCCCTGGTGGAAGCGTCCCTGATTGACGGGGCCAACCGGCTGCAGAGAATCCGGATTGTGGAACTGCCGGCCCTGAAGCCGATTATCACCATTCAGCTGATTATGGCAATCGGAAGCATTATGGGCGTTGGCTTTGATAAAATATACCTCATGCAGAACACGCTGAACCTGCCGGTGTCCGAAATTATCTCCACCTATGTATTTAAGCGGGGCATGAAGGATTTGCAGTATTCCTTTGCCACGGCGGTGGGCCTGTTTAATTCGGTCGTTAACTTTATACTTTTGTTCGCCGCAAATAAGCTTTCCCAGAAGTTCGGCGAAACAAGCTTGTGGTAGGAGGGAGCAGGAATGAGAACAATGGAAAAAAACAAAAAGAAAAGAAAGAATAAGGTAAAGCTTTATCACAGCACCCCGGACAGGATACTCACTGCTTCCGTATGGGTATTGTTACTCCTGATTATGATAGTTATCCTGGTTCCCCTTTTGTTTATCCTGGCATCCTCTTTCAGTGATCCCAGTGCGGTTTCCGCGGGGAAGGTTCTGCTGTGGCCGGTGGATTTCTCCCTGGTGGGTTATGAGGCGATTTTCCAGTCTCCCAGCATTCTGCGCGGCTTTATCAACTCCGTGGAATATACGCTGGCAGGAACGGTTATCAGCGTTACCCTAACTTTGTTTGCAGGCTATCCGCTGTCCCGTGTGGATTTGAAAATCCGGGGGCCGGTCATGTTCCTTTTTACGGTAACCATGTTTTTCAGCGGCGGTATGATTCCCACCTATCTGGTGGTGAGTAAGCTGCATTTGATAGATACATTCTGGGCGATGGTCATTCCTTCCGCCATGGGTGTATGGAACGTTATCCTGACGAAAACCTATATCCAAAGCTCCATCCCCCTGGAGATTTACGAGAGCGCTTCCATAGACGGCTGTTCGGACTGGAAGTATTTTACCAGCATGGTATTTCCCCTCTCCAAGCCGATTATAGCGGTTATGGTACTGCTGTATGCGGTGGGGAAATGGAACGATTTCTTCTCCGGGCTGATTTACCTGAATGATTCTGCCAAGCAGCCGCTGCAGATGACTCTCAGGAACATCCTGGTTATGAGCGACAGCACCGGTATTACCATGAATCTGGCGGAACAGATGAACCGCCAGGAACTGAAAACGCTGCTGCAGTATTCCCTGATTGTGGTTTCCTCGGTACCCGTCCTGCTTTTATATCCGTTGATCCAGAAGCATTTCGTAAAGGGTATTATGATGGGATCCATAAAGGGCTGATGCAGGAACGCAAAAAGAGAAGAAGGGTAGGTAACAGTTACCCAAAAAGATGCTTCACTCACGGAAGGATAAGACAGCCTTTCCTGGTGGGTTAAACATAAAAACAAGAAAATATGGGAGGTAGCGTATGAAACGCAAAAATTTAGGAACCAGACTTGTGGCGGCAGGCCTCACGGCAGCCCTGCTCCTTACGGGCTGCGGCGGGAATTCTTCTTCCGCACAGACGAACGGCACCGGAGAAGGAACACAGAGCGCAGGGGAAGAGGAGCGCCCTACCATTACCGTGGCAGTATCCATGAATGAAAAAGGGGAATATTCCGACGCCAATTATGCCATCAAATATATTGAGGATAAAACGGGCGTAAATATTGAATTTGTCCAGCTGCCCTCTGAAAAAGCGGATGCGGACACCAAGCTGAACCTGATGCTCTCCAGCGGGGAATACCCGGATGTTATCTGCTATGGCATGAACAAGCAGAAAATGGTGAAATTCGCAAAAGAAGGCATTTTCATTCCCATTAATGATTACATTGATCAGTACGGTGACAACATTAAGAAATTATTTGAAGCAAGACCCCAGTATGAGCAGCTTTCCTATGCGCCGGACGGAAATATCTACGGCTTTGTAACCGCTAACGAATGCTACCACTGCCAGGCTTATCCCAAGCTTTGGTATAACACCGAATGGCTGGAATCCTTAGGGCTGGAAGAACCCCAGACCACCGAAGAGCTGAAGGAAGTCCTGCTTGCGGTAAAGAACAGCGACTATAACGGCAACGGCAAGGCGGATGAAATTCCTCTAACAGGCAGCAAGGACTGGGACTGCCAGCTGGAATGGTATCTGCTTAATTCCTTCGTTCCGGTTGACAAGGATACCCTGTCCCATGTGGAAGACGGTAAGGTGGTTTTCTCCTGTAATACGGAAGAATTCAAGCAGGGCCTGATATACCTGAATGAACTGTACTCCCTCGGCCTGATCGACCCCACCTGTTTTACACAGACCTCGGATCAGATGCAGCAGGTAATCCGTTCCGACAAAAACCTGGTATTCGGCTATACCGCCGATCATTTTGCTATGGGCATTGACCTGGAAGACGCCCATCTGAACGAAGTGACCGCAGCTATGATTCCGGCACAAGGCCCCGGCGGCGCGAGATGGCAGCTGCACAAGGATTACGTGGATATGACAGAAGGCTTCAGCTGGTTTATTACCGATAAATGTGAAAATGTAGAGGCGGCTTTCCAGGTTGGCGATTTCCTTATGGGTGATGAATCCTCTATGGTACAGATGTATGGGGAAGAAGGCAACTACTGGGGAAAACTGGATACTCCCACAGAATCCATCCTGCAGGGAACCGATGCGGTTTACTGGATTAAACCCGGATTTACATCCAATGAAGATGATGCGTACCAGAAAAATACGTTCTGGTCAGGGCTGATGAACCAGCTGGCGGAGTTCCGTGCGTCCATGTCACCCAGACCGGAGGATATGTATGTGCCCGATTCCTATGAAGCGAGGCTTTTTGATGAAACGGCAAAGGTAATTCCTTATTTTTATCCCGAATACCTGCCCAAGAACCTGTTCCTGGAGGATGATACGGATTCGGAAACCTTCACGACCATCCAGACCTCCTTACGGGAATATGTAAAGACCTCCATTGCCCAGTTCGCAACCGGTGAAATGAGCGTGGAAAAGGATTGGGATTCTTATCTGAAGGCTTTGGAAAAATATGATGTGGAGACTTATGTGAGCCTGTACCAGAAGGCCTACGATGTATATGCAGCAGAATAAGTAACCTGTGCAAAAGGCGCGCTTGAAAAGGCGCGCCCCTTTCTATTTTAATCTGAAACTGCTATAATTGTTCTGCCGTCGTAAGCTGTTGCACTATTTACCGGCGGCGGAATAAATGAGGAAGGGTAGGACGATGCACAGATGCGATGGTGCATGTCACAGGAGGGGGCCCCGAATGAAATACAGGAAAGTTTATATCAGATTAATTATTACCTATCTGGCTATTTTTTTGCTGCCGCTGGTCATAAATATTGTCATGCTGGAAAATCTGGCGGTTTCCACCCGGGAAAATATCTGCGCCAGCGTGCATTCCAACATGGCCCATACCATGGATACGCTGGACAATAATTTCCGGGAAATCAATACCATTACGGCGAGGCTTTCCGGAAACAGCAATATCCGTTATATCGCCACACAGATGGACGAAGAAGACAAGAAAATCGAGATATCCAAAATAACCTATGCCCAGGAATATATGGCTGCCATGCAGATCCAGACCTTTGTGGAGGAATATTATGTCCTGTTCCGGGAGCCGGATATGGTCATATCCCCAAACCGGGTTTATTTATACCAGGATTCCTGGAACTCCTTTTTCCAGTACGGGGACATGCCCTGGGAGGAATGGAAGGAACTGATGAAGGGCCACTATACCGAACGTTTTTTCCCGGAGGAGCAGACCAAACAGAACGGTACCGTGGAGGAGAGGATCCTCTTCGTCCAGTCCCTTGTCACCGATACCGGGGTAAAAGGAAACCTGGTTTTTCCCATCCGCTGCGAAGCGGTCAAAAACCTGATGCGGGATGCGTATATTTCCCAGGACGGCTGGGCATATCTTCTGGACGAGGAAGAGGAGACGATCATTTTATCCGTCCCTGCGGCGGACGGAAGCTTTGCACAGGTTCCCGCGTCGGTGCTGGAAAATGGGAAGGAAGTCCAGGAAATAGAACTGGACGGGAAAACGGTGGAAGTGATACGGGTAAATTCCGAACACCTGGGAATGACGTATATTTCCGTTCTCCCCAAGGAATATATCACCCTGCAAATCAACCGGGATCAGCAGAAGCTGTTCCTGCTGATGCTGGCGGTGCTGTTTGTGGGCATAGGCAGCATCCTGCTCGTTTCCTGGAAAAGAGGAAAACGGATAGACGGCATCCTGCAGATGCTGTTCAATATGGGCGTGGAGGATAAGGAATCGTTAAAGGGAGATGAAATGGAATACATATCCAATTCCCTGAAACAGCTGATTGATAATAATACGGATTTACAGGAAAGTATCATCCGGCAGAAGCCTGTCACCAGGGCCTTGCTCCTGGAACGTCTGCTTCATGGCGGAGAGGGTGTGACCATGCAGAGTCTGGAGGATTACGGCATCTGCCTGCGGGATAAAAGGGTGCTGGTGATCGCCTTCCTCATCGGCGGGGGAGATTCCGGTGATGTGGAGCTATATGCGGAAGAAACGGTGGTCTATAAGCAGGTGCTTCACCAAGCTCTGGATTCGCTTTTGCCCGGGGATAATTATATGTGCGATACGGACATGGACAGCAGTGCAGTGATCTGTACGCTGGAGGATAGCTTCCGGCCCTCATGTCCCGGTTTTCTTAATGCGCTGGAAAAAATGAGGGAAACCTTTTGGGAGGAGTACGGCGTAAAGGTACGGATCGCCGTGAGTACGGTATGCAGGGATATGGCGGAAATCAGCAAGGCCTACGACCAGGTATACGAGATGCTTACCTTTGGGGATTCCTCCGGGAAAGCCGTGGTATTCTATGAGGATTACCAGGACAGCAAGGAATTCTATTATTTCCCGGTGACACTGGAAGAACGTCTGGTAAATGCGGTGCGTGCGGGAAATGCGGAAAGCATGCATGCCCAGCTCAGCGAGGTTTACCAGGTTAACGTGCTTTCCCGGAATATCAGCCCCTCCATGATGCATTTCCTTGTCAATGATCTTCAGTGTGCGGTGTTCAAGGCACTGCACAGCTTAAACGACAGGGTGGAAATTCAGGAAGAGGAAATTTACCGCCAGCTGGAGCAGCTGAACCGGGAAAATGATATTTTGCTGCGGTTTCACCATATTAACAGCATGTTTAAATATATCTGTGATATGGTGAAGGCCGTAAATAAGGAAAGCAGCAGCCGGCAGGTGGAGGAGATCGAACAATATATAGGTAACCACTACATGGACAGCGATATGGGGCTGACCAAAATATCCGACGACTTCGGGTATGCCAGCACCTATTTTTCCAAGCTGTTCAAGGAACTGTTCGGGGAAAATTTTGCCACCTATCTGGAAAAAATGAGAATCGAAAAGGTATGCGCCCTTTTGAAGGAAGGACATACCATGGAAAAAATAGCGGAACAGACTGGCTATAACAGCGTATACGTGATGCGTACCGCTTTTAAACGGATAAAAGGAATGACGCCCAACGAATTCCGCAAGCTCAGTCAAATACCCCGCAGGAATGAAGAGGAGTAATTGTGATGAATAAAAAAATGGTACTGGACAGGATCCCCTGCCAGTTTTGTGAAGGGCCGTTCTGGGGAAACGGGAAAATGGGAACGGTGCTGTATGTGCAGAACGGAAAGCTGTGTGTTTCCGTGGATCATGTGGGTTTGTGGGAACTGCGGGAAACGCTTCCGGATATGCCGAAAGCGGATTTTTCCCAAATCCTGTCCCATAAAAAGGAATTTATTGAGGGCGATCCCCGTTATGTGGAGAAAACCGATATTTTCGGGGAACATATCGGAAGAACCAGGCTGCCGTCCCTCGCGGCGGAACTGAGCCTGCCCGGAGCCATCACATCCTTTTGGGCGGAGACGGATATGCAGGAAGCCAGAACCACCCTGCGTCTGGAAACGGAGGACCAAAAGGTGTTCCGGGGAGAGATCTGGCTGGATTCCTGCGTGAACGTGCTGGGAATAGAACTGCACGGGGCCGGGGCCGGCTCCCTGGCGGTCAAAGCGCTCGGCTGGGATCTGGACTCCCCCCGCCTGAAACCCCTCCGGGACTGGAACTATGAGCCATGCACCCAGACGGAGGAGAACGGCCTGGTTACCGTGCGGCAGCATTTCGGAGGAAAGGACAGCGCTGTCTTAAGCGCAGGGCGTATGGAATGCGGCGGGGAAAGCCTGTTTCTGGCGGTAAGCATAGAAACCGGAGAGCAGGCCGGGGAAACGGCCATGGCGGCAGCCGGGAAGGAACGCGTGCTGGATTATCTGAAAAACAAAGACGCCTATCTGGAAGCCCACCTCCGGGACTGGAAAACCTATTGGGACGGTTTTGACATCCGGGTACCCAACGAACGGCTTCAGGAGGCGTTTGATCAGGAGATGTATAAGCTGTACTGCAACGAACGGGAGGATTCCTCCCCGGTAACGCTTCAGGGCATATGGAACCCCAATAACCGGATGCCGGCGTGGTATGGGGACTTACATAACGATCTGAACGTGCAGTCCTGCTACTGGCCGGCCTATAAAACGGGTAATGGGAAGCTGGTGCGCCCCTATGTGGATTATTACTGCAGGGCGGTTCCCCGTTTTATGGAACGGGCTTATAAACTATTCGGCATCCGGGACGCGATCCACATCCCCACCATGATGACGCCGGACGGGACCGGCGCAGCCTCCGAATGGTGCTACTGGAACTCCCTTTTAGGGCCGGAGCTGTTCGTGGCGGTGGATTTCACCTGGTTTTATGAGTATAGCAGGGAGGAAGATACCCTGCGGGACAAGATTTATCCGTTTATCGAAAAGGTGCTTCACCTGTATCAGGGGATTGCCGTGGAAAAAGAGGACGGTTATCTGCACATTCCTTTTACCACATCCCCGGAAGTGGATAAGGACGGCCATATGTTTATGGCGGATGACGCCACCTTTACCCTTTCCTGCCTCCATTATCTGTGCCGGAAGATGGACGGTTATGCGAAGCTGCTGAAGCAGGACGGCTCCCGGTGGCAAGACTTCCGCGGCAGGCTGGCCCCTGTGGTAACGAATGAAAAAGGGCTGCCCGTTTATGCCGGGATTGACGTATTCGCATCCCACCGCCATTTCTGCCACCTGTACCCTATTTATCCGCTTTGTGAGGAGGCGCACAACGATGTGGCACAGCGCTCCCTGGATACGGCAATCAACCAGGGATTTCTGGAATTTGCCGCCTTTTCCTGCCCTTACCTGGGAATAATGGCAGCCCGGTGCGGCCGGGGGAATATGTCCAGAACCATGCTGGAACTGTATTGTATGGTATTCCGTTCCCGGAATTCCTTCACCGTTAACGGGGATCCTTACCGGAACGGGATCCTGCGCATATCCGATACCAATGCGGGGGAAAGCGCCGATGCCTTTACCCTGGAATCCGGGTTCTTTATCCCCACGGCCCTGTGTGAAATGTTCGTCCACCGGGCCAAGGATACTATCTGGCTGCAGATGGGCATGCCGGATGAATGGAAGTCCTGCAGCTGCAGGGATCTTGCCGTGGAAGGCGGGCACCGGATCACGACGCAGAGAGAGGACTACCGTATCCGGCGTCTCCTGCTGAAAGCCGGCTGTGAGGAAACGGTTACCCTGCGCTGGAAAGACGATATCCCGGCCGCGCGTGTTGTGAAAAACGGACAGGAGACAGAAGGAGCCGGACGGCAGTCACTCACCCTGGCTGTTTTGCCCGGGGATGAAGTGGAAATAGAATGGGGGAAATTAGGATGAAGGATTTACATTTGATTTGCAACGCCCATATGGATCCGGTGTGGCTGTGGGATATGGAAGAGGGGATCGCCGCCGCCATTTCCACCTTCCGTATGGCCGCTGTCTTTTGCGAGGAATATGACGGCCTTGTGTTTAACCACAATGAAGTGGTGCTATACAAATGGATAGAAGAAATGGAGCCGGCGCTGTTTGCCCGGATCCAAAAGCTGGTGGAAAAAGGAAAGTGGCACATCATGGGAGGCTGGTATTTGCAGCCGGACTGCAATATGCCCTGCGGAGAATCCTTTATCCGGCAGATGGAAACCGGAAGGGCGTATTTCCTGGAAAAATTCGGGAAACAACCCGTCACGGCCATTAATTTTGACCCCTTCGGGCACAGCAGGGGCCTTGTCCAGCTGTTGGCAAAGGCCGGTTTTGATTCGTATCTTTTCTGCCGCCCGGGGCAGGGGGACTGCCCCCTGCCGGCGGATGATTTTATCTGGGTGGGGTTTGACGGCTCCGAAATCATGGCCCACAGAGCCGATTCCTACGGAACCCTGATGGGGGAAGCCGGGAAAAAAACGGAGGAATGGATGGACTCCCAGCGCAGGAAGCCGGAGGATCAACAGCCGCTGACCGGCTGTATGCTCTGGGGTGTGGGAAACCACGGCGGCGGGCCGTCCCGGATGGATCTGGAGGATTTGAAGGCTCTTAAGGAGCGTACCGGAGACTGGAACCTGCTTCATTCCACCCCGGAGGCCTATTTTGCACAGAGACGCGAAGCGCTGCGGGCGGCCGGCAGAGAGGAACCCAGAGTGGAACGGGATCTGAATTCCTGGGCGGTAGGGTGCTATACCTCCCAGATCCGTGTGAAGCAGAAACACAGGGAAGCGGAAGGAATGCTTTCAATGACGGAGAAAATGCTGTCCCAGGCGGCTCTCAGAGGACGGCTGCCTTATCCTTGCAAGGACCTGGAAGAAGCCGGGGAAGCCCTGCTGTTTTGTGAATTTCATGACATCCTGCCGGGGTCTTCCATCCAGTCCGTGGAGGAAGCAAGCCTGCAGATGCTCGATCATTGTCTGGAAATCCTGAACTACTGGAGACGCAGGGCCTTTTTCGCTTTGCTGGAAGGAGAGGCGAAGGCGGAAGAAGGGGAGTACCCGATCTTCATATATAATCCCCACCCCCATCCGGTGGAGGGTATTTTTACCTGTGATTTCCAGCTTGCCAACCAGAACTGGAGCGACGCCTGGGCCCTGCCGGTAATCACCCGAAACGGGCAGGTCCTGGAAAGCCAGGCGGAGAAGGAGGCCTGCAACATGAACCTGGACTGGCGCAAAAGAGTATCGTTTTGCGCAGTGCTTGCGCCTTCCTCCATGAACCGGTTCTCCGCAAGAATAACCATGGCGGATAAAAGTACGGGGAATGCGGCCGGTGAGATAAAAGAAGCCTGCTGTTACGCCAATGACAGAATCCGTGTCCGGATCAACCCGGAAACGGGCCTTCTGGATTCTTATATGGTGGATGGCGCGGAATATTTACGGGAAGGCTCCTGCGGGCTGGTGGTGATGAAAACGGATTGCGACCCCTGGGGAATGAACCGGCACAGCTACCGGGAAGAACTGGGGCGGTTCCGCCTGATGGGGGAAGAGGAAGGAAGCCGTTACTCCGGCACTTCCAATGAACGCCACGGCGCGGCGGGCCGCAGGATTCCCAGCGTGCGCGTTGTGGAGGACGGGCCGGTGAAACGGGTGGTGGAAGCGGTCATGGAATACGGCCATTCCCAGGCATGCATCCGCTACAGCCTGCCGGCAAAGGGAACGAAAATCCAGGTGGAAATCCGGGTGAACTGGGCGGAAAAAGGCGCTTTCCTGAAATGGGAAATCCCCACGGCCATGAAGAAAGGGATGCCTTTGGCCGAGACGGCTTATGGCGTGATGGCGCACAGCAGCGACGGGGAAGAAAAGGTGTTCCACCGCTGGTGCGGTTTTTTTGACGAAGAAGAGAACCGTGCGCTGACTGTCCTTAACCGGGGAAATTACGGCGTGGACTTTCTGGAGGGTACCATGTGCATATCCCTTCTTCATTCCGCCGTATATGCCGCCCATCCTATCGGGGACAGGCCGCTGCTTGTCCAGGATAGGTTCCTGCCCTATATCGATCAGGGAGAAAGAAGCTTTTCCTTTGAAATCAATGCGGGGGATGGGGAAGAACGCCGCAAATGGGTGACCCGGGAGGCGGTGGTATATCAGGAACCCCCCATGGCGGTGCCCGCCTTCCCTTCCGGAGAAGGGGAAAAAGGGGGATCGGTCATTCTGGTGGACAATCCGGCGGTGATATTATCCGCCTTCCGGAAAGGCACAGACGATGCCTATTATCTGATCCGTCTTTTCGAATCCACCGGAACCCCGCAGGAAACCGGGGTGCGCATACCTGTCCTCAGGCAGGAGCTGTCCGTTTCCCTGGGAGCGTTTGAGGTGAAAACCCTGCGTCTGTCCGCCGACGGAAAACACCTGGAAGAATGCGGGATTTTCGGGGAATAATATCTGTGAATAAATATAAAAACCTCCTTGACTCTCTCATTATGGTATACTCTATACTGTAAATGAGCTCAGGAAACACAAGACACATGCATGTGAGGTAACCCGAATGTTAAAAATAGGTGATTTTTCAAAACTGTCAAGAATCAGTATCCGTATGCTGCGCCATTACGACGAATATGGCCTGCTGATCCCGGCCTCCATCGATTCCGCAACAGGCTACCGTTATTACGGGGAAAGCCAGCTGATAGAAGCGGAACATATCCAGGCCCTGAAATGTATGGGCTTTGGCCTTGCCCTGATCCGTGAAATCCTGGAAAAATACGAGGAACCGGAAGAAATGGAACGCTTCCTTCTTATAAAAAAGAAAGAACTGGAGGCGGAGGCTTTGGAAACGCAGAACCGGATACTTCTTCTTGAAAACACCCTGCGGTGTCTGAGAAAGGACGGAAAACTTATGAATTATGATGTGGTATTAAAGACTCTGCCGGAACGATATGTGGCAAGCCTTCGGCGCGTTATCCCCGCTTACGATCAGGAAGGCTTGTTATGGCAGCAGCTCAATGAAGAGATTGTCCCCCTGCATGTGAAACCGGTAACCCCCTGCTATGGTCTGGCTATCTTTCATGACGAAGGCTTTAAAGAGAATGATGTAGATGTGGAAATCCAGATTTCCGTGGCAGGAACCTATCAGGATACCGCCAATGTAAGGTTTAAGAAGGTGGCGCCCATTCAGATCGCGTCGGCAACTTATCAGGGCAGCTATGAACAGATAACTAAGGTGAACAGTGCGGTGGCAGCATGGATTAATGACAACGGGTACGAATTCGACGGTACTTCCTTCTGTATCTATCATGTAAGCCCCGCCCAGGCCGCCTCCCCGGAGGAGCTTGTAACCGAGGTCTGCTATCCCGTGAAAAAAAGAGGATAACTTTTACAGCCGCGCTGCAGGATGGATGCAGCGCGGCTGTCTGTGTCATATACAAGCGTAATGGCTTACGTTTACTCTTCAGTAACGGATGGCAGTGTCCCTAAGTTATTGCTTTCCGTATCATCAGGAAGGGATTTCAGATATTCCGTATCTTTTCTATGGGCGATTCCCACCCCTTTAATTTCCCCGTCCTTTGCCAGAGCCACACCGTCTTCTTTGGAAACCGTCGTTCCGTCCGACAACTGATAACCGGTAATCCGTCCGCTGCTCTTTACAAGCCCCACAATATCCTTCGCATCATCCTTGGGTGAGGGAATATCGTCTAATGCCATTCTGGCCAATGCAGAATCAGGTATATCATTTCTGTCCATAATCTTAAGTATCCTTTCAATAAAATTACCGTCCGACAAGAATTAGTATCCACATTGCCTAAAAAGTTATTCAGATAAATGACAAAATGTGTTATCATTATACTTTCAGGAGAAATAAGCCGAGGAGGCGGAAAGAGGGAGAGCTGATATGACAAGTGAGTTCGGTATGGCGGTTCATGCGCTTACCTTTTTAAACCATAAGGGGGAAATTGTTTCCAGTGAAGCGCTGGCGCAGAATATCTGTACCAATCCGGCGCGGGTGCGCAAGGTTATGGCAAAGCTGAAAAAGGCCGGCCTGGTAGAGACGAAGGAAGGGCTGGAGGGCGGCTACCTTTTTTCAAAAAATGCGGGGGAAATCGATTTGGGTATGGTAGCCGGCGCCCTGGAGGCCAGGTTTGTATCCTCCGCATGGAAGAGCGGGAATCCGGATATGGCCTGCCTGGTGGCTTCCGGCATGGCCGGCCTGCTGGACGGCATTTATGACGATTTGGATTCCCTGTGTTACGAAAGGCTGAAAGCGATCACGATAGATGACATCAATGGAAAGATTTTCGGGCCGGATAAAGGATGACCGGTTTTATTCCCGCAGGCGGCGGGCCGGAATTGACAGCATAAGGAGGGAAGGGGAATGCGCGTTTCGAAGGCATCGGAGGAAAGAAGACAGGAGATACTGGACGCGGCAATGCGGGTGTTTTATGATAAGGGGTATGAGAAGGCTTCCATCAGTGATATTGCGCTGAAAATCGGGGTTGCGCAGGGACTGATATACCGGTATTTCAAATCGAAGGAAGCTCTTTTTGCAGGGGCGCTGGATTATTATGCAGGTTGCCTGGCGGAAGAGATGGGGCGGGAAATCAGAAATGATAAGACAGCGCTTCGGGAAAAGATCCTGAATGCGCCGTCCTTCTATCATATTGAAGATGACGACAGCTATTATTACAAATTGCTCAGCGGGCCTGACAGCAAAGGGATCTACCAGCAGTTATCCCTGCGGGTCGCTGAACGGCTGGTTCCGGTGGTGAGGGACGCCATTGCCGCGGATATGGAAAAAGGCAGGCTGAACTGTGTGGAGGATCCGGAAACAGTGGCTGCATTTTGTGTGTACGGACAGCTGGGAGTCCTTTTCCGGGAAGATTTGAGCGGAAGCCAGAAGGTGGAGCGGATCAGAAAATTTGTATCGGAGCAGATACGTTAGATGGGGGAAAAATGGAAAAAGAGGAAAGGTTGGAAAATCAATTCTACAGTCAGGACTGGATGAAGGAAATACTGACCGGAGGGAAAACCGGGCTTTGGATGACGCAGCGCGATATGCGGACTGGGCAGATGCAGATGCTTGCGGATGCGCAGATGCATCTTCTGCTGGGAACAGAGAATATAGAGTTATCCCCGGAAGAGCTTTTTCTGTATTTTGAACAAAGAATAGAGCCGGGCTATGAAAAGGCTGTGCAGGATTACACGAACAAGATGATAGAAACCGGGCAGCAGGCAGAGGTGGAGTACTACTGGCGCCATCCGTCCGGTGGGAAAATCTGTATCCGTTGCAGCGGCAGGATGTACCGGCAGAAAGATGGCATCCAGTATTTCCGCGGGACGCATCAGGATATTACGGAGCTGATACGCCTGAAAAAGGAAAATATCCAGCAGGAGCAGCAGCTTCGGGATCTGGAATGGCAGAAGGAAAAATATGACAGCCTGTTCCAGTCTGTTTTATGCGGCATCATGCAGTACCGTGTCCTGGAGGACGGTTTTGTTTTTATAAAAAATGCGAACAGGGAAGCGATCCGAATCCTGGGGTATGGACAGGAGGAATTCTGGCAGAAAGAGAAATGGAATCTGGCGGATACGGTCTGTGAGGAAGATCGGGAACGGGTTATTTCTGAATTTTATGCGCTCAGGGATGCGGGGGACAAGATGTTTTTTGAATACCGTATCCTGTGCAGAGACGGGGGCCACTGCTGGATTATCGGAAGTGCGGAGGTAATACGGGATACGGACGATGATCTGATAATACAGAGCGTGTTCCTGGATGTTGACAGACGAAAGAAAATCGAACAGGAAAACCGGCAGCTGGAGAGACAGCTGGAAGCCGGGGATGAATTCCTGCACCTGGCTTTGGAGCACACATCCATTTATGAGTTTTACTATGAACCGGCCAGCGGGACAGGCCGCCTTCCGGAGAGAACCATGAGGTTTTATAAAAGGGAATCGCCGGTATGTCCGCATATGCCGCAGGTATTTGCCGGGGAATATGTGGCGCCGGAATGCAGGGAGGCTTATCTGGACATGTTCCGTGCCGTCGATCAGGGGGCGGCGACGGCCACCGGTGAATTTATGGATAAAAGCCGGAAGCATTGGCGGAGGGTAACCCTGTCTGCGCTCCGGTATGATAAAAACGGCAGAGCCGGCTATGCGGTTGGGATAGCGGAGGATATTACCAAGGAAAAGGAAATGGAGACAGCGCTCCGGGAAGCCCGGTCCAGGGATTCCCTGACAGGCCTGTACACAAGGGAGGCCGGAATATACCAGGTGAAGGATTATCTGGAGAAAAAAAGCCCGGTTCTTCCCTGCTGCCTGATGCTCCTGGATATGGATGACTTCCGCAAAATCAATGATAACTGGGGCAGCACCTTTGCTGATGTGGTGCTTCAGGAAACGGCAGACATCCTCCGGCGCGAAACGAACGAGGGGGATATCCTCATCCGCCTTGGCGGGGATGAATTCATGATATTCCTGAAGGACTGCAGCCGCCGTGAAGCGCTGGTGAAGGGGGAACGGATTACGGAACGGATCCGGCGTCTCTCTCCCGAACGGGAGGAGGATTTACAAATATCCGCCAGTATCGGAATCTGCGCCTCCTCCGTGGTGGAGGATTACAGCGGACTGTACCGGTGTGCCGAGAGCACCCTGCAGTATGTGAAGGAAAAGGATACGGGCCATGTGGCATGCTATCTGGATACCTCCAACGATCTGGGGACATGGCTCACCAACCTGTATGCGGACGGGATGGAGATCACTGCCATTGACGGCAGCAGGCTGAGCGCCGACGAGGAGCTGACCGCATTTGCCCTGGAGCTTTTGGGAAAATCCAGGAATATTTCCGATGCCATGAACCTGCTGCTTGTGCGCATAGGAAAACGTATGAAGCTGGATCGGGTGAGCATCAGTGAAGCGAACCAGGAATACCAGAGTATTTCCTGTATTCACCAATGGGCGGCCAATCCTACGAATTTTTATGGAACCTCTCCGGTTTATCTGAGCCGGGAGGAAATGGATTATGTGATAGGCATGTATGCGGAGGATGGTACAAGCTCGGAAAAGCACATAAAAAACAAGAAGATCATGGCAAGCGTCCTGCATGCGGCTTTTTGGAATGAAGGAAAGTACGCCGGAGCACTCTGCTGGGAAAAAAATGTGGAAAACTACCAGTGGAACGAGGAAGAAAAGAGGCTGCTGAAGGAGCTGGCCCATATCATCTGTTCCTTTACCATGAAGGCCAAAGCCGATGCGGTGAGCCAGGCAAAAACCGACTTCCTTTCCAGCATGTCCCACGAAATAAGGACGCCCATGAATGCCATTATGGGAATGACGGCGATTGCCAGGACGGTACTGGACGATAAGGCGAAAACCCTGGAATGCCTGGATAAAATAGAAACAGCCAATGCCTACCTTCTGCAGCTTATCAATGATATTCTGGACATGTCCCGCATTGAGAGCGGAAAGGTGGAGCTGAACATACAGAGGATGAATCTGCACCGCATGGTTAACGGCCTCGGCGTGCTCATCGGCCCCCAGGCCCAGGCGAAGGGAATCCTCTTCACGGTAAAAGACGGCTGCGGCGGGGAAAAAGAGGTAATGGCAGATGAACTGCGCTTAAACCAGGTGCTGATCAACATTCTGGGCAACGCGGTGAAGTTTACTCCGGTGGGAGGCCATGTGACCTTCACAATGGAACAGCTGGAGGCAGGGGATACGAAAGCGGTGTTCCGCTTTGGTGTGAAAGACGACGGCGTGGGCATCAGCAGGGAAAAACAGACAACTATTTTCAACGCGTTTGAGCAGGAGGATAAAAGCACCGCATCCCGCTACGGCGGGACCGGTCTGGGCTTGTCAATATCGGCGCGGCTTGTGCAGATCATGGGAGGCAAGCTGGAAGTGGAAAGCGAACCGGGACAGGGAGCCTGTTTCCATTTCACCCTTACCCTGCCCTATGCGGAGCCGGAACCGGAGGAGGCGCAGGAGCCGGAAACGGATGAAGGGCAGGATTTCACCGGAAAAAGGCTTCTTGTGGTGGAGGACAACGAAATAAACAGGGAAATAGCGGTAACATTGCTCGGCCAGTGGGGATTTGTTACCGAAGAAGCCGTTAACGGGAAAGAAGCCGTGGAAATGTTTATAAAGGCTCCCGTGCATTACTATGACGGTATCCTGATGGATATTAAAATGCCTGTCATGGATGGGCTGCAGGCTACAAGAGCCATCCGGATCGCCGGAAAAGAGGACAGCATCTGTGTGCCCATAATAGCCATGAGCGCCAATGCGTTCAGCGAGGATATGAAGAAATCCATGGAAAGCGGGATGAACGGGCATCTGGTCAAGCCCATTGAAGTGGAAAAGGTAAAATCTGTCCTGCAAAAATGTCTTACATAGTCAGAGTCAAAAGAAAAAGGTATGGAGGTTTTCATGGGTAACGGACAACACAAGAACGGGAATTTTACATCAACGGTAGGCTTTGTGATTGCCTGTGTGGGCTCGGCGGTGGGACTGGGGAATATTTGGATGTTTCCTTACCGGCTGGGACAATATGGGGGCGCCGCATTTCTGATTCCCTATCTTTTATTTATTTTTCTGTTCGGCTGGGTGGGGCTGTCGGCGGAATTTACCATCGGCAGGAAGGCGCGGACAGGTACGATCGGGGCTTATGGGTACTGTTTTGCGAATCGGAAGAAGGAGAAAGCGGGGAAGGTTCTGGGATGGTTCCCTTTGCTGGGGTCCCTGGGAATCGCTATCGGTTATTCCATTGTCCTGGGCTGGGTGCTCCGTTCCCTTGCGGGGGCTGTTACGGGAAGCCTTTTTGAAAAGGATGCGGCACAATATTTTGCCCAGGCGGCCGGGGCGTTCGGAAGCGTACCCTGGCATTTGCTTATTGTTGCGGCAGTTTCCCTTATCCTGCTCACGGGAGTGACAAAAGGGATTGAAAAGGTGAGCAAGGTTATGATGCCTTTGTTTTTCCTCCTGTTTGTGATTCTGGCGGTGCGGGTGGCTTTTCTCCCGGGGGCGTCGGAAGGCTATGAGTTCCTGCTTGTGCCCAGATGGGAGGAGCTGCTTCGGGTGGATACATGGGTGATGGCTATGGGGCAGGCTTTTTTCTCCCTTTCGATTACCGGTTCCGGCATGATTGTCTATGGTGCATATCTGGATGACAGCGTGGATATCCCGGGGGCTTCCATACGGACGGCTGTTTTTGATACACTGGCGGCCCTGCTTTCGGGGCTGGCGATTATGCCTGCGGTGTTTGCTTTCGGGATTGATGCGGGAAGCGGGCCGTCCCTTATCTTTATCACCCTGCCCGGCGTATTCAGCCAGATGCCTGCGGGACGGCTCTTTGCCGTGTTTTTCTTCCTTTCCGTAACCTTTGCGGGGATCACTTCTCTCATCAACATGTTTGAGGCGGTTATCGAAAGCTGGCAGACACAGTTTTCCATTTCCCGCATTACGTCCACGCTGCTTGTGGGAGGAATCACTTTTCTGGTGGGGCTGTTCCTGGAGGAAGAAAGCCGGACGGGTAAGTGGCTGGATGCCGTTTCCATCGGCATTGTGCCGTTGGGGGCTGTGCTGGGTGCGGTTTCCGTTTATTATGTCCTTGGCTATCCCCGGATACGGGAGGAAATGGAAAAGGGACATAAGGGAAGGCTGTCGGCCGCCTTTGGGTTTGCTGCAAAGTATATTTATGTACCGCTGACGATACTGGTTCTGATCCTTGGCTTTGTTTATAATGGAATCGGATAAGGCACGTTGCCGCTCACGCCGCCTGCCGCTGTAACGGGACGGGGACAGTGCCGTGGGGAAGAGAAGGGGGAGCTGCTGTGAAAATTACGATTTTAACGGAAAATACGGTAAGCCGGCGGGGGCTTCTGGCGGAACACGGGCTTTCCGTCCTGGTGGAAACCGGGGCGAGGCGGCTTTTATTCGATACGGGACAGAGCGGCGTTTTTGTACGCAATGCCGGGAAGCTGGGGGTCGGCCTGGAGGGCCTTGATGGTATTGTTCTCAGCCACGGCCACTATGATCATACGGGTGGGCTGCCGGAATTACCTGCAGGGCCGGACTGTCCGGTGTTTCTGAGGGAAAAAGCCCTGGAGGATAAATGGTGCCTGGATAAAGCCGGCCAGGCACGCTGCATCGGTATACCCTGGCGGGAGGAAAGAAAGTCCTGCCGGATGGCCGGAACGCTTACCTTTACCGCAGAAAAAGAGGAAATTTTCCCCGATATTTATGTGCTTGGAGATATTTCCCCTACCGTGCCGGAGGAGGCTATGGCGGATAATCCGTTCCGCATCCGCAGGGACGGACGTTTCGTACCGGACCGTATGGAGGATGAACAGCTTTTAATCCTGCGTACGGCCCGGGGGCTGGCAGTTTTTGCCGGCTGTGCCCATGCAGGCATCCTCAGCTGCATGGAAAAGGTACGGACCTCCTTTCCCGGGGAAACGTGCTGTTTCCTTCTGGCAGGCATGCATCTGCGGGGCTGCGGGGAGGAGCGGGTAAATGCGGTCATAGAAGGCCTGAAGCGCTATGAAATTTCCTGCCTGGTTCCCCTGCACTGTACCGGGACGCTGGCGGCGGCCCGGATGAAGATGGCTTTCGGCAGAAGCTGCCTTATGGCCGAGGCCGGTAAGAGCTTCCATATCCCGGAGGAAGAGTAAGAAACCACAGTGCAGCCGTCTGAACTGTTACCGGTTCCGGGCAATAAGTTAAATTTACCTATTGACATATTTTGTAATTTGCTATAAGTTAATTAATAACAGAAAAAATAAACCTGTGAGAAAGAGTAGTAAGCATCAGGAAATATAGCAGAGAGCCGCAGATGGTGGAAATGCGGTATAGGAACTCATGCTGAATGGACTTTTGAGGCCGGCCTGAATGGAGTAGGCGCCGGCGGGAATCCGGACCCGTTATCAACCCGGCGTGCATAATAGTGCATGCATACGAATCGGATACTGTTTCCGGTTGTATGGAAAGAGTGGACGTAATGTCAATTTGAGTGGTACCGCGATAATAACAGGGTTATTACCGCCTCAAGTATTCCCAGTGGGATAGCTTGAGGCGGTTTTTGTTTGAACAGAAGTAACTGGGAAGATACGGAACGGTTACGATCGGAAAAAGCAAACCGCAGGATGCGGAATCTGTTGTTTAAGCTGTTATCAGAGAATAGGAAAAGGAGAAAAAAGCTATGGCAAACAAAGAAATTCCCTACAAAATCTACCTGGAAGAATCGGAGATGCCCAGGCAGTGGTATAACGTGAGGGCCGATATGAAAAACAAGCCGGCCCCGCTTCTGAATCCCGGAACCCTGCAGCCCATGACCTTTGAAGAATTGCAGCATGTTTTCTGTGATGAGCTGGTTAAACAGGAGCTGAATGATACCGATGCCTATATCGACATCCCGGATGAAATCAGGAAATTTTATAAAATGTACCGTCCTTCCCCCCTGGTGAGGGCATATTGCCTGGAAGAAAAGCTGCAGACACCTGCAAAAATCTATTATAAGTTTGAAGGCAACAACACCAGCGGAAGCCATAAGCTCAATTCTGCCATTGCACAGGCCTATTATGCAAAGCAGCAGGGGCTTAAGGGGGTTACCACGGAAACCGGTGCAGGACAGTGGGGAACCGCGCTGTCCATGGCCTGCTCCTATTTCGATCTGGACTGCCAGGTATATATGGTAAAGGTGTCCTATGAGCAGAAGCCCTTCCGCCGTGAGGTGATGCGCACCTACGGGGCAAAGGTTACCCCTTCTCCCTCCGAATTCACGGAAGTGGGAAGAAAAATCCTGCAGGAGCATCCCGGAACCACAGGCAGTCTCGGCTGCGCGATTTCGGAAGCGGTGGAAGCGGCGACCAGTCAGGAAGGCTACCGTTACGTATTGGGAAGCGTCCTTTCCCAGGTGCTGCTCCATCAGACGGTAATCGGCCTGGAAACCAAAGCGGCTCTTGATAAATACGACATTGTCCCGGATGTGATCATCGGATGTGCGGGCGGCGGCTCCAATCTGGGAGGATTGATTTCCCCGTTCATGGGAGAAGTTCTCAGGGGAGAAAAGGATTATAAGTTCATTGCCGTGGAACCCGCATCCTGCCCCAGCCTTACCAGAGGCAAATATGTATACGACTTCTGTGATACCGGAAAGGTATGCCCGCTGGCTAAGATGTACACCCTGGGAAGCGGCTTCATTCCTTCCGCCAACCACGCCGGAGGCCTTCGTTACCACGGCATGAGCTCCATCCTTTCCCAGCTTTATGATGACGGCCTTATCGAGGCGCGCAGTGTGGAGCAGACCGCCGTATTCCAGGCGGCAGAGCAGTTCGCCAGAGTGGAAGGCATCCTTCCTGCACCGGAGAGCAGCCATGCAATCCGGGTAGCTATCGACGAAGCCATGAAATGTAAGGAAACCGGGGAAGAAAAGACTATCGTATTCGGCCTGACCGGAACCGGATATTTCGATATGGTCGCTTATGAAAAATTCCATAACGGACAGATGAGCGATTATATTCCTTCCGATGACGACCTGCAGGCTGGTTTCGACGGAATCCCCAGGTTCCCCGGGAATGAAATCTAAGAGCTAACCGGATAGATGAAAAAACGGCGCAGCAAAAGGATTGTCACCTTAAAAGCTGCGCCGCTTTTTTTTCGGAGGACGGAAGGAAGTACCGTTCAGACCGGTACGGGACGGAAGGAAGAAAAAGAAGGGCGCAGCTACACCACCACGGAAATAACCTGCTCATATTTATCTTTATATATTTCTTTCCCTCTTTCGGACAGCTTCTGATAGCTTCGTGTCAGTTTGTTTTTTACAAAATCGATTCCGTCGTCAATGTCCAGTTTACGCTGTACATAAGCAAGATAAAAGAGAGAAGGGACGGCATCAAAATGGGATATGGAATCCGCATCGGCCACACAGATTTCTTCCGGGGATTGTTTTTCCATTACCTTGCTGCCCCTGTGGTTTAAAATACATTTCTGCACCAATTCCCGCTTTTTCTCCTCGTAGCGGAAGCCTTTCAGCAAATCGCCCGCCATTTCCGCTCCATGGATGTGATGATTCTCATAGAGCGCATAATCGGTTATGGAGGCGGCATCGTGCAGCCATGCGGCTATTGTTACCACTTCTACATCCGCACCATATATCCCCGCCAGCTGTACCGCGTTTTTTACAACGGCCCGGATGTGATGATAGCCCCCCATTCCAAAGAAATTGGACTCCTTTTCACAGCGCTTTCTGATATCTTCTTCCAGATAATGGATAATATCCGTTCTCATACGTCCGCACCCTCCTCCCTATTTCCGGCATTCCGTTTTTCTGTCCCCTTGACAAAGCTGATTTCATAGGAAATATAGGAACCGCCGGAATGATAACCAAGCGTTTCCGCCAGATGCAGAGATTCCGGGTTTGCGGCATCCCAGCTGGGATAAAGCCCACGGTCCAGACACGCCAGGATGAGGCGGGCGGCACAGGCTCTGGCGATCCCTTTTCTCCGGTGCTCCTGTTTTACATCAACTTCTATCTCGATACCCCCGTTATATACGGTATAGGAAGAGGCGCCTCCGGCGATTTCCCCGTCTTTCAGGGCGGCAAAACCCAGACCCAGCTGTTCATAGCAGGTGCTGTCCGGGAATTGGGAACACAGGTCCCGGGACCATTCCCCGGATAAGATACGGGGATATAATTCCCTGTCTATCATCCTAAGCTCATATCCTTGCGGAAGCCTTTGGATATAGCGTTCCAGCAGGTTGCGGTCAAAAATATCCTTTTCTTTTTTCAGGGCATACCGGTAAAACTTTTCATAAGTATCCGGATAACAGGCTTCGATCCATTCACACCAGCTTTCCTCACGCGGCACGATAAGAAGAAAAGGGGCGGAAAAAGAAGAAGGGAATTCGCATACCAGCTTTTTGTCCGGCTGTCCTGCAAGAAAACAAAAATCTCCGGTAAGGATCCGCGCACTTTTCGGTTCCGGCAGACAGTCCGCCCAGGCCTGCCCCATGACGCCCTGCAGGCAGGACCAGATCATGGTTTCCTCCCAGTTTCTGAAGAGCGGTTCTATATATTTCATCTCGTCTGTTTTCAATTGTACCATGTTATATTTCCTTTCTGATTCAGGAGACCTGTATTCCCGTCAGGTCTGCAATAAACTTTTTGTTTCGGCATGCTTCCTGTCTTGCAAGCATTTTAGCATAGTGTTAAACTGAATACCAGAGGCGGCCTGAAAAATGTGTCGTGCGGCGTAACCGTTCAGGCTGTGCATTTACGGCGCGGAGCGCAGGACGGGTGTTACCCTGTATAGACAGTTACTATGGCAATATAAAAGGAGGCAGATGAGCTTGAACAGAAAAAAAGCAGGCATGATCGCAGCGGCGGTTATGCTGCCGGTGACTATACTGGCCGGCAGCGTGGCGTTTTTCTTTCATTATGCGGTTGTCAGAGTGGAGAAAAAAAAGAAAACGAATAAACAAAAGAAGGCGGCAGCGGCGCCCAAAGAAGGAGAAGGGCTTTCGTTTGACTGTTTCCGGGATAAAATGGAAGAAGGGGTGCGTTGGTTTAAGGAGCAGGATCCGGAAAAGATAACGCTTACCAGTTATGACGGGCTGAAACTGTCCGCCTATCTGCTTCCTGCAGAAAAAGAAAGCCGGAACGTGCTTCTGCTTATGCACGGCTACCGGTGTGACGGTTATTCGGATTTCTCCTGCCTGTACCGGTTCTATCACGAACAGGGATATCATCTGCTGGTACCCCATCAGAGAAGCCATGCGGACAGCGAAGGAAAATATATCTGCTTTGGGGTAAAAGAACGGTATGATTGTAAAATGTGGGCGGATTATGCGGTGCGCCGTTTCGGCAGCGGCTGCAATCTGTATCTGTCCGGAATATCCATGGGCTGTTCCACGGTACTGATGGCGGCGGGGCTGGATCTTCCGGGCAATGTGAGGGGAATTATTGCGGACTGCGGCTTTACAAGCCCGTATGATATTTTCCGCCATGTCCTGCATATCCAGTTCGGAATGCCTTCTTTCCCGCTGATGAACCTGACGAAAATGGTGGTGAAACACAAGGCGGGTTTTGGCTATAAAGATGTCTCCACACGGGAGGTCCTGAAAACCTGTAAGATTCCAGTGCTGTTTATTCATGGGGGGAAGGACAAATTTGTTCCCACACAGATGACACTGGATAATTATTCCGTTTGCGCCTCTCCCAAGGAGCTGCTCATTGTGCCCGACGCGGCCCACGCCACCTCCAATATGGTGGAACCGGAGCGATACCGGGCGACAGCGCTTGCGTTCATGAAGAAATACGAAAAGTAGTGTGATGCGGATGGAGTCGAGAACAATTATTTTCCATATTGATGTAAACAGTGCCTTTTTAAGCTGGAGTGCGGCTTACCGTACGGAGGTTCTCGGGGAAAAGACGGATCTGCGTACGGTGCCTTCCATTGTGGGGGGCGATCAGGAGGCCCGCCGTGGAATTGTGCTTGCCAAAAGCACGCCTGCCAAGAAATACGGGATCCAGACCGGAGAACCTATCGTAGCGGCCAGGAAGAAATGTCCGAACCTCATAATCATTCCTCCGGATTTTCCTGTTTATGTGGAAAAATCCAAAGCCCTGATCGCACTTTTGAAGCGGTATTCCGATCAGGTGGTACAGTACAGTATTGATGAGGCCTGGGCAGATTTTACAGGATATGAAATGCTTTATGGGGATCCGGTGGTATTCGCCCATAAACTGAAGGATATAATAAAGGAAGAACTTAAGTTCACGGTGAATATCGGGGTTTCCTCCAACCGGCTGCTGGCCAAAATGGCCGGAGATTTCAAAAAACCGGATCTGGTGCATACCCTTTTCCCGGAGGAAATCGAAGAAAAGATGTGGCCGCTTCCCGTGGAGCGGCTGTTCCTGGTGGGAAAAGCCGCGGCGGATAAGCTTCACAGCCTGGGAATATACACCATTGGGGATTTGGCACGTACGGATGTCAATACGCTGAAGGCGCATATGAAAAAGCACGGCGAAGTTATCTGGAACTATGCATGGGGACGGGAAGAAGAGAATCCCATGGAAGAGAAGCTTTCCATGGAAGAAACACCGGAAGCCAGGGAAGGAAATAAGGTCTATGGGAACAGCATGACCACGCCTGTGAATGTTACCGATGTGGAGTATGCCAGGCAGATCCTGCTGTCCCTGAGTGAGACCGTAGGCATGCGGCTGCGGGCGGATCGGGCTAAAATCAGCTGTGTGAGCATTACGCTCAGAAGTTCGGATTTTATAAACCGCAACAGGCAGATGCAGCTGATCAGCGCTACGGATGTTACGGAAGAAATCTATGCGGCAGCCTGCAGGCTTTATGACGAACTGTGGGACGGAAGGCCGCTCCGGCTGATAGGCGTTTCCACATCGCGGGTCAGCTATGAGGAATACAGGCAGTATAATCTGTTTGACCAGGGAAAATATGATAAGCTGGAAAAATGCGACAAGGCGATTGACAGTATCCGGGCCAGGTTCGGTGAGGATTCCGTGATGCGGGCCAGCTTTCTGAACAGCCGCATTTCCCATACGGGAGGCGGCCTGAATAAGGAGAAAAGGGCAGAGGCTGTTTCCGGCTCCGGAAGGGAAAAAAAGAAGAACGGCAAAGGAGAGATAAATTGAGAAGAAAGAAGGGATTGGCAATTGCCGTTATCCTGGCGGTGCTGTTGACCGCGGGTTGCGGAAAGCGGCCGCAGACTGTAGTTCCCGGGGAAGAGACCGGGGCACAGGAGGAGACACAGACGGTAACGGATCCGGTTCCGGGCGGGGAAGAAGCCGCTGCCGCGGAAAGTATGCCTGCAGAAGCCATCGGAGGACAGGACGGTGTACCGGAAGAAGAAGCTTCCGGACAGCAGGCCTCCAAAGAGGAAAACCAGGAAAAGGGCTATCCGGAAAAAGAGGAAAAAACAGCGGAAGAGGCGCCGGGGGACGGATCGGTAGTGGAAACAGTGCCGGGGGAAGCTGTGGACGTAGAGAACGCGAAGGAAGAAGCAAAACAGCGGGGGGAATCGCCTGACAGCGCTTTGACGGCACAGACGGATCCGGGACAGGAGCCGCAGGCAGGAGCGGAAGCCGCACTTTGGGTAGAGGAACAGACCGTGGTGATACCGGGACTGGAAAAGGAATACAACTATCTGTTTCTTTCGGATACCCACATTATCTGTCTGGACGGGGAGGAAACGCAGCAGCAGCTGGATAATGCCCTTCCCCGAAGAGATACGCTTTTTAAAGATGCCTGGGGACGGACGCCGGAGGAGGTTTTTCCGGCGTGGATGGCTTATGCCAATGAACGGCAGGTGGACGGCCTGCTGCTGGGAGGGGATATTATTGATTTTCCCTCCCGGGCGAATCTGGCTTTTCTGGAAGAAAATCTGGAAACGCTGGAGATGCCATACCTTTATGTACCTGGAAATCATGACTGGACCTATCCCTGGGAATATATGACGGACAAAGGCAGACAGGAATACCTGACCGCCCTGGCGCCCCGGATGCATGGAACACCCGCTGCCCAGCTGCTGGAAAATGAGGAGCTGGTGCTTCTGGGAGTGGATAACAGCACCAACCAGATAGATCCGGCGGCGCTGGATACGGTAAAAAGCGCGGTGGAACGGGGAAAGCCTGTGATTGTCCTCCAGCATATCCCTTTCGCAACGGATCGGCTGGTGGAAGAAGCCGGCCGGCTCTGGCAGAATCCGGTTCTTCTGGGGAAAGGTGTCCTTGGCGGGATTTATCCCAATGAGGTTTCCCAGGAGTATATGAAACTGATCCTGGCGGACGCAGGGCCGGTGAAAGTGGTTCTGGCAGGCCATATCCACATGGGAGCCAGGGACAGCCTGACAGAAGGGATCTCACAGTATACCGCCGATGCGGGATATCTGGGAAAAGGACTGCTTCTGACCATCCGGGGAGAAGAAGAGACGGAAATGGAATAAAAAGAAGAAAAGATAAGAACGGGGAGAAGATTTTTCTCCCCGTTGCTGTGTCTGTAAGCTTCAGATACGTTCCTTACACTGAGGCCGGAACGGTATAGGTCAGTTTTTTACCAGGCGGATGGTCTTTACTTCAAAGGCCCGGAAGGAGAGTTGGATATCCCCGTTTTCGGAAGGGATTTCTTCCGCAATGTTTTCAAGCATGTCACACAGATAAGGGCGGTACCCCTGGAATTCTGTATGGATCCGGACGGGAACCGCCGCTTTTTTGGATTCGTACAGACGCAGGATAATATCCCCGCTTCCGTCTTCCGCAGGCTTCATGGTATCCAGAAGGATATTTTCCCTGTCGATCTGTATCTGGCTGAAACGGCTGGTGCTTCCCGGCATAACAAGAGCTGGTACATTCAGTTCATAGCCCTGCCGTACCACATCACAGTCCGCAAAGCTGCCTTCCCAGGCGGTAAACGCATAGGTGAAGGTATGTACCCTGTTATCCGCGCGCATTTCCGGTGCGGAAGGGGCTCTCAGCAGTGTCAGCTCCAGGCGGTTTCCGTTCATGCTGATACCGTATTTACAGTCATTGAGTACGGCAGCACCATGGGCCGCATCACAAAGGGCGCTGTAGCGGTGGTTGCAGACCTCGAAACGATCCTTGTCATAAGCTTTCGAACGGTGGGCCGGTCTTTCCACATAACCGAACTGCATTTCATTAATCCCATTTTCCGCATATACGGCAACCGGGAAAGCGACCTTCCACAGGCGGTGAAGCTCCTTCCAATCCACCTGGGTATCAAAGACCAGACGTCTGCTGTCCGCCGCCAGACGGATGTGCTGCGTATAAGTGGATTCGCTGATTCTACCGGTAACCCGAAGCACGGCTTCCAGTCCCTGAGACAGGATCTCCACAGTGATATCACGGGCGCCTTCCACTTCCTGGTCGATATAATTGGAGTCGATATCCCAGGCGTCAAAGAGCCGGGGAACATCCTTATACAAGTGGAAACAGTTCATAGGTGCGGCGGCAAATTCCCGTCCGGTTTCCTTTACCCGGAAAGAAGTTACCTCACCGATCTGGTTTATAACGGCTTTTACTACTTCATTTTCCAGAACAAAGCCTTCCTCCGTTTTTTCGATGCGGGCGCCTTCACAGGAGGTCTGCGTTGTGCAGGGAACCAGGGTTACCCCGCCGCAGGAAGGAAGCTCCACCAGGGCCTTTACGCCGTTTTCCGCAGCCTGGGTGGGAACGGAAAGACCTTCCGCCGTACATGCGCCGTCCGCGAAGGCGGGGGAAAGGGTCACAAGGGCCTTCCTGTCAAAGCTTAAGGAATTAAATACGGTAACAGCATCGCCGCCCTGTTCGGTAAGCAGGCTGTCGGCGGCATCTGCGGTGATACGGGAGGTATCGCGGAAAATTTCTTCAAAGGCCTGTTCCGCTTCTGTGTACACCCTGGCGATGGAGGATCCGGGCAGTATGTCATGGAACTGGTGAAGCAGCAGCTTCTTCCAGAGGGCATCCGCTTCGGCAAGAGGGTATTCCCATCCCTTCGTTTCAGCCAGACAACTCCACATTTCCATTTCCCGCAGGGCAAGCTCACTCTTGCGGTTATTTTTCTTTACCATGGCCTGGGAGGTATAGGTCCCTCTGTGTGCGCTGAAATACAGCTCGCCTACATAGGTATGCGCAGGGCCGCCCTGTTCCTCCATTTCTTCGAAGAACTCTCTGGGGCCTTCCATTTTCACCTTTACGCCGCCTTCCAGGTCTTTCTGACGGAGGGCGTATTCCACGTAATCCCTGGACGGGCCGCCGCCGCCGTCCCCGTAACCGAAGGGCAGCAGGAAGGCATCCAGATCCTGTACCTGTGTGCGGTTTTTCCATACCTCATTGATCTCTTTGGGATCCGTGCGGTAGGTATAACTTGTGGGCAGGAAGGAGTCCACACGGGATCCGTCCATCCCTTCCCAGGTAAAATAGTGGTAAGGGAACTGATCTCCCTCATTATAGGACCAGAAAATTTTCTGGGTAACCAGATATTTTACCCCGCAGCCACGGAGAATCTGAGGAAGAGCGGCGGTATAGCCGAAGGTATCCGGCAGCCAGAGTACCTGGCTGTCCACACCCAGTTCCTCCTTATAATAACGCTTTCCATGAACCAGCTGGCGGATAAGGGATTCCCCGCTTGTCATATTGGTATCCGGCTCCACCCACATGGCGCCGTCGGCAATCCACTGGCCGCCCCGGATGGCTTCTTTGATCCGTTCAAACAACTCCGGATAATAGGTCCGGCACATTTCATAAGAAGCGGGCTGGCTCTGGATAAATTTATATTCCGGATATTCCTCCAGCAGACGAAGCTGGGCGGCAAAGGTTCTTTCTGTTTTGCGGTGTGTTTCCGCCATAGGCCACAGCCAGGCCAGATCCAGGTGAGCGTTGCCAACCGCATAGAAAACAGGCATGGTGGAACCGTTTACCGCTTCCATAGCAGGGCGCAGCGCTTCTCTGGCCGCCCGGTAGCCGGCCGATCGTTTTTCTTTTTCCTGTTCAAAATCCACAATAAGAGTGAATTGCTCCAGAGCCTTTGCAACCTTGGCAGCACGAAGGGAAGTCTCATCCAGGGTCTGCAGAAGCTTATGCAGCGTATCCACGTCCATATACAGCTGATAGGCATCTTCATCCCAGATCCCGTAGGTACAGCTGCCCAAAGTCCTTCTGGCGCCTTCCGGAAGGGGATCCGTAAACGCTCCGGGAAGGACCGGTCCGGTAGCACAGCCGCCGTCGGCGCATTCCGGATAATAATGTCCGGCATAGGTTTCCATGAGCACCTCATAGCTGCTTCCGGCTTTTCCTTCTCTGGCCAGTGTATTATCTTCCATAAAATGATGGGGTTCGCTGACCCAATCCGCACGGTAGGTTCCGAAGGACTGGCCGTTTATGAACAGGGTGGACTCCCCGCCCGGCTTCAGATTCATTACAATCCGTTTTCCCTCCGCTTCCGGGGGCAGCTCAATACGGCTTCGGAACCAGCAGTACTCATAGGTATTTCCCCATGTAAATCCGGGCTGCACCGGTGTAAAGGCCATACCGGCAGCCTCTTCGGGACTAAGATGCTCCATTGTCCTGCCTGCTTCCCAACGGAATTCTCCCAGGGGTTCATAAAAATCATCTTTCAGCGTACGGATCCAGTGTTTAATCCGTCCGCTCCATTCTGAATGCATCACGTTCATCTGGGTGCTCCTTTCCATAAATAGTTTTATGTTTTCCCCGCCTTCTCTTTCCGTAAAAATGGACAGGGTATGTTTTTGTTATAACAGGTTACGGTGGTGTTGGCAATCAATTATTTTGGCTTTTTTTCTTTCTTTTTTACCTTGTTTTGAAATCCCGGAAACGGGAGTATTAGAAAAAATTATTTTAAAGTATTGACATTTATTCTCAAATCATATAAAATACATTTTGTCGCGCAGGAATGGCGGAATTGGCAGACGCGCACGGTTCAGGTCCGTGTGGTAGCAATACCATGAGAGTTCAAGTCTCTTTTCCTGCACTTGATAAAGAAGGGCTTTTGGATAACATATCCAAAAGCCTTTTCTGATGTTCGGAAAAGCGAAAGTAAACCGGTTAGCTGGATTACTCGTAACGCGAATATGGATTGTGACCCCAGATGCAGCGCCTGTTACCATTATTGATATTTGATATAAAGGAAACGAATGGATTTAAGAATCTGTCGGAAAATCCTTCTGAACAAGAGCTTGCAATGGTATTACTTATACGAGATTTTTTCCATATTGAAGAAAACAGCCAGGACAGGATATTATATGTATTTTATGAGGAGAGCAAGGATGATTGGAACGCAACTAATCCTGCTGGAGGGTATGCCTTCTACAGGTAAAACTACAAATTCCCGGTTTATACAGGTACAACTTGAGCGTAATCAAATTAATGCGGAGTGGATACATGAAGTAGCTATGCCTCATCCGGTACTATTTTTTGATGAGGCTGGTATGACCTATGACGAATTTGAAAGATTTACGGAAAGGTACCCGGAAACAGCTGCTATTCTTAAGCGTATAGCAGTGTTTAGAAAGAGCACCGTGGGGATACACCTGCCCGAAATACAATGGTACTATAAAGATATAATCGGAGGGAAGGCTTACCAGGCTTTGACAGAGTTTGACGTTTGGAATTTTCCTCTTGAAGTATACCAAAAATTTGCTTTGGAAAAATGGATGCATTTTGCGGAAAAAGCGATGGAGGATCAGGAGAAAGTCTATATTATAGATAGTGCGATCTTCCAGTTCCAGATATTTATGTTTTTATTTAAAAATAAGAACTATCAAGAACTGCAAAGCTTTATCAGCCAAATGGAAGATATTATACAGCCTTTAAACCCATGTCTGATTTTCTTTTACAGGGAAAATACCGAGGCGACAATTGAATATCTTGAAAAAAATAGGGGTACTTCATACTTGGATTACATATGGCATAGAGACAAAGACCAACCATACTATTCAGGTAAGCCGGAAGGGGCAGAAGGTTTTAAGCAGTTCCTGCGGGATTATGCCAATATGGCAAATTCGTTGTTCCATTCATGTAAGACAAATAAAATATCTCTTGAAATATCTAATGGAAACTGGACCTTCCTTGAGGATGAGATACTTTCTTTTTTAGGTATCGATCGCAAACCAGGCCCCATTGCTTTTCCGAAAAGCGGTATCTATAAAAATGAGGCATTGGGCTATATAATACGAGTTGATGGCCTTTCCATTACCGATCCAACGGGACAAAATCGAACGCTCTTACCGAAAAAATACAATGAGTTCTATGTTGACTGGCTGCCGACGGTCCTGCGGTTTGAAGATCATAAAATCATTATTTCGGGGTCGCAGATATGCGAGCAATGGACAACCAAGGGCATGATCTATGACAGGATGGAATTATGAGTAAAAGGGGTATCGTTCATCTTGTCGTTACTGGTTACAGAGAGATAAGATTGGCAGATAGTTGCATTAAGAACAACTTCTGCGCCATTGAATATAAATGTTCTCATGATATGATGTTATTAAAATAAATCATTAGGAGGAGAATATGTTATATTTATCGGAAAATTTAAAAAAGTATCGTTTGTTGAAAAATCTGACACAAGAGGATGTTGCTGAATATTTAGGTATTACAGCACAAAGTGTTTCAAAATGGGAACGAGGGGATTCCTACAGTTAAGGATATGAAACCACAATTCACGCTTACCGTGCCTTTATTTGATTTTTTTACTAATACTCAAAATGTATTGATAATGTCACTACAAAATGATATACTATAATATATAGAGAATTCAATTCTTATTTGACTATATCAGGAGGTATTTTGATGGAGAAAACATTTTTACAGGTGCGTACTGATACTAAAGATAAGGAACAGGCCAGTGTTATTCTTGAAGAACTTGGAACTAATTTGTCATCAGTTGTCAATATGTTATTAAAACAAATTATATTAACAAAAAGTATTCCTTTTGAAATAAAAATTCCACGTTTATACACATCTGAAGAACAGGTTTCCGAAGTCAGTGCTTCCATGGCAATGGAACAAATGCCGCTAGACAGGGAAGATATAAAATTGTTGAAAGAATATCAGAAAACTAAGGACAAGGACGCTATCAGGCAGCAGATTTTGGAGAACTATAAGGAGTGCTAAATGAGTGATAAAATCTACTGCTATCCTAATTCAGATGTTTTGATTAACAAATTGAACATTCATGACCGTGATAAGCTTCGTGAAGCAGAACGGAAATTGACAATGCTTCGATTAATGGATTTGCTGGAGAAACCAGTAACAGGTAAATTTGATTTTGAGCACTTGCGAAATATTCACAAATATATATTTCAAGATATATATTCCTGGGCTGGGAAAATCCGCACAGTTGATATTGCAAAATCAAATATGTTTTGCAAAGTACCATTCATTGAAATGCAGGCAAGCGAACTATTTAGAAAATTACAGAATGATGATTATTTAAAGCGACTCCCCAAAGAGAAATTTGTTCAAAAAGCAGCCTATTATTTTTCGGAAATAAATGCACTCCATCCGTTTAGAGAAGGAAATGGGAGAACCCAAAGGGAATTAATACGGCAATTAGCATACGAATCAGGTTATATTCTGCATTTTGCTGTCATTAGTGAGAAAGAAATGGTGGAGGCCAGTATTGATTCGTTTATTTGTGATTACAAAAAAATGGAGGCCTTGTTCACAAAAATAACAGAAATAAGATAGGTTATATCTTTCAAAATGGGAAACCGGGGATTCCCATTTTGAAAGATATGAAACCACAACTCACGCTTACCTTGCCTGTGACAATATAGCCCGGAGGGCTGATAACAAGAAACGGCGATACGCGCCCCGTTAAGGGGTAACGTATCGCCGTTTCTTGTGGGGGTATCAAAAGGGGGCAGCGCCCCTTTTTGCACACGACTTTGCGGAGCAAAGTGTAATGTGTTATACGCGCTGTCGGCGTTGCCGCGAAAATGCCGTTGCCGCCGGGGCAGGCAATGGCATTTTGAAGCGGCAGGAAAGCGGGCGGGATTTGCGACTGATAAGGAGAAAATCGTTGCCCGCTTTCATCAGCCGACAGGGCGTATATGGAAAATTCCGGCTTATGTAATTCTTCCGGCTTAGGGCCAACTTGGCCCTAAGTGACTTAAATGGCTAATATTGACAAATAAAAATTTGTAGACTTACTTATAATTTGACACAATACGAACTGCTGAAGCCATTCCTCCATTAGATTATAATGTGCTTCACGCCTATTTTACTTTTGTAATTCTTTATTTTACTTTTGTAGCAATATTGCTAAGAGAAGCTGCTATTTTCTTCTGCCTTTGTAACTTTGGTAACAATTATCTTTTCATCGGAATACTCCACTTCAATCTGATTACCGATTGAAAAACCGATTGCCTCTAACCATTGGCCGGATAAAATAATTTTGGGAACAAATTTATAATTCCTCTGGCTGCCTTCATAAACTTTCAACTTTTTATACTGTAGTACCCCACCCTTGTCAATAGATAGTTAAATGCTACGTTTGTGTGTTTGTTTCATTAGTGTCTCACTTTTACAACCGATAAGTCGTCAGTTTTGGGATAAACTAAAGTGCATATTATGATACAAAAGGTGGGGAACTCATATGCCAAAGCCACGAACCAAAACAGGCGAGAAAAATCTAATCAGTACGCGCTTGAAAGAACTTAGAGAATCGCATGGGCTGTCACAACGGGATTTAGCCCGCGCATTACAGTTATCTGGCACTGATATGGATAAGAATGTTATTACCCGTATCGAAACCAACAAAAGATATGTCACAGATTTAGAATTGAAAGCATTATCAGAATTATTTCATGTCAGCTATGCTTATTTGATTGACGGAGAAGAAAAGAAAACACTATAGTCATACATCTTCATTGACAAATATTTCCCAATATCTAATAAGTTATTGATGATAAGTTCTACATCTTTATCCTCATCAATATCAACACCCAGGCGTTCACAAATGCGGCAGTTGGCGTTATAAACTTCTTCATATGCCTTGCTACAAAATTCTCCTTCCTCATATTCATTTGTAACATATTGGCTTTCTTTGATGGGATAATGCTCTAAATCAAACACTCCAATCATTAAATTGTAAATCATTTCTTTAAAAAATTCACTATCTTTAATCATGTTATTCCTCTCTTGTCTCACTTTTACAACCGATTATATTCCATTCCTGCTATAAAATCAAGAAGATTGGTGCAAAAAGTGATACAAGCTTTTTATTGATAGAGGGAGGGAATTAGATGGCAAAGATACTTTCTAAAGATGGACAAAAAAATCTTATAGGTTCACAACTTGTTGAGTTACGCAAGAACTTTTCGCTATCTCAAAGAGACTTGGCTGATAAATTACAATTAGCTGGATATAATCTTGATAAGAATGTCATTACACGAATTGAGAATTATCAGCGATTTGTGACTGATATAGAGCTGAAAGGAATCTGTGAAGTTCTCAAAGTCAGTTCTGATGTTCTGATTGATATGCAGAATAAAAGTAATCCATAATACAGTAAGAAGAAGTCCGCAGAATAATGAATGCAATTGAAAAAAGTGCCCCAAACACCATCTCGTTTTTACAATAAAAAAGCGAAAAACCTCAATAAAATCAAGGCTTCCCGCTCCTAAAACACTAGTGCGGAAGATGGGACTTGAACCCACACGAGCGCATTGCCCACAAGATCCTTAGTCTTGCTCGTCTGCCAGTTCCGACACTTCCGCATGCCTGCACAGTTTTGAGTTCCGTGCTGCAAGAGGTATATTATCATTTTAGGACAAATAAGTCAAGATACTTTTTTAGATTTTTTTATTTTTTTCCAATTAGATAAGTGAAAAGTATATTTCCACTTCATGATTTTTTTTAGCATAAATTTTTTAACTTTTTCATATTGACATTTGCTCTCAAATCATATAAAATACATTTTGTCGCGCAGGAATGGCGGAATTGGCAGACGCGCACGGTTCAGGTCCGTGTGGTAGCAATACCATGAGAGTTCAAGTCTCTTTTCCTGCACTTCATAAAACACTTCAGGACAGGCAATTGTTCTGAAGTGTTTTTTTGCGATCAATAACAGCCTCTATGGCTTCCAGTAAAATAAGTCTTTCATCCGGGCAGGTATACCTGACATTCACACATCCTTTCCCTTTGCCCGGATGGGAGAGTTTTTCTTTCAGAATATCGATAACCGCAAAATCCATGGTGTGCATGGAGAAGTGGTTTTTGGCCGGAGAAAAAGCGATATAGTTTCGCTGTTTCCCGCTGCCGAGTTTGTAAGTGGGCATTTGAAAGGAGATGACCTCCTCCAAATCGGAATGCTTTTCGCGCATGTAATTTATGAAAAAGTTCATCCATTCCTGTTCTGTGGGGGAAAGCGTTAAGAGATACGCATCCACTTCGTTTCTTGTTTTTGACATGATTTACAGTCCTCCAATTATTTTTTCAGTACTCAAACTTCGCAGGAGCAAAAGGGCCTTCCGCCCGCTGGCAGAGCGGTGTCCCCGGGACGGAAAAGGAATGTTCACCAGATCCTCTCAGGCTATGGAGATGAGACCGGTCAAGTGTGTCAGCCTCATCTGACACACTTGACGCCTTCGGGCTCATCGGAATGTCCGGCCTGATGGACTGGCGAATATCCTTTTCCGTCCCGGGGACACCGCTCTGCCAGCGGGCGGAAGGCCCTTTTGCTCCTGCGAAGTTTGAGTACTGTACATGAACGGCGGATTGGCCGGCGGCTACAGGATAATTTCCATGCCATCATAGGCAAAGGATATATTGTCCAGTTTTTTTTCCAACTCCCGGTAATACGCATAGGATTTGCCCCAATACTCGTCAATGTGCGTGACAATAATGCGTTTGATTCGGTAGGTGTGTTTCAATTCCATAATCTCATCTAAGGTGAACATATCGTCTTTGAAAGGTGCATCAGCAAGATTCGATCCGTCTTTCAGTATACTATTGTCAGAAACAAGGCCGATTATTAAGATATCCGCATCAAAATATAGAGGATTGGGGACAAACGGCTTCACATCGCAGCAGGCGTAAATAACTTTTTTGTCTCCATCCGATATTACATAAAAGGTCATGTTGCCGCGATGGGTTTTGTTGTTTATCAGGTGTATCTCTATAGTTCCGATTTTAACATAGTCTGTCCCGCGGATTGAAATGCAATGGAGAATATCTTCATAGTAATGCAGGCCGTCACCGTTCCAGGCGTTAATGTCGTCAATAACCTCGGGCAGCGCGATAAAGGGAACCGGGGTCCCTTTGTCGGAAATACAGTCGTAACCCAAAGGCTCCACGATACGTATGCCTCTCGTATGGTCGGGATCCTTATGGGAGACAGAAAGATATTCAATTTGGGAAATACCCTGTCTGTCACAGGCAACGGCAATGTCTTCCGGTGTATCAATGAGCATTTTTATGTCTTCAATATAAAGGCTTGGCCCCAGCCGTTCATACCGGCCTCTTTTGATTCTGGCCTCCTCGCAGATGGGGCACTGACAGAACGGATTGGGGATTGGAGACATTCCTCCGCTCCCCGCAATTTTCAGTTTCATCTGAATACACCTCCCCATTTTTTTATTTCACTAACATAGCCCTGATTTCGCGGATCATGCCTTTTGATATATTATCATCGTCTAACGGCATGATGCTGCTGAGCATCCGTACTCCCTGATAAGAGAAAAGCAGCAAATCCACAACCGCTTCCTTATTGACCTGCTTAAATTCGCCTTTGTCAATGCCATATGCAATCAAACTGCAAAGTGACGCTTTTGAACGGTGATATTGCTTTAGCATAGCGTTATCGTCAGACAGCGGCATACCGCTGTAATATTCATAGAAGGCCAGCCCTAATGAACCGCTCCGGTCAAGCATTTCGGATTGGTAACGCTCCAACAGCTCATCCAACAGAAAGGTGGCGGAAAGGCCTTTTTCCATCTTGCCAGTGACTTCATTTTCCAGATCTTCCATCCATTCATCTATGATATCGGCGAAAATCTGTCCGGTACTTCCATAATGCATATATAATCCGCCGCGGCTAAGTCCGGCTGCCTCACAAATATCTTTCATGGTAACATCTTTAAATCCCTTTTGGACAAATAAAAGCAGGGATGCTTTCCGTATTGCGGTTTTTGTTGCCTCTCCTTTTTGTCCCATGGCCTCAATCCTCCTTTACGCAAATTACCGACATGCGTGTCTGTTTTAAATATACGACACAAATGTCGGAAAGTCAATGCGGTATTTTCCTACAGAAACAACAGCGTGCAGAATCAATGCTTGATGTATGTTCTTTTTTGAACTATAATAAGCTATGTTCATAATAGAACATTAAGGGAGAAAAGTATGAAAGTAACCTTTTGGGATTTTTATTCCATATTTGATAAGGAATACAGTAATGTTATAAAAAAGGCAGCGGAAGAGACCGGTCTGTCTGTAAATGAGATCAGTGTACTTTTGTTTCTGGCCAATAATCCGTCTGCGGATACCGCTGCTGACATTATGCGTGTCAGGAAGGCGGCAAAATCCCATATATCCCTGGCGGTCAGCCAGCTTACGGAAAAGGGATGTCTGACTCAGCAGCCGGGTTCCGGCCGTAAAATACATCTGAAGCTTACGCCATCGGCAGAACCGCTCATAGCTATTGGCAGAAAAAAGCAGAAACAGTTTCTGGACAGGATATTCCAGGATTTCAGTCCTTCTGAAAAAGAGGTGTTTCTGTCCTGCTTTGCGCATATTATCAGTAATTTACAGGAGGAGGAAGATCAGCATGGGGACAGATAAGACAAATGCATTGTTCGAACAGGCTTCCGTTCCGGCCGCGGTGGCAAAGCTGGCGGTACCCACAATTGTCAGTTCTCTCGTCACGGTGATATATAACATGGCTGACACTTACTTTGTGGGCCTGCTCAACGATCCGGTGCAGACGGCCGCCGTTACCATTGCCGCCCCTGCACTCCTTTCGTTCAATGCGGTCAACAACCTGTTCGGCGTCGGGGCTTCCAGCGCCATGAGCCGGGCGCTCGGCAGGGGAGAGAACACATCTGTCAGGCAGTGCGCTGCTTTTGGATTTTACTGCTCCCTGCTGTGTGCGGTATTGTTTTCCCTGCTCACGGCAGTTTTCCAAAGGCCTCTGGCCGGCCTGCTGGGCGCGGATGCGGAGAACATGGCGGCAACCGGGGCATATATGAAATGGGCCGTCACCTGCGGCGCAGTCCCCTCCATATTGAATGTGGTATTCGCTTTTCTCGTCCGTGCGGAGGGAGCTTCCATACACGCGAGTATAGGAACAATGAGCGGATGCCTTCTGAATATTATTCTGGATCCTATTTTTATTATGCCGTGGGGATTGGGTATGGGGGCTTCCGGGGCGGGCCTTGCAACTTTTCTGTCCAATATGGCTGCCTGTATGTATTTTCTGATCCTGCTTTATTGCAGGAGGCGGACAACCCTGGTCAGTATCAGCCCGAAAAGTTTTCCGTTTAAAAAGGCAATTGCAGCGGATGTATTTGGTGTGGGTGTTCCGGCGGCAATACAGAATCTGCTGAATGTAACAGGGATGACGGTATACAATAACTTTGCGGCGTCCTATGGTTCCGAGGCGGTGGCAGCAATGGGGATCGTACAGAAAATACAAATGGTTCCCATGCAGGTTGCGCTGGGGGCAACCCAGGGGGTCATGCCGTTTATCGGCTATAACTATGCCAATAAAAACCACAAAAGAATGAAGGAATCTATTCTGTACATGCTTAAGCGGATCCTGCTCCTTATCGCTGTCATTGTGATAACCGGCATCGTGTTTTCCCGCGGCCTTGTGGGTCTGTTTATCCGGACGGATTCCGTTATTGCCTATGGGGCAGGTTTCCTTCCCGGCTTCCTGCTGGCTCTGCCGTTTATGTGTGTCGATTATATGACGGTGGGAGTTTTCCAGGCGATGGGGGAAGGCCGGAAGGCTCTGGTCTTTGCTTTCTTAAGAAAAATTGTTCTGGAAATCCCCCTTTTGATTCTTCTGAACCGGCTTGTTCCGCTGTATGGACTGGCATATGCCGCCATGTGCGCGGAAATTATCCTGGCCCTTGTATCCATAAAGCTGCTGAGGGATGTGCTGAAAGGAACTCCCAGGTAATATCTTCCATACCCGGCGCATATAATTAAAATAGTCTGGGAATTTTATGATATTTCGGACATGCCTGAAATGTCATGAAATCCGGTCAGATGTCCTGGGTGCAGATAAAAGGTTTGGCGTCCCCCGGCCCTGCTTCCCTGTGCGGCGGCTGCCCTGCAAGGTTCCTTCCAGGGGACGCTTCCGCTCGGATAATCACGCAGCGGTACTAAGGCTGCAAAAGACGCAGCCTAAGGACCGGCGTGCTTATAACGCCCCTTCCAGGAATCCTTGCAGGGCAGCCGCCGCACAGGGAAGCAGGGCCGGGGGACGCCAAACCTTTTATCTGCACCCTGATGTCAATTTCCGTTTGACAGTGAGGGAGGAATCGAGTACAATTTTACAAGATCAGGTGTTTATCTGATATTACAGCTAGGTTTTTACCAGCCTGATCGGAATACGTGCGGTGCACGCAGATGGGAGCAATTATGAAAAAGAAGTATAGGGGTATCCTTGCAGGGCTTTTATGTGTTACGGCTGTTTTGGCTGCCTGCGGAAGAAATGCAGAGGAAACCGGGAATTTTAATACGCCGGATAATAATGCTTCAGGCAGTTCGGAAACGATCCTGGCATTGGAATCGGAAGAAGATGCGGCTGCAGAAACGGGTGAGCCGGAAACTGTCCTTATTTATTTTGGATCCAGTATGGGAAAGGAATTGATGACGGAAGAGGTGGAGCTGCCGAGGAAAACACCGGAGGCCATTATCGGGGCCCTGCGCACGAAGAATATTGTGTCGGTGGATACCAAGGTAAACGATTTCCGATTGTCGGAGGACGGAAAGCAGATTGAGCTGGATTTATCCTCCGGGTTCCGGGATTATCTTAAGACCATGCAGGAGGGAAGCGAGGCTGTGATCATGGCGGCGCTGACCAATACCTTTCTGGATGCCTACGGTGCCGGGGAACTGCGGGTGACCATTAATGGGGACACTCTGGAAACCAAAAACAGAACCTATAAGGACGAGCTTACCTTCGTGGATTCCGTGGAGTAAAAGGGCTGCATTTCTGAAATCAGAAATGCAGCCTTCTTCTTACAGCGCCCCGTAATCGTTTTCGGGAAAGCATGGTGATCAGGGCAACGATGATAATCGCACAGGCGGTCAGAACCACCGCGGACCAGGTGAGCAGATAAGGCTCCGCCAAAAAGCGGCGGATGAGCAGTTCGATGGAAATGCACAGGATCGCAATTTCGGCAAACAGATAAAGAGCGGTGGCAAGAAAAGAAGAAGATATCCGCCTGCACAATGCCGCCAGAATAATAGCCAGCAGGGTGACGACGCCGGTAATGGGAAGGGCCAGTTCATAAAACCAGCGGGAGCTGGGTGTATTGAAGGTTATCAGGTATTCATAAAGGCCGATGGCCAGCCCGTCGAACAGCAGGGAAAAATAAACGGGCAGCTTCGAATAAATAAAAGCGGGAATAGCGAGTACCCACAAAATAATGCAGATACCGATTACATACAGGGACCAGGCGCTGTTGTTGAATACCAGCAGGTTCAAAAGTCCGCAGGAGGCGCCGGCAGCGATGAGGACAAGGGAATAGAGGATTGCCACATCTTTGTTTTTTACCGTTTCCACCTGCCCGTTTTCCCTGGGGAAGGGAGGGACGGAATGGTTATAAGCTACTTCGTTGGGATTGATGACCGGCGTATTACACAAAGGACAGCGTTCCAGCGATTCGTCCAGCTTTACGCCGCAGTTCACACAATATGACATAATTAGACTCCAATCTGCCGTGAGGAAAGCCGCCACGGCGTTTCTTTTATTGATTACGGAGACAGCCTGCAAAGCTGGCATCCGTTGTCAGTGCCTATTCTTCGTCAAAGGTACGGTTGCTTTCAATGGTTACATGAATGCCGTCCTCCACCAGCTTACGGAAAAAATAGCGCTCCACATCCGCTTCGATTATACAGCTGGCAAAATTGATGGTCAGGGTATCTTCAAAGCTGATAATGGCACAGTTGGTCCTTGACGAAAAGGGCTGCCCCATATAAATATCAAAACGGTCGATATACGGCTTCATATCCTCCGGCACTTTCATTGCCCCCATATTGGTCAGCCCGGCGGAGGAATTTTTATCCTGTACCTTGCGGTAGAAGGTCCTCACCACAATGTCCTTCAGAAACAGGGGAACTACGCGGATAAAGGGATTCCGGGTGGTGGCGGCGTTGGTGGTGATGTCGCCTCTCAGAAATTTTTCATTAATATAATAGCGCATGAAATTATGCACTTGGGTAACAATTTCTTCAAAGGTATAATTTCCCAGCCGGGGATCGATGGAAGGGTAAACCATGGTGATGAAATTGCGCAGGGTTTTGGATGGGAAAAAGCGTCTCAGGTTTACGGGCAGGGCGATTCTGACCGGATACAGCTTCAGGTGGAAATCCATGTGCTGCTTGTTCAGCAGGGCATAAAGAAGGACGGAATTCAGGTATTCCGTGATCGTTGCGTTATAGCCGGCAGCTACGGCCGCCACCTCCTTTACGGACATGATTCCGTCTATGATGTTGAAGGTATGGAAAGGCTCCTTGGTGCCTCTGACCCGGTAGGTTTTTTCCGCCGGACGGGGCGGGCAGAAGAGTGCGTTGGCATAGCGCATATAGGCATCCTCCAACTCCTCCGGATCCGGTTCCCCTTCCACATCCAGCACATAGCCGCCGTTGGATATGGCAGCGCCCAGCAGGCGCAGGTAAACCGCGGTGATGGTCTGAAGCACGCACATGCCCCCGGAGCCGTCACCCAGACAGTGATGGCATTCCAGGGAAATCCGTTTCCCGTAATAAAATACCCGGAGGAGGTACCGGCTTCCTGATTTGAAATTCATGGGCATACAGGGATTATGGATATCCGGCTGGACAAAAGGGCCGGGCCGGTTGTTTGGCTCCAGATAGCGCCAGAAGAGGCCTTTATGGATACAGACCTTGTAGGTGGGAAAACGCCTGAGGGCAATATCCACCGCCTGCTGCAGCACTTCCGGCTTTATTTCCTCCTTCAGAAGGACGGAAAGCCTGTAAACGGAAGAAAAGTCCCGCCTTTGCAGGGTAGGATATACAATCGCGGACAGATCCAGCCGGTACCATACCCTGGATGGGTTTCCGGCCGCCGCGCCGCTTTTTTTGTTGGTATGCATACGAAATGTCATCGGCTCGATTCCTTTCTCTGATAATATTATTATAAAATTATTCCTACCTTTATGCAAGACAATCACGGATATAATATATGCCGGCCGCCGGATCCCCTTTACGTCATTTTCTATCTATGATAGGATGAAAAAGAAAGAATTATTCGAACTGTTTATCATGCACATAAGCGATCCGGCAGAAGCAAAGCAAAATCCTGTGGGGGATGCCGGGCGGAATGAGAGGAAATATGGCACTTTTTGATAAATCTATGAATGTACTGAAAAAAAACAAGGAACAGGAACAGAACCAGAATCTGATGAAGCTGATAAAAAGGGTGCACAGCGTGGTGGAGAACACGGATATTGAGAAGCACCGGCAGTCCCAGGACTACTTCGGGGCGCTCCTGGGGAACAGCAAGGATATGGATATCTGCTCTGTGGAAGTGGAAGGGATGCACTGTGAATGGGTGCGGGCCAACCGGGTGCACATGAAAAAATATGTGATTCTTTACTGCCACGGAGGAGGCTATTCCACCGGCAGCTGTATCTATGCAAGGACGCTGACTACCAAGCTGGCTGCCTCCACCTCTATGGATGTGTTCTGTTTTGACTACCGTCTGGCCCCGGAATATCCGTATCCGGCCGCCATGGAGGATGCGATGAAGGCGTGGAATTACCTCATGCTTCTGGGATACGGCGCAAAAGATGTGATAGTGGTGGGCGATTCGGCCGGCGGAAACATGGCGCTGTCCCTGGTGGTGAAGCTCAAGGAGGAGAATCGTCTTGTGCCGAGAGGGATCGTCCTCCTGTCCCCGTGGACGGATCTGACGGCTTCGGGAAAGACCCATGAAAGCAGGGCTGAGGTGGATCCGGTACTGGATGAAGAATACCTGAAGCAGATGACGGAAAATTATGCTGCCGGGCAGGATTATGAAAATCCGGAGATTTCCCCGCTTTTTGCGGATTTGACCGGATTTCCGCCCACCTATATCCAGGTGGGGGATAATGAGGTCCTTTTAAGCGACGCCACCATGCTTCATAAAAAAATGATAAAGGCGAATGTGCCGGTCCGTCTGGATGTATTCAAGGGGATGTGGCATGTGTTCCAGATGTCGCCTTTTAAAACGGCCTATGAGGCCATGGACCAATGTGCGGAGTTTATTTTTGATATCTGCCGCTGACAAGCTTCACAATACGAAGAACGAAAAAACCGCATCTTGACGGAGTTGGGAGGGAATGGGATGGAATATCGGATACGGCCTGTGGAGCCGAAGGATGCTCCGGGGCTTAGTGCCGTCCGGCGCATGCCGGGCGTTTTTGAAACGATACTTGGAAATCCCGGAGAAAATCCCGGGAAAATGGAAACGATGATCGCCGGCCTGGGGGCGGATGATTATTTCTTTGTGGCGGTAACGCCCGACGGACAGGGCGGGGAACTGGTAATTGGTTCCGTAAGCCTGAAGGTGTTTGCAAACCCCAGAACCCGTCACGCGGCGGGAATCGGGATTATGGTGCACAAGGATTACCAGAACCGGGGAATCGGGCGGGCACTGCTGCAGGAGGCTGTAAATCTTGCGGACAACTGGCTGATGCTGATCCGCCTGGAGCTGACGGTTTTCACGGATAACGAACGGGCCATACATCTGTATGAATCCATGGGCTTTCAGCGGGAGGGGATCCGCAGGAAGGCAGCTGTCAGGAACGGCGTCTATATGGACGAGCTGGCGATGGCCCGGATCCGGGAATGACCGGAAACACTGCCAGCAGGCCTGCCTTGCACAGGCGGTTCGGGAAACGGGAAATATACGGAAAGACAGAGGAAAACGACAATGGGAATCCTTCATAAAGCGGCCCAATACCGGGCATATAAAGAAGGGGTGATCCATACAACCCTGAATCCCAAGGGGCCGGGAGCGGTACGGATCCATCTGATTCCTCCTAAATGGAGGCCTTTTTCAGAGGCACCTTATGTAATGATATTAAACGGCTGTTTCATCTTGCCTCTGGGTTATTCCTGGGCTATCCTGCTCGGGAATTTCATCAGTGAGGTGAACCGGTTTGACGGGGAACCCATCGATGAAAGACAGATGCATCAGATCATGGACCGGGCGGCGGCAAAAACCAGGCGGGTGTATTATGTGAAGGAACAGGAGCTGAAGGAGGATTTGCAGGAAATGCTGGCTATGCTGTATGGGGTGGCGCGGGGGGAAGAGCCTTCCGGGAACATAGAGCCGCTGTCTCTCAGGGAGTATGCCCGCAATATGACGGCGCCGCACCGCATGGATCTCATGGTAAGCTCCATGCTGGACGAAGAGGGAAAATGGAACTGCAGCCTGAAATGCAGGAACTGTTATGCGGCCGGGCAGCCCGCAGCGGGAGGAAAGGAGCTATCCTCCGGGGACTGGTTCGATATTATCGACAAATGCCGCAGGGCGGGGATCTGCCAGCTGACCTTCACGGGAGGAGAACCCACCATGCGCAGGGATTTGCCGGAGCTGGTGGAGCATGCCCGCTGGTTTGTCACCAGGCTGAATACCAACGGCACCATGCTCACTGAGCCGCTTTGCAGGAAGCTGTTCGAAGCCGGTCTGGACAGTGTCCAGATCACCTTGTATTCCGGAGATGCTGCAGTACATAACCGGCTGGTGGGGGCGGACTTGCCTGGGACATGGGGAAACTGGGAAAAAACAGTGTCCGGGCTGCACAATGCCCTTAAAGCAGGGCTGAATGTGAGCGTGAATACCCCGCTTTGCAGGGAAAATAAAGACTATATCCGGACACTGGCTTTTTTGAAACAGACCGGTGTACGCTATGTTACCTGCTCGGGCCTGATAGAAACTGGCCGGGCGGCATCCGGGGAATCCCAGCTGCATGTGGAGGAGATGAACGGCCTTATCCGGGAAGCCATGGCTTTTTGTTCCCAGCACGGGATGGAGCTGAGCTTTACCTCACCCGGCCGGGCAGATAAAGAGGTGCTGGAAGAACTGGGAATTGCGGTGCCTATGTGCGGCGCATGTCTTTCCAATATGGCAGTCGCCCCGGACGGGAGCGTTGTGCCCTGCCAGAGCTGGCTGGGAGAGGGAGCGGCGATCGGCAATATGAAGAAAGACGGCTGGAAAAAGATCTGGAACCATCCTGTTTGTAAGTCCCTCCGGGACATGGAGGAAGGGGAAGCCCTTTCCTGCCCGTTAAGGAAGGAGGCTGCAAAAGCATGGGGGTGATAGAGCAAAAAGCCGGAAAAAAGGAGAAGATGCCGGACAGCCTGAAGAACGTGCTCATCTTTCTCTGCGTTGTTGCGGCGGGCGGCTGTATACTGGCTGCTTATCTCATCCGGGGGAACCTTCCCCTGGACAGGCTCTTAGAGTACCGGATTACGGTAAGCCCCGGGAAGGATGGCTCCCTGGAAATAACCTACAGCTATCAGTGGGAGGTCCTCAATGACAGCAAGGAAGGGCCTCTGACCTGGGTCAGCCTTGGGGTGCCCAATTCCTCCTGTACCCTTCTTGGATATGATGGCGCCATAGCAGGGCTGCATTCGGCTTATAATGGGGGCGGCCTGATGGAATTTGATCTGGACAGGGAATACGGAAAAGGGGAGGTGGCGGTTTTTTCCTTTACCATCCACCAGGAGCGGATGCTGTGCAGCAATAAAAAGGATGCATCCCTTCCCTATTATGACTTTGCGCCGGGCTGGTTTGACAATATGGAGGTGGAGCATTATCTTTTTACCTGGGAAGGAAGCCCTTTTACCACAGAAACAAATGCGGACAGACAAGAAGGGGCGGATTATGTCTGGGAAGGCAGCCTGGAAAAGGGAGAACAGCTGTGGATGAAGCTGTACTATGAAGAGGCCGCATTTACGGATCCCGTGCTTGTGGAATGGGCGCCTGCATCCGGACACAGCGAAGGGGAGAGTTCCGTGGATGACGGTATGGTTATGATTATCCTGTTGTTTACCATCATAGTCGGCTATAAAGCTTCCTGGGGCAGGGGAAGGTATGCATATGGGAAGGGGCGCGGCTATTATGGCAGTTACCATGGCAGGCATGGGGGGCCGGGTACCGGCTGCGCCTGTGCCTGTGCCGGCTGTGCCTGCGCCTGTGCATGTGCCGGAGGCGGCCGGGCGGGCTGCAGCCGGAAGGACTTTTACCATACGGAAGAAAGAGAGGATGAAAATGACATTAGGGGAAGTGTGCCTGTTGACCAATCGTGTACCGGAGCTGGCGGAATTTTATAATTGGCTGCTGCAGACGGAAAATAAAAGCGGGGATCCGGTTCATCAAACCATCCTTGCAAAAGAAACCATGCTTACCATCTATAATGACGGGGAAGATCACAGCCTTCCGCACGCCCGCATCTGCCTGGCGTTTACCGCAGAGGATGTGGATAAGGAGTATGAACGGCTGAAGGAAAGAGGGATTACCATCATCGAAAAACCGGCCGCCAGACCCTGGGGCGCCAGAAATATGAGTTTTTATGATCCGGACGGAAATGTGGTTTATATACGCAGCCTCCCGAAGCAGGAAGCAGGAGAATGAGATGGAAAAAAGGGAACTGAGGACGGCGAGAGGAACCGTTTATTACTGGATAGAAAAGAATAAAAACCCGGATGCGAAATGGATTCTTTTTACCCATGGGCTTACCGCAAACCATACGATGTTTGAAAAACAGACGGCGTTTTTCCGGAAAGAGTATACGGTTGTCACCTGGGATGTCCCTCTTCATGGGATTTCCAGACCTTACCGGAATTTTACCTATGAAAACTGTGCGGAGGATATGAAGGACATACTGGACCGGGAGCAGGCGGAAAAAGCGGTGCTTGTGGGAATGTCCATGGGAGGCTATCCCAGCCAGGCGTTTGCTTCCCGTTACCCGGAGAGAACAGAAGGGTTTGTGGCTCTGGATACCACGCCCTTCGGTACCGGCTATTATTCCAAATCCGATATCTGGTGGGTAAAGCAGGCGGCCCCTATGGCCCGGTGGTTTCCTGAGGGATTGCTGAGAAAGAGTATGGCGCAGTCTGTATCCCGCACAACATATTTCCGTGAAAAAATGACGGAGATGCTGTCTTGTCTGACAAAGGCACAGATTATTGAACAGATGGATATTGCTTACGGCGTATTTATCAAAGAAAATAAGGACAGACAGCTGTCCTGCCCCGTGCTGATTCTGGCCGGGGAATATGACAAAACCGGAAAGGTAAAAGCCTACTGCAGCGCATGGGCGGAAAAAACGGGGTATCCCCTGCACATCATAAAGGATGCCGCCCATTTTTCCAATGGGGATAATGCGGAGCAGGTGAACCGGGAAATCGAAACCTTTATAAAGCGGTTGTAATGCCGGAAACGAGTAACGGAAAAGGAGAGATATGACGGAGAGAGAAAAAATGCTTGCCGGCCTTTTGTATGACTGCGGGGATGAGGAGCTTTTATCCCGCTGGCATAAGGCCAAAGACTTAATGAGGGATTATAATCTGACCGATTCGCAGGATATGGACAGGAAAAACAGGATTCTTGATGAGCTTCTGGGCGGACGGGGACAGAATTTATGGATAACAGCACCTTTTTATGTAGATTACGGAAACCAGATTTTCTTTGGTAACAATTGTGAGGTTAACATGAACTGTACTTTCCTGGATGGCAATGTGATCCGGATCGGGGATAATGCATTGATAGCCCCCAATGTCCAGATTTATACGGCATTTCATCCCGCTAATGCAAAAGACCGGTTCGGGGAGCCAAGGGAGGATGGATCCTTTTCTTTCTGCAAAACCCGGACCGCTCCCGTTACCGTCGGGAATAATGTGTGGATCGGAGGCGGGGCAATCCTCATGCCGGGTGTGACGATTGGTGATAATGTTGTCATCGGTGCAGGAAGCGTGGTCACCCGTGATATTCCATCCGATTCCGTAGCCTGCGGGGCGCCCTGCCGTGTGATCAGGGATAATAATTAAAGCCTGCGGGGTCCGCGTCCGGGGAAGGAGGTATTGTCGGGCGGCACGATTTTTTTCGCTTCGGTGAGCCCGCCCTGGATCAGAAAGGTGCGGATTACCTGGAAAATATGGCAGTAGCATTGGGAGAGGCAATCGGTAAAACCCGTCTGATCCTTCTGCTGCAGATATCGGAAGGCCTCCAGGCATTTTTTCTTAAGCTGTGTCTGGCTTCTGGTCCCGTTGCTGTAAAAGGCGAAATAATAGCCCCACAACAGCAGTTTGTTGCTCTCCTGCAGTATGGTTTTCAGGGGAGGCAGCGGCAGCAGTTCCAAAATATAGTCAAACATGGAAGCCAGAAGGATTGTGTCTGGTCCGGTAAGCCTGTTATGCAGGCGGGAAGCGTCCATCCGGTTAAAGACCAGCTGTATGGCGGGGCGGATGGCGATAGCCATAAACTGCAGCGCGCTGAGATAGAGCAGCGTATCCCTTTTGTAGGTTTCATCCTTCATACAGCGGAAGGTGGTTTCCTCATCAGGAAGGATGGCTATGGTCCCTTTCCCGTTTACGGTTATGGCAAACCCCAGCTTGTTAAGGACTGCAAGGGCTTTCCTTATCGTGGCGACGGAAACCTGGTACTGGCGGGAAAGGCAGGCTTCGGAAGGAAGAAGGGAACCGCGTCTGTAGAAGCCGGTGCCGATTTTGTCTATCAAATCCCGTGAAACCTGGGTGTAATAGTGATCCCGCCCGCGCTCGGAGATCCAGGAGAAGGACGTGCCGGGAATCTCCCGGATAGCAGGAAACCGTTCTGCCAGAAGCTGCAGATAGCCTTGGATGCTTCCTGCGGCAGGGGCGTACAGGCGGGAAAAGGCATCCTGGATTTCCTGCCGGCTGCCGCCGGGAAGAAGGGCGGCAATCGCCATGATACGTTCCTTTTCTTCGTCAGGGATGGTATAAGAGGGATCTTCATCGCCCATCAGGACAAGAGGAACCTGCGCATAGACCTCCAGACTGGCATAGAGGTCATTCAGCAAAAGGCTGCCTGTTCCATGAAGCAGATCATGAAACAGATTAGAGGGGATCCGGCGGCTGTTGAACCCCGGCCCCTTTTGGATATACTTCCGGAACTGCTCGTAATGCTCCAGCTGCTCCAGACTGCAGCTGACTGCCGCAAACGAAAAAAGAGGCGGCAGCAGCAGGGAAATGGTTTCATAAACCTCAACAATGGAGCTTTTGCGCTCCAGTACAAAACGCAGGATGGAATTTTCTCCGGCTGCACCGGGCGGACGGTAAATGACACGGGCTGCTTTTCGTTCCTCCGTGCGTATCAGGCCCTCATTCCTGAGGGAGGCAAGCACATCCTTTACCGTACGTATCCCTACATGATAGGTATCGCACAGCCTGCTCATGGAGGGAAGCGGGCTTCCGTACCGGTAGCAGCCTGTGAGTATCTGTTCCCGCAGACTGTTATATAAAAAATCATACAATGTTTTTTTCTGCTGCATTCGTGGCTTCACTTCCTTCGTTTGCTATTTAGGTTCCCACAGATCGTTTTATATATTTATATTTTTAAAATATCACATCGCAAATACTTCCATCAACCTTTATGCTAACGTATACAGATTTTATCTTGTTACGAAAAAAGTTTCGTAATAAAATATAAAAATGAAAAATGTGTTATGATGTAACACTCAGGTATGCTTCAGGGTAAAGGAGAGGTTCCGTTACACGATGAAGAAATGGCAAAGAAAAGAAAAAAGAATACTGCAGGCGGGGATGAAGGTTCAGATAGCCGTATTGGGTATCCTGATACTGCTAATAGCCGCTGTGACCCTTCAAAGTGCATTTGGCCTGAAAATGGCGGTTGAGAAAAGTACGAAAGCGTATGTAAGGGATGTGGCGGATCAACTGTCTTCCGACATTGATGACCGTTTGTTTAAAATCAGCCGGGAACTGCTTCTGGTGGGAGACAGCCTGCTGCGGACGGGAACGGATTTGAATGAGAGGGAGGTAAAAGAATATCTTGGCAGGAAAAGGGAAATTCTGGAGTTTGGCTCTATGATCGTACTGGATACCGAAGGCAGAAAACTGGTTATCGGAGATCCGATAGAGGAAGCGGGGCATTTATCCGGCATTCAGAATTCCTTTCAGGGGAATAACGGGGTTTCCTTTCTGGACGGTCAGACGATTCTCTATTCGGTGCCCTTATTCCGGGGAAATAAAGTGGTCGGCGTTCTCGGGGGAACAAGAAGCAAAGAAAATATGCAGGTGCTGATCCAGCCCGGTAGCTTTAACGGACACGGGCTGAGCTGCATCGCGGATAGGAACGGAAATGTGGTGATTTCGCCAACGGATCTGGAACCCTTTATGAAACTGGATGATATTTTTAAAAAAGAATCCGGAGGAGCCGCAGCCGGCAATATTCACCAGATGCAGGAAAACATGAAAAAGGGGACGGACGGTGTGTTTTCTTTTGTTGCAGTGGACGGCACACAGCTAATCCTTTCCTACAATTATCTGGAAACCTATCACTGGTTTTTGCTCACACTGGTTCCGGCCGATTTGATCTCCTATGAAACCGACCGGTATATTATGCAGACATTTGCCATTGTGGCCGGAACCATACTTCTGTTTTTGCTGCTGCTTTTCGCTTTATTATATATTTACCGGAATAACCGCAGACGGCTGGAGCATATCGCCTTTGTGGATGAGGTAACAGGAGGAATGAGCAATGCCGCCTTTCGGATAAAACTGAAGGAAATGTTAAAAAGTGCAGAAAAAAACCGGTATACGGTCGCCGTAATCAATATCTGCAATTTCAAGCTGATAAATGAAAGCTTTGGAAGCCGGGAAGGGGATAAAACACTGCGATACTGTATGGAAGTGCTGCAGAGGAATGTGCGGAAGGGGGAACTGGCGGCCAGAGGAGAAGAGGATAATTTCTTCCTCTGTCTGGAGGAAAACAGGCAGGAGGCCATTACCGCCCGGCTGCAGGCAGTTATTGCCGATATTAATTCTTTTAATCGTACGGCAAAAAAACCTTATTATCTTTTCTTCCGTCAGGGGGCGTATCTGATTGACGATCCGCAGATGGATATTACTATTATACAGGACCGGGTGATGACCGCCTGTCTGAACCGGCAGGAATACGAAGAAAACACCTGTGTTTTCTATGATTTTCATTTTACGCAGCGGATAAAACAGGAACACGAACTGAACGCCATGCTGCCGTCCGCTTTGGAAAACCGGGATTTTCAGGTGTATTTTCAGCCAAAGGTTAATCTCAGGAAGGGAAAGGTGGCCGGTGCAGAAGCCCTGGTACGCTGGCAGAATCCTGAAAAAGGGATGATATCGCCGGAAGACTTTATTCCCTTATTTGAAAAGAACGGGAATATCTGCAAGCTGGACTGCTACGTATTTGAAGAAGTGTGCCGCATTCTGGATCAATGGCGGAAGGAAGGCAGGGAGCTGTTTCCCATATCTGTCAATTTATCCCGCCAGCATTTCAAAAATCCGGACTTTATGGAACAGTTTGTGGAGATAGCGGTTAACTATCAGATACCGAAAGGTCTGCTGGAACTGGAATTGACGGAATCCATCTTTTTTGATGACAAGGGAATTGCTTTGGTACGGGAGAACATAGACAAAATGCATGAACTGGGATTTAAGTGTTCCCTGGATGATTTCGGATCCGGCTTTTCCTCCCTCGGCCTGCTTAAGGAATTTGATGTCGATACCATCAAACTGGACAGACGGTTTTTCATGGATATGTCAAAGCCGAAGGCGCGGGATGTTGTGGAATGCCTGATTGATCTATCCCGGCGGCTGAAGGTACAGACGGTTGCCGAAGGAATTGAAACCGGGGAACAGATTGAATTCCTGAAACGTATCCAATGCGATATGGTGCAGGGGTACTATTACTCCAGGCCGCTTCCGGTAGAGGAATTTGAAAAGTGGGTAGGATGGCAGTAAATGACGGGATATAGCAACGGGAGCCTGGAAGCTCCCGTTCTGTATCTGCAGGTGCCGGCTCTTCCTTTTTTGTTTTCGGAATTCGGAAAGATACATGGGAAAAGTAATATGGAAGGGACATAGAAGGAAAACAGAAGGAACATAAAAAATCATAGAAGAAACATAGAAAACACACGAAAGACATAGCACGAATGGCATAGAAGATTGAAACAAAGGCTTATACATGGTAGGATAGGAAAAGGCGGGAGCACATAAGAGGGCCAGGCACACCAGACGGAGCCTTGTCTCATTAGAAACAGTGAAAATCCGCCGGCTGTTCATGAAGAGGAGAAAGAAGCATGGATATTCTGGTATTGGGAGGAACCCGTTTTTTCGGCGTTCATCTGGTTGAAAGACTTTTGCAGGCAGGACATCGGGTCACAATAGCAACCAGAGGGCGGACAGAGGATCCCTTTGGAGAGCGGGTAAAACGTCTGAAAGTGGAGAGAACAGACGGGGAAGATATGAGAAAAGTATTCTGGGGCCGCTGCTATGACTTGGTTTATGATAACCTGGCATATTGCCCGATGGATATAAAAACAGCTCTGGATGCCATTTCCTGCGGACGTTATATTTTTACTTCTTCCGCATCGGTATATGAACTGCACAGGGACACCAGGGAATCGGATTTTTCCCCGGAAGGAAAAGAACTTGTATGGTGCCGCCGCGAGGAAGTGGAATATGACGAAGGGAAAAAAGGGGCTGAAAGCGCTTTGGTACACGCATATCCCGGACAAAAGGCGGCATTTGTCCGTTTTCCGTTTGTGATTGGAGAAGACGATTATACGGACAGGCTCTATTTTTATGTGAAGAATACGATACAGGGGATTCCTATGTATGTAGATAATCCGGACTGCCGGATGAGCTTTATCGGCTCCGCGGATGCGGGATCCTTTTTAGCGCAGCTCGCGGCAGCGAAGCTGGAGGGGCCTGTAAATGCCTGCTGTAAGGGAACCCTTTCCATCAGGGAAATACTGACATGGGTAACCGCAGAAACAGGAAAAATTCCTGTCCTGTGTGAGGAAGCTGCCCCGGCGCCCTATAATGGAGCAGAAGATTACAGTCTGAATACGGATAAGGCAGAACAGGCCGGTATCCGGTTCCGGGATCTTCACAGCTGGATTTTCGGGCTGCTTGCCCATTATGTGGAGCGAGCTGGAAAAGAAATAAGCCCTTCTTTTTTTAAGAAAGGAATATGAGGTTCCGTTTCATTTGGAGTCCTGTTACAATAAGCGGGAAAGAAAAATAGCGGAGCGGCAGGATAGGAGGCGGGTGAAGCAGAATGCAGAATAAGATGATTATAAGAGAAAATACAGAAGCTTATATGAAGGAACTCCGTAGGTGGACAGAGCAGGTACAAGACAGCAGACTGGAAGAAATGGCCTCTTTTTTCAGAGACAGACTGGGAGAGTATGAGGCGCATATGTCCGTTTGGCGTTCCGCCTATAAACACTTGGCAGCACTCATCCCTGAAAATACGGAAACCCTGCTGGATTTGGGATGCGGCACAGGTCTGGAGCTGGATGAAATACTGCCAGTCCGTCCTGCCCTTGAGGTGACGGGAATCGATTTATCACAGGATATGCTTGCGGTTTTATCGGCTAAACACCCGCAGGTTAAACTGATTCAGGCGGACTATTTCCGTTATGATTTTGGAAAACAGGTTTATGATATGGCGGTTTCCTTTGAATCCCTGCACCACTTCAAGCCTGCGCTAAAGCAGAAGTTATACAGGCGGATATGGGAAGCGTTGAAAGAAGGCGGAACTTTTATAGAAGCGGATTATATTGCCTGCTGCGAGGAAGAGGAAACATTATTAATGGGTCTTTACGATTCCAAGCGCGAAAAAGAAAAAGTCCCGGAGAATGTTTATGTCCATTTTGATACGCCGCTTACCTGGGAGCACGAGAGAGAAGCCCTTTCCGGGGCGGGCTTTACAGGCGTGGAACTTATCTGCAGTATCGAAGGGGCAACCTTCATAAGAGCGGAAAAGTAGAAGAATAAAAAGAAAAACATGCTGATGATAGTAAGGTGCGAACCCCAAGTGCACATGAATTTACCGGGGGATTCGCACCTTGTTTTGTGTGGAAAACGAGGTTTTTTTGACGGTTTTAGAGAGAAAAAGTACGAATAGGATAGATTTTCGGTAGTTTGAACAAGGAAAATGTGTTAGAATGAGATGAAAACGTTGAGTTTTGCAGTCACAACCCTTTGCGGGTTGTGTGGATTGAAATCCGCGTATGAAGGCACTGAAATAAATGCACGGAGGTCACAACCCTTTGCGGGTTGTGTGGATTGAAATTTCCAATCGGTCATACGCCAGTCCTATATACCAGTCACAACCCTTTGCGGGTTGTGTGGATTGAAATCCATAAATCCCTCAAGTGTTTTCAGGCTTGTCAGTCACAACCCTTTGCGGGTTGTGTGGATTGAAATGCACCAATTCCTACATTATGCGCGCCGGTTGTGTGTCACAACCCTTTGCGGGTTGTGTGGATTGAAATTTCCTGGTTGGGATGCTTGCGGACGGCCTGGGAGTCACAACCCTTTGCGGGTTGTGTGGATTGAAATAGGGAAGTTTGGGAGAAACACCATACCCGGACACGTCACAACCCTTTGCGGGTTGTGTGGATTGAAATACTTTTCAGTCAACTATTTCTATACCTTTACAAAAGTCACAACCCTTTGCGGGTTGTGTGGATTGAAATTCCTTTTCGGCTGCAGCCGACAAATTATCACTTGTCACAACCCTTTGCGGGTTGTGTGGATTGAAATCATCTGTATTATTTATCATCCTATACCGTCGTTTTGTCACAACCCTTTGCGGGTTGTGTGGATTGAAATTTGCGATACAGGGCACAGCCTACGAACAACAACAGGTCACAACCCTTTGCGGGTTGTGTGGATTGAAATTAGTAAATCCCCCGGCTGACATTGTAATACATTGTCACAACCCTTTGCGGGTTGTGTGGATTGAAATTGCATTACAACAGAGCGAAGGTATACGGGGAAAGTCACAACCCTTTGCGGGTTGTGTGGATTGAAATACGCGTCATTCCGCGCCTGTTTAGCATGTCCAATGTCACAACCCTTTGCGGGTTGTGTGGATTGAAATGTGAGAAAGAGACGGCTGTTGTATACGGGCCTGGTCACAACCCTTTGCGGGTTGTGTGGATTGAAATATTTTTATTGGATAATGTTTTCGCCGAACTTTTGTCACAACCCTTTGCGGGTTGTGTGGATTGAAATGCATCAAAATATGGTTATTAGCCCTAAAAATAAGGTCACAACCCTTTGCGGGTTTAAATCCGATTATGGTATCGGTGTTGTCTTTACAAATCGTCACAATCCTTTGTGGGCCTTGTGGACATTTATTATTGTGGTATACTAATAAAAGTGAATTAGTTTATGAGAAGAAAAATTGTGCTGTAATAGTTAAGTATGGTAACTTTTAATAACGAGTGGGTAGAAAATTTTATGGTGCGAATGTGAAGTGTACATAAAAACATGGGGGGATTCGCACTGTAAAAAAACTGAATAATGCATGGATATAATTGTTTTATAAATACATAACAAACAATGGTTAATGATTTTATGAAAAGAGTATAGTTTTTGCCTTTATGAAGCATGATTTTTGATATTTTTTGCTGTCGAGGCTTTCACAGCCTCGTGGATTGAAATTGGTGGAGAAAAACAAAGGCTGGCATTGGCTAGGTCGAGGCTTTCACAGCCTCGTGGATTGAAATCTGGAGACGGAGTTGAAAAAAGCCGAAAAAGCTGTCGAGGCTTTCACAGCCTCGTGGATTGAAATCATCTTCCCACATCCCTTCTTCATTCAGCCGGTACGTCGAGGCTTTCACAGCCTCGTGGATTGAAATGCCCTCAGTATGAGGTAGGAGATTGCGGTCTGAGTCGAGGCTTTCACAGCCTCGTGGATTGAAATATAAAATGCCCATATCCTCCCCTGTATAAAGTTGTCGAGGCTTTCACAGCCTCGTGGATTGAAATAACCGTCTTTTCCCACAATGACATATTATCCCATGTCGAGGCTTTCACAGCCTCGTGGATTGAAATAAAATCTCCTTTAGTGTAAAAACTGTCAATATTATGTCGAGGCTTTCACAGCCTCGTGGATTGAAATATCTTTTGTAATGAGGCAAGTTTCAGATGCCCTGAGTCGAGGCTTTCACAGCCTCGTGGATTGAAATCAGGAAATGGAAAGAGAATTGAACATGAAAATAGCGTCGAGGCTTTCACAGCCTCGTGGATTGAAATTCGATTTTATCTATGTCAATCCTCATAGTCTCTCGTCGAGGATTTCACAGCCACGCCGTACGTCTGTTTTACCGGTGATTTCCTAATTGAAAATCAGATGAATGGAGGATGGAAAGAGGGTTTGTGATGAAGGCTCGTTCCGAACGTCACTTTCTGTTTCTGACAAAAAATAACGTATTATGGACTGTATCCCTGCTGATTGAGGCAGGTGGTTCCAAACTTTTTTATCCACACCCTGGAATTCAGAATAAGGCAGATTTCAGACTGCCTTATCTTCCGGGGGAAACCTCTGTAATTAGCCTGTTCCCGTCCTGATTCTGTTATCTCTCAACCTGCGGATAAGGGTTGACATTGTCCCGCGTCTCTGCCGTTTCCGGCCTCATAAAATCCGGTCAAAAATAAAAAAATTTGAAAGGGATAGATTTTCCCTTCCTTTTACGAATCAGATAGTGAAAGGAGTAAACCAAAGGATAGAAAAAAGAGGCTGCAGACTCGGCTTTGGTTTGAGATGGAGTGGTGTATGAAAGCAAATGAAGATAATTTTATCTCCCTGATAAAGAAACGCCGGGAAGAGGGAATCCGGTATGTAATGGAAGAATATGGAGGATTGCTTCAATCCATAGTGAAAAAAAGGCTCTTCGGTATGCCGGACAGGATTGAAGAATGTATGAATGACATTTTCTTCGGTATTTGGAATAATATCAGTTCCTTCGACCCCGGCAGAAGCAGCTTTAAGAATTGGGCGGCAGGAGTTGCCCGGTTTCAGGCTATTGATTATCTGCGCAGATACGGAAGGCAGCTTCAGCAGGAAGCATGGGAAGATGTGGAATTTCCCGTGGAGGATGATAACCTGCTGCGTCTTGTTGAAAGAGAGCTTTCCCGGGAGACGGAGGAGCTGCTGAACTGCCTGAAACCAGAGGACAGGGAAATCTTTGCAAGGATTTTCATACAGGATCAGGATGTGGAAACGGTAAGTGTGGAAATGGGGATTCCCAGGGCCGCCGTTTATAACAAAATCTCCCGCGGCAAGAAAAAAATGAGGCGCGCTGCGGGTGAAAACCGGAAATAAGGAGTAAGCTATGGATAAAAAAATATATGATATGGCTAACAATATTGTCACGGGCTTTTCCGAAGAGGAAAATGCGGAACAGGATATAAGGAAGCTGACAGAAGCAGAAACAGGAAAATATATGCACAATTTCAGAAAAAGAAAGAAAGGCGGAAAGAAAAGTATACCGGGGCCTGGAAAAATGGCGGTTTGTGCTGCGGCACTGCTTCTTATCGTGGGAACAGCCGCAGCAAGCAGTGAGGTACATGCCGCTATAGAACGGCTGCAGTGGACAATCGGAAGTGCACTGGGCCTGCAGAAGGATTTGGAGGATTACAAGGAGGTTGTGGATACTACGGTGATGGACAGCGGTTATGCGCTGACTTTGCATGAGGTAGTGGCATCCGAGGAAGAGCTGTGGATCAATTTGTCCGTACAGAAAGAAGACGGTACCCCTCTATCCCTGGATGAAATTTCCCCCGACGGTATTATTGCAATCAATGGAAAACGGATATATGCAGGAAGCGGCGGCGGAATCCATTATCTGAATGAGGAAAAGACGGCTGTCGGAATGGAAATGCATTACAGCAGCGACGGCGTGGATCTGACAGGAGAGAAAGATTACCAGATCATTTTCCGCCATTTGGATAGGGAAGGGAAAATCAAAGGAAACTGGACCTTTTCCTTTACGGCCGATGCCTCCACTTTAATGGCGGATACGCTGCGCATCCCTCTGGAGAAAACCTTTACGCTCCCCAACGGAATTGCTGTTACGCTGACTGAATTTACCAGCAACGATCTGGAACAGCGGATTTTTTATACCGCGGAGGCAAAAGAAGCGATAGATTACGATTTACTTGTCAAAGCTATAGATGAGGAGGGGCAGGAATACACCTTTTATTTAAGCCAGTTTAACGGCAAAGAGAAAAAAGGGTACCTGCGTGCCCAGGATACACGGATTCCGGATGGGATCGCTCATGTGGAAATGACTCTTTATACGGTAGCCATGCCGAAGGAAAACGGCAAAATGAGTAACGATTTCCAGCCGCTGGGAGACAGCTTTATGGTGGAAGTCAAAAAACCTGCGGGAATATAAGAAACGTACCGTAATCCGGGTGGCACAACAGAAGAGAACGTAGTACAATAAGGACAGATTTTATGAAAGAAAGGCAACTGTTCAGCAGGTCTGCGCATGTATTGTGCAGACCATAAAAAAAGATACCGCAGAAAAGCATAAATCCACCGCCTAAGGTGATTTGGCATGGATTTATGTCCTTAGCGGTATGAGTACGGAACCGTTACGAAGAAAGGAAAACAGAACCATGAAATTTACCTACTGCCCGGACTGCGGCACGAAACTGATACAAAAGGAGATCGGGGATGAAGGGCTGGTGCCCTGGTGTGAATGCTGCAATAAGCCCTTTTTTGATATGTTCTCCACCTGCATTATCGCCCTGGTGGCTGATGAATACGGGGAGGTAGCCCTTCTCCGGCAGGGCTACATTTCCCATAAATACTATAATCTGGTTTCCGGCTATATGAAGCCGGGGGAAACAGCCGAATATACGGCGGTCAGGGAAGTGGAGGAAGAAATCGGTGTACGGGTGGAAAACCTCCGTCCGGCAGGCACCTTTTGGTTTGGCAGGAAGGATATGCTGATGATTGGCTTTCTTGCGGAGGCGAAAAAGAAGAAACTGGAACTTTCGGGGGAAGTGGATGATGCGGTGTGGGTGGATGCTTCCCGGGCGCTGGAGATGGTGCATCCGGAGGGAAGCGTTTCTTATACATTGGTGGAATCCTATTTGAAGGAACAGGGACACAAACGGCAGAAGGGAAGCTCTTTATGAAAATAGACCGTCTTATGGCAATCCTGACCATCCTCCTGCGGCAGGAAAAAATAACGGCGCCTGAACTGGCGGACAGGCTGGAGGTGTCCCGCCGGACCATCAGCCGGGATCTGGATGCGTTATGCCGTGCCGGGATACCGATAGTGACGGAGCAGGGATACGGCGGCGGAATCTCCCTCGCGTCAGGTTTTAAAATCGATAATTCCCTGCTTACGGATAAGGAAAGGGAGGCACTGCTCACAGGCATCCGGGGGCTTGACAGCGTGGCGGCATCGTCTCTGGAGGACAGTCTGCGAGAGAAACTGCGGATGATTCCGGATAAAGATATGGCCCCGCAGGAAACGGTGAATATTGATCTGGCCTCCTTTTATAAGGACAGTCTTACCGGGAAGCTGGATTTACTGAAGGAGGCTATCCGGGAACACCGGCTGGTTTCCTTTCTGTATTATTCCCGTACAGGAGAGGGGAGAAGGCTGGTGGAACCGTACCGGATTGTTTTCCGCTGGTCCTCCTGGTATCTGTTCGCCTATTGCAGGGAACGGCAGGATTTCCGCATGTTTAAGCTGAACCGGCTGTGGAAAACGGAAACCGAAAAGGAATCTTTTTCTCCCCGGCCCGTGCCAAAGGAAAAACTGGACTTTTCCTCCGGCTTTACGGATGAGATAAGGCTGCGTGCCAGGTTTTCGGAACGTGTCAAATACAGGCTGATAGAAGAGTATGGCCCCTCCTCCTTCACGTATATGGAGGATGGGTCACTTTTGGTAGAGGATCTGGGTTTTACCAATTATCAGGTGCTCCTGGAATGGGCGTTGGGGTTTGGGAGCAGCATGGAAGTGCTGGAACCGGAACGGCTCAGACAGGATATCCGTAAGGAAGCGTCCCGGATACTTGGGATGTATGACAGGAAAGATTCGGAGTACTAAGGAACGGCCATGAAATATCTCCGTTTTATGCCGGACGCTCCCGACGCATCCTGTACTGTAAAGCGCATCCGTTCAAACCAAACAGATTCTAACAGGACAGACTGTTGTCCGGTTACTCATGTTATTATGTTAGGCAAAAAACAGGAGATACAGACATGACAACTGCAGAAAAAACAGGGGATAATTGGGAAAAACAGGTAATTGCCCTCCGGATGGATCGACAGCATTTGACTAAGCCGGCGGATTGGGAAGCATATGACAGCCTTTACCGGGATTTGTCACCGGGGCTGAATGTATATTGGCATGGTTTTGGGGAGCCGCCCTGCCTTGTTTTCCGGGCCGCCTTTGATGACTTGGAATATAACCGGGAAAGGCAGCAGAACAGGGAACTGGTAAAAGGAAGATTCCAGAAAGGAAATATCGGGTTTATCCGGGAAGCGGATATGGAGCTTTTTGCCGGACTTTACCGCAAACCCGCAAAGCCGGATGATATCCAGGAAACCATCCTTGCGCTGATAGACAGGGAAGGACCCCTGAATATCGGGCTGATCAAAGAAATGACAGGGCTTTTGGTGAAACAAATCACACCTGCCCTGCACAAACTACAGGAAGCATTCCTTTTATTTGAGGACCAATTCGACGGGGAATGGGACCGGGAATGGTACCGCTTGGAAGAAATGTTTCCGGATGTGGATGTACATCGCTATACCAGGGAGGAGGCACTTAAAATCCTGCTTCCGCGGTTCCTTTTCCGCTATGTGGCAGCCTCCGTTAAAAATATGAAGGACTTTTACGGAATACCGGAGCGTGAACTGAAAGCAGCAGCGGATGGTTTGGCGGCCCGGGGAGACTTTGTTCAGCAGGACGGGAAATACTATCTTGCCGCAGACTTTGCGCTCCTGCAGAAACAGGCCCGGGAACCTTTCCGCAAAGTTCTGCTTCTGCACCGGAATGATTGCCTGGTGCGCTGTGAGGAACATCATCTGAAGCAGGAGTACAAGAGGGATGGGATGGATATTCTCCAGTACCTGCTCATTGACGGCACTGTCAGAGGCGCTGTGCTGGGGCATTTCAAATACGGCCCTTATCTTATGGAGGATGTGTGCGTCAGACTTCCGGAGGAGGAGGCGATGGCAAGGAAACAGGAGATCTTGGATGCGATTTATGAGGTAAATGGGAGAGAAGAACCTGTGAAGCATTATATGGGTGTCCCAATATAAGGAACTGTCCGGAAATAACCTGTACGGTTCCCGGGAAAGACAGTCCGGCGCAATTACGGAAAAGGAGCGCCGGATTTTTGTTTTTTGTCAAGAAAAAATAATTTTTTTGAAAAAAAAAAAAGGATTCCCGGAATCGGCGCAGAATATAAAAGATAGCGAGCTTATTTTTGTCCGGATACAGGATCCGGGAATGGATTCTGTTATTCCGGCATACTCTGATTAAGCCGGCAGGCAGAAAGGGGACGGATGACAACAATTCGGGAGAATCTGGAGAAGTGGGAAGAGGTGTATTTAAGCCCTTATGCTACGCTGAGCAGGAATTCCCTGGGAAGGCTGAAGGAGGAGGAACCCTGTGATATCAGGCCCGTATTCCAGCGGGACCGGGACAGGATCCTGCACTGCAAGGCATTTCGCAGACTCAAGGACAAAACCCAGGTTTTCCTCACTCCGGAAGGCGATCATTACCGGACGAGGCTGACCCATACCCTGGAGGTTTCCCAGAATGCCAGGACGATTGCCAAAGCGCTGCGGCTGAATGAGGATCTGGCAGAAGCGATAGCGCTGGGGCATGATTTGGGGCATACCCCCTTCGGCCATGCGGGAGAGCGGGCTTTGGACCGTGTCTGTCCCTATGGCTTTGAACACAGTGATCAGAGCGTGCGGACTGTGGATATTCTGGAGAAGGACGGCCAGGGTCTGAATCTGACCTTTGAGGTGAGGGACGGGATCCGCAACCATCAGACCAAAGGGAATCCGGCCACACTGGAGGGAAAGATCGTCAGGCTTTCCGATAAGATTGCTTATATCCATCATGACTGTGATGACGCTGTGCGGGCCGGCATCCTGAGAGAGGAGGACATTCCGGCATCGGTGCAGGACGTGGTGGGAAGGACCACCGGCGAGCGTCTGGATCATTTTATCCATGATATTGTGACGAACAGCTTCGGCAGGAATGATATTTGTATGTCCCCTCCGGTGGAGGAGGCTATGAAAACGCTGCGGGCTTTTATGTTTGAGCGGGTATATACCAACAGGCAGGCAAAAAGCGAAGAGAGCAAGGCGGAACTGCTGGTGGAAACACTGTATGATTATTATCTCCATCATATTGATAAAATATCCGCAGAACTTTTGGAATTAATGGAAAGAGGGGAAGCGAAGGAAAGGATTTGCTGTGACTATATAGGAGCAATGACGGATCGGTTCGCCATTGCACAGTATGAGGAAATTTATATTCCCAAATGCTGGACGGTGAAATAAGCAGGCGAGGTGAGTTAAGGCATGTATTATCCCGATGAGCTGATTGAAGAAGTCAGGATGAAAAATGATATTGTGGAAGTGATTTCAGGCTATGTGCGCCTCCAGAAAAAGGGGGCTAATTATTTTGGCCTGTGTCCTTTCCATAATGAAAAATCGCCTTCCTTTTCCGTATCTCCCGGCAAGCAGATGTACTATTGCTTCGGCTGCGGCGCGGGAGGAAATGTGTACACCTTTATCCAGGAATATGAAAATTATACATTTCCGGAGGCCGTTAAAATGCTGGCGGACCGGGCGGGCGTGAACCTGCCGGAAATTGAGTATTCCGAAGAGGCAAAAAAGGCGGAAGGCAAACGGAGCAGATTGCTGGAAATCAATAAGGAAGCGGCGAAATACTTTTATTTCCAGCTGCGGGCCAGACAGGGAGAAGTGGGATACAGCTATCTGAGGGGCCGTCAGCTGACGGATGAAACCATAAAAAAGTTCGGCCTTGGCTTTGCCAATAAGACGAGCAATGATCTTGTGCAGTATCTGCGCAGCAAAGGTTTTACCCCGGAGCTTATCCATGAAGCGGGGCTGTGCAATGTGGATGAAAAGCACGGGATGTATGATAAATTCTGGAACCGGGTGATTTTTCCCATCGAGGATATCAACCACCGGGTAATCGGGTTCGGCGGCAGGGTGATGGGGGACGGAAGTCCCAAATACCTGAACTCTCCCGAAACGCCTGTTTTTGATAAAAGCAGGAATCTTTACGGGCTGAATTTTGCAAGAACCTCCCGTAAGGGGAATATTATTCTGTGTGAAGGATATATGGATGTAATTGCCATGCACCAGGCCGGTTTCGACCAGGCGGTGGCATCCCTGGGAACTGCCTTTACCATGGGACAGGCCGGTTTGCTGAAGCGCTATACCAGGGAAGTCCTGCTGTCCTATGACAGCGACGGCGCCGGTGTCAAGGCGGCGCTGCGGGCTATCGGTATCCTTAAGGAGTCCGGGCTGACAGGAAAGGTAATCAACCTGGAGCCTTACAAGGATCCGGACGAATTTATGAAAAACCTGGGAAAGGAAGCGTTCCAGGAACGGATCGACCATGCGGAAAACAGCTTCCTGTTTGAAATCCGTATGCTGGAAAAAGAATTCAATCTCTCCGATCCGGAGGACAAGACCCGGTTCCACAGGGAGATTGCCAGAAAGCTTTGCGATTTTTCCGAGGAAGTGGAACGGGAAAATTATATAGAGGCGGTGGCGGACAAGTATCATATCGGGTTTGAGAATCTGCGGAAGCTGGTGGGAAGCACCGCTGCCAAGACCGGGCTTGCCAGGCCGGTGGAACGTCCCAAATCCGGCATACAGAAAAAAGTGACGCCCGAGGAAAATAGCAGGCGGACACAACGGCTGCTGCTCACCTGGCTGGTAGAGGAGCCTCAGGTTTATCCGAAAATATCCCGGTTTCTGTCTGCGGAGGATTTTACGGAGGAGCTATACGTAAGGGTTGCACAGAGGCTGTTCGCAGGCCTGGAAAAAGGCGAATTAAACGCCGCGTCAATCATCAGCCTGTTTCCCGAGGAGGAAGAGCAGCGGGAGGTTGCCTCCCTTTTTAATACAAAGCTGATAGAACCGGAGACACAATCAGAGAAAGAAAAAGCCTTTCATGATATCCTGGTTTCTGTAAAAAGAATCAGTTATGAATACAATACCAGCCGTCTTGGAACGGATGTAGAAGCGTTAAACCGCGTCATTGAAGGAAAAAAGGCGCTGGAAGAACTTAGCAAAACGCATATTTCCCTGAATTAAGGATAACAATATTAACATGCGCAGGAAGGATGGACTAAGAATGGGCAAAAAGACACAGGAAAAAGCGGATGAGGCAAAAAAGACGAATAACCAGAATGAAAGCGAGCTGACCCCGGAAGAGAGAGCCGCGGCGGAAGCCAAATTTCTGGAAAGAGTAAGAGGCCTTATCGGCGTTGCCAGAAAGAAAAAAAATATTCTGGAATACCAGGAGATCAGCGATTATTTTGCGGATCTGCAGCTGAATGAGGATCAGTTTGATAAACTGCTGGAGCTGCTGGAGCAGAGCAATGTGGATGTGCTGCGTATCACCGAGGATGACGATGATATTCCCGATGAGGAAATCATCCTGTCCGAAGAGGACGAAGTGGATATGGAAAATATCGACCTTTCCGTTCCCGACGGCATCAGCATTGAAGATCCGGTGCGTATGTATCTGAAGGAAATAGGCAAGGTGCCCCTGCTTTCTGCGGAAGAGGAAATCGATCTGGCGCAGAGAATGGAAGTCGGTGATGAAGAAGCCAAAAAGCGTCTGGCGGAAGCCAATCTGCGTCTGGTGGTCAGCATAGCTAAACGATATGTGGGAAGGGGTATGCTGTTCCTGGATCTGATTCAGGAAGGAAATCTGGGCCTTATCAAGGCGGTGGAAAAGTTTGACTATACCAAGGGGTATAAGTTTTCCACCTATGCTACCTGGTGGATCCGCCAGGCGATCACCAGGGCCATTGCGGATCAGGCGAGAACCATCCGTATCCCGGTGCATATGGTGGAAACGATCAACAAGCTTATCCGTGTGAGCAGACAGCTGCTGCAGGAGCTGGGGCGTGAACCTACCCCGGAGGAAATTGCAGAAGAAATGAGCATGCCGGTGGAAAGAGTCAGGGAAATCCTGAAAATATCCCAGGAGCCGGTATCTCTGGAAACCCCTATCGGTGAAGAGGAAGACAGCCATCTGGGTGATTTTATCCAGGATGATAATGTACCGGTGCCCGCAGATGCGGCGGCATTCTCCCTGTTGAAAGAGCAGCTGAACGAGGTGCTGGGCACGCTTACGGAGCGGGAGCAGAAGGTGCTGCGCCTGCGTTTCGGGCTGGATGACGGCAGAGCCAGAACCCTGGAGGAAGTGGGCAAGGAATTCAATGTTACCCGCGAACGTATCCGCCAGATTGAGGCAAAGGCCCTCCGCAAGCTCCGTCATCCCAGCCGCAGCCGTAAGCTGAAGGATTATCTGGATTAAGGAAAAAGAATATGGAATTGTCAAAAAGACTTCATATGGTCGCATCTATGGTGGAAAAAGGAAGTACCGTTGCGGATGTGGGATGTGACCATGGGTATGTGGCGGTGTATTTGATCCGGGAGGGGATTTCCCCCCATGTGTTTGCCATGGATGTTAACGCCGGCCCCCTGGAAAGGGCGAGGGAGCACGTGGAAAGATACGGGCTTGCCTCATACATAGACGTAAGACTTTCCGACGGACTTTCCGGCCTTCCCTGCCGCGGGGGAAGGCCGGAAGCGGATACGCTGCTGGCGGCAGGCATGGGCGGACGCCTGACGGTGAAAATATTGGAAGAGGGCGCGGATAAGCTTTCAGGAATGCGCTGGGTTATCCTGCAGCCCCAGTCGGAGCCATGGCTGGTAAGAAAATCTTTGAGAAATGCAGGATATTTCATTACGGATGAGAATATGATTTTGGAAGAAGGGAAATATTATGCCGTAATGAAGGCGGTGAATCTGGGAAATCTGCCGGATGGCTTTCCTGCCGGCAGGCTTAAGGAAGAAGAACGTTTTTTTTTCAGGAACCGGCCGGAGCTTTCGGAGGAAGAATGGGAACAGGCAGGGGACAGATATGGTTCCTGGCTGCTCATCCGCCGTCATCCGGTTCTTTTTGCATATCTGAAAGACTGCCTGCACAAAAACGACAGTATTTTAAATGGGATAACCGGCCTGACGGAAGCGGACGGCCGCCCGGATAAGACCGGAAAGCGACTGACACAGCTGGAAGAGGAACAGCAGCTGCTGAAACGGCTGCTTACCCTGTATACGGAATGATAACTCTTTTACAGGCATAAGGAGAAAAGCCTATGAAATGCAGTGAGGTAATGGCGAAACTGGAGGAACTTTCCCCTCTTTCCTTTGCGGAAGGCTGGGATAATGTGGGGCTTCTTGTGGGAAGCCGGGAACGGGAAGTGGAATCGGTGATGATTGCGCTGGATGCAACAGATGCGGTTATTGATCAGGCTGTGCTTGCGGGAGCGGATATGCTGCTCACCCATCACCCCCTGATTTTTTCACCTCAAAAACGGATAACGGCAGATGATTTTACCGGGAAACGGATTAGCAAGCTGATCCTGAACGATATCTCCTATTATGCCTGCCATACGAATTTTGACGTGATGGGAATGGGAGATGAGGCGGCGGAACGTCTTGGCCTGGAGGAAAGAAGTGTCCTGGAAATTACTTTTGAGGATGAGCTGTCCCAGGAAGGGATCGGCAGAGCGGGGGTGCTGCCGGAAGACATGACACTGCGGGAATGCGCCGCCTATGTAAAAGAGGTTTTTGATCTGGACAGAGTGAAGGTATTCGGGGAGGAAGGCCGGAAGGTCCGCAGGGCTGCTGTTGTGCCCGGATCAGGCGGCGATTACATCCGAAGCGCGGTAAATGCCGGAGCGGATGTGTATATCTCAGGGGATATCGGACATCATGACGGAATAGACGCGTTGGAACAGGGGCTTGCGGTCATAGATGCCGGACATTTCGGACTTGAGCAGATTTTTGTGCCCTATATGAAGGAGTTTTTAAGCAGGGAGCTTCCTATGCTCCATCTTTTAACCGCAAGGCAGCAGGAACCTTTTTGGTATGAATAGCCACGGACAGAGGAGACGAAATATGGTAAAAGTAACGGTGAACGGCATATGCAGGGAATATGAAGACGGAATTACCTATGAAAGACTGGCACAGGAGCATCAGCAGGAATATGAGCACCGTATTATCCTTGCTGTTGCGGACAATAAAATCAAGGAACTTCATAAAAAAGTGGATAAGGATGTCACCGTGGCTTTCCAGACGTTATCCGACAGAGTGGGACACGACACCTATGTCCGCAGCGCCGTGATGCTTCTCATAAAAGCCATAAGTGATGTGGCAGGCTCTCCGGGAGCGGGTAAGGTCTCCGTGGAATTCACCATCGGTCAGGGGCTTTACTGCATACCGAAGGGAATTCTGGCAGAAAAAGTGACTGCGGCGGACGGAGAAGAGGAAAAACAGATCGATGCCTCATTTGTAGCGAAGGTGAAAGAGCGGATGCGCGCTATGGTGGAGGCTGGGCTTCCGATTACCAAGCAGGCATACCCCACGGATGAAGCCATCGCGTTGTTTGAAGCCCAGGGGATGGACGATAAGGTCAGGCTGTTCCGCTACCGCAGAGGTTCCTATATCAATGTCTATTGTCTGGACGGGTATTATGATTATAATTATGGCTATATGGTGCCGGATACCAGCTATTTACCGTATTTTGACCTGCTCCCTTATAAGAAGGGACTGCTTCTGATGCTTCCCGATCGCTGGGAGCCGGAAACGCTGGAGGAATTTGAACCCAGGGAAAAGCTGTTTCATACCCTTGACCGTTCCAATAACTGGGGGGAGCAGATGGGGATAGAGACAGTGGCGGATTTGAACGACAAAATCTGTGAGGGGAATCTGGCGGAGATGATCCTGGTACAGGAAGCCCTCCAGGAGCGGAGAATTGCGGAGATCGCCGGAGATATTGCCAGACGCGGCAATGTAAAATTTGTAATGATAGCGGGACCGTCCTCCTCCGGGAAAACCACCTTCTCCCACCGCCTGTCCATCCAGCTGAAAACCCATGGCCTGGTGCCCCATCCTATCGCGGTGGACGACTATTTTGTAGATCGCAAAAACACGCCCCGTGACAAGGACGGCAATTATAATTATGAATGTCTGGAAGCGATTGACGTGGAAACCTTTAATTCCGATATGGCGGCACTCCTGGCAGGCGAACGGGTGGAAATGCCCCGTTTCAATTTCAAAACAGGGCTGCGGGAATACAAGGGGGATTATCTGCAGCTCGGGCCGGATGATATCCTGGTTATCGAAGGGATACACGGGCTTAACGACCAGCTTTCCCACTCCCTCCCTTTGAAAAGCAAATACAAAATCTATATCAGCGCCCTTACCAGCCTGAATGTGGATGATCATAACCGGATAGCCACAACCGACGGCAGGCTGATCCGGCGTATGGTAAGAGATGCCAGGACCAGGGGCGCCTCCGCTACCCACACCCTGCGTATGTGGGCTTCCGTGCGCAAAGGGGAAGAGGAAAATATTTTCCCTTTTCAGGAAAGCGCGGATGCGATGTTTAATTCCGCCCTTTTGTATGAGCTTGCCGTGCTTAAGCAGTTTGCGGAGCCTTTGCTTTACAGCGTGGGTAAAGACGAGCCGGAATATTTTGAAGCCAAACGGCTTCTTAAGTTCCTGGAATATTTTCTGGGCGTGAGCAGCGAAAACCTTCCGAATAATTCCATTGTCCGCGAGTTTGTGGGAGGCAGCTGCTTCCGCGTATAGATAAGCACAGGGCGGAGGTGGGGAGATGTTCGAGGTAGATGTGAAGGCGATTCTTTCTGCCGGGAACGGGATGAATCTGTACAGAGGGTGTTCCCACGGCTGCATTTACTGCGATGCGAGGAGCACCTGCTACCAGGTGCACCCGGACAGGCCATTTGAGGATATCGAGGTAAAGAGAAATGCGCCCAAGCTGCTGGAGCAGGCGCTGCGGGGTAAACGGAAGAAATGCATGATCGGTACGGGAGGCATGAGTGATCCGTATCTTCACGTGGAAAAGAAGCTGGGGCTTACCCGCAGATGCCTGGAGCTGATTGATGAATATGGCTTCGGAGCGGCCATCCAGACGAAATCCGATTTGATTTTACGGGATTTGGATTTGCTGAAGCGCATAAACAGTAAAACGAAGTGCGTGGTACAGATGACGCTCACTACTTATGAGGAAGATATGTGCCGCCTGATTGAGCCAAATGTATGTACGACGAGGAGGAGAGCGGAGGTATTGGAGATCCTGCGGGATGAAGGGATTCCCACCGTCTGCTGGATGACGCCGATCCTGCCTTTTATCAACGATACACAGGAGAATATCCGCGGACTGCTGGAATACTGCAGCCGGGCGAAAACCTACGGGATTCTTACGTTCGGGATGGGAGTCACCCTGCGGGACGGCGACCGGCAGTATTTTTACCGGAAGCTCGACGCGCATTTTCCGGGCCTCCGGGAAAAATATGTGAAAACCTACGGGGATGCGTACGAGGTGCCTTCCCCGAACCGGGCCGGGCTTATGAGACTGGTCCGCAGCGTGTGCAGCGAGCAGGGAATCGTCTGTGACAGCGATGAAATTTTCAGGTATCTGTACCGCTTTGAGGACAAGCTGGCCGGGAAACAGATGACCCTGTTTGATTTTTAGGCTTGTCAAGCGGAAGAAAAAAAGATATAGTATATATGGTTATATGGTGTTACCGTTCAGAGTGTGCCGTGCATTTGCCTGAAAGGTAATTCTTTGAACACGCAGGAAGTAAGTAAAATGAATAATCGCGGCTGTCCGTTTCTTTCGGGAATACGGCAGGTGAGGAAAGTCCGGGCTTCGCAGGGCAGGATGCCGGATAACGTCCGGTGGAGGTGACTCCAAGGCCAGTGCAATAGAAATATACCGCCCCGCCTTTGGCGGAAAGGGTTTCTCCCTTCGGGGAAAACCTGGTAAGGGTGGAAAGGCAGTGTAAGAGACTACCGCCCGTCTGGTAACAGACGGGGCACATGTAAACCCCATCCGAAGCAAGACCAAACAGAGAGCAACAGGCTTGCCCGGCCTGCTTTCAGGTAGGTCGCTTGAGGCTGCCGGCAACAGCAGTCCTAGATAGATGATTATTCTCGACATAACCCGGCTTACAGTTTTGCTTATTTTCAATTAAACCGGATCCCGGTTGTCATGGGTATCCGGCTTCCATCAGGAAGAACAGGACACTGGCCTGTTCTTTTCTTTTTGAACGGTATCGGGAAAGATAGTATTGTTTGCAAATGACAATGCGGGGTAAAGATGAAAAATAAAGGAAGATGGAACTTGCCGGTTCTTCTGGGAGCGGCCGCTGTCCTGTTGGCAGCAGGCTGCGGGGAAAACGGGACGGGGCCGGCACAGATAAAGAAAGGTTTGGAGGATGAGGGCGGGGAACGGATCGTTTTTGCCGGAAGCCTGGAGGGGGAGAATGAAGAGAAAGCCCGTGAAATAGCCGAACAGAGTATCGTAAGGCTGGAGGTGGAAGACAGCGGCACCGGCACCGTTTATTTCGGCAGCGGTATCCTGTGGGATGGGAATGAGGAGCAGCTTGTCATAGTGACTTCCGGGCATCTGCTGAAGGAAGGGGCGCTTCCCCGGGTTATTTTTCCGGGAGGAAAGGAATTATCCGGGGAGACGGCGGGAATCTGCGCGCAGAAAGATATGGGATTTGTAACGGTTCCGATTTCACTTCTGGAAAAAGAGGAGCAGAAGGCGGCCGTGGCCAGCCTTCACCAGCGGATCTTTGATACCCTGGACCAGAGCAGCCGTCTGCTGGTGCTTGGCTGCTCGGAAAACGGGATCGGGGATCAGCTCCGGACAGGAACGCTGAAGGAGAAAGCCTGGTACCGGGAAGAATTCGGAGCGGATATCATGGTACTGGAATGCGAATCCCGGCCGGGTATGTCCGGCGGCGGGGTATTTGACTGTTACGGCAACCTTGTGGGAATGGTGGGAGGCGGCAGCGGAAGCAATACAGCTGCTTTTTCCATGGAAACCATAAATGAAGGATATGAAGAAATATTCGGAGAGAAAAGGAATACGGAGGAGTATCGGCAGCGGGCCGGCTGAGAGCGTGTACCACAGGAATGTGCTTCCTGGCTGAATGGCTGCAAATATTTATCATGAAAACAAGAAGCGGATGGTGTGCGGGTTGACAAGAGAAAGAAAACGGGGCAAAATATAGAGGATGCCTTTTGCTCTTATGATAGCATCGGGATATTCTTTTTAAATAACAGGCCGTTAAGGCGGAACACAGCAGTCTGATAGCGGGCTTATGCATGGCATCCCGCTGCGCCGGAACGGAGAAAGAGGTGTAATATGACAAAAATAGATATTTTCTCAGGATTCCTGGGAGCAGGAAAGACGACATTAATCAAGAAGCTTTTAAAGGAAGCTTTGGCGGGAAGCCAGGTGGTGCTGATAGAAAACGAATTCGGGGAAATCGGCATAGACGGTGGCTTCCTGAAAGAGTCAGGCATAGAGATTAAGGAGATGAATTCAGGCTGTATCTGCTGCTCTTTGGTAGGCGATTTCGGGACATCCCTGAAGGAAGTCATGGAAACCTATCATCCCGAAAGGATTCTCATTGAACCCTCCGGCGTGGGCAAGCTTTCCGATGTAATCAAAGCGGTGCAGAATGTGGATATGGGCGGCGAAGTGACCTTAAACAGCGCAGTAGCGGTGGTGGATGCCTCAAAGTGCAGACTGTATATTAAGAATTTCGGTGAATTTTTCATTAACCAGATTGAACATGCAGGAACGATTATTTTGAGCCGGACCGATGTGGCCTCTCCTGCTAAAGTAGAGCAGGCGGTGGCTTTGATCCGTGAGCACAACAGCAGGGCGGTTATTATCACCACCCCTTTAGCTCAGCTGAATGGGGCAGATATCCTGTCAACCATTGAAGGCGGCGTGGATTTGGAAAAACAACTGATGGAGGAAGTGCTGGAAGGGCATGACCATCCTCATGAGGAAGGCTGCGGCTGCGGCCATGATCATGAACATCATCATGGGGAAGAATGCAGCTGCGGCCATGACCATCACCACGGGGAAGAATGCGGCTGCGGCCACGATCATGACCATCACCATGGGGAAGAATGCGGCTGCGATCACGATCATGACCACCATCATGAGGGGCATGAGCATACCCACGGGGAGGAATGCAGCTGCGGCTGCGGCCATGATCATCACGGCCACCATCATGCGGACGAGGTGTTTACCAGCTGGGGGCTGCAGACGCCTGTTTCCTATACGCAGGAAGAGATATCCGGCATTCTGGAAGAGTTGGAGGATGAAAAGAAGTATGGATTTGTGCTCCGGGCAAAAGGAATGGTGTCTGCGGGAGACGGCAGCTGGGTATACTTTGATTATGTACCCGGAGAAAGCAATGTGCGTGAAGGAAAGCCGGATGTGACCGGTAAGTTCTGTGTTATCGGCTCTGGATTGAACGAAGTGGCTCTGGAGGAGCTGTTTGCGAAAAAGAATTAAGATGTCTGTGTACAAGCCGCAGACAGGAAGGGTAGACGATGAAACCTGTATATGTTATCAACGGCTTTTTGGAGAGCGGAAAGACCGAATTTATTACCTATACATTGGAGCAGCCTTATTTCCGGATAAAGGGGAAAACCCTGATCATCCTCTGCGAGGAAGGGGAGAATGAATACGATCCGGCCCTGCTTGCACGCAGCAATTCCTGTTTGGAAATGATAGAGCAGGAGGAGGATTTTACGCCGGACAAGCTTCTGGAGCTTGAGAAAAAGGTGAAGCCGGAGAGAATTATTATTGAATACAACGGCATGTGGAATTTTAAAAACATGAAGATGCCCTGGCACTGGCGTGTGGAACAGCAGATCACGACCATTGACGCTTCCACCTTTTCCATGTATTTTACCAATATGAAATCTCTTCTCGCCGAGATGCTGCGCAATTCGGAAATGATTATATTTAACCGCTGCGACGGTATTGAGGATCTCAACAGTTATAAGCGGAACGTGAAAGCGATTAACCAGCAGGCGGATATTATATTTGAAGACAGCAATGGGGAAATTGATGAAATATTCGAAGAGGATCTTCCCTTCGACTTAAACGGTGATCCCATTGTGCTGGATGACATGGGCTATGGTATCTGGTATATTGATTCCCTGGATCATCTGGATCGTTATGTGGGTAAAAATGTGCAGTTTACTGCTATGGTCATGAAACCGGACGGCTTCCCGAAGAACCATTTTGTGCCGGGCCGTATGGCTATGACCTGCTGCGCCGACGACATGGCATTCCTTGGCTTTGTCTGTATAGCCAAGGAAGCGGATAATTTCCGGGAACAGGACTGGGTGAAGGTGACGGCCAGGGTGGAAAAGGAGTTCTGGGCGGATTACGGCGGGGAAGGACCGGTCCTTCACGCCACCAGTGTGGTGAAGGCAAAGGCACCCAAAGATAAAGTCATCAGCTTCGTTTAGGAGATAGGAATGTCGGCGGAAACAGATAAAGAACTGCTGCAGTTAAAGAAACGTTTTCTGGAACTGGCAGAGAAATCATATGCACAGAGTATCTTTACCTTCACAGGCTTCCTGTCCATGGCGGAGCAGGAAGCCTTATTTGAGACAATGAACGGCAGCAAGGGTTATGCCTTCCGCCTTTTCGGAGGCGGGGAAGGCTGTGAAAGACAGATGGCGAGGTTTGGATCCCCGGAGGAACTGGGCTATGAGGAGCCTTTTCCCGTGGAAGCCCTGAAAATCAGTCCTCTGCTGGAAAAATTTGCGGATAATTTCACACACAGGGATTTCCTGGGTGCGGTGATGAATCTGGGGATTGACAGAAGTACGGTGGGTGATATTTTCCTGGAAGGAAGGACCGCCTTCCTTTACTGTACGCAGCGGATAGCTCCCTATATCTGTGAAAACATGAATAAGGTGAAACATACCAGTGTACGCTGTGAGAGGGTGGAAGAAGGGATGGAGGTTCCGGTAAGGGAGCCTGAGAAGCTTTCCCTCATCGTTTCCAGCGAGCGGGTGGATGCCGTTCTGGCAAAGCTCTGGCAGCTTTCCCGGAACCAGAGCCTGGAGCTGTTCCGTACAAAAAAAGTGTTTGTGAACGGAAGGCTGTGTGAAAACAACAGCTGTCCGCTGAAAAACGGGGATATGGTCAGCGCCAGGGGATATGGAAGATTTCTTTATTACGGTGCCATCGGGGAAACGAAAAAGGGCAGGCTGAACGTTTCCGCGGGAGTATACCGGTAACGGAAAGCACAGAGGAGGAAGATAGAAATGTATCATTATACGCTGTCGCAGTGGATGTTCTTTTTTTATTTTTACTGCTTTTTCGGATGGTGTTTTGAATCTGCATATGTATCCATCTGCCAGAAGAAACTGGTAAACAGAGGGTTTATACGCGGGCCGTTCCTTCCGTTGTATGGTTCCGGGGCAATTATGATGCTTTTGGTATCAAGCCCAATGAAGGGAAATCTGGTGGGGATATATATTGCGGGCTGTATTGGTGCTACCGTTCTGGAGTATGTGACCGGTGTAATCATGGAGGCTCTTTTTAAGGTCCGTTATTGGGACTATTCCCATAAAAAACTGAATTTCCGGGGACAGATATGCCTGGAGTCCACTCTCTGCTGGGGGCTTCTCACCATCCTGATGACCCAGCTTATCCATAAGCCCGTGGAGAGCCTGGCCATGATGATACCTTCCCGGGTCCTGCTTCTGCTGGTGGCGGTTATTTCCGTGCTTTTCATTGCAGACTTTGCTACCTCCTTCCAGGCGGCTATGGATCTGCGGGATATCCTTATCAAGGCAGAGCAGGCCAAGCAGGAGCTGGAGCGCATGCAGAAGCGTCTGGATGTCATCATCGCGGTAGCCAGCAACGAACTGGAAACCAAGAGAGAAAAACGGGAAGAACGCAGGGAGGAGCTTATCGGCGCCATAGAGGATACTTTCCTGCAGATCAGGGATGCGTTTCCCGGTTCCGAGCTTCTTCGGGAGAAAAAAGAGGAGATTATGGAGCTGCGTGACAAGTTTGTGGGCGACAGACGTGTGGGAGAAGAAAAACAGCAGTCCTTTATCCGCAGCTTCTTTAAGCGGAATATGCTGAAGGGCAATCCGACCATGACCTCCCATAAATTCCATGACACATTGGAAGAATTGAAACAATCCGCTGTTGATTATAGGAAAAAAGGAAAAAAATGAAGAAAAAACGGACAGGAATGATGTGCGCTGTGTTTGTGCTTTCCCTGTTGCTGCTGGCCGGCTGCGGCCGTTACGGCCAGGGAGAAACGGCGCAGGACACAGCTCCTGACGGCAGGCCGAAGGTACAGGTAATAACCACGATTTTCCCGCCCTTTGATTTTGTCCGCCGGATAGGGGGCGACTATGTGGAAGTGAATATGCTTCTGAAGCCGGGAATGGAAGCCCATTCCTATGAACCGACCCCCAGGGATATTATCCGGATCACGGAAAGCGATCTGTTTTTGTATGCGGGAGGCGAGTCGGATGTATGGGTGGAGGAGCTTCTGAAGGGGAACGACGCGGAGGTTCGCTCCTACAGCCTCCTTTCCTGGGTGGATCCTCTGGAGGAGGAGTCCCTGGAGGGGATGCAGACAAGAGGCCATTATCATGACGGACATGACCACGAAGGCCGCGGGGAAGAATTTTCCGCTGCTTTGGAAGCGGAACAGGGAACGCATCTGGAGGAAGGGGAGTATGACGAACATGTCTGGACCTCTCCCGCCAATGCCATTCTACTCGTGGAAAAAATAAAAGATACCCTGATTTCCCTGGATCCGGAAAGAGCGGCTGTCTATGAGAAAAATGCGGGTGATTATCTGGAAGAACTGGAACAGCTTGACGCAGATTACCGGGAGGTAACGGAACAGGCGAAGCGCCATACGCTGGTATTCGGGGATCGTTTCCCGTTTCTGTATCTCGTGAGGAATTACGGGCTTTCCTATTATGCCGCTTTTCCGGGCTGCAGCTCGGAAACGGAACCCAGCGCCGCTACCATTGCTTTTCTTACGGATGAAGTGGAGGAGGAACAGATCCCGGTGGTATTCCGCCTGGAACTTTCCAACGGAAAGGTGGCTGAAGCCATCGCAGAGGTGACGGGAACAGAAACGGCAATGCTTCATTCCTGCCATACGCTGACCCGGGAGGAGATGGAACGGGGAGAAACCTACCTGTCCCTGATGAGACAGAACCTGGTACAGCTGGATAAAGCTCTTAACGGATGAAGATATGCCGCCCTCCGTAAGGTAACAGACGGGCGGAAAGGGAGGCGTGGAAAAACAGGCAGGGCCGGGAGGCTGGGAAGGAATCGATCGAATGTCATATATCGTTTGCAAGGATGTCGCTTTTTCATATGAAAACCAGATCGTGGTGTCGGGATTGAGCTTTCAGGTGGATGCCGGGGATTATCTGTGTATTATCGGAGAGAACGGAACGGGGAAAACGACCCTGATGAAGGGGCTGCTGGGACTGAAAAAGCCCTCCGGGGGCACGATCACCGCAGGGGACGGGCTGAAGTCCGCCCAAATCGGCTATGTCCCGCAGCAGGATGCGGTGCAGAGGGATTTTCCGGCCTCGGTGTATGAGGTGGTTTTGTCCGGATGCCTGAACAGCAGAGGGCTGCGGCCCGGTTTCGGTCCGGAGGAGAAGAAAAGGGCGCTTGGTAATATGTCGCTTTTAAATATCAGTGATCTGAAGAATAAAAGTTTTCAGGATTTATCGGGAGGTCAGAGGCAGCGTGTTCTGCTTGCCCGGTCTTTGTGCGCCACGAAGCGGCTGCTTTTGCTGGATGAACCGGCAACAGGTCTGGATCCGGTGGCTACGGAAGAATTTTACGGCGTGCTGGATAACCTGAACAAAAAGCACGCGATTACCATTATCATGGTTTCCCATGATATCCGGGAAGCGGTGGAGCACGCGGATCATATCCTTCATCTTTCCCACAGCGGGTATTTCTTCGGAACAACGAAGGATTACGGGAAGAGCAGCTTTGGAAAAAAATTTCTGGGAGGTCTGGCAGATGCTTGAATATATCGGGGAAATGTTTTCTTACCCATTTATGCAGCGGGCATTCCTGGTGGGTATTCTGGTGTCGTTATGTGCGTCCCTTCTGGGGGTCAGCCTGGTGCTGAAGCGATATTCCATGATAGGGGACGGGCTATCCCATGTGGGCTTCGGCGCTTTGGCGGTGGCTTCCGCGCTGCATATGGCGCCTCTTGCAGTGGCTGTTCCGGTGGTGATTCTGGCGGCGTTTGTGCTGCTGCGTCTGAGTGACAGCGGCAGGCTGAAGGGGGATGCGGCCATTGCCATGATTTCCACGGGGGCGCTGGCAGTGGGGGTGATGGTAGTCTCTGTTACCACAGGGATGAACTCCGATCTGAACAGCTATATGTTCGGATCCATTTTGGCTATGAGCAAAAGTGATGTGGTGCTGAGTGCAGTGCTTTCGGTTCTTGTGCTCGTGCTGTATTTGTTCTTTTATGATAAAATATTTGCGGTGACCTTTGATACGGTTTTTGCCAGGGCGACCGGGATACGCACAGGGCTGTACAACATGCTTCTGGCTGTGCTTACGGCGGTTACGGTAGTGCTGGGCATGCGGATGATGGGAGCGCTTCTCATATCCAGCCTGATCATTTTCCCGGCGCTGACCGCCATGCGGGTCTGCAAATGCTATCGGAGTGTGATTCTGTGTTCGGTGGCACTTTCCGTCATCAGCTTTGTGCTGGGGATGACGGTTTCCTTCCTGCTGGCTACCCCTGCGGGAGCGAGTATTGTTATTGTGGATATCGTCCTGTATGTTATTTTCTGGGCGGCGGGAGCCGTCCGGGGAAGATAAATAACAGCCCTTATACCGAATGTGATGTACGGTATAAGGGCTGTTTTGAACATAAGGATGGCCGGCGGAGCGTGTCCCCGTTGCTTTTATATATTTTCACGGATACGGATGTCCACGGTGGTGTAGTGGTATTCTTTTTCCGGCTTTTCCCCGGTGGTCAGGCAGGAAAACAGCAAATCCAGGGGTTTTGTGCCCTGTATGAGCGGCTGCTGGCAGATCGTGGCGGCGATAACTCCCTGAAGCACCATGTCCCTTGTGGTGGAAACCTTATCACAGGATATAATCGTAATATCCTTCCTGCCTGCGGCAAGCACTGCACGGCAGCCGCCGTAGACACCGCCCGCAGCAAAATAAAGGGCGTTGATTTCCGGATGCTCTCTCAGCAGGGCCAGGGTACGGTCATAGCTTTCAAATTCGTCATCGCTGTTCTCGATGGTGCCCACAATGCGGATACCCGGGTAATGGGATTCTATCCGGTCGCGGAAGCCGGCGATCCGGTCCGTATGGCAGAGCACCTTGGAGGAACCGGTGACAATGCCGGCGTAGACTTCGTTTCCTGCAATTAAATGCATCAGGCCTGCTGCCGTTTCCCCGGAACGGTAGAAATTGCAGCCTACATAGGCAAGTCTGCTTGAATTCTCGATGTCGGTATTGGTGGTGATGACCGGAATACCCCGGCCGTCCAGTTCATTTATTTTATCGGAGATGAGAGGGTCATTATAGGGAGAGAGCACGATGCCGCTCACGCCCTGGGATACCATTTCATCCATGGCATCCAGCTGCGCCGTAAGATCAAACCCCACCCTGGTGACAAGGACGGAACAGTTATAGCCGCCAAGCTCCTGGGATTTCCGGTTCACGCCCTCGAGCACATCGTCAAAAAAAGGATTTCCCGTGTCAAACAGAATGACGCCGATTTTCAGGTTTTTCTTCTGGGCGGCAAGGACAATGCCTGCTTTATTGGGCTTATAATCAAGGGCCTGTGCGATTTCCAGAATTTTCCGGGCGGTCCGGGGATTCACCGCGCCGCGGTTATTCAGGACGCGATCCACCGTGCCGCGGGAGACGCCGGCCAGTTCGGCAATTTCCTTTATTGTAGCCATGTCTTGTTCACCTCTGCTTCCGTGTTATGCTTCATTCTCATTTACCGTAACATAAATAGAGGGCAAAGTCAATTTGGGAACCCTGGAAACCGTGTGCGTGCAACACAAAACGGCAGAATCCACAAAAAGAAGGGCGCAGAACCTGTGAAAACGGCGATAGATTGTGTATTTTTACGAAATTTATAATCCCCATTGATTTTTGGATGAAAATCATTTATCATGAAAGTAACGTGCACGGGCACGTAAGGCGGGGCTGCCGTATGTGGCCATGCCCGGTTTCTCTTAGGCTGCCGGTATCCGGCAGGTGTCAGGGAAACGGAAATGCCGGGCAGCTAAACAATAATACGTTAAACAGGAGAAGAAAGGACGGGAGGCGCAGAATGTTATACATAGGCGTGGATCTTGGAACATCGGCGGTAAAGCTGCTGCTGATGGATGAAAAGGGAGCGATCAGGAAGATTGTGTCAAAGGAATACCCTTTGTTTTTCCCTCATCCGGGCTGGTCTGAGCAGAAGCCGGAGGATTGGTTTGAGCAGACCATGGCAGGATTAAAGGAACTGGTATCGGATTGTGACAAGTCACAGGTAGCAGGCATCAGTTTCGGCGGACAGATGCATGGACTCGTTATTCTGGATAAGGAGGACAAGGTAATCCGTCCTGCGATTCTCTGGAATGACGGCAGAACCGGTGAGGAAACCGATTATCTGAACCAGGTGATAGGCAAGGATAAGCTGTCGGAATATACGGCCAACATCGCATTTGCGGGCTTTACCGCACCCAAGGTGCTGTGGGTGAAAAACAAAGAGCCTGAGAATTTTGCAAGAATAGAAAAGATCATGCTGCCCAAGGATTATCTGGCATACAAGCTTTCCGGCGTACACTGTACGGATGTATCCGATGCCTCCGGCATGCTGCTTTTTGATGTGAAGAACCGCTGCTGGTCGGAAGAAATGTGTGATATCTGCGGAATCCGCAGGGAACAGCTGGCGGATGTCTTTGAAAGCTATGAGGTGGTGGGCAGCCTGCTTCCTGAAATCGCACAGGAGCTGGGTCTTTCCTCTGAGGTAAAGGTAATTGCCGGCGCCGGAGACAATGCGGCTGCCGCTGTGGGAACGGGTACCGTAGGTGATGGGATGTGCAATATTTCCCTGGGAACCAGCGGAACGGTTTTTATCTCCTCCAAAAGCTTCTGCGTGGACAGCAACAATGCGCTGCACGCGTTTGCCCATGCGGACGGCAAGTATCATCTGATGGGCTGCATGCTCAGCGCCGCATCCTGCAACAAATGGTGGATGGACGATATTATCGGAACCGGCGATTATGCGAAGGAACAGGCGGAGATTACCGGTCTGGGAGAAAACCATGTGTTCTTCCTTCCTTATCTGATGGGAGAGCGTTCTCCTCATAACAATCCCAATGCAAGGGGAACCTTTATCGGGATGACGATGGATACCACAAGATCCGATATGACGCAGGCGGTACTGGAAGGGGTTGCTTTTGCCCTGAGGGATTCCTTTGAGGTGGCTAAATCCCTGGGTATCCGCATTGAAAGGACCAAAATCTGCGGCGGAGGCGCCAAGAGCCCTCTGTGGAAGAAGATTATGGCAAATGTGCTGGGAATCAAGGTGGATATGATTGAAAGCGAAGAAGGACCGGGCTACGGCGGCGCCATTCTGGCGGCAGTAGGCTGCGGGGAATTCGCAAGTGTGGAAGAAGCGGCAGATAAGCTGGTTAAGGTAGTGGGAACAGTGGAACCGGATCCGGAGCTTACCGCCAGATACGAAGAGCGATATCAGCAGTTCAGGCAGATATATCCCGCATGCAGGGAGCTTTTTGATAAAATCATTTAAAGTATCCAATGCCATTTCTAAATGGCTGGAATAAAGGAAAGGAGGAAAGAAGGATGGAAATTAAGAAAGTGACGGACGCCGCCTTCCGGAAATACGGAAAGGTAGTGGAAAATGTGGACTTTACAGCTCTTGTGGAGGAACTGGAAAAGACCCCATGTACCGCTGAAGTGGTATATGAACCCAGTGTTCCGCAGCTGGAAGCGCTGCCTGTATATAAGGAAGTACAGGATGTGTCCTATGGCGAAATGCCTATCCAGATAGGGTTCTGCAATGGAAATAACTATAAGCTGAACGCTTTGGAATATCACAGAACCTCTGAAATTGATGTTGCTGCATCGGATCTGATCCTGCTGCTCGGATGGCAGGCGGATATCGGGGAAGGCTACACCTACGATACCTCAAAGGTGGAGGCATTCCTGCTTCCCAAGGGAGTCGCGGTGGAGCTGTATGCAACAACTCTGCATTATGCGCCCTGCAACAGCGGGGAAGAAGGATTCCGCTGTGCGATCATCCTTCCGGACGGAACCAATCTTCCTCTGGATGAGAATCACTATGCAGGCGGAGAAGACGCTCTGATTACGGCAAAGAACAAATGGCTTATCGGCCATGCCGAGGGCGGACTCCCGGAAGGCTGCCATATTGGTCTGAAGGGTGAAAATATCTGCGTAAAGTAATAGGTTATGCGGCCTGAGGCCGCGGAAGGAGGGCATGGGACACGCTGTGTCCCAGAGAAGAAGCAGCCAGCTGCTTCTTCCCCCTTTATTTTAATGCGGCCTGAGGCCGCGGAAGGAGAGGAAAGACATGAACAACATGCCGAAAGAAAAAATCGCTGTAGTAGCGGTAAGCCGTGACTGCTTCCCTATGGATTTATCTGTATCCAGAAGAAAAGCGGTGGTTGCAGCTTACAAGGAGAAATATGGGGATGGCCTGTATGAATGCCCTGTATGTATCGAAAATGAAATTGATATGAGAAAAGCCCTGGCTGACGTAAAGGAAGCCGGCTGCAATGCCATTGTGGTTTATCTTGGCAACTTCGGGCCGGAAACACCGGAAACCCTGCTGATCAAGGAATTTGACGGACCGGCTATGGTAGTGGCTGCGGCGGAGGAAACCGGAGACAATCTGGTTGGCGGCAGAGGCGACGCTTACTGCGGTGTTCTGAATGCCAGCTATAACCTGAAGCTTCGTAACCTGAAAGCATATCTTCCGGAATATCCGGTGGGAACCGCTTCCGAATGTGCGGACATGATCGCAGAGTTCGCGCCCATCGCAAGAGCTGTCATCGGATTGAAGAACCTGAAAATCATTTCCTTCGGCCCCCGTCCGAAAGACTTTATGGCCTGCAACGCACCTATCAAGCAGCTGTTTAACCTGGGTGTGGAAATTGAAGAAAATTCCGAACTGGATCTGTTCGAAGCCTTTAACAAACATGCCGGAGACGAGAGAATCCCGGAAGTAGTGAAGGATATGGAAGAAGAGCTGGGAACCGGAAACAAGAAGCCTGAAATTTTAACCAGACTGGCTCAGTATGAACTGACGCTGCTTGACTGGATTGAAGAACATAAGGGAAGCCGTGATTTTGTTGCTATTGCCGGAAAATGCTGGCCTGCATTCCAGACACAGTTCGGCTGCGTTCCCTGCTATGTAAACAGCCGCCTTACGAAGAGAGGAATTCCGGTATCCTGTGAAGTTGATATTTACGGAGCCCTCAGCGAGTTCATCGGAACCGTAGTCAGCGATGATGTGGTTACCCTGCTGGATATCAACAATACGGTGCCTGCCGATATGTTTGAAACAGATATCAAGGGTAAATACGATTATACACAGAAAGATACCTTCATGGGCTTCCACTGCGGAAATACCGCATCCAGCAAGCTGTCCTTCTGCGAGATGAAATATCAGCTTATCATGGCAAGAAACCTTCCGGAAGAAGTAACCCAGGGAACTCTCGAAGGAGATATCATCCCGGGAGATATTACCTTCTACCGTCTGCAGAGCACCGCAGATGCCAAGCTGCGCGCTTATATTGCGCAGGGTGAAGTCCTGCCTGTTGCAACCCGTTCCTTTGGCGGAATCGGCGTATTCGCAATCCCTGAAATGGGACGTTTCTACCGTCATGTACTGGTTGAGAAGAATTATCCTCACCACGGTGCGGTTGCTTTCGGACATTTCGGAAAAGCACTGTATGAAGTATTCAAATATATCGGTGTGGAAACGGATGAAATCAATTTCAATCAACCTAAGGGAATGATGTATCCGACTGAGAATCCCTTTGCATAATAAAGTTATATGAATAAGGAAGCCGCAGGAGTTTCGCGTGGGGTGGCGCGAAATTCTCCTGCGGCTTTTTTGGATATAAGATGATTAAGAGCATGGCATCCTTTTTTTTAACTGCGCAGCTTCAGCGCCTGGATAATGAGATCATAAATAATCCGCTGTTCTTTTGGTGACATCTCGGCCACCAGGTACATGATACGGTCCGGGATATAATCCATTGCCTGTCTGTTGGAGCACGGAATGTTTATAAAAAGCTGGTCGATGGGAATTTCCAGCCCGTCTGCAACTTTCATAACGCTTTCAATGGTGGGATTCTTTTCCCCTCTTTCCAGCTGGCCGATATAAGTGGGATGCAGACTGCATTTTTCTGCCAGCTCTTCCTGGCTTAAACGCTTTTCTTTACGAAATCCCCGTATCCTTGCCCCTACTAATTTTGTAATAGTATCCATAGTTTTGCCCTCCCATTACAGACTATAAATATGGAAGTTATCTTTCAATATACGATTAATATTTATTAACAGAATATATATACTTTAAATATTATTTGTAAAAATATATATACAATAAATATCTAAATCCGGCTTTACATGGCCGTATGCAGGTTAGTAAAACGGAAAAACAAAAAAAGGAACCTCCGATGTTTTTTGAAAACATCGGGGGTTCGCGTGTATATGGGACTCGTATGGAAAGCAGCTTCAGTTTTGTTTTTTTTGATCCCAATAAGGACAGCTGCGTCCAATAACAGAAGAATCAAAAGCGCTTCCGTCATCTTTTTTGAAATGGGCCGTGGCTTTGAATACACATTTTGCCCCCAGATAAAGCAGGGGGATATTGGCAAATACGATAAGGATATTCCCAAGATCGGAGATAGCCCACAGATTCCCCAGCTCGATACCCGCAAGGGAACAGGCAATGCCAAAAGCCGTGATGAGAATACCTATAATGCGGACCGCGTAAATCAACCGTTTCCGGGTACTGATCCGGTTGGCAGCGATCTCGCTGAAGGAAATCATGCCCACCAGGCAGGTAAATGCGAACAGGCAGAAACAGAAGGTGAGCAGGAAAGCGACAATGGCGTTCATGGCCGTGCCCGGTGTGAGTACCTTGGCGGATTCCAGGAATTTGGGAAGTCTGTCCAGGGCGAACCAGGCTTCGGCTCCGCTTCCGGTCCATATGTGTGCCATGACTACCACGAATCCGGTGAGTGTACAGATGACCATGGTATCCAGAAAGACACCGATGGACTGTACACAGCCCTGTTCGCAGGGATGGCTGGTGCTGGCAGCGCCTGCCGCCATGGTAATAGTTCCCTGGCCCGCTTCATTGGACATCAGTCCCCTTTTCACACCCTGGACAAGAACCGTTCCGAACACACCCCCGAATATGGCCTCAGGGGTAAAGGCCCCGCTGAATACGGCCCCGAAGAAATAGGGTACGGAATGCAGGTTAAGAAGGATCAATACAAATACCACGGCAACATATACGACAGCCATCACAGGGACCAGCCTGTCGGTAACCCTGGTAACCTTACGGATGCCGCCGAAGGCGATATAGGCGGTTATTACGATGAGCAGCAGCGATACCACATAATAAAATATGGAGGTGCCCTCCAGGGAAGAGCCGGTGGCGATTTCCGCCATCTGCCCGATGGAACTGACCACGTTAAAACCCTGGGCCGGCAGGCAGCACATGGCGTATATGATATACATCAGGGAAAGGGCAATTCCGGCCCAGAGCTTATTACCCAGCAGGACTTTACCATAGAAGGGAAGTCCGCCCACAAATTCCTCATTTTTCCGTTCTTTAAAAATCTGCGCCAGTACCGCTTCCGTATAAGCCGTTGCCATGCCGAAGAAAGCGGAAACCCACATCCAGAATAAGGCCCCCGGGCCTCCTACGGCAATAGCTCCCGTCACTCCGAGGATATTACCCGGCCCCACGCGCATGGCAGAACTCAGGAAAAAAGCAGCGAGAGAAGAAATTCCGATTTCCTCCTTTTTTTTCCGGGCCAGAATCCGTATCCCCCTGCCGAAATGGGTTACCTGGATAAATCCCGTTTTCAGGGTGAAGTAAATACCTGACCCGATAAGAAGGATGACTGCCAGGGAAAAATTGCCGAGAACAGGAATGGATGCATACCAGCTGAAGTTCGTGGGAAAGTCCCAGAAAAAGTCGGAAACCGGGATGACGAAGTCAAAAATGTTGTTGATAGCCTGAAACAGATGTTCCATAGGTACTCCCTCCTTGAAGTGTGAAAGCTCCGTGCGCTGCATAAACAGCCTTTCTTTTATTATACGAAGCGCAGCAGGGATAAAATACGGAAAAAGAACTGTATATATTGTAAATTGTGCTGGTGTATCACCTGCTGTTTATTCCTCCGGTGAAAGTAAAAAGAAATTAGAACATATGTTTGTAAAAGCGGTTGCCGGCATAGGACAGTGCTGGTATAATGGGAGGAGGGGAAGCGGGAAAGGGGAAGCTATGGAATTTACAGTGGTTCGTTCGCCGGAAGAAGGGGTGCCGTATCTGAACAGGCTGAAAAATGCCGGATTGCTGGCTGTGGATACGGAGACCACAGGGCTGGATGCACATCAGGATCAGCTGCGGCTGGTGCAGATTGGGGCGGCAGGGATGCCGGTGCTCTTAATTGACTGTGTTCCTTTTTTGGAGGACTCCAGGGGAAGGGCGTTCCTGAAGGAAGTGCTTGAGGGGGATTCGGGGAAAATATTCCACAACGCCAAATTCGATCTCCAGTTTCTGCGCGGAGAAGGGATCCTGCCGGAAAATATCCGGGACACCATGCTGTCAGCGGAGCTGCTGAGGCCCTGCGGAGGGCCTCGTAAGGTGAATCTGGCGGCGGTGGCTTCCCATTATCTGGGCGTTTCGCTGGATAAAACGGAACAGACGGGGGATTGGAGCGGGGCGCTGTCCGATTCGCAGCTGGCCTATGCCGCATCGGATTCCCGTATTTTGCTGCAGCTTTGGGATTGTCTTGCTGGCCGGCTCAGAGAGAACGGCCTGGAACGGATTGCCGATATCGAATTTGCCTGTGCGCCGGCTCTGGCCCGGGCGGAGTATGACGGGATTTCCCTGGATTTGGGGCAATGGGAACATTTATGTACAGATATACAGAATCAATATGAGATGGCATTGCAGGCGCTTTATGCTTACAGCGGAGAGCCTTCCTATCAGCTGACGCTCTGGGGCGGGGAGGAGGCCCTGGATGTGAATTTTGACAGCAATGCTTATGTCCTTAAGCTTCTGAAAAAAAACGGCATTCAGGTATCCTCCACCTCTCGTTACAGCCTGGCTCCTTATCATAATCATCCGCTGGTGAAGGCGCTTACCGAATACCGGAAATATGCCAAGCTGCTTTCCGGTTTCCTGCATCCCCTGCCGGCGCAGATCCATCCGGTTACGGGCAGGCTGCACCCAAAATACGGTCAGATCGGCGCTTACAGCGGAAGAATGTGCTGCTGGGGGCCGAATATCCAGCAAATCCCAAGGGAAACCCGTTTCCGCAGCTGCTTCCGGGCGCCGGAGGGGCGTACCCTTGTCCTTGCCGACTATTCCCAGATTGAGCTGCGGGTGGCCGCCCAGATTTCAGGAGATGTGCGGATGAAAAGCGCCTATACAAAAGGAGAGGATCTGCACCGGCTTACCGCATCCCTTGTTTCCGATACTTCGCCGGAAAAAGTGACTGCGGCGCAGCGGCAGGCGGCAAAAGCGGTGAATTTCGGGTTGATCTTCGGGATGGGCGCCGCAGGGCTGCAGCAGTATGCGGCACAATCCTATGGCGTGGACATGACGATGGAGGAGGCGGTAAAATTCAGGGACGCTTTTTTCAGGGCCTATGCGGGAATAAGCTGGTGGCATCACGATCTGAAGGCCGGCCATTTTATGGAAGGCCGGACTATGACGGGACGGAAATTCCTTTTCACGCCCCGTTCTGGCGTATCGGAGCTTGCCAATACGCCGGTTCAGGGAACGGCCGCAGATATCCTGAAACGCGCGCTGGGGCTTCTGTATCATGAAATAAGGGAAAAGGACTGGAAGCTGGTGGGGATTGTACATGATGAAATCCTGCTGGAGGTACCTGCGGAGGATGGTGCCAATGCCGCCCGGTGTCTGAAAGCCGTCATGGAAAGGGCGGGCGCGGATATCCTGCCGTCCGTCCCCTGTGTGGCAGACGCGAAAACGGCACACAGCTGGGCGGCTAAGTAATGTCCGGCAGCAGCCACGGGCCTGCCGGGCGGTTTTGTCTGTCTTTTATTCGATTGACCGAATGGTGGTTACGATATTCATTCTGGTAAGAGAACGCAGCGGGAAAGCAGTGGAAAGCAGACAGGCAAGGACGGAAACCAGGGATGCCTGAAGCACGGGAATGAGGGGAAAGGGGGGAAGCTGCCAGGCCTCCGCCGCTGCGGCATGCACAAAGAAGGTACACAGCCAGCTGGTAACCGCCCCGATGCCGGAGGCGATCAGGCCGTAATATGCCCCTTCCCAGAGAAAGGTCCGGTAAAGGCTTCCGGCACTCATTCCGATCGCCCGCTGTATGCCGATTTCATTCACGCGGGTATGGATACTGGTGTAGACGGTATTTATGATATTAAGCAGGCCGATCAGGCCGATGAACAAAATCAGCCCCCAGCTAAGAAGGGTAATCTGCTCAAAGCTTTTCGCCAGCTGTGCATCCGATTGGCGGTAGGACAGCCAATGGCTTCCCGGATTACTGTCACACCATTCCTGCAGCCATTTCTCAAAAGCATCCGCCTTTTCTTCCCCATACAATACCGGATAGATCTCAGAATAGGAATCCTTTCCGGTAAGGGTGTCATATAGGGAATCAGAAACAAGGATCTGGATGCCGTTTATATATCCTGCGTTATTGATTGTGACAGGCGTGCTGACGATACCTGCCACCTGCAGGGGCGTACCATTGACGGTAAGCGTATCACCCGCTTTCAATTGGGTGAATGCCGTTTCCTGCCCGTCAAAGGAAAAAGGAATCGGGTTTTTAACAAGGCAGGCTGTGCCGTTTCTCAAGGCTTCTTTCGTCTGCGCCGAAAGGCCGGGCAGATAGCTTTCCAGACGGCCGCTGTCAATTCCTGCGATCTGGAAGGCTTCCCAGGACTGGAGGGTAAAATCCAGGCGCAGAGGAAAGTGCCCGCCGGCATCCCAGGTATAGACGGATAGCTTTGTGGTATATAAGGCCGCCACCTCCTCCCTTTCCTGCAGTTCTTTTACGGCAGCAGGCCGGAAACCCGCCGTTTCATTCGTAACCGCGTAATCTCCCAGGTGCATTTCCTGTACGGCGCGGCTTGTATCCAACAGCCCGCTGAAGCTTTGCAGCGCAACGTAAACCGTGATGCTCATCACGATGGAAAGGATTGTGATCGCGGTTCGGCCCCGGCTGCGGGACATATTCAGGCGGGCGTAAAAAGCTTCAAAGCAGCGTATTTTACCGGTTTTCCGGTGTGCCCTTTTAATGACGGCGGCATGGCCGGACATGGCTTCCACCGGAGACACACGGGACGCATAACGGGCGGCCGGGAATGCAGCGATGAGAGAAAAGAACAAAGTGATTCCAATGCCTGCAAGGATAGGAAGCATTGTTCCTGTCCGGCTGCCGGTGATCGCTGTATGCAGCTGCTGTGTGCTGCCGGCCAGAAACAGATCGGGATTCAGCAGACCTGTTGCTGCAAGTAGGATCCCTTTGGCGGATAACGTACCCAGAAGAGAACCCGGGGGCAGGGCGATAACAAACAGAAGGAGAAGCTGCAGGGTAACCAGAGCATATAGCTGTCTGCGATCGCCGCCAATAGCCCGGAGCGTACCGTACTCCCGGATTTTCCTGGAAACGGAAACCTTCAGGATGTTATAGATTACAAGACCGGAGGCCAGAAGGACAAGGCTGCCCACCAGAATGCAGGCTGCCGCCATGAAGGGAAAGCCGTTTCCTGCGTCGCCCTCTCCCTTTTCCGCATAATCCATCCCCATGGCGTCAAGAAGTACCCAGTTGTACTGGATATTTTCTTTATCCAGAGTCAGCTGTTCTGCCAGGCTGTCGATAATGGCCTGGAAGTCTCCGGTGGTTTTGGTTTTAAAGTTAGTGGAATACAGTAAATAGCGTTCCGGCAGAAGGGCCGCCGCCGTTCCGCGGCCAGCCACGGCGGTCATGGTGCCGGAAGCATAGCCGAGATAATCGTTTTCCAGTATGCCGGTGATGGTAAAGGGAAAGGTATATTCAAAGGGAGGCTGATCATCTGTTTTCAGGCTCACGGAAAGAGTGAGTGTAAGGGTATCCCCCACACCGGCTCCGGGGGCAAGGTATTGCAGCGCATCTTCGGAAAGGGCGATTTCCCCTGCGCCGGAGGGCAGGTGCCCCTCCCGGAGGATGCCGATGGATGGATATGCATCCAGGGAATTCCCGCAATATTCCCGTAAAAACAGAGTGAGACTGCTGCTGCCCAGCCTGCAGTTCCCGATTTGGATCAGACTTCCCACATCCGTTAAGCGGGCATCCCCGGACAGTTGCTTCCTCTGTGCTTCCGTCAGCTGATGGAAGGTGGCGTAGCGGTTCCCGTTGAATCCGGCGGCCTGTCGGATCCGCAGGGACTGCAGGATCCCCACAGAAGCTCCTGCGGCTGTGGTGGCAATTGTGGAAAGGAGGAGGGCGCACAGAATCAAAAGGGATGTGATTTTTTCAGCTTTAAGCTGCTTCCAGGCGAGAGACAGATAGGATTTCATGCTTCCGTCACCTCCCTGAGTACACCGTCCACAATGGTAAAGCGGCGTTCCGCCATTTCCGCCAGCTGTTTGTCGTGGGTGATGAGAATAAGGGTTTTGCCCAGACTTTTCCGGATTGTACAGAGCATTTCCATAACTTCGCCGCCGCTTTTGCTGTCCAGGTTTCCGGTGGGTTCATCTGCGAAGAGGATGTCCGGGCCGGCTATCAAAGCCCGGGCCACAGCCACACGCTGCTGCTGGCCTCCGGAAAGTTCGTGGGGAAGATGGGACAGACGGTCCTCAAGGCCCAGAAAACCGGCAATCCGCATGAGTTGTGTTTCATCCGGGCGGACCTTGTCCAGCAGAAGGGGCATGAGGATATTTTCCCGGGCGGTCAGGACGGGAAGCAGGTGGAACTGCTGGAAAATAAAGCCGATTTTCCGACGGCGGAAGGCGGATAACTCTTTGTCTGTTCCCCGGTGGATGTCCGTTCCCCCATAGGTTACCGTACCGGTTGTGGGAACATCCAGGCCGCTTATGATATGAAGCAGTGTGCTTTTCCCGCTTCCCGACGGCCCCATGATGGAGAGAAAATCCCCTTCCCGTACGGTCATGCTGGCTGGTTGGAGGGCAGTGACCCGGTTCTCCCCCGTACCATATATTTTTGCTATCTCTTTTACCTCAATATCCATAAAAAACTCTCCTTATCCTATGATAAAGAGAGTATATAAAACAATTCTCAAGAAACACTCAACTTTTCCGGTTTTTAAAAACCGCTTTCACCTGCGCCCCCGTTTCCCGGTTTTCCAGCGTTAAGCTGCCTCCGTGTTTTTCGCACAAAAGCCTGCAGGTGGCAAGTCCCATCCCCAGATGATCGCCGCCGGACGTATCCTCCCGGCGAAAGAAAGCAGGCCCTTTTTGCAGAAGAAGAGCTGGATAGCCGGGACCATCGTCCGTTACGGTGAGAAGCAGAGCTTCTTCTGTGCAGGATATTTCTGCAGAAACCTGTGATTTTGCATAGCGGAGAGCATTGCAGACAAGATTTTCAGCGGTATTCAGAAAAAACTGCCTGTCGATGCTTATTTCCTGATCGGTACCGGGGAAGGTAATTTCCAGCTTCCTGCCGGAATCCGCCGCCAGCAGGGGGAGGCTTTTTTTTAGCCCGTAATACAGGGCAAGGCTGCTGCAGGCGACCGGATGACATTCCAGAGCTTCCATTTTGCCGGCATGGCTCATGGCCTCTATATAGGCTTCCAGCCGTCCGGTATATTGCAGGATCAGGGCGAGGGAATCCTTTTGAAGGACCGGATTTGGGGGCGATTGTTCCATTCCCTTTTGAAGAAGCATGGCGGAACCTTTCAGGACGGTGACCGGATTTTTCAGGTCATGGGCAAAGGCGGCATTCAGTCTTTTGCGTTCCTCCATCTGCCTCCACAGCTTTAGATGGCTGCTTTTCAGTTCGCTGCGCATAGTTTCGAAGGACGCGCAGAGCTGCCCCAGTTCATCCCGGGAGAGCGGTTCCAGAGCGAAATCCAGATCCTGCCGGGAAATGCGTGCCGCTCCCTCCCGCAGAAGCGCGAGAGGACGTCTGATTTTCAGGTTGTAAAACAGGACATCGGCAAGGATCAGAGAGAGTATAACCCAGAATACAGGCAGTCCGAATTGCAGAAAGGCGAGGATACGTGCGGCGTTTTGTTCTAAGGTGCCATTGGTTTCCTTCGGGGAAGGGGAGGTGACAAAACGGCTGTCATCCTGGAGAGAAATCGTAACTCCCGGAGCGTCGGAAAAACGGCTCCCCTGTTCCAGGCACAGATAGAAGGAAAGTGCGGCTAACAGAAGGCCGGCGCTGAGAAAGAGCGCAGTTATGATGAAAAATGACTGTTTCAGGTTCTTATTTTTTATCCATTCCATTTATAGCCTATCCCCCAAACGGTTTCAATGTAAGCATGGTCTGTATGGACGGAGAGCTTTGAGCGGATTTTGCGGACATGTTCCATAACCGTATCACTGCTGCCGTCGCCTTCCAGCCCCCAGACGGTTTCATATATCCGTTCCCGATCAAAGATCTGTCCCGCATTTACGGAGAGAAGCTCGACGATTGCAAATTCTGTTCTGGATAAAGGGATCGGCGTTTCCCCGATTTGGAGCAGGTGCCCGGAATAATCGATGGACAATTCCCCAAAAAAACGCATGACATTCTGCTTTTTCGTCCGGTGTTCCCTGCGCAGGTGGGCCGCCACCCTCGCACCCAGTTCCTCCAGATCAAAAGGTTTTACAATATAATCGTCCGCACCTGCGCGGAAGCCTTCGATTTTATCCCCGGTTTCTATACGGGCGGTGAGAAAAAGGATAGGGCAGGAGACATGCTCCCGGATACGCCGGCAGACTGTAAAACCGTCCACATCCGGCATGTTGATGTCAAGCAGGATAAGATCCGGGAGGCGGGCGGCCTTTTCTAGCGCTTCCGCCCCGCTGCAGGCTGTCAGCACCTGATATCCGCACAGTTCAAAATAAGCTGCCATCATTGACACAAGTCCTTTTTCATCATCCGCAAGCAGGATTCTGCCGCTCATAACCATGTTCCTCCTTTCCTGTACGGTTTCTATTCTGCCATAAAATTCTCAAGATTTTCTCAAGCCTTTCCTTGTTATCTCAAACGTTCTCCGGGGATAACCGTTCAGACAAGTCCGAACGGTTACCACGGGTATTCTGCTTTATGCCTGGTTTTTGAAATTCCGGATATGCATATAAACCGTATTTTTGGAAATATTCAATTGATCCGCAACCTTGATAACCGCATCCTTCAGATTGAAAATCCCCTTTTGGTAAAGCAAAAGGACAATTTCCTTATTTTTATTGGCTGAGGAAATGGAGGCATCGTTATAGACGGCCTCACGGGTTTCGGAAAGTGCGGACAAGATTAAGTCATCGATATTATCCGAGAAGGTTTCTGCAGGGGGCGCTGATACGGCGGTTGTCTCCTGGGGAGGGAGCAGGCTCTGCAGAATGGTGGAAAGGGGGCTTTCCATGTGGAAGTTCATGCAGAGAAGGCCGATAATCCTGCCATGTTCCCCGGTTATGGGGATAGTGCAGGAACGCAGGAGTGCGCCGGATTTGTTCTTATTAAAATAAGGAGAAACAGTCCGGGCCGGATCCTTCTCCAGTTCCCCCAGCATTTTAAGAGCCAGATCGGTAATGGGAGAGCCTTCCTTCCTTCCGGTATAGTGGCCGTTGATAATCTTAATAACAGAATGATCCAGGCTTTCCAGGCTGTGGAGCACAAGCTCGTAGCCTTCGCCCAGATAAGCGCCGAGGCCATCCAGCATATGGGAATAGGAAGTGAGTATTTGTCTGTCTGCTGCAGTCAGCTCGATAAAAGGAGTATCCATAGAATCACCCGTACCTTTCTGTATATCACTCAAACTTCGCAGAGGGCCATTTGGCACCTGCAAGTTTGAGTAAATCGATAATATAAAGTAACTGTTCCGTATCTTCACAGTTCTGTACAATCAACGCGGTGAATGCGCCGGCCTGCTGAACAGTTATGAAATAAATTTCAGTATCGCTTTTCTATCATTATAAAGTACGGCAGGTAAATGTGCAATAAAATAGTGAAAAAAATTTTATTGAATATACAGAATAAATAAACAAAAGTGTATTGACTAAAATATATTTTATTGATATAATGCAGTTATCAAGAAAAAACAAAGAAAGAGGTGGAAGAAATGCTGAAAAAAATTTACACATCCAATGCTCCGGAAGCAATCGGCCCTTATTCCCAGGCTATCCTGTTCAATGAACTTTTGTTCAGTTCAGGACAAATCCCGGTGAATCCGGCCAACGGAGAGGTAGTACAGGGAGACATTACCGTTCAGGCGGAACAGGTAATGAAAAACGTGGGCGCCGTACTTAAGGAAGCGGGAACCGGTTTCGCATCCGTGATCAAGACGACCTGCTTCCTGAGTGATATGGGAGACTTTGCCGCGTTTAATGAAGTATATGGAAAATACTTTACGGAAAAGCCGGCACGTTCCTGTGTTGCAGTTAAAACACTTCCTAAAAATGTATTATGTGAAGTGGAAGTTATCGCAGCTGTTGAAAAGTAATGTAGATGAGAGGGTTTGAAATGGGTGAAAAAAAAGTAAGAGAAAAGAAGAAACCAACCTTTTTCCTGGCCGTGCTTCCGATTCTGGCCATGATACTTCTGCTGGGAGTAGGTTATGCGGTTATGGGCCTCAGCCCGGAGGTGCTGATGCTTGTTTCTGCAGCTGTGGCGGCTGTGATCGCCGTAGCCCTGGGATATACCTGGGATGATATCATGAATTCCATCGTGGGTAAGCTTTCCAAGACAATGCCCGCTATTTTTATTCTGATTATCGTAGGGTTCCTGATTGGTTCCTGGATGATCGGCGGTACCATTCCCATGATGGTATATTACGGACTGAAAATCATAAGCCCCCGCTACATTGCGGTGACTTCCTTCCTGGTAACGGCAGTGGTATCCCTGTGCACCGGTACCTCCTGGGGATCGGCGGGAACCATCGGCGTGGCCCTGATGGGTGTTGCTGCGGGTATGGGTGCTCCGCTTCCCCTGGTGGCGGGCGCTGTGGTATCCGGGGCCTACTTCGGCGACAAGATGTCCCCGTTGTCCGATACCACCAATCTTGCACCTATTGCGGCAGGAGCCAAGCTGTATGATCACATCGGCCATATGTTTTATACCACAATTCCCGGCTGTATTATCTGCCTTATTGTCTATACAGTGGCAGGGTTCTCCCTGGCAGGCGGCAGCACAGTGGCTACCCCTGAAAAGGTGGAAACAATCCTGAGCACCCTGGATGGCATGTTCCGGTTCAATCCGCTGGTCATTCTGCCTCCTCTTATCGTGCTGTATGGATCTATCCGCAAGAAACCCACCATCCCGGTTATGCTGATTTCCAGCGTGGTTGCTTTCTTTAATGCCACCGTGTTCCAGGGCTTTTCCCTTCAGCAGTGCTTTACCGCAGCTATCAGCGGTTTCAGCCTGGATATGGTAACCAAAGCGGGCTTTGATGCGGCGGCGCTGATTCCGGATATCCCCAGACTTCTGGAAAGAGGCGGCATGCTTTCCATGCTGAACACCGTACTTATCGCTTTTTGTGCCTATGGTTTTGCGGGAACCCTGGCGGTTACCGGTTCCCTGGATATCGTACTGGATAAACTGATGAAGTCAGTAAAGAGCACGGGCGGCCTGATTGTTTCCACAATCGTATCCTGTATCACCGCTGTTTTTGTAACCAGCAACGGGCAGCTTTCCATTCTGGTTCCCGGCGAAATGTTTGCAAAGACTTATATCAAGAAGGGCCTGCAGCCTAAAAACCTTTCCAGAACGCTGGAAGATTCCGCTACCGTAGTGGAACCCATCGTACCCTGGACCGCAGCAGGTGTTTACATGGCGACAACCCTGGGCGTTCCTACCCTGTCTTATCTGCCCTGGGCTATCCTCTGCTACACAGGTGTCATCTTCGCCGTCATATGGGGCTTCACCGGATTCGGTATAGCCAAAATTAAACCCGGCGATGAATATTACGACGAATACCTCGCCCTTCAGAAGGAAGAAGAGGCATAACGAGGCGGCTTAAGAACCATTCAGGAGGAGGTTTTCCTATGGGAATGCAATATGATTTTGATTCCATAACGGACCGCAGAAATACAAACTGCGGAAAATGGGATACGATGGACCAGAAATATGGACAAAAAAGCATGATCCACCTCGGTGTGGCGGACATGGATTTCAAAGCGCCGGATCCCATATTGGACGGGCTGCGCGGAATCCTTGATATGGGTGTTTTGGGCTATACCGATATAAGTGATAAATTTTATGAAAGCATTCAGCGCTGGTACCGGAAGCAGTACGGGCTTGAGATTCCCAGGGAATGGATCGTATTCTGCCCGAGAATCAATATTGCCTCCAGTATCTGTGTGGATACCTTTACGGAAAAAGGGGACGGCGTGATTATGAACACCCCTGCCTATGGACCGCTGCAGAGCGCTATTCTCAAAAATGACAGAAGGATGCTCTCCAGCCCGCTGAAAAGGAATGAAGACCGGTATGAACTGGATTTTGCCCATATGGAAAGCCTGGTGGATGAGCGGACCAAAATGCTGATCATGTGCAATCCCCATAACCCCACCGGGCGTTCCTGGACAAAGGAAGAACTGATCCGGACAGCGGAATTCTGTAAGAAGCATAACCTGATCCTGTTCTCCGATGAAATCCATGGTGATCTGGTTGCGGAGGGCGTAAAACACAATTCCACTCTTTCCGTGACGGCGGATGTAAATGACAGGCTGATTCTGGCGACTTCGCCGGCCAAAACCTTCAATATCCCCGGGGTTATCGTCTCCTATATGATTATTCCCAACAAGGAATTGCGGGAACAGATAGCAGCCACCATTGATCGTATCGGTATGCATAACCCTACCATTTTTGCGGTTACCGCAGTGGAGAAGGCCTATACGGAATGTGATGAATGGTATGAGGCGGTAAAACGGTATATTGATGAAAATGAAAAATATACCCGGGCCTATTTTGCGCAGTATTTTCCGGCTTTTCATATCATGCCCAGAGAAGGGACCTATCTGCTGTGGATTGATTACAGCAAGACCGGCATGAGCGAAGAAGAACTGGAACAGTGGTTCCTTCAGGAGGCGGACGTATCCGTATATATGGGAAGCATATTCGGGGAAGCCGGACGTGGATTTATCCGTCTGAATCTGGCATCTCCCAAGAGCCTTCTGGAAGAAGCGTATGAGAGAATGAGAAAGGCCTGGAAGTTCTGAAAACATGACGGAAACGATACACAAATCCGCCTGAACTGCTATACGGAAGCTCCTGCTGGTTATGGGAAAACCATTCCTGCAGGAGCTTTTTATGTCATCTGCCATGTACAGCCTCTCTTTATCCGGCGGCCATCGGTTATGAAGAAGGAACCGCTGTACCGGAGGAGGCGGGAAAGAGTATGCGCAGCTTAAAAAGGCCGTTTTCCATCTGATAATCAATGACTGCGTTATTTTTGTGTACATATGCCAGGATGCTTCGGGTACCGATGCCATGCCCCGGTTTGCCGGACATGGGGATATGATTTTCGTCAAATACAACGGCGGCTTCCAGACAGGTATTAGTAATAGCGAACAGCAGCTGGTACTCTTCCACACAGGCAACCTTAATTTCCCTCCCCGTTTTCTCCGGAACTTTCAAACATCCGTTTATGGCATTTTCAAAGGCATTTGCCATCATGATGGAAAATTCGGTATCGCTGTCCAGTTTATCACATGCGGCTGTAAAATGGATGCTTACCTGTATTCCCAAATCGTCTGCTTTAGAAGCATAATAAGACAGAGTGGCATTAATGGTTGGATTTTTGCAAAAGCTGGTTACAACGGAATCATTACACAAATCTTCAAAATGATGCAGATACTGCCGTGCTGCGGAAATATTTCCGCTCTGGAGACAAACCGAAAGCTGGTTCATATAATGACGCAGATCATGACGCAGAATCTTGTTCTTTTCGTCCGATTCCTGAAGCAGCCGAAGCTGGTTGCAAAAGCCGGTGAGCTGGGATTGCAGAATAGCTTCATTCTGCAGCCTGGTATCCAGCCTGCATTGGTGATAGAGCAGGAGAAAGATCGTAATGTATACTACGGGAATGATAAGCAGCAGCAAAAGAAAAGAAGGAAGCTCCAGGGGGCGTTCCGTAATTCTTGTCGGCCATCCTGACATAAGGGAAAAAAACAGATAAAACAGACCGGACGCAAAGGCAAAACCTCCCCAGCCCCTTTTCACAAACTGAAGAATGAGATGGTAAGGTTTTTTTAAATAATATACGACAAAAAATTCAAGCAGGAGAAACAGAAAAATGCGAAGAAGAAGCAGCAGCAGAAAATTTTCTCCAAAAGCATATGATATCAGGTTGGTAACGGCCATGATCCAGAACCCCATAATATCGGCAATACAAAAAGTAAAAAAGAACCGCCCGTTCCTGTCCTTAGCCATATAAAAGAAATAGAAGAAGCTGGGAAGGGTGCAGGTGAGGATAAAATATTTTCCCATCCATATAACTCCCATTTTCAGTACAAGAAGCATATTGAATACAATTAGCCCGCCCATACAGATCAGATTCAGACGGAAAGATTTCTTCCCGGGAAATCGGGATTCATATAGCTGGCTGAATATAAACAGAATATTTATTAAACTCCATAGTATGGAAAGATCTCTATAATTCATGTCGGTTACCGCCGTATCCTTTGCTGAGAATAAAATCAATGTAAAGCTTTTTTATTGCCGTGTAGTTTTTCCTTGAGATAGGGATTAAAATGGAATTTTTCATGGTAAAATCCTTATCCTGCAGGCTGATAACATAATTCATGTTAAGCAGAAAAGCCTTGTGGGGTTTAATGAAGAAAGTAAACTCCGTGAGAGGTTTTACGATCTCATCAAAATTACTTCTCATAGTAATACTGGTATAAATGCTGTTATCCTCCATATTCACCTCAATCATATGGTTCAGATATTCGATGTACATAATCCGTTCGCATTCCAGTCTCACGATTCCTGTTTTGGTTTTTAGAAGGAAATATCCGGTATCGTTTTCTTTCAGATGGGAAAGAGCGTCCGACAGGACAGGGAAGAGCGTTTCCCTTGTCACCGGCTTTACCAGATATTGAAAAGCAAAGACATGAAAAGCATCCAAGGCATAATCCGGGGAAGTGGAAAGATAGATTACCAGGGCGGAAGGACTGGATTTATGGATTTCCCGTCCAAGATCGATACCGTTATATCCCGGCATCAGGATATCCAGCAGATAGATATGATAAGCGGCTTCCGTGGACAGGGAAGCCAACAGCTGGGCAGAAGAAGAAAATTCCCTTACCTGAAAGGCTGCATTGGTCTTTCTTTCCATGAAAGACAGGAGAAAAGCTTTGGTGGTCCGTGCGTCCTTTCTGTTATCGTCACATATTGCAATCCGAATCATAGTTTCCGTATATCTCCTCTAGTTTTTTGATTCTGCCATGGCAGTGTCAATGTAATCGTCCACACTGACAATGTATATACCTGCAGAGATACAGGTTAGCCTTCCTTCCACGGTATAACAGATACCGCATACGAAGTCCATGAATCGCTGCCTTGTATCTGTGTCAAGATAGTTTAAGTTCAGGATTACCGTTTCACCCAGCAGCAGCTTTTCCCCTACAGATACAATTTGTGAATGCCGGGTGGGGATGATAACCATAATTTCCCGGTTCGCCATTTTTTTCATATGAAGTTCCAATTCCTTTTTAGAAAGATATTCCTGGAAGTCCACAATTTTACAATGATTTTCCTGTACAGCCATAACCATTTCATCCTTCCTGCTTTCCTGTCCTGTCGTAAATGGAACGGAATAAAAAACATGATATGTCAAAAATACATCATGTTGTATACAAAGTATAAATTGGCCTTGATTAGAATATATTGATTGTAATGTTTGTTTTTTATTATAGAAAGTTACTGATAAAAAAGCAATAATTTCACTTAACCGGACAGCTTTTACACTTTAATTGACGTGAAAATGTATAATGAGTAACAGTTCATACGGGTCTGAAAATGGTTGACAAATAAGAAAAGGCCCCATATAATGAATCATAATTTCATAGCCTAAAATGCATGGAAGGGAAGAGTAGGTTACCGGAGCTTTTACAGAGAATCCGCGTTGGTGAGAGCGGAGGGAGTGAGGGTAATTGAACATGGTCCCGGAGCTGCGCACCGAAAACCGGCTGGTTCAGGCTGCGACGGATTCACCCGTTACCGTGATAGACTATCGATGAATCATTTCTCGTCCGTAGTTGATAAGGCCTGTGCCGTGAGGGACAGGTGAATTGGGGTGGTAACACGAAGCGATGCTCTCGTCCCCGAAAAATTATTTTTTCGGAGAGGAGGGATTTTTTTTGCCTGTAAACAGCGGATTTTGCGATCTGCGTTATCACAACAAATAAGAAATGAGGAATGTAAGATGAGAAATATAGTAATTGGAGGAGCCTGGCCATATGCCAACGGCTCCCTGCATATCGGCCATATTGCGGCCCTGCTTCCGGGGGATGTCCTGGCCCGTTACCACAGGGCGGCGGGAGATAAGGTCTGCTTTGTTTCGGGAAGTGACTGTCATGGGACACCGGTGGCGATCCGGGCCAGACAGGAAGGCAAAACGCCGGAAGAAATCAGCGGGTTTTATCACCGGGAATTTGAAGAATGCTTCCGTAAGCTGGGATTCAGCTATGATTATTACGGCAGAACCTCCTCTGAGGTCCATAAGGAATTTGTTAAGGAATTTCACAGGAAGCTGTATGATAGTCCCTATGTTTATGAGAAGGAAGTGCCCCAGGCCTTTTGCGTAAGCTGCGGTTCTTTTCTGGCGGATAGGTTCGTGACCGGGAGCTGCCCGGAATGCGGAGGGGAAGCGAGAGGGGATCAATGTGACTCGTGCGGCGCGGTGCTGGAGGCGGAAACTCTGATAAACCCGGTCTGTGCGATCTGCGGTTCCGCAATTTCCTTCCGGAGCAGCAGGCATCTGTTCATCGCGTTAAGCCGTCTGGAGCAGGAACTGAGAGATTACGTGGAAAGCCATGGAAACTGGAGGAAGAATGCACTGGCTTTTTCAGGGAAGTATCTCAGCGAGGGCCTGCGGGACAGAGCACTTACCCGGGATCTGGACTGGGGAATTGAGGTTCCCCGTGAAGGCTATGAAACCAAGAAAATTTATATTTGGGCAGAAAATGTGCTGGGCTATTTATCCTCCGGCAAGGAAGCGCTGAGAGACAGGCCGGAGGAGTTCAGGAAGCTTTGGAAGACGGATAAGAAGAGCGGGCAGCAGGAATCTCCCGACTGTCCGGTAAGGCACTATTATGTGCATGGGAAGGATAACATTCCTTTTCATACCATCATTCTCCCTTCCCTTTTGCTGGCTAACGGAGAGGGCTGGCATCTGCCGGATGAAATCCTGTCAAGTGAATATCTGACGCTGGAAGGGAAAAAGATTTCCACAAGCCATAACTATGCCGTATGGGTTAAGGATATCACAGACCGATATGACAGTGATTCCCTGCGGTATTATCTGCTTGCCAACGGACCGGAAAAGAAGGACGCTGATTTTTCATGGCGGGAATTCATCAACAGCCATAACGGGGAACTGCTTGGCGCATACGGGAATTTTGTGAACCGTACGCTGGTATTTATACAAAAGTACCTGGGAGGTTGTGTACCGCGGGGAATAGCGGACGGGGAACTGGAGACAGCGACAACAAAACTGTATGGCAGGACGGCGGAGTCGATTGAAAAAGGGCTGCTCAAGGAGGCGGTGGATGAAATATTCGGCCTGGTGAGGAAGGCAAATAAATATTTTGATTCCCGGCAGCCCTGGATTACCCGTGACACCGATACCGGGGACTGCTGCAATACGCTGTTTACCTGTGTCCAGGTCATTGCCGATCTGGCGGTGCTGTTATACCCCTTCCTCCCCTTTTCTTCCGCGAAAATCTGCGGCTGGCTGCAGCTGTCACCGGACTGGAAAAAACAGCAGGTGGAGCCGGGGTACAGGCTTCCCGGAATCGGAATTTTATTTCAGCGTCTGGATAAAAAGCTTGCGGAAGAAGAAAGTGCCAGGCTGGAAAAAGCCTGTACGCATTTATGATAGCGCGGCATGAATTTTGGAAGAGGGGATAACCCCAAGCCGGTCAGAAACAGGGCTATATTGAACAGAAAAGGCAAATTAATTATATGATGAAAAAAATAGTACATGCTTTTATTATATGCCTTTTTTCCGGCATGATAATTACTGCATGTGGAAAATCAAAAGAAATAAAATATTGTGAGAGTATGAGTCTGTTTGGGGCTTCATTGCCGGAAGCTTGTGAACTGTTGGGGATAGACGTTGATTCTGAGAATTACTCAGAAAAGATGATGGGAGGACGTAACTTTAAAATATATACGCCTGAGGAGTTATATACAATTAATGGTTATAAAACTTCGGTAGATCTATATTTTCTCCAACTGCAAGCCCCGGATGGACAGGAAATGGGTTTAGCGATAATACGTTTTTCATTTGAAGATTTAATTAGCTTGGATGAGTTCGCGGACTACCTTGAGGAACACTATACACTACAAAATAAATACGGTGGAAAATCAGAAATAGGATGGCAGGGGGAATATTATTTTGATCTGAATAAATCCGATAAATTTGTAAAAGTTTATACGGAATTATTTGATTTTAAGCCTCTGGCACCAATATGGATTTTACAGCTAAATCAGGTGAAGGGAAACCATACGGAATTAATGCTCCTTTGTGAAGAAGCTGCAATTTACCGTTATATTGATTCGTTCAATTAGAAAGATAAAGAAAAAGCTATTGCAGATCTGGCGGCTCAGCTCTTTGCAATAGCTTTTTTCGTTCCATCCCCGTCAGCTTCCCCCGCCCTTACAGGGAGCGCCTGTCGAATTTCTCTTCACAGTATTTACACCGGTAAATCTCTTTCTTTTCATCAGAGAGTACAAAGATATGAGGCAGTCCCTGTTCAATAGATGTTATGCATCTGGGATTTTTACAATGGATGACATTTTTAATTTCTTTAGGAAGTATTAGTTCTTTCTTTTCAACAATTTCCCCGTTCTTAATAATATTTACGGTGATATTGTGGTCGATGAATGCCAGGACATCCAGATCCATCCTGTCCACATCACATTCCACCTTCAAAATATCTTTTTTTCCCATTTTATTGCTTCTGGCGTTTTTGATGATAGCCACCGTACAATCCAGCTTGTCCAGCTGTAAATGACGGTATATGGACAGACTGGTTCCGGCTTTTATATGATCCAGAACAAAACCTTCTTCTATTTTTCCAACATTTAACATAAGATTACCTTTCCGCCCGGTAAGCGGGCTGTTCGTGTAGTGAGCGCAAGGATGGCCTGTAAAAAGCGGCATCCGCTGCCTGGCTGCGGCATTGTGTCAGGAATCAACGGTGATCCCCAGCAGTGTGAGAATCAGGGCCATACGCACGTAAACACCGTATTGGGCCTGCTTAAAGTATACGGCTCTCGGATCGTCGTCCACATCCACGGATATTTCGTTTACTCTGGGAAGAGGATGAAGCACCAGCATATCCTTCGGAGCCAGGTTCATCTTGGCCTTATCCAGTATATAGAAATCCTTCAGGCGGACATAATCCTCTTCATTGAAGAAACGTTCCTTCTGCACCCTGGTCATATAGAGGATGTCCAGCCGGGGCATAATTTCTTCCAGCTGCATGACCTCTTCATAGGGAATGTTTTTATCCTTCAGCATTTCCGTGATATAATCCGGCACGCGAAGCTCTTCCGGGGATATAAAGATGAAACGCACATCATCATAACGGACGAGGGCATTGATCAGGGAATGTACGGTGCGGCCGAATTTCAGGTCGCCGCAGAGCCCTATGGTGAGCTGGTTCAGACGCCCCTTCAGTGTGCGGATGGTCATCAAATCCGTCAGCGTCTGGGTGGGATGCTGGTGGCCGCCGTCGCCGGCGTTGATAACCGGAATCCCGGAAACGGAAGCGGCAACCATGGGGGCACCCTCTTTGGGATGACGCATGGCGCAGATGTCTGCATAACAGGAAATAATCCGGATGGTATCGGCCACGCTTTCTCCCTTGGTAGCGGAAGAACTGGCGGCATCGGAAAAGCCCAGGACATTGCCCCCCAGATTCAGCATGGCGGCTTCAAAGCTGAGCCTGGTCCGGGTGCTCGGCTCATAAAAGCAGGTAGCCAGTTTTTTTCCTTCACAGGCGTGGGCATATTTAGGCATGTTGACTTCGATATCCCTGGCAGTCTCAAAGAGCCTGTCCAGTTCCTCAGCGGAAAAGTCCAGGGGATTCATTAAATGTCTCATGATAGTTGGTTCTCCTTTCTGTGAAAACGTGGAGATTCAGGGTGTTTTTAGCGGACAGCAAAAGGACCGGCGGCAGCCGTCACGGTCAGATACCCCGCAGCGGACTGCGGGGTATCTGACTTTAGAAAATCGAAGAGAAAATAAAATTCCCTTCGATTTATATTCTATGTACCATATGAACTTAAGAATATTCCGTTGCTGCAGTATCTGCCAAACAAGCCCATAAAATTCTCCATTTTTTAGTAGCGGTTCAGACGGATCGGAACCATTCCCATTTTTACAGCAGTCATTGTTTGTGACATTATAGCACATCGAAAATAGGGTTTCAATTTTTTTTTGAAAGTTACCTTAAAAAAATACATACTATCCATAATTTTTCCAATTTAGGAGAAGCAAAAGAGTATAGTATGGGGATAACCGTAAAAACCAAAGGAAACGGAAGAAACTGTTTTGGAGGAGGATAAAAAAATGGTGGAAATTACAGAAATCTCGGCAATGCTGCAAAAAGGGAAGGCTAAAATCGTTAAGGAAATGGTACAGCAGGCGTTGGACGAGGGACAGGATCCCAAAGTAATTTTAAATGACGGGCTTCTTTCCGGCATGATGATTATCGGTACTAAATTCAAAAATAATGAAGTGTTTGTGCCGGAGGTCCTGGTAGCGGCAAGAGCGATGAATGCCGGTCTGGGAATTCTGGAGCCTAAGCTTGTGGAAGTCGGAAATGAACCGGTGGGCAGAGCGGTAATCGGCACGGTGAAGGGTGATCTCCATGATATCGGAAAGAATCTGGTAGCTATGATGTTAAAGGGTGCAGGTTTTGATGTGGTCGATGTGGGTGTTGACGTGGATGCGGATACCTTTATCAGCAAGGCGGAAGAGGTCCAGGCGGATGTTATATGTATGTCGGCCCTTCTGACAACCACGATGCCCAACATGCAGGATTGCATTGATAAGCTTAAGGAAAGAGGCCTTCGGGATAAATACATTGTCATGATCGGCGGCGCTCCGGTTAATGACAGCTTTGCAAAACAGATCGGCGCGGATTATTATACGCCGGATGCCGCCACAGCAGCGGAGGTTGCCAGAAATGCGGTAACGCATTAAGCACCGGGGCAAAGGAGTAAAGTCCAATGAATGCAATGGAAAGAGTGGTAACGGCCCTGCAGCATAAGGAGCCGGACAGGGTTCCGGTCTATCCCATATTAAGCGGTGTGTCCAGAAAACTGGTGGGAGCGGATTATAAGACCTGGTCAACGGATGCGGACGTCTGCAGCCGGGCATTGCTAAAAGCCAGGGAAATGTATGATCAGGACTGTATTGTTACTCTGATTGATCTGTCGGTGGAGTGTGACGCCTGGGGACAGGAGCTGATATTCCCGGAAAATGAGGCGGCACATCCCGATTATCAGAAGTCCGTCATACAGGATATTGAGGAATACTGCAAGATAAAAAAAGTGGATTACAGAGATTCCAAACGCATGATGATGCATATTGAAACCTGTAAAAAGCTGGTGCAGGAGGCAAAAGGAGAATTCCCCATAATCGCCTTTGTATTCGGGCCGCTCGGCGTTTTATCCATGCTCAGGAACCAGCAGGATATGTATATGGATCTCTATGATGATCCGGACGCGGTCAAAGAGGCGGCCGGAGCCATTACCGAGACGCTGAAGGATTATTGCCGGGCGCTTATGGCAACCGGCATTAACGGGCTGATGTTTGATACCCTGTTTTCTTCCGGGACGATTATGTCCAAAGAAATGTGGACGGAAATGGAAGGGCCTTATGTGAGGGAACTGTCGGAAGTGACAAGAGAAGCCGGAGGCCTGGTTATGATTCATAACTGCGGCCAGAGGATTTATTTTGACGCACAAATTAAGATGATGAATCCGGATGCCATATCCTTCCTGTATCCTCCGGATGACTGCGCGGATTTTAAGGAATGCAAGGAAAAATACGGGGATCAGGTCACGTTGATCGGCTGTGTGACACCGGCGGGCGCCGTACTCGGCACCGATGAAGAGTGGGATGAGGAGTGCAGAAATTGTATGGATGCCATGATGGAGGGCGGCGGCTTTATTCTGGCAACCGGCTGCGAATATCCGGCAAATGCTTCCTTTGACAGGGCGGAACGTATGGTGGACCTGGCAAAAACTTATGGAACATACGGAAACAAAGAGAGAGCTTTATGACCAGCGTGGATTTGATAACCGGTTTCCTGGGAGCCGGAAAAGCTACTTTTATCAAGCGCTATGCCGGATTTCTGCAGGTCGGGGGAGACTTAAGACGGCGTCTGGAGCAGATCATGTCAGGCTGCTGCGGAAAGATACTCCGGGTGAAGGGCTGTGCGTCCGGAAAGGACGGATGTCTTTACCGGATCAATGGTACGCAGAGCAGTTGCCATTGAAAAAGCCGGAGACGGCAGATCGGAAGTGAATATAATCGGAATGGGGTTAAAGCGCCAGGAGATAAAGAGGCATTTTGCGTGCTGAGGCAGCCGCGGCAGAATGCCTCTTTCCCAGTGGTGCTAGCGGTATTGCTTCGGGGTCATCCCCGTATATTTCTTGAATACCTTCGAAAAATAGCTTTGGTCGTCAAAACCGCAGGCCACCGCGATATCGATAACGCTGTATTCCGTATTGCTCAACAGCCGTTTGCTTTCCTCCACCCGGACCATATTCAGGTATTCCTTAAAGGAAGAACCGCTGCATTGTTTGAATATAGAAGAAAAATAAGCAGGATGCAGGTGGACGGCATCCGCCACCTCTTCCAGGGTGATGGGACGGTTGAAATGGGTGGAAATATAGTTCATGGCTTTTTTGATGGTTTCCCGGTTTTTATTCAGGGAATAATCAAACAGACTGTCCGTGAAGGCCTCCACGATTTCCTGAAGCTTGGCGCACAGCAGATCCAACGTGTCGATTTGCTGCAGGCTTTTCAGAAACGAATTATTCAGCTTCAGGATATTGTCGGTTGGCGCGCCGCCTTCTATCGCCACACGGGAAAGCAGGGAGCACAGTTCGATGGCCCTTGCTTTCATAAAATCCAGGCTGTTGCCTTCGGAAAACAATACATAGCCGAGGAGATCGTTCAGGATGGCTCTGGCCTGCGTCTGGTTGCCGGTTTTTACCTTGGTGATCAGTTCCCGTTCCTTTTCATACGGATAGTCCAGGGCAGCGGTATCCATATTTTTGTACCGCTGGATGGCTTCGCTGATTTTGGACTGCTGGGACAGGATGCGGTTATTCAGCTTCAGCTGTTCCTTACTCTCGTCGATGAGGTTGCAGAACAGATAATACAGAAGCTTGTTAATGTGGTTGACCATTTCCGGAGTAACCAGAGGAATGGAGCCGGATTCCTCAAAAAGACGCAGGGTATCGTCAATATTCAGGTTATATTTCCTGGACAGATCGGATATGAGGAGCGAGTCCGGTTCATCCATGAGGAAAGGGCCGAGCAGGATGGAACCTAAGAATTTGTCCTTACAAATCAGAGGATACACGATGTGGTTTAAGTGGGCATGGCAGGAAAAAATATAAGGTTCCCCCAGGGAAATGGCCCGTTTGCTTGCACCCACATGCATTATCTGGCAGGTATCCTCAGGAGGCAGGTGCTTTTGGAAGAGGCTGCAGAATTTCCCGGTATCCCCGAAGGATTCCAGAAAATTCCCATTCTCATCAATGACCTGGATGGGAAGCTGGATGCAGCCGTAAAAGGCTTCTACGATATTATGAAGTGTATCTTTATCCACTACGGAATATAACGACTGAGACATAATGTTTTCTCCATTGTAAAGGGTTACTATAGAATCTCTTTCGTACCATCGGTTATAGTTGAGTATACCATGAGATACAAAAAAATTCCATAAACCTAAAATAAATACCTACATTCTTTAGTTTTTCCAAATGGACGAAAAATCCGGGAGTATAAACATGAAAATGACTGATTTTAAGGTCCGGTTCAACCGGGCGAATATTCTGCACCTGATTGATTGCTATGAGGATTCCCCCATCTACGAAGAGGTGCTGGAAGAATATGAAAATATGGAACAAGAGGCGTATGCCAAAATCCATCCGGCGGCGGCACTGGAATTCGGGAGGATTCCGGAGGAGGCGGCAGGTTCCGCCGCGCCGGCGGGCACGCAGGCTCTCTTTCTTATTGTCACTATAGGTAAGGAAATCAGCGAATGGTCAACGGTTCTTTTTGGGGAGGGCAGATATCTGGAGGGGATGCTTGCGGATGCATTTGCCGATGATTATCTTATGCAGGCTTCGGAAAGCCTGCAGCCGCTGATCCGAACCATATGTGAGGAGAAAAAGCTGGGAATATCCAAACGGCTGGAGGCTCCCACAGGAATCGGCATGGAGGCGCAGAAAACCGCGTTTGACGTGACAGAAGCCGGGAGGATCCTGGATATGGATATCAAAAGCAGCTATATGTTCGATCCGGTAAAATCCACATGCCAGATATATCTTCTGGATGAAAACAGCACCCAATACCACATGGATCACAACTGCAGAGAGTGCCCGAACAAAGACTGTAAGATGAGGCATGTGGCCCCGGTCACGCTGGAGGTGAGAAGGAAGGGGGAGTCCCAAATCCTTGTGAGCAGGGAGGAAAAAACAGTGCTGGAGGTACTCAGGGAGCAGGGGATTTATGTGCCCGCTGTTTGTTCCGGAAGAGGATCCTGCGGAAAATGCCGGATCAGGGTGGTGAGCGGAGACGCGGCGGTCACGCCTGCGGATGAGAGAACCTTTACTCCGGAGCAGCTGGTGGAGGGATACCGGCTGGCCTGTACCTGCTATCCTTTGGGGGATATGGTTCTGGCCCTGGGAGAGGAAACGGAAGAAAAAATGGACATAATCGGCATACCGTCTGAAAGGAATGCGGGCGGGCCGGAAAAGGAAGCGGACGGGCCGGTTATGGTAGGAATCGATATAGGGACTACCACGATTGCCATGGAGCTGGTGACCATGAATTCCGGAGCGGGAACAGACAGTTATCTGTGTATAAACAGACAGAGACGATACGGGGCGGATGTGATCAGCAGAATCCAGGCATCGGTAGACGGTAAAAAGGAGGAACTGCAGGAAAGCATCCGGGAGGATCTGCTCCTGGGCCTGGAAAAGCTTACCGGGGCCGGCAGACAGATACCGGAACAAGTGGTTATTGCAGGAAATACCACCATGATCCATCTCCTGATGGGATATCCCTGCAATACACTTGGAATATATCCGTTTACTCCCTATCACATCCAACAGGTGGAAAGTACGCTGGGAGAGGTTCTGGGAGAAAAAGTGACAGAACGGCTTCGCCAGGTGGCTGTGAAAATACTGCCTGGCATTTCCACCTTTGTAGGAGCGGATATTGTGGCGGATATCCTTTCCTGCGGTCTGGCGGAATCGGAAAAAGTCAGTATGCTTATTGACCTGGGAACCAATGGTGAAATGGGAATCGGAAACCGGGAACGGATCCTTGTAACCTCCACGGCAGCAGGCCCGGCCTTTGAGGGAGGGAATATCGTGCATGGATCCGGCAGCATACCGGGAGCCATCTCCCATGTGGAAATCGAGGGGGATCAGGTGCGGGTACAGACAATCCGGGATGAACCGCCTGCCGGTATTTGCGGCACCGGGGCAATAGAGGCCTTATACGAGCTTCTGCAGGCGGATTTGGTGGATGATACGGGACTGATGGAGGACGAATGGCAGGAGTGCGGATATGAACTTGCCCGGAACCGGGAAGGCGGGCCTATCTGTTTTTATCAGAAGGATGTCCGTGAGCTTCAGCTGGCCAAATCCGCAGTCCGGGCCGGGCTGGAAACCCTGCTTCTGCGTTATGGTATCCGGCCGGAGGAGGTGGATAAGGTTTATCTGGCGGGCGGCTTCGGCTACCGTATGGATGTGGCGAAAGCAGTGGGAATCGGCCTGATACCCGAGGCTTTTGCGGATAAAATAGAAGTGATTGGAAACGGGGCCCTGGACGGTGCCATCCGGTATGGCAGGGAAGAGGGAGCCGCGGAAAGGGCCGGGGAAATCGTAAAGCTTTCCTCGGAGATTGGGCTATCGGCGGATAAGGACTTTAATGAACTTTATATGGAGCATATGTATTTTGAGCGCAGCTGAATAAGACGCGTTGGAAGATTTGTAAATAAGGAACTGTAACAGGTAAATGTAAAAGAACCCCACAGAGGAAATCCGGAGACAGCATTGGATACCGGATTGCTTTTGTGGGGTTTGTTATGTTTATATATACTATACTCAAACTTCGCAGGCGCGAAATGGCCTTCCGCCCGCTGTCTGCGGCGCGCTGCCGGGATGGAAAAGGATTTTCTTCAGTCCATCAGGCCGGGCATTCCGATGAACCCGAAGGCATCAAGTGTGTCAGATGAGGCTGACACACTTGATCGGTCTCATCTCCATAGCCTGAAAGGCGCTGAAGAAAATTCCTTTTCCATCCCGGCAGCGCGCCGCAGACAGCGGGCGGAAGGCCATTTCGCGCCTGCGAAGTTTGGATACTATAAAAGAGTGGATTTATGAAAAGGAAAAAAAGTATAATTTTTATAAAATAAGGATAAGTTTTCAAAAGACGGACCTGTGTATAATGAAATAAGAAGTAAACTGGGGAAGGGCTGCCGTAATGGGGAAAGGGAGAAGGTATGATAAAAATATTAGTTGCGGAGGATATGGATATCACCAGAGAAGATATCTTGGGGCTGATTGAATGGGAACAATATGGTTTTGAGTTGCTGCCGCCTGCCAGAAATGGAAAAATCGGTTTGGAATATGCGTTACAATACAGGCCGGATATTATTTTGACGGATATCAAAATGCCTGTTATGACAGGATTGGATATGATTGATGAAATACGAAAAAAGGATCCTGATGTAAAATTTATCCTGCTTACGGCATATGAAGAATTTGAATTGGCAAAAAGGGCAGTGGACATGGGAGCACAGGCATTTATCCTGAAATACGAAATTGACAGCCAGGTATTGCTGCGTGAATTAAATAAATGTGCGGAAGCCATAAAAAAAGAGCGGGACGTTAAGAGTATTACAGCACGGGCAAGGCTTGGCAGGCTGCTGGATGAAGGGGAAAAGATGCAGCTTGCGCAGGAAAACGTTTCGGGGAAAACGGCTTATCGGGAAAGGTGTTTCCAATGGATTGGAAACAGTATTCTGCTTAATGTCTGGCGGCTTAAAATGAGAAAAGATATTGGAGAAGAAAATTTACAGGATCTTTTGAAAGAAGAGGTTTGGAATTACCGGTTTACATGTCTGAAAATAACGGAAAGAGAGTTTGTCATTTTCTTAAAATCCCGGGATGGTAGTTCGCTGATGGAACAGGAAAGATATGTAAGTGAATTTATTTTGTCTGTGCAGGAAATCTTCAGGGAACACCTGGATACACAGATTGCAGTAGCTGTAGGAGGTATTGTGAGGAACAGCCAGGATATTCCGGCGGCAAGAAGAAAGGGGACAGAACTTCTTCAATACCGTATATTCAGGAAAGGTGGCTGCATACTGGTTAAAAAGCCGGAGGAGTGCCCGGCGGAATGGAAAGAACAGATTCTGGTGGAGGTGGAAACAATAGGGAATGATATCAGGGAGGAAAACTATCAAAGGGCGGGAGAGAAGATAGAAGCTTTGTATGAGAGGGGGATTGCGAAGATCCAGAGCATTGCTCTTTTGAAGAAAGCTACGATCAAACTGTCCTATTATTTTAGGGAAAAAGGGTATGAGGTAAAACTGCCGGAGTTTGATGAGTGGCTGGAACGGGTGGAGATTAATCTGCTTCAGGAAAGTGTCTATCATACCGCAGAACGTTTTGGGTATCTTTTGGAAATCCTTAAAGAATGCACGGTCAGGCAGTATTCCCGAAAGGTGCGTGAGGCGATGGCCTATATGAGAGCGCATTACCCGGAGGATATCGGATTGAATGAAACAGCTCTTCATCTTGATATCAGTCCTATTTATCTTTCCCATTTGTTTAAAAAAGAAACAGGAATCACCTTTTCCGCCTATGTTACCGGCCTGCGCATTGAGCGTGCCAAGGAACTGCTCAGACAGGGCGATAAAAAGATTTATGAGATCAGCGAGATAGTGGGGTATCAGACAGTTCAGTATTTCAGCAAGGTATTTAAAAAAGAAACAGGAAAAAACCCAAAGGAATTTGAATGAGGTGACGCATAGTATGATATTCGGGATACATAAAACGAGGACAAGAATCTTCTGGAAGATTTTATCGCTTGTTCTGCTGTCTGTCATTTTTTGTGTTTTCGTTACCAGTGGATTTATGTATTTTTATATGAAACCCCTGGTAGAAAACTCACTGCTTGAGAAGAGAAGGGAAATGGCAATAAATCTATCAGAGCAGGAAATAAATGATTTGGAAGAGATTGCGCTGTATGCAAGGAATATTACTTTTGATGATACTGTTCAAAATATTTTAAAGATGGAAGCGGCGGAAAATAGTTACCTTTATTTTTCCCGGATCCAGACAATGGAAAAAAAGCTGAAGGAATACCGGATGCTTTACGGCAGCCTGATACAGGATATTTTTGTGGTGGACGGCAGGGGGAAGGTTCTGGAAATGGTAAATACTTACAGGGAATTAGTGGAAGGAAAACCATATAGAGAATTCCTGGAAAATAATAAAATGGCCGGATTTACATCCCGTTTTATATTTGATTACCATGGAGTTACGGGTGAGAAAAATACAATAGCATATATAAATGAGATCTTTGATAAAAATGGAATCAATGTGGGGCTGGGAAAGCTGGTCATTTTACTGGATACTGAAAAGATGGATGCAGCCCTGACAGCGGATGAGGAATTATATCTCCGGCTGACGACGCCGGAAGGCGTGATTGTTTTTGACAGCCTTACCGGATGGGAGGAAAAGGATACCATATACACGGACGGGATTGGGGCAAATGGGTGGAAAATAGAGTACAGGATAGATAATCGGGCGATGGAAACGGAAATCAGACGGATGAATACAATGGTTGCCCTGACAATTGCGTTGATTTTATTAGTCATGCTTTCCCTTATGCTTCTAATGCTTATGCGGATTATTTCACCATTGGATACATTAATCCGGGGAATGCAGAGGGTGGCGCAGGGTAGCAGAAAGGAGCATATTGAAATCCAAACCCAGGATGAATGCGGGGAAGCGGCCGATGTTTTTAATCAAATGGTGGAAAGTATAGAATTACACACCGAACAGCTGATTGCCAGTGAGAAAAAGCAATATGAAGCCCAGATGAAAATGCTGTCTTATCAGCTGAATCCCCATTTTATTTACAATACGCTTAATGCCATTATCTGTCTGGCCCGCAAACACAGCTATGAGGATATCATTTCACTTACCAAAGCGTTTATTAAGCTTCTTCAATCCTTGCTTCGTACCGATCTGCAGGCTATGACCACAGTGGAAAAGGAAAAAGGATATATTGATAATTACCTGCATGTTCTGCAAATGTGTTACAGGAATGTACCGGATATTATCTGGCAGATTCAAGAAGGGCTGGAACAGCGGGAAATTCCCCGTTTGATACTTTATCCGCTGGTGGAAAACAGTGTATTCCATGGCATCGTACCAAGTGATAAAGCATGCTTTCTCCGGATTGTCATAATAGAAAAGGAAGGATGGATCTCCGTATCTGTAGAAGATGACGGAATTGGCTGTAACGGGGAAGAACTGAAGGAAATCAGGGACAGGCTGGAAAGCGAGAGGGTGGAAAACCATATCGGCTTATTTAATGTAAACGGACGGCTCCGGCTTATCTATAATAAATGTCAGCCTCTTGAAATAAACAGCTCAGAAGGCGGAGGAACGGTAATCCGATTTGCTTTCAAGGACAGAAAAATATAAAAAAGATCAATATAGGACAAATAATTAGAGGAAAAGTTACAAAGATGCGTTTTACTGGTTCCTTACAGAATAAAAAGTATAAAAAAGATAGAAAGTCTGCTGTTTCTTTAGGGATTTATGCGTCCTATACTGAACCTATCAACAGGAAACGTGTAAAACAGGTAAAGGAGGCAGTTATGGGTAAGCGATTATTGGTGTATTTGTTAGGGACGGCCTTATGTATTTCTTCGTTGGCCGGATGCGGTAAACAGGAGAATAATGCAGCGGAGGCGGCGCAGGGCACTTCCCCGGCCCAGAACGCGCAGGTTGAGGAAGGCGGGGCACAAGAAGGACGTGAAATTACTATTTGGTGCTGGGATACCAGTGAGAATAACCGGAACATGTATGCAGAATTTACAAAGGATACGGGAATTGAAGTGAATTTAGTAGCTGTAGAAAGCAAAGATATGACGCAAAAGCTGCAGACAACCCTGGCGAGCGGCGGGGAAATGCCGGATATCGCATGGCTGGAAGCTACCTATCGGGGAAAGCTTCTTTCCCTGGATATCTGGGAAGATATCACAAAGGAACCCTATCTTTTTGATACCAGCCAGATAATGGATTATTTGATCCCGTTGGAAACCTCTGAGAGCGGGATTTATGTTGGGCCGGAATGTCCGTCAGTTGCAGGGCTGGCTTATAAACGGGAGCTTGCCAGGGAATATCTTGGTACGGACGATCCGAAAGAACTGGAAGCAATGCTTTCGGATTGGGATTCCTTTATTGCAAAAGGGAAAGAAGTGGCAGAAAAATCAGGGGGAACTGTTTATATGCTTTCCAGCCTTGGCGCTGCAGGGCAGATGTTAAAGGGCCAATCCACGGAACCTTTTATTATTGATAATAAATTAAACCTGGACGCTTCCATGCGCCCTATCCTGGAGAAACTTGTTGAGATGAAACAGGCGGGGATGATTGATGTGCTGGATTTTAATTCTGCGGAAGAAGGGGCTTCCTATGCCCGTAATGATGATATTTTTTATCCTTGTGCCAATTGGTCACTTGAATTTACCATAAAATCCAATGATAAAGACGGCGCAGGAAGATGGGGGTTTATGCTTCCTCCCGGCGGGCCGTTCCCATGGGGCGGAACGGTAAGCGGGGTTCCGAAGGATGCAGCACATAAGGAAGAGGCTGTGGAATTCCTGAAATATTTTTGGTTAACACAAAAGGGCGGGGAACTGAACCGCGATTACGTGGGAAATTTCACGTCGTATAAGCCCACTTATGAGGACGAAAGCTTTTACAGCCGTCCGGATGACTTTTTTGCAGGACAGGATGTGCTTAAAGTCATCGCCCAGGATGTGCTGCCTAATATTAAAGGAGTCAGACTTCCGAGCAGGTATGATCAGGATATTGACGATGTATATAACCTGGCGTTAAAAACCATAAATGCTTCGCCGGATGGGAAGGTTTCGGTGGATGAACTGCTTGCTTCCATGGCAGATGAATTACTCACAAAGCAGCCGGATTTATCGATGTCAAATCCCCCGCAGCAATAAAGAAAGAAAAGGGATCTGCCGGTGTAGATCCCTTTTTCCAAAACAGAGGTGACGTTATGACGAGAAAAAAAATACCATATTTAATGATTTTTCCTTATTTCTTTTTATATATTGCATTCGGGCTTTTTCCTGTTCTCTTTTCGCTGGGTGTCAGCTTCACCTCCTGGGATGGTATCCAAGATGCGGCCTTTGTAGGACTGTCCAATTATAAAAGAGTTTTCGTCCAGGATAAGTTTTTCTATAAATCACTGGAGAATACCATAATTCTTTTAGCGATAAGTACACCCATACAGATTGGCCTGGGCTTATTCATGGCTGTCTTTTTAAAGGATTTTTTTAAAAAGACCAGGAATGGCCTGCAGCTTATCAATTTCCTCCCTTATATAACGACCCCGGTAGCTGTGGGAATTATTTTCCAGCTTATGTTTGACTGGAAAAGCGGGGTAAGCAATGCAATTTTGAACCTGTTTGGGATAGAGAGCGTTTACTGGCTGGGAAATGCCTGGCCTTCCAGAATTGTGGTCATTCTGATGATTGTCTGGAAAAATTATGGATACATGATGATTATGTTTCTGTCAGGGCTTTCCTCTATTTCTGACGATTTATATGAAGCGGCTAAAATTGACGGAGCCAGGTGGTGGAGCTGTTTTACCAGAATTACGATACCGTTGCTGCGGCCTATTTTCCTGTTTGTAATTACTACAAGTGTGATTAACGGGTTTAAGCTTTTTGATGAGCCGCAGCTTTTATTCTCTTCGGCAAGCCAGCCGATAGGAGGCCCTGACAGAGCGGTAATGACGGTAGTAATGAGATTTTACGAAGCGTCTTTCAGAAGCTTTGAGTTTGGTTATGGCTCCGCACTGGCATACTGCCTGTTCCTTGTGATAGCGGGAGCCTCCTTATTGCTGTTCCGATTGATAGGGGGAAGAAAGGAAAGGTGACGTTATGAAGAAAGTCAATAAGCTGTACAGGCTGCCTGTCTATATGTTTATGGTAATGATGTCCGTATGTGCACTACTGCCTTTTTACATGATGATAGTTATGGGCACGCATTACAGTGAGGATTTATATACAGGAGTAAAGTTGTTTTTTGGTACATATTTCTTGCAGAATTTCCAGACAGTTATGAAACAAAATTTTCTGCTTTATTATTGGAATAGTATTGTGGTTGCAGTATGCCATGTAACTGGCGGCCTTCTGATAAGTGCACTCACCGGATATGCATTTGCGAAATTTGATTTCAAGGGGAAGAAGTTTTTGTTTACGGTAATTGTTGCCACATTAGCGATTCCGGAACAGCTTGGTCTGATTGGCTATGTCTTGGAGATGAGATGGCTCGGGCTTACCAATACCCTCTTTCCTTTGATCGTGTTTGGTATGGCAAATGCATTCGGCGTTTTCTGGATGCGTCAGTATATTGGAAGCTCTGTGCCGGATGAAATTATTGAAAGCGGAAGGGTAGACGGCTGCAGGGAGTTTGGGATTTTTTTCCGATTAATCCTTCCTATTATCAGACCGGCTTTGATTACTATTTTTCTTCTGCTTTTCCTGTGGTCATGGAATAACTATATGACTCCGCTGGTCATGATCAGCAAGGAAAAATATTATACGATACCTTTGTCGATTGCATTAATAAGCAGTGAATACAGGACCGATTATGCAGCGAGAATACTAGCATTATCCATGGGGACAATTCCCATATTGATTTTGTTTTCCTTTGGATCCAAATATCTGATCCAGGGACTGGTTGCAGGGAGTATAAAAGGGTGACGAGAAGGATTGGAGAGGTAAAAATGGAAAAGATAAGAAGAAAACTGGAAGAAAATTGGGAACTGCTTCAGGCAGGAAAAAAAGAAACGGATTGGCTGTCCATAAGGAAGATGCCTTCCCAGGTGGCGGATGTATTGCTGGATCATGCAATCCTGCCGGAAGAAGTAACACTCGGATGGTGTCAGGATGCACAATGGATCTCTGATTATGAATGGGAATACCGGTGCAGTTTTCCAAAACCGGAAGGTAAGAGAAGCCGTCTCCTTTTTACGGGACTGGATACCCTTGCAACTATTTATCTGAATGGAAATGAGATAGGAATGCATGATGATTTCTATCTGCCCTGTTCCATCGATATTACAGGTTTGTGTAAGGAAGAGAATACATTGCTCATTCATTTTCATCGGGTGACGGAATGGCTCGCGCATAAAAAAATGCCTGCTTATCTGGATGGGGCTGTTCTTAAGTGTAAGCTGCTGCGCAAACCTTTGCACGATTTCCCATTGAATAATGGGCCGGAAGAAAGCAGCTACCAGGGAGCGGTGCCGTCGTTTACCCCAGTCGGTATCTATGGGGAGATCATATTGGAAACATGGAATGATATTGAAATTACAGAGGATAATGTCCGCGCGGAACTAGTTGGAAACAGAGGGATGATTTCATTCTCCGTGCAAGGCTGCGGCGAAAAGGATATAGAGATTCAGGTTTCAGTCAAAAAGGAAGGCATTCTTGTGAAAAAAAACTGTTTGAAAGCGGATGTATCGGATGGAATATTCCATGGGAATGGGCAGTTATTTGTGGAGAACCCCGGGTTATGGAATCCAAGAGGGTTCGGAGATCAAAATCTGTACTCCGTTGAACTGCTTGTAAAGCAGAGCGGAGCTGCTCAGGCAGCAGATCAAGTTGAAAAACAGATAGGTTTTTGCAAGGTGGAAATGCCTGTTCCTCTGGCCTTTCTTATCAATGGAAAGAAAGTGAGGCTTTGGGGCGGTTCCATGGATCCCATGCAGGGTTATACCCATTGTTATCAAAAGGAACGTGCGGAACGTGTTTTTGATATGGTGGAAAATGCAAATATGAATACTCTGCGTATATGGGGAGAAGGAATACCGCTTCCGGACGAATTTTATGAGGAAGCGGATCGGAGAGGGATCCTGATCTGGCAGGAATTTTTTATGGGGCATGGCGCTTATCCGGATGATGAAGAATACGGTTTGAAATGCGTACGTGAAGCGGAAGTTCTCGTTCGCAGATTGAGACATCATGCATCACTTCTTATGTGGTGCGGAGGGAATGAAACCATAATGGGGGCGGAACTGATTGGAAAATATCCCTTTGGCGACTGGATAGCGCGGTATGCGTTTCCCGAGATGCTCGCCCGATTGGATCCGGAACGATATTATCATGTCAATTCTCCTTATGGCGGAGAGTGGACCAATGATCCCAGAGAAGGGGACAGTCATACCTATGAATGCATATGGGAATATCCATACCAGGAATACCCGAACTTCCTTAGTGAAAGTATCCGTACAGCCCCGCCGGTCAAATACAGCCTGGAAAAAATAATACGGGGAGAACTGTGGGATGCAGAGTATGATGGTAAAGTGGTTAAACCGGGGCAAGGGATCATGCCGGAAAACTGGAGGCAACGGATCCATTTTCTTGCGGATGGGGAAAGATATTCCGGAAATTACTGGGAGTACTATGATGTGACGGATGCGGACAGCATGCTTTATCGTTTTGGGGCATCCTACGGGGCGGCTATCAAAAAAATCGGGGAGCAGGTGAGGAAGGGAAGCAGGGAAAAAGCCGGTTTTACGGAACGCAGCAAAGGCTATATGGCATGTAAGCTTCTGGATACCTGGCCTAAGGTTTTTTGTGCAATTATTGATTATTTTCAGGAAGGATATATTCCCTATTATGCCACAAAACGCGTGTTGTCTCCGCTGATGGTCCTTTTTTCCAGGGAAGAAAGTATCCGGCTGTATGCAGTTAACGACTCCGCACGTGATTTTCAGGGGATGGTGGAAATGGGGCTGTACAATCTCAAAACAGAAAATTTTGAGCGAAGGGATCTTGTACCGGTAAAGGTTGACCAGGGGGAATGTGAATTGGTTAGTGACTTGGCGCGTTATCAATTCTTTTCCAGGGATTGTGTACTCTTTGCCCGCTTGATGGATAAGGCCGGCAAAGATATCTATACCTGTATCGATTATGTAGATATCGAAAGGCATCTTCCCTTTAAAGAACCTGAAATTTCCGTAACGATAGAAGGGGATCAGCTGAGTATCAGCTCCGCGCATTTTGCCAGATGTGTGGAAATTACAGGGAATTGTGACGGTGACCGGTTTGGCTGGCTGTTTGAGGATAATTATTTTGATTTACTGCCGGGGATGACAAAACATGTCAGGATCCTGGGCCGCCGGGATCATGGAATGATATCCGTAAAAGCACCGTATACAGAGGAGGTAAAGCAGGTAAGTTTCTGCAGATAGGAGCATGCTATGAAAAAGATAGGGTTGGATGAGGATTGGACGCTTTGCCAGACAAAAGGAAAGGAAACCGCAGGCAGGTTGTTCCATATAAAAACGATTCCATGCCAGGTGCATGATGTGCTGGTGGAAGAAGGGGTAATAGAAAATCCGAATCTGAAAGGGTTTAATCTTGACAGGTGGATTGGGGAATCCGATTGGAGCTATGAGAAAATATTCTGTTTGGAGGATTGTGATGGAAGTTGGAATTTAGTGATGGAAGGGCTGGATACCTTTGCGGATATTTATCTGAATGGTGTCCGTATCGCACAGAATGAGAGTGTTTATATGCCCTGCCGTGCGGACAGGCTTTCCGGGCTGAGAAAAGGAGAAAACCGGCTGCGCCTGGATTTTAAATCGCCTGTACAAGTGGTGAAAGAAACGAAGCTCCCTGATAAATATAATGATTATGTACCTGATTTTTGTAAAGCCAGAGTATTTCGCTCCGGATTCCATGATTTTTCAGGCCCGCATCCGGATTTGGTCAGGGTAGGGATATACGGGCATATATGGCTGGAACAAGTAAGGACGGATGGTTTCCGGGATGTAAATGCCGTGGTACAGGTGGATCCTGATTTAGGCCGCGGAAAAATCCGGATGGAAATGTCCTATAACAGTATCAGCCAGGAAGGAGAATATCTTTATTATAAAATAAAGGACCCCAATGGAAAAACCATTGTGGAAGGAGAAGCAGCGGCAGGCAGAAAATTAGAAATACAGGTGGATAATCCATTGCTGTGGTGGCCCCGTTCTCATGGCAGCCAGAATCTTTACGAAATTGAAATTATGCTGGTCAAGGAAAGACAGGTATTGGACAGCAATCGAAAAAAAGTGGGATTCCGCAGAATAGAATGGAAGGCTCCTTTGGATTTTCATATCAATGGAATGGCGGTAAAACTCTGGGGGGCGAATCTGACACAGGTGGATACCATGAGCGGCTGTTATCATAAGGAACGAATGGAACAGCTTCTGGATCTGGCAGCGATGGCAAATTGCAACAGTTTACGTATCTGGGGAGAAAGTGAGATACTGCCGGATGATTTTTATGAAGAATGTGATCGCAGAGGTTTTCTCTTATGGCATGATTTTTATCTGGGATATCATATGTATAATGAAGAGCCGTCTTTTCAAAACTTGTGCAGGGAAGAGGCAAAGTGGCTGGTAAACAGGCTGAAACACCACCCCTCTATCCTTTTGTGGTGCGGAGGAAATGAAGTTTTGCTGTCCAGAGATTTCCAGTATCCTGGTTGTTACTGCTACGGAGAAACTATATTTAAAGAAATTTACCCGGAGATTTGCCAAAGCCTGGATCCGGACAGATACTATCATATGAACTGTCCGTCCGGCGGGGAATGGGCGAATGATCCTAGAGATGGAGACTCACATGGGTATACACACCAGTGGTATGTGCCCGGCGTAACATATCCGGTATTCCTAAGTGAAAATGCCCGTTTTTCCGCCCCTCAGCTGAAAACGATGAAACGGATGATGGAAGATGATGAACTGTGGCCTTCCGGTTATACAGGACAAAACACGAAGGGTTATAGGCTGCCCTGGCCGGTTTCCTGGGAAGAACGCAGCTGTGGGGAACAGGGAATCAAGATAGGACCTGTCGAACATTATTATGACGCGGACGATGCAGAGTCTCTGATTTACAACCTGGGAGCCTCTTACAGCGAATATATAAAAAGTGATGTAGAGCGTATCAGAAGGGGAAAAGCAGATGGGTCAGGTATCGGGAACCGGATAACGAAAGGGCATTTTCTCTGGAAGCTGAATAACTGCTGTAATCTGATATCCTATGGGATCATCGATTATTTCAATGAACCGCAAATGGCTTATTATGCTCTGAAAAGAGCTTACAGCCCTATCCAGGTTTCCTTTCAGGTGGAAGACAGAATCGCTGTTTGGCTGGTAAATGATACTGCCGGACAAATCAGGGGAAGCGTTGAAATTTTCCTTTTTTCCCTCAAACAGAATAAGATAACCGCCAGTTTAGAACATAGTTTTATTGTGGAGCCCGATGAATCCGGACGGATAGTCTATTTGGATAAATTCGGACAGTTCCGAAGAGACAGTGTATTGCTCGCCTATGTTCGGGATGAAAACGGGAGGCTTCTGGCAGAGAATCTGGATTATGTGGATATTGAAAGACATCTTGATTTCCCCTGTGATACAGGAATACAGGCGTGGATAGAAAAGGATGAACTGCTAGTAACCTCAAAAAAGTTTGCACGCAGTGTGCAGCTTTCCGGTGAGGAAGACGGAGACGAGTTTGGCTGGCTGTTTGAGGATAATTATTTTGATTTGGTGCCCGGAGTGGAAAAGAGAATACGAATTATGGGCAGACATGACAGAGGGAAAATAGTTATAAAGCCTTATTATGAGGAAACGTATGTAGAAGTGGATTATAGGAAAAAGCCATAGTAAGTCGGACCGTACTATGGCAAGCCATATAATGGCAGAAAAAGAGGCGCATGTCATAAGTTATTATTTTGACATGCGCCTCTTCCTCTATTCATTTCACGCCTTCCAGTTATTCTCAATTTCTTCCCGGATTACCTCTATGTAGCGTTTGGCCTTGGGGATGCTGTTATGGATGGTATACACATCCCTCTGGGTGATTTCCATTTTACAGCCTCTGGCGGCCGTAAGGCTTTTGCGAATGTGCGCACGGAAGGCGTCTTCATCCAGGACCGGATCCACGCCGAGGAAATTCGGACTGGGCTTCCTGTGGTAGATGACCTTTGTGCCGCGCAGCCTTTCCCCCATAAACTCTTCATTGCACCAGGGAGAGATGGATACCTTCCTGAGATTGGGAAGCCTGCTGATACATTTATCCCAAATTGGATCCACCGGTTCGCAGCAGCCGTAAGAGAGAAGTCCGTAAGAGGATGCGATTTTTTCATAACAGGGGAATATGAATTCTTCATACATATCCGGTGAAATCCCCACGGTTTCCTGGGAATCCATAAACCCCCAGACATCTTTCGGCGTAAAGGGGCGTTTTTCCCATTCGTCCCAGCCGGGCAGCTCTGTGTTAAAGCTCCAGGTTCCCTGTCCGACCCCCTCAAAAGAAGTGGTGGGCAGGATCAGGCGTTTTTCCTCCAGCATTTTGTAATAGGCCAGCGTATCGTCTGCAATACGGTTCATCATTTCCTTAAATAAGTCCGGATAATCATACATGGCAAACATCATGTTTTCCATACTCATAAAGTGTACGATCATCTGGGTAGGAACGCTGTAAAGGCAGGACATCTGCATTTTAACAGGCAGGATATCGCCGATCGCTTCTTCCACCGCTTTTCTTTTTTGTTCCGTAGTACCCAGATCCACTCCATAGCGGCTGGGTTTCAGCTTATCGTAATCGTCTTCCAAATCTTCAATGATGGATTCAAAATGGTGTCCCAGACTTTCTTTGCCGCTGGCGTCCTGGGTATGATCCACATGAATCTGGATACCAAATAATTCAAAATAGGTATCGTATTCCACCGGGTAATAGTCCGGCGTCACCCTGTCGTCGTCAAATAACTCCTGGTTCAGGAAGTTACAGTAAAGGGAGGTTTCCACCTGCCTTGCGAATGCACCCCCGCACTTTAGCAGCGGCGGGATGATTTCCTGGGCAAAGGTGCCCATTTCCAGATGGATCATCGGCTTTTCTCCCTGCAGGGCATTATGCTTGTACCATTCCTGAATCCTTTGCCTGTTGGATTCCCTGTTTGCCAGTTCCAGCTGCTTTTTTGCGATTTCTCTCAGAATCAGCTTATCGCTGTCCGATATCAGATATTCCATGTGTTATCCCTCCGGTATTATTAAAAGATATTTTTTTTCATTACGGTTCACAGCGCCCTGTGCAGCTGCTTGTGCACCGTAATATTTATTTGATAGTTACAGTTCACTCCGTGACCAGTAACATTCGATATGCCTATTATTCTATCATATCTGACGTTGACTTACATATTAAATAATTGTTATGATATATATAAAAATTGCGCTGCAATAACGGTTCAGGCCTGTCCGATGTGTTACCGCTGCATTTGCCGGGCAGATCGGAAGCCGTGAATCAGGGATGCCGGCTTTGGGAGGTGCCTTTATGAATCCGAATACGCAGGAACCTTATCCTTCATCTACAATATATTTCCATACCCCCAGTCCGCTGGCAAAAAGAACGTTTCTGTATCCGGTCTGTCTCGGCCATTATTTCTGCGGTGAGGAATACTGTGTGGCGAGAAATAATTATGACAGCTTTCTGATGATGCTCGTGGTTAAGGGACAGGGATATGCGGAATCTCTGGGGGAGACTTCTTTCCGCAGGAAAATTGGTGAGAGGCAGTTGGTCCTGATGGATTGCTACGCGCCCCATATGTACGGGGCGGACAGTGAAATGGAATTTTACTGGATTCATTTCGACGGCATCAATGCAAGAGCTTACTTCCGGTATCTTACGGAAATCTATGGGACGGTCCTTTCACTGACGGAAAGCCAGACCGATGGATTCCTGAATAAATTCAGGATGCTGCTGGAAGCGTTTTATTCGGATCAGGGGATTGCTGAAAATCTTCTGGGGTTTATCTTGACGGATCTTCTGACCTTTCCGGCAGGGCTTTCGGGACTCCGGTTATCCGCAGGCGCGATAGATGCGGAAGAAAAACAGTTCACCCGGGAACTTGGCAAGGCTGTTTCCTATATGCGGCAGCATTTTATGCAGGAAATTACCATAGAGGAACTGGCGGGCTGCGTTTCTGTCAGCCCTTATCATTTTATCCGTCTGTTTAAAAAGCAGTACGGCATTACACCCCATCAGTATCTTCTGGCAATGCGTCTCGACTGTGCCAGATTTTATCTGCGCTCCGGGGATAAAACGGTTAAAGAAATTGCCTTTTCCTGCGGCTTTCAGAGTGAGAATAATTTTTGCGTCGCTTTTAAAAAGCAGACTGGAATTACGCCCACTAATTACCGGCGGGGAATAGGAGGGAAAATATCTTTTTGACAGGTAGGAATGTCGTATTTATGCGGTTTAGAAGCCTGTTATTCAAAAATAAACGAATAAAAAAAGTCATTTTGCCAATTGTTTATCAGCCGGGAATCCATTATTATAAGTAACAGAATAGTTGTATTTTTTACTCATACGCAGTGTGTGCGAAACGGCCGGATGTTTGCCGTATGGGTTCCGTAATTTTCGGCGCAGGTTCTTCTGTGCCAATCACTCTCATTTACTGTCCGGGGTTATCCCCTGGGATGGTGTTCATAATTCTTGTCAGGTTCGGACATTTTTCATCAGCAGCTGTATGGATAGCTTTTATCGATGTTTTTTACCGTATAATACGGGAAGAGAGCGGCAGCGGCGGATGGAATGACGGGTCGGCACAGTCAAAGGAGGCATATCTTGCAGAAAAGGAAAGGAATAAATGTGAAAGGAAAACAGCTGCTCAGAAGACCGGCTTTTTTCTGTGATCTGATAAATGGAGGGCTGTTTCAGGGCAGGCAGCGGATCTGCCCTGCTATGCTGCAGGGCATGCCTGAAGTATTGGGATTCAGCCGCCGGGGACCGGGTAAAACAGAAATCAATCTGGAGAGAATACCTGATGTGATATATGCTGCAGGAACAGAAGAGGATTTTCTGCTGCTTCTGAATGAAAACCAGACACAGACGGATTATACCATGCCCTTACGGAATCTGGTTGATACGGCATTGTCCTATATGCAGCAGAAGGAAAAAATAGAAAAGCTCCATCGGGAAAGGAAAGATTTAAAAACGGGAAGCGAATACCTGAGCGGTTTCACAAAGCAGGACAGGCTGCATCCGGTGATATGTGTTACCTTTTACCATGGGGAAACGCCCTGGGACGGAGGCACTAGCCTCCATGATATCCTTCAGTTCCCGGAAGGGTACGAAGATATGAGAGAACTGTGCCCTGATTTCCCAATGAATTTGATACATGCCTGGAATGTGAGGCCGGAGCAATTTAAAACGGGACTGGGAACCGTGTTTGAGCTGCTTCCTTTTGCGGCGGATAAAGGACGGCTGCAGACTTATATCCGGAATCATGCGGAACATTTTGGAAATCTGACTGCAGAGGAATGTGATTTACTCGAGGTATTTATCGGAATGGAAAATCTGGGAGAAGAGGGACGGGAAGGTTACCGGAATAGAGAGGGAGGATATAATATGTGTACTGCATTGTTAGAAATAAGAGAGGAAGGCCGTAATGAAGGAGAATGGCTGAAACTGATTTCCCAGGTTCAGAGAAAAATGCGCAAGGGCAAACCTCTTATCTCAATCGCGGAAGAACTGGAAGAAGAGGAGCAGGTAATCGGGCCGATCTATGTATTGGTGAAAGCTCACCCGGAATTTACAAGGGAAGCTGTGTATGGGCAGTTAGAGATATAAAACGGTTACTAAAAGCAAGGAAGAACCATAAAAAACCTTTGCAAATCTTCCCGATATCTATTATAATTTACGCGATACAATCATGCGGTTCACAAAAGAAAAGAGGTAGCCTATGGACAGTGAGAACAGGAACGGGGAAGTGCGGTTTGCGGAGAGAAAACGATGGCTGTTTTTCGGCCTGCCCTTTACCTTTACCGTATATACGATTAAAGAGGATATGATAACGGTTTCGGAAGGCTTTCTGAATAAAAAAGAAAATGACTGTTATATGTATAAGGTTCAGGATGTGGAATTGATCCAGTCCCTGCCGGAGCGTATTGTGGGTATCGGTACGGTGAAATGCTATACCGGGGATACAACAAACCCGCAGCTGCATCTGAACCATATAAAAAATGCAAAGGTTATAAAAAATTACATACTGGAAGCTTCAGAAAAGGCAAGAATCCGCCGACGCACAATGAATATGCTGAATATCGGGGCAGAGGGTGCGGATGACGGTGACTTTGACGACGATAGAGTATAAATGGCCTGACAGCGGGAAAAGGCGCATTTATAGGTATGGATTTGGCAACTGTAAAGTGCTGAACTGTTATTGGATTTGAAGAAAGATGCGGAAAATAATTTCTGCATCTTTTTCTGTGAAAAACAGTCCGTTTTAAAGGTAAATATCCGACAGAAGTCAAATCCCCTACAGCAAGCTGCGGCAATAAAAGGAGAGTATGATACATGGAACTTGATATGACAAAAGGAAGCCCTCTGAAGCTCATAACAAAATTTATTATTCCTATAATTATCGGCAATATATTCCAACAGCTGTACAGTCTTGTTGACACCGTCATTGTAGGGAGATTTGTTGGTGTGAAAGCGTTGGCTGCAGTTGGGGCTACCGGGACCATCATGTTCCTGATTCTGGGGTTTTTAATGGGGCTGACCACCGGATTTACGATCCTGACTTCCCAGAGGTTCGGGGCAGGAGACATAGAAGGAATGAAAAAAAGCGTGGGCAATGCTGCCGTTCTCTCCCTGATCGTCACCGTAGTCATGACCTTTGGAAGCGTTCTGATTATGGACTGGCTGCTGCGGATTATGAGAACCCCGGCGGATATTATGGATATGTCCAAGGAATATATTCTTATTATCTGTTGGGGAATGGGCTTTAATGTCCTTTATAACCTTCTTTCCAGCATACTGCGGGCGGTGGGAAACAGCAAGGTGCCCTTATATTTTCTAATATTATCCGCGGCGATTAATATCGCAGGGGATCTGATTCTGATTATCTGTTTTAAAATGGGAGTGGCCGGGGCGGCAATCGCTACTATCGCCTCCCAGGGGATATCTGGGATTCTGTGTATTGTCTACATAATAAAGAAGGTTCCTATCCTTTCCCTGCGAAGGGAACATCTGCGTCTGGATCCATGGTGTGTGCGTAACCAGATATCAATTGGTGTCCCCATGGCCCTTCAGTTTTCCATAACGGCTGTAGGTACGATTATGGTACAGGTGGCATTGAACATGCTGGGTTCCACCGTGGTTGCGGCGTTTACGGCAGCCTGTAAGGTGGAGCAGCTGGTAACGCAGGTGTTCACCGCTATGGGTATGACGATGGCTACTTATTGCGGACAGAACAGAGGGATTAATGATCTGGAGAGGATCCGCAAGGGCAGCAGGATTGCCTTTTGGATTTCCTCTGTTTATGCGGTAATCATTTATGTAGTGGTGGTATTGGCTCTTCCTTTGATTATCCGTCTGTTTGTTACGGGTGACAGTACGGAGGTGCTGGGATATGCCCGTACCTATATTGTTATCTGCGGTGTATTCTTTATCCCGCTGGGTATGATTTATATTTACCGCAATGTGATGCAGAGCTGCGGATATGCCCTGATGCCGATGATGGGCGGTGTGGTGGAGCTGGTGAGCCGCGCTGTGCTGGCTGTTGTGGCGGCCGAGCTTCTCAGCTATTCCGGAGTCTGTATTGCCAATGCCAGCGCGTGGTGCCTTGCCGGTATTTTCCTTTACATAGCCTACCGTTTTACCATGAAAAAGATGGAACGGGACAAAAGGCTTGCACAAGAATAACAGTTCAGCCGTTTAATTAGCCTTGCTTGACGCTATAACTGTATTAGCGTAAAATAAGGTTAAGATAGTGTCAGGATTATGACACACGCTGGAGGAAGAGGTGAAGTTAAATGATGTACTATTATTCGACGGTAAATAATATTGTAATGACGCATAGTGAAGTTATGGAAAAAGACGGTTTTGATATTGTTAAAGTGCATTTTGAAAGACCGGGTGATAATGGCTTTGACTTCCTTGACTTGACATTGCCGGGGGAAATTATTTATAAATCTTTTGGTTTTTCGGAAGAAGAAATGATAAAGCTAAAAAAATATGCTAAAAATAATGCTTCCCTTATATGGGATTTTGCACAGAAGGGGGGCGGGGAAAATGCCTAAACCTTTGCTTGACTTTTTAGGGTATAGTTTTTTCTTTTGGTCGAATGAGAATGAGGAGCCGCCGCATATACACGTGTGCAAAGGTAAGCAGACATCTAATGCGACTAAATTTTGGATAACGGGAGACGGTATAAAGTTGTAACATAACAAAAGTCAAATACCACAAAATGATTTAAAGAAAATAGCTCGTTATATCCTTGAAAATAGGGCAGATATACTAGCGGCCTGGTTTGATTATTTCAGCCGGTTATAAATATATTGATATAGATTTAAATAAGTTTTGGAAAACAGGGCGGCAGCCATTCGGCTCCGCCTGACAAGGATGTTTTCCAATTTTAAGATTTGCCACAGGATATTTCGGTATCCTGTGGTTTTTCTGTTTTAAACCTGCCCTACAAAATTGAAGTACACGTCAATCTGCTGGGTGTAGTTCTTCTTTTTCCACGGCTCGCTTCTTTCATGCACCACAATTTTCTCAATGAACTCCCGCATGATTTCCGGCGTCAGTTCTTGAATCTCCGTGTACCGCTGTACCACCTTGAGAAAGCGGTCTGCATTCAGCATTCGCTTTTTTTCCGTATTGATTTCCTGTTCCAGCATTTCACTGCGGATTGTCAGCTCCTGTTTTTCTTCCTCGTAACCGCCCGTCAGCGCCTTAAACTGAGTTTCCGAAAGGTTCGCCAACGCAAGCTGTTCAAAGGCGGCGCGGAACAGCTTTTCCAAATCCACAAGCCGTTTCTGCGCCCTGTCCAATTCCTTGGTCTTGGCGGACAATTCCTTTTTGAGCTGGCTGCTGTGCTTGTCCATCGCCCGCTGGAGGAATTCCTCGGTGTGCTCCCGCGCTTCCTGCGTAACCCGCTGAATCTCCGCAAGCACGATTTCGTGCAGTGCCATGACCTTGACGGTATGCGGGGTACAGTCCTCTTTATGTCCGTGGTAAGTGCCACAGGTATATGTATACTGGCTTTCGTTCCAGCTTCCGCATCGGCAGAAGTAGTGCCGTTTTCCGCAGTCCGCACAGTAGACTATACCGGACAGCAGATCCATCTCGCCCATTTTATTGGGACGGCGTTTGCCCGCCCGTACCTTCTGCACAATCTCCCATGTTTCCATGTCGATCAGCGGCTCGTGGGTATGCTCAAAGCGGAGTTGCCTTTCCGGGGGATTCCGCTTGCTTTTCTTGCTCTTGAAGGATGGACTGTAACTGCGGCAGTTGATGGTGTTGCCGATGTACTCCTCCCGTTCCAAAATATCCGCCACGGTAGAGCCACACCAATCATAAGGCTTATTCTCATTCAAATTGGTATGGCGGACGCCGTTGGTGCGAAATTCATAAACAGTGGGCGTCAGGATTTGGTCAGCCCTCAGTATCCGTGCAATTTTGTCAGGACCAAGTCCGCTGGCGCACAGGGCAAAAATTCGCCGCACCACAGGCGCGGTGTCCTCATTGGGAATAATCTGTTTACGGCTTTCCGGGTCTTTTTGATAGCCGTAAGGCGCCTTTGTGCCGATGCGTTCCCCACGCCGTGCCGCCGCCATGATGACCGCCTTGACTTTCTTGCTGGTGTTTCTGGCGTGCCACTCGTTAAAAAGATCGCGGACGGCCACACTGTCATCCACGCCGTTCAGCGTATCCACGTTGTCGTTGATGGCGATGTAACGGACATTGTAACTTGCAAAGGTTTCTTCCAACAGGATACCCACCACAAGGCGGTTTCTGCCCAGCCGGGAATGGTCTTTCACAAGGATGGTAGAGACATTTCCCGCTTCCACCTGTTCCATCATGGCTTTGTAGCCGGGGCGGTCGAACGTGACTCCGGAATAGCCGTCGTCCACAAAAAACTGTGGGTTGGGAAAGCTGTTGGCATTGGCATATTCCATTAAAATTTGCTTTTGGTGCTGGATGCTGCCGGACTCTCCGGCATATTCGTCCTCTTGACTTAAACGGCAGTAGAGAGCCGTGATATTGCCGCCGGCGGTTCGCCGGTCGTTTTGCTGTACCATTCTAAAACTCCTTTCCTCTGTACAGCCAAAACGATTCGGGTAAATTGTATGTCCTTATTTTACCCGGAATCGCTTTGCGCGTCCAGACATTTTTGGCTCTCTACGCCGTCCCTGTGTCTCTATCTATTAAACGGGCGACCTTGTCTGTGGCGGTCATACCGCCTTGCTCCTTATAATGGGCAGTTACAAGATACGTCGCCCCGCCGATTTCAAATTTACGCTTCTTTTCGTTTTCGGCAATCTTCTTTTGCAGCATTCTTTCAGATTGGCCGAACTTATCCATGCAATTCCTCCTCTCTGTTTAGTTGTCCGCTTGCAGATGTGCCAGACGACAGACAGTTTAACCGTCTGCGAAAAATTCATTCAGCGTGCTGTTGCTTTGCTTCATGTATTCTGTTCCCAACGTTCCCGCCTGTTCCGCCATATGGACAAAATCCGCAAGGCTGTCAAGGCCGCCCATTTCCGTCAGCACCTTGATCAGCAGGAAGTATCCGGCGGCCGATGCCTTTCCACTTTTCAGCAAATTTCTGTTGATTTTCGGCATATGCTCCTCGAATGTCTGATTGACCGCCGCGCGAATGTCCTCAATGTGGTAGACAGACGTAAACTCCTGCCGGACGATACCGGCGATAAAGTCGATGCTCTGCTCATAGCTATGGATTTTCAGCCCTTCTTCAATAAAGTGGCGCAGCAGCTCCGCCACGGTCTGATGCCGGGAGATGGCCAGCCTTTTAATCTCATCGGCGGTCTGTTCCGGCACTTTAACATTTAATTGAATCGTCTGAAATGGTTTCATTTTCCACCTCTTTCCGGGTTATAAAACGGTGTTCTGAAAGGGTTCCGTGATATTGCCCTGATTTCTGTTGCAGGCTTTGCCTGTAAGCCGTTTTGGTGGGGAATGACATTCCCCTATTCCTGCCTTAACTTCAAACCTTGCGGTTTGCTGTTAAGTTTACCCTGCCGCAAGCGGCAGGCAGTCGCTTCGCTCCCGTTGTAAAGCATCCAGTCGAATACCTCCCTTCCCGGCAAAATAAAAAGCCTGACAGACCAGACGCATGGTGCGCCGGGTGTGTCAGGCTTTGCTTCTATTCGTTTTACTTCTTGTGGTGGGGCCTTTTCTGCCGTGGGTTAAGAATAACAGGCCAGTGAAGTTTTGTCAAGCTGTGACGGCGAACGTCAGGAGACGTAATTTGTGAATGTTTTTTACTCCTTGAACGACTCAATCTAACGGTTTATAAGAGCGTATAAGTAAGTATAGGATTTCGTGTACTTGGTGTAATAGACAATCAGCTAAAGCTAAGAGTTATCATTTTCAATCTGATGAAAGAACGAAGATAGTTTTTTCTGGTTCGCTGTCAAACAGATACAGTAATAGGTGGCATGGGCTTCTTCATCAAGAATAGGAATGATGACCCGGTTTGACGGTTTCCCCTCTCTTTCCATAACAACATCAGAGGTAAAGGATGGCAGCGCGGAAGCCTGCACCACTTCTCGGAATACCGAGTAATCATCTTGCAGGAGAAAATGGGTTGCTTTCATTTTTTCCATGTGCATATGATGCCAAAAACCAATTTTGGAATGCAGTAGCATGGTTTCTCCGTCTAAATCTTTTAGATGAAGCCCCTTCTTTCCAGATAGCGCGTGGCCCGGTGGCAGAGAAAAAAAGAGTTGTTCTTCTCCATATTTTGTGCAATAGACATTCGACTCATTGATAAGAGTGGGTGTTACGATTATGTGAAAGGTTCCATCCAGCAGTCCCTGCAACAATTTATCCGGCTCCTTTATCTCGGAGGAAATCGTCATTTCTGGATAAATGGTGTTCAGCATCGGGACGATGTTCCACAAGGGAGCAGGAGCGCAGGAACCGACCGCTATGGTGCGCTGGTTGCGATCAAGCGCACGAACACCGTTGACCATATCCTGAATTTGAGTTGTTATTTTTCGCGCGTACTGTACAGCCAACTCTCCATTGGAGTTCAATGCAATCTTATTCTTTTGCCGGTCAAATAGTGTTACCCCAAGATCATTCTCCAGTCTTTGCATGGAACGGCTGATGGCCGGTTGCGATAAGTGCAGTCTTTCGGCAGCTTTCGACAACGTGCCTTGTTCTGCTATGGAAATTAACTGTTCTAATTGCTGCGTGTCAATCATATCATCCCTCCTTGCTCACGAAATAGGTATTTTATTTATTATACTTTATTTCATTTAATTTTTCAATATCCACTATGCGTTTAGAGCATAGCAGATAAAAGAATCGGCATTGTACTTTTTACGATGCCGCTTTTATAATAAATGTAAGAATACAGAGAAATAGGAGGAAATAACGTGCAGTATGTAACAGTAAATGACGGTATTCAAATGCCGCTCATGGGCTATGGTGTTTTTCAAATTACAGATGCTTTGCAGTGTGAACAGTGCGTTAAGGACGCGCTTGAGGTGGGATACCGCCTGATTGATACAGCGGCGGCATACCACAACGAAGAAGCGGTGGGGGCGGCAATTTATTCCTCCGGCATTTCGAGAGAGGATTTGTTTATCACAACAAAGCTCTGGATTCAGGATGCCGGGTATGAAAGTACGTTGAAAGCCTTCGATGCTTCTTTGAAGAAGCTGGGGCTGGATTATTTGGATTTATACCTCATCCACCAACCCTTTGGCGATTACTACGGCGCATGGCGGGCAATGGAAAAATTGCAGAAAGACGGTTTAATTCGCGCCATTGGCGTCTGCAATTTTTCGCCGGATCGTCTGATTGACCTGTGCATGAACAGCGAAACCACACCCGCCGTCAATCAAATCGAAATTCATCCGTTCTATCAGCAGAACGATGCCTTGCAGATTATGGATGAGTTTGGAGTCAAACCGCAGGCGTGGGGGCCGCTTTCGGAAGGGCAAAAGAATATTTTTAATAACAAGTTGCTGAAATCCATTGCCGCAAAACATGAAAGGACAGTGGCGCAAGTAATCCTGCGCTGGCACATGCAGAGAGGCGTGATTATTATCCCCAAAACGGTTCACAAAGAACGCATGGTGGAAAACATGAATATTTGGGATTTTGAACTGACCGAGCCGGAAATGCAGTCGATTGCCACAATGGATATTGGTCACAGCGAAATCATTGACCACCACTGCTGGTGTACGGCCAAGCAGCTCAACGGATTAAAAATCCACGAATGATAAGGAGGTTTATCAAATGAGAAACAATTATCTTTCAAGATTTCAAACAACTGATCCTGAATTTTATCAGTTGTTTGAAGCCTTTGCCGAACATGAGGCCGTAAAGGAACCGGAGGTTATGCTTGACGAAAAAAACCGCTGTTTGGCAATTTTAGCTACCCTTCTTGGTTGTCAGGGAATTGACCTGTACAAAGATGTACTGCGTGAAGCCTTAAAGCAGGATATTTCGCCGGTTGAAGTGAAAGAAACCGTATACCAAGCGGTTGCCTACTTGGGAATTGGCCGGGTATACCCTTTCCTGAAAGCGACAAATGATGTTCTTACAGATATGGGAATTGCCCTCCCGACCGCAGGGCAGGCCACTACCACACCTGAAACAAGGCTTGAGCAAGGGAGTCAGGCACAGGCTGATATTTTCGGATCGGATTGGAAAGATTTCTATAAATCCGGCCCGGTGGAAACCCGTCATATGAACCGCTGGCTGGCTGCGAATTGCTTTGGCGATTATTATACGAGGAACGGTTTGGACAAAAAGCTGCGGGAAATGATTACCTTTTGTTTTTTGTCCGCACAGGGTACGGAGCCACAGCTAAAGGGGCATATCAACGGAAATTTTTCAGTCGGAAACGACAAGGCGTTTTTGATTGCCGTAGCGTCACAGTGTATGCCCTATATCGGTTATCCGAGGACACTCAATACTTTGCGCTGCATCAATGAGGTTGTAAAGGAAAACGAAGAAAACGCAGGAGGTGCAAAATGAATCGTCTGGAAGATATAAAAAGCGAAAGCCCGTTTCCGATAGGAGAAGAAAACACGGCGTTCGCAAAGTATTTTATCGGGAAAAGCTACCTAAGTTATTTGTCAGAGCAGCAGATCGGGATTGCCAATGTCACCTTTGAGCCGGGATGCCGGAATCATTGGCATATCCATCATGGCGGCGGACAGATCCTGCTGTGTACTGCGGGACGGGGCTATTATCAGGCATGGGGACAGGAAGCAAGAGAACTTCTCCCCGGAGATGTCGTCAATATTCCGCCGGAGGAAAAGCATTGGCATGGGGCAGCCCCCGACAGTTGGTTTTCTCATATCGCAATATCCGTTCCAGCAGAAAATGTAGGCTGTGAATGGCTGGAGCCTGTAACGGACGAATACGTTGTCTTAAAATAATCTAAATCAGGAGGAAAAAACAATGAGTTTTAATTTTGGAATTTCTACAAATGCAATGTTTGGAGCAGGACAGTTGGGCAATCTTCATACGCAGCTTAACGCCCCCATGGGCGCTGTGCAGGGAAAAAAGGCGCTGGTGGTCATCTCCAACGGAAAGTCCACCCGCAGCAATGGGTATCTGGAACGTCTGGAAAACGAGCTGGCGCAGGCCGGTGTGGAATATGCGATTTTTGATAAGATTTCTGCCAATCCCACCAAGCCGGTTGTGGAGGAAGGCGGCAGATTTGCAAAAGAGAACGGCTGCGACTTCATCGTTGCGCTCGGCGGCGGTTCTGTAATAGATGCTTCTAAGGCCATTGGCATCATGGCAACGAATCCCAGCAATGATTTGTGGGATTATGTGATGTTTGGAACAGGCAAAGGGCAGTGGCCGCCGGTTCCGTCCCTTCCCATCGTGGCGATTACAACGACTGCCGGAACCGGCTCCGAAACCGATGCGGGCGCTGTTATTACCAATCCGGCAACAGAGGAAAAGACGGGAGTGTTTGGCACCGGCACGATGCCTGTTCTCGCAATCATTGATCCGGAACTGATGCGCAGTGTTCCCGCCAAGTTTAAAGCTTATCAGGGCTTTGACGCGCTGTTCCACAGCACAGAGGGGTTTATCTCCAATAAACGCAATGAAATGAGCAAAATGGTTGCCAGCGAAGCCATCAGAAACGTCAGCGAAAATTTGGCAGCGGCAATCCGCGAGCCGGAAAATGTAGAGGCTATGGGTAAGGTTGCATTCGGGAGCTACCTCTCCGGCATTCAGATGTGTGTCGGCTCTTGCACAAGCGCCCACCCACTGGAACACGCATTAAGCGCCTACCATGAGAATCTTCCCCATGGCGCTGGCCTGATTATGATTTCCAAGGCTTTCTATCGTTTCTTTATCAACAAACATATCTGCGATGACTGTTTTATCGAGATGGCAAAGCTGATGGGGATGAGTTCGGCCAATCAGCCAGAGGATTTCATTACGGCGCTGGAACAGCTTCAGACAGACTGCGGCGTGGCCGACCTGAAGATGTCCGACTACGGCATTACGCCTGATGAATTTGAAAAAATGGCTCAGAACGCCAAGGATACGTTGGGCGTAAACTTTGAGAATGATCCCTGTATGTTGAGCAATGCGGACTGCGTTGCCATCTATCAGGAATCTTACAAATAATAGGAGGAAGCAACTATGAGTAAAACGATTTTAGCAATCATATCAAGCCCTCGTAAGGGTGGAAATTCCGAAACGCTGGTAGAACAGTTTGTAAAGGGAGCAAAAGAAGCAGGGCATTCTGTGGAAACAGTTTTCCTGCGGGACAAAAAAATTGCACCCTGCATCGCCTGTGAAGCCTGCCTGAAGAACGGCGGCACTTGCGTCCAAAAAGATGATATGGCTGAAATCCTGAATAAGATTATCGCTGCTGATGTCATTGTGCTGTCCACGCCGGTGTACTACTATTCCATTTCAGCGCAACTGAAGGTGATGATCGACCGCACGCTGGCCGGTGGCGGGAAAATGAAGAATAAGGAATTTTACCTGATCGCTACGGCTGCTGACGGCAAACACGCGATGGAGTGTACCATGAACGATATGGAGGGATTTGTCGCCTGTGTTCCCGGCTCTGTTGTTAAGGGCAAAGTCTATGGTTCGGCATTCCATGTTGGCGATATTCAGGGCAATCCTGCGCTGGAGGAAGCCTATCATTACGGAAAAGACTGCTGATTGTTTTCAGACCAGAGAGGAAGGAGGCTGCAATGATATTTTATTTTACCGCCACGGGCAATAGCCTGTATGTGGCGAAGAAACTGGATAAAAGCCCGATCAGCATCCCACAGATCATCCATCAAAAGGATTTGTCATTTGAGGATGAAACCATAGGAATTGTCTGCCCTATTTTCGGGCATGAAGTACCGCCAATGGTGCGGGAGTTTTTGCAAAAAGCATCTTTTAAGACGGCATATTTCTATATGGTGCTTACTTACGGGAAACGTCACGGCGGCGCTGCGGAACTTGCTGATGAACTAACGGGGAGTTTAGGAATTGCGGCTGCTTATATCAATACTGTTTTAATGGCAGACAACTTTTTGCCTGCTTTCGATATGGAAGAAGAACGCAGGCTGGACAAAAAAGTGGATGAGCAGATAGCGGCCATCAGACTGGATATCCAAAACCGTAAATATGGGATTCAGCCCGCCACCGATGCAGACCGTGCGGCGCATCAGGAGTTTTTGTCACGAAGCAGTCAGCCGCCCGCAGAAAGATGGAAGAATCTTTACCGTATTACGGAAGCCTGTATCGGATGTGGAATCTGCGAAAAGGTTTGTCCGGCAAATTGCTTTCAGATAAAAGATGGTAAGGCGATACAAAAGGAAGATGGATGTCAGGCTTGCATGGCCTGCATCCACCATTGCCAACAGAAAGCGATTGCGCTGAATATGCCGGAAAAGAATCCGAATGCCCGATACCGAAATGAACAGATTGCCCTCTCTGAAATTATTGCGGCAAATGATCAAACGAATTTGTGAAAGTTGGTGAACGATGAAGAAAGTAATTAGCATGGCACTATCGGTTATGATGATATTTACGTTGGCTGCCTGCGGAAATAACGCTGCCATTGACGCGGACAAAGGATCGGGGCAGACTTCAAAAAGTGAAGTGGAATCCTCCAGCACTCTCAAGGAAAGCACCGCGCCAAATGAGCAGCAGCCCTCGGCATCGGAGTCTGCCGGTTCTGACAGTCAAGCTGATGCGAAAACACTGGTCGTCTATTTCTCTGTGCCGGAAACCACCGATCCTGACAATATGACCGAGGAACAAGAGAACAGTACAGTGGTTATCAACGGTGAGGTACTGGGTAACACGCAGTACATGGCAATGGTGATTGCAGAGAACACCGGGGCGGATTTGTTCCGTATTGAACCTGAAGCACCTTATACAACTGACCATTTGGCGCTTGTGGATCAGGCAAAGAAAGAGCAGACAGATGAAGCTCGTCCTGCGATTGCGGCTCAAATCGAAAATCCGGATCAATATGACACGATATTCGTGGGCTATCCCAACTGGTGGGGAGATATGCCAATGATCCTGTACACTTTTTTTGACGAGTACGATTTTTCCGGGAAAAACATCATTCCTTTTAATACCCATGGTGGCAGCGGTTTTTCGGATACAATCAACACCATTAAAGATTTGGAGTCGGGCGCTACCGTTCATGAGGATGGACTGACTATCAGCCGAAACAACATTCAAGATGCCGAGGCTGATATTATCGCTTGGCTTGGCGAGTTGGGCTACCAGAAATAAAGGAGAGAGCCAACATGAAAAATGTTTTGATTTTATCAGGCAGCCCCCGTAAGGGCGGAAATTCTGATCTTCTGTGTGACGAATTTTTGCGCGGCGCGCAGGAAAGCGGAAACAAGGTGGAAAAGATTTTTCTGCGCGACACAAAAATTGGCTATTGCAACGCCTGCTACTATTGTAAAAAGAGCGGCGGAAAATGCGCTATTCAAGATGATATGAGCGAGATTCTGGACAAGATGCAGGCAGCCGATGTGATTGTGCTGGCAAGTCCTGTTTACTTCTATTCCATTGACGCACAGATGAAAGCAGTTATCGACCGCTCCGTGGCAAGGTGGACGAACATCTTAGACAAAGAGTTTTATTACATTATGGCTGCCGCCGAGGATGGCGAAACCGTGATGGATTGCACACTGGAGTGTTTCCGTGGATTTGCCGCCTGTTTGAAAGGCTCTAAGGAAATGGGCGTGATTTACGGAAAGGGTGTTTATGAACCCGGCACGATTAAAGGTACACCTATGATGAGTGAAGCCTACGAAATGGGCAAACGCGCATGAGTAAATCAAGGAGGTTACATGAGAAAAATACGGAAAACAAAACAAAATAAGCTGCTGCTCCTATTATCTGTGTTGACAATGCTGCTAATTATGACTGCCTGTTCCGGCAGGTCAGATATAAGCGGAGAGACGCAAACTGCTCCGACTACTGCTCCGGAAACCAATAATGTACCGGCAGAAAGCAATACAGAAACGGTTGGAGCAAAAGAGGAAGCCAAAAACGGTGAAGGGAAAATCTTAATTGCCTATTTTACCGTTCCTCTTAATGACGGCGTGGATATGGTGGCGAGGGCAAGCCGCACAAAATCAGATGACAGCACATATGGAAATGTTCGGTATCTGGCAAATCTCATTCAAGGCTATGTTGGCGGAGAGCTATTCTCCATTGAAACTGCTCAAAAATATCCGATGGATAATATGGATGAGATGCTGGATTTTGCCTATAAAGAGAAAGCTGACAATACACGACCGGAACTATCTACCCACATCGAAAATTTAGACGATTACGACATTATTTTTATCGGTTATCCTAACTGGAATGCGGATTTGCCGATGCCAATGTACACCTTTTTTGAAGAATATGACTTCAGCGGCAAGACAATCATTCCTTTTGTTGCCCATGGCGGCAGTCGGGCATCCGATACCGTTCAGACGATTGCTGAACTGGAACCCGATGTAACAGTCTTTGATACCCCTGCAACCGTTTCATGGAACGAAATAGATAAGGCTGACAGCATTATCAGCGAATGGGTAAGCACTTTGCCCTTCTGATTAAGAAGAATGGAGGTAGTGCAGTAATGAAAAAATTCAAGCACTTTTTAGGAATTTTGTTGTCAGGCGCACTGCTGTTCGCTTTGTCCGCCTGTGGTCAATCGGCGCCTCCGCAGTCACAAGCGCCTGCTCAAAATCAGGAGTCAATCTCGGCTGAAAACAGCACTGAAATCAGTCCGTCAGAAGATTCCAATCCTGAAGCAGCGGCAGATACCATAAAAGGCAAAACGCTGGTGGTCTATTACTCCGCTATCGGAAGCACGAAAGAGGTTGCCGGATACATTGCGAATACCGTGGGCGGTGACATCTTTGAAATTGCTCCGGTGGAACCCTATACTTCTGGCGATTTAGACTGGACAGATGATACCAGCCGCGTCAATCGGGAGCATGACGATCCCTCTCTGCGAACCGTGGAGTTGGTTTCCAACACAGTGGACAACTGGGATTCCTACGATACGGTATTCATTGGTTATCCCATCTGGTGGGGCATTGCCGCTTGGCCGGTGGACAGTTTCATCGCAGCGAATGACTTTAGCGGAAAAACAGTGATACCGTTCTGTACATCGGTTTCTTCCGGCTTGGGACAGAGCGGTCAGCTTCTGGCGGAGGCGGCAGAAGCTGGCGATTGGATGGAAGGCCACAGGTTCTCCAGCGGAGCATCGGCATCTGAAGTCCAAGAATGGGTTGCTGATCTCAATCTCATGACGAATGAATCAGCAAAGTAAACACAGTTTCCCTTTCATGGTAATCTGCAACAGCGCCAATAACCTTGAACGAAGTCTGATAAATTTCAATTTGAATGGAGTCCTGAAATGAGCGTAAAAGCAAAATGGAGAATGTTGGTTGATAGTTTGATGGTGGTACTTATACCGCTGTTAATGGCATATTCCTTAATCGGAGAAACAGCACACGAGTGGTTAGGCGTGATGATGTCTCTGCTTTTTGTTGGACATTATTTGCTAAATTTTTACTGGTTCAAGGGACTGGTAAAAGGCAGATGGACGGCATTACGAATTTACCAGACTATCGTCAATATTCTCCTTTTGCTATGTACGCTTGGCTTAATCATCAGCGGCATTGCGCTTTCACGCACTGTTTTTTCGTTCCTGCCAATAGAGGGCAGCGGGAGTTGGGGCAGAACGCTCCATTTATTAACCTCGTACTGGGGGTTTGTGTTGATGTCCTTTCACTTAGGACAGCACTGGAGCATGATTCTAAACAGGGTGCGGCGTTCAGCGAAACGCCCCGTTATATTACGAGTTTTGGCCGTTGCTTTCGCCGGATATGGTATCATGGCCTTTATAAAACGTGAAATAGGCACTTATATGACATTACAAAATACATTTGTCTATTTTGATTTTGGCGAACCCTTATTTTTTTTCTTTATCGACTACATAGCAATTATGGGGTTATTTGTGTTTCTTGGATATTATGTTACCTCAGCGTTAAAATGGCTGAATAAAGGAATGAGCAGGGAGCGATGAAAAAAAGAAAAAAAGTTATTGCAACCGTTATTCTTTTGTTATCCCTATTGGGATGTTCTTCGCAGCAAAATGAGACAGATACCGAAAAAACGATTTCCTTCTTTGCTATGGACACTTATATTGAACTGACCGCATCCGGCGAAAATGCTGCCGCTTCTCTTGCAACGGCACAAAAACGAATTGAGGAATTGGAGCATTTGTGGTCGGTAACAGATAAAAAAAGCGAAATCTATGCGCTTAATCATAGCAAGGGACAGCCTTTATTGTTAAGCGATGATACCGCCGCTCTGCTTTCTTTCGCTTTGGAGGTTGCCCAAAAGACAAACGGTGCATTAGAACCGACCATTTACCCGGTACTGGCCGCATGGGGATTTACAACTGAAGAACGAAACATCCCATCAGAACAAGAGATAGCGCAGAGCATGGAACTGGTTGGGTACAAGAACGTGGAACTAATTGGGAATACGGCAACCCTGCCGATAGGGATGCAAGTTGATTTAGGCGCAGTCGGCAAAGGATATGCAAGTGACGAGGTCGCAGAAATTTTAAGAGAGAATGAAATTAACTCAGCACTCCTTGATGTTGGGGGCAGTGTTCAAATGATAGGTAAAAAACCAGACGGCAGTAACTGGAAAATTGGTTTGAAAAACCCGCTTTCAGACGGCAATTTGGGAGTTTTAAGTATTTCTGACTGTGCGGTTGTGACATCTGGTAATTATGAACGATATTTCATAGGTGAGGACGGAAAGCGATACGGGCATATTATAGATCCTGCTACCGGCCATCCAACGGAAAATGAACTTGCTTCGGTGACTGTTATTGCAAAAGACGCAAAACTCTGTGATGGATTATCTATGGCATTATTTGTTATGGGACTTGAAAATGCAAGTGATTATTGGAAAAAACATCAGGACTTCGATATGATTTTAATAATGGAGAATGGGGAAATCCATCTTACCGAAGGTATAAAAAATAAATTTTCTTTGAATGAGGAAAGCAAGAATACGAAGATAAGCGTAATAAATTTGTAAAAGCATTTATTTTAGGAGAGGGGGGGTTCATATGAACCATGTATTGATAATTGATAATTGATAATGATTTATTAACTTGCAAAGAAATAAAATACAGTTTGCAAGATGATATAACGGACGTGTATTATACGCAATCTGTCGAAGAAGCTATACATATGCTGCAAAAAGAATCTTATTCACTTGTCATTATGGATGCCTGCCTCTCTCAATATGGTGGGACTGCGCTCATTCAGCAAATTCGGATAATGAACCCTCTCCCTGTCCTTGCCCTATCTGAAACCGCCAGTACAGCGGATAAAGTGGCGGCGCTCAAATGTGGTGCTGACGACTTTCTGAATAAACCCTATGATTTGGAGGAGTGTCTTGCCAGAGCGCAGGCGCTTATGCGGCGATACACCCAGCTTAACCATATAACCGGCCGCAATTATGCCCTTGTCAGCCATGGAAATTTGATGTTAGATACAGCACGGCGGCAAGTTACCGTAGGAAATGAAAAAGTTATCCTGACAAAGAAAGAATATGATCTTCTGCTGTATTTCATAAAGAACAGTAACCGGGTATTAACATTTGAGCAGATATATAACGCGGTATGGCATGAGGAATATCTAATGGATAACTCGACCATCTTCTACCATGTCGGGAACCTTAGAAAGAAGATAAAAGTCGATTGGATTGAAAGCGTATATGGAATTGGATATCGCATTCGCGGTATAAATTAAGAAGCTGTGCCGCTCGGTTCTTGTTTCGAGCGGCACAGCTTCTTTTTACACATAAATCAGTTCTGTTTTTACAATTTCATCGGCAACAGTCTGTGCCTGCTCCGAGATACGAATACGCTCCAGCGCATCCTCCTCCGGCATGGGGTGCTGTTTTAGATAATTGGCGCGGATGCGCTCTGAAAGCTCGAACGCACGCATATCCACCGTGGCGCAATGCTCTGCCAGCTTTCCTGTGAAAAGCAATTCTCGGTACATTTCCCGCTTGAATCCGTGAAGATACTCCAAGCGCAGGCGTCCGTACTTTTCAAGATTTTTTAGCAGTTCGCTGCCCTCAACCTCAATGTTCGGGTAAAGTAATCCGTCAATTTCGATATACTCCAAATCCATGATAGCCATAAGTGGCCTCCTTGATAGAATGATTTATAATTTACCAGTTTCGTTTCGGCTGTTTGCCTTAACTTACTTGTTTCTCGTAAACATCCTTATCAAAGAGACCGCTTTGGCTGCCGCTTCTTTTCTTCCTTATTATCTTTCTCCGTCACAGGACAGGATTATTTCCTGTCCGTTATTGCATGTTCCATAAGCAGGCCGGTTATAATCCAACAAGGGGCATAATCAAGCCGGATGATTCTTCCGATATTCCAGCGGGCCTTTCCGTAATTCCAGGGGCACAGCCCTTTTTTCTGAAGGAGAAAACCGGAGGCATATTCTGCGGAAAAAATACAGAGGGCATAAACGCAGCCCCGTACCAGCCAATGGCAGCGCTTTACCAGGGAATAAATTGGCTTTAACAAACAGCCTGCGCCGTAAATGGGAAACATCCAAAGGGATGTGGTGCCCTGCAGGGACATCTTCCTCTGCTGCAGGGAATGGAGGGCGGTAAATGTAATTTCAAGGCACCAGCCAAGGATGCCGCATTTAATAAAATCTTTTACTATTTTTTGCATGCTAATATTTTTACCGCTTATTCTTTTTTTATTCGAATTGTGCTATAGTGTGTTTGAAATCAGGGAGGCAGGAAGTTGTGCGGCAGCTGCGCCGGGATAATAACGGCGGTGAAGGAGGAGAAGAATAATGAATTATCGGCAGGCGATTGCTTATGCGGCAGAATGTGCCGGTTACGGCTGCGTTCCGGGACTGGAGAATATGCAGGATTTGCTTGGAAGGCTGGGAAATCCGCAGAATGAGCTTGTTTTTGTACATATAGCAGGGACGAACGGAAAAGGATCCGTAATGAATTTTATATCCACGGTTTTGACGGAAGAAGGATATAAAACAGGCAGATATCTTTCACCCACCATTTTTGAATACCGGGAACGTTTTCAGATCAATGGAAAATATATCAGCAAAGCAGAACTGGGAAGGTTTATGGAGCCTGTGAGGAATGCGGCGGAGGCTATGGCGGCGGAAGGGAAAAACCATCCCACTGCTTTTGAAATAGAAACAGCCTTATGCTTTTTGTGGTTCCGGGAGAAAAAATGTGATATCGTGGTTCTGGAAACGGGCCTGGGAGGGAGGCTGGATGCCACCAATGTGATTCCGGCCCCTCTTCTGTGTGTACTGACCTCCATCAGTATGGATCATATGGCTTTTCTTGGTGATACCCTGGAAAAAATTGCATGGCAGAAAGCGGGAATCGTTAAGGCGGGAAGCCGGGTGGTGACAGGGAAGCAGAAGCCGGAAGCTATGAAAGTGATAACGGAGGCCTGTGAAAAGCTGGGGTGCCCTTATTCTGTTTCGGATCCGGAGGAGATATCCGGTATAAAGTACGGGCTGGAAAAACAGCGTTTCAGCTATGGAAGCCACAAAGGGCTGGAAATAACCATGGCGGGAAACTATCAGATAGAAAACGGTGCGCTGGCGGTGGAAGCGCTTGACCGGCTGGGAGAGCTGGGCTTCCCTGTAAAGGACGAGAAGCTGCGACGGGGGCTGCTGCAGGCAAAATGGCCGGGCAGATTTGAAATTGTCGGCAGAAAACCGCTTTTTCTGGTGGACGGAGCGCATAATGAAGACGGAGCCGACAAACTGGCACGCTCCATACAGTTTTATTTTACAAATAGAAGAATCATATATATAATGGGAATATTGAAGGATAAGGAAGCGGATAAAATAATCCGGAATACCTGCCGGTATGCGGAAGCGGTTATTACGGTGGCGGCGCCGGGAAATCCCCGGGCGATCCCGGCCTATGAGCTTGCCGGAGAAGTCCGCCGGTATCATGAAAATGTGACCGCTGCGGACAGTCTGGAAGAGGCTGTGGAGATGGCCCGTCTGCTGGCGGGCAAAGAGGACGTAATCCTTGCCTTCGGTTCCCTCTCTTTTCAGGGGGATATCATCAGAATCGCAGAAAATGGTACAGTCAGGAGAGACACGCATGGTAGATAAGTCAAAAATTGAAGAAGGGGTAAGACTTCTTCTGGAAGGAATCGGGGAAAATGCGGATCGGGAAGGGCTGCGGGAAACGCCCCGGCGGATCGCGCGCATGTATGAGGAAATTTTCGGCGGTATGGACGAAGATCCGATGGTTCCGCTGTCCAAACAATTCCAGGCGGAAGGCGCCGGAATTGTCCTGGAAAAGGACATTACTTTTTATTCCACCTGCGAGCATCATCTCATGCCCTTTTTTGGGAAAGCCCATGTGGCTTATCTGCCGGACGGCAAGGTGGTGGGACTGAGCAAGCTGGCCAGGACGGTTGAAATTTTTGCCAGAAGGCCCCAGCTTCAGGAAAAGCTGACGGCCCAGGTGGCGGATGCCATGATGGATTATCTCCGGCCGAAGGGCGTGATGGTGATGCTGGAAGCGGAGCATATGTGTATGACCATGCGCGGTGTCAAAAAGCCGGGAAGCAAAACGGTAACGGTGGCTGTGAGGGGCGCATTTGAAGAAAACAGCGGACTGCAGGATACCTTTTATCATATGCTGGGAAGATAGGCAGCGGATGAAAACGGAGAAAAATATGGACAGAATAAACCGGATAGTCAGTAATTCCTGTTATCAGGATTGCCTGCGAAGAAACAGGGCGCATGAGGAAACACGTATATTCTGCAAGCACGATATAGCCCACTTCCTGGACGTGGCCCGTCTGGCCTGGATTGAAAATCTGGAACGAAACGGCGGTGCGGACAGGGAGCTTATTTATGCGGCGGCCCTGCTGCATGACTGCGGGCGTTACCGCCAGTACGAAGAGGGAATTCCTCATGAGCAGGCCAGCGCGGAGCTGGCGGAGGACATTCTGCCGTCCTGCGGTTTTACCGATAAGGAGAGTAAGGATATCATGGAGGCTATCCGACGGCACCGGAATCAGGATGTGGCGGAGGATTCCGGTTTGTCCGGCCTGATCTACCGGGCGGATAAACGCAGCAGATGCTGCTTTGCCTGTCCGGCCGCGGAGGCTTGTGACTGGAGCCGGGAAAAAAAGAATCTGCTGCTGCTACGGTAAGGGCTGTAACTGGGAAGGGGCAGAACGGTTAAACGGAGGAAAATGAGATGTACATAGGCGGACAAGAATTTGCCACCAGCGGAAAGACCTATATTATGGGAATCCTGAATGTGACGCCGGATTCCTTTTCTGATGGAGGAAAGTACAGCGGACGGGATGCCGCGTTAAAGCATGTGGAAGAAATGATAAGGGATGGCATGGATATCCTGGATATCGGAGGGGAGTCCACCCGGCCGGGCTATACCAAGATTTCTGTGGAAGAGGAAGCGGACCGGGTGGTACCTGTAATTGAAGCGGTCAAAAGCAGGTTTGCTATCCCGGTCTCCCTGGACACGTATAAATATCAGGTGGCCCGCGCCGGGATCCAGGCCGGGGCGGATCTGATTAATGATATCTGGGGCTTACGATATGATGAAGGCCAGATGGCGGAAACCATCGCAAAGAGCGGGCTTCCCTGCTGTCTGATGCATAACCGGGCGGAAGCGGATTACGGTGATTTTATGGAAGATCTGGCTTCCGATTTGGCGGAAACCCTTCGGATTTCGGAGGCGGCAGGAATCCGGGAGGACCGGATTATCCTGGATCCGGGCGTAGGTTTTGGAAAAACTTATGATAATAACCTGGAAGTCATCAACCGCCTGGAAAGCCTTCACATCTTTAACTGCCCGCTGCTTTTGGGAACCTCCCGGAAATCAGTAATCGGCCTGACTCTGGATCTTCCTGCCGGCGAGCGGCTGGAGGGCACCCTGGTTACCAGTGTGTTCGGGGTGATTAAGGGCTGCTCCTTTCTCCGGGTACATGATGTAAAGGAGAATAAAAGAGCCGTACAAATGGCGGAAGCTATTTTACGTAAATAGTTCCGATTTGTCAGAACGTTTCCCTTTTTACGGGGCCAAGAAGGCGGAGGCAGTATCACGGATTCGTCCGCGACAGGCAGGAGGATAACATGAAGGATCAAATAAGGATAAAAGGGCTGGAAATCTATGCCCATCATGGAGTATTTCCGGAGGAAAAGGAAAAAGGGCAGCATTTTTTTGTGGATGCCGTTTTATATACGGATACCAGGAAGGCCGGCTTAACGGACGATTTGAATTGTTCCACAGATTATGGACAGGTCTGTAAGCTGATACACCGGTGTATGACTGCGCAGACCTATGATTTGATTGAACGGGCGGCGGAGCAGACAGCCCAGGAGGTGCTGCTGGAATTTCCGCTGGTGGAACGTATAGAGTTGGAACTGCATAAGCCGGAGGCGCCTATCCCTCTCCCTTTCAAGGATGTTTCCGTAAGGATTGAAAGAGGATGGCATAAAGCCTACATCGCTTTTGGATCCAACATGGGGGATAAAGAGGATTATCTGGAAAAAGGGCTTAAAGAGCTGAAGGAGCATCCGCTGTGCAGAGAAGGGAAAATATCAGGCATATACCGGACGACACCGTATGGCGGTGTGGAGCAGGATGATTTTCTCAACGGTGTGCTGCAGCTGGATACCCTGCTGGGGCCTTTCGAGCTGCTGGAAAAAATGCAGCAGGTGGAAAAGCAGGCAGGACGTGAGAGGAAGGTTCACTGGGGACCCCGGACGCTGGATTTGGATCTGCTGCTGTATGATGACAGAATCATTGACTCCGAAACGCTGACAGTACCCCACCCCGATATGCAGAACCGGGACTTCGTACTCGTCCCGTTATGTGAGATAGCCCCGTTCGCCAGGAACCCTGCCACAGGCAGAACCGTGAAGCAAATGCTGGAAATGCTGCAGATGGGCGGAGAACGGCATGTGATGGATAAAGAGCCACAGGAGGCGTAAATATGGATTTAGGAGATTTAAGAACGCAGATTGATGCGGTGGATGAACAGATTGTGGACCTGTATGAGCGCAGAATGGATATCTGCAGGCAGGTGGCGGAAGTGAAAATCGGGACCGGAAAAAAGGTTTTTGACCGGGATCGGGAAAAGGAAAAGATCGCGAAGGTGCGTTCCCTTGCCCATAATGATTTTAACAGGACTGGGATTGGAGAGCTGTTTGAACAGCTCATGTCCATGAGCCGGAAGCTGCAGTACCAGCTTTTGACGGAAAAGGGAAGCATGGGACGCCTGCCCTTTATCGGAGTGGATACCCTGGGGGATGACCGGGTGCGCGTGGTGTTCCAGGGCGCGGAAGGCGCCTATTCCCAGGCGGCTATGCATCAGTACTTCGGGGAGGCGGTAAACAGTTTTCACGTGGATACCTTCCGGGATGCCTGCTGCGCGATTGAAGAGGGCAGCGCTGACTTCGCCGTGCTGCCTATTGAGAATTCCACAGCGGGCATCGTAAATGAGATTTATGATCTCCTGGTGGAATTTGAAAATTATATCGTGGGCGAGCAGATTATTAAGATCGAGCACTGCCTGCTGGGCGTACCGGGTGCCGCAATAGGGGATATCAGGACGATATATTCCCATCCCCAGTCTCTGATGCAGAGCGCCCGGTTTCTTTCGGAGCATGACTGGAAACAGATAAGCCTGCCGAACAATGCGTTCGCGGCCAGGAAGGTTGCACAAGAGGGCGATCCCAGCCAGGCGGCCATCGCGGGGGAATATGCAGGCAGGGTATACGGCCTTGAGGTATTGAAGAAGCCGGTAAACCAGTCCGAGACGAATTCAACCCGCTTCATCATCATTACCAACCAGAAAATATTCCGCAAGGACGCCAAAAAGGTGAGTATCTGCTTTGAAATCCCTCATGAAAGCGGCTCCCTGTATCATATGCTCTCTCATTTTATTTATAACAATCTCAATCTGACCAAGATTGAAAGCCGTCCGATAGAAGGACGTAACTGGGAATACCGGTTTTTCATTGACTTTGATGGGAACCTGGCGGACAGCGCGGTGAAAAATGCCCTGCGCGGCCTGCGGGAGGAAGCCAGGAATATGAAAATCCTGGGAAACTATTAATAGAAAGGATTTTTACTATAGCTGGGATTGCATGGAACAGTTATGATGAAAGAGGATGTGACGATGCGGGAGAAAGAACTGATAGTATACAAGGATTTTGGGGAGGACGGCGCCCTCCTCAGGGATATGGTATGGCTGATGGAGCACTGCGGGAATGGCGGAGAAGGGGTACAGAAGGAAAGCGCCCTTTTATATGACTGCATGCACGGCCTTCTGGAGATGGCGGGGAGCCACGGATTTTCCGGCAACCTCTGGCATTGCTATCTCACCAACCTTCTGGTGAACAATGAAAACAGCTACAGCCGCGCCTGTGAAATCCGCGGGACGGTGGAGGGAACCATCAACCAGGCAGTGCTTCATGATATAATTATTTTCAAAGAGTTTTTTGACTACGATTTCTCCGCCATGATGGAGAAGCTGCAGGTGCCTGCTTTTACGCTGGCCCTTTCCTATGAAGGGAACATGCAGGAAAGCAAAGTCTACAATACCCGTATCCGGGATCGGATCTGCACTCTGGCAGTCCGTTTTAAGGAAAATAAAACCCCGGAAGAGATGAAAGATACGCTGACGGACTTTTATAAGGAATATGGGGTGGGCAAGTTCGGCCTGCATAAGGCGTTCCGCATCAGCCACAGGGATGAGGAAACCCATATCGAACCTATTCTGAACATAGCCCATGTCCGGCTGGAGGACTTAATCGGCTACGAAACGGCAAAGAAAAAACTGATTGACAATACGGAGGCTTTTGTAAAAGGGAAAAAGGCCAATAACTGCCTGCTCTACGGGGATGCGGGAACAGGAAAATCGTCCAGCATCAAAGCCATTGCCAATGCATATTATTCGCAGGGACTGCGCATTATTGAGGTATACAAGCATCAATTCCAGGATCTGAATCATGTGATCGCCCAGATTAAAAACAGGAATTATAAATTTATCATCTATATGGATGATTTAAGCTTTGAAGATTTTGAGATTGAATATAAATACCTTAAGGCTGTAATAGAAGGAGGGCTGGAAAAGAAGCCGGCCAATGTGCTGATTTACGCTACTTCCAACAGAAGGCACCTCGTCCGGGAAAAATTCAGCGATAAGAGAGAGCTGGACGATGACCTGCATAACAATGACACCGTGCAGGAGAAATTATCCCTGGTATCCCGGTTCGGCGTCACCATTTATTTCGGGGCACCGGATAAATCCCAGTTCCAGGACATTGTGAAGGCGCTTGCGCAGCGTTATGGACTGACCTTGCCGGAGGAAGAGCTGCTTGCACAAGCCAATCAATGGGAGCTGTTCCACGGAGGTCTTTCCGGCAGGACGGCACAGCAGTTTATCGATTATCTGTTGGGAAGCGGTAACCGTGAAGACAGGCCGGGAATTGCACCTGTCGGGCAGCCGTGAGGAAAGGAAGGGATGCAGGGTGAAGACTTTTGCAGCAATTGATGTAGGCTCCTATGAGCTTTCCATGAAAATATTTGAATTTTCCCCTAAAATCGGCATTCGGGAAATCGATCATATCCGCCACCGGATTGATTTGGGAAACGATACCTTTGCCACAGGGAAAATCAGTTATGAAAAGGTGGATGAGCTGTGCCGTGTCCTGCGGGAGTTTGTGGAGATCATGCAGGGTTATAAGGTGGAGGATTTTAAAGCTTACGGAACCAGTGCCATCCGGGAAACGGAAAATACCATGATTGTGCTGGATCAGATCCAGCAGCGCACAGGCATCCGCATAGATGTACTGAGCAATTCCGAGCAGCGGTTCCTGGATTATAAATCCATTGCCCTTAAAGGACAGGATTTTAACAAGATTATTGAAAAAGGGACGGCAATCGTGGATATCGGGGGCGGCAGTATCCAGGTATCGCTGTTTGACAAGGATACGCTGGTGGCGACCCAGAATCTGCGTCTCGGCGTGCTCCGCCTGCAGGAGCTGCTGAATAAGCTCAATGCCAAGCCGTCCAAATATGAAGGGCTGCTGGAGGAAATGATCGAAAGCCAGCTGTCCGTCTTTAAACGGATGTATCTGAAGGATCGTACCATCGACAATATCATTATTGTGGATGACTACGTTTCCGCCCTGATCCAGAAGCGCCTGAACGGTTCACAGACACCGGGTTATGTGGACAGTGCCAGCTATGAAATGTTCATGCAGATCATGCGCACCCATACGAAGGAGGAAGTGGCGGCCAGATTCGGCATCTCCACAGAAAGCCTTCCGCTTGTGTTCATTTCCGCCGTCCTTATTTACCGGGTGGCGATCCTTATGGAAGCGAAGCTGCTTTGGGCGCCCGGTGTGACCCTTTGCGACGGAATTGCTTATGAATATGCGGAAAAAAATAAGATTGTCGGGCCAAAGCATGATTTCGAACAGGACATTATCGCCTGCGCCAGAAATATCAGCAAGCGGTTTATGGGAAGCCGGCGCAGGGGAGAAACCCTGGAGCACATATGCAACACCATTTTTGACAGTATGAAAAAGGTACACGGCCTGGGAAAAAGAGAACGGCTGCTGCTGCGTATCGCCGCCCTTCTCCATGACTGCGGCAAATATATAAGCATGGTGAACCTGGGGGAATGCTCCTACAGTATAGTAATGGCTACGGAGATCATAGGCCTGTCCCACCGGGAGAGGGAAATCGTAGCGAATGTGGTCAAATATAATCATCAGGAATTTGATTATTATGAAGAACTGGGAACCACAACAACCCTGGATCCCCAGTCCTATCTGACGATTGCCAAGCTGACGGCTATCCTTCGTGTGGCGAATGGCCTGGATCGCAGCCATAAGCAGAAATTCAAGGATTTCAAGACCATCCTGAAGGAAGATCAGCTGATAATTACCGTGAATACCGCGGAGGACATCACTTTGGAAAGAGGGCTGTTTGCCGCAAAAGCTTCTTTTTTTGAAGAAGTGTTCAGTGTGCATCCTGTGATTAAACAGAAAAAAATCATGTAAACGGAGAAACGATTATGGCGGAGAAAAAAGATTATCTGGACCCTGAGCTTTATACCAACCGGGAGCTGAGCTGGATCCTTTTCAACAAAAGGGTGCTTTCGGAAGCGAGAGATAAACAGATCCCTCTGTTTGAACGGTTAAAATTCCTCAGCATTACCGCTTCCAATCTGGATGAGTTTTTTATGGTGCGTGTGGCATCGTTAAAGGATATGGTGAATGCCAAATATACCAAAAAGGATATTGCGGGACTTACAGCCGCCCAGCAGCTGGAGCAGCTGAATGTGGTGACCCATGAACTCGTTGCCCAGCAGTATTCTACATACAACCGTTCTTTGCTCCCTTTGCTGAAGGCAAGCGGGCTGACGGTTGTGGAACAGCATGAGAATCTGAGCGAAGAGCAGGCGGCTTACGTGGATGCTTATTTTGAAGATAACGTTTATCCAGTGCTCACGCCTATGGCGGTGGATTCCTCCAGGCCTTTCCCGCTGATCCGCAACAAATCCCTGAATATCGGGGCGCTGCTTTCCAAACGTAAGCAAAAGGGGGAACTGGAATTTGCCACCGTGCAGGTTCCCAGCGTCCTGTCCCGGATTGTGCCCATCCCCGCAGGTGAAAATGCAGGGAAAGCCATTATCCTTCTGGAAGAGGTGATAGAACGCAATATCTCCAGGCTGTTCCTGAATTATGATGTGGTCTGTTCTTACCCTTTCCGCATTATGCGGAATGCGGATCTGACAATTGACGAGGATGAAGCGGAGGATCTGCTGAAGGAAATCGAAAAGCAGCTGAAGAAGAGACAGTGGGGCCAGGCGATCCGGCTGGAAGTGGAAGCCGGCGTGGATAAGCGCCTGCTGCGTATTATTAAGGAGGAGCTTTCGATAGAAGAAGAGGATATATACCGCATCGACGGCCCTCTGGATCTGACCTTCCTGATGAAAATGTACGGAATGGAAGGCTTTGAACATCTGAAGGCAGAAAAATATGTGCCTCAGCCGATACCGGAATTCATGGAGGAGGGCAGTATATTTGAAAAACTGCGGAAAGGCGATATCCTGCTCCATCATCCTTTTCAGACCTTTGAACCGGTAGTCCGGTTTATCAGGGAAGCGGCAAAGGATCCGGATGTGCTGGCAATCAAGCAGACGCTTTACCGTGTCAGCGGCAATTCCCCTATCATTGCGGCCCTGGCCCAGGCTGCCGAAAACGGAAAGCAGGTTTCCGTTCTGGTAGAACTGAAGGCCCGTTTTGATGAAGAAAATAATATTGTCTGGGCGAAAAAACTGGAAAAGGCCGGCTGTCATGTGATCTACGGCCTGGTGGGCTTAAAAACCCACAGCAAGATAACCCTGGTGGTCCGCCGGGAGGAGGACGGCATCCGCCGTTATGTGCATCTGGGAACCGGTAATTATAACGATGCCACCGCAAAGCTGTATACGGATATCGGCATGATGACCTGTTCGGAGGCTATCGGTGAGGATGCCACGGCGGTATTCAATATGCTTTCCGGTTATTCGGAGCCTTTGTCCTGGAATAAGCTCTCCCTTGCGCCGCTGTGGCTGAAGGATAAATTCCTGTATCTGATAGCCAGGGAAACCAAACATGCAAAAGCAGGAGAGCAGGGCAGGATCGTGGCTAAAATGAATTCCCTCTGCGACCCGGATATGATTGCCGCCCTGTATGAAGCCAGCGCGGCAGGTGTAAGGATAGAACTTATTGTCCGCGGGATCTGCTGTCTCAGGGTGGGAATCCCGGGGATCAGCGATACGATTTCCGTGCGCTCTATCGTGGGCACCTTCTTGGAGCACAGCCGGATTTTCTATTTTGAAAACGGAGGAAACAGCGAGGTTTACTGCTCCAGTGCGGACTGGATGCCCAGGAATCTGGAACGCCGTGTGGAGATCATGTTCCCTGTGGAGGATCCGAAGCTGAAGGAAAAAGTGCTTCATATACTGGAGGTACAGCTGAGGGATACGGTGAAAGCACATCTGCTCCAGCCCGAAGGGAGCTATGAAAAGGTGGATCGGCGGGGGAAGGAAACCTTCAATTCCCAGGAAGCATTCTGCATCGAAGCGGTGCAGGCGGCCATGGCCCAGGCAGATCCCCATGACGGCAGGGTTTTCATCCCCGAGGTGCATATGGAAATGGAAGAGGAAGCATGAAAGGGATAGGAAAGAGGAGGATGTCGGCATGAAGCATAAGATGATACTGGCGTCTGCGTCACCCAGGAGGCAGGAGCTTCTGACACAGATTGGCCTGGAATTTGAAGTCTGTCCCAGCAGCTGGGAGGAAGTGACGGATAAAAAGCTTCCATGGGAGGTGGTTCAGGAACTTTCTTTCCATAAAGCGGTGGAAGTGTATAATAGGGCCGTATCGGAGGATAAGGCCCTGAAGGAAGAAACGGTGGTGATAGGCGCGGACACGATCGTTGCCTGCCGCGGGGAAATCCTGGGGAAACCCGGTGATAAGGAACGTGCGGCGAAGATGCTGGGTATGCTTCAGGGAGACGTGCACCAGGTTTATACCGGTGTCACCCTGGTCTGGCAGGAACAGGGAAAGACGGAAACCTTTTGTTTTTATGAATGTACCGATGTACGGGTGTATCCGATGACAGAGGAGGAAATTGTCTGCTATGTGGATTCCGGGGAGCCGATGGACAAGGCGGGAGCGTACGGGATCCAAGGGGGTTTTGCCGCCTTTATCCGGGGAATAGACGGAGACTACAACAATGTGGTTGGCCTTCCTGTGGGAAGGGTTTACCAGGAGCTGAAAAAGAGAACGCTGCTCTGAAAAAGGCGGGAACATGCCGGAGGGGTGGGATAGAGCCGCCGGGAAAGGATAAAGGAAGATGAAGAAAGCTGTTATATTTGATTTGGACGGCACGCTTGCCAATACCATAGAGTCCCTGACCTATTGCGGGAACAGGGCGCTGCGTAAGTTCGGGCTGCCCGAATTCGAAGAGGCGGATTATAAATACTTTGTGGGGGACGGGGCCGCCGTTTTGGTGCGCCGTGCCCTTCTTAAGGCCGGGGATACCGGGCTTGTCCATTTTCAGGAGGTATTGGAGGAATATACCCGGCTGTTCGAAAAGGACTGTATGTACCACGTGAGGCCGTACGAGGGGATAACCGGACTTTTGGAGGAACTGAAGAGAAGGGGGATACGGATTGCGGTTCTGTCCAATAAGGCTCATGAGAACAGCATCTATGTGGTGGAAACCTTGTTCGGAGCAGGTCTTTTTGACTGGATCCAGGGCCAGACGGACGGCGTGCCTAAGAAACCCGATCCGGCAGGTGTCGATCGGATCCGGGAAGAGCTGGGGCTTGAAAAGGAAGATATCCTCTATGTGGGGGATACCTGTGTGGACATGAAAACCGGAAAAGCGGCGGGTTTGTTTACCGTAGGAGTCCTTTGGGGCTTTAGGGACAGGCAGGAACTGGAAGAAAACCATGCGGATGCCATCATCGGAAAGCCGGCGGAACTGCTGGAACTGCTGTAAGCTGGATGCGCATCCGCCCGGCGGCAGGGATATGCCCTGCTGTTCCCAAATACAAATAATGCTTGAAAGGCTGAAGGAACATGATTAAATTGATAGCTTCTGATATTGACGGAACGCTGATTCCGGATTCCACGCCCAACCTGTACCCGGAGATTGTGGAGGAGATCAAAAGCCTGACGGATCGGGGAATACTCTTCTGCGGCGCCAGCGGAAGACAGCTCGCCAGCATACGCAGTGTGTTCCGTGAGGTGGAGGATAAAATCTGTTATATAGCGGAAAACGGGGCCCATTTGTATTACAAAGGGAAAGACCTTGCGGTTACCGCCATGAAACCGGAGTATGCGCGGCAGATTGTGGAACAGCTCCGCAGCCTTGGCAGGGAATACGAATTTGTTGTGTCCACCCCTCACGGCAGCCTGTTGGAAACCAAAAACAGAACGTTCCTGGATATGATGAAATACGGATATCATAATATTTTCCGACAGGTGGAGGATGTTCTCGCCGGAGAGGAAGTGATTCTCAAGGTGGCGGTGTACCATAGAGGCAGCATCCGCCGGCTGGGGGAAGAAGTTCTGATCCCGCAGTGGGGCGGACTTGTGAAAACCTGCGTGGCCGGTGAGGAGTGGGTTGATTTCATGGATGCTTCCGTTGACAAGGGCAATGCCCTGAAAAAACTGCAGCAGATTTTCGGGGTGCACAGGGAAGAAACCATGGCCTTCGGGGATAATACCAACGATATCGGCCTGATGCAGGCCGCAGGCTTCAGTTATGCGGTGGAGAACGCCAGGCCGGAGGTCAAAGAGGCGGCTCGCTATCTCTGCCCTTCTTATCTGGAAAAGGGAGTCTGGAAGACAATCGTGGAGCGGTGCGGACATGGCTGATGCCGTACCAGCCCCCCTGCCCCTCCCTGCTTTTCTCCGGGACGGCGGTGCTGCAGGGCACAAAGGGCCGTCTGAACTGCTGCCGCTCTGGGATAAAGAATCGTGCCGATTCGGAAAAAAGTCTTGCACAATCCCCGCATAGACGGTATATTTTATGTAGAAGAACCAAGTAGGAAGGAGGGAAGAAGATGCACGATTATGATGATGCGGTCTTAATGTGTTTTCTGAATAACCAGGGACAGCTCTTTCCTGAAGAAGATGTGGCTTCCAATCTGGAAGAGGCAGAAGCTTTTCTGGAAGAGTGTATGGCTGTTGTGGTTGATTCCGCAGAAGAAGTGAAGGATTATTTCGAAGAAGCCGGCATTGATATGGAAGGTGCTGATTTGGACGAAATTCTGGAGGCGGATGAGGTTTTTGACGTGGGAGACGGAAGATATCTGATTGTGGAGGGCTGAGGCCCGGCAAACGGATTACAGAAGGAAAGGAACACAGGACAGTTCCCGGGAAACATAGGCGTCGGGCTGCTGCCCCGGTGCTCCGTAAAACAGGTGTATAAAGTAATGGCTGCCTGACAGCCGCTTTATACACCTGTTTTTGTGTTTTACGCAACCTTCGCAGTTCCCTCCGTGACAAGTAACCGAAAATGATCAGAAAAACGTAGCTTGTACGAAAAAGCATTGACCGGCAGGGAAGAAGGATGGTATACTGGACTTGTTTAGGAGAGCGTGAAATGTAAACAAAACAGGATTGCAGCTATGCCGAAGCCCAAATTTGGCATTGCCCAGGCTTTTAGGCCGCCTTCCGGTCATCCCATGACCCTTAGGAGGATGTGAAAAGAAATCGCATGACTTGTTTTCAAAAAAAGGAGAGATAATTAGTAGATGATTCAGGGAAAAAAGCAGATTGGTTGGATTAACTGCGCCAAATTCTTTGCGATATTGGCGGTATTGGTTGATCATGTTAAGGGGATTTTGTACGAGGACGAGACGATTCAGTACATATTTTTTTATTCCGTAACCGTATTCATTTTCCTGGCAGGGATGACGGCCTATTATTCCCTGCAGAACAGAAAGAAGGAAGAAACGGGCGGAAAGTGGGTGCTCAGAAGGCTGGGGCGGATACTCGTCCCGTATCTGGCGGCAGTGGCGGTTTACCAGTATGCCCGGGCCGGATTCCAGCTGAATCTGGGGGCGTATGTATTATGGGCGGTGAATTTTAATCTGGAGGGGCAGTTTTATTATGTGCTGATTTACCTTCAGCTGATCGCGGTGGCGCCGGTGGTTTATCTGCTTGTTATGAACTGCAGAAGAGGAAAAGCCAGTTTCCTGTTCCGGATTCTGTTTCTGGCGCTGGCCTGGTTGGTTTCCATGTTCTTGATGAAGCATAGCTTTGCGTTGGAAACCTATGGAGGAGGGAAATATCTGCTGGGCGGCACTTATTTCTTTGTTTTTGCAGCGGGGATGCTTGCGGCGGACCTCCATATTTCTTTCCGGGAGAAACGCACGGCGGGAATCGCGTCCCTGGGGGCCGGTGTTATCCTGGCAGCTTCCCTTGGCTTTCTTCTCCGGGACCGTTTTGCCTGGGATGAGTCCATGTTCGGATGGCTGCTGCGGGTAAATCCTCCCGGCATTACACTGATGGTATATTCCTTTGCCGTCGTGCTCTTTTTGTTTGCAGGAGGTTCCTTCCTGATTCTCTGGAACAAAAAAGGGATGAACCGTATTCTGCAGCTTATGCAGTATATAGGCAGGTATACGCTTTATATCTTTTTATACCATACCCTGATTCTGGATACCTTTCTGCCCCGGCTGACTTTTCTGGACCATATGCCGGGTGTGCTGAAAACTCTGGTATACATGGCGGGAATGCTATTTATTCCGATAGCGGGGAAGGTTCTGTATGACCGGCTGAAACGTATCCTGCGGGAAAAAGCGGCAAAAGAAGAAAACGTGCTGCAGGAGAGTGTGGAGTAAATAACATTCGGCATGTTCTGCGAGCCATCCGTATTTGTAGGTAACAGCAAGGAAGCCGTTTCAACATGCGGGCAAATCCCCGGTTGAAACGGCTTCCTTTTTTCCGGTATTACCGGGAGAGGGTCAGCACAGGATAAATTTCTCGATTGCTTCGATCAGCCCGTTATGCCCGTTATCCAGGGACGTGATGAAATCGGCGGCTTCTTTGACACAGGGGTCTGCGTTGGCCATGGCTATTCCTGTGCCGGCCGCCAGAAGCATGGATATGTCGTTGGGGGCGTCGCCTGCGGCAACGCTGTCGGCGGCCGGAGTGCCAAAATGACGGCAAACCTCCAGAATGGCGTTTCCTTTGCCGGCTTCGCGGCTGTAGAATTCCAGATATTGGTCATTGGAAAACTGGGCTGTGATTTCCCCGCCGTACTTTATTTCCACCTCTTTTTTTAAGGTTTCAAGCAAGGTTTTGTCGGTGAGATGGATACAATGGACCTTATAAGGCGGCCGCTGCAATACGGAAAGGACATCCAAAGCGGTGATAAGGGGCATGTGGATTCGTTTCCGGTAATGGATGACCTCTTCATCTTCCTTTTCACATACGATTTCATGTGCGGTGTAGGTCTGGGAATGAATCCCTTTTTCTTTTGCCATAGCCATAATATCGGCGGCGATAGGAAAGGCTACTGTTTTTTCCATCAGGGGAGCGCGGGAACAGCAGTCATAAATGAGGCTTCCGTTGTTGGAAATGATCAGAGTGCCCGGATAGAATAAGCCGGCTGTTTCCATAACCTCAAGGATGCTGTCCAGGGGCCGGCCGGAGGTGAGCACCAGCCTGTGGCCGGCTTGCGTCAGACGGTCCAGGGCTGTTTTCATTTCGGGGGAGACGGTGCTGTTGTTCAACAGCAGGGTTCCGTCCATATCGGTAAATAAGATTTTAGGAGAAATGCATTCTTTATTCATCAAATAATTCCTTTCGTTTCTGGCGCAGTGCTTCCAGGATGCCGGCAGGAATCCGGAGACCGCCGTAGCCGGTTGCCATTTCCAGCCCCGGCTTGCTTTTCCCATGGAAGTCGGAGCCGCCGCTGATGAGCAGTTGGTTTCTTTCCGCCAGCCGTTTCATTTCCTGTTCTTCTTTGACGGAATAGGTGGAATATACGGCTTCGATACCAACAAGCCCCGCCTCCTTCAGACGTGTTGTAAGCTGCTGCAGGGCATCCCTTCCCATATGGTAAAGCGTGGGGTGCGCCAGGATGGGAATCCCCTTCGCATCGAGGATAAGGCGTACCGCCTGTTCCGGTGTCACCTTTTCCCGGGGGACAAAGTATTTGCAGCGATCGCCCACATATCTTTCGAAGGCCTCGGGAAGGCTTCGGATATAGCCGTGATCCAGAAGATATCTGGCGTAGTGTCCCCGGGTGATAACGGATCCGGGAAAAGCCTCCTGAAGCTTTTCAAAAGTGATGTCGATACCGGCCTCCTGCAGTAAGCGGCACATTTTTTCATTCCGGAGGATGCGGGAATCCACAAATGCCCGGATTTGCTGTCGGAATGCCGGCATGTGATAGTCAATAAACAGCCCCAGGATATGAATATCTTTTCCCATATATTCGGTAGACAATTCAATGCCGGGTATGATTTCCAGACGCCTGGCAGAAACGGGATTTGCGGAAGTAACACGCACGGGATCGGTTTCCATGGCATTTTCCACTGCGGCATTATAACGGATAGCTTCATCAAGCCCGTCAATGGTATCGTGGTCGGTGAGGGCGAAAGCGTCCAGCCCCTTTTCCTTTGCCAGATCCACCAGCCGGGACGGAGACAGGCTGCCGTCGGATTTGTCGGAATGGACATGTAAGTCTACAATATGCATGCTGATAACCTCATTTTCTGCTTCTTTTATCTTGTTGACTCAAACTTCGCAGGTGCCGAATGGCCTTCCGCCGGCTGTCTGTGAAGTTTGGGTTATTGCCGTGTATTAAAAAAAGGGAAAGCCTTCCGTACAGGACGGCAGCTTTCCCCTCTCAGAATTAATTTTCGTCGTCTTCCTTGTTGGCAGTATAAACGGTACGTTTTCTTGCCATGGCATCGCTTTCCAGATATTCGTCATAGGTAGTGATTTTATCAATTAATGTTCCGTCCGGAAGTATCTCCATAATACGGTTGGCCGTAGTCTGCACAAACTGGTGGTCACGGCAGGCAAAGAGGGCCACACCGGGATATTTGATGAGTCCGTTGTTAAGAGCGGTAATGGATTCCATATCCAGATGGTTGGTAGGTTCGTCCAGAATCAGGCAGTTAGCCCCGGAAATCATCATTTTGGAAAGGAGGCAGCGGACTTTTTCACCGCCGGAAAGGATACGTACCTTCTTCACGCCGTCTTCTCCCGCAAAAAGCATACGTCCCAGGAAACCGCGGACATAGGTGATATCATCCACGGGGGAATATCCCATAAGCCAGTCGGCGATAGTATAATCGTTGTCAAATTCCCTGGTGCTGTCCTTGGGGAAATAAGCCTGTGAAGTGGTAATCCCCCATTTATAGCTTCCTTCATCCGGTTCCATTTCCCCCATAAGGATTTGGAAAAGGGTGGTTTTTGCAAGCTCGGTACTTCCGACAAAAGCGATTTTATCGTTATGCCCGACAATAAAGGAAATATTATCCAGCACTTTTTCTCCGTTAATGGTCTTGGAAATCCCTTCGACAGTAAGCACCTCGTTCCCGATTTCCCTGTCGGGGCGGAAATCGATATACGGATATTTTCTGCTGGAAGGCTTGATTTCATCAAGCTCAATTTTTTCCAGCGCTTTTTTCCTGGAGGTAGCCTGTTTGGATTTGGAAGCGTTGGCGGAGAAACGGGAAATAAATTCCTGCAGCTCCTTGATTTTTTCTTCCTTCTTTTTATTGGCTTCCTTCATCTGTTTGATGAGCAGCTGGCTGGATTCATACCAGAAATCATAGTTGCCGGCGTAGAGCTGGATTTTACCATAATCAATATCTGCGATATGGGTACATACTTTATTCAGGAAGTAACGGTCATGGGAAACAACAATCACCGTATTTTCAAAATTGATGAGGAATTCCTCCAGCCAGGCGATGGCATCCAGATCCAAATGGTTGGTAGGCTCATCCAAAAGCAGGATGTCCGGGTTGCCGAAAAGCGCTTTGGCAAGGAGTACCTTCACCTTCTGGCTGCCGTTTAAATCCTTCATCAGGGAATCGTGGAAATCGGTATCCACGCCAAGGCCGTTCAGAAGGCTTGCGGCATTGGACTCCGCTTCCCAGCCGTCCATCTCGGCGAATTCCCCTTCCAGTTCGCTGGCACGGATGCCGTCCTCATCGCTGAAATCCTCTTTGGCATATATGGCATCCTTTTCCTTCATGATTTCATAAAGGCGCGCATTTCCCATGATTACGGTATCCAGAACCGGAAAATCATCATATTTGAAATGATCCTGTTCCAGCACGGAAAGACGCTGGCCGGGGGTGATTATCACGTCACCGTTGGTAGGCTCCAGCACACCGGAAAGGATTTTTAAGAAGGTGGACTTGCCGGCGCCGTTTGCACCGATTAGGCCATAACAGTTCCCTTCCGTAAACTTAATATTAACTTCTTCAAAAAGCGCCTTTTTCCCGAGACGCAGGGTCACATTGCTTGCACTAATCATTTTGAAAACTCCTCCATAAAACGCGGCGGTCATAACAGAAATAAACCGGCAGATTCTTCTTAATTCAATTCTCTTTTCGCCCTGTAACTGTTCTGTGCCTTTACAATGCCCGCACTGTTTCGTTACCTTTACCTATTTTACAGAAAAACAGGGAATTTGCAAGCCATTCTTGAAAAATAGTATGGAAAATGTGCAACAGTTCAGGCAAGTATGAACTGTTACGAAAAGGTTCCGGTTCAGCCTGCCCGCTGCACGGGTGTCAAAATAATTATGTTGACATACGACATATGTCGTGATACGATATAAGAAATAATATATCGTACGGCGACATAGCGGATGGCGATATAGTGGGAGGAAGGAGAGAACATATGGAGCCAAAGAAGGAACCGCTGACAGAAAGCTACTTTTACATACTTCTGTGTCTTTGCGGCCATACCAGTCATGGTTATGGAATTATGCAGGAAGCGGGACGGCTGTCCGGGGGGCGTGTGAAAATAGGATCGGGAACCATGTATGGAGCCGTCAGCAACATGATAAAAAAGGGCTGGATTACGGAAACGGAGGAAGAACCGGAGGAATCCCGTATATTTCAGAATCGGGGCCAGGGCATGAGAAAGAAGCTGTATGTACTTACCCCTGCCGGGAAAAGGGCTCTTGAGGAAGAGATCCTGCGGCTGACGGAGCTTTTGGAAAGTGCGGAAAAGGTGCTCGGCAGTCAGGAACTGCAGATGCTGAAACGGTGAGTTCCGCCGGCAGGGAAAAAGGAATTGTCCGTTTGAACGGCGGATATATAGTGAGAAGAAAGGAAAAACTGCAGGCGGCCTGCGGACAGGAGGATTGAATTATGGATACAAAAATATCGTTCCGGGGATATATGGCATGGAATTATGACAAGGAGGAAGCGCATCTGGACAAAATGTCTGAAAAGGGATGGCAGCTGATTAAAGGCGGCTGTTTTTTCAGTGTCTATAAAATGCAGCCGGAGGTAGTTTACCGGAACCGGATTGACTATAATCCGGATGCTATCCGTACCAAGGAGGAAAAAAGAAGATATCTGGAGCTGTTTGAAGCACAGGGCTGGGAGTTTGCCGGCAATACTTTTAACGGCTGGATATATTTCAGAAAAAAATATGTGCCCGGAACGCCGGAGGAGGAGTATGAAATATATACGGATGCAGAATCCATAGAAGAGCTTATGAAAAGATGGAAGCGTCTGGGGATTATTATAAGCGCGCTTCTGGTTATGTGGCTTGGCATATATCTGAGCGTGGCGCTTTCCGGCGGCTATGTCAGCATACTGCTGGTCATGATTTATATCCTGCTGCTGTTTTGGGTTCAGTGGGGAATGTACCGGATGAAGAAAAAGTTTACCGGCGGAAGGGATTGAAGGGAGGCCGGGGAATGTACGCAGGTATAATGGAACTGGATCTTCATGGGAAAAATGTCCTGCAGGCGAAGCAGGAGGTGGAAAACGCCCTGAAAAGGGCGGACGGCAGCGTATACAGGCTGCGGGTTATTCACGGTTTTCACGGCGGAACCGGTATCAAAAGCATGCTTCTGGAGGATTACAGCTATGACAGGGAGCCGAAGGTCATTCGTGTACAGGGAGGTGTCAATCCAGGAATTACAGAGCTCGTGCTGCGGGATTATTAGCCCCATATCCGGGAATAAAGCCGGATTTGCTGCCAAAACATAAGGGAAAGTCCTAATTATCGGACTCTTTATATGCTATTCTTAAACCATCGAAGGGCTCGCAGGAGCCTGACAGAGGTAACGGAAACAGTTAGGTTGGTTTAAGGACAGCAGAAAGGAGCCGCGGTATGAAAGGATTTTATGTTGGGGAAGGTTACATGGGATGCGTAAACGGACAGTACATGCTTTTTGCAGACGAGGCTGATTATATGGATTATGTAGAGGAGCAGGCGTAATGACGTCTGCTCTTTTTCGGACTATTCGGTTAACGAGGCAAGAATACGGTTGAACTTCCCGCTTTCACTCCATTGGGGAAAATGGCAGGAATTTTCAAACCAGTAGAATTCTTTTTCGGATTCCAGGCTGTCATAGTATTTCCTTGCCAGAGAAGAGGATACATGGCTGTCATGCCTTCCTTCTATAAAACAGACAGGAACGGCATATTTCCGGCAGCCTTCAAAATCTGTTCCCATCAGTTCCTGCCAAAGAAATTGGATAGCCTGCAGGCTGCCCTTCTGACGGCGGAGCAAGTCGGCCGGGGTGTAATAGCGGGACAGCAGGAATGGCATTATCAGGGTATTGTAGTTTGTTTTCCCATAAAGGGAGCCCTTATATTTAACCACCAGCCCGGTGACAAAAAGCAGATCCTTTAACCATTCCTCACCGGTATAGGTACAGTCCGTCCGCTTGAGCCGTTCCAAATCCTTCCCTTCTGCATGGGCAAGAGCGTAATCGTAAGCTTCCCGGCAGGATTTCTGCATATTCACGACCTGCCCGCAGCCAATATAGGTACGGACGGTTTCCGGGTGCCGTTGGATATAGGCAAGTCCGAGGACGCTTCCCCAGGAATGGCCGACTAAATACAGCTTATCCTGATGAAAACGTTCCAGCAGCCATTGGATGAGTGCATGGAGATCCTGCTCAAAGAGAGCCATGGTGATATCTTCTCCCGGCCTGAATTTATAGTAGGATTTTCCGGCGCCCCGCTGTTCCCAGATCACAACGGTAAATGTTTGTTCCAGGGCACTGTTATACTTCAGAACCAGGGGGAGCGCCGCATCCCCCGGTCCCCCGTGCAGATAGAGAAGCAGTGGGGCGTTTTCCTTTTCCGAGCGGATAGATACATATTGATGGACTCCGTTTATGGGGATAGTTTTCTGTTCATTAATGTACATAATTCCTCCTGGCATGACCTGCGATATTGCGTTTATAAATTAAGATGGGAACTGTTATCCAGCTGTTCCAGTAACTGCAGGTAAAAATCCCGTCTTTTTTGCATACGTTCGTGCATGATATGATCCGCCGTGGGCGTCGAAAATCCTTCGGCTTCCCAGGACCCGGGATTTTCTATTTTCCGGCAGGCAGACAAAACGGTATTTGGTTATCGGTCATTTTTGCACGGTTTTCTTATTATATCATATATGGGATGATTGTTATAGATCCGCTTTTTCCCGTGCCGCAGCTATTACCCGGAACTGGACAAAAGACGGGAAAAAAAGTATAATGATTCTGGCTGGAGAACGGAGGCGGAATAGCCCCGGAAAGCCATTTCACAAAGAAAATCTGAAGGTGAGGAAGGACAAGGGGTATGGCATACGGTTCGGTTCCATTGGAAAAAAGGTTACGGGAAAATATAAAAAATTACAGACTGGAAAACCTGTATGATTTGGAGAAGATACAGAAGAGTTTCCGGAATCTGCACACTGCGCTGGGTGTGGAGCTGCTTTTAACGCAGCGGCATGGGGAAAAGGCAGTTTCAGCAGGGGACTTTGCCGCCTTCCTGTCGGATGTGGTTTCAGATCCGGGACGGAAAATCCGTGTGGCGGACAGGACAGTGGGCCATCTGTATGCCAAACCGGCAGGGGTGGATAACGAACAGGCCGTGGAGGCTGTCCTGGATGATTTGGCCGCTCTTTTTTCCTCACTCGGGGAAAAGCAGTACCGGTTCCGGGAGACTGCCATTTACGCGGATGAGTTGGAAGAGGCGCTGGAAAAAGACCGGTATCAGGCAAAACACGGGGAGCATGTGGATACACTGACAGGGCTTCTTGGCAGGACCTATTTTGACGCAAGGCTTACCCGGCTCAAAGAAACAGGTACGGCGCCCAATGCCCTGATTTGCGTGAACATCAATGACTGGAAGTTTGTTAACGGCCATTTCGGTGATGAGGAAAGCGACAGGCTCATCCGCATTGTTGCCGATATCCTGAAAAAAGAAGCAAAGCCGGAGTATCTCATAGGGCGTGTGGACGGAGATGTCTTTTATATAGTAATAGAAGCTCCGGAGGAAGGAGAAGCCCGGGACTACTGCAGCCGGATCAAAGAAGCCTGTCAGGTATACGAGGACGCTGTGCTGGCCCCTTCGGTTGCGATTGGTATGGTAACCAGGCTGAGTGTGGAAGAAGATTTTTACCAGTGCTTTTCCGAAGCGGAATATGAAATGTTCCGGGATAAGTTCGATGAGAAAAACAGTCCCGGTTATCGGGAACGGCTGGAAAAGGCATTGACTAAATAAGGAAGGATAACTGCGCTGCCGGCATTAAATAGTTTATAACTCAAACTTCGCAGGAGCAAAATGGCCTTCCGCCCGCTGGCAGAGCGGTGTCCCCGGGACGGAAAAGGATATTCGCCAGTCCATCAGGCCGGACATTCCGATGAGCCCGAAGGCGTCAAGTGTGTCAGATGAGGCTGACACACTTGACCGGTCTCATCTCCATAGCCTGAGAGGATCTGGTGAACATTCCTTTTCCGTGCCGGGGACACCGCTCTGCCAGCTGGCGGAAGGCCATTTTGCTCCTGCGAAGTTTGAGTTTATAATAAATTTATAAAAAACCATAAAATTGAGAAAACAAGAGAAAAAAAGAGATATCACGAGATAATATTAGAAAAAAACGCATTTAGTCTTGTGAAGGGCGTTGCATAAAATAAACCAAAAACATAATATATGTATAGTGTTTAGCACTCAATAAAGATGAGTGCTAACAACAAAAATACCGGTGTAAGAAAGAATTCATTAAGGAGGCATTTTTATGAAATTAGTACCTTTAGGTGACAGAATCGTTTTGAAGCAGTTAGAAGCGGAAGAGACCACAAAATCCGGAATTGTTCTTCCCGGACAGAACAAGGAAAAACCCCAGCAGGCGGAAGTTATTGCAGTAGGGCCTGGCGGAATGGTAGACGGCAAAGAAATCAAAATGGAAGTAAAGGCCGGAGACAAGGTTATTTACTCCAAATATGCCGGAACCGAAGTAAAGCTGGATGACGACCAGGAATACATCATTGTGAAGCAGTCCGACATCCTTGCAGTAATTGAATAAGAAGAAAGCAAAATTAAATTTATAATCAGGAGGCGTTTAAATCATGGCAAAAGAAATTAAATACGGTGCAGAAGCCCGTGCGGCTTTGGAATCCGGAGTAGATCAGTTAGCAGATACCGTCAGAGTGACCCTTGGACCGAAAGGAAGGAATGTAGTTCTCGACAAATCCTACGGCGCACCCCTTATTACCAACGACGGTGTAACCATCGCAAAGGAAATCGAACTGAAGGATGCCTTTGAAAACATGGGTGCACAGCTGGTTAAGGAAGTGGCAACCAAGACGAACGATGTGGCAGGTGACGGTACCACAACAGCAACCGTACTGGCACAGGCAATGGTTAATGAAGGAATGAAGAACCTGGCAGCAGGAGCGAACCCGATCATCCTTAGAAAAGGTATGAAGAAAGCTACCGAATGTGCAGTGGAAGCAATTGCAAAGATGAGCTCCAAAATTAACGGTAAAGAGCATATCGCAAGGGTTGCCTCTATTTCCGCAGGCGATGATGAAGTGGGAACCATGGTTGCAGACGCTATGGAAAAGGTTTCCGGAGACGGTGTTATCACCATCGAAGAAAGCAAGACCATGATGACGGAACTGGATCTGGTAGAAGGTATGCAGTTTGACAGAGGATATGTTTCCGCTTATATGTGCACCGATATGGACAAAATGGAAGCAAACCTGGAAAACCCTTATATCCTCATCACCGATAAGAAGATCTCCAACATCCAGGAAATCCTTCCTCTGCTGGAGCAGGTGGTACAGAGCGGCGCCAAGCTGTTAATTATCGCTGAAGATGTTGAAGGCGAAGCCCTTACGACTCTGATTGTAAATAAACTGCGCGGTACCTTCAATGTGGTAGCTGTTAAGGCTCCCGGCTACGGCGACAGAAGAAAAGAAATGCTGCAGGATATCGCAATTCTGACAGGCGGCAAGGTAATCAGTGAAGAACTGGGACTGGATCTGAAAGAAACACAGCTTATGGATCTGGGACGTGCTAAATCCGTTAAGGTTCAGAAGGAAAATACCGTTATCGTAGACGGTGAAGGAAGCAAGGACGAAATCCAGGCAAGAATCGCTCAGATTAAAATGCAGATTGAAGAAACCACCTCTGATTTTGACAGAGAGAAACTTCAGGAAAGACTTGCCAAGCTGGCAGGCGGCGTAGCGGTTATCCGTGTTGGTGCTGCGACGGAAACAGAAATGAAGGAAGCCAAGCTTCGTATGGAAGATGCCCTGGCTGCAACAAGAGCTGCAGTGGAAGAAGGTATCATCGCAGGCGGCGGATCCGCTTATATCCACGCATGCAAGGATGTTTCCAAACTGGCTGAGGGTATGGACGGAGACGAAAAGACCGGCGCAAGAATCGTTCTGAAAGCTCTGGAAGCACCTTTGTTCCACATCGCCGCCAATGCAGGACTGGAAGGCAGTGTTATCATCAACAAGGTAAAAGAAATGGAAGTTGGCATGGGCTTCGATGCTCTGAAGGAAGAGTATGTGAACATGGTTGACGCAGGAATCCTTGATCCTGCCAAGGTTACCAGAAGCGCACTGCAGAATGCAACAAGCGTTGCATCCACGCTGCTTACTACAGAAACTGTTGTTGCAGATATTAAAGAGGATCTGCCCCCCGCACCTGCCGGAGCAGGCGGAATGGGAATGATGTAAGAAGATGTAACATCTGAGACAGATCGGAATTGTTACAGGCAGACATCAGATAATTGAAAACAGAACCCTATGATGCTGCGGCCGTTTGATTACGGCCGCAGTTTTTATTCCTGCGGGCAACGGCCAGGCGGATGCACCTGCATGGACCTAAAAGTTCTATTGTCAAAAAAAGCTTCCGCCGCGGCGGAAGCCCTAAAAACAACAGGTTACAAAATTACCTTTTCCATTTTCCTTTGCCTGATACATTGCCTTATCCGCCGCCCGGTAATAATCAAAATAGGAAGGGGCATACTCTTTATTGACGGCGGCCCCGATGCTGACGCTAACAGGAATACAGTTCTCGCTTAATTCCCTGGTTCGGCGGAGGATCTCGGAACAAATTCTCTGTACCAGATTCTCATCATCCGTATTATAGGCGAAAAGGCCGAATTCGTCTCCTCCTATCCGGTAAACCGTATCTGTTTTCCTGCATACACAGCGCAGTATGGTGGCGAAATGATGCAGAATCTCATCTCCCTGGCAATGGCCGTATGTATCGTTGATAACTTTAAAGTTGTCAATATCAAAAACAAACATGGCATTGCGGGTGGAAGAACTTTGCTGCATGAGATTATTCTGGATCAGCTGTCTGCCCGCGGCGGCATTATAAATGCCGGTATGGCTGTCCATGTTGGCCAGATGCTGGAGCTTAAGCCTTTGGTGTACCTCATAGTCAATGTCCTGGAAAAAACCGACTGCCTGCATCTGCCCGGAAACACAATCCGCGAAGGAGGTAAAAACTGCACGGTACCAGTGATAGTCCCTGCACGTGCCAAGCCGGGCCAGAAGTTCGGCGGTAAGGGTACAGTCCTGGACTTCCAGCGAATGAAACAGATGGGAAAGGGCGGGAAGATAATCCGGGTGAAGCAGGCCTGTATCAACAAGTCCCTGTGCGCCGTTTGTAATCCTGTCAGGAAGCCCGCAGCGCAGCGCTGCCTCCGGTTCCGGAAACAAGGCGTGCGTCTGGATATCATATTCCCATATCATATCTGCGAAATTCTGGAGCAGAATTCCCAGTTTTTGTGAACTTAAATCCCATTCTTTTTTCATTCGTTGGTTTCCACCGTCTTTCTGTTTATATCTTACTTCTATCGTATCATCCTTTCCGATGCCCTGCAATCTGGCAGAGAACGTAATATTTTGACAAAAGGAGACAAAAACAGGGCTTTTATGTTAGAATAATTAAATCTGTTGTAACTATGAAAACGGGATGGAAAGAGAGGAAACATGAAAAAAATGACATATATAGTAATCGCTTTGGGAATTCTTTGTCTGCTTTATTGTGCGGGAATACTTATTTCCGGTGTTTACGGCTCCTGGTTTTTCCTTATATGGGGGATAGCGGGAACCGGTTTCCTCGCCCTGGCCTGGTTATACCAGCATGGTGTATGGCTGCAGCTTCCGGGAGGAATGCGGAAGCTGATGATCGCTGTCGTACTTCTGGGGGCGGCGGTGTTCCTGTTTGTGGAGGGACTGCTGATCAGCAGATTTTCCAGTAAGGGCGTGCCGGATCTGGATTATCTGATCGTACTCGGTGCACAGATGCGGGAGAGCGGACCGAGCAAGGCCCTGGCACTGCGTCTGGATACGGCGGCCGCTTATCTGGTGGAAAACGAAGGGACGCTCGTGGTGGTGTCAGGCGGAAAGGGGAGCAATGAACCGGTGAGCGAGGCGCAGGGAATGTATGACTATCTGACCGCAAAGGGAATTGCACCGGACAGAATCCTGCTGGAGGATCGATCCACCAATACCAAAGAAAACCTGGAGTATTCCCGCAGCCTGATTCCGGAGGAGGCTTCCGTAGGAATCGTAACCAATAACTTTCACGTATACCGCAGCACCAGACTGGCTGCCAGTCTGGGATATTCCACCGTCTATGGCCTGGCCGCCCCTTCGGATACCGCCATGCAGGCCAACAATATGGTACGGGAATTTTTCGGCGTCATAAAAGACCTTCTCTATGGAAATATGACCCTTGGATGGTAATAGATCAGTCGGCCCATTGATAAGCAGGCAAATACGGACATTTTGGTCGGTTGACTTATCTGGGGAGAAATAATATAATAAAATATAGTTTTTTAGGGAAAAATGACCAGAAGGAGAAGCGCCATGAAGAAACTGGAAGAGTATGTGAGATGTATCCCGGATTTCCCGGAGGAAGGAGTTATGTTCAGGGACGTAACCAGTGTCCTGCAGGATGCGGACGGCCTGCATCTGGCTATTGATACCATGCAGGAACTGATAGATGATCTGGAATTCGACGTGGTAGTGGGACCGGAATCCAGAGGATTTATTTTCGGAACGCCTATCGCTTACAATAATCATAAACCCTTCGTTCTTATCCGGAAAAAGGGAAAGCTTCCCTGTGAAACCGCTTCCATGGAGTATGATCTGGAGTATGGCACTGCTGTTATTGAGATTCACAAGGATGCTATCCGTCCTGGTCAGAAAATTCTGATAGTGGATGATCTTATCGCTACCGGCGGTACTACGGAGGCGATGATCCGCCTGGTGGAAGAGCTGGGCGGAGAAGTGGTCGGAGTCGTCGTCCTTATGGAGCTTGCGGGCTTGAAGGGACGGGAAAAGCTGGCAGGATACCGTCTGGAATCCGCCATTTGCTTTGAAGGAAAGTAAGACAGCAGGGCAGGGAGTGTATCGGATGGAAGCGATGTCCCGCACTCTATGGAATCCAGTAACCAGATCAATATAATGCAGCGCCGGTGATGATATATGAATATGACGGATGAAAAGATAACGGATAAGGTGCAGGCCGTGGCTCCCACAGAAACGGCCGTGCTGCCGGAAGAAAAAAGTAAAATTGTGTATGAGGGCGGTGGCAGTCTTGCCCGCGGACAGAGAAAGAAAGGCAGAGGCCTGGTTCTTGACGACGGACGGATTGAAGCCATGAAAGAATATTTAAGTCCTGAGGAGCTTTATCAGGACCTTATTTCCCGTGTGCGCAGATATCATCCGTCGGACGATATTTCCATGATAGAGAAGGCCTATAAAATTGCCTATGCCGCCCATGAAGGGCAGGTGCGCAAGTCCGGGGAGCCTTATATCATCCATCCCTTATGTGTCGCCATAATCCTTGCGGATTTGGAACTGGATAAGGAAACGATTGAAGCGGGGCTTCTTCACGATGTGGTGGAAGATACCATCATGACCGAGGAAGAAATCGAAAAGGAATTCGGGCCGGATGTCGCCCTGCTGGTGGACGGCGTTACCAAGCTGCAGCAGATCAATTTCCCCAGTGATAAGGGAAACGGGGATAATAAAACGGCGGATCAGCAGGAAATGCAGGCGGAGAACCTGCGTAAAATGTTCCTTGCCATGGCAAAGGATATCCGGGTTATCATGATAAAGCTGGCCGACCGCCTCCATAATATGAGAACCCTGAAATACCAGCCTCCGGCTAAACAGCAGAAAATTGCCAGGGAAACCATGGAAATCTATGCGCCTATCGCCCAGCGCCTGGGCATATCCAAAATTAAGGTGGAGCTGGATGACCTTTCCCTGAAATATCTGGAGCCGGATGTCTATTATGATCTGGTGGACAAAATAGCCGTCCGCAGAAGCGAGCGGGAAGAGTATATCCAGCAGATCGTGGATGAAGTGACGGAACATATGAAAAATGCAGGCATCAAGTCCCAGATTGACGGACGTGTGAAGCATTTCTTCAGCATCTATAAAAAAATGAAAAACCAGAGCAAGACGCTGGATCAGATTTACGATTTGTTCGCCGTGCGTATTATTGTGGATTCGGTAAAGGACTGCTATGCAGCCCTTGGTGTCATCCACGAAATGTATAAACCCATACCCGGCCGATTTAAAGACTATATTGCCATGCCAAAGGCCAACATGTATCAGTCTCTGCATACCACGGTAATCGGCAGTTCCGGCCAGCCTTTCGAAATCCAAATCCGTACCATGGAAATGCATAAGGCGGCGGAATTTGGTATCGCCGCACATTGGAAATACAAAGAAGCCTCTGACGGCAAGAAGGTGGCGGCCCAGGAAGAAGAAAAGCTGGCCTGGCTGCGCCAGATTCTGGAATGGCAGAGGGATATGTCCGACAATAAGGAATTCATGAATCTGCTGAAAAGCGATTTGGATCTGTTTTCCGACAGCGTTTACTGCTTTACCCCTACCGGTGATGTAAAGACACTGCCGGCGGGCAGCACCCCTATTGATTTTGCCTATAGCGTGCATACCGCCGTGGGAAACAAGATGATCGGAGCCAGGGTAAACGGCAAGCTTGTCACCATTGATTATGAAATCCAGAACGGCGATCGGATAGAGATCCTCACTTCCCAGAATTCCAAAGGCCCCAGCCGGGACTGGCTGAATCTGGTAAAGAGCACACAGGCCAAAAACAAGATCAACCAATGGTTTAAGAACGAGTTCAAAGAAGAAAATATCATAAAAGGAAAGGAAATGCTGAACGCTTACTGTAAAGCCAAAAGCGTGAACATTTCCGATATCATGAAGCCTCCTTATATGGAAGCCCAGATGAAAAAATATGGGTTTAAGGACTGGGAATCCCTTTTGGCAGCTGTTGGCCATGGCGGGTTGAAGGAAGGCCAGATTATCAACCGTATGCAGGAGCTGTATGACAAGGACCATCCCAAGGTGCTGAGCAATGAGGAGGTGCTTGCCAACGTGGCGGAAAACGCCCAGGCAAGGCAGATGCTTCCCCGCGCAAAGAGTAAGAACGGTATTGTGGTTAAGGGGATCCATGACGTGGCGGTACGTTTTTCCAAGTGCTGTTCCCCGGTCCCGGGTGATGAAATTATCGGTTTTGTTACCAGGGGAAGAGGAATTTCCATCCACAGGACAGACTGCGTGAATGTCATCAATCTGCCGGAAGTGGAACGGGCGAGACTGATCGATGCAGAATGGGAGGCTTCCCCGGATAACAGGGCAGGTGAAAAATACCTGGCGGAAATCAATATTTACGCCAATAACCGCAGCGGCCTGCTGGCTGATATCTCCAGGGCCCTTACAGAAAAGAACATCGATATCCTCTCAATGAATACAAGGACCAATAAACAGGGAATGGCCACCCTGTCCGCATCCTTTGAAATCAGCAGCAGAGATGAGCTGATCCGTATCATCGATAAGATCCGGACAATAGACAGCATAATTGATATAGAAAGAAGTTAAACACATGGCGAATTTGAAAATAGGGCGCATGGTTCTCAGCATGTGCCAGACCAATTGTTATTTTGTATATAAGGAATCACAGAATTCCGGGACAGAGGCCCAAGCCGGTGCCGGGAAAGAAACGGATGTGGTTCTGGTGGATCCGGCAGACCAGGGAAGGCAGATTTATGAAGCCCTTAAAGGGAAAGGATTTCATGTATCTGCCATTCTGCTTACCCATGGCCATTTCGATCATATCTGGGGAGCCAATGAACTCCGTAAGCTTTCAGGCGCTCCTATTTATGCTTATGAGCAGGAAAAAGAGGTATGCGAAAACGCCGCAATGAATGTATCGGATCAGGCCGGCAGGCCGGAAACCGTCGTTCCCGATTATTACCTTGAGGATGGAGAGCTGCTGGAGCTTGCCGGAATGCGTTTCCGCCTTCTTGCAACACCGGGCCATACCAAGGGAAGCTGCTGCTATTATATAGAAGAGGAAAAGATCCTGCTGTCCGGGGATACCCTGTTTGAGGGATCCGTGGGAAGAACGGATTTCCCTACCGGAAGCATGAGCAGCCTGGTACGATCCATCAAGGAAAAACTGCTGGTGCTTCCCGGAGACGTAACCGTATATCCCGGACATGGGGATCAGACCACTATCGGTGATGAAAAGAAATATAATCCCTATTGCCAGTGAAAGGAACAGATTATTTTGATGATAAAATATAAGAGGATGCCTATCCTTTACTTAACAAATAAGTGACGGCATCTGTTATCAGAAGCATCAGTACAAACCAATCGGCAAAGGCTGGATTGGTTTTACTCATGTTTATCTATGAATGGGGAAGGAAAGCATGAAATGCTGGCAGTAAGGCTGAATAAAGCACAATTTGAATATGATATCCATTCCATCATAAAGGCCTTTTATCCGGCGGAGACGGTGAAGGTTTTTGAAGAGGGGACGAAGGATTTTGAATCGGACGGGGAGAATCCGCGGATTTTTATCCGGTTTGGCAGCGAAGCAATACAGGTGGAACTGTCGGGAGCGGAATATGAGGCTGTATTGAGCAGGCCGGAGGAACGGCCTGTGGTTAAGAATGAATTAAAGCAGCTGTTGTACCGTATCCTTTCGGAACATACAGGAAAACAGCTGCCCTGGGGAACGCTCACCGGAATCCGGCCCACAAAAATTGCCATGCAGTTCCTGGAGTCCGGGGCAGCCGGCGGAAACGAAGGAACGGGTTCCGGGCGGCCTTCCACAGAGGAGGAGATCCTGGATTATATGAAGGAGACCTATTATTGCAGTGAAGAAAAAGCGCTGCTCGCTATTGATATAGCCAGGAGGGAAAAACGGATATTGGCGGATATCCATTATGATAAAGGATACAGTCTGTATATAGGCATTCCTTTCTGCCCTACCACCTGCCTTTACTGTTCTTTTACCTCATTTCCTATCTTTTCCTGGAAAACCAGAGTGGGGGAATATCTTTCCGCGCTGGAGAAAGAAATCGATTTTGTCAGAGAAGCATGCAGGGATAAGATCTTAGACAGTGTTTATATCGGAGGGGGAACACCCACCACACTGGAACCCGAAGAGATGAGGCGGCTTCTTAAAAAGATAAGGGAGTCCTTTGATTTTTCCCAGGTAAAAGAATTTACCGTAGAGGCCGGCCGTGCGGATAGCATTACCCGTGACAAGCTTAGGGTGATGAAAGAGTATGGCGTAACCCGGATATCGGTAAATCCGCAGACCATGAATCAGGAAACCCTGGACTTAATCGGAAGGCGGCATACGGTGGGGCAGGTGGAGGAAGCGTTCCGCGTGGCCAGAGAAGAAGGCTTTACCAATATCAATATGGATCTGATTCTTGGGCTTCCCGGAGAAACGAAGGCGCATGTGGAACATACGATGGAAGCCGTTAAGCGGCTGCATCCCGACAGCCTTACCGTCCATTCCCTGGCTATTAAACGGGCTTCCAAAATGAGTCTCTGGATAGAAGAAAACGGGCTTGAAACTCTCCATAATACGGATGAGACCATGGAAATTGCTGCGAAAGGCGCAGGAGAATTGGGGATGAAGCCTTATTACCTGTACCGCCAGAAAAATATGTCCGGTAATTTTGAAAACGTAGGCTATGCCACGGAAGGAAATTACGGAATCTACAATATTCTTATTATGGAAGAAAAGCAGACCATCATGGCGCTGGGCGCAGGGACCATTTCCAAAGCGGTATATCCGGATGGCAGGATAGAACGTTGTGACAGCGTAAAGGATGTAGCTCTCTATATTGAAAAAATCGATGATATGATAGACAGAAAACGACGGCTTCTTCAGATGCAGTAATACAGGCAGAGTCGGAACTTTCCCTTGAAAAAGAAAGGGAAAAAGTGTAAAATCGGTGTAGTTGTTCAGCGGCTCTGTGTACGTGCTGTGCTGGCGGTAAAAGAATGTGCCGCGGAAACGAAGGACAGACAGGCAACAGTTAAAATGGAAGGTTTCGGACAGAATGGAACCAGGAAAGGAACGAATAATTATGGCATTGAACAAGAAACCGGTAACAGGAATGAAGGATATTCTGCCGGCTGAGATGCAGCTGAGAGATTATGTGATTGGCGTAATAAAAGACACATATGGCAAATTCGGGTTTACCTCGATCGAAACGCCTTGTATGGAAAACATCGCAAACCTGACAAATAAGCAGGGCGGCGATAATGAAAAGCTGATATTTAAAATATTAAAAAGAGGGGAAAAGCTGAACCTGGAAACGGCAAAGGAGGAGGCTGATTTAGTAGACGGCGGCCTGCGTTATGATTTGACGGTTCCTCTGGTACGTTTTTATTCCAACAATGCCAGCCAGCTGCCAACGCCCTTTAAGGCGCTGCAGATGGGAAATGTGTGGCGTGCGGACAGACCCCAGAGAGGACGTTACCGCCAGTTTATGCAGTGCGATATCGATATTTTCGGGGAACCCTCCAATCTGGCGGAAATAGAGCTGATTCTGGCGACGACCACCACGCTGGGTAAGCTCGGTTTCAAAAATTTCCAGATCCGCATCAATGAGCGCCGGATTCTTAAGGCTATGGCGGCTTACAGCGGATTTCCGGAGGAAAGCTTTGATTCTGTATTTATTATCCTGGATAAAATGGATAAAATCGGACTGGACGGCGTGGCAAAGGAACTGCTGGAATGCGGTTTCAGCCAGGAAAACGTGGATATATATCTGGGCCTGTTCAGAGGGCTGGAGGAAGCTTCGGATGGTCTCGGCTATCTGAAGGAGACTCTTTCGGGTTTTCTGGATGAGGAAATTGCTGACAATCTAAGTGAGATAACGGAAAGTGTCAGCGCAACAAAGACAGGGGAGTTTGCTATTGTATTTGATCCGACCCTGGTACGCGGAATGTCCTATTATACCGGAACGATATTCGAAATCGCGATCCCGGAGTTCGGGGGAAGCTGCGGAGGCGGAGGCCGTTATGATAAGATGGTGGGCAAATTTACAGGCAATGATGTTCCTGCCTGCGGATTTTCTATTGGTTTTGAACGGATTATCCTGCTTCTGATGGATAATGGTTTCCAGATTCCCGGAAAGCCCGGGAAAACAGCATTCCTGATTGAAAAGGGAGTGTCCGGGGAAGAACTGTGCAAGGTGATTGCCCAGGCCCAGGAAGAACGGGCAAAGGGGACCCAGGTTCTGGTAGCGCGGATGAATAAGAACAAAAAGTTCCAGAAGGAACAGCTTATGAAGGAAGGCTGGGAGGAATTCAGGGAATTTTACCAGAATCCTTTAAAATAAATCTTAAGATGAAGGAGACAGACATGCTAAAGTCAATGAAAGGGCTGAAAAGAACCCACAGATGCGGGGAATTGTCCGCAGCTAATGTGGGAGAAACCGTTACCGTAATGGGATGGGTAGCCAAGCAGAGAAATAAAGGCGGAATTATATTTGTTGATATGAGGGATCGTTCCGGTATCCTCCAGGTGATTTTTGAAGAGAGCGACGCGGGTGCGGAAGGCTTTGCCATAGCGGAGAAGCTGCGCAGTGAATATGTGGTTGCGGTTGTGGGGAAAGTAGAAAAGAGAGCCGGTGCGGTTAATGAAAACCTGGCAACCGGTGAAATTGAAGTACGGGCATCCCAGGTACGCATTTTATCCGAAGCGCTGACCCCTCCGTTCCCCATTGAGGAAGAGTCCAAAACCAAGGAAGAGCTGCGTCTGAAATACCGTTATCTGGATTTAAGAAGGCCGGATCTGCAGAGCAAAATCATTCTGCGAAGCAAGATAACAATGGCAATCCGGGAATTTATGTCTAAAGAAGGATTCCTGGAGATCGAAACCCCTATGCTGACCAAATCCACACCGGAGGGAGCGAGGGATTATCTGGTTCCCAGCCGTGTGCATCCGGGAAACTTTTATGCATTACCCCAGTCTCCCCAGATTTTCAAACAGCTTTTGATGTGCTCCGGCTATGATCGCTATTTCCAAATCGCCAGATGCTTCCGGGATGAAGATCTGCGTGCGGACAGACAGCCGGAATTCACACAGGTGGATATGGAGCTGTCCTTTGTAGATGTGGATGATGTAATCGAAGTGAATGAAAAGCTGCTGAAATATATCTGTATGGAAGCGATTGGACTGGATGTGCAGCTGCCTATTGCCCGGATACCTTGGCAGGAAGCCATGGACCGCTTTGGCTCCGATAAGCCGGATACCCGGTTCGGAATGGAATTGGTGGATGTTTCCGGCGTTGTTGCCGGCTGCGGCTTCGGTGTATTTACCACTGCCCTGGAAAACGGCGGCTCCGTAAGGGGTATCAATGCCAAAGGACAGGCGGAAATGCCCAGAAAGAAAATCGATGCCCTTGTGGATTTTGCAAAGGGATATGGTGCAAAAGGTCTTGCTTATCTGTGTGTTCTTCCTGACGGAAGCTATAAATCCTCGTTTGCTAAATTTATGTCGGAGGATCAGCTGAAAGCCCTGGTGGAAGCTATGGAGGGAGAACCCGGCGATCTTCTGCTGTTTGCGGCGGATAAGAATTCCATTGTCTGGAATGTACTGGGCGGCCTGAGACTGGAGCTGGGAAAACAGATGAACCTGATTGACAACAGCAAGTTCCATTTCCTTTGGGTTACGCAGTTCCCTCTTTTCGAGTGGAGCGAAGAAGAAAACAGGTATATGGCGATGCATCACCCGTTTACCATGCCTATGGAAGAGGATTTGGAGATGCTGGAGACGGATCCCGGTAAGGTGCGTGCAAAGGCATACGATATCGTATTGAATGGTACGGAGCTGGGCGGAGGAAGTGTCAGGATTTCTGACGATAAGATCCAGGAGCGGATGTTTGAGGCACTTGGATTTACTAAAGAGAGCGCATATGAGCGTTTCGGATTCCTTCTGGATGCTTTCAAATATGGAGTGCCGCCGCATGCAGGTCTGGCTTATGGGCTTGACCGTCTGGTTATGCTTCTCACCGGCGCGGAAAGTATCCGTGAGGTAATTGCATTCCCGAAGGTAAAGGATGCTTCCTGTCTGATGACGGAGGCGCCGAATGTAGTTGACGGGAAGCAGCTGGAGGAACTGGGTATCTCTATCAATCCTATAGAAGAAAAGGAATAAGAGTATAGACTTGGCAGCGAAACAGGAACCCCTGGATAGATTACAGGAACAATTATTGCATGCGTCCCATGTGGACGAAATCTATGATCATCTGATGGAAACAGCGGCCGGGCTCACGCAATACGAGGGGCTGGCGCTGTTCATACGGAAGGGGGATACCTCTGTCTTTGAACAGAAGAGGCTTGTGGGCCGGTTTCCCATTATCCCCGGAAAGCTGGAAGAGGAACTGTTTGACAGTCCCTTTCTTAGCCGAGCCTTCGGCGCACAAATAGCCGGTGAAATGATCTATGAAGGCAGAAAATTTGGTTTCTTTCTTGTGCCCTGCCAAACAAAAGAGGAAAAGGAGCCGCAGGAGGAAAAGAACCTGCGTCTCCTTTGTACGTTGGGAATGCTGTCGCTGAAAAATGCATGGAATGCCGGGGAGGCCTGGAAAAATTTTGTGACGGATGATGTGACAGGCGCTTATAACCGCAGATATCTGTTGAAACGGCTGCGTGAGGATATGGGGAATTCCATACATCAGGCGGCTTTAATTGATATTAATGTGGATGATTTCAAACTCTACAACGAAATGTACGGCTATATGCGCAGCGATACGCTGCTGCAGTTTGTGGCGGAGATCATCCGGGAGGAGAAAAGCCCGGAAGGGGAACTTTACCGTTTTGGCGCGGATGAGTTCCTTTTACTGGAACAGCAGATGACGGAGGCGGAGGCTTTGGAGACTGCCGAGCGTATCCGGAAAAAAATCAGGCTGGTGAGCCGGGAAAGAAATAAAGTGATCCATCAGCTCACTGTGAGCTGCGGCATTGTCCTGTATCCTGAAAATATCGGTGCAAAAGAGGATTTGCTGGGAAGCTGCGCCCGTGCGGTGTATTATGCGAAAACAAGGGGGAAGAACCAGACGGCGCTCTGGAGGAAGGAAGACCGTCCCAGAGAGGGATCCGGCTATTACCGGAGTTCCTTTGAAAAAATAGCGCCTACGATCTATGCGCTGATGGCTGCGGTAGATGCAAAGGATCAGATCACCTTCCGTCATTCCCTGAAGGTATCGGAATATGCCACAGTCCTTGCCCAGGCGCTGGAACTCAAGGAGGAGGAAGTGGAGATCATCCGGGAAGCAGGGCTTTTGCATGATATCGGAAAAATCGGCATTCCGGAGAACATCCTGAAAAAACAGACCTTTCTTACGGAAGAGGAATATGCCGTCATGAAAGAGCATGTGAAGAACGCGGTGGAAATGATCCGCTTCCTCCCGGATATGAATTATGTGCTGCCTGCCGTAATTGCCCATCATGAACGGTATGACGGAAAAGGCTATCCTACCGGTATTGCCGGGGATGCTATCCCTTTGGGAGGCCGCTGCCTTGCCCTTGCGGACAGCTTTGATACGATGACCGCAAGAAGGCCGTATAAAGAACCGATGCAGATATCCTATGCGGTGAAAGAGCTTGAAAAAGGAAAGAATACCCAGTTTGACCCCTATCTGACGGATGTGTTCCTGCAGCTGATAGAGGAAGGAAAAATCCGTGTATGGTGCAGACAGGACGGATAGGAGGGGAACCTCAGTCAGGGTAAATCGTCGTGCTGTTCACGATGATTTCGTAATCATCAAATTCCAAATCGTTGTAATCCGAGTCATAGGGGACTGAAAAATCCACGTTGGCCGATTCTCCCATATCGGTTATGTATTGGGAGTTCATACCGACAGCATTGCCGTCTTTAAAATATAGACATACCAGTTCCACGGAATCAAATACCATGCCGGTTGGGTTGGTAATGGATGCAAGAACCCCGCCGCCGGCTCCCGTATTGGATTGGATCTGGAACTGTGAGCCATAGTTCCTGCCGTAGTACTTGTAGTCCACCTCTTTTGCCAGAGTGTTAATTTCATACCGGCTGTAAGGAAGGCTGTTATAATCCTTGTCATACGGATAGGAAACATCCACTGCCGCTTTGCCGCCTGCAGCACAGCCCCATATATAGCTGTTCCTCAAAAACAGCAGATCGTCATTTTCATCATAATAGGTTACTGTGATTTCCAGCTCTACATCAACGTTGTTTTTGTTTTCATAAAGAAGGATCAGCCCTCTTGACGTCTCGTAATCCGTCTGGGTGATATTGGGCATCAGCACGCCGCTGGCCGCACTTTCCTCTGCGGTCGGAACGTATATTTTCTGGTCAATCCCCCGGGCCGAGCGATCCTGGCTTACCCCTATCCCATAATAAACAAGGAAGGTGAGGAGGATGGAAAGAACCGCCAGTACCATTCCGGCCACAGGCATCCCTTTTTTACGGCTGTTCTGTACCAGGGATATAATACCCAGTATAATAGCCAGGACATCAAAAGCGATACCGACAAACAGGACACCGGTCAGGAAACCCAGTATACCCAGAACCAGACAGGCAATAGCCAGGCCGCTGCTGCGGTTGGAGGAGTAAATCCCTCCGCTCCCCTGATTATAAGGCATATTAGGCTGATAAGGCCCATTGGGATAATTGGGGCCTGAAGGAAAGGGACCGTTGCCGGCAAAAGGATCCCCTGCGGAAAAAGGGGCGCCGTTATTGGAATATTGGGAGTCATAACTGCCGGGGCCCGCCTGTCCGGAATAGGGGGCATAATCCTGGCCGCTGTAGTAGGTGCGGGATGTCTGCGGATCATAATACTGCTGCTGGCCGGTCTGGTTGCTGTCCGGCCGCCCGTTATCCGGCCGGCCCCATTGTCCTGTATTGTCAGTGGGGCCAAAGCCCTGTCCATTTTCATTTTCGTACATTTTTTATCCCTCATTTTCGTTTACGTCTGATATGTATTATAAGACATTTGAGTAATTTTGGAAATAGAAGAATCAATTTTAAAGAAAACTTCATTATTTATTAAATAAAAAATCCCGGTTTTCCTGCTATACTATTATCATATGATTCAAACGCCGTGTGAAAACGGCAGATAAAAATCCAAAGGATGAAAAAGGCATGGCAAAACGAGGGGTACAGACGGGCAGAAGATATTATCCGGGCACGAATACAGGTGCTGCGGCCAGGGAACTGGAATATATTGATATAACGCTGCGGGAGCCGCCGCAGCGGCGAAAGAGGAGCAGGGAAGAGATCCTTGCCAGGAGAAGGAAACGGCGCCGGCAGCGCATAATCGCCCGTACCGTTCTGGTAAGCGGGATTCTGGTTACCGGGATTCTTCTGGGTTTCCTCTTATGGAAGGCGATCGGGATAATACAGGAAAGCGGTGCCTTTACCCGGTTCCCGGATGCGGAACGGACGGAACTTATCCGGGAAAATGATACAAGCAAACCGGCGATTACCGAAAATTTCCTTACGGTAAACCCTTATTCCCGGCCGGGGGAACCATTGGACGGGGTAAAAAATATATTTGTTCACTATACGGCGAATAAGAACACGTCGGCCAGCCAGAACCGGAGTTATTTTGAAAACCTGGGAATTACCGGGGAAACCTCCGCCAGCGCACATTTTATCATTGGGTATGAGGGAGAGATCATCCAGTGCCTGCCCTTGAATGAAATCGGCTATGCCGTAAAGACCAGGAACTATGATTCCATATCCATAGAGTGCTGTTATCTGGATGAGAATGGTAAATTTACAGATGCGACATATCAGTCGCTCATCCGGCTGACGGCCTGGCTGCTTAAGGAATATAAGCTGACTCCGGAGGATGTGCTGCGCCATTATGATGTGGGCGGTAAGAAATGTCCGCTTTATTTTGTGGAACATGAGGACAGCTGGGAGCGGTTCCGGCAGGATTTGACCGAGTATATTCTGGAAAAATAACGAGGGATACTATGGACGGGCGAAAAAAGAAAGGGAAACACAAAAAGCGCAGGAACCGGGACGGCGCGTTCCTTGTTTTGGCAGCGGGGGTGGCTGTGCTCCTGGTGGCGGTGCTTGTGATGGTCATTTTACGGGTTTCTTCCGGAGATAAAAGCCGGGAAACGGGAAACCTGACGGAGAACACTGCGGAATCTGTCGGTACAGAGGAAACTGCTGCGGGGAGTATTCCGGCAGCGGAGGAAAGCGTGGGGACGGAAACGGAACATACGGAAGAGGCTGCCGGAAAGGGCAGCATTACTGCGGTGGCGGCTGAAGTGGGAAGCATGGAGGATGAAGAGGATCCGCAGAAATCCTCCGATGCCTCCGGGCAGGGAAGCGGTGCTTTTGCAGCGATTACCGCAGACACCCTGAAGCCTGAAGACGGAGAGACGGCGGAGGCTACCCTGGGAATTGACGTATCCAAATATCAGGGCGGGAATATCGACTGGACGGCGGTAAAAGAGGCCGGGATTGACTTTGTCATCGTACGCGTGGGATACCGGACCAAGGCCACGGGTATTATATATGAGGATCCCACTGCAAGATACAACATGCAGGAGGCACAGAAAAACGGGATTAAAGTAGGCGCGTATTTCTTTTCCTCAGCGGTGTCGGAGCAGGAAGCAAAGGAGGAAGCCTCCTGGTTGGCCTCTTTTATTTCCCAATATAGAATCACCTACCCGGTTGCTTATAATTGTGAGGATTTTAAATCACAGGACAGCAGACAGTACGGACTGGATAAAACCGCCCGCACCAATATTGCATCGGCGTTTCTCGACACCATACAGGCAGCGGGATATACCCCCATGTTTTATGCCTCAAAAAATGAAATGGAAGGCAGCGCCGACTGGGATATGGATGTGCTGGGAAGCAGATATAAGATATGGGTATCCCAGTATCCGGAAAAGCCCTTCCCGGATACGGCGGCTTCCACCTATTCCGGAAGGCATGATATGTGGCAGTATACCAGCCAGGGCCAGGTGGCGGGCATCGGGAAAAAGGTGGATGTGAATGTGGCTTATTTTGGCTACAGTAAGGAAGCGGAAGCCAAGGATCCTACGCCTGCGGAGGTGGTGGAGGCCAATCCGGAGGTGGGAATTATTTTTACGGAAACAGAGGAGACGGTTACCGCAAAAATAGAAACCAATCTGCGCACGGCGCCTACAACGGCAAAGGGGTCCCAGGTGGTGGATAAGCTGGTGAACGGACAGACAGCGACACGGACCGGCGTGGGGAATAACGGCTGGTCCCGGCTGGAATACAACGGGCAGAAGGTCTACGCAGTCAGCAGTTTCCTGACCACGGATCTCGCCTATCAGGCGCCCGTAAAGGAAGAGTCTCCTGTACAGGAAGGACCCGGTTATGAACCCGTAAACGAAATCGTAACGGCCAAGGATACAACGAACCTGCGCACGGGGCCGGGTACGTCGGAACAGGATACCATCGTCGCCACCATCCATTACGGGGATACGGTAACCAGAGTGGGAATCGGCAGTAACGGCTGGTCCCAGATCAGCTATAACGGACAGATCTTATACGCGGTTACCAGTTATCTTACAACGGATCTCAATTATAAAAACAGCACCACACCCACGCCGGATAATCCGGAGGCAGGCATTACCTTTACACCGGCCAATGATCTCGTTACAGCCAAAAGCGAGACAAACCTGCGTACAGTACCCAGTACGGACAGCCCGGATACGGTGGTCGGTATTCTTCACAACGGAGAAGTGGCGTCCCGGACCGGAATCGGAAGCAATGGATGGTCCCGTCTGACCGTGGGCGGACAGACAGTTTATGCGGTGACGAATTATCTGACAGGCGCCGGAGGCGATACACCGTAGTCTGCCATCCGTTGGGAATCCATATGGAAATACCGGAAAATCTGTGATACAATGCCATGTATAGGCCTGAAGAGATATCCCGCATACCGGCACGGACGGTATAGGCGGCAGACAAAGAAACGGGGCCGAGGGGGATTGGGATACATGGACACCTTTGTAGTGCTGCAGCAGATGCTGATACTTTTGGCGATGATGGCGATCGGGTATGTGAGTTACAGAAAGGACTGGCTGGACAGAAATGCATATGCGAAGCTTTCCAAAATTGTGGTGAACATCCTGAATCCCCTCATCATTATCAATGGGGTAATGGAACGGGATAACGGGGAAAACGGAGAAAAGATACTGCTGAATCTTGGTTTCATCGCTTTCTATTTCACGATCCTGATTCTGACGAGTTTTCTTGTGGTACGCTTGCTTAAGGTGGAAAAACGGCACGGCCATCTGTTCCGGATGATGATGGTTTTTTCTAATGTGGGATTCATGGCAATCCCGCTGATATCCAGCATTTATGGGGAAAAAAGCGTATTTTACGTTTCCTTTTATATCCTTGGCTTTAATCTCCTGCTGTATACATACGGGATTCGCTTAATATCCGGAAAGGCAGATGGGAAAAAAGAGAAGCTGCGGCTGGGGAAGCTTATGAATCCGGGGGTGGCGGCGTGCCTGGTGTCCATTGTGATTTTTGTCTGGCGGGTGCCGGTGGCGGACAGTGTAAAAAGCTTTGTCGGGTATATGGGGAATGCCGCCATTCCCATGTCGATGATGCTTATAGGGGCGTCCATTGCCCAGGCGGATATCCGGGAACTGGTGAGCGATCTGAAAATATACGGACTTTTGGGCATCAAGCTTCTTGCTTTACCGATTGCGGCGGCTTTGCTGCTTAGAAATTCGGGCCTTCCCAATGAATTGACAGGGATTTTTATTTTCATGCTGGGAATGCCTGTAGCGAGCATAGTGGTTCCGCTGGCGGCGGAATACGGGGCGGATGAAACCTGCTGTACCCGGGGGACCGTACTGAGTACGCTGTTTAGCATTATCACAATACCTCTGATATCCCTGTTTATGTAGGCGGAAATGAAACGCCTGCCGGCGGGAAAACAGCCGGCAGGTGCGGATGTATCCTGCTTACCAGGTCCAGAGTGTTCCTGCGATACCGTCTGCAATGGCCCGGGCGGTGGCATCGAACTCTTGATCAAACAGCGCGTTGTCCTGATCGTTATTTATGAAGCCCACCTCCACCAGAACGGCGGGAATGTTGCTTTGACGCAATACCACCAGATTGGGGCGTTCATTGACACCCAGGTTCTTCCAGCCCACTTCTTCCAGCTGCCGGTTGATATTGGTGGCAATGGTGCCGGCCGGCAGCCAGGCATTGTATACAAGGCTTTCCAGTATAGTAACAAAATATAAGTTAATACAAATGGCTAATTAACGCCATTTGTGGATATTAAAGGAAAAGACTAAGAGCTTTTCCTTTTTTTGTTGTTTAAAAAAGGGCAGAAAAAAAGCCTCAACAGATACATTACTTTGGCGAGTGACTATCTGCAAGGCTTTGAAAGATTTTGACCAACCATAAACTTTATTAGCAGTTTTGGTTGATGCTTATTTCTATGTTATGCACACTTTTATTATATGTGGACAACATTCGTAAGTCAAGGACAAATCTTTTAAAAAAATAAAAACAGAAGGATTTTGTTATGCAGAAGATAAAATTAAGCGTGATAAATACATGGACAAGCAAAGAACTGACAGCTGCCGAAGTTAATTTTTTAATTTACATATCGCATTACCAAGATAATACAGGTAAATCTATCGGCATTTATTACAAAGATACGTGTATGGCCTTGGATATATCCGTCCAGACATTTTACAACATAATTAAGTCCTTAACCGATAAAGATGTGATAGCAGTAACCAGAGCTTCCCAAATTGATTATGATATCCGGATTATTGGTAATGACTTTACAAATAGAAATTTCAAAATCGGATATATAAATACAAATAGATTTGCTTTTTATAGCAAAGAATTCCTGCACTTGAAAGCAAGTGAGAAATTATTAATATTAGAACTTATGAAGAATACCTATGCCAATAAAGGTAAGTTTGTTATTGGTATGAGTAAATTTTATACACAGTACATGGAAAAGTATAAAGTTACAAAGCGTGTCTTGAGGGGGTATTTGAAAAGCATAAAGACTTTCTTCCAGTTTGTATTACATAAAGGTAACTATATTATAGTTCCTTTAAAAGCAAAATTTGAAAAGATAGAAAAAAGCGAAGAAGATATTTATACAGAGCAGGTTGTAAAAACCGGATGCCGCCGGCAGAGGATAGCGACGGATATCCCCCAGGCTCTTAAAGATGTGTGCGGCCTTATGAAGCAATACAAGGAGCATACTTCAGATATTGTGACAGTGATATTGGACGCGATTTCAAATAGTGTAAATGTCATTAATATGTATAATAGGCCACACGACCCGATTATACGGGAACTGCGTCCTAAGCTCATACATAAAATTTTGAAAAAAAATTTGTAAATAGAATTATGAAGTGAACTCAGTTCACCTCATGATGCCTATGTAATTCACGTAGGCTTATTAATAATACCTTAAGTTGAGTTAGTTTTCACGTATATTTTCCTGGGAGAGATTTTTTCTCCCGGAATTTTTTGGACAGAAATAATTATTCAATTTTCTATGTCTTATTTTGATAGCAATTCAAATTTCATGTATATAGGGTATTAAGACATTCAAATTATGCATACATACAGTGTATAAGTTATTCCAATTTTATGTATGTGGATAAGTCCCAAACCCCCCTAATAATCAGCTTTATAGCAAAAAAAAACAAAGAGTATATTTTTTCTTATTTATATTCTTCCTTAATAAATATTCAATCTTAGAACTTCAAACTTCACAAAAGAGAAGAGGATTAGGATGCAAAAAAAACTGTGGATAAATTATGCAAAAGTTGTAGCTGCTTTAATGGTTGTTATGCAGCATAGCATTTCCCATGAATGGGTTAACAATTTAGATAATGGAAATTCTGCTTGGAGGATCATAAATTTTGTTTTTATGTTGTCCCGTACTAGTGTTCCTATTTTTTTTATGTGTAGTGGAATTGGGATGTTGGGGAGAGAAAGAAGCTTTAAAGAGATTTATACAAAAAATATATGGGAACTGCTCCGAATATACATATGTTGGATGGTAATCTATGGGTTGTACGACGCTTATAGGCTCTGCTGTGGAAGTTTGGCAACTCCCAGGACAATAATTAATGTGTTCATTAAGAATATTATATTTGGACGATACCATACATGGTTCCTGGTAGCTCTTATCGGGTTATATGCGATAACCCCTTATCTATACCTTATTGTTAAATATAATGTCAGTTATTTTATTTGCTTATCTATTTTATTTACCATTGTCTTTCCGTATCTGGCCAGGGTGGAAGAATTAGGCCGGCTATATAAGGTCATTGAGAATGTAAATATGAATTTTGTTGTAGGATATACCCTATATTTCGTGGTTGGATATTATCTATATCAGATAAGGCTTACTAAAAAAGTAAAAATAGCCACGATAATATGCCTGGGCATATCATCTTTATTGGGTTATCTTTTGAGCTGTCACAACGTATTACTGCAGGGAGCGGCTTGCCAGGAAATATATAATGAATTTTCCCTGTTTGGCTTCACAATGAGTATAACGATTTTTCTTCTTTTTAGGATCCTGTTCGACAAAAAGGAGGGAAAGGTATCCAAAAGAGTTTTGGATATATCACGGTTTGGGATCGGCATTTATTTAATACATCCTTTGTTTCTGCCTTTTGTTACAGAAATACATGGCGTATGGGTAGTTTGTGCAGGTTTCCTTTTATGGTTGGGAATGGTACTAATTATGAAAATAATAAGCATGTGCCCGGGGCTACGTGTGCTGTTAATCAAATAACTGGTCTAAAAAAGTATACATTTTGATACAGATAAAAAACGTTAGAAAAGTAGTCTCAAAAGGTCATGACTGTATATTTATATAAGTCTCAAAATAAGTGTATACATTTTGAGACTTATATGCTATAATGTATATATAGGAAAGTATTATTGAGGAGGATAGATAATATGTACATACTTAAAATCAACATAACAGAAAAATCTGAGTATTCTTTAGAAGCAGACCTTTTTTACACACAAAATATTACAATGATAAGGTATCCTGCAAAAGATGATATAGTCAAAATAGCAAAGAAACATTGCAATTTTGCTTACTATGGTTTGGGAGCAGAAATAGAATTAGAAATATATTCTGCAAATATAGATACCGATGGAGTCATCACAGAAAATGAATTAATAGAAAAGATTGAGGTGAACTGATGAGGGAGGAAGAAAAGTGAAAATAGAAATTACTGTAGAGGTTTCTACAAAAAATTTAGGAATAGAGGAAATATCCCTTAAAAGAAATATTGAACAGTTCACTAGAAATTTTATTTTAAATAGTGTGGCAGTAGAAAAAAATAGGTTTACACTTTTAAAAGTTGAAATGAGTGGTCATTGAAAAGTCCGGAGGAACAGGAAGAGATTAGGAAGGATTCTGAAACTAGACGGCGTAGATTACACGCCTACAGCATACAATTACGCTATGCGCTATGAAGGTTCAACCACGTAAAGACACGGCCCAAATGGTGTCCGTTAAATTAAGGAAGAAGGGGTGCTTTATATGAAGAAATCAGAACGCCTTGAGTTGGAAAACAAAATATTGAAAAATATGCTGGAAAACATCCAGTGCGAAATCAGGCTGTACCACGGAGTGAAACCAGAAGGTCACCCAGACCCGTACATGCTGATCGGAAGCGTCCATCAGATATCCATTGATTTTGAAAGCCGGTTGGAGTTTGCCGAAAAGCATGGGTACGTGGAATACGGCCCAACAATAAAAGAAATGGGGTAAAGGGCAACTGATAGCCGGATATCCATTATCCACGGGCTGTACCGCCATAAGGCTGAGAGTGGTTCCCCTACGGGGGACGGTGGCGAGAGTTGTGTGCATCCGCACTAAATTGAACTTTAAGGAGGAAGGAGAAAATGTATGGCGGATATTTTGAAACCAAAGAACAGGCGGAGGAATACAAGAAAAAGCATGAATTATATGTTATGATTCCGATTTATTCTAAAATAAAAAAGAAGTGGTGTTTAATATTTGATTTAAAAGTGAGACAGTAAACGAGGATTGAAGGAGAAAAATTATGTCAGAAGAGTATTTAATATTAAAAAAAGCAATAGAAGGGATAAAACTTACAGAAGACGAAGATAGACTAATAAAATGGATTGCCGGATTGGATTTATGGACGGTGCAACAGTTTGTGCAAATCATTTTAAAGGTTACAAAGGTTACAAATGAAAGGAAAATTATTAAAAAACCGGAAGTTAATACTTACTTCTATTTCTGCCCGAACTGTGGCAGCAGGAGAAGTATAAAACAGAAACATAATTTTTGCCATGATTGTGGGCAGGCGTTGGAATGGTAAATGAGGATTTAAACTTGTAAGAATGAAGAATGCCTTAATTAAAGGAGGGCAATTAAAATGTTCACTATTATCGAAAATGAAGAAATTATATATGTATGTGATTACTGTGGAAAGAAATCTTCAGATTCCAATGAAATTGATAGCTGTGAAGCCAAAGATATTGGTCTTTCTATTCCAGAGTTGCATAAATACAGGGTACTCGAATGGAGGATGGATATGCTCGCTGCAGCAGCTAAAAATTCTCTTAATTTACAAAAATATTTAGAGGAAGCAAAAAGTGAATTGCTTAAATTCGAGAAAAAACACTCGATAAACTGCGTAGAAGTAGTGAGATATGATGAAAAAGAGGAGATGATTTAGCTTTGAAAGATGGTGAGTTTCTTTGCTGGCAAGGATATCACAGATTAAGTGAACTGAGTTCGCTTGATATACCCCCATTTATCTTGTTTAATGTTTTTTTTAAACCAGCGGCCGGCTTGCCGGCATCCGGAGCGACGGGTCCCATGGGGCGGTGGGTCGTCCGGATAGCGTCCGGTATCAACGATTTAACGGAATAGGAAAATCTTGGGGTGCTTATTATGAGGAAATCAGAACGCATTGAACTGGAGAACAAAATCCTTAAGAACATGCTGGAGAACATCCGGTGCGAGATTGATAACTGCCCAATGCCCAGCGATGACACGAAGATGGCGTACACATTGGGAGTCATCGAGGAAATTGCCAATAGCTATGATCAGCTAATGGAACATGCTGAACTTTTAAAGGAGACAAAGCCGGTTAGAACCACAGGTGGATGAAGATGAATTGATACGGCGTGTTAAAATAAATCTTACTACTTATACGACGATTGAAAAAAATAGCGGCCGGCTCGCCGGCATCCGGAGCGACGGCTCCCATGGGGCGGTGGGTCGTCCGGATAGCGTCCGGTATTGATGATTTACGGGTTGCCGATGTGAAGAGTGAACAATATAAAGAGTGTATGCAGTTAGTAGTAGAAAGTAGGTATATAAAATGATATAATTATTTAAAATGAAAGAGGGGATAATCATATGGTATATGGATATCATAGGACAAGCACGAAAGACCAACATTTGGGAAGAGGAATAAAAGAAATTTCTGTTTATTGTGAGAAAAATAATTTAAAATTAGAGAAAATTTATACGGATCAGCATACAGGAAAAGACTTTAACAGGCCACGTTTTACTGTTTTAAGGGATGATGTTTTACGTCCTGGTGACACGTTGATAATAACAGAAGTAGATCGTCTTGGAAGAAATAAGGGCGATGTTTTGAAACAGCTAAACATACTGAAGAAAAAAAAAGTGCGTATTATGATTCTTGAAATCCCCACTACATTGATGGATTTAGGTATTCTTGAAGAATCAATGGCCAGAATGATTTTAGAAACTGTAAACAATTTATTGATTGAAGTTTATGCTACAATGGCTCAGGCTGAAATGGAAAAAAAGGAGAAAAGACAAAAGGAAGGTATACAAGATATGAAAGCACGGGGAGATTGGGATAGGTATGGCCGTCCCCCCGTAATATCAATAGATGAATTTAGAAAAGAATATAAGAAAGTAGAAAAAAAAGAATGTACGCCTAAAGAACTAATGAATCAATTGAATATGAAAAAACCTACGTATTACCGTTATCGGGAAAGAATTCTGGAAGAACAGAACGGTAGTGGAATAAATAAAGAGGAGGTAAAAGACAATGAGTTATGATGATATAAAAAAGGCTTGAGAAGATTATGAAATTGCCTTGAATAACTTTATTATGTGGTGGCAGATGGGCAAGGGGATATGCCTATCGAAGTACCAGAGCATATAGAAGAGTTGTGTGAAGAAATTGCAGTAATTCCGGATAAAGGGGAGAATATTATTAAAACTGCCGCCTATTTGCATTTACAGTTAAAAAACTGTAAATATGTAGTATAACTGATATCGTAAGCAGGTAGACAAAATAACCTTTTTGTCTACCTATTTTAACATTATCTAACAGTATATGCAACACATTATTGCACAATATAGTATTTTTACGTAAAACTATTTAAAAACATAAGGGAAAATGCCTTTGCGTGGGTTTGTGTGCCGTCCGACAGAAGCCATTCCCGAAGAGTGACGGGCGTGCAGAAGGCTTTCAAGCAGGGGGCAGAACCCATCGGCCTATCACCCCAGGGGATGCGCTCCTATTTGTGTGAGAATCTTGTGGTGGGAAGCTGCCAATAGTACAGCTTACCACCACAAGATTCTCACACAAATAGGAGCGCATCCCCTGGGGTGATAGGCCGATGGGTTCTGCCCCCTGCTTGAAAGCCTTCTGCACGCCCGTCACTCTTCGGGAATGGCTTCTGTCGGACGGGGGGGAGCTTTGTTTTATTCGCCAAAAGAAATTTGAATATGTACATATTATGCTGATTTTAGATTCTATATTAAAACCATTATGAAGCTATTTATTGCCTTTACACCTATCCACCCCCAAGTTGTACTAAGCATTTTGGGAACGGACTCATCCATTCCCAAAATACAAGTACAACTAATCCCCCTCCCTACATGACACAAGTGAGGGAGGGGGAATCTACGTTATGGCTATCCTATTTGCTTTCGTCGTCGATATACTCACAGATATCTTCTATTTTACAGTCCAATAGCTTGCATAAACGGCTTAATATTTCCGTTCTCACAATTTTATTGTGGCGTAATCGAGCGAGCATAGACTGACTAATCCCGTAAGTATGGATCAATTTATATTGTGATATGCCTTTTTCTTCCATGGTTTTCCAAAGTTTATCAAATACAATCATGCTTATATTATCCCTCTTCCTTTATATAATTTACATTATGGCATTTAAAATATATCTTATAAATTGTCTATATTCTGTAGGTGTCAAATATAGACAATATTGTTCGAAAGATATATAGTATTAGTAAAATAGTAAGAGGTGATACTTATGTTATCAGAATGCATAAAATTTCTTTATTGCGATGTACTACAAAATTCATTGCTAAATGATAAGGATTATATGGAGCAAATTCATCGAGAAAACATTGCTGCATCTAATTGTTATAAATTGGCGCCCAAAAAGTACCATCAATTATTGGATCGATGGTCAGTATGTTTCAATGAAAAGGCATCTAAATTTGAAGAGTTATCATATCAATTTGCTTATAGCCAGACGGACTCAAGTAAAAAAAACTGGGAGTCAATAAGAGAAAGGATAAAATCTATTCAGGAATATAGACTTCTTATAGAAAAAGAGGAAAACGAATATATTATTTGCAAGGAACGTATGCCTTCATATATTCAGCAGCTGGAACACTGGCGTAAGGAATATTCCGAATGTGAAGAAATCTGGGGGAGAATATCATATGAATATGGTTTAAAACACTATATTACCTTATTAAAGGAATTAGGAATAAACATCTGAAGGTGGAATAAATAAAAAGGGATGCTGCATTCAAGCAGCATCCCTTTTTATTTATTCTACCGTGATTTCCGGTTCCACTCCTATGCATTGGGAGGGATCGGTACTACATACTGTACATGAAGTATATGGAGATTCTGGATTGCATTTATCAGAACAAATGCAACTCGCGAAATTATCACCTGGCTCTGGCTCATCAAGTAATTCAATAGTGACTGGCAATTTAACTTCATTACCGCCAAGATCAGTTATAACAATTTCATTTCTATAGGTTCCCGCCTTATAATCTTCTGATAAAAAGTTAATTGTCAGGTAATCATTAAAGATATCACTGTCTGTATTGGTAAATGATAAGGTACAACTTGTAGCATCTTCATATTCAATCTGAAAATCTGTTATTTGAATTTTAGCAGCATCAAGCGTATAGGAATCTTTGGGAGTATTATCGGAATTTCTTAAATAGAACTGATAACTACCGATATAGCTTTTTACAACAGGATCAATAGTATCTTTAACAGTATAAGGTAATTCCAAAGTTTCGTTTGTTACTGTATTTTTAAATTGTATTTTACCCTCTGAAGGAATATCTATTACTATATCTTGTTCCACTCTTGTACTAAGATAATACATTTCTATGTTATTATAATCCGCTTCGTTTTTTACAGATATATATTTCGTAATATCTGAAGAAATAGGTTCACCACATTCAATTGTTAATAAATCATTTATTAATTTCATGGAAGTTCCTTCATGTGTTTCATCAGCTGTTTTAGAAGCTTCAGATTCAAGAATTGTGGTCTGATTTTTTTCTCCACATCCAGCAAATGTAGATATAGCAAGTACAGTCATTAAAAATGATAAAATAATCTTCTTCATACATCCTCCTTATTTACGGTACCGGACGCTATCCGGACGACCCGCCGCCCCATGGGACCCGTCGCTCCGGATACCGGCAAGCCGGCCGCTGTTTGAACCAAGAAACATTGAACAAGAAAAAAGTGGGTTTCGTTCCGTCAAGTGAACTCAGTTCACCTTATCTTCTAATAATCCCTTTTATTTGTCAAGGGGTTTATAACGTTATTTCAATTACAGTTATCGAATGGATTTAAGAATAAAATGATAAAATAATCATCTTCATACTCCCGTTTATTTACGGTACCGGACGCTATCCGGACGACCCACCGCCCCATGGGACCCGTCGCTCCGGATGCCGGCAAGCCGGCCGCTGTTTAAGCCAAAAACATTGAACAAGAAAAAAGGGGGGATCATTGCGTCAAGTGAACTCAGTTCACCTCAACTTTTTGACCAGCGCCATTTTTTAATCACATTCTGCGAATAATTTTGATATCGGAATCGAATAAATAGAGGACAGATTGTCTAATACCTGAAATGTAACATAGGTCATAGTTGATTTACTGAAGTTTTCCATGCGATAATAATTGCTCGGTACCATTCCTAGCAATTGAGCAACTTTATAGCCGGAATAGCCATGCTCTCTTCTTAATCGCCTGACATTTGACTTATAATTATATTCAGCTTTGGTCATAACTGATATGGCCAGGCGCAAGAACGCCTGGCTAATCCTCCTTTATGATGTGATTTTATTGGTTAATGTCTTTATGTATTGGTCGATATCATTTTTTGACATATAAGGTGTAGGAAGATACACCGAGTATTTTTTTAACGCTTCATTGAACTTTGAAAGGCTTGTCAGCGCGTTTTCGTACGCTGTTTTCAATTCTGTGTCTGCTTTAATGATATCGATATCAGTTTTAGACTTTGCTTTGTCCTCTTTAAGTTTCTGCAATTCACTTGAGATTGTAGAAACATTTTTTTCTTTCTCCTGAAGCTGAGTGTCAGCATTTTGAAGTTTTTCCTTTAGCAGTTTTTCTTTCTGTTGGTAAGAGGTTTTTAAAGAGTTTATCTTATCTTCCCATTCCTTCTCTAACTCGGCACGTCCGGATTCTTTGGCTTCATTGATAAGTTGTTCTCTTAATTTTGCTTCTTTCTCAGATTGTTCTTCTCTCAGGCGGTCGATTTCTTCGCTGATTTTTGATTTTGTCTCATCATATTCGGTCTTTAATTTTAAGAGTTCCAGTTTCTGAGAAGTAAGGCTGTTGGTTTTTTCCTTGATTATTTCTTGTAGGGATTCTTTTTCGGCCTGTAGGGCTTCTTTCTCAGCTTGTAATTTTTTTGCTTCATCGGCTTTCAATTTTACTCCTGATTCCAGCATGTTTACAATGATATGCTGTACTTCTTCCGATAACCCATGAAAACTGTCAGCTTCGGTAAGCGTAATGTCATTTTTGCGGAATGCTTCTTGAAGTTCAGGGATTAGCGTTTCGACATTTTTATATTTAATAACTTGGCGGGGGCTAATCCCCATTTTATCGGCAATCGTTTCGTTGACTTTGATTTTATCCTTTCTTTTACGGCGACGATTAATACTATCATAAAGCTGTGCAAGCCGTGTAACTTCATACTGCTTGTAAGCCTGATTTTCCGGATCAGATTCAGAGCGAACCTCATTGTTTGTTATAAGGATTCGTATTTCAGACATAAGAATTTCTTCCGGTAGTGAATCCAATTCTTCAGCTGTTTCTCCAGAGATTTCATAGTTAATTGAATCGTTTAGTTTTTCTTTGATTGTACAGGGATAGCCCTTTTCATAGGGCATGACATTATCTTTGTAGTAAATATAATCGGGGTCGGCTTCATCCCCTTCCCAATCTTTGAATTTTGAAATTAGATTATCTATAGCAAGTGCACGGCGATGGCCTGTTTCAATTATATATTCATCTTGTTGAGACGAATATATAACTGCTAAAGGCTGTTGAAGGCCAAATCTCAAAATGCTATCCATTAAAGAGGGAATATTTGTCATAGGAGCCTTATTTTTAGGATTCACTTTGATTTTATGGCGGGGAATCAATTTTGTTTCAAGATTCCATGCATTGTTTTCCTTTTGAACTAAGGTACTGGCTACAGATAAATTAATATCTGTAGCATTAGCTTCTGTTTGTGTAACTTTAGGGGTTGTAGTTTTTTTTGCGAAATCAAATTTTGCTTTAGCCATGTAATTTTCTCCTTTGTTCTGATTTATTCAGTTATACAATTTATTAATTCTTGCTGTGCATCATCATCCAGAATATGTAATTCGATTATTAACTTAGAATAATCAATTACGCTGGATGTGTTAGGACAATACGATAATATTGGAACACACATACTTGATATTTCTTTCACCTTCACATCCTTGGAAATAGATGTGTTTAACATATATTCACCTAATTGTGAGTGATATTTATTGTTGAAAATTTTGAAGGAGTTTGTATTGCGTTCCGAGCGTGTGAGAAAGGCTCCCCCAAATGTCATATCAAGTCCATACTGTTCTTTTGTTTTTTGTATTAAGCGTATTGTTTCTCTTAAGCCTTTCAATGAGAAATCACTGTCTTCAACAGGTGTTAAAACCAGATCGGAGCAGTAAAGGCTATTTGTGGTAAGTGCATCAATTGTAGGTGCACTATCAATAAGGATATAGTCGTAATCGTCTTTTACCGTTGCAAGTGCTTTTTTTAGGATAATATTAATATTACCCATTTTATTGTCTTGATGCAGAATAGAGAGAGTATTTGCATGACGCGGGCTGGACGGTATGATTTTAATATTTTCGATGATAGTATCATGGATGCAACTTTCTACATCTTCTTTGATGGCATATCGTCCTATGAACAAATCGGAAATGTTTTTTACCGGGGATGTTGCGATACCATCGATAACATCGTCAGAATCTTCTATGAAAGCACCCAACATCATAGTTAGATTACTTTGTGGATCTAAATCCACTACTAATACACGCTTATCTAAATAGGCTAATAGCTGGCTGATAAAGCCTACAGATACCGACTTCCCTACACCGCCCTTATTGTTTTGAACTGAAATTATTTTCATATTTTTTTCTCCTTAGTATTATCTTTTTTTATTATATCTTTAGTAGAGATATAATTCAATTAAAATACATTAAATATTGTAACTGTGGTGAATTGAGATCACCTTAAACCTCCTTTTTTGAAATAATGTATTTAACTCTTTATATATATTATAGATCAAAAGTCTCAAAATGTCCACACTTATTTTGAGACTTTTGAGACTTTTTTCGAGTTGAAGTGAACTCAGTTCACTTGATGGAACTTTTTAGGGCTAGTACATTTATTCATAAAATTATTGACATGTGGGATATATTCCACTATAATGGTATTAAGATAAGAAACGAGGGCAACCAATGAAAGATTTTGAAATTATTTCATATACTAAAGATGATGGCTCCGTTCCTGTTATGGAGTTTATTAAATCACAGCCAAACAAAATGCAAGCAAAAATCTTAATTGAAATAGAATTGCTTGAAGAATACGGAAATGAGATGGAGGGAAAATATACAAAACATTTAGGCGATGGCATTTTTGAGTTACGTGTCAAATTCGCATCAGATATAACAAGGATTTTATATTTCTTCCATATTGGTAAAAAGATTATACTTACAAATGGTTTTGTTAAGAAAACTCAAAAAACTCCCAAAAAGGAAATTGAACTTGCAAAAAAATACCGTTTCGATTATTTGTTAAAGGAGGAAAATAAATGAACTTACAAGAAATGAAAAGTGAAATTCTTGAAAATGCAGAAGTACAGGCAGAGTATGAAAAACTTAAACCGGAATACGATGTCGTAAGAGCGGTTTTAGAAGCACGAAAGAAAAATCACCTCACACAGCAACAATTAGCGGATAGAACAGGTATTAACAGAGCTGATATCAGTAAACTTGAAAATGGTAGCACAAATCCATCCATAGCGCTTTTACAAAGAATTGCTGAGGGTATGGATATGCAACTGAAGCTTGAATTTGTACCCAAACATAAAATGATTTCAAAATAACTCAATAAGAACAGAATAATAAAATTTTAAGTAGTGTTTGTGTTACGTCCACCAGAAATTATTCCTGCAATGAGACTGGCGTGCGGAAGGTTTTAAGCAGTGAGCGGCACCCATCGGCCTATCGCCCCTGAGGAAGCGCGTCCATTTGTCTGAGCATCTTGTGGTAGGGGTAAGCTGTATTATTAACAGCTTCCTACCACAAGATGCTCAGACAAATGGACGCGCTTCCTCAGGGGCGATAGGCCGATGGGTGCCGCTCACTGCTTAAAACCTTCCGCACGCCAGTCTCATTGCAGGAATAATTTCTGGTGGACGTGGAGAGTTGTTTTCTTTTTCAGATGAATTGAGTTCGCTTGACGGGAACAAACCCACTTTCTTCTTGTTCAATGTTTTGGCTTAAACAGCGGCCGGCTTGCCGGCATCCGGAGCGACGGTTCCCATGGGGCGGCGGGTCGTCCGGATAGCGTCCGGTACCGATAGAGTGGTGGAAGAGCATAAAAAATTATTTTTCTTTAAAGCTTGAATTTTCCGGTTATATCCGCCTAAAAGGCAGGAATAGGGTGGTGTGCCACCGCATAACAAATTACTGGCAAAGCCAGTAATAAAGGAATTTATGAAGTGGTGCATTTCATGTTGACAGGATTGACAAGTGGTGCGTTTTGTCTGTTTTTAGTCTCAGATGTGGCATGAATATAGCCTTTTATGTGGTGCATATTTGCGGATGTCAGCAAAAAGGATCAGCTTCATCGTATTCTAAGTAACCGGATTCCACAGGTGAGGGGAAGAAAAAGAGATAAGAGCAATGTCTGACAAGCCACTATGATATACGGGTTAGGAAAATACCAGGGTTAATCCCTGGTATTTTTATTCAGGTGAACTGAGTTCACCTCATGGGTTAGGATCATTTACCTCTTTATAAGGAACCTTTTATTGAAAAATAGTACAAAGCCCCTTTCCGGAAATCCGGTAAGGGGCTTTGTATTTTTGGTAACTTAAATTTCTCTTTTTTTTATTTCGGCACGTTGTTGCTCTTTACTATGTATTTTTGTGATTGGCAGGTGTTTCTTTTTATGATTATCAGATTCTAGTGTGGCGAAGACATTTCGGAATATTGAGTAGCAACAACTTACCACTTCCTTATCTTTTACTTGTTCATACTGCATGAGTATATTTTTTGCTGTCTCGGAACCACTTGCCATAGCCATCTGTAGAAGTGCCTTCCCTTTAGAGATATCCCTTTCAATCCCCGGATGACCGCCCCATAAGTACAATCTTCCTAAGAGAACAGTAGAATTTATATCATTGTGCAAGTTACCCTCATTCAAGTAAAAAAGTGCTGAACTAGGATTATAACAAGGTGAATCTTTATCCAAATAAAGGCGTGCAAGGGAAGAGTATGCATAAAAATTTTCGTTTTTTATTGATAATAGAAAATATTTTTCTGCCATCGACGGCGAATAATAAGGACTTTCTTTATCAGCGTAGGTTTTTGCCAGAGCATAATATGCATCAGGATCATCCTGTTCTGCAGAAGCTTTAAAATATGAATATGCTTTTGTAATACTGCGTTCTGTACCCTGGCCTTTGTAGTACATGGTGCCAAGTCTATAAAGTGTTTTTCCATCTTTTAGTTCTTTGCTTTCATAATTGTCAAGAGCCAACTTAAAATAAAACTGACATTCATCCTCGGAACTACTATGATAATGTTGTGATGTTTTTGCGTATAAATAAGCGGCTTCATGAATACCTTGATCAGCAGCTTCTTTTAATAAACTGAGAGCCTGTGTCAAGCTATCTGGTGATTTTGAAAAGCTGCCGTCATACAAGTAATTACATGCAGCTGTATATTTTGCAGATTCAGCCCCTTTTATGATAGCTTCATTTAATAATTGCATACCTTTTTCTTGATTTTCAGGTATACCATGTCCGCCCCATAAGTATATACTCCCTAAAGTTACAAGCGAATTATAATCTTCATTTTTTATTGCAATTTCTAAATTGTTTATGGCTTCAGCTGGATTATAACAAGGTGAATCTTTATCTAAATAAAGGCGTGCAAGTGCTCCATTAGCTGTTAAACTGCCTGTATCAATGGCCTGTTTATAGTAAGATTCTGACAAAGTAAAATCGCATTCTGTACCTTGCCCTTTATAATACATATTTGCAAGGCGTTGTAGTATATATTCATCTTTATTCTCTTGCTCTATATATTTTTTAAGAGCAGATGCGAAGTAATTTTGACAAATATCATCAGTCTGCAAATGATATTGACTGGCAGTACTTGCATACTGATACATGGCATCGGCATTGCCCTGGTCAGCATCTGTCTTAAGTAAGGAGAGGGCTTCTTTTAATTTGTCCGGAGACTTTGGGGAATCATCATATAGATAAAAACGAGCAGCAGACAAGTTTACATTCTCTACGCCATTTTCTTTCGCTTTCTCTAGTAGTGCCAATCCTTTATCGGGATCCTCAATGCCAGGGTGACATCCCCATAGATACAAACATCCTAAAGTCACCAGGGCGTTATTATCTTCATTTTCGATGGCCAATTCCAGATTAATTACTGCATCCTTTGGATTGTATAAAGAAGATTTTTTGTCTAAATAGATCCGGGCCAGAGAGCCGCAGGAAGTAACGCTTCCTGCATCAATAGCTTGTTTAAAGTAAGATTCGGCTAAATTTACATCGGTTGCAGTACCTTGACCTCTGTAATACATATTACCAATTCTCTGAAGCATGCGTGCATCCTTATTGTCCTGTTCTAAATATGCATCAAAAGCTGATTTATAATAATTCTCTCTAATATTTTTAGGCAATAAATTATATTGACTGGCTGTGCTGGCGTATTGGTACATAGCGTCCTTATTGCCTTTATCAGCATCATCTTTTAAGAGAGAGAGTACCGTTTGCATTTTATCAATTGTTTTTTCTTGTGTATCATCAAATAAATAAAAACGTGCAGCTGACAGACCTACATTCTCGACACCATTATCTTTCGCTTTATTAATTAACTCCATACCCTTATCAGGATCTGTTTCTATTCCGGTATGACCACCCCATAAATATAAACTGCCAAGTGTCACCAGAGCATTAGAGTCCTCATTTTCAATCGCTAATTTTAAATACTGGTGAGCTTTTTCCGGATTATATAATGTTGAATCTTTATCTAAATATAAACGAGCCAGAGGACTGTAAGCATATAACTTTCCTGCTTCTATTGCCAGCGTAAAGTATTTTTCAGCCAACTGAGGTGAATAATGAGTGCTTTTACGATCTGCATATGTTTTTGCAAGTGCATAATAAGCGTCGGGGTTTTTTAGTTCAGCTGCATCCATGAAATATTTATATGCTGTTTCATAATCTACCTGTGTACCATATCCATTGTAATACATAGTCCCTATGCGATAGAGTAATTTATCATCTTTATTTTCGTTTTTTAAGAAACTAAAAAGTGCTGTACTATAAAATTCATTACATTTCTCCGCTGAGGCCATATGGTATTGTGTAGCAGTTTTGGCATAACTGTAGGCAGCATAATCAAAACCATTTTTAGCAGAGGATTCCAATAAATTTAAAGCTTTTGTTAAATTTTCAGGTGTGAGTTTTTCTGTCTTTTCATATAAATACATATTTGCGAGAGAAAAGTCTGCATATTTATAACCAGCAGCTGATTCATAATATGACATTGCTTTTTCATAATTTACTTCTGTGCCTAAGCCCTGCTCATTGAATTTACCTAATTTATATGATAAATAATTTGATTTTGAGGGTTCAGTCGCATGAAGTTGAGTAAACCCTTTAAATGCTTTTTTATAATAAAAATCAGCTTTTTCAGGATCGGATTCTTCAAGTATATTCTGTTTATGCAGTTTACCTAGTTGTTCATAGGCTAAGACATTATTGTTTATTCGTATTTCTCTTAATAAAAGCTTTTCTGCCGAATTAGCATCTTTTTGCTCATATAACATATTTAAGGCTTGTTTGTAGTCTCTTGACCAAGCAATAGTAAATTTCTCAGAGTTCATTTCGTCATTGTCTGGAATATTACTCTTATGTATGTTTAACGCTATACTTTCCTCATCTACTTCAAAATCTATGTTTTCGTTTGTAATATCATCAAAACCTTCATCGGTAGAGGAAGAGGGTATATTGGTAGCCAGGGATTCACTTTTCATCATAACTTTACACTCTTTTAAAATTATATTACCGATCCGTTTGTATAAATCTTTTTTTCCTATTTCTGTATTTATTGATTTATGCTTCGGTGAAGCAGAGTAGGAATCTGAGAGAGCTTCTAGGTTTTCATAATATTGCTGGGCTGTTTTCGCAATATCTTTATGTCTTAGTAATTCATCTGTAATTACATCAATACTTTGTTTGACACTTGAAGGCATAAATTGATAATTTAGCCGGCCAGAGGTTGGAAGTTCTGGAAGTAGACGTAACACTAACTCATTCATTTTTAATGCTTGTTCTTTACTCATTCGTTCCGGAACGGATGGAGTATAAGTATTTTCTTCTATTTCTTTCATTACTTCAGCTAATTTTTCTTTACCGAATGTAATAATGCAATCTCTGGCGGCAGTTTTATCAATGGCTTCCTGTAAACGTTCTTCTTTGCTAAATTCGCCTGATAGATATTCCCTTATTTTATTTTGTTTTGAAACATGTATAAAAGAGCTTTTCACTCTTTTTTCTTTATTCCAAAGCATGTAGTGGCAGTGCGGATGACCTTCTTCCATATGTACAGCTGCAGCCCATTCAAGATTTTGAATAGGAATATCTAAATAGCGTCCAATTGTAGGCATTACCGACTGCATATATATTTCCCATGATTGTTTGTTATTGTATCCTAATTCTTTAGCATCTTCACGACTCAATGAGACAAAACCGTTATATATAACTTCTCCCTTTCTGGTTCGCTCACTTAATTCTTTTGCAATATTATGTATATCGTTTACACTTATGTTACCGAATAAACCATGGCCTGGCAGCTCATCGTTTGATGTTGTAAGATCGGTTCCAGGCCTGGTACCCATATAAACCATATAATTATAGTTCCGCAGCGATGAACTTTTTTTATTCGGATTGTTAGCACGTATTTTAGATATGACTATACTATGCACTGTATATCCCTCCTATAAAGGAGGATGATAAAATCATCCTCCTTTTTATCTATTAATCCTTATTTTTAATATATGCCACAGCCCGTTTTCGGGCTTTTTCATATGCCTCATAAAAGTCTTGCTGCTGTTGTAATGGAACAAACTGAGACAAAGTTTCTGCGTTTAGATATGCAGCAGTCCCGGCTTGTATACATGTCTTAGATGTCAACTTTATTAATCTTTCCATATATGGCATCATTGCAGCTTTAATTTGTTCGTTTATGATACTTGTAATGAAATCCATATTTTCCTCTGTCACATGCAATGATAATGCTTCGTGTACTAATCGTCTTGTTGCTTCCGATTGAGATAATTCTTCCCGGCGACATATACTCATTACTTTCTCATATGCATCATCATCGAAGGTTACTGAAAATCTATGACTCATTTTTACTCCTATTCTGGTAAAGGTGCCTGGAGTTTAGTGATTTCCAGACTTTTTAAGGTGTCTCCAAGCTGTTTTATTGCTTGTTGTGCTTCTGTCAGGAAATTGGAATTATTATCTTTGTAAGCAATATTTAGATCTCGTAAAGTCTTTATCCCTGGTGCGGCTTCACAAAGGTTCTGTACCATTTGCTTTATGTTATTATCCAGAGGATATCCATTTTGCTGTATCTCCGTTTGTATCTGCTTAGTGGTTTCCATTATGAGATCAACGGTTCTGCTCAAATATTCCTTTTGAGTTATGAGGTCTGCATTATATTCCAAATAATCACAAGCTGTATTTGCTTCCTTCAGAGCGGATATTAATACTTCTGGTTTTTCCTTCAATTGAGAAATCCAACTCTGTACATAAGCTTTGTGATTTTCCATTTCTGAATCATCATATGTAAAACTTAAATTGCCGGCCATATATGTAGCGGTTATCTCAGCAACAAGTTCCTCATATGCATAAGTTTGGCCTTGTCCAAATTCCCTATGCAATCTATGCTTTGCACCAGTAGCATGTGACAGCTCATGCAAAGCAGTAGAAGAATAAGATGCTTGTGTTTTAAATTTCTGTAACTCTGGAAGGTGAATATCGTCATTTGTTATATTGTAGTAGGCACTGTTACCTTCATAGTGTATAATTGGAACGCCCATATTTTGAGATATTTTTTCAATAATATCAATAGGTTTTATATCATTATTTATTGTATTAGAAAGTTCTGGGATTCCCTCGATCTCTTTTGCATTAAATACATATTTATATACGGGACGAATAACAACGTTCATTTTTTGTATGTCGTCATAAGCCTTATATTGTTCCCATGTAAGGCTTTTTTTTAATTTCCGGTCAAATGGAAACCAGTATTCAACGGTATATCCTTTTGCTCCCTTTCTGATTTTCCATCCTTGAACCTGTGCTTGCCGGAATGTAGCCCAACGAGGATCGGTATATCCTTTCTGTGCGCTTACTAAAGATAAGTAAAGTTGGTTAATACCGTTATATGTATTATTTGTGACCGCATTTGCGTGATATGTTGTAAACCAAGGTTTTTTCCAGTCCGCAGCTTTTTCCTCTAAAGCATGAATGAACATATCCGTAACTTTTTGTCGAAATTCTTTTGTTTTTTCATTCATTTTCAAATTCCTCCTCGGACGAATCGATTGAACGTATTTCCTCCTGAGTCAAAGTTAACTCGTCAACAAAAATAATTTCAGCGTCTTTTTTTAGTTCCATAATTCAAAATCTCCTATTGGTTTGTAATGTTTTAATTTGTTATATAAGCCTAATTGTCTGTTAATAGTAAATTGCGCATATACCATAGTATTATTAATATTCTTGTGACCAAGCCACCACTGTATCTCGGCTATTTCAGCGCCAGCTTCTCCTAGATTTACAGCACGTGTATGTTTAAGCACATGCATATGTCTTTTGTCTTGAGGGATAGAAGTGTTGTCACAATAGCGGCGTATCATTTTGTCTAAAGTTTTACGACTAATAGGTTTACCATGTGATCCGAGACTGGGAAAAAGATATGGAGACGGTCCATATATTTCATCTTTTACAGCTAAATATTCCGAAAGTGCTGACTCAATTTCCGGATCGATAACTAGGATTGTATTATTTAGACTTCCTTTTAAGCGTTTGCAATATATGGTAGTACCATATCTTGTTTTTTGGAGATCGCTTTCTTTAATCAAGCCAATTTCAGAAGCCCTCAGTGCGCAATATAATCCAACCTTATATATAGCATAATTGCGCTTTTGGTTTATTCCGCCATCATTCTTAATAACATTTTCTAGTTCCTCCTTTTCTCTTTCCATTAAAAACTGAATTTCACCACGTCTTTGTGACATCGTAAACCTCCTTTTATGGGACAAAAAGGTTATTTTGTCTCCACGTAATAGTAGTAAAAGATTTTATCATGGGAGAAAAGAAAAATATGACAACTTTAAACATCCATAAACAGCGGCTTAAAACTCGCAAAAGGTTGGCGGGAACAATTGTAATAACATTTCTGTATGTTCTGTTTTCAATTTGGTTTGTTAATATTTTAGATCAAGTAATGGTGGAGAAGTCGATCATAAATATTAACCTTGATTTTTCTCTTGCTATTGAAAATCTGATTCATTCATATAATCACAAGTTGCTATTCTTTATGATGCAAGGATTATATTTTTTCTTGCTGATACAAACATATAGTCCCAGAGCAGCAATCCAAAAAATAGACACAATGAAAATAACAGCGGATATAGAAATACCGGTGCCTGCTGGAAATGGTCAGCATGGCAGCGAACGTTTCTTGACGGAGACTGAGAAAAGGGAAGTTTTTAATACATTTACTTATCCCACGCAGAAAGACTTAAAAAAAGGTGGCGTGGTAGTACAGATGATAAAACAAGGAAAGAAGGAATCGCTGCTTTATGTGGGGAAGGATCTGCATACGTTAATAATTGGAGCATCGGGTTCCGGAAAAACAAGGAGAATATTGTTTGAAACAATCTGGTTGCAATTGTTAAGCGGAATAAGTGTTATTGTCTCCGATGTCAAGGCAGAAATATATTATTTTACATCTAAATTAGCGAAAAAATTAAATTATAAAGAAATAGTTTTTGACCTGAGAAATCCCAAAAAATCGTTACGTTATAATTACCTTCAACAAATTTTGAAAGCCCTGGATAAAAAGGATACGGCAAAAGCCATTGACTATACTTGGGATTTGGTTTCTGTTCTTGTCGGAGAACCAAAGGGAGAGCCTCTATGGTATAACGGAGAATCTGCAAGTATTGCTGCTGGAATTTTAGCGGTAGCAATAGAAGCACCAGAAGGGTGTAAGAACTTGACAAATGTGTATTATTTTCTTGCATACATGTGTAAGTCAGATGAATACGGAAATATGCTATTGAGCAGTTATCTGAATACCTTACCGGATGATCATCCTGCAAAGAGTGTTTTTGCAATGGCAGAGATAGCACCAGGCCGTACAAGATCCAGTTTTTTTACATCGGCGCTGGGTACATTACGACTTTTCACAAACCCGAATGTGGCTGACATGACTTCAGAAAGTGATTTTGATTTAAAAGATATTAGTCGTGAAAAAACAATAGTATATATGATAATTCCTGATGAAAAAAAGACTCTGTATCCGCTGGTATCCATATTAATAACCCAGATGTACAGTATGCAGGTTGAGTTAGCAAATGAAAACGGCTTAAGGCTCCCTGTAGATACGGATTATGATCTTGACGAAATAGGTAACTTCCCCAAAATTCCAACGCTTGGAAATATGTTATCCGCCGGTCGCAGTAGAGGAGTTAGGGCAAATTTGGTTATCCAGGATTTTCAGCAGTTGGAAGAAAAATATAAACATGAATTTAAGAATATCCGCACAAACTGCCAGGTGAAAATATACTTAAAGTCTGATGATAATGAAACGCTGAAATGGATATCAGAAAACTTGGGTAAATATACCGTAGAAGTATCTGCGGCATCATCATCAATATCAACTGATGATAGGAATAAAGGAATGAACTTTACATCCTCATCCAACCTGTGCGGTCGCGCTTTATTGGAACCGGCTGAAATAAAAAGAATAAAAACACCATATGCAATCGTAATGATATCCGGTGAATATGCTGGCATAACTATGTTGCCAGATTTATCACAATACAAACTTAATGACATTTACGGCCTGGGAAGGGAGGAAAAAGAAAATGCAGTCATAATGTCCCAAAGGGAAGAAGAAAGACCAGAAAGAAGCATCAACCCTGTGCGCTTATGGGGCATATGGAAACAGTATACAGGTAAAGATGAAACTGTAGATGTAGAAGAGCGAATCAGTTTTTTATAAAATCAATTTTTTATAAGGAGAGAAAAAATGAAAAAAATTACTAAAGAACGTATTAAAAAAATGGCGATTTCAGTCGTACCCAGTATACCATTGCTTTTCATGCCAATGATTATTAATGCGGGTGGGCTACAGGACACGAAGCTGGTACAAGGTTTTAATAATTTGCTAAAGGACGGAACAACAGCTATGTGTTTCCTTGAAGCAGCTGTCCTAATATTATTGGAAGTTGTCGAAGGCATAGCCTGGCAGAAAGGAGAGCATGAAGAAGCGCCAAAACATAAAAAGAAAATGCTTTCCATGTTAGGTTTAGGAGCATTAATTATTAGTGTAACAGCGCTTGTACCGGTCTTTTTTAGCTATTTCCTATAGGAGAAAGCAAACATATGAATTGGATAACAAGCAACATAGTTTCATTTCTAAATGAATCATTAGAGAGTTTTTATGAATTTGTCTCCGATGGACTTAATACATTATTTCAAGTAGCTCAAGCAGCCGCAAATTCTTCAGAAGTAAGTTCTGCATGTGCGGTAACAACAGGAATTGGAATAACGTTAGTTCTGTTAATGGTACTTAAACAGATTTTCACTATATATGTAATGGAAACCGATGGAGATTCGGATGCAAACCCTCTGCAATTGTTAGTTAAGGCCAGTGAGGCATTGGCCTTAATATGCTGTAATCAATATATTTTTAATTTGCTTTTAAAATTGTCCGATGCATTTTTATACGAAATTACTGGTTCCGTTTCTTTAGATAATGTATCAGGCACAATAGGAAGAGTAATATTAGGAAATAGCTCTACAGAATCCGTTACCTTTCCTATCTTTTTAATAGCTGTATTGATCTTTGTGATTATATTGGGATGTAAAGCAGGTATAAGAGGGGTGGAATTGGCTCTGTCTAAGATATTATTCCCAATATTTTGCGGAGATCTGCTATCCGTAAATAGGGAAAAATGGAATCAATTTATTTCTTCATATTGCATAATTTTTTTCGGATATGCTCTACAGCTGTTTTGTGTAAAAATGTTTTCCGCACAATTTGGTGGAGGAGAACATTTAACTGATTATGCATTTAGCTTGGTCTGGCTATTTATGGCAATAAAAGCCCCGGAATGGCTACAAAGATACACTTATTCCTCCGGACTTAAAAATGTTATTGGTGGCGGATTGCGTAATGCAGCAATGTTTATGAGGTTTAAATAATGTCAGAGATATTACGCGATGAAATAATTAGGCCACTTCTTGCACTCATCCAACTTGGAATTGTTTTCCGAGTAGCTATGAAGTTAATACAAGCACATGGAGAGGAACAAGGCCTATCTGTAGCCATAAAACAATGTAAGCGCTTGATCCTTGCTGGAGGGTTAGCAATTTGTAGTACAGATATATTGAGCAGTATACAGAGCTGCTTTTCAAATGGTGATGATTTCTTTGGTGGGATTGAGCGGCTGTTGCAACAAGCTGCTGTGTCTTTAACAGCTTTTGAAATAACATATGTTGCTTTTATGCTTGTGGCAACAGGCATTGCATGGCAACAGGATCCTGAAGATAGGCAGTATAGAAATAAAATGGTGAACAATCTCCTGATTGGGGCATTGATAATATGTGCTACAAATATGTTACCAGTCATATTTGGATATTTCAGGTGAACTCAGTTCACCTGAATGAAAAAAGTAGGCGAAATATGATTTGTTCAGGAAAGGAAGTTACAGGATATGGCAGGAAGAAAAAAAGAGTTATACATACCAGTCAATGTCCCTGAAAGGGAAGACTTTGTGTCCGGATTTGGCGCAAAAGAATTATCAATTACTGGTATTTCGTTGTTTGTTGGCATTATATGCGCAGTTGTAATTTTTAATTTATCTGGCAGTGCATTCCAGGCAGTAGGCAGCGGAGCAATTATCCTCACGACGGTGATTATGATGATTCGCAGGGACAGATATGATGAATCCCTAATAGATAAATTCCGTTTTGTCTTGAGGTACCTGAAAGCACAGAAAATATATGAGTATAAATATCATAATATTCATGAAGGGGATGAGAAGGAAAATAATGAAAAAGGCTAAGGAGAACAGACTGCAAACGGCAAATGAATTTGTTAATGTGAAGGATATAAAACGCAAGTTTTTATACACAAAAGATGGGTATGTAATGGTATATCTGCGTATTTATCCATACAATTTAGATCTTTTATCCCAGGAAGAACGACGCGCAAAGGCGGCCGCTTTGGCGGCATCTTTTGACGGCGACAGGAAGGATTTTGTGTATTTTACTTTTCCCAGGGAAATAGATCTGGATAAATACAAAAATACTTTAAAGACTCAATATACAGAAGAATATACAAGCCTTGGTCGGCGGCATCTTCTTGCAGAGTTGGTCAAGGAAGCTACAGAACTTACCACATCCGGAGAAAATTATGAACACCAGCATTTTATAAAGCTTTGGAAAGCTGTAACAAGCGAAAGAACAGATGCGGAGCAGGATGTATTAAGCCGGGCAGACGAATTCCGGCAACGGTATGAAAGTGCAGGAATTCACGTTGAAATTCTCGGAGCAGATGAAATTTTGAAGATGTGTAATTTATTTGCTAATCCAATTCAGGCACCTTTTGAACAGCATACAACAGATTTCTATGAAGAAATTACTAAAGTCATAATATAAGGAAAAAATATGAAGAAAAAACAGGAAAAAATTAAAGGACAACTTCCTGAGAGGAAGGCAGAACATTCCCGTGATGAAGTGAACCATCATATTCTTAATATTATTACACCTCCGGGTATTGATTTTGACAATATTTATACAAACCTCGGCGAAAATGTTGGAAAGATATATGCGCTTACAAAATACCCAACAGAAGGAGTTGATTATGGATGGTTATCAGAACTGTGCAATTTGGAAGGCACCACGACCTGTATAGAGTTTCGTTATACAGAACCTTCTCGGATAACAAGTGTATTCAATAAAAAAATATCAGATCTAAAAGCAAACCAGGAACTGTTGAAACAAGAGTCAGATAAACAACGAAATGAGCAGGCAATTCGTGACTTAGAGGAAATGATACATCGTATTGCCGTGATGAATGAACCGGTTGGCTATATTAATGTAATGCTTTATGTGCAGGATAATACAGTATCCAGTCTGGCAAACCGGATAAAGCGGATTAATAGCTTGGTTGCCATAGCAGGATGTGGGATGCGGAACCTAAAATATAAACAGCTTCAAGCCCTTACATGTATATCCCCTTATGGGAGGCCAAACCGGGAGGTAAGTAACATAGGAGATCGGAATATGCCGATCAGTTCTTTTACTGGCGGCTTTCCGATGGCAAATGCCGGTATTAATGATAAAGACGGATATTATATTGGAAAAACAAAAGGAAATCGTTTGATTATATTAAATCCTTGGCTGCGGAATAAAGATCGTGTGAATACAAATTGGTTTATAACCGGACTGCCAGGAGTAGGAAAATCATCGTTTGTAAAATCCCTATTTATTCGGGAACTTGCATTTGGTACAAAATTTATTGTATTTGATGCAGAACGTGAATATCAGGATTTAGCCAAACACCCGGATATTGGTGGGGAAATAATAGACTGTGCAGGTGGTGTGACAGGGAGGATAAATCCTTTGCAAGTCAGAGTTTCTCCGAAACTGGAATCGGGTGATTTATTATCAGATGAAGAAATTGATGATTTTTATAGCTATGATGATGATATGGGTGTATCGGACTTGGCTTTACATATTCAAAACCTTCGAACTTTCTTTAAATTATATTTTGGAAAAGATGCATTTACTGCCAATATAAAAACTGCTTTAGAAGAAAGTTTAATTTTTACATATAGAAAGTTTAACATTACCTGGGATACGGATATTAGGGATTTAAAGGCTTCTGATTTTCCGATTTTAGGCGATCTATACGATACTGTGGAAGAACTGTCCAGGGACAAAGGGATATCAGATTATAAACGTAGCATTTATGATAATTTGAAGGATTTACTTTTCAGTGTTGCCAAAGGAGCGGACCAAAAACTGTGGAATGGATACACCACAATAAATCCGCGTACCAGATTTATTGTTTTAGATACCTCAAAACTTCAAGACTTAGACAGTAATGTCAAAAATGCGCAATACATGAATATTTCCATGTGGAGCTGGCAGGAAATGTCTTTTGACCGTACGGAAAAAGTTATTCTGGCAGCGGATGAAGGTTATCTCTTCGTGGATCCGGATTATCCGGATTTGATGAAATTCTTCCGGAATATATCAAAGCGTGATCGTAAATATGAAGGTGGCTTAATGTTTATTACACATTCTGTAGTGGACGTTCTTGATCCGGCGGTAAAACGCTTGGGACAAGCCCTGATCGATAATGCCTGTTATAAATTCCTGATGGGCTGCGATGGTAAAAATTTAGAAGAGACGCAAAAACTTTTCAATCTCTCTGAAAAGGAAGTAAATATACTTTCCAGTAAAAACAGAGGGCAAGGGATCCTTTATGCAGGTTCTGTTCGAATTGATGTAAAAATTGATATCCGGGATAAATTCCTGGAAATGATGGGATCGGCAGGTGGTCGATAATGCCGGCCTGGGCAGCATTTCTCCTGAAGGAGGCCGCAAAAGATCCAAAAAAGTTTATGAAAAAAATAGCCACTCTTATTATAGGAGCGGCTGCATCAATTTTAATTATTTGCATTATTGCTTTGAATATGATTGCTACTCTTCTTGATCATACAGGAACTGTCAAGAAGGATGAAAATTTAAAAGAGACGGAAATATATCAGTTTATTGATGGAATCCATACTGAGTATCTGGAAGAGTTGCGAGAGGCCGAACAGGCAATAAGAGAAAAGATAATTGAAGTAAATACTTATATTGAGCAAGAAGAACAGGAATTTACCGATCCCGAAACAGGCGAAACATACACAGAAATGGTGGATGTAGAGAAATGTGATGTTAATGTTACATCACAAATAAATTCTCTAAATTATTCCTATTATTTTGCTTATATAAATTATGAATCAAAGGTAATGTGGGGAGAAAAATTCGAATCCCATGATATTAATAAAAAGGAGTTAGCACTTTTTACACGTAAAATATCAGTTTTACAGCTGGAATATGATGATACATACCAGATTGATTTGTTGGATAAAAAAGCTTTAAAACAGATACTACGGCATATTGAGGAATTAGGACGAATAGATGATGAAGTAACTGCTGCATACATGGAAAATTTAATAATGTCCCCTGGTGAAGTAGCCATTGAGTTTTTCCCGAATGAGCCAGAAACACAGGAATATATGGTTAGCTTCGAACTGTACTGTGATTTTTTAGACTTTAATAATATTGGCCAGGGAGGAATAGATATTGATACCGGTGAGGATTATGAAGGCAAAGAGGAAATAGGAGATATCATCGATAAGATAGAAGATGATGAAATCTGCTTAGGAGTACCAAAATATTATCAAAACAGGTACAAAAACCCTTATGGTAATGGGACGATTGCATCCTCTGGATGTGCGCCAACAAGCATTGCCATGTGTCTTAGCTATTTAAAAAAAGAGTCCATAACGCCAGTGGATGTTGTTAATTGGACGGGTAACCGGTATTACGTCCCAGGGCAAGGAAGCAGCTGGGCAATATTCAGTGCTTGCGCAAACCATTGGGGAGTAGGATGTAGCTCAATTGGTAGGAATGCAGAAGCTGTCATTAATGCCCTAAAAGCCGGCAAGCCTGTAATTGCAAGCATGGGGCCGGGAACGTTCACAAAAGCAGGCCATCTTATTGTAATAAAAGGGGTTACAAAAGATGGATACTTCATGATCAATGATCCAAATGAAGGAAATTTCAATAAATATGGAACAGAACGTTTTAGCATCAATACGGTTATGTCGCAAAGTAAGCAGTTTTGGGCGTTTGGATAGGAGGACGATATGGATCAGAAATTGAAACAAATACTTATAATAGTAATCTGTCTTATTTTTGCAGTAGTCGGGGTAGCTTATCAGATAAAAGATAGTAGGACGGATAAACCATCATTTATAAGGGAGGTGCAGGATTTGTGGGAAAAACCATAAGTGTAAGGGTACCTTTTCCAAAAGAAATCGCAGACGATTTAATACAAGAAGCCACAAATATGAAGCTATCACATTCCGGATATTTAAAGATATTAATTGAGGAATGTCTTGTCAATTTTAACGAAAGTGGAGGTGAACTCAGTTCACTTCTAAGTTATTCATTAGGATTTGATGAATATATACAAATATACATTCCGGTTTCAACACATGATAAGATAAGGAATTTAGCCAGAGGTATGGATACCTCCAAAATATGCTCTTATCTTGTACAGAAAGGCAGGGACTTATTATGATTTTCTATTTTGCATCAGCGACATACCAACAGGTTATCTCCAGTGCAATAAGAGAGACAGACCAGATATTAGATGGGCAGGAATGTGGTAACGATATCTATTTTCTTAAATACGTAAAGGGAAATTATACTAAATTTTCTTCTTTAGAAACACTGATTGTAGATCTGAATGCAATAGCAGATACCGATGAAGAAATCGTTGAAGCTTTGGATGCTTTAAAGATATTGAATTATGATATGCGTATAATCGTCCTGGCGGCTAATCGATATGTTGGGGATCCATTACTTACTAAATGTTTCCAGATGGGTATTTATGACTTGATTGTGTCCGATGATTTCTTAGAAATATCTTTAGAACTTAAAGAAAGTATCCGTGTAGGGAAAAAATATGCAGATTCCCTTCGGTTCAGGGACTCTAATTCTGAGAAAGTAATTGTAAAAGAAGAAATCAAGCAAACTGTGAACAAAATAATGATTGGTATTGCTGGAACAGACCGACGTATTGGAGTAACACATCATTCCATCGTATTAGCCAATTTTCTGAGAAAAAAAGGCTATATGGTTGCAATTGTAGAAGCTCATATGGCTACAGATTTTATGGAAATCAAAGAATTTTATGAAGAAAAAATATTTGAAGATTCCTACTTTTCCATGAATGGAATTGATTATTATCCCTATAAAGAGGGGGGAAATACGTTAGCCAATGCCCTGGGTAAATCCTACAATTTTATTCTGGCTGATTTTGGTATATATAAAGATTCCGATTTGGTTCTTTTTAACAAAAGTGATGTAAGGATTATCCTAACCGGTAGCAAGGCTTGGGAATTGGAGGAAACACAGGAAATTTTTTCGACTGCTACAGAAGAAACGCTGAAAGGATATAATTTCTATTTTAATTTTACAGCCCATGAATTAGAAGCGGATTTAAAAGAAGGAATGGGTAGCCTAAATAGTATTTACTTCTTGGGATATACAGAAAATCCATTTAAGACTTATGAATTCCCAGGGGCTAATGAGATATTAAAAGATTATATGCCATTGAAAATTGCCCAGGAAAAGAAAGGGGTTTTAGGTAGAAGGAAAAATGAGAAAGAGAAGAAATAGACCGCCTATTTTATATCAGAAATGGTTATCCGAACATAAAACGGAATTAACAGCCAAAGAAGCCTTGGATATTACAGATAAGGAGGCGGAACCAGCTGAGGATAATCTGCCAATTAAAGGAATACATAAGGGGACTGTTATATTCGCATATACAATAGATGTATTTTGGTCGTTGGTAAAAGGGTTTATGCTCTTATTGCTTATAATATCTGTCTTAATCGCAATTGTTGTATTAATAAATGAGGATTTACGTAACGCTTTAATTGATGCTATTTTTTATATCTTTTTAAGGTTAAGCACTTAATATAGAAGGAGAAAAAATGAAAAAAATAGATTTGAAAATACTTTTTAAGAAGAAAAAGAAGTTAATTCTGACACTTGCTGTCGCCGCTATGTTGGTTATTATCTTTCTTTGTGTCTATATCGTTTACAGAGGTTATGATACAAAATACGGCGATATGACAGCCTTTTTAACAGATAGCATGCTAGATGCGGAATTATCTTATCTACCAAACGATGAAAAACAGCTGGAAGAAGTGGCAAATGTGGCCGCCAGTGTATTAGATGGATTAGTTGGCACTTCATCGGATAGAACTGAAATGATAAATACCGTAAAGGATGCAATACTAAATTTGAATTTGGGTTTGACAGATGAAGAAGCATCCGAACTGGCAGAGTGGCTTGTAGACTTATATCTTGATAACTATGAGACTGTTTATGATGATACTACACAAATTAATAATAGTATGTCATCCTTGGAAAATACGCTTTTGACACAAATGCGTCAGGATTTAGAAGCCATAAATAAATATTTATCAGATTTAGAAAAATCTGTTATCAACAATAAAGAGGAAATACTTAATTTATCTCTAAGTCAAAATGAAAATAATGAAGAAATAAAACAGTACATTGATTCATCCGACCAAAGTTTAACTAATGAAGTACATAAACTTATGGATCAGTTAAATGAAGTAAGTGGAAATATTTCCAATACACAAAATGACATAAAGCAAATACTAACAGACATATCAAATGATAACTCTTCACAAATGGATACTATCTTAGAGAAATTTACAAATATAAATAAAGACTTGGCTAACATTAATACATCGGTTGATACAACCCATGAGGAACTTAAGAAGCTGATAGAATCTGTGAAGACTGAGGGGGAAGAAAATCATAAGGAGCTGCTTGCTATTTTAGAAAAGCTTGATACTTCTTTTTCGGAAGAGAACACATCAAATTTTGATTCTCTGATCTCATCTTTACAAACACAGACCGAAAATTTAAAAACCCAATTTGATTTGATAAACAGTAATTTAATTGATGGATTTCAGCAGTTAACAGAAAATGTAACGAATGTAAATCAAGGGGTAACAGATACAAAATTAGAAGTATTAGAGGGATTACAGAAGATAGATACAAATGCTGGTCAGAATTATACATCTGTAACAGATGCAATCGCCAGTAGCAAAACAGATGTCATGCAAAAATTGGAAGCAATGGATACTGCTAACACAGAACATTTTGCTTCCATAAAACAAGAAATTACTAATACCCAAGATGCAGTTATTGACCGAATTGCATCTATGGAATTAAAGACAGAATCCAGATTTAATAATCTGGATAGTTCGTTGCAATCGGTTTTTCAATCTGTGAGTGACGGTAAAAAACTGTTGGCGACTGCGTTGCTCACAAAAAATGTTACAGTTGCCGAGAATGCAACCTTTTCCGATATGCAGCAAGCAATTCTTGCAATTCCACAAAAAATAGTAATCGGAGTAGAGCAGGTCCCGGGAGAAATAGAGTATACATATCATTATCATACGGGTGATGCATCCAGTGGCGGTGGCTGTTATACTACCCAGCTCTATCATCAACATACCCCAGGTTGTTATACGAGAGCAACGTGCCAACCTTATTGTCTAGGATTGACACATACATCCCGAAATGATAATTGGGATGTCCACGAAAATTCCCGTTTCATGCATCCAGACTGTGGAATGGGGATTATTTACAGGAGTCCGAAACATTTTGTAGGGGATCCCTGCAATTGTGATCATATGGATTCTCATACATATGATAAATTATCATGCGGAAAGACTAACGCTACACCTGAAGGATGGGCTACAGGATGCGGATTTGTAGATGGACAGATTATAGAAGTTCGTATTGTGTATAATTCCGATGCTGTTAAAGCACGTGCAGCTAATACCATATTGCAGACGAAAGAATATATTCCGCAAATATATGATGATTATAAAGAAACTCCTTCACAATCTATGGGGCAGGAAAATACAGAAGAAACAGAACAGGAAACAACGGATGCTCCTGCAGAGACGTCAGAACCGGAGACAGAGGTTGTGGATAAGGAGGAAGAAACTGCGGAAATAGAAAACAGTGTTGAGGAATCTGTAGAGACTGAACAGGAAAGTAAAACAGAAGTGACCAATGAATCAAAGCAGGATGTTCCGATAGAAACAGAAAGTTCTATTCCTGATATAGAAGAAGGAGAAAAGGAAAATGAGAAAAACTGATTATGAAAAAGAGAACAGCCTTATAAGTCAAGCTGAAATGTTTGAGGATTTTGCTCAGGAGCAAAGTTCTGCTCCTGATGAAGAATCTGAGCATAAGATAAGAACGAATTATGAGTTCGTATATGGTAAAAAGACGGATACAGAATGGGAAGATATTTATGAAAAGATGCTTCGTGATTTTGAAAAAGGATCCATTTTAAATGAATGTGAGCCATCTAATAAATATGTAAAGGAGAATTTGACAAATAAGGAATTAATTTCCGGTGTGATAAGAAAGGCACATTATATTCCGACAGAAGAAATAATTGATGGAATAAAAAAAATAAATCGTGTGTTTGGGAAATTTCATACATTACAAGATATACATAATATATATAAAGCACATGACTTCCCTAATAAAGAGGCTGAAACGGCAGTTAATCAAATAGCACAGGGATGCCGTAATCAGGAGAAAATTATAGAACTCGATAATGTTCTGTATCACGAATAGGGGGATGAGGATATGGATCTTAAAACTGCATGGAGAGTAGTGTATGCAAATGCTTGCTGCACGTTGGCAAATAGTTGCGAAAAGTGTTCTTTCCATCAAGGAAAGAATGAGTGTACCATGGAACAAGCCGATGATAAGTTGATGGAAGCTGTATCTGTAATTTTTGCTTCTGGTATTATTAACGATGGGGAATAATATGGGAAAAATATTGGTGATCACTGAAAAACCTTCTGTAGGAATGGAAATGGCAAAGCAGCTAAAATGTAAATTCAGAAAAGATGGATATATAGAAGGAGATAAATATATAGTGACATGGGCAGTAGGGCATTTAGTTGGCCTGAAATATCCTGAAGAACATGATTCTCGTTTTAAGAAATGGTCATTGGAGGATTTGCCATTATGTTTTAATATAAGCAATTCGCTAAAAATTTTGCCTGGAACAGAGAAACAATTTCAAGTTATTAAAAAATTAATTAATAGCAATGAAGTCGATTCTATCATTAATGCTGGTGACGCCGGCCGTGAAGGGTATCTTATACAATCTTGGATATACCGTATGGCAGGGAATAAGAAACCGGTTAAAGTTTTATGGGCCTCTTCCTTTACGGAAGAGGCTGTGAAGGAAGCATTAGATAACTTAAAAGATGATTCCTTATTTGCTGGCCTCCTGCAGGAGGCCGAAGCAAGAGCTGAAGCAGACCATTTTGTGGGGATTAATTATAGCCGCGCCCTGGGGATAATAAATAATCGAAGATTAGCTTATGGGAGGTGCCAAACGCCCTTACTAAAATTGATTGTGGATCGTGATAGAGATATTGCTTCCTTTGTATCTAAGCCCTATTATAACGTCCAAATTGTGGCTAAAACGGACGTATATAGCATTAAGGCAATGTTGGTTACAGAAGAGCGTAAAAGGGCCGATTTAGAGGATTTAGAGATGGCACAGAAGGTGGTAAATCTCTGCAAAGAAGAAAGAGGGACAGTTCTTAATGTAACTGAAACAGAAAAGGTAGAATATCCCCCTCTATTATATAATTTATCTGCCCTACAAAAAGAAATGGGACGTAAGTATGGTTATACTCCTGACAAAACACTCCAGCTTGCACAGGTACTTTACGAAGAAAAAAAGGTTCTTTCGTATCCCAGAACAGAGAGCCAGTATTTAAGTACGGATCTCTATCATGTAATAAGTAAGCATATAAATATATGCTGTTTTGGAAAATATGCAACTTGGGTAAATGAGATTGATTTGAATACTATGGAGGCGGATAAGCGATATTTTAATAACCATAAGGTAACGGATCATTATGCTTTAATACCCACAATTAATGCAGATATGGATAAGATATATGCAGAACTTACTGAGGAGGAAAAAAATGTATTTAATGCTGTCATAACTCGTTTTCTTTCTATCTTTTTACCTCCATTCAAATATAAAGAACAAGAAATATTAATTAATGTACATAACTTTTTGTATTTATCGAAAAACAGATGTGTTGTTGATAAAGGATATAGGAAAATTATAAGCGCTGATAATGATAATGGTAATGATGGGACTATGCAGTCTGTAGTGAATGGTGAAAAAATAAATGTCGAAACTATAGAGTTGCTTCAAAAAAAGACGGAACCGCCAAAACACTTTACGGTTGAAACCTTAATAGCTGCAATGGAAAAATACGGAATAGGAACGGCAGCAACCAGGGCAGACATTATAAAAAAACTCCAAAATCCTGACCGTAAATTCGTTTCCATGGTGAAGAAAAATTATATTAGCACTGAGCTTGGCCAACAATTTATTGATACCATACCAGACAAATTAAAAGAAACTAACCTTACCCAGTCTTTTGAAGAACGGTTATCCAGTATAAATGCAGGTAAAATGGGAAAAGACGAATTCTTGAAAAATCTATCTGATGAATTTGTTGAAAATTTAGCAGAACTACGTGGATCCGGGAATACAATAGTGAAAGTGGAAGAGTCCGAAATTGGTATGTGTCCCCTGTGTGGCCATCCTATGAGAGAAGGAGAGAAGAACTACTTTTGCACTAATTATAAGAATGGATGTAAATATTCCATCGGAAAAGTGATTTTAGGGAAGCCTTTAAGCAAAAAGCAGATAAACCAATTACTCAATGGCAGGACACAGAAAATAAAAGGATTTATAAGCAAAAAGGGTACTGCTTTTGATGCCGCTTTAGAATTGGATGCTGAAAAGAAGATTAAATTCGTCTTTGAATCTTAGACAAGCTAAATGAATAAAATGTACTAAAGAGCATGGGAGCAATTGCTATTATGGAAGTAATTGAAATATATCCGCCATATGTTGATATAAAAGAACGGAATGCTGCGATTCAGCAACAATATTTTGATTTACAGGATGTTCTGTGGAATAATAAAGATAATCAAAATATAAAGGAGCAGCAGAATGATAAAAGGAGATGAAAAATGGAATGCTATTTATGCAAGGCAATCCTTAGACAAAAAGGATAGTATCAGCATTGAAATCCAATCAGAAAAGGCAAGGGCTTTATATCCTGAAGAGAGTTTCTTTAAGGAGTATGCAGATAAAGGTTATAGTGGCAAAAACATGAACCGCCCCAAATTTATTAAACTGATGGAAGATATAAAAAAAGGCTGTGTTAAGAGGGTTATTGTTTACCGTATGGATCGTTTCAGCCGATCTTTACTGGATTTTTGCGACACTTGGGAATTGCTCTCAGGTAATGAGGTAGAATTTATTTCTGTAAATGAACGATTCGACACTTCTACGCCGATGGGGAAGGCCATGCTTTTTATATTGATGGTATTCGCACAGTTGGAGCGTGAAACCATTGCGGAAAGGGTAACGGACAACTATTATGCACGCTCAGGGTTGGGGCATTGGCCGGGAGGAGAAGCCCCGACAGGTTTTGACATTGTTAAAGTTACGGAAAAAGGAGCAACCAGAAAATTTACCTCTTTAACTAAAAATGAATATATGGCCTATATTGAACAGGCATTCTGTGAATATGCAACGAACCCTATCAGAACACTTGTCGATATCGGAAATTACCTTTATAACAATGTCCCTGGGGAGTGGTCTAATACGACCATAACCAGGATGTTCCGCAACCCGGCCTATGTAAAGGCTGACGAAGCGATTTACTATTTTTTTTCAGCTTTAAACGTGAAAATAGTAAATGACATTGAAGATTTTGATGGGACGCATGGTGCATTATTAGTTGGAAAGCAAGGTAACGCATATGATAACAGATATAATTTGCAGGCACTAGATCGCCTCCAGCTTTCTATTGGCTCATGGGAGGGGCTGGTGGAATCAAATATCTGGATCGCGTGCCAGGAAAAAATGAAAAAGAATGTAAAGAAGAAAAATAATGGAAAAGGTAAATATACCTGGTTGTCGGGCTTGTTAAAATGTGGGTATTGTGGCAAGGCTATGGTCATATATAAATGGGAGAGGACTTACGGTCAATATATATACTTCACGTGTTCCCGGCGCAATAGATGCCAACACCAGGGGAGCTATCCTAAACTGGAAGAACTGGAAAATGAGGTTTCCCAACGTATTATAAAATTATTTGCAGGGTGCAAAAATAAAGTGAAAGTTAATCATGGGAAGATGGATGAAATAAAGAACAGTCTGGCGACAATTGATCAGAAGATACAGAATTTTATGTCCGTTATAGGCAATGGGGCTTCCGAAATAACCATACAGTATATTAATAAGGAAGTGGAAATGCTTAATAATAATAGAAACCAGCTTTTGCAAAAGTTGTCTGAGGTACAACATAATGTTGATATGATCCAGGTTCCTAAAATTTCTTTTGCTTTACTCAGCTTTGAGGATAAAAAAATTGTTGCGGCCAGCATTATAAAAAAAATAAAAGTATTTGAAAATAAAATTGAAATAGAGTGGAAAATATAATATAATAAAATTATATTTTTTATTGGGCTTTTCCGGCATTATATTTTGTTACAAGGCTTTCCACACCGCTGTATTGGTTGGGATAGGGACTGGAATTACGGTGAATGGAGATAAAGATATCGGCGCCGGAAGCGTTGCCCTCAGCGGCCTTTTGATAAGGGGATTCATAGATGTCCTCTGTCCTTGCGTATATTACATTGAAACCGTAGCTCTCCAGAATATCGCCTACGGCGAGAGTGAGATTCAGGGTATCATCTTTTTCACGTCTTCCGTTGTATACGGCACCCGGATCCGATCCGCCGTGCCCTGCGTCAAGAAATATCGTATAAGTATAATCAGCCATAAAAAATCACCTGTATTTTCCTTGCTATTATTTTATGCTGTAAAAATCACCTTGTTCCAATTCGTCTGAAAAAGGCGGAGGTAAGAAAATTCCGAAGAGGGAGGGGCGGAAAAAACGGCCGGAGTCCGGGCAGGATCCGTAAAGCGGCATAAGCTGCCGCGATCCTTTTTGCAAGAAAAGCGAATTTTCGTTTCAAGAAATGCCAATCTTTAGAAAAAATTGAGAATTTCCCCAACTGTTTTTTCAGATGCAGGAACTATGATAAGAGTACCGGGATAAACAAATACAACCCGGAGAAAAGAGTGGGGATGAATGAAAAAAGCAGGATTGATATTAGGATTACTTCTGGTGCTGGGAGCAGGAGCCTTTGCCTGCGGCAGGGCGGTACAAGTGCATGCGGCACCGGCAGTACATACGTATATGTGGCGGTTGCTTATGAAGGGAACGGTTTGACCAGGATAAGCCTGGAAAAGACCCCTTATCTTTTTGACCTGAAGGCCAATTGGGAAGCTGTTATGGCAGGATTGAAGGAAGCCGGCATCGATCCGGACTCGGCGGAAGCATCCAGAGTGAGAATTGCAGACGAAAATACGGAAGGTACGGCAGAGGCTGTGCGCATAACGGATGACAGCGGAAACAGTTGTCTGTTCCGGTTCGATGAAGAAGGCGTGGTATTTTTAACAGAAGAAGCCCCTGAATGAGTAAACGGACGGAAACAGCGGATGCTCCGCAGGCCGTCCTTATGGGAATCAGAGAGACTCCTTTGTATGAAACAGAAACGGGAAAGCATCCCAGAGGGGTGCTTTCCCGTTTTTTTTGCTGCCGATTAATCGGCGGATGCTTTTTCTTTATTTCCCCTGTCAAAAAGGGAATCCCGGGAATCGGTGTCTTCCTCGGATTCCTCTTCGGGATCGGCCGGTTCAGGCAGGGTCATCAGAACCTTGGTAATCCGGTTCTGCTGGACGTTTTCCACCCGCAGGGCGATGCCGGAATCCGTCGTTACCTCATCACCGGGTTCCGGCATGCGGTCAAGGATTTCTATGATAATACCGCCGATGGAGTCGTAATCTTCGCTTTCCAGTTCCGTATCCAGGGCATCGTTGATGTCATCGAGCTTCATACCGCCTTCCACCAGATACTGCCGTTCGCCGATTTCCTGAATCAGTTCGTCTTCATCCGCATCGTATTCGTCTCGGATTTCTCCCACGATTTCCTCCAGGAGATCCTCCAGCGTGATCATACCCGCGCAGGAACCGTATTCATTGAGCACAAAAGCCACATTAAACCGTTTTTCCCGCATTTCTATCATCAAATCAGCAGTTTTCTTATATTCATAAGTATAATAGGCATCCCGGAGAATATCCGTAATGCGGAAGTTTTCCCGATCTTCCACCAGAATAAAGTCCTTGATATTCACAAGGCCGATGATGTTGTCGTTATCATCCTGATATACAGGAATCCGGGTGTACATATATTCCTTAAACACACGGAGAAGCTCTTCATAGCCGGCCTCTACGCTTATGGTGCTCATATCGATACGGGGAATCATGATATCTTTGGCGACGGCATCGCTGAAGTCAAACACATTGTATATCATTTCCCTTTCTTCCGATTCGATGATACCGTCCTCGTGGCTGACATCCACATAGGTCTTTAAATCGGATTCGGTAATTTGATCCTTTTTCTTATTGGGATCCACATGCAGCAGTATCATGATGCCTACGGAAAGGCGATCCACAATGAAGATAAGAGGCGTTAACAGCTTCATCAATGTATAAACAACCCGTGCATAGGCCAGGGATATTTTTTCGGAACTCAGGGTTGCCGCATTCTTGGGAACGATTTCCCCGCAGAGCAGTACCACGAGAGTCAGGATGCCGGTAGCGATGCTGACCGCATAGTTTCCCCAGATTTTCATGGCCAGAGTAGTGGTGAGAGCGGAGGCGGACAGGTTAACCACGTTGTTGCCGATGAGGATGGAACTGAGCATCTTGCTGTAATTATCCAGAATTTTCTGGAGGATTACGGCACGCTTGTTTCCTTCTTCAATAAGCGTTCGCACACGCACCCGGTTGACGGTGGTGAGGGCGGTTTCCGCAGAAGAAAAGAATGCCGAGAGGGCAATGAGAACTACCAGAAAGACAAATTGTAGGACCGACGATGAATCCACGTAAAATTTCACTCCTTTTTTGTTTTGTGCCCGGCAAAGCCGAGACGGATTTTTCATAAGTTATAACTGTAATTATAGGAATCTTACAAAAATACAGAAGAAATGTCAAGCTAAACAGCAAATCCCAGGTATAAAATGCAGGGGGACAGGAATATATATGTGTCAAGGAGGAGCGGATATGGACAAAAAAGAAATCAGGAGCTCAAATATATTATTTCTTCTGAAGTGCCTGTTATTTTCCTACATATTGACAGGAGGCTTCCTGCTGCTGCTGGCGTTATTCCTTTACAAGTTTCAGCTGTCCGAAAAGGTTGTGTCCATTGCCATCATTGTTATCTATGTAATTGCCGTATTTTTTGCGGGCTTCATGACGGGAAAAAGGATGGGAAGCAAAAAATTCCTGTGGGGACTGGCGGTAGGACTGGCTTATTTTGCAGTCATGGCTCTTGTATCCCTGGCGGTGAATCATGAATTCAAAGATTTGGGCACACATTTTTTCACCACGCTGTCGATCTGTGCTGCGGGAGGAATGCTGGGAGGAATGCTCAGTTAGGGGCGTTTAGGGACACCGGAGCATTTTGGCGGCAGTTCAGACCAGTCTGAACCGTTATGCAGCATGTACTTATTAAGCATGTACTTTTTTTGACAAAAATACTTTCCCTGAATAAAAAACTATGATATACTAGCTTAGACAATGGCGTCCGGCTTAAGGACGGTATTCTGTCCAGAGAAAGAGAGGCTGTTCAGACAGTTTCTCAAGTAAGGAGGCAATGGTATGAAACATATTAAAACACTGACCACAAGAGACTTAAAGGAATCCATGAAGAAGGGCGGCTGCGGCGAATGCCAGACATCCTGCCAGTCAGCATGCAAGACATCCTGTACAGTAGGAAACCAGAGCTGCGAGAAGATGAAATAAGCAGATTCTGAAGAAACCAAATAAGGTTTTTATAAGCAGCGATACCCATCGCTGCTTATTATACGTGAAGATGATCGGCGGGAGCCGTAAGCGGTTCCTGCCGGTGGTCGGCCGTGCAAGCGGAAAGAAAATGTAACTGTGAGGGTTGCGGACAGTTGCAAGTAAACAGAAAGGAAGTTTTCCAGTGATACACCAGTACAAAAACAACGGCTACAACATCGTAATGGATGTAAACAGCGGAAGCGTACATGTTGTGGACGATTGTGTCTATGATGTGATACCACGGATTGAGGAGTGCATGAATAACGGCGTAAAGGATAAGGACGGGATTCTGGATACGCTGAAAAGGGAGGCCGTTTCTGCTGCAGGAGCGGCGGTTCCTGTGGGAAATGGTTCCTATACGGAAAGAGAGCTTGAAGAGGCCGTGGAGGAAATCCTGGAGCTTTATCAGGCAGGGCAGCTGTATACGGAGGATATTTATGAAAACTATATCGGTGCCTTTAAGGACAGGCAGACGGTGGTAAAGGCTCTTTGCCTGCATATTGCCCATGACTGTAACCTGGCCTGCCGTTACTGCTTTGCAGAAGAAGGGGAGTACCATGGAAGAAGGGCGCTGATGAGCTTTGAAGTGGGAAAGAAGGCCCTGGATTTCCTGGTTGCGAACTCCGGCAGCAGGGTGAACCTGGAGGTGGATTTTTTTGGCGGAGAGCCGCTGATGAACTGGCAGGTGGTAAAAGATCTGGTAGCTTACGGAAGAAGCCTGGAAGAACCCCATCACAAAAAATTCCGCTTTACACTGACAACCAATGGAATTCTTCTGAATGATGAAATCCAGGAATTTGTAAATAAAGAGATGTCAAATGTGGTTCTGAGTATAGACGGACGCAGGGAAATCAATGATAAAATGCGGCCTCACAGGGGCGGTCAGGGAAGCTATGAAACGATTGTCCCCAAATTTCAGAAGCTGGCGGAAAGCCGTGAACAGTTCAACTATTATGTGAGGGGAACCTTTACCCATAACAATCTGGACTTCGGCGAAGATGTGAAGCATCTGGCGGATCTGGGCTTTCAGCAGATATCCGTGGAGCCGGTGGTGGCGGATCCTTCCGAAGATTATGCGCTCAGGGAAGAGGATCTGCCCGTACTCCTGGAAGAGTATGATAAGCTTGCTGTGGAACTGATCAAAAGGCAGAAAGAAGGAAAAGGCGTTAATTTCTTCCACTTTATGATCGATTTAAGCGGCGGACCCTGTGTGGCGAAGCGTCTGTCCGGGTGCGGTTCCGGAACGGAATATCTGGCGGTGACCCCTTGGGGGGATTTCTACCCCTGCCATCAGTTTGTGGGCAAGGAAGAATTCCTGATGGGAAATGTGGACACGGGGATTGTCCGGACGGATATCCGGGATGAATTCAAATGCTGCAATGTATATGCCAAGGAAAAATGTAAGGATTGTTTTGCCAAGTTTTACTGCAGCGGGGGCTGCGCAGCCAATTCCTATAATTTTACAGGCGGCATAAACGGGACCTACGATTTGGGATGTGAACTCCAGAAAAAGCGCATCGAATGTGCGATTATGATAAAAGCGGCACTGGCCGACTAGAATGAAGGAGATAAAAAGCAATGAACAAGAAAAAAGGAATTTTCACCCTGATTGCGTTCATCGTCATATTGGCCGGATTGGGCTATGTGTCCGTTTTTGGTGTTGGCGAGAACAAATCAGGCTCCGCGTCCAGCGTTAAGCAGGGACTTGACCTGGCGGGCGGTGTCAGCATTACTTATCAGGTGGTGGGGGATGAAGAACCCAGTTCGGCTGATATGAGCGACACGATTTACAAGCTGCAGAAGCGTGTGGAGAACTATTCCACGGAGGCACAGGTTTACCAGGAGGGCGGAGACCGTATCAATATCGAAATCCCCGGCGTTTCCGATGCCAATGCAGTGCTGGAAGAACTGGGCAAACCCGGTTCCCTTTCCTTCCAGGATTCATCCGGAAATGTAGTCCTTGAGGGGACGGACATTGCGGATGCGCAGGCCGGCTATCAGAACAACTCCCTGGGAAACCAGGAGCCTGTGGTTCAGCTCACCCTGACGGAAAACGGGAAGACCAAATTTGCGGAAGCAACCAAAAAGGCGGCTCCCACCCGCGACATCATCTATATTATTTATGATGGATCCGTTGTAAGCTCTCCTGCGGTGCAGTCGGAGATTACCGACGGTTCTGCCGTAATAACCGGTATGGGATCCTTCGAAGAGGCGGAGAGCCTGGCTTCCACGATCCGTATCGGCGGACTGAAGCTGGAATTGGAAGAACTGCGATCCAATGTGGTCGGTGCACAGCTGGGTTCCGAAGCGATTAACCGAAGCCTCATGGCAGGTGCCATCGGTATGGCAATCGTTATGGTGTTTATGATAGCTGTATATTGGATTCCCGGTGTGGCAAGCTCTCTGGCATTGTGTATGTATGTGGTGCTGATGATCCTGCTGCTTAACGGCTTTGAAATAACCCTTACCCTTCCCGGTATTGCAGGTATTATCCTGTCTATCGGTATGGCGGTGGATGCCAACGTAATTATCTTTGCACGTATCCGGGAAGAAATAGCCACGGGCAAGACTGTGAAATCCTCCATCAAAATCGGCTTCCAGAAGGCCCTTTCGGCAATCCTGGACGGTAATATTACGACCCTTATCGCCGCAGCCGTACTCGGCTTCATGGGATCCGGCACTATCAAGGGCTTTGCCCAGACGCTGGCTCTTGGTATCGTGGTATCCATGTTTACCGCGCTGGTGGTTACCAGGCTGATTCTGAATGCTTTCTATGCGGTCGGGCTTCAGAGCGAAAAACTCTACGGCCATGCAAGGGATAAAAAGCCTGTGGAATTCCTTTCCAAAAAAGTGGTATTTTTTGCGGTTTCTATCGTCCTTATTGTGTCCGGTTTTGTTTTCATGGGCGTGAACAAGGGCCGTACAGGACAGATTCTTAACTACAGCCTGGAGTTCATGGGAGGTACTTCCACCAATGTCTCCTTCAACGAAAACAGGTCTATTGAAGATATCGATGCCAATATTGTTCCCATGATTGAAAAAATTACAGGTGACGGAAATGTACAGACCCAGAAGGTACAGGGTACGAACGAGGTAATCTTCAAGACAAGAACGCTGAATGTGGACGAAAGAGAAGAACTGAATCAGGTAATGGAAGAAAACTTCGGTGTGGATCAGGAGAAGATCACTGCGGAAACCATCAGCTCCACCATCAGCGGGGAGATGAGAAGAGAAGCGGTAATCGCTGTAGTCATTGCTACGGTATGTATGCTCATATATATCTGGTTCCGTTTCAAGGATATCCGCTTCGGCGCCAGCGCCGTTGCCGCATTGATCCACGACGTACTGGTGGTACTCGCCTTCTACGCGGCGGTACGTGTATCCGTGGGCAGCACCTTTATTGCATGTATGCTTACCATTGTGGGTTATTCCATTAATGCCACAATTGTTATCTTTGACAGAATCCGTGAGAATATGGCGCTGGAAGGAAAACGGGATCTTCCCGGTCTGGTGAACAAGAGTATTACCCAGACCTTATCCAGAAGTATTTTTACTTCCCTGACAACCTTTATCATGGTGGCTGTGCTTTATATCCTCGGCGTAAGCTCTATCCGTGAATTTGCGCTTCCCCTGATGGTGGGTATTATCTGCGGAACCTATTCTTCCGTATGTATTACCGGTGCATTGTGGTTTGTCCTTCGCACAAAGGTGAAGGGTAAAACCGGGGAGACGGCGGCAAAAGCCAAATCCAGATAAAGCCGGTCCATATAAAAGCGTTCTGCCGGAGCGTGTTTGAAACTGCTTTCTGCCAGATGGGCATCACAATCTGCGGGGGATGGATATTCGGACATGCCTGGGTCAGGACGCTTTTTTATGGCAGGGAAATGCGGCAGGATGCAAAGGAGTGAATAAATGGCAAAATGGTTTGTGGCTGCCAAACGGGCGGACTTTACGAAAATCGGACAGGAATTTGGAATCAGCCCTGTGCTGGCCCGGATTATCCGCAACAGGGATATTATTGAAGAGGAAGAAATACGCAGATATCTTCAGGGAACCATAGCGGATATGTATGCGCCCGGCCTGCTTAAGGATATGGAAAAAGCGGTGGATATTCTCCTGGATAAAATAAAGACGGGCCGGCCGATCCGGATAATAGGGGATTATGATGCGGATGGGATCTGCTCCACGTTTATCCTGCATAAAGGGCTGCTGCGGGCGGGTGCGACGGCGGATACTGCCATCCCCCACCGCATGAAGGATGGCTACGGGCTCAATGAACATCTGGTTGAGGATGCCTTTCAGGCAGGGATTGACACCATTATTACCTGTGACAATGGGATTGCCGCCGCGCCTCAGATAGAAATGGCCAAAGAGAAGGGGATGACTGTGATCGTAACCGATCACCATGAAGTCCCCTATGAGGAAGCGGAAGGGGAGCGCAGGTACATACTGCCTCCTGCAGATGCCGTGATCGATCCCAGGCAGGACGGGGATGCATATCCTTATAAAGGGATTTGCGGCGCCGTTGTGGCTTATAAAGTTATAGAAGCCCTTTATCGGAAGCTGGAACTGACGCAGAAAGAAAAGTCTTTGCTGGAGGAACTCCTTGAACTGGCTGCTTTTGCCACGGTGTGTGATGTTATGGAGCTTTTGGATGAGAACCGGGTTATTGTGAAATTCGGCCTGTCCCATATGAAAAACACCGCCAACCAGGGGCTGCGTGCCCTGATGGAGGTAAACGGCATAGAAAAAGGAAAGCTGTCGGCCTATCATCTCGGTTTTGTTATGGGTCCCTGCCTGAATGCCACAGGGCGTCTGGACACGGCTGTCAGGGCGCTGCAGCTTCTGGAAGCGGAGGATCGGGGAGAGGCTGTCCGTATTGCGTCGGATCTGAAGCAGCTGAACGACAGCCGGAAGGAAATGACGGATATTTACGTGAAGAAGGCGATACGGACGGTGGAAGAGAGCGGGCTCATGCAGGATCGCGTGCTTGTAGTCTATCTTCCTGACTGCCATGAAAGCCTTGCCGGAATCATAGCCGGCAGAGTGCGGGAAAAATATTATAAACCGGTGTTTGTGCTGACCAGAGGCGAGGAAGGCGTAAAGGGCAGCGGCCGTTCCATAGAAACCTATCATATGTACGAAGAAATGACCAGGGTAAAGCATCTTTTTACGAAGTACGGCGGCCATAAAATGGCTGCGGGCCTGTCTTTGGAGGAGAAGGATGTGGAAAACTTCCGGAGGGAAATCAATGCGGTCTGCACCCTGACCGAAAGTGACATGGAAGAACGGGTCCATATTGATGTCCCGATGCCGGTTTCCCATGTCTCCATGGAATTTGTACAGGAGCTGGAGCTTTTGGAGCCTTTCGGAAACGGCAATCCCAAGCCGGTTTTTGCCCAGAAGGATCTCTCCTTCCTGTCGGCCAGAATCCTGGGGAAAAATGGGAATGCCGTACGCTTTACGGTATTGGACGACTGTCAGACAAAGTGGGAAATGATGGCTTTCGGCGATCCGGAACCGATGAATGCCTATCTGGAAAAGAAATTCGGCAGGGAAGCGGTGGAACGGCTGTATCTGGGAAAAAGCCAGGATATCCGTCTGTCGGTAACCTATTACCCTTCCATCAATACCTATCAGGGGAATACAAAGCTTCAGCTGGTGATGCAGCAATATCAGTGAAAAGGAATAGGGAACACCGCTCTGGCAGCGGGCGGATGGTCATTTGGCACCTGATGAGTCAAGTTTACAAATAAAAAAGAACAGGGGATTTTATATGATTTTGACAGTAACGCTGAATCCGGCAGTTGATAAGACATACAGGACAGGAGAACTGTTCCCCGGCAGGGTGAACAGGATGCGTTCCGTTGACAATATCCCGGGCGGCAAAGGAATCAATGTGAGTAAAATTCTCCGCCAGTATAATTACGAGGTGACGGCCACCGGTTTTCTGGGCGGTTATCAGGGAAGGTGGATGGAAGCCCAGCTGGACAGGCTCCGGATAAGGAGCGCCTTTATCCGGGTGGAGGAAGAGACGCGCTCCAGCATGAACATCGTGGCGGATAACGGTTATGTGACGGAAATACTGGAGCCAGGCCCTCACATCAGTGATACCAGCCTGAAGGAATTTATGAAAAATTTTGTCCTGCTGGCAGAGGAAAGCAGCCTTGTTATCCTTTCCGGCAGCGCAGCTCCCGGTATCCCGTCAGATATCTATGCCAGGCTTATCCAAAGCGCTTCCGCGGTAGGAAAGCAGGTGGTTCTGGATACCAGCGGGGAACTGCTGAAGGAAGGGGTAAAGGCATCCCCAGCCGTGGTCAAACCAAACCGGAAGGAACTGGAATATATTATCGGACGCCGGCTTCCGGATCGGGAGGCGGTCAAAGAGGCAGCAGAGGTGCTGCTTTCCGATGGTGTGGGACTTGTCATGGTTTCCCTGGGGGACAAAGGCCTTCTTCTGGCGGAGCAAGGAAGATGCCTGTATGCCAGGGCGCCCAGGGTTTCGGCCCTGAACACGGTAGGCTGCGGCGACAGTGTGGTAGCTTCCCTGGCTATGTCCATAACCGCAGGGGAAGAAAAAGAGGAAATGCTGAGAAAAGCAGCTGCCATTTCCGCGGCGAATGCGACCACCCTGGAAAGCGGAAATGTTCCGCTTAAGCTGGCGGAAGATATGCTCCGCAATATCCAAATCGAAGAAATATAACAACTGCCGGCAGGTAACCGCAGTACTGCGCATCCCTGCTGAACAATTAAGTAATAGAAAAAGATAAGATAAAAAGGCACCTGCTGACAGGCGCCTTTTTATCTTATCTTTTATGAGGGGGGAGATAGGTGTTGTTCATCTATCTGAAATATATGATAACCGGAAATTGTGACAGGAGTATGTCCATTTTAATAAAATGATATAAAATTTATAAAGTGTTTCTTTAGAATTCCTAAAAGAATAGGAGTCGGCAACATTTTTCTCCGATCTGTTCAAAAAGGGGGCAGAGAGGGGAAATCTGCTTATTGAGAGGGAAAATAGATGTTGCTATAATGATATTGATAAAAAGTTTGTAACTGTTCCGTACTTTCACAGCTACAAAATCTGCCGCTGCAGGAACCGCTTCCTGCAGCGGCAAACGACTCTGGACAGGGAGGTTCGCCATGAAGAAAATGTATATCATTACCGGCGCGGACGGACATCTGGGGAGTACCATCGTCCGTATGCTGGAACAACAAGAGTGTCTTGTGAGGGGGCTGATTCTGCCTGGTGAGGAAGGGGCGGACAGGGGGAATATCACCTATTACAGGGGGGATGTACGCAGACGGGAGTCCCTGCTGCCGCTTTTTGAACATACGGACGGTATGGACATAATTGTGATACATACTGCCGGCATCATTGATATTTCGGGGAAGGTGACACCCCGGGTATACGATGTGAATGTAAACGGGACGAAAACCATTGCCGGGCTGTGCCTGGAAAAGCGGATAACAAGATTCGTATATGTCAGTTCCGTACATGCGATCCCGGAAAACGGAGATTACGGCGTGATGAAAGAGGTCAGTCGATTTTCAGAAAATGCGGTTACCGGCGGATATGCCAAAACCAAAGCGGAAGCGACAAAAGCGGTACTCTCCCTGGTAAAGCAGGGGCTGGACGCCGTGGTAGTGCACCCGTCCGGCATACTGGGGCCGTTTGGAGGTACGGGCAATTACCTGGTACAGCTGGTAAATGATTATATTATGGGGCGGCTCCCTGCCTGTGTGAAAGGCGGCTATGACTTTGTGGATGTGCGGGATGTGGCACAAGGCTGCCTTCTGGCAGCGGATAAAGGCAGGAAGGGGGAGTGCTATATCCTCTCTAACCGCCACTATGAAATCCGGGAAGTACTTGCCATGGTGCACAGGATCTGCAGCTGCAGGCGGGTTCCTGTACTGCCTATGTGGATGGCAAAAGCGGCCGCCCCTATTCTGGCAGGCTATGCGAAATGCAGGAAAAAGCGGCCGCTGTACACCCGATATTCTCTTTATACGTTACGGAGCAACGACCGTTTTTCCCATGATAAGGCTACAAAAGAGCTTGGGTATAGTCCTCGGGATTTGATGCAGACGATGAAGGATACGGTACAATGGCTGAAGGAAGGGAAGAAACAAATATGCTTGGAATAAATTTCAGTTCCAGAAAAGACGGTAATTGCGGGGATTTTCTGTTGTTTCTCAAGCAGCAGACAAAAACAAGGTTTGTGGTGAAATGGATTCATGATTTTCCCTTTGATGGCTGCGGTCCCTGCTCCTACGAGTGTACACACGGCAGTTGTCCCAAAAAGGATGGCTTTGCGGAACTGACGGCCTGGCTGGACAGGGAAGAGGCGTATGTTTTTGTGATACCCGTGTATAATGGTAATTTACCGTCCGCTTTTTACCGCATGCTGGAACGGCTTTCGCCCAGGCTTCATGAAGAGGCGGAGGAACGGCGGTTCTGGAAGAAGGTGCGCATTCTTCTCATAGGGAATCCAGGGCATGGGCTGGAACGGTCGTCAGGGATTTTGAAGGAATTATTCCGTAATGCGGGACAGGTGCCGGGAATTATTACCTTTTCCTCCACGGATTATGGCATGAAGTCCACCAGGGACAGGCTGATTGAAGAAAAAGAGGTGCGTAAAAAGCTTATGAAGGCGGCAGAGGAAGAGGAACAGGAGGGGATGCCGCAGGGCACATAGGGACGCTGATCTGTTCAAACGAAAGGATTTCCGGCAGGAAGTGCCCGGGCATAAACAGAAGAAAACGAAAAAGCTGCCAGCGGTTTGCACCGTACTGACAGCTTTTCGTTTTCTTATGAGGGGGGAGATAGTTTTGAGTTGTTTAACTATCTGAGATTATAATACAGGAAAAATGTGACGGGAATGTGTACGTTTTAGAAAAAGAAAATAAAAAGTCTTAAGGTTTTCTTTAGAAAAAGAGAAGAAGATCTTGCGGTGAGGCGGCATGGATAAGCTTTTTTGTCTGATGTGGTAACATTCTTAGGTATGTGGTAAAATAGAGGAGATTTCGGGAGGGTTATAAAAACAATAATTTACGTATTGCAATTGAATGTGGGTGCGCGGCTTTTTTTATACGTAATAATTAACGGGTAACAGTAATTAGGAAAGGACAGAGAAGATGAAACGGGAAAACACAATAGTACTGATTGTAGATATGCAGAATGCGCTCATGGAAGCACATCCCTTTCGTGAGGAGGAGTTAAAGGAGAATCTGAAGGCGGTTATCGGCACGGCCAGGCAAAGGGGTATCGAAGTAATATATGTTCGTCATGACGGCGGGGAAGGGGATGAACTCGCTTACGCAACCCAAGGCTGGCAGATATATGACGGGGTGTCGCCGCAGGAGGGGGAGCGGATATTTGATAAAACCTATAACAGTGCTTTTAAGGAAACCGGGCTGGATGCATATCTCAGAGAAAAGAAGATAACCGATATTATCCTTGGAGGGCTGCAAACAGAATATTGTATTGATGCCACCTGCAAGTCTGCATTTGAGAAGGGGTATCACGTATGCATTCCCGTTCACACAACATCAACCTTTGACAATGATTATTTTAGTGCGGAACAATTGACGGCGTATTTTGAGAGGAAAATGTGGAATGGAAGATATGCTTCGGTAAGGCTGCCGGAGGATGTAATCCGAAAAATGGAAAACCTGTAACTGTTTAGCCGGACTGTGCATTTACTGCACGGAGCCGCTGAATAATACAAAACTCTTCCCTATTTCTTAATAATTCCTTCAGGGAATTAAGAACTTTTTTAAACTTTAATCACAGAATGAACACAATTTAAAGGTATCATTAGTGTCAGATAGTTGATTAACAACTCACTTAACTATCTCCCCCCTCATAAGCGATAAGCTCTCACGAAAGTGAGGGCTTATTGCATTTTGTGATGGATTTTTTCACCCCGGCCGCAGTGCCCGGAAGACGGCAGGGAACGGGCAGCTGGGACATATTGGTTGAAAAAACCGTCCCCCTGTGCTATTCTTATGGAAGTATTACGCTTAAATATCCATTTTTCAAAAAGAAAAGAGGAAAGATATGGCAGCATTAAAGACATTACTTGAGAATCTGGATGTTACGGTAGTGCGGGGGACAACGCAGCTTGATGTACCCGACGTTGTATACGATTCCAGAAAAATTACAAAAGGATGTTTATTCATTTGTATAGAAGGCGCTAATTTTGACGGGCACAGCGCTGCGGCACAGGCCGTGGAAAAAGGGGCTGCGGTCCTGGTGACACAAAAGGAAGTGGACGTACCCGGGGATGCCGTAGTGACGATCCTTCGGGTGGAGGATACCCGTTACGCCATGGCTTTTATTTCCGCTGCCTGGTTCGGACATCCGGCACGGCGGCTTAAGACCATAGGGATCACGGGAACCAAGGGAAAGACCACTTCCGCCTATCTTGTTAAATCCATTCTGGAAAAGACCGGATGTAAGGTAGGGCTGGTGGGCACCATAGAGGTTATCATCTCTGATACCCATATCCCTTCGGATAACACCACGCCGGAATCCTATATTCTGCAGTCCTATATGGCCAGGATGGTTGAGGCGGGTTGTGATACGGTGGTCATGGAAGTTTCCTCCCAGGCGCTCATGATGCACAGGAGCCAGGGCTTCGTGTTTGATTTTGGGATTTTTACGAATATTGAGCCGGACCATATCGGGCCGAATGAACACAAAAGCTTTGAAGAATACATGCACTGCAAGGGGCTGCTGTTCAGGCAGTGCCGTGTCGGGATAGCCAACCGGGATGATGGTCACTGGGAAAAAGTGATGGAAGGCCATACCTGTGAGCTGGAGACCTACGGTTTATCTCCTGATGCGGATTTGCGTGCGGAAAATCTGCGGCTGACCAATCATAACGGCCATCTGGGAGTGGCCTTCCAGGTGAGCGGGCTTATGGATTTCGAAGGGGAAATCGCCATGCCCGGCCGGTTCAGCGTATACAACGCTCTGACGGCGATTGCAATCTGCCGTCATTTCGGAGTGTCGGAGGAAGCGATAAAAAAAGCGCTCCGGGAAGCCAAGGTAAAGGGACGGATAGAAATGGTGAAGGTGTCGGACGCATTCACTCTTCTTATCGATTATGCGCATAATGCCATGGCGCTGGAAAGCCTTCTGACCACGCTGAAGGAATATGATCACGGCAGGCTGGTATGCGTGTTCGGCTGCGGAGGCAACCGTTCCCGTCTGCGCCGTTACGAAATGGGTGAGGTGAGCGGCAGGCTTGCGGATTTAACTATTATCACATCCGATAACCCGCGGTTTGAAGAGCCTCAGGCAATTATCGAAGATATCAAAACCGGAATCGGGAAAACGGACGGAGAATATATAGAGATCTGTGACAGAAAAGAAGCCATTGCCTATGCGATTAATAACGGCCGTCCGGGAGACATTATCGTACTTGCCGGCAAAGGACATGAGGATTATCAGGAGATCAGAGGCGAAAAGCACCATATGGACGAAAGGGAGCTTATCGCGGAGATTTTGAAGGAACGCAAAGATAATTAAAAAAGAAGATGAGGTATACATGCAGGGCAGATTTGCGAATATTATAGTGGATATATCCCACGAAAAGGTGGACCGCCCGTTTCAGTACCGTGTTCCGGATGCCCTTTTGGGCGTGCCGGAGCCGGGGATGCGGGTGAGGATTCCTTTTGGCAGCGGCAACAATCTGCGCACAGGCTATATTATAGAAATGACGGATGAACCGGAATTTGATATAACCCGTCTGAAGGAAATCCATTCCATTATGGAAGAAGGCATACAGGTGGAAAGCCGTCTTATCCGGCTGGCCTTCTGGATGAAAGAGCACTATGGCTCCACTATGATTAATGCGCTGAAAACAGTCCTGCCGGTCAGGCAGAAGCTGAAACAGCAGGAAAAGAAAGAAATATGCCTCCGGGTGAGCATAGAAGAGGCCCGGGCCGAAATGCGGGAATGCGAACGTAAAGCGCAGAGAGCCAAGGCCAGGGTCCTGCAGGAGCTGATTGCCGAAGAACGGCTTCCCCAGGCGCTGGTGGCAAGGAAACTGAATATTTCCCCGGCCACATTTAAAAGCCTCCGGGATGCGGGTCTGATTGCGGTCAACAGCGTCCCCTATTACAGAAATCCTGTAAAACTGGATGCCAGGAGAGAAGCGGGGCGTATGCTCAGCAGGAACCAGCAGGCGATTGTGGATGCCGTAACCGCCGATTATGATCAGGGAATCCGGCAGACCTATCTGCTGCGGGGAATTACCGGCAGCGGTAAAACGGAAGTTTATATGGAGCTGATAGCCAGGGTTATCGCCAGGGGACGTCAGGCCGTTATGCTGATTCCGGAAATTGCACTTACCTATCAGACGGTGCTCCGGTTTTATAAAAGATTCGGGGATCGGGTGTCTGTTTTGAATTCCACCCTTTCTCCCGGGGAAAAATATGATCAGTGTGAAAGAGCCAGAAAAAGGGAAATTGATGTGATCATCGGCCCCCGGTCGGCTTTGTTCACGCCGTTCCCGGATATCGGAATCATCATCATAGATGAAGAACATGAAAACAGTTATAAAAGCGAAACGATGCCCAAATACCATGCCAGGGAAACGGCGGAGGAACTTGCCAGGCTTCATGGGGCAAGCGTCTTTTTAGGTTCGGCAACTCCTTCCCTGGACAGCTATTACCGGGCGAAACAAGGCCGATACCGGCTGTTCACGCTGGATGAACGTCTTACCGGAGGCGAACTTCCCCGCGTCTATGTGGAGGATCTTCGCAAAGAGCTGAAGGAAGGAAACCGTTCCATTTTTTCCGCCAGGCTTCAGAACCTTCTGCAGGATCGGCTGGAACGGGGGGAGCAGAGCATGCTCTTCCTTAACCGGCGGGGGTATGCGGGATTTGTTTCCTGCCGGATGTGCGGGCATGTTATGAAATGCCCGCATTGTGACGTGTCTTTATCCGAGCACAAAAACGGTACGCTGGTCTGCCATTACTGCGGCTTTACCCAGCCTGCCGTAAAACTCTGTCCGGAATGCGGTTCCAAATATATTCTGGGTTTCCGGGCCGGGACGGAACAGATAGAGGAGCAGCTGCATAAGCTGTATCCTGATAAAAAGGTGCTTCGTATGGATGCGGATACTACGAAAACGAAGGACAGCTATGAAAAGATCCTGTCCTCTTTTTCCGCAGGGGAAGCGGATATTCTGGTGGGGACACAGATGATAGTCAAAGGACACGATTTCCCCAATGTAACGCTGATGGGTATTATGGCCGCGGATATGTCCCTCTCGGTTAACGACTACCGGGCGGGGGAACGTACCTTCCAGCTGCTTACCCAGGCGGCGGGAAGGGCCGGAAGAGGAACCAGGCCCGGAGAAGTGGTGATCCAGACCTATCAGCCCGAACATTACAGTATTTTGCATGCGGCAGCCCAGGACTATGAAGGGTTTTATGAAGAAGAAATCCTTTACCGGCAGCTGCTTTCGTATCCGCCGGTATCCCATATTCTGGCAGTACAGGTAACCTCTTTGACGGCAGAAGGCGGGGAAGCGCTTGCCGGCCTGCTGAAAGGGCTTGCGTTAAAATCGGAGGAAGGCAGGGAGGAACACACGATCCTCATCGGCCCGGCTCCGGCCTTTATCGGCAGAATTAATGATATTTTCCGGTACGTCCTTTATATTAAGAACCCGGAGTATGCTATCCTGATCCGGCTGAAAAACCGGATGGAGCGTTTCCTGAAGGAACAGGAGCGCAAGGATGAAAATGTACAGTTCGATTTTGATCCCATGTCCTCTTTCTGAGAGAGGAACAACTATTATCAAAAGAAGAAAGGTGGAAGAAAAAATGGCTATCAGAAATATCAGAATCATGGGGGATCCCATCCTGGAAAAGGTTTGTAAGGAAGTAAAGGAAGTGACCCCCCGTATCAAAGAACTGATTGATGATATGTTGGAAACTATGTATGATGCGAACGGCGTCGGCTTGGCTGCACCTCAGGTGGGAATCCTGAAAAGAGTGGTGGTAGTTGATGTGACAGGGGAAGACCCCATTGTTTTGATCAATCCCCGTATCCTGGAAACCAGCGGAGAGCAGACCGGAGGCGAAGGGTGCCTGAGCCTGCCGGGAAAAAGCGGAACGGTAACCAGGCCCAATTATGTAAAAGTCAGGGCTTATGACAGGGATATGAAGCCCTTTGAAATAGAAGGAACGGAACTGTTGGCCAGAGCTTTCTGCCATGAAATTGATCACCTGGACGGCCATATGTATGTGGAAAAAGTGGAAGGTGAGCTGATGGATGTGGAAGAAGCGGAAGAATAGTAACTGTGAAGGGACGGAACAGTTACGACGAATAAAGGAAGGCAATCGTATGAAAATGGTATTTATGGGTACCCCCGATTATGCGGCCAGAGCGCTGGAAGCGATCTGGAAGGCGGGACATGAGATAAGCGCTGTGGTGACACAGCCGGACAAGCCGAAGGGAAGAGGAAAAGAACTGCAGATGAGCCCGGTAAAGCAATTTGCGGTTTCCCATGATATCCCTGTTTTCCAGCCCGTGAGGATAAAAAAGCCGGAAGCTGTGGAACAGCTGAAAACCTATGAGGCGGATATTTTTGTGGTGGCGGCTTTCGGACAGATTCTTTCCCGGGAAATCCTGGATATGCCAAGGTTCGGATGCGTGAATATCCATGCCTCCCTTTTGCCGAAATACAGAGGGGCTGCGCCTATTCAGCGGGCGATTATCAACGGAGAGGAAAAGACGGGCATAACGATTATGCAGATGGACACGGGTATCGATACCGGGAACATGCTTTTTAAAACGGAAGTGGCTATCACACCGGAGGATACCTATGCCAGCCTCCATGATAAGCTGGCCGAAGCGGGGGCTGCTTTGATTGTCCCTGCCCTTTCAGCCATTGAAAAAGGCGAGGCGGTTCCGGAGCCTCAGGACGATTCGGAAAGCTGTTACGCGGGAATGATTGATAAATCCATGGGACAGATTGATTTTACCCGTCCGGCGGCGGAAACCGCACGATTGATAAGAGGATTAAATCCATGGCCCAGTGCGTATACTTCATATAAAGGAAAAACGCTGAAAATCTGGGAGGCCTCTTCCTGTGGGGAGGCTGCGCAGGGAGAACCGGGAAGTGTGGAAAAAGCGGACAGGGAAGCCCTGTATATCAATACCGGGGATGGGATACTGAAGGTGACGCAGCTGCAGCTGGAAGGCAAGAAACGTATGCAGGTTAAGGATTTTCTTCTGGGCTGCAGAATAGAAAAAGGAGAAATGCTGGGATGTTAGGATTTGGTTATTATTTTGACCCTACTTATTTTTTGGTAATTATCGGTGCGGTGCTTTCTATCTGGGCCAGTTCCAGGGTGAACAGCACCTATAACAAGTATTCCCGGGTGCGGAGCATGACGGGAATGACAGGGGCGGAAGCCGCCAGAATGATTTTAAATTATAACGGCCTGGGAGACGTCAGGGTGGAGCATGTGAAGGGAAATCTCACCGACCATTACGATCCCAGGACCAAGGTCCTCCGCCTTTCAGATGCCACCTATGCTTCGGGCAGCGTAGCCGCCATCGGCGTTGCGGCTCATGAATGCGGCCATGCGGTGCAGGATAAGGAAGGCTATGCACCTCTCAAAATAAGAGGGGCGCTGGTTCCGGTAGCAAATTTCGGTTCTGCCCTGGGGCTGCCGATGGTGGTTCTGGGACTGATTTTCGGCCTCAGCTACACGTTCATACAGATCGGAATCTGGGTATTCGCCATTTCCGTGCTGTTTCAGCTGGTAACCCTGCCGGTGGAATTCAATGCTTCCGGCCGCGCCCTGAAGATGCTGCAGGGATATCGTATCCTGTCGGAAGAAGAAACCGGCTATTGCAGGAAGGTGCTCAGCGCCGCGGCACTTACGTATGTTGCCGCCGCTGCGTCCTCTATCCTGCAGCTTCTCAGGCTGTATCTTCTGGCAGGCGGAAGAAGAGATCGTGATTAAAGCCTGGCCGGAAAAGGTGCGGAGTGAAAATCCAGCCTTGTCCGAACGGTAAGGGTACGGAAAAGTTATACAAAAGCAAACATGGATAGGAGTACGGATGAAGACGGAGTGCGGAATAAATGCCAGGGGCCTGGTACTGGATATTTTAATAGAAACGGAAAAAGGGCAGGAATATGTTAACCTTCTTCTGAAACGTGTTCTGGATAAATACAATTATCTGGACGGCCGGGATAAGGCGTTTATCAAACGCCTTACGGAAGGGGTGACGGAACGCAGGCTGCAGCTGGACTATATCCTGGGCCGGTTTTCCAAACTGCCCCTTTCCAAATGCAAGCCACTCATCCGTAATCTGCTGCGGATGGGAGCCTACCAGATCCTTTTCATGGACAGTGTCCCCGATTCGGCGGCCTGCAATGAGGCGGTAAAGCTGGCGGTAAGCCGTCATTTCCAGCAGCTGAAGGGCTACGTCAACGGTGTACTGCGTAGTTTGTCCCGGGAAAAAGAGAAACTGGAATGGCCGGATAAGAAAAAAAATCCGGTTCTTTATCTTTCCGTCATGTACTCTATGCCGGAATGGATAGTGAAAATGTGGCTTGCAGATTATGGGCCTGAGAATACGGAAAAAATCCTGGAGGGATTGCTGGAACCCAGGCCCGTGACTATCAGACTGTCAGGAAGGCTTTCGGAAGAAGTAAAGAAAGAGCTGCTCGCAGATCTTAAGGAATGCGGCGCCGGTCCCGTTCCCCATCCTTATCTGCCCTATGCCTATCTGCTTCAGAAATCCGAGGGAGTGGCTTCTCTCCCTGGTTTTGCCGGCGGTTTGTTTACCGTTCAGGATGTAAGCAGCATGTTGGTGACGGAGTGTGCATTGGCCGGCAGGGCAAAAACGGAGGTCCTTCTGGATGTCTGCGCAGCTCCCGGAGGCAAGGCGGTTCATGCGGCCGACCGGCTGACCGGCAGCGGCCGGGTGGAAGCCAGGGATGTTTCCGAATATAAAGCAGGATTGATTGCGGAAAATGCCCGCAGGCTGGGAATTTCTAATTTGGAAGTAACTGTATGGGATGCCACGGTCCCGGATGAGGGAAAAAAGGAATCTGCGGATGTGGTGCTTGCCGATCTGCCCTGTTCCGGCCTGGGGGTTATCGGGAGAAAACCGGATATTAAGTACCGGGTAACGCCGGACAGCCTGCGGGAGGTAGCGGCGCTGCAGCGACGCATTCTGGCTGTATCGGCGGAGTATGTGAAGCCGGGAGGAACACTCATTTACAGTACCTGTACCATCAATAAGGAAGAAAATGAAGAACAGGCCGCCTGGTTTGCGGATAACTTTCCATTTTCTTTCCGAAGCCTTGATGAAGGACTGCCCCGGGAGTTGAGAAATCGGGAGAGCGCGGCGGGAATGTGCCGGCTTCTGCCGGGGATCCATAAAACGGACGGCTTTTTTATTGCCGCCTTTGTACGAGAGGGATAATATGGACACTGACATCAAATCCATGACGCTGGAAGAACTGAAAACCGAAATGGAGCGGCAGGGAGAAAAAAGCTTCCGTGCCGGACAGCTGTATGACTGGATGCACAACAAGCTGGCGGCTTCCTATGAAGAGATGACCAATATCCCTCTTTCCTTACGGAAAAAACTGGAGGATCAGTATCCTTATGTGAGCCTGAAGCCGGTTGAAATCCAGGAATCCAGGCTGGACGGTACCCGGAAATTCCTTTTCGCCCTTTCCGATGGGAATATGGTGGAAAGCGTATGGATGAAATATAAGCACGGCAATTCGGTATGCATCTCTTCCCAGGTGGGATGTAAGATGGGCTGCCGGTTCTGTGCCTCAACCCTGGACGGCTGGGAGAGGAACCTTCTGCCGTCGGAGATGCTGGATCAGATCTATGCGATTACCCGGCTGACAGGAGAACGGGTTTCCCATGTGGTGGTGATGGGAACCGGGGAACCTATGGATAACTTTGATAATCTGCTTACCTTTATCCACATACTCACAGAGGAGCACGGCCTTCATATCAGCCAGAGGAACATCACCGTTTCCACTTGCGGCATTGTGCCAAAGATGAAGGAACTGGCGGAAAAAGGGCTTTCCATTACACTGGCGCTTTCCCTGCATGCTACGACGGACGAAAAGCGCAGGAAACTCATGCCCGTCGCGGAAACCTACCATATGGATGAATTGATGGATGCCTGCGCATACTACTTTGAAAAAACAGGCAGAAGGATTACCTTTGAATACAGCCTTGTTGCCGGCGTGAACGATACGCCCGGGGATGCCATGCAGCTGTCGGCTCTGGCAGGGCCGTTAAACTGCCATGTGAACCTCATTCCTGTGAACCCCATAAAAGAGCGCACTTACAGGCAGTCCGGGCAGGCGGAAATCCTCGCGTTTAAAAATAAACTGGAAAAAAACAAAATAAACGTCACTGTCAGAAGGGAAATGGGCAGAGATATTGACGGGGCCTGCGGTCAGCTGAGACGCAGACACATTTATGAAGAAAAAAGCCGGTAATGTTATGGATCGTTACGCCTCTTCATGGAATCCTTAAAAAAGAATAGTTATGATCTTCGGGAGTTACAGTTTTTAAGCTGTCTCCCTTTTTTAGTTTTATAAAACATCCCCTTGAATTTGGATCCCCTTTTCGTGTATCATAAAATAAATTGATTACATGCGGAAAAATGATTAAGCCTGGGAGCGGTATCCTACGAACCGCATATACCGTGTTATTATAAAGGCTCTCATCTCACGAAAAGGAGGCGGTCCTATGCATAAACTTAAAATAAGGCAGCAGTTTGCGCTGGTACTGCTCATCATATTATTGACTATTTTATGCATTGGCTATGCGGTTTCCGTTCTGGCAGGCAAAATAGTCCTCCAGAAAAATATCGGTTATGTGGGCAGCATGCTTGAGAAAATCGAGCAGGAAGCAAATTACGTCGATGATAAAGGGAGTGCGGTAATTAACTTTTTACAAAACGACGGACTGCTGCAGGATTATTTTGAAGGAGAGACGGGCGGAGAATATTATGAGCTGGCAAAGCAGATGGACCAGCTTCTGACCAGCATTAAAATTATCTATCCGGAAACCAGTGATATCGTACTGTGCGGAAAACGTATTTATGCGAATATAACCACGAAACGCCAGGTGGATGAGCTGCTTAGCCGCTTCGGCAGGGAGAAGGCTGTTGTCTGCACGGGTATTGAGATGCAGACGGACGTCCAGAATGAATATAAAGCGATCCGTTATATGTCTCCCATTTACTCCAGCAGATCCGGAGAAAATTATGCCAATCCCATCGGTACCTGCATGGTATCCTTCCGGCTCAGGAATTTTAACTGGAACAACGAATTTGCGGAAATGGGAACCAATTATGTGCTGATGGATAATTTTGGGCAGTATTACCCTATTAATTGTGAGGAAGAGAGGGCTAAAATGATAGCCGGTATTTTTCTGGATCATCCGGACAGCAATACGGTGGATACCCGGGAATATTATCTTTCGGTGAAGAAAACCCACAGCAACAATCTGTATGTGATCAGCTATACGGACAAGCAGCAGCTGTTGTTGGACGTCGCCTATGTGCAGCGTTTGATTTTTATATTCGGGGCTGCGGGTATCGCTGCACTGCTGCTTGTATGCGGGCTGCTGTACCATAGTATTGTATCTCCCATTTATATATTGGAACAGTATATGGGAAGAATAGCGGCGGGAAATTTTAAGGAAGTGAAGAATCATGTGACTGTGAAGGGCAGCTGGGAAATGATACGCCTTGCCCGTGTCCTGAACGAAATGACAGATGAACTGGAAGAACGGTCGCGGAGAATTATCAATACTACGAATACGCTGTATGAGGTGGATATAGAAAAGCAAAAAGCGGAAATTGCTTTTCTGCGCAGTCAGATTAATCCGCATTTCCTTTATAATGCGCTTGAGATTATCAAGGGGATTTGTATGAAAAACAACCTCCCGGAGGGGGCAATGGTTGCAGGGAATCTGGGCAAAATATTCAGATACAGCATTAAAGGCGGGGATGTGGTTTTGCTTGCGGATGAGATCGGCATGGCACGGGCGTATATAGATATCCAGAAGTCGCGGTTTCCCTATAAAGTGGATGTTGTGTATAATTTAGCGGAGGAGACGCTTAAGCTGCCGGTAGCAGGTATGATTCTGCAGCCTATTCTGGAAAATGTTTTCCTGCATTCTGTGGAAAAGACCACCGCGATGACTACCTTGTACCTTGCCAGCAAGCTGGAGGGGGAGGAACTTTACTTAACGGTGCAGGATGACGGGGTTGGCATACATGAGGAGACCCTGGAGGAGCTTAAGAGGCTCATGTCCGCAGAAAGTGTCCACCAGTCCCGGCATGTGGGGCTTGCTAATGTAAACTTCCGCCTGCGTCTGATGTATGGGGAAAATTACGGGCTTATTGTGGAAAGCCGCTGGGGAGAGGGAACAAAGGTGGTGTTGCATATGCGCAGTACACCGCTTTACCGTTCCGACAAGAAATAGGAGGAAGAGACAATGCCGGTATCAGTAGTGATTGTAGATGACGAACCCATGGTGATAGAGTCGATACGCTGGGGAGTGGATTTTGAAGCGCTCCATGCAGAAGTATGCGCCGCCTTTACAGACAGCAGGGAGGCGCTGGAATATATCCGTGAGAATCCGGTGGATATTGTTATAACCGACATTGATATGCCTCCGTTTAGCGGCCTGGTGCTCTGCTCACGCATACTGGAGCTGGGCAGCGGCACGCAGTTAATCATTATAAGCGGCTATGCAGATTTTTCCTATGCACAGAAATGTATTGCGTATGGAGCCTTGGGGTATTGCCTGAAGCCCATAGACTATGATGATCTGACTGCCTGTGTGAAAAAGGCGGTTGGAAATATAAACAACGGAAACGGCATGGCGGTACAGGAATTTATTGAAGCGTTGTACGAGGGCAATAAACAGGCGCTGCGGGGCTATCTGGATGAAGGACATATCAATGAGACTTTTTATATCGCAGTATCCGTCAGTAAAGGACCGGTATTTTGCTGTTACGCGCAAAATATCGGGCTGAATGAATATCTGTATCTTTCCAATGAACCGATCCCGGCCCTGGATAAAGAATGGCTGGCAGGTAACCCGGATATTTTCGGGGTCAGCCGGAGCGCGGAAATGGTGTCCTGTAAAGAGCTGCAGCAGAAGGCATGCCAATTGGTCTATAATAGCTACCAGTTTTTCTTTTATGAGAAGGAGAAAGAATTTACAGAAAATACAGTTTATGATTCTCAGGTTATGCAGAAGGCCAGAGCTTTTCTTGCCTGTCCGGAGGAACTGGAGTGCTTGCTGCTTGACGGCGCAGGTATGAACCATATCCGGATGGCGGCGGATCTATATAACTTGGCTTTACAGTACATGGATGAGGAAAGCTGCCTGTATTCCTATAACCAGATCGTGTACCGTTTTAAGAATTTTAAGGGGCTGGCAGCATATATTGTGAAGGAACTGCGCGGGGAAAACGAACCGGAAACGGAGTATGAGAGCGGAAACAGAAAATTTCTGGAGCTGATAAAATTCGTAAATGCAAACTATTCCCAGGATATATCCGCACAGAGTCTTGCTGAGAAGCTGAATCTGAACCCCTGCTACATCAGCCAGCTTTTTAAGAAAGAGACAGGTACCACATTTGTCAAATACCTGACAGAGCTAAGAATAAGCCGGGCGAAGGAGCTGATGCTGAAAACCGATATGTCTGTTAATGAGATCGGCGAAGCCTGCGGCTTTCATGATTATTTTTATTTTATTAAAATCTTTAAGAAATTTACCGGTAAAGCACCCACTGTTTTCAGGCAGGAGAGATAGATAATATAAAAATATTCCGGCAATATGTCTTGTTTTAAGATGCAGTAATGGAAATATAAAAAAATTATTTGTGCAATATGTATTTGCTCCATACCAATCAAATCCCGTCCAAAGTATAATATCCACATGGAGGGGAGCAAAAATGAAATCTGAAAAACGCAATTCTAAATCCAATTCCATGATATCTGGAAAAGTCAGATCAACGTGGAAACAAATCAAAAACGATAAGCTGCTTTATCTCTTGCTGCTGCCGCTGGTGGTCTGGTATATCATATTCTGCTATCTGCCCATGGGAGGCCTCACCCTGGCTTTTAAGAATTTCCGGTATGATCTGGGGCTGTGGAAAAGCCCATGGGTGGGAACTGAACATTTCCGGGCAATGTTTGAGGATCAGGCATTTTGGCAGGCTCTTAAAAATACATTGATATTCGCCGCCGGCAAAATCCTGTTCATCTTTCCGATTCCTATTTTATTATCTGTTATTCTCAATGAAATTTCTTCTAAAAAAGTGACGAAATTTTTTCAGACAGTATTTACCTTTCCGCATTTTATAACCTGGGTGGTGCTTTCCGGGATTCTGATTAACTTTTTCGGAACCAGCGGTGTTGTAAACGGACTGCTGGGTATGGCTGGGATCGCTTCTATTTCACCGCTTTCAACGCCGGCTATGTTCCGGCCGTTTATATGGCTGTCGGCACTTTGGAAAGAGATTGGCTGGGATTCCATTATTTATCTTGCTGCTTTTTCTTCCATTGATCCGGGTCTTTATGAAGCGGCAAGCATAGATGGGGCCAACCGGTTTCAGAAAATGATCCATATCTCCTGGCCGGGTATCAGGGGGACGGTTTGTATTATGCTGATATTGGCGGTGGGCAGCCTGATGACGAACGGGGCCAGCTTTGATCAGGTGTTTAACCTTTACTCCGCACCGGTTTATAGTGTTGCAGATACCATTGATACTTATGTTTACCGTGGTTCCTTCGGTATGGGCATGAACTTTGGTTATACCACGGCGATAGGTTTCCTGAAGTCAATCATAAATATCATACTGATTACAATGGCTAATAAAATCGTGACGAAGAGCGGCGAGGCAGGGCTGTTTTAAAAAAGGAGGTGTATTATGTCCGGAAAAAAGAAAATTTCGTCCTTCCATGTTATTACTATTATGATTCTGTCCATTTTGGCAATTGTGACCATTTTCCCTTTTTATTACGTATTTATTGTATCCTTTTCCAGCCTGGAAGCAATCAGCAGCCATGTTCCCTATCTTTTTCCTTATGTATTTGATACGGAAGGGTACAAAATGGTATTCAGTGAGCCGCGGTTTCTTTCTTCTTTCCTGAATTCCGTTTTTGTAACGGCGGCGGGAACCGTAATCAATATGCTGCTGTCGGTTTTCGGAGCTTATGCCCTTTCTAAAAAGAGGCTTGCGGGAAGGAAAATTATTTTATCCATGATTCTGTTTACCATGCTGTTCAGCGGCGGTTTAATTCCTTATTACCTTGTGGTAAGCGGACTTCATCTTAGCAATACCATTTGGGCAATGATTATTCCCAGTGCAGTTAACACCTTTTATCTCATTATTATGAAAAACTACTTTTCATCGCTTTCACCCAGCCTGGAGGAGGCGGCTAAAATAGATGGGGCAAACGATATCCAGATCCTGTTTCGGGTGATGCTTCCCATATCCCTACCGTTTATAGCGACTTTTGTCCTGTTCTATTCCGTAGAACGTTGGAATGAATGGTGGAATGCCCTTCTGTTTATTAACGACAGCAGTCTCCAGCCGCTGCAGATCTATATGCGGAACCTGCTGGTGAACTACAACAATCAGATGTCTCAGCAGGCAATGTTGATTCTTGGTGACAAGCGCAGTGCTAATTTCCAGGCGGTACAGATGGCCTCCATTGTAGTATCCACCGTACCGATTCTATGTATTTATCCATTTGTCCAAAGACATTTTGTAAAGGGGGTTATGGTTGGTTCTGTAAAAGAGTAAGGAATTGCCCATACCGCAAAGCGGTGTGGGGAAAGGTCAAAATTCAGGCCCCGTAAGGGGCGGAAAGTCCTCCTTATGAGGATGGAAAGGGGATTCGTATGAAAAAGAAATATGTACAGGCAGCAATAGCAGCAGCTTTGGCCGTTACGATGACGGCATCTCTTATGGCATGTCAGCCGGCGGCTTCGTCATCCGGCAGCCAGGCCGGTGACGGCGGAACGGTCACAAGTGACGGGAAGGGGGAACCCGCCGAAATCAGTATTGCGATATGGGATATTGAAAATGCCATGCGCAATGGAACGGATGATAAGATCCTGACGGCAATTGAAGAAGGAGCCAATGTAACCATCAAGCCGGTCAATACAACCTGGGATGATTACAGGGATAAAATTCAGCTTTGGGCGGCATCGAATCAGCTGCCGGATATGTTTGCCATAGATGTCATCGGTTCCAGCTTTTATCATGATTGGATATCCCAGGGAGTGGTTTCCCCTCTGCCTGATGATCTGTCCCGCTGGCCTAATCTGGAAAAGTACATGTCATCACCTGAAATACAGGGCCTGCGTGCCCCGGACGGCAAGATGTACGTGGTTCCCAGAGTAATGTGGGAGGATTTGATAGACGGTTCCCAGGAACGCAGAGTCTATTACCGCTGGGACCTGGCGCAGGCGGCCGGTGTAACGAAAGAACCGGAAAATTATGATGAGTTCCGGGATATGATCAAGAAAATTATAGCGGCGGATCCTGAAAATAAAAAAATTACCGGGCTGACTGTTTCCGTACCGCAGCTGTTTGACAGCTTTTTTATGCCGTATGGTGTGCCGCTGGGAATGGGGGATGGTTCCGGCAGTGATTTTAAATGGATTGAAAAGGATGGAAAATATGTACCGGCCTATTTCAACGGCGATCTGCTAAGTGTTTTCCAGCTTGCCCGCGATATGTATACGGAAGGTACCATCGATCCGGACGTGGCCCTTGCCAAAGCACAGCTGTCCGAAGATAAATTCCTTCAGGGAAAAGTAGCAGCCTATTTCTTAAATACTACAACAGACTCGCTGCAGCGGAAATGGGAAAAATCAAACCCTGGTATGAATTTTGAAGATTGTGTCAAAATTGCCCATCCTTTCCCTATGCAGGACGGCAGTATGACGACGGTTCCCGTATTTAAAAGCTATTGGTCTGAGACCTATATCGGAACCAAGGATCCGGAAAAGATAGAACGTATCCTGGATCTTATGGAATGGATGCTGGCGAATGACGAGCTGGTGCGCTTCGGCTTTGAAGGCGAAGATTATAAGATGGAAGATGGCGTCAGGATTACGCTGGGAGATATACCCATCGGTGAGAAGTATCCTGCAAATGCCCTGTGCTCCCTGGTTCAGTATGCAAACTGGTACCGCTTTGAAATGACCGGCAATGAGAATGTGGATAAATATCGTCAGTGGGATTTGGAATACCGTGATTGGGTACGTGAAAACTGTGAGCTTCCGGACTTTGAACCGGCTGTAACTAATCTTTCCACGCCTGCCAAGAATCAGTTCTCCATTAAGCCTGCCGATGACATCATAAAGATAATGACCGGGACGGAGCCTGTTGAGAAAATGTATAATGATTTGATGGATGCCTATGAAAAGATGGGTCTGCAGAAAATGATCGATGAAGTCAATGAAGCAATGAAATAGCAGCTTTCAGGAGGAAATCAATGAAGGGTTATTGTACCGTAAAAGAGGAATGGTTATACCCGGATCAAACGCTGGAGGAACTCCCGGAAAGAGTGGCGCTTCACAGTGCAAAGAACGGCAGAGAGGGGATACGGCTTTTACTGGAAAGCGGAAATGAAAAATTGAATGTCAGCCTGAATGGGAAAGGCTTTACGGCCGAACTGTTCGAGATGGTTGATGTATTTGTAGGCTATAATGAAGCGGAGACAGAAGAGCAGAATGGCATGTTCGTCATTACGGCTGAAGAATATGAGAAACCCGATTACTGTACAAGAAAGGCGCCTTTCAGGGTTTACGAGGCTCTCAGGCCGCTGCAAAACGATGAGCTTGCGGTGAAACATGGATTGGGTGCCTTGTACCTTACACTCACTGCACAGGAGGAAACGGCGGCAGGTATACATGAGCTGGAGCTGAGGGTGGGAGAATACAGGCTGATGATCCAATTATACCTGTATGAAGTCCGTATCCCGGAGGAATCTCTGGGGATTACGAACTGGTTTTCTCTGGATAATGTGGCGCTGCGCCATGATCTTGTGTTTGGATCAGAGGCTTATTATACGATGCTTCGGCGCTATGCGCGTGCTATGCGCCGCACCCGTCAGACACATTTTTTTATATCCTATGACCACAGGAGGCTTCCCTTTGATAAGGAGGAGGGCAAATTTGATTTCAGTTATCTGAAGCCTATTATCGGGATTTTTTTTGAAGAAGGCTTTTCCGTGATGGAATTTGGAAACTTTGCAACCCGCGGCGGCGATATGTTTACGGATGAAATGAAGTGTAACATGGATCCGTCTGTCTGTGTATCCAGTGACGAAGGCTATCATATGCAGCAGAATTTTATCAGGGGCCTGGCATCGTTTCTGAAGGAGAACGGCTGGGAGAAGAAGGTTATCTTTCATATTTTTGATGAACCGGATGTCCATCTTAAGGATAGGACGGCTCTTGAGAAAAGAAAACAGCAGTACCTTCGTATCAGTAACCTGCTGCGCCGGCATCTTCCGGGATGCCGCATTATAGAAGCGGTTAAAACCACGGAATTTAAAGCGGGTGTGGATATCTGGGTTCCGCTCAGTGCCAATTATGAAGAACAGAAGGCCGATTTTGATAAGCTGCTGGCGGCCGGAGAAGAGGTATGGGTTTATGTATGCTGTGTGCCTACAGGCTGTCATCTGAACCGTTTTCTCGATATTGACCTTATCAAGTCACGTTTGCTCTTCTGGGGCTGTGCGCGCTACGGGCTTACGGGATATCTCCATTGGGGATTCAATTACTGGCCGGAAGATGCGCAATACGATCCGTTTGAATGTTCCAATACACCGAATGCGGCATTTCATGGTATCTATCCTTCCGGCGATGCTTATATTGTCTATCCCGGAGAGGACGGCCCTTTGCCGGGAATGCGTCTGGAGGCTCAGCGCCGGGGGGCAGAAGATTATGAATTGCTTTTGCTTCTCAAAGCTGTAAAACCGATGGAGTATGAACGCCTTATGAAGAAAACCCTGCGCGGCTTTTCCGACTATAACGCAGATGCAGAGGCTTTTGAAGAAACACGAAGGGAACTGCTTTCTCTTCTTTGACATCTGGCTGTTTCTCATGCAGATTATTGTAGAGGAAGGGACAGGACAATTACAAAAAATATTATAGCAGCCCGCGTCTAGTAATTGAATATATGGGAATAATATAGAAATAAAATTAATAAATATAAAGGATAAGCCGCTCTCTAAGTACTGCGGCTTGTCCTTTTCCTGTTTTTGTGTTAAAATGTGCTGTGTTATTCGTAATGAAATGCTGTATATGAAGGGAAATGGGAAGTATAAGTGAAAGCATTTTCTATCACCGATATCGGTAAGAAAAGACAACTGAATCAGGATCATATATATTCCTCCCTGGAACCAGTCGGGAACCTGCCGAATATTTTTCTGGTGGCAGATGGCATGGGAGGCCACAAGGCCGGCGGATATGCTTCCAGCTGCGCGGTGGAAACCATACTGGAGGGAGTCCGGGAATCGGAGGGCGGCAAGCCTGAGGAAATCCTGACACAGGCCATACAGAGAGCAAATGAAGTGATTGAAAAAAGAGCCGGAGAGGATGAACGTTTTTCCGGCATGGGGACTACGGTCGTTGCCGCCTGCTGGGACGGAGAAGAGCTGATTGCGGCAAATGTGGGAGACAGCAGGCTGTATGTGGTAAACGGCGGAATTGAACAGGTTACGGAAGACCATTCCCTGGTGCAGGAAATGGTCAGGATTGGAGGCATCAACAAGGAAGAAGCCAGAAGCCATCCGAATAAGAATATCATTACCCGGGCGGTGGGGCTGGAACAGGATTTAAGCGTGGACTGTTTCAGAAGGCCGCTGAAACCGGGGAATATCGTGCTGCTATGTTCAGACGGCCTGACAGATATGCTGGAGGATGAAGAAATTTACCGGATTTTGACCGGTGAGGGAACGATTCAGCAGAGGGCGCAGGCTCTGGTGCAGGCAGCCAACGATAATGGCGGCAGGGATAATATCGCAGTGATTGTGATTGACCCGTTTTCATAATAGATGGGCGATTCTATTTTTACCTGTCGGGAAAGCAGCGTATTTTCCGGGCGGGCAGGAGGACTGGAATGATTAAAATTGGAATGATGCTGGGAGAAAGATATGAAATGCTCGAAAAAATCGGTACCGGCGGGATGTCGGATGTTTATAAAGCCAAGTGCCATAAGCTGAACCGGTATGTGGCGGTAAAGGTACTGAAACAGGAATTCAGTGAAAATTCAAATTTCGTATCCAAATTCAGAGTGGAGGCCCAGGCCGCGGCAAGCCTGATGCATCCCAATATTGTAAATGTGTACGACGTAGGGGAGGACAACGGCATCCATTATATTGTCATGGAGCTGGTGGAAGGAATCACCCTTAAGAAATATATTGAAAAAAAAGCACGTCTTTCCGTAAAAGAAGCAGTCAGCATAGCCATTCAGGCGTGTATGGGCATTGAGGCGGCCCACAATAACCATATAATCCATCGTGACATCAAGCCTCAGAATATCATTATTTCAAAAGAAGGAAAAGTTAAAGTTACGGATTTTGGGATTGCCAAGGCTGCAACCAGCAATACCATTACTTCCAATGTCATGGGAAGCGTCCATTATACCTCACCGGAGCAGGCCAGAGGCGGCTACAGTGATGAAAAAAGCGATATTTATTCCATGGGCATAACATTATTTGAAATGCTCACAGGACGCGTCCCTTTTAACGGGGATACAACGGTGGCAATTGCCATTAAACATATACAGGAACCGATGCCTTCGCCCAGGGATTATGTGCCGGAAATACCGGTGAGCGTGGAGCAGATTGTACTCAAATGCACCCAGAAAAGCCCGGATCGCCGATACCAGTCCATGAACTCACTGATTGAGGATTTAAAAAAATCCCTCATTTCACCGGACGAGGATTTTGTCCGTACCGTGGATCCGGAAGCGACGGCGGCCACACGCACCATTTCCAGGGATGATATGGAGCAGATTAAAAAGCAGTCCAAGAAACCCTCTCATACCGAGGAAATCCGGCTGAAAAAGAACACGGCCAAACCTTCCGCCCCTCCTTCCCGGAACGGGAAAAAGAGGACTCAGGCGGTATATCAGCCGGAGCCGGAAGACGATGAGGAGGAGGAAGAATACGAATCCAGGATGGAAAAGGTGACCACGGTCCTTGCGGTTATCGGCGCTATTATAATCGGCTGTGTCGTGATTTTCCTTGTCGGCAGGGCTATTGGAATCTTTGATTTTTCTTCCTCCACAGAAGACGGGACCGTAAAAATGATCGAGGTTGCCGGAATGACGGAGGATGAGGCCAAACAGAAGCTTACCAAGATGGGCCTTGAGCCGTCGGTGGAATATGTGGAAAGCGACAGCGTGGAAGAAGGCCTTGTTATTGATTCAGATGTCAAGAAGGGAACCCAGCTGAAGCCCGGATCCAAGGTAGTGCTTCGGGTGAGCGGCGAGGATGCAGGAATAACGGTGCCCGACACGTATAATAAACCGCTGGCGGAAGCGGTGGCCGCCCTGGAAGGGGAAGGCTTCCTTACGGAAAAGAAGGAAGGTTACTCCGATACCGTCCCCAAAGGAAATGTTATGACACAGAAACCGGAGGGCGGTACCAATGCGGAAAGAGGGAGTACGGTAACGATTACAATCAGCCAGGGCCCTCAGGAAAGCAAGGTGCAGGTGCCCGATGTCATGGGCCTGCTGCCTGACGAAGGAAAGAGCATGATAGAGTCCGCCGGACTCACGGTACGCAATATATCCGAAGTTTATAACGAAGATGAAAGCCTGCTTGGCAAAATATGCGGTTTGAGCTATTCTGTGGGAACTGAGGTTGATCCCGGCACATCCATCGATGTGTACGTTAGCAAGGGACCGGAGGCGACATACACCTACGCGGAGAATATCGCCAGCCCTGCGCTGGAGGATCCCCAGTATGTGGAGGGAACCCCCTGCGTTCTCGTCGTGACCACGGCGTCCGGTACGGAGATTGCCCGTACGGTTGCAACCTCCTTCCCCTGGCCGCTTAACCTGTCCCAGATTAAAGAGCCGACAGGTACCCTTACCCTCATTTACAATGTGGCTACGGAATCGGTTACCACGACGGATCCGGTAACGGGAGAAGCTGTGGTGGAACCCGGCGGGGTCCAGGAGAAAACAGTGACCAGGCCGCTGCAGTTTATGAAGAAAGAGTAGTTGCATGAGGGGAAGAATAGTCAGAGGGATAGCCGGTTTTTATTACGTGCAGGCCGGCAGCCGGATATATGAATGCAAGGCGAAGGGGATATTCCGGAAGGATAAGAAAAAACCGCTCCCCGGGGATTATGTGAAAATAGATATATTGGATGAGGGCACACGTACTGCCAACATCAGCACCATACTGCCCAGGACGAATGAACTCATTCGTCCTGCGGTAGCGAATGTGGATCAGGCGCTGGTCATCATGGCGGCGGCAAGCCCCGCACCCAACCTGAACCTCCTGGATCGGTTCCTGGTTACCATGGAGAAGCAGAAGGTGCATTGCTGCATCTGCTTTAACAAGCAGGATCTGGTGGAGGAAGAAGAAAAGGTAAGACTGCTGGAAAGCTACCGGAATACGGGTTACCGGGTTTTATTTACCAGTGCCAGGCAGGGCGACGGGCTGGAAGAGCTTCGTCAGGTGCTTGCGGACAAGACCACCACGGTGGCAGGCCCAAGCGGCGTAGGCAAATCCTCCCTGATCAACCGGCTTCAGACGGGAATCTCCATGGAGACCGGTGAAATCAGCGTGAAAATCGAAAGAGGCAAACATACCACAAGGCACTCCGAGCTGATATATGTCAGTGAGGGAACCTATATCGTGGACACACCCGGTTTCAGTTCCATTGAACTTTACGGCATGGAAAAAGAGGAGCTGCAGGAATTTTTCCCGGAATTTGTTTTATGGGAGCCGAAATGCCGGTTTGCCGGCTGCGCCCACATAAAAGAGCCTGACTGCGGCGTGAAAACGGCGCTGGAGCAGGGGGAAATCAGCAGGAGCAGATATGAGAATTATTGCCAGCTGTATGAAGAACTGAAAGACAGAAGAAAGTATCGTACGCTACGTCAGTAAATACGTAAATAACCGAAAACCAAAGGAGATTTAAAAGAAAATGAAATTAGGTATCGTAGGCCTCCCCAACGTAGGAAAAAGCACCTTATTTAATTCCCTGACAAAAGCAGGAGCGGAATCCGCCAATTATCCCTTCTGCACCATCGATCCCAACGTTGGGATCGTGACCGTACCCGATGAAAGACTGAAGCTTCTGGGCGATATGTACCATTCCAAAAAGGTAACCCCTGCGGTCATTGAGTTCGTGGATATCGCAGGTCTGGTAAAAGGAGCCTCCAAGGGAGAGGGGCTGGGCAATCAATTCCTCAGCAACATCAGGGAGGTGGATGCCATTGTCCATGTCGTACGCTGCTTTGAAGATGACAATGTTGTGCATGTGGACGGAAATATTAATCCCATCCGGGATATTGAGACTATTAATCTGGAACTGATTTTTTCCGACATCGAAATCCTGGAAAGAAGGATCGCCAAAGTAGGGAAGCAGGCCAGAATGGACAAGACCGTTGCCAAAGAGGCGGCGCTGCTGGAACGGGTTAAGGCTCTTTTAGAGGACGGTAAGCTGGCGATGAGCTTTGAGGCGGAGGATGAAGAGGAGCAGGAAATTTTTGCATCATTGAATCTGCTGACGGCAAAACCCGTGATTTATGCAGCTAACGTTTCGGAATCGGATCTGGCGGACGATGGGGCCTCCAATGCAGGTGTGGCGGCTGTCAGGGAGTTTGCGGCCGAAAACGGCAGCGGCGTTTTTGTTATCTGTGCCCAAATCGAAGAAGAGATTTCCGAACTGGAGGAGGACGAAAAGGCGATGTTCCTGGAGGATCTCGGCCTGAAGGAATCCGGTCTGGACAAACTGGTGAAGGCCAGCTACCGGCTCCTCGGACTGATCAGCTTCCTTACCTCCGGGGAGGATGAGACAAGGGCATGGACGATTAAGCTGGGAACCAGGGCGCCCCAGGCGGCAGGCAAGATACATACCGATTTTGAAAGAGGTTTTATCAAGGCCGAGGTCGTGAATTATAAGGACCTGTTAGAACAAGGCTCTCTGGCAGCGGCGAGGGAAAAGGGACTTGTGAGAATGGAAGGCAAGGAATATGTGGTTCAGGATGGGGATAACATTCTGTTCCGGTTTAATGTATAAAATATGGGATTCTCCCCCACCATGGTAATTTATGGAAATGGAATGGGGACGGGTGAAAGAAAAAACTATATGTAGTGTTGGAAATAAAATTTCATACCATATGTGGATAATATGATAAAAAGCGGTTTGCAGTTCCTTTTGCAGACCGCTTTTTTTTATGGGAAAGGGTTGATTTTACTTGCAAATTGCTTTAGATTATACTAAAATCATAGTAAAAGTGGTGGAAAGTGGCACGAAGTGGTGGAAAGTGGTAGATTTTCCTTCGGCCGGACAGAAATTGCAGGCGAGGCAGCTTCGGAAGTGCTTTTCCGTGACAGGCCACTTTTGAGGCGGTGATTGTCATGTTCATGGGAGAATACAATCATACAATTGATACGAAAGGCAGGCTGATCATACCCTCAAAATTCCGTGAGGCTTTAGGCGGGGAATTCGTAATTACGAAAGGGTTGGACGGCTGCTTATTTGTGTATGACAATCAGGAATGGAACGCCTTTGAGGAAAAGCTGAAGGCTTTACCTTTGAATAAGAAGGATAACCGGCAGTTCGTCAGATTCTTTCTTGCAGGCGCTGCGGAAGTGGAAGTGGACAAGCAGGGAAGGATTCTGCTCCCCGGGAATCTGAGAGATTTCGCGGGACTGGATAAGGATGTGGTTCTGGTTGGCGTAGCCAGCCGTATCGAAATCTGGAGCAAGGCGAAGTGGGATGGAATGACAGAAGAGGAAGACGAAGCGATGGAAGACATCGCGGAACGTATGGCCGATTTGGGGCTGGGAATATAAGACACGGAAAGGTTGAGGCCCTATGGAATTTGTTCATAGATCGGTACTTTTAGATGAGACAATAGAAGGACTTGCGATAAAACCCGGCGGTATCTATCTGGACGGAACGCTGGGAGGCGGCGGCCACAGCAGTGTGATCTGCAGCAGGCTTGAAACAGGACGCCTGATTGGAATCGATCAGGATGCCCAGGCTCTTGCCGCGGCGTCGGTAAGGCTGGAGCCATATCAGGATAAGGTGACGCTTGTACGGGATAATTATTGTAACGCGCCGGCCGTAGTCAGGAGCCTTGGGCTTGACGGTGTGGACGGGATCGTGCTGGATTTAGGGGTTTCCTCCTATCAGCTGGACAATGCGGAACGCGGGTTTTCCTACCGTTATGATACCGCTCTGGACATGCGGATGGATACCAGGCAATCGCTGACCGCAAGGGAAATTGTCAACGACTACCCGGAAAGAGAGCTATACCGTATTATCCGGGATTATGGAGAAGATCAGTTTGCCAAGAACATTGCCAAGCATATAGCGGCGGCCAGGAAGGACAAACCCATTGAAACTACAGGCGAACTGAACGAATTGATAAAGGCGGCGATACCGGCCAGAATGAGGGCAAACGGGGGACACCCGTCCAAGCGCACCTTCCAGGCTATCCGTATCGAATGCAATCATGAGCTGGATGTTTTGAAGAATTCCCTGGATGAATTGATAGCATTGCTTCATCCCGGAGGAAGAATATGCATTATCACCTTCCATTCCCTGGAGGACCGCCTTGTGAAGTCGACCTTCCGGAAAAAGGAAAACCCCTGTACCTGCCCGCCGGATTTCCCGGTGTGTGTGTGCGGGAAACAGTCACAGGGCAAGGTGATTACCAGAAAGCCGGTTTTACCCAAAGAGGAGGAACTGGAAACAAATTCCCGTTCCAAAAGCGCAAAACTGCGTATTTTTGAAAAAGCAGCAGCCGACAAGTGAACGCGCTTGTGTGTTTGTTTGGCTCGTTGCACGAAGAAAAAATGAAGGAGAATTGCCATGGCACAGACAGTTAGAAACAGACAAAACAGAAGCACTGGAAAAAGCGAATACAGAAAATCAGTCAGCCGCAGTGCATATGTGGCAGGCAATACGGTAAGACAAATAGATGTTGTAGAAGAGATACATAAGCCCCGCAGACAGGAACTGAGCCATGCGGTAAAGAAGAACAGGGACAAGGCTGTTTACATGAATCTGGGCTATGTGCTTTTTTTGACGGCTTCCCTGATCGTGGCGGGTGTGGTTTTGATCGGCTATATCCGTCTGCAGTCGGAAATCACTGCCAGCGTAAAGCATATCTCTGCCATGGAAAGCACCCTCAACAGCCTGAAGGTTGCCAATGATGAAGAATACAGCAGGATCGAAAGCTCCGTGGATTTGGATGAAATCAGGAGAATCGCTATTACCGAACTGGGTATGACCTATCCGGATCAGAACCAGATTGTGACTATTCCGGATGAAGGCAGCGATTATGTAAGGCAGCTGGCAGATATTGCAGATTAGAAGTAGGTGGCGGTTTGGATAGAAACAGAGAGAACAACGATAGAAAAGACGTACAGAATACAAATAAATTTACAACAAAAATGCAAAAGAAGCTGGTAGTACTGTATTTCCTGGTATTACTGGCTTTTGCAGGATTAAGCGTAAGGCTGGTAATGATTAACCGGGATAATGGGGAACAGTATAAGCGTCAGGTACTTTCCCAGCAGCAATACTCCAGCCGGACGATTCCTTTTAAAAGAGGGGAAATCCTGGATTCCAAAGGAACCAGGCTGGCAGTGAGTGAAAAGGTATACAACCTGGTGCTGGACTGCAAGCTGATGAATGAGAAGGAAGAATATGTGGAGGGAACCATTGCTGCCCTCACCCAGTGCTTTGATGTGGAGGAAGCTTCCATCCGGTCTTATAATGAGCAGAACCCCACCTCCCAGTACCATGTCCTGTTAAAGCAGCTGACCTATGATGAAATTGCCCCTTTCCAGGAACTGCAGAATGATGAGGAGCTGGGGAAATATATTCAGGGCGTGTGGTTTGAAGAGGAATACCGGAGGGTGTACCCCAACAATACCATGGCCGCTGATGTCATCGGTTTTACCAGTAAGGACAATGTGGGCAATTACGGGCTGGAGGAATACTATAACGATATTCTCAGCGGTGTGAACGGCAGGGAATACGGCTATATGAACGATGATTCCAACCTGGAGCGGACCACAAAGGCCGCGGTGGACGGCTATAACCTGGTTACCACGCTGGATGCCAATATCCAGGGTATTGTGGAGCGGAAGCTGCAGGAATATAACGATACCTATAAAAATGCGGCGGGAGAAGGAAACGGCGCCCAGAACGTAGGCTGCGTTATTATGGATGTAAATAACGGAAATGTCCTGGCTATGGCCAGCTATCCCTTTTTTAACCTGAATGATCCGAGAAATACGGACATGCTTCTGGGACAGCATGTGGTGGATGGGCAGGGAACGATTCAGGAGACCGTAATCAATGAGGAAACGCTGGCGGCCATGGATGATGATACCCTATACCAGCAGCTCAATGCCCTCTGGAAAAATTACTGTATAGCCAATACCTTTGAACCTGGTTCCACCATAAAGCCATTTACGGTGGCTGCCGGTCTGGAGAGCGGTAAGATGACCGGGAATGAGACCTATCAGTGCAACGGGAGCCTGACGATAGTGGAAGGGCAGAAGCCTATCAAATGCCATAGTTACAGGGTTGGCGGAGACGGATTGGTAACAGTTTCCGGAGCCGTTGAACGCTCCTGCAATGTTGCCCTTATGAAAATGGGACAGACCATCGGCAAAACCACGCTGCTGAAATATATGCAGGACTTTAATTTCGGCCTGAAAACCAATATTGACCTTGCCGGGGAAGCGCGTACCGCGTCGCTGGTGTTTACAGAGGACAGCATGGGGCCGGTTGAACTGGCAACAGCCTCCTTCGGCCAGGGCTTTAACGTGACAATGATACAGATGGTGGCGGGCTTTTGCTCCCTGATTAACGGAGGCTATTATTATGAGCCGCATATGGTGAGCAAGGTCACCGCATCCGACGGATCCGTGGTAAGAAATATCGAACCCCGCCTTTTAAAACAGACCATTTCCGAGGCAACTTCCGAGAAAATAAGGGAATACTGTAAAGCGGTGGTTGTGGGGGAAAACGGAACCGGACATACGGCCAGGCCTGCCGGATATATAATCGGAGGAAAAACAGGTACGGCTGAGACCCAGCCCAGAGGAAATGGGCAGTATGTGGTTTCTTTTATCGGTTATGCGCCTGCCGACGATCCCCAGATCGCCATTTACGTGGTGGTTGACAGGCCCAACTCCGACAAACAGGATGATGCCAAATATGCAACGAGGATCGTGCGTAGCATACTCACAGAGGTCCTGCCGTATATGGATATTTTTATGACGGAGCCTCTTTCCGAAACAGAACGCAAGGAGCTGGAGGAACAGCAGATAGCCTATAAACAGAAGCTGATGGATCAGGTAAGCGGCAACGATATCAGCGGGAATGATATAGGCGGTGAAGGGGATGTGCCCCAGGAAGGAAGCCAGACCGGGGAAAGCTCTGCGGCCGGGGAAAGTACAGGAGACGAGGGGGATAATCCCAACCGGCCGGAGATGGAAATCGATCCGGAAACCGGGTACGGGATCCTGCCTGACGGTACCAAAGTGGATCCCAATACGGGGGAAGCGATAGACGAAGATACCCCTCTGGATCTTCCGGAGCCTAACCTGCCTCTGGGCGATGGGCAGGGCCGGGGAGAGGAAGACGGGGACGAAAACCCATTCTGATGAGCAGCTTTTCCGGAATCTTTCGTACAAAAGAAAGCTGAAATGAGAATAACCTCATAAATCCGGTAATAGATTGTATCAATTACCGCTTTATGAGGTTTTCCAATGGAAGAGAAAAATAAAACATTCCACAGAAAGAAAACAGTCTGGGCTTTCGCACTCTGTCTGGCCGCTTTTGTCGGGCTGGCGGGACGCCTTGTTTATCTGATGGTATACCAGTCGGCTTACTATACCCAGGCGGCGGAGGAACTCCATCAGAGAGAAAGAAATATCAAAGCAAAACGGGGAAGGATCATTGATGCCACCGGGACGGTGCTGGCGGATAACCGGACCGTATGTAACATTTCCGTTATCCACAACCAGATATCGGATCCGGACAAAGTGGTCGAGGTGCTTGCCAAAGAACTGGATCTGGAGGAGGAATATGTCAGAAAGCGGGTGGAAAAATACACCGCCATTGAAAAGATAAAAAGCAATGTGGACAAATCGGTGGGGGATGCTATCCGTGCTTACCAGCTGGACGGCGTTAAAGTGGATGAGGACTACAAGAGATATTATCCCTTTGACAGCCTGGCCTCCAAGGTGCTTGGCTTTACCGGCGGAGATAACCAGGGAATTGTGGGACTGGAAGTCAAATACGATGAATACCTGCAGGGGGAACCGGGAACTATCCTGACAGTGACCGATGCCAGAGGCGTGGAGGTGACGGAGGAGGGAGAAGACCGGGTGGAGCCGGTAAACGGCGACGATCTGCATATCAGCCTGGATGTGAATATTGAACAGTATGCCACCCAGCTTGCCAACCAGGTTCTGGCGGCCAAGGAAGCGGAGAGTGTTTCCATCCTTGTTATGAAGCCTGATAACGGTGAAATCCTTGCTATGGTCAATGTGCCGGAATTTAACTTAAATGACCCTTTTACCCTTCCGGAGGGGACGGATACGGAGAATCTGTCCGATAAGGAAAAACAGGATCTGCTGAACCGGATGTGGAGAAACGGCTGTATCAATGATACCTATGAGCCGGGGTCTATATTTAAAATTATCACCGCTGCCGCCGGGCTGGAGGAAGGTGTGGTGACGATGGAAGATAATTTCAGCTGCCCCGGTTATATTATGGTGGAGGATCGCAGGATCCGGTGCCATAAAACCTCAGGTCACGGGGCGGAAAACTTTGTCCAGGCTACCATGAATTCCTGCAACCCTGTTTTTGTTACGGTGGGGCTGCGGCTGGGAGCGGACAATTATTACAGATATTTTAACCAGTTCGGGCTTCAGAACAAAACCAATGTGGATTTGCCGGGAGAAGCCGGAACGATTATGCACAAGCTGGAAAACATCGGTCTGGTGGAGCTGGCTACCATTTCGTTCGGCCAGTCCTTCCAGATTACCCCGATACAGCTGGCGACTACGGTATCGTCCCTGATTAACGGGGGCAACCGGATCACCCCCCATTTCGGAGTGGAAACGGTGGATGAAGAAGGCAATGTAACAAATACCTTCGAGTATCCGGTTACGACCGGCATCGTATCGGAGGACACCTGTGAGAAGCTGCGCTATATGCTGGAGCAGGTGGTGGAAAACGGAGGTGGTAAGAACGGATATGTGGAGGGCTTCCGGGTGGGAGGCAAAACGGCAACCAGCCAGACCCTGCCGAGAGGAACCGGGCGTTATATTGCCTCTTTTCTGGGATTTGCGCCGGCGGACGATCCCCAGGTGCTTGCCCTGGCAATTGTAACGAACCCGCAGGGCGTGTATTACGGCGGCCAGGTGTCGGCCCCGGTGGTGCGGCAGCTTTTCGAGAATATCCTTCCTTATTTGGAAAAGTTGGATTATAATGTACGAGAACAGCAGGAAAAATGAAAGGAAAGGGTGACAAGTGTACTTTCTGTACACGGGATAGTCACAGGAAAGGTTAAATGAGTTTATCCGTTTGTATACCGGTGCTTCTTTCGTTTCTTGTAAGCGTTTTGCTGGGACCGGTAATCATACCTTTTCTAAAGAGACTTAAGGCTGGGCAGACCGTCAGAGACGAAGGGCCCAAAAGCCATTTGAAAAAAAACGGGACACCGACGATGGGAGGGATACTGATCCTGTCGGCAATGATTGTTACCTCTCTTTTTTATATGAAAGAATATCCGGAAATCAAGCCGATACTCCTGCTGACACTGGGGTTCGGGCTGATCGGTTTCCTGGACGATTACATCAAGGTGATTCTGAAGCGTTCCATGGGGCTTTCCCCTTTGCAAAAGATGGCGGGGCAGCTGGTGGTTACCGGCCTGTTCGCTTATTATCTGCTGAAGGTCACCGATATCAGCCTGGCGGCAAAGGTTCCTTTTATGCCGGGAGTCGAGCTGGATTTGGGCTGGCTGAATATACCGCTTCTGTTCTTCATTATAATAGGGACAGTGAACGGTGCGAATTTTACCGACGGCCTAGACGGCCTGGCGGCCAGTGTAACCGTGCTGGCAGCCAGCTTCCTGTCGGCAGCGGCTATCGGTACGGGGACGAGGATTGAACCCATAACCTGTGCAGTGGCAGGGGCTTTGATGGGCTTCCTGCTTTTCAATGTGTATCCGGCCAGCGTTTTTATGGGGGACACGGGTTCCCTTGCGTTAGGGGGATTTGTGGCGGGGGCGGCATATATGATGCAGCTTCAGCTTTTTATACCAATTATCGGTTTTATTTATGTGATAGAGGTGGTTTCCGTCATTCTCCAGGTAGTATATTTCAAAGCTACCGGAGGGAAGCGGTTATTCCGCATGGCGCCGCTGCATCATCATTTTGAGCTGGGCGGATGGTCCGAAACGAGGATAGTGGCAGTGTTCTCCATCATTACGGCGATTCTGTGCCTGGTGGCATTAATAGCCATGTAAAAAAGCGGCATTGCCGCCTGGGAGGTAGAAAATGAACGTAGCAGGTAAAAAGGTTTTGGTGGTGGGCACCGGAAAAAGCGGCATTGCCGCTGCCGCATTGCTGGCGGAGGAAAAAGCGGTGCTTTATCTTTTTGATGAAAATACGGAAACAGATTGCAGGGAAGTGGAAAAAAAGCTTCCGGATGCGGGGATCACAGTGATAACAGGAACCCTTCCGGAGGGTCTTGCCGGCGAACTGGATCTGGTGGTAATAAGCCCGGGGGTTCCCGCGGATACGCCTTTTGCGGATGATTTCAGGGACAAGGGTATCCCGGTGTGGGGGGAAGTGGAGCTTGGCTATGCGTTTTCCAAAGGCGGGGTAATCGCAATTACCGGAACCAACGGAAAAACCACGACGACAGCGCTCACGGGCCAGATCATGCGGGACTGGTTTCCTTCCGTTTTTGTGGTGGGGAATATCGGGAACCCCTATACACGGGAAGCGTTAAATACCCGGGAGGACAGTGTGACGGTAGCGGAGATCAGCAGCTTCCAGCTGGAAACCACGGAACACTTTCATCCTGCGGTATCCGCCATACTGAATATCACGCCCGATCACCTGAACCGCCATCATACTATGGAGAATTATGTGGCGGTAAAGGAATCCCTTACGAAGAACCAGACCAAAGAAGACACCTGTGTGCTCAACTATGAGGATCCGTATACGAGGGCCTTCGGGGAACGCTGTCCGGCCTCTGTCATCTGGTTTTCCTCTGCGCGTAAGCTGACGGAGGGCTATTATCTGGAAGGGGAAGAGATTTTCCGATGCTTCGCAGGAGTGACCGAAAAGCTTCTTAATATCCATGAGATGCAGCTTATCGGCACACATAATGTGGAAAATGTTATGGCAGCAATTGCCATGTCGGCGGCATATGGCGTGCCTATGCCGAATATACTTTATACAGTAAAGCATTTTCAGGCGGTGGAGCACCGGATTGAATATGTGGCGACAAAGAATGGCGTGGCCTATTACAATGATTCCAAGGGAACCAACCCGGATGCCGCCATCCAGGGAATCCGCGCCATGAACCGCCCTACTATTCTGATAGGCGGCGGTTATGATAAACAAAGTGAATACGATGAGTGGGTGGAGGCTTTTGACGGAAAGGTCAAGCTGCTGGTACTCATCGGACAGACAAAGGAAAAAATAGCGGAATGTGCCAGGAAACATGGGCTTACCAACATTGTTTTCGCAGATACATTCGAAGAATGTATGGAAACCTGCGTGAAAAATGCGGTTTCCGGAGACGCAGTGCTGCTTTCCCCCGCCTGTGCCAGTTGGGGGATGTTTCCCAACTATGAGGTAAGGGGAAATATGTTCAAGGAATATGTGAATAATCTGTAACTGTGAAGGGGCTGAACAGTTACAAAAATCTGAAGGAGTGATTGCGTGGCATCCAGAAAAAACAAAAGGCAGTCTGAATATTTTTTTGATTATACCCTGCTGTTTATCGTGCTTTTCCTGCTGGGCTTCGGGTTGATTATGGTTTATTCCACCAGCTCGTATGAAGCGTCCATATCGGCCAACCTGAAATATGATGAGGCCTATTATCTGAAGCATCAGGCACTGGCTACGGTTATGGGGCTTTGTGCCATGATTATCGTGGCAAATATCCCCTACCATTTTTGGGAAAGATTCGCCACACTGGGGTATTTTGTATCGGCGGCTTTGATTCCTATGGTGCTCACGCCATTGGGAATCGAGGCGAACGGCGCCAGAAGATGGCTGAACCTGGGACTTTCCGTTCAGCCTGCGGAGATCGCCAAGCTTTGTATGATCCTGTTTTTGGCAAGCTTTATCTGTAAAATGGGAAAAGGGATCCGTACGGGCAGGGGCTTTTGGATGGTCCTCCTTATTCCCGTTCCTATCTGTCTGATGGTGTGGAAAATCACTAATAATATGAGCTCCGCCATCATTATTTTCGGGATAGCCCTTCTCATGCTTTTTGTGGCAAGCCCGGATTATAAGCGGTTTATTCTGATGGGCGCTGCCGGCGTAGCTGCAGTTGCCGCGCTTGTGTTTGTAATTATCCAGATGGAACACAGCGACCTGGGTTTCCGCGGCGGCCGTATTCTTGCCTGGCTGAATCCGGAGGATTATGCTTCGGGAACAGGCTTCCAGACGCTGCAGGCGCTGTATGCCATAGGATCCGGGGGAATCTTCGGCAAAGGTCTGGGACAGAGTATGCAGAAGCTCGGTTTTCTGCCGGAAGCGCAGAATGATATGATTTTTTCCATAATTTGTGAAGAACTGGGGCTGTTCGGGGGCATTGCGGTGATACTCCTTTTTGTCCTGCTGATTTGGCGGTTTATGGTGATCGCAAATAATGCTTCGGATCTGTTCGGCGCGCTTCTTGTGGTAGGCGTGATGGGACATATTGCCATCCAGGTCATCCTGAATATTGCCGTAGTTACGAATACGATCCCCAATACCGGTATTTCCCTGCCTTTTATCAGCTACGGAGGTTCTTCCGTCATGTTCCTGATGATTGAAATCGGCCTTGTACTGAGTGTTGCCAAGGGAATCAAGCTGAAAAACATGTAGGCCGTCCCGGGAAGAAATTTACAGGTACAGGGTGTCAAGGCGCCGCCTTCCGCATAGGATAGAATAGTTCTATATTGAAAAAATCCGGGAAGGTGGACAATTGAAGTCTATTTATATCAGCGGAAACGCGCCTTTGTACGGCGAAGCTACGATCCAGGGATCAAAGAATGCGGCGCTGCCGATTATGGCGGCGGCTCTTTTAATTCCTGGAATCAGTGTACTTAAGAACTGTCCCCACATTGCCGATGTGGAATATATGTGCAGAATCCTGGAAACCATAGGCTGTATTGTGGTATGGGACAAAAACGAAGTACGCATAGATGCAACGGCTGTGAAAACAAGCCGGCTTCCTGAAGAATATGTGACCATGATGCGTTCCTCAGTAATGCTGATGGGTCCTATGCTGGGAAGGATCGGTGAGGTATCCTTACATTATCCGGGCGGCTGCGTCATTGGAGACAGGCCGATTGATATCCACCTGAAGGCACTGGAACGCCTTGGTGTCCGCTACAGCGACAGCGAGCAGGAGCTGGAGGCACAGGCATTCCGTCTGACAGGAACCGATGTTTCACTGGAGTTTCCCAGTGTGGGGGCCACGGAAAACCTGATTATGGCGGCGGCCGCCGCGGATGGGATTACCCGGATACAGGGAAGCGCCCTGGAACCGGAAATCATCAGCCTGTGCGCGTTCCTGCGGACGGCCGGTGCGGATATACGGGGAGAGGAGACCGGCTGCATCACGGTTACGGGCGGAAGAAAGCTTCATCCCTGCTGCTTTACCATACCGTCTGACCGGATTGTGGCAGGTACTTATATCTGTGCATGCCTGGCGGCAGGAGGCGAGATTTTCCTGAAGAATACGCCCCGGGGACAGCTCACAGCCATGGAGGATGTGGCGGTGCGGATGGGCTGCATCCTGCGCAGAAGCCCGGAGGGGCTGTTCGTACAAAGACGCGGCGTCCTTTTTTCTCCAGGATTTGTGGAAACGCGAAGCTACCCGGGGTTTCCCACGGATCTGCAGTCCCCGCTTCTGGCGGCGCTTTCCCTGGCTGAGGGGGAAAGCGCTTTACGGGAAACCATTTTCAACGGAAGATTCGGGGTGGTGGATGAATTGAATAAAATGGGAACCGGTATTGTTGTGAGGAAGGATACGGCCTGTATACCGGGGGGCAGGAGGCTGTCAGGGCAACATGTGACCGCAAGCGAACTGCGGGGCGGTGCGGCCCTTGTGGTGGCCGGTCTGTGTGCGGAAGGGATGACTGAGGTGGAAAACCGGTATTTTATTGATCGGGGCTATGAGGATATTTGCCGTGATCTCAGTCAGCTGGGAGCGGATATTGACAGTTGGTAAGATAGGGGCTGTAAATGAAAACGGATAATAAAAAGAACACGAATAAAAAAAATGTCCGGAATAAAAAAGCCGGCGGCAGGAAAACTTCTGCCGCCCCCGGGGGCGGCTCCGGGAAGAAAAGCACCGGGAAACCGGCAGCATCCCCTTCCCCGCCGAAGAAAAACCCCGGCCCGGACAGAAGCCGCAGCATAGGGCGGGTGGCGGCAACCACCTCCACGGGCAGCAAACTCCGTCTGGTGCCGGGAAATGCCGCGGGAGGAAAGAGCAGCCGTTCCCCGAAGAACACGGGAAGCCTCGGATCCCTGCAGAATACCGGAAGGAGAAAAAGGCTGATCGCGGCCGGGGTACTGTTTTTTTTGCTTCTTACGGCGGCCGGCGTACTTTTTTACATAAGCCGGCATTACCATGTGGAAACGATCTATGTGGATGGCAATGTCCATTATACGAATGAAGAAATCATTGAAATGGTTACATCCGAAAAGTTGGGGGACAACTCCCTTTACCTGTCCCTGAAATATAAAAACAAAGGAATCAAAGGAATTCCTTTCATAGAAAAAATGGATGTGAAGGTACTTGCGCCGGATACGATTAAAATTGTGGTTTATGAAAAGGCCGTGGCGGGATATGTGGAATATCTGGATAAATACATGTATTTTGACAAGGACGGAACCGTAGTGGAGGCATCCGATACCAAAACGGCGGGAATCCCCCAGGTTACCGGTATCCCTTTTGATCAGGTCGTGCTTTATGAACCGCTGCCGGTGGAGAATCAGGAGGTTTTCAAAGAAATCCTGTATATGACCCAGATACTGTCCAAATATGAAATCAGTGCGGACAAGATCTACTTTGATGATGCGTACGAAATGACGTTATATTTTGGGGATGTGAGAGTAAAGCTGGGAAATGACGACAACGTGGAAGAAAAAATATCCAGACTGAAGCAGATACTGCCGGCTGCAGAAGGAAAGAAAGGGGTCTTCCGAATGGAAAATTATGCCGGAAGCGGCTCTAATGTGTCGTTTGAACAGGATAAATAAGTAGAAGAAAATGAAAAAAGATATTGCGTTCTTTGCAAAATAATTATATGATAAGAACTGTGAAGTTTATATGGATATCTAAAGGAGGAACAACCTTTGCTGGAAATTAAGACAAATGACGCTGAGTCGGCCGCTAAAATCATTGTCGTTGGTGTTGGCGGTGCAGGCAATAATGCTGTTAATAGAATGATTGATGAGAAAATCGACGGTGTGGACTTTGTAGGAGTCAATACGGACAAGCAGGCGCTTCAGCTGTGCAAGGCGCCCAAGCTGCTTCAAATAGGGGAAAAACTGACTAAGGGGCTGGGAGCCGGCGCCAAGCCGGAAATCGGTGCCAAGGCGGCGGAAGAGAGCACGGACGAGATCACCAATGCCCTGACCGGTTCGGATATGGTATTTGTCACATGCGGAATGGGAGGCGGTACCGGAACCGGTGCGGCGCCTGTTATTGCGGGAATCGCCAAGAGGATGGGAATCCTTACGGTGGGCGTGGTGACCAAGCCTTTCCGTTTTGAAGCCAGAACCCGTATGACCAATGCGTTAAGCGGTATTGACCGTCTGAAAGAAAGTGTGGACACGCTTATCGTTATCCCGAACGACAAGCTTCTTGAGATTGTCGACAGAAGGACAACCATGCCGGAGGCCCTTAAGAAAGCGGACGAAGTCCTTCAGCAGGCCGTACAGGGAATTACGGATCTGATTAATGTACCTGCCGTTATCAACCTTGACTTTGCCGATGTACAGACTGTTATGAAGGAAAAAGGAATTGCCCATATCGGTATCGGCCATGGAAAAGGAGACGATAAAGCAAGCGAAGCTGTCAAGATGGCTGTGGAAAGCCCGCTGCTTGAGACGACAATCGCAGGAGCCACAGATGTTATCATCAACGTCAGCGGTGATATTTCCATGTATGATGCAGACGATGCGGCCAGCTACGTACAGCAGCTTACCGGTGATGATGTGAATATTATCTTCGGTGCCATGTACGATGATTCCACACCGGATACCTGTCAGATTACCGTTATTGCAACCGGACTGGATGACAAGCCTGCGCAGGCGCAGAACAAATTCGGTTCCGCTTTCAGTGTGAAGCCCCAGCAGTCACCTGTAAAGCCCGTGCAGCCCGGTATGGCGGGAAGGCCCTATACTCCGGTTTCCCCGGCTCCCGCAGGCGGAACCAAACCGGTTCAGACGCCCAATTACTCCGGAATACATAAGCCCGGCAACCTGAGAAGCAATGTGGAAGAGAAATCCCTCAAGATTCCTGATTTCCTCCAGAAAAAGTAAATCCATATAAACAGAAAGGGCAGAGGTTTCCTGCCGGTTTTATAAAAGGGCTGTGAAAAATCCTACAAAAAGAAGAACGTTTTCAGGTACAGAACCTGGAGCCGTTCTTTTTTTGCGGGAAAGTTATAGAATCTCACAGAGAGTCAAGAAAGGCTCTGAGGGGCAGGGATATCCGGCGTTTGTTGCTGTAAATGACCTGTATGGACATGCGGATCTGGTAATTCTGAACCTGGATCAGGGAAATGGTACCGAGCCGTAAAGCTTCCGAAAGGGTCATGGCAGGCAGGAGGCCGATACCCAGCCTGCGGGAAACAGCCTGAATGATGTACCTGGAATAGCCGATTTCAGTGATACAGGACAGTGTCTGTCCCCTGGCGGCGACTTCGCTTTCAAACACCTCCCGGTAGTTGCAGCCTTTTTCGGTCAGGATAAAGGGTTCCTGTAAAAGCTGCTCCAGCGTAATATCCTTCTGGGAAGCGAGAGGATGGCCGGAAGCGCAGAAAAAAGAAATATCAACAGGGTATTCCCGCGCAGTCACCATGTCAGGTCGGGATATTTTGTTATCCAGCAGGAAAATCAGGTCGAACTTCCCTTTTTCCAGCAGATTAAGGGCCTGGTGGGTGGTGACGATCTGCAGATTCAGCGATACCTGGTGATAGTTCAGGCTGAAATTCTGGAAAAGGGTAACGAATTCGGAAGCGCATATTGTTTCCATAATACCGATATTCAATTCTCCTTCGGGTTCGCCTGACAAAGAAAAATGTTCGACAGCCATGGACTCATATTTGATTATTTGATAAGCATACTGAAGGAATTCTTTTCCGGAAGCGGAGAGGATGATGCGTTTTCCATTTCGGTCAAACAGATTTACATGCAGTTCATTCTCCAACTGTCGGATCTGTGCAGTTACTGTTGATTGTGCATATCCCAGTTCCTGTGCAGCTTTTGTAAAATTCCCCAGTTCCGCCGCCTTGACGAATGTACATATATTTTTGATCTCCATATTGTACTCTTCCTTCCCTTTGAAATCCTTGACGTATTCCATACTTTCATAATCGGAAAAACCGATATGTATTATTATACATTTTAATTATGCATAATGCAATTATTATGCTATACTAAAACACAAATTCAGATATTGATTTGTAACATAGTATACACATGATAATCAGGAGCCGGGAAAATATGAAACTTTTGAAGGAAGATTATATAAATTTTGTGGAAATATTGAAGGAGGAGCTGACGCCGGCTTTTGGGTGTACGGAGCCAATCGCTATTGCTTATTGCGCGGCTAAGGCCAGAGAGACGTTAGGATGTCTTCCGGAGAAAATTGTGATTGAGGCTTCCGGTAATATCATTAAAAACGTGAAGAGTGTTATCGTGCCGAATACCGGCAGGCTGAAAGGAATTCCGGCCGCCGCGGCCGCAGGGATTGTGGCGGGAGAGGTTTCGAAGATCCTGGAGGTGATTGCCCAGGTTTCTGATACCCAGAGGCAGCAGATCAGGGAGTACCTGGAACGAGCCTGTTTTGTGGTGAAATCGCTGGAAAGCGGGGACAAGCTGGACGTGCGGATCACTGTTTCGTCGGGAGGACAGGAAGCGGCGGTGCGGATAGCCAGAAGCCATACCAATATTGTACGTGTGGAAAAGAACGGAGAAGTAATTCTGGACAGAGAAGGGGAGGGCTGTGAGGTTTCAGGCCACAAAGCGGATCGCAGCGGCCTTTCCGTTGAGAATATAGTAACATTTGCGCAGGAGGCGGAGATATCGGATGTGCAGGAAATCCTGGACAGGCAGATTTCTTATAATTATGCAATTGCTGAAGAGGGAATCACACACGATTGGGGCGCAAACGTAGGAAGAGTTTTGTTGAGAACCTGCGGTACGGATGTGAAGACGAGGGCTAAAGCCATGGCGGCAGCCGGTTCCGATGCGCGTATGAGCGGTTGTGAGCTGCCGGTGGTTATCAATTCCGGAAGCGGTAATCAGGGGATTACCGTATCTGTCCCGGTCATTGTATATGCGAAGGAGCTGCATTCCTCCGCGGAAGAGCTTTACCGGGCGCTTCTGGTATCCAATCTGATTGCCATTCATTTAAAGAACGGCATCGGCCCGTTGTCTGCTTTCTGCGGAGCGGTGAGCGCCGGCTGTGCGGCCGGGTGCGGTATCGCGTGGCTGCAGGGCGGGAGGCTGGAAGAGGTCTCTCATACATTGGTCAATTCCATTGCCATTGTCTCGGGAATTGTGTGTGACGGTGCCAAACCGTCCTGTGCCGGAAAAATAGCGTCTTCCGTAGACGCAGGCATCTTAGGGTATTCTATGTTTCAGGAAGGACAGCAGTTCTATGCGGAAGACGGGATTGTATCCCAGGGTGTGGAAAACACCATAGGGAATATTTGCCGTCTGGGTGCGAAGGGGATGTGTGAGACCGATGAGGAAATCATACGAATCATGACGCATTGCGACTAGGCATAGGATATAGGCTTTCACAATAGAAGACGTACAGTCTGAGAAGAACAAAGGAGGACACAAAATGAAAAAGATACTGGCAATGCTGCTGACGGGTGTGATGATAATAGGCACACTGTCAGGCTGTGGGGATGGTACGACGGAAGTGGCGACCGCAGGGGATTCAAATGTTTCCGCCCAGACGGCGGATAATGCTTCCGGGGAAAGTGCGGCGGCAGGTGCCGATACGCAGGTGCTTAATCTGCGGGCAACCTCGTTCGGGAACAATTATGATGTACAGGATATGGGCTGGCGCTGGATGATGGGCGACTGCTATGAGGGTCTGTACCGCAACGTGGCGGATGAGAACGGGGAGCACTTCATCCTGGCAGGTGCGGAGAGTGTGGATGTTTCCGACGATGGCCTGGTATATACCTTCCATCTGAGACAGAACGCGAAATGGTCCGACGGACAGCCTGTTACGGCCCATGATTATGAATATGGCTGGAAAAGACTGCTGGATTCTTCCAAAGGTTATGATTACGCTTCCTTCGCCCTGAATGTTGTGGGTGCGGAAGAATATAACAAAGGAACCGGAAGCAGAGACGATGTGGCGGCAAAGGCGCTGGATGATTATACCTTTGAGGTAACACTAAAGGTGGCGGATCCTACTTTTGATGCGAAGCTGGTGGCGACGCCTCTGTATCCCACACGTGAGGATATCGCGGAAGCTGCAGGCGACAACTGGGGCAAGGACTGGACGCTTTGCGTTTATAACGGCCCGTTCTGTATGTCCGAGCTGGTGGAAGATAACAAAATGGTATGGACGAAGAACCCTTACTACTGGGATGCGGATAATACAAAGCTGGATACCGTCAATTGGTTTTTGGTAGCGGAGGATTCCACCGCAGCGACCATGTTTGAAAACGGAGAGCTGGATGTGCTGCAGACCTCCGGTGACTATGCGACAAAATATTCCGCAGCGGCGGCTGAAGGAAAGTATGTGGAGCTGACCTCGGATTATCCGGGAACTGTTACCATGAATTTTGAATTCAGGGACGGCGGCCTCTCAGGACTGATGAAGAATGTAAAGATCCGGAAAGCGATTTCTTACTGTATTGACAGGGATGAAATGGTGGAAGCGATCTATGGCAGATACAAACCTGCTTACGGATATGTGGCTCCTGCTATCACCTTTGACGGAGAACCCTGGCGCAACCAGGTAGAGGAGCCGGCAAAGGCGGAATATGAACAATATGGCGGCGATCCGGCCAAGCTGCAGGCGCTGTTCCAGGAAGGTCTGGATGAGCTGGGCGTGACCACACCGATCAGTGATATTACACTGAACCTGCTTACCAGCGGGAATACGATTGAGAATCAGTCTGAAAGGGAATATATCCAGCAGGTGATCTCCCAGAAGCTGGGCTGTAAGGTGGAGCTGAATTCCGTGGGCGATTATGCCCTGTTTAAGGCACAGAGGGACGATAATCAGTATGATATGATGATCGGCGGCTGGTGGAGCGATTACAATGATCCGCTGGATTACCTGAATACCTTCCATACCGGTTATTATGATTCCTATGGATATTACAGCAATCCGGAATATGATGCGCTGTCTGATTCCCTGGTTGGTGAAAACGATATGGCGAAGCGCAAGGAAATCTACACAAAAATGGAAAATATGCTGTTTGAAGATTGTGCGCTGGCTCCGATTTATTACAATACCAAACAGGTATTCCTGCAGAACTGGGTGAAGGACTTCAGGACTTCCTCCTTCGGCGCAAGCCAGGAGCTTTATATCACCAGAATTGAAGGAAGAAACAGATAAAAGAAGCTGTAACTTCAGCGAAATAAGGTATACGATAAAAGAAAAAACTATAGAAGGGCTTACGAAGGGCGGTATGGTTTGGCGAAGATGCCAGGCCGTCCGCGTGAAGTAGCCCTTCTTTGGTATAAGAACAGGGAGTGCTGTTATGGTAAAATACTTACTCCGGCGATTCTGTGAAATGATACTGACACTTTTCCTGATCGCTACCGCAACATTTTTTCTCCTGGAGGCGGTTCCGGGAGATCCTCTATCCCAGCGTGCGGACAAGCTGCAGCCGCAGGCAAAGGAAACTCTGTATAAGAGATATGGTCTGGATAAGCCCGTGATGGAGCGCTATGCCATTACAATGGTCAATATGGCGAAAGGCGATTTCGGTGAATCCTTCGTATATGCGGGGCAGACGATCGGCAAACTGGTTCATGACAGGCTGCCTGTATCCGCCAGGCTGGGGATCCAGCAGATGCTGCTGGGTGTTACCATCGGCCTTCTTCTGGGAATTCTGGCTGCCACACGGAGGGGAACGATTGCGGACTATATGGTGGTCGGCCTGTCGGTGCTGCTCATTTCTGTCCCGCATTTGATTTTCGGCCTTCTGCTGCAGAAGGTATTCGCGGGAAACCTGCGATGGTTTCCGACGATCGGCTGGCCGGCGGGGAAGGATCTGTGGGTAGGAGGCTGGGAGTATACCTTCCTGCCGACGCTGACAGGGTGCTTTACTTATGTAGCTACCTATGCCAGGCTGTTAAAGACCTCCATGCTGGATGTCATCAACCAGGATTATGTGCTGACTGCAGAATCCAAGGGCTTAAGCCGTGCGGCTGTCGTGCGGAAGCATATTCTGCGCAACTCCTTTATTCCGGTCATGACGCAGCTGCCCATGTCCGTGGCCATGTGTATCACCGGCTCCTTTTTTATTGAGAGCATTTTTTCGATACCGGGCATCGGACAGTATTTCGTGACAGCGGTTAATAATCAGGATCTTTCCATCGTGCTGGGAGAGACGGTGCTGCTCGCCGCGCTCTATATTGTGGTGCTGTTCATCACCGATATTCTCTATGTGCTGGTGGATCCCCGGATCGGTATGCCGGGCAGCGGAAAATAGGAGGAGAGAAGAATGGCACAATTAACACCGGAAAAATTTAAAGTCATCGGCTTCTCCCAGGAGGAAGCCAACCGGATCGACCGACCGACCATCTCCTATTGGCAGGATGCCTGGAGAAGGCTGCGAAAAAATCCCGTGGCAATGGTATCGTTGGTGGTGCTGGGGCTGCTCGTTGTCCTTGTCATCATCGGTCCTTATATCCGCGGCTACGATTATATTGCCATGAATGTGGTGGATAAGAACAAGGGCTCAAGCGCCCGATACTGGTTTGGCACCGATAACCTGGGACGTGATCTGTTTTCCCGTATCTGGGTCGGCGCCCGGGCTTCCATCCTGATTGCCATCGTGGCTACCGTCTTAAAGCTGGTGGTAGGCACGCTGTATGGGGCGGCTATGGCGCACTTCGGCGGCTGGGTGGATGATGTACTGATGAGAATTATTGAGGTTATCAATTCCGTTCCCTACCTGCTGGTGACCATCCTGATCATGATGGTACTGGGTAATAATCTGTTCGCGCTGCTGATAGCCCTGAGCATTACCGCATGGTGCAATACGGCCAGGCAGACCAGGGGCATGATCAAGCAGCTGAAGGAATCGGAGTATGTCTATGCGGCAGAGGTCCTGGGTGCAAAGCCGTCCCGGATCATCTTAAAGCATTATATCCCGAATATGCTCAGCATCCTCATTCTGGATGCCTCCACGGCAATCCCGCAGTTCATTTTCACGGAGGCCGGACTGAGCTTTCTGGGGATCGGCCTGAAAGCGCCGGCGATCAGCCTGGGCGTCCTGATTTCCCAGGGACAGCAGACCATGGATTTCTATCCGGCCCAGCTGTTTTATCCGTGTGCGGTCCTCTGCATCATTGTCATGGCTTTTAACCTGCTGGGAGACGGCCTGCGTGATGCCCTGGACCCGAGACTGAGACAGTGAGGGAGGATAAGACGAAATGAGCGAAACAAAAAATATACTGGAAGTAAAGAAACTGCGGGTTTCCTATCATACCTATGCGGGAGAGGTACAGTCTGTCAGAGGGGTTTCTTTTGAATTGGAAACAGGGAAAGCGCTGGCGATTGTGGGTGAGTCCGGCTGCGGGAAATCCGTTACCGCCAAGTCCATTATGGGGCTGATCAAAGGACCTGCCGGAGAAGTCAAGGAAGGCAGTACGATCCTTTATAACGGCGACAACATATTAAAGTACAGCAAAAAGCAGTGGCAGGCGTATAAGGGCGGGGAGTGCGCGATTATTTTCCAGGATGCGCTGGCTTCCTTAAATCCCACCATGCGTGTGGGAAAGCAGATTATGGAAAATCTGATGGCCCATAAGAACATGGATAAAAAATCGGCGCAGAAGGAAGCGGTGGAAATGCTGCGTATGGTCGGCATCCCGGAGCCTGAGAAGCGGGTGAAGCAGTATCCGCATGAATTTTCAGGAGGTATGCGCCAGCGCGTCATGATTGCCATCGCTTTTGCCTGCGACCCGAAGCTTCTGATCTGTGACGAACCGACGACGGCGCTGGACGTGACTATCCAGGGGCAGATTCTGGACATCATCAAGGATTTGCAGAAGAAGCATAATACTTCCGTTATTATTATCACCCATGACCTGGGTGTTGTGGCGAATCTGGCGCAGGATATTGCGGTCATGTATTCCGGCGTGATCGTGGAAAAGGGAAAGAGTGCGGACATTTTTTACCGCCCAAGGCATCCCTATACCTGGGCGCTGATCGAATCCGTGCCGCGCCTTGACCTGGAAAACAAACAGGAACTGGCCTCCATACCCGGAACGCCGCCCGATCTGTTGAATCCGCCCAAGGGCTGCCCTTTTTCCACCAGGTGCAGATATTGTATGGAAATCTGCAAAGAGGAAATGCCGGAGCGCACGGATTTCGGGGACGGCCATATGGCATCCTGCTGGCTGCATCATGAGATGGCGCCGAAGGTGGAGATGCCGGAGCGGAAAGGAGGAAAGCGATGAAGGAACAAAAGGAAGTGCTGCTTTCCGTACAGCATCTGAAAAAATATTTTCATGTGGGGAAAAACGCCATATTAAAAGCGGTGGATGATGTTTCCTTTGACATTTATAAGGGCGAGACGCTGGGAATGGTAGGGGAATCGGGCTGCGGCAAGACGACCTGCGGCCGTACCTGTATCGGCCTTTATGACAGAACGGACGGAAAGGTCCTGTACAAAGGGCAGGATGTACACGCGCTGGATCCGAAGGAGAAACGGTCCTTTAAAAAAGAAGTGCAGATGGTGTTCCAGGATCCCTATAATTCCCTGGATCCCCGTATGACGGTTGCGGAAATCATCGGCGAGGGAATTGACATCCATCACCTGGCAAAGACAAAACAGGAGCGCCAGGATATCATTTATAAGTATCTGGAACTGGTTGGGTTAAACAGGGAACATGCGAACCGGTTTGTACATGAATTTTCAGGCGGACAGCGTCAGAGAATCGGTATTGCCCGCGCGCTGGCGGTGCAGCCGGAGTTTATCGTACTGGACGAGCCGATCTCTGCGCTGGATGTTTCTATCCAGGCGCAGATTGTCAATCTGCTCGTTGATCTGCAGAAGAAGATGGGGCTGACCTACCTGTTTGTGGCGCATGATCTGTCCATGGTAAAGCATATTTCCGACAGGGTGGCGGTGCTTTATCTGGGGACGCTGGTGGAGCTGACAACCTCCGCGAAATTATACGAAAACCCTCTTCATCCCTACACGCAGGCTTTGCTTTCCGCTATCCCGATTCCGGATCCAGAGATCGAAAAGGAAAGGGACGAGAACAAAATACGCCTGGAGGGGGAAGTGCCAAGCCCCATCAACACAAAGCCCGGCTGCAGATTCAGGGGAAGGTGCAAATATGCGATGCCCGTCTGCGAACAGGAAATGCCGTCTCTTACGGAGATCGGGGAAGAGCATTATGTGGCCTGCCATCGCTGTGTACAGGAAAACGACGGTAAGTGATACGGTTTTTGAGGAGTGAATATGAATAGAATAAAAAATCTGCTTAAGGATTTGGTAAAAGCGCTTCTCTTGGGAATGGCTGCTGCATTGGCAGCGGCTGTTCTTTTATTGGTTTCAGGCTTATTTTTCGTAAAGGGCGGCATAGATGCCGGCTTGGAAACAGCAAAAAACGGCGTTTTCCTGATTGCGGCTCTTCTTCTGTTTCTTTTGGCGGGAATGCTTATAGTGAAGGGGAAAAAGCCCGACAGGGAGGAAAAGGGCCTTCGGAAACATTTTGAGGTGATAGGTTTTAAAACGGCGGCGGGTATGGCTGCCGTGGCTTTTGTGACTGTTGGGGCCGTTGCGGATTTTCTGCAGCGTTATCTGCACTCATTATAAATAAGTAAGCTTAGTACTAGAGCGAACTTTTCAAAAGTTCGCTCTAGTGCCGAAGGCACTTTCTTATATCTTCCGGAATACGCAGTTTTTCCGGATTATCCGACAGGACCGCAGGACAGCGGTCCTTTTTTGATCCCCGAAACGCGGGAAAAGGAGGGAACAAGCCTTTTTCCCGCGGTCAATTATATAAATTTGTCGAAAATTACAGACGGATACAGAAGAGAATATGCGTGGTTCCGACAAAAAATGCGGGGACTGGCCGCTATAATTAACCCATGTAAGCAGTCCTATAATACAGGAGGTGAGAGGTGAGATACATCGTATATATTGACCGCCTGTTTCTGCTTCAGTTCATACAAAGCTGCATGCTTTTGCTGCTGACAAGGGCATTTCTGCGAAGCACTGTCACGCTGAAACGGATTGTCCTGGCATCGTCGGCCGGCGCGCTGCTTTTTTGTATGATTCTACTCATGCCCGATATGGGCAGAAGCATGAAGATTCTGCTGTTTGCATGCAGCGGCCTGGTGACGCTGGGAATGGCGTTCCGGATAAAGTCCCTGCAGGTTTTCTGCAAGGCCGTAATCCTGTATCACGGGGCTGCGTTTCTGCTGGCAGGAGCCCTCAGTGCCCTTCGCGCTGTGTGTGGCAGGGAGACCGCAATGGACACCCTGCAGGCATCGGCCTGCGCTGCGGCGATAGGCATCACTGCACTTTGTATCCTGCGCTGGGAGCAGATAAAGAGGGAAGAGATAGTGGTAACCGTAATCCTGGAAGAAGGGGAGGTACAGCTTATGCTGAAGGCGCTGATAGACAGCGGCAACAGCCTGTATGATCCCATAAGCGGGAAACCGGTATGCGTTGTGGAAAGAGAGGCGCTGGAAGGGAAAATCCCCTTGGATATCCCTGAAAAGTTCCGTCTTATTCCCTATCACTCCATCGGAAAAAAGCATGGCATGATGCAGGCGGTGGAAATTGAGAAACTTAAGGTAAAGAAAGATGGACAGGAGTTGATTGTCGAAAAAGCGCTTCTTGGCCTGTATGAAGGAAAGGCCTCGGCACATGGCGGTTACCAGATGATCCTGCATCCTGCATTATTTGAAAATCGGAGGAACAGACATGATACTAAAAGTCGCAATACCAGGAAAAATGCAGTTTAAGATGATTCGCAGGGAACCCAGCTTCCTTTTATCAGGCCAGGGGGATATTCATTACATCGGAGGGGCAGAGGTTCTGCCGCCGCCGCTGGAATCAGAAAAAGAAAATGAAATCATAAGCGATCTGGGGACGGAATATGAAGACGAAGCGAAGAATATTTTGATTGAACATAACCTCAGACTGGTCGTTTACATAGCAAAGAAATTTGACAATACGGGAGTCGGTGTGGAAGACCTGATTTCTATCGGTACCATCGGACTGATCAAGTCCATCAACACCTTTAAACCGGACAAAAATATCAAGCTGGCGACCTATGCCTCCCGCTGTATTGAAAATGAGATCCTCATGTATCTGCGCCGTAATAACAAAACCCGCCTTGAAGTCTCCATTGACGAGCCTTTGAATGTGGACTGGGACGGGAACGAGCTTCTTCTTTCCGATATCCTGGGGACGGACGAGGACGTTATTTACCGGGACATTGAAAATGAAGTGGAAAGAAAGCTTCTCCTCAAGGCCATCAATAAGCTGACCGACAGGGAAAAGACCATTATTAACTTAAGATTCGGTCTTAATACCCCGGACGGGCAGGAAATGACACAGAAGGAAGTAGCCACACTGCTGGGCATTTCCCAGTCCTATATTTCCAGGCTGGAAAAGAAGATCATGAAGCGGCTGAAGAGGGAAATGGTAAAAGAATAAAGTTTCCAGATTTTGTATTTCCTGTTTGGTATATTTGGGTGAAATTGTGAGAATTCTCTTTAGTAGAAAATGAGAGCAGGAGGATTCGGCAATGGCACTGAATAAGGTGGAAATCTGCGGGGTAAATACATCAAAGCTTACGGTGCTTACCAATGAGGAAAAAACACAGCTTTTTGAGCGGATAAAAGAAGGGGACGAGGAAGCGAGACAGCAGTATATCAAAGGAAATCTGCGTCTTGTCCTCAGTGTGATCAAACGGTTTTCCAATAGTAATGAAAATGTGGATGATTTGTTCCAGATTGGCTGCATCGGCCTGATCAAGGCGATTGACAATTTCGATTCCACGCTGAACGTAAAATTCAGTACCTATGCGGTACCTATGATTATCGGGGAAATCAGGAGGTTTTTGCGGGACAACAACGCCATCCGTGTGAGCCGCTCCCTGAAGGATACGGCCTACAAAGCGATTTATGCCAAAGAAAACCTGATGAAACAGAACCAGAAGGAGCCTACCATTGCCGAGGTGGCCACGGAAATAGGTATTTCAAAAGAGGATGTGGTATATGCCCTGGATGCTATCCAGAATCCTATGAGCCTGTATGAGCCGGTATATACGGACGGCGGGGATACGTTATATGTCATGGATCAGATCAGCGATAAGAAAAACAAAGAAGAAACCTGGGTGGAGCATCTGTCCTTAAGTGAGGCGATGAAAAAGCTGAATGACAGGGAATTTGAAATTATATCCCTGCGCTTTTTTGAAGGAAAGACACAGATGGAGGTGGCGGAGCTTATCGGCATCTCCCAGGCACAGGTGTCTAGGCTGGAAAAAAATGCGCTGAAGGTGATGAAAAATTATCTGACCGCTTAATACGGGCGGGAGCTGAGAACGTATGGGAAAGGAAGAGAGCAACAGGCGGGCGCCTGTTTTGTATAACGGCCATATCCGGAAAAACGGATGTGGCCGGTTTTTCTTTTTTGGGGGAAGAAATCTTATCCGCCGCAACAGCAGGGGAAGGCGGATTTGTTTTCCCCGTGGGAGTGGCAGAAAGGGAAAAGCAGCATATGATACTAATAAATGGGTGAACGCATCACGCGTCAGGGAGAAAGATATGCTTTTTTCAGAACTGAAGTGTAAGGAAGTTATAAATTTGAGAGACTGCAGAAAGCTGGGACATGTGACCGATTTCGAGTTTGACCAGTGTACCGGCTGCATCTGCAAGCTGATTGTCCCCGGTGGAGCTAAATGGAAATCTTTTTTTTCCTGTGATACGGATCATGTGATCTGCTATAAAGATATTAAACAGATAGGACCGGATATTATTATTGTTGATTTGCCGGAATGTAACTAATGTTACTTTATTCCCGCGGGCAACGAGCCAAACGGATGCACACGTGCATCCACTTGGCGACTGCCGCGAGGGTCAAATACCCCAATTCCTTTTCAGTCCCGGGAACGCCACGCAGACAGCCGGCGGACATGGGTGGGTGCAGATAAAAAAGGTTGGCGTCACCTGCACATTCGTTTCTAAGTTGACATAAAATCAAAGCTACTTTATAATAAAACAGAAATGGAATAATATGGAGGGCGGAAACAGGCTGTTTTCTGCCTTTGTTGATTGGAAATGTGCCAAAGCACAGATAGGAGCCGAACATGAAGTGTCCTTTTTGCGGTCGAGACAATACAAGAGTGATCGATTCCAGGCCGGCTGATGAGAATAACTCCATCAGAAGGCGCCGTATGTGTGACGAATGCGGCAAACGTTTTACCACGTATGAAAAGATTGAGACGATCCCGTTAATTGTCATTAAAAAGGACAATAACAGGGAAACGTATGACCGTTCCAAGATTGAAGCCGGAGTTTTGCGTGCCTGTCATAAACGTCCGGTAAGCGCCAATCAGATCACCCGTCTGGTGGATGAGGTGGAGACGGAAGTATTTAATATGGAAGAAAAGGAAATACCCAGCCAGGTTATCGGGGAACTGGTGATGGACAGGCTGAAGGACCTGGACGCGGTTGCTTATGTACGTTTTGCTTCTGTATACAGGGAATTTAAAGATATCAATACGTTTATGGACGAACTGAAGAAGGTTATTAGTACGAAGGGATAGTACTGCGTCGCGCATCCGCCTCTGTGCACAGATGGAATAAAAATCTGTGCACAGATTTTTTTCTTGCAATTTTTTTTGTTTTTGTATACAATACTACGGTAAAACTAAATATAGAAAAGGTACTTTTCACGTGACAGTTCAGACAGGTCTGCGCATTTGCTGCGCACCGGGTCGGAAAAGTGCTGAGAGAGAAAGGAAAACACATGAAGACAAAGACTTTAAAACGGTTTCTTTTGACTTTAGTGTGCACAACACTAACTATTGCACTGAGCGCATGCTCAGGTGATAAGGCGGGTGAGAACTCTTCTCAGATAACGATTGGCATACCTCAGGACATAGAAGACAGTCTTGACCCTCACAAAGCGGTGGCGGCAGGAACGGAAGAGGTATTGTTTAATCTGTACGAAGGACTTGTAAAGCCGGACAGCAGCGGAGATCTGCAGCCGGCAATTGCGAGTGATTTTCAGATATCGGAAGATGCGACCACCTACACCTTTACCTTAAGGGAAGGAGTAAAATTCCATGATGGCAGTCCGGTAACGGCCGAAGACGTGAAGTATTCCATAGACAGATGCGCCGATACCACAAATGGGGAACCCCTGGTAGCGGCGTATTCTCATATTCAAAGTGTGGATATTCTGGATGAGAAAACAGTGGAAGTGGTATTGGACGGGCCTGACACGGATTTTCTGGCTTATATGACCAATGCCGTTATACCGGCATCCAATGAAAGCCCGGATACCAATCCTATCGGAACCGGGCCGTATAAATACGTATCCCGTTCCCCCCAGGAAAATTTTGTGATGGAAAAATTCGATGATTATTGGGGAACACCTGCCAATATCGAGCATGTTACCTTCAAGGTATGCGCCAATGCGGATTCCATCGTCATGGATCTGCAGGGAGGCTCCATCGATATGTTTGCCAGGGTGACGCCCGCACAGGCGGAACAGCTGGGAGACAATTTCCAGGTGCTTGAGGGTACCATGAATCTGGTACAGGCCTTGTATCTGAATAATGCGGCGGAACCTTTTACCGATGAACGTGTCCGTCAGGCATTGTGTTATGCGGTGGATCCCCAGGAAATTATGGATATTGTTTCCGACGGAAAAGGTACGGAAATCGGCAGCAGTATGTTTCCTGCTTTTGGGAAATACTATATGCCGGAACTGAATGACATGTACAGCCAGGATCTGGATAAGGCGAAGGCGCTTTTGAAGGAAGCCGGGTATGAAAACGGCTTTTCCTTTACCATAACGGTTCCGTCCAATTACCAGCAGCATATCGATACGGCGCAGGTAATTGTGGAACAGCTGAAAAAAATCGGCGTGACGGCAGAAATCAATCTCATTGAATGGGACAGCTGGCTGTCCGATGTATATGCGGGAAGAAAGTATGAAGCTACGGTGGTGGGAGTGGATGCATCCAGCCTGACCCCCAGCGCACTGCTTTCCCGTTTCGTATCCACGGCGGGCAACAATTTTATTAATTTCAGCAATGCGGATTATGATGCCGCTTATGCCAAAGCGCTTGCCACAATTGAAGACGAAGAAAAAACGGCTGCGTTCAAGGATTGTGAAACGCTTCTGGCAGAGCATGCGGCCAATGTATATATTCAGGATCTGCCTTATCTGGTGGCGTTGAACAAAAAATATACAGGGTACGAGTTTTATCCGCTGTATGTGCAGGATATCGCCAAGCTTAAAATCGCCGGACAATAGGTTCCGGATTCCGGCTTTGCAAGGGAGCGTGAGAGATGTGAAATATTTGATAAAAAAACTGGTATCCATGGCTGCGACCCTGTTGGTGGTGTCCTTTCTGGTGTTTCTTGCATTTGCATGGATTCCCGGGGATCCCGCCACGGCAAAGCTGGGCACGGAGGCCACGCCGGCCAAGGTGGAGGCGCTGCGTGAGGAGATGGGGCTGAACCGCCCCCTCCCGGTACGCTTTGCCGGCTGGCTTGGCGGTCTGCTTAAGGGGGATCTGGGAACCTCCTACAGCTATCAAATGCCGGTGGAGGATATGGTGGCGGAAAAAATCCCTGTCACCCTGACCCTGACCCTGATGGCGTTTGCCATGATGGTGCTCATCTCTATCCCCCTGGGGCTTTATACGGCCAGGCATGAGGGAGGGGCGGCGGATCATGTGGTATCTGTGCTGAACCAGATCATTATGGCAATCCCGCCTTTCTTTTCAGGAATACTGATAACCCTCCTTTTCGGCCTGATTCTCCATTTATTCACGCCGGGCGGCTATGTATCCTATACCAAAAGTATAACCGGTTTTATCGGATACCTCTTTTTTCCGGCGTTGTCCATCGCCCTTCCCAAAGCTGCAATGGCTGTTAAGCTGCTGCGCAGCTCCATCATACAGGAAATGCAGCAGGATTATGCCAGGACGGCATACAGCAGGGGGAACAGCACCAGGGATGTGATGTACCGCCATCTGCTGAAGAATGCCATGATTCCTGTGGTAACTTTTCTGGGTATGGCGCTTACGGATATGATAGCGGGAAGCATCATCATCGAGCAGGTATTTAATATTCCCGGCTTGGGACGGATCCTGCTCACATCCATATCAAACAGGGATTATCCGGTGGTGGAGGCCATTATTGTTCTGCTGGCCTTTCTTGTTATTTTCATCAATTTCCTGGTGGATTCCATTTATAAGAAAATCGATCCCAGGATTCGTGTACAGTAAGAAACTGCCGCGGAAAGATGAGGCCAAACTATGAAGAAAAAGAACCTGAATTTAATTCTCGGAAGCATTCTCACAGGTTTTGTCCTGTTGGTGGTGCTTATCGGAATCTTTTATACACCATATGATCCAACGGCTATGGATAATGCAAATAAGCTTTCCGGCGCCACGCTCGCCCATCCCTTCGGGTGCGATAATTTCGGCAGGGATATCCTGAGCCGGGTGATGAAGGGCAGCGGCACAACGCTGTCGGTGGCGTTGTCGACCGTTGCCATAGGCACCTTTTTCGGGGTGCTTCTGGGCGCTTTTACGGGATATTTCGGCGGTCTGCTGGATGAGGTGCTGATGCGTATCAATGATGTGGTATTCGCGTTTCCAAGCATCCTTCTGGCGTTGGTTTTTATCAGCCTTCTGGGGCCGGGAAAGGGGAATGTGATCATTTCCCTGGGAATTGCCTTTATTCCCAGCTTTGCCAGGATTGTGCGCTCCGAATTCATCCGCTGTAAAAATATGGACTATGTGAAGCTGGCAAGACTGGCAGGTGCCGGACGTCTGCGTATTATGTTCGTTCATATCCTGCCCAACACCCTTAAGGTGCTTGTACCGGCGGTGATGATTGGGTTTAATAACGCGGTGCTGGCGGAAGCGGGTATGAGCTACCTCGGGATCGGGGTACAGCCTCCGGAAGCCAGCCTGGGAAGGATGCTTTCCGAAGCGCAGACCTATATTTTCTCCGCCCCCGGCTTTGCGCTGTTTCCCGGCATGTTTATCGTTTTGATGGTTTTGGGCTTCAGCCTGCTTGCAGAAGGGCTGAAGGGGAAAGGCGGGTATGGGTATGCTTGATGTAATTGATCTCAATCTGGAATTCCATGATCATCTTGTCCCGGAAACGGTGGTCTATCATTTGAACCTCCATATGGACGAGGGGGATATTGTCGGTCTGGTCGGGGAATCCGGATCCGGGAAATCCATGACGGCCCTGGCGGTGGCGGGACTGCTCCGCAGGCATGATATGAAGAAAACCGGGCAGATCCTGTTTCAGGGAACGGATTTGCTCACCTGTCCCAGGGAGCAGCTCCGGGCTTTTCAGGGAGATGATATCGGTATTGTGTTCCAGGAGCCTATGACATCCCTGAATCCGGTATACCGGATCGGCCGGCAGGTAGAGGAAAGCCTGCGTATACACCGTCCTGACATGAGCCGGGAGCAGCTCCGGGAAAAAGCCCTGGAAATGCTGAAAGTGGTGGAACTGCCCGATCCGGAGCGTATGTATCATTCCTATCCCCACCAGATATCAGGCGGGCAGCGGCAGAGGGTTATGATCGCGGCTGCCATGATCTGTGAACCCAGGCTGCTGATTGCGGATGAACCCACCACAGCCCTGGATGTTACGGTGCAGCTTCAGATTGTCAGGCTCCTTTCCAGACTCAATCAGGAAAAGAAAACGGGAATCCTGTTCATTTCCCATGATTTGAGTCTGGTAAAGCGTCTTTGCGAACGCATTGTGGTGATGAAGGACGGGGCGGTGGTGGAGCAGGGGGACTGCCGGGAGATATTTGAACATCCCCGGGAGGATTATACCCGGAATCTGATAGCCGCTATTCCCAGATGCGTAAAGCCTGCGGAGGTTTGAAATGGAAGAAAAACAGACAAAGTATGTCCTTATGGTAAAAGATCTGCGTGTTTCCTACGCCCAGGAGGAGGGGGGCCTGTTCCATCCCAAAAAAGATCTGGATGTATTAAAGGGCGTCTCCTTTTCCATCCGGGAGGGTGAAGTCATGGGGCTGGTGGGAGAGAGCGGCTGCGGAAAGTCCACGCTTTCCAAAGCGCTTCTGGGGCTGATTCCCAAATATGAGGGGGTTATCGTCCAAAAATCCCGGCATCCCCAGATGATTTTCCAGGATCCCTACAGCTCCCTGAATCCCGTAAAAAAGGTAGGCTGGATTTTGGAAGAGCCTCTGCGGCTGAATACGGATCTGAACAGACAGCAGCGCAGGGAGAAGGTGCTGGAAATGCTGAAGAAGGTGGGGCTTGATGAAAAGCAGGCGGATCGCTATCCGCGGCAGCTTTCCGGCGGCCAGAGGCAGAGGGTTTGTATCGCGGAAAGCCTGATGCTATCCCCCAGGCTCCTGATTGCGGATGAACCGGTTTCGGCTCTGGATGTGACGATACAGGCGCAGGTCATCGCGCTGCTGAGGAACATACAGAAGGAATTGGGCCTTGCCATCCTCTTTATTTCCCATGATATGCGTGTGGTGTACCAGCTGAGTCAGCGGGTTATGATCATGAAAGACGGGGAAATTGTGGAAAGCGGGGATGTGGACGATGTTTATTTCCATCCGAAGCATCCTTATACGAAAAGTCTGCTGGAAGCGGCGGGAATTGAGTCCCCCGGAACGGATTCCTCCGGTCCGGCGGTATGAACGCAGAAGCTGCGCGGCGGTTACTGCTAAGTGAGAAAGGGAGAAAATCCATGTTTGAGAAGTTTTATCCGGACAGCTATGTGGAAAGTGCTTATGTAATAGACTATGAGGGGCTGTATAAGAAGGGTTACAGAGGTATTATATTTGATATTGATAATACGCTTGTGCCGCACGGAGCGCCGGCAGATGACAGAAGCATCGCACTTTTTAAACGGCTGAAGGGCATTGGTTATGAATGCCTTCTGCTATCCAATAATAAGGAGCCACGGGTAAAAATGTTCAACGATGCGGTACATGTGAATTATATATACAAAGCCGGTAAGCCGGGCATCAAAAATTATGAACGGGCGATGGACAAGATGGGGACGGATGACGTCAATACCTTTTTTGTGGGCGATCAGCTGTTTACCGATGTATGGGGAGCAAGAAAAGCGGGGCTTTACAGCTATCTGGTGAAGCCGATTAATCCCCGGGAAGAGATTCAGATCGTGCTGAAACGCTATCTGGAGAAGATTGTCCTCCATTTTTATAAGAAAAAACGGGCGGCAGAAGGAGGAAAACAGCATGATTGACGGCAAGACAAGAACCTGTGCCCTCTTGGGGAACCCGGTGGAGCATACTCTTTCCCCTGTCATCCATAACACCCTGGCAAAGCGATGCGGCATCAATATGGTCTATGTCCCATTCCTGGTGGAAGGGGAACAGGTACGTCAGGCCGTTGAAGGCGCGTGGGCGCTGAACCTGCTCGGGGTAAATGTTACGGTGCCGCACAAAAGCGCGGTAATCCCCTTTTTATCCGGGATAGACAGGGAGGCATCCTGTATCGGGGCGGTAAATACCCTGGTCAGGACAGAACAGGGCTTTTGCGGATACAATACCGACTTGTCCGGATTGTACAGGGCCCTTTTGGCGGAAGGAATTTCGGTTTCCGGCGAGGAGGTAATCCTGCTGGGAGCGGGGGGCGCGGCAAGGGCGGCGGCTTTTTTGTGCGCTCTGCGCGGGGCCAAACAGGTATATCTTCTGAACCGCAGCCTGGAAAAGGGAGAGGCGGTTGCCAGGGAGGTAAACGAAAAGGCGGGGAGATGCTGCATCCGTGCGATGGGACTGGACGGCTGGAAACAGCTTGCAGGGGATCAATATCTGGTGATCCAGGGAACCTCCGTGGGTCTCGCTCCCCATACGGAGGAAGCGGTTATTGAGGATCCCGGTTTTTACCGGCTGGTACATACGGGATACGATTTGATTTACCGCCCCGCGGATACGAAATTCATGCGCCTTGTGAGAGCGGCGGGCGGAAAAGCCTGCAATGGCCTGAAGATGCTGTTGTTTCAGGGCGTGGAAGCCTTTGAACTATGGACCGGCGTTTCCGTCCGGGAAGAGGATGCGGACTTTTGTTATGAACAGATGAAAAAGGTAACCGATCAACAAGCCTGGTCGGTTACGAAAAAGGAACCGGGAGAACATGAGTGACAGGAAGAAAAATATTATTCTGACAGGTTTTATGGGAAGCGGGAAAACCACCGTGGGAATCCGGCTTTCCTACCGGCTGCGTCAGCAGCTGGTGGATACGGACCGCCTGATCGAAAAGGAAGAAGGCAGGAGCATTTCTGAAATATTTGCCGGGCAGGGCGAAGAGGGGTTCCGGAGAATGGAAACGGCGGCGCTGAAAAGCCTTCTGGAAACGGAAGGAGAGCAGATCATCTCCACCGGGGGCGGACTTCCTATGCGGGAGGAAAACCGGATGCTGCTGAAAGAGCTGGGGACGGTGGTGTTTCTGCGCGTGAGCGCGGAAACGGTCTATGAGCGGCTGAAGGGAGATGATACCCGCCCCCTTCTGCAGAAGGAAAACCCCATGGAAGAAATCAGGAGGCTTCTGGAAATCAGGAACCCTGTTTACCAGGCGGCCGCCGATATTACGGTCGATGTGGACGGTAAGGATTTTGAGGAGATTATCGGAGAAATCGCCGGCATAGTCGGCGGGGAAAAGGAGACGGCGGATGAAAATACTTGTGATTAACGGCCCTAATTTAAATTTCCTGGGAATCCGGGAAAAAGCGATTTATGGAAATCAGGATTATAATTACCTTCTGAAGCTTCTTGAAAAGAAGGGGAAGGAAACAGGCAGCCAGGTGACCGTGTTCCAGAGCAATCATGAAGGCGCTATTATCGACAGGCTGCAGGAGGCCTATTTTGACGGAACCGAAGGGATCGTCATCAATCCGGGCGCGTTCACCCATTACAGCTACGCCATACGGGATGCTCTTTCCAGCATCACGGTACCCAAGGTGGAAATCCACATTTCCGATATCACCAAACGGGAAGAGTTCCGCAAAATATCGGTCACGGCTCCGGCCTGCGACAAACAAATTTACGGCCGGGGGCTTGACGGCTACCTCCAGGCGATTGATTTCATTCTTGCAGGCGCAAAGGGCCGTGAATGGTGACCCGGGATCCGGGGAAAAGCAGATTCTGTAAAAAAACAGTTGAAAAAAGAGAAATTTTATTATAAACTAGTAGAGAATTAAACGCGAAAATTTAGGAGGAAGATTTTTTATGATTTCTGCAGGTGATTTCAGAAATGGTATTACGATTGAAGTAGATAACAATATTTTTCAGATAATTGAGTTTCAGCATGTTAAGCCTGGTAAAGGCGCCGCTTTTGTACGGACAAAGCTGAAGAATATCATTAACGGAGGTGTTGTAGAGAAGACCTTCCGGCCCACTGAAAAATTCCCGCAGGCACGTATTGATAGAAAAGATATGCAGTATTTATATTCTGACGGTGATTTATTTACTTTTATGGATATGGAAACCTATGATCAGGTAGCCCTTAATTCTGAAACGGTTGGAGATACATTGAAATTCGTAAAGGAAAATGAAGTCTGCAAGGTATGTTCCCATAACGGGAATGTTTTTGCAGTTGAGCCTCCGCTTTTCGTTGAGTTGGAGATTACCGAGACAGAACCCGGATTCAAGGGCGATACCGCTACAGGCGCGTCCAAGCCCGCAACTGTTGAAACCGGAGCTGTTGTATATGTGCCTCTGTTCGTAAACCAGGGTGACCGGATTAAAATCGACACCAGAACTGGCGAATATCTTTCCAGAGCATAATACGGACAGGCATAATTCTATTATTAGCCTATAAGACAATGAGATTTCTGCTTGGCAGAGTTTTCATTGTCTTTTTTATTGAGGAAGGGAAGAAAAAAGCGGATTGTGGGAAGACTGTTGCCTTATAACAAGGTAAAGAGAGGAAAAGGAATGGAATTTGATAAGTTTCTGGAAAAAGTTAAAAATGCCGTACAGGCTTATTTTGGTGATAAAATCCACCTGACCGTAAGCAATGTGCTGAAAAATAACGGCGTGACCCTGAGCGGCCTGATTTTCATGAATGAGGAAAGCGATGTGGCTTCCACAATCTATTTGAACGGGCTTTATGAGGAATATGGCCAGGGAAAGCCCTTCAGTGAAATAATCCGCCAGATTTGCAGCATTTATGAAGAAAATAAACCGGAGCCGGACTTGAATATGGACTTTTTCCATGAGTACGTAAGGGTAAAGCCCAAGCTGGCATGCCGGCTGATTAATTATGAGAAGAACAGGCAGCTGCTGAATAAGGTTCCCCACAGGAAATTCATGGATCTGGCCGTTGTTTACTGCTGTATCCTGATGAGCGACCGGATGGGCTGCGCCTGTATCCTGATCAATGAAAGCCATACGGATCTGTGGGAGGTAACGGAGGAACAGCTCTGGCAGGATGCCATGGAAAATATGCCCAGGATACTTCCTCCGGAGATTTCCTCCATGGATGATTTTATGTTTGATATCATCCGGAAGGCTGTGCAGGACCGGATGGCAGAAACCGTGGAAATGGAGAATCCGGAAGAGGACGAGGACGGCTGTCTGGCTATTCTGGACGGCGTTGCGGATTTTCTTGTGGGATGGCCCAAAAGGGAAAATTCGGAAAGGAAGATGTATATACTGACAAATAAACAACATTTTTATGGAGCCGCATCCGTCCTGTATCCGGAGGTGCTGGAAAAATACGCCAATGAATTCGGCCATGATTTTTATATTTTTCCCAGCTCCGTACATGAGGTAATCCTGCTGGCTGATACGGGAGTGGAAAATAAAGAACACCTGTATGATATGGTGCGCGAGGTGAACGGCCAGAATGTGCCGCAGGAAGAGCTTTTATCCGATAATGTCTATTATTTTTGCCGTGAAAGCGGCAGGATAACTATTCTTTGATATTCTGATTATTTCTTAAAATGATCTAAAAATTCTTTTTTTTCCAAAATGTGGTCTGGACATCCGGGGAAAGTTATGCTAATATATGTCAGAGCGATGCATGTAACAAGTTTGTAATAATTAACCAGTGCATCACCATATGCTTATGCACCCGTAGTCTAATGGATAGAACGGAGGCCTCCGACGCCTTTAATGCAGGTTCGATTCCTGTCGGGTGCATTTGTGTCACTCTGGCATATATTTCCCTTCAGGGAAAGTATGCCGGCCCGGTGGCGGATGAGAATTTTACGGCTTTTGTATTAAGAATGAAGGTGTGATATTGAGCGAAGAACAAAAAGATAAAAAGGAAACCTCCAAACCGGAGGGTACCCCCAATGAGTTTTTGGAACTTCTGAAAAAGAACAAGAAATCGCTGGCTGTTATCGTAGTGATTGCAGTTGTGCTTCTGGGAATCGGCATTTTGCTCGGATCCCTGATAGGAAGCAGTACCGGTAAAAATAAAAACCTGCAGGCGGAAGCCCAGCCCGCGGAATCGACGGAAGCCCAGACGGAGACAGCGGTGCCGGATGTGCCTCTGGAAGAAAATGCAAACCCCGAAGTCAATGCCCTGATGGAAAAATATTATCAGGCGGCGGCATCGGGAGATATCGATACCATTAATACCCTGAAGGATTATTCGGACCAGGCTGAATTGCTCCGGATTCAGGAAAAGAGCAAATACCTGGAAAGCTATGATGATATTAACTGCTATACCAAGCCGGGGCCGGAAGCCGATTCGTATGTGGTTTACGTTACCTATTATGCCAAGTTCCGCGACATAGAGCAGAAGGTTACCGGGCTTAATACGTATATTGTGTGCAAGAAGGACGATGGAAGCTATTACATCCATGACTGCTCGGAAGATGAATCCATGAAGGAATACCGGACGAATGTAACCAAGCAGGACGATGTGGTGGATCTGTTTAACCGGGTTCAGGTGGAATACAATGAGGCGGTTACTGAGAATGAAGAATTGGCGGCGTTCCTCACGGAGCTTTCAGAGAGCCTGAAGACTGCGGTGGGTGATGCTCTTGCGGAAGCGGAGACAGCCGTTCAGACAGAGACGGCGGAAGAGGCTGGTACCGAACAGCCGGCTGATGCCGGAGAAGCACAGACCGCATCCCGCGTGAAGGCTACGGATGTGGTGAATATCCGGAAGTCGGACAGCGAGACAGCGGACAGCCTTGGCAAAGCGCAGGTGGGAGAAGAGTTTGCTCTTCTGGAAAACCGTGCGAACGGCTGGTCTAAAATTGAATTTGACGGACAGGAAGCCTATATTAAATCGGAGTTCCTGGAGCCTGCGGAGGAAGCTCCGGCAGAAAATGAACCGGCGGAGGATACCCCGGCTGCAGAGAACACAGGGGAACAGGAAGCGGCTGGAAATGCCAATACGGATAATCCTGTTTCGGCTCCCGGAGCGGGCGATGGTGCGGCTTCTGTGGATGTGCCTAACAGCGGAACCTATCGTCTGACCACTACCGTAAATATCCGTAAATCGGCAAGTGAGACAGCGGACAGGCTTGGTGTGGGATACTACGGTGATGAAGTGGAAATCCTGATGAAACAGGCTGACGGCTGGACTAAAGTAAAATTTAAGGGCGAAACCGGATATATCAAGACAGATATCTTAAAGTAAGTATAACAAATGTCTGTGAAAGACATTGGAATAAGGAACCCATTTACCGGGAATACTTTTTAAAATAAAAGTATTCCCGGTTTTTTTGAACATAAAGAAGTCAGGCTTTTGTTCAACCGGCGAAGGGAGGCAGAAAAGATGCGCGGTGATGATGCGGCAATTTACAGAGAGATCCAAAAAAATGCGGAAATGGGAATCAAAGCGATCGAAACTTTATCCCCAAAGCTGTCCGATGATGCCTTTGCTTTGCAGCTGAGCAGGCAGGAATTGAAATATTCAGAGCTGAGGGACAAGGCCCGTCGTGAGATGCTGGAAGGAAGAGGGGAGAACTACCAGGCGAACGGCGTATCGGATTTGATGCTGAAGGGCAGCATACAGGCCAATACGCTTCTTAACACCAGCACCAGCCATATTGCCGAGCTTATGATTAAGGGAAGCAGCAGAGGGCTGACAAGTATGTGGAAGGCCCTGAACCACTTTGGGAATGCAGGGAATGAAAGCACGGAATTGGCCCGTGAGCTTATGGATTTTGAAGAAGAAACCATTGAAAAGCTGAAAAAGTATCTATAATAAGGTGTTTTTTGGCAAATTTCGTCAAGTTAACGTAATAAAGTACTTGCATGCAGGCTTTATCCATTATATAATAATAGCCGGACAAAGCCGTCTGGAATGCTCAGGTCAGCAGTAATCTGTCCTGGGCGTTTTTTATGTTAAAAACAATTAAGGAGGAATCACACATGTCATATGTAGACGAGGTCATCGCGCAGGTGATTGAGAAAAATCCTGCACAGCCTGAATTTCATCAGGCAGTTAAAGAAGTTCTGGAATCCCTCAGAGTGGTGGTGGAAGCCAATGAGGAAGCCTACAGAAAAGACGCGTTGCTGGAAAGACTCGTTAATCCGGAAAGACAGATTATGTTCCGGATTCCCTGGGTGGATGATAAGGGACAGGTTCAGGTTAACACCGGCTTCCGTGTTCAGTTCAACAGCGCTATCGGACCTTATAAGGGAGGCTTACGCCTGCATCCTTCCGTTAACCTGGGTATTATCAAATTCCTTGGTTTTGAACAGGTGTTTAAAAACTCTCTCACCGGCCTTCCTATCGGCGGCGGCAAGGGTGGTTCCGACTTTGATCCGAAAGGGAAATCCGACAGGGAGGTTATGGCCTTCTGCCAGAGCTTTATGACGGAGCTTTACAGACATATAGGAGCAGATACCGATGTTCCTGCCGGAGATATCGGAACCGGCGCAAGAGAAATCGGATACATGTACGGGCAGTATAAGAGAATCCGCAACGTATATGAAGGTGTACTTACCGGAAAGGGCCTGACCTACGGCGGTTCCCTGGCAAGAACCGAAGCAACGGGTTATGGCCTGCTGTATATGACAAAAGAAATGCTTAAATGCAATGGCATTGCTATTGAAGGAAAGACCATCGCTGTATCCGGATCCGGAAACGTGGCGATCTATGCTATCCAGAAAGCACAGCAGATGGGAGCGAAGGTAGTGACTTGCTCCGATTCCACCGGCTGGATATATGATCCGGAAGGAATTGATCTGGCAGCGCTGAAGGAAATCAAGGAAGTAAAACGCGGTAGAGTATCCGATTACCTGAACTACAGGCCCCATGCGGAATACCATTCCGGCAAAGGCGTATGGAGTGTCAAGGCTGACATCGCTCTTCCCTGTGCCACCCAGAACGAACTTCTCCTTTCCGATGCGGAAGGCCTGGTTGCAAACGGCGTAAAAGCTGTTTGTGAAGGCGCCAATATGCCTACCACGCTGGAAGCTACCGAGTATCTGCAGAAGAACGGTGTCCTTTTCGTTCCCGGAAAGGCGGCAAACGCCGGCGGCGTAGCTACCTCCGCTCTGGAAATGAGCCAGAACAGCGAACGTCTCAGCTGGAGTTTCGAAGAAGTGGACAGCAGGCTGCAGGGAATTATGATTAATATCTTCCATAATCTGGATGATGCTGCGAAGCGATACGGCATGGAAGGAAACTATGTGGCAGGCGCCAACATTGCAGGCTTTGAAAAGGTTGCAACAGCCATGACCGCACAGGGGATTGTATAAGATAACCTCATCCCCCCGGGAACTCAGTGTTTCCGGGGGGTTCCTGTATTTGTTTTTTAGAGATAGCTGGTTACTGTTCACTCCGTGACCAGTAACATGCATAAATCCATTTAAAATCGCCTGCGGCGATGGGATTTATGCACTCTTGAATCACTTGTGGGCCGTCTGGGTAAAGACGGCATGAAAGAAACGGACAAGGAAATTATCCGCATTATGACCGGCTGTTAATCGTCGTCTGCCGTTCGGAAGAAATCGGAGAACTCCGCATGGAATACCTCTTTCATGGTCAGAAGCTCCTGTACACTGATATTCTGGATACCTGCTTCTATTTTTGCATAGGAACCCCTTGTAAGGCTGCAGCCTAAAAGCTGCAGCTTTGCTATTGTCTGCTCCTGGGTCAGACCGCAGGATCTGCGGAGAGTGCGTATATTGGCACCCAGAGAAAGATCGTGTTTTATTTTTTGCATAAAAACTGCTCCCTAGTGTGCTGTCTCGTTTTTCTCCGTCCTAACAGCACTGAATATATCGTGTTTAGTTCAGCCTCCGCCTCCGCTGCCTGCCCGCCTTTATAGAGTCTCGACGTATGGAGCGATGCCGTAAGCTGTATGTAAATATCCGGCAGGCGGCTCCATAGAGACTCGGAAGGCGGGCAGGAAACGGGGACGGAGGCTGAATGGTGTGAACCGTAACCAACGATAATCTCCCGATTCCTATTATTGGTATATATTATTGATTTTATTAAAAAAGTAGGATATAATTGCTCTAGTATTAGAGCAAAATTAAGATGTGCCCGGGAAAGGTGTTGGAATGATTGAAAAGGAATTATGCGGCTTAACAAAACAGTTGATGCTTCGTTGCCTGGGCGGGCACAGTTTGGGTGAAATCCAGGAAATTGCGGGATTTTTTACCAATAATTCCATCGTGATCGGGAGCCGGTCTGAAGAATTCTACACATCTGTAGAACAAATAAAAAATGATCTGGATACTGATAAAGGGACGAATGGAAGAAATTATATATGCAGGCCGGTGAAAGAATGGTTTCAGAGCATTTCTCTGTCGGAAAAGGTGTTTTTGGTATGCGGCAATGTCAAGTTTGAATTGCTGTTTGTATCCGGAAAGGAAGAAGAACCCAATGGGGATTCCAGGACAGGATTGTGGGAAAAGGAGGTACGGATCAGCGTGGTCTGGAAAGAGGAAGAAAGGGAATGCTCTGCTTCCGCAGAAGCAGAATGTCCCAATAAATTCCGGGTGGCGCATATCCACTTATCCCTTCCCGAGGAGGATGCGGCCCTGTACAGGAAGCCGGTCTGGAATGCGGAATCCTGTGAAGAATACCCTCCCGGCGGGCAGCAGAGGGAAGCGGCATATTACCGGAAACTGTCAGAAAGGGACTTGATGACCGGGCTGTATAACCGGGGGAGCTTTGAGCGGTATGTGAAGCGGCGGCTGAATGAAGCGGGCGGCGGGACCTTTTACATGATAGATCTGGATGATTTTAAGGCGGTGAACGATACCTATGGACATGTGGCGGGCGACCGGGTGATTATGGGAATGGCGGAAATCCTCAGAGAAGTATTCGGTGAGGAGGCGGTCATAGGCCGGCTGGGGGGCGATGAGTTCGCCGTATTTGAGAATAAAAGCGATACGAGAAAGGAAGCGGAGGAAAAAGCGAGGAAAGCGATGGAGGCCTACCGGACCATGTCAGGGAGGTACGGAAATGAGGTGGTATTGAGCTGCTCCATCGGCCTGTACCGGGAAAAAGGGAACGAAACCTTTGAAAACCTGTACTCCCGTGCGGATGAAGCGCTATACTTCTCCAAAAACAGTTATAAAGGAACGTTCCACTGGTATTACCGTCAGGGCAGATCTTAACCGATCGGCTTCTGACGGTTCTTTCTTTCTGGAAAGATTTGTGGTAAGATAAGATAATGTTTTGCATAAGACAGAATTGTAACTGCCTAATCGATTGGAGGTATTATGAAAAAAAAGAAAACGGACAGTGCTGTAATCATTTATATCTGCCTGGCCGCGTTGCTCATTTTGGCGATCCGCTATTTTGACAATATTGCAGGACTGGCGGTCAGTTTATGGAATGTGGTTTTTTCCCTGCTGCTGGGGGCGGCAATGGCTTATGTGCTCAATATAATCATGGTCCGGGTGGAGCGGCTTTATTTCCCGCGCTCCAGGAATACATGGATCCGGTCCAGCAGAAGAGGCGTGAGCATCCTGCTTTCCATCCTTCTTGTAATCGGGATAATAATGCTGATCGGAAGACTGGTTCTTCCTGAACTGGGAAAGGCCTTCGGCGTAATCGGAAGAAGTGTTCCGGTTTTCCTGGAAGAGGCAGCCGTATGGCTTGAGAAAAACAACGCCATGAATATTGCTGCAAGCATTAAAGACGTGGACTGGAACAGTGCCATGGAAAAGGTTATGGATTTTGCGAGAACAGGTCTGGGGAATGTGCTCAATTCCACTCTTACCGCAGTGGGGGCGGTGCTGGGCAGTGTGGTGAATTTCTTCATCGGCCTTGTTTTTGCCATCTATATCCTTTCCGGTAAAGAAAAGCTGCGTTCCCAGGCGGAGAAAATACTTCATGCCTATGTGAAAGAGGAGACAATTGCCCGTATCCGGAATGTGTACCGGACGGCCAATGAAACTTTTTCCAGTTTTATTATCGGACAGTGTACAGAAGCGGTAATTCTGGGTACACTCTGTACTGTGGGAATGCTGTTGCTGCGTTTTCCTTATGCGCCCATGATCGGCGCGTTTATCGGGGCAACGGCCCTGATTCCTGTTGTGGGGGCTTATCTGGGAGCTTCAGTGGGAGCATTTATGATACTTACGGTGGATCCTGTCAAGGCTCTGTTGTTTGTTGTGTTTATTGTGGTGCTGCAGCAGCTGGAAGGAAATCTGATATATCCCAAAGTGGTGGGCTCCTCTATCGGGCTTCCCGGCATGTGGGTTCTGGCGGCCGTTACGGTTGGCGGCGGCCTGGGAGGAATCGGGGGAATGCTTCTTGGAGTCCCGATTGCGGCAACGGCCTATAAGCTTATCCGCAATGATGTCAACCGGAGAAACCAAACGGAAAAGAAGGTTCCGGCTGAAGGAGCAGCATCCGCAGGACAGAACGGGAAGCGGAAAGGAAGATAGCAGATGAAAGGGAAATACAAAAGACTGGTGGTCAACCGCATTGTTGTTACGGTTGTACTCATTTTGCTTCAGATTCTCTGGATTATCTTTATGCTGGAGGAACTTGCAAAATATTCCAGTTGGATAACAACGGCTTTTACGGCGCTCAGTATTGCCATTGTTCTGTATATTATAGGAAAAGACGATAATGCAGCTTATAAAATAGGCTGGATCGTATTGATTATGACGCTGCCTCTGTTCGGCGGCCTGCTTTACCTGTTTTCGGGGGATAAAAAGCCGTCACGCAGAATGAGGCGTAAGCTGAATGAACAGCATGAGATGTTTAAGGACAGCCTGCTCCAGGAGGCGGAAATCCAGGATCATCTGGGAAGGGTCCACGGACGTGCCGCGGGTACCTTTGATTATGTAAGGCGTGTGGGCGATTTCCCGGTTTACGGAAACACCGATGTGACCTATTATCCCAGCGGGGAAGAGATGTTCGTGGATATGCTGGAAGAGTTGAAAGCGGCAAAGCATTTTATTTTTGTGGAGTATTTCATCGTTTCCGAAGGGGAAATGTGGGAACAAATCCTGGAAATCCTGAAGCAGAAGGCGGCGGAGGGTCTGGATGTGCGCATGATCTATGATGACATGGGATGCGTGACCCTGCTTCCCGGCGGCTATTTTATGGGGCTTGAGAAATACGGAATCAAATGTATGGCCTTTAACCCGGTGATCCCCTTTTTCTCCCTGGTTATGAATAACCGGGATCACAGGAAAATCCTTGATATAGACGGGTATACCGCCTTTACCGGCGGAATCAACCTGGCAGATGAATACATCAACAAAAAGGTGCGTTTCGGCTACTGGAAGGACACCGGTGTCAGGCTGAAGGGAGAAGGGGTATGGAACTTTACGGAGATGTTTCTGGAAATGTGGAATGCCTTCCGCAAAGAGGATACGGATATCAGCTGTTTCAAGCCCCATGTACACCATCCCGGGCCGTTTGAAGGGGAGGGATTTGTCCAGCCCTATACCGATTCCCCTCTGGATAATGAAACGATAGCGGAAAATGTATACCTGGAAATCCTGAATCAGGCGAAGAAATATGTTTACATATTTACGCCTTATCTCATCGTGGATGACGTAATGCGCAATGCTTTGTGCGTGGCGGCCAAAAGAGGCGTGGATGTGAGGATTGTGACGCCGGGGATTCCGGATAAACCCATGATTTTCCGCCTGACACGTTCCAATTATCCGCCCCTGCTCCGGGCAGGCATCCGTATTTATGAATATACACCCGGTTTTATCCATGCCAAAAGCTATATATGCGACGATGAATTCGGCGTTGTAGGCAGCGTAAACATGGATTTCAGAAGCCTGTACCTCCATTTTGAATGTGCAACGCTCCTGTACCGGACCGGCGGTCTGAAGGAACTGAAGAAAGACAGCCTGGATACCATCGCAGTCAGCAGGGAAATCACATTGAAGGATTGCAAGCAGGGGATTATCGGCGGCCTGTTTGATTCCGTCCTCCGCGTATTTGCCCCTCTGTGCTGATCGGGAAAGGAAAGGGAGGGAAGCGGCCTTCCCGGCAGGTGTAAACGGAAAATGTGGATATTGTTTGCGTGCGGTTCCGCGCTGTTCGCGGGAATCACCGCCATATTAGCCAAAATAGGGATCCGGGATACGGATTCCAATGTGGCGACGGCCATACGTACGGTTATCGTGCTGTTGTTTTCCTGGCTGATGGTATTTGTCGTAGGCTCCCAGGATACGTTGGGAAGCATCCGCGGGGAGACATTGCTGTTCCTTATCCTGTCGGGGGTTGCCACAGGAGCTTCCTGGCTTTGTTATTTCCGCGCCCTGCAGCTGGGGGATGTGAATAAGGTCACCCCCATAGATAAATCCAGTACGGTAATAACCATGCTGCTGGCATTCCTGCTGCTGGAAGAGACGGTTACGGTTCTTAAGGCCGCGGCAATGGTAGTGATTGGAGCCGGGACTCTTCTCATGATAACCAGAAAAGAGAAAGCGGGTTCTGCCGGCGCTGCCCAAAAGCAAGGGAAAAACAGCCGTAAATGGCTGCCATATGCGCTTCTGTCCGCCCTGTTTGCCAGTCTTACGGCAATATTGGGCAAGGTGGGAATATCCGGAGTGGAGTCCAATCTGGGAACGGCAATCCGCACCATCGTGGTGCTTCTTATGGCTTGGGTTATGGTATTTGTAACCGGAAAGCAGAAGGAAGTGGCGAAGCTGGATGGCAGGAGCCTGCTGTTTATCTGTATTTCCGGCGTTACGACGGGGCTGAGCTGGCTGTGCTACTACAAAGCCCTGCAGGACGGGCCGGCCAGTGTGGTGGTTCCTATTGATAAGCTGAGCATTCTGGTAACCGTGGCTTTTTCCTGGTGGTTCCTGAAAGAGAAGCTGTCCCCAAAAGCCGGCGCGGGCCTGGTGCTCATTGTGGCCGGAACCCTGCTTTTGCTTGTCTGAACCAAGCTGCGGGAAAAGGTAACGGTTCAGACAGGTCTGAACCGTTACAAAATGCGGTTTTCAGGTCCATGCAGCGTTGACAAGGGAAAAATTTGAATTTATAATAGGATAGATTAGCGATTTTGGAGGAAAGAAACGTGAATAAATACGGAGTAAATGAACTGAGAAAGATGTTCCTGGACTTTTTCGAAAGCAAGGGACATCTGGTGATGAAAAGCTTCTCCCTGGTGCCCCACAATGACAACAGCCTTTTGTTGATCAATTCCGGTATGGCGCCGCTGAAGCCTTATTTTACGGGACAGGAAATCCCGCCCAGGAAAAGGGTGACAACCTGTCAGAAATGTATCCGTACCGGTGATATCGAGAACATCGGCAAGACGGACAGGCACGGGACTTTTTTTGAAATGCTGGGGAATTTCTCTTTCGGTGATTATTTCAAAAAGGAAGCCATTGCCTGGTGCTGGGAGTTTCTGACTGAGGTGGTCGGGCTGGATCCGGACAGGCTGTATCCTTCCGTATATCTGGACGATGACGAAGCCTTTGCTATCTGGAATAACGAAATCGGCATTCCTGCAGAACGTATTTTCCATTTCGGCAAAGAAGATAATTTCTGGGAGCATGGCTCAGGTCCCTGCGGCCCCTGTTCCGAGGTTTATTATGACAGAGGCGAAAAATACGGCTGCGGAAAACCCGGCTGTACGGTGGGCTGTGAATGTGACCGCTATATTGAAGTATGGAATAATGTATTCACCCAGTTTGACAACGACGGACACGGCAATTATACCGAACTGGATCAGAAGAACATAGATACCGGGATGGGGCTGGAGCGTCTGGCTGCGGTGGTCCAGGATGTGGAATCCATTTTTGATGTGGATACGATCCAGGCGCTGCGTAACAGGGTATGCGAGCTGGCAGGAAAGACCTATAAGGTAAATCATGACTGGGATGTTTCCATCCGTATTGTAACGGATCATATCCGTTCCGCCACTTTCATGATTTCCGACGGCATCATGCCCTCCAATGAAGGAAGAGGTTATGTGCTGCGCCGTATTATCCGCCGTGCTGCCCGTCACGGAAGACTTCTGGGGATCCGGGGGGATTTCCTGGCAACCCTGAGCCGTACTGTAATCGAAGGAAGCAAAGACGGCTATCCGGAGCTGGAAGAGAAACAGGACTTTATTTTCAATGTGCTCACCCAGGAAGAAAGTAAATTTAATAAAACGATTGATCAGGGCCTGAGTATTCTTTCCGATATGGAGGATACTATGATGAAGGAAGGAAAGACTCAGCTTTCCGGTGAGGATGCCTTCCGCCTTTACGATACCTATGGTTTCCCGCTGGATCTCACGAAGGAAATCCTGGAAGAGAAGAACCTTACCATTGATGAAGAAGGCTTCCGGGCTTCCATGAAGGAGCAGAAGGAGAAAGCCCGCGCGGCCAGGAAGGTTACGAATTATATGGGCGCGGATGTTACGGTATACGAATCCCTGGATCCGGCGATTAGCTCGGAGTTTGTGGGATTCGATAAGCTGGTGTGGGAATCGGCAGTTACCGCCATGACGACGGAAGAAGCCGTGGTGGATGCTCTTACGGACGGAGAAAACGGGACGATTATTGTATCCCAGACTCCTTTTTACGGAACCATGGGCGGACAGTGCGGGGATATCGGTATGATCCGCTGTGCAGACGGTGAATTTGAAGTAAAGGATACGGTTCATCTGGCCGGAGGCAAGATCGGCCATATCGGCAGGATGACCAGAGGAATGATTAAAAACGGGGATAAGGTGGAGCTTTCCGTTAACGCGTCGGAAAGAGCGGCTACGTGCAAAAACCACAGCGCCACCCATCTGCTTCAGAAGGCTCTGCGCACAGTGCTTGGCTCCCATGTGGAACAGGCAGGTTCTTATGTGGATGCAGGCAGGCTCCGTTTTGACTTCAACCATTTTTCCGCTATGACACAGGAAGAGCTGGACAAAGTGGAAACGATCGTAAATGAAGAGATCGCAGCGCATCTTCCTGTAAAAACTTCCCTTATGACATTGGAGGAAGCGAAGAAAACCGGCGCCATGGCCCTGTTTGGTGAAAAATACGGCGACAATGTGCGCGTGGTCCGGATGGGGGATTTCTCCACGGAGCTATGCGGCGGCACCCATGTGGCTAATACCGGAGATATTGCCGTATTCAAGATCCTGTCGGAAAACGGGGTGGCAGCAGGTGTCAGAAGAATTGAAGCGATTACGGGTACAGGTGTTTTCACCTACTATAAAGAAGTAGAGGACAAGCTGACGGAGGCGGCCAGAATTGTAAAAGCAACTCCGGCAAACCTCAGTGAGAAGCTTACCCACCTCATGGCGGAGCTGAAACAGCTTTCCGCTGAAAATGAATCACTGAAGAGCAAAGCCGCCAGAGAATCCCTGGGGAACGTCATGGATCAGGTAAAGGAAGTGAAGGGGGTCAGGCTGCTGGCCGCCAAGGCGGACAACGTGGACATGAACGGGCTTCGTGACCTGGGCGATCAGCTGAAGGAAAAGCTGGGAGAGGGTGTTGTCGTGCTGGCTTCTGAAAAGGACGGCAAAGTGAATCTGATAGCTATGGCAACGGAAGAAGCCATGGCAAAGGGTGCCCATGCCGGCAATCTGATTAAAGGAATTGCGGCTCTGGTAGGAGGAGGCGGCGGCGGACGTCCCAATATGGCCCAGGCCGGAGGAAAGAACCCCGCTGGAATTCCCCAGGCGATAGCCGAAACGGAAAAAATTCTGGAGGGACAGATAAAGTAACTGTTAACAGCACGGAAAACAGGAAAAAGTGAACAAAAAATGTTGAAAACCAAGGCTTAAGCTCACTTTTTCTTAAAATATACTTAATTTGCAAAAAAAGTAGTTGACGTCTTTGCAATTTTTGGTATAATATTTCTTGTGCATTGATGTGCATAAAAAACCCAATCAGTCGTGAACTTGAAGGGACTGAAGGGAGGTCAGGTGTGAGCTATGTCAAACATTATCGTAAAAGAAAATGAAACTTTGGACAGCGCTTTACGTCGTTTTAAAAGAAGCTGCGCAAAAGCCGGGATCCAGCAGGAAATCCGCAAGAGAGAGCATTACGAAAAGCCCAGCGTAAGACGTAAGAAGAAATCCGAAGCGGCCAGAAAACGTAAATATAACTAAGTAAACGGAAGTCCTTGGCATCTATTACCAAGGACTTGTGTTTTAGTAGCGGTTCAGACAAGTCTGAACAGTTACATGTTTTATATGGTGCAAAGCTGTCCTGCGGTGCGGGACGGTTTTATGAGGATGATAAGTCCGGATTAACAGAGGGGAAAGACAATATGTGGATTCATGGAATACTGGGAGCTGATGTCTGGCATCTGGTCGCGGCGTTCTGTATTTACAGTGTTTTGGGCTGGCTTGTGGAATCTGTCTATATGTCAATCTGTAACCGCAGGCTGACTAACAGAGGATTCGCCAAAGGCCCGTTCTGTCCTATTTATGGGTTCGGAGCGCTTGCCGGTTATTTTTTGCTGCGTCCTTTTGCCGGGAATCCGGTGCTGCTGTATTTAACAGGAGCTTTTACCGCTACGGTATTTGAATACCTGGTCGGCAAAGCTATGCTGCGTCTGTTTGGTGAGGTATGGTGGGATTACAACGAGAAGCCCTTTAACTATCAGGGCATTGTCTGTCTGGAAAGCACCATTGCCTGGGGATTTTATGCGGTCATTATCATCGGATATCTGCATGGGGCAGTAATGGATGTGGCTGCATGGTATACATATGGGCCCGGGCTGTGGGTGCTCAGGGCGGTTATCTTATTATTTATTTTAGACTTTTTACATCAGCTTCTGCTGGCTCTGCATATCAATGTGATGGAAGAGCGGGACAGGCTGATGGAAAAATATGAGGAATTCAAGGCCAGATGGTATTAACTCTGACGTATAAGGCGGGGACCTTCAGGCCCCGCCTTTTTATTGTGCGGAATTGGCAGAAATTCCCTGACACATGAGAATACAGGTTTAGGTACGAGAGAAAGCAGGAGGAAAGTTACGGATGAACTGGAAGAAAAGAATTGTCAGCCTGGTATTGGCGGCTGTCATCGGCTTTGGAACATTTCTTACATCAGGAGTGGATGCACAAGCAGCCGGTGTGATAGCAAAAGGGATTGATGTGTCCAAGTACCAGGGGGCTATTAACTGGAGTGCGGTGGCGGCTGACGGTTACAGTTTTGCATTTATTAAGGTAGGAAGCGCAAAGAGCGGCCTGGATCCTTATTTTGCGGCCAACATGGTGGGAGCAAATGCCGCCGGTCTTAAAACAGGCGTTTACCTTTATTCTTATGCCACCACAATTGAGGCGGCGATGGCGGAGGCTCAGTTTACCCTGGCTGCCATAGCGCCGTTTACGGTAAACATGCCCGTGGTTTTTGACCTGGAGGATGCGGTACATAAATCCATGACTCCGGAACAGCTGTCGGCACTTACGGTAGCCTTCTGCACGATTATTCAGGCGGCAGGCTATTATCCCATGGTATATTCCAGCAAAAACTGGCTGACACAGCGGATTGGGCCTGTTCCCTTTGATGTCTGGGCGGCTCAGTATGCGGAAGCGTGTGAATATCCCAATCCAGCGTTCTGGCAGTTTACCAGCAGCGGTGCGGTGAACGGTATCCAGGGAAGAGTGGATCTGAACTTCCAGTTTAAGGATTATTCGAATATTATTATCCCTTATGGATTTACCACGAGGGGAGGCAGGACCTATTTTTATAACAATTACCGTATGCAGTACGGCTGGGTAGATTATGAAGGGAACCGTTATTTCATGAATGCGGACGGAAGCCTCTATACCAACGGCTGGCTCACGGACGGTGTGAATACTTTCTATATGGATACCAAGGATGGCCACATGCTTCACGATCTGGTGACGATAGCAGGCAAGAATTATTACTTCGATGCCAACGGCTTTATGCAGAAGGGCTATGTGAATATTGCAGGCATTACCTATCTGTTCGGTGCGGACGGTTCCATGCAGTATGGCTGGTTTACAGATGAGAAGGGCGTTCGCTACTTCCAGGAGGACGGCAGTATGGCTGTGAACAAGACGCTTGTGCTGGACGGCAAGACGTATCTGTTTGACGCTTCCGGCTACGGCCAGGAGGTGGTGGCACCGGATATCGATCTGACAGGTGTGGATCCTTCCACCTGGGTTCTGGATCCGGCGACCGGTAATATGATTGATACCGCTACAGGGCTTCCTGTGGATCCGGCAATCGCAGCAGCAGTGATTGCCCAGGCCCAGGCAGCAGCGGCGCAGTAAATTCTCATGCCCGGTTTGCCGGGCAGCACCATGCATGAAAGCAGCCGGACATGCTTTTGTCCTGTCTGCCCGGAATATCCACGGACTTCCCGGAAGGCGGCCATGCCTTCCGGGAGGCCTGTGGTTTTTTTGTACTTGTTTTCGGACACTCTCCAGGAATAATCCCCACGCACGTACATAAAATGTGTTATAGAACTTATGTGGAGGGGAGTTTCCCTTATGAATTGTGTGTATCAAAAGGCAATAGCGAAAAAGCTTATTTCCTTCATGCTGGTCATATGTCTGATAGGAATGCCGGAAATAAAAGGATATGCCCAGGAAGGGGCCCCGGTGAGCATATCGGCGCCCTCTGCCATTTTGATGGAGGCATCCACCGGGACGGTCATTTATGAGCAGAATGCGGATGCTTCCTGTTCCCCGGCGAGCATTACCAAGATTATGACGATGCTTCTCATTTTCGAAGCGCTTGACAGGGGAGATATCAAGCTGGAGGATGAAGTCATGACCAGCGCCCATGCGCAGTCGATGGGAGGCTCCCAGGTGTTCCTGGAAGAAGGGGAAATGCAGACGGTGGACACCATGATCAAATGTATCGCGGTTGCCAGCGGAAACGATGCGGCGGTCGCTATGGCGGAATTCATTGCAGGAAGTGAAGAAGAATTTGTATCCCGCATGAATGAAAAGGCGGCCCAGCTGGGAATGCAGGGTACCCATTTTGAGGATTGCTGCGGCCTGACGGATTCGGATAACCACTATACGACAGCAAGGGATGTTGCAACCATGTCCAGAGAGCTGATTACCAGGCATCCGGCCGTTTTTAACTATACGATGATCTGGATGGAGGATATCACCCACAATACGGCCCGCGGCAGCTCTACTTTTACGCTGTCCAGCACAAACAAGCTGCTGAAGCAGTATCAGTGGACCACCGGTCTGAAAACCGGATCCACCAGCAAAGCAAAGTACTGCCTGTCCGCAACGGCCCGGAAGGATGAAATCGATCTGATAGCCGTGGTCATGACGGCTCCGGATTATAAAGTGCGGTTCAGTGATGCCGCCACGCTGCTGAACTACGGTTACAGTGTCAGTGCCCTGTATAAGGATGAAAATAAGGATGCGCTGCCCCGTCTGCTGGTGGAAGGCGGTGTGGAAGAGGATGCGGGCCTGGTTTACCAGGAAGGATTTTCCTATCTGGATGTCAAGGGAAATGATCTGAATGCGGTGGAAAAGGTCCTGAACCTGCCGGGAAGCACCCGGGCGCCGGTTGAGGCCGGTGAAAAGGCCGGAGAGGCCGTCTACAGACTGAACGGTGAGACCATAGGCACGGTTCCGATCCTGTTTTCGGAATCGGTTGCGAAAGCGGTATACAAAGACTATGTTTTAAAAGTTCTGGCATATTTTCTTTTATAATAGAGAAAAATATGGTATACTGCTGAAAGAAAAGACGCAGAGGCAAAGGAGTAAACAGTGATTCAGATTCTAGCAGGCCTGGCGGCCCTGGCGGTCTTATTTTTTCTTGTTGTTATCATATGGGATATGAACCGTTTTGTTACGATAGAGTACCGTATTCCCTGTAAAGGGCTGAAAAAGAGCTATTGTTTTGTTATGCTCTCCGACCTGCACAACAAGCAGTTCGGGGAGCATAACAGCAGGCTTCTGGATGCCATTGACGGCTGTAAGCCGGACAGTGTCCTGATAGCGGGGGATATGCTTACCTCCCAGATCTCCGGAAGCTTTGTGCCGGCGCTGGAAACGGTGAAGGCGCTTGCGGGAAAGTATCCGGTTTATTATGCCAACGGCAATCACGAATACCGTTTGAAAACGGATACGTACAAATACAAACACATGTATGAGAATTATGCAGGGCAGCTCAGACGGGCGGGGGTGGTGCTGCTGGAAAACCAGAGTGTTTCCCTTCCCGGTGCAGGTATCCGCGTTTTCGGTGTGGAAATAGATATGGATTATTATCAAAAGCTTCACCGCAGGGATATGAAGGTTTCTTATCTGGATTCCCTGCTGGGCCGTCCTTCTCCCGGGGAATACAATATCCTGATTGCCCATAATCCGGATTATTTTCAGGCTTATGCAGGCTGGGGGGCGGATCTGGTCCTTTCCGGCCATGTACACGGGGGAATCATGCGTCTGCCGGTGCTGGGAGGTGTGCTGTCGCCGGCGCTGCGCCTGTTTCCCAAGTATGACGGGGGGATGTATGTGAAAGCAAAGCATTCCACGGAAGCAAAGCATTCCACGGAGGCGGGGCATGCAGAAAACGTCAGGGAAGAAAACAGCCGTATGATATTGGGAAGGGGGCTGGGCACCCATACCCTGCCCATCCGTGTATTCAATCCGGGGGAATTGATTGTGGTCCGTCTGGATCCGGAAAGAGGAAGCTGATGGCGATTGAAGTGAAGCTGCAGGTATTCGAAGGCCCGCTGGACCTTCTTCTGCATTTAATCGAAAAAAACAAGGTGGATATTTACGATATTCCCATTGCGGAAATAACGGAGCAGTATCTGGATTATATCCGTCAGATGGAATCCGAAGACATGAATGTGATGAGTGAATTCCTGCTGATGGCGGCCACATTGCTGGATATTAAATGCAGGATGCTTCTTCCCAAGGAAGTAAACGAGGAGGGAGAGGAAGAGGATCCCAGGGCAGAACTGGTCCAGAAGCTGCTGGAATATAAAGCTTATAAATATATGTCTTATGAACTGCGGGACATGCAGGTGGATGCCCGGAAGAACTTTTACAAAACTCCCACAATCCCGGCGGAGGTGGCAAAATACAGGGCGCCTGTGGATTATGAGGAACTGCTGAAGGATGTCACGCTTACCCGCCTGCACCAGATTTTCCAGACCTGCCTGAAGCGGCAGGAGGACAAGGTGGATCCTGTCCGCAGCCATTTTGGCAGGATAGAAAGGGACGAAGTCAATATTGACGCCAAGGCCAATTATGTGGCAGGTTACATAAAAAGCCATAAACGGATGAATTTTCGGGAACTGCTGGAAAACCAGGGGAGCCGGATGGATGTGATTGTCACCTTCCTGGTGGTCCTGGAACTGATGAAGACAGGGGCGGTTTTTGTGGAACAGGAATCCATAGAGGACGATATTATTATTACAGCCAGGGAGCTTCCGGAGGGAGAACTGGAATTTCACGGCCTGACTTCTCTGGGCGGTAGCGGCGGGGAAGAAGAGGGAAGCATGGATAACGAGTAAGCCGGGCCTGTACATTTACTGTGCAGACCGTTACAACATAGATAAGGAGGAGAAGGAGGATGGAACGCAGACGGCAGGAGGCTGCCATGGAAGCGGTGCTTTTTGCTATGGGAGAGTCCGTGGAGATAGGCAAGCTGGCTGAGGTGATAGAGGAAGACGAAGAGACTGCCAGACAGATTATCGGAGAAATGAAGGACAAATGGGAGCAGGAAGGCAGAGGCGTCTCCATTGCAGAGTTTGAGAATTCTTTCCAGATGTGCACCAGGGGGGATATGTATGAATATCTGATCAAGGTGGCAAGCACTCCCCGGAAATATGTGCTGACGGAGACGCTTCTGGAGACGCTGTCCATCATAGCCTATAAACAGCCGGTGACAAAGCTGGATATCGAAAGGATCCGCGGAGTGAACTGTGATCATGCGGTCAACCGCCTCATTGAATATGAACTGGTTACGGAGCTGGGAAGGATGGATGCACCCGGAAGGCCTCTTCTGTTTGGTACAACGGAGCAGTTCCTGCGGAGCTTCGGGGTAAAATCCCTGGAGGAGCTGCCGGAGCTGAATGAAAGGAAGCTGGAGGAATTCAAGGTGGAAGCCGAAGAGGAGGCCAGTCTGCAGCTGCATTTATGATTGCTTCCAGGGCCGCATATGCGGTCATAGGAGAACGGCAGCCGCCGGGAGAACGCGCAGGCGCGTTGTTTGGTCCGCTGTCCGTGGAAATAAACATGGTGCCCGAAGGAGGCACACACAAAAGGAGGAGAAGGTATGATAGGTTACATCATTGCCGGAGTAGTCATCGTTATAGTCATCGCTATTTTATTTTCCGGGTACAAGAAAGCGCCCCCGGATACAGCATTCATCATTTCGGGTCTCCGGAAGAAGATCATCATCGGGAAGGCCAGCGTCAAGCTTCCCTTCTTCGAACGTATGGATAAGCTGAGCCTGAAGCTGATTGCTATTGATGTGAAGACCACGAATGCGGTTCCCACTGCGGATTATATCAACATCCAGGTGGATGCGGCGGTCAACATAAAAATCAGCAGCGTGCCGGACAGGCTCGCGGTGGCGGCAGAAAACTTCCTGAATCAGAATACCCAGTATATCGCAGCGATTGCAAGGGAAGTGCTGGAAGGAAATATGCGTGAAATCGTGGGACGTATGCGTCTGGAGGAAATGGTGAGCGATCGCCAGAAGTTCGCCAATCTGGTAAAGGAAAATGCGGAACCGGATCTGGCTGCTATGGGACTGGATATCGTCAGTTTCAATGTACAGAACTTTTCAGATGGAAACGGCGTAATCGAAGATCTTGGTATCGACAACATTTCCCAGATTAAGAAAAAAGCGGCAATTGCCAAAGCGGAGGCAGAAAAGGAAATCGCTGTGGCAAAGGCTGACGCGGATCGGCAGGCAAATGATGCCCGCATTAATTCGGAACGGGAAATTGCCAAAAAGAACAACGAACTCGCCCTTCAGAAGGCCGAGCTGAAAAAGCTGGAGGATACCAAGAAGGCGGAGGCGGACGCAGCCTACAGCATCCAGCAGCAGCAGCAGAGGAAAACCATCGAGGTGGCTACCGCAGAGGCCAGCATTGCCAAACAGGAAAAGGAAGTTATCCTGAAGCAGCGTGAAGCCGAGGTACAGGAGATGGCGCTGGACGCTCAGGTAAAGAAGAAATCCGAAGCGGACCGTTATGCCCGTCAGCAGCAGTCCGAGGCTGAACTGTATGAAAGACAGAAGAGGGCGGAAGCGGAGAAGTTTGAAACCGAAAAGAGTGCTATGGCAATGAAATCCACGGCAGAAGCACAGAAATTTGCCAAGGAGCAGGAAGCCGCCGGTATCCGCATGGTCGGTGAAGCGGAAGCGGAGGCTATCCGGGCAAAGGGTATTGCGGAAGCCGAAGCCATGGAAAAGAAAGCGCTCGCTTATCAGAAATACAACAATGCCGCCATGGCGGAAATGATGATCAACGTACTTCCGGAAATTGCCGGCAAGATAGCGGAACCCCTTTCCCAAATCGACAAGATCACGATCATCGGAAGCGGCGACAGCAACGGCGTGGGAGCCGTTGCGGATCATGTCCCTGCGGTAATGTCCAAGCTGTTTGAAACCATGAAGGAAACCGTAGGGATCGATATGGCCGAAATTGTAAAGGCTGGGACCTATGATGCCAAGGTAAACCGGAATATCAATATCAACGGTGTGACGCAGGAGGAAGCCGCAAGGCTTACCCAGGCGGCACAGGCGGCTGCTGTTGTGGATTCCATGAGTGAGTAAAGGTCCGGGTGACGGAAGAACAAACGAACCGGTTCAGGACCGTCTGAACCGGTATGGAAAAGTTACACACATAAAAATGGGGACTGCCCAATAAAATGTATTAATACATTGTGAAAAGGTACCCATATGCGCACGAAACATTTTCGTATGAAACTTTTCCGCACAAAAATGATCCAGGCCGTGTCTGTAACCTGTATTTTGATTCTGAGCCCGGTTGTACTGCTTCCGGCACAGACTGTCCGGGTCTGTGCGCAGGAAAATGACAAAGATAGTACAACCAGTGAATTATACGCCCTGTCCGCAGTCCTCATGGATGCGGACAACGGGCGTATTTTACTGCAGAAAAACGGGACAGAGGTACTTCCCATGGCCAGCACCACCAAAATTATGACCTGTATCCTTGCCCTGGAGCAGGCCAATCCCGATGATTATGTTTCCGTTTCATCCTATGCAGCGGGGATGCCGAAGGTACATCTGGGGGTCAGGAAAGGAGACGTTTTCCGGCTGGGCGACCTGCTGTATTCCCTCATGCTGGAATCCCATAATGATTCGGCGGCGATCATTGCGGAGCATGTGGGAAACTGTCTTGCCGGAGGCGGTAAGCGCAGCGCGGACAATTCGGAGGAGGAAAGCAAGGAAGCCATCCTGCGTTTTGCGGGCCTGATGAATTCCAAAGCGGAGGAAATCGGCTGCACGGATACGTTCTTCGTCACCCCCAACGGACTGGATGCCATACTTACCTATCAGGACGAAAGCGGCAGTGAGGTTCAGAGGCAGCATTCCACCACAGCCAGCGATCTGGCACGTATCATGAGCTACTGTATTACGGATTCGCCTAAAAAAGAGGAATTCCTTTCCATTACCAGAACCCCGTCTTATACGTTCACCGATTATAAGCTGGGGGAAGACAGCCAGTGGCAGAACGGGAGCAGGCAGTTTTCCTGTACCAACCACAATGCGTTCCTGAATATGATGGAGGGCGCCCTGTCAGGGAAGACCGGTTTTACCGGAAAGGCGGGCTATTGCTATGTGGGGGCGCTGGAACGGGACGGGAAAACCTTTACGATAGCCCTGCTCGCCTGCGGATGGCCGAACCATAAAAGCTGGAAATGGCATGATGCCAAGCTGCTGTATGAATATGGGCTTGCCAATTTTGAAAAAAAGAATATCTACGAGCAGGCAGAGCTTTCTCCTGTCCTGGTGGAAGGCGGTATCCGTGAGGAGACCACGCTGCAGGTGCAGGAGCAGGAGATCTCCCTGCTCCTTTCCGGACAGGATGAGGTACATATGGAGCTGGAGGTGCCGGAATCCCTTGCAGCCCCGGTGGAGGCCGGTAAAACGGTGGGCTGGGAAACCTATTACGTGAACGGGGAGATCTATGCCCAGCTTCCCATTACGACAGAGGAAAATGTGCTCCAGCTGACCTACAGGTATTGCCTGGACAGCATTCTGGAGCTGTTCTGGCTGTAAGACGGTTTATGAAAAAAGAAGGGAAAATTTACGTTTTCCATCTAGTCCTTTTTTAGGTTTCGTGTTATACTACTAAAATACGGATGCTATGAGCACAGGCCGCAGGAGGGCGGGGAGGGTTACTGATCGGAACCACTTCCTCCGGCCGCAGATTTCAGCCTGCAGTGCTTGTACAGCCGTAGATTAAAGTTAACTTTTTTATTAATATAAAATGGAGGGCTGAAAAATGAGTATTACTTCACAAGCGAGTCAAAGAATTACCGCTTTGCTCGATGACAACAGTTTCGTTGAAATTGGCGCAATGGTAACGGCCAGAGCGACTGATTTTAATTTGAAACAGACAGAGACTCCTTCCGACGGTTGTATTACCGGTTATGGAGTGATTGACGGTAACCTTGTGTATGTTTACAGCCAGGACGCTTCCGTATTAGGCGGCAGTATTGGTGAGATGCATGCGAAGAAGATTGCCGGCCTCTATGATCTGGCGATGAAGACAGGTGCTCCTGTCATCGGACTGATTGATTCCGCCGGTCTCAGGCTGCAGGAAGCGACCGACGCCTTAAATGCATTCGGCGAGATCTACAGGAAGCAGACCATGGCTTCCGGCGTGATTCCCCAGATTACGGCTGTATTCGGAACCTGCGGAGGCGGACTTGCCTTATTCCCTGCGCTTACTGATTTCACCTTTATGGAAGAAAAGAAGGCTAAGCTGTTTGTAAACGCACCGAATGCACTTGCAGGCAATGAAATTTCCAAATGTGATACCTCCAGCGCCGCATTCCAGAGCGAAGAGGCCGGTATCGTGGATTTCGTTGGTGACGAAGCATCCATTCTCGGACAGATCAGAGATTTGGTATGTATGCTTCCTTCCAACAATGAAGATGACAATTCTTTCGTAGAATGTGCGGACGATCTGAACCGTGCTGATGCGTCTTTGGCTAACTGCGTGGGAGATACCTCCATCGCGCTTTCCACAATCGCTGACAATAGTGCATTCGTTGAAGTAAAAGCTGCGTATGCAAAAGAGATGGTAACCGGATTCATGAAGCTGAACGGTGTTACCGTAGGCGCTGTGGCAAACCGCAGTGAAGTATACAATGAGGAAGGCGAAAAGGCAGAGACCTTTGACGCGGCTCTTTCTCCTGCCGGCTGTGATAAGGCGGCTGAATTCATCAGCTTCTGCGATGCTTTCAATATCCCCGTGCTGACCCTGACCAATGTCAGCGGCTTTACGGCGGACAAGTGTTCCGAAAAGAAGATCGCCAAAGCGGCGGCAAGACTTACATATGCATTTGCAGACGCTACCGTTCCGAAGGTAAATGTTATCATCGGCAAAGCGTACGGTAGCGCTTATGTTGCTATGAACTCCAAGGCCATCGGTGCAGATATGACCTATTGCTGGCCGAACGCTGAAATCGGGACCATGGATGCCGGGCTGGCAGCCAAGATTATCTGCGATGGACAGGGTGCTGACGCAGTGACCGAATGTGCAAAGGAATATGCTTACCTGCAGACCAGCGCAGTTTCTGCTGCTAAGAGAGGATATGTGGATGCAATTATCGAACCTGCCGACACCAGAAAATATGTTATCGGCGCATTCGAAATGCTCTTCACAAAGAGAGAAGACCGCCCTGCAAAAAAACACGGTACAGTATAAGAAAGGATGATACTTAATATGAAAAAAAGGTTATTAGTATTAGGTATGGCTATCATCTGTATCTTCGGCATGACGGCCTGTGGCAAAGCCGCAGATGACACTGCAGCCAATGCACTTGGTATCACGGAAGAAGGAGCCATTAACTATGCGGACCAGGTTCTTGATTCCGTAAGGACCATTGTGGATCAGAACATGCAGGAGCAGTATGCAGGCGATGCGGTTGTTTCCGCAGCCCTGACAAGCTGGACATCTGCGATGGAAGACATCGGCGAATTCAAGTCCATTACGGATCATGAAGTGATTGTGGACAAGGATGGGGCTACCATCAATGTGATGATAGAAGGAACCGAACACAACGCCGTTGTGGAAATCCTTCTGGATGGGGAGCTGACATTGACCGGTATCACAACGAATGTGCAGTATTCCTTCGGGGAACTGATGGAAAAAGCGGCCCTGAATACCATACTCGGTATGGGAACCGTTTTCGTTGTCCTGATACTTATCAGTCTGCTTATTTCCTGCTTTGTTTTCATACCCAGGATACAGGCCGCCCTCACCAGGAAAAAGGATGAGGACACAACGGAGCCTGAAGCAGTTGCTGCCGCACCGGTAAGTACTGCAGCAGCCGTTACGGAAGATTTAACAGATGATTATGAACTGGTAGCAGTTATTGCAGCCGCTATTGCAGCAAGCGAAGGCGCTGCATCCACAGACGGTTTTGTAGTAAGAAGCATCAGACGTGCCAATACCAGCAAATGGAAAGCAAATTATTAATAAATGAATTAACAGGAGGAATTTTCACCATGAAGAACTATACAATTACCGTTAACGGAAACGTATATGATGTAGTAGTAGAAGAAGGCGCTTCCACAGGCGCACCTGTAGCTGCTCCCAAAGCGGCACCCAAGGCTGCCCCCAAAGCAGCTCCCGCACCTGCGGCAGCTCCCGCAGCGGCATCTGCCGGTGCAGCAGGCAGCGTTAAGATCGAAGCCGGTGCAGCCGGTAAGGTATTCAGCATTGATGCGAAGGTTGGACAGGCCGTGAAAGCAGGAGATGCTGTAGTTACTATCGAAGCAATGAAAATGGAAATCCCCGTTGTTGCACCTTCCGACGGAACCGTAGCAAGTATTGATGTAGCTGTTGGCGATGCTGTTGAAGCAGGGGCACTGCTTGCAACATTAAACTAATCAGAAGGAACGTAAAGCGTCCTACCAAAGCCCATGAAAATAAGTTTATGAGTTTTGGCTGAATTAACATGGGAGGTCAACAGAATGGATTACATAGTAACCACATTAGACAATCTGGTGCATCAGACGGCGTTCTTCAATTTGACCTGGGGAAACTACCTGATGATCGCAGTAGCTTGTATATTTCTCTACCTGGCGATAGCCAAGGGATTTGAGCCGCTGCTTCTTCTTCCGATTGCCTTCGGTATGCTGCTTGTTAATATCTATCCGGATATTATGCTGCATGCAGACGAGGCATCCAACGGAGTTGGCGGTCTGCTTTATTATTTCTACGTACTGGATGAGTGGGCAATCCTGCCGTCCCTGATATTCCTGGGAGTAGGAGCCATGACCGACTTTGGTCCCCTTATTGCCAATCCGAAGAGCTTCCTGCTGGGTGCAGCAGCCCAGTTCGGTATCTTTGCGGCATATTTCGGAGCCATTGGTTTAGGCTTCAACGATAAGGCAGCAGCAGCCATTTCCATTATCGGCGGTGCTGACGGCCCTACCTCTATTTTCCTCTGCGGTAAGCTGGGGCAGACGGCTCTGCTGGGACCTATCGCAGTAGCGGCATATTCTTATATGTCCCTGGTGCCGATTATCCAGCCGCCTATTATGAAGCTGCTCACCACAGAAAAAGAAAGAAAAATTAAAATGGAACAGCTGCGTCCGGTTTCCAAACTGGAAAAAATCCTGTTCCCTATCATTGTTACCATCGTTGTATGTCTGATCCTTCCTACCACAGCTCCCCTTGTTGGTATGCTGATGTTAGGTAACCTGTTCAGAGAATCCGGAGTTGTAAGACAGCTGACAGAAACAGCCTCCAACGCCCTGATGTATATCGTAGTTATCCTGCTGGGTACCTCCGTTGGAGCTACCACGAGCGCAGAAGCATTCCTGAATATGGATACTCTTAAAATCGTTGCCCTGGGCCTTATCGCTTTCGCGTTCGGTACTGCGGCCGGTGTCCTGTTCGGCAAGCTGATGTGTGTGATAACGCATGGCAAGGTTAATCCGCTGATTGGTTCTGCAGGTGTGTCCGCAGTTCCTATGGCCGCCAGAGTTTCCCAGAAGGTGGGGGCGGAAGCAGATCCTTCCAACTTCCTTCTGATGCATGCAATGGGACCTAACGTAGCCGGTGTTATCGGTACGGCAGTTGCTGCCGGTACCTTTATGGCTATCTTCGGAGTATTCTGATTGAAACAGCCATTCAGATTACTGAACTTTATTAGAAATTTAGGAGGAAAAGGAAATGTCAGACCCGAAACCCATTAAAATTATGGAAACCGTATTACGTGACGCCCATCAGTCTCTGATCGCCACAAGAATGCCTACCGAATTAATGCTTCCTATTGCAGAGAAGATGGACAAGGTTGGCTACGAGGCAGTTGAGTGCTGGGGCGGCGCTACTTTCGATGCATCCCTGCGTTTCTTACATGAAGATCCCTGGGAAAGACTGAGAAAATTAAGAGCAGCTTTTAAGAATACCAAGCTGCAGATGCTTTTCAGAGGACAGAACATCCTTGGATACCGTCATTATGCCGATGATGTTGTTGAATATTTTGTTCAGAAATCTATCGCTAACGGTATTGATGTAATCCGTATTTTTGACTGTCTGAACGACCTGCGCAACCTGGAATGTGCGGTGAAAGCCTGCAATAAGGAAAAAGGACATGCACAGATCGCGCTGAGCTATACATTGGGTGATGCTTATACCATGGATTATTGGATGAACATCGCAAAAGAAATAGAAGATATGGGTGCAGATTCCATCTGTATCAAGGATATGGCAGGACTTCTGGTTCCTTATGAAGCAGACAGGCTGATCCGTTCCCTGAAATCCGCTACCAAGCTGCCTATCCAGCTGCATACTCATTATACATCAGGTGTTGCCAGCATGACTTACTTAAAGGCGGTGGAAGCAGGCGTTGATGTTATCGACTGCGCAATTTCTCCTTTTGCACTGGGAACCTCCCAGCCTGCAACAGAGGTTATGGTTGAAACCTTCCGCGGAACTCCTTATGACTGCGGTTATGATCAGGCTCTGCTGGCGGAAATCGCAGACTATTTCAGACCTTACAGAGAAGAGTGCTTAAAGACCGGACTGATGGATGCAAAGGTTCTTGGCGTAAACATCAAGACTCTGATGTATCAGGTACCCGGCGGTATGCTTTCCAACATGGTGAGCCAGCTGAAAGAGCAGAATGCAAGTGACAAGTACGATGAAGTGCTTCAGGAAATCCCCAGAGTGCGTAAAGACCTGGGTGAGCCTCCGCTTGTTACTCCTTCTTCCCAGATTGTTGGTACACAGGCTGTATTTAATGTACTGATGGGTGAGAGATACAAAGTGGCTACCGACCAGACCAAGGATCTGCTTTCCGGAAAATACGGCGTTACCGTTAAGCCTTTCAACCCGGAAGTTCAGAAAAAGGTTATCGGCGATGCGGAAGTGATTACCTGCCGTCCTGCCGACCTGATTCCCAACGAACTGGCAAAGATCGAATCCGAGATGAAGGAATGGAAGCAGCAGGATGAGGATGTGCTCACCTATGCATTGTTCCCTCAGGTTGCACTGGATTTCTTCAAATATCGTCAGGCGCAGCAGGAAAAGGTTGATATGACACAGGCTGATACCAAAAACGGAGCTTATCCTGCATAGGCTGCTGTTTCCAATTAAAATGTACATGAACAGGCGGACATCTCAGGGTGCCCGCCTGTTATTTCCGCATGGTATTTGATACGGTGAGAAGAATAGTTAGTATGAGGTGAAGCATGACAGAAGTAAAGGAATATGGAAGAAAGATTCAATATTATGAAACGGACAGAATGGGGATCGTCCACCATTCCAACTACATCCGCTGGATGGAGGAAGCCAGGACGGATGTGCTGGAGCAGATAGGACTGCCCTATGACAAAATAGAAAAAGCAGGAATCCTGATCCCGGTACTGGGTGCCTCCTGTGAGTACAGGATTTCTTTCAGATATGCGGAAAGCTTTCGGATAAAGGTAATACCTAATGGATTTAACGGCATTAAAATGGGCCTGAAATATGAAATTTATGGACAGGAGGACGGAAAGCTGCATGCGGCGGGAGAAACCAGCCACTGCTTTCTGGATCGGAAAATGATGCCGGTCCATTTAAAAAGGGATTACCCGGAGATTTATGACAGACTTACGTTATATATGGGAGATTAATAAAAAACTTCACGGTCAGCCCCCAATCCTTCTTTCCGGGCCTGGCCGTATTCTCTGGGGGAACAGCCGAAGTATTTCCGAAAATACCGGGTGAAGTGCTGCAGGCTGGAAAAACCGCAGAGACGGGCGGCTTCCTGAACCTGCAGGGCTTCATTGCTCAGAAGGTTTTTTGCTTTTTCCATGCGTACGTGGAGCAGATCGTTTTTGGGGGTTGTGGAAAAGAAATGATGGTAATAGACGTAAAACTGGCTCTTCTCCAGATTTATTTCCTGGCAGAGGCGTTCAATACTCCAATCCTCCTGACAGTTGGAAAGCATTTTCAGGCGCAGATTCTGGAAAAGCTGGTACAGGTTTTCCCCATCCTCTTTCTGATCCGCGCAGTGGAGCAGATCCCTGGAAAGGGAAATGAACATTTGGGAAATCAGGCAGTTAATATACTCCTCCCGGAATTCGGCGAGAGAGAAATATTCCAATTGTATGCTGCGGATAAAAGAATCTGTCTCTCCCGGATGGGACGGATAAAAGATTTTGTTTTCCGGGAAACCATATTGTCTGGCCGGGTTTAGATCGGAAGAAAAGTGCAGATAGCTGTTGCAAAACCTTTTAACCGCCTGGTAATGCTGGGGAGTCTGGGGCGTGAAGAGGATACAGGCGTTTTCCTTGGTGATGATAAGCTCCTCCTGCAGATAGATCTTCATGGGTGTTTTCAGCAGAAGGAACAGGTAATCCCCGCTTCCGCCCGGACGGCAGATTGTGTCATAGTCCTGGTTAAAACGATTGTATTCACAAAAATGAAGGGTGATCATACGTTGTCTCCTGGTAGTTGGTCCCGCTGCAAAAGCCGGATACTCTCTTTGTTTGAGGATAGCACAGAACCGGAAGAAAAGTCAAATAAATCGGAGGAAAAGAACTGGCGGTTTTTGCCTGCGGAGATTATGATGAAACTACAGAAATAACGAAAGCGGCCGGACACGGCGGAATGGAGAATGGTATGAAAAAAGCGGAATTGATTGTAGACAAGTACTATCTCACGGGAAAGGTGGACAAACGGATTTTCGGTTCTTTTATTGAGCATCTGGGAAGAGCCGTATACGAGGGAATCTATCAGGAAAACAGCCCCTTTGCCGATGAGCAGGGGATGCGGAAGGATTGTTTGGATTTGGTGAGGGAGCTGAAGGTTCCTATTGTACGTTATCCCGGCGGCAATTTTGTGTCCGGCTATCATTGGGAAGACGGCGTAGGCCCTAAAGACATGCGTCCTTCCAAGGTGGATCTGGCATGGTCGGTGATTGAAAGCAACCAGTTCGGTCTGAATGAATTTGCCGACTGGGCAAAGAAAGCCGGAACGGATATTATGATGGCTGTCAATCTGGGGACCAGAGGGCCGGAAGAAGCCAAGGATGTACTGGAATACTGTAATTTCAAGGGCGGCACCTATTACAGCGATTTAAGAAAGAAGCACGGCTATGAAGCGCCTCATGATATCAAGCTCTGGTGTCTGGGAAATGAAATGGACGGTCCCTGGCAGATGGGCCATAAAACGGCAAAGGAATATGGCCGTATCGCAGCGGAAACAAGCCGTCTGATGAAATTTATGGATCCTACCATCGAAACCGTAGCCTGCGGAAGCTCCTCACTGACGATGGATACCTTCGGTTACTGGGAAGAGGAAGTGCTCGGCGAATGCTATGAGCAGGTGGACTATCTTTCCCTGCATCAGTATTACGGGAACAGGGACAACAACACAAAGGAATTTCTGGCAAATTCCAAAGGAATGGATGAATTTATCAGCTCTGTTCTTTCCATCTGTGACTGTGTCAAGGCGAAGAAGAGAAGTAAAAAACAGATTAACCTGTCCTTTGACGAATGGAATGTCTGGTATCACAGCAATGATGCGGACGCCCAGCTGGAAAAATGGGTGCAGGCGCCGCACCAGCTGGAGGATGTTTATAACTTTGAGGATGCCCTGCTGGTGGGCAGTATGCTTATCACCATGCTGCGTCATGCGGATCGCGTAAAGGTGGCATGTCTTGCCCAGCTGGTAAATGTAATAGCGCCGATCATGACCTCCGATACGGGGGCGTGGAGACAGACAATCTTTTATCCGTATATGCATGCATCCGTATACGGCAGAGGAACGGTGCTGAATACCCAGGTACAGGCACCAGTTTATGAAAGCCGGACCTATGGGGAGGTTTCCTGTCTGGACAGCGTATGCATCTGGAACGAAGAGGAAGAAGAGCTTACCATTTTTGCGGTAAACAAGGATCTGGAAGAGGATCTGGAAGTGAGCTGTGATTTCAGGCAGTTTGCGGATATGAAAGTGGTGGAACACATCGTGCTGACAAATGAAGATCTGAAAGCGGTTAATACGGAAGCGGATCCGGATTGTGTGGTTCCCGTACACAGCGCCGCATCCAAAATGGACGGCGGACATTTTACAACGCTGCTCGGCAAACATAGCTGGAATGTGGTAAGACTTAAGAAATAATAGAAATGGTATGACAGAGGGCGTTTTCCTTTCGGGAAAACGCCTTTTTTGGACAATTGAAGCAAATTGGGTAAAAGGGAAACGGGAAATCCCCTTGCCTTCCCCGGAAGCCGGGACTATAATTTCCACTGACGAAACGACGAAGGCAAGAGGTGTGTCAAATGGAAGATAAAAAAGAAAAAGGAAATTTTTGGCTGACGGCTGCCACTTTTATCGTTAATAAGAGGAAGGCCATCTATGTTCTCTTTTTTATAGCGATTATTTACAGTGTGGTGTCCATAAACAAGGTGTCGGTAAATCAGGATATAACCAAGTATCTGCCTGCCGACAGTGAAACCAACCGGGGCCTTTCCCTGATGGAGGAGCAGTTCCTGACCTATGGAAGCGCCCGTGTCATGGTGTCCAACATCACCTATTCCCGGGCGGAGGGGCTGGTGGGGAAACTGGAAGAAGTGGACGGGGTGAAGGAAGTGGCCTTTGACGATACACAGGATCACTACACCGGGACCAATGCTTTATATGATATAACCTTTTCCGGGGAAGAAGAGGAGCCGGTCAGCAAGAAGGCCATGGAAGAGGTCAGGAATGTCCTTTCCGGCTATGATACCTATGTATCAACAGAGGTGGGGGCTGAAGAAGCCGCCAGCAAGGCGCTGGAAAAGGATATGAACCTGATATTGGTTCTGGCTGTCATTATCATCGTTGCGGTTCTCCTTCTTTCCACAAAGGCTTATATGGAAATCCCCGTATTGCTCATCACCTTTGGCGTGGCTGCGATTCTGAATAAGGGAACAAACTACTGGCTGGGAACCATATCGAGTGTTACCGATTCCATAGCCGTGGTACTGCAGCTGGCGCTGGCGATCGATTATGCGATTATCCTGTGTGACCGCTTTATGGAGGAGCATGAAACCATGGATGCGGAAAACGCGGTGAAGGTAGCGCTGTCTAAGGCCATCCCTGAAATCAGCGCCTCCTCCCTGACCACCATTTCCGGTATGATAGCCATGATGTTCATGCAGTTCCGCCTGGGCTACGATATGGGTATTGTCCTTGTGAAGGCCATTATATTCAGCCTGATTTCCGTATTCATGCTGATGCCGGGTATCCTTCTCCTGTTTGCAAAAGGAATTGACCGTTCCCATCACAGATGCTATATCCCCAACATTACCTTTGCCGGAAAGCTGGCGAACAAGACGAAATATATATTTCCGCCCCTGTTCGTACTGGTACTTGTTTTTGCTTTCCTCAAATCGAATAACTGCCAGTATATTTATGATACCAGCTCGGTGGAAAGCGTGAAGAAAAGTGAGTCGAAAATTGCCCAGGAAAAGATAGAAGAAGCCTTTGGGGTATCCAATCAGCTGGTGGTCATTGTCCCCAACGGAAATTATGAAGGCGAGGAAGCGGCTCTGAAGGAAATGGAAAAGCTGGATTATGTGGACAGCGTACTTGGGCTGGCCAATGTATCCATAAACGATGACTATGTGCTCACCGATAAGATATCCCCCAGGGATTTTTCCGAACTGGCGGATCTGGATATCGAAATTGTAAGGCTTCTCTATGTGGCCTATGCCTATAATCAGGAGCAGTACGGTCCGGTATTTACAGGAATCGATGAATATGAAGTGCCCATCATTGATATGTTCCTGTTTTTGTATGACCAGTATCAGCAGGGCTATGTGACTCTGGATGCGGAGATGGATAAAAATCTGAATGAGCTTTATGATACGCTTCATGATGCCAAGCAGCAGCTTCAGGGAACGGACTATTCCCGTTTTGTATTGTCCCTGAAGCTTCCGGTGGAGGGGGAGGAAACTTACAAGGCGCTGGATGAAGTGCGGGCTGTCTGCCGGAAGTACTTTCCGGGAAAAGAAATAATCCTGGTGGGCAATTCCACGAGTGACCATGATTTGATGTCCTCCTTCGGTTCGGATAATCTGATTATCAGCATCCTTACAGCGTTGTTTGTTATGGGAATCCTCTTTTTCACCTTCCAGTCCGCAGGGCTGCCGGTACTGCTGGTCCTGACGATTCAGGGAAGTATCTGGATTAACTTTTCCGTTCCGACGCTGTCCGGGGATCCGGTATTTTTTATCGCGTATCTGATTGTATCGGCTATCCAGATGGGTGCTACCATCGATTACGCTATCGTGATTTCCAACCGGTATCTGCAGCTGAAACAGGTTATGCCTATTAAGGACGCCATTGTGGAAACCTTGAACCAGTCCTTTCCCACCATTTTTACATCAGGATCCATACTGACCTGTGCCGGTTTCCTGATCGGCAGAATAGCTTCAGATGCTACGGTGGCATCCATCGGCATCGCTTTAGGGCGGGGAACATTAATTTCCATCATCCTTGTTCTATTTGTGCTCCCTCAGATTTTGCTGTTCGGAGACTTCCTTATTGAAAAAACGGCTCTCACCATCAATCTGTCCAAATACAATACCAGGGAAATCGGCGGCCGTATGAGCGTAAACGGCCATGTAAAGGGCTTTATCCAGGGAGAGATTGATGCGGAAATCAAAGGCAGCTTCCAGGGGCGTATGAACGCTTCCCTGGAAACGCGGATTCCCGGAAGACAGACGGAAATAGAAATGCTGGAGGATGGAGGAGAAGTAAAATGAGAGGAAAAGCATACATAAAGAATGCGAAAGGTATCCGGAGATTTGATAGGATATTTGCCGCACTTTTACTCACCGTTTCCCTTTTGCTGTCCGATACAGGCACGTGTATGGCCGCGGATACGGCAGAAGCATCGCAGGCAACAGAAGGCGCAGAAATCATACAGATAGCCACGGCAGAGGATTTGACAGAGCTGGCGGAACAATGCCGGAACGACTGGTACAGCTATGGAAAAGTTTTTTCCATGGCGGCGGATATTGATGTAAAGGGGACCGGCTTCCAGGGAATTCCGTATTTTAACGGCACGTGGGAAGGGAACGGATATAAAATCACAGGTTTTACCATTTCACGTAAGGGATCGGATTTCGGATTCTTCCGGTATCTGGGAAAAAACGCACGGATAGAAGATTTGACTGTGGAAGGCAGTATCCACATGGAAGGAAGCGGGGAAAATGTAGGCGGCCTTGTCGGAGTGAATTTCGGTTTGCTGTCAGGCTGCCGTTTCAATGGCGAGATATCTGCCGCAAAATCCGTTGGAGGGATTGCCGGATACAATAAGGCGGACGGAAGGATAGTGGGCTGCAGCGCTGCCGGAACGGTAACCGCAACCAACGGGACCGGCGGTATCTGCGGGGAAAACAAAGGGATTATCAAGGATTGTGTCAATGAGAGCACGGTAAACGGGGAGGATTTGAAAACCACGCTGAATCTGGACGGCGTGGATTTGGGGGATTTGAATCTGACGCAGAATGTGGTTACCAGAAATGACAGCGGCGGTATTGCAGGCATTTCCTCCGGAACCCTATCCGGGTGTACCAACCGGGGAAACGTGGGGTATGCCCATGTTGGCTATAATGTGGGGGGAATCGCAGGCAGACAGAGCGGAACCGTTATGGAATGCACAAACGAAGGCAGCATCCTGGGAAGAAAGGATGCGGGAGGTATTGTGGGCCAGGCGGAGCCTTATATGGAATCGGAATATCTTTCGGATCGTCTGGAAAAGCTTCAGGATGATCTGGGGAGTATGAACAGCCTGGTAATCCAGATGTCCGATGCACTCAGCCAGACCTCCAGCGATGCGGGACAGTATGCCAAAGCCCTTCAGCAGCAGTATGAGGATACCATTGACAGTCTGAACCGGGAGGTAAATTCTCTCAGGGATACCCTTTCGGAGGATAAACAGCAGACCCGGGACTATCTTAACAGCATCAGCGATGCATTGGATAATATCGGCAGTCTGGGGAATGAAACGGTGCAGCGCATGGTGGACGGTGTGCGCAAGGACATGAATACGGCTGTCGATGCCGTAAACGACGCAGTAAATGATGTGAAGGATAAAATAGAAAACAGCAAACCCGGGGATACGGATGAAGGAGATTCCAACGCAGGTACGTCAGGGGGCGGAACGCAGAACGGCGGGTCACAGGATGACGGCACGCAGAGCGGCGGGACCGGAGACGGCGGGTCACAGGACGGATCCGGGGATCATTCCGGCGGAAGCGAAGGGGGCGGAACCGGAAACGCTGACGATGGGGATAAGAACGGAAATACCGGCGTCGGAGGAAACACCGGAGAAAGCGGCGGCAGCACCGCAGAAGGAAGCGGCAGCGGCACGGGAGAAAGTGGCAGCACCGCAGAAGGAAGCGGCAGCGGCACGGGAGAAAGTGGCAGCACCGCAGGAGGAAGCGGCAGCGGTACGGGAGAAGGTGGCAGCACCGCAGGAGGAAACAGCAGCGGCACAGAAGGAAACCATACGGAAAGCGGCGGCAGTGAGGGAAAGGATAACTCATCTAAGGCGGCAGACAGTGACGGAGCGTCCGTCGCAAGACAGATAAAAGGCGGGCAGGGGGATTCTGCACAGCACGGAGTATATCAGATAGATGCGGCGGATTTCCCTTACAGGAACAGAAACGGCGAAACCCTGCTGAAAAATAGGTTGGAAGGTACCCTTATTGCCTGCGCCGATGTGACAGGTGCGCAGGAGGGAAACAAGACCGGTGCGGAAAGCGGAGCCGGGAGTGAGAACGGTACGGGAGCCGGGAGCGACAGCGGTGCGGGAAGCGGAACCGGGAGCGACAGCGATACAGGAAGCGGCGGCAGCACAGGGAAGGATGGGAATTCCGGCGGAACCGGAAAGCTTCCGGAAATAGACAAGGACAAGATAGAAGAAGGCCTGGATCATGCCAAGGATAAGCTGGAACAGAAAAAAAACAGTATCAGCATGCCGGAAGCGGATCCGGAAATCAAAGAAAACCTGAACAAGATGAAGGAGGAGCTATCTTCCATATCAGGGAACATGAAAAATATGCAGAATACCTTATCGGACAGCGGGGATTCCGTTTCTGACGCGGCAGGGAATATATCCAATGAGCTGACGGATCAGAGCAAGCTCTCCGGGGATACCATTGACAGCCTGACGGATTCCATCGACGGCGGGATCCAGAGCCTTACAAGCAGCATGAAGGGGCTTATGAATACCCAGCAGCACATTACGGATTCCGTGAGTTCGGATTTGAATATCCTTATGGGAAATGCAGACTCCCTTTTGGACGTATCTTCAGGAAATATCACAGAAAAAACGCGGGGAGTAATTTTCGGCTGTACCAACAACGGTTCTGTGGATGCAGATATCAATCCGGGCGGAATTGCCGGGACTATGAACGTGGAATATACTATTGATCCTGAGCTGGATCTGGACTTATCCAGGCTGACGGATGTGGCTGTGCGTTCCACAACCAACGATGTGATCATCCACTGCAGCAACTATGGAAAGATAACGGCGAAGAAAAATAACGGCGGCGGAATTGCCGGCAGTGAAGAACTGGGGCTGATCTATGACTGTGAAAACTATGGGGATATCCGTGCGGAAAGCGGAAAAAAGCTGGGCGGAATCGCGGGTATCAGCACCAGCACTATCAGCAGAAGCTATTCCTTCTGTAAAGTAACAGGGGTGGATTACCTGGGCGGAATCTGCGGGGATGGCTATAATATCAGCGGCTGCGGATCCATGTGCACGCTGGAAAGCGACAAGGGAGAACGTGTGGGAAGCATTGCCGGGCATGTGGACGAAGAGGCGGAGATCGCATCCAATTTCTTTGTGTCCCGGGAGTGGGGAGGAATTGATAATATTAACTATTATGGAAAAGCGGAAGCCTGCACCTATGAAGAAATCATGCAGAAAGAGGATATGCCCCAAGGTTTTTCCACGGTAACGGTATCCTTTGAAAATGCAGGTGAGATCTGCAAAACCATGACGATTCCTTACGGAGGCACCATTCAGGAAGAAGATGTGCCCCGGATTCCTGCACGGGATGGTTATTGGAAATGGGAAAAAGAGTTTCCGCTGCGCAGTGTGACGGAAAATATCACATTACAAGCGGTGGAGCAGCGTTGGACGCAAAGCCTTGCGTCCAGAGAGGAATCGGAAAGCGGCAAACCGTTGTTCCTGCTGGAAGGAAATTTCTATGAGGACACCGGGCTGGAGCTTACCGCATGTTCCCCGCCTTTAGAAGAAGAGGCTTGCGCCTATGCATATTCCTGGACATTGGAAAAGCGGCCGGAGAACCAGGATCAGACAGAGCTGACGGCCCATTTCCTGATACCGGACAATGCGGACAGCGCACAGATATGGATCCTTTCCGATGGAAAATGGAAGGAAACCAAAACGCAGGCGGATGGAAGCTACGTGACCGCATCCATTCCCCTTGGATCATCCTTTGCCGTATATGGGAAAACGGAAAGCAAAGCCGTTTACTATGCGGCAGGTGCGGCAGCAGTAGTGATTCTCCTTATTCTACTGATTGCCAGAGCGGGAAGAAGAAAAAAGAATGGGAAAAAAGCGGCGGTAAAAGAAAAATAAATGCCGGCAGATGAGTAAAAAAGGCTGTGGAGCCCTCAGAGGGTTCTCGGCCTTTTTTTCGGTAAAAAGATGGAAAACCTGGTATATGGCCAGGGCTCTTGCTGCAGTTTGCGCATTCGGAATTGCAGCTTGCGCACGGCGGTCTTGCAGGAATGAAAGGGTCTGTTATAATCATAGAGTAGCCGGCAGAAAAGCGAGTAACGGTCCGGGCTTAGCGGAACCGTTACAGGATATAAAGGTAGAAACAGTATGAAAATCAACCAGTTCCGGGAACCCGGGCTTAAAGAAGATTATATGGACGTCCATTACCGGGAATATAACGAGGAAATCAGAAGGATCCTGGCATCTGCGGAAAGCGGGAATGCTCTTCTGGGAAAACAGGAGGGAGTGCAGGTCTATCTGGTTCCTGAGGAAATCTATTATTTTGAAACCGTGGATCGGAAATGTTTTGCCTGCCTGAAGGAGGATGTCTACCAGGTGGAACTGAGCATCCAGTCCGCAGCGGAACGGTTCGGGGCTTCGGGTTTTGTGCGTATCAGCAAATCAGCGGCAGTGAATGTCTACAAGGTACGTCAGCTGACGGCGGATGTAAACATGCGCATGCAGCTGCTATTGGACAATGGGGAAAAACTGGTGTTGAACCGGGCATATAAAAATGATTTCCTGCAATTCATCAATGAAAGGAGAATGCGGAAATGAAACTAATAAACAAAAGTAACTTTTTTTCCACTGTTTGTGAGGTATATGCCCTGCTATCTATCGGAAAGATTGTCCTGGAGGCGGTTACACAAGGCAAATGGGGAAACGATCAGATGAATTTTATCCTGATGTTTGTGATTTCCCTGGGCGCCACCTTTGTGCTGTCCCAGTATTACAGGCTGGTAAGATTTCCTCTGACACTGGTGATCCTGGGACAATATCTGGTGATTCTGGGAGCGCTTATGCTTTTCTTATGGGTATACAGCCGCTTCGGTATTTTGGGAAGGCATGCCTACAGAGATATGTTTATATCTTTTACCATTCCGTATATCCTCCTGGCAGGCGGGTATTATCTGAATCTGTTTAAGGAAATAAAAAAGGCAAATGTAATTCTGGAAGAACTATGGAGGGAAAACAATGAAAGCGATGATAACTGACAGAAAAAAAGGATGGCTCATAATGGGGCTGGGACTGGATGCTTTTGCGGGACTTGGTCTGGAGGTGCTGCTGGCCTTCTGGCTGGAGCCTATGCTGTATGGCGTACCTATGGAACAATGGAATACCTGGCAGTCGGTGCTGCACTGGATTATAACCTGTTTGCTCTGGGGGCTGGCAGCGGCATATCTGCTGCGCACGGCGGATAAAAAATACGGGCTGAAGCTGTTAAGCCCGGAATCCGGCGGCAATACCCTCCGTTCGGTAAAGCTGTGGCAATGGGGACTGGTGGCAGCCGGCGGCGCCTGTAAAATCATGACTTCCGTCATAAGCTGGGGAGGCTTTAAAGTATATCTGGAATGGAAAAGCCACGGAACGCTTATGTTTCTTTTCCAGTATATATATTATTTATTTGAAGCCGTTCTTTTTACTTTAATCCTGGTATTTGCCCAGATTGCCTTTGAAACCTGGTTTAAGAATAAAAAAATTCCTTACGGCGGCATTATCCTGGGGCTGACCTGGGGGCTTGCCCATGCCTTTACCAAAGGGAGTATCCTCATAGGACTGGAAGGGGTGGTGGTAGGGCTTCTGTTCGGTTCCCTGTATTTATTGCTGAACCGGAACCTGAAAGGGACTTATTGTTTATTGTTCCTTCTGTTTGTGCTGTAATGCGGTAACGCTTCCGGCGTGCCTGCACTTGTGTATATTTGGCGTTATAATTCACGGCCCCCGTGCCCGCCGCCCGTGAATTATAACTATTTGGCGCAGTCTGAGAAAAAGTATGGATTTCCACTGGAATTTGTATAGAAAATCTGATAAAGTATAACGGTTCAGACAGGTCTGAACCGTTACGATAAAGTTCCATTCGAGTAACCGATCAGGAAAACATACAAAGGAAAGGGATGAAATGATGCTTCCGGAGAAGTTTATAATACGAATGCAGGAAATGCTCGGAGGAGAATACGGAGCCTTTGAGGAAGCTCTGAAGGAAGGCAGATACCAGGGGCTGCGGGTGAATACCCTTAAGGCGGATGTACAGGATTTCCGGGAGAGGGCGCCTTTTGTTCTGTCCCCGGTTCCGTGGACGAAAACCGGTTTTTATTATGAGGCGGCACAACAGCCGGGAAAGCATCCATTACATGAAGCGGGGGTTTATTATATTCAGGAACCCAGCGCCATGGCCCCGGCGGAACTGGCCGGTGCGCGGCCGGGAGAGAGGATTCTGGATCTATGCGCCGCCCCGGGAGGGAAAAGCACCCAGCTGGCGGCGGCTATGAAAGGACAGGGGATCCTCGTCTGCAATGAAATTCATCCCGCCAGGGCCAAAATCCTGTCGGAAAATATAGAACGTATGGGAATCCGGAATGCGGTGGTGACCAATGAGACGCCGGAAAGGCTGGCGGAGCGGTTTGCCGGCTTCTTCGATAAAATCTTGGTGGATGCTCCCTGCTCAGGAGAAGGGATGTTCCGGAAAAATGAAGAAGCCTGTGAGGAATGGAGCCCTGAGAACGTGGAAATGTGCGCCGCAAGGCAGGATACCATCCTGGACAGCGCCGGGCAGATGCTGCGCAGCGGGGGTCTGCTGGTGTATTCCACCTGTACCTTTGCCCCGCAGGAAAATGAAGGGACGATCAGCCGTTTCCTGAAACGCTGCCCGTCTTTTTCCGTGGAGACGCCTGCTGCGGTGCCGGAGGGCTTTTCCTATGGACGGCCGGACTGGATCCCGGAGCCTGCTCCTGGAATAGAAGGAACCATGAGGCTGTGGCCCCATAAGCTGAAGGGAGAAGGTCATTTTCTGGCTGTCCTCAGAAAAGAAGGGCAGCTTACAGACATTTCCTCTTTTCCTGTCCGAAAAGACGGAAACCGGGGGATCCCGGAAAAGGACTGCGGCGAATTTCCTGCATTTGCGGCCCGGTTTTTAAAGGACTGGCAGGGCGGTACCTATGTTGTCTTTGGGGATCAGCTCTATTTGCTGCCTGTTGGAATGCCGTCCCTGCAGGGAGTAAAGGTGCTGCGCCCGGGCCTGCATCTGGGAACGTTGAAAAAGAACCGGTTTGAGCCATCCCACGCACTGGCGCTGGCGCTGAAGCCGCAGGAATCCTGTCTGTGTGCGGAACTGCTTTCCGGGGAAGAAGGCAGGGATTACGGGCCGGCCCGCGCCTGGATCAACGGGGAAACTTTTCCTTGCGCCGGCGAAAAGGGCTGGTATCTGATTACGGCGGACGGCTACAGCATCGGCTGGGGCAAGCTGGCCGGCGGAATGATGAAAAACCACTATCCCAAGGGGCTTCGGAAGAACTGGAAGCAGTAGTCCCTGGAAAAACGCAATATAGCTTTTTTATGCATGGGACAGTCCGGGAAAACGCAGCTTATGCTGACGGAACGGATTGTCCTTTTTTGTAAGGAAAAACAGGGTATCATCATCTGCCAGAGGAGTAAGAAGAAAACCAACCGTATCCTTCGGGGTAAATTCCAAAACGGCATGTTTCATGCCCGACAGGAAAGGGTATCCAGGATTTCCCGGAAGGGCATTCCGTCTTTGCAGAAAATATCATGACAGATCAGGGAAGCTTCTCCCGGTGTCCGTTCAGCTTTTCTCTTCCTGTTCCATTTCTTTTAACCGCTGATTCCACTTTTTTGCCTCGTTTTTGTTATAAAGATAAAAAGCCGTCCATATTGCCACAAAGCTCAGGATACCAATGACGACAAAGGATACCAGGTTCCAGCTCAGCTGTCCGGGAATCCATTCCAGATAAAAGGCGGTCAGAAAATAAATTCCCATTCCAACCGTGAAATGAATAACGATCTGCAGGCCGTGGGAGAGCTTTTCCAGCGTATAAACGATACTTGTGCTTCCGCAGGCAATTCCTACGATAATGGACCCTGCGGCATGTCTGGGAAACTGATTCACAATCGGATCCAGATAGGCGCGCCCGCCCAGGAAATAACCGATGAGACAGGTTAGCACGAAGAACGTGCAGCCCCAGGAAATACCCCAATACAGATATTTCAATAGTTTCATGATCGTTTTTTTCTTCATTATCACACCCCCAGACGTTCTTTGAATTGCTGCCGATAGCTCCTGGTTATCACTTCTTCCACACCGTTTTTCATCACCAGCTCCATCGTGCCGTTAAAGGAGGCTTCCACATGGCTGATACGCCTGATATTGACAAGGGCGGATTTGGAGATTCTGACAAAGCTGCTTCCCAGAAGCTTTTCCAGCTCATATAATGGCTTGCTGAGAAGAAACCGTTTTTTCTGCCGGTCGTAAAGAACCAGCTCCCGGCCCTCCGTGCGGATGATTTCTATGGTATCCGGTTCCAGGATATAGGTTTTCCCGTCCCGCTGGGCGGAAAAGATGGTTTCTTCGCACTCTTTTTCCAGGAGAGCCACTGCAGCCTGCAGGGAGGGGGTCAGCCTGGCAATGTGCAGAACCGCATATGGATCCTTGCGGCCCGGTTCGATCTGGATTTCCACGCGCATTCGGGTTACCTCCTGTGGATGTATTCTATAGGTACGGACCAGCCAGCCTTCTTTGTCCATGGGCAGGCTGAACTGTAATTATTATAGCATAAAATAGGAAAAGGGAAGTGCATTTTATCCTCTGCATGTGCAACATATCCCGGAAAAGAAGCATCTTGCCCCACAACGGTTGTATCCCGGAAAGGCATCTTTTATGATAAAAGGGAAAACAGGTAACAGGGAAGGTACGGCCCCGTTACAAAGAGGCATAGAAAACAGCCACGGACAGGAGAAGCGCATGAAAGAAAAAATAATGATAAAGGCGGAACACCTGAAGCTGTATTACGGTAAAATATGTGCGGTAGATGACGTATCCTTTTCCATGTATAAAGGAGAAATCCTGGGAGTGATTGGGCCGAACGGCTCCGGAAAAACATCACTCATCGAATGTCTGGAGGGGCTGCGGAGACCGTCGGATGGGAAAATCGAGGTATTCGGGTACCATCCCTGCAAAGACAGGCGGGAGATGTATAAGAAAATGGGAATCCAGCTCCAAGAGGCAGCATACCCGGAAAAAATCAAGGTAAAAGAGCTGTGTGCCCTTTTTGCCGCGTTTTATGAAAATCCTGCGGACTGGAAGCTTTTGTTACGGCAGCTTGGCCTGGAAGAAAAGGCGGGGCGCATGGTCAATAAGCTGTCAGGCGGGGAAAAGCAGCGTCTTTCCATATTGCTGGCCCTGCTGCCAAGGCCGGAGCTTCTGATTCTGGATGAGCTTACAACGGGACTGGATCCGGAAATCCGCAGGGGGCTGTGGGAAAGCCTTTTGCGGATAAGGAGGGCAGGGACCGGCATCCTCCTTGTTTCCCATTATATGGATGAAATGGAAGCGCTGGCGGACAGACTGCTGTTTATGACGGAGGGCCGCTGTATATTCCTTGGAACAAAAAAGGAATTCCGGCAATATGCAAGACAGATAATCGGAGAAGAAAAGTGGAGCGCACAGTTGTCCCTGGAGGATATTTACCTGCTGCTATCCCCCAAAACCAACCTGTTGACGATGGAGGGGATCTTATGAAAAAATTTATGGTTCTGTTACGTATGGAGGCCCTGCTGTTTATCCGCGATTTTTACGGCTTCTTTTTTACTTTTGTATTCCCCCTTCTGATGCTGCTGCTTTACGGGAGCATCTATGGGAATGAACCGTCGCCTTATTTCGGCGGAAGGGGGACAATGGATGTTTCCGTACCGGCCTATTCCGCCATGATCATCGGGGTGACGGGGCTGATGGCTTTTCCACTGACCCTGGCGGGCTATAAGGAGAACCGGATTTATAAACGGTTTGACGCTTCGCCGGCAGGAAAAGGGCTGGTCATAGCCGCCCAGGTGCTGGTGAACCTTCTGATGACGCTGGCGGGCTTCGGCCTGCTGTTCGGGGCGGGGAAGCTTTTGTATCGGATACAGACAGAGGGCAGTTTTCCGGTGATACTCGCCTCCCTTCTTTTATCAGCCGGCGCCATTTTTTCCCTTGGTTTCTTTTTTACCGCAATAGCAAGAGATATGAAGATCAGCAGCCTGCTGTGCTATCTTTCTTATTTTATCATGATTTTCCTGTCCGGGGCCACGCTGCCGAAGGAAATGTTCCCGGATGCGGTGAGGTACATTTCCCGGTGGCTTCCGCTGACCTATGTGGTGGAGCTGCTGCAGGGAACCTTCCGGGGAGCGCCGCCGGAGGAATACCGAAGCAGCCTTATCCTTCTGGCCGGGATCCTGGTGGTGTGCACCGGGACAGGCGCCTTTCTCTACCGTAGAAAAAGCTGGGTGTAAGCCCGGCTTTTTTTAAGTGCTTTTATAGTTGGGCTGTTAGTATCTTCCTAAGAAGCCGGTGCTGCCGCTATCGTTACCAGGGGATGGGGCACCAGGCAGCGGGCCATGTTAGGGAAGGAAGGATATGTATGGACAGAAGAGCAGTTTGTGCCGCCGTTTTGCTGCTGGCCGCTGTTTGTATACTGGCAGCCTGCGCAGAAAAAATGCAGGCAAATAAATCCAGTGAAAGAAAGGATTCCGTGGAAGATGGGGATAACGTCCAGGCCAGGATAAGAGTGACGCTTCAGGATGAGGATGGATCCGCGCTTTCCGGCGGTGAACTCCGGGCGGAAAAGGGAGAGGGAGAACAAAACTGGATCGCGGATGAGAGCGGAATCCTGGAAATTTACGGATGGGAAGAAAATAAGGTAATGGAAATCAGGCTGTTCAACGCTTCCGGGATGGAATTGGGTGAGGCCGCCCTGCAGCTGCTGACAAGCCTGGTTACGGACGCGGCTGTGCTGGAGGATAATCATATCCGGATATGTGCGGCGGAAGGTGCCGGGTATGTGGAGGTTATTTTCCGGCCGGACGGAACGGGCGGCATCCTGTGCCGGCTGAAGCTGGACGGGGACTGGGAGCAATGAAGCGGCTGTCCGGACAGCGGTGCAGGAGGGCGGGAACAGTAACGCCGGAGCCGTTAATTAATGCAGGTTACTTAGCTTCCGCAGACATGGCTTCCGCAGATATTGACAAGAAAACCCGGTGATTTTACAATAAAAGGAGCGTCTATGGAATATTTTGAAATGGAGATTACGGAAAAGGAGAAGGAGTTTTATGAGGATCAGCTGATTCTGCTTACAGGAACATTGACGGAATTCCTCTCCTGTATGGATATGCTGAGAAAGTATCAAAAAACCGTTACAGGCCGGGATCCGGTGGTATCCTGCCAGGCGCGTATCAAAAAGGCGGAAAGCATGGCGGGGAAGCTGCAGCGGATGGGGCTGAAGGTCTGCCGGGAAAATGCCCTGGAGAAGGTATTTGATGCTGCGGGGGTGCGCATTATATGTCCCTTTGTGGAGGACGTGTACCGTATGGCGGATCTGATCACGGATATCCCCGGGGTCAGGCTTTTCCGGGAAAAGGATTACATTGCCCATCCCAAGCCTAACGGGTACCGCAGCTACCATATGATCATCCGTTTTCCTCTGCGGTTCCTGGGAAAAGAAGGCATGGAAAACAGTCTCTGGCTGGAGCTGCAGCTGCGGACCATAGCTATGGACTGTTGGGCAAGTATCGAACACAGCCTGAAATATAAGAAGGATATATCCAATCAGGAATTCATGAAAAAAGAATTAAAACGGTGTGCGGATGAAATTGCATCCACGGATCTTTCCCTTTCCACAATAAAGGAAATGATCCAGGATGACAGTTCTGTACATTTGCCGCCCAAGCTGTAAGTATACGTGGTGGAAACAGGCAGCCGGGAGAAGCTGGAAGGAAGGGAAACAGATAGATGCGGGTATTGATAGCGGACGACGAACGGGAGATGACCCAGGCACTGGAGGCTATATTAAAACATGAGCATTATTCGGTGGATACGGTATATGACGGGCAGGCCGCACTGGATTACGGGCTGGCGGAGACCTATGACTGCCTGGTACTGGACATTATGATGCCCGGCCTTACCGGCCTCCAGGTTTTGGAGCGGCTGCGGGAGAATAATGTTTCCACTCCTATTTTGCTGCTGACGGCCAAAGGGCAGGTGGAGGATCGGATAGAGGGGCTTAACTGCGGGGCGGACGATTATCTGCCGAAGCCCTTTGACGTAGGAGAATTTATAGCCAGAGTGCGGGCGCTCACCCGGAGAAACGGGGTGTTTACCTCCCATATACTGACCGTGGGCAACATCAGCCTGAACCGCTCCACCTTTGAGCTGGGGCGGGAGGAAATGGCCGTCCGTCTGGGCAATAAGGAATTCCAGATGATGGAGCTGCTCATGCGGCAGCAGGGCCGTTTTATTTCCACGGAGCAGTTCATGGAGCGGATCTGGGGCTATGAAAGCGAAAGTGAAATCAATGTGGTATGGGCTTATATTTCTTATCTGCGTAAAAAGCTTTCGGCTTTGGGCGCCAATGTGAAGATTTCAGCCAGCCGCGGACGGGGCTATATGCTGGAAGTGGAGGAAAAAGGATGATCCAGGCACTGCGCAGACGATTTCTCATGATTGCCATGCTGTCCCTGACGGGAACGCTTTGCGTGATAGGGGCTTCCATTAATCTGGGCAACCTGTACCGGATAACAAGACTGTCGGATACGGCTATTGAACTTCTCTACCAAAACGACGGTACCTTCCCTCTGGCGGATGGAGGACGGCCGGATGTGGCGGGAGGTTTCCAGATTACGGAGGAAACCCCTTTTGAAACCCGTTATTGTATCGTGCATCTGACGGAAAAGAGAGAGGTGCGGGAAGTGGAGATGGAGCACATTGCCGCTCTGGATCGGGAAAAGGTAGTGGATCTGGTCAGCGAAATTATCCGGGACGGAAAGAAAAGCGGGTTTAACGGCTATTACAGATATCAGGTTTTTGAAAAGGACGGAGAAAGCACCATTGTGGTGCTGAACTGCTTTCTGCAGCTCCAGTCGGTCTATAATGTGCTCCAGGTGACATTGCTGGTTATCGTATGCTGTGTGACCCTCGTTTTTTTCCTGCTGCTTCTTCTTTCCGGCAGGGTGATCCGTCCTTTTACGGAAAATATGGAACGCCAGAAGCGCTTCCTCACGGATGTGTCCCATGAACTGAAAACACCGCTGGGTATTATTTCCGCCAATACCGGCGTCCTGGAGCTTACCAGGGGAAAAGACGAATGGACGGAGAGTATCCGCAACCAGGTAAAAAGGCTGGATAGTCTGATCAAGGATCTGATAGAGCTGTCAAAGTCGGAAGAAAGTGTGAAGGAGAGCGAATTTACCGAATTCTGTATCAGCCATATCGCGGAAAATAATGCGGATTCCTTCCGCACCCTCGCGCAGTCACAGGGAAAAAGCCTTGTCATCGGAATAGAGCCGCAGGTGCGTATGAGAGGCCAGGAGGATTCCGTCACCCGCTTGGTGACAATCCTGTTGGATAATGGGGTAAAATACTGCGATCCGGCGGGAACGGTGACGCTTGACCTGCGGCAGAAAGGCAGGCAGATAATCCTGCGGGTATCCAATCCCTGCAAAGATATGGATCCCGCCCAGGTCCCCCATCTGTTTGACCGTTTCTACCGGGCGGACAGCTCCCGGTCCCGGCAGAGCGGGGGGTATGGAATCGGCCTGTCTATCGCCAGGGCGGTGACGGAGGGGCACAAGGGAAAGATAAGCGCATCTTATGAAGCCGGAAATGTTGTTTTCACGGCGGTTTTGCCGGGAGGGACAGGAAAAAATCCACAGCCTTAGCAGCCGCTGTAAGGGGAACGGGTTATTTCGCGTCAGTTCCTAAGGGCGTTCACAAAAAATTCACAGGGATTCCGCGGGCACAGGCGGCTTGCGGAGTCTTTTTTTTAAGTTCATTTATACTTGGACGTATATAATTTCAAACACGGAAGGCAGTCCGGAGACAGGGAGCACTGAGGATCCGCGGACTGCCGGAAAAAAAGAAAAGGAGAGAGAAAAGTATGAATGGAATTGCAGGTTCGCGGAGGAAAACAGCGGTGCGTATTATGGCGGCGCTGGTTTTGCCGGCCCTTTTACTGCTGGGCGCCGGCAGAGAGGTATCTGCGGCGGGAGGGCTGCAGATGAGCACCGGATATCCGGGAATGGTGGTAACGGCAGGGGACGAGCTGTCTTTTGCACTGGACTTCACCAATACAACCGGGGCGGGAATGGCCGTGTCCCTGGAGACGGTATCCCTGCCGGAAGGATGGGAAGGCTATTTCACCGGAAACGGAAGTGAAGTGAGTCAGGTTTACGTGAAAAACGGGGAAAATGAAGGAACGGCAGCCTACAGCCTGTCCATCCCGGAGGAAGCGGCCGGCGGTGATTATGAAGTGGTTCTGAGAGCTTATACCGGCGGGGAAGCATCCGATACGCTCACCCTGAATCTGAAGGTAACGGAAGAAGAGCTGGGCGGCAGCAGCTTCCAGTCCGAGTACCCTGAACAGGAAGGCTCTGCGGGAGCCAACTTCAGCTTTGACACGACACTGGTAAATAACAGTGCCAGCGAACAGAATTACAGTTTTTCTTCCAATGCCCCTTCCGGCTGGAATGTAACCTTTACGCCATCTGGGGAGAGCAGCCCGGTGAACAGCATTACCCTGGAGCCGCGTAAGAGCCAGACGATTACCGTGGGAGTGACGCCTGCTGCCGATGCCCAGGCCGGAGCCTATACCATTTCCTGCGCCGCAGTTTCCGCAGGGGAAAATCTGAAAACCGAGCTTACCGCAACGATTACCGGCCAATATGCCCTGGATGTGACCACCCCCAGCGGACGGCTGAGCACGGAGGCTTATGCCAACAAACAAAAAGAGGTTGCCCTGAAAATCGTCAATAACGGAAATACGGATCTTACCAATGTAACCTTAAGCTCCTCAGCACCGGACGGCTGGACCGTCAGCTTCAGCCAGCCTACCATAGACGTCATTGAAGCGGGGGCATCTGTAGAGGTGACAGCCTATATGACACCCGGAGAAGATTCCCTGTCCGGTGATTATGTGGTTTCTATCAAAGCATCCAATTCCGATACCTCGGATAATGCGGAATTCCGTATTTCTGTGAAAACGGAAACCATTTGGGGCGTGGTGGGCGTTCTTCTGATAGTCTGTGTATTTGCCGGTATTGGCTGGGTATTCCATAAGTATGGGAGACGATAATTATGTCAGAAACGATTATAAAAACAGAGGGGCTATCTAAGCGTTACGGTGCCATTACCGCGGTGGACAAACTGTTTCTGAATATCCGCAGGGGAGAGGTTTTCGGCCTGCTGGGGCCTAACGGTGCCGGAAAGACCACCACCACCCTGATGCTTCTGGGGCTGACCGAACCCACCAAAGGCAGCGCACAGATCTGCGGCTATGACTGTACCAGGGATTCCCTTCAGGTGAAGAAAATCACCGGATACCTGCCCGATAACGTAGGTTTTTACCCGGATATGACCGGCAGGCAGAACCTGCGCTTTACCGGCCGTCTGAACGGCCTGCAGGGCGTACCCCTGGAAAAGAAAATCGATGAAATGCTGAAACGGGTCGGCATGACGGACGCCGCCGACCGCAAAACAGGCACCTATTCCCGTGGTATGAAGCAGCGCCTTGGAATCGCGGATGTACTGATGAAGGATCCGGAGATTATTATCATGGATGAGCCTACGCTCGGAATCGACCCGGAAGGCATGCGGGAGCTTCTGGCGCTGATCCGACAGCTTTCGGAGGAGGATAAGAGAACCATCCTCATTTCCTCCCACCAGCTGCATCAGGTACAGCAGATATGCGACCGGGTGGGCGTTTTCGTGAAAGGAAAGCTTATTGCCTGCGGATCCATCAGTGAACTGGCGGTACAGCTGCAAAGCGATGGCAATTACATATTGGAGCTGGAAGCCTATCCTCATGATGAAAGAATGGAGCATCTGCTTGGCGCCGTGGAAGGCGTAAAAGAAATTACGAAGGAGAACGAAATGCTTCTGGTTCATTCCGACAGGGACTGCCATAATGACGTGATTGTGACCCTGCTGATGAACGGCTATGATCTGCGCAGACTCCGCCAGCGCGGCGGGGATCTGGATGAGATATACAGTAAATATTTTGAAAAGGCAGGTGAAACATATGACAGCTATACAGGTAAAAGAAAAGGTTTCCGAGAAAATTTCAGGGGCATTATCAGGAATACACTTGGGAAAGGAAAATAGCGCCCTGCACGGTCTTTTGATCCTGTTCCAGAAGGAACTGGCGGATCACCTGCGAAGCACCCGCTTTCTGCTTATGACAGCACTTCTGACCCTGACTAGCATGGCGAGCCTGTATGGCGCGCTGAGCAATATCAGGGACGAGGCGACGGAAAACAGTGAGTTTATTTTTCTCTCCCTGTTTACCACAAGCGGAAACTCCCTGCCCTCCATTTGTACTTTTTTAGCTTTCCTCGGACCGCTGGCCGGGATCGTGCTGGGCTTCGACTGCGTGAACCGGGAGCGCTCCCTGGGAACCCTGAACCGCCTGACCTCCCAGCCTATTTACCGGGATACGGTTATTAACGGAAAATTTATGGCAGGGTTTGCCGCGATTTTTATTATGGTATTTTCCCTGGGAATACTGGTGAGCGCCATCGGCCTGCTGGTGATTGGCATAGCCCCCCAATATGAAGAAGTGCTCCGTATTCTTGCTTTTTTGCTCTTTACGGTATTCTATATCGCCTTCTGGCTGGGACTGTCCATCCTTTTTTCCGTAATCTGGAGACATGCCGCAACGGCGGCCCTGGCGGGAATATCCATCTGGATTTTTCTTTCCTTCTTTATGAGCATGATCGCGGGGGTGGTGGCTGATATGGCCTATCCCACGGAAGGAATCGAAGGGATGTTTAACCTGAGAAGCAACTATACGCTGGAGCTGGGACTGAACCGGATATCCCCCTATTACCTGTTCGGAGAAGCCGCATCCACTATTCTGAATCCCAATGTCAGGAGTATAGGAATAGTCAGCACTTCCCAGCTTTCCGGGGCTATTGCGGGTTATCTGCCATTCGGGCAGAGCCTGCTGCTGGTATGGCCGCATCTGGTATGTATGGTTGCCCTGACGTTGGTATGCTTTGCCCTGTCCTATATCTGCTTTATGAAGCAGGAAATCCGTGCATAGAAAGGAGGATGCCTGAGTAAAAACAGGAGCAGAAAAATCAAATGTCCGTTGTCCGCGGAAACGTTGTCCGCGAAAATAAAATTTCCGTAGAAAAAATGTCTCCATGCAGTTATAATAGATTTGTATAGCGAAAAATGCTTTATCCGGCAGACGGAAGCGGAGGAGGGACAAAAGCCCGGTACCGCCGTACGAACCGCCTGTCGGGGCGATAGGAAAAGGAGACGAAAGATGAAACAGGACATGATTGCAATTCTGGACCTGGGAAGTACGGAAAACACAGTGGTTGCCCGGGCAATCCGTGACATGGGCGTTTACAGTGAAATCCATCCCCATGATATCACCGTGGACGAACTGAAGGCTCTTGACAATGTGAAAGGTATAATTTTAAACGGCGGTGAAAACCGTGTGGTTGACGGCAGGCCGGTTGACATCGATCCCGCTCTGTATAACAGCGGCGTGCCCGTTATGGCAATCGACCATCCCACGGCACAGTGCGAAAAAAAGTATACGGCCATACCGGAAGAGGATGTGCTGAAGGATTTCGTGCTGAAGCAGTGCAAGGCTGAAACCAATTGGAATATGAAGAACTTTATCGAAGACCAGGTGGAGCTTATCCGCCGTCAGGTGGGTGATAAAAAGGTGCTCCTCGCTTTATCCGGCGGCGTGGATTCCTCCGTGGTTGCCGCTATGCTGATTAAGGCCATCGGCCAGCAGCTGGTATGTGTCCATGTAAACCATGGTCTCATGCGGAAAAATGAATCCGAAAGTGTTGTGGAGGTATTCCGTAATCAGCTTCATGCGAATCTGATCTACGTGGACGCCACAGAACGTTTCTTAGGAAAGCTGTCCGGCGTTTCGGATCCGGAGGAGAAGAGAAAGATCATCGGCGGCGAATTCATCCGTGTATTTGAGGAAGAAGCCCGCAAGCTGGACGGCATCCACTTCCTGGGCCAGGGTACCATTTACCCGGATATCATTGAAAGCGGAACCAAAACTGCGAAGATGGTAAAATCCCATCATAACGTGGGCGGGCTGCCGGAGGATCTGCAGTTTGAACTGGTTGAACCCCTGAAGCAGCTGTTCAAGGATGAGGTAAGAGCCTGCGGTATCGAACTTGGGCTGCCTGCAGGCATGGTATACCGTCAGCCGTTCCCCGGCCCCGGCCTCGGTGTCCGCTGTCTTGGCGCGATCACCCGTGACAGGCTGGAAGCTGTAAGGGAATCGGATGCGATTCTGCGGGAGGAATTCGAAAAAGCTGGACTGGATAAAAAGGTATGGCAGTATTTTACCGTTGTTCCGGATTTTAAATCGGTAGGGATGAAGAACCATGCGAGATGCTTTGAGTATATGGTGATTGTCCGTGCGATTAATACGATTGATGCAATGACCGCCAGTGTGGAGAAAGTGGACTGGGAGGTGTTGGAGCGGATAACGAACAGGATACTGGTTGAGGTGGAGAATGTGAACAGGGTTTGTTATGATTGTTCTCCTAAGCCGCCGGCTACGATTGAATTCGAGTGATACAAACTTATCCCCGGAAGGCCTATTTTACAGGCCTTCCGGTTTTTTTGTTCTGTGACATTACGGGGATATTATTCTATGTCTGTTATCACCTCATTTAACAAAGTGATCGCATCTTTTTATACTTTATGTACCTATTATGAATATTTACCTGTTAAACATAAAAGTATGGTACAATATTTACAATATACGCTTTTGAAATAATGAAGTGTAGTGGTTGCAGGCATCCGGCCTATCGCGAAGCATTTCATTGTCTGATGCAGTAACAGCTTCGATTTGTCTGAACTGCTACCTTGTATTCAATTGTGTTAAAGGATCATTATTTATAAGTACATAATCCAATAATTGTTCGATAATGGTGGGTAAGATGAACAAAGAAACAGATTTACTATTATTATATAGTGATGATAAAGTATGTTTAAACAAAAAATATCAAGTCCTGAAATGTGGGATATCGCATTGGCTCGCCGTAATCAGCTTCTGAAAATACACTTGTCAAATGTTTCAAAGTTGGATCGGAAATTTGGAGGCAAATTTGGCATGGCGCAAAATACTGTTTTACTAAAGCTGATTCATTTCAGTATATTGCCGATGGTGCCTGCAAAGAATGGTTTGATGTGAGGGCATTCGGCAGGTATTGGAGTTTATAGGGAAAATGAAAAGGAAGCTGGTGTATTAATCGTGATAAGGGGGCCTGTAAGCATTCAAAGCGCGTTCAGTATTGGTTCAGTAGATGTTGAAACCTTGCAGATTACAAAAAGTGTAAATCTCGAAACAAACGTAAACAATCCATCGAAAAAAGCAGGTGATACAATAGGACAAAAACACCGTGTCAGCAAAGGGGTATATGTAACATATGGAAGCATTAACAGACAGCTTTCAGAAAAAACGCATTTCTCAGATGAGGATGTGGAGAAGCTGAAAAAATCGATACTAAAATTATTTGATAATGATGAATCTTCTGCACGTCAAAGCGGAAGTATGGTAGTAATAAAAGTCATCTGGTGGACACATACCGACCAAGTAGTATCTTCTGCTAAGGTACACCGTTGTCTTAAAGTCAATCATGACGGAACCTATATGCTGACCTCTATAGACGGAGTAAAAACAGAGGAGCTTGACGGGCAATAAGTCCATAGAGACAGTAGTATTGATTGTCAGAAGCTGGTAGTTTAAAGACAGGGGCAAAGTAAAAATCGTTACCGTGGTCCAGGTGGATAGTTATAATATTCTTAAGCCGGGATATGTCTGTGACGGAAAAGATACACAACAAATTATGAATATCGCCGGAAGGATGATAAAATGAATAGAATCAATAGAATGTCTGAAATTATCGGTCTTGAACCAATTGCAGATAAAATAAAGTATGCCTGCCATTCCGTTATTGATTGTGATACATACACGAGAAATAAAATAGAATATGTAGTTCATGGCCGAAACATCCCTGCCTTTCTGCTTGTCCCCAAAGGCCATGGACCCTTTCCAGCTGTTTTGGTTAATCATCAGCACCATAGTCAACGAAACTGGGGCAAAAGTGAAGTTTGCGGATTAGCTGGCGATCCGTTACAGGCTTTTGGAAGTATACTTGCTTGTGCAGGATTTGTGGTAATTGCTCCTGATGCAATATGTTTTGAGGAACGAAGGGTAAACGCATCCGGTACGGAAGAAAACCATAAAGAAGATGAATGGAATCATTTCCTTGCGCTATGCCATGGTATTTTAACAGGCGAAACTCTGGCAAAGATTGCTATAGAAGATGCCATAGGTGCAATTAGTGTTCTTAATGGTCTGGGTATTGTAGATAAATCGAAAATCGGCTGCTTAGGTCATTCCTATGGAGGAAACACGACATTTTTCGCTGCCGCTTTTGACCAAAGAATAAAATATGCTGTGTCAAGCGGAAGTGTTGTCAGCTATAAATATCGTATGGATAACTTAACGGGCATAGAAATGTCCAGTATTATCCCTGGATTTCTCAAAGAATTTGAAATTGCAGATGTAATAAAAGAAATAGCACCGAGACATTTCCTGATTATTTGTTCCGATGATGATAAGTATTCAAAGGATGCGCCGCAAATCTTTGAGACGGTAAAAAAGCACTATATATCAAAAAATGCAGAACATAACCTGCAGATAAAGCAATATAAAGGCAGTCATCAGTTGACACAGGAACGCGTTGACTATATCTTAAATTGGATAATCGGCTTTGCTAAATGACTCGTATGCATAAATCCAATTGCCGTAATCAGGAGGATACGTAATATGATTGATGCACATGTTCATTTAGAAAAAGGGGAATATTGTATCGAATGGATTAATGAATTCATTTCCTATGCAGTATCCCGAAATATTGATGAAATTTATTTTCTTGAACATACTCACATTTTTAAAGAATGCCAGAGTTTATATGATGAAATGTCCCAATATAATGCCTACCAAAATCAATGGTATAAGAAAAAACTAAAAATGTCACGGCCGCTGAAGGACTATACAGATTTCATCGAACGAATGAAGAATAATCATTTTCCGGTTAAAGTGAAGTTTGGGTTGGAGGTATGCTATTCCCCTGGGCACGAGACGGATATAGAAAGGCTGAAAAAAGCATATCCCTTTGATTTCCTTGTTGGTTCAATCCATTTTATTGACGGCTGGGCCTTTAGCCATATAAAACAGCCATGGAAAAAGGAAGACTATGATTTAAAAGTTTTGTATCGCCGTTATTATAAATTGATGTATGCATTAGCAGACAGTACTCTTTTTTCGGGGTTAGCGCATCCGAATTCATTGCAATGCTTTGGAGCCTATCCCATAGAAGATTATATAGAAGAATACCAAAAAATTGCTGATGTTTTAAAGAAATCAAATGATTATCTCAAAAAATCCCCAGTTTACGGGCATTTCCGCAAGACAGCAGCTTGAATTTACTACCCATTTACTACTTACGGATTGAGCCTTGATATGCTTTGAAGCTCTTGCGGATAGACCAAACAGGCAGCGCACACCAGTATTGACCTACCATAGATTGAAAAATTTCATACAGCACCGTACAAGCGGCGTTTCCCACTCCCTACACAGGGAGAACAGGAACGCCGCTTTTTTCATGCCCTTGTTACGCAGTAGGGGCAGAAAAAGCCTTGCTACAAGCGGTTTTGCGGGCGCGTATCTGGCGCGGCAAGGGATTTATACCTTATCCCCCGAAACCGCGCTTCTACTGCGTAACAAATCCACAGCAAAAGGAGTGATTTACTATGGCAGTTTTCCGGGTGGAACGAAACAAGGGCTACACCGTAATGAGCAACCACCACCTACGCAACAAGGAGCTTTCCTTAAAGGCAAAGGGGCTGTTGTCGCAAATGCTGTCACTCCCCGAAGATTGGGACTACACCTTGAAAGGCTTATCCCTTATCAACCGGGAGAAGATAGACGCTATCCGCGAAGCCATACGGGAGCTTGAACGCGCCGGGTATATCGTCCGTTCAAGGGAGCGCGACGAGAAAGGACGCTTGCGGGGCGCGGACTATGTGATATTCGAGCAGCCGCAGCCGCCTACGCCGGATTTACCTACATTGGAAAATCCAACATTGGATAATCCAACACAGGAAAAACCAACATTGGAAAAACCTACGTTGGAAAATCCAACGCAATTAAATAAAGATATACAAAGAACTGACTTACCAAAAAAAGAAAAATCAAATACGGATTTATCAAGTACCCATTCCATTCCTATCCTTTCCCCTAACCCCTCACCTTGCGGGGAAGCGGCTACGCCGCCGGAACGGAAAGGAACGGAAGCGGCAGCACAGAGCGCAGTAGAGATATACCGGGAAATCATCAAGGACAATATCGACTACGACATTCTCAAACAGGACATGAGATTTGACGGTGACAGGCTTGACGAGATTGTAGACCTCATGCTTGAAACAGTATGCACCGCAAGGAAGCGGGTGCGGATTGCGGGGGACGACTACCCGGCAGAGCTTGTGAAGTCAAAGTTTATGAAGCTGGACGGCGAGCATATCCGCTTTGTGCTTGACTGTATGCGGGAGAACACAACCAAAATCCGCAACATCAAGCAATATCTGAAAGCAGCCCTTTTCAATGCCCCGTCCACTATCGGCAACTACTACACTTCCCTTGTCGCCCATGACATGGCAAGCGGCGCACTGGCACCGAAGAAGCCGCAGTACGGCGACCCGGACTATTATTCATTCAAACCGGGCGAAAGCCTGTAAACAACAAAAGGAGGATTTTTTATGGCACAGAGAACAGGAGCATTGGTATTTGACGAGCGCACCGACCGTTACGACATCCGCTTTGACCTCAACACTTACTACGGGGGCTTGCATTGCGGCGAGTGCTTTGACGTGTTCGTGCGGGGCAAGTGGAAGCCTACCCGGATTGAGTACGGCGACAACTGGTATCTTGTGGGTATCAGAGCCGAGGACTTGAACGGGCTGCGGGTGCGTATCTGACCGCCGCCCCATAAAGAAACGCGAAAGGAGGACGCGAGAAATTGCAGGACGAAGTAAACGAAAAGACCATAGCCCTTTACATCAAGACCGGGAAGCTGACCGCGCAGACGCTCCAAAAGGCAATGAAAGCCATTCTCTCAAAGGGCAAGAAAGAGCTTTCCAAACCGCCACAGGGCAAGCAGAGCTTAAAGCAGCTTATGAAGCAGAACGCGGGCGTTTCCAACATTGAGATTACAAAAGACAATATCAAGGCTTTTGAGAGTACCGCAAAAAAATATGGTATCGACTTTGCGCTGAAAAAGGACACGACGGAAACCCCGCCCCGTTACCTTGTTTTCTTCAAGGGGCGGGACGCGGACGCGCTGACCGCAGCCTTTAAGGAATTTTCCGCAAAGAAGCTGACACAGGATAGGAAGCCCTCAATCCGAAAGCTGCTCTCAACCCTTAAAGAAGCCGCACAGGGCAGAAACGCGGAACGGGCAAAAGTCAAGAACAAGGACAGGGAGGTATCGCTATGAAGCCGGAAATCAAGAAGCTGCTTATCCTCAATCTCCCGTATCTGCTCTTTGTGTGGCTCTTTGATAAAGTGGGTGCGGCTGTCCGGCTCTCCCCCGGCGCGGACGCGAGCGCAAAGCTGCTACATCTTGGGGACGGTTTTAGTGCCGCCTTTTCCAGTATCGCGCCGAGCTTCCACCCGGCAGATTTACTTATCGGCATTGCCGGGGCGGTCATTGTCCGGCTGATTATCTACGTCAAGGGCAAGAACGCGAAGAAGTACAGGAAAGGCATGGAGTACGGCAGCGCACGTTGGGGGACAGCCGAGGACATAAAGCCATACACAGACCCAGTATTTGAGAACAATATCCCCCTCACGCAGACGGAACGGCTTACCATGAACAGCCGCCCGAAGCAGCCGAAATATGCCCGCAACAAGAACATTCTTGTAATCGGCGGTTCCGGCAGCGGCAAGACAAGGTTTTTCGTCAAACCGTCGCTTATGCAAATGCACAGCAGCTATGTTGTCACAGACCCGAAAGGCACCGTCTTAATCGAGTGCGGGAAGCTCTTACAGCGGGGCGGCTACCAGATTAAAGTGCTGAATACGATTAACTTCAAGAAATCCATGAAATACAATCCCTTTGCCTATCTGCGGAGCGAAAAGGACATTTTGAAGTTGGTCAATACCATTATCGCCAACACAAAAGGCGACGGGGAGAAATCCGGCGAGGATTTTTGGGTGAAAGCGGAAAAGCTCTACTACACCGCGCTAATCGGCTATATCTGGTATGAAGCCCCGGACGAGGAAAAGAACTTCACGACGCTGCTTGAAATGATAAATGCGTCGGAAGCCCGCGAGGACGACGAGGACTTCCAGAACCCGGTTGACCTCATGTTTGAACGTCTGGAAGAAAAAGACCCGGAGCATTTCGCGGTCAAGCAGTACCGCAAATACAAACTTGCGGCGGGCAAAACGGCGAAGTCGATTTTAATTAGCTGCGGCGCGAGGTTAGCACCCTTTGACATCAAGGAGCTGCGCGAGCTTATGGAAACCGACGAAATGCAGCTTGACACCATAGGCGACAGAAAGACCGCCCTTTTCGTCATTATCAGCGACACAGACGACACCTTTAACTTTGTCGTGAGTATTCTCTACACACAGCTATTCAACTTGCTTTGCGACAAGGCAGATGATGAATACGGCGGGCGGCTTCCCGTCCATGTGCGCTGCCTGTTAGACGAGTTTGCGAATATCGGGCAGATACCGAAGTTTGAAAAGCTCATAGCCACCATAAGGAGCCGGGAAATATCCGCTTCAATCATCTTGCAGAGCCAGTCACAGCTAAAAGCCATTTACAAGGACAACGCCGATACCATAGTCGGCAACTGCGACACCACGCTTTTTCTTGGCGGCAAGGAGAAAACGACGCTCAAAGAAATATCGGAGATTTTAGGGAAAGAAACCATTGACAGCTTCAACACGTCCGAAACCAGAGGGCGGGAGCTTTCGCATGGGCTGAACTATCAGAAATTGGGAAAGCAGCTTATGACGGAAGATGAAATCGCGGTCATGGACGGAGGGAAATGTATCTTGCAGCTACGCGGGGTGCGCCCGTTCTTTTCGGACAAATTCGACATAACGAAGCACCCGAAATACAAGTACCTTTCCGACGCAGACCCGAAGAACGCCTTTGACATGGAGAAGCACTTGCGCCGCCGCCCCGCTATCGTCAAGCCCGATGAAGTCTTTGACTATTACGAGATTGACGCGGCAGATTTACAGGAGGACGCAGACAATGAATGAGCGTTCCCCAAAGGAGAAGCCGCGCCTTGTGCTGATTATGGGCGGGCGCATGGAGCAGCAGCGCGAGGAAGCGAAACGGCGGGCTGAAATCCGGGAATTTATCGCAGCTTGTGAACGGCTCTACGAAAAGAACCGCCAGAGAGAAAGGAGGGATTGCGATTAAAGGAAGAAATACAGGCTATGAGATACGCGCCCCTTGCGTCATGGAAATGTGGATAACAGGCTATTCCGCTATGGAAAACGCCATTCACAGCACATGGAAAAGCAAAGGGCAGCTTTCCCACGTCCTGCAAACAGCGTTTCCCACAGCTCCATAAGACAGCCAGTTACCCACATTCCCACAACGCCGACGACTACGGAAGCCCAACCTATCCTACCTGTCATTCAAAAAGAGATTTTTTAAGGAGCTGACCTAACATCAAGAACGTAAACACAGGCTACATGATACGCGCCCCCACTTTTCCGGCGCAGCACACAGCGGCAAGAGCCGCGCCCCTTACAACTGAATACCGCCGCGCCGCAGACACTTAGGCGGCGTGGGGAACCCGCCCAACCCGGCGGGCTTATGACCGCGGCAGTTATCAAAACTGACCGCCGTTTTTTATGCCCTTTTTCGGGCAGCCGCACACGCGGCAAGAAAGGAGAACTTTATGGCATTTTTTAATTCGGCAGTAGGCGTTTTGCAGACCCTTGTTGTAGCTCTGGGAGCCGGGCTTGGTATCTGGGGCGTGATTAACCTCATGGAGGGCTACGGCAACGACAATCCCGGCGCGAAAAGCCAGGGCATGAAGCAGTTTATGGCTAATTAAAGGGAACAAAAAGAAAGGAAAAGCACAATCCAGACGGTATCAGCGGCAGGATACAAGAATAAATTGTGATTACACAAGATTGGTGTTATAATAAGAGAAAAGTTCCTGCCGGGGCAGCCGCCCCGGTGGTATGGATAGAAAGGCAGGAAAACAATATGCACATCAGCTATAAACCACTCTGGCATACACTGTTAGAGCGTGATATGAGAAAAGAAGATTTAAGGCTTGCCGCCGGTATGACAACGAATATGATTGCCAACATGAGCAAAGAGGGAAAGCACATCAGCATGGATACATTAGCCCGTATCTGCGAAACGCTGAATTGTGAGATTACCGATGTGATTGAGTTAGTACCAGACGAGCCTGCTTCCACAGGAGGTAAGGAACATGAGCGAATTGAAACCAAGAATAACGGAAAACGGAATTGATTATATCCTTGTCGGAGATTACTATATCCCAGATTTGAAGCTGCCGGAGGAACACCGCCCTATCGGAAAGTACGGACGGATGCACCGGGAATATTTAAGAGAAGCCCATCCAGCCAGATTGAACACATTGACACTGACCGGGGAGTTATGGACATATCTTGCAGACCTGAACGAACAGGCACAGGAACGGTTAGACACCATCATGGAGCAGATGAAGGCTGCCGATGGTGTGACCGAGGAATTGAAGCGTACCCATCAAATGGAATGGGTGCAGCGTTGCAATAACATTCACAACCGGGCAGAAGAAATTATTTTGCAAGAGATGATTTATTCATAACGGTATGGTAGAATGATTATGACAAATCGAAAGTTGACAAGGAGTTTTGATAGCGTGAAAAAAATATTTCTTAAAATTGTGATAGGGGTTGTTCTTGCTTGTATTTTATTTGTTTGTTTTCTTTATACGAACAATGAGATCGGCGTGACTTCATCTAAGCTGGAGGCAGATATTCGTTCGTCGCAGAAGATTAAGGATGATTGGACGGTCGATGGAAGCGTTTCCAGCACGATGGCTGCATATATTTCTTACCCTCAGGATTTGAGTGACCATTCTTTTTCCGTCTATGTCAATCGTCCAGGACTTTCCTTCGGATATTTTTTCCGTGGAGGTGGAACTCTTTCGGGGATTCAAAGAGGAATTGTGGAGTTTACTGTAGAGGGATATAATGAACGAGCATTTATTTCTATGAATCAACAGCAGGTGCAACAACTTGAAATAGATGATGGCAACACAATTCAAGTGGTTGATATTGACCGCAATAAACCTTTTGCGATTGTCTTGCCTATAAATGCGGGTAATATTACTTTTTATGATGTAAATAGAAATACTGTGGAATATTGGAATAATCCTCTTTGACAAATTCCAGTTTGTCGTGCTAAAAATTCAACTGAATAACCACAGCACAAACCGCTGCTACATGGAAGCTAACACAACCATGCAACAGCGGTTTTTTGTTACCGTTTTTTCCTCTGGCTGATAGGCGTTCCCATTTTCTTTGATTTTTTGAGAATCCGAATCAGCCAGCGAAATTCTTCGTCTGACAGATTTTTATAGTTGATACCGAGCTGTTTACAGTAAAGGACAACCAGCTTTTCATCCCGGCTGCCCTTGAAATTTTCGACCGCTTCCAGATTTTCTTTCAGTTCATTGGCAACAGTGGTCTGGGGTGCACTCTCACTGTCCTTTTTATGGGCTTCTCGAATATCCCGGATAATGAGGTTGAGGTCATCCCGTACCATCTGACTGAAATATTCATCATCACTGATATGGGCGGCTTGTAGCACTTTCAAATGGGGGTCGTCTTCGCCAGGGCGATACCGTTCAATGATTTCATGTCGGACAGTATCAACAAGGGCATTGAGGTTTTGAATCTGCATGGTGGCAATCCCGTCCACATAAATCTCAATGTCCGCAAGAAACTTGATAAAATCTCTATGTGTGGCAAGCTCACAGAGCAGACGGTTGTTAATCCGACCGCTTTTCAAAAGTGCCACCATCTCATCATTCAAATGCAGCTCTGTTAGTGGCGTGTTGATCTGCTCTCGGTTCTCTGTCCGGCACAGCAGATAATCAACGGAAACCCCATAGAAGTCTGCCAGCGTGATAAGGTTGCCATGATTGATTTCCTTAAAATCCTCTTTTTCATAACTTCCGAGAGCAGATTTGGAAATACCCGTCAGCTTTGATAGTTCTTCCAGATTTAAGCCTTTGTCCTTGCGGAGTTCCCAAAGGCGTTCCTGTATGCTTGTTGCTCCTTTCATGGGCGCACACTCCTTTCCGGCGGTTTCATTGCTGTCGCTTAACTGGATTATATCACACTTTCCGCAATCGTGGAAATTTCCGCTTTTTATCCTTAATTCCTACTTTGTGGACATACGGCACAGGGCACAAAAATGTTCTATGATACAGGTAGTTCATCGATGGATTATTCCAATCGAATGACCAGCCTGTGTGGGATATGTTTCCCCGGCGATGTAGCGCCATGACTTTTGGCAGGGATGTGGAGGAACCCTGACCGAAACGAGCGTACCAACGGGAGCGATACGCCGCTGTGAGATTCAGGGGAGGAACGACACCGGGGAGAACTGGCGAACTGACACCGAAATGATACCGAAACACGACAATTTAATAGGGGGATAGTCTACCCTATCGCTGATACTTCGGGAGATTTTAAGCGGCTCTATGGCTGTAATTTTGCCGAAAATCGCCCCGAAACCATACACTAAAACGGGAGGAAACGCAATATGCCGAGAATGAGCAAAAAGAGGAAGCAGGAGCTTTCTTTTTACCTCAATGACCGGGGGCGTGTCACTTACAACGAATTATGCCGGAAATGCCAGCATGGGTGCAGGCAGAGCTTCCGGGCGGTTGTGATTGACTGCCCCCGTTATTTATCCAAACGAGCAAAGAAAAAGGAGGAACACACCGAATGAATTTTGAATTTATGACGATAGACACACCACTGCCGCCCTGTATGCCATTTCCCAGAGCATTGACAGGATTTCCAGTCAGCAGCACCGCAAAGGTCATGTACTGCCGGATGTTGGACGCTATGCTCTCCAAAGGGCAGGAGGACGAGAACGGAATCCTGTTTGTCTGCTTCCCTGTCACAGACATTGCCGCAGTCCTGTCCCGCAGCTCTATGACGGTCAAGCGTTCTTTGAATGAACTGGAAGCAGCCGGACTTATCATGCGGGTGCGTCAGGGCGTTGGAGAACCAAACAGGATTTATGTGCTGATACCGAGAAAGGAGGACGCTGCCCTTGCCTGATACCTCAAAGCTGGAAAAGCTCAACCGGGAGTTGGAAAAGAGTGAAAAGAAACTGCGGAAAGCCCTCAATGATGAAAAGGCATTGCAGCACCAGCTAAAGCAGCTTACCCGAAAGGAACGAACGCACCGGCTCTGTACTCGTGGCGGTATGCTGGAAAGTTTTCTGCAAGAGCCGGAACGCCTGACAGATGATGATGTTATGCTGTTGTTGAAACTCATTTTTCACAGGCAGGACACGCAGGAACTATTGAAGAAACTGCTGGAACGGGAGAAGCCGGAAACCCCTTAGTTTACTAAGGGCGCAATTATACACCACCCAAAGGTTGGTGCATTGCGTTCTCCGAAGGCTCCTCGCCGGAGGGCTGTGATTTTCCGCAGTCAAGGTCTGCTCCAAATCATACAGGGGACGCTACGCTTCCCCTGCGCTGGCTGCCGCCAGCTACCCTTTTGTGGACTTGCCATCTGGGGACACCTTGCATTGCAAGCTGTTCCCAGCCGACAAGTGTTACAAAATATCTCTGTACTTTGAGGGTCGGGTAAAGTATAATGAAGTCAACAACAAATTAGAAGTTTTCGGAAAATAAAGAAAATTTGATTATGTAAATTACCAAGAAAAGGTGGAAAGAATTATGTCAGTACAAACAGATTTTGAGAAAGAATTCGAAACAGAAGAATATGAAATGCTTATTTTAGTGCAAGCATCGTGTAAAGGAGCAGCAATTATAAAAGATATGCTGAAACCATCTGTTGATTTTCTTGCGTCCATAGATTTGCGCACAGGTCAGTTCTTTCATGAGAAAGGTCGTATTGAATGGCTTATAAAAAATGACAATAAACGCAATGGGTGGGGATATGAATTTGAGCAATTTGGCATTTATCGTGTCGCTGTCAGAAAATGTATACCGAAAAAATTGCAGCCATATCAGGTACAATATATAAACAACAGATATATGCTTATAAATGTGCTTGAAGAACATGCTTCAAATGAAAAATTGAAAGCTTTGAAAGAATACTATGTTAAGCCAATTTCTATGGAAAATGAATTAGGTTCTTTTGTCTTGGATAGAGAATTTTCATGGTTTGAGGGAATTGTAAATTGGAATGGTGTAGAGGCAAATGTATATTTGAAAACCGATGAGGAAGATGGAGATACCGCTGAACAGGCAATGAAAGTATTAAAGGAATTAGTAGATAATATTGTGGATAATGATAATAAATATCGTGCATTTGCTGCACAAGAGCTAACAGAACTTGCAAATGAATGGCTAGAGGATTCAGATGAAATTGATACAGAAAAAATCACAAGAGAACTGTTTAAAAAACGTATGGAAATTAGCTCAATAACAGTTAGTCCAGATGGAAGTTTATCTTTATTTTACAACGATGACGATATGTTTTGGGGACATATTATTGAAATAGTGGTTGAGTCAAATGGAGAGATTATAAGTGCTAATATAGCCGGATGAAAAAACTTCCAGTTTGCCACCCACACATCGAGTCAACTTGCCCCGAACTTTTACAACTAAATACCCGCCGCCCTCACAGCGGCACACCGAGCAGGAAATCTGAAAAAGGTCTCCTGCTTTTTTTCTGCCAAAATGAGGTGGTAAAACGCCACCCCATCCACCAATTACCGAAAGGAGGGACACGAAATGCCCTGCCCACACAACGAAATCACGATTGTTCAGCGCAGCCAGCGACAGTCTGCGGTTGCCGCCGCTGCTTACCAAAGCGGCGAAAAGCTGTTCTGTGAATACGACCAGCAAGTGAAGCACTACCCGGAAAAGCGTGGTATTGTCCACAATGAAATTCTGCTCCCGGCAAACGCCCCACGGTCGTATGCAGACCGCAATACCTTATGGAACGCCGCCGAAGCGGTGGAAAAGCAATGGAACTCCCAACTTGCAAGGCGGTGGGTGCTTACCATCCCAAGAGAGATGCCACCCGGCCAGTATGCTGTCCTTGTCCGGGAATTTTGTGAGCAGCAGTTTGTTTCCAAAGGCATGATTGCTGATTTTGCAATCCATGACCCCCATCCGCCGGGACACAATCCCCACGCCCATGTCCTGCTCACTATGAGGGCAATGGACGAACATGGAAAATGGCTTCCCAAGAGCCGCAAGGTTTATGACCTTGACGAAAACGGGGAACGGATAAAACTTCCGTCCGGCAGATGGAAAAGCCACAAGGAGGATACGGTGGATTGGAACGACCAGAAGTATTGCGAAATCTGGCGGCATGAATGGGAGGTCATCCAGAACCGCTATCTGGAAGCCAATGACCGCCCAGAGCGTGTGGACTTGCGTTCTTATGCCAGACAGGGGCTTGATATTGTCCCTACTGTCCATGAGGGAGCTGCTGTCCGGCAGATGGAAAAGCGGGGTATCCAGACGAACATCGGCAACCTGAACCGGGAAATCAGAGCCGCCAACCGCCTGATGAAGTCTATCCGGCAGCTCATTCAAAACCTCAAAGGCTGGATTACCGAGCTGGGAGAAAAACGAAAAGAACTGCTTGCACAAAAGGCGGCGGAGGAAGCGACACTTCTTCCCAATCTGCTGATGAAGTATATGGAGATACGAAAGGAAGAACGGAAGGACTGGACAAGGGCTGGACAGAACCGGGGGACTTCACAGGACTTAAAGGCAGTCAGCGAAGCCCTGTCCTATCTCCGGCAAAAGGGGCTTTCCACTGTGGAGGACTTAGAAGCGTTTCTGGAATCTTCCGGGAAATCAGCCGCCGATTACCGCAATCAGATGAAGCCAAAGGAAGCCCGCAGCAAAGTGATTGACGGGATTCTTGCCAGCCGGACAGACTGCAAGGAATGTAAGCCTGTCTATGAGAAGTACCAGAAGATATTTTTTAAGAAAACAAAGGAGAAATTCAAACAGGAACACCCAGAGGTTGCCCGATATGCGAAAGCCGCCGCCTACCTTGCCAAGCACCCGGATGATAAGGACAGCACCCAAGAGGAGCTGCAAGAGGAGCAGGAAACGCTTCACAGCGAAATCGCAGAGCTGAAAGTACCGCTGACCGAGGTACAAGAGGATTTGAAGAAGCTGCGGGACATCCGCTACTGGGTACGGAAAGCCACACCCGGCACAGAGGAAAGCAAAGAGCCGCCCAAGAAGCAGCCCATCAAGGAAGTTTTGCAGGATAAGGCAGACGAGAAAAAAGCACAAAGAACTGCCCCGGCGCAGACAAAACACAAACAACAGGATATGGAACTTTAACAGGCACTTGCCATTTTCAATCAGAGAATGTCAGGTGCTTTTCTTTTTTTCAAGGAGGGATAGATTTGAATGTATTTGAAACTGTGAAGCAGTCCGTTACAACAAGACAGGCTGCGGAGCATTATGGAATCCATGCAGGTCGGAACGGGATGGCTTGCTGCCCGTTCCATAACGATAAGACCCCAAGCATGAAGCTGGATCAGCGTTACCACTGCTTCGGCTGCGGTGCAGATGGGGATGTGATTGATTTTACCGCCGCCCTGTATGGGCTGGGAAAGAAAGAAGCCGCCGTACAACTGGCACAGGACTTTGGGCTTTCCTATGAGGACTGGAAGCCGCCGGGAAAGGCAAAAAAGCCCAAGCCCCGGCAGAAATCCCCGGAGGAACAGTTTCAGGAGGCAAAGAACCGATGTTTCCGTATTCTTGCCGATTATCTCCACCTGCTCCGGGCATGGAGAAAGGAATATGCCCCGCACTCCCCGGAGGAAGCCTTTCATCCCCGGTTTGTGGAAGCCTTACAGAAGCAAGACCAAGTGGAATATCTGCTGGATGTGCTTCTGTTCGGGGAAACAGAGGAAAAAGCAGCTTTGATTACGGACTACGGAAAGGATGTGATACAGCTTGAAAAGCGAATGGCAGAGCTTGCCGCCGCAAACGCAGCAAGAACTAAAAAACACCATGAACGCCATGCAGCCGCCCCAGAGCATTGAGGAAATCAAGGCGGGGCTGGGAACTACCGAGAAAGGCGGTGTCCGTCAGAGCATACGGAACTGCCTGACCGTATTCCAGCGTGACCCGCTGCTTTCCGGGGCTATCGCATACAACATCCTGACCGACCGCAAGGACATCATAAAGCCCATCGGCTTCCACAGGGAAAGCACCGCCCTGAACGATACGGACATGAAGTATCTGCTTCTCTATCTGGAAGAAACCTACGGGCTTACCAATGAGAAGAAGATTGATAACGCCATCGGGATTGTGGCGAATGAAAACAAGTACCATCCCATCCGGGACTATCTCAATACCCTTGTGTGGGACGGGACAGAACGAATCCGTTTCTGCCTGCGGCACTTTCTGGGGGCTGACGCAGACGATTACACCTATGAAGCGTTGAAGCTGTTCCTGCTGGGCGCAATCTCACGAGCCTTTCAGCCGGGATGCAAATTTGAAATCATGCTCTGTCTGGTAGGCGGTCAGGGGGCTGGCAAGTCCACCTTCTTCCGTCTGCTGGCAGTCCGGGACGAGTGGTTCTCCGATGATTTGCGGAAGTTGGACGATGACAATGTGTACCGCAAGCTGCAAGGTCACTGGATTATCGAAATGTCGGAAATGATGGCAACCGCCAACGCCAAGAGCATTGAGGAAATCAAGTCATTTTTAAGCCGACAGAAAGAGGTTTACAAGATACCCTATGAAACCCACCCAGCAGACCGCCCCCGTCAGTGCGTGTTTGGCGGCACTTCCAATGCCCTTGACTTCCTGCCCCTTGACCGTTCCGGCAACCGCCGCTTTATCCCCGTCATGGTGTACCCGGAGCAAGCCGAGGTTCACATTTTGGAGGACGAAGCCGCTTCCAGAGCCTATATCGAGCAGATGTGGGCAGAAGCGATGGAAATTTACAGAAGCGGCAGGTTCAAGCTGGCTTTCAGCCCTGCCATGCAGCGGTATCTCAAAGAACACCAGCGGGATTTTATGCCGGAGGACACCAAAGCCGGGATGATACAGGCGTATCTTGATAAGTACACCGGGAGCATGGTCTGCTCCAAGCAGCTCTATAAGGAAGCCTTGAACCATGCCTTTGACGAGCCGAAGCAATGGGAAATCCGGGAAATCAACGAGATTATGAACCAGTGCATTTCTGGCTGGCGGTACTTCCCGAACCCAAGAATGTTTTCCGAATATGGCAGACAAAAGGGCTGGGAGCGTGAAAACCCGGCAACGGACTTATGCAACCCGTCTGAAAAAACGAGGGACGGTTTTGTGGAGGTCTCAGAACAGATGGAGCTTCCATTCTGAAAATGACAGCCCGTTGCACCCCCTGTTGCTATCCCGTTGCCGAGCCGGTTGCCGGGGAAAATCCCTTATTTCTGGGCTTTTCTCCCCTATGACAACCAAAACAACAGAAAAATAAAAGAAAAGTATAAATAGTAACCATCGCCAGATTGAGATTGTTTGCAAGGTCTTTTGAAGCCCGTTGCCGGACTTCGTTGCCGACACCCTCTGTCTGGCTATTTTCATGTATGGAGGATAACTGCCTATGGCAAAAAACAAAACAGAGATTCATGTTACAACGGTGTTTGACGGGGAGCTGGACGCAACCGATGTGTTCGTCAGCCTGATTTCCCAGAAATACGGTAAGACAAATACGAAAGAATATCTTGCTAAAAGGAAAGATATGAGCTATAATGAAGATGAGGTTCAAAAGAGCCAGATACCGTCTGGATTGTGTGGGTAAATGGCTATGATGAACGAAATGGAATACAGAACAATCGGTTCGGCACTTGCCGGAGGGTATCGTGCAGCGGTCTATTGCAGGCTGTCAAAGGACGATGACCTGCAAGGCGAAAGTGCCAGTATCGCAAACCAGCGTGATATGCTGGAAAAATACTGCGAAAAGCAGGGATGGGAGGTTGTGGCAGTCTATCAGGACGATGGCTTCACAGGTCTTAACATGGAGCGTCCTGATTTACAGAGGATGTTGAGAGCCATTGAGCGCAGGCAAATCAACCTTGTTATCACGAAAGACCTCAGCCGACTGGGGCGGAACTATCTGCAAACCGGGCATTTGATTGAGGACTTTTTCCCAAGAAACGGTGTCCGTTATATCGCCATGAATGATGGTATCGACACCCTGCGGGATAACAACGACATCGCCCCGTTCAAAAATATCCTGAACGAGATGTACAGCAAGGATATTTCTAAGAAAGTCCATTCCTCTTATCTTCTGAAAGCGCAGAAAGGACAGTTTACCGGGTGTCTTGCCCCGTTTGGGTATCGGAAAGACCCGGAGGACAAAAACCATCTGCTCATTGACGAGGAAACCGCCCCGATTGTGCGGCTGATTTTCGGATATGCCCTAAACGGTCATGGTCCGAACTATATCCGCAGACGGCTGGAGGAAGAAAAAATCCCCTGCCCCACATGGTGGAACCGGGAACGGGGGCTTCGCAATACCCGTACCAAATGGGAAAAGAAAGACCCGGAAAATGGGCGGTATATGTGGGACTTCTCCGTTATCAAAGACCTTTTGATGAATCCCGTCTACACCGGGGCGATTGCTTCCCAGAAAAAAGACTACCGTTTCAAAATCGGCACAATTGGGGAAAAGAAGCCGGAGGACTGGATTGTGGTGGAGGGACAGCATGAACCGCTGATTGACCGCATGAGCTTTGATATTGTGCAGAACAAGCTGAAATCCCGCCAGCGCCCGGGGCAGACCAATGAAATCAGCCTGTTTGCCGGACTGATAAAATGCGGCGAGTGTGGGAAGTCTCTGACGATACGCTACACAAACGCAAAATATCCCCAGCAGATTTACTCCTGCAAGACCTACAATGCCTTTGGAAAGAACCACTGCACCCAGCACCGGATTGACTATGACACCCTTTACAGCCATGTGCTGCGGAAAATCCGGGAATGTGCCAGAGCTGCCCTGATGGACGGGGAAGCGGTTGCCGACCGCCTGACCAATACCTGTGAAGCCGAGCAGCGGGAACAACGGGAAGCAATGGAACGTTCCCTTACAAGGGACGAGGAACGGATTGAGGTTCTGGACAAAATGGTAATGCGGCTTTATGAGGATATGATTGCAGGGCGTATCAGTGAGCAGAATTTCAACACCATGCTGGAAAAGACACAGACTGAGCAGACGGAGCTTAAAACAAAAGTGTCCGAGGGCAGGAAGCGGCTGTCCGATGAAGTCCAGCTTGCCAATGACGCAAAACAATGGGTGGAAGCCATTCAGGAATACGCCAATATCACAGAGCTGGACGCAGCCACCCTCAACCGCTTAATCAAAGAAATCGTCGTGCATGAGCGCATTGACGAAGATAAAACAAGACACATTTCTATCGAAATTCATTTTAATCTCAAACCCATCCCGGAGGTGGAACAGGTCACTGCCTGACCTGTCCCGCCGGGACGGTTCTCTTAAAAACACCATATAGATTTTTTGTACGCCGCCGCCCGCCATCGAGCAGAGTTTTACACCTAATTGGGGATAAAACAGCTCATGGCGGGCGGCGGTGTCGCCCTTATCGGCATGACCCTTGTACCGCTACTTTCCGGCTTGTTCGGTTAAGAAGCGCGGGTAAAGGCTTATGCAGAGCATACTTGACGCGATTAACGAATGGATAAAGGAAATCCTCATAGGAGCCATAAACGGTAATCTGTCAACTATGTTCGGGGACGTGAACGAGAAAGTCGGCACTATCGCCGCCGAGGTAGGGCAGACCCCGCAAGGGTGGAACGCGGGTATCTTCTCCATGATACGGACGTTATCGGAGAATGTAATCGTACCCATTGCGGGGCTTGTCATTACCTACGTCCTATGCTATGAGCTTATCAGCATGGTAACGGAAAAGAACAATATGCACGACGTTGACACTTCCATGTTCTTCAAGTGGGTGTTCAAGGCTTACGTCGCAGTCTACCTTGTGACGCATACCTTTGACATCACTATGGCGGTGTTCGATATGGCGCAGCACGTTGTTTCCGGCGCGGCGGGGGTTATCGGCGGCAGCACGAACATTGATGTTGCCGCCGCCCTTGCTTCCATGCAGAGCGGGCTTGACGCTATGGAAATCCCCGAACTGCTCTTACTTGTCATGGAAACAAGCCTTGTGAGCTTGTGCATGAAGATAATGTCCGTACTGATAACCGTTATCCTCTACGGGCGCATGATAGAAATTTACCTTTACTGTTCGGTATCGCCTATCCCGTTCGCAACAATGACTAACCGGGAATGGGGACAGATAGGGAACAACTACCTAAAATCCCTGTTCGCGCTTGGCTTTCAAGGCTTCCTCATAATGATATGCGTCGGCATTTACGCCGTACTGGTGAACAACATGATAATAGCGGACAATCTGCACAGCGCGATTTTCTCCCTTGCAGCCTATACCGTTATCCTCTGTTTCTCCCTGTTCAAATCCGGCGCACTGGCGAAGTCGATTTTCTCCGCGCATTAGCGGCGTGTCAAGGGCAGGGTGGAGATTTTCAGAGCGAAGCGGCGAAAATACTACCCGACCTTGACGCGGGAGAACCCCATAGAATAGGGACGGGCAAAGGGCATAGATTGACCTTTGCCTTGATTACCCCTATGGGAACTTACAGCAGCAAAAAAACCAGAGAAAGGAGGTTTCCACTTGGCGTATGTACCCGTACCCAAAGACTTATCCAAAGTCAAGACAAAAGTAGCTTTCAACCTTACCAAACGGCAGATTGTATGTTTCGCGGTAGCCCTCATTTTGGGCTTGCCGCTTTTCTTTCTGCTCAAAGACAGCACAGGCACAAGCCTTGCGTCTATGGCTATGATTGCCGTCATGCTGCCCTGTTTCCTCTTTGCCATGTATGAGAAGCATGGACAGCCCCTTGAAGTGGTGATAAAAAACATCATTCAGACAAAATTCATAGCCCCCAAAGAACGACCATACAGGACAGACAACCTTTATTCCGTCTTAGAACGGCAGAGAAAACTTGAAAAGGAGGTATCAGCGATTGCAAAAGGAAACACGAAGAAACAGCGCGGCGGGAAACGCACACGCAAAGGCTAACCCGCCCCGCAAGCTCACCCGCGCCGAGAAGAAGCAGATTGCGGAAATCATCAGACAGGCAAAGGGCGACGGGAAAGCGCATACCGCGCAGCAGACAATCCCCTATATCCAGATGTACCCGGACGGTATCTGCAAGGTTACGGAACGTAAATACTCAAAGACCGTCGCCTTTGAAGATATTAACTATCAGCTTGCACAGGCAGACGACAAGACCGCCATTTTTGAGAACTGGTGCGACTTCCTCAACTACTTTGACGCTTCCGTTTCGGTGCAGCTCTCTTTCATCAATCAAGGGACGCAGCGGGGCGAAGCGGAAAAGGCGGTCAATATCCCGGCACAGGACGACGCTTTCAACTCTATCCGCAGCGAATACGGGGATATGCTGCAAAACCAGCTTGCAAAGGGCAACAACGGGCTTGTCAAAGCAAAATACATCACCTTTGCCATTGAAGCCGACAGTCTGGGCGCGGCGAAATCCCGCCTTGCCCGTATCGAAACGGACGTACTTAACAATTTTAAGCTCTTGGGCGTAGCCGCCCGCCCCATGACAGGCTATGAACGGCTCAAAATGCTGCATGGCATTTTCCACCCGGAGTGCGGGCAGTTTGCCTTTGATTTTTCATGGCTTGCCCCGTCCGGGCTTTCCACAAAGGACTTTATCGCCCCGTCCTCTTTCCGTTTTGGCGAGGGGCGTTACTTCCGCATGGGGCGCAAAATCGGCGCGGTTTCATTCCTTGAAATCCTTGCCCCGGAATTAAACGACCGTATCTTATCGGATATTCTGGACTTGGAAACGGGCGTTATCGTCAATCTGCATATCCACAGTATCGACCAGACCGAAGCCATAAAGACAATCAAGCGGAAAATCACCGACCTTGACAAAATGAAAATCGAGGAACAGAAAAAGGCGGTACGCAGCGGCTATGACATGGATATTATACCGTCCGACCTTGCCACTTTCGGCAGCGAAGCGAAGAACCTCTTACAGGACTTGCAGAGCCGCAACGAGCGTATGTTTCTGCTCACGTTCCTTGTGGTGAACATGGCAGACACAAAAAGGAAACTGGAAAATGACGTGTTCGCGGCGGCGGGCATTGCACAGAAGAACAACTGCGCCCTCACCCGCCTTGACTACCAACAGGAAGCGGGGCTTATGTCCTCTGTACCGCTTGGGGAGAACCTTATCGCCATTCAAAGGGGGCTGACGACTTCAAGCACAGCTATCTTTATCCCCTTTATCACACAGGAGCTTTTCCAGACGGGCGCGGCTTTATACTACGGCTTGAACGCCCTTTCTAACAACATGATACTCTGCGACCGCAAGCAGCTCAAAAACCCCAACGGCTTAATCTTGGGTACGCCGGGAAGCGGGAAATCCTTTGCGGCAAAGCGGGAAATGACAAACGCTTTCCTCATTACGGACGACGATATTATCATCTGCGACCCGGAAGCGGAGTATTTTTCCCTTGTGCAGCGGCTTGACGGGCAAGTGATACGGTTATCCCCTACGGGCAAGGGCATTGACGGGAAGCCCCAGTATGTGAACCCTATGGATATTAACCTCAATTACAGCGAGGACGACAGCCCCCTTGCGCTGAAATCCGACTTTATCCTCTCCCTCTGCGAGCTTGTAATCGGCGGCAAGGAGGGCTTGCAGCCCGTCGATAAGACCGTCATTGACCGCGCCGTTCGGAACGTGTACCGTCCGTTCCTTGCAGACCCCGACCCGGAGAAAATGCCTATTCTGGGCGACCTCTACGACGAGCTTTTGAAGCAGCCGGAGCCGGAAGCGGCGCGTATCGCGGCGGCGTTGGAGCTTTACGTTTCCGGGAGCCTTAACGTGTTCAACCACCGTACCAACGTGGAGCTGAACAACCGCCTTGTCTGCTTTGACATCAAGCAGCTTGGGAAGCAGCTCAAAAAGTTAGGTATGCTCATTGTGCAGGACCAGGTATGGAACCGCGTCACCGTCAACCGGGCAGAAAGGAAATCCACCCGCTACTACATGGACGAATTTCATCTTCTCTTGAAAGAGGAACAGACCGCCGCGTACAGCGTGGAGATTTGGAAGCGTTTCCGTAAATGGGGCGGCATACCCACAGCCATTACGCAGAACGTCAAAGATTTGCTTGCTTCCCGCGAAGTGGAGAATATCTTTGAAAACTCTGATTTTGTCCTCATGCTCAATCAAGCGGCGGGCGACCGGGCTATCCTTGCGAAGCAGCTCAACATTTCCCCGCAGCAGATGAAGTATGTCACCCACACCGAAGCGGGCGAGGGGCTTATCTTCTATGGAAACGTGGTGCTGCCCTTTGTAGACCGCTTCCCGAAAGACACCGAGCTTTACCGGGTAATGACGACGAAGCCGGAGGAAGTGGGCAAAGCATGAACGGGCTGAAAACTGACACAATCATCAACCGGGACGCGCTCTATGCCTTGCGGGAGCTTCCAGAGGAAAGCGTACACTGTTGCGTCACAAGCCCGCCCTACTATGCACTTAGGGATTACGGGCTTGACGCGCAGATTGGGCGGGAGGACACGCCGGAGCAGTACATTGACAGGCTGACCGAGGTTTTCCGCGAGCTGCGCCGGGTACTGCGTTCTGACGGTACTTTCTGGCTGAACATTGCGGACACCTACTGCGGCACAGGAAATAAGGGCTACCATGCAGACCCGAAGAACCCCAAAGGGAGGAACGGGCAAGCCGTATCAATCGCAAGACAGGCGGCGGGCTGCAAGCAAAAGGATTTAATCGGTATCCCTTGGCTCTTGGCTTTTGCCCTACGCGCTGACGGGTGGTATTTAAGGAGCGATATTATCTGGCAGAAAGAAAACCCCATGCCGGAGAGCGTGAAAGACCGCCCTACCCGCTGTTATGAACATATCTTTCTGCTTACAAAGTCAAAGAAGTATTTCTATGACGCAGCCGCCATAGCCGAGCCGTTGGCACCTACAACGGCGGCGCGGTACCGCACCGGGCGCAGCGCGGGACAGAAATATGCGGAGGAAGTACCCGGACAGGGGAACATACAGGGATTGAACCGGGCGAGAAGCGGCAGCTACTACGACGAAGCCCTCATGCCGACCATGCGGAACAGGCGGGACGTGTGGCTAATCAATACCGTACCCTACAAGGGCGGGCATTTCGCCGCGTTCCCGCCAAAACTTGCCGAAACCTGTATCAAGGCGGGCTGTCCGAAAGGCGGCATTGTGCTTGACCCCTTTTTCGGCAGCGGCACGACGGGGGCAGCCGCAAGGCAGCTTCACAGGCATTATATAGGCATTGAGATAAACGCCGAGTATTGCGCCCTTGCAAGGGCGCGGATTGGAGGGACAGACAAATAAAACAGTATAAAGCGCGTGAGAAAGTCACGCAGAAAATGACCCGCGAGGGAGCCGTTGAGGTAAACGCCGCCACAGGCAAGAAAAAGCGTATCAGCAACCGCATAAGGGACGCTGACCTTACCAGAAAGGAAGCCGCCCCGCAGCAGCCGGAACAGGCAGCGCAGCCCATACCGGGCGGCGCAGCTCCCGCGCCCGCAGCCGACGCGCCGCCGCTTCCCCATGCGCCGGGGGCAGAACGGGAACAGGACACCGCAGCAGCCGAGCGCGTCTTGGAGCATATCGACGGGGCGCACACCAGAAAGGCGAGCAAAAAGGCGGCGAGGAAAGCACAGGCAGAAGCAGAAGCCCGCGCCCACACTTCCCGCTTGCAGTTTACCGACGAGGAACGGGCAACGCCGGAGCTTGAAAGGTATATCCGAAAATCGGACAAAGCAGCCGACCGTCTGGACGCGGCAAGGGCGGCTATCCCCAAAGAAAAGAAACTTGTGCGGGAGCGCACCTTTGACGAAGCCACCGGGAAAGGCAAGACCCGCCTACATTTTGAGGAACGGGAAAAACCCATAGGAAAAGAAAAGCCCCACAACAACCCGCTATCCCGCCCCGCACAGGAAGCGGGTATTTTCGTCCACAACAAGATACATTCCGTTGAAAAGGACAATTCCGGCGTTGAGGGGGCGCATAAATCCGAAGAACTGGCAGAGCGCGGCGCAAAGTACGGGGCGCGGAAAGTCAAGGAGGGCTACCGCAGCCACAAGCTCAAACCCTACCGGGCGGCGGCAAAGGCAGAGAAAGCGGCGTTCAAGGCGAATGTGGATTTCCAGTACCACAAAGCCTTGCATGATAACCCGCAGATTGCGGGCAATCCCCTTTCCCGCTTCATGCAGAAGCAGCAAATCAAGCGGCAGTATGCAAAGGCGGCAAGGAAAAACGGCGCGAAAACGGCACAGAAAGCCGCAGAGAACACCCGCAAGGCAGCGAAAAAAACAGCCGAGGAAACAAAGAAAGCGGCGGCGTTTGTGGCAAGGCACCCGGCGGGCGTATGTATCGCCGTTGCCGCGCTGCTCTTATTCATTATGATTTCGGCGGGGCTATCTTCTTGCGGTTCTATGTTCTCCGGCTTGATGAACGGCATTGTCGGGACTTCCTACACGTCGGAGGACAGCGACCTTGTGGCGACGGAAAACAACTACGCCGCAAAGGAAAACGAGCTTCAGCAGAAAATTGACAATATCGAGCGCGATTATCCGGGCTATGACGAATACCGCTATGACCTTGACAGTATCGGGCATAACCCCCATGAATTAGCGTCCTACCTCACCGCCCTTTTCCAGACCTACACCCCACAGAGCGCACAGGCAGAAATAAACCGCGTCTTTGCCATGCAGTACACCTTGACGCTGACGGAAGAAATTGAAGTGCGCCACAGGACGGAAACCCGCACAGGAACGCGCACCGTCACCGACCCGGAAACAGGGGAAACCTCTACGGAAACCTACGAATACGAGGTTGAAGTCGCCTACAATTATTACATTCTGAACGTGAAGCTGACGAACAAGCCTGTTTCCGAGATTGCGGAGGAACTTCTAACGCCGGAGCAGCTTGAAATGTACCGCGTCTATCTGGAAACAAGCGGCAACAAGCCGCTGATTTTCGGCGGCGGCTCACCAGACACAGGGGCGTCCGAGGATTTAAGCGGCGTACAGCTTGTGAACGGCACACGCCCCGGCAATACCGCCATTGTAGAGCTTGCGAAGCGGCAAGCCGGAAACGTGGGCGGGCGCACCTTTTGGAGCTGGTACGGCTTCAACAGCCGCGTGGAATGGTGCGCCTGTTTCGTTTCATGGTGCTACGGACAGGCGGGGCTGTCCGAGCCGCGCTTTGCCGGGTGCCAGTCACAGGGCGTACCCTGGTTCCAGTCACGCGGGCAATGGGGCGCAAGGGGCTATGCGAATATCGCCCCCGGCGACGCTATCTTTTTTGACTGGGACGGGGACGGGAGCGCAGACCATGTAGGGCTTGTCATCGGGACGGACGGGGAGCGCGTCTATACCGTCGAGGGCAATTCCGGCGACGCTTGCAAGATAAAGAGCTACCCCGTTAATTATTCCTGTATCAAAGGATATGGGCTGATGAACTGGAACTGAAAACAAACATAACACTGAAAATCTGAAAGGAGAAATTGATTTATGGCTATGAACAGGATTGAACGTATCGACAAGGAGATTGCAAAGACCCGCGAGAAAATCACCGAGTACCAGAACAGGCTGCGGGGGCTTGAAGCGCAGAAAACCGAAGCGGAAAACCTGCAAATCGTACAGCTTGTGCGCTCCATGCGGCTTTCCCCGCATGAGCTTTCCGCTATGCTTTCCGGCGGCGGTATTCCGGGCATGGAAGCCGCGCCGGGCTACCCCGCAGAACCCGCAGACCACGACACCGAAGAAATGGAGGACACCGAGAATGAATAAGAAAATCCTTAGAACCTTGACCGCACTCTGCGCCGCCCTCATGCTGACGGGCGGCTTTTCCGTCACCGCCTTTGCACAGACCCCGGAGGGACAGGACGCGACCGACGACAGCGGCGTTGTCTATGAGGAACCCGAAAAGGAAGAACCCCTTACCCCGGACGGGAACGCGACCCTTGTAGACGATTTCGGCGGCAACAAGCAGCTTATCACAGTGACGACCAAAAACGGCAATTACTTTTATATCCTTATCGACCGGGACGACGAGGGCGAGAACACCGTACATTTCCTTAATCAAGTGGACGAAGCCGACCTTATGGCACTCATGGAGGACGGAAGCACCGAGGCAGCCCCGCCCGCCGTTTGCAGTTGTACCGAGAAATGCGAAGCCGGGAAAGTGAATGTGAGCTGCCCCGTCTGCAAGGACAACATGACCGCTTGCAGCGGCAAGGAAGCGGAGCCGGAAACCGAGGAACCGCCGGAGCAGCCCAAAGAGAAAGGCAATGCGGGCGGGCTTGTGCTTTTCCTTGTCGTGGCACTTCTTGGCGGCGGGGGCGCACTCTACTACTTTAAGTTTATGAAGCCGAAGCAGAGCGTCAAGGGCGATACCGACCTTGAAGATTTCGACTTTGACGACTACGGCGAGGACGAGCCGGACGACGGGGAGGGCTTGGACGTTCCCGAAGATGAAGAAGCGGAGGACGGGGACGCATGACGCTTTTCACCGAAAACCCGTTAGAAAAAATGATGGTACAAAGACCCACCGGGCGGCGTGACAATGCGCCGCCCGTTCCAAAATCCCCGGCGTGTATGCGCTGCCCTTATAAGGCGCAATCCCCCTGTATCGGCTATTGTCTGAAACAGGCACAGGAGAAGAAGCATACCGCGCCGGAAGGCTGAAAGGAGGATTTTTTTCATGGCACTTAGACTTGTGATTGCAGAAAAGCCGAGCGTGGCGCAGACTATCGCCGCCGCGCTTGGCGTTAAGGGAAAACAGGACGGATATATCGAGGGCGGCGGCTACCTCATTTCATGGTGCGTCGGGCATTTGGTACAGCTTGCGGAAGCTGCCGCCTACGGGGAGCAGTACAGGAAATGGCAGCTTGACAGCCTACCCATTCTGCCGGAGGAATGGCAATACGCCGTTGACCCGGACAAGGGAAAGCAGTTTGCGACCTTAAAGGAGCTTATGCACCGCGCCGACGTTTCGGAAGTGATAAATGCGTGTGACGCGGGGCGCGAGGGGGAGCTGATTTTCCGCTTTGTCTACGAAGTGGCGGGCTGCAAGAAGCCCATGCGCCGCTTGTGGATTTCCTCAATGGAGGACGGGGCAATCAAGGCGGGCTTTGCTTCCCTCAAAGACGGGCGGGAATATGACGCGCTCTTTGCGTCTGCCCTCTGCCGCGCAAAGGCTGACTGGCTTATCGGCATTAACGCCACCCGGCTTTTCTCATGCCTGTATGGAAAGACCTTGAACGTGGGGCGCGTCCAGACCCCGACCCTTAAAATGCTCACTGACCGGGACGCGGCTATCTCCCATTTCCAGAAAGAAAAATACTACCATGTGCGCTTATGTCTATCCGGCGCGGAAGCGGCAAGCGGGAGGATTTCAGACAAGGCAGAAGCCGACGCGCTGAAAGGGGCTTGCGAAGCGGGGAAAGCGGTATGTGTTTCCGTCACCAGAGAGAAAAAGAGCGCAGCCCCGCCGAAGCTCTTTGACCTTACCTCTTTGCAGCGGGAAGCAAACCGCATTTTCGGCTACACCGCGAAGCAGACCCTTGACCTTGCACAAGCCCTTTATGAAAAGCGGCTCTTGACTTATCCGAGGACGGACAGCAGCTACCTCACCGACGACATGGGCGGCACCGCAGCGGGCATTATCGCGCTGCTCTGCGAAAAGCTCCCCTTTATGGCGGGCGCAGACTTCACGCCGGATATTGCAAAGGTAACAGACAGTAAAAAAGTATCAGACCACCACGCAATCATTCCCACTATGGAGCTTGCAAAGGCTGACCCGGACGCGCTGCCGGAAAGTGAGAGAAATATCATCACCCTTGCGGGGGCGCGTCTGCTCTTTGCCACCGCCGAGCCGCATATCTTTGAAGCGGTTACGGCGGTTTTCTCATGCGCTGATACGGAGTTTACGGCGCGGGGAAAGACGGTTCTTTCTGACGGGTGGAAAGAGATTGAACGCAGATACCGGGCGACATTGAAACAGAAGCCCGACCCGGAGGACGGGGAAATCGAGGGCGTGACGCTGCCGGAGCTTTCCGAGGGACAGGGCTTTGAAAACCCCGCCGCAAAGGTAACGGAGCATACCACGACCCCGCCGAAGCCCCACAGCGAAGCGTCGCTTCTCTCTGCTATGGAGCGAGCCGGGAACGGGGACACCGACCCGGACGCGGAACGCCGGGGGCTTGGCACCCCCGCCACCCGCGCCGCCGTCATTGAAAAACTGGTAAAGGGCAGCTTTGCGGAGCGCAAGGGCAAGCAGCTTATCCCCACGCAGAACGGAGCCGCCCTTATATCAGTGCTGCCGGATATGCTGACTTCCCCGCAGCTTACCGCAGAATGGGAAAACAATCTGACGCAGATAGCAAAGGGAGCCGCAGACCCCGGCGAATTTCTGTCCGGCATTGAAGCTATGGCGCGGGAGCTTGTGCAGACACACGCCGCCGTACAGGAGGACAAAAAGAGCTTGTTCAGAGAGGAAAAGCCCTCTATCGGCAAATGCCCCCGGTGCGGTTCCCCCGTCCATGAGGGGAAGAAAAGCTACTATTGCAGCAACAGGGAATGTGCCTTTGTGATGTGGAAGAACGACCGTTTCTTTGAGGAACGCAAGACCGCTTTTTCCCCGAAGATTGCCGCCGCGCTCCTTAAATCCGGCAAGGCGAATGTGAAGAAGCTCTATTCCCCGAAAACAGGCAAGACCTACGACGGAACTGTCGTTTTGGCTGACACTGGCGGGAAATACGTCAACTACCGTATCGAAGTGCGGAAGAACTAAAAACTGGAATAGCAAGCATAGGAAGCGGGTACCCACTTCCGTAAATCCCCGTTGCGACGCTGCCGCGCCGGACGGGGATTTTGCTTGTTGGGAAGTTTCCCAAACCCTCTTTTGCGGAGGGCTTCACCCTCAAATAATTTTCAAAAATCTTTGGCAGAAATGCGGGCGTACCCGTAGTAGACCATGCAGCCAAAAAATGCAGCTTATGACGCTGCCGCAGAGAAAGGAGGTTTTTCACTATGGCAAGTTTACGGGACACCGTAAAGGACTATCAAGACGAGCTTAGGGACGGTATCGCATGGGTGGCGTTCTGGAAACAGGGGCGTTCATGGAACGCGGAATATTTTCATCTTGATATGGACGATACGCTCTACCCGGAGGACAGGAGCCGGTTAGAGGAAATCAAAAGCACCGACCCCGCCGCCGTTATCTTAAACGGCTACTACTGCGGGCATTTAGGCGGGGACATGAGCCTTGACGAGCTGACCGCCGGAGTGCGCTACCACTACGAAAACAGCATGAACGACATTGACGCTTTTATCGGGGCGCATGACGACAGGCTTCCCCCGGAGGTTATCGAGGAAGCGAGGGCAGCCGCCCATGAAGCGGGGCTTCCCTTTTCCGAAAAGCCCTACCGGGACGGGGCGGATTTTAACCCCTATGTATTTGACGGGAGCATGAGCATTGAAGATTTTGAGCTTATGCACCGCATGATTGAAAAAGAAAGGAGCGAACAAATGGCAGAACCGATTTTAAGCGGCTATCTTTCCAATCTTGGAAAGTACACCGAGGGCAGACCCGCGGGCGAATGGGTGACGTTCCCCACGACTGCCGAACATCTGAAAGAAGTCTTTGACCGTATCGGGATTGACTTCAAGCACTATGAGGAATGGCATTTCACAGAATTTCAATCCACTATCCCCGGCTTGACGGAACATTTAAGCGAGTATTCCCACCCCGACGAGCTGAACTATTTAGGGAAGCTCTTGGAAATGCAGTTTGACGACGACAGGGAAAAATTCATTGCAGCCATTGAATACGGCGACCATGCCGACAGCTTACAGGACATTATCAACCTTGCACAAAACCTTGACTGCTACTGGATTTATCCGTCCGTCCACAATGAAGAAGAATACGGGCATTATCTGGTTGATGAACTGGAAGAACCGGAGCTATCCGACGAAGTGAAACGGTATTTCATGTATGAGGAATACGGGCGCGACGCTTCCATTAACGACGACGGTATGTTTACCGAAAAGGGCTATATCTACAACAACCGCAACACCTTTACAGAATGGTACGACGGGCGCGACGTTCCACAGGAATACAGGGTAACGCCGCAGCCCCCGCAGCCGGAAAGACCCGACCCGTCAAAGGTAGAAATGGACGCAGCCGCGCCGGGGCAGAGAATGACACCGACCGCAGAGCAGCCACAGGAGCCGCGTCCGGTTATCCCTATCGTGCTGACGAGCGAGAAGCCCGCCGAAAAGCTCAAAGAGATTACCGACCGTCTGGAACAGGGCATTGCGGAACTCTTTGACAGCGAGCGTTACCGGGAATATCTGAAAGTCATGTCAAAATTCCATAATTACAGCTTCAACAATACGCTGCTTATCGCCATGCAGAAGCCGGACGCTTCCCTTGTGGCGGGCTTTTCCGCTTGGAAGAATAATTTCGGGCGTAACGTGATGAAAGGGCAAAAGGGAATTAAAATCATTGCCCCGTCGCCGTTCAAAATCAGACAGGAAGTGGAGAAGATAGACCCACACACGCAGAAGCCCATAATCGGCAAGGACGGGAAGCCCGTCACCGAGGAAAAGGAAGTCAAGATACCCGCCTACAAGGTGGTATCTGTCTTTGACGTTTCCCAGACCGAGGGAAAGGAGCTGCCGGACATTGCGGTGGACGAGCTGACGGGCGACGTTGACCGCTACAAGGATTTTTTCGCAGCCCTTGAAAAGACTTCTCCCGTTCCTATCGCCTTTGAGAATATCGGGGGCGGCTCTCATGGCTACTACCACTTGGAGGACAAGCGCATTGCTATCAACGAGGGCATGAGCGAATTGCAGACCTTAAAGACCGCCATTCACGAAATCGCCCATGCGAAGCTGCACGACATTGACCTCAACGCACCAAAGGACGAGCAGCCCCGCGTTGACCGCCGCACCCGCGAAGTCGAAGCGGAAAGCGTCGCCTATACCGTCTGCCAACATTACGGGCTTGACACGTCGGACTACTCTTTCGGCTATGTCGCCGGGTGGAGCAGCGGGCGGGAGCTTTCCGAGCTGAAAAGTTCCCTTGAAACAATCCGCAGCGCAGCCGCCGAGATTATCAATTCCATAGACGAGAACTTAGCGGAGCTGCAAAAGGCACAGGACAAGGAGCAGACCGCCGGACAGGAGCAGACCACCAGAGAGGGACAGGAAGCCGCACCGCAGCCGGAAGCCCCGGCAAAGGCAGATACAGCCGGGAAAGAGCAGCCGGAAGCAGCCGCACCGGGAAAATCCGGCGCACAGGAAAAGGCGGGCGCAGCCCCGAAAGAAGCCTTTACCCCGGAAACGATTTACAGAGTGCGCCGGAACCCTTACAGCGACAGCCGGGAAAACAGCCACCTCTTGCAAGCCTATGTGACACAGGAGAACGGGCGGGCGAAAATGGGCGACGTGCTTTATACGGGAACGCCGGAGAAATGCCGCGAGCTTATGGGGCAGCTCAAAGGCGGCGAGCTGACCGAGGGCGACGTAAAGCAGCTTTACGCAAAGGCACAGGAAACGGCGCAGACCGCCGGACAGGACAAGGACACCTTTTCCATTTACCAGATAAAGGGCGGGGACGAAACAAGGGACTTCCGCTTTGAGCCTTACGACCGCCTGCAGGCGGCGGGGAATGTGGTTGACAGGGCGAACTATGAGCTTGTCTATACCGCGCCCCTTGCGCCGGAAACTTCCCTTGAAGATATTTACACCCGTTTCAATATCGACCACCCCAAAGACTTTAAGGGACACAGCCTTTCCGTTTCGGACGTGGTAGTGCTTCATCAGAACGGACAGGACGCGGCGCATTTCGTTGACAGCGTAGGCTTCCGGCAAGTGCCGGAGTTTTTACAGGAGCAGAAGCAGCTTACCCCGGACGACTTGGAAACGGGCGAAACTATCAAGACACCGAGGGGGACTTTCCATGTAACCGCCATGAGCCGGGAGCAGATAGAAACCGCCGGATATGGCTTTCACCACCAGTCGGACGACGGAAAGTATCTGATTATGGGGAACGGGACGCGGGCGTTTGCCGTTGCCGCAGAGCAGCCGGAAAAGGAAAACCCGTTGAAGTACGTCGAGGACACCGTAGAGCAGAACGACAACAGCTTTGACGGTATCATCAACAACACCCCTACCGTTGACGAACTGGAAGCAAAGGTTAAGGCGGGAGAAACAATTTCCCTTGTTGACCTGGCTAACGCGGTCAAAGCCGACAGGGAGCGCGGCAAGGAAGCGAAGCCGGAAAAGAAGCCCTCTATCCGGGCGCAGCTTAGGGCTGACAAGGAAAAGGCGCAGAAGAAAAACGCAAAGCAGAAATCACAGGATTTGGAAAGGAGCTGACCCATGCCGGAACAGAGTAAATTTGAGGACGTGGATTTGTTCGCTTCCCTCAATGCGGTTATGAAGCAGAACACAGGCTTTTACCAGAGCGACTTGGAGATTGACAAGGAGATTATCGCAAAGGCGGCGGCAAGCCCCCGCAAGGAGGACAAGACCCTTTTGTGGTTCTGCCGCCCGTCCGGGACGCATTGCTTTAGGGAGCGCGACGTTTTCCTCAAAGACACCGCGCCCCACAACACATGGCGTTTCTACATGGAGCAGACGAGCGACCGCGTCCTTGCCTATGCAATCGAGCTGACGGGAACGGAGCGCGGGAAAATCAAGGGCAATCTGTACGAACTGGACTACGCTAAACACTATGAGCGCGTCAAGGAAAAGGAGCTGCCCGCCGATACGGTGAAGCTGATTTATGAGCATGGGGAACGGGAGATACCCGCCGGACAGTTTTTCAACGGCAATCCCGATTATGAGCTTGGGAAGTTTGAACGCTTTGAAGCCGTACCAAACGACCCGGACGCGCTGCAATCGCTCTTACAGGAAGAACGGCGCAGCCGGGAGCAGCTTCCACAGGGGGATTTCAAGGCGCATATCGCCGCATTGCGGGACGGGCTGATTGAAACGGAAGCGCGACGCATTGTGCGGGAAATGAAGCGGCACTATGAGCCGAACAGCCCCAACAAGACCCATTTCATGGTGGAGCTTTCCCCGGCGTTCATGCAGCTTGCAGCCACAAAGGACACTGACCGCCTTTTCTCCATGCTGCCTTACAAGACCCTTTCCTTTTCCAAAATCGAGGGCAGACATGGGACGTATGCGCTGATTGGCAAGGGGGAGAACCGGGACAGGGAGATAAGGAAGCCCCGCCCCTCTGTCCGGGCGCAGCTTAAAACAGACAAGGCAAAGACCGCCCCGAAAAAGGCGGCGGCGAAAACAAAAAATCACGATTTGGAGGTGTGAACATGACAAAACTGACCGTAGAGGAAACAAACCTTTTGAGCATTTACAAGACCGGGAGCCGACAGGGGCTTATCGTCGCCATGAACGCCGCGCTGCCCTTTATGGACGGGGAAATGCGGGGCTTTGCCGCCCGTACCCTTGCCAAAGTGGAGCGCATGGGCGAAGCGGAGTTTGCGGAGCTTCCCATTTACGCCGCTGATGAAGCATGAGCGAGATTAAGCGGCTGACGCCGCCCCAGAGCCGGAAAGTAAATGCGCTTGTGCGCCGGACGTGCTGCAACTGCGATAACGGGAACTGTATCTTACTGGACGACGGGGACGAGTGCGTATGTCCGCAGCTTATTTCCTATTCGCTTCTCTGCAAGTGGTTCCGGGTTGCGGTGCTTCCCGCCGACAAGTTGCTCTATGCGGAGCTTTACCAGACCGGGGACAGGAAGAAGTGTACCGAGTGCGGCGCGTTCTTTGCGTCAAGCTCCAACAGCGTCAAATACTGCCCCGACTGCCGGAAGCGTATCACCCGCAGACAAGCCGCCGAGCGCATGAGGAAAAGACGCGCCCCTGTTACGCAGTAGGCGCGGAAAATCCCTTGATTTACAGGGCTTTCCGGGCGTGAAAATCAGATAGGCGGTACTTTATACCTTTACCCCCGAAAATGGCGTTCTACTGCGTAACATTCACAAAAAAAGCACCCATAAAAAGACAGGGCGCGGAAGTCATATACTGGCTTTCCGCGCCCTGTTCTTTTTTTGCCCTTATCCGCGCTCTGTTCCCTTTTCCCGTTCCGGCTGCCTGTCTGCCTGTAAAATGCTGTCAATGTTCTGCTTGATTATATCGTATTCCCGGACTTTCTTTTTCAGCTTCCCATAGTCGGCGTAAAGGGCTTCTTTCTGCGCTTGGAGGGCTTCATATTCCGATTGCAGCGCGGCGAGGTTCGGGAGCTTCGCAATGCCCGACGCTTTCAGCGACCTTGCGGCGGCTTCATGTAGGATAATCGCCTGTTCCTGTCCGGCGCGGTACTTCTCCCTGTTCCTTGCCTTGCGGTATGCGTCATAGACGGGCTTTGTCTTTTGGTAGGTGGAAACATTCTTGATAAGCACCGCCATGTCCGCAAGCCGCTTTTCCGCGTTCTTCAATGCGTCTGCCGCCTGTCCGCTTTCCGCTGCCATTTCCTCAATCCGGCTGACTAAATCCGCGTACTGTTCAATCTTGTGTTCCGTCAAGAAATTCATGGTCTTTGCCGCCTGTTTCAGATTGTGGATTTTCGCCCATTGTTCGTAGCCCTTACTCTGCGCCGCCTTGATACTGTTCTCAATGTCGATAAGCAGCGAAACGCCGCGCTGCTCTCCGGGGGCTTTCGCCGCCTTTGCCCGTCTGCCCGCTATCCGTTCCCTTATGGCTTCCTCTGTATAGTCTGCGCCGAGGGTTTTTAGGCGGGTGAAGCGTTCCTGTCCGGGGGCGCGGCATGATACATATTTCCCCGGCTTTATCTCATAGCCCGCCGCCTGTAACCGCTGCAACAATTCCTCAAAACTGGAAACTTGGGGGATAAGCGCGTCAACGGCAATCTTTAGCTTGCCTTTCCAACTTGTACCCGTCTTTTCCGCTTGATATTCCGCATAGCTCTTTCCCTTGCTTCCCTTGCCGGGGACGACGACGGACAAGCCATTCTCCCGGCACAGCTTGTCGCTCATGTTCCGTATGCCGTAATAGCTCCTTTTGTTGGAATTGTACTTGTGGTGGTCTACAAAATTCACCGCGCAGAAAATAATGTGGTTATGGATATGCCCCTTATCAATGTGCGTCGTCACAACATATTCATGCTGCCCCTTTGTCACCGCGTCGGCAAGCTGTTTTCCGATTTCATGGGCTTTCTCATAGTCTACCTCTCCCGGCGCAAAGGACTGTATCAAGTGAAAGGCTAAATTGTTGCCCTTATCCAGTGCTTGCGAGAGGGTATAGCCGAACTCAATATCTGCCGTTTCATAGGAGCAGCCGAAAGAGGATATGAGCATTTTCCCGTCCGTTTTGTCCGGGTTTTCGATATAGTCAAGGGCTTTGCTTAGGGTGCTTTTAACAGGCTTAATCTTTGTAACCGCCATATCTCCGCAAGCACCCCCTTTATTTCCTCTATGTCCTCTTGGTATGCGTTCCCCGTCGCGTTCACGCGGCGGGCTATCTGGTTGACGTTGACACCGATTTTCTGTATCTCTGCGGTCATTGCCTTTATATCGGCGTGGTCTATCTGAATGATATACCCGTCAATGGCAATCTTCCGCAGATATGCCGCCATGTTCCGGGTGGGAACGAGCTTCATTTTTTCCAGTATTAAATCCCGTTCCGCTTCCGTCACTCTGAATTTGATTTGCACCGTCCTTTTCCGTCCGTCCATTGCTTCGCTCCTTTCCTTTCCGTTCCGAGGGTTTGGGACACTTCCCAACAAGCAATTTTCAACCGACGCGCCGCAGCGCGGGAGGGGGAAAATACGGAAGTGGGTACCCGCTTCCTATGCTTGCTATGAATATTTTTATCCCTTATGCCCTTATGCCTTACTACGGAGCTATGCCCGGTTTTGCCAAACTTACGCAAAAGAAAAACGCTGCAATCCTCAAAAAAGATTACAACGCTCTCTATACCCTGTTCACTTGTGACGGACACCTCTTATCTGCCCTCTGTTTCGACTTCCGCTATCTCCTTTGCCGTTGCGCTCACAATCCGTATGCCCTTATCGCTCATACCGTCAAGGAGCGCGTCAAGCTGCCGCCGCTGCGTGTTCTTTTCCGGCGGCGTTTCCAAAAGGAACTGGTCTACGGATATATTGTAGCGGAGCATAAGCTCAAAGAAAATCTGTAAACTTGGGTGCTGCCCCTTGTTCTCAATGTTCGCAAGGTAGCGCGGCGAGATAAACATTTCGTCGCTCACTTTCTTGCGGCTCTCCTTGCGCCCTGTCCGCGCCGCCTTTATCGCTGCCCCAAAAGCCTTGAAGTCGTATTTTGGTACTGGTCTTTTTGCCATAATTATTCACCCTATTACATTTTACTGTTCACCTTTCTTCTTGGATATGTCTACACTGTTCTATTAGTTAGCCAAAATAATTCATATGTATATGTTGACAACTATCCGCTTTTTTTGTATAGTATTATTAAAAGGGGGAAATGTTTATGTTACATAGCATGCGTATTCGATAAGCATTGAAATCAAAAAAGATTTTTCCCATTTTCAATATGGGCTTTTTTGTCATGCTTATTTTGCGTATGCTATACAACAAAACTAACGATGTATAGACATAGTATAAAAACTATGCCTTAATTTTGTTGTAGTGTTATATGTATAAATGCAGGTCAATGCTCATGTTGAGAATTGACCTGTATTTTTTTGCGCAAAAGGAGAAATATTATGCTTGAAAAATATTGGATAAAATGTCCAATTTGTAACGGAAAGACGAGGGTTCAAGTATTTTATAATACGGTATTAAGAAATTTTCCTCTTTTCTGCCCTAAATGTAAATTAACACATATCGTTGATGTTGAAAAATTAGAAATCATAATCAAAAACTCTGAAAAACAAACTTTTTAATTTTGAAAAGGAAGGATATTAAATGAAACACTTACCTAAAAGTACACCTACGGAAATATTGAATGACCCATACGGATTTACTTACAAAGAAATGTCGGAAGTAATTGGAGAGGATAAAGCAAGAGCCTTATATACGGAATTATATAAACAGCCATTTCACAAAAAAAATCTATCAATATCAACAAAAAAAGTCTATAAAAGTAGCGATACTGAAAAGTATGTTTATGAATTGAAAGACAACAGGTATATCGAAACGGTTTTTATTAAACGGCGAGATGGTGGGACTGTTTGCGTAAGTACGCAAGTTGGTTGTTCTGTTGGCTGTATTTTTTGTGAGTCCGGACGCAATGGTTTTGTTCGTAATCTAACACCGTCTGAAATTGTGCAGCAGGTCATATTGATACGTCAAAAAGTAAATCGTATCGTTTTTATGGGAATGGGAGAACCTTTATTCAATTACGACAACTTGATTGCAGCAATCCATATTCTTCGAGATAGAAATGGACTTAACTTTCCAACCGACGGCATTACCGTATCAACAGTTGGTCCAGTTAATCAATTAAAAAAATTGCGCGAAGAACATCTAAAAATTCAGTTGACAATATCTTTACATGCAGCAACACAGGCTGCGAGAAACTGTATCATTCCTCATATGCACATGTACGCTATTGAAGATGTTGTTAAGCAAGCATTGTCCTATTCACAAAGGCATAATCGAAAAGTGGTATTTGCGTATTTACTTTTACCAGGTATAAATGACCGTTCCTCAGATATAAGGCAACTTGCAAAATGGTTTAAGGGCAAAAATGTTATGATTAACGTGCTGCAATACAACCCGACGAGTAATTCAAAAATTAGAGCACCACAAAAACAAGAAATGGTTGCGTTCAAACATCAATTAGAGCAAACAGGACTTGAAGTTACCATGAGAGTTTCTCATGGTAGAGAGATTAAAGCAGCTTGTGGACAATTAGCTAATACATATAATAAAGCCAAAAAACAACAAAAATAATTTAATTAAAAGAGCCAGACGCACAGACGCAGAGCCGATAATATGCAGTTTGAAATACTGCTGTTATCGGCTCTTTTTTGATTTTAATTTGTGCCCCCAATAACCATATTGGAGCAAAATCAGAACTGTTGCTTGTCGTTCTTTGATTTCCGCAGCAGCTTTGAAAAATCAAAGCCGCCGTTTCTTTTTATTTTCTGATGAAATGACGCGGTATCACTGTTAAAAGCGGCGGCTAAAGGAGGTAGCCGCCATGAAGCACATACCCTATCGACAAAATCCGACGGTCATTGACTTATCAAAAAAAGCCCGACCACCGTCGGGAACCTCTCCACCCTTGAATATGAACTGTCTAATCATCTAAATACTACTTACAATACCTATACGCCTGTCCGGGCTTTTCGGACAGGCGTATTTTGCTGCTCAAAAAATTTTTTGAAAAAAATCCGAAAATCTTCGGCGTTTTTTTCAAAAGGCAGTATTGCCCCGCGAAAAGGGGGAAGCACCACCAACTTTCCAACGAGAAAGGGGGTGAGAATGTGGAACCTAATCGCAGGGAGTTTATAAAACAGTGCGCTTTCCAGAAGTTTTGCAATACGGTACTGCACAATGAAGCGTGTGACGCTCACAAAGAGCTGCACAGGCATAAGGCAAAGGAGATTACCTTTTCCGACTTGACCTTAGAAGAAGCGCGGCAGCTTCATACCTTTGATGAATATTTCAAAGGGGAAACCGCCTTTGAAAGAGCCGGGAAGAAAATCACGCCGAAGCTGCTTCTTGAAGCAATCCGTACTTTGCCGGAAGAAAAGCGCAAAGCCGTACTCCTGTACTATTTCGAGGGAATGAACGACACCGAGATTGCGGAGCTGTTCGATACGTCGAGAAGCACGATACAGTACAGGCGGACAAGCTCTTTTGAGCTACTAAAAAAATATCTGGAGGAAAATGCTGATGAATGGGACGAATGGTAACGAACCCGGCTACCCGGAAAAAGCCCTTGTTCCCTATCCTGTCATTTTGGCAGCGACAAAGGGCGACCCGGACGCTATGAAGATTGTCTTGCAGCATTTCAGCGGCTACATAGCCCGCCTCTCCATGCGGAAGCTGTACGACGAGCGCGGGAACGTCTATTTTGGCGTAGACCACGACATTCGGGAACGGCTGCAAGCAAAACTGATGATGGCTGTCCTCACCTTTAAGGCAGAGGAATAAACCGCAGCGGCGGCGGGACGCTTTCTCTCTCCCCCTTTTCCGTTCCGCTGCTGACGCGGCAGCAAAGCCATTCTGAACCTTGACAAAGAAAGCGGCGCAAGATAACGGCGGCGCAGCATAGGGCAAATCGGATACGTTCCTTTTGCGCCGAGCCATACGGCGGGTGCGCCATGACGCTATCCGGGTGAGGTTATCCCCACCCGGACAGCCGAGCGACCAACACCGCGCCGGAAAGCAAGTGTAGCGGCTTGCGGGCGACGACACGCAAAATATACAATGATACTTCCTTACAGCCACAGTCCGAGCGTTAAGAGCGTCGCAGGCAATGGGTAGGGCTGCATGAGAACCATGCGGGGGTGCAATTCCCATGAGGTTATGCTAATAACCGTCCGATTAAAGCTCTCTTTCTACTTTTGAAACTATTGTACTCTATTGAAAGGGGGACATTTTAATGAATATTACTGATGTGCCTATCTGGGAGAAGTACACGCTCACCATTGAGGAAGCGTCAAAATATTTCCGTATCGGGGAAAACAAGCTGCGTAAATTAGCGGAAGAAAACCCGGCTGCCGGGTGGGTGATTATGAACGGCAACCGTATTCAAATCAAGCGAAAACAGTTTGAAAAATTCATTGACACTTTGGAAGTTATATAGTGAAATCGAGCCTTGAATGTGGTATAATAGATACAAGCATATCAAGGCTCTTTCCGTCATGGAAAGGAGCATGACGAACAATGTCGGAGAAAAGACGAGATAACAGGAACCGCATTTTACGCACAGGAGAGAGCCAGAGAAAAGACGGAAGATATGCTTACAAATATATAGATACCTTTGGGAACCCGCAATTTGTTTACGCTTGGAAGTTAGTACCTACCGACAAGACCCCGGCGGGAAAACGTGAAGATATTTCGCTTCGGGAAAAGGAAAAAGAGATACAGAAAGACCTTGACGACGGGATTGACACGTTGGGAAAGAAAATGACTGTCTGCCAACTCTACGCAAAGCAGATAAGGCACCGGGCAAATGTACGGCATGGCACAAAACAGGGGCGCAAGCAGCTTATGAGGATTTTGGAAGAAGATAGTCTTGGAGCTTGCAGCATTGAGAGCGTGAAGCTGTCCGACGCGAAAGAATGGGCTTTACGCATGAAAGATAAGGGCTATTCATTCAAGACAATCAACAATCACAAGCGTTCTCTGAAAGCTGCCTTTTACACAGCCATACAGGACGATTGCATTAGGAAAAATCCCTTTGACTTCCAGTTGAACACCGTTTTAGAAGATAACACCGAACCAAAGGTACCTCTATCCCCAACACAGGAAGCGTCTTTCCTGTCCTTTGTGCAGAGTGATAAAGTCTATCAGAAGTATTACGACGAGATTATCATACTGTTAGGAACAGGGCTTCGCATTTCTGAACTCTGCGGACTGACTGAAAGCGATATTGACTTTGAGCATAAGCTAATCAACGTAGACCACCAGCTTTTGAAAGTATCGGGAGTTGGGTATCATGTTGAAACGCCAAAGACAAAAAGCGGTATCAGACAAATTCCAATGAGTACCAAAGTCTATGAAGCGTTCAAGCGTGTGCTGAATGACAGGGGACGGGCAGACAATTTTATTGTCGGCGGTTACAGCAGATTTTTATTCCTTAACCGGAACGGGCTACCGAAAGTAGCAGTCAACTTTGAAACCATGTTCCGGGGGCTTGTGAAGAAGTACAACAAAAGCCATGAGGAAGCCTTACCGAAAGTGACAACGCCCCATACCCTACGCCATACGTTCTGTACCAATTTAGCAAACGCCGGAATGAACCCGAAAGCATTGCAGTATATCATGGGACATTCCAACATCAACATGACGCTGAACTATTACGCCCATGCTACCTCTGATAGTGCAATGGCAGAAATGGAACGGCTGATTGCTTAGTAGTAGATAGAGGTTTTACTACTTGATTTACTACTTTTGGACGCGAAAACATGAGGGGAAATGAGAATATATAAGAGCTTCTTCCGATTTGAAAAATGCCGGAAAGCCTGTAAATACAGGCTATACCGGCTTATGAGAACTTATAAAGAGATAGTCAAAAACTATATTTTGATTTATACAAAAAACAATATGTATATTGAAGAAAGCAGTGGATTGGCAATTAATTATGGGGATAGGGAATTAGGAATGAATAAACGGATGCTGGAAGCAATGAAGAACAAAAAAGTCAAAATCGTTACCGCATCAGATGCCCATATTCCTCAAGATGTGGGTAAGCTGATACCGGAAATGTATGATTATCTGATGCAGGAAAAAGCGTATGCTCATTTTAATGATAATGAAAATATAGATGAATTTCATTGAACCGCATGGTATAATAAGTTTGTTGCTGAAAGCGTAAAACAGGAATAAAAATCAGTAAAAATAATTTCCAATTGGAAAAGGCGGAGTTGTAAACGGCTCCGTCTTTTTGTATAAATTACGGTTTTACAGTAACGTTTGAACAGGCTGAATTTCAGGATACGAAAGAGAAAAAAGAAAAGCAAGGAGAACCATGCAAATGAAAAAGGAAGAATATGATGGATACTGCTATGTAGAAGGCGGCGTATGCGCCGCAATAGGGTTTTCCGCTAACGGTCTGAACTGCGGTTTGAATCCTGACAAGTCCAAAAATGATTTGGGAATGATCTATAGTGAAAAGTTGTGTACAGCTGCTGCAGTATATACGCAAAATAAGGTAAAGGGCGCCCCTGTCCTTGTGACAAAGCGGCATCTGGAGGCCAGTGGCGGTACTGCAAAGGCGGTTATCGTCAATTCGAAGAATGCGAATACCTGTAACGCAGATGGGGTGGATATTGCAGAGGAAATCAGCGGGTTTGCGGCAAATGCTCTTGGGATTCATGCCCGGGAAGTGATAATTGCATCTACCGGCGTTATAGGACAGCCTATGTCTGTGAAGCCGTTTGCAGAGCATATGCAGGAGCTGGCGGCAGGTTTATCCAAAGACGGGCATACAGAAGCCGCCACGGCCATTATGACGACAGATACGGTCAGAAAAGAAGCGGCTGTAGAATTTAAGATTGCAGACAGGGTATGCCGTCTGGGAGGTATGGCAAAAGGAAGCGGTATGATAAATCCCAATATGGCAACCACCTTGAATTTTATAACAACAGATGTGTCTATAAGCGTAGAAATGCTGCAGAACGCATTGAAAGATAGCGTAAAAACAACCTATAATTGTTTATGTATCGATGGGGATACCTCTACCAATGATATGGTGAGTGTTATGGCGAACGGGGCGGCTGGAAATCCGGAGATAACCGCAGATGGGACAGCATATCAAAGCTTCCGTCTGGCATTGTTTGTTGTTATGTCGGAATTGACAAAAATGCTGGCGGCAGATGGTGAAGGCGCCTCCAAGTTCCTGGAGTGCTCCTGCGCAGGAGCACCTGATCAGCGGACTGCTGTAATGGTAGCCAAAAGTGTAATTCAATCTTCTTTAGTAAAATGCCTGATGTTTGGCGGAGATGCAAACTGGGGACGGATTATGTGTGCAATTGGTTATGCAGATGCAGAATTTGATATGAATAAAGTGGATGTGGATGTATCCTCTGACGCTGGCACTATAGAAGTATGCAGAGGAAATTCCGTAATCCTGCCATTTTCTGAAGAAAAAGCAGCGATGATACTGGGAGAAAAAGAGATTACAATTGCTGTTAATCTGAATCAGGGAGAAGCCGAGGCGAAAGCGTGGGGCTGTGATCTGACCTATGATTATGTGAAAATAAATGGGGATTACCGTTCCTGACGAACCTTATTGGGAAGCTCAGATTCTGTTTAATTACAGTAAAGGAGATCCATAACATGCATCCTCTTATGAAACCACAAAAACTGCGTCCGGGAGATACCATAGCAACAATATCCTTATCAGGAGGACGGGCGGGTGATCCTGACATGATAGAACGATATACCTTTGGAAAACAGCAGCTGAAAGAACATTTCGGTTTGCATGTTGTGGAAACGCCCAATTCCCTGAAAGGGAAAGCGTATTTGTATAACAATCCCCGGTGCAGAGCGGAGGATTTGAATTGGGCGCTGACGAATCCACGGATAAAAGGAATCTTCGTGAATTCGGGGGGAGATGACGGTGCACGACTGCTGCCGTATCTTGATGTTAATCGGATCAGAAGCAATCCTAAGATCCTGCTTGGCTATTCCGATGTATCCGTGTTTCATATGATGTTTACCTATGCAGGGGTCTCTTCCTTTTATGGGGCAAACGTGCTTTCATCAATAGCGCAGCCGGATGGCCTTGATGCTTATACGGAAAAGTGGAGCCGGAAGGTTCTCTTTTCCGGATCCTGCATCGGAGAAGTGGAGCCTGAAGATAAACGGGCTGAAATCCATATATTGGAAGCAGGCGTAAAAGAATAATTTTTACGCCTGCTGCCATTATTCGTTTACAGAAACAGGGGGTTCTGATAATAAGCGTGGGTTTAAAGCGGATTGTACCTGGAAGCACAGGAAAAACAGGGAAAATAACATGGGGGTAGACATGGTTTATGACGATTTGCTGGATAACATTGCGGAACAGCTTTCGGCAGCGGGACATACGGAGCTGCTGGAGAAGATAAGAAACCCGGAGGTCTGTATCCATTTGGCTTTATGCAGGGAACCTTATATTCAGTACATGATTAGCGGTAAAAAAACAATCGAATCCAGAATAACGAAGAATAAATGTATGCCCTACGGAAAAGTGGAGAAGGGGGATCTGGTTATCCTGAAACAGACATCAGGACCGGTGCTTGCGGTTTTTTCCGTAGCTGAGGTGAACAGCTTTGATACCCGGTATAGCAGCCTGCCGGAAATAAGACACACCTATCAGAAGCAATTGTGTATCCATGATGACTGGTGGGAAAATAAAAAGGATGCCCGTTATGCTGCTTTGATCGGAATCAGGGAAATTGCCGCTCTGCAGCCAATCCGGCTTGCTCTGGAAAAAAACAGGCAGTCGTGGATTATACTGAGAGAGCGGGGGGAGAAACCAAAGGTACCGCTGAATATAGCGGAGGAAGCAGCTTCTTTCTATCCATATGCAGGAATTGATCAGCTTCAGGAGGCATTCAAAGCGGGAAAATTGACGGTAAAAGAACTTGTATTGCTTTACCTTAATCGGATAGCAAAGTTTGACTGCGGTGACAATGGCTTGAAGGCTGTTTTGGAAATTAACCCGGATGCGCTGTTTTTGGCGGAGGCTTTGGACAGAAAGCTGGCAAGAGGAGAGCAGACAGGCGCCTTGTTCGGCATACCGGTTTTGATTAAGGACAATATCAATACGTCTGACAGAATGCATACGCGTGCCGGATCTTTTGCACTGAAGGATAATTATGCCCCTACCGATGCGGCGATCGTCAAAAAGCTGCGTGAAGCCGATGCTATATTGCTGGGTAAGGCAAACATGACGGAGTTTGCCAATTTTATGACCGATGGGGAAATGCCGGACGGTTACAGTGCCTGCGGCGGTCAGGTGATAAATCCCTATGTGCGGGATAAAACGCCCGGCGGTTCCAGTTCAGGCTCCGCTGTGGCGGTTGCGGCCGGGTTCTGTACGGCGGCAATCGGTACGGAAACCTGCGGCTCCATCGTTTCCCCGTCGGGCCAAAACGGAATTGTCGGGATAAAACCAACAATGGGGCTGGTCGGCCGAAGCGGGATTATTCCTATTTCCAGCACGCTGGATACGGCAGGGCCTATGGCAAGAACGGTCCGGGATGCCGCAATTGTTCTGGATGTAATATCCGGTGAGGATCCGGATGATCCGGCAACCTTTCTGCAGCCCGTAACGGTAAGTGCGGACGCAGCGGCTGAGGGCAGTCTGGCGGGTCTGAAAATAGGTATTTACCGGCCGGGAACAACTGCCTGTCAGGAAATGCACAGAGCACGTTTTGCGTTCCTATGTAAGAAAATGAGGGAGGAGGGCGCAATTCTTACGGATAACCTGGAATTCCATGAGGATTTTAATGTATGGCATATAACGAAATACGAGTTCAAATCGGCCATGAATTACTATCTTTCCAAATGTCATGCGGACACCAATATAAGAACACTGTCGGATATCATAGCCTGCCATGAGGCGTACCCGGATATTGCATTACGATATGGACAGAGAAATCTGACGGAAATAGAAGCGCATACCGGAGGAAATCTGACGGAGCCGGAATATCTGCGTATGCTGATCAGGCGGGATGAGGTGATACAAAGCTTTGATGCGTTATTTGCGAAATATGACATTGATATTATAATGTGCGAAACTTATAACAATACCATTGCCCCGTTCACGGGATTCCCCAGCTTAATTCTTCCTATCGGGCAGAGAGAGGATAAGCTTCCTATAGACTGTTATTTTATGGCGAGGCGGTTTCAGGAAAAAACATTGATTAAGGCGGCAGCTGCGATAGAAAAGCTCCTCGGGGTAACATTACGTCCTGTGCTTTAAGGCAGATGTGGTAACTTGTAAGGGTATGATATATTGTAAGGTTGACATGACAGAAAAATACGGATATACTAAACGTAAAGTTTACCTTACACAGGAGCTTCGCATACGGGCAAGAACAAGTGTGAAGGTTCCTTTTATACTACTTATTGTTGCAGTATCACGGGTTTACCTGCGATATGCGGAGGATAGAAATGAAAAACAGGATAAGGCAGCTGCGGGAAGAAAAAGGGTTAACCCAGGAGCAGTTAGGAGAGATGGTAGGGACCTCCAGGCAGGCCATTAACGCAATAGAAACGGAAAAGTCCGAACCGTCCATCTGGCTTGCCTATGACATTTCCCAGGCTTTTGGATGTTCAATCGAAGAAGTTTTTTTATTTGGAGAAAGTCCCAGAAAGTCAAGGGCGGACAGCAGCAGGAGGGATAATCATGGCAATCAGGCAGCTTCGATATAACCAGGATCCGATTTTGCGGAAACGGTGTAAAGAGGTAAAGGAAGTGAATGACAGAATCAGGCTTTTGCTGGAGGATATGCTGGATACCCTGCATCATACAGAAAACGCGGCGGCTCTGGCCGCCAATCAGGTCGGTATTGTAAAACGGCTGGTGGTCATCGATTATTGCGACCGCCTGCTGAAACTGGTAAACCCGCAGATAATCGAAAGCAGCGGTATCCAGGAATGCATGGAAGGCTGTCTCAGTTTTCCGGGCCGTTTCGTGAAAACCATCCGGCCTCAGCGGGTCATTGTCCGTGCCCTGAATGAGTACGGAGAAGAAATTCGGATATCCGGAGAAAACGAGATGGCAAAATGTTTATGCCATGAAATCGGACATCTGGATGGTGAGATTTTTCTTGATAAGGCCATTGAGGAAGATGAAAATGAGGGAAGCTGACCCCCTGTATTTGGGAAAGCTTCCTGTAATGGAGTAGGAGGAAGGATGCAGCCGATAAGGGGGATGGCGGATGAAAGATGAGAGACTGGAAAACATGCCGGATAACGATCTGGAAGTTACTGCATGGAGGGATGCTTTTTCAACAGAAGTATGTACTTGGAAGTATCCGAAACCTTATGATATTTATAATCTTCCCGATTATGAAATATTGTGCAGGAAATCCATCGGTTTTGCCAATGAGGAAAAAAAGAAAAACTTCAGAGGGGTTCTGTATCAGGGGAAACTGATCGGTTTTTTTAACCTGAAGGATGAAGGTACAGAAGTTTTTTTCGGTATCGGAATCCGTCCGGATTGGTGTTCAAAAGGCTTTGGAAGCCGTATCATCCGATTGGCGACAGCGGAAAGTGCCCGCTTATATGGCGCCAAAACAATATATCTGGATGTAAGGGAATGGAATAAAAGAGCTGTTTCCTGTTATTCGTCTGCCGGATTCCGTGTCCGGGAAAGGCTCGCACAGGATACATATGCGGGAAGCGGGGAATTCATCCGAATGGTATTTGATTGGAAGGATAAGCTATGAAAATGACTATTATTTTTCCATCTTTTACAGAGGCTCTTCTTCGTAGTGAATCGGAAGCTTAAGAACCTCCGGCTCCAGTTTGTCATGATAAATATCGTCTCCGCCCGCTTCCACATAGACTTTTCCTATTTCTTTAAAGGTTTTCAGGCCTTCGGGCGTCACATATTTCTGCTTTGTAAATTCCATATGCAGCCTGTAAAGTGTGGAGCGGAAGGAAGAGATGGTACGCTCATTATCCCTGTCTATATGGGATTCCAGCAGTACTTTTATTTCCTTAACATCGGTGTGAGTCTCTGCTTCATATTGGCGGAGTGTTTCGATTTCTGACTGATGCTGCTTCAGTGTGTTTTGTATCAGGGTATCCTTATCCTCAAGCCCTTTCCTTTTTCTGTAATATCGGGTCAGAAGGCTTCCGAGAGTGGTGAGCAGCTTAGACAGGCAGGAAATCAGGGATGAGAGAAAAAAGATGACGCCAAAGATTGTTATCGCGTCATATGTTCTTAGAGAATCGATGATTGTATCCATGTAAACGTTAAACCTTTCTACAGCTTGATGTATTTATTGGAAACATAACCTGTTTTTTTCTGGAATTCGATATAATACCAACCGGTAACGGTATCCTGATGAAGAATGTTCACGGTGTCATTTGCCGATAAAATAAACGCGGCTTGTCCGGAAATAGGGGAGCGTCGGCAGTTTAGCCGGCTGCAGTTGGCAACGGTTCCTTTGACGGAACGGATATAAGAATAGCTGCACCATTTATCCTCTGTGCGGCTGATTTTACACCAGTTATTTTCCATCATGTATATATTGACGGTGTCTCCCTTGTGCATCTGAGCGATGATTTGCCCGGATGTGGAGGGAGCATTTCTTATATTGAGGGTTGATGCGGTAATTTCATTCCAGTGCCTGTTATCCGGAGCGGATGGGGGAACGGCACCGGCAGCGTATTCTTTGTATAAATGATTTACATCTATGGGATTCGTAGAACCGGGAACGCGGGCGGAGCCATACTGCCATATTTCATATTTTTCTGCGGAGGGGGGATTGACAGAATAACGGGCGCACCAGATATCGTATTTTTTGAGGCGGCTGTAATCAACCATGGTCTGAAACCAGTTATCCGAGGCATATACGCCCGGCAAATAGCCACGTTCCTGGATTCGGTTACAGAATGCCATAATATTTTTGGTACGCTGTTCTTTTGTGAGATTGTCGGCACGTCCCGAATGGGACTGGTTGGCGTATTCGGAATCAATGAAGATGGGATAGGTGACCGGATAGTTTTTGATTTGATTAATTGTCCAGTCGGCCTGTTGGATGGCTTCTGCTTCATTGACGGATTGATCATATAAATAGAAGCCAAGTCTCATGTGATTGTTCAGGGCTTCTGTTGTGTGGAAAAGGAACTTCTTGTCAAGAGTCAGGACGCCGGTGGTGTAAGAACGGTAGCCAACCCGGATGATTATATCTTTGTATTTGGCAGCGGTGAGGGACAGGTTGATGGTATTGTGATGGGAGATATCGATTAAATCACGAATCGGATTGGAGGGCCGGGAATGAGGGGGAGAATTGTATTTTCGTGCGTTTGTATAGTCAATACCGGATAGTTCTCCATAGTACGTGAAGGCATTTCCGCGGGAAGAATATTTGGTTCGGACAAGATCGTCGGCAGTACTTTTTGCTTCCAGGATCCACGCTTCGCCGGTATCGTCAATTTCAATGATGCCGATATGTCCGCTGCGCCAGATAAGCATACCGTTCATCAGGCGACTGGGATCGGAGACTCTGTACAGGTGGGTCATTTTTGCTTTTAGCTGGGAACTTCCTATGTGGGGGATTCCGAAGGATTTGCATACAAAACCGGAACAGTCAATCCCTGTTTTCCCGACTTTGCGCAAGGCCATTGCTTTGATGGATGGGGTGTAGACGGTGGGGTACATGGAGGCGAGGGCGGCGATTTTGGATGGGGTTATGGGTTCGTATTTCAGGCCGTATATGTATACGATGCCGGTGGAGAGCATTTCTTTGGCAAGGGTGATGGCGGTTGGGATTGAGGTTGGCATGTGGTGGGGGTCCTTTCTTTGTTGGTGGGTGGGGAGGGGATGGGGGAAGAGGCGGGGGATATTTTTAATTGGGGGAGTATTTTGTTGTAAGGGAAGAGGTTTGGATTAAGAATGTGATGGAACTAAGGTGGGGGAAATTATTGGTTTTTTAAATGTACTTGGAATTGTGTAAGAAAATATTATAAATGGGATTAGATATATAGGTCAAATAAATGTATTAGTAAAATAGGTTGGTTTGGATGTTATATAATAAAATAGCGATTTAGGAGGACTAAAATTTCGGAAGAACGCTGGAAATGCAGAATATTACAACGGTACAGAATGGGTCCCGTTTAAGGGTGGCTGGAGAAGTGACGTGCTAACTCCAGTTGCCCCATTTAGTGATACTGAAAATGGCTGGTTTCTTACGTATTATGATATCAGTAGTCTATACAGACGATATAAAGAAATCACAATAGAGAATATAGTAGTTCAGTTGCAATCTTATGCTATCCATGAAGGAGTTATTGGTGAAATGGGTTATGCATATAATCCAGAGTTGGGTAAAGTTATTGTAAAATTGAACCCAGTTCACTTCTATCCTCCTAGTCGGTATGAAGGTAGACCATCAATTAGAATTGCTATAGTCATTTAAGGCAAGCTTTAAACAACGGTCAAATTAGGGTAATTATGCAATAACAATATTATAGAATGTCACTCCAGTATATCCTGGATCAGCCCAACCAGATGCTTCTATTCCTATAGAGGTAGCTCCAGCAATATTTAATTTGATATTATTTGCGCTACTTGTATATGATGCAATAACCGTGTTGTTTTTTAGGATACGTACGGGATTATCTTGGTATGCTAATGTACCAATACTTAACGTATTTTGTCCATCAATAGATATCTGAATACTACCACCGTTATTTCCTTGTCCACTCATTTTCAAGACAGGAATCACAATGGGGCTGTTACCCAATTTTTTTGTCACTGCATCAGCACCCACAACCGGTATATAAGTAATATATATACCGTCCTCCCTGGCGTCCATGCCCTGTATTGCCCCTGCATCATTCAAGGAAGCTAAATCGCTATTTAATTCACTAACCAACGCCGTACTAGCCGCAATTTTGTCGCTGTTCGATTCCCGCGAGCTGGAGATGCCATCGATGGCACCTAATTTGGCCTGAGCGGTCTTTCCGTCATCGAATTCCAGTGTATTTGCTTTCGTCCAGTGGGATACAAGCTGGAAACCGGATGAAGTTAATATGTATTTTTTGAATTTTTTGTAACCTGATACAATGCTCATATTATTTCCCTTTCTTCGTATTCTTTATTCCAGAAAAACATACCTTCCATTTCTTCCAAAGTAGGTTCTGTATCTGAATAAACGTTATAAATTTCGCGGTTTTTGCCTGAGAGCTGTTGCTCGATAAAAACCAGTTTCTGTTCTATGAAATTGAAAAGGGAGGCGGTGAAAGCCTCCAGGTCAGGATTATTTCGGATAAGACCGGCGGCGCCTGCCGGATTGCCGGCTTTCAGGAGCGCTTTGTGCCGGTCGGAAACATCCTTGTTCCGCAGACGGGCTGAGCTGTGCGGGATGTAGGTAAAATCGTCATTGTTCATGGAAGCCTCCGTATCTAGTATTCGGCGAACCATTCGGTTCCGGGGCCGAAGTCACCCGCCGGTTCCGTCTGGTCTTCTGTAATTATTACTGTTTGGGATAAGGATGCAACCTGCCACAGGTCGTGAAGGCCCCGTTCGATTTTGTTAATGCTGTCCATATCAATGATATAGGGCTTCAGGAGTTCCTGATTTTCTTCAAGCAGCCTGGAAGCGGCGGCATAATCCTCCTGGTCCATGTATTTATAGTATTCCAGGACAAGGGGGGCAACCGAAGAGTCCACATCTTTATAATTTGATAATTGATAAGCCAATATTTCACCTCCTTCCTATCTTGGAATCTCATAATCGTAATATAGTGGATGAAAACGGTACATGGTTATGGAGGTAGTTGGTACGGTGCCTCCCAGGTTATGAGATACGTTTTTAATAATATATTGGTAAGGATCGGGGGTATCCTGTTTTTGCCAGGTTACCTTTTCAAATACATCCAGCCAGGGGACGCACAGGGTGGTAATGGTTACGATGTCGTTCCAGGATGAGGTTTTTATATTTTCATAGATGGCATTTTCCATTGCCACGGAATCGGATTGTATGTTTTCATAGGTATCCCCGGTTTTGACGTCGAGTACGATGCCTATCTGCTGTATGGTGAAGGGGTTGTCCGGTTCCACCCGGAATACGATATTCTTGCAGTTATACCGTTCTTTAAAATAGTCTTTGGTATATACGGGATCGTCCGAAGAAGCGGTAAGCACGCATACGGCGTGGGGCTGGTACTGGCCGAGATAGTAGAAACGGCCTGCTTTTTCCACCCTTTTATACTGCAGTACATAGGTTTCATCCTTATGCATGGTCCCTTTTTCAACGGGTGTGGTGGTGTTTTCGTAATAAATGGGAGTGGGAGAGAGGTTGTTAATCTGCAGCTGCATACCGTCCTGGTTATCGCTGTTTGGGATAAAGGCAATATAATCATTGGATGCATATTTGTCATATTCGCTAAGCTGCAGACGGTAGGTATTTCCCGAGGTGGTGCATTCCGTAGCCATTCTGTCAATATCGTAGACGGAACCGAGGACTTCAGTTACATTTTTTATGTTTTCGATATCATAGTCCACGGATTCCCCGCTGTCTGTGATTATCGATTGCAGGAAGGCATTGTCCAGGGTAATCGGATCATTTTCACATGAAGGGATCGAATGGCAGCAGAAGTTATTGTATACGTCAAAATATTTCTGGATATTGGGATAGAGTCCCGTAATTTCGTTAATTTCGTCGGAAACCATACAGCCTATATTAAATTCCAGGTCATAGGGAAGGCGGTTCCAGTCGGGGTTATCCTCCCGGTATTTCTCATAGTCCGCGTTATTGGAGGGCATACCGTAAAATTCACCGATATCATCAATAATATAATTGTGGATATCGCCCTGTTGTTTGAGGATGGCTGAAAGGATATCGCGTAAAGTGGATTTATTTCCTTCTTCATCCTGAACGGGAATCTTAATGAGAGGGGTACCGCCCACCTGTCCGTTGCGGGTGCCGTTTAACTTGGCGAACCAGTCGGACACGGTCAGGGAAAGCGTGTGGCTTGTGCTGTTATATTGGGTATTGGAAGCCGTAATCAGATAGGTGCCGCAGGGGTACCATACATAACCTTTTTTAATAATGCTGTACAGGCCGATTTCAAAGGTAAAATCCAGGCCGAACCAGCTTTGGATTTTTTCTTCGATGTTTGTCTGGAATTCATCCAGGGACAACGTAAGGTTCAGGGTACGGCGGATATCGGATTCTCCGTTTATACCGTAGGTCCCGGCCTGGGAAATTCCGTAAAGAACATCGACGATCCGGCTGCCTTTCATAACGCTGAGGCGGTATTTATAGTCCAGGGATCCCTGGCTGAAAAGAAGTTTATCTTCTTCGGTTATTGTATATCTCATAAATCACCACCATCCTACGCCGACAGGGCTTAATCCATTGATATACAGGGACTGGGGATCGTTGACATCCCCTGTCTGGGCAAACTGGAAGGTGATTTTGCGCAGGTCTTTATGACCCTCCTCCGTGTCGGTCGGCGTACCCACAATTTGTATCATCCAAATGCGTCCGTCATCCCATTTGAGTATTTTGGGTTTTTTATCGGTTAAAAAGTCAATGAAATCCTTTCTCAGCTGTACGCCTCCGGCGAGGTCTACGATACAGTCCCGGGTATCCGATTTGAGGAAAACGCCGGTAACGGTGCCGGTATCGTAATTAAAGGCGCCGTTGCTTATGACCTTGGCGTATTGGCTGTTTAAAAGGTTGACAGCTTCCCCGGAGACTGTCCTGGTCGTATCGCAGCCGTCCAGGTTGTAAATGGTTCCCACGGCATTGTCCTGGTTTACCAGGAAAAATCCGTTAAAGCTGGAGTGGACTTCCTTGGTGACATAGCTGTTTTCAATCCCGTTGCAGGTGGAAGCAAGCATAAATTCGTAATCGGTGTCTCCCCGTGCATAGCGGTAAAAGTAAAGCATTTTGAAATCGTCTATGGTGTTGATGGTTTTCGTATGAATGGTCATCCAGTCCATGCTTCCTTTTTCACGGCATTTAACCACCATTATGTCGGTGTTTCTTAAACTGAAGCCGGAATTGCCGGCATCCAGGCTGTCGTCGAAGGGAGCGCTCAGCAGCGTGTCTCCATTCCATTCGTTATGGGTGCTTTCGATAGGCTCCTCCGCGTTTTTGCTTACATAGAGATGATCAAAGGTGCCGTTTGTAAGTTTTATTTCCGTGATCGGGCTGACATGTACGGCAGGAGGATCCAGGGTGTGTGAGCCGCTGAAAAAAGTGGTTCCAAGAAATAGCATAGTGCGTCAGTCTCCTTTCAGGTATCTTCGATAGTGGTGTTCGCTTCATAATACACACGCAGGTCATACAGTCCTTTTTTGAAGCTTATTTCAAATACTGCGGTATAAAGATCCGGATAATCGGTACCGGCGGCCATGAGCAGGTTGTTTTCAGTGTCGGTGAGCAGGAAGCCCTGCGAATCGGAAAGGAAGGGCTGAGGCAGTTCTGCAAATATGTGGTAGTTTCCAAGGGTTTCTCCATAGGGGATATGCAGTACTCCATAAAAGGCTTTTCCAAGTTTTTCTATGTGCAGGTCGAGGTAATTTCCGGTTTCCGGGCAGCGCATTTTGAAAAAAGCGGCTTGCAGAGGGATTTTCCTGGCTTTGACAAATACTTTGAACTCGTCGGTAATGGTAAAGCCGGCGTTATAGGTCAGGGTGTTGTCACTGCCGATAATCAGTTCGCTGTTTTTAATGGTGTAGTTGTCATTGTCGATCTCATAGCCGATGTCAATAACTCCGCTTTCCAGGGATATACTGCCGTCTTCCGGCTGGTTCTTTACTTCAAACAGAACATTGGCGGGCATGAGGAAGTACTGGACACTTAATTTGATGTATCCGGTATCTAAGGAAAAGCCGTGGGCTGTGGTACCGGTTGCCCTCACATAATACTCACTTTCATTTTTCAGGCCGTAAAAGGTGTGGCTCATGTCGGATGTATCGTATTTATGGCCGGAGGAAGCTGCAGGGGATTTATCATAGTTATAGAGAAAAAACTGAAAATCCTGCAGAGGTTCCTTTTCCTTTTGGAAATAGAAAAGATCGATTTCAGGGTTGGCCGTATGGATAATCGTATCATTCGGAATGTTTTCAAAATGAAATTCGGGCGTGGTATAGCAGTAAAAGAGTACGGGGGCGGAAAGGGCGGACGCATTGCCGTAAGCATCAAATACCTGGATTTGGATCTGGTAGCTTTTGCCGGGGGTAAAGGTATCCGCCGGAAATACGTGATCCAGACGCATGCGGTCCTGTTCGGCATCATATATGGTCTGATAGGTTTCGTTATCCAGTACGACGGCGCGGTTGCGGACGGTCTGGTTCCCGGTATACGTAAAAGGAACGGAATGGTGGTACCGGGGATCGAACGCGTTTATGGGATGTATCATTGGAGTATTTAAAATTGCCATGGCATCCTCCTTAGTATTCCTGAAGCCAGTAATTGTTTACGGACAGGCCGGAAGGTTCGGTCGCACTGATTTTTTCTTTGGTTGCACCGCCGCTCAGGGTGGTGGTGATGGATACGTTTCCGGAAAGGTTGGTGGAGGCGGAACCGGTTACATCCCCTGTGAGGGAGATTGTCCGGTTGGCGGAAAGCCTGGCTGCACTGGCAGCGGCACCTCCCGGCGTGTCGGAACCGGCATAATTGTGGGTATGCGATTTGGCAGCGGCATCGGTAATGCCGTAGCCCGCCAGGGTGGCAGGGTTGGTGCCGCCGGTTACATGGCCCTGGGCGTTTACGGTAACGCTTTTGTAGGTGCCTGCCGTTACCCCGCTGGACGGGTGGGTATATTTATTTGCTTCAGCAGCAATCCCGTTTAACTTGCCCAGAAGAGCCGTCGTGAAATCATTGGAGGACAGGCCTTTTCCTGTTTCCTTATCCACTTTGTCGGAGACGGTATTCCATTTGTCAACCACTGGCTGGGAAATGGAATCCAGAATGCTTTTGTTGGCATGGGTATGGTTCTGGCCCGTGTCCACATCGGCGGAGGTGAGATAGCCGGCATCGTTGGTAAACTGAGACAATTTGGTAGGCATGTCGGTTATCTGTGACTTGGCGTGGGTATGGGCGGAGGGCGGGAAAGCAGCGGGTTTATTTTTGATATAAGAATCCGAGGCGGTATCGGTTATGTTCCAGTCCGCCTGGACATTGACCTGGGCGCCGTTTGCGATCCCGGAAAGCTTATCCAGTGTGGCCTGTGTGATTTTGTCAATTGTGTCTTTGTTTGCATGGACGTGTTTTTTGGTGTTGGCATCGTTCCAGTTTGTCCGCTCGGAGGCTGTGACGGCGGCATCGTCGGGAAGGCGGTAAACGGGGGTTTCCGTGCCGTTGATTTTGATATTTCCGTTGACGGAGGAAGCTTCTGTTTTCGTGGCGTCCGTTCTGGCATGGGCCGCCAGGCTGTGGTCGTACGCTTGTTTCCCCAAATCGCCGGGGAAAGCGGTAACCCCATCGCTGCCCAGGGCAACACCAATGCCGTCGGCGTTCACGACGGTTTTCCCCACAGAACCGGAAATGCCGGTAGTGTCAGGCTTGGCCGCTACCGAATCGGCGGCGACGGAGATTCCGTTCCCGGCTCCTACGTGAAGGGTGCGGTCGGCCGACAGGGAGCCGCCGCCTGTAAGACCGTTCCCAGCATTGATTTTTCTGGTTTCAATGACCGCACCGTCAATATTTGTCTGGCAGACGGTCCAGTCGGAAGGAAGGCTGCCGGAACCGTTTCTGTCCGTGAGCGCGATGATCAGATCGCCGGATTCACAGGTCTGCCCGGCGTAGGTGCCGGGGGTGATAACGCGGTAGGTCCAGCCTGTCAGATAAGCGGAGGGCAGGGCGGTAATGGTACCGCCGGTTCCGAGTGTTCCTTTAAAAATCATGGCATCGGAAGCGGCGATTCCGTTGGCAATTGCACGGCTGACATATTCCGTATTGGCAAGCTGTCCGTCATTGCTGTCCGGTTCCGCGGTGGGGGCGGTGGGGATACCTGTAAATACAGGACTGGTGAACATGACGGCTTTGGATTCATTTGTAACGTTTCCCAGGCCGACCTGGGCTTTTGTCGTGGCATGGGGATTGCCGGTATCGGCTTTATGCGTGGTGATGCTGTCCTCCAGGTTTTTTCCTGCACAACCTTCAAAGACGGTTCCGGCTGTGTTGCCGAAGTTCAGGTTGGCGGAAGGGAGCTTTGTGTTTTCATCCAGAGGAGCGATGCCGTCCGCGGCACCCACGGTCTCCTGATGGGCATAATAGGTATTGATATCATCGTGCCATTTCAAATACTGGACAAGCTGCCTGAGCGTACCCTTGCGGGTGGTATTCTGGTCTTCTATGATCGTGATGTCAGAATCCTGGAGATTCTGCACCTCTTCTAAATTTTTCAGTTTTTTATAAGGAATGGGCATATATTCACCTCCATAGTGAGGATAAACGATTATAATTTTGCAAGGATCACCTTTCGGTTAAAGTCCCCGGAAATGCAGTAAACCAGGCATTTGTTTCCGGGAGAGAAGGTGAGTGCGGTTCCGTTTTTAATATCATAGGGCTTCTGGTTGACAATGACCCGGCAGGTGCCGTCCCCATTGTCTTTTTGGATAAAGCCTTCGTAGTCGTATCTGGTGTTGTTCAGGGTATCGGCAATTGCCCTGGCCAGGACGGAAATTGCCTTTTCGTCGTATTTTTCCATAGTGTAAAGGGTATGCATCAGCTGCATACCCTTGTCCGGTCACCCCCTTTTTGATAATTCCTGTTTAATTTGTGTCGGCAGCCGCATGACGATTTGTTTGGAGAGTGTATCCGCGTTCTGTACATTTTCAAGAATGACATCGCCGATGCTTACGTTTATGAGGCTGTTCTTATTATCGTTTCCTAAGAGCTGCATGGATGCCATGGAAGCAAGAGAATTGTCTAAAATGGTGTTATGCAGCTGTAATTCGGGCACAGAAGAGAGGACAGAGTGCGTATCTCCCAGGAATACCCCATTTGTGCCTCTGGCGGATGCTTCCCTTTTTTTCCGGATTAGGGCAAGGGTCTGGCTGTTGTTAAGTACCTGATCGCCGGGGCTTAAATCGGTCAGTGTGGGAGAAGAAGTAATTTCGTAGGTTCCGTTTTTATGTATGATGGTTTCCAGCTGATTGTATTCAGATACCATGGCATTTCTGGTACCATGGGAAACGCCGCCTTTCGCAAGGGCAGGGCCGAGAGGACTGCCGGAGTTTATAGAGGTTTCCGTTGCGTTCATTGTGGAAATGACAGCCGCGATATTCATGAGGTTACTCAGGATGGCAGAAAGCACATTGTTTAATTCCTGCCATTTTTGGATCTGGGCCGGAATTCCGGTTTCCTCATCCAGCGCGGCCTGGGATTGGGCAGCCATTGCTTCCAGCAGGGAACCGGAATCCTCGCCGTTGCCTTCACTGCCTTCGGAGGAATCTTTTTTTCCGGAGGAGGAGCCGGCAATGGCTGCTTTGGCTTTGTTTACACTTCCTACGATACTTTGGGAGGAATCCTCGGAAGATTCTTCTCCGGCAAACGCATCCGCAACATTGTTGATGATGGGAACGCTTTCATCCTCCAGTTGTTTCACTGCATCAATAAAAGAAACATCTCCGGTTCCGGCAGATGTCTTGGTATCGGTATTGGTTCCTAAGTGTATGCCGGTACTGCCGATGACAGATCCTGTCATCTGGCCTGCCGCGGCTGCAACATTGGCAAACTGATCGATTACGATTCCGAGGGAATCATTAAGATTGGCAAAATCGACGCCTTGGCTCAGGATGTCCATATAGCCCTGGGTATCCTGCAGAAAGCTGGGTAGGGCGGAGACATCGATGCCGGTCAGGTCGGATAGGGAGGACAGCATTTCTTTGTTGCCTGCGTAAATATCGGACAGGATTCCAAGGTATTTCTCTCTGACACGTTCAAGGAGTTCGTCATTGGAAAGGTTTTCGATATCCTCCTGTGAAATCCCTATGGATAGGAGCCGGGCGTTCATTTCCATTTCTTCCTGGAGTTCCTGAAGCTCTTCCCAGCGTGATTTGGTTTCTTCCGCACCGTCGATCTGGGCATCCCAATAGGATTCGGTATTGGATATCAGCTGTTCGTAATATTCATCAACCCGGTCGATCTGTTCACTGATTGCATCCTGCTGTTCTTCCAGGACTTCTTTTTTCTTTTCCAGGAGGGAGATTTCTTTTTCGATATCGGCAATGCGGATTTGATCCTCCGCTTCTTTGACGGCCTGTTCCTGATCACGGATAGCACCGGTATCTGTCTGGTAAATAAAACCTTTATCTTTGCCGCTGTAGACGTATTCGGTGCGCTGGTTGCGCAGCCTTTCAAGCTCATACTGTTCCTTTTCCAGGTTTATGGCATTTTCGCGGGCTTCATTTTCTTCGTTGATGGCATCGATCTGGGCCTGTTTGGAATCGATCTGTTTATCAATTAACTTGATTTGTTCTTCGATGGCATCCTTTTGGGCTTCAAGTGCTTCCTTGGCCGCCTCCTGCTGTGATTTCAGGGAATCGACGGCGGCGTCCTTTTGATCGTTCAGGGAATCGATCTGTTTATCGATCTGTTTGACAACATCGGATATGACGGATTCGTATAGGTCTCGCATACCGTCGAGGTATTCTTTTTGGTATTTGTTGTATTCATCGATGTATTTTTCGTTGCCTTTGAAATACCTTTCGTACATGGCACGGAGGGTATCGAGGTATTGTTTTTCGTTGATTTTGTCGCGGTCTCTGATATCTTTGAGCTTTTTGTATTGTTCTTCAAAGGCGGTAAGATAGGCGTCAGCGGCTTCTTTTCCGGCGGCACCACCTGCTGCTTTACTGTCACTTTTTAATGTTTCCGTTGAATCTGCAATAGGATTACTGTTAAAATTAGCACTGATACTAAAGCCATTCAGACTATCTTGTATTTTTTTGTTAGCATTATCTAATTGTACGGTCGCTGCAGCGATTCTGTCAGAATTATCAGATTTTATAGCATCATCATAAAAAGCTTTTGCGCTTGCTAACTCGCTGATTGCATCGGAAGAAATTCCTGCTGCTCTTGCCAAAGAAAGTATACTATTAATATCTTCATCCGTTCTTAATACAGTAGCATTACAATATATCTTTTTAAGTTTTAACAGAGCAATTGCCTGACCGGCATATTCAGCAGAAACATATTCATTTGCAAAGGCTTCGATTTGAGGATCTGATGCATTTGCCAAGTCATAGCCAGCGTCTTTAAGTGCCTCCGTATTATTCAAAAGGGCTTCAAATGCAACAATTTGAGCATTCGTAACACCCATTGATTCTAATGAAGATGCAACAACGCCATAATTTGCTGTTGATACATCAGTTAAATTATCTGTAATTGAAGAAGCAATTTTATCAAATGCTTCATGGACTTCTTCTGCGGTAGAATTGGAATTAGAAAGAACGGAGATAAGATCTTCATAGGAGGAAACATCGATGGATGCGCCAGCTTCTTCTATTTCTTTAAATCCATTTATTATTGAGTCAAAATTTTCTAGATTAACATTATCTAATGAAAAGATTTCCTCACCATTTTCATCTAATGTAAATGCATTTTGGTATGCTTGTCCAATCGCATCAAAAGCTGGATTATATTGATCTCTTAATTGATCAATAGTTTTTGAAATTATAGATTCGGGTTGTATTTCAGTAGCATCTGCTAAAGCATATATTTGGTCTAAAAATTCTTTTGTTGCGGTTTTTCCATCTTCTAAGATAAACTCACTGTCTTTAATAGCATTATTAAGATTTGTAAATCCTTCAAGTGTCTCTGGAGTTAGTTCTCCGGCTTTTGCCATTAATATGAGTTCATCTGTGGTAGCTTCCAAATCACTGCTGTTTAATATACCATCAAATTCTATGTTATTCCAGGTACTTGGATCAGTGAACTGATAAATTAGTTTCATACCTTGTTCCAGATTATCATAGAAAGCTTGTTCATCGGTAGTTAAATCCCGATAATCCATTAAATCAGTGAGATTATTTCTATAATCTTGCAGAACAGGCAGATTGTTTTCTAATTGCTCTTTGTAGAATTCCTCTTTTTCGATAAGAGAGTTAAGCCAATCGGTATCTCCAGAACTTTCAGCGTCCACCTTTGCTTTCTGAATTTTTATAATAGCAGCTGATAGTCCTTCAATTCCTTCTTCTGATAAAGAATCGGCCGCGGTAGGTGAAATTGATAAATCGCCAGTTTTCTCATCTAAAGCCTGAACATCTGAAAAACTAAAATTATCGTCACCGTATTCCTTTTTGAAGGCATCCATATTAGCTGCAGATAATTCTTCAGAAGTATGTTTTAATTCCACATCTTTGGCAGCTTTTTGACGTTCCAGTTCTTTTGTTGCTTCTTTTAATCTTTTCAGTTCCTCTTCGTCGACATAACTTGGATTTGAAAGACTTTCTAATTCCTTGATTCTTTCGGCATTATTTTCCAGTTCTGTATTGAGATCACTGAATTCTGATTTAATTGAATCAAAGTCAGATTTTGTATCTGCTAACACTTTTTTTGCAATTTCTACACGATGTATAAAATTATCAAATGCGGTAACTACTAATTGGATTACAGCGGTAATTGCCCATGATGCAAACATATTACCGGCCATGGACAATCCTTTAAGTGCTACTTCACCAACTTTTGCGCCTAAAGATACTTGATCTAAACCACTTTTGTAATTAATGGCAGCGTCATAGGCTTTTTTTAATTCTTCCTCAGTCCGAATTCCACCTTCTGTAGATTTTCCCCATTCAGCAACCCATTTATTACTTTCGCCCAAGGTATTGGAATAATCCTGCCATGTGTATTCCCCTCTTTTTACTGCTTTATCAAGTTCAGATAATTTTGTAATCAGATCATCTACATTAGTTACTTTGCTGTCATATTTGATCGGAACACTAGATTTATTATCATTGGATAGAGGGGCGATTTGCTTCTTAACATTACCGGAGACATTTATTGCTTTTGTATTCTTATTAGATGAGCTATCTAATAAGCTATCAATTTGTCCAAGAGTTTTCTTGACTTCTTTTGGATCCAGTTTTACTGAAATTTTTTGTTCCAGAATATTTTTCTTCAAGCTATCCCATAATTTATGGGTCTGTTGTTTGGCAGTTTTTTCATTTATTTTTATATTCAGACTGATTTGACTTTTGTTCTGAATATTTATTAACTGTTGCTTAATTATTTTTTCAGACTTTGCTTCATCCAGCATAGCTGTTAAAAGTAAGCGATAGTCATTTCTCATAAACACCTCCTGTCTTGGAGACCGATTTTTATCGTTTTACTCTGTGGCTTTCTCATTCCGAAGCTTCTGAGAGTCATCGTGGACCTTTTCATTCATATAATTTTTGAAACCAGGAGCAGCTGATATTTCATTCATGAATTTAATTATTGCATCCCTGTTATCATCAGATAATTTTTTCCCGATTTCAGAAGGGTTTCCAAGAAGAGCATGTATAAAGTCAATTGACTGTTTAAGTTCGCTGCTGATATCCGCCCCATTAATAATCAAAAGCGTCAATGCATCCCTGCGCAGTTTCCTTAATTTCAGATAGTTCTTCATTTTTGTTATCATAAATTTTCCTCATTATTTTCTGTTTATTCTATTTCGAGTTGCCGCCGCCCGTCACCGAAGCTGTTCAATTGCCTGTTTAACCTTATCATATCCCACCATGGATCCCATCCAGTTAGCGATTCCCATGAGCGGTACATAGATAATATTCAGCCAGGTAAACGGAATGCCGGAACCGATATAATACAGAATCATTCCCCCGCATCCCACAACCAATGCAATTACCAGTACTACGATATTGGACGCATAGCTGACATGCTGCTCATCCAGAAACTTTTTTACCGCTTCGGTTACGGTTGCCGTTAAAACGGCGAAAGACATCAGTAAAAAGAGAAAGTCAGTACCATTCATATAATCACTCCCATCCGGCAGAACTGCTGTTGTCCCTGCCTGCTTCTGTTGCCGCCTGTCCGTTATCCGGCCGGTTTTCCAGCCAGTATTTCCAGGCCACCTTGGTTTCCGGAATAAAATAAAAGGCTATCAGCTTGCCGCCGTAGCCTTCATCGATCCAAACGGGCTGGACGCCCATCTTGGCGTAGGTTATGATCTGCCTGATATTACAGATCCTGCATAAATTCGTTTTTCCATAAACTTCCGTTACGTCTTCAAAGGTTTTATATTTGATGTTGTCCATCTCCTTTTCGTAAAAAATAGGGATGCATGACCCACAAAAAAATATTGTGAGTGCAGGCATCCCTGTCGCAGTTGTCCGGCCCTTCCCGGTACAGCGTACCGATACTGCATTCACAATAGGGGTACGTTGTACCGGGAAAAACCGGACAGCCGCCGCTGTCAATTCACAATATCTATAATAGATCCGATACGGATAAAAGAAGGGGGGAGCCGGACTCCCTCCCTTCTTCCCGGGGCAGATTATTCCGCTTCGTCGGAGATTTCCACGATTTCCGCAAAGTTGCCGTCCTTGTCCTCCAGAAGGTCGAAGGTCATGGTAATGCTGGCAGGATCACCGGCGGAAGACTGGGAAAGAGAGAAGTTTCTCTGAGGCTGTGCCTTGTAGAAAATCATCTTATAAGGTGTCAGTACCTCGTTGTCATCCTTTTCAACCGTGTCCATCGTGATGTAGTAAGCCTTCGGCAGCTTGCCGTTATTGATGGCAATACGCTTCACACCGCTTGCCTTTGTGGCAACATAGCCTACCTCATATTCGCTGCCTGTTTTGATCTCTGCTTCGGAAGCAGCGGTAAAGGTGTTGTCGGCAAAAGTACCTTCGATTTCTTTTCCTGCAAAATCGCCTGCATTGTATACGAATACACTGCCGGGCATAGCGTTTGCGGGAACCTTCAGGCTGCCGTCCGCATCTGCTTTCACTACGGCTCTTTCCGGGTAGGCGGCATCTGTTTCAATTACGCCTCCGGAGATCAGGGAGTACAGCTCAAACGGATAAACCTGTGCTTCAATGGTAATGGTGCCTTCGATAGGGTTTGCAAAAGCGATTCTTTTTACGCCTTTTGCCGTTGCATATACGGACTCACCGGTCAGTGCCTGGGTAGTCGTATTGGCGGTTTCGAAGAAAAGTACGGGTTTTCTGTCAAGGGAACGAATATCTACATCACAAACCTGTCTGTTAGCTTTATTAATACTGGGCATAATAATCCTCCTGAATTTTTAATAGTATAGGTCCGATGGTTTTCGGACGGTTATTACGGCTTGATACAATCAAACCATTGTGTGAAATCGACCTTGTTATCCTTGTTTCCCCATGCGGCGACGGATATTTTGAGTACGTCAAAAACAGTGTTTTGCTGCATGCGTGCAAACAGGTCGTATACCTGGTAAACCGTTAAATCCCAGATGTTCAGAATATTGATGGAGCTGTGGCAGGCCGAAACCGCTGAGATAATATTGGGAAGCTCCAGTTTGGGATCGCTTTTTGCTTTTTTTTCCCTGCCTTTTTTCCTGCTATTCAGTTTTTCAATAATTTTGGCTGCCGCCTGATTTTTGGCATGGGAGGTATCCATGGTGTTTGGGGATATCGCATTCAGCTGCAGGATTACACTCTCAATTTCGGGAAGCAGCTGGGGGGAGATGATGCCGGAGGGCGTATCCGTTTCTTTTCCATAAACTACAAAAGCATGGTCCCTCGGTGAAAAAGAAAGGGGGTCACATATAAAGAAGGAGAGTGCCTGTTCCAGCTGTTCCAGGATACGGGAATCGAAGCTGAAAATGTCCAGAGCCGCGATGCGTACTTTATCCTGCTCCGGCATCCGGTCATATTCATCGCGGATTTTCAGGATAAGCTGCTTTTCTGTCTCCGGGTAACCGGCAAAATAGCTTTCCCCCAGATCATCCAAATTTTTATAATAGGAAGCGGTATCTAAGAGCAGCATGGACAAATACATATTATAAGTACAAAATTTTTGCGGCAGGGAATCAATTTCCCTGAGAGTGGGAGAGTGTACACTGCACAGATTCAGTTTCAGTGCAGATGGACTTATCAATTGGCTGTAATCGAGTTTCATGCTTATCCCTTCGTTTTAAAATCAGGTACGGTAAATAGCATCTGCCTGCCATAATAGCGGTTATCCAGCACATTGCTGGTTACGGATTCCAGGCGCAGCTGTCCGATGCCGAACTGGCTGGAAGCATGCAGCTTTCGCTCAATCATATCAGCAAGGATATCGGGCCTTGTACCAAGATATCCGTCTTTTTCATACTGCATTTGGGTAAGAGGGCTGTAAGACCATACGGTGATTTTCATATCCTTTATCATACCGGTAGGGATCTGCGGAACATCCACCTCAAAACAAAGGCAGGTTTCGTTATCAGCCTGTGTGTTTATATAGAGATAAGGGAAAATCCGACTGTAGAGAAGGCTGTCTGCTTCCTCCTGCGTAAACTCCTCTTTATTGAGCAAAAGTCCGCAGATATCGGCATCTTCCGTCAACATGGACAGCAGTCTGGTTTTGTATAAACCGATATCATTAATGATGGATTTTTTCATAAGCGTTTCTGGTTTCCTTTACTAATTTTACTGACAGGTACAATTTCTTTTTTTCCGGAAAAGGAGGGGCCGGCGGCAATCCTGTCAGAACGACAGCGCCGCCGCCGGCTCAGACGTGAAGAGGATAGTACGGCTGTGTAAGGGCGGCACAGCCGGAATCTATGTAAGCTTTAAAGCCGGCAATGTATGAAGACAAGATGCGATATCATAAATTCTGTGGAATCGCCTGTATTCCCGTTTCCTGCGCAGTGGGAAATGGTTTGAGAGCCGGTTACTCTCTCATAATAAACACGCTAAAAAAGGGGCCGGAAGCTGAAAAAAACAATAAAAATCGAACACCTGTTCCGTATTTTTGGATGCGTTATCATTCACATATCGGAAACGGAAGGGATAAAGTTGGATAAAAAAGCCTCCTTATTCTGCCTGTAAAGGGTATTCAGCATCCGTCTGCCGTATTTGGTACTGTATTTCTTTTTGCAATGAGGATTGTTATTTTCCTCCGAGACATCCAGCGCTATTTCAATCAGACGGTTGATGGTTTTGGGATTGCCGATTTTTATCTTCCTTATAGAAGTGATGAATTCGTTTGTGACTTCATCAAATTCGGTAACAAAGTCTTCTTCGTCAAACCGGTCGTGGTTTATTTTGATAAAGCTGTCGTAATCGGATACAAGCTTTTGTATTTTGCTGATTTGTCTGTCATTGGCTTTTCCTTCCATATGGATAAGGAACTGTCTGGTCGGAACGGTATTTTCCTGACTGGAACTTTGGATTTTGTCCAGCCAGTCCTGAAGCCAGTTCATGGGACAAATCAGGTTCGGGTTGATCCGGTCATTGATTTTAGCTTTCTTTCCTTTGATTTCTTCATAGGGGATGTCTTTGCCCCTGGAGGAAACGGATATGGTTTTTACATATTTCAGAAAGGAAGGAAAATCTTTTTTCTCCTCATGAAGCGTGGGATTCATGCAGTCCAATTTCTTTATCCGTTCGATTTCCGACAGCGCATCCACCTCATACTCCCTTTTACAACCGTCAATGATTACCTGGGCCAGCACGGACAGAATGACAAAATTATCATACAGCTCCCGGTTCGGTGCGGTCCAGTAATAGGTCAGGGCAAGCTGGGCCAGATTGCTGGATTCTCCGATACCCCGCCGGGACAGGGCGAATTTGTTATCCATCCGGGCATAGGCAAGCGGTGTTTTCTGATAGGTAATCCCGCTTTCCTTCAGCCGGTTTACAATGGTGGGGAAGGATTCATAGCACTGCCCTGCATATTTGATAAAGGTGGGGTGGTTCGTAACAAAGAAGAAATCGGAGTCATGATCCAGTCCGTTGCCTCTGTCCTGGATATCGGTGCCGATGCAGTTTACAACAATAATGTTGCTGCTGAACGGAAAATAAGCTTCCATTTCCGGGCTGTAATGGTTATGGAGGTAACAAATATTATTAGGCGAGTTATGGGGGGAACGGAAGGCGCAGAGGTATTCCCCATCCGTAAAACGGCTTGTATAGCATTGTATGGTGCCGTCCTCATGCACAAGGGTGGGATCCTTTTTCCAATCCGCCCCGACAGAATATAAAAGAAGGGCGTAAGGGTTGCTGCAAATGGTGAGGTTGTCCCCGTTTACCATAACCTTTCCGCTTCTTATTTTATTGACATAGCTGCGGATGATCTGCCTTTTTTCATACCGGTACCATTTGCTGTCGGCAAAGGCCGGATTCCTTTGACTAAGATCGGCCATCATTTCATAATGGTTGACTTCGTTTGCATTCTTCCGGAGGAATTTTTCAAATTCCCTGTCATCGGATTTGAGCCGTTCCACATAGTCTATGCTGAATTGGGCGATATCCTTTACATCCTCCTTTGTACAGGGAAGCGTATTCAGCATCTGATAGCTCATCTGCTGGACCTCTCCCAGCTTGCTTTCATGATCGGTCTTAACTATGCCGAAGCAGGAACCGTCGGCGTTTACCCGATCGCACCAGAAGCGGTAGGCATCCGCCGGCGTATCGCCCATCAAATCCATAAACTTGATCCATTTTACCGCATTGTGAGTAGTGATGAGCCTGATATCCTTTACATAGTGCCATTGGCCGAACATATCCTGTACGCGCCAGGTATTGTAGTCCAGGCCGTTGTCCCTGCACCAGTCCTGCATAAAGGTACGGATGGAGCATTTGAATGCACAGGCTTTGAAAAAATGATTTCTCAGCAGGGCCATTCCGTTCACCCATTCCGGCAGGCAGGAGGCTTCAATAAGGCCCATTCCGTCCCACATGGTATTTTTTACGGCTGTTTCTTCACACGTAACCACACATTTCTTTTTCCGTACCGGCACCTTTTTATATACGTTCCGGTACACCGGATTCCCCTGTAAATCCAGTTCCCCCGCCTCTAAAGCCCGCTGTCTGGCTTTAGCTGTGCCGGCTTCGTCCAGACAGCGCCGGGTGCCTTCATAATCTTCCGCCTTCACCACATTTGCTATTGTGGTAAAAAAACTGTCCTGATCCTTCAGTATCAGAATATCCTCCACCGGGAGGGAAAAGGTGTCAAGAATGGTGCTTGTGGTCAGGGGGGCATAAGCGGAAAGCTCAACAATCTTTGCATTTTCCACGGGCATTTTTCCTCCAAGTCCCATGGTCAGCCAGTCATATGCCGCATCGTACAGCTTTTCATTCAGGAACATCACCTGACCCAGCTTTGCTTTTGCACTGTTCCGGTAAAACATCCGGTAACGGATGGTTTCTTCCTTAATAACTGTTCCCTGCTTATCCTTTGCGGGATAGGTAACCGTTACCCCGTCCCGGTAAAAAAGCTCCCTGATTTCTTCCTTGCTCTTTTTTACATATTTATATTTATTCTGCTCTGCCTTTTCCATAATCCGCCGGATATTCTCCCGGGCCGATTCATCAGCCGCCTTATTCAACAAATCCGTCAGATGTTTTCGTTCTTCTTCATAGGAACGGGAACCGAAGTCGAAATCAAGACAGATAATGTCCCTCGTACGATTCCCTTTTGATACCTTCATTCCATGTCCCTGAAGAAACTTACGGAACAGACTGTGATTTAACACGCCGGTGGTATAGTCATACCGATCCCTCACCCCCAGATTGTATCCATATAAAGAGCCTGCTTTGATATTCAGAATCTTGATTCCTGTTTCATTCATAAATGATTTTTCCTCCTTATAAAAAAGTATGTGGCTGCTATGTACCGCATCCGGCCCTGAATAACCGCACCAGGGGCCGGATGCCTGTTTATGCGTTCTTATGTTCCGCGCGGCCAATGTACCGATCAGTCGGAACGGCTGCTTTCCCGGAACATTTGCAGGGAACGGGCAATTCTGTCCGTGATATGCGGCGATGGATGCCCGGTACAAAAGTCGGAAAGACATAGGCATCCTGCATATTGCTTATGGAATTCCGTCCGTGTCGGAATATGGGTATCGGTATTTTCGGACAGGTACGTTTCCGGTCTGTTCTCTCTATATTTCTGCTGCAATTGTAATTTCATTGCGTTCATTGTTCTGCCTCCTGTTGTTCAGTTAAAGTAATATTAGTGGGAATACCTACTATTTCTCCGTTGCTGTAAAAAACGGGTGTGTCACAGAACAGGAGAAAAAAGCCGAGTCCGGTTAATGGGACAGCAAGTATAGTATGATTGGAATATAAAGGAAGAAAAAATAACGATTCGGCAGTCCTGTACATTTACTGCGGAGACCGTAAGAGAGTGATTCAGAAGTGTGGAAATTCCGTCGCCCCAGAGACCGCAAACGGAAGTATACAGGTAATTGCGAATGTTAGGAGGTGTCGTTAAAAGATTAATAAAAACAGAACAAACGTTCGAATATTTGTTGACAAGAACATATGTTCGATATATACTCAAGCTATCAAAGGGATCCAAAAAAGACCAATCCTCAAACGGTGTTGGCGCACCTCGGATTGGTCTTTAAGCACATAATACATAAACTTTCACCCAGGAGGGCAGTAAGCTTATGAAGTACAGCAGAAGCTATACATCTGCATTATTACATAATAATTGTTGTATAGTCAAGCACTTCTGCTAAATTCCCTTTTCCCATATATTACAGCCTGTATAAAGGATGCTTTGCAAAAGCCGGATTCCGTCATTGTCCGCTGCTTTTCCTTAAGGTTACCCTGGTACTCCATCCGGATGGAGTACGGGAGTGTATTTGAAAATATGTATGATAACTATGAAAATAAGAAACCGTTACGGAGATCTTATATTTGGAGGTGAATTCATGGACAATACGCCTTTTTTAGAGGAGTACTATGCCCAAAACGCAAAGAAAATCAGGAATCTGGTAGATAAGCTTCTATATGGATTCGGAGGTGTGGCGCAGAAGGATTATGATGATTTTTATTCTCTTGCAAACGAAGTATTTGTGGAAGTGCTGCGCCGATATGATGGAAAACAAAGCTTTGGAGTCTTTCTTTACAGCTGTCTGTCCAACCGTATCAAGACGGAAATTACACGCAGAAACAGAGAAAAACGGAAAGCCGATAGGGGTACCCTTTCCCTGGATACCCCCATCGGAGAAGGAGAGACGGTGCTTGGAGATATCCTGGAATCGGATTTTAATATAGAGAGGGAAGCGGAGAACGATGAGTCCCGTTTTCCCGGCCGGAGGCTGAGTGCCTATTTTGAGGCGTTGTCCGGGCTGCAGAGGAGAATTGTTGAATTAAAGATGGACGGGGCCGCAAAGCAGGAAATTATGGAAAGGCTCGGGATTACGGAAAACTGTTATAAAAAGAATTTGGAAGAACTGCGAAACTTTGAGAAAAGACAGCTATTATTCCGGGGACAAAAAAAACGCAGGGTGTGTAAAGGGGAGGAAAGCAATATGATCCAGATATTATCACAGACGGCCGAAAAAAGTAAGCCGAAAAACTACCAGGTATATGCAATTATCCAGAGAATGTACGATTATTCCATCCGTTTGGATCATCCCTTACAGCGGGAATCCGAGCAGTGGAGCAATGTGATGAGAGGGAATCTTATCTCCGATATTCTGCAGGACAACCCGATCCCGCCCCTTGTATTTGCGGAGCAGGTGATTGACGGTGTGGTGATTATCTGGGCCATTGACGGGAAACAGCGCTGTTCCAATGTGGAAAGCTTCCGCAGAAACGGCTTCCGGATCAGCAAAAATATAGAAAGGTATCTGATCAAATACCAGACAGCGGTGGAATCTCAGGACGGCAGTATCCTTCTGGATGATAACGGCCTTCCCCGGTACGAGGTGAAGGAGTGTGATATCAGGGGAAAATGCTACTCCGACCTGCCGGAAAAACTCCAGAGAAGCTTCAATGAATATAATTTCGAGGTCACACAATATCTGAACTGCAGCAATGAGGATATTGAATACCATATCAGAAGATATAATGCCTCAAAGCCTATGTCGGCCGCACAGAAGGGGATAACCCATCTTGGGGAGCAGTATGCCAGAATCGCAAAGGCGATTGCGGAAAAGCATTTTTTCAGGGATAAAGGAAACTACAGGGTATCTGAATTCACAAACGGGACGATGGACAGAGTGATTACCGAAAGCGTTATGGCTGTCAACTTCCCGGAAGACTGGAAGAAAAAGAATGAAGATATCTGTACCTATCTGAAGGAAAATGCAAGAATCATCCACTTCAATACCTTTGAAGATTACATAGACAGGCTCGATGAGGTGATAACCCCTGAGGTATCGGATATGTTTAATTCCAGAGACTCCTTCCTGTGGTTCGGACTATTTCACCGGTTTGCCCGCCTGGGAATGGAGGATGAACAATTTATCTGCTTTATGCAGGAATTTAAGAACAGGCTCCATAGCAGGAAGGTTTCGGGAATCTCATATGACGAACTAAATGAAAAATCTACAAAGGACAGGAATATCGTAAGCAGAAAACTTGCTTTGCTGGAAGTGCTGATGGATGAGTTCCTGCATGTTCAGAGAAAGGAAACGGTTGGAAAATTCATTATAAAAAATGACAGACTCCTTCCATTTATCGAAGAATTCAATGCCAGCGATATCGTAAAAATGATCCGGGTGCGTCCGGAAAAAGAAAAGATAAAAATTGCGGTACAATCACTTATGGTGGTTTCCGGAGAAACAAAATTTTCCGACAGGGCCGTTCAGGAATATATAAGGAGTAATTCTTACGGAGATGAGAATATAGAAGATACGCTTCTCTATCTAGCCGCATTAAACGACTGGACACTGAATGTGAATAATAATTCCAGGCTCTTTGAACAAAGTAACCTGCCCGCCCTGATAGGAGTGGTAGCCTATGCCTACAGAAATGACATGGATGATCGGATATGTGAGGAATGGCTGGAACGATTTGTGGAAAATTTCGATACCGGACATGGGATTTCAGGAGATATAAAAGAGAAGCTGGCGGCCATAACCACCGATTTAAAACATTATGAAGCGTATAAAACACACAGGACGGCATAGAGGAAACTGGTTGTTTCTTTGAACTCGCAATTGTGATAAAATAATAAGCATGGCTGGTAAATAAGAGTGCGAGACAGGATTCCCAGCAGGCTGAATCCGATCGCAGGATAAAGAGAGGGAAAAAATGGAGGCTGTTCTGCTGTTTATCGATGGGACCATATGTGATATGAGGCATCGTATACCATTCATGGGAACGGATGATTTTTACTCGGATGACAATATTGGGAAGGATATTCCCACGGAAGGAAGTGTTGCTTTTCTGCAGGAACTGGCGGAAACCTATGCGCTTGTGTATATCGGGGCCAGACCCGCATGTTATACGGATACCACTCATAGATGGTTACTGGAATCCGGTTTTCCGGATGGGGAAGTGTATCTGGGACAGGATCAGCAGGAGAGAATGCAGATTGTCAGAAACTTAAAGCATAAATACGTTTTTGCTGCCGGGATCGGCGACCGCTGGGATGATAATGAGCTTCATCTGGAACTTGGCTGCAGAAGCTTTATTTTACAGGAATGGAAGCCCGACTGGGATACCGTAAGAAAATACGGGATAAAGCCCGAACCGAAATGCAGATATTCTCAGTTTGATGCCGAAGCAGTTCGTGAGGAGCTGCTGCGCCGTTATCAGATAGAAACGCCGGTTGTGTGTCGGTTATATGATTACGGTATGAACGATATCTACAGGATAAAAACAGAAAATAAGATCTTTTACCTGCGTATTTCTTTAGCCGGTATCCATACAAAAAAGGACTACCTGGAAGAAATACATATCATAAATACCCTGGTTCAAAAAGGGATAAGGGCGGCTGCTCCGGTGAAAACAAAAGCTTTCGACGGGCAGCAGGAAGAATTTGTATGGGAGCTGCATGCCCCGGAAGGGATACGCTATGCTGTTTTGTTTACGGAAGCACCGGACAGCCCTTCGGAAGATAAAGAAAGCTGTGCCTATAACTTGGGATGCATGCTTGCCGAAATGCACATGATTTCAGACAGAGAGAGATTCCAGGTGTCGAGAAAGCCTGTGGACATGCATCAGCTGGCGGAGAAACCCCTTACGGATATCCGGCAATATCTGGCGGAACGGTTACCGGATTATGCTTTTTTAAAAGAAAGCGCGGAAAAATTGGAACGGTTTATCTGGGACAGGCTGTCGGAAGATGCACCTGTTTATGGGTACTGTCATGGGGATGTGCACAGCGGTAATGTGTTTTTTGAAGGAGATATGCCCACCTTGTTTGATTTTGACTGCATGGGTTATGGGTGGAGAGCGTATGATATCTGCGTATATGCATGGAATGAGACTTTTAATGATGAGAACTTTATGGATGGCGCTATCTGGAATAAATATCTGGAAGGCTATGAGTCCGTAAGGAAGCTACGGCCGGAAGAAAAAGAAACGATCCCGGCATTTGCAGCGCTGCGGGAACTGTGGATGATGGGCCTGCATGCGGATGTAATGGACAGAAATGCCGGATGCTGTTGGTATCAGGACGATTATTTTGATTACCAGATAAAAATATTCCGGCTATGGCTGGACCGATGCGGGCTGTAAAAAAAGAAAACATGGTAATAGTTCTGACTGATTGGAACGGTTACGAAACATCAGGGGGAATGGTGCTGTGAATACAATAAAACATAGGGGCACGGTACGGCTGGAAACCGGCCGGCTGATTCTGCGGCGGTTTACAGAGGACGATTTGGTACCGGTGTTTCAGAACTGCTGGAGTGATAATGAGGTGTGGAAATGGACAAATTATAAACCCATGCATTGCATAGAGGATGTATTAACTTCGGCGAATATGTTTACAAAGAAATGGCTGGAAGCCTATGACCGGCCCAGCCGTTACAGCTGGGCGATCCAGTGTAAGGAATCCGGCGAGGTAATCGGAAGGTTATTTGGAATGCACCCGGATGATGATATCAGCCAGGTGGAGTTGGCATATGAACTGGGACGAAGATGGTGGAATCAGGGGATAATGACCGAAGCTGTAAAAGCCGGGATTGATTTTTTCTTCCGAGAAGTGGGCTTTAACCGAGTTCATGCATATCATGCGGATAAAAACCTGGCCTCCGGCAGAGTGATGCAAAAGAGCGGAATGAAATATGAGGCCACGCTGCGTCAGGCCTGTCTGTGCAACAACGGGTTATTTGATAAGGTGTGTTATTCGATTCTTACGGAGGAATCTACATGAAACGGAATAAATTATTGGAAAATATAGCTCCCTGTTCCCTGATGTGCTATACCTGCGGAGGTTATGAAAAGGGAGCTATTTGCCGGCTTTCCGGAGAATTGGCCGGTTATCTGGAGGGAATGTATGAATTTTATGAAACACACGCAGACCCGGATTACCGGGAACACTTAGAACGGTTCCGGATATTTCAGGAGGAACTTTTCAAGCTGGGCGAAGCCAAATGCGGGGGCTGCCGAAGCGGCATTCATAACGGCTGCAGTATCCGCGGCTGTTTCCTTTTGGAATGTGTGCAGACACACAGTGTGGATTTCTGCGGGGAATGCCCTGAATTTCCCTGTGATAAAGTACATAGCGTATTTGAGGAAGAGGTTTATGTACAGTGGCTGGAAGGAAACGAGAAGATAAGGGAGTCCGGTGCGGATCAATTTTGGGAGGAACGCCGCCGTATGCCCCATTATAAAAAATACAAGGATACAAAAGAATACCAGCAGAAGCACGAAAAAAAGTGACTGTTTGTAACAGTTCGGTAAACAAAGTAAAAATAAATCTGCGAGGGGTAATATAGCCATGTCCCGGAACAAGGATAACCTGTCTGCCAACGATGCATGGAAGGCACTCATTGAAAAATACCATATATTGGAACACGTGGAAACGGAAGGCTGCTTTCCGATAAAAGCCAGCCAGATTAAGGAATTCCGGGAACCGCGGCTGATGGCCAAGTGGGACAGCACCGATGCCCTGCCGGAGGTGCTTCGCAAGAATAAGCTCAATATTCTCCCGGACAGCCGCAGCTCTTATGTAATAGGGGACTTCCTGCTTTACCAGGAGATACCGCCGCTGGATGAACCGGTTACGAAGATGGAGCATGTGGAGCTGCCGGAATATGAATCCATTGATAGTAATCATATCAGTTCGGAGGCCAATGCCATAAATGTATTAATCCTTTCCGGCATATTAAATGATTTCCTGGGATCCGGCGAAAATGTCTCTACTTTTAACGGCAGGATGGGAACGGGAAGCTTTACCTTCACGGTGGATACCTGCAGAGGGATTAAACGGCAGATAAGCGTCAATAATGCGCAGTGCGAAATTGACGGCGGATTTGAAAATGAAGACTCCGTTGTCATTATGGAAGCGAAAAATGTGGTGCACGAGGATTTCCATATAAGGCAGCTTTATTATCCCTACCGTCTGTGGAAAGACAAGGTGAAGAAGCCTGTGCGGCTGGTTTTTTCCGTATATTATAACCGGATATACCGTCTGTTTGAATACCGTTTTACATCGCCGGAGGATTATTCCTCTATTGAATTGGTAAGAACCAAGAATTATTCGCTCCAGGATACCCGGATTTCCAGGGAAGATTTACTGGAGGTAAGAAAGCGTACGATAGTCCGGACGGATGATAATATGGATCATACAAAGATCCCCTTTATCCAGGCCAATTCCATGGATCGGATTATTTCCCTTTTGGAAAATCTGTATGAAAACCCTATGACGGGGCTTCAGATTGCGGAACTGATGGATTTTGAACCCCGTCAGTCTGATTATTATTTCAATGCGGGAAGATACCTCGGCCTGTTTGAAAAGCAGGAGGATGACAGACAGAAGGTGATCTCCCTTACGCCTGCAGGCGTGCGTGTTTTCCGGCTGAATTACAAGAAACGGCAGCTGAAGCTTGTGGAACTGATTCTCGAGCATGAAATATTCGGCACTTTTTTTGATTCCCTGATGCTTACAGGACAGATGCCGGATAAAAACAGAATTGCCAGTGAAATGAGAAGGCTTCATGTGTGTAACGAAGGCCAGATCGTGCGCAGGGCCGGTTCTGTTTCCGGCTGGCTGAAATGGATCAATAATCTTACAAAACTGTAAATACCAAGTCATAGGTGATCAGGAAGTGATTCTCAGGAAGGATGAGAGTTTTCTGTTTATGGGAACATCCCTCATGCGGTATGGAATCATTATGACGGGGAAACCGTGATAATCGGCATTTCCGTAAAATAGGCGGGAGCGGAACACGGAGGAAGGAAAGCAGGATGAAAAAAGCAAATCTCATTGTAGTGCTTGATAAAGAAAACAAACATGTCCTTTTATGCAGGAGAAAAAAGAATCCATACAGGGGCCTTCTTAATTTCGTGGGCGGAAAACTGGAGGAAGGAGAGGACAGCTTTACTGCCGCGTACAGGGAACTGAAGGAAGAAACAGGGATAACAGAGGAGGATATCTGTCTGACCTATCTGATGGATCTGACCTATTTTACATGGGATCTGAAGCTGGAGGTCTTTTTCGGATGGCTGAACAGGGATATGGAGCTTATAGAAGAGGAAAATGAGCTTCTTTGGTCTGACAGGGAACAGAATTACTTTGATATGACCTGTTATGCAGGAGAAGGCAATATGGGGCATATCATGGAGCAGATCAGACAGTATGAGAAAGAGCAGGCGTTTTCCCGGTAGAGAAAACGCCTGCCTTAGATACCAGAACATATCCCCGTATTCCATTCCTAAACACAATGGGGAAGTTTGGGGAAATGCGTATGTATTTCCGGAACATGGGGATTGGTGTCCGTGTAATTAACGGTGGTAAACATACCTCCCAGCGTGGGTACGCCATTATTGGTAACATGATGGGGCATATGGCAGTGCATCGGCCAGACACCGGGATTGTCGGCAATAAATTCAATATCCCAGGTCTCCCCGGAGGCTACGAGAATGGTATTCTTGCAGATTTGGGCATTGGGAGAGATGGGAAAACCGTCCGCACCTGTTACCCGGAACTGATGGCCGTGCAGATGGATGGGATGATGGTGCATCTGGATATTGCCGAAACGTATCCGTACCAAATCGCCGCAGTCCACCTGCAGAGGGAGCGTCTGTGGATAGGCTTTTCCATTGATGGTAAAGAAATTGAACATCGGCTTCACAAAAGTCAGCGGATAGGTACCCGGGGTGAGATCCCCCCAGGGAAGTTCATTTACGGCCCATTCCTGCAGGATACACAGATAATCCTTATCCGGCCCGGGACACTGTGTACAGGGATTTTCCACAATCAGCCCGCCGAAGAGGCCGGCATTATCCTGAATAGGGACTTCCACATGGGAGTGATACAAATAGGTACCGGGTGGATTCCGTATCGTAAAGGAGTAGTCGAAATATTCCCCCGGATTGATGTAGGGAGAAGGCTCCAGAGGCGGTACGCCGTCCATAACGTTCGGAACCTCAAGCCCGTGCCAGTGGACACTGGTGCGGTGGGGAAGATGATTGATAACCCGGAAGGTGACTTTGTCTCCGGGATATACATGGATCGTGGGACCGGGCGTGGATCCGTTGTAGCCCCATGCTTTCACAACGATACCGTCAACCAGCTCCCACAGCACTTCCTCTGCCGTCAATTCAAAGAATTTTCTCCCGTTTACAAAGGTGCAGGGCAAATCCGGAATGCCTGGTGTTATTACCATAAATACTTCATCCTTATAGATAGGTGTTGCTACAATATATTTTATATTCCGCAGAATATGACTTAAGAAAAGGTACATCCTGCATTTTCATTATACCAGACAAGGTACCTGTTTACTTCAGAAATAAGCTCGGGGAAGGCTGGAAAATGATTCTATGGTAAAATGATTAAGAAACCATGATGTATTGCGGTATAGATAATTGTAATCCGGCTGTTTATTGTACTTGTTAAGCTGTGTATATTATTCATTTTGTTTAACGGCCGGATGTTATGGGTAAGGACATGGGATAGGGGTAGGGAAAGGGGAAACGAAAATATGGCAAAAGAAAACGATAATAATTTAGAAAAGAAGGCAATATCCGAAAATATATTAAAAGGCTGGGGCATAACCGGAGAAGCAGAACAGATTTATAATACGACCTGGCGTATAGAAGACAAATACGTTCTGAAACGTTATGAGGATCTGGATACACTGAAAAAAAACGGACAAATCCTTACTGTCCTTCATGAAATGGGAATCCCTGCTGCTGAGATTATCCCTGCAAATTCCGGGGAGCTTTATGTGGGCCGGGACAGCCGGTATTATATGCTGACCAAAAAGCTGCCTGGGAATAAGGAAACCGATATAAGGCAGGAAGGCATGGCTGAGAAAATGGGAGAAATCCTTGGACGCCTGCATCTGGCCTTTCAAAAGTGCGAAGATCGGCTGGTGTTTTGCGACAACAGCCTTCTTGATGAAATGAACGGCTGGGTTGCCGAGAGTCTGTTACGGGAAAAGTGGATGGAAGAGGGGCGCTTCCGCAGGGCCGTCAGCCATTTACAGGAGGAATACGAAGCATTGCCCAGGCAATTGATACACAGAGATGTTCATTTCGGTAATTTTTTATTTGATCAGGGAGAATTTTCCGGATATATTGATTTTGACCTGAGTCAGAAAAATATCCGTATTTTCGATATCTGTTATTTCCTCACAGGTCTGTTGTCTTCACAAATTGACAGCGGCGTGAATACGGAAGAATGGTTTCGGATTGTGCGGGAGGTGGCAGCAGGTTATGAGAAGCAAATCCCGTTACTGCCGGAAGAAAAAAGAGCCATACCTTATGTAATGGAAAATATTGAACTGCTTTTTGCCGCTTATTTCAGCCGGCCGGAACAAGCCGTTTACAGGGAAAACGCACTTATGCTGTTTGATTTTGTGAACAGACATGAATCACGGCTTCATAAGCTGTTGGAAGAGTAAATGGTGGGGGAAATAAGATGCTGGGATTATTGGAAAAGAAAAATATTCTTGTAAGAGAGACTGCTGGAATGGAAGAGGTGGAAGCTATCGGACAGACCGGGGAACCAGATGCGGTTCCGGTACCTGGGTTCGGAGATTTTGATTTGTTTGTATTATGCAGCAGGATTCCTTCCAGAGAAGAAAGAATCAGCTGTTATAACAGGCAAAGCGCCCTTTTTACAAAGCTGGATATGGAAGTATGCAAAGATGATATCCATTGGGGGACAGGTGATATTTTGCTGGTCGATGGTGTGGAAACCATGTTCATGTATTTTCTTACAGAAGATATGAAGGATTACATAGATTCTGTTATTAGCGGCAGAAGAATAGCACCGGAAGGAGAATTTTACCCCTTGGGAAGGCTTGCCACTATGAGCAGCATAAACATCTTAGTGGATAAAACCGGTATATTGGAAGAGATAAAAACAAGCCTCGGGGAGTATCCGGAACCATTAAGGGAAGCTGTTTTGAATGCCAGTTTCCCCTGGATCTGGAACGAAGAGAATGTTGGGCGCGCTGTCCTGCGAAAGGATATTGTGTTTAATCACCACGTTTTCCAACATTCAATGGACTGCTTCCTGCAGACTCTTTATGCGCTGAACAGAACTTATTTCCCGGGATGGAAACGGACGGAGCAGTATGTTAATTCCTTTTCTTTTAAACCCCGGGACTGCTACTGCAGGATGACAAAGGCAATTTCCCTTTCCGCCTGCTCCGAAACGATTGATGAATTCTATCGGATATGGCGGGAACTGGTGGAGGAATTGCAGGAAATTGTGAAGGCGGAAGATAGTGCAGGTAACGGCGTGTCAAGAAAGGAGGAACTATGAAATTAAACAATTCTTCCTTTTTAAGAGCAAAAGAATTTATATATAAACATGGAAGAAAAATTGATATAGCATGGTTTGAGTATCACTTCATTCACCATTCCACGGAAGTGTTTATGAAGAGCTTGGAAGGGTACCAATATGAAAATGGAGGATTTGGGGGACTTGTTACAGAATTTGAATATACAGGTCCCTGTTTAAAAAGTACGGAACATGCTTTTCGTTACATATTTGGTTTAAAAGAAAGGCCAGATGCAGGAAATCCGACCATACAGAAAATGATGAAATATATATTGGAAAGATATCAGCCAGAACTAGGTTGCTGGGGAAATTTACTTGTACCTGAGGTAAATGAAGCGCTACATGTCTGGTGGTGGGAATATAAGAATATAGAAATTTATTATAAAGATTTTGATAGTCAGGTAAAAAGCTATAATCCGAATGGACAGGCGGCATTAGCAGCATTTGTGGCATTATACAGTGAACTGCTCTCTCAAAAAAAATATAAGGAAATAATAAGTTGCCCTGTGGAAAAGGTGCTCAGATATTTTGATAAAGAATCTCCTTTCTACTGTGAGGTGTCTTCGGATCCCTCCTATGAAGCTGACTACATGGTGCCGTATAATATCAAATGTTATCAGCAATTCGTAAATTGTTTACAAGCAGATAGTAACATTTACAGGGACGATGCTTTAGTAGAAAGATTAAAGCAAATATTAAGCAGGGAACCGACAGCATGTATGGAATTAGAAGAAACTGCCTGGGCAGATGGATATCATGAGACACCATGTGACATAGTAACGGATCCTGACAGTTTTTTGTATCCATTTGTTAAGACGGAAGTAGATGGGGCACTGGATTATTTAATCCGCCGCCAAGATAAGGATGGGGGGTGGCACTTGACTTATCAATTCGGAGAGCAAGATGAATTCCGTAAATTAGAAAGACAATACGAAGCCAATATGACGGTTTTGTATCTGGCAGAACTAAAAAACTTCCACAGAATTGATATAGACGTATGAGGCTCCTTTATATTATAGTAAACGTCTGTGCCGCTCTTATGCCGCATAGGCGTTTACTCCAATCATAACATCATTCTCTTTACCGGCCGTTGTGACGGTCGTTTTCCTTGTTTCCCTTTCGGCGGCTTCCCAAGCCCGGCCCTTAGCTCTTTTTCATGACCAGATTGTAGTTCGAATCATAGTACAGTCCCAGGTCATTGCAGATCCGGTCGTTAATCTGCATCAGTGCATCATGATATTTTTTGTATTCCGGGGAAAGGCGGATCATATTAGGAATAAAAATATCATTATACCCGCAGTCCTGAAGCCGTTTCATAAATCTGCGCTGGGAAATGAAGGCAGGATGGTATTTGAAGAAGAAACGGTTCTTCATCCGTACATTTTGCTTCGTTTTTTCACGCAGCTTCCGGTATTCTTCTTCTGTGGGAGAAGAGAGCTGCCGCAGCTGTTCCTCCATCCGCGCTGCGGCTTGTTCCATGCCGGGTTTGGGGAGAAGGTACATCACGTAGCTGCTGATTTGCATAAACAAAGGAATATGGATTTTGACATTGTCCCAGAAGGCGAGGATATTCCGGTAAGCTTCCTGCTGTTCTGGGGTAGTGATGGTGATTTGCAGATAGGGCTGGAAATGGTTCATAAAAAAGTATCCAAAAAAACCGGGCAGCATGTCGTGCATGGCATCGGCTATGCTGTGGTAATCCACTGCCTGATTCAATGCATCCGCATTATTATCCGTCATAAATTGACGCAGGGCTTCCAGTTCTTTCTGATTCTCCAGGGAAAGGGCCTTTTTTTCTTCATAAATATGCTCCAGAAGCTGTGTGTCCGCTCCCGACAGCAGCGTGCGGATGGAGGATATGCCGATCCCCAGCTTCCTGTAGGCGGATATTTCTTTCAGGGTATTGATATCCTCCTCTGTATAATTTCTGTAACCATTCGTGTCCTTCCTGATATGGAGAAGTCCCTGCTCCTCGTAATACTTAACTGCCCGCTTACTTAGTCCGGCCTGTTCAGCCGCCTCGTTGATTTTCATAGCGAAGCCTCCCTTCTAAGAGGATTGTAAACCAATACGCCGCGTACAGGTCAAGAGGAAAGTTATAGTAACCGGTAAAAAATCAGAAAAAACCTTGACGACAGGAGGCAGCAGGCGTATTATATAGTAAATGAACGATTCATTCACTTGGAGGTGTTATGGAAAACGAAAGAATAAAAGCGATACACGATGCGGCGGTCCGCCTGTTTCTGCAGCAGGGTTATGCACGGACGCAGATCAGCCACATTGCCAGGGAAGTGGGGGTTTCTGTGGGAACCATTTACCATGATTTCACCGGAAAGCAGGAAATCATGCATTTTGTACTGAAATGTACAATCACTCCCGGCTTTCTGGACAGGGAATTTGAAAGGCCGGTGACTGATGAGCTGTTTCAGGGACTGGAAGACGAAATTATGGCTGTTTTCCGGAAATCGGCGGATGCGTTTTCCGGGAGGTTCAGAGAGGGCAGGGAAAACTATGATTTTGCTTCCCTCATATCCGATGCTTTTGATATGCTGTCCCAGTATGCGGTGGGATGTCTGTTTATTGAAAAGAATCAATTTGATTTTCCGGCGCTTGCCAGGGATTACAGAGAATATCGGAAGCGTTTTTTTACTGCCATGACGGATTACCTTACCTTTTTTATGGAAAAAGGGATGATAAGGCCATTAGAAAACAGGGAGCTTACCACAGCGCTGATTGTGGAGCAGCTGGCCTGGTGGGCAATGGATATGCGGTATAACTCCTTTGAAGCGCATCATATATCACTGGAGGATGCAAAAAACGTATGTATGGATAACCTGATCCATGCGTATGTGCAGAGATAGCTGAAATTAACAGGGCAGAGGGCCCTTTTAATTTTATTATAAATATGAATGAACGATTCATTCAATACATCTGGCCATATTCGGGCTTTCCGGGATCGCTATAAAAAGATTCGGTTCATCTTCCCGGAAAGAAGCCAATACCAGATGAAGTGCTGTCAGCACGGATTGGAGAGGAAATGAGTAAAAAATGGAAAAAAACGATAGCGGGATGTGTTCTCCTGTTTGCGGGTATTCTCGCTGCCGGCTGTACCGGTTGGAAAGAAGAGCGCATGGTAAACGAAATGGTTTTCGATTTGCAGGGAATATCGGAGCTTGCGGTTACTTATGATGAGGATACGATACTCTTCTATGAAGGCCGGGGAGAGAAACTGGTGGTCAGGGAATATATGACGGAAAATAAGAGGCGGTATTATGCCCATACGGACATGGAAAAAAGCCGAATCCATATCAGCGAGGGAAAAAGGCCGTTTTTTAAGGATGGATTTACCTGCCGGGTAGAGGTCTGGCTGCCAGCCTCCTATGATCGGGATCTTACCGTTATCACAACAGATGGTGAGATAGACATGTCACAGATGAAGCTGACCCTGGATTCCCTGCGTGCGGAAACCACTTCCGGCAGGATACGTCTGGAACAGGTGGAAGCATCCTGCCTGGAATTTGCATCCACAAGAGGAAGCCTGGATTTGGGCCGTATCTGTGCCGGAGATATTAAGATACATACTACAGAGGGAGAGGTGAAAATATCCCGCCTGGAAGGAAAGGTGAATTATACCACTACCCATGGAAGCCTGGAAGTGGACGAAGCTGTAGGCAGCGGGGGTTATCATACCTCCAATGACGGCCTGCTGCAGATCCGCTATGTGAAGGCGGACGGGGATTTACAGCTTTATAATAAAAACGGAGATATCCAGCTTACACTTCCTCCGGCACTCGGGTTTCACCTGGAAGCGGTAAGCAAAAACGGTTCCGTGGCTGCAGATTTCGGGATGGAGGAAAAGGCGGAAAAAGGATGGATAAAAGGTACAAATGGCGATTTCCCCTATGTGAAGATCCGTCTGGAGTCCCGGAACGGAAATCTGATAATAAAAAAGGATAAGGGATCAACTTCTGGACCGGCTGTATACGATCCGGGGAAAAAAGGTACCCGCTCCTTTGCACCTGCCGCAGCGGAGTATAGACCAAATACCTGCGGATTTTAGTCCATTGTGCTTGCTGTGGGATATTTATATTTCTTATGATAAGATGACATACAGTTGTCATATTATGTATGTTACTATGAAAAAGGATTCAGATAAATGTAACACTTCATATCGGACCGGACGGTCACGGATAAGCAGGAAGAAAGGGGTTTAAAAATGGAAGAAAGATATTGCCAGAGCTGCGGTATGCCTATGGGTGAAACAGAGGAATTGTATGGGACGGAGGCGGATGGGAGCAGGAGCAGCGACTATTGTTCCTATTGCTATCAGAATGGTGCCTTTACGTCGGAATGTACCATGGAAGAAATGATAGATGTGTGTATTCCGCCCATGCTGGAGGCAAACAGCGATATGAAAGAAGAGACAGCGCGGGAGATGATGCAGAACTGGTTCCCTTCCCTGAAGCGCTGGAATGAGCAGGCGCTCTGAACCGCTGAAGACGCAGGCCGTCAGGAAAATAGAAGCCGGCAGTACAAAACAGCGTTTAGGGGGACACCCATAGAACAGCATAGGAATGTTTTCGGGAAACGGCATAGCTTCGGCTATGCCGTTTTGCCTTACTCTGTATATCAGCTTTCATAAATCGCAGCGATATCATATATTCTGCGTTTTATTTCTGCGCGGATAGGTAACGGTTCTAAACACTCGCATTTATTTCCGAAACTCAAAAGAATATCGTAATAGTAATCGTTCTCTGTGAAAGGAAAATTAACAATGTAATGCTCGTCCCCGTCTGACGAAAAATCTTCATAAGTACAAAAATCAAGCACTCTGTCCATGACAGATTCATGAATGCGGATTTTAATTCTTGTCTGCATGGCTGCCCACATAGCATCAAAATCCAACTGCGGTTTTTGATAATCGCGCGGCGTGAAAATTTCCTCGTGCATTTGCAGATTTGATATGCGGGATAATCTGAACAAGCGAAACTCATTTCTATTGTGGCAAACCCCATATAAATACCAGTGGCTGCTTTTCAATACAAGCTGATACGGCTCGACTGTTCTCACAGTTTTGTTCCCGTGGTGGGCTATATATTCAAAGGTCAGCAGCTTGCTGTCCTGCAAAGCTGTTTTGATAAGTTCCAAATAGGGCTGTATGTTGCTGTTGCCTATCCACGGACTTAAATCTATATATATTTGATTTACTTTTAATGCAATGTCTTTCGCTTTGTCAGCAGGTATAAAACTTTTGACTTTTGCGAGAGCGTGTACCAGTTCATCTCCTCGTATCATGTTTGAAAGACTGGAAAGCCCCATTAAGAGAGCGGAAAGGTCATCGGCCGAAAAAACCTTTTTATCAATCTTGTATTCCTCCATGATTTCAAAGCCGCCGCCCACTCCCGATGTTGAGCGAACGGGGATACCTGCCATATTGATTGCGTCTATATCGCGGTAGATTGTGCGGGGTGCAACTTCAAACATATCTGCTAATTCCTGTGCGCCTATCCGCTTTTTATCAAGAAGTATCATAATAATACTAACAAGCCTGTCTACTTTCATTAGCAGCCGCCTTTTATTTTAGATTGTTGCCATAACGTTGTCAACAATTACATGGTACAATAAAATTGGAAACAAATCAACTGCCTATCAGGAGGAAACACTATGCAGAAAAAAGCTTTAGTCGTTATAGACATTCAAAATGATATAACGAAAAATTACAAAGAAATTATTGATAATATCAATATGGCTATTGATTGGGCGGTCAGTCATAACCTTCCTGTTGTTTATATAAGACATGAAAACTTATCGGCTGGCACGAGGACTTTTAAGCCAGGTACACATGGAGCTGAATTGGTTTCAGACTTGAAAATAGTATCAGACAACATTTTTACTAAATGCAAAGGAAATGCATTGACCAGTAAAGAATTTTCAGACTTTATCAGTAAAAATGAAATATGCGATTTCTACATTACAGGGGCAGACGCCGTTGCTTGTGTTAAATCGACCTGTTACAACTTATGCAAAGCAAACTATGGTGTTAATGTACTATCCGATTGCATTACCAGCTATGACAAAAGAAAAATTGAAGAGATGTTACGCTATTATGAAAGCAAAGGCAGTACAATTATTAGTTTGAGTGACCTAATGATTTAATGCCGTGCGGCATGCCGGCTGTTTTTCTTTTACCGGAATCCAGATTTCACTGCTGTAATCGGGTGCGGAGGTATCACCGGGAGTATACATTTCTATATTTATGCTGTGGGCAATTTCATATCTGGTATTTCCCGGAAGCCATTCTTTGAAAATCCGCGTATTTATGGCCTGTAACGCTCCGGGAAGAGGCCCTGTGCAGCCAAATTTCACCCAGGTGAAGGCAGGGATTTCCATAACCTTCATATCCGGTGGGACAGGGCCTCCTTCATAGTCCCCCGCGATTACATAGCGGAAGCTTTTGGGATGCTCCTTGTCAGCGATGCATATCCCGTATTTTCCCAGATTGCTGTTTTCACCCAATTGCTGACAGAGCTGTTCCTTCCTGCCGGTACAGAACTGCTTCCAGAAGGGCGGGATTTCATCATATGCGCCGTCATAGAAGAAGGTTTCCTCTATTCCTATAACAGGAAAGGCATCCAGTTTTTCCAGGGTATAGTTCAGATTACTTCCGCCTTCCACCGAGATTGTGATCTGAAGAGGCAGGAAAACCCGGAGCCTGTGAGGCTGCTTCTTCAGCTGGCAGGGCGCCAGGCCGTGAAAACGGCTGAAGGCCTTGGTAAAGCTTTCCGGCGTTTCGTATCCATATTTGTAGGCGAGATCGATCACTTTATCATTCCCTGCCAGTACATCCAGGGCGGCCAGGTACAGACGTCTGTTCCTAAGATACGTTCCGATGGTCATACCTGTAATGATTTTGAAGCCCTTCTGGAAATAAAAGGGGGAAATACTTACATGCCGGGAGATATCCTCCGGCGTGATAGTTTCCGGCAGATGCGCCTCCATATACCGGATGGATTCCTTCATTGCTTCCAGCCATTCCATGCTTCGTTCTCCTTACCTGTTTTTTTGCTCCGGCTTTTCTCCCGCTATTGATAACAGGAAAGGGGCCGGTACTTTCTTTTTATGAGATATCATAACACATATGATTGCAGAAGGGAAACCGCGTTTTAGGGGGGATTTCACAGACAGATAACCTAATGCATAAATAGCATTTCCCACACAGTGTCAGAATGTGCTATAATATTCCCACAAAGATAAAAACACAGTCCCGGTAGGTAGTCCGGGCGCAGCGGACAATATTCATAAAAGCGCTGTCAGTAACCCTCCCTCCTTGGGTCGTCCGTTCTTTGTTCATCACATGTATTAAGGAGGATATGTCATGGACAAAGTATCGGCATCGGTCAAACTGAAGGTGTTTTTTGAGGAACCCTTCTGGGTGGGCGTTTTTGAGCGCATCCGGGAGGACTGCGTATCGGTTTCCAAGGTGACGTTTGGAGCGGAGCCAAAGGAGTATGAGGTGCTTGCATTCCTGTTGGAAAATTATGATAAGCTGCGGTTCAGCCCGTCAGTGAAAACGGTAGTAAAAGAAACGGGATCCAATCCCAAACGGATGCAGCGGATAGCCGGCCGGGAACTTAAGGAACCGGGCATCGGGACGAAGTCCCAGCAGGCTTTAAAGCTGCAGCAGGAGCTTGCAAAAACGGAGCGCCGCATTTACAGCAGGGAACAGAAAGAAGCTGAGAAAGAGCAGCGCTTTGCGCGCAAGCAGCAAAAAAGGAAAGAAAAGCACAGGGGCCGGTAAGCGGTCTCTTTGATAAGGATGTTTACGAGAAACAAGTAAGTTAAGGCAAACAGCTGAAACGAAACTGGTAAATTGTAAATCATTTTATCAAGGAGGCCGCTTATGGCTATCATGGATTTGGAGTATATCGAAATTGACGGATTATTTTACCCGAACATTGAGGTTGAGGGCAGCGAGCTGCTAAAAAATCTTGGAAAGTACGGACACTTGCGCTTGGAGTATCTTCACGGATTCAAGCAGGAAATGTACCGGGAATTGCTTTTCACAGGAAAGCTGGCAGAGCATTGTGCTGCGGTGGATATGCGCGCATTTGAACTTTCGGAACGTATTCGCGTCGATTATCTAAAACAGCACCCCATGCCGGAGGAGGATGCGCTGGAGCGTATTCGTATCTCGGAGCAGGCACAGGCCGTTGCCGATGAAATTGTAAAAACAGAACTGATTTATGTGTAAAAAGAAGCTGTGTCGCTCGAAACAAGAATCGAGCGGCACAGCTTCTTAATTTAGATCGTGAATGCGATATCCAGTTCCATATACCCTTTCAATCCTCATCTCTTAGTACAACTTATGTTAGGTATTTCATGGAGTAGGAGGGGAACCAATAGAAATGTTTAAAATTGATTTTATCTATATACTTCCATATTCGTGCAAAAACATGGAGGACAATAGTTCTCTCCCGATATTCGTCTTAATAACCGTACCATTGCATCATAGACAGTCTCTTTGAATTTGAAAGTTTATCCCATATTTACCAAATAATATATTTCCAATAAAATTTGATGGTCGATATCATGAATGTTACCTTTGTAAAAAGAAATCATTTGTTGAATAGCGTAACTTATTTTTATCACTTTTTCATCCTACCTTCTTCCGCTTTTGGCTCTGGTGTTACTTTTTTCAGTTCAAACCAGAAAATACTGCCTTGTCCAAGTTTACTATCTACGCCGAAATCAGCTTCCAACATCAATAAAATTGATTTGGTAATGGCAAGTCCCAGCCCAGATTTGTTTATATCACTTCTCCGGTTTTTTGATGTGAAATATCTATCCCAAATATAGGGCAATTCCTCATCTGGAATACCCGGCCCATAATCACGAATTTCTACCCGGACACCAAGGCCAGCCTCCCGTAATGAAACATAAATTTTATTATTTCCAGAATGACTGACTGCGTTGTCAATTAGGTTATATAATACACGTTTAAGCAGTTTCTCGTTGCCGTTTACCCATTGTCTGGGTTCAAGCGAAATTTTGATTTCACAATCGCTTTGTTCACATAGGGGTATAAATTGTTCTGCAACGCACTGCACAATAGAACTTAAGTCAAGGCTTTCAAATTCAACAGATAAATTACGTGACTGCATAGCTGAGTATTCTAATATGTCATTGACAAGTCCTGTCAGTCTATCAGCCTCTCTAATGATAATAGCTAAATCATCATCCCGCCTGCTTTCATCGTTCCATGAAATATCGCGAATCATTTCGGCATAGCCCTTTATCATGGTTAGCGGCGTCCGCAAGTCATGGGATACATTGGCCAGCAGTTCCCGCCGTGCGTTTTCCAATTGCTGCAAAGCAGCCGTAGTTTCTTCCAGTGTGGCCGATAGATTATCAAGTTCCTGACAAAAGCCTCTCTCATAATCGCCCACAAATTCTCCTGTTACCATGCGTTTTGCTTGTGTTGAAATAGCAAATATCGGTCTGGAAAATTGTCTGGATAAAAAATATGCAATTATAAACGCAATAACAAAAGATACGAATGTTACCCAAATAAGTTGTATGCGTAAAATACTGGTCGTCGCGCCAACCGCTCCAAGCTGCATACTAATATATAAAACGGCTTTCTCACTGCCAAATTGTACGGAATCCGGCAGCACCATTCCATAAACATAAGCCGTATTATTTTCTGTTGGAAATCCTATCGTTCCATCTTGGCTAGAGGATAACTGTTCTAAAAAATCAGAATAATTTTGTGGCAGATTACGATATGCCCCAATCTGCCAATTCATAGGTTCATCGGAATTCCGATAAGGGTTGCCTTCGCTGTTGTTTTCAATATTCCAATTTTGATGTTTTTCGTAAACAGAACTGTGTTCGTCTGCACTATATATAACATTGCCATTCCAATCAGTCAGAAATATCAGCAGGGAATATTCCAACGCATAATCTTCAATCAAGCTATCCAAAACATCGCTATCCTGCTGTTCGGCTATCTGTAAAGCGACCTGTTTTATATTGTGTATTGCCATGCTATTATAAAAACTTTGCAGGAATACAGTTTGCAGCAGCCATAAAGCCGCAAAAATAATTGCTGCGAAGCCAACGAAATAAAGCCACAATTTTACACCAAAAGATTTACGATTCAGCTTCAAATTTATATCCCACCCCTCGCAGCGTTACAATCCAACCTCTATAGGTCCCCAGCTTATTCCGCAATAGTTTAATCTGCCAGTCTACGGTACGATCATCGCCGTAGTATTCGTACCCCCATACAGCGTTCAAAATTTGATTTCTGGAGAGCGCAATTCCTTTATTCTCAACAAAATACATTAATAAGTCGTATTCCTTGGCAGTTAGTTCCGTCTTTGTGCCGTCCACAAATACATTCCGTCCTAACGTGTCTATTCGTAAGCCTGCCAGCACGATTTCGGCTTGTGTTCGGTCTTGTGATTTGTGACGATTTACAATGACGTTTACCCGTGCCATTAATTCTTTAGGAGAAAACGGCTTAACTACATAATCGTCCACACCCACTTCGAAACCAAGTAACTTGTCATACTCTGCACCGCGGGCTGACAGCATTAGTATGGGAATATCTTTTTCTTTGTGGATTTCTTTACAAGCAGTGAATCCGTCCATATCTGGCATCATGACATCCATAATAATGATATCAAAATGATTGTTATGGCAAAGTGTAATCGCCTCTAATCCATCAGAAGCTCCTATCGCTTCATAACCATCATGCTCTGCAAATCTTTTAATAAGCTGGTAAATATCAGGTTCATCATCTACAACAAGAATTTTTATCATCGCAGATACCTCCTTTTCTGTACTATTTAGCAAATATTATATCAGAAAATGGGCATCTTCTCAATCCGACAGAATTTGATATGCGACAACAGACCGGCGCGGCCAATGCTGCACCGGTCTGTTATGCTTATTGGCTATCTGGAAAGATACCCGTTGATTGCATCAGCCTGTTCCCGTGTAATAACTCCGTTATTCAGAAGTTCGCTGACCGAATCGCCATCAAAACCGTCTGACTTGAAACTCTCATAAAAGGTATGAAGTTCTTCCGGTGTCATATCGGACTTGCTGGCATACTTGGCATGAAGATCAACATGCTTTTGGGCAGCGGCGGTTGTGATTTTATCCGCTGTTGACTGGTCGATAATGCCAGCCTTTACAAGTTCCTCGGCATCTATATGCTGTGCCGTGCTGTAAGGGCCATCGCCACCGATTCCCTGTGCCTCAAAAAAGGCCTCCCGATCTGCGTCTGACGTAAAGCCTGCGGCTTCTTCAAACTGTGCATGTCGGCCGGCGTTGTTTTGCTGCCCAGTCAAATAGCCGTAGGAAGCAGTGGGTTCTGCGGCGAATGCCGTTGTACCGACAGAAGCCGCGATGGTAAGTGCTGTTAATGCTACGGTTGCCATCCTAAGTTTTGTTTTCATATTCTTTACCTGCTTTCAAATTATTCTGCTCTTTGCAGTGTCTTTATTATGCACCCTGACATTGGAAATACTGTGGAATTCATTAGGAATCCATGTGGAATTATTGATTATGTATTCTTAAAATAGTTTTTGAAGAATATCAACACACTTTTCAATACCCAGAATCCCGCTATCCAGTGAAATATGATAGTTTTGTGCATAGCCCCACTTCATATCAGTATAAAACCGATGATATGCCGCACGGCGTTTGTCTTTTTCTTTCAACCGATGTTCAGGGGATTCCGCTCGTTCACCATAAATTTCGACAATACGCTTGGCGCGGTAGTTCATATTTGCATGGATGAAAACTGTCAGGCAGTCTGCCTTTTCCCGCAAAATGTAATCCGCACAGCGTCCTACAATCACACAGGGACCCTTTTCGGCTAACTCCGAAATCACTTTTTCCTGAACCTCCCATAAGTAGTCATCATTGGTCTTTCCAAAAGTACGCGGCGTAAGCGCAAACCCCATGACTGTCACTTTTGCGTCCTCGCTGGTATCTTTTACATAGCTATCTGCAAAACCGCTTTCCTGTGCGATCTGATGAATCAACTCGCTGTCATAGCAGGGAATTCCCAACATGTCAGCCACTTCTTTTCCAATCGTGCGCCCACCGCTGCCGAATTCCCGGCTGATGGTAATGATTCTGTTTTTCATATTATTTTTCCTCCATTCAGTTCTTTATAGATGCTGCGAATCAGAATTGCAGCCACAACAAATGTTAGTAAATCCGACAACGGCATGGAATACAATACGCCATCCAGTCCAAAGAAAAGTGGGAGCAGGAGTGCAAAGCCTACGCCAAACACTACCTCGCGCACCATAGAGAGCAATGTGGATTCCAGCGCCTTGCCCATTGCCTGCAAATAGATAAAGCACGCTTTGTTGATACAAGCAAAAATCATCATGCAGAGATAAATACGAAAGGCTCTGACGGCAAAATCTGTGTAATATATACTTTCATTTGCAGCGCCGAAAATAGCAATTAACTGGTGAGGGAAAAATTCCACCATAGCCAGCGCAATAGCGCCCACCAATGCCTCCGCCGTCAAAAGTTTGGTGAACAATTCTTTCACACGCAGCTTGTGTCCGGCGCCCATGTTAAATCCCACGATGGGAATGCAGCCTGCCGCCATACCTACCACGATAGAAATGACAATCTGAAAAAATTTCATGACAATGCCCACTACCGCCATTGGGATCTGTGCGTATTGCTCTTGCCCAAATACAACATCCAATACGCTGTATTTGCGAATCATATTATTGATAGCCGCCATAGCCGCTACAAGGCTGATCTGGGATAGAAAGCTGGTAATGCCAAGCACCAGCGTCCTGCCGCAAATGCTGCCGCACAGCCTGTAATCCTTTTTTTGCGGCCTGATAATTTTCATATTAAGCAGATACCACACAGCAAGAATAGCAGTAACGGCTTGCCCTAATACGGTGGCAATCGCTGCGCCCATCATGCCCCAGCGGAATGTAAAAATAAAAATGGGGTCAAGAATGATGTTTAAGACCGCCCCAGCCAGCGTGGAAATCATAGCGAATTTAGGGTTCCCATCCGCACGAATGATGGGATTCATGGCTTGGCCAAACATATAAAAAGGAATTCCGATGGTGATATAAAAAAAGTATACCTGTGAATGATGAAAGGTTTCGGCATTCACTGTGCCACCGAACATGGCAATAATGCCGTCGGCAAAAACGAGATATAGGGCGGTCAGAATCAGGCTGATTGCAACAACCATAACAACTGCGTTGCCCACGCTTTTCTTGGCATTTGCAGTTTCGTTCTTGCCTAGCTGAATGCTGACAAACGCACAGCAGCCATCGCCAATCATTACAGCGAGAGCCAAAGCAACAACCGTCAGCGGAAACACTACGGTGTTTGCCGCATTGCCGTAGGAACCTAAATAAGCTGCGTTTGCAATGAATATCTGGTCAACGATGTTATAAAGCGCACCCACAAGCAGGGAGATAATGCAGGGAACCGCATATTTTTGCATTAGCTTGCCTATGGGTTCGCACCCCAAGAGCTGATTTGATTCTTTATCCATTGGAATCATCCTCCTTTTACAAAAAAATAGCGTGTAAACCTGTGTTGGCTGGATTTACGCCGCAGGGCTACACGCTTGTCTTATATTTAATTTTTTGCCCCAAATAATCACCGACCGGGCTGGAATTGTATTGCTTGATTACTTTAACTATGATAGAACCATCCGACTGTTCTGTCTGCTCAACGATTTTATACTGGGTATGCTTGTGCTCCAAGGATTTCTGATACTGAGCAACTTCTTCTTTTACTTGTTGCATAGCATAGTCATGACCAACATCTTCCTTCAGCATAAAATGAAGTGTCTAACAAATGCAGGCGGCTTTTACCCGTTTCATACCACTGTCCCTCCATTCCTAAAAAATATAAAACGAGTGACACACGCAACTGGATTTACGCACGTGTGCCACTCGTTATGGATTTATTATACTGGATTTCATACAAATTTGCAAAGGACATTTTTAACAAAAAGTATATTTACCTTTTAATTTCGATGTCGCAGACAATATTTTCACGCCGCCGTCAAGGAGCGGCTGGAACACAGAACGGAGATTACAGGAATTTACGAGATTCATAAAATTTTTGATAGGGATATTGACAAACTTCTTGACTTGCCGTATCATATAACGGTGATATATAACGGCGTTATATGGAAGGAGATGATATAATGAGCGAAGCGGACCAGACAACTCTACATCTAATTCTTTCAGCCGCCATGCAGGAATTTCTTGAAAAAGGTTTCAAATCTGCGTCCTTGCGAAATATTGTTAAAACGGCGGGTGTGACAACGGGCGCGTTTTATGGCTACTATGACAGCAAGGAAGATTTATTTGAAGCACTGGTAGGTGAACATTACAGCTTTTTGTTAGATTGCTTTTGCAAGGCGCAAAGAGAATTTGCAGAAATTCCACCAGAGGAACAGCCAGACAATCTTACCACTACTTCCGGCGAGTGTATGTATGAAATGCTCTTGTACGCCTATGATCATTTGAATGAATTTAAGCTCATTCTTTGCTGTTCCGAGGGAACGCGCTTTTCAAAGTTGATTGACGAAATGGTTGAAATAGAAACAAATGCAACACACGACTATTTCAAGGTGCTTGAAAGATTAGGTAGACCGGTTCCCTCGATTGATAAACGGTTAGAGCATATCTTGATTACAGGAATGTTCAACACTTTTTTTGAATTGATTATACATGAAATGCCGATTGAAGAAGCAAAGCATTATCTAAAAGAAATGAGAACTTTTTACACCGCCGGATGGATGAAAATTATGGGGCAATAAGCCCTATAATTTTTACACATGAGTTAGTTAATGCTAACTATCAAATTGGATATTTGCGGTTTATCATAAGCCCTTTTATCATACACAAAAAAATAAGGAGGTTTTTTTTTAATGAAAAAACAGTCTAACTTATCACGGTTAATGGGTTATGCCGGAGGGCATAAGATATTGACCTATCTTTCATGGATACTGTCAGTCATGAGTGCGCTGTTGGCTCTTGTGCCATTTTGGTATATATGGCGTATCGTTCACGACATACTGGAAGTGTCCCCGGACTTCTCACAGGCGGAGAATGTCACAGGATACGGCTGGTCTGCCGTATTGTTTGCGGTACTCTCTATTGTCATCTATATCGCAGGTCTGATGTGTTCCCACATAAGCGCGTTTCGAGTTGCCGCCAATATCCGAAAAACGCTTATGCGTCATATTACAGCCCTGCCTCTTGGAGTGACAGAAAAGTATGGAAGCGGGAAGCTGCGGCGCATCGTCAACAGTTCCAGCGCTGCTACGGAAACGTATCTTGCACACAGGCTGCCCGACAAAGCGGGGGCGATTGCAACGCCCATTGGACTGCTCGTTTTACTGCTTGCGTTTGATTGGCGGTTAGGGCTTTTGAGCCTTGTTCCCGTTGTGCTTGGTTTTCTCATTATGATGAAAATGACCGGAAAAGACATGGCGCAGAGAATGGAACAGTACCAAAACTCACTTTCTGATATGTCAAATGAAGCCGTTGAGTATGTAAGGGGTGTACCCGTAGTAAAGACTTTCGGGCAGACAATCTTTTCTTTCAAACGCTTCAAAGACGCAATCGACAATTATGAAAAATGGGTGATTACATACACAAAGGGACTGCGTCTGCCCATGATGTTTTATACGACTGCAATCAATGGTGTGTTCGCGTTTTTGATTGCCGGGGGGATTCTTTTTACAAGGAGCGGCGTAACGAATGAATTGCTGCTGAACCTTATCTTTTACATTGTGATTACTCCTGTCATTGGTACGACACTCACAAAAATTATGTTTATGACTGAGGATGCAATGATTGTAGATGACGCATTGAACAGGATTGATGAGGTGCTGAATGAAAAACCGTTATCTGAAAGTCAAGTGAACAATGTGCCGAATGACAATGGGATCACCTTGGAACACATCAGTTACAGTTATGACGATAAGAAAAACGCATTAAATGATGTGTCATTACGGATCGAACCGGGGCAGGTTGTAGCGCTGGTAGGCGCGTCCGGCGGCGGCAAAACAACCCTTGCAAATATTGTGACAAGATTTTTTGATCCGCAAAAAGGACGCATACTGATCGGCAACATCGACTTACGCGACATTCCGAAAGAAACATTGATGAATAAGGTATCTTTTGTATTTCAAAATAGCCGCCTTATCAAAGCATCTATTTTGGAAAACGTGCGTATGGCAAAACCGAATGCCACACGCGAAGAAATCGCCCATGCTCTGGAAGCTGCACAATGCTTGGATATTATTGAAAAATTACCGAATGGTATGGATACGGTTGTCGGCACAAGCGGCGTGTACCTGTCCGGCGGCGAACAGCAAAGAATAGCGATTGCCCGCGCGATTTTGAAAAATGCGCCTATCTTAATTCTTGATGAAGCGACAGCGTTTGCCGACCCCGACAATGAGGTACGCATACAACAGGCTTTATCCGCTCTCTCAAAGGGAAAAACGGTTATTATGATTGCACACAGGCTGTCGTCAATCATAGACGCGGATTACATTTATGTACTGCAAGACGGTGAGATTGCCGAAAGCGGCACACATAGCAAGTTGATAGAGAAAAACGGCATATTTACAAAAATGTGGAGGAATTATTCCGAAGCGGCAGAATGGAAAATTGCAAAGGGGGTAAACGCATGATTAAGACATTGCAAAGACGCTTTGCGTTATCAAGACAGGGGGCTGTCGATTTGATAAAAGGCTGTATTGCTTGTGTTGCACAGGATATATCCTTTATGCTTCCTGTTGGGCTGCTCTATTACTTTGTCATCGATACCATGAAGGGGAGCGTAAATGGAAGCCGCATTGCTTTCTATGGGGTTGGCGCTTTGGTCTGCCTTGCCCTTATCTTTGTTGTAACTTGGTTTCAGTATAACGCCACCTATTTAGCGACTTATGTGGAAAGCGGGGTAAGACGCATTTCGTTAGCGGAGCAGCTCCGCAAAATTCCCTTGTCTTTCTTTGGAAAAAAAGACCTTGCCGATTTGACAAATTCCATAATGGGTGACTGCGCCACTCTTGAAACGGCATTTTCTCATTATGTACCCGGTTTGGCAGGTTCTCTTATTTCAACAACGCTGATTGCGATTTGCTTGTTTGCTTACGATTGGCGTATGGCTCTTGCGGCTGTTTGGGTGTTGCCCATTGCATTTGCGATCACGTTTTTCTCGGCCCGCATACAAGAATATTTCACCCGAAAATCCGTAGCGGCAAATGTTGCGTTGGAAAGCGGTGTGCAGGAGTGCATCGAAAGTTTACAAGACTTAAAGGCGAATAACGCAGAAGAAAATTATCTCAAAGGGCTTGGCAAAAAAATTGATGCTGTGGAAAAACGGCACATCATTTCGGAGTTTGGGACTGCCCTCTTTGTTGTTTCCTCGACGCTGGTATTAAAGTTTGGAATTGCCACGGTTGCCCTTGTGGGTTCCGCGCTGCTCATTCGCGGGGAGATTACTATTCCGCTGTTCTTTATGTTTTTGCTTGTGGCTTCAAGGCTGTATGCCCCGCTTGAGGGTGCATTGCAAAATCTTGCCGCGGTAATTTCCACCAAAACGAACATAAACCGCATGAACGAAATCCTTGACCAGCCTATCCAGACAGGCAGCAACGAGGTAACAAATAAAGGCTATGATATTGTGTTCGACCATGTAGGATTTGCTTATAATACCGGGGAAACCGTATTGAAAGACGTGTCCTTTACGGCAAAACAGGGAGAAGTTACCGCCTTAGTCGGACCGTCCGGCGGAGGTAAAACTACGGTGTCACGCCTTGCCGCGCGGTTTTGGGATATAAATAAAGGCGAAATTACGGTCGGCGGTATGGATATATCGAAAATAGAACCGGAAACATTATTGTCGCTGTATTCTATCGTATTTCAAGACGTGACGCTGTTTAACAACACAATCATGGAGAATATCAGAATAGGCAGAAAGGATGCGACCGACGAAGAAGTGATTGCGGCGGCGAAACTGGCAAATTGTGATGAATTTGCGGTAAAGCTCCCGGACGGTTACAACAGTATGATTGGTGAAAACGGCTGCGAGCTGTCTGGCGGTGAACGGCAGCGTATTTCAATCGCCCGCGCATTTCTCAAAAATTCCCCTATCATCTTACTTGATGAAGCAACGGCAAGCCTTGATGTGGAAAACGAAACATTGATACAAGCTGCTTTGTCAAGGCTGATAAAGGATAAGACTGTACTTGTTATCGCACACCGTATGCGTACCGTAAGCGGCGCGGATAAGGTAGTTGTACTTTCAGACGGTTCCGTTGCCGAAAAGGGAACGCCGGAGGAGCTGATGAACACAGGTAAGATTTATCCCCATATGGTACAATTGCAAATGATAAGTAGAGATTGGGGCATTTAGAAAGCACAATATATATTTTTAATAAAGTATACTTACTTTTACGCTTTTCTAAACCGTTAGATTGAGTCGTTCAAGGAGTAAAAAACATTCACAAATTACGTCTCCTGACATTCGCTGTCACAGCTTGACAAAAGCGCGCGTACCTGTTATTCTGAAACCACGGCAGAAAAGGCCCCACCACAAGAAGTGAAACGAATAGAAGCAAAGCCTGACACACCCGACGCACCATGCGTCTGGTCTGTCAGGCTTTTTATTTTGCCGGGAAGGGAGGTATTCGACTGGATGCTTTACAACGGGAATGAAGCGTCTGTCCTGCCGCTTGCGGCAGGAGACTGAACGCCAAACCGCAAGGTTTGAAGTTAAGGCAGGAATAGGGGAATGTCATTCCCCACCAAAACGGCTTGCAGGCAAAGCCTGCAACGGAAATTAGAGCAGTTTCACGGAACCTTTTTAGAACCCTTTTGAATCACCCGGAAAGAGGTGGAAAATGAGACCATTTCAGACGATCCAATTAAATGTTAAAGTGCCGGAACAGACCGCCGATGAGATTAAAAGGCTGGCCATCTCCCGGCATCAGACCGTGGCGGAACTGCTGCGCCACTTTATTGAAGAAGGGCTGAAAATCCATAGCTACGAGCAGAACATCGACTTTATCGCCGGTATGATCCGGCAGGAGTTTACATCGGTCTATCACATCGAGGACATTCGCGCGGCGGTCAATCAGACATTCGAGGAGCATATGCCGAAAATCAACAGAAATTTGTTGAAAAGTGGAAAGGTGTCCGCCGCCGGATACTTCCTGCTGATTAAGGTGTTGATGGAAATGGGCGGCCTTGACAGCCTTGCGGATTTTGTCCGCATGGCGGAGCAGGCGGGAACACTGGGAGCCGAATACATGAAGCAGAGCAACAGCACGCTGAACGAGTTTCTCGCGGACGGCGAAACCGTCTGCCGTCTGGCGCATCTGCAAGCGGACAACTAAACAGAGAGGAGGAATTGCATGGACAAATTCGGCCAATCTGAAATAATGCTGCAAAAGAAGATTGCCGAAGGAAACGAAAAGAAGCGTAAATTTGAAATCGGCGGGGCGACATATTTTGTAACTGCCCATTATAAGGAGCAAGGCGGTATGACCGCCACGGACAAGGTCGCCCGTTTAATAGATAGAGACACAGAGACGGCGTAGAGAGTCAAAAATGTCTGGACGCGCAAAGCGATTTTGGGTAAAATAAGGACATACAATTTACCCGAATCGTTTTGGCTGTACAGAGGAAAGGAGTTTTAGAATGGTACAGCAAAACGACCGGCGAACCGCCGGCGGCAATATCACGGCTCTCTACTGCCGTTTAAGTCAAGAGGACGAATATGCCGGAGAGTCCGGCAGCATCCAGCACCAAGAGTTAATATGTAAAGGGTTGTTTCTGCCACCTAATACATATGACTGCGGCTCATTTGTGGTGAATTGAAAAGCAGTTGTAAGAAAGGAGTCAAAAAGCCTTATAACCGCTGGAAATCAACACAAAAGGAGCTGAATTTTATGAAAACTATCTTTGAAGAAATGGGCGGTACATACCGTCAAGTGGGATATTATTTCATTCCCAACATTACTTTGCCGGATGACGGCGAATATCAGATAGGCAAATACGGGCGTATGCGCCGCAGCTATCTGAAAAAGTACCGTAAAATACTCTACAACAACTATGTGCTGGAGGGAACGCTGTTCAAGCATTTAGCTGAAATCGATCAAGTCTGCAACGAGCGCATTGAAAACATCGTTTCAGCTATGGCAAAGCAGGAAGGCGTAACTGAAGCGTTCAAAGCGGCTGATCAAATAGAATGGGTGCGCCGTATGAACAGTATCCGTAACCGTGCGGAAGAAATCGTTCTGCACGAATTGGTATATGATCTGTAAACCTGATACAAAAGCCCCACACTTCTGACAATAAAATCGGAAGCGTGGGGTTTCCTGATTTATTTTGTTTGTTTGCTGTTTTCTTCGATATTTGCCACAAGACGGTCGAAATCACTCTGATATGTTCTGTCCTGCAAAACACGGAATTTTTCAAATTCACTTTCTGCAAACGCCTTTGCGATGGCAGCGGTCACCTTGCCTTTGTCATGTAAAATATCTTCTTCGTTGAACTGGAGGAACGCATCCAAACGATTAACCCAATCCTGCATATACATGATATTTCCTCGCCGTGCCTGTCTTTCGGCATAGTCCAGATACATTGTCACGATCTCATTCAGATTTATCATTTCTTCTTCGTTCAAGTAGTTTTTGGCGATTGAAACATCAGACTTGCGAATACGCCCCTGCGGAGCATTTTTCCAAGTTGTCAAGCCCATGTTTGGTTTCGTGCTATCGGCTCGTCCATAAACAATCTCAGCCGCCGTATGATGAGTGACAGCGTAATGAAGCTTATTCTGTACTGTGGCAAAAAACTCTTTTGTAACAGGACTGTTCACATCATAGTCAGCACTGCACTGGGAGTAAATGTCCGTGATTTTTTGATAAAAACGGCGCTCGCTGGAGCGAATATCACGAATACGCTCCAACTGTTCCTCAAAATAGTCCTTACCAAAGAGGTTTTCTGGTTCTCTCAGTCGTGCATCGTCCATCACATAGCCTTTAATAATAAATTCTTTTAATACTCGATTTGCCCAAATGCGGAACATCGTAGCCTTTTTAGAATTAACACGGTATCCGACAGCAATAATGGCATCCAGATTGTAATAGCTTGTATTGTACCGCTTGCCGTCTGCCGCAGTTGTTTCCATTTTGGAAACAACTGCTTCTTCCTGCAATTCGCCGGATGCAAAAATATTTTTCAAATGTTTTGAAATAGCCGCCTTTTGCACTTCAAATAATTCTGCCATCTTTGCCTGCGTCAGCCACAAGTTTTCCTGATATAAAAGGATTTCAACCCGAACTTCACCATTATCAGTTTTATAAAACAGGATTTCCCTTGTTTCATAAGGAGTTAGCCCATATTCTTCGTTCATATCCATTCCATTCCCTTCCTATTCTTCACTTTTGTTTCTCGCTCTGCTTTTGTAAACATTATGCTTGTTCTTGCACTGCGGGCTGCAAAATACAGCACTTGGTCTGCTTGCGACAAAAGCTTTGGTACAATGCCTGCAAAGCTTAATCGGGTTTTCGCTGTCGGTCAGCATAAAGCTGAACATCATCTGAACTCCAAGCATGAGAGAGTGAAAATCCCAAATAATCGTCGGCTTATCCAAAAGGGCTATATGATAAGTTGGAGCGATGCCGCCAAATGCCGCCATGCTCTGCTGCATCATCTGCCGGGTTTCATCGTTCAGTGTATCATAATCCTCATAATAAAGGAAACTGTTGATATAGGTAAACGCCCAGTCGATGAACTGCTGTTTTATCCATTCATATCGCTCCGCATATTCCCGCTGAAAGCTCATGTTGACCGCCATCGGCTTATCTGTCATGGTCAAAGCCAGTGCCATCATAACACGGTCATTTTGGATGTTCCACATGGACTCGATACCACGCTTGATCACATCCAATTTGTCAAATGGAAAGAACAGTGCCAGATATTTTTCCGTGGACATAGTTTCTTTTTTGATAAAGTGGTTTTTCGGCAGATACACCGCCTCATATTCCATAAAGTTTGGTGTGGTAGGTAACGCAGTCATCAGTCCAAACAAGCCGTATTTCACCGCAAATTGCTGGATAGCCTTCTGAATTTCGGCATCCGGCTTTTTGCTCATACCCATGCGTCCTATGTTGATGGCATCCAATACAATTTTCTGATACTCTGCCAGCGGATCATAAATACTCGGTTGCGCCGTTTTGGTGGGCGTGAGATACAGAGTTCCGTCCTCTGCCGCCTTCCATTCATATTCACTATACCGCACCCAATTAGAACTGGTGCGTTCAAAAAGGTTCTTCATTTTCTCACCCCTGTTTCCAATCACTGATACCATATTTGGATAAAAGCTCTTTTGCCTGTTCCATACCGCTTTCCGTAATATATACCGATTTGGAACGGGACGGATGATTTCCCTGCCGGATATAGTCTGCATCGTCCAATTCGTTCAGTATATCAAAATCGTAGCCTTTCCATGCATAAAAATCGGTTGCTTCGTGAAACTTTTCTCTCTGTGTAAAGCGGGAGAGGTATAACAGCATCAGTGTTAATTCCCTCATTGCTTCTTCTGCTTTTATATTTCCCATATCAGTCTATTCCTCACTTCATATTGTAACCTGAATAACTCTGTTTTATATTATCGATTATACGATTTCTATTCCCCTGAATCAATCTCCATTCTGGATTCTTCTAAAAAATCTTTCTCCAATAAGGTCATTGGCTGTTGCTTTTCTACCTTATCCAAAAGTGCAGGAAGCAGCTTTTTTCGTATCTTTTTGAGCATCGTGCCACGCACCTTGCGGATGTTCCGGTCGCTTTGATTCCGTATTTTAGCGATCCTTATTGAGCTAAACAACCGGACAGCACAGAGAAAGAGCAGCTCTTTGTGTTCCTCAGTCAATTCCCAGAGAATTTTGGATAGGTATTCTTCCGTTACAAGTTCATGTATATCGTAAGGACAGTAGAAAATTGCGTCAATGAAATCACCTTTTCGTATCTGCTTTTCCAGCACATCATTTAGCGTATCCGGAAAAAAGAGTTCATTGGCAGATGCCCCGTAATCAAGAGGAACATCATCGCCGCTTCTGCTGAGTTCATGATAGCGTTCCCTACGCTCCCGATTAGCGTCCAGCCTGTCCCACCATGCAATCACATTTTCAAACTCCCGCTGTGTTCTGGCGGAATCCTCCAATCGTGCAAGGGCTTCTGCCCGCAGTTCTCGTTTGAGCTTCTTACGCTCCAGTTCTTCCTCGTCAGTACCATCCTCAAAGGGATGTTCCTCGGCGTCGGCTTCCAGTTCTTCGATGAGCTGTTTTTCTTTTGTAATCTGCCGTCTGACCTGTTCGGATAATTCGGTTTCTTCGGTATCTGTATCATTGTCAGCAAGAACAACTTGGTTCTTCCGCTTCCTTCGCTTCTTTTCGGGAAGATCGTCAGCGGGTTCTTCTTCCTCATCGTCCCAAAGGGCGTTTTCATTTTCTTCGTCATCGACTATGTAATCGGAATCGTCCGCTTCATATTCATCTTCATAGTCAGTATCTTCTTCATAAAAACCGTCATGTTCATATCGTTCGGGATCGTCAAACACCGCAGACACCTCCCTTCAAAAATATTTTTGAAATTTTTTTGGATTCTCCATAAAAACAGTTCCGCTAAGTACCCTGTATTTCTCCTATAAGTGAGGAGGTAACCTATTTTGCCTGTTATTAGATTACTTTCGACACTGAATGAAAGGAGGAAACCGCCTATGTCAAACAATTATCGTGAGCTGACGGGCAGGGAGAAGCAGCGGATCAAGAAGCTGGTTACTTCTCTCTGTGCCAACTACGACAAAGAGTACGGCTGCCTGCCATTGGACTGTGACTGTCCAATGTTGGGTATCTGCTTTACCAACAGCGCACTATGCAGATATTTCCGCAAGTCTGTCCTGCCGGAAGATGCAGGATTGGAAGCCGTATTCACGCAAATATCGACCACTCATTGTAAACAATGCGGCAAGCCGTTCCCAACTGACGGAAAACGGGTGTACTGCTCACAGCGCTGTGCCGAAGAAGCTCGCCGTAAGCAGACAGCAGCAAGGGTGCGTAAGTATCGGGAGAAACAACAACAGATGTAACGCTTTTGCCCTCGGAAAGCCTTGTGCCGCAAGGCTTTTTTGAGGGCATTTCTGTATTGGCAGGGTGTGAATACCTTTTGCTCGATTTTAACCATGCAAATGGTTACACCGTGCCGGAACTAAACCTATTATACGAAAAAACAATGAACATTTCAACACGGAGGTAACTGCCTATGGCAAAAAACGAGAACAGTAATTTTTCTTATATGACTCGCCGCATTGGCGGCACCACCTATAAAGTTAAAGTAGTATTCAGTGATACAGAGAAGGAAACGATGGAGGATAAAATTTTACGGATGATTCGCAATGAAACGGTTACAACTGGCGGAACTTGTGGTATAATAGATTCACCACAAATGAGCCGACAGTCTGAAAGGAGCGCATCATGAGCGTAAAACAGACTGAAGGAAAAATCACAGCTTTATATGAAAGGCTGTCCCGTGATGATGACCAGACTGGTGATAGCAACAGTATTGTCAATCAGAAAAAATACCTTGAAAGCTATGCCCATCAGAAAGGTTATACGAACTGTCAGCACTATACCGATGACGGTTGGAGTGGAGGAAATTTTGAGCGTCCCGCTTGGAAACAGCTTATTGCAGACATCGAAGCGGGCAAAGTTGCTCATGTCATTGTAAAAGATATGAGCAGGGCGGGGCGTGATTATCTGCAAACAGGCTTTTACACGGAGGTATTCTTCCGTCAGCATCATGTTCACTTTGTGGCGATTGCCAACAGCGTGGACAGCGACGATCAGAACAGCAATGAGTTTGCCCCGTTCCTCAACATTATGAACGAGTGGTATCTTCGTGATTTGAGCCGCAAGCAGAAAACAGCGATCCGTGTGAAAGGCGAATCCGGCAAGCCTACCACCAACTGTGCCATTTATGGCTACAAGAAAATGCCGGGTGATAAGTACAGTTGGTATATCGATGAGGAAGCCGCTGCGGTTGTCCGCCGCATTTTCCGGCTGACCATCGAGGGAAACGGTCCTTATGACATCGCCCGTATCCTCTATGACGATAAGGTGGAAACTCCTGCGGTCTACGCCGCAAAGCAGGGGCGTGGCGTCTGGAAAAGTAAAGAGGAATTTCCCAACCCTTATAACTGGAGTGGTTATATCGTTGGGCAGATTCTCTCCAAGCCCGAATATATGGGGCATACGGTCAATTTCCGTTCTCACAAGCAGTCCTACAAGGACAAAAATCCGGTTATGAATCCGCAGGAGGACTGGCTAATTTTTGAGAACACCCACGAAGCGATTGTAGATAAGGAAATGTGGGAGCTTGCACAGAAACTGCGAAAGACACCGAGACGCCACGATACGCTTGGCGAAGCCAATCCGCTGACTGGACTTCTGTTCTGTGCTGACTGCGGAGCGAAAATGACCAATCACCGTTCCAAAGGCGGTACGAAGAGCAATCCCTATCCCTCTGATTTTTATGATTGCTCCGCCTACACATTGGCACATCAAAAGCGCACTCATGCTTGCAGCGGTCACTATATTCGGACAAAAGCGGTCAGAGAGCTTGTTTTGGAAACCATCCGAACAGCCAGCGCCTTTGCCATCGCCAATCAGGATGAGTTTATGAAAAAGGTGCGTTCTGCTTCTCAAATCAGACAGGCGGAAGTCGCAAAGGATACCAAACGCAAGTTGAACAAAGACCGTAGGCGTATTGCCGAGCTTGATACCATTATCAAAAAGCTCTACGAATCTTTTGCCATTGGGCGCATTACCGATGAGCGCTTTGATACTCTGCTTGCAGAATACGAAGCGGAGCAGAAAGCTCTTGTCACATCTGTATCGGATGCAGAATCGCATCTGTCCTCTTTTGAGGAAGATACTGACCGTGCGGAGCAGTTCCTTTCACTGGCAAAGAAGTACACCGACTTTTCCGAACTGACTACTCCAATGATCAATGAGTTTATTGAAAAAATCATTGTCCACGCCCCGGAAAAGATTGACGGGGATCGGGTGCAGGAGGTTGAGATTTATCTGAAATTTATCGGACGGTTTGAACTGCCCGAACCGGATCTGACACCGGAGGAGATCAAGCGGCAGGAACAGCTTCGCAGACACCGCATCAAGAGCCGGGAACGCTACCAAAAAATCAAGGCTGGTGAGCACGCAGTTGGTCAGCCATTTCAGCTAATCTGTAAATGCTGTGGTGAAGAATTTGAATCCAAGCGGTCAAATACTCTGTTTTGCAGTCCGAAGTGCCGTACTAAATTTTACCGTCAGGAAGCAGCGGAAAACCGAAAGCGGGAATGTGTCTGCGAGAACTGCGGAAAAACTTTTACCGCTACACGGAGAGATGTAAAATACTGTTGTGATGATTGCAGGACGGAAGCAAACCGCAGGATGCAGAAAGAACGCAATGTTGCGAAGCAAATAAAAAAGAACGAACCAGTATTGCTTGATGCCCCGCCTATTAAAGAAAACGGGCAAAAACAGAAAACAGCATAATAAATGACGCTGAAGGCGACTTGTGAGAATAAAATCTCATGAGCCGCCTTCTTTGCGTTTTCAGCCGGATACGGCAGAAAGGAATAAAACCTATGACAGAAAATGAAAAGAAGCTTTTACAGGCGAAGCACAGATTGGAAGAAGCCGAGATGCGTGACCGACAGAAAGAGCGAAAAGCACGGACACGGCGGCTGGTTCAGGAAGGTGCGATTTTAGAGAAAGCATTACCGCAGACAACACAGATGACTTTGGAACAGTTGGAGGATTTTTTATGCGAAGTATTCAAACCAATCCGATGATTTTTATGAGCGACCGGCTATCGGTCGCTTTTTCTTTTTCCCGAAGGGCGCACTTACTCACCACCTGCAAAGCAGGCGGTGGTATCCCTCCCGTTGGTCGGGCTCGTGCGCTCTTCACGAACTGTCTTTCAGACAGTTCTCCAGAGGGGGCAGGCAATGTCGCAAGCGAACATTCCCTGTGCAGTCGGCTCTATATTTGCTCTATCAGCAAAACGATGAGGTGGCATATTGCCACCCCATCTCGCCGCCTGCCTGCGAAAACCTGCCACTGGCAGCTTTTACGCAGTTATGGGTATCGCATTCTCGGCGACACCCATTTTCTCTTTTCAAAAGAGAAACAGAAAGAAAGGACGGTGAAGCCAAATGGCAATCTATCATCTGGAAGCAAAAATAGTCAGCCGTGGTGCAGGGCGAAGTGCAGTCGCTGCGGCAGCGTATTTAAGTTGTTCTAAAATACTGAATGACTATGACGGGATTCAGCACGATTACACCCGTAAAAAAGGTCTTGTCTGGCAGGAGGTGTTCCTACCAGAGTTTGCCCCATCAGAATGGAAAGAACGGAGCGTGCTTTGGAACGCCGTGGAAGAAAATGAAAAGACAAAAGACAGCCGCCTTGCCCGTGAATTTGTGGTCGCTTTGCCGATTGAGCAGAACGAAACACAGTGGGAAAAGCTGCTGTCTGATTTTATTTCTGGAACCTTTGTAGATGATGGTATGTGTGCGGATGTGGCAATTCATGATCCATATCCTCCCGGTCACAATCCCCATGCTCATATCATGCTGACAGTGCGCCCGTTAGATGAAAAAGGAAACTGGCAATATAAGACACAGAAGGAATATCTCTGTGTGAAAAATGGAGAGGAACAAGGATTTACTGCGGATGAGTTTAAGACGGCACAGACAGAGGGATGGGAAAAGCAATACCAGTATAAGGTAGGAAAGAAAAAGGTTTATATGACTGCTTCTGCTGCTGAAGAAAAAGGCTATGAACGGGTATCGAAATATCCCAAAAGCACGAAATACGGCAGACAAAATCCTATTGCTGAGCGTTGGAACAGCGAAGAACAACTTGTTTTATGGAGAGCAGCGTGGGCTGATGTAACGAACCGCCATTTGGAGCGTGCTGGACACAAAGAACGCATTGACCACCGCAGTCATGCAGAACGGGAACTTGATGAACAACCTACTATTCACGAGGGTGTGGTTGCAAGAGCATTGGAGAAAAAGGGAATTGTTTCTGACCGCTGTGAGTTAAATCGTCAGATTAAGGCAGACAATGCGTTGCTCTGTGAGCTGAAAGCAACGGTCAAGAAGTTGATTCAGGTAGTTAAAGCATCTGTTCCTGCTCTTGCAGAAGCAATGGAGTCCTTACGGGCGAACATGGTTATTTTTTGCTATCAGATTCGCTATGCCGGTTTTGGAAAGCACAAATTATCGGAAAGCCTGAATGTGCTGAAGCCCGACTTAGAGCGATATTCCGTACTGGTACAGCAGATTAAAAATACGACCAAAGAACGGAAAACGCTGCTTACAGAAAAGAAAGCGACACCATTTTATCAGTTTGTTGCTCATAATGATTTGGCAAAACAGATTGCCGAACTGACGGAAGATTTAGAAGAACTGAGATCCGAAAAGACGATGCTCCTCAGTTCATTTGATTGTAGTGAGGATACTGGAATTGCTGAGGTTAAAAAGAGTGTTTCGGCTATGGAGGAAAATTTGAAACGGCTGACAAAGCAGGAAGAAAAATATGCTGCTGAGTTGGAGGATGCCTTAAAGCAGTTCTCAGAATTAAAGGAGCAGGCAAAAAATGTGGATTCAGCAGAACTTTCCGAACAGCGGATCGCCTTACAGGGGGAGAAGATTCAATCTGCCACTTCCAAGATCAAAGCGGCATATGGAGAAAAATTTGATCCGCTTATCCTGCTTGACAGCAAGCGTGATGTTTCTGAATTATTGGGGGAAGAAACAGAAGTACGCTCTATTCAAGAACACCTGCAGCAAAAACAGCAGCCAGAAAAGCAGCAGAAAAAAGCCAAATACAAAGAGCAGGAGCGATAAAACACTGCTTCAATAATAAGAGAAAACATTTGTACAATTCTTTTTATGCTTTATTTTGGCAGGGAGTTGCATTATAATATACGCAAATGGAAAATATCAAAACAAGGAGGAACAGGATATGGGAATTCTAATCTCAGTAATTACCATTACTCTGCTGGTGCTCTGCTATGTCAGGATGTATAACCGTCTGAAGCGGCTATTCGTCAAGGTGCAGGAAGGGAGTGCAGGCATAGATGTTGCTTTGGAGAAACGCTACGATATGCTGTCAGAAGAAATTGAGGCAGTAAAAAAGTATCTGGCGCATGAGTATCAGATCTACACCGAAGTCACATCTACCCGCGCGGGGAAAGAACTGAACGAAAGCATATTTCAGGAAAAGAAACAACTGTCTGAGGAAGCGGTCAAAGCGATCAGCGAGACGATTGCCGAACAGCAAAAGCAGATGGAAACAATCCGGCGGCAGTTGGAACAGCAGCGAGGGCAGGATCATTCTTTTGGAGCGGAAACACCGGGGATGGGGGACGACGGGCTGATCGGACATCAGGTAAGTCTGGATCGGAAACTCGGCTTGCTTACTTCCGCCCAGCAGGGACTCACCGGGGTCAACTCTGCCATCAATGCACTGGCTGAGCAATACCCAACCCTTTATTCCTATGCGTCCATGCAGCATTTCCAGCAGGATATTTTTGATGCAGAGGAACACTTACAAGCGGCGAGACGGTTGTACAACTCTAACGCATCTTTGTATAACCAGAGAATTAACACATTTCCCTACCTGCTTTTAGCAAAACTTCATGGCATGAAAGAAGCGAAGTTCTACACTGTGGAAGAAAAGAAAAAAGACTTTAAGCTGCAGTTTTAAGAAGAAAGGGAAAAAGATGTATGAAAATGGTGGAACAGAATATCAGCGGTGTCAAGCTGGAACGGCTGCGGCAGAACGCTGTTAAAAAACATAAAATCCTGCGGAAACTGTTTCCGGTATGCTTGATTTTGTTTATAGGATTGACATTGGTAAAAAACCGATTTTTGTTTGCCTCCATCAGAGAATATGGATGGGGAGATCCGGCAACTCAGGGAGCCTTTTGGATGCTGGTAGGAAACCTGATGCTCAGCGTGATTTTTGCGGGTGTCATTTTTGGTTTTTACTATATGCTGGTCTATAAAAAAGCTTATGACCTCTTTTGTATCAATTTCAAAAACAAATATGTGTTGGACACTCTCCGACAACTGCCGGATTTTTCCGAATTGCGCTACAATGCCGGAGGCGGTCTTTCTTATGAGGAAATGAACCGTTTAAAGTTAATCCCCGGAGGTCAGTCGGTCTTTTATCAATCGTCGGATGAACTGTCCGGCAAGCTGGATGGAGTTCCCTTCCGGGCTGTCAATGTCTGCACTGGCGAAAAAGCTTCCGCAAGAAGTTCTACTCCAAAAATTCTGTTTGAGGGACAGGTCATTGTTTTTTCCTGTTTTGATAATCGGAAGATCAGTGAGGGCTTTGTCCAGGTGTTTTCCAAAAAAGCTCTGTCTAAACTCAGGGAAACCAGAGTCCCGCTGCCAATTCAGACAGAAAACAGTGTATTCAACGAAAATTTTGCAGTGTTTGCAGAGAACGAGCAGAATGCTTTTTACATCCTGACCCCCCAGGTGATGGAGCAGATTACAGCTTTTCAGGAAGCTATGGAAGGAAATGTTTATCTTTCCTTTTCTGAAAAATCCCTGTATGTAACTTGCAGCCAGCTTCGCAATCCTTTTCATATTTACATCGACATCCCTGTTGAAGAACAGCGTCAAAAGATTGCTGGCGATACGGCGATTCTCCGCAGTGCAAAGGAAATTCTCATCAGAGCCGGACAAAGCAGTCCGAAATAAGAAGGCAGTCCCTGAAAGGAGGAGAATATCATATGGGATGCATGATTGTGTTCGTTATCCTGCTTGTTATTGGAATAGGCATCCTCTGTTTTCTGACAGGGGATATGACGGCTTTTATCGCCCTGGCCGCTACTTTAGTCATAGGGCTTGGTCTTGCCGGTATTCTGTATCATATCTATAAATCGAAGCAAAGACGGATGGAGAAGTATAATCCCCTATCCCCTACATTGCGCTGGATGAATGCCGCAGGGTCGATCCTGATTGCAGCAAGTCAACATACAAATTTTCATCTACTGGCTGGCTGGCGGTACAATAACGAATTTGACCGGGAAAGTATTAAAACAATGCTGTGGGATTATTGGGGCATTCAAGGACATGAGACAGCTATAAAGGAAATGCGCAGCCTGATCGACGAGGGAATGCGTGCCAGCTATCGGAGGAAAATGGAACTCTTGTCGCATAAATATAAGGATGCTACAGAAGTCCAGCTCATTGAGGAGGCCCGCAAAACTAATCCAAAAGCCGATGAAGATAGCTACCTGCCGAAAATGCTGACAGCATGGCGGCGTTATGGGGAAAATGCCCTGTTAGGCTGGGATATGGGACGCTGCGCATATATCACGCAATGTTGCTATCTGGCAGGCTACATCAATATGAAGGAAATGTTGGATTTGTGTGTAGATGCTGGGACAAAGGCGCAGGCTTTTTTTCAGAACTGGGAAGAAATGATGGAGAGCTATCTTCTGGGCGGACAATTTTGGAAGCATGAGGATCAAAGCAATCCAAACTCCATGACGGCAGAACGCTGGAAGTTATATGAACAGCTCTGGCAAGGAAGAAAACCCTTCCAGAGCTCTCCATACCTCGCTGTCCCGTTCGACCAGCCCCTCTCCAAAGAGGTTATTACCAATGAATACGGTATTCTGCCGGAATACCAAAAATATTATAATCATGGATAGTTCGTATTCAGTTTTGGGTATGGGAAAGGCGCGGCCTGTCTGCCGCGCCTTGGTGGGTGGTGTTCGGTTTTCCGTTTCTGGCTGGACAAAGTGTCCAGAGGTGGGGGCGTGTAGTGCTATTTGCTGCTTTCTTCTTTCCAGTCACTTAAAATCAGTTCAAAACTGTCTGGATAAATATAAACGTTCTCAAAATATTCATAAAAATCTTGATGCGCACCAATATTATAATTGAGATAATCGTCCTCATTGACTACTTCATAGTTTTCTTCTGATAGATAATAGACACCTACATCTACAGAATAGCCCATCGCCTGTATCTTTGATGTTAATTGCTGCATATCTGTGTCTTTTCCTACTGTATCATCTTTCGTATAAATCCAAAGAGAAACGACCGGGTTTCGTCCCATACCAAAAGTTGTGAGTAATTCTTCAGCCGTAGTGTTTTTATCAAAGTCAGGAGATGGGGTGTAAGGTGCAATAAATACTTTGCAATCATCGTAAATTTCCTGCACAGTAGGCGCTAAAATAGCTCGCAAATCTTCTCGTCTTAAATAGACAATATAGTTGTCTGTATATGTCTGCGCTTCCTCCGACCATCTCAAACGTACATATAGCCCCGGAAATCGTGTGGATTGAATACTTCCGTACTCTGTCGCAACAAATTCATCGCCATACTTCTCGATGAGGTATTCCAGCTTTGGGTCTGTACGGGAATGGTACATATAATCTGCGATCTGCTCATGGAGCGGACGGGGCGGGTGCAGCTTGACCCGAACGATCCCCGCCGCCACAAGAATAACCGCCGCCGCGCACAAAAATATCACGAGCCGCCTTTTTCCTTTGTGGGTCATCGTCTCTCCCTCCTTAAAGCCTGTGCTTGGTTTATGGTAATTGCTCTTTAGTCCCTGCTGGCTTTCTTACTCCAATAGCACATAACATTGTGACTTTTTTTGATACTCTCATCCAATCGTTCAGAATAATCAACACACATCTCTGTCCCCATCGCAAAAAATTTAATTTCTGCCACTATACACAGCCCCAATATATTCTGTTTGGTCAACTGGCAAAAAGAATTGCAAAATTCATTTGATATATTGGCATCTAATTCCGGGAAATAAGATGTGTCGAACCATAATTCAGTAGAAAATACTCCATTTTCAAAGTATTGCCTTGCTCCAATGATATAAGAGCCTGCTTTTCCATCGAAAGAAACGACTTTGCCATTTAATACGCACCGTTCAATTTGTTCATCATCTTGCGTGTAAAGCACATCTTCTTTTGTTGGCAGCCAGCCATTCCAAACAATACATTTTTCTGAAAATTGTATCTTGCCGACAATAGGAAATATCGTTTCGCACATTTTAATGCTGGGATATTTTTTGCTTGCAATGTAAACTTCAAATTTCGCAGCCATTTTCCTCAAATTCCTCCCATCATTTAAGAATTTCATTATTGCAGATCTGGCATCCAAATGTTGTCAGCAGTGTATCATGTCTGGAGCATCGTGGAAAATTTGGGGGATCACTTATCTGGTTACTCAAACAAATTACATTGTCCATATTTCGGTTGCTCCATATCACGTTTCTGTTCCATTTGAGGTGAGAGTGGTGTTAAACTTCCAATTTTATTTTATCATTATTGCTGGGAAATGGGAAGTATCTTCCTGTTTACCGCTCCATATCCCTGTCCCGGTGCTGTGTCTGCTCCTGCTGGCGGCGTGCGCTGTCCACAACAGATTTCACCCGGTACAGCTTCATCAAATTGTCTTGGATAGGTTTGTGCTTTGCGTAGTCCCTCTGGTACTGGTATTGGCTCCGTTGCTGTCATTAGCGGTGTAAGAAGGGAAAACTTACAGAGAAAGCCTTGTTTGTTATATGTTCCATGAATCTATTATATTTCGCAGAAATTATCCTTGACAAATCTCGTCTCAAAAGCAAATTTTAATGGAATATGCCAATGCCAACGGTTTTCCCAACCCACAGTATTTTGTGGACGACGGTTATTCCGGAGTCACGTTCGACCGCCCCGGCTACAAAGCCATGATGGAGCAGGTGGAGGCGGGAAACGTGTCTACCATTATCGTAAAAGACCATTCCCGGCTGGGCAGAAACCGCCTTGTGGTGGGTATCCTGTTGGAAGAAACCTTTGCAAGCTACAATGTTCGTTACATCGCCATCAACGACAACGTGGACACGCTGAACGGCGTGGATGACAGTGTGGCCGTCCGCGATCTTTTTAACGAGTGGCACGCCAGAGACACCAGCAAGAAGGTCAAGGCGGTCATCATGGCGGCGGCGCGGCGTGGGGAACGCATCGGCACAAAGGCGCCTTACGGCTATCGAAAAGACCCGGATAGCCGTAAGCAGATTATTCCCAACGAGGACACCGCGCCTGTGGTGCGGCGGATTTTTGCCCTGTGCGCCAGCGGACTTGGCCCTGACAAAATTGCACGGATACTGAGGGCTGACCAAATCCTGACGCCCACTGTTTATGAATTTCGCACCAACGGCGTCCGCCATACCAATCTGAATGAGAATAAGCCCTATGATTGGTGTGGCTCTACCGTGGCGGATATTTTGGAACGGGAGGAGTACATCGGCAACACCATCAACTGCCGCAGTTACAGTCCATCCTTCAAGAGCAAGAAAAGCAAGCGGAATCCCCCGGAAAAGCAGCTCCGCTTTGAGCATACCCACGAGCCGCTGATCGACATGGAAACATGGGAGATTGTGCAGAAGGTACGGGCGGGTAAACGCCGTCCCAATAAAATGGGCGAGATGGATCTGCTGTCCGGTATGGTCTACTGTGCGGACTGCGGAAAACGGCACTACTTCTGCCGGTGCGGAAGCTGGAACGAAAGCCAGTATACATATACCTGCGGCACTTACCACGGACATAAAGAGGACTGTACCCCGCATACCGTCAAGGTCATGGCACTGCACGAAATCGTGCTGGCGGAGGTTCAGCGGGTTACGCAGGAAGCGCGGGAACACACCGAGGAATTCCTCCGACGGGCGATGGACAAGCACAGCAGCCAGCTCAAAAAGGAATTGTCCGCCAAAGTCAAAGAATTGGACAGGGCGCAGAAACGGCTTGCGGATTTGGAAAAGCTGTTCCGCGCCGCCTTTGAACAGCTTGCGTTGGCGAACCTTTTGGAAACCCAGTTTAAGGCGCTGACGGGCGGTTACGAGGAAGAACAGCAGGAGTTGACAATCCGCAGTGAAATGCTGGAACAGGAAATCAACGCGGAAAAAGACCGGATGCTGAATGCAGACCGCTTTCTCAAGGTGGTACAGCGGTACACGGAGATTCAAGAACTGACGCCGGAAATCGTGCGGGAGTTCATTGAGAAAATTGTGGTGCATGAAAGAAGCGAGCCGTGGAAAAAGAAGAACTACACCCAGCAGATTGATGTGTACTTCAATTTTGTAGGGCAGGTTTAAAACAGAAAAGCCACAGGATACCGAAATATCCTGTGGCAAATCTTAAAATTGGTAAACATCCTTGTCAGGCAGAGACGAAGGTCTCTGTGTTTTTCTTTCCCAGATGGGGAATCAGCCCCTTTCCGGCATACGGAAGCCTGCCAGTGCCTGATTCAGGAATTCATTAAAGGGCCGCATCTGCAGAAATACGGCGGCGGCATTCCGGGCAAAGCATTCGGCATTTTCCAGCTCTTTGTCGGATACGGGATATTCAATTGCCCAGCTTTTATACTTCAGATATTCAGCGGTGGAAAGCGTTTCCTCATAATCCTTCGGAACCTTTTTCAGTTTTTCCCCGATCAGGGTAAAGTTTTCCGTAAAGGCCGGATCCGTAAGGATAGCTTCCCATTGCTCTCCTTGGGTGGCGATGCGGCGGCGTATCATAGAGGTAGCCTCTTTAAACTGGGAAGCGAACAGGCCGCCTCCGAGAAAGCTGTTTCCCGGTTCAATATGCACATAAAAACCTACCGGAATGGGAAGGCGTCCGGCGGGGGATATATGGGCTCTTAAGGAAGTATGGTAGGGGGATTTGTCATGGCTGAACCGGGTATCCCTGGCATACCGCAGGATAAAATCTTTCACATCATGTCCGCCGGACATGGGACAGCCTGCGGCGGAAAGCCCGGAAAGGATCCGGCACAACAGGGTTTCAAAATCGGCATTCGCTTCCCTTTGCCAGCTTTTATTGCCGCTCAGCCATTCTTTGCTGTTATTTTCCTTTAGGGCAGTTAAAAAGGGCAGCATACAGTTGTCATTCATTTCTATCTGTCTCCTTATGCATTCATAATATAGCTGCATTTGTCCGATTGCAGAAAGTCGGACAGGAATTTCCTGGCTTTTTCGGTGGTCCGGAAGGAGGGGAGAGAAGAAAAAAGCAGGGAAAGATCATCGATCTCCTCCATGTTTTTTACAAATTCTTCCGCCTCCGGGTTGGGGACGGCCAGCGGGGAATATTCCGCAGCTTCCGGATGGATGCGGTGTGTGGCGGCAGCGTAAGGAATCCTTCTTTTGCAGGAACATTTCCCACCGGCAAGGCCGCAGTATTCATTCAGGAAAGCGGACATTTTTTTTCGGATCCGGGAGAGCTTCTGACGGTAATTTTCAGCGGACATATCCAGAATCTCACCGGCTATCCGGCTGTCCGCCCGGAACATAGTGCCCAGGACGAAAATACAGCGGCTTTCCGGATCCAGACATTGCAGCATGACGTTGGTACAAGAAAGCTTCAGCTCCTGTTCCAGCAGATCGTGATCCAGCTCAGGGGAGAGGGCAGGGAGATCCCGTTCCTTTCCGCTGTCGATATCCGCTCCGTAGAATTCAAAGCTTAAAGGCCGGTTGGCAAACATATGCTTTTTGTAATCCTTCAGGTGATTGACGGCAATTCGGAAAACCCATGTGGTGAAAGCGCTTTCACCACGGAATGAAGACAGATGTGTCATTACCTTTAAAAGAATTTCCTGGGCGGCATCCTCCGCATCCGGCACCGTTCCCAGCATGCGCAGGGACAGATGAAAGACAGGATCCTGAATTCCCGTCAGCAGTTCTTCCAGCGCCCTGCGGTCGCCCGACACCGCTTTTTCCACGGCGGCTGTGATTTCTGGTTGGTTGTTCATCGATTTTTTCCTCCTTTATATTGTTAGACGGCGGCTTCTGCAATATGTGACAAACTTTTTAGAAATCGGTTATGCTTTATAAAAGGTTCTTTTTCCTGTTTGCCATGGTGCTGCTATACCCAAACAGGAGAAAAAACCAAAAAAACAGGTACATCCCTTGAATTATAACAGACGGAACCATATACTGATAGAAGGAATACATGGAAAAGGAGCATCCCATGCAGAAAATCTTTACCCGCTATATCAGTGTTGTGGTCATTGTGGCCCTGATGGCCATATTCGGAGTAAACTGGTTTTTCCAGGAATATAATGCGAGGAAGCAGATGACGGAAAAATCACAGATGAAGCTGGATCAGATCATACAGACGCTGGAGAACAATGAGGTGGAGCTGGAAAATCTGAAGGAAAGCCTGGATGAGGATTACCTTACCAGAGCTTATGCGTTTGCCTATATCATCGAGCAGAACCCGGAGGTACTGAACAGCCAGCCGGAGCTTGAGCGGATCGCAACGCTTCTGAATGTGGACGAACTGCATGTGATTGATGAAAACGGTATTTTGTTTGCAGGCAGCATTCCCAAATACTTCGGCATGGATTTTCAGGACACGGATCAGACAAGGGAGTTTCTGGCGATTTTAGAGGATCCGGAGTCGTGCCTTGTGCAGGATATACGGCCCAACGGTTATGAACAGAAGATTTTCCAATATATCGGCGTGCCCAGACAGGATCAAAAAGGAATCGTCCAGGTGGGGATGGCTCCCACCAGAATGCTGGAGGCCCAGAAAAGGAACCAGCTGGATTACATACTTGCAAGAATGCCTGTTGAGGCGGGCAGCACGCTGTTTGCAGTGAATACGGAAACGGGAAAGGTTCTGATCTGCCGCAATGGCAATACAGAGGAAAGGGAGCTTTCTTCGTTTGGTTTCGACATAGAGGATGTGAAAACCCTTTCCGGCGGCGGATTTATGCAATCTGAAGGAACAAATGTGTTTTTTGTAACGAAGGAATACGACAATATGGTTCTGGGAATCGGAAAAGAAGCGGGGGCTCTTTATGAGGACAGGAACCGGCAGATCATCCTCACCACGGTTTTTCTGGTATTTATCTCCCTCGTGATGATATCCCTGATCAACCGCCTGCTGAAGGCACAGATTGTGAACGGGATCCATCGGATCACCGGTGATTTGGAGCGGATTACCGAAGGGGATCTGAATACGGTGGTGGATGTGGACAACAATCCGGAATTCCGCCAGCTTAGCTCCGGAATCAACAAAATGGTTGCAGGTATACTCAGTGCTACGGTTCGGGTATCCCAGGTAATTGATATGGTGGATATGCCGATAGGCGTATTTGAATATGGGAGGGACGGCAGGGAGGTTATGGCGACCGGCAGGGTGCGCCAGGTATTCGGCTGGACGGAGGAGGAAGCAGAAAGCCTTTACCGGGAAAAAGAACGGTTTGAAAAGTGCCTGGAGGAAATCCTTGGCAGACCGGAGGAAGGGGAACGGGATATTTACCGCTTGTCCGATGCCCCGGAAAAGTGGATCAGCATCCGTATGAATTCGGATGAAACCGGAACCTTCGGCGTGGTGGCAGATGTTACCAGGGATATCCGGGAAAAGCAGAAAATCCTGCACGAAAGGGATTATGATTCCCTTACCGGCCTCTGCAACATTGATACCTTCAAAAAAGAAGCAACCCTTGTCCTGAAAAAGGGCGGCTTCGGCGTTGCCGCCATGGTAATGCTGGATCTGGATAATTTCAAGCACATAAACGACAGCTACGGCCATGATTGGGGAGATGAATATCTGCGGATCTGTGCCGGCATCCTGGAAACGAGTAATGGCGACCGAGGAATTGCAGCACGCCGATCGGGAGATGAGTTCTGTCTGTTTCTCCATCATTTTTCCTCTAAGGCGGAGCTTGCCAATTATATGGAGGAATTTTACGCCAGGCTGGATATGACGGAAATCCTGTTCCCGGACGGAAGCAAGGGCAGGCTTGCCATATCCGCCGGGCTGGCCTGGTACGGGGACGGCCTTGACAGCTGCGGGCCGCTGCTGAAGGCCGCCGATTATGCGCTGTATGACGCCAAAAACAGCGGAAAGGGGATTATAAAACAATACACCCTGGATTAAATTTATGCGGAACAGCCCAAAATACCACTTTAAAAAAGAGCGGAGGTTATGGTATACTGTGTGTAAACGCTTACATAAAAGGGGAAACATATGGGATTATCGATTGTAACTGAAAAATTAAAAGATCCGGACAGGGAATATACCGCATTTCCCTTCTGGTTTTTTAACGGTGATTTTACGGATGAGGAAATTATCCGCCAAATCAGGGACTTTAAGGAGAAGGGGATTTATGGTTTTGTCCTGCATCCCAGGATGGGGATTCCGGAAAGCATTCCGTATTTGTCGGATATCTTTATGCATTATGTGAAAACAGCGGTGGAAACGGCGCGGGAAGAAGGGATGCAGGTGGTGCTGTATGACGAAGGCATGTACCCTTCCGGTTCGGCCCATGGCATGATTGCGGCGGCGGATCCGGCGCTGGCTTCTGTGGGGCTTACGCTGGAGGACAGCTGGAATACGCAAGGGCATCCCCCTGAGGAACGTCCTGTGGCCCGGCTTGCCGACGGAAAATTCCTGGTGTGCAGGCATAACCGGGGAACTATCCGGGGGATTCATTTCGGCGAGGATGACGGAGAAGCAAAGGCACCGTTAAGTGCGGATATCCTGAATCCGGCGGCGGTGGATTTATTCCTTCAGCTGACCCATGAACGTTACTATGCGGTTTTGAAGGAGTACTTCGGTACCACGGTAATCGGTTTTTTTACCGATGAACCCAGTATTCTGGGCAGAAACGGCCTGGGTACCCCGGAAAAGCCTTTCTTTCCCTGGACACCGGGACTGGAGGAGGAAATCTGCAGCCGCGGGGGCAGGCCGGAAGAGCTGGCAGCTCTTTTTGAAGGAAAGGAAAACAGGACGACAGCTATTTACCGTCAGGTAATTACGGACAGGGAAGGCCGGGTTTATTACGGAAAGCTTTCCGCCTGGTGTGAGGCGCATGGCATCGCGCTCATGGGACATCCCCATCAGAGCGATGATATTGATGTACAGCAGTTTTTCGGGGTTCCGGGGCAGGATCTGGCCCTGCGCTGGGTGGCTCCGGAAAAAGGCGGCCTGGAGGGAATGGACAGCGTCATGGGAAAATGCTCCTCCGATGCCGCAAGGCTGATGGGAAGGCGCCGCAATTCCAATGAGTGCTTTGGGGCATGCAACAGGTCGGAAGGAGGCAGGCAGGTCCCCTGGTACTTTACCGGCAGCGATATGAAGTGGTATCTGGACTGGCTGGCGGTCCGGGGCGTAAACCTGTTTATCCCCCATGCGTTTTATTACAGCATTGAAGGCGCCAGAAAGGAGGAACGTCCACCGGATGTGGGGCCAAACAGTATCTGGTGGGGCCGTTACCGGCAGATTTCCGGTTATATGAGCCGCCTGTCCTATATGGGGACGGATGTGAAGAACTGTGCCCGGGTGGCGGTATTATGTGATAACAGGGATTTGCACTGGAAGGAAATGCAGGAATTTTATGAAAGCCAGGTGGAATTCAATTACCTTCCCCTGCGCTTTCTGGAAGCCTGCAGGGAAGAAAACGGAAAGCTGCTATGTGGGGATCAGACTTATGACTGTATGTTTGGGGAGGAGAAATACGGGCGGCTGCAGGAACAGCTGCGGGAGCGGATGCCCGGAGTGAAACGGATCCGCTCTGCGGCGGAAGCGGGACGGCCGGATATGCGTCTGCAAAAGCCCTGTCCCTCCCTTCGGCTCACCCATTTCATCAAGGAGGGAAAGGAATGCTTCTTCCTGGTGAATGAAGGGGAAGAGACGATTTCAGAAACGGCGGAAATCAAGATAACGGAAGATAAGAATTGCTGCCTTGCCGCCTGCGATCTCTGGAAGAATGAATACTATGGGATCCCCGTCCGGCAGCAGGAGGGGTATTTGGCCTTTCCGCTGGAACTTGGGAGAAGGGAAAGCCTGCTTTTGCTTTTATGTACGGAGGAAGAATTCCGGGAAGCAGGTTTCCGGTACCGGGCGGAAAAAGAAGAGATCCGGATCCGCGGCTGGAAGCTTATCGGGGAGAAACCCCATGATCTTCAAAAGGAATATGAAGGAACCTTCTATTGGGAAAAGGAAAGAGACAAAGAAAAGAGATGGGTGCTGCATGCGGCGGCGGAAGAAATGGTGGAATATTACGTTAACGGCCGTTTTGCCGGTGTTACGTTATGGAATCCCCATGAAATAGAACTGTCCGGCCTGTTGGAGGAAGGAGAGAACCATCTGCGCATCGTGGTGACCGGAAATCCGGCAAACCGGTATGGGGCAGCAGCTATCCCATACGGATTATTATAAACCAAAAAAAGAAGCCCTGTACGTGTTCCGGGTTAAGGATGCACCCGGAAATACGCGCAGGGCTTTTCTCTTCGGCAGCAGTAACTGTCCCGCAGAGCTGCGGTTGCAACAGGTACTGTTCCGGTTTTTGGCGGTATTATCTTTCCTCGATTTCTCTGTGAAGCTCCTGAATGGATTTCACATCCCCGTTGCCATGTTCCTTCACATATTTGATACCGTTTGCGGTTGCTTTCGCCGCCGCAATGGTGGTCATATAGGGGATTTTTGCCTTGATGGCGGCCTTACGCAGATAGCTGTCGTCGTGCACGCTTTCCTTGCCCACGGGAGAATTCACCACAAGCTGGATTTTGCCGTTGGTTATGAGATCCAGGATGTTAGGCCGTCCCTCATAAAGCTTATTGACCTTTTCAGCTTCAATGCCGGCTTCCCGGATCAGGCTGCAGGTGTTCTTCGTGGCTACGATATGGAAGCCGGCATCTGCGAAAGCCTGTGCGACCTCCACAACCTCCTCCTTATCCTTGCGGTTAACGGAAATCAATACGGTGCCTTCCAGGGGAAGACGGGACTGTGTGGCTTCCTGGGCCTTATAGAAGGCTTCCCCGTAGGAATAAGACAGGCCCAGCACTTCGCCGGTGGAGCGCATTTCCGGTCCGAGGACAGGATCCACCTCCGGGAACATATTGAAAGGGAATACCGCTTCCTTTATCCCGAAATAGGGGATATGCTGTTCCTGCAGAGCAGGCACGGGAGAGGGCTTTCCGGTCAGTTCGGAGGTGATGATATCGATGGCAAGCGGCACCATGCGTATGTTGCAGACCTTGGATACCAACGGAACCGTACGGGATGCGCGGGGGTTGGCCTCCAGCACATAGACTGTTCCGTTTTCGATGGCATACTGCATGTTCATCAGACCCTTGACATGCATTTCTTCCGCAATTTTTCTGGTATATTCTTTGATTGTTTCCACATTCTCCGCAGATATATGCACGGAAGGAATGATACATGCGGAATCCCCGGAATGCACGCCTGCCAGCTCAATATGTTCCATTACTGCAGGAACAAAGGCATGTGTGCCGTCGCTGATGGCATCCGCTTCACATTCCATGGCATGGTTCAGGAAACGGTCGATCAGGATGGGGCGGTCCGGGGTTACGCCGACTGCGGCCTTCATATAGCCGGCCATGCTTTCCTCGTCATAAACCACTTCCATCCCTCTGCCGCCCAATACATAGGAAGGGCGGACCATAACGGGATATCCAATTTTTCCGGCGATGGCCAGCGCTTCTTCCACCGTGGTGGCCATGCCTGATTCCGGCATGGGAATTTCCAGCTTTTCCATCATGGCACGGAACAGATCCCTGTCTTCCGCCAGATCGATCACGGAAGGGGCGGTGCCGAGAATCTTCACGCCGTTCTTTTCCAGCTCGTTCGCCAGATTCAGCGGTGTCTGGCCGCCGAACTGGGCAATGACACCCACCGGCTTTTCTTTTTTATAAATGCTCAGAACATCCTCCAGCGTCAGAGGCTCAAAATACAGCTTATCCGAGGTGTCGTAATCCGTGGACACGGTCTCCGGGTTACAGTTGACGATAATCGTCTCAAAGCCCAGATTTTTCAGTGCCAAGGACGCATGGACGCAGCAGTAATCGAATTCGATGCCCTGACCGATACGGTTGGGGCCGCCGCCCAGAATCATTACCTTGGGCTTATCGGAATTTATCGGGTTTTTATCCTCCCCGTTGTAAGTGGAGAAGTAGTAGGCGCTGTCCGGGGTGCCGCTTACATGGACGCCCTCCCAGGTTTCTTCTATGCCCAGTTCGATACGGCGTCTGCGGATATCCGCTTCCGGAACTGCAAGGATCTGGCTTAAGTATTTATCGGAAAAGCCGTCTTTTTTGGCAGCGATGAGGTTTTCATCGGAAGGAAGGCTTCCTTTGCCGGCGGCCAGGGCTTCCTCCTCCTCCACCAGCTCCTTCATCTGCTGGATAAAGTAGGTCTTTACCTTGGTGATTTCATGGATTTCGTCAATGGAAGCGCCTTTGCGGAGCGCTTCATACATGATGAAATGCCGTTCGCTGGAAGGGGTGATCAGAAGGGTGAGGAGCTGTTCCTTCGTCTTGCTTCCCAGGTTCCCGGCGTTGCCCAGGCCGTAGCGCCCGGTTTCCAGGCTGCGGATTGCCTTCTGGAAGGCTTCCTTATAAGTTTTGCCGATGCTCATGACTTCGCCTACCGCACGCATCTGGGTGCCCAGCTTGTCCTCCACACCCTTGAACTTTTCAAAGGCCCAGCGGGCAAATTTGATAACCACATAATCGCCGTCAGGCACGTATTTGTCCAGTGTCCCGTATTTCCCGCAGGGAATATCCTTCAGGGTAAGGCCGCAGGCAAGCATGGCGGATACCAGTGCGATGGGAAAACCGGTGGCTTTGGAGGCCAATGCGGAAGAACGGGAGGTCCTGGGGTTGATTTCAATAACAACGATACGGTCGGTTTCCGGATCATGGGCAAACTGTACGTTGGTGCCGCCGATAACCTGGACGCTTTCCACAATCTTATAAGCCTGCTCCTGCAGACGTTTCTGGCATTCCCGGGAAATCGTGAGCATGGGGGCGGAGCAGAAGGAATCGCCGGTATGCACGCCCAAAGGATCGATATTTTCAATAAAGCAGACGGTGATCATGTTGTTTTCACAGTCTCTGACAATTTCCAATTCCAGTTCTTCCCAGCCGAGTATGGATTCCTCAACAAGAACCTGTCCCACAAGGCTGGCCTGCAGGCCTCTGGCACAAACTGTTTTCAGCTCGTCCACATTGTAAACAAGTCCGCCGCCTGCACCGCCCATGGTATAAGCCGGACGGAGGACTACGGGATAGCCCAGACGGTCAGCGATAGCCAGCGCTTCTTCAACACTGTAGGCAACCTCACTGCGGGCCATTTCAATCCCCAGCTCATTCATGGCTTTTTTGAATTCTATCCGATCCTCACCCCGTTCGATGGCATCCACCTGGACGCCGATGACTTTCACATCATATTTTTCCAGGATTCCGGCTTTGTTCAGCTCCGAACACAGATTCAGCCCGGACTGCCCGCCCAGATTGGGAAGCAGGGCATCGGGCCTCTCTTTGGAAATAATCTGCTCCAGCCGTTCAACGTTAAGCGGCTCAATATAGGTTACATCTGCTGTTTCCGGATCCGTCATGATTGTTGCCGGATTGGAATTGACAAGAACGATCTCATAGCCCAGTTTACGCAGCGCCTTGCAGGCCTGGGTACCGGAATAATCGAATTCGCAGGCCTGGCCGATGATGATGGGGCCGGAGCCGATGATCAGTACTTTGTGGATATCTGTTCTTTGTGACATAATTCCTCCATTCTGCTGCCAGGACGGCAGCCAGCTTACGGGGAAAACTGGTACATGCGTCTGCACGCAAGCCAAGGCGGAAAGAACCATCCGGTCCCTCCCGCACATTCCTGACAGTTCAGACGCTCCTGAACTGTGACGCACATTCTTCTGTAATTTCCCTTTGCAGTCTATTATATAGGATATTGCGGAAAAGGGAAAGAGATTTCTTTTCCGGATTCACCAGGAGTTGTTACCGCACGTAACCGTTCAGACGGCCCTTTGTGTCCTGCGGCATCCCCCCTTTACCGGCCCAGAAGAAAGCGGGCGATCAGCTTCGGGGCGTTTATAAAGTCATAGGAGCCGTAGCGGCGTGCGAGGAAAAACAGCCGGAGGACAAGGATATGGTAGCGCAGGTAGAAGGCGGGGACGCTCATGTGGGCAGGGGGGAGGAGGACATGGGTGTAGTCCCATTTGCGCCAGTCGCGGGTGAGCAGGTCTTTTTGGCAGCGGTCATACATCGGGGTTCCCGGAAGCGGGGTGATGATGGAGGGAATGACGTATTCCAGTTCCTGTTCTTTCACCCAGCGGTACATGGAAGTAAAATCCCCTGCCGTGAAGTCGGTGTCAATTATCATCATGGCATAGAGGCCCGCATGGATGCTTTTCAGAAAGCGGATACAGGAAAGGCTGTCTTCCACAGCGATTTTTTTATCATATTTTTCCAGGTAGTTGTCCCGGACGGCTTCGAAGCCGACGATAAAGTAACGGAAGCCGATTTGGGTAAGCTCTCTGATAAGTTCTTTATTATTGAGGATAAAATCACACCTGCCGTAGCAAATATAATTTTTTCGGATTCCAAGGCGGCGTATCCAGGCAATGAATTCGGAAATGACCGCAGGATCCACGAGAAAATTATCATCCACAATATAAATGGTATCGCTCCGGACTGCCTGGATTTCCTCTGCAAAACGCTGTATATCCTTATGTATATAGCGGCCGCAGTTCATCATGGTACGGTAGCAGAAAGTACATTTGTGGGAGCAGGAATACGCAAAACGGACACAGGCAAGGGGATTGTGCCTGAGCAGGCGGAAACGGGATTGATACCGGTAAAAATGGGAACGGTCAATGTGCCGGGGAAGACAGTTAATATCATAGGGGGTAATGGTATTTTCCGCCCAGCTGCCGTCTCCCTTCCGGAAGCAGAGGCCGTTCAGCGCTTCCAGCCGGTCTGTTTGGATTTCCGGTTCTGTCTGCAGGGAGGCGACGGCGGAGAGCACGGCGGGATCATAAGAACGGCAGATATAATCCACGGTATCCGCATAGAGGTATGCGTAATTGTGCTCTGCAAAAATCCCTCCCAGTACGGTGGTTATCCGGGGAGAATAAGCCTTGGTCCTTTTCATATAATCCAGCATATAGGGAACCTGTTTGACAACGCCGTCCGCATAGACCAGCCGGGGAGCGAAGGCGGACAATACCTGTTCATAGCCTGTCTGCTCCCGGTCGGGATCGTAAATGCGGACGGTATGGCCGTCCTGTGTGAGGACTGTATATAAGATTTCTGTGTCCAGGGGTTCATTTTCAACAATGCCGATGGAACGGAAATGGGTACGTGTTTCTTCCGTATGGATCAACAGGATGCGGGTCGGGTTCATGGTTTTTCCTTCCGTTGTATAAGTTTATGCTGCACCTATTTTACCATAGAATATATTATTATGCATGAAATTTTATTTTTCGCATCTTTTTCAGGCCGCCGGTTCTCCGTCAGGCGCTGCCTGTACGGTGCGTGACAGCTCTCTGTGAAGCTGAACGGCCATGATTACCGTGACGGCAGCGGAGAGGACATCTGCAATCGGCTGGGCATAAATAATGCCGTTGATACCGAACAGGGACGGAAGAAGCAGGATGACGGGCACAAAGCAGATTCCCTGCCTGCAGGCGCCGAGGATACAGCCCTCCTTTGCTTTGCCCATAGCCAGGAAAAGGGAGGAATATACCGTGTAGAAACCAAAGGGGAGGAAGGAAAGGCCGTTTGCCCGCAGGGCGGCCTGTCCCACCCGTATCATATCCATATCCCCTTTTGTGAACCGGGCAAGGATTGCCGGGGAGAAAAAGGCGGCGGCCAGACCGAAAACGGTGCAAAACAGCGTGGACCACAGGATGGACGTGTTAATGGCTTCCCGCAGACGGCTGTAATTGCGGGAGCCGCAGCTGTAGCCGGCAATAGGCTGGAAGCCTTTGATAAAGCCGAATACCATAAGGCTTCCCACAGACATAATCCGCGTCACCGGACCCATTGCGGCGAGTACGGAATCCCCATACCCTTTTGCCGTGCTGTTGATGAGGGTAATGGACAGGCTTGTCAGCAGCTGGAATACCAGAGTGGGAATTCCTATTTTCAATATTTCCGACATGATTTCCCTGGAAAAACAGCAGTCCTTGATACGAAAGTGAAATACGCTTTTTTTTCGGAAAATATAGCATAAGTATACCAGCGTGGAAACCAGCTGTGAAAGGGCGGTTGCTATGGCGGCGCCGGCTACGCCCAGCTGCAGGCCGTAGATAAAGAGGGGATCCAGAATTACATTCAGTATGGCTCCGGTCATGAGTACACACATGGTGGTTTTGGCGGCGCCTTCACTTGATACGATGTTGTTCATGGTGACATTAAAAACATTGAAGATGGAGGAGGCGATATATATGCCCGTATAGGACACCGCATAAGGCATGATGCTTTCAGTCGCTCCCAGCAGCTTCAGCAGCGGACTAAGAAAAAGCAGGGAGCAGATGATGACCGCCGCGCCTACGGTTATGCTGCTGTATAAGGCGGTGCTGGCGACCTTGTCCGCCGTATTTTTTTCTCCGCGTCCCAATAGACGGGAGAGATAGGAGGCGGCGCCGTTTCCGAACAAAAGGCCCAGGCCGACCACAACCTGTCCCAGGGGATAAGCCACGGTGATTGCTCCCATCTGGCTGGTGCCCAGCCCTCCTACAAAATAAGCATCCACCAGATTGTATAAGGCATTGATCATCATGCCGATCATGGTGGGAAGCCCAAGCGCGAGAAGCGCTTTGGGTATCGGTGCGCTTCCCAGCAGTTCCATTTTCCTGTCAGTTCCGTTCATGTGTAAATCTCCTTTCATGTGGTGTAAGTTATAATACTATAAATTATAGCACTTGATCTGCGTGGCATATAGTACTATAATTTATAGTACTTGTCAAGAAGAATAAGAAACAAAAGAAATAGTAAGCGGCCGGAAATCCCCGAATATCGGCAGGAGCGGAAAAGAAAAGGAGGACATCATGGCCACCATAGATTTGATTGTATTGGGAATACTGAAAAAAGAGCCGTTAAGTGCTTACGATATCCAAAAAACGGTAGAGTACCGCAACATTTCCCGCTGGGTAAAAATCAGCACTCCATCCATATATAAGAAGGTAATCCAGCTGGAGGAAAAAGGCTATATCAGCAGCACGATGGTAAAAGAAGGGAAAATGGCGGAAAAAGCCGTCTATTCGTTAACGGATGCGGGCGGGGCGGAATTTGAAAAGCTTATGGGGGATATAGCAGCAAAACCCATCCATATATTTCTTGATTTTAATGCGGTGATAGTGAACCTGGACAGCCTGCCCCCTGAAAAGCAGAAGCGGTGTCTGGATAATATCGAACACAATGTTATCACGATGAAAGCAAACCTCGAAGAAAACATTGCCCGGAAAAAGGATATGCCGGAAATTCCGGAAACCGGAAAAGCAGTTTTGCAGCAGCAGTATATATTGATACAGGCAATCGAAACATGGATTGCCTCGCTGAAAAGAAAATTTTGAAAAAAATAACAGCTTTCTGACACAGGATCAGGAGAAGCGGATACGGACGGCGGCCCCCCGGGCTGCCGTTCTTTGTTTCCTGCGTTAACTTTTTTGAATCTTATCCGATTAAATAAGTAATTGAAGAATAATTGCTTCCTGAAGGGGGACTGCCCGGTACGGATGAGAAGGTGGTGGATGCTTTATCGGAGAGAAGAACAAAATACGCTGAAAGAAGATATTGTTACAGTACTGCTGTATTAAAAAAAGGAATCGAAGAGATTGGAGAGAGTAAAGATGGTTAACCGAGAAAAAATGTTGCTCCTGTGTGCAAAAATTGTGAGTGTTGTAATCGCCTTATTTATTATAATCAATTGTATGAAAGGGACCTTTTTAGTGGGCGGGCTCCTGCTGCTTACTTCCCTGATTTTGATTCTGCCTGTTTTCCTGGGGAGAAACCGGATACCGGAGGTTCCCCTTTGTGTTTTTTTCTGTGTGGGCCTGAATGTGATTGTGTTTATCGTCTGCCTGCTGGGAGGAGAAGCGGTTGCCAGTATTCCCATTTTCATCTGCGCGGGAACCATATCCGCAATCTTTTTTGAACCAAAACTGGTGAAAATAGGGTTCACGGCGGCGATTCTTCTTTTTTCTGTCCAGACCGGCCTGCTGTGGCTGATTAACGGGAGCCTGCCCGTGGATGCCTTTACCTTGCTGGAATGCCTTTTGGGAATGATCGTATGTGCCGTTCTTGTTTACCGCAGTGTATCCAATGGCGTGGCATATCTGGAAAAAGCAACGGAAAAAGAAAAGGAAAGTGAAAAACTGCTGTCCACCGTAAACCGGCAGCGTGAAGCGGAGAAAAAAGCGATGGAGCAGCAAAGATATACGCTTACCCGGGTGGACGAGGTTTCTTCCAGCATAATGGCAAAATCGGGACGGCTGGCGGAAGAGGCGGATACTCTGGCTTCCGGGGCGACGGAACAGACGGATCTCATTAATGAGCTTTCATCTTCCATAAAGGATATTCTGCTCAAAATCAAGGAAACGGCCGATTATTCCCTGAAGGTGCGTTCCGAGTCCGAGGAAATGAGTTCCAATGTGGCGCTGGGAAGCCAGAAAATGAACGATATGCTCAAAGCGATAGAGGATATTTATAACAGCTCCGTTTCGATAGAAAAAATCATCAAAACCATTGAAGATATTGCATCACAGACGAATATCCTGGCGTTGAATGCGGCGGTGGAAGCCGCGAGGGCCGGTACTGCCGGCAAGGGCTTCGCCGTGGTTGCGGATGAAGTCCGTAATCTGGCCGTGAAAAGCAGTGAGGCGGCCCAGAGCACCACGGAGCTTATCGGCACATGCCTCAATACGATAACAAACGGCAATAATATTGCCGGGGAAACGGCTTCCGCTTTGGAGAGCATACGCAGGAGTGTGGAGGAGGTGTCCTCCAAGACCGGACAGATTTCGGAAATGACAGAGGAACAGACGATTATGGTTACGGAGATCAACGACAGCATACAAAAAGTGATCTCTGTTATCCAGGCATCGGTTATGGCTGCGGAAAATACCGCGGATACCGGTAAGGCCCTGCAGACGGATGCGGATCTTCTCCGGGCGCTGGGGACAGGAAAGTAACCCTTTCATTAAAATAGAATAACGCAGGAATCAACGGCCCGGAAGGCCGCAGGGGATTGGCATGGCCGGTTCTTCCTGCGGCCTTTTCCTGTGGATGGAGAGAGGATGCTGATAGCAGGGAGATCTTGGCTGTTTTGCACAATTATCAGTTGCAACCATGTCCGTTCTGGGGCATAATGAATATAGATGCCAAAGGCAGCAGGAAGGACAGACGGTCCGCGGGGACAGCAAAGGGGGAGTTAAGTGAAACAGAATCGGAAACGCAACAAGTATACGTTCGGGTTAGGCACGATAGGCAGGGATATGGTCTATTCCATGGTGAGCATGTACCTGATTTATTATCTTACGGACATTATAGAACTGCCCACATCCGCTTTGTGGTGGATAACGGTCATTGTTCTTTGTGCCCGTATTTTTGATGCGCTCAATGACCCGATCATGGGGGTGGTGGTGGATAATACCAGCACCCGGTTCGGAAAGTTCAAGCCATGGATAGCCCTGGGAGCGCTGCTTTCCGGGATGCTGACCGTGCTGCTTTTCACCGATTTCGGGCTTCGGGGGGCGGGGTATGTGGCGGTGTTTGCCCTGATTTATATAGCCTGGGGGCTTGCCTATACCGCTAACGACATTTCCTATTGGTCCATGCTGCCCTCTCTGAGCCTGGAGCAAAAAGAAAGAGAGCAGATTGGTGCGGTGGCGAGAATTTGTGCCAATGTGGGCCTGTTCTTTGTGGTGGCGGGTATTGTACCCATTACTACGGCGCTGGGCAATGTCCTCGGCAGCATGCAGAAGGGGTATTTCGCTTTTTCCCTGCTGGTGGTGGGGATCATGTGGGCGGGCCAGTGCATTACGCTTGCCGGTGTCAGGGAACCGCGGGAGCTTGTGGCACAGAACAGCCATACCAGCCTGAAGGAGCTTCTGAAGGTGATCTTCGGTAATGACCAGCTATTGTATACGGCGGTGTCCATGGCCTTATTCATGATAGGCTATACCACCACCACGAGCTTCGGCCTTTATTTTTTCAAGTATGCCTATGGGGATGAAGGGATGTATTCTATTTTTGCGCTGATTCTGGGCGTTTCCCAGATTGCGGCCCTGGCGGTGTTCCCCCGGGTCAGCCGTTATTTTGAGCGCAGGACCCTGTACGCCTTTTCCACCGGACTGGTGGTTGCGGGTTATGTGATTTTTTTCTTTGCCCCGCTTACCACCATGCTGTTTATCGGCATTGCGGGAGTGCTTCTTTTTATCGGGCAGGCATTTATCCAGCTGATGATGCTGATGTTTCTGGCGGATACGGTGGAATACGGCTTTTGGAAATCCGGAAGGCGCAACGACAGCATTACCTTTTCCCTCCAGCCGTTCATCAATAAAATGGGAGGAGCCGTTGCCAGCGGTGTCGTGAGCGCAACCGTCATACTTTCGGGAATCAAGGATGCGCAGGATGCCTCCCAGGTGACGCCCCGGGGGCTGCTTATGATGAAAACTGCCATGATGATCTTCCCTTTGCTGTGTATCCTTGCAGGTTTCCTGCTATACCTGAAAAAATATAAAATAGACAGCAGCCTGTATGCCCGGATCCTGAAGGAACTGAAGGAACGGGGAGATATCCGCACAGAGGAAGGAGAGTAAGGCATGAACGGGAAAATGACTATGAAAAGCAGCCTGCGTGAGGTATATGCCCATCCGGCGGGCCATGATATCCTGAAAAAAATCATGCTGCAGACAGGCATGCAGGATTGGATGGTTGACAACCGGATAACCGGATCCTTGTCATTGCAGACAGTGGCTGCCCTGACGAAAAAAATACTGGACGAAAGCTTCTGGGAGACGTTTCTGCATCTGCTGAATGAAGAAATGGATTACCCGGAGGAAACAGATACGCAGATTGTGCGGAAATGGTGGAAGGAAGCCGTTTTCTACCAGATTTATCCCCGGAGCTTCTGTGACGGAGATAAAGACGGTACCGGTGATTTGAAGGGGATCCTGGGAAAGCTGGATTATCTTTCCGGGCTTGGGGTGGATGCGGTATGGCTTTCCCCTATTTACGATTCCCCCAATGACGACAACGGCTATGATATCCGGGACTACTATACGATCCTGCATGAATTCGGCACCATGGAGGAATTTGACGCCCTCCTTTCCGGGCTGCACAGCCGCGGCATGCGCCTGATTATGGATCTGGTGGTAAACCATACCTCCGATGAGCATGAGTGGTTCCGGGAGGCGGTGCGGGATCCATACGGCCCTTATCATGATTATTATCTGTTCCGGGAAAACGAGGACGGACGGGAGCCGAATAACTGGACCTCCTTTTTCGGGCAGGGCAGGTACGGGGATGCATGGCGCTATATCCCGGAAACGGATGAATGGGCGCTTCATCTTTTTTCGCCAAAACAGATGGATCTCAACTGGGACAATCCCCGGCTGCGTAAGAGTATTATCGCCATGGTGAAATGGTGGCTGGAAAAAGGGGTGGACGGCTTCCGTCTGGATGTTATTAATTATATTTCCAAGGAAGAAGGCCTTCCCTACGGGAATAAATCGGTGGGAAAGCTGCTGGGATACGTGGGGATCGAACACTATTTTTACGGGCCGCATCTCCATGACTATCTGCGTGAGCTGCGCTGCCGGGCGTTTGACCCTTATGAAGCCTTTTCCGTGGGCGAAATGCCCGGAATCGGCATGCAGATGGGCAAGCTTCTCACAGGGGAGGACAGGCATGAACTGGATATGCTGTTTTCCTTTGATCATCTGGAGACGCCGGGGCATACCCGGTTCGATGCATACCGTTATGATCTGAACTATCTGAAGCAGTATTACACGGAGTGGATGGAGGGTTACGGGAACCGTTGCTGGATGTCCCTTTTTTATGAGAACCATGATAATCCCCGGATGATTTCTAAAGTGAATGAAGATCCCCGTTTCCGTTTTGCCATCGGCAAGCTGCTTGGCATGATACAGTTCACGCTGAAAGGCACCCCGTTTTTATACCAGGGACAGGAGCTGGGAGCCGTCAATGTATCTTTTACGGAGATATCCCAGATCCGGGATGTGGAAAGCCGGAACCTGTATGAAGAATTCTGCCGGGAAATGAGCGAAGAAGCCGCATTTGACAAGATACTGGCGGGAACCAGAGATCATGCAAGGGCGATGATGGATTGGCAGGAGGCCGAAGAGCAGAAATACGACAGGGATTCTATTTACTATTTTTACAAAAAGCTCATAGCCCTGCGCAAAAAGTACCCGGCCCTCGTCTATGGGGATATACGGATAACGAACCGTTCCGCCAAAAATCTGTTTACCTGGTTCCGTGAGCTTGACGGCGAGGTTTTCTATATAGAGTGCAATCTCAGTGAAGCGCCGCTCAAACGCCCGCCCAGGCCGGAGGGCTTTGGGGGAGTGCTGTCGAACTATAAGAAGCCGGGAAAACAGATGCAGCCCTATGAAGCGTGTCTGTACCGGAAAACAGAGGTTTCCGGGAGGGGATGCTGCAAGGAGCAAAGGCCGTCCGGACTGTTACATAAAAGCAGGTCAGAAAAATACAAATAGTCTGCAAGATTTTACATTTTCAAAAGTACCAAAAAATCATATGATAAAAAATGATTGTTTTCCAAACGGGACAACGGTACGTAAAGTAAAGGGAGGTACATTTACCATGAACAGCAAGCTCTTACAACCAAATGGCTATATGCCCTGGGAAAAGAACCCGGAAGTTTTCCGGATTAATAAGGAAAAGCCCCACAGCGATATCATTCCTTTCCCCACGACGGAGGATGCCCTTTCCTGGAATAAAGAAGCGAGACATATTACGGATCTGAACGGAACCTGGAAGTTCTGCTACTTTGAAAACCCGGATCAATGTGACGCGGCCTTTCCCCAGGGACTGGAAGGTTTTGTGGATACGCATAACTGGGGACATATCCAGGTGCCGGCAAACTGGCAGCTGCAGGGCTATGATTATCCCCAGTATGTGAACGTGAAATATCCCTGGGAGATGACGGAAGACATTATGCCGCCGGAAATCCCCAGAGTATATAACCCTGTGGGAATTTATTCCCGCACCTTTTCCGCGGACAAGACGGAAAAGGGACGGATATTCCTGCGTTTTGAAGGGATAGAATCCTGCGGGGAGGTCTATGTAAACGGAAGCTTTGCAGGCTACAGCGAAGGCTCCTTCACTCCTGCGGAATATGATATAACCGACTATGTAAAGGACGGTGAGAACCAGCTGGTGGTAAAGGTGCTGCGCTGGTGCGACGGCAGCTGGCTGGAGGATCAGGATTTCTGGAGGCTTTCCGGCATTTTCCGGGATGTGTATCTGTACTCCCTGCCGGAGGTCTACGTGAGCGACTGGAGAGTGGATGCGCTGCTGGACGAGAATTACCAGGACGGAATCCTTACCGTGGAAGCTCAGATAGAAGGGGACACCCGGGACTGCGGGCTGATGCTGGAGCTGTACAGCCCCAAAGGAAGGCAGATAGGGAAGCTGGAAGCAGAAAAGGCGGAGGAAGGCAGAGCCGTATTTCATCTGGAGGTGGATACGCCCTGGCAGTGGAGCGCGGAATCACCCTCCCTGTACACGGTGGTGCTCCGCCTGCTGAGAGGGGGACAGGAAACGATTCTGGCATCCCGGTGCGGGTTCCGTACCTTTGAATTAAAGGACGGTCTGATGATGCTCAATAATAAACGGATTGTTTTCAAGGGGACAAACCGTCATGAATTCGGAGCAAAATTCGGAAGGGCGATCACCAAAGAGGCAATGCTTTCGGATGTGATTGCCATGAAACGGAATAATATCAATGCTGTCCGTACCTCCCATTATCCCAATCACCCTTATTGGTATGAGCTGTGTGATGAATACGGACTCTATGTCATCGATGAAACCAACCTGGAAACGCATGGCACATGGACGTACGGTGTGCCGGAAGACAGGCAGCCGGATGTGCTTCCCGGAAGCAATCCCCTCTGGACAGGGGCGGTGCTGGATCGTGTGGCGGATATGTATTACCGGGACAGGAACCATCCCTCCATATTGATCTGGTCCCTGGGCAATGAATCCTATTGCGGAACGAATTTCAGGGAGATGGCGGATTTCCTTCGGGCGCATGATAAAACCAGGCTGGTTCATTATGAAGGACAGCATCATTGCCCGGGGTATGAGGATGTTACGGATATGGTTTCGACCATGTATACCCCCGTTTCGGAATGGGTGAAATACGCCGGAGAGGAATCTGCAGGCCAAAAGGATTCCGGGAAACCAGGAATCCTTTGCGAGTTCGCCCATGCCATGGGAAATTCCTGCGGAAGCCTTTATAAATACGCCGAAGCTTTTGATAACTATCCGAAGCTGCAGGGCGGATTTATCTGGGATTTCGTCGATCAGGCCATCTGGAAAAAGGATGAGGACGGCAGGGAGTACCTGGGCTACGGCGGTGATTTCGGGGAAGGCTATACGGACGGTATTTTCTGCGGAAACGGCCTCCTGTTCGCCGACAGGACAGAAACACCCAAGCTTATGGAAACCCGGATCTGCTACCAGAATATCAGTTTTGAAGAGATTGACTGGGAAAGCGGGGAAGTGACTGTCCGCAATAAAAACCTGTTCACGGATGTAAGTGCCTACCGTCTGGCATGGAGCCTGTACCTGGATGAACAAAGGACTGCGGAAGGGGAACTGGAAGCCGCCTGTGAACCGGGTGAGACCGTGCGGGTGAAGCTGCCTTTGGGAAGCCTGCCGGAAGGAAGCTTCATGGAAGCCTTCCTGAATCTGGAAGCGCGGCTGAAAGAGGATACCGGCTGGGCAAAAGCCGGATATGCGGCAGCCAAGGGACAGTTTATAACAGGAAGCCGTGAAAAGCTGCAGGAAGCAGCAAAGACAGGAGGCCGCCTGCAGGTTACAGAAAATTTCGGGACACTTATCATTACCGGATCCGATTTCGAATACCGTTTTTCCAAACGCTCCGGTGATTTTTACAGTATCCGCAAGGGCGGCAGGGAATATCTGAAAGCACCTGTGGAATGCAATTTCTGGAGGGCAAGTACGGATAATGACCGGGGAAGCAAGCAGTCCTTCCGTTCCATGATCTGGAGATATGCCGGTGCCAATGCGGCAAAATGGACGAACCGGGGAGAAACAAGCGCAGAGGCGGTGGAGGTGGATATGAAGTTCATCCTGCCCGTTACCTCTCAGGCCGTCATGGATACCAAAATAACAATACGCGCAGATGGAAGCATTTTGTTCGATAATACATACAGCGGCGGGGAAAATCTGCCGGATATGCCGGAAGCAGGGCTTTTGTTTACCCTTCCGGAATGCTTTGACCGTTTCCAGTGGCATGGAAGGGGGGCGCATGAAAATTACATCGACAGGAATACCTCCGCTTTTGTGGGAACCTGGGAGGCAAAGGTGGCGGAACGCGTGGTCCCTTATCTGATGCCCCAGGAATGCGGGAATATGACGGGAGTCAGAAGGCTTACCCTTGCAGGAAGAGACGGGAGAAGCCTTACCTTTACGGGATTCCCGGAGGTGGAAGCCAACGTGCTCCCCTATACGCCGGAGGAAATGGAGCTTGCCGCCCACCAGAAGGATCTGAAGCCTGCGGATAAAACCGTGGTGAGGATCAATTACCGCCAGACCGGAGTGGGCGGGGACGACAGCTGGAGCCTGAACGCCAGGGCCCATGAGGAGTTCCGGATCAAAGGAGACAGCACCTTCCGTTTTGTATTTGAAGTAAAACCGGAATAATCTGAAAGCAGCCGCCAGGGAAGGCTCCCCGCGGCTGCTTATTTTCTGTGTGCCGGCTGGCACGCATACGCCAATGGACATACATGCGCCCGGCGGGCGCGTATCTGACGGTCAGGTCATGGATGCTTTATATATTTCATCGATGGAACGTTTCAGTACGGCATTGAATTCCTCATCCGTCTGCTGCTTCTGCAGCCCGGCGGTGAGGGCGCGGGAGAAACTGGCTATCAGGCCATGGTTCCTTGCAAGCCGCTGATTGGCTTCTATCTGGCTGTAACCGCCGGACAGCGCCACCACACGGACCACATGAGGATCCTCCATGAGCTCCTGATAAAAATCATCAACGGAAGGGATGGTAAGCTTGAACATCAGCTTACTATCCGGATCCAGACCGTCAAGATGGGCAAGAAGCTCCTTTTTCAGCAGCTTTTCGCTGTTTTCCTTGTCCGGGATAAAAATATCCACTTCCGGCTCCAGAATCGGGACCAGGCCGGCACGGGCGATGCGGCAGCCGATTTCAAACTGCTGATCCACGACTTTTTTTATCCCGTACGGATCCGCCGCTTTGATAACCGAACGCATTTTTGTACCGAAAATATGCTTTTCTTCCGCCCGTTTCAGCAGATCCTCCAGATTGAGGATAGGCTTCATGACGCGGACCCCGTTTTCCTGTTCCGCCAGGCCCTTATCTACCTTCAGGATTGGAAGGATCCCTTTTTCCTCCCACAGATAATCCGCGGTATCTTTCCCTTCAATCTGCCGCTCCATGGTATTTTCGAAAAGAATAGCTCCCAGGATATGTTCGCAGGTAAAGGCCGGGCTGGTTATAATACGTGTTCTCATCTCATGGATAAGAGAATACATTTCTTCATCGCCGTGATAAGACCCATCCGGAATCCCATAGAGCCGGAGAGCCTTCGGCGTGCTTCCGCCGCTCTGATCCAGTGCGGCAATAAATCCGTTCCCCTGTTGCATCCGACAGAATTGTTTCTGATCCATATATGCTCCCCCTTTTCGTAATTGTCCCGGCGGCAGCACGGAAGCGGTATGCCGGTTTGGCAGACGGCTTCCTAAGCTGGATACCGGTGTTCCCTTTAAAGTTTCTTTATAGTTCTATTATACTACGATATAAGGCGGAAAGCTATGCACAAGTGCAGTATAACCGCGGTTTCCCGGCGGAAAAGCCGGATACAATAGCGGAAGGCCCCGCAAGTACGGGACCTTCACTTTTTTGTCTATATTATAATTGAGCAACAGAACCGCATCACAATGCCTGACTAACACGATTCTGTGTTCCCTTCAATTTGTTATTATCATATCCTAAAAATGTGACAAAACTATGTACACTTTCATAAGAAATCATAAAAAAATACCGAAAGAATTTAGAAATATTTTGGAATGTAAGGATTGGATTTGTCATAGATGGCGGAAAAGAATACGCGGATGGAAGCAAAAGGGCGGGACTGCCCGGAAAAGCAGCCCCGTCCTTTGTGATCCGGGATTTTCATTAGCGTCACCGGCCCCTACGAAAAAAGCAGGCGGGCAGCGGTGGTAAATAAAAAGCAGATTAGGATTCCGCAAACAGTGGGAAGCAGAAAAGAAAGAAGGGTCCATTTCAGACTTCCCGTTTCCTTTTTGATTGTGAGACAAGTGGTGGCACATGGCCAATGCATCAGAGAGAACAAAATCGTGCTCACGGCGGTTATCCAGGTCCAGCCGTTTGCCGTAAAAAGCAGCAGCAGCTGCGCGCCTTCTATTTCAATCAGACTGCCTCCGGCCATATAGGTCATGATGATGATAGGGACAACGATTTCATTGGCCGGAAGTCCCAGAAGAAAGCCGGTAAGGATACAGCCGTCCATCCCGATGGCCCTGGCAAAGGGATCCAGTAAGCCGGTAAGGGAGTTAAGAAGCGTGGTCTGGTTTTGCAAACGAATATTGGCCAGAAGCCAGATGATCAGACCGGCGGGGGCTGCTGAAACCATGGCGCGTCCAAGGACCTTTATGGTACGATCCACAATACTTCTTACAATTACCTTTAGTATCTGTGGTTTCCGGTAGGGAGGCATCTCCAGCGTGAAGGAGGAGGGGACTCCCTTTAACAGGGTGGCCGACAGCAGCCTGGAAACCAGAAGTGTCATAAAAACGCCCAGGACGATTATACCTACCAGAATGCAGGCGCCCAGGAAAGACCCGTAAAAGCCTCCTGCCCCTCCGATCAGGAACAGGGTGATAATGGATATTATGGTGGGAAAACGGCCATTGCAGGGAACAAAATTGTTGGTAAGGATAGCGATAAGCCGTTCCCTGGGGGAGTCTATAATCCGGCATCCGGTAACCCCCGCCGCATTGCAGCCAAACCCCATGCACATCGTAAGAGCCTGTTTGCCGCAGGCGGAACAATTTTTAAAACACCGATCCAGGTTGAAAGCAACCCGGGGCAGATAACCGAAGTCCTCCAGTAAGGTAAACAACGGGAAAAAAATAGCCATGGGAGGCAGCATGACGGAAACCACCCATGCGATAACCCGGTATACGCCGTGTACCAGCAGCCCGGTCAGGGCGCCGGGAATGCCTGCCGCAGTAAATAACGCGGCCAGCTGATCCTCCAGTCTGAAAAGAAACGTTGCCAGCAGGGCGGACGGGTAGTTGGCGCCTGTTATGGTAATCCAGAAGATCCCCAGAAGGAGCAGCAGCATAATAGGGAAACCGGTGACTCTGCTTGTAAATATATGATCCAGCCTCCGGTCGGTTTTGTCACAGCCTTCTTCCGGATAGAACACAACACCGCGGCATAACCGCTCGGCTGTCCGGACAAAAGCCGCAGCCAGATCGTCGTGAAGCTGTTCCCGGCTGATTCCCCGGTTCCGAAGAAACGCATGGATTTCCTCCAGTGTAACGGATATTTCAGGCTCGGCAGCAGGATCCAGATCCAGTCCGGCCTTGAGAGACATCAGCAGGTTTTCATTAGCATCCAGCAGACGTGCGGCAAGCCAGCGTGGGGAAGGCAGAGAGGCTGTTTCTCCTCCCCGTGCGGCATAAAGCTTTTTTATACGGGGTACAAGAAGGGAGAGGGCTTCTTCCACATATTCCGGATACACGACCAGAGGATAATTCCTGCTGTCCGGATTCCCGGAAGCTGCCGCAAGTCCGGGCAAGACAGGGGGGAAAAGTGTTTCCTCCAGATTTTCCAGCAGATCCTCAAGGCCTTTATTGCTGCGTGCGGCGGCACCTGTCACCGGGACATGAAGCCGGGATGCCAGCAGGGGAAGATCCAGCCTTATTTTTTTCTTTTTTGCTTCATCCAGCAAATTGACGCATACCAGTACCGGCCGGCCGGCTTCTATGATCTGCAGGACCAGGTTCAAGTTGCGTTCCAGACAGGTGGCATCGCAGACTACGATAACCGCGTCCGGTTCACGGAAGCAGATGAAATCCCTTGCGATTTCCTCTTCTGCCGAATGGGCCATGAGGGAATAGCAGCCGGGTATATCCACAAGTGTATAACAATGCTCGTGGAAGGTACAGGTTCCCCTGGCATTAAGGACGGTCTTGCCGGGCCAGTTGCCTGTATGCTGCTTCAGGCCGGTAAGGGCATTGAAAATCGTGCTTTTTCCCACATTGGGATTCCCGGCCAGGGCGATGGTTGCAGAAGACTTATCGGTCATGGGAACCCCCCTTTTTCAAAAGGATATGGCCGGCATCCTCCTCACGCAGGGCGATAACCGCTTCCCGTATCCGATATGCGGTGGGATCGCCCAATGGGCTTCGCTGGAGGCAGGTTACGGTGGTTCCGGGGATGAAGCCCATATCCTGAAGCCTCCTCCGCATTTCCCCCTGTGCCGTCAATTGGGTGATTACGGCTGAAAGGCCGGGAGACAGCCGTGACAGCGAGAATGTTTCCGTCATATGTTTCCTCCTTTTTTGCTGCCGGAGGACTCCAGGCGGACGGTTGCTGGAGCAGAGAGTACAAACTGAATATAGGCCTCCGACGTATCATTCCAATTTAATATATGCAGGGGAAAAGATTGCGTGCTTTTGCCGGACCCGGAAGAGATAGAAACGGGAGCGCCGGTCTCCAGTGGAAATAATGGGCACTATGGGATAAAAAAACGGGAAGGGGTTGGCATTTCCTGAAATATAAGATAAAGTAAAAGTTAGAGAAAGGAGTAAAGAAGAAATGGGTAAGGAGAAAAAAAGGAAAAACATAGTGCTGCTGATGACGGATCAGCTGAGAGGGGATTGTATGGGCTGCGCGGGCCATCCGGATGTAAAGACACCTTATCTGGATACCCTGGCTTCCAAAGGAATGCGCTTTACCAATGCCTACTCGGCATGCCCTTCCTGTGTGCCGGCCAGGGCGGCGCTGCACACGGGGCTGACCCAGGAATCCCACAGACGGGTGGGCTACTCGGATGGTATTGCGTGGCGGTATCCCTCAACAATGGCAGGGGAACTGACAAAAGCGGGCTATTATACCCAGTGCGTGGGGAAAATGCATGTGGATCCGCTGCGTAACTATCTGGGGTTCTGCCATGTGGAGCTGCATGACGGTTACCTTCATTATTACCGGGATCCGGAGATAGCCTACCGGGAAAACCAGAAGCAGGCCGATGATTATTTTCATTGGCTGAAGCAGGAAAAGGGAATTGACTGTGATGTGACAGACACCGGACTGGAGTGCAATTCCTGGGTGGCAAGACCATGGATTTACGAAGAAAAATACCATCCGACCAATTGGGTCACGGATCGTTCCATCGATTTTCTGCGCAGAAGGGATCCGGATATGCCTTTTTTCCTTTTTGCCTCTTATCTCCGTCCGCATCCCCCGTTCGATGCACCCCAGTGCTATTTTGATATGTACAGGGGAAAGGAACTTACGCCCCCGGCTGTAGGAGACTGGTGCGGGGAAGAAGCGCTTCGTGAACGGGGAAGGATCTTCGATTCGGATACCGGTCCGCTGGATCCGGAACTGATCCGCGAAATGCAGATTGGCTATTATGCCTGCGTAACCCATCTGGATCATCAGATAGGACGGCTCCTGCAGGCCCTGATTGAAAATAAGCTGTATGAGGATACGATCATTCTGTTTGTTTCCGACCACGGGGAGCTTTTAGGCGATCATCATCTGTTCCGGAAAAGCCGCGCTTACCAGGGCAGCAGCCGGGTACCGTTCCTCCTTTCCGGCGGCGGTTTTACTCCCGGCAAAGCGGGAAGCGTCAGCAGGGAGCTGGTGGAGCTGCGGGATGTGATGCCTACGGTGCTGGAGGCAGCAGGCGTCCCGATCCCGGACAGCGTGGAAGGTATCAGCCTGTGGAACACCGCGCAGGAAGAGGACGGCACCGTGCCCCGGGAATATCTTCACGGAGAGCATGCCCTGGGTATGGCCTCCAGCCAGTGGATCATCACCCGGGAGGAAAAGTATATCTGGTATTCCCAGACGGGTGAAGAACAGTATTTCCGGATCGATGAGGATGAAAACGAACTTCATAACCTGATTCACGAGGAGGCCTGCCGGGAACGGGTGGATGCCCTGCGTGCCCTGCTGATCCGGGAGCTGGAAGGCAGAGAAGAAGGCTTCGTACAGGAGGGCAGGCTGGTAACCGGATGCGAACCCATTGTCTGGCTGACAAAGGATCGGCTATGAATTGACAACTTCTTAAGAAAATGATACATTAAAACTCAGTATATCAGCATTAAAAAAAGAAAAATCTGAGAGGTACAAGAAAATTATGCATTGGTCTGACAGAATTGCGCAGGAAATTATCAGGCGCCGTCCTGATAAAGAGGAATATGTATGTGCGGCAGGTATCAGCCCTTCCGGTTCCATCCATATTGGAAATTTCAGAGATATCGCTACCAGCTATTTTGTGGTAAAAGCGTTGAGACGCCAGGGAAAGAAAGCAAAGCTTCTTTTTTCCTGGGATGAATTTGACAGACTCCGTAAAATACCGGTGAATGTTGCCAAACTTCCCCGCCCCGAAGGGGAAAGGCCCTGGGAGGAATTTATCGGCTATCCCTATGTGGACGTGCCCAATCCTTTTGATGACGGCTGTCCCAATTATGCCAAGCATTTTGAGGATGAATTCGAAGAAGCCATGGAGCGTTTCGGCATCCATATGGATTACCGTTACCAGGCACAGATGAACCGTTCCGGAAAATATGCGGAATATGTAATTCAGGCTCTGAAGAAGCGGGGAGAGATCTTTGATATCCTTGACGGATTCCGTACCCAGGCGGCCCAGGAAGGAGAGCGGGAGGCTTATTATCCGGTAAGCATTTACTGCCCTCACTGCAAAAAAGATACCACCAGGATTCTATCCCTTTCCGGGGACTGCACCGTTGCGGAATATGAGTGCGCCTGCGGTCACAAAGGAACCTTTGATTTTACCAAAGATTTTAACTGCAAGCTGGCTTGGAAGATTGACTGGCCTATGCGCTGGATGTACGAAGGCGTGGATTTTGAGCCGGGCGGAAAGGATCATGCGAGTCCGGGCGGCAGCTACGATACCAGCCGCGTGATTTCCCAGAAGATTTTCGGCTATGAAGCCCCTATATTCCAGGGCTATGAATTTATCGGCATCAAGGGTGCAACCGGTAAGATGTCCGGCTCTTCAGGGCTGAACCTGACACCGGATACCCTGCTGAAGCTGTACCAGCCGGAAATGATCCTCTGGCTGTATGCCAGGTCGGAACCCACCAAGGCTTTTGATTTCTGCTTTGATGACGGGATTCTGCGGCAGTATTTTGAATTTGACAAGCAGTATAATGATTTTGTGGATGGGAAAGCGGACGAATTCCTCACTAACGTTATGGCGAACTGCCTGCGGGAAGAGGAAGAAGGACAGCCCGGCTATAAGAAGATTGAAACCGTGCCCATGAGCCTTCTCGTACAGCTTGGGTCCGTGGTGGATTTCAATGTCCCCATGCTGGAAACCGTATTTGAAAAGATCGGTCAGCCCTTTACCTTTGACCAGTTCAAAGACAGGCTGGAACGTGCGAAATACTGGCTGGAGCAGTGTTCACCGGAAAATGTGAACCGTCTGAGACCGTACAGGAACTGGGAGGTGTATGAAGCCCTTTCCGAAGAGGAAAAGAAGGAAATTGCCCTTCTTCATGCTTATATTAAAAAGGGAGGCTACAGCCTGGATGAACTGAACCAGGAATTGTATGCTATCCCTAAGCAGGTAATGGGAGAACTGGAGGACGCAAAGGAACTGAAGAAAATTCAGGGCCGGTTTTTCAAAAATGTATACCGTCTCCTGATTGACAAGGAAAAAGGACCCCGTCTATACCTGTTCCTTTATGCAATTGAGCCGGATAAATATGTGAATCTGCTTGATTTCTCAACCCCTAAGACCGAAGAAGAGCAGCAGCTACAGGCAATGGAATCCGCTCCTTCCACGGAAGAAACGGAAAAGGCCGGGAAGCAGGTACCGCTCGGCGATCCGGATCCCGTCGAACCTATCCGTGAGGAAATTACCATTGATGACTTCGGCAGGATGGATATGCGTGTATGCAAAATCCTGAAATGTGCGGAAATCAGGAAATCCCACAGCTGTTATAAACTCACCCTGTCTGACGGGCTGAAGGAGCGTGTGATTGTGTCCAGTATAAAGAGCTATTACACACCGGAAGAAATGGTAGGAAAGAAGATTATTGTGATTGCCAATCTGAAACCTGCCAGATTTGCCGGAGTTACCAGCGAAGGAATGCTGTTGGCGGCTACGAACAATGCCTGCGGCTGTCAGGTGATCTTTGTGGATGATATCGTGCCGGAAGGAACAAGAATCTGCTGATACCGGAACAGAGGGTGAAAAGCCCCGGAAATATTTATTTCCGGGGCTTTTCCCATCATCCAAAGGGACGCCTGTTCTTTGCAGATTCAGCTGTGAAAGGACAATAAGGAGTAAACATGCGGAATATAACAATAACGGGAGCGCGGGAAGGTAATTTAAAAAACATCTCCCTGGAAATCCCCAGAGGCAGGCTGGTAGTGCTCACAGGAGTGTCCGGTTCCGGAAAGACCACACTGGCTATGGATGTGCTGTATAACGAATGTCAGAGACAGTATCTGGAGGCCATGGCTTTTCAGGGCATCAGTAAGCCGGAGGTGGAATCTGTACAGGGCGCATCCCCGGCCATTCAGATTTCCCAGAACGGCTTTGGCCGCAATCCGCGCTCTTCGGTGGGTACGGTTACTGACATTTATACGGATCTGCGCATGATTTTTGAGAAATTAGGAAAGCGTACCTGCCCTTTCTGCGGCAGCGCCATTTTTTCCGGAGAATGCAAAGAGGAGACGGAGAAGCTGGGGGAGGATTTCCGGGTTTATATGTACTGCAGCAGCTGCGGCAGACGTATGGATAAGCTGACACGGACCTGGTTTTCCTTTAATACCAGGGAAGGGGCCTGTCCTGTCTGCCAGGGTATGGGGAAAGTGATGGCTGTCCGGGAAGGGAATGTACTGCATGAGGAGCTTTCCCTGGAAGAGGGGGCGGTGGATTATTGGGAGAGCAGATACGGAGAATACCAGACCCAGGCACTCTATGCCGCTTTTTCCCACTATGGCATCCCCTTTCAGCCGGGTACCGCCGTGAAGGATTTTACGCCTCTGCAGAAAGCGATCCTCTGCTATGGTGTGGAGGACAGCCGGGTAAAAGAGGCTTTTCCGGACATCATTCCGCCTAAAACCGTTGCGGGAGGCCGGGTGGAGGGATGCTTTCCTATTCTGTGGCGCAGACTGTCGGAAAAACAGGGAAATCTGGATAAAAAGGAACGTTATCTCGAAGAAAGAGAGTGCCCCGAATGCCATGGGGAACGGCTTGGAAAAGTAAGCCGCCAGGTAACGGTAATGGATACCAGACTGCCGGAACTGGCAGTGCTTTCTCTGGAAGAGCTATATGACTGGTTAACCCGGCTGGCAGGACAGATGAAAGAGAACGAGGCCGCCCTGACCCGTGTTTATGTCCAGGATCTGCAGACAAAAATAAGCCGGCTCATCCGTGCCGGCCTGGGATACCTTTCCCTGGACAGACAGACGGGTACCTTGTCCGGAGGAGAGACCCGGCGTCTGAAGCTTGCGGCGGCCCTGGACTCCCGGATCAGCGGAATCATATATATTCTGGACGAGCCGACCGTGGGCCTGCATCCGAAGGATACGGCCGGAGTAATGGATATCCTGAAAAAACTGAAGAGCCTGGGAAATACGGTTCTTGTAATAGAGCATGACACCGATGTGATGAAGGAAGCAGATCAGATCATTGACATCGGCCCGGGAAGCGGCAGGAACGGAGGCTGTGTGGTAGGGCAGGGGAATTGGGACGAATTGCTGTTGCAGGAAAACTCGATCACCGGGAAGTATCTGAAACAGCCCAAGATCTATCCCTGCCGTTTCCGAACGGGCGGGCCGCAGAAACTATCCATACGGAATGCCAGTATCCATAATCTCAAAGGGATACGGGTGGATTTCCCGACATCCTGCCTTATCGGGGTAACAGGGGTTTCCGGATCGGGAAAGTCCACGCTTATTTTTGATGTCCTGGCAAAAGGGGAAGGCGTGGAGGGAATGCAGTATTTCGACCGTGTTGTTACGGTGGAACAGCATGCCCTCACCCGCATGAAACGTTCCAATGTGGCAACCTATTCCGGGGTTTATGAGGGGATCCGTAAGGTGTATGCTTCTTTGCCGGAGGCCAAAAAGGCCGGTCTGGGTGCCGGTGATTTTTCCTTTAATTCCAAAGGCGGCCGGTGTGAAAACTGCCAGGGGCTTGGGTATGTGGTGAGCAATATGCTTTTTTTTGAGGACAGGGAGGTGACCTGTCCTGTGTGCGGCGGCAGACAATTCGCAGATCCGGTGCTGGCGGTAACCTATAAAGGACGTTCTATCCATGATATGCTTCATACCAGTGTGGAAGAGGCGGCCGAATTGCTTGGGGAATATCCGAAGCTTTTGGCTATACTGGCGCTTTTGCAGGAGGTGGGGCTTGGGTATCTGGAGCTGGGGCAGACCCTCACAACGTTGTCGGGAGGAGAAGGACAGCGGCTGAAGCTGGCGGGAGAGCTTTCCGGCAGCCGGGGTGGCCGGGGACTTTATCTTCTGGACGAGCCTACTACGGGACTTCATGCTCTGGATGTGGAACATTTCCTGAAGCTTCTGAACCGGATGGTGGATGCGGGAAATACGGTCATCGTAGTGGAGCATAACCTGCAGCTTATCCGCTGCTGTGATTATATCGTGGACTTGGGGCCGGAGGGAGGCATCCGCGGAGGAGAACTTGTGGCAGCAGGGACACCGCTCGCCATTATGGAGAATCCACGTTCTGTAACCGGAAAATACTTAAAGAAAATGGAGGAATGAATATGAGATATCCGAGTTTTTTACAGGAACAGGGAACTATCGGATTTGCAGCCCCGTCCTTTGGCTGTGCCACCGAGCCTTACAAAACCGCTTTTCTGCATGCACAGGAAAAGTTGGCCGGTATGGGATATCGGCTGGATTTGGGACCGAACTGCTATGCCCGGGAGGGGATCGGAATCAGCAATACTCCTGAAAAGTGCGGAAGAGAATTGACGGAATACCTTCTTACTGACAAAAATGACATCCTCATCTCCTGCGGAGGAGGGGAGTTGATGTGCGAAACCTTGGATTTCGTAGACTTTGATGCGATCCGGAAAGCACAGCCCAAATGGTATATGGGCTATTCCGATAATACGAATCTGACCTTTCTGCTTACTACGCTCTGCGATACGGCCTCGGTGTACGGGCCGTGTGCAGGCTCCTTCGGCATGGAACCCTGGCATGAATCCATTCAGGATGCCCTGGACTTGCTCCGGGGCCGGAAACTGGTTATGAAAGGATATGAAAAATGGGAGAAAGAGCCTTATGAAGCCGATGAAAATCCGCTGGTACCCTATCATTTGACGGAAACGCGGCTCCTCCGCAGCTTTCCGGAAGGAGACAGCACGTTTTCAGGAAGATTGATAGGCGGATGTATGGACTGCCTGGTAACCCTTCTTGGGACCCGTTATGACCGGGTAGCGGACTTTAGCAAAACCTATGAGCAGGACGGCTTCATATGGTTTCTGGAATCCTGTGACCTGAATGTATTCTCCATCCGCCGGGCTGTCTGGCAGATGCAGCACGCGGGCTGGTTCTCTCATGTAAAGGGCTTTCTCATCGGACGTCCCCTGGTATTCGGACAGGAAATGATGGGATTGGATCAGTATCATGCCGTCTATGACTTGCTTAAGGAATACCAGGTACCGGTTATCATGGATGTGGATTTGGGACATCTTCCGCCGATGATGCCTCTGATTACAGGAAGCCTTGCCGCCGTTACGGTACAGGGGAATGAGCTGGAAATAAAAATGGAATTGAAATAAAGCCCTGTACCGGTCAAAGAATCTACAAAAAAGCGGAAGCCTTTTCTGGAAAGGTTTCCGCTTTTTTCAGAGTGTGTCAGCCGGTGATAAAGAATGCAGGGCATATTGTCATCTTAATATCATTATTTCATTAGCGGCGTTCCGAAACGCACTCTCCGGTAAATTTTCTGGATGATAACAACAGGAAGACTGACAACCAGATATACAGTGGAAAGGATTCCTGCAAGGCCACCCACAATCATGATGATAAGCATTCCGATATTCATATATATGTTCCCCTTTTTATTCAGACTTATTAATATCAGACCTATTTTAGCAATGTGCCCGGACAGTGAAAAGGTTTTTGACGGATGCTTAACACAATTCTAGCATCTTATTAGCAGTATCTTAGCGGGGCGCCGCGATAACTTCCTGCCGGTTTGGAAGCCAGCCTCGTGACTTTCCCGAAAAGCTGTGCTATACTTGTTAAGAAAACAAATACCGTGGGTGGGAACGGAGGAACTATGGAACGAGAAGAGGAAGAAAAGAAGCATTTTGCGGTCCTTATAGACGCGGATAATATCAGTGAAAAATATGCTTCAAGTATTTTTAATGAAATTGCGGATTACGGATATGCGTCCTATCGCCGTATTTACGGCAACTGGGCGAAAGGAAACGGCTGGAAGGAGGACACTCTCCTGGAGAATTCCATCAATCCAATCCAGCAGTTCAATTACACAATCGGAAAAAATGCCACGGATATGGCTATGGTCATTGACGCCATGGATATCCTTTATTCCGGCAAGGTGGACGGCTTCTGCCTGGTCACCAGTGACAGTGATTTTACCAAGCTGGCCATGCGTCTGCGGGAAGAACAGATGTATGTAATCGGGATGGGGGAATCCAAAACCCCGCTGGCGCTGACTAAGGCATGCAATAAGTTTATCCATCTGGATTTGATCTCCGGAGAGGTGGAGGACAAGAGCACGGAGAGCATCAAGACAACCGGAAGCGGAAGAAAGCAGAAAACACTGGCTGTTGAGGAGAAGCAGGACAGCACCGTTACTCCTATCAGCGAAATCGAAGAATCTATCATTACCTTTGTGCAGAACAACGAAAATAAAGGAAAGCCGACCTACCTGGGCGAGGTGGGAAGCAGGCTCTGCGATAAGTTCATTGAATTTGATGCCAGAAACTACGGCTACACCAAGCTGGTAACCCTGTTGAAGGACAAGTGTCCCAAGCTTGTTATTAAGCAGGAAGGGACCTCCTATCAGATAGAACTGAAAGAGCAGACGGAGCCGGAAAACCTGGAAAAGGAAATTATTGCTTTCCTGAAACGGAACGACGGGAAGGTGGACAACCTGTCTCTGGTGCTGGAGCAGCTTAAGAAAAAGCATCCGAATTTCAATCTTAACGATTATGGTTACAGCAGGATATCCAGTTTTTTACGCAGTTTTGATAAGATTACGGTACATGGAAATGCACTTATGCTGAAGGAAACGGCGCACAAGAAGTAAGAGAGAAGGAACGATAAGAAAGCCGGGAAGAAAGGAAAATCCCGGCTTTTTATAGTTGTCTCTCTTTTCGTTTGCTATCTTGACACCAATACAAGCAGTCTGTACAATGAATCTGTATGTTTGTCAATGGAAAACCAAATATCCGGCAGGTCACCTGCGGATATCTGGTACGCGGATAAAGAGTAAACAGGAATGGATAATAACTATGATATCATCACCAGAATAAACAAGGCATATTCCGGGATGAGCAAAGGGCATAAAAAAATTGCTTCTTATATAATGGAGCACTATGATCAGGCGGCCTTTATGACAGCGGCGGCTCTGGGAAAGGAGCTGCGCATCAGTGAATCCACAGTAGTCCGTTTTGCTGCCGGAATCGGCTATGACGGCTATCCGGGGATGCAGGCGGCGCTTGCCGCCTGGATAAAGAGTAAGCTGAATACGGTGGGGCAGGTGGGCGCCAGGTATGCCGGAAGCACCCAGTCGGAGGTGATCAGCAGCGTGCTGGAAAATGACAGGGAGAATATCCGGGTTACAATGGAAAATCTGGATTCGGCGGCTTTTCAGACCGCGGTGGATATCATCCTTGAAGCCAGGACCGTCTATATCGCAGGGATCCGAAGCTGTGCCCCTCTGGCCGAATTCCTCAGCTTTTACCTGAATATGATACGCGGTAACATCGTGCTGCTTAAGACTACAAGCTTGAGTGAGGTTTTTGAACAGATGCTGCGGATTGGGAAAGAGGATGCCATTATCGGAATCAGCTTTCCCCGGTATTCCATGCGTACACTGAAAGCTATGGAATTTGCCAATGACCGAAATGCCAAGGTGATTACCATAACCGACAGTGTGCATTCGCCCATGAACCTGTATTCCTCCTGTAATCTGCTGGCAAGGAGTGAAATGGTCTCTATCGTGGATTCCCTGGCAGCGCCCCTGAGCCTGATTAACGCTCTTGTGGTGGCCCTTTGCCTGAAACGGCCGGAAACCGTAAAGGAGAGCCTGGAAACACTGGAGGGGGCATGGAATAACTACCAGGTCTATTTCAATGACGAGATTAATTTTATCGATGAAGATACGGTCCTGTCCATCCCTTCCGTGAAAAAAAGCGGTAAAGAGACGGATGCGTCCATAACGGGAGAGCATATATGAGCAGGGTTTCGGTAGTGGGCGGAGGCGCCGCAGGAATGATGGCAGCGTTTGCGGCAGCAGGAAAAGGCCATAGGGTTATTTTATTTGAAAAAAATGAAAAGCTTGGCAAGAAAATTTATATTACGGGCAAGGGACGATGCAATGTTACCAATGCCTGTGACCTACAGGAGTTGTTTGACAATGTGGTCAGCAATTCCAAGTTTTTGTACAGTGCTTTTTATGGTTTTGATAACCATGCGGTGCAGCAGTTTTTTGAGAAAAGAGGCTGCCCGTTGAAAATTGAAAGAGGAAACCGGGTTTTCCCCGTATCGGATCATTCCTCGGATGTGATCCGGGCCTTGGCGGGAGAACTGGAGAAGGCGGGCGTTCAGGTACGGCTTCATACGCCGGTTAAAAGGCTTCTCATAGATAAGACGCAAGATGATGGTCCCGGCAGGATAAAAGGCATAACGCTTTTGTCCGGAGAAGAGGTATCGGGGGACGCGGTAGTTCTCGCCTGCGGCGGCCTTTCTTATCAGGCTACCGGATCTACCGGAGACGGCTACCGTATGGCACAGGAGGCAGGCCATTCCCTTGTCCCCTGCCTTCCTTCCCTTGTCCCTTTCCATATCAAAGAGGAGTGGTGCAGACAGCTGCAGGGGCTGGCATTGAAAAATGTAGCCGCCTCATTATATATAGAAGGAAAAGAAATATACGAAGGCTTTGGAGAAATGCTGTTCACCCATTTCGGAGTGAGCGGGCCGCTGATTCTGAGCGCCAGCAGCTATTATCAGACCGCGGCGGAAAAGCGGAGAAAGAAGAAAGAAAAGAAAGCAGAGAAAGCTGCATCTGCCGGAAGCGGAGAGAATGGTGCGCAGGCGGTTCTCAAGCTGGATTTAAAACCGGCCCTTTCCATGGAACAGCTGGATAAGAGAATCCTCCGGGATTTTGAGGATAATAAAAACAAACAGTTTAAAAATGCGGTGGACGGTTTGTTTCCCGCCCGGCTTGTCCCGGTGATGATTCAGCTTTCCGGTATTGATCCGGAAAAGAAGGTTCATGAGATAACGAGGGAAGAACGAAAATATTTCGCGGAATGTATCAAGGGACTGTCATTGACCGTAACGGGGACAAGAGGTTTTGAAGAAGCCATTATTACCCGGGGCGGTATTAAGGTTAAGGAAGTGAATCCCTCCACAATGGAATCGAAACTGGTATCCGGCCTGTACATGGCAGGGGAAATGCTGGACCTGGACGCACTGACAGGGGGCTTTAACCTGCAGATAGCCTGGTCAACCGGACATTTGGCGGGAGTGAGCATTCCCTGACGGAAAACACAAGAGGAAGCAGCCGAAAAGGCGGGTTGCACAGATAGGAGCAGATATGAGTTATAATATAGCTATTGACGGACCGGCAGGGGCCGGAAAAAGTACGATTGCCAAATTGCTTGCAAAGAAGCTGGGTTATGTATATGTGGATACCGGAGCTATGTACCGGGCGATTGCCCTGTATCTGCTCCGTGAAAAAGTACGGCCCGGGGACACGGAGGCTATCAGCCGCACCTGTATGGAGGCGGAGGTTACGCTGCTTTATCAGGATGGGGAACAGATGGTGCTTTTGAACGGGGAAAATGTAAATGGGCTTATCCGTACCGAGGAGGTGGGGAATATGGCCTCCAATGCATCCGCCGTTCCGGCGGTACGGGCAAGGCTGCTGCAGCTTCAAAGGGATTTGGCGGCCAGCGAAAATGTGATTATGGATGGCAGGGATATCGGCACCTGCGTTCTTCCGGATGCCGACGTGAAACTATTCCTGACAGCGGGCAGCGCCGTACGGGCCAGGCGCAGATACGAGGAGCTTCTGGCAAAAGGGACGCCTGGGAGCTTTGAACAGATAGAAAAGGATATTATTGAAAGGGATGCAAGGGACAGGAACCGGGAAATTTCCCCGCTGCGCCAGGCGGAGGATGCCTGTCTGGTAGATACCTCCGATATGGATATCCCGCAGGTGGTGGATACCATCCTGGAAATCTGCCGTCAGAAAGGGTGCATATAATATGGAAGTGATACTTGCGGAAAGTGCCGGCTTCTGCTTTGGCGTAAAGCGGGCTGTTGACAAGGTCTACGAACAGATTGCAGCCGGTAAGAAAATTTATACCTGCGGACCTATCATCCATAATGAATTTGTCGTACAGGATTTGGCAAAAAGAGGGGTGCAGGTGATCGAATCCGAAGAGGAACTGGAAGCGCTTAAAGAGGGGACGGTGGTGATCCGATCCCATGGAGTATCCAAAGCAATCTGCGAAAAAATAGAAAAACAGGGACTGGAATGCGTGGATGCCACCTGCCCCTTCGTAAAACGGATTCATAAAATCGTGGAAAAAGAAAGTGCGGCAGGCTGCCAGATAGTTATCATCGGAAATGCCGGACACCCTGAAGTAGAGGGGATCCGCGGCTGGTCACTCACGCCTGCAGCCGTTGTGGAGTCGGAAAAAGAGGCGCGGGAATTTGTCCCGGAAGCAGGGAAAAAACTATGTATTGTGTCACAGACGACATTTAACTACAATAAATTTCAAGAATTAGTTGAAATTTTTCTAAAAAAAGGTTATGATATTAGTGTTGTGAATACTATCTGTAACGCAACTGAGGAGAGACAAACTGAGGCAAAGGATATTGCAGCGAAGGTCGATGCAATGATTGTTATCGGTGGAAAGCACAGTTCCAATACAAGAAAACTGTATGAAATATGCTGCAGGGAATGTGCTCACACCTGTTTGATACAGACACTGGATGACTTGCATTTAGAACTACCCAAAGCTGTCCGCCTGGTGGGTATTACAGCCGGAGCGTCTACCCCGAATAAATTAATCGAGGAGGTTCAAAATTATGTCAGAATTAACTTTTGAACAAATGTTGGAGGAATCATTAAAAACTATACACGCGGGAGAGGTAGTCGAAGGTACGGTTATCGATGTTAAGCCTGAAGAAGTGATTCTTAACATCGGATACAAGTCGGACGGTGTTCTCACAAGGAACGAATATACCAACGATCCCGGCGTGGATATGACAGCGGTCGTAAAGCCTGGCGACAAGATGGAAGTTAAGGTTCTGAAGGTAAATGACGGAGAAGGACAGGTTATCTTATCCTACAAACGTCTTGCTGCCGACAGAGGAAACAAGAGAATAGAAGAAGCTTATAACAACCATGAAGTACTCACCGCAAAAGTGACCCAGGTATTGGACGGCGGTTTGAGCGTAGTAGTAGAAGAAGTCAGAATTTTTATCCCTGCAAGCCTTGTATCCGATACGTACGAAAAGGATCTGAACAAGTATGCAGGACAGGATATTGAATTCGTTATCAGTGAATACAATCCCAAGAGAAGAAGATATATCGGTGACCGCAAACAGCTCATCGTTGCCAAGAAAGCGGAAATGCAGAAGGAACTTCTGGAAAGAATCCATGAAGGAGATGTTGTGGAAGGAACCGTTAAGAATGTGACGGACTTCGGCGCTTTCATCGATTTGGGCGGAGCGGACGGACTGCTTCATATATCCGAGATGTCCTGGGGAAGAGTGGAACATCCCAAGAAAGTATTTAAGGTTGGGGATCAGGTTACCGTTCAGATCAAAGAGATCAACGGTAATAAAATCGCACTCAGCATGAAATTTGATGATGCGAATCCCTGGAAGAATGCTGCTGAGAAATATGCAGTTGGAAATGTGGTAACCGGCAGAGTGGCAAGAATGACTGATTTCGGCGCTTTTGTTGAACTGGAACCCGGAATTGATGCATTGCTTCATGTTTCCCAGATTGCAAAAGAGCATGTGGACAAACCTTCCGATGTTCTTAAGACAGGGGAAGAAATCACGGCTAAGGTAGTTGATTTCAATGAAGAAGATAAGAAAATCAGCCTGAGCATCAAAGCAATGCTTGCTCCTGAACCCAAGGAAGTAAAGGATGAGGAGTCTGTACAGGAAGAATCCGATGATGATGTGGTTTCTGTTGATATTGATGCCGTAATTGCTAAGCAAAAAGCGGAAGAAGAAGCTCCTGCAGAAGGTTCTGCTGAATAATCAAGAAGTTTTGTGGGCGGCATATGATGCTGTTTATGGGATGCGGTATATTCCGCGTCCCTTTTTTTGAATATAAGGATGGTTCGCGCAGTGCGGTGACAGGGGCATCAGTGAGGCATACGGCTGCAGCCTGGAGCTGCCGGAAACCATTGCGAATGGGGATAATATCTGCCATTTGCGGTATTATAGAAATAAATAAAAGTCCGAAGCCGGCAGAGGGGGACGGCTGCGCGGCAGAGATTAGCTTCTTAACTAACAATTCGGAGGATGACCATGAAAAAGAAGGTTCTGTATGTTGCAGCAGTACTGACTGCTTTGCTTTTTATCTGGCTGGGAAAGGAAGATAACAAGCCGCTGGTGCTAAAGGGCACGGATTTGAATCAGACGGCGGGAATCAGCGATTATACCGGTCTGATTGCTATTGATGAGTCGGCGGCGTATTTTGGCATGTTCGCCTATACGGATGATTATGTGCTGAATAAGGGGACTTATACCATACGTCCCGAATATTCCAATACTTCATCCGATAATATCATTGAAGTATGGGATAACGGCACCAAGGTGGCCCAATGGAGCCTGGAGAGCACGGACGGTGAGAAGACCACCAGGGATTACACCTTTACTCTCGATAAAGATTCCCAGCAGCTTCATATCCGCATTTACTATCAGGGCGTGGGAAGCCTGATATTGAATACCATGTCACTGGTGCCTCATGGGGCATTTTACCAGGACGCCCCGTATCTTATGGTTTTGGTAATCCTGCTGGCTGTTTCCGGGATTTTCCTTGCTTCCTACGAAAAAAAACATCCTTCCAGCAGGGAAAGAAAGGTTACCTTCCTGATTCTGGAAGGTCTTTGCCTGTATTCTTCCATGCCGCTTTTTATCCAGTCCTTTGCCCAGGCGGATGATGTATGCTATCATCTGCTGCGTATTGAAGGGCTGAAGGACGGTATGCTGGACGGCCAGTTTCCGGTGGTTATCTTTCCGGAGGCTTTGGCGGGAAACGGTTATCTGAACAGTATGTATCCCTACCTTTTCCTGTATATCCCCGCTTTTTTGCGGCTGTTGGGGGTATCGCTCGCCCTGTCCTATAAAACGCTGATTTTCCTTGCCAATATCGCTACGGTTGCGGTTATATATAAGGTGCTCAAATCCATGACCCCTTCTCGTTATGCCTGTATTCTGGGGACGGCCCTATATATCCTTCTGCCTTACCGGTTTACCAACATTTATGCCAGGGGGGCATTGGGCGAAACGCTGGCGCTGACTTTCCTTCCGCTCATTATCGGAGGCTTTTATCATGTTCTTATGGCGGATAAGAAAAAGTGGCCCTGGCTTGTCATAGGCTTTACCGGGGTGATTGAAAGCCATGTGCTGAGTACGGCGGCTATGGCTGTCATATTCAGCGTATGCTGTCTTTTATTTATCCGGGATCTCCTTCGGGACAAGAGATGGCTGGAAATGGTGAAGGCGGCCGGGCTTACCGTGCTTTTGAACCTGTGGTTCCTGGTTCCTTTCCTTTATTTCTTCCTGAAGGAAAACCTGTACCAGAAGGCCCTGGACTGGAGCGGCTTTTCGGAATACTCCATCAATGCTTCCTTTCTGGCGGATACCTTCCATACCAATGATTACCGTTTCCTCTCACTGGGACTGCCGGTTCTGGGCTGTGCAGGCGTGTGTGTGCTGAAACTGGTCTGCGAGAAAACGGAAGAAAAAAACGGGAAAAGAGATAAATTCCTGACATATCTTTTTGGCGGCGCCTGTGTGCTGACTTTCCTGGTAACCGGATATTTTGGAAGCAAGACACTGAAAGAACTTATACCCGCCATAGAACCGGTCCTGCGCACCATACAGTTCCCCTGGAGACTGCTTGCGCCGGCCGGAATCCTGTTTATTTTCGCGGGTGTTATCTGGCTGTCGGAATCTGTGGTGTTAAAGCCGTACCGGAATCTGGTATTCGCATTCCTGGTGGGGGTCAATCTTCTGACCTGCCTGAACCAGCCCTATAACCAGAATAATTTTGCTTATAAGGATTATGATGATACCACAACCGTCGGGCACCAGGATAAGATAATCGGCATCCCCAAATCCGACGCAACGGTGATATACCCGTATGAATGGCGGATTGATGCACTTATGGATGATAAGCTGACCTCTGATTTGCAGCTTTCCGATGCCGAAAAGGTGACGGTGGAAACCTATGTGAAAGAGGGAACCCACGCAACCTTTACCTACCGGACTTCGGAGGAAGGGCAGTATGTGGATTTCCCTCTGCAGAAATATCTGGGGTTTGCGGCGGCGGATGAAAATGGGAAGGAGCTGGAAATCACCTATGGAAATAATTACCGGATACGGGCTATGCTTACCGGTGACGGACAAAGCCATACCGTAAGCGTGAGATACCGTCAGCCGGTGATATTCCGCCTGTCCCAGGCGGTTTCCCTGCTCACGCTTCTGTTCTGCATTGCTCTTGCAGCAAAGAAGAGGAGAAGGCGTTAACGCATCCCGTTCAGAATATGATGGGCATACAGGGACAGCCGGCTGCTGTCACCTAGGAAAGCTTCTTCCAGAAGGAAAAAGCTTTCCTTTTCTTTTGCCTCCCGGCGGAAAGCGGGCGTAAAAAGCTCCTCCTGGGCGGGAAGCAGACGCTGGGGAAGGAAATCCCCTGTCTTTTTCGTGTAACAGGTTGCCGGCGTGGCCGGAATCCGGTGTGCTTTGTCCACAAAGACAGCAACGGATTTATGGATGGCTTCGTCCTCCTCCGGAAGATAGGAATAATTCTTGTAATCCGGATAAAAAAATTTCAATTCACCGGTAAATACCGGTATTTTTAAGGTTCCTGAATCCCTGCTCCCTGAAAAGAAGCAGCCTCCGCCATGAATGGAAAGCGGAACGGGAAGAAGAACCGGGAGCTGAAGGCGGACAAGAAGTTCTTTTTGGCGGTTCCCTGCATAATCTGTATCAATATCCAAATCGGCTCCTGCCGTCGTTGCAGGTGCGGAAAAGAAAGCGGGGTAGGAAAGGATGGGGACTACGGAAAGCATGCCTCTGATATCGTCCGCATTATGCAGCAGCAGTACCTCCAGAAGCCGGTGGTCCCTTTCCTGGCGGTAAACCTTGTACAGCTCTATGAGCTGCCCGCCGTTAAAGGGATCCTCCCGGTTAAGCCCCAGGAATTCTTCCAGAGTTTTCTGCTTACAGTTGGAAAGCTTCAGCAAGTTCTTGAAGGGCGAGATCTGCCGGTAAATATCCGCCTGCTCCTTTTCTGTAAAAGGGACGGATTTCCCGTATTTTTTGCATTTGGCCTGAAGAAAGGGAACGTCAAAAGTCGTTCCGTTAAAATGTACCAGTTTTTTATAAGGAACCGAAAATTGCAGGAAAGCGTCCAGAATGGCTTCCTCCTCAGCCGTATTTTCTGCAAACCATTGATGCAGGGTCCACTTTTTATCCTGAATGACAGCGGCTCCGATCAGATAAATGGAAGCGCTTTTTGAGGAAAGCCCTGTGGTTTCAATATCAAAAAACAGGATATTTTCTTCTTTCCCCAGAAATTGCCCGATGGCCTTTTCACCGGCCGTATGTAAGGTTTGGATTCGTGTTTTCATACAATTAATATACCATATTTTTTGATTTTTATGTAGTAATTTGATGAAAATTAAGGTATGATTATGTTATGCTGTTACTGTTCCCGGGGTTAACGGGCAGGAAAACGCTATTTGGTTAACCGCGGGAAAAACATATTACAGAAAAGAGGGATAGCTAAAATGGCTAAGGCGAAGTTAACATTTATGGGCGGTATCCATCCTTATGACGGTAAGGAGCTTTCCAAGGATAAACCCATGAAAGCGGTTTTGCCAAAGGGGGATCTGGTGTATCCGTTGTCCCAGCATATCGGTGCGCCCGCCAAGCCTGTTGTGGCAAAAGGGGACCATATTCTGGCCGGACAGAAAATCGGAGAAGCGGCGGGATTTGTTTCCGCGGCGGTTTTCAGTACGGTATCCGGTACGGTGAAGGCGATTGAGCCGAGACGGATTGTTACCGGCGACAACGTGATGAGTATTGTAGTGGAGAATGACCGCCTGTACGAAGAGGTGGAATACCCTCCGGTCAGACCATTGGAAGATCTGTCAAAGGAAGAAATTATTAATCTGGTGAAGGAAGCGGGCGTTGTAGGTATGGGCGGCGCAGGATTTCCCACTCATGTAAAGCTTTCACCAAAGGAGCCGGAGAAAATAGAATATGTGATCGCAAACTGTGCGGAGTGTGAACCTTACCTCACTTCGGATTACAGAAGGATGCTGGAGGAACCCGATAAGCTGATCGGAGGCCTGCAGGTTATTCTTCGCCTTTTCCCCCAAGCGAAGGGAATCCTGGCGGTGGAGGATAACAAACCGGACTGCATTAAGCTGCTGGAGGAGATGACGGGGACACAACCGCGGATCACGGTTAAGAAGCTGAAAACCAAATATCCGCAGGGCTCGGAGCGCCAGCTGATCTATGCGGTGACGGGATGTGCCATCAATTCCTCCATGCTGCCTGCGGATGTGGGCTGTATCGTGGACAACGTGGACACGGTGGTGGCTGTTAACCGGGCTGTGCGGGAAGGCAAACCCCTCATGAACCGTATCGTCACCGTTACGGGGGATGCCATTGCCAATCCCCAGAATTTTATTGTGCGTATTGGAACGAACTATCATGAATTAATAGACGAGGCGGGCGGCTTTTGCAAGGAGCCGGTAAAGATCGTGTCCGGCGGCCCCATGATGGGCTTCGGGATTTTTGATCTGGATGTGCCTACCACCAAGACGGCGTCCGCCCTTCTCTGCCTGTCTAAAGATGAGGTGGGGGAACCTTCCGCCTGCATCAACTGCGGCAGATGTGTGGAGGCCTGTCCTTCCAGGCTGGTGCCCACGCTGCTTTCCACCTGTTCGGAGCACTATGATATGGAAGCTTTTGAAAAGTATGACGGCATGGAATGCTGTGAGTGCGGATGCTGCAGCTATGTATGCCCCGCCAAGAGACAGCTCACCCAGGCTATCAAATCCATGCGCAAGATGGTTCTTGCACAGCGGAAAAAAGCAAGTGCGGCAAACAGGAAATAGGAGGAAAGAGCAATGAGCGACTTGATGAAGGTATCATCCAATCCGCATATCAGATCCAAAGACTCCACAAGCAGAATAATGCTGGCAGTAATCATCGCCCTGCTGCCCACCACGATCTTTGGCATCTATAATTTCGGAATCAAAGCGCTGCTGATTGTTGCGATAACCGTGGCATCCACAGTGCTGACAGAATTTATTTATGAGAAACTGACCAAAAAGAAAAATACCATAGGCGACCTTTCCGCAGTGGTGACGGGACTTCTGCTGGCTCTTAACCTGCCGGTGAGCGTGCCCTGGTGGATCGGCATTATCGGCGGTGTGTTCGCTATTCTTGTGGTGAAGATGCTTTTCGGCGGCCTGGGACAAAACTTTATGAACCCTGCCCTGGGAGCCAGATGCTTCCTGCTGATATCCTTTGCCTCCATCATGACAAATTTCAACTGTGACGCCTATACCGGCGCAACGCCGCTGGCTGCGGTTAAGGCAGGGGAAAATGTGAATGTGCTGGATATGGTTATCGGACGGACGGCGGGAACCATCGGTGAGACTTCCATGCTGTGTATCGTTCTGGGGGCATGTCTGTTGATTTGGCTGGAAATTATCGATCTGCGGATTCCCGGCACCTATATCGTATCCTTTGTGATATTTATGGTTCTGTTCGGCGGCCATGGACCGGACCGGTATTATATCTCTTCCCAGCTCGCCGGCGGCGGACTGATGCTGGGTGCTTTTTTCATGGCGACGGATTATGTGACCAGGCCGGTCACCAAGAAGGGGCAGTACATATACGGTATTTTCCTGGGAATCCTCACAGGGATATTCCGGGTCTGCAGTGCCAGTGCGGAGGGTGTTTCCTATGCCATCATTCTGGGGAACCTGCTGGTGCCTCTTATTGAGAGGTTTACTCTTCCCAAAGCTTTTGGTAAAGGAGGAGAGCGGTCATGAAAAGTATGCTGAAGGATGCAGGGATTTTATTCCTGATTACGTTGATTTCCGGTCTTTTTCTGGGCCTTGTGTACCAGGTGACGAAGGAACCGATAGCCATACAGGAAGAAAAGGCCAGGATGGCGGCCCGTAAGGAAGTGTTCCAGGATGCCGACCATTTTGAGGACGGGCAGGGTTTCACGGAGGAATCTGCCCGGGAAGTGCTTGACGGCGGAGGTTTTACGGAGGCAGGCATCAATGAGTATGCCGCTGCTCTGGATAAGGACGGCAAGGTACTCGGCTATGTGATCACGGTAACGACGTATGAAGGCTATGGCGGGGATATTAAGTTTACCATCGGCGTGCGGGAGGACGGCACCCTGAACGGAATGTCCATCCTGTCCATTTCCGAGACTCCCGGTCTGGGAATGAAAGCAGAGGAGGTACTGAAGCCACAGTTTGAAGGGAAGAAGGCGGAAAGCTATGTCTATACAAAGGACGGCGCATCTGCAGAAAATCAAATCGATGCCATTACCAGCGCCACCATTACGACCAATGCGGTCACTAACGGCGTAAACGCCGGACTGTATTATTTTCAGACAGAACTGAAAGGAGGCAGCGGCAATGAATAAAGCGACCGAACGTCTCTATAACGGGATTATAAAAGAAAACCCCACCTTTGTGCTGACTCTGGGGATGTGCCCCACGCTGGCAGTCACCACATCGGCTGTTAACGGGCTTGGCATGGGCTTATCCACCATGGTGGTGCTGGCCTTAAGTAACCTGATGATCTCCATGCTGCGCAAAGTCATTCCCGATAAGGTCAGAATACCTGCCTTTATCGTAATCGTTGCCAGTTTCGTAACCATTGTACAGCTTCTTTTAAAAGCTTATGTACCGTTTCTGGACAGCGCCCTGGGTATTTACATCCCTCTGATCGTGGTAAACTGTATCATCCTGGGCCGTGCGGAAAGCTATGCCTCCAAAAATTCGTCTGTTCCGTCCTTGTTTGACGGCATAGGTATGGGACTTGGCTTCTCCCTTGCGCTTACCTGCATCGGGCTGGTGCGTGAGATCCTGGGGGCCGGCGAATTTTTCGGCTTCCCCATTCTGGGAGAAAAGGCACCGGTAATTTTCGGTTCCCATATCCTGCAGCATTATGTCCCCATCAACATTTTTGTCCTGGCACCGGGAGCTTTCTTCGTGCTGGCTGCCCTTACTGCCATCCAGAACAAGGTGAAGATTAACGGGGAGAAAAAAGGCAGGGATATGTCCAAAATCCAGTCCGGCTGCAGTGAGGACTGTATGTCCTGCAAGGATTCCGGCTGTTCCCGCCGCTTCTATGATACCTCTGCGGGGGAAGCGAAAGACGGACTGGCCGGAAAGAAAGAGGAGGGAAAATAAATGTTGGATCAACTGCAGGATTTATTGCTCATATTAATCGGTTCCTCTCTGGTAAGTAATGTTGTTTTGAGCCAGTTCCTCGGCCTTTGCCCTTTCCTGGGAGTATCCAAGAAGGTGGAGACCGCAGCAGGAATGGGAACAGCGGTTATTTTTGTCATCACACTTTCCAGTGCGGTGGCGGGTGTAATTTACAAATATGCCCTGGTTCCCCTGAACATTACCTATCTGCAGACTATCGTATTCATACTGGTAATCGCGGCGCTGGTACAGTTTGTGGAAATGGTGCTGAAAAAATATATGGTTTCCCTTTATAATGCATTGGGTGTATACCTGCCTCTGATTACTACAAACTGTGCGGTGCTGGGCGTGGCCCTGACTAATGTGCAGAAAAAATACGGAATTCTGGCAGGGACTGTCAATGGGTTTGCAACCGCGCTCGGCTTTACGATTGCCATTATCATACTGGCCGGGATCCGTGAAAAAATGGCGTATAATGATGTTCCGGAGTCCTTTAAGGGGATGCCTGTTGTCCTGATTACCGCGGGGCTTATGGCGATTGCCTTCTGCGGCTTTTCCGGGCTGTCATTGAAATAGGAGGTGGTGTCTGTGAGTATATCGGGAATTCTGATTGCGACGGCAATCGTAGGCGGTATAGGGCTGTTTATCGGCCTTTTCCTGGGAGGCGCCGCAATCCTGTTCAAAGTGAAAGTCAATGAAAAAGAAGAAGCTGTCCTGGCACAGCTGCCGGGAAACAACTGCGGCGGCTGCGGTTATCCCGGCTGTGCGGGACTGGCGGCGGCTATAGCTGCGGGGGAAGCCCCCGTAAACGCCTGCCCGGTAGGCGGAGCGGCTGCAGGGAAGAAAATAGGAGCCATCATGGGCGTGGAAGCGGAGGATGGGGAGCGTAAGGTCGCTTTTGTCCAGTGCCGCGGAACCCGTGATAAAATAAAGGTGGACTATGATTATGTAGGTCTGCATGACTGCCGGATGCTTTCCTTCGTGCCGAATGGCGGGGCGAAATCCTGTAATTTCGGCTGCCTCGGCTATGGAAGCTGTGTGGAAGTCTGCCCCTTTGACGCCATCCATGTATTTAACGGCGTGGCGCAGGTGGACAGGGAGGCCTGCAAGGCCTGCGGGAAATGTGTTTCCGTATGCCCTAAGAATCTGATAACCCTCATTCCGTATTCCGCCAAATATGTGGCGGCCTGCAGCTCCGGAGATAAAGGGCCTATCACCATGAAGGACTGCCGCGCCGGCTGTATCGGCTGCGGAATCTGTGCCAAAAACTGCCCGGAGGGCGCTGTCAGGGTGGAAAATTTCAATGCCACCATCGATCAGAGCAAATGTGTGGGCTGCGGTATCTGTGCGGATAAATGTCCCAAAAAGGTTATTGTGATGCTTTCCGGCAGACCGGTCTGTGCCGAAGCAGCAGAAGAAAACAGCCGGAAGAAAGAGGAGGTTTGATAATGGAAAAGGTGACTCTCGGGAAAACCGGGATAAATGTGAATAAAAATGGGTTTGGCGCTCTTCCTATCCAGAGGATAAGCGATGAGGATGCAGTTTTTCTACTCCGGAAGGCCCACGATAATGGAATCACTTTCTTTGATACGGCCCGTGCTTATACGGACAGTGAACATAAACTGGGTCTGGCGTTCCACGGCTGCTGGGATGGGATTTATGTATCCTCGAAAACGGCATCGGTTACCCCGGAGGGCTTCTGGAAGGATCTGGAGATTTCCCTTGCGCAGCTGCAGAGAGATTATCTGGATGTGTACCAGTTCCATAACCCGGCCTTCTGCCCCAAACCGGGAGATGGCAGCGGCCTGTACGAATGTATGCTGGAAGCGAAGGAACAAGGGAAAATAAAACACATCGGCATTACCAACCACCGGCTGGCAGTGGCGGAGGAAGCGGTGGAAAGCGGGCTGTACGATACCCTGCAGTTCCCTTTCAGCTATCTTTCCTCGGATAAGGAGCTGGAGCTGGTGGAAAAGTGCAGGAAATCAGAGATGGGATTTATTGCTATGAAAGCGCTTTCCGGCGGCCTGATCAATAATTCCGCCGCGGCTTATGCATACCTTTCCCAGTTTCCCCATGTGCTTCCTATCTGGGGGGTACAGCGGGAAAAGGAACTGGACGAATTCATAAGTTATGTGGATAACCCGCCTGCCCTGACACAGGAGCTTCACGATGTGATAACCCATGACAGGCAGGAGCTTCAGGGCGAGTTCTGCCGCGGCTGCGGATACTGCATGCCTTGTCCGGCCGGCATAGAAATCAATAACTGTGCCAGAATGTCCCTGCTGATCCGACGGTCGCCGTCGGCGGCACAGCTCACAGCCCAAATGCAGGAAAAGATGATGCAGATTGAAAAATGCCTCCATTGCGGTAAATGCAAAAGCAAATGCCCGTATAATCTGGATACACCGGCGCTGCTGGAACGTAACCTGAAGGACTATAAGGAAATTCTGGCCGGAAAGGCCTATTAAAAGGACGGGTTAAAATCTGCCTACTCTGTTGCTGACAGGGTGGGCATTTTTTATTTCCGCGGGCAACGAGCCAAACGAACGCGTGAGTGGGAAAACAAAGGTCTCCTTATATGCTTACCGGCAGCGAAAGACTACAGTTAAGTGGTAAATGGAAGAATTCTGCCCGGAATGTATAAAAATTTCATGGGGCAGGCTGCCGATCCAATGGAGGTAGCCAAAATGGATAAGGAAGAGGCATTGAAAATTATTGTAGCAAATGCGTGCTGTACACTGGAGAATTATTGTCATTTATGTCCGTTTTATGCGGATCCGCCTTCCAGGGAGTGTGAAGAGATGACAAGAGAAGATATTAAAAAAGCGATAGAAACCATACAAAAATAGTTACAGATAACTGATTATATCGGCAGCCTGTTTCCGCGACATCAACTAATTGTATGGGAATTATACCGGCCGGCCCCTGTAGCGATACAGGGGCTTATCTTTTAAGCTGAATAGTATTAGTTACCTGGCTGATGCGTTAAGAAAGCATTAAGCTTTCACGTATCTTATTGACCATCCGTAAACCTTTTCCTATAATTGATTCACGCTTCGGCATTCTTTCCGGCATAATTTCCGGAAAAGGATATTACAATAGAAGCAGGATAGTAACTGTACAGGGACTGGACAGTTACGCAGGAAATAATGATTGCACATGCAGAAGGAGAAGACAGATATGGAGGAAGAGCCGGATACAGGACAAATTACAACGAAAGAAGGGAGCAGCAGGGGAAAAATAAATAGTAAGGAGGGGCATAACCTGCATGACGGGCACAATGGCAGGCTATGTTTTTTTATGCCGTTTTTCAGAAAAAGCCTGAATTACATAAAGGGGCAGCCGCCGGGCCGGATTATAGCGATGGGCTTTGCTTTTGTGATTCTGACAGGGGCGTTGCTGCTCATGCTGCCCTGTTCCGTCAGGGAAGGCGCGCAGGTGACCTTTATAGATGCCCTTTTTACATCCACCAGCGCCGTATGTGTGACCGGGCTGATTGCCATTGACACGGCAGAGCATTTTACGGTATTTGGAAGAACCGTGGTGGCACTGCTCATCCAGATCGGCGGCCTGGGGGTAACCTCGGTGGGGGTCGGCTTCATTTTGGTGGCGGGAAAGCGGATTGGGCTGAAGGGGCGGACCCTGGTAAGGGAAGCCATGAATGTGAATACCTCCAAAGGGATGGTACGGCTGGTAAAAAATATACTGCTGATGACGCTTTGTTTTGAAGGTGCGGGTGCCGTCCTCAGTTTTCTTGTATTTGTCCGGGATTATCCGCCGCTGGAAGCGCTGGGCATCAGCCTGTTCCATTCGGTGGCCGCGTTTAATAATTCCGGCTTTGATATCCTGGGAGGGCTCAGGAACCTGATACCCTATCAAAGCAATGTGCTTTTGAATCTGACAACGAGCGGCCTTATTATATTCGGCGGTCTGGGATTTCTCGTTATCCTGGATATCCTAAGGAACCGCTCCTTCCGGAAACTGACGCTGCATTCCAAAATAGTAATTACCATGAGTCTGATTCTCCTTGCGGTGGGAACGCTGTCCCTGAAGGCGACGGAGGATATCACCTGGCTTGGCGCTTTCTTCCAGAGCGTTTCCGCGAGAACTGCGGGATTTTCCACGTATCCTATCGGAAGCTTTACGGATGACGGCCTGTTTATCCTGATCCTTCTCATGTTTGTGGGCGCATCTCCTGGATCAACCGGCGGAGGAATCAAAACGAGCACGCTTTTTGTTATGATCCAGGCGGCCCGCGGAGCGGCGGCAAATCAATATGCCGGAGCCTTTAAACGGAAAATACCGGAAGTGGTTATCAGTAAGGCTTTTATTATCACATTTCTCTCCTGTACCGTGGTTTGCATGGGAACCTTTGTCATGTGCCTGCTGGAACCGCACTATTCTTTTTTACAGCTGCTGTTTGAAGTGACCTCCGCATTCGGTACCGTAGGGCTTTCGACCGGAATTACACCGGATTTGGGTATCCCCGGAAAGCTTGTGATTATACTGATAATGTTTATAGGCCGCTTAGGCCCGCTGACCATTGCGTCCCTATGGGCATTTAAGACCACGGCAAATGCCAGGTTTACGGAAGAAAGTGTAACAATCGGGTAGAGGGGCGGCATATCGCTGCAGAAAATATAGGAGACAATTAATATGAAATTGACAGGAAAGAATAAAAAAGCGGGAGAAACGGCATCCTATGGAGTTATAGGCCTGGGCCGCTTCGGTTCCGCGCTGGCCCTGCGGCTGGCGGAAGCCGGTAAAGAAGTCATTGTAGTGGACAGCTGCGAAAGCAAGGTAAAGGAACTGAGACAGTATACGGAAAATGCGTATGTGGCGGATGAACTCAGTACGGAGGTCTTGGAGGAAATCGGGATCCAGAACTGTGATACGGTAATTGTGGGCATCGGAGAAAAAATAGATACCTGTATCCTTACGACGCTTCATGTGGTTAACCTGGGAGTCCCCCGCGTGATCGCCAAAGCTATCAGCCGGGATCAGGGGGAAATTCTGGAAAAGCTGGGGGCGGAGGTTATCTATCCGGAACGGGATATGGCTCTGCGGCTTGCCAAACGGCTGCTTACAGGAAGCGTGCTGGATAATATATCCCTGAACAGCGATGTGGAGATTGCGGAAGTGCGCCTTCCGGCTGTTTATGAAGGCAGAAGCGTGCTGGACATGGACCTCCGCAGACGCTTCGGCCTGAATATCATTGCGCTGCAGCATGACGGAAAGACGGAAATTGAAGTGGATCCGGAATACATTTTCCGGGAGGATGATATCCTTGTCATTATCGGCAAGGGTGAAAACATCCGCAAATTTGAAAAGGAAAAAGAAGAATAATGGAAACCGGCAAACGGCATGGAATGGAGGAATGTATGCAGGAAAAAAAAGATAACGGCATAAGCACGATTTTAAAAGGTTTGTGTGTGGGAGGGACCATGCTGGTACCGGGATGCAGCGGCGGAAGCATGGCTATGATTCTGGGCGTTTACGACAGGCTGGTTTCCTCAGTCAGCTCATTTATGAAGCATAAGAAAGAAAGCCTCTGCTTTCTGACGCTGTTTAGTCTGGGCGGAGGCCTTGGTATGTTACTTTTTGCAAGACCCATGCTCAGCCTGATGGAACGGTTTGAAATGCCTATGCTCTACTTTTTTATCGGGGCGGTTGCAGGAAGCGTTCCCATGATACTGAAAAAAGCAAGCTGGGAAAAGGGGGGCCTGGGAAAGCTTCTGTTCTTTTTGGTGGGAGCGGCGGTAGTGGGACTTTTTGCCCTTCTTCCCGCGGATACCTTTCAGGCGGATATGAGCGCCGGCCTGACCTCTTACCTGCTTCTCATACTTGCGGGAGTGATAGCGGCCATCGCCCTTGTACTGCCGGGAATCAGCGTTTCCTATATGCTTCTTCTCATGGGAATGTATGATACGGTCATGAAAGCTATCACACAGCTCCATTTACCCTACCTGATTCCCATCGGGCTTGGCCTTGCCCTGGGAGTGGTGGCGACGACCAAGCTGCTGGAAGGGGCGATGGAAAAATTCCCCGGTCCTGCTTATCTGTGTATCCTTGGATTTATGGCCGCTTCCATGGCCCAGGTGTTTCCCGGCCTTCCCACAGGAAGCGAATGGCTTGTATGCCTGCTGATGCTCGCCGCCGGATTCTTTCTCATCCGTTTCCTGGCGGAAGGGGAAATCAGGAAGTCCCTTCAGACAGCTTCCCGCTGAGACCGCTGCTGGGATGGAGCTGGTAATCTTCCGTAATAAAAACCGCTTCCGTGCCAGGGATTGCTTCTATCAGCTCCATACCCTCCGTCAGCCCCAGGACAAAACAGGTGGTGCTCAGGGCATCCCCTTCCATGGAGGAGCCGGAGAGTATGGTAACGCCAAGAAGTCCGTTTTCCACAGGATACCCGGTTTTGGTGTCCAGGATATGATGATATAGTCTGCCGCCCTGCCGGAAATACCGTTCGTAGACCCCGGAGGACACCAGGGAACGATCGGAAAGGGAAAGGGCGGCGATAGCTTTTCCCTGTTCATCAAAGGGCTTCTGCATGCCTATCGTAAAGGCGGAACCGTCCGGCTTATTTCCCAGGGCAAGCACGTTGCCCCCCAGATTGATCAGGGCACTTTTTACCCCTTTTTCCAGTAAAAGCTCCTTCACTTTATCGGCGATATATCCTTTGGCAATAAAACCCAAATCGATCTGCGATAAAGGATCGGCAAGGGAAACCGTATTATTTTCAATATGAATATTCTCATAAGTAATATGAGGGAGAACAGATTGGATATCGGCATCAGCCGGTATCTTTTTTGGTTGCAGGACGGATCCGCCGGAGGAAACTTCCGTTTCCTGCGCGTCTTCGTTTCCTGCCTGCCCGCTGAAGTTCCAAAGGTCGTCCAGCAAAGCTACGGTGGGATCGATCCTTCCCCCGCTTAACCGGGCATAATAACAGGCCTGTTCCAGAAGATAAACGGTTTCCCCGGACACCGTTACCGGCTCGCCCTGGCTGTGGTTGATGCGATAGATATCGCTTCCCTCCAGCGTACGGCTAAACAGCTTTTCATAGGTTTCACAGAGAGAAAAACAATCCTCCATATAACCCGCATCCTCAGCACGGTAAACCGTAATAGATATCACCGTATTAAAATAAAACCCGGTCTTGGTCTGCGGCTCCCTTATCTGTCCGCAGCCGGTTAAAAAAACGTCTGAAAGCAGAAAAAACAAAATAAGGAAGGAACATGCTGTTTTATGTCGTATCATGCGATGCTTCATTGAGAACCTCTTTTTCCTGTGGAATAAAATAAGGATGTCCTGGAAATGGCGTAATTCCGGGCATTTTCCTCATGACGCTTATTATAACATGTTTTCATAAGAGGGACAAATCCTTCGTTAACCTGAAAACTTGTCTGAAAACAGATATATTTTGCGTACCCACTGTATAAAATATGAATATACTATTGAATAAGTATTACAAAATGATTACGTTTTGTAATTCGGACTTCACATATGCGGAAACCTGTTCTGTGATTTCCCCATGTGAGACAGCCAGGTTGTAACAAAAGCAACAGAAAGGTATGGTGTATTGATATATGCAGTATAAAAAATACGGACTGATTTTACTGGTTTCCAATTTGCTTGTTATCACGGCATGGATGTGCGCCCGTGGTGTGCAGATCAACAAAATCGTCTCCCAGGAGGCCTTCCGGGCTTCTTTTATGGAGGATATTGCCGAATACCAGGAGACAAGCTTCTGTTCCGTAGTCCCCGCCGCCGCTTCGGACCAGCGTGTCCTGGAATGCGGCGTGCTGGAAAAAAAGCCGGTATATCAATTGAGTGATACGGATTATAATGCACTGCTGAAAATAGTGGAAGCCGAAGCCGGCGGGGAAGACGAAAACGGAAAGCTGCTGGTAGCCAATGTAGTATTGAACCGGGTAAAGAGCAGTATCTTCCCCGACACGGTTACGGAGGTGGTCTACCAGAGAGAATTCGGCGTCTGCCAGTTCTCCCCGGTCAGCGACGGGAGAATCAACCGGGTAAAGGTGAGCGAGGAAACGAAAAGGGCCGTGGACAGAGCCGTATATGGAGAAGATATTTCCCAGGGCGCCTTGTACTTTGTGGCCCGTAAAGCGGTGGCCGCGGATAAAATGCAGTGGTTCGACAATCATCTCACCTGGCTTTTTGCATATGGGGGACATGAATTTTTCGGGTAGAGGGAACCGCAGTTCATTGACGCGCTTTTTGTGGTATCGTATAATAAGATAATATACAAAAGGAAGCGGGTGATGTGTATGCAAAAACGAAAATTAAGGGATGTTAAAGAAGAATTGAATGTTGTACATGTGAGCCGCAGGGAAAGATTGGTTTCCAGATTTTCTTCCAAAGGAAATCAAATAAAATGGAGGTCTGGGGATAAATTTGTGAAGTTGAATTGTCTTGGATATGAGAATATAGCTGAGACATTGGTCTCATGGTTCCTGCATTTTACTAATATTAAGGAAGAGGATTATGTAGATTACTTTTCCTGCATGATTTATGAGGATGGAAAGCGTTTGGGTATAGGCTGCTATTCCTATGATTTTGTAAAAGAATATGAAGAGATAACTATAAAAGATTTGTTAAATGCAGGACTTCGATCTTTTTCGATTAGTTATGATGATCTGCGGGAATTTCTTATTGATGAAATAAAGCTGGATATTAAAAATTATATAGACCGTATTTTGTGTGTGGACTCGATTGTACGCAACGATGATCGGCACTTTGATAATATCTCTTTTTTATACAAAGATGGGGTTTATAAACCAGCTCCGATTTTTGACAATGGATCCTCTTGTATGTCAGATACTTTCAGTTATCCCTTTGAGGTTGACTTTGATATCAACTACTCAAGTATTCAGGCAAAACCATTCCGGGCAGACTTTAAGTCTCAGATAGGATACGTAGACAGATTGATAGTGGATTATGACGGTTTTATAAACAGTATCCAATTTGACGCACAGGAGAGTATAAGGGCTTTAGAAGTAATAAAAAGAGGGCTTGCAGAAATGGAGGGTATATCATGGGAGAGAAGTTGATCTTTGATTTAATGTATAAGGATGAGGTTTGTTCCCATGTGGAAGTAGATTTGCGGACAAAAGAAATCGTCTGCAAGGAATATTCATCGGTTCCCCATCATGTTGTTTTTGGTAAAAGGCCTCATACAGTTGAAAATTTAAACCTGTTTTTTGAGCGCAGGTGTTTTCCGAAAGAAAGAGCAGACTGTCAGGAGCAATTAACCGCATTGGGGCTGATGCATTATAATCCATTGGATATTGTAAAGAAAACACATGGTGCCATGTACCAGGATTATATGTGGATTCGTTTTGAAGGGGAAAATCTCTCGTATAAGGATGTTGGCCAAAAAAATTTATAGAGGCGTTTTAAATAAAAACTATCATATCGTGCCATTCGAGGTCAAAAAAGTGCAGTTGAAGGACAAAAGGATTTATTTTCCAAAATTTCTGCTATGATAATGACGAAAAGCAGATAGGAGGAAAGAAGAATTGTTGAAAATAGCTTTGGTTGATGACAATACAGACTTTCTTCTGCTCCTGCGCAAAAAAGTGCATGCGTTCTTTGATGGCAGAAATGTTTTGTGCGAGGTCAGACTTTTCCCTAACCCGGAGGTTTTTTATTTTGATCTGGAAGAAGGATTTCATTACGATATCTGTATTCTGGACATAGAAATGCCTCAAATGAACGGCCTGGAGCTTGCAAGAAAAATCCGGGCCACTGCGCAGGCCACCTATCTGGTTTTCACTACCTCATATCTACAATATGCCGTGGAAGGGTATGAGGTAAGAGCTTTTTCCTATATCCCAAAGAATCTCCTGGAAGAGAAGCTGGATGCGGCTCTTCTGGGGATTTTTTGTGAAATGCAGAAAAATACAGAGAAATATTATTTTGTGGAAACGAATTCCCGTTTTGAGAGAATAGAATATAAAGAGATCATTTATGTATATAAGAACAATAAGAATGCCGTTTTTGTGCTGACGGACCGGGAGGTACCGGTACGCAAGACCCTGCAGGAGGTTTATCTGCAGCTTGATGCTGAAGAGTTTATGTGCATAGAAAGAGGCTATATCGTAAATGTCCAGCATATTGTTAAAATTGAAAGCAAGGAACTCACACTCAGAAACGGAAAGAAGCTTCAAATAGGCAGAACGCATATCAGGGAAGTGAAAGAAGCTATTCACGGATATTGGAGGGATAGAATGTGATCTGGCTTAGAATAGCGCAGGGAGTGCTTTGTGCTGTTGAGGTATGCGGATTATATTTTTTGCTTCAGATTTTCTTTGATAAAAGATGGGATAACACCTGCAGTAATATTTTATGGATGATATCCGGGGCGGTACTGTTTGGATTGATATTTTACCAAAGAGATCAGGCATCTATGTATTCGCGGTATTTTATGCTCCTGTGTATTGTCTTGTCCGGGGCGGTCACCATGTTATGGTTTCAAATATCATGGGTAAAAACTGTCCTGGTTACTGTTTTATATTTCGAGTCCTTATACTTTTCAGATATTTTTCTTGGTTTTATCGGACAGGCTCTGTACAGTCATGATTATTTTTTTGAGTATATCCAATTTGAATTAAGCAGTAAAAGAATCATTGTCATGCTGATCAGCAGAATGCTGTTATGCGCGGTAATATCCCTGTTTATCAGGCACAGAGCACTCGTGAGCAGAATATTTTCCAAATACATATTGATATTTGCGGGATTTGCCTTGCTGGAATACTTTGGGTTATACTTCTGCGATCGGGTTTTTGTACCGGCCTTCGGCTTGCAGGAAAAGATTTATATTTATTTTGCATTTTTCCCTTTACTTATAACATTTACATTGATTATTATTCTTTTTTATATTGTATATATTGAAAAAAGAAATGAAATACGGTTGGTAAACAGCCAGAACGAAATGTTGGAAAAGAATTATCATGAGATGATAACTCTCTATCAAAATCGTGATAGAATTTTTCATGATATGAAAAATCATTTATCGGTTCTTTCCATGCTGATCGCTGAGCAGGATATAAATAAGGCTGAAAATTACATCAGTAAAATAAATGAACCCATTTTGGAACTGGAACATAAGAATTTTACAGGCAATCGTATTGTTGATATCATATTGAATGATAAACTGGAAAAAGCCAGGGCAATTGGTATTCATTTGAATATAAAAGTAGATAAACTTAATGAAGATAAAATCCAGGATATAGATTGGTGTGCGATACTGGCAAATCTTTTAGATAATGCAATAGAAGCATGCAGCAGGGTAATAAAAAAAGAGAAATGGATTGATTTAAGTATAATGCAGAATGATTATACTACCTTTATTGAAATCAAGAATACATATGAAGATAAGATAAAGACTTTAAATAATAAATTAGTGAGTAATAAAAATGATAAAAATCTGCACGGCATTGGAATGGAAAGCGTTCAGAATGCTGTAGAGAAATACAACGGTATATTTGATTATGGTTGGTGTGATGATATATTTACAATAAATATATCTCTATTTTATTAAAGGAGGAGTATCAAATGTTTAAGGAACGAGAACGTTTTATGTCTAAGGCAGGAGATGTAAATTTTGAACTGATGGAAATGAGCCATGAAGAAGATTTCAATTCGGACATTCCTGTGACTACTGAAAACACACCGGTTCTTACCTTCTACTGTTGCTAAGATCAAAGAAAAGGCAGGATGCCCAGCCGGGCATCCTGCCTTTTCTTTGGTAGTTCTGCCTATCTTTTGAGATAGCGTCGGAAAGTATAGCATACAGTTAAAAAATCAAGACTTGGAAATTTAAGGAAAATTTTATTTTTCTTCTTGGCACAATTATATTATAATTAAAAGTGCCGTTTGAGGTCAAAAACGTGCAGTTGGAGGACAAATGGATTAAAATTCCTTTTAACCTGATATGATTGGTTCGGAAAGCAGATAGGAGTGGGAAAGAGTTGGTTAAAATTGCTTTGGTTGATGACGATACAGACTTTCTTTTACTCCTGCGTAAAAAAGTGCATACGTTCTTTGATGGCAAAAGCATTTTGTGCGAGGTCAGACTTTTCCCTAACCCGGAGGTTTTTTATTTTGATCTGGAAGAAGGATTTCATTACGATATCTGTTTTCTGGACATAGAAATGCCACAAATGAACGGCCTGGAACTTGCAAAAAAGATCCGGGCGACTGCACAAACAACCTATCTGGTTTTCACTACTTCATATCTACAATATGCCGTGGAAGGATATGAAGTAAAAGCTTTTTCCTATATCCCAAAGAATCTCCTGGAAGAGAAGCTTGAGGCAACTCTTCTGGGGATTTTTTGCGAATTACAGAAGAAAGATGAAAAGTACTATTTCGTTGAAACTAATTCACGCTTTGAGCGGATAGAATATAAAGAGATCATATATGTTTATAAAAATAATAAAAATGCCGTCTTTGTTTTAAACGATAGAGAAGTCCCGGTACGTAAAACACTTCAGGAGGTTTACGATCAGCTAGATTCGGACGAGTTTCTCTGTATAGAAAGAGGTTATATTGTAAATATAGAACATATTATCAAGCTTGAAAGCAAAGAGATTACTCTTAGAAACGGAAAAAAGCTTCAGATTGGCAGGACACATATCAGGGATGTAAAGGAAACTATCCATGGTTATTGGAGGGATAGATTGTGATTTGGCTGAGATTGGCTCAGGGTATACTTTGTGTAATTGAGATATGTGGATTATTTTTTTTATATAATTTCTTCTTTGATTTGAAATATGACCGATTATGGAGTCGTACTTTATTAGGGGGTATTGAGGTATTATTATGCTGCTTGACTATCTATCAGAGAGAAAGTGGCGGTATGTATTCTAGATATTATATGTTTATATGTATATTTTTATCTATATGTATTAGTGTTATTTTCTATAATATTAAAATAGTTCAAGCATCTCTTATTTCATCATTGTATTTTGTTATTACATATTTCTTTGATTTGTTATTAGGATATATGGGAGAAGTTTTATTTAACTTAGTTGATCTAGTTAATATAGTGCAAGCAGATCTGAATATTGAAAGAATTTTTGTAATGCTAATTGGGAGAATTTTGGTACTGATAGCAATAGTATGTATAGTACATAAGAAAATAGTAATTAATCGAATTTTTTCGAAATATCAAGTGATTTTTTGGAGTTTTGCTTTTCTTGTTTATACAGGTCTTTATTTTTGCGAAAGAATATTTTATACTCCTTATAGAATTGAAGGTAAAACAGATGTTTACTTTGTCCTTTTTCCTGTTTTTGTTATACTTTTCTTCGTAATAATAGTTATATATATAATGTATATTGAAAAGAAGAATGAGATTCAATTAGTAAACAATCAAAATGAAATGATAGAAAATAATTATCATGAAATGATATTACTTTATCAGAAAAGAGAGCGAGTATTTCATGATATGAAAAATCATTTATCAGTTTTGGCATTATTGCTTTCTGAAAAAGACATTAATAGGGCTGAAAATTATATCAGTAAATTAAGTGAACCAATACTAGAATTAGAACATAAAAAGTATACAGGAAATAGGATAGTTGATATTATATTAGCAGATAAAGTTGAAAAGGCTCAGAATCATAATATAAATTTCGAAATAAATGCTAGTATAATAAAGGAAGGACGAATTCAAGATATTGATTGGTGTTCCATATTAGCTAATCTTCTTGATAACTCAATTGAAGTGTGTATAAAACTTGATGAAAAGGAAAGATGGATAAAACTTATTTTAAATCAAAATGATTGTGCTATAATAATAGATATCTCTAATGCCTATAATGGAATAATTAATGAATCAAATGGTTTTATTGAAAGTAGCAAGCCGGACAAATATTTACATGGTTTAGGAATTAAAAGTATACAAAGTTCGGTGGAAAAGTATAATGGCATTTTGGAGTGTAGGTGTGAAATGAATATTTTTAAAATAAATATTTCATTATTTTATTAAACGTAAAGGAGAAAAAAGTATGGAATTAAGAAGAGAGAATTTTATGGAAACTGCTGGTGATGTTTTATTTGAGGTCGGCGAGTTGCACAATGAAGAAATGAAAGAAGTAATGGCGCCTGATTATACCGCGTCAACTCCTTTGTTTTCAATTTTCTGCTGCTAAGAACAAAGAAAAGGCAAGATGTTAAATAAGGCATCTTGCCTTTTTTCTGTCTAATATAGTATAAATAGTAGTAATGTTGAAATTAGTTAAGGGATAAATTATTTATGAAATTGGATAAAAATATCGAATCAGATTTACAAACAGATATATTGAGTGAAGAAGAAGCCTGCCTCACATTAGCGCATACCTTCGGTTCTTTCTATCTTCCATTCCTGGCGGAAGCGAAAAAGCGCTTTATTGAATATATGGAACAAGACTATCACCCAGATATGTTTTGTAAAGGAATCCCTGAACTCATTATTTCCCGTATCCATGGAATATGTGTGAGAACCCTTATTGTGGAAATGAGCATGTATAAGGCGGCGGGAAAGTTGGAAGGTAAGGACAGCAGTGAGGAGTATCTTTTCTTTCTGGAAAAGTATCTGGGGAAAAAAGAATTAAGGGAAGAACTTTTTCAGGTATACCCTTTGTTGAAGGAAAATGTATGGAGAACTGTAGAACAGTCCTCTGTTTTCCTGAGTACAGTTTGGAAACGGCTGCTTAAGGATCGGGAAGAAATAGAAAAAACAATTTTAAAAGGGAAACGGATGGGGAAGGTAGTATCCATCTCGGACATGGCTTCGGATCTTCATTGCTGTGGTCAATGTGTGCTGAAAATAGAAACGGATCTGGGGCAGAAATTTCTTTATAAACCACGTCCTGTTCAGACAGAAAAAGTTATGCTTGAATTATTGAATTATGTATATAGGGAAATCCGGCTGGAAGGATATTCTTATGGCTGCGTTCTTCGGGATACCTATGGCTGGACGGCCTTTGTGGAATCCGATGACTGTACAGAATTGGATCAAGTCAAACGTTATTTTAAAAGAGTAGGAGCAGCTATAAGTGTGTGCTATATTTTGGGAACCGGGGATTTGCATTATGAAAACCTGATTGCCCATGGGGAATTTCCTGTTCCGGTGGATGCCGAGGTGCTGTGTACCTATGCTGGAGGACGAGATACGCAAGGCGGTTATTCTGTTCTGTATAGCGGAATCCTGCCGGATCCGGCTAGAAAAAGCCAAATAAATATTCTCAATGGAGGCGAAGGCGGAAAAGCAACCATGAAAGTGGCGCGGGTAGTCCATGATAAAACGTCGGAAATGAAAATTGCTTATGAATATCCGGAATTGCCCTGTGCAAATAATCAGGTGACTCTTAACGGCACAAGGGCTTCTGCCGCTTCATATGAAGATGATATTGAGGAAGGGTTTCGGGAAACTTATGTATTCCTTTTGAAGAATAAAGTTTCGTTTTTGGAACTTATAAAGAGAAAGTGCCGGGGTATCAGGATACGGGTTCTGCTGGAAAATACCCAGAGGTATGCCGTATTGCTGTCGGGAAGCGGGCATCCTATGGTATTGCAGAAGCCGGAAAAAAGAAGAGAACTGCTGGAACATATTTATGAAGGGAAAGCCGGGCTTTCCCCGAAAGAAAGGAAGGCAGCGGAATATGGAATCCGTGATATAGAGGAAGGGGATATTCCTTATTATTATACCTGTATGGACAGCCATTCCCTTTTTTCCTCCCGGGATGAAGAGATAGCAGAATATACGGAATTGACTTTGATGGAATGTCTGTGCAACAGGCTCACTGAGTTGAGGATGCAGGATGGCAGCAGACAAGAAAGGATTATCCGGATGGCTATGCAAATATCCGGATATGGAATAGCTGATTTTGTTAATGGCTGTTCTCCTATTGAAATTACAGAGGGTAGCTCTGCTGATAATAGAGAGTGGTTTTATAAAAAAGCGATGGAGATTGCCTCTCAGATTGAACAAGAAGCGGTTTGGGATGATAACAAACAGACGGTGGGCTGGGTGGAGCCTTTGTTGGTAGGGATTAAGGAAGAGAGTATCCGGCTTGCCGACGGGGATATGTATTTTTACAACGGAATGGCTGGAATGGCTGTTTTCCTGTATGGTATCCAGCAGTCTTGCGGAAGATTCAGAGAGTTATGTGAGGGGGTAAAAAATTCGCTGTTCCGTTATACAGACAGATGTCTGACGGACAGGAGCCGGCTTTTGACAGAAAATACCGGACTTTTCTGCGGAGAAGCGTCTCTTTGCCATGCTTACCAGCTTCTGTTTGAAATGACCAGGGATGAAGTTTTTCTGGAGTATGCCCGCAGGCATAGTGTTTTGCTCCGGGAATTACTTGTGAAGGACAGCGCATATGATTTGGTTTATGGTAATGCAGGAGCGGTTCTGACATTATGCGGAATGTATTCCCTTACCGCTGATAATCGCTATTTGGAGGAAGCCGGAAAGGCGGCGGATATTCTGATAAGCCATGCAGTGAAACAGAAGGAAGGAATTGGCTGGATAAATAAAGCTTCCGGGTCGGTATTGGCGGGGATGTCCCACGGGAACAGCGGCATGATTCCCGGGTTGGTAAAACTGGATTATCTGCTGGGGGAAAGCAAATACCAGGAAGCGGTAATGGAATGTCTGCGTTATGAAAGAAGTCTGTACCGGGAGGAGTGCCATAACTGGGCGGATTTACGTCAGGAAGGACCGGATAAATATAAGGCTTATGCCTGGTGCCATGGGCTGGGGGGGATTGCTGCTTCCAGAATAGCCAGCCTTCCCTATGCAGTAAACGAGGTAAAGATGTTTCTTGAGGAAGATTTGAAACGCTTGGAGGAAAGCTTCACTCATCTGCAAAAGAGGAGAGGTATGTGTCTGTGCCATGGCAATATGGGGCTGCTGTTGATTTTGGATGAATATCTGAAGGTCCGCGGCAACAAAAGTTTATATGAGGTACGACGAATTTTAGCGGATAGAGCCCTGGAAGCACTGCAAAAACAGCGTTTGATGCCCCAGGAGAAATACGCAAAGGGGCTGATGAACGGAATGGCAGGAATTGGATATGCCTGTCTGAAACTTGCCGGTATAACTGTTCTTCCGGATATTATGTTATGTAAGATATGAGAATAAACGGGCTGCCTATGGTGTCTTTGCAGGAAATACAAAAGTGTGTCAGAAACGGATTGCATCATGAAAGAATGTATGCTATACTGATGAACTGACGGGTAAAAAAGCAATATCTGACATAGACACGCTTTGAAGTAGCCGGTTTACAGGATGGATATCATAGGAGAAAATAAGCCTGCCAGGCAGGCGGTGAGGAGATTGTGAAATGGAAATCTTATACAGGAGTACCAGAAGTAATGCGGCGGCAAGTGCTTCCCAGGCAATTCTGAAAGGACTTTCAGACGATGGGGGGCTTTTTGTACCGGAAAGAATTCCCGCATTGGATAAGACGCCGGAAGAATTAAGCGCTATGACCTATCAGGAAGTGGCTTATGAAGTGATGAAGCTATTTCTGACCGATTTTACGGAAGAGGAACTGAAGAGTTGCATTGCCAGCGCTTATGACAGCAAATTTGACACAGAGGTAATCGCACCTCTTGCAGAAGCGGGCGGAGCATATTATCTGGAGCTTTTCCATGGCAAAACAATCGCTTTTAAGGATATGGCATTGTCTATTCTTCCTCATTTAATGATAACGTCGGCTAAGAAAAACCATGCCGATAAGGAGATTGTCATTTTGACAGCAACCTCCGGTGATACAGGTAAGGCGGCTCTGGCCGGCTTTGCCGATGTGCCGGGAACGAAAATCATTGTTTTCTATCCGAAGAACGGGGTAAGCCCCATCCAGGAGAAGCAGATGGTTACCCAGAAGGGGGACAATACCCTTGTAGTAGGTATCCACGGTAATTTTGATGATGCACAGACTGGCGTGAAACGGCTGTTTTCGGATAAAGAACTGGAAAAAGAAATGGCGGATGGGGGCTATCAGTTTTCTTCAGCCAATTCCATTAATATCGGGCGTCTGGTTCCTCAGATTGTTTACTATGTGTATGCCTATGCGCAGCTGTTGGCGGAAGGCAAGATTACTGCAGGAGAGAAGATTAACGTTGCGGTGCCCACCGGTAATTTCGGAAATATCCTTGCGGCCTTCTATGCGAAGAACATGGGGCTTCCCATAAATAAGCTGATATGTGCTTCTAATGAGAATAAAGTGCTGTATGATTTCTTTTCCACAGGGGAATATGACCGTAACCGTGAATTTGTGCTCACCAGTTCCCCTTCCATGGATATTCTGATTTCCAGTAACCTGGAGCGCCTTATTTACAGGATTGCCGGGGATGATCCGGTGAAAACACAAGCCCTGATGAAGGCTCTGAGCGGGGAAGGAAAATATGAGATCACTCCAAAGATGAAAGAGAAGCTGGGGGATTTCTATGGGAATTTTGCGAAAGAGGATGAGGCCTTTGGCAGGATTAAGGCTTTATATGAGGATACCGGTTATGTAATCGATACCCATACGGCGGTTGCTTCCGCAGTTTATGATAAATATAAAGAGGCGTCAGGGGATAGGGATACACTGACTGTAATCGCGTCCACAGCCAGTCCGTTTAAGTTCACAAGAAGTGTTATGCAGGCGATTGATCCGAAATACGGGGAACTGACGTGGGGGGATTTTGCGCTTGTTGATGAGCTGTCGGCACTGGCGAATGTGGAAGTCCCTGAAGCAATTGAAGAAATCAGGACGGCGCCGGTGCTGCATACGACTATATGTGATAAAGACAAAATGAAGGATGCAGTAAAGGACTTCCTGAAGCTGTAAAATATGTATTTCGGTTGAACGGCGCAGTGCCGCGCAGGAACTGTGCAGCGTTTTACCTCAATCTGCAAAAAGCTGCGACTGCGGCGGATGAGGTTCGGACTACAGGAAAATTGATAATTGATATTATGTATAGAACATCCGGCAGCCGTTCTTTTGCCGGGGAAGGTCAAGGCTATGACATTATTGATCTTTCCCGGCTGTTTTACTCTTTGCGAAAGGCGTAAATCAGCCTGAATTGTTATTTATATAGTAATGACAGTACAGCAGAAGCCGTTCAAAGTTTCTGAATCGAATACGGAATTTCAGCCGGTATATAGATTAAAAAAAGCAGCAGAATGGAGAGAGCAGTGAGTGCAGAACAAAAGACAAATAAAATACTAAACCATCCTTTACTGGAATTGCTGAAGCATAACAAAGGAAATCCAAGGACATTGATATTGATGGAGCCTCTATGGGGCATTCCATATAATTTAATCGCACCATTCGCCACACTGTACATGTATTCACAGGGAGTAACGGATGTTCAAATCGGACTGATTCTGTCGATTACTATGGTGTTTCAGGTGCTTTTTTCTTTCTTTGGCGGGATCTTAACGGATAAGCTGGGACGGAAATTTACAACTATGATGGGCGATTTCTTCGGATGGAGTATCGCCTGCCTGATATGGAGCATATCCAATAACTTCTGGCTCTTTTTGATTGCCATGTTATTTAACTGTTTTGAACAGATTAACCAGACCGCATGGTATTGTTTGCTGATTGAAGATGCGGAACCCAAAGATTTGCTGGGGATATATACCTGGGTAAATATAGGCGGTTTGATTGCAATCTTTTTTGCGCCGCTTTCAGGTTTGCTGATCAATTCCTTTACCGTAATTCCGGTTATCCGGGTTTTATATCTGGTTTTTGCGGTGAATATGTTAATTAAGGTTGCAGTTACTTTTCGTTATTGTAAAGAAACCCGGCAGGGAAAGATCCGGATGGCTGAGACGAAAGATACCTCTTTGTTACATATGTTATATGAATACAAGGAACTGATTCCTAAAGTATTGAAGGATAAGGAGGTTATGAAGGTACTGGCTGTCACCGTCATATTATATATCACGAATATGGTCAGCACTAACTTTTTCAGCTTATATGTGACGCAATGGCTGGACATAGAATCTCGTTATCTGGCTTTTTTCCCGATTCTGAACGCGGCTGTAATGTTGATTTTTATGATTGGAATACAGCACCGGCTGGAATTGGTAAAATTCCGGATACCCATGTGGATTGGTTTGGTATTGTATGCCGCAGCAGGAATTCTTCTGATACTGGCTCCAACAGGGAATATGCTGTTTGTTATTGTTTATGTCTTTGTTGCTGCAGTGGCCGGTTCACTTGTCATGCCCCGTAAAGATACATTGATTCAGCTGACTATTAATGCGGAGGAGCGCGCCAGAATTAATGCATTAATTATGTCCTTTACCATTGCATTTTCTTCCCCGTTTGGTTATTTTGCCGGATGGTTATCAAGCATTGACCGTCGGCTGCCATTTGTGTTTACATTTGTTTTATTCCTTGCGGCGATGATTATCGTGGGCCGAATCCGCGATCCTGAGTTCTCTAAGTAGCTGTTTGGCATCTGGGAAGGCTTAGTTAATATATTGATGCACATTTAGCATATAGAAAAGAGGGCTTCCGTCTCCGTATTGCTGAGACGATAAGCCCTCTTCGTGTTTAAGCTGTTTTTTTACATCTCCATTTTATCATACCGGAGTACCGCAGGGTGCGGAAAAAGGAACCGGTTTTGTTCAGGCCTGCTTTCAGCTCCTGTCCGCGAGATTGATATAATCTCTTTCCTGACATATGGTTTTGTAGGCGGGACGGATGATTTTTCCGTTGTTTGCCAGTTCTTCCATACGGTGTGCGCTCCAGCCAACCATTCTGGCAATGGCAAAAATAGGAGTGTACAGTTCGGTAGGCAGTCCCAGCATGTTGTAAACAAAGCCGGAATAAAAGTCCACGTTCACGCTTACGCCCTTGTACATCTGCCTCTCCCCGGAAATAACCGTGGGGGCTAGCTTTTCCACCAGATTATAAAGCTCAAATTCTTTATGAAGCCCTTTCTCTTCGGACAGCTTTTCCACGAAGCTCTTGAGTATGATAGCTCTCGGATCGGATTTGGAATAAACCGCATGGCCGACACCATAAATAAGTCCTGCATGATCAAAAGCATCTCTGCTCAGCAGGCGTTCCAGATAACGGGATACCTCTTCTTCATCGGCCCAGTCGTTCACATTCTTTTTCATGTCCTCAAACATCTGCATAACCTTGATGTTGGCACCGCCGTGACGGGGACCCTTAAGAGAACCGATGGCAGCAGCCATTACGGAGTAAGTGTCTGTCAGGGAGGATGTAACTACATGAGTGGTAAAGGAGGAGTTGTTTCCGCCGCCGTGCTCCATATGAAGAATCATGCAGATATCAAGAATTCTGGCTTCCAGTGGAGTATAAGAGCTGTCGGGGCGAAGAATGTGCAGAATGTTTTCCGCCATGGAACCTTCCGTCATGGGCTGATGGATGAAAAGGCTGTTGCCGTCGTGATAATGGCTGTAAGCCTGATAACCATAGATGGATAACATAGGGCAGAGGCTGATGAGCTGCAGGCACTGTCTGAGTACGTTAGGGAGGGAAACGTCATCCGCCCTGTCGTCATAGGAATAAAGAGTGAGAATACTCCGGGCCAGTGTGTTCATCATATCCTTGCTTGGCGCCTTCATGATAATATCCCTCACAAAGCTTGTGGGGAGGCTTCTGTAATAGATGAGCAGCTTTTCAAATTCAGCCAGTTCCTGTTTATCGGGCAGCTTGTTGAAGAGCAGCAGATATGTAACTTCCTCAAATCCGAACCGATGATCCTTGTGGAACCCTTCTACCAGGTCGTTAACCTCATAACCTCTGTAAAAAAGGTGACCGTCGCAGGGGACCGATTTTCCATCCACCATTTTCGAAGCGCGTACATCGGAAATGTTGGTAAGTCCTGCCAGGACGCCTTTTCCGTTCAGGTCGCGAAGTCCTCTTTTGACATCGTATTTTGTGAAAAGCTCGGAGTCGATGACACCTGCTTCTCTGCTTAATTCAGCCAATCGTACGATTTCAGGAGTAACATCAGAATAGCTGTTGTGTTCTTCCATTCAATCAACCACCTTTCCTCATAATTTTAGTATGCCTGCTTTCCTTTCCATCCGGTCTTTTTATGGTTTGACACGTTAAAAAAGGAAAGTAGATAATTTACATAATAACATGGATACCAATTCGAAACAAGAAAAAATGTATTTATTTAGAAACATTTAACATTTTGTTCACGATTCGGGATAGCTTTTTTGTGCGTATTGTATTACAATAATAGGCGGCTTACAGCATATTTTCAGTGCGGCAGGCCGGAGGGTGCGGAATGCATTCTCAGGATAAAAAAGGAAAGGAAGGTATATGTAAATGGATAACAGGCATTCCATGGATAAAAAAGAAATAGTAAGACATATTGACCACACCCTTTTAAAACCCTATGCTGTATGGGAGGATATCCAGACACTCTGCCAGGAGGCAGTGGAATATCAAACGGCATCGGTATGCATCCCTCCCTGCTATGTGGAACGGGTGCACGATAAATTTAAAAATCTGAATATCTGTACGGTGGTGGGTTTCCCCCTGGGATACAGCGTGACCGCCGCAAAGCTTGCGGAGGTGGAAAAGGCTCTGAAGGACGGCGCCAACGAGATTGATATGGTAGTCAATATCAGTGATGTCAAGAACCGGCAGTTCGGAAAGGTCGAAGCGGAAATACGCACACTGAAGGAGGCCTGCGGCAGCCATGTGCTGAAGGTGATAATTGAAACCTGTTTTCTTACGGAGGAAGAGAAAATCGCCATGTGCCGGGCTGTGACGAAAGCCGGGGCGGATTATATCAAGACTTCAACCGGATTCGGCACCGGCGGCGCCACCCTTGCCGACGTAAAGCTTTTCAGGGAACATATCGGGCCTTCGGTTAAGATAAAAGCGGCCGGCGGCGTAAAGAGCAGAGAGGATCTGGAAATGTTCCTGAAGGCAGGCTGTGACAGAATAGGGACATCCTCTGCGGTAGGGCTTCTGAAAGGGGAAGAAGCGGGCGATTATTAGTCATAAACCCCGCCCGCGCGGAAAGAAGCGGGGGATTCCCCGTATAAGGAAACAGAAAAGGAGAAACGATTATGAATCAGATAATCCGAAATCGGATAGCCGCACTCCGGGAGGCGATGGAACAGGCGGGCATGGATTTTTATATGGTGCCTACCGCGGATTTCCACAATTCCGAATATGTGGATCAGTATTTTAAGGTAAGAGAGTATCTTTCCGGTTTTACCGGCTCTAACGGAACGCTGGTGGTGAGCCGGGAAGAAGCGGGGCTTTGGACGGACGGCCGCTATTTTATCCAGGCTGAAAATGAACTGGAAGGAACGGGGATCACTCTTTTCCGGATGTTGGATGAAGGGGTTCCCACAATTAAGGAATATCTTCGTGATCGGATGAAAGAGGGACAGACCCTGGGCTTTGACGGCAGGGTGGTGGATACGGCTTTTGGCGTCGGCCTGGAAAAAGTCCTGGAAGAAAAAAAGATCGTTTTTGCATACGGAAAGGATCTGGCGGATGCGGTATGGACGGACAGGCCAGCCCTTCCCAGCCATCCGGTCATGGTACTGGACGAGGACATTTGCGGCAAGAGCGCAGGGGAGAAGCTGGAAGATGTGCGCAGGGCTATGGAGAAGGAGGGGGCGGATGCCTTTCTTCTGAGCAAGCTGGATGATTTGATGTGGCTTTTCAACGTCCGCGGCGGCGATGTGGAATGTAATCCGGTGGCTCTTTCTTATGCGTATATTACCGGGAAGGAATGCTTTTTCTTTCTCCAGGAAACGGAAATGACGGAAGCGCTCAGGGCACATGCGGTTAAATACGGTATAACGCTGAAAGGCTATGAGGAGATCGTTCCCTTCCTGCAGGACAGGAAGGATAAGGAATGTGTCCTTTACGACGGGCGCAATACCAGCTATGCGCTATACCGTACCCTCCGGGAAAAAGGGGAATGCAGGGACGGCAAGAATCCCACGGAGCTGATGAAGGCTGTTAAAAACGAAGTGGAGCTGGCCCACATGGAGCAGGTCTATCTGAAGGACAGCGCGGCGGTATGCAAGTTTATATATTGGCTGAAGAAGAACATCGGGAAAATGAAAATTACGGAGGTTACCGCAGCGCAGTATCTGGATCATCTGCGGAGTGAAATCGACGGCTTTCTGGATCTTTCCTTCCCGACCATAAGCGGATACAAAGAAAATGCGGCAATGATGCATTATGAAGCAACGGAGGATAACTGCAAGGAGCTGGCGCCAGAGGGTATGCTGCTGGTGGATTCCGGCGGACAGTACATGGGCGGGACGACGGATGTGACAAGGACGATAGTACTCGGCCCCGTTTCCCCGGAAATAAAGGAACACTTTACCGCGGTTGCGGTGGGAATGCTGCAGCTGACCAATGCCAGATTCCTGTACGGCTGTACGGGAAGAAATCTGGATATCCTGGCAAGACAGCCTATGTGGGACAGGAATATCGATTATAAATGCGGTACGGGCCACGGCGTGGGTTATATCCTGAATGTTCATGAAGGCCCTCAGGGAATCCGCTGGCGCTTTACGGAGTCCCAGACGGAAGCGGTTATCGAGGCGGGGATGGATGTGACTAACGAACCCGGCGTATATATGGAAGGAAGCCACGGTATACGGACGGAAAATGTAATGGTTGCGCGCAACGGGGTGAAGAACGGTGACGGACAGTTCATGTATTTCGATACCCTGACCTATGTGCCTATCGATAGAGAGGCCATTGACGTTTCTTGTATGCAGCCGGTGGATATTGAAAGGCTGAACCGTTATCATAGGGAAGTATATGAAAAAATAGAAAAATACCTGACGGAAGAGGAACGGGAATGGTTGGCGGATGTGACCTCGCCATTATAAAGTTTTAAGATATACATCAAGAAGGAAAAGTGCACCATAAAAGTAACAATTCAGACCGATCTGAACGGTTATCTTTTGTAAACGATTGCCCTGGATCAGAGCGTGGCAAATATTGACTTTTCATTTTTTATCTTGTATAATGTACATTGATTAAAAAAGCATAACATAGTCCTTTGCCCAAAGAAAACAATACGGCATGAAAAGTTCGGCTTATTACCGATTTTAAAATTTTCAGACTTGAGTGATGTACGGATATGGGATTGTATTTTGTTTGTTTAATCGTTCCTTACTATAATATAATAAAAGAAAGAGGATGAGTGCAAAATGTCAAACATTAATTTAAGTAAGTATGGTATTAGCGGAACAACAGAGATCGTATATAATCCTTCTTATGATGATTTATTTGTAGAAGAGACAAAATCCGATTTAACTGGGTATGAAAAAGGACAGGTTAGCGAACTTGGGGCAGTCAATGTTATGACCGGTATTTATACAGGGCGTTCACCTAAAGACAAATTCATTGTTATGGATGACAATTCAAAGGACACCGTATGGTGGACCTCTGATGAGTATAAGAATGATAATCATCCTGCAAGCAAGGAAGCATGGGATACCGTTAAGAAAATTGCTCTGGATGAACTTTCCGGGAAAAGACTTTTTGTTGTAGATGCATTCTGCGGTGCGAATAAAGATACAAGAATGGCTATTCGTTTTATTGTTGAGGTTGCATGGCAGGCTCATTTCGTAAAAAATATGTTTATCCAGCCTACAGCAGAAGAACTTGTAGACTTTGAACCGGATTTTGTTGTATATAATGCTTCGAAAGCGAAAGTTGAAAATTACAAAGAACTTGGTCTTAATTCCGAGACGGCTGTAATGTTCAATATCAGCAGCCGTGAGCAGGTTATTGTAAATACATGGTATGGTGGAGAAATGAAAAAAGGAATGTTCTCCATGATGAACTATTATTTACCTCTTAAAGGTATTGCTTCCATGCATTGTTCTGCAAATACAGATATGGACGGCAAAAATACCGCTATCTTCTTTGGACTTTCAGGAACAGGAAAGACTACCCTGTCAACGGATCCTAAGCGTCTTCTTGTTGGAGATGACGAGCATGGCTGGGATGACAACGGCATATTTAATTTCGAAGGCGGCTGCTATGCCAAAGTTATTAACCTGGACAAGGAATCAGAGCCGGATATTTATAAGGCAATTAAACGTGACGCACTGTTAGAAAATGTTACGTTGAATGAAGATGGAATAATTGACTTTGATGATAAGAGCGTTACTGAGAATACACGTGTTTCTTATCCTATTGACCATATTGATAATATTGTACGTCCTGTTTCTTCCGCTCCGGCAGCGAAGGATGTTATCTTCCTGTCAGCTGATGCTTTCGGCGTTCTTCCTCCGGTATCTATTTTGACTCCGGAACAGACAAAATATTATTTCCTGTCTGGATTTACAGCAAAACTTGCAGGTACGGAGCGTGGTATAACAGAGCCTACACCGACTTTCTCCGCTTGCTTTGGACAGGCCTTTTTGGAACTGCATCCGACAAAGTATGCTGAAGAACTGGTTAAGAAAATGGAAAAGAGTGGAGCAAAGGCATATTTAGTTAATACCGGATGGAACGGCAGCGGCAAGCGTATTTCTATTCGTGACACACGTGGTATTATCGATGCCATTCTTGATGGTTCCATTGCTAAGGCATCTACCAAGACATTACCTTTCTTCAATTTTGAAATTCCTACAGAACTTCCGGGAGTGGATCCTAAGATTCTTGATCCTCGTGATACATATGCAGATGCTTCCGAATGGGAAGTTAAGGCTAAGGATCTTTCACAGCGGTTTATAAAGAATTTTGCAAAATATGAAGGCAATGAGGCTGGTAAAGCTCTGGTATCCGCAGGCCCTCAGCTGTAAAACATGGATAATGATTTCCCCGGCAGTTTCTGCCGGGGTTTTTCCTTGTTTTATTATGCAGCTTACTGGTCTGAGTGAACAGTAACTGCTTTTGTGCTAGATAAGACATAAAATTACAGTTGTATTTTTCCTACAGGTTGGATATAATATAACTAACCTGAAATGTTCGATAACTCTTGTTGTTTTGAACCTACAGTTACTTTAAACGGGACTCCTACATTGCCGCGTGGATGTCAGGCCCTCATTGCGCAGGGGAAGGCAGAAGCGTCGGTTGCGGTAACCCACCTAGCAGTCAGCTAGGAGTCAAAAGACAAGAGCCGGCATTTTGGGGATACAAAAGATAAGAGCAGCCGGTATTGGCTGCTTTTTTTCAAGTGTGCCCGCAGTCGCATGTAACAGTGTGTGAAATATACGGGTATCCGTTTGCGGGCGGTGCATTTGGATATAAGCTGGAAACGGATAGGATTCAGGGATGTAAGGGGAGTATATGGAAAGAGGCGGAAGACAGGGAAGCAGCAGGAGAACCGGTCGGGAAACAAGGCCGTCAAATGAGAACACCCATAATTCGGAGGTGCCGGGACATAACAAATTCCTGGATGCGAAGAAGGAAGCGGACAAAAGAGAAGCGGAGCGCAGGCGTAAGAGCCGTATAGCAGGAAGCCGTTCCATGCGTATGGCCGCAGGCGGCAGATCCTATCGTCCGCCGGTCATGAGAAATCCCCGCAGCTATGCAAACCGGTCCGGCGGTTATGGAAATGCTACATACCGGAAGAATACCTCAGGAGGCCGCTGGATGAAGCTGGCAGTCATTGTTTTGGGTGCGGCACTGTTAATCCTCCTGTTAATCCGGGGAATCATGGAAATAACAATCCCCCGTACGGAAGGGGAGTATCTGTCCCTGCAGGAGGCCGGAAATATGGCCTGGCTGCTGGCGGACACCGGAGGAATATCCGACAGCAGGGCGCTGGCGGCTGTTTTTACGGAAGATGCGGCGGCTAAAAGTGACGGCATGCTGACCTTTGCCCAGTGGAAACAGATTGCGGCGCTTTTTCCTGACTGCAGTTATGAATTACCCGGGGGCTACCGGAATAAGGATAAGGTCCTTCAGGAGGACTGGTATTCCTATTTTGATGCGGCGAGGGCTGTTTATGATACGCAGGGAAGAATCCGGGATATCGATCTGACTCCTATCGGCATAGGGAGTTCCGTTGCAGACAGCGAAGGGAACCCATTGGAAGAGAATGCTCTGATTTCCATGGAAAGTGCATATACTTATATGACCGACCGGATCCGGGACTGTTTATTCCAGCCTGTAGTTGCTGTGGAACGGGAGGGCGTTCTGTATGCGCTGCGGGATAAGACGGGCACGCAGACGGAAATCCCCAATATCTGGATTATGGAGGTGGAAGAGGATTCCCTCCGGTGCTTCTGGAATGATTATGAAATAGCTATTGCAGCACCCGGCGGGGCGGCCGGGCTGGGGGCCTCCCGCGAGCAGGTGGCGGATCTGCGTTTTTCCGGCGGGCAGCTTTCCGGTGTGGCTATGCATACGGATAAGGTATCCGGCAAGCTTCTGAAAATCCGTGACAACGGGGCGGAAGTGGAAGGCCAGGGCTTTTATCCGTTTGCGGATAATTTAAAAATATACCGGCTGTATGGTAAACTGAAACGATACTATACAACAGATCTGTGCATCGGTTATGATTTTACTGATTTCGTTATAGAAAACGGAGAGATACAGGCCTGTCTGGTGGTGAAAGAAGAGGCCATGGAAAATATCCGTGTGCTTGTAAAAACCTCGAATTTCGGAAGTGCTTTCCATGATTCGCTGGAGCTGAAGGCGGATTGCGATCTCACGGTAATTACGGGGCCTTATGACTCACAGCAGACCACGGTCGTACCCGCCGGTGAAACACTCACTATCGGCAGGGACAGTGCGCTTTTTACAGCGGAACGGATCCGGATAGAGCCTGCGGTCCTGACCGGGCATATCAGTCTTTTGAATGTGGGAAGAAGCCAGGGGGTGCCGTCCTACCGGGGAAGCCTGGAGCTGGAAAAGCAGCAGGATGGGATTGTGGTCATTAATGAGGTCCTGCTGGAGGAATATCTGTATGCAGTGGTTCCCAGTGAGATGCCGTCCTCTTATCCGCTGGAAGCGCTGAAGGCCCAGGCGGTATGTGCCAGGACCTACGCCTATGCAAAGATGCTGCACGCCGGGCTGCCGGCTTACGGCGCCCATGTGGACGACAGCGCCGGATTCCAGGTTTATAATAATATTACGGAAAATGTAGAAACTACAAAAGCGGTCAAGGAAACTAAGGGGCAGCTGCTCTATTATGGCGATCAGCTGGCGGAAGCCTATTATTATTCCACATCCTGCGGTTATGGAACGAACACGGGAATCTGGCTGAATTCCGTGCCGGATAATTTCCCCTATCTGCAGGGGAAAGCGGTTAATGTAGCGGGGGTTACGGATGCCCAGGGGGATGCCATTGATGAGACCATAAGGGAAGATGATATCCAGACGGCGGAGGCCATGACCGAAGAAACCAGCTTTGAAGCGTTTATCCGCGGAACCAGGGATTCTGATTTTGAGCGGGAAGAGGCCTGGTACCGCTGGACCTATCAGGTGGAACAGCTGGACAGCACTCTTTTGTATGCCAATGTAGTCAAACGCTATGACGCAAGCCCGGGAGCGGTTTTTGTGAGGCAGGCAGACGGCAGCTTCGTGAATCAGGCGCCTGTGGATCCGGGGAGGATAACCGATATCCGCATCGCGGCCAGAAATGACGGGGGCGTGGCGGAGGAACTTGTGATTGAAGGGGAGAACGGCGCCCTGATGATAAAATCAGAACATAATATCCGTTATGTTCTGAGTGACGGCACGAGCAAGGTAATCCGGCAGGATGGCAGCGAATACAATACGACCACGCTGCTTCCCAGCGCGTTTATCGTGCTGGAAACCGTGAAAGAAGATGGTTATGTGACAGGATATAGCCTGATTGGCGGAGGATTCGGCCACGGAGTTGGCCTGAGCCAGAACGGTGCGCGCAGCATGGCTTCGGATGGCTGTGACAGCGAATCCATATTGGGATTCTTTTATGAAGGAAGCAGCGTAAGGGCGGTCTATTGACCGCCCGCCTGCGGAGGAAGCAAGTCCTGCCGGGATGGAAAGGAAACAATTCAGGCTTGTCTGAACGGTTACAAGGAAAGGAAAAACAGGATGATAAGGATTTATAGAATTCTGAAAGGGTTCGGAAGGCAGATGACCCGTGCGAATGTAAATGCATATGCGGCAAGTACGGCATTTTTCCTTTTTTTGTCCCTTATACCCATGCTTCTGCTGATTTGTTCCATTTTGCCCTATACGCCGATTAAAAAATCGGATCTGATAACAGCCATGACACTGTTGCCCCAGACGCTTTCCCCGCTTCTGACCTCCCTGATCCAAAGTATTTATGACAGTACCTTTGGGGTAATCAGTATAGCGGCTATTGTGACGGTCTGGTCCGCGGGGAAGGGTGTTCTGGCCCTGATGAGAGGTCTGAATGCCATGAACGGTGTGGTGGAGGACAGAAACTATGTACTGCAGAGGATTATCGCTTCTTTTTACCTGATTATATTTCTGATAACTATTATCTTCCTGCTGATTGTAATGGTGTTCGGAAATCTGTTTGCGGACACCATAGTCAGGCATGTGCCACAGATGGAAGAGCTTTTTGCCCTGCTCCTGCATTTCAGGGGATTGTTTTCCTGGTGTATGATGACTCTTATTTTTGCAGTGATGTATACCTACATTCCCAACTGCAGGCTGAAATATTCCCACCAGATACCGGGCGCGGTCTTTTCCTCTACCACATGGAATATTTTTTCCTGGGGATTTTCCGTGTACATCCAGCATTTTAACGCCTTTGATATGTACGGGAGCCTGACAACCATCATTATCGTAATGCTCTGGCTCTATTTCTGCTTTTACCTGTTCCTGATTGGGGCGCATATTAACAGATTCCTGACGCCCTTCCGCCGGATACGCGAAAAGGAAAAAAGATAAAGGATGCAGATAAAAAAGGGCTATTGACAGGAACAGGGGATTGTGTTACATTAACGGTAGTTTATAGTGAAATGAATCATTTTCTAAAAACTGTGATGGGAAGAAGTAAGGAAAAGAGGAACCTACAGAAAGCGGCCGGCAGATGAGAGGCGCAGGAGAGGCTTTCCCGAATACATCCCGGAGTTTCGCACCCAAATCATGTGAGAGTAGGCTGCGACGGAGAGCAACCGTTATTTTGCGAAGAGTATCACTGGTATATGAACGGACTGCAGGCCGGATATAGAACAGTCGTACTTGAAGAGGCAGACGGCGTGAGCCGGCTGTGAACAAAGGTGGTAACACGGGTATCTGACACTCGTCCTTTTTTCCGGATCATTCCGGGAAGAAGGATTTTTTTGTTTTCAGGTATTCGGGAAAGTACTGAACCGCTGCAAAGAAAAGGAGAAAAGAAAAATGCAGGTATTTGAAGAATTAAGAGCCCGCGGTTTATTGGCGCAGCTCACGGACGAAGAAGAGATACGGGAGCTGGTGAATGCAGGCAAAGCAACCTTTTATATTGGTTTTGATCCCACGGCGGACAGCCTTCACGTGGGACATTTCATGGCTTTATGCCTGATGAAAAGACTGCAGATGGCGGGGAACAAGCCCATTGCCCTTTTGGGGGGCGGAACCGGGATGATCGGGGACCCTTCCGGCAGAAGCGATATGCGTACCATGATGACTAAGGAAACTATTGATCATAACTGTGAGTGCTTCCGGAAGCAGATGAGCAAATTTATTGATTTTTCCGAAGGAAAGGCTATTTTGGCCAATAACGCAGACTGGCTTTTGGATCTGAATTATGTGGAACTGCTGCGTGAAGTGGGCGCATGTTTTTCCGTAAACCGCATGCTGACTGCAGAATGCTATAAGCAGCGTATGGAAAAGGGATTAAGCTTCCTGGAATTCAACTACATGATCATGCAGAGCTATGATTTCCTTATGCTTTACAAAAAATACGGCTGCAACATGCAGTTCGGAGGGGATGACCAGTGGAGCAATATGCTGGGCGGAACGGAGCTGATCCGCAGAAAGCTGGGCAAGGATGCTTATGCTATGACGATTACCCTGCTTTTGAATTCCGAAGGAAATAAGATGGGCAAGACCCAGAAGGGTGCCGTATGGCTGGATCCCAACAAGACCTCTCCCTTTGAATTCTACCAGTACTGGAGAAATATTTCTGATGCGGACGTACTCAAATGTCTCCGTATGCTCACGTTCCTTCCGATTGAACAGATTGACGAGATGGATAAATGGGAAGGCAGCCAGCTTAACCGGGCAAAGGAAATCCTTGCTTTTGAACTGACCAAGCTGGTGCATGATGAAGAGGAAGCGGGTAAAGCACAGGAAAGCGCAAGAGCCCTCTTCGGCGGCGGAAATGCGGCGGAAATGCCTACCGCACAGCTGTCGGAAGCGGATCTTACGGACGGCAGTATCGATATCCTGGATCTGCTGGTGAAATCCGGTCTGGTGGCCTCCCGTTCCGAAGGACGCCGTGCGGTGGAGCAGGGCGGTGTGACTATGGAAGGGGAAAAGGTTGCGGATTTCCGTGCTGTGTTTGCGGGAGAGGACTTCCATGGTGAGGGTAAGATCCTTAAGCGCGGCAAGAAGAACTTCAAACGTATTGTAATTCAATAACAAGGGTTCATACAGATCTGTGCATGTACGGCGCAGATTGTAAGAAGCCAAGCGGAAACAGGTAACCGGCCTTTTCTTCCGCCGGCCATAAATGTATTTATGGCGGCGGAAGGGAAGGTTTTTTTGTGCCTTTATGTATGCGGAGGTCCCCTATCGTTCAAATGCATGAGGTTATGTTCAAAAAACAAAGGTAGAGGGGGAAAAGGGATTCCGGTATAATAAATTATGGGGAAATAGAAGAGTTTATATAATGACCGGGGAGTGGGGAAATGGAAAAAAGAAATAAAAATGTCAGTTATCTGCGGTTTGTAATCACCTATAATATCGTGCTGCTGATTCCGCTTCTGCTTGTGAGCTTCAGTGTATTTTACATGGTGCACACACAGCATTATAAGAAAATCATGGATGAGACCGCCCTGTCGGCGGAACGGCAGGCGGATTATTTCAAGCAGCAGATAGCGGTAATCAGTGCCTATAATGCGGACTGCCGCTACAGCAAAATCTACAACCGGCAGTATTCCGAGAAACCGCCGGTATCCTATCTGGAAATGGCGGAGGATTTGAAAAAGAAGGAAAGCACCTTCCCTTTTGCGGACAGTATGTATTATTACATCTGTGACGGGGAGAAGAAGATCATTTCTTCCGGAGGGACCCTTACGGAGGAGCTGTTCTTTTCGCGGATTTGCCGTTTGGACAGAAATCTGTTCAGCCGCATGGAGGACAGGGGATTGTATGCGGTGAAAGCGGAGCTTTACGGAGGCAGCAGTACGGGAATTGTGATTATCTGCCCTTTGGTAACCTGGGTGGAAAAAGGGAAATCCGATACCCAGTATCTTTTATATGTGATCCGGGACAGCAGGCTGATGGAACAGTTTGGCGGCACCGGGCTGCCCTACGAGGATATTACTTTGATCTCTTTTCAGGATCAGGTGCTTTTTTCTTCCAGGGAAGGCGATAACCGTATGCTTCTGGAAGGGGGGAGGGGCTGGGAAACCCTTCTGGATGGGGAAGAGTACTACACGAATGTCACGGATATGGGTTCTGGTTTTGCCGCCATGACCTTTGTGTCCAAAGCGGAAATATCCAGAAGCGCCGTAAGCTATTTTAAAGGCTACGGAATCTGGATACTCTGTTCCGTTTTTGTGGGGCTTTTCCTGGCATTTTATTATTCCGGGAAAAAGTACCGGTCGTTCCGAAGTCTGCTGGACAATAATGAAATGCTGGAGGAGGAAAGGAACCTGCTGCGGACGGAAAACTGTCTTTATGAGCTGCTTACAAAGGAAGTGAAACCCGGGGACGAGCTTTGGGAGCGCTGTCTGAGAAGCTGTATCCATATTAACAGAAGGCATTTGTTTTTTGCCGTGTTCCCGCAGATAGAAGAAAACAGGGAGCTTTATGAACTGTTCGGCAGCCAGATGAATGAATACAGCGCTTCCACGGCCTACCGTGTCGTGCTGTTTGAAGAAATGTATGTGTACCTGGTCTGTTCCGATGAATCCATCGGGGAGATCACCCGCAGGCTGGAAAAGCTTTCCGGGAACGGCGTGAAGCTGGGAGTGGGAAGGATTACATCGGATGTGAGCAAAATCCGCCTTTCTTATGAGGAAGCGAGAAAGGAGCTGCGCCGGGAACAGCATCAGGAGCAGCAGTTCCCGGAGCAGGAACTGAAGGCGCTTAAGGAAGCGGCGGGGCTTTCCGATACGGTGCGTACGGTCATCCTTCTTTCCGAACTGAAGGATATCGTTTCCGAGGTCAAGGAAAGCATGGCCCTGTGCATTGCCTGGGAGGTGATGCATATTCTGAACCGGGAGCCCGGCGAGTTTTTTTCCGGGAAAGAGGACGCAGAGCTGACCAAGGAGGGGATGGATCGTTTTTTTGACCGGATGATTGGGGAGCAGGCCGACCTTTCCCGGGAAGAGGATGGGAATGGCAGCGATGCCTTCCAGGGGAATTACAGGAAAAAAAATATCGCGGATATCCTGGACTATATCCATGCACATTATCTGGATGATAATTTTACTGTGAAATATATGGCGGCCTATTTTGATACGTCCGTTTCCAATCTCAGTCATTTCTTTAAAAAAAATATGCAGGTCAGCATTTCCCAGTATGTGGATAAGATAAAGCTGGATCGGGCCAAAGAGCTGCTGGCCGGCAGTGATAAAAAGATTTCGGAAATAGCCCGGCTCCTCCGGTACGGGAACAGTACCGTATTTATAGAGATGTTTAAGAAATATGAAGGGATAACACCGGGAGGGTACCGTGAAAATGTATGGAAAAGCAGGATGTAGGCATATCGGTTTGGTGAATCGATACAAGAGAAAAGGATAATGGTAAGCAGGACTGTATGATATGCATGAGAGAGGGATAAAGTGCAACAGCAGGAGATAGCCGGAATGCGTAAACAGGGGTATGCTACAGACATCTTCCGAAAGGGCCGGCGGTGAGGCCGTCCGGTTCTGTGTCGGAAAGGGATGTAACAGATGTCGGTGTATTTATAGGAGGGATTGTTTTGAAAAGAAAAACAATGACAAAAACAGGAGCCATAGTAATGAGTGCGGTGCTTCTGGGCAGTACCCTGATGGGATGCGCAGGAAAGGCAGGAACGTCGGGAGAGGCCCAGGGGGATCCCAAAAAGGAAACCCAGGCACAGTCCCGGGGAGAAGCGGAAAGCAGTGCGGACAGCAACTTCAATGCAGAAGGGCTTCCCATTTTAAAAGAAAAGGAAACCTTCACCATTGCGGTTCCTCAGAGAAGCACTTTGAAGGCGGCCGCGGATAAGGCTTGTGTGATAGCAGCGGAGGAAGCGACGAACATACATATTGAATGGGTGGAAATCCCTCAGTCGGGCTGGCAGGAAAAAATTAACATCATGTTCAGTACGGACAGCCTGCCGGACGCGGTGCTGGGCGATGTGGACATGGCGAGGAATTACGAACAGCTGGCGCCCCTGGATGACTATCTGGAAAGCTATGCACCTGCCGTTACCGCCTTTTTTGACAGCAGGGACGATTATCCGGCAAGCCTGGTTGCGCCGGATGGTAAAATCCACTGCCTGCCCATAGGGGACGAATCCACCCAAAATATCATTGATTCCCAGTTCTGGATCAATACGGACTGGCTGGAAGCGCTGGGGAAGGAAATGCCGCAGACACCGGAGGAGTTCAGGGATGTGCTGGTGGCTTTCCGGGACGGAGATCCCAATGGCAACGGCGCGAAAGACGAAATTCCTCTTACCTTTGCAAAAGCCTGGGGCTGGGGAACGGCAATGGAAAACCTGTTCGGGCCTTTCGGCGTTGTGGAGAATGAATACCATGTATTCACCAAGGACGGAAAGGTGACCTTCAGCGCAGGAGAACAGGGATATTATGATGCTCTTGTATGGATGCACGATTTATACAAGGAAGGTCTGATAGACAAGGATGTCTTTACCATGAGCGATGAGCAGTACAGCGCAAGAGGGGCCTCCGGGGATATTATCGGAGTGATGGCCGGTTATTCCGGAGATGAATGCAGCGTGGACAATGGGGCCGCGGGGGAAGGCCGTTATCAGGCAGTTCCCGTCCTTAAAGGAAAAGACGGAACCCAGATGGTGGGAATCAATAATGTGACCAAAATAGGCGGCTTTGCCATCAGCAGAAACTGTAAGAATCCGGAAGCGCTGGTACGCTGGTATGATTATATCAATTCCACATTGGAAATGGCCCTTACCTGGGGCAGGGGCGCGGAAGGCGTATGGTGGGAAATCCTGGAGGAAAACGGAAAAGAGGTTCCCCAGTTTCTGACCATGACACCCGAGGTCCTGGAGGCCAACGGCGGCTACAAATCGGTTCCCGAGTACCGGAATGCGGAGAGCTTTGCGGGATCCACCCCTTCCCTTTGGAGAAATGAATACGATCAGGCGCTGCAGTATGATGATAAATGGCCTCATGACTGGAAGCTTCAGGCGGTTAAGGAACAGATACCCTTCGGTGTAATCGGCCTGCCCGCAGGGACGGCAAGCCTGGAAAATGCGGAAAGAAGGGCGATTCTGATTGCCGATATTGATACCTATCTGGAGAAGTTTATTGCGGATTCCGTGATTAACGGTATTGATGAAGAAAAGTGGAACGCTCATCTTAAAAACCTGGAAAACCTGAAAGCAGAGGAATATACCGCGCTTTGCCAGGAATATGTGGATTCCTATTCCGGGAAGTAACCTTTCATGCCCGGTTCACCGGGCATCACCATGCATGAAAGCTGCAAGGCGGACAGGAAGTGCGCGCAGTTGCGTCCTTCCTGTCCGCCGGCAGGTGAAATGGTACACGGGAGGCCGGAGTGATATGCACAGGAGCATATGACCCGGCCTTTCCCGGTTTTAGATAGAGGAGGAGCAGTATGACAGGCAGTAAGTCCTTGAAACGATCCGGCAGAAGAAGAAAAGGCGCCGGAAGAAGCAGTATGCGGCTGTTGAAAAAAAGCTGGGTGTGTTATTTATTTATCCTGCCCATGCTTATTTATATTATTTTATTTAATTATCTTCCCATGTACGGGATCCAGCTGGCCTTTAAGGATTACCGGGCCTTAGACGGAATCTGGGGAAGCCCCTGGGTGGGCTGGAAACATTTCCAGACCTTTTTCGGCTCTTACCAGTTCAAGGATTTATTATGGAACACGCTGGCGCTGAGTATTTATTCCCTGGCGGCAGGATTTCCCCTTCCCATCCTGTTTGCGTTGTTTTTAAATTATGTGACCAATGCCAAAGGAAAGAAAGCGGCACAGATGATCACCTATGCGCCGCATTTTATTTCCACCGTTGTTTTCTGCGGTATGATCCTGATTTTCCTGGCAAGCGACGGGATCGTGAACCAGATCCTGGCCCTGCTGGGGCTCGATCCGGTGGCGTTCCTGTCCAATCCCAGGAATTTCCGGCATATTTATGTATGGTCCGGCGTGCTGCAGAGTATAGGCTGGGGTTCCATCATGTACATATCCGTGCTGACCTCCGTGGGGCCTGAGCTGCATGAGGCGGCCAGGGTGGACGGGGCCACCAAATTCCAGCGTATGCTCTATATTGACATCCCTTCCATTGTACCTACCATGGTTATCATGCTCATAATGAGGGCCGGGGAAATCATGGATGTGGGGTTTGAAAAGGCTTTCCTTTTGCAGAACAGCGTCAACCTGGATTATTCGGAAATCATATCCACCTATGTATATAAAATTGGTATCCAGAGCGGCCAGTTCAGCTATTCTGCGGCCATCGGCCTGTTTAACAATGTAATCAACCTGATTCTTCTGCTGGCGGTGAACCGGATTGCCCGCAGGACGTCGGATGTGAGCTTATGGTAAGGGAGGAAGAGCGATGCTTTTAAAATGGAAGAACAACCGATCGGATTATATGTTTACCTTTATCGTTTATGCCAGTGTAACCCTCATATCCCTGCTGATTCTGTATCCCCTGCTGTTCGTTGTGATTGCGTCCGTCAGTGATCCCGATTTGGTGGCATCGGGGCAGGTGCTGTTCTGGCCCAAGGGTATTACGCTGGAAGGCTACCGTTATATTTTCCGGGATCAGAGGATTTGGAGCGGCTACTATAATACCATCCGCTATACCTTTTTCGGTACGCTGGTCGCGCTGACGATTACCATCCCGGCTGGTTATGCCCTGTCCAGAACCGATATGGCGGGGCGGGGATTCGTGATGAAAATGCTGATTGTGACCAAATATTTCTCCGGGGGCCTGATTCCCACCTATCTGGTGGTAAAAGGGCTGCATCTTGTTAATACGCCCTATGTACTCATGATTCTCGGATCCTTTTCTGTGTTTAACCTGATTCTGTGCCGTACCTTTTTCCTGAATACGATGCCGCCGGAACTACAGGAAGCGGCGGAAATAGACGGCTGCAGTATTTTCCAGTACTTTATAAAAATTGTCCTTCCCTTATCCAAAGCCATTATAGCAATCATGGTTCTCTACTATGCGGTAGGGCACTGGAATTCTTTTTTTAACGGTTTGATTTATGTGAGCGATGCCAAATTATATCCGCTGCAGCTTATTCTGCGTGATATCCTAATCAGCGGCCAATCGGTGGATCCGTCGGTGACCGATCCGGAAGCCGTCGAGCTGATGAAGCAGATTGCAAGGACGATCAAATATGGCGTGATTATTGTTTCTTCCCTGCCGGTGCTGATTTTATACCCTTTTGTGCAGAAGCATTTCGTGAAGGGCGTTATGATAGGTTCCCTGAAGGGATAGGAGGAAGAGAGGATGAAGAAACAGCCTAATATTGTATTTATACTTACCGATGACCAGGGGGCCTGGGCGATGCACTGTGCCGGAAATGAGGAGATCGTAACGCCTTCCCTGGACCGCCTTGCTTCACAGGGAATCCGGTTCTCCCATTTTTTCTGCAGCTCACCCGTCTGTTCACCGGCAAGGGCTTCCGTGATGACGGGAAAAATGCCCTCCGCCCACGGGGTGCATGACTGGATTGCAGGCGGTAATATGGATACTGCGGCGTATCCCGAAGCCGCGGGGCATGCGCATTTCCGGAAACCGGATCAGGGGATCGATTATTTGGAAGGGCAGAAAACCTATGTGGAATACCTGGCGGAGGCCGGATACCGGTGCGCCTTAAGCGGAAAATGGCATCTGGGTAACAATCCCTGCAGGAAACAGGGATTTTCCCGGTGGTTTACCATCGGGACGGGAGGCTGCAGGTATTTTCATGGAGATACCTTTGAAAACGGTCATTTTACCAATGAAAATCAATATATAACGGATGTGATTACGGACAAGGCGCTGCAATATCTGGAAGAGCTGGGGCAGGGGGATGCCCCCTTTTATCTGAGTGTCCATTACACGGCGCCCCATTCCCCCTGGGAGGCGCAGGAGCATAAACCCGAATACCTGAAGCTTTATGAAAACTGCAGATTTTCCTCCGTGCCGGAGGAACCTCTTCACCCGTGGCAGATAAATACCTGTCCCATTGGGGATACGCCGGATAAGCGCAGGGAGAACCTGACCGGATATTTTGCCGCGATAACCGCCATGGATGCCGGAGTGGGGAGAATTCTGGATTATCTGGATAATACGGGGCTTTCGGAGGATACGGTGGTTATTTTCACCTCCGACAACGGAATGAATATGGGGCATCACGGCGTTTGGGGAAAGGGCAACGGAACTTATCCTCCCAATATGTATGATTCTTCCGTTAAGGTGCCGTTTCTGCTGGCGGCCCCTTTCCTGGAACACAGAGGGATTGTGACGGAACGGATTGCCGTGCAATGTGATATTTTCCCCACCCTGCTGGAGCTTGCGGGCTGCTGTTATCGGCCGGCGGACCAGCAGCCGGGCAGAAGCCTGGTCCCTTTTCTGAAGGGAGAGGAAGGGGAAGAAGGGGAAGAAGAAGATATCTTTATCTGTGATGAGTATGGCTTTGTGCGTATGCTCCGTACCAGGAAGGAAAAGCTGGTGCTCCGTTATCCCCAGGGGCCGGATGCCTTTTATGATCTGGAAACGGATCCGGAGGAACGGGACAACCGTATAGGGGACAAACAATATGAAGAACGGATCGGTGAAATGAGAGGGCGGCTGGAGGAATGGTTTGCCGCATACAGCCGGGATCCTTATTGCGGAAAAGAGCTGCCGGTAACAGGCAGGGGGCAGAGAAAGCGCTGCTGGGAGCAGGACGCATTTCTTTCCCTTTAAAATGGCGGGCCTGACGGTAACAGATTAGGAGATGACGGATGAAAAATGTGTTGATTCTTATGACCGACCAGCTCAGAAGGGATGTTCTGGGCTGTTACGGAGGAAAAGAGGTGGAAACGCCTTATATCGATTCCCTGGCGGAGGAAGGAATCCTGCTGGAGAACTGCTATACCCCCAGCGCGGTATGTACCCCTTCCCGGGGATGTTTTATGACCGGAAGATATCCCCATAACAACGGGGCGCTATCCAACGGGCGGCCTGTGGGAGCGGGGGAGCATGGCTTTGCGGAGGCATTTTGCAGCGCCGGCTATAGGACCGGCTATGCGGGAAAATGGCATCTGGGGAATCACCGGGAGCGGGGGGAGAGTCTGGAGGGCTGTAACCGGCTGGGTTTTGAATGCTGGGATTACCAGGTGGAATTCGGACACTGCAAATCGGTGGAACGCAAAGACGGCCGGCTTATTCTGTCCGGTCAGGTGGGGGATGAACGTTCCTATACCACGGACTGGCTGGCGGATGAAACCATACGCTTCCTGAAAGAGCAGCGAAAAGAGCAGCCTTTCCTTTTTATGGTGAGCATGCCGGATCCCCACCAGCCCTTCCGGGTCCGTAAACCTTATGATACCATGTTCGATCCGCTGGATATGGAAATCCCGGAAACTTTTTATGAGGAAAAGCTCCCCGACTGGGCGGAGGAGGACGAATGGGGCCGGCAGCATTATTTTCCCGCCGGCCTTTTTGAACGGGAGGACCACTTCCGGCGGCTGAAGGCCCAGTATCTGGGAGCGGTGAAATGCATTGACGATAATGTGGGAAAAATTCTGCATGCGCTGCGGAAAGAAAACCTGCTGGAAGAGACCGTGGTGATTTTTACCACGGATCATGGGGATTATCTGGGCGAGCACGGGCTGATGGAAAAAAACAACCTGTATGAGAGCGTATACCATATCCCCATGCTGGTCCGTCTGCCGGAATGCAAAAAGGCGGGTTTTCGCAGTCCCGCCTGGCTTCGGATGACGGATTTTGCCCCCACACTTGCCGGGCTGCTGGGTATTCCTTACAGCTATCCCTGTGACGGGGAGGATTTGTCCGGGGAACTGCTGGCAGGAAAAGAAGGGAGGAAGGAGGTCTGCATCTTTCCCAGCGACGTGCCGAGAACAGGGATCATTACGGAGGAATATGAACTGGCCTATGTGGGCAGAGGCTACCGGGGCGGTATGTTTCATGATCATATCCTGTTTGACAGGAAGCGGGATCCCCTGCAGCGGGAGAACCTGTACGGAAGGCCGGAATATGCGGGCATTACGGAGGTTCTGAAGGAAAAAATCAAAGAATACCATAGAAGGTACCATACCCCCGATACCCTGCTTCCCCGGGAGGTGTGGAGCAGCGGCGGTTCCGACAGAGCTGTGCAGTAAATTCACAGTAAGATTACGCTTTTCTTGCATAATCATTCCCTTTCCCTGCATATATTGGTAACAGCTAGGCAAGCGGAAGGGGATTTATATTATGGACACTTTGCATACACAAAATTTATACAAAGACATTCAGCTTCGTACCGGCGGAGAAATCTACATCGGCGTGGTAGGACCCGTGAGAACCGGGAAATCTACCTTCATCAAACGCTTTATGGATCTGATGGTACTGCCATACATTGCCGACGAATCGGAAAAAGTACGCGCACAGGATGAACTTCCCCAGAGTTCGGGAGGAAAAACCATAACCACTACGGAACCCAAATTCATACCCAAGGAGGCGGCCCAGATCACCCTGAGCGGCGATGTGAATGTCAAGGTGCGTCTGGTGGACTGTGTGGGCTTTATGGTGGACGGCGCTGCCGGGCACATGGAGGATGAGGAAGAGCGTCTGGTGAAAACGCCCTGGTTTGACTATGAGATCCCCTTTACCCAGGCGGCGGAAATCGGAACCAAAAAGGTTATCAACGACCATTCCACGATAGGGATTGTGGTGACCACGGACGGCAGCTTCGGGGAATTGAAACGGGAAAATTACATAGCGCCGGAGGAGAAAACCATCCAGGAGCTGAAAAAGCTGCATAAACCCTTCCTGGTGCTGGTGAATTCGGAGCGCCCCTACGGAGAGGACGCTATCCATACGGCTGCCGCGATCCAGGAAAAATATCAGGTGACGGCGATACCGGTCAATTGTGAACAGCTGAAACGGGATGACATCAACCAGATTATGGAAAAGGTGCTGTACGAGTTCCCGGTGACCATGATAGAATTTTACATGCCGAAATGGGTGGAAATGCTGCCGAACACCCATAAGCTGAAAGCGGATTTAATAGAGAAGATCCGGACGCTTATGGATGGCATTGACACGGTAAAGGATGTCATCAATACCCAGGTGGCGGTAGACAGCGATTACATCAAACGGTGTATTGTTGAAAAAATCAATATGGCGGACGGGAGCATCCGGGTCGTTCTGGATGTGGATGACAAGTATTATTATGAGATGCTCAGCGAACTGATCGGCGAAAATGTGTCCAGTGAATACCAGCTCATTTCCGTATTGAAGGAAATGTCCAAGATGCGCAGGGAATACACCAAGGTACTCCATGCCATGGAATCCGTGCGGCTCAAGGGCTATGGGGTGGTCACGCCGGAACGGGCGGAGATCAAGCTGGATAAGCCGGAGGTCATCAAGCACGGAAACAAATTCGGCGTGAAAATCAAAGCGGAAAGCCCCTCTATCCATATGATAAAAGCAAACGTGATTACAGAAATCGCCCCTATCGTGGGAACCCAGGAACAGGCGGAGGATCTGATCAGCTATATTGCGGATGCGGAAAAGGATTCCGAGGGTATCTGGGAAACCAATATTTTCGGGAAAACGGTGGAACAGCTGGTTAACGACGGAATCACCGGCAAGATTTCCATGATTGGTGACGAAAGCCAGGTGAAGCTCCAGGAAACCATGCAGAAGATCGTAAACGACAGCAATGGCGGAATGGTCTGCATTATCATTTGACGGCTACGGCAGCAGTCCGGACTTGTCTGAACTGTTACCGGCATAATACGGGACGGACCGGAAGGCGGATGCCTTCCGGTTTTCTGCGTGTATCCGGCGGACACGCACCCAACCGGTATTTGCAGGGGAGGCGGGAAAACAGCGGGCAGTTGTTTTTTGGGGGAAGTCTGCTTTTTTATCTAGGAATCCTGACGGGATTCTGCTATACTGGTTGCAGAAACGGATTTGCATTTGAAAAACTGTTTTTAATTCTATGTAAGGAGGTCATATATGAATCCTGTATATGATAAACTGTTAAAATGCTACGAAAGTGTAAAGCAGAAAATCGATTTTCAGCCGGAGGTGGCAATTGTACTCGGATCCGGCCTGGGCGATTATGCCGATGATATCCGCGTGGAGGCGGAGCTGGATTACCATGATATTGAAGGCTTTCCGGTTTCCACCGTACCGGGACACGCAGGAAAGTTTATTTTCGGTTACGTGGGCGGGGTACCGGTAGTGTGTATGAAGGGAAGAGTGCATTACTATGAAGGCTATCCCATTTCCGACGTGGTCCTGCCCACCCGGCTGATGAAGCTGATGGGAGCCAAAGTGTTGTTTTTGACCAACGCCTCCGGCGGCATCAATCCGTCCTTTACGGCAGGGGATTTTATGATGCTGACCGATCATGTTTCCCTCTGGGCGCCGAATCCGCTGATTGGTGCCAACCCGGACGAGCTGGGCGTGCGTTTCCCGGATATGACGCATGTATATGACGAGGATCTCCGGGCGCTCATCCGTGAAGCGGCCGCAGAACAGGGGATTAGCCTGAAAGAAGGCATTTATGCCCAGCTTACGGGGCCTTCCTTTGAGTCGCCTGCGGAAATCAGGCTGCTGCACAAACTGGATGTGGATGCGGTGGGGATGTCTACCGTTGTGGAGGCCATTGCCGCAAACCATATGGGAATGAAAATCTGCTGCATATCCTGTGTATGCAATCTGGCGGCAGGGATGACCGATAACCCGCTCACCCATGAAGAGGTACAGGAGGCGGCCAACGCAGCGGCACCTGCGTTCAAGACGCTGGTAACGGAATCGGTAAAGAAATTCGGGGCTGCGCTGAAGGGCTGAAGAAAGACGGAAACGGGATTCTGCCGGAAGAAAGGAAAGGGCATGACGGATTACAGAAGGCTGATAAAGGAAGCGATAAGGGCCAGGGAAAATTCCTATGCGCCTTATTCCGGTTTTTTTGTGGGCGCCGCCCTGCTGGCCGCCTATGAAAAAGACGGAGAGCCGCTTATATTCACGGGCTGCAATGTGGAAAACGCGGCATATACCCCTACCAACTGCGCGGAAAGGACCGCTTTTTTCAAGGCGGTCAGTGAAGGCGTGCGCGCTTTCCGGGCGATAGCGGTGGTGGGAGGAAAGCAGGGGGCATTAACGGATTACACCACGCCCTGCGGGGTATGCCGGCAGGTGATGATGGAATTCTGCAGCCCGGATACCTTTGAAGTGATTGTGGCGGTATCGGAGGATGACTACAGGGTTTATACGCTGAAGGAACTTCTGCCGGAGGGGTTCGGCCCGGCTGATCTGTAGGCCAAAGAACAGCAGCCGTAAATTGTCCGGTAAAATAACGAACTGTGAGTAACAGGTAAGGATAATGGATAAAAAGGAGACTGACCGAATATGAAAATACGCTTGTACAACGCCCGGATTATGACAATGGATGGAGACTGCGGGCTATTGCAGGGGGAACTTTGGGTGGAGGATGACAGGATCCTCTATATCGGGGACGGCACGGATTTGGATGAATTCTGTAAGAGGACAGGGAGCATCGGGCTGATTGCGGACAAGGAAATTGACTGTGACGGAAATGTGCTGATGCCGGGCTTCAAGGATGCCCATACCCATTCCGCCATGGTGGCCATGCGTTCCTTTGCGGATGACATGCCGCTTCAGGAATGGCTGAATACCAAGATTTTCCCGCTGGAAGCCAAAATGACGGAGCAGGATAACTACGACCTCACACAGCTCGCCATCCTGGAATACCTCACCACCGGCGTGACCTCGATATTTGATATGTATTTATCCCCGAAGGATATTGCCCGGGCCTGTGTGGATATGGGAATGCGCTGTGTGCTGGTGAGCGGGCTGAATAAGTTCGGGCCGGCCCTTGAGGTGATGGAGGAACGTTACCGCACCCTGAACGGGATGCACCCCCTGATTTCCTATATGCTTGGCGTCCATGCGGAATATACCTGTTCCAGGGAGCTTTTGGAGCAGGTGTCGGAAATGGTTCACAAATATAAGGCGCCGCTTTTCACCCATCTGTCGGAAACCAGGACGGAAACGGATGAATGCCTGGAGCGTTATGGGATGACCCCGCCGCAGTTCCTGGATTCCCTGGGATTGTTCGATTACGGCGGAGGCGGCTACCATTGCGTTCATTTCACGGAAGAGGATATGGATCTTTTTGCCCGGAAGGGCCTTCATATCATCACCAACCCCGGATCCAACACCAAGCTGGCAAGCGGAGTGGCGCCTATTACCCGCTTCCTGGAAAAAGGAATTCATGTGGGAATCGGAACGGACGGCGCTTCCAGCAACAACTGTCTGGATATGTTCCGGGAAATGTTCCTGACGACAGGGCTTGCCAAGCTGCGGGAAAAGGATGCATCCGCCGTGGATGCGCAGGAGGTGCTCCGCATGGCTACGGTAAACGGGGCAAGGGCTATGGGCCTTCCTGACTGTGATATCCTGGCGGAGGGCAAGAAGGCGGATATTATTATGATTGATCTGCATCAGCCCAATATGCAGCCCCTGAACAATATCCAAAAGAACATTGTGTACAGCGGCAGCAAACAGAATGTGAAGATGACTATGATTGACGGGCAGATCCTCTACTATGACGGCAAATTCCTCTGCTGCGATGATGTGGAGGGCCTGTATGCAAAAGCCAACGAAATCATAAACCGGCTCAGTGCGCAGTAACCTGCCATGCCCGATCCACCGGGCGGCACTATGCATGAAAACAGCCGGGCCGGCCGATGCCTGCGATACAGAGCCGACAGGGGAAGAGAGGAGGATCGGATGAATTACAGGATAATGTTGGTGGAGGATGATCCTGTTATCCGGAAGGAATTAGGTACGCTTCTGCGGGGGAACGGCTATGAAGTGGGGATGGTGACGGATTTTTCGGATACCCTGGGGCAGATTCGGGAATGGCAGCCCCATCTGCTTCTTCTGGATATCAATCTGCCCGGGGAGGACGGGTTTAAAATCTGTTCGGGATTCCGCACCTTTTCTACGGCGCCGATTATTTTTGTCACCAGCAGAAATACGGATATGGATGAACTAAACAGTATTATGCTGGGCGGTGACGCTTTTATTACCAAACCCTATCATGTGGCGATCCTCCTTGCCAGGATCGCTTTTCTTTTAAAAAGATCCGCTTCCTCCGGGAAGGCGGAGAGCCTTGAACACCGGGGGCTGCGTCTCTGCCCGGAGAGCGGCAGGATGGCCTGTGCGGGAAAGCAGGAGGAGCTGACGAAAAACGAAATGAAAATTCTGGTTTATCTGTTCCGCCATGCGGGAAAAATCTGTTCGCGGGCCGATATCGTGGAATATCTGTGGGATAACCGGATATACGTGGATGACAACGCGCTGAGTGTGAACATATCCCGGATACGGGAAAAGCTCGCCAGGCTGGGGCTTACGGATTATATCCGCACGAAGCACCGTCAGGGGTATCTGATATGAAGGGAACGGATTATATAAAAGACCATCTGTTCCTTCTTATATTCCAGGCGCTTGCGATGATCCTGCTGGCCCTTTTTCTTTCCGCTGTGGGAAATGGGGCGGGGACGGTGGGATTTATCACAGCCTGCTGGCTGCTGCTGATCACCGCCTGGCTGTCAGCGGATTACCGGCTGCGGAAAAAGAGGCTGGAGCGGCTGTTGAAGCTGGCAGATGCTCTGGAAGAACGGTACCTGATAGCGGAAGTTATGGATAAGCCGGCACGGGCGGATGACCGTGTTTATTACCGGATCTTGTCCATGGCGGGAAAGTCCATGCTGGAGCAGGTGTCCGCGGCAAAAAGGGAGCGCAGGGAGTACCGGGAATACATTGAACAATGGATCCATGAGATTAAAACGCCTCTGACGGCCCTGAAGCTTCTTTGCGGCAATAATAAATCCGAAGTGACACGCACCATGCTGCTGGAACTGGAGAAGCTGAATCATTTCACGGGCCAGGCCCTTTATTATGCCCGCAGCGAAACCGTGGAAAAGGATTATCTGATAAGGGAAATCCTGCTTTCGGATATCATCCATCAGGCAGTATCGGATAACAAACAGCTTCTTATGAGCAATGGGGTGCGGATCCGTCTGGAGGACTGCGGCCATACGGTTTTTACCGATGAAAAATGGGCGGTTTTTATTCTGAATCAGATCATCGGTAATGCGGTGCGGTACCGTCGGGAAAATCCGGAGCTTTTGTTTGACGCCGTCCGCACGGAGGAAGGAACGGCATTAAGGGTACATGATAACGGGATAGGAATCCCGCCCGAAGATCTGCCGCGCATTTTTGAAAAAGGGTTTACCGGTACAAACGGACGGCTCGGCAATTCCTCCACCGGGCTGGGGCTTTATCTGTGCAGGAGGTTATGTGCCAAGCTGGGAATCGGCCTTTCCGCCGAATCGGATGGAAACGGTACCGCAATAACGCTTGCGTTTACCCGAAATTCTTTCTGCCGGCTGACGGAGGAGGGATAGTATCCCGCCCGAAGTACGGCGTTCCGCTTGGAAAGCCTTTCCCGCATATGTAAGCACGGACACCGGAAGCGCAGTGATACTGCGCTTCTTACATTTTTGTAAGAACAAGGAAAGAAAAATAGATACCAACCCGCCCGCCCTGCTGCTACAATAAGGTCGTTTCCCAAAAAACAGGCAAAGGCCGCCCGGGCGGCAGAAGAGAGGCAAGATGGAGGATATATTAAAAATCTGCAATATCGAGAAGTATTACGGTAATTCGGGAAGTCTGACAAAAGCGCTTTCCGACGTGAGCTTTCAGGTCAGGGAAGGGGAGTTTATAGGGATTATGGGCGCGTCCGGTTCGGGAAAGACCACGCTGCTCAATTGTATATCAACCATTGATACGGTTAGTGCAGGCCATATATTCCTGGACGGCAGGGACGTGACCGAAATCGGGGAACGGGATATAGCAAGGTTCCGCAGGGAGAACCTGGGATTTATCTTTCAGGAGTTCAATCTGCTGGATACCCTCACCATACGGGAAAATATAACCCTGGCCCTCACCATCAACCGGGTGCCGGCCGGGGAAATTGACGGGCGGGTTGAAAAAATGGCGAATAAACTGCATATCCGGGATATTCTGGATAAATACCCTTATCAGGTTTCCGGTGGCCAGAAGCAGCGCTGTGCCTGTGCCAGGGCTATGATTAACCGTCCCAGGCTTATTCTGGCGGATGAACCGACGGGCGCACTGGACAGCCATTCCTCCCGGATGCTGCTGGATACCATGCGGGATCTGAACGAGAGTCTTTCGGCAACTATTTTAATGGTGACCCATGATGCTTTTACCGCCAGCTATGCCGGCCGTATTCTGTTTTTAAAGGACGGACGGATATTTACGGAAATTTTGCGGGGGAATGACAGCCGCCGCCAATTTTTCGGTAAAATCCTGGATGTCGTAACTATGCTGGGAGGTGATCTGGCAGATGTACGTTAAACTGATTCTCAGGAATGCCAGACGTTCCATCGGCGATTATCTGATTTATATCGTGACGCTGACCCTGTGCGTCGCTATGTTTTATGCTTTTTTATCCATAACGAGCAGTTATTACAAGCCGGAAATCGGGGCACAGTTTGATCTGAGCCTGCTGGGGAATAATATGAAAGCGGCCATATGTGTCATAACGCTGCTGCTTCTTTTTTTGATCAGATATGTCAACCAGTTTATGATTTACCGGAAACAGAAGGAATTTGCCATACAGACCATTATGGGGATGGAACAAAAGCTTACCGCCAGGCTGTTTTTCTTCGAAACCCTCATTATGGGAGGGGCGGCCCTGCTGATAGGCTGCCTTCTGGGAGGCCTGCTGGCACAGCTCATCACGGCGATGCAGCTTTCTTCCATGGGCTATCCCTACCGGATTATCTGGACACTGTACCCGGATACCCTGTTCCTGACGGCAGTTTTCTTCCTGGTAAGCTTTGTGGGAATCGGGCTTTTTAATATAAGGACGATCCGTAAAATTAAGGTCATCGATATGCTGCAGGCGGATAAAGTGAACGAAACGCTGAAGAAGAGCAGATGGATCTACGGCATTATTTACCTGTTTGCCCTTTTTCTTTTGATGGTGCTGGCGGCAGGTATCAGCAAGAGGTATTTCTATTTTGATCCCAGGCTGCCGGGCTTGGTCCATGTGATGTTTGCCGCCAATATAGGGGCGCCGGCCCTGGGGCTTATGCTTGTTGTCCTTTTCCCCGCAGGAAGGCTGCTGCGCAAGAAGATGGATATTACCGTCCTTACCGGCTGTCTGCTTGCGGCAGATCTGCTGCTTATTGTGAGCGCAGCCAGTGTACCGATCCTGCAGCAGAAATATTCGCTCGCCCTGGGGAAGGGGACAATAAACCTTTATGCCATGTTCATCCTCGCGGAAATCGGCTTTGCCGTCTGCGCTTTCATGTACCTGACAGGAAACCTTGTGGAGAGGAAAAAGAAAAACAGGCAGTGGGCCTGCCGGGAGGAAAATCTGTTTTTCCTGGGACAGATACAGACGAAGCTGAGAACCACCACCAAAACTATGACACTCATCTGTCTGACCCTTATGGTATCCATCGGGCTTTTCCTGTCCATTCCCGCCCTTGTGGGCTGGGCATCGGGCTATCTGGAGGAAAGAGCGGTATTCGATATCCGTATGGCGTCAACCTATAACCGAACCGAAAAGGTGGAGGAACTTCCGGATACCGGGTATGGGTTTGTGACGGATTTCCTGGAGGAAGAAGGAATAGCTGTCGCGGATGATTGTACCTTGTCCGTTTATTTCCCGAGGGAAGAGCTTTTTTACAACCGGATGAAAAGTGATTTCCCGGTACTTGCGGTATCCCTTTCCGACTACAACCATCTGCGCCGCATGGTGGGGCTTGATGCTGTCTCGCTGGAAGAAGGGATATTCACCACACAGTGGCGTTCCACCGCGTCGGAGGAAGAGGTGGAAGCCTTTCTTGACGGACATCCGTCTGTGGAAACGGATGCAGGGACGCTTCGTCCCGCACCGGATAAGGCGCATCATGCAGGGATTAGTGAGAATGTTTATAATCTGTATACAGATGTTATATATGTATTCCCGGACAGTGTGTGCGGGAAGCTGCTGGCAGCGGAAAGACAGAGATACATAAATACAGCAGAGCCTGTCCCTTATGAGACCTGCGCCAGGCTGGAGGCTTTGTTTGGAGAGACACTGCCTACAGATATAAACAGGGATGGGGTTATCTATCTGATACGGACCCGTTCCATGGAGGTGAGCGATACCACCACAGGTATTTTCATCCTGAAAACGAGTATGACCTATGCCGCCGTGGTGCTTTTTATCATTTGTTTTACCATTTTAGCACTGCAGCAGCTTCTGGATGGTTCCCGGTACTCTTACCGGTTCGGCGTCCTGCGGAAGCTGGGGGTGGAGGATACTCGTATCAACCGCCTGATTTTCAGGCAGCTGGCTTTCTGGTTCGGCCTGCCTGTATGTATGGCAGCAGCAGGTGCGGCTATATTTGCCGTGTATTTTTTCCGGACGATTTCCGTCCAGATCAGCGCCTATGTGGGGACGGGAAAGCTGATGGTGCAGGTGGGGGCGGTGGTTGTGATCCTGTCGGTTCTCCTGGCCTGTTACTTCATCAGTACCTGGATACTGTTCCGGCGGCAGGTTTTTGAATAAAATGACAAAATCCGGCAATTTAATCGTGGACATTCTGCATCTTTCAGTATACAATTAATAACGTATTCTTTCTTTATATTACATAACTTCAACACAATCTTAGGAGGTAGGGAGATGTTAGAAAAGTTCTTCAAACTGAAGGAAAACAAAACCGATGTCAAGACAGAAATCATGGCCGGTATTACCACGTTCATGACCATGGCTTACATCCTTGCAGTGAACCCCAACATCCTTTCCGCGACAGGAATGGATGCCAATGCGGTGTTGATTGCAACAGCACTTGCAGCTTTTGTGGGCACGGCCATGATGGCTCTGTTTGCAAATTATCCGTTTGCTTTGGCTCCCGGTATGGGGCTGAATGCCTATTTCGCTTATACCGTAGTCCTGAATATGGGATATTCCTGGCAGATTGCTTTGATGGCCGTGTTTGTGGAAGGTCTTGTTTTTATAGTCCTTTCCCTGACCAATGTCAGAGAAGCTATCTTTAATGCCATTCCCATGACCCTGAAATCTGCAGTCAGTGTTGGTATTGGTTTATTTATCGCTTTTATCGGCCTGCAGAATGCGAAAATCGTTATTAACAGCGATGCCACTCTGCTTACCTATCAGTCCTTTAAGGGAGATACCTTCCCTTCCGTTGGTATCGGCGCCCTTCTTGCCCTGATCGGCGTTCTTGTAACCGCAATCCTTCTTGTCAAGAAAGTAAAAGGCGGAATCCTGTTCGGTATTATTATCACATGGGTGCTTGGGATCCTCTGCGAACTGGTTGGCATTTATGTTCCCAATCCGGATGCGGGAATGTATTCCGTTATCCCCTCCGCAATAGTGAGCTTTGATTTCAGTTCCTTCGGACAGACCTTCGGACAGGTGTTCAAGGCAGATTTCGGCGGCATAAAAATCCTGGATTTCATTGTGGTTATGTTCGCGTTCCTGTTTGTTGACCTGTTTGATACCCTGGGAACCCTGATCGGTGTGGCTTCCAAAGCGGACATGCTGGACAAAGACGGCAAACTCCCCAGAATCAAAGGCGCTCTGATGGCGGATGCGGTTGCAACCAGCGTTGGTGCAGTTTTCGGTACTTCCACCACCACGACCTATGTGGAAAGTGCATCCGGGGTAACCGAAGGCGGACGTACCGGCCTTACGGCGATTACCACAGGTATCCTGTTCCTGCTCGCCCTGATTTTCTCACCGCTGTTTCTGACCATTCCTTCCTTTGCGACGGCCCCGGCCCTGATCATCGTAGGTTTCTATATGATGGGCGCAGTTGTGAAGATTAACTTTGATGATATGGCGGAAGCCATTCCGGCATTCCTCTGCATCATTGCCATGCCTCTTGCTTACAGCATTTCTGAAGGTATCGCCATCGGTGTTATTTCCTGGACACTGCTGAACCTTCTGACAGGAAAGGCAAAGGACAAGAAGATCAGTGTGCTGATGTATGTCCTTACCGTATTATTTATCCTGAAATATATTTTCCTGTAAGTATTAGGGCAGGAAAGATATAACAATAGTAATAAAAAGGATCCGCTGCGGGAATATGGCAGGGATCCTTTTTTGCCTGTAATCCGGAAGGGGAAGCGGAAAAGGAACGGTTCGGGCCTGTCTGAGCGCTGACTGAAAAACATAAATTTTTATAAATTTTCAGGGAAGGATAAACAGAAGGAAAAATGTGTGGTACAATATCCCCGAAACCATAGGTACAGGCAAAGGGGTGGCAGAATGCATAACCAATTAACCGAAAATGATATAAAACGAATGAAAGAAGAGATAGAACACCGGAAGCTGATAGTGCGCAAGGAGGCGCTGGAGGCGGTAAAGGAAGCCAGGGCGCAGGGAGATCTGAGTGAAAATTTTGAATATTATGCGGCAAAAAGGGAAAAGAACAGGAATGAAAGCCGGATCCGTTTCCTGGAACGTATGATTAAGACCGCGGAGATCATCCCGGAGGATTCCAAAGAGGATGAAGTGGGTGTGAACAATACGGTGGAACTTTTTTTTGAAGAGGATCAGGCGGTGGAAAAGATGAAAATCGTCACCACGATGCGGGGAAATTCCCTGGAAGGCCTGGTGAGCACGGAATCCCCAATCGGCAAGGCGCTTCTCGGGCATAAGGTGGGAGAGCGGGTCTATGTGGAAGTAAACAGCAGCTATGGCTATTATGTGGTAATCCGTTCCATTGAAAAAACGGTGGATGACGGTTCGGATAAAATCAGAAGCTTTTAATAAGACAGGGGAGAAACAGAAGGACAGAATTATGAAAATTACGTATATCGCACACAGCGGTTTTTCCGTGGAACTGGAAAAGCATGTTCTGCTGTTTGACTATTTTACAGGAGAGCTTCCCGTATGGGATAAACAGAAAACCATATTGGTATTCGTTTCCCACAGGCATCAGGATCATTTTAATATGAAAATTTTCGGCCTGCGGGAACAATATCCCCATATCCATTTCTTCCTGGGCGGGGATAGTAAGCTGAGCCGTTCCCAGATGGAACGCAAAAAAGCAGATCCGGATGCGCTTACGGATGCGGCCTTCATGAAGGCCCATACACAGTTGGTTTACGGGGAAGGGGATGCGGCTGCGGAAGTCCGCACCCTGAAGTCCACGGATGAAGGGGTGGCTTTTCTCGTGGAAGCGGAAGGGAAAACCTTTTATCATGCCGGGGACTTAAACTGGTGGCATTGGGAGGGGGAAGCGCTTTCCTGGAACCGGAACATGGAAGTGAACTATAAAAGGGAAATCGACAGCATTTCCGATATCATGCCGGTGGGAAAACAGTTCCCTCCTGAAAAACCATGTGGCCATGGAAGGCCTCATTTCCATGTGGCATTTGTGCCCCTGGATCCCAGGCTGGAAGCGGCATACGGTTATGGCATGGACTATTTCCTCCAGAAAACGGATGCCGAACATGTATTCCCTATGCATATGTGGGAGGAATACGGTTATATTTCCAAATACAAGGAAACGGAAACGGGCCGGCTTTATGCGGACCGGATTATGGAAATAAACGGGCGCGGCGACGTGTTTGAATTATAGGAGGCAGGAAGGAGACGAGGTATGGGATGGCTGACAGTGCTGGCAATAGGAATCGGAGTGGTCCTGGCCGTGTTCCTCAAAGGGGCGGCCGATGAAAAAAATAAGACGAAACGCCTGAAAAGGCTGATACATGACGGATTCGGCAGGGAGCCGGACCGGGATTACGGGGAAGAGGAACTTTCCAGTATTCCCGGTTATTACTCCGCGCATAGCAAGAGCGGGCAGATTGATGATATTACCTGGAATGATTTGAGCATGGATACGCTTTATTTCCGGATGAACCACACGTATTCCTCCGCAGGGCAGGAGTATCTGTATTATATGCTGCGGACACCTGAAATGCAGGAGGGGGAAATGGAAACCGCGGAAAGCGGCGGAATATCCATGGAAGAGAAAATCCAATATTTTTCCGATAATGAGAAAAAACGGGAGGAACTGCAGTATGCCTACATGCAGCTTGGCAGAAGCGGCAAGTATTCCGTATATGATTATCTGGCGTATCTGGACAACCTGGGAGAGCGCAGCAGCCTGTTTCCTGTTATCATTGACCTGCTTTTTATTCCTGCTATTGTGACTATGGTGGCGTCGCCGCCCTTTGGCATGCTTTTCCTGTTCACCTTATTTACCATAAATATTTATGGATATATGAAACAAAAAGGGGAAATTGAACCTTATCTGACCAGCTTCGCTTATGTGCGCCGTATCCTGGACTTTTCCAAACGGCTGTCCTCCATAGATATTCCGGTGCTGAAGGCGGAATGGGCCGAGCTGAAGGAGCTGGAAGGCAGATTTGGCAAATTCCGTTACAGCGCCATGCTGGGAATGCGCGGGAGCAGTATGGCGGGAGATCCGCTTTCCCTCATTTTGGATTATATCAATATGCTTCTGCATCTGGATATCATCTGCTTTAATTCCATGCTGCGCGAGGTGAAAAAGCACGGACAGGATATCGACAGGATGATAACGATTGCAGGAAGGGCGGAATGCTATATTGCCATCGCTTCCTATCGTGCCGGCCTGCTTCAGGGCTGGTGCGCCCCCCGGCTGGCGGAAGCCCGGAGAAGGGAACCGGGTGCGGGAACGGACGGATCCTGCGGTTTCCTGGAAATGAAGGGCCTGTACCATCCGCTTCTGGAGGAGGCGGTCAAAAACGATATCAGCGTACACCAGGGAGTCTTGCTTACCGGTTCCAACGCCTCCGGCAAATCCACCTTCCTGAAGGCGGTTGCCGTAAACGCTCTCCTTGCCCAGACGATCCATACCTGTGCCGCCGATTCCTATCAGGGGGATCGGTACCGGATTATGACTTCCATGGCCCTGCGGGACGATCTGGAGGGAGGAGAAAGCTATTATATCGTGGAAATCAAGTCTCTGAAACGGATTCTGGATGCTGCCAGGGAACCGGAGAGTAATCCGATCCTTTGTTTTGTGGATGAGGTGCTGCGGGGAACCAATACAGTGGAACGTATTGCGGCCTCCACCAAGATCCTCCAGAGCCTTCACCGGCCCGGCGTACTTTGCTTTGCCGCCACCCATGATATCGAGTTGACGGAACTGCTGGCAAAATGGTATGATAACTATCATTTTGAAGAAGAAATTGCGGAAGGAGATATCCTGTTCAATTATGTGCTGCGGACCGGTAAAGCGGTGAGCCGCAATGCTATCCGCCTGCTGGGGATTATCGGATATGAAGAGGCTATTATTAAAGAGGCGGAAAGCCTGGCGGGTCATTTCCTGGAAACGGGAAACTGGACATAAAAAGGGAGAGAACCTATGAATGTGACGATTTATACGGATGGGGCCGCGCGGGGGAACCCGGAGGGACCCGGAGGCTACGGCACCATCCTGCAGTATGTGGATCCGAAGGGGATGCTTCACGAAAAGGAGCTTTCCGGAGGATATGTGAAAACCACCAATAACCGCATGGAGCTTATGGCGGTTATCGCTGGCCTGGAAGCGCTCAACCGCCCCTGCCGGGTGGAGGTGATATCCGATTCCAAATATGTGACGGATGCCTTTAACAAGCATTGGATAGACGGCTGGCTGAAAAAAAACTGGAAGGGCGCATCAGGCCCGGTGAAAAATGTGGATCTTTGGAAACGTCTCCTGAAGGCGGCCGAACCGCATGAAATCACTTTTACCTGGGTAAAAGGCCATGACGGCCACCCGGAAAACGAACGCTGCGACGGCCTGGCAACCTCCGCAGCGGACGGGGACGGCCTGGCGCAGGATACCGGTATTATTTAGCTGGTTACAGGTGTTACCTTTGGGGAGCGAAAAGGTAATTTTGGATACTTGACGCTTCCATCTGTTCAATGGTATGATAGACCTAGTTGTAAAGGAACCGGACAAGTTCCGGTCTATAAATCTACAGTCCTGTAAGTCAGGCAAGGGGTTTGAAATATGACAAATTTTACGTTGTTTTTTAATTCGTTTTTATCTTATCTGCTTCTTTTTGTGCTGATTGCGGTATTGGCTGTCATTGCCTGTTTTATTGGTATCAGCTTCCGGAAGAAGAAGGATGCCAGGGATGCCGCAACGTCCGCAATGTCTCAGGCGGATACCCAGGACGGGCAGTCCTGACGGAAGAAGATTTTTTGTAACTGCACAGACCGTAAGAGAGTGATTCAAAAGTGCAAAAATCCCCATCGCCGGAAGCGGTTTGGGATGGATTTCTGCAGGAACGGTATAGATACGGAACCGTTATGATTTATTACGTTTGTATTAACCAGAAGAGTGGGGTGTCCCGCTCTTTTTTGTGAGTAGTGCGGAGAAAACCATGCCAAAATCATCTAATCAGAAGCTGAAGCTGCTTTACCTGCTCAAAATACTGCGGGAAGAGACGGATGAGGAGCATTTCCTCAACTCCCAGCAGCTGATCGACCGTCTGGGACAGTTTGATATCAGTGCGGAACGGAAAAGCATTTACGATGATATTGCCCGTCTGATGGATTTCGGGTATGATATTGTACATGTGAAAAACAAAGGCGGAAGCGGCTATTATCTGGGAAACCGCGAATTTGAACTGCCGGAACTGAAGCTTCTGGTGGATGTGGTACAGGCGTCCCGTTTTATTACCCTGCGCAAATCCAGGGAGCTGATACGTAAGCTGGAACAGTTTGTAAGCAGTAAAGAAGCCCTGCAGCTGCAGAGGCAGGTTTATGTGGCGGGCCGTGTGAAAACCGATAATGAAAGCATTTATTATAATGTGGATTTTATCCATCGGGCGATACAGGAAAACCGGAAGATCTCTTTCCAGTATATGGAATGGACCCTGGATAAGAAGCTGGTCCCCAGAAAAGGCGGGGGCAGGTACATAATCAGCCCGTGGGCGCTGTCCTGGAACGATGAAAATTATTATCTGATCGGTTATGACGGGGAAGCCGGCCTGATGAAGCATTACCGGGTGGATAAGATGGGAACGATACAGCTTACCCATGAGGAAAGAGAAGGCGGCAGTGCCTTCGGGAACTTTGATATCGCCGCCTATACCAATAAAACCTTCGGCATGTACGGAGGCAGGGAGGAAACAGTAGCCCTTGTTTTTTCAGACCGGCTGATCGGGGTGGTCATGGATCGGTTCGGCAGGGATACCGATATCAGAAGGCTGCAGGAAGGAACCTTCCGGGTCCGGGTAAAGGTGGCTGTGAGCGGCCAGTTTTTTGGCTGGCTGACCGGCCTGGGAACCGAAGCGAGGCTCGCGGGACCAGGAAATGTGGTGGAAGAATACAGAGACTATCTGAAAAAAATATATGACCGATATGAGGAAGGCCGCCCGGGGCAGTGAAATGCCGGACGGCAGAATGGAGGAGAGAATGGAGCTTCGTTTTGCATCCAGAATGAAGGACTATGAAGAAGGCATTTTCCAGGTGCTGAATGAGAAGAAGGAGGAACTGGTGCGGCAGGGGCGGACTGTGTATAATCTTTCCGTCGGCACACCGGATTTCCAGCCCCGGCAGGATATTATGGACGCGGTGGCAGAGGCGGCCCGCAGGCCGGAGAATTACAAATATGCGCTGCGTGATCTGCCGGAACTGACGGAAGCGGTTATCGGCCGCTACCGGAAACGGTATGGCGTAAAGCTGGAGCCGGAGGAAATCATGTCGGTATATGGTTCCCAGGAGGGGATTGCGCACATCGGCCTGTCTCTGTGTGACAAGGATGATATTGTGCTTGTACCGGATCCCGGTTATCCTATTTTTGCAATAGGACCTTCCCTGGCAGGAGCCAGGCTCATGACCTATGATTTGACGGAAGAAAACCATTATCTGCCGGATCTGGAGGCGTTGGGAGAGCTGGCAGACAAAGCCAAATTTATGATTGTATCCTATCCCATGAACCCTATCTGCAAGTGCGCACCCCGCAGCTTTTATGAAGCGCTGATTCCCTGGGCAAGGAAGCATGAACTGCTTATCATTCATGACAATGCGTATTCGGATATCATCTATGACGGGCGGAAGGGGATTTCTATTTTGTCTGTCCCGGGGGCAAAAGAGGTGTGTGTGGAATTTTATTCCCTCTCCAAATCCTTTAACTATACAGGGGCCAGGATGGGCTTTCTGACAGGAAATAAAGAACTCGTACAGAATTTTAAAAAACTCCGTTCCCAGATTGATTACGGAACCTTCCTTCCCGTGCAGTACGGGGCCATTGCGGCCCTGACAGGGCCGGACGAGCCGGTGCTGGAGCAGTGTGAAGAATATAGAAAACGGCGGGATGCGCTTTGCGGGGGATTCCGTTCCATCGGCTGGAATGTGCCGGACAGTGAAGGGACCATGTTCGCCTGGGCGCCGATACCGGAAGGTTTTGAAGACGATACGGCATTTGTCATGGAGCTTATGGAAAGGACAGGTGTCCTGTGTACGCCCGGCAGCAGTTTCGGTAAACTGGGGAAAGGACATGTGCGTTTTGCGCTGACCCTCCCGGTGGAAACCATCACCCAGGCGGTACAGGCTGTTAAGGAAAGCGGTATTCTTCCGTAACGGTTACCTGTTGTCCGACAGAAAAAGGGAAATGCTTCCCCAGGTGTTGACACAGGGAGCTGATTCTATTATACTTATATCTGCATACAAGATATAGTATATGAAGTGCTGCAGACGACAGGATATGGTATTATCCTGTCGGCAAAAACAGCCGGAACCTGCATTCCGCAGGGATTGCAGGATACGGATGACAATACAAAAGGTAACGTATGACCGGATGAGGGAAACTATGCCGGGGTGCTCCGGACGAAGGAGACACTTCCCGAAGCTGCTTCCAGCAGGCCGGATTTTTTGCCCGTTTTGTGTGACTGTGCAAGCAAGCCGGTGAATCATCGGAAGTCATGGATATCAGGACAGACCGGCAGTCAGGAATACGTGCCAAAAGAGCGCAGATAGGAGAGAAAGATGGATACTACGGTGCAGGGAATGAAAGAAAAGGAAGGTCAGGATTACGGCAGCGAATATAAGACCAGGCTGGATGTGAAGGTGGTCAAGAAGGATGGGACCAGAGAATCCTTTAATGTGCAGAAGGTGGTTAACGCGGTGGGTAAGAGCGCATACCGTGCCCTTACCAAGTTTACGGATGAAGACAAAAGAAAAATATGCCGTTATGTGATTGAAAAGGTGGACGAGCTGGAATGCCGTGAAATCCCCATCCCTGTTATGCATAATATTGTGGAAAGCGCACTGGAGGAGGTAAAACCCATTGTAGCCAAGAGCTACCGGGATTACCGGAACTACAAACAGGATTTTGTCCGCATGCTGGACGATGTTTATAAGAAGAGCCAGTCCATTATGTATATCGGGGACAAGGAAAACGCCAATACTGACTCCGCCCTGGTTTCCACGAAAAGAAGCCTGATTTTCAATCAGTTGAACAAGGAGCTGTACCAGAAGTTTTTTATGACCACGGAAGAGATACAGGCCTGCAGGGACGGCTATATTTATGTCCATGACATGTCCGCCAGAAGAGATACCATGAACTGCTGTCTGTTTGATGTGCGCAATGTCCTTTCGGGCGGTTTTGAAATGGGCAATATCTGGTATAATGAACCCAAGACCCTGGACGTGGCCTTTGACGTAATCGGCGATATCGTGCTCAGTGCGGCGAGCCAGCAGTACGGCGGCTTTACCGTACCCAGCGTGGATCTGATTCTGGAGCCGTATGCGCAGAAATCTTATGAAAGAGATTTGAATAAATACCTCGCCCTGGGTGTTCCCGCAGAAAAGGCAGAGGAAGTGGCCTACAGGGATGTGGTGAAGGAAATGGAGCAGGGCTTCCAGGGCTGGGAGTACAAGTTCAATACCGTAGCCAGCAGCCGCGGGGATTATCCGTTTATTACGGTAACGGCAGGAACCGGGACCGGCCGTTTTGCCAAGCTGGCGACCATGTCCATGCTGAATGTGCGCCGGGAAGGGCAGGGGAAGGACGGCTTCAAAAAGCCGGTGTTGTTCCCCAAGATCGTATTCCTGTATGATGAAAACCTGCACGGCGCCGGAAAGCCGCTGGAGGATGTGTTTGAAGCCGGCGTAAGATGCTCCGCCCGGACGATGTATCCGGACTGGCTGAGCCTGACCGGTGAAGGTTATGTGGCGAGTATGTATAAAAAATACGGGAAAATCATTTCCCCTATGGGATGCCGCGCTTTCCTGTCTCCCTGGTATGAAAGGGGAGGAATGCATCCCGCGGATGAAAAGGACGTTCCGGTATTCGTGGGCCGCTTCAACATCGGAGCCGTTTCCCTCCATCTGCCCATGATCCTGGCTAAGGCCAGACAGGAGAGCAGGGATTTTTATGAAGTGCTGGATTATTACCTGAACCTTATCAGGCAGCTGCATATCCGTACCTATGCTTATCTGGGTGAAATGCGCGCTTCCACCAATCCCCTTGCCTACTGTGAAGGCGGTTTCCTGGGTGGAAACCTGAAGCTTTCCGACAAGATCAAACCCCTCCTGAAATCCGCAACCGCATCCTTCGGCATTACGGCGCTGAATGAAATGCAGATGCTCTATAATGGTAAATCCCTGGTGGAGGACGGTCAGTTCGCCCTGGAGGTAATGGAGCATATCAACAGCAAAATCAATGAGTACAAGGAACAGGACGGCAACCTTTACGCCATTTACGGAACCCCTGCGGAGAATCTGTGCGGGCTTCAGGTGAAACAGTTCCGGAACAAATACGGGATCATAGAAGGTGTTTCCGACAGGGAATATGTGAGCAACAGCTTTCACTGCCATGTGACGGAAGAAATTACCCCTATTGAAAAGCAGGATAAGGAAGGTCGTTTCTGGAATCTGTGCAACGGCGGCAAGATCCAGTACGTGAAATATCCCATAGACTATAATACGGAGGCGGTAAAGACCCTCATCCGCAGAGCTATGGAAAAAGGGTTTTATGAAGGAGTAAACCTTTCCCTGGCTTACTGTGACGACTGCGGCCATCAGGAGCTGGAAATGGATGTGTGCCCCAAATGCGGAAGCCATAACCTTACAAAGATTGACAGAATGAACGGCTATCTGTCCTACTCCAGAGTCCATGGGGATACCAGGCTGAATGATGCCAAAATGGCCGAAATCGCGGAAAGGAAATCGATGTAACATGCGCTACCACAACATTACAAAGGATGATATGCTCAACGGCGACGGCCTCCGCGTGGTTCTTTGGGTATCCGGCTGCGAGCATTGCTGCAAAGAATGCCAGAATCCCATTACCTGGGATCCGGAGGGCGGCCTGCCCTTTGACGAAGCTGCCAGAAAGGAAATTTTCGGGCAGTTGGATAAATCATATATTTCCGGTATCACTTTTTCCGGCGGAGATCCCCTTCATCCTGCAAACAAAGGGGATGTGCGCAGTTTGATGAAGGAAATTAAGGAAAAATATCCCGATAAAACCATCTGGCTGTATACCGGGGATGTATGGGAGCATTTATACCGGGATTCCCTCATGCAGTATGTAGATGTGCTGGTGGACGGGGAATTTGAGATTGCAAAGAGAGATGTGAAACTGATGTGGAAGGGCAGCTCCAACCAGAGGGTGGTCGATGTGCAGGCGTCCCTGAAACAGGAAAACCCGGCGGTGCCGGTCCTTCACAGCCCGGATTATCCATGCACGGAGGATACTTTACAGATGACGGCGGACGGACAGAAGGAGAGGAGATCAGGATGCGGAGAATAGCAAAATTTATGAAGGTGAGCAGGGAACAGTTTTTCTCTGATTTTAAGGATTCCTTTCCGGCTTATACGCAGGAACAGATCGGCGGTATCTACGAGGCTTTAAGGCTGCCTGCCAGGGCAACCAGCGGCAGTGCGGGCTACGACTTTTTTACTCCGGTTTCGCTGGAACTCAAGCCTGGGGAGACGGTTAAAATCCCCACGGGCATCCGCGCTTCCATGCAGCCGGAATGGGTGCTTCATTTGTATCCCAGAAGCGGGCTTGGATTTAAGTTCAGGCTGCAGCTGAATAACACGGTGGGGATTATAGACAGCGATTATTTCAACAGTGATAACGAAGGCCATATTTTTGCAAAGATAACCAATGATTCCAACGAAGGGAAGGTGCTGAAGCTGCAGGCCGGCGAAGGTTTCATGCAGGGTATTTTCCTGGAATATGGAATAACCGAGGATGATAATGCCGGCGGCGTGAGAAACGGCGGCTTCGGAAGTACGACACAGAGCGTATAACCAGACTCCTTTCCGGACAAACTATATCTATATGTCCGGAAAGGAGTTTTTATATATGGCAATGGAAAAGAAGCATTCCATGGAAGAGAAGCATTCCATGGAAGGGAAACATTCCACGGAAGAAAAGATGTCCACAAGCCTGGAAACAAATATGGCTTACCTGAATAAAGTCATTAAGGCGGATAAGAATTTTGACGTGATCTACCGGGTGATACAGATTGGCGGAAAAAACGCTTGTATCTATCTGATTGACGGTTTCTGCAAGGATGAAATGATGCAGAAGCTGCTGCAGCATTTTATGGATATGACAGAGGAAAATATGCCGGAAAATGCCCATGAAATGTCAAAGAGCTTCGTGCCTTACGTGGAGGTGGATCTGAAGGATACCTGGGAAGAACTTCTTTACAGCCTGATGTCCGGCGTCTTTCTGCTGTTTGTGGACGGTTTTGACAAATGTATCCTGATAGATTCCAGAACTTATCCCGCGAGAGGGGTGGAGGAGCCGGAAAAAGATAAGGTGCTCAGAGGATCCAAGGATGGCTTTGTGGAGACTATTGTTTTTAATACCGCCCTTATCCGCAGACGAATCCGTTCCACCGATCTGGTGATGGAAATGATGCATGCCGGGAAAAGCTCCAAGACGGATATTGTGCTTTGTTACATGGATACCCGTGTTGATCACGCTTTTCTGGAAAAAATCAGGGATAAAATTAAGAATATCCAGGTGGATGCGCTGACCATGAACCAGGAAAGCCTGGCAGAATGCCTTTATGACAGAAGGTGGTATAACCCTTTTCCAAAATTCAAATTTACAGAACGCCCGGATACGGCATCCGCCCAGGTTCTGGAGGGTAATATCATAATTCTGGTGGATAATTCCCCTTCGGTGCTGATTATGCCAACCTCTATTTTTGATGTGGTGGAGGAGGCGGATGATTATTATTTTCCGCCCATAACCGGTACGTATTTAAGGCTTTCCCGCTTTATTATCGCCATACTGACCTATCTGATGACTCCTACCTTTCTGCTTCTGATGAAATATCCGGATTTGATACCGAAAGGCTTTGAATTCATTATGGTGAGGGATACGGTAAATATTCCCCTTATCTGGCAGTTCCTCATTTTGGAGCTGGCTATCGACGGCCTCCGCCTGGCGGCAGTCAACACGCCGAATATGCTGAGTACCCCCCTGAGTGTCATGGCGGCGCTGGTGCTGGGTGAATTTTCCGTAAACAGCGGGTGGTTTAATTCCGAAGTCATGCTGTACATGGCGTTTGTGGCTATAGCCAACTATACCCAGTCAAGCTATGAGCTGGGTTACGCCCTGAAATTCATGCGTATTATTAACCTGATACTCACGGCTGTTTTCGGGGTTTGGGGCTACGGGGCAGGAATCCTTCTTGCCGTCGTATTTATGGTTACAAACCGTACCGTGTCCAACCAGAGCTATATTTATCCCGTCGTACCTTTCAATGCCAGACAGCTTGCCAAAAGGCTTTTCCGGCTGCGGCTTCCGGGAGCGCTGGATCCGGTGGATAAAAAGGGAAACTAACAAGAACAAAATAAAAATGGACCCGATGCCGTGCAGCAAGTGCGCGGCATGATCGGAACACTAATAAATACAGGTGCCCGCTTTTCCGGCGCCTGTATTTTATATTGTGGGAACAGCCCGTCCCATGCTAAAACAGGAAGAATGTACAAAAGTTATAGGAGGAGAGGATGCCGCAGGGCACAAAGGGCCGTCTGAACTATTACCCGCGATTTGGTAAAAGGAAGATTCAGTATCCGGGAGTGTATGAGAAACACAATAGGCCCCACGATTGGCGCCCGTTCCGGTCCGGGGACGGTGGCGCTGTTCTTCCTGGGGGATAACAGGTAGGGAGTTCAGGGGTGGTTATAGACAATGAAACAAAGACAAGACCCGGGCTGATAGGCCCGGGCTGCTGTATGAAGATAGGTTAACTCTTGCATTTGTCGAATTCAGGGTTAGAAGGCAACGCCTTCAACCCGCCAAGGTTAACTCTTGCATCTGTCGAATTCAGGGTTGAAGGCGTAGAAGTTTTTGCTGTCGAGTTTATCCTGGACGATGCGGAGAGCTTCTCCGAAACGCTGGAAATGTACGACTTCACGCTGACGCAGGAATCGGATGGGGGCGGCAACCTCTGGATCCTTTACGGTTCTTAAGATATTGTCGTAGGTGGTACGGGCCTTCTGCTCCGCAGCCATATCCTCGGTCAAGTCGGAGATGATATCTCCTTTGGACTGGAATTCACAGGCGTTGAAAGGAATTCCGCCAGCGGCCTGAGGCCAGAGAGCGGTGGTATGGTCGATATAATAAGGTCCGAAGCCGGAATTTTCAATTTCTTCCATAGACAGATTTTTGGTGAGTTGGTATACGATGGATCCGATCATTTCAAAGTGCGCCAGTTCTTCCGTACCGATATCTGTAAGCAGTCCGGCAACTTCTCTGTACGGCATGGTATAACGCTGGGAGAGATAACGCATGGAAGCGCTCAGTTCTCCGTCCGGTCCACCGTATTGGGAGATAATAAACTGTGCCAATTTTGCGTTGGGCTCCTTGATATTTATCGGAAACTGCAGTCTTTTTTCATAATTCCACATTTACGTTTCACACCCCTTCCCATGGCAGAGGCGCAAGGCCCCAATTCCATTCCCTGTTATTCGGATCCGCAGTTGCAAGGTTAAGCGGAAAATATTTGGTGGCAAATTCCGCAGACATCTTATTCAGCATCCGATTGTAATAGTTGAAATAATTCAGCGCTTCTCTGTCAAAGGGATGGGTATCCAGATATTCGGTGAGCTCTACCACTACAAAGCTTACGATGCTGATGTTGTGCAGGCTGCGTTCCTGCTCCGGGTTCGCGCAAGGCGGGCAATTCTGACAACTCATTTCACACATCTCCTTCCAGTAAAAGGTTTGATTAATTCAGGAAAGATTGTGCCGCATGTAAAGGCTTCGTCCAGATCCTCACAGATGTTGGTCATATGCTGCCAGGGAACATAAGCCATAGCTATGGGAAACTGTTCGAAACATTCGTCATAGTTATAATCCTGCATAAAACTCCTCTCATATACTACATATTTATTTAATATTATGATATGTGGAGAGTTTGCCTTTTGCTACTTAATAACGCCCTTTTTCATGCTGTTCATTCAGCCAGCGGATCAGTTCCGGCATGGATTCCGGGGTATTCGGAAACTCCCTGGTGACCTTCTGTTCCTCCGGTGTTTTCACATAACAGAACTTATCCGGGTATACTGTGGCGGAAAGCTGGTCCCCTTTTTTCGTGAGATAATACCGCATTCCCTGATAACTTCCTGTCTGCGGCTCCTTCTGGATGAAGTTATACGATATTTCTTCTTTTCTGATCATGAAACGTCCTTCCTTTCCCTACATGCAGAACAGTATAGCATTTTTTAAATGGAAAGAAAAGCTGTGGTGAAAACGGCAGCGCAAAAATCTGTAACAGTTCTCTGCGTAAGGTGGTTGACATTTCCATAAGGGGAGAATATAATCCTAATTGAGAATGATTATCAAATAACTTACAGAGGAAGGACGAAGCTACCATGACACTCTATGAAGGGCAGGTAGGAGGCCAGTATTTTGTGGAAGATATCGGGATAGAACAGGGTATCTCCAGAAGGCTTCAGGCATTGGGTTTAATCGAAGGAACGAAGGTAAAAATGCTGAACCGGAAAAGGAACGGTTCGCTGATTATTTATGTGAGGGGAACACGGCTTGCCCTGGGAAAGCATATCACCTCCGGTATTGTTGTGAAGGGGGGTGGAAACAGATGAGAAAGGATAATCATGTACATGTAGCGTTTGTGGGGAATCCTAACTGCGGAAAAACCACATTGTTTAATGCGATCACGGGATCCAAGCTGAAGGTGGCTAACTGGCCGGGGGTCACCGTGGAAAAATATGAAGGGAATCTCCAGTATGAAGGGTATGATCTGAAGCTGGTGGATACCCCTGGTATATATTCCCTGACTTCTTATACCATTGAAGAAAAGGTAACCCGCAGATGCGTGCTGGACGACGACATCGAGGTAATTGTCAATGTGGTTGACGCTTCGTGTCTGGAAAGAAATCTGTATCTTACCTTACAGCTGCTGGAGCTGGGAAAGCCTGTGATACTGGCTTTAAATATGATGGATATTGTGAAGGAACGGGGGATGGAGATTGACATGCACCGTCTGCCGGAGATGCTGGGGGATATCCCTGTAGTCCCTGTTTCCGCCGCGAAGCGGACAGGTCTTGACATTCTGATGCATGCGGTGGTGCATCATTACGAGGAAGGACCCAAAAAGGATATTCTGGATTACGGGGAAGAGGTGGAAGCGAAGCTTTCTGCCCTGGAGGAACGAATGAAATCCAGCTATCCCAATCATTCTTCCGTACGCTGGCATGCGATAAAGCTTCTGGAAAACGACGAGGAGGTTAAGAAGGATCATCCTCTGGAGGTGGAAGCCATAGCGGATCACAGCTATGAAAAAGAGATTACGGCAAAGAAATATGAATATATTGAGAAAATAATCGAAGAGGTACTTTTTTACAGAGACAGGAAAGCGGCAAGCACGGATCGGATCGATAAGGTGCTGACCCATCCCATATGGGGTGTCCCGGTTTTCCTGTGTATTATGGCCCTTGTATTTTTCCTGACCTTTTTTGTAGGGGATTTCCTTAAGGGCGGACTGGAATATGCCCTTGCTGTTTTTTCTGATTTGATGCGGGCCGGACTGGAAGGGCTTCATGTGGCCGGCTGGATGGTTTCCCTTGTAGTAGATGGCGTGATTGCAGGCGTAGGCGGCATTCTGACCTTTGTTCCCAACATTTTCATTTTGTTTCTGGCGCTGGCGGTTCTGGAGGACAGTGGTTACATGGCCAGGGTCGCTTATGTCATGGACGGCATTATGGGTAAAGTGGGATTATCCGGGAGAGCTTTCCTTCCTATGGTTCTTGGCTTCGGCTGTACGGTTCCGGCTATCATGGCCACAAGGGCCCTGGAAACGGAGCATGACAGAAGAAGAACGATGATTGTGACTCCCTTTATGTCCTGTTCGGCCAGGCTCCCTATTTACGTGCTGTTTTCGGAAATGTTCTTCCCCCAGTGTGCCATGCTGGTGGCTTTCTCCATGTATGTCATCGGAATGGTAATGGGTATCCTGGTGGCGCTTGTGCAGCATAAGCTGGAAAAAGGAAAGGTCAACCAGTCTCTGATGATTGAACTTCCGGAATATAAAAGGCCCAATGCGAGGACCATACGTACCTATGTATGGAACAAGCTGAAGGATTATCTGACGAAAGCGGGAACTACCATATTCATCGCTTCTATAATTATCTGGTTCATCCTGAATTTTGGAGGAAAAGGTATGGTGGCGGATCCTTCCGAAAGCTTCGGCGCCGCCCTGGGCAGGCTCCTGGTTCCGGTTTTGAAGCCCGCAGGGCTTGGGTTATGGCAGATTGCGGTCGCCCTGATATCCGGAATATCTGCCAAAGAGGTTGTGGTTTCCTCCTTCTCCGTATTATTCGGTGTATCCAATGCCAATTCCGCGGCGGGTATGGCATCCATTATTGAAAATATCAGGCAGTTTGACCCTTCCTTCGGCGGGCTGAACGCGTTCTGTCTGATGCTTTTCTGCCTGCTTTATGTTCCCTGTGTGGCTACCATAGCAACCATTAGAAAAGAAAGCGGTTCCTGGAAATTCACTTCGGCGGTAATGGTTTTTCAAATCGGACTTGCCTGGCTGGTAAGTGTGCTTGTATTCCAAATCGGCAGTTTTTTTCTGTGATAAATTCTTGATTTAGTGGCCGGTTTGTGTAAAAATAGGAAAAGATGGAAATGCTTAAACATGGAAATGCTTAAATATGACAGCAAATACAGCCATTACAAATACAGGAATGGAGGACGCAGGTGAGAGGAATTGACACACAGGTAAGGCAGATCCGCAGGCGTGTCTTTAAGGAGATTGCCAATCTGGCGTATACTTCCGAGAATCTTAAGGATGATGCGGAAGAACTGCCTTATAAAATTGTAGGAGCGCAGGCTCCGGCTTACAGAGACAGTATTTACAGGGAGAGGGCCGTGGTGACGGAACGGATCCGTATGGCAATGGGGCTTTCCCTCAGACCGGAAAATGTGCCGGTGCACCTGACACAGGGTCTGGATGAGAGTGATATTGATCAGAAATATTACGAACCGCCGCTGGTGCAGGTTATTCCGTCCGCGTGTAATGCCTGTCCGGTGAACCGTTATATTGTGACGGATAAATGTATGGGCTGTATGGCCCATCCCTGCAGGGAGGTATGCCCCAAGGAAGCGGTTTCCATGATAAACGGAAAATCCCATATTGATCCGGAAAAATGCATCCGGTGCGGAAAATGCAAGGCTATCTGCCCTTATGACGCTATCAGCCATCAGGTGCGCCCCTGTGCCCTGGCCTGCGGCGTAGGAGCCATTGAAAGCGACGATCAGGGCCGTGCAGTTATAAATGAAGAAAAATGTGTTTCCTGCGGACAGTGTATGGTGAACTGCCCGTTTGGAGCCATCGCGGATAAGTCACAGATTTTCCAGCTCATCCGGGCTATCCAGTCCGGCAAGAAGATCATAGCCCAGGTTGCGCCTGCTTTTGTAGGGCAGTTCGGCCCGGGAGTAACGCCGGATATGCTGAAAACCGCCTTGAAACAGCTGGGCTTTGCAGATGTCTATGAGACTGCCATCGGAGCCGACATCGGGGCTGCTGCGGAAGCGGAACATTATGTCCATGCGGTGGCAACCGGGGAACTGCCATTTCTGCTCACCTCCTGCTGTCCGTCCTGGTCCATGCTGGCTAAGAAGTTCTTCCCGGAAACCATCGATAATATTTCGCATGCCCTGACTCCTATGGTGGCAACGGCGCGCAGGATCAAAGCAGAGCACCCGGAGGCCCGCGTGGTGTTTATCGGCCCCTGTGCATCCAAAAAGCTGGAGGCTTCCAGAAAGAGCGTCCGTTCCGATGTGGATTTTGTGATTACCTTTGAAGAATTAGCAGGTATGTTTGATGCCAAAGGGATTGAACTGAAGGGGGTACGGGCGGAGGATAAGCTGGAAGACGCAACAGGAGCGGGCCGCGGCTACGGTGTGGCGGGAGGCGTTGCCAGCGCTATAGAAGCCTGTATCCGGGAATATTACCCGGATGTGGAGGTGAATATCGAGCATGCGGAAAGCCTGGCCGAATGCCGGAAAATGCTGATGCTGGCAAAGGCAGGAAAGAAAAACGGCTGCCTGATAGAAGGCATGGCATGTCCGGGAGGCTGTATTGCGGGAGCCGGAACCAATATTGCGATTCCCCAGGCCATGAAGGAGGTAAATGCCTTTAAGTCTGCGGCGGAGAAGAGGATTCCCGATATTTCCGCGGCGGAAGAAGAGAAAGCACTGATGAATAAATAAGTAACAGTTCAGAAACTGGGAAAGCGAAGGATAAGACAAGTGACAAAAATAAGAACCCGTTTTGCACCAAGCCCCACAGGACGTATGCATGTGGGAAATCTGCGTACTGCTTTGTATGCCTATTTAATCGCCAAGCATGAGGGCGGCGATTTCATTCTGCGTATTGAAGATACGGATCAGGAACGGTTTGTGGAGGGGGCTGTGGACATCATTTACAGAACCCTGGAAAAGACAGGCCTCAAACATGACGAAGGCCCGGATAAGGACGGAGGCGTCGGCCCTTATGTCCAGAGTGAACGCCAGGCCTGCGGACTCTATCTGGAATATGCGAAAAAGCTTGTGGAAAAAGGAGAAGCCTATTACTGTTTCTGCGACAAGGACAGGCTGGCTACCCTGACCCGTACGGTAGCGGGGAAGGAAATTAATATCTATGACAAACACTGCCTCAGCCTCACCAAGGAAGAGGTGGAAGAGAAGCTGGCAGCAGGCGTTCCCTATGTCATCCGTCAGAATAATCCCACGGAAGGCACCACTACCTTCCATGATGAAATCTATGGGGACATCACTGTGGACAACGCGGAGCTGGACGATATGATCCTGATAAAATCCGATGGCTATCCCACCTATAATTTTGCCAATGTCGTGGACGATCACCTTATGGGGATCACACATGTGGTGAGGGGAAATGAGTATTTGTCCTCTTCTCCCAAATATAACAGGCTTTATGATGCTTTCGGATGGGAGGTGCCTGTTTATGTGCATTGCCCGCTGATTACGGATGAGGAGCATCATAAGCTTTCCAAGCGCTGCGGCCATTCCTCCTATGAGGATCTGGTGGAGCAGGGTTTTTTGACGGAAGCTATTGTTAACTTTGTGGCGCTTCTTGGCTGGAGCCCGGAAAATAATGAAGAGATCTTTTCCCTGGAGGAACTGACCCGGGAATTTGATTACCGTCATATGTCAAAATCCCCGGCGGTATTTGACTATACCAAATTGAAATGGATGAATGGGGAATACATCAAGGCTATGGATTTCGACCGGTTTTATGAGATGGCGGAGCCGTACCTGAAAAAAGCGCTGCCGGGGAACATAGATTATAAGGCTGTTGCGGAAATGGTAAAGACCAGAATCGAAGTATTCCCGGATATCGAGGAAATGGTGGATTTTTTCGCGGCGCTGCCGGCATATGATGTGGCAATGTACACCCATAAAAAGATGAAAACAAACAGTGAAAGCTCCCTGGAGGTGCTGACCGAGCTGCTGCCCATCCTGGAGGTCCAGGAGGATTACAGCAATGACGCACTGTACCAGGCGCTGGTTTCCTATGTGGAGAAAAAAGGCTGTAAAAACGGCTACGTGATGTGGCCCGTCCGTACTGCGGTTTCCGGAAAGCAGATGACGCCCGCAGGAGCTACGGAAATTATGGCTGTTCTTGGAAAAGAAGAATCTCTCGCCCGTATCCGTACGGCAATTGAGATGCTGCGGAGTGCCTGTGCATAAACCCACAGAAACCCAGGACAATAACCGCGGCCAGATAGAAGCAATAAAGCACGGAACCGGTCCCCTGCTCGTCCTGGCAGGGCCCGGTTCCGGAAAAACCTTCACGATCATCCAGAGAATTCTGCATCTGGTGGAAAACAGGGGCGTGGATCCATCCTCCATCCTTGTGATAACCTTTACCAAGGCCGCGGCAAAGGAAATGAAGGAACGCTTTCGGGCAAAAACGCAGGGGAAGCAGTATCCGGTAAACTTCGGAACCTTCCATGCAGTCTATTATCACATTCTTAAAACCTCTTATCATTACCGTTCCGGTACTGTTATCTCCGATTATGAAAAAAAAGAAATCCTGAAAACCATATTATCCGACCCCTCCTGTACCTGTCAAAATCCGGACGGCCCCGCTTCCGCGGACGAAGCGATAGAAAACCTGCTGGCTGAAATAAGCCGGTTTAAAAATAACGGGTGCTGTGCACAGGCGGGAGAAAGGCAGATGGAAGAATTCACTTCGGTTTTCCGGGCATATGAAGAAGAACTGCGGCGGAGGGGGAAGCTGGATTTTGACGATATGGTGCTGAAATGTCACAGCCTTCTTACAGACAGACCTGCTATCCGTAAAGCCTGGCAGGATAAATTCCGTTATATTCTGGTGGATGAATTCCAGGATATTAACCCGGTCCAGTATGCAGTGCTGCGTATTCTGGCATTGCCGGAAAACAATCTGTTCATTGTTGGGGATGACGATCAGTCGATTTATGCATTCCGGGGAGCCAGGCCGGAAATCATGCTGGGTTTTCTGAAGGATTATCCGGATGCGGGGAAGGTACAGCTGGAAAAAAACTACCGCAGTACACCCGAAATTATAAAGAGCGCGGGACAGCTGATTGCTGTTAACCATAACAGATATGCGAAAAAAACCGAGGCGGCAGCCAAAGGAGGGCAGCCGGTAATTTACCGCAGCTTTGCTTCCAGGGAGGAGGAAAACGAAGAAATTGCCGGAGAAATCGCAAAAGAGAATAACGCTTCCATGCAGGCGCTGCGGGAAACGGCTATTATATACAGGACCAATCAGGATGCCTGCGCGATGGCCGGAAAACTGGCGGAGAAAGGGATTCCCTTCCGCATGAAAGAAAAAATCAAAAACCCATACAGGCAAAGGGTGCCTCAGGATATTCTGGCCTATTTGGAATTCGCTCTGGGAGGGCAGTACCGAAAAGATTTTTACTGGATCATGAACAAGCCCGTGCGCTATATCAGCCGGAATGCCGTTCCCGGAGAGCGGGTGGATTTCGGAGAACTTTTTATCTTCTACAGGGAAAAAACGTATATGAAGGATACGCTGCGCCGGCTTCAGCTGGATACGGAACGTATCAGGCGGATGGATCTGTTTGCAGCGGTAAATTATATACGCAAGGGAATGGGCTACGACGATTATCTCCGGAAAATGGAGAGGGAGGAAGGGAAAGAAAAGGGAGCCTTATTGAGGGAAGCGGAATGGATGCAGCGGCAGATGAGAAATTTCGCCTCTCTGGAAGACCTTGTGAACCATATTCTGATCTGTGAAAAAGAACTGGAAAAGGCAGGGCGGGATCCGGATATGCGGGACGGCGTATATATCCTTACCATGCATGCCTCCAAAGGTCTGGAATTCAACACCGTATACATACCCGACTGCAATGAGGGAGTCATTCCCCATAAAAAAAGCATGAAGGGAGAATCGGTGGAGGAAGAGCGGCGCATGCTTTATGTGGCGATGACCCGGGCCCGGCATAAGCTCACCCTGTCCTATGTGTCCGGAACAAAAGAAGAACCGGGATTTCCCTCCCGGTTCCTCACTGAGCTTGGCAGATAAACGCCGGCTTATTCATCCTCAGGATCAATCAGTTCATCGAATTCACAGCTGTCCAGATATTCATCGAACGCATCAGCCACCATTTCGTATTCCTCGTCATCCTCAATAAAACGCAGCTCCGGCTCTTCGTTAGGATCCTCTTCGTTCTCCGTATAGCCGTAGAACCAAACCTCCCCATCCTCATTCTGACCGTTTTCATTCAGCGGAAGAAGTACGATATAGCTCTTTTCGGCCACATCCAGAATTGTAATAACCGCACAGTTGACAAGTGTGCCGTCTTCAAGCTCCAGCTCCACGCTCATTTCTTCTTCAGGTTCGCCTGAAGGCATATTAATATTATCCTCGCTCATGAATAATCCTCCATATATAATTATCAGCAGCACCTTCATTCTAACCGATGTTTGTCCCGGATGCAAGATAAACTGGTAAGAGATGGTGATGTATGATATAATGTCCACAGAGTGGACATTATATCATTGCGCATCCGGTTTCTGCGACCGCAGCAGAAAACCGGGCGCTAAAATCCCCCGGAGGGCATGTCCGCGCAGCGGACATGGTATAATGTCCACAGAGTGGACATTATATCATTGCGCATCCGGTTTCTGCGACTGCAGCAGAAAACCGGGCGCTAAAATCCCCCGGAGGGCATGTCCGCGCAGCGGACATGATATGATGTCCACAGAGTGAACTGGTATTTCCACGGACGGCGGTCTGCCGCCGGAATTTGTATGATAAAGACAGGAGAGTACCCATATGACAGCAAGACATAACTTTAAAATTCTCCCCGGGACACCATACCCTATGGGGGTATCCCTTACCGCTGATGGAAAAGTCAACTTTGCCGCCGCACTCCATACCAAAGAAGAATGCGGTGTGCTTTTATATCTGCATGCGGCGGGCAAGCCGGTGCATCTGCCTTTTACGGAAAAAAACCGTGTGGGGAATATTTACTGTATGCAGCTGGAAGGGCTTGCCGATGTCAGCTTCCAGTATAATTTTTATGCGGGCGGGGAGATTATAACCGACCCGTATGCGGAGGTCATATATGGAAATGAACGCTGGGGCAGGCAGGCGGAGCCCAGGCTTCGCGGCGGGATAAGCCGCCGCGGCTATGACTGGGAGAATGATGCGCCCCTGATGACCCCACTGTCGGATACCATCCTCTATCTGATCCATCCCAGAGGCTTTACGCGCCATACCTCTTCCGGGGTAGAGCAGAAGGGAACCTTTGCAGGGCTGGCGGAGAAGATACCTTATCTGAAAGAGCTGGGGATAACGGCTGCCGAACTGATGCCTTCCTATGAATTCCTGGAGCTGGAAAAGCCGGAACACCGGGAAAGAAGTATGGCGGAAGCCAGGACTCATTATATGGATCCGCCCGCAGAAGAGGACGAGCCTCCCCGGATTAATTACTGGGGCTATAAAAAGGGTTATTATTTTGCACCCAAAATGTCTTATTCCGCATCGGACTGCCCGGCGGAGGAATTCAAGGATATGATCAAGCAATTCCACCAGAACGGTATTGAGGTCATAATGCAGTTCTATTTTCCCGCCGATGTAAAGAGGGCCTATATCCTGGAAGTGATCAAGCACTGGGTATTTACTTTCCATGTGGATGGTTTCCATCTTTTGGGGATCCATATGCCTACAGCCCTTCTTGCCACGGAACCCATGCTTGGAAATACCAAGCTCTTTTACACGGAAATCCCCTGTCAGGAAATCTATGACAACAATGATATTCCGGTATATAAAAATCTGGCGGCCTATAATGATGATTTTATGTATGCCGCACGGCATTTCCTGAAAAGCGACGAAGGTTCTCTGCAGCCTATGCTGGGCCTGCTTAAGAAAAACCCTAAGCAGACCGGTGTCATCAACTATATTACAAATTATTCCGGATTTACACTGGCGGATCTTGTAGCCTATGACAGAAAGCATAATGAGGCAAACGGAGAGGAGAACCGGGACGGGGAAACCTATAATGTGAGCTGGAACTGCGGCGCTGAAGGGAAAACAAGAAAGAAATCCATACTGGATTTACGCTGGAAGCAGATGAGAAATGCTATGCTGATGCTGCTTACGGCGCAGGGAACGCCCATGATAGTGAGCGGGGATGAATTCGGCTTCAGCCATGGGGGAAATAACAATCCGTACTGTCAGGACAATAGCGTATGCTGGCTGAACTGGAAGCTCACGGAGTTAAACCGGGAATTCCTTGCTTTTGTCAGAGAGGCGATTGCCTTCCGGAAGAGCCATCCTGTGCTTCACCGGCCGGAAGAGCCGACAATGATGGATTATATTGCCTGCGGCTACCCGGATCTGTCCTTCCACGGAGAAGAAGCCTGGAAGCTGGACGCTGATAATCTGAGCCGTCAGGCGGGCCTGATGTACTGCGGCTGTTATGCCAAAGTGGACAGGAGGAACGATGACCATTTCCTGTATCTTGCATATAATATGCATTGGGAAGAACACGATTTTGCTCTGCCCGCCCTTCCTCCCGGAATGAAATGGGCCAAGGTGCTGGATACGGCTTCCGGGGCACAGGAAGAGGGAGAAAACGGGAAAACGGCCGCCGTATCAGGGCGCTCCATACAGATATTTGAAAGCAGAGAAAAAACGGGTAAAGAAAAGCAGAAGGCAGGACAGAAAAAGAAGTGACAACAGGAAAGAAGGCTTGGAAGCATTTTAAGACAATCACCCACCATAAATATCTGGTAATGAAGGGGTGTTTTGCGGTGGGATTGTATAAACAGGGGCTTACCCATGACCTCTCCAAATATTCCCCATCGGAATTCCTGGTGGGGGCCAGGTATTTTCAGGGGGACAGGAGTCCCAATAATGCGGAGCGTGAGGAAAAAGGCTATTCCAGCGCATGGCTCCATCATAAAGGAAGAAATAAGCATCATTATGAATATTGGATAGATTACAGCATAAGGGAGGTACCGGGAGGTATTGCTCCGGTGGAGATGCCGGTTCCTTATGTGGCGGAAATGCTGATGGACCGGATAGCGGCATCCAAAGTGTACAAAGGGAATAAGTATACGGATGCGGATCCCCTCTTATATTTCCAGTCGGCCAAAGAGATCCCCATAATGCATGAACATACAAGGAAGCTGCTTCTTCGGCTTCTAACCATGCTGGCTAAACAGGGGGAAGAGAAGACCTTTGCCTATGTGAGGGGAATGCTTCTTAAAAGGAAAAACAGGGAGACGACGGACAGGAATGGATAATTTTAAAACGCCGGAAGAGTTTTGTAGATTTTTATGGCATTGTTATCTGGAGCAGCGGGATATGCGGGATCTTAAGGAGGTGGCGGATGAGCGCCTCACCGTTATCGGAACCGGATCCCATGAAATAAGCAGGAACAGGGCGGAATTCCTGGAAGCGATGGACAGGGAACTGGAGAAATGGGATGGTGTATTTCTGATAGAGGACGAGTGGTATCAGGCCACCGAAATCCGGGAAAACCTGTACAGCGTCATCGGAGAGCTGAAAGCAAAGGAAAATGCGGAAGACAGGATTATCTATGACTTCAGCTTCCGCTTTTCCGTTCTCGTGGAAAAAAAGGAGGGAAACTGGTTTTTGCTGCAGATCCATCAGTCTATGCCCGATGTCAGCCAGGGTGATGATGAATTTTTCCCTCACAGGCTGATAGAACAGGAGAACCGTATCTTTCAGGAGAAGCTTACAGAAAAGACCCGGGAACTGGAAATGACAAACCGGCGTTTCCTTTATGAACTGCGTCATGATGAGCTGACAGGCCTTCTGAAGAGATATTGTCTCGAGGAAATGGTGGAAAAGTCCATGAAGGAGTGCGGACAGGGAACTCTTCTGATGATTGACATAGATGATTTTAAAAAAGTAAACGATACCTTCGGACATCCTATGGGCGACAAGGTGCTGGTAGCTTTGGGGGAATGTCTCAGAAAGAATTTTTCACAGGATCTGGCGGGACGGATCGGCGGTGATGAGTTTATCCTGTATCTGGCCTGTGACGGAAAAAGCCAGGATACCCTGCGGGACAAGCTTTCCCGGCTGCGGGAGGACTGGGACGGGGTGATAGGAAAGCTGAAGCTGTCCTTCCCGGTGACCTTCAGTGTCGGTGTGGCCCATTACCCTTTTGACGGTGATAATTACCGCGTGCTTTGGCCGGTGGCGGATAAGGCCCTGTATGAAGCCAAGAAAAGCGGTAAGGATAAAGTGTGCTTCGCTTCGGAAAGTTAGGAAAAACAGTGGAACCAATGTGTCTCCTTTTACATATAGTACTGTAAAGGAGATGAGAATATGAACTGTTTATACTTATTATTACTTTTATGCTGCTGCGGCCAGTCCGGTAACTGCGGCTGCCAGAACAACAACTGCTGCCACGATCATTGTGGCTGCAACTGCGGACATCAGTGCGGCTGCGGCTGTCAGAACAACAATTCCTGCGGCTGCCAGGGCAATAACAACTGCGGTTGTGTTTCCCCCTGCATGGATACTCCTGCAAGGCCCTCATGTCCCTGTGCGGATGTAAGACCTGAGCCTATTATTCCCAGGCCTGAACCCAGACCCAGGCCGGAGCCTATGCCCAGACCTTACCCTACATTCAGCGATGGAAAGACCTGCGGCTGTGAAGAATAACAAAAAGGCATCGGTTTAGAATGCCATAATAGGGAAACAGAAAGCGGCGGCTGTACAATTAGTGCAGACGCCGCTTTCTGTTATTTACGCAAACTTCGCAGCTGCCAAATGGCTTCTTAAAAATGCAGTTTTTTGTATAATTCAGAGAACATGTCTTTTCCTTTGAATATAAGAAGCCCGGTCAACAGAAGGAAGCTGATTCCGCTGCAGAGCACGCACAGGTACTTTACGTGGGCGGCTCCCAAAATCAGGAGCAGTGCAGGAAGAAGGCCGTACAAGCCTGCCAAAATGTAGTAAATCATATATTCCTGCACCTTCAGCCGCTGAACCCTGGTAATAATCAGCATGGATAACTGGATGAGCAGACAGACGGAAGGCAGCACGTAGTCTACAGACCAGCCATGCCGTCCTGTGGCATAATCCCAGATCAGACACACGCCGGAGATGAGAAGCATCTGCCAGATGGCGTTTTTCAGAAGATTATGCCTTTTGAAAAAGCCAAGGGCCAGAGCGAGCCACATGCTTAAGGAGCCGCCGATGACATAGGCGGACCAGCGCAGGGAAGGCGTGAAAATCAGATTCACCATAACCGCCGCGCAGGCGGCTGCGATACAGCCAAAGGAAAACCATTGGAAAAAGCGCAGCCCCTTATACTCCACGGTTTTCCTGGCAGGAAAGCGATCTTCCAGGATAGTGGACTCCACGCCGAAGCTCTTCAGGAGCCGGAAAAAGTTCCGTTCCACATTCTGGTTCTGGAAGCCGGAAGCAAAGCTGAGAACCAAATCATCCGCAAAGGAGCACATGCTCAGTTCTATTTTAGGCGTGCTGGTAAAGACACCGAACCGGCTGATATAAGAAGCATATTCTCCGGGCATGGATACCACGCCGAGGTTGGAAAAAACAGCTGTCACATCTTTTTTGGCAAATTGGACACCCAGCTGCATGCCCAGATTTTTCAGTTCCAGGGGGAAAATGCGCAGAAAAGGGTTTTGCTCCAGGCTCATAAGGCTGCTCATCCTCCGACCCAGCCTGTCTTTCGTCAGCTCTTCACGGAAATAGAAGGCAGTTGCTTTTACCACATCCGCAAAAGAGAAATTTTCCTCAGCAAACAGATAACCCGGTTCGATCCATCCGAAGAAATTCAGCATGGAGGAGGACGGGAAATATTTCCGAAGATTGACAGGAACCATGAGGATGACGGGCTTTCTGCGCTGCCGCCTGCTGCATTCCTCATGAATCGCACACAGAAAGACCGCTGTCAGGAAAACGGTCATGGAAACGCCGTACTCTTTTGCTTTCTGTAACAGTGCATGGCAGGAAACCAGCCCTTCTGTGACGTTCAGGTGTCCATAACCTGTCCGCACACCGGATATCTGATAGGCGTGCGCCTTTTTTTCCTTCTTTCCGCCTGCTTTGGTATAATATTTGGAAAATCCGTCGGATTCCTGATCCTCCGGGGTCATATCTTCCTCTGTAAATGAGATATCGGGCAGGTTTGCATCTTGGTACTTCAGAAGCAGATAGTTTTTTACCAGCTCCTTCAGGAACTGTATGGCGCCGGTGCCGTCCGTGAGGGCATGGAACACTTCAAAATTAATGCGGTTTTTATAATAGGTAACCTGGAAGAGCAGGGTTTTTCTGTCCCTGATATACAGATTCAGACAGGGAGGCTCCGTCTCTTCCTTTACCTCCGGTTTCAGTTCGCTCTTTTCCAGGTAATACCAGAAAAGTCCCTTGCGCATGACGGAAAGGAAAACGGGATATTTGTCAATCGTTTTATCCAGGGCAGCCTGAAGCCTGCCGCCGTCTGCAGGCTCCTTCAGCTCACAGTAGAAGCGGAATACCCGGGTATCCTTTTTGCTGCTGGTAGCCGGGAAGATTTTTGCTGCGTTGTCCAGTTTTCTCCAATACGATCCTTTGGTGCCAAACACTTTATTCATTCTCCTTCAGAAATTGATTGATAATCGTGTAGCTTTCCTGTACATGGAAATATTTGATGCCCAGGGCAAAAAAGCCGTGGAGGGCATCCTGGATTCTGTGGATTTCCACCTCATTACCGGCATCCTTCAGCCTTTTTCCATACCATTCCCCTTCGTCCCGCAGGGGATCGAACTGGGCCGTGAGAATCAGGGTACGGGGCTGGCCGGACAAATCCGGTTCCAGGATCGGGGCAAAATAAGGATTCTGCCGATCCGCCCCGTCGCTTTGGTAATAATCCAGGTACTGGCACAGCTTCTGCCTGGTGAGCAGAAAATCACTGCCGTTTTCCCGGACGGAGGAAAAAGGGGAGGCTTCCGAATAATCATTGCTCACCGCCGGATAGATGAGGATTTGCTGACGGGGCATGAACTCGCCCCGATCCCTTGCCATCAGAGAAAGGGCGGCAGCCAGGTTCCCTCCGGCGCTGTCTCCGATTAGGGTGATACGGGAGGGATCCACATTCAGCAGAAACCGGTTGGTATAGATGGCTCTGGCCACTGCATAGCAATCCTCCAGCCCCGCGGGGAACCGGAATTCCGGAGCCAGCCGATAACCGACGGAGACCACCACATGACCGGTATCCTTAGCCAGTCCCGCGCATACTCTCGTATAGGTATCCACGCTTTCCGTAATCCAGCCTCCCCCATGGAGAAACAGAAGTACCGGCAGTGTATTTCCCTCCATCCCGTTCTGTACGGGAAGTTCTTCCCCCGCAAGATAGATCCGGGTAGGGACCTCAAAGGATCCGTTATAGATTCTGGTATCTATGGTTTTGTAAAAACGCCTGAGCGGATCGATAGCCTTGATATTGGCAAAGGCCCGCGAGGACTGCACATTTATATCACCGTAGGAAAGAGCCTTCAGGACGGTACGCATTGCTCTGTTTATTGCCATCTGTTAGTTTACCCATATTCTGCGGCGCAGAATTCCTTTTCATAAAAAAGCATAGCACTATCTGGAAAAAAAGTAAATGGACACTGTGTCAGACTTCTCTGCCCAAGTAACAGTTCAAAGCCTGTTTCATATCCTCCGGCAGGGGAGAAGAAAAATCCAAAGGCTTTCCTGTAATGGGGTGGGAGAATTCCAGACGGCAGGAATGCAGCGCCTGGCGGCGTATGAGGGCGGTATCCGGATTGTATAGGAAATCGCCGATGATGGGATAGCCGATGTACTTCATATGAACCCGGATCTGGTGGGTACGGCCCGTTTCCAGATGAAGCGACAGCAGGGAACAGCCATTTGCTTCCTCCAGCACCCTGTAATGGGTCACGGAAGGCTCCCCGTTCCGGAAATCTGCCATCCGCCGGATGGCGGAGTCCGGATCTCTTCCCAAGGGGACGTTTATTGTGCCGCAGGAGGGGAGGCCGGTGCCGCTTACAATGGCCAGATATTCCCGTCTTATTTCCCTCCTTGCAGCCATGGCCGACAGAATCCCGCCGCTTACCATATGCTTGGCAATGATAGTCAGGCCGGTGGTGTCCCGATCCAGCCGGTTGACGCAGCGAAAGACAAAAGGGATATCCTGTGCGGAAAAATACCAGGCCAGACCGTTTGCCAGGGAATTTTCATAATTATTCAGAGACGGATGGATTGGCATATCCGCCTCTTTATCCAGGATCATGAGATCCTCATCCTCATAGACAATATGGAGAGGAAGAGGAACGGGAGGGATTTTTTCGGAGACCCTGTCCTCAAGGATATTCACAGTAAGAAAGTCTCCTGCCTTCAGCGGCTGGATTACATAAACAGGCCTGTTGTTCAGCAGGATCCCCTGTTCATATTTCTTCAGATGCACCAGATTCTGGCCGGAGTAGCGTCTGCGTTTCAGAAATTGCTTTATAGTAAGGCCTTCTTCCTCGGCCCCGATTTCATATTGGATTGTCCGGTTCATTTTTTCTTTTTCCTGTCTGCTGTTGTGCGCCCTAAGCGTGCCTGTACCCAGTATATAGTATTTGGACCAAAGCTGCACTCTTAAAACCTGATGAACACAGAATTTTCACATTTTCAACAAATATTAGAAACATTTTCCCGTTAAAATCAAATAAGCTTAACATGTAAATTATTAACATGTATATGGTTAGCTTGTTAACAAAATTGTTTCAAGAACGGATCATCTGAAGAAATGAGAATACCATTGAGGAGGAGACGGATGAAAATGACGGATAGGCTGAAATGCCTGGACAGAAAAAAGAAGATTGCCTTAGGGGTAATCCCTATACTGACACTGATGCTGTTGGGCGGTGTTATTTTTTGGCTTATGCGAAAGGACGGGCAAAACCAGGCAGGGCCGGCGGGCGGGCCGGAGATGGCGGCGGGATTTGGCGAAAATGTGATATCGGCAAGCGGCAGTACCTCTGTAGGGATGCAGGAAGAAACCTTCGATTTGGATTACATAGAAACGGAACTGAAAATTGAGGAGGTATTCCTGTCCGGCGGTGATGAAGCGGAAGCGGGGACCCCGATTCTGAAGCTGTCGGAGGAAAGCGTGGAAGCGGCCCGGAGAGAACTGGAACAGAAAGCGGTGGAGGCAGCCCTGAATTACAGGCAGCAGCTTCTGGACAGTGAAGAGGAAACGATAACTGCAAAGCAGACCTATGATACCAGTGTTACAAATGGGAAATATGCTTCTTATACCTATGAAGAATCCCTGAAGGAGTATGCGGATAAAATCAGTGATCTGCAGGAACAGGTGGAAGAAGCACAGGAGCTGGTGGACGAATATACCGACTCCGTGGAAAACGATTATTATTATACCTATTATGAAGTGGCTGAAAAAAAGGAGGAATTTGAAAAAAGCTTTTCCGCCCTGATGCAGCTTTATGAAGAATGGGATGTGGCGGGGCTGGAGGATCATTACAGAACCGTTTCGGGAAGTGCGGGAAACAGCGCTTCTTCATCAGACCAGTCTTCTTCCGGCCAGTCCGCTGCTTCCGGGCAGCAGGTATCCGGCGGGGGGCAGATGGGAGGAGGGAATAACCCTGCCTCGGAAAATAACTACACCAAGCTTACGGTATACAATATGCTGGATGAAGAGGTCCAGGAAAATGAGAAGCTATATGACCAGGCCGTAGAAGAGTATGAAGCCGCAAAGAAAAAAGCGGCAAGCTCCCTGTCCCAGGCGCAGACGAACCTCAAGCTGCTTAACACCCAGCTGGAGGAAGCACAGATTGCATACGATAAACAGCAGGTCAGCAGTCAGAGCGATTATGATGCCGCAGCCGCAGAGAGCAGTTCGGCGCAGGAGGTCTATGAAGCCGAACTGAGCCGGATAGAGGAAGAGACCAGTGTGGCTTTGAATGAAAAAGAAGAAGCGGAGGAAAACCTTCAGGAATTTGAAGAACAAATAGGGGATGGTTATTTGTACACACAGAATGCCGGGACCATTATGATGGTGGGAGTAAGAAAGGAATCCGCACTTTCCGGGAGCAGTATGGTGCTTGCCTACAGCAACCCGGAATCCGTAACCGTGACAGCATCCGTAGATCAGTCATCGATTGCATCCATTGCCATCGGTGAAAGCGCTGTGGTGGAAATTTCCGATTATGGTACCTTTCAGGGAAGAGTGGGGAAAATCAATCCCGTTTCCCAGTCCGACAGCAAATCCAGCATCTATTACTCCGTTACCATAGAACTGTCCGGAGATATAAGCGGGCTTTCCCAGAACCTGTCGGCTGCCGTATATTTCGGAATCCAGGAATCGGAAGAGGAGACTGTAAATGAAACACAAACACAGGAATAAAAAAGTTGTCGTAAAGCTGGTTCTGGCCGGAACCGCATTTCTTGCGCTGGCCGCGGTATGCGTCTATACGGTTTTCATACGCCCGAACCTTACCGCAGAAACCGTAATTTATATGGAAAGCCAGGTACAATCCGGCAGTCTTGTCCAGGGAATCATAGAGAGCGGAAGTATAACGCTTCAGGAAAGCTATATCCGCTATGATCTGGATATTAATTATTCGGAAGATGAGGAAGAGGACGACGAGGAGGAAGAAGCGAGCCGTTATCTGCAGATAGAGGAGGTATATGCCGTACAGGGCCAGCGTATGCAGGAAGGGGATCCGCTGTTTAAGCTTTCCCAGGACAGTATTGCTGCGGTAAGGCGGAAGCTGCAGAAAGCCAAATCGGAGGCACAGCTGGATCTGGCTGATGCCAGAAGTGAATACAGTTCCCAGGCCAGAAGTGCCAAGAGCACCTACAGCACTTCCAAAGCGGAAGCGGATACCGCGTCCCGTACCTATGAGACTTCTGTAAACCGCCTGCAGCAGGAAATAGAATTACTTTATGGGGATATCCAGGTATTGGAGGCGGAAATCAATGATTATAACGAAAAGCTGACAGATGAGGATACCCTGGAGGAATACAGTGACTTGAAATACGCTTATGAAAAAGCGGAGAAGAAACTGGAAGAAACGGATGCCTCCAGTGTTGCCGCCTACACCGCTAATTATTCCAGCTTTCAGAGTGCAAAAACAGCGTTTGAAGCATTGGACGATACCCTGCAGGGCTATCGGGACAGTATAGAAGAAAACCAGGAGCAGATTCTGGAAAAACTGGAGCAGATAAATACCTCCCAGAGCAGCCTTGCCCAGGAAGAAATGACCGCGCAGCAGACCTATGACAGCGCGGTGCTGGGAGGAAACCTGGCGGGGGATATCTATGGCTATACCCTGGATTCCCTCCAGGATACCGTGGATGAGGTGCAGGCGGCTGTGGATGAGGCCGGGGAACTGCTGGAGGAGTTCGAAGCCTTTGTGGGGGACGACGGGATCCTTTATGCGGATGGAACCGGCCTGGTTACGGATATTGCTTATGAAGCCGGCGATAAGCTGATGAATACAGGGGTCATGCTCTCCTATGCGGCCCGGGATGCCTATACCATAACCATTGATGTATCGGAAGAGGACATTTCCTATATCAAGGTAGGTGACACGGTAGATATTATATGCAATGCCTATCCGGATGAAACGTACGAGGGGACAGTGGCAGCGGTAACCACTTCCGCGGACAGCGGCTATTCATCCACAGTCAACTACCCGGTAACCATACAGGTAGAGGGGGATACCGGCAAGCTGTACGGAGGAATGACGGCGGATATTACCTTTGTCACGGACAGCGTGGAAGACGTACTCTATATTTCGGCAAAAGCAGTTGTCACGGCAGAAGATGGAAGTACCGGTGTTTATGTGAAAAACAGCGAAGGGGAAATGGAACTAAAGCCGGTGGAAACCGGATTTTCCAATGGCTCCGAGGTGGAAATAACAAGCGGTCTGTCAGAAGGAGATACGGTTTACATTGCCAGTACAGTGAGTGCGGGACAGAACGAAGAAAGCCTGAAGCAGTCCGGATCCGGCCGGACGGATGGAAATGCGGGAAGCGTGCCGGAGGGAGAAGAAAGCGGGCTGCAGGGATTTCCGGCCGGCATGGAGGCGCCGGGGAGTAATTCCCTGGGAAATTCCCCGCAGGGGGGCGCTCCGGATTTCAGCGGCCCGGGAATGCCATAAGGGAGGAGGACATATATGAAGAAGATAAATAAGAACACGCTATGGATTGGATCCGGCCTCTGCCTGGTATTGGCTCTTGGCTGCGGAATCGGTTATTGGGTAGCATCCGGTGATGACGAGATCACCTACCGGGAAGTCCTGGTGGAATATGGAGAACTGACCGTAGGGCTGGAAGAAAGCGGCAATGTGACGGTGGGGACAACGGAACAGACCTTTGATCTGGATCTGAGTGCATATACAGGAGGAAGCACAGACAGCTTTTCCTGGGGACAGGGCGGAAATATTTTTCAGGGGATGGGAGGAAACAGCAGTTCCGGCTCCCCTTCCTCCTCTTCCTCTTCCCGGAATCTGGTGGTGGAAGAGGTGCTTATAAAGGAAGGACAGGAGATTACAAAGGGGGATCCGGTTTACCGGATTACGGAAGAGAGTATCCATACTATACGGGAAGAGCTGCGCAGCGATGTCTCTGATGCGGAGGTTACTCTGGCAAAGACCGGCACCCAGAAACAGATGACGGAACTGGAAGCCAGGCAGGATTATGAAACCAATGTGGCCTATGGGACCCTTGCGGATGCGGAATACCAGAATGCGGTGACAGCGCTTGCCGATGCCGTTGCGGATAAGGAAGAGCAGATCGCGGATAGCAGGGAAGAACTGGAGGAGCTGAATACCCTTCTGGCGGAAAAGCAGGCCGATCTGGAAATGGAGAAAAAGGTTCTGGAAAATGGGGAATATGTGGTGGACACTACGGAAATCGTTTCCGATGCCTATGGATGGATCACGGCGGAAAACGCCAGGGAAGAGGCGGCGGCAGTGGTGGAGGAGCTGGAAGCTACGATAGAGGAAACCACGGACTCTATCCGGGATAAGGAGAAGGAACTGGCGGAACTGGAAGAAAGCCTTACAGGCGCTAAACGGGATCTGGAGCTGGGGCAGATAGAAGCCCAGGCCCAGCTGGATAAGCGGAACCTGGCATACCAGACAGCAACAGAGGCTTATAATGTGAGTGTGGAACGCAGCGATTTCGATGCGCAGACAGCCCAAGCGGACTATGACGATGCAAAGGGCAAGCTGGATGAATTCGATGGTTATCTTTCCGATAATGTGATTGCGTCCGGCTACAGCGGCGTTGTTACGGAGGTCTCCCTGGAAGCAGGGGATACGGTGAACGCAGGGAATACGCTGTTGATTCTGAATGATTATGATGAGGTTACCGTAACGGTTTCTGTTGAGGAATCGGAACTTGCCAATATCAGGGAAGGGGATTCCGTGAATGTTTCCATCGCTTCCTATCCGGATGACGAATTTACCGGGGTTGTGGAGGATATCGGCGAATCCGCCTATAACAGCTCCACCGGGACCACCTATGTGGAAATCAGTGTGAAGCTGGGAGGAGAAACATCCAAGCTTTACGAGGGGATGACGGCACAAATCACATTTATAACGAAAGAAACGGAAACCGTAACCTATGTATCCAACCGGGCCATAATCCGGGAAAATGGGAAATCTTATGTAAAACGCAGATTACCCGCGTCCGAAAAGGAGCCGGACGGCGCCATTATCAAACAGGAGGTAACCACGGGATTCTCAGATGGTATTAACGTGGAAATCAAGGAAGGACTTTCCGAGGGAGATACGGTCCTGATAGAAAGTAAGGTGAGCGATTCATGAAAGTGACAGAAATACTGCGGCTCGTCTGGCTGAATTTATCGGCTAACAAATCTAAGGTCATTCTTACCTCAACAGGAATTATTGTAGGCGCAGCCACCATTATGCTGGTAATTGCCATTGGGACAGGAGGAAAGGAAGAGGTTGCGGAACAGTTTAAAAACCTGAATGCCGGCGCTATTGATATTTCCTATGAATACCAGGGAAACAGCGGGGGCGGAATGCCCGGAGGAGGCGGCGCAGGAATGCCCGGCGGGGGAGGCGGGGGAATGCCCGGCGGCGGTTTCGCAGGAGGAGGCGGTTTCAGCTTCGGAGGCGGCATGTTCATGATGGAGCAGAGTCGGAGCAATACGGAACGGATAACCCTTTCGGAGGCCGATATGGAAGACCTGGAAACCTTTGTGCCGGGGATTGCCCAGACTACCATGAGCTTTTCTATGACATCCGCCGTGGATGGAGGAGAGCTGGAAAGCAGTATGAATTACACGATAGCGGGCGTACAGAGCAATTATGCGGGTATCAGCAATCTGCAAATGGCTTTGGGCGATTTCCTTACAGACGACAACAATACCTATAAGGAAAAAGTCTGTGTCCTGGGATACAATGTGGCAAAAGCGGTATTCGGAAGCGTATATGATGCGTATGACGGCACGGTTTATATTGATAACCGGCCCTATCAGGTGAGCGGGATCATCAGCGAGATGGGAACCGTAGCGTCCGGAATCAGTCCGGATGACGCCATATTCATTCCTTATAATACCGGGGTTAAATATTTATCCAGCACCAGTGTCAGTCCCACCATAACGGTTATAGCTGAGAATGTAAATGATGTGGATACGGTAATAACCAACATAGAACAGGTGCTGGCGGAAAGCTATCCCAACGCGGAATTCACAATTTCCGATGCAGGAAGTAAAATGGAGGCGGCGTCCAAATCCAATGATACGCTGACCATGCTGCTCATCTGTATGGCGGTAATCGTATTTATTGTAGGCGGCCTTGGTATCATGAACGTCCTGTTTGTTTCCGTAAAGGAAAGGACGAATGAGATCGGCATCCTGAAAGCTATCGGCTGCTGTAAAAAGGATATCCTGGTGGAATTTTTGATGGAGGCCAGCTGTATCAGCCTGGTGGGAGCGGTTTTGGGAGTCATGCTGGCACTTGGGATAACACCTGCTCTGGAATATTTCGGTGTGAGAGTGGAGCTTTCCGTTCTGGGTGCGGTGCTGTCCCTTATATTCGGGGTCCTTACCGGTACGGTCTTTGGGTTCTATCCGGCTTACCAGGCATCCAATCTGATTCCGGTAGTGGCTCTTAACCATGAATAGAGGAGGGAAACAGATGGAGCAGAAAAAGGGCAAAAAGAAGAAAAAAGGGAAAAAGAGGATCGTTATTGGTGCGGTATTCTTCTGCCTTATCACAGCCGCCGGAGGGGCTCTTTTCTGGCAGAAGCAGGAAGCGGATGCTTCGGAAAGCGAAACTGTGATCGCCGCAGGGGAAAAAGAAGAAATCATGTATGCCCGGATCGACAGCATTGTGGGAAATGAGCTGGAGCTTTCCCTGGCGGAACAAGCGGCAGCGGATACCGGGGAAAAAGAAAGCGGCCCGGATGGGGCGGCCCGGAAAGAAGAAAGCGGCATGCCGGAAGCCGGCGTACAGCCCCCAGCCTTCGGGCAGGATAGCATGGCAGCGGGAAACCAGCCTGCCGGCTTCCCGGAAGATATAGGAGGAGCCATGAACGCGGCTGCCTATACGCTCACGGGAGAAACCAAAAGCCTTGAGGTACCGGTAGGTACACAAGTGATTACCAAGCTGGGGGTGGCCACTACTTTTTCCCGGCTGTCCTCCGGTAATATCATCGCTGTTTTACTGGAAGAAGGAACCGATAATATTCTGAAAATATGGATTGTATCATAGCGTGTACGCAAGGAAGCGTAAAGCAGCAGATACATGGCAGGGAGCCTAAATGGAAAAAGACAGGGAATTCATGATTTTAATAAACAATATCAACAAAGGCTACATGCTGGGAGAAGAAAAAGTGCCGGTTCTGAAGAATGTATGCTTTCAGGTGAAGAAAGGGGAGTTTGTGGCAATACTCGGTCCCTCCGGATCGGGAAAAACAACGCTCATGAACATTATCGGCTGTATGGATATCGCCGATTCCGGGGAATATTACCTGGACGGAAATGCCATCCACGAAATGGAAGAGAGTGAATTAAACGATGTAAGAAACAAAGAAATCGGGTTTATTTTCCAGAATTATCAGCTGATACCCACTTATAATATTCTCCAGAATATCATAATGCCCCTGGTGGTAAGGGGGATGTCCTCCGGCGAAGCGGAAGAAAAGTGTATGGATACCATCCGCCTTTTAGGGCTGGATCACAGGCTGCGCCATAAGCCCTCCGAACTGTCCGGAGGGCAGAAGCAGCGTGTCTCCATTGCCAGAGCCCTGGTGGGAGAACCCGCCATCCTTCTGGCGGATGAACCTACGGGCGCCCTGGACAGTGTAAGCGGACAGGAAGTGCTGAAGCTGTTCGGAAAGCTGAATGCTATGGGGCATACCATTGTCATGATTACCCATGACCTGAACGTAGCCAAAGCGGCAGGGCGTATCGTGCACATTATTGACGGGGAACTGAGCGAGGAGGAAAGCCGGGAGGGGGAATGAGAACCCGGGCAGGTGAAAACACGGGGAGCAAATTTCGTTTACTTCACAGGGATTATCCTTTATAATTAGGTACAAGAGGAGGACTTGGCCTATGAATAAAAAGATAGTTCTGACATGTCTGGCAGCAGGCATTCTTATGTGTATGCTGCCGGCCCAAAAGGTAAACGCGGCAGAGAACCAGACTGCGGAGGATTATTATTATCAGCTGCTTATAAGCGGGTCGTATCCTTATAATACGCCGGCGAATACAGGAAATGCAGGAGCCGGTGTTCCGGTTATGCCGGCAGGGGGATGGGAGCAAATGGTATCGCTGGCGAACCAGCAGCTGACACAGGCTGTGGCGCGGCAGCAGGCTTTGGAGGCCACCCGCCAGAATCTGGACGGACAGCTTCAGGCGGCGGCCCAGGCGGTAGTTCAGGCCCAGGCGGCTTTGACGGCGGCCCAGCAGGCCTATGCATCCGCGCTTCAGGCAGCGGCCTACAGCCAGCAGGCGGCGCTTTTAAACCAGCAGGCCGCACTTGGCAATCCGGGTGCGGGAAATACGCAGCTGACGGCAGCGGCCCTGCCGGCGGAAACGATTCTGCAGGTACAGAATCTGCTCACTTTTTATGGCTGCGCCTGCAGCCCTACCGGGGTGTACGATGTTCAGACACAGACGGCCCTGATTGCGTTCCAGACTAAATATGGGCTTGTGGTGGACGGTACGATCAATGCCCAGGTTTTACAGCTGTTCGGATTAGGATAGAAAGAAGGAGCCAAAAAGAGCGTAAGCTGTCCGGTTGAACCGGAAGCTTGCGCTCTTCTTGGTTTCTGTTCTTTGGATGCCCGGGGCAGCCGGGCGGGATCAGCTGGATTTCACTTCCTTCCACAGCTCATTATAAAGGGAATCCGCATCATCTCCCAGATAAGTAAAGGTCTCCAGATTATGGTATTCGCTCAGATTGGGGAAGGCAATTTTGGAATTCCGGATGTCTTCGTCCTCAATCAAATCCCTGGCGGCATCGTTGGGAGTGGAGTAGGTGATATACTCAAAATTTTTCAGGGCAATATCGGGGCGGCACATAAAATCAATGAATTTCTCTGCATTTTCCATATTGGGAGCATCTTTGGTAATTACCCAGGAATCGATCCAGACATTGGTGCCTTCCTTGGGAACCACATATTCCAGATCCGGGTTTTCCCTTTGTGTATAAATTGCTTCACCGGAATAAATAACGCCGATAGCAGCCTCATTGCCAATCATTTTATCCCTGACCTGATCGATGACATAGGCCTGTACAAGGGGTTTCTGGGCAATGAGGGAATCTCTTGCCGTATTCAGCTCATCCGGATTGGTGGAATTCATGGAATAGCCGTTCAGCTTCAGGGCTACCATGAACGCATCGCGTACGGAATCCTGCATCAGAATATTGTCCTGATACTTTTCATCCCATAGAATGGCCCAGCTGTCTACCGGATCCTCCACCATGGTTTTGTTGTACAGGATACCTACGGTTCCCCAGCAATAGGGCACGGAATATTTATTTTCCGGGTCAAACTGGCGGGACTGTTCCCAGTATTGTTCCCCAATATTTTTTTTCGCATTGGGAATGTTGTCAAAATTCAGTTCTGCCAGCAGGCCGTTTTCAATCATCTTCTGAATCATGTAATCGGACGGGCAGACCACATCATATTTGGAAGCACCTGCTTCTATTTTAGGATACATGATTTCATTGGTTTCGAATTCATCATAGATGACCTTTATCCCTGTTTCCTCTTCAAACATGGTGATGGTATCCGGATCGATATACTCGCCCCAGTTATAGACCACCACCTCCCCGCCGTCGGCGGCGGAAGCAGAACCGCAGGCTGTAAGGGGAAAAACAGCCAGAGACAGCGCCAACAATAACGATAGACCTTTTTTCATTTGCTTTCCTCCTGGTACGGAACCTCAGACGGTTCCTAATTGGTGCCGGCCGCCTCTTTTTCCTGTTTGGCCGGGGCTTTGTTTACAAGTAAAAGTAATAGGAGCACAGTTACAAAAATCAAAGTGGACAGTGCGTACATCTCCGGTTTTATCCCTTTCTTGACCTCCGTATAGATTTTGGTGGAAAGGGTATCAATCCCGGGGCCTTTGGTGAAATGGGTGATGATAAAATCATCAAGGGACATGGTAAAGGCCATGAGGAAGCCGGAAAGGATGCCGGGCAGCAGATCCGGAAAAACCACCTTAAAAAAAGCCTTTATCCGGGAAGCCCCCAAATCCATAGCCGCCTCATAGGTGCTTGGATTGAGCTGTTTCATACGGGGCATGACGCTCAAAATGACATAAGGGATATTGAAGGTAATATGGGACAGCAGGATTGTGCCGAACCCAAACCGTACGCCCAGGCTGATAAACAGCAGCATCAGTGAAATACCCGTAACAATTTCCGCATTCAGCATGGGAATATTGGTGATTCCCATCATAATGGCCCGGTTCCTTTTCTTCATTCCATGGATGGCGATACATGCAATGGTCCCGATCACGGCAGCGATTGCGGCGGAAAAAAACGCAATGAGCAGCGTGTTAGAAAGCGCTTCCAGTATGATGCTGTTCCGGAACAGCTGAAAGTACCATTTCAGGGTGAACCCTCCCCATTTGGCCCTGGTGCGGCTCGCATTGAAGGAGAGAACCATCAGGGTGACAATGGGGGCATAAAGAAATAGGAAAATAAGGGCAATATAAATTTTGCGCAGTACATTTCTTCTTGTTTTCATAAGGTCTGGCCCTCCCCTTCCTTATCAAAGACAGAGGTGATAATCATATTCAGGATAATGAATATCATTAACACAATAGAAAGACCGCTTCCCAGATGCCAGTTGCTTGCCTGGGTGAATTCCTGTTCGATCACATTGCCGATGAGCAGGATTTTGCTTCCACCAAGCAGATTGCTGATGACGAAGGTGGTCAGCGCGGGGACGAACACCATGGTGATACCGCTGATAACACCGGGCAGGCTCAGGGGAAACGTCACGCGCAGAAAGGTCTGTATCCCGCTGGCACCCAAATCCCTTGCTGCATTCAGCACATTCGGATCGATTTTTATAAGCATATTATAAATAGGAAGCACCATAAAGGGCAGGAAATTGTATACCATACCCAGCACAATAGCCGACGGTGTGTTGATGATATTCAGGGAAGGCAGATGCAAAAAGGAGAGGATGGAGTTAATGACACCCGTTTTCTCCAGCAGGGTCTGCCATGCCAAAGTCCTGAGAAGAAAATTCATCCACATGGGAAGAATGAATATCAGAACGATGAAGCTGTGCTGGTTCACGTTCATGTTTGCCAGAATCATGGCAAGGGGGTAGGCCAGCAGAAAGCAAACAAAAGTGCTGATCAGGGACAGGGCGATAGAAAGCCACAGGGCCTTGGAATGCTCCGCACTTGCGATTGCCGTTACATTGGCCAGCGTAAAAGCTCCGGTTTTATCGGTCAGCCCGTAATAAAAAACCATACACAAAGGGATGATGATAAAAGCAACGGACCAGAGGAGATACGGCCCCGATAACAGATGCTTATACTTTTTATTATTCATCAACTGCCGCGGCCTCCTCATCCTCAGATTCCGGTTTGTGCATGATCTGGATATTAAACGGATCCACTTTGATTCCCACCGGTGTGCCTACCGGATACATGCCGGTGGAATGTACCAGCCATTCAAAGCCATTGGCGGTGACCTCCATCTCGTAATGAACGCCTTTGAAGATCAAGTGGGTGACCACACCCTGGATAATACTGTTTTCCGGAGCCGTCAGTTCCACATCCTCCGGACGGATTACCGCATCAACCGGTTTATTTGTCCCAAAGCCCGTATCCACACAGGGGAATTTGGCGCCGAGTATCCGCACCAGCTTATCCTGGAGCATTACCGCGTCAAAAATATTGCTGTCGCCGATAAAATCCGCCACAAAGGCGTTCTCCGGCTCATTATAGATATCCTCCGGCGTGCCGATCTGCTGGATGTATCCCTGGTTCATGACGACGATGGTATCCGACATGGTCAGGGCTTCCTCCTGATCATGGGTAACGTATATAAATGTGATGCCAAGTTCATTTTTCAGGCGGATAAGTTCATACTGCATATCCTGGCGGAGTTTCAGATCCAGGGCGCCCAGCGGCTCATCCAGAAGAAGGACCTTAGGCTCGTTTACAATAGCTCTGGCGATGGCAACACGCTGCTGCTGCCCGCCGCTCAGGGAGTCGGGCATACGGTTTTCATAGCCGTCCAGATTCACCAGCTTCAGGGCATACTTTATTTTATCCTTGATGTATGACTTGCTCTTTCCCTTGATTTTCAGCCCAAATGCTATATTTTCCGCAATATTCATATGGGTGAAAAGAGCATACTTCTGAAAGACGGTATTCAGCTGCCTCTTGTTCGGGGGGAGATTGGTAATATCTTTTCCGTCAAAAAGAACCTGCCCCTTGTCCGGCGTTTCAAAACCTCCGATAATCCGAAGGGTAGTGGTTTTGCCGCATCCGCTTGGGCCCAGAAGGGTCAGAAACTCATTTTCCCGGATATAAAGACTCATATCGTCCAGAATAATGGAAGAACCAAAAGATTTTGTGATATGCTGCAAATCAATCAGTCTGTTGCTCATATGTATGCTCCGTTTCTCCGCTCTGCGGTGGTATCTAAGGGTCTGAAGTACCAGGGAATCTGCCTTAAAAACTGGGAGGGCTGCTTACCCATATGAGGGAAGCGCCGGTTTTCTCACTGGCGGTGAGATAATGGGTGGAATTGGGGGTAAAATAAAAGGATTCCCCCTTTTTGGCGCGGATGGCCCGCTTTCCTATATGGATGGTTACGCTGCCGCTCAGGATATATCCGAATTCCTCCCCTTCATGGGGATTATCGGGATATGTGGATCCTCCGGGCTCAAGAGTGAGCCGGATTGGCTCCATGATATTCTTCTGGGCATTGGGTATGATCCACTCCGTTTTATTTTTGCAGGATTCATCCGTTTTTTCGAAATAATCGGAAGAGGAGAAAACGATCTGTTCCTCTGTCTTTTCGCTGAAAAATTCATTGAGGTCCGTTCCGAGCACCTGAAGGATATCCACCAGCGTGGCAATGGACGGGGAAGTGAGATCCCTTTCCAGCTGGGAGATAAATCCCTTGGAAAGCTCAGCCCTGTCGGCAAGTTCCTCCTGAGTCAGCCCCTTCTGGACCCGAAGCTCCTTTAATTTGTTTCCTATTTTCATAATCGGCTACCGGCCTTTCCTGAAAAGAACATATAATAAACTAAAAGTTTACTGACACTAAACAAGACGCTGATCCCCATTATACTGAATTCCTGTTAAATGTCAATGCCGTAAATAAAAATTTGGACAAAAAAGATTAACAAAATCAATGGGTTATGATAAGATGAATTTAGCAAAATGACCTGCAAAGGGATGCCGATTAGCAAGGTAAATCACAACAGGAGGCTGAAGAGATGGGACAGGACAAATATGTGGCTTATGTATCCTCGTATACGACCGGTGACCGGAAGGAACATGGGATCACGGTATATGATGTGGATATGGCGAAAGGAAGATTCTCCGAAAAGGAGAAAATTAAAATTACAAATTCTTCTTATGTTACGATTTCCCATAATAAGAAGTATCTGTATTCCATTACTGACTTTGGTGTGGAATCGTATAGGATAAAGGAAGACGGCGGGCTTCAGGTCATCAATATGGGCTCCATCAATGGGATGAGAGGCTGTTATGTTTCCACGGATTACGAAGATAAATATATTTTTGTGGCTGGTTATCATGACGGCAAACTTACGGTGCTGCGTATCAATGATGACGGCAGCGTGGGAGAGATAACGGAAGAGATTTATTATAAGGGGCTGGGAATTGTGGCAGAGCGGAATTTCCGCCCTCATATCAGCTGTGCAAAAATGACCAGGGACAACCATTATCTGTGTGTTGCGGATCTGGGAATGGATCATACGAATGTATACCGTCTGGATCACGTCAACGGAAAGCTGAAGCTGGTGGACGTCATCCGCAGTGATCTGGAGAGTGCTCCCAGACATCTGAAATTCAGCAAGGACGGGAAGTTTCTCTATATTGTCCACGAACTGAAAAACTGTATTGATGTGTATACGTACCGGGAGGAAAGAGATAATCCCTTTTTTGAGAAAATACAGTCCGTCAGCACCCTGAACAATTATCATGCGGGAGGTTCCACTGCCAGCGCACTGAACCTTTCGGACGATTACAGATATCTGTGCAGCTCCAATGCGGGTGACAACAGCGCTGCTGTTTATAAAATTGAACCCAAGACAGGGATTTTAACCAAGCTTCTGTGTCTGCCGGTGAGCGGGGAATATCCCAAGGACGTAGCTCTGTTCCCGGATAATAAGCATCTGGTTTCCCTGAATCAGGATTCGGGTACCCTCACCTTTTTTACAACGGATTTGGAAAAAGGGCTGCTCGTTATGAACGGCCCGGAAATGAAGATTGCGCAGCCGAACTGTGTGATTTTCCATAAGGTTTCCGGGAACTGAGACAAGCAGGCTTTTTATAGACTAAATATAGTAGGGAGGAATTAAAGTTCATGGAAAAATGGACAAGGATCGCACATCAGCCCTGTCTGCCGATGGGTAAAAACGGCACTTTGGTGACAGCCTGTGAGGAGCATATCCAGCTGTCGAGACGGGCGGCCACGGAGGGCATGGTGCTGCTGAAAAATGAAAACGGGGTATTGCCGCTGAAAAAAGGATGCAAAGTAGCGCTTTTTGGAAAAGGGCAGATTGATTATGTCAGGGGAGGCGGTGGAAGCGGAGAGGTTACGACCTCTTATACCCGGAATATCTATGAGGGCCTAAAATGTAAGGAAGAAGAGGGTAAGCTTCAGGTATTTGATGCGCTTTCCCGTTTTTACGAAGAAAATGTGAAGCAGCAGTATGCGGAAGGGACAGAAAACGGCAAGACCGCAGAACCTGCAGTTCCGGAAGAATTGCTTCAGGCGGCAAGGAGATTTACGGATATCGCCGTGATCACGATCTGCCGTTTTTCCGGGGAAGGCTGGGACAGAAAAGGGATTCCGGGAGACGGTGATTTTTACTTATCGCCCCAGGAACAGCAGATGGTAGACACTGTGACGGCGGCATTCCCCAAAGTGGCGGTAATATTGGACGTCGGCGGTATGGTGGATTCCTCCTGGTTCAGGGATAATGCCGGCATACAGGGTGTCCTGCTGGCATGGCAGGCAGGGATAGAAGGCGGGCTTGCCATTGCGGATATCCTTTGCGCGGACGCCAATCCTTCCGGTAAGCTGGTGGATACCTTTGCCGGATCCTTTGACGATTACCCGTCCTCTGCCGGTTTTAATGATTCCGAAGATTATGTGGATTATACAGAAGATATTTATGTGGGATACCGGTATTTTGAAACCATTCCCAACGCTGCAAAGAAGGTGAACTATCCTTTCGGCTACGGGCTGTCCTACACCTCTTTTTCCATAAAGAATTGCTGCGGCCGTCTGGAAAACGGGACAGAAGGGGTACAGATCGTTGTGGAAGCCAGTGTGACCAATATCGGAGATCGTGCGGGCAAGGAAGTGGTACAGCTTTATTACAGCGCTCCCCAGGGAAAGCTGGGTAAGCCGGCCAGAGTGCTGGGGGCTTTTGCTAAAACCCGCTGCCTGCAGCCGGGGGAAACGCAGCAGATTACGCTGCGGCTGGCAGCAGATTCCATGGCCAGCTATGACGATACCGGTAAAATCAGGAAATCCGCATATGTTTTAGAAGCGGGGGAATATTCCTTCTATTTGGGCAATTCTGTGAGAAATACGGAAAAAGTTCCTTATGTATATAAGGAAGACACGGACAGAGTGGTCCTTACGCTCCGGGAACGTGTGGCCCCCCGCCAGCTTGCCAGAAGAATGCTGGCAGACGGCAGTTTTGAAGAACTTCCGGTGCAGAAGGAACACACAAGGGAAACCTTCCCCGGTTTTGTGGAAGGCAATCCTCCCCGCAAGGGGCAATGGGCAGGTGATGCAGCTGCCGCGGTGCGCGGAACCGGCGCGCCGGATAAGAAAGCGATGCTCATTGATGTGGTGAACGGGGAAGTAACCATGGAAGAATTCCTGGCACAGCTCACAAACGGAGAGCTTATCGACCTGCTTTGCGGCCAGCCTAATACCGGCGTGGCGAATACCTTTGGTATGGGAAATCTTCCCGAGTACGGAGTGCCCGCCCTGATGACGGCAGACGGCCCTGCCGGTGTGCGGATCAAACCGGGTATGGGGGTATGCACCACCGCATGGCCCTGCGCAACCCTGCTGGCATGTACCTGGAATCCGGATTTGGTATATGAAATAGGCGCCGCGGGAGCAAGGGAAATGAAAGAAAATAACCTTGGCGTATGGCTTACCCCTGCCATGAATATCCACAGAAGCCCTCTGTGCGGAAGAAACTTTGAATATTATTCCGAAGATCCTCTGATAGCGGGAAAGATGGCCGCCGCCAAGGTGAACGGAATCCAATCCGAACATATCGGTGCCAGCGTGAAGCACTTCGCCTGCAACAATAAGGAAACGAACCGCAAGGCCAGTGATTCCCGCGTATCGGAGAGAGCCCTTCGTGAAATCTACCTGAAAGGCTTTGAAATCGCTGTTAAAGAAGCGCAGCCCTGGACGCTCATGACCTGCTATAACCTGGTGAACGGCCAATATGCATCGGAAAGGGAAGACCTGCTCACAGGCATTCTCAGAGAGGAATGGGGATTTCAGGGCATGGTTACCACAGACTGGTGGAACAAAGCTTACCAGTACAAAGAAATCAAGGCCGGAAATGACTTGAAAATGGGATCCGGTGATCCGGATGAAGTGCTTGAGGCATTAAAGGAAGGCAAGGTATCCCGTAAAGAAATCGAGACCTGTGCCGCAAGGATACTGGAAACGATAATGAAACTGGATTAATGGTGCGCAGAAAACGGGAGCCGTAAAAGGCTCCCGTTTCCTGCGGCCGTCCGTGAGATCCCGCGCGTAGCATATCGTTATATTTTGCTCCTGCGCCGGTCGGCTATGTAGTTTATGAGGAATAATATTAGTACCGGGATCCCGTTGATCACCAGGGTAAGCCAGGTTGCAAACGGTGAATCCGTTATATAATTATAGACAGTCGGAAGAAGCCCCATCACCAGATAACAACACACAGGTAAAATAAAATTCTTTGCGTCAGAGGCTGTGGACAGATACCATTTACTGACTGCGAATATAACTAAGACGGCAGCGAACATCACACCAAATGCGCCCATATCTGTCACTGCTACATTTATATCCGTACCGAGAATCAGGGTGAGTATCATACCGGAAACAGAAAACATGACACCCCCGGACAATGCGGAAATGAGCGGAATTTTATATTTATGCAGGAACGGACATTTGAACTTTGACGGATTAGCTACCATAAATGAGAAAAGCAGGGTTTGGATCAGAATCTCAGGAGCCCCCTTTATATGAAAGGCAAGGGGCAGCTGTGTATAAATTATTCCCTCAATGGAACAGGGCGCCGGCCCGGGGGTATTAATAATACCAATAACAGCGATGATTCCCCACAGCTTCAGCCAGCCGTACGTTGTCTCAATAACGCTTTTCTTCAGAAGCAGCAAAACAAAACCAAACAGAAGTCCCCGGATAATCTGGAACACAGGGCCTGCCAGACTGGAAGCGCTGTCAACGGGCCGCATAAAATATTTGGTGTTCCCATACTGATACAGCTCGTCATAATGGAATAATGTCATAAAAACAATTCCGCACAGGATATAAGTTACGACATGAGTGACCGTTACCCGCAAAACAAATCTTGTATTTTCTTTCATTCATAAACCTCCCGCAGATTTTTCTCTTGTATTACGAGTATACTACATGACGCTGCGTCACATACAAGCCGTTTCTGCGGAAAAAAGAAAAGAAAACGGAATCACTGGAAATTCTTTTATTCTCTCCGGCTTCCATAAAATTGGCGGAGACTGTCCATACGGGAGGGAATCCCGGCGAAAAGCAAATCCACAAGTGTAAGGGCGATCATGGATTCCACCACCACCACAGCCCTGGGAACAATAACTGGATCATGGCGCCCCTTAATCTGTACCACAATATTTTCCCCATTCTTATTTATCGTCTCCTGCGGAGAAAAAACAGAAGGCGTCGGTTTAATATGAGCCCGTACAATAATAGGGGAACCGTCACTCATACCGCCGAGGATCCCCCCGGCATGATTTGTCTTTTTACCTGGCATACCATTTTCCATATGGAAAGCATCGTTGTTTTCCGTGCCTGTGGAACCTGCGGCAGCACAACCGTCACCTATCTCCACCGCTTTTACCGCCCCAATGGACATGACCGCCTTGGCAAGACAGGCATCCAGCTTATCAAATACCGGTTCCCCTATACCTGCCGGCATTCCGTCCACCCGGCATTCCACCACACCCCCTGCGGAATTATGATTTGCCATACATTCTTCCAGATAAGCTTCCGCCTTTGCAGAGCTTTCCTCATCCGGCATACAGGTAGGAGTCATGCGGACTGCCTCGGCCCGGAATTTGTCCATAGCAGCAGATACCGGCCCGATGCTCTTCGTATAAGCGCACAGGCGGATACCCAGTTCCTTCAATATAAGAGAAGCAACGGCCCCTCCTGCCACACGCCCCGCCGTTTCACGCCCGGAAGAACGTCCGCCGCCCCGGTAATCCCGGAAGCCGTATTTGGCGTCAAAAGTAAAATCCGCGTGCCCCGGCCGATAATAAGATGCGATTTCGCTGTAATCACCGGAGCGCTGGGATGTATTCGGAATCATCAGACAGACAGGGGTTCCCGTTGTCTTACCTTCAAAAACACCGGAAAGGATACTCACCTCATCCCCCTCCTTCCGGGGCGTGGAATACCGGCTTCCTCCCGGCTTGCGCCGGTCGAGATATTCCTGGATATCCCCTTCACACAAAGAAAGCCCCGCCGGGCACCCATCAATAACAACGCCGAGCGCCTTTCCGTGGGACTCCCCCCATGTAGTAATCTTAAAATACGTACCCAATGTATTTCCTGCCATAAAAGTATCCTCCAAACAGCTATAGCTGCCTATAAATTCCTGATATACGCGTTCCTGTAAAACATTGCCTAAATTATAGCGTATTATTAACAGCCAGACAAGTGTACACTTAAAAATCTTGAACCATAACATCCGATATGGTATCATAAAAAACAATGTACCTGCGCCCCCATGCAGGATAGGAAACAGAAAGGATAAGCAATGGAAAAACAGAAAAACACAGGAAAAGAAAGATTGCCTAACGTGGAGCTTTTGCGTATTTGTTCCATGCTGATGATAGTAGCAATGCACGTAATTAACCATGGAAACGTGCTGGATACCTTGCAAAGGGGAAGCGTTTCCTATTTCCTCATATGGATCCTGTTCGGGATATCCTTTGTCTCCATCAGCAGCTATATCCTCATCAGCGGTTATTTCCTGTGTGAAACCTCTTTTTCCTTTAAACGCCTTTTTCGTCTGGAAGGGCAGGTATGGTTTTATTCGGCAGCCCTTTACATAGCGGCAGTGCTGATACTGCGTCAGCCTATGGATATGTCGTCCCTGATAGCCGCTGTTTTTCCGGTGTTATCCTGCGAATATTGGTTTGTCACTATGTATGCCGGCATGCTTTGTCTGTCCCCTTTTTTGAATAAACTTCTGCTGGGGCTGTCCCGGAAACAGTTTCGTCTGCTGCTGGGCTTTTTGTTTGTCCTGTTTTCCCTGTGGCCCAATGTGTTTTTCTTTTCCCCGGCCCTGAATTTCGGCGGAGGAAGCGGTGTGGTGTGGTTTGTGACCGTTTATCTTTTCGGCGCATACCTGAAACGGTTTTATGTTCCAGACGGGAGGACAGGCAGACATTTCCTCCATTTCTCCGCGGCAGCCCTCCTGATACCGGCAAGCCGGTTTGCAATCGAACTGCTGCTGGCCACCCCTTTGGGAAAAATAGGCTTTCTTCAGGATCTCATGTGGGGGTTCAGCCTGTTTTATCAATACAATTCCGTCCTTGTGTTTGCGGCGGCCCTTTTGCTTTTCGTGGCGTTTTTGAATTTGGAAATAAAAACGGGATGGCTGCGGCGGCTGATTCTGGCCGCCGCCCCATTAAGCTTCGGTGTATATCTGATTCATGACAATCCTAACTGGAGAGGCGCTCTGTGGGAGTGGATCAATCCCTCCCGGATGGCGGGAAAGTGGTATCTTGTGCCGGGAGTGCTGGCGCTTGCGGCAGGGATTTTCCTGTTATGTGCCCTTCTGGAAAAGCTGCGCAAAACGGCGGCTTTGCTGCCGGGACGGCTGAGAAAAAAGAAAGAGGACATCGGGTGGCTGGGACGGCAGGTTCGGAAACTGGATGAAAAGCTGCTCCGTGATAACGGGATGTAGCTGAGAAAACAACGGATGCCTCCTTCACGGGGCGTGTTTATGTTCACGACGGCCTTATGCTTTGTATACCGGCCGCAGATTTATAAAAGGAGAATATCAATGTATCGTTTGCTGAAACAGGAAGGAAGAGCCAAAAGAGGGGAACTGGTAACCGTTCACGGGACGGTTCAGACCCCTGTATTTATGAATGTGGGAACCGTTGCTGCTATCAAGGGAGCGGTTTCTACCGGGGATTTGGAACAAATCAAGACCCAGGTACAGCTGTCCAATACCTATCATCTTCATGTCAGACCGGGGGATAAAATAGTAAAACAGCTGGGGGGACTTCATAAATTTATGTCCTGGGACAAGCCTATCCTGACGGATTCCGGTGGATTCCAGGTGTTTTCCCTGTCCACCCTCCGCAAAATTAAGGAAGAAGGCGTTTATTTTAATTCCCATATAGATGGAAGGAAGATATTTATGGGGCCGGAAGAAAGCATGCAGATCCAGTCCAATCTGGCATCCACTATCGCCATGGCTTTTGATGAATGCGCGCCGGCCAAAGCGGAGAGGGGTTACGTGGAAAATTCGGTGGCCCGCACTACCCGGTGGCTGGAACGCTGCAAAACGGAAATGAGCCGTCTGAACGGGCTGGCGGACACGATTAATAAGAAGCAGCTGCTGTTCGGGATCAACCAGGGGGCTATATATGCGGATATCCGGATAGAACATGCCAAACGAATCCGGGAACTGGATCTGGACGGCTATGCCGTAGGAGGGCTGGCTGTTGGAGAGACCCATGAAGAAATGTACCACATCCTGGATGAAACCGTGCCCTATCTGCCTGCAGATAAGCCCACCTATCTGATGGGGGTGGGAACACCCGCCAATATCCTGGAGGGCGTGGAACGGGGGATTGACTTCTTCGATTGTGTATACCCTTCCCGAAACGGCCGCCATGGGCATTTATACACCAATCAGGGTAAGATAAACCTTTTCAATGCCAAATTTGAACTGGACGACAGGCCGATAGAGGAAGGGTGCGGATGTCCTGCCTGCAGCAGGTATTCCAGAGCCTATATCCGCCATCTGCTGAAGGCTAAAGAAATGCTGGGGATGCGCCTCTGCGTTCTCCATAACCTGTATTTTTACAATACCATGATGGAAGAAATCCGGGATTCCCTTGACCGGGGGGAGTTTTCCTCCTACAAAAAAGCGAAGCTGGAAGGTATGAGCCGGCCGGCAGAGTGATTCTGGACTGTTACCGTAATATTCTAAAATTTTTTTAAACTGGATAAAAGGGCTTGCCCCTTGTCCATTTTTTGTGTATGATGTCTTTTAGAAATGTATGCGGTTATGTAGTATACAGTTAAATTTACAGGGCGTATCCAGCCTGACGTAGGAGGAATTAAGAAGAAATGGGAATTTTAGCGAGTGAAGCTGCAACAGCAGGAACAGGAAGCATGATTGGCGTTATCTTGATGTACGTTGTTATTTTTGGTGTATTCTTTTATTTTGTAATGTACCGCCCTCAGAAGAAAGAACAGAAAAAGATGAATACCATGCTTTCTTCCCTTGAAATCGGGGACAGTATTCTGACCAGCAGCGGGTTCTACGGAGTCGTTATCGATATAACAGATGATACCGTTATAGTGGAATTCGGAAACAACAAGAACTGCCGTATCCCTATGCAGAAATCATCAATTTCTCAGGTTGAGAAGGCAAATGCGGACGAATAACCATATATTCCTCTGCTGAGAAGGAGAAGCGGCCTTTGGCAGCAGATGGCGGGACAGGTTTGTTATGCCGGCAGCTCTCAGGTCTAAGGCGGAAATGCTTTGTCCCAGGACAGGCTTTTCCGTTTTTTGCAATCCGGATGGATTGGGAGAGGATAGGGCAGGGGATATACATTGTGGCTATGAAAGAAAGCATTTCTATTCCTGCAGGTTATTACAGCTATATCGAAAGGGTATGGCTGTTTTTTAATGCCCCCGGTTCTTTTTGTTGAAATTCTGCATATTTTGGTCTATGATTATAAAAAGACTGAAAGCGCAGGCGTAAGAACGTGCTGAACGCGCCAGGAAGAAGGGATGGAGTAACGTTATGGAATTACATATCGGATGTATACCGGGCGATGGAATCGGACCGGAAATTGTGAAGGAAGCGAAAAAGGTGCTGGACAAGGTGGCGGTAAGGTTCGGCCACACGATACAATATACGGAAATTCTTCTGGGGGGAGCCTCCATTGACGTACACGGCGTGCCCCTGACTATGGAGGCGGTTGATGCGGCGAAAAAGAGTGATGCTGTGCTGATGGGTTCCATCGGCGGGGATGCCAATACCTCGCCCTGGTATAAGCTGCCGCCCCAGAAGCGCCCGGAGGCGGGGCTTCTTGCCATAAGGAAGGAACTCGGGCTGTTTGCCAATCTGCGTCCGGCCGTTTTGTATGAAGAACTGGCAGAGGCCTGTCCTCTGAAAGAAGAAATCAGCAGGGCCGGATTTGATATGATGATCATGAGAGAACTGACCGGGGGCCTGTATTTCGGGGAAAGAAGGACTACGGTGGAAAACGGCGTGCGCACGGCGGTGGATACCCTTACCTATAATGAAAAAGAAATACGCCGTATTGCCGTAAAAGCCTTTGATATAGCTATGAAACGCAGAAAGAAAGTAACCAGCGTCGATAAGGCCAATGTCCTGGATTCTTCCAGACTTTGGCGGGATGTGGTCAATGAAGTGGCAAAGGATTACCCGCAGGTGGCGCTTTCCCATATGCTGGTGGATAACTGTGCCATGCAGCTGGTTAAGGATCCGGCCCAGTTTGATGTGATACTGACGGAAAACATGTTCGGTGATATCCTTTCCGATGAAGCGAGTATGGTGACGGGGTCCATCGGTATGCTGGCGAGCGCCAGCCTGAACGATACCAGCTTCGGCCTGTATGAGCCAAGCCATGGAAGCGCACCGGATATCGCCGGAATGGACATTGCCAATCCTATTGCCACTGTTCTGAGCGCGTCCATGATGCTTCGGTACAGCTTTAATCTGACGAGCGAAGCGGATGCGGTGGACAAGGCGGTGAAGCAGGTGCTGAAAAGCGGATACCGCACGTCGGATATTATGTCCGCGGACTGTAAAAAGGCAGGCTGCAGGCAGGTGACCTGTTCCGAAATGGGTACACTGCTTGCGGACAGAATATAAGGAATTCCTGAAAGGAGAAGAGGACCCTATGAGAAGTGATTCAGTCAAGGCGGGAGTGCAGCAGGCACCCCACAGAAGTTTATTCAACGCGCTGGGTATTACGGAGGAGGAGAGACAGCGTCCCCTTATCGGAATTGTCAGCTCTTATAATGAAATTGTTCCCGGACATATGAATCTGGATAAGATTGTGGAAGCCGTTAAAATGGGTGTGGCCATGGCGGGCGGGACTCCTGTTGTGTTCCCGGCCATCGCTGTATGCGACGGTATTTCCATGGGACATATCGGGATGAAATATTCCCTGGTTACCAGGGATCTGATTTGTGACAGTACGGAATGTATGGCTATGGCCCACGGTTTCGACGGACTGGTTATGATTCCCAACTGTGATAAAAATGTTCCCGGCCTTCTGATGGCGGCGGCAAGAATCAATATCCCCGCTATCTTTGTTTCCGGAGGCCCGATGCTGGCAGGACACGTATGCGGCCATAAAACCAGCCTTTCGTCCATGTTTGAAGCGGTCGGCAGTGTGGCGGCAGGTACCATGTCCATGGAGGAACTTCAGGAATTTGAAGAGAAAGCCTGTCCTACCTGCGGCTCCTGCTCCGGCATGTATACCGCAAACTCCATGAACTGTCTGACAGAAGCTCTTGGTATGGGACTTAAAGGGAATGGCACCATTCCTGCGGTTTATTCCGAGAGAATACGTCTGGCAAAGCATGCCGGCATGCAGATCATGCAGCTGGTGGAAAAGGACATCAGGCCCAAGGATATCATGACGGAAAAGGCGTTTATGAATGCTTTGACCATGGATATGGCTCTTGGCTGCTCCACCAATTCCATGCTTCACCTTCCTGCCATTGCACATGAAGCAGGGGTAGAGCTTAATATGGAAATTGCCAATGAACTTTCTTCCAGGACGCCGAACCTGTGCCATCTGGCTCCGGCAGGCCCTACTTATATGGAGGATCTGAATGAAGCGGGCGGCGTTTACGCGGTCATGAATGAATTAAATAAAAAGAACCTGTTATATACGGATTTAATTACTGTGACAGGAAAAACCGTAGCAGAAAACATTGCGGGCTGTATGAATAAGAACCCGGAGGTAATCCGCCCGATAGAGAATCCTTATTCCCAGACCGGCGGTATAGCCGTACTGAAGGGAAATCTGGCTCCGGAAACTGCTGTGGTTAAGCGTTCGGCGGTTGCGCCTGAAATGATGGTCCATGAAGGGCCTGCCAGGGTATTTGACTGTGAAGAGGATGCCATTGCCGCTATCAAGGATGGAAAGATCGTCCCCGGAGATGTGGTGGTAATCCGCTATGAAGGCCCCAAGGGAGGCCCGGGTATGCGGGAGATGCTTAATCCTACCTCGGCGATAGCCGGAATGGGAATGGGATCCACAGTGGCCCTTATTACCGACGGACGTTTCAGCGGTGCTTCCCGCGGGGCCTCTATAGGTCATGTTTGTCCGGAAGCCGCTGTGGGCGGACCTATTGCACTGGTTGAGGAAGGGGATATCATCAGCATTAATATTCCCGAAAACCGTTTGGATGTGAAGGTTTCCCGGGAGGAAATGGATAAAAGGCGTGCGAAATGGCAGCCCAGGCAGCCTCAGGTAACTACCGGGTATCTGGCAAGATACCAGAAGATGGTTACAAGTGCCAACCGGGGAGCTATCCTGGAAATCAAATAAATAAGAAGCACAGGCCGCGGAAGCGGCGGAACGGAGGAATGCATGCAGCTGACTGGAGCGGAAATCATTGTCGAATGTCTGAAAGAACAGGGTGTGGATACGGTATTCGGTTACCCCGGAGGAACGATTCTCAACGTCTATGACGCCCTGTATAAACATCAGAAAGAAATCTTTCATGTGCTGACCTCTCATGAACAGGGAGCGGCCCATGCTGCGGACGGCTATGCGAGAGCTACGGGAAAGGTGGGCGTTTGTCTGGCTACCAGCGGCCCCGGTGCCACCAATCTGGTCACAGGGATTGCCACTGCTTATATGGATTCCATTCCCATGGTGGCGATTACGGCCAACGTAACGCTTCCTATGCTTGGGAAAGACTCTTTCCAGGAGGTGGATATTGCAGGTGTCACCATGCCGATTACCAAACACGGCTATATTGTAAAGGATATCAGTATCCTGGCAGATACCCTGCGCAAGGCGTTCCGTATTGCGGCATCCGGCCGTCCCGGTCCGGTGCTGGTGGACGTTACCAAGGATGTCACCGCCGCTTTGTATGAATATACCCCCAGAAAGCCGGAGAAACCGGAGTTGGTAAATAAATATACCGAAGAGGATGTGGAAAATGCGCTGAAGCTGCTCACCAGAGCGAAAAAACCTTATATCCTTGTGGGCGGAGGCTCCGTTTTATCCGGGGCAGCCGATCAGGTCAGGGAATTTGCCGCTAAGATGGACGCACCTGTCTGTGATACCCTGATGGGAAAGGGCGCTTTTGACGGGCATAATCCGCTGTATACCGGCATGATAGGCATGCATGGAACCAAGACGTCCAATCTGGGCGTCAGCGAATGTGATCTTCTTATCGCTCTGGGAGCCCGTTTCTCCGACCGCGTGGTGGGTAATGTCAATAAGTTTGCCTCCCATGCCAGGATCCTGCATATTGATATCGATGCGGCGGAAATCAACAAAAATGTGCATGCGGATGCATCGCTTGTCGGGGATCTTAAAGGTATCCTGGATACGGTAAACAGCCGCCTTCCCCAGCTTTCCCATGAGGAATGGACCTCCCATATAAAAGGATATATGGATAAATATCCGTTGAAATATGATAAAAGTGCACTCAGCTGCCCTTATGTAATGGAAGAGCTGGATCGGATAACAGGCGGAAATGCGGTAATCACTACGGATGTGGGGCAGCATCAGATGTGGGCGTCACAGTATTACCGCTATTCAAAACCCCGTACTTTTATTTCATCAGGCGGCCTGGGTACCATGGGGTATGGGCTGGGAGCCTGTATCGGTGCCAAGATGGGAAGGCCGGATAAAATCTGTGTGAACGTAGCGGGCGACGGCTGTTTCCGAATGAATATGAACGAACTTGCCACGGCAAGCAGATACAATATCCCTGTAATCCAGGTGGTGATCAACAACCATGTACTGGGGATGGTGCGGCAATGGCAGACCCTTTTCTATGACCACAGATATTCCCAGACCATCCTCGCGGATAAGGTGGATTTCTGTAAGGTTGCGGAGGGCCTTGGCTGTATGGCAATCCGGGTGACACAGAAGGAGGAAGTAGCTCCCGCTATTGAGAAGGCAATCGCCGCAGACGGACCGGTTCTTATCGAGTGCGTAATACCGGAGGATGATAAGGTATTTCCTATGGTTTCTCCCGGCGAAGCCATCAGTAAGGTTTTTGACGGGGATGATCTGGCTTCCGGAAATGCGGTACAGTAGCGCCGGAAGAAAGCCGAAGCCTTTAGGGAAGAAACAGCCATGCCGGGCACAGTATTGCTGAGCCCGGCATACTTATACATAAGGTACCCTTACCGGTATTGTTTTCCCGAATGGTAAAATTCACGGTCTTTTTTGCAGAAAATACGCATAAATTGTTTAACGTAGTAGTTGACTAAAGTGATGGTACTATGTAAAATAGACGGTATCGGGCCGCAGGAATACAGCCGGCGGCTGGAGATTGAATATGGGGAGGAGAATTCCTCTGCTCACCAGAGGGTTCGCATTTTGCTCCGCAAAACAAGGAGGAAAATTCCTCTGCTCACCAGAGGGTTCGCATTTTGCTCCGCAAAACAAGGAGGAAAATTCCTCTGCTCACCAGAGGGTTCGCATTTTGCTCCGCAAAACAAGGAGGAAAATTCCTCTGCTCACCAGAGGGTTCGCATTTTGCTCCGCAAAACAAGGAGGAAAATTCCTCTGCTCACCAGAGGGTTCGCATTTTGCTCCGCAAAACAAGGAGGAATAAGAAGTGGGAAGAGTTTACAATTTTTCAGCGGGACCGGCAGTCCTGCCTGAGGAAGTATTGAAAGAAGCTGCAGAAGAAATGATGGATTACAGAGGGTGCGGCATGTCCGTTATGGAGATGAGCCACCGTTCCAAAACCTATCAGACGATCATTGATGAAGCGGAAGCGGATTTGAGGGAGCTGATCGGTATTCCTGATAATTATAAGGTACTTTTCCTGCAGGGCGGAGCGAGTCAGCAGTTCGCCATGATTCCTATGAATCTTATGAAAAATAAGGTGGCGGATTACATTGTTACCGGTCAGTGGGCGAAGAAAGCATGGCAGGAAGCTTCCAAATACGGTAAAGCTAATAAAATTGCCTCTTCCGAAGACAAAACCTTCTCATACATACCGGATTGTTCCGATCTCCCTGTTTCAGAGGATGCGGATTACGTATATATTTGTGAAAACAACACCATCTACGGAACCAAATTCAAAACACTGCCTGATACCAAGGGAAAGACACTGGTGGCGGATGTGTCCTCCTGCTTCCTTTCCGAACCGGTGGATATCACCAAATACGGAGTCATGTACGGCGGTGTGCAGAAAAATATCGGTCCTGCCGGTGTTGTGATCGACATCATCCGGGAAGACCTGATTACGGAAGATGTGCTTCCGGGGACCCCTACCATGCTCCAGTACAAAACCCATTCGGATGCGGGTTCTCTGTATAATACGCCTCCCGCTTACGGGATTTATATCTGCGGCAAGGTGTTCAAGTGGCTGAAGAAAATGGGCGGTCTGGCAGCTGTAAAAGAGTTAAATGAGAAAAAAGCGGCTATCTTGTATGATTATCTGGATGAAAGCAGGCTTTTCAAGGGTACCGTGCGCAGGGAAGACCGCTCCCTTATGAACGTTCCCTTTATCACCGGCAGCGAGGAGCTGGATGCCAAATTCGTAAAAGAGGCGAAGGAAGCCGGCCTGGAAAGCCTGAAGGGCCATCGAAGCGTTGGCGGTATGCGTGCCAGCATATATAATGCGATGCCTGTTGCCGGCGTGGAGAAGCTGGTGGAATTCATGAAAAAATTTGAAGCCGAAAACGTCTGATCAGGCGGCGGTTTCATTCCTATAGGCAGCGAACCGGACGGATGTGCGGACACATCTGTCTGGCTGACAGAATAACTGGAAAATAGAGGAGAGTCCCTTATGTTTAAATATCTTTGTCTTAATCCCATTGCTAAAGTGGGGCTTGATGGGTTTACGGAAGAATATGTAAAGACAGAAAATGTGGAGGAAGCGGACGGCATTTTGGTAAGAAGCGCCTCCATGCATGATATGGATCTGCCGGAGAATCTCCTGGCCGTAGCCAGGGCAGGCGCCGGTGTGAACAATATTCCGCTGGAAAAATACGCGTCCAAGGGTATTGTTGTTTTCAATACGCCGGGAGCCAATGCCAATGGGGTGAAGGAAATCGTGATCGCGGCCATGCTGCTGGCTTCCCGTGATATCGTTAGCGGGATCAACTGGGTGGAGGCCAATAAGGATAACCCGGATATCGCCAAAGAAGCGGAAAAAGTAAAAAAGAACTTTGCCGGAACGGAAGTACAGGATAAGAAGCTGGGAATTATCGGCCTGGGCGCCATAGGTGTGAAGGTTGCCAATGTGGCAAAGCATATGGGCATGGAGGTATATGGCTATGATCCTTATGTTTCCGTTGACGCAGCCTGGAATTTAAGCCGTGATGTAAAACATGTTATCAATGTGGATGAGATTTATGAAAACTGCGATATCATTACCATCCATGTTCCGCTTCTGGATTCCACAAGGGAAATGATCAATAAAGAAGCTATCGCCAAAATGAAGAAGGGTGTGATTCTGCTGAATTTCGCCAGAGACCTTCTGGTGGATGAAGAAGCTGTCCTGGCCGGAATTGAAGAAGGAAAGGTGCGCAAGTATGTGACGGATTTCCCCAATCCTACCACGGCAGGTAAACCGGGCTGTATCGTAATCCCCCATCTCGGAGCCTCCACAGAGGAATCGGAAGATAACTGCGCGGTAATGGCGGTCAGGGAACTGAAAAACTTCCTGGAAAACGGAAATATCAATAACAGCGTAAACTATCCCTCCTGTGATATGGGAATCTGTAACCAGGCCGGCAGAATTGCTATTTTCCATTTGAATGTGGCGAATATGATTACCAAATTTACCGCATTGTTCGGAGATAACGGCATTAATATTTCCGATATGACCAACAAGTCCAAAGGAGACGTTGCCTATACCATGCTGGATGTGGAGATGCAGCCAAGCGGGGAAATTATCAACACGCTCCGTTCCATACCGGGTGTTATCCGAGTGCGGGTTGTAAAATAGTATACATGTTATCCCTAAGTACAGGCGTGAACTGGATCTAAATTTTTCAGTTTCCATTTATACGTCCGAAGCGGCCATTTTATGCCGCTTCGGGCGTTTTTTTCGTTTACAGCCTCTTTGTGACCCCTTGTAACGGAAAAGAGAATAAGTTATACTTATTTATGAAAACCTGACATATGCATTGCCGGGTAAAATAACGAAATAACGGAGGTACGAGGATGGCAGAAATCAGACCGTTCCGGGCATACAGGCCGAAAAAAGGCCTGGAGCAGCGGATTGCAGCGCTGCCTTATGACGTATATAACAGAGAAGAAGCCAAGATTGAGGTAACCAGGGAACCGCTTTCCTTTTTGTCAATAGACAGGGCGGAAACCCAATGCGGTGACGACGTGGATATTTATGCGGACTGTGTATATGAGAAAGCGTCAAAGCTGCTGTGGGATAGGGTGCAAGACGGCAGCTTCGTGCAGGAGGAAATACCGGTTTACTACATATATGAACTGGTGATGGACGCCCGTTCCCAGACTGGAATCACGGCCTGTGCAGGTGTGGATGATTACCTGAACCAGGTAATAAAGAAACATGAGAATACCAGGGCGGATAAAGAAGCCGACCGTATCCGCCATGTGGATGCCTGCGGCGCACAGACCGGCCCGATTTTTCTGGCATACCGTTCCCAGCCGGCTATTAATGCGGTGGTGGAGCAATATAAGGCGGGAGAGCCGCTGTATGATTTTGTTTCCCCGGACGGAGTTGCCCACCGGGTATGGGTGATAGACCGGCCGGATGACGTGGCATTGATAAGGAGTACTTTTTCCGGGGTGGGAGAAATCTATATTGCAGACGGCCATCACCGCTGTGCTTCAGCGGTAAAGGTATCCGAAAAGCGCAGGCTGGAAAACCCGGATTTTACCGGAGAGGAAGAATTTAATTTCTTTTTGTCCGTGTTGTTTCCCGACGATCAGCTTATGATTATGGATTATAACCGGGTGGTAAAAGATCTGAATGATTTGACAAAAGAGGATTTTCTTGGAAAAATCGGGGAATCCTTCCAGATAGAGGAATTACAGACCGGCATGGACGGCAGGCCGGAACGGAAAGGCACCTTCGGCATGTATCTGGACGGAAACTGGTACCGCTTAACGGCAAAGAAGGAAATCCTCTCAAAAGATCCGGTGAAGGGACTGGATGTATCCATCCTGCAGGATCATCTGCTGGGGCCGGTTCTGGGGATCCGGGATCCTAAAACGGATAAACGGATTGATTTCGTGGGAGGAATACGCGGAATGCAGGAACTGGTAAGAAGAGTGTCAGAGGACTGCAGGGTGGCGTTTGCCATGTATCCCACGTCTATCGGGGAGCTGTTTGCGGTTGCGGATGCCGGTCTTTTGATGCCGCCGAAGTCCACATGGTTTGAACCTAAATTAAGAAGCGGGCTTTTCATTCACAGCCTGCGGTAAATATAGCAAGAAAGTTGAGGAGAACGGGATGAAGGATAAATTGTATAAGCTGATGAACTGGCCCGAAATCGAAGCCGTTATCTATTCGGAGGAGGATAATCCGCACAGGCTGCTGGGACCTCATACGGCAGGAAGCTCTATACTGCTCCAGACCTTTCAGCCGGGCGCGCAGCAGGTCACAGTGGTGATTGCGGAGAACGGAAAGGAAGTTCAGATGGAGCTTGCCGATGAAGCGGGTTATTTTGCGGCGCTGATTCCGGGAAAGAAGCTTGGAGATTACACCTACAGGGTGGAATATCCGGACGGACGCACGGAGGAAATCACTGACCCTTACCGGTTCGGCCCGATCATATCCAAAAAAGACACAGATCTTTTTGCCGCAGGTACCCATTATGAAGCTTACAAAATGCTGGGAGCCCATATATGCAGTGTGGATGGGATAAAAGGCGTACATTTTGCCCTCTGGGCACCGAACGCGCTCCGGGTGAGTGTTGCGGGAGACTTTAACAACTGGGACGGCAGAGTGCACCAGATGCGCAGGCTGTGGGATTCCGGCATATTTGAGATTTTTATCCCGGGGGATTTGGAAGGACAGAACTATAAATACGAATTAAAGGTGAAGGGAGGCCTTACCTATCTGAAAGCGGATCCCTATGCTTTTGCACAGCAGCTGCGCCCTGAGACGGCATCCGTTATCCGGGAAATTTCCGGCTTTGCCTGGGAGGATGAGGATTGGATCGCCCGGAGGGCAAAAACAGATTTTGCAGAGGAACCGGTTAGCGTTTATGAGCTTTACCTGGGTTCCTTCTGTAAACCGGAAGAGGGGAGAACCTACTGCAATTACAGAGAACTGGCCCCGGAAATAATCACTTATGTGAAGAAAATGGGATATACACACATTGAGCTGATGCCTATCATGGAGCACCCCTTTGACGGCTCCTGGGGATATCAGGTAATCGGTTATTATGCGCCGACGGCCAGGTATGGCACGCCGGAGGATTTCATGTATTTCATGAACGAAATGCATAAAGCGGGAATCGGTGTGATTCTTGACTGGGTGCCGGCACATTTTCCCAGGGATACCTATGGCTTGTCTGCGTTTGACGGAACCTGTCTTTATGAGCACCAGGATCCCAGGCAGGGTTCGCATCCCCACTGGGGCACGCTGATCTATAACTATGGAAGACCCCAGGTCTGCAATTACCTGATTGCCAATGCCCTGTTCTGGATCGAACAGTATCATGCGGATGGGATCCGGATGGATGCGGTGGCCTCCATGCTGTATCTGGATTACGGTAAAAAAGACGGGGAATGGGTAGCCAATATCTATGGCGGAAACCAGAACCTGGAAGCTATGGAGTTCCTCAAGCATGTGAACAGTATGATTCATAAGCGCGGGAAAGGGGCTTTATCCATAGCCGAAGAATCCACAGCCTGGCCAAAGGTGACAGGAAGCCTGGAAGAGGACGGCCTGGGCTTTGATATGAAGTGGAATATGGGCTGGATGAATGATTTCCTGAGTTATATCAGGCAGGATCCCTATTTCCGTTCCGGATGCCACAATGAGCTCACCTTCAGCATGGTTTATGCCTACAGTGAACATTTTATGCTGGTGCTTTCCCATGATGAGGTAGTGCATGGGAAGGCTTCCATGATCGGGAAAATGCCGGGCAGCAAAGAGGAACAGTTTGAAAACCTGAAGGCCAGCTATGGCTTTATGATGTGCCATCCCGGGAAAAAACTGCTTTTTATGGGCCAGGATATCGGGGAATACGACGAATGGAACGAAGACCGCAGCGTGGAATGGGAGCTTCTGGAGAAACCGGAGCATAAAGGGCTGAATGAATTTGTGAAGGAGCTGAATAACCTGTACAGGACACAGCCTGCCTTATACCGTAAGGATACCAGCTGGGACGGATTTGAATGGGTGAACTGCATCAATGCAAATGACTGTATCCTCTCCTTTGTGAGAAAGGCGGACAAGCCGGAGCAGCAGCTTCTGGTGGTGCTGAACTTTGCCAATGTGGAAAGAAAGAATTTCCAGGTGGGAGTGCCCCTTAACGGAAAATATAAGGAAATCCTGAACTCGGACGCCAAAGCTTACGGAGGCGAAGGAAGAGTGAACCCCAGGATGAAGCCCGCTCTGGAGGAACCTTTTGACGGCAAGGATTATTCCATTAAAATGAATCAGGCTCCTCTGAGCATAAGTATTTTTTCCTACCAGCCCTACACCAAAGAGGAACTGAAGGAAATAGCTAAAAAGAAAGCGGAAAAAGAAAAAAAAGCAAAAGAAGCGGCAAGAAAGAAACAGGGCGCCAAAAAAGCCGATCCTAAATCCCTGAAGGAAGAACTGGCTGACAAGGTTTTTAAGGCCGATGCGGCCATTTCCGAGATGGGGGAGGTAGAAAAGCCGGTCAAGGTGGTTAAAACCCGTAAAAAGGCGGAGAAAGAATGAATAAGTTCATAGTATTGACAGCAGATATCACGGAAGAACTGGCCCTGGGGCAGAAACTGCTAAAAGCGGCGCCCCAGACCATGCTTGACTTGTTAATCCGCGTGGTGATCTGTGTAATAGTTTTCCTGATCGGATCCCGCATTATCAACCTGATACGGAAATTGACATCCAATGCGCTGAAAAGGGCAAACGCAAGTAAAGAAGCAAAGCAGTTCCTGGATTCCACACTAAAGGTGGGGCTGTATGCTTTTCTGATTTTCCAGATAGCCGTTAAGCTGGGGATTGATGCCACCACAATAGCCACGGTCCTGGGATCCGCCACCGTCACCATCGGACTGGCTTTCCAGGGCAGCCTGAAAAACTGCATAGGCGGTATTCTTATCATGCTTCTCCACCCCTTCCGCGTGGGGGACTATATTATTGAGGACAACCACAGGAATGAAGGCACGGTTTCCGAAATTACCATTTTCTACACCAAGCTGGCGACTATCGATAATAAAATTATCCTTCTGCCAAATGGGGCTTTAGCGGATACCAGTATCACCAATGTAACCAATGAGGATAACAGGAGGGTGGAACTGAAGGTGGGGATTTCTTATCAGTCGGACATCCGCAGGGCGAAGGCGGTTATCAACTCCCTGATAGAAGCCAACGACAGAATCATGAAGGATAAGGAGTACCGGATCTTTGTGGATGATCTGGGAGACAGCTCCGTGGTAATCGGCATGCGGTTCTGGACCAAAACAGAGGATTACTGGCCGGTGCGGTGGGATATGCTGGAAGATATTAAATATGCCTTTGACGAAAATGGCATTGGGATACCCTTTCCTCAGATGGATGTGCATCTGGATGAGTTGGAGAGGGTATGAAAATGTGCCGGTTATGATAATTTGGAATGGGGAAACGAAGTTGCCGGCAATAAGGATGCCGGGGAATGGTTAGCAGCCGGTTCCTTTGCAGGACGGGTCCGATACCGCTTTCGCATCGGACCCGTCTGCCCGCTGCGGCAGGCTTTTGATAAGTGTCATATTTTATAGAATTTTACTCAAATACACCATATCTGTTAAGAGGATACCATCTTCAATCATTGGATGGTCGTAATTATCTGTGAAGAAGTTCTTAATTCTATGGGAAATACGGAAACCATTTTTCCGGTAAAACTCTATAATCCATGGGACGTCGCCTGTTCCCACAAGCATTGTCGAATACCTGCCCTTGTAATACAAAAATATATGGTTTAAAAGTTTACTTCCATATCCTTTTCCATGCCATTTTTCATAAGTGGCTATATTTTTCAGTTCACAGACGCCATCGCTCTCCTGTGTAACCATGCAGACACTTTTCAGTCCATTATCATCTAAGGCAAACATTTCTCCCCGATGTAAATATTTCCCTATCATATTTATATCTTCATCGGCAAGCAAGAGAAGTTCTATATAATTATTTTTATCGCTTTCTTCGATTTTAGTTATCTTCATGTTATCCTCTATTCTGTTCTGATTGATTATATAACTATCAGTAATGTGCATTCGCTTTTAGCTGCCTGTCCTGCTTTCCCTTATTGGTCATTCCCCCTTTCGTTGTATATAATTATATGAAAGGCTATCGGTATTGGCAAGTTTAATGCGAATAAAACAAGATTTTCTGTAGGAAATTATTGCTTGATTTTATGGAAGCAGACGGGAATGGTTTAATCCTTCTTCGGTTGTAAACAAAAAAACTAAGATTTGTTTAAAAAGAAAAAATTAGTATAAAAAGAAAAAAGGTACTTGTCAAAAAGGGAAATAACATTTATAATAAAGAGCGTCGGTGATTTGCTGGAATAGCGCAGTTGGTAGCGCAACTGATTCGTAATCAGTAGGTCGAGGGTTCGAGTCCCTTTTCCAGCTTTACCAAATCAGTCAAAATAAAAAAGCTTAGTTATGGCAGTTTTGCTGTCACAACTAAGCTTTTTTAGCTTCCCGGATGATGTATTACGGAAGCTATAACTTATTTTCTGAATATGTCAATCGTGTGACTTGAAATTCCCATAAGATCTTCCCGTTCACAAGTAGCATAGTGATATTTCAGATATAATTCAAATGTGTCATCGTCCATCGCATCAACTGCTTCACGCATACACAGGGCAAAACCATCGGAAGCGACATAATGAAGCCGGGTTACCGGGAATACAGACATCAGATCATCAATGTTTTCTTTACGGACAAGTTCAAACAGATCCTTTGGTTCGGATTTTGTGTCAAAGGATAGGGGATCAATAAGACCTTTCCTGATATAGCCGGCGACGTTAAACTGCCCGCGCTGGAAGCCTTCGTCCAGGATACAGCTGTCAGATATCACATAGGCAGCAAAAATTACACCTCCTGGCCTGGTAACACGTATGGCTTCACGCAGAGCCTGCTGTTTATCTTTTTTGCTGTAAAGATGATACAGTGGGCCCAGTAACAGTGTTATATCATATGTATTGTCCGGAAAAGCAGATAAGTCCAATGCATTTCCCTGAGTGATGGTTATGTTTTCCTTTGTCTGGGTATGACTGCGGAAGACTTCTATATTGTGTTCCACCAGTTCCACTGCATCAACCTCATATCCCCTGCGGGCCAGGGCATGGGAATACCGGCCGGTTGCGGCACCGATTTCAAGGATCCGGTCATCCGGTTTGATGTACTTTTCAATATAATGCATAGTAGTCAGAAATTCAACGGATCCATGCTTGAATGCCAGCCGGTTATCCTCGTCGTAATGACTGTAAAAGTCTGTCAGATATTGATTGGTTGTCATGATATACTCCTTATCTTATTGAAATAACCTCAAAAGGAAATGTTCCTGTCCTTTTCCTGTCTTATAAAAGCACTTAATACATTGTCTATCATTTTTTCGGTATTTTCCCGGTTCAATTTTATTTTATCCCCTGCTATTAAAACAGCGATACCATGTGTGTACAGATATAAATCAAGAAATATGATTTTCGCACGTTCTAATTCTACTCCGATGGTTTCCGAAAAAAGGCGGGCTTTATTTTCGTTGCCGATCTCCTGATAAAAATCCTTCGCCTCCGTCATTTTTAAATCGATATCATTAATAAACAGCAGCTTAAACAAATGCGTTTCCTCCTGCGCAAAAGCAATGTATGAAAGAGGAAGTATTAAATAAGGCTTTACTTTTTGGGAATTCCTGTAAGTGATGACATACTGTTCATAATATTCATATGCAAAGGCGAGGAAATCAGTTTTTAGTTCTTCCATGTTTTTATAGCAGGTAAAGATCGGCCGGGTAGAGCACTGGAGCTTACCCGCAATACTCCGCGCATTAATAGTCTCAAATCCGGACACCCTTGTCATATCCAAAACAATGTCCAGAATCATTTCCTTTGTTATTTTTGCTTTAGGCGGCATATATGTTTTATCCTCCCTGGTATGTTCATATACAACATATGTTACATAACTATTGTTACATATAAATATGCATTATGTCAAGAAGAGATTTTGTATTTGGGTACTGGGAGAATATCTGTAATTGTCCCGGTTTCATCCCGGTTTTCTTGAAAGTATTGTACTATTTTGGAGGGCATGTTATATTGATACAAACAAATGAATATTAATAATGTCTTCAGGGCAGGGTGAAATTCCCGATCGGCGGTAAAGTCCGCGAGCGTGAAAGCGCAGGATTTGGTGAAACTCCAGAACCGACAGTATAGTCTGGATTGAAGAAGGTGTGTTGAATGTCAGGGGCGAGTCTGGCTATTTTTACACTCTTTTTCCGTCTGCTTTGCATGGGGTAACCCCGTTCTGACGGCATTATCAATACACCTGGAAAAGTAACGCCTGAAAGATATTATTATGCTTTCAGGCGTTACTTATTTTAGGAGGTATCATATGAACAGTAAAACAAGGAAGCTGACAACAACAGGTATGCTTTGTGCCCTCGCTTATACGGCGGCGGCCGTAGGGCGCATACCTATCGTACTTTTTTTAAAGTACGATCCGAAAGACATTATTATAGCAATTGGGGGTCTGCTTTTCGGTCCGCTCACCTCATTCGTAATTACACTTCTTGTGTCTTTTGCTGAGATGTTAACAATCAGCGAAAACGGGGTGTTAGGATTCCTTATGAATGTTGTTTCCAGCTGCTCTTTTGCGTGTACGTCTGCTGTTATTTACAGGAAATGGCGCAGACCGTCCTCTGTTGTTAAGGGACTTCTGTGCGGCTGGGGAGCGATGGTTGGAATAATGCTGTTGTGGAATTATTTTATTACGCCTGTTTATATGGGGTATCCAAGAGAAAACGTAGCGAAATTGCTGCTTCCTGCCTTTCTGCCTTTTAACCTGATAAAAGGCGGGCTGAATACGGCAGCTACGATGCTGTTGTATAGGCCTGTTGCTTCGGCGCTCCGTCGCTGCCATCTTACAGAACTTCCTGTCCCCGAAGAAACGGCACGAAATACCAGGAACGGTTGAAACAGGAAAGAACAGGAGATAATTTATGAAAGTATTGATTTATAAAACCGATGATACCGATGAAATATTGTATCGGAAATTGATGGAACTGGCTTCAGAACATAAGGGGAGAATAGAAGTCATATCTTCTATCACCACACCTTCCCTGTCATTTCCGGGATTGACAATAGACTGTGAAAAGCGTCGGGTGTATCATAAGGGAAAAGAAGTCCGTCTGACCCGGCTTGAATATGATGTACTTTATCTTCTTGCTCTGCATACGGGGCGAAGCGTAACAAAAAAACTGATTTTTGACACTGTCTGGGGAATGGAAAGTGAAAATACGGGTAAGGTGGTAGCGAATACGGTTTCCAATCTGAGAGGGAAACTGGAAGAAGACCGGCAGAATCCGGTTTATATCCATTCTGTTTTCGGAGGATACCTCTTTTGTGATCAAAGTCAACATTCATAACCTGCAGCGGATAATAGTAATACAGAGAAAATAGAGAGAAGCGTATAATCACAGATGATTTTATGGTAGAATAGAAAAGGTAAGTCATAAAGAAGACGCCCGTGCATAAAAAGAAGGAGCAGAAACGGCATTGCGGAGGCGGCATGAGGAAAGGAACCGGGAAAAGGATATAGGATGAGGCAGTAACTGTTACATAGTATCTCAGAAAACGGATAAAAGCATAATAAGATTCAAAGGAGAGAGAAATGGAAAAAAATATGGATAGTATAATTCCTATCCCTAATTTACAGATTGATGAGGTTAATGTTTTATTTGATATGGAAATAAAGGAAACGGAACGGGTGACGGAAGAACGGGGATGTGAGTGTTGTGAAGGTAATAATCCTCTTTTTTATGACGATTCAGATAATTGTATGTTTGTTAACAGCGTAGGTGAGCTTTTTATTATTGTGAAAGGAAACAGTATTAAGACAAGAGTGAAATACTGTCCTAATTGCGGAAGAGTATTATAGAACAGGGTTGGGAAATGAGTTGAGGTGATGAGATGGCTAAAGACAGAGAAACACCGTGTAAATACTATATTTGTGCGGGAAAATGTGAAAAAGGAAGGGAAGCGGATCACAAAGGTTATTGCCAGAGATGTGATAAGTATTTTCCGCGTGCAAAGGTCAGGCATCTAAACCTGAAAAAGCAAAAGTTAGATAAGATGAGAAGGAATGAAAAAGATGAATGATAGAACTTAAAGGAAAATATAATACTGTGGATTAAGCATCTATCGTTCAGGTAATGCTGCTGTTGAATCAGGAGTTCGTTACAGGAAGCAAAATAGGACTGATGCCGGATATCCATGCGGGAACCGGCAGATTAATGAGCCGTTCCCAGGCCAAAGTAACTTAAGGCCGGCGGAGAATGACCGGAAAGATGGAGGAATTATGAAATACTATATCGTAGATGCTTTTACGGATGAGCTGTTCCGGGGAAATCCGGCTGGTGTCTGTCTGTTGGAAAAGGAACTGCCGGATCAGATAATGCAGAAAATTGCATACGAAAATAATCTGGCAGAGACCGCCTTCCTGTTAAAAAAGGAAAATACGTATTATCTGCGATGGTTTACCCCTGAAGTGGAAATAGATTTATGCGGACATGCTACGCTGGCAACGGCGTTTGTTGTCATGAATTATGTGGAACCGGGCCTGATGAACCTGGATTTTGAGACCCAGAGCGGGAAATTATCGGTAGAAAGGGCAAATGATTGGTATACAATGAATTTCCCTGCCAGGATGCCGGTAGAAACCAAGATAAATCCATTGTTGGAAGAGGCACTTGGCTGCAGAGTCCTGGAAACATATTTATCAAGAGATCTCCTCGTTCTGGCGGAAAGTGAGAAAGTTGTTGAAAATTTGGAGGTAAATAGTAATAAACTTGCAGATATCAGTAAAGATATTGCTTTTGCTGTCATAGTTACAGCAAAAGGAACGAGCTGCGATTTTGTATCACGTTTTTTTGCTCCAAATGCAGGAGTCAGTGAAGATCCGGTCACCGGTTCTGCGCACAGCACATTAATACCCTTTTGGAGCCGCAGGCTGGGCAAAACCAATATGACAGCGAAGCAGCTATCTCCCAGAGGCGGAATCCTGATATGCGAAGATTTGGGCGAAAGGGTAAATATCAGCGGAAAAGCGATCTGTTATCTGGAAGGTGATATTGTGCTTTACTGAAGAAGCTGCTGAACAAAAAGGAGATAAATGCGATGCTGCCAGATAAAAAAACTGCGGAAGAAGAATTGCAGATAGCAGAGGCATTAAATCCCGGTCCATGGACGAAGCATTCTATTAATGTAGGGATCGCTGCACGCAATATTGCCGGAAAGATACCAACAATGGACGCGGAAAAAGCATATGTTTTAGGTGCGCTGCATGATATTGGACGGAGAGTGGGAGTAGTTGATACAACTACTCATGTATACGAAGGATACCGGTATTCCAGTGCCAGACATTGGGACGAAGTTGCCAAAATATGTATGACGCACTCTTATCCGTTGATGGCACAGGAATTTGATGATGTACCGGATACCGGGGAAGAAAAAGAAATAAAGGAATTTATTGAGACCTGCAGCTGTGATGATTATGATTTGCTGATTCAATTGTGTGACAGTCTTGCCGTTGATTATGGCTTTTGTATTCTGGAAAAACGGTTTGTAGATGTTGCGCGCAGGTATGGTATTTGGAAAAATTCAGTCGAAAGATGGAATGCTACATTTGCTATAAAAGAGTATTTCGAAAGCAAAATGCACGGTTCCGTTTACGACGTACTGCCCGATATTGGTAAGACAACATTAATCTGTCTGCCCCCCTGGAAACCGCCGGCCGGTACATAACATATGATCCTCAGATTATGTTCCGTCTGGAGTCAGAACAGCAGGATTAAAACAGTGGCTTAGAAATGAGGAGAAAATGAAAAATTTTATTATAGCAGCATTGCCATGGATAACAATAGGGATAGCCGTTGCGGTTATCTTTGCATTCAAAAGCCGCAGGACAGGGGAGGAAGACCAAAACTGCATGACTGAGGGAATGTGTATTGGTATGTGCCTGGGTGTGGCAATAGGAAGCACAGGGATTATCAGCATGGCATTAGGTATCAGCTTAGGTATGCTGATAGGAGAAGTGATCGGATATAAGATAAAGAAATAGGGTACTTACTGTCCGGAAAGCGGGTGTAAATATGAATATTTATCTGCTGCGGCATGGTGAAACCGATTGGAATTGCGAGGGACGGCTGCAGGGACATGAAGATGTTTGGATGAACCGAAAGGGAATAGCCCAGATTGAAAATGCCGCAGAAGCATTGGCGGGATTAGCTGTTACTTTAGATGCCATTATTACAAGCCCTTTGGTGAGAGCAAGAAAAAGCGCAGAAATAGTTGCTGATAAAACAGGATATCAAAAAGATAAGATTGTGATTGATCCTCTGTATATCGAACGCAGCTTCGGCCTGGGGGAAGGGCTGACGGTAGAAGAGCGGCGGCAAAAATACATGGATGATACCTATCCTGAAATGGAATCCATGATATTGTTTTTGGAACGGGCCAAGACAGCTTTCTATAACACAATAAATAAGTATCATAAGGAAAATAATATTCTGATTGCCGCACACGGGGCTATTCTGAAAGCTGTAATGACATCAGTTACAGAAGGGAAAATTGTATATGAAGCAGATAATGTACAAATAGAACCGGGAAGTATTCATATGATACAATATCAAAAAAATACAATCGCGTTATATAAATACAGTTTTACCGAACAAACCTTTTTTCAATTTCATTTCTGAAAAGAATAAAAGTTTATATAATAATATATTTGTCCGGGAATCATATTCCCTGAAAAACGAAAAAGGAAGTTAAATTAACTGATTTTATGGATGCGTCATTTTATATCTGACACATGCGGAGACTACAGGATGCGTTGTTTTTCCTGATAAGCACCATCCTTACAGAAGGGACAATGAATATGTGGTTTTGGTTTTTTATGTTTGTTTGCAATCTTTTAATCCCCATAACTTTGATAGCAGGAGGTAAAATCATGCAGCGGCATCCTCCTAAGTCTGTCAACTGCATCTGCGGTTATCGCACTTCCATGTCGATGAAGAATGAGGATACCTGGATTTTTGCACAGAAAACTTGCGGGAAATTATGGTGGAAACTGAGCTGGTTCGTCCTTGTCCCATCGGTTATCATCCAATTCCCTTTTTATAAAAGTGACGAAGATGTAATAGGCCTGGTGGGAGGCATACTCTGTACGGTTCAGTGTGTCATATTGGTTGCATCGGTCTACCCTGTTGAAAAAGCATTAAAAAAATATTTTAATAAGGATGGAACCAGGAGAGAGGCATATCCGCCCGATACTGCCGGAAAAATTCAATAGCTATTATACATGTAAAACGGTATAATGTAGTAACGGAGGAATTCAGGATATCCTGCTCTTTTCAGCAGCGGAGAATGAGTATGAACATATGTGAGGAGGAGATAAAGATGCACAAAGAGTATATGCTTAGTTGTTTCAATTTAAGTAAAATGGAAGATGAAGAAGACTTTTTTGAGTCTATCGATGAGATGAAAACCTATATTGAACAGGGCGGGGAAGATATAATCGTTGAAGGAACCTATCATTTGGATGAAATCAGCATTAATTAACAGCGCAGGGGGATTTATGGAAAAAGTGACAACGCAGGTGATTCAGTTGGAGCATGATATGTGGGAGGCGGCGCTGCATAAAGATGCGGAGGCCTTCAGTAAGCTGGTTTTGCCGGAAGCTGTGATGGTATGCGGGGGATATAGATGTTCAGGAAGTGAATATGCAGGTTTCATCCGGGATTTTGATATCAGCAGATATTCGATTTGTGATATGGAGGTTATCAGCGCTTCTGATAAAGAGGTAACGCTTCATTATGTACTGAGAGTGGAGGCTGATAATGCGTATGCTAAGGATTTGGAAGGACTGTTTCATGTTGTATCTATATGGAAGAGATGCGGGGACACCTGGAATTTGATGTTTAATATGGACTCAAGGATAGCCCCGGTATGATTTGCCGTTACTGTTCACGGCTGTGCGCCCGGGGAGATTCCTCCCGGAATGGAATGAACGTAACCGTTAACCTTTGGCAGATAGTGTTAACTTATTTAGTTGACTTTAAATAATGAAACGTATGTTCTTGAAATCTCCGGGCATTTGTGTTAGCATGAATACAAACAAATGTTCGGATTTTTGCTGAAAGGGATGGCTGGGAACTGTTGTATGAAGGGTGCGTCTATCAGGCAGCATGGAAATCTGATACAAGGAAAAGGAGTCACTGCATTTGATGGAAAACAACATAATGAATCCTCCGGTAGAGCTAGAATGGGGACCTGCTGAAATCGTTCTCGCTTATAATGACAGCCGGAATACGAAAAAGGTAGCTAAAACGTACTGCATTACAGATAAGGAGGTAAAGGAAATACTAAAAAAAGCCAAAATAAAAATCCTTCCTGTAAAAGAAAAAATAGTTTCTGATGCGGAACAGGCACTAAATGATATCGGTATGAGTCAGAAGGATTTTTACAAAAGTTAGTTTGCGGCAAGAATTGCGGCATGGTAAAGAACTGTTATATGTTCCGGTGCTTAATTTCGGCCCGCTTAGTGTTCACCCATCTTATCAGCGCAAGGGGATAGGTAAGGCACTGATGAGATCAACAATTGAACAGGCAAAGGACCAGGGGTACGGCGCAATTGTTTTTTTTCGGACGGCCTGAATATTACCCGAAGCTAGGGTTTGTGGAAGCGGCGGTATTCGGTATTGCCGACTGCAGCGGAAATAACTATCCGGAACTTATGGCGATGGAGTTAAAGAAGGGATATCTTGATTCTGTGGAAGGGAAATATCAGGAATCATCCATAAATGATGATTCTCTGAATAAAGAAGCTGTCAGGGAGTACGATAAGCAGTTTCGTTCCGGGGAAGCCGGGAAGGAGTAGCTATGGAGTTGGTAAATGTTAAGGAAGATAACAGGGAACTTGTAAATTCATTTATCAGGGATCATTGGTGTACCACTGAAATGGCATTGCGGGGAAAGCTTATAGACATGACCCTGGTAGATGGAATCATGGCATTGGACGGGAAACGGAATATTACCGGGCTTGTAACATATATGATAAGGAACGCTATATGTGAAATCACATCGCTCGACAGCCTGGAAGAAAACAGGGGAACGGGAACAACTCTGGTACAGGAGGTAATCCGTATTGCGAAAGAACAGAAATGTGGGAAAATTGAAGTGATTACTACCAATGATAATATAAACGCCCTGCGATTTTATCAGAAGAGAGGTTTTGACATGGCGGGCTTTTATTATAATTCCCTGGAGGTATCCCGTAAGCTGAAGCCGGAAATCCCCCTGATTGGAGAGAATGGGATTCCATTAAAGCATGAAATACTATTTGAAATGCTGCTTGATGGGCAGGAGACAAGATAAGCAGGAGCGATGCCGGAAGCAAAGAAAAACGGGAGATTTCCGCGCAATTCTGCGGTCTCTCCCGGTATAGACAGCTAAAATCTGGATTTTTCATAATTGTAAGCAATGCTTGTCCCTACTAGAACATCTTCGATCTTTTCGATAATAAGCCAATCATCCATATTTCCCTGATGATCAAACATAAGGGGGGAAATTTCCTGAACCTTTTCAAATTCAACAAGACACAGGCATTTTTTGTGCCATCGTTCTTTTTGTTTCTCTGATAAGTTTAGTTTTGCCTGATTTTCTTCCAGTATCCGGCAGATTTCTTCTTCTGTTAGTTTAACATAGTTCTGTACATCCTTAACCTTCGCTTTGGCAGTAATCATCATGCTCCCTTTTTCCATAAAATAGAGCTCTTCACCCTGAAAGACCCGGCTGTGAGGAATTTTTCTACCGGCGGCGCCTCGGATTACCATTGTTTTTGTACCGGACAGTATCTTATCCAGAACCTTTTCCCCTTTTTTTCCTGTATTATCGCAATAAACTAAATGTACCATTTCATCTCTCCTCAATAATAGGTATCCATATTTGACTTAAGTAGTTGTCATCATAACTGTTGCCGGCACTGTACCATTCCAGCTCCGGGCAGTCTGCATGCTCGAAGGGATAATTAAGCAGCCATTCTTCCGTAAGAAATTTCCAGCCGTTTTGAATGGCCTGCGGGACTGCGCCTTTGCAGTCGAAGACCGCCCAGGTGGCAGCCGGCAGAATAATTTCCGTATCCTCATTCCCGGCCCGGTGCGAGGATTCCACTGCGATCATGTAATCAATTGCATCAGAAGTAATCTCATAGCTGCCGAATATACCATAAAGGCCCCCGGGATTACCGTTATCTATGGCAAGCAATTGAGCTATGGAGCCGTTTTGCTGGCACTTGTTCCAGAATTCCGGAATGCCGGTGGATTGCTGTCCATTACCGTTTATTCCCGCCGTTTTTTTGACTTTTGTATGCCTGCCTATGAGCCGGAAGGATGGTCTGTCCACTAATTTCCAGGAATACTGCCGGGGCAGTGTAACCTGCATTTTGGGGAATACCCGTAATTGGGCATCTGCTTTACGTGACTGTGCAGGAGAAATACCATGAAACTGCTGAAAGGCCTTGGTAAAGGATGTCGGTGATTCATAGCCGTATTTGTAGCTGATATCCACCACTTTACACTTGGTACTTTTTAAGTCATAGCCGGCCAGGGTTAATTTGCGGAAACGTATATAATCGGCAAAGCTGATTCCGTTCATATAGGAAAAAACCTTCTGGAAAAAAGAATAGGAACAGCCGGCAAGCCGGGATATTTCATCCGGCAGAATCGGTTCTTCCGTTCGCTGAAGGTGATGTTCCACATAATCAATGATGGATTGTAGTTTTTCCGTCCATTCCATTCTGCTGTCTCCTTTCGTAAATAGTGTATCCATTTTACCATTAATAATGAGCGGGCGCATCTCATTTTACGTACCCGCAGGATAGATAGGCTGGCGGACGGAAGATTCCTAACCATGTCTTTTTTCATAACAGTCCAGACAGGCCTGAACTGTTCCTTTTTTTCTGCGGGGAAAGAAGGGGAAAAACGGAAATACTTGACAATGGCTGCAAAGTGTGCATAATATTATAAGAAAAAAACCTGTAAGTAGTTATCAACCATGAATCGCGCAAAACAGCATAAAAACTGGATGGAAAATTTGTCCGGAAGGAAGTGTCCTTTCCGGCGCTATCAATTGTGTGGAAGGGGCTGATTTCAAGTAAAATCAGCTCTTTTTTCTATAATTATGAGGAAAAGAAGGAGAAGTGGAATGAAGGCGTACAAAGACAGAAGCAAGGAAGAACTGCTCACTCTCAAAAATGAACTGGAAGCGGAATACAAGAAGTTTCAGGAATTAGGCTTGAAGCTGGATATGTCCAGAGGAAAGCCGTCGGCAGAACAGCTTGATATTTCCATGGGAATGATGGATGTTTTAAACAGCTCTACCGATTTGAAGTGCCGTGAAGGAATTGACTGCAGAAACTACGGTGTAATCGATGGTATTCAGGAAGCAAAGGAATTGCTGGCGGATCTCATTGAGGTACCTGCAGATAAGATTATCATTTACGGGAATTCCAGTTTGAACGTGATGTACGATACGGTAGCCCGTTCCATGACTCATGGCGTAATGGGAAGTACGCCCTGGTGTAAGCTGGATAAGGTAAAATTCTTATGTCCTGTTCCCGGCTATGACCGGCATTTTGCCATTACCGAATATTTTGGAATTGAAATGGTGAATGTGCCTATGACTCCGGAAGGTCCGGATATGGATATGGTTGAAAAACTGGTAAGCGAGGATGCGGCAATCAAAGGAATCTGGTGTGTGCCCAAATATTCCAATCCGCAGGGAATTACTTATTCGGACGAAACTGTACGCCGTTTTGCCGGGTTGAAGCCTGCTGCTGAAGATTTCCGTATTTACTGGGATAATGCTTATAATGTACATCACCTTTATGAAGATGATCAGGACAATATTCTGGAAATCCTGTCAGAGTGTGAGAAGGCAGGCAATCCGGATATGGTTTACAAATTCAGCTCCACCTCCAAAATCAGCTTTCCTGGTTCCGGTGTGGCGGCAATTTCCGCTTCTTATAATAACCTGAAGGATATCAAGAAGCAGATGTCTATCCAGACCATTGGCCATGATAAACTGAACCAGCTGCGTCATGTCAGATATTTCAGGAATCTGGACGGAATCAAAGTTCATATGATGAAGCATGCAGCAATTATGCGTCCCAAATTCGAAACAGTGCTGGATATTCTTGAGACAGAGCTGAGCGGACTGGAAATCGGTTCCTGGCTGAAGCCCAAGGGAGGGTATTTTATTTCCTTTGATGCGCTGGACGGCTGTGCCAAGGCTATTGTAGCAAAAGCCAAAGAGGCCGGTGTGGTTATGACCGGTGCCGGGGCTACCTACCCATATGGCAAGGATCCGCATGACAGCAATATCCGTATTGCTCCTTCTTTCCCTCCTATGGAAGAACTGCTTCAGGCAACCAAACTGTTTGTACTCTGCGTGAAGCTGGTAAGTGTTGATAAGCTTCTGGAAAGTAAATAAAAAATGGATTACACCGGGCCGCGTTTTATGTGCCCGGTGTTTTTGGCTGCTATTTTTCGGGAAGCTTCCTTATTCTCTGTCTTTCAAAACCTGGGCAGGATTCATTGCCTTAAGTTTTTTCAGCAGAAGGGTACGGATTATTGCGTAGCATAACAGGATTCCGCCATAAACAAGGGGATAAAGGGCAAAGGGCCATGTTAAATCAATTCCGCAGGCAATGTTGGCAATAAATGTGGGATATACGGTATCCATGAGCAGCTTGGTAAGGGGAAGCATGACCAGGGCAGCCGCCGCAATGAGGAGGAAGCTTCCGTCCAGATACAGCTTTCGAAGTTCTTTGCTGCGGTAACCGAAAATTTTCATGAGGGAGATACTGTAGCCGGAACGGTCGGTCATTACCTTCATCATCTGATACAGGACAATCAGGAACACCAGTGTGGAAACCGCAATAAGCATGGTCATAAGCGGTTTCATGATTTCCATGAAAATTTCGGAGCTTTTTTCCACATCTTCTTTTGTGGAAACCGCATATAAGCGGCCCGGTTCAATATCCAGGGCGGTATCGGAGTATACTGCATTATAATAGTTTTCATCCCGGCGGAACAGGGAACGCATACTGCCGATATCCATAAAACAGCATAAACCGGTGGAATAAGGGACGATTTCCGTTACGGTAAAGCCATACAGCCATTCATTTACATCATCCTTCAGTATCAGTTCGTCACCCGGTGACAGTCCGTATTTGGACGCAACGGAAGAAGAAATACAGATCTCATTTTTTCTTGTTTCGGAAAAGGATGGAAAAAAAGGATTGTCATCCGACAGACCTATAATACGGATTTCCATGGGAACCCCCATGACATTCTTTTTCAAACCTTCAATATACGCCGGATATCCTCCTTCCGGAACCGTTTCGGACGGATACTTGTATTGATATAGAAAGGTATAAAGGGTATCGGCGGTATTTTGGAGCTTTACGTTGCGGCATAACGAATAGCAGTTCAGGCCCAGGATTAAAATCAGCAGGGAAACAAACATTCCTGCCAGTATGGCAAAGCTGCTGCGCCGTTCCCGCATAAGCTGTTGTATCTGAAAGGTTCTGAAATAAGACAGACGACGGACGGGGACAGGTTTTCCCTTTCCTCCGGCAGGTTCTTTACGAAGAAGGGAGAGAGCGCTCCTGCCCAGCCTTTTTTGAATCAGAACCCGGGTTACGGCAAAAGCGGTTACAGGAGGCAGCAGGAGGCCATAAGCAAGAAGCCAAAGGCTATAGCAGGTATCTGCAGCCGGGGTGGAGTAATAAGTGTAGGATTCTCCGGTCATCATGGAGATTCCTATCCGGGAGTAGCCCAGAGCCGTACCGGCAGCTCCGCCGAGAAGACACAGCAATACCGGAAGCATGGTATAATGCCGGAGCAGCAGTTCCTTTTTCAGCCCCAGTGCATAGAGGGCGCCGATGATCGTACTTTCCTGGTCAATGGAATGTATGATAAAAACGGAAATACAAAAGGTAATCAGGAGGAGCACGATGATTCCGGCCATCATCCCGATTTTTATATTGGTTTCCAGATCCCGTTCCGCCGCTTTTATACGCGGATTATCCTCTTGTCTTACAAAATCCGTGAGATTTTCTATTTCTTCGGGAAAGGTTCGGCTTAAGAGCGCATCCGCCTCTGCCCGGAGTTCTGCCGCTGCGCAGCCGAACGCTTCCGGGCTGCCTGAAAGGGTACCTGCTTCCTTAAGAAGCCCTTCCAGGCCATCGGACAGGGCATCCCGATCTTTCCTTTCTCTGTGTACCAGTTCCTGGAAATAAGGATCTTTTACTTCATCAGGATCGATCTTAATATCCATAAGAATATCCTTCAGCTGCATGTGGGTCATGTTTTTGCCGAGAAGATAGCTGTAACGGTATTCTTCCGCCTGAATGGCTTTCCCTCCGGCAAGCAGGTCATCATAGGCGTCGGGAATAACAAAGGCGGTTCCGAAAACCTTGCCGTCGGATGACATATCGGACATATTCTGCAGACAGTATTCATAATCGGCACTGGTACCGATGCCGGTAACAGCAAAATCGGATCCGCCTATTTGCAAGGTGTCGCCGAGAGAAAGATCATGAGCGGCAGCATAAAGCCGTTCCACAACGATTTCTCCCGGTGCATGAGCCAGGGAACCCTCCGACAGTTCCGCCAGATTGATGGTTTCCCGGTTTTTCATGATCCGGAGTGTGGAACCGTCCTCCATCAGAAAATCAAGATGGAAGCATTCCTCCAAGAGGATTCCCTTATTCTCCAGGTTGCGGAGACTGGTTTCTGTCAGCGGTACAAATACACGGAACTGTCCATCCTCCAGGCGGGCGGCTTCTGCCTTATTATTTACAGTTTTAATTACGCTTACTGCGGAGCCAATGGTACCCACCACGATGAACATGCAGAGGATAATGAGTAAAAGCAGGGCCATATAGCGGAAAAAATTAGTTTTCATATCCCGCAAAGTACGTCTGAACAATAGTTTCTGCATCGTAATCCTCCTACCAGGTGAGAGAGGAAGCCGGCATCCGGACCTCATTGTCATATTCTTTGAAAATCTGCCCGTCCTTTATCTGAATCACCTTATCGGCCATACCCCGGAGGGCATCGTTGTGGGTGACAAGCAGCATCGTGGTGCCGTACCTTTGATTGATTTTCTCCAGGAGTATCAGGATTTCCTTGGCTGTTTTGGTATCCAGCGCACCGGTGGGTTCGTCACACAGCAGCAGCCCCGGATTTTTAATCAGTGCCCTGGCGATGGCGCAGCGCTGCTGTTGACCGCCGGATAGCTGGGATGGGAATTTGTTCCTGTGCTCCGTAAGCCCCAGCGTATCCAGAAGCTCCTGCATGGCAAGCGGCGATTGTGACAGGTAGCTGCATACCTGGATGTTTTCCTCTGTCGTGAGATCGGGGATCAAATTATAAAACTGGAACACAAAACCCAGGGTATCCCTCCTGTAATCGGCCAGTTCCTCCGGATTCAGACGGGTGATTTCTTTCCCGTCAATACAGATCCGTCCGCTGTCCACCGTGTCAAGGCCGCCCAAAGCGTGTAAAAGGGTGGATTTACCGGAACCGGATGGACCAAGTATCACACAGATACGGCCCCGGCCTATCCGGGTGCTTACTCCGTTCAGCACCTGGACAAAACTGCCTCCCTGGCCGTAGCTTTTCCTTACATCACTAACTTCTACAAACATAAAAGACCTCCTCTGATAAATAACAGTGTTATGTAAATGTTATTTAAAAAGGACCATTGCGGCCCTTTTTATAATTGAATACCGGTATCCGGAAGGACGGAGAGAAATCCGCCCCGGAGAATGCGTATCATAATTTTCAGCTGTTCTTTTGCCTGCATTTTATCCAGATTATGGGAGAGGATATGCAGCACAGCGTCTATCTGAAGATGGGAAAACCAATGAATGGTACATTCATTAAAAATCCGGCTTTCCGGAAGCTTCGGATGGGCAAGGGTGAGAAGAAGCAGCATTTGCTCATCCATCATCCGTATTAGGCGGTCGAAAAAGGACGTCACAAGGGGATGTTCCCGGTTGCTTAAAACAATCCGGCAGATTTCCTGATTGGCAAAGTAGAGATCAAAGAATTCATCCGCTATCCGGAAATCCTCCGATTCCCCCTTGACGATATTCACATCGGGACTATTCTGTTCCACTTCATAGTGCATTTTCATAAGCTTCAGAAGGCGGTCGGTAACAGGGGCGATCACATTCCTGAACAGAGCCTCCTTATCCCGGAAGAAAAAATAAAGTGCCCCGGTAGTTACATCCGCCCTGGCACATATCCGGCGCAGTGAAGCCTTCTCAAATCCATATTCCCCGAATTCACAGACTGCGGACTGCAGCAGCCTTGATTTGGTTTCCTCTGGTACCGTACCTGAACGTCTGGTCATCTATCCTCCTGTCCGCCCGCCTTCGGACATTTCTTTTATCCGCGGAAGAAGCTGGTTGTAGTAAAATAACACTGTTATTTTAACTTTATTCCCGGATTTTGTCAACTCCATTGTTTATTTTTCTGTAAAAAGAAGTATAATGGTTACTGTCCTCAGTACTGTGCATTTACTGCACAGTATGTGAGAAAGTGATTCAAGGGTGTATAAATCCTATCGCCGAAGGCGATTTTAAATGGATTTATGCATGTTACTGGTCACGGAGTAAACAGTAACGTATAAGGAAGGCAATGAGTTGTCCATGAGGGGAAATGAATCTGCCAGTGAGCAGAACGGAGGCATATATGGAAAAAAAATTGTATTACGGCGGACCTGTCCTTACAATGAAAGCGGAAAACGATTATGCAGAGGCCCTGGTGACGGAAAACGGGCGGATTGCGTATGTGGGAAGTCTGGAAAAGGCAAACGAACTATGTGATGAGAGTACCTGTAAAGTAAACCTGCAGGGGCATACGCTTATGCCTGCTTTTATAGATCCTCATGGACATATTTCCATGGTGGCCCAGTTTGCGGCCTTTGCGGATTTGTCCGAGTGTACGGATTTCGCCCAGATCCTGCAGAAACTGAAGGCGTATCTGCAGGAAAAGAAAACGGGACCGGAGGGGATCCTTATGGGCTTCGGCTATGACCATAATTTCCTGAAGGAGCAGAGACATCCGGATAAAACATTGCTGGATCAGGTATCCTCACAGATTCCTATTTACATCATGCATACGTCCAGCCATATGGGAGTTGGCAATTCGGCCATGCTCGCCCTGGCGGGAATTGACAGCAGTACACCTGATCCGAAAGGGGCCAGGTTTGGCCGTATGCCGGGGAGTATGGAACCGGACGGTTATGCGGAGGAAGTGGAAGCAATCGGCCGTATGCTTATGACCGCCGCACCAAGGATAAAACTTGACATGCAGGCCCAGATTGCGGCGGCCCAGGAAACCTATCTGAAAAATGGAATTACAACCTGCCAGGACGGGGCAGCGGGAGCCGGCGATGTGAAGAATTTTGCAGAAGCAGCAGAAAATGGCAGTCTGGTTATCGATGTGGTTTCCTATCCGGTTATGGGCGGAGATACCGGAGAGCTGCTGAAAAAATACGCCGCTTATGACAAGACCTACCAGAACCGTTTCAAAATCGGCGGGCTGAAAATTGTTCTGGATGGATCACCCCAGGGAAAAACGGCCTGGCTGACGCAGCCCTATGAAGGGGAAGGGGAGTACAGAGGCTATCCGGCGAAAACCGATGAAGAGGTATATGGATATGCGAAAGAGGCCATTGACAGGGGGGAGCAGCTGCTCGCCCATTGCAATGGGGACGCGGCATCGGATCAGTTTCTGGATGCCTATGAAAAAGCGCGGATGGACAGCCAAAATCCGGATAAACAGGATCTGCGTCCAGTGATGATCCATTGTCAGACGGTAAGGGATGACCAGTTGGACCGGATGGCGCTGCTTGGAATGATACCGTCCATTTTCGTGGCGCATACCTATTATTGGGGGGATATTCATCTGAAAAATCTGGGAAAAGAAAGAGGAAGCCGGATCAGTCCGGCCCGCTCTGCCTTTGATCGGGGGCTGAAAGTAAATTTTCATCAGGATCCTCTTGTCGTACAGCCCAAAATGCTGCATACTGTATGGTGCGCCGTAAACCGGATTACCAGAAGCGAAGTCCCGATAGGGCCGCAGCAGCGGGTAAGCGTATATGAGGCGTTGGAAGCGGTAACTATCAACGGGGCCTATGCCTATTTTGAAGAGGACAGAAAAGGGACACTGGAGGAAGGGAAACTTGCGGATATGATAATCCTCAGTGATAACCCCATGACGGTTCCCTCTATGGAAATAGGCAGTATCCGGGTACTTGAGACAATAAAAGAGGGTGTGGTAAGATGGAGAGAATAAATAATGAGACAATAGACCTGCTGATGGCGCGTAAATCCATGCGGGTATATGAGGATAAACCGGTGCCGCAGGAGTTAAAAAGACAGCTTCTTGAGGCTTCCCTGCGTGCTGCCACGGCGGGAAACATGACATTATACACGATAATCGATGTTACGGATCAGGCGCTGAAGGATAAGCTGGCGGTTACCTGTGATAACCAGCCCTTTATTGCGGCGGCGCCCCTTGTCCTTATCTATTGTGCGGACTACAGCAGGTGGTATCAGGCTTTCTGCCGGGTGGAGGAAGAGGTGCGCAGACCTTCTTATGGTGATTTTATGCTGGCGGCAGAAGACACGATAATTGCTGCACAGACGGCCGTCACCGCGGCGGATGCCCTCGGGCTTGGCACCTGTTATATCGGGGATATCCTGGAAAATTATGAAATCCACAAACGGCTGCTTAAGCTGCCCGCTTATGTAATGCCTGTCGCCATGGTGGTGGGCGGGTATCCTGTCAGACAGCAGAAGGAGCGTAAGCAGACCCCGCGCTTTGCGCTGGAAGATATTGTTCATGATAACCGGTATGACAGAGAAAAATCCGCCCGGATGATGGAGATGATCGAAGAAAAAGAGAACTGGCGGGGAGAGGAACTGGCCCCTCGGCTGCGGGCTTTCTGTAAACGGAAATGGAACAGCAGCTTCAGCGAAGAAATGTCACGTTCGGTAAAGGCCATGCTGGATGCCTGGATCGATCCGCAAGACGAAGAAATGGAAGATGGTAAAGGCTGCTGAGAGAAAAGCCGCAGGCAGAAGAGAGGAAAGAAACGATGGCATCAGGGAATTGCGAGTGCTGTGTAAACTATAAATACGAGGAGGATTACGACTGCTACATATGTGATATGGATCTGGATGAGGATGAGATGGTACGTTTTTTAAGTGCATCGTTTGATAATTGTCCTTATTTCCAGCTGGAGGATGAATACCGGATAGTGAGAAAGCAAATGTAGCGGAAGCGGAGGAACGATGGAAGAGACAGGAATGGAATCCTCATTGGACCGTTTGCAGGCGGACGATACCGGGCGGAGCCAGGTGTTAGAGTGTGCCATGCAGGCGGGAAATATATTGCTTCAGAACGGGGCGGAAATTTTCCGTGTGGAAGAAACGATAACCCGGATGTGCCGTCATTACGGTGTGGAATCTGAAAGCGCGTTTATATTAAGCAATGGTATCTTTATCACTGCGGGGAATGAAAAGGAATCCTTTTATGCCCAGGTCCGCCATATCCCTGTGCGGGGGGCACAGCTGGACAGAGTGGCGGCGGTGAACCAGCTTTCCAGAGAAATTGTGGAAGGCCGTTATACGATAGAGGAAGTGCGGGAACAATTAAAACAGATAGAAAATATGCCCCGTAAAACCAAGCGGATGCAGGTCCTGGCATCTGCGGTGGGAAGCGCCTGTTTCTGCCTGATGTTCGGCGGTAGCTACAGGGACTGTCTCGGCGCATTCATTGCGGGTTTTCTTCTGTATATTTATGTGCTGGAACTGAGCCAGCCCAGAATGTCGAAAATCATCGGGAATATCGGGGGCGGAGCGCTGGTAACCCTGCTGTGCATTTTTATGTACCGGATCCATCTTGGAGACGCCCTGAACCACATGATCATCGGCGCCATAATCCCTCTTGTTCCGGGAATTGCTTTCACCAACGGGATAAGGGATATAGCAGACGGCGATTACATTGCAGGCTCCGTCAGGATGCTGGATGCCATTCTGGTATTTTTATGTATTGCGGTAGGCGTCGGCGCGGTCATTACGGTGTACCACCGGCTTACAGGAGGAATGCTGCTATGATTGTGACACAGGTCTTTGCTGCCGCATTGGGAACGGTTGCCTTTGCCCTTCTTTTCGGCGTTCCACGCAAATACTATCTTTACTGCGGCTTTATCGGCGGGGCGGGATGGCTGCTTTACTGCATTCTGGAGCCGCTGCTGAGTGCGGCGGAAGCTACTTTTTTTGCCACGGTACTGGTCATCTTTCTTTCCCGGATGGGAGCGGTGAGGGAAAAATGCCCGGTTACGATTTTCCTGATTTCCGGAATTATCCCTTTGGTGCCGGGGGCGGGGATTTACTGGTCCGCCTTTTACATGGTTACCGATCAGCTTACGGAGGCCGGGGAGGCGGGGTTTGCCGCGGTTAAGGCGGCGATAGCCATCGTACTGGGGATTGTCTGTGTATTTGAGCTTCCCCAGGGAGTATTCCGGTTTGTGAGAAAGAATCGCGGGCCCGGGGAAAGCAGAAAGAGCAGAGAAAAAGGGTGATCCCCCTTATCTGCTCTTTCCGGCTGTATATACGAATGGCACGGAAAAGGCGCCATCCGTTTTCTCTGTATTCAGTTTATATGGGATCTGACTGCGGATCGTCAGATTTGAGCCTCCCGATCCGAATATTCAGCTCTCAGCTTGCGGTTCCGTTTATGGGTTTTAACCAGGGTGAAAAATTTATTGTAGAACCAGAAGGAGTATACCAGGACGGTATTTACCTTTCCGATTTTTTCCTTGGTTGTCCTGCGGTAAAGCGTACCGCCGCAGCCCACGACCTCCTGCGCCTTAATGCAGTTGATCAGGTCGGTTTCCGTCTGCACCGTATCAGGCACCTCCGTGTAGGCCAGGCCCACACAATCCATTTTATGGGCATCACTGCCGCCTATGCCCGGCTTATGGTATTTCGCGGCAAGACGGCAGGCGGTGGCATTGGACTCTTCATCTTCGCAGGCATTGAAAACCTCTACAAAATCAAATTGTTCCACGATTTTAGGATCCCGGCGATAGGTTCTGGTATTGCGGAAACTCATGTATTTTTCTCCGCAGGGATGGGCAGGGCCGAGAATACCGCCGTAAGAGTGGATAATGGAAATCAGGATATTAAGAGGCAGGCCGCGCAGCTCCAGAATACGGAGCTTTATGGTTTCCGGAACAATCACCAGAATATGTCCGGCACCCAGGGTATCGTACTCAATACCCTTGAAAACCTTGAAATCAGTATATTTTTTATCCTTCAGGTTTTTCTTCCAATAGCGGTAGCCGTTGTAGGTATCATGGTCAGTGATAACCATCCCCCCGAAGCCTCTTGACTGCAGCAGCTGTATATATTCCTCCATGGAGACTCTGCTGTCTATAGAGCCTTCTTTTACATGGCAATGCATGTCGATTTTCATAACAGGCATACCTCCTTTAACATTATTATTGTAGCCTTTTTCCCCGGATTTGAAAAGGGTAAAAGACAAGAATTTATTGAAATATATCATTCCATTTTGGACATGTTAATGATAGAATATGTAAGAATGGCTGGAACATTCAATCTTTTCAGAAAGGTAACAAATAACAGATGATAAATTTTATCGCCGGGGAAGCCGGAATCAAGACCACAGCATTTATTGGTATCTTATTTGCCTTTGCGGCAACCTGTCTTGTGATGGGGAAAGGAATGGGAATGCTTCCCAGGGATCAGGGAAGGGAATATGCAGTGGACGGAAAAAAGTCTGCCGGTAAACCGAGAGGAGCCGGATTTTTATTTGTCCTGGTTTTTATTGCGGCAGCCCTGCTTTTCGGACAAGTGGGACGTGAGATGATAATTTACCTGATTCTCACAGGAGCAGCCATGATTACCGGGTTCCTGGACGACTGTGCCAAAACACCCTGGGGGGAATATAAAAAAGGGTTTTTGGATTTGCTGATCGCGGTGATGGTGGCAGTTACTTTCCTGAACTTTAATTCCAATGAGGTGACCGTACTTCTTACAGGCGGCTCGTTTACCATTCCGCCGGTATTATTCGGAATTCTTGCGGTGGTGCTTGTCTGGGTTTCCATCAATGTGACGAACTGTTCCGACGGCGTGGATGGTCTGTCGGGGACACTCACAATTATAACGCTGATGATCATTTATCTTGTGGACCTGCTGCAGAGCAGGGGGGACAGCTTTTCCTATCTGATTCTTTTGTTCTGTGTCTGCATCCTGGGATATTTATGGTATAATGCCACCCCCAGCAGGCTGATGATGGGGGATGCAGGTTCCCGGGCTATGGGGCTGTTTATCAGTATCGCGGTATTAAAGACGGGAAGCCCGTTTCTGTATATCCCTGTGGCTCTGGTACTCATTCTGGACGGCGGGCTTGGCCTGGTTAAGGTTTTCCTGCTGCGTTTCCTGAAAATAAGGATTTTGACGAAAGTGAGGACACCCCTTCATGATCAGGCGAGAAAGGTATGGGAATGGTCCAATACCCAGACCGTTTTCCGTTTCGCTATTATACAGATTATGCTGGGCGCGGCAGTTATTTTTATTGCTTTGTAAGAGAATAGAGGGTGTAGATAAAAAAGTCTGGCGTCCCCCAACAAAAGATGCGGGGTTGCGCTGGTGGGGGAAGAATGGTAGAATAGCAGATAAGCTTTCTATGCCCCGGCCCGGTCCGGCAGGCGGAAAAAGCCGTTGGCACAACGTATATTCTGCACAGGGAAAGGAATAAGTATATGAAGAACGAACTGTTTTCCATCGGACCGTTTACCATCTACGGCTATGGACTGATGATAGGAATCGGTATTATTGCTGCTTACCTCACTGCTGAGAGCAGGGCGAAGAAGCTGAAGCTGGATCCGGATAAGATTTTCGGTCTGGTCATCTGGTGCCTTATCTTTGGTTACCTCGGCTCTAAAATCCTGTTCTGTATTACCGTTATTGATAAGATCATTGCTGATCCGGCATATATCCTTCATTCGCTTCAGAATGGATGGGTGGTGTATGGAGGCCTGATAGGCGGTATCCTGGGCGGATACCTGTACTGCAGGCATAAGAAAGTGAATTTTATGTCTTATTTCGATCTGGCGGTGCCTTCCGTTGCTCTTGCCCAGGGCTTCGGCCGTATCGGCTGTTTCCTGGCAGGCTGCTGTTACGGACGGGAGACCAGCAGTGCTTTCGGCATAACCTTTTCACACTCTGATTTTGCCCCCAATGGAGTGTCACTTATACCTACCCAGGAAATTTCCAGTGTTCTGAACTTCCTGAACTTTTTTATCCTGATTACTATAGCAAAGAAGAAAAAAGCGGAAGGCCAGGTAGGCGGTTTTTATCTGATCTTTTACAGCATCGGCCGGTTTATTCTGGAGTTTTACCGTGGCGATTTGGAAAGGGGAAATGTGGGAAGCCTTTCCACCTCCCAGTTCATCGCCATCTTTACTTTAATCGCCGGAATTCTTTTGGTAGCGGGCACACAGATCATGGCGAAAAAGGGAGTAAAAGCTTTTATGGTAGGGCCGGACGGAACTGCCTGGTTGGAAGAAAATGCTGCAGACGAAAAGGAAGAGGAGACAGAGGATAATTCGGAAGAGGTCTCTGAGGCCGGAAAAGCAGCGGAAGAGGACGGCGGTGCCGGAACGGCGGAGCGGGAGGACGGAAACGGCGGTTCAGAACCTGCGGCCGGAGAAAAAGAGGAATAGAGGAATCAGAAAGAGGAAAAGGGCGGAACAGCTTCGGGGCTGCTGCCCTTTTCCTTCCATCAAAGCAATAGGGAACTACGTAAAAAGGAAGGAAATAAAAATGAAGATTGCGGATATGCATTGTGACACCATTTCAGAATTGCTGGAGATAAGGAGAAAAGGGGATGCCGCCGGAATACAAGAGAATACGCTGCGTTCGAACCGGTTACATATTGATCTGGAAAAAATGAAAAAGGCAGATTACCTGCTTCAGAATTTTGCTTTATTTGTTCATCTGGGCAGCTGTGACAATCCTTTGGAAGAAGTCCTGGAGCTTGCAGATGTTTACTATGAGGAACTGGATACAAATAAAGACTGCATCCGTCCCGTATACTCCTATGCCGATATTGAGAAAAACAGGAAAGATGGAATTATGTCCGCCATGCTGACAGTGGAAGAGGGCGGCGTGTGCAAGGGAAATCCGGCTTTTCTGCGCACCTTGTACCGATTGGGAGTACGGATGCTCACACTTACCTGGAATTTCCCCAATGAGCTGGGCTGGCCTAATCTGGAAATGCCCGGAGAGGGTGTGGATCCCCAAACCTTCCGTCCGGATTTCCGGAAAGCCAACACGGTGCAGGGGCTGACGGAAACCGGTGTCGCTTTTGTGCAGGAAATGGAACGGCTGGGGATGATTGTGGATGTTTCTCATTTGTCTGATGCCGGCTTTATGGATGTGCTGCGGGTGACGAAGAAACCCTTCGTGGCGAGCCATTCCAATGCAAGAGCCGTCTGTTCCTGGGCGCGCAATCTGACGGATGATATGATCCGTATGCTGGCGGAGCGGGGCGGCGTAACCGGCCTGAATTTCTGTCCGGCTTTTTTGACGGATGTGCCGGAAGGAGAAGCTACTTATGGATCCATCGCTGCTATTGTGGAGCATGCGAAGCATATTGTCAATGTGGGAGGTACGGACTGCCTGGGCCTGGGAACCGATTTTGACGGCATCCGGACACATGATGAACTGCCGGACGCTTCCTGTATGCCGCTGCTGGTGGATGCTTTTGGTAAGGCCGGATTTACATCTGCCCAGATAGATAAGATCCTTTCGGGGAATGTATTGCGGGTTTATAGGGAGATTTTAGTGTAATTGACGTAAAACTAGGAGGGAAACCGGTGAAAATCGTTATTGAGGAGCCAGGCGATCAGGAGGAGGATCAGGTTATATTCAGATGCCGTGAAATGTCACCGGAGCTTCTCCGCGTGCTTGCTCTGCTGAAAACGCAGGATGGTCTTGTGGCATATGATGGAAACCGGATTCACCGTATACCTCCTGCAGAAGCCTACTATATAGAAGTTATGGAAAATAAGACCTTTCTTTACTGCAGGGATGAGGTTTATGAATTGAAACAGAAGCTTTATGAGCTGGAAGAGTGTCTGGCAGGCAGTGATTTGCTGCGGGTATCCAAATCCGTAATGTTGAACCTGAGCAAAATAAGATCTCTCAGCCCCGCCTTAAACGGCAGATTTGAAGCAGTTTTGGATAATGGTGAGCGGATTATTATATCAAGGCAGTATGTGAGCGGCTTAAAGAAGCGGCTGGGAATCTAGGAGGGAAGGAAAATGCAGATAAAAGATTTGCTGAAAGCGATGTTTCAGTCTTTTTTTGTAATAACAACGGGTGTGACTATGGCTATGTACCTAACCTGCCTGCTGCTTTATCCGGATACGGTTCTGACTCCCGGTGATATCGGGGGGATTTTTCTTGTTGCACTGCTTTGTGATGTATCTTTTCTTGTTTTTGCGTCCCGAAAGGAGCTGGGCAAAAAACAGATGGCGGTACGTTTCTGTATCCATATCCCTTTAGTGCTTGCTATTGTTTTGGGCTTTGCCTGGAAATGGGACTGGGTAAACATAGACAAGCCTTTGGAGGTTGCTGTCTTTGTCCTGCTGATATTAGGCGTTTATGCAATAGTACTTGCGGTTGGGTACCGCCAGGATAAGAAAACCGCCGATAGGTTAAATGACAGCCTGAAAAAAAAATATCATTCTTAACCGGTTTTGGGGACGGCAGCTTGCCGTCCTTTTTTTGCAGCTTACCGTGCAGTTACCGCATCCTGCTGTCCGCCGTGTTGCGGCGGGAAAATGACTGCGCTATACTGGCCTGGATGTAAAAATAACGGCGGCGTGTAAGGCCGGAACAGGCGGGAGAAGAAAGTCATGCAAAACGAAAAGAAACGGAAAAGTAACCGATTGCTGACAGGGGTTGGTGTCGCCCTGCTGTTGCTGCTTCTTGCAGCAGGGGGAGCCGGGTTCCTCTTTCGGGAGGAGCTGGGTATCATCCGCAACATACGGGTGGAGGACGGGGAAATTCCTCTGTATTATATGGAAGTAAAGGGGGAGTATCATTTTGACGAATTTCTGGAAAAGGGAGGTGCTTCTTCGGATCAGGAGGTGGGAGCCTTTTTAACGGACTACATCTCGAAAGGGTTTTATCCGGTGGGGGTAGAGGAAAGCGGACCGGCCTGCAGCGTGATTTCAGCAGTGAATGAAAAGGGAGAGCATGTCTGGGGAAGGAATTTCGATTGGAACGGTTCGGTACCGATTATAGTGAAATGTATCCCGGAAGAGGGCTATGCATCCATAGCGACCTGCGATTTCCAGAATATTACGGGAAGTACAGAAGTAAAGCCAGACAATATGATGAATAAAATGCTGGCAATCGCAGCACTTTACGTTCCTATGGACGGAGTAAATGAAGCCGGTTTGTGCGTTGCGGATCTGGAAGTCAATGAAGGGGGTATGGAAACAACAGATACCGATAAAACGGATTTGACCATTACTGCCGCAACCCGGCTTATTTTAAATCGTGCGGCTACCGTGGAGGAAGCGGTGGCACTTCTTGGACAGTATGATATCTATGCTTCCGGCGGAATCAGCCATCACCTGGCTATCTCCGATGCCTCGGGGACTTCGGTGGTGCTGGAATTTGTGGACGGAGAAATGCTTCCCATAACATCTCCCTATGCCACTAATTTTAACCTGGCGGGCAATGACAGCTCGGCAGGGGGAGAAGGATCACAGAAACGTTATGAAAGCCTGTGTTCGGTGTACGCAGAGAGGGAAGGGATACTCACATGGCAGCAGGTGAAGAAGGCGCTTGTGGATGTATCGCAGATGGAAGGGGAATGGACTACACAGTGGTCCATGGTATATTCCCAGGACAGCGGAAAGCTGGGTTATTGGTTCCGTGGTGATTATGACAGGGAGTTTGTATACCAAATCGGAGAATGAGGGCGGGGCCTATCGCTGTAATTTATGCAGCGGCGGGCCTCTTTTTTTCTGAACGGAGGAAGGCTTTTTAGCATGGGATATTCAACAGGCAGATAGATATAACCAAAACAGATACTTCCGGTTGATAGGGTGCTCCCGTAGCTGTTTGTTTCCAGTACTGAACACTTGTATTTTGACAAACAGGGCTTGCATCCTTGTAATATCCCCTTTAAAATAGAAAAAGATATGGTACCGGGAAGGAGAAACACAGATGAGGAGAAAAGACAGGGAAGTGACGGATTATGGAAAAATAAGTGAAGTGATCGCTGCCAGCCATTGCTGCCGGTTGGGCTTTTATGAGGAAGGCGAGGTTTATATTGTTCCTATGAATTTTGGATATGCGGAAGAAGACGGCAAGCGTATCTTCTATTTCCACAGCGCGAAAGAAGGGCGTAAGCTGGATTTGATCTCCAGGACACACACCGCCGGCTTTGAACTGGATACCAATTACCGCCTTCATGAGGGAGAAACCGCCTGCCAGTATTCCGCCGGTTTCCTGAGCATTATCGGAACGGGGCATGTGGACTTCGTGGAGGCGGAAGAGGAGAAGAAGACGGCTTTGCGGGCAATTATGCTGCATAATACAGGAAAAGAAGAATGGGAGTTTTCGGATTCTATGTTGGATGCCGTCCGGGTCTTTAAAATGGAGGTGGTGAAAATCTCCTGCAAGGAACACCTATAACTCACACTCAGCTCTGACGATAAAAAATTAAAATAAAAAAACCTCCCACTTTACGTGGGATTGCGAGATAATAAAACTGACCAAAGAATTATTTCTTCGCAACCGCATAAAGAAAGGAGGTTTTTATCATGAAAACAAAAGCAAAGATCACCAGAAAAGATACGCGGGAACACCTGGCCCAGTTTCATCGGGCATGTGAACTGGTAAAGGTGATCCATCACTATTTCCCCGGGCTCCTGTCCCTGTTAAAGTGACTGGAGGATCCTCGCGGCCAGAGGTATATCACTTACGAGAGCCATGTCTTACTGATGGCACGCATCCTCTCCTCTATATTTTACATCAGCAGCATGAGAAATACAAGTCAGGAATTCAATTCGGATACCGTGATCGAAAATATCGGATATCTGTGTGGAAGGCCGGAGCTCTCGGAGCTGCCCTACTGGGAGACGGTAAATGACTATCTTAAGAGGTTGGACCCTAAGAGTCTGTACCGTATCCATAGAAAAGGTAGCCCGGAGGAATACCGGGAATACTACTACTATGTATTGGAGGCAAAACTCGTGCTGCGGGAAGATATCCTTGTGAGCATCATGACAGAGTTTGTAGAAAACGAAGGCAGTGAGGTTGAAAAACAGGACTGTGAGCGGAAAGGTATCTGTAGATAAACTATGAGCCAAGGAGGGTGGACATTTAGATAAATCGGAAGTTGGAGGGATATGATGATAGAATGTAGTTGGTGTAATCTAAATGAAGAAGACAGGCAATATTTACTATTTGACAGTGAATATTGGTTTGTTTTTTTGGCAGATGAGCAAGACTATGTTGGACGCTCGATTTTAGTTTTGAAAAGGCATTGTGGTTCTATAGCGGAACTAACAGAAGATGAGTGGAAAGAACTTAGGTATCTTATCAAACATTTAGAGACATGTTTAAAAATAACCTTAGGTGCTGATTTTTGTAACTGGAGTTGCCTGATGAATAGCTTCTTTAAAGATTCTGTACCTAATCCACATGTCCATATTCATGTTAGACCAAGGTATAGAAATTCTTTAGTAATTAATGGAAATATTTACAATGACAATGAATTTGGTCACCATTATGCCTTAAAAAAGAAAGAACAGATTAAGGAACAAGATAGAAAGATGGTATATCAAACTATGAAATCGTGGCTAAATTCGCAAATTTGAAGTTATAGAAAGGTACGATGATAGAATTTGGTGGGAAAATTAAATGCACAAAATATTTGGAATAAAAGAAAATGTTAAATATGTTACTAGAAAAGGTGCATATCTAATTCTTATTCATGATAATCAAGTTGGTATAGTTCAAACACCAAAAGGATTTTTCTTAGTGGGTGGAGGCTTGAAAAGTGGAGAAAACCATAATGAATGTGTAAAAAGAGAATGTATTGAAGAAGTTGGATGTGACGTTTCTGTAAAAAATAAGGTGTGCTCTGCGGAAGCATATTGTGTCCATCAAACAATAGGATATTTTCATCCAATTCAGACCTATTATGTTGGTGAATTGCTTTCAAAAGTATCTGTTCCTGTAGAAAAAGACCACTTTTTTTTGTGGATTGAATATGACAAAATAAAAGGAAAAATGTTTGTTGAAATGCAAAATTGGGCATTAGAACAATATTTTAGTGAATAAGGAACTGCGATACAACTTCCGGTTTGCAGAGCTGTGAAGCTGTGAAGCTTAGAAGTTGGAGGTGGGAAATTCTTTGAAAGTTGTAGTTTTTGATTTAGGCGGGACGTTAATGCAGTATGCAGGGATGCCTGTTTCGTGGGTAGATTATTATTATCAGGGGTTTGATTCAATTATTCAAAAATCCAACAGCAGTATTTCTAAAGAAGCCGTTAAAGAATCACTTCAAATGTTAAAGGAATTCAATCCCAGAATACATTATAGGGAAATTGAATATTCAGCAGTTTTTATTTTTACTAAGATATTAGAGCATTGGCACATCGATATTCCGGTGCAAAGTTGTATAGATATTTTTTGGGAAGGATTAAAGTTAGAGGTTGAAATATATTCGGACACTTTGGATGTATTACAAAAACTAAAGGAAAATGGTTATGTGATAGCAACGCTTACTGATTTACCCAATGCAATGCCTGATGAAATTTTTAAAAGGGACATATCAAAATTGCTTGGCTTTTTCGATTATTATGTTTCCTCTTCTGTTGCAGGATATAGGAAGCCAAATTGTAAAGGACTTCAAATGATAGCTGAAAAATTTGACATTCCGATTACAGAGTTGGTTTTTGTTGGTGATGAAGAAAAAGACAGAAAAACAGCTTTTAATGCTAATTGTAAATTTGTTCAGATACAACGTACAAATAAGAAAGATGAGAACATTAGTAGTTTGTATGAATTATTAGAAATACTGTAGCAGAGAGCAACTTCCAGTTGAACAGATATAAAATGATTATGAATGGAAGCCGGTTTCTAACGAGGTGCTTTGAACGGCATTAACAGAATGAACAATAGAAAGAAAAATGGGAAGAAATGGGCAAAAACTTAATTACAGAACGGATGATTTTAAAAAGCATATCGCAAGAAGACAGAGTATTTATCTTTTCTGAATTTTCGGACAGCAAAATAACAAAATACTTATATGATCAGGAACCGTTGACTGATATAAAACAAGCGGATGCAATTATTCAGACCTACACCCACCCCGAGTATGAAGGACTTTACCGTTGGATTTTAGTGAGAAAGACAGATAAACGAAAAATGGGAACCTGCGGTTTTCACTGTTTTAATAAAGAGGAAGGAACGATTGAGATAGGGTATGACTTGCAGGAAGAATTTTGGGGAAATGGATATATGCAAGAAGCTTTGAAGGAAATAATAGGATATGGAATGGAGAAAATGATGTTAAAGCAGATCTATGCGCATATATATTTTGGCAATGAAAAATCCATTGCAGTTTCTGAAAAGCTTGGCTTCATCAAAAGCCAGGAAGTGTATAATTGCACATTAGGGAATAAGGACTATTTGCATCATATATATTTTTGGGATTGCAGCAACCTGAAATTAGGCAAAAACAGGAAAACTGCTCATAACACAAGTGGCGAAAATAGATTATAGAAAGGTTCGTAGAAACGGAGGTGAGAAGAAAATGGAGATATTTATTGATGAAATTATATTAAGGACCGTTACAGAGGGTGATATTGAAGAAATTGCAAGGATGTGGGACTGCCCCAATGAAGTGACAATAGAAGATGCTTATCAGGCGTTAAAATATATGGAACAGACTCATAATAAAAACCGCCCGAAGGCAATCTGCCACTTATGCCTTGCTGTATTTCAAAAGAAGAACCCAAAAAAGATAATAGGATGGTGTGGATTAGATGGGGAAGCAGAACCAGGAAAGACGGTTTTATTTTATAATATAGATAAGGAATTCCGAAATAGGGGTTATGCAACACAATGCGTTATGGAATTACTAAAATATGCTTTTGAGGGTATGGAGTATGATGTAATTTATGGCGGCTGTTCCAAAGACAATTATGCATCCTATAGAGTCATGCAAAAAGTGGGTATGAGAAATGATGCCTTTTATGAAAATGGGGATCCTGTTTTTTGCATAGATAAGGAGGCTTATCACTATGAAGTAAAAAAGGTTATGGAAAAGTAACATGACCTAATCGAACTGTCTTCAGCATCAATCAGAAATGGTTGGTGCTTTTCTTTTTGAAGGGGGAAAACAGATGGCCAAAATCATTTTTACTTCCAGTTACACGAAGGACACACCACCAGCCCATCTGGAAAACTATGTCCGTTACATCAGCACCAGGGAAGGGGTAGACAAGATAGACGAAAGCAAAAGCCATTTATCCGCCACAAAAAGTCAGAAAAGACTCATCAAACAGCTGCTTCAGGATATTACAAAGGCTAATGAATTATTAGAGTATAAAGATTTCTGTCAGAAGCCTACCATGGGGAATGCTTCTGCGTTTATTTCCTGTGTGCTGGAACAGAACATGGATTGACTTTGAAAAAGAAAAATTATATAGACTACATTGCAAACCGCCCCCGCGTGGAACGGATAGGAGGGCATGGGTTATTCACAGATGCAGGCCGGCCGGGCTATGACCGCGGGGAACAATGGATGGCGCTGCTCCGTTCCAAACGTGCCATGCTCTGCCGGGAAATGAAAATCGACAGTGCCAGTCTGCGTTGGTATGCGGCGTTGCTAAACCTACCGTAATCTATAGCCCCTTTCACCTATTTTAACATAGCAGTAATTAAAGAGGAAAGATTTAGAAAAATGACGTGCTGGATCCTTTTGCTTTGAGCTTAAGAAACAATTGACAATATGACCAGAAACATCTATAATTACTATAGTAAATAAATTGACTGTAAATAAATTTACCAAAAGGAAAATGAATATGACAAAGAACGATAAACGGAACGCATATCTGTATTGTAAGTTTCGTGATGAGCAGTTTGCCCTCTATGATGAGTACGCCAAAAAGAATGGAATGCTTATGAAAACCCTGCTCGTTCTGAATGTTCTCTATTATGCCAAAACAGGCATGACACAGCGGGATATTTGTCAGAAAACATTTCAATCAAAACAGACAGTGAATTTGATTATTAAAAATCTTTTAAATGATGGGTACATTACTGTTTGCGAAGACCCGGATAACGGGAGAAATAAACTTGTGGCAATGACTGATAAAGGACGGGCCTATGCGAAGGTACCGGTTACACACATCACGCACTCGGAGGATACTGCAATGTCCATGTTCACACCGGAGGAACAGGAGCAGCTAATCAGCCTGTCAAGGAGATTTACAAAAAACCTGACGGATTTAATCAATGGAAGCGGGGATGAAACATGATACTTAACACAGGCGGCAGAACAGACACTGTTCAATATTATACAAAATGGCTTTTAAAACGATTTAAAGAAGGCTATGTGCTTTCGCGCAATCCTTTGTTCCCAAACAAGGTTACTCACTATGAACTAACCCCGGATAAGGTAGATTGTGTTGTATTCTGCTCTAAAAATTATGAGCCGATACTAAATGAACTGAGGGGCGTTACAAGCAAATTCAACACCTATTTTCACTACACCATAACCGCTTATGGTAAGGACATGGAACCCGGTGTGCCGACCATAAAAAAAAGTATGGAAACGCTGAAAAAGCTATCGGCCATTGTTGGAAAACAACGTGTTGCATGGCGGTATGACCCTGTGCTGCTGACAGGAAAATATACGATTCAAACACATCTGGATACCTTTGAGAAGATGGCAAAGGAGCTTGCTCCTTTCGTTGATCGTTGCATTTTCAGCTTTGTAGAGATGTATAAAAAGCTGGAAACCAATATGCCGGAGCTGATACCGCTTACAGATACGGACAGGGCTGTCCTGGCAAAAGGTTTAGGAGAGACAGCCGCAAAATATGGTTTATATATTCAGACCTGCGGAACAAACGGTGAATATTCGCAATACGGGATACATTCTTCCGGGTGTATGACACTTGATATTCTTGGTGGTGCAAACGGTATTGTGTTTAGGGACTTAAAACACAAAGGAATGCGTCAAGGCTGCCATTGTATCGACAGTCGTGATATCGGTGCATACGATACCTGTCTGAACGGCTGTAAATACTGCTACGCAAACAAGAATCCCCAAAAAGCATTTGAGAATTACAAGTACCATGATCCGGATTCCCCGCTTCTTTTAGGGCATTTAAAGGAAACGGATACCGTTCAGGAAGGAATGCAAAAGACCTATCTAAAAGGCGGTATCACTTGCGGACAGCAAGAATTGGATTTGTAAAAGAGAAAAGAGGGAAACGGAATGGAATTATTTGAGACCATCAAGAAAAGAAGAATCACCAGAAAATTTTCTGATAAAGAAGTTGTCGTGTATTGAATCCATGATTGAAGCCGGCACATTGGCCCCGACAGAAGTATTTTTCAGTTAATAGGCTGTAAAAGAGGATACGCTCTCCCTTATATCATTGGTGTCGGACATCCAAGTGAAACAGCCTATTATCCGGAAGAAGCAGAGTTTGATAAAAAAAGAATTCATATAAATCGGTGGTAATGGCGATGGAATTTAATGAAGTTATCAATAAAAGAAAAACCAGCAGAGAATTTACAAATAAGGAAGTGGATTTTGAAGCCATAAAAAGTATTCTGGAGCAGTACGATACATATCCGGAAAAGCAAATGTATATGGGGAAATGGTAAAATGGAGCAGCTTATTATTAAACAAATCGAAACAAAAAATGTGCTGACCAAGTCTAATCTTCCCGTCAGTGATTATTCCGTTAATCCCTATGTAGGTTGTACTCACGCCTGCAAATATTGTTATGCAAGTTTTATGAAACGCTTTACCAATCACACGGAGCCTTGGGGCGATTTTTTAGACGTAAAGATATGGCCTGCAATCAAAAATCCGCAGAAATATGCTGGCAAGGAACTGTTCTTTGGCTCTGTTACAGACCCCTACAATCCGCAGGAAGAAACTTGCCTGCGTACCCGCACATTACTGGAGCAGCTGCAAGGCAGCGGGATTACGTTAAGCATACAGACCAAATCCGATTTGGTTCTTCGGGATCTTGATTTGATAAAAACCTTTCCGGATGCAAGAGTTGGGTTCAGTATCAATACACTTGATGAAGCTTTTAAGGACGATATGGACAAGGCGGTCAGTATTCAAAGAAGATTGTCTGCGATGAAGCAGGTTTATGAAGCGGGTATAAGAACCACCTGTTTTATATCACCTATTTTTCCGGGTATTACAGATGTTCCGGCCATCATTGACAGAATAAAGAATCAATGCAATCTGGTATGGCTGGAAAACCTGAATCTTCGCGGCAGCTATAAGTCAGCCATAATGGAATACATCAAAGAAAGACATCCTGACCTGATTTCGTTATATGATGAAATCTATCGGAATGGCAGCCGGTTTTATTGGGAAACCCTGGATCGTAGTATCCGTTCCTATGCGGAAGAAAACAGGCTGGAATATGTGCGTGCTGATGACAGTATGAAAAATCCGTTTGATGCCCCGCCTGTTATTGTAAATTATTTCTACCATGAAGAAATCAAAAAAACTGCAAGGAAAGGCGGTTAATGAAATGCCAGAAATGCCTGAAGTTGAAGTAATCAGAAGAATCCTTGAGCCACAGCTTAAAGATAAGCAAATTACAGATGTTGAAATTTTGAACAAGCAGGTTATTGCTTATCCCGATGAAAATATCTTTGCAGAATTGCTTACAAAGCAGACAATTAGGAGTATGAGCCGCAGAGGAAAATATCTTACCATTCATTTTGATAATGGGGACAGTCTTGCGCTCCACCTGCGGATGACGGGACAGCTGCTTGTAATGCCGCAGGATATGCCGGTTGAAAAGCATACGCATCTACTTGTAACTTTATCTGACGAGATGCAGATCCGCTACATAGATGTGCGCCGTTTTGGCCGGTTTTGGTATCTGAAATCCGATGAAGCTGATACTCTCACAGGGCAGGATAAGCTGGGAACAGAGCCTTTAGATGATGCGCTTACTCCATCCTATCTGAAATATAAACTTGCCAAGAGAAAAAAAACAATTAAAGAGATGTTGCATGACCAGTCCATTGTGGCCGGTATCGGGAATATTTACTCTGATGAAATACTATTTGCTGCAGGAATTTATCCGGAAACGAAGTGTACGGATTTGGAAGATTCCGACTGGAACAGGCTATCTGCAAAAATAAAGGAAGTCATTGCCTGGGGCGTTGATGTCAATAAAATGACTCCTGAGGAATACCTTGCAGGTAAGGGAAAGGAATACCGCAATATTCCATATTTGCGTGTTTACGGCCGTCTTGGTCAGCATTGCGGAGATTGCGGGACGGTAATAGAAAAAATAACCATAGGTGGGCGCAGCAGCTGCTTTTGCCCGGTTTGCCAGAAAAAGCTATGATGGCAGCGCAAATACTTAATGTTGTCTGAAAAGTTAATTCAAAACATTGTTGAAGTTCTCACGGAGCCTTTTCAGGAAAAGTTCTGCTATCGGGGTGAAAACCTGGTACTTTTTCCATATCAGGTATATGTTTGATTCGAGCTTAGGCGTAAGAGGGCGGAAAACAAGGCCTGTATCGGGATGCGTGTCAATGAGATGCTGGAATGTTAAAAGGTAGCCAAGCCTTTCTTTAACAAAGAGTGAACCATTATAAGATAAACGGAACGATCCTTCAAGGTGCAGTTTATCCATACGGTTGCCACACCATTTAGGAATGTCATAGTTCCAACTTTGTTCGGAACAAAACAAGGGAAGCCCAATGAGGTCATCGACACAGATGGCCTCTTTTGCTGCCAGCGGACAATCCGCAGGCATGACAATACCCCACAAATCAACGCCGGGAAATGCTAAATAGTGGTATTTTGCCTGGTTGGGTTCCTGTACCAGTACCGCAAAATCAATTATTCCTTTGTCAAGTTTTTCTGTGACCTGTTCTGTGTCGCCGCTGGTGATATGGTAATGCAAGTCCGGGTATGCCTCTTTGAATTTTCGGATAACAGAAGCAAGATGTCTGATTTGATAAGATTCTGCCAGGCCAAAGTAAATATCCCCGCCTAAAACGTCATCTAAGGTCTGAAATTCTTCCGTGATTTTGTCAGCCAATTTGATCAAATCCGCAGCCCGTTTTCGCAGCAAAATTCCTTCTTCTGTTAGTTGGATACTAAAACTGTGCCGTGTGAACAGTTTTTTTCCAAGCTCATCTTCCAGGGTTTTTAGCTGCTTGGAAAGTGTAGGCTGGGTAACGTGAAGCAGTTCTGCTGCCCTTGTCATATTTTCTTCTCTTGCAACTGCAAGAAAATATCTCATGGTTCTAAGTTCCATATCTCTGCTCCTTTTAATGATATTCATAAATTTCATATCATGATATAAAGTATAGCCATTAGCAGCTCAAAAATCAAGAAAGTATAATAAAGACACAACAAGTAGAGAAAGGATGAGAATATAAAATGAGGAAACTTAAATTAACAAACGAATGGGACAAAACATTTCCTCTAAGTGAAAAGGTGAACCATCGCAAGGTGACGTTCCATAACCGTTACGGTATTACACTGGCGGCAGATCTCTATGAACCTAAAGCGGCATTTGGGGAACTGGCGGCGATTGCGGTATGCGGACCATTTGGCGCGGTTAAGGAACAGGCGGCAGGCCTGTATGCTCAGACCATGGCAGAGCGCGGTTTTCTCACGATTGCATTTGACCCCTCCTATACTGGTGAAAGCGGCGGGGAACCCCGGTATATGGCTTCACCGGACATTAACACCGAAGATTATCAGGCGGCGGTAGATTTCCTTTCTGTTCAGGACAATGTTGACCCGGAAAAAATCGGCATTATTGGTATCTGCGGATGGGGCGGTCTGGCTCTGAATGCAGCTGCATTGGATACCCGTATTAAGGTGACAGTAGCCTCCACGATGTATGATATGTCCCGTGTCAATGCTAACGGTTATTTTGATGCGGAGGATTCTGCTGATGCCAGATATACGAAAAAAGCGGCCATGAATGCGAGGCGGACTGCCGATTATGAAAATGACAGCTATGCTCTGGGCGGCGGTGTTGTTGACCCGCTCCCCAATGATGCCCCTTTTTTCGTGACAGATTATCACGACTATTACAAAACCGGGCGCGGATATCATAAACGCTCCTTAAATTCCAACGGAGGATGGAATCAGATTGGATGTATGTCTTTTATGAACCAGCCGATTTTACGGTACAGTAATGAAATCCGTAGCGCTGTATTGGTAATTCATGGGGAGAAGGCCCATTCCTGCTATTTCAGCCATGATGCGTATGCGGCTATGGTAAAGGATAACCTTTACACGGATAATAAGGAATTGCTGATGATTCCGGATGCCGTTCATACGGACCTGTACGATGGTGGCGGAAAAGATGCCATTCCATTTGATAAAATCCAGACATTCTTCATGGAATATCTGAAATAAGCGGATAGTCAAAAAATGGCTGGCGAGAGCTGAAACAGCGGACGGCTTTGTATTTGGAACGCCTGTATCTTACGGGCATCCTGGCGGATGTATTCAATCAGTGCTTGACCGGATGTTTTACGCCCGGACAGATTTATTTGAACATAAGCCGGAAGCCGCAGTTGCGTCGGCCCGAAGGGGCGGGACGACGGCAGCATTGGAGGCGCTGAACAAATATCTGACGATTGCACAGATGGCCGTACCTGGTTCTACTTATTGGAACATGGTTCACGGCACGACACCGGAAGAGGTGCGTCAGAATTTAGGGGATGCAGACCATGAGAAATCTCGGAAGAAATATCGCGTGGCTTCTAAAATGTATTGAGCTTGGCAAGGCAGATCATGTAGAGCTGCCACAGGCGGAAAGAACCTATACGACGAATTTTATCAGATAAATTCGTGGATGGGAAGAAGTAGTATCATAGGTAAATCTGTAACAAAGTAGTTGAGAAGCAACGAGCCTGCAATAGGAGGTGAAAGCCATGTTAAAACAAATATTAGCTTTTTTTCTTACCGCTACTATGGTAATAACATTAACTGCTTGTGATGTAAATTCTTATGGGCAGTCTGCAAACTCTGACGAATCATTTTCAGAAGCGGAATTTTATGACAGTCAAGATAAGACGGAGGGGGAAATCATCAGTGACCAATTTGAGACAGAGGAGGAGCGTAAAGTGTTAACAGTTTATTTCTCCTGTTCAGGTACTACGGAGCAATTAGCACAGTATGTGTCTGCTATTTTAGGGGCGGATCTGTATAAAATTACACCAGAAGAACCTTATAGTGAACAAGACCTGGCTTATTATACAAATGGACGGGCAGACAAAGAGCAAGCCGATGCTTCCATACGGCCTGCAATTTCCGGCAGCGTTGAAAATATGGGGCAATATGATATTGTGCTGATTGGCTATCCGATTTGGCATGGGCAGGCTCCGAGAATTATTAGTACCTTTTTGGAAAGCTATGATTTTTCGGGGAAAATGATTGTTCCATTCTGCACTTCCCATAGCAGTGGAATTGGTACCAGCGATACGGATCTGCACAATTTGGCTGAGACGGCAAACTGGCTGGCCGGACAAAGGTTTTCAGGAGATACTACGAAAGGCGAGATTGCAGAGTGGATTGACGATATTGAACTGCTTCAGAAAGAAGGTATGGTTTCACACGTCCGGAAGTTTGATTTTGAGAGCCAAACAGTGATGTTAAACAGTGGTTATGAGATGCCGATTAATGGTTTGGGGACATATAGCCTTCACGGTGACGAGTGTATTGATTCTGTAAAATCTGCTTTGTCAAATGGCGTGCGACTTATTGATACTGCGTCTGTTTACGGAAATGAGGAGGAAGTCGGCCAGGCTGTCCGGGAGGCAATCGATGAAGGAATCATCAGGCGTGAGGATATTTTTGTTACCACAAAAATCTATCCGGGCAGTGAGATGGAAAACCCGGAGCAGTCTGTTCAGTCGTGTTTGGATCGGCTGAACATTGATTATGTGGATATGATGCTCTTACATCATCCTGACGGCAATGATGTAAAGGCATATAAAGCGATGGAGCAGTTTGTGAAGGACGGGAAAATCCGATCTATTGGATTATCCAACTGGTATGTAGAAGAACTGACGGAATTTCTGCCACAGGTTGATACGGTGCCGGCGCTAGTTCAGAATGAAATCCATCCCTATTATCAGGAGAATGATGTAATCCCATTCATTCAGGATTTGGGTATTGTGGTGCAGGGCTGGTATCCACTTGGTGGCAGAGGACATACAACGGAATTACTTGGCGATGAGGTGATAACTCAAATTGCAGAAGTACATGGAAAATCTTCGGCACAGGTAATACTGCGTTGGAACCTGCAGAAAGGCGTAGTGGTTATTCCAGGTTCCAGCAATCCGGATCATATTCGTGAGAATACAGAATTATTTGATTTTGAACTGTCGGAGGATGAGATGAATCAAATGAATGCGCTGGATCGTGGTGAAAAGCATGATTGGTATTGAAACAGTAAATGGAATATAATACCTACTTTTTATATTTCGCAAGCCAACTTGCCATCCGGACCTTCTTTTTCGGTATGAATTTTTTCTGTTCCGGCGGCAATGGCAGTCTCATAAAGTTGCTTTAATAACGGAGCAGCAGGAGGGATGGGAATTGCGGCAGCAAAGAAATTCGCAGAATAGGGTGCAGCAGTAGTGCTTTCCAAAGAGGATGTATGGAACATGCTGATCCAGGCAATATGACGGAAAGGTGGTATTTCTATGAAATATCGGAAATTATCTCACGGAGAGGAACAAATAAGCATTATCGGTATGGGTGCTTCTGTAATCGGTGAACAGCCTGATAAGAAGATTATCGAAATGGTACAGTTTGCATTGGATGCGGGAATCAATTATTTTGACTTGGCCGGCGGACACGCAAGTATTTTTCCGGCATATGGGAGAGCCTTAGAGGGGCGAAGAAAAGAGGCCATGCTGCAAGTGCATTTTGGGGCAAACTATGTAACCGGCGAATATGGATGGACAACCAATCTGAGTACGGTCAAAAAATCCATTGACTGGCAGCTTAAAAATCTGAGAACAGATTATATTGATTTTGGATTTATCCATTGTCTTGATGAAGAGACGGACCTGATTACTTATGAAAGGAACGGTGTGCTTAGATTTATCATGGACTTAAAGGCACAGGGAGTAGTAAAGCATATCGGTCTTTCAACCCACGCTCCGGAACTTGCAAACAGGGTGCTGGACAAGAATATTCTCGATATGCTGATGTTTTCCATCAATCCAATGTATGATTATGGGCAGGGAGACTTCGCAATCGGAAGCGATGGTGAAAGGCAGAAGCTTTACGGGCGATGCGAAAAGGAGGGAGTTGGCATATCTGTTATGAAACCATTTAATGCGGGGCAGCTCCTGGATGCAAAAAAATCCCCCTTCCATCAGGCGTTGACTACAGCACAGTGTATCCAGTATGCACTTGATAAACCGGGCGTTTTGACTGTATTGGGCGGTCCAGGTAATGTAAAGCAGCTGAAAGAAATTCTTTCTTACTTAGATGCATCGGAGGAAGAACGCGACTATTCTATCATTAGTACGCTTACACCCGATGAGTCAGTTGGAAAATGTGTTTATTGTAAGCATTGTCACCCGTGTCCTGCAGGTCTTGACATCGGACTTATCAATAAATATTATGACTTGGCGCTGTTAGGAGACACCTTGGCAAAGGAACATTATTTGACATTAGAAAAGACAGCATCTGACTGTATAGCCTGCGGACACTGCAATAAAAGATGCCCTTTTAAGGTACTACAGATGGAACAAATGGAAGAAATCAGGAAATACTTCGGGAAATAAGTTGATATAATTATAAGAAAATGTAAGTCCGAAAATGATCATACCGGGGAATTTGGGATAACGGTGGACAAGGTATCATCGGACAGCTACTTGGCCGGGAACAGATTTACAGTGCTGTTCGGAAATTGATAAGGAGTAAAAATGATAGAGAATATATCCTGGGTATTTTTCGACATTGGTTCAACGATTATCAACGAACAATTTGCATATGAGCATAGATTTAAAGAAATTGCCGAAGCTGCAAATATATCTTATTATAAAGTGTATCAAATGGTGATTAATTACTATAAGCAAAATAAAAAAGGTGATTTAGAAGTTGCCAGGGCATTAGATGTTACCCTATCAAAATGGCATAGTGAAGACGAAGTGTTATATGAAAATGCCTCCCAATGTTTGGAAATAATAAAGAAAAAATATAAGATTGGTATTATTGCAAACCAACCATTTGGCACAGTAGAACGTTTAGAGAAACATGGGATATTACAGCACATTGATTTAGTGATTGCATCTACCGAAGAGGGAGTTGCAAAACCAGATAAGCGGATATTTGAAACGGCATTAGAACGTAGCGGATGTAAATCTGAAAACGCAATTATGATTGGAGATAGAATTGACAATGACATCGTTCCGGCAAAAAGTTTGGGTTTTCATACTATTTGGATAAAGCAGGGGTTTGGACAGTATTGGAAGGTGACATGTGAGCAAGAAAAACCTGATTATACGGTAACCTGTTTATCGGATATAATTTTAATCCTTTAAAACAACTTCCGTTTCTTAAAGAGAAAGCATGATTATTTATTTCTTCTATACTTTTGCAATTGAATATTCGTCTTTCATCGTTTGCGGCCCATCAAGCAGTAAGTCTTTCCTAAAGATTTTCTGCTTTTTTTATGTGTGCGCCTGGCGGCGCACGTTTCTAACGGGTGTAAGCCCCGAATCCGCCCGGCAGTGGAAAGGATAGAGCCGAAGCCCAATAACTGCACGGAATCACGGGGGATAAATGCGGCAGATGGATGGAGAGAAAGAAACGTGTGGTACCCAGGGAGGTCTGCAAGGAATGCTCTGAAAGGGGCAACCGCTGCTGGAAGGCAGCGCTGAACTTGCAGAAGTCAGCAGAGGCCATAGTAGCTGTTTTTTTTAGTGAAGGGCCGAATCAATAGGAGTCTTTAGTACGACTTGGAAAGGGGGAATGAGCGATGGGTGCAGAAAACACGGAAAGCCGCTCACAAAGAGATAGCGCGGAACGCAAAGGGTATGTGAGAGCGCACCGCTCGTTCAACCGGATATGGAAGGTAAGGGACAGTGCGGAGCCAGATATCTTAAGTAAGATACTCAAACTTCGCAGGAGCAAAATGGTCTTCCGCCCGCTGGCAGAGCGGTGTTCCCGGGACGGAAAAGGATATTCGCCAGTCCATCAGGCCGGACATTCCGATGAGCCCGAAGGCGTCAAATGTGTCAGATGAGGCTGACACACTTGACCGGTCTCATCTCCATGGCCTGAGAGGATCTGGTGAACATTCCTTTTCCGTCCCGGGGACACCGCTCTGTCAGCGGGCGGAAGACCATTTTGCTCCTGCGAAGTTTGAGTAAGATACTGGATAAGGATAACCTGAACAGGGCTTACAAGAGAGTGAAGGCAAACAAAGGAGCGCCGGGAATAGATGGAATGACCATCGAAGAAGCGCTATCATGGCTGAAGGAACACAGCCACGAACTCGTAGAGAGAATCAGGAAAGGGAAATACGGCCCATCTCCTGTAGGGGGGGAAATCCCGAAGATGGAAGGTGGATTAACGGTATACACACTTTTACATACCGTTAAAACCAGTATTTAAGCTGTGTGGCAGGGTAGGGTTACATTTTATAGACCGAACCCACGAGCAACCTTGACAGCCTCAACGAAGCGGTGAACCTGAAATCTCTTTCAAAAAACGTCAGGATAAAACTGTGGTTCTGGTTTCCCACAGACAGTCCACCATGCGTTTAGCCGATGTTGTTTATTCCGTGGAACAGGGGAGGGTGAGTTGATGAGAATAAAAAAGACTGTTGTTTTTGGTAACAGGCGGCATTTGCCTGGTGCTTGGAAGTGTGGGTATACCACCTTGTTTATTTCCTGGCGGGGGTGAAAACAATCCGGGAAAATCAGGAAAGCGAAGCGGCCCTGTAAAGGCAGCCGCTTCCTGGAAACCGTAGCTATTTACCGGTAAGTTACGATTCATGAAACCTTCATAATATCTTAAGCTTTCCTTATATGGACAACGAATACGGCATATGCTATGATTAACTGCATGGGATTTGTTTGCTGTGGCCCGGAAAAGGCCGGAAACGTTTACAAAGGAAGCAGTTATGGATGATAAAAAAAGAACATCAGGAAATCATAGAAGAAAAAAGAAAAAACACAGTTATGGGGCAGCGATGTACCCGACCCTTGCCGTGAGATGGATTAAGAAAAATAAGACAATGTCCATAGCCCTGGCGGCGCTGTTGATAGTGGTGGCAGGTACCGGTATTCTGGTAGGCTGGGGAATGGGAAAAGGCAGGACGCAAAAGACGGCGGGGGAAACACAGGAAGCTATGGCAGGTTCGGTTACACCTGCGGAGGAAACGGGAGAGCAGCAGGAGAGCGCTGCGGCCCCTTTGCTGGAAAATGAATACCCGGAGGTCAATGAGCTGATTACCAAGTACCATCAGGCGCTGCAGTCGGATGATATGGAAACCATAAAGACACTGTTGGATTATGCGGAGGACAAGGAACTGCTTCGTATGCAGGAGAACGGTTCTCATATTGAATCCTATAACAATATTGTTTGTTATACCAAACCGGGCCTGGATGCGGACAGCTATGTGGTATATGCCTGTTATGATGTGAAGTTCATCGGATTTGATACCCTGGTGCCCGGGCTGACCCCGTTTTATGTCAGCCGCGAGGACGACGGGACGTATTATATCCGGGACTGGGAGCATAACCCGGAAGAGGCGGCCTATGCCAATGAGGTGACTGCACAGGAGGATGTGGCGGCTCTGTATGAGCGCATTAAGAATGAATCTGCACAGATACTGGAAGGAGATGAAGCCCTTTCCCAATATCTGTCCAGCTATCTTAACGATATGATGGTAGCGGTTGGAGAAGCGCTGAAGGAGCAGGAGAACACGCCGAAAACCACGGAGGTACCTGCAGAAAGTACGGCATCTGCGGAAAGTGAAAGCCAACAGGCACAGGAGCCTTCCCAGCCTTCACAGCCCGCCCCTGTTGCGGCAAAGGTCCCCAACAGTGGGGAATTCACGGTATCGGAAACCGTAAATGTCAGAAAGAGCGCGAATGAGAATTCGGAAAGAATCGGTGTCTGCTATTCCGGTGAAAAGCTGGAAATACTCATGAAACAGGCAGACGGCTGGACCAGGGTCAAGTTCAACGGCCAGACAGGGTATGTGAAATCAGATGTTTTGAAATAATAACGTAACAGTTACCTGATAGAAGGATAAAAAACGGAAAAAGGAACCGCATGTCAGCGATGACATGCGGTTCCTCTGCGTTACTTATCAAGATAATCGTGCTTCTCAGCTCCGGCCGAATAACTTCTTGCCGATAAAAATAAAAAGACATGCGCCGATTACGGAAACAATCAGGTTTGCAAAGAAACCGCTGGCATAAAAACCGACCAGACGGAACAGAAAGCTTCCGATCATTCCGCCCACAATTCCCGTAACGATGTTGCGCAGGGTACCGCCCTGTGTATTCATAATTTTACTGGCAATCCAGCCGGCGATAGCACCATATACAATAGATAAAATGAAAGATAACATTTACAGGCCTCCTTTATCGTGTGTCTGTTACTATCATATACATTTCCGTAAGAAAAAGCAATATAGATTCACGAAACTATTTTCCGTTTATCACTCGGTTTATTTCCCTGTTGCATTTTTCGCGCAGGGAGAGCAGCCAGGCGGCTTCGTGAGGATACTTACTGAAGGAGACAGGAGTTTCCAGTCCATCCTCCAACATGCGGAGAACACTTTCCCTGTCGGTCAGCTGTTCCAGAAGCTGCAGCGCCCTCATATCCTGCAGACCCTCCATAAGAACCTCTGCCCTGAGGGAAGCAACAGGGCCGTCCTCCCCCGGATATACCAGAAAGGCATCCCCGGAAGGAAACGCACAACCGGCATCGGTCACGCAATAGGGATTGATGGAACGACGGGAAAGCATAGTATTCCAAAAATTAAATCCCCACTGAAGAAATCCCTGCATCTGGAATTTATAAAGCTGTATGCCCAGGATACGGTTCCTTTGAGACGGCATGCAGAAAAAGCGGTTTGCCACTTCCCGGTATTGACCGCAGCAATAATACGTCCACAGTCCCGGTACCTGATGTGCAAGAAAAGGCTCTATATGGTTATTACTGCATACAGGAATCCCTACAAGGCCCTGCTCGTAGAATTCATAATCAGACAGGGCATCCATGATAGGAAGACCGTCAATCTGAGACTCCAGAAGACTTTTGGCATACAGATAGGCAGGAATATGCTCTTTATTCGGTTCATCAGATACATGGAAATAGCAGCGTTCCTGTAACTGATGGCTGCGTATAAAATCCATAAGACAGGGCAGGAACGCTTCCAGGAATTCCCGGTACGCATCACTCGCTGCGTCGGTATCCCAGCCGAAAATCTGTTTGAGACATCCCTTTTCACTGGCCGGAAATCCCGTCCGGGAAGTGGAGCAGCCATCTTTTTGCAAAGGAGAACCTTCCATAGCCATAATCTTTGGTGCATGCCCGGCTCCCCACTGGGTAAATAAATGGGAAAATTCCAGATAACGGATATGGCAGCGTTCGCATAGTGCCAGCCAGCGTTCCAGCTTTTCAAAGGAAAAGGTATAACCGTTCTCATCCCGATAAACGTCAATTAACTGTACCGTGGTGCGTTCTCCTCCCGGCTCCGTATCCAGAGGAGGCGTGAAAAGAGGGGTGAGGATCATATTAACACCGTACCGTGCGGCAGCTTCCATATATTGAAAGGTAAGCTCCCAGTATTCTTCACTGAAAACAGGGATTTTGTACCAGTCTGCAATGCAGTCCGTATGGAACCATTCCGTATGGATCAGGGTCTGCTCCGGAAGGCGGGCATTCAGACGTTCCAGATGAAAGCCGCAGCTGCCCAAGACCGTACCGTCCTCTCCAAGGATGGAGACTGTCAGTTCATAGGAGCCGGCAGGAAGGGAGCATTCCGCAGGTACAGTGATCCACAGGCTTCTCCATTGTCCGGGAAGCAGAGTGATGTCCTCTGTGCCGGGATAAAGAGGATCCGGATACAGCCCGGGTGTATTGCGTAGAAGAAAATTGTCGCCGTCCGGGAAAATGGGAAGCTCACTGGGAGCAAGTCCCACCTGCCTTACGGTAACGGCACCGGCTAAGGAGCCGGATACAACTACCCGGGCATGAAAGGTAAGCGGTCCCTCCCAATAATACGCGGTCTGAAAGGAAAAACGTTCATTCAGAAGGCAGGAGGCCCCGGTGTATGCAGTCTGTGGATGGAACGGCTCATCCGGGAAAATTTTTTCCAGAGAACTGACGGTAAGTAAAGTGAGTTTGTGTTCGCTCATATGGTTTCCCCCTCGTATTGATTCATTATGGAACAAGGATAGCAAAAATCACGGAAAAACGCCATACTGCGGCTGAAAATGGAGCGAAAAGTGCAAAGAAAAGTGCCGATATGGATACCGGGAAAAAGACGCTTCCGGAGCTTCCTTTCTTCTGGTACTCCCATACGTTTGCTAAAGGCTGCCTGCGTACTCACAGGGCGTGCGGCCCGTGAGTTTATTGAAGGTTAAAATAACTCGGACTGGAAAAATCGCAGCACTTCCCGTTCACAGATGTTGCCGCATGGTTTCGCGTAAAGCTTCCTGCAGAAACAATAAGGCACATATTTCCTTCCTTTCCGGGAAATATTAGAAAAAGGAATGGATCAAACCAGAATATCGGATATAGGAAAGGAGAGGGAATGGAATTTACCAGAAAGCACGATTACCTGATTTGTGTGGATTCGGACGGGTGCGCCATGGACACCATGGACAGCAAGCATATGCTTTGCTTTGGCCCCTGTATGGTAGAAGAATGGAATTTACAGCCGTGGCAGGATAAAATTCAGGAACAGTGGAATAAAACAAACCTCTATTCCATGAACAGAGGGATTAACCGTTTTCAGGGACTTGCGGTGGCGCTGGAAGAAGTGGATAACAGCTGCCGGCATATTCCGGGACTTGAAGCATTGCTGGCATGGACGGCGTCTGCACCGGAGCTTTCCAACCAGGCGCTTGCAGGGGAAATTCCAAAATGGGGCGCAAAAGAAGGGCAGGCTTTAAAAAAAGCATTGTCCTGGTCGGAAAAGGTGAATGTAAAAATCAATGCACTGCCGAAGGAAATACTGCAGGCTTTCGACGGAGTGAAGGAAGCGCTGGAAGAGGCCAAAAAGCAAGCGGATGTGGCGGTGGTCTCCTCTGCCAATCGGAAAGCAGTAGAGGAAGAATGGGAGCGTTGCGGACTTCTTTCCTGTACAGATATTCTCCTGACACAGAATGACGGATCCAAGGCACACTGTATAAGCGAACTGTTGAAGCTGGGTTATGAAAAGACAAGGGTAATGATGATTGGCGATGCCCCCGGGGATGAAAAGGCGGCAGGGATCAATGGGATCCTTTTTTTTCCTGTTCTGGTGAAACGGGAAAGGGAATCCTGGGAAAAATTCAGGACAGCCGTGTTCCCGGCTTTTATCCGTGGGGAATGCGACGCAGGCATGCAGGATGGATGGACAGAAGAATTTCACAGCAATCTGAAAGGATAATACGTGATATGGTTGATTTAACAGGAAAGCCTTATTACCTCAAAGAAGAAGACATTAAATGGGTGGAAGAAACAATCAGAGGGATGTCCATTGAGGAAAAGATAGGGCAGCTTTTTGTATACATGGTCAAGAGCAGGGAGCCGGAGGACATGAAATCCGTTTTGGATCGGTTTCATGTAGGCGCAATCCGTTATCATAATGCCCCCAAAGAAGTGTTATATGAACAAAACCGTTTTCTCCAGGAAAACAGCAAAATCCCGCTGCTCATTGCCTCCAATTGTGAAGCAGGGGGCAATGGAGGAATAGAAGGGGGAACCGCGGTGGCAAACGGCGCCGCCATTGCAGCTGCAGATTCCGAAGAGCTGGCTTATGAAATGTCCTGTGTAGGAGCTTCGGAAGCGGCGGCGGTAGGCTGCAACTGGAATTTTGCACCGGTGGTGGATCTCCTGTTTAACTGGAGGAATACCATTGTGCAGACAAGGGCCTTTAATGACAGTACGGAAGATACCATCCGTTATGCCAGGGCTTTTATGCGCGGTGCGGGGGAAAAGGGGCTGGTTACCTGCTGCAAGCATTTTCCGGGTGATGGCACAGAGGAAAATGACCAGCATCTGTTGATGGGGATAAATAATCTTTCCTGTGAGCAGTGGGACAGTACCTTTGGCCGGGTCTATAAAGAATTAATCGAAAATGGGGTGATGACCATCATGGCGGGCCATATAGCCATGCCTGCCTATCAGAGAAAATTCCGCCCGGAAACCAGGGCGGAGGATATCCTTCCTGCCACTCTTTGCCCGGAGCTGATAACTGGATTATTAAAGGAAAAACTGGAATTCAACGGCCTGGTGGTGACGGATGCCTCCCATATGATAGGGATGACCGCTGCCATGCCGCGAAGGGAGCAGGTACCGCGGGCTATCGCCGCAGGCTGTGACTGCTTTCTGTTTTTTAATGACTGTGAAGAAGATTTCGGATATATGCTGGAAGGATACCGGAAGGGAATCCTTTCGGAAGAACGCCTGCAGGATGCCTTATATAGGATACTGGGGGTAAAAGCCGCTGCCGGTCTGCACCGTAAGCAGGCGGAAGGGAAGCTGATGCCGCCGGAAGAAGCGCTGGAGGTGGTGGGATGCAAGGAACACCAATGGATAGCCCGGAAAGCAGCAGACCGGTTTATTACATTGGTTAAGGATACCGGGCATAGCCTTCCTCTTACAATCCAAAAGGCCAAAAGACTGAAGCTGGTATTTATCGGCGGGGAAGGGGTGGTGGTTGCCGGGAAACTGATAAAGGACAACAGTGAAGAGGTGAAAAAGAACCTGATCCGCCTTCTGGAGGAGAAGGGGTTTGAAGTGGACGGGCAGACTCCTGCAGAAAAGGGAAAGATGGAGGAATTCCGGGCACGCTATGATGCCTGTATCGTAGCCCTGCATGTCACAGGCTTTGCCCAATATAATGCCATGCGTATCAAATGGGCGGCTCCGGCTGACCAGCCCTGGTATGTTTCCGAAATACCCACGGTTTTTCTTTCTCTTGGTTTTACCAACCACCTGATAGATGTGCCGATGGCAAAAACCTATATCAACGCATATATGGATACGGAAACGGTGATGCGCGCCGCCATTGAAAAGATAATGGGGGAATCCGAATTCAAAGGTCGATACCAGGAAAATGTATTCTGCGGCAGGTGGGATACAGAAATCTGAAAAAATAAGTATTTCTAAAACACGGTTCCCCGTATGCTTTTCAGGGAGCCGTGTCTTTATTTGCCTTTATATTCTTTTTTTGCACCAATGCTCCAGCCACTGGATGATCTGGTAAAGCACCATGGCGATGACGCATAGAATTATAATGGAAGTAATTACCATATTGAGCTGGAATACCTGGCTTCCATATATGATCAGATAACCGAGCCCTCTTCTTGCCGCCAGGAATTCACCGATAATGACGCCAACCAGGGCCAGGCCGATATTTACCTTCATTGTACTCAGGATTATGGGAACGGAACCGGGCAGAACCACTTTGAACAGTGTTGTTCTCCGGTTGCCTCCCAGGGTATAAATGAGCTTGATTTTTTCTTCATCCACCTGACGGAAGCCGGTATACAGATTGATGATAGCTCCGAATATGGCTACGGAGATACCGGCGACAATTATGGTGTTCATTCCGGTTCCCAGCCATACGATAAGCAGCGGCGCCAGGGCGGATTTGGGAAGGCTGTTAAGCACGACAAGATAAGGCTCCAGAATTTCCGTCAGCCGGGAAGAGTACCACAGCAGTGTCGCACAGATCATGCTGAAGGCAAACACCAGAAGGAAGCTGAGTATGGTTTCATAAAGGGTTACTCCGATATGCGTGAATAAGGAGTTCTTTTGCAGCATAGTAATAAAACAGGTAACGACTCTGCTGGGGCTGGAAAAGAAAAAAGAGTCAATGAGCTTAAAATCAGCACACAGCTCCCAGACAGCCAGGAATACAATAAGAATGAAGAAACGCATAAAGGTAACCATTCTGTGATGTCTTCTGTGATCCGCAACAAAACGCTCCTGGGCGGAGGCGGAAAGCTCTGCCGGAGTCATGTTTTTATTTGTTTTTTTATGATTCATCTGTCAGTTCCTCCCAAAGCTGATTAAAATAGTCCTTGAATTCAGGCGCATTCCTGGAAGCAAGCAGCGAGTCATCCTTAAGGGTGAGGTGGATAGGGATTTCCGCTTTTACCCGTGCGGGACGGTTGCTGAGTACAATGACCCTGTCAGCCAGGCTGACTGCTTCCGACAGGTCATGGGTAATCAATATTGCGGTTTTTCCGGCGGAACGTATGATACGGCAGATGTCCGCAGATACGGTAAGGCGTGTCTGGTAGTCAAGGGCACTGAAGGGTTCGTCAAGAAGAAGAATTTCCGGCTCCAGAGCCAGGGTACGCACGAGGGCTGCACGTTGTTTCAGGCCGCCGGATAATTCACTTGGCTTTTTATGAAGAAAGGGCGAAAGTCCGTAGTCATTTACCATAGAAAGGACATTTGCCTTTTTTTCCGGTGTCAGCTGTTTATTGATTTCCAGTCCAAGGGTAACGTTTTTATAGATATCCCTCCATTCGAACAGATGGTCATGCTGGAGCATGTAACCGATTCCCGGCTTCTTGTCATGAGGGTCTTTCGTATAAAAAGTAATATCGCCGGATTCAGGCTGCAGCAATCCGGCAATGAGGGAGAGAATCGTTGATTTTCCGCAGCCGCTGGGACCGACGATGGCCAGGAATTCTCCGGTTCGGACCGAAAAGGATATATTGTCGAGTGCTTTGATTTCCCCGTTCAGGCTATGATAGGAGAAAGCTATATTTTTCAATGAGAGTATGATGTCTTCCATGTCAATCCTCCAATCTGGCCGGAAAAGAAAATACCGGGTCCCATAGTGGCAATTCGGTTCCGGTCAGTTATATAACATATCATATGAATCCGGCGGGAATTTGTTCCTTGCCGGTATTTTTTCAGGGATGCCGGCATAAAATGATGGCTGCGTGTTCGGCCGGTGAGGTATGGAAATCTTGCAATAAGGCGGTAAAGGGTGGTGCGGGACAGCGGAAAATGATAAAATAGAAATAACTGTAAAGATACGGAACCGTTAGAGACAGAAAAATGAGAAACCAATTGCGGACAGAATGACGTCGTAATATGAGGGGTGTGCTTATGCGGGGATGGAAGCTTGGATGGGAAATTCTGTGGCCTGTTTTATGGTATCTGGGGATGATGGCCGCGGCGGCTTTGGTATGTCCGGTGAAGTTTTCCGTGCTGGAGGTGGCAGGGCTGGCCGCGGCGGCGACTGCGCTGACGCTGCTGGCGGGGGAGCGGATATTCCGGGGAAGAGGGTTTCAGGAAATAATGCAGGGGGGCAGCAGGGCGCTGGGATATGGCTGGCTGCTGATACCGGCGGGAATTGCCGTATGTATTATGCTGAATGGGCTGCTTGTGCTTTCCGGGCTGGAAAGTCCGTCAGGCATGTATGATGGAAGGGCGGATATGGTATATGGCAGCAAGGTATGGGAACAGCTCCTCATATCCTGTATCATGATTCCCTTTACGGAAGAACTGGTATTCCGTGAAATGGGATACGGAAAGCTGCGCAAGGAATGCAGAACGGCATTGGCGGCAGGAATTACGGCGTTGCTGTTTGGAATCTATCATTTTCAGCTGGTCCAGGGAATGTATGCTGTCTGCCTGGGGCTGCTTCTGGCTGTTGCTTATGAGAGGTGCGGCGGTCTGCCGGCGGCCTTTCTCGTACATGCGGTTTCCAATCTGACCTCCGTGGTCCTGGCGATGGAAGAGGACAGAAGCTGGCTCTGGGAGAAAAAGCTGTTTGTGGTTTCAGTGACTCTGGTTTCCGGCTTTCTTCTCGGCATGTGTGTCCGCCGGATGCGGAATGCCGACAGTAACAGATGCTGATGAACCGTTACGAAGAAACTTTCAGAAGAAACTTTATGTCAATAACTTTATTGCAATAAAGTTCATTTTATGGTAGTATCATTTTTAAATTGAAAATATAAGGTACTTTTTATCGAATCATATACCCTGCAACAATCGCCGAATGGGTGCCGGGCGCATCCATTCGGCTCGTTGCTCGCGGGAATACAGGGCCGGTTTTTGGCGGAACGGAGGATATTATGGCACAGCTCTGGGGCGGACGTTTTACGAAGGAAACGGACAAGCTGGCATATCAGTTCAATGCGTCCATTCATTTTGACAAGCGTTTTTTTGAGCAGGATATTGAGGGAAGCATTGCCCATGCGGTGATGCTGGAAAAACAGCAGATTCTCACACAGGCGGAAAAGGATGCCATTGTAAAAGGACTTATCGGAATCCGGGAGGATGTGAAGGATGGCCGGCTGGTTATTACGGATGCGTATGAAGATATCCACAGCTTCGTGGAAGCTAATCTGATTGACCGTATCGGTGATGCAGGCAAGAAGCTGCACACGGGAAGAAGCCGGAATGATCAGGTCGCTCTGGATATGAAGTTATACATACGGCAGGAAATATTGGAAACGGATGCTTATTTGAAAGAGCTTCTGGAGACGCTTATCAGCCTGATGGAAGATAATCTGGAAACCTACATGCCCGGCTTTACCCATATGCAGAAGGCGCAGCCCACCACCCTGGCCCATCATTTGGGGGCTTATTTTGAAATGTTCAAGAGGGACCGGCTGCGGATGAAGGACATCTTTATGCGGATGAATTATTGTCCGCTGGGTGCGGGTGCGCTGGCGGGTACCACGTATCCCCTGGACAGAAGCTATACGGCTTCGCTGCTTGGTTTTGAAGGGCCGACCCTGAACAGTATGGATTCCGTATCCGACAGGGATTATCTCATTGAGCTATTGTCGGCTCTTTCCACTATTATGATGCATTTAAGCCGTTTTTCTGAAGAAATTATCACCTGGAATTCCAACGAATATCATTTTGTGGAAATAGATGATGCCTATTCCACAGGCAGCAGCATTATGCCCCAGAAGAAGAATCCGGATATTGCCGAGCTTACAAGGGGCAAGACCGGAAGGGTTTATGGTGCGCTCATTTCCATGCTCACTGCAATGAAGGGAATTCCTCTGGCATATAATAAGGATATGCAGGAAGACAAGGAAATGACCTTTGATGCCATTGATACGGTAAAAAGCTGTCTGGTTCTTTTTACCGGAATGGTGCGGACCATGCGTTTTCATAAAACCTATATGGAAAAAAGCGCTGTAAATGGTTTTACCAATGCTACGGATGCAGCGGATTATCTGGTGGGAAAGGGAGTCCCGTTCCGGGATGCCCATGGTATTATCGGCCGTCTGGTGCTGTACTGCATAGAAAAGAATACGGGTATTGATGCGCTAAGCCTGGAAGAGCTTAAAACGATCAGCCCTTGTTTTGAAGAGGATATTTATGAGGCGGTTTCCCTGAAAACCTGCGTGGAAAAAAGACTGACTCTCGGAGCGCCGGGGATGGAAGCCATGAAGGAAGTCATTGCAATAAATAAGGAATATCTGAAGGAAGAGTGGGAGCTTCAGCCCGGCATTCTCAAACAGCCGCTGGAGAAACAGGTTCTGTAATTATCTTTATTTAGAATACGCAAACTTCGCAGAGGGCCATTTGGCACCTGCGAAGTTTGCGTAGAATATAATTTTAAGAAAGATGAGGAGAGAAAAAATGAGTGAAAAACTGAAGGTTGGTATCTTAGGCGGAACCGGTATGGTAGGGCAGCGTTTTATATCCCTGCTGGAAAACCATCCCTGGTTTGAAGTGACCACGATTGCGGCAAGTCCCCGATCAGCCGGTAAAAGCTATGAAGAAGCGGTGGGCGGCAGATGGAAGATGACTTCCCCCATGCCGGAAGCAGTGAAAAAAATAACGGTTATGAATGTCAACGAAGTGGAAAAGGTTGCCGCCAAGGTGGACTTTGTTTTCAGTGCTGTGGATATGACCAAAGAAGAAATCAAGAAGATTGAAGAAGAGTATGCCAAAACGGAAACGCCTGTGGTTTCCAATAACAGTGCACACCGCTGGACGCCGGATGTCCCTATGGTGGTACCGGAAATCAATCCGGAGCACATGCAGGTTATTGAATTCCAGAAAAAGCGCCTCGGTACCACAAGGGGATTTGTGGCAGTAAAGCCTAACTGTTCAATCCAGAGCTATGCCCCCGTACTTACCGCATGGAAGGAGTTTGAGCCGACGGAGGTGGTTGCGACGACATACCAGGCGATCTCCGGAGCGGGCAAGACCTTTAAGGACTGGCCGGAAATGGTGGGAAATATCATTCCTTACATCGGCGGTGAAGAAGAGAAAAGCGAGAAGGAGCCGCTGCGTATCTGGGGTAAACTGGAAAACGGCGTGATCGTTCCCGCGGTATCTCCTGTTATTACCTGTCAGTGTGTACGTGTTCCGGTTCTCAACGGACATACGGCCGCTGTCTTTGTGAAGTTCAACAAAAAACCGACCAAAGAGCAGCTGATTGAAAAGCTGGTGAACTTTAAGGGTGTGCCTCAGGAGCTGGAGCTTCCCAGCGCCCCGAAGCAGTTTATCCAGTATCTGGAAGAAGATAACCGTCCGCAGGTGAGTATGGATGTGGATTATGAAAAAGGTATGGGAATTTCCGTAGGCCGTCTGAGAGAAGACACGGTTTATGACTGGAAGTTTATCGGACTTTCCCATAACACGGTCCGCGGAGCAGCAGGCGGCGCCGTTTTGTGTGCGGAACTGCTGAAAGCGCAGGGCTATATTACTAAAAAATAAGTCCTGGTAAAAGAGGTATAATTTGGGCAAGGATTTATTTATTGCGGAGAAACCGAGTGTTGCCCGCGAATTTGCAAAAGCGTTAAAATACAATATGAGCAACCGGGACGGCTATATGGAATCGGAACAGGCTATCGTTACCTGGTGCGTAGGGCATTTGGTGACCATGAGCTATCCGGATGCTTATGATCCGGAACTGAAAAGGTGGACGTTGAAAACACTGCCTTTTATTCCGGAGGAATATAAATACGAGGTAATACCCGGGGTACAGAAGCAGTTTGACATAGTAAGCGGCCTGCTCAACCGGGAGGATGTGACAAGAATATATGTATGCACCGACTCCGGACGGGAGGGCGAATACATTTACCGCCTGGTGGAGATGCAGGCGGAGCTTCAGGGAAAAGGTGCCGGTAAGAAGGAAACTGCCGGAGAACATGGAACCTCCGGAACGCATGGAACCTCCGGAATCCTAGGAAAAGAACGGCGGCGTGTCTGGATCGACTCTCAGACGGAAGAAGAGATACTGCGGGGCATCCGGGAGGCGAAGGAATTATCCGCCTATGATAATCTATGTAACGCCGCCTACTTACGGGCGAAGGAAGATTATCTTATGGGCATCAATTTTTCACGTGTCCTGACGCTGAAATACGGTACACCAGTGAAAAATTATCTGAAAGCGGAAAAAGCAGTCATATCCGTTGGACGGGTAATGACCTGTGTCCTTGGAATGATCGTGAACCGGGAACGGGAAATCAGGCAGTTTGTCAAGACACCTTTTTACCGCGTTACAGGCCGCTTTGCCATCGCTTCCGCGGACGGACAGACAAACGGAGGGCGCAGTTTTGAAGGGGAATGGAGGGCGGCGGAGGGTTCCGCCTGGTTCCAGTCTCCGGCTTTATATAAGGAAAATGGCTTCAAACAAAAAGAGGATGCGCAGAAGCTGCTTTCTTTTTTGGAGGAAGAACCAAAAGAAGCGCCTGTAATTGAGAAAATAGAAAAAAAGAAAGAACAGAAAAATCCGCCGCTCTTGTATAATCTTGCGGAGCTGCAGAATGACTGTTCCAAGTATTTCAAAATAAGCCCGGATGAAACGCTGCGTATCGTGCAGGAGCTTTACGAAAAGAAGCTGACCACCTATCCCAGAACGGATGCCCGTGTGCTTTCAACGGCCGTGGCAAAGGAAATACACAAAAATATCGGCGGGCTGCGCGGATTTCAGACGGCTGGTGTTTTTGCAGCCCGGATTCTGGAGCAGAAAAGCTGGCAGGGGATAGCAAAAACCAGATATGTCAACGATAAGCAGATAACGGATCATTATGCTATTATACCCACCGGACAGGGCCTGGGGGCTCTTTCGTCTGTTTCCGGGACAGCGGCAAAGGTATACGAAATCATTGTGAGAAGATTCTTAAGTATTTTTTATCCGCCTGCCGTTTACCAGAAAATATCCCTGGTAAGTATCATGAAGGGAGAACGTTTTTTCTCCAGCTTCAAAGTACTGACCGATGAAGGTTATCTGCAGGTAAGCCAGTTTTCTTTCGCCAGAAAAAAAGAGGAAGCACCCAAAACTGAGGAAGGGAAAAAAGAAGGGCAGGAAAATGACAGCCAGGAAGAAGATATCCGGTGTGACGCGGATTTCCTGAAGGTGCTGCAGGGCCTGAAAAAAGGGGAGAAGCTTTCCTGTGAAGGGCTGGAAATCAAGGAAGGGGAAACGTCCCCGCCGAAGCGCTACAATTCAGGAACCATTATCCTTACCATGGAAAACGCAGGACAGTTTATCGAAGATGAAGAACTTCGCGCCCAGATAAAGGGGAGCGGCATCGGGACCAGTGCCACAAGGGCCGAAATCCTGAAAAAACTGGTATCTATCCAGTATCTGGCATTAAATAAGAAAACACAGATTATCACTCCCACACAGATGGGGGAGATGATATATGATGTTGTATCCGATTCCATAAAGCCCTTGCTGAATCCGGCGCTTACGGCAAGCTGGGAAAAGGGCCTTACAATGGTGGCGGAGGGGACGATAACAGAAGCGGAATATATGAAAAAGCTCACTGATTTTGTGGGGAGAAGAACAAATATTGTAAAACAGCTGAACAACCAGCAGATTCTGTACCGGCAGTTTGATGAAAATGCGAAATACTATGTGAAACAGCCTGCCAGGGCCGCGGCCTGTCAGAGCGAACCGAAAAAGGAAGCTTGAAAACCGGGAAGTTACGTGTGGTATTACACAGATAGGAGCAGACATGGAACAATGTAAAATCAGTAATCTGTATGACTTGAAGGAAACGATTGCAGCACCTGTATTGGAAGGCCGCACCTACCCATGGGAGGTCCTGCCTGAAATCAAAGCCTTTATCCTGGAACTGGGCAAAACGCTTCCTGCCGATAAATTTGATAAAATCGGAGAGGATGTCTGGATTGCCAAAACGGCTAAAGTAGCGCCGAGCGCGAATATCAACGGCCCGGCTATTGTGGATGAGGAAGCGGAAATCCGCCACTGCGCTTTTATCAGAGGAAGTGCCATTGTGGGAAAGGGCGCAGTCGTAGGTAACTCCACGGAGCTTAAAAATGTAATTCTATTTAACAAGGTACAGGTTCCTCATTATAATTATGTGGGAGACAGTATTCTGGGATACAAATCCCATATGGGAGCCGGTTCCATCACATCCAATGTAAAAAGTGATAAAACCCTTGTTGTCGTAAGGTGCAATGGAGAAGAATGCCATACAGGCCTGAAAAAATTCGGCGCCATGCTGGGAGATCATGTAGAAGTGGGATGCAATTCCGTCCTGAATCCGGGTACTGTGATAGGCAGGGGGACCAATATTTATCCTACCTCCATGGTAAGAGGTTTCGTGCCTGCCGACAGTATTTATAAAACAAAAACAGAAATATCCGAAAAGTGCCATGACGAAGGAAAAACCGACTGACAGGCAGAGGAAATGACAGGAACCGGCGGAACGTTATCTGCCGGTTCTTTTTTCATACAACGGACGACACACGGAACGCGGCATCCGCTGCTTTTCCGGCGGCAGGCCGCGTTATTATACGGAACGAGCGAATATGGAAAATTGTATTGACGAATATATATTTTTCGTGTATAGTTACTGTTAGACGCGTTAATGCTTGCACGCGCTAAAGCGTCAAACTGCAAAGAAAAGAGGAAAATGTTATGAAAAGGTTATTGGCAATCGCAACCGCCTTTACTATGACGGCAGTTATGCTGGCAGGCTGTGGAAGCAATACACAGGACAGCGCATCCAACACTTCTGCAGCGTCGGAACCCGCCGCACAGGAATCCGTCCAGCCGGAAGCGGCAGAGAGCACGGCGGCGGAAACGGGAGAAGCCGCAGGTGCCCAGGCAGATGCGGATAAGGTATACCAGATTGGAATCTGCCAGCTATTACAGCATGATGCCCTGGATGCCGCAACCCTGGGCTTCAAAGAAGCAATGATTGAGAAGCTGGGAGAAGATAAGGTAAAATTTGATGAACAGAATGCATCCGGTGATTCCGCAACCTGTGCAACAATCATTAACCAGTTTGTATCCGCAGATGTGGATCTGATTCTGGCAAATGCCACGGCATCCCTGCAGGCCGCTGCAGCAGGAACCGGCACGATCCCTATTCTGGGAACCTCCATTACCGATTATGCAACCGCTCTGGAAATCGACAGCTGGAACGGTGTTACAGGCAAGAATATTTCCGGGACATCGGATCTGGCTCCCCTGAAGGAACAGGCCGCCATGCTCAACGAGTTGTTCCCGGATGCGAAAACAGTAGGTCTGTTGTATTGCTCTGCAGAAGCGAACTCTGTATACCAGGCAGATACGATCCAGGGCTTCCTGGAGGAATATGGATACACCTGCAAGACCTATACTTTTGCAGATTCCAATGATATCGCTTCTGTAACGACCAATGCTGCCGGAGAATGCGATGTTATCTACGTTCCCACCGACAATACCTCGGCTTCCAATACGGAAGTGATCAATAACGTATGTCTCCCTGCAGGCGTTCCCATCATCGCAGGCGAGGAAGGTATCTGCAAAGGCTGTGGTGTTGCAACCCTGTCCATCAGCTATTATGATATCGGATACAAGGCCGGTGAAATGGCAGTGGATATCCTGGTTAACGGCGCAGACATTACAACAATGCCGATTGAATCTGCTCCCAATGTAACCAAGGAATACAACGAAGCTATCTGCAAGGAACTGAATATTACGGTGCCTGACGACTATGTGGCCATCAAGGCAGAATAACCAGTAGCTCCTACATAACGTGAAATGCGGATGTGTGCCTGTCGGGCACCCCACAAAAGCGGTTAAAAAGCCCTGCTTTTTTGCCGCTTTTTGTCGTCCGCCGCATTTTTAACAAAAAAAGAGATATCTTTTCAGAATGATTTCCTTTATAATAAATACCTGTGAAGCCTAAAATATATGAAGATACGGGGAGGAAAATGACGTGAACATTATGTCACTCTTTAACGCGCTGCCAGGCGCCTGCGCCCAGGGCCTTATCTGGGGAATTATGGCAATAGGGGTCTATATTACCTATAAGATTCTGGATCTGGCAGATTTGACTGTAGACGGTACCATGGCTACAGGAGGGGCCGTATGTATTATGATGATACGTGCAGGCCATTCTATCGGGATTTCCCTTTTGTTTGCGGTGCTGGCCGGTGCCCTGGCGGGACTTGTCACCGGTATTTTCCATACGACTATGGGAATACCTGCCATTCTTGCCGGAATACTGACGCAGCTGGGCCTTTATTCAGTTAACCTGAGAATTCTGGGAAACAGCTCCAACCAGGCTGTGGGAGTAGATAAATACGATTTACTTGTTTCCCTGCGCTATATTAAAGACGTACCTTTTTATCAGAACACTATTTTGATATGCATTGTTATTCTGATTATATTGATTGCCCTGCTGTACTGGTTTTTCGGTACGGAGCTCGGCTGTTCCATCCGTGCAACCGGATCCAATCCCAACATGTCCAGAGCCCAGGGAATCAATACGAACTTCTGTAAAATCCTGGGCCTCATGCTTTCCAATGGAATCGTGGCTTTCGCCAGCGCGCTGTATGCCCAATACCAGGGCTTTGCGGATGTGAACATGGGACGCGGAGCCATTGTTATCGGTCTGGCGGCTGTAATCATCGGTGAAGTTATCTTCAGCCGTGTGCGCGGTAATTTTGCTTTCAAATTGTTTTCAGCAGCGCTGGGAGCGATTATCTATTATATCGTCCTTCAGGTGGTACTGTGGCTGGGCCTGAATTCCAATGACCTGAAGCTGTTCTCCGCCCTGGTAGTGGCCCTGTTCCTTGCGATACCTTATCTGAAGGGACAATATTTTAAAAAGCCGGCCAAAAAAGGAGGTGCGCCTCATGCTTAGTTTATCCGGGATTACCAAAACATTTAATGCAGGTACCATCAACGAGAAAACAGCCCTGAACGGTTTATCCCTTGAACTGGAAGAAGGGGATTTCGTTACCGTTATCGGCGGAAACGGCGCCGGTAAATCCACCATGCTCAATGCAGTGGCTGGTGTTTTTGCCGTCGATGAAGGCAGCATTACCATAGACGGCATCAATGTAACCAAGCTGCCGGAGTATAGACGTGCCAAATATCTGGGCCGTGTATTCCAGGACCCTATGACGGGAACTGCCGCAAACATGCAGATAGAAGAAAATCTGGCACTGGCATCCAGGAGAGGGAGCTTGCGTACCCTGCGTTCCGGAATATCCCAAAAGGAACGCGCCCAATACCAGGAACAGCTTAAAATTCTGGAACTGGGCCTGGAATTCCGCATGACCAGCAAAGTCGGCCTTCTTTCCGGCGGACAGCGCCAGGCGCTTACCCTGCTTATGGCAACCCTGAAAAAACCCCGCCTCCTTCTTCTGGATGAGCATACGGCCGCGCTGGATCCCAAGACAGCCGCCAAGGTGCTGGAAATCACGGAAAAAATAGTGGAGAGGGATCAGCTCACCACTTTGATGATTACACACAATATGAAGGATGCCATTGCCCATGGGAACCGCCTGATAATGATGCATGAAGGAAGGGTTATTTATGATGTGGCAGGGGAAGAAAAGAAGAAGCTTCATGTATCCGATCTCCTTAAAAAGTTCGAACAAGCCAGCGGAGGAGAATTTGCTAACGACCGCATGATGCTGAACTAAAGCCAAGGGATGATATAGCGGTCGTTTAAGAGCGCATGATGCTGAACTAAAGCCAAGGGATGATATGGCGGTCGTTTAAGAGCGCATGATGCTGAACCAGGTATTATTGATATTCAAGAAGAAAAGCAGGAGCGGCGGCCGGGCGGGCCGCCGTTTTGTCTCTTTCCGTATCCTCGACAAATCTTTGACAATTTTTTTCAAAAAGGCTAGATTTTTGACCTGAAATATGAGAAAATAATACGAGCGATTAGGGACAGGTACTTTTGCGGCCTTTTTGCCGTCTGAGTATTTTGTTTTCAATAAGGTACCTTTTATCAGGTACCACTGTTTGCTAATACAATCTACATATCGAAAGGAGTTTTCACATGATCTATTCAAAAGAAGTTGAAGAAATGTGTCCAGTAGCACAAGGCGTTGCTCACGGCTGTGCTCCGATCCCTGAAGAAGCAAAATGGGTAAAATCCAAAGAAGTTAAAGACATTTCCGGCCTTACACACGGTATTGGCTGGTGTGCACCTCAGCAGGGAGCCTGCAAGCTTACTCTGAACGTTAAAGAGGGTATTATCCAGGAAGCTTTGATTGAGACAATCGGATGCTCCGGTATGACTCACTCCGCAGCTATGGCAGCAGAGATCCTTCCGGGAAGAACGGTTCTGGAAGCTTTAAATACAGACCTTGTATGTGATGCTATCAATACCGCTATGAGAGAGCTGTTCTTACAGATCGCTTACGGCAGAACACAGAGCGCGTTCTCCGAAGACGGACTTCCTGTAGGCGCAGGCCTGGAAGACCTTGGTAAAGGCTTAAGAAGCCAGGTTGGTACCATGTATGGTACTCTGAAGAAGGGGCCCCGTTATCTGGAAATGGCCGAAGGCTATGTGACCGGTATCGCCCTTGACGAAGAAGATCAGATTATCGGCTACCAGTTCGTAAGCCTTGGAAAGATGACAGACTTTATCAAGAAGGGCGACGATCCCAACACAGCTTATGAGAAAGCAAAAGGTCAGTACGGCCGTGTTGCTGATGCTGTTAAGATCATCGATCCGAGAAAGGAATAAGAGGAGGTAGCGGAAATGGCTTTATTTGAATCATATGAAAGACGTATTGATAAAATCAATGCCGTATTGAACAGCTACGGCATCGCTTCCCTTGAAGAAGCTGAAAAAATCACAAAAGATGCTGGACTCGATGTATACGACCAGGTTAAGAAAATCCAGCCTATCTGTTTTGAGAATGCTTGCTGGGCTTACATCGTAGGCGCTGCGATCGCAATTAAGAAAGGCTGTAAAAGAGCGGCTGATGCAGCAGCAGCAATCGGTGAAGGCCTTCAGGCTTTCTGTATCCCCGGTTCCGTTGCGGATACCCGTAAGGTAGGTCTCGGACATGGTAATCTTGGAAAGATGCTTCTGGAAGAAGAAACTGAATGCTTCTGCTTCCTGGCAGGACATGAATCCTTTGCAGCAGCGGAAGGTGCTATCGGTATAGCAGAAAAAGCAAACAAGGTACGTCAGAAACCCTTAAGGGTTATCCTGAATGGTCTTGGTAAAGATGCTGCTCAGGTTATCTCCAGAATCAATGGATTTACCTTTGTAGAGACTGAATATGATCCTTATACAAATACCGTTAAGGAAGTATATCGTAAAGCTTATTCCGAAGGACTTCGTGCAAAGGTTAACTGCTATGGCGCAAACGATGTTTGTGAAGGCGTTGCTATCATGCACAAAGAAGGTGTAGATGTTTCCATTACAGGTAACTCCACCAATCCCACCAGATTCCAGCATCCCGTTGCAGGAACCTATAAGAAAGAATGCCTGGAGCAGGGTAAGAAATACTTCTCCGTAGCTTCCGGCGGTGGTACAGGCCGTACACTTCATCCCGATAACATGGCGGCAGGCCCTGCTTCCTATGGTATGACGGATACGATGGGCCGTATGCATTCCGACGCACAGTTCGCTGGCTCTTCTTCCGTTCCGGCTCATGTGGAAATGATGGGGCTGATTGGCGCGGGCAATAACCCGATGGTCGGCATGACCGTGGCTGTTGCGGTTAGCATCGAGGAGAGCGCTAAAGCAGGTAAATTTTAAGGAAACACGCATAGAATAAGGGTTTCTAAAGGCTGCACTAACTTTTCGTGGTTGGTGCAGTTTTTTAGCGCTTAGAACGTGATTTATGAAATTTACTAATATAAGTATAGCAAATGGATGCATGTTTATGATACAATAATATATAGGCGACATGGCAGTGAGGGGAACAATTTGGCAGCATTAGAAAAACTTATTCAGTCAATTATGAGCGGAGTGCAGGATAAAAACATAAAATTTGCTGATTTGCAGAAAATACTTGATATAATGGGTTTTCAGTGTAGAGTGAAAGGAGATCACTTTATATATTGGAAAGAGGGCGTCGATGAGATTATTAACATACAACCAGATGGAAATAAGGCAAAACCATATCAAGTAAAGCAAATAAGGAACATAATATTAAAGTATCAGATGGAGGTGAAGTAGTATGCATAAATATGAAAGAATTATATATTGGTCTGATATAGATGATAAATTTATTGTAGAAGTTCCTGAACTTTCTGGCTGTATGGCAGACGGAAAAACAGCAGAGGAAGCTTTAAAAAATGTTGAGATAGTTATTTCGGAGTGGATTGAAACCGCCAAAGAGATTGGTCGTGAAATACCAAAAGCTAAAGGTAAATTAATGTTTGCATAAAGTTGAAAGTGTTAAGACAAGTATTTTTCATATTAAGAAAGGTATTTAGGAGCAATCAATAGTGCAGAGTAGCACACCGATAGCGCACAAACACCCCTCAACCCCTTGAAAAAACGCCCTTCACCGTTTCCATCACGGAGAGCGCATAAGCAGGGAAGTTCTAAAGAAATCGTAATATTAAGAGGTTATTTTAAAACCGCACTAATCTTTCATGGTTTGTGCGGTTTTTGCTGCTGTAAATATAAGAGTCACCATTATATGAGTCGTAATAATAGTGAATTTCTATAGATTTTGTGATATACTATCCGGGTAAGATCGTATAAATGCAGATGCAACTAATTATATTTTATAAATAGTAGAATCAGATTATTAACGTTGTGTCATAACTGCCGTAATCTTTCCTGATTGAGGCAGTTTTTATATATGGAAATCAGACTATTTTTATTTTGCAAGTATATCTTTTTATCCATAAGTTTTGGTGAATCAACGGAAGGAGTATATAATATGATTTCAATAATACTTGAACTGTTAAGGTTCAGATGCGGGAGCGGAGATCGATAGTCGTTCAGTTACATATCAATTGAAGACATCAATCCGATTAAGGAGGAATTCCATATGAAGTTACACTTACTGGGGCAGGCCTTGTTACAGATAGCGGGCCTGTGTTATGCAGCAATAAAATACAGGAATAAAAACATCGATAGTATAAACTCCTATTCTCCACAGATAGAGTATGCATTGCCATTTGATGGCGAATGGTATATTGCAAATGGCGGTGTTACCCAAAAAACGTCACACTCATGGGAAGTTCTCCCCCAGCGTTACGCTTATGATTTCATTATTGTGGATGAAGATGGGGAGAGCTGTCATGGTGATAAAATGGATTTACACAGCTATTATTGTTATGGAAAGGAGATACTTGCCCCCGCAGACGGCATAGTAGTTTCAGTAAAAAACGGGTTTCCCGATTGCCGCATAATGGGGAATGGACAGCCCGATCCGGATACACCTGATATTGGCGGCAACCGGATCACAATAAAGCATTCGTCAAAGGAATACAGTGTTGTCTGCCATTTTATGCCGGACAGTGTGCTGGTAAAAAAAGGACAGATGGTAAAAAAGGGGGAGGTAATTGGCAGGTGCGGCAACTCCGGGAATACGACGGAACCTCATGTCCATTTTCAGGTACAGAACACGGCCTATTTTTATTCCAGCATAGGTTTGCCTGTATTCTTTTCCAATATTCAGAAAAGGATACATGAGAAGTATGATAAAATTGATACACGCCCTTTTCCGGAGAAAGAAGACCGCTATGAAAGCTATGTGTATCGGGGATTAGCGGTAAGGAACGGAAACTTTGGGGAGAAATATCCGCTCTCTTCCTGATTTCCATAGCAGGTGTCCGGAATATATAGGAAAGGGCTGTCGGTCATTTGTAATAGGATGGAATCGATATCCGGAAGATAACATTTACTTCAGAAGGAGGTACCTTTTATGATAGTGCTTATTGCAGGATGTTCTCATACAGGAAAAACACTTTTGGCCCAGAAACTGCTGGAAAAATATAAGTATCCGTATTTATCAGTCGATCATCTGAAAATGGGACTGATACGCAGCGGACAGACTGGCCTGACGCCGGAAAGCAAGGATGAACTTCTGACGGATTATCTTTGGCCTGTCCTGAGAGAGATAATAAAAACGGCTGTTGAAAATAATCAGAATCTGATCGTCGAAGGATGTTATATCCCCTTTACCTGGAGAGACAGCTTTACGGAGGAATATCTGAAAAGCATTCGCTATTATTGTATTATAATGACTGACAGCTATATTGATACCCATTTTCAGGATATTAAGAAATATGCAAATGCTATCGAGGCACGGGAGGAGGATTCGTGGATAACTCCTGAAATGCTGAAGGAAGAGAATGGGAAAAATCTGCAGTTATGTAGAAAATACGATTGTACGTATCTTCTGGTAGACAATATATATCAGGTAGATGTGACATTGGATTAATCCGGTAATAGGAAGGGGAAACAACGGCAGGCAAACCTGGTTTGCCTGCCGTTGGATGTTTTGTCTGCTGCTGTTTCCGGAAGAGCAAGAAACGGGAAAAATCGGTTAACCGTTTCTGATTTCCCGCAGCATGGATTGAAAGAGTTCAATATGATGCTGTTCATCAAGAATGATACGGTTCAGGTTATCCTTGATATTGGTATCCCGGATTGTTTCCGCCTGTCTGGTGTATTTCTGTATGGCGGCAAGTTCCCCTTGAATCGAATTTTCAAGGAGCTCGCAGAGCATCTGGGGATAGTGATTATAAGAAGGTGTCCAATAGCATAAATCGTGGTTTTCCATACTCCACAGTCTTGGATCAAGCCCCATTTGGCAGGCGAGAGTAGCAAAGATATCTAAATGATGCATTTCTACGATACTTATACTGTGGAAGCATGCTGCGAAATCAGCATAATCCGGTTTCAGTATCACACTGTTATAAAAATACAGGCTGACCGCAGACATTTCGGAATTGTCGCTTCCTATATTACTCAGCATGGCCCATGCGTAATCCTTGCAGCAGCTTTCCGCGCAGACAGGCGGGTAGGGGATAGTAAGTGTTGCTTTGTATTCCTTATTATTGGGGCTGTTCATTATTTGACCCTCCGTGTTATCATTATACGTTACACAGTTCATTTGTTAGTATTATATATGAACAGCAGGCGGAGGTTATGACTGGAAGGAAAAGGGGGCTGAAAACAGCAGGCCGGAGTCTGTCAAAACTCCGGCCTGCTGTTTTCCTATCATACATAGGTATTTAATTTTAGTATATTTGCGAGTATTGCTATAAATTCGCGGGTATATGGTTTTGTTACGATAGGACACCCAAACAGGTGGGATAAATAGGAACCACCGAATTGATCCCAATAATTTGTAATGAGTGAACGGATAGCGCGTTCCACATTTTTTACTTTTGTACCGGAGTGGCTGGCAATCTCCGGATACAATCTTTTGGTGACGTTAAACAGATAGGTCTCATCCTCCGTGACCAATTTGATGGCATAAGCCAGATAGTGATAACCGACATAATTGGGCCGCAGACCTATACGCCATAGAAGCTTATGGATTTCATCCATTATTTTGTCCTCCTTATTGTGAGTGTATTAAGTTTACTAAATTTTGGAGGAAAATTGCGGAAAAGGAGCAAATTAGACGTAATTCGACAAAAAAGATCGTCATAAACTACGATTAACCAATTATTTTTATCAGTTATCTGTATCCGTAAATCCGACTGTTCTGTTTTTTAATGCCATAAATTCATGCTTGGCCCGGAAAATGGTATGAAGTGGAAAAAGGGGGCGGATATCAGGTAAACGTATATTTTTTTCAGCAGGTCTTATTTATCAGGAAAACTAATATATTGTAAAAAGTTTTACGGGAGGACTCTGTGTGTGAATAAAATTGTGGATGAAAATTATCTTGATTTAATTATAGATAATACGTTGCTGAAAAATTATTTGATAGAGGATAATATAACGGGATTAAATGACAGATATTCAATCCTTCATATTTTAAGCGGGGAACCTTCTCCGTGCGATCTCGGAGAGCTTTATCCGTATCATAGTATTCCCGGCCTTTATACGCCTATGTCGCAATACGGAACGGAGGATACCGGTTTTATCAGTGTCCAGAATAATCCGCATCTGGCTCTTTACGGACAAGATGTCCTGATAGGTATAATTGATACGGGAATCGATTATCGTCATCCGGCTTTTATGGATAAGAATGGATGTTCCCGCATTGTCCGTATCTGGGATCAGTCGGTACAGGACGGACCGCCGCCTGCCGGTTTTTCCTATGGTACGGAATACGGCAAAGAGAGGATCGAACAGGCTCTTATGGATGAAAATCCTCTGGAAGTCGTACCGAGTACAGACAACAATGGACATGGGACTGCTGTTGCCAGCATTATTGCGGGAAGCCTGCGGGAGGAGAATGGGTTCAGAGGAATTGTCACCCAGGCTGAACTGGCAGTTGTAAAATTAAAGGAGCCGAAGAAAAATCTTCTGAAAATATCTTTTATACCGGGAAATATAGAATGTTATCAGGAAACAGATATTATACTGGCGGTGAAATATCTGGAAGGGGTATCCAGACAGCTTAATCGGCCGATGGTTATTTGTCTTGCCTTTGGAAGCAGCCAGGGCAGCCATGACGGTTACAGTACCTTAAATGATTATATGGACAGAGTAGTTCTGAAGCCCCGGATAGATATTGCTGTTGCCGCAGGGAATGAAGGGAATAACCGGCGGCATTATTTCGGCGCGGTGGATGAGCCGCCTTACCACCACAGCTTTGAATTGAAGGTGGGAGAGCAGGAGGGCCTGTTTGCCATGGAAATATGGACGGCTCTTCCTGCACGGCTTTCTATCCGGATTATGTGTCCCACAGGGGAATATACGAGGGTTATTTATCCGCAGCTGGAAAGCTGCTATTCCTTCGGTTTTGTTTTTGAAGGAAGCAGGATATGGGTGAATAACATCACTTTAGAAAAAGAAAATGGAGAACAGCTTATCTTAATCCGGTTTAAAAACCCGCATGAGGGGATTTGGACTTTTGATCTGGAAAACCTGGAGGAAGAGCCTTATACCTTTCATTCCTGGCTTCCGGCAGGGGAGCTTCTGTCTGATGAAACGTATTTCTTGATGCCGTCTCCTTATACTACGGTTACCATGCCCGGAACTTCGGACGGTTTATTGACGGTGACGGCGTATAACCCACAGACAAACAGTATTCTGGCACAATCCGGCTGGGGATATACAAGGGACTGGAGGGTGACTCCCGATGTGGCAGCACCGGGTTATCAAATGGCATGTGCGCTGCCAAACGGGATGTATGGGAATCTGACAGGTACCGGTGCTGCGTCCGCCTTTGCGTCCGGTGTGATAGCTATGATGCTGGAATGGGCGGTGGTGAGAGGAAACTATCCGACAATCACAGGCAGCGACATAAACAAGCTCATTATACGCGGCGCGGACAGAAGTAATTCGGGCTATGCCTTTCCGAATCCCAATTGGGGCTACGGGATTCTGGATATCTATGGTTTTCTGAGTAAGCTGGATTTATGAGAAGACAGGTTGTTATCTGTTTAGATACGTGCTATGCTTTAGACGTAGCGTAAAGGGGAGCGTTAGACTTCTGGCTGTATTTTTATCAGAGAAAAGAGGTTAGCCATGAAAGAGTATTCCATTGAGGAGCAATTTGCGATAGTGGCATTGAACGCGCAGGACAGCCGGCATGACTCTGCGGCCAAAAACGCGGCGATTGCAGGAATTGCCGCCGCCAGAGCCGTGCAGAGGCTTTTGAATGAGGAGGATAAACCGGACGCTGCGGAATGGGAACGGAAACTTCGGGAACAACTGAATATCGTTAAAAAGATGAGCCGTAAAACACGCAGGGAAGTGGAAACGGATATGGCGGATATTCTGAAGGCAGAAGGGATATTGCAGGAAATACCTAACCTGCTGGGCTGTGATATGAATTATTATACGGCGAATGTAACCATGCGGGAGTATAAGAGTGAGCCTGCTGTTTATCAGAGTATTGTGGAAGGCGTGCGGGCAGTTATTGAGGAACAGGAGGAAGTGTCTGAAAAAACAGTGGTATTGTTCTGGTTGTTCAGGGAGAGCGGCTGTCTGCATGATATTTTCACCGTGGAAGAGCAGGAAATAGTCCAAAATAAGCTGTCGGCGGCGGCTGCCGGAAACCCCTTATATAAAGTCATTTTAGAGCAGGAATTCCATAGCGCGGTGTGGCTGCTGGGCATGCAATTCGTAAATGGAAAGCATAAGCTTTTCCGGAATCCCTATCTGGAGGGTATTAACCTTATGTTCCCGTTTCTGGACAGGAGGCAGGCGATTTTTATTGATATGGTGATAGTGGGAACCAGTGTCAGTGACAGAAGAAGTGCGGCAATTGCTTTTCTGGAGAAAAACGGGCATACCTGTGAAGAGATAAAAAACGGAACGGAAACAATCGTGAAGGTGGATAATGGGTATTACCGTATTTTCCCTTCCGCCCGTTCTTTTAAAATCCCCGTTCAGGGGGTGGAGCTTTTGCCGGTATACAGATAGAGGGCAGAAGCCAGTCCCTGGGGAGGGACTATAATTACTCCTACTTTATTATTATACAAGGAAATCAGAAAGATGAATTACACCCGTTTAGAACTGCAGAACCAATTAAAAGAAATGGACTTGTATCCAACAGATACCGTTCTTGTACATTCTTCCATGAAATCGATGGGAGAGGTGGAGGGAGGCGCGGATACCGTACTGGATGCCCTGATGGAATATTTTTCCGTGGGACTTCTTCTGCTTCCTACCCATACCTGGGCTCAGATGGGAGAGGAATACCGTGAATTCGATCCTGTGCAGGAAGATGCCTGTGTGGGAATACTGCCCAATCTTTTCCGTAAGAGGCCGGGTGTATGCCGATCCCTTCATCCCACCCACAGTATGGCTGCTTATGGTGCCGGAGCGGCAGAATATATAGCCGGGGAAGAAGCGTGCAATACGCCGTGTACTCCCGGCGGATGCTACGACCGGCTGAAAGACATAAATGGCAGAATCCTTTTGGTGGGGGTGACGCATGCCCGTAATACGTATATCCACAGTGTGGAAGAGGTGCTGAATATTCCCAACCGTCTGACGGATAAACCGGTGGAATTCTATACGAAAATGCCTGACGGAAGCCGGAAGAAAATATATATGAGAAGGCACTATAATGCCGTGCAGCCTTACATCTCGGAAGATTTTGTAAAGCTGACGCAGGCCTTTTATGATACGGGGGCAGCCAGACAGGTTCGTTTTGGCAATGCGGAATGTATCTTGTGTGACGCGCGAGGGATATTTGAGGTTACCAGGCATATTCTGGCGCCTGATCCGGAATGTATTATTACGAGTCCTGCAATCCCTGCTTCCAGATGGGCGGATTTTGAAGGAGGTCCTTTTTTTAAGATTTGAAATTATAGGATCCGCCTGCGGGAATAAAAATGCCGCAGGGTCATGAAAACAAATGACCCTGCGGCTGTTTTGTGAATTTTTTATTTCGCTGCGGTTACGGAGATGATGTGGGGATTGACACCTTCATACCAGTACAGATAACCTTCCATGTCGATAACATCGCCGATTTGCAGATTCTTGACTGCCGCATATACATCGGTGGTATTGTCGCACAGGTAGGATTCTACAACGAAGGAATAGGTCTCGCCGTTCAGGGAAACGTTGAAGTACAGGTCGTCGCCGTCCGTGCCGGAGCCGTCCCAGTTGTACAGGTAAGCAACATCGTTTCCGGCCTCATCCTGGCCGGCGGCTTCCACGGTCATGCCTTTGAATGCAACATATTGGTTCTGATAGTCGATCAGCTCATCGGTTCCCAGCATTGCGGTAACGTCTTTGACGGGAGCAAGATAGGTGTCTCCTTCCACGATTTCAAAGGTGGCATCCATAATTTCCACTTCACCGGACCACTCCGCTTTATATCCGGTTACCCTGATTTTGGTTCCGGGAACCAGCTTTTCATAGTCTTCCTCTGAGCAGGCCATATTGTACACGAAATAGGCGCCGTCCGGATCCTGGGTATATACGGTAGCCTTGTCTTCCCACCATGACTGCTTGGCCTGGACATAGGTTTCGACAACGACTTCGGAATCCAGCTCTGCGGCCATGTACTCCGCATAGGACAACACGCCTTCGGTACCGGCGGCTGCCGTGGTTTCTGTGGATGCTTCTTCCGATGCAGCAGCTGTGGTTTCTTCCGGGACAGCGCTGGAAGCTTCGGTAACTGCTTCAACGGTGCTTTCTGCCGCAGGGGCATTCTCAGTCTTTGCGCAGCCGGTCATTCCGAGCACAAGAGAGAGGGTCAGGGATAAAACGATTGCTTTTTTCATAACATTCTCCTTTTTTACTGATGGGCATTTACATAACAAACACAGTCATTATATACCTGAAAATACCAGGGATCAACACAAACTGTCAAGAATTCCTCTTTTTTTTCATGCCCTGGCGGATGAGATATAAAAGTATGAAAATCCATGCGACGGCAAGACTGGAAAGCAGGGCGACTGCTGTTGGCGGCAGCGGGCCGAGATCCGCTTTGCCGGAGGAGGCGGGGCCGCTCTCGTTCAGATGGTAGAGGGAGGTCACGTCCTCGTAAAGATCAGCGATAAAAACGTCATTAACTTCTTTCTTACGCCGGACCGCTTTTGTGACCTCCTCCACAAGCTGGCCGGAGGCACTGCGCAGGGAGGCGGAACCATTGAATACTGGGGTGACAAACGTATCCTCCACATGCTCCAGCAGGAGACGGGAGGCTTTGATTTTTACATCATAATAAAGGGAATTGTCCTCGCCGCACCGGGAGAGGTAATCCTGGTATTCGGAGGAGTTTTGTGCCTTGCTTGTCACAGGGACGTATCCTTCTGTACGGGAATAGGCGATCTGTACCTCATTGGTGAGAAGGTACTGGGTAAAGAGCCAGGAAGCCAGCACCTCCTGGGGATCCGTTTTATTAAATACACAGACGGAAGGACCCTGGGAGATCATTTGCGGATGCTGTGGATCAGACTGGGGAATCATTCTCACCTCGGTTTCGAAATCCACAAGAGCCTCCTCGCTGATATCGGTGAGCGGCGCATCCGTACCCATCCAGGTAGCTCCGGCAGTGGAATCAACCGCGAAAATACACTGGCCCGCATTCATAAAATTGGCCGGGTAGCTGGATATTTTAAAGGTGGAAAAGGCGCCTGTTTTTGCATGCTCTGCAACCGTGTACAGGAACCGGGTGGTGGTGTCGTTAAACAGCTGGATTTCCCCGTTTGCAGAAGCGTAGCCGGCATCATTCTGCTTCAGATACTGAATCATCATGTTATCCGTCGATTTATAGATAAAGGGGATCATGACGGACTGTCCGTTAATGAGATAATTTCCGTTGGCATCCTTGGCCATGGCAGCCTCGGAAACCTCCCATATAAAATCCCAGGTCAGCGTATCCGGAAGGGTGTACCCCAGCTTTTCCACATAGGTTTTATTGATATAGCAGGCCTCTGTGGAACGCATGAAGGGAAGGGCGTAGGTCTGCCCGTTCAGGGAACATTCCCGGAGAAACGGATCGATAATTTCCTCCTGTGCCGGAGAATCGAAGAGAAGCCCGCTTCCGCCCAGGCCATACCTGGGATCCGCAATCAGCCCGTCCAGGGGAACCACGGTGCTGTTACCCGTCAGATAGGTGGCAATATGATCTGGATAGGTGATGCATACGTTGGGCGTGGTATCTGTGGCAATGTTGGTAATGACATCGTTGTAAATCTTGCCATAATCCGTATATAACCGCAGATTCACTGTGATATTCGGGTACAGCGCCTGAAAATCCGTAATTGCTTTCTTATAAATATCTGTCTGGGTTTTGTTTGTATCGTTTTTTGCCCAAAAAGTGATCTCATATTGCCTGGAGGTATCAAACTGACCGGGGATGGAAAAGGTCATTTGGCCTCCCCGGCCGTGGCAGCCGGTCAGCATCGACAGGGCAAGCAGGACAAAAAACAGGGCGGCGATCTTCTTTGTGTGCGTTGTTTTCATCCCTTGGTACCTCCTCTGGATACGCCTTCCATGATTTTCCTGCGGAATACCAGGAACAGCAGGATCAGCGGAACCGAGATCACGACAACTGCCGCCATCATAGCCGGGATATTCTCGCGCCCGAATCCGTTTTCACGGATTTCCTGAATCCCGTTTGAGACCAGATAATAACTGGGATCATCCGTAACCAGCCGGGGCCATACATAGGAATTCCAGCACTCGATCATCTTCAGAATCGTGATGGTGACGAGGGTGGGCTTGCAGATAGGGATCATGACTTTCCACAGATATTTGAAATCGGAGGTACCGTCTGCCTTGGCAGCGCGGTATAGTTCATCCGGCACCAGTTCGAAATTCTCCTTTAACAGATAGATATAGAATACAGAGGTGACGGAGGGCAGGATGAGGCCGAGGAAGGTATTGCGCATATCAAGGTTGGTGACCGTTGCGTAATTGGTGATGATGACCAGCTCATTGGGAATCATCATCAGGGAAAGCAGCAGTGTAAAAGCGATATTCTTCCCGCGAAACGACAGCCTTGCAAACGCATAGGCCGCCAGGGTAATCACAGCCAGCATGATAGCTGTGGTGGCCAGGGTGAAAAGCAGCGTATTCAGAAGATAGCCGGCAAGCGGTACCGTGGTGAAGGCATCGGAAAAGTTTTGCAGGGTGGGGGAGTGAGGGAAAAAGGAGGGGACGCGCTCCGCATTATAGGAACCGTAGCTTTTTACGGAAGTGAGCAGCATCCAATAAAAAGGAAACAGGACCACAAGCGCCCAGAATGCCAGCAGGATATAAATGAGAGTGTTCGTAATCCGTTTATGTCGTTTTGCAGTTTTTTCTATTTTACGGTAATCCATGGTTGTTCCCATCTGCGCACGTTTGTGCGCGTACAAAAAGTTTTTATATATAGTGGACATGCTTTCTGCTGAGTAACAGATTGATACAGGTTATGGTGAGTACGATGGCAAACAGGAGGATGGCCGCCGCGGATGCATAGGATGGGTAACCGCCGCTGCTGCCGTAGAGCATGTCGTACACATAACCGACGATGGTGTTCATACCCGCCGCATTCAGATCCGTGCCGAACAGGGCGACGGCATCACTGTATGCCTTAAAGGCGCCGATGAAACCGGTAATCACCAGATAAAACAACATGGGAGAGATCATAGGAAGCGTGATTTTGGTGAAAATCCGGAGTTTCGGGGTCCCGTCCACCCTCGCCGCACGGTAATAGCTTTGGTTTACGGAGGCCAGCGCACTGGTAAGAATCAGGATCTTAAAGGGCATAACCACCCAGATGGTGTACAGGCAAAGGACAGTCATTTTTGCCCAGTAGGGACCGTCTATAAAATCAACGGAAGGGCCGCCGAACCAGTTGATTAATAGATTCACAAGCCCGTCGGAGTAGGCGGTTTTTTTAAAGAGAATCATAAAAACAAGGCCCACGGCAAGTGTGTTGGTCACATAGGGCAGAAAATAAATGGTCTGGAACAGGTCGCGGAGCGGCTTGACGGAACTTAACGCAACGGAAAGTAACAGGGCCAGTCCCGTGGAGGCCGGAACGGTGATGATCACCAGCAGGAAGGTGTTCTTCACCGCCTGCAGGAAGTAGGGATCATGCAGCACATAGGAATAATTGTAGCCTCCTGTTCCATAGCTGGTCCGGGATGCAAAATTGTAACCCTCTTCAAAGGAATAAATAAATACATCAATGAGCGGATATATCAGAAATACAGCAAGGAAAAGTACTGCCGGAAGCAGGTACAGCCAGGCTTTCCTGCCGCCGGTAATAGTGTTATCATTTTTCATAACAGCCCTCCCGGATGCGTTCGCCGCTGTCTTTGTCAAAAAGGAATACTTTGCCCGGTTTCAGTGAGAATCTGACCGTATCAGAGGAAGTATCCACATGGCTCTCCGAGCCGGCAATGGAACGGAGAGCCACGTTTTCACAGTCAGGGTGGGTGGAAACGATACTGATATCACGTCCCATGACCTCCACACCGTTCAGGGAACAGCTCAGGGGACCGTCCTCCTGCAGGAGGAATCCTTCCGGCCGGATTCCCACCCATACCTCCCTGTCCGTCACACCGGAAACAGGCAGGACAGGAGATTCTCCGATATAAAGCCGGCGGTCGTGCACCTTCCCGTGGAAAATATTGATGGGAGGGGTTCCCAGGAACTTCGCCACAAACAGATTCACCGGATCGTCATAGACCTCCTGGGGCTTCCCAATCTGCTGGATGACCCCTTCCTTCATGACAACGATGCCGTCGGAAATACTCATGGCCTCCTCCTGATCATGGGTGACAAAGACCGTGGTGATTTGTGTTGCTCTCTGGATTTTACGGATCTCCTCTCTTGTCTGCAGCCGCAGACGGGCATCCAGGTTGGAGAGAGGCTCGTCCAACAGGAGGACATGCGGCATTTTGACCAAAGCGCGTGCAATGGCGACACGCTGCTGCTGCCCTCCGGACAGCTCGCTGGGTTTTCTGTCCATCAGATCCCCGATCTGAACCAGCCCGGCGGCATTGGAAGCACGCTCCAGCATTTCGGCCCTGGTCAGCTTCTGCTCCCCCTTCAAATTTTCCAGGGGGAAAAGGATATTCTGTTTAACGGTCAAATGAGGGTAAAGAGCATAATTCTGGAATACCATGCCCACACCCCTGTGCTCCGGAGGAAGATTGGTCACATCCTTTTCACCGAAGAATATTTTTCCTTCCGTAGGCTTTTCCAGGCCGCAGATAAGGTTGAGAGTAGTGCTTTTGCCGCAGCCGGAGGGACCAAGAAGGCCGATTAATTTGCCGTCCGGGATTTCAAAAGTGAAATGATCTACGGCGATTACATCACCATGGACTTTTTTATTGCGGTTGGGAAATTTTTTTGTGAGATTCTGTAATTGGATTTTCATACGCATCCTCATTTCTGCATGATTTACCAAAATGTATTATAGCAGATTATGCCAGGTTTATCACCGGGTTTTTTGTATTATCATTAAATTTAGACATCCATCTTCCAAAGTGGCCCGCTGCTGAGGTATAATGTGGGATAAGCAAACAGAAACCATAAAAAGCAGGAAGCAGAGAAACGAAACGGAGGACGGAGCAGATGGTTTTCTTACCCACAGATGATTTATATGAGGAAGAAATTTTTCTCAAGCTTATCCGGACATCGGAAGAGAATAAGGAAAAGGGATATGTACCGGCTTATTATTTTGCCGTTTGCCTGCGCGGCAGCGGAAAAGAAATAGGCAGCTGTGACTTGAGAATAGGATATAATGAAAATACATATTACGGGGGAAATATCGGTTATCGGATCGAGGAGCCGTATCGGGGCAATCACTATGCGGCAAAAGCGTGCCGCCTTTTGTTTAAACTGGCCCGGAAACACGATATGGACAGTTTGATCATCACCTGTAATCCGGAAAACCGGGCTTCTGCAAAAACCTGTGAGTATGCAGGCGGTATTTTGAAGGAGACGGCGAAGCTCCCTGTTACCAACGAGATGTACCGGGAGGGGGCCAGAGAAAAATGCATCTATTTTTTCCCGTTTGTTCAGGACGCTTCTGAATCACTTTCTCACGGCCGGTGCAGCAGCCTGACGGAATAGTTACAGCTGACTGGAAGTATCCGCTGTGGGGTATCCATAAATAACACTTGGCAGATTCCCATGTGGGAGAAAGGAACACACCGATGGATTTATATTTTGCGCCCATGGAGGGGATTACCGGTTATATATACAGACGCGCTTACCACAGCTGCTTTCATCCCATGGATATGTATTTTACGCCTTTTATAGCGCCCAAACAGGATAAAACCCTGAATTCCAGGGAAAAAAATGATATCCTGCCTGAACACAATCAGGGCATGCAGGTGGTGCCGCAGATTCTGACCAACAGGGCGGAGGATTTTATACGCACGGCGGAAAAAATCCGTGAATTCGGCTATCAGGAGGTAAATCTGAATCTGGGATGTCCGTCCGGGACAGTGGTATCCAAGAAAAAAGGTGCGGGTTTTTTAGGGGAACCGGAAGCCCTGGATCGGTTCCTGGAAGAAATCTTTAGAAGGCTGGATATGGATATTTCCATTAAAACCAGGCTGGGAATAGAGGATGGGGAAGAATTTTACCGGCTGTTGGATATATATAATAAATACCCGCTGCAGGAACTGGTTATTCATCCTCGTGTCCAGGCGGATTATTATAAAAACAGCCCCGACTGGAAGGTGTTCCGGGACGCCTTGCAGATAAGCCGGAACAGGGTGGTATATAACGGCGATATTTTTTCCGTGGGGGATTATGAGCGGTTTACCTCGTCCTTCCCGGAGGCCGGTGCCGTAATGCTGGGACGGGGTGTGCTTGCCAATCCGGGCCTGCCCGGACTGCTATGCGGCGGGCGGCAGCCGTCCGTGCAGGAAATAAAGCAGTTCCTGGACAGGCTGGTAAGCGATTACAGGGAAGTGCTTTCCGGTGAAAGAGACGTACTTTTCCGAATGAAAGAACTCTGGTATTATATGGGATTTTTGTTTACGAATCCGGAGAAATATGTAAAAAAAATAAAAAAGGCGCAGAGGCTGTGTGATTACGAAGAAGCGGTACGCGCTTTATTTCGGGAGCAGGAACTGGCGGAGGGCGGAGCTTTCCGGCCTGTCATATAGTAACAGTTCAGACATCGCCGCAGGCAGTTTTAAATGGAAGCAGTTTTAAATGGAAGCTTGCGTTCCTTATGGTAAAATGTTACAATAATAAAGCTTTGCTGCTTTAAAGCGTGTGCGCGGCAGTGCGTATATGCACAAGAGCAGTAATCCGTATATGCAGTACCCGGGATATATTATTCAAAGGAGACAGAACGATGGGGGAAAACACGGTTATTGTAACAATTTGCGTGGTATATTTTCTGGTCATGATCGGAACCGGAATCTACGCATCCAGAAAAAATAAGAAGGCTTCGGACTTCCTGGTGGCCGGAAGGAAGCTGAATACGCCGATGACGGCTATCACGCTGGCGGCGGTGCAGATAGGGGTCGGCATTGTATTGAGCAGCGCCACAAATGGCTATAACGACGGCGTATGGCCCGGAATCTATTATTCCATTGGCTGCGGCGGCGGGCTGATCCTGGCTGGCCTTTTAACGGCGAGAAAGCTGCGTCAGGAGGAAGGATACGTGCCCCTGGACTTTTTTGCCAAACGATATGGCGACAGCAAGGGAATCCGTTTCTGGGCATGGATCAGTAATGTGCCCAGCCTTTTGGGGATTTTTATCGCGCAGCTTCTGGCCTGCGGCGGGATTCTTGCCGGCTTTGGGATTCCCTTTGAAGCAGGTGTTGTCATAACGGCAGTGGTCATCCTCATTTACTGCACGGTGGGCGGTATGTGGGGTGTCGTACTTACCGATGTGATTCAGACGGGGATTATTGTGGTGGGAATTCCGGTTCTTGCGGCAGCCACCCTGATTCGGTATACCCATGCGGGAGGAAGTATTGCCGCGATATATGCCGCACCGTTTATCCCTCATGGAATGGGAACCAAATTTATTTACCTGGTGCTGCCTTTTCTTCTTTCCATCTCCGTATCCTATGATGCGTATGCCAGAATCCAGTCTGCCAAAGATGCGAAAACGGCTACCAGAGGATGTATCGGCGGCGGTGTCATCGTTATCATCATCGGTCTGCTTTGCTCTACGGTAGGGGCGGCATCCACGATACTGTTCCCGGGTGTGACGGACGGAATTTTCACCATAGCGGCTACGGGAATCCTGCATCCCGTATTGGCGGGGATTGTGATTGCCGCCATACTTTCTGCGGCGATGTCCAGCGCAAACTGTGTTATTTTGTCCCTGGGCGCCTCTTTTTCCAGGGATTTTTATAACAAGTTCCTGCATCCGGAAGTGGAGAATCTGGACGAACTTCCTAAAGCCAAGCTGATTTCCCGTATTGCGGTATTCGGCGGCAGTGTTGCAGGAATTCTGTTTGCCTTTAAAATGACGGATATCCTGGATGCGATGATTATCTTTAATTATCCTTATATGGGAAGTATGCTGGTTCCCCTGCTGGGAGGGCTTTTGTGGAAGGGAGCTACCAGAAAAGGGGCGTTTGCATCGGCTATAGCAGGGGGAATCGTAGGCGTGGTTTCCTTCTTTATCGGCATTCCCGGACCTCTTTACGGAGTGGTCAATGTGGATTTGGCGCTGATGTTCGCTTATCTGGTATCGGCAGCGGCGCTCGTGATTTTCAGTAATCTGGACAGCGCCGGGAAAAAAGTACGTGCCTGATCGTCGGATAAACAGGAATATGCAAAAGGAATGTGAGAATATATATGAGTACATATCTGTGGCCTTATCAAAATGAAATCGGTCAGGAAGAAGAGGTCTCCTGTGACGTCCTGGTTCTGGGCGGCGGCCTTGCGGGATGTTATGCGGCTATAGCCGCGGCAAGGAAAGGGAAAAAAGTTGTCGTGGTGGAAAAAGGGGCAACCGAGCGCAGCGGTGCGGCGGGAAGCGGCTTTGACCACTGGGAGTCCGCCTGTACCAATCCCTGTTCCCGTGTCACAGCGAAAGAAATCGCGGAGGCCTACGTGGAAGAGCAGGATTATTACAGCAACGGCATAGCCCACTATATAGAATGCAGGGAAGGGTATGACCGGCTGCTGGATATGGAAGCCTTCGGCGGGAAGATCAGGGATACGGAGGATGAGTTCAGGGGAGCCGAATTCCGGGATGATGAAACCAGGCTTATGTTTGCCTATGACTATAAAAACCGTTTTACCCTCCGTGTATGGGGAAGTACATTTAAACCGGCGCTGTATAAAGAACTAAAGAAGCTGGGAGTAAGGATATACGATCGTACGGAGGCCACTGCGCTGCTGACAAAGCAGGTAAACGGGAAACCGAGGGGGATCGGTGCGCTGGGCATGAATGTAAGAACCGGAAAATTCATGATATTCCGGGCAAAGGCTACGATTCTAACCATGTCAAGGCCGGCCAGAATCTGGCTTTTTAATCCGGATTTGGTGGGCCTGTGTGAGTTCAGGCCCACGCAGAGCATCGGCAGCGGCCATGCCATGGGGTATCGGGCCGGAATTGAATTTACCATGATGGAAAAATCCGTAAAGGGGGAATTTTCCGCTGCGGGCAGAAGCTTTCCTCCTTATGGGACGGGAAATAACCATAATACCTGGTATGCCGCCACTATGGTGGATGCCAGAGGGGTGGAAATTCCGTATGTGGATCGGGACGGCAGGGAGCTTCAGTCGGTTTCGGAACGTTACTACCCGGCTCCGGGACAGAAATTTTTTCTGAAGGGCGGCGTGATTGATGAAGCCAAGTATGAGTACCGCGGTCCGGAAACTCTTCCGTTTGAGGAATTGATTAAGAGGGGCTATCAGCTTCCTTTTTATGCGGACTTGAGCCGGATGCCCGAAATGGAGCGTAAGGTGATTTGGGGGATGATGGTAGGTGAAGAAGGGAAAACCAAAATCCCCGTCCTGGAAAATTATACGAAACGGGGTTTTGATCCTGCCAGACATATGCTGCAAAGCTATGGAAACGGCTGGCAGTCCGCCGCATTCCTTGCCCAGGAGCGCCAGCTCTTCGGAGCGCCCGGAGGCATCATGCATGACTGGGATCTGAAAACGAATATTGACGGCATCTATGCGGCGGGGGATCAGCTTTTCGCATCGGACTGCTGCGGGTTTGCCGCTGCCACGGGGTATTATGCGGGCAGGAAAGCGGCGGATGCGATAGAAGGTGTGCCGGAGACGGAACCGGACCGGCAGGAGATAGAAGCGGAGAAAAAACGTCTCTATGCGCCTCTCTTTGTGGAGGAGGGTATGGACTGGAGAGAGCTGAATATGGCAGTTTCCAAGGCCATGCAGAACTATTGCGGCGGCGTGAAATGCAGGGCGCTCCTGGAAGAAGGGATTGCGCTGCTTGACAGTTATGTAAAAGAAGCCCTTCCTATGGTAAAAGCGGATAATCCCCACGAACTCATGCGCGCCCATGAAGTATCCGATATTCTGGAGGTTGCCGGAATGATCCTCCAGGCCTGCCTCTTCCGGGAATCCAGTTCCAAACCGCTGTGCTTTGAACGCAGCGATTCCACAAAGCGGGATCCGGAAGAAGAGAACTGCTTTATCACCATCCGTATGGAAAACGGAAAGGCTGTTAAAGGGAAAGTGCCTTTGGGCTATTTCGGGGATTTGGAAACGGAATATGAACGCAGGAACCAGGATTATATCAATAGCCTCTGATAGGCAGCAGGGCAGTATGCAGGGGAAACAGAGAGATTCCCATGCTTTGATACGCGTGCTAAAGCGCGCAGATAGGAGGAACCATGGAAAAGGAAATGACCGCTTCGGTGATTCCCTGCAGCGCAAGGCCGCTGAAATTCGACGACAGCCTTTGTATCGGATGCAACCGCTGCGCGGATGTGTGTCAGGTGGATATCATGATACCGAATCCGGTAAAGGGGAAACATCCCATTGTTATTTATCCGGGAGAATGCTATTATTGTGGCAGCTGTGTGATGGCCTGCCCGAATAAAGGTGCGGTTTCCCTGGAGCATCCGCTTATGAACCAGGCGAAGTTCGTACCGGTAAAGCTCTAATCTGACGGGCATCCTTGTACGGGTATCAGGCCTAAGCAGCAGTAGGACGGGGGGATCATATGCAGAAGGAAGTTTGCGCTGCACTGGAGGATTTTTTTCCTTTCTGGGATAAACTGACGGAGGAAGAACAAAAGAATGTTTGCAGGAATGCCGCCTCTGTGACATATCCGGCGGGGGCCTTTATCCACCGGGCATCGGAGGACTGTGTGGGAGTCCTTTTAATCAGGGAGGGACAGCTGCGGGTATATATTCAATCCGAGGACGGCAGGGATATTACCTTGTTCCGTATCGATGCAGGGGAAGCCTGTGTGTTGAGCGCGTCCTGCTTTATGCAGGAAATTACTTTTGATATTCTCATTGACGCGGAGAAGGACAGCCGTGTACTGGTGATTCCCACAGCGGTTATCCGCAGGCTTGCGGATGAAAATATTTACGTGGAAAATTATATTTACAAACAGGCGGTGGAACGTTTTTCCGATGTGATGTGGACCATGCAGCAAATCCTTTTTATGAGCTTCGATAAAAGGCTGGCGGTTTTTCTGGTTGATGAAGCCGCTAAAACGGGGGAGGATACGCTGACGATGACCCATGACCAGATTGCCAGATATACCGGCAGCGCAAGGGAAGTGGTTTCGCGGATGTTAAAATATTTTGAGAAGGAAGGTCTGGTGGAGCTGGCGAGAGGCAGAGTAAAGCTGTTACATAAGAAAAAGCTGCAGGAATTGACCAGAGATTAACAGGCCTTAGACAAGTAGACAGAAGGCAGCCGGGCTTATGTGACCAGGTTACGGATCAAATACACTCCCCGGAGTAAGATGGTTTCAGGATCTTATTTCGAAGGAGTGTATTTTTATGAGTAAAACAGTGATTATCGGCGGTGTGGCCGGAGGGGCCACCGCGGCGGCAAGGCTTCGCCGCAGGGATGAAAAAAGGGAAATTGTGATGCTGGAAAGGGGAGAACATATTTCTTTTGCCAACTGCGGCCTGCCTTATTATATCGGGGATGTCATCCAAGACAGGGAGGCGCTGCTCCTGCAGACACCGGAAGGAATGAAGAAAAAATTCAACATAGATGTCCGCATCCGTCAGGAAGCGGTAACTATCCATCCCGGGGAAAATAAAATAGAGGTACAGGATTTACAGACTGGAAAAATATATGAAGAAAGCTATGATCAGCTGGTTATAGCAACCGGCTCTTCCCCGTTAAAGCCGGGAATTCCGGGTATTGACGGCAGCCGGATTTTTACACTTTGGAATCTTTCCGATACGGATCAGATCAAAGCGTTTCTGCAGAAAGAAAGGCCGAAGAGTGCAGCAGTTATCGGCGGCGGCTTTATCGGACTGGAGATGGCGGAGAACCTGCACCGGGCCGGCCTTGCCGTATCCGTAATAGAAATGCAGAAACAGGTCATGGCTCCCCTGGATTATGAAATGGCCCGGCTATTGCATGAAAATATGGAAATGAACGGTGTGGAGCTGATTTTGGAGGACGGTGTGAAGCGGTTTGGACAGGAGGATGCCGGGGTGGCCGTTTCGCTTGCCAGCGGAAAAATAATACGGGCGGACATGGTGATCCTCTCCATAGGGGTGCGCCCTAACAGCCGGCTGGCATCTGATGCGGGGCTTGCGCTGAATGCCAGAGGCGGCATCCGGGTCAATGAATTCCTGCAGACGAGTGTTCCCAATATCTATGCCGTGGGGGATGTGGTTGAAGTGGGGCAGTTTGTGACGGGAGAACGGACGATGATACCTCTTGCCGGCCCGGCGAATAAGCAGGCAAGGATTTGCGCGGATAATATTGTTGGGGATCGGAAGCCGTACGAAGGAAGTATGGGAACCAGTGTTGTCCAATGCTTTGATCTTACGGCTGCCGCCGTGGGACTGAATGAAAAGGCTTTGCTTACTTCCGGGAAGGAAAAGGGAAGGGATTATAAAACCGTATTGATCCAGCAAAAATCCCATGCCGGCTATTATCCCGGTGCAGTACCTCTTACTCTGAAGCTGCTTTTTGATACAAAGTCCCGGATCCTGGGTGCCCAGATAGTGGGGCAGGACGGCGTGGATAAAAGAATAGACACCATTGCATCCGTCATGCGCCTTTCCGGTACAACGGATGATCTGGCAAAGCTGGAACTGGCGTATGCCCCGCCCTTTTCTTCCGCCAAGGACCCGGTGAATATGGCGGGTTTTACCGCAGAAAATGTGCGGGAGGGCCTGGTATCCTTCCTGGGTGTACAGGAACTGGAGGAAATACGGGCGGATAAAAAACGGAGGGAAACCTGTCAGATACTGGATGTGACGGAAAACGCAGAGCGTCTTGTGTTTTCCATTCCCGGTTCCCTGCACATTCCTTTGGGGGAACTGCGGGAAAGAATGGATGAGCTGGATCCCGGGAAGCTGATTATCCCCTATTGTTCGGTGGGAGTCCGCTCCTACAATGCAGCCCGGATTCTTCAGCAGTCCGGCTTCCCCGATGTGAAGGTCCTGGAAGGAGGAACCACCTTTTATAAATCGTATCACTATAAGGAGTATGGGATGAATGCAGGAAAAGAAAAGACAAAACAGGAGGAGAATAGCCGCAGAAGGACAACAGAAACGCTGGAACTGGATTGCAGCGGGATGCAGTGTCCCGGACCGATAATGAAGGTTAATGAGGCCCTGCATACTATGGAGAAAGGAGAACGGCTTTGTGTTGCGGCTACGGACTTGGGATTTGCGCGTGATATTGCCGCCTGGTGTTCAAGAACCGGCAATACGCTGATAGAGTCTTTCAAGGAGGGAAAGCAGACCCGGGTTACCATTGAGAAAGGGGATGTAAAAGAGGGAAACCGGAAACAGGCGGAATCGGCATGTCCCGCTCAAAATGGGGATTATCCTGCAGCGTCCGGGGAACGGGAAGGAAAAACACTGATTGTATTTGACGGGGATCTGGATAAGGTACTTGCCGCTTTTATCATTGCCAACGGAGCGGCAGCCATGGGAAGGCCGGTAACCATGTTTTTTACCTTCTGGGGGCTGAATGCCCTTCGCAGGCCGGATAAAAGAAGGGTAAAGAAGCCGTTTCTGGATCGGATGTTCGGTATGATGATGCCAAGGGGAACAGGAAAGCTGAAGCTTTCCCGGATGAATATGGGCGGTATGGGCACCAGGCTCATGAAAAAAGTGATGCGGGATAAAAACGTAAGCTCCCTGGAGGAGCTTATGAAACAGGCCATGGCACAGGGCGTGCGCCTTGTGGCCTGCACCATGTCCATGGATGTGATGGGGATTACCAAAGAAGAACTGATAGACGGCGTGGAACTGGCAGGCGTGGCTTCCTATCTGGGAGATGCGGAGCTTTCCAATGTCAATTTATTCGTATAAAATACCCCGCAGCATATCGTGCGGGAATAGAATGGCCGGAAGAGGCGCTGCGGATAGGGTTCCGCAGCGCCTCTTTTGTAATTAACGTTACTGCCCGCTCCGTGAACAGCAGCTATTTAACGGAACCGCTACATATGTTCGAAAAAATAGTTTGGAATATGGTACGAAAAAGGATATAATAGGAGAAATAAGATAACTGTGAAGGGACGCAACAGTTACAAAAAAAGATACCGGCGGAGCCGGAGAAGGCGGTAACAAAAGTTGAACCAGCTGCGAAAGATATTGATTGATACCTTTAACCTGAATACGGACTGTGCCTCCCAGGAGGAAATAGCGGAAAGGATAAGGAGCGGCGGCCAGCTGCGGGGAACCAACATGTGCATCATGATTCTGGCCATGTTCATTGCTTCCATCGGGCTGAATATGAACAGCACCGCGGTCATTATAGGTGCCATGCTGATATCGCCTCTGATGGGCGGGATCATGAATATAGGTTATGGCATTGCCGCTTATGATATGGCCCATGTCAGACATGCGTTTATGAAACTGTCTTTTCAGGTAGTGTTCTGTGTCCTGGTATCTACAATTTATTTTATGCTTTCCCCGATAACCGCCCCTTCCAACGAATTGCTTGCCAGGACCTCTCCGACGATCTGGGATGTCCTCATTGCGCTTTTCGGCGGCCTTGCCGGCATCATAGGGGTTACAAGGGAAGAAAAGGTGAGCAATGTCATTCCCGGCGTTGCCATAGCCACGGCGCTCATGCCGCCGCTGTGTACGGCGGGATATGGGATTGCCCGGCATTCCTGGAAATTTTTCGGCGGCGCCATGTATCTGTTTTTCATTAACTGCTTCTTTATCTGTCTGGCGGCTGTGGTGGTACTGAAAATCATGCATGTATCTGCCAAGCGGGAAATCGCGGGCAGGATTCTGCGCAAACAGAAATTTTATGTGATGCTGGTGGTGATTATTACCGTGCTTCCCAGCCTTTACCTGGCATGGCAGATGATTAACAACAGTGCGGTGAACAGCCAGTTCGGCAGCTTTATTTCCACCCAGTTCGATTTCGAAGAAACACAGGTGGTTTCCAAGAGCCTGGATTCCAAAAACGGGATTATCCGTGTGGCGGTGGTGGGCAAACGGCTGGACAGCTCCACACAGGAGGCTATTCAGCAGGCGCTTGCGGAATACAGCCATCTGAAAGGGATGAAGCTGTATCTGACACAAACCGAATTTACCGGAGGGATTTCCAAGGAAGAGGTGGAAAGCCTGATCAATACGGAAATGGCGGCAGGGGAAGAGATCCAGATGGATTATGAGGAGAAGAACCGGGCGCTTTCGGAAAAGGTGGATTTGTACTTGCCCGCCTATGCCCAGTTTTCTTTCAGTACGGCCCTTAAGGAACAGCTCATGGCGGAGCTTCCTCTTTTTTATCCCCAGATCCGGGATTTGGATCTGGCGGCTCTGGGCAGTCTGGACGAAGAAAAGAAGGTCCGGGTGGAAAAATATCTGCTGATCCTCCAGGTAGATACCCCTCTGGACGGAGAGCAGGTGGCGAAGATTGAAGAGTGGTCCTCTAAAATTATAGACGGTGATGTGCTTGCCTCCTGGCGGCTTGCTCCCGGAGTTTCTGATAATTCAGTATCTGAAAACAGTATTTCAGATAACAGTATCCCGGAAACAGACCCGCAGGAGCTAAACGTAGAATGAGGAAAAGTATGACAGATTTGACCAGTATATTTGATGAGAATACAGCGGATTGGTTTGCTTCAACACTTGGGGAACCGACACCGGTACAAAAAGAAGCCTGGCCCGCCATCGCGGGAGGAAAGCATACACTGGTGTCCGCGCCTACGGGTACCGGCAAGACATTGTCCGCATTTCTGGTATTTATAGACCGGCTCACCAGACAGGCGAGAGCCGGCGGACTGCCCCGCCAGCTTCAGCTGATCTATATATCCCCGCTGAAATCTCTGGCGGCGGACATCCGGGAAAACCTGCGCAGACCGCTTGACGGACTTGCCGGTAAAGGCGGGGAGGAGATAGAGATTGCCATCCGTACCGGGGATACGCCTCAGCGTGACAGACAGCGGATGATCAAATATCCGCCCCATATATTGATTACCACGCCGGAATCCCTGTATCTGATGCTTACAAGCAAAAACGGCCAGGGGATTCTGGCTACGGCGAAAGCGATCATACTGGATGAGCTTCATGCCCTGATCGATACCAAACGGGGAGCACATTTGATGCTGTCCGTAGCCCGCCTGGATAAGCTCTGCAGCCGGCCGCTCCAGCGAATCGGGCTGTCTGCAACGATTGAACCGCTTTCTGTTGCGGCGGCCTATCTTTCCCCGGAGCCGGCGGTCATCATTGCACCTGCCATGAAAAAAGAAGTTCAGCTTGTTGTGACAAGTCCCTTTGCGGATACCACAGCCGGAAAGAGGAAGGATCCGGTATGGGAGGAACTGGCGGAGCTGGTATACCGCCGCTGCCAGGGAAGCCGCAGCGTGATTGCCTTTGTGGAAGGACGCAGATATGCGGAAAAGCTTGCTTATTACGTAAACCTTCTTGGGGGAGAAGGCTATGCCCGGGTGCATCATGGAAGTTTGTCCAGGGAACAGCGATTTGAAGTGGAACATGCGCTGCGGGACGGCAGTCTCCGACTGCTGTGCGCCACCTCGTCCATGGAACTGGGAATCGATGTGGGGGAAATCGATCAGGTGCTTCAGGTGGGCTGCCCCAGAACGATCTCGGGCACGATGCAGCGTCTGGGCCGGGCCGGACATAATCCGGGCCGGGTGAGTGTGATGTATTTGTTCCCGAGAACGGCGGCGGAAAGTGTATCCTGCGGCATGACGGCCGAACTGGCCAGGAGAGGCGGTGTGGAATATGCCAAACCGCCGGCGGGCTGTCTGGATGTCCTGGCCCAGCATCTGGTATCCATGGCCGCATTCCATGGATACCAGGTGGAGGAAGTGATGGAAATCCTGCCCAGGGCTTACTGTTTCCGGAATATAAGCCGGGAAGAGGTCGACGGGGTACTCGGCATGCTTGCCGGTGATTTTGAACACGATAAGGATATCCCCGCCCGTCCGAGAATCCTTTACGACCGGATTCATGGGTACGTGGAAGGAGACGGTTACAGCCGGATGCTTGCCGTATCGGCGGGAGGAACGATCCCGGACAGAGGGCTTTATACGGTACGTACGGAAGAAGGGGTAAAGGTGGGCGAAGTGGACGAAGAATTCGTCTATGAATCCCAGAAAGGGGATCGGTTCCTTCTGGGAGCATTTGCCTGGCGGGTGCTGGATATCAGCAGGGATTCGGTGATAGTAACCCAGTCACCCATAGATGGTGCCAGGATCCCTTTCTGGAAAGGGGAACTAAAGGGCAGGGACCTGAGAACCAGCAAGGCCTTCGGGCAAATCCTACACGGGCTGCAGATGGCACAGGAAGACGGGAATTTATTGCAGGCGCTGTACCAGCTGGGGCTGGATGAACCGGCTGCCAGGCTGGCGGAAGGGTATCTGAAAAGGCAGATAGCCGCCACGGATGGGCTGCCGGATGATAAAACCATACTGGTGGAGCATTTCCGGGATCAGTCGGGAAATGCACAGATTATGATTCATTCCCTTTTCGGCGGGAAAGTGAACGCACCGCTTTCCCTTCTTCTCCAGGAAGCGGCCAGAGAGCAGACCGGCCAGAATGTAGGCTGTGTGGATGACGAGGACGGTATTCTGCTGTATTCTTATGGGAGAGAGAGCCTGCCGGATGGACTGCTTTACCAGCTGTCGCCCGAAACGTCGGATGCTGTCCTGGAGGCGCTGCTTCCCGCAACCCCTCTGTTCCATGTGGCTTTCCGTCATAACAGCGGAAGGGCACTGATGATGGGGGTGAGGAAAAACGGGAGACTGCCGCTATGGATGCAGCGTCTGCGCAGCGCGGAAATGCTGGATACCATTGTCCGGGAAAAAAAGCATCCGCTGATCCTGGAAACCAAACGGGAATGCCTGACCCAGATGTGGGATCCGGAAGGAGTAAAGGAAGTGCTGCATGGGATCCGGTCGGGAGCTATCTGCGTCCGTGAATTTCATTCGGAGATTCCTTCCCCTATGTCCCTTCCGCTTCAATGGCAGCAGGAGGCGGCTGTTATGTATGACTATTATCCCACGCCCAGAGGGGTGCATGCCGCTGTGGAAGAGGAATTGAAACAAATCCAGATGATTGCTGCGGGAAAAGAAGAACTTCAGCGGGTTCAGGAGCGCAGCCGCCTTCCGGAGGATGAAAAACAGCTGCATGCGCTTTTGATGGCAGAAGGAGATCTGGCAGCCGGAGAGCTGGATATTCCCATAGACTGGCTGGAGAGCCTGGCAAGGCAGGGGCGGGCCGGTTATCTGGAGCCGGGGCTTTGGATTGCCATGGAGCAAAGGACGGAATATCTCACAGCCCTTCCCGATGCGGATGCAGACAGCTCTGCTTCAGGCAAGGGGCTGCCGGGTACAAATGCGCCGGAAGAGGAAATCCGCGAAAGCCGTCTGCATATCGTAAGGCGCCTGCTTCGTTACCGCGGGGCACATACGGCTGGGCAGGTGGCGGAACGTTATTTCTGGAGCGAAGAAGAAGCAAAGAAGATCCTGGATACCCTTACCGAAAAAGAAGAGGCTGTAGAAAAGGATGGTATCTATTATCACGGCAGACTGTACGACAGGGCCAGAAAAGAGACTATTAAGAAGCTGCGCAGCGAAATCGCAACAAGGCCTGCCTCTTCTTATGCGGCTCTTCTCACCGCGCGGATGACAGTCCATGCGCCGGCGGCGGAGCAGCTTTCCCGGGTGATAGGGATGTATGCGGGAAAGGCTGTGCCTGCCGCGAACTGGGAAAATGTCATTCTGCCCGCCCGGGTCAAAGGATACCGGGACGCCCTGCTGGACGCCCTGTTGGCGGAAGGAAAATATTTCTGGCATATGGAACCGCAGGGGATGATCCGTTTCGACGCGCCGGAGGACATTGACTGGGATTCCGGCCCCGAAAGCAGTCCGGAAGGACTAACGGAGAAAGAGCGGATTGTCTATGAAGCTCTTCTGAAACGGGGAGCCAGCTTCATGCAGGCTCTGCAGGGGCTGCTTCCGGGAGAATCCCCTCACGAGACCTTGCTTTCCCTTCTGGAAAAAGGGCTTGTATACGCAGACAGCTTCGTACCGGTGAGACAATGGCTGGATAAGGACAAAACCCGGAAGGCTACAGCCAGACAGAGGGTCAATACCCGGGTAATGGCCCTGCATGCCGGACGCTGGGATGTGGTGAGGCCGCTTCTGGAAAAACCGGAGCAGCAATGGGAACGTTTGTTTGACAGCAGCCTTATTCTGTGCCGGGAAACGGCAGCTGCAGGGAATGTTTCCTGGCAGGATGCCCTTCGTGTCCTGCGTATACAGGAATATACCGGACAGGTACGCAGGGGCTATTTCGTGGAAGGGCTTTCCGGCGCACAATTTATACGGGATAAGGATTTTCACAGCGTCCGTCTTGCCCTGGAGCAGCCGCAGGAGGAGATAATCTGGCTGAGCGCCGTGGATCCTGTCCAGATATGGGGGAAGGTCATACCTCATCTGGATGGCAGGAGCTTCACCAATGTACCGGGCACTGCAGTGGCTGTGAAAGCCGGGGTGCCGGAAGCCGTGTTTGAAAGGCAGGGGAAAACACTGCGCATCTTCGGAAAGTGGGAAGAAATGACGGGGAAACAAATGCTGGAACGCTTTGCAGAGGCTTTTCGCGGAAAACGTCTGTTTGCGGGGATAAAGAGAGTGGTGGTTAAGGAGTATCCTGCAGAAGCGGCAGCAGCGCTTGCGGCAGCAGGTTTTATCAGGGAAATGCAGGATTATGTCCTGTATCGGTAGTTCGGGAGGAACGCGGCGGTTACTATGATATCCATACTTTTACTGATTCTGCTATCTATATGGTTTTATAAAAAGAGGACGTCTTATAACCCTTATGACAGCACCCTGAGCCACAGCTCCTATTATGAATGCGCATACTGCCGGGAAGAAAAATGTACGGAGGAGGTTCTGCGTATTCTGGAGCCGGTGGCAGGCCATAAAAGGATCCTGAAAAACGTGTTCCTTTCCGCAGAAAAAGGGGGGCAGGCCGGGGCAGAGGTGGTTATGATTCACGAATCCGGTATATATGTGGTGCGTTCCGGCAATCTTGAGGGAGTAATATCCGGGAATCCCCAGGGGAGGTATTGGAAGCAGACCTTTCGGGACGGCTGGCTTCTTGCCTGCAGGAATTACCTGTACAACCCTTTCCTGGAAAATAAAAAAATACTGGATGTCATGCAGTGGGAATTGAGGGATATGCCCTGGCTTCCCTATTATTCTTTTGCCGTTTTCGGAAGCCGGGGAACGCTTCTTACCACGGGGTGGATGGGGGAAAATTGTTTTGCCCTGCCTCTTCATGCCCTGTCTTCTGCGGTGGCGGATATTTTCCGGCATAACAGAAGATTTCTTAAGGAGCGGGATATAGAAATGATATATGACAGGATGAAGAAGCTGTATGAAGGGCAGGAACGGGGGAAGATACAATAAGAAATAATCAGACAGAGCGTTTGGTGAAATCCTGCGACGGAGAATGTCCGGTTTTTTCTTTATATGCCCGTAAAAAATAGTTATAACTATGAAAACCGGCCTGTTCGCCGATACTTTTCAAGTCCAGATTTGAGTGTAAAATCATTTGCTGTGCGCGCTGTACGCGGTAGGAAACCAGGTAATCAATAAATGAGGTACCAACTTCTTTGCTGAAAAGACGGGATAGGTGGGTGGGGGAGACATGCAGGGCCTCCGCCAGAGTGGACAGGGAAATATCTCCGGCATAGTTTTGATGGATAAAGTGGAGTGCATTCTGGATATGGACAGAGTATTTCCTGCTGCCGCAGCCAGGCGCCTGCTGCATGAGCTCACGAAAATAATCCAGAAGGAAATGGAGGACTTCCCGGGGGCTCATCTGTGAAAGGACCGTGGTTTTCAAAGAAGCATCCTGCTTCTTCAGAAGGACAATTCCCTGATTTTCCTGAAATTTCACACCAATCTGCAGAAGACGGGAAATAAGGGGCTGGGGCAGTCTTCCGGTTTCCTGCTGGCAGCGGTTGAAAAGGGCTTTCAGCAGAGCTTCTGTCATGTGCATATCCAGTGATGTCAGTGCGTCCATCAATTCTTTTTCTTCCTGCAGTGTCAGCGCCGCCGGTGCGGAAAGAGAACTCCCGGGAATATAAGCACTTTCTTTCGGTACGGTATCTTTGGTTTCCTGCACTATGGGAAATGCCTGTTTTTCCAGAATGGACATGGTTTGCCGATAACAGGACGGAAGGCTGTCGATCCGGGAAAAACTGCTGCTTACCTGATAGATGGATGTCAGTCCGAACACTTTTTGGATATTGGAGGATAGAAGCCGCATAGCTGCCGCTGCCTGCCCTGTGATTTCCTGTGCCCCGGTCTGTGCGGGAAAATGGAACAACACTGCGAACTGTCCGTATTCCATATGCGTGATCAGGCCGTTCCCAAGGGAAGAAAAGATATTGGATCCAAGCGCTGTGATAGAATCAATCAGTTTTTCCCGCTCCATATCCGGTGAAAAGTGAGTGATTAATATGAAATTTGTGATCTGCAAGGCGGCAAGGCAGAAACAGCCCGGAGAGAAATCACGCTGGGCGGACATATGGGCGTATTCCTCCGGATTGGCCACCCCGTTTTCCAGGAGGCTGTGCAGATATTTCTGTTTGGCCACGGTGGTAAAAAAAGTCACATGAGAAAGTGCGGCGCCTTCTTTTTTGAGAAGCTCCTCGGTCTCTTTGAGCTTTTCCAGCAGAACCGGAGCAGTCAGCTGGTGTTTAAGCAGATAATCGCAGGCGCCGTAGCGCATCGCATCGCGGACAAAACCGAAAGTATCGTAGTTGCTCAAAATAAGTATTTTCACACGGGATTGCTGTCGGTGCAGTTCCTTTGTTACCTCCACCCCATTTCTATCCGGCATGTCAATATCCAGTATCAGTACGTCGGGAGAGAGCTCTTTTACCAGCTTCAGACAGTCATTGCCTCCCAGAGCCTGCCCCACGATTTCATATCCGTATTCATTCCAGCCAAGCAGGCCGGACAGACGGTTTAAAGCCAGAATATCATCATCGGCCAACAGAATTCGTATCATTTTACAGTTTCCTCCGTTTCCTCCATTTCTTCAGCCGGGAAGGAGATGTGCACCGTAGTGCCGCAGCCGGGGGCGCTCATAATGGTAAACGTGCACCGGCCGGCATATTGGAGCTTCAGACGGTCAATGATGTTTTTGATCCCGACCCGCAGAAAAGTACTGCTGCTTTTTTCCTCTCCGTTTAAAATCCTCTGGATCCGGTATTCATCCATACCATTGCCGTTATCCGACATATCGATCCGAATCATTTCCTCTTTTCTGTGGACGGAAAGAAAAAGGAGACCGTCCTCAAGTCTGTTGGAAAAGCCATGTATGATGGCATTCTCTACAATAGGCTGCAGAAGCAGCTTCAGAATCCTGCAGTTTTTTGCCGCTTCCTCCACTTCAAATTCCGTTTCCACATTACATAACAGATTATATTTTTTAATAGCGATAAAGGATTCCAGATAGGCGGTTTCCTGTGCGATTGTAATAAATTCGCCCTGATTGGACAGGGAGCGCAGCAGATAAGCAAAGGATGAGGATATTTCCCGTATATTGGAGATGTTCTGCATTTCGGCCAGGTAAGTGATAGTATTCAGCGTATTGTAAATCATATGCGGATTGATCTGTGCCTGAAGGGAATTGAACTCCAGAATCCGTTTGTTGCGCTCATTTTCCCGGATCTGGGAAACCAGACGATTGATACGGTGGGACATGGAAATAACACCCTGCGTCAGCTGGCCGACTTCATCATGGGAACGGACCGGCAGATCGATCTGTATGACAGTCTGGGCGCCGAAACCGGATACGGCAGTATTGAGCGCCCGGATATTTCTGGTGAAAAAGAAGGTCAGGCCCAGGATGCCGCATATGGTTGCGGCGGTGAGCAGACAGAAGCCCAGGACGTAGGCGGTTATGACCTGTGTGGATTCCTGGAAAACGGAATGCACCGTTACCATGGCGACGATAGACAGGGGCTGCTGCCGCATATACATCTGCCGGAACAGATAGGTAGTATTGTCCAGGGATACGGTGGATTTCCCGCTGTTCAGCGCAGTTTTCAATTCGTCGGGAATGACGGAAGAATCAACAGGGACCGAAGAATAAATGATCTTGTCGTTTTCACCCAGCACATAAACCTGTGTGGAGTCACTGTCGAACGGTTTGAGCAGTCCGTTCAGATAATCGACAGGCAGCTCTACCAGAATTGTGCCGAGGAAATCCCCTTTCTGAAAGACGGAGCGCCCCAGTGTGATGACTGTATTTTCGTCAAACTGCTCAAGAGCTCTGTTGAAAATAACCGGCTGACCGTTTCCGCCGCGGACAAAAGAAAAAATGGGTGCATCGGTGGTCAGCATTGCGTTATAGAGCGCGCCGGAGCGATAGAGCCTGTTGTCGGTGCTGATAACAGTGATGTTATAAATATGGTCGGCATTGGTGGTCAGAAGGGAGAGGAGGCTGTTCATGGATTTGTAACCAGTGAACCATTCATAGCTGGGAACTTGTGCGGCGTCATTTAAGATATCTGTCACATGATAGTCCAGGATAAGGGAGGTGGTGATACGATCCATGTCGGAGAAAATACGGTCGAATTCAGAGCCTGCAAACTGTATCTTTTCATCGATGGAAGCCTGCTCCTTTGCTTTCAGAACGCTTTGGAGACGGACGACGAAAAGCTGTGTCAGAATAGTGAGAGGAATGATCAGAAGGAAAAGGAAGGTAACCAGGAATTTCGCGTTGATGGATCCGGTTATCCGCTGTCTGCACCGGTAAAAAAAGCGTTTCATTGTCTCTTCCCTCCTCCTGGGACAGGCGCCGTCAAGAACCTGCCTGTGTATGCTGAGACAAAAATAGCATAGATACGGCAAAATGGCAAGAGGGTATTTCTTGTGCAATTTGCATATAAACAGTTGGCGGAGACAGAAAAGGGAAGCAGAATGCTAAAAAATTGAACTAAAAAAGCAAATTTGTGTAGTTCCTATATGTTTATACTTTGCTATACTCATAAATGGTCAGAACAGGGATGGGATTCCCTGATAAGGCGCAGGAGAAGATAGCAAAAGGAGGTTACCATGAAGAAGGAAAAAGTACTGACAGTTGTTTTGGCTGTTTGCATGACAGCCGGTCTGTTGACAGGCTGCGGCGCAAAAGAAAAAACAGCGGCGGAGAACAAACAGGAGCCGGCCGCACAGGAGGCGGAAGGAGGGACCCGGCAACAGGCAAATCTCAATGAGGAAGGATTTCCGATTGTAAATGAAGAAATTACGCTGAAAGTATTCGGGCAGCAGGGGCCTGTCCAGGGCAAATGGGATGAAATGTCGATGTGGCAGAAATACCAGGAGATGACAAACATAAAGCTGGATTTTACGGATGTACTGCCCGCGGAAGGGTATGATGAGAAAAAGAGTCTGATGTGGGCCAGTAATGAATATCCGGACATATTTGTAAGAGCGTTCATCAATAACGCTGAAATCGTAAAATATGGGAATATGGGAATCCTGGCGCCTCTGGAGGAACTGATACCCCAATATGCGCCGAACCTGCAGAAGCTGATCGATGAAGATCCGGCGATCCTGTCCAGAATCACGGCTCCGGACGGTCATATTTATGCCCTTCCGGCAATCTTCACACTGACTGCCGCGAGGGATGATAAATTCTGGATGAATACATCATGGCTGGAACAGGTGGGAAAAGAAATCCCCGTAACGGTGGATGAACTGGAGGAAGTTCTGCGCGCATTTAAAGGCGTTGATTTCAACGGCAACGGGGAGGCCGATGAATTTCCGATGGGTGTTTCCGATGCGCAGGCACTCGTACGTCGTTTTGCCGGCGTATGGGGATATCAATACCAGTTCGGACGTTTCCTGGAGGTCAGGGACGGCAGGGTTACAACGTACCTGACGGAGGATAATTTCAGAGACATGCTGATGTGGCTGAATAAAATATATGAAGAAGGGCTGATTGATCCTGAAATATTTACACAGGAGTATGCCAAGTATGCAGCGAAAATGGCGGGGCAGCAGATGGGCCTTTTCTTCAATCAGGCGGATGATACCTTTGACTCCGCTAACTTTGCCGGGGTGGCACCCTTTCGGGGAAAAGCGGAAAAGCAGTATGTGGAATCAGCGCCTGCCGCACGTGATAACGGTGTTTTTGCCATCTGTGCAGACTGCGAAAACAAAGAAGCGGCTATGAGATGGATTGATTATTTTTACGGCTGGGAAGGTTCCTGTCTGATGCGCTATGGGGTAGAAGGCGAGAACATGTATTTTGATGAGGACGGTATGCCGCATTACAATGATGGTATTCTGGACAGCCCCGAAGGCAGCGGTACGGAAATCGGCAAATTTACGATTTGGCCCGGAGGCGGTGCGCCGCAGATGGTGAATGATAATAATTGTGAAGCCATCGCTTCGGAAGCGACGCTGGCGGCGCAAAAAGCGCTGGATCCCTGTGTGCCGGAAAAGATTTATGCGGAACCTCTTCTGGAACAGGAAGTTTCCGACAGGCTTTCCGTTCTCTGGACAGATCTGGAGAACTATGAAAAAGAGGCCACGGCGAAGTTTATACGCGGGGAACTCAACTTTGACAGCGACTGGAATACTTATGTTGACACAATGAACAAAATCGGGCTGGAGGAATGGGTATCCATTTATCAGACAGCTATCGATACTCTGAACAAATAAAAAATAGCGGGCTGGTATTGCCGGATACGGCACTTTTGTCAGGCAATACCAGACGGTACCTGTTTTTGGGAAAGGCGGCTCAGATATGGCAAAAGCAAAAACGGCTGTTGTACCGAAAAAGAAAATAGGAAAAATGTTCCGAAGCAAATGGCAGCTTCTTGCCATGTTTGTTATTCCTTTTTTTTGGTATCTCATCTTTTGTTATGTCCCTATGTACGGCATTCAGCTGGCTTTTAAAGACTATAACCCGAGGCTTGGTTATCTGGAAAGCCCTTTTGTGGGAATGCGCTGGTTTAAACAGTTCTTCTCCTCCTATTACTGGAAAGATATTATTTGGAATACCTTTTCTATCAGCCTGTATTCCATAGTACTGGGTTTCCCTATTCCGATCATCCTGGCTGTTATCATAAACGAACTGCCGGGACAGAGATTTAAGAAAATACTGCAGAATATAACTTATATTCCTCATTTTATTTCTATCGTAGTACTGTGCGGGATGCTGTATCTGTTCCTGTCGCCTCAATATGGCATTCTGAATACAATTCTGGGTGTATTCGGTATCGGGCCGATAGGATTTCTGGAATCCTCCGGATACTTCAAAGGCGTATATGTACTTTCGGAAGTGTGGCAGGAGAGCGGCTGGAGTTCTATCATTTACATAGCGGCGCTGGCCGGCATCGATCCATCCCTGTATGAGGCGGCCAAAATCGATGGGGCGGGAAGGTTCAAACGGATTATCCATGTATCACTGCCGGGCATCACGCCGACGATCGTGACGCTGCTTATACTAAAAATCGGCCAGATTATGAGTATCGGCTTTGAAAAGGCCTACCTGCTGCAGAATGATCTGAATTTAAAATCCAGTGAAATTATTTCCACCCTGGTTTATAAGCAGGGGATCCTGCAGGGAAACATCGGTTATGCAACGGCAGTGGGCTTGATGAATTCCGTAATCAATCTGCTCTTGATCATTGCAGCGAACCAATTCTGCAAAAAGGTTTTTGATACCAGTCTGTGGTAGGGAGGGGAATGCTATGTGGAGTAAAAAGAGCAGAGGGGATAAAGTATTTGATATCGTATTAATCAGCATAAGCCTTTTGATTATCCTTGTTATCGCTTACCCGCTGTATTTCGTAATCATTGCCTCCTTCAGCCAGCCGGAGGCTGTGTTAGGCGGAAAGCTGCGTTTGCTGCCGGTAGGTTTTAATCTTGAGTCTTACAAAATGGTACTGACTGAAAGAAAAGTATGGGTGGGATACCGCAACACGCTGCTGTATACCGTGTTTGGGACGTTTATTAATCTGGTGCTGACAACGCTGGCGGCATATGCGCTGTCCAGAAAGGATATGCCCTGGCGCACGCCGCTCACCTTCATTATTTCCTTTACAATGCTGTTTGGAGGCGGTATGATTCCTGTATATATGGTGGTACGCAATCTCCATCTGACGGATACGCCCTGGGCAATGGTCATTCCCAACGCCATCGCTACCTATAATCTTCTTGTTATGAAAAATTACTTTCAGAGCAGTATCCCGGAGGAACTGCAGGAGGCGGCCGCTATAGATGGCTGCAGCCATTTCAAAACGCTGATGAAGGTGGTGCTGCCCCTGTCAACGCCTATTCTGGCAGTCATTGTTCTTTTTTATGCGGTAGGGCACTGGAATGCATTTTTCAATGCCGTTATCTATCTGCGTAATCAGGAACTGTTTCCGCTGCAGATTGTACTGCGTGACATCCTGCTGCAAAACAGCCTGGAGGCGGTGGGCGGTGACCTGACCGGTATGTACGAAAAGGTCATGCGGGGGGAAACTATGAAGTATGCACTGATAATCGTAGCCAGCGCGCCTGTTATTATCATGTATCCCTTTGTACAGAAATATTTTGTCAAAGGTATCATGGTAGGCGCAATTAAAGGATAGGAAGGACAGGAGGCCATAACCATGAGTGATCATAAGAAACCCAATTTGATTTACATTTTTGCCGACCAGCTCCGCTATTTCAGCCTGGGCTGTACAGGAGATGAAAATGCACTGACACCGAATATCGATGCCCTCTGCAAAGAGAGCTGCGATTTGTGCCAGGCCGTGTCAGGGCATCCTGTATGCGCACCCTATCGGGCCTCCCTCTTCACGGGAAAATACACGACCAGTACGGGCATGGTGATTAATGAAATACGGATGAACCCCAATCATCATACGTTTGCAGATGTACTGGATGAAAACGGATATGAAACGGCGTATATCGGTAAGTGGCACATGTATGCTGCCGAACTTGGAAACCATTATGATGCGGAGAATTCCTATATACCTGCGGGTCCGGACAGACTTGGATTTAATGATTATTTTGCGGGCTATAATTTCCGGCACGAGTATGAGGTGGGAACCGCTTACTATCATCTGGACAGCCCGGATAAAATATATTATGACAAATATGAACCGGATGCCCAGGTGGATATGACGATAGAGCAGCTGGAACGAATGTCGAAGGGGGAAAAACCCTTTGCTTTGTTCTTATCTGTGGGAACGCCACACGATCCCTGGGTGCCGGAAAATGTACCCGCAGAATATCTGGAGCGCTTCAAAGACAAACAGTTTCACCTGCCACAAAACTATCTGCCGGACAATGATCCCCATGCGGATAACTGGGCAAAGCTGTCTGATGAGGAACGCAGCAGTCTGACTGAGTGGATGCGTGTCTATTACGCTATGACTGCAAATCTGGATGACAATATCGGCCGCCTGATGACAGCCATCAAAAAGATGGGGCTGGAGGATAACTCGATTCTTGTTTTTACCTCCGACCATGGGGAACTGTTCGGCGCGCACGGAAGAAGAGCCAAAAATATTTTTTATGAAGAAGCGGTACGGGTTCCTTTTTTCATAAAATGGAAGGGACACTTGGAAGAGGGGACGAAGCGGGATTTTGTATTCAATACCGTTGATATCATGCCAAGCCTTTTATCCATGATGGGACTGCCGGTGCCCGAAGAGGCAGAAGGCAGTGATTACAGCAGCTGCATTGAGGGGAAAACGGATACCGGGGAAGGCGCGCTTATGATGGGCACCGGACCGACCGCGGTGTTTGGTGACGGCAATGAGTGGAGAGCCTACCGTACAAAACAATATACCTATGCCGTATTCAAATCCGACGGGCAGGAGCTTCTGTTTGATAACCAGGCAGATCCTTATCAGATGCATAATCTGATCGGAGAACCCGGCTGTGAAGCGATTGCAGTTTCCCTGAAGGAGAAGATGTGGGCGAAAATGGAAGCCATCTCCGATACCTTTGAAAACAACACGTATTATGAAAAAAACTGGGTGGAAGATCGCCGGATTAAACGGACGGCAACCTTGACAGGCTGAACGGTAGCACGGGAAAGACCGAAATTGATCATAAATCTTTTTCTTCATAAATCTTTTTCTTCGTTGAAAGAATAGTATGTTTATGCTAGAATCAAGATGAGCAATGAATTCAATATCTCTGATTATCTTTTATTTCATGATCCGTGCCTTAAGAAGGCCGGTATCTGATGCATGGTATCGTCTATGGGTACCTTGGCATACATGGACATGTATGTTGATGCATGAACTCCTTGCTGACAATTAAATAAGCGGGGAGGAGGATAGGCGCTGCTTCTCTCTGCGTACAAAGAAAGAGAGGAACGCCTATGGAACATAAAACGGTTACAGCGATGGCGGAGCAGGCCCTGCCAGACGGATATCAGTTTAACCTGAGCGATTTTGCCTTATTTTTAGCAGTGATGAAAAATAAGGTTGCCTATGAGAGTACCCTGAGTATCATACTTGGCGAGCCGGACTTAAAACTGGAAGAAGTGAAGGTGGAGCAGGTGGTGCTTAACAAATCGGGAAAACGTGCAATTCGGCTGGATGCATGGGCACGTGACGGCCAAAACCGGCAGTTTAATACGGAAATGCAGAATGATTCCAAAAATGATAACTTACGAAAAAGGAGCCGTTTTTACCAGGGATTATTGGATACGCCGGTTTTAAAATCGGGAAAACATACCAAATACCGTTACCTGCCTTCCACTATCATAATTTTCATCACACAAGAGGACATTTTTCACCACGATCTGGCCATGTATACGTTCACGGAGCAGTGTGAAGAAATAGCCGGCCTGCATCTGGAGGATGGGACAAAAAAGATATTTCTGAATATGGCCAGTAAAAGCGGAAATCCAGAGTTGGTGAGTCTTCTGCAGTATATGAAGAATACAACACTGGATAATCCGGAAATACTGGTAAAGGATAAAAGGATAATCAAATTGGATCGTATTGTAAAAGAGGTAAAACAATCGGAAGAATGGGAGGCTGTAAAGATGAATATTCTTGAGATTGGAATCGAAAAAGGGAAAGCTGAGGGAAAGGCTGAGGGAAAGGCTGAGGACATATTAGCACTGCTTGGGGATTTGGGAGAAATCCCTATGGAATTACGAAGAAAAATTCTTTCAGAGACGGACTTAAATTTATTGTCAAAGTGGCTCAAGGAAGCGGCCAGAGCTAAAAATGTCGGTGATTTTGTAGGGAGGACAGGTTTGTAAATGGCTCATATAGGGAGGACAGGTTTGTAAATGGCTTGCATTCCTCAAAAGGCCATGGTATAATAAGAGAAATTCGGAAACATTCAGGAAGGAAAAAAGATGGTCGGTTTTATCCATGATAATACAATTTTAGACAGATTACCGATATCCCTGTCAGGAATTACGCATGTATTTTCCAGGGTTACAGGTGGAGTCTGCCCAAAATTGCATAGTTGGAAGAGAGTAACCGACATCGGCCCTGTGAAGCGGCCGGAGGTCTGAACTGTTTTTGAATGGAAGATAATTGCTGTGTCCCCAAGAGCCGGTGCATCTGTTTAGTTAGTTGCCCGCGGAAACAAAAGGGCGGAACAGCAGGAAATGAAAGAACGGATCCGGAGGTTATTTCTCTCCGGGTCTTTTTTGTAATAGGAATAATCCGTCCGTTTTTTTGTGGGAAGGGATAGGATGTAAAAGCGGGAAGGCCCTGACAGTTTATGCTGCCGGAGCCTTTTTTCGTACGGATTGTGAGAGTAGTGCGCTTTGCCGCAGCGGGCGTTTTGCGGAAAAGACAGGGAGAGGGACCGGACGCCATAAAGGAGGAAAATTCCTCTGCTCGCCAGAGGGCAAATTTCTGAAGAAATTGCATTTTGCTCCGCAAAACAAGGAGGAAAAAAGAATGATACAAGCAGCATGCAGTCAGGTCAAAAAATATTATGGAGTCCAGCTTGTCCTGGAAAATATTACGTTTGAGGTACAGGATGGGGAACGTGTCGCCATAATCGGAAAAAACGGAAGCGGAAAATCAACGATATTAAAGCTGATCACCCGACAGGAATCACCGGATGCAGGAACGGTTTCCATTCGTAAAAATACGGTGACCGGCTATCTGGAACAGATTCCGGAATATGAAGAGGGAATGACAGTGAGCCAGGTCTGCCGTCTGGCTTTTGAAAAGCTGGACGGGATAAGGGAAGAAATGACAGTCCTGGAAAAGAGGATGGAAGAACTTACGTGCAAAGGGACGCTTTCGGAAGAAGAAACGAACCGGCTGGAAGCTATCCTGAAACGGTATACAAGTCTGCAGACGCAGTATGAAACGGAAGGCGGATATGAAACGGAAGAACGTTTTTCCAGAATCTGTACGGGCCTTAAGCTGTCGGAATCCTTTCTGAAAGCGGAATTCGGAAGGCTGAGCGGAGGGGAAAAAACGCTGGTATGTCTGGCAAAAACACTGCTCCAGGAGCCGGATCTTCTGATTCTGGACGAACCGACCAACCATTTGGATATGTCCATGCTGCAGTGGCTGGAGGAATATCTGAAAACGTACCGGGGAACCGTACTCCTGGTTTCCCATGACCGATGCTTCCTGGATGCTGTGGTAACAAGAACCCTGGAAGTGGAAAATGGAGTGATAGAGGAATATCCGGGAAACTATTCCTATTACCTGGAAGAAAAGGAACGCCGTATGCAGCTGCAGCAGGAGGCTTATAAAGAACAGCAGAAGCAGATCAAGAGCATGGAAAAAGCAATCCGGGATATGCGTATCTGGGCAGCCCAGGGCGATAATGAAAAAATGTTCCAGCGGGCGGCTTCCATGCAGAAGCGTCTGGATCGTATGGACAAAGTGGAACGGCCGCAAAAGGAAGGGCCGGGAATGCGGGTCGCCTTTGAACAGGGGGAACGTTCCGGTAAGGATGTCCTTCATCTGGAAGGCGTAGCAAAACAATTCGGTGAAAAGCAGCTTTTCCGTAACCTTTCCTTGGATGTGCGTTATAAAGAGCATGTTGCGCTCCTTGGCAGAAATGGCTGCGGCAAGACCACCCTTCTTAAAATGGTCCTGGGTGAGATCCCTGCGGATGAGGGAAGCATCCGTCTGGGCAGCAGCGTAACGATTGGCTATCTCCCTCAGCAGGTACATTTTCCGAAGGAGGATGTAAGTGTCCTGGAAGCCTTTCGGGATGGGCTGGTCATCGGGGAAGGAAAAGCCAGGGAAGAGCTTTCCCGCTACTTGTTTACAGGGGAAAGCGTATTCAAAAAAGTGGCCAATCTGTCCGGCGGGGAAAAGAGCCGATTGTATCTTGCAAGGTTGATGCAGACGGGGATTTATACGGCGGAGAGCACCCCGGTGTATGGTGAAGGCGGCCAGGGGGATGGCAGCGGGAAAATAAATTTTCTGATCCTGGATGAGCCTACGAACCATCTGGATATCACGTCCAGGGAAAATCTGGAAACCGCCCTGGAACAGTTTAAAGGGACACTGCTGATCGTCTCCCATGATCGTTACTTCCTGAACAAAATGGCGACCAGAATTGTGGAAATGACGGAGGAAGGGATAGGCAGCTACCAGGGAAATTATGAATATTACAAGCAGGAGAAGGCGAAGAAAGAAGCGGCTTGCGGGGAAGCATTAAGAAGAGAAGCATCGGAAAATGGCAGAAGAACGGTGCCGGACAGGAAGGGAGATGGAGAAGGCCGCACTGCCGCTAAGAAAACCGCTCCGACTGAAGAATACCCGGTTCAGCCGGAAGAAAAAAGTAAGGGAAAAAACCAATTTCGACAGAAGCAGCTGGAACAGGAAATCAAAGTACTGGAAGAAGAGAAACGCAGCTGTGAAAAGGATATCCTTCTTGCCGGTGCCGATTATGAGAGGCTTATGGCGCTGGAGGAACGAAAAAGGGAAGCGGAGCGGGAAATAGAAGAAAAAATGGAGGAATGGCTGCTGCTGACAGAAGGATAACCCGATGTTGTTTGTAAGTACATTAGAAAATTTGCCGGTTGACAATAATGGTACTATATAGTACTATTCTATATAGGAGGAAAAAGCGTGAGAGCAACGAACGGAGGATTTTTAATTTCTCAGGTAAAGCAGGTACAGGGCAGAGTCTTTGATGCCATGCTGCAGGACGCGGGGATTGAAGAATTTAACGGTGCCCAGGGGCGTATCCTCTATATTCTGTGGCAGGAGGACAATATGCCGATTGTGGAGCTCTCCCGGCGCACCGGACTGGCTAAGACCACTCTGACAGGAATGCTTGACAGAATGGAAGAAAAGGGATTTCTGGAAAGATGCTTTGACAAAAAGGACCGCCGTCAGGTGAGGATCGTCCTTACGGACAAAGCGAAGGAGCTGAATGACAAATACAACCAGGTTTCCGATGCCATGAGCGAACGTTTTTACCAGGGCTTTACCGATACGGAGATAGAACAGTTTGAAGAGACTCTGGAGCGGATACTCCGGAATCTCACCCAGGGATAAGGAGGGAAATTCCTATGCAGCAATCCATAAAGAATGATATCCGCAGGCTTGTGGAGAAATCAGGAAAGGTCTATGTATCCTCTGTGAATGAGGAAGGCTTTCCCAATACAAAGGCTATGTTTGCCCGTGATCATGATGGCATGAAGGTGCATTATATGTCTACTAATTATTCTTCCTTGCGGGTCAGTCAGTTTATGAATAACCCCAAGGCATGTATTTACTACTGCAATGAGCGCTTTTTTAAAGGGCTGATGTTTACCGGGACAATGGAGGTGTGCACAGACCGGGAAACAAGGGAAAGGATCTGGCGTAACGGGGATGAAATGTATTATCCCAAGGGTGTGGACGATGAGGATTACTGTGTGTTGCGGTTTACTGCGGAGAAAGGTAATTACTACCATAATCTGACAAAAGAGCTGTTTCCGGTGGAGGAACTGGAGGAAGAAAGCGAGGGGTAAACCATGCCATACATACAGCTGGAGGATTTACAATTATTTCTTGTATAAAAACCAAATTTATGATAAAGTAAACATCGACTGGAAATGAAGTTCTTCCATGGTACCGGATGCATACGGATACCTAAACCGCTTGACAGCTGATGACTTCTGCGACATTTATTCGCAGGGGCATCAGCTTTTTTTATGTCGGCATAAGCCGTAAAACAGGAGGAGAATACGATGTTATTAAGTTTGGCTTTGATTTTTTTATGCGGTCTGGCGCTGGGAGGGGTTTTCCGTGCGCTGCGGCTGCCCCAGCTCTTGGGAATGCTGCTTACCGGGATATTGCTGGGGCCTTGTGTCCTGAATCTGCTTGATGATTCCATTCTTACCATGTCTGCTGATTTACGGCAGATCGCCCTTATTATAATCCTTACCAGGGCGGGATTGAACCTGGATCTGGAGGACTTGAAAAAAGTAGGAAGGCCGGCGGCACTTCTGTGCTTTGTCCCCGCGACCTTTGAAATTGTGGGTATGCTGCTTCTGGCGCCCCGGCTTCTTGGAATCAGCCTGCTGGAGGCTGCCATTATGGGGACCGTGGTGGCGGCAGTCTCTCCGGCGGTAGTGGTTCCGGGCATGCTGAAGCTTATGGAAGAGGGCTACGGAACAAAGAAGAGCATCCCCCAGATGATTATGGCGGGGGCATCGGTGGATGATGTGTTTGTTATCGTCCTTTTTACTTCGTTTACCAGTCTTGCGGGTGGCGGGAAAATCTCCGCCTGGGATTTTGTCCGGATACCTACTTCCATAGTGCTGGGACTGGCGGGAGGGATCCTGTGCGGTATCGTGCTTGCCGTTTTTTTCCGGAAAGTCCATATGAGAGACAGTGTCAAGGTCATTATTATTCTGAGTCTGTCCTTTCTGCTCGTTACCCTGGAGCATTCCTTGACCGGTATTGTGGGCTTTTCCGGATTGCTTGCGGTAATGAGCATGGGAGCCGCCCTGCAGAAAGGCAGAAAAGAAGCGGCCGTGAGACTGTCCACCAAATATTCCAAGCTGTGGGTGGCGGCGGAGCTGCTGCTGTTTGTCCTGGTGGGCGCTGCGGTGGATATTCCTTATGCGTTCGGAGCAGGTGTCGCTGCGATAGCTGTGATTCTGGGAGTCCTTGTATTCCGTATGCTGGGAGTCCTGGTCTGCCTGCTGGGGACGGATTTGAACAAAAAGGAGAAGCTGTTTGGCATGTTTGCCTATATGCCGAAGGCCACCGTGCAGGCAGCAATCGGTTCCGTTCCTCTGGCTATGGGGCTGGCATGCGGAAATATGGTTCTCACGGTAGCCGTACTTGCGATTTTGATCACTGCCCCTGTAGGAGCTTTTCTGATTGACAGTACTTATAAAAAGCTTCTCAGCCGATAGGAGATAACCTGGTCCTGCAAATAAAGTCTCACTGTTCCCTGTTCTATGATACAATAGATGGGGGAAGTGCAAAAGAGCCATGGGAACAAAGGGAAAATGGCGGGATATTCCCGGAACAGATAAAATGATTACTTCCTGAAAAGACTGGTATAAAAACCTGCCTGTTTCAGGAACAGCAGGAGACGGAATTGTGATGAACAACATTTTGGAAGCGAGAAAGATAGGCAAAACGTATGAGGGGAAGGCTGTGTTGCAGGAGATCAGTTTAGATGCCGGAAGGGGAGAAGCGATCGGTCTGGTGGGGGTTAACGGATGCGGAAAAAGTACGCTTCTGCGGATTCTGTCCGGCCTGAGCGCCCCTTCCTCCGGGCAGGTCAGCCGTACTCCGGGAATACGGATGGCCCTGATACCGGATCGGTATGAAAAAATAAATATGACTCTGCGGAAATTCATGGATCACATGTATCGTATGGAGACCGATAAAGAAAGCAGAGAGGAGATGGAACGGTATTTCCATGAATTCCATCTGGAATCCATGCTGGGCACTCCGATGAAATATCTTTCCAAAGGAACACTTCAGAAAGCGGGAGTGATACAGGCTCTTTTAAGCAAAAGGGATCTGCTTTTTCTGGATGAACCGCTGTCGGGACAGGATACTTTGTCCCAGGCAACCTTAATCCGGGAACTGAAGAGGAGAAAAGAAGAGGGAATGTCACTTATTATGGCCTGCCACGAGACGTACCTTATTGAGGAACTGGCCGACCGGATTTATGAAATAAAAGATGGCAGGCTGGAGAGCGGAATAACGTATGTATACGGGACACACAGGAAAAAAGCCGTCTTGCTGGTCAAATGGGGAGAAGAGACGGTACAGGTACAGGACAGGCTGAAAGAAAGGTTTCCGGATGCTGTCTGCAAAATAGCGAATTATGGAAGCCTTTTCCGGCTGGAGGCGGATGTGGAAATCGCGGAAGATTTATTCCGTTTCTTTGGAGAAATGAAGTGTCACATAGTCAGATATGAGGAGGCAGATGAGATATGGTAAGGGAACTTTTCCGGTTCGAGAGAGATAAATATATCCATAGCAGCAGGATGATTCTTCCTATGGTCCTTCTGTTTTTTTATCTGGGCTTCGCATATTCCATGGCGCCCCAGTATGTGCTGGACAGCTTCAGCATTTGTTCTCTGGTGGTGTTCCTTTTGATGCTTGCAGTGGGAGTTATGTACGATGATATCAATTATCCGATGATTGATCAGACTATTTATATTAAGACGGAAAAAAAGGAATGGATATTCGGGGCGAGATGTATGCTCATCACCTATATCAGCCTGGGGGCGTCGGCGGCTTGTGTATTATACCCGGTGCTTGTGGATCTGGCGGGCGGAGGAAATCTGTTTATGCGTCCGCTGCGTCCCGAGGATCTCCTGTCTTCTTTTTTCCTTTTCTGGATGATAGGAATATGCGGCGGGGTGACGGGCCTTTTTGCAAACAGCCGGGTATTCAGGAAAAGAGAAGCCGCTTTGCTGTTCAGCGCCCTGCTGGGTCTGGTTATTATCCTGAAAGGGCCGATTGGGGAAGAATTTCCGCCGGCCAGGCTGCTGACATGGCTTCTGCCGCCGGTATATGATCTGAGCGTGAACTATTGCAGGGAGGATTATTTTTCCCTTTCTGTGAGCGGTATCTATTATCTTTGGCTGGCAGGCTATACCGGAGCGGAAATCTTTATTTATATAGGGCTGATGAAGAAGAGAAGGTTTGATTAAGGGAGAGGCCCATTATGTGTTAAACAAGTAAATTTTAAACGCATGATTGAAACACGTTGTTCTGATAGTATTCAGTAGTGGTTTGATTATTTTGGAGAAATCGATTATTACTGTTAGAAGAATTCACGGATACACAAGAGAGTATGGACAAAAGATGCATAAAGATCCCGGAACTTCCTGCGGATTCAGGAAGTTCCGGGATCGGAAGTGTTTTGTCAATAAGAAACCGGGACAGGCAATCAGTCCAGAATCCCGCGTACCGGGTTATGGGCCATAGCCGGCCCTCTTTCATAAGAGGTTTCCAGCTCCAGATAGCGGCCGGCCCGGCTGCTTTTTTCAAATGCGGTCATGATTTCCAGGACATGAAGTGTCTGGCTGCAATCCGCCCGGCAAATACGTCCCGTACGCAGAGCCTTCGCCATATCGGCCACGCCCAGACCGCGGCTGTTTTCCTGGTAATCAAATACCAGGGGAATTTCTTTGAAGCTTCCGTCCTCCGGACGCAGAAGAGTGATGCTTCCGCCGAAACCGTTCGGATCGGGAACGCGGAGGGTTCCCTGCGTACCATAGATTTCCAGCTTATCCTGTCTGTCATAATACACATCAAAGGTAGTGGTAACCGTGGCGACAGCCCCGTTAGTGAACTGCAGAATGCCGTTTACATGTGTGGGTACTTCAACGGGAACCACCGTTCCGCATTTGGGCTCGCTTGTAATCGTGCGGGTTTCGAAGCTTTTAGTGACCAGGCCGGTCAAACCTTTGGCACTTCCCAGCAGATTTACCAAAGCAGTCAGATAGTAGGGACCCATGTCCATCATAGGGCCGCCGCCATACTGGTAATAGAATTCAGGAGAGGGATGCCAGCTTTCGTGTCCGTGGCAGATCATCTGTGCGGTCGCACCTATTGGGCGGCCGATAAAACCGTCGTCAATAAGCTTGCGGCAGGTTTGTATAGCGGCCCCGAGGAAGGTGTCGGGAGCCCCTCCCAGCAGAAGGCCTTTTTCCTGTGCCAGGGCAACCAGCTCTTTGCCTTCTTCAAAATTGGCCGCAAGAGGCTTTTCACTATAGACATGCTTGCCTGCCAGAAGGGCGGCCTTTGTGGTCTGATAATGTTCAAAAGGACGGGTGAGGTTCAGGATTATTTCAATATCTTTATCATCCAGCATTTCTTCCATGGAGGAATAGACCCTGGGAATATGGTATTCCTTTTGTGCCTGCTCCATTTTTTCGGGGATCAGATCGTATACGCCTGTAACCTCCACTTCTTTGAACAGCCCGGTGAGATTTTTCAGGTAAATACCGCTGATGGCTCCCAGGCCCAGAATGCCGACTTTTACTTTTTCCATGAGAACTCCTTTCCGTATGATTTGTTTTTAAGGCAACTGTTAAGTACCTTTAATACATTTTGGCCGTATTTTCAAACCTTTCGGTAGTGAAACCGTGATCGGCGGCATATTGTTTTCCCTGTGCTGCCCACAGCATACCCCGTTCCATCAGGATCTGGGCGGTGGGGGATTTTTCGAAAACATCATCATGGTGGCCGAGGGAATTGTAAAATACCCTGCCGTTGCCCCAGAATTTGGTCCAGGCTACAGGCATATCCACCTCCTTATTGGAAATATGGTAATAAGGTACGATAGGGAAACGGGTGGTTGCCAGAACCTCCACTGCCGGATCCACATGCAGATAATATTGTTCACTGCATACGGGGAAGTCTTCCAGACCTTCCACAATAGGGCTGGAACCTTTGCATATGTTTACCTGGTAGGAAACGCCGTCTCCGCCGGGATGACTTACCCACTGGCCACCGGTCATAAATTGCCATTCCACATCATTGCGGAATGCGTCGCACATACCGCCGTGGCAGCCTGCAAGCCCGGTTCCCGCAGCAACGGCTTTTACAATATTTTCACGGGCTTTCCCATCGATTTCCCCCATGGTCCAGCAGGGGATAATCAGATCCTGGCTCATGACAAGATCCAGATCCAGCAATACCTCCTGGTTGTCATAAATGGCACAGGAATAGCCGTTTTTCTCCATAATACCGGCGAATCGCTCCGCTACCTTATCCGGTTCGTGGCCATCCCAGCCCCCTTTGAAGATCAATACCTTTTTAGTACTTGTCATCTGATTGCTCCTTTCTTCCCCGTGTGAGGAATCCCTTTTTGGCTAAGAAGAATTTCTTATTTTCTTTGTGCTTGTATTATAGCAGGACAGCGCGTATAATGATTGCCATAATGGAAATAGAAGTAGCCATAAATTGCTGTTATGAGTTGCGGACGAAAAGCGGAGGCGGGTGGGTTTGCCCGGACGGAAGCCATTGACATGCATACAGGAGGGCGGATGAATCCTTATTACGAAAAACGGAGCGGCAGGCTGCAGGTGGGAGTATCCGAGAATATGAATTTCCCCGCCCACCTTCATGATGATGTGGAGATGCTTTATTGCCTGGAGGGCGGAATCCGCGTTACCATTATGGGAGAAACCAGGCTGATAACCCCGGGTGAATGTGCAGTGATTTTCCCGGAAAGAGTACACAGCTATCTTTCAGAAGACAACAGCCGGATTCTGCTTCTTATCTTTGGGACATCCATGTCCGGCACCTACGGAAGAACCATACAGAAATACTACCCGGAAAATCCCTTTCTGGAGAAAAAAGAAATCCCGGCGGATGCCAGGCTGGCTTTCCGCCGGTTATGCAGCAAAGAGGTGCACAGGGACGATAAGCTGTGCCTTGCATGGATACAGGTGATCCTCGCCAGTCTTTTCCCTAAGCTTACCCTTTGTGAGGATGAAAGGCCGGAGGACATGGATCTGACCTACCGGCTGGTACGGTATGTGATGGAACATTTTCAGGAGCCCTTAACACTGGAAGAACTGGCAAGGAAACTGCATGTGAATAAGTATTATTTATCCCACACCTTTTCCGGCCGTCTGCAGATGAATTTCAGGGAATATCTGAACCGGATAAGGCTGGATTATGCCATGCAGCAAATCCGGTCTTCCACAGGAAAACCGCTGACGGAAATATGGGAAGAGGCAGGTTTTGAGAGCCAGAGAAGCTTTAACCGTATTTTCCGTGAGGCGGCGGGGATTTCCCCGAAGGAATACAGGAGCCGGGAAAGCTAAAATTCTATCTGGACTAAGGTGCAGTCTGAGGTATATAATAAACAGGATTTAAGAAACAGGTTTTTAAAGCCGGGAACTCATTTTGTGGCGATATAATAAAGGAGGGTGGTTCTTTTATGACTACAGATATAATTTCTGCATAGCAGGGGCTATTGCAGAATTCGTGAATACATGCATAATAGCCTTTGCTTATCCTGAATTCATATTTTTAGGAGGGCAGAATGGGCTACAGAAAGGCAGAGAAAATATTGCCGCCCGATGTGGTGGCACTGATACAGCAATATGTGGATGGGGAGTATATTTATATTCCCAGGAAAGAAGAAAACAGAAAAAGCTGGGGAGAATCCACAGATTACAGGCGGGAAATGGAAGAACGCAACCGCCGGATCTATGCGGATTATAAAAACGGCATAAAGACGGAAGTGCTTTCCGGCAAATATTTTCTGTCGGAGAAAAGCATCCAGAGGATTATTGCAAAAGAAAAACGAAAAACAGCGTAAAGGAAAGGATTCCAGATCCCGATGGGGAAGGAATCCTTTTTCTTATCTTTTTTTAATAAAAATGTATGAGGGGGAAATTCTGCGCGTGTTGTGTTATTTTATAATAAGCCGGCAAATACAGGGAAGAAGAAACAGCAACAGGAACTGTGTTCTTCCGAAGAGGGAGGATAGCTTTATGATGGAAGATGTTTTTCATGCATAGCAGAGGCTATTGCATGAATTTATAAACGAATACCCTGGCGAAAACGCCATATAAATAGTGAGAATAGCTTCTGCAATTTCCGGAATGTAAAAAGCAGGAAAAGGAGATGCAGATGAGCTATTGTATAAAAGAGGAATGGACCGTACTTCCGGAAGCGGCTCCGGCTGTCAGCAGGAACTGCCCCGGCTGCAGGAAAAAAGGCATATTCAAAAACAGCGGGAACTTCAGAATTAATGCCAACGGAAATAAAATAGATGTATGGCTGATATACCGCTGTGAGAAATGTGATACAAGCTGGAATATGGATATTTATACAAGAATATCGCCCGGAGCGCTTGAAAAGGATCTATATGACAGATTTTTGTCGAATGACAAAGCTGCGGCGTTGGAATACGGCTGCAGAAAAGAGATTCTCAGCAGGAATAAGGCGGAAGCGCTGTGGGAACAGGTCCCGCTGAAGGTAGATAAGACATGCTGCAAAGCGAAGTCTCCCGCCGCAGGCAGGGAGACATTGGAAACGGACAGCGTTGTAAAAACAGAAGTCCCGGTAAGCCGGATTCTTTCCATACACAACCGTTATGGTATCCCGCTGCGCTTAGATAAACTTCTGTGCAGTGAATGGGGCTGTTCCCGGAAGAAACTGGGACAAATGGAGGAGAGCGGGCATTTATGTATCCGGACAGGAGGAAAGAACAGCAGGTCAAAAATTCCTGAATATATAGAAGTGGAAATCAAGGAGCCGTTCCCGCGTGGATAACCGCGGGGCGGCTCCCGCTTTTTGACCGGTGTGCTAATCATGATACGTTAATCGAAAACATTAATTTAGATTTAATGGAAAAGTGTACCTCAAACTTGAGTTCTGCCAGCCGTTAAAAAAGGCTGGTTTTTTATTGCTTGTAAATATTGTGTATAATGTGCATAAATAACGAAAAAACAGATGCAAATTAAAACAAAATAGTATACAAAAAAAGGAATAGCCTGTACAAGATTATAATAAACTAAAAAAATAACACATTTTACAATAAATATTAAGTATATTTGCACAAGCAAAATTTATATAATGTCCTTGTTGACAAGAAACGTATATGTATTATGGAGGGATTCGTTATGAAGAGAAAAACAATAAGTATCGGGATGGCGGTTCTTTTGGCAGTGTCCCTGCTGTCCGGCTGCGGCGGAACGAGTACGGCTGAAACCGGAAATACGGGGAGCGCGGAAGCGGTACAGGAAACGGACAATGCCAAAGATACGCAGGCCGGAGGGGAAGAAGCCGCAGAGCCGGTTACCATCAATTTCCAGACCTGGAATCCGGGAGAGGGGGCGGCAATTGACGAGGTTATTGCAGCTTTTGAGGCAAAATATCCGAACATTAAGGTCAATCATGTATATATGCCCTATACCGACCATGTGGAAAAGCTGAAAATTGATTTGGCCAGCGGAGAAGGCGCGGATGTGTTCGGTATGCAGACCGGCGCAACCATAAAGGAATTCCGGGATTTTGAAATGGATTTGACAAGCTTTGCGGAAGAATCATGGGGAAGCAGCTGGCAGGATCAGTACATGGATTTCTGCATGGATCTTCTGAATGAGGACGGCCATTATTACGGACTTCCTCTTGGACTCACCTATGCCGGTTTTACGTGGGCGGATGTAAATATGCTGAAGGAATACGGACTGGAAGTGCCTTCTTCCTATGATGACCTGAAGGAATGTGCAAAGGTGCTCCGCGATAATGGGCAATATCCTCTGACCATCGGGGCAAAAGATGCCTGGATTAATATCGATACCTGGATGAGTATGGCAAATGACATCAACGCAGAAAAGCTGTATTCCGCAATAGAAGGGGAAACACCTTTCACGGATCCGGAGCTGGTGGAATCCCTGGCATTGTGGCAGTCCTGTTTCACCGAAGGAATATTCCAGGATGGAGCTTTGGGCGTAGGCGTATATAATGATACCTCCGATCTCTTTGAAAAGGAAGGAAGTATACCCATGATTCAAAACGGTTCCTGGGCCGCAGGCTTTTATGTGAGCGGGGATCCGGATCAGGACAGGGTTTTTAATTCCGAAGGGGCGGATCATGATATTTTCCTGATTGACTGGAATAATGACGGCAAGGTATGCCCGGTTACCGCATCCGTGGATGTCTGCCTGTGTATGAATAAAAACACCAAAAATCCGGAGGCTGCCTGGACATTTATTGATTTCATGCTTCATGAAGGCCAGGATATCCTCATTAACCATTATTTCTCCTATTGTCCCTCCAGAAAGGATCTGGATCTGAATGTACAGGGAATGAACCAGGACGGACTGGATAATCTGGCGTATATTGTGGAACAGGCCGAGAACAACCTGGGCGGCTACCGGGAAATGGCTTATGCGGATCTGAAGCAGGTGATCAGTGATCAGCTGACGGTACTTGCTCTGGGAGATGCCACACCGGAAGAAGCGGCAGCAACAATTGAAGCGGCTTCTCAGGCGCAGGCCAGGTAGAAACAATATACGGCAGTTTCGTCAAATATGCCGCAGGAATCAAAGAGGGTGCTTCCGGGAAGTCCCGGGGGCGTCCTCCTAAGGAGGGAAGTACCGTGAAAAAGAAATCCTGTACGGGGTATTTATTTATCCTGCCGATTGTGATCCTTTTCCTGATATTTATCGTCTATCCTATCTGTTATAATTTCGTTATCAGCTTTTATGAATGGAACGGTATCAATATCGAAAAGGTGTTTGTGGGACTTGATAACTATAAGAATGTTCTTAAGGATCCCATCATGCTGAAGATTATCAGAAATTTTGTGGTGTTTGCTTTATTTACCATTATTATTCAGGCATTTTTCGGTCTGGTATTCGCTAACTTTTTTATAAGAAAGCTGAAGTTTGCTTCTTTTTACCGGATTATATTTTATATTCCTGTAATTGCCACGCCTGCAATTGTGGGGAATATTTTTTCCAAAATATTTGAGACCAACAGAGGCTATCTGAATGTATTTCTGCGGTTTCTGCATCTGGACGGATTGTGCCAGCAGTGGCTGGCGGATCCGAAATGGGCGCTTGCCTGTATTATCTTCGTAAATATATGGCAGTGGACGGGGTACAGCATGCTGATGTATTATGCCAATATGCTGAATATCCCCCAGGATTTGTATGAAGCGGCAACCATTGACGGGGCCGGGCAGATCCAGCAGTTTACCAAAATCACGTTTCCGCTTCTGAGGGGGACCCATTATACCCTGTTTATCATGGGAATGCTGGGATCGTTAAAATGCTTTGATCTTCCTTATGTGCTCACCAGGGGCGGCCCGAATTATGCCACAGAGTTCTTTTCCACCTATATTTACAAGCAGTCCTTTAATCTGTTTAAACAGGGGCCGGCGTCGGCGATTGTCATGGTAATGTTTGTGGTGGCAATGGTGATTACGCTGATACAGCTGAAATTTTATTATCGGAATGATAAGGATAAGGAGTTGGCGGGCTGATGAGAAAATCATTATTATTTAAAATAACCGGACAGCTGATATGTGTTCTTGCGACGGCGGTTTTTCTGTTCCCGCTCGTGCTTATGCTCATCCGTTCGTTTAAAGGGGAAGGCATCCGCAATTACGCAAAGGTTTTTGAAACGGTGAATCTGGCGCCTAATTTTTTTACCAGCATAACCGTTGTGCTAGGCACGCTGCTCATTGTTTCCGCAGTGGCTGCAATGGCGGCATTCGCTTTTTCCAAGCTGGATTTTCCGTTTAAAAAGGCTATTTATTATATGCTTCTTACCGGAATGATGATTCCTACCTCGGCGCTTATTTTCCCGTTGTTTCAAATCGTAAAAGGGCTTAAAATAAATAATACCCCTTTTTCCCTGATTTTTCCTTATGCGACGCTGAACTGCTGTTTTAACCTGATGGTGCTGAAAAACTATTTTGACGCACTGCCTAATGAGCTGATGGAGTCCGCCAGGATTGACGGGGCAGGAAAAGGCAGGATTTTCCTGAGTATTATGATGCCTATAGCGGTTCCGGGGCTGGCTTTTGTCCTGATACAGACCTTTCTTTCGGCCTGGAACGAATTGCAGATGGCTATGATTTTTATCAATGATACATCTCTGCAGCCTATATCAGTGGTTCCGCTGCGGTTCACGCAGACCGCGGGGGTGCAGGGGTTTCCGCTGGAGGTGATGTATGCGGCGCTGGTGATTTGCCTGAGTCCGATTGCCATGTTTTACATATTCGGATCCCGTTTTCTGATAGCGGGGCTGACACAGGGAGCCATAAAAGGATAAAAGCAGGAGGGGGTTCCCATTATGAAAGGCGTTCCTATTACTTTCCGTATACGGAAAAGCCTGAGTACCAAAATCACATGGATGAACGCGGGGATAATCCTGCTGATTTTCATCAGCCTGATATTTGCAACGGTATCGATCAATTACCAGCTGACTCTGGAAAATGAGAAACAGAAAATGAATGTTTATATTTCCAATACCTTAAGCTCTATTGACAATAAGCTGAAGGATATGGGAAGGGTTTCGCTCATGACCTATTCCGATGAGCGGACCCAGGCTATCTTGAAGAATTATAATTCTTATGAATATGCCCGGCAGCTGGAAAGCGTGGAATATTTGAGAAAGCTGTATACCTCCCTTATCACCATCCGGGAGGATATCAATTCCGTCTATCTTTTTGATTTGGATTCCCTTGTTTTCTGGCAGGATAACCTGGATCCGTCCCTGCGGAGAGATTCGGATATGACTGTGTTCCTGAAGCGCATGGAAGAGTGGGAGGGAAAGGAAAGAAGCGTGTCGGGCTGCCGGCTGGTGGTCGGGGTGCAGCCGGAATTCATGCGGTACAGCACAAGAAACATGGAGGATGAATATACCAGGCACTGCATATACCTGGTGCGGGCGATCCGGAGTTTTTCCCCCAATGAGCCGATCGGGCATATCCTTCTGATCACAACCATGGAAAATATCCGGGAAGTACTGAATGAATACCTGGATGAAGAAGTGGAGTATACACTTTTGACGGAGGAAGGGGATATTGTCTGTGATGAAGATGCGGAGTACCTGGGAAAGAATATAAAGGATGTTTCACCGGAAATCTATCTGCGGATGAATGAGGATGCAGGGGTTTTCCGGGAACGGATAAGGGGAAAGGCCTGTCTGGTCACATATCAGAAATCCCGGTACAGCGGCATGATACTGGTGACCAGAAGATCGGTGGCTCTCATATGGAAGGATGCCATGCGTTTTATCGGGATCACAGTCGCCATTTTTCTGGTTCTCCTTGGATTAACCGTATCCCTGACCTTCCATGGAACGAGGAAAATGCTCCGTCCCCTGACAATGCTGACCGATTCCATGGCCCATTTTAACCAGGATGATATGGGGATGCGGTTTGCGGTTGCCTCCGAAGATGAAACAGGCAGGCTGGTGGCTTCCTTTAATAAAATGATGGATATGATAAACCAGCTGATTGAGTCGGAATACGAAGGGAAGGTGCGCCTGAAGGAGGCGCAGCTGAAGCAGCAGAGGATGTCCCTGCTGTATCTGAAAAACCAGATTAATCCCCATTTCCTTTACAATACACTGGATACCATCCGCATTAAGGCGGAACTGAACGGGGACAGGGAAGTGTCTGCCATGATCATGCAGATGGTTGATTTCTTCCGGCTGAGTGTAAAAGCCGACAGCCAGATGGTATCGGTAAGCCATGAGATCCGCCTGATTCAGGCTTATCTGAAGCTGATGTGCTGCCGGTATCCGTTCCTGAACTGCGAATATGATATCGATGAGTCGCTGCTGGATGTGGAAATGCCTAATTTCATTCTGCAGCCGCTGGTGGAAAACAGCGTGATGCACGGGCTGCGGGGCGTGGGCTACCGGGGCACGGTGCGGCTGTCAGTCAGCAGGGAAGCGGCGGGCGGGGAAACAATTGTTATCCGTATATATGACAACGGGGCAGGATTCTCCCCCGGAACCAGAAGCCTGCTGGAGAATGTGCTGCAGAATGCAGGGGACGATACCTGTGAAACAGGGGCGGAGGAAATGCACATTGGTATCGTCAATGTGCAAAGAAGGCTGAAAATGTTTTATCCGGATACCGCAGGGCTGTCCTATCAGGACAATCCGGAGGGCGGGGTCACGGTGACATTAATCATAAAAAACAATATAGAAAGAGAGAGGGTATGAAATGAAAAAACTGGATTTTGCGACCTACAAAGACAAAGTGATGGGCTGCTGGGCGGGCAAAAACATCGGCGGCGTGCTGGGAGCGCCGTTTGAAGGAAAGAGGCAGGTAAATGATATCTCTTTTTACACCCAGGATCTGTCCATGGGGCCTCCGCCCAATGATGATCTGGATCTGCAGATCATCTGGCTGGCGGCGGTGGAACGCTACGGCAGGAATGTAAACGCCTCCATACTTGGGGAATACTGGCTTTCCTACTGCATTCCCAACTGGGTGGAATATGGTACGGGAAAAGCGAACCTGCGTGCAGGTCTGCAGCCCCCGTTGTCCGGGCTGATTGACAATACCTATAAGGACAGCTGCGGCTGTTATATCCGTTCGGAAATATGGGCCTGCCTGGCTCCCGGAAATCCGGAACTGGCAGCACGCTATGCCTATGAAGATGCCATTGTGGATCACGAAGGGGAAGGCATGTATGGGGAGATTTTTTTCGCCGCCCTTCAAAGCGCCGCTTTTATGGAAAGTGATAAGCGCGAGTTGATTGCTATTGCGCTGTCCTATATCCCGGAGGAAAGCAAGACAGCGGCAGCTGTCTGCAAGGCCATGGAATGCTATGACAGCCATGTGGACTTTGCGGAGGCACGCAGGCAGATACATAACACGGCTCCCGGAACCTTCGGCATCCAGAGCGGTACCATCCATGATATCCCGAAGGAAGGAAACGAAGGGCTGGAAATCGGGGCGCCTGGCTTTGATGCGCCGGAAAATGTGGCATTTACCATTGCCGGCTGGCTTTATGGGGAAGAAGATTTTGGCAGGAGCCTTTGTATGGCGGTGGCCTGCGGAGAGGATACGGATTGTACCTGTGCAACCCTGGGGGCAGTGCTGGGAATCATCTCCGGCGCTTCAGGACTTCCTGAAAAATGGACGGCGCCTCTGGATGACAAAATTGCCACACTATGCATCGATAAGACCAGCGGCGGCATCTGGGTGCCTTCCACGGTGACCGAACTTACCGAGCGGGTGATGCGTGCGGTACCCGGCTTCCTCGGCCAGGATATCTGCGATATTTTTGCGGAAGGCGGAATGACGATTACGTGTGAGGAAGGCAGCGGATTATACTGCAAAAAGACTACGGATTATCTTCCGAAAATCAATGGAAACGGCAAGGACGAAGCGCTTCCTGTCAGAGATCTTTGCAGCCTTTCCCCTTATGTGGTAAGATATGCGTTCCCGGCGTTTAACATTATGGTGGATTACGAGGACTCTGTCTTTTTCAGGGCAGGAGAAACCAGGAAAATAAAGGTAACTGTCACCAACTCCCATACCATGCGTCAGCAGCAGTGGGCGAAAATCAGCGTTTATATGCCCTCCGGAGTAGAGCTGCTGAATGGGAAGAGCTATACCCTTCCGCTGAATAATCTGTACGGATCCAAAGCGGAAGCGGAAATTGCGTTTCATACAGAAGGTTATGACGGCGGAAAGCTGGAGTTTGTGGTAGAGGTATCGCTGGAAGGACGACACTCTTCAGGGGCGGTAAAGGTAACACTGATGCGGGAGGCATAGTACTGTTCAGACTCATCGGAACGGTTGCGGAAGCATATAGTATAAGCCCATGGCCGGAAGGCTGTGGGCTTACGGCCTTTGCCGCGGGCACGGCAGATGGCAGGGGAGGCAGAATGGGAAATTCGCTGAAAGTAATGCTTGTGGATGATGAAGTGACAATATTGGAGGGGTTTAAAAGACTGTTCGACTGGAAAGCCTATGGCTGTGAGGTGGTGTGCGAGGCATGGGACGGGGTGATGGCGGTAAACCAGGCAAAAATATACCGGCCGGATATTATTGTTATGGATATCAATATTCCCATTATGTCGGGGCTGGAGGCGCTCCGGGTGATTCGGGATCAAAATGGGGAATGCGCCTGTATTATTGTGAGCGGCTATGATGAATTTGCATACTGCAGGGAGGCGCTGCGATTGCGGATAACGGATTATATTCTGAAACCGGTTGACTTCAGCGAGTTCGGCAGAGTGATCGAAGCTATAAAGCTGAAGCTGATAGAAAACAGATGCCCGCAGGAAGGCAGCTGCGGCGAAAAGCCGGTATTCCAGCTGGCGGCTTATCTTCAGGAGCACCTTGCGGAGGATATCACCCTGCTGACCCTTTCGGAGGAATTCCATATGAACCCCTCCTATATCAGCCAGCTGTTTAAAAATGAGCTGGGTATGAAATATCATGATTACCTGACCCGTCTGCGTATGGATAAAGCAAGGACGCTTCTGGCTTCCACCGGAAAAAGCATTACGGAGATAGCAGGGGAGACCGGATTCCGGGATTACCGGGTATTTACAAAGGTTTTTAAAAGTGCGGAAGGGGTATCCCCCACCGCTTTTAGAAACGGATTTTCAGTCAAATAGCCCGACATAAACATCGGGCTGTTTGGCCACAGGATTTGCTATTGACAAGTAAGGTTTATTATTATAAACTAGGTTTATAATAATAAACCTTACTTGCGTTCGGAGATAGATAAGGCCGGACGGCGCAGAAAGCAGGGAAGGTGTGCCGATGCGCACAGAAGGGAGCGAATATGGAAATACCAAGGATTCCGGATGGGGAATACCGGTTTGCACAGATCGTCTGGGATACAGAGCCTGTAAACTCCACAACACTGATAAAGCTTGCCGGGGAGCGTCTGGGCTGGAAAAAAGCGACCAGTTATACGGTGCTTCGAAAACTTTGTGAGAAAGGGATACTCAGGAATGAAAACGCCACCGTTACCGCGCTTGTGAAGAAGGAAGCCGTCTGCAGACAGGAAAGCGAGCAGCTGCTGCACAGAAGCTTCGGTAATTCCCTGCCTGCATTTGTCGCGTCCTTTCTTCAGGATAAAAAGCTGACGCAGCAGGAGGCAGAGGAGCTGAAACGCCTGATCGACGCCGCCAGCCTGGGCGGGGATGAAAAGGAAAACAATTCATAATGTCCCGTACGATGGGAGGAGGCGTGAACATGTATGCAATTTTACGTATGCTGCCCCAAATGATAAATATGACACTTGCCGCGTCCTGTGCCGGCTTTGTGGTCTTACTGCTGCGCACGGTGCTCCGGAAGGTGCCGTCAGGGTATTTTTATGCGCTCTGGCTCCTGGTGTTCCTTCGTTTCCTGTGCCCCTTTACCCTGGAGTCTGCGGTAAGCCTGATTCCGGTAAGTCGGGACGCGGTAACCTATAAATCCATAGTCACTGCCGGGATCAATGCATATACGGGAATGAGTGCGGCGCTGCCTTCGGACAGTGTGCTCCGTACAATCCCGGCCGCCGCCGGGCGGATGGGGGTGGACTACGGGAAGCTGTTCATGGGGGGCTGCACAGCGGTATGGCTTGCGGGAATGCTTGTGTTCCTGGCTGTTGCGCTGCGTTCCTGTCTGCGCCTGAAAAAGCAGGTGTCGGAAGCTGTTCTTCTGTTTCCGAAAGAAAAGGGGCAGGCCCGTGTATATGAAAGCCAGCAAATCACTTCCCCTTTTCTGCTGGGGTTTGTACGGCCTGCGGTTTATCTGCCTGCCGGGATGAAGGAGAGTGAAAAACAACACGTGCTTGCACATGAATACCAGCATATACGGCGTAAGGATTATCTGATAAAGCCGGTTTGTTTTCTTGCTGCTGTGCTTCATTGGTTCAATCCGCTGGCCTGGCTTTTTTTCCGGCTTATGACGGAGGATATGGAACGTTCCTGCGACGACGGCGTATTGCGGAATATGACCGCACAGGAACGTGCAGGGTATGCACAGACCCTTTTACGCCTGGGGCTTCGTAATAATGGGCTGGGGTATATGCTGCCGGCGGCTTTTGGGGAAAGCAACACAAAAAAACGTATTTCCCATATTCTTAGCTTCCGTAAGCCTTCGGGCTGGCTGTGTGCCGCAGCGCTGCTTCTTGTGGCGGCGGCGGGCGTAATGCTTCTCACTTCTCCGGCAGCCGGAAAAGGAGGTGCGCAGGAAGAAGAAAGCACACAGGAAGAAAGCACCGTAACGGCCGGCCCTCTGGAAGGAGAGGCGCTGGCGGCCGGGCTGTCGGATAACAGAAATCCGTATATAGGGGATCACATCCGGGATGCGGCACTGTTCGGGATGCTTCCGGTTCCGGAGGTATTGGAATACCGCAAAATGGAACTGCAGACGACGCAGGAGCCATATGAACTGATTATGGTTTACCGCCTCCGGGAAAATGCGGAAATGCCGGGAAAGGAATGGAGCTTCTCCAACGCGGCTCTACTATTTGCCTCCATCGAAAATGCCGGAAAAATCAGCTGCGCCGTAGAAAAAGGAGCGGAGGAATACCGTATTACTTATGACAGGAGTGAGGCGGAAGCTGTTTTCGGCCCGCTGTACGCGTATTCTGCCGATACGGAAAAAATGGCTGAACTGCAGAGGCTGCTTTCCGCATATCTGGAGAACGGAATGACCATATCCCTTGGAGAGGAACGGATATACGATCTGGATTCCGAAGGAAACAGGACTCTGCGTGAGACGGAAGCGGAAACTTCGGAGGAACCGGCTTCGGAACCGGAAACGGGGCAGACGGAGCACGCGCCCGTCCGGATGGAACTGGACAAAGACGTGTATTCCCTGAAGGAGCCTGTTCTGACTATGACGATAACCAATCTGTCGGACTATAATCTGAACTTCGGTGATCCTTATGATTTGATGAAGGAAGAAAACGGGGAATACCGGCTTGTCCCGATGAAAAAAAATACCGGCTGGCATGATATATTACATGTGCTGGGGCCGGGGGAAGAAAAGGAACAGGAAATGGATATAAGCCTGGTTTATGGAGAACTGGAACCCGGTAATTATTGCATTAACAAGTCGGCTGCTCTGGAAAAAGAGGACGGGGAAGAGGATTCCGTCATACTTCTCAATATCCCATTTGTATTATATTAAGGATCAAGCGGAAAAAACCTGGGACTGCCGGAGCATGTAAACGTGCTGCCGGCAGTTTTTAATCGGATTTGTTTAGAAGGAACGTATTTTGAATATTTATAAGAAGGGTACAGGCACAATTGGTATGCGGATTTATACATTCAGACGCTGCGTTGTAAAATATATATGAAAATGCGGAAAAATAATTGAGAATTTTAATCAATAATGCTAGCGGAGCGGAAAAGAATATGTTATAATTTTAACAGTTATGCGGCCGTACATTTTATCCTGCCGGCCGCATACGGAACGGATGGGCTGTCTGAGGGGAACGGCCCGGCCTGTGCCGGCAGGGAGCCGGTACGGAAAACGAGAAGGAAAGGGGAAGTTACATTTCAATGAGCCGACTGAAAATCAGCACACCTGACCGTGCCCAGTTAACTGTGGAACGGTTATACAAGGATCTGGAACGTCATATTGTTGCCAGCCCGCCGGGATTATGCCCGGTCGATCTGCAGCTGTCCTTTTTGAAGCTGTGCCACGCACAGACCTGCGGCAAATGTGTGCCCTGCCGAGTGGGCCTGCTGCAGCTTCAGAATCTGCTGGAACAGGTTCTGGACGGGACCGCCACTATGGATACACTGGCCCTTATTGAGGAAACCGCGAATAATATCACGGATTCCGCAGACTGCGCCATCGGTTTTGAAGCCGCCCATATGGTTCTGGCGGGGCTTCAGGGCTGCAGAGATGATTATGTTTACCATATTGAGCACGGTAAGTGCTCTTATTCCATCAACCAGCCGGTTCCCTGTGTGGCGCTGTGTCCGGCGGGGGTTGATATTCCGGGCTATATCGCCCTGGTTGGAGAGGAAAGATATGCGGATGCGGTTTCCCTCATCCGTAAGGACAACCCTTTTCCCACGGCATGTGCCCTGATCTGTGAGCATCCCTGTGAAGCCAGATGCCGCAGGAACATGATTGACAGCTCCGTGAATATCCGGGGACTGAAACGGATGGCGGTGGATAATGCCCGGGCCAATACGGTGCCTGTGCCGCCGAAGGCTCCGTCCACCGGAAAGAGGATCGCTATTGCCGGCGGCGGCCCCGGCGGCCTGTCTGCCGCTTATTACCTGGAGCTGATGGGGCATCATGCGGTGGTGTTTGAACAGAAAAGCAAGCTGGGAGGCATGCTGCGCTATGGGATTCCTAATTACCGGTTCCCAAGGGAGAGGCTGGATGAGGACATTGAAGCCATTTTGTCCACCGGTGTGGAAGTACATACCAATGTCAATATCGGGAATGGGGAGGAGGACATTCCCCTGAGCCGGCTCAGAGAAGAATTTGATGCGGTTTATATCGCTATCGGCGCCCATACCGATAAGAAGATCGGGATGGACGGAGAGGACGTGGGCGGCGTGATTTCGGCCGTGGAAATGCTCCGCAATATCGGCGACGGGAACCCGCCTGATTTTACCGGTAAAAGGGTAATCGTGGTAGGGGGCGGCAACGTGGCTATGGACTGTACCCGTTCGGCGTTACGGCTTGGGGCCGATAAGGTGGGGATAGCCTACCGGAGGCGCCAGAATGATATGACGGCGCTGCCGGAGGAAGTGGAAGGCGCGATTGCAGAGGGTGCCGAACTTTACAGCCTGAAGGCCCCTGTGCGCGTGGAAGCGGGCGAGGATGGAAATGTGGCGGCTCTCTGGGTGCAGCCTCAGATAATAGGGCCTATTGATGCCTGGGGACGTGCCCGTCCGGTACAGGCCAATGTGGAATTAAAAAGGATACCCTGCGATGTTGTTATCGTTGCGGTCGGCCAGGGAATTGAATCCCGCCATTTTGAAAATTCCGGCGTGCCGGTACACCGCGGTACCATTGAAGCGCTTGCGGAATCCAGTGTCAGGGATATCCCCGGCATCTTTGCGGGAGGGGACTGCGTTACCGGCCCGGCTACGGTAATACGCGCCATCGCGGCGGGAAAAGTTGCCGCGGCTAATATTGACGAATACCTGGGGTATCATCATGTGATTTCCTGTGATGTGGAGATCCCTCAGGTGACCTATGCGGATAAAAAGCCCTGCGGCCGTGTGAATATGGAAGAACGGGAAGCCGGTGAAAGGAAATGTGATTTCTGTGAGATTGAACGCTGCATGACAAAGGAGGAGGCCGCACAGGAAGCGGGCCGCTGTCTCAGGTGTGATCATTACGGATATGGAAATCTGAAAGGAGGCCGCGCGGCAATATGGTAACACTGACAATAGATAACAGAAAAATCAGCGTGCCGGAAGGTACTACAATCATGAAAGCGGCTGCGTCCGTTGGGATTATGATTCCCCATCTTTGCTATCTGGAGGGTATAAATGAAATAAGTGCCTGCAAGGTGTGCGTGGTGGAGATGCAGGGCAAAACCAAACTGATTACCGCCTGCAACAACCCGGTGGAGGAAGGGATGGTGCTTTATACCAATTCCCCCAAGGTACGTTCGGTGAGAAGGACAAATGTGGAATTGATCCTTTCCCAGCATAACAGCAACTGTGCCACCTGCGTGCGCAGCGGGAACTGTAACCTGCAGAAACTGTCCAATGATCTGGGGATTATCGATATCCCATATAAAAAAGAAATCATGGAAATGCCCTGGAACCGGGATTTCCCTCTGATACGGGATTTCAGTAAATGTATTAAGTGCATGCGCTGCGTGCAGATATGCGACAAGGTACAGGATCTGCATATATGGGATGTGCAGAACACAGGGTCCAGAACAACGGTGGATGTGTCACAGAACCGTATCATAGAAGAATCCGACTGCAGTATCTGCGGGCAGTGCATCACCCACTGTCCCACAGGGGCGCTGCGCGAAAGGGATGATACGGCCGGAATATACCGTGCGCTGGCGGATCCGGAAACCGTTACCGTTGTCCAGGTGGCACCTGCGGTGAGAGCGGCCTGGGGCGAGGCCCTGGATTTACCGGCTTATATGGCAACGGAAGGGAGAATGGTTGCCGCCCTCAAAAAAATAGGTTTCGATTATGTATTTGATACCAATTTTTCAGCGGATCTCACTATCATGGAAGAAGGCAATGAGCTGCTCGCAAGACTGGCGGATCCGGAAGAGAAGAGATGGCCCATGTTCACCTCCTGCTGCCCGGCCTGGGTGCGTTTTATCAAATCCCAGTACCCGGAAATGGCGGCGCATCTGTCCACCGCCAAATCCCCCCAGCAGATGTTCGGTGCCATAACCAAAAGCTATTTCGCCGGGAAAACAGGAGTGGATCCGGAAAAGATCTGCAGCATCTCCATCATGCCCTGTGTGTCTAAAAAGATGGAAGCCGTCCTGCCGGATATGTACAGTGCAGGAGCGGGGGCTGATGTGGATATTGTTCTGACGACCAGGGAGTTTGCCAGGCTTGTAAAAGCGGAGCATATCGCCCCGGCTCTCCTTACGGAAGAGGCCTTTGATTCCCCGCTGGGAGAAAGCACCGGCGCCGGTGTGATTTTCGGCGTGACGGGCGGCGTTATGGAAGCCGCCCTGAGAACAGCCTACTATTGTGTGGAAGGTGTAAACCCTCCTCCGGATACCTTTTCCGATGTAAGGGGATATGAAGGGAGAAAGGAGGCCACCTTTACCTTGGGAGGAAAAACGCTTCGTACCTGTACGGTCAGCGGGCTTAAGAATGCCAGGGATCTGATGGAGGATATCCGGTCGGGAGCCGTCCGGTATGATTTTGTTGAGGTCATGGCCTGTCCCGGCGGCTGTGTGGGAGGAGGAGGCCAGCCGATTCTCGACGGCGCGGAGATGGCGGATGTCCGCGGGCCGAAGCTTTATAAGCTGGATACCCAGAGACCGCTGCGTTTTTCCCATGATAATCCGGAAATCAGAAAGCTTTATGAGGACTATCTGGGCAAACCGCTGGGAGAAAAAGCGCATCATCTGCTGCATACCCACGGGTAAAATCTAAACAAAATGCTTGACAGCGCAGGAAGTCCCACAGTATAATAAAACGGATTCGTAGAAGGAAAGGACAACACCCTTATACCACGGGTGTTGTCTTTTTGTGTGAAAAGCTTGAAATAAAGGAAGGATTTTTTGAATGGAAATAACGAGATACCAGGACGCAGCAATTGATTCCCGCATACTTCGTGCCGTGGAGGAAATGGGTTTTGTAGACATGACACCTATACAGGAGCAGGCAATACCCGTATTATTGGAAAGAAAAGATGTAATTGGCCAGGCACAGACGGGAACCGGTAAAACAGCGGCCTTCGGAATCCCGGTTATACAGAATACAGATCCGGATAACAGGAACCTGCAGGCAGTGGTTCTGTGCCCGACCAGGGAGCTGGCGATTCAGGCGGCGGATGAGATGCGCCGTTTTGCAAAATATATGCATGGAGTCAAGATTCTCCCCATTTACGGAGGGCAGGATATTAACCGCCAGATAAAGGCATTGAAGGGCGGTGTTCAGATTATTGTGGGAACCCCGGGCCGCGTGATGGATCATATGCGCCGCCATACCCTTAAAATGGAGCAGGTGAACATGGTGGTTCTGGATGAGGCTGACGAAATGCTGAATATGGGCTTCCGCGAGGATATCGAAACTATCCTTCAGGGAATCCCCTCCGAACATCAGACTGCATTGTTTTCCGCAACGATGCCCAAGCCGATTCTGGAAATCACGGATACCTATCAGAAGGATGCGGTATATCTGAAGATGACAAGGCAGGAACTGACCATTCCTCTTGTGAAGCAGTATTATTACCGGGTTAACAGCCAGATTAAGGTGGAAGTGACAAGCCGCCTGCTGGACTATTATGGCATACAGAGATCCCTCATTTTCTGCAATACCAAGAGAATGGTGGATGAGCTTTCCGAGACTTTGAAAAACAAAGGCTATGCTGCAGAAGGCCTGCATGGGGATCTGTCCCAGAACCAGAGGGATACGGTGATGAACCGTTTCCGCAGCGGTAACCTGCAGATCCTGATCGCCACGGATGTGGCCGCCAGAGGAATTGATGTGGACGATGTGGAAGCCGTATTCAATTATGATCTTCCGCAGGATATCGAGTATTATGTGCACCGCATCGGACGTACCGGCAGAGCGGGAAGGGAAGGACGTTCCTTCACCTTTGTTTCCAACCGGGAGATGTACCGGCTCAGGGACATTGAAAGAAGCTGCAAAACCACGATACAGGAAAGGAAAGTTCCTTCTGCATCGGATATAGTTTCCATTAAAGCAGAAAAAGCGCTCCGTGAGGCGTTTGACCTTTTGGAAGGGGATTCCCTTAAGAACCTGACGGAAATGGTGGAAAGAAAAATCGAAGATTGTGAATACAGCGCCGCAGAGCTTGCTGCCGCGTTCCTGAAGCTTCAGATGGGGGAAGAACCCCAGGAAATAGCAGAGGTGCTACCGGAAAGAAGACGGAGTTATGCAAAAGGCAGCCGGGATTTCCGCGACGGACGCCAGGACAGGGGCAGAAGCAGGAATGCCGGGAGTTCCGATGGCAGACGGCAGCGTTTCTCTGATGACAGAGGCGGAGAACGACGCAGATACAGAGATACCGCTTCCGGAAAAGATACGAGGGGCGAACGGAACCACGGTTCCGAACGGAACTACAGTTCCGGGCGCAGCTATGGCACCGGACGCCGTCAGGCGGAAAACGCCGGACACAGGGAAAAAGACAGACGCATCGGTTGATTATAGGGAAAACAGCGAGCTGCTGCCGGGAAATAGCCTGGCAGCGGCTTATTTTTTCGAAGATCTTTCATAAACAGGAAGTGGGGCGGAATACCTTTAAGAAAAGAATTTTTTTTGTTTATGGAGGAAACTTATGTTACAATTAATGACGGACGGAATCCTGCGGTTCCTGGCAAACCAGCCGCAGGCTTTTGCCCACGTAAGAGGGTCTGAGAGCTTCCCTGACGTGCAGGGCCTGGTTACTTTTTATGATTTTTTGGATGGGACCATTGTTATGGCGGATATTTCCGGACTGCCGGATTCGCAGGAACCCTGTGAAAGAAAATTTTATGGATTCCATATTCATGAAGGAGCATCCTGTACCGGGAATGAAACGGATCCTTTTGCGGATGCCGGAGCTCATTATAACCCGGACGGCTGCCCCCATCCAGCCCATGCAGGAGATATGCCTGTGCTGGAAGGAAACAGGGGAAGGGCCTGGCTGTCCTTCTACACGGAACGCTTTACTCCCGCCCAGGTCAGGGGCAAAACGGTGATTGTGCATGACATGGCGGATGACTATCATTCCCAGCCCTCCGGGGATTCCGGGCAGAAGATGGCCTGCGGGATTATCCAGTGAGCTTGCGTGGGAAAAAAAGAACGTGTATAATACCAATAATATGCTTATTTTAGTGAATACGAAACGAGGAAAATATGAACGATAACAATAGTCAGGAACGCTTAAACAAATATCTGGCCGACTGCGGGATTTGCTCCCGCAGGGAGGCCGACCGCATGATTGAGGCCGGCAGGGTTATGGTGAACAAAGCTCCTGCATCCATGGGAATGCGGGTTTCCGGTACGGAAGATATCACGGTTGACGGACGGCTGCTGGATAAAAAGGATCGTAAGGTAGTTCTTGCTTACTACAAACCGGTAGGTGTTACCTGTACGGAAAAAGATAAATACGCGGAAAAAACCATACGTGATGCCATTGATTATCCCATCCGGGTTACCTATGCGGGCAGACTGGACAAGGACTCGGAGGGACTTCTCCTTCTGACAAACGACGGAGATCTGATCAACGGTCTGATGCGGGCTTCCAATTATCATGAAAAAGAATACCTGGTCAGGGTAAACAAACCTGTGACGGATACGTTTTTGCAGAAGATGGCGGAAGGCGTTTTTCTGAAGGAGCTTAATGTACAGACCCGCCCCTGTCAGGTGGAGAAGGAAGGGAAATTTGTGTTCCGCATCGTTCTTACCCAGGGTCTTAACCGGCAGATCCGCCGGATGTGCCGTGCTTTGGGATTTGATGCACAGGGAATAAAAAGAGTGCGTGTGGCCAATATTACCATTGGAAAGCTGAAGCCGGGAAATTACCGTCTGCTGACAGGAGAGGAATTGGAGGAGCTTTACGGGCTGCTGGATTCCTGAAGGCGCACGGACTATAAAAGGAGATTGGCAGGTAATGGATAAGACTGCAAGAATGAAGGAATTGATTGCGGCTCTGAATGAAGCGTCCCGGGCTTATTATGCCCAGGACAGAGAGATCATGAGCAATTATGAATACGATAAGCTGTATGATGAACTGACGGCTCTTGAGGAAGAAACGGGAACGGTCATGGCAGGAAGCCCGACGGTTACCGTTGGCTTTGAGGCGGTTGACGAGCTTCCCAAGGAACGCCATGAAAGCCCTATGCTGTCTTTGGGCAAAACAAAAAGCAGAGAGGATTTGCAGGACTGGCTGGGGGAACAGAAGGGACTGCTCTCCTGGAAGCTGGATGGGCTGACGATCGTGCTCACTTACAGGGACGGGCAGCTTTATAAGGCGGTAACAAGAGGAAACGGGGAAATCGGCGAAGTGATTACCCCGAATGCCAGGGTGTTCGTAAACCTGCCGCTCACCATTTCTTTTAAAGGAGAATTGGTAATCCGCGGAGAAGCCGTTATCACCTATGAGGATTTCCGCAAAATTAACGAACTGATTGAAGATGCCGATGCCAGATATAAAAATCCAAGGAATCTTTGTTCGGGTTCCGTAAGACAGCTGAATAACGAAATAACGGCGCAGAGAAATGTCCGTTTTTTTGCTTTTGCACTCGTGAAAGCGGACGGGGCGGATTTTAAGAATTCACGGAAGGAACAGTTTTGTTTCCTGCAGGAACAGGGCTTTGAGGTTGTGGAATATAAAGAAGTGGATGGGGAAACGATCCTTTCCGCCGTGGAAGAATTTGAGGACAAAGTGGCAGGCTACCCGGTACCGTCGGACGGCCTGGTGCTGATTTATGACGATATTGCCTATGGTCTCTCCCTGGGGCGTACAGCCAAATTCCCAAGGGATTCCATCGCTTTTAAATGGGCGGATGAAACCGCGGAAACCACATTACAGGAAATAGAATGGAGTGCCAGCAGGACGGGGCTTATCAATCCGGTTGCCATATTCGATCCTGTGGAACTGGAGGGGACGACGGTGAGCCGCGCGAGCGTGCATAATATCAGTATCGTACGGAGCCTGAAGCTGGGAATCGGCGACCGTATCACTGTCTATAAGGCGAATATGATAATCCCCCAGATAGCGGAAAACCTGACAGGCAGCGACACGCTGCCCATCCCGGATACCTGCCCCGTATGCGGGGGAGCCACCAGGATTGAACAGGTGAACGATGTGCAGTCTCTGTACTGTACCAACCCCGACTGCGATGCCAAAAAGCTGAAGGCCTTTACTCTTTTTGTGAGCAGGGATGCCCTGAACATCGACGGACTGTCCGAGGCTACTCTGGAAAAATTCCTGGGAAGAGGTTACCTTCATACCTTTGCCGATTTATTCCATCTGCAAAACTATGAGGAAGATATCATAGAGATGGAGGGATTCGGGGAAAAATCCTTCCGGAATCTGATGGACAGCCTGGAAAAAGCAAGAAAAACAACACTTCCCAGAGTGATTTACGGCCTGGGAATTGCCAATATCGGCCTGGCGAATGCCAAGATGCTCTGCCGGGAATACCACGATAATCTGGAACGTATGATGCAGGCGGATGTGGAGGAACTGAGTCTGATTGACGGCATCGGAGGAGTGATTGCAGGAACCTTCCATGATTATTGGCAGTCTGAAAAAAACAGGGAAAATATGCATAAGCTCCTGAAGGAACTGGAAATCGAACAGATAGAGGTGGACGAGGCGTCTCTCACCCTGCAGGGAAAGGTTTTCGTCGTAACGGGCAGCCTGGCACATTTTGAGGGGCGCAGCGCCCTGAAAGAGCTGATTGAAAGCAAAGGGGGGAAGGTGACCGGAAGTGTTACCGGCAAGACTACCTGCCTGATTAATAATGACTATGCTTCCAATTCCTCCAAGAACAAAAAAGCAAAGGAGCTTGAGGTCCCTATCGTTACAGAAGAAGATTTTATGAGACAATATCTGGATATGGAGGTATAAGAAATGCCGATTAAAGTACAAAGCGATCTGCCTGCAAGGGCAATATTGGAAAATGAAAACATCTTTGTTATGGACGAATACCGGGCGCAGCATCAGGATATGCGCCCTCTTCAGATATGTATCCTCAACCTGATGCCGGTCAAACAGGATACGGAGCTTCAGCTTCTCCGATCCCTTTCCAACACGCCGCTTCAGGTGGATGTATCCTTTATGAAGATGAACAGCCATACATCCTTGAATACCTCCCCCACCCATCTGAATAAGTTCTATAATACCTTCGACGAACTGAAAAAATACAAATTTGACGGCCTGATTATCACAGGTGCTCCTGTGGAACAGATCCCGTTTGAAGAGGTGGATTACTGGCCGGAGCTATGCGAGATCATGGAATGGTCCAAAAGCCATGTGACCAGTACCTTCCATATATGCTGGGGAGCGCAGGCCGGTTTGTATTATCATTTCGGCTTAAATAAGGTCCTGCTGCCGGAGAAACTGTTCGGTGTGTTTTCCCATAAGGTATCCAACCGGAAGGTGCCGCTGGTGAGAGGTTTTGATGATTATTTCTACATACCGCACAGCCGCCATACTACCGTACCTGCCGAAGAAATCCATGCCTGCAGGGAACTTATGGTCATGGCGGAGTCGGAGGAAGCCGGCGTGCTTCTTGCCATGGCGGGAGAGGGGAAGCAGATCTTTGTCATGGGACATCCGGAATATGACAGATATACCCTCCATAACGAATATATGCGGGACAAGGAAAAAGATCTGCCGATACAGGTGCCTGTCAATTATTATCCGGAAGATGATTTTACCCGGAGACCGACCCTGCTCTGGAGATCCCACTGCAATGATTTGTATACCAACTGGCTGAATTACTATGTATATCAGACGACTCCGTACGATATTCGGGAAATCAGCAACAGCAAGGCTGTTTTCGAGTGATTATTTCATGATGACATAAATGTGAAATTCATGTAAATTGTTATGTTTTCACGTATCATGACGGGCAAATGGTGTCAAAATGGTGTCAGTAGTAGAAACAAAATGGTGTCAAATAATTGCTTTATTTGACGGAAAAATACGATAGAGAGTTAACTTAAGAGACCACTGTAAATCAGATATATGTTTTCAGTGGTCTTCTTATATGGGTTTTACTGATGTAATTATACAGCATATTTTTATGCGATAAGAGTGATAAATAGTAAAGGAGGCTATATGGAACAAAATAATATTTTAAGAATGAAGGAACTGATCATAAAACTTTTAGAAGCGTCCCGGGCATATTATGCCGAGGACAGGGAGATCATGAGCAATTATGAGTACGACCGCCTCTATGATGAACTGGAGGCACTGGAAAAGGAAACCGGAACCGTGCTGGCGGGAAGTCCGACCATCACCGTGGGTTATGAGGCGGTGGACGAGCTTCCCAAGGAACGTCATGAGAGGCCCATGCTTTCTCTGGGAAAGACGAAGAGCAGGGAGGAGCTTCGGGACTGGCTGGGAAACCAAAAAGGGCTTCTTTCCTGGAAGCTGGATGGGCTGACCGTGGTGCTTACCTATCGGGACGGAACGCTGTTCAAGGCGGTCACTCGGGGAAACGGGGAGATCGGAGAGGTGATTACACCTAATGCGAAGGTATTCGTGAACATTCCTCTTGTCATTCCCTTTAAAGGCGAGCTGGTGCTTCGAGGCGAAGCAGTCATAAGCTATGCGGATTTTGAAAAGATAAATGAGAAAATTGAAGATGTAGATGCACGCTATAAAAACCCGAGAAACCTCTGCTCTGGTTCCGTGCGCCAGCTTTCCAGCGAGATCACAGCGCAGCGGAACGTGCGCTTTTATGCTTTTGCGCTGGTTTCAGCGCGGGACACTGCCGAAGCGGATTCTCAGTTTCGTCAGGAAACTCCGGATTTTGGAAATTCAAAAAAGAAGCAGTTCGAATTTCTTGCCGCACAGGGCTTTGATGTGGTGGAGTACCGGGAGGTGGACACGCAGAACGTGGAAGAGGCCGTCTCTGATTTTGAGGATCGCATCCGGACCTTCCCCATCCCTTCCGACGGCTTGGTGCTCATTTATGATGATATCGCTTATGGGCTTTCCCTGGGCACTACGGCAAAGTTTCCTCGGGATTCCATCGCTTTCAAGTGGGAGGATGAAACGGCAGAAACCACCCTGCTTGAAATGGAGTGGAGCGCCAGCCGGACCGGTTTGATCAACCCGGTCGCCATCTTTGAGCCTGTACAGCTGGAGGGCACCACCGTAAGCCGGGCCAGCGTCCATAACGTGAGCATAGTGAAAAGTCTGGAGCTGGGAATCGGAGACAGGATCACTGTTTTTAAGGCGAACATGATCATTCCCCAGATCGCGGAAAACCTGACCAGAAGCGGCACCCTTCCCATTCCGGATACCTGCCCGGTCTGCGGGGGAAATGCGGAGATCCGGCAGGTGAACGACGTGCAGTCCCTCTACTGTACCAATCCGGACTGCGACGCCAAGAAGGTAAAGGCATTTTCTCTGTTCGTCAGCCGGGACGCGCTGAATATTGACGGACTTTCCGAAGCCACGCTGGAGAAATTTCTCGGCAGAGGCTTCCTTCACCGCTTTGCAGATCTGTTCCATCTGGACCGTTACCGGGATGAGATCATCGCCATGGAGGGCTTCGGAGAAAAGTCATGGCAGAACGCAACGTGGGCGGCCAGCCCTATTGGAGCTGGTACGGCTTTACCTCCCGCGTGGAGTGGTGCGCCTGCTTTGTGAGCTGGTGCGCCAACGAGTGCGGCTATATCGAGAACGGCATTATTCCCAAATTCGCAGGCTGCGTGAACGGCGTCCAATGGTTCAAGGATCGGGGACAATGGGCTGACAACAGCATAGAACCGACACCGGGTATGATTATCTTCTTTGATTGGGATTCCCCGAATGGTTCTTCCGGCCCCCAGGACGGACAGTCCGACCATGTGGGCATCGTGGAAAAATGCGAAAACGGCATTGTCTATACCGTTGAGGGCAATTCCGGCGATAGCTGCCGTCAGAGGCAGTATTCTGTGGGCTATTATGAAATCCTTGGTTATGGTATTCCCGCCTATTAAACAAGATGCCGTCCTTCCGGGCGGCATCTTACTACATACGAATTTCCTTCGTATTTGTTCCTTTCTACTTTGCAAACATCCATATAAATTCTATCTGAAGATTGTCTCCAAAAAACTTTTGCGTGATGACTTGTAATCGGCGGACTTTTTATTAACTATATAAAAATAGCGATTTCGTGTAAATTCTATTGCGTATTAGAAGAAAAAATGATATAATATATATCATGACACAACACTGTGGGGTGGAAAAATGGATAATGCAACGCTTAGCCTTTCTTATAACAGCCTTTGGAAACTGTTGATTGACCGTAAATTGAAGAAAAAAGATTTACAGAATATGGCACATCTCAGTTCGTCCGTGATTGCTAAAATGGGAAAAGATCAGCCGGTCCATCTGGATACGATTGTAAAAATATGTGTTGCCCTTCAATGTGATATTTCAGATGTCGTTACACTGTGTAATAAGGAGGCGTAACGCATGGCCAGTTTTACTAAAAAAGCCATTCGGGATTCATTTGTGAAACTATTGAACGAGAAGCCTTTGAGCCAAATTACTATTCGGGATATTGTAGATGACTGCGGCGTGAACCGCAATACCTTTTATTACTATTACCAGGACCTGCCGCAATTGGTGGAAAGCATTGTAGATGAGGATGCGGAGCGGATGATCCGGGAGCATCCAGCGGTAGAATCGCTGGAGGATTGCATCAATGCCGCCCTCAGCTTTGCGTTGGAAAACCGGAAAGCGGTTATGCACATTTACCACTCCGTCAACCGGGATATCTACGAGCAGTATCAGTGGCGGGTATGCGAGCATGTGGTCACGATTTATGTGGACGGGATCTTGGCGGGAAGGCAGATTTCTGCGGAAGACCGAAAGGTCATCATAGATTACTTAAAATGCGTCTGCTTCGGTATTATCATCGGCTGGCTGGAAACAGGGATGCAGGAAGGAATTCAAACCCGATTCCAACGGATTTACGAATTGAAGCAGGGTGATCTTGAACGTTTGATCGCCCGATGTGAAAAGGAAAAATAAATTTTTCAGACAAAAGCGGCCTCTATGCCTAAATTTCAGGCACGGGGGTCGTGCTGTCTGTGGGAAAGATTGAACAGATGGTTTATTATGTGATAGCAAGATTGGGTGGAGTTTATTAACTCTGCGCTTGAAGTGAAGAGGAGGCAACATGAGAAACGAAAAAATTCCTTCTGAGTTTGATGGATTGAAACTGGAAGTCGCTATCGCAACTCCAGTGGAAATTCCTAAAGGAATCATTCAATTTTCCCACGGTATGGCTGAACATAAAGAAAGATATTTTGACTTTATGAATTATCTCACCAATCATGGATATGTCTGCGTGATTCACGATCACCGTGGCCATGGAGAAAGTGTGGAAATGGAAGATGACTATGGATTCTTTTACACCGAGAATGAGCAGGCGATCATTGATGATCTATATACTGTAACGAAGTATATTAAGAATGAGTACCCCGGCATTCCGTTATATCTGTTTAGTCATAGCATGGGAACTTTGGTTGCGCGCGGGTTCCTTAAGAGATACGACACTGAGATTGAGAAAATTGTACTATGCGGCCCACCGACATACAATGCCGCGGCAGGACTTGGTTTGTTTATGGCAAAACTTTCAAAGCCGTTTTTCAATGAAAAGGCTCCGAATAAGATGCTAAATGCAATGGCTTTTTCGGGCTTTAATTCTGGAAATACGATCCCGAATGGTTGGCTCTCCGAAAACCAAACCAATGTCGTTCAATACAACAAAGACCCGAAGTGCGGCTTTACCTTTACAACAAATGGATTCATTAACCTTTTTAAACTACAAAAAGCAGCTTTCGATAAAAGTAATTGGCTAGTGAACAACCCACGTTTGCCAATACTTGTGATTGCTGGTGAGGAAGACCCAGTCATCCGATCCAGAAAGAAATTTGAGGAGCTTACAGATTTTTTAAAGGAGCTTGGTTATATAAATATCACAAGCAAGTTGTATAGTCATATGCGCCATGAGATACTCAATGAAACGAAAAGGATGGATATATATGAGGATGTTGTGCAATTCATTGATGAATTCAGGTAGACATTCCCATATACACAGGTTTAAGCAGGATTTCGGTCCTGCTTTTATCGTTCTGGAAGTAAGTGATGATATAATGGTGGAAAATGTTGATAAACAGTGTATCCTTGTTCAGAAAGTAAATGCTCCGTATTCCTTGGAACAAGTGAGCATTGCTACAAAAGAATGTTTTGTACGTTCATTCAAAGAACAACTTCCTGTTTTCTTTCAGAGCGGTGCAATAGTGCCTTATAGCCGAATTAGGCAACAACGATATACAGAAGCATCATTTGCATTTCTTCCAATTGATATCATGAGTAATATTGATGGAACTATGGAATTGCCAGAAGGTCAGTGTGTTTGCACTTACCATACAGGTGATTATTGTTCTATTGGTTGTTCTTATGAGCGATTGTTAGCCTATTGTTCGGATAATAAACTGGACATTATTTCGGACTCTTTTGAGTTTGCTGTCAATGATTATCTCTCTACAAAAGATGAGAATGAATATATTACGAAAATTATGTTCTATGTAAAAAAAAGCTCAGGAGATCAATCAAATCCCAATTGAAATTTGTTTCAGCCTTTTCATTATTAGGATAAGACGGGAACGGCTTTCTATTTTTCATACTATTTTGAAAATGCTATGGAAATCATGTTAAGAGAAGCGAAGAAATCAAATGACATTCCTCGCATACATTACTATGTCAGTACAGTTGGGTTAAATGAAGCGACAATCAGAAAGTATATCCAAGGTCAGGAAAAGTACGATATCATGCAGGATAAGTTAAGTGTGAAAGTGTATGAATCCCATTTTACAGGTGGCGGCGATTTTATTCAGAAAATACAAACTAGGCACCAATCCCCCTCGTGCCTAAAATTCTGTCAAAGATACCCTCAATGTCTGAAGTTCAGGCATCGAGGGTATCTTTGTCCGTAGGAAAGGTCGAAACTTCCCGATATAATGGGATCATAAATCAAGGACGCCAAATAAAGACGCTCAAATAATAAGGAGGAAAATATGTATTATTCCAGTGGTAACTATGAAGCCTTTGCCCGTCCTAGAAAGCCCGAGGGCGTGGACAACAAATCCGCCCACATCATCGGCACCGGCCTTGCGGCTCTGACTGCCGCCTGCTATCTGGTTCGTGACGGACAGCTGCAGGGTCAGAACATCCACATCTATGAGAAAGACCCCATTCCCGGCGGTGCATGCGATGGCTGGCAGTACCCCGATGTAGGCTATGTCATGCGGGGCGGACGGGAGATGGATAACCATTTCGAGGTCATGTGGGATTTGTTCCGCTCCATTCCGTCCATCGAGACGGAAGGGGTCAGTGTTCTGGACGAATACTACTGGCTGAATAAGAAAGACCCCAACTACTCCCTCTGCCGGGCAACCGTCAACCAGGGTCAGGATGCCCACACCGACGGCAAGTTCGGTCTGTCCGACAAGGCTGCAATGGAGATCATGAAGCTGTTCTTCACCCCCGATGAAGACCTGTACGATAAGCGCATCACGGATTTCTTCGATGATGAGGTGCTGAACTCCAATTTCTGGCTCTACTGGCGCACCATGTTTGCCTTTGAGAACTGGCACAGCGCTTTGGAAATGAAGCTGTATCTCAAGCGCTATATCCACCATGTGGGCGGTCTGCCGGACTTCAAGGCTCTGCGGTTCACCCGTTATAACCAGTACGAATCTATGATTCTGCCCATGGTCAAGTATCTGGAAGGCTTCGGTGTCCAGTTCCACTATAACACCAAGGTGGTCAATGTGGAGTTCGACATCCAGCCCGGTAAAAAGCAGGCAAAGCGTATTGAGCTGCTGTCTGAGGGCAAACGTCAGTTTGTTGACCTGACGGAAAACGATCTGGTGTTCATTACCAACGGCGGCTGCGTGGAGAACGCCGCCATGGGTTCCCAGAACACCGTGGCACCCTTCAACCCCGAAATCAAGCCCGGCGGCGGCTGGGATATGTGGCGCAGAATTGCCGCGCAGGATCCTTCCTTCGGTCATCCCGACAAGTTCTGCCATGATCCTGAGCAGTCCAACTGGATGAGCGCCACCGTCACCACACTGGATCAGAAGATCATTCCCTATATCAAGAATATCTGCAAGCGTGACCCCTTTACCGGCGGCGTGGTTACCGGCGGCATCGTGACCGTGAAGGATTCCGGCTGGCTCCTGAGCTGGACCATCAACCGTCAGCCCCAGTTCCGGAATCAGCCCAAGGATCAGTGCCTGGTGTGGGTTTACGGCCTGTTCTCCGACAAACCCGGCGACTTCGTGAAGAAGCCCATGCGGGAGTGCACCGGTAAGGAAATCTGTATGGAGTGGCTGTACCACATCGGCGTGCCGGTGGGGGAGATCGAGGAGCTGGCCGAGCACAGCGCCAACACTGTGCCGGTGATGATGCCCTATATTACCGCTTTCTTCATGCCCCGTGCCGCCGGTGACCGTCCTGATGTGGTGCCCGAGGGTGCTGTGAACTTTGCGTTCCTGGGTCAGTTTGCCGAAACCAAGCGGGATACCATCTTCACCACCGAGTATTCCATGCGTACCGGCATGGAGGCTGTCTACACCCTGCTGGACATCGACCGTGGTGTGCCCGAGGTCTGGGGCAGCGTCTACGACATCCGTGATCTGCTGAACGCCACCATCCAGCTTCGGGACGGCAAGCCCCTGACGGAAATGAACCTGGGTTTCAAGGAGAAAATGGTGGTCAAGAAGCTGCTGGAGAAGATCCGCGGAACAGATATCGAAAAGCTACTGAAAGAATATCATGTAATTGAGTGATAGAAGCTTCACTGCGGGGAGGCGTTGCCTCCCCGCTTATATAAGGAGAGATAAAGATGTCATTTACAAATCAACTGAAAAAAGCAACTCTGCGTACTGCTTTTGGCTACTTGGAGAAAAATCCGGAAGAAAATGCTCTGAAACTGATGTCCTGGGTGGATAAGCTGGCTGGCGATGGCCCAGACAGTTTCCCAGTCCAGCGCGCGGCAGTCCGTCAAGTGCTGGAAGACCCGCAGAACAACATGTATCAGCTCGTTATGAACATCCTGAAGGAGACGGATTCGGAGGTTCTAAAGGCCACCTTTGAAAATTTCTTCCTTAACGCGAATATCATCGGTTGGCCAAAGCAGGAGGAATACCGGAAGAAATATAACTGCAATATTCCTTGGGCCATTCTGCTTGACCCTACCTCTGCCTGCAACCTGCACTGCACCGGCTGCTGGGCCGCGGAATACGGCAACAAGCTGAACCTGACCTTTGACGAGATCGATTCCATTATCACCCAGGGCAAGGAAATGGGCGTATATATGTACATATATACCGGCGGTGAGCCTCTGGTTCGCAAAAAGGACCTGATCGCCCTGTGTGAAAAGCACAGCGACTGCCAGTTCCTTTCCTTCACCAACGCCACATTGATCGACGAAGCTTTTGCAAACGAGATGCTCCGGGTGAAGAATTTTATCCCTGCCATCAGCGTGGAGGGCTTTGAGTCTGCCACCGATGGCCGCCGGGGCAACGGTACCTACCAGAAAGTGATTCAGGCAATGGCAATCCTGAAGGAGAAGCATCTGCCCTTCGGCCTGTCCTGCTGCTACACCAGCCAGAATCTGGATTCTATCAGCTCCTATGAATTTATTGATCAGATGATTCAGTGGGGTGCTCGGTTTGTCTGGTACTTCCACTACATGCCCGTGGGCAATGACGCAGTGCCGGAACTGCTGCCCAATCCTGAGCAGCGGGAATTCATGTATCACCGGATCCGGGACATCCGGGCTACCAAGCCGATCTTCGCCATGGACTTCCAGAACGATGGCGAGTATGTAGGCGGCTGCATTGCCGGTGGACGGCGGTATCTGCATATCAACGCCAACGGTGACTGTGATCCCTGCGTGTTTATCCACTATTCCAACGCCAACATCCGGGACATGAGCCTGCTGGATGTGCTGCGCAGCCCCATTTTCATGGCCTATCACGATGGGCAGCCCTTTAACGATAACCATCTGCGTCCCTGCCCCATGCTGGAGAATCCGGAAAAGCTGCGGGAAATTGTGAAAGCTACCGGCGCTCATTCCACAGACCTGCAATCCCCGGAAACGGTGGATCACCTGTGCGATAAATGCGAGGCTTACGCAAAGAACTGGACCCCCACCGCCACCGAGTTGTGGAGCTGCAGCTGTGCGAAGAAAAAGGGAGAAGCGGCAAAATGACAACCTTCTTTACCTCTGAAAGCGTCACAGCGGGACACCCGGATAAGGTATGTGACCAGATCGCCGATGCCATTTTGGATGCCCTTTTGGAAAACGATCCCCATTCCCATGTAGCCTGCGAAGTAACTGCCATTCCCAACGGGATCCACATTTTCGGCGAGATCACCTCGGCTGCCCGTGTGGACTATGCCGCTATTGCCCGGCAGGTGGTTCGGGATATCGGGTATGTGAAGCACGGCTATGGCTTTGACGCAGACACCTGCCAAATCACAGTGGATATCCATGAGCAATCCCCCGATATCAACATGGGTGTGGAGAAGACGGATTCTATGGAAAACGGCGCAGGAGATCAGGGCATGATGTTTGGTTACGCATGCAAGGAAACGGAAAACCTGATGCCGCTGCCCATTGAGCTTGCCCATGCGCTGACAAAGCGCCTTGCCTTTGTGCGGCAGGAGGGAATTCTACCCTATCTGCTGCCAGATGGGAAAGCCCAGGTCACTGTGGAGTACCGGGACGGAATCCCGGCACGGGTGGACACTGTTGTAGTTTCTTCCCAGCATGAGGCGGATGTGTCCATGGAGCAATTGCGGGAGGATATTCTCCGCCATGTCATCCGCCCGGTGATCCCGGAGAGCATGCTGGACAGGAACACAAAATTCTTTATCAATCCTACAGGCCGTTTCTGCATTGGCGGTCCCGCCGGTGACAGCGGCCTGACGGGCAGGAAGCTGATCGTGGACACCTACGGCGGCTACGCCCGGCATGGAGGCGGCGCGTTCTCTGGTAAAGATCCCTCAAAGGTCGACCGAAGTGGTGCGTATATGGCCCGGTACTTGGCGAAGAATGTGGTTGCGGCGGGATTGGCGGATCGGTGTGAGATCCAGATCAGTTACGCCATCGGCGTTGCCCAGCCGGTATCCCTCCTGGTAGACACCTTTGGTACGGGAAAGCTCCCGGCAGACCGGATCCGGGAACTGATTCTTAAAACGGTTGACCTGCGCCCCTCTGCTATCATAGACCGCCTTTCCCTGCGAACACCGTTTTACAGACACACCGCAAGCTATGGTCACTTTGGCTCAAATACTGCGGAATTACCTTGGGAACAGACAAACTTGCCGCAGCTTTGGCAGGATATCATCTGATTTCGTGATAGAAGGTCCTAATAGCCGGATTGCCCCAAGGGTTGCATTGGGCAGTCCGGCTATCTGTGTTATGGAGGGGGGTCAAAGTCCTGTCGGTTTTAAATGAAAAGGGGGACTTATTATGGACTTTGAAAGAATCCTGCAAATGACGACAAGTGAGCGTAATCTGGCGCTCTTACAGGACGAGGCTTTCGTGGATGATGTGACAGAGTTTCTCGCAATCCGTCAGTTGTACAATGCTGCAATTAAGCAAGTAAGGACCAAACTTGAGATTCTTAATGATGGATTCCAAGTAGAGCACTGCCACAATCCTATCCACCATATTGAATGTAGGCTGAAGTCTCCAGGAAGTATGCTCGAAAAGCTCAGACGAAAAGGATACCCCATAGAAATGCAATCCCTTCGTGAGGGTATTCTTGATATTGCTGGAGTTCGGGTCGTGTGCAATTACCTAAATGATGTAAATCTAGTCGCTGACCTGCTCCTTTCTCAAGATGACATTCGTTTGCTTAAGAAAAAGGACTTTATTTCTAATCCAAAGCCAAACGGATACCGGAGTCTCCACCTAATTGTTTCAGTTCCCATTTTCTTGGCGGGGACAACAGAACACATTCCTGTTGAGATCCAAATACGGACAATTGCTATGGACTATTGGGCGAGTTTAGAGCATCACCTAAAATACAAGACTGAAAACGATGTGTCAGATTCCCTTAAATGTCGTCTGAAACATGATGCAGATTTGCTGTCTGCAATTGATGCCGATCTGCAAGACATTTTTTGTCAAATGAATGCTTAGTCTGCTCTACATTCAGATTGGCAGTATAGACGGAAGAGTTGGCTGATATGTCAGCTCATGTAGTAAATTATGATGCGAAATCACACTTTTTATATATAAAAAGATTGTCTATGAGGTACGTGACCTTCACGCAACCATGAGAATATTGACAACCCAAGGAGGTGTTTTTGTGTATCTGAACAATTGGATTAAAGCTGCAAAAATAGGCTATATCATGATTTCCATTCTACTTTGTGTATTGGGGATTGTACTGATTGCTGTGCCTGATTTCTCGGTGACGCTGCTATGCAGGCTCGGCGGAGGAATCATGGTTCTATTCGGCTTGGTAAAGATCGTCGGCTATTGTTCCAAAGACTTATACAGGCTGGCATTTCAATTTGATCTGGCCTTTGGCATTCTGCTCGTGGCACTTGGCGTCATTCTGATCATCCGTACAGATGCAATGGTTAATCTTATCTGCATTGTTATGGGCATCTGTGTTCTGGCAGACGCGCTCCTCAAAATACAGATTTCCATTGATTCCAAAGCCTTTGGCATTCAAAAGTGGTGGCTGATTCTCGCTGTGGCAATTCTGACAGGGGCTGCCGGTTTCCTGCTGGTCTTACGCCCATCGGAAAGCGCCCAGGTCGTGATGATCTTGCTGGGGGTGACGCTCATAACCGAAGGTGTGCTAAATCTGATCACCATTCTGACCGCCGTTAAGATCATTCGTCACCAGCTGCCGGAGGTCATCGATGCCGAATATTGCCAGATAGACCCTAACAGAAAGGATATGTAATCATCTATGCGTTTTTCAAAGGCGGTTGTAAAATACCGCATACCGATCTTAATTCTAACCGTTTTTCTGATGATTCCGGCAGTGATTGGCATTGCAAATACCAGAATCAATTATGACATGCTGAATTACTTGCCGGAGGATATGGATACCATCATCGGGCAGAATGAACTCATGGAGGATTTTGGGAAGGGCGCTTTTTCCTTCATTATCGTGGAGGATATGCCGAACAAGGATGTAGCTGCCCTGAAGGCAAAAATTGAGCAGGTCGATCATGTGGATACCGTGATCTGGTATGACACCCTGTTTGACCTTTCCGTCCCCATGGAGCTGCTGCCGGATAAAATCTACACAGAATTCAATACCGACCATTCCACAATGATGGCCGTGTTCTTTGACAGCTCCACCTCCGCGGATATTACCATGGATGCGATCCGGGAGATCCGCGCCCTCTGCGGAAAGCAGTGCTATGTTTCCGGAATGTCTGCGCTGGTCACCGATCTGAAGGACCTCTGCGAACAGGAAGAGCCGATCTATGTGGGCATTGCCGTGGCTCTGGCCTGTGGGGCTATGCTGCTGTTCCTGGATAGCTGGCTGGTGCCCTTTGTGTTCTTGGCTTCCATTGGTATGATGATCCTTCTGAATCTTGGATCCAATATTTTTATGGGCGAGATTTCCTATATTACCAAGGCCCTGTCCGCTGTTTTGCAGTTGGCCGTCACTATGGACTACTCCATCTTCCTATGGGAGAGTTACAACGAGCAGCGGGTAAATTACAGCGATAACAAGGAAGCCATGGCAGTGGCTATCCAGAAAACACTGACCAGCGTAGTGGGCAGTTCCATTACCACTGTGGCAGGATTTATTTCCCTGTGCTTCATGTCCTTTACCATGGGCCGGGATTTGGGCATTGTCATGGCAAAGGGCGTCCTGCTGGGCGTCATTGGCTGTGTGACTGTTATGCCGGCCCTGATCCTGATTCTGGATAAGCCCTTACAGAAAACAAAGCACAAGGCATTGATTCCCAACATGGGCAAATTCGCAAAAGGCATTGTCAAGGTGTTTCCCGTGTTTCTGGTCATCTTCGCTTTGCTGGTTCCGCCTGCCTATTACGGATACAGCAAAACCAACGATGAAGTTTATTACGATATGGGCCAGTGCCTGCCCGAAGATATGGAATATGTCATCGCCAACAGTAAGCTTGCGGAGGATTTCAACATCGCCTCTACCCACATGCTGCTGATTGACACGGATGTTCCCACGAAGAATGTCCGCAAGATGATCGGCGAGATGGAACAGGTGGACGGTGTCAAATATGTTCTGGGTTTGGAGTCAGTGGTCGGCTCCCGTGTGCCGGAGGAAATCCTGCCGAATTCCGTTGTGGAGATTCTGAAAAGCGACAAATGGGAACTGATGCTCATCAACTCGGAATATAAAGTTGCCAGTGACGAAGTAAACGAGCAGATTACACAGCTGAACGCCATTCTCAAGAGATATGACGAGGGCGGTATGCTGATTGGAGAAGCTCCGTGTATGAAAGACATGATCGAAACCACTGCCCATGACTTTAAGGTTGTCAACGCGGTATCGATTCTTGCCATCTTCCTCATTATTGCCCTGGTGGAAAAGAGCGTCTCCCTTCCGTTTATTCTGATCGCGGTCATTGAGTTTGCTATCTTTATCAACCTGGGATTGCCCCATTATTTGGGACAGAGTCTGCCGTTCATCGCGCCGATCTGTATCAGCACCATCCAGCTTGGTGCGACTGTGGATTACGCAATCCTGACGACCACCCGCTATAAAGCCGAGCGAGTCGCTGGCGCGCAGAAGAAACAGGCCGTGTGGACGGCGCTTACCGCGTCCATTCCGTCCATCATTATATCCGGCATGGGCCTGTTTGCTGCGACCTTTGGTGTCGCACTTTACTCCAATATCGACATCATCAGCGCAATGTGTATGTTGATGGCAAGAGGCGCGGTGGTAAGTATGCTTTCCGTTATCTTTATTCTGCCAGCGTTGCTCCTTCTTTGTGACGGACTGGTTTGTGTAACCACGCTGGATATGCGGAAGATCCGGAAATCCCAAAATAGAACTGTGGAGGTAACATCGAAATGAAAAACAGAGCAACGAAATTCATCTCGCTTGCGCTCTGCGCGGTGGTCTTGTTTGCTGCGGTCGGAACTTCCGTTTTCGCGCTGACGGGCGAAGGCAAAGAAAGCGAAGATGAGAATCAAGAAACAACCATAAATGCTTCGGCGGAGGCGGAAACATCCAAGGACGAAACCGTTTATGTGCTGGCCGGTGCGGATGGCACTGTGCAAAAGATCATCGTCAGTGATTGGATCAAAAATGCTATGGCCGCGGATTCGCTTGAGGATAAAACCGAGCTTTCAGACATCGAAAATATCAAGGGTGACGAAAGCTTTACCCTTGGCGGCGACAATAGCTGCGTATGGGATGCCCAAGGAAACGACATCTATTATCAGGGAAATATCGAAAAAGAGCTTCCTGTCCAAATGTCCGTCTGTTACACCTTGGATGGGCAAGCCATTGCTCCTGAGGCACTTGCCGGTCAAAGCGGCCATGTGACGATCCGCTTCGATTATAAGAATATGCAGTATGAAGAAGTGCTGCTTGACGGAAAAACGGAAAAGATCTATGTTCCGTTTACCATGCTGACCGGGATGCTGCTGGATACGGAAGTCTTTCGAAATGTGACCATCTCCAACGGAAAACTGATCAATGATGGGGACCGGATCGCGGTGGTCGGCATCGCGTTCCCTGGCTTACAGGAAGATCTGGCTATCAGTAAGGAGAAACTGGACATCCCGGATTATGTGGAGATCAGCGCCGATGTGGAGAACTTTGAAATGGGCATGACCATGACCCTTGCGACCACAGAGCTGTTTGGAGCCATAGATTCTGATAAGCTTGATCTCCACGAATTGTCAGATGCCATGGCGGAACTGACGGATGCTATGGACCAGCTGATGGATGGCTCCTCCCAGCTCTATGATGGCCTGTGTACCCTGCTTGAAAAGTCAGGAGATCTGGTTTCCGGCATTAACAAGCTGGCGGAAGGCGCGGCACAGCTGAAAGCAGGAGCGGAGTCCCTGGACAGCGGCGCGGCCCAGCTTCAAGCAGGCGCTGCCCAGCTCTCCAGCGGACTGAATACTTTGAACGCCAACAGCAGCTCTTTGAACGGCGGCGCAAGACAGGTCTTTTCCTCTCTGCTGTCCATGGCCAATACACAGCTTTCCGAAGCAGGGCTTTCTGTACCGGCCCTGACAATTGACAACTACGCCAGTGTTTTGGATGGTGTTATTGCCTCTTTGGATGATACAGCGGTCTATCAAGCTGCGCTGGAGCAGGTTACGGCTACTGTCAATGCCAATCGGGGTATGATCGAGGAGAAAGTCACCGAGGCGGTCCAGGCACAGGTGGAAGCGGAAGTGTCTGCCCAAGTGACGGCTGCCGTCCAGGAAACGGTTACGCAGGCTGTCCATGAAAATGAGGCCCAGTTCCGGGCGGCGGTCATCCAGCAGGCGCTGGGCATGACAGTAGAGGAATACAAGGCTGCGATAGAAGCCGGACTCGTTACGCAGGAACAGCAGGATGCCGTGAATGCCGCTGTAGAAGCTGCTATGCAAGCAGAAATTGACGCAAGAATGCAGCGTGAAGAAATCCAGGCGCAGATCAACCCGGTTACACAACAGACGGTTGGGGAACAAATGCAGAGTGATGAGATCCAGGCGTTAATTGCCTCCAATACAGAACTGCAAGTGCAGCAGGCAATCTCCGAGGCCATGAGTTCCGATGCAGTCCAAGCGCAGTTAAGCGCGGCGGCAGAAGGCGCAAAATCCGTGATCGCGCTGAAGTCCTCCCTGGACAGCTATAATGCGTTTTATCTAGGTCTTATTACATACACTTCCGGCGTTTCCAGCGCCGCCGCCGGTGCAAATGAATTGAAAACCGGTGCGGATGCCTTAAAAGCCGGAACCTCGGAATTGTCTGCCGGCGCCGCCGAGCTGCTTCAGGGAATCCAGACGATGAAAGACAGTGCGCCTGCGCTTGTGGATGGGATTACGCAGCTTCGGGATGGCTCCATGGAACTGTCCGACGGGTTGAAGCAATTCAATGAGGAAGGCATCCAAAAATTGATTGAAGCCGTAGATGGCGACTTAGATGGACTTTCCAACAGAATCCGTGTGACCGCTGATGTGGCGAAACACTATACATCTTTTTCTGGAATCAGCGAGGATATGGATGGAGATGTAAAATTCATATATAAAACGGATTCTATTGAATAATCAAATAGAAGAAGCGGTTGTGTGTGCGGCCACCATAACATCAATGTTACGGTGGCCGCCTACGGGGTTTTAAATAGGCAGAATTATAACATATTTCCTTTGGTTCATTCTCTACACAGTTTCATTGAATGGCTGTATGAAACAATTATTTGTTCCATCGCCTATTATATATAGGCGGCTAAAGAGAAAAGCCGTTGTTACTGAAGCGACGAAATGTAAGAGCCTTCAAACTAATTGGCTGGTCAGCGGTTCAACAGGCAAAAGGAGTACAGTATGCAAAGAAAATATTTAAAAAAAGAGAATATACTTACAATTCCAAATCTGTTGAGCCTGATTCGGATCCTTTTGATTCCGTTCATCATCTGGTTATATTGTGCGCAAAAAGCGTATCTGCACACAATCATTGTGATTGCGCTTTCTGGATTTACAGATATTATTGACGGAAAAATTGCCAGAAAATTTAACATGGTTTCCGATGTTGGAAAGGTGCTGGATCCGGTTGCTGATAAGCTGACGCAAGCTACGCTGGTGATCTGTCTGACTGCCCGGTATCCGTGGATGTGGGCGCTTCTGGCATTATTCGCCGTAAAAGAATGTCTGATGCTTCTATGGGGATATCTGACACTGAAGATCACAGATACGATCAACAGCGCAAAATGGTACGGCAAACTCAGTACAGTCGTGCTTTATGCCGTTATGATGATCCTGATCCTTTTTGTGGATATTCCGGAAGCGGGTGCCGAGGCACTCATGCTGTTGTGCGGTGGGATTATACTACTGTCCCTTGTAATGTACGGCCGATTTTACCATGCGATATTGGATCAGGCTTCATCTGGAAGCCAGCAACAAAAGACTTTACGCACTGCACGAAATGTCGTTCTGGGCCTGATTTGGGTGGGAATTATTGTAATTTGCTTTCTCCATCGGAAAGAACTGTCTGCGGAAGAAATTGCACGCTATACACCCGGGAACCCCTGGCTTGCCGGCATTGTAATGCTGGCGCTGTTTGCGCTGAAAAGTCTGAGCATCGTCATCTATTCTGGAGTTCTTTATGCCGCAAACGGAATTCTCTTCCCCCTTCCGGTGGCAATCCTTTTGAATCTGATTGGTACAGTAATCATGGTGACCGTGCCATACCAGATTGGGAGAAGAACTGGGGCTTCCGCAGTGGATGATATCCGGGCAAAGTACCCAAAAACAGAAGCAATCCATAGCTTAAGGGCAAAGAATGATTTCCTCTTTTCCTTCCTTGTCCGTATGGTTCGCTTACCCAGTGATGTAGCCAGCTTATATATGGGAGCAGTTCATGTCGAGTACAAAAAATACCTCTTGGGAAGTCTGTTGGGGATGCTTCCCCATACAATTACCTACCCCATTATGGGTATGAGCATTCAGGATATTCGTTCACCGCAGTTTATTATTTCGCTTTGCGCGGAAATTGCCTATATCCTGGTCACTTCAGCAGTTTACACATTATATCGCAAAAAGAATAAGGCAGACCAATAAATGGATGTGGACGGCAATATGCACCGTTTGAGGGTGAACCCAGACACACACAAAGGAGACGAATATGGACGGAAAGATTGCAATCTTAACAGATACCAACAGTGGAATTACCCCAGACCAGGCGGCCTGGTATGGTATCTATCTGGTGGCAATGCCGGTGATCATTGATGATGAAACCTATTTCGAGAATGAATCTATTTTTCAGGAGGTATTCTTTCAGCGCCTGCGCGAGGGCGCGTGTGTCAGTACCTCTCAGCCGGCACCGGGTATGCTGATGGATTGTTGGGATAGTCTGCTGGAGCATTATGATGAGATTATTTATTTGCCAATGTCCAGTGGACTTTCCGGCAGCTGTCAAACTGCTACCATACTGGCGGAGGAGTACGGAGGCAGCGTCCATGTGGTGGATAACCACAGAATTTCCGTGACGATGCGCCAGTCGGTACTGGAGGCAAAACATCTGGCTGGTCAGGGAAAAACAGCCCAGGAGATCGTTGCGTATCTGGAGAAAGACGGACTGGAGTCCAGTATCTACGTGGCAGTGAACACACTGGAATACCTGAAAAGAAGCGGTCGCGTTACCGCTGCGGGCGCGGCAATAGGAACCATTCTGAATCTGAAGCCGGTTCTACAGATTCAGGGCGGCAAGCTGGACGCTTTTCGTAAAGCGAGGGGTATGCGGCAGGCAATGCAGGCAATGATCGATGGACTGAAAGAAGACCAGGCGGAACGGTTTTCCGGACAGAAGCTGACAATCCGCGCAGCCTATTCCGGGGATGCCAAAGCCGGAGCCGCCTGGCAGGCAGAACTGCAAAAGGCATTTCCGGAAATGACCATCGGGCTGGATCCCCTGCCAATCAGCATTTCCTGCCATACGGGTGATGGTGCTCTTGGCGTTGGTATGATGAAAGATATTTTGTAAAGGGAAAGGAGCGGAAACGAGCATATGAAAACTGGCGTTGTGGATGTAGGCGGTGGCTTGCGGGGAGTATATACTGCCGGCGTTTTTGATTACTGTTTAGATCAGGATATCCGATTTGATCTGGGCATTGGTGTTTCCGCTGGAAGCGCCAATGTTGCTTCCTACATTGCCAGATAAAAGAAGCGAAACTATTCCTTTTATACGGAGTATCCCTTCCGAAAGGAATATATGAGTGTTGGAAATTTCTTTCTGAAACACTCCTACCAAAGGCTTTTTATCATAAAGAGAAAGGAACACTCCCCTATGAAAATCGAAACAAGAAAAGTAATGAAATTATCGGGAATTGCCATTGCTGCAACGGCAGTAGCATCTGCCACCGCCTATCTGACAACACGGCTTCTGACCAGAGAGGCTTTGGATCGGGACGAACCCAGGGTATTTCAAAAAGCGGGCAATCTGATTTCCGGCACCCAATCCGGCAATGCGTTTCAGGAGGAATTGCGAAAAGCGGCTGAAAAGCTGGCGCAGAAAGAAAATGAAACGGTGGAGATCACCGGTCATGATGGGGTGCCTCTGGTAGGGCACTGGATTCCCTGTGAGAATGCGAAGCGAGTCATCATTGCCATGCACGGCTGGCGCTCTGCGTGGTACAAAGACTTTGGGATGGTGTCCAATTTCTGGGAGAGAAATGGATGCAGCGTCCTGTATGCAGAACAGCGGGGTCAGGGAAATAGCGGCGGTGATTTCATTGGCTTTGGCCCAATCGAACGCTATGACTGCCTGGACTGGATTCACTGGGTCAGTAAGCGATGCGGCACGGAACTCCCCATTTACCTTTGCGGCGTATCCATGGGTGCAACCACGGTTTTGATGGCGGCAGGGCTGGATCTGCCGGAAAATGTCCACGGAATTATGGCGGACTGCGGCTTTACTTCGCCCCACGCCATTTGGAAGCATGTTGCCAATAACAATCTGCACATTCCCTTCCGGCTTCGCGGCATTCTGGCAGATACGCTGTATGAACGGAAAACCCAGTCGGACGCTGCATACGAGTCTACCGTTGACGCGCTGCGCCACTGCCGCATTCCCATCATGTTGGTACATGGAGCCGATGACCATTTCGTTCCACTGGAAATGACCTATGAGAACTATGCTGCCTGTGCATCCCCCAAGAAGCTGTTTATTGTACCTGGCGCGGATCATGGTATGAGCTACTTCATGGACAAGGAAGGCTATGAAGCTGCCGGACTGGATTTCTGGCGGCAGTATGATTGATATTGCCCTATGAAGAAAGAGAAAGCTGCTGCGCAGCAAATGAATCGGGAAGCCGCTCAGCGCTATCAGGCAGATATTTCCAGCGGTCTGTCTCAAGAACAGGTGCAGGAACGGATCGATAGTGGCTGGACGAACGAAATGGTTACGGAAGAGTCGAAAACCGTGGGGCAGATCATAAAAGGCAATCTGCTCACTTACTTCAACCTGATTTTTGCCATACTCGCGATTCTGGTTGTTGCGGCAGGCTCTTTTCGCAGTCTGACCTTCCTGCCGGTAGTCATTGCCAACCTGTTTATCGGTATCCTTCAGGAAATCCGTGCGAAGAAAACTTTGGATCAGCTTACCATGCTGAACGCACCCAAAGCAGAAGTTGTTCGGAATGGTCATATCTCGGAAATTCCGGCAGAGGAACTGGTGCTGGACGATATTGTGATTTTCCGGGCAGGCGACCAGATTTGTGCCGATGCGATTGTATTGGACGGAAGTGTTTTGGTCAACGAGGCTCTGCTGACTGGCGAATCGGACGAGCTGCGAAAAGAACTGGGCGATTTTCTGATGTCCGGTAGCTTTGTTGTCTCCGGCGAGTGCTATGCCCGACTGGAGCGGGTGGGCGCGGATTCCTACATCAGCGAATTAACGCTGGAAGCCAAGGCTCAAGATCAGAAGAAGCACTCCGAGATGCTCCGGGTGCTGGACAGAATGGTGGGCATTGTGGGTATTTTGATTGTCCCTATTGGTGTTTTCCTGTTTGTGCAGCAGTATGTGTTCTCCGGCGCATCCTTCCAGAGCAGTATTCTCTCCATGGTAGCTGCCGTAGTTGGAATGATCCCGGAGGGGTTGTATCTGCTGGCAAGCGTTGCGCTGGTGGTCAGCGTGATCCGTCTGGCATCCCAAAAGGTACTGGTTCACGATATGAAGTGCATCGAATCCCTTGCCAGAGTTGATGTGCTGTGCGTGGACAAAACCGGAACTATCACGGAAAATGAGATGCAGGTCAGCAGCGTCATTCCCATGGAGGGCTTTGATCCAACCCAGGGTGTTGGCCTGAAAGCGCAGATCAGCACGCTGATTGCTGCAATGCCCGAGGGAAATCTGACCATGCAGGCGCTAAAGCGTTACTTCAAAACACCGCTCAAAAAGAATGCCGAAGCCGTGTTTCCATTCTCCTCTACATACAAGTATTGCGCTGCTGTTTTCCCGGATAATGCCTATGTCCTCGGCGCGCCGGAGCTTGTCCTGCGGAGTGATTATGAGAAGTACCGTCCGCTGATGGAAAGCTACAGTGCGGATGGCTTTCGGACGGTTCTGTTCGGCAGATACGAAGGAGTACCAGACGGACAGGCGTTGACGGAACCCGTGATTCCCATGGGACTGATTCTGCTGACCAATCCCATCCGCCGGGATGCGCCGGAGACTTTCCGTTACTTTGCGCAGCAGGGCGTTGCCATCAAGGTCATCTCCGGGGATAACCCCCTGACCGTTTCGCAGATTGCCGCGGAGGCAGGCATCCCTGGTGCAGAGAACTATGTGGACGCTTCTACATTGGAAACGGAGGACGCTCTGCGGTCTGCGGCAGAGCAGTATACCGTATTTGGACGGGTCACGCCTGAGCAAAAGCGGCTGCTTGTCCGGGCATTGCGGAGCGCAGGACATACTGTGGGCATGACGGGAGACGGTGTCAATGATGTACTTGCTCTGAAGGAAGCGGACTGTTCCGTTGCCATGGCGTCGGGCTGTGACGCGGCGGCACAGGTCTCCCAGTTGGTTTTGCTGGAATCCGACTTCTCCGCCATGCCATCGGTGGTTGCGGAAGGGCGGCGGGTGGTCAATAACATCCAGCGGTCTGCGAGCCTGTTTCTGGTCAAGAACATTTTTTCTTTCCTTATGTCAGTGTTCTCCGCCTGCTTCATGCTGAACTATCCCCTGGAGCCTGCTCAGATCTCACTGATCAGTATGTTTACCATAGGAATCCCCGGTTTTTTCCTTGCCCTGCAGCCAAATGCAGAAGCCATTCACGGACGGTTCCTGTCCAATGTTCTGATCAAAGCGCTGCCTGCGGGATTGACAGATTTCCTTGTGGTGGGCGCACTGGTGATCTTCGGCAGAGTATTTGGCGTCAATGAGACGGACATTTCCACTGCCTGTACCATGCTCCTAGCCATCGTTGGGTTCATGATTCTGCACCATATCAGCAAGCCGCTGAACCTGCTTCGCTGGATTGTCTGGGTGGGCAGTGGTGTAGGACTGCTGGTTTGCAGTATCTATCTGGGTAACATTTTTGGTATCACGCATATGTCCATGGAGTGTGTCATGCTGTTTGTGGTCTTCGCCATTGTAACTGAGCCAACCCTGCGCTATGGTACAATACTGGTGGAAAAGATTGGTAGCATAATTACGAAAAGAGCAGAAAAACGACATACTGATACCGTGGCACACAACAATTAGTTGAATCAAAGGATTACTGTCCGTCACTGAAATAAAAAAGCAGCCTTCCGGGTACTTTTCAGGTGCAGTATCAATTAAGGCTTTTACAGTAGCTTTGACGACTTCCAGAGAGCGCTCATCGCAAGCTGAAAGCATACGGAGGAGATTTTCTACCTCGGAATCTTTGGATGGCTTCTCGGGGTAGAAAATCGAATCCGCAGAAATAGATAATTCACGGATCAATTTATAGAGAACATCGAAACTTGGCTTTTTGCCTTCGTTTTCAATTCGATATAAGTATCGCTCAGTGATTTCAGCCCTTTCAGCCAGCGCTTCAATGGTGATACCCGCTTTTTCCCGCGCTGCTTTGAGAATACTGCCAAGCGTTTCAGGTTGATTATGCACTTTCAATTCACCTCCATCTATTATTCTACAGATTTATGCCATGTTTATAATGGCATGGCAATTCAATTATAGGTGGTCTGGTGGTTCTCAAAAATATGAACTAAGCATATAGCCCCGCCAATAAAAAAAACGAGGTTTTGGAGGGGCTGATTCTTCATGCCCCCTGATTCCGAGTTTGGATTGGGGGTATTTTTATGCGCTGGAGCTTTACCTGCGCTTCGCTGCTGGTTTCCTGCAGCGATTATGAGCCTATCCGATAAGCCTAATATGTCCTGATAGTATACGGTCAAAAAAAGCTCGCATCCTCCATCTGGACAAGTAGGCACATATACTGAACTGACATTCCAGTATAAAAATGAAATAGATAATTGCAATGCGCTTTTTATGCACTGTCATGCAGTGTGTAATGGGCGCATTTTTTTGCATGTCAGCGGTTCTGTTCCGCATTGTCGCAGCCTTCCCGTCAATCTGGATTTTCAAAAAATTCAGATTGATTGGAGGTACATAACGTGGATGCTGACAAAAAAAGATTATGGGTCAGCGGTCAATTTGTCGAGGTAACGGATGAAATTTACGATGCCTACATGAAAGGTGATCGGAAAATGCGTTACTTTGAAAGCGACCTGAAGGCAGAAAGGTTCCTTATGGATGAGAACGGACAGATCAAGCAGGTCATTCCCAGCAGGGAGGACTCTTTGGACAGGCTCATGGATGATAATGCAGAGCAGTTCGCAGACCGACACGAGAGTGTTGAGGACATGGTGTTACGCAGGATTTCTATTGAGTGGCTGTATAAAGCGCTTGATACACTCACGGAAAGGGAAAGAAAGCTGATAGAAGCTCTTTTCTTTGAGGAAATGACAGAGCGCGAGGTTGCTCACTCTCTTGGCATCTCCCAGCCGGCTGTCCATAAACAGAAAAATAAAATACTCAAAAAGCTGAAACATTTTCTTGAAAAGTAAGTTTTAGCGGTTATCAGACCCCTCACTCAACGGCAAATAGAGTGAGGGGTCTTTCTTTTGAAAGATCCGCTGTTCCTTGACAACCGAATACCCATTCATCGGATACTTTCCTATTGCTTTTGTGATGAGCATAAGCCACATTAGCGATTGCGCCATGATGTACCAGGAAAACGACAGCGGGAACGCCACCTGATTGATTGTACGGTTTGAGGTCTGTCCTGCCTGATATGGAGCGAGAACAGTCGGCTATAAGTACCGGGCAGCTCCCGGTATGGCGATGACAGGCAGTAGGGATAATGATACTCCTGTCCAGCCACAGTCCGAGCGTGATAAGTACCTTGCGGTGCGAAGCCGTCGCAGGCAATGGGGGCAGCCGAAAAGCAGAGATCCTGCCGGGGGTGAAAGGCCCGTGGAGCTGATACGCTGTCAGCCGTTCGATGAATGCCCACAGAGATTCGGGGTGTCGGGGACAAATGGAATCTCTCTACATAGGCGGTACATATCGCCTGAAAAAATCAGGGAGGTTATAGATCAATGAAAAGAACATATCAGCGCGGCGAGATGTATTACGCTGATCTTGGTCGTGGCGTTGGCTCCGAACAGGAGGGTCGCCGCCCGGTTGTAATCATACAGAACGATATCGGCAACAAACATAGCCCCACGGTCATTGTAGCGGCCATAACAACCAAAACAGCAGGCAAGCGAAAACTGCCCACCCATTTTGAAATTGGAGCTGAGCATGGTCTGAAAGCGCCCTCGTTGGTCTTGTTGGAACAGATTCGCACCATTGACAAGCACCGCCTGGAAAACAGAATAGGAAGAAACAAGAGGCATCCATACGCACGATATTATGGAGCGGTTTCTGGAATGGTTTGAAGATGGAAAATATTCCCCATGGGGAGAGCGGTTCGACTGTGGGCATACAGTAGCGCAGGCGCTGTTCCGCTATAAGGGGGGCACGGTTCCCGTTCTGTGCGGAAGCAATCAAAAAACCTCCAACGGCAATGGCTCTCTTATGAGAATACTTCCCATGGCGTATTATCTCTCTGCCAGATACGGTACGGATCTGACAGGATCTGCAAAGGCGATGGACATGATCCATAAGGTATCCGGCCTGACACACCGCCATCCCATCGCTCAGTCCGCCTGCGGGATCTATGTCAATATTGCGGCGAGACTGCTGGCAGGAATGGACAAGGCAGCAGCCGTCCGGGAGGGCGTCGTGGCGTCGGCCGACTGGTACCGGCGCCACGACAAATTTGAGGAGGCACTGCCGATCTGGGAGCCGCTCTTGGATACCGTCTCTCTGACAGAGATGCCGGAGGAAGAGATCGGAAGCAGCGGGTATGTGGCGGATACGCTGATCGCGTCGCTCTGGTGCCTCCTGACTACGGACTGTTATCATATGTGCGTCCTGAAAGCGGTAAATCTGGGGGAAGATACGGATACCACGGGTGCCGTAGCCGGAGGACTGGCAGGGCTAGTTTATGGGTACGATGGAATCCCTCGGGACTGGCTGGATGCGTTGAAGGGGAAACCGATTATCGAAAAGGCATGCGAAGCGATGGAACGCGAAGAGAGCTGAACGGAGGAGAATGATAGAATATTTGGAGCGTGTTTGAATATTGAATGGCGGTATATCATTGACAGTAATGTTGGAACGGCGTATAAGTCATATTTGAGAATGCTATATATCGCGAAGATAATATAGAGTTATGGCTCGTGGAATTCTAATTTGATTTCCACGGGCTTTTTTTATCCGTATTAGATTCATTCATATTTTCCTTTGAAAAATGACAAATTTTAAAGGAGGAAATATATGGGTGGAATAACAAATCAAAGGCCTTTAATTATTGACTGTTTTGCAGGGGGGCGGTGGTGCCAGTGTAGGAATTGAGATGGCATTGGGCAGACAAGTCGATATAGCCGTAAATCATGATCCAGACGCCATTCTAATGCATAAAACGAATCATCCGGATACACTTCATCTAACGGAAGATATATTCAATTAAAAAGCAAGCAGGAATCTCCCGATAAAATCGGGAGAGGAATGCGTCATTTTGTATTCTGGTTCCGTATATATTTTTCTACAACCTCTTTGCTCATATTTCCCAGTGTGCTCATATAGTAGCTGTGGCTCCAAAGGTGGCCGCCCCAAAACTTGCTGTCCTTTATCTCAGGATGTCCCTGGAAAAACAGTTTTGCGCTGTGACCTTTCAGGTACTTTACGACGCTGGATGCCGCGTATTTCGGCTTGAAACTGATAAGAAGGTGGATATGCTCCGGCATGACCTGCATTTCCTCGATCTCGATATCCCCCTTCTGTGCAAGGCTGCGGAGGATGTCTTCCATTTCGGCAACAAGGGCTTCGTTTGTAAAAACTGCCTTTCTGTACTTTGTCACCCAGATCAGGTGGTAATGAAAATTATAAACATAATTACGTTCATACTTTGCTCCGTCAATGCGTTCCAACCGTTTCATATGCGTTATCTCCTTTTCCTGTATTATACTGTATTTTCTTATTGTTTACAAGCCTCATATGTGTTATCATATACTTATAAGAGAAAGGCAGTACAGTCATGAAGAAAATGAAGGACCTCCCGTACATTATCGGATTAAAAGTAAAGATCTACCCTTCTGACGAACAGAAACGCCTCATTGCGGTAAACGATGGGGCTAAACGTGCTGTCTATAACCACCTGGTTGCATGCGGGAACGAAAAATACCGCCTTTCAATGTCGGCTGATAATGTCCCTGCGTACCAGGAACGTCTGGATTACCTGGAATCTGTTACCGGTGGTCTGGACAGCATCAAGAATGCCATGCCGTTCCTCTATGGGAAGGATGTTGATGACCAGGCGGTCGCCAATGCCTCCAAAAACTACCATACGGCATGGAAGAACCGGAAGGAACGCCATACCGGCGTCCCTGTTTTTAAAAAGAAGTCCAGTGTGCAGTCCTACCAGACGAATGCGCATTACTACGCCAAAGACACGCAGGAAGGGCACAACAGCAATGTCTGGTTCCTGGGCAAAAACCATGTGACTCTCCCGAAGCTTGGGCGGATCCGGTTCGGCGGATCATCGGGGGAAGCTGCCGAAATCATCAGGCGTCAGGAAGCGCGTGACATCCGGATCGGCACGATCACAGTAGAGCGTGACGCGGTTGGCGAATACTGGGCTTCCTTCCAGGTCAGTTCGGAAACGCCGTTCCGTGAAATACTCCCGCCTGCCGGCTCTGAGCATGGCATTGACCTTAACCTGCTTGAACTTGTAGTGGATTCAGACGGCAATGAGCTGGAAAACCCGAAATTCCTGCAGGCATCCATGAAAAAGCTTAAAAAGGCGCAGCGCAGGCTGAGCCGTATGGCGGAGCGTGCAAAAAAGGACGTGCGGAAACTGTTGGAATGTAAGAATTACCAGAAGCAGCGGCAGAAGGTCGCATATCTGCACCGCAAAGTGGCACGCCAAAGAGCGGATTACCTCCATGCGTACTCGAAGCATGAAATCGAGAGCCAAGATTTCATTGCTGCCGAGGACCTGAAGGTAAAAAACCTGATGCGTAACCATAATCTTGCGAAGGCAATCGGCGACGCCGGGTGGCGGACTCTCCTGAACATGCTGAAGTACAAAGCCAAATTGTATGGGCGCACTGTCGTCCTTGTGCCGCCCAAAGACACCACTCAGACATGCAGTGTCTGCGGGTATGTCATGTCCGGGGATGAAAAGCTCACGCTTGATGTACGGGAGTGGGAATGCCCGTACTGCCATACACACCATCATCGTGACAGGAATGCGGCCCGAAACGTCTTAAAACGAGGGTTACAGGCTGCCATGCAGCCATAACCATATAGTAACTGTTGAAATACACACCTGGCGTGGCAACCCGCCAGAGAACCGTCCGGTCATTGGCCGGCCTCCACCACAGGACCTGCGGGCCTGTGGCGTGCTGGCTGTATCCGGACAAGTTGCAGTGGTGATAGGGTTCCCTGATTTTGGGGACACCTGTCTCTTCCTGCAAGCTCCTGACTCCGGTCAGGAGTGGTTGACAACAAGTCGCCAGGATCGGGAATAGCGTTGTACCCATCATGGCACAAAAGCTGGTTGAGGCGAACTGCCCTTACCTCAAGGTAGGAGATCGTGTAGGCAATATGCGGATCGTGGAAGACGCAGTGAATGGGCAGATGAAATTCGCGTAGATATTGTCTGATTTAGAAAAATATTTTAAGGCAGTCATGGTCAAAACGGGATACGGAGTGTATCCCGTTTTGCATATATGTTTGTCCATATTTTATTCTTCACCTATTTCATCATATTTCCCATGTAACGATTGATAGTAATTAATTTGGAAGGAGGCAAAAGTGAAAATTCCAAAATATGTTCAGGAAATCATGGAAAGATCAGAATTTGTCAGAGGTAATGGCGATCCTGGCTATACGATTAAGATCCGTAAAGCCACGCCCTACACCAGGATTAGCACGCTCTCAGCCGAGATTCAGAGGCTGCAGAGCTGGGTTGACCGGATGATGCCAAAGGACGAATTCTCAATCCCGACAATGGTGATTAACAGTATCCCGTCAAGGACACATTATCGGAACCAATACACTGTGGTGACGATTTACGACCCCATCATGCGGGAAATTGAAAAGTATATGAGAAAGGAAATGAAATAATGGGAAATACGAAACTGAATCTGGAATATATTGGACAGGATGACTTCTCCTGCCCTACATACATGGATCAAAAAGGAAAGATCTGGAAAGATATCAACCTGGGGCATGGTACTCCGAGCTTGTACTCTGTTTCAGGAAATGAGCTGGACGGAGAGCCGGAATATCCGATCAAACAGGAGTATTCTTTTGGTGGTGAGGGTTCGTACAAAGAAAATCCCTATCTATTCGAATATATGCTCCTGTCTCGGATGAAGATGGACTGTGATTATTTTCTTGGATATGGGAGAAGAAGTATCTACGCATTACATGGAAAGAGTATTCCAGAACACATAGCATCCATGAAAAAACTTTGGAATATGTTCCCAGCTGATGCGAAACCGGAATGGCTTCCATGGGAACAAATTCTTGAGTATGAGGCTGCAATGGGTACGGATCCGGAAACGAAAGCGGAAGGATGTAAAGCGTTGGAAAAACGTGGAATATTCGTAATGCCTGAAACCTGAGCAAGGACAAAATAGCCTTTTTGAAATTGAGGGAGATTGAATGATGACAAGAGTATTATGTCGAGCAAGGCGTAAAAACTGGAAAAAAATTGCGAAAGAAGAGTGGTATGTTGAGGGATTCATTTGGGAATCAGCAGGCGGAGCTTTTATTATTCCTGATGGATATGGAATTTGCTATGACTATAGGACAGAGGTTATGACTGCTAAAGCCATAGAAATTGACAAAAATACAATCAGTCAATATACCGATTTGAACGATAAGAACAAAAAGATGATATATGAGAATGATGTCGTAAAGACAAAAAGCGGAATAACGGGGAGAGTTGTTTGGCATTCCGATTCTGCGGCTTTATGTCTTCTGCCGGATAATGACGAGGATGAATTTTTGCTTTTATCTTATTGGGTTAATGAGGATGAGATCGAAGTGATCGGAAACGTTTTCGACAATCCTGTGTGAAAAGGAGAAGAGTATGGTGAGTAGTTTTAAAGAATTCAGGTCTGATGTTAAAACATTTTTGGGATTTCCATGGGATACTGAGAATGTTTATTTTTTCCAGGAAAGAGACAGATATGCAGCCTCTTACAAACCAAAATATCCTGACAATTCCGGGCAGGATATGGTTATACAGACTATATATGGTACAGATGCCTCGAAGAGAGGAAATTATGAATTAATTGTGCGTGATGGAACGAAACTTCTTTCTCTATATTTCAAATCATTAAAAGAAATAAAAAATTACTTTGCCGAAAAAGAGATTCGGGAAATGACTCAGATGACCATGAAAGAAGCAATTGAAGGCCTAGAGAGTAAGAGGGAGTTTTCTGAAAGGATTCTAAATAATTTACATGATTACGACAGAGGTGAAATCAAAGAGGCAAAACAGACGGTAGCCATGTGTGAATCAGCAATTTCTGGTCTCAAAGAGCTGCAGCAGTACAGGCGAATAGGAACAGTGGAAGAATGCCAAGAGCTGGCGTCTATAGTCAATAAAGCAGAGAAAGATGAGTTGGCGAAGATTATAGACGAATGGCTCAGCTACAGTAAAATCGGGACTATAGAAGAATGCCGGAAAGCGCAGGAAAAGCAGGTTGCTATGACGGAGGTCGAGATGTTTTATGAATGGCTTCAGGGAGGAGAAAGCCCTGGCAATGTGAAATTTGCAGACACCCCTCATCTCACTGCAGACGAAGCGTTTTCCGTCATCTATTATCTGCAGGAGGTTCTGAAGATCCTTCCAGATAAGTATGAGAGATGCAAAGGATGCGGGGAAATCTACGACAGCGATATGGAAGGGATCTGTATTGATGAACATACTCAAAAAGGCGAATTGTTAGAACACTTTCCGAAAGAAATGTTCGGTACATATTGCGACGACTGCCGACCGGATTGATGTGTCAGACGATCCAGAGTGACAGCAAAAAAGAAGGTCAGAAATGCCCTTCTTTTTTTCATGCGGAAAACAAGTTTTCTGTCATATTTTCTCTGGACACCAATACAAGAGCAATTTTATGAACGGAGGAATACCATGGATAATCAGGAAAAAATCACTATTGTTCCATTGGCTATCAGTACCGAATTCTGGGTCTCAGAGATCCACGCAGGCTTTGTCTTAGGATATTCTCAGGATGGATATGTTAAGGTTTCCAGCAAACAGGATTTCGATACAGCTGGAAATAAGGTCTACCTGTACCCGAAAAGAATCCCGAAAAAGAAAGATGTTCCAGCCAAGTTCGAATATCAGGCTCTCTGCGAGCTGGCATATGAGGCCAGGAGCCGTGGATATGAACTGCGGGCAGAACTCGTCGGGGATTGAGGATCTTTTTGAGTACCCTGTAAACCGGGAGAGTCAGGTCTGCTACATATAAGGAAGGTGAAATATCATGGATAGTCAGGAACATTTTTTGAACAGTAGTAATTTAAATACTGGAAAGAATAACAACGGAGATAATAATAGCGGCGATAATAATAGTGGTGACTATAACAGCGGAGATTATAACGGTGGAAATCGGAATAGCGGCGATTTCAACTTCGGTGTTTTTAATAGTGGTGATTGGAACAGCGGCAGTTTTAATAGCGGTGATCGAAATAGCGGCAATTATAATAGTGGTATCCAAAACTGTGGCGATGGAAATAGTGGTGATTATAACATAGGCGACCATAACAGTGGAGATTGGAATAAATGCAATTTTTCCAGTGGATGCTTTAATACTGCTGAACCTAAAATTTATATGTTCAATAAGATATCTGATTGGACTTACAGTGATTGGATGCATAGTGACGCACATTTCCTTTTAAGTCAGATCATGGATTCAGAAATTAAGTGTCGGTGGCTCGAAGATATGACTGATGATGAAAAAGTTACGCATCCAGAAGCCGCAGTAACAGGAAGCTATCTAAAGAAAAGCCAGTTTAGCAATACAGAATGTTGTGCGACATGGTGGAGTAAACTCTCTAAGAATGAAAAATCCCTCATCATGTCGATACCAAACTTTGACAAATATATTTTCAAAGAAATTACTGGAATTGACGTCGATGAGGATTAGATATTCAAATCCCACGAGAGCCGTGTGAGTCGAACGAAAAAAGAAGGTCAGAAATGTCCTTCTTTTTTTCTTCGCAGGAAACGGAAAATCTGACAAATTTTAACTAGCGACTGTGGGCTAGTTATTTTATAAAAGCCGTTTTTTGATCTGGCACCATATTATTGAGCGATTCAGGAAATTACAGAATTTGCGCGGCTTATTGCTGCCAGTCTTTGACAACAGGGAGTAAAGATATGAGAAGAAAATTGACGAGAGCGGAAAGAGAGACAGTGTACAACAAATATGATGGCCATTGCGCGTATTGTGGGCGTGAGATACCGTTCAAAGGATTTAACGTTGACCATTTAAGAAGTCTATATATGTACGATTACGAAGATGATGAGATCAATTCCATTGATAATCTGATGCCTTCATGCAGGTCGTGTAACCAGTACAAAGCCACAATGGATTTGGAAAAATTCAGACATATGCTATCTGGTATTCCAAAACGGCTTGCGAGAGATATCAGCACATATAACATTGCTATAAGGTATGGGATGATCGAGGAACATAATGAACCGATCCGGTTTTATTTTGAAAAGGTGGAGGAAGAACGGAAAAGGGAACGGGAAGTCGCAGAAGAACCTTTGAAAACAATATCCTGAAAAATTTCCAAGTTTTTTCTGCAGAAAACAGATTTTCTATCATATTTTTTCTGTAGACCAGTACGGGCATATTCTTTAAGAAAAAGATGTTTTTCAAACAGATATCATACTAATTAACGGAGGAAATCAATGAACCAGAAGAAGCGATTAAAATACTGGCTGAAGCCAGAAGACAGGAAGAATCGAAAAGCCTTGATAATAAGCCTTACCGTATCGCTCTTGATACTGCGATAGTTGCTCTGATACAGGTTCAGCAGTATCAAAAAATCGGTACGGTGGGTGAAGTCAAAAAATTGGCTTCCATGGTTGATATGGTGGAAAGAGATTCTCTGGCGAAGGTCATTGACGAATGGAACGAATACAGAAAAATAGGAGCAATAGACGAATGCCGCCAAGCCGTAGAAAAGCAAAATAAGGAATAGAAGTAATCCAGAAATTAGGATACCTCAACTCATTGGGGTATCCTTTTTCAATGCTGTTCTTTTGAAAACTAGGGCCCAAATTCAATGTTAAAATTGATACATAGACAAAAAGGTGCCTTACCCATCCCCTTCCCCTTCCCTCTCAGCCGCCGCCTGAGCGCAGCCAAAACCCCCAATAAAAAGAATCCAATATGGATTCCCAACTGGGAGTAATATTGAGTAAACAAGAGTAGGAGGGAACCGCCAACCCCCAAACAGTTGAAGCCGGCGGCAACCTTGATTCCATCATCTATGGCTCGGAAGACATGCTGAAAAAATTCTTGCATATTTCCTATGACAGCTTAATTCAGTATTGCTTTGCCGGATTCAGACGGAGGCGGATGGAATTTGGAAATAAAAAAAATCATACAATACAAAAACATACAGCGCTTCTGGTAGGTGAAACGGGAGCAGTTGTGTATGAGGTGGATGGGTTTATTCGGGATTATAGCCAGTCAAACGGACAGCAAAGAAAAATGCGGGCCCTTCTGCTGAAGACAAGATGCAGGGAACTGTACAGCCGCTTCTCACTCGCCCTTGAACAGCTGGAAGCCGCTGAGAAAGAACTCATGGAAGCTTTCCCTGGGGATGAAATTCTAGGCTTGAATGGGCTGACAGGGGAGAGGCTGGAAAGCGTCCGGTTCTCCATCCAGATGATCCGGCAAAATATGGCTGTCCTTTCCGGAAAGGAGCGTCTACTGGAAGATTTGTCGAGGCATACAGAAGAGGATACGTCACGCAGGAAGGCGGCTGATAGGTTAAAGCTGAAAACATTCCGGCAGCGGCTTCTGGATTCAAGAAAATGACAGTTACAGAGAGGAGGAAAGTCATGTCCCCAGCGGACTGACGAAAAATGATGGGTGATTACAATGCCTAAGCGGGAAAGCTGCCACTGGTAACAGTATGCAGATGAAAACGCATTCAGAATGCACGACAGTAAAGGCAAACAAATGCCTGCGTTCCCTTAAAAAAGGCTGTGTTCCAGCGAAAACTGTGATGCAACAGCCTGTGTTTTTCCTAAATCACGCTGCAGAATACGAAATAATAGAATTCAGCTTTGGGTTCCAGGCTGCATAAACATGGGAACCCCGGGCACGACTGGGTCCGCTGCCGGTAATGGCGCTAACGGGCGCTTTGGCAGGAAATTCCGAGCCGGATGCTATCAATGAGGATTGAATACCCGGATGTATATGAGGCTATAACAAACGGAGTGACCGCCGGGAGGCGGCAGGGATACCCTGAGGGCTCCCGGACGCCCGGCATCTGCCACCTGACGGGGACTGTCCAAGTGATACTTCATAACAGGAACCTCCCACCTGTAAAGGTGTGGAGAGCAGTCAGAATGACAACGGTGAACTAGAAGCCCTTTCTGGAGTAAACGAAGCCGCGGCGTTAAATTGCGGATAGCGATGATATTGTGAACCTGCTCAGAAACTTGTTTAATGAAGAGATGTGATTCCTTTGAGGAACTTGCAGGAAAGAAGGTTTTTATGAGTGTTCAGTCAATGTTAAGTGGTATGCCGACAGTATTTGGATGTATTCTTATGTTTTGTGGATTTACCGTTGCCATAATTGGGGTCGTAACTATGTATGTCGCCCATTCCAAAGATAAACCTGGAATAGAGAGGTCAGGTGATATCGCATTCCGTATTGGTCAAGTGCTCGTTTTTCTCGGAGGTGCCTTCATTGCGGAAATGTTGGCAGCAGCCATACCATGTTTTGCTTTTTCTGTAATTGCTTCCGTCCGTTTACTCATCTGCCTGAAGGAGAAATAATTGATTTTTACATGAGGGAGGTATCTGAAGCTGCCTCCCTCCCCCAATAATACAGTTTCAACAAAAGATCAGTAGATATGTGATGTTTTCAACATGGATTTTGAGGAGAATTTATATGGATATTTAGTTAACTGTTAACGGCTCGATACTTAATATTGGTCTTGACCTCATCCTTATCGGTATTGGATGTGTCACCTTGCTTGTAGGCGGAATAATTAAGCTTGTTGCATATTCAAAAGATGATGCAAATATACTAAAACCTGGCAGCCTAATAATGTATATTGGCGCTATAGTCGCCGTGATCGGTGTTTCTGTTAGTGTAGGAAGCCCGTTGCCAGCATTATTTGGTATATTCTGTTCCTGTATATTCGTCAGGAAATGGAGCTAAGAGGACGCAATATTGACGATATTGTTTTTTTCGGCATTTTGTACATAATAGCAACTTTCCTTGCCGTTGTTGACTGTGTGATTCATGTCATTGCGTATACAGACAAGGACACTTTTCAAGTCAACCAATCCGGAGAAAGAATCAACGGCATGAGGAAGCAGCCCTCCGGGGTCAGCAGACTTGTCTGACTGATATCCACACTTTCACAAGTGGGAGGTTCTGTAAACCGGGCATCAGTAAATTTTATAAAACGGCAGGAAAAGGTAGAGATTATATACAAATAAAATGTCGAAAATTTGAATTTGTTGTAATATTTAAACAAAATAAAAAATTTTTTTTAATATGACCCGATTTTTTCGTTTTCAAACAGTCCTATAAGTGTAGACAAGAAATGGCGGAATCTATTCTTTTCCTAACAGGCGTATTTTCCCATGATACAATATTTTCAGAAGCACAGGGGGAATACGAGCAACAGGGAATAGGAATCAAATGCCATCAGGCGGAGCTGTTCTTTTTCCGCAGGCACGAAAAATGAGTGCTATAATAATATCTGAAAGGGGATGAATGGGATGTAGGAGTCCAGCAAACCAGAGAAACTGGAAAACTAAATATATTGTATCTTAAGTCAAACAAACACACAAAAAAGGAAAGAGAGGATTTAACAATGAGAAAGAATTTCAGATTTGGTACTGTTGCAATGGCGGCAATGATCGCAGCAAGCATGGCTATGAGCAGTCCGGTGGTTTCCCATGCGGAAGAGCTGGATGCGAATTCCGATGTGGGAGATGTGCTGGATAACATCTTCGGACAGGATAAGCCCCAGGGCAATCCTGACGATTACGCGGATGCTCCGACCTATGAAGGCGGGATTGAAGTGGATGAAGTTGACTGGTCTTCCGGCGGACTTGTAGACTCCGGCAGTTCTGATAACTCCGGCAGTTCCGGTAACTCCGGCAATACCGATAATTCCAGTAATTCCGGCAATTCCGGTAATACGGGAAACACCGGTAATTCTGGAAATGCCGGCGGCGGTATGGATGCAAACACTGGTGTCGGCGATGTACTTGACAACATCTTCGGGCAGGATAAGCCGGCAGGCAACCCGGATGATTATGCGGATGCGCCGACTTATGAAGGCGGGATCGAAGTGGGAGAAGTTGACTGGTCTACAGGCGGGCTGGTTGACCCTTCCACATCCGCCGGAACTGGTACTGCATCTACACTCTCTGCGGTCCCTTCCCTTGCAGTTAAGGTGACTGACCCGGCCCTGGCCGCCCAGTTCCCTGCCGGTGCGCTGTATGCAGCTACTCCCGAAAATACCGTATTCTTCCACAGCATTTCCAATGACGGGCTGGCATATAATGTCTGGTTCAATGGTGTGGTTGGAGATCAGTTCGCTATCGCGGATGCAGCCGGTAATACGGTGGCCATTTCCAATCCGGATGTGCTGTACATCAACGGGAAGTGTTATGTCAGCGTGACGGTACCCGCTGAAACCCAGGGAGCACATGTGGCTGCGACCGAAGCCCAGAAGTCCGCTTTCACCAGGCTGTTCTCCGTGGACGGTGTGATGGTGAATGGGGTGCTGGTTGAAGAATTCCAGGACACGGTGCAGAACTGAGCCTTATCTTCAAAAAACTTTTCAGTTCAGGCCATGGCGTTTGCTGTGGCCTTTTTTTGCCCGGCAGGCATAAAACTGCATCCCAGGCAGTGGCTCCATGTTTACAGAATCATGGAGCCTTTATTTTTTTCCCCTTTTTCCTGCGTCTCCCGAAACCGTTTCTTTCATATTTCCATAGAATACGGGAAATGCCCCAAAAAGAGGAAAGGAGAATAACATGAAAAAGCGAATCAAAAGTCGTTTGCTTGCACTGGGGCTCGCAGCCGCCATGTTTGTCGGAACATTCGGCAGCGGCAGTACCGTGCAGGCCAGCAGTTTTTTCTCCGGGGATTCATCTGGTGAGGAGGTTTTCATCGACGATACAGGCGGAATGTCGGAAGATGAGGAATTCATTGATGACACGACGGATGTCTCTGATGATGGGACTTTCATTGATGATACCGGAGAAGAAGGGTTTGTCGATGACACCATGAATGATGAAGACATCATCATAGACGATACCACCGACGAACCGGATGTGGATCTCTCTGATGAGGCAGAAATGCCTGGCGATCAGATAGATCTGACTGACGAAGATGCAGATATGCCGGTGGACGAATCAGCAGGGCTTACCCTGGATGATAACGTCTATCTGGAAGGAGCTGCGGATGGCGTGACCGTTTCCGTTTCCGGGACACAGGAAGCCATGAACGGCGCCGAAAGTCTGTCAGTCGAAAAAGTGAGTCAGGCAAAGATCAATAACTACGAGGAGGCTCTGAACGGGTCTTCCGAAGAAGAAACAGAAGTTTTGACAGTCCTGGATATTACGCTGCTGGATGCGGAAGGTAACGAGGTTGAACCTCTTGACCTTGTATCCGTAGTCTTTTCCGGGACTAAAATCGAGGAAAATTCTGCGGACAGCAGAACCCTGACGGCGGTGCATGTGGTAGAGGATACCGGGGTAACCGGCAGGCAGGTATCCGAAGATTCCTTTGAGGAACTGGATACCCGGGTAAGTTCGGAAACCCTGAGCTTCGAAACGGATTCCTTTTCCGAGTATGCGCTGGTCCTGACGGGGAATGACAGCCAGAAGGAGATCGAGTTTGGCGGGGACCAGTATTTTGAACTGGACAAGTATCTGTCAAATCCGACAGGAACAATGAATGGACAGAACACCTATAATGTCTATCTGGAACAGGCGTATTACGATGGTACCAAGCCGCACCGGGTCATCAATAATGCCCCTCCCGGGCAGGACATCATCCTGGTGCTGGACCAGTCCGCATCCATGAGCGGCTCCTACCGGATCGATGCCATCAATGATTCCGTGGAATCCATGCTGAAACAGCTCCAGCTCCTAAACCAGTCCCGTCTGGAAACCGCAAAAAATGGCGGGTATACCGACATCAACCCTCACGGGGATGTGGAAGCCCAGATGGAAGACCACTACATGCGGATCACCGGGATCATTGGCTACAACAACCATACCTATGACCGGTACCACAATGAAGCCGGCCTTGATATCCTTGACGACCTGGATGTGACCCGGCTGGTGGATGCGGCCCATATCACGGACGACTACATGCAGTGGATCTCAGACCAGGATGGCGATTACGATATCCAGGATATGACCCGTACGGACCTGGCGCTCGCGAAAGCGGAATCCTGGATCAATCAGGACAACTATGAGAATACCCACATCGTCCTGATCACGGACGGAGCCCCTTATGGCTATGGTTCCGAAGGGACCGTGACCTATAAGTATGAATCATCCACGTATACGATGATGAGTGCGCAGAATGCGAACGATGCGCTTCATACTGCTTATACGATGAAGAGCAACGGGGCGACCATATACAGTGTATATCTTGGTTATGGAAACGTGGAAGACCTTAACGCTGCGTTTTCAACAGGGGATATTTACAGGGTCCCGATCCCGGGGGAACACATCACCTCGATCTTTTTGAGTATGGTTTCTTCGGACTATCCCAGGAATGGACAGCTGCAGTATTCCAACCAGGCACAGGGGACTGTGACCTACCCTTTTAACTATAAGTTTACGTTTAGTCCTACCCCACAGGACCATTTCGGCAAATACATTTATCTGCCGCAGGATGTGAACCAGATCATCCAGGATGTCTCATCCCTGCCCGGCAAGATCGATGCCGAAGGCTCTAAAAACCAGCGTGGATATGCAGGACCGACATCCTATATCCATGATGAGATCACAGATCCGTTCCAGATTTCCGATACCACCGGCATCCGGGTTTACCAGGTCCCCCGTATTCCCGTAAACCTTGGAGCAGACGGTATCCCGACGGATATCAATGATGACGGAATCGTAACTGAATTCCGGTGGGGCGAACAGTATGTCGAAGATGAAGAAGGGAATGTGACAAGCGAATGGATCGATATTTCTACAGATCCGATGCTTAACATCTCTGTCAAGAACAACATCGTAGAAGTAACCGGCTATGACTATGAACTGAATGCGGTAACCGACTACGATAAGGACTTTTATGCTGCATGGGTCGAAGATGATGCAGCCGTGTATGAACCGGGTGACTATGGCTATAAGCTTGTGGTGGTTATCCCCATGAACGCGAAGATCACCTTCGGCGGCAATGAGATCGAAACCAACAACAGTGATACCTCCGCTTTCTATCCTTCCGAACCTACGGGGTACCAGAGCGAGGATCCGGATGGGGAAGATTATCTGCCGCGGTGGGAAGATAACACAAACCTGAACCCGGATGGAAATGACTATATTGACAAATATCCGGTACCTTATGTTGACCTTGCCATCAACTACCGGATTCCTTCTGATGAAATCCTGATCTATGCCCCTCAGACCGCCCTGATGGAGAACCTGGTGACGGATGGAAACAATAACATGTGGTATGTGGACCCGGCCTATTCGTCCCTCCAGACGATCCGGGATAACGCATATGATGAATATGTCAACGCTTCGGCTGCCTATAACGATGCCATGAAAGCATCCGCTGCCGAACCGGAAAACCAGGAGCTGATCACGGCAGTGGCAGAAGCGCTGGCAGATTATAATGAAGCAAAGGAAGCATACGAAGAAGCACAGGCATCTTTCGAGACAGTGGAATCTTATATTCCTGATGGTATCAATAATGCCTATGTGGATATTTCCTATCAGCTGAAAGATCCTGATGGAGCAAATGTGGGGACACTAAATATTCCTCATGGTACTCCGTACATCGTAACAGATGGAAAGGGAAACTTGAACTGGTCATTTACGGAACAGCAGATCACAAAGAGTGGCAAGTATACCATTGAATGTACGGTTACCCCCGTTGATACGGTAAGGGCTCCCGGAGGACATGTGGCTACATCTGCTGATTCAGAAGAGCTTCAGGACAGTATTGGATACATTTCTACGGAGTATTCTGCGACTGGTTCCAGCGCTTCCGGTACGCAGACAGTAAAGAAGATAATAGAGGAAACTTCCGCTCACATTTTCCAGCTTCATATCACTGGTGTGGACAGCCGGCTGCAGAAAGGACAGGCCCTGGACTTCAACCAGGGAAATGAAAACCTTTTGAGCACCGAAAACGTTCATATCGGCAGTTATGAATGGGTATGTACGGATGGTGTGACGGAATCCCTGGAAGAAAATGAACCTGGTGTGACCGGGTCCCTGATGGTTGGAGGCGGGATCACCGTGACCTCCCAGATCCCGGAAAAGGCCGAAGAAGAAGGCCTGGTTCAGGATGTGATGGGGACGACAGTGACGAATGTAGAGGATGGGGAGTATATCCCTGTCTCTGTCCTGCTTTCCAGGAATGTCGGGAACCTGAACAAGTCCGCGTCCGACCAGGACCAGGTAAAGCAGACGCTTACCTATATGAAGGACGATGACCACCTGTACGGGGAGTTTTCCTCCGTTGTATGGGATCATGAGTGTGACATCGTGGACGAATGTACCGCGAATGATTTCGCAGAGTCACAGGATTACGGCACGGCGGAAGATTCCAGCGGCAGGGGGAAAGTAAGGTACCTGATCCATGTACAGGACAACCCTGTACCGGACATTGAAAAGACGACCAGCACCCCGGGGATCACCCGCGGGGAGGACATCAAATGGAACATCCGCCTGGATAATGACAACAGGGCGAAGAACCCCCACCAAAGGGCGACACAGTCCTCCATGGTGGATATCCTGCCCTATGTGGAAGACGGGCGGATTGACCCGGCGACGAACCACGAAGGCAGCCAGTTCCATGGTAATCTGTACTATAAGTCCATCGTTGTGGACTATTCCGATTCCCGGACTGCTCTGGATACGTTCAACAGTGGGAAAGGGAAGCTTTATTACACAACAGATACCAAAGTCCGTACGGCGGACGAAGCCCAGATCCTGGGTACGGCTGCGTCAGGGAATATTTCCTGGCAGGAACTGGATGGATCTGTGAATGGCAGCACAGTTACATTCACCGGATGCCCTGACAATGCGGTGGCGATCCGGCTGGATACAACGATCGGCTGGCAGGAAGGCGTAAGCATCGACCTTACGGCAAACCTTACAGACCAGTCCGTACAGGAAGCCGGTGACTATTACCATAACCAGGCAGGCGTGATGAACGGGAACGGCATCACAAACTCTGAGGTGGTTGCTACCACCGTTACGAACCTGTATATTTCCGGCACGGTCTGGGAAGATTCGGACTTCAACGGGCTGATGGGAAACAGCGAGCCGAAAATCGGCGATGTGACCGTAACCCTGTATGTACCGTACGATCCCAGGAATGGAGGAGCCCCCGGCCGGACGGTGGAGGGCGTGCAGCTTTCCAGGGCGTATAATACGGAAGGCGATAAATTTGCCCCGGTACTGATGCTGGAAGACGGTTCCTTCCTGTTCGACGACGTCCCGGCGGGGACCTACTATGTGGTCGCCGATACGGTACCGGATAAGTACGAAGTGACGAAGAAACAGACAGGCGCGGGAGATACCAATTCCGCCAAGATCGACTCGGAAGCGGAAGAGAAGATCCTCCCTGCAAACACAGACGCAGAAAGACAGATTGCAAAATCTGTATGGATTAAGGAAATTCATGTAAATGATGCAGGTGTCCCTGACCAGAATATCGGACTGAAGAATATTCAGGGGACGATCACGGTAGGGAAGACGCTGGATGAGATCTATTATCCGAGTTCCATGACAGAAGGGGAACGGGCGGAATATAATGTATCTTTCCTGTTCCAGTTAAGGAATACCGGTACCGGGGAAGTCTTTACACAGAGCATCACATTAAATGAAGATACCATGAGCGAGCAGAACGGACGTCCGCAGGTATGGGCTGAGTTCAACAATCTCGATCTGGGAACCTATGAATTAACGGAAGTCAGCAATTCGCAGTATGCGATCAGCAGTGTGGATTCTGACAGCCCAAATGTAAGATATGACCAGAGTTCCGGGAAGATAACGATCCCTGTTACCTCCGGGGAATTTGAGTTTGAAGTGAAGATTGACAATACCCTGGAGAAAGACCCGCCCGGCGGGGACCAGGGGAATACGGCAAACTGGATCAACATGAGGATCCCGGTGAGCCTGGAAGTGGTCTATGTCGGGGATGACCCGATTAGTGACCAGAGCGCAGTGAAATATAGCTTCAGCCAGAACGACTTCGCGCCGAGGAAGGGCGGGGACATCATCGTGACCTATGACGATGGTTCCACGATCAGCCTTTCTGAAGGGACGCTGAAATTTGACCAGCTGACGCTTTCCCCGGATACGGTGTACAACACCATGAATTCCGGGAATGACAGAATACCTGTAACGGTATACTACAGCGAAAAGGGCCGGACAGTATCTGACAGTTTCCGTGTGGGTGTAGACCTGAAACCGATCCATAAGTTCCAGATTAACTTTGATGCGAACGGCGGATCCTTTGCGGACGGCAGCTCCAGGAACACGGTAATGTTCGGTTATGACGAGAGCACCGGCAGCAATTTTGTTACATCCGGTGTGTATAAGGATGTCGCTAACGGCGGACTGAACAGCAGGGGTGAATCGTACACCTTTTCCGGATGGAATACAGCTTTCGATGGGTCAGGAATTCAGTACAATGACCTGACAGCTTTAAATGCTGTTGGTGCTGACTCCGGGGTATCGGTACTCACTCTATATGCGAACTGGAAGACGAATGTCACGTTTGATGCGAACGGTGGTACACTGGCAGGCGGCGTTACAGATGCCGAGAAGGCAGTCGTTGGCAAAGCTTCGGCTGCGATACCTTACAGTGTGAATCAGACGGCGGCGACAGGTCTATATGGTAACCGCACGAATTTTACCTATGTTCTCTGGAATACCAAAGCTGATGGTACCGGCACGAACATTGAGGATTACGGCAAGATTACAGGACCCGTGACATTCTACGCTATCTATTATCAGTCAGATTATTATTATACAGGAGCACCCCAAACATTTAGAGTACCCGTAACAGGCTGGTATAAAGTCCAGCTTTGGGGTGCTAAAGGCGGAAATGATACGGGTACAGGCGGAAAAGGTGCTTATGTTTCGGGTGAGGTTCACCTTGAAGCAGGTACAAATTTGTATGTATATGTTGGAGCTCCCGGACGGGACAATGTAACAGGTACAGGTGCTGGCTATAATGGCGGTGCTAATCCTGGTTCATCTGGGTGGTCCGGTGCTGGAGGCGGAGCAACAGATATACGAACGGTTTATGGAAACTGGAACCAAAATCTAAATTCTCGTATTGCTGTCGCTGCTGGCGGTGGCGGAGGTGGAGCCAATGGAAATGGTGGCTACGGCGGAGCACTTGTTGGAGGCAGTGGTACAGGAGGTTCTGGAGGAACACAGACAAGTGCTGGTAATGGCGGCGGATTTGGATATGGCGGAACACCTTCACCCGATGGTGGCGGAGGAGGTGGCGGCTGGTATGGTGGCGGTGCTGGAAACGGCGATGCCGGTGGCGGTGGCGGTTCATCGTATCTGTCCGGATTCGATGGATGTGTAACAAGCTATACCGGATATACGTTCCGTAATGGTGATATGCTTGCGGGAAATCAGACAATGCCTACCCCCGAAGGTGGCACAGAAGTCGGACACTCCGGTGCCTGCCGTGCAAGGATACAACTTATCAGTGTTGATTAGTTAGAAAAAGGACATGCCAGAAGGGTTATACCCTCGGGACATGTCCTTTTCTTTAACCTATTGAAATAAGATGAATTTCCGCATAACCATTACCTAAGCGTAGACCCTGGATCATATTACAATTAGTAAACGAAAATCCTGAAGCAGATACAAGACACACAAAGTTGACCTCACAGGCTGGAACGACAAGGACAACGCGCTTTTGTGGCGCAAGACATGGGCGGATATTTCAAACGCCTACCTTGAACACGCCGGACGCCCGGAACGTATCGACCACCGCAGCAACGCCGAGCGCGGCATTGACGAGTTGCCTACCGTCCACATGGGCGTAGCGGCTTGTCAAATGGAGAAGAAAGGTATAGCCACCGAGAAAGGCGAGCTGAACCGGAATATCCAAAAGGCAAACCGCCTTATCCGGGAAATCCGCGCGCAGATTGGAAAGCTCAAAGAATGGATTGGCGAGCTGTTCAAGGCGCGGGAAATCGCCCCGGAGCAGCCCACGCAATCCCCCGGCCTTGCAAATCTGCTGATGAAGTATTTAAGCGTTCAGAGAGAAAAGAGCCGGAAGCATTCGCAGAGTTGGCAAAGGCAGCACGCCGCCGATGAACTGAAAACCGTTGCAAAGGCGGTAGGCTATCTTTCCGAGCATGGCATTTCTACCCTTGCGGAGCTGGACGCTGCCCTTTCCTCTGTCAGCGACCAAGCCGACGCTATCCGGGAGGGCATGATGGAGATTGCCAAGAAGCGCAACTGGAAATACGAAGGAAAGACTACGCTGTATCAGGCACTGGAGCTTCATCGGTTGGTGTATGCAAGGATTCCTGACAACGAAAAAGATCCCTCTGTGGAAGCTAAGTATGAGAAACACTGGCAGAGAGAAAAAGCGGATTATGATACTTGGGTAAAAGCTGCCCCTGCTCGTCGGGCTGCGGCGGAAAAGGCGATGCAGGAGATGAAATTGGAGGCGGAGTATCAAGAAGCAAAGCGTCAGATTCGAGCCGAGAAAGAAGCCAAGCTTCGGCACCAGTATGAGGAAAAAACGAAAGAGGTGGATGACTGGTTCAATGCTATTGCGTCCGCTCAGGACGGCACTGTTTATAGTGATTGGCATGACTCTCGCATCCCCGTGGATGGAGTAGATGCTGACACCTACCGCCGCAGAGAGTTCCTGCGAGATGAAAAGAAAGACCAATATCGAAAAGAATATGAGGAAGCTCTCCGCGAGTTGGATGATGATGAATGATTGAGAGTGGATACAAGCAAAATACCGTTGTATGATAAGAGCGCAAGCAATCTGTTGATTGCTTGCGCTCTTATTGGCTTAACGAGCAAATAATTAACATTTCATTGGAAGGCAGAAAGTACACAACAAGGATAAACACTTTGGGACACTTTGTCCCAAAGTTTATTAAAAGAATATTTGAAATGCCATCCTACTCTTGGGTGGGCGTGGTTTTTCACTCGCTTAAAATCGGGAAACTATTTCATTTTGTCCAGAGCTAATTTGTACCATGCGTCATCGGCTGTGGCTGTCAATCGGATGTCTTTTCCCTTGGAACGAATTTTTGTAGTTTTGCAATCGGATCATCCTGTATGGAGTATGCTACGTACTTGCTATTGATAAGGTCCATCAGATAAAAGCGGGTATCAAATGGATTATCTGAAGTAGTCAATACAAATTCTTGTAATCTACATCAAGGTTTACGAAAACGGCAATATCAGCGTGAAATTCAAGTTTACTGACGAGTTTCACAGAATTGTCGAATACATTGAAATTAACATTTCTGAAATTCCCGCCGCGGCGGGCTGATGCCCGCCACACCATTTCTGGCAGTGTGTTTTCCTAATATGAAACATTCATATGGAATATGTTCCGGTAATTGGTACCTTAAACACCTGGTAACTGCCTGTGTAATTATAAATACTCTGGTAGTATACTGCGTAAAATGTTACTGGTCCTGTAATCTTACCATAATTTTCAATTCTGATACCTGTACCATCCGGTTTCGTATTCCAGTATACATAAACATGGTTTGCTTTGTTTGCCGTAAGGCCTGTAGCGGCAGTCTGATTTACACTGTAAGGTATCTCAGCCGAAGCTTTGCCAACGACTGCCTTCTCGGCATCTGTAACGCCGCCTGCCAGTGTACCACCGTTCGCATCAAACGTGACATTCGTCTTCCAGTTCGCATATAGAGTGAGTACCGATACCCCGGAGTCAGCACCAACAGCATTTAAAGCTGTCAGGTCATTGTACTGAATTCCTGACCCATCGAAAGCTGCATTCCATCCGGAAGAAGTTGTACTTTTTCTTACGGCTTTTTTCAGCCCATTTCAAGCAATTTCAGCCCAACATCAGCTCATTCCATTTTCGAGCAATTTTTCTCAATTCATGGTTCAATTGGACTCCAGTTTTTCATATGATTTTCGGCTTACATTTCTGATGAAGTGTTTCGCCTGATTTACTGTGGGGAAGCCCCTGATTTCTCTTTTTCATCCCCTCATTAAACGCAAAACAGACTGAAGCAAAGTCACTATCGTTTTTTCATAATCTTCAATTCTGTCATATTTCCGTATGGACAATGAAAATTATCAATTAGGAAGGAGTAGAAGATGGAGACTACAGAGAAAATTAAACGCCCTCCCATAATATTTTGCTCTATTTGTGGGAAGGAAATTCTGCAGCACGAAGATTTTGACTATAGCCAGTCTAAAAGACATTCAACAGTGTACTGGCATAAGAGATGTTATAACAAGGCGAGGAGGACTAATCATGGAGAATAAACGTATTGCAGTTTTACCTATTGTTGAGACTCCTGAAAACTGGGAAGGAGAAATTCATGCAGGATACGCCTTAGAATATGCCCCCGAGGGCTATGTCTCAGTTTATTCGGTGGAAGATTTCGTATCCGCAGGAGATAAGGTCTATCTTTTTCCGAAGCAAAAACCCGGGAAAAGGGGACATCGTGAGAAAACGACTTATGAAGTATTATGTGAGCTTGCAAACGAAGCCGTTTCCCGTGGATATGAGATTGAAGTGGCTTTCGTGACAAATTGAAGGAGTGGCATAAATGAGGAAGTCACTGGATTTAACGGGGATGAGGTTCGGAAGGCTAGTTGCTGAATACAAAACCTCAAAAAGGGACTATAAAGGATCAGTATACTGGCACTGCCGTTGTGATTGTGGAAATGAGATTGATGTACCAGCGGATGGGCTGAGGACAGGGAATAACCTGAGCTGCGGCTGCTTGAAACGGATGAACCAGAAACATATCAACGAGACCCTCCACCTGGTAGACGGGACATGTCTGGATTGGCTTGAAAAAAGGAAAAGTCGAAGTGATAATACCAGTGGCTGCCAAGGTGTATCCAGATTGAAGAATGGCAAGTACCGGGTCAACATTGGTTTTAAGGGAAAACGGTACTATCTGGGTGTTTATTCCGACTTGGGAAAAGCGATTGCTGTTCGAAAAAAAGCAGAGGAAGATATCCATGAGGCGTTTGTTGCTTCTTACCACAAATGGCAAAAATATGCTGAAAATAACCCTGAATGGGCTGGGAAAAATCCTCTTATATTTGAAGTTGTGAAAGACAGAGAATCAAAGTACAGGGTGATCAATAACATAGGAGAAAGTCAATAACTCATGACTGAAGTCACGAGCTTGGAACAGCTTCCAAGGCTTCCTGTTAGCCGTACATGAGACGGCAGTTGACTAGCCTTGTCCTTTTCCCTGCACCGCAGGGGGAAGGGCAGTCCTGATGCGTTAATACCGCCGCAGACAGAAAAAGCCCTGCAAAGGGCGGCTCCCATCTGCAGCGCGGTTCAGGCAACGGATGGTCCCTTGAGTGGGGACGACGACCTGGTGCTCCAAGCGCACCGGACACAGGCGAGGGGCGAACTACCCCGTAAGGGGTCCCGGGGCTTTTCAGTCCCCGGGAAAGGAGGAAGTAATGAAGGTTTTTGTCATTGGCATGACTGGGAAAAGGCTCTGCCCAACTTCCCCGTCTAAAGCTAAAAAACTGCTGAAAACAGGGAAAGCACATGTTTACAGGCGTGTGCCGTTCACGATCCGGCTTGATTATAAGACCGGAGGCTCCGCACCGCCGCTGAAACTGGGGATCGATACAGGGGAGCAGCATATCGGTACAGCAGTATGTAACGATGCCACAGTCTTCTGTAAATCAGAAATTGAACTTATAAAATCCATGGAAAAGAAGAAAAGGCTGGAAAAACGCAAAATATACCGCAGGTCCCGCAGGTACAGGAAGACCCGGTACAGGCATCCGAAATTCCGTTTCCGGACAAAGCGGATTTATGTGGAAGGCGGGTACAGGAAACGGAAAGGCGGGAAGATGGTGCTCCGGCATTGGAAGAAAGTCCCAAACACGGTCATGACGAACCGGCATGAAGGATGGCTCCCGCCGTCTATCGAGTCCAAGGTAAAGCACCATATCGACTGGATCAACCGGTATATGGATGTGCTCCCTGACGGGACCATGCTCGGCATAGAAGTAGCCCGGTTCGATATTGCCAGGATGAAAGACCCGTCTATCCGTGGAGAACTTTACCAGTTCGGGCGGATGTATGGCCGGGAAAATACGAAGGCGTATGTACTGGCAAAGTTTGATTATACCTGCCCGATCTGTAAAAAGAAGTTTGACAGGGACAGGAAGCCGCGTATGCACCATGTCACCATGCGGAAGAACGCAGCCACTGACAACCCGGATGAGTATGCACCAGTATGTGTGCTCTGCCATTCCGGGGAGGAGCATCTGCCAGGGGGTGTGCTGGATAAGCTGGCAAAGGAATGCAGACGCAGGGAATACCGTGAACCTACGTTCATGAACATCCTTCGCCGCCGGCTGTTTGAGACTTACCCGGAAGCGGAATTCACATACGGGAATATCACAAATGCTGACCGGAAGATGCTGGGGCTGGAAAAAACCCACGCGAATGATGCGGTCTCCATTGCCATGCATGGGGCGAAAAAAGTAATAGACTGCGAAGATACGGTCTATTACCGCCAGGTTCACAGGAAGAAACGGTCCCTTCATAAAGCAACCCCGCGCAAAGGGAAGAAAGAGCCGAACCATACCGCAAAGCGGAACGTGAAGAACGTCCCTTATGTAGGCAAGTTCCACATCAATGATAAAGTGAAAGGTCCAGACGGAAATATCGGATTCATAACCGGTTTGACAGGAAGTGCGGCCTATATCACGGATTTCATCGGGGAATACATCTATCCGGAAGGGAAGGATTACAAACAACATACGCTTTCCAGCCTGCGGTACGTCCATCATTGTGGGAATTGGATCACCAGCTCCGTATCAGGTGCGGCTGTATCTCACGACTAAAGTCACGAGAGTTAGCCGCACAATCTTAAAATATTTCAGTTTATGTATTATGGTGTTTTGTGCATTTGATTTGTATCAAGCGATTGCTAATCGTTTGGGGGTTAATTCGGTGCCGTTCTTTGGTTTGATTATAGCTGTGATTGGTCTAATTAAGTTGAGTGTGGAAATAAGGAATGATTATGCTGAAGGCCAGCAGGTTGCTTTTTTCATATTTATGTTTGGCACTGTATGCATTGGGCTGGGAAGGTTATTAACGAAAGCAGGTTAATTATATGAACAAAAAATCAAACAAGATATGTTGCGTAACTGGACACAGGAATATCCCTAATGTAAAATGCTCATATGTAGCGGAGCAGTTGGCGAAGGAAATTGAATCTGCTATAGCGGGTGGCTTTAACTACTTCATCTCAGGATTTGCAGATGGCACGGATCTGATTTTCGCTAAAGAAATAGTTAATCGGATCAGAAATGGGCAGGAGCTTTTCCTGGAAGCAGCAATTCCATATGCTGGAAGGTTGGATTCAAAGGATCCGGTTTTTCAGGATTGTCTGACATACTGCTCCCAGATACATATTGCCAGCCAGAAATATGAAAAAAACTGTTTTCTTGACCGGAATATGTATATGCTTCAGAAATCTCAGCGCGTAATTGCCGTTTACGACGGCCGTAAGCGTGGTGGAACCTTATACACGATCAACAGGGCACACTCCCTGGATCGGGATGTCCGTATGATCAGGATTTAAGAAAGGGGAAAATTGTGAAGAATAAGGAATGGCAATGGCTGACGTCGGATGAGGAACATCCTCACGGCGCCGAAGGCGTGAGCGTGGATCGGCTGACCGGAAATTATTGCAGGGGAAGGTTTGAGGCGACAGCCTGTGTGGAGAGGCTTCACGAGTATGAAAAACTCCGGCTGACACCGGATGAGATCAGTGAGATGAAGGAAAAATTAGCGCGATACGAGAATGCAGAGAAAGATGGACGTATTGCTATTCTCCGGTATAAGATTGGAGATGTAATAACACCAGAGCACGGCAGTGATCTGCCCTTCCGTATGAAAGTTACAGGGATAAGATTCAAAAAAAGAGAGGGCCAAATGTATCTGGTGTACGAGGGAAATGAAATTGGCAGGGATGGGCTTGCAACTGGAAGGAAAATTGTGTTAAGCGCAATGCCTGGAGATTTCCCATATCGGAGAGAAAATGGTGACAGCGAAAAAGTAGGAGAAAAAGATGATCCAAATTAAGGGAAAATATGCAGAAGCAACTATATATACGGATTTAGTTGACCAGGCCAGCATTAGCCAGGTAATGGAGCTTTGCAACCAGGAATTTGCCGAAGGACAGAAGATCCGATTAATGCCGGATATTCATGCTGGTGCCGGCTGTACTATCGGTACCACAATGACCATTGGCGACAAAGTTGTCCCAAATCTGGTCGGGGTCGACATTGGCTGCGGAATGGCTGTGGCAGTCTTGGAAGAAAAACATATCGAACTACAGAAACTGGATAAGGTAATACGGAAGTTTGTGCCTTCCGGTTTTTCCATTAGGAATACGGTACATCCTTTCGTGGACGATGTGGAACTTCACGACCTGAGATGCGTGAAAAACATCAATCTGGACAGGGCTGAAAAATCAATTGGAACTCTTGGTGGAGGAAATCATTTCATTGAGGTTGACAAGGACGAGGATGGAACATTGTATTTAGTAGTCCATTCAGGAAGCCGCCACCTGGGCGTGGAAATTGCTTCATATTACCAGAAGCTGGCATATGAGCAGCTCAACAGGTGTTCGAAAGTCGAAGTGGATGAGCTGGTAAAACGCCTGAAAGCAGAAGGAAAACAGAAACAGATCGAATCTGAGATCAAAAAGGTGAAATCAACCAAGAGGACCAATATCCCCAAAAATCTGGCCTATGTAGAAGGAAAGTCATTTGAAGACTATATCCATGACATGAAGATTGCTCAGCATTATGCGGTGCTGAATCGTCGTGCCATGGTTGATGTGATCCTAAAGGAAATGAAGCTCCATGCCGTTGATGAATTTACCACCATTCATAACTATATCGATCTGGATAATATGATCCTGAGAAAAGGCGCAGTTTCTGCCCAGAAAGGCGAACGGCTGATCATCCCCATCAATATGCGTGATGGTAGCCTGATCTGTATCGGAAAAGGAAATCCTGAATGGAATTGTTCAGCGCCGCACGGGGCTGGGCGTCTCATGAGCCGAGCTCAGGCTAAGGAATCGTTTACGGTGTCGCAATTTAAGCAGGAAATGAGTGGTATATATACCACTTCCGTAGGACGTGATACTTTGGATGAATGTCCTATGGCTTATAAGCCGATGGAATCGATCCTACAGAATATAGCTGTTACTGTAGACGTTCATAAGATTATCCGGCCAATCTATAATTTTAAGGCTGGAGAAGAATAGTATTGGAATTATATATTCTTCAAGCCAGGAAAAAGAGCGGCTATGCTGCTCTCTTTTCTTATCCCATATTTTTACCGTTTTCATAGATATCATATTTCTGATGTAACAATTGATAACACTCAGAAAGGAAAGGTAAAAAAATGGAAAATCGGGAGAAAACTTGGAAACGCTTTGAAATTAAGGTGTGCCCTTTCACAAAACTGTATGTTCCTTTTTTGCAATGGGAGTTGATGCGCCGGATGACAAAAATCCACGGAAATATATCGACGAATTCTTGAATCAATTCTTAACAGAAATGTAAAATATAACACAGAATGGGAGTTTTGCTAAATAAATTGACCGGGAGGACTTACTATGTTGTTAGAAGAATTTGAAGCACTGACTGGCTTTTATCCGGATCAGCTTTTGTATGAAATGATTGAAAAAGAATATATGGAATCCCACAAGACAAAGGAGGAGTTCTGTAAAGACTATTTGAAAAACAGAGATGGATTGGCAAATAAAGCACAGAGATCTGCATCGCTAATACTTGCCAAGGAAAAAATGGAGAATGAGAAGAAAATTTCCAATCTTAACAAGGAGATTGAGGGTCTTAAGGAGGCACTGGAAAAAGAATTGGAATGGAAACCGTACGAATTCAGACGAAATGTCTCCCAAAAAGAGTATGATAAGATGGCTGCTGAAGAAAATATGGTGCGATTGAATGACGAACAGTGCAAAAATATTCTATCCGATTGGTTTGGATTTGTTCCAGAAAGAGTGACCATATTGCATAGGGTTCCCTGCCATGAAATAAATCGCCATAATTTGGTGAGAAATGTTGGTATGGTAGTCAGAGACCCACTCTATTTCTCAACCGACTGGAATTACATACGGTTTGACTGCGGTTTGGGCTCGTATGAGTTGTACAATGGTACATTGCGTTTATATTATGACTGAAGAGCCCAAAGGTTTTTTGTTGGATTCAGTGCGTAGAATGACTGGAAAGGAAGGGAAACACTGACTGCTCTGCACGGTCGAGACCGGCAGGTTCAGGTACATCCCCCGCACAAATGATTTTTTAGGGGGAATTTCCGGTGTGTTTTCATGGGCTTCGGGCTACCCGGCCGGGACCGGCATACCCTTCCATGCGGCGCGCAGCTGCACCTTGTCGGCCAGGATAACAGTTACTTAATCTATGTCAGGCAGCCTGGACTGCATTGACGGCTAACATATCTTTTAACCCGAAATTCCCTGTCAGGTCACCGGAAACCATCATGTCAAAAAGGACTTTCTCCTGCATCTCCAGGAAAAGTGGGAAGGTTTCCAGACATTTCTTTCTGTCGGAATGGACCAGATCAGCGGCGTTCCAGAGAAGGAACCCGCTGTAAAGGTCCCTCTGGACGATATGCCCGCCGACCAGTTTGAAGCGGTCCGACAGCAGGGGTTTTTTATAAGTGTCCTCTATATGATCATATTGGCTTGCCCTGAAACTGGCTATATCTACGTCATACACAAGCCCGCCGTAGCGGTGCAGCTTATCCTCCAGCTGTTTGACGAATGCTGCCGGGGAGCGTCTCCCGATGCTGCTGCCGAAACGTTTTTTATTCTTATATTTGCGGACCTCACGAACGGAACCGTCTTTTTGCCGGATTTCTGAGGTTTTATCCTGACGTTCCAGCTTCCTGGCCCTTTTCGCCAGGGCGCTGTAGTCCATCGGTTCCTTGATCAGTACGCTGCAGGATTCTACGATCCGGTTGGAAAGATACCCATGGCAGTTTTTGATATAAGATGCTTTCTTCCGGTATGCGGATTTCAGCTCCATAAGTGCTCGGGTTGCCCCCTTCGTCCTGCGCCAGTGCTTTTTGAATGTCTTGGTGTCTTTTTTGACTGTGCCGTCCGGGTTGTAATTCTGCGGGTTTGCAAGCCGCCTGCGGCGCTCGTATACGGTAGCCGCGTCCCGGACGGCCCGTTCATACTTTTCCACCCCTTCCGCAGGGGTGAAGAAGCCTGCGCCACTGTCCCCTACGACAGCCATCGTGCTCACCCCCGGGTCAAGCCCGGCGGAACCGGCCCCCATGGAAACTTTATCCGGGGCTTTCCCTTTCATGATGATCTGCAGGAAGTACCGGTATCCGGCGCCAAATGGCTCCCTTACGATCCTGCAGTATTTGATCTGTCCCTGCATTGCCCGTGCCAGGTAAGCATCCTTCTTCCTGACCGGTTTCAGGCGGAGCCTCATCCCGGAAAATGAAACCATATCCTTTTCCGGTTTATAGATGATCCCGCTGCGGGCTGCTTTTTCTTCCAGGGTATCCGTAGACCCATGCCGCCGGAAATGGATCTCCGTGCCGGAGAAAACAGCCTTCCTGACAGAATGGGACAGGGCAGTGCCAAGTTTCTGGATGATGTTGATCCCAAGCCCTTTGGGATTGGAAATATTTTTTCCCCTCGCCATGTAGGCATGGATATCATATTCATCGAGCCCGTAGGCGCTGATGCATGCGGATACCTCGTTTGAGAAGTCTTCTTTCCCTGGGTCATCTTCGCCGCAGGCCTTCCAAGCCTCCAGGTTCCGGATGAACCACAGGTCCTGCCGGAGTTCCTCGACTACAGACTTATAATGGCGCACGGCGTTGTTATACATCCGGTTGCCAAGGTCCATCTTCCGGTTGATGATATCAGCCTGCCAGGGTTCCGGGTATATCCGGCGTGTTACGGTATAGGAAGGGGTTGAGGATTTTGCCATTGGGTACTGTCCTTTCCGGTATCAGCGGTTTTTCTGGTTTTCGATATATTTCTGGACGGCTGCGAGGGATACACTGCCAACAGAGGAAATGAAAGCGCTTCTGGTCCACAGGGTAGGCAGCCGGGTCTTCAGGTGTGGGAACTGCTCCCTCAGCCGGCGGGAGGAGATCCCTTTCAGCCGGTTGACACAGTCCATGACCCCGAACCTGGGATTGCAGTCAATGATCAGGTGCACATGGTCCGGCATGACTTCCATGTCGGGGATGGAAAAGCCATAGGTATCTGCTATCTCGTGGAACAGATCCTTTACCGCCTGGTCGACCGGCGGGACCAGTACCCTGCGCCGATATTTGGGGCAGAAGATCACATGGTACTGGCAGCTGTAGGTCAGATGTTCCGCTGTATGATATTTTTTCTCTGTTGAAGGGTAATCCATAGTTATGCACCTGCTAATTTTGACATCTAATTGTTATACACATAATAGCACAAGTATATGTCTATACTTTAGCCGCCACCTTAAGAATTTCTTAAGATACACCAATTCCTCCCCACGGTTAAAACCGGAGGCTTCCTTGGCTTATTTCTTTGTGAAAGAGGGGGGATATTCTCGATTCATGGGAGGTACGGAGCTCAGGCTGCGTATTTGAATGCTGCTAAGATTATTCGTGGAAATGAGTAAAATGACATTTGAGAATGTAATTCAATTTAGATAATATGAAGTGACCCCACATTTGTAGCAACGTGGATTTACCTGTATACTGAAGATTGACAAAATCAATGGTAACAGGGATTACCGCATACAAAAGGAGGCCACCTATGAATAGAATAATCAAAATCGGCATGGATGTCCATAGTAAAAATTACACTTTATGTGCAATGGAACCCACCATCGGGGCAGAAGACCGGATCTTCGGGGAAGTACAGGTCGCCCCGGACTACAAAGAAGTCATCTGCTTCATTGAATCTTTGAAGATGAAACTCGGTCCCGATAATAAATATTCTATTGAATGCGGTTATGAGGCAGGCTGTCTCGGCTATACCCTTTACCACCAGCTTACAGGTGCCGGGGTCAAATGTGTCATACTTGCACCGACTACCATGCTTACCCAGCAGGGAAAGCGGATCAAAACGGATAAGCGTGATGCCCGTCTGATCGCACAATGTCTGTGTTACGGCGGTTACCATCCGGTTTATATTCCCACCGGCGAAGACGATGCTGTCAAAGAGTATCTCCGGATGAGGGATGATCACAAGCTTGCACTTAAGAAGCTGAAGCAGCAGATCAATGCGTTTGTTCTCCGGCACGGACATCAGTACAGCGGGACAAAATGGACGATCAGGCATGTTACCTGGCTGAAGAAGTTGGAACTCGCTCCAATGTATCGGGAAACGCTGGACGAGTACCTGGCATCCTGTGAGGAACAGGAGGCAAAAATCGAGCGTTACGATAAGCGGATTGAAGAAATCGCCTCCGAAGCCCGTTATCAGGAGAATGCAAAAAAGCTGGGCTGCTTCCTGGGGATCCGTACGCATACGGCGCTGTCCCTGATCGTGGAAACCGGAGATTTTAAGCGGTTCGCTAAGGGGAATACCTATGCGGCATTCCTGGGACTGGCGCCTGGAGAGCGTTCCAGCTCAGAAAACGTGAACCGGCTTGGTATATCCAAAGCAGGGAATACACACCTGCGCTGTCTCTTGATTGAAGCTGCAAAAGGCATCTGTAAAGGAGCCATCGGACATAAGTCCAAAGAACTCCGGTCAAGGCAAAGCGGACAGCCTGCTGAGGTGATTGCATACGCCGATAAAGCGAATACCCGGCTTCGAAGCAGGTATTATAAAATGATCCGCCATGGGAAGAAGAAAAATGTAGCAGTAGCAGCTGTGGCAAGAGAACTTGCATGCTTCATCTGGGGCATGATGACAGGAAATATCAGCATCCGCCCCACGGCAGGTACATCAGGTCCGGCTGCTAGTCAAGGGTAAAATGAACCGCTGCGCGGCCCCTGACAGCCACCCGTCCCTGATGGAAAGCACAAACAGGCAGCAGCCAGCAGTAGACTGCAGCCTGCTGCCAGAATAAAAACAATTGAATGAGAGAGGGTACATTCCCCGCCGCTTGCGGCGTAAGAAACTTTTCGAATAAAGTAGAAAGATGGTATACTATGTGGAGAAAGGAGAAGTGTAGATGAGTGAGTACATCCACAAATCGCACAATGTATCAAGGCTTATGTACCATATAGTATTTCCAGCAAAATATAGAAAAGTAATCATAGATGAACAGGTAGATAGAGTAATAAAAGAAACCTGTATAGAGATATCGAAAAGGTATCCGATCAATTTTTTAGAAATCGGAACGGATAAAGATCACATACATTTTCTGGTGCAATCGGTGCCCCGATACAGCCCGACAGAGATCGTAAGGATTATAAAAAGTATCACGGCACGTGAAGTCTTTAAGCAGTGCCCGGAAGTAAAGAAGAAATTGTGGGGAGGAGAATTCTGGTCAGATGGGTATTATGTGGCAACAGTAAGTGAGCATGGAAATGAGGACACAATAGCAAATTATGTGAAGAATCAGGGAAATGAGTACAGGAAAATGTATAGAGGAACGGAAATAGAAGGACAAATGAGTTTTACAGAAATAATGTAAAGGGAAGAGAGAAAGAAAATCGGGATACCCCGCTCACATGCCAGCGAAGCTGGTATGTGAGGCAAGTGTCTGAGCGGCCGGAGAACCAAAGGTTCGGAGGCCGAGCAGACGCTTGAGGGCTTGCCCCGGGGAGCCTTCATTATCTGTCAGTATCTGTAAGGGGCTGTGATCCCTGTAAGGTTTGAGCTATCTGCGCCGTTTCTATGTTGGCACTTCGGTGATCCACGCTTTTAGATCGCAGGGCTCTCGGCGGAACCATTAGCCTGTCGGTAACCAATCCACGAATAACAGAGTGGCCACATGCCGGGAACTGTTAAATCAGAGCTCCTTCCAGATGCTGACAGATCGCACAAGTGTGACTGTCAAGAAAAAGTTTCCTGGAAACGGAATTTACCTCTTGACAAAAGTCACTTCATAACAGAAAAGGGGCAATTCTGCCCCTTTTTCCATGTCAAATACGTTCAGTTATCACAGCCAAGGAAATAAGTAATCTTGTCTACGTATACCTTCTGCTCCTTTTCAAAGAGCTCAAGAAGTGTAGCGATCTTTTGAGTTTCGCGGTATTCCTTCAACCCAGCCAAATATTTGTTCCGGTTTGTGTCTTGAATGACAACCGGGATCAGATCTGATTTCAAACATTCCCTGAACAGTATAAGCCTTCCAGTCCGACCGTTTCCATCCTGGAAAGGATGAATGGATTCATACCGGGCATGGAATTCTGCCATGACCTCAAGTGTTTTGGCGGATATGCCATGATACCATGCCAGAAGCTCCTGCATTTTCAGTGGGACATCTTTGGGAAGTGTAGTTTCATACATGCCGATGATGTTTGGACGTTTTTTATAATCTCCGATGGCATAACCATTCGCCCGGTCTTCAAATACACCACATTTCAACTCGTAATGGAATTCCTTGATGAGCGATTCATTTAACGGTTCATCCAGTGTATCAATCATTTTGTTGAACATCAGGAAATGTCCATTGGTTTCTTCAACGTCTTTTGCCCGGTAATAATCGTCGTTGGACGGTAGTGTTCCGGTATCGAAAAGTGCAGCAGTCTGCTCTTCATTCAAAGTCGAGCCTTCAATCTTATTTGAATTGTATGCCATTGCCCGCTGGGTATAAGCATATATACCTGACCTGTCAAATTTTTTCCGTTCAATCTGAAAACGGCGGATAAGTTCATCATTCTTCATGGTTTTCCCTTCTTTCTGTCTGACCATTTTAACATACTTTTCTCCGTAAGTATAGGAAAAGTATCCAGATCGAACTGATCAACTCTCTACGTCATAAATATACATCCCCAGCTCAGCCCCAAGCCAGTCAAGCCCGAGCCGGTTAAACCGGTAGGTCCTCATCTCTCTGGTCGGGCAGCCCTGAAAAGGGACATCATCAGAATACTCCATAAACCCAGCCTCAACAAGCATATCCAGCTCCCTGTTTTTCCCGGCGAAAAAATTTCGATATGGTCTGAAATATTTTTTCCCATGCCTGGTGTATAACCTTCCGTTATGGCAGCATCGGTCAAGTCCTACCGTATGTTTGGCTGTCTGCCGTAGGGTAGTATAGATGACGTGTTTGCCCTCAATGTCGGTATGGATGTAATCTGTAGGAGGCAGGTGGATACCTGCCCCGCAGTTTTCTTCCATTCTCATCCCTGTTGTTCCTCCCCATCACCGGCCGCTGCTTCCTGATCGTAATCGACGATCTCATACCGGTCTTCGTTGCAGTCTCCATATCTGATGGAAGCACAGTTATCCGAGAGGCTGAGTACATCTTCAACCTCAGCATTCCGGTCAAGGTCAGCAGAAGCAGCCGCATCATAGATTTCCTGGGCATCCGCCTGGCTATCGGCCACGTTCAGCTCCACAAGCCTCTTCTGGACGATCTCCTTCAGCATCCGTCTGGAGGATCTTTCGTCAAGTGGTCCGGCGATAAGCGCCATGCTCAGGTATTCGTCGTTCCAGTTCAAAATATACTTCATTGTTTTCTCCTTCCTGTTGAAAAACTATCAATTCTTACAAGGAAAATATGACTGTCAGGGTTTACAGTAGAAGGCCTGCTTATGATGCATCTATTTCACAGAACTAGAGCCTTCCTACAGTTTTATATGACGCCAAACATCTCATATTTCCTTCTGTAATGATTGAAGGGTTTTAAACCCCTGTGCTAACAGGGAGAAGGAGTAAAGTATGAGGGTTTCATGCAAAGAAGCGGCTTGGATTGTGGCAACAAGGCTTTTCAGGGCTGAGATAGTCTTGGACAGCCAGTTAAGCCGGAAAGTGGGACATCCAGTATTTATCGGGAAAGGCAAGGCTTATCCGGAATATAGGGTGGAAGAATATTCGGATCGGCTGGACGTGCATATGGGAAAGGTTTCTTATATGATTCGGATAAGGAACATTGATTTCTATCCATCTGGTGCAGATCTGACAGCTTCAATGGTTGAGGCAGTTATCAGGGAAAGGGATGAGGCGAGAGATGTTTTTGAATATGCCTCCACCAGATACCCAATGAGCGAAGTAACCAGAGATGCGAAGCAGCGCTTTGTAGCTTTGGAAAACCTGGTGCAAAAAATGATCCTGCAGGGATTGATACCGGAAGAGTATTCCTATGATTATCCCCAACGGGCAGCAGTTTGACAGATTGACAGAAGAAGGGAGCGGCGGCACCGCTCTTTTTCTTTTGGGATTGGATAGTGGGAAAATGGATTATGTGCAGAGATAGCGATTCTTAAAAAGGATGACCTGAGAGACGGGATGTGATAGGTTGCCTTTGGAAACAATCGATATTAGAAATCTGTTCCGCTTACAAAACGGATTGCTGTTCCCGACTATGGTACCATTGCGGAAACCGATCCTGTAGGGCGATTCTGGTATTCATGTTTTCCTTATTCCCAGCCCAACCCGTGACGGGACTGGCTGGGATGGGGATAGGGATGAAAGGGGTATTCAATCGTGCCAGAATGATCGTAGAACACTCTCTAGGGTTTACTTCTGTGCCTCGGCCTCTTCAAAAGCCACCGTTACATAAAATCCGCGTTCATTTTCGACAATTGATATCACATCGCCCTCCCTGGCAAGCAGCCGTTCGCGGAACGGAAAATTCCCGGACATTGCGAGCGAAGGGTCAATCGTATAGTAGTAGTTACTCGGCAATTTCCCTTCTGTAACCGTTACATGGTCCCCCTCATTCAGAAGGCCAGGACGTTCCATCTTAAATTCCACTGTTCTCATAGTAACACCTCTTTCTGTAGTCTGCATTTCATTTTACTCCGGAGAACTATTTTCTGCAATCAGAGTTTTTATAGCAAAGCTCATTATGTATAGTTAACTCATATCTCAGTTCTAACTCATGATGGACCTGTTTTCAGGTCACGAAAATTGATTTCATTCATATTTCCTTATGCAACAGTTGAAAACCGAGAAGGTAACTATATGGAAAGATATTGTCATGTGACAGGAAAAAAGCAAGATAAAAAATTAATGCCTCCCCCATGGTTGGTCTACCCAGAAATTGATAGATATTCCATTGGCTGGCGTATGGGCTACGGGGAGGATTATATGTGCCGATTTGTCGATTGGCTGAACACCCTCCCCCCAGAGGAACGGACGGAATACCGAACCCTCTTTCCCGAACCGGTGACCTGGAAGGGCTGGTGGGATGACAGGAAAAGCGAAGAAGTGCTGAAGTATGGTTACTTTAAGGTGAATGTGTGGCAGCCGGAAGGCCAGCCAAAGTTCACCTACCAGCGGCTCCAGCAGGAGCTTGCCGCTGGAAAAATGAGGGAGCTGCGCTTGTTCTGGGAACATCAGCCTGCAGAGAATGACCAACTGACAATAGGTTGCCTCAGCCAGTTATGGATGGAGGATTTTCACTTTTTTTCCGATCCTTACCATTGCATGGAGCAGTATATGATGGCGTTCAAAGCCCAGTTGTTTGATGACGAGGAGATCCGCTGGGAAATCCTGAAATGTAATGATCCGAAGCTGTGCAGGGATCTGGGCCGCAGGGTGCGGGGCTTTGACCAGACGGTATGGGATAAGTTCAAATACTCCATTGTACTGAACGGCAACTGGCGCAAATTTAGCCAGAACCAGGACCTGAGGGAATTTCTCCTCTCCACCGGGGACAGTGTACTGGTGGCAGCCAGCCCTTCTGACGACATTTGGGGTATCCGCCTCGCAGCCAGCTCTCCAGAGGATCAGAATCAGATAGGGTGGCAGGGACAGAATCTGTTGGGCTTTGCGCTGATGGAAGTGAGAGATGAGCTGCGCCGGGTAAAACAGAATGAAATGTTATGTGACTGGAATTTTGTCAAGTAAGCTCAAACTTTATATACCGGCTCGTCTGCCATGAGTAGAAGGAACATTCGACAACGCACCACGGCTTATCCCGCGATGCGTTGTTTGCTTTATGGTTGCTGTTTCAACGGTACAATCCAAAACCCTTACAAAGTATAACTTTTAATTCCCCTTAATCACACGCATCAGTTACAAAAATCAGTTTTACTCATATTTCCTTTTGTAACAGTTGAAAGCCATTCAGAAAGGAGCTATATGGAAACATATTATCATGTTACAGGGGAAGAATGCCTCCCCTGGATAAGGAAAAACGGTTTGCTTCTGTTTTATGGAAGCAGATGTACATTCGTGCACGATCCAAATGGGAAAGGGATATACCTTACAGACAGCCTTGAATCTGCATATCTGTATGGGCGTATGCTTGGACGTGACTACGTCCTGAAAGTCCATACGGAAGAGGCGCTTCTGCAGACAGGAACCTGCGAATACTTTTTCTCTAAGCCAATCCCGGCTCAGAATATCCGATCCGTCGGAAGGCTGGAGGATATGTTCACCGCAGAAAAAAGGAAAGAGATGGATCTGCTGTTCGTTGGCCAATGTATCGGTAGTATCAGTCTGATCTGTAATGGTCTCTGTGGAGCATCCTGCCCGCAGCCATCAAAAAGCTTCAGATTCATGGTCAGGTCAGTGATTTACAGCCTGAACCAGATTGCAAGACTGCATGATGTGTCATAGGAAGAGATACGAAGGCTCCTTACCGAACAGGGTGAAGCAGGCTGGTATGTTTTTACGGATATAATCGGGGCAGATCAGAAGTTCCGGCTGTGGGAAATCCTGAACAACCCATCATACACTTACATGCGGATAGAACGTGTGATGCTTAAAGAAGGGATCAGACGGGCTTTTCCTGGTCTTCTGCATACGGATACCGGCGGAATTAACTGAAAAAAATGATTTGAAAGGAAAAAGAAATGGATATTTGGAAACAGCAGAAATCAGCAATTGAATATGCGAAAAGGCAAGGGTTAAATGTGGAAAACAGGAGTTTCATGTATAACTATGTTCCATCAGTGGAGGTAAGGAAGGGCTGTTTCGTTGCCCTCTGCGATTCTCTGAATTTCCGGGGAAATGCTACAATAGGTTATCTTTCCCGTGAAATCACAGAGGATGAAATGGAAGAGATCATTTACCTGGCAAAAGCTTATATGAGGGATGGGATACACGGCATGTTTGAAGTTGTGTTTAACGCGAAAGACAATAACACGAACGAGATCCTGTCCGACAGGGAAATCACAGCCTTATGGGATGGAGAAATCTTTTCCTATAAGGATACTCTTGAATTCCGAAAAAAGTATCTCGCTGAGGAAGGGATCACTTGGCATGAGATCAGCCCAGCCATGGTGAAACGGCTGAATTCCATCCCCTTTAAGGATAATTGAGGTAAATCAGTGGAAAACCTTCATCAGTATTCCTTCATAAGGAAGCTGAATAGTGATTATCCGAAGGAAAGGAGAAGGAAAGATGGTACTGTACTCATGCCATTCGGATACAACCAAATGTAGGGCTTATGATCAGACAGGGGCGGAATATGTCCCGTCCTGGTATGGCTGGGATAAATGGAGGATTCGGAACGGCGAGCTTTATGCTGCTGAATATGATAGTTTTCCCGATACAGGGGAAGTGGAATTGATTTATACACAAGGATATAATGGCAGTTTATGTACCAGGAAACTAACATTTCTTCGTGTAAAGGTCTCAGCATTGACCTTCCGTAGATGTTTTGAAAAAGCGAATCCTATGTGGAAACTGAAAGAGGAAGAAAATGGATAAAATAATCAAAGGATATTGGAAATGCCAATACTGTGGGACAAAAGATATTGATGGGCTTGCCGATGTCTGCCCGAACTGTGGGAAAAGGAAGCCTGAGAACACGAAGTATTACCTGAAGGACATCAAGGAAGAGCTCACCGATGCTGAGCTGGAAGAGGCTGGGATCAGCAGGGCTGAGTGTGACGGGAAACATAAAGACTGGGTATGCAGCTACTGCAACCAGCTCAATAATTGGTCGGATGAAACCTGTGCCGCCTGCAGCGCTCCCAAAACGGAGTCAGAGTTTGAGTACGGCATGCGCAAAAGGAAAGCCGAGGATTCCGGGAAAGATACAACGGATTTATCCGAAACGGCGGACATAGAGGAAGAAGATAGTGTCCGGTGGCAGGATACCGGCAATGACGATAATGATTTTTCCTCAGGTCATGTGAATGCAGACACAAAACATGGCTTTGACTGGAAGAAAAAGCTGGTGGCTGCGCTTGGGGGATGCATCCCATTGTTTGCCCTGCTTGCATTTCTGTTCTGGCCTGTTAAGGAAGAAATCCGGGTTTCCGGTTTTTCCTGGGCAAGGAACATCACCGTTGAGGAAGAGAAGACGTTTGATGAGAGCGGCTGGAGCGTACCGACTGACGGAAGGGTTTATGATGAACGGGTTGAACTGAAGGAATACATTACGGTTCTGGACCATTACGAAACCGTGTATGAAACCAGAACCCGACAAGTCATATCCCATTACGATACCCAAACATCCTATGTGGACAACGGGAACGGTACATTTACCGCAAAAACTACCCAAGTGCCTGTATATAAGACAGAGTATTACCAGGAGCCAGTCCAAAAACCCGTATACAGGCAACAGCCGGTGTACGATACAAGATACTACTACGAGATCGACCACTGGGTAAACAAAGAAGATTATCCTTCCTCCGGGAATGACCAGGATCCATACTGGAACGAGGATTACACCCTTGAAGAAAAGGAAAGGGATACGAAAAGGGCAGAGGAATATTTCGTCCACTTTGACGACGGGACAGAAGATGAGCTGCAATACAGCGAGTGGATCGAAACTTCTATCGGTGATGGATATCTTTTGACCAGGAACAGGCTTGGGATGACGTACAAAAGTGTTCCTCTGGAAGCTGATTGATTGAATCTAAAAAAATATAGAAAGGCGTAAAGGGTCAGTCGTATGAGGAATTTTCTCATACGACTGACCTTTGTTCCTTCGGAAAAAATAATCACCATATACTATGGCGGGAAACTTCAACTCAGCATCGGCATCCTGATACAAAACAAATCCTTTAACATCTCGAAATCGAGAGGTTTGAAGCAGGACTCCATCTATCTCAAATCGAAAAAATGTCGACATGAATATTGACATATAATATTGATATGATATAATTATATCAATAAATAAATCAATTCCATGTCAATGCAAACTCAAAGGAGGACAAGCATGATACCGAAATGGTTTAACACGAACGCAGATACCGCTGCCGGAATGGTAGGGATCACCAGTGATGACATCCGCAGTTTTTCCAGAGGAGAAGTCATATGCCTTTATGATCCGGAAGAAGGCCATGAAGAGCCGCCGAAAGGTAGCCTGGAAGACCCTGGAATCTTTGGATATTTCGATGAAGAAAAGCTGTACATGGGCCATATCGAACTGCCTGAACCTGTCGTCAATATTCAATATCTGCGCGGGACGAATCCCATCTTTGCAAAAGAGTTGGGGATGAAAAGGGCTGAAATTGAGAAGATTCTGTATGGAACGGAATATATGGCGACTGACGAAACACCAGATATGCCCTTTGGTACGATGGTCCCTCTGGAAAAGGTACATGAATATGAACATAAAGAAACTCTCGTTCACGGCGCAGCTGCAATCAGGATTCTCCTTGACAAAAAAGAAGTAGCGGATCGTGACTGCATGGTTCTGACAGCCGTGCCCGTAGTTCCGCTCTGCATGCGTTATAGGAGGGTAGATGAAGAGTGCTGGAAAGCATTTTCGCTGAACTGGATCTACAGGATGGTGGTCATCCGTTGCGAGAGGATCCGTAGACTCTCAAAACTGAACGCTCCGGAGGTGATCATGCGGAACGAAACAATTATGTTCCAGAGGCTTATCGATTCTCTGGTGAACAATGGAGCATATGGTTTCCCGGAGACTGATCCCTGGGGATATCCTGTCAGTACACTGACTGAACTGCATGCAATGATTTCGGTCCCTGGATATGGGAGCGTTGATATCCCGAAGACTGCGGGAGGCTGGCCAGAGGTTCCGGAGGATGCAGTTAACCTTTTGAAAGAAGCAGTGCTGATCCAGGAAGAGTCCAGCCAGAAAAAACAGGATGAAGATGATGAAACTAGCTTCCAGGAGGAAGACCCGAAAGTCCAGAAACTGCAGGAGGAATTCATCCGCCGGATCAACCCGTTCCTGGAACATATCCTTGTGGAGTATTTTAGGGAGTATGAGGATTTCTTCGACGAAATGAAAGAGGTCGAGGAAAGGACAGTAGAACATGCTGTGGATGAGCTGGAGCTGGATAAGAACATCTGGGAACAGCTTTTTGAGCCCATCTACCTTCAGCTCAGGCTTTTTATAAAAAAACGTTCGAGGTTCGCATAAGGAGGCAGTTATGGCAAATAAGGCAGGTTATACAAAATTCAGAGAGCTCCTGCGTTACGGGATCGGAAGCCGCAGCCAGAGAACTTTCGCAACGCAAGCGGGAATAAGTTATGAGCATTTGAATCGGCTTCTGAACCAGGACGAAATCGGACAGCCCTCCCGTGAAACTTTGGAGAAAATAGCAAAGGCCATGAACACAGTTACCCTGGATGAACTGTTGGAATCGTGTGGGTATGAGGTGACAGATCCAGAAGAAACTGCAAGGGAATGTTATACACAGTTAACAGGAGGATTTGATTCCCTTAACAAAAAAAGGCATTCGACCTGGAATTCTCTGGACGAATTACTCGATGCCGTATATTTGCTCTATGGGCATGGAGGCCGGGAATTAAAAGTCCTGTTTTCGGGGGATTATATTCCAAAGAGTAAAGAAGAACCGTATGCGGAGCAGTATGCCGTTGTCACATACCGCTGGACAGATGCAGCGTATTCCTATGTGCTGGCATGGGGTGTCCTCTATCTGAAGACTGATCGGGAAAAGACATTGATCCAGGAAATAATAACGGATAGGGAGCGTATTGTAAACATTGAAGCGAAAATAAAAGCGCTTTTCCCGGATGCAAAGTCATTTCCGGACGGAAGTGGATGCTTCTGGGTTAGGGAGAAAAAGGGAGAGTCAATGGCTGAACAGCGGCTGTTGGCATCTATATTTTCCTCTGGAGAATCATATGTGCGTGTTGAAGTTGGTTATGGTTTTCCGTATACAGGTACGCCGGAAGGTTTTGTGGATTTTATGACAGCCCATGCGGAAACATTCTGTGTAAACAAAGAGAACTCCGCAATGTACCAGGCTGCTCTGGAGCCGGGAGCTGATGTGGACAAAGTGTTTGCGTCGTTTGAAGACAGCTATGCGGATTCGTCAGGAACAGCCGGAGCAGTCGCATACGTCTTAAGGAAAGAGACGGGATATGATTTTCTATATTTTGAAAAGGATGAAGATGTCCCTGAAGAAGATGATGACAGCTGCATCATGGTAGAGGATGAAAACGGATACGAACAGAGAATGCCGAAAGATATGGAGATAGCAATATATGAGGCAGCAAAGTTGCTTAGGATCCCAAGGTTCGGTGTCTGTTACCATAATGCTATGGTAACTAAAACCTATATGCAGGACTACGAGACGGATAAATATTATCTGGAATTCGAAAGATAGATGTTTTCAACGGGCTGCTTCGGCAGCCCTTTCATTATGTCCAAAACCAATTCACCATATTTCCTTCGTATTATTTGATGGATTTCAAAGGCGGAAATGCAATGAATGTTTTGAACAAGGAAGCTGCGCGGATCGTATTTAACAGGATAGTTCCTACCAGGGAACTACGTCCCGATTATGTGATGACAAAGGAATCCGGTCATCCTGTTTATACGTGCAGAAAAATAACAGAAGGGATTTCCGCCTAGATGATTTTGGAAGAAAAATGATCCTGAAAAAGGGGGGCGTTTCATATACAGTCACCATCCGGGAGGCGACGAAACTGAAGGAGGAAAAGACGGAACAAATGCTTCAGGTTATCCTTCAGGAAAGAAGCCATTCAAACTCGGAATACGAAAAAAATCAGCAAAACAGGGGTCATAACGGGGAAGATGCGGCGAAGCAGAGGTATTTTGCCATTAATCGGCTGATCAGGGGATTGGGTGACAGGGGGCTGATACCGTATGATTATATATAAGAATAAATTTCATTGACAGAAAAAGGGGCTATGCACAAGTGTGCTATGCTCCCTTCTAAGCGACAAGTTTTCATTATTTCACTTGTCTACCTAGAAGGGAGCATAGCAGGGCTGCGTGGCGGCCCCTTTTTTCTGCCAATATACAGCCATCATATTTCCTTTGTAACAGTTGATAGAGATTAAATATGGAGGAGAACTATGGATTACAAAGATTTTGGAGAGAAGATCGGCGGAGCCAAAAAGGACCTTTGGGCGTCCAGAGGACTGTATGCGGACGACCTGGTGTCCATGAATGACCGCGTAGCCGAAAAATATGTAAAAAAAGACAATATCTGGAAAAAACCGGATTATCAGTCTTTGATCCAGTCCGGAATCCCTGTAGATGTTGCATTTTTCATCAAAGTAGTCAGGGACAGTTTGAATGCCACTCCACAGTATTACAGGACAGATGTTACTTCGGAAAAACGGAAGTTCCGGCAACAGGAGTATATTGAAACAATCCGGGAGATCCAGAAAAAAGCAGAAAAAATCCGGACGAAGTATGAGGCCTTATTAGCTTTCGATGATATCCTTATTAAGGGAGGATATGTTGAAAGAAAGATATACGGCATTAGTGGGGCAACATTATCTGCCACACAGAAAGGAATTGATAACCCTACCATTACCAATCGTCTTGTCAAGGCACTCCATTTCAGCTCAGAGATGGACTACGAACGCAGGATCGTCCGTGAGGCTGCCCGACGGCAGTTCGGCGCTGCGCCAGCAGCCAAGAATGCAACCGCGAAGAGAAATGGGAAAAAACGCTTTATTCCGGAACAGCTTGAGCATGTACGCCGGACCGGGCCTGATTATCGGAATGGCTGGGATGTTACCGGGCAGGACTACATCGATGCCTTTGGATTCCGCGGAGGAGAATATGGAAACTGGATGTCCCAGGATGATAGGCGTGAATCCATGAACATGGGATATGAGGCTTTGAAGGATCTGGCTGCAGTGCTGCAGATCAGTGAAAAGGATATTTCCTATCAGGGGGCACTCTCTATTGCGTTCGGTGCCCGCGGAAGCGGGAATGCCGTAGCACATTATGAGCCGCTCCGGAAGGTCATCAATTTAACGAAAATGCGCGGCGCCGGCTCTCTTGCGCATGAGTGGTGGCATGGGCTGGATGATTACCTTGGGACAATGATGGGAGCGAATGGTATGCTCTCGGAAAATCCCAGGCTATATGCCCCATTCCAGAAGCTCATTGATACGATGAAGTATAAACCAGCTTCCGAGGAGCAGATTTCTGCCCAGGCAAAATCAGCCACAGCCATGTACCGTGCAAATGGCGAAAGGCTCCTGGACTCTGTGATGTGGTATCCGCTTCAGCGTCTGAATGACGGGAAGGTTATGGAGGCGTATGAGGAACTGAAAAAGGAGTTCCTTTCCGGGAAGGTTGGGTCGGTAGAGATGATCAGTACGTTCCGGAAGAAAGCAGCGGGCAGGGTGATCCCCAAACAGGATAGGGAGAAGCTGGAAGTGTATGAGCGCCTCCTTGGCGCTGAAAATACTACTTCATACAAGCCGAGGACCCAGAAAACCGATTTCTACAGAAACTCCATCCGGATGGGCCGTGAATGCCAGAAAGATGGAGGATATTGGGAGAGTAATACGGAGATGACGGCCAGGGCTTTTGCCTGTTATGTTAAGGATCGGCTGCCCTTTGTATCTGACTATCTGGCTGGACATGCTGATTGCGCCTGCACGCTGGTTGCTGGGAAATCCGGTGAAATGGAGGTTCTAAAAGCATTTCCGGTAGGAGATGAACGTCAGGCTATCAATAATGTATTCGATGAGATATTTGATGAGCTGAAAAAGGAAGGAATTTTGCATTTTAACGATCATCCGAACTATATCAAGAGGGAGAGGGTACAAAACCATCCTGCAATAACCATGATTCCGGATGTTAAGTATTCCAAACAGCTTTCTTTCTCGGACCTCGGCATTATATGATAATTAACGGGAACTCATTTTGAACTCCTAATATGCTTGCAGGGAGTAATATGTGTTGCAAAAATGTCTTAATAAATGTATGATAGCTTTGCATAGGATGTAATAAGTATGTTATCGGAACAGCTGAGATCCTACTATCCCCTTCATAGGAGAGGTATGATGTACAATCAAAGAAATGAGAGAGGAAGTCAAAAGGATAGTAGGAAGTCCGAGTGTTCATAGTACCGAAGAAACAGCTAATCACGGTGGAGGGAAGGGACACCCCTTATGTGGATACATGGAGTTGTTGTATGGACAATAGAGAGCCAGGGAATGCAACGTTCTCAAGGTAGAGCATAGGGGTAAGCCGTATGCGTTAATAGCGCACGTACGGTTTGAATGAGGGATATGGGCAGTAATGCCCATATCTACTTAAGAGAATTAAAATATGCAGAAATTAATGCAGCCACATACATAAATTTTTGTCTGAGCGACAAAGAAATTGAGAAATTAAAGGAAAAATGGAATGAAAATGGTGGGTTCAAAGAAATACCGTGGTATAAATGGGTTTTGCAGCATACCTCAATAACTGTTAGCTTGGATTAAGCTAATTCCACAATAATAAAATAATTCCTATATTTAGGGAAGAAAAGGCATCAGTCATATGAGACTGGTGCTTTTTTTCGACAGTGAAATAAATCATATTTCTCCTGAAACATGAAAATATTTAGTGAAAAGGAGAAACAGAAAAATGAATATTTGGGAATCGTTATTGGTTACCAGTATCCCTGTAAGTATCTTCCATGGGATTGATCCTGCGCTGGAAATGGCGGAATACCTTGATGTATTGGAACGCCGGATGGACAGACGGAGGAAACTGTTGGCTCAGAGAACGGAAATCCAGTATCCTGCACATTTGAAGGATATCCTGGAGGAGCTGGAGTATCTGTGTGATATCAGGAAACGGAAAACTTCCTTTGATCCAATCCTGAACGGGATTATCGAAGAAAAGCTTTCCCAGTTCATGCAAGAAGCAGGGGAGGAAGTTGAAAAAGACAATATCAGTACCGGGGCTGTCCGTATGGAGGAACTGAGAAGACAGGCAATTTACCTCACTGATCTTTCCGTAAACCAGCAGGCAGGTAATCCCGTTCTGCAGAGACTGATTGCAGAAACACTGAAAGGTTATTATTCCCTGCGGGCTCTTGACGAAGAGGAGCAGAAAGATAACGGGAATAAAACCGAAACTCTGAGCTTGGATGGGATACGGGACGCCAAGGTTCTTACGGATGATGAAACCGCCCGCCTGTATTACATGGCAGAAAAAGCCCTGGGCAGAGATTTTGACCGTTCCGAACCTTTTCCGCTGGAAATGGTTTTGGCAGCGGAAAATCTCAGGATCCATCAAAAAAGGGTGTTTTTTGAGATATGGTTAAAAGCGTCAGAGCGGATCAGTGAAAAACCTGAAAAAGAGGACCTGGACAAGACCCAGGAAATGGATGCCGGCATAGATACGGATGGTTTCGGGAATACCGGGGCTGAGGAAAAATGTATATGTGTCCGTCCAGCAGAGGATGGGACTGCCCATGCAAAAATTACCCACTTTAAGCTGATTGATTACATGAATTATATGGAGATTACGGCTGAAGAGTATACAGATTTTTCCAAGCTTGTAAAGGACTCAAAAGTGGCTGAGGATGATGAAGGATTCTACAGCGTAGAGGATATTTTGTCATCCAATTCCATCTCAGTCGGACAGAAGGCTGAATTCATGAAAATTCTTCGGAAATTGCAGGGACCGAAACGTAGTTCAGCCAACGCAGAGCCATACAATAGGAATCCTGTCGGAAACAATCCGCTTTCCTCTCCAGAAGAATTTCGGAGAATCATTGATTCAGATGGAATTTCCGATCAGGATGTATCTGATCTGGTGCGTCTGATGTGCAAATCGGCGCCGGGAAGCTGCCTTAAGGATGTATTACGATCAAGATATCTTTCTGCTGACGAAAAGGAAGAAATCCGGGACATCATTGATCGGGCTTTGAAAGGAAAGACTGGGGCTCGGCTGAAGCCGGGTAAAATCACCGACGCCTGTCCTCATTCTTCTGACCGGAAGAATAAGAAATATGTGATAATTGTTACAACCGAAGAACCGGATTATTTTGAGAAATCTTTGATTGAATATTATTCTGAAAATCCGGCACGGGGAATTCTTATTGATATCGTTTATGGCGATAACTATGAGGAACTGACAGCGAATGGAGACTACGAAGGGCTGTTTTACTTTCTCTATGAAGTTGGGAGCGGTAAACGGCTTGGATATGGGTGTATCAGTCCTGACATTATGGAAGAGCTGAGAGGAGGAGAAAATGCTTGAGAATTTGAATAGTTTTTATATACTCTATATTGAAATTATGGTGTTGGGATTTTTGTTCTGCCTCACCGTCTTGCCCATTAAACGCTTTACAGTCAAATTCCAGAACCTGGATGATGTCGGTAAGCTTGAGGTTGGAGTATTTACATTGACTGCTGTAATGTTTGGATTGGGAAATTTTTGCATCCTTGGCACTATCTTTTTGGAAGGAGTGTCATTGCAATATATTTGCCTGCTTATTGTAGGAATTATCGCCGAAATCATCGCAATACGAACTCAGCAACGTATGATTGAGCGAAACAATCAGTTAAAGACCCCTGACTGAAGTAGGATCATGTCCGGATGGATACATCCGCATCCATTCGGGCGGTCTCCGGCCGAAGCAGGGATCTTGAGCTGAGCATTGATACGCCAATCACTTCGGAGTACTTCAAACTCCGAACTCTGCTTATAGACATACCGCATGTTTGAGAATATTGGAGGTGATCACTGCTCTATGTGCGATTTTTGCAATGATCTGCGGAATATTGAGCCTGCATCCTATCTGGGGGGTGGAGATGCAGAGTTTCAGGAATGGATAAAAGAAAAACGAAAGAAAAAAGCATTCATTATGTATCACAATATAGATGATGAATTTGTAGAGTTAATAGTTGTAGAAAAATGTCCCGTCTGTGGGCATGTTTTCACGGAGGAGGAGTATGATGAATTGACGTTTTGGTAGGAAGTTTGTGCTTTGATATGGATGATAAAGAATGGGCTGGCTTGGGCTGGCCCATTTTTCATCCCATCCCACGGAAATCATACTTCATGCGTACAGAAAAAGTGGACACGAAAAGGAACCCTGAGGAGGAACATCATGACAGAATACTGCCGCAATCAGATTGGAAAATATATGGAAAACTATCTGGATGTATTCGAAGGATACACCTATTCAGACGAAGATATCATTAATCTGGGGATTGGCGAGCTCATTCGGAATGACAACTTTTCACCCTTGGAACTACAGAGAGATATCCTGAGGAACTGTTCTGTATTTCTGCCTATGGATTATATTTTGGATTGCGTCCAAAATGCCAAAGATTAAGGTGTTTTCAAGAAATATGAGGATCCGGGCCTGATCCCGGAAATGGATGCCGGTATGGATACGGATGACTTCGGAAATACCGGGGCTGAGGAAAAAGATATCTGTGTCTGTCCAGCAGGGATGGGACCGCCCATGCAAGAATTACCCACTTTAAGAGACCAAGCGGGAATTCCCGGTTATTCAATAGCCGGGATGAAAGCGCCTGCCCTTAAATGACCTGTAAATTTTGCCCCTGAAAAAGTGTCCAATCCCGAAAATAAAAAGTACAGTTTATATATGTCTGACAATTTCTTCGAGCTTTTTGGATTCCGTATGCGCCGGGGCAGATACGACGCCATCCACTGGGTAGCCAATGGGCATAATCAAAACGGCTTTTTCATTCTCCGGCAGGTCAAATGCCTGCTACAGCTTGCTGTTGGCAAAGTAGTTGCACCAGGTCGTGTAAACGCCTTGCTCAATGGCCCTGAGCATGATGTAGGTCGCCGTGATGCTCACATCCTCCACGCCGGAGTGAAACAACTGCCAATATTTCTACTTATCTTTTTATAGCACCTATATGCGCATCATATTTTCTTTGTAATTGTTGATGGATCTTAAAAAGGAGGTTGCTATGAAAATTGTGGTTTTGCAGGATTTCGAATTGAGAGCTGAAATTCTTCGTCCGATGTACGATGAATTCCCGGATCTTGGAGTCTTCCCGTCAGCGACGGTCAGATCATTCCATAAAGGGGAAATCATTGAGATTGACAGGAATTTCATGCCTGTAGACTGTTTTGCGGATGATGGCGAGAAGCTTTATTTCCAGGAAACAGTTCCCATGAAGTGCTGCATCTATCTGACCAGAAGAAACAGGAAACTGGCATATCTGTTTTCAAAGAAAATGGAAGAAGCCAGGAATCTGGAAGATGCCCTGCGGGACGCAGAGGAAAGGACAGAACAGGCGGCGGAAGCAGTCCCGGAATCGGAATCCATTCATGATGTTTTGTATTTTGTACAGGAGTGCAATATGAACCAGACTGAAATGATGCGTTTTCTGTTCCTGATGGATTCGCTTGCCTCTCAGGCTTCAAGGTATGAGAGGATGTTGCAGAGAAGAGCAATGTAAAAGAGAGGAGAAAATGATGTTTATTTTAACGCAGGATGGAATGAGTTTGATCGAAACGACAGGAACTACGCTCCGCATTGTTGGGGCGGATATGCTTAAAGACATGGCTTCCCAGTGGGGGAGACCAGTAAGGAAAGAGTACGTTATCATAGCTTCCGGCAATAATGTATCTAACCTTCGTGCAACAATGGTTGGCGAGTATGATACGCGCAGTGAGGCAAAGGACGTGCTGAAGGAGATTTTTGAAAGGAACTGGCATGACAAGGAAGACTGTTATGCAGTGCCCTGAATAATTTGTAAAAAAATGCATAGAAGAAAGGGCATGTCACATGAGGAAGTAAATTCCTCATGTGACATACCCCTTTTTTGCTGCTTATTTCAGAGAAATATCCAGATGATCCGCCTATTTTTGACTTTCTGCTTGAAAAAGCGCAGGCCTCCCCTTCCCTGTCTGTTTGGCGTTTTGAACCTTCTAAATTTATGCGCTCTTCTTTAACGCAAACAGATGTGTCCCGGTTTTTCCGTTTTGGATTTTTTGATGTAGCTTCCTGACATTATGTGCAATCGCCAGCAGAATACTTTGCGCTTCTACATTCGCTTTTCCACGGTATCGGAATCTTCGGAAGCCTGTATCCTCTTTCAGATCACCAAAGCTTCCTTCGGACTGGATACTACGGTTCACCCGCAGCACAATCCCCTTTTCACTGGTAATCCTCTCCAGGTCTTCCTCACGGTACTGATTGAACTTCCGGGAAACATACAAATTTTTCGTTCTGTCTTCGAATGGAACTTTACTATGGTTCCCTTTGATACATTCTTTTTTGTAGGGACATCCGCTGCAGTCTTCACAACTGTAAATGGTCGTTTCTCTCTCATATCCTGTCTTTGTTTTTTCTTTCTTTATCTTACTGACTTTCAGTCTTTTCCCGTTGTGGCAGGTGTAGGTGTCCGACTGCGAATCATATTTCATATTTTCTGCCCTGCCGATGTCGTTTTGATAAGAACGCTTTTTCCCGATCTCATAATTCGTCGGCTTGATAAATGCCTCTTTCTTTTCTTTCTCCAGATAAGCGTAATTCTCTTCACTTTCATATCCTGCATCCGCCGTAACTCTCTGGTATTTAAAATCATCTACGTATTCTTCCAGATCCTTAAAAAATGGGATCAGTGTTGTAGTATCCGTAGGCTGCGGTCCTACGGTAAGCCAGGTGATATATTCAGAGTCTACACCGTGCTGGATATTATATGCTAACTTTGCAAAAAAGTTACACTAAAGGTCTTCTGACGCTCCTCACACTTCGAGAAACGTCATAAGCTCCTGCATACTTTTACCGCTCCTGCGGAAGGCATTCATGATCTGTTTTGCCTCTATGGACTGCTTCTGTTCCTGGAGTTCAAGCAGCCTTTGGGTAAGCTCGTCAACCTTCTCCTGAGCCTTTTGAAGTTCAGCTGTTACCTTTGAGATCTCAGTCTCAATCGATGATAGTGAACGTGTCCTCGCCATAATCGTCATCCTCCTCGGGCGCTTTGTCTGTAGGTGTTTGATTGCCTGATAACTGACTGCCTATTTCTATCGCTATGCTTTTGACATCTGTATCAGACAGGCCGAATGCGCTAAGTATCGTTTTTTGTTTTTTCGTAACGGCATGATCCAGGCGGTAATGGCCATTGCCCCGCCTTACCATCTCGATCTTCTCAAGTTCTCTGAGAGCAGCGGGAACGGTCATGTAGTTTGGCTTTGTTTCAAGCCTGAGCATGGTCTCCTTGAGCAGGTTATACATCCTGTTGCGAACGATAAGGGCGATAAACTCAACAAATATCTTCGCTGACAGGGCCTGTGTGGTCTGGACCCTCATGCTATTGGACCCGATAAAGGATTTGTCCGTGCTGAAGAGCTTTTCAGAAACATCTCTGCCTTTGTAGTGGATAAGCGCCTGGGAGGCCGTCATCTCCTCGGAGGTGACGATGCAAAAGTAACCGCAGAGATCCAGTTCACGCTTTATGACGTCTTTTCGCTCGCTGTAGCCGACAAGATGACCTGCTTTGTCATACTTAAGGGTAAAATACTCCTGACATGCCTTTGATGAGGTAACCACATCTCCGATGTGCTTGTCCATATATATCTTAAATCTGTCCAGCGTAAGCTCCAGGCGTTCCCTTTCAGCCGCATGTTTGGAAGGATTGAAGTAGATATGGAAGTATCTGTCCTGCGTATCATCCTCATATAACCTGGCTTTCACTGTCTTACCGTAGACATGATAGGCTCTGATGGAATGGTCGCGCTCGGTTTCAAATGTGCCGCGGTTTTCTTCTACAAGGGACGACACCAGGGCCTTACGGCCTTTTACCATGATAACGAAGGCATATCCGCCTTCCTCCATGTAGCGTATGTTGTCTTTGCTGAAGTAACCGCGGTCAAGTATGAAGCCTACCTTTTTATAGCCATACTCCGTCACCTTATCCACCATATGCACAAACTGGGAGACATCCGTTATGGAGCCGGGATATTCCTCATAAAACAGAGGCACCCGGTTGGTCTTATCAAAGGCCAGGGCAAGGTTAAAGATAGGAATACCCTTATCATCCTTTGCTTTGCCATACTCTATGAGATCTATGTCACCGGCATTACAGTTTTTATTTGAGGAGTCATAGGAAATATATATCCTTTGCTTATGATCCCTTCTTTTATTCCAGTCGTCAAGAAACCCTATCATCTGTTCCTTAGTGACGGAAGAGAAGAACCGGCATACCTTTGAATCGCTGTATATCCTCATACCATCCGAGAACAAAGGGTGGCAAAAAGCATAGTCAGGATAGTGCTGTCCGGCGTTATCCTCTTCCACTATAAGATAGGATAAAAGATCCATAAAAAGACCACAGTCCTCAGGAAACCATTTTTCCAGAAGTTTTGGAAGCTTATACTCGTTCAGGACATAACGGATCACCACATAAGGACCTATTCTGAGACAACAGCTTCTATACGTCTCAGGCAGTTCTTCGGGAAGCATCGCTTCAGGAAAGTACTGCTGAAACTTCTCGTTAGGAAACATCTTTGTTGGATCGGAAGGATCAACCTTCCCGATGATCGTCCTTTTGGGTATGGCATACTTCTTATCAGGCTTATATTCTGCCCCGTACTGGAAGAGCACATAGGAAGATCCGCCCTTAGCCTTGGTCAGGATTTTCCCTTTTTCCGAGGGGATCTGGACAACGAAATTGTAGTACATGCAGTTCCTCCTTTTAGTGTAATCGTTGCACTAAAATTATATCACTAAATCGGAGGTTTGGCAAGCAAAAATCGCGTAAAATAAGGCTTTAAGCGACTTTTTACGTTCAAAACAGAACTTTAGTGTAACTCGCATGCAAAGTTAGCAAAGAAGCAGTGCTTGTTTGGAATATGGTGATTCGGAATGGAAGATGGCTTTTTGAAAGGGTTTATTTTATGATAATGGCACAAAATATTTTGCTGCGCAGAAAAAATGTTTGTAATTGTTAGAATTAAGGTGTTGGGTGGATGAAAGGAGAATGTGATTATGAGAAAACGTAAGGTGTATGCAGCAGCTATGGCAGCCGTAATGGCAGCATCTGTATTGGCAGGATGCGGAAGTGATGTAGAGTCAACAAAGGATACAACAACAAAAGCTGCTGCAGAGACGAAAGCAGAAGGAACAGAAGAGAGCGAGAAGGAAGCAGAAGAGTTTTCTTATCCCATGGAAACCGATGTAACATTAAATATGTTTGCCGGATCTTTCTTCGGATTGGCAGATACGGAAACCGATTATCATAATTCCCCATTCTGGCAGGAAATGACAAAACGCTTAGGCATTACCATTGATATGGAATATGTTCCGGTCGGCGGCGATCCAAAGCAACAGTTAAACCTAATTCTGGCGGATCCGCAAAATATGCCTGTTTTAGTCGGTAATATTCCGATCACAGATGCAGAACAATATATTAATGATGGGGCTATATTGGATTTGTCACCATATCTGGAACAGTATGCGCCAAACTATTGGGCTATGCTTAATGATCCTGAAAATGAGGAAATCAGACGAGCCCTGACAACCGATTCAGGTAAAATTGGTGTGTTTGGAAGTTGGAGAGAAAGTGATTGGGCAAAGAATTTCCGTGGTATGATGGTCCGCAAAGATATTTTGGATAAGGAAGGTTTGGAAATACCCGTTACAATTGCGGATTGGGAAGAAGTGCTGACTGTGATGAAGGAAAAATATGATTTACAATTCACTGCTGAATTTAATATTTTTAATCAGGGACCGGCATTTGCCAGCGGATTTGGCGCATACAATACCTGTTGGAGCACCATGTATGTGGAAGATGGAACGATTTATAATTCCCATATGCAGCCGGAGTGGCGTGAATTAATCACAACCATGAATAAATGGTATGAAGCCGGATTGATTGATCCGGATCTGTTGACGAATACGGATGAAGAGGTGACAACAAAGGTTTATAATGACAAGGCTGGGGTTGTATTTGGGCCTCTTTCCAGAGTAACCAGATATGTGAATAATGCTGAAAAAACTGAAAATGGTCAGGAATGGTACGGAGTTCCTTATCCTGTAGTAAAAGAGGGAGAAAAAGCTTGCGCTATTCAGTTTGAAACAGCAACACGTGATATTGGAGTTTCAATTGCAGCCAGTGCATCGGAAGAAGAAATTATCGCTGCATGCCGTGCTATGGATTATTTCTACAGTGAAGAAGGAATTGAATTTGCAAACTTTGGTACAGAAGGAGTTTCTTATACATTGGATGAGGAAGGAAATCACATATTTACTGATTTGTTGAAAAATGATCCTGATGGTTTTGATATGGCTTTAAAGAAATATGCAACAGCTTCCGGAATTAATGTAGGAATCCAATTGACAGAATATGTTAAGAATAAAAATCATCCGGTTGGTGTGGAAGCAGTAGATAATTGGACTTCTAATCAAGAAGCCGCTGAGCACTATTATCCCTCTGTATCATTTACTGATGATGAACTGAGAGAGAAGACAAGTATTGAATCTGCGATTTCCACCTATATTCAGGAAGCAACGATGAAATTTATCATCGGAGATATGGATATTGAAACCGAATATGATTCTTTCATTGAAACATTAAAGGATATGCAGATGGAACGTCTGATTGAAATTTATCAAACAGCATATGACCGTTATATGGCAAGATAAGAAAAATAGAACAGGGTATTAAAAAGACACCTTTTACGCAAGGAAATTTTCTGGAATATATCCAGTGATTTCTATATAGTAAAAGGTGTCTTTTGTCAGATGAAAAAATTTATATAAAGGATATTTTTTTATGAAAAAAATGGTAGAATAGTAGAAAAAACAATGCATGAGAAGCAGTGCTTGTTTGGAATATGGTGATTTGGAATGGAAGATAGCTTTTTAGAAGGGTTTGTTTTATGATAATGGCACAAAACATTTTGCTGCGCAGCAAAAATATTTGTAATTGTCAGAGTTAAGGTATTGGGAGGATGAAAGGAGAACGCAATTATGAGAAAACGTAAGGTGTATGCAGCAGCTATGGCAGCCGTAATGGCAGCATCTGTATTGGCTGGATGTGGAAGTGATGCAGAATCAACAAAGGATACAACAACAAAAGCTGTTACAGAGACAAAAGCAGAAGGGACAGAAGGGGGAGAAAAGGAAGCGGAAGAGTTTTCTTATCCTATGGAAACCGATGTAACATTAAATATGTTTGCCGGATCTTTCTTCGGATTGGCAAATACAGAAACCGATTATCACAATTCACCATTCTGGCAGGAAATGACAAAACGCTTAGGTGTTACCATTGATATGGAATATGTTCCGGTCGGCGGTGATGCAAAGCAGCAGCTGAATCTGGTTCTGGCAGATCCGCAGTCTATGCCTACCTTGGTAGGAAATATTTTAGTTACAGATGTGGAACAATATATCAATGATGGAGCGATTTTGGATCTGACACCATATCTGGAACAGTATGCGCCAAACTATTGGGCTATGCTTAATGATCCGGAAAATGCAGAAATAAAACGTGCACTGACGACAGACTCCGGTAAAATTGGTGTGTTTGGATGCTGGAGAGAAAGTGATTGGGCAAAGAACTTCCGTGGTCTTATGGTTCGTAAGGATATTTTGGATGAAGCAGGACTGGAAGTTCCTGTGACCATAGCAGATTGGGAAGAAGTTCTGAAGGTCATGAAGGAAGATTATGACATGCAGTTCACATCTGAGTTTAATGTGTTCAATCAGGGACCGGCATTTGCCAGTGGATTTGGTGCGTACAGCACCTGTTGGAGTACCATGTTTGTGGATGATGGCGTAGTAAAACATTCCCATATGCAGCCAGAATGGCGTGAGTTGATCACAACCATGAATAGGTGGTATGAAGCAGGATACATTGATCCGGATTTGTTGACAAATACAGATGAGGAATTGACAACAAAGGTCTACAACGATAAGACTGGTGCGGTTTTCCACGCTATGTCCCGTGTGACCAGATATACGGATAATGCAGAAGAGACAGGAAACGGACAGGAATGGCTGGGTGTTCCATATCCGGTTGTAAAAGAAGGCGATAAGGCATGTGCAATCCAGTTTGAGACAGTAACCCGTGATGCTGGTGTGGCGATTGCTGCCAATGCTTCAGAAGAAGAAATCATTACAGCGTGCCGTGCAATGGATTATTTCTATACCGAAGAAGGTATTGAGTTTGCAAACTTTGGTATTGAAGATGTATCCTATACAGTAGATGATGATGGCAATCATGAATTCACAGATCTGTTGAAAAATGATCCGGACGGATTTGATCAGGCGCTGATGAAATATACAACAGCTTCCGGAATCAATGTGGGAATTCAGCTGACAGAGTTTGTACAGGATAAGAATAACCCGGCAGCTGTAGAAGCAGTGGATAACTGGACATCGAACCAGGAAGCAGCAGAACATTTTTATCCATTGGTCTCCTTTACTGATGACGAGTTAAGAGAAAAGACCAACATTGAATCCGCGATTTCCACCTATGTTCAGGAAGCATCCATGAAGTTTATTATCGGAGATATGGATATTGAAACGGAATATGATTCTTTTATTGAAACATTAAAGGGAATGCAGATTGAACGTCTGATTGAGATTTATCAGACAGCATATGATCGTTATATGGCAAGATAATCGATAAAAATACGCAGATAAAGACTTCATCTTTCATCCGGATGAGAAATCATCCAAGGATGAAAGATGGAGCATTTGTCTATTTTAGGGTAGGGTTTTATGAAGCGAAATGAACATGTATATTGGAAACGATTATATCATTCTTTTATGATCTTTGTGATAGTAATTGGTGTGATGATTATTGGGATGGCGTGGTATGTAGGTACACAGGAGAGAAAAGAGATTGCAGAAAGTGAAGAAAAAACGATTTCTTTGTTTTCTGTGGATAAAGAAGAAAAATTAGATCGTATGGTGAAAATGGCACGTCAGATGATACAAAGTAAGGCAACTCAGCGTTATCTTCAGGAGAGTTATTTGCCTGTGACAAAAAACGCTTATGGGCGGTTGGAAGTAAGGGAATATTTAAATGATCTCTATACCAATTATTATTATAAAGAAACGATCTATGATATGTTTTTGTATTTTGATAATACGGATACAATTATTTCCGGTGTATATGGTGTGGCAAACAGTGAGGATTATATAAAAACACATGTATTTAGTGATCTATCCAAACCGGAAGAAGAGGTAGAGGCGGTACGACAGGAAATATTTGAAGTGGATCGAATTCCACATTTGTTTTTGTATGAAAATAATGGGAAAGAGTGTTTGGGAATCTCTCTGCGTTATTATGGTTCGTCCGAAAAATGGTTGAAAGATTGTTGCGCTGTTTTCCTATTAAACGAATCGTTTTATTCTGAGTCTATGGATTCTATGGATACCGATTTTATGCTTGGTATTCAGGTGGAGGATAGCCGTAAACTATTAGCTGGAGATTATAATACGGCATTGTTTGAATCCACAGATATTACGGATTTGGCGGAAGAAAAAAGTTTTTTAGCTTTTAAGAAATATAAAATTAACCGTGTAGAATCAGAAACCTATCCGTGCAGTTATATTCTGGTAATCCCGGCTCTTCCCTATTTTTGGATGACATACCGGATTGTGATTCTGTTGGGTGCCATAGTATTGATGATTGGAATTGTGTTATGGATTATGAATTTTAAGGTGACCAATTATGCCTATGCGCCAATTGAAACACTGATGAGTAATATACAACAAGAGGAACGGATGGAGAACGGAGAGAAATATGATGAGTTTAGGCTGTTTCAAAATGTTTTGAAACATTACAGTACAAATATGGAAGATCTGAAAAATAAAGTATCGGAGTATGAAAAGAAAATCTGTTCCAATTATCTGACAAGGCTGATTTTGGGGACGTATGATGAAGAAGATATGCAGGCATTGAGAAAACATCTTAATTGGAACAATGACTGCATTTATGCTGCTGCTTTGATTCAGAAGGAGCGTGTATTGGCAGAAGGAAAAGCAGAAAGAGATCAGGCTTTGGATTTTTTCATTTATAAAAATGTAATTGAAGAAATTTTAGAAGAATACGGATCCGGATATTTGCTGTTGTTGGGAGAAAACTTGTATGTATTGGTTATGAAACTTGATAAAAGCGGGGAAGCAGATATTATCTCTCATATTATGGAGAAAATTAACAGCTTTTTAAAGGAGCATTTTTCTTTTTCCCATATCATCGGGGTGGGAGAAGGATTTATGGAAATGGAATTGCTGCATTTGTCATACGCTCAGGCACAGGAGGCATTGCGCTATCAGTTTTTGTGTGAAAAGAATAGTGTGATTTCTTATGAATCGATAAAAAAATATACACAGAATCAACCATTTTTAGCAGAAGATATTGAACGGTATTTTGTCCGGTTTATCCAAATGGAAGAGTCTGTGGATACAAAGCAGTATATAAAAGATATGCTAAAAGAGATCATAAGGGCAAATGGAATGAACCTACGCGGTTTTTATATGTGTTTATCTTCTCTGGCCGTTTCGCTGCAACGATTCTTTGCTGAAATTAAATTTCATGATGAATCTCAGTCTGTAGCCCGGATCGCCAATGCAGAAAATCTTCAGGAGACAGAGGTGATATTGGCGGAAGTCTTATCAGAATGTAAAAAATACTTTGCCAGTCAGAAGAAGGAGGATTCCATTGCGTACCGGGTTGCCAGTTATATACGGGAACATTATATGGATTCGGAAATGTCCATTTCGCTTTTGATGGAACAGTTTGGTATATCACAATCATATCTGTCCAGGATTATCAAAGAAACATATGGAAAGACGGTGTTGGAGTTGATTGGTGACGTTCGGTTGGAAAAGGTAAAAAAATATTTGACGGATACTGATTGGGGTTTGGGTGAAATTGCGGAAAAAACCGGCTTTTTAAGTGCCAATAGTTTGATTCGTTTTTTTAAAAGCCGTGAGGCAATTACACCGGGCAAGTTCCGTGAGATGAAACAATACGGAAAAACAAAGGAAAAACTGGAATCAGATATTGAATAGTGATATGGAATATAGAAGTATGCTTGTTTTTATGTTAATGTGAAGTTACAGAAAGCAGTATTGAAAATTTGAAGAAAGGAATTGGAGGAATGGAAGCATACGCAAAAAAAAGGAAGAAGCCATCCGGACAACTGGGGATGGAACTTAAGAAAGATTGGAAGAGAAACAAAGTAAAATATATTATGCTTATTCCAGTTGTTATTTATTTTGTTCTGTTTTCTTATAAGCCCATGTACGGGTTGATCATTGCATTTAAGGACTTTCGACCAGGATTGGGTATTATGGATAGTCCATGGGTTGGTCTGGATAATTTTGAAGCTTTTTTAAAGGATGTATATTTTTGGAGACTTTTAAGAAATACACTGAGTATCAGTGTGCTGCAGATTATATTCGGATTCCCGATTCCGATTATTTTTGCACTTTTCTTAAATGAATTAAAGGGACAGAAATTTAAAAAGACTGTTCAGACAGTCAGCTATTTACCTCACTTTATTTCTATTGTCATTGTTTGTGGTATTGTAAAGGTGTTTGTACAGTCTGATGGTCTGTTGCCAAGTATGATGGAAAGCGCTTTTGGTATACAGCCAACCAACTGGCTGACAAAAAAAGAACTGTTCTACCCCATTTATATTATTTCCGGTATCTGGCAGAACATGGGATGGGATTCCATTATTTATCTGGCAGCATTGGCTGGTATTGATCAGGAACAGTATGAAGCGGCTAAGATTGACGGAGCTGGCAGATTTCAGCAGATGTGGTATGTAACATTACCGGGAATTATCCCGACCGTAATGATTATGTTTATTTTGAGAATGGGTACACTTCTTTCCGTTGGTTATGAAAAAATCCTGTTGTTATATACACCAACTACATATGAAGTGGCGGACGTGATTTCTACTTATGTGTACAGACGTGGTCTTTTGGAGGCGGATTATAGCTATTCGACAGCAATCAGTATGTTCAATTCCATATTCAATGTCATTTTTTTGCTGGCAACAAATAAAATATCGAAAAAGATGAGTGGAATCTCTCTCTATTAATTAGGAGGTCGCTATGAAGAGTAAAGAACTAAAAGGTACGAAAATCAAAGTCAGTAAAAAAGACCGTGTCATTGATGCGATTATTGTAGTGGTAATGCTGTTGATATTAATTGCTACAGTATATCCTATGTATTATGTGTGTGTGGCATCTGTAAGTAACAGTAATGCTGTGGCAGCCAATCCGGGCAAATTATTATGGCCCATTGATTTCAGCCTGTATGCCTATAAACTGGCATTTGAACATCCGCTGATTATGACAGGTTATAAGAATACGCTGATTATTTTATTTGTATCTCTGCCATTGAATCTGTTAATGACGTTGCTGGCAGGATATTTTATGGCAGCAGAAAACATGAAGTTTAAGAAAATCATCGTAGCATTTTTAATGCTGCCGATGTATTTTAATGGTGGATTGATTCCGGGTTACTTAAATATCCGTGATCTGGGCTTATACAACAGCTTATGGGCACTGATTCTGCCGGGAGCATTGTCAATCTTTAATGCTATTATTTGTAGAACGGCAATTCAGAGTATTCCTTCTTCTCTGGTAGAGTCGGCGAAAATTGACGGGGCCACTGATTTTATTGTATTAATTAAAATCATAATGCCGTTAATTAAAGCAACAATGGCGGTTCTGGTATTGTATTATGGTGTGGCACATTGGAATAACTGGTTTAATGCATCAATTTATATTAAAGATGATGTATTGATGCCGGTACAGAATGTATTACGTTCCATTCTTCTTGCCAATGACACCAGTAATTCTCTGGCATCCGGTATGAATGGAGATGACTTTAATGAGTATGCCAATGCTATTAAATATGCAGCTATCGTTATTTCTACTCTTCCGATTGTCTGTGTATATCCGTTCCTGCAGAAGTATTTTGTAAAAGGGACGATGGTTGGCGCTGTTAAGGGTTGATAAAAGAATGTAGAAAAAGGAAGGAAAGTAATATGTATTCAATAGATAAAGAATGGTTAAACGAAGTAATTGAGAAAATCCAAAAGAAAATGGATTGGGTCAGTGATAAAAATCATACGAAGGTTCCTTATACAACGGATGAAAACGGAAATTATGATGACCGTTCCGATGAAAGCATTGATTGGACCATTGACAATGGAATCAATTTCTGGACCAATGGATTCTGGGGTGGCATTCAGTGGCTGCTGTACCAGAATACCGGTGATGAAAAATATAGGATATATGCCAAGGAATGTGAGAAGAAACTGGAAAAATGTTTTGATATGTACTATGGCCTGCATCACGATGTCGGGTTTATGTATATGCCGACAGCTGTGGCAAATTATCGCCTGACCCAGGATGCTGAAGCAAGAAAAATTGCTATGCATGCTGCAAACTTGCTGGCCGGCAGATTTAATCCGGTCGGAAAGTTTATCCGTGCATGGAATCTGGAATCCAAAGACACAAGAGGCTGGGCAATCATTGACTGTATGTTTAATCTGTCTCTTCTTTACTGGGCAAGTGAGGAAACAAAGGATCCCCGTTTTAAGCAGATTGCGATGATGCATGCGGATACGGTTATTAAAAACTTTGTAAGAGAAGACGGATCGGTGAATCATATTGTTGAATTCAACCCGGAAACAGGAGAAAAGGTTTGCAGTTATGGCGGCCAGGGTTATGAAGACGGATCTTCCTGGACAAGAGGACAGGGCTGGGGACTTTATGGTTTTATGATCAGCTACCGTCATACAGGAAAAAAAGAATACTTAGATACGGCAAAGAGGATTGCACACTATTGTATTGCTAATATTCCAGAGAGTGGATTCATTCCTGTAGATTTCAGACAACCCAAAACACCGGCATATGAAGATTCCTGCGGCGCTTGTGTCATTGCAGGAGGACTGCTGGAATTGGCAAAAGAAGTTCCGGATGTGGAGAAAGAAGTATACATCCGTCCGGCAGTAAAGATTTTAAAAGCAATCGCTGAACATAGAAGCAACTGGGATACCGATTGTGATGCTATTGTTCAAAATTGTTCTGGTTCGTATCATGCTGAAAAACATCATATCACAATGAATTATGCAGATTACTATTTTATAGAATCAATCTTGAAATTAAACGGCGAAGGAATATTTATGTGGTAAGTTGTTCGTTTGCGTTATAGCCGCCCTACAAATATTGCTGGGGCGGCTTTTTGTATTAAAATATCGGAGGAGACAGAATCATGGAAAAGGAAATAACAAGTAATAAGCGGAAACAGTTGGAGGGAATCGTTGGTGAAGCACGGCAGCTGTTGGATCAGTCTGTGGAGAAAAGAGAGAGCCGGGCATATCAGGTGCTCTTAAATATGACAGAAAAAGCGGAAGAAGCGTTGGCAGGAAAACGTTTTCCATTTACCTGTCAAAGAGAATTTTGGAAAAAACATGAGGATGATGAAATTTCTTTTTATCTGGATCATATGACAAAATCCCCTTCTTTTTGTGAGGAACCGGGAAAAGACAGCAACTATGGCTTGAAGGCTGTTGTTGAGTGGTATAAGCATTTGGAGAAGTATACATCAGCCGATCCATGTAAAGTCAGACTGCAGATTCGGGAGACAGAAAATGGTAATTTTTTCCTAAGTGATAGTGAAATAGCGGAGATCCGGGAAAAAATTAAAACAACGGATGCGTTTGTTGAACAGTATAAAAAGATTAAAGAAATTGCAGATGAAGCAACTTTGGAACAGAGAAAGAAATGGTATTACATGAATCGGGACGGAGTGGGATATGACGTGCTGAGAAATGAATGCGATTTGTGGAAAAATTGTGGATACGGGGCAAATTTTACAGTTCCGGAGGAAGCAAAAAAGATAGTTGTATCTGTGGTACTGCCTTCTTTTGAAAACCGGGAAGAAGGCCTTGGGTATATCTGGCTGAGGAATTTTTCGCTGAAGTCTTCCAATGGAGATATGATTCGTCTGGATTTTGGTCCGGAAGATGAATTGTATTTAAATAATGAAACAAAAGAAGACTGTGCTGCATGGCAGTCAGAATTACTGGATGTTGTCGGCGGATTGTGTTATACCATTTCCTTTGATGCAAAGCAGGAAGGAAAATTTAAAGAAGGATTGCAGATTACAGTTACCTCCTATGATGAAATGGAAAAAGAAGTGGATCGCTATACCTACTGCTATAATAAAAAATCCTGGATGCCGGTATTATATTATAATCTCAGAATGCAGTGTGATGCCATTGTATATATGGTGAGCGGAGATACGAGTTATGCCGAAAAGGCAAAGTATGAATTGTTACAGGGACTGGATGATATGTGCCAGGGGGCGTATTACTGGATGACCTATGGGGAACGTCCGGAATGTTCCGATTCCTATGGAGCGGTTCAGGCGGGAAGAAATCTCTGCAGTGTGGCTGTGACCTATGCTTTGATTGAGGATGCACAGGTTTTCACAGAAGAAGAGAAAACGTTATTGTATGATCTGGTTGATTTTATGCTGTTATTTGTACTGGATTTACGTGACCGGACAATTATGTCCTTTGATCGTGCTCAGCTGCGTACCGGTAATTGGCAAACTGATATGTGTATCGGTGCATCCATGGCAGTGTTGGCATTGAAGGATTTTCCAAATCGCGAGATGTGGCTGGATAATGCGTATGCGGTGGTCTATGGACAGATGAGAGCCAATCTGAATCCGGACGGTTCCTGGCCGGAATCCATTCGTTATCATCATGCAGTGCTGCAGCGCCTGACTGCCTATGCAAGAGTATTGAAGCGGAATGTTGGAATTGATTGGTTTAAGGACACCGATTTAAGCAAAATGTTTGCTTACGGGATTGATATTCAGACACCGCCTTATGAATATTTTGATGGATGCATCAGCACTCCTCCTTTTGGTGATCATAAATTGAGTGCCGGAGATGAATTTGCTGTATATGGTCTGTATGTAAAAGAGGTAAAAGAAATCAATCCGGAACTGGCAGATAAGATGTATCTGGTGTGGAAGAAGGGTGGAAGAAAACTGCCGCGTTTCTGGGGAGAAAGCATTACGGTGGAAAATTTCCTGTATCCGGCAAAATATGAACCAACGATGGTGAGCGAGATTGAATTGGCATCTTTGGATACTTATCCGGATTCGGGCATCTACATTTTCAGAAATCCGGGAGAAAAGAATACCATGGATTATCTGGCAGTTATGTCCAGTAAGAAGCATATCGGACATGGTCACTATGATCAGGGATCGTTTATTTTATTTAAAGAAAACGTACCTCTGGTTATGGACACGGGAATTGAGGGATATTTCAATTCCAGTACCGCATGGCATAAAAGTTCGTATTCCCATGCATGTATGCTGTTTGCATCAGAAAAGCTAAAAAAGGAAAAGGTGGAAGGATTTATTAATTTATCGGTAGGTAATTTTACAAGAGAACGGGGATTCTGGGATACACCTGTTTCCAGTAAGGTACTTTCCTGTGAAATGGGAGGTGAAATTGAGCGTCTGCAGATAGAAGTGGAGCAGACGGAAGGAAACGGAAAGCAGATCCGAACCTTTGAAGCGGATAAAAAACAACGCACATGGACCATTAAGGATTCGGTGGAGAATTACGAGGGAGAGGTGATGTTTATCCTGCCGTTGATGGCTAAGGAATTGCAGGTGGATGGCAATGTAATCCATGTGGAAGGATATTATGGGATGGAAGCCACCGTTACAATCGGAAGTCATTTTGAGACAATGGAGATTGAAAACGGAAAAACAATGCCGGTTTATCCTACAGAGGAAGAAATACAATATTTAAAATATGTAAGAATCCGTGCCAATGCAGCTGATGGATTTTTGGTAACAATCCAGTAAGATATTAAAATATGAGGAGAAGAATAGAGGGTATGAAAATAGATTTCAGAAAAGAAGGGAAATACCTGCCTCACACATGGAGTACCTGTGTGGGGGCAGGAAGGGCCTGTGAAGGACTTCGTGCAGAGTGGCAAAGACAATTAAAGGAAGCGGTAAAAGAGTGCGGATTCCGCTATATCCGTTTTCACGGTCTATTTGCGGAAGATATGTTTCCAATTAATGATGAATTGGAATCTCATTCGTATAACTGGTACTATATTGACCAGTTGTATGATGCTTTATTGGAAATTGGTATCCGCCCGATTGTGGAACTGGGATTTATGCCTCCGGCTTTGGCCAGCGGAGAGGGTACCTGTTTTTGGTGGAAGGGAAATATCACACCGCCCAAGGATTATGATCAATGGAAGGATCTGGTATATCATTTAACCAAACATCTGGTGGAGCGTTATGGATTGGACGAGGTGAAACAATGGTATTTTGAAGTTTGGAATGAACCAAATCTGCATGGATTTTGGCACGGTACCAAAAGTCAGTACTTCAAATTGTATGAAGTAAGTGTGGAAGCCATAAAAGCAGTGCATAAAGATTTGAAAGTGGGAGGACCGGCTACCAGCAACTTCGTTCCGGATGAACGTTTTGATACAGAGGTGGAAGATGTTTCCAAGCAAATGACGCATAAAGTAGAAGATATTGACTCCCTGTCATGGAAGGGAGTATGGATTCAGGACTTTTTGAAGTTCTGTGAAGAAATAGGATTGCCGGTGGATTTTGTTTCTACCCATCCATATCCGACGGATTTTGCATTGGATGGAAACAAGGTAACTGCAGGACGCAGCCGACATGTGGATGCAGTGTATGAGGATATTACCTGGCTGAAGAAACAGATTGCTGCCAGTGCCTATCCTGATGTGGAAATCCATTTAACAGAATGGAGTTCCAGTCCAAGCAGCCGCGACTATAGCCATGATACACTGGCAGAGGCGGCATATATTGTACGTTCCAATTTAAAGTGCAGCGGTATGATGGATTCCTTGTCGTATTGGGTGTTTACAGATATTTTTGAGGAGCGTGGCGGGGGTCCGGAACCATTCCACGGCGGCTTTGGCCTGATTACTATGCATGGAATCAAAAAATCTTCTTATTATGCTTATAAGATGCTGCATCAGCTGGGAGAATGGGAGCTGGAACGTGATGAAAACTCCATTGTGACCAAGGATGAAAACGGAAAAGTAAAAGCGTTATTTTATCATTATCCCAAAGAAATGAACATGACGATTCCTATGGTAACCTACGGCGATGATACGCCTGTGGATGCCTATATGAATATGGGAACCGATCAAGCGGTTCAATTGGTTTTGGAACATACAAAGAAAAATGCTGTATTTTGTCTGGAAGTGGTGGATGATGCGTCCAGTCCGTTTACCGTATGGCGTAAAATGGGAAAACCAAAAAATTTAACCAGAGAAATGGAAAAAACATTGAAATCATTGGAACACAGGAAATTATTCTTTTATGCGGATGATGAGGGAAAGGTGGAAATTTCTTTTATAATGAAGCCATGGGAAATTGCATTCCTGTCAGAACAGTAAACAGATTAGGTGGCAGTGGAATGCTAAGAAAGTAGGGAAAGTATGAAAACAATACAATATGAGACATCGGATAAGGGTAAGATGAATATGAATCTGTATTATCCGGAAGGAGACCATACAGGTAAAGAATTGGGAGTTGTGGTGTTCTTTTTTGGAGGAGGCTGGTCCGGCGGTACCGTAAAACAGTTTGAACCGCAGGCAAAAGAGCTGGCTCGTCTTGGTATGGTGGTGGCTCTGCCGGATTATCGGGTACTATCCAGGCATCATACACCTATTGAGGCAGCAGTGCGGGATGCTATTTACAGTATTGTCCATTTATATGAATATGCGGAAAAATATTGCATTGACCGGGAAAAGATTGTCCTGGGCGGCGGAAGTGCGGGGGCGCATATTGCCCTTTCCGCAGTCCTTCTGGATTCTTTTATTCCCCAATCCTTCCAGTATAAGGATAAGATTAAGGGATTACTGCTCTGTAATCCGGTTTTGGATACCGTTCAGTTTGCCCATCGGGCGGAGGCCATAAAAAAATCGGCGTATCAACCGGAGGACTTATCCCCATTTCATCATATTTATCGTGGAATGCCGGATACGGTTATTTTTCAGGGCAGTGCCGATAGTACCGTTCCTGTGGAAATTGCCAGGGAATATACCAAAAAAGCGTGCAGTCTGGGAAATACTTGTAAGTTGGTGGAGTTTCCGGGAAAGAGTCATGGATTTTTCAATTTGCGTCGAGGGCAGATTAAAGAGTATTATGCCGTTTTGGGAGAAATGGTACAGTTTCTGTTTGAGCATGATATGTTTTGTATGAAATGAAAGGATGAGGTATGTTTATGGACAGACAACCAAATATATTGTTATTATTTCCAGATGAACATAGAGGAGACTGGATACCGGGAAAGGAAGATATTCCGGTTAAAATGCCAAATTTAGCCAATCTGATGAAGCAAGGGGTTCATTTTACCCGGGCGGTTACTCCGTCTCCTTTATGTGCTCCGGCCCGTGCCTGTCTGGCGGCGGGATGTGATTATTTTTCCTGCCAGGTACCAAATAATGGATTCAACTATCTGTTATCAAAACCGACATTTTATCAAAAACTACGGGAAGCAGGATATCAGGTAGGTGGTGTGGGAAAGTTCGACTTACATAAGCCCACCCTGTACTGGGGAGCGGATGGCTGGATTGATGATCTGGGAACATTGGGCTTTACAACAGCAGTGGATAATGCCGGAAAGATTGATGCTGTCGTTTCAGCAAAAGAGGGTCCAAAGGATCCGTATATGACATGTCTGCAAAAAGAAGGATGGATGGAATATCATATTGATGATCTTTTGAATAGAAAATTAAAGACACATCCGACGAAACTTCCCGACGAATTATACTGTGATAATTGGCTGACCAAGAATGGTATTGATATGCTGAAGCAGTTTGATAAAGAACGTCCATGGTTTCTGCAGGTAAACTTTACCGGTCCTCATCCACCCTTTGATGTTACAAAAGAGATGAAAGAACGATGGGAAACGGTAAGATTTCCGGAACCGATTTGTTCCACAGAAGATCCTGAGGAAGCCCAGGCGATACGGCAGAATTATGCGGCTATGTTGGAAAATATTGATCAGCGTATCGGAGATATCCTTTCTTATTTGGAGGAAACCGGACAGAGGGATCATACTTTAATTGTATATGCGTCGGATCATGGCGAAATGTTGGGCGATTTTGACCGGCATGGAAAAGGAAGACCGGAAATTCCTTCGATTCATATTCCATTTATCATAGCTGGACCTGGAGTTGAGAAGGGAATCGTAAGTGAAGCATTGGTGGAGTTACAGGATTTGGCTGCTACTTTCTGCGATTATGCCGGAGTGGCAGACGCAGAGTTTGAAGATTCTATTTCTTTAAGAGAAGTTTTATGTGATTCGTCCAAGAAAGGAAAGAGAAAGATTCAGAAATCAGCGTTATTTAAAACAAAGGATAAAACGGATCGGACAGCATTGGAAAGCGGATGGATTTGTATTCAGGACGAAACCTATAAACTAGTGGAATGGAATAAAGAGGAATACAGGTATTATTATCGTCAGGATGATCAGGTAATTTTGACAGGGGAAGAAATGGAAAAAGCAAAACAGGCTTTGCAGCCGCTGTTTATTTCACAGTATGGCCAAAGAGAATGCTGATCGGAAAAGGGAGAAAGAAAATGAAAGAAAATTATAGGTTAACTATGAAATATCCCAGTAAGTGGTGGCAATCCAGATGGAGAGAGGCTATACCATTGGGAAACGGAATCACGGGAGCCAGCGTATATGGTTCTGTCTGGGATGAAACCATTATGATTACCCATACGGATTTGTGGTGGAAAAGTGAAACACCGGATCTGCCGGATGTCAGTGATACATTGCCGAAAATCAGAGAAAAACTGCTTGCTAACGAGCCTTTTGAGGCAGACCGGATTATGAAAGAAGAATTGCAAAAGAGGGGATATGATCCCGTATTGGGTGTACCTCTCCCGCTTTGTGATTTAAAGCTGAAAATGAAAACCAATCAGGGATTTAAACATTACAGGAGAACGTTGGATATGCATCGCGCCGAAGCAGTGGTATCCTGGGATGATGGCTCCGATACATTGACAAGACGTTGCTTTGTTTCCTATGAAAAAGATGTATTTGTAATGGAAATTATGGAAAAAAATAAGCATCCCTTTGATTGCAGCCTGCATTTGGAAGTCCATGATCTGGAGGATGCACAGTGGTATCATCAGGAGATGGATGAATTTTTACCAAAGGAAAGAAAATCTTTTGTCCACCAGGGTAAATTTATCGCATATACAGCGAAAAATGAGGATGCCACTTATTTCGGAGCAGCTGCCAGGGTATATTATGAAAGTGGAAACTGCCAGGAAAACGGGGAAAAACTGGAGTTGGAACAGGTGACAAAGGTAACGGTTGTTTTGAAAAACTTTGTTCTGGCCGATACAAATGATGCTGCTTTTGCGGTATGCGATGATTTGAAAGCCATTGGTTCCGACTACGAAGCATTATTTGAAGAGCATAAAAAAACCTGGGAATCCATATTCACATCGGCGAAATTAGATTTAAAGGCAGATGACTATAATACATCCAATGAGGAATTGTTATTGGATGCATACCAGGGAGAAGCTTCTGTGGAAATGTTGGAAAAAATGTGGAATTACGGGCGATATTTACTTCTGGCAGCTACCAGACCGGGAAGAAATCCCTGTCATTTGTATGGATTATGGTGTGGAGAATATATGGGTCAATGGACCTTTAACATGGTCAATGAAAATCTTCAGATGATTTACTGGCAGGCATTGACAGGAAATAATCCGGAATTGCTTCTTTCCGTATTTGACTATATCGAACGGTTGATGGATGACTTCAGAACCAACGCCAGAAATTTGTATGGCTGCCGTGGTATATTTATACCTGGTCCCACGGTACCGGATTCCGGATTGATCAAGAATGTTTCGCCCCATTTATTATATTGGACTGGCGGAGCAGGATGGGTTGGTCAGCATTATTATGATTATTACCTGTGTACCCAGGATAAGGAATTTTTAAAGAATCGCGCAATCCCATATTTGAAGGAAGTGGCATTGTTTTATGAAGACTTTTTTGTGGAAGATGAAAAGGGTTACTATATGACGATTCCCTCCAACTCTCCGGAAAATTCCCCGGGGAATTTCTGGGATTATAAGACTGGCATGGATGTGGGAATGGAAACAACCATGAATGCGACCATGGATTTTGCCATTGCGAAAGAAGTATTTACGCATTTGGTGGAAGGCTGTGAGATTTGCGGAATTGAGACAGAAAATGTGGAAAAATGGAAGAAAATGATTCAAAAAATCCCGCCATACCAGTTAAACGAAGATGGTGCGATTAAAGAGTGGATGCATGATTTCTTCAAGGATAATTATCGTCATCGTCATCAGTCTCATTTATATCCGCTTTTCCCGGGCAATGAGATTCATGAGGAAACCAACCCGGAATTATACCGTGCATTTGTAGAAGCGGCAAACAAGAGGCTGCAGATTGGAATCAATCAGCAGACTGGCTGGTCTCTTGCCCATCTGGCAAATAATTATTCCAGAATGAAAGAAAGCGAACATGCCCTGGAGTGTCTGGACTTAATGTGCCGTGCCTGTGTAATGAATAATTTTATGACGGTACATAATGATTGGAGACAAATGGGTGTCGGATTAAAAATGGCATGGTCCACAGTACAGCTGGATGCCAATATGGGCTTTACGGCAGCGCTTAATGAAATGCTGATGCAGTCATTTGAGGAAACGATTCTGGTGTTACCGGCTCTTCCCAGTCGTTTATGGCAAGGGGAAGTGACACATCTTCTTTCCCGTCAGGGAATTTTAGTCAGTATGCGGTGGAATATGAAGCAGGGATGGATTGAGGTACGTCTGGAAAATCACCATGTACCAAGGACAGTACAGTTGAAATTGCCCAAGGGATTTATCTGTGAGGATAGGCGCATTCAAAATGAGCTTGTTATGGTGGATGAGAATGGGGTCATCCTAAATTTTAAATCTTAGACTTTTCATTACTAAGGTTGAAAAGAAAGGAGCGTACTGGTGCGTTTCATTATAAATGCATCATACAAGAAAATAATGAGTGAAATTTTTGTAGCAGAAAATGGTTCCGATAGCAGAGGGGACGGCTCTCTTTTAAAACCGGTTGCATCACTAAAACAAGCATTAAAGCTGACTCGTGATAAAGAGGATAAAACAGTCATATGTCTGAGAGAAGGACATTATACACTGAACGAGCCATTGGTTTTGGAAAAAGAGGATTCCGGACTACATATTATGGGGTTTCCGGGGGAAACGGCTGTAATAAGCGGTGCCAGCCAGCTGGAACAGCTGGTGTGGGAAAGGAATAAAATAAATCCGGATATCTGGAATACATTTATTGGAACCGGACTTTTTATTGATCAGTTGTTTATTGATGATGTTCCGCAGATTATGGCAAGGTATCCTAACTATCAGGCGGGAGTCCTGCCATTGGGAGGTACTGTTTCACAAGAAGAAATAAAAGAACGGTCAAAGAACTGGAAAAATCCATCTACAGGATATATTCGTGCACTTCATGAAGCCGGATGGGGGGGAAATGATTATTATATCCGGGGAAAAAGTGAAAATACGCCCTTGGGACTGGATATTGAGTGGATCGGAGATAATAATAGAGGAAATTATTATAAAGCAGATGCACTTGTGGCTGAAAATATAAAAGAAGAATTGGATTGTGAGCAGGAATGGTTTTATGATGCAGAGACAGGGATTTTATCGGTTATTCCCCAACAAAATGTATGTTTGGGATCTGATACAAAAATAGAGATTTGTACCAATACAGAATTATTCCGCATTTGTGGCATAAATTTTGAAAATCCTATAGAAAATATCCGTATCAGTGGATTGATACTGGAAAAAACATCCAGGACAATGTTCACAACAAAACAAGAAGGAAAAGAATATATTTCTCTTTTAAGGGGAGACTGGGCAGTTGTCCGTTCCGGAAGTATTTATATGAGCAATGCAAAGAATATAGTCATAGAGGACTGCCGGTTTTCGCATATAGGTGGGAATGCAATCTTTGCATGGGGATATAATAGTGACCATTGTATCTGTAATAATGAATTCTGTCACATCGGTTCTTCCGCAATTCAGCTGGTTGGTTCTCCTGAGGCAGTTTCTCAGCCTTCTTATTGGGAGCATATGCATTACCCACAGCACACGGTGCATGTCACAGAGGTGAAACACCCAAACCAGCGCGGACCGGTATCGGAAGATTATCCAAGGGATATTGAAATCTCGGAAAATCATATTTTTGATGTGGGAATTTACGAAAAACAATCGTCAGGTGTGAATCTATCCGTATCCAGCCGGATTCGGATTTTACATAATACGATTCATAATAGCGCCAGATCCAATATTAATGTTAATGATGGAACATTTGGCGGTCACGAGATTGCATATAATGATATCTATGATTCGCAAAGGGAGAGAACGGATCACGGTCCATTTAACTCCTGGGGACGAGACCGGTTCTGGTCGGTTCCGGACTATAACAGTTTTGGATTAAATGGCGAAATCATCAGGCACTATATAAAAGATGGAAAAGAGTATGATATCGCTCTTCTAGATGCATATCAGACCACTAAAATTCATCATAACCGATTCCATCATGATAATCGTGAGACACATTCCTGGGGTATTGATCTGGATGACGGATCCAGTAATTATGAGATCTACAAAAATCTGTGTCTGGGAATAGGGATTAAGCTGCGAGAAGGTTTTGAAAGAAACGTACACCATAATATTATTATTGATGGGCAGATTCAACTACACTGTACTTATAAAGAGGCCAGAGACCGGATTTATGAAAACATTATTGTTCATAAAAATCCATGGGGATTTGCCGGTCTTGGAGAAGATGAAGCAGAGCGTCTGAGACAGGGAGAACTGTATATCGATAAAAATGTGTATTTCTATCCTGATGAGAACATTTATCTGGAACCTTTCTGGAAACAGCTGGGGTATGATCAAAATGGATTAAAGGATGTAAACCCGGCGTTTATTAACCTGGAAAGGAACAAATGTAAAATCACGAATCAATGTTTACTTGATAAATTTCATTTTTTGAATTTTGAACCGGATTTCTACGGCAAAAAGAACTGCTCGGAAACAGCACCCGTATATTTATTCCAAAAAGAGTTTGATAAAAAGGAACTTCATGAACAGGAATGGAAAGGGGCATGGATCAGCAATGTGGATTATGCGATCATGTCATCAACCGGGACATCGGGAACAGACGGAGTATATTTTAAGAAAGTTCCTAAAGATAGTGAGGCATATGAATTGGGATTTCGCACTCATCAGGTATTAAAATACTGGAACGGATGTCATTTGGAAAATGTAGAAGCGTTTCTTATGAAAATGTCATGAAGCAGAGTAATATTTTTGTATCATGGAATTGATTTAAGAATGATCCTGACAGGCAGCATAACTGCCAGGATAACAAGGAGGAAGAATTCATGAGTCAGAAAAGACCGAATATTGTATTTGTATTAACCGATGATCAGGGTTATGGAGATCTTGGGTGTACAGGGAACCCATGGATTGAGACACCGAATATCGATGCCTTTTATCAGGATAGTGTCCGTATGACCAATTACCATGTGGGAACGACTTGTGCGCCCACAAGAGCTGGGCTGATGACGGGACACTATGCCAATAGTACGGGTGTGTGGCATACCATTGGAGGAAGAAGTCTCTTAAGAAAAGATGAATGGTCTTTAGCCACGGCGCTGCGGGAACAGGGATATGAAACAGGAATTTTCGGAAAATGGCATCTGGGTGACAGTTATCCGTATCGACCGGAGGACCGTGGATTTTCCGAAGTTATTGTGCATGGGGGAGGCGGAATTTCCCAAACACCGGATTACTGGGGCAATAACTATTACGATGATACCTATCGCGTAAACGGAGAATATCAGAAATTCCATGGATATTGTACGGATGTATTTTTTGCTGAGGCAAAAAAATTTATAAAGAAGAATAAAGAAAATCCGTTTTTCTGTTATATTGCCACCAATGCGCCTCATGCGCCTTATAATGTGGAAGCAAAATATGCGGATAAATATCGCGGTAAAGTGATGGAAAGCAGAGCAAGATTTTATGGAATGATTTCCAATATTGATGAAAATTTTGGAAAGCTGCGGGAATTTTTACAGGAAGAAGGCCTGGAAGAGAATACCATTCTCATTTTCATGACAGATAACGGTTCCTCCAATGCATTGACTTATGCCCCGGACGGAACGGTGGTAGAAGGTTATAATGCAGGATTGAAGGGACTGAAGTGTTCCGAATACGATGGCGGACACAGAGTGCCGTTCTTCCTTCGTTATCCGGATGGAAACATTACAGGCGGAAAAGATGTGGATGGACTGACGGCATATGTGGATTTTATGCCGACGTTGTTGGAGTTTTGTGATGTTCCGTGTGGAGAACACAAATTCCACGGAATTTCCTTAAAACATGTGATGGAAAATCCGGATGAATCGTTACCAAAGCGTTTTGTTGTAACCGATACCCAGAGAGTACCGAATCCAATAAAATGGAAGCAGAGTGCAGTTATGATGGGCGAAATGCGTTTAGTCAATGGAAAAGAACTGTATGATGTGGCAGCAGACCGAATGCAGGAACATGATATTGCAGCTGATTATCCGGAATTGGTGGAAGAAATGAGACAGGCGTATGAGGACTGGTGGGACGTGGTGTCCAGAAAATATGAAGATCCGATTCCTCTGTATGTAACGAAAAAGACAAGACTGACTGCCCATGATTGGCGTGGCGATGTGGATAATTGTGTATGGAACCAGACGCTGGTGCGCAAAGGGCAAAGAACCTGTGGATCCTGGGAAGTATATGCGGAGAAAGATGGCATCTATCAGATCCAGGCATACCGGTGGGCACCGGAAACAGGATATGCGCTTTGTCAGGGAATTGAAGGAAATGACAGCGGATATGACCGCACTTTTGTGGAAGAGCGTGCATGGATGGATTACGAAGGCGGAGAAGAAATTGAAATTGAAAATGCGGTGGTGGTAATAGACGGCAAACGTATGCAGGTTCAGGATTCCATTGACGGAACAAAGCCCTGCGTGGAATTTCAAATTCCTATGACCAGAGGGAATCATATGCTTGAAATTCAGTTTAAAGAAAAAGGGCATGGAATATTTGGCGCCTATTATGCTGTAGTGGCGTGTATAACGGAAAAATAGTATCCGTTCAGCTTATAGATCTGAACGGTTTCCTTTACAGCCCTATGGCTGAACTGTTACGAAAAATAACAATTGCGGGAAAGCATGGGATACGGAAAAGAATTGGGGAAATTGGAAATGTATGAGGAATATGAACAAAAACGGTTTTGTATAGAGGGGCATGAAGGAATTGTGATCTATCCCAAAAAACCAAGGGAAGATCGGGCATATATTTGGAGAACAGAGTTTTTGGGGGCATTTGATTACGCGGATCGGGAACTTCTGAAAAAAGGCTGGTTTTTGGTTTACTATAAAATCAGTGATCAGTTTGGCTCTCCGGATGCGGTAAAAAAAATGCGGAAGTTCCAGAAATATCTGGAAGAAACGTATCAATTGAAAGAAAAGGCAGTGCTGTTTGGTTTTAGCCGGGGAGGTCTGTATGCAGTTAATTATGCAGCGACATATCCGCAAAAAGTATGGAAACTTTATCTGGACGCACCAGTACTGGATTTATTCAGCTGGCCAGGAGGATTCGGAAGAGGAAACGGAAGTAAAAAAGACTGGGAACTTTGCAAGAAGATTTTTCAGATTACACCAGGCACCAGGGATTGTACCGGAAATGCCATTCATAATATTTCCACATTAATCAAACATCAGATTCCTGTTTTGCTGATTGCTGGGGATTCGGATGCCGTGGTTCCATTTCAGGAAAATGGAAAATTGCTGTATGCGGATTATCAACTGGCAGATATTCCCATTGTCTGTATTATTAAAAAAGGCGTGGGGCATCATCCCCACAGTCTTGAAAATCCCAAAGAGATTGTGGATTGGGTTTGTTATGACCGGCAATATGGCTGTATCATTGAGCAAGGTGCCAAAGATTGGCAGATTTTTCAGCAAACAAACGGACGTGCAGAGATCACATTGAAGGGAAGGTGTGTCGATCATGGTTCCGGCCAAAGCTACCATGCCTTTGTTCGGGTGGTGGAGGAAGCAGACGGACGACCGCTTTTTCCATGGAAACGCTGTGAAAAACAGGAAAACGGATGGAATGTTGTATTAAGTGTACCTGCGGGAGGCTTGTATCGCATCGAAACCTGTATGGATGTGGCAGAGTGTTGCAATGAATGGTCAAAACGCGGCGATTGTATCCATCATGTCGGTGTCGGTGATGTATTTGCTATAGCAGGACAAAGCAACTCAGCCGGATATGGGAAGGATATGATCACCGATGAGCAGGAATTGGGAATTCATCTGTTGAAGAATAACGGAAAATGGGATCTGGCATCCCATCCCATGAATGACTCCACCAATACGATTCATCCTCAAAATCGGGACGGAGCCAATACCGGACAAAGTCCATATCTTTCATTTGCAAAATATTTAAAGAGAACCTTGGGATATCCCATTGGTTTGATTCAGACAGCTCTTGGAGGAAGCAGTATTCGTCAATGGAGTTTTGATGAGGGAGATTTATATCAAAATCTGATAGATATTCTTCAGAGAGAACGAAAAGTAAAGGCGATTTTATGGTATCAGGGATGTACGGAGGCTATGAGAGAAGAGGCTGATTCCTATGGGAAGGATTTTGCTAATATGGTGAATCAGATTCGTCAGGATACAAAGGATGCGTCCCTTCCGTTTTTTACATTTCAGCTTCATCGTTTTTTGTATGCATGTACAGATGAACAGAGACGTGGATGGGGAATGGTCAGAGAAGCACAGAGACAGGCAGCAAAGAAACTGGATCAGGTTTTTGTGATCCCGGCAATGGGAGGGACGATGTGTGATCAGATTCACAATAGTGCGCTGACAAATTTGCTGCTGGGAGAGCGTATGGCCAAATCCGTGTTGGGACATTTATATAGAAAAAAAATTGTATGTGACGCACCAGATATAAAACGAGCTGTGAAAACACACAAGAATATAATACTTTTGGAGTTTTCGGATGTATCTTCTCAATTGGTTTGGTATAGTGAACAGGCAAAGAGGAAAATTTTTGTTGTTGAGAAAGATGGAAAAATGATGTATCCATCGCAATGTGATATCGTGAAAAAAAATAAAATCAAGTTGATATTTGATGAGGTGCTGCCAAACGATTGTGTGATTCATGGAGCGGCAGATTCGGATGTAATTTGTGATCTTCCGGTGGATTTTATAACACGCCTGCCGATTTTGGCATTTTATGGAGTACCTGTAGAAGAAGTGTAAAATGAGAAAGAAGGATAAGGAAATGAAAAAACCTAATTTGATTTATATTTTAGCAGATGATATGGGATATGGTGATATTTCAGCATTCAATGAAAATTGTGGATTTATTACCCCCAATTTTGATGAAATGGCAAAAAATGGAGTCAGTTTTACCGACGCCCATGCTACATCGGCGGTGTGCACGCCATCCCGTTACGGGATTTTAACCGGACGTTATAATTGGCGTTCCTGGTTAAAATCAGCTGTTTTAGGTGGATATTCGAAACCGTTAATTGAAGAAGGAAGGGAAACGGTGGCCAGTATATTGAGAGATCATGGCTATCGTACTGCTATTATCGGAAAGTGGCATTTGGGCATGGAATTTGCAAGGGAGGAAGGATTTGAAGAACTTCCCCAGCATGCTGCCTGTGACCATGTAGATTACACGGGAAAAATCAATCGCTCACCGGTTACCAATGGATTTGATTATTATTATGGAATTAGTGCATCTTTGGATATGCCTCCATATATTTATATCGAAAATGATCATTTTACGGCATGTCCGGATCATGAAACGGAAGGAACGGGAATGGGATTTTTCAGAAAGGGCCCGACAGCTCCGGACTTTGTCCATGAAGAGGTATTGGATCATTTAACCGATAAAGTATTGGAAAAAATGGAAGAATATAAAGAGGAGCCTTTCTTCCTTTATTTCCCGATGCCGGCACCGCATACCCCGATTCTTCCATCCAAGAAATTCCAGGGAAAATCGGGAACCAATGAATATGGGGATTTTGTTTTGCATTGTGATGATGTTGTTGGAAGAATCAATCGTAAATTGAAAGAATTGGGTCTTTATGAAAATACTATAGTGGTTTACACATCGGATAACGGATGTTCCCCGGCAGCCAATTATCCGGAACTGTTGGAAAAGGGGCATAATCCGAGTTATGTTTTCCGTGGAACAAAGGCGGATATTTATGAAGGAGGACATAGAATTCCGTTGATTGTACAGTGGCCGGATCAAATGCCGAAGGGAAAATTCTGTGACCGGACCGTATGTTTGTGTGATTTAATGGCTACTATGGCTGATTATCTGGATATTACTCTGGATGAAAAAACAGGGGTTGACAGTGTCAGCAATTTATCTTTGTGGATGAATCCGGATGGAGAGGAAGTCAGAAAAGATCTGGTTCATCAAAGTATCGATGGATCCTTATCCATCCGCAAGGGTAATTTTAAATTGGAAATGTGTCCGGGATCCGGTGGATGGTCTGATCCGAAACCGGGAGAAGAGTCGGCAGATGCACCGAGATTCCAGTTATATGATTTATCTAAGGATATTGGTGAAACAAAAAATGTGATAGAAGATTATCCTGAAGTGGTCAAAGAATTAAAGGCTACATTAAAGAGCCATATTCTCAGGGGAAGAAGTACAGAGGGACCAGAGCAGGAAAACAATGGCCAGCAGATCTGGGATACCATTCGTTGGGTGGAAGAAGAGGAGTGATAAGCAGTGCCGCCAATCAGTGTACTTATGAAACCGGCTTCCGGGTTGTGTAATATGCAGTGTGATTATTGCTTTTACTGCGATGAAATGGAAAAAAGAAAGCAGCAATCCTATGGATTTATGTCGGAAGAAACATTAAAAAATGTAATACGTAAAACCATGTTTCGGGCAGAGGGCTATATTTCCTATGCATTTCAGGGTGGGGAACCACTGCTGCGGGGACTTCCGTTTTTCGAAAAGGTAATAGAATACCAGGAAAAATATAACAGAAACCATATTCAGGTCAGTAATGCATTGCAGACCAATGGATATGCCCTTGATGAAGATTGGTGTCGTTTTTTTAAGAAACATAACTTTCTTTTAGGCGTGTCTGTGGATGGTACAAAGGAAATTCATGACGGTTACCGGCATACGCAGGGAGGAAAGGATACGTATGATACCATTGCAGAGCATATCGGTCTTTTGGAAAAGCATGGGGTAGACTATAACATTTTAACGGTGGTTACTTCAAAAGTAGCCACCAACATTAAAACCATTTATCAGGAATATAGCAAACGGGGTTGGAGGTATCAGCAGTATATTGAATGTCTGGATCCCTTGGGAGAAGAAAAAGGGGTTCGTCCCTATTCATTAAAACCGTTGGAATTTGGCCAGTTTATGATGGATTTGTTTGATCTATGGTACGAAGACTGGAAACAGGGAAGACAGCCTTACATCAGAAAATTTGAAAATTATATTGCCATATTGGCAGGTTATTGGGCAGAATCCTGTGAACAGAGAGGAATTTGTGGTATTCAGACCGTTGTGGAAGCAGATGGCAGCGTATATCCCTGTGACTTTTATATGACGGATGAATACCGGTTGGGAAATTTTAATCAGAATCGCCTGGAAGAAATCAATCAAAAGCGTCTGGAAATCGGATTTGTGGAAAGATCGCAGAAAATTTCTACAGAATGCAAGAGGTGCAGATATTTTAAGATTTGTCGCGGAGGGTGCCATAGAAGTAAAGAATATGACATTATAGGAGAAGGATACCGCAGTTTTTATTGTCAGGGATATCAGATGTTTTTTGATCATTGTCTGGAACGGATGAAGGAGATGGCAAAGACAATATAGAGAAAGAGAGGGGAAGGATGCAATGAAAAAACCCAATATTGTATTTATTGTAACGGATGACCAGCGGTTCAATACCATTCATGCATTGGGAAATGATGAAATCATAACACCGAATATGGACTGGCTGGTACAAAACGGAACCAGTTTTACACAAGCACATATACCCGGAGGGACTTCTGGTGCGGTCTGTATGCCGTCACGGGCTATGATTAATACGGGAAGAACCTTGTTTTCACTGGATGGAGAGGGTCAGTCCATTCCTAAGGAGCATAAGACACTGGGAGAAACGTTGCGGGAAAATGGATATTTTGCGTACGGAACAGGGAAATGGCATAACGGACCGCCGGCATTTACAAGAAGTTTTGACATGGGACATGAAATCTTTTTTGGCGGTATGTGGGATCATTGGAATGTTCCAACCAATTATTATGATCCAACCGGCGAGTATGACAATGAGATCAATTTTGTCGGTAACTTTTTCCAGAGCAATGAAGTGACAAAGGTACACTGCGATAAATTCAATCCGGGTAAACATTCCAGTGAACTTTTAGCAGAGACAAGTGTTCATTTTATTGATGAATATAAGGAGGAAAAACCATTTTTCCTGTATACAGCGTTTTTAGCGCCCCATGATCCAAGAACAATGCCGGAAGAATATAAAAAACTGTATGATCCGGAGAAGATTAAATTACCGGAAAATTTCACATCCCATCCGGCATTTTTTGGCGTACAGGATATCAGAGATGAAGTTCTGGCAGCATATCCCAGATCAAAGCAGGAAATAAAAAAGCATATTGCAGAATATTATGGTATGATTACCCATTTGGATCATGAGATCGGTAAGATTATTGATGCAGTGAGAAGAAAGGGAGAGCTGGAAAATACGATTTTCATTTTGGCGGGAGACAATGGTCTGGCAGTGGGATGCCATGGATTGATGGGAAAACAAAATCATTATGAACACAGCATCCGGATTCCGCTTATATTTGCCGGAGCCAATATACCGAAAAATAAACGTGTGGAAAAATATGTGTATCTTCTGGATATTTATCCAACCCTGTGTGAGCTTTTAGGTATAGAACAGCCGGAGAGCGTGGAAGGATTAAGTTTTGCTAAAATGTTTACCGACGATACGTTTGAAATCAGACCGGATTTGTATTTTGTGTATAATGATTTGATTCGAAGCGTGAAAAATAAGCGGTATAAACTAATTGAATATAGGAACTATGTCAAAAAGACAGAATTATTTGATCTTGTGAATGATCCTGATGAACGGAATAATCTGGCTGACTGCGAAACGTATGCCCATGTGAGAGAAGAGCTGACGGATCTTTTGATGAAATATAAAGCAACGTGGGGAGAAGAAAATCATAAATTCGGAAAAACCTATTGGGAATGTTATTAAAATGTTGAAAATCAATGAAAAAAAAGAAAGAATATTGTGTTCATTCTGAGTGATGATCAGGGCGAATGGGCCATGGGGTGTTCCGGCAATCAGGAAATCATAACACCTAATCTGGATCGGATGGCAAAAGAAGGGATTCGATTTAAAAATTTTTTTTGTGCCAGTCCGGTTTGTTCTCCCGCCAGGGCTTCTATTTTAACGGGAGCAATTCCATCCAGACATGGGGTGCTGGATTGGCTTTGCGCAGGAAATTTAGATACGGAGAAATATCCGGATATAGAGGAAAAAAGAGGTAAAAAAGAAAAAGATCATTCGATCATGTATTTGGAAGGGCAGGAGACGTATATCCAATACCTTGCCGAGGCAGGTTATCATTGCATGCACAGCGGAAAATGGCATTTGGGTGCTTCGGATCATGTTCCGGAGGGATATGCACAATGGTTTGCATTGGATGGAGGAGGATGTCCGTATTATCAGCCTGATTTTTATGAAAATGGCAGAGTCGTATGTGAAGATCGGTATGTTACAGATGTGATCACAGATAAAGCAATTCAATATCTGGAGGAAAGAGCCGGAAAAGAACAACCGTTTTACTTAGGTGTTCATTATACGGCTCCCCATTCTCCCTGGACCGAAGAAAATCATCCCAGGGAATATCTGGAAATGTATCAGGATTGTCCGTTTGAATCGGTGCCTGATATGCCGATTCATTGTCGGCAACGGGAAAATCATATCATTCCAAAAACAGAAAAAGAAAGAAGAGAGTATTTGACAGGGTATTATGCATCCATTACAGCAATGGATGCCAATATTGGCCGTTTAATAGATGCGTTGGAAAGAATCGGAAAAATTGAAGATACGATTATTATTTTTACCAGTGATAATGGAAACAATATGGGGCATCACGGTATTTGGGGAAAGGGGAACGGAACCTATCCACAAAATATGTATGACTCCTCTGTAAAAGTACCGTTTTTGATGTGGAATGCGTCGTGGAACGATCGCCATTTACATGTCAATGAGAATTTATATAGCCACTATGATTTGTTTTTGACCATTCTGGATATTGCTGAAATTCCGTATCCATACAAAGCGCATAGGATCGGTCATAGTTTCTGGGATGATGTGAAGCAAGATCTTCTGCGGGAAACAGAAAATGAAATTGTAGTCTGCAGTGAGTATGCGTCTGTGCGGATGTTGCGAACAAACAGATATAAGCTGATTTTGGATTATCTGACAGGAGAGGATTATTTTTATGATTTGATCAATGATCCGCAGGAAGAACACAATCAGATATATGAAGAGAATTATGCTGTGGTCATCAATGCAATGAAAAAGAAATTGGAGCAATGGTTTCAATTTTATGGTACAGAAAAAAATGATGGAAGAAAGTATTTCATTACTGGAACCGGCCAGCGTGATTTATGCGATCAAACAGGGGCATTTCGTACTGTGTTGGAGATGTATTGGGATAAGGAAGTAGAAAAGGGAAAATATGAGTCATTTAATAAACAATGATTTGGATGTGGAATTGCTGGAAGATAAGGGGGGTATTTTTTATCGGATTCAAAAAAAAGAACAGGAAGTGATTGGCCTTTCCCGTATTGCTGTCACTCTGAAGGGATATCCTGCATTTTCATGGAAAAAAATCGGAGAAAAATACGATTCCCATGAAGATGTATGGGAACGTATATGGGGAGCAGATAGTAAGCCGGTAAAAAACCAATATAATGAGTTAACTGCAATTTATCAATCGGAAACCGAAAAAAAAATAGAATTACAGGTAATAATACGATGTTTCTCCGATGGAGTAGCAATCCGTTATTATATCCCGGAGCAGGAACATATTGATTATATACATATTGAGAAAGATCTTGTAGAGTTTTGTATGGATGGAAATTATCCGGTTTGGTTTGTCGATGATGGATTATATCGCGGGCGGGCAATGAATCAGGGAGCAGTGTCTGTAAATACTGTTTCCGATGCGGTTTCTCCAATAACCATTAAAAAAGCTGAAAATTGTTACATTTGTCTGCATGAGGCGGATATGTGGAAATATGAGGAAGGCATTTTTTCAAGTGGAGAGAGAAGAAACAGCATTTGCTGTAAATCGGTATCGATATCAGCAACGCCGGTTGTTTCTCCGTGGCGGGTGATTCTGATATGTGACAATTTGAACCAATTGTTTCAGTCTGCTACTATTGAAAACTTAAATCCTGCGAATAAAATAAAAGATCCGTTTTTTGTGAAGCCGGGAAAAAGTATGTGGGATTGGAGAAACCATGGTGCGACATATGGAGAGTATAAATATGGACTCAATACGGAAAGCATGTTCCGTTATATCGATTTTGCATCGAAAAATAGAATTCAGTATTTGATGATTGATGGCGGATGGCATGCCGACGGGAGGGATATGTATAAGGTAAATCCCCTGGTAAGTGTGAAAAACATGGATATGAAAGCAATTTGTTCTTATGGAAAGAAAAATGGGATTGGAATATGGCTTTATATTGATGATGAGGCATTTATTTATCTGGATCCGGAAATGATTTTAGATACATATAAGAGTTGGGGGGGGGGTGTCGGTATTAAGCATGGATTCCTTGGAAGCCGTGGTCAGAGGCGCTGTATGGATACCATACGAATGGCAGATTTATGTGCAAAACGTGAACTTATGTATGATCCTCATGAGCCGGAACGTCCATGGGGAATGCACAGAACGTATCCCAATATGTTGACAACAGAATTCATTAATGCTACCTATGACGGACCGGACAGACCGGAAGCGACACCAACTGCATTGACTGTGATTCCATTCACCAATTGTCTGGCGGCACCGGTGGATCGAGCCTGCGCTATGTTTGATATCAATGGTGAGTTGTTGAGAGACCATTGTAGGAAAAAAGTTCTCAGTACAATTGTCAGTCAATTGGCACAGAGTATTACTTTTTTTACGGGATTGCTGGTTTTGTTGGATAATCCCCATGCGTATGAAAAAAGGATGGATTTATTTGAATTTATCCGCCAGCTCCCGCCTATGACATGGGATGAGAGTCGTGTTCTTGATGCAGAAATAGGAAAATATGTCTGTATAGGTCGAAGAAGCAATACATCGTGGTTTATTGGTGCACTTACCAATGAAGAGGAAAGGGAGTTGACCATTCCCGTTAATTTTCTGGGGCCCGGAAATTATCTTATGACCTTATATCAGGATGCAGCCGATTCCCATTATCTTTATAACCGGGAAGCTTATGAAATTCGTACAGTATCAGTAAAAAATGGAGACAGCATTTCATTTCGAATGGCACCGGGTGGCGGATGTGCAGTCTGGATTCGATTGATTTTTTAGAAAGAAAGGATTGTGATAGATTATGTATACATTGCAGAACCAGTTTTTGGAGAAAAGTTATAAAAGTATGAGAGCAAGTTCGTTTGATGTGACAGGAGCGAACCGTGATTATGTAAATGTAGAACCGGGACAATCAAAAACCATTACTTTAGAGGGATCCGGAGTTATCAAACATATCTGGACCACATTTTTGCATCAGACTTCAGAAAATTATCGGTCTTTGCAGATTACATTTCAGTTTGATGAAAATGAGCCATCCATTGATATGCCGATCGCAGATTTTTTTGCATTACCGGATGGCAATATGCGTGATGTAAACAGTCTGCCGATTCAGGTATCTGTGACAAAGGAGCATCCGAATCAAACTGTTTTTGGAAAGAAACCGTATAGGGGAGCAATGAATTGTTATTGGGAAATGCCGTTTTTAAGGAAATGCCGTATTACATTGACGAATCACGATACGGTTACCTATGGTTGGTATTACCATGTGGATTGGGAACAGTATGAGAGAATGCCTGAGGATATTTTATATTTTCATGCAACACAGATGCAGGAAATGACGCAAACTGTGGGAGAAGCGATGGGACATGGAAATACGGACTTTGATCAGGTGCATGACAGAGATACGGATAATTATATTTTCTTAAAAGCGGATGGCTATACCGGGCATTATGTAGGTCTTTCTCTTATGGTCGATGCCGGAGTGGACTGTGACAGCAGCTGGTGGGAAGGGGACGAGATGATTGTTCTTGATGGAGAACCCTGGCCGGCAAGAATTCACGGAACGGGGCATGAGGATTATTTTGGTTTGGCTTATGGAGTGCGTGTGGTAGATTGTCGGCCTTTATATGGAGTAACCCATGTAGAACACTATCCGTCTTCTAAAAATATGAGCGGATGTTTTTGTATGTACCGGTTTCATTTGGAATCTCCGATTGTCTTTAAAAATTCCATTAAGTGTTCTTTGGAACATGGTCACAATAATAAGACAAATGCCTTTTATTCATCCGTAGCCTATTGGTATGGAAGAAAAAAATAGAAATAGGAGTGGGGATGGACGGAGAGTTTTTGTTTGGAGCCGTATATGTGATCGAACAAGACTATACGGAACAGGAAATCAGGCGTGACCTGAAGCATATGAAAGACTGCGGTTTTAACCTCATAACCCTATGGCCGGTTGCCAATGCCTGGCTGGCGAAAACAAGCCATGACTGGGCATTTGAACAAACCCGTTTTGTGTTGGATCTCTGCAAAGAGCTGCAGATGAAGGCTATTTTACAGTTATTTGGACAAAACCAGTCGCTGGAGTTTATGCCGGATTCAGCATTTACTGCAGATATGGAATATGAGGATCAATATGGTGCATGGATAAATTCCAACTGTATGTGGGCGAACCTGAATCATCCGGTTGTGCGTGATTATATGGAGCGTTATTTTGAGGCTGCAATCAATGCTTTAAAAGACCATCCTGCTGTGTATGGATGGGATGTGTTTAACGAAGCTCATTTTCGGTCTGATGATTCCTGGACTGTGGAGAAGTATCAGTTATGGCTGAAAAAAAAATATGGTACGATTCAAAATTTAAATAATCAATGGTATCGCCGTTATGAAAGCTTTACGCAGATTCGTCCGGAAAAACGTCGAGCTCCGTACAGTATCTGGTCCAGTTTGCTGCCCAGTATTGAATATGAAAAATTCCGTAGTGTTAATGTGACGGAAATTTGTCAGTTTCTGTATGATACCGCAAGAAAATATGATAATGTTCATCCGGTTATTATAGATGGTACTTCTTCAGGCATCTTATATGATGAAATTATTATGCGCAATAATGATGAACAGGAAACCGCTTTTATACCGGATGTGTATGGTGCCACCTTTTATCCGAAAAGTTGGGGAAGAGATTATAAAAAAACACCATGGACTTTGTCTATGTACTATTCTCTGCCGGCGGGAGCAGCACGTCGGGCGGAAAAACCATATTTTGTCAATGAATTGCAGACACATACTCAGTCGGTGCTGACACCAGGCAGTGAAGTGAGTTGTGAGGAACTTACAGCCTGGACCATGATGTGTATTTTTACCGGTGCAAGCGGAATGCAGCTATGGCGTTGGCGTCCGTTTTTGCATGGATACCAGGCTACCGGACGCGGACTGACGCAAATGGATGGTACGCCCAATATGCGTGCCAATGCTATAAAGCAGTTGGTACAGATGATTCGGGAAAATAAAGAATTGTTTAAAAATTTTTCTGTTGCAAATCCGGTTGTTCAGATTGCATATAATTACGATGTGCGTTTGTATTTTGATGCATTATTAAAGTTTGGTACGGCGGGAAAAAGTTTTTGGGCACAAAATTTGGAAGGCTGGTATAAGCTGTTTTGGAATGCCGGTATGTTACCGGAATTTACAGACCTTTCCCGTCTGAGTGAGAGAGAAGAAAACATTCCGATTATGGTACTGCCCGGCGCGGTGCGATTAAGCAGAAAAGAAGCAGAAGCATTGTGCAGTTATGTTCAGAAGGGTGGAATTTTAATTGCAGATGGCAGGATGGGAGCGATTGATGAAACGGCGTGTGTACCATCCGAAGGGATTCCCGGAACGATTCTTTCATCATTATTTGGTATCCGTGAGCTGGATGTGGAACCGGAAGGATTCCTGTTGTTTGGAGATGATAAAATTCCAACGGGTTTTCAAAGTCAAAAACTGGAAATTACAGATTCATCTGCACAGACATTAGCTTTTATGGAGGATGGGACTCCGGCTGTGGTTTTACATAACTATGGAAAAGGAAAAACCATATACTGCAATAACTTTCAAGGATTAGTTTTACTGCAGAAACTGTGGTCACCATTCCAAAAACTGGTGGATGAAATAACAAAAAATCTAAATTGTCTGCATGCGGTAAAAGAAGAAACGGTACATCTATCTTATATTGAGTCGGACAAACAGCGTGCTGTTTTGATGGTGAATTTTTCGGAAAAGCCTCAGCCGGTTCAATTATACGGTTTCGAAACCGATGAGATGCTGTGGGAACTGAACCAAAAAAAAGCGATACCGGTTCATAATGGAACAGTTGAACTGGCACTGCCGCCGACAAGTACGAAAATATTTACTTACAATAAATATATAGAAAAGATGTGAGAGCACATATGGAAACATTATTCTATCCGATGCGCCTGGATCATCCGCGGGTATGGCGTACCTATCTCGGAGGTACTTTATTGGATCAATTGCATGGTTGTCCAAGTGGAACAGATGGGCATTTTCCCGAAGAATGGATTATGTCTGTGGTAACGGCCCGTAATGCCGGTCAGGGAGAACAAGTGGATGAAGGCCTGTCTCATATTATGGAAGAACCGGAAAAAAGTTTAAAACAAATTTTAGATAATATGAAGTGACCCCACATTTGTAGCAACGTGGATTTACCTGTATACTGAAGATTGACAAAATCAATGGTAACAGGGATTACCGCATACAAAAGGAGGCCACCTATGAATAGAATAATCAAAATCGGCATGGATGTCCATAGTAAAAATTACACTTTATGTGCAATGGAACCCACCATCGGGGCAGAAGACCGGATCTTCGGGGAAGTACAGGTCGCCCCGGACTACAAAGAAGTCATCTGCTTCATCGAATCTTTGAAGATGAAACTCGGTCCCGATAATAAATATTCTATTGAATGCGGTTATGAGGCAGGCTGTCTCGGCTATACCCTTTACCACCAGCTTACAGGTGCCGGGGTCAAATGTGTCATACTTGCACCGACTACCATGCTTACCCAGCAGGGAAAGCGGATCAAAACGGATAAGCGTGATGCCCGTCTGATCGCACAATGTCTGTGTTACGGCGGTTACCATCCGGTTTATATCCCCACCGGCGAAGACGATGCTGTCAAAGAGTATCTCCGGATGAGGGATGATCACAAGCTTGCACTTAAGAAGCTGAAGCAGCAGATCAATGCGTTTGTTCTCCGGCACGGACATCAGTACAGCGGGACAAAATGGACGATCAGGCATGTTACCTGGCTGAAGAAGTTGGAACTCGCTCCAATGTATCGGGAAACGCTGGACGAGTACCTGGCATCCTGTGAGGAACAGGAGGCAAAAATCGAGCGTTACGATAAGCGGATTGAAGAAATCGCCTCCGAAGCCCGTTATCAGGAGAATGCAAAAAAGCTGGGCTGCTTCCTGGGGATCCGTACGCATACGGCGCTGTCCCTGATCGTGGAAACCGGAGATTTTAAGCGGTTCGCTAAGGGGAATACCTATGCGGCATTCCTGGGACTGGCGCCTGGAGAGCGTTCCAGCTCAGAAAACGTGAACCGGCCTGGTATATCCAAAGCAGGGAATACACACCTGCGCTGTCTCTTGATTGAAGCTGCAAAAGGCATCTGTAAAGGAGCCATCGGACATAAGTCCAAAGAACTCCGGTCAAGGCAAAGCGGACAGCCTGCTGAGGTGATTGCATACGCCGATAAAGCGAATACCCGGCTTCGAAGCAGGTATTATAAAATGATCCGCCATGGGAAGAAGAAAAATGTAGCAGTAGCAGCTGTGGCAAGAGAACTTGCATGCTTCATCTGGGGCATGATGACAGGAAATATCAGCATCCGCCCCACGGCAGGTACATCAGGTCCGGCTGCCAGTCAAGGGTAAAATGAACCGCTGCGCGGCCCCTGACAGCCACCCGTCCCTGATGGAAAGCACAAACAGGCAGCAGCCAGCAGTAGACTGCAGCCTGCTGCCAGAATAAAAACAATTGAATATCTGTCAGTATCTGTAAGGGGCTGTGATCCCTGTAAGGTTTGAGCTATCTGCGCCGTTTCTATGTTGGCACTTCGGTGATCCACGCTTTTAGATCGCAGGGCTCTCGGCGGAACCATTAGCCTGTCGGTAACCAATCCACGAATAACAGAGTGGCCACATGCCGGGAACTGTTAAATCAGAGCTCCTTCCAGATGCTGACAGATCGCACAAGTGTGACTGTCAAGAAAAAGTTTCCTGGAAACGGAATTTACCTCTTGACAAAAGTCACTTCATAACAGAAACCAATCCTTCCAAATATCTGGGAGCCAGTCATGCTGCGGTATATGGTGCACATCCCGGTGTCTTAGTTAAGTTGATTGATTCTGCTGAAAGACTGGGGATTCAGGTACATCCGGATCGGGAAACTGCTGAAAAATTGTTTCATTCAGCTTTTGGAAAAACGGAATGCTGGCATGTACTTGGATGCCGAAAAGTTGGGCAAGAAAATCCATGTGTTTATGCCGGGTTAAAAAAAGGTATTACAAAAGAACATTGGAAGCGTCTGTTTGAAAAACTAGATATTGCTGGTATGTTATCCTGTCTGCATCGCTTTGATGTACATCCGGGTGATACGATTTTAATCATGGGTGGTGTGCCGCACGCCATTGGTGCCGGTTGTTCTTTAATTGAAATTCAGGAACCGACGGATTATACATTGCGGGTAGAGCGGGTCACCCCCAGTGGATTTCCAATGGATGACTTTTTATGTCATCAGGGAATTGGTTTTGATAAGATGTTTGACTGTTTTCACTATGAAGGTATCAGTTGGGAAGAGGCAAAAGCACAATGGTTTATTCCGGCACGGTATCGTTATCGGGGAACAGAAGGAACTGTCCGTCAGTTGATTTCACAAGAGCAGATCCCTTATTTTGAAATGCGGGAATCATATACAAGCTCATGTTTGAATGTGCAGAATGAAAGATTTTGCGGATTATATGTGGTGGAGGGAAGAGGATGTTTGAGTTGGAGGGGAGGGAGTCAAAACATAGAGGCGCCCTGTCAGTTCTTTTTACCGGCTGATGTGAAACAGATCAGTCTTGAGGCAGCAGCCGTTCATCCTCTGCGTGTATTACAGTTTTTTGGACCATCGGTCTGAAATAAATATGATGAATAGAAAGGGGAAAGATTATGATTCAGAATCCAATTTTAAAAGGTTTTAATCCGGATCCCTGCATTTGCAGAAAAGGAGAAGATTACTATATAGCGGTATCTTCGTTTGAATGGTTTCCGGGTATTCCTGTGTATCATTCCAGGGATTTAAAACACTGGGAGCTGTACACACATGTATTAACTTCGGAGGAAATCCTGGATTTAAGGCGTCTGCCTACAGGACAGGGGATCTGGGCGCCGTGTCTTCGTTACAATGAAAAAGAAGATTTGTTTTATGTGGTTTACGGCAGTATGATTCCCAGTCAGTGTAATATCGACAATTATATGATTACGGCAAAAGATATTAGGGGACCCTGGAGTGAACCGGTATATCTGCATTCCTGTGGATTTGATGCATCGATATTTTTTGATGATGATGGAAAAAAATATATTCTTTCTTTGGAATGGGAAACAAGACCCGGGTATCAAAGACCGGGAGAAATCTGTATGGCAGAATATGATGATGAGAAGAAATGCATTGTTTCTTATCCAAAACGAATTTGGGGAGGAAGTTCCGGACGTGGATGGATTGAAGGTCCTCATATTTATAAACATGACGGATGGTATTATATTCTTTGTGCAGAAGGTGGAACCGGATATCGTCACTGTGCTGCCGTGGGGCGTTCCAAAACGATCTGGGGCCCATATGAGAAGGATCCGGAAGGGTTGATACTAACTTCTTCTCCTAAACTGGAAAAAGAATATCAAATGAGCATGGCAGAGGATCGGAAACATTATAATCCGGGTGTGGTGATTCAAAAGAGTGGTCATGCCAGCCTGGTAGAAACACAGACAGGAGAGTTGTTTGCGGTACATTTGTGCAGCAGACCATATATGCCGGAACAACGATGCAGCCTGGGAAGAGAAACCGCAATACAAAAATTGAAATGGACGCAGGACGGATGGATTCGCATGGCAGATGGCGATTATTTGGTGAAGGATGTATGCGAAGAGAGTCTGCTTCCGGAATACCTGGTGAAAGAACTGCCTTGCCACGATGATTTTGACGAAGGTGAATTGGGAATTTATTACTATTCTCCCCGTTACTCATCGGTCCGTTTTACAGATTTAAAATCCAGACCCGGATATTTGCGGATTCGTGGCCAGCAGTGTTTAAGTTCATGTGATAAAGTCAGTCTTTTGGCAAGAAAACTGACAGCATTTCGTGCTGTTGTAACTGCAGGTATGGAGTTTGAGCCGAAAAGTTATCGTCAGAGTGCCGGTCTTGTGATTTATTATGATAACTTGAATTATCTGTATTTACGGAAGTATTACAGTGAATCTCTTAAAAGCTGTGCTCTTTCCATTACCCATGCAGAATTGGGAAAGGTATCGGAAGAATGTGAACATAAGATTGCAGTGGAAGCAGAACGTCCGATTCACCTGAGATTATCTTTGAAGGATAAACAAGTTCAGTTTTACTGGAGCTATGAAAAGGATGGTGAGTGGAACGTAATCGGACCATCCTATGATGCAACGAAGTTTTCCGATGAATATTGCGGAAGATTTACAGGTACATTTATTGGTATTGCCTGTATGGATGATATATTGCGTCAGCATTATGCCGACTTTGATTATTTTGATTATGAAACGGAAGAATAAATAATCATATCACAGATTTGGTGATATCCGTTTTCAAAAGAACAGAAATCACCAGTTCCTGCTACACATAGGTAATGCGCCAGTGATATCAGCAGCCAGAACCTTTGAATAAATAATCTCAATGACAGATTGTTTTAATGTATCGGAAAGGATGAAAAAAATAAATGTAGCGAGAGAATCAGAAATCAGCAAAGGAGGATAAATATGAATCAGGATTTTCATTTAATAAAAAATTATTATAGCCGATCAATTTCTCCGGAAAATCCTATAGGAGAAAAGGGGAAAGGCGCTATGGAGGAACCAAAACCAGGAAGCGCCGGAGATGTAGTGGGAAAAGGATGGAAATCCCGACCATTTGTCACGATAGAGGCGGGGGAAGTTTGCACGATTGCTGATATTGCAACGGAAGGTGAAATCAAAACAATGTGGTTTGCAGGAGGCATTGATTATGGAATCATAATCAGGTTTTACTGGGATGATGAAGCAGTACCTGCAATCGAATGCCCGATAACCCATTTTTTCCTTTATGGGTGGACAAAATTATTTATACCGGATAAATGGAATGCCGGACCAGGATATTGGATCAATTCTGCCGGGATGGCAGTGAATCCTAATCGGGGATTTAATTGTTTTCTTCCCATGCCTTTTCGGAAGAGGGCAAAAATAACCTTGGAAAACAGAACCAAGGTTTCCCGGGATATCTATTATCAGATTAACTATGAAGAAAAGAAATTGCCTTTGGAGGCGGGGTATTTACATACACAGTTTTCCTTTTCTCTTCCGGTTATGAACCAACAGGTCCATACGGTTCTGGATAATGTCTGTGGAAACGGAATTTATATAGGAACAGCACTGTATGTGGGTTTAAACAGAACCTCACGCTGGTGGGGAGAAGGGGAATTTAAATTTTATCTTGATGGTGATCAGGAATACCCGAGTATTTGCGGGACGGGATTGGAAGATTATTTTGGAGGCGCATATAACTGGGATATGGAAGGAGAATATAAGCCATATACTTCTCTGTATTCGGGTATGAATTGGATTAAACCAGGTGGTTTGTATGAGATACAGCAAAGATTTAGTATGTATCGATGGCATTTTCCGGATCCCATTCGTTTTTACAAAAATATTAAAGTTACTGTGCAGGATTTGGGATGGCAGCAGAATGAATTTGGAAAATGGGATAAATATATGCAAAGGGAAGATGATTTTATTTCTGTGGCATATTTTTATCTGGATTCGCCCCAAGGGATTAAAAGAGATTTAATTGATCACAGAATTCTCCAAAATAAATTATGATAATGATCAATGAGTCGGTTTGCGATCGTGTATAAATGGAATAAAGATTTAGGATTTGGTGGAAAATGGAAAATTGTCTCTGGAGAAATGTCGGGAGAAGATTCCTTTAAGAGAGAGAGGTGAAAAGAATGAAGAATTGTCCAAAATATCTGCTTCCATATGAGGAGTTATGGAAAAAAGATCCCCATGCTGCGAACCTGGAGTGGTTTCGGAATGCCAGATATGGATTGTTTATGCATTATGGATTGTACTCTATGCTTCATAAAAAGGAGTGGGTCCTATATCGGGAGCAGATTCCTCTGAAAGAATATGAAGCATTAAAAGAAGCCTTTACAGCCCATAATTTTGATGCCGATAAAATTACAGATCTGGCCATTGCAGCAGGAATGAAATACATTACGATTACAGCTTGTCATCATGAGGGATTTTGCTTATGGGATTCTAAAATAGAACCGTTTAACAGTATGAATTCTCCGGCCAAAAGGGATTTGATCCGGGAATTAAGCGAAGCGTGTGAAAGAAAAGGTTTGGGCTTTTTTGTGTATTATACATTTATGCTGAACTGGAGATACCCGTATTTCATTGAAAATTCTATTTTTGAATATGCAAGGCCCAGGTACAAAGAAAAGGAACCAAGATATCAGGATAATGGAAAGGAGAGTTTTTCCAAATATCTGAATTATATTGAAGCGGTAATTGATGAATTATTATCCAATTATTCGGTAACAGGAATTTGGTTTGATATTATTGTGGCGTGGTATATTTTAGGAGAAGAGTATATTCCGATTGAACAAATCTATGAAAATATCCGTAAAAAACATCCGGAAGTCTTGATCTCCTGGAAACAGGGGGCGACCGGAACGGAGGATTTTGCTTCACCGGAACAGAATTTCCATGATATGACAGAGGATATCAGAAAGCAGTATGGAGATGCCGCTGCCATGCGTGCCCGCAGAGGCTTTGAAGGAAACCGTCACAAACATAATGAAATTTGCGCAACGATACAGCGGATGGGATGGGGATTTAATCCATTATCGGAAGATAAATCAGTGGATGAATTGTATCAACTTTTGGGACATGCTGCAGCTCATGACTGTAATCTGTTGTTAAATGTCGGCCCTATGGCAGATGGGGGGATTCATCCAAGGCATAAACGCCTGTTACTGGATCTGGCAGAAAAAATTAAGAGGGAAGGATTTCCTACAGAAGATGTGAAAATAGAAAAGACAGACCTGGGTACAGGAACGGTATAATAAAAGGATCTTATTATTATAAAAAATCAAGGAGGAAAAAATGAGAATATTGTTTATTGACATTGATACGCTTCGTGCAGATCACGTAGGATGCTATGGATATAAGAGAAATACAACACCGGTTATTGATTCTGTGGCAAAGGAGGGTGTGGTTTTTGATAAATATTATTGTCCCAACGCACCTTGTTTGCCGTCAAGAGCTTCTTTGGTAACCGGCCGTTATGGTATTCATAATGGTATTGTGGGACATGGAGGAACGGCTGCGGACCTGAGACTTCAGGGAGAACCAAGGGGATTTACGGATGAAGCATCGGAAAATAATTTGTTTATGCAGTTTAGAAATGCCGGTTTCCATACGGTATCCTTCTCTACATTCGCAGAACGCCACTCTGCATGGTGGTTTAATGCCGGATTTCAGGAGTGTGTCAATGTAGGCGGAAGAGGTAAAGAAAGTGCGGAAAGCGTGACTCCATATGTATTGGATTGGCTGGAAAGAAATGCAGAGCAGGATAATTGGATGCTGCATGTGCATTATTGGGATCCCCATACACCATACAGAACACCGGAAGATTATGAGAATCATTTTATGGATACGCCATTGCCGGACGCATGGATTACCGATGAAATTTTTGAGGAACATTTAAAGCATGTGGGACCACATGGAGCAAATGAAATCAATATGTGGGATGATAAAACATTTCCACAGTGGCCAAAGCATCCCGGAAAATTATCCACAACAGCGGATGCAAAGCATTTTATTGATTTGTATGATGAAAGTGTGCGCTATACAGATGACAACATTGGCATGTTGTTGGATGTATTAAAGAGAAAAGGATTATATAATGATGATCTGGCGATTATCATTACATCGGACCATGGTGAAGATATTGGCGAATTGGGACTTTACGGAGAGCATGGTGTAGCCGATGAACATGTTTGTCGTATCCCTATGATCATCAAGTGGCCCGGAGCACAAAAGGGAACGGTGGTAAAGGGCTTCCATGATAATGTGGATCTGCTTCCAACCATCCGCGAACTGTTGGGACAGACGGAAGAAAACGGATATCGTTATGACGGTATATCTTATGCGAAAAGCCTGATGGACGGAACCGATTGTTCCAGAGATCATGAAATTCTGACGCAGTGTGCCCATGTATGCCAGAGAAGTGCGAGATTTGATCATTATATTTATATTCGTACCATTCATGGAGGATATCATTTATTCCCGGAAGAGATGCTGTTTGACCTGGAAAAAGATCCTCATCAGGTGCATAATATTGCTGAGGAACATCCGGAACTCTGTGCAAAAGGTGCAAAAATGATTTTGGATTGGACAGATCGCATGATGAAAACCGGAACATCCGATGTGGATCCCATGTGGACAGTGGTACAGGAAGGCGGTCCGGAGCATTGCAGAGGTGAACTGCAGAATTATATGAAACGTTTGGAAGGAACCGCCCGTGCGTATGGAATCGAAAAATTGAAAGAACAGTACGGGGAAGAAAAATAGAAAAGAGGAAGTAAAAATTATGAGTAAAAGACCCAATGTTTTGTGGATTTTTTCTGATGAGCATCGCGCCCAGGCCATGAGCTGCCGCGGTGATGGGAATGTGGAGACCACATATATGGATATGCTTGCTCAAAATGGATGCAGGTATGATCGGGCGTACAGCACAGCACCGCTGTGCGCGCCCTTTCGGGCCTGCCTAATGACAGGAAAGCATTTAAATGAACATGGTGTAGTATCTCTTCATGTTCCTTTGATTAATCAGACACTGATATCAGAAACCATGCAGGAATATGGTTATCGCACTTCTTATTATGGAAAATGGCATTTATGTGGAGGGGCAGCGCCAAGTCATTTCGTGTCCAAGTATTTTTGCAGAGGATTTGATGAATTCGTGGGATGGGAAAATTCCAACCGTTTCTTTGATACCCATTATTTTAAAGATACGGATGACAATCCTCAGGCATATCGTGTCATGAAAAAATATCAGACCGATGAATTGACGGATCTGGCCATTGAAGGAATACAAAAGAATATAGAGCAGGAAAAACCGTGGTTTCAGATTATTTCCTATGAAGCTCCTCATCCGCCGGCGGTTGGAAATCAGAATTTAGAGGAATACTGCAGTGCATATGCGCCCAAGGAATATTTGGATCTTTATAAAGATCGGGAGATCACATTAAGGCCAAATGTAAGCGGTGACGAGAAAGAACGGGAACGGATTAAAATTATGCATAAAGCCTATTATGCTGCCATAAAAAATCTGGATGATAACATAGGAAGAATTTATGAGTATCTCAGGCAAAAGGGAGAATTGGATCATACAATTATCTTCTATTTTTCGGATCACGGAGATTTCTGGGGCAGCCATGGCCGATATGGGAAAAGCCGTGCCGAAGAAGAATCCAGCAATATCCCTATGCTGATTCATTGGCCGGAAGGTATTCGCGGGGGACAGATAAAGACAGAGTTATTCTCGGGTATTGATATTGTGCCTACTATGTGTGGATTACTGGATGTGCCGGTTCCGAGTTATTGTTCCGGAATGGATTTATCTTATCAAATGACAGGAAAGCAAGGCACTGCGAGAAATGAGGTATTGATTCAGGGAGAACGTACTTTTTTTGCGTCAGATCCGGTGAAAGATCGTTATCGTTCGTTGGTTACGAAACAGTATAAGTATATTTATTATTCCTATGACAAAAAAGAAGTATTATTTGATTTGGAGCAGGATCCCTATGAAATGCACAATCTGGCGGATCAACAGGAGTACAGACAGATTTGTGAATCATTAAAAGACAAGCTGGCACAGCAGCTTTACGCCGTGAAAGATGCGTTTGTCAAAGAATTATATGAGTAACCGACGGTTATACCGATAGGATATGGCTCAGGGTTTCGGATTGTGGTGTATTTTATAACAATATTTCCATAGGAAGAGACCCTGATTATCTATATAATTTTATATTTTGAAAGAAGGGGAGCAGATGAAACGGGAATGGAAAATGGAGTACGATACTCCGGCAGACGTTTGGAATGATGCGATTCCTTTGGGGAATGGACGTTTGGGAGCCATGGTATACGGACATACCGGGATAGAGCGAATACAGGTAAATGAAGATAGTCTGTGGTATGGGGAGTTTATTGACCGCAACAATCGTGCAACCAAAGATGCCTTACCCAAGATTCAACAAAAAATTTTAGAAGGAAATATGCGGGACGCAGAGGATTTGATTGCTCAATATATGGTAGGGGCTCCCAACACGATGCGTCATTATGAACCATTGGGAGAATTGGATATTGCATTAAACCAGCATACGCCATTTATTCAGAGCTGGATTCCCAATAGTGATGGAGCGGAAGCATATAAGGCATCTTTGGACTTAATGACAGGAGTGTATACGATCACTCATAAACAGAAAGGCGTTACATATAAAAGGGAAATGTTTATCAGCTATCCGGCCCAGATTCTTTGTATTCGCCTGACAGCAAATCAGGAAGGCGCGATTCGTTTGGATTTGCAAATGGATCGATGCAAGATCTATGATGATAAAGAGCTGGATGCAAGGCGTCCGGGAAAATATAAGCGTGGCGGCGGATGGGCAGGTATGCTACTGGATCAGAACCATACATGGGATGATCGTACGTTGCTGACAGTGGGACATGCTTCTACAGTGGAATTTGCCAGTGCGGTTCGTGTGGTTTCTGATGGACAGATCTTAAATCCCTATAGTCAATTGGTAGTTCAAAACGCCACAGAAGTGACAATTTTTCTTGCGGGTGCCACATCCAACCGAGAGAAAGATCCCCAGTCGGCTGTTTTACATTTGTTGCAAGAGGCTGAAAAGAAGGGATATGAAATGCTATATCAGGAGCACTGCCGGGATTTTGAAACACATATGCGGCAGTGTACATTGGATTTGGGAGAAGAGCCGAATTTATCTTTGGAAAAACGTATTGAGGAATATAAACAGGGAAAGGAAGATCCTGCTCTTGCCGCATTGTATTTTACTTTCGGCCGTTATTTACTTTTATCAGGTGGAAGAGAGAATTCGGCTGCGATGAACCTTCAGGGAATTTGGAATCAGGAATTTTTACCTTTCTGGGATAGCAAGTATACCATTAATATTAACACACAGATGAATTACTGGCCAGCAGAAGTTACCAATTTATCGCTGCAGCATACATCCCTGATGAATCTTCTTTCCCGTATGCATGAGCGGGGGAAAGATACTGCCAGAATTATGTATGGATGCCGGGGAGCGGTGTGTCATCATAATACCGATTATTATGGAGATTGTGCGCCACAGGATTGTTATATGGCTGCAACTGCCTGGCCCACAGGAGGGGCATGGATGGCGCTGCATATCTGGGAGCACTATCTATTTACTCTGGATCGTGATTTTTTAGCGGAATGGTATCCGGTTTTAAAGGATTTTGCTCTGTTTTTCCTGGATTTCTTAATTGAAGATGGAGATGAGCTGGTGACGTGTCCATCCCTTTCTCCGGAAAACCGTTATATTTGTCCGGATGGATTTGACACTCCAATCTGTGCAGGACCGACAATGGATAATCAGATTTTACGGGCGCTGTTTACGGCATGTATTCAGAGTGCCAATATTTTGGGACAACAGGATGATCCGATGATAAAACAGTTTGAGGAAACCAGAAAACGGCTCCCGGAAAATCGTGTTGGTTCGAACGGTCAGCTATTGGAATGGAGAGAGGAAGTGGCAGAACTGACGCCTGGTATGGCACATATTTCCCATTTGTGGGGAGCGTATCCAGGGAGTGAAATAAATTGGAAAGATACGCCGGATTTGTGGAATGCCGTGCGGCGGTCATTGGAAATTCGAACGGAGCATGATTCCGGAAAGAAAAGGGGATGGCCATTGGCGTGGTTCATCTGTCAATATGCCAGATTATTGGATGCCGGACAGGTGGGAGAGAGAATTCGTCAAATGCTTTCTTATTCCAGCAATCGAAATTTTTTCAATTGCGGTATGGTATTCCAGATTGACGGAAATATGGGGGCTACTGCCGGAATGGCAGAAGCATTGCTGCAAAGCCATACGGGTATGTTACATTTTCTTCCGGCATTACCGTCAGAATGGAAGCAGGGGTATGTCAAAGGGCTTTGTGCCCGTGGCGGCTATGTTGTGGATATGAAATGGGAAAATCACAGTCTGATAGGGGCATTTGTGACGGCAGCACAAGACGGACAGGTGGAAATAGTCGGAGAGCGGTTGGAAGTATGGGATAATCATGAAATCGTGCAGACAAAATCTACAGAGTATGGCTTCTCATTTTCTGTGAAAAAAAATCACAGCTATCGGTTAGAACCTGCAAAGAAAGCTGTATAACAGGAGGAACGATATATGTTGCATGTGGAGCAGAGAAAATCAAGAAAAATCACGAAAATTGAACGCAGACAGGATGCATTGTATTTACAATCGGAATGGGGAAGTATCTCTTTAAAACCCCAGACAGAAGAAATCGTTCGGATCAGTTGTACTATAGACGGAAAACAGCCACAGGAAGAAACCAGTATCGGGATTTGTTATGCCGGTTCTTTTTCAGATTGGGGTTATCAAACGGATGAAAAAATGATTCGAGTCAGGATGCCAAAACTGACTATTGAAATAGACAGAGAAACCGGAAGTTTCTGTTATCGGGACGAAACCGGGAATCTGCTTTTACGTGAAACTGCCAATGAGAGTAAGGTTCTGGAAGCGTTTGACAGTTATAAAACAGTGGTGGATGAGCATACCAAGGTGGAAGAAATTGTTACACCGGATGGTATCAAACAGATGGTGAAGGAGGCTTCAAGAGAATTTGATAAGAAGCTATACCATACCAGGCTGTCTCTGGAGTTTTGTGAACAGGAAAGGCTTTATGGATTGGGACAGGCGGAAGAGGGGCTGTTGAATCTGCGGGGATCAACCCAATATCTCCATCAGGCAAATCTGAAAATTTCCATTCCGTTTTTATTATCCAGTAACGGATACGCATTGTTGTTTGCTACAGGAAGTCCTGCTGTGTTCAGTGATACCCAGTATGGCTCATATTTTTACACAGAAGCAGATAGACAAATGGATTTTTATATGATTTGCGGAAAGCGGATGGATGATCTGGTAAAAGGATACCGTATATTGACGGGAAAGGCAGCTTTGCTTCCAAGATGGGCGTTTGGATTCATCCAGTCACAGGAACGTTATGAGACACAGGAAGAAATTTTGGAGATTGCCAGAGAATACAGGAATAGAAAAATCGGGCTGGATGCAATCGTATTGGATTGGTGTTCCTGGACTGGTGAGCAGTGGGGACAAAAAAGCTTTGATCCGCAGCGTTTTCCCTCACCTAAAGAAATGACAGACCGCCTTCATGCAATGAATGTACATTTTATGATTTCTGTATGGCCCAATATGAGAAAGGATACAGAAAATTACAGGGAATTTCTGGAAAAAAAGTATCTGCTTCCGGCCAGTGAGATTTATGATGCTTTCTCAGCAGATGCCAGAAAATTGTACTGGAAACAAGCGAAAGAAGGTATTTTTGATTATGGAACCGATGCATGGTGGTGTGATTCCAGTGAACCCTTCTGCCCGGAATGGGGGAAAACTATGAAACCGGAGCCATCGGTCATGTATCGGGACTTTGTATCGGCAGCATCCCAATATTTACCTCAAGAGGTTATGAATGGGTATGGATTGGTTCATGCACAGACGATCTATGAAGGTCAGCGAGGATGTGCAAGTAAAAAAAGAGTAACCAATCTGACTCGAAATACTTATCTGGGAGGGCAGAAATATGGTGTGATTTTATGGTCCGGGGATATCAGCGCCTCCTGGGATACTCTGCGCAAACAGATTGTGGCAGGTCTGAATTTCTGTGCCTCCGGTTTTCCGTATTGGACGCTGGATATTGGAGCCTTTTTTGTTAAAAAGGGAACACAGTGGTTTTGGAATGGAGATTATGACGAGGGAGAAACAGATCTGGGATATCGGGAACTTTTTGTTCGCTGGTTCCAATATGGAGCATTTTTACCGGTATTTCGCAGCCATGGTACCGATATCAGGAGGGAAATGTGGAACTTTGGTGAGGACGGAGACATGTTTTACGAGGCGTTAAAGGCAGCGAATCAATTGCGTTACCGTTTGATTCCGTATATCTATTCCTGGGCGGGAAAGGTGTGGAAAGAAGATCGTACTATGATGAGAATGCTGGCGTTTGATTTTGCCGATGATGCATGTGCGATGGATGTTAAAGATGAATATATGCTGGGTGAGAGTATTTTGGTTTGTCCGGTTACAAAGCCCATGTATTATGGGGTTCATTCCCGGGAATTAAAGGTAGAGGAAAAAATACGTAAGGTATACCTGCCCAAGGGATGTGACTGGTATGATTTTTATACGGATCGTCTCTATGAGGGCGGACAGACTATCGTTGCGGAAGCTCCGATTGATCATATTCCGCTGTTTATCAAAGCAGGTAGTATTTTGCCTATGACAGAACCTCTGCAAAGCACAGAAGAATTAAAAAATGCCAGGGTAGAGTTTCATGTTTATCCTGGAGCAGATGCCCAATTTCATCTTTATGAAGATGATGGTGACGGTTATGGTTATGAACAGGGAGAATATACGATACGAACTTTGATTTGGCAGGAAAAACAAAAAAAATTGTTTGAGCAGGGAAATGAAAGGATAGATATTCCGAGAAAAATTCATGTACCATCCAACTGAGTATCGTTTGGTCTTTATCTTTAGTGCAAAATAACCTGTGGTGATACGTATAAAAATAGTTCCTTGCATTATGGAATGAAAAGGTAAAAGAAATACGAAGAAAGAGGTAAAATATGAAACTGTGGTATGATAAACCAGCGGAAAAATGGGAAGAGGCATTGCCGTTGGGAAATGGTTTTTTAGGAGCTATGGTATATGGAACCATTGATACAGAACATATTCAGGTCAATGAAGATTCTCTTTGGTCAGGAGGAGCAATTGAGAGGGAAAATCCGGACTGTAAAAAGTATTTATCGCAAGTGAAGGATTTATTAAAAGAAGGAAGACATGTGGAAGCGGAAAGACTTGCACAGTTTGCGATGGCAGGAACACCTCGCTCTCAAAGAGCCTACCAGACATTGGGAGATATCTACCTGCATTTTTGGAATAAAGAACACACGGTGAAGGATTATAGAAGATATTTGGATTTGGATCTGGCAGAAACAAAAGTAGAATATTCTGCGTCGGCAGCTGGAGAGACATGTACTTATCAAAGAGAAATTTTTATTTCTTATCCGGCACGTGTGATGGTAATGCGCCTGACATCATCCTGTTCAGGAAAGCTGAATTTTCATGTTTTATTGGATCGAAGAAAAAATTTGGATCATGTGTGGTCGGAAGATAATAAAAGAATTGCTATCGATGGATGCAATGGTAATCCCGGGATAGGATTTTGTGCGATGCTGCAGGCAGAAAGCAAAGATGGAAATGTATCGGTTATCGGGGAACATTTGATTGTAGAGAATGCATCAGAAGCGATTTTGTATTTTACAGCCAGTACAACATTTCGAGTGTTTTACTCCGAACACACTTTAGTGGACAAACACCGATTTTGAAGCACTATGCAGGAAGTTGAAAACTATGAAAAATGCAGTAAATTCAAGGGATTGCAGCTTAGAACCCTTGTAACTGCAAGGAAAACTCGAACCCACAGACAACGATCAAAAAAAGTCTCAAAATCGGCAAAAAAGAGAGAACTTGGAGAGAACGGAGAGAACTCAGGAGAGAACTCAAGCCCTTTTCACACCTGCATTTGCAGGGTATCAGAAAAACATTTAGAGAGAACTATCGCACCTTTTTCTGCTGTTGACCAATATTACTGCAAAGAGGTGTTGATAATGATTACAGACAAGTACTGCAAGGAAATATTGGAACAATACCCTGAGTACATAACCAAAGACCAGATGTACCGCATCTGCCATATTAGTAAAAAGACCTGCCTTTTCTTATTAGAAAGCGGTCTTGTACCGAACATAGACAGCGGAAAAAAGACACGACGCTTTAAAATTAAGACGACTGATGTTATCCAGTATCTCAGAGACAGAGATGATTACCCGGAACTTTTTAAGGCTCCTGATGGTTACTACAAAGGAAATGGCTGTAAGAAGGCTCCTGCTTTTGACGAAGTGTTCACTAAAAATGACTTGACCCGTATGCGTCAGTTTTATGAAAGGTTATTAGAGAAACAGAATATCCCGATGTGATGACTGTGGAACAAGTAGCTCAGTTTACGGGATATAACAAAAATTCTGTAAGTAAATGGTGCAGTAAAAGGCAGCTTCAGAGCTTTTTCATAAGACAGAGGTATCAAATTCCGAAAGAATATTTGTTAGACTTTCTTGTGAGCAGATATTTTATAGGGATTACGGTCAAGTCCTTTAAGCACCAGAAATTCAATGAGCAAATCCGTAAGTTGAGAGATGCAGGTCAAAACTAAATTGCACATTTGAGCTGCTCTCCATTTCCACATATAATGAAAGCAAAGAAACGGAGGTGGCTCGTATGAGAGAACAGAAATTCCACATTTATCTGGATAGCCACGAAAGGACAATCCTGCTACATAGCCTTGTGGAACTGAAAAATCAGCTCCTTGCGCAAGGCAGATATGCGGACTGTGTTGACGAACTGATTTTTAAGGTTACGGGCGCACCGCTGAAAAAAATTAAAGTACAACACGATTGCGGGAGGGTATGATGGATGGCATAGAATTTAAAGAACTGTTCAAGGTAGCTGTGGAAACACTGAGGGAAAAGACAATCACTCCGCTGTTGGAAGCAGACGCAACCTATCAGGAGGACTCTGATAATGAGGGGATTGCGGAAATGCACTATCTCCAGTTGGATTTGACAGAGGAACAGCGGAAAGTCTGTAACCGTTTGCTTGAATGCCGGGATAAACAAGATATTGAGTATGCTACCCACGCATATACCGCAGGTCTGTATGACGCTTTCCGCATAATGGCGGTACTGTTTCCTGATAAGTGGGATATAGATGATATACGGGAGCTGCTTGCAGCAAAGGTCAACAACTGAATATTGAAGATTTTACATAGCCGATTGGTATCAAAGCCAGTCGGCTTTTTTGCGTTCTGCGGGACTTTACATAGCCACCCTGACAAAGTGGCTAAATTTATGCGAAAGGAGGACGCATCTATGTCAAACTGCAAAGTGATTGCTCTGACAAACCAGAAAGGCGGTGTCGGCAAGACCACCACAGCGGTCAATCTGGGCGTGGGACTGGCACAGCAGGGAAAAAAGGTGCTGCTCATCGACGCCGATGCGCAGGCAAACCTTACGATGGCGTTGGGATATAACCGTCCTGACGACCTGCCCTTTACCCTATCTACCGTGATGCAGGACATCATCGACGACAAGACGGTGGATGTCTCGCAGGGGATTATCCATCACAAGGAAGGCATTGACCTTATCCCATCCAACATTGAGCTGTCTGGTCTGGAAGTAAGGCTGATTAATGCCCTGAGTCGTGAGAGTGTCCTGAAAACCTATGTGAATGAGGTCAAAAGGGATTACGACTTTGTGCTGATCGACTGTATGCCGAGCTTGGGAATGATAACCATCAATTCTCTGGCGGCGGCTGACAGCGTGGTTATCCCGACGCAGCCACACTATCTTTCTGCAAAAGGTCTGGAGCTGTTGCTTCGCACGGTGTCAAAGGTCAGGCGGCAGATAAACCCCAGACTGCGTATTGACGGTATCCTGATGACAATGGTCATGCCACGGACAAATATATCCAAAGACATCATCTCATCCGTCAAAAGCGCATACGGACAGAAAATCAGGGTGTTTGATACCCAGATCCCCCACTCCGTCCGTGCTGTGGAAGCCACCGCAGAGGGCAAGAGTATTTTTGCCTATGACAAAGGCGGCAAGGTTGCCGCTGCCTATGAGCAATTCGCAAAGGAGGTGGTAGAGATTGGCGAGAAGCAGAGGAAACAAAATCGAGCTGACCGCTTACGATGAACTCTTTGAAACAAAAGAAAGTCGTGAGGAGGCTGCCTTAAGCAAGATACGGGAAATCCCCATATCGGAGATTGACGAGTTCCCAGACCATCCGTTTAAGGTCTTAATGGATGAGGATATGGAGCAGCTTGTTGAGAGTATCAAACGCAATGGCGTGATGACCCCGGCGACTGTCCGGCTCAAGGAGGACGGGCGGTATGAGCTGATCAGCGGACACAGGCGCAAAAAGGCGTGTGAGCTTGCGGGACTGGAAACCTTGAAATGCGAGGTCAAGGAGCTGACCCGTGATGAAGCAATCATCATTATGGTAGAGAGCAACCTGCAACGCTCCACGATCCTGCCGAGTGAGAAAGCCTTTGCCTACAAAATGCGGCTTGAAGCGATGAAGCGTCAGGCAGGCAGACCCCCGAAAGAAAATTCGTCCCCAGTGGGGACACATTTACGGAGCGATGCCGAGCTTGCTGAAAAGGTTGGAGAAAGCCACAATCAAAAGTCACTAACCCCCATTTCAAATGGGGGTTTGATTTTAACCCCTCCGGGGTAGTTCCCGGGTTCCGCCAGAGGCGGGATTTCGCAGACCTTTTTTACTGGTTGCCTTCTAAAGAAGGCATCTCTACTTTCTTCCGTCCTCTAACTTGTCATTTTCTTCCTGTTCTTGAATGTACTTTAGTATTGTCTCTTCGTTCACATTGCCTACCGTCGAAACATAATAACCTCTTGCCCAGAAATGCCTGTCTCCCCATTTGCTTCGATATTCTGGATGTCTGTCGAAAAGCATCAGTGTACTCTTTCCTTTCAGATATGACATGAATTCTGATACACTCATTTTCGGCGGAATTGCCACATACATATGTATGTGATCCCTACATACCTTACCATCTATCAGTGCAACCTGTTTCATCTCACACAGTTTTTTTATAATTTCTACGATATCTCTTTTTAACTCCCCATACATTATTTTTCTCCTGCACTTGGGAATAAAAACAATGTGATAGGTGCAATTCCAACGTGTATGTGTTATACTCTGATTATCCATATGGATACCTCCTATGCTTTTGATATGGCCTGCGAAACCAATATCATTATAGCATAGGAGCATTTTATTTCTGGTACTTTGGGCAATGCTACGGCTTTGCCCGTTCCCCCATCTCAGATGGGGGATTAAAAGACTTTCTCATTTAATTCACATCAGCCCAGCTCCCATCAGTCGATAAAATGCAGGGTTAATAAAGAAACTGGAATCCTGCCATCTGAGCGAAGGGCTTCAGAAAATACTCAGGACAGAACATCGAGTCATATAAATCATGAAGAATGATGATTGCGTCGGAGTAACTCTGTCCTGAACGCCAAGCCATACTCAGCCCAGCCGCCCGGGAAAGGAATTAATATTATGGCGGAAACTTTTGTCACATAAGAATGAGATACTGTGAAGAGAAATTGAGTAAGGATGAATAAACTAAGAGCAATGAAATGAAAAAAACGAATAGAACTGGCGGGAGCGGGAATGATGCTGAATGCCCTGGACCTTCCTATGGTATTGCGAAGACCATTTATGATTATCTGGAAGATGGGCTGCGGTGCAGAAATGCGGGTTGACAGAACGCCCAGTGAGTACATACCTGATGTGCTGTATGGGCTGTGCGGCTTGTTTTGGCTGGGGTTGGATAGGGTGCCTGTATGCAAACCCCTTTTTCAGGGCACTGTTGGGACTGCCAACTGAGTCCATGCCAGCTCAGCCGTTACTCGGAGACATCAGCGTTCAGCAAGGAAAACGTTTTCCCTGTTTTGAAATAACCTCCTGCTACAAAAATAAGAGAGGAGTCCTTTCGCCCGCATACCCTTCCCGTTCAGCCAAAGGCGCAACGAAGCCGATAGCCCCTTAATAAAGAATCCAATAGGATTCCCGACTGGGAGTTATATTGAGTAAAAAAGAGCAAAAGGGAACCGCCAGGCCCCAAACAGTTGAAGCCGGCGGCAACCTTTAATATATATAGGGTAACACAAAATCACTGTTTTTGAAAGGAGGTAAGAGGAGCTTTACAAAAGGCGGACGTATTGTTTAACGTCCGCCGGTGCAAAAGAAAGGAAAAACTAACCATCCGCCGTGAAGGCGGTAGAGATGAATTAATGTCTCTATATTTATACTACCACTTTTTACATCTCTTGTCAGGAAAAAACAGAATCTTTATATTTTTTATATCATTCAAATTCAACATCAACACCCCTTTTTCCCAAATGGACCAATTTTAAAACAGACCTGAAATTCGATTCCTGCAATTTTCCTTTCGTGCATATTTCCGGCAGGAAACGAATATCGGAAAGGAGGATGCAGGGATTTTAATGCCCTGCAGCGATGCATGGAGACTGAAAAAAAGATTAACAGAAAGTTATGGGCTGCAACTGGGATACTGGCCGCGGCATCCGTTGCTCTGTTCCTGAAGGGAAGGGCAGATATAAAAAAAGCTGAAAAGGTAAAACGCAGGGTGGCAAAACTCGCCAAAGAAAACCTGACTGTTACAGAAATCGCATGCGATGGGCTGGGGATTCCCAGGACGTGGAAGGACGGGAAGAACAGGAAGCTCCCGATTGATTCCGAAGAGGCTGCCGGCTATCGTATGCTCAAGTCAGTGCAGGATGCGGAACGTGCCCTTAACCGGGCAGTCATAGCCTGTGTTTCCAAGCTGGAAGATGAAAAATGCAGCCTCGAATTTATCAGGGAGCTGGTATGCGGCGATTATAATGTGACCTCAGCCACCCCAATCAGCGTCCAGCGCAGGAATGCGGAAACCACAGTGGAAATCGTGGAAGAGTGCCTTGGGTCACTGAAGGATGTCTATTTGGATGATATTTCCCACGAAACACTCATCAAAGCGGCTGTACTCCTGGAGAATGATATTTTGTGGGCTGTCTGGAGGGGGAGCAGATGAGGGTCGCAAAGGGCAGACTGTGCCGTCTGGCAGCCGCTGCCGTAATTTTGCCGTCACTGGTCATGCCGAACATCAAAGCCCAGGCTATTGAAGCCGGCTTCTATTATGGAAGTGCCTTTTCCAGCTGCTATATGTATGAAGACGCAGACAGCAGCTCAGAAAAGATTGCTTTCCTCGATGAGGGAGCCATCTGTCGTGTACTGGATGAGGAGGGAAACTATCTGAGGGTGTTTTCTGGCGGATATACCGGATACATCAGAGCTTCCGTCCTGGATTCCAGCACAGAGACGATGGAAGAGGTAACTTCTAAAATCGGTGTATCGGCGGATACAGATATCAATATCTACTCCGAAGCCAGCACCAGCTCAGCCATCATTGCGGAACGCCTTGAGGGAGCAACAGAAGCAGTCTGCACTGATAAGGAAAAGGATGGATGGTATTACATCGAATTTCGAGCAGACAGCAATGGCGATATGGAATATGGCTGGGTAAAGGAAGATGATGTTACTCCTGCTCGGATCGTCCTGGATGCGGAACCTTATCTTGGTGAGCCTGACAATGAAGGGATCATCATTGCAGACAGAGAGGATTTCATCCTGGAAGAAGCAGATAGGCTGAGAGAAAAGGCAAAAGACCTGGCAGGGAAACTGACTGAGAAGGATGAAGAGGAAGAAGCTCCCGTACAACAGAAACCGAGAGTGGAAAATATAAAACCCGGTGTCCTGAACAGGCAAAATGGCACAGTTATGGGCCCCAGCGGGAAAGAGACCTACTACAACCTGAATATGAGTGGCGTGGTAAAGATCATGCGGCGCCAGGGATTCTCCGAAGAGGAATATCCTTACTGGGTACGCGAAGACGGCTGCAAGATGCTTGGGCCGTATATCATGTGTGCAGCTGACCTGGCTTTACGGACAAGGGGAAGTCTTGTGGAAAGCAGCCTTGGGACATGCATTGTGGCTGATACCGGTGACTTTATATATGCCAACCCTACCCAGATCGACATTGCGGTTGACTGGTGACTGGGTACGGTTGAGAGAGGATGTACTGATATGGGCTTCAAACTATACGGCGTGGACAGGGTGATCCTTACCCTGTTCATTTTCTGCGTAACAGTTGGCGTGGTCCTTGCTGCAGCAGACATGCGCGAAAGCAGTTATTACACGTACGAAACCACCGTCACTATGGTTGGATATGCTTCAGATGGAAAAACACCAGTTTGGTCATATAATGTCAATGGGGAAACCATTGTCAATTATCCAGGGGCTTCAGGGAGAAGAGGAGAAAGAAGAAATGATCTTTTTTGTATTAATTTTCGTTCTTATGGCAATAACAGCAATCACCATCGGAGCGATCATTTTGCACACAGCGAGAAAACACGAAAGGAGATGTACCGGGACAGCAAAGGGAAGAGTCGTTGCCATGAACAAATACCGTCCTCCGTCCCGACATAGAGGAGAGGTAAGGAGTTCTTACGCCCAACCCATTATTGAGTTTACAGACCAAAATGGAGAGATCCATCAGTTTCCGCTTAAAGTAGTATCAAATCCTCCGAAGTATGTCCCTGGAGATGAGGTCGAAGTCCGTTATAACCCTCAATATCCGGAAGAAGCATATATCGGAAAACATAGCCAATATCGTCTGGCTGCGATCATCTTTATTTTTGTCGGGGTGGTGTTTATCCTTTTTTGGGCACTAATGTTTGCTATTACACTGGCAGTCTGAGTCTGTAAAGGCGGACAGGGATATTTTCTCTGCCCGCTTTTTTGTTAACCTCTCAGCCACAGCTCCTCAAAGCCACTCATCCCGCTTTCAATGGATATATATGCGCTTTGCACCCAGATTTTCCTGGATACTCTTTCTCACATATTTCCTATGTAACTATTGACTACGTGTTAAGAAGGATGAGAGTGTATGAGTAATAGTACATATCGGTACAAGCTTCTGAAAAAAGTGATCGACCTGTCGGAAGGCAGCGAATGGGACAGCGCCGTCAAGGAGTGGGAGATTGACGGCGTGGAGGAGGATGAGGACTGTTCTGCGACCTGCGTATGCGGGAAAGAGAATCTGAGGTATCTGTTCACAATCCAAAACAGCAAAAACGAAAATACCCTTTCCCCAATCGGAAGCTCCTGCATCAAGAAATTTGGAAGATCCGACCTAAGTGAGGAGACTGGTGTCCTGGAGAAGCTGTTCCAACTGTACCATGCGATTGAGAACGGGGAATTCATTACATTGTCACCGGATTTCTTTTCCAGGAAGCTTCTGGCTTACCTGTACGAAGAAGATGTCTTCCAGCCCAGCCGGTTCAACCACTATGACGGGGAAAACGATTACGATTTTCTACTGAAAATGTTCAATAAGCGGGATAAAACTTCAATCACGCAGCTACAGCAGAAGAAGATCAATGCAATCATCATGACGTCCATCAGGCCCTACCTGGAAGCAGTGGTTCAAAACAGGATCCGGAAGGGAAATGGACAGCCAGGAAAAGCCGCAGGTAAAGTTGATACCAGGATGCGGTATGCAGAAAGGGAGGGAAAATGAGCAGATTTGATGTGGAGGAATTTGGTTTCTGTGCTGGCGATTTCGACCAGTTAGTCGTAAACGCCAAAAAATATACGAAAGAGCAGACGGTAGAGATTTTTAACCGTGATTATGAATATAAAAGGCTGAAAGCCAGGCTGGAGGATGTTGGAAGCGGATATGTCCGGTATTTTGTACGCCCGTCACAGGATATGTGCCGGGATACCATGGATGGAGTTTATGGCTTTGTCGATGGACCAGGAAAGGGCGCATTTCCTGTCTGGATACTGACTCTGGCTGAGCTTGAGCCGTCGTCGGATGCGAAATAAAAAGCCTCTGTACCTGTGCTTAAAAATGTTATTCATATCGGTGCAAACAGGCTTAGTATATGAGGAGAAAATGATGAGAAAGAAAATATTGTATCCATTACTTATTATAGCGGAAATAATCGCTGCCTTCCTTTATTATTCATACCAAAAATGTAAGTATTCCGAAATTGCGCGTGAATTCTTCACACAAAGCAAGCCAAGGAAGCCCCCGGTTTCAACCGTGGGGAGGAATTGGCACATACCCAATATTAAGAAAATCATAAGAATTTTTCTGCAATTAGAACATATGTTTCTGATAGTAATTAATTGTATGAAAAATATTTGATTTAATAGGTATTAGATTATGGATTACTCTTCTGCTGAGAAAAAATACCGTACATCGGAACATCTGACATACAGCTGCCAGTACCATGTAATCTTCTGTCCCAAATACAGGAGGAAGGTGCTGATGCCGCCAATCGACCAGGCCCTGAAGGAGCTATTCCTCGAAATAGCTGACGAATACGGATTTTCCATCCCGGACATGGAAGTCATGCCCGACCATGTACACCTGATCATTGACTGCAGCCCCAGGTTCGGTGTCATGAACTGCGTCAGGAAACTGAAGGGCATCTCCTCCCGCAGGATGCGAGACCGGTTCCCGGAACTGAAAAGCAAGCTCCCTACCCTGTGGACAAGGAGTTCTTTCATTTCCTCCGTAGGGAGCGTATCCCTGGCAGTCGTCCAGCAGTATATAGAGAACCAGAAAAACAAATAGCCTACGAAAGGACATCCCCCTATGGCAAAATCTTCCACACCCTCATATGTCGTGACACGCCGTATTTATGTGGAGCCCTGGCAGGCTGAAGTGATCAACCGGAAAATGGATCTTGGCAACAGGATGTACAATAATGCCGTGCGCCACTATAAGCCCATCGTCGAAGCGCTCCGGCAGGACGTGTGGTTTGCCCACTGCCTGGGGGAATGGAAAAAGCTCCCCGATGACAGCCCTGCAAAGAAGGCATATTCAGACGAAATCAGCGTGTGCATGGAAGCTTACGGCCTCAGGGAATATGACATCCATGCGTATATGGGTGCCGGGAAGCAGGTTTCGTACCCGACCGGGCTGGGCATCAACATTGTCCAGAAGCTGGGCACGGCCCTGTACAAGTCTGTCAACAAGTCAGTCTTTTCAGGTACGGAGATCCATTTCCGCAAATACGGCACGACGAACAGCATGGAAGATAAGGCTGCCGGCAGCGGGATTATCTATAAGCCCCTGACGGATACCGTCGGCTTTGCCAAAATGAAACTCCGCCTTAAGCCCATAAGGGCTGCGGACACCTACCTGCAGGAAGCCATGCGCGGTCGGATCAAATATTGCCGTATCGTAAGGGAGGCCTTCCACGGCGGGTACCGCTATTTCCTCCAGATCATCATGAAGGGCCGTGCCCCGGAGAAGATTACAATCGGCACCGGCTCCGGCGGGCTTGACCCCGGCGTAAGCACGATGACCCTTACAGGCGATTTCGGGGTTGATTTTTACATCCTTGCTGAAGGAGTTGAAAAGTACGAGCGGATGGTCCGTGACGCAGCTACCAGATATGAGCGGCGCAGACGGCTTGCAAACCCGCAGAACTACAACTCGGACGGCACCATAAAAAAGGACACTAAAACCTTTAAGAAACACTGGAAGCACACGAAAGGGATGGACCGTGCCCTCATGGAACTCAAGGCCGCCTACCGGAAGAAGGCTTCTTTCATTAAAAACAGCCACGGCTACCTGACCAACAGGATCGTGGAAACCTACAGCCTGGTCGTCAAGGAGCCCATGGAATATGCCGCCCTTGCCAAAAGGGCAAAGAACCTGGCGATGCAGGAGAAAGCCTCTGAAGTAAAGAAAAAGGACGGCATCTTCAAAACAGTCCATAAGTATAAGAGACGGAAACGTTTCGGTTCCAGCATAGGCCGGAGGTCCCCTGCGGCCTTCATTAAACAGCTTGAATCAAAGGAATTACGCTACGGCGGCCTGATATACGACGTTAATGCATCGGTTTACCGGGCAAGCCAGTATGACCACGCCGCCGATGATTATACAAAGTACAGCCTGTCTGACCGCGTGAAGGAAGTCGGCGGGCACCTTGTCCAGCGGGACGCCTACAGCGGGTTCCTGCTGTGGAACTCCGACGGCATGGACCATCCCGACAGGGATAAGTGCATCCAGAGGTTCCCCCAGTTCCTGGAAATGCAGGAAAAAGCCATTTTTGACGCCATGGCGAATGGCGACCCGACCGGGAACTTCGGCCTTAAAGATTTCCTTGCAGCCAATGTGGGCCAAAAGCCCGCTTGACATAAAATGTAACCCGTTAACCTGTTGTCAAGGTGTAGCTGCGCCCCGCATGGAAGGGCATGCCGTCTACGGGCGGAGCCCGAAGCCCATGAAAAATAACAGGGAAAACCTCCTATAACCTAACTCATATGTTGTGCGGAGGATGTACTTGGGAACCTGCCGCCCTAGGGCGTGCAGAGCAATCAGTGAAACTATTCCTTATATGCTTTCTTTGGATACAAATTGTCAAAAAGTATGTATTGTATTTGGATTGAATTTATAGACCATTTCTAAAAGTACAGAAAGGAATTGAGGAGCTGCATAGCTGTTAGCTGGCAGCCCTCTTTTTATATGATGTATTTTTTCCTTGATTGAAGATCCAGTACACATCTATGGAAGCTCATTGCATCCTGCTGGTCAAATATCACTTTCCCAAGCCTGCTTAGTGGAAGTTCCAGTATTTTATCCGGTATGTCCTGATTTGTAAATGCAGCCCATTTATAGGTTCTACTGATTTTTGAAGCATCATTTAATTTTTCAAGAATAGCATCCGCAAGCATGGCAGCCGGATGGTTGGAATATTCCTTCTGGACATCTTCCGCAGAAAGTTTGTTGTACGAAAAATCACCGGAGAGGGAGGCGTTCACTACTTTATATCCATCTGGGCTTTCCTGAAAAACGGTAAGGAATAGATCTCCCTTCCCTGTCTCCACATTGATTGATTCGGAAAATTCAACACAAAACGATAATTTCCCAATTTCAGCCAGAAAAGTAAACATCTGGATCAGCATATACTCATGTTTTTCATCATCCATTGTTCCGGAATCGAACAGGCTAATGGGGTTATATTCGTCCAGCTTCCACGATACCCTTCCATTTTTAGTCCCTGTTGTCAGGTCTTCCAATAATTCCAGCTCATCACGGTCAAAAACACTCAAATCCATCCCACTATTCCTCATTTTTAGTTTTCTAAGCCACAATACAGGTATACCATGAGCCGGAAAGCAAGTCCAGTAAAAATTAGGAGGATTTATTTAAACCTTTCAAATCCTTTTTATCCGGAACGAATTTCTTCATATTTCAAATGTAACCTTTGATGGAATATTTTAAAGAAAGGATATGGAGAATGGAAGAACAGAAAAAACACATACAGATCGTAACGGCTACAGATTATGACGGTACCGAAATCATTGTCCTTACAATGACATTCGAGGTGGACCGTGGTGTGGATATCATCCAGGCGGTCAAAGAAGCATCGAAAGAGTATATCCGGACAGATGAAGGCAGGGCATTTTACAGGTATACCTGCAACTGCTTCAACTGGGGCGATTTCTGGAACAATGTTCCCAATGAGATCTGTGAAAAATATGGTTTTAAAAAAATTGATTCCGGAGTCAGCAATTTTCAGGTCAATCTGAATGAACAGCTCGTAGATGATGAGATGGAAGAATAAATATTTTGGGAAAGGAAGAAAATTATGGAAAAATTAACTCTTAAGAGCAACATTCAGCCGGCAGTCATGTCCTTTAACCTTCAGGAGATCAAATCCAATCTGGACGCAAGGCTGGAGGACTACAGAAAGCTTGTGGTTACGGAAGATTCCCTCGCAGGCTGCAAAAATGCCAGCCGGGAACTCGCATCTTTCCGAAACAGGCTCGACGAATTCCGGAAAACTCAGAAAAAGGAAGCGGAGAAGCCGATCAACACTTTTGAGAAGGAAGTGAAAGACCTGATCGAACAGGTGAAGGAAGCGGAAAAACCGCTCAATGATGCTCTTGAAGTTTATTCGGAAAAAGAGCGGCAGAAAAAGCGAGATTTTGCGAAAAGCAAATTTAAAGAGGCTGCTGAACAGATCGGATTACGCCCGGAATACTGTGCGATGTTCGTAAGCAAAAAGGAGTTTACGAATGTAAACACAACCCTGAAATCAATCCGTGAAGACGTCCAAGCCCAGGCTGAAGCCCTGAGGCAGAAGCAGGACGAACATGACCGAAATATCGCCCTGATCCAGGAAACCGTCGAAACAGAGAATGCCAGGATCCAGGTCAAGCTCAGCCATGAAGAGTTCATGGAAGAATATGAGCGGACAGATGATGTCCTGGGAGTTATCCGGAAGATCAAGAAACGTGCTGAGGATATCTTTCAGCAGGAGAAACGGCTGGAAGAGGAGCGGCTGGAACGGGAAAGGAAGGAAAAAGAACGGCTCGAACAGGAGCGGCTGCGGCGCGAGCAGGAAGAACAGGAACGGATGAAACAGGAGCAACTGGAAATGGAGCGGCAGGAGCGGGAACGGCTTGCGGCAGAAGAGGCTGCGTCAAAAAGTGCTGCCGAAACAGCAGAGACCGGGAATGCCCAGACTGATGTACCTGATATGGGGGAAGCGATTACAATCCCCTCTGAACTGTTCGATTCCATTGCTACGCCTGTCAGTGCCGTCTTGGATAAAAGAGAAACGCCTTCAATGGCTGCGCCTGGCGGAACTTGTGCGGGAGAGACTGGTCGGGAAGTAGCTGCTGCCGAGAATGCGCCTGATGTTAAGATTGAGAAACAGTTTGAAGTAACTTTCCGTGTTACAGGAGGATTCGATGCTCTGAGGACACTGAATCAGTATTTAAAGGAAAAGGGTATTGCATATCAGGTATTAGAGCAGAAAAAGCTTTAACCAAAAGTATTATCGGTATAATGACAGGCATAGTAGTCTGTGTTATCATTACAGCAGTGAAAGATATGGTGGAAGTCATCGGAAAAAGAAAGCTTTGCTATCAAAAAAGATAAATGGAAAAAGGAGCTTTTATATAAAATGAAATTTACGGTAAACTATGATATGAAGGAACGAGGCTTGTCAACTTTATTTTTATACCAATACTTTACGGTTGATTACCAACAACGCAAAAATTGGGATTATAAAAACCTGCAGCAATACCTAGCAAAATACCGACTCCATATCAGTGAATCGGTTCGTGAACGATATAAGAAATCTCACTCTGTATACGAACAACTTAATGATTTGGAGGATAGCGATTCTTCCTTTGCTGTTGACCGTAATAACGGGATAAGATACAAGGGAAAAAAACAGAATATCAGATGTAGAGTACCAATGAATGTGGTAAACATATTTAAGAATTTATTTATCAGTACATTGGTCTATGATGCAGAGAAAAAAACGATTCCGCAAGGAGAGTCCATAAAGTTTGAATTTGATACCCAGAATTACACTGTGTGTATTGTAGATCTTATCCTGTATCAACCTCAGAATAATCCGTATTTCTGCTATGCAAGAAATGCAATAAGTACACTTTCAGTGGAGGCAATTGGTTTAAATCAATATGCCATAGACAAAGATAAAAAAATAAGAGACTTTTATGATCGGAGGCAAATGTCCAAATGGAGGGATCGTTCCAATCTAAAAAAGGATAATGCTCTGGATGGAAAGCCTGGTGTTTATATGCTCTTCAATAAGGATAAAGGTCATATTTATATCGGCAAAGCCAAAAACCTTCTAAACAGAATCAAGCAGCACAGTGAAGATCCGAAGGATCCAATAAACGATTATACGCACTATCGCTACAGCGTTATTTCGGAAGAATATTCAGAATTGTTGTATTTGATTGAAAACGCAGCAATTCACGATGTGGCTTGGATTATTGATATGCCAACAGCTAAAGTCTATACGCCAAGTTTATCAAAAAAATTCTCCTTAACGAATTGTAAGCTGATAAATAATGTGGAGCATCAAACACGTAAACAATGAAACATCCCCGTCTATGTTGGTACTATCTGTTCGACTTATGTTTTAAATAGCACAAAAATATGCGTTTTCAAAATGACGATCTTCTGAAATTGAAACGTGGCTTTTTTCGCAGGTCAGACGCGGAGCACATGGGTTCACTTTTGCCATTTCACAATACCAGGACTTATACAGACGATGCCCATTTAGAAGCAGAACCCAAAAAGTTCTTACGGGGCCGTCTCATGAGTCCCTCCCTGTAGGACGGCGCCTTCTCTGCACTGGTACTCTCCCGCAGAGACTTTGCACCAGATTTCTCTGAAATCGAAATGGGTCTTCAGCCTGAATTAAGATAAAAATTAGTATAATTGACAGGAAGCATCCAACATCACCGGTTGGGTGCTTTTCTTTGTATGACTGACATGCCATCAGTCTGAAGCAAAGGACCACAAGAGACGAGGTCAATCCCTTAGCGACACCCAAGTTCACATCGTAAGGTACTGGCGGTAAGTAGGCTTAGCAAAATCGTAGTCTGCCAAAAAAAGAACTGGATACAATGCGCGCACGACAGACAAACTGACAAGGAACTGAGGATCCCTAAAGGCGTGTACGGTGGTGTGAGAGGAAAAAAGAATTTTACCTGCTCAGTTCGAAGATGATGTATTTTTCAAAAAATCATATTTCTCCTATAAGGAAATAATTGAAAGGGGAAATGTATATGAAGCAAGAAATACCTGTTTGGGAAAAACTCAATCTTTCATTTGAAGAAGCTGCCGCTTATTCCGGGATCGGAATAAATAAATTACGTAGCATTGCAAACGATCCGCGATGCAGCTTTGTTATCCGCATCGGCAACAAAAAACTTATAAAGAGGAAAAAATTTGAAGAATATCTTTCGTCTGCCTTCGAAATATGAGCTATTGTCAATTAATCTGTGGTTTTACGGCCATGTTTGCCGTATAGACTCATGGTATCGTCAAAATAAATATTGAGGTATAGAGAATTACATGATATTCTATATTATAGTTAATTCTCTATCCAGAGGAAGTTCTATGGGTAAAGATTTAAGCGGTAAAGAACTCGGTAAGGGCATATGTCAACGTAAAGATGGGAGGTATTGCGGAAGATATGTAGACAGGTTTGGTGTGCGTCGTTCTGTATACAGCGATACACTGGCTTCATTGAGAGTAGAGTATGCAAAAGCTATCTATGAAGATCATGAAAAACTGAATATAATAGATGATACCATAACATTGAATCAATGGTATGAAAAATGGCTTTCTGTCTACAAATATGGGATTATAAAGAGAAATACAAAAGAAGGTTATATTAGAGTTTATCGAAAACATATTCAGCCTATTTTAGGAAATATGAGGATAAACGACATAACAAAGACGCAAATACAGCAAATAGTGAACAATCTTCACAAACAAGGATATGCATATGAAACTCCTCACAGAATCCAGGTGATGCTGTACGATATGTTTGACAAGGCACTAAATGACCAATTTATCAGGAGAAATCCAGCAAAAGGTGTTAAGGTTATACGTGATGAAGAGAAAGACCCTAGAGTAATGTCCAGAGAAGAGCAAAGCGTCTTCTTTGACTGCTGCAAGGGTACATTCTATGATAACCTTTTTGTATTATGTGTAAATACAGGTATAAGGCCAGGTGAATCATGTGCAATTGATAGGGACTCCGTCGACTTAAAGCATAGAGAACTTCGTATTGATAAAACACTGATTTACCAGAAGTGGGAAGGCGATTCGAAGAAAACCATACACATAGATACCCCCAAAACCAAGGCAAGCGTTAGAACAGTTCCACTCAATGATAATGCTGTCTTGGCAATAAAAAAACAGCTTCTTCAAAAAAAGGTTCTTGAAGAACGATACGGATTAAAATATTGTGAGAAACAATTCAAAGACTTATTGTTCACTACGAAATTTAATACACCTGTCATTGAACAGACCTTTATTGATGCTATTGACCGGATAGTTGATGAAATCAATTTGGTCCTTGATCCTTTGGAACAATTTGATCGTATCACTCCACATTGCTTTCGCCATACTTTTGCAACCAGGTGCCTTGAAGGAAATATGAAACCCAAAGTTCTTCAAAAAATCCTTGGGCACGCAACTTTGGAGATGACAATGAATCTGTACGCTCATGTTTTAAAGGAGGAGAAAGATTCTCAGATTGAGCTATTACAGGAACAAATAGATCTACTGAATAATCTTGATGCTCAAATAACCGAACGAAGATTTTCGGAGATGCTTCAAAAGGATTCAAAGATAATCAGGTTAGATTAATTGTAAAGTTTAATAAAATCAAAGGCGAAAATGGATGGATACAAAATGGTGTCAATTTTGGAGAAAATGGTGTCAAGGTTCGGAAAAGTTCAGTAGAATCGGGCATTTCAGGATATTAACCACATACACCTGGCTGAATTATTATGTGTATCAGGCGACACCCTATGATCTCGGTGAGATATAGAGTTTGCCGGGGAAACAGAAAGGCGGTGTATGGAATAACGACAGCCCCGGGGAGAGACGATCCCTCCGGGGCTTTTTTGTATTGGAAGTGTGCCGGAAGTACCGGAGGAACGGGTGCAAAATAGAAGGTTCTGTCAATTTTCCTTACATGCCCTCAATTACCGGGACAATCAAAGCAAAACAGCGCATTAAAATCAATCCCTACAATATCTACATAGGCAATTAAAAAATCCACCGAAGGATTCACGTTTCCCTGTTCTATCCGGGTCATATTATAGCTGTTTGTAGGCACTCCCCGAAGCTGCAGTTCTCTAATCACATCCACCTCTTTAAGGCCCCTGGCTTTTCTGTATTTTCTTATGTTTGCCCCAATTCGGTTAATACAGCCGGTCTGGATGATTTTTTCGTTTTTTGCCATAATTACATTCTCTTAATAATGAAATCTGTGGATACATAATAATTTACTTATTGCAATAATAATGGTTATTATGTGTAGAAAAGTTGCACAATATGCAGTTTTAGCATTATAATAGCTGTAAGTTGTGTCGCTCAGGCAAAAGAAAGAGAGTGGAGGCAGATATGAATTTATATATATCCAAAGAAGATGTGACAAATGTATTGAATGAAAGACTGAAAATCCTGACAAATGAAGACGTTCCGGATGATGAAGAGGTAAAAGTCATATTAGATGCCTTAGATTATTATGCACCTATAATGCAGTCGGCAGTAGAAGAAAGTTATATAAATTTTGTTGACCGGTATTTGTAACAAAGGAAAAGACCGAATTTCTTCCTGTTTACAGAAAAATGGCTGTTTGCTATAATAAGAGACAGCTTATAAATTGCGGCATTTACTGCAGCCGTACGGCGTTGGCGGGCTGCAGCTGACAGAAAGGGAACGGACGGAAGATGATAAACAGAGAGGATATGCTGGAGCTGACCAGACGGATGACCCTTTCCCGGACATCGTTTGACAGAATCGCAGGCTGTTATGTAGATGAGGATGGGGATTTTGAGGGGAGCTTTAATACGAATTTCCTGAAGCTGTCAGCAGCAGAGAGAGCCAAAAAACTGAAGCTGGCAAAGGCAATCCCTTTTTCTCCCACGAATGTAAACCTTAAAGAATATGAATTTCCGCAATGTGTGCAAAAACCGGGAAGTATGTGGCAGCTGCTTCTGTCGATGAACGAATGCGGCCTGAAGAATGATGCGCTGATGGATACCTTTTATGATATCTTGATGGAACGCTATCAGGCGGAATCGGAGTATGCGGTTCTTGTGTTCCATGGGCGTTATGATATTCCCGTGAAGGCTTCGGATAAGGAAAGCCTGTGGGAGTCGGAGGAAGTATTTGAATATATGATTTGCGCGATTTGTCCGTTGTTTGGAGAATATGAGCCGGGAGATCCGGAATGCGGATTCCTGTTTCCCGCTTTTACGGACAGGAGCAGGGATTTGAATCACATAGCGGTATTCCAGGCGGATGCAGGGCGGCCTCACACGGAGCTGCTTGAGGTTTTGGGGGTGGATTGGGAAAACGGAAAACGTGGTTTTTAGTATCGGGAGGTAACGGATGAAGAAATATTTTTGGATAATCGCAGTAGTTTTTGCTTTGACTTCTGCTGCCTGCGGCGTTAAGAAACCGGTGGAAGCGCCATCCGTGGATGCAGCGGAAACAGCGTCGGAAACGGAGGATGATACACAGGAGGGGGACAGTACGCCGGAAGAGAGTACGCAGGGGCCGGTGGAGGAAACTTCGGGCGAAGCGGTGAAGGAAACTCCGGGGGAACCGGCGGAGGAAGGCCTTATCCTGACCAGCGCGCCAGTGCTTTATCTTTCCAACATGCTTTCAAGTACATGGAACCGGACGGAGCTTCATTCCGGTAATTATTCATGGAGCTATATGGAAAAGGGAGAAACAGTCAGCATGGTAGCCTGCGGGACGCATCCTCTGGATGAAAACAGTGGTGGGCAGGATAAGCTGAAGCTGCCGGAATACAACGGGATCGATTTTGTATCTTATGCCGTTTCCTGTGATGTCAGCCCTGATCGCATTGTGATAAGGGAATGGGATGCCTCCGAAGAAGGGAATATCCAGGCGGAGCCGGATTCCGAAACGGTCTGTGAGGAAACCTTATTTGCCGATCTGAAACCGGATAAAATTTATGAAATCACTGCGGAATGGAAGGAAGAGCTGCTGGAAGAAAGAGGTTTCTGCGGCGAAGCTTCTTATGAATTGCGGACGGAATAAGAAAGCAGCGTTTATAGGCGGCCAAAACGGCGAACAGTCAATAAAATAAAGGTGTGGTAAGCGGCATAGTCTGTTTGGGGCTATGCCGTTTTTGGCTGAGTAGTAGGGAACGCAGCGGAGGAATCCATTTTTATAACTACAAAAAAAATGTACTAAAATCCCTGTTTGCATATCTTTTGTATAAAATAAATAATAAATATTGAAAAATATCAGATAGCAATATATAATAAGTGCATAAATAACACAAAAGACAAAGGTGATAGCGCTATCATATAGTCAAAATGATTATTTTGAGCAAAAGAATGAAAGGATTAATAGTTAAATAATTTGGCTGAACAAAAGCGGAACAAGAAAGTAAAAGAGTATTATAGATACAACAAAGTTGCAATAAAGACGGCGAGAGAAAATGAGAAGTCAAAACGGAACTGTTAATTCAACAAAGTAAAGGAGGAAATGGTTATGAAGAAACTGGGAGCGTTTTTATTGTCGGCGGCTATGGTTATGTCGCTTACAGCGTGTGGGGGGGGGGGCAAAAAGCTGATGCACCTGCTGCTTCCGAACCGGTAAAAGAGTCCGCTTCTGCAGATGCTGCCCCTGCTGAATCCACACCCGCGGAAGGTGCTGCTGCAGAAGGCACAGACATCAGCGGAAGCACGCTGGAAGTTGCAGTTACTTATACCGGTGACCAGGCAACCACGTTCCAGGGACTGGTGGACAAGTTTGAAGAAGAGTACGGATGTACGGTCAATGTGGCGGAGTATGGTACGGACTATGAAAACACCTTAAAGACACGTATGGCCGCCAATGAGCTTCCCGATGTATTCCAGACACATGGATGGTCCATTCTGCGTTACAAGGAATATCTGATGAACCTTCAGGATCAGCCCTGGGTTTCCGATTATGATGATTCCGCACTGGGCGTTATCCAGGATGACGACGGGGCAATCTATGTTCTGATGATTTCCGAACTCATTAACGGAACGCTTGTGAACACTGATGTTTGTGAAGCGGCGGGAGTTGATCCCTATGCCATCCATACGTGGGATGATTTCACAGAAGCCTGCGAAAAAGTGAAGGCCAGCGGGACAACCCCTATCTGTGTACTTTCCAATCCCGGACTTCTTGCGAACTTTGCAGGAACCTTTGTAAGCTATGACGGTGAGATGTTCCAGGATTCCGCCGCTATGCTGGACGGTTCCTATGACTGGCAGAATTACAAGGCATCCCTCATCAAGTATATGTCCAACTGGATTGAATCCGGCTATTATTTTGAAGATATCCTAACCCTGGTAGATACCGATCTTACCGAGCGTTTTGCAGCCGGCAAGGGTGCGTTCTGTTTGGGAAATGACCCTTCCGTTATGCTTACCTGCCTTACCCTTAACCCGGATGCCAACTTTATTTTCCTTCCTTCCTTCGCATCCAAAGAAGGCGGAAAAGAGCATGTGGGCATCGGCGAAGGTGATACCTTTGGTATTTGGAAAGACACCAAGAATGCAGATGCAGCCAAAGTATTCTTAGAGTATATGGCACGTCCGGAAGTAGCAAAAGAGATGAATGCCGCTACCGGTAAAATCAGCTGCCTGAAATCCACCATGGAAATTGACGACGGATATGGCCTGAAAGTATTCCAGGATATGAAAGAAAAATGTGCGGACTGTGATATTTTCTATGAAAACCTTTGGGACAGACAGTATATGCCTTCCGGTATGTGGCCGATTTTCGGAAATGCCAGCAATATGCTCTTTGACGACCACAGTGAAAAGGGACAGGATGATGTGATTGAATATCTGTTAGAAAACTATCAGGATCTTTATGAAGCTGCGAAAGAAGGCTGAAATAGTTAACCAGAGAGAACAACTGAAAGAAAGCTGAAACGATGGTGGGGTGGCAATGCCATCTCACCTGTTTTGATAAAGGAGGTATTGCTTTGAAAAAAAGAAAATGGATATATCTCTCCTTGACTATTCCGGCTCTGGCTTTGATGGTTTTATTTATAGCAGCTCCGCTGGTAAACGCGATCCGCATATCCTTTTTTAAATGGAACGGCTATTCGCAGAATATGCGCTGGTACGGTCTGAAGAATTTTGTGAATCTGTTCACGGATGATTTGTTTTGGAGAGCCACACTGAATACATTTATTTATGGCTTTGGTTCCACACTTATTCAGAATGTATGCGGTCTTGCTGCTGCATTGTTTCTGAACAATAAATTCAAAGGAAGAAACGGCGTCAGGGTAATTCTGTATATGCCTATCATGATTTCCGCATTTATTATGGGCCAGATCCTCTATTACTTTGTACAGGCGGAGGGCGGTGTGTTTAATGAGCTTTTGGGCATCATCGGTATCCCTTCCGTTTATTGGATGAAAACGGGACTTTCTTCCACCCTGATGATTACCCTTGCCAATTCCTGGCAGTATATGGGGCTTTGTATGATCATTTATCTGGCAGGGCTTCAGAACATTCCTGCTATGTATAAGGAAGCGGCCAAGCTGGACGGCGCGAACAGGGTAAAAGAATTTATCCATGTAACGCTGCCTCTGTTAATCCCGTCCATTACAACCGCAGTAGTAACCAACCTGATCGGCGGCTTCAAGCTGTTCGATGCCATTGTGGCTATGTCAAACGGCGGCCCTAACAGAAAGTCCATGTCCCTGTCTTTCTATATATCCCAGCTGTATTTCAATGATGAAAAAGCAGGGTATGCTTCCGCAGTGGGTATCATGACCTTCTTTATCATTATGATCGTAGCGCTGCCTGTCAACGCTTATCTTCGTAAGAAGGAGGTGGAGTATTAATGGAAGCAAGGCTTAAAAAGACAAAAGGACCGAATACACACTCCGTATGGTGGTGCTATATTGTAGCGATTGTTTTAATCCTGATTTATTTACTTCCTATATATATCATGCTCAACCTGTCCTTCCGGACGATGCAGGATTTGGGAACGAAGCTGTCCCTGCCTGCAGCCTGGAATTTCCAGAATTACATAGAAGTCTTCAAAAGCGGGGATTTGTGGCTTGGTTTTAAAAACTCCATTATCCTTGTGGTGGAAACGGTAACTCTTGAAATCGTGCTCGCCGCACTTGCCGCCTACGGGCTTGCCAGAAGCAACGGAAAGCTTGCGGAATCCATCCGTAACCTGAATATGGGTATTATGATGATCCCCAGTGTAGCACTGTTGGTAGGTACCTATGGCCTTATGGTTAAATTCCATATGACCAATACGCTTTACGGCCTGGCTCTGCTGTCTGCAGCAGGGGGGATCCCCGGAACGATGTTCATGTACGTAAACTTTGTGGTTTCCATCCCGACAGCCCTGGATGAGGCGGCGGCTATCGACGGCGCCGGCGTGCTGCGGACCTTTACCCAGATTATTATGCCGCAGCTGAAGGCTGTGACGGTAACCAGAATTATCATGTCTGCAACAGGCTGCTGGAATAATTACCTGATGCCTATGTACCTGCTGCAGGATAAGTCCAAATTTACCATTATCCTTGTTATCAAATCGGCGTTTAACCGTACAAACGGGGTGGGAAACCTGCCGAAAGCCTGCGCCACGTGCGCTCTTGGCCTGCTGCCGGTCATTCTGCTGTATCTGTTCCTGCAGAAATATATTATTGAGGGACAGATAGACAGCTCCGTGAAATAACAGGATTGATTTATTGTAACTGTGCAGGTACGGAACGGTTACGGATTATGAATGCAGGGAGGAATAAGAACCATGAAACTATATAATCGTAAGCAAAATGACCCGGCACCGCTTGGTCAGGCGGATCCCTATATGATAAAGGCAGGAGACGGCAGGTATTATATATATGCCACAGGCCCTTCCGGCCCGCAGCTGTATAGCAGCGACACACTGCTGGAAGGCTGGGAATATGAGGGAGGCTGCCTGGATATGACAGGGCAGAAAAATTGCTGGGCTCCCTGTGTGATTGAGATTGACGGGAAATATTATATGTATTATTCAAGCATGGATGCGGATGATGAGGACGAACATGGACAGACCATGCGGGTGGCTGTTTCGGATTCTCCCGGAGGGGAATTCCGGCTGGTAAAAAATCTCCTGCCGCCTTTTTCCATCGATCCCCATGCGGTTATCACTCCTTCCGGAATGTACTTTTTCTACTGTGTAAATGAATATGAGGCGGAGAGAGTAGGCACGGTGGTAATGTGCGATAAAATGACGGATCCCTTTACCCTGGAGGGAAATCCGGTATGCGTAATCCGGCCGACTCTGGATGAAGAGATTTACCAGAGGGACCGCTTTAAAGAAGGGCAGCATTGGCATACCATCGAGGGTGCATTTTACTTCTGCGTAGGGAATACCCATTATTTGATGTATTCCGGCGCCTGCCATCAGAATCCCACATACTTCATAGGTTACAGTGTGGCCCATGGATCGCCCGATGCGGATCTGAGAACCCTGGACTGGAAAAAATATCCCGATGATACCACCTATGCGCCGCTGCTTTCCAAAAACGATTTTGTGGAAGGCATGGGACATAACAGCGTGATCTTTGATAATGGGAAATGTTATATCGTCTATCATGGACGTGACAAGGAAGGCCGGGCTTCCCGGGAGGAGACGGCTGAAGATACCCGATCCGCCAGAATCGACGAAATGAAAATTGACGGAGATGTCTTATCCGTAGTGCCTACGAGATAATATAGCGTAAGGAACAGGGCCGGCATGCTGCCGGCCCTGTTCTGTTATGGAATGATTCGGTAAGCGACGGAAACGGATTCGGACGGTTTATGTATGGTGTGGGAACGGCTGCCCGGATTCATACTTCAGAAATATCTTCGTCGTCCTGATAGTTAATATGTTTTTTAAACATAGGCTCCTGAAGGTATGACGACAGATAGAAGAAACCGGCAGGAACGATGAACAGCAGGGGCGGATAATATATCGCCAGTTCCACAGCAAAAACCAGGATACACAGGAGAAGGAAATTTTTAAAGAGATGTCCGAAGCTGAGTCTGACGATTAAGGTAAACAGCTCCTGCCTCTTCAGATGGAAACGCCCCAGCAGGGCGAAGCCATGAATCTGTATGCACAGGCAGACGAGAATGGAAAAAATGGAAAAGAATACATACATACTGGCAATGAGGCTGTCCGGTTTCTGCCAGCAAACATAGCAGGTTATACCGAACAGGGCGTATAGGAGAATCAGCAGGGCGGTAAACGGTACCGACTGTTTCAGATTACTTTTGAAAGCATCTTTAAATGTGGCAAACGCATAGCCGCGGTTCTGCCGGATTACCTTTATTATGGTGTGATAAAGAGCAGAGCTGGAGGCTCCCAGTGTGAGAACCGGCAGACTGCAGAGGCACCACAATACACTGAGAACCACCATATCCGCAGCCTTATTCAAGATTGTCATTAGAGTGCTGTCCTGATTAAACATAGGTTTTCCTTTCCGGGCCTATCAGCCGTTTTCGTATTCTACTTTCATGACGATATCCTGCGCGAAATCGCCGAAGTGTTTGCCGAATAAATTCATCCCGCCCACGTGCTGGCTGTCATTGTCTATTTTCAGGATGAAGGAGAAAAAATAGTCATTCAGCAGCCCCAGGCTTTCGATGGTTTCCTCCGAAACCTTTTGGTTGTCAATATAGCAGCCATGGTGGGTGACGTAGATTTTTTTGTATTCACCGAACTGGGTGTTTGATTCGCTCCACCAGGTGGGATTGTAAATCCCTTTCCTTCCGCCGTAATCTCCTTTGGTAAGAAAGGTGGCCACTTTTTTGTGGTTCAGCTCAAAGGTTATGTCAGAGGGCCAGTTGTTGTTATAGCCGGGGGCCTCAGAGCATATTTCAAAAGAGAATTCAATCTGTGCCACCTTATCCTGCAGGAGGGAATAATTGGAGAACTGGTATTCCAGAAACCCTTTGGTAAACCACATGAGGGAGGCATCTGTACGATCGGGGGAATAAAAGCCGTAAGGGCTGTCCTCATAATACAGATACGAAACAGCGGATGCGATTCCGCAGGGCGGGAATATCTCACAATTGCAGTAATGGCCGATAGGCATGTTTACGAATACAGGAGGCTTGCGGGTTATTTTGCTCACATGGGCGAAAACATCCAGGGATATATTGGCGGTTTTAATACCGCACAGCTTCTGGGAACCGCGCATGCCGGGCTTGGGAACGACGGTTATGAGATTGGCCTCCTTCAGTGTTTTGATATGAAGGCACATGGAGGACATGGGAAGATAAAAGGCTTCCGCAAGCTCACTGATAGTCATGGATTTGGCAACCAGGCATTTCAGGATTTCCAGGCGGGTTTCCGAGGACAAGGCCCGGCATATTTTGGCAGTGGTTTCCGTGTCGGATAAATCCATAACGATATCTTTTTTATTTTTTATTTCTTCGTACATAAGCTGTGCTCCTTTATACTTGGCTGGACGGTAGCATATGCGGATTCTAAACAAAGTATAAAAGGAAAAGGCCGTTATTGCAAGACATAATTACATTAAAAATGTATTAAATAGGATATCGGCATATAAAATGTATAGTATTTAACTTAGATATTGAAAAGTAATGTATAAATTATATAATCAAATTATCCATAAGTACAAAAAATATGGATAAGAAAGGTGGGTGAAGATTTGAACATTTTATGGATCTGTACGGATCAGCAAAGGGCGGATACCCTGGGGTGTATGGGAAATAAATGGGTGCATACACCCAATCTGGATCGCCTGGCATCCGAGGGAGTGGTGTTTGAAAATGCCTATTCCCAAAGCCCTGTCTGTGCGCCGAGCAGGGGAAGCTTTCTGTCCGGACGTTATCCAAGAACCTGCGGACCCAGGCAGAACGGACAGGATATCGACAGCAGGGAACGGCTGCTGCCCAGAATCCTGGCTGACAACGGATATTACTGCGGACTTGCCGGCAAATTGCATCTAACCGCCTGTCATCCGGATACGGGGCGGCTGGAAGAGGCGCGGATTGATGATGGGTACCATGTCTTTTCCTGGTCACATCATCCCCAGCCCCATCAGGGTACAAACTGGCCGGCCAACGCCTATAACCGGTTCCTGCTGAAAAACGGGAGGGACTATATTACCCCGGACAGAGAGGATTGTACCTACGTCCAGACCGGTGTGGAGGAAACATGGCATCAGACCACCTGGTGTGCGGATGAGGCACTCCGGTTTATGGAAAACGCCAGGGTTTTCGGAAAGGACTGGATGTTTTCCCTGAATTGTTTTGATCCCCACCATCCCTTTGATCCTCCGGCGGATTATCTGCAGCGTTATCTGGATAAGCTGGATCAGCTTCCTCTTCCCAATTACGGGGAAGGAGAACTTGCGGATAAACCGGTTTTCCAGCAGAAAGATCATGAAGGAGCTTATGATACCAAAGGGTATTATGCGTATGACAGCATGAACGATCATGATCACAGGATGATCCGGGCTGCTTATTGGGCTATGGTGGATCTCATTGATAAACAGGTGGGCAGGCTGCTTGATTATCTGGACAGAACCGGCCAGAGGGAAGATACACTGATTGTATTCCATTCGGATCATGGGGAGAACCTGGGAGATCACGGTATGTATTTAAAGGGGCCTTATTTCTATGAAAATAATGTCCATGTGCCGCTGCTTATCAGCTGGCCCGGCAGGATTCCGGGAGGCCGCAGAAGCAGGGCACTGGTGGAGCTTACCGATTTGGCCCCTACTTTATGTGACGCTGCCGGGATCCCTGCCTGGGAAGGTTTTCAGGGGAAATCCTTCTGGAAGCTGCTTACAGGGGAAGCGGATCTGCATACGCACAGAAGCAGCGTGTACAGTGAGTATTATAACAGCAATATCAACCACAGAGATCCGCTGGCCTTTGCGACCATGGTGTGCGACGGCCGCTATAAGCTGGTGAGGGTACACGGCTGCCGGGAAGGGGAAACCTGCTGCACAGAGCTGTACGATTTGCAGGAACAGCCTTTGGAAAGGAAAAATCATTACCGGGATCCCGCAATGGCGGATGTGAAAATGCGCCTGCTGGAAACCATGTGCGACCGGATGGCAGGGACCTGCGATCCCCTTCCGGTGAGAAAGGCCTGCTGGTAAACAAGAGCGATGAAGGTACGAACAATAAAAAGGAGGATATTATGGGATTAGTAAGAGTAAGGGATATTTTAAAGATGGCGGATGACAACCGTTTTGCGGCGGCGGCTATTGATGTATTTGATTTCCAGTCCGCGGAGTGGGTGGTGAAGGCGGCGGAAAGAGAACAGGTACCGGTGCTGCTGATGTTTTACCCGGATATGAGTTCCTTTATCCCATTCAGCACGATGGCGGGTATTGCCGTGGATCTGGCAAAACAGGCGAGCGTACCTGTGGGGGTCCATCTGGATCACGGGAAATCCTACGATGTGGCGGTAGGAGGGATCGCTGCAGGTTTTCCTTCCATCATGTATGACGGATCCGCAAGGCCCTTTGAAGAAAATCTGGAAGTTACGGCAAGCGTGGTGAAATGCGCCCATATCATGGGGATTGATGTGGAGGCGGAGCTGGGGACTGTGGGACAGGGAAGCCGGAAAGAGGATTTCTGCAACGAAGAGCTGTATACCAAACCGGAAATGGCAAAAGATTTTGTGGAAAGAACACAGGTGGATTCTCTGGCGGTAGCTATCGGAAACAGCCACGGCCATTATGTATGCGAGCCGCATCTGGACATCCGGAGGCTGGATGAAATCAATAAAACCATTGATGTACCGCTGGTACTTCACGGCGGTTCCGGAATCCCGGCAGAGCAGATGATTGAATCCGTAAAATACGGAATCAATAAAGTGAATATCGGTACGGAATTCTTTGAAAAATGCAAAAACTGCGTGGCGGCTCATATGGGGGCGGACGGCTTTATCCTGGATCATTATAAAGAAGCGGGAGAAGAGGTGATCGATTTTGTGAGAGGCCGGATTGCCAGAATCAATCCGTATCATTTCACGCTCTGAGCGGCGGCATGCCGGGATAATGCGGGAGGGTTACAGATATGGGAATGAAAGAATCCATGGAAACAAGCCGTTCCATAGAGGTGGTGGGAATCGGGATCCCCTATTATGATATGGTGATCAATGTGAACAAAATGCCGGGGCTTGACGGAGCGGCAAGCGCCAACGAGGCTTTCTACCAGGGAGGGGGAAAGGTGGCAACAGCTATGGCGGCGGTGGCACGGCTGGGAAGAAGAGCCGGTATCATCGCCAAGGTGGGGGAAAACCACAGGGGAAGATTTGTCCTTGAGGATTTCCGGTACAACGGTGTGGATACTTCGGCTGTGATCGTGGATGAACCGGGAACCTCCAGCCCCTTTTGCCTTTCCTTATCCGAGGAAGAGCACAAAACCAGAATTTTTATAGGCAAAGAGGGAACGGCGGGGGAGCTGCAGCCGGAAGAAATTGATTATGGCTATCTGGGGCAGGCGAAGTATCTGCATCTGGAAAACGGAAGGCCGGCCAGCGCGGCGGCGGCCCGTTTTGCAAAGGAGCACGGAATCGTGACGGTGATGGATGCGGATAATTATCAGGAGGGGATTGTTAAGCTGCTCCCTTTTCTGGATGTATTTATCGCATCGGAGTTCTTTTACCGTGATATGTTCGGCGGGCTGGCTTATGAAGCGGGATGCCGGAAGCTGATGGAGGCCGGGCCGTCTGTTGTGATCGTGACGCTTGGCAGCCGGGGGAGTGTGGGACTGACGGAGAAGGACGGCTTCTTTTGTACCGAAAGCTTCCGGATGCCGGTACGGGATACCACCGGTGCGGGGGATGTGTTCCACGGGGCCTATATTGTAGGGATGCTGGAAGGCATGGAGGCGCCGGAATGCGCCAGGTTTGCCAGTGCGGTTTCCGCTGTCAAATGTACCTGCTTCGGCGGCAGGACAGGGATACCGGACAGGGAAACGGCAGGAAAATTCCTGGAAACAGGAGTTATCGACGACACGGAGGCGCTGGAGCGTCTGGATTATTACAGAAAGAATCTTTAGGGAGATTAGAAAATGGTAAAATTGGGGAAAACGGATATACAGGTTTCTGAAATCATTCAGGGAACCTGGGTTATGGGAAAGGATTATTGGGGAGGAGCAGAAGACAAGGAATCCATAGAAGCGATTCAAAGTGCGCTGGAACACGGCATCCGGACCTTTGATACGGCATATATCTATGGAAAAGGCCACGCTGAGGAGCTGTTGGGGGCAGCGCTGCACGGTGTGCGGGATACCTGTACGGTTATTACCAAGCTGTGGAAAACGGACATGGCAAAGGAAAGGGTGCAGCAGGGCCTGGAGGAAGCGATGCGGCGGCTTCAGACAGATTATATTGATGTCTTTTTCATCCACTATCCTTCGGAAACCGTACCAATAGAAGAAACGATGACGGAGCTTATGCGGCTGAAGGGAGAAGGGAAAATCGGTGCAATCGGGGTATCCAATTTCAGCCTCAGGCAGATGGAAGAGGCCATGCAGTTCGGGGATATTGACGTGATACAGCCCTGCTACAGCCTGCTCTGGCGGTTTATTGACAGGGATATCCTGCCCTTTGTCATCCGGAACAAGATCGCAGTGATTCCTTATTCCCCTTTGGGGCAGGGGATCCTCACCGGTTCCATGAAGCCGGGCCATACCTTCCGGGAGGGGGATTCCCGGCAGAATACCCCTTTGTTTGCGCCGGAGAATTTCGAACGGGCGCTGGCTGTAACGGAACGGGTGAAAGAGGTTGCACGAAAATATGATAAGACGCCGGCGCAGACCGCCGTACGCTGGGTTATGCAGTGCGAGGGCATGACGGCTCCTATTGTGGGAGCCAGGAAAAGAAGCCAGGTGGAGGATAATGCCGGCGCCATAGGCTGGGAGCTTGCGAAAGAGGATAGGGAGTATCTGGATGCCTACAGCAGGGAATTTGCCTACAGTCTGCCCATGTATAAAACATTATTTGACAAAACAATTGAGAAGGAATAGTAACGTGAAAAACATCATGGGGGTAATTATGGTATGAAGAACAGGGATAAACAGCTTAAGGTAGGCCTGGTCCCCACGCGGAGAGAGGCCTTCGCCAATGAAACCACCACAAGACAGAAGGAAGCGGTGGTACAAAGATTCCGTCAGCTGGCGGACGAACTGGATTTTACAATAGTGGACATTGAAGATATTAATGAAGAAGGCATGTTAATGACCTACCGGGATGCGGAGGCCGCTTACGATAAGCTGTCTGCCGCCAGGGTGGATGCCCTGATTTTCCCGCACTGCAATTTCGGGCAGGAGGAGGCGGTGGGCAGGCTGGCAAAGGACATGAATCTGCCGGTCCTCATATGGGGGCCGAGGGACGGCTGTCCCAAAGGGCTGGAATGGCGGCCTACAGACAGCCAGTGCGGCATGTTTGCCACCACAAAACTTCTCATGCACTATGGGGTTACCTTTTCCTACATAGAAAACTGTGAGATGGAAAGCGCTGTTCTTAAGGAGGGGCTGGCCGATTTCCTGGCGGCGGCAAATGTGGTAAAAGCCTTCCGTGCCCTGCGCATAGCCCGGATCAGCAGCAGGCCGAAGGAATTCTTAAGTGTCATGGTCAATGAAGCGGAGCTTCTGGAAAAATATGATATTGAAATCGTACCGGGAGAGCCAACAGTCATCCTGGACCGGGTGGATCGTATCCTGGCGGGGGATAAGGCGCGTATGGAGGAGCTGCTTACGAGTCTGACGGACGCGGGGCTTGATATCAGTGCGCTGGGGGAAAAGAGATATCCGCTGGCCGCCATTGAACTTGCGCTTCTGGATTTTGCCGGAGAGAATGACTGTAATGCCCTTTCCTGCGAGTGCTGGAATCTGTTCCGGAAAAAATACGGGGTTTCCCCCTGCTTTATCCTGGGGGATTTGAATGACAGGGGACTTCCGGCTGCCTGCGAAAATGATGTGCATGCCGCAATTACTTCCGTTATGGCTGTGGCGGCGGCCCGGTACAAGACGCCGTCTTTTGTGGCGGATCTCACGATCAGACATCCGGAAAACGACAATGCGGAGCTTCTGTGGCATTGCGGTTCCTTTGCCAAGGCACTGAAAAAGAAAGGCGTGCCGGGAAGCGTCATCCGGGAGGGTAAGGGCTTTTATGAGCTGGAAGGCGGTTCGGTTACCGTGCTGCGGTTTGACGGAAACCATGGGGAATATTATATGTTTGCCGGGGAAGCCCGGGGAGTGGACGGCCCTGTCACTAACGGGAACTATCTCTGGATCGAGACGGATAACTGGGTGAAGTGGGAGAAGAAGTTTATATTCGGGCCTTATATCCATCATGTGGTGGGGATCCATGGAAGCTATTCCGGCATTATCCGGGAGGCATGCCGTTATTTGGGGATCCGGATCGATCTGCCGGATATGCCGAACCAGTATTGATAAGCGGGGAATAAGAATGAGAGGCGATAAAAAGACCATCCGGATCTTCTGGACATTGTTTGCCTTTAATGCGTTCTTTTATGTGCCGGGAGCCACCTTCGGCGCCTATATCGGCGTATATTACCGCTCCCGGGGCATGGATGTGTCCCAGATTGGCCTGCTCTCTGCAATCGGGCCGCTTCTGGCCCTGATCATGCAGCCCCTGTGGGGTATCGTCTCCGACAGGAAGGGCCGGCACATGGCAATACTGCGCCTTGCCCTCATCGGGTCGGCAGCGGGGGTTCTGTGTTATTACCGGGCGGATACGTTCTGGCTTTTTGCCGCATGTGTGCTTGTCTATAGTTTCTTCAACTGTGCGGTAGGGCCTATCGGAGATTCCATTGTGGTGGATATGGCGCTGGAAAACGGCCTGCAGTTCTCCTCCATCCGGATGGGAGGAACACTGGCTTATGCGGTGGTAGTTATTTTTGCGGGAATGTATCTGAAAACAAACCCCACTGCGTCCTTCGGGATCACGGCGGCCGCATGGACGGTGATGCTGTTTACAACGCTGTTCATGAACGGGGAAGTGAAGAAATATAAGTGTGAGAAACGGACAGGTATTCTGACGGTGTTTAAAAACAGGAAAATACTGTTTGTGCTGTTTTACGCCTGTATTTTCCAGATAGTCCTGGGCTGCTACGGCTCTTTCCTGGGCCTTGTCGTGACGGACATGGGGTATGATAATGCCACGATAGGCCGTTTGATGTGCGTTTCCGCACTCAGTGAAATACCGGTTCTTCTCTGCATCGGTTATGTTTCCAGGAAAATCCGGATTGAATATCTGCTGCTCATTGCGGGGGCGGCCATGACCATAAGAATCTGGCTGCCTCTGACCGGAAGCATAGCCGGGGTGTTTCTGGGACAGTCCCTTCAGGGAATGACTTATATGATCATGTATTACAGCTGTGTCATGTTTATGAACCAGAATCTTTCCAAAGAACTGCATGGTACGGGGCAGTCCCTGTTTTATATGGTTCAGACGGGGCTGGCCTGTACCTTCAGCAACATTTTTGGGGGCTGGCTGGGAGGAAAAATAGGTCTCCTCAGAACCTATTTCCTCTATGGCCTGATACTGCTCTTCGTCACGGTGCTTTGTGCATTTGTGCTGAGGAGCCATTTTCATAGAAAAAAACAAGAGCAAAAGGAGGCGGAATTTTTATGAGTGAAGCAGGATCATTGCTGGCAGGACTTACCTGCCTGGCAGATGCAAAAACAAGATCGATCAGCCCGGAAAATTTCCATGGGGAAAAGGGGAAGGGCGGTATGGCGGTGGAAGGCACCGGAAAGGAATGTGCCAGGCAGCTGGGGCAGGGATGGAAAATCTCCCCGTCGGTGGAGATAGGAGGCAGAGAGCTTCTGGTACTTGCGGATATCGAAGGAAGCGGTATCATCCAGCATATCTGGCTGACCTGTCCCCATGAGGACTGGCGTTTCCTGATACTGCGCATGTATTGGGACGGGGAGGAAGCCCCTTCCATTGAAGTACCTCTGGGGGATTTCTTTTGCATGGGATGGTGCGAGCCGGGGCTTCTGCAGTCCCTTCCGGTATGTGTCAATCCCAACGGGGGGATGAATTGCTATTGGCAGATGCCTTTCCGCAAGGGGGCGCTTATTACGCTGGAAAACCTGACGGACAAAAAGAGTGTGGTGTATTATCAGATCACCTATGCCCAGACTGCAGTGGCGGAGGATACCCCATATTTCCACGCCTGTTTTTCCCGGGATAACCCGCTGGAATATAAGAAAAACCATGTCATTCTTCCATGTGCCGGGGGAAAGGGGCAATATGTGGGAACCTATCTTGCCTGGGGAGTGAACAGCAACCGTTGGTGGGGAGAAGGGGAGATCAAGTTTTATATGGACGGGGACAAAGAATTTCCCACCATCTGCGGAACGGGCACGGAGGATTATATCGGCGGGGCCTGGAATTTTGAGTATCCCAAGGGGGAATATTGCCGGTTTTCCAGCCCTTATTCCGGCCTTCATCAGATCATTCGTCCGGATGGCCTGTACAGCTCCCAGCAGCGCTTCGGTATGTACCGTTTTCATCTGACGGATCCGATACGGTTTGACCGGGATCTGCGTGTGGAAATCCAGGCGCTGGGCTGGCGGAGCGAGGGCCGCTACCTTCCATTGCAGGATGACATAGCATCCGTGGGCTACTGGTATCAGCTGGAGCCTCACAGGCCGCTTCCGCCGCTGCCGGGCGCGGATGAGCTGGAAGTGAACTGATATGGAAAAAGTACGGATACATTTGGATACGGATTTGGGGGCGGACGTGGATGATCTATGTGCATTAGCCTGGCTGATGCGCAATCCGAAGGTGGAGATAACAGGGATCACCACCTGCCTGGAACAGGGCGGTGTGCGTGCGGCTTATGCGGAGGATATTCTGCGGCAATACGGGCAGGGAGTCAGGGTACCGGTTGTCGGAGGGGCGGATTATACCTGGTCGGGGGAAAAGGATTTTTCTTTTACCTATGCCCATGAGGAAAGAATGTTCGGGCACCGTTATCCCAGGAAGGCGGCCTATCAGTCCCGGGCAGTTTCTTCTATCCGGGAGAGTCTGGAACAGGGGGCTGTGGTGGCGGCTATCGGCCCTCTGACCAATATAGCGGAATTCGACCGGGAATATCCCGGAAGGCTGAACCGGAATAATTTATTTATTATGGGGGGCTGTCTGCATCCGCCGGAAGAAGGGTGGCCCCAATGGGGGCCATCCAGTGACTGGAATCTGCATATGGATAAGGATGCGGCACAATGGGTGATGAACCGGATATCTCTTACTATGGTGGAGGTGGCAGTTACGCTGAAAACTTATCTGACGGAACGGGATTGCAGGCAGCTGGATAAAGGGGATGGCTTCTGCAGGCTGCTTGCCCGTCAGGCAAGGGAATGGAGAACGGTATCCGGCTTTATAGAAGAGCAGGCGGCGCAGTGTACCCGTTTGCCTTCCGATTTGTGCAATTTCCATTATGATCCGCTGACCGTGGCGATTGCATCCGGGTATGAGCACATCAAAAGTGAGGATATCCGGATCCGTTTTTCGGCAGGGGAAGCAGGGGAGGAATATGTATTACAGGAGGTGTCGGAGGGAAACCCTGTACGTGTGATAACGGATGTGGACACAGAAGCATTTAACCGGGATTGGCTTGCGGTGGTAACAGGCACCTCAATCTCTGACAGTAATCCGGCTTACATATAAAGACAGGACTCGTCAGACAAACAGGAGGCATGATTGCAAAAGGGAGGTTTTATGAGCACTTTTACATATTATAAGGACAGGCAGCGGACCATATCGTTCCCGGTGGGGGGATTAGGAACCGGAAGCATCGGGATTGCAGGAAACGGCTGTCTGATAGACTGGCAGGTATATAACCGGCCTGCTATGGGAACGAGGAACGGCTACAGCCATTTTGCCGTGAAAGCACAGGATGAAACAGGACTGCTGGATGCCCGGGTTCTTGTGTCGGATCTGGAGAAGCCTTATATGGGGCAGGTGGATGAAAAAACTATGCTGGGTATGCCCCATTTCCGGGAACTGGTGTTTGAAGGAAGGTATCCTGTGGCGGAGCTGTCCTTCCTGGATGAAAGATTTCCGGGAAAGGTCACGATCCGGTATTATAATCCGTTTATTCCTTTAAATGATAAAGATTCCAGCATTCCCGGGTTGTTTGCGGATCTGATTGTGGAAAATACCACGGATCACACCATACGCTATACGGCGGCAGGGGTGGTAACCAATCCTAATAAAGGCCGCTGCACCAGCAACCATTATTTCGAGGACGGAAGGGTGAAGGGAATCCGTTTTGCAACGGACGGAATGGAAAAAAAGGATGTTTCCAACAGTGATTTCACCCTGGCGACGGACTCGGAGGAGGTATCATACCAGGAATACTGGTTCCGGGGGAACTGGCGGGATCATGTGGAAACCTACTGGCGGGAATTCGCTTCACGTAAACCCCTGCAGAACAGACATTATGAGGCAGGGATCGCAGATTATAAGGATACGGGTATCCTTTGTGCCAGCCAGGTTATCGCGCCGGGGGAAAAGAAGGAATTCCATTATATACTCACCTGGAATGTACCTAACTGCAGCAATTACTGGAGCGGCCTGGATATCAGCACCTCCAATATCCATTATGATGTATGCGACCGGACACCCTGGAAAAATTATTATGCGGTGCTTTTTCAGGATTCCCGGGCAAGCGCTGCCTATAGTCTGGAAAACCGGCCCCGCCTTCTGGCGGAAACGAGGGAATTTATGGATGCTATGTACAGCACTTCCATCCCGGAAGAAGCCCTGGACGCGGTTACGGCAAATCTGGCAATCCTGCGTTCGCCTACCTGTCTGCGGCTGGAGGATGGATCCTTTTACGGCTGGGAGGGCTGCTTTGATGATGTGGGAAGCTGTGAAGGGACCTGTACCCATGTGTGGAATTATGCCTATGCGCTGCCTTTTCTTTTTCCTGCACTTTCCCGGAGCATCCGGGATCTGGAATATACCTACAGCCAGCAAAAGGACGGCGGACTGGAATTCCGTCTCCGCCTGCCGCTGGGAAGTACGGGCAGGCGGTTCCATTCCTGTGTGGACGGACAGCTTGGCAGCGTGATGCTGATCTACAGGGATTACAAAATAAGCGGTGACAGACAGTGGCTGGAAGGAAAGTGGGAGAAGATTAAGAAAGCGGTTGCGTATGCCTGGTCGGAGGAAAATACGGATGCCTGGGACAGGAAGAAACAGGGCGTTCTGGACGGCAGGCAGCACCACACCCTGGACATGGAGCTGTTCGGCCCCAACGCCTGGCTGCAGGGTTTTTATGTGGGAGCGTTGTATGCAGCAGCGGAAATGGCATCTGTTCTGGGAGACAGGGAGGCGGAAGCGGAGTATGGGCAGCTTGCTGCAAAAGGCAAGGAATATCTGAACCGGGAGCTGTTTAACGGGGAATATTTTTACCAGAAGATCGATGTCCGTGATTCTTCCATAGCAGAGCGGTTTCAGGCCGGCAGCGATTATTGGAACGAGGAAAAAGGACAGATAAAATACCAGATAGCCGAGGGCTGCGGGATCGATCAGCTCCTGGCACAGTGGCATGCGAACCTGTGCGGCCTGCCTGAAATATTTGAAGAGGAAAAAGCGCGTACAGCGCTGGCTTCTATCTTCCGCTATAATTACAAGCCGGCACTGGGAGATATTTATAATCCCTGGCGTATTTTCGCTATTGATGAAGAAAGCGGTGTCATCATGTGCGAATGGCCGGAGGGGACGGATAAGCCTGCCATACCATTGACTTATGCACAGGAGTGTATGGACGGCATGCAATATCAGGTGGCATCCCATATGATTCAGGAAGGAATGACAGAGCAGGGGGAACGGATAATAAAGGCGGTAAGGGAGAAATACCGGGGGGATAACAGGAACCCCTGGTGTGAAATCGAATGCGGCAGCTACTATGCCCGTTCCATGGCAAGCTATGCGCTGCTGCTTTCCTACAGCGGATTTATCTATGATGCGGCATCCGGCGTCATGGGTTTCCGTCCGGCCGGGAGAAAGGAGAAAGAAGGCTTTTCCAGCTTCTGGTCCATGGGCAGCGGGTGGGGAACCGTCCGTTATGAAAAGGACGGCAGCGTCCGGCTTGTCATTCTCCATGGCAGTCTTATGCTGAAGCAGTTTGTTTACGGAACCGGAGAAAACGTGACGTCGGTATCTGCAGACGGGGAAAAGACGGCATTTATCCGGGAAAAGGATGCCGTGAGCTTTCCGGAAGAAATAAGAATAGAGAAAAGCCTGGAACTGAAGGCGGATTAATCCGCCTTCAGTTCTATCCGCCGTCCGGTTTGGAAGGATTGGACAGCCCCATAAGCCAGCTCCAGTGCCCGCAGACCCCTTCTGGCGGGAACCGGCGGTTTTTGGCCCGCCCGCAGTGCCGGGATAAGCGCGTCCAGATGCCGGTCCAGATTCCGGCCAAAGCTTCGCTTGTCGTCCTCAAAGAACCCGGCCTGCCAGGTTTCCGCCGTGTCGCTGTCTGTGGACTGGAAGGAATAGGAGCGCACATTATCTTCTATGAGAATCCTTCCGTCCGTGCCTCCGATTTCCACAAGCTGGGAGAGACGGTTATGTTCGTTGGCATCCAGCGTGGCAAGAAAAGAACCCACAGCATTGTTTTCAAAGCGAAGAGCCAATGTAAAACTGGAATAGCTGTTGCGGCCGCCGTTGTCCGTCATTTCCGCCATACAGGAACGGATAGGACCGCAGAGGTGTTCCAGCAGATCCAGCCCATGGCATTGGGCTTCGATTAGATTTAAATAAGGGTGATCCAGGTAAGGCGTATCCCAGCCATGGCCGAAACGCCAGTGCGCGAATACCAACCGTCCCAGACGGCCTTCATCGATGGCCTGTTTGGCTTTCAGGCAGGGAATGCTGTATCGCTGGTTGAAATCGATGGCATAGAAGAGGTTTTTTTCTTCGGCCTTCTCCACAAGGGCCCTTGCTTCCTCCAGTTTATAGGCCAGGGGCTTTTCCGATAAAAGGGGAACACCCGCTTCTATGACAGTCATGGTGGGTCCGAATGTATGCTGGGCGGGCAGGCAGAGGGAAACGAAATCCGGCCGTTCCTTCTCCAGCATCTCCGGGATGGAAAGGTAACAGGGAACCCCGAATTCTGCGGCTCTTTTCTGCGTCCGTTCGGGCGAGCGTCCGGCAATTGCGATTAGCTGTGTGTCGCTTCGGACGGAAAAAGCCCTGGCGTGCTGATAGCCCCAATTACCGGCGCCGACAACCGCAACCCGTAATTTATTTTTGTCCATGCGGAATGCCTCCTTTTTCCGGTACTTCCTGAAAGAAAAGAGGCTGGGGATCTGTGGAAGGCCCGTCCACTACCAGAATATCCGGCCCGCCTTCCTTCTCTTCGAAACGGATGCGGTCCACACAGAGGCGGCGCGGGCTCATCTTAGTCCGATCATAATGCTGATGATATACGATAAACATCCGGGTATGATCCGGCGACCAGGTAATACAGTGATGGCCTACGCCATGTACCTTGTCGTTGGAACGAAGGATCGGGTTGTTTTCATATTTCGTGAATTCCCCAAGAGGAGAGGCGGCAACCGCATAGCCGGATCCATAGCTGGACAGGCAGTGGCTGCCGGAATAGGTGAGATAGTAAAGCCCCTTATGAAGCAGCATATACGGCGCTTCATTTACCGGCCACTGGATGCATTCCCAGGGAGTGTCCGGTACCAGAAGACGGGTAAGCGTTTCTTCCCGGATACCGAGCAGATCGCCGGTCATTTCAGCGCCCCAGATTTGGTTGGAATCAAAGAACCGCACAAAATAAAGATACCAGGTCCCATCCGTATCCTGGAAAAAGTGACTGTCTATTTCCTTGATATCCTCATGAAGCGGTTTTTTCACCTCCTGGATAAAAGGGCCGAGGGGCGATTTGCTGGTGGCGATGCACAAATGCTCTTCCACGGAATAGGAAAGATAAAAGGTATTGTTTGTAAAGATGATATCAGGCGCCCAAAACTGCTTTTCCCCCCAGGAATCGCAGGCTTTCAGCGCCATACCTCTGTCGGTCCAGTGCACCAGATCCTGCGAAGTGTAGACCTTGAAGCCCATTTCCGAATCGTCCTTCATGTCCGTATTGGTGGCATAAAGATAATAAGTTCCTTCATAATAGATGACGTCCGGATCGGCGCAGCCGTCCAGAACCGGGTTTGTAAACATTTCCGCTCCCATTATAATACCTCCTGTGTTCCTTTGAATTTGCAGGCGGCCTTTCTGGCCTGTAACCTGCCGCTGGTTCTATTTTAGCAAATGCGGCGGGGAGAAGAAACCGTTTCGATGCGTTCCAGTAATTTTATATCCACTTTGAAAAACAACTACAAAAATGGTAAAGGAGTAAGCATGAGAGAAAAAGCATTGATAAAAGAAGGAAAGCTGCTGCCTTCGGAATACAGCAGGAGAAGAGAGAGGGATATCGCCTATCTCATGGAGCTGAAGGAGGAAAATCTTCTGTTTCCTTATTACACGGAAGCCGGATTAAACGGCCGCCTGAATTACCGTCCGGGCCCGGAGCTTCACGGAGGCTGGGACAGCCCTCTCAGCCAAATCCGGGGAACCTTTACCGGGCACTGGCTGAGCGCGGCCGCCAGGCTGTATCAGGAAACAGGGGACAGCCGGCTGAAGGCCAAAGCGGACTACATCACAGCGGAAATCGGGCGCTGCCAGGAGGCAAACGGAGGGGAGTGGGCATTTCCTATTCCTGAGAAATACCTGTATGGGTTAAAAGAAGGCCGGCATTTCTGGGCGCCGCAGTATGTCTGCCACAAGGTGATGATGGGGCTGCTGGATATGTATCAGTATGCAGGCAATTCCGGTGCGCTCACCATCCTCCGGGGCTGTGCGGACTGGTTCTTCCGGTTTATCCGGGATATCTGTGCAGACACCATGGCGGATATGATGGACAGGGAAGAGACCGGCGGAATTATGGAGTTGTGGGCTGATCTTTACGATGTCACCGGCGATCCCCGTCATCTGGAGCTGATGAGGCGTTACGAGAGAACCCGGCTTACCGGGCCGCTTCTGGAAGGCAGGGATGTACTCACCAACATGCATGCTAACGCCACCATACCGGAAATCCATGGCTGCGCCAGGGCCTATGAGGTGACGGGGGAACAGCGGTATCGGGATATTGCGGAAAGCTATTGGAGGCTGGCCGTGGAAGAACGGATGCCCTTTGCCACAGGAGGACAGACGGATGCGGAGGTCTGGACGCCGCGGAAGAAGCAGGCGGCGCGGCTTTCTGATATGAACCAGGAGCATTGCGTGGTTTATAATATGATCCGCCTGGCAGATTACCTTTACCGCTTCAGCGGGGAGAAGAAGTACCAGGATTACATAGAGCTGAACCTGCATAACGGGCTTCTGGCACAGGGCTTTTGGGAGGCAAGGGCGCTGGACGGCGCGCTGGAGCCTCATGTTCCGGATTCCGGCATCGTCTGTTATTATCTGCCGCTGGCCCCCGGATCCGTAAAGAAATGGGGAAGAAAGACGGAGGATTTCTGGTGCTGCCATTGTACGGCGGTACAGGCCAATGCCCGATACCGGGAATGGATCTGGTACCAGGATCAAGAGGAAATCACGGCTGCGCAGTATATTCCGTCGGAAGTAACAACGCAGATAGGAAACAGCCGGGTGACACTGACAATGAAGGAAAGTGATTTGGGCGGTAATTATCTGCAGATATTTGAAGTGGCGGAAAACATACCGGTAAGACCGGAATTTAGCGGAATGGATATTACTGTTTCCGTACAGGAACCGACAGATTTCCTCCTGCGTCTGCGCAGTCCGTGGTGGCTGAAGGGGAAGGCCCGCATTTTCCTGGACGGGGAAAAGGAAATTCCCTACAGCGAGAAAGACGGGTATCTGTGTATAGAAAGAAAGTGGGAGGAAACGCAGCGTCTCACCATAGAGCTTCCTAAAGGGCTTACCAGCTGGCCGCTGGCGGATGAAGAGGAAACCGTCGCGTTCCTCGACGGACCGGTGCTTCTGGCCGGGCTTACGCCGCATGCCCGGATGCTTTATGGAAACAGGCACATGCCGGAGCGGCTTCTGGCAGCGGATCATGAACGGGAATGGGAGGCCTGGAAAGGCGGCTTCAGGACTGTGGGACAGGAAAAAAATTTCCGCTTGATTCCTTTGAAGGAAATCGGGCGGGAGTGTTATACGGTTTATTTTCCGGTAAAAGAAAGAGAAGAAAATAATAAGGCATGAAACACCATGTCGGCGAAAAAGTCAACTTTTTTATTGTCTTGAATTATGTTTTGATAATAAAATAAAGTAACAGCAGATAGGATATACGTTTGCTATAAAATGGACAGGTATTCCCGGATGCCGGCCGGAATAAGAGTTCGGAAGGGAGGCGGCATGTACGAGTGTACGGAAGCGATTTTCTACGATGAGATATGGAAGGCAGCTTCTTTAAAGGATGAAAATGGGAATTATAAGCAGGAGCTGCGTCTGCAGATGAAAAAGGAAAGCCAGAAGAACCGTTTTATCTGCCCGGAGTGCGGGGAAAGCCTTATTCTTAATGCGGGAAATATCAGACAGCCTTATTTCAGCCATTACGCGGGGAGCGATTGTGTGCTGACAAGCAAAGAGCAGGCGGAGAGCAGCCGGCAGATGAGATACAGGATGCTGCTGCTGGCAAAAAGCAGCTTTCCTGATTCCGATATACGGGAATATGCGCCTTTAGAGGGAAATATGCGCAGCCAGATTCTTATTTCGCTCCCTGATAGAAAAATTGCGCTGAATTATGTTTCCGATTTCGTGAAGCTTGAACCGCTGGAGAAGAAGAATGCGTGCATCAGGGAAAAAGGGATACTCCCTGTGTGGTTCACCCCGTTCCGAGCGGAGGGAAGGGAGAAGCTGACCACGGCGGAGTATCTGATAAGCGCCGTGCAGCCGGTTCTCAAATGCATTGACTGGGGTAGGCAGATTATTTATATGAGGGAATATGACAGGGGCGCTGACCGGATTATATGGGAGAACTGTTATTCACTGGAAGAACTGAGATTGGATGAGGAAGGGGAATTTGTCTGCAGGGAACAGATAGAACCGGATGAAAGCCGGCTGCCGGAACGCAGGAAGGAGGAAAAGCAGCAGGAGGAAAAGCAGCACAGGCTGGAAAGCGGAAGATGTGCTGCCGGCCGGCTGTTCCGGCACACGGAAAATATCACCATGCCTGTTTATAATCCGGATCAGGTGGTGATGCGGGTTCCGAGAGAAGAATACCTGCATCAGGATTATTTTTATGGACAGGCCGTTTATCTGGAAGCTTTTGATGAGTACTGGATTCTGAAAAAGCTGAAGGGAGAGATGCGGGAACGGACGGCGGCGGGAGCCGTAAGGGAAATGTTCCTGGAGTATGCGGATTATGAGCTTCTGCACGTTCAGGAAAAGGAAGAAAAAGAGCGATTCTTAAGACAGGTCTTATGGGCTTTGGAAGAAGTACGGGACAGCAAAGAATGGCTGAAGGCCGCAAGGCAGAGTCTTTTAACATCCAATTGACTTCTGATACGGGAGAAAACCACTTATGGTAACCATCAAGCAAATAGCGGAAGAACTGGGAATAAGCCCCACAACGGTATCCAATGTCATCAACGGGCGTACCGGCAAAATGTCGGCGGAAACCAGGAAAAAGATTGAAGAAGCCCTGTGGAAATACCACTATGAGGTGGCGGGCAAGAGCGGCGGCATGGCGGCGGAAGAGAATATGATCGCAGTGGGATTCTGTATGGGACAGAACAAAAATGTCCTGACGGATCCCTTCTGCGGAGAGCTTCTGGGTGCGATCCAAAGGGCGGTGAAGGAATACGGCAGGTATATTGTGATTGATGTACCGGAGACGGAAGAGGATCTGCTCCGCCTGTGCGCCCCCTGGAATATAGACGGGGCGATTGTTCTGGGCTGGAATCCGGAGCAGTGTTCCAGGCTTCAGAAAAAAATGGGGAAGCCTCTTGTTTTTATCGATTCCTGTTTTGAGGATAATGAGGAATATGATAACATTGGCCTGCAGGACTATGAAGGGGCCTTTGAACTGATCTCCTATCTCCTCCGTCTGGGGCACCGGTCCATCGCTTTTTTCTCGGATCAGGAGTCTCCTCTTGCCAGCAACCGGGAACGGCTGAAGGGGTATCAGGATGCGCGGAAGGCTTATGGACTTCCTTTTTCACAGGAGGATTTCTTTTTTCTGCCGGAAAATAAAACGCTGCGTCATGAAGTGCTGCGCCAGTTTGTGAGAAAAGACGGGAGAAACTACAGTGCGGCTTTTTTTGTTTCCGATTATTATGCGAATGAAGCGATCAGTGTATTTTATTCCAAAGGGCTGCATGTGCCGGAGGATATTTCCGTGGCAGGTTTTGATGATAATATCTATGCAAGGCTTTCCCGGCCGGCGCTGACCACAGTACGGCAGCTTCCGGAAGAAAAGGGGAAACAGGCGGTCGATCTGCTGATGAAACGGATCCGGGGAGTGGATTGCCCGGTACGTTCCCTGTCGCTTCCCACCGAGTTGATCGTGCGGGAAAGTACCAGGGCCGTATTCCCTTCCGGCGGGCAGGAAAGGGAAACGCGGTGATTCCTTTTCCAAAGGAATCAAGGTCCTGTTTATACCCCAATAACCCTCGCGGCGTGTATCTTCCTGGTTCGCTGTCCGCAGGAATAAACAGTTTGTAATTGTGCATTCTATCCAATTACAGACTGTTTTTTTGTGCAATAAATTGGTTTTGCAGAACACTTATTGAACAACCTGACAAAACCAACTACTCTTTAAAGCAGAAAGACAGATGCCGGATACGCAAAAATAGGTGACAGTTCAGAAAGGGGATTCTATATGGAAAACAAAAAGACAAAATGGTGGCAGAAAGCAGTGATTTATCAGATTTATCCGAGAAGCTTTTACGACAGCAATGCGGACGGGATAGGCGATTTACAGGGGATTATAAAGAAACTGCCTTATCTGCAGGAGCTTGGGATTGACGCGATCTGGCTGTCTCCCGTGTTCCGTTCCCCGCAGGATGATAACGGATATGACATTTCCGATTACCAGGACATTGATCCTATATTCGGGAACCTGCAGGATATGGATGAACTGATTGCTGAGGCGAAGAAACGGGGGATCCGGATTATTATGGATCTGGTTTTGAACCACAGTTCGGATGAGCACCCCTGGTTTCTGGAAGCGAAAAAAAGCAAAGATAATCCGTACCATGATTATTATGTATGGCGCGACGGCATAGAGGGAAGCGAAGCATTCCCAGGAAGCGAAGCATCTCCGGGAGGTTATCCCAACGATTTGAAGTCGGCCTTCTGCGGCCCGGCCTGGGAATGGGTGCCGGAATGCGGACAGTATTATCTCCATCAGTTTTCCGTGAAGCAGCCGGATTTGAACTGGGAAAACCCGAAGCTGCGCAAAGCCATATACGATATGATAAACTGGTGGATTGACCGGGGCGTGGGCGGTTTCCGCCTGGATGTCATCGACCTGATTGGTAAAGATACGGATAACTGTGTCATGGCGGAAGGCCCCATGCTGCATCCCTATATCAGGGAAATGAGCAGCGCCGCCTTCCAGAGAGCGGATTTGGTGACGGTAGGCGAGGCGTGGAGCGCAACCCCGGAAAGGGCATTCCTGTACAGCAATCCCGATGGTTCAGAGCTTTCCATGGTATTCCAGTTTGAACACATGCTGCTGGATCAGCAGCCCGGAAAAGAAAAATGGGACTTGGCTCCTCTTCCTTTTGTGGAATTTAAGAAGGTGTTTACGAAATGGCAGCAGAGCCTGTACCAGAAAGGCTGGAACAGCCTGTTCCTGGATAACCATGACCTGCCCCGTGCCGTATCCCATTTCGGAAATGATGAAAAATACCGTGTGGAATCGGCTAAAATGCTGGCAACCATGATACACGGCATGCAGGGGACCCCTTACATTTATCAGGGGGAAGAACTGGGCATGACAAATGTGAGATTTGATATCGAAGAGTACAGGGATATCGAGCTTTTGAATATGTATAAGGAACGTATGGAAAAGGGATACGAGGAACAGGAAATCATGCGTTCCATCTATACCAAAGGCAGGGATAATGCAAGAACCCCCATGCAGTGGGATGAAAGCCCCAACGCCGGATTTACCGCTGGGACCCCCTGGATCCGCTGCAACCCCAACTATACGGTAATCAATGCCCAGGAAGCGCTGGTGGATCAGGATTCTGTTTTCCATTATTACCAGAAGCTGATTGCTCTGCGAAAACAGGAGGCTGTTCTGATCGAAGGCTGGTATGAGCCTGTCATGGAAGAGGACACGGATATTTTTGCCTATACCAGAGAAAATGGAACGGATAAGCTTCTGGTGCTCTGCAACTTTAAAGAACAGCCCCAGACACGCACCCTTGCGGAAGAATGGAAAAACGGGGAAGTTCTGATTTCCAATTATCCGGACAGCTGTGCGGACGGAAAATTGCGGCCCTATGAAGCGATGATGATAAAGGTGAGAAAGGGGTAATGCCAATATGAGAAAACGGGGGAAAACAGCGGCATATCTGACGCTGGCAGCGGTAACGGCCATGATGGCTGTGCTGCCGGGCTGCGCTCAGACGGCCGGGAAGGGCATAATCGAAATAGAACTTGTCCAGTATAAACAGGAGGCCGTGGAGGTCTTTGAAATGCTGGAAGAAAAATTTAATGCCACCCATGATAACATCCATCTGACAATAGAATCGCCCAATGATGCGATGACCATCCTGAAAACCCGTTTTATCAGGGAGGATGCGCCGGATATTATAGGGATAGGCGGAGATATCAACTACTCCAATTTCCTGGATTCCGAGATGCTTATGGATATTTCCGATTATCAGGGCCTTGCGGACATCAACCCATCGTATCTGACCATTGACAAGCAGCTGGAATTCATCCCCAAGGACGGCACCTATGCGGTTCCCTATGTGGCAAATGCAGCAGGGGTGTTGTATAACCGTACGATGTTTGAAGAGAACGGCTGGGAAATCCCAACGACCTGGAGTGAATTTACGAACCTGTGCGATACCATACAGGCGGCAGGCATGCAGCCTCTGTATTTCGGCTTTAAGGATACCTGGAACTGTCTGGCTCCCTGGAACGCCATAGCTGTGGATTTGGCCCCTGCAGATGTCTGCAGCCAGGTGAATAAAGGAGAAACCACATTTACCGCACAGTACCGGGAGGTGGCGGAACGGATGATGGAGCTTCTTCCCTATGGACAAAAAGATCCCTTCTCATACGGTTATAACGATGCCTGTACCGCCTTTGCCCGCGGACAGTCCGCCATGTTTACCATCGGCAGCTATGCGGTGCCCCAGATCAAATCCGTGAACCCGGATATCGATATCGACACCTTTGTCCTGCCCGCCAGCGAAAACGCGGAAGACAACGTTCTGAACTCCGGGATTGACCTCCAGTTTTCCGTTCTGGCCGACTGCCCTGAAAAAGAAGCGGCCTATGAAGTGCTGGATTTTCTCCTTGCGGATGAGAACGTACAGGCGTATCTGGATGACCAGAATGCCGTACCCTGTAAAAACGGAGACTTCCAGCTTCCGTCCATGCTGGACGGTGTGGCCGGTTACATCAAAGAAGGGAAAATGGTGGACTACCAGGATCACCATTATCCCACGGAAATGGCAGTGGACGCCCTGATACAGACCTTTCTTATTGAAAAGGATACCGATGCGTTCCTGAAAAGATTTGACCAGGAATGGCAGCGCTATAACAGGGATTTAATCTCGAAGGTGCAGCAGTATGAAAAAGAGCACCCGGATACCGGTGCCGAAGGGGGGACGAATCCATGAACAAAAAGAAAAAAATGAGTGACCGAAACAGGACCTTCCTGCTGATTACCATTCCCATACTGCTTTTGTTTTTCTGCTTTAACACCCTGCCTCTTCTCAAGGGCTTTCTCTACAGCTTTACCAACTTTAAAGGCTACGGAAGCTATGATTATGTGGGACTGCGGAATTATGCCGACCTCTTTCAGGATGCCCGAGTGGGAAAATCCTACCTCTTTACATTTAAATTCGCCCTGGTTTCCACCATTCTGGTGAATGTTCTGAGCCTGATTCTGGCCCTTGGGCTGAACAGCAGGATTAAAGGCAAGAGCGCGCTTCGCGGTATCTATTTCATCCCCAATGTGCTGGGCGGGTTGGTGGTAGGCTACATTTTCAGTTACCTTTTCACCTATATTCTGCCGGCTCTTGGCCAGGCGGCGGGTATTGATGCCCTGAGTACCAGCCTTTTGTCCGGAACCGGAACGGCCTGGTTTGCCATTGTGCTCGTATGCTCCTGGCAGTCCATTGCCATGAATACTATTATTTATATATCCGGCCTGCAGACCGTTCCCGAGGATGTGTATGAAGCGGGCGCCATAGACGGCGTATCGGGCTGGAAGAAATTCCGGAGCCTGACCTTTCCGCTGATTATCCCGTTTTTCTCCATCAATATGGTACTTTGCATGAAAAATTTCCTCATGGTATTCGATCAGATCATGGCACTGACCAAAGGCGGGCCGGCGCAAAGCACGGAATCCATTTCCTATCTCATTTATAACAACGGTATGAGCGGAGGACAGTTCGGATTCCAGAGTGCCAATGCCTTTATCTTCTTTATCGTAATAGTAGCCATATCCGTCATCCAGATGCGAATCACCGGTAAGAAGGAGGAGCAGCTATGAAAAAAAGACAGCAAAAAGGGACCGGACGGGTCAACTGGCCCATTACGGTTCTGTTGATTCTGGGAAGCCTGACGATTTTCTTCCCCTTATATATGGCGATTGTGATAGCCTTCAAAAAGCCCTCTGAAATGACCAACGATATCGCCGGTATTCTTTCCCTGCCCTCGGCCTTCCGTTTGGATAATTTTACGGAAGCCATGCGGGTAACCGATTTCTGGCGTTCCCTGGGAAACAGTCTGCTCATTACCTGTATTGTCATTCTCATTGCCATGGCCGTCCACTCTCTGGCGGGCTATGCAATCGGACGGAATATGGCGCACAGCCGCTTTTACAATTTTGTATACCTGTATATCGTGAGCGGTATGTTCGTCCCCTTTGCTATCCTCATGATGCCCCTGGTAAAAAAGACGGCCCAGATAGGCCTGGCAAACCGGGCGGGAGTCATCCTTTTATATGTGGTTTTCTATATGCCAATGAACCTGCTTCTCTATGCAGGTTACCTGAAAAACATCCCGCTGGCTCTGGAAGAAGCCGCGAGAGTGGACGGAGCCAGCACATGGGCCACCTACTGGAAAATCATCTTTCCTATCATGAAACCCATGCATGCAACGGTAGCCGTGCTCACCGCACTGGGAACCTGGAATGACGTAATGACTCCTCTGGTCATCATGTCCGGAACCGGGCACAATACCCTACCTCTCGCACAGCTGAACTTCCAGACACAATTCGGTACCAACTACAACCTGGCGTTCGCTTCTTACCTGCTGGCGCTGCTGCCTATCCTGGTTTTCTATCTGTTCTGCCAGAAACAGATCTTGAATGGGGTGGTGAACGGGGCGGTGAAGTAAGGAGCCATTTACAATAATGACAAAGCGGAAAAACCGTTACAATTAATTTTTTTCTGGTCAGTATCCCAAAAAAGAAGAATGCAGCATGATAAAAAAGCAGATGCGTAATGCATCTGCTTTTTGCGTACGGATTCTTCCTGCGGGCTTCATTCCTCTATTCGTGATTTCAGGCTTATGACTTTCCGGTTTTCATTTCGCAAAATCTCACCTTATGCGAAAATTAGAGTAAGTTTTAAACTGACATTATATGGTAATTATAAACTCAACACTGGAATTTATTGTAAGACAAGTTTTGTATTTTGTCAATTAATGCGTAAAAAAAGATATTGGAATGTCATTTTCTGACATGAAAAGCAAAAAATACCTTGAAATGACATTGTCAAAAAACATACCGGACCGTCTTATCCGGTAAATTACAAACGTTTGAGTTGCCATAGGTGTTGCAGTTAATTTATGAGCCGTCAAATATTTCGTCGAAAATGTGGAGGAGTCTATGGCAAGAAAAGGGGAAAATATCTACAAAAGGAAGGATGGCCGCTGGGAAGGGAGATACCACAGGGAAAACGCGCCGGACGGACGGAAAAGATACGGTTCCGTGTATGGCAGGACTTACAGGGAAGTGAAGGAAAAGCTTGTTCTGAAGAAGAGAGAACAACTGACGGAACAAGACAATTGCGGCCGCCTGCCTGCCGGTTACACAATGGGAGAAGCGGCACGCCTTTGGCTGGAGGAACGGAAAGGCGGTTGGAAGGAGTCTACCTTTGCCACCTACCGTTCCATCGTGGAAAAACATATTCTGCCCGGGGTCGGTTCCCAACAGATAAAGGCCTGGAATACCGTTTCCTGCCGGAAATATTTTAAAACGCTGCGGGAGGGAAACAAAGGAAAAGGACTGTCTGCAAACTATCTCCACCAGATCGGTATTATTATTGACCAGATCCTGCAGGTCGTTGAAGAAAAATACCAATGCGGCAGGCTGGAACACCCGCATACCTCTTCCGTGCCGAAGCACAGAACGATACAGACACCTCCGGATGCGGATATCCGGAAGCTGGAGGAATACCTGCAATCGGAAGCTTTGAATGGGGATGTAACCTGTATGGGTATTCTGCTGACCGGCTGCAGCGGAATCCGGATTGGAGAGCTTTGTGCCTTGCGGTGGGAGGATATCCGTTTTGACAAGGGAACTATGCATATCGGGAAAACGTTGCAGAGAATACGAACCTTCCGGGATAATAACTCAGAAGAGGAGGAGCATCCCCGGACAGGAACGAAAATAACAATCACAACGCCAAAATCCCTGAATTCGGACAGGGAGATTCCCCTCCCGGACTATCTTCTGTGTCTTCTGCAAAAAAAGAAAGGAAACAAAAATGGCTACCTTCTTCCGGGAAAGAAAAAAGAATATACCGAACCGAGGACCCTGCAGTACCGATTCCGGAAAATCCTGGACACACTTGGCCTGCCCTCCTTTAACTTTCATATGCTCCGTCATATCTTTGCAACCAACTGCATTTCCCATGGATTTGACATGAAAACAGTAAGCGAACTGCTGGGGCATTCCAATGTGACTACCACGATGCATATCTATGTCCATTCGGATATGGAACGGAAAAAAATGCTCATGGCCGGTTACCGCATGACGGCTTAGCCGGGAAAGAAAGAGAATTCTTTCGATATTTATTTCTAAGCCGTCAAAAAAATCGTCATTACTACTACACATATATAGAACGTATCTGCTTCCTGCGCGTTTTTTCGCATAAGGTGAGATTTAGCGAAAAACAGCGGTAACCGTTTGGATTCATTGTATAACAGATCGGAGTGCTTCGGAAGGTGGGAAAGAATGGAAAAAGATACATACGACAGAAAGGCCGCCGGTGAGCGGATCCGGGAAAAACGCAGACAGCTGGGAATCACCATGAGAGAAGCGGCAGAAAAGCTGGGGAGAGTACCGACCTATTATGCGGATATCGAACGCGGCAGCTGCGGAATGTCGGTGGAAACCATGATTGCCATATCCCGACTGTACCATATGTCCCTGGACTACCTGCTCCTTGGGGAAAAAGAAGATAGGGAAGAAACGGAAGCCGCCGATACCTGCAAAGAGGAAACAGAAGCGGTATACCAGCTGCTGGGGCACATATCCAAAAAAGAACGGATGTATGCGGCTAAAGTGCTGCGGACATTTTTGATAGCATGCTGCGACGTGGGGACGGAAAAAGAAGAGGCTGGGAAAAATACGGCGGAAGGCCGGACGGGGAGCAATGGCTCATGAACGGCTTTATCGACGTCCATTCCCATGTGCTGCCTCTGGTTGATGACGGAGCGGAGACAGTGGAAATGGCGCTGCTTATGTTGAAAATGGCTGCGGAGGAAGGAATTGGCACAATCATACTCACCCCTCATCAGAAAGCGGATCGAAGATGCGTCACCCCGGAAGGAATCCTGCGCAGAATGAAAGAACTGCAGGAAGCTGCCGATGCAGAAAAAATCCCCATACGGCTGTATCCGGGAAATGAAATATTCTACCGCCACGGACTTGCGGAACTGCTGGAACAGGGGAAAATTCGCACCCTTGCTGATTCCAGATATGTACTGATTGAGTTTTTTCCGGGAGAGGATTATGCCTATATACGGGATGCGCTCAGCAGAGTTGGCTCCTTTGGATACCTGCCCGTGTTGGCACATGTGGAACGCTATGCCAATGTGATAAACCGGATAGAAAAGGTCCGTGGCCTGAAAGAGGATACCGGCTGCTATCTGCAGGTGAATGCTGCAAGCGTGACCGGGGAGTATGGGCTTACAACAAAAAACGTAGCTAAAAAGCTTTTAAAAGAGGAATTGGCAGACTTTATTGCAACGGATGCTCACAGAAGTCAGGGAAAACGCAGCCCGCAGATAAAGGCCTGTGCAGAATGGGTGAAGAAAAAACTGGGCGAGGAACGGATGGAACAAATCTTCTATGAAAATCCCATGGCCTTGCTGGCGGACAGGATTATCTGAAATATGGGGGAAGCATCCCTTCTTAATGGCCCGCTATTGCGAGGGTACAAAACCAATAGGAATGCAGAATGGAGAACACAAAAAGGATGGAAGAAAATACAATGCAGCAGACAGATGAAATAGAAATTGATTTGTGGGAAATCTGCCTGGTGCTGGTACACAATCTGGCATTGATTGTTTCCATAGGAATTATGGCAGCGCTTGGTACCTTTCTGGTCACACAGATTCTTGTTACACCCATATACGAATCCACCACTAAAATTTATATTCTGAACAAACAGGAAAACAATGCGGTGACCTATTCCGATATCCAGCTGGGAACCCAGCTGACGAAGGACTACGCAGAACTTATTCAGAGCCGTTTTGTGCTGGAAGAAGTGGTACAGGGAATGGGATTGGATTTGAGTTATGAAGAAATGAAGAAAAAGGTGGAGGTGACGACTCCCACGGATACCCGGATCCTGGCAATTACGGTCAATGATGCCGATCCGGTGAGGGCGATGCAGCTGGCGAATGCCATCCGGGAAGCCGCTGCGGTACACATTATGAACGTGATGGATATCCAGGCGGTGAATGTGTCGGAGACTGCAAATATGCCGATGAAGAAAGCAAGCCCCAGTGTGCTGAAGAATACATTTATTGGCGGTGCACTCGGTGTTTTTCTGATGATTGCAATTGTGCTGGTGCGTTTCCTGATGGATGATACCGTAAAGACGCCAGAAGATGTGGAGAAATATCTGCAGCTTTCCACCCTGGCGGTAATCCCGTTAAATGAAGGAGAGACAGAGGCGAAGAAGAAAAAGAAAAGAGTGAAGAGAAGCGTTCTGTCCGGCAAGTAGCACCATAATGGTATCTGGCAGCGGGAGAATTGGGATGACGGGCAGGAAAGAGTACCGAAGGAGCGGTTACTTTTCTGCTGTTGTCATGTCAAGAAACAAAAAAGAGGGAACTGTGAAATTATAGATCCCACGGCCTGCCGGGAAATTTATGACCCCCAAGCCAGCTGCCGGATGGATGGGATCAAATGTCCGTTTGTTCCGCTGTTCGCAGGAATAAATATAGACAGGGCACAAAGAGGAACAACAGATAAAGGAGTAAGGGAAAAACCATGCAGACAGTAACATTTAATGCCATAGAAAAACTGGATTTTCGGACTAAGGAGAGTTATAAAACCCTGCGGACCAATCTGGAATTTTCGGGAAAGGACAGAAGAGTGATATCGGTGACAAGCAGCACTCCCAATGAAGGAAAAACGAGTGTGTCCTTCCAGCTGGCCATGTCTATTGCGGAGGGCGGGAAAAAGGTTATCCTGGTGGATGCGGATCTTCGGAAATCCGTATTAAAGGGACGTTACAAGAGTAACGCCTCCCGGCATGGGCTGTCCCACTATCTGAGCGGCCAGGCATCAATATCGGATATATCCTGCAAAACCAATATCCCTGATTTTTATGTCATTTTCTCCGGACCGGTACCGCCGAACCCCAGCGAACTGCTTGGGAATGATGCCTTCCGGCTTCTGCTGGAATATCTGCGCAAGGAATATGACTATGTGATTGTGGATACGCCGCCTTTGGGTAGTGTGATTGACGGTGCGGTGGCCGCGCAGCATTGCGATGGGACGGTTATCGTCATAGAGAGCGGGGCTATCAGCTATAAATTTGCGCAGAAGGTGAAGGAGCAGCTGGAGAAGGTGGACTGCCGGATCCTGGGGGTGATCCTGAATAAGGTGAATATGAGCGGCAAGGGATATTACGGCGCTTATTATGGAAAATATTACGGGAAATATTATGGGAAGTATTATGGAAATTATGAAGAGGGCGGGCTGCATGCGGCGGTGGTGCAGAAGGGACCCAAGGGTGCTAAGGCGGTGAAAGGTGATGCCAGTGAGCGTTCCCATGAGACGAAAAACAGTTCGGAGTCCGGGAAAGAGAAGGCGGCGGAAGAAAGCAGGATCCCGGATGACGATATGATCCAGCTGGATATGGACATGGTGCAGCTGGCTGAGGATACGGAACCGATAGAAGAACTGGAATAAAGGGAGGCGGGAAGATGGATATAAAAAGAATCGTATTCATAATCGGAGGGATAGATATCGTCCTCCTGGCCGTGTGTCTGTTTCTGTATTTGGGGAAAGACAGGACGCCGCCGGTGATTTCTTTTGGAGAGAATCCGGTGAGTTATGAAGAGGGGATGGATGAGGAGCTGCTGCTGCAGGGGGTAACCGCTGTGGATGAAAAGGACGGGGATGTGAGCGACAGCCTGCTGGTGGAGAAGATAGCGGGTACGAACGGGAAAGAAGTGATAGTGACTTATGTGGCGAGGGACAGTGCGAATAACGTGGGGAAGGGTTCCCGGATGTTTTCGGTGATGGAGACAAGCCAGGGAGACAATGTGCGGCCAGCCGCAGGAGAAGGGCTGGAAGAGGGAAATAAGACAGAGGAAAGTGGAATAACCGAACCGGAGACGGAGGGCGAAAGGGAAAGCACCTCTGATGAAGAAACGGATAGGGATGGGGAAGAAGACGGGGAAAAAACCGGTGGAGAGAATGCGGGGGAGGATGCAAGACAGGATGAGCCGGCAGAACGGGAGGAAGAACCGCAGGCCGGGCCGAATCCGGTGCTGGTGATGAACGGGGATGTGATAAATACGAAAATGGGTACGGCCCCGAACTGGGGGCAGGTGATAGCGGTGATGTCGGATGATAAGGATGACTATAATACGCTTTATAATAATTTGAAGCTGGAAGGGCATGTGGATTTGAATGCGGCGGGAGAGTATCCGGTGACGTTGTATACGGTGGATTCGGATGGGAACCGGTCAGAGGTACGGGAGTTGGTGGTGAGGGTGGAAGTAGAAGATGGATACAGATGAACTTATAGATAAAGCTTGATATGAAGTAACATTTTTCTTGTATAAAGACGAACTGATGAACTGATTATAATAGTTATGATACATAGAACAAATGAGAATACGTACATACTGTGAGTAGCTAGAGGAGTGCATTGTCAAAAAAGATTACACAATGGTGGTATCGAAAAACATATATGATTGCTACGTTTCTTTAATAAATCATAAGGTTTATACAATGAATATCTTTGGTGAAATAATAGAAATTTTCAATGATAGAAAGTCATATATCCAGGATGATTACATAGAAAGTTCCTGACAAAAAAGGATTTGAATAATTACACAAATAATTTATTGGTTTGCTTTAAGGAATACATATGTAGTTGTACTTTAACATGTATGACAAAAAGAAGATGTTTTGTATATTTTGTTGTTACGAATACAGTATAAGGGTTGATATGAATCACATACTAAGCAAAATATAAAATGAGAGGGATATAGTATGAGTGAAATAAAAATCGCCATTGCGGGCACTGGATACGTAGGCCTAAGTCTTGCGGTCCTACTAGCACAACACAATTATGTGATTGCAGTGGATGTGGTACCGGAGAGGGTAGAACTTATTAATAAGAAGAAATCCACTATTCAAGATGAATATATAGAAAAATATCTAGCAGAAAAAGATCTTGACTTGATGGCAACATTGGACGCGAAAGCCGCTTATGCTGATGCCAAATTTGTGGTCATCGCAACCCCGACAAACTATGATCAAATCACACACTATTTTGACACTTCTGCTGTCGAAACGGTAATTAAGTTGGTTCAAGAGATTAACCCGAAGGCTATCATGATTATCAAATCGACGATTCCAGTTGGCTTTACACAGTCCGTTAGGGAAAAGTATCACAGTGAGAATATTATTTTTAGCCCAGAATTCTTAAGAGAATCTAAAGCCTTATATGACAATCTATATCCGTCACGTATCATCGTGGGTACCGATATGGAAAATCAGAGACTAATCGATGCTGCCCATGAATTTGCGGATTTACTTGTTGAAGGAGCAGTTAAGGAGAGTATAGAGACATTGTTTATGAACTTTACTGAGGCTGAAGCCGTCAAACTGTTTGCCAACACCTATCTGGCACTACGTGTGGCGTACTTCAACGAGTTGGATACTTATGCTGAAATAAAGGGCTTGAATTCCCGACAGATCATTCAAGGTGTTTGTCTTGATCCTCGAATTGGAACTCATTATAATAATCCCTCCTTTGGGTATGGTGGATACTGTCTGCCGAAAGATACAAAGCAACTGTTGGCAAATTATGAGGATGTACCTGAAAAATTGATGGGAGCGATCGTAGAGAGTAACCGAACTAGGAAAGATTATATTGCAGATCGTATTCTGAAGGTGGCAGGATATTACGATAATTATGCTCATGGGGATTATAAAGTAGATGTGGAAAAAAACTGCGTAATTGGTGTATACAGACTGACCATGAAGAGCAATAGCGATAACTTCCGCCAGAGTTCTATCCAGGGTGTTATGAAGCGCATTAAGGCAAAAGGGGCAACTGTGATAATTTACGAACCGACGTTGAAAGATGGCGAGACTTTCTTTGGAAGTAAAGCAGTCAATGATCTGGAGAAGTTTAAAAAACAGAGCCAGGCGATTATTGCGAATAGATATGACTCTTGTCTGGATGATGTTAGAGACAAGGTTTACACTAGAGATATTTACCAGAGGGATTAATTCGCAAGGGTGGATAGATTATGAAGAGATTAAAGATATGTCTTGCGGCTTCTTCAGGCGGACACTTTGAACAGCTGTTGATGTTAAAACCGTTATTGAAAGAATATGATGGCTTTTTCTTGACTGAGAGAACTACTTATAAAGCCCAAGTAAAAGGTGCCAAAATGAAGTATGTGCTGCAAGTAAACCGAGAGGAAAAGTTATGTTGGTTTAAGTTGCTTGTAAATGCATTTCTTTCATTAGGGATCTACATTTTTGAACGTCCAAATGTGATTGTCTGCACCGGCGTTCTTGCTATGATACCTATGTGTATGCTTGTAAAACTATTTGGTGGTAAAGTTATTTACATAGAGTCCTTTGCAAAAATAACGTCCCCGACGAAAACTGGAAAACTGATTTATAAATTTGCAGATAAATTTTATGTGCAATGGGAAAGTATGAAAGTTTTCTATCCAAAAGCAGAGTGTTTAGGCGGGATCTATTAAAGTTAGTGCATGACGAGGAAAATACATGATTTTTATTACAGTTGGATCGCAGAAGTTTCAGTTTAACAGATTGCTAAAGGCAGTAGATGAACTGGTTGCAAATGGTGAGATAACAGATGAAGTGTTTGCGCAGTCTGGGGTGTGTGAATATGTTCCTGTTCATTATGAGTATAAGCCTTTTTTGAATCGAGATGAATTTAAAAGTATGATGGATAAGGCATTTATTGTAATAACTCATGGTGGTACGGGGGCAATTATTGGTGCAATAAAGTATGGTAAAAAAGTAATTGCTGTCCCTAGATTGAAAAAATATGGCGAGCATGTGGATGACCATCAGTTACAACTTATCTCAGAATTTACAAAGGGCAATTTTATTAGCAGTTGTGAGAACTTAAGTGAATTGGGTAAATGTCTTAAAGAATTAGATGAAAAAGAATTTACAGTCTACCATTCCAATACAGAAAAGTATTTAGTCAGTATTAGTAAATATATAAATAAAGAATTAATTTTTGAAAAAGAAAATTCTGAAGATATTTAATACGCAGAAAGGAAATAAAAAGTGAGGATAAGGGCAATTATTCGATTAGCGATCAATCAAGTAGCAATCTTAGTTGGTCCTGAAGCTATATTAAAAATAGAGGCCAAGGTACGTTTCGGAAAAAAATTAAATCTAGATAATCCCAAAACATTATCTGACAAAATATGTTATATGGAATTTCGGGATACAGATCCATTAGTTGAAAAGTGTTCGGATAAATATGAAGTTCGAAACTATGTGAAATCAAAAGGCCTGGAGTATTTATTAGTTCCTCTAATTGGGGATGTTTACGAAAGTGAAAAAGAGATTGACTTCAGAAGTTTGCCCAACAAATTCGTGTTAAAGGCAACAAATGGATGTCAAATGAATTTGGTTTGCGATAATAAGGAAGAATTGAATGTTAATAAAGCTAAAAAAATTATAAATAGTTGGATCCGTAATGGCTTTAATCGGGATGTTCAAGAACCACATTATAAGAATATAAAGCATAGAATTATTTGCGAACAATTCTTAGATGGAGTAGACGCAATTGTGGATTATAAAATCCACTGTCTTAATGGTAATCCTGTTTTTATTCTTGTATGCAGTGAACGATGCAACGGATTAAAATTGAATGTATATGATTTGAAATGGCAACCAATAGATGCAATCTGTGGCAAACACAAAAATGATAAGGAAATAAAAAAACCGACTCATTTATCAGATATGTTGGAGGTATCAAAAAAATTATCCAAGGATTTTCGTTTTGTCCGAGTTGATTTATATCAAATTGAGGAGAAAGTGTATTTCGGTGAATTGACTTTTACGCCAGATGGCGGTATGCTTTCCTATTTTACTGGTGAATTCGATAAAAAAATGGGTAGTATTCTTTCTTTGGAGGAAAGAAAATGAGTGAAGTATATTTATACACAAGAGTAAACTATGATAAGGAAGTAATCAAAGCACATATTCTAAATAGTGGAGTATTAAAAACAATATTATCCACTGATACAGTAGTTGTTAAACCTAATTTCGTTCAAGAATCTAGGGTTCAAGATGGAGACTGGGAATATGTTATAACACATCCTATAATTATTACATCAGTTATAGAACTTTTGACTGATATTCTCAAAAATCCTGGAAAAATAATTATAGCGGATGCACCTATGACAGGAGCTTCTTTTTCGAAAATACTTAATCATATGCCTATTGATGAATGGAAAAAATACTGTTTAGACAGAGAAGTATCTATTGAGATTATTGATTTGAGAGACGAAGAATGGAAAATGGCTTCCAACGGGATTATTCTTTCACGCAAAAAACTGCCTGGAGATCCTTCCGGAAATGTTATAGCTAATCTGAGAAATGATAATAGTGAGTTCTTTAACAAGCCAGTAACAAAACAGCTTTTATATGGAGCTGACTATGACATAAAGGAAACTAATAAGGCCCATAATGGCGTTGATAATATTTATTGTGTTTCCAGAACTGTTATTGACGCAGATGTACTGATAAATCTACCGAAATTAAAAACACATAGAAAAGCTGGAATTACATGTTGTCTTAAAAATTTGGTAGGAATTAATACAAATAAAAATTTGTTACCACATCATACAATTGGAACTCCTAAAGTCGGAGGTGATCAGTTTGAATCAAGTTCTTCGAGTGCAGCTCTCGAAAGTAAGTTGACTATAATTGCGAAGCAGGTGATTGTAAAATTTAAATGCCTGTCTCCAATATTAGTCCCGTTAAAAAAAATTGCCGTGTTCGTATGGGGGAATAGCAAAAAAACGGCTAGAAGTGGTGGCTGGTATGGAAACGACACACTATGGCGCATGATTTTGGATCTCAATAAAGTGATGTATTATCTAAACGGGGATGGTACATTACGTGATGATAATTGTAAATCCAAGAAACGATATATCGGTATTGTTGATGGAATTTATGGAGGACAAGGTAATGGACCGTTAGAATCTGAAATTATAAAAGCAGGTGTCCTAATTTGTGGAACAGATCCGGTTGAAATTGATTGTGTAGCGGCAAAAATAATGGGATTCGACTATAAAAAAATACCGCAACTTATACATGCATTTGAAATAAAAAATTATCCTATAACTTCATCCGAATACAAAGACATCATATGTATTCAAAATGGAGAAGATAATATCGCATTAAAAGACTATTGCAAATATGATAAGAAGCCGTGGCTAGCTGCAACGGGATGGCAAAATCATATTGAGATTAAGGCCGATTTTAAGACTTAACATTCCGTAGCGGAGTTTTACTATTAGGTGGAAAGTTGGAGTAATAGCGTGAAGAATAACAATTTAAAAGTGTTAGTCATTAGTACAGTGGGTCTTCAATATGAAGGAATAACATCTGTAATAAGTTCCTTGTTGCACAATATGGATTTAGCAAACATGGATGTATATGTTGCAGGAACGATATGTGTTGAGGAGAGTATCAGAGAAGATTTTGAAAGCATTGGATGTCATGTCGTTGATTTTCCAACACGTAAGACTGACACAATATCTTATTTCATGCAATTAGTTAAATTTATACATAAGACTAAGATTCAAGTAGTACATGCACATGGAAACAGTGCCACATTAGCAATTGAAATGGTTGCTGCGTGGCTGGGTGGATGCCCAAAACGAATTGCACATTCCCATAATACTACCTGTGAACAAATTAAAGCGGATAAAATGCTCCGACCGATTTTTTATATGTTTTATACCCACGCTATAGCCTGTGGCTATGAGGCCGGAAAATGGCTTTTTTCATCAAGGCAGTTTACAGTAATGAAGAATGGACGGGAAATCGAAAAATATGCATTTGATGAAGAAAAGAGGAACAGCATAAGAAGTGAATTAAATATTGAAAACAAAATAGTAATTGGGCATGTGGGTAATTTTCTTGAGCAGAAAAATCATGCTTTTTTGATTGAAATATATAATGAAATTATTAAAAGAGAACCGAATTGTGTTTTATTTATGATTGGTGATGGACCTCTAAAATCCCAAATAGAGAAATGCTGTACAGACATGTTAGAGCATATTATTTTTACTGGGAAGACGGACAAAGTTGCCGAACTAATAAATGCTATGGATGGGATGCTGCTTCCTTCGCTTTTTGAAGGCTTACCGCTGGTGGTTGTAGAATGGCAGATTAATGGATTACCATGTCTCATTGCAGACACCATAACAAAAGAATCGGTGCTAAGTAAATTGGTGATATTTGAATCCTTACAGAATTCGGCAGCTGTTTGGGCTGAGAAAATTCTTTATGAAATAAAAAGAAACAATCGTAGTATCAGTTCAAAAAATGGGCAAGCAGCTGTTAGTGCAGCTGGATTTGATTCTAAAGAGTCCGCAAGTTTATTAAGGCATATTTATATGAATTGATATTGATTGTTGTCTAAGAAATGAAGCATAAACATATAAAAGGTTTATGAAGTGAGGTGATTTATGAGGATAATTGATGATTTTATAGCATTCCAAGGTATGTGTGAGGGGGGGGTAAAATTATTTCGACTTTGTTTTTTAATCCTAATTTTCACAGTGTCTGTTTATTTAGATTATCAAATCTATTCTATAAGATGCATCTTTCAGTGATTAGCAAAATTATTTGGTATGTTAATCGTTTGTTGTTTCATGTTGATATTGATTATCGCGCAAATATAGCGGGTGGATTTGTTCTTATACATGGTTTGGGAACTGTAATTGGTAAAAGTGTAATTTCAAAGGGAAGACTGATTGTTTATCAAAATGTAACATTGGGCGGAGGAAATGGCAAGCCGGGGCGATTAGATGCAGACGGAAAAGTTAGAGGAATGCCATTGTTTGAGTCGAACTGTATAGTGTATGCAGGAGCAATTGTTGTTGGAGGAATAATTGTAAAGGCTAATACAGTAATAAAGGCAGGACGTATAGTTGCGGATGATACATAAGATGGATTATGGAGGAGTATGTTCGATGAAGATAGCGGGCATTACATGGTGGAGAAATAATTATGGATCTATACTACAGGCATATGCTTTGCAATGTGCATTAAATAGTTTACCTAATGTTAATTACGAAATTATTAATCAGTTTGGAAAGAGCATTACTTCAGTAGATAATTTGATAGATAAACTAAAAACGATAGGTGTTCGCAAAACTTTAAAACGTGCGCTTTGGAAAGTGTTATTTAAGGGCTTAAGAAATAGGAATAAGCGAATACAACAGTTTGTGAATGATAAGCTAATAGTATCAGTCGAACAGTATAATGAGTCAAATATTAATATGGCAAATCAGAAATATGACGGGTTTATATGTGGAAGTGACCAAATCTGGAACCCAAGGTTGACTGCATTAGATAGTATGTATTGGCTGAGTTTTGCTGAACAGAATAAGATTAAGATATCGTATGCCCCTAGTATAGGTGTAACTCATTTGTCACAAAAAGAAATTCAGGTTATAAAAGGTTCTTTATCAGATTTTGATGGCATTTCATGCCGTGAAAGCAGTGGGACTAATCTTATCAATAGTATAATAAAAGGAAAGCAATGTATTACAGTTTTAGATCCAACAATGCTAATTGAAAAGAGCGAGTGGGATGATTTGTCAGGAGAGAGGATTATCAGTGAACCATATGTGTTTGTATATATATTAAAGGGAACGAAACAGCAAAGGCTATATGTTGAAGAATTCGCCAGAATGTTTAATTTGAAAATAGTGACAATTCCATTTTTGGAGTCCGAATATACTGAGTGGTATGATCTTAGATTTGGAGATATAAAATTCTGGGCGCCCGCACCAAATGAATTTATAAATCTAATAAGAAATGCTGAATTTGTATTTACAGATTCGTTCCATTGTTCTGTATATAGTTGTTTATATCATGTGGTGTTTTTTGTGTTCCCCAAAATAGGACATGCCCAGAATGCAAGGCTTAAGGATTTGCAGCAGATGCTTCAAATAGAAAATAGAGGCGTTCAAAATTTTGATGATATTTTACGTGTGAAAGATAAATGCATTGCATGGGAAAAAGTTGATTCAATTATCAATGTGAAAAGAGTTTTATCAATGGAATATTTAAAAAAATGCTTAATTTGAGATTTAATTGCGGAAGGAGTACATCGTGCGACAATATCAAATGAATACAAATTGATTTAATTGCTTTAATATATATTGTTAATCTAATGACTGCTAAGGCGAAGAAATAGTTCATAAAAAACGAAAATCAAAGTTATACACGCTAATAGCAATAGTGGAATATTGGAAACTGAAATGCTGGCAGGATTTTTTTAAGGGTGTAAAAAGAGAATCTCTTATTCTCACAATATTAAAGGCGATAGTATAAAAGTTAATAAAATTCTCCGACCAGTATTCGACCTGTTTGATACAGATGCAATAGCAACAAAATAGAGAATCTGATATTAAAGATAGAGGATAGTACTAAAGAATGTATATATAAAACAAAATGTTTTATGACATTCAGAATAGGACGATGTAAATGAAAAAAAATGAGCCATTTTTTAGTGTGATTATACCTGTTTATAATGTTCGAAAGTATATCAAACGGTGTTTGGATTCGGTTTTAGCACAGACATATGCGGACTATGAAATTGTTATTGTTAATGATGGATCTACTGACGGTTGTAGTGATGTATGTAATCAATACAGTCGACTATCAGATAAAATCGTGTTAATAAGTCAAAAAAATATGGGTCTTCTACATGCAAGAAGGACTGGCATAAAGACCGCAAAAGGCAAATATATTGTCCATGTTGATTCTGATGATGCATGTCGGCCTAATATGTTACAGACCTTGTATAATATAATTGAACAAACCAAATCTGATTTAGTTATATATAATAAGACGCTGATTGATTTAGATGACAACGTTGTTGAAGAGTGTCGTCCTGTGTTTAGTGATGATGGAATTGTAATATTTGAAGGCACAGAAAAAAAGAAGTTTGTACAAACTTTCGTTGGAACTATGCTTTTAAACTCTATATGGGTCAAGTGTGCTGCAAGAGAAATTGTAGATATTGAGGCTGATTATTCAGATTATGGAAAGCTTATGATGGGTGAAGATATATTACAAAGTGTTCCAATTATAAAGCTTGCAAAAAAAATAACATGTATTCCAGATAGATTGTATTTGTATAGAGTAAATCCTAACGGGATGTCAAGGAAACTGGATGAAAATTATATATTTCATTTTTTGAGTGTAAGAAGATGTGTGTTAGGATTAGTGGAAAGCTATAGTAATGATGTAGCTATTCAAGAATCTTTTTGGAAGTACTATGTGCATACTTTAAGCAGTTATCTTTTTAAATCAGCAATGCTTTTTAAAAACAGTAGACAATATAAAAAATATAGGGCAGATGTTAAGACAAAAGAAATTGAAATAAAATGGAGAAAAATACCGTTTATGCCGTTAGAATACTTAACTTACCATATATGCGCAGTGAAATGCTTCCCCGTTGTTAGTCTACTCGCATATTGTTATTACAAGTACATAAAAGATTGAGAGAAAGGAAATATTTAGAAATGTACAAACCCATGGTAAGCTGTATTATAACTACATATAATCGTCCGGTTAAAACAATAATGCGGGCAGTTCACAGTGTATTAAATCAGACATACGGAAGAGAAAATATACAGATAATAGTGGTTAATGACTATCCCGTTAATAAGAAACTTTGCACTGAAATAGATAACACAATAAAGAAAGAAGATAACCATATAATATATTGTATTCATGAACAGAATCAAGGAGCGTGTGCGGCTAGAAACACTGGAATTGATTTAAGTACAGGAGAATATTTAGCATTTTTGGATGATGACGATGAATGGCTTCCGGAAAAATTAGAGAAAATGGTGGCTTGTTTTACTGATGATAACATTACGTTAGTATATAGCCCATATTATATTTGCTGTGATAAGAATTCCAGCCCACAATTAATGAAACGTAGATGGTATGGATGTAGGCCAATGAAAGAAATATTACGGTCTAATTTTATAGGCTCAACATCTCTTCCGCTTCTAAAAAGATCCTCTGTATTAAATGTTGGAAAGTTTGATTCACAGATCGTATCATCTCAAGACCATGATTTATGGATAAGATTAATAAATCAATATGAAGTCGCTTTTTGTGACTATCCCTCAATTATTTATAATGTTAGTGAAATTAGTATTACAAAAGGAAAGGGGAAACGTGCTCGCGGATATCAACAGCTTATCAGAAAATATAAAAATTTCTATGAAGAATATCCTGGATTGCTACATGAGCGATATATGACTATTGCTTGCGAGATGGGACGCGATCATGAATGGAAGAAGGCTTTTGAATTTTATTTATGCGCATGGTTGTTGGCTCCCTTAAAGAAAGACAATTATCAGTTACTGGTTAAGTTAATTAAAAGAGGAAGTGTGCAAAATGACGTATGATGAGATTTTAATAAAAGCAGCAGAGAGAGAAATTCCATATATTACTGTGAATGGATGCGCTGAAGCCGGCAAGAATGGACCGTATGATAATTTGGACACACCACTTAGAAATAGTGCACACTGGTCTATCACGTTTTCCTATTTATTCAGCAAATATGGAATTGAAAGTTATAAGAAAGCAGCATATACTTTACTCAAATATGTATTGGATGAGGAAAACTACGGAAAAAATAGTGCACCTATATGTAGGCGCGATGATGATATTGACGATACTAATGGCGTTATAGGATCGGCTTGGATTATTGAAGCCTTGGTCTATTCAAGTGAAGTGTTTGATGACAAAATTTTGTTCGAAAAGTCGTTGTCCATTTATAATTCTCAAACATTTAACAAAATGGAATCGGCGTGGAATATTATAGATAGTAAGGGTAAGAACTGGGGAATAGATAAGACTTTTAATCATCAGTTGTGGTTTGCAGCCGCCAGTTTAATGGTATTGAATTCAAAGTATGCTAATGGCGGGTTGAGATGTCAAGAAATAAAAGAGAATGTTATGTCTTTTTTGAATTCAATTTCAAGTAGGCTAAAATTCTATCCAAATGGTATATTATGTCATATTTGTTATCCTATAAATCCAAAGGAAAGAATTAAATACAATATAAGAAAATGGCTAAGGTATAGTTCATATAAGTTAAAAATTAGAAATAAATATTCACAAATGTATGATCTGGAATGTGGGTATTTAGATTTTGATCTATATGGCTTCGCTTTAATAAAAAAATATTATCCTGGATTTGATTATTTTTCAGACAAAAGATTTATTAAAGCAGCGAGGCTAGGCACCAATGTTAAATTCCTAACCTCTTTAGGAAGAAATATAGTCAATAAATATTCTTTTTTATATAACTCACCAGCGTTTGAAGAGCCTTTTATTATGAAAATGTTTTTGGGATATGTAGATGAATCTAAAGAACATGTACTTTGGAATCTTCAAGACCAACTGATTTGTACTTTAAATATGAAATGTCAGCATTCTCAAGAAATAAATTGCGATATACAAACTTTAAATGCAAGACTATATGAATTAGTACATTTTTTAGATATGTAGAGGTGCTGTAAGCCAATGAAGATCAACATAGGAAAATGGAAAATTGGGGCTATATTGATATTTTTTTTATATGCATTACCCTCTAGCTTGTACAGGTTTCAAATTTGCATAACGCTTCAAGATATTGTGGCTTATTTGTGTTTTGCGTATTTTATTTGTGATATATTGATAGGAAATATAAAAAATCATGGAGTTATTTTTTGGATGATTTTTATTATGTGGTTTTTGGTTGGAATTAGTACTTCAATGCAGAATTTTCACTTGCTTTTATCTTTTGGAAAACTTGCGGTAAAAAGTATTGCATTCTTAGCTTTTATAGAGCGAGGGCTAAAAAAGCATGGCATAGAATTTTTAAGAGTAATATGGTTTGTATTATCCGCGATTGCATTTATAAATTTATGTTCTATCATAATTTATCCCGAAGGTATGTATACAAGCGGAGTATATAACACAAATTATTTTATGGGTTATCATAATTCTCATATACGATGGGAACTACCGGCTCTAATGGTAAAATATGCATATGATAAGGTTATTTACGGAAAAATTCAGCTAAGTAGTCTTGTTATTTCATGTTTTATGTTTGTTTCCGCTGTGCTTGTTTCCTCAATTACCTCAATTATTATATTTATTCTTCTAGATGTATTTATTATATATGAATTTATGAGTGAAAAACTTAAAACAAAATATAGAGTAGAATTTAGCCCGCTAATTGCATTTATAACACTTGTTATTGGAACAAGTTTTGTAGTAGGCGGAACAATTGCAGCTACTCAATTGGAAGTTATTGCAAATGTTTCGCAATACTTCGGAAAAGGAACTAGCTTACATGGGAGAAGTTATATTTGGATATCAACGTTATCTTATATTGCTCAGCATTTGTGGATAGGAAATGGGTACGAAACATCGGATATGACGAGTGTAAAACTTGTGGAGGCAATGGGATGGGGGAATTCATCACATAATTTGTTATTTGAAGTTCTGTATATTGGTGGGTTCCTGCTGCTAATATGCATGACTATAATTTATATATATCTTCAATGGAATTATAAAAAATATTTTTACCAAAATAAAACAATTGTGATTGTTGGGATTTGGCTTATGCTGGTTTCTATTATGGGAATTGTTGAGCCACAATATGAAGAATATACTAGATTTATGTGGCTGCTTGCATATTATATTCCAATTATAGAAAGTCAATATCGAAACAGTGAGAAGAGATCCTGATAAGTGTAAAGTATGCAAAATATGCTATAAACCCGTTTTGTTTTTTTATATTGGAAAGTATTAAATGGTAAGAATGAAAGGACTTCATACTCTGTTGGGGATAGAGGGAAGAATAATTGATGATGTGTACACAGTTGCGGAATTAAATTGAATTTCAAATATTAACTGGAGCAGAGTTGATGAGATACTGATTGATAAAAAAAACAACCACAATGGTATCTTATTGACGCAATAAAAGCCAATAATAGGACTTAGGGGTGATGTTATGAAAGTATTTGCATATAAAAATACAATAAAGGATACTCTTAGATCATCTTCAGGAGGGGCTTTTTTGGGTGTTGTATCAGCTTTCTGGAATTCTATGGGGGGTACAGCAGTATATGGATCTGCATTCGATAAAGACCTGAAAGTGGCGCATAGAAGAGTTACAGAACTGCAGGATTGTTATATATTTTGTGGCTCAAAGTATGTGGAATCGAGTTTAAAGGGTATCTACCCGGACGTAGCAAATGATCTGGATAATGGCATGTCCGTGATTTTCACAGGTACGCCTTGTCAGGTCAATGCATTGAATTTTTTTCTAAGCAGGAAGCAATGTAACATAGAAAGGCTTTTAACCATAGATGTTATTTGCCATGGAACTCCAAGTGCTCAATTATGGGAGGATTACAAAAACTGGTTGGAAAGTAAATATCATTCCAGACTCATAGACTACTCGTTCAGATATAAAGGAGATGGGAAAAAGCAGCGGATGAAATATCCTGTCCGCGCATGTTTCGAAAATGGAGAAATATTAGAAGATACATTTCTAAGCAGGCTTTACATAGAACTGTTTTTTACAGAACTGACATATAGAGATAGTTGTTATTCTTGTAAATTTTCGTCATCAATTAGGTGTTCGGATATTACTTTGGCCGATTTCTGGGAATATAAACCTGTAATGGGGAAATCAATAGACAGGCCTGAACTGGGTATGTCCATGATCCTTGCAAATACAGAAAAAGGAGAATGCATTGTAGATGCAATGTGCCGGGACGCTCAGGCAAATCAAGATATCTACATGGAACAGGTTAATAATAATCGATTGTTGGAAGTTAAGAAAAATTTTGGCGCTGCGCAAATAAAAGATGAGTCAGTAAAGATATTCAGGGATGAGTATAATTCTTTTGGATTTGAATACATACTAAACAAGTATGCAGGAAATAACCTTAAAGGACGGCTGAAGCATATTCTAAAGAAGGCTGTTTTGAAAACTGGTTTACTGCCGATGGTGTCTGAATTGCGTGGCCATTGATCATACCAGATGGTTTACTCCTGCAATGGGGAGGAAAATCAGTTGATTGAGTTATATCAGGAAAAGATGGATTGCTGTGGCTGTGGTTCGTGTGAACAGATATGCCCTAAGCAAGCGATAAAAATGGAAGAAGACGAGAACGGCTTTGTATTTCCCGTGGTTTGCCAGGATTTATGTGTTGAGTGTGGGGAGTGTAAGAAGGTTTGCGGCTACCAAAATTACACACCAGCTAAAATGCCTGATGCGGTATATGCCATAGCAAATGCTGATGTTGATAAGCTAAAACACTCTACGTCAGGAGGAGCGTTTGTGGCATTGGCGACCACAGTCATAAAAGACGGCGGAGTAGTATTTGGCTCAACTATGGAGAAAGAGAACGATGTTCTTGTTGTTAGACATATAAAGATAGATACGTTGTCAGAGTTAAAAAGACTGCAAGGTTCCAAGTATGTACAGAGCGAAATAGGAGATGCATATATTGCTGTTAAGAAAGAACTTATACTTGGAAAAGAAGTTTTATTTTCTGGTACACCATGTCAGATTGCAGGACTTAATGCTTTCCTTGTAAGACAATATGAAAATCTTTATACGGTAGATATTATATGTCATGGTGTCCCAAGTTTGAGAATGTTCCAAGATTATATCTCAGTATTGGAGGAGAAGATTGGTGCCGAGATTAACAAATATGACTTCAGAACAAAAGATGTAGGCTGGGGTTTAGAAGGAAGATATTTCTATAAACGCGGTGCTGCTGAGAATTCGAAGAGAGAGAATTCTGACTTATCCTCTTACTATAGTATGTTTCTGAACGGAGAGACATACAGAGAAAATTGTTACACGTGTAAATTTGCCAATATATATAGACTTGCAGATATAACAATAGGTGACTATTGGGGAATTGAAAAGGAACAGCCAGAAGCTCTTACATACAATGGCGGGATTCTGCATGAAGAGAAAGGGATCTCGTGTATTTTGATTAATACGGAAAAAGGCGGTCTACTGTTTAAAAAATCAAATAAGAATTTGATGGTAGTAAAATCAACAGTTGATATGGTTCGAAAATATAATGGTCAACTTAATGCCCCTTCGCATATAGGAAGGCATCGAGAAGAAATTTTTTCAATCTACCGTGATGGCGGCTATCCTAAAGTAGAAAGCTGGTTTTGGAAAAATATTGGCCTAAAAAAATATTATTATATTATAAAAACATTGGTTCCTAGAAACATAAAGAAAGCTATAAAAAGGCGGACAGAGGTAATCTTTGGGTAATTATATGAAAAAGTTTTGTTGAGCATAAAGGCAATTCACAAATATAATTCCAACGATGTAAAACTGTCTTTGATTAGTAACCAAGTGCTTATTGAAGATAATATGTTGTGTGATTCAAAGGTGATTTTAACTGCCGGAGTCCACATTAGCCGGAGCGCGGTATATAAGTGGATACAGTTGTGACTGCTGATACGACTGCACATACGATGGTAGCAGTAACTACGGCGAAGGTATAAAATTGCTTGTATAATTTTCCGAATATATTTTATTAAATCACCATATATACCCGAAGAGTGCGGCTGAAGGAGAATATAATAATGAAAAAGACTAATTTGGCAAAAAATACGATAATGCTATCTTTTGGTACATTGATGACAAAGGGAATTAACTTAATTATGATCCCGTTGTTTAGTAGTTGGCTTACAACAGAGGATTATGGATTATTTGATCTTTTTGTCACGTATGTATCATTACTTATACCGTTTATTACTTTGTCCAGTTCGGATGCTATTTTTCGCTTTTCTGTTGATCATGAGAATATGGAATTAAAAAGTAAATATATCACGAGCGGATTTATGATAACGTTAATAAACTCAATTATATTGTGTATCATAATTGGGTATATCTATCTTGTGACTGGATGGAAGTATGCTGTTCCATTTATTTTATTGGTATTGAGTGAATTGCTAAATAACCATATGCAAGGTTTTGCTCGTGCAATTAAGAAACTTACTTTGTATTCAATAATGAATGTTATCACTACTTTGGGTATCGCTGGTTCCGTTACATTTTTTGTTCTTGCGCTTCATATGGAATTGAACGGAATTATGTATGGATATGCACTCGGATATGTCATAGGTGAGATTTTTATGTTTGTTACTACTAAATATTGGAGATATATAAAATTCAGGTATTTCGGGAGGGAACCAGTTAAAGAACTTGTGAGATATGCATTTCCGTTAATTCCAAATAACATCTGTTGGTGGATAATTAATGTATCAGATAGGGTATTTATAAACTTATTTCTTGGTCCAGCGGCAAATGGGGTGTATGCAATAGCATATAAAATTCCAAATTTTTGTGCATCTGTATTCAGTTCCTTCAACATATCGTGGCAGGAAGCTGCCGTGGACATGGCAAATTCAGATGAGCGTAACGCTTATTATAATAGGGTATATAATTCTACTATTTCGACGATGGTTTCTCTGTGTGCAGGCTTATTATCACTGAATTATTTCTTGTTTTACTATATATTTGATTTCCGATATTTTGATGCAACATTCTATAGTCCTATCTTAATTACATCAGTCATTTTCGGTTCATTAACACAGTACTTTGGTGGCATTCAAATTAGTATGAAAAACACAAAGGAAAATGGCATAACCACCTTGATTGGATCTGCGGTCAATGTCATTGTAGATTTGGCTTTATTGCAGTCGTTAGGATTGTACGCCGCAGCAATATCAACTCTTGTTGCAAATATTTTTATTTGTGTAATCAGGTATGTACGTTTAAGGAAGATAGTTGTGTTCAGAATAAACAGAATAACGTATGTGTACATGGTTTATTACTTGTATCCCCTTATCATGGCGTATTTATGTGGATCACTCTGGCTGAGCTTAGTAAATTTAATCCTGGCATGCATTATGTTTTTAGTGATAAATAGGCGCTTAGCAAAGAAAATTCTGAGAAAACTTCTTAATGGAGTAAAGTTTTAAAATGAAAAATAATTAATGAGTACAGAATGATTGAGATTGAGAGGGATATTGATGGGAAAACATGCATATCTTGTGATGGCACATAAATCAGACTATACACTGGGAAAGCTTATGACATGCTTGGATGACAAACGTAATGATATATTCATCCACATGGATGCTAAAAACATAGATTTTAATTTTGATGAGATAGCAAGAAGTGTTACGAACGCAATGATATATGAAATAAAACCGCGCTTAAATATTTCATGGGGGGGTATTCTCAGATTGAAGTAGAGTTGATTTTGTTGAAGACGGCTACGGAGAATAGTATATATGACTATTACCACTTACTATCTGGAGAAGATTTGTCAATAAAAAGTCAAGATTTTATACATGATTTTTTTGATAAAAATTACGGAAAGGAGTTTATACGATTTGAGTCCGAAAATTTCCAACATGATTACAGAGTAAAATATTATTATCCGCTCCAGGAAATTGTTGGTAAACCCAGAAATCATATAATTCTCAATAAATTTGGTAGATGCCTATTTTTCATTCAGAAAGGGATAGGTATTTATAGAAACAAAGATATTAACTTTCAGAAGGGCACAAACTGGTTTAGTATAACTGACAATCTTGCACGGTATGTAGTTTTACAAGAAAAGTGGATAAAAAAAACTTTTAGAAATTCTTATTGCTGTGATGAGGTGTTCTTGCAGACAATTGTAGATAGTTCTGATTTCAGAAATAGATTATATAGAAAGAAATATGATAACAGTATAGAATCCATTAGAAGACTGATAGATTGGAAGAGAGGGGATCCGTATATATTCTGCTTTAGCGATCAAGCGGAATTAACTCAATCAAACATGCTCTTTGCACGGAAATTTGATTGCTCAGTAGATGCAAATATTATTGACTATGTTGTATCGGAATTGGCATGTAAATGAGGATAAGAGCTATGATGGTGATGTTAAAGAATAGCGTGGATTTGGGGTTTTATAGAGTGACACAAAATTTATTACAGGATGTTTTATCCTCTGCAGTGTACCTTTTTATTTATAACGGCTGAATTTTTATTGGGGAACATTATATATTTTTATAGACGTTGTAAGTATTTATAGAAACCTTAAAGATACAATCATACATGTATTAATTGAATATGTTTTTACAAGCTCGAATACTGTTATAATGTACATTGGTGTATCGATATTTGGACTCATCATTTTAGAAAATCTGAATCGAGAGTCATATAGAGCATCACACGGAGAACTATGCGGTGTGAAAAATCCACATGCAGTAAGTGCGTAATCTATGAATAGGCGCTTACAGCTTTTTATTATACCAACAGAAAAAGTGTTCAAAAATCTACCTATTTCAACAATAATATCACCAAAATTTTGCATCCAATAAAAAAACATGGATATAATGCCAATGCTGCAAGCTAATTACATGCTATCCCATACAAAAGTCACAATAACACAACAAATATCAAAATAACGCAATTGTCCCGCCCCGCCCTTTTTCCTATAATAACAATATCAAAAAAAGGAGGGGTTTTCCTATGAAAAAGAAGCAACTACTAAGCATTTTCTTAACCGCCGCCATGACGCTGTCCCTGACAGCCTGCGGCAATTCAGACAATTCTGCGGAATCCGCGGCAGCAAATGCAAATACCAACACCGCATCCACTGAAAGTTCCGCACCTGCAGGAACCGAAGCCGCCGACACAGCAGCGCAGGCGGATCCATTCGGCAAATATGCCGATCCGCTGGAAATCCATTTCGTCCGTGCCACCGATGACACTATCGAAACCAACGTTCTTGCCAACCTTCCCGGCCAGTCCCTGGAGGAAAATTTCTGGCTGGATACCTACGAGGAAGAACTGGGTATCAAAGTCGTATACGACTGGATTGTAAAAGGTGACGATGAATTTAACCAGAAAATGAATGTATCTATGGCGAGCGAAGACCTTCCCGATGTTATGTGTGTCACCTCCACACAGATGATGCAGCTTATCGATGCAGGCCTTGTGCAGGAAATGGGTCCTGTTTTTGAACAGTATGCAACCGATTTCACCAAAGAAGTGATGTATCAGGAAGGGGATTCCCCGTTCCTTGCAGGGAACAAAGACGGCGTGCAATATGGCCTCCCGGTTACCGGCGGCAGCGTTGACTCCGTGGATCTCATGTGGATCCGTACCGACTGGCTGGAAAAACTGAATCTGGAAGTTCCTTCCACCATGGATGAGGTGATGAACGTGATTGACCAGTTCGTCAATGCAGATTTCGACGGTAACGGACAGAAGGATACCGTAGGTATCGGTGTTGCGGGAACCTCCCTTCTTGGAGGCGGTTTCGGCGGCCTGAGAGGTTTCTTTAATGCTTACGGCGCATATCCTGGTATTTGGGTGGAAAAAGACGGACAGCTTGTTTACGGCGCCATCCAGCCGGAGTGCAAAACGGCTCTGGCAGCGCTTCATGAAATGTATGAAAAAGGTTACATAGATCCGGAATTCGGCGTAAAGGATTCTACGAAGGCCGGGGAAGCTGCAGCCGCCGGAAAGTGCGGATTTTCCTTTGGACAGCAGTGGCTTTCCCTCACCCCTTTCCAATCTACGAAGGATAATGATCCCGACAGTCAGTGGTCCGCATATCCGCTTCCTACCGCAACGGGCCAGCCGTCTACAGCACAGGCCGATCTGGGCACCAACCGCTGGATTGCCGTAAATAAAAATTTTGAAAATCCGGAAGCGGTCGTTAAAATGATCAATCTGTTCATTGAGAAATGCTGGGGCGAAACCGGTGACAATGGTAAATATTATGCGCCGCCGGAAGCGGAAGGCGTATGGAAACTTTCTCCTATCCAATGTTCCATGCCGGAAAAAAATCTCCAGGCTTATCTGGATATTGAAGCGGCCCGCCAGTCCGGTGATACCTCTTCGCTTACGGGAGAAGCCAAGTCCATCCAGGACAAGCTGGACAGCTATTATTCCGGAAGTGACGAAGGTTTTGCATTGTGGGGATGGGAGAGAATCTACGGACCTGCCCCCAGCTCTTATTCCTCCATTAACGATATGAACGAAAATGGCAGAATCATGATTAACAAGTTTGTGGGTGCGCCTACGGAAACCATGACGGAGAAACTTTCCACGCTGGAAACCATGCGTGATGAAATTTATACCAAGATTATTATCGGGGAATCCTCTATTGATGATTTCGATACCTTTGTGGCAGATTTCAATAAGCTGGGCGGAGATGATATGACGGCGGAAGTTAACGAATGGTACTCTTCCGTGAAATAGACTGCTTCGCATGAAGAACTGGTTCCATTCCATGCGGCCTTCCGGCATTGGGCCGGGCCGCATGGAATTTCTGCCTAAAAGGTAAAGGAGTGGGAGAATATGGCAGCTGCAAAGACAAATCAGAAAAAGAAACATGTGTTCAAAAGGGAACTTCCTCTTCACATGATGCTGATACCGGGAATTATTTTTACTTTTATTTTTTGTTATATCCCCATGGCGGGGATGGTAATTGCATTTCAGAAATTCATACCGGCCAAAGGACTGTTCGGCGATCAGAAATGGATTGGCCTTGATAATTTTACATACCTTATCAATATGCCGGGAGCGATGTCAGCCTTAAGAAATACCGTTGTCATTGCTTTTTTTAAAATCGTGCTAGGGCTTGTAGTTCCCATAACCGTGGCAATTTTGTTAAATGAAGTACGTTCCGCTAAATTCCGCAGAACGGTACAGACTGCCATTTATCTGCCTTATTTCCTGTCCTGGGTAGTTCTTGGCGGCGTTATGATAGATATTCTTTCCCCTTCCCAGGGAATTGTGAACCAGGTGCTGAATGTTTTCGGCATCGATTCTATTTTCTTCCTGGGAAGTAATAAATGGTTCCAGCCCACAATTATCATGACGGATGTATGGAAGGGATTTGGTTTTGGTACGGTGGTTTACCTTGCGGCCATTACAGGGATTGATCTCAGCCTTTATGAAGCGGCTACCATGGACGGGGCGAACCGGTTCCAGAAAATGTGGCATGTTACGCTGCCCGGGATCCGTATGATTGTGGTGCTGATGTGTGTCCTGGCTTTGGGAAATGTGTTGAATGCAGGCTTTGACCAGGTACTGAATCTGTACAGCCCGCAGGTTTATGAAACTGGCGATATTATTGATACCTTTATCTACCGGATAGGCTTGATAGATGCCCAGTTCGGTCCGGCGACCGCGATGGGCGTATTCAAGTCTGCGGTTTCCTGTCTGTTCATATCCGTTTCCTACTATGTTGCTTATAAATTTTTTGATTACCGGATATTTTGACAGCGAAAACAGGAGGCAAACCATGATAAAACAAAACAAGAGGAAACAAGGGGTGCCGGCGGTGAGAGAATCCGTGGGTTCCCGAATTTTTACCATAGTGAATACCTTGATACTGGTTTTTCTGGCATTGATCTGTATTCTGCCGTTAATCAATATCCTGGCGGTTTCTTTAAGCTCCAATGCGGCGGCCACAGCAGGGCTGGTAAAGCTTGTGCCTGTGGAATTCACGCTGAAATCTTATGAATATGTGGCAAAGAGGGCGGCGTTCTGGAAATCTCTGGGTGTAACAATCCTCCGCTGCCTTCTGGGGGTTTCCCTGAATGTGCTGATGTGTGTCCTTACCGCCTATCCGCTTTCAAAGGACAACGGCAAGCTGCGTATGCGTACAGGATATACCTGGTTCTTTTTTATTACCATGCTGATTAATGCAGGACTCATCCCCTGGTATATGACCATTAAAAGCGTACATCTGCTGGGTACCATATGGGCGCTTGTCCTCCCCGGGGCGGTTCCGGTATTCAGTGTGGTGCTCATGCTGAATTTTTTCCGCGCGATTCCGGAGGAACTGGAGGAGGCGGCTTTTATGGACGGAGCGAACCACTGGAATATTCTCGCCCGGATTTATGTTCCCCTTTCTAAAGCCAGCATAGCAACTATCTGCCTGTTTGCCCTGGTTTATCATTGGAATTCCTGGTTTGACGGCATAATTCTGATGAATAAACCAACCCAATATCCTTTACAGAGCTATCTGCAGACAATAATCATACAGGGGGACACCTCAATAAACAGTACTACCGACTGGCAGACTATGGCTTTGGTTTCAGACAGAACGGTAAAGTGCGCGCAGATTTTCCTGTCCACCCTGCCTATTGTTGCTGCTTACCCGTTTTTACAGAGGTATTTTGTAAAAGGTATGGTAATGGGATCCGTAAAGGGATAAAATAGTAAAAATGGTAACTGTGAAGGTATGAAGCATTTATAAAAATAGAAAGGGAGGCCGTGGATATGTTCAAATCAAAAACCTTCCGTAAAATGTTGATTTCTATAACATTGGTTTGTTTTTGCTTTTATGGAATCGGCCTCTTCAGTAACCTTTACAGCCGCAGAGTATTGGCAAAACAGATACAGGATACGCTGGATTCCAAAGTTCGTTTCTGGGAAGAACAGCTGGAGCAGGAGATCAGCAGCCTTCTGCTGACCCAAAGCAGCCTGATGGATGACAGTAATCTTTTGAAGCTTCATGTGATGTGGGACAGCATGAGCAGCTACCAGAGGAATGAGTCCATCAAGCAGTTTTCCTACCGGCTTCTGAATATCAAGGTATTGCACGGAATAGCGGGATCGATCAAGACCTATTTCCCGGAAAGAAAAGTGGTAATCAGCGCGGATGCCCCAATTCTGGAGGAATATGAGGACGATATTTTTGAAGGTTATGAGCAGTCCTTTCTTTCGGAGGAGGGAAATATCTGCCTCACTGTTTATTTCCCTTTCTATGTGAATCCCCGGAAGGACAGGCTTCCGCATTATTATATTCGTACCACCATCACACCCTCCACGCTGCAGGATACCCTGTCGGATATGCTGGGAGAGGATGAGGGGATTCTATTTCTGATGGATCGGGAGGAAGGAAGGGTACTTGCCAGTTCCGGGAAAAAACTCATAGAAGATGTGGCTGGTACACCTGTTCTGAATGAGGTTAAGCAGCAGCTCACGGGTATGGGGGAAGCGGAAATACTGCATGTGTCTGAGGATGGTTTTGCTTTCGGCTGCCTGTTCCCCCGCCTGGGGGTATGGCTTGTATATTGTTATCCGGACAGGATACTGGAGGAGCCTTTGGATTTTTTCGGCGTTTTCACTGTTGCACTGACCGTGCTTGCCCTGGTACTTCTTGTAAGCTATGCTTATTATGCCGGAAAATCTTTTGCCAGGCCGTTAGAGAAAATCATGCAGGCCATGGAGGATTTCCAGGATAAGGAAAGCTTTTTAATTGAAGAAAAGAACCGGGATGACAGGGACGAACTCACCGTTATTTATCACCGATACAATAAAATCGTAAAAAAGACAGAGAGCCTTATCCGGGAAAATCTGGATTCCAAATACCGGGTACATATCGCGGAATTGAGACAGCTGCAGTATCAGATTCAGCCTCATTTTTTGTATAACAGCATTTTCCTGATTTACCGGATGGCACAGATGGATGAAAATGAAACCATGGCGGAGTATGCGGAGCATTTGGGTAAATATTATCAGTACATCACCCGTGTGGGAAATTCCAGGGTCAGGGTGTCCCAGGAAATCGGCCATATTGAAAATTATCTGGCGATCCAGGAGACCCGGTTCGGGGAACGGATCCGGACGTTTTTAGGGGATACGCCGGATGCCGTAAAAGATATGGAGATTATGCCTCTTATTCTGCAGCCGCTGGTGGAAAATGCGTATGAGCACGGGATGAAGGACTGCATGCGGAATGGGGAAATACGGATTTCCATGTATTATGACGATGAAATTTTTTGCTTTACCGTAGAAGATAACGGGCCGGGCATGTCGGATGCGGAGTTGGCCCGGATGCGGCTTAAAATGGAAGAGGGGACGATAGAAACAGAAGAAATCCATGCCATTTACAATACCAATATACGGCTGAAACTGCATTATGGAGAAGGCAGCGGCCTGGACTTTGAAAACAGAGAGGAAGGCGGATTCCGGGTTACAGCCCGGATACGTCTGGGGGAAGAACAAAAACATGTATAATCTGTTAATCGTTGACGACGAGCCATTGATCCTGGAAAGCCTGTACCACATGCTGGTAAAGAAATATGGGGATAAATTCCTTGTTTATCAGGCTCCTTCCGCAGACGGGGCATTGGAGCAGTTCCGGAATATCCGAGTGGATCTTCTGATGACGGATATCCGCATGCCGGGTATGGATGGTCTGTCCCTTGTCAGGATTGTAGAAAAGGAATGGCCGGACTGCCTTACGGTTTTTCTCACGGGACACAGTGAATTTGAATATGCCAGACAGGCCGTGAGCGGCAGGACGATAGGATATGTGCTGAAGCTGGACGGGGACCGTGCCATTGAAAAAATAATGGATAAGGCGTATGACCGACTGGAAAGAGAATACGAAGAAAAAAGCAGATTCCTGAAAATGAGCGCTTCCTGGCAGGAGGCTGTTCCCTTGCTGCGGCAGGATATTCTGAAACAGATGATTACAACGGAAAAATGGACGGAGGACAAAAAACGTTCCCTTTCCCATAAAATTCAGGCTTCCGGTATGGAACTCTCCCTGGAAAAAAACTTCCTGATAGCTATTATTTCCATGCCGCCAACAGAGACACAGCATCAAGTACGGAACAGGACGGCGGCATTGCCGCCAATAGAGACACCGCATCAAGCACGGAACCAGACGGCGGCATTGCCTGCAACAGAGGAGGAAACAGACGGAGGTAATGTCTGGAATGCGGTCGCTATGAGCCGGATTCAGTCCGCCATTATGGAAAGCCTGAAAGGTGCGTTCCGGGCATATTCCGCGGCGGTGTCCACCCATCTTTTTCTGCTGCTTGCCCAGTCGGAGGACAACAGGCCGCTGCGGCTGAAAGGATTCTTGGAAATTGCCCTGTCCATGTGCGAGCGGATGGATTTGAAACCGCCGCAGATCTATCTGTATGAGGAACAGACAGCGCTGGAGGGACTGACAGGTGCTTTTTCTGTTCTGGGAAGAAAGCGGTTTGAACTGACAGGGGAAGGAGGTATAATCCTGTGCGGCTTAGATGCGATGCTGTCGGATTATACATGGAGAGAAGAAGGGCCTGTCATGGGCCGCTTTAATGTGGAAAAGCTGTCGGAGAGCTTAAGCTATGGAAATGCGGCGGATTTCAGAACCGTTATGGAAGAGGTTAAGCAAAATACACCGGAGGATAATCCGGCGGCGCAGATTGCCGTGTATACCACCTTTGCTTCCCTGCTGCTGCAGGCGATATTGAACTATCTGCCTAAGGAGAGTGTACTGCTTACGCACCGGAATCTGGGGCAGATAGCCAATTATAGTGCACACAGAGGTTTTCTCGATGCCTGCCGCTGTCTGGAAGGGCTTGCGGATGATTATTTCCGCAGCAGGGAGGCGGTTCATGATAATTCGGATCACTATATTGTACATAAAGTAAACGCATATATTATGCAGCATCTGGCAGAGGATCTGTCCATGACCACAATAGGGGAGGTCGTGGGCCTGCATCCGTCCTATCTTTCCAGGCTCTATAAAAAAGTAACCAATCTGTCTCTTGGCCAGTACATCACCGCCAGGAGACTGGATTTGGCGAGGGAGCTTCTGGCGGATCCTTGTCTTCGGACACAGAACATTGCTGAAAGGACAGGGCTGAATACGGCTTCCTATTTTACACATTTTTTCAAAAAAAATACGGGAATGACTCCCCAGGAATACAGGAACCAGCTGATTGAAGGAATACCTTGGCAAAACGGATAAAAGACAGAAAGAGAGGATTACAGAAAATGGGTGTTGCATGGGAAAAGAGGGGAAATCAGACTATTTTCAGTCTGGACGGAAAAGAGGCGCTTTTGATTATAACGCCGGAAGGAATGACGGATTCCTTTGAGAAACAAGGAGAGGGATTGCTTTTATGGCGCAGGACTGCGGCCGGGCCGGCAGAAGCCATGGAATGCTTCGCTTCCATGGAACGCTTTGCTTCCATGTGTATGGAGGCAGAAGCCCTGTTCATACCGGAACACACCATGGTTCCGGCAGTCTCCTATGACGGAAATCCCTGGGGACAGGATCATGAGTATAAAGGATTGCAAATGCAAGCCAGGAATTCCGCAGCCGCAGAAGGGACCGCCTATACGTTTGCCAGCCATCGTTGTGCGGTGCCCGGAGCTACCTGTTCCTGGAATGACCTGTTAGGGGTGGCTTTGTTTGGAAGGGGGGTCTGCTCCGGCAGTATGCAGCCAAAAGAAAACGGCCATATGCTCCACCGGATTCTCTGGCCGGAACAGGAAGGCCCGCAGGTGCTATATTCCGATGCCTGGGGCGAAGCCTTCTATGGGACAATGGAACCAGCCGTATCTTTTACGGCCTGGTTATATATCGCCGAAGGAAAGCAGGCGGTTAAGGGGATGCTTCAGGCTGCATGGAAACGGGAATACGTACCTAAGCCGCCGGTTCGCAAAACAGGAGAGGTTTGGGATTTAAGTACGGAATATGCCCGTTTGTTGTATACGGAAGAAAAGCCTTCCGTGGAAGAAGAGCCTTCCGTAAAAGAAGAGCCTTCCGTGGAAAAAGACAGATTTCGGGCCTTCAGCATCGGTTTTACATGGAATGGTGAAGAATGGGTGAAGCGGCCTGACTTCAAATATGAAATCGGCTGGTGCGGCCAGAATGCTTCTCTTGCCGTTTCTCTTTTGTATGATTACCAGATGAATCACAGGGAGGAATCCCTGCAGTATGGTGTTTCCGTCCTTGACAGCTGGGTGGAAAAAGCAAGAAGCAGGGAGGGGCTGCTTCTTACCCGGTACGATCCGGAGGATTCCCTCATCGATGCCTGTAACCTGGGGACAGCCGGACAGCAGTTTTTTGAAGCCTACGATCAGGCAAAAAGGCTGGGGCTTGATAAAAAGAAGTGGCTGGACGCCGCCTATGAGATCTGCGACTTTGCTATGTCCCGTCAGCGTCTGGACGGGGGCATCGGCATGAGTTGGAACAGGGACGGATCTCCCCATGAGTTGAAGGGGACTGCAGGGGCCTTTTTGATTCTGCCTTTGGCGGAAGCTTTTCTACGCACCGGAGAAGACAGATATAATATTGCTGCAGTGAGAGCTTATTCGTACTACTACAGGGAGTTTGCCAACAATGGATATGGCACCAGCGGCGCTTTGGATACCTGCTGTATTGACAAGGAGTCGGTGATTCCTCTCTTAAAGGGCGGTCTGCTTATGTACAGGGCAACCGGTTTTGATGCCTATCTGGACATGGCGGAGGAAGCGGCCTGGTATCTTTCTACCTGGCAGTGGCATCAGACGGTGGAGTATCCTGCAGATACGGTGCTGGGGAAAATGGGATATGATACCTTCGGAGGAACAGCGGTTTCCACCTCGCATCACCATCTGGATCCGTTCGCACTCTGCTATGTGCCGGATCTGCTGGAACTGTCCGCACTGACGGGAAGGGAAGAGTGGAAGGAACGGGCGCTTGCCATATGGAGAAACGGCGTACAGGGGATTTCCGATGGAACGATGCAGGTATTGCAGGCAGGGCCAAGGCCGGCAGGGAGCTGCGACGAAGGAATCCTTCATACCAGGTGGGGAAATTATCAAGCCGGCAAAAACGGCGGCTGGGGCAGTATTTTCAGTGTCACCCAATGGCTGGTGGCATGGCCTTGTGCATTCCGGCTTGAGGTATTGCGCAAATGCGGAAACTGGAATCTGCTGGATGGATGGAGGGCATAACGATGATTCAATGGAAGAAAAAAGGACTGGATACCTGTTTTTACAGTGAAGGGATACAGCTGGCAAGAGTTACAGGTATTGAAGGGTGTAAGGACAGCTTTGAGGAAATCAATCCGGGCATATTCTGCTGGAAACGCAGATGCAGCCCTGCGGATCATATGGTAATGGAGGTGCGCGCGGCATATTCACCTGATTTTACCATGGTGCCTGGAGTCAATTATAATGGAAACGGCTGGGGGACCTTCTGCGAATATACCTCCGACCGCTACCATGGAATGCCATGGCAGTATGGCTGGCACCGGGCATCCGTAGCGGCTATGACCTATTCGGAAAAGGAGCTTGACGGCAGATTAGTGAGTACCGCCTTGTTTGGAGAAGAGAACTGCGGCGGCAGCTGTCAGCTATTCGAAGAAAACGGCGAAGAGGTTCACCGGCTTTGCTGGCCGGAAACAGAAAGTCCGAAAGCCTTATATTTATACCGGCTGGGGGACGCCTGGCATGGAACAATGGAGCCGAAGGATACCTTTACCGCCTGGCTTGTCCTGGAAGAAAACGGGAAAGCAAAGTCCGGTTACCGTCTTGCGCTGGATGCCGCCTGGAAACTGAATGACAGGGAAAGAAAGCTGCCGCTCGCTCCCCAAAAAGTCTGGGAATATGGTATCGCTTATGCAAAAACGCTTTTTACCCGGGAGGATGACGGTTTCTGCGGATTTAACATCGGCTTATATTGGGACGGATCCGGATGGAAAAAACGGGAAGCGAATAAATACGAAATAGGCTGGTGCGGCCAGAATGGAATGCTTGCCAATGCCTTGTTGTGCGAGGCGCTTTATTCGGGAGATAAAGAGGCGGAAGAAATGGGCTTTCAGGTTTTGGACAGCTGGCTGGAGAAGGCTATGCTGCCGGCAGGCGTGGTCGCCAGCTACTACGACCCGGGACAGGACAGATATCTGGAGGCCTGTGATCTGGGAACGGCAGGACTGGCTTATTTTGAGGCGGCACAGCTTTCCGAAAAGCTTGGAAAAAGCGGGGAAAAATACCGCCGGGCCGAGTTTGGGATCTGTGAGTTTGCTGTCAGAGTCCAGGATGAGGCAGGCCGGTTTGCCAAATGCTGGCACGAGGATGGAAGAGCGGCCATCCGGGAAGGTACAGTAGGCGCTTTCCTGGTGCTTCCCTTGCTGGAGGGATACCGGCAGTCAGGCAAGGCCTGCTATTTGGAGTCGGCCGTGAAAGGAACACAGGTATATCTGGAAGAATTGAAAACATATGGCTTTACCACTGCTGGAGCCCTGGATATTTTCTCCATTGACAAAGAATCCGGGATTCCGCTTCTGAAGGCTTCCATGGAGCTTTACCGGCTGACCGGAGAAGAAAAGTGGCTGGAAGCCGCCGTGGACAGTGCATGGTATCTTTCCACATGGCAGTATACCCATACCTGCCATTTCGGCCCGTCCTGTCTGCTGGGACAGACCGGTTATGATTCCTTCGGCGGAACGCTGGTATCCACCGTCCATGAGGGGATTGATCCTTTTGCCCTCTGTTATGTACCACAGCTGTATCAGCTGTGGAAGGAAACCGGGGAGGAACGCTGGTTTAAGAGAGCCAGAGCGATCTGGAGAAACGGCTGCCAGCACATTTCAGACGGAACGTTGCTCATTGACGGCAGACAAAGGCCGAAAGGAAGCCAGGACGAAAGCTATACTGTGACCAGACAGGGAACACACGGAAAGAAAGCGGAAGCTTCCGATTCCGCCGAATCCGGCACTTTCCTTGGGCCCGATTCCATTGGGATTGCTTCCCAGTGGCTGGTGGCCTGGCCTGGTTCCTTCCGAATGGAAGTACTGCGGCTCCTGAAGGATGCTCCGGAACTATGGAACTGAGAAAAATTTGCATGTAGCGGTGAAGGTACTGAACCGTTATCAGGAAAGGAAGAAAGAGAGTGTAATATTTATGACAGAACATGGAAACAAAGAATCCCAGGAAAGAGTTTTTTATATTGACAGCTTAAAAGGAGAAGACACCAATTCCGGATTTGCGCCGGAAAAAGCATGGAGGAGCCTGGAAAAGGTGAATGAACAGATTTTTTGTCCGGGCGATCGAATCCGCTTCTGCAGAGGCGGCGAATGGCATGGCATGCTTGCGCCGAAAGGAAATGGAAGCGTATGGGCGCCTATTGTTGTGGAAAGCTACGGGGAAGGCGAAGCGCCGGTAATCCACGGAGACGGCAGCTATGCGGCGATCCTGCTGGAAGGTGTCAGCTGCTGGGAGATCAAAGGACTGGCAGTGACCAATCAGGCAGAAGACCGGGGCGTACGCCAGGGAATCTGTATTTGCGGAAGTCCGCAGGGCATCACAGGGAATCTTGTAATTGAAGGCTGCGAAATCAGCCGCGTGACCGGAGAAAACAGAAGGGCAAGGGACGTTTATCAGAGTATGTACTGGAATTCAGGGATATATGTGACCATGCCCGGCCGTTCTTCGGATAAAAACCATCTCCATAATATTATTATCAGCAACAATTATGTCCATGATGTGCTTACCAGCGGAATCCGCGTAAACCAGCAGGAGGATTTTATAAATGACATCCACCATACCCATGTGGTGGTGAGAGGAAACCGGATCGAGAGAACCGGAAGCGACGGTATTATCGTAGCCAATTGCATCTCTCCCTTGATAGATGGAAATATCTGCCTTGATGCAGGGGCTTTGGGAAGTCTGGAAGATACCAGACTGATTGCCGGCATTTGGGTGTGCGCCACCTCCGATGCCCTGATTCAGCGCAACGAGGTTGGGGGTACCCGTCTGTTTGAAAATGACGGAACCGCTTTTGACACCGATTGGGGTACCGCAGGCGACACGGTTTTTCAATACAATTATACCCATGACAACCAGGGCGGTTTCTGGCTGGACTGCATGGGAATTAACAGGAACCGGGAATGCGGTAAAACCATACTTCGCTATAATATAAGCATCGATGATAAACGCTGTCTGATCCAGGATGATTACGGACTGCCTGCCCACCTTTACGGCAATCTGTTTTTAAACAGTAAGGAAGGCCCGCTTATTTGCTGCCACAAGGAAGGCGAATCCCATAAGTTCCGGAATAATATTTTTTGCTTTGCGGATAAGCCCGCCGCCGGCTGGCAGAAATCCTCTTTCCAAAATAACTGGTACAGTGATAAGACCGGTTTCCCTGAAAACGACAAAGAAGCGTCCGGAGACATCCCTGTTTCCCTTTCCGGCCTTATCGATAAGAAGCCCTCATCCAGGGCAGGATGCGAAAGCTACTGGAATCAGCTTCATGATTTGTAGATGAAAAAAGTAACTGTAAATAGAAAAGGAAAGTCTGATAAACAGCATGGTATGTTAGAGATAGGGAGGCAGTTATCAACAGTTCTCAATCTTAAGAAAAATCTCCTCGTTTATCAGAGACGGAAGGTAAGAAAATTGACAATTTTATTGTTTGGTGTCTCAAATGTTGGCAAAACGACCATTGGAAAATTACTGGCAGAAACACTTGGTTATTACTTTTTTGATCTTGATAAGGAAGTAAAAAAGCATTATAACACTACCTTGGAAGATTTTGTGAATGTTGGTACTCTTGAGAGCCGTGACCGTAAAAGAGGTAAAGTGATAGATAAGATCATGAAAAACGAGAAGGATAAAGTGTTTGCAATTTCTCCCATATCTTATCCGGAAAATTTTAATCATTATCTGCGTATGCGTAATGTTCTCGCTATAGAGTTGACAGACACGGCAGAACATATTTTTGAACGTCTTGTTTTTAGCGATGAAAATGATACTATTTACAAAGATGATGAATACAAAAATGCACACAAGGAAAATTACATTGCTGATATTGAAGATGATATTTCATGGTATGGAAAATCATATATCAATATAAAGAACAAGTTCGATATGAAGAATGACCTCCCCGAAATAATTGTAAGACGTATAATAAAGACATTCAATTTGGCATAAATACAGCTTTCAAGGCCAAAGATTTTATTCCCGCGAGCAAAGAGCCAAGTAGCCTGCTGGCATGGTTATTTGGCAACTGCAGCGATGGAGGCTATGTGCCGGTGGCACATATTTAGCACCGGCCAAAGCGGAACATAGACCAAATACCCATACACTTTAGTGTATTGTGCTCTGCAGCGCTACAAGCTCGATACCCCGTTGCTTGCGGCGGGATATTTGATTGAGACAGGCCGGGAAATCGAATAAACGTTATTACATTCAATTAAGTTCATTATAATTTAATGATAATATAGACTTTGTAATTTCACTATGCTATAATGCTTGTACGGGAGGTGATGAAAAGAGATGACAGACAATGAATTGCTTCAGGAAATACTGGCTGTTACCCAGTCATTAAAAACAGATGTAAGTTCATTAAAAACAGATGTGCAGTCATTAAAAACAGATGTGCAGTCATTAAAAACAGATGTAAGTTCATTAAAAACGGATGTGCAGTCTTTAAAAACTGATATGAAGTTCGTTAAGACAGATGTTCAGCAACTGAAATCGGACATGCAGGATACCAAACATCGAATTACCTCTCTGGAACTGACATTGGAAAATGAGACCAACCGTAATATCCGTCTTATAGCAGAAGGGCATCTGGACTTGAGCAGGAAACTGGATCAGGCTTTAGTGGTTGAGAATCAAAAGGAAATGCTTCTTATTCGTGTAAATACTTTAGAGAATGAAATGCGTAAATTAAAGGAACAGATGGTAACAACATCCTGAAAACAAAGGTTATAGAGAATGTGAATTCTGAAAAAAGGAATTTACATTCTCTTTTTTCAGAAGAAAATGAATTATGTTCTGAAGTTATTCAGCATGTAATTGACTTATTAGCCAGAGAGTATATCCATAATCCACATGAACTTTACAAATTCTTGTAATCAAAATGATAGCAAGAAGAGCAAAACAGCTGATAATTCGTTCTACAGGGTGATTTACTACTATCAGCCACCGCTTTTGATAACCTGCTTGATTTATTCTCCAGGTCTGGATAAAATAGTAAATAGGAATTTTAATTATATATAATGAAATAAATAATAATTTGACGGGGGGCAAACCTTTGAATTACAAGAAAATGAAAAACCTTTTCCTGAGACAGTCCTATCTGGATTCCTGGGAAGACTATGAAAACAGTCTGCGAAAGCCCAGCTTTATCAAATGGGATTATATAATCCTTACTGCATCCAATGAAGAGCAGGCTCGTACATACCAGGAGCAGATAGACTACAGGCTGGCCCAGGGGCTTCTGCCTGCGGGGACGCAGTATGCAGTGCTTCCCGATCCGGAGGGAAAGCGGGTGGGTTCGGGCGGTGCCACCTTTAATGTCCTGAAATATATTGCAGAGAAAGAGCGGCAGACAGATACCGGAAACCTGTTTAAGAACCGCAGGATTCTTGTCATTCATTCAGGAGGGGACAGCAAAAGGGTTCCTCAGTATTCCGCCTGCGGAAAGCTTTTTTCACCGGTGCCCAGGCAGCTGCCGAATGGGTATGCGTCCACACTGTTTGATGAGTTTGTAATCGGTATGTCCGGGGTTCCTTCCAGGATACCGGAAGGGATGCTGGTTTTGTCGGGAGATGTGCTCCTGCTTTTCAATCCGCTGCAGATTGACTTCAATTATCATGGTGCGGCCGCTATTTCCATGAAGGAGAACGTATTGACCGGAAAGGATCATGGCGTATTTTTGAATGACGGCAATGACTATGTTGGTCAATTCCTGCACAAACAAAGCGAGGAACGCCTGCGTCAGCTGGGTGCGGTAAACGGACAGGATAATGTGGATCTGGACACCGGAGCGGTGATTATGGATACGGATCTTCTGCATGCATTGTATGGGCTTATCAGTACAAATGGACAGTTGGATGAAGATAAATTCAGGGAATTCGTGAACGAGGATGCCCGGATCAGCTTTTACGGTGACTTTTTGTATCCGCTGGCCCGTTCTTCCACGCTGGAGCAGTATTATGAGGAAGCGGCGGAAGGAACCATTAATGAACAGCTTCTGACCTGCCGCCGGAAAATTTGGGAGGCTCTTTCCCCTTTTTCCATGAAGCTGCTGTGTCTGTCCCCCGCGGAATTCATACATTTTGGCACAACTGCGGAACTGCGCAGGCTTGTGACGGCTGACGTGGAAGATTATGAATTTTTAGACTGGAAAAAGCAAGTGTCCACGACGGCACCGGATCATGCGCCGTATGCAGCCCACAACAGTTATGTGGGGAAACGGGCCGGGATTTTGCCGGGTGCATATCTGGAGGACAGTTATGTTCTGGATGAAACGCGGATTGGGCAGGGAAGTGTGATATCCAATGTGAAACTGAGAAATGTTATGGTGCCTGACCAGGTGGTGCTTCACGGCCTACGGCTTCTGGACGGCAGGTATGTGGTACGGATTTATGGTGTTTCGGATAATCCCAAGGGGACCCTGGAGAAAAATGCCGGTTTCCTGGGCACAAACCTGCCGGCGTTTCTGGAAAACAACGGTCTGAAGCCGGAAGAAATATGGGATACGCAGGAACACTATTTATGGTTTGCCGCCCTTTATCCTGCAGCGAATACTATGGAGGAGGCAATCAGACTTTCCTTACTGGTAAAACGGATGGCGGACGGCACAGCTGCTTTCGAAGAACGGGAGGAATGGAAAAAGGCGGATCGGAAAAGTCTTTATTCCAGTTTTAACGGAGCGGATGTCCTTGCCATCAGCAGATGGCAGCATGAACTGGAAAGCCGCATTTTAGCCAGTAAATTTGTCTGGGCGATTGAGGGCGGAAGCTACTATAAAGAAGCGCTGCGTGTGTTCGGTGCCCATGGAATCAGTACGGATATCTATGAAATGCTTCTGGAGGATGCCGGAAAGTCCGTATTTTCGCTGAAGATCCGTATCTATTATGCCCTGGCCCAATATATGAAGGAAAAACGTGTTTCTTTTAAGGGTAAGGGGTACGATTCCCTGGAGGCTATGTGTTTTGAAACCATTCAGAAAACCATTTATGATAATGCGGCGGCAAAGCTGCCCTGCAGCCGGGATTACCGCATTGCAAAAGGAGAGGTATCCGTAGAGCTTCCGGTGCGCGTGAATTGGGGCGGCGGCTGGACCGATACGCCTCCGCATTGCAATGAAAAAGGAGGAACGGTTCTCAACGCTGCGCTGAAGCTGAATGGTATCTACCCTATTCAGATACAGGTAAAGCGCCTGGAACGGCTTCATGTGGAATTTGCCAGCACGGATATCGGAGCTTCCGGCTGCGTGGAAACCGTGGAGGAGATACAGGACTGCCATAATCCATATGATTCCTTTGCGCTGCATAAAGCTGCTCTGATCGCCTGTGGTATCATACCGCTACAGGGAGGAAATCTGGAAGAAATCTGCCGCCGCCTGGGGGGAGGAATCAGCCTCTCCACAAGAGTGGTGGGAATTCCGCAGGGTTCCGGTCTGGGAACCAGCAGCATCCTGTCCGGGGCCTGCGTGAAAGGGCTTTTTGAATTCCTGGGCAGAGAAGCATCGGAAGAAGAGATATATGATATTGTCCTGAACATGGAACAGATTATGAGTACTGGGGGAGGATGGCAGGACCAGGTCGGCGGACTGACGGCGGGTATTAAGTTCATTACCACCATGCCCGGCATTGGGCAGAAAATCAAAGTAGAAAAGGTACAGCTTTCTCAAAAGACAAAGGAAGAGCTGCAGGAACGGTTTGCCCTTGTTTATACCGGTCAGCGCAGGCTTGCCCGCAATCTGCTGCGCGACGTGGTTGGCGGATACCTGGGAGGACGTCCGGAATCCATAGATGCCCTGGAAAAAATGCAGAATCTGGCGGTCTTGATGAAATTTGCCCTGGAAAGGGATAATGTGGATGGCTTTACCGAATTGCTGAACCAGCACTGGGAGCTTTCCAAACAGCTGGATGCAGGCTCTACCAATACCTGTATTGAACAGATCTTCATGGCCTGTGAGGATATGATAGATGCCAGATTTATCGCAGGAGCAGGAGGAGGCGGCTTCCTTCAGATGATTTTGAAAAAGGGAATTACCAAAGATATGCTTAAAAGCAGGCTTCATGAAATATTTCAGGAGAGCGGTGTGGATGTCTGGGACAGTACTTTTGTATGAAAAGGTATACTGAATAAGAAGGTATTGCAGAAAGTGTAAAATATATCGCAAGTGGAGGTGGGCATCATTAATATAATGACTCGTACGATTGAGTTAACAGGAACCAGCAGTGCCATTGGCAGACAAATGACTGAAAATTGTGGTGAACAAATTATCTCTGTCATGAGGAACGGAGAAGAACTGTGTAAGACCGATATGCATGAAATTACCGGACTATTGAATCAGTGGTGCCCGGGCCTCAACGATGAATTACAAGGCTTTGCTGATGCAAGTGGTATACCTGTGGCGCAGGTGGCCTATTATGCGGGTACATATTTGCGGCCGTCTTGCAGTCAAATCGCAATATCCGCCCAAAAGAGTGCAAGTGGCCACCCAATCCTTGCGAGAAGTTATGAGTACCATCATGATTTAGAAGAATTTACATTAGCGCGTACAAGTGTGAAAGGGAAAAATGCACACATCGGTACTTGTGTGATGATGTTTGGCCGGGAAGAGGGGATTAATGATAAAGGATTAGCTGTGGCTATGAGCATGAATACCACGCGGGAAATAAAAACACGTGGGATGATGTTTTGGGCCGCATTGCGTTCTGTCCTTGAGAATTGTGCGACAGTGGAAGAAGCCGTCAACTTCCTGAAAGGTATGCCTGTCGCTTATAATATGAATATGCTTTTAATGGATAGTTTGGGAAAAATGGCGCTGTATGAAACCATGGATGGGCAAAATGCTTACCGATACGCTGCTCCTGAAGAGTCTTTTTTAGCGGCCACGAACCATCCCCTTTTGGATTCCATCACTGCCATCCATCCGTATGCCGCGGTTCATTCTTTACAGAGGTATCATTGTATCCATGCCTTTTTGACCGATCATACTACGGTGAATATTACTGATATAAAAGGGTTATTACTCACTCCCTACCCGATGGGGTTAAGCTGTTCATTTTTTGAGGACTATCTAGGAACAACTAAGTCGGTTGTTATGGATATTGAAGATAAGACACTGGAAATTTGTTGGGGCGGCCGGGAGGAAAATGGATGGGAGCATTATTCTGCAGCACAACCCCTGACTGCGCGGCGTAAAGAAATATGGCTAACCATGAACCGCGGCGAACCGGAACTATTCAAACAACAGCCACTGTGATCAGGTGGTATCATGGAACGCAACAGAGCCTGGATGATGCGGACTCATCCGGGGCATTTGCGGAGCATAAAGCTGGTTGGACCACTTTCAAAAACATAAAGCCGGGAGGTAAAACATCTCTCGGCTTTATGTTTTTAATTCTCCCCCGGCCTATCTTACCTGTTTTTACATTTCCAGATGAGCATTTTTTTGGCATCCTCCAGATGCTCGCGGCACAAAATACGATAGTGAATCCATCCGCCGTCACCACAGGGGTATCTTCCGTCTATAACTTCCCTGGTATAAGGCAGCAGTTCCTGATATACGCCTTCGAACTGCCGGTTGTCCATACGCAGCATCAGGGTAAATGCCTGATCCTCAGCAAAAATGTCACAGATAAGCTTGTTTTTCCTGCTGTGCTTGACACCCCATCCATAACTGTTTCCATAAGGGAAGCGGATTTGCTGCTGTGTGTCCCATTCCTTTGCAAGGAAATCATTCAGTTCACGGTAAAGTTCTCCATTTATCCCACAGTGTCTGACTAAATCCTCCATAGTAGGAATTTCCTGTTTAGTCAGCATTCGTTCATACATGACGCTCCTCCTGTTTTTTTACGTATTGTTCCATAATATCGTCCGGTATCCGTAGAGAATAGCGGCATTGCAAATCTCCGGCCAATGCGCATGAGAGGACTTTCCCCTCCAGTTCCCGATCAAAAACGGCCTCCCAGAAATTTTTAATGTGCCCGAGGCTGCAATTGCACAGCGTGGAAGAAACCGGAGTATCGGTAAGGATGGATTCCTTAGCGAAAGGGCAGTGGCAGGAATAGTAACGTTTCATTTTGGAATCGCAGGCTTCCAGATAGGGACCTATACTGGCAGGTAAAGCTTTCAGATACAGCTTATTGTCCTTTCTGATCCCGGATATCATATCGGGGTTTTGCCTGATATAGGCTAGAACCTCATCCGTAACAGGATCCCCATAAAAATCCTTGCCGTTTTTATTCAATTGGATAAAGTTATTCATTTCATTCTCATAATGCTTCTGAAGAAAGAGATCCAAGTCTCCTGTTTCAAGAAATACATCCCTTGCCCATGCGCTTTGTGCGGGGTGAAGGCCGTGGCGTACACGGGATAATGTGATATTCCTTGTTTTTTCATCGGTCATCGTACGGAACCGTTCCATAAACTGATACATGTTCCGGCATTGGCATCCGGGCTCCGTTTCCATCACGGGCAGCGTCAGGCCATCCGTAAGCCGCAGCCAGAATTCTTCTCCCAATTCTTCCCGGATACATCGTTCAAAAGTAGAAAATCCGAATTCCTCATTATAGATTATGTTGTGATCAGACATAAACTGTCCCCCTTTATCTCCGCAGATAATGAACCAAACAGATGCGCCTGAAAGGCGGCTTTGGCGGTTGCAGCGGGAAAATAATTCAGTGAATTTGCTTTATATCATCAGACGATGACCGTTGTATCCCGCCGGAGATATAAACCGTTTCTTCCGTTTAAGTATAACATAATAAAGCTGACAACATATGTCATATTATTTTTAAATTTGGGCGTCTGCCTGTGCCTCCTGTGGGTAACAGATTAGGGCAAGGTGCGGCGGAGCAGTATAGGAGACCAGACGGAGCAGCATAGGAGGGCAGTTTTTACTTTACAAACGATTCTCCATGTGCTATTATTCAAATACCGACAGACAATCGGTCTATAATATATAGCCATCACATAAGAAATAAATGATCAAAAAAGAAGGCCTTGTCTGTACAGGAAGAAAGGAATAAAGCATGAGAATAGTGAAGGAAGCGGAAGAACGCAGAAATGAAATATTGGATGCGGCAGACATACTTTTCGGGAAAAAAGGTTTTGATGCTACCAGCACCAACGATATTCTGGAGAAGGTAGGTATTGCCAGAGGTACGCTGTATTATCATTTTAAGTCCAAGGAGGACATTCTGGATGCCCTGATCAAACGGTATCAGGAACAGATTATAAATGCGGCCAGAGCAATTGCAGCAGATAAGAGTATTTCGGTCCCTGTGCGTATCATAAAAGTGATCCGCGCCATGAATGTGAGTCAGGGCGGCGCAAAAGAGCTGAAGGAGCAGATGCACAAGCCTCAGAACGCGCTGATGCACCAGAAGACCCAGACGGTTGTGCTGGAAGGCGTGACGCCGATTCTCACGGAGATAATCCGGGATGGGATAGAGGAAGGACTTTTTGCAACACCTTATCCCCGGGAATGTATGGAGATGCTGCTGTTATATGGCGGTACGGTGTTTGATGATACGGCGGATACCTCACAGGATGTGAGGGAGCAGCGTATCCGGGCTTTTATTTTTCATACGGAAAGGCTTCTGGGAGCCGAGAGCGGCAGTCTGACCCCATATATGCTGCAAATGTTCGGCTTGAGATAGGGGAGTGCGGAAACCATGTGTTTTCCTGATATGTGTGCTGCTTCAACCGTATACGTGTACAAATTATGCAGATGGGAGCAAAAATGATTGGTAAAATGATACATAATGATCTGGTGAAAAACAGGGCCGTCACATTGTCCGCCACAGTTTTTATAGCGGCTGCAGCCCTGCTCGTTTCGCTGGCGGCGCTTCTTGCCATCGATCTGGCGGGTGCGGTAGATGCTTTTATGGAGCGGGCGGAGACTCCTCATTTTATGCAGATGCATACGGGGGAAATCGACCGGGAAGCTCTGGAACAATTTGCGGCGGATAATAAAAATGTGCAAAGCTTTCAAATACTGCCTTTTCTTAATGTGGAGGGCGGAAAGATAAGGCTGGGGGAGAATACACTTACAGGTACCACCCAGGATAACGGTTTTACCATACAGGGACTACAGTTTGATTACCTGATGGACTTGGAAGGGAAGCGGATACAGCCGCAGGAAGGGGAACTGTATGTACCTGTCTGCTACAGGCAGGAGAATATGGCCGGCATTGGAGATACGGCCGTAATCGGTGGTATTCCGCTGCGTATAGCCGGATTTTTACGGGATTCCCAGATGAATTCTCTGTTGTCCTCATCCAAACGGTTCCTGGTGAATCCGCATGATTATGAGAAAATGGAAGGCGTGGGGAAGGAAGAATATCTGATTGAGTTCAGGTTAACGGACCCTTCTGCGGCAGACGCGTTTTCCCATGCATATACAGCGGCAGGGCTTCCGGCAAATGGGCCTGCCATTACATATTCCCTCATTAAAATGATCAATGCCATGTCAGATGGTATTATGATAGGTCTGCTCCTGCTGGTGAGTATCCTGGCCGTGCTCATTGCTCTGCTGTGTGTACGCTTTACGCTTTTATCACAGATAGAGGAGGATTACCGGGATATTGGGGTGATGAAAGCTATCGGTTTCCGGATTTCCCATATGAAACGGATTTATCTTATGAAATATGCGGTATTGGGAGGAATCGGCTGCCTTGCCGGGTTTGGCCTGTCCTTGCTTTTGCGTGAACCGATGCTGGTGAATATCCGGCAGAATATGGGGGAAGCAGGGAGGGAAGGCTTTTCTCTTGCCGCCGGTTTTTGCGGAGTGGCGGGAGTTTTTGCTGCGATACTTATTTTTACAGGCCGTGTGTTGAACCGGTTCCGCGGCATATCGGCTTCCCGTGCGATAGGATTCGGTTTTGAAGAGGAAACGGGCAGGACGGCCGGCCGTATTTTTCCGGGACTCAGTCATTTGGTGGGAGTTAATGCCGCCTATGGCCTTCTGGATGTTTTCTCCCGTAAAAAAATATATGCCACGATTCTGGCAGTGCTGGTGTTCTCGGTATTTATTGTGATTGTCCCGCAGAATCTGTACAGCACAATTGCGGACGAAAGCTTTACCTCTTACATGGGGATAGGGGACTGCGATCTGCGGATGGATATCCAGCAGACAGAGGACTGTGAGGGCAAGGCCCAAAGCATAGGGGAAGCGCTGGAAAAAGAGAATGCAGTAACAGATTACACGGTGCTTCATACGAAAAAATTTACCATCATGAATGCGGAAGGTCAGGAAGAAAATATCAAAATTGAGTTTGGTGATCACAATGCCTTTCCGGTGTCTTATGCGAAAGGCGGCGCACCCTTGACACAGGAACAGATTGCCCTTTCCGCACTTCTGGCAAAGGAGCTGGGAAAAGAAGTGGGCAGTACGCTGACCCTGTTCACAGGGACAGGAGAGATGACCCTGAGTGTATGCGGAATATATTCGGATATCACGAATGGAGGAAAGACGGCAAAGGCTGTTTTCACGGATATGGACGCGGAACCCATGTGGAGTGTGGTGTATGCAAAGCTGGACGGTTCCGTTCCGGCCGCAAAAGCGTCTTTATATTACCGGGCACTTTTCCCGTTTGCCAAGGTTACGGATATCCGGGAATATGTGGCGCAGACATACGGACAGACACTTCAGTCGGTAGAACGGGCGGCAACTGCAGCCGCTGCGGCCGCTATTATTATTACAACGTTTATTACCCTGCTTTTTGTCAGGCTGCTGATCGCGAAAGACAGATATGCCATTGCCGTAATGAAGGCCAGCGGTTTTACCAATAGGGATATAAAGTTTCAATATATATGGCGCCTGGCCGCCGTGATGCTGACGGGACTCCTCATCGGCATCTTCTTTGCAGGTACGGCAGGGGAAAAGCTGGCGGGAGCAGTTCTCTCCGCGTTGGGAATGGTCTCCTTCCGGTTCCGTGTCAATCCACTTGCGTCCTATCTGGCCTGTCCGCTGTGGATGGTCTGTTCGGTAGCAGCAGGGGTTTTGGCCGGCGTACAGGGCGTGAATAAGATCGATACCGGTGAAAACATAAAAGAATAGTTGCAAGGATGCCGTTTGGCACAGAAGGAAAAGCGAATGAAAGAGATAATCAGCGGAAAAAGCCTGGTAAAGACGTTTGGACAGGGGCAGGAAAAAAGAAGAGTATTGGATGAAGTGAACATATCGGTAGAGGAAGGGGAATTCCTTTCTATTATGGGACCTTCCGGTTCGGGAAAGTCCACGCTGCTATACGCCTGCAGCGGTATGGATGGGGTTGACGGCGGAACGATAGCCTTTTGCGGCAAAGAGCTTTCTTCTTTCCGGGAAAAAGAGCTTGCTGACCTGCGCAGAACACAAATGGGGTTTGTATTCCAGCAGCCTTCCCTCTTGAAAAACCTGAATATTCTGGATAATATCGTTTTCCCATCCCTGCGGGATCGCCGGAAAAATACCCGCGAAATAGTGGAGAGGGCGAAGGTGCTGATGGAAAGGACAGGAATAAGCGGGCTGGAAAAAAGAAAAATTACTCAGGTTTCGGGAGGCCAGCTTCAGCGTGCGGGAATCTGCCGTGCTCTTATGAACCGGCCGGAGATTGTTTTTGGGGATGAACCTACCGGAGCGCTGAATTCCAAAGCGTCGGAAGAAATCATGGATCTTTTTACGGAAATTAATGAACAGGGGACCGCCGTGATGCTGGTAACCCACGATGCCAAAATAGCGGCACGTACCCGGCGCGTCCTCTTTTTGGAGGACGGAAGGGTGGCGGGGGAATTGGAACTGCCAAAAGCCGAAGGCCTCAGCCGGGCCGCCAGAATGAATAAAGTAATGGAAAAAATGCGCCTGCTGGGAATCTGAAATCTTCCCGGCAGACGTACCGGTATTATCAGCGGATGCTCCTGGCCATTTCCAGAAGTCTGGGATAGGCATAGGAGAAAAAGTCCTGATAGCTTTCACAATAGCTGTTCAGCCCCGGAGTCCTTCCGTCGGGAAGAAGCGTCCTGTCCCGGCGGCAGCCGTTCCGGCACAGGGGATACCAGCGGCATTCCTTACATTTGTTGGGAACATGACGGGACAGATTGACAAAATCCAGGCCTTCCCGGGCCTGATTCATTTCTTCAAAGGAGTTTTCCCGGATATTTCCCAGCTTCCAATCATCCAGGACATAAAAGTCACAGGGGTAGACACTTCCGTCGGCCTCTATCACCCATTGCTCCGAACAAATCCCCATCATATTGCAGGATTCCGGGGGATAGTTATGCAGCATACCGACCCAGTTTTCAAAAGTGCGGTTATAAACCGGATGCCCTTCCTTCCAGTCAGTATACCAATAATCAAAAAGATCCTTCAGGAACTTCCCATATCGGTCCGGCGTTAGGGAATATGTAAGGCTGCCCTTGTTTTCTTCAAAAGGATCGATACAGGGTATGTACTGCTGGTAGGTGAAGCCCTGTTCCCTGAAAAACGGATAAATCCGTTTGATCCGCCTTGCGGACTGGGCCGTCACCACCGTGAGAATATTAAATTCTACCTTATACTCCTGGAAAAGGCGGGCAGTTTCCATGACCCGCGCAAAGCTTCCGGTCTGATCAGGGAATTTTCGGTTTTCATCATGCAGCTGTTCGTAGCCGTCCAGCGACAATCCCACAAGAAACTGGTTGTCATGAAGAAAACGTGCCCACTCTTCATCGATGACAATCCCGTTAGTCTGCAGGCTGTTGTGGATTTCGACCCCTCTGTGATTATGTTTCTTTTCAATCTCTATAAGGGTTCTGAAAAAATCCAGGCCGGCCAGGGTAGGCTCCCCTCCCTGAAAAGCAAAGGTTGCCATATGGGTCACCTGGTTCAGCGTTTTTTCCACCAGAATATCCAGTGTCTCTTCGGACATCATCCCATAGGTTCTTTCGCTGCGGTTATTCATTTCATCCGCATAAAAACAGTAACGGCAGCGGAGATTACAGCTCCCGGAAGCAGGTTTGATCAATAAAGTAACAGCAGGCTGTTTTGGCATGGCAATAGCTCCTCTCAATGTATATAAATTCAGAATATAACAAATTGGATAACTTGGCAACTCTATCTAAGTTTCCGCTCCGAAGCTGCGGCACATTTCCATAAAACGGCGTGCGTTTTCCGTCAGATATTTGTTTTGATGGTAGATGATGGAAAAGCTTCGGTGCAGGGCCGGCGCGTCGAAGGGGATGCAGGAAACGGTGCCCTGGTTTAACGCTTCCGCCACCAGCAGGCAAGGCAGGGCGGAAATGCCTATATTTCTGCTCACGGCCCGCACAAGGGATTGGGTGCTCACACTTTCCCACAAAATGGTCATTGGCAGCTGGCTGTAGTTCATCAAGTCCTCGGCGGCTTCCCGGCCGGCGCTTCCTTTTTCCCGCAGGACAAAGGGGCAGGCGGAGATATCCTTAAGGGATACGTCCGTTTTTTTCAGAAGAGGATGCTTAGGCGAGCTGATAAAGCAGATCCGATCCTCCAGAAAAGGTTCGCTTATGATTTGGTTATGCTGGGGCGTTCCTTCCACAAGGGCAAAATCCAGCTGGTTGTTCAGCACGGCCTCTTCGATAAAGCCGGAATTATTAATGGTTACTTTAGGGCTTGCGGAAGGGTATTGCATGGTATACTGCTGTATCAGCGAGGGCAGAAGGAAATTGCCGATAGTTACGCTGGATCCGATGCGCAGGGTGGCGGATTGTTTCCAGGCCGGGATCTTTTCTTCCATTTCATCAAACAGGGATATGATATGGAGGGCATAGTCATAGAGCTGTTCCCCCTGCTCGGTGATGAAAATCCGCCTGGAAAATCGTTCGAAAAGGCGGATTTTGTAATTCTCCTCCAGCTCCCGGATAGCAAGGCTTACCGAGGGCTGGGCGAGGTGCAGGCGGTCAGAGGCTTTAGTGATGCTGCGTTCCTGATAAACAGCTACAAAAATACGAAGATGGCGTAACGTCATGGAAGTATCCTCCGTTGTGAATTCATAATGATTTTGTTATGTAATATATAATATAATACTATTTTACTTATATAACAAGTGGATGTATACTTACCATGTCGGATAAAAGAAAACAATCCATAGTATAAAAAATGGGTAAAGGGGTTTGGTAATGGAAAAGAAAAGTAAAGTGCTTAAAAAGTTATTTTTTTCCACCCTGTATCTGAGTACCTTCACCTTCGGAGGCGGATACGTAATTGTGACATTGATGAAGGATAAGTTTGTGGATGAGCTTCACTGGATAGATGAGGAAGAGATGCTGGATCTTGTGGCAATCGCCCAGTCATCGCCGGGAGCCATTGCAGTAAATGGAGCAATTGTAGTCGGATATAAGCTGGCCGGCATTCCCGGTGTCCTGTGTTCCATACTCGGGGCGATCCTGCCGCCTATGATTATTCTGTCGCTGATCTCCCTGTGTTATGATGCCTTCCGTTCCAACCTCATAGTGGGTTCCATGCTGAAAGGGATGCAGTCCGGGGTTGCCGCTGTGATTGCATCGGTGGTTTTTGATATGGGGAGCAAGGTCGTGAAGGAGAAGGACTGGGTGAATATTGTTATCATGGGAGTCAGCTTCCTGATTAGCTATTTCTTCCAGGTAAACGTGGTATTGATTATCATTGTGGTGGCATGTATCGGAGCGGTACGCACTTTCGTTAAAGAAAGAAGGGGGGCAAAGGCATGATTTACCTCCAGTTGTTCTTAAGCTTTCTACAGATTGGCGCTTTCAGCTTCGGCGGAGGTTATGCCGCCATGCCTTTGATTCAGAGCCAGGTGGTTGATCTGCACGGCTGGCTGACCATGAAGGAATTTACCGATTTGGTGACCATTGCGGAGATGACACCGGGCCCCATTGCCGTGAATTCAGCAACTTTTGTAGGAACGCAGATAGCCGGACCGCTTGGTGCCATTATTGCGACGGCAGGCTGTATTCTGCCCTCCTGCATCTTCGTAACCGCCCTTGCCTATATTTATATGAAATACCGGAAAATGAGCATGCTCCAGGGAATACTTGGCTCCCTGCGCCCTGCGGTGGTGGCGATGATCGCCAAAGCCGGGGTTACTATTCTGATATCCGCCGTATTCTTGAGCGGAGCGGTGGAAGTAGCACTGGATAATATTTCTGTCCGTGCGATTCTGTGGTTTGCGGCGGCATTAGTCCTGCTGCGGAAAAAGAAGATGAATCCTATCATGGTCATGGTTTTGTGCGGGGTCATGGAAACGATATGTGTACTGGTGATGAAATGGATATAAGTAATCTTTTTACTATAGGGGAAATGGGCAGGCTTTTCCGTACCAACATCCGGACGCTGCGTTATTATGATGAAATCGGTCTGCTTAAGCCGGAGATGGTGGACGCCTCCACCGGTTACCGATATTATTCTTCCAGGCAGTTTGAACGGATGAATACCATTAAATATCTGCGTACCCTGAATATGCCGCTGGATAAAATCAGGGCATTTTTTGAGAACAGGGATACAACGGTTATAGAACAGATATTGGAGGAGCAGCTGGAAGAAACCAGAAAGCAGCTTTCTTCGCTGCACGCCATAGAAAGGAAGCTTGCCACCAGGCTGGATCAGCTGCATTATGCGATGAATGCGCCTTTGGGAGAAATCTGCAGGAAATTCGTTCCCGCCCGCCCTGCGGCTTTCCTGAAAAAAGAGATCTCCCTGGAGGAAAGCCTGGAATATCCTATCCGGGAATTGGAACGGACAAGCCAGCTTCCTCCTTCTGTTTTTCTGGGAAAGGTGGGAGTGTCCATCAGCAGGACCGATCTGCTGAAAAGGCAGTTTGCCCATTTCTCAGGTATCTTTATTATACTGGAAGAGGAAGATAATTATCAGGGAGAACGTACCCTGCTACCGGAGGGGGAATATCTCAGTATTTTGTATACAGGTACCCATCAGGATTCCGCTTCCTATTATGAAAAGCTCCTGGAATATATGAAACAGCAGAAGCTTTTCTGCGCCGGGGATTCCGTGGAAATTACCTGGATAGATTCCGGCTTTACCGATGATCAGGGAAAATATGTGACGGAGCTGCAGATTCCTGTTGCAGTGCACCGCGACGCCCAGTATACTGAAAGCATCAGGAGGGATTCCTGAAAACACAGGAAAAAAGGGGTAATTAAATGGAAAAAGGGAGAGATTCTTCCGGAAGAGAAAAAGGTCCCGTACCATGGACACTGGGGTTCCGGATCCCGGAAGAAGAAGGGATTATCTTTTTAGGAGAGGATGACGGAAGGGGGTTTGAACTGGAATTCAGAAAAGGGAAGCTTTCCGTCAGCATCCGGTTTCCTGTCAGGACGGAGCCGGTTAAGCTGGAGGCTGCATGTGAGCCGGGATATGAGGCCATGCTTACTTATACCGGGTACAGGCTGGAGCTGTGGGCCGAAGGAGAGCTGGCGGATGAGGACTGGCCCATCGGGCAGGTGGATATCGCAGGAATCTGTAAAACGGGACAGGGAATCCCGGTAAGCCTGCAGTTGGGGAAATGTCCTGTAAGGCAGGAAAAAGAACGTACTTTTACAGGGATACAGGGATGGAAACCGGAAGGGGCCAATGTGCATCTTGGTGACTGCATGCCTTTTTATTGGGACGGAACCTTTCATCTTTTTTATTTGTATGACCGAAGGGGCCATAAAAGCAAATGGGGGCTGGGAGCCCATCAGTGGGCGCATATAGCGACCAGGGATCTGGTGAACTGGACGGAATACCCGATTGCCGTGGGAATTGATGAAGAAGCGGAAGGATCTATCTGTACGGGATCGGTTCTGTTCCATGACGGAAAATACCATGCTTTTTATGCGGTCCGTATGTGTGACGGATCCCCTGCGCAGCTTACCTGCGCCGTATCGGAGGATGGCATTCATTTCATAAAGAGCCATGAGGTTTTTGCCCTGCAGCCCCCTTACGACGGGGCGTCGGCCCGGGATCCAAAGGTGATCCGGGATGAGCGGGGAAGGTTTCATATGTTTGTAACAACCTCTCTCATAAAGGACGGGCAGAGCAGAGGCTGTCTTGCCCATCTGTTATCCTCCGATCTCATTACTTGGGAGACGGCGGAGCCCCTTGTGGTGCTGGATATCAGCGACCAGCCGGAATGCAGTGATTATTTTAAGCTCGGGGGATATCATTATCTGGTATACAGCAATTTCGGTACGGCCAGATACTTTTTTTCGCCGAACCCGTTCGGCCCATGGCAGGCCCCGGAGGATAATATCGTGATGGAACGTGCCTACCGCGTCCCCAAGGCGGCGGAATGGAAAGAGGGACGGATCCTCTTTGCGGGTTTCTATGTGGATCCGGATGTTGACTACGGCGGAACGGTGCGTTTTTATGAAGCGAAGGCACGCAAAGACGGTTCCCTGCGTTTCCTTCCGGTGCCGGAGATGGAGGAAGGCTGTTGACGGATTATCCTTATGTCCGGGCAGGTAAAAAAATAAAAAGGGTTGACCCTCCAGTTACTGGAGGGTTTATTCTTTGTCCATATTCTTATATCTACGGGAGAGAACTACATATGAAACGGACAGAGAATAACCTGACAAAAGGGAATGTGATCCGGGTACTGTTTACCTTTGCCGTACCCTTTATCGCGGCAAATATCATACAGGCCCTGTATGGAGCTGTTGATTTGTTTGTCATCGGCAGATACTGCAGCCCGGAAAGCGTGGCGGCGGTTTCTACAGGAACACAAGTAACACAGATCATCACGAGCCTGATTACAGGGCTGACACTGGGAAGTACAATTCTGGTTGGTAAATATACGGGGATGGAAGCGGAGGAGGAAGTTAAGAAAACGATAGGGACCACCCTCACCGTATTTGCTATAGCAGCGGCTCTTCTTACGGTGCTGATGCTTCTGTTTACGGATCAGATCCTGCTTCTGCTCAAAACCCCGGAGGCCTCCTTTGAACTGGCGGGAACCTACGTGCGCATCTGCTGCTGCGGGATCCTGTTCATCTGCGGCTATAATGCAATCAGTGCCATTCTGCGGGGATACGGGGATTCCCGCAGGCCGATGCTCTTTATTGCGCTTTCCTGTATCCTGAATATTGCGGGGGATTTCATCCTGGTAAAGGGAGCAGGCCTGGGGGTGGCAGGTGTCGCTTTGGCTACCATCGGATCCCAGGCGGTAAGTATGATAACGGCAATCATCTATCTGAACCGCAGGCGTTTTATCTTCACCTTCCGGCTGGAGAATTTCCGGATTGATCCGGGAAAGGTAAGAGAACTTGCCTGGGTGGGAATCCCCATTTCCCTGCAGGAATGTATGGTGCGGTTTTCCTTTCTGTATCTGACCAGCGTAACGAACAGGCTTGGGATCTATGCGGCTTCCGCAGTGGGCATTGCCAGCAAATATGATGTATTTGCCATGCTGCCCGCGACCTCTGTCGCCAATGCGCTGGCAGCGGTTACGGCACAGAATTACGGAGCCGGGAAACCGGAACGCGCCAGAAAAAGCCTGTTCGCAGGCCTCATTTTCGCTGCTGCGGCCTCCTCCCTTTTCTGGCTGTGGGCGCAGTTGTCTCCGCAGTCCATGATTGGTATATTTTCCGGAGACCCGGCCATCATTGAAGCAGGGATCCCCTTTTTTGTCACTTGCAGCTATGATTATATCGCCGTTAGCTTTGTTTTCTGCCTGAACGGGTATCTGAACGGGCGATCCAAAACCATATTTACCATGATAAGCTGCGGCTTCGGGGCACTGGCCCTGCGGATTCCCCTGATTCATCTGGTTTATACATACTGGCCCGGGGATCTCACCCGGATAGGGGCTATTGCGCCTGTGGTTTCCGGTTTTATGGCCTTTTACACCCTGATCTATGTAGGGATACAGTTTTATAAGGAAAGACAGCAGACAACAGAGAACGCTGTACGGGCCGATGTATTATAAACGGGTTTCCAAAACAGGAAACGCCATTGCAGAAATATTTGCAATGGCGTTTCTTATCCTATATAATTAGCTTTAAAATGTGCGGCCTCCTCCGGAAATAACGCCGCTTATCCCGCCTTTTATTTCAGGAACAGCTCAATAACGGGTACCAGGCTGTGGGGCTTCACCGGAGGAAGGTAGAGAATGAGATCATCATTTTTCTTTTCTTCATCCTGTGCGGAAAAATGGTCAATGGCACCTTCGGTGAACAGGATTTCGCTTCCGTCATGAAGGAACTGTACATATTCCACCTTTCCCGCCAAACCTGGCAGACACAGATGGGCGAAGGGATAGGCGAACAGATGGAGATACAGTCGGCTTCCGTCCTCGCTCTGGGTATAACGGCAGTCGGCAGGAGCGGTAAATTCCGGTTCCGCCATGGTGCAGCCGTAAATGGAGCGGCTGTTATATTTCATCCAGTCCGCATAGACCTTCAGAGCTTCCTCCGCGCGGTAATCCAGATAACCTCTGGAGGTGGGGCCTACATTCATCAGCAGGTTGCCGCCGCAGGATACCGTATTGATCAGCATACGGAGAAGCATTTCCGGTGTTTTCCAGGTCTGCTCATCACGGTAATAGCCCCAGGAGCCGGAAAAGGTCTGGCAGGCTTCCCAGGTAACCAGTTCACCGGTTTCCTTGTGGGTGATCCAGCCGGTGGGCTGATACTGTTCCGGAGTCCAGAGATCCTGTTCGATATCCGTACGGTTATCGATGATAATATCCGGCTGGAGGGATCGTGCCGTAGCAAGGAGTTTTTCGGCTTCCCAGTCCTCTTTTCCTTTCCCCTTCATCCAGGAACAGGGGCCTTCCCCATCCCTGCCGTCGTAGGAAAAATCAAACCAGAGGACATCGATTTTTCCGTAGTTGGTAAGCAGCTCGGTAACCTGGTTCCTCATGTATTCCGCATATTTCTGCATGTCCCGTCCCTGGTTTAGTTCCAGGGCGTCCGCATCGTCTCTGCGGGGATGCAGGACATCAATGGGAAAATCCGGATGATGCCAGTCGATGAGAGAGTAATAGAACCCGATGTGCAGTCCCTCCGCGCGGAAAGCATCTACATATTCCCGGATTAAATCCTTTCCGCAGGGAGTATTGGTGGATTTATAATCCGTATATTTGCTGTCGAACAGGCAGAAGCCTTCATGGTGTTTAGTGGTCATAACCACATATTTCATGCCGGCGGCTTTCGCCTGTTTTGCCCATTCCTTCGGGTCATAAAGATCCGGGTTAAAATGTTTGAAATAGAGATCGTAATGCTCTTCGGAGATTTTTTCATTGGTTTTCACCCATTCATGACGTGCGGGCATCGCATAAAGCCCGAAATGAATGAACATACCAAACCGGTCATGGGTGAACCAGCTGGTGTCTCCGGGGGTTTTGCGGGTAACATAGCTTGACATATTTCCTCCGTTCTGCCGTAACTGCGGCACATCTTTATTTTTACCTGCCTTATTGCCGGCGGCCAAGATGTATGATGGGTATATTGTAGTTAATAATGGAGCGGGAGAACATGTCAAAAACGGGAAAAAATATGGAGTTTTCAGCATGATTTATTCAACGAACCGAAAGCCTGTAAAGCTGTGGAAAAAGCTCAGCCTGGAAGTGGCGGATTCCGGCTTTGCGAAGGCGGACACTACCTGGAATATGAAAAATGTGTGTTCCCCTTATTCCAGGATTTATTACATTCCGGAGGGAGAAGGGACGGTTATCCTGCAGGGACGGGAAATTCCGTTACGGAAAGGGCATATATACCTGATTCCGGCGGGGCTTTTATATGATTACCGGTGTGACGAATACATGGAACAGCTGTACTTCCATGTAAATATCACCATGCCTAACGGGATGGATTTATTTTACGGCTGCGGGGAGATATTTGAGAAAGGTGCGCCTTTTGGGCGGCAGGAAAAGGCGGTGAAGCTTTACTGGTCCTCCCATATGGAGGATGCCTTCCGTCTCCGGGGGATGCTTTGGGAGGAACTGGGGGATTTTATAAAAATGGCAGGGATCCAGGAGGAAGGAATGAAATGTTATTCAGAAATGGTGGATCAGGTTTTTGCGCTGGCCCAGAAACCGGTGAGCGCCAGAAATCATGTGCGTTCCCTGGCCGCCAGCCTTCATGTATCGGAAAGCACGCTTTCCAAACGGTTCCGCGGGGAAACCGGGATGACTCCCGGCATTTATCTGGAACAGCTTATGCTCCAGAAGGCCTGCCGGCTGCTGATACATAGTGACAAAACAATGGCGCAGATTGCGGAGGAACTGGAATTTTCCGATCAGTTTTATTTCGCCAAATTTTTTAAGCGGCTGATGCATATGCCGCCGAGTGCTTATCGGAGACAGATGAGAGAAAACGAAAGAGACGGATTGGAGAACAGACATGGTACAGACAATTTTTGAACTGCTTTGGTATTTTTTTATTTATTCATTTATAGGCTGGTGTGCGGAAATCGCTTATGCTGCAATAAAGCACAGGAAATTTATGAACCGTGGATTTCTGAACGGCCCCCTCTGCCCGGTTTACGGCGTGGGTATGGTGCTGATCCTTCTTTTTTTCGGATCCCTGAAAGGAAATTTTGTTTTCCTGGCGCTGGGCTGTTCGGTAATGGCGGCTGTGGTGGAATTTTTTACCGGCGCTCTCATGGAAAAGGTATTCCGGTGCAAATGGTGGGATTACTCCGGCTATAAGCATAATATAGGCGGATACATATGCCCGCAGTTTTCCCTGCTTTGGGGAATCGGGGCGGCACTTATCATTACCTTTCTCCACCCTTTTTTCGCCCCGCTCATCGGGATGATTCCTTCTCTGCTCGTAAAGATTACGGCCGTTGTGCTGCTCGTGGCAGCGGCGGCGGATTTTGTCTCCGTAACAGGCGCCATCCTGCAGATGGAGCGGACTGCGCGCATTGATGAGATTGCGGCGGGAATGCAGGAGGTTTCCAACCGGCTGGGCAATGCGATTTTCAACGGGATCCGGAAACGTATGACAAAGGCTTTTCCCAATCTGGAGAAGGAAGGGGAGAATGCGCTGGCGGAGGCGTTTCGCAGGAAGGAACGGGTAAAAAGCCTGGTATTCGCGCAAGGATGCAGCTTCCACAAGCTGGTCTGGCTGTTCTTTATCGGCGCGTTTCTGGGGGATATCACGGAAACCATATTCTGCCGCGTAACGGCGGGAGTCTGGATGAGCCGAAGCAGTGTAATATATGGTCCCTTCAGCATCGTCTGGGGAATCGGCGTGGTGGTGCTCACCATGATGCTTCATAAATACAGGGATAAGGATGACCGCTATCTCTTTATATTCGGAACCGTGGTGGGCGGAGCCTATGAATATGCATGCAGCGTTTTCACCGAAATGGTTTTCGGTACGGTTTTCTGGGATTACAGCAAAATCCCTTTTAACCTGGGAGGACGGATTAATCTGCTTTACTGTTTTTTCTGGGGGCTTGCCTCTGTGCTGTGGATTAAAAACGTATATCCGTTCCTTTCCCGATGGATTGAAAAAATCCCCAAAAAAGCCGGAACGGTAATTAGCTGGCTCTTTCTCCTGTTCATGACGGTGAATATCGTATTGTCGGGGATGGCACTGGGCCGCTACAGTGACAGGTATGCGGGAAAACCTGCGGAAAACAGCGTGGAAAGCTTTCTGGATTCCCACTATCCGGATGAACGGATGGAGCGTGTATATCCCAATGCCATCATTAAGGAATAGCGGTCTTAGGGCTGGCTGTAAAAAAATTTCATCCCGGAACAAAGCTGCATCAATCTACCAACATAAATACATCCTCAGCCACACATACTAAACGTGTCGGAGGATGTATTTTTTTATGGAAAAAAGGGATTGTACGGCAATTTCACATACCAGCCGCACGGACTGTAAAAATACGTACCGAACCTTATTTTATGCATCAGAAAGGAGTTTTATTATGGATAAAAACGGTAATCATCTTGCTATTGCAAGTGTTCCCTGCCAGAAATGGAAATCCACCTATGAACCGGAGGCCGCCCTGAAGAAGGGGACCATCTTCCCGGAATTAAACATGCCTTTTTTCAAGGCGGATGATGGGGACGAAATCCCATCCGCCAAAAGGAATACGCAGGAAGCTGACACAAAGCAGCAGGAGAGGGAAGCTCTTCTGACGAAAATTAACGAAGCCGGCTTTATGGTAAATGATCTCACACTGTATCTGGATACCCATGAAACGGAGGAAGAGGCGCTCCGTATGTTTGAAGAGTATGCCAACCGGAAAGTAATGCTGATGAAAGAATTCGCAGAAAAATTTTATCCCCTGTCACAAAACTGTATGGTCTTGTGCGGTAAGGCGGCAACGGATACCGCGCACGGAGGATCCCCCCTGAATACAGCAAAAACATTCAGCTGGACGGATGGTCCGGCACCTTGGGAAGGAGCGTGTATATAAATGTGGGTATATGAAAAAAGATTGCAATTCCCGGTAAAAATCACGAAAACCTGTCCGAAAACGGCACAGATGATTATAAGCCAGTACGGCGGACCGGACGGGGAGCTGTCCGCATCCATGCGGTATCTTGCCCAGCGTTATTCCATGCCGGTCAAGGAAGTGGGCGGGCTGCTGACAGACATCGGGACCGAGGAACTGGCGCATATGGAGATTATCTGCTCCATGGTTTACCAGCTGACAAAGCATCTGACTATCGAACAGGCTAAGGAAGCGGGATTCGATGCTTATTATATCGATCATACCACAGCGCTCTGGCCCCAGGCTGCGGCGGGCCTGCCTTTTACTGCGATTGAATTCCAGTCCAAGGGAGATGCCATAGCGGATCTGACGGAGGATTTGGCTGCGGAACAGAAGGCGAGGACCGTATATGATAATCTGCTCCGTATGATTACGGATCCGGAAGTCAGGGAGCCTCTTAAGTTTTTGCGTACCAGGGAAATTGTCCACTTCCAGAGATTCGGTGAAGCGCTGGAAAAGACAAAGGATAAACTGGATTCCAATAACTTCTATTATTACAATCCGGAATTTGATAAGGAAATGAAGGATACTAATAAGTCATAACAGTTCAGACAGGTCTGAACAATGGATTACTGCATCCGGCTGCTGGAACCGTTGTGTGGGAGCCGGATGCCGCCCGCATCCATGTTTTCTTCCGGTCTGCGCATTTCCTGCGCAGACCTTTCCGCGGGCCGCATAGACCTTTTCGTCCATCCGGCCTTGAAACGCTTCTTCGGGCATGGTATAATTGCCCGAAGAAAATCAGGGCTGCCGGAGCGGTTCCGGTATACCGAACCAGGAGGATACATATGGTACCAAGTCTTGCGAGAATGTCGGTTATTATCAAATCCCGGCATGAAACCTCCGTTATGACGGGAAATTATGAGATGGCTTATATTTGCGGCCTGCTGTGTAAGCTTACGGGAACGGCGCCTCCACCCCTGGAGTCACCCGCCCGGCTTCAGGAAGCCATGATGAACAGTCTGGAACAATACCAGACGGAGGACGACAGGGAAAAAAATATCATTAAAATGCTCAAATACTACAAGCCGGACGGCCTGCTTGACGATCAGGTCAGGGAGCTGTACAGGATGGGACTGGAAGAAAGAACCCCCTGGAAGAGATAAAAAGACAGGAGAGAACCATGGCGAAGAAAAAAATTATGCTGCTGACCACAGGGGGGACCATCGCTTCCCACAAAACGGAGCACGGGCTTGCGCCGGCGCTCACGGCGGAGGAAATCCTGGAATTCCTTCCATCCATGGACGGTATCTGCCATCTGGAGGCCAGAAACCTTTTCAGTATTGACAGCACCAATATGACATGCAGCCACTGGATGCAGCTTGCGGGAGCCATTGAGGAAAGCTATCCTTATTTTGACGGCTTTGTCGTCCTGCACGGAACGGATACCATGGCTTATACGGCAGCCGCCCTTTCCTACCTGATCCAGAATTCCCCCAAGCCCATTGTACTCACCGGTTCCCAAAGACCTCTGGAAATGGAAATATCGGATGCCAGAATGAATCTGCGGGACAGTATTGTCTACGCGCTGGATGAGCAGTCCAGCGGTGTCAGCCTGGTGTTCGGCGGTAAGGTAATAGCGGGTACCAGGGCGAAAAAGGTAAAGACCATGAGCTATAATGCCTTTGCCAGCATCAATTACCCGGAACTGGCGGTAATGCGTGATGATCATCTGGTACGTTATATTGAGCCGAAGCCTTTTCCGGAGAAGCTTATCTTTTCCCACGGACTGAATGACCGGGTATTTCTGCTGAAGCTGACCCCGGGTATGTCTCCGCTGATCCTGAAGGATATCTTTGCCCAATATGACGGTATCATTGTGGAAAGCTTTGGAGTGGGAGGAATTCCGGACAGCCTTCTGCAGGAATTCGTCCGGCTGATGCAGGTATATGGTACCGGCAAGGCCGTGGTGCTGACAACGCAGGTAACCTATGAAGGAAGTAACATCGGGGTTTATGAGGTGGGCAAGAGAGTGCAGGAACAGTTTCATCTCCTGGAGGCTTACGATATGAACCTTGAGGCGGTCTTTACTAAACTGATGTGGATCCTGGGCCGCAAACCGGCAGACTTTGAAGAGGTAAAGGCCCTGTTTTATAAAACGGTCAATTATGATTTTTTTATGTGAATATTTTCCAATTGTCTTTCATATACTTCTTAGTAAGAATAAGAAATAACAGGAGGACAACCATGCCGAGAGGAAGGAAAAACAAATCTCTGGATGAAAGAATCCAGGATACGCAGCAGAGTATTTATAATCTGGAGGTAAGGACCCAGGAGCTTTATGAGGAATTGGAAGAGCTTCTGAAGCAGAAGAAAAATGAAGAGCTTGAGAAATTGTCGGAAGCCCTGGAAGAAGCCGGCGTTTCCGTGGATGAGGTGCTTGCCCAGCTGAAAACAGATGTGCAGGAAAACATTGCCTGAAGCAGTTGAGATGCATAAAATAAGAAGAAGAGCAGGATTGGCCTTGCGGCATGCAGACCTTCCTGTTCTTTTTTTATAAAAATTTTAGAATTGATCTTCCTGAAAAGAAAAGAAAGAATTGCGTGACAGCCGGTTACGCCATATAATAGAAATAGCGCACTAAGAAGGGAGGAACGAAAATGAGTGTATTAGGTAATCTTTTATGGTTTATTTGCGGTGGTTTTTTCAGTGCACTGGGCTGGTTTCTGGCCGGTGTTTTATGGAGCATTACGATTATAGGGCTGCCCATAGGAAAACAGTGCTTTAAGTTCGCAGCTGTGGCGGCATGGCCCTTTGGAAAAGAAATTGTTTACGGAGGAGGCGCCGGTTCGCTGATTCTGAACATCTTCTGGATGATCCTCACGGGTATCCCCATGGCTCTTGAATCGCTGCTGCTGGGTATTTTGCTGTGCATCACCATTATTGGAATACCGTTTGGCCTGCAGCATTTTAAACTGGCTAAACTGGCATTGATGCCCTTTGGCTCACAGATAATATATACATAGGAATGAGGGGATTTTGATGGGACTTCAAAAGAGTGAACAGGAAACAAAAAAGAAATGCAGTCTGGCGGCGCTGTTTGCGCCAACCGATATGACGGAGGGCTCACCCGGCAAACGGATTGTGGCCTTTGCCATACCCATGCTGATCGGCAATATCGCCCAGCAGCTGTATAATACGGTGGACAGTATTGTGGTAGGACGTTATGTGGGAGATAATGCCCTTGCCGCCGTGGGGAGTGCAAGCCCTATCCTGAATCTGCTGTTGGTGCTGTTTGTGGGCATATCTGTGGGAGCCAGTATCATGGTATCCCAGTATTTTGGAGCAAAACAGAGGGAAGAACTGTCCGGCTCCATCGGATGCAGCATCACACTGACGGCTATTTCTTCGGTAATTATTATGATAGTGGCGCCGTTGGTGGTAAGGCCGCTGCTGCGGCTTCTGAATACGCCGGAAAGCATTATGGACTGGTGCGCTTCCTATCTGATTATCCTTTTTGTGGGAATTGCCGGAATGGCTTATTATAACATTCTGAGCGGTATTCTCCGGGGGTTGGGGGATTCCGTTTCCGCGCTGGTTTATCTGCTCGTTGCGACGGTGCTGAACATCGGGCTGGATATCCTGTTTGTGGCGGTTTTCCAGATGGGAGTTGCGGGTGTGGCGCTTGCCACTGCGATTGCGCAGGCAGTATCGGCTATCATGTGCTTTTTCAAGCTGGCAAATATGAAGGATATTTTTGACCTGAAGCTGCATTATCTGAAGCCGGAAAAAAAGCATTCAGCCGATATGATACGTCTTGGCCTGCCCTCCGGCTTTACGCAGGCGGTTTTCTCCATGGCGATGATCGTTGTCCAGTCCCTGACCAACAGTTTCGGGGAAATGTTTATTGCAGCCAACGTCATCATCATGCGTGTGGACGGTTTTGCCATGATGCCTAACTTTTCCTTTGGTACGGCAATGACAACATTTGCGGGACAGAATGTGGGAGCCAGGAAATATACACGAGTGGAAAGCGGAGCCAAAGAAGGAACGATTATTTCCGCCGCCATATCCGCCGCGATTACGGCGCTGATATTAATTTTCGGCAAATATCTGATGGGCATTTTTACGGAGACAAAGGAACTGGTGGAGCTGAGTATGCACCTCATGCGGATTCTGGCTGTGGGATATATCGCCATGGCTGTGACACAGTGTCTTTCCGGCGTTATGAGAGGGGCGGGAGATACCATGACGCCCATGTGGATTTCCCTGATTACGACCGTGGCCATCCGGGTACCCCTGGCTTATGGGATCGCCTGGTTTACCAGAACGCCGGAGCTTCCCAACGGAAGAAATGAGTGTGTGTTTATTTCCCTTTTATGCTCGTGGGTACTGGGCGCCCTGATTACCTACCTTTTCTATAGGAAGGGTACCTGGAAAAAGAAAGCGCTGGATAATTGACACGGCAAACAGATTCGATCAAAAACTGCTGCTTCTAAATCAGAAGCAGCAGTTTTTTAATCTCTTGTTTCGTTTACGCGTATCCGATTATTCATCCTCGGCTTCCGTATTTTTAGGCTTGGGAGCCATGTATGTGGAATTTCCCACATATTCCGTACTCACTTCCTGGCCGTCCTGATACGTGGTAAAATACGTTTTCGCGGAAAGGCTTCCTGTTTTCTTTGCCCAAAGCTTGAAGCTGCGGCCGTTTAAATCATGATCCCATACCAGCACATTGATGGTGAGCTTCTTGCCTTCCGTATAAGCCTGCAGAATAACCGGCGCGGAATAATTGTTGCGGAACCGTAAATCCTTGGAGCCGGCAGAGATAGCCGCATCCAGTCCCAGAGGCAGATAATGTACAGGCATGCTGTGGGGATGACGCTCCAGAACCACTAGGCCGGCATTCTTTACTGCATTGTAGGTTGTGGAGGATACCTGGCAGATGCCTCCGCCGATAGCCATGACTGTTTCTCCGTTCAGATAAGCGCCTGCTTCCCGGTAGCCGTTGGCTGAGGTTCGGGGCTGGATGGCGGTGCTCACGGAGACTTCCTGCCCGGGCATGATAATCATATTGTTCAGATGACCGGCCGCTACCTTAATATTATTGATACGGTTGGAGGAGCTTGTGGAAAAGCTTGTGGTACAGCTTCCTGCCAGCACGAAGTCCGGACTGTAGGTCAGAACCCCTTCATTCACAATAGAAGTAAGGTAACCGGAGGTAAGCTCCAGAGTTATCGTCTGTGGGGTGCCCGCCGCAAACTGCTGCTGCAGCGTTGTAAGCAGCCAGTTTTTTACATTGGCATTGAGCTGGTAATAGGTTTGTCCGGAATTATAGATGTAGCTTCCCGTGCCCGTATCAAAGATGGGGCTGTCGCTTTGAAATACCTGTGTTTTCAGCTGCTCGTTAATGGCATTGAGAAATACGTCGATAACAGCTGTTTCGCCCAGAACGCACTGGGGGATCCCGGTATCATTGGAGAGGAAAACCGGATAGTCCTTCATGGTATTGATTCCCATGGCCCATACCTGGCCGTTCATGGTGAGGATAATGTTCTGGTTCAGCCATTGTGCATCAATATAGCGGCTGTCGGATATCGTAGTTGTAATACCTCCTGCCGGAGGCGCTTCTGCGGCGGCTGCCTGAATGGGCAGAGCGGCGGCAGCGGAGACCGGAGCGGCAAGAAGCAAACATATCAGTAGTAATGGTTTCCATTGTAATTTTGTCATATCTGAATACCGTCCTTTCGAAAATACACCAATTCTCTAGGAATTAGTCTTTAATAGAATATCATATATCCATAAGTTTTCCAACCGGAAAAACAGATTTTATAAAAATATGGAAATGCAGAAAGGAAAAGGGTATGATAGAAAGGCATAAACAATTGGTTAGGGAGGCTTCTATGTATAAGATTCTGCTCGTGGAGGATGACAGTACAATAACGGCGGTTTTGAAACGGACTCTGGAAAAATGGGGATATGAGGCGGAGGCTGTTTCCGACTTCGGTCATGTGGAAGAAGAATTTATCCGTTTTTCGCCGGATTTGGTTCTGCTTGATATATCCCTGCCTTTTTTTGACGGCTATTATTGGTGCCGGGAATTCCGTAAAACAAGCCAGGTGCCGATTATCTTTATCTCCTCGGCTTCCGATGACATGAATCTGGTCATGGCAGTAAACATGGGGGCGGATGATTTCCTTTCCAAACCCTTTAAGCTGGAAGTGGTGCTTGCGAAAATACAGGCGCTGCTCCGAAGGGCCTATACCTTCGGTACCCGGAAGGATGTACTGCGTGCAGGGGATGCCACCCTTTCCCTTCACGATGCGGTGCTTGACTATCGGGGCAGGAAACTGGAGCTGACTAAAAATGAATTCCGGATACTGAGCCTTTTGATGGAAAAAAGAGGCACTGTCGTCTCAAGGGATGAAATGATAAGGAATCTGTGGGAAAATGAATCCTTTATCGACGATAATACCCTGACGGTAAATGTGACAAGGCTGCGGAAAAAGCTGGAGGAAATAGGGCTTACGGATTATATCCGGACCAAAAAGGGGCTTGGCTATCTCCTTCCGGAGAAAACAGAGGGAGAATAGGCGGATGGGAAAAGAAAGAAAATATGGACGGGAATATCTGCGGGAACGCAAGGGGCTTCTGTTTTATCTGTTTGTGTACCTGTTCCTTCTGTTTGTCTGGTGGCTGTACGGTCTGCCTTGGCAGCCGATGGCATATTTGTTCTTGCTGCTTACGGTTTTGGCCGTGCTGCAGCTTATGTATAGCTTCCGGAAGTACCGGAACAGGAGAAGGCTTCTGGAGCTGTATAGAAAGCAGGCGGCAGAAGGCATTTTTACGGCGGAGGAAGAGCCGGAAGGCCTTGAGGGGGACTGGTATGCGTTCGCCAGGGCATGGTATGGGGAATATGAGCGGCAGAAAGAAGAAAACCGCAGGGAAAGAGAGAGAAGCGGCAGGTATTATACCCTTTGGTCCCACCAGATAAAGACACCGATTGCGGCCATGCATCTGCTTCTTCAGGAGGAAAAGAAGGATCTGCCTTCTCTGGAACAGGAGCTGCGGAAGGCAGAGCAGTACGTGGATATGGCTCTGCAATACCAGCGTCTGGACCGGACAGGCAGAGATCTGGTCTTAAAGGAGTATTCCCTTGATATGCTGGTAAAAAAGGCGGTAAAAAATATGGCCTCCGTTTTTATCTATAACAAAATAGGAATTCAGATCGATGAAATGGCCGGAGGTGTGCTGACAGACGAAAAATGGTTTTTATTTGTGCTGGAGCAGGTGCTGGGCAATGCGGTAAAATATACGGCCGGCAGGAAACACGGGGAAATCAGGATATACAAGAGGGATATGGATAACGGGCCGGCTCTTGTGGTGGAAGATAATGGGATAGGAATCCGCGCAGAGGATATTCCCAGAGTGTTTGAATGGGGGTATACCGGATTTAACGGAAGACAGGAAAAGCGCTCTACGGGAATCGGTCTCTTCCTGTGCCGCCAGGCGATGGATATGCTGGGCCAGTCCATAGCCATTGAAGCCGGGGAAGGGAAGGGGACCCGGGTGATACTGGGCATTTCCCGGAAGAAAATGGAAATGGAATAGAGTTGACATTCCGGGAACGCGTGCATATAATATATGACAATACTCTTTGCACTGCATACAAATCTACAGTACAAACTGAGCAGGCTGTGTGTTCTGCCGGCATTCGTTGAGGCCGGGGAGGATCCATGGATAGCCGGGCCGTCGTAATGGCAGCAGATGGAATAAGCATCTGTGGGACAGTATTTTTTCTGTCCCCCAGGTGCTTTTTTATACCCTGGCGGGCAGAAAAATGCAAATCTTGTATGTGTCATAGAGTTATCTTACAAATCAGGAGGTAACTTTTATGGAACAGAATCTCAGAAAAAACAAGGAAATAACCGGTGATACGCAGTTAGCCATGCGGGTGTCCGTAATCAGTGTGGTCATCAATCTGTTGTTATCTTTACTGAAGCTGGCTGCGGGACTGATCGCAAAATCAGGGGCCATGGTGTCCGATGCCGTCCATTCCGCTTCCGATGTATTCAGCACCTTCATAGTAATGATCGGGGTTGTCATATCCGGCAGACAATCGGATTCCGGACATCCATACGGGCATGAGCGTATGGAATGTGTGGCATCCATCGTGCTGGCGGTCATCCTGGCGGCTACGGGAATCGGAATCGGCGCAGCGGGAATCGAAAAAATAACACCGGGAGGTACCGGCACGATCCTGGTTCCCGGACAACTGGCCCTGGCGGCAGCCGTCTTATCCATCCTTGTAAAGGAATGGATGTATTGGTTTACAAGGGCAGCAGCAAAAAAAATCAACTCCGGAGCCCTCATGGCCGATGCGTGGCACCACCGTTCGGATGCACTCTCCTCCGTTGGGGCATTCGCCGGTATCCTCGGCGCCAGGCTGGGTTTTCCCATCTTTGATCCGATAGCCAGTCTGCTGATCTGCCTGTTTATAGAAAAGGCGGCCCTGGATATATTCCGGGATGCGGCGGCCAAAATGGTTGACAAGGCGTGTCCGGAAGAGACGGCGGAAAAAATGAAGAAGGTGATAGAAGAGCAAGAAGGAGTGGAGCGGATCGATATGTTAAAAACAAGGCTGTTCGGTTCCAAAATATATGTGGATGTGGAAATATCCATGGACGGAACCCGGCCGCTGGAGGAGACACACCGGACGGCGGAGGCTGTCCACAGCGCCATAGAGATGGAATTCCCGGAGGTCAAACATTGTATGGTACATACCAATCCCATGTAACCGGCCGTATCTTACAGGAATGTAAGGTTTCCGGTGAAAATGTAAGGCAGATCGATGGAATCCTTCTTTTTGTATCCTTATAATAAAAGGCGTAACCAAAGTCAATAAGGCAGAATGGAGGATAAGATGGCACTGTTGGAAGTTAATCATCTGAAAAAAATATATACCACACGGTTCGGCGGAGCAAAGGTGGAAGCCCTTGCGGATGTGGAATTTTCCGTGGAAAAGGGCGAGTATGTGGCAATTATGGGAGAGTCGGGTTCCGGAAAAACCACCCTTCTGAATATCCTTGCGGCCCTGGACCGGCCTACAGGCGGAAAGGTACTGCTTGATGGAACAGATATGTCGGCAGTACCTGACAGCCGTATGGCAGCTTACCGGAGGGACAACCTGGGGTTCGTATTCCAGGATTTTAATCTGCTGGATACCTTTTCCCTCAAGGATAATATTTTCCTGCCCATGGTACTGGCCAGAAAAGATTATAAAGAGATGGAAGAGAGGCTGAAGCCGCTGGCGCGGAAGCTGGAAATCGGGGAACTGTTGGAGAAATACCCTTATGAAGTGTCCGGAGGACAGAAACAGCGGGCGGCTGTAGCCAGAGCCTTAATCACCAGGCCGCAGATTCTCCTCGCCGATGAGCCTACCGGGGCCCTTGACTCCCGGGCCGCAGACGGCCTGCTTGGGATGTTTGAGGAAATTAATAAAAGCGGGCAGACGGTCTTTATGGTGACCCACAGCATCCGGGCGGCGAGTCATGCGGGCCGTGTTCTTTTTATCAAGGACGGAATAATATTCCACCAGCTCTACCGGGGGGATGGTTCCAACGAAGAGATGTACCAGAAAATATCCGATACCCTAACCGTTCTGGCCACAGGCAGAGAGGAGGCGTGAGATGAATACCATGCATAACCTTCTGTTTTATCCCCGTCTGGCCGGAACAAATGTGAAAAAGAACAGCAGCATCTATTATCCGTATCTGTTTGCCGGAAGTCTGATGGCCGGACTTCTTTACGTACTCAATTCCGTAGCCGACATGGTGGCGGACAGCGGTATGGAGGGCGGGGATATCATGCATATGCTTGTCCGCATCTGTTTTTTTATCTGCATCCTGTTTGTCTTTATCATATTATTTTATATTAACAGTTTTATTATGAAACGCAGAAAAAAGGAATTCGGCCTGTTCTGTATTCTGGGGATGGAAAAAAAGCATCTGGCTTTTGTCCTGTTCTGGGAGGTATTCCTGGGCATGCTGATAAGCCTTCTGGCCGGTATTGGGGGAGGCGCCCTGTTCAGTCAGCTGATGTTCCTTCTCCTGCTGAAATTTGCGGGGCTGCCCGGAAGGCTCACGTTCCGGATCCCCGTTCAGGCAGTAGGGGAAACCTGTCTGATTTATCTCATTTGTTTCAGTTTTGTCCTTGTTTATGATATTTACAGCGTGTTCAGAGCGAATCCCACCGAGCTTTTAAGGAGCAGCCGGGAAGGGGAACGGGAACCGAAAACCAGATGGTTCCTTGCCCTTATCGGGGCTGCTTCATTGGGGGCAGGTTATGTGAAGGCGCTGACAACCTATACGGCATCCGATGCGCTCATGGCTTTTTTCCCGGCTGTTATTCTTGTCATTATCGGCACCTATTGTCTGTTCCAGGCAGGCAGCATCGCTTTGCTGAAAACGTTACGGAAAAAGAAATCCTTTTATTACAGGCCGGAAAATTTCGTTTCGGTTTCAGGAATGATTTACCGGATGAAGCAGAATGCCGCCGGGCTGGCAAGTATCTGTATTCTGTCCACAGCGGTTCTGGTAACCCTTTCCAGCTGCCTGAGCTTATACGCAGGGGAAGAAGATATGCTGAAGAACCAGTTCCCCAGGGAAATCAATCTGTATGCCGAACTGCCGGAGCTTACAGAGGGAGGCGGTTCTGGGGAAAGCACCGTCCCTGGTGCCATGAAGGAGGCTGCGGAGGCTCTATCCGTATCCGCGGGCTGTACGGCAAAGAAGCAGATGGAGTTATACCTGCTGTCCTTTGGCGCATCTTATATGAATAACCGCTTCAGCACCGCCTTTGGGGACAACGGAAGAACAAGTATGGTATCCATCCTGCCGTTGGACGACTATAACCGCCTTTATGATCAAACCCGTGTACTGGAGGAAGGGGAGGTACTGTATCTTACCACAGGAGAACCCTTGTCAGGGGAAGTGGAGATCTGCGGTGAAAAATACCGGATACGGGAACAGCTGAAAGAGGAACCGTTCAGGGAATCGGACATTACACAGTTCCTGGGCTTTGGTTCGGCGGCGGAACTGCACGTATTCATTGTCCCCGGCTTGCAGGACATGGGCAGACTGTCCGCCGCCAGCAATGCGCAAGCCCAGGAAGGGAGATTTCCCGCCTACATCTATTATAATTTGTTTTTTGATTTGGAAGGAGGGGAGGAGGCGGTGACGGCCTTCGAAAGCCGTGCGGCAGCTGAAATTCCGGGGATTACCCGCATCTATGTGAGAAGCCAGGCCAGGGCGGAATTTTATGAACTTTATGGAAGCATTCTTTTTGTGGGGATCTTTTTCATCGCTTTGTTCCTGACGGCAACGGTACTCATTATTTATTATAAACAGATAACAGAAGGATACGATGACAGGGAACGCTTCCAAATCATGGAAAAAGTGGGGATGAGTGTAAAAGAAGTGAGGAAAACGATTACCAGACAGGTTCTCCTGATCTTTTTCCTTCCGCTGGGGATGTCGGTGATCCATATCGCCGTGGCTTTTCCCCAGCTGTGCAAAATGATGACGGTTTTCGGGATGACCAACATCGGCCTGTTTGCGGTATTTACCCTGCTTTCCGTATTCCTTTTCGCATTGGCCTACCTTCTGGTATACCGCCTTACGGCGAGAATTTATTTTAAAATCGTCCAGGCATGACACAGACGGTCATTTTTCTTCACACGCATGATAAGAAGTACCGTCCCGGCGGAATTCCAGAGGGGTTTTCCCATAGGTCTGCCGGAAGGCTTTTTATAAAATATATTGCCTTTTCTCTTTAAATATGATAGTATGACTAACACGGGTTAGTTTAACCAAACCAGATACTGGTAATATATGCCGGATGGTAAAATAGAAAGGGTGTTGGTAAGGATGAGTAAGAGGAGAGAAAAAGGATTACTGATATGTTCAGCAATCATGCTGGCGGGTTTGCTGGGGGCGTGTGCCTCTTCTGCAGGTACACCGGATCCTTCGCAGGCAGAAGGTATGCGTACGGTGGAAACGGATAAGGGGCCGGTAGAAATTCCTGTGGATCCCCAAATCATTGTTTCCGATTATTATCTGGGTGAATTCCTGGCTGTGGATGTAAAGCCGGTAATCGCGTCGCCTTATTCGCTGTCCAACCCTTTTCTGGAGGGACGGACGGAAGGGATCCAGGAACTGAATACAGTGAGCGCGGAAACGTCGCTGGAAATGATTGTTGAAAAAGAACCGGATTTAATTATTACGATTACGGAAGCCGATTATGAGAAATATTCAGAAATAGCACCTACGGTATACATCCGGGACGGCAAACGCAGCGATGAGGAACTATTCCGTTATATTGCCGATCTGACAGGAAGGGGTGAGGAAGCGGAAGCTTATCTTTCGGATTTTAACAAAAGGGTGACAGAGGTAAAAGATGAAATCCGGGAAATTGTTGGGGAACGCACCGTTTCTGTGGTGGAAGTATGGCCGCAGCAGATCTATACCATGGGCAGCCATTTTGCCAGGGGAGGCTCCATCCTGTATGATATGTGGGAATTAAAGGCGCCGGAGAAGGTACAGAAGGAAATGGTGGAGGGAGATACGGCCTATGAAGTGGTTTCCCTGGAAGCATTGCCGGAGTACACTGGTGACTTCATCCTGTATGGCGTTCTGGCGGATACGGACAGCTCCTTTTTGGAAGATTCCAAATTATGGAACAGTCTGGATGCTGTGAAGGAAGGCCGTGTGCTGCCTTATGAGCAGGTGGCGTTCATGCACAGGGACCCTATTACACGCAACGCCCAACTGGATATCTTTGTGGAATTTTTTAGAAGGTTTGGGGAACAAGGATGAAAGCGGGCGGGCACAGGAAAAGAATTTGGTTCCTGCTGGCGGGGAGCGCTGCAGTTATCATAGCCGCAGCGCTCTCTGTGCTGTACGGCAGTACCGGCATTCCTGCGAAGCAGGTATTGGAAGCCGTGCTTCATCCCGATATGGCAAACAGGCAGCATATCGTCATACAGGAACTGCGGATCCCGCGGACCCTGGGCTGTATGCTGGTGGGGGCTTCCTTCGCCTCCGCCGGGGCTATAATGCAGGGAGTGACCCGGAATCCGCTGGCGGATTCCGGTCTTTTGGGGATCAATGCCGGCGCTTCCTTTGCACTGGCACTTTGCCTTGCCTTTCTGCCGGGGCTGGGCTTTACGGGAGTGGTAGGTTTCTCCTTCCTGGGGGCTGCGGCAGCGATGACGGCTGTGTATGGACTGATGAGTCTGAAACGGAGGAAAACGGATCCGGTGCGGCTGGTGCTGGCAGGCAGCGCGGTCAGTATTTTTCTTTCTTCCCTCAGCCAGGGCGTATCGATCTTCTATAATATAGGCTATGATCTCACCTTTTGGACCGCAGGCGGAGTGGCGGGCATCCGCACCCGCCAGCTGCAGTTGGCCGGTCCGGTGATTCTGGCAGGGCTTTTGGCGGCTCTGGCGCTTTCCGGCCGGGTATCCATGCTCAGCCTGGGAGAGGATGCCGCCAGAGGTCTGGGATTACGGGTGGAACGTTCCCGGCTGCTCTGCCTCTTTGTGGTACTGCTGCTGGCCGGAGGTGCTGTCGCTTTGGCCGGTCCCGTCGCCTTTGTGGGATTGATGGTCCCTCATGTAGTCCGTTTTTTTGTGGGATCGGATTACCGCAGCATCATTCCCTGTACTATGGCAGCAGGCGCGTTTTTTATGCTTGCAGCAGATATCGTATCCCGTGTTGTGAATGCACCCGGTGAAACACCGATCGGTCTGGTATTCGCAGTCATCGGTGTGCCGTTCTTTATCTGGACGGCCCGAAAGGAGGGGAAAGCGTTTGACTGAATCCGGACGAAAACTGCGTACAGGCGCCGTTATGGGTATCCTTGCGGCACTGCTTGCCGTCGGAATATGGATGGATATCAACGCAGGCTACAGACAGATAAGCCTGGAGGAACTCTGGCAGATAATAAGGGGAGAAGGGGTAAAAAGCCTTCGCTATACACTGCTGAACCTGCGGCTCCCCCGGGTGCTTACCAGCCTGCTGGTGGGAGTGGGGCTTTCGGTATCCGGCTGTGTCATACAGGGCGTATCCCGCAATGAAATGGCAGAACCGGGCATACTGGGCGTAAACGCGGGGGCGGGACTGTTTGTGGCCGCTTTCCTGGTCTTTTTCCCGCAAAGCGGCCTGAAACTTACCTTCCTTTTACCTGTTCTTGCTTTTGCCGGTTCCCTGGCGGCAGCCTTTCTGGATTACCGCCTGGCCCTGACCCGGCAGGGTCTGTCGCCGAAGCGGCTTTTATTGGTGGGAATCGCCATGTCCACGGCTCTTTCCAGCGTGACAACCATGCTGATGCTGCGTATGTCGGACAGGGAATATGCATTTGTACAAAACTGGCTGGCGGGAAATATCTGGGGGGCGTCCTGGCCTAATGTGCGCCTTCTTTCCGCCGGTCTGCTTGCATTGGTTCTCTTTGTATTCTATAAAAGCAGAACCCTGAATGTTCTGGCACTGGGACGGCAGACGGCCACAGGACTGGGTGCGGATGTACCCCGCCAGTCCGCGGTGCTTTTGGGGGCGGCCGTTGCCATGTCCAGCCTGTGCTGTGCGGTGGGCGGCGGACTGAGCTTTGTCGGACTGGTATGCCCCCATCTGGCCCGCCGCCTGGTGGGGCCGGATTACCGGGTGCTGCTTCCTGCAGCGGTGCTTTCCGGCGCGGTGCTGATGACCTTTTCCGATATCCTGTCCCGTACGCTTTTGTCCCCAAACGAAATACCGGTGGGGATTGTGGCGGCAGTGATCGGGGCGCCTTATTTCTTATACCTGCTGATTCAAACATAAAGGAGGAGAGTGGTATGGATGCTGTACTTACAGGGGAACGTATCTCGGTGGCTTACCAGCAGAATGTTATCATTCCGCCTATGGATGTGGAAATTCCCCGGGGATGCATCACGTCCATCATCGGGCCAAACGGATGCGGAAAATCCACTTTATTAAAAGCGTTGTCCCGGATGCTTCCCATCCGGAGCGGACAGGTGCTGCTGGACGGCGGCCTGATTGCCCGGATGCCTACGGCGGAGGTGGCTAAGCAGATGGCAATTCTGCCTCAGGGGCCGCAGGCCCCGGGAGGGCTGACGGTGGCCGAACTGGTGGCATATGGCAGATATCCCCATCAAAAGGGGTTCGGAAGACTCCGGAAGGAGGATTACGAGGCCATTGCGTGGGCGATGCACATAACCGGAATGGAAGAATTTTCGGACAGGGATATTGATGCGCTGTCGGGCGGACAGCGGCAGCGTGCCTGGATAGCCATGGCACTTGCACAGGATACCCAGGTTATTCTGCTGGACGAGCCAACCACCTATCTGGACATGGCCCATCAGCTGGAGGTGCTCAAGCTCCTGGAAGAGCTGAACCAATCCCAGGGAAAGACCATTGCGCTGGTAATTCATGATTTGAACCTGGCGGCCAGGTTCTCCCATCATATGATTGCCATGCGCGGGGGGAAAATCTGTTACGAAGGCTCGCCGGATGATATTATGACGCCCCGGGTTCTGGAGGAAGTATTTTCCCTGAAAGCCTGTATCACCAGGGATCCCTGGACGGATAAACCGGTGTGTATAACTTATGAGCTTCACGGAATAGAATCATAAAGGACAGATAAATAAAAACTGCATTCCGCACGGTGTCCCTGGTATGGGCGCCGTGACCGGAATGCAGTTTTTTTATTCGGAAGCCTGTTCCATCTGCAGGTTTTTCTGGGCAGTGGACAGCATCAGCTTAATACGGTTCAGCTGGTTCACTTCGCTGGCACCGGGATCATAATCAATTGCCACAATATTGGACTTGGGATAACGCTTGCGCAGTTCCTTGATTACCCCTTTTCCCACCACGTGGTTAGGCAGACAGCCAAAGGGCTGCGTACATACGATATTGTTGGTTCCCGTCTTGATCAGCTCCACCATTTCACCGGTAAGGAACCAGCCTTCACCGGTCTGGTTGCCGATGGAAACAATAGGGGCCGCATAGGAGGCGATATCGTCAATTTTGGCAGGCGCGTGGAAATGCCGGGATTTATCGAAAGCTTTGGCAGCCCCGGAACGAATCCACTGCATGGCCTTAATGCCTGCTTTTGCCGTAAAAGCCGATTTCTTGCTGGTGCCGAGATGTTCCGCTTTATAAAGCTGGTTGTAGAAGCAGTAAAACATAAAATCAAGCAAATCGGGCACCACGGCTTCCGCGCCCTCCGATTCCAGCAGATCCACCAGATGGTTATTGGCAGCAGGGGCGAATTTTACAAGGATTTCCCCGACAATACCTACCTTGGGCTTCTTTTCCTCCGTAATAGGAATGGCATCAAAATCTTCAATGATTTCCCTGCATAAACGGAAGAACGTATGAAAACCCGGATGTCTGGAACGCACGAAGGTCTTGCAGGTTTCCGCCCATTTGCGGTGGCAGGCATTGACACTGCCTTTTTCTTTCTCATAGGGACGCATCCGGTAAATGCAGCGCATAAAAATGTCGCCGAATACCGCCCCGTAAACACCCCGCAGCAAAACATCCAGATTGAGCGTAAAGCCCGGGTTGCTTTCGATCCCCGCCATATTTACGGAGATTACGGGAACCTGCTCCATTCCGGCCTTTGCCAGGGCGCGGCGGATGAATCCCACATAATTGGTGGCCCTGCAGCCGCCGCCGGTCTGGGACATAACCACGGCAACCTTGTTTAAATCATACTTGCCGGACAGGAGGGCGTCCATAATCTGGCCCACCACCAGCAGGGAGGGATAACAGGCGTCATTGTTTACATACTTCAGGCCGGTATCAATGGCATGGCGGTTATCATTGGGCAAAACCTCCACACGGTAGCCGCAGGCATTAAACGCCGCCTCAAGAAGTTCAAAATGGATAGGCGACATCTGGGGACATAAAATGGTATAATCCTTTCGCATTTCTTCCGTAAAGACCACCCTGTCCAGAGCGGTGGAAGCGATCGTGCGTTTTTCCTTTTTCTTTTCCTTCGCCTTAATGGCGGAAAGCAGGGAACGGATACGTATCCTGGCGGCTCCCAGGTTATTTACCTCATCGATTTTCAGACAGGTATAGATCTTGCCGGAACCGGAAAGGATATCATTTACCTGATCCGTGGTAACGGCGTCCAGGCCGCAGCCAAAGGAGTTCAGCTGGATCAGGTTCAGGTCATCCCGTGTGCGGACAAACGCGGCGGCAGCATACAGTCTGGAATGATACATCCACTGATCCGACACAATCAGAGGCCGCTCCGGCTGTCCCAGATGGGAAATGGAATCCTCTGTAAGCACTGCCAGGCCGTAGGAGGTAATCAGTTCGGGTATCCCATGGTTGATTTCCGGATCCAGATGGTAGGGTCTGCCTGCAAGGACAATTCCCTGCGTTCCGGTTTCTTCCAGAAACAAAAGTACCTCTTCCCCCTTCTTCTTGATATCTTCCCTGGAAGCGGTCATTTCCGCCCAGCCTTTTTCCGCCGCCCTGCGTATTTCCTGCTCCGGCAGTTCCGGGAATTCCTTCACCAATGCCCGGGCAGCCACCTCAAGGCTGGTAAAAGCCATGAAAGGATTGCGCAGAACCGCTTCCCCCCGTCCGATTTCATCCACATTGTTCTTGATGTTTTCCGAATAAGAGGTGACGATAGGACAGTTATAATGGTTACTGGCATCCGGGGTTTCGTTCCTTTCATAAAAAAGCGCCGGATAGAAGATGAAGTCCACCCCCTGCTTAATCAGCCAGGACACATGGCCGTGGGCCAGCTTTGCCGGATAACACTCGGATTCGCTGGGGATGGATTCGATTCCCAGCTCATAAATATTATGGGTGGAGCTGGGGGAGAGGACCACCTGATATTTCAGCTCCGTGAAAAAAGTATACCAGAAAGGATAGTTCTCATACATGTTCAGGACACGGGGAATCCCCACGCGGCCCCGTTCCGCTTTGTCTGCGGACAGCGGTTCATAGGAAAAAAGCCTCTTCAGCTTATATTCATACAGATTGGGAACCTGGCTGGGATTTTTGGGTTTCCCCAGCCCTCTTTCGCAGCGGTTGCCGGAGATATACTGGCGTCCGCCGGAAAACCGGTTTATGGTAAGACGGCAGTGATTGGTACAGCCTTTACACTTGGCCATACTCGTTTCAAATTCCAGGGAATTGATCTGCTCTATGGTCAGCATGGTAGTCTGATAACCGGCGCTGTAGTTGTCGCGGGCGATGAGGGCCGCACCGAAAGCGCCCATAATACCTGCGATATCCGGGCGGACCGCCTCACAGCCGGCAATTTTTTCAAAGCTGCGCAGCACGGCGTCGTTATAGAAGGTGCCGCCCTGCACCACGATCCGGTTTCCCAACTCGGATGCATCCGATACCTTGATAACCTTAAACAAAGCGTTCTTGATAACCGAATAAGCAAGGCCGGCGGATATATCGGAAACTTCCGCGCCTTCCTTCTGGGCCTGCTTGACTTTGGAATTCATGAATACGGTACAGCGGGTCCCCAGATCGATGGGATGCTTGGCGAAAAGCGCCGCTTTGGCAAAATCCTGCACGCTGTAGTTCAGGGATTTGGCAAACGTTTCAATAAAAGAACCGCAGCCGGAGGAGCAGGCTTCATTCAGCTGTACACTGTCAACGGTGCCGTTTTTGATTTTAATGCATTTCATATCCTGCCCGCCGATATCCAGGATACAGTCCACCTGGGGATCAAAGAAAGCGGCGGCATGGTAATGGGCTACGGTCTCCACCTCCCCGTCATCCAGAAGAAAAGCCGCTTTCATCAGGGCTTCCCCATAACCGGTGGAGCAGGAGCGGACGATTTTGGCGCTTCTGGGAAGCTGGGAATAGATATCCTGGACGGCGCCGATGGCTGTTTTCAGAGGGCTGCCGTTGTTATTGCTGTAAAAAGAATACAACAGGGAACCGTCTTCCCCGACCAGAGCTACCTTGGTGGTAGTGCTACCCGCATCAATTCCCAGATAGCAGTTGCCCACGTAATCCTCCAGGGATGCCGTCCTGACACAATGGCTGTCATGCCTTGCATGAAACGCTTCGTATTCCTCATCGGAGGAAAAAAGAGGCTCCATACGTTCCACTTCAAATTCCATTTTTATGCCGGAAGACATTTTAGCCACCATCTCTTCCAGCGTAACATAAACATCTTCCTTCGCATTCAGTGCGGAACCGATTGCGGCAAACAAATGGGAATTGTCCGCTTCAATGGTATGCTCCTCATCCAGCTTAAGCGTCCGTACAAAGGCGGCTTTCAGCTCGGAAAGGAAATGGAGCGGGCCTCCCAGAAACGCAACATGCCCGCGGATGGGCTTGCCGCAGGCAAGGCCGCTAATGGTCTGGTTCACAACCGCCTGGAAGATGGAAGCGGAAAGATCCTCCTTGGTAGCCCCTTCGTTGATCAGGGGCTGGATATCGGATTTTGCAAACACACCGCATCTGGCCGCTATCGTATACAAAGATTGATAGCCTTTGGCGTATTCATTCAGTCCCGCCGCATCTGTCTGGAGAAGGGAGGCCATCTGATCGATGAAGGAGCCGGTGCCGCCTGCACAGATACCGTTCATCCGCTGTTCTACATTTCCATTTTCAAAATAAATGATCTTTGCATCCTCGCCGCCCAGCTCGATAGCAACATCTGTCCGGGGGGCCAGTTCCTGAAGGGCGGTGGAAACGGAAATAACTTCCTGGACAAAAGGCACGCCCAGGTGGTTGGCAAGGGTCAGTCCTCCGGAACCGGTAATCATGGGATGGAGGGTAATATTCCCCAATTGGGAAAGACTGTCTTTCAACAGATCCGACAGGGTTTCCTGAATGTTGGCAAAATGTCTTTTGTAATCGGAAAAAAGTATATGATGGGCCTCATCCAGGATAGCAATTTTGACTGTAGTGGAACCAATATCGATTCCCAGAGTGTAATTCATTGCATGACTCATATGTTAAAAATGCCCTTTCTACTTATTAATATGTGTATTCAAACAACTTTTTACATTATACGACAGCATTCACGTAAAAGCAACCAAAGAAGCAGTTAAAAAAATTTTGGCAATTTCTAAAGTTTTTATAACATTTATGAATTCCGGCACACTTCCGTTTACATTTTCTCAGCTAAATGATAGAATATATTCGCCTGAGGTGCTTCCCGTTGAAAATCGGGGAAACCGCAGCAGCAAGAGCGCAGGCTCAGATAAGAATCGCGTAAACCGCAGATAGGAGTTTTAGTATGGGAAGCAGTTTTTCCACGAAATTTGAAAGAAAATTCGGTAAATATGCCATACCGAATATCTCATTGTATTTGATTATATGCTATGCGGTAGGATATTTGATCTCCCTGATCTATCCTGCTTTTCTGGGATATCTCACTTTGGATCCCTTTAAAATTTTCCTGCAGGGGCAGGTATGGAGGCTTGTAACCTGGATTCTGATTCCGCCGAGTACCTCAAACCTGTTTTTTACCCTGATTATGCTGGTGTTCTATTATTCCATCGGAACGCAGCTGGAGAGGACCTGGGGAACCTACCGGTATAATCTGTACCTCTTTTTGGGTATGATTTTTACAATCGCCGGAAGCTTCCTGCTGTTCCTGTACTGTCTGCTGATGGGGGCACAGCCGCTGGCACTGGGAACGGAGACTCTTTATTCCTTAAGTAACGGCCTTCATGTGTATTTCGGTTCCTTCAGCACCTATTACATCAATATGTCTATATTTTTGGCATATGCAGCTACCTTCCCGGAGATGCAGGTCCTGCTTATGTTTATTATCCCGATTAAGGTTAAGTGGCTGGGAATTGTATACGGGGCAATGCTGGTGTTCGAATGCCTTACCGGAGGCATTGTGACCTGGTTTGTCATCGGTTCCTCCCTGCTGAATTTCCTTGTTTTCTTCCTGACCAGCAGAAATCATATCCATATGTCGCCAAGACAGATGAAGCGCCGGCAGGAATTCAAAAGGCAGACTCATTCCGCCCCCGGTATTACCAAACATAAATGTGCGGTCTGCGGAAGAACGGAAAAGGATGATCCTACGCTGGAATTCCGTTTCTGTTCCAAATGCTATGGAAATTATGAGTATTGCCAGTATCACCTGTATACCCATGAGCATATAAAGCCGCCCCATGAGGCCGGCAGGATGTAAAACGGATTGCCCCGTATGAGTAACAGGTGATATAACAGGACAGGAAGGAAAAAGGAATGAATCAGGAGCAGCAATTTGCGAATACGCTGGAGGAAGTCAGACGTCTTGCGAAAAACCAGGGCAACTGTATCGGAAGGGAGCAGGTGAAGGAAGCCTTTCTCCCTCTCGGTTTCGATGAAAAGCAGCTGGAAATGGTATTTGATTATCTGGAGGAACAGAAGATAGGTATCGGAGAACCCCTGCAGCCGGAGGATTATCTGTCCGCCGAGGAAATCAATTATCTGGAATCCTATCTGGAAAGCCTGGAATTGCTGGAAGAACTCTCGCCTGGAGAAAAAGAAGCGGTAACTCTTTCCGCCATGGCGGGCGACTATGACGCAAAACAAAAGCTGATTGCGATTTATCTGCCCCAGGTGGTGGATTTGTCCAAGCTGTATGCAGGCCAGGGAGCGCTGTTGGAGGACTTGATTGGAGAAGGGAATGTGGCGCTTGCCATGGCGGTGGAAATGCTGGAAACTGCAGACGACGCCGCGGAGGCCCAGGGGATGCTGGGAAGCATGATTATGGAGGCAATGGAAAGCTATATAGCCCTGAATGTACAGGAGAAGGAAACCGGAAACAAAATGGCGGATAAGGTGAACCGTGTGGCCGATCAGGCGAAGGAACTGGCAGAGAGCCTGGGACGCAAAGTTACTGTGCAGGAGCTGGCGGAGGAAACGGGCATGACGTCGGAGGAGATATGGGAGGCGGTACGTTTCTCCGGGGATGCTATTGAAGATATCAGCAGTGCAGAGGCCTGAAAGCCGGCATGGCCGCTTGGGGTTCACATAAGAAAAGGACAAGGGAAAATGGCAGATCAGGATTTTAAATATGTAATTCAGGATTTGACAAATATATATCTGGGAGCAAGAGGGACCTATGAGGAAATACTGGAGGATGAAAATGTCCCCCATAAGCTGAAGGAAGTGATTGCCCGTATTATTCTGACGGAGGTGGCACCGGATACCACTCCGGAAAACCATGTGTTTTATATGACTCCGGACAGCGCCTCCTTTAAGGCATATAAGAAAATGAAAGCCCGTTTCAAAATGAGCGTATGGGAACCGGCGGATGGCAAAAAGCGGAAAAAGGCGGGATATGTCAACCGGGAATATCCGGTTGAAGAAATTGTTGCAAGCAAAGAACTGCATGGCAAGAAGGACACGACGGTGGTGGAAGAGGTGCACATCAGCAAGCTGGGTCTGGGGGCTGTGGTGGTGTGAGCGGGTCCCCGGATTAGAAGGGTGCCTGTACGGGGAAAAAAAGAATGTTAACCAGCACGTTATATTTGGTTGACAATTAAAAAGATGCATGATAGACTTCCTTTATACAGAGGGAAGTCTTTTTTTTCTTGAACATAAGGATGGCTTACAGAACATGGCATCCGTTGGTGATACAAGGATGGCCGGCTCGCAGGTATCCGCTGTTTCCTCTGGTAAAAACGAAAATAAGGGAGGAAATCCCCATCCGGGGAGGTTGGATTCATGGAAAAGAAAGTATCTACAAAATCATTGGTAATTACAGGGATGTCTGCCGCTGTAATCGCAGTTCTTGCACAGATTGCACTGCCTATGCCGTCCGGGGTGCCGGTTACGCTGCAGACATTTGCAATAGCATTGACGGGGGCTGTCCTTGGGGCTAAACTCGGTACGGCAGCGGCTGGGGTCTATATTCTGCTGGGTGCAGCCGGGGTGCCGGTCTTTTCCGGGTTTTCAGGAGGCCTTGCCGTTCTGGTTGGTAAAACGGGCGGCTTTATCTGGGGATTCCTTTTTCTGGCGTTGCTTTGCGGAGCCGGCAGCATGGTTAAAAACAAGGCTGTGGGCTGCGGGCTGGGTGTCATGGGATTGGCTGTCTGTCATCTGTTAGGCATTCTCCAGTTTCAGCTGCTGATGAATATGGGATTTGCCGAATCAGCCGTACTGGTATCGGTACCTTATCTTATCAAGGATGTGGTATCGGTGGCGATGGCCTTTGTATTAGGGCTTCAGATAAGAAAACAGCTGCTCCGGGCGGATATTCTCTAGGCAGCGGCTCCTAAAAAGAGTAAGCTGGAGAAGGTGTGAAGCAGGCCGCCGGCAGTATCTTATAATTAATCCAAAAGAAATGCAGGAAATAACCTGTGTTTCTTTTTTTATCTGCACCCCTCTTGCCGAATCATCTTTATAAAATGCCGGAAAAGTGATATACTTATAAAATATTACCGGATTCTGCCAGAGAAGCTGCGGCAGTGCGGTTCCGGAATGGGTAAATAGAGACAGGAGATATGGATGCATGAAAATTGAAGAACTGACAAGCTACAGACTCGTTGAAAAAAAGAGAATAGAAGATCTGAACTCCATGAGTTATCTTCTGGAGCACAGGAAAAGCGGGGCCAGGCTTGCTTTGCTTTCCAATGATGATGAAAACAAGGTTTTTTATATCGGTTTCCGTACACCGCCGGAGGACAGCACGGGAGTTGCCCATATACTGGAGCATTCCGTATTGGAAGGGAGCCGGGATTTTCCGGTAAAGGATCCTTTTATTGAACTGGCGAAGGGAAGCCTGAATACCTTCCTCAATGCCATGACTTATCCGGATAAAACCGTATACCCCATCGCAAGCTGCAATGATAAGGATTTTCAGAATCTGATGCACGTATATCTGGATGCGGTGTTTTATCCCAATATTTATAACGAACCCAAGATTTTTGAGCAGGAGGGCTGGCATTATGAAATGGAAAGCCCGGAGGATGAACTGCATATCAACGGCGTGGTCTATAATGAAATGAAAGGGGCTTTTTCTTCCCCTGATGATGTACTGGAAAGAGAAATCACAAATATTCTTTTTCCGGATACCACCTATTCCAATGAATCCGGCGGGGATCCGGAGGCAATACCGGATCTGACCTATGAACAGTTCCTGGATTTCCACAGAAAATATTATCATCCGTCCAACAGCTATATTTATCTGTACGGAAATATGGATATGGCGGAAAAACTGGAATATCTGGATAGCGCTTATCTGTCTCATTTTGACAGAATTACAGTGGATTCGGAAATCGGGGTCCAGGCCCCTTTTCAAGCGTGTGCGGAAGCCGGCAGGTATTATCCGATTACGGACAGTGAGCCGGAAGAGGATAATACCTACCTTACCTATAATATGGTAGTGGGAGACAGCCTTGACAGAGAAAGATATATTGCCTTCCAGATTCTGGATTATGCTCTTTGCAGTGCGCCCGGTGCACCCCTGAAGCAGGCCCTGCTGGACAGGGGGATCGGCAAGGACATTTACAGCTATTACGAAAGCGGCATCCGGCAGTCTTATTTTACCATCGTAGCCAAGAATGCCAATCTGGCTCGGAAAACGGAATTTGTAACATGCATCGAAGAGACGTTAACGGGACTTTCCCGCCAGGGAATTGATAAAAAGGCCCTGCGTGCAGGCTTGAATTTCTATGAATTCCGTTACAGGGAGGCTGATTTCGGATCCTATCCGGCCGGGCTGATGTATGGGCTTCAGGTTATGGACAGCTGGCTGTATGACGAAAGTAAACCTTTTATCCATATCGAGGCGGGAGAAACCTATAAGAACCTGCGGGAAAAAGCGGAAACATCCTATTTTGAAGAGCTTATCCGGGAATGTATGCTGGAGAACACACATAAGGGCATTCTTACCTTATCCCCGAAAAAAGGGCTTGCGGAAGAAAGGGACAGACTCTTAAAGGAAAGGCTTGCCGCTCTGAAAAAGGAACTCAGCAAAGAGCAGATAGAGGCTGTTGTTGCCCAAACCCATGCGCTGCTGGTATACCAGGAGACACCGGATACCAAGGAAGCGCTGGCAACCATCCCCCTTCTTAAGAGAGAGGATATCCGCAAGGAAGCGGAACCTCTGGTGAATGAGATACGCTCAGCCGGCTCTACCACTGTGATGTATCATGATATTTTTACGAACCATATCAGCTATTTCCGTTTCCTGTTCGATGTAAAGCAGGTTCCGGAGGAGTTATTCCCGTATATCGGCATCCTGAAATCGGTTCTAGGCTATGTGGATACGGAGAACTTTACCTATGGAGAACTGTTCCATGAAATGAATATGGAGACCGGTGGTATTTCCGCAGTCACCAATTTCTTTACCAATGCCCGTAATCTGTCCGAATGTCTGGTTACCTTTGAGATGAAGGCAAAGTCGCTGGAGGGCAATCTGCCAAGAGCCGTGGAGCTGGTGCAGGAAATTATGCTGAAATCCCGGTTTGACGACGGGAAAAGGCTGTATGAAATATTGGCGGAACTAAAATCCAGGCTGCAGTCCAATCTGATATCATCCGGCCATTCCGTAGCGGCAAGCCGCGCCATGTCCTATTTTTCACGGCCGGCAGCTATTCAGGAGCAGATAAACGGCATGCCTTTTTACCGTCTTATCGATCATCTGGAAAAGAACTTTGAAAGCTGCAGAGAGGATTTACAGCATAAGCTCCAGTCTCTGGTGTCCTATATTTTCCGTCCGGAAAACCTGCTCTTGGACTATGTGGGTACCGAAGATCATTACGGGGAGTTCCTTTCATTGGCGGAACGTGTAAAAAATGCGCTTTATACAGAGCCTGTGGAAAAGAAAGCATTTACGATAGAGCCGGTTAAGCTAAATGAGGGATTTTTATCCGCATCCCAGGTACAATATGTGTGCAGGGCCGGGAATTTTGTCAGCAAAGGGCTGCCGTATACCGGTGCGCTGAAGGTGCTGAAGGTCATGATGAGTTATGAATATCTGTGGCAGGAGATAAGGGTAAAGGGAGGCGCTTACGGCTGTATGTGTGCTTTTGGAAAAAGCGGGGACAGCTATTTTGTTTCCTATCGGGATCCGAACCTGAAAAGTACGGTGGAAGCTTATGAAAAAGCCGCCGGGTTTGTAGAAGCTTTTGACGGTGATGAACGGACGATGACTCAGTATATTATCGGCGCCGTCAGCGAACTGGACACTCCCCTTAATCCGGCGGCCAAGGGCCTTCGTGCCATGAGTTCCTATCTGACCAAACAGACTTATGAAGATTACCAGAGGGAAAGAGACGAGCTTCTTGGAGCGGATGCGGAGACTATCCGTTCTCTTGCGGCCGTAATCCGTGCCTTCATGGAGGATGATTGTTTGTGTGTAGTGGGGAATGACACCAGACTGAAGGAAGACAAAGAATTGTTTGGCGTACTGGAAAACCTGTATTGACAAAAGGTACGGGCTGTCGGGCATCGTTTTTTCCCGGATCCGGACATGGGCGCTGCGGCGCCGGTTCCGGATCCGCGAAGTGTCTTAACAGCGCGCACAAAGCCCGATAAACAGGGCAGGAGGTTATTATGAAAAAAAAGACGGCAATTACCGGTTTACTTATCAGTTTCTGCCTGTTTGCAGTGATGTTTGCTGGCTGCGGGAGCAGTTCCAAATCGTCCTCCCAGAATTCTTCCCCCGCGGAGGCAGCTGTCACCTATGATTCCGGCGGGGTGTATTCCGAGTATTCCTATGATACGGCAGCGGCGGAGGAGGATGCGGAGGCAGCCGGCGGGGAAAACGGTGCTGCAATGGAGAATACGGCGGCTTCCGGCAGAAAGCTGATTAAAAATGTGGATATGACCGTAGAAACAGAGGATTACGGAACTCTGGTAGCCGCCGTTGAGGAAAAGGTAAATACATTGAACGGCTATATTGAGCAGTTTGCTTCCTATAATGAAAACAGTATAGGCAGCCGGAGCGCCAATCTCACCCTCCGTATCCCTGCGGAGAATCTGGATGCCTTTGTGGATCAGGTGGACGAGATTTCCAACGTGGTATCCCGTCAGGAATCCATAGAGGATGTCACGCTGCAGTACGTGGATCTGGAAAGCCACAAAAAGATGCTGGAGCAGGAACAGGCCAGACTCCTTGAATTGATGGAGCAGGCGGAAACCATGGAAGATATCATTTCTATCGAAAGCCGCCTTACAGAAGTTCGCTATCAGCTGGAAAGCATGGAAGCCCAGCTGCGGACCATGGATAACCAGGTAAATTACAGCACCGTATATCTGTACATAAACGAAGTGACACGCCTGACGCCTCCGGAGGAAAAAGGAACCTGGGAACGTATCCGGATTGGTTTCTCTGAAAACCTGTATAATGTAGGGCATGGCCTGAAGGAATTCTGCATCGGTTTCATAATTTCCTTGCCGGTTCTCTTTGTTTTTGCTATTATCATTGGTGTTGCCATAATAATTATGAAATTCATTATCCGTGCCAGCCGGAAACGGGAAGAGGAAAACCGGAAAAAGTACGGCGTACCCTACAGGCCCGCCGGCAGGCCGCCTTTCGGCCCCGGTTACGGTCCCCAGGGACCGCCGCCCATGTCCGGTTCAGGAGAAACGCCGGCAGGAGGAAATCCTACAGCAGGAAACCCGGCATCAGGAAACCCGACAGGCGGAATACCCGCCGGGAAGCCGGAAATGCCCGTGCCGGATGACAGAAAAGCTCCGGATAATAACGAATCCCCCAAATAAAGGAGAAAAATAATACATGGATATGGAAGCAAAGCGTTCCATGGAAGCTAAACGTTCCATGGAAGCAACGCGTTCCTTAGAGGAACTGCTCGCCGCCGGAAAGCCTTTGAATGAAAAATACAAATCAGGCTTTGCCACATTAATAGGACGTCCTAATGTGGGAAAATCCACCTTGATGAACCGTCTGGTCGGACAGAAGATTTCCATCACGTCTAATAAACCACAGACGACCCGCAACCGGATCCAGGCTGTTTATACGTCCGAAGAAGGCCAGATTGTATTTCTGGACACACCGGGAATAAACCGGGCTAAAAATAAACTGGGTAATTATATGCTGAAGGCGGCGGAGGGGACACTGCAGGATGTGGATGTCATTTTGTGGCTTGTGGAGCCTACCACCTATATCGGAGCCGGTGAAAGGCATATCATCGAACAGTTGAAAAAGTCAAAGACGCCTGTTATTCTCGTGATTAATAAAACCGATACCGTGAAAAAGGAAGAGGTGTTTCCTTCGATAGATACCTACCGCAGAGAATTGGATTTTGCGGAGGTAGTGCCAGTCTCCGCCCGCTGCGGAACCAATACGGATACACTGATTTCCTGTATTTTCAAGTATTTTCCTTACGGCCGGCCTTTTTATGACGAGGATACGGTAACGGATCAGCCGGAGAGGCAGATCGTGGCGGAGTTAATCCGTGAGAAGGCCCTGCGATCCCTGGATGAGGAAATCCCCCACGGAATAGCGGTCGCTATTGAAAGTATGAAGTACAGGAAAAACATTGCGGATATCCAGGCCACTATTATTTGCGAAAAAGACTCCCACAAAGGTATTATTATCGGCAAGGGAGGCCAGATGCTTAAGACGATCGGCAGCAAGGCCCGTCCGGAAATAGAGGACATGCTTCAGTGCAAAGTAAATCTGCAGCTTTGGGTCAAGGTAAAAAAAGACTGGCGTGACAGCGATTTCCTGTTGAAAAATTTTGGCTACAATCCGAAAGAGCCCGAATAGAAAAACCAAAAACGCGAACCCTAATAGTGTACTTCTTTCAGGTACGACTGAAAAAACAGAAGAGGACTGGGTGAAGGATGAGCGATTTAAACAGCTGGAAACAATTTATGAAAACGGGAAAAGTGGAAGATTATCTGAAAATTGCCGCACAGTATGCGGATGAAGACGTAAGGGAAGGGCAGGAACCAGACAAGAATGCAGGATTTGCTCACAGTGACAGGACTCATACTGAAGGCGGAACCTATCGGGGAATATGACAGAAGGGTGGTTATACTTACAAAAGAACGAGGCAAGATAACGGCCTTTGCCAGGGGCGCAAGGAAGCAGAATAACCGCTTCCTTGCGCCTACGAACCCTTTTTCCTTCGGTGAATTCCGGCTGTATGCCGGCCGTTCCTCCTATACTATGGCGGAGGCTTTCATCTCCAATTATTTCGAAGGCCTGCGTTCTGATTATGAGGGGGCTTATTACGGGATGTATTTTCTGGAGGTGTGCGACTACTGTACCAGGGAAAATAACGACGAAAGAGAGCTGCTGAAGCTATTATACCAGTCACTGAGGGCCCTTACCGCAAAAAGCCTGGATCATGAACTGGTGCGTTACATATTTGAAATCAAAACAGTGGTAATAAACGGGGAATTTCCCGGGATCCCTTCCGGGGAAAAGCTGCTGGACTCTACAGTCTATGCCATATCCTTCATTGCCGGTTCACCGGTGGAGAAGCTGTATACCTTTACGGTAACGCCTCCTGTCCTCCGGGAACTGGGCCGTCTGGCGGGCCTGTATTGTAAAAACGCTTTGGATGGTCATTTTAAGAGCCTGGAAATTATAAACAGCCTTTGCTAAGTTTATGTTGAAAATCAGGGAAAGGTCGGATATAATGTTAAAGATATGTCAAGGCACAGAGGTAAGGAAAATGAAGAAAAACAGTTTATTCCTTCTGGCAGTATGCGCAGCGGCCCTGCTCATGGCAGGCTGCGGTTCCAAAGAGACAGAGGAAGATGTAAGTACATTAGACTTAAAGAAAAACGGTGAAATAGTCCATACGATTGTTGAGGATTTCGGAGAGACTTATTACGATCTGGATGAATTAAAGTCTTCTACGCAGGATATGATAACGGCCTATAACGAAAGTGCGGGCGGAGATTATGTGAAACTTAACTCCGCACAGATGGAGGATGGCGTTGTCCGGGTGATGATGACCTTCCGTAATTCGGAGGATTATTCGGGATTTTACCGTCAGGCGCTTTTTTCCGGGACGGTGAAGGAAGCGTTCAGCGCCGGATATGATTTGGATGTGACACTGAACAGTGCTAAGGAAGAAGGAACGACTATCAGCAAACAGGATATTCTGGACATGGGAGACCGGCATGTGGCCATTGTCCGGGAGAACATCAGCATCAGGCCGTATGGGGATATCCTTTATATGAGTTCCGATGTGACGCTGGGTGCGGATGGAAAAACGGCTGTAGTTACCAATGGGGAATCCCTTTCCTACATCATATTTAAATAGAATAAACGGAACAAGCAGGAGGAAGGCAAAATGGAAAAGACGATGGAAAAAATAGTGGCGCTGGCCAAAGCGAGAGGCTTTGTATATCCGGGGTCTGAAATTTACGGAGGTCTGGCAAATACCTGGGATTATGGAAACCTGGGTGTTGAGCTGAAAAATAATGTTAAAAAGGCCTGGTGGCAGAAGTTTATCACCTCCAATCCCTATAACGTAGGTGTGGACTGCGCCATACTGATGAATCCGCAGACCTGGGTGGCGAGCGGTCATCTGGGCGGCTTTTCGGATCCTCTTATGGATTGCAAGGAATGTCATGAGCGTTTCCGCGCGGATAAGATCATAGAAGATTTTGCCGCAGACAATACAATCGAACTGAACGGATCCGTTGACGGATGGTCCCAGGAACAGATGATGAGCTTTATCGAAGAACATAACATTCCCTGCCCTACCTGCGGTAAACATAATTTTACGGAAATCCGCCAGTTTAACCTGATGTTCAAAACTTTCCAGGGTGTTACGGAGGATGCTAAAAATACGGTTTACCTTCGTCCTGAAACAGCACAGGGTATTTTTGTAAACTTTAAAAATGTACAGCGTACCTCCAGAAAGAAAATCCCGTTTGGAATCGGACAGGTCGGCAAGTCCTTCCGGAATGAGATTACCCCCGGTAACTTTACCTTCCGGACAAGGGAATTTGAACAGATGGAGCTGGAATTCTTCTGTGAGCCGGACACCGATCTGGAATGGTTTGCTTATTGGAAACAGTTCTGCATTGACTGGCTGCAGACCCTGGGCATTAAGGAGGAGGAAATGCGCGTGAGAGATCACGACAAGGAAGAGCTTTCCTTCTATTCCAAAGCCACTTCGGATATCGAGTTCCTGTTCCCCTTCGGCTGGGGGGAACTGTGGGGGATTGCGGACAGAACGGATTATGATCTGTCTCAGCACGCCAATGTATCCGGACAGGATATGAGTTATTTTGACGATACAAAGAATACCAAATATATTCCCTATGTAATCGAGCCTTCACTGGGAGCGGACCGTGTGGTTCTGGCTTTCCTCTGCGCAGCTTACGATGAGGAAGAAATCGGGGAAGGGGATGTCCGGACCGTACTTCATTTCCATCCGGCCCTGGCCCCTGTTAAAATCGGTATCCTTCCGCTCTCCAAGAAGCTGAATGAAGGGGCGGAAAAAGTTTATGAACAACTGGCTGAAAAATACAACTGCGAATTTGACGACAGGGGAAATATCGGAAAACGTTACCGCCGTCAGGATGAAATCGGAACTCCTTTCTGTATTACCTATGATTTTGATTCGGAAGAAGATCATTGCGTGACCGTGCGTTTCCGTGATTCCATGGAACAGGAAAGAGTAGCAATTGACCAGCTTGCTTCCTATTTTGCAGATAAATTCGATTTTTAATTGTTTAAGCGTTAAGCTGCTATAACTTACAAAAGAAGCCTGCCGGGTGACTCCGGCAGGTTTTGCCGTTTATTCTGGCGGACAACGCGCCAAACAGGCAAGCCTGTGCATCTGTTTGACGCCGTTTCCGGCAGGGGGAGGGAGTTCTACAACGAATCTGTGTGGCGCGGACATCCGAAGCATGAAAAGGAGAAACCGGTTGCAGAAAAAAGCAGAAAAAGCCACACAAAACATCCATAAAAACAACATAAAAATTAAATTAATTTTCTGATAAGTGCATGATTTGTTGGGAATTAGATTAAAATATTTATATTTTATTTATAAAACAACAAAAATTAACGTGCGTTCCAGAAAGAGTTGTGGTATAATAGAAACACGAGAGCGAAGCGCAGAACCAGACAGTATACAGACGCTTCGCAAACCTATACCAAATACTTCGTTCAAAGGGGGAACAAATTAGATGGCAAAATGGGTTTATTCATTCAAAGAAGGCAATGCAGAAATGCGGGACCTTCTTGGCGGAAAAGGAGCCAATCTGGCAGAAATGACCAATCTGGGGCTGCCTATTCCGCAGGGCTTTACGGTGACAACGGAAGCCTGTACCGATTATTACAATAACGGGAAGCAGATATCGGAAGAGGTAAAGAACCAGATCTTTACCGCACTTGCCAAACTGGAAGAACTCCAGTGCAAGAAGTTCGGGGATACCGAAAATCCGCTGCTTGTATCCGTACGTTCCGGTGCCAGGGCATCTATGCCGGGTATGATGGACACCATTCTTAACCTGGGACTTACCGATATTTCTGTGGAAGGCTTTGCGAAAAAGACCGGAAATCCCAGATTCGCGTATGATTCCTATCGGAGATTTATCCAGATGTTCTCGGATGTAGTCATGGAAGTTCCCAAATCTTTATTTGAGAGGGTCCTGGATGAAATCAAAGAAGCAAAGGACGCTCATTTTGACACGGATCTGACGGCGGACGATATGAAGGAAGTTATCGCACGTTTTAAAGCCATTTATAAGGACAAGATGGGAGAAGATTTCCCTCAGGATCCCAAAGTACAGCTGATGGAAGCTGTAAAAGCGGTTTTCCGTTCCTGGGATAATGAACGCGCCATCATATACCGCCGTATGAACGATATTCCCGGAGACTGGGGAACAGCGGTTAACGTACAGTCTATGGTATTTGGAAATATGGGAAACACCTCCGGCACCGGTGTTGCCTTTACAAGAAATCCTTCTACCGGAGCCAGGGGAATTTACGGTGAATACCTGATTAATGCACAGGGGGAAGATGTTGTTGCGGGTATCAGGACACCCCAGCCCATCACTCGTCTGGAACAGGATTTGCCTGACTGTTACAAGCAGTTTATTGAGATTGCCAACAGACTGGAATCCCACTACAGAGATATGCAGGATATGGAATTTACCATTGAAGAAGGGAAGCTGTATTTCCTGCAGACAAGAAACGGTAAGAGAACAGCGCCTGCCGCTTTACAGATCGCCTGTGACCTGGTGGACGAAGGTATGATAACCCCTGAAGAGGCTGTCCTTAGAATTGAAGCCAAATCCCTGGATCAGCTTCTGCATCCTACCTTTGAACCGGATGCACTGAAGGCAGGACACGTGATCGGACAAGCTCTGCCGGCTTCTCCCGGCGCCGCTGCCGGTAAGGTATATTTTACCGCTGAGGATGCCAAGGAAGCACATGAAAAGGGAGAGCGTGTTATTCTGGTGCGTCTGGAAACTTCTCCGGAGGATATTGAAGGTATGCACGCTGCGGAAGGAATTCTTACCGTGCGCGGAGGAATGACCTCCCATGCTGCCGTGGTGGCCAGAGGTATGGGAACCGCATGTATATCCGGCTGCGGGGATATTGTGGTTGATGAAAATGCCAAGGTGTTCAGCCTGGGCGGAAAGACCTATCATGAAGGAGACTACATTTCCCTTGACGGTTCCACCGGCAAGATTTATGACGGGGACATCGCAACCGAGGATGCGACCATCAGCGGTAATTTCGGACGTATTATGGACTGGGCGGATTCCTTCCGCACCTTGAAGGTACGTACCAATGCGGATACTCCTGAGGATGCTTCCAATGCTCTTAAGCTGGGAGCGGAAGGAATCGGATTGTGCCGTACGGAGCATATGTTCTTTGATCCTGAGCGTATACCGAAAATCCGCAAGATGATCCTGTCCACCACCTGTGAAGCGAGAGAACAGGCCCTGAATGAGCTGATCCCTTTCCAGAAAGGTGACTTCAAGGGTATTTATGAAGTGATGCAGGACAACCCGGTCACCATCCGTTTCCTGGATCCTCCCCTCCATGAATTTGTTCCTACGGAAGAAAAAGATTTCGAGGATTTGGCAAAGGATATGAACCTGACAGTAGCGGAAGTGAAAGCTACCTGCGAAAGCCTGCATGAGTTCAATCCCATGATGGGACACAGAGGCTGCCGTCTTTCGGTTACTTATCCCGAAATTGCCCGCATGCAGACGAGGGCCGTTATGGAAGCGGCTATTGAAGTGAAGGCTGAGCACGGTTATCATATCGTTCCGGAAATTATGATACCTCTGGTAGGCGATAAGAAGGAATTAAAATTTGTAAAAGAAGTCGTTGTGGAAACCGCTGAGAAGGTAAAGGCGGAAATGAATTCCGACATCCAATACCATATCGGTACGATGATTGAGATTCCCCGAGCGGCTCTTCTGGCTAATGAAATTGCTGAAGAAGCTGAATTCTTCTCCTTCGGCACCAATGACTTAACCCAGATGACCTATGGCTTCTCCCGTGATGATGCCGGAAAGTTTCTGGTAGATTATTATAAGAGCAAAATATATGAAGCCGATCCTTTTGCAAAACTGGATCAGAACGGCGTGGGACAGCTGATTAAGATGGCTGCCAATAAAGGACGCAAGACCCGCCCGGACATCAAGCTGGGTATTTGCGGCGAGCACGGCGGGGATCCTTCCTCCATTGAATTCTGCCATTCTATAGGGCTGAACTATGTTTCCTGTTCTCCGTTCCGTGTACCCATTGCAAGACTGGCGGCGGCACAGGCGGCTATCAAGAACCCCGGGGTATCATTGTCTTAATAATTAATAATAGGTATCCGTGCTTCTTGTTAATCCGGTATATAAACGGTTGCTATTTCCGGCAAGCAGGATTTTTTCCCTGTATTGTGTAACAACTGCATATCAATAAGCGTATCATCAGTAATGGTGGTACGCTTATTTTTTATTTTATTCTTTTTTTTATTGTTACCGTTCCCTGCATCCCTCATGTAATGTTACTGTACAAAAAAGCATGTCTAGGTTATAATTAAGTAATTCACTTGTACGTACATATGCAAGCATTGTAAGACGATAATACATTTACCCCGAGGAATGCAATGAGAACGGAAAAAAACCTGAAAAGACAGATTTCTATCGCCGTGGTCACAGCTGCCGGCATTTTTACTGCTCTGGCCATCACGGCGGTTATGGTTTTTGCAACCCTGAGCAGGGCACAGAAAAATGAAGCGGAAATTTATTTGAATGAGGTGACACAGCAATATAAAAGTACGATTGTGATGCAGATGGAGGGGTATCTCCATGTGCTGGAGGCACTTTCGACCATAATTGGGGAAAATAATATGGACGAAGGTGAGATTATGGATATTCTGGAGACCGAAAATTACCAGAATGATTTTATCCGTATGGGCTTCATTGGCCCTGATGGTACAGGGGAGCTTGTTGATATGGACGGGATCCGTTATAAAGAGGTCAGTTTGGGAGAGGAAGGGTTCATACAGGAAGCCCTGAACGGTAATTCTGCCGTTTCTGATACAATGCCGGACCGGTTTGCGGAAGGGTATATTAATTGTTATGGAGTGCCCGTTTACAGAAATGGAGAGCTGAAAGGCGTTCTCACCGCTACCAGCAAATCCGAAACCTTCGGAACGATTATCAGCCGTCCTATTTTCAATGGGAATGCCTTTCTGCATATCATAGACGGCGACGGCGATTTCGTTATCCGTTCCAGTCATAAGCTTATAGAGAATGGAGATATACGGAATATTTTTGATACGGATCTTTTGGGGGCCGGCCTTGAGAACGAATTGCTGCCCCTGCTTGCGAGGGGGGAAAACTTTTTCTCCGCTTTTTCCTACAACAACACAAAGTACTGGATGTATTTTGCCCCAATTGAAAGAAACGGCTGGTATCTGCTGTGCATGATTCCGCAGGAAGCGCTGAACGGGAACTTTAACAGAATGACCCAGGTGACCATCGCCGTCTTTGCGGTTATTATTCTGCTGCTCGTTATTGTATTCGGCTACATTTATACTCTCATCCGCAATAACAGAAATGCCATGCGCAGGCTGGCCTACTTCGATCCGCTTACCGGACTGTATAATAAGACACGGTTTACGGAGGAGGCCATATCCCTTATGAAGCAGAAAAGCGGCTATTCGCTTGTGCTTCTGGATATTGCTAACTTTAAATTTGTAAATGAACTGTTCGGCTATGCAAAAGGGGATAACCTGCTGAAACATGTGGCACAGGTGCTGCTGGAAACAATCGGAGGGGCTGAAATCTGCTGCAGAGATAATTCCGATAAATTTGCCCTTCTTTTAATAGGCGGGGAAAAACGGAAGCTGACGGAACGTATGACGGCTTTGATGGAAAAGATATCGCTCTGCCAGCTGGATCCGGTCCAGGAATATCATATCCTATGCAACTGCGGGGTGAAAATAACAGAGACCTGCGCAGGCAGGATTGATTTTGATGTTTTCTGGGATAATGCAAACCTGGCACTGAAAAATGCGAAAGGAAACCAGGAGAGCAGTATCGTATATTATGGAAACAGCCTGCATGAAAAAGAATTGAAACGCAATGAAATAGAACGTATTATGTACACCGCGCTGGAAAACAGGGAATTTTGCATGTATCTGCAGCCGAAGGTAAACCTGAGAACTGGAAAGATCTGCGGTGCGGAGGCGCTGGTGCGCTGGGTGCGTCCCCAGGGGGACATTATCTATCCGGATGATTTTATTCCGGTATTCGAACAGAACGGTTTCATTACCAATCTGGATATGTATATGCTGGAAGAAGCCTGTATTTACCTGAACAGGCTTCTCGAAACAGGGAGCTCCGGCTTCTGTATTTCCGTAAACCAGTCGAGAATCCTTTTTTACAAACAGGATTATTTACACCAGATTGAGAAAATAATAAGAAAACACCATATTGACCCTTCACATATCATCCTGGAGGTTACGGAAGGGATTACAATGGAAAATCTGGAGGAAATGAAAAAGCTGGTCAGGGAGCTTCATAAAATAGGCTTTGCCGTATCCATGGATGATTTCGGCAGCGGCTATTCCTCATTGAATATACTGAAGGAACTGGATATTGATGAGCTTAAGCTGGATAAAGCTTTTCTTGCCGGTACAGGGGAACAGGAAAAGAGAGATATTATTATGAAAAATATCATAAATCTGGCAGGAGAGCTGCATATAAAAACGGTGACGGAAGGGGTGGAAAATGCATCCCAGGCGGAGTTCATCCGTTCTATCCATTGTGATATCGGGCAGGGCTATTATTATGCGAAGCCCATGCCGGAAGAGGAGTTTGGCAGATTCATGACAGGAAAGGCATGAGCATAAATGAAATTATTATTGATTATTGATCAGTACGACAGAGGGAATAACGGTACCACAATGACGGCACAGCGGCTGGCGCACACCCTGTCGGCCCATGGACATGAGGTGCGTGTGGTAAGTACGGGAAACTCAGGCAACGGGAAGTATCTGGTAAAGGAATATTTTCTTCCCCCGGTGGTTCATCATATTGTGACGAAGCAGGGGATGGTTTTTGCCAGACCGGACGAAGAGGTATTGAGGGAAGCGATTGGCTGGGCGGATTTGGTACATTTCCTGCTGCCTTTCCTGCTGGGGATGAAGGGGCTGGAAATTGCCCGGGAACTTGGGGTCCCTCATACGGCGGCCTTCCATGTGCAGCCGGAAAACATTACCTATACGCTGCATCTGGGAAAGCAGCAGGCCGTGAATGCCTGGCTTTACCGTTTTTTCTGGGAACGGTTTTATAAATATTTCCGGCATATCCATTGTCCCAGCAGCTTTATTGCGGGGGAATTGCGGGCAAATAATTACAGTTCAAAGCTTCATGTCATATCCAATGGCGTGGATCCGGATTTTACTTACCGGAAAAGGCCGAAACCGGCGAAACTGAAGGATAAATTCATAGTACTCATGATCGGAAGGCTTTCCAATGAAAAAAGGCAGGATATCCTTATTGATGCCATAGCCAAGTCCAAATATGAATCCCGCATCCAGCTGGTGCTTGCCGGTCAGGGGCTGAAATACGGAAGCTACCGGTATCGTTCCAGGAAGCTCACCAACAAACCTGTTATGCGTTTCTTTTCCCATGAAAAGCTTCTGCATCTGCTTTCCATAACCGATTTATATGTCCATGCGGCGGATGCCGAGATCGAAGCGATATCCTGTATCGAGGCATTTTCAAGCGGTGTGGTTCCGGTGATTGCCGACAGCCCCAAATCGGCAACGCCGCAGTTTGCCCTGGATGAGAGAAGTCTGTTTAAGGCAGGAGACAGCGACGAACTGGCCGCAAAAATTGATTATTGGCTGGGAGCGGCTGATGAACGAAAGCGCATGGAAAAAAAGTACAGTGAACACGGCAGGGAGTTCGCTCTGGAGGACTGTGTACGCCGTATGGAGCAGATGTTTGAGGAAGAGCTTCAGGATTACCGGAAGGAAAACCGCCGTATGGAAAACCGCAGAAAGTTTACGGAAGGGATAAAGGAGACAGCAGGTGTCGTTTATGAGGAAAAGCATATTGTGAAAATGTGGACACCTCTTCCCTTTCATGTGAAGGACTCCTATCATTTTTTCCCGTCCAATCCCTTTTTCCTATTGGGCGGGGGACTGGTAAGGCTTCTGATATATTTGCTGGTGGTATTGTTCATCAAACCTGTATGGGGGCTGAAAATAGAAGGGCGTAAGAACCTGAAAGCCGTGAAAGGCGGTGCCGTCACGGTTTGTAACCATGTCCATCTGCTGGATTGTGTGATGGTTTCTTATGTCCTGCGGTGCAGGAATGTATGCTTCCCCACACTGGAATCTAATTTCCGGATCCCCTTTATCCGGCATATCATCCGTCTTTTGGGAGGAATCCCCATACCGGAAAGCGGACAGGGTTTTAAACGTTTTATGGAAGCAACCGGAAGCTGGGTAGCAAGAGGCAATTGGATCCACTATTATCCCGAGGTGGTGTTACATCCGTATTACCAGGGAATCCGCGGCTTTAAACGCGGCGCCTTCTTAACCGCCTGTGAAGCCGGGGTGCCGGTAATCCCCATGGTGATTTCCTACAGACATCCGGGGGGCGTGGCAGGCCTTATGAGGAGGAAACCTTGTCTTACCCTGAAGATACTGCCTCCGATCAAGCCGCCTGCCTGTGAGAACAAGAGACAGCAGACGATAGAACTGATGGATACGGTATATGAAACCATGCATAACGCTTACTGGGAGTGAAAGAAGGAGAGACATGATAAAAACAGAAAAAACAGTAACGGATCTGGCCGGGAGGCTGAAAATCGTGGACAGCTGTGATATGTGCAGGCTGGGGCTGACGGACGGGAAACGGGTATCAGTGATTCCGGTTTCCTTTGGATATACGTTTCTGAACGGGAACTTCACCTTTTATATGAAAGGGGATTGGGATGACAGGGTAATGAAACTGTTGCGGGAAGCAGAGGAAATTGCTTTCCAGATGGACTCGGATCATTGTATGCTTCCTGTGGAAAACGGGGAATATACCATGTTTTATAATTGCGCAGAAGGCTATGGAAAGCCGGTTTTCCTGGAGGATACCGAAGAAAAGAAAACCGCGATGAAACATCTTCTGGCCCACTATCTTCCCCGGGAAGATACGGCAACTGATATACCGTGGGAAGAGGCCTGTATGCTGAAGCTGGAGGTTACGGAACTGGACTGTAAAGTCTGTAGATAAGAAAACCCGCCTTCCGGTGCGGAGCCTGTCAGGAGGACAGTTTCGTTCGATCAGAAGGCGGGTTTGTTTTCGTGACGGATTTATTCCGAAGGCACGGATTCCGAAGGCGTATCAGTCCCTTCCGGTTCCCCATCGGGATCCCCTGTATTTCCCGAGTCTTCCTGGGAGTCTTCCTTGAAGCCGGGGGCTTCATTTTCCGTAATGATGGTAATGGAAGCATCGGTAGGCAATTCTCCCTGAAGGATCTGGGAGATATAGTCCAGACGCTTCACTGCGCGGTTATAATATTCCAAAGCGGCGGAAGCTACATTCTCATTATATTCTTCCCCGCCGTAAGCTTCCCGGTACAGGCTGGCGGCTTCCGCCATATATTCACCGGCTTCATCCGCCAGATCTTCCACTGCGGAGAACTGCCTGGGTACATCGATTTCGGCAAGCAGCGTAAATTTGGCGGCGAGATCATCCATAGCGGCAAGCATGTCCTCCACACTGGTTTCCGATTCGGGATCCACATTATTCAGGGTGTCGAAGGAGGCGTTGACCTGTGTGGTAAAATCCTCCATCTCTCCGTAAAATTTATCTAATTCCGCATCCTTGCCGCAGCCTGTCAAAAGGGCGGAAACAAGCAAAACAGCGGTAAACAGGTATTTTTTATTATTCTTTTTCATCCTTGCTGTACCTTTCTGTCCGCCGGACGTATCAGGTGCCGGCGCCTCTATTCAACTTACCATATTATCCGTATGAAATCAAGTGAGGAAAGATTGCAGCAGTTCGGACGGCCCCTTGTGTCCTGTGACATCGTCCGAACTGCTGCGAAAGATTTCTGTGGCTGGCGCTTTCTTTTTGCCCTGTTTCATGTTAGAATATTAAATATTTAAAAACGGAGAACAACTTATGACAAAACAAGAATTCAGAGAATATGCAAAAAACAGGATGATTTTTCTGGATGGGGCGACGGGATCCAACCTGATACGCAGAGGTATGCCCGGAGGAGTCTGCCCGGAAAAATGGATTATGGAAAACAAACAGGTGCTGATCGGCCTACAGAAGGAATATGTTGCCGCTGGCACCAATATTTTATATGCGCCCACGTTTACCGCGAACCGGTGCAAATTAAAGGAATACGGCCTGGAGGACCGGCTGGTGCAGATAAATACCGCTCTGGTGGCAGCTTCTAAAGAGGCCGCCGGAGGAAAGGCACTGGTGGCAGGGGATCTGACTATGACCGGGGAACAGCTGGCCCCTGTGGGCAATATGGATTTTGAAGAGCTGGTCGGTATCTATAAAGAACAGATACATTGTCTGGAAGCGGCAGGCGTGGATCTTCTGGTGGTGGAGACAATGATGAGCCTGCAGGAATCCAGGGCCGCACTGCTGGCGGCAAAGGAGACCAGCCCCGGGCTGCCTGTGATGGTCACCATGACCTTTGAAGGGGACGGCAGGAGCCTGTACGGGACAGATGCGGTGACGGCCGCTGTGGTACTGGAGAGCCTGGGGGCGGCTGCTGTCGGTGCCAACTGTTCCGCCGGACCGGAACAGTTGGCCGGCATAATCCGCCGGATGGCTGCTGTTACCCGGATACCTGTGATTGCAAAGCCTAATGCAGGGCTTCCGTCCCTGAACGAAGAGGGAAAAACGGTCTATGAAATGCAGCCCCGGGAATTCGCGGAGGAAATGCAGGCAATCTATGAAGCCGGGGCAGCGATAGTGGGCGGCTGCTGCGGAACCACGCCGGAGCACATCGCATGTCTGTATGACAAATTCGGGAAATTACCGCCGGCGCAGGTTGGCAGACGGCCCTCCGGTATCCGTTACCTGACTTCCGAACGGAAAACAGTTGCTTTTGGGCTGGACGATCCGTTCCTTATTATCGGGGAAAGAATTAACCCTACCGGAAAGAAAAAGCTGCAGGCCGAACTGCGGGAAGGCAGTTTCGAAATGGTTACCCGTTTTGCAGAAGAACAGGAGGCCGGCGGGGCATCCATCCTGGATGTGAATATGGGGATGAGCGGCATCGATGAAAAAGAAAGGATGCTCAGCGCCCTGGAGGAGGTGGGAGGCGTAAGCCAGCTGCCTCTGTCACTGGATTCCAGCCATGTGGAGGTTATGGAAGCCGCCCTGCGCCGTTACCCCGGCAGGGCCTTGATCAATTCTGTTTCCCTGGAAAAAGAAAAGTTTGAAAAACTGATACCTATGGCTGAAAAATATGGAGCCATGTTTATTCTCCTTCCGCTTTCCGATGCGGGGCTGCCTGAAAGCCTGCAGGAAAAGAAGGATATTATTGAAACTATACTGGAACGGGCTTATTCATGCGGCCTGGCCAAAGAAGACATTATCGTGGACGGACTGGTTGCCACAGTGGGAGCCAACCCCCGGGCAGCCCTGGAGACGCTGGAAACGATCCGTTACTGTAAAGATAAACAGCTGGCCACTGTCTGCGGGCTGTCCAATATATCTTTCGGCCTTCCGGAACGCAGCTATGTGAACAGTGTATTCCTAACGATGGCAATCCAGGCAGGGTTGACAATGGCGATTGCCAATCCTTCCCAGGAACTTCTGGTAGCCAGTGCTTTTGCCTCCGATATGCTGTTATGCAAACAGGAAAGCGCCCTGCGGTATATTGAATATGCGGGGACCTGCACCGGCGGTAAACCTGCGCCGTCTGTTCCGCATACAGCAGGGGAAGGAGAGAGCGGCCAACAGACACCACACCCTACAGGGAAGGCCGGCGGGGAAAAGGCGGCGGCAGAGGATACCCCCTCTACAGCCGTTTACGAAGCGGTCCTGAAGGGGAACCGAAACGGGATTGAACAGCTTACCCGCCGTGCCCTGGAGGCAGGCGCTGCGGCCAGAGAACTGCTGGATACGTATTTACTGCCCGCCATTAATCAGGTGGGGGAGCTTTTTGATAAAGGGAAATATTTCCTGCCGCAGCTGATCTCCAGCGCGGAAGCAATGAAGCTGTCCATCGGTGTGCTGGAGCCTTTGCTTTCTGTTGACGGAAAACAGGAGCAGATGCCGGTTGTGGTGATTGCCACTGTGCAAGGGGATATCCATGATATCGGCAAAAACCTGGTAGCTCTCATGCTGCGTAATTATGGTTTCCGGGTTATTGATTTGGGAAAAGATGTGCCCAAAGAGAAAATAATTGCGGCGGCAAAGGAATATGGTGCAAGCATCATCGGACTTTCCGCATTAATGACCACCACCATGCAGGAAATGCGGCATGTGGTGGAACTGGCCCATGAAGAGGGCCTGGATGCCAGGATCATTATCGGCGGCGCTGTGGTCACCCGGGAATATGCGGAGGAAATCCATGCGGATGGCTATGCCTCCGATGCGGCGGATACGGTAAGGCTGGCAAAACGGCTGCTGGGTCTTGACGGGAAAGCAGAGGGAGATAGTCATGGAAAGGAATGACAATACAGAACAGACGGAAGCATTATGGGATGATTTACCCGGGGACATCCAGCATGAATCCCTGTGGGAAGCAGAAGGGACCGAACTGGCAGTCAGGCAGCTCATGGAACAGCTGAAAGCTTCGGAAGCCAGGCAGCAGAGTCTGATGAAAAAGCAGCTTCTGTTTACCCGGATATTTGCCGTCTCCAATTGTGTTCTGGTACTGCTGTTTCTGGTTTTTGTGGCGGGAGTGCTGCCAAGGCTTACATATGCCTTGGATAAGGCATCGGAAACGCTTGTCGCGGTGGACGGGGCGCTGGAGGATTTCGGAGAGGTGTTTGATAACGTGAATTCTCTGGTGGATTCCAGCAGCAAGGCCGTGGAACAGACAATGGATAAGGTGGAGCAGATGGATATTGAAAGCCTGAACGAAGCGATTTCCGATTTGAATGACGTAGTGGCTCCTATGGCGGAATTTTTCGGCAGATTCCGGTAGCCGGAAGGATGAATAGATAAATGGAGGGATTGGAAGATGAATGGTGCGGATGCGATTGTAAAGTGTCTGGAATTAGAAGGAATAACGGAAATATTCGGTTATCCCGGTGTGGCTATCTGTCCTTTTTATAACAGTATCCTGGATTCCGATATCAGTACTGTTTTAATCAGGACAGAACAGAATGCGGCCCATGCGGCGAGCGGACTTGCCAGAGTGACAGGAAAAGTGGGCGTATGTGCGGTAACCTCCGGCCCCGGGGCCACAAACCTGATCACCGGTATTGCCACCGCTTTTGCGGACAGTATTCCCCTTGTCTGTATCACCGGACAAGTGAACAGCGAGCTTCTGGGAAGCGATGTATTCCAGGAAGCGGACATTACAGGGGCGGCGGAGTCCTTTGTGAAATACAGCTATCTCGTAAGAGACGTGAACGATATTCCCCGTGTTTTTAAAGAAGCTTTTTATGTGGCCAATACAGGTAGAAAAGGTCCTGTCCTCATTGATATTCCCATGGATGTGCAGAATGCCCAGATTGCTAAATTCCGTTATCCGGAAGAGGTGAATATGAGGACCTACAAGCCCACTGTCAAAGGGCATATTGTCCAGATTAAAAAAGTAATGCGGGAACTGGAAAAGGCAAAACGGCCGTTGATTTACGCCGGAGGCGGCGTTACCCTGAGCGGAGCCTGTGAGGAACTGCGGAAGTTTTCGGAGAAATTCCGCATTCCTGTGGTTTCCACAATGATGGGAATCGGTGTAATGCCCACAGAGCATCCCATGTACTTCGGCATGGTGGGAAACAACGGAAAACCCTATGCCAACCGGGCCATGAATGAATCGGATCTTCTGATTATGGTAGGGGCCCGTGTAGCCGACCGTTCCGTGAACCAGCCGGATCTGATCACCCATGATAAGGTGCTGGTACATATCGATGTGGATCCCGCTGAAATCGGGAAAAATGCCGGCCCCACCATTCCGCTGGTGGGAGACGCAAGGCATATTTTTGAGGATTTCGAAAAACAGGAATTTGATTGCGAGCATGAGGATTGGCTTGAGACGCTTGAAGGCTACCGGAAAAACATGAAGCTGGTGCGCCGGCCTAATCCGGATTATGTAGATCCGGAAGAACTGATACACAGGATCTCTTATAAAATGCAGCCGGACGGTGTCTATGTTGCGGATGTGGGACAGAACCAGATTTGGTCCTGCGCATTCCACGTTGTCAGGGAAGGGCGTTTCCTTACCTCCGGCGGTATGGGAACTATGGGATATTCCATTCCGGCAGCCATGGGTGCCAAGCTGGGAGACATGTCCAAGCAGGTTATCGCTGTCTGCGGCGACGGCTCCTTCCAAATGTCCATGATGGAGCTGGCTACCATCCAGCAGTACCGCATCCCTGTTAAAATCGTGGTATTCCGGAATAATTATCTGGGTATGGTGCGGGAATACCAGCATTATTCCTATAAAGACAGCTATTCGGTGGTGGATATTTCCGGCGCTCCCCGCCTGGATAAGCTGGCTGAGGCCTACGACATCCCCTATATCCGTGTTTCCCGGAATGAAGAAATCGATGGGGCTTTGGAAGAATTCCTGAAGGATGACTGCTCTTATCTGATGGAATGTATGATTGATCCCATGGATTTGGTAAAATAAACGGAAAGAAAAGAGGTTTGGCAATGAAAAAAATATATTCTGTTCTTGTTGAAAACAGATCCGGTGTTCTGTGCAAGGTAGCCGGCCTGTTTTCCAGAAGATGCTTTAATATCAATTCCCTTGCTGTGGGGGAAACGGATGATCCGGCGGTGTCCTGCATGACAATTGTGAGCAGCGGTGATCAGCGTACGATTGAACAAATCGAGAAGCAGCTCAACAAGAAACTGGATGTCATCAAGGTAAAAACCTTTGACGAAACCTCCAGTATCAGCCGTGAACTGATGCTGGTAAAAATAAAGTACAACCGGAATAACCGGAAGGATATCATGGAGAACTGTGCGATTATGCATGCCTCCATTGTGGATATGTCAAAACACATGATGCTGATTCAGATATGTGATGCCCCGGAGCGTGTCCAGCTTTTCCTCACCATGCTGCAGTCCATCAGTATTGTGGAGGTGGCAAGAACCGGGACACTGGCGCTTCCCAAATGCATGGAGAGCGATATCTGACAGCGGGAGGGCAGCTTTATATAACACATATTACAGGGTTAACAGCCGATCATAACCTGAAGTTATAAAAACTATGACTGACTATCATACGTTGACAAGGGTTATAAATGTTGCTAGAATAATTGGAAAGACAGCACCGGTGGGACTTTAACGTCCCTTGTGCGGGAGGGGCGTGATACATATAATGCGTAAAAGAGTTTTTCAGCTTCTGGTAGATAATACCTCAGGTGTCCTGAGCCGGATATCCGGCCTGTTTTCCAGGCGCGGCTATAATATTGAGAGCATTACGGCAGGGGTGACCGCAGATTCCAGAATCACCAGGATCACCATTGTTGCCAATGGGGATGATGAAATCCTGGAGCAGATTGAAAAGCAGGTTTCCAAGCTTGTGGACGTGAGGGATATCAGGGAGCTTAAACCGGATGAGAGCGTCTACCGCGAACTGGCGCTGATCAAGGTCAGTGTGTCCGTGGAAAAGAGGCAGGACGTTATCGCCATTACCAATATTTTCCGGGCCAATATCATTGACGTGGGGCCGGAAAGCCTGATTGTGGAGATTACAGGCAATCAGAGCAAGGTGGATGCCTGTATCAACCTTCTCAGCAATTATGAGATCCTGGAGCTGGCCAGAACCGGTATTGCGGGCCTTGGACGCGGAAACGGCAATGTGGTATATCTGGATCCGCTGGAATAATAATTTTAGGACTCTGAGGTTCAGCCATCCGCTGCGGCCTTTCAGTTATATAGTCATTCAAACAAATGGAGGAAAGAAAAATGGCAAAGATTTATTATCAGGAAGATTGTGACCTGTCATTATTACAGGATAAAACAATCGCAGTAATCGGCTACGGCAGCCAGGGACATGCACATGCCCTGAATTTAAAGGAGTCTGGCTGTAATGTCATTGTAGGACTTTATAAAGGTTCCAAATCCTGGGCAAAAGCAGAAGCCCAGGGCCTTACGGTATATACAGCTGCGGAAGCTGCCAAGAAAGCGGATATCATCATGATTCTGATCAACGATGAGAAGCAGGGGGCGCTTTACAAAGAATCCATTGAACCCAACTTAAGACCCGGTATGATGCTTATGTTCGCACATGGCTTCTCCATCCATTTCGGACAGATCAAGCCTCCCGCAGATGTGGATGTTGCCATGATCGCACCTAAGGGACCCGGACATACCGTAAGAAGCGAATACCAGGCAGGCAAAGGCGTACCTTGTCTGATCGCAGTAGCCCAGGACGCTACCGGAAAAGCAAATGATCTGGCCCTGGCTTATGCGCTGGGAATCGGCGGAGCAAGAGCAGGCGTTCTGCGCACCACCTTCCGTGAAGAAACCGAAACGGATCTGTTCGGCGAGCAGGCTGTACTGTGCGGCGGTGTCTGCGCACTGATGAAAGCTGGTTTTGAAACTCTGGTAGAAGCAGGATATGAACCGGAAAGCGCATATTTTGAATGTATCCATGAAATGAAGCTGATCGTTGACCTGATTTATGAAAGCGGATTTGCCGGAATGAGATACTCCATCTCCAATACGGCTGAATACGGTGATTATATTACCGGACCCAAGATCGTTACCGAAGATACCAAGAAGGCTATGAAGAAGGTCCTTACCGATATCCAGGATGGTTCCTTTGCAAAGGAATGGCTGCTGGAAAACCAGGTTGGATGCCCTCATTTCAATGCCATGAGAAAGAGAGAAGGCGCCCATCAGCTGGAGAAAACCGGCGCAGAGCTGCGTAAGCTTTACAGCTGGAACGATACCAACAAGCTGATTGATAACTAATCCTACAGCGCTATTCAGAAAAAACAGGAAAGAGCTGCCGGTAAGGCAGCTCTTTTTTTGATACAAAGCCGGAGAGGGAAACAAAGCAGCCGTTATATGGCTGGGGAGGTTTTGGATACAGAGGTAAACAGCATATGCTCCCTGCAAAAATCTACGAATTTTTCCATAGTAGCGGAAAAAGCCTGGTTTTTCATATAGGCAAAGCCCACTTTTCTGGTTGGAACGGATACCGGAAGGGGCAGGCAGAGGAGTTTTCCCGAATCCAGTTCCTCCTGTACAAAGCTTTCTATTACACAGGCAATCCCCAGATCGATTTTGGCAAAATCAATGAGAAGATCCATGGAAGTGATTTCTATTGTCTGTGCCGCAGAGATTTCCTCCATTACCAGATATTTTTCCATATACTGCCTGGTGATATTTTCCTTATCCAGCAGCATGAGGGTAGCATGGGAGATAATATCCTTTGAGGAGGGCCGGCCGGAAAAGGAGACTCTTTTACACAGGTTATCCAGGTACCTTTGGGTACAGACGAAAACATCCCGTATCTCCTGAACCGGATGGAAAAGGAATTTCTCCATCCGGTCATTTTCACCGATCAGCCCGATATCCACCGTCCCTTTTTCCAAAGCGTCCATCGTCTGATACGTGGACTGGCAGGAAATCGATATCTGGATGTGAGGGTTTTCACGTGTAAACAGGCTCAGATAAGGTAGCAGTACATATTTGCACAGTGTGGTGCTCACGCCGATGGATAAATGCCCCATTCCCAGCTCCTGTACTTTGCGAAGCTGTTCCTCTCCCTGGCTGATTGCCTGAAACGCGCTTTCCACCTGGCGGTAAAGAAGTTCGCCGGTTTCCGTAAGCCGGACGCCTCTGGAGGAGCGCAGGAATAACACCGTATTCAGATTCTGCTCCAGACGGGATATCGCCTTGCTGATAGCCGGCTGGCTGATAAAAAGCTCCCTGGCCGCCCCCGATATATTCCGGCATTTCGCAACGGTATAAAAAATATGATATAAATTCAGATTCTGTTCCATAAAGGCCCCTCCTATAACTTTATTGCATTTTACAAAATTATACTATAACTTGAAATTATAGTAAACATGAAAGAAAAGTATTTTCCCAATAACTTATGTTATGGTAAACTGAACGTATGGAAGGCCCGGGTGCGGCCTGAATCAATGGAAACGGAGGAATAAAGAAATGGGTATGACAATGACACAGAAGATCCTGGCAGCCCATGCGGGCCTGGAAAAAGTGGAAGCGGGCCAGCTGATCGAGGCGGATTTGGATCTGGTGCTTGGCAACGATATAACCAGTCCGGTAGCGATTAAGGAAATGGAAAAAATGAAGGTGGACGGTGTTTTTGATAAAGATAAGATCGCCCTGGTGCCCGATCATTTTGTCCCCAATAAGGATATCAAATCCGCGGAACACTGCAAATGCGTAAGAGAGTTTGCTTACCGCAACCAGATTACCAACTACTTCGAAGTGGGAGAGATGGGAATCGAACATGCCCTTCTTCCGGAAAAAGGTCTTGTGGTGGCCGGAGATGTAGTGATTGGAGCGGATTCCCATACCTGTACATACGGCGCTTTGGGTGCATTCTCCACAGGAGTGGGAAGCACGGATATGGCTGCAGGAATGGCAACCGGTAAAGCCTGGTTTAAGGTTCCCGGAGCTATCCGGTTTACTCTTACCGGACAACTTTCCCGCTGGGTGAGCGGAAAAGATGTTATCCTGCATATTATCGGCAAAATCGGTGTGGACGGCGCCCTTTACAAATCCATGGAATTTGTGGGGGACGGTGTTGCGAACCTGTCGATGGATGACCGCTTTACGATTGCCAATATGGCGATTGAGGCCGGGGGCAAGAACGGTATTTTCCCTGTGGATGATCAGGCACTGCTTTATATGAAGGAGCATTCCATGAAAACGCCTGTTGTGTACGAAGCGGATGAGGATGCGGTATATGAGGAAGAGTATACCATTGATCTGAGTACACTGCGCCCTACCATTGCCTTTCCCCATCTTCCTGAAAATGCGAAAACGATTGATGAAATTACCGACGAGGTTTCCATCGACCAGGTGGTTATCGGGTCCTGTACCAATGGCCGTATCGGGGATCTCCGCTGTGCCGCCGCCGTACTGGAAGGCCGGCATGTGGCGCTGGGCATGCGCTGTATCGTAATTCCGGCCACACAGGCTATTTATCTGCAGGCAATGGAAGAAGGGCTTCTGAAAATATTTATTGAAGCCGGTGCTATCGTCAGCACCCCTACCTGCGGTCCCTGTCTTGGCGGTTATATGGGTGTCCTGGCTGCCGGGGAGCGTTGTGTGTCCACAACAAACCGGAATTTTGTCGGCCGTATGGGACATGTGGATTCCGAGGTTTACCTTGCCAGCCCCGCGGTAGCGGCTGCAAGCGCTGTAACCGGGAAGATATCCAGCCCTGAACAGCTGTAATTTACGGCTGGTTTGCAGAATACATAGCCTGAAAGGCGGAAGGTGAGGTTTTTTATGATTAATGCAAAAGGAACCGTTTTTAAATACGGTGATAATGTGGATACCGATGTGATTATCCCCGCCCGTTATCTGAATTCATCAGATCCGGCGGAGCTTGCTGCACATTGTATGGAAGACATCGATAAGGAATTTATTAAAACAGTGAAAAAAGGCGATATAATTGTAGCGGAGAAGAATTTCGGCTGCGGATCCTCCAGAGAGCATGCGCCTATCGCTATCAAGGCCGCAGGTGTCAGCTGCGTGATTGCGGAAACCTTTGCACGCATTTTTTACCGGAATGCTATCAATATCGGGCTTCCTATCATTGAGTGTCCGGAGGCTTCCCGGGCAATCGAGGCAGGAGATGAGGTGGAAGTTGATTTTGATTCCGGCATGATTACGGATATTACGAAAGGAACCAGCTTCAAAGGGCAGGCATTTCCCGAATTTATGCAGAAAATTATTGATGCGGAAGGCCTTGTGAATTATATTAATAATAAAAATTAGGTTAATAAAACCGGAACGGAAAGGACCGCATAGATGCCCTATCAAGGCTCCCTGCGGTCCTGTTGTATGTAACGGCAAAGGAATACCGTTAATTTTTCTTTTCTTCTCCGTAATAAAGGATTCCCAGCGCTCCGGGGCCGGCATGGGTTCCGATGCTCGGGCTGATATCGTTGATAATGATATCCGTTAGCCCCGTAAGCTCCGTGATAAAGTCCGCTGCCAGACGGGCATCATCCGGACAGTTTCCGTGGACAATTCCCACAGGGACCGTCTTGTCGGGAGCATCACCTAATGTATTTTTCATCCTTTCCACCAGTGTGCGGATGGATTTTTTCCTTCCTCTGGCGGTGCCGTCGGAGACAAGACTGCCATTTGTTCCCACATAAAGGAAAGGCTTCAGGTTTAAAGCCGTTCCCACGGCAGCAACAGCACCGGATATCCGGCCCCCTCTTTTTAAATGGAACAAATCATCCACTGTAAACTGCACATGCAGATGTTTTTTGTATTCTTCCAGCAGAGACGCGTTTTCTTCCAATGTTTTTCCTTGCTGAAAAAACTGGTTCGCCTTGATTACCAGAATCGTTTCCGCAAGGGAGACATTCAGGGAATCCAGAACGACTATCTTCCTGCCGGGATATTCCTCACAAAGTTCCTGCGCGGTAACATAAACATTATTATAGCTGCCGCTCAGTGCGGAAGAAAAAGCAATGTGAAGGATATCCATTCCTTTTTTCAGAATTTCTTCAAACCGTTCCCGGATAACAGCCGGATTATTCGCCATGGAAGAGGGGAGTTCTCCTTTTTTCATCCGTTCATAGAATTCTGCCGGAGGCATGTTTTTCTCGTCTCCATACACCTGATCGCCGAAGGCATAGTATTGAGGGATAATTACGGTTCCGAATTTTTCTCCGTAGGAAGAGGGAAGATCGGAATTGGAATCAGTGGTAATACAATAGTTTTGCATAAAAACTCTCCTGTGCTTGAAACTGTTCAGCCCCGTGCAGTAAATATGCAGATCTGACTGAATCGTTTCCTTTTTTTTCTAATCAAATGTTTTGATTTTCAAAACAATATTGATTATACCGTTTTTCTTACCCGGTGTCAATGAACGCAGGGAACAGAACGAGGGGAGAGACAGGCAACGATAACGAAAGATTTTTGTATCAGCTTTGCCTTGTCGAACCGTTGCCGATTTTTTTCATGACTTTTAAGGCAAGATGGTGTAGAATAGGAGAGAAATGTTGTCTGTTGAATTTTTATGGAATCAGGAAGGACTGTTGCGGAAATGAGTTTTAAAGAGGATGTTTTTGCCAAGGTTATTACCTACATTACCATTGCCGTACTGTTAGGTGCGATGCTGGTGGAGGCCTTTGTTATTTATACGGAACGCAGCGAGAAAAAGGACACGGAGGCGAGACTGGCCTCCGCACAGGATACGATCAGCAACCTCTCCCAGGTAAATCTGAACCTGCAGGAGGAAAATCAGGAACTGCAGGATTTCAAGAATAACTGGGAAAATCTGGTGATCGTGGCGGATGATGAAACCTGCCAGATGCTGCGGGAGGATTTGTATGCCCGGCCGGAACTGATACCCCGGGAAGCGGCGGAAGCATCCCTGCTTGCGGAACAGGAAGAATTGACGGATGAGGAAGCGGAAGAACTTCTCGAAGAAGTACGGTTTGCTTTTCCGCCGCCCGGGGACAAAGAATGGCTTCTTCCTCTGAACCTGGGAAACCAGCCCAGTGTGGAATATCTTTTTTATGCCAGGGCAGTGGATGAGGAGCGGGACCGGTCTATTGATCTTTTGTATGAGGTGCCGGTAAGAGGGGAAGATGAAAAGCCCCTTACGGATGAAGACGGAGAAATTATCTGGAAATGCATGGCTTATGACGCGGGTCTTGGCTGGCAGCTGGTTACAGAGGAAGAGGAATAAATGAGGACAATTGACGGGATATTTGGAGAACTGAAGGAAATAGTGGACGGGCAGAAATGGGAAGAGGTTGCGCCTTTTTTGATAAAATGTCTGGAGGAAGCCCGGGAAGAGGAGAATTACGGTATTTATATCGGAACCGGTAATGAACTTCTCCGGTTTTACCGGGAAACAGAACAATTTAAAAAGGCATTTGACTTGTCTGAGGATCTTTTGCTGCTGATGGAAGAGCTTCAGCTGGAGGAAACCGAACACTTTGCCACAGTGATGCTCAATGTGGCGGCTGCCTGTCAGGCGGCCGGAAAGGCAGAAGAGGCCCGCCGTTATTATGTCCGGGCGCTTAAAATCCTGGAGGGCAAGCCGGAAACAGAAGAAGTGAGAGCGGATGTTTTTACACAGATGGCGCTTTTGTTTTTGAATCAGGAGAATTATGAAGAGGGAGAAGCCATGCTGAAGAAGGCGCTTCCTCTTTATGAACAGCTGGCGGATGAGCCGGACGCGGATCAGGAAAGGAAAATGAACCGTCTGGTGCATTATTCCACCGTGCTGTCAGGACTGGGGGAAGCCTCCTTCCGCAGAGGCGATCTGGAAAATGCCCTGTCCTATTATGAACAGGCGGCATCCCTGAGCCAGAAATGCTTTGGAGAGACGGAGGGAACCAGACTGCTGCGGGAAAATTGCGCCTCCATAGCGGGCCGGCTGAAAGATGCGGAAAAAGTGGCATATTATACCGGCCTGAACAGGAAGGAGGAACCACTTCCTTGAAACATATGTTCAGGCATGGTATAATGACAAAAGCGGATTTTTGGCTTATTGCCGCCGTACTGGTTCTGGCATGTGTGATTCTGGCCGGCCGGCTGTTCGGCCGGCCGCAAGAGGGCTGGGTGGTGGTAAGCCGCAGCGGCGTGGAGGAAGAACGGATTCCTCTTGGAGAGGATACCAGACTGCTCCTCCGGGATGAAAAAGGACAGGAGAACCTGCTGGTGGTGGAAAACAAGAGCGTATGGATAGAAGACGCCGACTGCCCGGACGGATTGTGTATCCGGCAGGGGCATATCAGCCATTCAGGCGAAAGTATCATATGCCTTCCCCATAAGCTGGTGGTGACAATAGAAGGAATGGAGCGCACTGCTTCCGTCCCGGATGCGATGGTTAACTGAGGACTGTAACATGAAAAAAACGGCTTTGCTCAGTATGCTCTTGGCATTTGCCCTGATTTTAGGCTATGTGGAGGCCCTGATTCCCCTGCCCTTTGGTATGCCGGGAATGAAGCTGGGCCTGCCTAATCTGGCAGTGCTGCTTACAATGTATCGTTTCGGAAATAAAGAGGCGCTGACAGTAAACGGGGCGAGAGTACTGCTGAGCGGCTTTTTGTTTGGAAATTTTTCTGCGATCCTTTACAGCCTTTCCGGTGCGGTGGTCAGCTTCCTTGTAATGGCGGGCTGTAAAAAGTTCTCCTGCTTCTCCGTGACAGGAGTGAGTGTGGCGGGAGGTACCGCGCATAACTGTGCCCAGCTTCTGGTAGCCATGCTGGTGGTACAGACATACCGGACCGTCTATTATCTGCCCTATCTGCTGGCAGCCGGGTGCGTGACAGGCCTTTGTCTGGGCCTTATAGCCGGACAGGTTATGAAACGGCTTCCGGAGGCCAGAGACTTATCATAAAAAGCCGTAAAACGTGCATGTAACGGTAAAGCTGCGGAACAGCTGCAATGCCGGATAAAAATACAGGAAAGCGCGGCAGAGAGGCCTGCGCGGACAGGAGTGATAATGTTTGCATATCTGATCGGCAAAATTGCCGATGTTTCCGAGGATAATCTGGTGCTGGAGGTAAACCGAATCGGTTTTAATATCAAGATACCGTCCAGCCTCCTTTCGGCCCTGCCCGGTCTGGGGGAAGAGGTGAAAATACATACCTATACCTGCGTGCGGGAAGATTCCTTCCAGTTGTTTGGTTTTTTGACAAAGGATGATCTGGATATGTTCCGTCTTCTTATTACGGTAAACGGAATCGGGCCGAAGGGCGGTCTGGCGGTTCTGTCGGTTCTGAGCGCGGATGACATCCGCATGGCCGTGCTGTCGCAGGATGCCAAAACGATTGCAAAAGCGCCCGGAATCGGAGCCAAAACGGCCCAGCGTGTTATACTTGATTTGAAGGATAAGGTCTCTTTGGAGGATACCTTTGTGGCCAAAGAGAGCGTGGCTTATTCGGCAAACCTGTCCGGATTGACCGAAAGCAGAAATGAAGCGGTGGAAGCCCTTACCGCCCTTGGTTATTCGGCTACGGAAGCCCTTCGTGCCGTAAAACAGGTGGAAAATGCAGAAAATATGGATGTGGAAGAACTGTTGAAGGCAGCGCTGAAGCATATTTTATAAAGATACCCCGGGCGTGGAAGCGAAGCATTTCATGAAGGGGGTGGAGGAAACAAATGCCGAGAGTAATAGAAACTAATATTACGGAAGAAGATATCCGGATCGAAGGGACGCTGCGTCCCCAAAGCCTGGATGATTATATCGGGCAGGAAAAAGCCAAACAGAACCTGAAGGTTTATATCGAAGCGGCAAAGCAGCGAGGGGATGCCCTGGATCATGTACTGCTTTACGGGCCTCCCGGCCTTGGAAAAACCACTCTGGCAGGTATTATTGCCAATGAAATGGGTGTGAATATGAAGGTGACCAGCGGGCCTGCAATTGAAAAACCGGGAGAAATGGCCGCTATTTTGAATAATCTCCAGGAGGGGGATCTGTTGTTTGTAGATGAAATCCACCGTCTGAACCGCCAGGTGGAGGAGGTCCTTTATCCGGCTATGGAGGATTATGCCATTGACATCATGATCGGAAAGGGCGCTTCCGCCCGCTCCATACGTCTTGATCTGCCTCATTTCACACTGGTGGGGGCCACTACGAGGGCCGGTTTGCTGACTGCGCCTCTGCGGGACCGTTTTGGAGTGATTCATCGGCTGGAATTTTATACGGTAGAGGAACTTAAAAGCATTGTCATTCATTCCGCCAGGGTCCTTGAGGTAGGTATTGATGAAGGCGGGGCAAAGGAACTGGCCCGGAGAAGCCGGGGGACGCCGAGACTGGCTAACCGGCTGCTGAAGAGAGTCCGTGATTTCGCGCAGGTCCGTTTTGACGGTGTCATAACAAGGGATGTGGCAAATCAGGCGTTGGATTTGCTGGATGTGGACAAGATGGGATTGGATCATGTGGACCGCAGTATGCTGGATACCATGATTTACAAATTCAGCGGCGGGCCTGTGGGATTGGATACTCTGGCTGCGGCTATCGGTGAGGACGCGGGGACCATCGAAGAGGTTTATGAGCCATATCTCATAAAAAACGGATTTATTAACCGGACGCCGAGGGGCAGAGTGGTGACGGATTTGGCCTATCATCATTTGGGGCTTGAAATTCCGGAGTAGTTTGTCTATAATTAATTCTATATAAAATGAACAGTACAATTCCTGATATTGTATGAAGGAGCAAATAAATGGCCGTTAAGACAGATACGGAAGTAATTATAGGTGGCAAGGTATTTACTCTGAGCGGTTATGAGAGTGAGGAATATCTGCAGAAGGTAGCCTCCTATATAAACAACAAAATGACAGAATACAGTAAGCTGGACAGCTTCAGAAGGCAGCCGGTGGACAGGCAGAATGTTTTGCTTCAGCTCAATATCGCGGACGATTACTTCAAAGCCAGGAAACAGATCGCACTTTTGGAAGAAGATATCCGTGCGAAGGAGAAGGAACTGTATGATTTAAAGCATGAACTGATCGCTTCCCAGATTAAGCTGGAAACTTCAGAGAAATCCCTGAAGGGCCTGCAGCGTGATTTGAATGAAAGTTCTAAAAAGATCATACGGCTGGAAACCGAACTGGCTGATAATAAGAAAAAAGGAACCGGTGATCCCCGGCAGAAATAAGTGCCGGCAGAGATATCGAAAAAGATAAATATGTGTACAAAGGCTGTCTATACAGGACAGCTTTTTTATATCCATATTACAGGGAAAGGAAGGCAGATGGATACAGCGACGAAAAAACCGGAGTTATTGGCGCCCGCAGGAGACTATTCCTGTTTTCAGGCAGCTTTAAAGGCGGGAGCTGACGCCGTTTACATAGGAGGGCAGAGGTTCGGGGCAAGAGCTTTTGCAGGGAATTTCAGTGATGAGGAAGTAGTGGAAGCGCTGCAGGAGGCACATTTTTATGGAAGGAAGCTGTATCTTACCGTAAATACGCTTCTTAAGCAGGAAGAGATAAAACAGCTGCCGGAATTTATGGCGCCCTTCTATGAGGCGGGGCTGGATGGCGTTATTGTGCAGGATATAGGGGCGCTGTCCCTGCTGGGGAACTGTTTTCCCTGTCTGGCGCTTCATGCCAGTACCCAGATGACAATTACCGATGTGAGAGGGGCCGTATTCCTGAAAAAGCTCGGCGTATCGAGAGTAGTTCCCGCCAGAGAGCTGACGCTGCCTGAAGTGGAGGCTTTGTGCCGGGAAAGCGGTATGGAGGTTGAGGCTTTTATCCATGGTGCAATGTGTTATTGTTACTCCGGACAATGTCTGTTCAGCAGTCTTTTGGGGGGACGCAGCGGTAACAGGGGAAGATGCGCCCAGCCCTGCCGCCAGCCTTACCGGATTCGGACAGATAAAACAGGGGCGGAATGCTATCCGCTGAGTCTGAAGGATATGTGTACCATACAGTTTCTTCCGGATCTGATTAAGGCGGGCATTGATTCCTTTAAAATAGAAGGCAGGATGAAAAAGCCGGAATATGTGGCTGGGGTCACAAGTGTATACCGGCGCAGGATTGATACGTATCTGCAGGATCCGGAAAAGGACAGAGGGGTGTCAGACAAGGATATGCATATCCTTTCCTCCCTTTATATACGGAGTGAAATCAGCGGAGGCTATTATCACCGCCATAACGGAAAAGAGATGGTTACCCTGGAACAGCCGGGCTATGCGGGCTGCGATGAAGATGTACTGCAAACGGTGCGGACGGAAATCCTTGGAAAAGAGCTTTCCGTCCCGGTTGCCCTGAAGGCATATCTGTATCCGGGAAGCCCCCTGCGCCTTGAAGCGTGGGAAGGTACATCGCCGGAAGGGGCTGCTGCCGTCTTTGCGGAGGGGCAGCTGGTGCAGACGGCTTCCAACCGGCCTCTTGGCGCTGCGGATGTGAAAAAGCAGCTGGGAAAAACCGGAGGGAGCGGATTCCGGGCGGAGTGTATCCAGGTGGAGATGGCAGACAATGCATTTCTTCCCATAAAGGCTCTGAATGAAGTCCGGAGACAGGTGCTGGAATTACTGAAGGAAAAGCGGACGGCGAAGAAGAACCGGCTGGAAGCATTGCCGGCCTGTCCGTCCGGTGCCGGAACAGGAACCGGGAACGAAGAGGAATTTCCTGCGGTTTTGGGAAAAACACGGCTTCATGTTTCGGTGCGGACACAGGAACAGCTTCAGGCCTGCCTGCGGGAAGGTGTGGAACGGATTTACCTGTCTCATTCCCTCCTGTATGGCATGGATGAAGTACAGCTGTGGGACGGGAAGAGAAAACGGAACAATACAGAATGGTTTCTTTCGCTTCCGGCCATTGTGCGCAGAGGCGATGAACGCAGGTTGGAGAGACTGGCGGAAATCCTGAAAACAGGTATTTTTGAGGGCGTACAGATCGCCGGGCCGGGTGAAAAGCAATGGCTGGAGGAGATTGGCTGGCAGGGAAAAACAGCTTTGGATCACCGCGTATATATATGGAACAGGGAAACCTATGATTTCTGGGCGGATCGGATGGACACCTATTGCGCCCCCCTGGAACTGAACCGGAGAGCGCTGTTTGAACTGCCGGGAGAGAAGCAGGAGCTTCTCGTTTATGGGAAAATACCTATGATGGTTACTGCGAACTGTATCCGCAAAACATCAGGCAGATGTCTGAAGGAAAGGGGAAATACAGATGTCTGCGCGCAGAGCAGGGTATGTCTGCTGGACAGATACCAGACCGGGTTCCCGGTGGAGACAGACTGCGGCTATTGTTACAATATCATTTATAATTCCGTCCCTCTTTCCCTTCATGCGTATATGGGGGAAATAGGAAAACACAAAGTCGGAGCTGTCCGTCTGGATTTCCTGGATGAGAAGGAAGAACAGGCCAGACAGAGGATTGCTCTTTTCCGCAGACTTCCGGAAAAGGACAAAGAGTCCGGGCTGCTTTCAGACATCGATTGGAAATTTACAACAGGGCATTATAAAAAAGGAGCTGAATGACGGAAATGGAGCAATATATTATTGTCTATTCCAGGTATATAATCACTCTGTTCATGGTATTGTATTCGGTCCTTGCCTTTATCCGGATTTTTTCCCGGGGAAAGCAGGGGCGTAAAAAGGCCCCGTTTTCGGGGCTTGACAATGTACAGAGCATTCTTATCTTTCTGATACAATTTGCCGCATTTTTAACCATCTGTGTGGAAAAAGGGGATGTGGATTATCTGTTTTTTTACGCACTGGCCCAGATAGCCCTGTTTTCCTCAATGATGATATTTTCTATGGCGTATCCGGAAATAAACCGCCTTCTGGTAAATAATATGTGTCTGCTTCTGGGGACGGGTTTTATAATGCTTACCAGGCTGGATATTGCCAAGGCGGGCAAACAGCTGCTCATTGCTTCCGCATCCCTGGCAGTCAGCATGGCGGTTCCGTTTATTATCCGACGGTTCCGGTTCTGGAAGGAGCTGACCTGGGTTTATGCAGGCGTGGGGATAACAGCTCTGGGGGTTGTGCTTATCCTGGGGCAGGTCACCCATGGATCCAAGCTTTCTTTTACTTTGGGCGGAATCACTTTTCAGCCGTCGGAATTTGTGAAGATCCTGTTTTTGTTTTGTATGGCGGCCATACTCTGGGAGGACGCTTCCCTGAAAAATGTGGTTATAAGCGGTGTGACGGCCGCCGCCCATGTGCTCATACTTGTCCTATCCAAAGATTTGGGGAGCGCTTTGATTTTCTTTGCCGCTTACGTGTTTCTGGTGTTTTTTGCCACGGGTAAAATAAGGTATCTCCTTGCGGGAGGCGCAGGAGGCTGTGCGGCTTCCTATCTGGCGTACCTGCTGTTTGCCCATGTAAAGGTAAGGGTACAGGCATGGAAGGATCCCTGGAGTGTGATTGACAGCCAGGGATATCAGATTACACAGTCACTGTTTGCCATGTCCCGGGGAAGCTGGTTCGGGCTTGGCATCGGCCAGGGGACGCCGAAAGATATCCCCTATGTGGAGACTGATTTTATATTTGCCGCTATTACGGAGGAACTGGGGATAGTGTTTGCTATATGTATTATCCTGATATGCATTTCCTGTTTTTTTATGATTCTCAAGATTGCAGCATCTTCCGACGATTCTTTTTTCCGGCTTGTGGCATCCGGCTTTGGTATAATGTATATCTTTCAGATTTTTCTTACCATAGGAGGCGGTACTAAATTCATACCGCTGACGGGGGTAACCCTCCCGCTGATCAGCTATGGGGGAAGCAGCGTTATGACCACACTGATCCTGTTTTCCATAATACAGGGGATCTGGATCCGGGAACGGGATGCACGGGAAAAACGGCGGATGAACTATCCCTACGTTCAGGAAGAACGCAGGAGGCAGAAAGATTTGGGAGTTCGCGGACCTTATGAGGACGAGGAACCGGAAGAGGATGAATGTGAAGAAGAAGGCTGGGACGGAAATGAGTACGAAGAAGAATACGAAGACGACTTTGAAGAAAGCTACGACAACGGGCCGGAAGAAGAAATCATCTGGGACGACGAAATGGAAGCAGAGCGTTCCCGGGAAGAGTTCCTCAGGCGCGGAAGTAAAAATATACGATACCCGAAAGGGAAATAGAAACCTGATCGGGAGCGCGGTATTTTTCTGTTGTCTCTTTGCCGGCCTGATTGTTTATCTTTGTGTGTATGTTTCCTCAAATTCCGAGGCTTTGTTTAATAACAGCTATAACAGCAGACAAAGTGTATTGGCAACAAAAAATGCAAGAGGGACGATTTATTCCTCCGGAGGGGATATTCTGGCCCAGACTGTGACAGCCGGGGATGGAAAAGAAACGAGGAGTTACCCTTATGACAATATGTTCGCCCATATCGTCGGCTATTCCACAAAAGGAAAGACAGGCCTGGAGAGCCTGGCCAACTATTATCTGATCAATACCTCCGCCACCGTAGCACAGCAGGCCGAAAACTCCGCCGCGGGGCGGAAAAATCCCGGTAATAACCTGTATACCACACTGGATTTGGGACTCCAGCAGACGGCCTACAATGCCATGGGGATTTACAAAGGGGCGATTGTGGTTATGGAGGTGGATACCGGGAAGATACTCGCCATGGTATCAAAACCGGATTTTAATCCCAATGAAATTGCACAAATATGGGAGAAGGTAACTTCCGATACGGAAAATTCCCCCCTTTTAAACCGGGCGGCCCAGGGGATCTATCCTCCCGGATCCACCTTTAAAATTGTTACTGCCCTGGAATATATAAAAGAGAATCCTGACACCTGGAAAAGCTACAGCTACCAGTGCAGCGGAAGCTTTACCCACGGGGATAACACTATCCGCTGTTATCATGGCAGCAAACACGGACAGGTAAGCTTTGAACGCTCTTTTGCCAAATCCTGCAATTCCTCCTTTGCCAACATTGGCATGTCGTTAAATAAAACGGAATTTATCAGTACCATGCAGGATTTGCTTTTCAATCAGGAGCTTCCCGTGGATATTCCCTATTCCCAGAGCCATATCCAGCTGACACAGGACAGCGATGACGAAGATATGATTCAGACAGTTATCGGCCAGGGCAAGACACAGATCACCCCTCTGCATCTGTGCATGATTACCTCAGCTATTGCCAATGACGGAATTCTCATGCGGCCCTATGAAATGGAACGGATAGAAAGCGCGGAGGGTAAAATTATAAAACAGTTTCAGGCGGAGCAGTATGGGGTCTTGATGACACCGGAGGAATCGGCCTCCTTACGTGAGTTGATGACGGATGTGGTGGAGGAAGGAACCGCCTCCAAGCTTTCCGGCCTTTCCTACACGGCTGCGGGTAAAACCGGTTCTGCGGAATTCAATGCAGTAAAAGGGGATTCCCATGCATGGTTTACCGGTTTCGCCCCTGCGGATGACCCGGAAATCGCCGTGACGGTGATCATTGAAGGGATTGGATCCGGAGGAGACTATGCTGTCCCCATTGCAAAAAGAGTGTTTGATGCCTACTTTGAATCCGGTTTTTAAAGGCCATTCCCCATCCCGCCGCCCTGTGCCTGCCGTCCGCCCTTAGCGGCAGCATCAAATTTATACTTGCCTTACCTACTCTTTTGGGATATACTTGAACTAGTTTAGCATGTATATGCTGCCGCAGAGCGGCATTCGCAGGGCGGCATTCACACCATACAGGAGGAATTGCAATGATAGAAGCAACTAGCTGTGGCGGTGTGGTTATTTTCCGTGGGAAAATTCTGCTTTTGTACAAGAATTTCAAGAATAAGTACGAAGGCTGGGTATTGCCAAAGGGAACGGTAGAGGCAGGAGAGGAATACAAGGATACGGCGCTCAGGGAGGTTCTTGAAGAAAGCGGTGCGAGAGCATCGATAATCAAGTATATCGGAAAGAGCGAGTATACCTTCAATGTGCCGGAGGATACTGTGGACAAGGAGGTTCACTGGTATTTGATGATGGCCGACAGTTATTACAGTAAACCACAGCGTGAGGAGTATTTTGTTGACTCAGGATTTTACAAATATCATGAGGCTTACCATCTTCTTAAATTTGCCAATGAAAAGCAGATTCTGGAAAAAGCCTATCATGAATATCTGGAATTAAAGAAAAAAAATTTGTGGGGAAACAAAAAGTATTTTTGAGATTTCCGGCGTAAGCCGGAGACCGATACAGAAGGAAGGTGAGGCGGAATGGACATATTCCATGCCGCCTTTTTATTCCCGCGGGGTACAAAACAAACGAGTACGCCTGCTGCGGGGTGTTTGACTAACATAAGAACGGCCGCAAAGCGGCAGTTGCAGGTCTGAGGGCCTGCAGACGGTTCCTAAAAATAAGTCCCTGCTATGAATAAAAAAGGTAAAATCAGGCAAATGTTAAGATAGCGGTACCATGTTGGCTGCCTGAGGAAAGAAAGTGATAGGCACAATGAAGTTCTACAGACATTTGTATGTCAGCGACAGTATCCGAAACCTGGAGAAGGTGAAGTGGAAGCTCCGCCATAATGCCGGACAGATTACGGTCTATATTATTGCACTGGCAAAATCCGACGATCAGCTGGATATTTTCCACTGCGCCCTTCTGCAGCAGAAATTCTATGAAAAGAAGGAGCTGTTTGTGGTGGGCCTGGCTTCCGGTTATGGGGAAGCGGTAGATATGGTGGTGGCTATGACGGAAAAGGTGGTTGCAGAAACAGGCGGGGCGGATATCAAAAAATATATTTTGGAGCACAGGTAACAGGAGCTGGGTAGCCTATGGGATTGGTAATTAGCATTTTAAAAATACTGGGCATGATCCTGCTCGTCATACTGGCTGTTCTTCTTTTACTTCTGCTCGTTATCCTTTTTATTCCCGTCAGATACCGGGCAAAAGGTGAAATCCCTGCAGAAGGCCGGCCGCACGGCATGGTAAGGGCCACATGGTTTCTCCGTGCTGTCAGTCTCCGTCTGGAATATGATTCCGGTAAATACAAGGATAACATCCATTACGAGCTCCGCATTCTGGGAATTTTGTTCCGGTTCAGACAAAAGGTGCGACCCCCTGAAAAATCGCAGGAGGAAGAAAAAGAAAAGGAAAAAGAAAGCAAAGAAAATACGGTTCCCGACCGGAAACAGCAGCCGGATAAGTCCGGTGAAGCCCTTGCGGAAAAGCCGGTGGAAGAGAAAAAGCAATTAGGTAACAGCCGGGAACAGACGGAACCTGCTAAGAAAGACAGGAAGCCGGGAAACTTTTCCGAAAAACAAGGGAAAGAAGAACAGAAAAAAGACAATTTTTTCACCCGGCTCTACAGGAAAATTTATTCTTTCTTCATTACTCTTAAGAAAACTTTTCAGAATATCAGGTACACAATTACCCGGCTCTGTGATAAAATAAAGCGGATCCTGAAAAATCTGGAATATTATATGGATATGTTAGGCCGGGAGGAAAACCTTCTGGTGCTCGGCAAAGTAAAAGGACAGACAGGAAGGCTTCTCAGGCATATACGGCCACAGAAGGCGGATGTGAAATTTATTGTGGGAACCGGGGATCCCGCTTCCACGGCGCAGATTCTTGCGGTACATGGAATATTATATCCTGTGATTGGCGAGACTGTTCATATCACTCCTGATTTTGATGATATCCGTCTGGAAGGGGATTTTGATATCAGGGGAAGAGTCCGGGTTGCAGTGGTGCTGGATGTGGTGCTGCGAATTATATTGGATAAAAAGACCTGGAGATTTATCAGACAGCTTAAAAAGGAGGAAATGACAAATGGCAGATAATAATAACGGTATCAATTCCGTAATGGAATCCCTTCTTAAGGGGGCAAATGCGTTGATGTCGACAAAGACAGTGGTAGGAGAGGCAACGAAAATTGATGATACCATTATTGTCCCTCTTGTTGATGTGAGTTTCGGAGTGGGGGCCGGAGCCAGCCGCAACGGCGGTAAGGACGGAGGTGCCGGCGGGCTTTCCGGAAAAATGACGCCAAGTGCCGTTCTTCTTATTAAAAATGGGCAGACAAAGCTGGTGAATATCAAAAACCAGGACAGCATAACAAAGATTCTTGATATGATTCCGGATCTGGTTGATAAGTTCACAACCAAGGAAGAGACTATGATGAGTGATGAGGATGCCGAGAAAGCAGCATTCCCGTCCGGTGACGAAGATATTGTGGATTGACCGTAAAACAGGAAAGGGCCGTCCGATTCATACAGCCGTGAGGATGTTGTATGAATCGGACGGCTCTTTCCTGCATATGATAATAGTAAAGCCGGCAGGAGTAAGCAGATGCGAGAGATGTGGAAAATAGTAGGAATTGTTGTATTCAGCATCGCCTTTGGTATGGTCCTTACGGTTCTCATTTCCAACAGGCTTGCCAGCCTGATTGTGGCAATTATCCTGCTGCTGGTCAGCTATAATATTATTTTCTGTGAAAGATAGGCACAAAAAAAGACTGTCTGTAAATTCTCATTGAATTCTGGCAGTCTTATCTTTGTGTCAAATATTGCAGCAGAAGCGAAAATAAGGGACACATGCCCAATTATGCTCTTTCAACTCTGCCGGACTTCAGACAGTTGGTACATACATGTAATTTCTTGGATGCGCCGTTAACCTTGCATTTTACATTTTTAACGTTCGAATTCCAGATATGATTGGATCTTCTATGGGAATGGCTTACGTTGTTTCCAAAATGAGCACCCTTACCGCAAATATCACATTTTGCCATCTTCGCACCTCCTAAACCAAATAAATTTTCAGACCACAACATGTGTATAATACCAGAAAAGTTATAGTTTGGCAAGCAAAATTTACAGCAAATTTTGTTTGCGATTTCTCTATAAATGAAATAAGACTTCCATTTTTTTCGGAAAGCGGTTATAATAAGCATATATTTTTCGGTAAGAAAGAAGGAGGTACTACATGAAGGGCTCTTCTATGAACACCCATATGGGCAATATAACCATCGATAAAGAAGTTATTGCACAGTATGCGGGTACCGTAGCCACGGAATGCTTCGGTATTGTCGGCATGGGAATCACTGTGAAGGACGTAGTAAAGCTTTTAAGAAAAGATAATCTGACGAAGGGCATTACCGTTACGATTACTAACAATAAACTGACGCTGGACTTCCATGTCATTGTTTCCTACGGTGTAAGCATTCTGGCTGTCTCGGACAACCTTATAGATAATGTGAAGTATAAAGTGGAAGAATTCACCGGAATGGAAATTGAGAAAATCAACATCTTTGTAGAAGGTGTGCGAGTGATTGATTAAGGAGGACTTTAGTTGTGAGTTTAAATACGATAGACGCTAAGGTATTTGCAAAGATGTTCTTAGCAGGCGCCAAGAATCTTGAGAGTAAAAAAGAATGGATTAACGAACTGAATGTATTTCCGGTCCCCGACGGCGATACGGGTACTAATATGACGCTTACCATCATGTCTGCGGCCAAAGAAGTGGCGGCGATGAAAGAACCTGACATGATGACTCTTGCAAAGGCAATTTCTTCCGGTTCCCTCCGCGGTGCGAGAGGGAATTCTGGTGTTATCCTTTCCCAGCTTTTCCGCGGTTTTACCAAAGGAATCCGGGAAAATGAAGAAATTACCATTCCCATTCTGGCCGCTGCGGGGGAAAAAGCGGTGGAAACGGCTTATAAGGCGGTTATGAAGCCCAAGGAAGGTACGATTCTCACCGTTGCCAAGGGTGCGTCGATGAAGGCCCGTGAACTGGCGGATGCCGGAGAGACCGATATGGCCGTATTTATTAAAGAAGTGATTGCTCATGCGGAGTATGTGCTCAGCCAGACACCGGAAATGCTTCCCGTATTAAAGCAGGCGGGTGTAGTGGACTCGGGCGGACAGGGACTGATAGAGGTTCTGCACGGGGCTTATGATGCGTTTATGGGAAAAGAAGTGGATTTTTCCATGAATGAGCCGGCCAGGGAGACTACCAGACAGACATTGGTTAATGCCAGTCTCGAGGCTCAGGCCGGTATGGAAATCAAGTTCGGTTACTGTACCGAATTCATTATTATGCTGGGCAAAACCTTTAATATCAAGCAGGAAATGGATTTCAAAGCCTATTTGGAATCGATCGGTGATTCTATAGTTGTGGTTGCGGATGAAGATGTGGTCAAGGTACATGTACATACCAATGACCCTGGTCTTGCAATCCAGAAGGCATTGAAGTATGGCGCACTTTCCAATCTGAAAATTGATAATATGAGGCTGGAGCATCAGGAGAAGCTGTTTAAATTATCGGAAGATGCAGCGGCGGCGGATGCTTCTCCCGCGGCGGAGGAAGCTCCTGCAGAACGTAAGGATGCCGGCTTTATAGCGGTTTCCGTCGGGGAAGGGATCGATGAGATCTTTAAGGGCCTGGGTGTCGATATCATCATTGCAGGCGGACAGACCATGAACCCCAGCACCGAGGATGTGGTAAATGCCATCAACCAGGTGAATGCGGACACGGTCTATGTGCTTCCCAATAATAAAAATATTATTCTTGCCGCCAACCAGGCCAAATATCTGGTGGAAGACAAGAAAGTGGTGGTAATCCCCTCCAAGACAATCCCGCAGGGCATTACGGCTGTCATCAATTATGTGCCCGATATGGGTTCCGAAGAGAATGAAGCCGCTATGTCGGAGGAAGTCGGTCATGTAAAGACCGGTGAGGTTACTTATGCCGTAAGAGACACCATGATTGATGATAAGGAAATCAAACAGGGTGACTATATGGGAATCGGCGATGCCGGTATCCTTTCTGTCGGAGCGGATATCGAAGCGGTTTCCTTTCAAATGGTAGAAGCCATGATGGATGAGGAGCTGGAACTGATCAGTATTTATTATGGGGCCGATACCACGGAAGAAGCTGCCCAGAGGCTGAAGGCCAGAATTGAAGAAAAATATCCCTCCTGTGATATTGAACTGCAGTACGGCGGACAGCCAATTTACTATTATATTATTTCAGCTGAATAAAAATGGAAATTAATACGGAATTAACTGCAATAAAAGGAATTGGAGAAAAGACGGCAGGTCTTTTCTCCAAACTGCATATAAGGACAGTAGGGCAGCTGCTGGAGCACTATCCGCGGGATTACGAAAAAATGGAGCCTGCGGTAACTGTTTCTGCCCTGAACCCGGGGAAAATCAGTGCGGTGAAGGCCTCCGTAATCGGAATGCCCTCCACCAAACGGGTGCGTAATCTATTAATCACTACCGTTCAGGCCGGGGATGCAACCGGCCTTTTTCGTATTACCTTTTTTGGAATGCCGTATCTTAAAAATATACTGAAGCCCGGCATGACTTATGTTTTCCGCGGAGTCTGCCAGCACGGCTCTCCCTTGCGTATGGAACAGCCCAGGCTGTTCCGGGTGGAAGAATATACGCCGCTTCAGGGAACTCTGCAGCCTAAATATGCCCTTACCCAGGGCCTTACCAATAACGGTGTGAGCAAAGCGGTGCGGAAAGCATTGGACAGTACGGCGGAATGGGACAGGCCGCTGGAATTCCTTCCGGAAGAGATACGGGAAGAATTCCAGCTGCTTTCCCGGGGGGATGCCCTGGAAAAAATCCATTTTCCGGTCAGTACCCAGGATTTAATCGCCGCCCGCAGAAGGCTTGCGTTCGATGAATTTCTTGAATTTTTCCTCGCTCTCAGGAAATTCAAGGAAGAAAACCAGGTCCGGAAGGTGGATGAGCCTTTGGAAAAGGTGCCGGATACGGACCGGCTTATCGCCAATCTTCCCTACCGGCTTACCGGGGCACAGCATCGTGTCTGGAAGGAAATAGAAGAGGATCTTCAAAAAGAAAACGCCATGAACCGCCTGGTACAGGGGGATGTGGGCAGCGGAAAAACCATACTGGCATTTCTGGCCCTGCTGATGTGCGCTGCCAACGGCAGACAAGGCTGCCTTATGGCGCCTACAGAGGTCCTGGCCAGACAGCATTATGAAGCTTTGCTTCAGATAGGCATGGAAGCAAAGCATTCCATAGAAGCAAAGCATTCCGAGGATCAGGGGCTGTGTGTACGCCCGGTTTTGCTCACCGGTTCCCAGACGGCAAAAGAAAAAAGAGAGATCTATGCCCGGATTGCGGAAGGGGATGTGAATGTAATAATAGGAACACATGCACTTATCCAGGAAAAAGTGGTTTACCGCCGTCTGTCCCTTGTGGTGACAGATGAACAGCACCGGTTTGGTGTCAGGCAGAGGGAACTGCTGGCAGATAAAGGGACCGGCACCCATGTCCTCGTCATGAGCGCAACGCCTATCCCAAGGACGCTTGCCATAGTGGTATACGGGGATCTGCATGTGTCCGTCCTTGATGAAATGCCTGCCGGAAGAAAGCCGATAAAAAACTGTGTGGTCAATACTTCCTACCGGCAGACCGCTTATAACTTTATCCGTAAGCAGACGGAGGAGGGACGCCAGGTTTATGTAATCTGCCCTATGGTGGAAGAAGGGGAAATGGACGGGCTGGAAAACGTAATGGATTATACCGACAAGCTGAAAGCCGTGCTGCCGTCTGCCATACGTGTCGCCGCCCTCCACGGGAAAATGAAGTCTGCGGAAAAAAACAGGATTATGGAAGCCTTTTCCCGTAAGGAGATCGATGTACTTGTTTCCACAACGGTAATCGAGGTGGGAATCAATGTTCCCAACGCCACGGTTATGATGGTGGAAAATGCGGAACGCTTCGGACTGGCACAGCTTCATCAGCTTCGCGGACGGGTGGGAAGAGGCGATTTCCAGAGCTATTGTATTTTTATCAGCGGAAATGATAATGAACAGACAATGAAACGCCTGAATATCCTCAATACCTCCAACGACGGCTTCCATATAGCCAATGAAGATCTGAAGCTGCGCGGCCCCGGCGATTTGTTCGGAATACGGCAGAGCGGACTGCTGGATTTCAAAGTGGGTGATATCTATCAGGACAGTGATTTGCTTCTCACTGCCAGCAGCCTTGCCGAGAGGATCGCTTCTCAGGATCCGGAGGAAAAACAGGAGAAGTACAGGCGTTTGTATGAGAGAATGAAAGAGAATGGGAATTCCATTGACTTTAAGACTATCTGACTGTAGAATAATTTTAACCTGTTTTATTGATTTTTAATATCAACAATCGGATTGACACATGAAAAGACATTCAGAAGGAGCGTAATTATGTCAAAGGTTGCAATTGTCACGGACAGTAACAGCGGCATCACCCAACAACAGGCGGAGGAGCTGGGTATCAGCGTATTGCCCATGCCCTTTATGATAGAAGGAAAGACCTATTTTGAAGGGATCAACCTGAGTCAGGAAGAATTTTACCGGAAACTGAAAACCGGCGCTGCCATATCCACTTCCCAGCCGTCCCCGGAATCCGTTTTGCAGCTGTGGAACGAGCTCCTGAAAAGCTATAATGAGATTGTTCATATCCCTATGAGCAGCGGATTGAGCGGCTCATGCCAGACGGCACACATGCTCGCGCAGGATTATGAAGGAAAGATACAGGTGGTGAATAACCAGCGTATTTCCGTTACCCAGCGGCGTTCCGTCCTGGATGCCGTTTACCTGGCGGATCAGGGAATGGAAGCGGTGGAGATCAAGGAGTTCCTGGAGAAAGATAAGCAGAATTCCAGTATTTATATTATGGTGGATACCCTGCTCTATCTGAAGAGAGGCGGAAGGATCACCCCTGCCGCCGCGGCCCTGGGGACCATCCTTAAAATAAAACCGGTGCTTCAGATACAGGGGGAGAAACTGGATGCTTTTGCCAAAGCCAGGACTACTGCCCAGGGAAAGCAAATCATGGTTAATGCCATAAAGAATGACCTGGTGAAGCGTTTTGGCCGGCCCCTGGATCATGCGGATATGTGGCTGGATGTGGCACATACGAATAATGATGAGGCGGCATATGCCTTCCGGGACGAAGTGTTAAACAGCTTCCCCGGAAATGAAAGCTATGTGGATCATCTGTCTCTGAGTGTCGCCTGCCATATCGGGCCAGGCGCCCTGGCGGTTACCTGCACTGCCAAAAACCAGGAATAAAGCAGGATAATCCCTCCTTACGTGCAATCGAAATACATGATATGGAAAAGCCAGGATCACTGTTTAGGCCGCCGGGTGAACAGTAATTACGCAGAATGGAAAGTTCCATATCATGTATTTTTTGCCTTTTCTTACCCAAACATTTGTGCTACAATATCCCGGGAGGACAGGCGGCTGACCTGTTTTTTTCTTGAGCATCCGGATAGCCCGCAGGCCGCAGCATCCGTAAATGATAGGTTGTAACTATTCAGTCAGGTCTGCACATTTTTGGCAGTAACGGACTGGACCGTTACCAGGTTTTAAAAGTTCATAATGCCGTAAAACGGCAGAATGCGAGGTTTACATGACTAAAAATAACAGCAATTATGACGCTTCCAGCATAACCGTCCTGGAGGGGCTGGAAGCGGTAAGGAAAAGACCCGGTATGTACATCGGAAGCGTATCCACCAAGGGTCTGAACCACTTAATATATGAAATTGTGGATAACGCGGTAGATGAGCATCTGGCAGGATATTGTGACCGGATCAGGGTTACTCTGGAAGCGGACGGCTCCGCTACGGTGGATGATAACGGCCGCGGTATCCCAGTGGGAATGCATGAAAAGGGAGTGAGTGCGGAACGGCTTGTATTTACCACCCTGCATGCAGGAGGAAAATTCGATAACTCCGCTTATAAAACGAGCGGCGGCCTGCATGGCGTAGGCTCTTCTGTGGTAAATGCCCTTTCCACCCGGCTGACCGTACGGGTCAGGAACGGGGGACTGGTGTATGAGGACAGATATGAACAGGGAATCCCTGTCGTGGAGCTGGAAAACGGCCTTCTCCCTGTTGTTGGGAAAAGCAGGGAAAGCGGGACCTGGGTTAATTTCCTTCCGGATGATACCATATTTGAAAAGACCCGTTTTAAAGAGGATGAGGTGAAAAGCCGGCTTCACGAAACGGCTTATCTGAACCCGCAGCTCACCATTGTTTTTGAAGATAAAAGAAAGGATACGCCGGAAACAAAAGAGTATCACGAGCCCGACGGGATTGTCGGCTTCATCAAGGATTTGAATAAATCCAAGGAAACGGTGAGCGATGTTATCTTTTTTTCCGGGGAAAGCGAAGGGATCTCCGTGGAGGTGGCCCTGCAGTATGTCAATGAATTTCATGAGAATGTGCTGGGCTTCTGCAATAACATATACAATGCGGAAGGCGGAACCCATCTTACGGGCTTCAAGACCATGTTCACCAGCGTTATCAATTCCTACTCCCGGGAACTGAATATCCTGAAGGAAAAAGATGCCAATTTTACCGGGGCGGATGTACGCAACGGTATGACGGCGGTGGTTTCCATCAAACATCCGGATCCCCGTTTTGAAGGACAGACCAAGACAAAGCTGGACAACCAGGACGCCTCCAAGGTAGTCAGCAAGGTGACAGGGGAAGAGATCACCCGGTATTTTGACCGTAACCTGGAAAACCTGAAAAATATTATCGGCTGTGCGGAAAAGGCTGCCAAAATCCGTAAAACGGAAGAAAAGGCAAAAACGAACATGCTGACCAAGCAGAAATTTTCCTTTGATTCCAACGGAAAGCTTGCCAACTGTGAATCCAGGGACGCGTCCCGGTGTGAGATTTTTATCGTGGAGGGGGATTCCGCCGGCGGCAGCGCTAAGACGGCGAGAGACCGTTCTTATCAGGCGATTCTACCTATCCGGGGAAAGATTCTGAACGTGGAAAAAGCCAGCATTGACAAGGTGCTTGCCAATGCGGAAATAAAAACCATGATAAATGCGTTTGGCTGCGGGTTTTCGGAGGGCTACGGAAATGACTTTGACATTACCAGGCTGCGTTATGACAAGATCATTATCATGGCGGATGCGGATGTGGACGGTGCCCATATTTCCACCCTTCTTCTGACGCTTTTTTACCGTTTTATGCCGGAACTGATATTTGAAGGCCATGTATATATCGCCATGCCGCCTCTTTATAAGGCCATGCCTTCCAAAGGAAATGAAGAATACCTGTATGATGATAAGGCGCTGGAACGTTACCGGAAACGGCATAAGGGGCCTTTTACCCTGCAGCGCTACAAAGGGCTCGGGGAGATGGATGCCCAGCAGCTGTGGGAGACAACACTAAATCCGGAAACCCGTATGCTCAAGCTGGTGGAAATCGAAGATGCCAGAATGGCCTCCGAGGTGACGGAAATGCTGATGGGGACGGATGTTCCCCCCAGAAAAGCTTTTATTTACGAATATGCCCCGGATGCGGAGCTTGATATTTAAACAGGTTTGTAATCGTTAGAAAGGAAGCAATAGAAATTGGAAGAGAAGATTATAAAAACAGAGTATTCTGAGGTCATGCAGAAATCCTTTATCGATTATGCCATGAGCGTTATCGTAGCCCGTGCCCTTCCCGATGTCAGGGACGGGCTGAAGCCGGTACAGCGCAGAACCCTGTATGATATGCATGAGCTGGGCATCCGTTATGACAGGCCTTACCGAAAGAGCGCCCGTATTGTGGGAGATACCATGGGTAAATATCATCCCCACGGAGACAGTTCCATCTACGATGCACTGGTGGTAATGTCCCAGGATTTCAAAAAGGGCCTTCCCATGATTGACGGGCACGGCAACTTCGGCAATATCGAAGGGGACGGCGCCGCTGCCATGCGTTATACGGAAGCCCGTCTGGAGCAGGTGACGCAGGAAGCGTTTCTTGCGGATCTGGACAAGGATGTGGTGGATTTTATACCCAACTTTGATGAAACGGAGAAGGAACCAAGCGTCCTTCCTGTCAAATTTCCCAACCTGCTGGTAAACGGTTCGGAGGGGATTGCGGTAGGTATGGCTACAAGCACGCCGCCCCACAACCTGATTGAGGTTATAGATGCCACCAAGGCCTATATGAATAATGAAAACATAACTGCCAGGGAACTGATGCGTTATATCCAGGGGCCGGATTTTCCTACCGGCGGAATCGTTACCAACAAGGACGATCTGCTGTCCATTTATGAAACGGGAGCCGGGAAAATCAAAATCCGGGGCAAGGTGGATGTGGAAAAGGGGAAGGGCGGTAAAATAAATATAGTCATTTCCCAGATCCCGTATACGATGATCGGATCCTATATCGGCAAATTCCTTTCTGATGTGGCAGCTCTTGCAGAAACGAAAAAGACCCAGGATATCAGCGATATTTCCAATCAGTCTTCCAAGGAGGGCATCCGTATTGTCATTGAACTTCGCAAGGATGCGGATGTGGACAACTTTATCAATATGCTCTACAAGAAAACCAGGCTGGAAGATACCTTCGGAGTGAATATGCTTGCTATTTCAAACGGCAGGCCGGAAACAATGGGGCTTAAAGAAATCATAAAAGCCAGCGTGGATTTCCAGTATGAAACCACAACCCGGAAATATGAGAACCTGCTTGCCAAGGAAAGCGCAAAGAGGGAAATCCAGGAAGGCCTGATCAAAGCCTGCAATGTCATTGATTTAATCATAGAAATCCTCCGCGGATCCAAGGACCGGGCTATGGCAAAGGCCTGTCTGGTGGAAGGAAAGACGGAAGGGATCCGGTTTAAATCCAGGGAATCCGGAATCATGGCCCAGCAGCTTAAATTTTCGGAAAACCAGGCGAATGCGATTCTGGAAATGCGTCTGTACAAGCTGATCGGACTGGAGCTGGAAGCGCTTATAAAAGAACATGAAGAGACGGTGGCAAATATTTACCGGTATGAAGATATCCTTGCCAGAAAGGATTCCATGGCCCAGGTTATCATGAACGAACTGGACGCCATCAAGAAAAAATTCGGCCGCAAACGCAGGACTGTGATTGATAACTGCAAAGAGGCTGTCTATGAAGAAAAACGGCTCGAAGAAATGGATGTGATTTTCCTCATGGACCGTTTCGGGTATGCGAAAACCATCGATCTTTCCGCTTATGAAAGGAATAAAGAAGCGGCGGATTCGGAAAATAAATTTGTATTCCCATGCAAAAATACGGGAAGAATCTGTATGTTTACTAACATGGGCCAGCTTTATACCGTGAAGGTACAGGACCTGCCTTTCGGAAAGTTCCGTGACAAAGGGATTCCGGTGGATAATGTGAGCAATTTCAATTCCTCACAGGAGGAGCTTCTTCTGGTCTCTGCGCAGTCTGAACTGAATTTGTACCGGGTGATCTTTGCCACACGGATGGGTATGGTGAAGATCGTGGACGGCGGAGAATTTGATGTGGCCAAACGGACGGTGGCCGCCACGAAGCTGCAGGAAGGCGATTCTGTGGTAAGCGTCGTGGTTATGAAGGAGCAGAAAAATATAATCCTGCAATCCAAAGCCGGTTATTTCCTGCGTTTTTCCGTGGATGAGATCCCGGAAAAGAAAAAAGGAGCGATCGGCGTACGCGGAATGCGCCTGAGTGAGGGCGATACCATAGAAGCGGTTTATTACACCCGTCTTTCCGATGAAGCATCTGTCCCCTATAAGAGCAGGGAGCTTGTTCTGAACCAGATCAAGGCGGCAAAAAGAGACGGGAAAGGAATAAAAGTACGGGCCTGATTCCCTGGATAAGATTATAAAATCTTTGATATGGCATTGCCTTTTTTTTCACAAGCAATTATAATGTGAAACAACGGATGTCCCGCTGTGCGGGTTATCCTAATGCGCAACAGAATCCGTATGGCTTCGGCAGTCCGCGGCGGTACCGGAAAATCAGATACAGTCAGGAGATAATATGAGAGTGATTGCAGGCGAGGCGCGAAGCCTTCCGTTAAAATCCCCGGAGGGGCAGGATACCAGGCCTACCACTGACCGGATAAAAGAGACGTTGTTTAATATTCTGCAGGGGGACATACCCGGCAGTATCTTTGTGGATTTATGCAGCGGCAGCGGTTCCATTGGTATAGAAGCTGTCAGCCGCGGCGCGAAAAGGGCCTATTTTGTGGAAAATGCGGCGAAAGCGGCGAAGTGTATCCAGGATAATCTGAACTTTACCAAATTTACGGACCGGTCAGTCCTTCTGAAACAGGATGTGGTATCCGCGTTGGGAAGTATTCATGAGAAAGAGGTGGATGTGATTTTTATGGATCCCCCTTATCAGGCCGGACTGGAGGAGCCTGTCCTTTCCGCCCTGGGACACGCTTCCTATGTGACGGAGGATACGCTTATTATTATTGAAGCAGAGCTGCATAAGGATTTTTCCTTTACGGCAGAATATGGTTTTGAAGTGGTAAGAGAAAAAAAATACAAGACGAATAAGCATGTTTTTATAAAAAGACAGAAGGCGGAGTAAGATTATGAAAGCAGCGATTTATCCCGGTAGTTTCGATCCGGTTACCTTCGGACACCTCGATGTCATCCGTCGGGCGGCGTCGATCTTTGACGAATTAACAGTCAGTGTGTTGAACAATACCCAGAAGACTCCGTTGTTTTCTGTGGAAGAACGTGTTAGAATACTAGAAGAAGCCACAAAAGAGATGCCCAATGTCAAGGTGGACTCTTTTTCGGGATTATTGATCAATTATGCCAGGGAAAAGGACGTGCATGTCGTTATCCGGGGGCTGCGTGCCATTACGGATTTCGAATATGAATTGCAGATAGCCCAGACAAACCGCAAGCTTTCCAATGGCGGGCTGGACACGATATTCCTTACGACCAGTCTGGAATATGCCTATTTAAGTTCCTCCAGTGTAAAGGAGATTGCGGAATTTCATGGAGATATTTCTCAGTGTGTACCGGAGTTTGTGGCAAGGCTTGTATATGAAAAATATGGACATGAGTATAAGCAATAAGTCTTTGTACCGGCGTATTGCTTGTGAAGGAGAAAAGGATGAGCAGCAGAATCGAACAACTAATTGACGAAATTGAAGAATATATCGACAGCTGTAAATACCAGCCCCTTTCTAACAGCAAAATCATTGTGAATAAGGAAGAGCTGGAAGAGCTGCTTCGGGAACTTCGGATGAAAACCCCCGATGAAATCAAACGCTATCAGAAAATTATTAATAATAAGGAAGCTATTCTGAATGACGCCCGGGAAAAAGCGGAAGCCCTGATCAACGAGGCTACCGTACATACCAGTGAACTGATTAACGAGCATGAGATCATGCAGCAGGCTTATGCCCAGGCAAATGAAGTGGTTTCTCTTGCCACCCAGCAGGCGCAGGAGATTCTGGACAGCGCCACGGTGGAGGCGAACAGTGTCAAGGCATCCGCTATCCAATATACGGATGATATCCTTGCTAATCTGGAAAGCATCATCGGTCATGGTATCGATATTGCCGGCGAGCATTACGGGCAGCTTATCAACGATCTGAATAATTGTTTGGGGGTTGTGCAGTCCAACCGGATGGAGCTTCGTCCGGACGAGGAGGACGACACCTCCTCTCTTCCTAACCTTGGAGGGATGGATGTTTCCGGAGGGGATGGAAGTGATCTGAATCTGGATATCCTGTAGTCCTCATGATTCCTTTTGTTCCTGCGGGAAGCAAGTTAAATGGACGCCTTCTTTTGGAAGGCGTTTTTTGCTGTCCGGGAGCGGGACATCCATTGTTTTCCATCTGGAAGATGCGCATTTTTTATGGTATGATAAAAAAGCTGATATTCCTGCGGGAGTATAGCTATACGAAAGAAGATAAAGGCAGGTATGGAAAGTGAAGAAAAAGACGGCAATAATAACATGTTTCCTGGCGGTGTGTATGCTGGCGCTGCTGCCCGGAGTACAGGCGGATGCGAAGGAACCGGTAGTCGTGGTTATCGATCCCGGACATGGCGGTGAAGAAAACAGGGGAGGAGAGGTGCTTCCCCATTATGTGGAAAAAAACCTGACGCTTCAGGTGGCTCAGGCTATGAAGCAGACACTGGAACAGTTTGAAGGTGTGGAGGTATATCTGACACGTACGACGGATCAGGAACTGTCCCTGGAGCAAAGGGCGCAGATAGCCAGGTCGTATGGTGCGGATTTTCTGTTTTCCCTCCATTTTAATATGTCCGCAGAACATAATCTGTACGGAACAGAGGTCTGGACCTCGGCTTTCGGTAAATACTATTCTGCAGGACAGACCTTTGGTAAACTGCAGCTGGCGGAAATGACACAGTACGGTCTTTTCAATAAAGGGATTAAAACAAGGCTGAACAGCCGCGGTACGGATTATTATGGCGTTATCAGGGCTTCCCGTGCCCTGGATGTACCCTGTGTTATTATTGAGCATTGCTATATGGATCATCCCATAGACAGCCCCCAGGCCAATTCTCCCCAGAAACTGGCCGCTTTCGGAGTCAGTGACGCCATGGCGGTTGCCAAGTATTTTCGGCTGAAATCCCCCGCTCTCGGACTGGACTTCAGCAATTATCCGTATGAATTGGTTGCTGCGCCGGCAGGCGGCATTTCCGTACCGGATTCCACGCCTCCGGAAAATGTGGCCATGACAGTTACCAGTGCCGATCTGAATACCGGGAAAGTGGATATTTCCCTGAGCGCTTCGGATCCCCAGTCCGGTATGCTGTACTACAGTTATAGTATTGACGGCGGTGCGACCTGGTCGGTACTGACTCCGTGGACAGGAGGAAATACGATACAGTTTTCCATTACGGTGCCCGGAGGGAGCCAGCCGGTCATCATGTGCCGGGCCTATAACGGCTATGATTACCATACGGACAGCAATTTCGCCGTTCCCGGCGTATTTGCCGCCAGATAGATTCTATCTAAAAGGCGTAAAGAAACGTATAATATACGAATGCCAGAGCGGTTTGCACGGCCTTATGGCCCACATAACAGCGCAGGGAAAGATCGGTTTCCCGTATCATGCTGTAGGTCTGTGCGATACAGGAAAGACCGCCAAAAGGAAGAATGACATATCCCCAAAAGGCCATGGAATGAGGCAGACGCGACAGGCCGCTGGTGATTTCCAGTAAACAGCCGATGATATCCTGTACGGCGGTCATTTTTGAAGGAAGCAGGATTTCAGGAATCAGATTCAGCAGATTAAAAAGAATCATATATCCGCCCAGGGATGCGATTGCGCACAGGGAGGATACAATGGAATCCTGCATTTCTTCAAACAGGGAAGGATCACCCGGCCGTTTTTTCCGTCCCGGTGAAGGAGGAATTACTGCCGGCGAAGGCGTCTGGGCCGCGTGAAGGCTGTTCAGCCTGCCGGAGGCCTGTATGGTTTCTTTCAGCCGGTTCCCTGCCAGGGACGGCTTCGGAATATCCCGGTAGGAGGTATACCGGAGGAATAGGCCATAGAGCAGAGGCAGCAAATACATGCCTGCCAGGAAAGCCCATGGATGGTCTACCGGAAACAAGAGGAAAACAAAGCCTGTAAAATAAATCGGACCGATGTTGTTGCAGAAGGCCAGCAGCAGTTCGGCCTCCCTGCGGGAGATTTTGCCTCGCTGATAGCTTTCCGCCGTTACGCGTGCACCCATGGGAAATCCGCACAGGAAGCCGATAACCAGCACATAAATGCAGGAATCGGACAGGCGGAATAAGGGTTTTAACAGCGGTGAAAATAAGCGGGCAAAGCTGTCGGACAGATTCATACGGATAAGGATACCGGAGAGTATCATAAAAGGGAGAAGCGTTGGAATCATTTTCTGAAACCACAGGTTCAGGCCTGTCAGGGAAAGGACCAGCGCTTTTTCATTTTCCAGAAGCATCGCTGTGGTAAGGAAGGCAAACAGGCAGAGGAAAAGTACTTTTTTCAGGTATTTTATTCGTGCTTCTTTCTTTCTCGAAGAGTGCGGATTTGGCTTATAATCGTGCATCAGGCAGCCTCCTTTGGCAACTGTTATAACTGGTAACCTTGTAAGAATTCGGGGGATCATGTATACTTGACATGAATACGCTTGCTTCTCATTAGTAAATGCTATGTTCTTCGGAGGCGCGGAATGACTGCGGAATGGATTTTTCGTCAGAATACTGTCTGTACGGGAACGTTGGAAGGAAAACAGAATGCTTCGTTTGGATAAATTTTTATGTGAAATGAAAACCGGGACAAGGAGCCAGGTAAAGGTATTTATCAGAAAAGGGCTTGTGACGGTGAATGGTACGACGGTGAAAAGCCCGGAACAAAAGATAAATGAAAAGGCCGATACAGTCTGTGTAAACGGAAAGAGGGTGTCTTATCAGAAATATGCCTATTTCATGCTGCATAAGCCCGCCGGCTATGTCAGCGCCACCAGGGACAGCCATGATAAAACGGTACTGGATTTGATGAAGGAACCCGGAAATCCGCTGCTTGACAGGGAACTGTTTCCGGTAGGGCGGCTGGACAAGGATACGGAAGGACTGCTTCTTATAACGGACGACGGCGAACTGTCCCACCGGCTGCTGTCCCCATCCATGCACGTCCCTAAGACCTATTATGTGGAGATTGACGGCAGCCTGTCAGCAGGCCGGCAGGAATGCTTAAGGCAGGGGGTGGATATCGGGGAAAAGCATGGGAAAACCCGTCCCGCCGTGCTGACGGAGGCGGAGAAGGGCGGTTTTTGCTGTGCGGAGGCGGAATCGGCCTGGCTTCTTACGATTACGGAAGGAAAATTCCATCAGGTAAAACGGATGATGCAGGCGGTGGGAAGGAATGTGGTATATTTAAAGCGCCTCAGCATGGGTGCTTTGCAGCTGGATGAAACGCTGCCCAGGGGAGCCTTCCGCCCCCTCACGGAGGAGGAACTGGAGAAGCTGCTGAAGGAGGGGGAAAGCAGGCTATGATGATGGATGGAATGGAAGCGGTAATCTTTGATCTGGACGGTTCCCTTGTGGACTCCATGTGGATTTGGAAGGATATAGATATCGAATATCTGGGGCAGTTCGGCCTGGAACCGCCCCGGGAGCTGCAGCGTGAAATTGAAGGAATGAGTTTTTCGGAAACGGCGGTGTATTTTAAGGAACGCTTCGGACTTCCGGATTCCCTGGAACAGATCAAAGAGACCTGGAACCGGATGGCCTGGGATAAATACAGGAACCAGGTGTCTCTTAAGGACGGCGCGCGGGAATATCTCGCCTGGTGCCGGCGGCACGGGATAAAAATGGGGATCGCAACGAGCAATTCCCGGGAGCTGGTGACCAGCGTAGCCCGGGTTCATGGGCTGGAACAGGATTTTGGTTGTATTATGACCAGCTGCGATGTGGGGCGGGGGAAACCGGCCCCGGATATTTATCTTGCGGTGGCGGACCGACTGCAGGCAGCTCCGAAGTCCTGTCTCGTCTTTGAGGATATCGTTCCCGGCATTCAGGCCGGAAAGGCGGCGGGGATGAAGGTATGTGCCGTGGAAGACGCGTATTCCCTGAACCAAAAGGAAGAGAAAAAAGCACTTGCTGATTACTATATCAGGGATTATTCAGAAATCCTGCAGGATATGCAGACAGGAGGATTACAATAGAAATGACAGCCAACGGATTTTTACCGGTAACAAGAGAAGAGATGGAAGCCCGGGGGATTACCCAGCCGGATTTTGTGTATGTGACAGGAGACGCCTATGTAGATCATCCATCCTTCGGACATGCCATCATTACCCGTATTCTGGAGGCACACGGCTACAGCGTATGCATTCTGTCACAGCCGGATTGGAAGGAGGAGGACAGCATCCGTGTGTTTGGCTGCCCCAGGCTGGGTTTCCTGGTTTCCGCCGGAAATATGGATTCCATGGTTAATCACTATTTCGTATCCCGGAAACGCCGTCCCTCAGATGCCTATACACCGGGAGGAGAAGCGGGGAAACGCCCGGATCACGCCACCGTGGTTTACTGTAACCTGATCCGCCGGGTATACCGTACAGTCCCGGTTATTATCGGGGGGATTGAGGCCAGCCTGCGGCGTCTGGCCCATTATGACTATTGGAGCGATTCCTTCAAACGTTCTATTCTTCTGGACAGCCAGGCCGACTTGATTTCCTACGGCATGGGGGAAAAATCCATTGTGGAGATAGCAGATGCCTTAAACAGCGGAATCGCAGTAAAGGATCTCACCTTTATCCCCGGGACGGTTTATAAAACGAAAGATATATCCGGCCTTTATGATTATCATATTCTGCCTTCCTACGAAGAGATGAAGGCAGATAAGAAAAAATATGCGGAAAGCTTTATGGTGCAGTATTCCAATACCGATCCCTTTAACGGAAAAGCCCTTGCGGAAGGGTATCCGGGAGGGCAGTATGTGGTGCAGAACCCGCCCCAGGCACCTCTTACCATGGAAGAGATGGATGCCGTTTACGCCCTTCCGTATAGGAGGACCTACCATCCCTCCTACGAGGAAAAAGGCGGCGTCCCTGCAATCAGTGAAATCAAGTTTTCCCTGATCAGCAACCGGGGATGCTTCGGCGGCTGTAACTTCTGTGCATTGACTTTTCACCAGGGACGTACCGTACAGGTACGGAGCCATGAATCCATTCTGGAGGAAGCGGAACTGATCCGTAAGGATCCGGAATTCAAAGGCTATATTCATGATGTGGGAGGACCCACAGCCAATTTCAGGGCGCCTTCCTGTGATAAGCAGCTGACCCAAGGCGTATGCAAGATGCGGCAGTGCCTTTTCCCGAAGCCCTGTCCTAACCTGAAAGCGGATCATCAGGATTACCTGGAGCTGCTGCGAAGCCTGCGTACCCTTCCCGGTGTGAAAAAGGTCTTTATCCGTTCCGGCATACGCTTTGATTATCTGCTGGCGGATAAGGACGACACCTTTTTCCGGGAGCTGGTAAACTACCATATCAGCGGGCAGCTGAAGGTTGCCCCGGAGCATATTTCCGATGCGGTCCTGACCCGTATGGGCAAACCGGAAAACGCCGTGTATGAGAAATTCCGTAAAAAATATAAAAAGCTGAATGAAGAACTGGGGAAAAACCAGTTCCTCGTCCCTTACCTGATGTCCTCTCATCCGGGTTCCACACTCAAAGAAGCGGTGGAACTGGCGGAATATCTCCGGGATTTGAGGTATATGCCGGAACAGGTGCAGGATTTTTACCCTACCCCCTCCACCATATCCACGGTGATGTATTATACGGAAATCGATCCGAGAGACGGCCGGCCGGTATATATCTGCAAAAACCCTCACGAAAAGGCCATGCAGCGGGCACTGATCCAATACCGGAATCCCAGGAATTACGATTTGGTATACGAGGCCCTGACCAGGGCGGGAAGAACGGATTTGATCGGATTTGATAAAAAATGCCTGATCCGTCCCAAAAGTGTGCCATATAACCGGGTCGGCGCCGCTGTCGGAGCAGGGAAGGGTACCGGCAGGACAAAGGGGAAAGCGGAAGCGAAACCAACGAAAAAAAAGACAATCCGCAACGTACACAAGAAGAAATAGAGAAGTAACTGTGAAGATACGGAACAGTTATATAGAGGGAAAACATGGTTAACCGACTGTTTGGGATCTGCTACCAGCTGATGCAGCGTGATAAAATACCGGCAAAGGAGCTGGCGGAACGATATGAGGTATCGGTGCGTACCATTTACAGAGATGTGGATATGCTCAGTATGGCAGGTGTCCCGGTTTATGCCAGCCAGGGAAGAAGCGGAGGCATATCCCTGATGGATCACTGCGTTATCGATAAGATGTTCCTCAATAATGAAGAAAAGTCACAAATCCTCGCTGCGCTGGAGGGGCTTAGAGAGGCCGATCCTTCCGACAGCCCTGAGCTTTTGCGCAAGCTTGGGGATTTTTTCCAGACTCCGGGCAGCAGTTGGGTGTCCATTGATTTTTCCGATTGGAGCGGAGAACAGGAAGCCTTGTTCTCCCTGTTAAAGCATGCCATCCTGCAGTGCCATGTCATTACCTTTGATTATTATGGCAGTGACGGGAAAATGGAGCGCCGCACCGCGGAGCCTGTCCAGCTGTGGTTTAAAAGCCATAACTGGTATCTGCGCGCTTGGTGCAGGAACCGGCAGGCGCTGCGTACCTTCAAGGTACTTCGTATCAAACGTCCTCAAATCCTGGACGAGACTTTTACAGCCCGCAGTTTCCCCTGCGGGGAAGAGGATACCGCCGCAGCCGGTAACGAAGAGGATAAAACGTCCGCTGCCGCAGAATTGACCCCTGTGGTTCTGGAAGTGGACGGCTCTCAGGCATACCGGATTTATGACAGCTTTGGGGAAGAAGAAATTTCCTGCGGGGAAAACGGGAATTTTCTCATAAGGACAGCTTACAGTATTGATGACTGGGTATACGGAGTGATTTTGTCCTACTGTCCGTATATCAGGGTCCTTGAACCAGCGTGGCTGAGAGAAAAGATACATTGTATCCTCCGGGAAGCTGCAGAACAAATATGACATACTGTTGTCAGCTTTTAAATGCTATCATGTAAAAGTAACCGTTCAGACAGATCCGTGCATTTGCGGAACAGACCCGTGACGACAGAAAAAGGGAGGACAAACCTATGCTTGAAATACCGGAAAGCTATGTACTGGCAAAACAACTAAATGAGACAATACAGGGAAAAATCATTTCTTTTGTCCAGGCAGGACATTCCCCGCATTCCTTTACCTGGTATTCGGATAATCCGGACGGTTACGATGAGCTTTTGGCCGGAAAACAGATAGGGATATGCCGTGGAGTGGGCGGAATGCTGGAAATAGAGGTGCAGGACAGCCGTATCCTGCTTGGGGACGGCGTTTCCCCCAAATATCATGAGGATTGTAAAAAGGCTCCCGCCAAGCATCAGCTGTACGTGGAATTTGATGATAAGACGGCAATAACCTGCACCGTCCAGATGTATGGGGGGATCTGGGCCTACCGGGAGGGAACCAACGACAATCCTTATTATCTGGCGGCCTGTGAAAAACCTTCCCCCTTATCGGAAGCCTTTGATTATCCCTACTTTTTATCACTGAAGAGCGAAGAGGACGATAAGCTGTCCGTAAAGGCCTTCCTGGCTACCAAACAGAGGATTCCGGGACTGGGGAACGGAACTTTGCAGGATATTCTGTTTACCTGCGGGATACACCCCAAATGTAAAATAGGAGAACTCAGGGAAGAAGAATACCGGTGCATGTATGATGCGGTGAAATCAGTTCTTCGGGAAATGGCGGACAAGGGCGGAAGGGATACGGAAAAGGATCTGTTCGGCAGAAAGGGCGGTTATGTCACCATTTTAAGTAAAAATACGCTCTGGTCCCCCTGTCCCCGCTGCGGTTATGAGCTTCGTAAGGGGAATTATCTGGGAGGTACCATTTATTACTGTGAGCACTGTCAGAAGCTGCATCCCTCATAAATCCGGGATAAATTCTGAAATTAACAGTTGAAACCTTCCGCCGGCATGCTACAATAGGTGTATGTTGGCGGAAGGTTTTTGTGTGGGAAAGGGTTGCGGATAGGAGGTGCTTATGGAAGAAAAAACAGCTGTTACAGGGAGCGCTAAGTACATGAAGCTGCTGAAGGATAAACTTGCCTTTATTGGGAAAGGAATGAAAAATACGTTTCTTTATTTTCCGGTTACGCAGGGAAGCATTTGGCTGTTTACACTGTTGTGCACGATATTGGTCAGTTGTTCCGATTCCGTTGTCATGGATGTTGGGGAAAAGCTTATGTATTTCCTGATTTTTTATGGTACGGGAAGCTTTTTTGCAGAAGCCCTGTACCAAAAAAACGGAAAGCCGTGGCTGCGTTTTTCCCTGTATATCGTGTTTATCCTTCCGGCAGTCCTTTTTACATGGCTGCTTTCGCTGAAGTACGGCACCATGGTTTTCGGATGGGATTATGATAGTGTACAGTCTGTCCTTCCACGGTATATTGCCTGCTACGAACTCGTGCTGTTTATTCTCGCGTTTTATTTCTGTTTCCGTAAGACCCGTTTTTCCCTGGAAGCGTATTTTGTCCGTTTTTTTGCCTGGGCTGTCCGGATCAGTATCATGTATTTTGTCCTTATTGTGGGCGTCAGTATGGTTCTCGGAATTTTTGTGGAACTCTTTGAAGCGGACTTTGAAATATATATCCAGGCCCAAGTGCTTCTGTTTGGTATTTTCTATGTATCCTCCCTTCTGCGTGGGATACTGCCCGGGAAAGGGGAAGACGGCCGTTTTACGGAAGCGTTGATAAAATATGTGCTGACGGGACTGGTAGTCAGCGCATTTGTCATTATCTATGTGTATATCCTGAAAATAGTATTGTTCCGGGATATGCCCTCCAATGCGGTATTCCGTATCCTGTCGGGATTGTTTTTGGCAGGCCTTCCCATATGGACGATGAATTCCTTTTATACGCAGCGCAATCCCCTTTTGAAAATCAGCCGGATACTGCCTTATCTGTTTTCCCCCCTTATTCTGCTGCAGGCATATTCCATCGGCATCCGCATTTACGAAAACGGGATCACACCCATGCGGTATATCTGTGTCATGCTGCTGGTTTTTGAAATACTTTACATCACTCTCTATTATTTCCGAAGGCAGGCTGTGGGCTGGCTTTTTCTCGTAGCTGCCGGCTTCGTTTTTACTGCCTGCTGTATGCCGGGCGTCAATATGTACCGCATCTCTTTCCTGGATCAGAAGGGAGCCATCCAGAAGGTCATGAAAGCGGAGGATCCTACCCTGCTATCACAACGGGAACGCGACAAAGCGGCGGGAGCCTACTGGTACCTTAAGGAGGATATGCCCGGAAGTTCCTATCTGGCGGGACTTACAGCAGAAGAAGAGGAAAAGCTGCAGGCTGTAAAAGGGGAAGACTATCCCGATTATCATGAAACCTATGACGTTTATCATACGGAATATTTTACGGTTCTGGATATTTCCGGTTACCGGTATTGCTATCCGGTCCAGGATTCCCGCAGAAGCGGAACCGATACGGCTTTATTGACGGAATATCCTTTTTCCTACGGAGACGGTAAAAGCATAACGTTTAATCTGAAAGAGTATCTGGACGGCTTCCTGGATAAAGAAAAAAATGAGGACGAAAGCGGTGCGTATTTCCGGGCGAACCGGGAAATTCGTATTAACGCAGATATGAAACTGTGCCTGGAGTATCTTTCCTTTGATTATGATCTTGTAACCAAACAATATACCCATGTATCCCTGCGCGGATACCTTTTGGAAAAATAGGAGAGGAGAAGTATATGAATATTGTTATTATTACCGGAGCATCCTCCGGTATGGGGAAGGAATTTGCCCTGCAGCTGGACGCGGGGCTTTATACCGTGGATGAATTCTGGCTGGTTGCCAGAAGGAAGGACCGCCTGGAGGAGCTGGCAGCCCAATTGGATCATATGGCAAAAGTGATTCCTGCGGATCTTACCTGTGAAGAGGATATGGAAAAGTTCCGGAAGCTGCTGAAAGAAGAACGGCCAGTGATCCGGATGCTGATCAACAGCTCCGGCTATGGGATTATGGGCAGGTTTACTGAGATGGAACGGCAGGAGCGGCTGGGAATGGTGGATGTGAACTGCCGGGCACTGACGGATATGACCTGTGCCTGCATTCCCTACATGAAGAAAAACAGCCGTCTGATCATGATGGCCAGCAGTGCTGCTTTCCTTCCGCAGCCGGGGTTTGCCGTCTACGCCGCAACGAAGTCTTATGTACTCAGCCTGTCCCGGGCCCTGCGGGAAGAACTCCGGGAGAAGGGCATTTATGTGACCGCAGTCTGTCCCGGGCCTGTCAGAACCGAGTTCTTTGACCGGGCGGAAAAGTATGCTGCCACGCTGGCCGTCAAAAAGTTCAGCTGTGTGGGACCGGAGGATGTGGTGCGCGCGGCACTGACCGCCTCAGCCAGGAACCGTGCCATGTCCGTATACAGCCCTCTGATGAAGGGCTTCCGCCTTCTTGCCAAAACGCTTCCGCACAGCCTGCTGCTGGAAATTGCGCAGAAAATGAAATAGTGGGGAACAGATAAAAAAGATTGGCACCACCCGCCCCAGCTTCCCTCGCGTCCTGCTGACCTGCAAGGATTCCTGTAAGGGGCGTTATAAGCACGCCGGTCCTTAGGCTGCGTACTTTGCAGCCTTAGTACCGCTGCGTGATTATCCGAGCGAAAGCGTCCCCTGTAAGGAACCTTGCAGGTCAGCAGGACGCGCAGGGAAGCTGGGGCGGGTGGTGCCAATCTTTTTTATCTGCTCCCGAAATAGTGGATTTTCTTGACAGGCATACGTTAACGTGGTAGTATGAGAAAAAGTTTTCCGGACGCATCCGGAACTGACAAGAGGGAAAACATGAGTTGCTGCTTACAGACCGGCGGATGTAATATCCGTGCATATGTGCATAGCTATTTTTACGGAAGACGTATTCGCTTGTAGCCGTATGAAGGAATCCTTTCTTTTATGAAAGCCCCTTTCATGCACCGCATACAAGCCGGTAGGTCTTATATGTCTGTGCAGAAATGTAAGGAGCTGATATCTGTTTATCCATACTTCCTTTGCTTTTTTTCCGCATCAGACATATCCATGTCGGGTGCGGTTTTTATTTTCTGGAAAGTACGTGCGGAGCAGACTTTTCTTGCTTCCCGTGTGCCATTCATTGTTTATCCCGGAAGGAGGAGAATTATGGTAGCTGCAAAACAAAAGCCGGTTCAATTAATACTGGCACAGAAAAATGATGCACAGCTGATTCATCAGCTGAAAAAGGAGGCGTTTATGCCGCTTTACGAAATCTACCGGGATACGGATAGCAACCCGGCCCTGGATCCGGTAGATAAGGTGGTCTGCCAGCTCGCCCAGGAAGAAACCGATTACTGGCTGATCTCTTATGAAGGCCGGATGGCGGGTGGGGTGAGACTGGTACATAAAAGAGACGCGAACCTGATATCCCCCCTCTTTATTCTGCCGAAAGAACAGAATAAGGGCATTGCCACCTGTGTTATGAAGCAGCTGTTTGACATGTATCCGGATGTGCTTTGCTGGAGGCTCATCACGATCAAGGAAGAAAAAAGGAACTGTCATTTTTATGAAAAGCTGGGATTTCGCAATACGCTGTCCGCAGAAGAGCGTACGTTGCATATGACATTAATCGGATATGAAAGATATAGCCAGGAAAGGGAAGGGTAATATGGAAAAGGAACTTATACTGCTGCAGCCGTTATTAAGCATATTGCCGGATACGCCGGATTACCGCCGCTGGGAGAGTGAGATTATGGATTACCGCCGGGAGTTCCTGGAAAAAGGGAATACGCAACAGGAAGGCCCCGGGTGAGAGGGGAAATGGTTATGCCTCCTGGATGCTGTCCAAAGTACTTGCATTCGCCCGTTCCCTTGGCCTGGAACGCGTTATGCTGGACTGTGATGCCGACAATACAGCCTCTTTAAAAACCATCCTGAAATGTGGCGGTGTATTTGACCGGGATACCATATCCGACTATCAGGGGAAAAAGATCCGGAACAGGCACTTCTGGATTTCTCTTACATAATGTGTTAAACTGTTACAAGGGTAAAAAAACCCACGGGAATTAGAAAATAACGGAGGAATTGCCTGTCATGCATCGAATAAAAAAAGGTCAGTACGGCTATATCAAAAGTCAGAGGAAGATAGAAATCATCAAAACAGTATCCCTTTTTCTTCTTTCCCTTGCCATCTATCTCGGTGGTTACTGGACTACCGGAACCAATAAAAACCTTCTCACCATTGTGGCCGTATTAGGCTGCCTTCCCGCAAGCAAATGTGCGGTGAATATGATTATGTTTTTCAGGGCAAAGGGCTGCAGTGAGGAGCTTCACCGGAAAATAGAGTCTCATACCGGAGGGCTGCCCTGCCTTTATGACAGTGTCCTCACCAGCTATGAAGCGACATTTGAAATTCCTCATCTTGTGTTTAAGGGAAATAATCTGATGGGTATCGCTGTTAACCCGAAATGGAAAACGGCCGCCTGTGAAAAGCATCTGCATAGCATGTGTTCCCAGAATAATATCAAGGATGTGAACATAAAAATTTTCCAGGATCTCCCCAAGTACCTGAACCGGCTGGATCAGCTCCGGGATCTGTCCTGTGAGGACACCCAGGCGGAGGCTGTCCTGTCTTTGGTAAAGGCCATATCCATTTAAGGAGGCCCCATGAAAGAGTTAACGATAGGAACCAATGAAGCCGGACAGCGGCTGGACAAGTTTCTCCGGAAATATTTAAAGGAAGCCGGCAGCGGCTTCCTTTATAAAATGCTCCGCAAAAAAAATATTACCCTGAACGGAGCAAAGGCGGACGGCAGCGAAAAGCTGGAGAACGGGGACCGGGTATGTTTTTTCCTTTCCGATGAAACGCTGGATAAATTCCGCGGCCCGATACCTGCTGGCGGGCAGGAACGCAAAACGGGGGCTTTTACCGGAACCTCTGAAAAAAAAGGGACAAAAACGCTTCCGCAAGTGCCGGTTATTTATGAGAATGAGCATATTCTGCTGCTGGATAAACCGGCCGGGCTGTTAACCCAAAAGGCAGTTCCGGAGGATTATTCGCTGAACGAATGGCTGATTGACTATCTGCTCCGGCAGGGACAGATAACGCAGGAAGGCCTGCGTACCTTCCGTCCTTCCGTCTGCAACCGTCTGGACCGTAATACCAGCGGGCTGGTAATCTGCGGAAAAACCCTGGCGGGAAGCCAGAAAATGAGCGAGCTTCTGCGGGAAAGGACCGTCCATAAATATTACAGGCTCTTTGCTGCGGGAAGGGTGGAGCTGGACGGGATTACGGATGCATGGCTGAGCAAGGACGAAAAAAACAATCAGGTGAAGATTCTTCCCGCAGCACCTGCCGACAGCAGCAAGGCTTTCCATATCATAACCGGCTGTCACCCGCTGGCCTGTTACAAAGGTTATACCTATCTGGAGGTGGAGCTGTTTACCGGGAAATCCCATCAGATACGCGCACATATGGCAGCGCTGGGACATCCGCTGATCGGGGACGGCAAATATGGGGATAAACAGATAAACGACCGCTTCCGCAAACAGGGGATCCGTTCCCAGATGCTGCATGCGTACCGGATAGAATTTCCGGAAATGGACGGCTGTTTTGCCGGACTGAGCGGCAGATCGTTTACCGCACCGGAGCCGGAAGCCTTTTTGCGGCTGAAAAAAGCAGGATACTAAGGAAATGCGGAGGGAAACATGGCAACTTGGAATTCAAGAGGACTGAGAGGGTCCACTCTGGAGGATTTGATAAACCGCACCAACGAAAAATATCAGGAAAACGGGCTGGCGCTTATACAAAAAATCCCCACCCCGATTACTCCCATTAAAATAGATAAGGATGAGCGGCATATTACACTGGCCTATTTTGACCAGAAAAGTACGGTTGACTATATCGGCGTGGTCCAGGGCCTGCCCGTCTGCTTTGATGCCAAAGAATGTGCGGCCGACACCTTTGCCCTTGCCAATATCCATGAGCATCAGGTGACGTTTATGCACAGCTTTGAAAAGCAGGGGGGAATCGCTTTTTTCCTTATCTTTTTTTCCCATCGAAATGAATTTTATTACCTTCCCTATGTCCATCTGCTTTATTTTTGGGATCGGGCGAAGGAAGGGGGGAGGAAAAGCTTCCGGCGCGAGGAACTGAATCCGGAATATTTCCTTCCCAAAAAGCAGGGGGTATTGGTCCCTTACCTGGATATGCTGCAGAAAGATTTGGAAGAAAGGGAAGAATAATATGAGAATTCCGGTAACAACACTTTGCTATATCGAACAAGACGGCAAATACCTGATGCTCCACCGCGTGAAAAAGAAAAATGATCTCAATGAAGATAAATGGGTGGGGATCGGCGGTCATGCCGAGGAAGGGGAAAGCCCGGAGGACTGCCTTCTCCGTGAGGCCATGGAGGAAACCGGCCTGCGCCTTACCTCCTGGCAATTCCGCGGATTGGTCACCTTTGTTTCCGATAAATGGGGAACGGAATATATGTGCCTGTTTACTGCAGACGGTTTTGAAGGGGAATTAATCGATTGTAATGAAGGCTGTCTGGAATGGGTTCTTAAATCGGATATTCCCGGGTTAAACCTATGGACCGGTGATTTGCTTTTTTTCCGGCTCCTGGATGAAAAGGTGCCCTTTTTCTCCCTTAAGCTGCGTTATGAAGGGGATTTCCTGGCAGAGTGGCAGCTCAACGGCAGGGATATGACAGGGACTGTTTTATCCGATGAAAAGTGGGCGGAAATACTTGACAGCCTGAGACAGGTTTAGTATAGTATTGATAGTTTGCTTTGCTAATATGGTAATTGATTATCACGTTAAACTGGTAAAGTAAAATAGACAGATGAAATATAGTAAAGAATAAAAGGAGAGAAGCGGCAATGAGTAAACCATTAGTACATACCCCGGAAGGTGTCCGCGACATTTATGGCGAGGAATATTTAAGAAAGCTTATGGTGGAAGAAAAACTGCATCAATCTCTGCGTTTTTTTGGTTATCAGGATATCCAGACTCCTACTTTTGAATTTTTTGACGTATTCAGCCGGGAAATCGGCACCACACCTTCCAGAGAGCTGTATAAGTTTTTCGATAAAGAGGGCAATACTCTTGTCCTCCGGCCTGATTTCACTCCATCCATGGCAAGGTGTGCCGCCAAATATTTTAGGGATGAAACACTTCCCATCCGTTTTTCCTATTTGGGCAATACCTTTACCAATACCTCCAACCTCCAGGGCAAGCTGAAGGAGGTTACCCAGCTGGGGGCTGAACTGATTCAGGAGCCTTCCGTGGAAGCGGACGGGGAAATGATCGCCATGATGGTGGAAGCACTGAAGGCTTCCGGACTTGAAGATTTCCAGGTGAGCATCGGGCAGGTGGAATATTTTAAAGGAATTTGTTCCCAGGCGGGGCTGGATGAGGAAACGGAGGATGAACTGCGGGATTTCATTTCCAGCAAGAACTTTTTTGGTGCCCAGGAGCTGCTGGAGCGTAAGGCTGTCCGCCGGGATTATTGTGAAATCCTGCTGAAGGTGAACGATCTGTCCGGTTCGGCGGAAGCGCTGCCAAAGGCGAAGGAGCTGGTAAGCAATGAGCGTTCCCTTCAGGCGGTGGAACGGCTGGAGGAGCTGTACCGGGTTCTGTGCGAATATGGGGTGGAACGTTATATTTCTTTTGATTTGGGCCTCTTAAGCAAATATCATTATTATACCGGCGTTATTTTCAAGGCTTATACCTATGGAGTGGGGGATGCGGTTGCCAAAGGCGGACGCTATGACAATCTTCTGAAATATTTCGGAAAAGAGGCCTCTGCTATCGGTTTTGTCATTGTGGTGGATGATCTTCTGGAAGCATTGGCCAGACAAAAAAAGGTCCCTCCGATCCATGCGGACGGCGTTTTGATTCTTTATGAAGAGGGACGCTTCCGGGATGCACTGGTAAAGGCCGGGACACTGCGGGAAAAGCAAATCCCTGCGGAACTGATCCCCGCTTCCTCTTATTCCGGTTCTTCCGGTGATCGCGCTTATCGGGAAAATGCCGGCATGTACCGGGAAAGGGCCGTAGCCCATATGCAGAAGGCAATTTACTACTTGCCCGCGGGAGGCGGCTGCATAGAGGAAATTCCGGACGGGCTGCAGCAAACAACGGATGCCGCGTGCCGCTGAAAAATCTTATAAACAGCCGGGTATGCCGCTGTATAGGAAAGGAATCAAAACCATGGATGAAAAAAGATATTTAACCTTTGCCCTCGCCAAGGGCAGGCTTGCCAATAAAACGCTGGAGCTTCTGGAGGAAGTGGGTATAACCTGTGAAGAAATGAAGGACAAATCCTCAAGGAAGCTGATTTTTGTGAATGAAGAGCTGAAATTGAAATTCTTTCTCTCTAAAGGGCCGGACGTTCCCACCTATGTGGAGTATGGAGCGGCGGATATCGGTGTAGTGGGAAAGGATACGCTCCTGGAAGAAGGGAAGCGGGTATATGAAGTGTTGGATCTGGGTTTCGGGAAATGCCGCATGTGTGTCTGCGGGCCTGTTAAATCCCGGGAATTGCTGAAGCATCATGCGATGATCCGTGTGGCGAGCAAGTATCCCAATATTGCCAAGGATTATTTTTATAATAAAAAGCATCAGACTGTGGATATCATTAAATTAAACGGATCGGTGGAGCTTGGCCCGATTGTAGGCCTTTCCGATGTAATCGTGGATATCGTGGAAACCGGAAGCACGCTCCGGGAAAACGGGCTTGAGGTGCTGGAAGAGGTATGCCCGCTTTCCGCAAGGATGATAGTGAACCAGGTGAGTATGCAGATGCAGCCGGAACGGATTAAGGGGCTTATTAACCAGCTGAAGGAAAAGCTGTAGGAGGATTAGCTATTATGAGAATATTGAAGCTGTCGGATAATACCAAAAAAGATCTGCAAAACGATCTTCTGAAACGAAGCCCGAATAATTACGGGCAGTATGAAAATGTTGTGGCGGATATCATTACCCAGGTAAGGGAAAAAGGGGATGAGGCTGTTTTTTCCTATACCCGTAAGTTTGACCGCTGTGAAATCACCCCGGAAACGCTGAAAGTCACCAGGGAAGAGATCGAAGAGGCCTATGCGCAGATCGGCGGTGAGTTTGCGGAGGTTATGCGTAAATCGGCGGAAAACATCCGCCTTTTCCATGAAAAGCAGCTGCGCAGCAGCTGGTTTGATCCCAAACCGGACGGGACGATCCTGGGGATGAAGCTGCTGCCCATTGATACGGCCGGGGTATATGTACCCGGAGGGAAAGCGGCCTATCCGTCCAGTGTTTTGATGAATGTGATTCCGGCCAAGGTAGCCGGCGTCAGGCGTATTATAATGACCACGCCTCCCGGACCGGACGGGAAGGTGGATCCGGGAACGCTGGCGGCGGCCAATATCGCAGGTGTGGATGAGATCTATAAGGTGGGAGGCGCCCAGGCGATTGCCGCAATGGCTTTCGGAACGGAAAGTATTCCCAAGGTGGATAAAATTACGGGGCCGGGTAACATCTTCGTAGCCCTTGCCAAAAAGGCCTGCTTCGGCTATGTCAGCATTGACTCCATCGCGGGGCCGAGTGAAATCCTGATCATAGCGGATGAGACGGCGAATCCCCGTTATGTTGCCGCGGATCTGCTTTCCCAGGCGGAGCATGACGAACTGGCAAGCGCCATCCTCATTACAACCAGTGAAGAGCTTGCAGCTAAAGTATCGGAAGAAACCGAGAACTTTCTGGCGTCATTAAGCCGCAGGGAGACTATACGCAAGTCCCTGGATAACTATGGATACATACTGCTGGCTGATAGTCTGGACAGCGCTGTGGACACGGCAAATGAAATCGCTTCCGAGCATCTGGAAATCCTCACAAAGGATCCTTTCCCGGTCATGACCCGGATCCGGAATGCGGGAGCTGTTTTCCTGGGGGAATATTCCAGTGAGCCTTTAGGCGATTATTTTGCAGGACCCAACCATGTCCTTCCCACAAACGGTACCGCGAAGTTTTTCTCCCCTCTCAATGTGGATGATTTCATGAAGAAAACCAGTATCATTTCCTATTCCAAAGAAGCGTTGGAGAAGGTTCATAAGGATATTGAATTATTTGCCGAAAGGGAAGGCTTGACGGCTCACGCAAATTCGATTAAAGTAAGATTTGAATAACTGTTAAGGAGGGCGGTCCCATGGAACAGGAGACAGGCGGATGCCAGCCGCTTAAGCGGAAGGCATCCATTACAAGAACCACAAAAGAAACCGACATCACGGTAACTTTAAATCTGGATGGTACAGGGATGAGCGATATTCATACGGGAATCGGTTTTTTTGACCATATGCTGGAAGGATTCGCCCGGCATGGATTGTTTGACCTGACAATACAAGGCAGCGGCGATCTGCATGTGGACGGCCATCATATGGCAGAGGATACCGGAATTGTCCTTGGACAGGCGATTGCACAGGCGGTTTCTGATAAAAAAGGGATACGCAGATACGGTTATTTTATCCTTCCCATGGATGACGCGCTGGCCCTGAGTGCTGTGGATTTATGCGGCAGGCCGTATTTCGAATTCGAATGCAGCTTCCCAACTCCTATGATCGGAGGTCTGGACAGCCAGCTTATCCGGGAATTTTTCTATGCCGTTTCCTATAGTGCCGCCATGAACCTGCATTTGAAAATGCTTTCCGGCCTGAACAGTCATCACATGGCAGAGGCCATGTTTAAGGCATTTGCCAAAGCGCTGGATATGGCGACGGGCAGAGACGAACGGATCGATGGGGTGTTAAGTACAAAAGGAAGCCTTTGACCAAGTTGGTCAGGAAGAAAGGCTATGACTCGGTAGGTCAATGTGCCATAAAATGCAAATGAAAGAGCGGGAAAGCCATGAACTCGAAAAAATTTTTGCCTTGTATTTATCTTTATCAGAAAAGAGCGGTATGCGGATTGGACGATATGCGGGAGGCCAGCATTGATCCGGTTGCCCTTGCGGTAAGCTACAGCGATAATAAATGTGACGGGATCTTTGTGTTTGATCTGTCCGGAACGGATCATGAGCATGAAGAGAATCTTGATATGATAAAGGAGATAAGTTCCTCCGTGGCGGTGCCGGTTATCGGTGCCGGCCATATACGCCGTATGGAGGATGTGAAGAAGCTGCTGTACGCAGGCTGCCGGCAGGCGGTGCTGGATTATTCCCGGGAGGACAACGTGGAGATCACCAGGGAGGTATCCTTAAAATTCGGTGCCGATAAACTTCTTGCTATGGTTGACAACAGCAAGGTGGTGAAGGAGCAGTGCACGCTTATCAATCAATATATCAGCCGCCTGCTTATTAAAGAACCTGCCATATTGAAGGAAGTGGCACAGGTGAGTCCGGTCCCTGTGATTACCACGCTTCCGGAAGTGTCCCTGGAGAAAATCATTGAGATCCTGAAGCTGGAAAATGTGGGAGGGATCGCCGGGAAGCTGGTTAATGATAATATCCGGGAAATCCAGGCGCTTAAAGATTTGTGCAGGGATAACGGAATTGAAGTGACGGAGATAACCGCTGCCTACCAGTGGGAGGATTTTAAAAAGAATTCCGACGGCCTGCTCCCTGTTATCGTACAGGATTATAAGTCAGATGCTGTTCTTATGCAGGCATACATGAATGAAGAGGCCTACCGGGCCACTATACATACCGGAAAAATGACCTATTACAGCAGAAGCCGTCAGGAGCTTTGGATAAAAGGAGAGACAAGCGGCCATTACCAATATGTCAAATCCCTTCACGGAGACTGCGATATGGACACCCTTCTGGCCAGAGTGGTACAGATCGGAGCGGCCTGCCATACCGGATCCTACAGCTGCTTTTTTAATGAAATCCTGACTATGGATGAAAAGGCCGATACCCAGCACAATCCGCTGAAGGTATTCGAAGATGTTTTTGCGGTCATTAAAGACCGGAAGGAAAATCCCAAAGAAGGCTCCTATACCAATTATCTTTTTGATAAGGGAGTTGATAAGATCCTGAAAAAGCTTGGGGAAGAGGCTACGGAGATCGTAATTGCGGCTAAAAATCCCAATCCCAATGAGATCAAGTATGAAATCTGTGATTTCCTGTACCATATGATGGTTCTCATGGCAGAAAAAGAGGTAACCTGGGAAGAGATCACCACCGAGCTGGCGAACAGATAGAAATGAATTTTTTCTGTTACAGAGGAAGCAGGATAGATAATTTGTAACTGTGAAGGAACTGAACAGTTGACAATTCATCGCTTCCTCTGTATATTTATGTATGGAATTAGTTCTTTTTGGAACAATCCGGTTTTGGAAAGGGGATATTATTATGAAAGCAACACAGGAAAAAGAAGCGGATTTAGGGAACGGCGGCATAGGAAAGCTTCTTTTCAAGCTGGCGCTGCCGGCGATTCTGGCACAGATTATCAATGTTATGTATAATATGGTGGACCGCATGTACATCGGCCATATAGCAGATGTGGGACCGAGCGCCCTTACGGGGGTGGGGGTAACCATGCCCCTGATTATGGCAATTTCCGCTTTTGCGGCGCTGGTCAGCATGGGCGGCGCGCCGCGGGCTTCCATCATGATGGGAAAAGGGGATAAGGATACCGCTGAAAAAATACTGGGTAACTGCACCACCATGCTGGTACTGATGGCAGTTGTGCTCACCGCAGTTATCCTGTTGTTCGGCAAGCCCATTCTCCTGATGTTCGGAGCCAGTGACAACACCATCGGCTATGCCTGGGATTATATGAGCATTTACGCCATGGGCACTATTTTTGTCCAGATTTCTTTGGGGTTAAACGCCTTTATCAATGCCCAGGGATATGCGCGGACCGGGATGCTTACCGTTGCGATCGGCGCAGTCTGCAACATTATCCTGGATCCTGTCTTGATTTTCGGTCTGGGCATGGGGGTGAAAGGCGCCGCACTGGCTACGATATTATCCCAGGCCGTATCCTTTGTCTGGGTGCTTCGTTTCCTCACATCAGGAAAAAGCTTCCTTCGCATCCGGAAAGGCAACCTGAAGCTTTCTGCAGCGATTATACTGCCCAGTATCGGGCTTGGGGTTTCCCCCTTTATCATGCAGTTTACGGAGAGTGTCATATCCGTATGCTTTAACACCTCTCTGCTGAAATACGGCGGGGATATCGCTGTGGGCGCCATGACTATAATGACCAGCGTTATGCAGTTCTCCATGCTGCCGCTTCAGGGGCTGACGCAGGGGGCGCAGCCGATCATCAGCTTTAATTACGGTGCAGGAAGCATTGAACGTGTCAAGAAAGCCTTCCGGCTGCTGCTGGTGTCCTGTCTGGCATACAGTACGTTATTATGGGCCATTGCCATGTTCCTTCCTCAGATTTTTATCGCTATTTTTACCAGTAACGGGGAACTGGCCGCATATGTAACCTGGTCTATCCGTATTTATATGGCGGCCTCCCTTTTATTCGGCATCCAGATAGCCTGCCAGCAGACCTTTATCGCTCTAGGCAATGCGATTACCTCCGTATTCCTGGCACTGCTCAGAAAGGTAATCCTGCTGATACCGCTGATTTTCATTCTTCCCGCCCTGCTTCCGGATAAGGTGTTCGGTGTATTCCTCGCGGAACCTGTTGCCGACACCATTGCCGTTACCGTGACAGGGATCCTGTTCCTGCGGGAATACAGAAGGCTGTCCCACAAAAAAGTAGGTATGGACTAACATTTTCGATCATATTTTTTACTAAGAAGGACTTTCCCTGTAGGCAGAGGCCCTGCAGGAAGGTCCTGTTGTTAAATCAGGAGGTCGGAAATGAACCAAGATTCAAATACCCAGCGGAGGTTGGAGCTGATGCGCCTGATTCGTGAAGAAAATCATAATAACCAGCAGCGCATCCGCACCAGGGAAGAGATCCTTTATGGAAAAAGTGACAGCTACGGCGGTATTGATGAATACGGCTATCCGCTGAGCGCGGCAGAATACTCCCGTCCGGAAGAAGGGGTACATATGTCCTCTTTTGGCCTGCGGCTTGTTATTGCGGTCCTGCTGTTCGGTATTTATTATTTTTGCCGGGGGCAGGACCTTAGTATTGGAGGCATTACCACAGACCGGATCGAGGCGGCTGTTAATGAATCGGAAACGAAACTTGTCGATTTTATCAGCCAATTCTCCTATACTTTACATGATAAGCTGCCTTAATTAAAACTTGATGGAAGCCTGTACTGCGAGACAGACGATTGTGTATTGATCTATAAAATGTTCTATGGAAATTCCAGTCCGGCAATTTCCATAGAACATTTTCTTTTCAATCTCTCCTCTGTTTTTCTTGACACGAACACCGTGTCATGCTTTATAGTTAATCAAAAGAAAGGTGGAAATACTATGGAACAAATGAGGACAATCAGCACAGTAGCAAAAAATCTTGGTATTTCAAGCCGTATGCTCCGCTACTACGAGCAGATAGGATTGATAGAGAGCCGGCGCGTGGAGGATTATGCATACAGGGTTTATGATGAAGAAGCAATCAGGAGGCTTCGCCAAATCATCATATTACGGAAGCTGCGGGTACCTGTAAAGCAAATCCGGGAGATATTCGGCAACAGCAGCGCATTGGGGGTAATCGAAGTATTTGAGAGTAATATCAGGGAGCTTGACGAACAGATGACAGCGTTATCAACGGTTAAATCTTTACTCAGCCGCCTTGTTCAGGAACTTCAGGAAAAAGCAAATCTGCATTTGCAGCTGGATTATCTTGGAGACAGTTCAGTTTTTGCTGTTGTGAACAGCATTTCCTTTCCCAAAAATACCATACAGGAGGAAAAGTCCATGGAAGACCTTAATAAAGCAAATGAAATTTTACAAAAGCTGGAGGACAAAGAAGTACGTATTATTTACCTTCCGCCTATGACCGTAGCAGCAGCCCGCTATTCGGGGAAAGCAGAATATGGAGTGGGGCCGGAAGCGACTGGTATAATTGAAAAATTTGTGTACGATACGGAATTGCTTAAAATAAAACCCGATGCCAGGGGGATGGGTTTTGACTGTTCCAGAGAAGATCTAAGAGTGGAAGCAGGAGTTACATCAACGGCATATGAAGCATGGGTATCAATTCCTGAAAATATGGAAATCAAGCCTCCTCTGGTAAAAAAAACGTTCAGCGGCGGAATGTATGCCGCCCATGTATTGAGGGACTGGAATTTTCAGGATTGGCGTTTGCTTCGGGAGTGGGTCAGTGAAAGCGAGAGATATGAAGAAGCCGGCGGGCCATGCTTTGAGGAAATATTAAATTATTACAACCTTATGAATAATGGAGCGAAAATGGAAGATACACAGATTGATCTGCTGCTGCCTATTAAAGAAAAGACAAAGTAAAGGGGGAGAAATGAGTACAAGCCATGGCGAGACAGTAATGCAAAAACCAATAAGTGCCTATGCGTTTTATCTAAAAAGCCTGATACCGGCGGATATACCTGACACATATGAGCTGAAACCTAAGTTTAAAAATGTAGCAAGTGAAGAGAATATCCATAAAGGCGTTATTGCCTTCAGAGATTTTCTGTATGTATTTTGTGACCGTTTAATTTCTGACGGATATTTATACGCTAAACCGCAGAAAACAAAGAACCCATCGGACTACCCGTTCCTGAAGAAAATGAATCACCTCTTGATTGATATTGGTTATAACGGCAGACTGAATGAAAGCGGCGATTCTTTACTGGTCTCTGAAATTCCGTCATTTACATCCATAAAGCCCAAAATCCCAGCCTCTAAGCAAATGGAATATTTACGCTTTTTAGCTCTCTGCGGTTTTGTTTTTACCGGTATTGATTTAGATGATAAGACATTCCATATGACAGGCGTTTTTTTGGAAGTAACTTATCCCAAGGCACCAGTCATGCTGACGGGGTTAAAGGCCCTGTCAATTGCAGCGGTGGAACTGTGGGTGCGATTTTATAATAATGCGAATGATCTTTTACGATGTGATTACAGGGTAATGAAGGCGGAAGATACGGACGTATACGGTGTTTTGAAGGATATATTATTTTCGTTGCCTGAAAGCATACAAAGTGTTGCATTAGGATTACATAAACGTTATACGGATATAGGAATGACCTGTGCAATCATTAACGACAATGCAACTCATTTTGCCTATGCATATACCAAAAACAGCCGGCGGCTTTTAACGCCGCGGGATATCTATTCTCACAGAATATGGGAAATTGAAGTATCTATGAAATACGGATATTGTATCGTTATAAGACCCAAAAATACAGATAAGTACGCAGACCTTATCGAATCATTTCCCTTGTTTTTACGTAATAAGATTGCAGCAGGCTATGGCTGTGACAGAAAGCTGCGTAACGAACCCTGCCAAGGCGGCTGCCAGGGGATCCGTATTCCTATGGAGGATTCCATTGTTGCCATGAAACGGTATATTGAAATATGGCTTGATCATGAGGTGCCATCTTCATAAATGGCATAACGGACAAGCATCTAAAACTTTATTATTGTTCGGATTATGGCATCCAAATAGAATCCGGCCCCGGAAAGGGCAGCACAGTGTTACTGGTCACGGAGTGAACAGTAACGGCACAGTTTTTCCGAATTATGTTCTGCCAAATAGTGTTGCTTAATACCGTGAAATGCCTTATAATTAGGCATTGCGGCATATTGTATTATCCTATGCTGCCATACCGGCCCTTAATGCACTTTATAAACACTATGCAAACATCACAATAAATAAGGAAAAACCATGAGAACACTAGCTTTAGATGATGAAATATTGTTAACGATAGACAAACCGGCCCGCTATATAGGCTGTGAAGTAAATTCGGTCATGAAGGATCCGGAAAAGGTGGACATCCGTTTTGCCATGTGCTTTCCCGACGTATACGAAATAGGCATGTCCCATCTGGGTATCCAGATCCTTTATGATATGTTTAACAGCTGGGAGGATACCTGGTGTGAACGGGTCTATTCCCCCTGGGTGGATCTGGATAAAATAATGAGGGAGAAGGGCATTCCTCTTTTCGCCCTGGAATCCCAGGAACCGGTGAAGGATTTCGATTTTCTCGGCATTACCATCCAGTATGAAATGTGTTATACGAATATTCTCCAGATACTCGATCTGTCAGGTATTCCGCTGCTCGCAGAGGAAAGGGAGGAAACCCATCCTATTGTCATCGGCGGAGGCCCGTGTACGTATAATCCGGAGCCGATTGCCGATTTCTTTGATATTTTTTACATCGGGGAAGGGGAAACGATTTACCGCCAGCTGTTGGATCTCTATAAAGAGTATAAGAGAACCGGTATCACCCGGCGGGAATTTCTGATACAGGCGGCCGGTCTGCCGGGTATGTATGTACCCTCCCTGTACGAAACGGCTTATAAAGAGGATGGTACCATCGATTCTTTCACCCCGAAGGTAGAAGGCATTCCCCGTACTGTCCTGAAACAGATCCAGATGGATCTGACGGATACCTATTACCCCAGGAAACCGATCGTTCCTTTTACCAAAATAACGCAGGACAGGGTGACGCTTGAAATACAGAGAGGCTGTATCCGCGGCTGCCGTTTCTGTCAGGCGGGGCAGTTATACCGGCCGGTGAGGGAACGGGATGTGGAAATGCTGAAGCAGTGTGCGGTACAAATGCTGGACAGCACCGGGCAGGAGGAAATTTCCCTGAGTTCCTTAAGCTCCAGCGATTATTCCAAGCTGGAGGAACTGGTAACCTTTCTGATGGAAACATGCCGGGAACGTATGGTGAATATTTCCCTTCCATCCCTGCGTATTGATGCCTTTTCTTTGGATATTATGGGAAAGGTGCAGGATGTAAAGAAAAGCAGCCTGACCTTTGCGCCGGAAGCGGGCAGCCAGAGGCTTCGGGATGTGATAAACAAAGGCCTGTCGGAGGAAGTGATCCTGAAGGGTGCCGCTATGGCCTTTGAGGGAGGCTGGACCAGGGTGAAGCTGTATTTTATGCTGGGGCTTCCCACGGAAACCGAAGAGGACATCCGGGGAATCGCAGAGCTTTCCAATAAGATTGCGGCGTTGTTTTTTGAAACGGTTCCCAAAGAAAAAAGGACCGGTCAGGTGCAGATCGTGACAAGCACTTCCTTCTTTATACCCAAACCCTTCACCCCTTTCCAGTGGGCGAAGATGAATACAAAGGAGGAATTCCTGGACAAAGCCCGACTGACGAAAGCGGCGGTAAGAGAGCAGCTTAACCAGAAACGGATTAAATACAACTGGCATGAAGCGGATGTGAGCATGCTGGAAGGCGCATTTGCCAGAGGGGATCGCAGGCTGGGACAGGTTATCCGGAAAGCTTATGAAAAGGGCTGCCTCTATGACTCCTGGAGTGAATTTTTCAAAAACGATATATGGCTGGAAACCTTTGAGGAATGCGGCCTGGATATTGATTTTTATACGGTCAGGGAAAGAGCGCTGGATGAAATCTTCCCCTGGGATTTTCTCGACTGCGGTGTTTCCAGGGAATTTCTGAAAAGGGAGTGGATCCGTGCACAGGAAGGAATCGTGACCCCCAACTGCAAAAGACAGTGCCAGGGCTGCGGGGCGGCCCGTTTCGGCGGCGGTATCTGTTTTGAAAAGAGAAATGCGGAGGGGGAAATTGAAGACGGAGCCGCCCAGACCCTTATGGAATATGCCCATCTGCATGAAAGCAAAGAAACGGCGGGCTGCCCGGAAGAAATGATCCTGAAAGAAATGTGTGCGAATGACGGGGAAGGAGGTGCGCAGGCATGAAGGTACGTGTTAAATTTGCCAAATATGGCTGTATGCGGTTTATCGGCCATCTGGACGTGATGCGTTTTTTCCAGAAGGCGCTGCGCAGGGCCGGGATCGATGTGGCGTATTCCACCGGCTTCAGCCCCCATCAGATCATGAGCTTTGCATCCCCTCTTGGTGTGGGAATGTGCAGCAATGGGGAGTATATGGACATTGAACTGCGTTCCGCAGAACTTCGTTCTGCAAAAATGTGCAGACGTCTGAATGAAGCCTGTGTGCCGGGAATAGAAGTCCTTAGTGTGAAAGTGCTGCCGGAAACGGCGGGAAATGCCATGGCCAGCGTAGCTGCTGCCAGATATACCGTTCATTTTAAGGATCCTTCCTCCGATTTTCATTTTCTGGAAGGGGCGTTGGAGGGATTCCTGGAACAGCCAGGCATTACGGTCACCAAGGAAACCAAAAAAGGAAGCTCCCAAATGGATATCCGGCCCGGTATTTATGAATGCAGGGTAACTCCCGAAGGCCGTCTGGAATTTATGGTGGATGCCAGCAGCGGGGGCAATATCAAACCGGCGCTGCTTCTGGGCGCTCTCTGGGAATATGCGGGCATGGAACAGGAGCTTCCCCTGCTGAAGCTGCAGCTGACCCGGGAAGAGACCTACACAAATACCGGCACGGCGGAAAAACCGGTTTTTGTGCCGCTGGATGAAGTGGGTGACGACTTTTGAAAGATGCTAAACTTATCTTCCTGAAACAGGAGAAACATATTTTATCCCTGCTGCTGGAGGACGGAAAACTGCTGGAGGCCAATGCCTATCCGCTTCCGGCTTCCGGTGCGGACGCCGCAGCTGCGCCGGATCAGGCACAGCTGCCCTGTTCCCTGGGAAGTATCTATGTGGGAAAAGTAAATCATGTGGTAAAAAATATTAACGCCGCTTTCCTGGAACTTGCCGGAGGGCAGCGCGCCTTTCTATCCCTGGATAACCGAAAAACACCCCGGCTGCTGAACCGTACTTACGACGGACGGCTGCTGGCAGGGGATGAAGTGCTGGTACAGGTGGAGAAGGAGGCGGTTAAAACCAAGGATCCGGTGGTTACTGCGGAGCTTTCCTTTTCCGGGCGGTATGCCGTCCTGCTTCCTTCCTTCCGGCCGGGCAGATTGGTCTTTTCCGGCAAGCTGGAAAGCTCCCGGAAAAAGGAACTGAAAGACTGGCTGGAAAGAAAAGACATACAGGCGGTTCTGGAACGGGCAACCGTCATTATCCGTACAAACGCATCGGAGCTGGCGGAGGCGGATCCACTGGCCCTGGATATCCTGTGTCTGGACGCCCTGGCGGCTCAGATCCTTTCCGTTGCCGGCAGCCGGACCTGCCGCAGCTGTCTGTACCGTCCGGACAGCGCCTATCTCACTGAAATCCGGGACACCTATCACGATCAGTATGAGGCTATCCTTACCGATGCTCCCGATTTGTATGAAGAAGTGAAACAATTTCTGGCACAACAGTGTCCGGGTGAGCTGCATAAGCTGAAGCTGTATCAGGATCCACAGGTTACCCTGATGAATCTGTACGGCCTGTCCGCCAAACTGAAGGAGGCCACAGAGACGCGTGTATGGCTCAAATCCGGGGGTTATCTGGTTATCGAACCAACGGAAGCACTTACAGTTATCGACGTGAATACGGGCAAATACAGCGGTAAAAAGGCGGTCAGGGAAACCTTCCGTCTGATCAATCTGGAGGCGGCGGCGGAAATCGCCCGGCAGCTGCGCCTGCGTAACCTGTCCGGTATTATCCTGGTGGATTTCATTAATATGGAAGCCAGCGAGGATAAGCAGGAGCTGCTCCAGGCCCTTTCCCGGGAACTCAGACAGGATCCGGTAAAGGCGGTGGTGGTAGATATGACGCCTTTGGGACTTGTGGAGATCACAAGGAAAAAGATACGCAGGCCACTGCGGGAACAGCTGGGAATAGAGTGACAGGAGAATGACGGCATGCGTTTGCTTCGTATGAAAAAAATCCATGAAGGGACCTATCTGAATAACTACGAACTGACTTATCTGAACAAGGGAGGCAGGGAAAAGGTGTTTGAGCTGGTAAGCCGCAGCCGCCTTTCCTGTGCAGAAGATATCGGGCGTCAGATAAACGGGGTAACCATTGTAGCCTTTCAGGAGGATCGGCTGCTTCTCCTGAAAGAATTCAGGATGAGCATCAATAAATCCATTTATAATCTCTGTGCGGGTATGCTTCAGGAAGGGGAAAGCGTGGAGGATTGTGCCAGGCGGGAGTTATATGAAGAAACCGGGCTGTCGGTTTCCCGGTTTCTGGATATTCTGCCCCCTTCTTATTCTGCGGTGGGGTTCTCCGATACCAGCACCCATTTGGTATTCGTACAGACCGAGGGCAGCTTTGCGGATCATACATCAGATAATGAAGAAATCCATGCAGGGCTATATTCCAGGGAAGAAATCAGGGAAATGCTGCGGACAGAGGAATTCAGCTCCCGTTCCCAGACTGTAGCCTATTTTTTTGCCGGCGGTTTTACGCCCTCCGGCTTGTACAAAGAGGATGATACCCTATGAAAACCCTGTATGTTACCGATTTGGACGGAACCTTGCTTCGTTCCGATAATACTATAAGCCCGTTTACGATAAATGCCATAAACGGACTGGTTGACAAAGGGATGCTTTTTACTTATGCAACGGCCCGTTCCCTTGTTTCTGCATCCGTTGTGACCAGGGGGCTGTCGGCCCGTATTCCCGTCATCGCATATAACGGCGCTTTTATTTTCCATGCAGACACCGGCCTTCCCCTGTATTCGCTGTTTTTTACCCCGGAGGAGAGCGCGTATATCACAACGCTTCTGAAGCGTTTCCAGCTTTACCCTTTTGTCTATTCTTTTCAGGAGGGCGTGGAACGGCTCAGCTGGATATCCGGCACGGAAAATGAAGGGGCATTCCATTATCTGCAAAAACGGAAGGGCGATCCCCGGCTGAATCCGGTGCCGGATGAAAGCAGACTGTATACAGGAGATATGTTTTACTTTACCTGCATCGGCGACAGGGAAATGCTTCTGCCCTTTTATGAAACGGTTGCTGCCAGCGGTCTTTTTACCTGTACCATGCAGCAGGAACTGTATGAGACGGAGTACTGGTGCGAGGTCATGCCAAAAAAGGCTACTAAGGCCAATGCCATTACCAGACTGAAAGAGCTGTGGGGATGTGACAGGATTGTCTCCTTTGGCGATTCCCTGAATGATATTTCCATGTTCCGTATCTCCCAGGAATGCTATGCGGTGGAAAATGCCGCCCCGGCGCTGAAGGAAAATGCCACGGGCCTGATTCCCGCATGCGATGAGGACGGAGTGGCAAAGTGGCTTCTGACCCATGTGTACCTTTGATTTTTTAGAGTCATCTTAGAGAATAGTCTGTTATCCTTTTAAGGAGCGTAAAATGTGCTGCGGGATAACAGGCTTCTTTTTTTTCCGCAGAAGAATACCTGAGAGAAAGGAAAGGAATATGAAAACTTACCGAGTAAAACGAGTCGGATACCCTGCAGCAAGCTATGGGGTATCTGACCCTCCCGACAGTTGTCAGGTGAATAACAGAACTTTCAGTTCTATACGAGTGCATCCGTTCGGCCCGTTGGCTTCGGGAATGAAAAACCTGTGGGGAAACAGGAAAATGACGGCCGCCGTGCTTCTCGCCATGCTGCTTCTGGCTGTTTGCTGCCTGAGCGCCTGCGGTGATTCCGGTGACATGTTTGTGCGGATTCCGGAGGAGACACTGCCTGCCGGGACGCAAAGCAGCCAGGAGGTTCCCCCGGATTTACAGGATACTGCGGAAACGCCCCCGACCGAAGATATTCCTGCAAAACAGGAAGGATCCTCTCCGGAAGAGACACCTGTGCCTGCCGCTGAGAAGCAGCCGGAAGCAAAAGCTCCGGAAGAAGGAGACGGGGAACAGACTCCGGCCGGAAATACGGTCCCCAACAATACTTCCGACGCCCACCAGCTGAACGGTTCCATCCAATCTGTTGGTGATGCCGGTTTTACCGTATACCGGATAACGACGGAACAACAGGACGACGGAGGGATGATTGCCTATTCCTCCAAGGAAGAAAATACATTGGTGGATGTCAGTTTTACGGATCAAACGGTTTTTACCGTCACCTCCTCCTCGGACGGCGGCATTACTTCTTCCAGCGCACCGGGGACCAAAGCCGATTTGGAAGTTTCCCGCACCGCGTTTATGACAGGACAGTGGGAAGGAGATCTTTTCCGTGCGGATACGGTAGTGATCTATCATTTTGGTTAAAACGGCCTGCCTCCCGCTTTTTGCTTGAAGTATCCATTGACCGCATATATAATGAAACCAGGATCCGGGAGGTGTTTTTATGCTGAAAATAGGAGAGTTTTCAAAACTGACAAGAGTGTCAGTGCGTATGCTTCATTATTACGATGACATCGGGCTGCTGAAGCCTGTTCAGACGGATCCATTCACCGGATACCGTTATTACTCAGTTTCCCAGATACCTGCCCTGCAGAAAATTATTATGCTGCGGGATTTGAATTTCCAGATAGCAGAGATTGGGAATGCCCTTAATCACTGGTCAGAGGATGTTTTAATGGAAGAACTCAACCGGAAAATACTGGAAAAGAAAAGCCATATTGCAAAAGAACAGCAGCAGATTCAGAATATCCGGTCGGCTATAGAGAGCATAAACAGAAATCAGCTGGACCTGCATAGCAGGATTGCCATCCGGGAAGTGCTTCCCCGGAGGGTGATATCTTACCGGAAAAAGATCCCCGGGTATTCCTGGGAAAATGTCCTCTGGAAGGAATTATTCCGTTTTGTAAAGGAGGAACATATAGAAATATCGGGGCAGAATGACAATAACATAACTATTTTTCATGAAAGCGGTGTGGAGGGGACCGGAGTGGATGCGGAAGTATGCCTTCTGGCAGCGGAAGAAGGGCAGTCCTTTGGCCCCTTCCGTTATCGGACAGTGGACGGCGTTGAAGCCATGGCCTGTATGATGGTCCGGGGAAGCTACGAGAAGCTGGACAATGCATACCAGATTTTCCTCCAGTGGCTGGAGGAGCATCCGCAGTACCAATGGTATGGGGAAAGCAGACAGATATGCCACCGGGATCATGCAAATGAAGAAAAAGAAGAGGATTATCTCACAGAAATCCAAATACCTGTAAAATTGCGGAGTGGCTGTTACTGAATCAGCCACTTTTTTTCTTGACCCTGACACACTGTCAGGGTTTATTCTCAGATCAGACACTGCAAATACGTATAAAAGAGGAGAGAAATGCAATGAACAGGAATCCATTTGAAATGAGACCGATAGGGCTTGTCTATGAGGAGGATGGGAAAATAGTTGCGGAAATAAACGGGAATTTACGCAGGGGCCTGAAATATATCTCGCTGTTCAGCCATATCATCCTTCTGTACAGAAGCGATACGCAGCCCAATATATTATACACGAACCTTTCACAGATAACCGTTGCACTTGAAGCGGTTCATGAAAAGGAAGGAAAACTGCTGTCATGGAAGCAAAGCGTTCCATGGAAGCCGGATGGGTTAGGAAGCGGCCGGAAGCTGCTCTATGATATCAAACCCTATTTCCCTAATGAGGATCGGATCCCAAATGCCCTGTCCCCTGCGCATGCGCTCTGTGTGAATCCCGCTTTCTATAAAGATACCTTAACCCGTCTGGGAACGATACGAAAAGAACAGGGGAATTTTTTCCTTGAAATCCCGGAAGATTTTGGAACCTGGTGCAGCATGCTTCAGGGCTATTCCCATATCCGGATCCTGTGGTGGTTCCATAAATTCGAGAAGGAATGCTTCCGTAATACGCTGGAATGCGATCCGCCTTATGAAAATGCACCCAGAACCGGTGTCTTTGCTTCCCGTTCCCCGGTCAGGCCCAATCCGCTTGCTTTGACCGCCGCAAGAATCATAAAGATAGATCGGGAAGCAAGCCGTATACAGGTTTCTCCTCTGGACTGTTATGACAGGACTCCTTTGCTGGGGATAAGCCCCTATCTGCCGGAACGGGATTTTGTTCCCGGATACCGGCTGCCCAAGTGGCTGGAACATTGGCCCGAATGGCTGGATGACCGGGATTTTGGCATGGCGCAGGACCCCCTGCTTCAAAAAGACGGCGCAGATATACTGTACAGGTATGCCCAAACAGAACAGGAAAGCCAAACCGGCCCGGCCGTTTTCCCCCCATCCCTGCGGAATGCTCCGCTTTTATCGGATGAAGGAATTGTTGTGAAGGGAGCAAGGCAGAATAATCTGAAGAATATTGACGTGGTGATTCCCTACGGAAAGGTCACTGTAATAACCGGTGTCAGCGGCAGCGGAAAATCAAGTCTGGCCTTTGATACCATTTATGCGGAAAGCCAGCAAAGATTCCTTGCAAATATGACTCTGGCAGAACGTTCCCAGTTATCCCTTCTGGAAAAACCGGAATTTGATCAAATATCCGGTCTGCCGCCCGCTATAGCCATATCCCAGAACCGGATTAACCGCAATCCCCGTTCCACAGTGGGAACCGCCACGGATCTCTATAACCTGCTGCGTATTTTATTTGCCAATATCGGGATACGGCATTGTCCGGAATGCGGCCGGGTGGTCCGCAAAAGGACGGCAGAAGAAATTGCGGATCTTCTGACAAGCTGCAGGGCGGGTACGGTGCTGAAAATAAGGCCCTACAAAACCGGAAAAGAATTCCGGACATGTATGGCGGCGAAAGAAACGGAAAATGACTATGGGGAATATCTGCATACTCTGGAAAAAATGGCCGCTGAAGCCCTGGAAACGGGAAAAGGTGCCATGGAAGTGCAGGTAGCCGCAGAAGCCCCCTTCCTTTTGCAGACAACCGAGAAATGTTATCCCTGTGAACATGTGTTATTCGAAATGACTGCTGCCGATTTCAGCTTCAACAACCCGGAAAGCATGTGCCCGGTATGCAGCGGAATGGGCCGTGTCATGGATATCGATGCCGGATTGATAATCAGTGATCCGGATAAATCCATATTGGACGGCGCCTCTCCATTCTGGGGGAATCTGCGGAAATTCAGGGCGTCACCTAACGCGAACTGGATGAAGGGTGAAATCCTTGCCCTGGCGGATGCCATGGGGATCCATCCCGACGCGGCATGGAAGGATCTCCCGGAAGATTTCCGGACACAGGCCATCTATGGCAGCGCAGGAAAAGAGGCTTCGTTTTCTTATGAAAATAAAAACGGCCGTGCCGGAACCATTACCCGCCCGGTGGAAGGCGCCTATAATATACTGAAGAGGCTCCTGCAGTCTGGCGGTTCAGAAAAACGAAATTCCATGCTGGAGCCATTTCTGAAGGAAAGACCCTGTGACTGCTGTAAAGGAGAACGGCTGAAGACGGAAAGCCGTCTGGTAACCGTGGCAGATACGCGTTTTCCTGAAGTAATCCGTATGAATATGGAGGAGCTCAGACAGTGGATTACGGGGCTGCCGGAAGCTCTGAACCCGGTCCGTACGGCAGCTGTCCGGGCAGCTTTACAGGAAATCAATATGAAATTATCCGATTACATTCACATGGGGCTGGGTTACCTGACGCTTGACCGGCCGGTTCCGACTCTTTCCGGCGGCGAATGGCAGCGCCTTTTGCTGGTCGGCCAGCTTAACAGCGGGCTGTCAAATATTCTTTATATCCTGGATGAGCCTACAGCGGGCCTGCATCCCAAAGATTATCATAAGCTGATGCAGATCATCAAACGGCTGAAAGCGCTTCATAACACGATTCTTATAGTGGAACATTCCCCTGCCGTGATGATGGCTGCGGACCAGATAATAGATATCGGCAAAGAGGCAGGCCCGGCAGGAGGATATGTAATTGCCCGGGGCACACCCCGGGAAGTGGCGGAAAATAAAGACAGTGAAACAGGGCTGTATCTGTCCGGGAGAAAGTCCATCGGCCGGGAGCATACCAAAAATGCCGGGACCGACAGACAGATTGCCATAACCGGCATCCACGGGAACAATCTTGACAATATCAGCATTGTGTTTCCTCTGCATGCCATGACCTGTATCACCGGTGTCAGCGGTTCGGGAAAAAGCACCCTGGTAAACTGTGGTATTCTTCCCGCCGTCCGTTCCTGCGTGGAACGGATTTCATCTGCAAATAAAAAATATGACACCATTACAGGAGCAGAGGATATCGACAGGATAGTGCATGTCACCCAAAAACCCATCGGCCGTTCTTCCCAATCAACTCCGGCTACCTACACCGGGCTTATGGATGAAATACGTTCCCTCTTTTCCGGGACACCGGCAGCTTCGCAGATGGGATTCTCCCCGGGAAGATTCAGCTATAACAGCAAAGACGGGCAGTGCCCTGCCTGCAGGGGGCTGGGGTATAAAACACCGGATGCCGCTTTTATGCTTTCTGCAAAAATCCGTTGTCCCTTATGCAAAGGCCAAAAATTCGGGGAAAAAACGTTACAGGTACTCTACAGAGGAAAAAATATAGCACAGGTATTGGATATGAGTATCCGGGAAGCCGCTGCCTTTTTTGACGATAACAGAAAACTCAGGGGAATTCTGCAGCTTTTGGATGAAATCGGACTTGGCTATCTTACGCTGGGGCAAAGCTCCCTGACCCTTTCCGGCGGGGAAGCCCAGCGGATTAAGCTCGCCGCACATCTGCGGCAAAATGCCGGCAGCCATACTCTGTACCTTTTGGACGAACCCACGGCAGGCCTGCATTTCAGTGACATCCGGAATCTTCTCAACCTATTGGAAAAAATAATTTCCGCCGGCAATACCGTCATTATCGTTGAACATAATCCGGAGGTAATCCGCAGTGCGGACTGGGTGGTGGATCTGGGACCTGAGGGCGGAGACAGGGGAGGACAGCTGGTGGTTCAGGGGACCGTATCGGATCTGGCCGCATGTACGGCAAGCCATACCGGCCGGATAGTAAAAGCTGCCCTGCAGACATACCGGTGTAATATGGAAAAAAATCGTATTTTTAGTTGACACCTGTCCGCCCCGATGCTATTATATATGAGTATGCCGCATAGCGAGGTAAAAGTATGTCCGTACGGACATCACCGCAGTTAGCGAGTTTTGGAAATAGGAGGTGCCCTATGTACGCAATTATTGCAACAGGTGGAAAGCAGTACAAAGTTTCCGAAGGTGACGTTCTGAAAGTTGAAAAACTGAACGCAGCAGAAGGAGATGCTGTTACATTTGACCAGGTAATCGCAGTGAGTGACAACGGCCTTAAAGTAGGCGAAGATGTTGCTTCCGCAACCGTTTCTGCTACTGTAGTAGGCGAAGGCAAGAGAAAGAAAGTCATCGTCTACAAGTATAAGAGAAAATCCGGTTACCATAAGAAAAATGGTCACAGACAGCCCTACACACAGGTTAAGATTGAAAAGATCAACGCTTAATCAGAAACCATGACGAAAATATTAGTCAGGAAGACAAGCACAGGAGCTTATATGGGTTTTACCTGTATCGGCCACAGCGGTTTTGCTCAGGCAGGCAGTGATATTGTCTGCGCATCCATTTCCGTCCTCGTAATTAATGCCATCAATTCCATCGAGCGCATCGCCGGGGAAAAGATGTCAGTAATTACCAACGAAGAGGAAGGTTTAATTGATGTCAGATTTGCAAATCCTGTTAATGAGAAGGCCACACTCCTTATGGATTCCATGATGCTTGGCTTACAAGAAGTGAAAGAACAATACGGTAGTAAATACCTGAAACTTCAATTCGAGGAGGTGTAGACCCAATGTTAAAAATGAACCTTCAGTTTTTTGCTCATAAAAAGGGAGTTGGTTCCACAAAGAACGGCAGAGATTCCGAGTCCAAGAGATTAGGCGCCAAGAGAGCTGACGGACAGTTCGTTAAAGCAGGAAACATTCTTTACAGACAGCGTGGAACAAAGATTCATCCCGGCATCAATGTAGGACGTGGCGGCGATGATACTTTATTCGCATTAGTAGACGGTGTACTGAGATTCGAAAGAAAAGGAAGAGACAAAAAGCAGGCTTCCGTTTATCCTGTAGAAAAATAAGTACGTATCTGCCGGGCTTCAAACATCTTTTGTTTGAAGCCCTTTCCATTATAAATTTACTGCCGTACCTGAGTGTGTATCGCAGGGTACCTGCGCCTTAATATTCATTCCGGAGGCTGATTGAAAGGATTTTGTATGTTTGCAGACAGAGCGAGAATTTATGTCAGAAGCGGTAAGGGCGGGGACGGTCACGTTTCCTTCCGCAGAGAAAAATATGTACCCAACGGCGGCCCTGACGGCGGAGACGGAGGAAGGGGCGGAGATGTTATTTTCCAGGTGGATGAAGGCCTGAATACCCTGACTGATTTCCGCCATGTCCGCAAATATAAGGCCGTGGACGGGCAGGAAGGCGGGAAGCGCAACTGCCGCGGAAAAGACGGGGAAGATATCGTCATTAAGGTTCCGGAAGGGACGGTTATCAAGGAAGCGGAAAGCGGGAAGGTTATTGCCGATATGTCCGGAGATAACAGACGTATTGTGCTGCTCACCGGAGGAAGGGGCGGTAACGGGAACCAGCACTATGCCACAAGCACCATGCAGGCCCCCAAATATGCCCAGCCCGGCCAGCCTGCAAGAGAGCTGGAGCTGTTCCTTGAACTGAAGATGATCGCCGATGTGGGACTGGTTGGTTTTCCCAATGTCGGTAAGTCCACCCTGCTTTCCCGGGTTACCAATGCGCGGCCCAAAATCGCCAATTACCATTTCACCACAATTATCCCCAATCTGGGAGTGGTGGATCTGGATGATGCGAAGGGTTTTGTCATTGCGGATATTCCGGGGCTGATTGAAGGCGCCTCCGAAGGCGTGGGCCTGGGCCATGAATTCCTGCGCCATATCGAACGGACAAAGGTGATCATTCATATGGTGGATGCGGCCGGAACGGAAGGCAGGGATCCGGTAGCGGATATTTATGCCATCAACAAGGAGCTGGAGGAATACAATATCGAAATCGCTTCCCGCCCTACCGTTATTGCGGCCAATAAAATCGATGCCATAACCGATACGGAAAACAATCCCATCGATGCCCTCAAAGCGGAATTTGAACCAAAGGGAATCCGGGTTTTTCCTATTTCAGCCGTAAGCGGACAAGGACTGAAGGAGCTGCTTTATCATGTGAGCGGCCTGCTGGATAAGGCTGATGATAAACCGGTGGTTTTTGAACAGGAATATTTTCCCGAGTTTGAAAACAGCTATTCCAATGAACCCTATACCGTGGAATACAACGAAGAGGACGACGAATATGTGGTGGAAGGCCCCCGTATTGAAAAAATGCTGGGTTACACCAATCTGGAGTCGGAGAAGGGCTTTACCTTTTTCCAGAACTTCCTTAAGGAAACCGGCATTCTGGAACAGTTGGAAGAGCTGGGAATCCAGGAGGGGGATACGGTCCGCATGTATGGTCTGAAATTTGATTACTATAAATAAACCGAATACGGGAGGAATATACAAATGACAAGCAAACAGAGAGCTTATCTCAAAAGCCTTGCCAGCAGCCTGGACCCTGTTTTCCAGATTGGAAAGGGAAGCCTTACCCCGGAAGTGACGGAAGCTATTTCCGAGGCGTTTAATACAAGGGAATTGATCAAAATTGCAGTACTGAAAAACTGTTTTGACGATCCGGGCGAAATTGCACAGATGATTGCAGAACGGACAAAGTCCCAGGTCGTACAGGTTATCGGAAAGAAAATCGTTCTGTACAAGGAAAGCCGGGATCATAAGAAAATCGAGCTTCCCAGGTAAAACGGAACCGGTTACGGAGGAACAATCATTCCATGGAAGATAAGAAGCGCAGAAGAATAGGAATTATGGGCGGAACCTTTAATCCCGTCCATGTAGGCCATCTGCTTCTGGCAGAAAATGCATATTCTATGTTTTCGCTGGATGAAATCCTTTTTATCCCCAGCGGATGCCCTTATATGAAGGATCCGAATGAAATCCTGGACGGAGCAACAAGGCTGCGGATGACGGAGCTTTCTATCAGGGATAATCCGCATTTTTTCCTGTCCTCCATGGAGATCGACAGAGGGGGATATACCTATACCTGTCAGACGCTGGAACAGCTGGAAAAGGAGAATCCGGACTGTGATTATTTTTTCATCATGGGTGCGGACAGCCTGTTTCAGATGGAGGAATGGAGGGAACCGGAAGTTATTTTCCAAAAAGCCGTAATCCTTGCCGCAGTGAGGGAAGGACGGGGAACCCGGGATTTGGAAGAGAAAGCGAAGCAGCTTACGGAAAGGTTCCGGGCGAGGATACATCTGGTACCGGCGGGTAATATCGCTATTTCCTCCTCCGATATCCGCCGCCGGATACAGGAGGGCCGTTCCATACGGTATATGGTCCACGAGAAGGTAAGGGAATATATCGAAGATAATCAGCTTTACCGGGGCGGCAGCGCTCCGGCCTCACAGGAGAACAGGCATGAATAAAGAAACAAAAAACTCCATGGAAACCCAGGAAATCCTTACGCTGCGAAAGGCGATGGAAAAAGCGCTGGAGGGAAAACGGTATGAGCATACCCTTGGGGTCGCTTATACCGCCGCGTCTCTGGCTATGTGCTACGGGCAGGATGTGCATAAAGCCCAGGTGGCGGGACTTCTCCATGACTGCGCTAAGAATTATACCAATGAAAAGCGGATAAACATCTGCAGGAAAAACGGCATTCCCATCAATGAAGCCGAACAGAAAAACCCGTTTCTTCTCCATGCCAAGGTTGGCAGCTTCCTCGCCAGGGAGAAATATGGGATCAAGGACAAGGAAATCCTGGATGCTATCACCTATCATACAACAGGACGTCCGGATATGGGCATGCTGGATAAAATCATTTATATTGCAGACTATATAGAGCCGGGGCGCCGTCAGGCGCCGGGACTGCCTGAAGTCCGCCGGCTTGCCTTCGCAAGCCTGGATGATTGCCTCTATCGTATCCTGAAGGATACGCTGGATTATCTGGGCGCGTCCAAAATGGAAATTGACATGTCCACCCAACAGACTTACGATTACTATAAAGCACTCCGGTGCGACCAGAAAGGCAGGGAATCCCTATGACAGATAACCGTTCCAAAGAAATGACCAGGCTGGCTGTCTCCGCTTTGGAAGACAAGAAAGCAGAGGACATCAGCATTATAGACATCAGTGAGGTTTCCGTACTGGCAGATTATTTTATTATTGCCGGCGGAAGCAACCACAGCCAAATCCAGGCTCTGACTGATAATGTGGAAGAGAAGCTGGGACGTGCAGGATATACGAGAAAGCAGATAGAAGGCTATGATACCGCCAATTGGGTACTTATGGATTACGGTGATATTATTGTCCATATTTTTGACAGGGAAAACCGGCTCTTTTATGATCTGGAAAGAATCTGGAGAGACGGCAAAAGAGTAGGGCTGGAAGAATTTAAGTAGGCTACAAGGGAACGCGGTTTATATATTAGCAGGTTTTTTCTCCGATTGCATAAACGCGTTCCTTTTTTTCAGAAGTATGTTGAATAACTTCAGATGATATTGCCGGAATGTTTTGGCGTGGTACCGAATTTTTTCTTGAAAGCACGGGAAAATGTGGAATAGTCCCGGAAACCGCAGGCATAACAGGCTTCGGTTACGCTCATTCCGTTTTGTATCTGTGTTTTGGCGGACAACAGACGTTTTTCGCTGATATAGGAGCCGATGGAATAGCCTGTTTCCGCTTTAAACAGGTGCATCAAATAAGAGCGGCTTATAAAAAAGCGCTCCGCCAGATCATCCACAGTTACTTCTTCCCGCAGATGGGAATTGATATAATCCACTATAGCGGCTATTTTCTCATTGGAAACTTCATTTTCCAGGTAATTCACATGATTGTTTATCAATGCGCGGTTCAGCCAAATCATGAATTCCAGAAAGAGAACCTTCTGATACAGCTCATTGGCATATTCATTTCCCGAAAAAGAACGCTCCAGTTCCCTGCACACCGAAAAGAGACTGCTCTTTTCCATATTTTCGATACGGAGTACATTTCCGTGGAACACTTTCTTTCCATGGAAATCTTCGCTTCCTTGGAACGCTTCGCTTCCATGTGTTGCCTTCGCTTCCCGGAAACAGCGGGTCAGATCATTGCTTTTATCCTTATAATCCTGCATAAAGCCGGAGGAGATATAAATAATTATTCTCTCATAGGGCAGACAGCTGTGAATGACCGGCCGGTGGATCTCTCCGGCGTTTACAAGGATGATATCATAAGGCTTCAGTTCATACTTCCTTCCCTCAATGGAGTAGGTGACATCACCGCTCAGAAAGAGGACTATCTTATCAAAATCATGGTAATGGTATGAAAATTCCATTTGCTTTGTATCGCAAAGATGGAAAATACGGAAATCATTCTGCAGATATCCTGTTTTCTCGTAGGCATTATTTTCCATGGACAAACCTCCATTTCACTTATAGCCCAGCCCACTTTCCAGTAAGGGTATGGGTTAAATTAATTATAAAGCACAATTTGCAAGATTGAAAGCACCAATTCTGTTTTTTGTAAGGAAAATGCCGTGTAAAATAGATGATAGTAGAGGAGGCCTGGAATATGAACTTTGCAGCATTACGCTATGAGGAGCTTGCACTGAATGCATTTCCTGTTTTGCATACGGAAGTATACGATGGTTGGATTCTTCGCTTTTCCGAAGGGAAAGGCTATCAGGGGAACTGCATAAGCCCTCTTTATCTGTCCACAAAATCCTACGAAGATAAAATAAACTATTGTGAAAATAAATTTGAAGAAAAAGGGCTTCCCTGTGTATTCAAAATGACTCCCAATGTCCCGTCCGCACTGGATCAGCAGCTGGCTATGAGAGCGTACGAACAGGAGGATAAAACCTATATAATGGAGTGCAGCCTCATGGAAGAACCGGAGTCATACCCGGCTTCAGACAGGAAAAAAACAGAGACAGGAACACAGGAGAGCTCCATATCAGGCAAAACAGAAATCCGTCTCAGCCGTAAAATCGACGATAACTGGCTGGAAGCCTTTGTTGGAATGGGTTGCTTCCGTTCTATGGAAGGGATGAATCAAAATATCTGTCCGGATACCGCAAGAGCTATGCTCACTGCGATACGGAATCCGGTTTACTGCGCCGCATTATATGAAAATGGCAGCCAGAAGTCCCCAGGAAAAATTGTGGGCTGCGGTCTTGGTGTTGTGGAAGATAATAAAATTGGCATTTATGATATCCGTGTTGACAGCGGTTTCCGGCAGAATGGTATTGGCGCCCGTATATGCCGGGCTATTATGGAAGAGGGGCGTAAGGAAGGAGCCTGCAAGGCGTTTCTTAATGTGGCCGCATCCAATTATCCTGCGCTCAGACTTTATCAGAGCCTGGGCTTTGAAGAGGTATATACCTGCTGGTACCGCGTACAAAACAGGGGACGCGGGGTATAAAAAGCAGTTCTGTTTTACAATTTCCGTACTGTACGAAAGAGATTAGTAAAATCTGGATATAATAGGTTTATATTTCCTCATGCCGGGAATACTTATGGTAAAACCCGGAAAGGAAGAAATTGCCTGTATGTTAAGAAGTTATCGACTGAACCATTTAACGGATGCCGGTAAGGCCGAACAAATTCTTCAAGAGATGGACGGCCTGGAGGGAATGCGTTCTGCCAGGATATCAGAGGATTTGAAGGAATTGGACGTGGATGCAGAAGAGGGGAAGTTCAGCTTTATCATGGATCATACGGTAAACATCTGCCGGAAAGTAGCGGATGGATGTGAAATAACCTTTATGTTTCGTTCCTGAGAGTGCCGCGTCAGCGCGGCACTTTTTTCAGGATTCGTAAAAGAAAAAAGAGAAACGCCTGTTGTGAAGGGTACATATCCCTTTCTCAACAGGCGTTTCCTGTAATATGTATCAGTTATAAATACGGAATACTCCGAAAACTTTACCCAGAATCTTGCAGTCATTGACAATGATGGGATCCATAGCATCGTTTTCCGGCTGCAGGCGGATATGCCCTTTCTCCCGATAGAACGTCTTTACCGTGGCAGAATCGTCAATCAGGGCCACAACCATATCGCCGTTTCTGGCTGTTGCACAGCTCTGCACAAAAATCTGATCTCCGTTGTTGATGCCGGCATTTATCATAGAATCCCCGCGTACCTTCAAAATGAAAGAAGGATCGCCGCCCGGAATGAATTCCGCCGGAATAGGGAAGTAGCTCTCGATGTTCTCTTCCGCCAGAATAGGCTGCCCCGCGGCCACATTACCTACCACAGGCAGGCTTACCATTTCTGTCCGAACCATTTGAAAACTGTCGTCGCAGATTTCGATCGCCCGCGGCTTCGTGGGATCCCTTCGGATGTATCCGTTCTTCTCCAGGGTCTCCAGATGAGAGTGGACGGAAGAGGTGGATTTCAGATGGACGGCCTCACAGATTTCTCTTACTGCAGGCGGATATCCCCTTTCCAAGATTTGTTCTTTTATGTATTCCAGGATTTCTTTCTGCTTTGCAGTAATTTTGCCCTGTGCCATATTTCATCCTCCTTAAAAGCCCCGTTGGTGTTTTTATTAGTATAGCATAGCAGGTTTTAAAAAGCAAACATATATTCCGAATAGCTGTTCGATTTTATGCCCGTATTTCAAGTAAAACTATTGACAATCGAATCTATGTTCGATATAATAAAAAGCATAAAGAACGTGTGTTCGAATATGTCTGGAGGGCGGAAAATGTTTGAAGAAAGAATCAGACTCAATAAAATCAGAAGAGAGCGGGAGCTGAGGCGGCATATCCTTATTTTTACGGTTTCCGCCGCTGTTGCCATTATTCTTACCATTGCAGGAGGGAGTCTTATTTCCAGGGCGCAGGAGCCAGGAACTCCCGTCTTTTATAAATATTATACCAGTATCCGGATTGACGAGGGGGATACCCTGTGGTCACTGGCGGATTCCTATGCCGATGAGAATTTTAAATCCAGGGAAGCTTTTATTCAAGAAGTAGTCCGAACCAATCATCTACTGGATGAGACTATTTGTGAAGGAGACTATCTGATCGTTCCCTATTATTCGGCAGAATTCAAGTAAATGTCTGTGTCCGGCCCCGGACAGAAATATATATAAAACGCGTTTAATTTCCAGAAAACCAAAGGGTTTCTTAAGAAATTCTTTGGTTTTTTCTGTGCCCATTTTTCAGCTTTCAGAGCTATTCTATTTGTAAACCTGATTATTGCGGCTCTGTTTGTTCCGATTTGTTGGGACTGTTACCGGAGTTGCGTTACTATTCACTCTGTGACCAGTAACTAAGTTACCACTGATTACCTGTCTTATGTTTTTTATTTAGAAGAAAAAAGGGGGAAAGTATGCTATAATACTACAAGGATACGGCTCAGACACGCCGTAAATTATACATGACAGCAGAGGGAGGAAGTTATAAAGTGGAAGCAAACCGTATTTTAGTAGTGGAAGATGATAAGGATATCAGAGAAGGAATTGAGATATATCTGAGGAATCAGGGCTATATGGTGTTCCAGGCCGGAGACGGGGTAGAGGGCTTACAGGTTATTGCGCAGGAGGAAATCCATCTTGCCATAGTTGATATCATGATGCCCCGGATGGACGGCATTACCATGATGATGAAGGTCAGGGACAAAGGCTATGATTTTCCTGTTATTATGCTTTCTGCTAAATCAGAGGAAGTGGATAAAATCATGGGGCTTAACATGGGGGCAGATGACTATGTGACTAAACCCTTTACCACTATGGAACTGTTAGCCAGGGTTAATTCTCACCTCCGCCGGTACAGCAGATATCTGGATGCCGTTAACAAGGCTTCGGAACCGGAAAATGATACCTATCATTGTCTGGGCGGTATTGAGGTCAACGAAGAAACCGTAGAGGTTTTCGTGGATGGCAGTCCGGTTAAGCTGACTCCTATCGAATTCAAAATTCTGCTTCTTCTTATTAAAAATCCGGGACGGGTATTCAGTGCAGATGAAATTTATGAACGTATCTGGAATGAAAAAGCGATCAATACAGATACCATTATGGTCCACATACGTAAAATCAGGGAGAAAATCGAAATCGATCCGAAAAATCCTAAATATTTAAAGGTGGTGTGGGGTGTTGGATACAAAATGGAAAAGCAATAAGAAAAATTCCTTTTTACTGCCGGCGATAGCTATCAGTGCGGCCGTCAGTATTCTATTCATGTCTCTTTTCCCCCTTTTCCAGAAAAAGGCGGAAGAGAGTTATATCGATCCTCTTACGGAACAGGACTTCATCAGCGATTTGTTTGCTGTAAATCTGGTTCAGTATAAATATCTGCGGGAAAAAGCGGATCAGAAGCAGTATGAGTATTCCGAGCTTTATCTTGATACAGAGGTACGGAATACTAATGGCCAGTCAGGGGATTTTGAGGAGGAATCGGAAGATTTTTCCGATTCTTATACTGATATGGCCATACAGACCTTCCTTTCGACACAAAGAGAATCGGTTAACAGCCAATGTGCAAAGTTCGAAAGCATGCTGGCCTCTTTAGGCGAAATGATGGATTACTACGTGGAAGACTTGAACAGCGGAACCATCCTTTCCAACAGCGGTACGAGTCTGCCGGATGCCCTGGACGAAGATCAGTCCCAGGCGGATACCGATAAAAAATCGGATTATCTCTATTATCTGAACCTGCAGTATGACAGTGCCGGCAATATTTCCAATGTTAATGTGAGATGCCGGGATAATGCCAAACAGTTCCTGAGCCGGGTCCAGAATGCCGGCCATGAATTCCCTCTGAAGCTGGATGAAAATGTGCCGTCAGGATATTCTTATAATTATGAAGCAAACGGACGTGCGGCGGATTATACGGTCTATGATGAATACGATGATACGCTTGCTGCGGCATCCGTCCATCTTTCTCTTTCCGCCCCCTCCAACATGCGGGTTATTTATGGACTTACCCAGGCCCAATATGCGGAACTGATGAAACCGGATAATTATTATATATATACCAACAATTTCCAAAGCCTGCATTATGCAGGGAGAAACAGTTATTATGATGCAGGAATTGCCCCTGCGTACCTTCTGTTTCTTGTGGCGGCCTTATTTATCGGATTTTTCCTGTGCCGGAAACGGATTCTGCACGGGGAGGAGACCATAGCTAAAATAGAGCGGATTCCATTGGAATTTACGGCTGCGGCTGTCGTATTTCTGTTTGCCTCCGCTTCCCAGATAATCCAATATGTGTACGAATTCCAGAACGACCTGTTTTTGCGCAATGTGAGAGCCGGAATCGGGGCCAATGGCAAGATAGGCTTCCTCCCGCTGGATAAAACAGTAATGTTCCTTTTGTTACTGGCTGTTTTTCTGTTTGCTTTTCTGATAGGCACAAACCTTTCAGGCTTCGGAAGAGGATATTTGAAACAGCACAGCCTGATCTGTAAATACTGGACCCGTATTATCGGCAAAATCCGGGAAGTTGTGCATGCTTTTTATATTGACCTGGTTACCTATGATATCGGAACAGATGCAAACCGGATAATTCTGAAGGTCATTGCAGTAAATTTTGGCATACTGTTGATAATCTGCTGTTTCTGGTTTGCCGGAATTTTTGGCCTGGCGCTTTATTCCGTTATTATTTATTTTATCCTGAAAAGATATGTCAAGGATATTCAGTCCAAATATAGAAAGCTGCTGAATGCCACCAGTTCTATTGCCCAGGGAAATCTGGATACGGCGTTGTCTGAGGATTTCGGTATTTTTGAAAGCTATAAATCCCAGCTGTGGCAGATCCAGGCGGATTTCAAACGCGCTGTGAATGAAGAGGTCAAGAGCCAGAGGATGAAGACAGAGCTGATCACCAATGTGTCCCATGACCTGAAAACGCCGCTGACTGCAATCATTACCTATATTGAACTGCTTCGTGATCCTTCCCTGCCGGATGAAAAAAGGAAAGAGTACCTGGATATTCTCCAGCGTAAGGCAAACCGCCTGAAGGTGCTCATCGAGGACTTATTTGAAATCAGCAAGGCCAGCAGTAAATCCGTAACGCTTCAAATTGTGGATGTGGATATCTGCAACCTGCTGCGGCAGGCTTATCTGGAACAGGATGACCGGATTTCTTCCGCCGGGCTTGATTTTAAATTCAATCTTCCGGATGAAAAGATTATCCTGCCTCTGGACAGTCAGAAAACGTACCGTATTTTTGATAATCTCTACAGCAACATTGTGAAATATGCCCTTTCGGGCACCCGGGTTTATGTTCTGTTAAAGAACGAGGCCGAATATGTAAAAATTGAACTGAAAAATATATCCGCCACCGAATTGTCTATGGCTGCGGAAGAACTCACAGAACGTTTTGTACGGGGGGATGATGCCCGAAATACGGAAGGCAGCGGCCTTGGCCTTGCCATAGCAAAAAGCTTTGCCGAACTGCAGGGCGGTTCCATGAAAATTGATATTGACGGGGATTTATTTAAAGTAACCCTTCGCTTTAAAAAGAAAAGTCAGGATATCCCATCCTCCGCAGATAGTGCCGGTATACCGCCTGAAGCAATGGTGTTCGGAGACAATACTAAAACCATGCAGCAGCCGGCGAACGGGTTTATTCCGGGAAACAACGGCTATCCGGCCATGCCGGGCTACGGTCCGCAGGCCGGCAGTCCGCAGGGTGGATACGGCGGACCGAATTACTATGGCAGCCGTCCGGGGATGCAGGGAAACACGGGCAGAAGCTTTGGGACTCCCTATCCCAACAGCTACAACGGTTATCCGGGAAATAATACGGGCCGTCCGCCGTTTCCCTATCAGACCAATGTCCCCAACATGGAATGGCAGAACCCGGGTGCCGCCTATCCCCGGGAAAACAGGAACCCGTCTCCGGGTATGACGGCCAATCCGGGAAATACCCCGGGAACGGAGAGCGTGCAGAAGAATACCTTTCTGAAAAAACGCCCAAGAAGAGAACGGAAGAAAGATACGAAAGAGGAATAGCTTGAAAACGATATTATTGGTGGAAGATGATGAAAATCTGAACAGAGGTATTACCCTCCGGCTTCAGAGGGAAGGCTATGACGTACTGCAGGCGTTTACAATCCGGCAGGCGGGGGAGCGGCTCCGGGAAAAGGAAGTATCGCTGATTATCAGCGATATTACTCTCCCGGACGGAGACGGCGTAGCTTTCTGCCGGGAAATAAGAAAAACAAGCAGTGTTTACTTTATTTTTCTTACCGCCTTAAATCAGGAAATCGATATTGTAAATGGATATGATTATGGTGCGGATGACTATATTACGAAGCCATTCAGCCTGATGATTCTGCTTTCCAAAGTAAACGCCCTTATGAGAAGGGTGGAGACAGCGGATATCAGGCGGCTGCGCTCCGGCAATATCTGTCTGGATTATCATGAAATGAAAGCCTCCAGGGATAATATCCCTGTCATTCTCAGCAAGAAGGAGTGGCTGTTGCTGGCGTTTTTTTTGGAGAACCCCCGGCGTATCCTTACCAGAGAGCAGCTTTTAGAAGCTGTATGGGGCCAGGACGGCCAGTTTGTGGATGATAATACCGTTCCGGTCAATATCAGCCGGCTGCGGAATAAAATAGCATCTGAAGAAATACAGACAGTGAGGGGGATGGGATATATATGGACAAAAGCAGTTACAAAAGAAGCCTGAGCTATGCCGGGCTTCTTTTTATACTTGTACTTTTTTTCCTGTTGTTTGCATCGATGGGAAAAGAGCTTCAGAAAAAGGAATATATGCTGTTGGGCTATATGTCGGCATCTTTCCCGGAAATGGAAAGTGAGCTTCTGGCAGCGGTAAACGAACCGGAGCACTATGATACAGCTGCTGCCTTGGAAACCGGCAGGGCGCTGGAAGAAAAATACGGTTATGACGCAGGCAACAGGGCATCCTCACGCCTTCTGACCCGTTATTTCCTGGTTTTCTGCGGCCTGACGGCCGGGGCAGGCCTACTGCTGCTGTACACCGGTAAAAAGAACCGGGACCGTTATCAGGTTCTGGAAGAAAATTACAGACGGCTGTTGCTTTTATCCCGGGAAGAAGGAGAAAAAAATACGGTTATCCAGGAACGGCTGAAACAGGAGGAAGGAAAAACAAAAGCTATGGTGACCGATATATCGCACCAATTGAAGAATCCTCTTGCATCGCTGAAAATGAGCTATGAACTGGCCGATACCGGCTGTCTGACACCACAAGAACAGCAAAGCTTTCTACAGCAGGGGCTTGCGGAAATACTGAAAATAGAACATCTGCTGGACGGTTTCCTTCAGGTTTCCCGCCTGGAAGCGGGCATGATACATCTGGAACCGAAAATAACGGGCCTGAAGGACACTATCGTCAATGCGGTAAACAGTATCTATATGAAAGCCTTTCAAAAGCAAATATCCATAGAATTAAACGACTTTCCCGAATTTTGGGTATCCCATGATCCCCACTGGACACAGGAGGCCCTCATTAATGTGCTGGATAATGCAGTAAAATATTCCCCGCCGGAAAGCCATATAGATATACGGGTAACTCCTGCTGTCAGCTATTTGTTTATTGAGGTGGAGGATGAAGGGATTGGGATACCTACAAAAGAATATACCCGGATTTTCCAGCGATTCTACCGCAGTGACATCCCCTGCGTACGCCGGGAAGAAGGGACGGGCGTCGGGCTTTATCTGACAAGAAAAATCCTGGAGGAACAAGGCGGCAGTATCCGGGTAAAAAGAGGAAGGAAGGGAACCATATTCCAGATGGTTTTACCCATGGAATATCAGGACATAGTCTCCTGAGCAGGAAAAAGTTTTCTTACAAATCTGTTATCTTTATTGCAATGTTCCTGTAAGAATAGCGGGTTATCATTGAATTATCAAAAGATCGCAGAGGAAAGGAATACTTGATATGAAAAATCTTACTTCTATCTTAAATACCTGTGAGCTGGTCAAATATTATGGCTCCGGAGAAAATACAGTGAAAGCGGTGGATCACACTTCCCTGGAGGTGCAGAAGGGCGAATTCACGGCAATTGTAGGCCGTTCCGGCTCCGGCAAAAGCACCTTGCTCCATCTGCTTGGAGGACTGGACCGGCCCGATTCAGGAAAGGTCTTTATGGAAGGCAGGGATATCTTCGCTCTGAAGGATGAAGAGCTTGCCGTATTCCGCAGAAGAAAAATCGGATTTATTTTTCAGGACTATAATCTGGTGCCTTCCCTGAACGTCTGGGAAAATATCGTACTTCCCATAGGGCTTGACGGAAAAAAGGCGGACAGGGAATTTGTCTCCTCCGTTATCGAACGGATCGGCATAACGGACAAAATAAAAGCACTGCCCGCCACTCTGTCGGGAGGCCAGCAGCAGCGGGTCGCCATAGCCAGGGCTCTTGCCTCCAGACCGGCTATCATTCTTGCTGACGAGCCTACAGGCAATCTGGATTCCAAAACGGAAATGGAAGTTATTTCTCTTCTGAAATCCTGTGTTGCGGATTATTGCCAGACCCTGATTATGATCACCCATGATGAAACCATCGCGCAGATGGCCGACCGTATTCTCATCATTGAAGACGGAAGGGTGGTGAAACAATGAATACCATTAATTCCACCGCCCTGGCCAATCTGAAAAAAAACAGAGGCCGGAATATGCTTACAGGCATCGCAATCCTGCTAACCACATTCCTCCTTTTCACAATTACCACTCTGGGTTTCGGCGTGATCCGTTTCCAGTTCCATGCCGCAAACCAGCTTTACCCGACTTATCATTTTATGTACCGGGGCGTAAGCGGGCAGACTGCTGCGCAACTGTCGCACCATGCGGAAATTGCCTCCCTTGGACTGCGGCAGGATACAGCCGAAATCATACTGGATAATGCCAGATGCCGACTTATTTATCTGGATGAAACAGGGTTGGAGCTGGGACGGATTGATTTGGAAAAGGGCCGTTATCCATCCGCAACGGATGAAATTGCGATATCGGAAGGAATGCTGCATGCCCTCGGCCTTAATGCCGATCTGGGAGATTCGGTGACCCTGAGCTATCAGCCTGCGGAAGCCCACGGCTTGGGCTATGAACAGCAGAAAACTTTCGTCATATGCGGAATCCTTCCCACCCCCGACACGGAGGAGGAGTATAGTTTATATTCCGCTCTCGTTTCCCGGGATTTTATGCTGGAAACCCTCGCAGAGCCTGACCGTTTATACAGGGCCATGATCCGCCTGGAAAATCCGGAAAGCCTGACAACAGATGCCATTATAAATAAAGCGGAAACGATTGCGCAGGCTTTTTCCATTCCCAAAGGGGAGATATCGGAAAATACGCCGTATCTGATTGCCAATTATATCGATCCTTCCTTTTATGCGGCGATTGCCGGCATCCTTCTTGTGACTATCCTGGCTGGGGTTATCACCATCTACAGCATTTATTATGTTTCAACGATGTATAAGGTACAGGAATACGGTAAGCTGAAAGCGCTTGGAGCAACCCAGCGCCAGGTGCGTGCCATCGTTTTCCGGGAAGGAATTTTCACTGCCCTATTTGCTGTTCCGCCCGGACTTGTTTTAGGTACCGCCGCCTCTCTTGGCGGATTTTACATTCTCCTGAACAGCTTTGCCAGTGACGATATCCTGGGGGAAACCCTGCGCTCCATATACAAAAGCGGAGAGCTTTCCCTGTTACAGCTCTGGATTTATATTTTCGCGGCAGCCGTGGCACTGTGCACCACCGCCATAGCCCTGATGCGCCCGGTTCATATAGCTGGCCGGATTTCTCCTATGGAAGCTATGCGCTATGACGGACCCGGTAATTCGGTCAAATCCAAATCCAGAAAAGGGTATGAGAATGTTCATTTGTTCCGGCTTATGAAGGCTAATCTGGCACGGAATAAAAAAAGGACAGTGATTACGCTGGCATCCCTGAGTATAACCGGAGTTCTTTTCCTTGCGGTTTCCACCATATTATCCTGTGCCGATCCGGATGAAATCGCCCATGACACAATTCTGTACGATTTGGAACTATCCATCTATTCCATCAGCGGTGATAAGATGAGGCCGGAATATGACTGGAAATCCATCCAGCAGCAAAATCCACTGGATGAGGAAATGAAGCTTCGTATCGGGAATATGGCCGGTGTTTCCGCCATTCTTGAACAGAAAAACACCAAGGTGCTGCTTCCGGATGTTTATGACGGAGACGCCCTTTGGAGCACTTCTATATCCGGAATCCCTCCGGAACTGGCCGATGTTATGGAAGCTTCAGTCATAGAAGGCAGCATTACCTATGAGGATCTGACGGACGGCAGCCGGATAATTTTAAACAAAAAATCCTTTAACTGGTCACCGGACTGGAAGGTGGGCAGCGTTATCCGCATGATTCTCCAGGATGGTGATAAAGAAATCCCCATGGAATTCCAGGTAGCGGCTATTGCGGATCCCCCCGCTTACCTGAGCCACTATGCTTCATTTATGCTGCCTTCCTCGGTACTGGAGGAAATCTGCAGCAATAACCAGACCTACTATTATTCTATAGATGCTGACAAAGAGAAGCTGGAAGCCGTAGAGGAAAATCTTTTGTCACTGACAAAAGAAAACCGGTTTCTCCGGTTGTATACTTGTGAGGAAGAGAAGGCGGAGCATGAGGAATTAACCGTTTTTACATCTGCCATATGCTATATTTTCCTGGCTGTTTTGGGTGGGATCTGTATCATGAATCTGATAAATACCATGACAAACAGCGTTTATGTACGCAGACGTGAACTAGGTATGATGCAGGCGCTGGGAATGTCGGAAAAGCAGCTGTTCCTGCTGTTCCAGATGGAAGGCCTTTTTTATACATTCGGGACATTGCTTATATCCCTGCTGCTTGGAAGCGCGGCCGGTTTCCGGTTTTTCCAGTGGGGAAAAGACAGCGGATTCTTAGGGATTATCCGCTTCCATTATCCGTTTGCACAGGCCCTGCTCTTGTTTCTCGTCATTGCCGTCACACAGTTTGGCATGACATGGCTTCTTGCCCGGAGCTTCCGGAAGCGGAGCATCATCGAAAGAATACATTATAATACCTGAAAAATAAGGATCCTTTCTTTTCACGGAAAGGATCCCCTTTTTGTGGAATTACACGGGCCTACGGTTCCCTTAATTTAACAGCCTTGGCTGCTTTGCGCTTATTCTCATCCTGCATGGCCGCATAATGTTTTCTTGTCGTGTTGACATCCTTATGCCCCAGAACATCAGCTACCAGGTAAATGTCACCGGTTTCCTGGTACAGGGTGGTGCCGTAGGTACTGCGCAGCTTATGCGGCGTGATTTTTTTCATTGTAGTTACTTTGGACGCATATTTCTTAACCAGGTTCTCCACGCTGCGCACGGTTATTCTGCGGTTCTGCATGGAAAGGAAAAAAGCATTTTCGTGGCCGGTGAGAGGGATTATCCGTTCCCGTTCCTCCAGATAGTCCTGCAGCGCCAGGGAAACCTCCTCGCCGAAATATACGATATCCTCATAGCCGCCCTTCCTGCGTACTTTCATACGCTGGTTATCAAAATCCACATCATGGATATCCAGGCCCACACATTCCGATACACGGATTCCTGTTCCCAGCAGGAGAGTAAGCAGCGCCAAATCCCTCAGACGGGTTTTATCATGATAGCGCTGTTCATTCTTGGTAAGCTTGTTCCCTTCCTCCACTTCATCCAGCAGCACTGCCACTTCATTGGGATCCATCCGGATGATTTCCTTATCATGGAGCTTGGGAAGAGGAACGAGGACAGCAGGGTTATTTTCTATTAATTCATTCCGGTAATAATAATTATAGAAGCTGCGCAGCGATGCCAGTTTCCTTTTTTTCCCCCGTTCATCATTGGTATATTCCACACCATCCTTCCTGTAATAGGAAAGGTATTCCATATACTCTTCGATATCCTCCCTGCCGATTTCATCCAGGATGGAAAGCGGGAAATCCACGATATCTTTTTTCCGGTATACGCCGTTTGTTTCATGGATAAACTCAAAAAATACCTTTAAATCATACGCATAAGCTATCCGGGTCCTGGAAGCGGTAGTGTCCTCGATCCCTCTGAAAAACTGTTTGCAGAAGGGCGGGAGGCCGGCCAGCAGTTCCCTGAGCTTCAGAATGTTTTTTTTATTCAATTCATCATGGTAATTCGTATTTTCAGCCATTTCATTTCCTCCCTTATAACCTCGTTATCCGGCTTTACCTGCGCATGGTATCCGGAGGCGGCCAGCCTGCCATATTTCCGTCCTGTATGGCGGTAAACATCCGCTCCTTTACGCCGGGATTTTCCTGATTCAGTTTTTTCAGGAGCTGCTTCACATATTCCCTCTTGGTGTAACCGTCGGCAGGACAGGGGCTTTTGACTACCGGAACCTGGTTTTTATTTACAAATCCGATGACATCCGCTTCATTCATATACATCAGCGGACGGATTACCGTCAGATCCATCCGGTCCAGATAGGTTACCGGGCTGAAGGTATGGAAGCGTCCTTCATAAATCAGAGACATGAGCATGGTTTCCACCACATCATCCTTATGATGGGCATAGGCCACCTTGTTGCAGCTTTCCTTTTTAATGGCTTCATTCAGCGCCCCTTTTCTCATTTTAGCACAAAGGGAGCAGGGATTGGACTCTTTACGCTGTTCAAATATAATATTGGCAATATCCGTTTTTACTATTGTATAAGGAATCTGCAGCTCCTGAGAGCAGATTTCTTCAATGCGGCTTAAATCCAGATTGCCGAAGCCCAGATCTACGGTTACCGCATGGATATCAAAATGCAGCGGATAAAAACGGCGGAGACTGTGGAGCGCATAGAGCAGGGTCAGGGAATCCTTGCCCCCCGAAATACCAACTGCAATTTTATCCCCTTCTTCAATCATATGATAATCATCCACCGCTTTCCGGACATAGCTTAAAACCTGTTGCAGTCTCATATGTAATCCTTTCTTCCGTTAAATTTGCTGTTAATAAATGCTGAATTATTATTATACAATTATTTTAGAATTATTTCATTAATTTTGCTTAATTTTTTAAGTGCTCTGGTATATAATGTTCTTACTGACCTACATAAAACTAAAAGGAGACCACTTTATATGAAATTCCGCTGGGACAAAAAATACCTTTATTGGGGCATCACGGCCCTCCTTGTCATAGGAGCGAGTATATGCCTCTTTTTCTTGATGTTCCGGGGCGCCAATTTCAAAGACGGGGTGACCAAAATCATAGCTATAGCAATGCCGATTATTGACGGCCTGGTTCTGGCTTATCTGCTGACTCCGGTTCTGAACGTTATAGAAAATAAGGCCCTCAAATATATTTTTAAAAAGGAACGGCAGGAGCTGTCGGACAAACAGAGAAAATATATGCGTATGTCAGCTGTAACGCTGACCCTTTTGTTTGTTTTTTTCATCATCTATGCCTTTTGTTCCATGGTCCTTCCCCAGTTGTTTAAAAGTATCCAAAGCATTGTATTCCAGTTTCCCGTATATGTGAATAACCTGACGGAGTGGCTTCAGAAGGTTCTGGCTGATAATCCGGATGTGGAAACCTATATCAATGACCTTATCAATACCTATACGCCGGAGCTCAGAAGCTGGATGAATGATACCCTGCTTCCCCAGATGAACGCCGTTCTCAAGGTAGTCTCCAATTATGCCTTTAACGTCCTTAAGGCATTGTGGAACATGATAATCGGTCTGATCATATCCGTATATATCATGGGCAGCAAGGAAAAATTCATCGGACAGGCCAAAAAGGCCATTTATGCGGCATTTGACATCAAACGGGCCAATTCCGTTATTGAAGATATCCGCTTTGTGCACCGTACCTTCGGCGGTTTTATCAGCGGAAAGCTGCTGGATTCTTTAATTATAGGAATCCTTTGCTTCGCCGGAACCAGCATTATGGGCACTCCTTATCCGGTGCTGATCAGCGTTATCATAGGTGTTACTAATATTGTTCCCTTTTTCGGACCTTATCTCGGAGCGATTCCCAGTGCCATCCTGATATTGATGATCAACCCTATACAATGTCTCTATTTCCTGCTATTTATTCTCGTTCTGCAACAGTTTGACGGCAATATACTCGGCCCAAAAATCCTGGGCGATTCCACTGGGCTTTCCAGCTTCTGGGTTATTTTTTCCATAACCCTGTTCGGCGGATTTATGGGGGTGCCGGGTATGGTAATCGGGGTGCCTACCTTCGCAGTTATTTATGCCATGTGCAGACGCCGCATCAACCGTAATCTCAAAAAGAAAGATCTGCCTACGGAAACTGACGAATACAAGGAGCTGGGCAGCATCGACGAAGTGAGCAAAGAATTTATACCAAACCATCCGGTTCCGGAAACAGGCAAAGAAGCGAAAGAAAAGAAAAATAACTGATCCATTCAGGAGAACAGGAGATTATTTTCATGAAGTTTGTGATTCAAAGGGTTACCAGGGCAGAAGTCACTGTGGCTCAGGAAACTGTAGGGGCCATTGAAAAAGGCTTTTTGGTGCTGATTGGCGTAAACAATACGGACACGGAAGCGATTGCCGACAAAATGCTTCATAAGCTTCTGAACCTGCGGATATTTGAGGATGAGAACGGTAAGACCAATTTGTCCCTGAAAGAAGTAAACGGCGGTTTACTTCTTGTTTCGCAATTTACTCTGTACGCAGACTGCAGGAAGGGCAACAGGCCCTCCTTTGTAAAAGCGGGTTCTCCGGAGCATGCCAAGCTGCTGTACGAATATCTTATGAAATCCTGCCGGAAAGAAGGCTTCCCTGTGGAAAGCGGCATATTTGGGGCACATATGAAGATAGACCTTCAAAATGACGGGCCTTTTACCATTGTGCTGGATTCAGAGGAGATCATGTAAAGGGTAGGGGATATAGTAAAGGAACGGGGGGAACTATGGTTATGAGACCATTGCCTATTGGAATTGAGGATTTCAGGAAACTACGAGAAAAAGATTATTATTATATTGATAAGACTGCTAAACATATTATAACCTATAACCCTTTTCACCTATTTTAACCGAGCAACTGCTAAACCTATCGTAATCTATAGCCCATTTCACCTATTTTAACCTAGCAACTGCTAAACCTATCGTAATCTATAGCCCATTTCACCTATTTTAACCTAGCAACTGCTAGGTTAAAATAGGTGAAAAGAGTTATAGAACATGGTAGGTTTAGTAACTGCTAGGTTAAAATAGGTGAAAAGAGCTATAGAACATGGTATGTTTAGCAACTGCTAGGTTAAAATAGGTGAAAAGAGTTATAGAACATGGTATGTTTAGCAACTGCTAGGTTAAAATAGGTGAAAAGAGTTATAGAACATGGTATGTTTAGCAACTGCTAGGTTAAAATAGGTGAAAAGAGCTATAGAACATGGTATGTTTAGCAACTGCTAGGTTAAAATAGGTGAAAAGAGTTATAGAACATGGTATGTTTAGCAACTGCTAGGTTAAAATAGGTGAAAAGAGTTATAGAACATGGTATGTTTAGCAACTGCTAGGTTAAAATAGGTGAAAAGGGCTATAGATTACAGTATTTTTAGCAACCACATTCATAAAAGAACTGCTGGACAATGGGAGTGAAGTCAGCCTGTTTATGCGTCCCAGGCGTTTTGGAAAAACATTGAACCTCAGTATGATAAAATATTATTTTGAGAAAACCTTCGACCAGGATGGTAAGGAGGAGAATAACTCCTATTTGTTTGATGGCCTCAACATTATGGCATCCGGTGAAGCGTATACGAGTCATTTGGGGCAATATCCGGTAATCAGCCTATCGCTAAAGTCGGCAAAGCAGCCTGATTTTCCCAGAGCTTATGCTATGCTCAAACGTCAGATTGCTAATGAATTTCGCAGACACCTTTATATAGCTGAAAAATTAGAAGAAAGTGATCGTGACAGATTTTATTCCATTATGAGAGAGACAGGGGAAGATTCGTTATATTTGGATGCACTTGCATTTCTTTCTCGTGTTCTGAAAGACCTATATGGGAAAAAAACAATTATTTTACTGGATGAATATGATGTCCCTCTTGAAAATGCCTATTTTAAGGGATTTTATGATAAAATGACAGATTTTATCCGTTCCCTGTTTGAGTCTGCATTAAAAACAAATCCCAATCTGGAGTTTGCGGTAATTACCGGTTGCCTGCGGATAACAAAAGAAAGTATTTTTACTGGTTTAAATAATCCCAAAATGGTTTCCATTCTGTATGCAAGTTATTCTGAGTATTTTGGATTCACCCAGACGGAAGTGGAAAAAATGCTGCGGGATTATGATATTACCGGCAGGGAAGAGGTAGTCAAAGCCTGGTATGATGGCTATCTGTTCGGAAAGACGGAGGTTTATAATCCCTGGAGCATATTGATGTATATTGACAGCCTGCGTCAGGACAGGGATGCAAATCCAAAACCGTATTGGGCAAATACGTCATCGAACAGTATTATCCGGGAATTGATTGAACATGCCGACAACTCTGTTAAACAGGAAATGGAAATTCTAATAGAGGGAGGTACCATAGAAAAAACGGTTCATGAAGAAATAACCTACGAGGATATCTATAAAAACGTGGATAATCTCTGGAATTTTTTGTTTTTCACCGGGTACCTAAAAAAAGTGGAAGAACGGCTGGAGGATGTGAACACCTATGTTACGCTTGCTATCCCTAATATGGAAATAAAATATATATACCAGAATACAATCCTGGATTGGTTTGGTGTACAAATAAAACAGAAGGATCTGTCCGGAATTTATAAAGCACTTCTGCAGAAAGATACGCAGCTTCTGGAAAAAGAACTCTCTAAAAATCTGATGGAAACGATCAGCTTTTATGATTACCGGGAGGACTATTACCATGGATTTCTGGGCGGCCTTTTAAAAATGATGGAAGGATATACTATTAAATCTAACCGGGAAAGCGGCCTTGGGAGAAGCGATCTTTTGCTGTTGTCGGCACCCTATGATGGAATTGCTATAATAGTTGAGATCAAAGTGGCGGATACCTATGCTCAATTAAATAAAAAGGCGGAATCAGCGCTGGATCAGATTGAGCAAAAACAATATGATGCAGAATTGAAACTGGAAGGTTACCACGAATTTATTAAATATGGAATTTCCTTTTATAAAACACTTTGCAAAGTTTTATGTATATAGATTGGATATCCAAAATACGGGAAAGCGGCCTGCCTGTTTAAACATATGCTTAAACCAGGCAGGCCCATTGCTAAAAAACCCGTGCAGGGTGCGCGTAGGAAGCCCCGGGTGCGCCAGGCTGGTGCCCGCGGGAAGGGTTCACCCCCAGGAGCCGTCCTCAGCCATCTATTCGTTAAACTTGTGTTTTGCGAATAGTCCTTAGTTCATGCTATGATGCTATCATACACAGTTTATCATTGTCAAGGGCAAATAATAAACCTCATATATATACAACCTTATCGCTCATGATACCGTCTGCGGTACTCTCTTGGCGAACATCCCTTTATCCGGCGAAATACCTTGGAATAATAGTTGGAATCCGTAAAACCAACCCGGAGGGCAATTTCCGTCAGAGTATCCTTTTCTGCCAGAACGTCCGGCAGACTCTGTTCGATTCGGTATTTTAAAAGGTAATCGAACAGGGATTCCTTCATGTAACTTTTAAATATTCTGCAGCATTCGCTTTTACATATATGAACATGGTGCGAAATTTCCTCCAGTTCCAGCTTTTGCGCATAATTTTCCTGGATATAGGAAAGCATCTGACGAATCCGTTCGTAATTTTTTTCATCCATGGAATGTTTTGCTGCCAAGGAATGCGTTGCCCCCTTCTCCTCTCCGTCCGTGCCTTCAGAGAGGCCATGTTTCAGCAGGATAAGCCATAAATGAAGTAGAAACTCCTGTATCTTCACTTCATAAAAGGGCTGTTTTTCCTCATCTTCCTTTATGATCTGCCGGAGTCCCTCTACAAAATCATTATGCCAGATTTGGGAACCATCAAAATGAACTGCAGCCAGGGCACTGGGACGCAGGAAAGGATCCGTATATTTATTCTGGATAAGGCTTCCCTCGTATCCATAGAGAAGCCTGGGAGCGAAGGTAACGGAAATATATGCGCAGTCCTTTCCATCCGCCATATGGGCAGAATGCAGCGTGGAGGAATTACCGAACAAGGCATCATTCTCCTTCATACAAAATTGCCGATCATTAATCTGGTATATCATGTTTCCTTTGGTTATCAGAGTCAATTCAATTTCCCTGTGCCAATGCCATAAAAAAGAGCCGGATTCATAACCGGAAAGCCTTTCATAGCTCACAAGAAAAGGAAACTGGTAACTTCCGTGTTCCTTCAGCTCCCGCTGAGAAGGGCCGGTTATAATCTGTGTTTTCCCGTTCTTTGCTTCCTTCATACAGCCCTCCTCTTCCCTCTTTCTGCCGGATAAAAACAGAATGCTCTTTGTTGAATACCGGTTATTGTAAATAAGCGTACCATGTTTTATTGGAAAGCGCAATTCCTATCTTCCTCACCAATAACACAAAACATAATATATTCCTTATAATCCGCATAATTTTTAAGGTATAACTTATTTTCAGGAGTATAATTAAAAATATCAGAGGCGCCGGAATGACAAAAAACTATAACACATTTTCGTGAAAGGAAAGAAAAAATGCCCGAGAATACGGAGAAATTAAAAAACAGTCTACACAAAATATATGGGGAAAGTGAAAAAAGTTACGCACGCTATACGGCGTTGGCACAGAAATACAGGGAATACTTTCAAACAGAAGGAACAGAATATTTTACTTCTCCCGGCCGTATGGAGCTTATTGGTAACCATACGGATCACAATGGCGGAAAAGTCCTTGCGGCAAGTATTCAAATGGATACTATTGCCGCCGCATGGCCGAATCAGTCGGAAAAAGTGACCATCGTAAGTGAAGGCTATGATAAGCCTTTTGTACTTGATTTGGAGGATTTAGGGAGCATTTCCGTAAACAATGGGACTCTCGCCCTTCTGGCCGGGCTTTTCCGGGGCTGCCGGTCCTTTGGATTCCGCATACACGGATTTAACGCCTGTATCTCCACGAATGTTCTCAGCGCTGCCGGAGTCAGTTCCTCAGCCTCGTTTGAAATGCTCCTATGTGCTGTAATTAATTATTTCTTTAATGATAACAGAATGACCAGCATTGACTATGCCAAGATCGGCCGTTATGCAGAAAATCATTTCTGGAACAAGCAATCCGGATTAATGGATCAGCTGGCCTGTGCCGCCGGAGGAATGATCTTCCTGGATTTTTCCAATTCGGATTTCCCCTGTGTGGAAAAAACGGATCCTGCATCGATGCTGGAAGGCTATGACATTCTTCTTGTAAACACAGGAAAAGGGCATGGTGATTTAAGTGCGGAGTATTCCGACGTCCCTTTGGAGATGAAAAATGCGGCGAAACAGATGGGAAAGAATCTGTTATGCGAAGCAGAGCTTCCGCTTCTGTTGGATAAGCTTCCCGAGATCAGGGCACACTGCGGTGACCGCAGTTTCTTGCGTTCTCTTCATTTTTATGAAGAAAATGAAAGGGTGCAGACAGCAAAAGAAGCTATCAGGAATGGAAATACGGAGGAATTGCTGGCACTTATCGGAGATTCAGGAAATTCCTCCTGGAAGTACCTTCAAAACTGTTATACTCCATCCGATACCAGGGAGGAAAGTGTCTGTACCGCATTGGCGCTGACGGAGCTGTTCATAAAAAAAACGGGCCGGGGTACCTGCCGTGTGCACGGAGGCGGTTTTGCAGGAGTCATCCTCAGTATATTGCCGGCAGAAGCAACAGAGGAGTATATCCGCTATATGTCCCGTTTTACGGAAAAAGAGAATATCTTCCGGATTTCCCTGCGAAATACGGGAGCGGTACATGTAGAATAATTATCCAGGATATTGACGCTGGACATATGATGCATTAGACTGGAGATCAGTAAATACGATTAATGAATAAGGAGAAAAAAATGATCAAAACCAGTTCTCGTCATCCGGCCCGTACAATTTATCAGAGGATTATGCTGACCCTGTATGGGATTGCTCTTTTAACCTGCTTTATCTGCAATCTGGCCGTTTCCCATTCACTGTCCTGGTTTTTTATTGTATTCTGCTCCGTTGCCCTTGCTTTTTCTGTAACAAACTTGCCTTTACTTCTTCCCGGGCACAAGCTTCTGGGATCTGCTTTTGCGGTTACTGTGTTCCTATATCTTCTGCTTTATGTATGTAATCTCTATACCGGAGGAGGCTGGTTTGTCCGCTATGCCGTTCCGATTGCCTCTTTTTCAGTTGCTTTTGCCTGGCTTATGCTGTTAACCATAGCTGCCCGACGGATTAACTGGTTTTACAGATCGGCGGTGCTTTCGCTTCTTTCCGGAATCCTGATTCTTACACAGAATGTGTGGGTGAGTATGGTTATCGATGGAAGGCCGGAAAGCTTCGGGGCGTTTTTTCAGGCTCAGTTTTCGGAAAAAGGGGCCGGTTATATTGGAAATGCCATCCTGGCGGCCTGCTTTTTTATTTATTTTCTGATTGGGATTCTATTAGGGATTCTTGCCTCTGTACGGCACAGTGCAACGAAAAACAGGGCACATTAGAATATGTTCAGATCCCCAGCCTGCGGAAGCTTTCTTTCAGTGTAAGCGCTTCTTCCAGCGTGTTATGCCAGCCATATTTTTTTAAATCCACCCTGCCTTCCCTCACTTCCACGCCTTCTTCCTCCAACAGACATTTCTGCATATCTGGCGTATCAAAGGCAGGGGCTCCGGTAAGGAACCCCTGAGAATTAACAACACGGTGAGCCGGCAGGTTTTTGCCGGCAAGTCCACGGTTCAATGCATATCCTACCTGTCTGGAATTCCCGGGCTTGCCGCAGAGAAGTGCCAGCTGCCCATAGGTTGCCACCCTGCCGCAGGGGATCGCTTCTCCTGCCAGGGCCAGTCTTTTGTAAAAATCTATCATATCCCTGTTATCCTTTGCTGTCAGTAAATGGTACCAAAATATAGGAGGCTTTTCCGTAACGCATGCGCACCCAGCAAATAAATCATAGTGCATGCCGTACCGATTCCGAAAAAGGTATAAAGCAGATAATTTTGTTTTTTTTCCATAATGTACTCCCGGATGAAAATAGGGTGAACTGGTTTACCTGCATTTATTATTCCCCGGTCTGGATGAAACATGTTTTATTTTGGAAGCCTAATTTTACCATTGGTTTACATAATTATATTATGTAAACCTAAGCGGCGTAATAAGAAAGAGAAGCCTCACTTATCAGGATCCGCTTCCCTTTCTTATTCTTCAGCACCAACATCTATGCGTTTGCTGTACCGCCATTCAAAGCTTCAAAATCTTCCACGATCTGGATTATCAGCTTCACTGTACCATCCACACCAAGTACGGTACTGTTCAGGCAGAAATCATAGCTGTCCGCACGGCCCCATTTCTTAGAGGAATAATAATTGTAATAGCTCTGACGCTGCTTATCCTTTTTCGTCATCATGTCACGGGCTTTGTCTTCGGTCAGATTGTATTTGCCCATAATACGCTTAATTTTTACATCCTCGTCGCCATAGATGAAAAGATTGATACAATTCTTGAAATCATGGAGAGCATAATCGGCACAGCGGCCTACGATAATACAAGGGCCCTCTTCCGCTACCTTCTTGATTGTGTCAAACTGGGCAAGAAATACCTTATGGCTGATTGGCATATCCATAAAGGAGGATGCGTTATACCCAAAGGAATAGGTATCCATAACCAGATTATAGAGGAAGGAGTTAGTAGGCCTCTCATCGTGGCTCTTAATCATCTCCTCACAAAAGCCGCTTTCCTTCGCAGCTCTTGTCAGAAGCTCCTTGTCTAAACATTTGATGCCAAAATATTCTGCTAACTTTTCGCCGATTTCTCGTCCGCCTGAGCCAAACTGACGGCCTATTGTAATGATTGTATTCATACAACTACCTCCTTTTTCAAGGTAAGCACGCTACCTTTTATAAATCTAATTATATATAAAAATTGTCAAAAATTCAATGTCTTATTTATTCAGGGCCAATCTTTCTTCTCCAAAAATATCCTGTAGAAGCGGGCGCTTCTTTTCAGCAGCCGGACTGCATGTGATTTTCCGGTCCTCCATGCTTACCAGCGCCAGCTGTCCCGTACAAAAACCTCTCAGTTTAAAACGGTACTCTTTTTCAAAAGAATACCGCTTCACCGCTTTTATGGTGTCTTTGTCCGGCGGATATTGGCTGATTAGTATGACAGTAAGGAAGCCCGTCTTTAGAAGTTAACACCATATTCTTTGGGAGCAAAAACAACATATATTCCTCACAAACGCCTTGAAATAAGGCTTTTTTTATTGCTTCAAACACTTGCAAAATTTATTTTTCTGTGTTACAATAATGGCGTTAGTGGCGTTATATTTCGGAGGATAAATTTATGGCATTCTATCTCAAAAAAACAAAGCTCAAAGGCCGTACCTATCTCTCCATTGATGAGAGTTTCTACAGCCATGAAAAGAAAGGTACTGCACACCGATGCTACATGTCCCTCGGTTCAGTCGAAACATGGATGGCCAAGGGCATCCATGATCCAATCTCCCATTTCCAAAAGGAGGTTGATTCCTTAAACCAGGAACGCTCCCAGATGAATTCCAGGAAAATCTCTGATGTCTCTCCGGTCCTCTATCTGGGGTATTTTCCTTGCAAGTCTATTCTTGAAAAACTACACATCAAGAAATATGTGGATTATTTCCAACTTACACATGACTTCCAGTTTGATCTTTACGAGCTGCTTTCATCCCTCATCTATGCCAGGACGGTCAATCCCTGCAGCAAGCACCGGACCTTCCATGAGGTACTGCCAAATCTCTATGACACGGTTCATTACTCCTATGACCAACTTATGGATGGCCTGTCTTTTATCGGCAACGATTACATGAAATTCGTTGAGATATTCACGGTACAAACAAGGAAAGTTTATGGTCTGGATACTTCCAAAACCTATTTCGACTGTACAAACTTTTACTTCGAGATTGACCGGGAAGATGACTTCCGGAAGAAAGGGCCAAGCAAAGAGGGGAAGAAAGAGCCGATCGTCGGCCTTGGCCTTTTGCTTGACAGCAACCAGATCCCAATCGGCATGAGGATGTACCCCGGAAACGAATCTGAAAAGCCTGTCCTGCGGGACGTGATAGGCAGCCTGAAATCACAGAACAATGTCACCGGGAAGACCATCCATGTCGCTGATAAGGGCCTCAACTGTGCCCAGAATATCGCATCCTCAAAGAAGAACGGGGATGGCTACCTTTTTTCCAAGTCTGTGAAAGGACTTCCTGAAACAGAAAAGACATGGGTACTTTTGGATGAAGGCTGGACGGATGTGAAAGACAAAAAGGGAAAGCTTCTGTACCGCTATAAATCCTGCGTTGACAGTTTTCCTTACAAAGTGGAACACGAAGGAAAGGAATTCCTAGTGAGGCTTAGCGAGAAACGCCTGCTTACATATAATCCTTCCCTTGCCTCAAAAAAAAGATATGAGATTAACCGGCTGGTTGAAAAAGCCCGCTCACTGACCGCTTCCAGGGCAAAGAGGTCCGAATACGGGGAATCCGGGAAATATGTAGACTTCAAGGATAAAGATGGAAAAAAAGCAGAGATGCATATCAGACAGGATGCTATCGATAAAGACTTGGCGTTTGCCGGCTACAACCTGTTAGTGACCTCGGAGGTCGAGATGGCTGACCGGGATATCTACAACACATACCATAATCTTTGGAGGATCGAGGAATCCTTCAAGATCATGAAATCTGATCTGGACGCAAGACCGGCATTCTGCCAGAAGGAAAGCACAATAAAAGGACATTTCTTAATCTGCTACCTTGCTGTGCTTCTGGAACGCATCTTCCAGTTCAAGGTGCTGGAGAACCGATATTCCACATCTGAGATTTTTCGTTTCATGAAAGATTTCAAGGTCACTAAGGCAGAAACCAAATATATAAATACAGCCACCTCCAGTGACATCATCAACGAACTGTCCGAAAGGCTAAAGCTCCCTCTGATGAATTACTTCCTGACGGAAAGCCAGATAAAGACAATATTAAACCAGAAAATTTGAATATCGCTCACACTTAAAAAGCTGTTGCGGGTTTCACATTCACCGCAACAGCTTTTATTTTTCAATCAGTTAACGCCATTTTTTAATGTCTGATACCAAAGACAGGTTATATATAAAAATTGTCAAAAATTCAATGTCTTATTTATTCAGGGCCAATCTTTCTTCTCCAAAAATATCCTGTAGAAGCGGGCGCTTCTTTTCAGCAGCCGGACTGCATGTGATTTTCCGGTCCTCCATGCTTACCAGCGCCAGCTGTCCCGTACAAAAACCTCTCAGTTTAAAACGGTACTCTTTTTCAAAAGAATACCGCTTCACCGCTTTTATGGTGTCTTTGTCCGGCGGATATTGGCTGATTAGTATGACAGTAAGGAAGCTGTACATGTGGTTTTTCTCCGGTACCCTGCCGTTCTTCAGCACCAGTACAGGCTCCATATAATCAGAAATAATTGTACGGGCTTCGTGTAACTGCGTCTGCATGATTTTGTCCGCAGTCAGGAACAAAATATGTTCATAGCTGTGGGATGCCCATAAACCGGCGTTTTGTTCCAGTTTCCGCTCCTTGAGATCTGAAAAAAAGTATCCATATGCCGGATATTCCTTCCCGTCAATATAATAAGGCTTATATATGTCAAACGTTCCCTCATATTTTGACAGCAGCTTTTCCAGATATTGTGATTTTTCCATAGCAATCCCTCTTCCGTTTCTTTCTGCGGCAAGACGTCAGGTGCCGCATTCCTTGTCTATGGAAAAGCAGCATCCAAAACCTGCCGGGCCGTTATGTAAATCCTTTTATTTAGGAAGGACTTCCAGTAAGTGTAGGAAATATGCGGGCAGAGGCGCTGTTGTTTCCACATATTCCCCGGAGGACGGATGGATAAAACCAAGGGTCATGGCATGAAGTGTCTGCCCCTGCAGCGTCATGGCGGCCTTCGGCGGTTTCCGGTTCCCGTATACCGTATCTCCCAGCAGCGGATGCCCAATGGAATCCATATGGACCCTGATCTGATGGGTCCTTCCGGTTTCCAGACAGCATTCAATGTAGGTAAAGGACCGGAAACGTTCCAGCACCTTTACATGAGTGATCGCTTCCTTTCCGTTCCGGACGCCGGCGGCCATCTTTTTCCTGTCCGTAGGATGTCTTCCGACAGGAGTGTTGATATCTATTTCCTCTTCCCGGATAACACCATGTACGATGGCCCGGTAACGGCGGACAATGGTATGTTCCTTTAACTGCGTTGCAATGGATAAGTGAGCTTTATCATTTTTACAGACAATCAGACTGCCTGTGGTATCACGGTCAATACGGTGGACAATACCGGGACGCAGAGTTCCGTTTATTCCGGAAAGGCTGCCGCGGCAATGATACATGACGGCATTCACCAACGTGCCGCTGTAGTGCCCCGCCGCCGGATGAACCACCATCCCTTTAGGCTTGTTTACCACCAGAACATCCTCATCTTCATAAAGAATATCCAGAGGAATGTCTTCCGCCCCGATATCCGGTTCAATGGCTTCAGGAAGGGTAAAGCAGATATCATCCTCCGCCTTCAGACGATAGTTGGCTTTTACGGGAGAGCCGTTGACCAGTACCTTTTCTTCTTTCAGCATTTTCTGGATAAAGGAACGCGACAAAGAATCGATAAGCGATGCCATATACTTATCGATTCTTTCCTCTTCATATTCTTCAGTTACCTGAAACCGAAACAGATCCGGCATACATTATCCCCTATTCTTCTTCTTTTTCTGCCGTTTCCTGCTTCTGCACGGCGCTTCTCCCGGATTTCCAGGAGAGGAAGCGGAAGTCCTCATCCTTATATTTATTGCTGAATAAAATCAGAATAGCCCCAACCACACAGGCGATGGAAACAAACATATCTGCGACATTAAAAATCGGAAAATCAATCAGGCTGATATAAATAAAATCCACAACATAATCCAGCCGGATGCGGTCTATCATATTCCCTACCGCTCCTACCGCCACACAGTCCAGCAGAATATGCAGAACCCGGTATTTGCCGTCGGAAGGCATTTTTACCAGGGCATAGATGACAGCAGCCAGAATGATGGGGGTTATGATAAGAAAGAAGATCTTCGCTCCCTGCATCATGCCAAAGGCCGCCCCCCGGTTTTCCAGATAACGCAGTTCAAGCACTCCGGGTATCAGGGAAATGGGGGCCTTTCCCTTTAGATGAACCACTGCCAGATGTTTGGTAAACTGGTCAAGCAGGATACCTGCGAGAATCAAAAAGATATCCGGCAGCCATATAATTTTCCTTGGAATATTCTGTTCCATTTTATTCATGCCCATCCTCTTCCATAAAATTAATTTCGTCTATCGCTGCCAGGATTTCTTCTTCCGTTACCGTGGTATCCAGCACAGCTTTGCCGATTTTTTGGAGAAGTACAAATTTAATATGTCCGGCTTCCATCTTTTTATCTGATTTCGTCAGCTCCAGGATCTGTCCCCTGTCCAAATTATCTACGGAAATCGGGAGATTGAATGGAACAAACATATCCCTGATTTCATAATATTCTTCCATGGGAAGGAGTTCTTTTTTCCAGGAAATAAAAGCGGCGGCCACACATCCAAGAGCCACACACTCCCCATGGGTAAGTGTGAAGCTGCTGGCTTTTTCCACTGCATGGCCAATGGTATGTCCTAAATTCAGCAGAGCCCGCTCCCCTTTTTCTGTGGGATCGTTTTCTACAATCTTGCGTTTGATGTCACAGCTTCGGCGTACCATCTCTTCCATGGCGTCAGGATCCCTGTCACAGATTTCATAGAGATTGGCAACCAGCCATTCGTAATATCTGGCATCCCTGATAAGCGCGGATTTCATAGCCTCTGCAAACCCGCTGTAATACTGGCGGGGCTCCAGCGTGGAAAGGGTGGAGAGGTTCATATAGACAAGCCTGGGCATATGAAATGCGCCGACCATATTTTTATATTGATCAAAATCAACGCCTGTTTTCCCGCCGATGCTGCTGTCAACCTGGGCAAGAAGAGTTGTGGGAATCTGTATAAAATCGATGCCGCGCAGATAAGTGGCGGCGGCAAATCCGGTTAAATCGCCGGTTACACCTCCCCCCAATGCGATAAGGCAGTCTTTTCTCGTATAATGCTTTTCTATCAGAAAGGAATACAGGGCCTTTACCGTATCCAGGCTTTTGTTTTCCTCCCCTGCCGGAAAAGTAAACACATCCGTGCCTGCGCATACGGAGGAAACTGTCTTTACGACCTCATCCCCATATAGAGCACCTACATTGGAGTCCGTAACAATACATAATTTTTTGTGTGATACATCCAGTGTATTCAGCTCTTCAGCCAATGCCTGGAAATCCCTTTCAAATACAATATCGTAGCAGGGCTTCTTCTGATAGGAAACCGTCATTCTTTCTGCCATTATGTCACCTCATTCACATGGTATTTTTTATCCTGTTTTCCGCCTAAAAAGCGCCGCCTCACGACGACGCTTCTGAAAACCGTTCTTCTTTTTTACTTAGCTGGAAAATCCCGGAACATCTACGGAGCCGCTGAAAATTTCCTGAAAATCACCTGAAATGTCCACGCTGGCCGGTGTGATAATAAATATGTACTGGGAAATCTTCTGCAGGTTTCCGCTGATTGCAAAGCAGGAACCCGAAGTAAAATCTATAATTCTCTGGGCAATATCCACATCCAGGCCTTCCAGATTCAGCACAACTGTCCGGTTGGCAAGCAATGTCTCCGTAATTTCTCTTGCGTCCTCTATACTTGTAGGCTTAATCACACATACCTCCATCCCGTTGCCGACAGTACGGCGGGGCTGTCTCATAGGAGTAACCTTAGGAGAGGTTTTCTTGGGCTTGTCCTCCTCCATAAAAGGTTCCGCTTTCGCTTTAGGTGTCATTTTTGAGATTTTCTCTACCGGTTCATCGTCGTCATAATAATCATCATCGTCGTAATCATCATACTCTTCATCGCCATTCAGCTTCATATAACTCAAAAACTTGTCCATTACACCCATCGTGCTCAATCTCCTTTATGATTACCCGGCAGATAACCTAATCCGTCACCTGATAGGATCTTTCACCAAATATTCCGGTTCCTACACGTATAAAGGTGGCGCCCTCTTCTATTGCCACCTCGTAATCCCCGGTCATTCCCATAGAAATATAATCCATACGTACATTATCAATGTTTTTGTTAGTTATGTCAACACATAACTTTTTCAAGGCGCTAAAAAATATCCTGTTATCCTCCGCATTTTCGACAAAAGGGGCGATTGTCATCAATCCTCTTACCTTCAGTCCGGGCAGACATGCGATCTCACGCACCAGTTCGGGTGTATCCTCCGGGGAAATCCCGAACTTGCTTTCTTCCCCTGCGGCATTTACTTCTATCAAAATATTGACGGTAACACCCTGCTTTACCGCTTCCCGGCTGATCTCTTCAGCCAGCCTGAGAGAATCCACACTGTGTATCATATATACCTTATCAACAATATATTTGACCTTATTCCTCTGGAGATGACCGATCATATGCCATCGGATATCGCCGGGCAGCTGTCCGGCCTTGTCCACCAGCTCCTGTACCTTATTTTCGCCGAAATCCCGCACACCCATGGCATATATTTCCTCAAGCATAGGAACCGGCTTCGTTTTGCTCACCGCTATGAGCGTAACATCACTCTCCGCTCTTCCTGCCCTGCAGCAGGCATTTTTCATATTCCTTTGTACCTGGTATAGATTTTCTTTCAGCATGTCAATCTCCTTTTGGATGAGGTCAATCGATAAATTCGTTTCCGGTTACGGTTTCCGCATCCAGGACAATACGATCAAAAGCGTTTAAACCGTAGGCCGTGTTGGATTTAATAATCGCATACTCATCATTTTGGGAAAGAATCTGGATTTCCTTGAAATCCGCATAACCCTTGTTTATATTATACACACCAATGAGAGTGGCGCTCCGGGATATGGTATACTTATCCGTGGAATCCGGCTTGACCAGGTTATTTCCCAGCTCCAGCACGGAATTGTCAATATAATAATCATCCTCCGTTTCAAAATAGATAGAGGTGGCGATAAATTCCGTGGTAACCTCTCCATTTTCCGTATACGTTTCCTTGAGGACACCGTTTTCACTGCTGTTTCCTTTTGTGACATATTCCTTGGGTACCAGGAAAAATTCTTTTTCCGCAATGGCGGAATTCGGCACCTTCAGTCCCTGCTCGTCTTTAGTGACAAGTTCAATGTCAATGTAGCGGTCCGTGCAGAAGGAAATCATGGAATTGTTGAAATCCAGCTTAACGTATGTATATCCATCTTCATTATTAAGTACATTCACCTTCGCCCAGGAAGTACATTGGTTTTTCAGGAAGCGTACCTGTACATATTCCTCTTCCAGAAGCTCCTGTGCCCTCTCGGGGTCGGACTGGATGACAATGGACCAGTTTTCGTCCGTAGCCAGTTTATACAGGGTATCACCGGAAGCCACCAGTTCATTGTTAATCAGCTGTTTCTTCGTATAATTTTCCTTGTCGAACATATCCTGGGTAATCTGGTCCGCCGTAAGGCTTTCATAGCCGTCCGTGGAATAAACCACGATACCGGAAACCGGAGCACTGCACAAGGATATGAGGGATGTCCCCGAACCGTTCAGTGACTGTAAATCCTGAAGCACATTGATGTTAGCCAGTTTCAGGGCCGTACCTTCAAGAGAATACTTAAAATCATATACCCCCGAGAACTGTTTCTTGTCGAAACCACCCATATAGCCTGTGATCTCGCTTTTGATATCCGACAGATTGCTGTCCGACAGCTGGGTATCTTCCGCTTTTCCGGCATCGAACAGCTCTTTCAGCTGCCCGCTCTCATCGATGCTGCACACAAGCTTCCCGAACCCAACCCGTTCTCCTTCCCGGGCGTAATAATTAATATAACCGGAGTCTTCGCTTGTAACTATAGTTTCATCACGCAGTGCAATTCCCTGGTAAACGTTCCCTATGGAAAGAGAACCATTTTTCACTTCGTATCCCATTATATGCTTTTGTGTAAAATATAGAAAAACACAGATAACTACATATACGAAAATGACACTAAAAATAATAATCCCAAGATTAATATTCAGCGGTCTTCTGTATTGTCTGATTTTTCTATTGGAAGAACCGTTTCCGCGGGATGCTCCGCTTCCGTTTTCTCTGACAGCCAATCCACATACCTCCGGGTAAAAAACGATACAAATGATGCCAATTCTTGCCGGTACTCCATCCGGCCAATGCATTAAAAAGCCCCGGAAAGCATCCGAGGCTCTTTTCCTTTATTTTTAAAGAGATACAATAATCTTCGATTTCAGGCTTTCCGGCAAATCTTGTTCATCAAGGGAAATGCTGAGGATGAAATCAACCTGGAACATTTCGCTGATTTTTTCCAATTTAGTGATAACAGGAAGGATATCACCATCTTCGAGATGGGCAATCTTCAGGAAGCTGTCCAAAAACATTTTCTCAAGATCCCGATCCTGAGAAACAATACCACAGATAAAACCTAAAAATTCTGAACTGTTTTCCACCATGAATTCACTTACATCAATCAGCCTGACTTTGTTATTCAGTTCATACATATGCTTCGTACTTTTGTCCAAATAGACAATATTTCCGGAGACTTCTTTTACTTCGGTGTTTACTTTATCCAATAATTGTTTTGTCTTGCCTTTCCCCTTCTTGCCTACGATTAACTGAACCATTGTAATCCCTCCTAAAGTAAATTGGCGTTTATAAGCGCCTTTTAGATATGATATTATTATAGTTGATATCTGTTTAAAAAACAACCTTTTTAATGAATAACATTCAAAAGCTCTGTCATCTCCGTATAGAGGATCGGTTTCTCTTTGGAACGCAGAATTACGGAAATATAGGGATTACCAGAGGTATCTTTACTGAGCAGAATCAGGCAGTTCCCGGCCGCGCTGGTCGTCCCGGTTTTACCGCCGATAATGGTAACCTGCTCCGGAGCCTTGTAATTGCCGTTCAGATACTGGTTTGTCGTTTTCAGGGACATGGATTTGGAATTGCCGTCTTTATCCATATATACCGTTTCATAGCTTGTCATATGAATGATTTCATTAATCAGATCTTTTTTTAATGCCTCATTAAAGATTAGATAGAGATCATAAGCTGTTACGTAATGGTTGTCCGCAGTCAGTCCGTGGGGATTTACAAAATGGCTGTTCGTGGCGCCTATCGCCACAGCCTCTTTATTCATCATCTCAGCGAAACCTTCTATGCTTCCGCCGATATGGACTGCTATTGCTGCCGCCGCATCATTGGCGGAATGGATAAGAAGCGCATGCAGCGCCTGGTTCAGTGTGAGCTGATCCCCTGTCTTTAAGCCGCACAGCACGGCTCCGGACTCTGTTATGTTGGCCTCGTCGGTAACCGTTATCATATCATCCGGATTCCCGTATTTAAGAGCGACCAGGGCAGTCATTATTTTGGTAAGACTGGCCGGCTGAAGCCTTTCGTGGACATTCTTGGCATACATTACGTTATTTTTGTTAAGATCAAAAAGCCCGGCGGCCGTAGCCTCCGACATATCCACCGTATCGATTTCCGTTCCCACATCTCCTGTTACCACACAGAGATCATCGGCAAAGGAGTCCGCCACAACACTGGAAACTTCATTGACCACACGATAACTGGACACTTCATAATCCGGGTCATAAGCAAAGGGCAGCTCCTCTTTTCCGCAGCCGGTCAGGGCTCCTGCCGACAGGATAACTATCAGGCAGACAGCCGCAGCCTTGGAACGAATTCTAAATGTTTGCTTATTTGTACATTTCACGCCATTCCAAATCCCCTCTGTCAAGTGATTTGATTAACAGTTCAGCTGTCGCAAGATTGGTCGCCAATGGAATATTATGGATATCGCACAGACGAACCACATTGTTTACATCCGGTTCGTGAGACTTGGGTGTAAGCGGATCCCTCAGGAAAATGACCAAATCGATCTGATTATGCTCAATCTGGGCACCTATCTGCTGTTCGCCTCCCAGATGACCGGCCAGGAATTTGTGGACGTTCAGGTTGGTCACCTCTTCTATCAGCCTTCCTGTTGTACCCGTGGCAAAAAGTACATTTTTGGTTAAAATCCCTCTGTAAGCGATACAAAAATTCTGCATCAGCTTCTTCTTTGCGTCATGCGCAATCAATGCAATATTCATAGCAACCTTCTCCTATACTAGTATAAATTTTTTCTCTGCAATCGCACATTCAGTACAAATCCCATACCGATAAACAGGCTGACAAGGGACGTCAGGCCATTGCTTACAAACGGCAGCGGGATTCCTGTATTAGGCATAATCATTGTGGTTACCGCTATGTTCATAAAGCTCTGGAAACCTATTACAGCGGCCATTCCGGAGGCGATAATCATTCCGGCGGTATCCTTTGCAGTCCTTGCTATGCAGATGCACTCAAGAGCTATGAGCATCAACAGCACAATCACCGCACAGGAACCCACAAAACCCATCTCTTCCCCGATTACGGCAAATATGAAATCCGTCTCCGGTTCTGAAATAAAATTGCCATTTTTTACTGATGCTATTACATTATTATTCAGGCCTTTCCCCCATAATTGGCCTGAACCAATCGCCATCACTGAATTGAGCTGCTGATAAGCCTCGGCATCCGCATATTTTTCCGGATTAAGCCATGCCAGGATACGGGTCAGCTGATAATTCTGAATCAACTGCTGTCCCGGCTGCATTACCAAATAAAAAGCAACCGCCAGCGACGGAACAATTACAGCCAAAACGCCTCCTATAATCTTGTAATTCAAACCGCCCACAAACATCAGTACGCAGAAAAGAATGCAATACAGAATCGTGGTGGACAGGTTCGGCTCTTTGTATACAAGGATAATAGCCGGCAGCATCAATCCCACACACAGGATAAGTATTTTGAATGTATTCAACTTCTCCTTATACTTCATAATAAACTGTGCATAGAATAAAATCAATAATATTTTTGCAATTTCTGATGGTTGGAACTGAAACAGGTGGGGAATATTAATCCATCTTGTTGCCCCGTTTACCTTTTCTCCCCAGATTAAAACAGCGATTAGCATACCGATGGAAAAAATATAATAAAACCAGTAAAGCCTCAGCAGCTGGGAATAGTCGATCAATGATATGATAATCATAATGACCATTCCCATTGCAACACCGGCAATCTGCCTTTCCTGCAGAGATTCCTTCGCGCTGCCCACTGCCATAATACCGATGATGGATATGGCAAGAACCAGCAGAACCAGCTTGAAGTCGTAATTCCTTAATTTGTATCTTTTCAGCATTCTTTCCTCCAACTGCGACAGCAGTCTGCGCCTGAGCACTTTCCGCCCGGAGCTTTTTTAAGCTCTTGGCGGCAACGCATGTAAAAACTAATTATGAAGGTCCAGAATGGGGATATCCGCGTACAGGGTAGGATTTTTACCTCTTCCCCGCGCCGTGGATTTGCTGATCTGTATCTCCATATTGTTTGTATCTATCTTCATGTATTTGGATATGACTTTTGCAATATCCTGCTTGATCATTTCAAGCATTTCAGGCGAACAGCCCGCCCGATCGGAAATCAGCAGTATTTTCAGTCTGTCCTTGGCAATTTCCCTGGAAGTTTTCTTTTTGAATAAATTTGGTAATCTCATGATATCCGCCCCTCCTGACTCTTATGAAAGATTCCGGTAAACCTTGCCCACAAGGAGACCGGATGTTCCAGATCCAGGAATGGCACTTCCTTTCCCAGGACTCTGAGGCAGATATTCTGATAAGCTTGTCCCGCCAGCGTATTGTTCCCTACAAGAGGCTCTCCCTGGTTTGTGGCAATAACCACGTTCTCATCATCAGGTACTATGCCGATAAGAGGAATGGAAAGGATATCCACCACATCCTCCGGCGTCATCATATCCCCGCGCTTTACCATATCGAAGCGCATACGGTTGATGACCAGTTCAATCTGGCTGAATTCATGTGCTTCCAGCAGCCCTACAATGCGGTCAGCATCGCGGATGGCGGAGACCTCCGGGGTAGTCACCACCAGAGCATGATCCGCTCCGGCTATAGCGTTCTTGAACCCCTGTTCAATGCCTGCAGGACAGTCCAGTATAATATAATCAAACTGCTCCTTAAGATGATCGATTAATTTAATCATCTGGCTTTCATTGACGGCTGTTTTATCCCTAGTTTGTGCGGAAGGGAGCAAATACAGGCTGCTGTATCTTTTGTCTTTAATCAGGGCCTGCTTCACCCTGCAGTTTCCTTCCACCACATCCACCAGATTATATACAATCCGGTTTTCCAGTCCCATAACCACATCCAGGTTGCGAAGGCCTATATCGGTATCGATTAAGACAACCTTCTTTCCCATGGCGGCGAGACCTGTGCCCACATTTGCAGATGTGGTTGTTTTACCCACACCGCCTTTTCCTGATGTAACTACAATTACTTCACTCATGCAAATACCTCCGGTTAGAAATATTTGTTCCCTGAGCGCTCCTGGAACTTACTGAACGTTCAGTAATTCATTCGTAATTGGTTTCAGGATTATGCGTTCTTTTTCCACATAAGCCGTCTGCGGCTGTATTTTAGGAGAATGGCCCGCGTAGCGTGTCAAACGTTGTTTTTCATTGGTAATATATTTGAAATCCCCGATTTTGATTTTTTGCGGGGCCATTTCAAGCGCTGCCACATAATGTCCGGGCCGGCCGTTTCCGCCTGCGTAAGCATTCCCCCGCAGGCTTCCCAGCACAACAATATCCCCGGCGGCAATCACACTGGAACCGGGATTTACATCCCCCAGCACAATAATGCTGGATTCCGTTTCCAGGATCTGCCCCTTTCGCAGGGTCCCCCGGTAGAATTGTCCCACGGATTCCTCTTCTTCCCTTTTTCGCCGGTAAGCTTCCAGAGCTTTGCCGTAAATACGGCTTTTCTCTTCATCTTCCCCAACAATACAGGTTATATTTAAATGGGAATTCACCCGGACGGCTTCTATCAGGCGGTCCTCCTCCTCAAAGGATAAATCCCGCCCTTCAAAAGAAACCGCCACAGTGGCATCCCTGAAGAATTCTTTCGATTCTTTAAACTTGTCCGCCACTTCTTCCAGCAGCTGTTCAAATTCCATATTGCCATCCAGATACAGGGTAATCCCATTCCGGAAGCTTTTTACAATTACCGCATTTTTCATATCTGCTCCTGTCCCGATAGCTTCTGACAATTCCTGACGGAATCCGTTAATCTCCGGTATTGGTAACAGCTTCCAGATGGCTGGCCGTACCGCCCAGGATCTCTTCCTCATTATCCGGATTGAAATAATACTGCATTACCTTACAGGATATCTGTGCAGCATAGTCGGAAGCATATCCGTTACCGATTCTGGTTGCAATGGCTATTTCCGGGTTGTCATAAGGCGCATACCCCACGAAAAGAGCATGGGCGGGGCGCAGCTTATTCTCATCTGCCGTACCTGTCTTACCTGCGGCAAATACGCCTGCATCGCCAAAATACTTCTTGTTTTCCACGACACCCCTCATACCGCTGTGAATGGCATCCCAGTATGCGGTAGGCATCTCTATGGTATTACGGACCTCAGGAGTAAAATCCTCCAAAAGGTTTCCGTTGCGGTCAGTCACACGGTCCAGCAGGCTCAAATTATAACAGGTACCGCTGTTTGCCACGGTCGCCACATATCTGGCAAGCCCTACTGTTGTATAGTTATGCTCCCCCTGTCCGATTGCTGACTGGGACGGGTTTACCATGGAAAACTGCGGGGTGGATTCTTCGATTTCTATTCCTGATTTTTCCGTCAGCCCATAAAGATCCGCATATTCCCGCATCCGGTTATTGGCGAGTTCAAAATTAGTACCGCTTTCCGAATCCCCGGAAAGGCCGAAACGGTAACCCATTTCATAGAAGAAATAGTTACAGGAATGGGTCAGGGCCTGGGATACATTCAGATTCCCATGACCGTAGATATTCCAGCACCTGAAAACAGCATCGGAATAACGGGTAAAGCTTCCCACACAGTCCACCGTACTTCTGGTATCAACGATTCCTTCCATCAGGGCGGCTGAGGCAACCACCATTTTGTAGGTGGATCCGGGTGCACTCCGCATCTGTGTGGCATAATCCCACAGAGGCAGGGACAAATCGTTCTGCAGGCTGGCATAATAATCGGCATCAATGCCGTTGGCCAGCTTATTATTGTCATAACTCGGATAGCTGACAAGCGCCAGCACTTCTCCGGTATTCGGATCCACGATAACACAGGAGCCGGAAAAAGGATCCAGAGCCAGCTGGGCAGGCGTAATCTGAAGGTTTTCAATCAGACTGCGCATAAAGGTATAGGCGGAGACGCTGCCGTTTTCCAGACCCGCTTTCTCCTCTTCGGAAACAGATACAAGCCCCTGTTCCAGAAGCACCAGACATATCTGCCTGCCATTGATGGAATTATCGCGGATCATATATTTATACAGCTTCTTGTGGAATGCCGTTTTGTCCAGTTCCAGGCTGATATATTCCACAAGCCTGTCAAATACTTCCGAGGAGTCCGCATACTGGGTATCCATATCCAGCCTGCTCACGTCCACCCAGTTCCGGGAGATGGCGTATTCCAGAAATTCACTTAAGGAAATACTCTCTTCCTCCGACCAGGCCTTATAGGTTTCATCTTTGCTGTCTACCGAAAGCACTTTGGTATCGTTAATCAGAAGATTGGTCACAATGTAGCTTTCATAACTCTGGTATTCCTCAGACAGCTGGTTATAAGGGGTTCTCCCGTTATAAAGTTCTTCGGTAAGCCAGTTCCAAACCTGTTCTTTTTTCCGTAAAAAAGCCTGCTGAACCGCACGTTCATTTACCCCCGCTTCACCGGCGGACAGATGCTCCAGGCTGATTACGTTGTTATTGAACAAAGCGAAATAAACATCGTCAATAGGAATCTTGATTGTAGAGGCTTTTTGATTAGGCCCCAGCTTGAATTCCTTAATATTCTCTATCTTATCCAGAAGCAGGCCGGCAATACTCCGTTCCAGAATATTATAAACCGCTTCCTGCAAATCGGCATCCAGTGTGAGATATACATCATTTCCGGCAACCGGATCCACCCGGCCCTCCGAATCGATTTCTTTGCCCAGGTTATCCACATAAATGGTTTCACTGCCTTTTTCCCCCTGGAGATAGGTTTCCATAACCTTTTCGATTCCGGATTTACCTACCGTATCGTTCATCTCATAACGTTCCGGTTCCTCCTCCCCCCGGCTTGTCTCCTCATTCAGGCTCTTGAGTTCCTCCGAGGAAATTTTTCCGGTATAGCCGATGATATGGGAAAAATAAGTTCCGTTTATATAGCGCCTTATAGTATCCTCCGCGATATCGATCCCAAGAAGCTCTTCGTTGTTTTCTTTAATGGCGGCTACCGTTTTTTCACTTACGTCCGTGGCTATGGTTGTGGGTATGTATTTCTGAAAGCTGTTTGCTTTCATGGCATAGCGGATCGTAATCAGCTTAAGGACTTCCGCCTTTGTATACCCTTTGCCGGGTACAAAGGTATCCTTGTCATCAGGATCCGTCCTTTCCCCGATCTCATAGGTTTTCGCCATGGAATCGATCACATCCTGGGGCGTTGCATTTTTTTCTTTTTCCTTCAGGCTGTCAATGGAGGCATATCCGTAGACATCCGCCAGGAAACGCAGCAGTTTCGTATCCGATACGCTGAAGGCATATTCCCCGTTTTTATCCAGGTAGATATTAAAATCACTGATAATACTGTCACCGTTGCTTTCAATAATATGAATGGTTTCCAGCAGGGTGGCATTCAGATTTTTGTTTTTATTTTTGTTTGATTCATACACATCTTCTATCGTTACGGAATAAGCCAGATCATTATAAGCAAGCAGCTTTCCGTTCCTGTCGAATATCTGTCCCCTGGAACTGGAAATGGAACGTTCCTTTTTTATCTTCAGGGAAAATTCATTCAGATAATTTTCTCCGTTGACAATCTGCAGGACAAAAACCCTGTGAATCAGGACCCCGCCCATGAGAAGTACAACAAGAGTGAGTACGATCAGCCTGGAATTTATGAAGTTGACAAAATTATCTCTGAATCTCTCAAACAATTATTCATTACTCCTTCTTTCCGCAGCTTCCAGTTTTTTATGTATCAACAGGAGAAGCGGATATACAACAAAAGCAATTACAATCGTATACACGGTTTCCGGCAGAATGACATGGAGGAAATAATATCCGATATCCAGCCTGTTCCTCAGAAGGAACAAAAGCACGTAGCATACGAAATTATAGCCGATATCACTTACTAAAATCAGAATCAACGGCAGTTTGATATCCTCCGGATAAAACATCCTCTGGAACGTGCCGTTGAGAAAACCTACCATCATATAGAGCAGCGCATAAAACCCAATGACATCCCCGCTGAAAATATCCACCAGCAGGCCGCAGAAAAAACCGATAAGCAGGCCGTTCTTTTCCCCGTTCATAAAACCGCAGGATGCGACGAGAATGATAAGCAGGTTCGGCATGATGCTGCTGAATGCAGCTGCCGGAAGGACGCTGGTCTGCAGGATAAAGCAGGATAACACCAGAAGGATCGAGATTAGAATCCTTTTCATCAAATCCCCTCCTCCCTATTCGTTGCCCGTGGTCAGATCCGCTTCCGTGGAATTCTCTGCTTCCGTGGAATTCTCTGTTTCCATGGGATTCTCCGCTTCCGTGGAATGCTCTGCTTCCATGGAATGCTCCGCTTCCATATCCTGCTGCTTTAACTCCATAATAACCAGGACCTCCTGGATATGCTGAAAATCCACTGCCGGCGTAATGTAACCGAATTTGGTCATGTTGTTGGAGGATGTATTGATCGTGCTGATAAAACCAACAGGTATCCCCGGAAGATATTTACTGCTTATGTTTGAGGTGACTACCTTATCACCTTCTGAAACCTTATTTTCCTTATCGTAAAGCTGTTCAAAATGTATGACTCCGCTGGACATAACGGATTGTAAATCGCCGGAGACCATCAGATTCCCGGAAGTGGAAAGAACCGTTCCATACAGATTGGAATTGTCGGCAATGATGGAAAGCACCCGGGAATAATTGGGGCCTACACTGATCACTCTTCCTGCCAGACCGCTGCCGGCAAGGACGTTCATGTCCACCTGTATGCCGTCGTCGGAGCCTTTATCTATAACAAAGGAATAAAACCAGTTGCTGGAATCACTTGCTATCACCCTGGCGCCGGTTTTTTCGTAATCCGATGTGGCTTTGTCAATATCGTAAAGCTCCCGGAGACTGGCAAGTTCATATTTATCCTGCTGGAGCTGGGCGTTTTCCATGGTAAGGGAATCCACCTGCTCCTTCAGCGCCTGATTTTCGGCGAGCACTTCCTTCAGCTGTCCCATTTCCTCCGCCCGGTCGTAGATATAACCTCCTACGGAAGCGATCCCCTTTTGGAAGGGAACCACCACGTATCCGGCCACCGCCCGAAGAGGGCCTTCAAACAAATCTGTTTTAAAGGTGACAAGCATCAGAAGGACACAAAGCCCTGACAAAAGCAAAAGCAGATATTTACTTGGCAGGGTGAATTTATTTCTTTTTTTCTTGATTACAGGACTCATTTACCCATCCCTTCAATCGCATAGGCAACTGATTTATAATTTTCTTCATTGAGAACCTTGGAAAGGCCGATCACAACGCTTTCCACCGGTCTGTCTGCCACATTTACGCGAAGTCCTGTGTTCTTCCCCAGCTTCTCCGCAAGATGGCTGATCTGGGACGCTCCGCCTGTCAGATAAATTCCATGACGGTATATATCCGCTCCCAGCTCCGGAGGCGTACGCTCCAGAATGACCTTTACACTGTCAATAATGGTATCAAAATGCTCTTCCAGACAGGATACCACCAATTCTGTGGGAATCGTACGTTCCACAGGAAGCCCTGTCACAATATCCCGGCCGAACACTTCCGCACCGGCACCGGCTTCTTCCAGCTCGGAAAGGGATTTCTTAATTCCTTCCGCGGTCTTGCCGCCGATGAGCAGACCGAACTCCTTGCGCACCGTGCTGCGGATTGCCTCGTCGAATTTAAGGCCGCCGGTCTTAATCAGACGGCTCAAAACAATACCTCCCAGAGAAAGGATGGACACTTCCGTAGTATCATAGCCTACATTCACCACAAGCACACCCTGGGAATTTTTAACGTCAATATCGAGGCCCAGGCCGTCCGCCACCGCTTTTTCCACCACCATGATCTTACGGGCTTTCACGTTGGCATCACGGATCAGATCATAAAACGCACGTTTCTCCACCTCCGTGATATCCGTAGGCACCGCAATATAAAAATCAGCCGGTTTGATATTCCCTCCGGACATATCCGTAACAAAGAAACGGATCAGGGTTTCCATATTCTTGATATCCGCAATGACACCATTGCACAGAGGATAAGAAATATGGATGTTTCCGGGGGCTTTTTCGTACATCTCATAGGCAGAATCCCCGTAAGCAAAGACTGTTTTCTTGTTCTGTACGGCTATCATGTTCTTTTCAATCATGATCTTATCATCCGCCGCACTGTAAATCTTAATATTGCTCGTACCTAAATCGATTCCAAAAGCATTCGTAGACAAAATGATTTTCTCCTTCCTTATTTCAACAGGCCGGATTCCCTGAAGCTGACATAACAGTTATCCCCCACGATAATATGATCGATCAGCGGAAGCTGCATCATGCTGCAAAGCTCAGCCAGATGTTTTGTAATTTCAATATCCTGCCCGCTGGGCGATGCGTCGCCGCTGGGATGATTGTGTATCAGCAGGATATGTACGGCGTGGTACTCAAGCGCCACCCGGAATACCTCCCGGGGGGAAACCAGGGAACAGTTCACGGTTCCCCTGGATAATACCCGGTCACAGATCATGCGGTTCTTATTATCAGTCATAACAAGAATCACCTCTTCGGTTTCCAGATACCGCATCCTCTTCATGTAATAGTCTGCCACAGTTTCCGGTTTGGTAAACTGCAATCTGTCACGGGTATCCGCCATGGACAGCCTTCTGGACAGTTCTATGATGCATTTGATTTTTACCGCTTTGACCTGTCCGATGCCATTTACCTTGCACAGGTCAGCTACAGATAAATGCCGGATCCCCAGAAGCCCCTTATCCCTTCCCTTCGGGAGGGAAAGTATCTGCCTTGCTAGCTGCAGGGAACCCATACTCTTTGTGCCGGTCCGGATAATGATAGCCAGCAGTTCTGCTTCGGAAAGAGACTCCGGCCCTGTTGCAAGAAATTTTTCATAAGGCTTCATCTCTTCATAGCATGGTTCTTTTTCATTCTTTTGATTCATTATTTACCCCGTTTCTTCACGTATTCCGAACGCTCCTCACGGGTACCGCCGCCTGTATGTACACGTAAAAGCCGGCTTTATACCGGCCTTACAGCTTATAGAATGCGGTAAATCAGCAATGCAACCACTATCCCCAGTATGCTTGCGATTGTAATTCTGATTGTCAGTGCAAAGGTGATACTCAGGATTCCGAAATCCAGGATAAGAGGGTTCGTCAGCCCAAAGGTCTGTCCAAAGTTCATAAAACTTGAAGGAAACAGGTTTCCGATAAAGCCGCCCAGTACAATCCCGGCCAGAACGAGTATCAGACAAGTCCATCCGTTTTTGCTTTTCATTTTCTTCATTCATTCATCCTTTGTATTTACTGCCATTACCTATATTAGCATACTTCCAAATCCATGTATAGAATCTAAAAGTAAAAAATTTCGCCCTATCCGACAGCGATTGACACCTTCCTTCCGGAATCGGCAGGAGAAGATCTGTTTAATTACGGCAATTGGACGGCTTTCGCCTCGACACAGTGCTGAAGGGATTTTAATATGCCGAATTTTGCATGCGGCCAGGTCAGCCCTCCCTGGAAATACGCGGCATAAGGCGGTTTTAATGGCCCGTCCGCGCTCAGTTCAATGGAGGAGCCGGATACAAAAGCCCCTGCGGCCATAATCACCTGGCTGTCATAACCGGGCATATCCCAGGGTTCGGGCCTTACATAACTGTCAACCGGAGCCGCCTCCTGAATCCCTTCGCAGAAAGCGATAAGCCCTTCCGGTGTTCCGAAGGTCACCGCCTGTATGATATCATGACGGCTTTCTTTTCCGTCCGGCACTACCCGGAGTCCCAGGCGTTCGTAAATATTGGCGGCAAAAACGGCTCCCTTCAGCGCACTGGCAGTGACGGTGGGCGCGAGGAAAAGACCCTGGTAAAACTGGGGCAGGATTCCCAGGGAAGCACCTACTTCCTTTCCCAGCCCCGGTGAGGTAAGCCGGCAGGCCGCATTTTCCACGCATTCCTTTGTCCCCGCTATATATCCGCCGATGGGGGCAAGGCCGCCGCCCGGATTTTTAATCAGGGATCCCACACACATATCGGCTCCCACATCCGAAGGCTCCAGCCGTTCCACGAATTCCCCATAACAGTTATCCACCATACAGAAACAATCCGGTTTGCGTTCTTTGATAAACGAAATCAGCTCCCCGATACGCTGCACGGATAAAGTGGGCCTTGTCTGATACCCCTTAGAACGCTGTATGGTTACCACTCGGGTCCGCTCATTCAGGGCGCCGGCTATCTCTTCATAATCAAAACCGCCGTCAGGCAGCAAATCCACCTGCCGGTAGGTGATTCCATATTCTTTCAGGGATCCTCTGGAGGGGCGGATGCCAATAACCTCTTCCAGCGTATCATAGGGCTTCCCCACAGGGGAAAGCAGTTCATCTCCGGGACGGAGATTACTCATAAGCGCCAGGGCCAGGGCATGGGTTCCGCAGGTAATCTGCGGCCTGACCAGGGCGTCCTCTGTGTGAAATACGGCGGCATAAACCGATTCCAGCGTTTCCCTGCCCAAATCATTATACCCATATCCGGTAGTTCCCAGCAGACAGGCTTCGCTCACTTTATTTTCCTGCATGGCTTTGAGAACCTTCATCTGGTTATATTCCGCCGTTTCATCAATATTGTGAAAACGCTCCTCCAGCTCCTCCAGTATCTGTTTGCCAAAATCGAATACCCGGCCGGATATCCCCAGCTCCCGGTAAAAATCAGTTAAATTGCTTTCGTTCATTGTATCTCCTTCTGTATATGTTCATCCGGTTTTACAGCAGAATCCGTCTTTCCCTGCATTTCTCCAGCATGAAAAGAAGAAGTTCCTCTTCGGAAGGGAATTCCGGCTTTTCCAGCCAAATCACATCCCGTTCCCGCCGGAACCATGTCAGCTGCCTTTTTGCAAAATGGCGGGTGTCTCTCTTAATGAGATAAACGGCTCTTTCCAAATCATACTCTTCTTCCAGATATCCAAGTATTTCCTTATATCCCAACCCCTGCATAGAAACCATGTCCCTGCTGCAGCCGTGTTCCTTCAGCTGTTTCACTTCTTCCACAAGGCCTTCTTTGAGCATTTTGTCCACTCTTTTATCGATACGGTCATAAATGGCCTCTCTTTTATCATCCAGGACAAAATAGCAGGCGTTATATGCGGCCTGCCTTTTTTTCTCCAGTTCATTATGCCGGGAGATCTTCTCTCCCGTCTGCATATAAAACTCCAGGGCACGGATCACCCGTTTTACATTGTGGGCATGGATCTGCTCCGCTGATTCCTTATCAACGGCGGCAAGCATTTTATGAAGATATTCCGGCCCTTTTTCGGCAGCAGCCTGCTCCAGCTTCCTGCGGCAGGTGGTATCCCCGGGATTTTCCGTGAAATCAATATCATACAGCACCGACTGGATATAGAAGCCGGTCCCTCCTGCAATGATGGGGATTCTTCCTCTGCTTCTGATATCCTTTATGGCTTTTTTCGCCTGCTGCTGAAAAACAACCACATTAAATTCTTCTTCCGGCTCCATAATATCAATCAGATGATGGGGGATCCCCAGCATTTCATGGCTCCGTATTTTAGCGGATCCGATATCCATATGCCGGTATACCTGCATGGAGTCCGCAGAAATAATTTCCCCGTCCACCCTTTGTGCCAGTTTCAGAGAGAGCGCTGTCTTTCCGACCGCAGTGGGGCCTGTCAGAATGATGAGAGGCTCTTTTTCTTCCATATTTCCTTCTCCTACAGCAAGTGACGCTGTTAAACGATTCTCTTAAATTTCCGTTCCAGCTCATATTTGCTCATGGTAATGATAGTGGGTCTGCCATGAGGGCAATGATATGGATTTTCCAGCTTCAAAAGCTGATCAAGCAGCGCTTCCATCTCCCTGCAGGTCATGGTATGGTTTCCCTTCACTGCGGATTTGCATGCCATGGAAGCCAGCTTTTCCGCAATAACGGCAGGCGCTCCATGAGGCGGCTCCTCCTCCAGTTCATCCAGAATGGCTTCCAAAAAATCCTTTTCGTAATGACCGTATAAATCACAGGGGACCGAGCGGACCGTAAAGGCGTTTCCTCCGAAATCTTCTATTTCAAAGCCCAGTTCTGCAAAATAAGAGGCATACCGTTCCAGCAGATGCGCTTCCCTGGCAGAGAGGTTCAGTACAAGGGGAGGGGTGAGCATCTGGCTGTCCACCGCACCATTTTTCATTTTGCTTACGAGTGCTTCGTACTTCACCTTTTCATGAGCCGCATGCTGATCGATAAAAAGCAGCTTGTCTTCATACTGCGCCAGCCAATAGGTGTCAAAAACCTGTCCCAGGATCCGGTAGCTTTGTACCGCCTCCTTTGTCAGAAGCTTTTCCTCAAAAAGCTCCATCTGTCTGGTTTCCTGCACCTGGTATACTCCCTCCTCTTCCCGGAGCATCTGGCTTAAGCGGCGGGTTTCAAAGGGCTGAGGGGCCTCCGGCCGGGTTCGCGGAGGATGGACCTTTCCCCCGGCGCTTCCGGCGGTGTCCCCACCGACAATCCGTTGTGCGGCAGTGCTTTTTTCTTCGGGAACAGGCGCCGCCATTTTGTCCGCCGGCCGTGGGATACCGGATTCTGCTGTCCGTGTTTCTGCTGTCCGTGTTTCCTTTTCAGAGGCAGGTGCCGGTTCCTTTTCAGGGGGAGCTGACACTTTATCTTCCGGCCGGGAGATCAGGCTCTCTTCTATCCGCTGCCGATTGTCCTGCAAGGAAGAAGGGGCTTCTGTTTTTTCCTCCTTAGCAGCCGGCTTCTGTACAACGGCGGGCCGTGCCGGTTTTTCTTCCAATGTGACGTCCGGTATCATTTCCCTGCGTCTGAGGGCACCCCTTATCTGTTCTTCCAGGAAAGCATACAGGCCCGGCTGATCGTGAAAACGGATTTCCATCTTGGACGGATGGACATTTACGTCTATCCGATCCGGATCAATGGTGAAATGAAGAAGGGCAAAGGGGAATTTATGCTGCATCAGATACGCCTTATACCCTGCCTCCAGCCCCTTGGATAACAGGGGGCTTTTGATGTAACGGCCGTTTACAAAGAAAAATTCAAAATTCCTGTTGGATCGTACGACGGACGGGCTTCCGAGAAAGCCCTGGATTTCCAGGCCCTCCGCAGAAGCGGAGAAAGGAATCAGCTCCTTTATGATTTCCCTTCCATATATCCGATACAGGATTTCCTTTATATCCCCGTTACCCGAGGTATGGAAGCGGACCTGCCCATTCATTATGAACTGGAAGGCCACATCCGGGCGGGAAAGTGCCATATGCTCCATCAGATCGGAAATATAGCTGCCCTCTGTGGCAGAAGATTTCAGGAATTTTTTCCGGACAGGCGTATTGAAAAAGAGTTCCCGGACAATTATCGTTGTCCCTTCCGGCGCACCCACTTCGGAGAATTCCCGTTCTTTTTCCCCCTCCAGACGGTAATGGATCCCCGTTAATTCCTCTTTGGTTTTGGTTATCAGTTCCACCATGGAAACTGCCGCTATACTGGAAAGAGCCTCACCGCGGAAGCCCAGGCTTTTCACCTGATACAAATCCTCCACCGAACGGATCTTACTGGTGGCATGACGGAAAAAAGCCTTCCGCACCTGTTTCTTATCGATCCCTCCGCCGTTATCCGTCACACGGATGAAGGAGCAGCCCCCTTCCTTTATTTCAACAGTCACTGCTCGGGCGCCCGCATCCATGGCATTTTCCACCAGCTCCTTCACAACGCTGGAGGGACGTTCCACCACTTCGCCGGCGGCAATTTTATCAATGGTACTGCTGTCCAGCAGCATGATTTCCGCCATATTCCGCTTCCTTTCCGGTCAATCACCTGTCAATTCTCAGGAACTGATTCAAAATAACTGGTACCATTTACGGCAGTTCCTTACCATCGGTTCTTAAGTTTGTTCTGGAGCCGGTACAGCGTATTCAGGGCATCCAGCGGAGTCATCGTGCTCACCTCCACATTTTTCAGCTCATCCAGCACATCCGCATCCGTTACCGTATCAAACAGGGATATCTGATCCAGTTCCAGTTCGTCATAATGCTCCTGTTTTTTCGAGGGTGCATTCGTTTCCGCAATGGATATGCTCTGTACCTTTTCCGTAATATCATTATCGCTGAGCTGTTCCACAATCTCCTTGGCCCGGTCGATAACCAGATCCGGCACCCCGGCCAGTCTGGCAACCTGGATTCCATAGCTTTTATCCGCACCGCCCTTGATTATCTTTCGGAGGAAAACAATATCATCCCCTTTTTCTTTGACGGCGATACAATAATTGTTAACATTGCTCATTTTGCCTTCCAGCTCCGTGAGCTCATGGTAATGGGTGGCAAACAGGGTTTTGGCTCCCAGGAGCTTGCGGTTGCTGATGTGCTCGATCACCGCCCATGCAATACTGAGCCCGTCAAAGGTTGAGGTTCCCCTGCCGATTTCATCCAGAATGAGAAGGCTGTTCCGGGTCGCATTCCGCAGGATATTGGCTACCTCACTCATTTCCACCATAAAGGTACTTTGGCCGCTTGCCAGATCATCCGAAGCTCCCACACGGGTGAAAATACGGTCCACAATACCGATATCGGCCTGTCTGGCCGGCACGAAGCTCCCCACCTGAGCCATGAGGACTATGAGTGCGGTCTGCCGCATATAGGTGGATTTGCCTGCCATATTTGGCCCGGTAATAACTGCGATCTGTCTGGAATTATTATCCAGATGAGTGTCATTAGGGATGAACATATCGTGTTCAATCATTTTTTCCACAACCGGATGACGGCCGTCTTTTATATGGATCAGGCCCTTTTCATTTAATTTGGGCCGGGTATACTGGTTCTGTTCTGCCACAAGGGAAAAGGAGCAGAACACATCCAGTCTCGCCACAGCCTTTGCCGTTGTCTGGATTCTCTCGATTTCGCCGGCTATTCTTTCTCTTATTACGCAGAACAAATCATACTCCAGCGTACAAAGCTTGTCCTCCGCATTCAGGATGGTATCCTCAAGCTCCTTCAGCCGCGGGGTGGTATATCGTTCCGCATTGGTGAGCGTCTGCTTTCTCACATAATCATCAGGCACCATACCCAGATAGGATTTGGTCACCTCCAGATAATAACCGAATACCTTGTTATATTTGACCCGCAGATTTTTGATTCCGGTACGCTCCCGTTCCGTATTTTCCAGCTCCGCCAGCCAGGTTTTTCCTTCCGTCTTGGCTCTGCGGAGGGTGTCGATATCTTCGTTATACCCTTCCTTAATCATACCGCCTTCCCGTATGGTAATGGGAGGCTCCTCCTCTATGGATTCCCCGATCAACCCAAATAAATCCTCCAGGCCGTCGATTTCCGACTCGATTTTCTGGTTCGCGTCACCGGGAATCTCCTTCAGCACCGTTTTGATATGGGGGAGCATTTCCATGGAATTGCGGAAGGCAATTAAATCTCTGGGATTGGCCGTTTTGTAGCTCACCTTTCCCAGAAGCCTTTCCAGATCATAAATAGGGTTCAGGTATTCCCGCAGTTCATCTCTCGCAAGAGGGTTATTGCAGAAGGCCTCCACCGCATCCAGGCGTTCTTCCATCTGCTGCTTATGTATCAGGGGCTGTTCCAGGAAGTTGCGCAGCATTCGCGCTCCCATTGCCGTCCTCGTCTTGTCCAGCACCCACAGCAGGGAGCCTCTCTTCTGTTTTTCCCGCAGAGTCTCGGTGAGCTCCAGGTTCCTTCTGGTGGAACTGTCCAGAAGCATATAACGGTTTGTCAGATAAGGCTCGATATGTGTGAAATGACTCAGCGGTATTTTCTGTGTATCATATAAATAGGAAAGAAGTGCTCCGGCCGCAATCACTCCATTGGGAAACTCATCCACACCAAGCCCGGACAGGGAATTAACACCAAAGTGCTTCAGCAGGCACTTCCGGCACAGATCATCATCAAAATAATGCGGTTCCAGAGAATATATGGTTATCCGCAGCCTTTCCTTCAAATCCTCCAGTTCCACTCCGCTGACCAGAAAAGCATCGTTGCATATAATCTCCGAAGGCGCGTACTTCATGACTTCATCCAGCAGCTTCCTGTTATCCTCAACCTCAGTTAACAGATAATCGCCGGTCGTAACGTCCGCTACGGAAATGCCGGTCTTCCCCGCAAAATAGGCAATACACATCAGAAAATTATTTTTATTTTCCTCAAGGGCCTGGATATTCAGATTGGTTCCGGGTGTTACGATACGCACGACCTCACGTTTAACAAGCCCCTTGGCCAGCTTGGGATCCTCCACCTGTTCACAGATGGCAACCTTATAGCCCTTACCCACCAGCCTGCTCAAATACCCTTCCACTGCATGGTAAGGCACGCCGCACATCGGCGCCCGTTCCTCCATCCCGCAGTTTTTACCGGTAAGCGTCAGTTCCAGCTCTCTGGATACCGTAAGCGCATCCTCAAAAAACATTTCATAAAAATCTCCGAGACGATAAAACAGAATACAGTCCTCATACTGCTTTTTCGTTTCCATATATTGCTGCATCATCGGCGTCATTTCTGCCATTTCAAACGTTTCTCCTTTGTATTTCCCAATAAAATCCGCAAGCATACATCAATAAAATATAGCACAATTTGGCGAAAATGTAAATCGTAACTAACAGCAGGAATGCAGATAAAAAAAGCTGGTTCCGCCATGTTTTTTTATCTGCATCCTAACAGCAGGAAATGGGATAAATAAAAAACAGTTCTGCACAAATCGGCAAAACTGCTTTCTTTTCTAATCCCTGAACCCGTCGGCAATGTGGGTTTATTGAGAATACTTGATGCATCCGTTCCGGAATAGATAATACATTTTGGGGGAATGATATCAAATAAACAATTTTTCTCAATTGTTACTCCGGTACTTTCTGCACCAAATTCTCAACCCACGATATGCCGCATCCCTGTTCCGGGATGCAACGAATGTATTATAACATACTTTTGGCTAAAATGGTGCACAAAAATAAATTTTATTTCAATCACTACCAAAGAGTAGCGTTTTTCTGTAACGGACATTTGTTTTCCTGTAATATATTATTTTGTATTTCGGAAAAACGTATAAATTTGTCAACAATCACACGCAAGGCTGCTTTTTCGGGTATTTTTTTCCAAGATAACGAGCAAATTTTTGGTAAAATTCTTCTTTTCGGGAACGGGAAATCGACAGTGCCGTCCCATCCATGAGAACCAGCAGATTTCCCTCAACCTTTGCCACATGCTTGAGATTTACTATATAACTGTTGTGGGCGTAGGCAAAATCCTGTGTTTCCAGTGCGGCATACATATCTGCAAGGCGGGAATTGCAGTTTACCGGATTTTCTTCCTTCTCCCGGCTGGACCATATCTGGCAGCCTCTTTTTTTCAGGGAGATATACAGGATACTGTCAGAATCAATCTGCATCATTTTCCCTTTATAGACAGCCGTGACATAGACATGCTTCTGCCGGTTTACCGCTTCTTTTAAAATGGCGCTCATATCTTCTTTCCCTTTGGTGAGAAGTTCCTGTTTCAAAAGATAACGGTAGGGATAAACTTTGAACATTTCCGGCGTGGGCATGGCCACACCGGTAACGAAGGCAAGCACTGCCTTTCGGTTCTGGCTGCGGAAAGCAAATGCCGTCTCCTGTCCGTCCATCCCGTCCATTTGGATATCCAGAAAAAGGATATCATGTTCGGCAAGAATATCCTCCATCAATTCTTCACCGGAAGCATATTCCATAATATGTATGGGAATGCCTGAATCACAGGCTGTCTTTCTGAGCAGCTGGCCCAATATATTCCTGTCGGCCTGGGAATCGTCACAAACCGCAATTTTAAGTTCTATTTCCACATCAGTCAACCTTCCCTTTATCCGCCTGTCCCGTCAATCCGTCACAGCGGCTCTGCACGGGCAGGCATACAGTTACACAAAATATATCGGCATGGATATCAAAATCAATAAGCCCGCGGTTGTTTTCTATGAGTTCCCGCACATGCTTCAGGCCGATGCCATGCCTTGTCCGATCTTCTTTTACGGTCAGGAAGCTTCCTTTTCTGCAGACTGCTTTCTCCCTGCAGCTGTTTTCCAGCCGTATGACTGCATAATTACGGTCGGTATCCATAAACATCCTGAGATCAATGCTCCTTCCGCCCTCCGGACAGCGCTGTGCAGCTTCCAGGGCGTTATCCAGAAGGTTGCTCATAATACTGATAAAGTCATAGTCCTTTATGTCCCCTGCCCGGAAGCCCGGTTCCACAAAAATATCCATGGGAATCCTTTCCGAATCCGCTTTCCGCTTCTTTTCATTTAATATGAAATTCAATATCCCGTTGGCAGAATAATGTGTTTCCTCCGCTTTGGATATATCCGCATGGATATCTCTGACAATTTCCTGTATTTTACCGTTTTGATTTTCTCCCGCAAGATAGCTGAGAGTATTCAGGTATCTGTTTATATCATGCAAAACCTGCCTGTAATTCTGGGTGACATGTTCCAGCTGGGCATAATTCTCCGTTTCCATACGGCTCTTCATCTGCAGAAGCTTCTGCTCGGTTATCTGGGACTGCATCTGTACATTCCTGTGATATATCTCCAGCAGGATGATATTGAAAACGGCAAGCAAAGCACAGATTACCGTAAGCATCAGCCTCTCTCCGGCAGAAACCTCCACATCCGCATACAAGGTTACCTGATATACGATCCGGATAAGGAGGAGGGAGAGGGCCGGGCACAGCAGAAAGGGGAGCGGGACGGAAGCCTCTTTATTCTGCAGTCTGCCCTGCATCAGTCTGATTACCACATATATCAGCAAAATGGCAAACAGCTTGGCGGCAAGGATAACCGCGATTTTCCCGGCGTCGATATCCGGTATGATATATGTCCCTCCATAGCCGGCACCGATTACGATATCCTCACAGAAAATGACCAGTAAAATTTCGATGATGTTAAAGTACAGGATCTGCCTGCGGTTTCCTTCAAACATAAGAAGGGCGGAAATTATATAGATGAAAACAGTCCCGAGCAGATTAACAGGAACGCTGCCTGCATAGTTGACAAGCGACATATAAAGGAGGATTATTCCCCGGATTCCAAGGCGCAGGGTAACATTCTTCATTTTATAATCAAAGAAACTTCTCATGAAGAGGTTCCATATATAACATTCCAGAATATTTGTCACGATAATGACGGACACTTCCTCCAGCCCCATATCTTATCCTTTTCCTTCCTTAATGACTCCAGATGCAAATTTTTCCCTTCAGCCTGCATTTTTTTCCGTTCGGGTTGCTTATTTCCTTATTATCTTTCATAATTCTATATATCTTATTACGTATGACTGAGGAGGAATTACAAGAATGAAAAAACTATGGACAGTTACCGCAGCGGATGGGATGAACCATACCATTGAATACAAGGGACGCAACCTGCTTGTTGACGGCCAGAAATACCCGCTGAAATCATCCAACTGGTTTATCCAGATGATTGATTATGCCATCAACTTCGGAGAAACACAGTGCCGGCTTGTAGTGCTGGGAAATAAAGTGGATTTAGCTGTCAACGGACGGTATCTGGGAAGCGGCGAGACTTATCAGCCTATCGCAAGCCTGCCCGTATATGTATCCGTTCTTGCAGGTATCAGCTGTGTACTCGGCTTTTTGATGAACAGCTGGCTGGGGCTCTGTCTTGGCGTACTTATTGGTGTTATGTATTTCAACCTTGCACTGAAGAAGAAAAACGGCATTGTGGTTGTCGCCTTCATCATTGCTTCCATCCTTCAGGTTGCTCTGGGAATCGGTGTTGCTTTCCTTCTTGCCTGAGTCTGATAACCATCTGCAGGGAATTAACAGGAGTATGATTTAATGGATAACTATAATTATCAGCCGGATAACAACCAAAACTACCAGAATGGATATCCTCAGGGAGGTCCCTATCCCGGCCAGCAGCAGCCGGGTTCTGCGCCGGGGCAGAACCCAAATCCGGGCTACGGCCAGAATCCGAACTATAATCCCCAGGCCGGTCCTTATCCGGGACAGGGGTACAGCCAGCCTTACCAGGGCTACAGCCAGGGACCGGTAGTTATAAACCAGCTTGAACATAAAAGAGATAATCTGGCCGTTTGTTCTCTCGTATTCGGTATTATGGGCGGCGTTTTCAGCTGGATACTCGTTATCCCTCTCGTATGCTGTATCGCAGGACTGATTATGGGTATTATAAGCCTGGTAAAGACAGGCCAGCATACCGGCCTTGCATTGGGAGGCGTTATTGTCTCCGCAATCAGCCTTGTTATCAGTGTTGTATTTACATTGCTTTATATTGTTCTGTTATAATGAATTAATTTGTCCGGTGCAATGTGGCCGGGAGCATTCGCTCCCGGCCGTTTTTATTCCCGCGGGCCGTTTTCTTTTTCTCTAACGCCATGTATTCCAGAAGGGTTTCATAAAGGCATAAACCGCCAGAGGAATTACCGCAGAATTAATGAGGGAAATGATAATATCACTGCCGAACAATGTTACATTTACTGCGAACATAACGATTTCCGACAGGCAGATGATGTAAAAGCCAAACTTACGCCTGTTAAATAACAGAATACTGATGCCCGCAATCTGCATAAGTTCCAGGAGCATGCCTGCCGCGGCGGCGGATGCATTAGCCAGCAGAAAGGTTCTTCCATAAAACAGAAAGGTCATGATATCCATGACTAGGAACACCCAGAGGCAGATTTTCAGGCCTTTTGACATTCGCCCTCACCTCCTGCTCTTTCGCCCAGGAAATAAAAGCCTTTGTATTCCTTCAGATAAACCGGTACAAGGTTACCGATCAGGGAAATGTCCCCGGGAAAATGAACCAGTGTATTATTGGAGAGCCTGCCCGTGACCAGACTGGAATCCTGTTCATTCTGTTCTTCCACAAGAGCCTCCAGGGTCAGTCCGGAGAGCTGTCTGACCCGTTCCCTCGCCGTTTCCTGTACCGTCTTTAATACCTTGTCAAATCCAGCTTTTATCACTTCCTCCGAAACCTGGTTTTCCATGGCTGCGGCCGGTGTCCCGGTCCTCTTGGAATAAATAAAGGTAAAAGCATTGTCAAAACGCACTTTTTTAATAACATCTATCGTTTCTTCCACATCCTCCGGGGTTTCACCGGGAAAACCAACGATGATATCCGTTGTCAGCGCGATATCCGGCATGGCCCGGCGGATTTTATCCACCAGCTCCAGGTACTGTTCTTTGGTATACCTGCGGTTCATCGCCTGAAGGATTCTTGTGGAGCCTGACTGCAGCGGCAGATGAAGGTGCCTGCAGATCTTGGTGGATGCCGCCATCACCCGGATCAGTTCATTGGATAAATCCTTGGGATGGGAAGTCATAAAACGAATCCGTTTCAGGCCGTCTATTTTTTCCACTTCCTCAAGAAGGCGGGCAAAACTCATGGGTTCCTCCAGATTTTTACCATAGGAATTAACATTCTGTCCAAGCAGCATGATTTCCACCACACCGTCCGCCACCAGATTTTCGATTTCCTTTATAATATCTTTGGGGCTCCGGCTTCTCTCACGTCCCCGTACATAAGGTACAATACAATAGCTGCAGAAATTGTTGCACCCAAACATAATATTGATGCCGGATTTAAAGGAATATTTTCTTTCAACCGGCAGATCCTCTACAATTCTATCCGTTTTCTGCCAGATATCCACAATCATTCCCTGCTGCTCCCATACCGAAGCAAGAAGCTCAGCAAATTTGTAAATGTTATGCGTTCCGAAAATCAAGTCCACAAACCGGTAGCTTTTCTTGATTTTCTCTATCGTACCCGGTTCCTGCATCATGCAGCCGCACAGAGCGATCTTCATATGGGGATTTTTCTTTTTCAGGCTGTTTAAATGCCCGAGCCTGCCGTATACTCTCTGGTCTGCGTTATCGCGTACCGTACAGGTATTATAAATATCAAAATCCGCTTCTTCCTTGTCTGTAAGCAGGTAACCGGCCTGCTCCAGAATACCGGATAGCTTTTCCGAATCCCTGGCATTCATCTGGCAGCCGAAAGTGGTTACGCAGGCGGTAAGCTTCCTGCCAAGCCTTTTTTCCTCTTCCGCCACATAAATACGGCATTTTTTCAGAAAATAATATTGTCTGGCCGGCTCCTCAAGAGGCGGCTGGGAGGAAAGATCAATGCTTTCCAGTATATAGTCCAAATCTTTGTTATTCATCCTTTGTTCCTTACTTGATTTTCCGATTCCACTACGTTTTCTTCCGTCTGTGCAGTAAATGAGCAGATCTGTCTGAACTTCAGCCGATACCGTTCTCTGTATACAGAGCGATAATATTCAGCACGATTTCCACACATTTTTCCATAGATTCTATACAAACATATTCATATCTGCCATGATAGTTCATACCGCCGGTACACAGATTCGGACAGGGAAGTCCCATGAAGGAGAGCCTGGCACCGTCCGTCCCGCCGCGGATAGGGGAAATAAGAGGGGTTACCCCGGCTTTTTCCATCGCTTTCACCGCGGTATCGATTAAATGGGCATTTTCAGGGTAGATCTTTTCTTTCATATTATAATAGCTGTCCTGCATTTCCAGGGTAAATACTTCTTTTCCGTATTTCTTATTCAGGAACTCTGCGGCTTCCCTGAAATAGGTTTTCTTCTTTTCGAACAGTTCCCTGGAATGATCGCGGATAATATAATCCACCTGAGCGCTTTCCACGCTCCCGGTTATTCTGTCCGGGTGATAAAAGCCCTCATACATTTCCGTAGAAGCAGGGTTCTCAAAAACAGGAAGAAGGGACTGGAATTCCTGAGCCAGCAGGATGGCGTTGCGCATCTTATTTTTGGCGCTTCCCGGATGCACACTATAGCCATGGACATGAAGCCTGGCTCCTGCAGCATTGAAATTCTCATATTCCAGTTCTCCCAGGGCACCTCCGTCCACGGTATAAGCGAAATCCGCCTGAAAGCCTTCCACATCAAAGTGATCCACACCGCAGCCCACTTCCTCATCCGGGGTAAAGGCAATACGAATCGTGCCATGCTCTATTTCCGGATGGGCCAGCAGGGTCTGTGCCATTGTCATAATTTCCGCCACACCGGCTTTGTCGTCCGCACCCAGAAGTGTGGTTCCGTCCGTTACGATCAGGCTTTTCCCCACATAATCCGAAAGCTCGGGATTTTCTTCTGCCGGCAGTACAATCTGCTGCTCTTCATTCAGGACAATATCCCCGCCTTCGTAATTTTCCACAATACGCGGTTTCACATTTTTACCGCTTACGGCAGGCGAGGTATCCATATGGGCTATAAATCCCAGAACAGGCACCTTTTTGCCGTCCTCCTTCCGGTTGGAAGGAAGGGTGGCATACACATAGCCATAGGTTTCATCCATCCTTACATCGGCAGCACCCATCTCCTTCAGTTCACGCGTCAGCAGACGCGCCAGATCCTTTTGCTTTTCCGTACTGGGAAAGGTGGTGCTGTCTTCATCCGACTGGGTATCTATTTTCACATATCTTAAGAATTTATCTACAACTGCACTCATTTTCATCTCCTGTGTAACGGTTCAGGTATTAAACCGTTACTCTCCTTTTCCTTTTTCTGTTTCCGCAGCCGTCAGGGACGGATTTGGCCGTTCCCGCGGATCGCATATTTATAGGTGGTCAGCTCCTTCAGACCCATCGGGCCTCTTGCATGAAGCTTCTGGGTACTGATCCCGATTTCCGCACCGAAGCCGAATTCAAAGCCATCGGTAAAGCGGGTGGATGCATTCACATAGACACAGGCGGAGTCCACTTCATTTAAAAACCGTTCTGCATGTTCGTTGTTTTCCGTGATGATAGAGTCGGAATGCCCGGTATTATAATGATTGATATGGGCGATTGCCTCATCCAGGGTATCTGCTGTTTTCACGGAAAGGATATAGTCCAGGTATTCCTTCCCATAATCCTCCGGTGCTGCGGGAACCGCTCCGGGAACGCAGAGTAACGTCCTTTCATCCCCGCGTATTTCCACCTTTTTCTGCTGCAGAGCCTCTGCAAGGGCAGGGAGGATTTTCTCTCTCATTTTTTCATGGATTATCAGGGATTCACAGGCATTACATACCCCGATACGCTGGGTTTTGGCATTTATGATAATGGGGATCGCTTTTTCCGGATCCGCATATTCATCCACATAAATATGGCAGTTCCCGGTACCTGTTTCTATGACCGGTACCGTACTGTTTTCCACAACGGCACGGATAAGGCCGGCGCCACCTCTGGGAATCAGCACATCCACATAATTGTTCAGCTTCATAAAGCGGGAAGTGGTTTCCCTGTCCGTATCCGTAATCAGCCCAATGGCATCCACACAGGCACCGCTGAGGGAAAGGGATTTCCGTATGCTTTCCGTTATGGCCGTATTGGAAGAAATGGCATCGCTCCCTCCTTTAAGAATGCAGGCATTTCCGGCCTTAAAGCAAAGGCCGAAGGCATCTGCCGTAACATTGGGGCGGGACTCATAGATGATGCCGATAACCCCCAGCGGGACGCGGCGTTTTTCAATTTCCAGACCATTGGGGCGGGTCACATGCTCCAACACTTCTCCCAGAGGATCGGGCAGTCCGCAAATCTGAAGCAATCCTTCCGCCATTGCCTCCACCCTTTCTTCCGTCAGCTTCAGCCGATCCACCATTCCCGGATGCATGCCTGCATGGACCGCCCGTTCCACATCCTGCCCGTTGGCATCCAGTATGGGCTGCCTATCACGGATCAGGCCCTCTGCAACTGCCCTCAGGGAGGCGTTCTTTTCTGCCGTATCCATTTTCTGTACTTCATATTTCGCAGCAACCGCCGCTTTTCCCATATCTGTCAGATTCATACCTCTCCCTCTCCTTTACCTAAGGAACTGTCGCAAATGAATTCGCAGCACTTCCTTAGCATCCTTCTATCCAGCCGGCTTCCGTTAAAATGCGGTCCGGACGCACATCGCTTTCTTTCTCCGGCACTTCCGGCAATAACTGGCAGCAATAACAGACGGCAATTTTTATTCCGGTACCAGTGCGTTTAAGAAAACGATCATAATAACCGCCTCCGTACCCCAGCCTGCGTCTCTCCCGATCGAAAGCGGTCCCTGGCACAAGGATCAGATCTCTGCACCCTGCCGAAGCTTCACCGGCCGCTTCTCTTTCCTCGTATTTTCTGCCCTCCGTTATGAGAGGCTCCGGAATGCCATGGAATCCTTCCTTCAGCTCTTCTCTGTAAAGTACCCGGTAAAATACCATTGTCTTGCATGTCCCGTCAGGCTGGTTTTCTATCTTGGGACAAAAAACCTGTTTTCCGTCCTTCCAGGCTCTTTCCATCACCCTATAGGTGGATACCTCATCCAGATAGGAGGCATAAACCAGGATACGGCCAGCCTGCCGGTAAGCATCATCGGAAAAAAGCTGTTCTGCAATACGCCGGTCCGCCGCATCCCTTTCCGCAAAAGAAAGGGCGGCCCGTCTGCGGAGCGCCTCTTTACGGCATTCCTGTTTAGTCTGCATGTTTTTCCCCCAGATTCGTGACGGAGCCGTCTTCATTTTCGATGGAGATAGACTTCAGCTGGGAACGCAGGTTGGCCTTTATGCTGTTAATATATTCCTTACGAAGTCCGGCCTGTTCTTCCTTTTCCGCCCTGCTGAGGCCTTCAGCCTGGGATTTATGATACAGTTCATTGATTCTTTTTATCTTTTCATCCATATTTAAAGGTTCTGCCATAGCGATTCCCTCTCGTTTTTACTTGTTCAGTCTGCTTACAAAGCCGGGGAGGTCAAAATCTTCATCCCTGTGGGCCACAAAAAGGGTTCCGTAATTTCTGCCGTCCATCAGCCTATGTATAATCCGGATATCCCTGCTGTTGGCAATCAACATATCCGCCCCTGCCTTGGTGGCTATCTTGGCCGCCGTCAGTTTGGTATTCATACCTCCGGTACCTACACTGCTTCCGGTACTTCCTTTTCCCATATCCATATAAGCATCGGTAAGCTCCTCCACGATCTCCACAAACTTTGCCCCGGGATTCTTCCGGGGATCATCGGTATACAGACCGTCAATATCGGAAAGCAGGATAAGCAGATCGGCTCCAATCAGCGCAGCAACAATCGCAGAAAGTGTATCGTTATCCATTTCCAGCTCATAGGTTGCTACGGTATCATTTTCATTGACAACAGGGATCACTCCCATCTGCAGCAGCTGGGAGAAGGTATTGTGGGCATTGTAACGGTTCAGGTTATCCACAATCGTATTTTTGGTCATAAGGATCTGGGCCGTCACCTGGTTGTACTCGGAAAAAATACGCTGGTAAGTCATCATCAGCCGGGACTGGCCGATGGCGGCACAGGCCTGCTTCATGGCTATCCGGTTATGATCGTTGATATCCTCTTCTTTCAGGTTCATCGCTTTTTTCCCCTGGGCAATGGCACCTGAAGTGACAAGGACCACTTCTTTTCCCTGGTTTCTCAGATTACATAATTCTCTGACAAGCACCTCCAGCTTGATATAGTCCAGTTCTCCGGTTTCCGGGTGCTGGAGAGAGGAAGAACCTATTTTTACAACAATCCTTTTTTTATCCTTTAGTTTTTCACGATACTGAACCACTTGCTTTTCCTCCGTATGCTTTTATCTTATTAAATTTTAAAGCGTTTCGCAATAGCTTCCGCAACTTTCATACCGTCTATGGCGGCGGAAGTGATACCTCCCGCATAACCGGCGCCTTCTCCGCAGGGATACAGTCCTGTAACCTGCGACTGGAAATCTTCCTGCCGGTGCATGCGTACAGGCGATGATGTCCGGCTCTCCACGCCGGAGAGACATACGGCATCATCGGCAAAGCCGGGAATCATTCTGTCAAAAGATTCCATCCCTTCGATAAAGGCTTTCCTTATAGTTTCCGGAAACAGGAACCGCAGATCGGCAAAGGTATACTGCCCTTTTATACAGGGCAGGAAATCGGAAGGAACCCTCTGTACTTTGCTTCCTTCCGGTTTTCCGGCAAATTCCCCGTACCGCTGTACCGGGATCCGTCCTTTGCCAAGCCCCCAGGCCTTTTCTTCCAGTCCGCGTTGAAAAGCGATACCCGCCAGCGGCCCCCGGTAATCCCCGGAAAAAGTTTCGAAATCTTCCGGCGTAACCGCAACAATAATGGCGCTGTTGGCGTTCCTTCCGTCCCGCCTGCTGTAGCTCATGCCGTTAACAGCCAGTCTTCCTTCCTCGCTGCTGGCATTGACCACGTATCCGCCCGGGCACATGCAGAAAGAATATACCCCTCTGTCCTCCCCGGTACGGGCTGTCAGCTTATAAGAAGCGGGAGGAAGGAATTCCGGCCATTCACTCGCATATTGGGAGTAATTGATCAGTGACTGGGGATGTTCCACACGCAGGCCCACGGCAAAGGCTTTTGCCTCCATGGGGATGTTCTTTCGTTCCAGCATTTCAAACGTATCTCTGGCGCTGTGCCCGACAGCAAGCACCACGGTTTCGGAAAGGAATTCCCGGCCCCCGGTGCATGTTACCCCGGTCACTCTGCCGCTTTCAACCAGCAGCTGTTCCACACGGGCATTAAAATGGACCTCACCGCCCCAGGCCAGGATCTGCTCCCGCATGTTCTTTACCACTTCCGAAAGAATATCCGTTCCGATATGGGGTTTGTTTTCATAAAGGATGCAGGAAGGCGCCCCGTGCTCCACGAGTATGCGCAGGACCTCACCGCCCCTTCCCTCTTTATCCTTAATCAGGGTATTCAGCTTGCCGTCAGAAAAAGTCCCGGCGCCGCCTTCTCCGAACTGGACATTGGAATCCGGCAGACACGGCCCGCCGGCCCAGAAGGTTTCCACATCCTTTCTTCTCGACTGGACGTCCTTTCCCCGTTCCAGGAGGATAGGACGGTATCCGGCCTTTGCGAGCATATATCCGCAGAACAGGCCGGCAGGTCCCATACCTATGATAAGCGGCCGGTGGGTCCCTTTTTCCATTCCCGGTTCAGGAAACCGATAAGGGGCAGGTGTAACCCGGGATACGCTGGTATCGCGGCACCTGCGGATTACCTTTTCTTCGCTTCCGCTTTTCAATGTCACATCCACCACATACGAAAACCATATTTCAGGTTTTTTTCTGGCATCTATGGACTGTTTTACCACATGGCAGGAAGCTATCTGTTCCGGCAAAAGCCGCAGCACTTTGGCAGCCTTCTCTTCCAATGCTTCCGCCGCATGCCCCGGTTTTAATTTCATCTGTTGTATTCTGATCATTTTCCTTATTCCTCTCGGTGCCTGTTGCTTGCAGCAGGGTGTCCGGCTACAGGGAAAGCCCTGCCGCCCGGCCTGCCAGATAGCCGCTGGTCCAGGCCCACTGCAGATTATAGCCTCCGCACCGCCCGTCCACATCCAGCAGCTCTCCTGCAAGGTATAAGTCCTGACAGCAGCGGGATCGCAGCTGTGAGTCCACCTCCGTCAGCGGAACTCCTCCGGCGCAAACCTGGGCGTTGGCAAACGGATTGGATGCCGTCACGGTCACTTCGAAACGCCGGAGCATGGCAAACACTTTTTTCACGGAGACAAGAGTTCCGGAGGATACCAGATCCTCCCCATGAAGTCCATTCAGTTTCCACACGGTCTGAATAATTTTTTTGTTAACCAGGCCATTAAAAAGGACCTCCATGCTTCTGCCATGGCAGGCTCTTATTTTTTTCTCAATAAGGGAATTCCATATCTCTTCCTTTCCGCAGAAACCGGGCAGAAAGTCAAGGAAAGCCTTCACCCTGCATCCTTCAGCCAGGGCTGCCGATGCGAAACGGCTCAGCTGGAATACAGGGATTCCGGATATGCCGTAATCCGTCAGCTGGAGTTCTCCCTGCTCGCTGTATTCTTTTCCGGTAGCATGGCTCCCTTTTTTTCCTTCCACGATCAGACGGATACCGGCATCACAGCGGACACCGGCAAGACCCTTCCAGAAGCTGCCTGCACAGCGCAGCTGTACCAGCGCCGGAAGGGGCCGGATCAGGGAATGCCCAAAACTTCTTGCCAGTTCATAACCCCCCATATCCTCCGTTTTTTCACCTGCCGTGCTGCCGCAGGCCAGTATAAGACGCCTGAATATATAGCTCTCTCCCCGTGCCTGTATATAAAAACCGGTATTACGGCCTTCCCTGCGGTATTCGGCATGTTCCACCCTGCATTCGGTAATTGTCCGGATATTCCTTTCCTCCAGAGCAAAACGCAGGGTGTCAAGTACGGTGGCCGCCTGTCCGGAAAGCGGATAGACATACCCATTTTTATCCGTTACAAGCATACCAAGCCTTTCGAACTGCCGGAGCGTATCCTCTACGCCGAACCGGGCAAAGAAAGCAGAAAGCAGCTCCGGGTTCCTGCTCCGGTAATAGCAGCCGGGATTTTCCACGGAAAAAGACAGGTTGGTTAAATTACATTTCCCATTCCCTGTCGCAAGAAGTTTTTTCCCCACTCTATCCTTTTTTTCCAGAAGTACGATCCCGCCCGGCCGGCCTTTCATACTGTCCGCCGCCGCTATTGCGGCCATCAGCCCGGAGGCGCCGCCTCCTATAATACCAATTTCTTTTTTCTGCATGGATGCCGATTCCTGTCCTCAAATGTTACCAAAGTATTTTCATTATAATACTAACTGGAATAAGACTCAAGGAAATTATACAGTTCGGCTTCACTTCCCACATATTTAAACTGGAGGATTTCCCTTGCCAATTTATCGGAAAGGCTTTGTATGGGTATTCCTGTGGACATATATTTTGTTCTTTTATCCACCTCATAAACCACTACATAGTTATTTTCCACCGCAAGATAAAACTCCGTACATTTCTTTTTGCTCTCATAATTTTTCTGGATGACTACCTCCTGTGCGGAAAATTTCTGTACATCCAAAGAAAGGAAACCCTTGTTCAAATCATTCAGTGACGGCGAGGACGCATAGCTGGTCATCGCCGACAGGAATTCCTCTCTGTCCATGCCGATATACTGCTCCGGTACCGGGCTTTCCTCTTCTTCTCTGCTGGAATCGGTCAAATCAAGGCTTTTTATAACAAAGCGTGTATCACAGGTGATCACGGCTCCGCCTGTCCCCAGAGCCTGCATACTTTCCTGGATGTCCGTCGCAGCCCCGGAAACGGAAGTCCCGCCGGAACCATCATCATCCCCGGAAGCAACATCCTGTGTAATGGGCTGCTCTTGTCTGGAATTCTGGCTGGGATAAAAGAAATCATGTAATTTAACAGATGCCAGAAAGCCTACAGCAAGCATCAGAATAGGATAAATAACAAATATGCTGATTTTTTTCCACAAACGCATAAGAACCTCCTGCTCTTAGGAACTGTCCCTTTTGTATGAAGTATCCGCATATTTTTGATTATTTATACAAAAAACAGCCGCTATTAAGCGACTGTCCTCCGAATTTTCTTTTCCGGCCGGGTATCCTGCGGTCTGCTGCAGGGTATCTGCCCCTCCGGCTTACATCAGCCGGAGCGCTCTTCCAAGAACGATGACAATCTCCCCGCCGGGAATTTCCTTTAATTCCCTTTCCGAGATTCCGTGAAGAGCCAATATCAGAATGACATAGATCAGTGTTCCCGCAAGGAAGCAAATCCATGCCATAGCGCTGCTGGCAAGTTTTTCAGCCAGCAGCCTGTTAATCAGGAAAATCACCACACCTGCCACGCCGGATGCAATGACGGGAATCCCTATCATCCGCCCCCAGTCAATGCGCAGTGACAGCCTCCTCTGAATGGAAACGAGGTTGAGTACAAACAGAAGTGCATACAGTATAATGACCGCGATCAAAACACCGGTAATATCCATCTTGAGCTGGCCGATGAGCACATACACGGCAATCACATGGACAAAAAAGGAAACTGCGGAATTAATCAATACGTTCCTTTCCCGTTCCAGTCCCTGAAGCACACCGGACAGCGCCATCGATAACGCCTGAAGCACTATGGTAATGCTTCCTATCCGTAAAAGCTTTGCTGCCAGATCCATTTCCCCCACTTTAAACAGCGCGGGGATTAAGGTATCCGCCATCACGGTAAAGAAAACAGCGGCTGGCAGGGCCAGAAGGACGGACAGGCGGATCAGCATCTGTGATTTTTCCTTCAGCCTTCCGATATTCATACTGGCGTTGGACACGGAAATGGCCGGCACAAGGGAGGCACATACAGCCGTCACCACGACTGCTGGCATATTAGCCAGTATTCTGTACTTTCCGGAGTAGACGCCCCATTGTACAATCGTATCCCGCCCCGACGGACTCAGCTTCAGGAACATGATCTGATCCACGATTACGCTTCCCTGTGTCACAAGGGCTATCAGTATCACCGGCAGTGTGGAAAGCATCAGGATCCGCACAATACGGCGGTAGCTTTCCGTACCTTTCCCCATATCCTTCCGCTCTTTTTTCCGGAAGCTGCTCTGGAACATGGCAAAAACCACCAGCAGGAAAAGAAGGGGGACGGCGCTCCCTGCCACGAGGCCGAGTATCCCCCCCGCAGCGCCGAAAGCCTGTTCATAATTGCTGTTTTGCAGCAGCGCCCCTACCTTCCCGCCATAATCTCCCATAGAACCTGCCGCAAGCAGCATTACCGCAAGACACAGCACTTCTTCCAGAAACCGTGATAAAGAGGTGGGGACCATGGTGCCCATCCCCTGGAAAAAGCCGCGGTACATACCCAGGACAGATGCGAGCAGAAGGTTGACGGAAAGGAGCTTCATAGCGATAGCGCTCAGCGGCTCCCCGTAAAGGCTGCCTGCCAGGAAATCGGACAGGAACAGCATAAGCAGGGTACACAGCAAGCCGCTTCCAAGGGTCAGGCCTATAGACGCATTCCATACCCGGCGGGTATTCCGGAACTGCCCTTTCACACATCTGGCTGAAGTCATTTTTGCTGCCACAGCCGGTGCGGCATAGCCGCAGAATAAAAAGAAAAATGTATAAGTATCAAAAGCCATACTGAAATAAGCATTTCCGTTATCCCCTATAATATTAGTAAGGGGAATTCTTTTCACCATGGAAAGCAGGCCCGCAAGGACTCCGCACAATGCAAAGATCGCGCCATTCCCCCCGATACCTTCCTGTTTTCTCCTTTTTCTTTTTTTCTTATGGTTATCCATAGCCACTCTCATTCGTATTGTAATCCCATCTTCAAGTCTGTATGTCAGTCACTGATATCTCTGGTAATTCCCAGCCTGTCCAGGACCAGGTTCTGTTTTGCTTCCATTACGGCCGCTTCCTCCGGCTCCATATGATCATAGCCGCAGAGGTGGAGCATGCTGTGGGCAATCAAAAACGCATATTCCCTGCGGATACTATGGCCGTAACTCCCGGCCTGCTCTAAAATCCGGTCACAGGACAGGATGATGTCCCCCAGAATCAATTCCCCGCTGTCCGGCTGAAAGCAGTCCGCCTGTGCCTCCTCCGCGGGTGAGAAATCGGAAGGTTCCGTAAAAGGGACATTGGGGAAAGACAAGACGTCCGTTTCCCTGTCTATGCTCCGGTATTCCCGGTTGTATAACCGAATCCCCTCATTATCCGTTATCAGGATATTTATTTCGGTTTCATAGGGGCAATTTTCCTCATCCAGAACCTCTCCGGCGACCAGGGAGGCTGTTTCCATGGGATCAAAGGAAAAGGTATAGTCTGTTTCGTTTTCTACAAATATGGTCATCTTCCGAATCGTCCTTTCCCCTTTTTGCCATAGGCGTTGTCCCGGTTATCCCGCTGCTGCGGTCTTGTCCGTTCCCTGGAAAGCTCTTTGTTCTCATAAGCTTCATAGGCTTTTACGATTTTCTGTACCAGCGGATGCCTTACCACATCCCTGCTCGTCAGGGTACAGAAGGCGATATCATCGATTCTCTGCAGAACCTTTGCCGCCACATCCAGACCTGAATTCACGCCGGGCATCAAATCCTTCTGGGAGGCATCTCCGGTAATGATTACTTTGGAGCCGAAGCCAATCCTCGTCAGAAACATCTTCATCTGTGCCGGGGTAGTATTCTGCGCCTCATCAAGTATGATATAGGCATTATCCAGGGTACGTCCCCGCATATAGGCAAGAGGGGCCACTTCTATCAGCCCCTTTTCCATGTTTTTTACAAAGCTTTCCGCCCCCATTATCTGGTACAGGGCATCATACAACGGGCGCAGATAGGGATCCACCTTACTCTGCAGATCGCCCGGAAGGAAACCCAGCTTTTCTCCCGCTTCAATAGCCGGCCTGGTGAGGATAATCCTTTCCACCTCATTATTTTTGAAAGCAGTGATAGCCATTGCCATGGCAAGATAGGTCTTGCCGGTCCCGGCAGGCCCCATACCGAATACAATCATATGGTTCCGGATGGCATCCACATACTGCTTCTGTCCCAGAGTTTTGGGTTTAATGGGTTTTCCGCTTACCGTATGGCAAATCAGATCCCCGTCTATTTCCAAAAGTGCTTCATTATTGCTTTCCATACTCATCTCAATTGCATAATCCACATTCTGTTCCTGAATCTGGTTTCCCCTTTTCGATAGTTCCAGAAGCTGTTTCAGTATGGCTTCCGTCTGTTCCACATGCCTTCGCATACCGGTTATCCGGACACCGCCGTCCCTGTCAACGATGGTTACGGACAGATATTTCTCCAGCTTCTTCACGTATTTATCATATTCACCGAACACATTCAGGATATGCGCGGCATCCATTTCTATTATCTTTTCAAATTGATCCATATTGTTTACTGGCTGCTCCCGGCTTCTGTCTCATTCTCAGCAGCAGGCTGTTCGGCTTCAATCCGCTGTGCTTTTCCGTCATTTCCCTGCACAGTCATATATCCATCCAGAACCAACATATTGCCCGCTGTTTCTATTTTAACATCTTTTTCTATTATTTGTACCCCTTTTTCTTCTAAACTTACTATATTTTTTGAAAGCTTCTCATTCAGCATGGATTCTGCCTTATTTTCTTGGTATACGGCTTCCACCGGAAGATATTCCCTATGTACCACATAGCCATAATAAAACGGCAGGTATATCTGATTCAGAATACAAAGCTGCCGGGTATCCAGAATGGTATCATAATTCAGGAATTTGCAGTCGCCCAGCTTCAGGACATATCTTTTATGGCCTAATGAGAAGAAAACATCCTTCTTCTCCCGGTTGGTATAATTTTTGTATTCATACATGAGAGGCTGCTCTTCATGCACAGGGATCTCATATACCAGGGAAACGTCCGCGTCCGCATGACAGAACTGATATTCCTTCACTGTCCCGTCGTCCGCCATGACAGGGACTGCGCCGGAAACCAGCACATCCCCCTTCGTAACAGGTGTTCCCTCCGTAACCATAGGCACTCCCTGCCGTGTCAGTATGGAAACCACGACGCCGTCCTGGGTAGCGATGAGATTGCTTCCCGGCCAGCTCTCCTTTTCCTCCGCCGTTTCTTCCTGTACCAGATCATTTTCTTTTATTTTAACAATAAAGTGGGTGCCCTCTATTCTGGCGGAGGTCCATGTGACAATATCAAAATTTTCACGCAGGCTGGCTTCCAGCGCCTCTATGTCGATTTTGTTTTTTGCCACCCCGTAATCCACGCCTTTTTCCGCAAGGAAATCCATAAGGACATCGTCTGTAATGGACACATTCCCTTCAAAATCAATAGCCCATACAAACTGGGACATGGCGATGAGAAAAGCCAGGCAGCAGGGAAGTCCCAGCGCAAAAATCTTACGCCTTCTCATTTTCCGTATGAAAAAGGGCAGACCGTATCGTTCCAGAACGGCTGCCCTTGTTCCGGTTTTTCTCACAATCGGCCGCAGCTTGTAGAAATCGGACAGGCTGATATACATGGTATAGCAATCCTCCTGTCTGGCAATATCCCATAAAAGGATATGGTGATTGCTGCACAGGTTCATAAACCGCTCAGGAGAATATCCCCATACTTTTATCTTCAAATATCCCTGCAGATACCGGAAAAATTCCCTCATGATTATTATCCTCCTAGTTTTGCGGAGCAAAATGCGAGTCTCTGCGAGCAGAGGATTTTCCTCCTTATTTTAAAGATACCGGATACACTGTATATTCCCGATTATCTTCATGTCCTCGTTGGTATAATAATCAATGGCAAGCCCGCATCCGCAGATGGAGATCTGTCCGGTCTTGGCCTGCAGGATTATGGATTCCCTCGTATATTCAATAATCCCTTTGTAATTTTCCACCCACAGCTCATGGTTTCCGGTCATGGTCAGGATGGAGGCGCCCAAAAGCATATCCTTCGGCAGCTTCAGGGAATCCACAAGCTGTTCTTTCGGGCTTTTTTCCATTATTTTTTTCTTTTTGGAAACACTGGATTTTCTACTCATATTGCATTATATGAGTGTTTTCTCCTCTTCATAACCGGATTCTTTCCAGGTCAAGCGGCACGTAAACCGTACCGCGGAAAGAAAGGGCGGCTTCCCGGCTGTAACTTTCCTTCCTTTTTTCCAGGCAGGTATCCTCCGTATGGTACAGCACCAGATTGGACACATGAAGCTCCTCCGCCAGCCTTCCCGCATCCAGGGCCGTGCTGTGATGCTTTTCATAAGGATGGAATATCTCCTTATCCCTGTCCAGACAGAAGGCTTCACTCAACAGCCAGTCGCTGCCCTCCACATAAGGCCTGGTTATCTCTTTGTAGGGTTCATCCCCCAGACAGGAAAGTACCATCCCATCCTCAAAGCAGGCACGGAAGCCAAATTGTTTAGTCTTTGTGGAATGGATATCGAAAAAGGTAAGCACCATTCCTGCCGCTTTCTTTTCCCCGCCGTCTTTTACTTTCTTAATCAGGATCCGGTCTCCCAGAAAAGAGGTGAACTTCCTGACCAGGGTAAGCCTGCAAAGCTGCATAATCGTATCGGCCAGCTCTTCATGACAGTATATCTTAAAATTACCTTCATAGCTGCCGGCGCGCATCATAGCCGCCACCTTCCGGATTACCCAAACAACGCCAAGCACATGATCCGTATGGGCATGGGTGACAAACATATAACGGATTTTATCCACCGGTATCCCGGCTTCCTCCAGCCTGCCCAGAATGCCGTTCCCGCCGCCTGCGTCCACCAGAAGATATTCTTCCCCGTTCTGAACCGCGAAACAGGTGTTGTAGCACTTCGTCACCATTGCATTTCCTGTGCCAAGCATTATCAAATTGCGCTCCATCTTGTGTGCTCCTTATCTCATTTATGATAAGGCTCCCCGGAATTAATCCGGCAGCCTCTGTAAATCTGTTCCAGCAGGATAACCCGCATCAGTTGGTGAGGGAAAGTCATATCGGAAAAGCTGAGCTTTTCATCCGCCTTCTGCAGCAGAGAAGGATGAAGCCCAAGAGAGCCGCCTATCAGGAACTGGATATGGCTGATCCCCCTCACTCCCAATTCCCCGATGCGGGAAGCAAATTGTTCCGAATCCATCTTTTTCCCTTCAATGGCCAATGCTATCAAATAACTGTCCGCTTTCAGATGGCGTTCCATACGTTCTCCTTCTTTCCGGAGAATTTGTTCCTTACAGACATCGCTTGGCCGGTCCGGTGTTTTTTCATCTTCCACTTCCCGTATTTCCAGCCTGCAGTACCTGGACAGCCTTTTTGCATATTCCGCAATCGCTTCCCTGTAGAATTTTTCCTTGATCTTACCCACACATATTATTGATATTTTCATATAATTTCATTTCCAAATACATTTATACAGCCTCTGAATCGTATTCAGAGGCTGTACATGATCCTTTTCCTTTATACATCCTTATCTTCACCGAAGATATCCGGATAGATTTCGTCAACAAAATTCTCCAGATAACCGGCCTCCAGATTCAGGAAATTATTGGCTATCATGCCTCGGATTTGTTCCGTCCGTTTAAAATAACGGGCTTCTTCCGCTTCCGGAAGATCGGGGATGGCAGAATCCACTCCCTGAGCCGTAATATTTTCATCACACCATCTTCGGAGTTCCTCCTTCAGAGCGGATTCTTCCTTTGCCTTCCCTTCGAACTTCCTTGATGATTTCAGGGAAAGGATCCCCATAACGATAAATAACAGGAAAAGCGCTCCCATTACCCCGCCGGTAAGATAACGCATGGTACCGGTAAAACGAATAGGCAGGATTTCCGCATAAATGCATATTAGAAGTATCATCCCCGCGATTCCTGCCACAAGAAGGGTATACGCCCCCGAACGGAAATTTTCCGCCTTCTGGGAAGCCGCTTCATAAACAGGGCCTGACGTGCTCTCTTTTTCCTGTTCTTCTTCCTCCCTATCCGAAAAGGCTTCCGCCCCGGTTCCGTCCTCCTCTTCAGGCGGGTAAGGCTCCTCCTGCGCGGACGATTCCTTTTGTGCTTTCAGGTTCTTCTCCTTTTGGAATACCTGAAGATAACGGGAAGCCCTGACTTTCTCCCCCGGAGCTATGAACAATTCATATAGATCCTCCGTTTCGTCAAAGCGTAATTCCCCGCTTTTTAATCCATTACAGGATAAGAAGGCAAGCAATTCCTCCATCTCCTCCCCGCTTCCGAAAATCAGGCCCTCTTTTTCCAGCTCTTCCAAAGAGTCTGTCAGTTCACAGCCGCAGTCCGCACAGATCCTCACGCCTTCCACATATTCATTCTTGCACTTGGGACACCAGGGCATAACGTTACCTCCTTGTCTCTTTCCTTTTACCGGTGTAACGGTTCCATACCTTTCCGGTTACTGCCGGCTTTCATAATCAAAGCAGGCTCTGTCACAGGTCATTTCCTTTACATAGGCACCAGCTTTTATATGATCCGGATGAACCTGGTAGGCATTCAGCGCCTCCACTGTTTCAAAACAGGAAATCAGGGCGATGTCTTTGTTACTGGAAGCCAGTCCATTAACGGAAACTTCCAGGCTGATAACTCCCTCTGCTTTTTCCTTAACAGCCTCCAGGCTTTCTTTGATTATCCTGCCCGCTTCCGCCTTCTGCTCGTCGGTCAGTTCCGCCTTGAAATTCCACATTACAATATGGTTAACCATAATCAGCTCCTTATTTGGATAAATATTCGTCGATTCCTTTCGCACCGGCTTTGCCTGCCCCCATTGCCAGGATCACTGTGGCGGCTCCGGTTACGGCGTCACCGCCGGCATAAACACCTTCTTTGGAGGTTTTGCCGAATTCTTCATCGGCTACGATACATTTCCATTTATTGGTCTCCAGCCCCTTGGTAGTGGAGGAAATAAGTGGATTAGGGGAGGTTCCCAGTGACATGATAACGGTATCACAGTCAATGACATATTCGGAATCCGGGATTTCCACAGGGCGTCTTCTTCCGGAAGCATCAGGCTCGCCAAGCTCCATCTTCACGCACTTCATTCCGCATACCCAATTGTTGTCATCTTCCAGGATCTCCACAGGGTTGGTAAGAAGGTCAAAAATAATTCCTTCCTCTTTGGCATGGTGTACTTCCTCCACACGGGCAGGAAGTTCTTCTTCGCTTCTTCTGTATACGATATGTACCTCAGCACCCAGGCGGAGTGCTGTTCTTGCAGCGTCCATAGCCACGTTGCCGCCGCCTACAACAGCAACCTTTCTGCCGTGCATGATAGGTGTTTCGGAATCCTCGCGGAAGGCCTTCATCAGATTGCTTCTTGTCAGATATTCGTTGGCAGAAAATACGCCGTTGGCATTTTCTCCGGGAATACCCATGAACTTCGGCAGTCCTGCGCCGGATCCAATAAATACTGCGGAAAAGCCTTCTTCGGTAAGAAGTTCGTCAATCGTAACGGATTTGCCAACAATTACATTGGTTTCGATAGCAACACCCAGGGATTTTACATTCTCGATTTCCTTCTGCACCACATTTTCTTTGGGCAGACGGAATTCAGGGATACCATATACGAGAACGCCGCCCGGCTCGTGAAGCGCTTCAAAAATGGTAACCTCATATCCCATCTTTGCGAGATCGCCTGCGCAGGTAAGCCCTGCAGGGCCGGAGCCGATAACGGCAACCTTTTTCCCTTTTTTCTCCTTGGCCCCTTCCGGCTTACGATTGTTTTGAGCAGCCCAGTCCGCCACAAAACGCTCCAGCTTGCCGATGGAGACAGGCTCCCCTTTAATACCTCTGATACATTTTCCTTCACACTGGCTTTCCTGAGGACATACACGGCCGCATACCGCAGGAAGCGCAGAGGCTTCGCTGATCACCTGATAAGCCGCTTCAATGTCCCCTTCTTTTACTTTTTCAATAAATCCGGGAATGTTGATGGAAACCGGGCAGCCCTTGATACACTGGGCATTCTTGCAGTTAATACATCTGACGGCTTCTTCCATGGCCTCTTCTTTATTATATCCCAGACACACCTCTTCAAAGTTGGTTGCCCGTACCTTTGCATCCTGTTCCCTCACAGGCACTTTATTTAATACGTCCATAATTATCCTCCCTATTGTCAATCATCGGTAACTGTTCCGTAGCTTGAGTTACAATCGTCTTTCCCTTGCCCTTCCTGTGTCAGCCTGCGCAGTTACCGCAGCCGCCATGGTGCGTTGCCCCTTCTTTGGCCTTCAGGAAAGCCCTGCCCTCTTCTGTCTTATAGATCTGCTGACGTTTCATTGCTTCGTCGAAGTTCACTTTATGGCCGTCAAATTCAGGACCGTCCACACAGGCAAATTTCACTTCACCGCCTACGGTCACACGGCAGGCGCCGCACATACCGGTTCCGTCCACCATAATGGGATTCAGGCTGACAACAGTGGGGATATTCAGGGATTCCGTCATTTTACAGGTAAATTTCATCATGATCATCGGTCCGATAGCAATGCAGACATCATAGGTCTTGCCTTCTTTTTGCACCAGATCCTGGATTGTCTGGGTTACCATTCCGCTTCTGCCGTAAGACCCGTCATCCGTGGTCACATATAGATTCCCCGCCACAGCCTTCATTTCCTCTTCCAGAATAAGCAGATCCTTTGTTTTTGCCCCAACAATAACATCTGCCGCAATACCATGCTCATGAAGCCATTTTACCTGAGGATATACGGGAGCCGTGCCGACGCCGCCTGCCACAAAGAGGATTTTCTTCCCGGACAGGGTTTCCATATCCTCTTCCACCAGTTCGGAAGGACGTCCCAAAGGACCCACCACATCGTGGAACGCATCTCCTGCCTTCAGGGAAGACATTTCAAGGGTGCCTGCTCCAACGATTTGGAACACAATGGTAATCGTTCCGGCCGCTCTGTCATAATCACAAATCGTAAGCGGTATCCGTTCGCTTTCCGCATCCTTCCTTACGATAACAAACTGTCCCGGTTCACAGGATTTTGCAACCCTCTTCGCTTCCACTACCATCAGAAAAATGTTCGTGGTCAGTTCTTTTGCCTGTAAAATCTGATACATTTTTTCCCTCCATCTGCATATGTTTTTCATTTATGCCTTTAAAATAGTTACTCCTCCGGATTGTTAATTCCGGAATTTATATCTTGCAGCTTCAGTGTGCCCCAGGGGCCGGGATCCGTTCCCTGTCCCTCACTGCCTTCTGAATCCGGCAGCGCTTTCGAAGCATCTGCACGGGAGGCCTGGACACCTGATGCCGAAGTTTCTTTAACAGCCTGTACTGCTTTATAGCATTGTCCATCCATGATGCTTACCACATAGTCCGTGCCGGTGCCGGCACGGTTACCCGCATCATCTTCATAATATTCCCGGTAAAGGTAATAATCCACATCATCCACGGTTACCGCATATTTATAGCCGTATACATTGTGTCCCGTCCCTGTCTTAACGCTCCCGCCCATATTCTGGATAATCCCCGCATTCACGAGTTCAAACAGCAGCTTGTTCCGGGCCGCCTCAATGCTGAGCGACGCATGCAGGTTCAGCGAATACTTTACCCTGGTTTCCTCACCTGCCGCACCTGCTTCGCTGTAACAGATAAAGCGGAACGTATTTACTCCCACAGGCATGGAAAACGGGCCTGTATACTGTATGCTGTCCGCCGTCGGCAGCGTTCCGTCCGTGGTATAGTAAACGGTATAATCCTCCTGGGTTTCCACCGTTATAAGGGCAGGCCGGGTATATTCCCCCTCCTCCGGCGTAACCACCGGTGCCTCCGGTACTGTAACATCCACATAAAAATGCTCCTGCGCCTCTTCGCTCTCCACGCCATAAGCATTTATGAATACCGCGCGGATATCATATTTACCGGATTCCAGAAAAACGGGTGAGGAATATACCAGACTCTTTTCATCCGGTTCACTTCCGTCCATGGTATAGTAAATCGTTCCTTTGGTATTGGCAAGCATTTTCAGGGATAGCGTTTCGTTATAAACACCGCCCTTCAGGGAAAATTCCGGCGGTTTGGCAACATAGGCCGGATACTGGCTGACAATCTGTTCATTTCCGCAGGAAAGAAGCAGTTCATTAATGTAATCATAATCTTTTTGTTTCTCATATATGGATATCAGCCTTTTATAGGCCGCTTCATTGGAATTATCCATTTCGATAATGGTATAGCACAGGCTGATGGTGCCTTCTTCATCCCCTGCCGCGTAGGAACAGCCGGCCAGCCTTACAAGATAGTCCACATTATATGGATCAAGCTCCACAGCCCGTCTGGCGTAAGTACATGCCTTTACATATTCCTTTTTATTTATGTATTCCAGTGATTTGTTATACTGATAATCCGCACTGAAATGCCTGATACCCGCCACAGCGGCCCCTGCTGTTCCGAATACCAGCAACAGCAGGATGATTATCGTAACGATTTTCCGGTGTATGGATAATGACAGAAAACGCATCTTCATACTCCGGCCTTTCTTTTTCAGGAAAGGCTCTGCCCCGGAATCCTCCGTGGAAATGCGTTCTTCCCCGGAATCCGCTGTTCCCGCCGCATAATCCTCCGCAGAGAATGTTTCCCCGGAAAAATTTTCAGTGGAAAAAGCTTCCATGTCCATATCCATTTCCGGTTCGAAATCCTGTACAATACGGATCTCTTCCCCGCAATGTTCACAAAACAGCATTCCTTCCTTAAGTTCATTTCCACATTTGGGACATTTCATATAATACCCTTCCTGTTACTTTCCCTGCAGCTTTACAGACTCCAGACAATTGTGCATCAGCATGGCAATTGTCATCGGGCCGACGCCGCCGGGTACCGGGGTGATGGCTCCCGCAACCCGGGATACATCATCAAAATCCACATCCCCGCAAAGTTTATTATTTTCATCTCTGTCCATACCCACATCAATTACTGCCGCTCCGGGTTTCACGTACTCCCCGGTTATCATTTTCGCTTTTCCCACAGCGACAATGAGAATATCAGCCCTCTTTGCCACCGCTTTTAAATCCTGTGTCCGGGAATGCGCTATTGTGACGGTTCCGTTTTCACGCAAGAGCAGGATTGCCATAGGCTTTCCTACGATATTGCTGCGGCCGATAACCACGCACTCCTTTCCGGCAATCTCAATATCCGAACGCTTCAGAAGCTCAATGATACCGGCCGGCGTGCAGGATACAAAACCGGGCTGCCCGATACACAGCGCCCCCACGCTCTGGGGATGAAAACCATCCACATCCTTCAGGGGTGAAATGGTACGGATTACCGCATCCTCATCCATATGGGCGGGAAGGGGAAGCTGTACGAGAATACCGTTTACATCCTCCCTGCCGTTTAATTCCCCCACCAGGGAAAGAAGCTCCTCCTGTGTGGTCTCTTCCGGCAGCTCATATGCAAGGGAACGGATACCTGTATATTCACAGGCTTTCTTTTTGTTATTCACATATACGGTGGATGCCTGGTTATTTCCAACCTGTATCACTGCCAGGGTAACAGTGATTCCTTTTGCCTGCAATTCCTCCACCTGCTGCTTTACTTCATCCTTTATTGCTTTGGAAACAGCCTTACCATCTATAATTTTTGCCATAAACAAACGCCTCCTGCCTGTTAATCTCTTTCCGGTCTTATCTCAGAAAAGCCCGGTAATGCGCCCTTCCTCATTCACATCAATGGTAAATGCCGCAGGCGTTTTGGGAAGGCCGGGCATTGTCATCACCGCACCGGTAAGCACAACGACAAAACCGGCTCCGGCGGATACATAAGCTTCTCTCACGCTTATCTCAAAACCTTCCGGTCTGCCCAGCAAATCCGGATTATCGGATAGGGAATACTGGGTTTTTGCCATACACACAGGCAGACTGCCGAAGCCCAGCTCCGTCAGCTTCTTAAGCTGCTTTTCCGCCGCCGGGGTATAAACCACGCCGCCGGCCCCGTATATTTCCCGGGATACCGTGTTTATCTTGTCCTTCAGGCTCCGCTCATCCTCATACAATACATGGAAATGGCTCTCTTTCTTTTCCAGGGTTTCCAGAACCTTTTCCGCCAAAGCGATTCCGCCTTCCCCGCCCTTTTCCCAAACCTGGGAAATGGCGAACTCACAGCTGCGGTCCTCGCAGAACCTCTTAACATAAGCAATTTCTTTTTCCGTATCGGAGATAAAAGAATTTAAAGTCACTACGACGGGCACATCATATTTCTGGAGATTCTCAATATGCTTTTCCAGATTGACAATACCCCGTTCCAGCGCCTCCAGGTTTTCCGTACCCAGATCCGCCTTCGGTACGCCGCCGTTATATTTCAGCGCCCGGACCGTAGCGACAAGAACCACCGCGTCCGGTTTCAGGCCGGACATCCGGCATTTGATATCAAAAAATTTCTCGGCTCCCAGATCCGCTCCGAAGCCGGCCTCCGTGATTACATAATCCGCCATCTTCAAAGCCGCTTTGGTGGCTCTTACCGAGTTGCACCCATGCGCAATATTGGCAAACGGGCCTCCGTGTACGATGGCAGGGGTATGCTCCAGCGTCTGGATCAGGTTCGGTTTCAGGGCATCCTTCAGCAGGGCCGCCATGGAACCCACCGCACGGATATCTCCTGCCGTAACCGGCCTGCCGTCAAAGGTATAGGCAACCACCATGCGGGATAGCCGCTCCTTTAAGTCCTCCATATCCTCAGCCAGGCATAAAACTGCCATGATTTCCGTAGCCACAGTAATTACAAAATGATCTTCCCTCACGGTTCCGTCCATTTTGCTGCCCATACCGACAACAACATTCCGCAGGACCCTGTCGTTCATATCCAGACATCTTTTCCAGACCACCTGTCTGGTGTCAATCCCCAGCTCGTTCCCTTGTTGAATATGATTATCAAGAAGCGCGGCGCATAAATTGTTCGCCGAAGTGATCGCATGGAAATCCCCGGTAAAATGAAGGTTCAAATCTTCCATCGGCACCACCTGGGCATAACCGCCTCCCGCTGCCCCTCCTTTGATTCCGAAGCATGGCCCCAAAGACGGCTCACGAAGCGCAATAACCGCTTTTTTTCCCAGTCTGCCGAACGCCTCTCCCAGACCGACACTGGTAGTTGTCTTTCCTTCCCCTGCAGGCGTGGGATTAATTGCTGTTACCAGTACCAGCTTCCCGTCCGGGTTTTCACGGATGCTGCTGATATACTCATCGGAAATCTTGGCTTTATACTTTCCGTAAAGCTCCAGATCCTCTTCCTTTATCCCCAGCTTTTCCGCCACCCGTACAACAGGCTCCATAACCGCTTCCTGTGCAATTTCAATATCCGTCTTCATTTGTTTCCTCCTAAACTTAAAGAGATTCCTCTATGTATTGTTCGAACTGCTCCGGACTCATCAATACCTTTCTGGGTTTGGTGCCTTCCTCTTCTCCCACAACGCCGGCTTCAGCCAGCTGATCCATAATACGGGCCGCACGGTTGAAACCGATCTTGAACACTCTCTGCAGCATACCGATAGAAGCCTTGTCTTTATCGATAATAAACTTTCCGGCCTCTTCGAAATAAGCATCCCTTTCCGGTCCGCCTCCTCCGGAAGCGCCGTTCATGCCTCCTCCCCCGGATTCCATGGTTTTAACCTTTTCCACGATCTGATCATCATACACGTTCCCGATCACCTGATTCTTGAGGAAGTCGACCACGTCGGAAACTTCACCGTCCGATACAAATGCGCCCTGGATACGCGCCGGCTTGGAATAGCCCTGGGGATAAAAAAGCATATCCCCTTTTCCCAAAAGCTTCTCCGCACCGTTCATATCCAATATGGTTCTGGAATCCACGCCGCTCGATACGGCGAATGCCACACGGCTGGGCATATTTGCCTTAATCAGGCCGGTAATGACATCCACGGAAGGCCTTTGCGTCGCAATGATAAGATGAATACCCGCCGCTCTGGCAAGCTGGGCCAGACGGCAGATGGATTCTTCCACTTCTCCCGGCGACACCATCATCAAATCTGCAAGCTCATCCACGATAATGACGATCTGGGGCAGCTTATCCGGCGCGGACATATCACCCTTTGCGCGCATGTCCTCCGCCTTTTTATTATAGCCCTTTAAATCCCTGACATTGAGATCGGCAAATTTCTGGTAACGGTCCGTCATTTCCGCAACACCCCAGTGCAGTGCGGCGGAGGCCTGTTTGGGATCCGTTACCACGGGGATCAGCAGATGGGGAATCCCGTTATAAACACTCAGCTCCACCACCTTGGGATCCACAAGGATAAGCTTTACCTCATCCGGTCTGGCTTTATATAAAATACTCATAATCAATGTATTGATACAGACGGATTTACCTGAACCGGTGGATCCGGCAATCAGCATATGCGGCATTTTCGCTATATCGGAAACAACCACCTTTCCTCCGATATCCTTACCCACCGCAAAAGACAGCCTGGAAGGGAAATCGCGGAATTCTTTGCTTTCCATCAATTCCCGGAGAGATACCATTGTATTTTCTTTATTTGGCACTTCAATACCGATAGCCGCCTTTCCCGGAATAGGGGCCTCAATACGGATATCCGTAGCGGCCAGATTCAGCTTAATGTCATCGGACAGCCCCAGTATCTTGCTCACCTTGACACCCTGCTCCGGCTGCAGCTCATACCGGGTAACCGAAGGCCCCTGGCTGATATCCGTAATCGTCACTTTTACACCGAAAGTAGCGAGCGTCTGCTGCAGCTTGGCCGCCGTATTCTTCAATTCCTTTACGCCGTCCCCCGCATTTTTGCCGCCCGGCTTCTGAAGAAGGGTGATGGGCGGAAAATGATATGGCCTTTCTTTTTTGGGCACTTCTGAATGCGCCGCGGCTTCTTTACGCATTTCATCCATGGCGGCCTGGCCTGCCGTTTTTGCCGTATCATTAGAAACGGGGATTTTGCCGCCGGGCAGGCGGTGTCCTTCTTCCGGCAGACTGGCTTTGGGACGTTCTCTCACAGGAGAAGGCGCCATATCTTCCGGCAGCCGTTCCTGCCGATAGGCCGCCTCCATCTCCTCCCAAGGAAGTTCAACCTCTTCTTTCCCCGCACTATCCCCGACAGAGGGTTCTTCTCTGTCCGGAAGGGGCATATCGAATACCGTACTGCGTGTCTCTCCTGCGGGCCTTGCCACAATATGTACAGGAGATACCTCTTTCATATCGCTGAACACATCGGAATTCCGATAGGCCTGCGCAAGGGGATCCTGCTCCCGGGCCGCTTCCGGCGCACCGCTTTCCCCGGTATTTTCAGTGGAATGCTCTCCTTCTTCGAACGTCGCCTGGGATGCGGTATGTATCTGAATCCTGTCAAAATCAATCACATTTTCCATCTTGGGAGCCACTTTGACAACTTCTTTGGAATGCATGGAATACTTTGCCTCCATATTTTCCGCCGCCAAATCCTCCACCGTTATCTCATGAATATCATTTCGGACGCGTTCCGGAGAATGCTTCGCTTCCATCCCGCCGCCGTTCTGCCCTGCGAGTGCCGTATCTATCATGACACCGGAAACACGCTTATCCATCCGAAGAATTTTTTCCGCATCCTTCCGGGCTTCCTCTTCTTCCCTGAGCCGTTGTTCCTCTTCCCTTCTGGCTTCCAGCTCTTCCTTTCGCCGCTGTGCCCTTTCCCTGCGTACCCTAGTCTCCTCACGGGCCGATTCATAAACCCTGCGGCTGCCGGTCTTCACGCCGCTGACAAAAGATTTTTCTGTTATGATAACCAGACAGATAATGGCAAGGACGATGACAAGAAGCACCGCACCCACCATTCCTAAAAAGTGATTCATCAGATAGGCTATGGAACCTGCCAATACTCCGCCGCCTGCCTTCGACTCCGCACTCACTGTATATAATACTTCCACGGAATATTTAGTCATGGAAGGGACCTGTCCGCCTATCAGTTCCAGCACCACGCCAATAAGAAGAAGCAAAAGTACGGCCGCCGCAATTTTAAAGGCGGCGAACATATTTCCCTTATTGGAGATGCCGAAAGCAATGCCAAGAAATATCAGAACAGGAACCACATAAGCCACATTTCCGAAAATGCCGAACAGCACATGGCTGACGGCATTTCCCACCGGACCGATAATGCCGAAATTACATAAAAAGAGCAGAATACTTAACGCAAATACACCAATCAGAATAATCTCATTGGTGATTGCGCTTTCTTCTTCTGTTCGTATTGTCTGCTGACTTCTGCTCTTTGTATTTGTCTTATTGTTCTTGTTCTTATTATTGGAACTGCTTCTCGTTCTGGAAGAAGATGAAGTATTCTTTTTACCCGCGCCTGACCTGCTTCCTGAAGTTGATGCCATTTTAAACCGCCTCCAAAATCTGTAAAACCACAGACTAAATCTAAATTAGTATACCACGAAATAGTTCCCTTGTCATCCTTAAATATTTCAGCCCTTAGCCAGCTCATGAAGCTTGGCGATGGCCTCACTGATACCTCCGACCGCATTAATAAGGCCTGCATTGACCGCTTCCTCTCCCACCAGGATCGTTCCCAGATCCTTGGTGAGCACTCCGGTTTCCATCATCAGCTCTTCCATACGCTTTCTCGTCATATCACAGTGGGAGCATACAAAACCGGTTATCCGGTCCTGAATCTGCTTAAAGTAGTCAAAGGTCTGCGGGGCGCCAATAACCGTGCCGCTCATCCGTACCGGATGTATCACCATGGTTCCTGAAGGAACGATAAAGGAATAATCCGCGCTGACCGCTATGGGAACACCAATGGAATGTCCGCCGCCCAATACAAGGGATACCGTAGGTTTGCTCAGAGAGGCGATCATTTCCGCTATGGCAAGCCCCGCTTCCACATCGCCTCCCATCGTATTCAGAAGTACTAGAAGTCCTTCTATCTGGCTGCTGTCCTCAATGGCTGCCAGCTGGGGAAGGATGTGCTCATATTTGGTTGTTTTGGAAGAGCTTCCCAGATTGTCATGGCCTTCTATCTCCCCTATTATGGTTATCATATGGATGGCTTTTTCATTTTCGCCGTGCCGTTCCAGGGTGAGCTGGCCGGTCTGTTCAATCCTTTCATCTCTCTGCTGCTCTTCATCTGCTTTTTTGCTGCTCATAATATCTGCTCCTGTCCTTTGTTTTTTTGTATTGTCTGCAAATGGAACAGATTTTATACCGGAACCGCTTCCCTACCGCATCCGTCTGCGGCTGAAAAAACCGGCAGGAATCACTTCCTGCCGGATCGTTGTATTCCGGTTCCCGCCGGTTAAAGCAGATCAAAATCATCGGCTTCCTCCAGATTTTCTATGTCATAGCGCATATCTGCCGCATCCGGTTCAAAAGCATAATCCATTTCTTTGGGGATATGCTTTTTAGGTCCCGGCAGGGGATTCGGAATCGGCTCTCCCGGCAGCGGAAAAGATACGTTTTCCTGAGCCGCCTCCTCCCGGAGCAAATCCGGAGCATTCCGTTTTGACCTGCCTTTTTGTTTTTTCTTTTTCTCTCTGTCAAAGCAGCACATACTATGAACTCCCATTCCGGCAAACACCCCCCAGTAAAGAAGGGTTATTGTCTGTTTTTCCATTGTGGTCCCGAACAGCAGGTCGCTTACCAGCAGAAAGACAAAGGGCACGATCCAGATAATACCCAGATTCCCTTTCTGTTCAAAAAAACCGAATACGTAGAAGAAAGCAAAAAACAAAAGCGGCAGAAAATAAAAAAGCGCTTCCTGGTTGGCAAAACTCCCCCATCCTATGGACTGGGAAACCATATTTCTTAAAAACCACTCCCGGATGATCGCCGCCGGTTCTCCTCCGAACAGAAAAAGCTGAAGCCCTGATGCCGCACAGAAGCCGCATATCCCTGCTATCAAATAAACCGCCGCCTCCCGGACTGCTGTTCCCTTTTGTGACGTCCTGCGTTCCAGATACAGGATGCCCAGAAAACCGAGGAAAAAAACGCTGAGGAAAAAATAATCCAGAAAGGAAGCTATTCCGGCCGCTGTCCCCGTCAGGAAAATCAGAAGGCCGGAGGAAGCGGACTTCTTTCCGCTTTTTTTCAGCTTCTGAAGCAGTACCCCTGTCAGAAGCAGCAGAAGTGACAAAAACAGCATCCGCAGGCTTTCCGGAGTCGCCGCCAGACAATATTCCACATAGACCGGCAATAATGCGGCCGCCGTTACAGCCGCTGCCGCAACAATCCTGCCGGCAATCATGCGGACTGCGGGGTATAACAGGGCAATGGCGGCCAGCTGCAGGCCAATCTGCAGAAGGATACAGGTATTTTCCCAGACACCAAGCCAGGTGAACAATCTGGTGAGCAAAAACAGAAAAATGGCCTGGAAGGTAAGTCCCTTCAGTCCATCCCGGCTGCCGGCGGCGGCCGCCGCACTATCATAGAGCGTCCGGTCACCGAACAGCTCCGCCCCGCCGGCGGACGCCATCCATAACCGTAAAGCCAGAGCGGCGGCAAGCGCCAGAATAAGGAACAGACATTCCCAAAGCTGCACATGCCGCATTTCCGCCTTTTCCCGATTCTTTTTTTCCGCCAGCATCCGTATCGGAACATAAACCAAAAGAATGAGAAGAAAAGCACAGCTTGCCGTACCCAGGAAATAAAACAGCCAGCCCAGTCCCAGCATGGAGCAGACAAGGGAGGTCTGTACGGTAAAATAAATACAGATAACAAGGCCGTATATCATCCACAATATATAATTAAATCTGTATCTGCTATACTTCATTGTCCCCCTGTCCGTTCCGCCTTATTTAGGCCTCGCTGTCAGATAGCGGCCAGCGCCTGCTCCAAGTCCGCTATGATGTCCTCGGCATTTTCAATCCCCACGGAAAAACGGATGAGATCCGGATTGACGCCGGCTTCCTTCAGCTGCTCGTCATTCATCTGTCTGTGGGTATGGCTGGCGGGATGGAGCACGCAGGTCCTTGCATCCGCCACATGGGTCACGATAGCCGCAAGCTCCAGCTTATCCATCATCACTTCGGCGGCGCTTCTTCCGCCCTTAAGGCCAAAGGAAATCACACCGCAGGTACCGTTCGGCATAATTTTCTGTGCCAGCTCATAGTATTTGCTGCTCTTTAAGCCCGGATAATTTACCCAGGCGACCTTTTCATGGTTTTCCAGATAACATGCCACCTTCAAGGCGTTCTCACAATGTCTGGGCATCCTCAAATGAAGGGTTTCCAGTCCGACATTCAGCAGAAAAGCATTCTGAGGGGACTGGATGGAGCCAAGATCGCGCATCAGCTGCACCGTCGCTTTGGTGATATAAGCCTTCTTCCCGAACCGTTCCGTATATATCACGCCGTGATAGGAGTCATCCGGCTGACATAAACCGGGGAACTTATCCGGATACAGGCTCCAGTCGAAATTACCGGAATCCACAATAGCGCCGCCCACACACATTGCATGGCCATCCATATACTTCGTGGTGGAATGGGTTACAATGTCGGCTCCCCACACAAAGGGGTTGCAGTTGATGGGGGTGGCAAAGGTATTGTCAACAATAAGGGGAACCTGGTGGGAATGGGCCGCCTTTGCAAATTTCTCGATATCCAGTACCACAAGGGCCGGATTGGCAATAGTCTCCGCCAGCACACATTTGGTATTTTCCCGGAAGGCTTTGCAAAGGGTATCGTAATCCGAATCCGGATCCACTATGGTACAGGAAATCCCCATTTTTTTCATGGTTACCGCGATGAGGTTAAAAGTCCCCCCGTATACTGTGGAAGAAAGAACCACATGGTCTCCCGCCTCACAGATATTAAATACGGCATAGTAATTTGCCGCCTGCCCGGAGGACGTGAGCATGGCCGCAACCCCGCCCTCCAGTTCACAGATTTTCTGGGCCACGCAGTCGTTGGTGGGATTCTGAAGCCTGGTGTAGAAATAGCCGTCTTCTTCCAGATCAAACAGCCTTCCCATTTGTTCGGAGGTTTCATACTTATAAGTGGTACTCTGATAAATAGGAAGAACGCGGGGTTCTCCGTTGCCGGGCTTCCAGCCGGACTGGATGCATATGGTCTCTTTGGTATAAGGTTTTTTCATTTGTCCGCTCCCTTTGGGAATTACTCATCCCAGTTATGATATACCGCCTGTACGTCGTCATCGTCATCCAGCAGATCCAGCGTACGGTTCAGGTTTTTAACGGCTGTTTCATCAGTAAGTTCCACATAATTCTGGGGAATCATGGTCACTTCTGCGCTTGCCAGTGCAATACCCGCTTCCTCCAGGGCCTTCTGCACGGTTTCCAAATCATCCGGTGCCGTGAGGATTTCAAAGCTGTCTTCTTCCTCCGCAAAATCTTCGGCGCCCGCGTCAAGTGCCGTCATCATCAAATCATCGGCTTCCATATCGCACTCTTCTTTATCGATGATAATCTGGCCTCTTTTGTCAAACATGAAGGACACACAGCCGGGAGTCCCAATGCTTCCGTTTCCCTTGGTAAAGGCACTTCTTACATTGGCGGCAGTACGGTTTTTATTATCGGTAAGCGCATCCACTATAATGGCGATTCCGTTAGGGCCGTAGCCTTCATAGGTTACATATTCGTAATTCACATTTCCCATATCACCGGCTGCTTTTTTTATCCCGCGGTCAATGGTATCGTTAGGCATATTGTTGGACTTTGCTTTGGCAATTACCTGGGCCAGCTTAAAATTATTGGAAGGATCCGGGCCGCCTTCTTTTACTGCAACTGCGATTTCCCTGCCAAGTATGGTAAAGATTTTCCCTTTTGCTGCATCGTTTCTTTCTTTTTTGTGTTTGATATTTGCAAATTTTGAATGTCCTGACATCTTTCTCTTTCTCCTTTTATTTCTTTTGTCCGTAACTGTCTCATTTCCTGCAGCCACAAGCAAAAATCTGTTTTTTCTGCTTCAGGGTGTCAGCCGGCCTTTTCCTGGCCCTGGGAACGTTTTTCTTCCTCCCTGCCGGATGCCTGCCTGCTGTTTTCTTCCATGGCTTCTTCCGGAAGCTTTTTGACCAGAACGGTTTTAATCATCTTATTTTCAACGGAAAGCACCCGGAATTCGTAACCGTCAATCCGGATATCAAATTTTTCATCCGGTTCCGGGATGTGTTCCAGCTTGGCGATTATAAATCCGTTCAGGGTCTCAAATTCGCTCTCATCAAAGGAAATGTCGAACCGTTCCTCCAGATCCTCGAGAGGCGTTTTGCCCTCAATAATGTATTCGTCCTTACACTTTTCACGGATATAGGACTCATCCACATCATATTCATCCAGAATATTGCCTACTATTTCTTCCAGTATATCCTCCATCGCTATCATACCCGCGGTCTGGCCGTATTCATCCAGCACGATAACCATCTGGCACTTGGTGGACTGCATGGTCTTGAAAAGCGCATCCACCTTCCGGGTCTCCGGTATGAACCTGGCTTCACGCAGCAGCCCCGGTATATCCCTGATTTTCATTTCGGGATCGATCTGCGACTGCCTGCGCAGGGCATCCTTCATATGCAGGATACCGATAATGTGATCGATATTTTCTTCATATACAGGATATCTGCTGTTACGCCCGTTAAGCATGAACGCCACCGCATCCCTGAAGGTGCTCTCGCAGTCTATTGCCACAATATTCGTACGGTTGGTCATAATATCCTCCGCACGCTTATCCCCGAATTCAAAAATGTTGGTTATCATTTCCGCTTCACTGGCCTGTATTACTCCCTGCTCATGCCCTTCATTCACCATGGATATAATCTCTTCTTCCGTCACATCCATGCTGTCCTCATCCGGATGCATGCCGAACAGTCTCAGGATTCCATGGGCGGTTACGGCAAAAAGCCCCGTGAGAGGGACAAAAACCGTCATAACAGCAGAAACCGGCCTGACCATAAGGTACGCCCATTTTTCCGGTGACCGGGAAGCCATCTTTTTAGGTATGAGTATGCCGAATACCAGCAATATGTAAAGCAGAAGAATAACGGTCAGAAGCAGGGAGGATACGGTAATCACCCACCCTGCAAAGGGCGAAAGGCCGCCTTCCCTGCCGGCAAGGGCCTGCAGCATCCTGCGCACATGCACACTCCATGCACGAAGGTAAACGCCTCCCATGCAAAGATTCAGGAAGGTAACCACAAGCTGGACCGTGTTCACATACCGGTTCGGTTTTCCCAGCAGCCTGCTTAAAAGAAGGGATTTTTTATCCCCATCCTCAATCGCTTTTCTTTCTACTTCTTTTTCATTCAGTCCGTGGATCGCAGCGCCAAAGCCATAACAAAAAGCTTCTATGAGCAAAAGCGCCAAAAATAAAGGTATACTGGCAGTAGGCCCACCATCGTCCATTCTATCAACTCCTTTTTCAAGGCGGTGCACACACTGACGCGCGTACACCGCCTTACTCTCCTTAATATATCATCTCGGTAAAAAAACGTCAAGAAACCACGCTTAGCTTATGTATTTAATTCCAGGCTGACCTTCAGCGCCTGGTTTACCCTCGCCATAGTGGGATCATCCAGATGACAGACTCTGTCCTTCAGCCTCTGTTTGTCGATTGTGCGCAGCTGCTCCAGTAAAATGACGGAATCTTTGACAATATCGTACTGTCCCGCCCGAAGCTCGATGTGGGTGGGAAGTTTTGCCTTGTTCATTTTCGAGGTTATTGCCGCACAAATTACTGTGGGGCTGTGTTTGTTTCCCACATCGTTCTGTATAATCAACACCGGCCGGATCCCTCCCTGCTCCGATCCGATCACCGGTCTTAAATCAGCGTAATAAATATCTCCGCGTCTCATTCCTGACTCTCCTTCTTCTTTCCTGATGGCAGCTTCTGATTTCGCCGCCTTGCAATATTATTGCCTTTTTTTCGGAAGGTATTCAGGTCAGATGATTTTCAGCGGAAATCCCGGAAGGAATCTTTGCTGTATACGGCTTTGCCATCCCTTCTATAAATTCTCGGGACCCTCTTATTCAGACAGCAGGCAAGTTCATAGTTGAAACGGCCGGAAAGCTCCCCCAGATCCTCCATGGTTATGCTTTCTTCCCCGTCAGAGCCGATAAGTGTCACTTCATCCCCCTGGGCTGCTTCCGGTATCCCGGTCACATCCACCATAAACTGATCCATGCAGACCCGGCCCAGGATCGGCGCTTTTTTTCCATGAATCAGCACATGGCCTTTATTGGAAAGGCTTCGGGGATAACCGTCCCCATAGCCTACAGGTATGGTAGCCACCTGCATGGGTTCCTTCGCAACAAAGGTTCCCCCATAGCTGACCGCCATACCGGCCTCCAGCTCTTTTATGTATACAATACGGCTTTTCAGGGACAGGACCGGGTGAAGGGAAACGATATCCTTTTTCACCTCACAGGAGGGCCACAGGCCGTACAGGGTAATTCCCGCCCGCACCACATCCAGGTTTGCTTCCTTCAGTTCCACGATTCCCGCACTGTTGGAGCAATGCCTGACAGGGATCCGGATTCCCAGCCGCTCCTCGATCTGTCCGGCAAAAGCCAGAAAGGTTTCCAGCTGCTTTCTCGCTGAAGCTTTATCCGCTTCATCCGCTTTGGCAAAATGAGTGAAAAGGCCCTCGATTTCTATCCCCGGCGTTTCTGCACATTTCCTGACAAAGGCAAGGCCGCTCTCGTCCGGCCGGATACCGATACGGCTCATGCCCGTATCCACCTTAATATGTATTTTAACAGGCCGCCCGCAGGCGGTGCCGGCTTTCCCCAATTCTTCCAGCATATCTTCCCGGAATACGGCGGGGCGGATTTCCTCCCGGGCCATCTTTTCATAGCAATACGGAAAGGTATAGCCCAGGACCAGAACCGGTTTGCGGATTCCGCTCCCTCTGAGAATCAGGGCTTCTTCCACGGTAGCCACCGCAAAACCGTGAAGGAAAGGCATATCTTCTATCTCATGGGCGATGGGAACCGCACCATGGCCGTAGCCATCGGTTTTGACCACCGCTATGATTTTCGTTTCCTCCCTGATATTTTCTTTCATGTGAACCATATTATACTTCACCGCATCCAAATCTACGGCTGCCCAAACCCGGTCATAGTTTTTCATAATGTATGCTCCCATCTGTGCACAAATCCTTTTCCGCATTCCGCTGAGGCATGAGCCTATCCAGCTCCTCAATCAAGGCTCCCGCCGTCACGCTGTATTCGCTTTTCTTATGTGCAGCCCTGTCTCCGGCGCTGCCATGGAGAAAGACGCCGGTACATGCTGCCCGGAAGGCATCCATGCCCTGGGCAGTCAGCCCGGCAAGGATTCCTGTCAGTACATCGCCGCTGCCGGCTGTCGCCATACCGCTGTTCCCGGTCATATTCAGATACATTTCCCCGTCCGGGCCGCCCACCAATGTCCGGGCTCCCTTGCAGATCATGGCGGCATGCAGTTTTTTTGCCCATTCCCTGGTCAGCGGTATGGCTTCTTTTTGAATTTCCGGGATTTTCTTCCCGGCAAGACGGCCGAATTCCCCCGGATGGGGTGTGAGGATCAGGGTTCTCCTTTGTTCCGGATCCTGCTGCATGGCCGTAAGCTTTTCGAGCAGCCTCTCCTGTTCCGCCAACAGGTTCAGGGCATCCGCATCCACCACCAGCGATCCCCTGGCATGCTCCACCGCCATTTCCAGAAGTCTGCGAGCGGCATCACTCTTACCCAGCCCCGGCCCGACAGCGGTTACGTCCGCCCAGGAAAAAACATCCAGCAGTTCCTTTTCAAAGGCTTCCGACCATTGGCCATAGGCGGTTATCATAGCCTCCGGCACCGCACTCTGCAAAATACCCCGGTTTCCTTCTTCCGTAACCACCCGGACCATCCCCGCTCCCGTATGCAGGATCGCCGATGCGGATAATTGACAGGCCCCGGCCATTCCCCTGCTGCCGGCAAGCAGTGCAACCTTTCCAAAGGTCCCTTTATTTCCGTCCTCCGGGCGGGGAGGCAGCCAGGCGGCTTCCTCCTTCCCGCAGGTAAAAATCCGGGGCGGGTTTCCCAAAAAACTCTCTTCCGTAATGCCGATATCGGCACATACCACCCGCCCGGCATACCGGGTCCCCGGATACAAAACAAGTCCCAGCTTCCGGTACGCAAATGTCACGGTGACATCCGCCTGCACAGCGCACCCCATAACCTCCCCCGTATCGGCATGAATGCCGGAAGGGATATCCACGGAAAGCACATAGGCATTCCGGCTGTTGATAAAATCCACCGCTTCCGCGTATATGCCTTCCACCGGTTTTGTCAGGCCGATTCCGAAAAGAGCGTCTATGATTATATCATATTCCCCTTCCGGAAGTTTGCGCATGACCTTCTGTCCATAACGCGACAGGACAGACAGCTGGGCTTTGGTTTCTTCCGTACAGCGCTCCTTATTGCCGGGCAGGCAGAAATCTACCGGGAATCCGGCCTGATGCAGAAGCCGTCCTATTGCCAGGCCGTCCCCGCCGTTGTTTCCGGTTCCCGCCACTACCAGCGTCCTTCTCCCGGCAGGACCATGCCCAAAAGGGCGCATCGCTTCCTGCAGCTGCTTATCCCGGTCGAACAGCTCCCGGGCACACGCCAGGGCCGCCCGTTCCATTAATACCATGGAAGGCATCCCAAAATGCTTAATCGTATTCCCGTCACACCGTTTCATTTCTTCTGCTGTTACCAGATATTCCATTTCTGTTTTCCTTTCAGGCCGGACATGCGGTTTTTCATGCAAAAATGCGTCCGGAGTGAAATACTCTGACGCATTTTACAGACCCTTTACCGCCTGTCCTCCGGACGCTCTTCCCCGTTTATTTCCTGCTCATTTTCATACTGGTTAATCATATAGGACAGCTTGATCAGACTGTCGGATAGATGTACGTTCTCAACCTGCACGCTGGCCGGCACATCCAAATCCACATGGGCAAAGTTCCATATGGCCTTGATCCCCATACCTACCAGCTTTTCCGCAGCCGCGGCCGCGCCTTCCTTGGGGATGGTGAGAACGGCAATATCGATATTGTTTTCTTTGACAAATTCCTGCATTTCTTCCATCGGCCGGACCTTCATCCCGCGTATCATCCTGCCCTGCAGCTTTTCATTGATATCAAAAACGCCTGTAAAAATAAAGCCCCTGCGTTCGAAATTCATATAATTTGCCAGGGCCTGTCCCAGGTTGCCTGCTCCGATTATAATCAGGTGATGTTTTTTGTCCAGCCCGAGTATTTTACCGATTTCCGAGTACAGATACTCTACATTGTAGCCATACCCCTGTTGTCCGAAGCCGCCGAAATTATTAAAGTCCTGCCGGATCTGTGACGCGGTCACATGCATAAGCCTGCTCAGCTCCTGGGAGGAAATCCTCTCCACACCGCTGTCCTTCAATTCGCCGAGGTACCTGAAATATCTGGGAAGACGTGCTATTACTGCCTGAGAAATTTCTTTATCCAATTCATTACGCCTCCATTATTAAAATTCAATTACTGTCCTGTTTTATTATAATCATATGTTAAAAAAATGTCAATGAATTAGTTCGGTTTGAATTGACAGTGCGTTCGTTCAACGGTAAACTTGTAACTGTTCCGGTTCTCCTGAACAAGTACTATGCAAGAATAACAATATAAAGAGGTGTTCCCATGATACTATCCTGTCAGAATATAAATAAAGCGTTTCATGAAAAGCAGGTTTTTAAAAACTGCTCCTTTCATATAGAGGATCACGAGAAAGCCGCAATCGTAGGAATCAACGGTGCCGGCAAAACCACCCTGCTGCGGATCCTTGTAGGCGAACTGGATCCGGACAGCGGACAGGTTATCTTCGGAAAGGACCGCTCCTATGGCTACCTTGCCCAGAATGCCGAATCAAACAGCGAAAATACCATATATGATGAGCTGCTGGAGGTAAAAAGGGACGTCATCCGGCTGGAGGAAAAAATCCGAAGCTGTGAGCTGGAAATGAAGCATGTCCAGGGGGAGGCCCTCACAGCCCTTATGGAACAGTATGCCCTCTACACGCATCAGTTTGAACAGGCGGACGGCTATAGCTATAAAAGCGAAATCACCGGTGTCCTCAAGGGACTTGGTTTTACGGAGGAAGAATTTACCAAAAAGGCCTCCACGCTTTCCGGGGGACAGAAAACCCGGGTTGCCCTGGGCAAGCTTCTGCTGCGCAAGCCGGATCTCATCATTCTGGATGAACCTACCAACCATCTGGATATGTCTTCCATCGCGTGGCTGGAAACCTATCTGCTGAATTATAAGGGCGCAGTACTTATCGTTTCCCACGACCGGTATTTTCTGGATAAAATAGCCAATAAAATTATTGAAATAGACAGCACGGAGGTCTCCGTCTTTCATGGGAATTACTCCGACTATGCGGTAAAAAAAGAACAGCTGCGTGCGGCCAGATGGAATGCCTATATGAACCAGCAGCAGGAAATCAGGCATCAGGAGGCGGTTATCGAAAAGCTGCGTTCCTTTAACCGGGAAAAGTCCATCCGCCGGGCGGAAAGCCGGGAAAAAATGCTCCAGAAAATCGATGTCCTGGAGAAGCCTTCCGAAACGAGGGCGGACATGCGCATGGAACTCACCCCCCGGATTATAAGCGGTAATGATTGTTTGCAGGTGGAAGGACTGGCAAAAGCCTTCGGGCCGGAAAAATTGTTTGACAATCTGTTCTTTTCCCTGAAACGCGGGGAGCACGTGGCAATCATCGGTGACAACGGCACCGGAAAAACCACCCTGCTAAAGATTATCAACGGCCTCGTGGAACAGGATGCGGGGGAAATCAAGCTGGGTTCCAAGGTACACATCGGATATTATGATCAGGAGCACCATGTACTTCATCCGGATAAAACCTTATTTGAAGAAATATCGGATGCGTATCCCACTCTCACCAACACGGAAATCCGGAATGTTCTGGCCGCCTTCCTCTTTACCGGGGACGATGTATTCAAACAGATCAAAATGCTTTCGGGCGGAGAACGGGGCCGTGTATCCCTTGCCAAACTGATGTTGTCGGAGGCTAATTTCCTCATCCTGGACGAACCTACCAACCATCTGGATATCATGAGCAAAGAAATCCTGGAGGATGCTATAAACAGCTACAGCGGCACCGTGCTGTATGTCTCCCATGACCGTTATTTTATCAACCGCACCGCTTCCCGGATTCTGGAACTGGAGAACGGTGCCTTTACCGGATATCTGGGCAACTATGATTATTATCTGGAAAAGAAAGCGGAAACCACCCTTTCCTCCCCGGAAACCGGCGGAACCCTCCCTTCCCGGAATGCTACGCTTCCATGGAGCGCTTCCAATGCCACGCCCGGGATAAATGAAGGGGCCATCCGTTCCGGCGGCGAATCCAGTCTGAAACAGGACTGGCAGTCCCAAAAAGAAGCCCTGGCTGCACAGCGCAAAAAGGAAAATGCCCTGAAACGCTGCGAGGCAGAAATCGAACGCCTGGAAAAACGCAGTGCGGAGATTGATGAAGAAATGACCCGTCCTGACGTCTGCACCAACGTAGCAAGGCTGCAGGAATTAACCAAAGAAAAAGAAGGGCTGGAAGAAGCTCTCCTGCTTCAAATGGAAGAATGGGAAGGCCTGTCGGAATAACCGGCAGGCTTTTTGCCCGGACCATCTGAACGGTTACGGAAATACCGGCCCCAAAGCCTTCAGCGTTTTCTGATATTGAAATTATAGTCCAGTAAAATCCAGTTTGCACGGAACAGCTGCATAATCTGCCAATAACCCATTCCCCTCAGCCCATAGCTCTTTATCAAATCAAATTTGGCCTGAAGGCTGCGCACATCCTCAAACCATACCTCATGCTCGGTTCCATATATATTATAACGGAACCAGGGAGACATCGCAGTCTCATCAAATTGGATATCCGCTCCGTTTTCTATGGCGATCTGCACAGCTTCCACATTCCCTATGGTTAAGGCCCTGCTCTCCCCCCTTACAAAAGGAAGCGTCCAGTCATACCCGTAATTGGGAATGCCCAAATCGATTTTTTGGGGCGGTATTTTGGTAATGGCATATTCCACCACTTCTCTCACCTTATTCAGCGGGGCCACTGCCATTGCAGGCCCATATGTATATCCCCATTCATATGTCATGAGCAGCACACTGTCTGCCGCCTCCCCCAGCCCCTCATAGTCCTTTCCCTCATAGAGCAGCCCCGTCTGTGTGTCGGAGGTTTTCGGAGCCAGGGCTACGGATACCGGATATCCCAGCTTATTTACCTCCGAGCGCACCTGTGCCACAAAAGAGGTGAAACTGTCCCTGTCTTGTGCCAGGATAAATTCAAAATCTATATCCACTCCCTGGAAGCCCTTCTCTTCTATGGTATACAGCAATTCCCGGATCAGGGTACTGCGTACCTCCCAATTATTCACAAGAACGGAAATCAAATAGTTATTAAACTGTCCGTCCGGGCCAAAGGGGGTCAGAGTCAGCACCGGGGCCGTTCCCGCTTCCAGAGCCGCCTGAATCATAGGCCCATCGTCCAGCGCCGGCGGGATTAAATATCCTTCGGCGGTAAAACCATAGGAGAAAACAGAGAGGGAAGTCAGATAAGGCAGCGTCTGTTCCAGCACATAATTCCCGATAAACGGATAAGCATAACCGTTGACATAGGCGTCATAGGACGCCGCCGGAGCATCGTCAATCCCGGTAATGAGAAGGGCCTGCCCGATGGCAAGCCGGTAGGGATAAGGAATTTGGTTATCATAAATGAGTCCGTAAATGTCCGCCCGGTAAGCCGCTGCTATGGAAGCCAGGGTATCCCCCTGTTCTACTACATATATCTGCATATAAAGGACCTGAACCTTTTTTATGTAGTTTATGCAGCGTCTGCTTTATTCTTTCCGGTTTCCTTCCGTATTTGCTTCGGAGCGGAAAGAAAAGATTCGGGATTATGCGGCTTTGCGCATCGGAGTCAAAAAAAACGGAAGGTATGACCGTTACTGCCATACCTTCCGCTGAAATAACTGTTCTCAGTTTTTTTCCGGTTTCTTCTCGATGAATATTTTCCTGGTAATAAAATTATAGACCATAACCACTGCTGTAGCCACAATTTTAACCAGCATATACGAACGCTCCATATACTGATCCAGCCATGAGGTTCCGCCCCACATGATCAGCTGGTTGATTCCCAGGCCAATTATGCTCAGGATAAGGAAAATAAGAAACTGCTTTGCCTTATTAGCCTCTTTGTCCGCCTCAAATACCATGGTAATACTCAGGATATAATTAACAATTACCGAAACGGAGAAAGAAATCCCGCTGGAAATAACGGATGGGATACCGCACAGCTCCGTTAAAGCGACCATTATCCCGTAATCAATAAAAAAGCAGAGGAATCCAACTACGCCGAATTTTACTATTTGTTGTATCAGTTTTTTCATTTTTTCTTATGCCCCTTACTTAGTGTTCTAAAGTACCAGTACGTAATACTGTAACACCTTTTTTGTAAGGAATCAAGCGGTTGTTTCATCTTGCTGCCGTTTTTACTGGCTTTGTTTCCATAAAAACGGGTTACAGAATGGCCTCCAGCTGCTTGCGGATTGCGGCTATAAAATCCTGGCTGTTCAGAACTGTCACATCCTTCCGCGTCGCTATCTGAGCGAGGTCTTTGGTCATCACCCCATTTTCGATGGTGGCAAGGGTCGCTTTCTCCAGCTTATCCGCAAATACCTCAAGTGCGGGAATGGTATCCAGTTCACCACGTTTTCTTAAGGCTCCAGTCCATGCGAAAATAGTTGCCACAGGGTTTGTTGATGTTTCTTCCCCTTTCAGGTATTTATAATAATGTCTCTGGACGGTTCCGTGAGCCGCTTCATATTCGTAGATTCCATCCGGGGAAACCAGAACGGAAGTCATCATAGCCAGGGAACCAAAAGCGGAGGAAACCATATCGCTCATTACATCCCCGTCATAATTCTTACATGCCCATATAAATCCGCCTTTTGCCTTCATAATACGGGCAACTATATCATCGATCAGACTATAGAAATATTCCAGTCCGAGTTCTTCAAATTTTTCTTTATATTCCTTTTCGTAGACTTCCTGGAAAATATCCTTGAAGGTATGATCATACTTTTTGGAAATTGTATCTTTTGTACCGAACCACAAATCCTGTTTTGTGCTTACCGCATATTGGAAACATGCACGGGCAAAGCTGGTGATGGAAGCTTTTGTATTATGTACGCCCTGAATAATGCCGGCATCCTTAAAATCATGGATAGTCTCTCTGGTAATGCTGCCGTCTTTCCCGGTGAATACAAGCTCCGCTTTTCCGGCGCCCTCTATTTTCATTTCCACATTTTTATACACGTCACCGTAAGCATGACGGGCAATGGTTATGGGCTTTTCCCAGTTTCTGACGCAGGGTTCTATCCCCTTTACCACAATCGGCGCACGGAATACCGTACCATCCAGAATGGAACGTATCGTTCCGTTGGGGCTTTTCCACATTTCCTTCAGGTGATACTCGCTCATACGGGCCCCGTTGGGGGTGATGGTGGCACATTTTACGGCAACACCGTATTTTTTGGTGGCTTCCGCAGAATCGACGGTAACCTGATCGTTGGTTTCGTTTCTGTGTTCCAGGCCCAGATCGTAATATTCTGTTTTCAGATCCACAAAAGGAAGCAGAAGCTCCTCTTTGATCATCTTCCACAGGATGCGGGTCATTTCGTCGCCGTCCATCTCCACTAAAGGGGTGTTCATCGCAATTTTATTCATTATTTACGTCTCCTGTTCCGCCCGGGAACTGTCCCCGGACTCATTTTCTTCATAGGCTTCGTAAAGTCCGCTTTTCACCATATTCTGGTAAGCTTTGCGGATATGGGCATTCGCAAGCTGTTCGGCCAGATCTGCATCCCGCAGTCTGATTGCCTCCATAATCTGGCGGTGTTCCGCATTGGACTGTACGCCCCTGGCATCATCCGACAATGTTTTTTTCCTGACACGCAATACATATTCATGGAATTCCCGCAGGACATGCTCCAGCATTTTGCTGTTGGATGCTTCGTAAAGAATATCATGGAAACGGTTGTCCAGCTCCGCCAGCTGTTCTGCATGGCCTTTGCCGGCATGGAATTCGGAAAGGTAAATGTTCTCTTCCATCTCTTCCATCTGTTCCCTGCTGATATTTTCCGTTGCCCATCTGGCACACAGGCCTTCAAGAAGGGAACGGATGGCGTAGATATCCTTCACGTCCTTCACTGTAATGCCGGTGACATAGGCTCCTTTGTTGGGTATGATCTGCAGAAGCCCTTCCAGTTCCAGCTGGCGGAAGGCCTCTCTCACCGGCGTACGGCTTACGCCCATTTCTTCGCCGATTGCCGCTTCCCGCAATTCCACGTTTTCTTTGTATTTTCCGCTCAGGATATCCTCCCGGAGTTTGTGAAACACACGGCCTCTGAGGGAATATTTATCCGTGACTTCACTTTTTACGTCTCTCTCGCCCATATTTTACCTGTCCAGCTTTCCTGCTGCGCTTTTCTGGCCGCCGTTCAGGCTTATGCCGAGTTTTCCGCAGGCGTCATCTATTACTTTAATCAGCTCTTCATCCGTCAGTACGGTCACACGTCCGCCGGCATATTCTTCGTCCACCCAGTCCTTTACTTCATGCACCAGTTCTGAGGTCTTGCTTACCTGCTCCTCTTCCCTGAGACGGTAATAGGTGTTGATCCAGTGGGCGATGCCCGCAAGTCCGGATGTATTGGATACCGCACAGATAACAGGCCTGTTTAAAAACTTCTCCGTATCAAATATATTATAAATCTCTTCATTTTTCAAGAGGCCATCTGCATGGATGCCCGCTCTTGTCACATTAAAGTTCTTTCCCACAAAGGGTGTCCTTTCCGGGATGTGGTAGCCGATTTCTGTTTCATAGTACTCGGCAAGCTCCGTGATAACCGTGGTATCCATGCCGTTTAAGTCTCCCTTAAGCTGGGCGTATTCGAATACCATTGCCTCCAGGGGCGTGTTTCCGGTACGTTCGCCGATACCAAACAGGGAGGCGTTGACACCGGAACAGCCATACAGCCAGGCTGTGGTGGAATTGGCAACCGCTTTATAAAAATCGTTATGGCCGTGCCACTCAATCAGGGAATGGGGGACTCCGGCATGGGTATGGATGGCATAAATGATACCGGGCACACTCCTGGGAATAACCGCTCCCGGATAATTTACTCCATATCCCATGGTATCGCAGGCACGGATTTTAATCGGGATCCGGTATTCTTCCATAAGCTTCATCAGTTCCAGGCAGAAGGGAACCACATAACCGTAAATATCCGCCCTCGTAATGTCTTCCAAATGGCATCTGGGGCTGATCCCTTCCTCCAGGCAGTCCCGGATAACGCTGAGATAGTGCTCCATAGCCTGCCGTCTTGTCATTTTCAGTTTCATGAATATATGATAGTCAGAACAGCTAACCAGGATTCCCGTCTCCTTCATGCCGATTTCCTTCACCAGCTTGAAATCTTCTTTACTGGCACGGATCCAGCTGGTTACTTCGGGGAACTGGTATCCCCTTTCCATACATTTATATACGGCGTCCCTGTCTTTTTTGCTGTACAGGAAAAATTCACAGGCACGTATCATGCCATTGGGGCCGCCCAGCCTGTGCATATAATCGTAGATGTCCACGATCTGTTCCGTGGTATAAGGAGCGCGTGACTGCTGGCCGTCACGGAAGGTGGTATCGGTAATCCAGATATCCTTCGGCATATTGTGGGGTACGATCCTGTCATTAAAGGGAATCTTCGGAATTTCCGAATAAGGAAACATATTTCTGAAAACATTGGGTTTCTTGACATCGTCCAGTATGTACATATGTTCTTCTATTTCCAGAAGATTGTTCTTATCGTTCATGGTTACCGGACGGTTTGAAAAAGTTTCATTCCTATTCATGATGCCTCTCCATTCTTTGGCCCTAAGAAGAACCGCCTGCAGGCGTATGATCCCCTTTCGGATACCTGTTTATAGTTTATCCTTTAATCCATGTATAATTGTATACAATTATACATTGTGTGTCAATCATTAATTTCAAAAAAACTGTGGTAATAGATCAGAAATGTCTGCGCATTTACTGCGCAGTACGTGAGGAAGTGATTCAAGAGTGCATAAACGCAAATACCGCTGACGATTTTAAATGGATTTATGCATGTTGCTGGTCACGGAGTAACCAGCAACATGCTTTTCTAAAGTTAACTATCCCGCTGCTTCATATCGGTTTCAACGCAGTGCCCGTGACACATTCAGCATACCCCAGCCCTGTTTGCTCCAGGCCTCTCCCAAATCGGAGGCGGACCACAAAATCCTGCGTTTCAGTTGTTCGTTGGAATATTCCGGATACTTCTGAAGGCATAAGGCTGCCGCCCCCGCCACCAGCGGCGTAGACATGGAAGTGCCGTTTTTTACGATATAGGCATCCCGGCAGCCTCTCACGGTCTGCCGGAAGCCTGCGGAACAGGACATGATGTCCGTCCCCGGTGCTACAATATCCGGTTTTTTCAGTTCCGCGCAGGTGGGGCCTCTGCCGGAGTAGGATTCACAGGAATTCTGTCTTCCGTGGAAGGAATTGCCGTCATGACAGCCTACCGTCACCACTTTCCTGCTGGCGCCAAGAGGGGAAATACTGCCGGCAGCAGGCCCTTTGTTGCCAGCTGCCACTACTACAAAAATACCGGCATCCCATACCTTTTCCAGGCAGGACACCAGGTACTGCATCATCCTTGCATGATCGGTTTCTCCCTTGGAACGCTTTGCTTCCATGGAACGTTCCGCTTCCATACTCACTGAAATGTTTAATATCTTTATTTGATAAAGCTCCCGGTTATCCAGAATCCATTGAATCCCGGCAGCCATATTGGAAATGGTGCCATCGCCTTTTTCATCAAGGACTTTCCCAGACAGAATCCGGCATCCGGGTGCAACTCCGGCGTACAGGCCGCCTGAGCAGGCTCCGTTTCCGCACAGGCATCCGGCCACATGGGTCCCATGTCCGCAGTCGTCATAGGGCATACGGCTGGTTCCTACAAAATCTCGGAAGCCGATTACCCTGTCGGCAAAATCGGGATGCATGGCGATGCCTGTGTCCAGGATTGCAACGGTGACGCCGGAGCCGGTGTAGGGGGATACCTCTTCTTCTTCCGCATGTATCAGTTTTCTAACCCGGTCCATTGCTTTGTGTGTTTCTTTCTTTTTCTATTAAAGTATGTTTGGGGCGGGGTGGGGGTGAATGAGTGGGGGGAAGGGGGAAGGGGAGGAATAAGGGCGGGGGCAAGAACAAGGGCAGGAACAAGGGCGGGGGTTGGGGGGCGGGAGTCCGCCGGGCACACTCAAGGCCTGCGGCCTTTCGTTTGCGGCTGTCGCCGCATGGACAGGGAACCAGGAGCACGTCCGGTTATGCAAGCATGCCGGATCGTGCTCCTGGTTCTCTGTCCGCCCGGCTCGTAGATAAAAAAATTTGTATTCTGTTGGAAACACTGACAGGCTGTGTAGCATAGTATAAACCATAAAAACCAATTTGGAGGCAAATAAACATGAGTGATTTAACAGCAAGCGGCTGCGGATGCGGCAGCAATACCGGTTGTGGCTCCAGCAACACCGGCTGTGGTTGTACTACTAACTGTGGCGGGAGCTGCGGATGCGGATGTAATTCCGGCTGCGGTGGAAACTCCGGCTGCGGAAGCTGGATTTGGATTCTGATCCTGCTTTGCTGCTGCGGCGGCAATGGCTTCGGCGGCGGAAACAGCTGCGGATGCGGAGAGTCTAATGGCTGTGGCTGCGGCGGAAACTCCGGTTGCGGAAGCTGGATTTGGATTCTGATCCTGCTTTGCTGCTGCGGCGGTGGAAACGGCTTCTGCTAATGTAACTGCGCCCTCATTGGGCACATACATGAAAATAGGCTCTGTTACAGAGCCTATTTTTATGTTCTTATGTTTCCGGCGCCGACATAGTATTTCTATGAAAGGGAAAAGGACCGGGATATGGAGAAACATGATAAAGATTATTTACAGGCATTTGATGCTCTGTATACAACCAACCAAATACAAATAATGAAAATCCTCCTGCCCTACTGCAATCCCGACAGTCGCAGAGGGCTGGCTGTCATGATTAAATTCATGGAATTTGACTATACTCTCCGTTTTGCCCGTTCGCATCCGGGTAGCTTTCAGGATGCGGCTATCCCTTTTTCCTTGATAGACATCTGTGATAAAATAAAAAACTACTGTTCTCCCCAGGTACGTTCCATGCTGGAACAGTTCCAGTCCATACAGAATGCCATGCAGATGTATGAGGAAATGAAACAGTATATGGATCTCTTCCAGGGAATGAGTACAAATGACGCAAATGGTACCGCAGCTGCCGGAAGCGGCAGCGGCCCTGCACCGGAAACCGGACAGGGCGGCGAAGAAAAAGCTGGCGGCAATCCCTTTGGCATGAATCCTATGGATATGCTGATGGGTATGCTGTCACCGGAGCAGCAGTCCATGTTTCAAATGTTTCAGTCGGATTTTAGCACAGAGGCGGCTTCCACAGATAATACGGTTACTCGGGACAGCCCGCCGGAAGGGGATCAATAACTATGGCAGATTATAACGATTCTAAAAATTCCAAGGATAAACCAAGATGGATGCAGGAACCTTCCCTGAGGAATATTCCTGAGGAAAAACTCGATTTCCTGCAAAAGATGGTCTTTGAGAGCAACAACCTGTCTCAGAAAGAGCTTATGCCCTTTCTCATGGCTCTTGCCCAGAGAAGCCGGGCGGCAAATATCACATTTACCCAGGAGGAAATGACAGCTATTATAGAAGCGATAAAGAAATACAGTACACCGGAGGAACTGATGAAAATGAATCAGATTATGAAGCTTATGCAGCGTCGTAAATAATATGGTACGGGGCAGGATTCGATACCTGACGCAAAAATATAAGGGGCACCTCCCGATGCTGTCAACACACATTGGGCTGTGTCCCTTACATAATACATATCTTGTGAATTATGCCGTTCAATCCATAGCGGCCACTTTTGCAGAAAGCTCCTTCAGAAAGCTTTCCGAAGGAACATACTGTACTTTCACCGGCTCCGAAAGGATACGGAAGCGGCAGGCTTCCAGTTCCGTATGTATCAGGCCGGCGCTCTGGCCTCCCCAGCCATAGGAACCAAACGCAAAGGCTTTTTTATTTTTAGGGGCAAGTCCTTTCATATAACAGAGAAAGGAAGCGACCGAAGGCAGCATCTGATTGTTCATTGTCGATGAACCTACCGCGATATATTCCGCTTTCAAAACATCCGTCATGATATCGGAAATATGATCCACCTTCAAATCATAAAGCTTCACAGGTACCCCTTTCATGGCAAAGCCTTCCACTATAGCCCTTGCCATCTTTTCCGTGGAATGCCACATGGAATCAAAAACCACCACCGCTTTATGCTCCGGCGTCTCATCGCTGTAATGCTTATAGGCATTCACGATATCTTCGATATGGCTTCTCCACATTACTCCATGGCTGGGGGCAATCAGACGGATATCCAATGCTTCTATTACCGGCAGGGTCTTTTTCATCTGCATACCATAAGGCATCAGGATATTGGCATAATACTTTTCCGCTTCTGCCATAACCTCGGCCATATCCACCTCATCATCATATCGCTTGCTGCTGGAATAATGCTGGCCGAACGCATCGTTGGAGAAAAGGATTTTTTCTTCCGGGCAATAGGTAACCATATTATCCGGCCAATGGAGCATAGGGGTAGGAACAAACTGAAGGGTATGTTTTCCCAGGTTCAGGCAATCTCCGCCTTTTACCGGCATATATTCATAGCTATCCCCATAATGCAGCTTCAGGCCGTTCAGCCCGCTGGGGGAACTGGTCACAATAACCGCATGGGGAGCTGCTTCCATCACTGCAGGAACGGAACCGGAATGATCCATTTCCACATGGTTGGAAACCAGATAATCAATCTGTGCCGGATCCATAATTTCACGGATACGTTCCAGAAGCTCTCCGGCAAAGGGGGCTTTTACGGTATCTATCAATGCGGTTTTCTCGTCAACAATCAGGTAAGCATTATACGTTGCCCCTCTGTTGGTTGTATAGCCATGGAAACTGCGTACATTCCAGTCAACAACACCTACCGCATAAATACCGGGTCTTAATTCTGTGGTATTCATCACTTATCCTCCTGTTTTTCCACTGATTTTGTGCTTTTGTTTTCATATTATACTAAAAATTTCTTAAATCGTGTACATTATAACTCCGTTTTTTTATCTTGTATACTTTTTAGGGACAAGTATTCTTTTTTGTACATAAACAAGTAACAGTTCAGACAAGTCTGAACTGTTACAAAGACAGGCCCTTTACCGACAACGGCCTGTCAATAAAGGGCATTATGCTGCTTCTCCGTTTTTATCTCCGGTTCCCACAGGAGGAAAGCTGCTTCCGTTTGCTCCTTAGTCTGCTCCTTCTGACGGTTCTTCTGTAAGGGATTCTTCTGCAGTTTCCTCCGTCGTCTCTTCTATGAATTCTTCCAGATCCTTATCAAAAGCAGTTACCACATAGGAGCTGATTCCATAAAGACGGTCGTCTCCTTCCAGCCGGATATAATAGTCTCCGGTGAGATCGTTCTGGTTCCCCACATATATTATTACATTGGAACCATTCTTCATTTCGGCCTTTATGGTCCTTACTGGATTATCCAGACCGTATTCAGACAGATTCTCCGGTTCTTCGACAACAGATTCCGTTGCAAGACCGGCAATATTGTTCACAAGAGAGCTGATCTGGTTCTGATCCAGCGTCATTTCCCTGTCATCCGCATTCACCCACTTCTCTTCTTCCTTTACAAAGTTCAGAATGTGATCGCCGGTTACGGAAAGGGCCGTTACATCCCCGGAAGCAAAATCCGTCACGGTTACCTGTTGTGCGGAAAGCGTCTCTTCTTGTGCAAAATCCATATTTTTAACAAGCACGTAAGCCCCTACACAAAGCAGGCAGAGAATTACAAGCACAAGCAGCTGTATCTTTTTTTTCTTCATCAGCGCTTCCTCCTTCCCATCCAGACAAAGATTCCGGCTATAAGCAGTCCCAGCGGCAGAATCAGCATAAACAGGGAGCCAAGAGAAAAGGCCGTGCTGTCATTTACCGTTATTATACTGGATTCATAAGATTTCACCGGTACGGAGACACTTATCTCGCTGTCGGACATGGATGCCACCGTATTGGTGAACAGCGTGAGGTTGGCATCCGCCACCATTGTATTGGCGCTGTCTGTAAACAGATTTTCGGAGGCAAACAAGGTCAGCTGTGCGGTCCCTTCCTCCAGCGTTTTTTCCGCGTGCACACCTACATCGAAAGGCCCCTGCACGTCCCCGTCTTCTTTTTCGTACGTCTGTGCCTGGTTCATATTGGTTTTAGCATAAGAAGACGCAGAGGTGGCCAGCAGGGAGGTTACGCTCACATCCTCTTTTTCCTCCGCACGTATCCCTTGTGCGTAAGGCATAAATATATACTTTTGCCCCGCCACCCCGTTAGTAAGGGTATCATAAGCCACTTCAGGCAGCAGATAGGTGGGCTGCTGGTAATACATTGAAGTGTCACCTTCCATAACAAGCCCCTTTTCTATGGACAGGCCGAAATAATCCAGAACCTTCTGCAGATTAGGCATATCGGCTGCAAAATCCTCCATATAAGAGGTCGTCATCAGGATTTTACCGCCTTTATCCAGATAGGCAATGAGCTTTTCTGCATCATCGGCAGATATATCCGAGGTGGGCGCCAGGATGAGCATTCCCTGGGCATCCTCCGGCACGCTTTCCTGGGTAAGCAGATTTATGGACTGCAGCGCAGCGTTCTGTTTTGCCAGACCGTTCTGGAAGGCGGTGGAAAGCGACAGCTCATCCTGCCCTTCCAGTGTGTACAGAACCGGCATATCATCGCTGGTTACATAGGCAAGTGCGCTGGTAATCTGGCCTTCCCCGTCATAACCGGTAACGTTGCTGCTGTAAGTAGTATAATCCATCTCTGTTTCATAAATATCGTTATAGTTAATTACCTTAAACCGCTTATCACTCACCACAATCAGTGAGTTCATACCGATATTTCCGTCGGTATAATCCTTATAGAAATTGGGGTTTACTACCGGATCCTTATATTCCACATGGATATGACCGGAAAGATCCATATACCGATCCAGCGTCTGCTTCAGCGTGGTATCCTGGCTTTCCTCCGACTGAAGGATATAAATGGTGACATCCTCCGTCAGATTCCTTGCCAGTTCCTCCGAGGTTTCCGTCAGGGAATACAGCTTTTGGGAAGTCACATCAAATGTGGTATAACGGGAAGGCAGCTCTCCTGCCGCCAGATTCAGAAAAACCGCGGCAACCAACACCACCGCAATCATTCCTGTACTGTAAGCACCCATCTGCAGGCTTTTTACCGATACCTGATATCTTCTTTTCTGTACTGACTGGACAGTCAAAAAAAGAAACACCAGAATAAAGGTAAGAAAATACAATACCGATTGCAACGCAAACGAACCCTGCATCATATCTTCCAGACGGCTTGTCATATCATACACGCTTAAAATCCTGGTAAACAGATTGCCTGCGGAAGAAATCAGCCCTGTTATACTGCTCATCATGTAGCCCAGGAAAAGAGCGCCGAAGCTCAGGACAGCCGCAATCACCTGGCTCTCTGTAACAGAAGAAAGAAACAGGCCGATGGCAATACCGCTTAAGCCGTACAGATAATAGGCAAGCACGGCCGTATAGCTTTCTCCCATGGAAACGGTACCAAACCGGGAAAGAATGAGGGGATACACAGCTATCACCAGCGTGGACATGGTAAAAATGGTAGCTGCCGCCAGATATTTCCCCCATACCACCTTACCCACGGACACCGGGGAAGTCAGGATCAGCTGATCTGTCTTCTGCCGCCTTTCCTCCGACATCATACGCATTGTCAGAAGCGGAATGGTAATGAGCAGCAGGAACAGAATATTATATACGGTATTTGCCATGCTGGAATAGCCAAATCTAAGGTTCAGCGCAAAGAAATACAGACCTGACAGAAAAATATTCGCTGCAAGGAACAGCCATCCTGTCATGGAATGGAAGTAAGCTTTCAGTTCTCTCTTATAAATCGCTGTCATCGTCCGTCACCTCCTGCTCGTTTTTCTGCTCCTCCTTCTTTCTGCCGAAATTGAATTTTTTCTTTGCCTGCGGCTTTTCCATGGAGTGCTTTGCTTCCATTTCCTCCGCCGCACTCCGCTTTTCGGAATCCGTCAGTTCCAGGAAGATATCTTCCAATGATTTGGTGCTTATATGCATATCCAGCAGAGGCAGCTTTTCTTCCGCCAAAAGATAAAAAAGCGGTTCCCGAATATCCACATCCGCGCCGGTTTTCAGAATCGCCCTTGTCTGTCCTTCACCTGCCGCTTCCAGACGGCTGTCTTCTATTTCCTCTATTTTTTCCAGCGCTTTTATCAGTTTTTCCTGCGTTCCTTTTACGGTAATTTCCAGCTCTTCTTCTCCCGTCATAAGTCTGGTCAGGCCTTCCGGGGAATCACATGCCACCAGCTTTCCTTTGGATATAATTAAAATCTGATCACAGACGGCGTTGACTTCGGAAAGTATGTGGGAACTGAGGATAATCGTATGCTTATCTTTCAGGCTTTTTATCAAATCGCGGATTTCAATGATCTGCTTGGGATCCAGGCCAACGGTAGGTTCATCCAGAATCAGGACCTCCGGGGAACCCAGCAGCGCCTGCGCAAGCCCTACCCTCTGCTTGTACCCTTTGGAAAGGTTACGTATCAGACGATCCTTCATGTCCAGAATCCGGGTCATCTTCATCACCTCTTCCATTCCGTCCTCCCGTTCTCCGGACGGAATCCGTTTCAGCTGCGCGGCAAAACGCAGATATTCCTGTACGGTCATATCCGGATAAACAGGTGGCATTTCCGGAAGATAGCCGATACAGCGCTTGGCTTCCTCCGGCTCCTTCCTAATATCATGCCCGCCGATTTTTACTTCCCCGTCCGTAGGCGCCAAATAACCGGTAATGATATTCATGGTTGTGGACTTCCCTGCGCCATTCGGCCCTAGGAATCCATAAATCTGCCCTTTTTCCACTTGGAATGAAAGGTCATTTACGGCAAAATGGCCGCCATACTTTTTCACCAGATGATTTACTTCTATCATCTTATATCCTCCTCGCAACATTTTTGAGCCAACTCTATTGATAAATGTATTCTATATTTGTGTAAAAATGTTGGAAGAAATGTGATTTTTTTGTGAAAAACAGGGCGTACCCGCAAAAAAGGCCTGCCGGAGATGTGACTCCGGCAGACCTTTTCCTTACCTTCAGGTTAACGCAAAGCACGGCATCCGTTGTTTGCAGCCTGTTAAGGTTTTACAACAATATTGATGATTTTTCCAGGTACATAAATTTCCTTTACTACATTTCCGCTCAGTTTTCCGGTATCTTCCAATGCCTTCCTGCCTGCCGCAATGGCGTCTTCCCTGCTGATATCAACCGGTACGGTTACCACCAGCTTGGTCTTGCCGTTTACCTGAACGGCAATTTCCTTTTCCTCATCCGCCATAGCGTCCTTGTCCGCTACCGGCCAGGTGGCATGGAATACGGAATCCGTTCCTCCCAGCTGACGCCACAGTTCTTCACCGATGTGAGGAGCAAAGGGAGAAAGCATAATCACGGCCGTCTCCAGTGTTTCTTTATCAATTCCGCCGTTTCTTGCCATATCGATCATCTTGTTGGTGAATTCCATAAAACCGGAAACAACAGTATTCAGACTGAAATTTTCCAGCCTGGTGGTAATTTCATGAACCATTTTGTGACGTACCTTGATCATTTCTTTGGAAGGAGCTACGCCGCTGTCTTTATTATCCATAACCAGATTCCAGAAACGGTTCAGGAAACGGTTTACACCGTCAATTCCCCTGTCGTCCCATTCGCTGTCCAGTTCCGGAGGACCTACAAAAAGCTCATACATCCGCAGGGAATCACAGCCGTAATCTCTCACCAAATCATCCGGAGACACTACATTTCCTTTGGATTTACTCATCTTAATTCCGTTCTTGCCGGTGATCATGCCCTGGTTAAACAGCTTGATAAAAGGTTCGTCAAAATCCACCACACCGGAATCATACAGAAATTTGGTATAGAAACGGGAATAAAGCAAATGCAGCACCGCATGCTCCACACCGCCGATGTACATATCAACGGGCAGATAGGTATCCGCTTTTTCTCTGCTCACCAGCTCCTTCTCATTTTTATTATCCACATAACGCAGGAAATACCAGGAGGAACCGGCCCACTGAGGCATGGTATTGGTCTCTCTCTTGGCAGGAGCGCCGCACACCGGACAGGTGGTGTTCACCCACCAGTCGATATCAGCAAGCGGAGATTCCCCTGTTCCGGTAGGCTGATAGGATTCCACTTCAGGAAGCAGCAGCGGAAGCTGATCCTCCGGCACCGGCACACAGCCGCACTCCGGACAATGAACGATAGGAATGGGTTCTCCCCAATAGCGCTGACGGGAAAATACCCAGTCACGGAGCTTGTAATTTACCGTTTTGTGGCCGATTCCCATTTTCTCAATCATAACCGGCGCTTCCTTCTTCAATACCGCGCTTTCCATGCCGTTCCATTCGCCGGAATTGATCATGGTTCCGCTTGCATCCGTATAGGCTTCCGTCATATTTTCAATTTCCTTACCATCTTTGGCGATAACCTGGATGATAGGAATAGTAAACTTTTTAGCAAATTCAAAGTCTCTGTCATCATGGGCCGGAACACACATGATAGCGCCCGTACCATAATCCGCCAGAACATAATCAGAAAGCCAGATGGGAACCTTTGCTCCGTTTAACGGATTAATCGCATAGGTGCCGGTGAAAACGCCTGTCTTTTCCTTATCCTGCAATCTGTCCACATTGGACTTCATGGAAGCATCAAAAATATATTTTTCCACAGCACTTTGATTTTCCGGTGTGGCAAGTCCGGCTGCCAGCTCATGTTCCGGGGCAAGAACCATGAAAGTCGCTCCATGCAGGGTATCCGGCCTTGTTGTATAGACTGTGATCTTTTCTTCTCTGCCTTCCACCGGGAAATCCACTTCCGCACCGTAGGATTTTCCGATCCAGTCCGTCTGCATCTTCTTCACTTTCTCCGGCCAGTCCAGCTTGCCCAGATCATTCAGGAGACGATCCGCATAGGCGGTTATTTTCAGCATCCACTGCTTCAGATTTTTCTTGGTAACGTCTGCGCCGCAGCGTTCACACTTGCCGTTAACCACTTCCTCGTTTGCCAGGCCCGTCTTACAGGAAGGACACCAGTTAATAGGCATCTCTTTTTCATAAGCAAGCCCGGCCCGGAACATCTTGACAAAAATCCACTGGGTCCACTTATAAAAAGAAGGATCCGTAGTATTCACTTCCATATCCCAGTCGTACAAAGCAGCGATCTGCTTAATCTGGCTTTTGATCTTTGCCACGTTGTCCGCTGTGGAAATTGCGGGATGCACTCCCATCTTAATGGCATAATTTTCTGCGGGAAGGCCAAATGCATCCCAGCCCATGGGATGGATGATGTAGTGGCCGCCGTTAAGCATTTTATAACGGCTCCACACATCGGAAATCACATAACCTCTCCAGTGTCCTACATGAAGCCCGTTTCCTGATGGATAAGGGAACATATCCAGACAATAATACTTGGGTTTCTTTCCATCGTTGACGTTAACAGGATTCGTTTCCCATTCTTTCCGCCATTTCTCTTCAATCTCTCTGTGATTGTATGGTGCTGCCATAGCTTCCTCCTTTTTGCTGCCGCTCGTAATCCTTCACCTATACAGGTAAACGGACACGCCGCGCTCTGCTGTCCGTCCGCAGAAGCCAGCGGAATCGCATCCGCCCGGCACGTTACCTGCGGGAATACACAACGGATGCCACGCTCCGCGAGCCATCCATATGTCCAAAAAAAGCCCTTTCTTCTGCTTAGAGACGAAAGGGCTTCTTTTCCGTGGTACCACTCTAATTCGCAACCTTCAGCACAGGACCGATAGTCCTCTCCCTGCCTTATGCTGCGCACTTAAATATCTGTAACGGGAATACCCGCTCCGGACTACTTCCTTAGAAAGCTCTGCTTCTATAGAATGCTCTGCTTCTATAGAATGCTTTGCTTCTATTCTTAAGGGGATCCCCCGGAGGACTCCAAGGCGAGTTGGGGACTTATCCTTACCGCCTTACACCAACCGGCGGCTCTCTATAAAGGACAGGATCCTTACTACTCCTCTTCCAAGTCTCTGTCTTATTGCTATTCTGCCGGGAAACACAGAAAATATGCTGGATTCCCGGAAACTAGGGATAATTTTATCCTTTTTCCCGGCTTTTGTCAATAGTCCTCTTCTTCTAATTCAGCTCCCGCACCGGATTTAAACCGCCTTCATCCAGATATTTCAGCGTAATCCTGTCACCGGCTTTAAAACGGACGATTCCAATGAGCTTTTCGTCGGACAAGTCCACATCAAAGATACTCTCATTTCCTTCAATGCAGATATAATAATGAGTGGTTCCCTCCAGTACGACCGGCGATATCGATTCAATTCTGCCGGAAGCCTCCAGGTAAGCATCCGTATTCTGGCTGACAATACCGTTGGTACTCAGCAGTTCATTGTAATTCTTTTCACATTGCTGGATGGTATCGCCGATAGCAACCCATTGGTATTTCTGTACATTTACCATGGCATATTTCTTTACCAGGCCTGCGGCATCCTTAAGCGCCATAAAATAGGTGGGTTCATCCGCAATATTTAACAAAAGCGGGAAGGAGGCCTTATACCCCAGATTCTGTACCTGTCCTTCCGCAGAGGACATGGCCGACATCTCCGTTGCTCCTTCCACCTTATAATAACGGGTTTCCATGGTTCTCTGATTCATCAGGACGAACCCTACGTTTGACTGATCCCCGTTTACAGAGGTGATTCCCGTATATACCCAAACATCGTCATCCAGAGCGATATAATTATATCCGTTGGTTGTCACCAGACAATCCTTCTGTCCTAAAACACTGTTAAAGAAGCCATGCTGGTACATCCCATGGTAATCATACAGCTGCATCAGCATCTCTGCGGAATATACCTTGTCAATCCACTGCGGAACATCTTCGATGTCATAATCCGTACATTCCCCGGTAACAGCATTACAGAGCACAACACGTCCCACCGTCTCTCCGCCGAACAGCCCAATATTAAACTTTTTAACAGGGCATACCCAATAGGGAACGCCATTGTCATCTATTTCAAAAAAGAGCTGATCGCCGAAAATATAGGTAGGGAACCGGAACCGGAGATGCCGGTACAGATTCCGGTTGAAATATTCGGATTTGGAATATTTGATCCCTTCCTCCAGCATAACACATTCCGTATCCTGTGTGGTCATATCAATGCGGATATACGCAGGAATCCCGTTTTTCTGGTTGGTCAGCCACTTGATCGGGCTGGCATATACAAGAGGGGTAACTCTCACCGGCACCCCGTTATAATTCAGCTGGGTATAGTCATCCGCCACCTCAAACTGGGAAACCATATCCACCAGACTTCCCATCTTCCTGTCTCCCAGCAGCGCAGCCGAGTCCTTATCCAGAAGAGGGATTGTCCGATAATCCACTTCCTTGATGTCATCCGTGAAATTCCGGCTCTCCAGAGTCAGAAGCTGCTGGTATTTCTTGGCATTGATAATCGGGGATGACAGCACGCTTCCGATTAAATAAGCAGCAAGCAAAAGCAGAAGCAGAATCCCCATCCACTTCAGGGGCTTATATTCCTTCAGGCTGAACTTCAGCGATACGCCTCCCGTTCCCGCCATATCCTTCCCTGCCTTGCGTACGGCATACAGGATCATTACGGCAACGATAGCCGCCATAATAAAAAACCAGAAGCCGCTGGAATGGATATTAATGGCCGGCAGTGTTACGTAATAATAAATAAATGCGGCAGCAGCAGCCAAAACGCCCAAAATCGTGTACAATACACCTTTTTTCATATAAAATAATACTCCTCCCTGCCGGCATCAGCTTCCGGCAAATCCTGTCGTCAGCCTGTTTTCCGGGCAGAATACAGGCTGCTAATAAATAAATTCATTGTACCACAATATTCCAGCCATAGCAATGCTGAACGACCGGCACGGGTGATGCCATTCTTTTTTATCTGCACCCTACCGGCACTTTTTCCTTGTTTCTCCCCTATGCGCATGATAAAATAAGCATGATGAAATCACAAAGGAAAGGCAGATAATCTGATTGAATAACCCTTTAGTTACCATTATTATTCCCATATATAACAGGGAACAAACGCTGGAAAGATGCCTTTGCAGCGTAATCAGGCAGACCTATTCCCATCTGGAAATTCTTGCCATAGATGACGGCAGTACGGATCACAGCCGGATAATCCTTGATAAATATGAAAAAAAGGATTCACGCCTGCGTGTTGTCCATAAGGAAAATTCCGGTGTTTCGGAAAGCCGGAATATAGGGCTGCAGATGGCAAAGGGCGATTTTGTGCAGTTTGTGGATGCAGATGACTGGCTTACCCGTGATGCCACAGCTCTTTTGCTGCAGGCTATGGAACCGGATACGCAGCTTGTCATATCGGATTATTACCGGGTTATCGGAAGGAGGATCTGGATTAAAGGACATATTCCCTCTCCCGCCCTGATGAGCAGAGCCGAATTTGCCAAATACATGATGAAATCCCCCGCTAATTTCTATTATGGGGTAACCTGGAATAAATTTTACCGCATGGATATTATCAGAGAGAACCGGCTGTTCTTCTCCCATGAACTGGATTGGTGCGAGGACTTCAAATTCAATCTGGAATATCTGAAATTCACCTCCAACGTCCATGTCCTCACGGTTCCCTTCTATTATTATGTAAAAACAAAAGGAAGCCTGGTAGACAGTAAAATTGATTTGCGGGAAACTATCCGCACCAAAAGGATTCTTTTCGGCTATTACAAGGAATTGTATCAGATACTGGATATGTATGAAGAAAACAAACTGAAAATACAAAGCTTTTACCTGGAATTTGCCCGGGATAAGGTCAAGCATCCTGCCTCTGGCAGCGGGACGCCAGTCCTGAAACGCCGTAAACGACGGGATAACTGATAAAGCTTCTCCCTATATAAAAGGCGCCGAAGATATCCCCCAATATCCCCGGCGCCTTTACCCCAATATTTGTTTCTCTTCTCTAAAAAAGACTTTATTCTTCGCTTCCTTCTGCAACCTTAGCGGCTCTTGCAGCAACTTCTTTCTCCTGGATATCGGAAGGGGCCTGCTCATAACGGGCAAATGCATAGGAGTAATCTCCCCGGCCGCCTGTCATGGAACGCAGATCCGTACAATATCCATACAGTTCCGTCATAGGCACATCCGCTTCCACTATCTGCTTTCCTCCTGCAATAGGTGTCATTCCCAGCACACGGCCGCGGCGTTTGTTCAAATCACCCATAACATCACCGGTGTACTGATCAGGAACGGTTACCTTCAAAGATGCGATCGGCTCAAGAAGAATCGGTCCTGCATCCATAAAGCCTTTTTTGAATGCCTGGATAGTTGCCATCTTAAACGCCATTTCCGAGGAGTCAACCGGATGATAGGAACCATCATACAGTATCGCTTTCACACCGACTACCGGATAAGCGGCCAAAGGCCCTTTCTGGACAGATTCCTGGATTCCCTTTTCCACCGCAGGATAATAATTCTTGGGCACGGCGCCGCCTACCACCTCCTGGGCAAATTCATAAGCACTTTCCAGATCCCCTGACGGTTCGAATTTCATCTTGACATGGCCATACTGCCCATGACCGCCGGTCTGTTTTTTGTATTTATACTCCACATCTGATTTTTTACGGATGGTTTCGCGGAACGCAACCTTGGGCTGGCTCAGCTCTATCTCTACTTTATACTCATTCAGCAATCTGCTTACCACCACATCCAGATGCTGATCGCCCATACCATACAGCAGTGACTGATGGTTCTCAGAATCATTAACCACTTTAAGGGATAAATCTTCATGAGTCATCTTGGTAAGGGACTGGGATATCTTATCAATATCCGCTTTGTTTTTGGCTTTGTATCTCTTTGAAGTATAAGGAACGGAGATTTCCGTTTTACCATATTCAATAGGTGTGGCCTTAGTGGAAAGCGTATTCCCTGTCCTTGCCCCTGTCAGCTTGGCCAGGGCACCGATATCGCCGGCATGAAGCTCGCTCACTTCCATAGGCTTGCTTCCCTGAAGAATATAAAGCTTACCTATCTTCTCCTCAATATCCTTATCGTAATTAAGCATCTGATCATCTGTTTTCAGAACGCCGGAGCAAACCTTTATGAGAGAATATTTACCAATAAAGGGATCCACAATCGTCTTGAAGATATAGGCGCTCTTTGCCTTGGCAAAATCGAAATTCGCCTGGAAAATATCCTTTGTCTTCATATTGATGCCTGCAATTTCCCGTCCTTCCGGGCTGGGCAGGTACTTCACAATGTCATCCAGCAGCGTATAAATGCCCTGTCCCAGAATATTAGATCCCATAGACATGGGAACAATACTGCCGTCATTAATATTGGTACGCAGAGCCGCTCTGATTTCCGCTTCGGAGAAGGACTCGCCGCTGAAATACCGTTCCATAAACTCTTCGCTTGTTTCAGCCACCGCTTCCATCAGGGTATCACGGCAAATCTGAAGGTTCGGTTTGTTGTATTCGGGTATCTCACACTCCACGACTTCCTTGCCCTGCCATCTGTAGCCGGTCTCGGAAATAACGTTGACATAACCGACAAACTTCTCATTTTCACGGATAGGCAGATGGAAGGGTGCAATTTTCTTGCCGTAAAGGTTTGTCATATCTTCCACGATCTGCCGGTAAGAAGCATTATCAATATCCATATCCGTTACGAATACCATGCGGGGAAGCTTGTATCTGTCACACAGCTCCCAGGCCTTCTGGGTACCCACTTCCACGCCGGCCTTGCCGGAGATGACAATGATGGCAGCATCCGCAGCGCTGACCGCTTCTTCCACTTCCCCAACAAAATCAAAAAAACCGGGAGTATCCAATATATTGATCTTCACACCTTCCCATTCAATCGGGACAACAGATGTGCTGATTGAAAATTTTCTCTTCTGCTCTTCCTTGCCAAAATCGCTGACCGTATTTCCGTCTGTTACCTTACCCATCCTGGATGTGATTCCGGACAAATACGCCATTGCTTCTACTAAACTAGTCTTGCCTGATCCGCCATGTCCCAGAAGAACAACGTTACGAATCTTGTCTGTTGTGTAAATGTTCATACTGAATTCCTCCGTATTATGCGATTTCCGGGTTTTCTGTAAAAGTCCCCAATCCATTAAAAATCTCTTCCAGAACCCCATGGGTATATTTTACTAAATGTCCAAAATTTTTACAAGCAATTTTCAACATTTTATACAAGTTATTTTTTCCTTTCTTTTTCCCTCCGCTGCATCTAAATCAGCCCTACCTCTAAAACCCCCTGAAATCAAGGGAAAATAGCCAAAATACAGGATATGGATTCCGGTTGACTTTCACGCTTTAAAGTGCTATATTGGTAACGGCATTAAAATTACCGGAAAGTGAAAGGAACCAAACCTATGATTATTGTAATGAAACCCCAGGCAGCACAATCCAGTATCACGGCGATAAAGGAATATATTGAAAACAGCGGGCTGAACGCCCATCTTTCCCAGGGTACCGAGGTTACCATCATCGGCGTGGTGGGCGATAAAAGCCGCCTGTCCACGGAAAACCTGATAAGCTTCAAGGATGTTGACAGGATAGTGCCGGTAACGGAAACCTACAAGCTGGCAAACCGGAAGTTCCATCCCGATCCCACTACGGTTAAAGTCGGCCCCGCCTCTATCGGTCCGGACAATATGACCATAATGGCGGGTCCATGCGCCGTGGAAACGCAGGAGCAGCTGATGGCTATCGCAAAAGCCGTCAAAGCCTGCGGCGCTACCATTCTCCGCGGCGGAGCATACAAGCCGCGGACCTCCCCCTACTCCTTCCAGGGACTGGAAGAGGAAGGGCTGCGTTACATGCAGGAAGCCGCGAAAGAAACCGGGCTGGCCACCATCTGCGAGGTTGTGAGCCACGAGGCCATTGAAGCTGCCGTGAAATATGTGGATATGATCCAGATCGGCGCCCGGAACATGCAGAATTTTATCCTTCTTAAGGAAGCGGGACGATCCGGCCTTCCCGTACTTTTAAAAAGAGGCCTGAGCGCCACCATTGAGGAGTGGCTCAACGCAGCGGAATATATCATTGCCGAAGGCAACCCCAATGTGGTATTATGCGAAAGAGGCATCCGCACCTTTGAGACCGCCACCCGCAACACACTTGACTTAAGCGCCGTTCCGGTATTAAAGGAAAGGACCCATCTTCCTGTGATTGTGGATCCCTCCCATGCCACCGGCGTCTACAAATATGTGGCTCCTCTGGCAAAAGCAGCCGTAGCCTGCGGCGCGGACGGTCTGATGATAGAGGTACATAACGATCCCGCCCATGCCCTTTCCGACGGCCCGCAGTCCCTTACCTTTGAAAAATTTGAGAAGCTGACCGGTGAGCTCGCTCCCTATATCGGACTTGCAGGCCGCAGCTTCAGATAAAAGGAGCACGTTATGAAGCAACTCACCTTTGCCTTTATTGGGCTTGGACTTATCGGCGGTTCCATCGCCAGAGCCATCCGGGCATCCATGCCGGACTGCTATATCCGGGCCTGTGATACGGACGGTGCAACACGGAAGCTGGCCCTGGAAGAAGGTATTATTGATGAAGCAGCGGAACGGGTTGACGAAGAAAACGGAGCCGCCTTCACGGATTGTGACTTTCTATTCTTATGCGCCCCGGTGTCCCAGAATGACAGAAACCTCCGGTTAATCCGCAATTTCCTGTCCCTTCATCCCGGCTGTATCCTCACCGATGTGGGCAGCGTTAAAAGCACAATCCATGCCGCCATTGAAGAACTGGGCCTTACCGCTTCTTTTATCGGAGGCCATCCCATGGCCGGCAGCGAACGGATCGGCTACCAGAATTCCAAGGCCTCTTTATTGGAAAATGCCTATTATATCCTCACCCCTACTCCGGATGCCCCAAAAGAACAGGTGGAACGGTATGCCGCATTGGTTAAAGCAATGGGAGCCATCCCCCTGATTCTGGATTACCGGCAGCATGACTATGTGACGGCGGCAATCAGCCACCTGCCTCATGTCATCGCTTCTTCCCTGGTGAATCTGGTAAAGGCCAGCGATAACGATGAAGGAATCATGAAATTGGTTGCTGCAGGGGGTTTTAAGGACATTACCCGTATCGCTTCTTCCTCCACGGTTATGTGGCAGCAGATCTGCCTGACGAACAGGGAAAACATATCACAGCTTCTGGAACGCTATATCAGTTCCCTTGAAAAAGTAAAGGATGAAATTGACCGAAAGGATGCAAGCCAGCTCTATTCCTTCTTCGACACGGCCAGGAACTACCGGGATTCCTTTATTGACGCTTCCAGCGGCCCTATCAAAAAAGTATACACCATCAATGTGGAAATTCCCGACGAAGCCGGCTCCCTGGCCTCCGTGGCCACTCTGCTGGCGCTGAACCATATCAGCATTAAAAATATCGGCATTGTCCATAACCGGGAATCGGAAGACGGTGTCCTGCGCATTGAATTTTATGAAGAAGCTTCCATTGAGAAAGCGGAAAGACTGCTGAACAGCAGAGGTTATACAGTATTTATCAAAAACTAAACAGCAGTTCCCCATAAAACGACGCCGGCTTTCAAAAAGCCGGCGCCGTTTTTATATATGGGTAATAATGATCTCTGCGTCCCCATCCAGACGGAATTTCTGTTCTCCGGCAGGAATGAAAATACTGTCTCCGGCCTTCATCTGTATTCTTTCCGCCCCCTCCGCGTGCTGCAGCTGCGCCTTCCCTTTTACGCACAGCAACGAGTAAAAGGAGTTTCCGTCCTCCTCCAGCACATAAGAGCCATGGAGTGTACAGCTGACACACTCAAAATATTTGCAGCGGCTCAGGATGCGTAAAACCACCTCCTGCGTTTCTATGGTTTCGCTGTCAAACCGCTGCACTTCGTACTGGCTGTAATTCATGACCGCCAGCGCCTTCTCCATATGAAGCTCCCGGTAATTTCCATACTTGTCCCTGCGGTTATAATCATATAAACGATAGGTACAATTGGAACTTTGCTGGATTTCACATATCAGGCTTCCCTTGCCGATGGCATGAACGGTACCTGCCGGTATGAAAAAAGCCTCCCCCTGTTTGATGGGAATCCGGTTCAGCAGGGAAAGAATCGTGTCCTCTTCCACCGCCTTTTCCACCTCTTCCCGGGTTACATCCCGTTTAAAACCGCAGTAAATGCAGGAATCCGGTTCGCACTGAAGGATGTACCACATTTCATTTTTCCCGTATTCATTTTCCTTTTCCAGGGCATAGGCATCATCCGGATGAACCTGTACGGAAAGATTCTCTTTTGCATCAATCAGTTTGACCAGAAGCGGGAAACGTTCCAGCGGCTGGCATTTCCAGCCCCATTTTTCCTTCCCGATCCGATCCAGATACTCGGAAAAAAGCAGCCCCTTATGACGCCCGGAAGCCACAATGCTCTGCCCTTCCTTATGGGCGGACAGCTCCCAGCTTTCCGCAATGGTTTCATAGTCACATTTCTTAGCATAAATATCCCGAAGCCTGGTGCCTCCCCATAAGTAATCCTTGAAGGCGGGAAGCAGACGGACAAAAGGCTCCACCTGATAGCCCAGCTCCGCCTCCGACAGATCCCGGCTGCGCACAGAGATCAAGTCTCTTTCTTCCACCATTTCACCTGTGGATATCTCCATAAACACCAAAGGCTCATTTCCTATATTGGATATCTGGTGGGGGGTGTTTTCCGGTACTTCTATGCTGTCGTTGGGCCCGTATTCTCCTTCCCCGCCTTCCAGGATGATTCTGGCCCTTCCGCACACGATAATCCAATGCTCCGTTCGATGGGAGTGCTGGTGTGCATAGATCGTTTTTCCTTCCGTGATCATCACCTTGCGGACAACGTAGCGGGGATTCACATTCAGAAGCTCATAGGTTCCCCACGGCTTGTAAATGACCCTTCCCTGGTCAAAGTAATGCTGTTCCTCCGGATTTTCCCTCATGATACCCTTCAGCTTCTCGGATTCCCCTGTCTTGCCAACATAAACCGCATCTTCTGTATTAATAATAGTGATATCCGTCAGATTGTTGGCTACCACAAGCTGACGGTCACTCTGATTCAGCACCGTCGTATTGGTGCTTTCATACACGATTTGATTTCTTTCGTCTCTCCGGATCCCGGTGAGAGATAAATCCTCCAGGCTTCCGATATCCTGCCACTGAAAAGAGCTGTGAATCACCTTCCCTCTTCCGGTCCGTTCAAAAACACTTTTCTCAATAGGGACCGCCTGGATGCCTTCCAGTACCTCGGACGGATAATACGTATGTCTGCCTTTTACCTTCCTCATATAAAAGGCCGCTTCACAGGAATTGTATAACCATGGATAGAATTTCCGGATTTCCTGGACCAGCGTCCCCACACGAAACAGAAACATACCGCTGTTAATCAGATAGTCCCCCGCTTCAAAATAGGAAGCCGCCGTGGCGGCATCCGGCTTTTCTATAAAGGAAAGCACCTCTTCTCCCCGGCAGCGGATATAACCGAACCGGGTTTCCGGCTTGCCTATATCCATACCGAAGGTGACAAGCCAGCCCTCTTTTGCCAGCTCCGCGGCCTTTGTTACATCATCTTTATAGGTAGCCCCTTCAATCAGATGATCACTTGCCACCACAAACATCAGTTCAGACAAAGGAAACTGCAGACACGAAAGCACAATGGCCGCGGTAGTTTTCCTCCCCACATCCTCCAGTACCAGCCTGTAGGTTATCCCCTGGAAAGCCTTCATCTGGTTTTCCACAATAAACTGGTATTCTTTATTGGTAACTATAATAAATTCATCGCAATAAGGAATATTCCTGGCAATAGTCTCCTGAAAAATGGAATGATCCTTCTGGATGCTGATAAACTGTTTCGGATAATTCTTTCTGGACAGCGGCCACAGCCTGTCGCCTCTTCCTCCTGCCAACACGAGACATTTCATATGCATCTGCTCCTGTTTCTTTAAAAATTTCTTTAAATCAGACCAATACGGCATTACTTACGGAAGCCGTTTCTTCACACACCTAATACTATAGCCGAAACCGGACTTTTTCACAAGAAAAAAGAACGGTAAAAACCGTCCTTTTTTACGTATGCCATAGGCATATGTTCCCTCTTCAGTTGTCTTGTGTTATCCGTTCTTCTTCGTGGCTCCCAGCTTACGGGATTTGTCAGCGCCGAGGTAGTCCTTTTCTTTTGATCTTCCCAACAGATAATCCGCTGATACATTATAGTAGTCACAAAGCAAAGGGATAAATCTCACAGGCATAGCGTTCTGCCCTCTTTCATATCTGGAATAGACCCTCTGATCAATGTTCAGGTACTCGGCCACCTCCCTCTGCTTTACATCGTTGTCCTCTCTTAAGCCACGCATAATAACTACATAATCCATCATCATTTGCACCTTACTTCCAAAATTTACCAAACTTCGTTTTTTTCAGTTTAGCATATTCCATAAGCAAGAATTGCTTTTTCCACTGAACTGTAGTAGTATTTTAACGTACTTTTTACTCCGTGACTACAAACGAGGGAATTAGATATCCGAAGCGGCAAAAGATGTGCCATATATGGCACATCCAACAATACCTTTTGAGGCAATCCGTTAATCTGCACAAAAAAAATGAATATCCATTACCATATAAACCGTAATACAAATAATCAACGTCTGCGGCATCTATCAAAAGTCCTTTGAAAAATTCGGTATATTCCTAAAGATGCAGATATTTCTCCGAACAATGGATTTTGTTCCCCGGTTTACGGCAGTCGGCGTCCATCCGGCCACTGTCCCGGAATAGTAATATTATATCGATAACTTAAAAGAAGCACCTGCCGGTACTCAGGGCAAAAAAAAATACCTGGCTTCCGATATTCCGGAAACCAGGTATTTTGAAACCACACAAGTTGATTTTAGGAAATAGTTTTAGTACGAATCCAGAACTATCAGGTTCTGGGAGAAGTTGTTGCCGGAACATCTTCCATATGAGCGCCTTTGGCTACAACAAATGTAACATTTACAGCGCCGCCGAATGCAGGAAGTGCAACGGCAACTGCACCGTTCTTGATAACTACCGGAACGGCTACCCATGTTCCGTCCGCTCTCTGGTATAATGCCTGAATGGTTTCCCCTTCAGCCAGAGTAGCTGCTCCGAGAATATCTGCCAGCGCGAATGCTGCAGATACGGAACCGTTCTGTGCAACAGCTTCACCGGCTGCGGTCTGAAGGCCAATTACCATGTTGTTAACAACATTCAGATTGCCTTTGCTGTCTGTAAGAGACAGTCCGTTTCTTCCGGTAAAGTTAACTACCTGCATTTTGCTGGAAGCCATTGCTGCTGCTAAAGATGCGGCAGAAGCCTGTGCCTGTTCAGCGGAAGCGGGTGCGATAACCATTGCTACTGCAGCCGGGTCCACAACCTGGCCGCTTGCGGTCTTGAAGGTTGTTCCGGGAAGGACTGCAGACTTGTCGCTGGAAACACTTACAGCCTGTGTGGTAACGGTATTGCTTGTACCGACAGAAGGGCTCACAACGACCTGCGCTACAGGTTCCTTCTGGATGGACGGACTGGGAGCCGCCATCGCAGTCATGCCCATAGAGCATGCGAGAATTGCTGAAAGAACAATTGCCATTTTCTTTTTCATGTCAATCATCCCCCTTTCTTATAGTGTGTGTGGCTTCTTTATATCAACGTCCGGTTGCCCGTCCGCTAATACCATTGGTAAGCTGTAACAACAGCCTTACGGAGCTACTTCCTCATAAAAAACCTGAAGTATCAGTTCATACAGGGCCGTATCATCCTGGTAAAATTCCTCAAACATTTCACCCATTTCCACGTTCCCTTCCATCGTATATATGTCATTCTGGTCAAAACTGTAGGATAATGCCTGTCCTGCCAGATAAACTGCTTCGTCTGCGGATATATCCGTAACCATATAAGGAGAAACCTGCGTATACAGCTTCAGCGGAAGCGTCATATCCTGCTTCATAGCTGCCTTTGCCTGTCCGATAAATCCCTGTAAATACTCTTTCTGACGGGACAGACGTGCTTCCGCGCTCTGCGCTTCCTTTGTATCACGGTACTTTATATATACATAGGCCTCTTCGCCCTCCAGATGAACGCGGTCCCCCGTCTTCCATTCACCGCCGTAGCGTGTACCATTTATTTTCATTCCGCCCTTAGCTACGGATTCCGGTATGGTAACCTCCACACCGCCCACTGCATCATTAATTGCGGCTATAACACTCATATTCAGAGCACAGTATCCATGAATCGGCAGGCCATAGAATAAATTGGAAACAGCCTCCACCGTATTTTCACAGCTTTCTTCCAGCCCCTCTCCATAGGCATGGGCCAGGGCTATCTGTGCAACCTCTTTTCCGGAATATAAGCCATTGGGATCGTAGGTCTTTATTTCCGTCATAGTATCCCTGTTGATACCGATTACACTGATCTTATTTTCCCGGGGGTCCAAAACCGCCAGGAACAGGGCATCAGCCTGTCCGCCCCTGTATAAATCGGAGGAAGCCTTCACTTCTCCGGTCTTATCTATCCCCATACATAAAAAGGTCAAAACATCCTTTTTATAGGTATATGTCTTTCCCTTGTAACGCAGCGTCCCTGCTTCCAATGCTTCTCCCGCATCATTTTCCGATACGGAAACCGTCTGCATCTGTTCCGGGACCGCTTCCTGCTTTTGAGCAAAAGCACTCCGCCCATGGCTTTCCATCCATAAATATCCAACCAGCAGCAAAAGGAGAAACAAAAGGAGAACCGACAGCAGAACGGCAAGGAAAATACCGGCTTTTTTAGCTGCGGACCGCTTTCTCTTTTTTCTTCTTCTTTTTCGTTTCTGTTCCATGTTCCATCCGCCTTTCAGGCCTGTTCCGGCACAAGCACAGCCTGTACCAGATAACGCTTGTCATCCTCTCCTGTTACCCCGGTGGATAATGTAATGATTTTATCCTCTGCGGAAACCGGGGCGGAGCTGTCAATAAAAGCATCCATCGCACGGATCGCAAAGATGTCTTCCAAATATGCAGAATAGACTGCCGGATCCCAAAAATCATAGGTTGCGATCAAATGCCGGTCATCATAGGTATATGCCGCAAAAATCTGATAGGTAAGTACCTTGTCATCCAAATATATCTTTACTTCCCTGTGGGAATCAAAGAAATCCCTGTCCTTGTATTGGTGAAGCCTGCCGAATCTTTTATCCCTGTTACGACCGTATATAATGGTATTGGGATCGCCAAAATCCTTATTGTTGTAATACTCCGTATAAATGCAGCCGTCCTCATCCTCTTTCCCGTAAATATTATGGCTCAGGTAAAAGTATTCGTCCTCTGCCGGCTGCAATACCGGAAAGCTGATATCTGTCCCGGTGATTTCCAGCCATGCGTAGGCCTCCGCATTTATATTCTGCAAAGACTGCATATCCGCTGTACCATCTTCTTTCATAAAATCTGCTAAAGACAGATCGCCACTTTCAACCGGCTGCCGGGTATCCGTCTGTGTATTGCCCTGTTCTCCGGTTTTACTGCCGCAGCCTGCCAAAAGCAAACAGAACAAAAGAAATGGGGAAATGATAAAAACATTATTCAGAAGTTTGTATTTTTTATGTAACATCTTTTTATCCTTTTCATTCGGTTTCATTGTCCGGGAATAACCTGTCAGGAACATGCCGGCTCCGGGAAGCATACAGAGCACATAAAGATAACGATTCTAAACGAATTACGCCGGCTGCTGCAGAATTCCTCCGGTTCTGAACCGGAACGGAACCTGCCCGTATATGGTTTACAGGCCCTCCCCTCCTGATGATTCTTGTATGGCTTCCCATATTAACGCCAGAGGCGGTAATAGCTATTGCTGTACCTCTTCATAAAAAATATCGATAACAAGCTGATGAAGAGCATCCTCGTCCGGATAAAATTCCTCATAAACCTCCCCCATACGGGTTTCCCCTTCCAGCATATGGATTTCTCCGCTGAAGGCATAGGAAGCGGCTGTCGTAGCCAGATAGGTAACTTCGTCCGCTTTTATATCCGTGGTCATATAAGGACTTAATTTCTGAAACAGCGTGAGAGGCAGGGTGACATCTTTTTTAAAGGCCGCTCTGGCCTGCTCGATAAATCCCTGCAGATACTGCGCCTGCCTTTCCAGACGATGACGGTTGCTTTCAAAAACATCGGTATCTCTGTACTTTACATACCAGAAGGCCGTTTCCCCCTCCAGCCTTACCGTATCACCTGCACTAAGGGCCGGGTCCGCAGCCGTCAAATCCTGCAGACATTCCACCTCCACACCGCCTATGATATCATTAATTGTAGGAATCCCGTCCATATTCACAGCGAGATAACCATGGATAGGCAGCTGATACAGCAGCGCTGAAACGGCTTTTTCCATCAAACGGGCACTTTTATCCTTTCCATCCCCATATGCATGCTGCAACGCAATCTGGGCTTTAACCGTGCCGGAATAGGCCCCCGATTGTCCGTACACCTCCACATCCGCCATCGTGTCCCTGTTAACAGCTATCAAATCCACCTTTTTATTATGCGGATTCATCACTACAAGAAAGACCGCGTCCGCCTGCCCCTTCTGCCCTCCGTTTTCAACGGTTTCCAGCTTGTCCTTTTTATCAATACCCATGATAAGAAAAGTCATGATATCATCATTGTATTCATAGATCTTGTCCTGATATCCGATCCAGCCATCCTGCCATTGTGCCACCTTATCCATTACCTTTACATCTGTGGAAATTGCCGGCTCCATACCGCCGCCTTTACTCATTATGCTGTTTTTCCCCATAGCACGCACGACCATAAAACCGGTGGTACCTACCACAAAAATCACACAGACTACTGTCACTGCTGCCATTAGACGGGCTTTACGCTTCCTGAGCCTTCTTTTCTCCGCTTTTTCCGGATTTAATATTTCTTCTTTTTCAAGATCCGCCTTGCTTAACTTTTCCATCCTCTGGTTCCTGCTTTCTTTTATCCTGTTTTGTTAAAAATTGTAACTGTTCAGTGCCCCTCACAGTTGCATAAAGGTTCCTTATACCTTATTGGCATTTTTAAGCGTAAATTAATATACGCTTAAAACAGGAAATTTGAGCATAAAAAAATTACCTGGCCCCGCTCTTGGAAAAAACAGCCAGAACTGTTTTTATCAAAATTTTCAGATCAAGACTTACAGACCAGTTGTCGATGTATTCCACATCCAGCCTGACGATTTCTTCAAAATCCGTAATATCACTTCTGCCGCTCACCTGCCACATACCGGTAAGCCCCGGCCGGAAACTGAGTCTTTTCTTATGATAAGACTGGTAATGCTCAAATTCATCCAGCGTGGGAGGCCTGGTACCTACCAGACTCATATCCCCTCTGAGAATATTGATAAACTGCGGAAACTCATCCAGGCTTGTTTTTCGCAGGAATTTCCCCACTCTGGTAATGCGGGGATCATCTTCCATTTTAAACATCAGCCCGTCCATCTCGTTCCGTGCCATCAGCTCCTTTTTCCGCTCTTCCGCATCGGTATACATGGATCGGAACTTGTACATCTTAAAAATACGGCCATTCCGCCCCACACGCTTCTGCGCGAAAAAGACCGGGCCAGGAGAATCCAGCTTGATAACAGGTGTCAGAACAACCGTAAGGACAAGCAATGCCAGGCTGCCCGCAAAGGCTCCGGCTATATCGATAAGACGCTTCAGCATAAGCTGCCCGAACGGAGCTACCTTATTGGCATAGGTAATCGTATGGAACTGTCCGAACTGGGAAAGGATACGCTGAGGAGCCTCTGTAAGCTCCAGGACAGGAACCTGCAGATGGATGGTCAGCCCCATAGCTGCCAGATTTTCCAGGTCTTCTTTTCTTTCCTCCTGCGTCTGTCTGTCCGTACAGATAATTACCTCATCCAGAGAAGCTGTGAGGCAGTATTCAATCAGTTCCTTTCCGGGAGCAACCACCGGGATGCCTCCCACCTCTTTTTCCTCCCCATCCAGCAGAATAATCCCTTTTATCTGGTAACTGTAGTCTTTGATGCTCTTCATCTCTGCAGCCAAAGCCTCCGCTTCCCTGGCAGAAGCTACAAGAAGCAGCTGTCTTGCATTTCCGGCTACCTTGTAAAATACAGGGAGATACTTTTTGTACAGCTGATGGACGAGAAACATCAGAATAACATCTATAAAAACAAAGTAAACAAGCACTTTTCTGGAATATTCGTCGATTACCCTGGTAAAATATAAAGCAAAGGTAGCTCCGGCCAATGTCACAAGGTTCATCTTAATGGTTTCCAGCAGTTCCTGGAAAGGCCCGCGGAGCAGCATTTTCTTATACCAGTTCTTAAACAGGTTGATTATCAGGAATACCACCAAAAAAATAGCGATCAGAACTTTCATATCCGTGGGATTATTCAGTCCCTTGAAAAACTTCTGATGCCTGATATAGTTGGCAATACCGAGACTGAGGACAAGTACAAGGCAGTCTATCGATATAATTATTAAATTTTGCAGATTAGACTTCTTCTGGTACATATGCCTCCGGTAAAGCAGTAAGCGGTTACGCTTCTGCTCCTGCTTTTTTCTTGATTCTGTCTTTATAATGTGCAAATAAGTGCAAGATCATACTAATGCACAGGTATCCCAGCATGCCGAAGAGGAAACCTTCCAGGCATTGAGGGAAGGAATAATGTCTTCCTTCTATAAAAAGTTTCATAAATTCTGTAAAAAAGGCTATGGCGAACAGCATGGCTGCTGTGGATAGTATGCGAAGCTTTGCCGTAATCCTGCGGAAGGTGAGGAGGATCGCCCAGCTTCCGGTAAATCCTAATGCGAAGAAAAGGATAGCCCTGCCTGCCTGACGGAGGTAGTAGGTGATAGTCAGTACCTGCTCCTGGGTTGGAGCGTTTGCCAGGGTGCCTGTTACCTGGGTTACAAAGGGCTTTTCTAAAGCTTTGGTGGCTGGGCCGCTTTGGAAGGACAGGTAGAGGGTTATTAGTAATATGAAGGTAAAAATGGTCCATATGGTGCAGCGGAACCATTTGGGTGGTTGAATGAGGGGCATTTGGGGGTCCTTCTATTATGTAATGTGGTGTGGGTTATTTTAGGGGTTCCTTTTTGTGGGGCGTTGGTTTTTATTTTCTCTTAAGTATAGTATGCGGAAATCTGTTGTGTCAATAGTTTTAGCGGAGAATAAACGGGGGGATAAATTCATTAGGGGGTATTGGGGTGTTACCGGTTGGGTTATTTTGGATTTTAAAACTGGTATTTTATCTACGTTTATTGCTCTATCTTGGATACTATAGCATAAATGGATGGGATTTTCTAGTGGTAATTTTAAAATCATGTAATTAATAGACTAGGATAAACAAATTATTTTTATAAATGATATTAACATATGCAGATAAGCCAGTTCGACATCACCTGCTTGGAGATGTGGATATCATTCCGCAGGAATTCCCGACTGATCCGATATAAAGGAAGCTGTTCAGTTCTTCTGGTGAGTAGATCTTTGACATGTTCGACTCCCCTTTGTTTTGCTGCAACTATTATACTGCAAAACAAAAGAAAAAGCGAACCGCGCAAAAAAAGAGCCGGCATTCTCACCATAGGATAAACACTCTGAAAAGTCAAGAGCTAAGAATTTTTTCAGTTTCTCCTTCTATTACTTTCCATACATTATTTTTCTTGCCAAAGGTATTTTAGTGAACCATTTATCAACATACAATGCTATGGTTATGAATATCATACTCAAAAACGGAGCCAAAACCAAATTAAATAGCCAAGCATTCAGATATAAAATATTACATCCGATCTTTCGAACTATTATCGGGTAAAGAACCAATCCATACATATCTTCCAGAAGTACAACATTCAAAACGTAAATCTGAAGTGTTTTTCTTCCCACCAATGATATCCTACCTGCAAATCTTGTGTTGTTAATGTAATTAAATAGTCTCTTCATAAATAGGAATACCGTTATGCATCCAAGTATTCCAACCCACCATCTCAGAAAATCCATTGAAACAATTTGCCAAAACGACTCCTTATGAATTCGCAAATTAAAATCCATACTGCCCGTTTGCGAAATCATATATGCCAACGTAACGATATAGAGAATGGCACAACCTATATACGCACGCTTTGGAATCCGTATGTTCAAATCCGTAATTAAGTAGCTGCCGAGAAAGAACGGATACATAAAAGTGGTTTTGCTCGGCACAAGAGAAACAACGGATAGCCCGAAAGTCAAAATAATAGTGACATAGTAAAGCCGAGTGTTGCGTGCTTTATCAACGAGAGTAATCAGGATAGAGCAGTGGATTATTGCCCATATAAACCAAAAGCCATCCGTATATGAATTTACAATATCCGACAGACCGCCTATTTGACCAATACATAACAGGTTAACCATGTGTATCGTTCCCCATGCAATTACCGTCTGAATCATAGGTAGAAGGCGGTGTTTTATAAATTCTCGACCGCGTCTTCTCTTTAGAGAATGAAAAGTCAGATAACCGCTTATGGACATAAACAGCGGCATATGGAACGCATAAATCACTTTATAAATCGGATTATCCCAAATGGAATCATAGACCATTGACTGATTTGTCTTCTGCAGCATATGACCCCAGATAACGAGAAAAATAATTACGCCTTTTATAAAATCTAAAGAATTATCCCTCTGCTCTTCTCTCAACATTGTATCCACCCTCTCACCGTTATCAATCCTCTTTATGTTTTTTTCTATGATTCAGCAGTTCTTTAATTACACCCAGATTCAGGTATAGAATAATGAATGAAGCCACACACGCAACCAGTACAGCCGCAAACTGGCAAGCAATGTTCTTCGTCAAATACAGATACCATACGACAGCAAGAAATGGTACCGTTATGAAAAATGGTTTATAATCAATCGATATCGGCTCGATCTTACGCAAGCCATATATACGATAGAAAAACAGAGATACAAAAGCTACCAATGTAGAAATGCTGGCTGCATACAAACCTACTCCCGAAATCAGTGCCAAATGACCAACAATGTTTACAACTGCTGCGCCGAATGTGGTAACACCGATACTAGTCGTTTTTTTATGTCCAATATATATGCTTCCAATTGTTGCAGACAGCCCGGAGAAGACAGCCGCCACCACGAGAATCGGAATATACCGGTATGCCTCATCATAGGAACTGCTGATAAAATACTTGAATGCTATTCCTAATGCTGCTATGACCCAAATACATCCAAGCATATAAATAAAGATTGTCGCGTTAACTGTCTTTCTGTAATATTTATTTCTGCCCAGATCATTTACTGACTTCGCAACAGTCTCAGTCCATGCCATATTGTAAATATTAAAGATCGTCGTCAAAAGCGAAAAAAACTTATTCGCCAGTGCATAAATACCGTTTGCGCTTACGCCCAAAAAAAAGACAATAATCACGCGATCCGAGTAGTTAATAATCCAACTTGAAATCTGATTGAATACCAACGGTGCCGAGTATTTTACCAAAGAAACCAGACATTTCTTTGAAAAATAGGAGATGCGCCAATACCGATACGTCTTAAGGTATAAGACCACAACCACGCAGGTAACGCAATAGGCAATGACATGGGAAATTAGTATGCCTTTGATTCCCATTTCAAAGGGTACTAGAAACAGAATATTAAAAATGATAATCAGGAGAGATGAAAGAAACGATGCAAACGCATACAGTTTATTGTTTCCCTCACCGCGTGCAAGCTGAACGACTACTACATAGACCATATATGTTAAGTAGTATCCATATATCGAAGCCGCATCCTCATATTTCATGAGGCAAGCCGCCAGAATAAATCCCGCTGTCAACACAAGTGCTGCAAAAACTATATAGAGAGAAGCAGAAGCTATAACTGTCTCTCTCTTCTCTTCTGATGTAATCATAAATCTGAAAACGCCTTGTTCAAGTTGCAAAGTCAGAATTGGAATCAGGATGCTCGCCACCGTGGTGTACAAATCAAGTGTTCCATATTCTGCCGAGGTAAGTTTATAGGTGTATAAAGGCAATAACAGAAAACTTACAAACTGTGTCGATACCTTGCCAATCATTAGTATTCCGGTGTTTTTTAATAAATCATTGCTATGTGACATTTTACAACCTCATCTAACTATTATTCATCGATCCAACTAACTTTTGTCTGTAATGCATTCAATTTGCCTGCATTAAATTCACGAATAACACATTCTGATAATACACACATTCCATAATAACCAGAAAAATATACGCTCTGCTCAACCATAAACACGCAAGCATAGCAAATAAAAGCAAAAAGAAATGTGCCCATAATTTTCTTAATCCATGATTGATTAGCAAAACGATATTCTTTACTAATTTTTATTATACATCTAGCAAACATAATTAGATAAAACGTAAGAGCGGTTCCCCCCCATCTGACATATCTGAAAGAAATTATTATGGGTGGTTCTCAAGTATCCCTTGCAGTCATACACAATCGAATCTTTCAATGAACCATATCCGAAAATCGGACAACTAATAATTTTTGAAGTAACTTGTTGCCAAATAAACATGCGTTCCGAAAAAATGTGAGCTTTGCCTGTTGCTCTAATCAGAACTATTGATATAAATTCAATAGCTGTTATAAATGCGAAATTGAATCCAATTCCCTTTCCATTCAAAAACGAATCAATGCAAATCAGCGTGGATGTAAGCAAATAAAAAAAGATACAATTGTTGGCTGCACCAATCACATATACGGGAAGCCATTCGGTGTATGTTATCTCTCAAAAGCCAGATGGAAATATAATTTGACTGCAAACATTAATTATTGAAACGCTATAAGCATCCAGAATAATTCTGCCTTTTTTTATGGATTTTAACGCTCATTTAAATTTCCTCATATTAATTTTTATAATTTTTCAATATCTCGAATTCTTATCTGATAATAAATTTCTGCAGTATACCATTTCTTCAACTGTATTCTTGCTTCTCGACAAACTCTCTCATCGATTTTGCACCTGGATCTTCTCCTTAGTTCCAGCCATATCATTATCCGAGAAGCATAGATGAAGAGGAATCAATGTAGGATAATATATGTACCATGGCATCAATGTCATGTACAAATACAAAAGAACAATCACAAGCAACACGATATTTTTCATACTAATTTTAACTGAAAACGTTGTTTTTATAAAAGAAAAGTGAGCAATTATTCCAATAATTCCACTACAAGTCAAAGCTCCTATAATAACACCGTATGCTCTAGTCGTCCCAATTCCAACACCAAAGAGCGGACACTGAATAAAGGCACTTCTTGCGATTTGATTTCCTAATGCTCGTATGGCAGCCGAACGCTGATTTGCTGTACTATATCCGGAACCACCCGTAATGTAAGCTAACAGTTTTGTGGTCAATGTCTCTACCAGCGTATTTAGCAAGCCCGTTTGGATCCCGTAGAATATCGCCACAGCCGCTATACATACAATCAATCCCAATGAAAACATTAAATACTTAAATCTTCTCTTTAAAATATTATGAGCTGTTCCATATTGTTTTAGTACAATGACAAGTGCGAATGGAATTAACATCAACCCAGTTGAACTTCCATTCATCAAAAGTATACCAATACTGAAAAAATGCCATATTAAGTCTTTCACAGTGGTCAATCCATTTTTGTAAATAATACTATAATAAATGACCATTACACCTATATAAGACTGCTCAGTAAAGAAACCGTCAAACCCATAATATCCGTTTCTAAAAACCGGATAGTATGTTCTCGCTTCATCTGTTACTCTGAAAAGAAAATACACTATATTTCGTATGAATTCAGGCGAATATAGATTATTAACTACAAATTCTGTAGCCCAAATAATAAAGAATACATGAAAAGCTTTCTTGATATAAAGCAAAACATTTTCTCTATCTTGAGCTTTTAATGGTGGTATCGATACTGCAACTATAAAGACAAATAGCACATAATAAATAAGCTGGGAAATATTAAAGCTCGTGAATTTTGCCTCAGACAATATTCCAAGTCCTACATAATAAGCATCATCCATTCTTTCAGACATTGGAATAATATTAGGCAATTTTGATCCCAAAAGCAGATGCACAAAACTGATACATATGCAGATTAAGGAACAAATCGCTGTTGCTAAAACTTTCTTCCGTATGTTAACTTTTCGAGTCAATAGCATACCCACCACATATAAAAGTTCAAACTCGAAAATTGGATTTCTGTCTAATATTCCAACACCAATATTCACGAATATAGTCCCAATAATGAGATAATACAAAGAATATTTCTGAAATCTATATGTTTTATTTGTCGCTATGGAATATATTAGGCACAGAATATATACACCCGCAATAGCTATACCAGCAACTGACATTAACTTCAACCTCTCATGCTTTCAAGATTATTTATAACGACTTACCTCATAACTTCCACATAAATGTGGGACAAGCTCTTTATTTCCGACTCAACATCCAGCCTTTTTTCAACAACAATTCTAACTGCGTATTCACGTCTATCGAACGGTTGCATTACATTTAATTCATTTGCCCATATATTAGCAGAACTATCAAGGCTCTGCTTACGGCAGATTTCATCAAAAACCACATTATCTGTGATAGTGTCGGCGACAAGGCAGCTCAATCCACAGGCCTCGGCTTCAATCAATGCATTCGGGAAACCCTCATAAAAAGACGGAAACAAGAAATAATCACCCGCACAAAGAACATCCGGAATGTCATTTCTCTGCCCAAGGAACACAACTTTTTCTTTAAGGCCAAGTTTTTCTACCTTGTTCTTTGTTTCGGACATAAGTTCGCCAGTACCAACAAGTAGCAACCGATAATCTGGGTTGAGCTTTACTAATTGATCGAATATATCAATCAAAAAATCATGATTCTTCTGCTTCTTAAACGAACCTGTATGAACAACAACGGGCTTATCACCGAGGTCAAACTCATTACGTACTTTATTACGTCCAGCCTCTGTGTAGTAAAACTTCTTGAGGTCAACACCATTATTGATGACCGTAAAGTCGGCGTCCTTCCCAAACATCCACTGTCCCGCCAAGTCCGAAACAGCAAGTCTTTTCAAGGTACATCGGCTCAGCCGCCAGAAATTGATTTCATGTATAATATGCTTTGCAAAATTCAGCTGATCTCCGCCATTACGGCTATGAATGATCACCTTATTCCTATATTTGAGCGCCGCCATAACAGGGGAAATGTTATTTAAGGAATTAAGATGGAGATGAACAACATCCCACTTCCTTTTTTTGAAGAGTTCGTCCAGCTCCTTTAGGTACTGAAAATAATTCTCTCTCCTTGATGTTATACCGATAAATCCACACCCCAGCGCAGATATTTCCTCATAAAAGCAGGGCTTCTTTTTCCCAAGGTATAAAAAATCAAGGTGATACTCATCGCCCTCAAAATAGCGAGCCAGTTTATAGGAGTATGTTTCAATGCCGCCCAAATGTGCGCTAATTCCATAATGGAGTATATTTATCTTTTTTCCAGCCATACTTCCCCTTACCAATTTAGAATGTCAAAAATCAGCATTTCTTTGTTTAAGGCAATCTTTGTTATGATCTCTGGTCGCAGCCCCTTGACAAAGTTCTCATACATAATTAGGTTTTCCTGCTTTGTCATATACAGTAAACCCTGATATATAGATTCTACATTATACGGGTCTATGTAGTAGACCCCAGCGCCTACAACCTCAGGAATTGACGTAATTCCCGACGCTACTGCCGTCTTGCCTCTCAAAGCCATCTCAAGAATCGGCAATCCAAAGCCTTCACTCTTGGAAGGATACAACAAGAACAAACATTCATTATAATAAGTCTCCAAAACTATGTTATCGACATAGTCGAACATCCTGACCCACTTCTTTATAATGACGGCATCCTTAGAGTACAAATTTTCTATTGTCCTCTTAAAATTATCATTTACGCCTGTCGCATACAGGAATATGTCGTCTGATGTATTCCTTTTATATTTAATAAACGCTTCCAATCCACGAAGGAAGTTCTTTTCAGAACGATTCGCACTTACGCACAAGATAAAATCCTCATTAGTTTTTCGCTCCGTCCAAGGTGACGGTTCAAATACTCCCTCATAATAGGGCTTGATATTATTTACCGTACAGATTTTCAAAATGGACTGCATGGTAAAATTAGAAACCGTGAAAATCTTATCTGCAAATGGCAAATACTTTTTACAGAGCGAGCGCAGATAAGCTTTCTTGACCGTATTCATCGCTCCATTTACATAGTTTTTTACAGACGTAATCCCATAATATTTATCATACGCATCATATTTCAAATCATCGACCCTAAGCCCATGAATTGTCACGCAGAGCTTACAGCCAGGGTTGTTATTTTTGATTGTTTCAAAGACATTCCACTTCTTGATACTGATCAAAGGTATTACAATTATACTGTCCGATCCCAACTCTTCTACCTCAGATAAATTTTTAATAGTATTCTTCTTAATCAAATCCGAATCAACAATCTGCTTTTCATATTCATCATGCGGTTCGTAGCCATCCGGCCAGAACACATTCAGTTCAACATCCGGCTCATTCGATACTGACTTCATCAACGACACAATCAGGTTTTTACTGAAATAACTCCCGCCATGAAATTTTTTATTTCCAAGGGATACAGAACCCGTGTAATCTACGTAAATGTACTTCATGCTTTCTCCTCTATTTTCTCAGTACCTTTATATAAAATACTTTTCGTAGTTTATTGGGAAGCAGACACACTGCCACATTTCCCATTCCGCTAACAATAAAATCAGGCAGCGAATAGAATCCGTAATCCAGAAATTCCTTTTTCAACCTCAAAATAAGTTTGGCCTGATTCCATCCGCCTCTTCTCTCATAGAAGTTTTCCGAAACCCTCATGTAAACGAGAACTTCTTGAATATTTTGCATCTTGCAGCCATCCAGGAACATATGTACCATTAAATTATAATCCTGTGCATGTCTATAATCACGGTAATTGCCAGACTTCAAGACTTTGCTTTTCTTGTACATGAGGGTTGGATGTCTGACCGGGCACCTTCTTTTTGCAAAATCTTTCATCTCATTGTTAGTCTGTGGCAGTCTGACCCTTGCAACCACATTGGAAATATCTCCAATAAATTCATCCACGTTGCTGCCAATGACATCGCAATCAGGGCAGATATCAAATACTTTGAGCTGTTTTTCGCACCTTTCCGGAACTGAATAATCATCCGCATCCATACGAGCAATCAGTTCATTTCTACAGAGTTTAACTCCGTCAGCTAATGTCACTCCCAATCCTCTATTTTGCTCAAAATAATGGACATTAAATAATCCTTTATTTTCTTCTTCATACCCGGCAACTATATTCCTCAATACATCTGGAAGCGATCCGTCCACCACGATAACAAATTCATCCGGTGGAATTGTCTGACCCAACATACTGTCTACAGCTAATTTTAGCCATTCCGGATTGTCATTCTTGTATAGCGGCATTAACACGCTGTACTCTGTATTCATGCTTATTTTCCCTCATCCCTTTGTAATAAAGCTACACAATAAAGCCAAATCCTCTGTTTGCTTGTCATAAGTTTTCTTGAAACTCTCGTAAACACGCTCCGAAGGAATCTTTACGTCTACAGCGTGTAAAATTCTATTTTCTATCTCTCTGATATCATAAGGATTCACATAGTAAACCCCGTCCCCACACACTTCCGGCAGCGAACACACTGCCGATACGATACAAGTCTTTCCGTATTTCATCGCTTCAAGTGGTGGCATCCCAAAGCCCTCGTTCAACGAAGGGTATAAGAACATATCGCAATATTTATAAAGATTTTCTAGTTTCTCTGTTTCAACATATCCCTGGAGGATATATCGGTCTTGATGCCTTTGTTTTTCTTTTATTTTTTGGGGTAACTTGCCAATTACCACAATTTTATAGTTTTCTATCCAGCCCTTATCAAGAAGAGACTCTATGGCAGTTAGTGCCCTGCATACATTCTTTTCCCATCTGTTTCCACCCATCAATAAAATATACGGGTTAGAAATTTCCGGCGCGCTGTCCTTTATATCCGAAACAAATTTAGCCGGAGTATAAAAAACATCTATTTTTTTGTTTGATTCGCCATTGCATATTGCTCGTATCGCATATTTAGTATGCTCTGATACAGTTACGACATCATCAAAAGTGTTAATACCGTTTTTATAATAGCTCGTTGCTTTTTTCTGAAAATAATCGTTAAAAACATATTTCAATAAGAATTTGCACTTCTCTTTGCCCTTATAATAATACAGTGCATATTTATCCGACGGCTTTTCGGCAAAGCGCAGGCCATGAAAAGTGCCAATCTTTCTCACTTCCTGCGGCATAGAAATTTCGTAATATTTATAGGGCATACCGGAATAGAACGTATCTATTTTCTCTTCTTTAAAAATGCGCTCTACTTCTTTGATTGATTTCACGTTTACAGTTTTTATATTTTTTTGCTGAATCAGTTCTTTAATCCACTCATCAATAAATTTATCAAAGTCATAATAGACAAGGATTTCAGCCCCTGTGTTCATTTCAACAAGATGTTTAAATACCGTTTTCATGTATTCTCCACCGCCGTGAAACTTACTTGATCCAATTGGCTGTGCGAAAAAAAGGTCAAATAGTATTCTCATCTTTATCTTCTCCCTTAATTTTCTTTCTGCGAAAATTCCGTTCCTGGAAAATCACATTATTATCTGTAATTGCTCCTGAAACAATCGTTCCTGCTCCGATAACCACATGATTTCCTATCGATGTTCCCTTCAATATGACGCTATTTGCTCCAATCCATACATCATTCCCTATAGCCACTTTATCGGTTATATATCCCGAATTACGTATCGGGCTCTCTTTGTAATTATGGTCGTGATCTACAATCACAACATTAGGTCCTATCACGACATCATTTCCGATTAAAATCTCATCATGACACGCCAAATAAACGCCTGTGTTAAGGGAACAGTTTTTACCGATTTGTAAATGCCCAGATGAAGTTATTCTGCAATTTTTTCTCGTGTACAGTTTTCCCTGTAACTCAATCGTTCCGCCATTGTCAGTATGAAGTTCGGTATCATAAGAGATTCCCTGATTATATTCGGAGGTCTTCACCCCTCCCGTCATAATTTTAATGACAGCTAGTATTTTGCTAATCCACTTCATTTTTCTCTCTCCCAATCAGCATCTAATTTTCAGTACTTCCGTCTCTCCAAGGATACGGCATCTTCCCAATCCTGCGGGAAGGAACATTGTCTCACCTTTCTGAAAGCACATCGGCTTTATATCCGCATCCGATGTCTCGATTTCTCCATGGCCGCTTAAACACATAACCACTTGAAATGAACCATCCAAGATAGAAAACGAAAAGCCCTTAGTGACCTGTACTCTTTCTGTCTCGAAATATTTGCATCTGCACAACAATTCCCGCGAGCACCCCGGATAGTATTTAACCATGCGTGGCTTCTGTTTCACATCTGGAGCGATATCCATATTCATGACTTGAATGGCCTTATCAAAATGTAGCTCACGTTTTTTTCCGTTCTTGTCCACACGGTCGTAGTCGTATACACGGTAGGTCACATTTGAGCTTTCCTGTATTTCAACAGCCATAATGCCTGCGCCAATACCATGAACTGTTCCTGCTGGAACGTAATAAACATCACCCTTGTGGACTTCCACCTTTTGCAGATGCTTGCCCAAAGTTCCGGATGCAACGGTTTCTCTTAATATTTCCTCTGTGACAGGATGCTGAAAACCATAGATGAGGTTAGCCCCTTCATCAGCATCCAGCACATACCACATTTCGGTCTTGCCGTTATCTTTCTCGTGAACTCTCGCATATTCATCACTTGGATGAACCTGTACAGACAAGTCTTTCTTGGCATCTATGAACTTAACTAGGATCGGAAGTTTTCCAAAAGTCACCTTAGTTCCCATCCATTCAGGATGAAGCTTTAGAACCTCTGCCAGCGTCTTTCCCTGATACTCTCCATTAGCAACTGCGCTTGGGCCATCTGGATGTACGGAACACTCCCATGTCTCAGCCAGAGGTGTTAGATCTATCTTTTTACCATATTCCTCTCTAAGGCTTGTACCGCCCCAGAGATAATCCATACCTGCAGGTTGTAATTTTAAAATCTCCATCCTAGCACCTGCTCATTTAATCTAATGAATATTTGATCTTATCGCTTACACTGATTTCTTCACCTATTTGGACTTCTATAATATCCAGAGGTTCTATCACCTCGACCGTATGCTTACAGCCCGCTGCAATGGTAATCACATCACCTGTGCGGAGAACCTGTTCCATACCATCAACAATTGCCCTTCCCTTCCCGGAAACCACTGTCCAGACTTCTTCTCTGTAGTTATGCATGTGGTAGGTCAAATGTTCTCCTTCCCTCATGGAGAGCTTCACGGTCATAGAACCAGGCTGCACATCTATAACTGTATATGTACCCCATGATTTCTCAGCGTACATAGCTTCAGTTTCAATCTTCTTTACATATGGTTTCATATAACCGCTGCGTTCTTTATCAGAGATAAGGATACCGTCACCACTGGCGGCAATGATAAGGTACTTGCACCCCATGCAGAGGATAGGAATGTTCAACTCATTTACAACATTAGTATTATCGCAAGTCTCATCAAGAACAGCTCTGCCTTTGGTTTGATCAGCCATGACCTCTGCCATCATGTTCCAGGTACCAACATCTTTCCAGTCACCGCAATAACGGAGCACCTGGATGGAAGGCTCCTTTTCCACAACAGCGTAGTCAAAACTGATCTTGGTTAAGGTATCGTATTTATTGAACAGATCCCGGTAATCATCAAATTCAACCATGCTGTGAGCTTTATCCAGTAGATAGCCTAGCTTGAATGCAAAAATACCAGCATTCCAAAGTGCTTTCTGTGCTAAATACTTCTTTGCTGTCTCTGTATCCGGCTTTTCTTTAAATTCCTTTGTAGTGATCTGGCGACACACACGCTGCACCATCGACTCATACTCATCTCCATTTTTGAAAAGTTTGATAAACTGCTTGCTTCTGACATCATTGGAGAGAGGCCACAGACGCTTACCACTTCCTCCAGAAAGTAAAAGTATGTTCATAACGTCTCGTACCTCCTCATTAGTGCTGAATATTCAGACCCAGCTTTGTCTGGATCGTATCCTGTATTTTCTTTAATCACTCTTCAGCGACATCTCTGTTATCCGCTTTCACGCTGTAATAAATCTTTATCTTCGGCTCAGTTCCAGATGGCCGAATAGCTATCCATGTGCTATCTGCTAAGACGTATTTCAGAACGTTGGAGGTCGGTAGTGTGCCAAAGCCTGACTCTGCCTCTCCAGGTGTGCTGTAGTCAATAGTCTCTCTGGTCTCCTGGAACGGCGAACCAGATGTGCGGAGTGAGGACATCATAAAAGAATCCGCTCCAGTCCGTCCTTTCCTTTTAATGTGAATCTATCCAGAGCATCCCGGTAGTAGCCGTAGGTGCTATATATTTCTTCCATTACATCAAGATGCGTTTTACCATTTGCTTTCGCCTCTGCTACCATCTCACAGATCAACAAAGAACTTACAACCGCATCCTTATCTCTTGCATGTGTTCCCGCCAGATAACCATAGGACTCTTCATAGCCAAACAGGAAATCATAATCCCTGCTACTATCCATTTCTGCCTGCTTAAACTGAGAGATAAAATGATATTCTCCATCCGCACCCTTTACCGCAATACCCACACGATCGCTCTCCAGATCCGTTCCAAGGACAATATCGGCTCCGGTTCTTTTCGCCTTTGCTATACCCATTTCAAGAGCACATCTGTCCTCTGGATTGGGAGAAACGACCGTGGAGAATTTTCCATCAGGTATCACCTGTTCTTCCACAGCATCGATCTGTGTGAACCCATCCAGACGCAGTGCTTTTTGCACCGGAACATTTCCCGTGCCATGCAAAGGTGTGTAGACGATATAAAGATTAGCCTTTCGGAGGCATTCTCGTACTTATTCTGTTTTAGAACAGCATTTTCAAAGTTATCTGTAACATCAGCCATAGATATGAGACTGTCATCTCCAGTGAAATCAATATCGTGATAATCGGTAATAGCGGCTACATACCCTATTACTTGTTTCGCTTGCCAAGGAACAATCTGGCAGCCAAACTCGTCATATACTTTGTATCCGTTATATTGAAGCTGTCACCACAACACCAGCCAGAGCATTCAAAATTTTACAGAAAAACTAAGCTGCGGTGTCGTTCTCGCGTGTGAATGCAGATATACTCAGATCCTCATTCCACTCAGTACATATTAGCCGCAATCCGAGAGAAAAACTCACTGTTGTTCCGGGTATCATAACCAATGACCATACCACGAGTACGGCACGCTCCAACACTGTAGGCATCCTGCAGATACCTGCCATGACAAATCGTTGCCTTGCCCACAGTGCACTTGTTCATGCGATTGGTTCCTGCGCCCATAACGTCACACAGCCCACCTGTACCAAATTCCAGATCACTGTAGAACCGCTCCTCTATTTCTTTTTCATCCGTTAATGTCACTAACTCTCTTCTTGTGGATTAGTCAAAGAATTCATCTGTCATCCACTGGTTATATAAGTCCCTATAGTTCATATCCAACAATCCCTAAAGCTACATTTAGTCTCTTCTAAACAAATCTCTCGTATAAACTTTATTTTTCACATCGTCCAAACAACTATCGTATCTGTTCGCAATGATCGCCTGACTTATCTCTTTAAACTTCTCCAGATCATTTACCACTACTGATCCGAAGAACCTCTCTCCATCCTCCAGTGCGGGCTCATAAATCACCACAGTCGCACCTTTCGCCTTGATTCGCTTCATTACCCCCTGGATGCTACTCTGACGGAAGTTATCACTGTTGCTCTTCATAGTCAACCGATACACGCCAACGACAACATCCTTCTCCCGACTTTCATCCCAAGAATCATTCGCACTGTAAGCACCAGTAATCTCCAGTACTCGTTCTGCAATGAAATCCTTCCTCGTTCGATTGCTCTCCACGATTGCTTCAATTAAGTTCTCCGGCACATCTTGATAGTTGGCTAACAACTGCTTGGTATCCTTGGGCAGACAATATCCGCCATACCCAAAGCTGGGGTTATTATAGAAATCTCCGACACGCGGATCGAGGCACACGCCTTTAATAATCTGCTGTGTATTAAGACCTTTCATTTCCGCATAAGCATCAAGTTCATTGAAATATGCGACCCGCAGAGCCAGATAGGTATTGGCAAATAACTTGACAGCCTCTGCCTCAGTGACCCCCATAAATAGGGTATCGATATCTTTCTTAATGGCACCTTCCTGAAGCAGTTCGGCGAAAGTATGAGCAGCCCTAACCAGTCGCTCATCTTCCATTTCAGTGCCCACGATGATGCGGCTGGGATACAAGTTATCGTACAATGCCTTTGACTCTCTCAAGAATTCGGGGCTAAAGATAATATTCTTGCTCCCGGTTTTTTCACGAATACTCTTCGTATAACCAACCGGAATGGTACTCTTGATCACCATGATTGCTTCCGGATTATACTTCATCACCAACTCAATAACATTTTCTACAGCAGAAGTATCAAAGAAGTTCTTTTTACTATCATAATTCGTAGGAGCTGCTATAATCACAAAATCGGCATCGCTATAAGCTACTTCTGCATCCAATGCAGCTGTCAAATCCAGATCTTTCTCAGCCAGATACTTTTCGATATAATCATCCTGAATCGGGGACTTACGCCGATTGATCAAATCCACCTTTTCAGGAATGATATCCACAGTCATTACTTTATGATGCTGTGACAAAAGTGTGGCAATCGAAAGCCCAACGTATCCGGTTCCAGCTACCGCAATCTTCAAATTTTTAAATTCTCTCATAATCGTTTTCTCCTCCAGATCTTGTATCCCTACCGCCCAGATACGGATTTTACATATAGAACTCTTTGTACCATTCAGCGAATTTCCGGAGTCCGGTTCTCAGATCAGTACTCGGCTTAAAGCCAAAGTCACGTTCCAATGCTGATGCGTCCGCATAGGTTACCAGAACATCTCCCGGCTGCATCGGTACAAGTTCCATGTGGGCATCGAAGTCATAATCCTCTGGCAATGCACCGGCTCTCACCAATTCTTCACACAAAATTTGCACGAAATTCAGTAAGTACTCCGGATTGCTATTTCCGATGTTATAGAGGGCATAAGGTGGAACAGGAAGCCCATCCTCACCAGTAGATCTGTCAGGGACCTTGGCCATCACCATTTTTACACCGGTCACGATATCATCGATATATGTAAAATCCCTCTTGCAGTTGCCATAATTAAATATCTGGATTGTCTTTCCAGCCCTCAGCTTATCAGCGAATCCAAAGTAAGCCATATCCGGCCGGCCAGCAGGGCCATACACTGTGAAGAATCTCAAACCAGTTGACGGAATATTATACAGCTTCGCATAAGCGTGAGCCATCAGTTCGTTTGATTTCTTCGTAGCTGCATAAAGGGAAACCGGGTTATCAACCTTATCATCAGTACTATACGGAACCTTCTTATTTGAGCCATAAACCGAAGAACTGGACGCATAGACTAAATGTTCCACAGGAATGTGGCCTTCATCATAGGAATGCCTGCAGGCTTCCAAGATGTTGTAGAAACCAATCAGGTTTGACTCTATATAGGCATCCGGATTGATGATGGAATAACGGACACCTGCCTGAGCGGCAAGGTTCACAACGATCTGTGGTCTGTACTGTTCAAATATCTTATTGACCAGTTCCTTATCCACAATATTGCCCTTGATAAAAATAAAGGAATGATATTCCGACAGTTCCGAAAGCCTTGCTTCCTTCAATCGAACATCGTAGTAGTCATTCATGTTATCAATGCCGATGACTGTCACATCCTCCACATCTCGATAGAGGTGTTTTACCAGGTTGGATCCAATAAACCCGGCTGTACCGGTCACTAATATTGTTTTCTTATTCAGATCCACATAACTCATCTCATTGTTCTCCTTTGTTTTCTATAGTTCAAATTACTGTGGACAATCAATTCTTATTTTTTCTCCATAATCCCATTTGGATAGAGATGTTTTTTACACAGCAATCTGGAAATAGTGTCTACCAGGCAACTAATATCATTTGTAAAGCTCTGCCATCATTTAACGAATATATTCCAAAATCCCTGATAAAATCAGGCTTTCAGCCGTGTGGATATCATCTTTCATGCCATGACTTCCGCTTTATAATGACCTCATCATTGTCTGCAACCATCTATCCAAAATGAGCTAACCAAACTCTCGACTTTCGTTTTGTCCGTTTTCTTCCTCACATTTTCCGTATATCCGACTGGAATTGTAGACATTATGACTATAAAGGTTCTCATTTTTTTATCAAAACAATACAATCATTAAAAAACGGAATGAAGATGCAAGATGAAATAATCTATTTCTCACCACTAAACATATTCCCTCTTATCCTCACTCCTCCACCCTCACAACCAACTCCCTTACCTCCGACCGGTTCCCATCCGAATCCACCGTATACAACCTCACCGGATACTCTCCCGCCGCATTCAGATCCACATGCCCTTCCAGCTTCAAATTATTATAAAGAGTATTATAGTCATCCCTATCATCCGACATCACCGCTATTACCTGCCCCCAGTTCGGAGCCGTACCCATTTTCGTATTTACCACATCCCCGTTCATCACCAGCACCGGATTCGGCCCGGCCTGCGGTTCTTCTCCCCGTTCTCCCCGTTCTCCCTGCTCCTCCTGCCTTCCATCGTCCCCCGCATTCTCTCCATTTGCATCGTCCCCTTCTTCCTCATTCCTGTCCTCCTCTGCCTCAGAGCTGCTTTCCCCTTCACCTTCTGTCTCAGATTCACTCATTCCACTTTCCTCTGTCCCCTTCCCCTCTTCCAATCCTTCACCCATAACAGGCAGCACATCCGCTTCCTCGTTACTTCCTGTCGTCGTAAACATCCGGGAAGCCTTCCCCACGTTATTCGCACTATCCCGCGCCACATAAGTCACTATCACTTCTTTCCCGTTCGTACCCGCTATCTTCTCCACCAGCAGACTGTCGCTCACATCCCCGTCCTTTTCATCCACAGCGGTTACTCCCTGCAGCAGCAGCGCTTCGTCCATTCCTTCTTCATACCCCGCCAGATTCTCTCCAAAGGAAATCACCGGCGGCGTCCTGTCTTTCCCCAAATACAGAAACAGACACACGGCCAGGAGAACGATATCTATCCCTCCGATTATGAATACGACTCTTTTTATATCCATCTTCCCGCCTCCCTTTATTTCAGTTCTTCTATCGGTTCCGTATCCTCTGCCAGCTGTACCATGTCTATATCAAGCTGGATCATATCATCATCCGGAATCGCATTTTCTTCCACAGTTTTTTCTTTCCCGGGCTCTGTACTGTTTTTAGCTTCATGGGAATGGTCATTGGCATCCCCCTTTACCGTCCTGGCCCCCTTAGGTCCTTTCTGCACTACCGCCGCATGCAGACCGCCCTCTTCATTATTTCCGTAATACTTTCCATAATATTTGCCGTAATATTTCCCGTAATAAGCGCCGTAATATCCCTTGCCGCTCATATTTACCTTATTCAGGATCACCCCCAGGATCTTGCAGTCCACCTTCTCCAGCTGCTCCTTCACCTTCTGCGCAAATTTATAGCTGATAGCCCCGCTCTCTATGACGATAACCGTCCCATCACAATGCTGGGCAGCAACCGCACCGTCAATTACACTGCCTAACGGCGGCGTATCCACAATTACATAATCATATTCCTTACGCAGATACTCCAGCAGAAGCCGGAAGGCATCATTCCCGAGAAGTTCGCTGGGGTTCGGCGGTACCGGTCCGGAGAAAATGACATAAAAATCAGGGATATTGGTTTTGCAGGATATATCTGTTATCGATGCCTGGCCGCTCAGATAGTGGGACAGCCCATGCCTGGAGGCGTTGCTCTTGTAGCGTCCTTTTAATACGGATTTCCGAAGATCCGCATCCACCAGGATAACCTTTTTCCCACCCTCCGCAATAGACATGGCCAGCTGGAAGGACACACTCGTTTTTCCTTCGTTCGGAGTACTGCTGGTTACCGATATCACTCTTCTGTCCTTCCCTGAAAATTCCAGGTTGGTCCGCAGGGTTTTATAGCTTTCTTTTGTCCGAAAATCCAGTTTTTCTATGGCATTAAATGTTACTGTCTGCATGGTTTTCCCTTACTCCTTTATCTGTTGTTCCTCTCTGTTAAGCTAAATTTCCCGCAGCTTGCTTTGGAATTTCTGATTTTACAGCCGCATCGGTTTTATTTCCGGACATGATAACAGCAGAAAAGTAACCGCTCCTTCGGTACTCTTTCCTGCCCGTCATTACCTGATACCTCCGTCAGCCGGTACCGTTACTACAGTTACTTGCCGGATGGAGCTTTAGCTTCTCTTCACTTTTTTCTTTTTCTTCTTAGGCTCTGTCTCGCCTTCATTCAACGGGATTACCGCCAGGGTAGAAAGCTGCAGGTATTTTTCCACGTCCTCCGGCGTTTTCACCGTGTCATCCATCAGGAAACGAACCAGTACAATCGCAATCATCAGAAAGACGCCGAGCACGCCCCCGATTAACGTGTTCTTCAGCACACTGGGACCGGCTTTTTTCATAGGCATATTTGCTGTTTCCGCCACATTTACCGCCTGGATATCCATCACGTTCATAATGTGCACCGCAGCGACCTCCCGGATCGCATTGGCAGTCTGCATCGCCAATACGGGATCCGAATCTGTAACCGTTATGGCCAGGATACGGGTGTCCGTAGGTGTTGTCACGGAAACCTTCTTTTTCATCTCCTCATAACTCAGATCCATACCCATTCCCTGAACGACTTCTTCCAGAACAAAACGGCTCTGGATAAGTTCTGCATAATCTTTCGTCAGCTGGGTTCCCAACTGAATATCCGAATAGGTCACCGCATTATTGTCCTGCTTATTCAGGATATAAATCTTGGTAGTGGACTCATATTTGGGCACGCCAAAGAGCTGGGTAACCAGGAAGGCCCCCAGTGCCGCCATAATTCCCACGGAAACGATCAATGCCAGATTATGTATCAAAACCAGGCAGATTTCCCACAAATCAATTTCTATTTCATCTGTCTGACGTATTGTATTTTCTTCCATAAAACGGTTTTCTCCTGTGTATATATTTCCATTTTTATATCTTCACGAACAACAGCCTTTATTCCTGGGCTCAATAAGCCAAACGGTATTATCCGCAGAGAACGGAAGGTACTCTTGTTCATTTGCCTTCTGTTCAACATTCTTTTACAACAACAGCTTGTCCTGCAGTATACATCCCGGATTCTCAACCAGCAGTTTTCTTGCCTCATCCGTTCCCCATTTTTTTTCCAGGTATGCAGCACATTTCTTTATCCGTGGTGCACGGCCTCCATCACTATGGGTATCCGTTGCTGCAAAATCAACCAGTCCCAGTTTCAAAAGCTTTTTTACTACGTTTTTAACCGCCAGTCCCTGTTCTCCGGATACACTCGATGCATTTATCTGAAAAAAGCATCCTGTATCGTCTTTCAGTTCTCTTGCTTTTTCCAAATTCTTTACCACATTGGCATATCTCTCCACATGGGCCAATATAGGCCAATATCCAAAGGAAGCCACTCTTCCGAGAGCGTCACGGATATAGTTATAATCTTCGCCCGGCAGGAACTCTATCAGTGCATAATGGGAATCTGCCATGGTTCTTATTTTTCCGGCTTCCAGCAGTTCCGCCAGGCCGTGCCTGTAAAAAATTTCATTTCCCGGATAAAGCTTAACCGGAATTTTTAACTTCTCCGCTTCTTCCTGCAAAATCCGGATCCGTTTTGTTATACCTTCCGGTGTTACACATTTGCGATCTGCTTTCTGGTGAGGTGTGGCAATCATGCCTGTAATTCCTTCCGATGCCGCTATTTCCAGCATTTTGAGGGATTGTTCCATAGAGCGGGCTCCGTCATCCACACACGGAATTATATGAGAATGTATATCGATAATTTCTTCCATACGTGTTACGTTTTTTGTAATTTGCTTTTTCCCTTTCGTATTATTTTCTTCTGGATTCAGAAAATTTACAAACCTACGTTTAAAACTATTATATTATATACGTTTTAAACAGGTGTTGTCAAACCCCATTTTACAAAATAATTCCCTTACGGGTATTTTTTTGGTAGTAAATGGAATAGGAAAGGCATTTCAGTACCATAGCAATAATATGTTTTTTTTGTTATAATATTGAAATCATTGTCATATTTGTATATTTATGGATGTTTATAATGGTTATCATTAAGCATCAACCACAAAAGGTACCCCGTAACTTATAACCTGTAACCAACTGTCAGGAGGAAATTGCAATGTCTGATACCTACAATAGACTTGCTGCAGGCGAACGGCTACGTTTAAAACGTACCTTACTGGGGATGACACAGGAAGAAATGGCAGAAAGAATCGGCAGAGTGCCGAAATACTATGCCGACATTGAACGAGGTAGCTGCGGAATGTCAGTGGAGACATTAATGGCCTTGTCTCACTCCTTAAACATGTCGCTGGATTATATTATTTTTGGCAATGAAGCCAATAAGAATGTCCAAAGGCATCAGGATGAAGTGAGCGCCATTCTTGATATACTTGATAATTTTCCGGTTCAAAAAAGAGACTATGCTCTCAGACTGCTGAAGCTATTCATAGCGGCGTGCAGTAACTAATTTGAAAAAATTACTAAATAAAAGTTTTAATGTTTACCTTTATGCACTACTCTTCTGTAGTATATTTCTTCATGTCAGTCATCTTAGTAAGGAACCTCGCAAGTCTTAAAGTCTGTAAAAGGCAGAGCGGTCTCACCGTCTCTGCCTGTCATCAACCAAAATATTCCGCTTATCAGCGAAATCAAAAAAAACACAGTCTCCATTAATGAAAACTGTGTTTCCTGCTGCTCATATAAAGTTCTATTGGATCAGCATCGCATCCCCAAAGGAAAAAAACCGGTACCTCTCCTTCACCGCCTCTTCATAAGCTGCCAGCACCTGTTCTCTTCCCGCCAGGGCAGATACAAGCATTACCAGGGTGGATTCCGGAAGATGGAAATTAGTTATCAGGGCGTCAAGCACTTTAAAGTGATAGCCGGGATAAATAAAAATCTCCGTATTATCGCAGCATTCTTCCATGTGTCCGTTCTCGTCACAGGCACTTTCCACTGTCCTGCAGCTGGTAGTCCCCACGCATATAACACGGTGTCCGTTCTCTTTGGCTTTGTTTATCTTATCCGCAGCCTCCCGGGTCACCTGGTAATATTCCGAGTGCATGTGATGTTCCTTCAGGTTTTCCACCTTTACAGGGCGGAAGGTTCCCAGCCCCACATGAAGGGTTACATAGGCGGTATCTACGCCTTTTCCCTCCAGCTCCTTCAGGAGATCCCGGGTAAAATGGAGTCCTGCCGTTGGGGCAGCGGCGGATCCTTCATATTTGGCATATACCGTCTGGTAACGGTTTTTATCCTGAAGCTTATGAGTAATATAGGGAGGAAGGGGCATTTCCCCCAGCTGATCCAGCACTTCTTCCCAAATTCCCTGGTACTGAAAGCGGATCAGGCGGTTTCCTTCCTCCACCACATCCAGAACCTCCGCATGAAGCAGACCTTCACCAAATACCAGCTTTGTGCCCGGTCTTGCTTTCTTACCCGGTTTAACCAGGGTTTCCCAGATATCATTGTCCCTGCGCTTTAATAGCAGCACTTCCACAGTACCGCCGGTTTCTTCCCGAATCCCCATCAGTCTGGCAGGTATTACCTTGGTGTTATTCAGCACCAGGCAATCCCCTGGTTCCAGATAATCACCGATTTCCCGGAATACATGGTGGGAAACCTGCCCGGTTCCTTTATCCAGAACCATCAGCCTGGAGGACGAACGATCCTCCAGGGGATCCTGGGCTATCAGCTCAGGGGGTAATTCATAATAAAAATCGGATGTTCTTAATTCTTCCATATCTCTTCTTCTTTTCCGAAATACGGCTTATAAGTCAGCCTTTTTCAGGAAAGCAACATAACCTCTTTTCGTTTCATAGACATCGGCTTTACTTGTGGCTTCCCAGGGGGCATGCATATTCAGTACGGCAACGCCGCAGTCAATGACATTCATGCCGTACAGGGCCATAATATAAGCGATGGTTCCGCCGCCGCCCACATCGACCTTACCCAGTTCTGCGGTTTGGAACACCACATCCGAGCTGTCCATAATATCTCTGATATGTGCCATATATTCAGCATTGGCATCATTGGAACCTGATTTTCCTCTTGCGCCGGTAAATTTGTTGAACACCATACCTTCTCCCAGGAAAGCGGCGTTTTTCTTTTCAAAATAAGACGCGTAGGAAGGATCATAGCCTGCGCTTACATCAGAGGAAAGCATGGTGGAATTGGACAGGCATCTTCTCAGGTTCAGCTCACTGTATTCACCCGTAAGCTCCATCAGTTCCGCAGTCATATTCTCAAAGAAACGGGACTGCATTCCGGTAGCTCCCACACTTCCGATTTCTTCCTTGTCTACAAGGATGCAGCATGCCGTGCGGTCCGTCACTTCACCTGCCACCTCCAGGACCGCTCTGGCAGAGGTATATGCACATACCCTGTCATCCTGTCCATAGGCAAGGATCATGCTTCTGTCAAAGCCTGCTTCCCTCGCCTTGCCCGCAGGAACGATTTCCAGTTCCGCGGACAGGAAATCCTGTTCCTCTATATCGTAGGTTTCCTTAAGGATATTCAGGATCCCCGCGGTTACCGCATCCTTATCCTTGTCCTTAACCGGAATATTCCCGATGACTAAATCCAGAGCTTCCCCCTCAATCACCTTAGACGCTTTCTTTTCCAGCTGTTCCCCGGCAAGATGGATCAGGAGGTCGGAAATAAAGAACACGGGATCATCTTCATTGTCCCCCACGTTAATCTCTACTGTTGTGCCATCCTTCTTTACCACCACGCCATGCAGGGAAAGGGGAATCGCCACCCACTGGTATTTCTTTACCCCGCCGTAATAATGGGTATCCAGATATGCAATGCTGCTGTCCTCATAAAGAGGGTTCTGCTTAACATCCAGTCTGGGGGAATCAATGTGTGCTCCCAGAATATTCATGCCTTCCTTCAGCGGCTGTTTTCCGATCTGATACATAACCAGGCACTTATTCATATTAACAGCATAAATCTTGTCACCGGGCTTGATTTCCCTGCCGCTTCCCAGCAAAGCATTCAGCTCCGTATAGCCTTCTTTTTCAATCAGATTGACCAGGGTGTCCACACATTCCCTTTCCGTCTTTCCCGCATCCAGAAAATCCATGTATTCTCTGGCAAAGGCCTCCACTTCCTTCAGCTGTTCCTCTGAATAGCTGTTCCATACATTTTTCTTTTCCATCAGTCATTACCTCCGGTTTGTTTTATTGAACATAAGGATAAACCGCCATGCCTGGCGTCCTTATGTTTTAGCTCCAAGCACTGATTTGAGAAGTTCTTTGGCTTTGGGTACTTCATCGCTGTGGATGCGGATGATACAGGCGGCTTTTTCTTTGGGTTTACGGAAAAAGAACAGGCTGCCCAGCCCTTTTTCTTCCCATTCCGCAAAAAAAGAAATCCCGTTTTTCAAAAGGATTCTTTCCACCTTTTCTTTTGTTTCCATATCATATACCTTACAAAAATCCACTTCGTGATTCACTGATCCGATATCCATCTTAGCTCCTATCTGCGCAGCATACAAACAAGGGAAACCACGCCCTGCGGGCCATCCTTCTGTTCAATCAGGGAGGCTGCCAATCTGCCGCAGCCTCTCCCCATCTAAATGGTGCTTATATATCTATTGTACTACTGTCTCAGCTCTATGCCAAGTCCCTGAAGTCCATTGAGGATTTTTTTCATTGCCGCGCTTACGTCCGCTTCTTCCAGGGTTCTGTCCTTCGCGCGGAAGCTGAGTGTATAGGCCACTGATTTATAGCCCTCCTGGATCTGGCTTCCTTCATAAATATCAAACAGGGAATAGCTTTCCAGTATCTTTCCTCCCCGCTGGGCGATAACTGCCTCTATCTGTCCCACAAGAATCTCTTTGGGAACCACCATACTGATATCTCTCGTAACAGCAGGATATTTGGCAATTCCTTCATATTTCCTGTCGAAGGTTGCGAAGGGAATAATTTCCGGCATATCCAATACCGCCACATATGCTTTGGTGCCGATATCATAGTTATCCAGCACTTCCGGATGAACCTCTCCCAGGAAACCTATCACTTTCCCGCGGTAAAGGATATTTGCCTGTCTGCCGGGATGAAGGAAACTTTTCTTTCCGGCTTTCGGATCGTATTCCTTCTTTTCATCCATACCGATGCTTTCCAGAAATTCTTCAATCACACCCTTCATGGTATAGAAGTCACCGTCGCCGTAGAAGCCCAGGGTGAACTGCATCCTTTCCTCGGGAAGTTCCGTTACCGGAACGCTTTTAGGCAGATAGATATTACCCAGTTCATATAGCTTAACAGCTTTGTTTCTTCTATTATAATTGGTTCCCAGGGAGGTAAGGATGCCATTCAGGGAAATCGTCCTCATTATGGAGAAATCCTCTCCCAAGGGATTGGCTATTGTAACCGCTTCCCGCAGTTTATCCTCTTTATCCAGCAGCAGCTTGTCAAATACCTTGGGACTTTCGAAGGAATAACACATTCCCTGGGAGAAGCCGCAGTATTCGGCAATATCCCTGGCTTTTTCTTCGATACGCAGCTTGAAGGAAAGTTTTCCGGTTGTCGCTTCCCCATTAGGAAGTGTTGTGGGGATTTTATCATATCCGAAGAATCTTGCCACTTCCTCCGCCACATCGGCAAAGCCTTCAATATCCTGACGGAACGACGGGATAATCAGTTCTTTTTTCTCTTCCTGATATTGGAATTCCAAACGTCTGAAATAATCCAGCATTTCGGTTTCAGGGATTTCCGTTCCCAGTAGTGCGTTGATGCGCTCCGGTTCAAAAGGCACGCGTACGTTTTCCTTCAGCGGTGCGCATACATCCACGATTCCTCCTGCCACTTCGCCGCAGCCAAGCTCCTGAATCAGCTGGCAGGCTCTGTTAACCGCATCCACTGCATTCCTGGGATCCAGGCCTTTTTCAAATTTACCGGAGGCATCGGTACGCAGTCCGATTCTCTTTGCGGATTTACGGATGTTGGTTCCGTTAAAGCAGGCCGCCTCGAATAAAACGGTTTTCACATCATCCGTGATTTTTGAGTTTTCACCGCCCATGATTCCCGCAATACCAACTTCCTTTTCGGCATCGCAGATCATAAGAACCTCGCTGTCCAGCTTTCTTATCTGTCCGTCCAGGGTCTGGAATTCATCGCCATCCTTTGCACGGCGCACAATAATCTGTCTGCCGGCAATCGTATCCAGATCATAAGCATGCATGGGCTGTCCGTATTCTTCCATAACATAGTTGGTGATGTCAACCAGATTATTGATAGGGCGGATACCGCTTGCAGCCAGCCTTCTCTGCATCCATTTGGGAGAAGGGGCAATTTTGATATTGGTGCAGACCCTGGCGCAGTAACGGGGGCACAAATCCGGATCCTTCACCTCCACAGCGATATAGTCCTTAACATTTTCTTCCTTTTCATGTACCTCCACTACCGGAGGAACAAAAGGCTTACGGAAGGTAACGGCCGCTTCCCTTGCAATACCCAGTATGCTGAAGCAGTCGATACGGTTGTTCGTTATTTCATATTCAAAAACGGTATCACGCAGGCCAAGCGCTTCTACAGCATCTGTTCCTACCACCGCATCCGCGTCAAAAATATAAATGCCGTTTTCCGGTGCTTCCGGGTACATTTCCCTGCTGGATCCCAGTTCTTCAATGGAACACATCATTCCATATGAAGGTACGCCTCTCAGCTTACCGGCCTTGATGGGGATTCCCTCTTCGGGAAGCGGGCCTCCGTCATGCCCGCCGGCAACCTTTCCCCCGTCGAGCACGACCGGCACCTTGTCCCCTTCTTTTACATTAGGGGCACCGGTAACGATCTGAATGATCCCGTCGGAATTTTCTGCTGCCGTGCCAACGTTCACCTGGCAGACAATCAGTTTATCCGCATCCGGATGTTTTTCAATTTTTTCTATCTGGCCCACAACGATCTTTTCCAGATTTTTATCCAGGGCCTCATAGCTCTCCACCTTCGTTCCGCTCATTGTCATCGCGTCACAGTATTCCTGATCGGTGCAGGAAAGCTCCGGTACATATGCTTTTATCCATGATATTGTTGTATTCATTATCCCAAACCAGCCTTTCTTATTTGTAGTACATTTGAAACAGTTTTGACCTGTTTGAACTGTTACATACGTTTCCTTTATTATCAGAACTGCTTCAGGAAACGAATATCGTTTTCATACAGCAGACGCATATCGTCAATTTCATATTTCAAAAGAGCGATTCGCTCCAGGCCGACACCGAATGCAAAGCCGGAATATTCTTTAGGGTCAATACCGCTCATCTGAAGCACCCGGGGATGTACCATACCGCAGCCAAGGATTTCAATCCAGCCGGAACCCTTACAGAAACGGCAGCCCTTTCCACCGCATTTGAAGCAGCTTACATCCACCTCTGCGCTGGGCTCTGTGAACGGGAAGTGATGGGGACGGAATTTCACCCTGGTATCTTCTCCGAAAAGCTCTTTAGCGAATTCAGCCAGCGTTCCCTTCAGATCGGCAAACGTAATATTTTTATCAATAACAAGGCCTTCTATCTGATGGAAGGAAGGAGAATGGGTGGCATCCACTTCATCAGAACGGAATACGCGTCCCGGTGCCAGCATACGGATAGGCAGATTCCCTTTTTCCATTTCCCGCACCTGCACCGGTGAGGTCTGGGTACGCAGCACGATATCCTCCGATACATAGAAGGTATCCTGTTCATCCCTTGTCGGATGATTTTTCGGAATATTTAAGGCTTCGAAGTTATAATAATCATTTTCCACTTCCGGGCCTTCCACCACTTCATAACCCATACCTATGAAAATACGTTCCACCTCTTCCAATGCAATGGTGTTTGGGTGGCGGTGCCCCACCTGGTTTTTCCTGGCCGGAAGGGTAACATCAATTACCTCCTCCTTCATTTTGGCCTCTCTGATGGCACCTTCCATCTTCTTTTTGGTATCTTCCAGCATGGCTTCAATCTCCGCTCTCGTATCATTCACCATCTGGCCGATTTTCGGGCGCTCCTGTGCAGCCACATTTTTCATTCCCTTAAGCACCTCTGTGAGGGTGCCTTTCTTTCCAAGGGCATTTACCCTGACTTCGTTAAGCTTATCAAGGGTTCCTGCAGCTTCCACCTGCTTCCTGACTTCTTCCTTGATTTGTTCCAATCTGTCCTTCATAACAAACTCCTTCCTGTTCTGAACCGCACTGCGGCTGAAAAAACTTGGGGATTTACTCTTATGCGGATTTACAGGCACAAAAAAATCCCCAGCATAAATACTAGGGACGAAATTACACAGGAAGTTTACCTTCCTTGGAAGCTTGCCTTCCATTTCCGCGGTACCACCCACATTCCTGTCTCAGCGCTCCGGTCTGAACCGCATCGCCGCCACAGGCTCTCTTTTGGCGTAACGTGCCATACGTTCCTTCCTAATGGAATGCAAAACCTTCAGAAGGACAGCTCCGGCGTGAAAATCAAGCTGTATCTGAACCTGGGGAAACTTCCAGCCGGCGGCTTCCTCTCTCTGTTGGAAAATACATCTCTTTATGCGCCATCATTGCATTTGTTTTGTAAAAAGATATCTGTTACCTATTCTATTGCCTGTATTGGGAAAAGTCAATATTTTTTTATGTAGTTTCCATATGTACTTTTATTTTCCAGCGTGATATGATTTATTATATTTGCGAACTACAACACACAAGAGGAGAAAAACATGGGTGGATTTTTTGGAGTAGCATCAAAAGAGGATTGTGTCTTCGACCTATTTTTCGGGACGGATTACCATTCTCATTTGGGAACACGACGGGCCGGTTTGGCCGTATACGATCGGGAACGCGGTTTTGACCGTTCCATCCACAATATTGAAAATGCACCATTCCGTACCAAATTCGATAAAGAAGTTACGGAAATGAAAGGAAATTTAGGGATCGGCAGCATTTCTGACTATGAACCCCAGCCGCTGATCGTACGTTCTCACCATGGCACGTATTCCATTGCCACAGTGGGTAAAATCAACAATACAGAGGAGATCCTGTCCAAGATTCTTTTTTCTTCCCACATTCATTTTCTGGAAATGAGCGGCGGCACTATCAACGCCACGGAACTCGTTGCCACTATTATCAACCAAAAAGAAAACATTATAGAGGGGATCCAATATGCCCAGGAACTGATTGAAGGTTCCATGACCATTCTGCTCATGACCTCCGGTGGTATCTATGCGGCGAGGGACAGAATGGGCCGCACGCCGGTTGCTATAGGGAAAAAGGAGGATGCTTACTGTATATCCTTCGAAAGCTTTGCCTACCTCAATCTGGGTTATGTCAACGAAAGGGAATTAGGTCCCGGAGAAATTGTGGTGGTGACTCCTGAAGGGGCCCAGACTCTGGCGGCACCCGGGAAGGAAATGAAAATATGTACCTTTCTGTGGGTATATTATGGTTATCCCTCTTCTTCCTATGAAGGAATCAGCGTGGAAAAGATGCGTTACAATTGCGGCGCCTCCATGGCCAGACGTGATGATGCTTCTCCGGATATCGTGGCTGGTGTCCCGGATTCCGGAACAGCCCATGCCATCGGCTATTCCAATACCTCCGGCATCCCGTTTTCCCGCCCTTTTATTAAATACACCCCTACCTGGCCGCGTTCCTTCATGCCTACTATCCAGAGCCAGAGAAACCTGATCGCTAAAATGAAGCTGATTCCCGTCCGGGATCTGATTCAGGGCCGCAGCATGCTTCTGATCGACGATTCGATTGTACGCGGTACACAGCTGCGTGAAACCACGGAATTCTTATATCAAAGCGGTGCCAGGGAGGTCCATATCCGTCCTGCATGCCCGCCGCTGCTTTACGGCTGTAAGTATCTGAACTTCTCCCGTTCCACCTCAGAGATGGATCTGATCACCCGCCGGGTGATTAAGGAGATGGAGGGTAACAGCAAATATATTAATCTGGAAGCTTATTCCGACCCGGAAACACCGGAGTTCCAGGCAATGGTATCCAGAATCGGCGAACAGCTTAATTTTACCACCCTGCGTTATAACCGACTGGATGATATGATTGATTCCGTAGGTATTGACCGGTGTAAGCTCTGTACCTATTGCTGGGACGGAAAAGAATAAGTCAAATATCCCGCCGCAGGCAAGAGGAAGCAAACTTGAAATGCCGCGGACGCAGGAATGAAAGATTGGAACAAAAAATAGCCTTTCGTCACATCGTGACCGGGCTATTTTTTTACAAATATATATAAATTACCACGCAAGTGGTTTTTCCAGTTCTTCCGTAACCCTGTCCAAAACCTGAAAATAATTCTCAAACGTCTTCCGGCAGCAGCCCGGATCCCGTATCACGATACCTTCAGCCCGCAGCCCTGTGAGGGAAAAGCCCATTGCCATCCGGTGATCTTCATAGGTATCAACCACACCCGGCAGCGGTTTCCCGGGCATGATAAGGAGGCTGTCCTCCTCTTCTTCACAACGGATTCCAAGCCGTCCTAACTCCGCAGCAATAGCCCCCATCCGGTTGCTCTCCTGGTAACGGGTATGGGCAATCCCGCTGATTTTCACGGGAGAATCTGCAAAAGGAGCTATGGCGGCAAGCGTGATCGCCTGATCCGAGCAGGCATGCATATCCGCCTCCACTCCGTGTAAACAGCCCTTTTCCGGTCCCTTCAGCCAGACTCCCTCTTCTCCTTCCCCAAGTGTACAGCCCATTTTTTCCAGGATCCGAAGGAATTGTATATCTCCCTGCAAAGACGTAAAATGTACGCCGGGCACCAGCACCTTAGTTCCAAGAAGGGCGGCCATTGCATAAAAATAGCAGGCGGCAGAAACATCCGGTTCAATGGCATAGTCCTGATGGCGGTAAGACTGCCCGGCCTTGATATGGAAGCAATCCGCTTCCTTCCTCTGCACAGAAACTCCAAACTGTTCCATCATGCGAAGGGTCATATCTATATAAGCCATGCCATGGGTTCCCTTCACACGAATATCCAGGCTTTTTTCCCCGCAGCAGGCAGCGATCAGCAGTGCGCTCAGAAACTGGCTGCTGTGTGCGATATCCACGGATATTTCCTGCTTTCCTCCTTCTCCCGGATAAAGGGTAAACGGGAAGCAGCCTTCCCTGCCGCCATACTCCACCTGTGTTCCCAGCTCCTGAAGTGACTGCAGCAAAGGCAGCATGGGACGGCGCTTCATCTGCTCGGAGGAATCCAGATGCCATACCCCTTTTTTCAGCCCCAGCAGGGCGGTTAAAAAACGGGCGGCCGTTCCGGCGCTTCCCACATAGACGGAAGCCTCCTTCACAGGCAGAGATCCTCCCAACCCCTCCACCCGGATAAGCGCCTTTTCCTCCTCCGCCTGTACCGAAAAACCCAAATCGGCGATACACTGCTGCAGATACCGGGAATCATCGCTGAACAAGGCCCCGGTCAGTATGCTCGTCCCATCTGCCAGCATCGCCAGAAGGAGCGCTCTGTTTGTTATGCTTTTTGAGCCGGGAACCCGTACCACAGCTTCCCCGTTCTCCCTTGTTTTTCCGTAAATACATGGTACATGATAGCTGCTGCTTTCCATTTTAGCCGCCCTCCCTGTGTCCAAACCCATACAATCATTTCCTGAACTGTTACCTTGAATTTCATTCAATAACATGTTACGATACTATCTGTTACGAGTCAAACCTAATCTGCGTTAAATTCTAATGAATGAGGAAAAACAAATGATAAAAGACCTTTTTTCAGAAAAAAAACAGCTTCTTTCCTTCGAGGTTTTTCCGCCGAAAAAGGAAGATGAATTCGCAAATGCCATCTCCGTACTGGATTCCCTCGCAGGGCTTCAGCCTGACTTTATCAGTGTGACCTATGGGGCAGGCGGCAGCAAATCAAAAAAAACCGTAGAGATTGCTTCCTATATCCAGAATCAGCTTCATATCCGGGCATTGGCCCATATGACCTGCGTCGGCTCCAGGAAAGAGGATATCGACGCGGTAACCGCCCAGCTCAGGGAGGCTCATGTAAACCATGTGCTGGCACTTCGCGGAGACAGGCCTTCCTATATGAGTGATGAGCAGTTTGAGGGCAGACATTTTTCCCATGCCTCCGATCTGATCCATTATCTGGGAACCAATACGGATCTGCATATCGCAGGGGCCTGCTACCCGGAGAAGCATTACGAGGCCGGGGATATGGAAAGTGATCTTATACATTTAAAGGAAAAATGTGAGGCCGGCGCAGAATTTCTGATTACCCAGCTGTTTTTTGATAACGATGCTTTCTATCGTTTTCTGGAGAAAGCAGGAAAATCCGGAATCCAAATCCCTGTATGTGCGGGTATCATGCCAATCACCTCAGCGAAACAGCTGGGAACCACCGTTTCCCTGTCCGGTTCCGCCGTTCCCAAACAGCTGGCCGATATCATAGCCACCTATGGGGATGATCCGGCAGATATGAGAAAAGCCGGCATTGATTATGCCATAAAACAGATTCTGGATCTGAAAGCCCATCATGCGGACGGTATCCATATCTACACGATGAACAAACCCAAAGTAGCACAGGAAATTGCAGCCGCCATCCGGTAACCGTTCCGGCATGTCTGAACGGTTAAGAGAATCTTTATTTATATAAACAGATAGCATTTTCGATGATAAAAAGCGGAAGAGACACTCCCTCCCCGGGTCGTCTTTTCCGCTTTCTGCTATTCACATTTTGCATTTCTCAACCAGCAAAAAAATATACTTTAAGCGAGGGATATTTGACACTCACTGCAATCACTTTTTATGGCTGAGTTTTATATTCCCGAAGTTTTTCCTCGGCTTCTTTACGGATAAGCGAAAAGTGCTTTTGGAGTTTTTCACAAATTTTATTCCAGAACAAATTCCGCCTGCATTTCACAGCCGCTGTGAGGTGCTACCATCACCTGGAACCGGCCTGCCTCTGCGCGGCATTCCATATCCTTACCATAAAAACGCAGCATTTCCTCTGTGATGGTAAATTGCACAGTCTTTGTTTCCCCTGCCTTCAGGGGAACAAGCTGCACACCCTTCAGCTCTTTTACCGGCCGAACCACGCTGCCCGCCACATCCCGGATATACAGCTGCACCGCTTCCGTGCCGGGCACATCGCCGGTATTGGTAATATCCGCTTTTACAGTCAGAGAGCTCTCCCTGCGCAGGATATGGCTGCTGAGGGTGAGCGGGCCATACTCCGCCTTGTGGTAGGAAAGTCCATAGCCAAAAGGGTACAGAGGCGTATTGCTGCAGTCTGTATAACGTGAGAAGAAACGGTTGGGGGTCACGCCGTCGTAGGGCCTTCCGGTATTAAAATGGTTATAATACAGGGGCATCTGCCCGACACTGCGGGGCATGCTCATGGACAATCTGCCGGAAGGATTGTCTTTTCCGAACAGTACATCGGCAATTCCGTGGCCGCCTTCGGTACCGGGGAACCACACTTCCAGGAGGGCGTCGGATAAGCGGCTCACCTCATCCAGGACAAGGGGCCGTCCGCCGAACAGAACCACGATAACCTTTGACGCTTTTTCCCGCACTCTGCGAAGCAGCTCCAGCTGGTCGCCAGGTATCTCCAAACTGGTGCGGCTTCCGCCTTCACCGCCCTGTATAACTGCTTCTCCCAATGCAAGAACCGCCACATCGGCCTTTTCCGCCAGTTCTGCAGCCTTCTCCAGCTCCAGCTGTCTTTTTTCCCGGCTCCAGCCTTCCATGCCCATTTGCATCCTCAATGCAGGAAGATCATGGTAATCCTTTTCCAGAAGCGTCTCACAGCCGGGAGCACTCACCACATTTTCTTTCCCTGCGGCTTCTTCCAAAGCGGTCTTCAACGTAATCACAGCCTCTTTCTTACCATGGATGGCCCACATCCCCAAGGCATCCTGATTATCGGCATAAGGGCCGATCAGGGCAATTTTCCCGCCTGCTTCCAAAGGGAGGGTATTCTCTTTGTTTTCCAGCAGCACCATGGTTCTCACTGCCGCTTCCCTGGCAAGTCTGCGGTTTCCTTCCGAGAGGAAAAGCCGCGCTTCCTCGGCTTCGTCCGCACCGCGATAAGGATCTTCAAATAAACCCAGTTTATTTTTCAGCTTCAGGATACGCATCACTGCTTTATCCAGCTGTTTTTCATTTATTTTGCCTTCCTGTATCAGTTCTTCCAGATAGTTGGCATAGCAGCCGGTGCACATATCAATGTCCACGCCGGCTTCCATAGCCAGGCGGGCGGCATCCTTCTGATCCTCTGCCGCCCCGTGAAGCACAAGCTCCGCTATGGCCGCATAATCGGTGATGACTACCCCCTCAAACCCCCACTCTTCCCGGAGCACGTCATTCATCAGCCACTTATTTCCGGTGGAGGGAATGCCGTCAACCGTGTTAAAGGAGGTCATAACCATCTCACAGCCCGCATCCACGCCAGCCTTATAAGAGGGGAGATATTCCTGGCGGAGCCTGCGCTGGGACATATCCACCGTATTGTAATCCCTGCCGCCCTCCGGTGCGCCGTAGGCAGCAAAATGCTTCACGCAGGAGGCCATACCGGCCGGCTTATCCGAGCCCAGCCCTTTCTGGAAGCCCTTCACCATAGCCGCCGCATAGAGGCTGTTCATATAAGGATCCTCACCTGTGGATTCCAGGCAACGCCCCCATCTCGCGTCACGTACCAGATCCACCATGGGGGAAAAGGTCACGTGGGCTCCAGCCGCCACACTTTCTTCCGAGGTTACTTCACACAGTTTTTCCAGAAGTCCGGGATCAAAAGAGCAGCCCAGCGCCAGAGGAACAGGAAACACGGTACGGAAACCATAAATAATATCCGCCATGAAAAGCAGCGGGATTTTATGGCGGCTGCGTTCCATATAAGCCTTCTGTACCGCTTTCATCCGTTCCGCCCCCACCACATTCAGGGTGGAACCCACATTGCGGACAATTTCCTCACTGAGTCCCAAATCCTCTCTGACTCCCAGCTCCTGTCCCTGTGTATTCAGTACCTCTCCCGGCACCTGCACCAGCTGTCCGATTTTTTCCGTCACAGATAAAGAGTCCAATAACTCCTGAAGTTTGCTATCCTGCATTTTTATCATTCCCCCGTTAATCAGCAGATGTCATATTCCACATCGTATCATCCGAAATCTCAATCTTTTTATCCCGGAGCATCAGGTCGTTCACTGCCTGAGCCGCGGATTTTCCCTGGAACAGCACTTCATTCACCTGCTCGATTATAGGCAGCTGTACCTGGTATTTCCCGGCAAGAGCCATTGCAGCTTTTGCGGAATAAACCCCTTCCACCACCATCTTCACTTCTTTCATGGCTTCTTCCATCGACAGCCCCTGTCCGATGAGGATTCCGGCCCTACGGTTTCTGGAATGCATACTTGCACAGGTTACTATCAAATCGCCGATACCGGATAAGCCGCAGAAGGTTTCAAAATGCCCTCCCATCTGGATCCCCAGCCTGGCAATTTCCGTAATACCTCTGGTAATCAGCGCCGCTTTTGTATTATCCCCGTAGCCAAGCCCATCGGCGATGCCGGCGGCAAGCGCCACCACATTCTTCAGCGCCGCACCGATTTCGATCCCCAGCACGTCGGGGCTTGCATACACACGGAACACTTCATTCATGAATACATTCTGGATATATTCCGCCGTTTTCTTATTCCTGGCACCCGCCACTATAACCGTCGGCAGCCCCTTTCCCACTTCCTCCGCATGAGAGGGACCGGAAAGTACGGCAACCTCAGCCTGGGGCACTTCCTCTTCAATGATCTGGGAAAGCGTCATCAGGGTATTTTCTTCGATACCTTTTGCCACATTGACGATAATCTGTCCCTCTGCCGCCACATCCTTAAGCTGTGCCGCCGTGCTTCTGGTAAAGGGAGAAGGAACTGCAAGTACCAGAAGCTCCTTTCCAACCGCCGCTTCCTTTAAATCCGTGGTAAAAATTGTATCTTCCGAAAGTATTACGCCGGGAAGCTTATCCTTCTGTTCCCGTTTTTCCTGCAGCATTTCAATTTCCGCGCCAAGCGCCGACCATACCGTCACATGATGCCCGTTATTTGTAAGAAGCCAGGTGAGGGCTGTTCCCCAGCTGCCTGCCCCTATCATTCCTATTTCTGCCATTCTTGTTCCCTTCCGTCTGTTCGCCAGACTTTGCTTGCTATCTATTTTTTCTTAAATAAATAGGTTTTCCTCTCATTCCCGTGAAGCAGACGTTTGATATTTTCACGGTGCTTCCAATATGCCATCATCGTGAGGCAGGCGCCGATTATGTAGAGTTCAATAAGGGCTGCCTGGCTCATTCCGAAAACACCCAGCTGGCCTAACACCACCAGCTCAATCATAAATCCCGCATAAACAAGGAGAGAGCCAAGTGAAACAAAATGAGTGGTAAGGAAGGCACCGAAAAACAGGATCACTCCCACCGGAATGAAATAAGGATGGAAGGAAAGGATCAGCCCGGCAGTAGCCGCTATTCCTTTTCCGCCTCTGAAATGAAGATAAAAAGGAAAATTATGTCCCAGAATCGCTCCCGCCCCCGCATAGAGCATATACAGATATTTCATATCCGGATGGCTGCCTCCAAACAGAAGCCTCGCAAGCAGCACCGCCAGAATACACTTAATAACGTCGCCGGCAAATACTATCAGCCCGGCCTTCGTCCCCAGCACACGAAGCGCATTGGTCGTACCGGCATTCCCGCTCCCGTAATTACGGATATCGATACCATGCATTTTCCCGTAGATAAATGATGTCTGAAACAGGCCAAATGCATAGCCAATCAAAAGGCAAACTACTCGAATCATGTTATTTATTCTCCTTCCTTTCCCTGATGATGAATTTCAGGGGGGTTCCTCTGAATCCAAAGGCTTCCCTTATTTTATTTTCAATATATCGTGTATAGGAAAAATGCATCAGTTCCTTATCGTTAACGAAAATGACAAAGGTAGGCGGTTTCACCGTTGCCTGGGTGATATAATAGAGGCGAAGACGCTTTCCCTTATCGGACGGCGGCTGCTGCATCGCCACAGCCTCGGCCATGATTTCATTGAGCACGCCGGTGGCAACACGCAGCGCATGGTTTTCGATTACCGCATCAATGGTTTCAAACAGCTTGGGAAGGCGCTGTCCGGTCATTGCCGATATGAAAAGAATCTCCGCATAAGGCATGAAGGAAAGTGTGTTCCTCACCTTTTCCTGGAAACGGTAGATCGTTTTATCATCCTTTTCAATGGCGTCCCATTTATTTACCGCGATAATCATACCTTTGCCCCGTTCATGGGCAATTCCTGCAATCTTGGCATCCTGCTCGGTAACGCCTTCCTGGGCATCGATGACGAGGACCACCACGTCGGCACGTTCCACCGCCCCCACGGTACGGACGATCATATAACGCTCCAATTCTTCTTTGATTTTATTTTTCCTGCGAAGTCCCGCCGTATCAATGAAGATGTATTCCCTGCCGTTATGAACCACTTCCGTATCGATGGCGTCTCTGGTCGTTCCCGCGATATCGGATACGATCACCCGGTTTTCTCCGATTAGCCGGTTAATAATGGAGGATTTTCCAACATTGGGTTTTCCAACAATAGCGATCCTGGGCCTGTCGTCCTCATCCTCCGCTTCAGACCTGTCAGGAAAATGTCGGATAACCTCATCCAGCATGTCGCCCAGCCCCATCCGGTTTGCAGCGGAAATGGGATGGGGATCCCCGATCCCCAGATTATAGAATTCATAGACATCCGCCATGAATTTATCAAAGCTGTCCACCTTATTTACCACCAGTACCACCGGTTTATGGGAACGCCGCAGCATATCCGCTACTTTGGAATCCGCATCCACCAGTCCCTGCCTTACATCCACCATAAAAAGGATTACGTCTGCGGTATCTATGGCAATCTGGGCCTGCTCCCTCATCTGGGACAGGATAACATCGCTGCTGTCAGGCTCAATACCTCCGGTATCTATCATGGTAAAGGTACGGTCCAGCCATGTGACATCCGCATAAATACGATCCCTGGTGATACCCGGCGAATCCTTAACAATTGAAATCATTTCTCCCGCCAAAGCGTTAAAAAGGGTGGATTTTCCCACATTAGGCCTTCCCACCACCGCTACGATTGGTTTCCTTATTGAATCACTCATATATTTTTCCATCCATTCTGCCGCCAAACGGCGGCGGATACCGTATCCGTATACGGTTCCGGCGCCGCAGTACGGCGCTTTTACTTTCTTGTAACAGTTCAGACAAGCCGGAACCGTTAGTCTGGGCTGTTACCCTTTCTTCTTATAAATGCGTTAACAAAATCATATCCGCTTGATTTTACAATATCTGTCTTCACTTGTAAAGCCCCCGACAGCTCCTGAACCGTAATATCATCCAGCAGAACCTGCTCCCCGCTCCTTAATATATTCTCCGGCAGATACAGGATTTCCCCTAATTCCTTCTCCTTTAACTGCGCGATAATATCCTGTCCTGTGAGCAGTCCTGTCACCGTAATCCGCTCCCCGAAAAAATCATTTCTCACAGGATATACCCGGATCGATATTCCCGGGAACCGTTCCATAAGGCGATCCGCCATTTTGCGTATATAAGGATAGGCAATCTTTCCTGTCACCGAGGAATATTCCCCTTCCAGAATCCTGTCGTCCAGCGCTCCCGGTTCTTCCAGCCTGCGCAGGGCATCCTCAAACTCCTCCAGCATCAATCGTATCATACCTACGCCGTTTTCCAGCTGAAGATAGCCGTCATAGCTTTCCTCCGGCGGCATCTCTTCCCCGGCCAGGATATACCATTCGTCGCTGGCATGTACAAAATGAAGGCCATATTCCGGAAACAGTGTATTCTGCCATCGGCGGATCTGCTCCAGGACATGCCTTGCATCCTCCGGGGTAAACGGTTCCAGAGGCTCCAGTCCTTCCCTGAATCTGGACAGCCCCACAGGAACAACGGAGACGCTCTGCAGATGGGGGAGATATTTTGTCAGATCACGGATGGAACGTTCCAATTCTTCCCCGTCATTAATTCCTCTGCAAAGGACAATCTGCCCGTTCATCCGGATGCCGGCTTCATAAAAACGATCCACCTTTTTCAGCGCCTCCCCCGCAAACCGGTTATGAAGCATCCGGCACCGCAGTTCGGGATTAGTCGTCTGGAAGGATATATTAATAGGCGAAAGATGATATTTTATAATCCGTTCCACATCCCTCTCAGACATATTGGTAAGCGTCACATAATTTCCCTGAAGAAAGGAAAGCCGGGAATCATCATCCTTAAAATACAAAGTTTCCCGCATTCCCTCCGGCATCTGGTCAATAAAGCAGAAAATACATTTATTGCTGCAGGAGCGGTATTCGTCCATCAGTCCGTTCTCAAACGTAACGCCCAAATCCTCCTCATAATCCTTATCTATTTCCAAAAGCCATTCCTCTCCGGAAGGCTTCTCCACCAGCACCTCAACATATTCCTCTTCGATCATATATTGATAGTCAAAAACATCCTCAACTGCTTCCCCGTTGATTTCCAGAAGCCTGTCTCCCGGTTCTATCCCCATTTCACAGGCAATGCCGTCTTTCTGAACCGCCTGAATCAAATGGCCTTTTCTTTTCATGTTTATCCCTCCTGCATATCCCAGGCCTGCCCGCGATACGGTTACTTTCAATTATGTTACAGTTTCCGGCCCCTTGTACTGCTGCGTTTTTAGCCGAGCGAAAACGGACCCCGGAAGGAACCTTGCAGCACCGCCGTTCCCGGGGAAAACCGGGAGGGGAAAGCGGACAGGTAAAACCACAGGGCAGCGGTACAAGGGGCCGGGAACTGTAACCATCCATCTTTTATTCTACTAGAATTTTCTTGACGTGTCACTAGCATAATGTTATAAAATAAGTTAGCTATGTTATTTTAAAGCCATACAAACGCAGTCGTTGCCAAAGTAACTGATTCGCGGTAAAAACAACAGATGACCTGTTCTGTGAGTCCTCCGTTGTTCAAGAAAAAAGGTCTGCTGCCGGCAGACAGACAGGAGAAAAAAATGCCAAACGTACGCGAACTGGAAAATGCGCTTCCCGTAGCCCCGCTAAAGGTCCTGGCCATGGAATCCGCCTCCGCCATAGGGAAACGTGTCAACAATTATCTTGTTGAATTCCGGAAAAATATGAAAAATACAAAACATGACGATCCCGCTTTCCGGGGATATATCGAGGACAGCTACCTTGTGGATGCCTCCAATCTCCGTTTCGGAAGCGGTGAAGGGAAAGGAATTGTAAGGGAATCCGTCCGGGGCAAGGATCTTTTCATTATAGTAGATGTATGTAACCATAGTCTGACCTATTCCATCAACGGATATACGAATCACCGTTCTCCGGATGATAATTACCAGGATCTGAAGAGAATGATCGCTTCCGCTGCCGGGAAGGCCCACCGTATCAATGTGGTAATGCCTTACCTTTATGAAGGCCGGCAGCATAAAAGGACCAGCCGGGAATCCCTGGACTGTGCTTATATGCTCACAGAGCTGGCCGATATGGGCGTCAATAATTTCATAACCTTTGACGCTCACGATCCCAGAGTGCAGAACGCCACGCCTTTGAACGGCTTTGACAATTTTACACCGCCCTATCAGTTTATGCGTGCCCTGCTTGACACAGAGGATGACCTTATCATCGATCAGGAGCATACCATCGTCATCAGCCCGGATGAAGGGGCACTGGATCGGGCTGTATATTTCGGCAACGTACTCGGCGTTAATACCGGCATGTTTTACAAGCGCCGGGATTACTCCACTATCGTAAACGGGAAGAACCCGATTGTCGCCCATGAATTTCTTGGCGACAATGTTGACGGCAAGGACGTTATCATCATCGACGATATGATATCCACCGGAGAAAGCATACTGGATACGGCCCGGCAGCTGAAGGAAATGAATGCCAAACGTGTATTTATCTGCTGTACCTTCGGTCTGTTTACAAACGGCCTGGAATCCTTTGACAAAGCTTATGAAAATTGCTGGTTCGACCGGGTAATTACTACCAATCTCACCTACCAGCCGCCTGAAATCTATACCAGGCCTTACTATACGGAAGCGGATATGAGCAAATTCCTGGCTTCTATCATCGATTTTATGAACCATGATATTTCCATGTCACATGTCATGACTCCGACGGAAAAAATTAATGAAATCCTGGCAAGATACAACAACCGGGAAGAATATCATATTTAATTAATTGTTTGAATGATCGCGAACGGGCACAGGATAGGTATCGCCATATCCTGTGCCCGTTTTTTTACTCTCTCATGCCGGATTTTGTCTGCAGCATTCTGCTCTGCCTTCACTTATTCCCGCGGGGTATTTTGCTTTGTCATTTTTTCTGTTTCTGAAGCAGGTCCCTGCTCCGGGACTGCCTTCTCTTCCATGCAGGGAAAAGCCAGAATCACCTTAAATAAATCACCATCCAGATAAATATCAAATTTACCGTTCTGCAGCTCCGTCAGATTCCTTGCTATGGATAAGCCCAGGCCGCTGCCTTCCGTACTTCTGGACACATCGCCCCTTATAAAGCGTTCTGTCAGCTCGTCGGCGCTGATATTCAGGGACTGTGCCGAAATATTTTTCATAGAAAAATAAGCGGTCTTTTTCCCTTCCTTTTCCTTCACTGTCAAATCCAAATAAACGCGGGTACCCTCCAGGGCATATTTGCACACATTACCGAACAGATTCTCCGCCACACGCCAGATTCTCCTGCTGTCTGCTTCAATATAAACCGGTTTTTCCGGCATGGCGGCCACCATAGTCAGGCATTTCTCGTTCATTTTTTCAGAGAACTCTCCTATGGTCTGGTTGATCAGTTCCACAAAATTAATCTTTTCCATCTGCAGGGATATGTTCCCGGAGGATATTTTGGAGGCCTCCACCAAATCATCGGTCAGCTGCTTCAGCCTCTGTGATTTACTGTCCAGCACCTGGATATATCCCTTGATTTTCTCATCCCGGATATCCTCCCGTTTCAGCAGATTGACAAAATTAATGATAGAGGTCAGAGGGGTCTTAATATCATGGGAAACATTGGTAATCAGATCGGCCTTCAGCCTTTCATCCTTCATACTGGTAGCAACCGCTTCCTGGATGCCGTCGCCGATACTGTTTACCGCCTCGGCCAGAACCTTATTTTCCCCATGCATCCTGCTGTCATCTATCTTGAAACCGAAATCCCCTTCTCCGATTGTCAGCGTCCCTTCCACAATTCTCTGCAGATCCTTGCGTTCCTGATACAGAAGCACGGCCACGCATACATCGATAACCCCCGCAGCCAGGATCCCCAGCACGCCAAGCATGCCGAAAAGAAGGTTCATCGCAGCTATGAGCAGAAACGGTATCAATATCCGGCTCACAATATGGCTGTTATCATAGAGGCGGAAAAACAGCCTTCTGATAATGCGCCCCAGCTGCCACAGAAGGGAGTCCCTCCAGAACCGGTGTACCTTCAGGCGGCGTACCAGCCCCAGATAAAAGGAAGTGGCCACCCAGTCCAACAGGAATGCCGCCAGAACCCCTCCAGCAGTCATCATAAACGGGCTTACGCCTCCTTCCAGCGTATAGCCGAAGGCAATTTCATAGGCAGTGGCACACAGCACACAATATCCGGCAGTAACGGAAATCCCCAGAACCAAGAAAATTTCCGTAGGGAAACGATCGCCTTTTTTGAGTTCCACCACATAACCGTCCTCGTTCTCCGCCTCCTTCCGGCCTTCATAGACGGTAAGGACGCCAAGAAGCCACAGGGACATAACCAGCGCCAGTATCCCCACCACGGCAGTCTGCCAGTAATAGGGCATAAAACTGACAAACGCATTCCTGGCCTGCGCCATGCTGTCATTTACCCCATAAGAAGTATCCACACCGATCCAGACCCTCGAATTTTCCGCAAACACATATTCATAGGTGCTGAGGATCCCGCGCATATCCTCCGTCGTCATCTGGGTATTCGTCTTGATTTCCACCCGATCCGGGTTATAATACAAATATCTGCCGTATCCGCCGAATTCCTCCGTAATTTCCTTCTCGCTCTTACCCTCAAAATTCTGGGAAACATTGGTGAAGTAACGGGCTTCTCCGTCCACCGTCATCTGATAGCAGTACCGGATATTCGTCTTGTCTTCTCCGTAGAACTTCTTAAAGCTGCTGTATTCTGTGAAATTATGATACAGCTGGTTACAGGCCTCCACCAGATTCGCGCGCAGCACCAGATATTCGTCAATATCGGAAGCATAGTCCGCCAGATCCAGCCCATCTGCGGAGTAATAACGCGGCACCAGAATGTCCAGAGCGATCACATCCTCTGTATCCACGGTCATCTCCCCTTTTTCAGATGCCCTTTCCATATACCCCTCCAGGCTGTCGGGCAGTTCGGCGATCATCCGCAGGCTTAAGGAATCCGACTCTGCCGCCTGGTTGGAATATTTAATGGCCTGCTTGGTGAGATCTGACTGAAGGCTGAAATCCCCGACATTCAAATCGGAAGGGATCTCCATTTCCGTATCGCTTCTCCCCAAGCCGAAATATATGGCAAAATCGTTTTCCGTCCCGTAAACCGTTTCGTAATTGAATCCGTAATTCCCCCACTTTATCAGGTCATCCAGATAGTACACCGCCGTAACATCCGATTCGGAAAGCATGCTGGTCCTGTTTACATAGGCGGTGATATCAATCTCCTTTTTTCCTTCATATTCCCCGTTGGTTTCCAGCTGGCTTTTGATAACGGACATTCTGGTAATATCCTGTACGTCCTTCCGTAGAATATCATCAAAGACCTCGGAATCCTCAAATAACTCCTTTTGGGAAAAAGGGGATATGAAGTAACGGCTCTTTCCGTTGGTTCCTTCCACGGTTATGAAAGAATTGGATATAATAGCGATTACACAGCCCACCGCCGCCGCTGATAATATTCTTTTTGTAAACAGAAGAAATACCCGCTTTCCTCTCCCGCAAACATTTGACTTCTTCATAACTGTCCTCCCGGTACTGCCGTTATTCCTGTCCTTACTGCTTTTCAATCTTATACCCTACCCCCCATACCACTTTCAGGTACCGGGGTTCCTTGGGGTTGATTTCAATTTTTTCCCTGATATGGCGGATATGAACCGCCACCGTGTTATCCGCTCCGATAGCTTCCTCCTCCCATATACTTTCGTAAATCTGATCAATGGAAAAAACCCTTCCCTGGTTCTTTACCAGAAGCAGAAGGATATTATATTCGATGGGTGTGAGCTTAACCGGTTCATCATCCACGGTCACTTCCTTTGTTTCATCATTGATTACCAGGCCTCCTGCTCGGAAAATCGCATTATTTTCCGAATTCAGGTTCCCCAATTGGGTATATCTGCGCAGATGGGATTTAACCCGCGCCACCAGCTCCAGGGGATTAAAGGGCTTGGTCACATAATCGTCCGCCCCGATATTCAGTCCCAGTATTTTATCCGCATCCTCCGATTTGGCGGAAAGTATGATAATGGGAATACTGCTGTATTCCCTTATTTTCAATGTGGCATGGATCCCATCCAGTCTCGGCATCATCACGTCAATAATAAGCAGATGGACCTCATTGGCCTTGAGCGCCCGGATCGCCTGCTCGCCGTCATAGGCTTTAATGACATGGTATCCCTCCTGCGCCAGATATATCTCAATGGCTTCCACTATCTCTCTGTCATCATCGCATACCAGAATATTCGTCATCTTCTGTCACTCCTTCTGCAAAGCATCCCGCGGTATATCTGTCCTCCGCGCCGCCATGCCCTGCCTTTTTTCATCAGTATACCACATATTCAGCTACGGTAACTACGATTTTATTAAACCATAAAAGAATTAATTTGCGAAAGGATTATTGTTAAGTTTTTCTTAAAAATATTTCTCATCTGTACGTGGGTGCAGATAAAAAAGTTTGGCGTCGCCCGTCCCCGCTTCCCTGTGCGCCCCGCTGTCCTGCAAGGTTCCTTCCAGGGGACGCTTCCGCTCGGATAATCACGCAGCGGTACTAAGGCTGCAAAGGACGCAGCCAAAGGACCGGCGTGCTTATAACGCCCCTTCCAGGAATCCTTGCAGGACAGCGGGGCGCACAGGGAAGCGGGGACGGGCGACGCCAAACTTTTTTATCTACACCCTCTGTACGTATCCATCTTGCAATTCCTTCCGTTTTCCCTTACCATAGAAATGCGGCTTCCTGAAAGGGACGCCTGCCAGGCAGCCAGAAAGAAAGGAAAACCATCATGCAAAATACATTTCATTCCACCGGAACCTATATAGCGGACCAGCGACTGACAGACAGTGTAAATATAGCCGTAGCCCTTGGTAAACCTCTTCTCATCAAGGGAGAACCCGGCACAGGCAAAACCATGCTCGCCCAGGCCGCCGCCGAAGCACTGGAAAAAGAACTGATTATCTGGAATATCAAATCCACCACCAAAGCCCAAGACGGCCTGTATACGTATGATACGGTCAAAAGGCTTTATGACAGCCAGTTCGGGGCAGATGGCGTCAATGATATCGCACGCTACATCCGTCTGGGTAAGCTGGGCGAGGCTTTTTCCCGGGACAGCCAGCCGGTTCTGCTTATTGATGAAATCGACAAGGCGGATCTGGAATTCCCCAATGATCTGCTTTGGGAGCTGGATCGCATGGAATTCTATATCCCGGAAACCGGCGTTACCATAAAAGCCGCCAGGCGGCCTGTGGTTATCATTACCTCCAATGCGGAGAAAGAGCTTCCGGATGCCTTTTTACGCCGATGCCTGTTCCATTATATCGATTTTCCGGACAAGGATCTATTGACCGAAATAGTCAAAGTTCATTTTCCTTCCGTGGAAGACCGGCTTTTAGAGGCTGCCATCGCCGTCTTTGAAGAAATCCGTTCACTCCGCAGCATACGAAAAAAACCGGGCACCTCCGAATTGATTGACTGGGTCAACGCACTTTCCCTGGGAGGTATTCCGCCGGAGAAAGTTGCAGAAGCATTTCCGTATCCGGGAATCCTCTTAAAAAAAGAGGAAGATATGGAAGCGGTAAAAAAACACCGTTATTTGTAAGGAGAGTACTCATGTTTGAAGCTTTTTTTATCATTCTCAGAAACAGCGGCGTCCCTGTCACACCAGGAGAATGGCTCTCTGTCCAGGACGCGTTGGAAAAGGGGCTGTGCCGCAGCAGCCTCTCCTCCTTCTACTCTCTTTCCCGTATGCTCCTGGTAAAAAGAGAGACTGATTACGATAAATTTGATTTGGCGTTTGAGGAATATTTCAAGGGTATTCGCCATGACAGCCTTTTGACCGGCCGCCTGCTGGAATGGCTGGATAAGCCGGAAATGAACGCGCTGCTCCTTCAATGGAAAGAAACGGGGAAAACAGCTTTCGAAAAAGAGCCGGAAAACACGGAGAGCAAAAGAAACGGGGAAGAAACGGAAGAACTTCTGAAGAAACGGTTGGAAGAACAGAATGGGGAACATAATGGGGGAAACCACTGGATAGGGACTATGGGCAGCTCCCCCTTCGGAAATACAGGCGCTCCCACAGACGGAATCCGTGTTGGAGGCCAAAGCGGCCACCAGTCCGCGTTCGCCGTGATGGGCGAACGAAAGTACAAAGATTTCAGGGATGATCGCATCATAGACAACCGCCAGTTCCAGCAGGCACTCCGCCGATTACGGCAATATTCTTCCCGTTCTGAGCTGCCCCACACCCAGCTGGACCTGAATGGAACTATTGATAAGACCTGCGGAAACGGGGGCTTTCTCCAAATCGTCATGGAAGCGCCGCGCCAGAATGGCATAAAGCTGATGCTGCTCATGGACTCCGGAGGAACCATGCTTCCTTATTCCAGCCTGATGAATGAACTATTCCAGGCCGTAAGCAAATCCAATCACTTTAAGGAGACCCGGTTTTATTATTTTCACAATTGTATCTACGGAAAGCTGTATCATACACCGGCCTGTGAATATGGCGACTGGACGGACACGGAATGGCTGCTGCGCAATTTAAAAAGTGACACAAAGGTAGTTATCGTAGGGGATGCCGCCATGGCCCCGGAAGAGCTTTTTTCCCTTAATGGGAATTACCGCGGCTCCAACGACGGCCTGGCCGGCTTCGCATGGATGCAGCTGCTGAAAGAACACTTTAAAAAAAGTGTCTGGCTGAACCCCAAGATGGCCCAGGGAAACGCTCCCTGGCGGGAATCGGAAACCGCTGTCAAGGAACTGTTTCCCATGTATCCCCTCACAGTAAAAGGGCTGAAGGTAGCAATGAAGGAACTGATGCGGGGATAACCGTTTCTATTCCTTCAGCCAATACCTGGAACCATCCTTGGTGCGTTCCAGAAAGCCGTATTCTATCATCAGCCTTCTGATATAGGGAAAATCATTATGAATCCGTTTTAAGATCCTGTTAATCTCCACCTCTGTGTAGCTGCTTCCCGGCTTAAAATTATCCGCAATTTTACGGAGAACCACTAATTTTCTTTTTTCCCTGGCGGGTATTTCCTTCAGATGACCGTTTTCTTCAAAAAAGGTTTGCAGAATCTGCATTTTCTCTTCCTCTGTCACAATGTATCTGTCGTCAACCATCGCCGCCGTTCTGTGCGGCTCACACAGCTTCTCTCCGGGCTGCTTTTCCGTCTTTTCCCCGGTTTCCTTAAGCAGATCCATCATTGCCAGAAAGGCCCTTGCCTGCCGCTCCTTTTCCCGCAGCTTAAAGCGATGGTTCCTTACTGTGGAAGGAGAAATCTTCTGCCTGTCCGCCGTTTCTTTATCGCTCAGGCCCTCCGCCATAGACGCCAGGACGGACTGCTGGATTTCCGATATCCCTGTTAACCCGGAATGAATCAGGAAATGCAGCATGGATCCATGCTCTTCCTGTAAGTGGATCTGCATCCGCTTACGGGCTTCAAAATATTTTCCGTCTTTTGGAAAAACCTCTCCTTTATCATAAATCTCCCCGCAGATCAGACATTGCACCCGGGTTTGTGTCTCCCGGAAGCCCTGCTTCAATTCCTCCGGGGAGGCGCTGTTAAAAACCTCATCCCTGCATTCTAATGTTTCATATGCCATCGTGCTGTTCCTCCTTTTTCTATCCTTCTTTTGGTACTTTAAGTCTTATAACGCCTACTTTGGAATCTCGAATTTATAACTTTTGAATGTTGTAAACTCTTACAGGATTTATTTACATCATTATATAACATGGATATTATACCTCATATTTTATGTTTTGTCTATATATAAGCAAACATTTATATCATATGTTTATATATTTAAAAATCGGATTGTGATACATTAAAAAGTGATGATAGCTGGAGGGACTGTAAAGCGAAATTCTTCACCGACAGCCCGATTCTTTACGATTCATCAAATAACTTTTCGGAAATTCAGGTACGACAAAAAAACGGTTCCGGAGCATCTTCTCTGCCCAAAACCGTTTTTTCACGATTGCTATCCGCTTATTTACTGTTTGCCTTCCGCCCGTGCTTTGCTTATGAATGTCACCGATATAACAAGCATGGCAAACGAACCGAACAGAAAAGCAAAATAGACCATCGCTACCGGCGTGGTACTGGTTATCCCTTCTATATTGGCATACAATTTGCCGTCATGCAGAAGCGCAGTCACCTCACGTCCCGGCATATACGCGGCACTGCCGTGTGTATTCTGCAGTTCGTATTCCTTCCCTTCATATTTGACAATGACCTCATAATGGGTCTGCCGTTTGCCAAATACCCTCCTCACAACATCTTCCGAACTCACAACGGCCGCCTTGACTTCCGTGTATTCGGGATTGGTGTCATCCATGGCAAAACGCAGGAATACCGTTGCCACGATGCACAAAACCGTAAGAATACTGCAGATAATTGCTTTTTTCTTCATAAAGATCCTCCCTTTGTTTTATATATAAGGCCGGATTTCTCCCGCCGCCTTATCCTCCGGCTTTATTTCCATACCTGTGCACACCGGCTGTACCGTTCGTTCCACAAGTAAATGAAATACGTCTATACCGCCGCTTTCCTTAATCGTATTCATCAGGAATCCCATTTTCCCTCCCAGGTCCGTAAAAGAGTCAAGCCCTTCCATGATTACCTCTTTCCCGGGAGTTTCATCCCAGTGCGCCTCCAGGGAATCCTCGTTAAAATACAGCTTTACCTTACGCCGGCACGCTTCTTCCAGGAAAGCGAAATCAATTTTTAAAACCATCCTTCCGTCTTCATCCGTGGAAAATTCTCCTTTTGTCCCAATCCGGTAAATTTCCCCGTGAAAGGATACATTGGCAGCCACCGCTTTCACAAAACCAATTTCCAGGGAAATCCGCTCTTCTCCCTCATACAAATGAATAAACAAGCGGTTTCCCGATGCCATGAAGCCTATTTTCCGGATTCCATCGGTAAAATTATTGTGGAAAACCTGCATCAAAAGAGGCATCAGCCCCACCTGACGCTCATTCATCTCGTATATCCTGCCGTTCAGGAAACGGATCCGGTTCTGTCTCAGGGTACTTCTGACATAAACAGCTTTCCGTTTCTCCCATCCGCCTTTTTCAATGACCGGAAGGCCGGTACGGCGTCCTTCCAGCTCTTCAATGACGTGCTGCAGCATGATCTGCCCCCGCAGATCTTCCGGCAGCACTGCCGGCGGCTCAAAGCCTTCCTCAAAATATTTTTTCACAATTCCCAGAAGCACACAGTTCTGGAAAAGCTCCTTACTCCCTGCATTGGTTACCACCACCATATTCAGATCCGGATATGCCAGCACATCCTGGCCCAGCATGCCATTATAATTAAAGGAACCTTCCCTGCCTCCCATCCACATCTGGTAGCCATAGCCGTAATTACTCATGACGGAAGGCGTGTCCGTATGTCTTTTGCAGGATGCTTCCACCCAATCCTGCGGCACCAGCTGTTTTCCTTTCCAGTTTCCGTGCTGCAGATAAAGCATACCCAGCTTTGCCGCATCTTCCGGGCACAGGAAAAGCCCCCAGCCGCCTTTGGTTATTCCCTTCGGACAGGTTTCCCAGAAAATCCTGCGGATCCCCATAGGCTCCCACAGGCGGGGACGCAGATATTCCATCAGCGTTTCTCCGGTTATTTCCGTAATAATAGCAGACAGCATATAAGAGTTCATACTGTTATATTCAAAGTTTTTTCCCGCAATACCTACCAGTCCCGATTCCAGATACCCTCTTACCCAGTCGTTCCCGGATACGATCCCGGTTTCATTAAAGCTGACACAGCTTGTCATTGTCAGCAGATGTTCCACCGTAATATCCTTCAGCCGGAATATATTAAACAGGTTTTTCCTGCTTCCGAAGAGATCAATTACCTTATCCTGCAGCCTGAGGCGCCCTTCCTGAATGAGCATACCCACTGCCATGCCGGTAATGCTTTTGCACATGGAATAACTGGCATGCCACAGGCCGGGCTGATACGGCTCAAATCCGCATTCACAGATGACTCTGCCGTTTCTCACCACCATAACCTGGTGAATATCCACGTTTTCATGAAGCGCCAATTCTTTCAGGAAAGCAGCCAGATGTGCCGAAGATACTCCCTGGCTCTCAGGAACGGCCCGTTCCAGGGGCTGTTCCTCTTCCTCCTGCTTCCCAAAGCCGGCGCCAAAAGGAAAAGCCGGCTTCTGCGGGAAAAAATCCACTTTTCCCACATTTCCGGTTTTTCTTGCAATAATATTCCATATCAACTCAGCTACTGCCAATTCTGTTTTTGCCATCCTTTTTGCTCCTTCAATTTAAAACAACAAACATTCCCAAATTCCCTCTTTTACCGTTGCTGGCGCGATGGGAAAAAAGATACGCCGGGTTGCAGCAGGTGCAGATATCCGTTACACTGATATGTTCCGGCCGGATACCAGCAGATAAACAGACCGCTTCATTTGCCTTCCATAAGTCCAGCTGGTATTTTCCGTTTTTCTTATCCAGCAGAATCTGTTCTTCTTTTATGCTCTTTACCCGCTTCATTTCTTCCCGGGAAAAAAGAATGCGGAAGGCTTCCGCCACATCCTGGCTCACCTCATAGCAATCCTGACAGATTGACGGGCCGATGCCCGCAAGGATGTCCTCCGGCCGGGAGCCGAAGGCCTTCTCCATGGCCTCCACCGTCTTTCTCCCCATTCCTCCTGCTGTGCCTTTCCACCCGGAATGCGATAATCCGATGGCCTTCTTTACCGGATCCACAAACAGCAGCGGAACACAATCGGCATAGAAGGTGGATAGAACAATACCTGGTTCCTCCGTAATCAATCCGTCCACATCGGCATAATCTCTGGGCCGAAGAATCCCTTTTCCTTTATCCGCGGCTGTCACATGGCGGATATTCGTGGTATGCGTCTGGTCGGAAAAAACAAAATCCCCGGTACTGCATCCAAGCGCCCCGGCTATCCGGCAAAAATTTTCATTTACATTTTCTGGTTTATCCCCACGGCTGAAGCTTACATTCATGGACCATAGATCGCCCTCGCTGACGCCTCCCAGCCTGGTACTCATCAGATGTCTTACCACCCCTGTTTTTTCTATAGCCGGGAAAGTCAGGTATTGTGCTCCGTTTATCGCCCTCTGTCGCATAACCGGCCGGGCAGGATCTTTTCGCTTAATCTCCGTTAACTTTTCCATGCAATCCTTTCCTTTCTGTCAGCATAACGGTTCGGACAACACACAGACCTGACTGCATTGTCCGGTCAGCAGCCTCCTATATAGTCAAAAGCATTCTGATACCAGTTTACGCTTTCTCCACATATTGCAACCACGTCAAACCGTACCGGAATGCTTCCCCCCAGTCTTTTTTGGTAAAGATAATAATCCGCCACCTTGCATATTTTCTTTTGTTTTGCGTATCCAACCGCTTCTTCCGGATAACCCAGTGTCTTGTTTTTTCTGTATTTAACTTCAAAAAAAACAAGAAAATCCCCATCCCGGCCAATCAGATCCACTTCTCCCTGACGGCACCGGAAATTTCTTTCGGTTATTCGTACCCCTTTTTTCCGGAGATACAGGCAGACGGCCTCTTCATAGGCTTCCCCTAACTCTCTTTTATTCATCGGCACTTTCCATAAAATTTTTAATAAAACTTCTTCTGTGGATAGGAGTAGGCCCCAGTCTCTTCAAAGCATCAATATGAGCTGCCGAACCATATCCTTTATTGGCTTCAAACCCATACCCGGGAAAAATGCTGTCATACTGCACCATCATCCTGTCCCTTGTCACCTTGGCAATAATGCTTGCGGCAGCTATGGATGCACTTTTGGCATCTCCTTTGATAATAGGCACCTGGCGGCACCTGATTCCGGGGATGGTAACCGCATCATTGAGAAGGAGATCCGGCTGTACAGACAGGCGGCCGACGGCCTCCCTCATCGCTTCATAGGTCGCCTGCAGAATATTGATTTCGTCGATTCTTTCCGGCGAAGCACAGCCAATTCCTGCCGCCACCGCTTCTTTCATTATAACCTCATAAAGCGCTTCCCTTTTTTGGGCGCTCAGCTGCTTGGAATCATTCAGATAAAGGATACTGCAGTCCTTTGGCAGAATGACCGCTCCTGCCACCACAGGACCTGCCAGCGGGCCTCTTCCCACCTCATCTATGCCGCATAGATATCCCGCATATGCATATTCTCTTTCAAAACGGAGCATTGTGAACATACGTTCTTTTTCTTTTTCCACAGCTTCCAGGCGCTTTACTGCCCTCGCTATTTCTGCCCTGATACCGCTTCGTTCATCATGTCCATAGGTTTCTATAAGCTGCGGCAGTAGGTCTGTGGGGCAGTTTTTGAATTGCTCTTTTATCTCCTGTATTTTCATTTTCCACACCTGCTTTTTGGTTATTGATGCTTCAGCACGCCGAATTTGTTCAGCGGCCAAATCCGGACCCATGCCTTTCCGATAATATTGTGGCGGCGGATATTTCCCACACTGGGATCCCTGCTGTCCGAGCTGTTGTTCCGGTTATCCCCCATAACAAAATACTCATCATCCCCCAGGGTTATCGGTTCCGTTGCCAATCCTGCAAAATGAATGGTTTCTTTTCCGTAATCCTCTTCCAGTATCGTGCCGTTAATATAAATATTACCCTGTAAATCAATCTGCACCGTTTCTCCCGGAAGCCCGATAATACGCTTCACATAAAAAGTATTCTCCGCATATTGGAAGGGAAAAACGATAATATCAAATCGCTGCGGTTCTGAAAAGCGGTAGGATATTTTATCCAGTATCAATTGATCATTATTGCTTAAGGTAGGTTCCATGGAACTGCCGCTCACGGAAGTCCTCTGCCCCACAAAGGTAATCAGCAGGTAGGTACCCAGCAGCACCACCAGGATGTAAAGTATTGTACTGATAATTTCCTTCACCACATGTTTCATTTCATTATGCTCCAATCTGTTTGATTACGGCCTTTCCAGGGAAATCCTCCCTAATCTGCCGCTTCTGAAATCATCGGTTACCAACTGGGCCGCTCTGCTAAGATCCGGTTCGCCGCCCTTTTTGTAACACTTGCGCCTTTCAGCTACCGCCTCCAGCACCTGTACCGGCGTTTCCCCTCCAGCAAGACCGTATCTGCCTTTCAGAAGAGAAGCATACCATTCCTGCAGAAAGGTTATCAGGTCGATGGCCAGTTCATCCATAATGATGATTTCATCGTTCATGGAGCCTATAAATGCCAGTTTCATGCCAACGCACTGGTCTTCAAATTTCGGCCAGAGAATTCCGGGAGTATCCAGAAGCTCCAGTCCCTTATTCAGCCTGATCCACTGTTTTCCTTTGGTTACACCGGGCTTATTGCCCGTTTTCGTACACGCCTTCCCGGCAAAAGAATTAATAAAGGTAGACTTCCCCACATTGGGAATTCCGGCAACCATCGCACGTACCGGACGGTTCAGTATCCCCCGTCTCCTGTCCCGTTCTATCTTCTCCCTGCACACCTCCTGCACGGCTCCCTGGATAGCTTTCATACCCTGACCGCTTTGTGCATTGATTTCCAGCGCCTTGATTCCCTGCTCCTGAAACCAGGCCGTCCATGCGCGGTTGCATACCGGATCCGCCAAGTCGGATTTGTTCAGTAGAACCAGCCTGGCTTTGTTCTTCCCCAGATCATCGATATCCGGGTTTCTGCTGCTTTGGGGAATCCGGGCATCCACCAGCTCTATAATCAGATCGATCAGTTTGATATCTTCCTGCATAGCACGTCTTGCTTTCGTCATATGCCCAGGATACCATTGGTAATTCATGTTACACTCCTATCTGCCCGCACCGGCAGGCATGCGGCCTTAAGCCGCGCTTTATTTTATGGGACCCATAGTACTGCTTCCCTCACTCATCTTAAACCAGGCTTTCCCCACGATATCATCCCTGGCAACCGCTCCTATGTTTCCTGACCGGCTGTCCTCGCTGCTGTTGCAGTTATCGCCCATAACAAAATATTCATCATTTCCCAGCTTTATTTCATGCTCCGCAATTCCCGCATCCGCTATGAGATCATACATATCATCTCCCACCGCCTTCCTGTTCACATACAGGATCCCTTCAATTATCTGAACGGTTTCCCCGGGGACGGCCACCACACGCTTTACATAGTAATGCGTATTCTGGTTTCCGTTAGGCAGGAATACCACCACATCCCCTGCCTTCGGGTTAGACAGCTTATAGATAAACCGGTTGATCAGGATTTCCTGTCCGTTGTAAAGGGCAGGCTCCATAGAGACCCCGATAACGCTGGTCCGTATTCCCACGAAATAAACAATAACAAATGCCAGAAAAGCAGCGATTGCAATGCCCAGCACGTAGCTGAGGATCTCATGAAGTATGGCTGTGCTTATTTTTTTCCTTCTTCTGTAAAAGCTTAATCCCTTTGACCTTCTCATTTGTAATTTCCCACATTCTGCAGTTAAAATTCCTGTGTACCGGACGACTGATTCATTTTATCACGAAATACACAAAACTGGCAAGCGGACAACTTCCCTGGGGTGCAGATAAAAAAGACTGGAGTCACCTGTCCCTGCCGGGCCGGAGGTTCCTATAATTAAGCAAAAAGGGACAACCACCACAGCGGCTGCCCCTCATACCGTATCCGATTATTTTACCAGTTCTTTAACCTTAGCCTTCTTACCTACTCTGTCTCTTAAATAATTCAGCTTGGCTCTTCTTACTTTACCTTTTCTTACCACTTCAACCTTCTCTACATTGGGAGAATGCAGCGGCCATGTCTTTTCAACGCCGATGCCGTTAGAAGCTTTTCTTACAGTAAAGGTAGCCCTGTTGCTGCCGCCCTGCTTCTTCAGGACAACGCCTTCGAATACCTGAACTCTTTCACGGTTTCCCTCTTTGATTTTACCATAAACTCTTACGGTATCACCTACATTGAACTCGGGAACTTCCGCTCTCAGCTGTTCTGCTTCAATTGCTTTAATAATATCATTCATTGCTCTTCCTCCTGATTTATCGGATGTTCTTAATACATTTCCTGTAACAGAGGACCATCTCATTTTCGCAACGTTAATAATATACCATATTGTTCCTGCAAAAGCAAGTACAAATTGACATGCGGACATCCGGGGGCGTAGATAAAAAAGACCGGCGTCACCTGCCCCTGCTTCCCTGTGCGTCCTGCTGCCCTGCAAGGTTCCTTCCAGGGGACGCTTCCGCTCGGATAATCACGCAGCGGTACTAAGGCTGCAAAGGACGCAGCCAAAGAACCGGCGTGCTTATAACGCCCCTTCCAGGAATCCTTGCAGGGCAGCAGGACGCACAGGGAAGCAGGGGCAGGTGACGCCGGTCTTTTTTATCTATGCCCTTGTCAGGGCTCCCGATTAGGAAACCCAATAAACCGTTTGCCGGCCGATACGCAGGCCCAGCTTTTGCTGCAGCTTTACGGATGCTTCATTATCAGTAAAAATCTGGCAGAAAGGAACCCTGCCCTCTTTAAGAATACGGTTGATCAGATGCCGTTCCAGGGCTTCGCCGATCCCCTGTCTGCGGAATGGCTCAAACACCTCCAGCATCCCCATACTGCATTCCGCATGCATACCGATAAAACCAGCCAGCGTTTCCTCTACAAAAGCGCCGTACATCCTGCCGGAACGGATCCGTCCCTCCAGATATTCCTTATCATGTACTGTATGGTAGTGGGAGTATACCTCCTCCAGGAAGGAAATTGTCAAAGGCCTGATACAAAAACGGGAATCCTCCTCCAGAAGGGTTTTTCTGGTATAGGCCGCCTGTACACAGGCATTCACTATTCCGGCATCAAAACGCCTGCAGATACTATCCTTCAGGAACTCCTGATGCGCAACGAAAAGGCCGTCCTTCAGCCCTCTTGGTATAAGGGAAAGGAGCCGTTCCCCCATATCTTCATCCGAAGCAGATACCATTATGGCCCCGCTCGGTACATCCTTAAGCAGAACCCCCTCTTCATCCCCGCACAGGATATCCGCCTGTCCTGCGCGTATCACCTCTATCATATCCATATGGTCTATTTTACTTTTCAGCAGCCAGGAAAGCGCCTTCGGCTCCCTGGCATAGACTTCATACAGATCCGGCCTGCGCTTCCTGGTACGGGCTTCAGACTGCTGCAGGCGCCATTGATCCACCCTGGCATGATCTCCTGACAAAAGCACCTCGGGAACCGGCTTTTCCCTCCATATCTCCGGTCTTGTGTACTGGGGGTACTCCAGAAGATTATTGTGGAAGGATTCAAACTCCGCCGACTCTTTGTTTTTCAGCACCCCGGGAACAAGACGGGATATGGCATCAATCATAACCATGGAAGGAAGCTCTCCCCCGGTAAGCACATAATCCCCGATGGAAATATAGTCTGTCACTATGGTCTCAAGGACCCTTTCATCGATTCCCTCGTAGTGACCGCATAAAAAAACAAGATCCTCTTCCCCTGCCAGCTCCTGCGCCATCTGCTGGTTGAATACGCTTCCCTGAGGCGTTACATAAATAACACGGGGAGGCTTTCTGCCTTCCTCACTGATCTTTTCTTCTATATAGCGGTAAGCATCATAAACAGGCTGTGCCTTCATCAGCATACCGGCACCGCCACCATAAGGGTAATCATCTACTTTTTTATGCTTGTTCACTGTAAAGTCCCGGATGTTTACCGCTTCCAGGCTGATATGGCCATCCGCCGCCGCCCGGCCCAGAATACTTGTATGTAACCCGCCCTCCACCATATCCGGAAAAAGGGTCAGTATATGAAACTTCATTCCTGCTTTCCTCCGCGGCTATCGTTGCCAAGTTCCAGCAATCCGTCCAGGAGATGTACACGCATTCTGGCATTTTCCACATCCACATCCAGTATGCATTCTTTAATTGCCGGAATGAGTACGTTTCCTCCCTGAAGCAGCGTTACCTCATAGACATCATTTGCCCCTGTTGTAATCACATCACGAAGTGTCCCCAATTCCGTACCGTCTTCCAGTTCCACAGTCATATCAATCAAATCAGCAATGAAATATTCATCCCGTCTCAGCCGAACAGCATTTTCCCGTGTCACATACAGGCTGGCTTTGCCAAATTTTTCCACGTCATTGATATCATCAAGCCCTTTGAACTTGAGAATTACAAACTGTTTAAAAAATTTAACGCCTTCCAGTTCCAGTGTTCTGTTTTCCTTCCCATTGTCCAGAATCACCTGTTTCAGCCTCTTGAACCTGGAAGGATCATCCGTGGTAGGATAAACCTTTACCTCTCCCTTCAGGCCATGAGTTGCCGTAATGATTCCCACCTGCAGTCTCTGTTCCATCCTTGTCCTCATTCATCTACTTATTTGTTAAATCCCCGGTCATTGCGCTGTTCTGGGTAACATCCGGAAACAAAAAGCCGCTTCCATAGAAGGAGCAGCCTTTTTGTCTTATCAGATGATCTCTACATCCACATGCATTTTGTCTCCCAGAGCAGCCGCCTTCACAACCGCACGGATTGCTTTGGCGATACGGCCCTGCTTACCGATTACTTTGCCCATGTCGGACGGTGCAACGTGAAGCTCAATTGTCGTTATTTTTCCGTTTTCTTTTTCCGTAACGACCACTTCCTCCGGGTTGTCAACAAGTGCTTTAGCTATCACTTCAACCAGTTCTTTCATTACTTTCCCTCCATTCAACCGGATACCCGCTCAGCAGACACGGATATCCTCTCCTTAGCAAAGAGGTCTTATTTCTCGATTCCTGCTGCTTTGAAGATTTTGCTGACTACCTCTGTGGGCTGTGCACCATTGTTCAGCCATTTCTTTGCCAGTTCTTCATTTACTTTGAACTCACTGGGATTCTTGTTGGGATCATAGGTTCCGATTTCTTCGATGAATCTACCGTCTCTGGGAGATCTGGAATCTGCCACGATAATTCTGTAAAAAGGAGCCTTCTTCTGTCCCATTCTTCTTAATCTGATCTTTACTGCCATTTTTCTTACCTCCGGAAATGTTTGCTTTTTTTAATTTATTAAAAAGGAAGTTTAAACTTACCCTTTTTGCCTCCGAAACCTCCCATCATGCCGGGAAGCTGTTTCATCATTTTCTGGCTCTGTTCAAATTGTTTGATGAAATGGTTTACAACACTGATATCCACCCCTGCTCCTCTGGCAATCCGATGTTTTCTGCTGGGATTAAGCAGTTTGGGGTTCCGGCGTTCCGCCGGTGTCATGGAAAGAACCACAGCCTCCATCCGGGCCATCTGTTTCTCATCCACCATGGATTCAATATCCGCTGATTTGCCGCCGATACCGGGCATCATGCTCAAAATACTGGACAGGCCGCCCATATTACGCATTTGTTTCATGCTTTCCAGGTAATCCTCAAAATCGAATTTCCCTTTCTTCATACGGGATGCCATCTCTTTTTCCTTGTCGGCATCCAGATCCAGGCTTGCCTGGGCTTTATCAATTAAGGAAAGGACATCACCCATGCCGAGTATCCGGCCGGCCATCCTGTCCGGATAAAACTGTTCCAGATCGGAAAGTTTTTCTCCCATACCTACATAAAGGATAGGCTTTCCTGTCACCGCTTTAACGGAAAGGGCCGCGCCGCCGCGGGTATCACCATCCATCTTGGAAAGGATAACCCCGTCCACACCCACTTTTTCGTCAAATTCCTTTGCCACATTTACGGCATCCTGGCCGGTCATGGCATCCACCACCAAAAGCGTCTGGTGAACGGTGATATTCTCCTTGATTTCCTGCAGCTCCCGCATCATATCTTCATCAATATGCAGGCGGCCTGCCGTATCCAGGATTACCACATTATTTCCGTTTTTCTGTGCATGCTCCATGCCTGCTTTGGCAATGTCCAGAGGGCGGTTCTTCGTTCCCATGGAAAAGGCATCCACGTTCTGCTTCTTTGCATTGATTTCCAGCTGCTCCACAGCCGCCGGGCGATAAATATCACAGGCAACCAGCAGAGGCTTTTTCCCCTTCCGCGTAAACTTGCCCGCAAGCTTGGCCGCAGTGGTGGTTTTACCTGCACCCTGAAGGCCGCACATCATAATAACCGTAGTGGACTTTCCCGGCTGCATGGCGATCTCCGTGGTTTCCGATCCCATGAGGGCAGTCATTTCTTCGTTAACTATCTTAATTACCATCTGCCCGGGGTTCAGCCCGTTCATCACATCCGCACCAATCGCCCTGGTTTCCACGGATTTAACAAACTGCTTTACAACACGGAAATTAACATCCGCTTCCAGAAGGGCCATTTTGACTTCCTTAAGGGCTGTTTTCACATCCTCTTCCGTCAGCCGTCCCTTTCCCCGCAGGTTCTTGAAAACGTTCTGGAGTTTATCGGTTAAGCTCTCAAATGCCATAAACACAATTTCCTTTACTGATACTTTACAGTTCTTCCAGAATCTCGTCAGCCAGCCTAATTACCGCTTCTTCCGAAGCCTGGCGCTTGATCTCTTCCAGCTTTTCCGTGATATTCCGGAATTTCTCCATCAGGTGCAGCCTGCTTTCATATTCCTCCAGCGTCTTATCACACCTTTTTATCAAATCATGAACCCCCTGCCTGCTGATACCCGCTTCCTGGGCAATCTCGCTTAAAGACATGTCGTTCATTACCGCATCCTCATAGATCCGGCGCTGATGCTCCGTGAGTAATTCGCCGTAAAAATCATATAACAGACCCTGTTCCACAATCTTTTCCATATTCATCCATCCTGTGCCTGTTATCGGTTTGTTTACTGTCATGGCGTATTCTGTCTTTCGGACAGACACTGTCCGCTCACCGCATGAGTTATCTTACTATAAACAAAGAAAGGTGTCAAGTATTTTTTCTTGACACCCTCACACCTGACATTACTGTTCAAAGTCCCTTGTACCCTACCCGCTTTTTCCGTAAAAATACTTAAATTTTTTCACTGAATATATTCTTGTACCCTTCCCCATAAATCTCAGTGGCGCTGGATACAATCATAAAAGCCAGCGGATCCTCCTCCTTCACTATCTCCTCCGCTTTGGGAGACATGGTATTGCGCATCACACACATGATAACCTGTTTGGGGTTATTGCTGTATGCCCCTCTTCCCTCCAGATAGGTCACTCCGATATCCAGTTCCTCCAGAAGCCTGGCCGTTATCTTTTCCGAATGATCACTGATAATGTAGATAAGCTTTGCTTCGTCCCGCCCGTACAGAACTGCATCAAACGTAATACTGCATATCACCACTGCCAGTATGGCATACATAATCGTATCAAAATCGCCGAATACAAACAGGGATGCGGAAACGATCAGGATATCCGTCAGGAAAAAGAGCCGTCCGGTTTTCAGATGCTTATATCTCAGCCTCAGGAATTTAACAATAATATCTGTTCCGCCGGTAGTGGCACCCGCCTTAAATACTATTCCCAGGCCGATTGCCATCAAAAGACCTCCGGCCAGGGCCGCAAGCAGCGGCTGGGAAGTCAGTGCCCCGAAACGGGTAAAAAAATTGGTGAATACCGAACACATAAATGTGGCGTAAATCGTGGAAACAATGAAACGCAGCCCAAATTTCCAAAGTCCTGCTATCAGTATGGGGATATTGATCAGAAGCATGCCCGACCCTGTAGGCAGGCCTGTCAGACGGTTAATGATAACTGCAATACCTGTCACCCCGCCGGGCGCCAGGTTATTCGGATCCAGAAAAAGGCTGATACTTACCCCATAAATACAGGCAGCCACCGTAATCAGGATATAATCAAATATCCGTCTCTTTACCGTCTTTTTTTCCATAAATTCTTCTGCCATACATACCTCCTATTTTACTATAGCCGGAAAAAGGAAAAACCGCATAATTAACTTACGCGGTTTTATCCGTGCAGCGGGCTGCACTTCTTTCCTATCAAAACAATGAAACATCAATGAAGAGGAACCGTCCGGATCATTTTCTGCAATCCGCGCCCTAAATATTCGTTCTTACGCTTTTAGGCTTGTATCCTTCTCTTTCAAGGGCAGTGATAATCTGCTGCTTATGCTCGGTGCCAAAGGCTTCCAGTGTAATCCGCAGTTCCACAGCCGCGCTGCGGTTAATGGAAACAAACTGGTTATGCTCCAGTTTAATCACATTCCCGTTTTCCTTTGCGATCACATCCGCCACACGGGAAAGCTCACCCGGCTTATCCGGCAGCAGGACGGATACGGTAAAGATGCGGTCACGGAATATCAGGCCATGCTGGACCACAGAGGACATTGTAATCACGTCCATATTGCCGCCGCTTAAAATAGATACCACCTTTTTGTTTTTCACATCCAGGTGCTTCAGTGCCGCAACGGTAAGCAGTCCGGAATTTTCCACTATCATTTTGTGGTTTTCCACCATATCCAGAAAAGCCACTACCAGTTCTTCATCCTCAATGGTAATGATTTCATCCATATTTTTCTGTATGTAAGGGAAGATAATGCTGCCCGGTGTTTTTACAGCCGTACCGTCGGCAATTGTATTCACACGGTCCAGGGTCACCACTTTGCCCTTTTCCAAAGACGCCTGCATACAATTAGCCCCGGCAGGCTCCACACCAATCACATGGATTTTAGGGTTCAGAAGCTTCGCAAGCGTGGATACCCCGGTAGCCAGGCCGCCTCCGCCCACCGGTACAAGTATATAGTCCACCAGGGGCAGTTCTTTGAAGATTTCCATCATAATGGTTCCCTGGCCGGTTGCCACCACCGGGTCATCAAACGGATGGATGAAGGTATACCCCATCTCCTCCGCCAGTTCATAGGCCCTGGCACAGGCTTCATCGTATACATCCCCGTAAAGGACCACCTGTGCACCATAGTTTTTGGTACGGTTCACCTTCATTAAAGGAGTGGTGGTCGGCATTACAATAACCGCTTTACAGCCATAGGCTTTTGCCGCATAGGCTACGCCCTGGGCATGATTCCCCGCAGATGCGGTAATCAGGCCCTTGCCTCGTTCTTCTTCCGTCAGGGTGCTTATTTTATAATAAGCGCCGCGCAGCTTATATGCGCCCGTAAGCTGCATATTTTCCGGTTTAAAATATACCTTGTTTCCCGACTGGCTGCTGAAATATTCGCTGTATACCAGCTTGGTCTCCTGTGTTACTTTTTTTACCACCTCGGAAGCTTCTTCAAATTTCTCCAGGGTAAGCATCTTGCTTTCTTCCATGTTTTCCTCCATTCCGGTGTCTGTACGGACAGACCGTTCCGCGCAGGCCCTGGTGTCTTATTCTTCTGTTTTTTTGTCAAACAGGGCATTCACAAACTGTTCCGGGTCAAATTTCTGCAGGTCTTCCATATCTTCTCCCACACCGATATATTTTACCGGGACATTCAGCTCCGATTGTATGGCAACCGCAATGCCGCCTTTTGCCGTTCCGTCCATTTTGGTCAAGATAATGCCGGTCAGTTCCGCCACTTCTCCGAATTCTCTCGCCTGGGCAAGGGCATTCTGACCGGTTGTCCCGTCCAGCACGACCAGATTTTCCCGATGGGCATCCGGAAATTCCCGATCGATAATACGATTCATTTTTTTCAGTTCTTCCATCAGGTTTTTCTTATTATGCAGCCTGCCTGCCGTATCACACAGCAGCACATCCACATGTCTGGCCTTTGCCGCATTCACTGCATCAAATACCACGCTGGCCGGATCCGAGCCTTCTGCGCCGCCTATCATATCCACGCCGGCCCGGTTGGCCCAGCCCGCAAGCTGTTCCCCTGCCGCCGCACGGAAGGTATCCGCAGCCGCAATCAGCACCTTTCTCCCCTGCTCCTTTAGGATGCCGGCAAGTTTTCCCACGGATGTGGTCTTTCCCACACCGTTCACTCCAATAACAAGAATTACGGACTGTTTCTTTTCAAAATCATATGCGGTTTCCCCCACCTGCATCTGTTCTCTTATACTGTCGATAAGAAGCTGTTTACAGGCCGCAGGTTCTTTAACATGCTGCTCCTTCACCTGCTTTTTCAGGCGCTGCAGAATATCGGAGGTGGCGTTAACACCGATATCTCCCATAATCAGAATCTCTTCCAGTTCTTCATAAAACTCATCGTCGATTGCAGAAAAACCGTTAAAAACCGAATCGATACCGTTTACAATATTATTTCTTGTTTTATTAAGCCCTTCCTTCAGCCGGGCAAAAAAGCCTTTCTTTTCCTCAGAGGGTTTAGATTCCGTGGAATTTTTTAATTCCATATTCATATTCTCTCTCCTTCACCATTATCACTAATCATCAGCCTTCTATCTCTTTTTCAATCAGGCTTACGCTTACCAAAGTCGATACCCCTTTTTCCTGCATCGTGATACCATATAATCGATCCGCTTTTTCCATGGTTCCTCTACGGTGCGTTATGACGATGAACTGGGTATACTTCGTCAGTTTATGTAGATAATTGGCAAAACGACCTACATTGCTGTCATCCAGGGCGGCTTCTATTTCATCCAGCAGACAGAAGGGGGAAGGCTTCAGGTTCTGTATGGCAAACAGGAGGGAGATTGCCGTCAACGCCTTCTCACCGCCGGAAAGCTGCATCATGTTCTGCAGCTTCTTACCCGGGGGCTGGGCAATAATACGGATTCCTGCCTCCAGGATATCCTCATCCTCCATCAGCTCCAGCGTACCCTTTCCGCCGCCGAACAGTTCCTTGAATACCTTATCAAACTCCTGACAGATTTGGGCAAATTTTTCCCGGAACTGCTTCCGCATGGCATCATCCAGCTCCAGTATGATACCCTTCAGGGTTTCTTCCGCTTTTATTAAATCATCATGCTGGGTTTTCAGGAAGGTATAACGTTCCATGAGGTTTTTATAATCTTCAATGGCATTGACATTCACATCTCCCAGCCTTCTGATCTGCTCCTTCAATGATGTGATTTCTTTCTTCATGGAAGCCAAATCCTGCATTTCCTCCATGGAATTCCCCGATTCCATGGAATTCCCCGCTTCCATGGATTGCTGTGCTTCCATTTTAAGCGCCGAAGCATCACTCAGTGTGATTTCGTATTCATCCCACATGTAATTGATCTGGGCTTCTACCGCTTCTTCCAGCTTTTCCTGCTGTGCATTCAGCCTGTATACTTCTTTGTCCAGCCCGGAGAGCCGTTCTGCCAGGCTTTCCCTGTCCGTAAAGAAATTTTTCTGTCTGGCGGAAAGGTTTTCTTTTCGCTCCATATCCTCTTTCAGCTTTTCTTCCCCGTTATTCTGGTTCGTATACGAAGCGTCTATTGTTTCCTGCAGCGCAAGGATATCGGCTTCCTTCCCGGCGATTTCCTGCCTTCCCGCCTCCATTCCTTCCTGTATCTCTCTCAGTTCCTGCGTGAATTTAAGAATTTCGCCCTGGATACGATCCAGGTTCGTCTGTTCAAAGCCCTGTTTCTGCCGGATTTTTTCCACTTCCAAATCCCATTCCGTCACCCTGGAGCTGTGAAGGCTTTCTTCTTCTTTCCGCGCTTCCAGTTCCTTCTGGGCCGCTTGAATCCGGGCTTCCACATCCTTTTCCAAAAGCTCGGAGGCTTCCAGCTCTCTGCGTATTTCCTCTTTTCCGCTCTGGATTTCTTCGATTTGAGATGCGATTTCTTTCTGCTCATTCTGCAGATCCCCGTAACCCTGCTCTGTCTGTTCTTTCTTTTCCCTGGCAGCAGCCACGTTCATTCTCGCTGTATTCTGATGGATAAATTCCTCCTGGAGAGATGCCTTCACCTGCTCCAGTTCCATCCGCAGCTTGTTTCTGCGCTGCTTTGTTTTTTCGATTTCATCCAACAGGCGGTCAATGGATTTCAGTGTTTCCCTGACCCTTTTTTCCAGTTCCTCCATCTCCCGGCGTCTTCCCAGCAGATTGCTGTTATTTTTGTAGGCGCCGCCGCTGATGGATCCTCCGGGGTTAAACAGTTCTCCCTCCAGCGTTACCATACGGAGGCTATACTTATATTTACGGGCAATCCGTACCGCATTATCTACATTGTCAACCACGACTATCCGCCCAAGCAGGGACGATGCCACATCCCGGTAGCGCTCCTGTGTATCCACAAGGGAATCCGCCAGCCCGATCACCCCCGGTTCAGCCAGAACCTCCTTCATACGGAATTCCTGGCGGTTCCGGATACTGGTCAAGGGAAGGAAGGTCGCTCTACCCGCTTTATTCTGTTTCAGGAAGGCGATCATTTCCTTTGCCGTATCTTCCGTTTCCGTAACTATATTCTGTATACTTCCTCCCAGGGCGGTTTCAATGGCAACCTCGTATTTTTTATCCACCTTGACAAGATCGGCAACTACTCCGATAATGCCCGGATTGGCTCCTTTTTGCTCCATGACACGCTTCACGCTGCTCCCATAGCCCTCATACCGTTCCGTCAGGTTGGAGAGTGCGTCCAGTCTGGACTTATCCTGGTGATAGACTACCTGCGTATCCCGCAGCTTCTGATCCTTCCCGGAAAGCTCATCCCTCATCTGGTTCAGTTCTTCCTCAAGGACCGTCTGCCTGTCATTGAATGCGGAAATATTATCATTGATCCGCAGAAATTCTTCCTCCAGCTCCCGGATCCGATCCTCCTGCTGTGCTTCATCAGATTTGGCGCGCAAAAGCCGGGAGTTCAGTTCGGCCCTTCGTATCTGTATCTGCTCCAGCATGGTATCAAACCGGCCCATGCGGGATTTAATCGTAGCCCGGTCATTCAATGCGGTAATAATGGTATTTTTCCCATTTTCTATATTCGCATTCAACTCATCCATCTGCGCCTGCACTCTGGCAAGTTCTGCTCTCGCTTCTTCTCTGGCTTCCTCCAGCCGGGAAAGCTGGGCATCCACTCTGCCCTTATCCTCCAGGATGGACTCTTTATTCCCGGTCTGTGTATCAATTTCCTTCTGCAGGTTTTCCTGCCGGTTCAGCAAATGCTTTTCATTGCCTCTGACAGAATTAATCTGTTCCTTCAGGACATTGATTTCACCTTCCAGCTTTCCACGGAGCATACCGGTATCCGTAAGCTGGGAACGTTCCTCTTCGATTTGTTTATCCAGACGCTCGATTTCTGCCTGTACCCGCTCGTACTCTTCTTTAATATGTTCATATTTGGATGTGGTGTCCGCCAAATCGCCGGAAGCGATTTCCTGTTTTTCCTTCACCCCGGCAAGCTGTTCCCTGAGCCTGGCGTTTTCCAGAAGAAAAATATTGACATCCAGGGCTTTGAGCGCTTCCTTTTTCTTCAGATAAACCTTTGCTTTTTCCGACTGCTTTTCCAGGGGCTCCACCTGTTTTTCCAGTTCACTCAATATATCACTGACACGCAGCAGATTCTGCTTTTCATCCTCCAGCTTCTTCTGGGCGGCGGACTTCCGTCTTTTAAACTTCACAATGCCGGCGGCTTCGTCAAAAAGCTCTCTTCTTTCTTCCGGTTTTCCGCTGAGGATTTTATCAATCTGGCCCTGGCCGATGATGGAATAGCCTTCCTTGCCAATACCGGTATCATAAAAAAGCTCATTCACATCCTTCAGTCTCACCGGAGAACCGTTCATCAGGTATTCACTCTCCCCGGAACGGTAAATCCGCCTGGCAACGGTGACTTCATCAAACTCGATGGCGAGCTGGTGATCCCGGTTATCCAGTGTGATCGCCACATAGGCATAGCCCATGGGCTTACGGATTTCCGTACCGGAAAATATGACATCCTGCATGGAAGCGCCGCGCAGCTGTTTGATGCGCTGCTCGCCCAAAACCCAGCGGACAGCATCCGCCACATTGCTTTTCCCGCTGCCGTTTGGCCCTACAATACCGGTGATTCCGTTATGGAACTGAAACGTTATTTTATTGGCAAAGGATTTGAATCCGTGTATCTCTATACTTTTTAAATACATAATTTTAATCCTTATTTTCGTCGGAAGGCAATGCATCCACAGAACACTTTACTTCCATTTTCTTCCGCAGGGCCAGAATCGCTTCATAAGCAGCCTGCTGTTCCGCCGCTTTTTTGGTGCGGCCCTTTCCTTTTCCGATGACCTCATTGTTCAGAACGGCATCCACCAGAAATTCTTTGTCATGATCCGGTCCTTCTTCACCGGTAAGCGCATAAACAAATACAGCTTCCGGCATGGTCTGGATCATCTCCTGAAGAACTGTCTTACTGTCATAAAAAAGGATTTTATTTTCCAGATCCGAGAGAACAAACCGATGAATAAAATCATGGGCCGCCTGAAAACCGCCGTCTACATACAGAGCACCGATAACCGCTTCCATAGCATCCGAAGTTATGGAGTCCCTGCCTCTGCCGCCTGTAGTCTCTTCCCCTTTTCCCAGAAGCATATACTGCCCCAGCTCCAGATCCCTGGCACAATAAGCCAATGCAGGCTCACAAACCATAGAAGAACGCAGCTTCGTCAGCTTTCCTTCCGGCATCTGCGGGTTCTCGGAAAAAAGGAATTCGCTGGACACCAGCTCCAGCACCGCGTCACCCAAAAACTCCAGCCGTTCGTAATCTTCCAGCTTATTTATTTTCTGCTCATTGGCAAAGGAACTGTGGGTCAATGCCTGGCGAAGCAGATTTTTATTACGAAAAACATAACCGATCCTTTTCTCAAGCCCTTCCAATGTATATTTTATACTCATAAGGTCCTTTCCACAATTAAAAAGCCCTGTCCAGGTTTCCCCGCTTCGGGCTTTTTTGGCAAATTTCAAAATGGTTCTTGTTTCCAGCCTCTTAATTGCTGTTTTTTATCAACGCAACCGCTTCTCCCACCGTACTGATCCGTTCTGCATCCGCCGGTGAAATTTCGATTCCGAATTCTTCCTCTATCCCCATCACAATCTGGAACACATCCAGGGAATCCGCGCACAGGTCATCAATGAAGGTGGTGTCTGCCGTAATTTCCTTGGGGTCCACACACAATACTTCCGCAATGATAGTTCTGAGCTTGTCAAGTTCCATATCCTTTGTCCTTTCTCACTCAGCGGTTCCGGAAATCACCTTCCGGATCTTGCCGTTAATATCCTGTTCCTTAAAGGTTACACACTGCAGAATCGTATTTTTGATTTCCACAGCTTTGGAGCTTCCATGGGTCTTTACCACCAGCCCTTTTAGGCCGAGCAAAGGAGCACCGCCATACTGTTCGAGATCAAAAGCCTTCAGTGTCTGCTTTAAGGCCGGTTTTACAAGAAGGGCGCCAATTTTGCTTCTCAGGTTCACCATCATCCCGCCTTTTACTTTTTTAATCAACGTGGCTCCCACTCCTTCATACAGCTTCAACACCACGTTTCCCACAAACGCTTCGCACACAACCACATCTGCAGCACCCGCGGGGATATCCCTGGCCTCTATACTGCCGATAAAATTAATGTCGGAGCATTCCTTCAGCATGGGAAAGGTTTCTTTTACCAGCGCGTTTCCTTTTTCTTCTTCCGCACCGATATTGACAATCCCCACTCTGGGATTTTTGATACCCATAACATTTTCCATATAAATGGATCCCATTTTGGCAAACTGCACAAGCTGGGAAGGCTTGGCATCCACATTGGCCCCGCAGTCAATCAAAAGAGAGGCCCCTTTTTCCGTCGGGATAAGCGGCGCCAGAGGCGGACGTTCCACCCCTTTGCTCCGTCCTACAATAACCTGTCCTCCGGCCAGGACGGCCCCTGTGCTTCCCGCAGAAACAAAAGCATCGCATCTGCCTTCCCTGACCATATACAGCCCTTTTACAATGGAGGAATCCTTCTTGCTGCGGATAGCCGCCACAGGAGGCTCTGCCATAGCAATCACTTCCGTGGCATTCACTACCTCCACCTGTTCTTCCGGATAGGTATATCGGGAAAGCTCCGCCTTTATCTGTTCTTCTTTCCCTATCAGGTATACCTTTATCTTCTTTTCCGCCTGGATCGCTTCCACCGCACCCTTTACAATCTCACCGGGAGCATTGTCACCGCCCATAGCATCCACTGCTACTTTTACATATTCAGCCATAAAATATCCCTTTCTGTTTATCCTGCATAACCGCTCAAACCTCGCAGCCAGGCTCCGGCAATCCCCGACGCCTTTTACCGGCCGGAGAGGGGCAAAGCCCACCTGCGGAATTTGAGTGTCCTCTATAAATATACTAGACATGCCTGTAAAAATCAAGCGAATTGTCCCCGGAGGCAGGTCAGACCTGTCTGATTTGTTACACTAAAAAAGCTTTCCTCAAGGATTCTTCATCCTCAGGAAAGCTTTTGCTGTTTTCTTCTTTTCATTAAGCTTCTGTGTTAATGATCTCTCTCTTGTTGTAAGAACCGCAAGCCTTGCATACTCTGTGGGGCATCATCAGAGCGCCGCATTTGCTGCACTTAACCAGAGTCGGAGCACTCATTTTCCAGTTTGCTCTTCTCTTATCTCTTCTGGATTTGGAAGATTTATTCTTAGGACAGATAGACATTACTTACACCTCCTTGTTCTCACGAAAGATATCCATAATTGCCGCCATTCTGGGGTCCGGAACAAAAGTATCGCAATCGCAATTCCCTTCGTTCAAATCTTTCCCGCAGACACTGCAAAGTCCTTTGCAGTCCTCCTTACAGAGGATTTTCATCGGCCAGCATGTAATGATTTCATTGCTTATCAGGCTGTCTACATTCAGCTGATATCCTTCCAGAAACCCACGCTCCTCATCCTGCTCCTGCTCATCCGCCGCATCGGGCGAAACAGCCTGTACAGAAAAGTGAAGTGCAAATTCCCTTGTTACTTCCCGAAGGCACCTGTCACATTTTAATTCTACCTTTACTTCCGCCTCTGCTTCAATGGATGCTCTTCCCTGTCCGTTATTGGCAAGGGTAAGCGTAACCGGTGTTTTCTCCAGTATTCGGAATTCTTCACCCTGAAAGCATATGCTTGTCAGTTCCAGCGGAACTTCTTTTGTAACAGACTTTTCTTCTTCTGTAAAGACATCTGTCATATTGATTAACATAGTAGACTCCCAACGAATCCGGTCAAACCGAATCTCATTCGCACTTCAACAATTATACATAACCGGAAACGCTTTGTCAACCACCAAATTCAAAAGGACTTAATCCCGCACAACAGCATGTCCCAATAGATAATTTTTCCAGAGCTGGTAATACTTCGCCTTCAGATGGATCTGGTCAAAGGTATATTCCGTCACCAGATCACCATTGGCATCGCTCACCGCATCGTTAACCTCCAGATAAAAGATATCCTGGTTATTCGCCATAGCCGCAAGCGCCGCGTTTCTGGCATTGATATTCTCGTTATTGAAAATTTTGTCCGTCCGGCTCTTTTCCCCGCTCACACGCATAATACCCTGCACATAGATAATCGCATCCGGCTGCAGCTGCCTGATCCGGTTTACCGCATTCGCATACACGGTGAAAAAGCTTTCCGTCGTACCTCTGCCCAGCTCGTTAATGCCAAGCATAATATAGATCTTCCCGAACTGTTTCTGCGACAGCGCTTCCTCAATAGTAACCTTGGTGCCGTCCTCCAGCTGTGCAACCTTTTTCGGAGAGTCAAATACATTGTAAATAGTGAGTGAGGTTGCCGCATAGAAGGTTACCTTATCATCAAAACCGGCGTATTCATCAAGGCCTACCGTTCTGGAATCGCCGATAAACAGGGCATCGTCAAAATAGGATTCATCCACCTGGGTAAACGCGTAGGTCTTGTTTTCCTCCTCTGCCAGGCCGTCTTGGGCCGTCTCTTCCCCGGCTTCTGTCTGCTGGCTCTCAGCGGTTTCCTGCCCTCCGCTTACTTCCGTTCCCTGGTTGCCTGATACACTGTCCGTGCCGGGTATCTGCATCGGTATCTGCTGTGTTTGCTGTTCCGGCGCTTCTCCCTGAATCAGCTGCCCGAATTTATCATACTTTGGCTGGGCCGTATTTGCCGATACCATACTGCTGCCGTCCAGTACTTCCGGAGCGGCGCTGTTTTCCGATACCCCGTCTGCCTGCTTCTGTGAATTATCGGAAACCGTCGTTTCACCGCCGGCATCCGCAGCTTCCTCCGCTGCCGGGATGCTCTCCTGCACCGTTTCCTCTGCAAAAGCAGTTTCTTCTTCCCCTTCGTTCTGCGCGCCCGCCATAGCCGGACTGGTTTCACGCGTGAACAGCTCCCATGGATAAACCCCGTCCTTCCATCCCTGGAAAACCAGCGATAAACCGGGAGTCATCCAACCGTCCTGTTTGCTGTAGGAGGCATATATGGTATGCTCTCCCGCATATCCGGCGCCTGTTATTAACAGCCCGCTTACCAGAAGAATCAGGAAAAGCGGATATTTGTTCCAATTTTTCATTTATATGCCACCTTAAAATCTGAAATACATAAACGGATTATTTGCCGCATTGGTCAGCTGATAAACGGCCATCCAGAATAACACCAGCAGAAGCGCGTTGGCATACCATCTTTTCCTGTGCTTGTTAAACCATGCGGAAACCATAGGAACACAGAAGAAAATCCCGGCCAGCAGCAGCCACCAGTACATGGAAAAATACTTGAGGATATCCTGAGGGTTCAGTGTCTCCCCGATGCCGAAGAAAGGGAACAGCCGGCCGAAGTAAATACCCAGATCCGGCAGACTGGTAACAGCAAAAATCACCCAGGTAAGCGGAATGACAATCCATACATAAATGTGGGAAAACACCTTATGCCGGCCCAGCCATTCTCCGTAAAAAAGCTTCTCCAGAATAACAAACACACCGACCGTGATTCCCCATAGCAGGAAATTCACACTGCCTCCGTGCCACAGCCCCGTAAGCAGCCACACAATACATAAATTAAACAGCAGACGGGGAAGCCCCTTCCGGTTGCCTCCCATAGGAATATAAACATAATCCCTGAACCAGCTTCCCAGCGTCATATGCCATCTTCGCCAGAAATCGCTGACGGAGGCTGCCATATAAGGCTGGTTGAAATTTTTGATATAGGGCAGCCCGATCATCATACCGATCCCCACCGCCATCAGGGAATAACCTTCGAAATCAAAATACAGCTGAAGGGAATAGGTAAAGGCCCCCAGCCATGCAAGCGGCGTGGATATACTTTCAAACCCGATGGTCTGTATGTCGTTCCAAAGAAGACCCAGCCTGTCGGCAAGAAGCACCTTGGCCCCCAGCCCAATCACAAGCAGCCGCAGTCCGTCTTCAAACCGCTCCGGCCTGCAGCCCAGATTCCCCAGCCCCTCTGAGGCATCCTCATACCGCATGATAGGGCCGCTTGTAAGCTGGGGGAACATACATACATAGGCACCGAAACCCCAGAACGAGGTATCCGCTTCCACTTTCCCGCGGAAAACATCCATCTGATAGGAAATCATCTTAAAGGTATAAAAACTGATTCCGAGGGGAAGAAGGATATTGCTGTCCGCCGCATTGCCAATCTTAAAGAACGCCAGTACCCCCACATCGGTTATAAGAGCAAGCAGCAGCCATCTGCGCCTCTTTTTATCCCTCCACTTGCTGTGAAGGAAGGGGGATTCAATATCCGCCCTCATATTCTTTCCTATGAGGAAATTCAGTCCGGTACAGGCCAGCAGAAGGAACACGAACTGAGGCTCTCCGCAGGCATACATGAGAATGCTTCCTATAAAAAGTACAATTTTCCGATATTTAACAGGGGTAAGGTAAAAAATAACCAGAAATACAGGCAGGAACCGAAAAAGGAATTCCAGACTGCTGAATACAAGGCTATTCTGACTTACTATGTTTCCCAAATCAAATCCTGCCACAATCTCCACTCCAGACATCACATTTACTTGCCTATCCGTCTTTTTATTGTCCCGGTAACCGACAAAAAACGACCGGATTCAGCTTATTAAGCATAATACATTTTAATAGGAATGAAAAGAGAATTTTCGTATTTTTTTAAACTTAATATTTTCTTAAAGGAATTGTAAACTTTTGCCTTATATCCCGCGGCGGCTTTATTCCGCCGCCAGAACCCCTGCCTTCATACTGCTTACATATTCCTTCAACGCTTCCCCGGCGTGACCGCCGTTGGCGGCAATAATCTTTACAATTGCACTTCCTACAATGGCTCCGTCAGATACAGCCGCCATATGCCCGGCCTGCTCCGGCGTACTGATGCCAAATCCCACCGCGCAGGGGATATCGGTGACCTTACGTACCATATCCACGATAGAGGAAAGATCCGTAGTAATTTGGCTCCGCACCCCGGTTACGCCCATAGAGGATACGATATAAAGGAATCCGGACGCTTCCCCGGCAATCTTGCGGATACGTTCCTCCGAGGTGGGAGAAATCATGGAAATGAGATCCACGTCATTGGCAGCGGCAACGGGAGCCAGCTCGTCTTTTTCCTCATATGGCAGATCCGGAATGATAATACCGTCCACGGCAAGCTCCCTGCATTTTTCAAAAAAAGCTTCATACCCATAGTGGAATACCGGATTCAGATAAGTGAGGAACACCAGCGGTATCTGTGATTTTTCCCTCACCCTGCGGACAATTTCAAAAACGCCGTCCGTAGTCATCCCTCCCTGCAGGGCGCGGATATTAGCTTCCTGTATAACCACGCCTTCCGCTGTCGGATCGGAAAACGGGATGCCGATTTCTACAAGATCCGCTCCTGCTTCTTCCATATCCAGAATATATTCCACTGTTTTATCCGCGCTCGGGTCGCCTGCGGTCAAAAAGGCGATAAACGCTTTCCCGTTCTGAAATGCATTTTTTATCTTACTCATGGATTTCCCTCCCTCTATACCGGGCAATCGCGGCAACATCCTTGTCGCCCCTTCCGGACAGGCATATGATAATGCTGTCATCTCTGCTGTACTGTGCCGCTGTCTTTCTGACATGGGCTACTGCGTGGGCACTCTCAATGGCGCAGATAATTCCTTCTGTGCGGGCCAGATATTCGAAGGCGTCCACCGCCTCATCATCGGTAACAGGCACATACTGCGCTCTGTTGGTATCATGCAGATACGCATGTTCAGGCCCGATCCCCGGATAGTCCAGGCCGGCGGAAATGGAATATACCGGAGCAATCTGTCCATATTCGTCCTGACAGAAATAGGATTTCATCCCATGGAAAATCCCCAAAGTCCCTTTTGCCATCGTGGCGGCATGCTGACCGCTGTCCAGTCCCCGCCCGGCCGCCTCGCAGCCGATAAGCGCCACGCTGTTATCAGGGATAAAGTGGTAAAACATACCCATGGCATTGCTGCCGCCGCCAACACAGGCCACTACTGCCGCAGGAAGCTTCCCTTCCTTCGCAAGGATCTGTTCTCTGGCCTCTGCACTGATTACGCTCTGGAAATCCCTGACCATCATAGGGAACGGGTGGGGTCCCATTACCGATCCCAGGACATAGTGAGTATCCGTCACCCGGTTCGTCCATTCCCGCATCGTCTCGTTCACCGCATCCTTAAGCGTCTGTGTTCCGCTTGTTACCGGATGCACCTTTGCACCCAGAAGCTCCATGCGGTATACATTCAGGGCCTGTCTGTCCGTATCCTCCTTCCCCATAAAAACTTCACATTCCATTCCGAGAAGCGCCGCTGCCGTGGCGGTCGCCACTCCGTGCTGTCCTGCCCCTGTTTCCGCTATCACTCTCGTCTTTCCCATCTTTTTAGCAAGAAGCACCTGCCCCAGCACATTATTTATTTTATGGGAACCGGTATGGTTCAGATCTTCCCTTTTCAAATATATTTTTGCACCGCCCAGATCCTCCGTCATTTTTTCCGCATAATAAAGCAGGGAGGGACGGCCCGCATATTCCTTCAAAAGCCGCGTAAGCTCTTCATTGAATTCTTTATCCTTTTTATAATATTCATAGCACTCTTCCAGCCGGATCAGTTCATTCATCAGGGTTTCCGATATATACTGTCCGCCAAATTCACCAAAACGTCCTTTACTCATCACATCGATTCCTTTCTTTTCCTGCCCTTCCGCTCTCCCGATGCATCCGGGCTTCCTTTTCCGCCAGTCTGGCGGCCGCTAACAGTTCATACAAATCCGGACGGCCTTCATAAAGTCTGTTATTCTGCCCTGATCCTTTTTGCCCTCCCATTCTACGCCGCTGCTCACATCCAGGGCAAACGGGGCAAACAGCCGTACCGCTTCTGCCACGTTGCAGGCATGCAGTCCCCCGGCCAGGAAAAAAGGTTTTTCCACGGTACGGGCCAGGCCGGCAAGGGACCAGTCAAAAGTTTTTCCCTCTCCGCTGCCTCCGTCAAACAGCAGATAATCCGCTTCGCTGTCCTTCCATTCCGCCAATTCCCTGCCGTCGGTAATCTGTATCGCTTTAATCACCGGTTTCCCGCTTTCCTTACGTATGAACGCGATTTCGGCCTCTGTCTCCTGCCCATGAAGCTGGGCGGCATCAATCACACCTCGCTGCAGAAGCCTGACAATCTGCTCCGGTTTTTCATTAACAAAAACACCAACCGGACAGATGTCCTCACGCAGCCGTCTCCTTAAATCTGCTGCCTCTTGGGCGCTCACCTGCCTGCGGCTTCTGGCGAATACAAAGCCTACATAATCCGGTCCCGCCTCGTTTGCATAGCGGATATCCTCCCGGCGGCTCAGGCCGCAGATTTTCACCCGGACATCTCCCTCCCCCTTCTGTGAAAAAGGGGACGTAACCGGCTTCACAGGTTCCCCCGCAGTCTGTCCAGCTCCCTGCGTTTGTCCGGACTGCGCATCAGCGTTTCACCGATTAGCACCGCATTGGTTCCGTTTTCCCGGAGGATGCGGATATCTTCCGGAGTTTTCATACCGCTTTCCGAAACAAAAAGAATATGCGGCGGTACGAGCTGGCGCAGTCTGACGGAATTGGTGATATCCACCCGGAAGGTTTTCAGATCCCGGTTATTCACACCGAGGATCCTGGCCCCGCATCGCAGCGCCATTTCCACCTCTTTTTCATCATGTGCCTCTACCAATGCGGAAAGGCCAAGGCTGTCAGCAAGCGCTATAAAACTTTTTAGTTCCTCCTCTGTGAGAATGGCGCAGATCAGAAGCACGGCGGCAGCTCCCAGCAGCTTTGCCTCATAAATCATATAGGCATCCACGGTAAAATCCTTCCGCAGCACCGGAACGGATACACATCCGGCAATTTCCCGGAGGTAACTGTCACTTCCCAGAAAGAATTCCGGTTCCGTCAGTACGGATATGGCGGCGGCTCCTGCTGCCTCATAGGCCGCAGCGATTTCCAGATAAGGGAAATCCGGTGCTATCAACCCTCTGGAGGGGGACGCTTTTTTTATTTCGCAGATAAAGGACAGACCCTCTGCCGCTAAAGCCTGTTCCAGGGGAAACCCGGTATTTTTCTCCCGTTTCTCCGCTTCCCTGCGCAGGTTTTCCAAAGGGAACACCTGCTTCTTTGCCGCTATCCGTATTCTTGTTTTTTCAGCTATCGTATCAAGTATCATGGTTTTCTCCATTCTCTTATTGTGAAAGCTCCGCCTCCACGTTGATGGCCATTCGGTCTGACTGCAGTTAAGCCGTTGGAATACGCCACAAATTCCTCCAGCTTTTTCTTCGCTCTTCCGCTGGAAATAATCTCTTCCGCCATCCTCACACCGGCTTCCATACTATCCGCCTTACCTGCAATATAGAGTGCCGCCCCGGAATTCAGGATTACCGCATCCGCTTTCGGGCCTCTTTCCCCATTCAGTATACTTCTGGTAATGGCCGCGTTTTCTTCCGGTGTGCCGCCTTCCAGCTCTTTTTTATCACACTTGGCAAAACCAAACTGTTCCGGTTCGATATAATAGGTTTTATAGTCCCCGTCTCTCACTTCACACACATAGGTTTTGGCACTCATGGAGATTTCATCCAGCTTATCCATGCCGTAAACCACCATGGCGCTCTTCACTCCCAGATTTACAAGAACCCGTGCCAGCGGCTCCACCAGGGCCTCATCGTATACTCCCATAACCTCCATATTGGCGCCGGCCGGATTGGCAAGCGGTCCCAGGATGTTGAAAATAGTCCGGATTCCCAGCTCCTTGCGCACAGGGCCGACATACCGCATGGCCGTATGGTATTTCTGGGCAAACAGGAAACAGATTCCGATTTCTTTCAGCAGTTCGGCACTTCTTGCCGGCGCTATGGCGATATTCACTCCCAAAGCCTCCAGAACATCCGCCGCACCGCACTTACTGGACGCGGCTCTGTTACCGTGCTTCGCCACCGGCACCCCGCCCGCCGCAATCACGATTGCCGAGGTTGTGGAAATATTAAAGGAATTGGATTTATCCCCGCCGGTTCCCACGATTTCCAGTACATCCATATCATTCAGAAGGCGCACGCAGTGGTTTCTCATTTCCTCCGCAGACCCCGTAATTTCCTCAATCGTCTCTCCTTTCATGGAGAGCGCTGTAAGATAGGCGCTTTTCTGGATATCGGAGGCTTCTCCGCTCATGATTTCATTCATGACCTCTTTTGCCGCTTCATATCCGATGTTTTCTCCGTTTGCCAGTCTGGCAATTGCTTCTTTAATCATATTCTCCATCCTTTCATTCCTGCGCTCCTGTGCCGTACATGCGCAGACCTGCTACACTTTTATTTTCAATGATCCGGCTTTTCTGCCGTTTGTTCCAACAGATTCCGAAGGATACCAATTCCTTCCGGTGTCAGCACCGATTCCGGATGAAACTGTACCCCGTACACAGGAAATTCCCTGTGTTCCACCGCCATTACCTCTCCGTCCGCCGTTTTTGCCGTAACCCGCAGGACATCCGGTATGGTCTCCGGTACAGCTGCCAGGGAATGATATCTTGCCACCTCTATGGCTTTCCCCATCCCCCGGAAAAGTGTACTGTCCTCTTCCAGAAAAGCCTTCGAGGTCTTTCCGTGCATCAGTTCCTTTGCATAGCTGATTTCGGCCCCGAATACCTCACATATAGCCTGGTGTCCCAGGCATACCCCGAATATGGGGATTTTTCCTGCCAGATGCCGCACCACATCTTCACAAACGCCCGCATCCGCCGGCTTTCCCGGTCCCGGAGACAGGATAATCAGCTCCGGGGCCAGCTCCATTATGGCATCCGCCGTCATTTCATCGTTACGTATCACATGGATATCCGGGTTTATGGAACCGATCAGCTGATACAGATTATAAGAAAAGCTGTCGTAATTATCTATCAGCAGAATCATCCGTCAATTCCTCCTTCCGCCGTTTCCAGTGCCATTCTGACGGCTTTTGCCTTATTGATGCATTCCTGGTATTCTTTTTCCGGTTCGCTGTCCGCCACAATACCGGCTCCGGAACGGATAAATACCTTGCCATTTTTGGCATAGGCCAGCCGGATGGCTATACAGGTATCCAGGTTTCCGGTAAAGGCAAGATAGCCCACAGCACCGCCGTAAATCCCTCTTTTATTGTTCTCCAGTTCATTAATGATTTCACAGGCCCGCAGCTTGGGGGCACCGGATAGGGTCCCCGCCGGAAGAATGGCATCCACCGCATCCAGGGCATCCCGGCTTTCATCAAGCGCTCCGGATACGGTGGATCCTATGTGCATGACATGGGAAAACCGCTGCACCGACATATATTTTTCCACCTTTACCGTTCCGATCCGGCTGATTTTTCCGATATCGTTCCTCCCCAAATCCACCAGCATATTATGCTCCGCACATTCCTTTTCATCAGTAAGCAGCTCCCGCTCCAGCCTTTCGTCCTCTTCCTGTGTCATGCCTCTGGGCCTGGTCCCCGCCAGCGGGAAGGTATAAAGCTGCCCTTCTTCCAGCTTTACCAGTGTTTCCGGGGAAGCCCCCGCCACTTCCATATTATCGCTGGAAAAATAGAACATGTAAGGGGAAGGGTTTATCGTCCGCAAAAGACGGTAAGTATCAAAAAGGCTTCCTTCCATATCCGCTTCAAGCCGGTTCGACAGCACCACCTGAAAGATATCCCCCTCCCGGATGTAATGCTTCGCCTTTTCCACCATAGCACAGTATTCTTCCCGGCAAAACAGCGGACGGAACCCGGAACGAAGCTTCAGCGGCGGTATATCCGCCTTTTGCCCGCTTTGTATTAAGTCAGCCATATGTTGCAATTCTTCTATGGCCTTCTGGTAGGAATGCGTCAACTCATCCGTTTTTGCATTTGCAATCAGAATGATTTTCTGTCTGTAATTGTCAAAGGCAATCACTTTATCAAAAAGCATCAGATCCACATCCTGAAACCCTTCCGAATCCACGGCATCCAGCTGCAGGGACGGCTCGCTGTATTTGATATAATCATAAGAAAAATATCCCACAAGCCCGCCGGTAAAAGGCGGAAGGCCCCTAAGCAGAGGACTTCTGTTATCTTTCAGAATCTGACGGATAGTTTTTCTTGGATTTCCTTCGTAATCCATGGCAGGCAACGCATTCCTGGCTCCTGCAGGGCAGGTGATTTTCACATGACCGTCACGGCAGGTGATTTCCAAAAGCGGTTCATATCCGAGAAAAGTGTAGCGTCCCCATTGTTTATTATCCTCCGCACTTTCCAGCATATAACAGTGACGGCTGGTATTTTTCAGAATCCGCATAACCCCGGCAGGAGTAATCGTATCCGCATATAGCTCCCTTGTCAGGGGTATCAGGCCGTACTGCCCTTCCGATACCAACTTTTCTGCCTGTTCCAGACTTAATGTTTCCATATTCCCTCCGATTCTCTGTCCGGTCCCGGTATGTGTCCGTTTATCCACACAAAAAAACCCGTCCATGACAGAATACAATAAAAGTCTTCTGTCAAGGACGGGTAAAATTCCAACACCCGCGGTGCCACCTTGATTCACGTAAAATAACGTGCTCTCGCCGGATACCATCATATCCGCGGCAACTGACGTATGCCTCACGTCACAGCTACAGAAAAGCCCTGCGGCCCTCTTTCACCATGCCCTCCGTGGTCCATTTAACAGGCTGCGTTCTGTCCGTTCTCAGCATTCCGGACTCTCTGTAAGTGCACGATCTGTTTTTATCTCCACATCATCGGTTTTAAAAACATTGTTTTGTTGTTTGATGTTTTATTTTATTGCATTATAACGCTAAAGTTCATAAAATGCAAGTATAAAATTAAATTTTTTTCTGCCGTCTGACCCCGTCTGAACGGTTACATTATTTTATGCTGTAATATTGGCTTTTGCGAAATAAACAGGAAGGTGGAAATTCGGTGTTTCATTTTCAATGCTGCAAAAAGCCGCATAATGCTCAATTTCAGGGCTTTCGGAAATTTTATAAAAATTACAATAAAATTCCGTCGTTTCATCCAGGGACTCCAACCCGCATTCTCCGCGCAGGAAGGCTTCCGGAATCAAGAGGGATACCTTCCATTGTTTATCCTCAATATCTGCCCTGCATCCGCATTCTTCCAGATATGCTTCCGGCATAGGCGCCCTGTTTTTCCTGCCTTTGCCATATGCGGCATACAGCGCTCCATTTCCGTTCACCTCAAAATTGACATACATAACATCATTGGTAAGGGCTTCCCCTTTTTGCGGAAATGCAAGAAACACTTCCATGGCGCTGTCTCTGCATACCGGATCCATGTAACTATGGTATTCCCTTTTCGGATTTTCTTCCTCACATACCATTTCCACCCAAAAGCCTTTTCCCCGGATATAACCCATCCGCCCACGGGCAGCCGGCTTTACCCGGCAGGTCCACATGCAGCTGTCCATCCGGGCTTCCTCACATTTCCCGATCTCTTCTGCAGAATTGATTATTGTAACCTGATATTCCATTTTGCATCCCCTTTCCTCACCTGCCTGGCAGTGATTCTCATTTTCCCGTCATACCGGCCCGAAGAGGACTGCACAGGGCGTGGGACAGGATACCCAAACACGGGAAAGAACCCCCGGATAGGCCAAAGATTACGGCCGCATAGCTTTACTGAAGGTCTGACTTAAGGATTTCCGCGGTTTCCCTGGCTATAGCCAATTCCTCGTTCGTGGGTATTACCAACACTTTCGTTCCATTGCCCGGCCTGGAAATCACAATTTCCTCCCCGCGTTTATGATTCGCTTCCTCATCCAGGGAAATTCCCAGGAAAGACAGGCTGCTGCATACCATATCACGGATAATGGGACTGTTTTCACCCAATCCTGCGGTAAAGCAGATTGCATCCACGCCGTCCATTTCCGCCGCATATGCGCCGATATATTTGATCACCCTCTGGGAAAATGCCTTAAGCGCACGGACCGCATCCGTATTTCCTTCCAGATAAGCATCCTCCAGATCCCTGAAATCGGAGGAAAAGCCGTTGGAAAGGCCATAGACACCGGATTCCTTATTCAGGATATTCATGATTGCGTCAATGCTCTTCCCTTCTTTATGGGCAATAAATTCCATGATCGCCGGATCGATATCCCCGCTTCTGGTTCCCATTATCAACCCTTCCAGGGGTGTTAACCCCATGGACGTATCGATACATTTCCCGTATTTGACAGCCGATACGGAAGCTCCGTTTCCCAAATGGCAGACGATAGTTTTCAGGCTGTCATAAGGCTGTCCCAGGACCGCCGCCACCCGCCGGGATACGTAGGCATGGCTTGTCCCATGGAAACCGTATCTTCTGATTTTGTAATCCTGATAATAGTGATAGGGAATGGCATACATATATGCTTCTTCCGGCATGGTCTGATGAAATGCGGTATCAAATACTCCCACCATAGGGGTTGTGGGCATGAGAGCTTCGCATGCTTCAATGCCGATAAGATTAGCCGGATTATGAAGCGGCGCCAGCTCGCAGCAATCCTGAATGGCTTTCTTCACTTCTGCCGTTATCAGCGTAGCTTTTGCAAAATGCTCCCCGCCGTGTACCAGCCTGTGTCCTACCGCCTCAATTTCCTGAAGGCTCGCCACCACTCCGGTTTTCTCATCTGTAAGAGCTTTCAGCACCAGGCTGACAGCTTCCTTGTGATCCTTCATGGAAGCCTCTGTGATCTGTTTCTCCCCGCCCGCAGGGGTATATACCAGACGGCTTCCCTCAATCGCGATTCTCTCGCACAGCCCTTTTGCAATCAGCTTCTCACTCTGCGAATCAATCAGCTGAAATTTCAAGGAAGAGCTTCCGCAGTTAATAACTAAAATATTCATAGTAGTAATCCCTTTCTTTATACCAGCTGTGCCTGTACCGCCGTCAGTGCCACAACACCTACAATATCTTCCCAGGAACAGCCTCTGGAAAGGTCATTAACCGGCCTTGCGATCCCCTGAAGCATAGGGCCGTAGGCTTCTGCCCTGCCCAGCCGCTGCACCAGCTTGTAACCGATGTTCCCTGCATCCAGGTTAGGGAATATCAATACATTCGCTTTGCCTGCCACATCGCTGTCGGGCGCCTTGGATTTGGCAACCTTGGGCACAAGTGCAGCATCTGTCTGCAGTTCTCCGTCCAGGGTCAGATGCGGGTATTCCTCATGGGCGATTTCCACCGCCTTTACCACCTTGTCCACCAGGGCATGATGGGCGCTTCCTTTCGTGGAATGGGACAGCATGGCAATAATAGGTTTTGCCCCGATAAGCTGCTTAAAGCTCTTGGCGCTGGTATCGGCAATGGCCGCCAGTTCTTCTGAAGTGGGATCCTGATTCAGGCCGCAGTCTGCAAACAAAAAGGTTCCGTGCTCTCCGTATTCACAATCCGGGACATCCAGGATAAAGAAAGCGGAAACCAGCTTTACGCCGGGAGCCGTCCGTAAAATCTGAAGAGACGGCCGTAAAACGTCTGCTGTGGCATGACATGCTCCGGCCACCATCCCGTCCGCATCATTGGCCTTCACCATAACCACGCCGAAGGTAAGAGGATCACTGAGCAGGATTTCCCTGGCCTTTTCCACCGTCATCCCCTTCGCCTTTCTCGTTTCGTAAAGCAGCTCCACATATTCATCCAATTTATCCGTCTTAGAGGGGTCAATCACCGTCACCCCGGTCAGATCCACTTCCAGCCAGCCGGCGCCGTCCATAATCTTTTCTTCGTTGCCCACCATAATAATATTGGCAATCCCTTCATGCAGCACATGTGCCGCTGCGATAAGAGTCCTCTTATCATTTGTTTCCGGCAGTACAATTGTTTTTCTGTCAGCCCTTGCCTTCTCTTTAATTGTATCAATATAAGACATACCCAAAAAACTCCTTTCTATTCCACTTCTTCCAGATTTTGTCGTTCTTTCATCGTCTGAATAAATTATATCGGATTCCTTTTTTGTATACAAGGCTAATTTCCTGAAATTATTGTACAAAATCTTGCACATTTCATAAATATGCCAAAATTGTTCGTGAATTTGTACAAAACCAGCAGTCTGACAAATTTATATCATTGTGCCGCCCTCTGAAACATGCTATTCTTGTTGTAATTGTTCAGAAACAGGAAGCGAACGGAAAGGACTTTATACATGAAAGTTACCGGAATTATTGCAGAATATAATCCCTTTCATAAAGGGCACGCCTATCATATGCAGAAAGCGAGGGAACTCACGCAGGCCGATTACCTGCTTGTAGTAATGAGCGGTGATTTTACACAAAGAGGGACACCCGCCCTTCTTGACAAATATTCGCGTGCCCGTATGGCCCTTGCCTGCGGCGCAGATCTGGTTCTGGAGCTGCCGGTGCGGTTTGCCTGTGCCAGTGCGGAATTTTTCGCAGGCGGTGCGGTTTCGCTGCTGCATCAGCTGGGTGTTGTGGATGCGCTCTGTTTTGGAAGCGAATGCGGGAACGCCGGGAAGCTGCAAAAAGCTGCTGCCGCGCTCTCGAAGGCGGAAGCTTCGGAAATCTATGGGAATACGCTGCGGCAGGGCTTACGCAGCGGACTGTCTTTTCCTGCCGCACGGGCAAGGGCTCTGGGATATGGGGAAGATGAAAGCGGCGATTTGTTTGCGCTTCCCAACAATATCCTTGGAATTGAATACTGCCGGGCTCTGCTGGGCCTGCAAAGCGCCATACGGCCGGTTACCATTCTCCGGAAGGGGGCCGGCTATCATGATGCACAAATGCAAGGAGAAAAGGACAGCTCCTGCGGCTTCAGTTCGGCATTTGCCATTCGTCATGCCCTGCAGGAGGGCGGCGGCTTTGCCGATATCCGTGGTTCTCTTCCCGAAGAGACAAGGGAAATCTGGCAATCCAGCCTCCGGGAAGGAGGGACGGTTTCCGAAAAAGACTTTTCCCCTCTTTTATGTTACCGGCTGCTGATGGAAGCAGAAAATGGCTTTTCTTCTTATGCGGATGTCACAACGGATCTTTCGGACCGGCTGAGAAAGAATCTGAACCGCTTTACGGGCTGGCATGAATTCTGCCTCCTGCAGAATTCCAAAGATATGACATATACACGGATCAGCCGCTGCCTGTGCCATATCCTGCTGGGGCTTACAGGGGAAAAACAGGAAGAAAGCAAGCGTCTGTCTTTTTCCTCCTATGCCCGTCCTCTTGGCTTCCGGAAAAGTGCTGCCCCTCTCCTACATGCCATTAAACAGAATTCTAAAATTCCTTTTCTTTCCAAACTGGCTGATGCTCCCAGCCTCCTTTCCCCTTATCAGGAAGAGATGCTGAAGGAAGACATAAAGGCCTCTCATATTTACCAGACCGTAGTCAGCGGCAAATATGACAAGCCTTTTCCGAATGAATACCAGCGTCAGATTCCTGTCCTGTAATTCAAATGCCGCCCGGCGTAATTATACCGGGCGGCATTTGTGCACCATCCGGCCGGATGGTTTAGTTCTTAAAGCTGTGAATCGGCGCAGGGATTCTTCCTCCCCGGTTCACGAAGGCTTCACAGCCAAAGGAATTCACAGGCATAATGGGCGCATGTCCCAGCAGACCGCCGAATTCCGCATGATCTCCCACCTTTTTCCCGATAACGGGAATAAGGCGGACTGCGGTCGTTTTCTGGTTTACCATACCTATCGCCATCTCATCCGCGATGATTCCGGAAATCGTGGACGCCTTGGTATCCCCGGGAACCGCGATCATATCCAGCCCCACAGAGCAGACGCAGGTCATAGCTTCCAGTTTTTCCAGGGTAAGCGCTCCTGCAGTGACTGCATCTATCATTCCCTGATCTTCGCTCACGGGAATAAATGCACCGCTTAAACCTCCCACATAGGAGGATGCCATAACGCCGCCCTTTTTCACCTGATCGTTCAGCAGTGCCAGCGCAGCCGTCGTCCCGGGCGCCCCGGCATGCTCCAGGCCGATTTCACAGAGGATATCCGCCACACTGTCGCCGATGGCAGGAGTGGGGGCAAGGGAAAGATCCACAATACCAAAAGGGATCCCAAGTCTTCTGGAGGCTTCTCTTGCTACCAGCTGGCCCACCCGGGTTACTTTAAATGCAGTTTTCTTGATAGTCTCACAGAGAACTTCAAAATTCTCTCCTCTCACCTTTTCCAGCGCCGTCTTCACAACACCCGGCCCGCTGACACCCACGTTAATGATCTTATCCGCCTCCGTCACTCCATGGAAGGCCCCCGCCATAAAGGGATTGTCATCCGGCGCATTACAGAATACCACCAGCTTGGTGCAGCCGGAGGAATCTGTTTCTTTTGTATATTCCGCCGCTTCCAGAATGATCTGTCCCATCAGCCGGACTGCATCCATATTAATTCCCGTTTTGGTGGAACCCAGATTCACAGAGCTGCAGACTCTTTCTGTTCTGGCAAGCGCCATGGGGATAGAGCGAATTAACAGTTCGTCAGCCGGTGTCATTCCTTTGGACACCAGAGCCGAATAACCTCCGATAAAGTTCACGCCCACTTCCTTTGCCGCCCTGTCCAGAGTATCAGCTATGGTTGCAAAATCCTCCGGCGTTTTGCAGGCGGCTCCGCCTATCAGTGCTATAGGGGTGACGGATATTCTCTTATTTACAATAGGTATCCCATATTCCCGGGAGATCTCTTCACCGACCTGTACCAGATTGCTGGCCGCCTGCGTGATTTTACGGTAAATTTTATCGTTTACCCGGTCAAGATCTGCATCGATACAATCCAGAAGGCTGATACCTAAGGTTATGGTCCGCACATCCAGATTTTCCTTCTCGATCATTTTATTCGTTTCATTGACTTCAAATATATTAATCATACCTTAAACCTCTTCACTCCCGTTATCAGAGCCTGTGCATCTGGTTAAAGATTTCTTCGCTCTGGCATTTGATAATAACACCAATTTTCTCTCCCAGTCCGGTCAGTTCATCCGTGATGTCACCAAAAGGCTTGCCGGTATGGTTCATATCCACTATCATCATCATGTTGAAATATCCCTGGACAATCGTCTGGCTGATATCCAGGATATTGATATTATTTTCCGCCAGATAGGTACATACTCTGGCAATAATCCCAACCGTATCGTGGCCCACTACCGTAATAATTGTTTTTTTCATTTACTCTTCCTCCACTCTTCCTCATGCGATGTACTATGCGATTTCGATTAACCGGGAAACTTCGCTCCGTTTAGCCACCTGAATCGGGAAATCCCCCGCCTTATAACAGGTATCCGACTGGGTAATTTCCAGCTTCACCGTTTCATAAGCCAGCTCCGGCAGGTTATTTTCCTTGCTGAGATGTCCCAGGACGATATACTGAAGCTTGTCATGCAGCAGACGGCTTAACAGCCTTCCTGAATTTTCATTGGAAAGATGTCCGCGGTCGCCCAGTATCCGCTGTTTTAACGGATAAGGATAGGGGCCGACCTGGAGCATATTCACATCATGGTTTGCTTCCAGGAGAAGGGCGTCCATTCCCTTCAGGGATTCTATTGTATAATCGTTGTAGGTGCCAAGATCCGTTATAACCCCGATCTTTTGCTTCCCGTAAGAAAAACGGTAAGCCACAGGTTCCGCCGCATCATGGGAAATACGCATGGGATTTACTGTCATATCCTTAATGGTAAAGCTTTCATCCGCCTTTACCGGCTGAAACAGATCGCCGTCTATAGCCCCAAGGCTTTTGCATCCCCGGATCGCTTCCACCGTCCTGGGAGTGGCATATATAGGAACGTTATATTTACGGGAAAAAACCCCCAGCCCGCTGATATGGTCACTGTGTTCATGAGTTACAAATATCGCATCCAGATCGCCCGGACACACCCCTAAGCTGTTCAGCCCTTCCTCCGTCCGCTTTCTGCTGATCCCCACATCCACAAGTACATGGGTCGTATCCGTTCCTACATAAATGCAGTTTCCGCTGCTGCCGCTGGCAATGCTGCACAGTCTCATAATTTTTAACTCCTTATCTTCTGCAATATCCATGTACTAATATGCCATATCCGGATCATTCTTGCAAGGGAAAAAGCCGGATTTGAAAAAATCAGGCCTTTTCCAGCGCAGGCCTGCCTGAACGGTTACTTTCCAGCGCTTTCTCCAGCTGCAGACAGGTTTCCCGCAAATCTCCGTTATTCTCAATCACCCGTGCACAGTGCCTGCGGAATTCCTCATCCGGCAGCTGGCTGGCAAAAATACGGGTAATCTTTTCATCCGTATAACCTCTGCTTTCTTTCAGACGCCTGCGCCTGATTTCTTCATCCGCATAGATATACCAGAGTTCATCCACGATCTGCCCGTAACCCTCTTCAATCAAAAGTGCGGCTTCCAAAAAAAAGAAATCTGCCCTCCCGGCTTTTTTTTCCTTCTCCACTTCCTTTACTATGTACCTTTTTACGGCAGGGTGGATAATCGCATTCACTTCAGCAAGAAGCTTACTGTCCGCAAAGATGCGGGCGGCCATTTTTCCCTTATCTATCCTGCCGTCCGCCTCCAGCACATCTTCACCCAGCAGCTTCACAAGCTGCCCGTAGCATTCCTGCCCGGGCAGCTTGACTTCATTTCCCACATCATCCGCCTGCAGGATACGGCAATTGCAATGGGAAGCCAGAAAGATAAGCACCTGGGATTTTCCCGCCCCCACGCCGCCGGTAATTCCAATCAGCTTCATCTTAATCCTTCCCCCTACTTCGCTTCATACCAGTTCTTTCCCGTATGAAGATCAATTTCCAGAGACACCGCCAAATCCGCGGCATTCTTCATTTCCGTTTCCATGATAGCCGCTACCTGATCCACCTCATCCTGTGCCGTTTCCACCAAAAGCTCATCGTGGATCTGCAGAATCAGCCTGGACTTTAGTTTTTCCTCTTTCAGACGCTTCCAGACACGTATCATGGCAATCTTAATAATATCTGCCGCCGTTCCCTGGATCGGTGCATTCATAGCCACTCGTTCCCCGAAGGAGCGCTGCATGAAATTGCTGGACTTCAGCTCCGGAACCGGCCTTCTTCTTCCGAACATCGTTACGGAATAGCCGTTTTCTTTTGCCTTTTCCACTTCTTCGTCCAGGAATTCCTTCACTTTGGGATAGGTCTTAAAATACTCCTCAATATACTGGGACGCTTCTTTTCTGGAAATGCTCAAATCCTGACTCAAACCAAAAGAACTTATCCCATACACGATACCGAAATTTACTGCCTTGGCATTTCTTCTCTGCAGATCCGTTACCTGCTCAAAAGGAGTATGGAACACCTTCGATGCGGTAATCCGATGGATATCCGCGTCGGAACGGTACGCCTCAATAAGCTGCCCGTCCCCGGACATATGGGCAAGAACCCGCAACTCAATCTGGGAATAATCCGCATCGGTAAATACACAGCCTTCCTTGGGCACAAAAACCTTCCGGATAAGCCTTCCCAGCTCCATTCGCATAGGAATATTCTGCAGATTCGGTTCCGTGGAGCTGATTCTGCCGGTTGCCGTGATAGTCTGGTTAAGTGTGGTATGAATCCGGTTGTTTTCCCCGATATAAACCGCCAGGCCATCCGCATAGGTGGACTTCAGCTTGGTCAGGCCCCTGTATTCCAGAATCTCCGATACTACGGGATAATCCGGTGCCAGCTTATCCAGGACATCCGCTGCAGTGGAATAGCCGGTCTTCGTTTTCTTTCCTCCGGGAAGCTTCATTTTTTCAAAAAGGATCTCTCCCAGCTGTTTGGGCGAATTGATATTGAAATCTTCGCCTGCCTGCCTGTGAATGGAATCCTCCAATTCGGTAATCCGGTCCACCAGCGCATCCCCATAGGCCTTCAGCTCCTCGGGACGAACCTCCACCCCTTCTGTTTCCATCTCATGAAGGACCTTTGTCAGAGGCATTTCTATTTCGCAGAACAGCTTATCCATCTGTGTTTCCTGAAGCTTTCCCCAAAGCAGGGGTTGTGCCATGAAAATGGTATAAACGGCGAATCCCGCATATTCCCGGAATGCCTCTTCCCTTTCACCAGCCGCTTTCGCAAGAGGAAGCTTCTCCAGAAGCTGCTGCCGGCTCTGGATCATCAGTCCCAGCTGCTCGTTGGCGATATCCTCTATGCTGTAATCATTTTTCAGCGGATTCAGCAGATACGCGGCAATCAGCACATCAAAAAACTGCTCTGTCCCATCCTGCTTCAAATAGGCATACTGCGGCTTGATCTGGAAGGTGGAAAGCTCCGCTCCCCTTTGGGCCAGCGCAGCCAGCTTATCCGTCAGATATTCTTTCGTCAAAAAGCCCTGCGGCCTTAAAATCCATATTTTATCCGAAGCCGCCGCCAGAGCCAGCGCAGCAAAATCCTCTTCCCTGCCGCTGTCTTCCAGAACAAGAAAAGCCGCTCTTTCCGCTTTCCCGGCTTCCTCAAAGGCCGCTTCTGCTTCCTGCAGATCGGATGTCATGAAAAAGAAGTCCTTCTGGTTATTTTTCGTCACTGCTTCTTCTTCAAACCGTCCAAGCAGGTTTTTGAATTCCAGCTGCTTAAATAACGTATAGGCCTCCGGTGTAAAAAGCGCCTGCATGCTTACCATATCCCATGTCACATCCAGTTCACAGTCCGTATGGATTGTTGCCAGCACCTTGCTTAAATCTGCCAGCTCTTTGTTTTCAGCCAACGACTCCCGGATGCTTTTTTTGCTGATCTCATCCAAATGGGCATATATATTTTCCAGGGAACCATACTGCACCATGAGATCCGTTGCGGTTTTAGGCCCCACCTTGGGAACACCCGGAATATTGTCGGAAGAGTCCCCCATCAGCGCTTTCAGTTCAATAAACTGTTCCGGAGTTACCTGATATGCATCTTCCACATCGCTGGCGTAATAGTCTTCAATTTCCGTCTTTCCGCCCTTTGTTTTGGGTATGCGGATTTTGATATGGTCGCTGGCAATCTGCAGCAGATCCCGGTCTCCGGATACCAGAGCCACTTCCATACCTTCCTTTTCTCCCCGTTTTGCCAGCGTGCCGAGAATATCGTCCGCCTCAAGTCCGGCCTTTTCCACCGTACAAATACCCATTGCCTGCAGCACTTCCTTGATTACCGGTACCTGTTCCCGCAGTTCCTCCGGCATGGGTTTTCTTGTCCCTTTATACTCCTTATAAAGTTCATGCCGGAAGGTGGGGGCATGTACATCAAATGCAACCGCCAGGAATTCCGGTTTTTCCTCCTCAAGAATCTTAAACATAATATTCAGGAAGCCATATACCGCATTGGTATGCAGCCCCTGGGCATTACTCAAATCAGGCACACCATAGAACGCCCTGTTCAGTATGCTGTGCCCGTCAATCAGAACCATTTTTTTACTCATATAAATACCACCGTCGTCATAACCAGAATCACTGTCAGTATAGCTATCACTTCAAAATAATACAGCCCCCACTGCAGCCTCTGGCGTATTTTCACATGGCTCTCCGCAGTTTGCAGTCTTGCGGAAAGCTCATCATTTAAGTTAAAAGCGTCTCCGTCCTCCAACCGTTCCATTCCCACCGTAACCAGAAACTGAATGCTCAGCTCCTCCTTACAGGACGGACACTTTTTTACATGCTCCAGGAATTGCTTTGCCGCCCTGGTTTCCATCTCTCCTTTAATAAAATCGGGAATCAGTTTTTCCGCCTGTTTACAGTCCATCCGGACGGCCTCCTTCCTTTTAACCATGCAGGAAACCTACGTATAGTTTCCTCCACTCTTATATTAATATATACTAAAACAGGAAGATATAAAAGATTTTTCTGAAAAAAGACAAAAAAATAAGAGAGTAAACCCCATAGTAGCTTTACTCCCTTATATACCTGAACCATTCGATTTATATTATGCAAAACTATTTATTTTTTCTTTCATGCGGCGCATTTCATTTTCTAATGTATTAACACGGATATCTCTTGTCCCGGTTTCCAATTTTAACAAACGTCCATCCCATTACAGCATCCTTTTTCCTCTGCAGTAGGTCTGTACTACGTCATAATTATCTTCCAGGACCACAATATCCGCATCGTATCCAACCACCAGCCTGCCTTTGCGGTCATCCACACCCAGGCATCTGGCAGGATTCAGTGTACAGGAGTTTATTGCCGTATCCAGAGGAATCAGCGCATTTTCCACCAGGATTTGCAGGCCCTTATTCATATTCAGGGTACTTCCCGCTATTGTATCGGTGCCCTTCAGCCTGGCAAGTCCATCTTCGCCGATTTCAATATCATGGCCGCCCAGCTGGTAACTGCCGCCGGGAGGGCAATGCTTTGCACGGAGGGAATCGCTCACCATAATTCCGTAATCCCTGCCTTTTGCCTGGAAATAGTTGTTTAAAGCAGCCAGATGGGAATGGCAGCCGTCACAGATAATCTCACCGTAAATATCCCTGACACGGAAAGCCGTGCCTACCAGACCGGGTTTCCTGTGGTGGTAGGGTGTCATTCCGTTATATACATGGGTCATGCTGGTGGCTCCATTGGCAATCCCCAGCATCGCCTGCTCATAAGTGGCGGAGGAATGCCCCATGCTTACCACCACACCGGTTTCCCTGCAGTATCTGGTCAGCGCAAAATCTTTGTCATGCTCAGGAGCCATGGTAATATACTTTATCAGGCCTTCCGCCGCATCCTGGTACTTTTTAAACTGTTCAACCGCTGCCATGGCAATAGCCTCCGGCGGCTGTGCTCCCTTATATTCCATATCCAGATAGGGTCCCTCAAAATGAACCCCAAGGATTTCCGCGCCTTCATAGCCATCCTTAACGACTGCGGCCACATTTGCAAGCGCTTTGGTCAGCACCTCCGGCATCTGGGTAACCGTAGTAGGGAGAATAGCCGTAACGCCTTCCTCAGGAATACGCTTCATCCAGTCACGCAGGCCATCCGGCTCGGCATCATTCGTATCAAAGCCATAGGCTCCATGGGTGTGAACATCGATAAAACCGGGAAGAATACGTTTTTCCCCATAATCTTCATCCGCGTCTTTTGTACCATAAGGGAGGATATCCGTTATTTTCCCGTCATTTATTTCCAGCTGCATGGCAAGAAACTGTCCGGCTATCCATACCCGTTTACTTTGTATTACCATTAAAATATCCTCCTTGAATGCTTTGGGAAGGTTCTGTCAGATTTTGGAAAGAGCCGCCTCATCCGCTACAACTATCACATCATTGTGAAGCTGGAGAACAGATGCCGGTACCTGAGGCGTTACCGGTCCGAAGAAAGCCTTTTTGACGATTTCTGCCTTATCTTCCCCGCTTACTACCACCAGTACCTTCTTCGCCTGCATAATGGTTTTAATTCCCATGGTATAGGCCTGCTTGGGAACTTCATCATAAGATGCGAAGAAGCGCTGATTTGCCTTAATGGTGGATTCCGTCAGATCCACGCAGTGTGTTTCCAGCTCAAAACTGTCAGCAGGCTCATTAAAACCGATATGTCCATTATGGCCCAACCCGAGCAGCTGAAGATCAACACCCCCCACCGAAGCAATTACCCTGTTATAATCGGTGCATGCTTTTGTACTGTCCGGTTCGGTTCCGTCAGGAAGGTGCGTCCTTTCCTTATTAATATTTACATGTTTGAAAAGATTGTCATTCATAAAATAATAATAGCTCTGGTCATTATCCCTGGTAAGCCCCTTGTATTCATCCAGATTAACGGAGGTAACCTCTGAAAAATCCAGATCCCCTTTATTGTACCATTCCACAAGCTGCCTGTAGGTTCCCACAGGAGTGGAACCGGTAGCAAGCCCCAGTACGCAATCAGGCTTCATAATAACCTGGGCGGAAATAATGTTGGCAGCTTTCCTGCTCATGTCCTTATAATCCTTGGCTTTGATAATTTTCATATTTACTGCTCCTTCTCATGAATTTAGTATATACATTTCTCTTATATTATAAACCATTATACAACCAGGCTCCAGACTGTTCTATGTACAATCTGGTCTTTTTTTAATCATATTTGTCCGAAAAGCTTTATAACCAAATTCGGAAGCTCCTGTAACGGAGCTTCCGACTGTGCTAGGCAGGAAATTTTGGGTTCCGAATTGCTTTTTATTAAAGCATTTTCTTCATTTCATCCGCTACAAACTGAACCTTGGTCCCTACGATTACCTGAACGGATGTCTTGCTGGGTCTGATAATACCTGCGACACCTGCTGATTTGATCTTCTTCTCATCAACCTTGGTGTAGTCTTTAATTTCGAAACGAAGTCTAGTAATACAGTTATCCAGCGATTTTACGTTATCTTTGCCTCCGATACCTTCCAGAACTACCTTGGCAACCGCTGTAAAGTCGTTATTGGACAGAACCACGCTCTTTTCGGCTTCCAGATCATCATCTTCACGGCCAGGTGTCTTAAGGTTAAATTTGGTGATAACAAAACGGAAAACAATATAATAAATGATACCTACCACAATACCAATCGGTATTACCAGCCAGGGATTCTCAGCCAAAGGTGTAAAGGAGCTGAGTACAAGGTCGATAGCACCACCGGAGAAGGAGAAACCTGCTCTGATGGGGAGTGCTACGGTAATACCAGCTGTAATACCTGCTAATAATGCATGAACAAGATACAGTCCGGGAGCCAGGAACATGAATGAGAATTCAATAGGCTCTGTTACACCGGTGAAGAAGGAACAGAATGCTGCGGATGCAAGCAGACCGTAAACGATTTTCTTCTTATTGGATTTTGCTGTGTGGTACATTGCCAGACAGGCAGCGGGAAGACCGAACATCATGAACGGGAAGAATCCTGTCATGTACATACCAGTCTGTCCGTAAACACCTGTATTCCCCCAGAAGTTTCCGAGGTCGTTAATTCCTGCAACGTCGAACCAGAATACGGAGTTCAGCGCATGATGCAGGCCGAAAGGAATCAGCAGACGGTTGAAGAATGCATAAATACCGGCACCAACAGCGCCCATTCCCAGGAAGCTTTCTCCCAGTTTAACCAGTCCTGTGTAAAGCAGAGGCCATACAAAGAACAGGATTGCGGAAGCAACGATAGAAAACATTGCTGTTACAATTGCAACCGCACGTTTGCCGCTGAAGAAAGAAAGCGCGTCGGGAAGCTTGGTTCCTTTAAATTTGTTGTAGCATGTAGCACCAATTAAACCGGCCAGGATACCGATAAACTGGTTGTTAATTTTCCCGAATGCGGGATTAGCGTCCGCGCCGGTCAGACCAGCAACGGTTCCGGAGCTGAGCAGTGTGGTTATCATCAGGAAAGATACCAGACCTGCCAGGCCTGCGGTGCCGTCGTTGTCATCAGACATACCGACACCAACACCAATGGCAAAAAGCCATGCCATGTTATCAATCAGAGCACCACCGGCTTTAATCAGGAACAAACCGATAGTATAGGCAACACCGCCCGCAGTAAAGCCGGCAACCTCTCCTGCCATTGCGGCAGGTGCCAAAATGTATCCAACGCCCATCAGGATACCGCAGACCGGCAGACAAGCAACCGGCAGCATTAAGGATTTACCTAATCTTTGCAAATACTTCATCATAATTAAAAATGCCCCCTTCTTTTTCTGTTCCGCCCTAGCTACAGAACATTTTCTTTATTCAAAAGGAATTCTCCTTCCTTCAGAATACTACTTGGTTTACAGATTTTCCTTCATGAAAGCTTCCAGCGCTTCCGCTGCCGCATCTTCATCCGGTCCTTCTATAGTGAATGTAACCGTCTGGCCCTGTTTTACGGCCATCATCATCAGGGACATAATTTTCTTTGCGTCCCCCTTCTTGGTTCCGTTATCCACGGTAACCGTGCTTGCAAATTCTGCCGCTTTCTTTACCAGAAGCCCGGCGGGTCTTGCATGGATCCCCAGTTCATCCGTAATTGTATACTTGAATTCTTTCATGTCAATCTCTCTCCCTTCCTATTATTATCTATCTTAACCACGTCCGCTGCACACGGGCCATGGCAGATACCTTACCATACAGCTTTGGCTTATAAGTCTCTTACCGCTTTTCTCACACTCAGTACATAGGTGGGAGACACAGACAACTCATCCACGCCCATATCCACAAACTTCTTGGTAAGTGTGGTATCACTGCCAAGCTCACCGCAGATTCCCACCCAAATTCCTGCCTTATGGCCATTTTCCACTGTCATTCGAATCAATCTGAGGACCGCTTCATGGTGGGAATCATAGAAATCGTCCAGATTCTGGTTCTGTCTGTCAATAGCCAGTGTATACTGAGTCAGATCATTCGTACCGATACTGAAAAATTCCACTTCCTTTGCCAGTTCATCACTGATGACCGCCGCCGCCGGTGTCTCCACCATAATTCCCAGTTCCACACGGTTGAAGCTGATTCCTTCTTTGGTAAGCTCGCTTTTAACCTCTTCCACAATCTTCTTTATTTTCCTGATTTCCCCTACGGAAATAATCATGGGGAACATTATCGCGGCAGTACCGAAGGCAGAAGCCCTGTATATAGCCCGCAGCTGCGTTTTAAAAACTTCCGGTCTTTCCAGGCAGATACGTATCGCCCGAAATCCCATTGCAGGATTCTCTTCCCGGGGAAGTTTAAAATAATCCACCTGCTTATCGGCCCCTATGTCCAGGGTACGGATTATTACCTTTTTCCCTTCCATTCTGGAAAGTACTTCCTTATATATAAGAAACTGTTCTTCCTCCGTGGGATAATCTTCCCGTCCCAGATAGATGAATTCACTCCGGAAAAGACCGATTCCGCCGGCATCCGATTCCAGTACCTTATCCACATCCGAAACATTTCCGATATTGGCATATAAATTAATTCTGCGGCCGTCAGAAGTTACGTTATCCTTGCCCTTAAGTTCCTGAAGAGCCGTACGCTCTTTTTCGTATTCCATTTTTTTCTGTATCATTCTTTCCAGAACATCTTCCTCCGGATTGATGATAATGGTGCCGCCGAACCCATCCACAACAGCTTTTGCCCCGTTATATTCTTCCAGAAGCGCTACATCCGTCTGTACCAGTGCGGGAATATTCATGGAACGGGCCAGTATTGCCGTATGGGAATTCGTAGACCCGTGCTTGGTTACAATAGCAAGTATTTTGCTCTTATCCATCTGCACCGTTTCGCTGGGCGAGAGGTCATCCGCCAGCAGTATTACCGGTTCCTCGGATACCATTCCTTCTTCTCCGACACCTGCCAGTATCCGGATTAAACGTTTGGAGATATCCAGCACATCTGCCGAACGGGCTTTCATATATTCATCATCCATGCTTGCAAAAACGCCGGCGAAATTATCACCCGTAAGGCTTACGGCATACTCCGCATTCATTTTTTCATCCCGGATCATGCCGCGTATGGAATCCAGATAATCCTCGTCTTCCAGCATCATCTTATGCACGTCAAAGATCATGGCCTGTTCTTCTCCGGCTTCCACAAGAGCCTTCTGGTAAAGCTCTTCCAGCTGGCTTCCGGCAGTTACCCTTGCCTTTTCCAGCCTCTCCGCTTCCGCTTCCGGATTTTCAACCGTTTCCTGCTTGAGGACATATTCCTGTTTTTTGTACAGATATATTCTTCCTATGGCAATTCCTTTTAATACACTTTTCCCGGAACATTTAATCATGGTTATTCCTCCCAGATTTTACTTGGTTATTTCCAGACAATCATCGCCGGGTTTTACCGTTTTTCCGGTCTTTCCCTCAACAGAAGCAAAATCCGTTGTATTGCAGATAATCATAGGGGTAATAACATCGTAGCCGTCAGCCTTAATCTGTTCGATATCCGCTTCTATCAGCAAATCCCCTTTTCTCACTTTATCACCGGCGTTTGCGCGGATGGTAAAATGCTGTCCGTTCAGCTTAACCGTATCCAGCCCGATATGAATCAGGACCTCCACACCGTCCTCCGTGGTAAGACCCAGCGCATGGCCCGTGGGGAATACCGTGCTTATTTCTCCGTTGGCAGGAGCGTAAACCTTTCCGTCTGCAGGCACAATCGCAATTCCTTTACCAAGTATCTCTTCACTGAATGTAGGGTCATTCACCTGCTTGAGGGAAACGCATTCCCCTTCCAGCGGTGCCCCGAGTATAATTCCTTTTTTCTTAAAAACATCAAACAATCCCATCTTCTTCCATCCCTTCTTTTTTGACTGATTATTTTCTATTATTCTGTATGATATCTGTAAAACTGCCGGCCTGTTTCAGCTGCAGGGCCAGATAAATCTGTTCTTCCCCGGTCATTTCACAGCCGTACTTCTCCTTAACATGCATTTTCACCTTCTCCGCCAGTCCATACTCCCTGCTGCAATGATTCCTTACAAAATCCCGGAACACTTCATCCTCCCTGCCTTCCACAGGAGGCAGGAGAAGCATACGGTGAGCAAGGAATTTCAGATTGGACGCCAGTCTGTCCCTGTAAAGGGAATCCTCCGGCGGAAGATTCAGGCTCCCCTCAAGAATCTGCATCATATCCTGAATCATATTGGTCATAGCCCATGTATCCCTGACCTTGATATCAAATTCAGCATCCACCAGATGAATGGCTATGGAAGCCGCTTCATCATCAGGAAGGCGGATCCCTGTTCGTTCTTCAATCAGACAGAGCGCATGCATCCCAATTCCGAACTCCTGGGGATAAAACCGTTTAATTTCACGGTAAAGGGCATTGGAAAAATCCATTCCGTCTTTAAAGCGTTCTATAGCAAATCCGATATGATCGGTAAGCGTTAAATACACATTCTGGCTGAGCTTGGTATTCAGATTTTTTCTTGCATAGGAAATAATATCCGCAGATACCTGAATATATTCTAACGGCATGCTGGCAAGCAAGTCTTTGAAACGTTCCCGTACATCCTTGCTTTCCAGGCGGAATATTTTTTCTATGCCGTCCTCCGCCACCTCCTGCCCCGCTTTTTTCTGAAAGCCAAGGCCGCGGCCCATGATAATTATTTCCTTACCCTCCTCATCCCAGGAGGATACTACGTTATTATTAATTATTTTTCCGATTATCATACCTGTCCTCTGCTATGGAGATTTACAGTATAATTCTGGGTTCAGGTTTCTCTTATGCTGTTAGCATTCCCAAAATACCATCCGGAATGTAATTTGCTAATAAAAAAAACCAAATCTTATAAGTTAACCTCACCAACCTGTACACAATGTACCTGCTGCGACTAACTTATAAAATCTGGTTTTGCCTGCCTGACAGTAACAACCCACTCCCTATTTATCTTGTTCCCTCAACTGCATTGAGCATATCAAACTTGACAATCAATGTCAAGGGCATACAGGCAAATTCGTGTTATTTTCACAGATTCAGAGTCTTGTTTTTGTGCATATTATCCAATTCATATCTTTTCCGGCAATTTCTATTTCTCTGGTTCTATATAAAGTATCCAATCCTTTACTTTTGTATGCTATCACTTTCACGCAGCAGAGAAAGAATCTTAAGAAAATTTTTCCGCCTATTCATTATGAATCATGTTATAATAACAGGCATAGACTTATACTAAAATAATCAGGTAGGAGTTCTCATGAAAAAAAGAAAATCATCCGGTCATCTTATCGGCATAGGTGTGTTATGTCTGCTGTTTTTATGCGTAGCTGTTTTCAGCATTTTCTTTGTCTGCTGCGGCAAGCCTTCTTCTCCGGAATCCCCGGAAGAGAATACGCCTCCGGAAACTTTCTCCGAAATCGGTACCGTATCCGATAATTCCGCATCCTTGCAGGAAAGTCAAGCCCCATCATCTGAAGAAGCCTCCGAACCAAAGGAAGCCCGTAATCTTACCGGCCTGAAGCTCTCTATTCTTGGGGACAGCATTTCCACTTTTGATGGATATATACCGACAGACTATAATATCTTTTATCCTAATTACGGAGATATTTCAACCGTAGAAAAAACATGGTGGTTTCAGGTTATCTCTGCCACAGGGATGGAACTGAATGCCAATGCGTCATCTTCCAATACTACCATTTCGGGAGATTCTTCCGATACCACAGGCAGCGCTCCCGGATGCAGTTTTAAACGCATCAATGATTTAACTCCCGGAGATAATGGCCCGGCTCCCGATCTTCTTATTGTTTTTATGGGCGTAAATGACTTTCTCAGAAGTGTCGAACTGGGTAATTTCACAACACCGGAAGCACAGCAGGAAGGAGAAATCAATAATTTCTGCGATGCATATGAACTGATGCTGCAAAAGCTGGCGGCAACCTTTCCCAATACGCAGATCTATTTCTGCACGCTTTTGGAAACAAGTGCAGGGGATGTGGATGATAACCCCGAGCAGTTCCCTGCCACCAACGAAAACGGTAATACAATAGCCGATTTTAATGCAGAAATTGCCACAATCGCCTCCGCCTACAATTATACGGTAATTGATGTTCATAACTGCGGCATTACCTATGATAATCTCCCGCAGTATACCATCGACGGGGTCCACCCAAACGCTGAAGGCGCCCGGCTTATTGCGGAATATATTACCAACTTCCTTTTATATTAACTTCTAAAGCAGACATAACTTGACAAACTCCTTTTCTCTGTGCTACCTTTTTTATTGGATAACAAATGAGAAAAGGAGTTTTTATTTTATGAAAAAAGGAGTAAAGTTCACAGCCCTGACCCTGGCGGCTACACTGATGTTTTCTTATCCGCTGTGCAGCGGCATTACCGCCCAAGCCGCAACTACTCCGCTGAAAACAGTGGAATCTTCCAATGTTCCTACGAAATATACCGGACTGAGCCTTTCTATCCTGGGCGACAGCATATCTACCTTCAATGATTACATACCTGTTGATTATAATATTTATTATCCCGGAAACAGCGGTATTCCTATGGTGGAAGGGACCTGGTGGTATCAGGTACTGAATGCCACCGGCATGCGTTTATGCAGTAATGCTTCTTCAGCCAATACCAATGTCACAGGAAATTCTGTTGCCGCAGACGGTTCTGCGCCAGGCTGCAGCTTCCGCCGTATTATGGATTTAAAAGGAGCTGACGGCACTTCACCGGATGTTATTATCATATATATGGGCGTCAATGATTTTGCCAGGGATATTCCTCTTGGTTCCTTCCAATCTCCTTCCATTCAGACAGAAGGAATGCAGACCACCTTCAGCAGTGCTTACGAATTAATGCTGCTGAAAATAAAGAGCCTTTATCCCAATGCGTCTGTATACTGCTGTACCCTTTTTGCGAGAGACCCCGGGCTGAGGGCCCCAGGCACCAATAATCCGGTAAACAGAAATGGTAATACCATCAAGGATTTTAATAAGCAAATACGGGCGATTGCCACCGCATACGGCGCGTCTGTCATCGATGTGTATAACTGCGGTATTACTTATGAGAATTTATCTGTTTTTACCAGCGATGGTGTACATCCGAACCTTCCCGGTGCACAGTTATTTGCCAATTGTGTTACTGCTGCTTTAATGAACTCCTGATCCCGTCAAAACGTACGGATTGAAACCTGTACCCAGCGGGCACACATAAAAAGGACCTCCGGAAAACCGGAGGCCTTTTTTATTCGTTTCTTATTGCTGCCAGAGGACTCAGCCTCATGGCTCTCAGGGACGGGAAAAATCCCGCAACCATTCCTACCAGAATGGCGAATACCAGGGATAAAAGAGCAAGCCAGGGAGGAATATAGGAAAGTGTCATCATATTGCCCATAGAAGCCACTATCTGGTTAATGAGGATTGATATGGCAAAACTGAATACCAGTCCCACAATGCCTCCTATAAATCCGATAAAACCCGCTTCCATTAAAAACATCATTTGAATATTTCTCAGATCACAGCCCAATACCTTCATAATACCGATTTCTTTTGTCCGCTCATAAATAGACATCATCATCGTATTGGTTATCCCTATGGCAGCTACCAGAAGAGACACCGCACCGATGCCGCCCAGAACCAGCTGCACATATCCATATTGGGTCTGCATGGCCTGCACCCATTCCGCATTGCTGGAAGCCTGATATCCCATGGCATTAATTGCACTCTGTACCTCAGCCACATTTTCCATATCATCCACATCCACATAAAGGGAACTGTAATAGATCTCTTTATATGGTTTGCCAGTCTTGGTGGTGGGCTGACCCGGTATCGCCTTATTTTTAAAGATACGTTTCAATTCCGTTTTCAGCGCATCTATATCACAATATACATCATAGCTGTACCTGCTCCAGTCCTCCGGCCCGCCTTCTATCATGCCGCAGGTGTCGATCAGATACTTCTTGGGAGGAGGAGACTTTGCGGCAGAGGAACTGCCGTCCCCGTATTTATTATTATAATAGGCGTTCGTGTCAAAAATAATAAAAATAGGATCTTTCAGCAAGTCAACGTCCGGCAGTTCCCCCTTCTCATAGTAAGGATAGCTTCCGGTCCTGGAATTGGAGAAGCTCTGCAGAACCATGTTCCCGTAAAAAAATTCGAGTTTTTCCGCATCTTTCTGAGGAAAAGTTCCTTCGCCCAGAGGGAGTTTCATCGCTTCAAAGGCTTCGGGCGTCATTCCCTGTACCCTGAAATTACCTTCATAAATCCCGCTTCTGGCTATAACATCCACACTCAGGACCGGAGAAACCAGATTCACATGAGGAATCGCCTTCAGGTTTTCCACCAGTTCATCGTCAAGACGCTTTTCCTCTTCTTCCTTACCTGAAGAAGAGCTTTGCACCATCATGGCGCCGGAGGAAGAGTAGGAATACCCACCACCTCCGGAAAGGTTGACGGTTATTGCAGTAAGGCTGCCATAGGATTCCATTTCCTCCATGGAGGATTTATTCAGTCCAAGGCCCAGAGAAACCATCACTACAATGGATGCCACGCCGATGGTTACTCCCAGTACCGTAAGCAGGGTACGCACTTTTCTTTTCCACAGGCTGCTGCTGCTTAACCGCAGCAAATCCAAAAATTTCATATCCGCTCCTGCCCCTGGTTATTCTTCATTGTCCGTTTCCAGCAGTTCTTCTTCCAGCTTCAGAGCTGCCGCTTTCTTTTTCTTTTTTCTGATTACCGCGATGATTATCACGGCTGCCACAGCTGTCACAGCAGCAGCAATGCCTAAAACCAGTACGAGATTAATGCCCCCCTGGTCTTCCTGGGGAAGTTCCTCCGGCATCATGGGATCGGTATAAACCTCCTCATACACATCCAGCACAAAATTCCTTTCAAAGCTCACCACTTCCCCTGATTCATTTTCGAAGGAGATATTCACTTTAATCGTCCCATCGTCTGTGTTGGGTGCAATGGCGGTGATCATAGAATCAACGCTCCCGGTTTCTCCCGGCTTAAGCGTTCCCAGGAAGGTGTCTCCGCCTTCAATGGAAGCCCCCTCATATTTTACCTGAAGATTATAAAACGTGGTCTTACCTGTATTGTAAATGCTGAACATAACATTAGACTGATTGCCTACGGAAATGCTGGAAGGCATAGCCTCAATGTCGCTGGTATCATATTTCGCTTCCTGAAGCACAGGAACGGATACCTTGGCTTCATCTGTCAGGTCGATATCCTTTCCCGAATCATATTTCATTTTCACAGTAATAACATACGGCTTCTGGGTAAGATCCGTCTTTGCCGTCATTTCTATGTTAATGTCGAACTCACTGCCCGGAGCAATGGAATCCGTATAAACGGAACTGGAGCCTGATGTGGGAAGAAATACGGCATAGGTGGTGTTGGCCTCCGTTCCGCTTTCCACCGCCTGCATATCAAACAATACATTATTAACCGCTTTATCCCTGGAGGTATTCTTTACATGGATAGTTACCATAAAAGTATCGCCGGCATATATTTCCTTGGGATTTGTTTCAAAACCGGTTACAATAATACGGGGTTTGGATTCCACCGCACCGTCATCTCCGCCGATATGGCCGGCCCCCGGTTTGCCCTGGGTATATACATAAACCGAAATGGATACCGGCTCTTCACACCTCACGCCCGCCTTCGTATACCAGATTTCAAACGTAAGCGGATAATAACCGGTCATAACATCGTCCCTTACCGTAAAATTATAGGTCAGCTCTCTTCTGGCAAACATTCCCGCTTCATAATTTCCGCCGAAGGGATTGCCCGGTATCTCCGCAAAAGACTGCACATAACCTGTCGTATCCGGTTCAAAGGGCCATACCTTAACATCATTGGAAACAACCGGCTTTACCACCAGATCCGTAAGATTCTCACTACCCAGATTTATAATAGGCAGAACAATGGATACCTGCTGACCGTAGCTCACCGACGGCGTTTCCCAGTTATTTCCCACCTGGAGGAATTCCGTTGTAGGTTTGGTTACCGATGTATCGGGCACCACCGCATCCAGCTTAGCCTTCATTTCGCTTACATACGCCCAAAGTTCACTGACGCTCATCTCCGTATTCGCAATATAATATACCGCGCTGTAAAAGGTATCGTTCAGCTTCTGAAGCGTATACTCATCCGGATGTGTTCTTTTCAGGATGCTGTCCACATGCGCCTTCAGCTGGGCATCGGCATCCGCCCTGTCGTCGTCGGTTATTACATTGGGTGAGGAACGGTCAATTGTATTGCCGCTGGTTGCCGAGGCGGCTACCCGGCCTACATTTCCCTGAAACGGCACTGCCGTAAGCAGCGCTATGCAAGCACATGTTACACTGATGCTGATGATGAATTTTTTTCCTGCGTTCATTTTCTTCCCCTCTGTACTTTTATACGTTCTCTTGTATTGTCTGCCCGCCGGCTGCCTGTTTCCACTACTTTTTACGGCCTGGACAATAAATGCGCAGACCTGTCTGCTTGGTTACGCCTATCTTCTATCTTAACGATCTTGCCGTCAATGATATGAAAAATACGGTCGGCAAAACTGGCCAGATAGTTGTCATGAGTAACCATGACAAGTGTCTGCTTCTGCTCCCTGACCACCTTCTGCATCAGCTCCATTACCTCCTTTGAGGTATTGGAATCCAGGTTGCCGGTAGGTTCGTCAGCAAAAATGATTTCCGGATTCACTACCAGGGCCCTTGCCACTCCCACCCGCTGCTGCTGCCCGCCGGACATCTGCGTCGGCTTATGCTTCTTGTGCTCCTTCAGACCCACCATATCCAGAACCCTGGACGCCTTCTTCATACGGATATCCTTATCCACTCCCTGAAAGGTGAGGGGCAAAGCCACATTTTCCACCGCATTCATGGTTCCCATCAGATTAAAAGACTGGAAAATAAAGCCGATATGTTCTCTGCGGAATTTAACCAGCTGGTTTTCCGTCTTATTCTCCATATGTTCTCCTGCTATGATAATTTCACCCTTGGTAGGTTTCTCCAGCCCCGCCAGCATATTCAGAAGGGTGGATTTACCGGAACCGGAGGTACCTACTATAGAACAGAACTCCCCCTTGTATATTTCCAGGTTCACACCGTCAAGCGCACGTACATGGCTGTCGCCCACCCGGTATACCTTATATAAATTCTTAACCTGAATTACAGGCTTCGTATCCGTTCCCATGAATCCCTCTCAATCTGCCATACAAAAATCCTGCATTTTTGCAACTCTTCCTTCGACATTATATCATACTCTTATAGCTTTTCCTATTTAAGATTTTTTTAATATTCATAAACAGTTTTGTATTTTTTTACCTGGTACATCGCCAGGATCAGTGTGGCGCATTCTGCCGCCGGAACTGCCAGCCAAAGCCCGTTTATCTCCCACAGCCAGGAAAACAGAAGAATTCCGGCAACGGTAAAGCCAAAGGTACGTACCATGGAAATCATCGCCGATATTTTTCCATTGGACAGTGCCGTAAACAAAGAGGATACAAAAATATTCATCCCGGCAAAAAGATAATTGATTGAATACAATAAATATCCCTGATAGGTCAGCTCATTCGCCGATGTCCCCGGAGGAAGGAACAGCCCTACCAAAGGCTTTGCCAGCAGCATGGAAGCTCCGGTCATCAGAAAGGAGCACAGCACCATACTTTTCAGACAGATCCGGAATACGGTTTTCAGCTGTTTCGTATTCCTGCTGCCGTAGTTGTAGCTGATTACCGGGGCGACTCCATTGGAAAAGCCCAGGAAAACAGCAGTAAAAAAGAACTGGGTATACAGAACCACCGTAACTGCCGCCACACCGTCCTCCCCGGCAAAATGCATCATCAGCAGGTTCATAAGCCAGGTTATTACGCTGGCGGCAAGATTACTGACCATTTCAGAGGAACCGTTCATACAGCTTTCCCATAACACAGCTTTCTGGAAGGATGCCTTAACCAGATATAGATCGGTCCTGGGTTTCAAAAAATAGAAAAATGCAAAGACAGGCATGATGGCATACCCTACCGCCGTTGCCAGGGCGGCTCCGCCGATTCCCCAGCCTAAAACCGCTATAAATATATAATCCAGGACCATGTTTGCCAGACCGGAGCCTATGGTAAGCCCTAATCCCAGGTTTGGTTTTCCTGCAGTTACAAAAAGGACTCCAAGTATTGTCTGAAGCATCTGCAGCGCCATAAAAGGGAGCAGAATGATCATATATTCCTTGCAATAACCCATCAGTCTTTCACTTGCCCCCAAAAGATCCAAGAAAGGTTCCAGGAATACCATACTTACTATAGTGAAAAGGATACCGAGAACCAGTCCGAACACCAGAATCCGGGTGAAATTTTTTCTTGCTTCTTCAGCCTGGCCAAAGCCCAGCTGCCTTGCGATCACGGCGCTTCCCCCTGTCCCCAGCATAATTCCCATACCTACGACCAGCCCGATCAGAGGATAAACAATATTGATAGCAGACAGGGCATCCGCTCCCACAAACCGGGACACAAAAAATCCGTCCACCATGGTGTACATGGACATAAACACCATCATGATAATAGTAGGGAATGCAAATTTTAATAACGTCCTTCCCTTAAAGTTTTGTGAAATAGAATGGCTCATTTTCCGTCCTCCTGACCTGTTAGCATTACCAGGGCTTGCAAGCCCTGCAAAAGCCTACTATAATGTATGGAGTAACCCCATAGTCAATACTTTTTTATACCCCGCTGCTTCTTTTCCGGGCATCCGCAGGGTATGGCCGCCGCGGAGGAATCATGAACAATAATTCGAAACCGCTTTTCACCTCAGGTGAATTTGCCAGGCTTTGTAACATACGAAAGGACACTCTTTTCTATTATGATGAAATAGGGCTGCTGAAGCCGGAAATTACCCGTGACAACGGCTACCGTTATTATTCTGCCAATCAGCTTTATTTATTTGATATCATTGCCATGCTGAAGGAATGCGGCACACCGTTAAAGGAAATCCGGGAATATATCACTTCCAGGGAACCTGCCTCCTTTCTGGCTCTTATGGAAGAAAATGACAAGCTCTTGTCTGCGGAATTAGAACGGCTGATGCATATCCACCGCCTGATGCGCAATACCATCACATTAACAAAGCATGCTCTTCAGACAGAATATAATGTTCCCTTTCTCAAGGCTTGTCCGGAAGAATATTTCATAGCGATGCCCTTTTCCAAAGAATATGAGGATCACGAACGCAACCAGTCCGAAACGGTGAAAGCACTGCTGGAATATCTGGAAGCCAACCTGCTGGGGGAGGAGTATCCGTTAGGTTCCATTATTTTAAAAGAGAACCTTTGCTGCAACAGCTATGAAGAGGACTTTTACTGCAGCAAACTTTCCGCCCCCATACAAAACCCTCTTCTTTTTGTTAAACCTGCAGGGACCTATGCCATGCTGAACCATAAGGGATCCTACGAAACCCTCTGCCATTCCTATTCCGTTCTCAAGGATTACATCAAAAAAACCGGCCTTCAGATAACAGGCAATTCCTACGAACATGAATTGCTTAACTATCTGGCGACCGGAGAATCCGATAATTATGTAATAGAAATATCCATTCAGACGGGCTGACCTACCGATACAGAAAAAAACCGGCCGCCCCTGTCAGGAGCATCAGGGCAACAGGACCAAGTCCCTTCCCCTTTCCTTTGGTAACAAGAGGCACCACTATCCTCGGAAGCAGAAGGGCCGATACAAAAAGTACAACACTGCACACGTCTATCTCCCTCCAGGACAATTGAGTGATGTCAGAGCTTCCCCAAAAAGTAAGCAGTACAATCGTACCGGCCGCAGAAAGAATCAGTCCCGTAGATGCCGCTTTCAACCCCTTCAGAAGCTGTGTCATATAAAAAGATCCGCCCTTTTTCCTGAAAAAAACATACAACAGCAGCGACAAAACAATCCCTCCCGCCACACAGCCTGCAGTGGCGGCAGCAGCTCCCCCTGTCCCTGCCAGCTGGAAGCCTGCGAACGTGGAAGCGTTCACCGCCAAAGGGCCTGGCGTCATCTGTGAAATCGTAATGATGTCCCCAAACGTTTTTTCAGTCAGCCACCCATATCTGCCTACAATTTTATCCTGAATCAGTCCGATGACCGCATAGCCTCCTCCTATACTGAAAAGCCCAATCTGAAGAAATACGCCGAACAGCTTTCCTATAATTCCCATTCCCGTCCCTCCTTCACCGCCTCCGTATCTTCTTTATGTCTGCGTAAAAAATACAAAGCCTGTACCAGACTCAATATACAACCTGCAAGCAGAGCCAATGCCGCACTCCCCTTTCCAAGAAAACAGAAAATAAAAATTCCGGGTATCATCAATGTAAACAGGAAATTATGTTCCCGCCATATATTCCTGCACATTCCAACAGCGGTCTCTGCAATCAGCACCGCCGCCCCGGCCTGCATCCCCTTCAGGATAGCCGCCATAACGTGATTGGCGATAAACGCCTGGTAGCTGTTCGATATCACCGCCATAATCAGAAAAGGCGGCAGCACCGATGCAAATGCACCGATTAGTGCTCCGGCTGCTCCAGCCACACGGTAACCGGTAACCGCCGCCAGATTTACGGCAATTGCACCTGGGGCAGATTGTGATACAGCGGCCATTTCCGCCAGTTCTTCCTCCCCAAACAGCTTTTTCTGCAGCACAAAATATTTTCTTATCATAGGAACGACCACATAGCCTCCGCCGAAGGTAAAGGCACTGATAAACATATGAATACCCAGCAGCCATAAATACCGCTTTTTTTTCTCTCCGCCCATAAATATATCCTCCCATCCGGTTTATTATATAACTTGCTTATCCATTAGTAAAATGATATATTTTAATTAAATCTATTACTTTTATTCATCATTAGAGAACGGAGAAATAACATTCATGACTATTAGGCATATGGAAATTCTGAAGGCGGTTTCAGAAACCGGAAGTTTTACTAAAGCCGCCCGTCTTTTATACATTACACAATCCGCGGTATCTCATGCCGTACAGGAATTGGAAACAGAAGCCGGCACCCTTCTTTTTGACCGCCTGTCCAAAACCATCCGGCTGACGGAAGCCGGAAGTCTGCTTCTGCAGGATGTTCTCCCCATCCTGGCTTCCTGCAAAGCCCTGGAAGCTAAAATCAAAAAGCTGGAGCGGTGCGCCCCCATACGGCTTGTTTCCAGCATAACCATTGCTTCTTATTTTCTTCCGGGTCCACTCCGGCGCTTCGAAGCCGTCCATCCGGAAATCCCCGTAACCGTAAATGTGGTGAGTGCCGCAAATGCCATATTAGAGCTGCAGGCCGGGTATGCCGATATCGCTCTCATAGAAGGGCTGCCTCCCCATGGTCCCTATCGCAGTATCCCCTTTTCCTCCTATCCCCTGCTTGCCGTCTGTGCACCGGATTATCCCCGTCTCTCCCAGCCGCTGTCTCTTTCCTCTTTATGCAAAGAACGGCTTCTTCTCCGGGAAAAAGGAAGCGCTATCCGTGATGTTCTGGACAGCGCTCTCTATCTTCATGGCTATACTGCCTATCCCCTGTGGACAAGCGTGAATTCCCCGGCACTTATAGAAGCTGCCAGGGCCGGTCTGGGCATTACCATATTGCCGGACATATTGGTAAAAAAAGCTTTGGAAAAGGGGAGTCTGATATCGTTGGAAATCGAAGATCTTTCCCTGGTAAATGAACTGCTTCTGGTTATGCACAGGGATAAATATCTCTCTGCCCCTCTCTCAGAACTTGTGAACCTTTTGGTAACGAATGGCAGCAATTCGGACAAGTCAGAATTATTGCCGCATCCGGACAATTAAATGATATATACTACAAATTTGAACCATGCCGGTTTTTTTTACATGCTAAAGGGTCCTTAGAGGCCAATCAGAACCGTTTTGACCATCCGGCAGAGCTTACCCTTCAAACACAGGAAGGGAGGTGTCTGCTCATGAAAGAGGAAATCCTTATATCTGTAATAATGGTCTTTGTTCAGTATCTGACTGAAAGGCTGTTGGACTATTTCCTAACTTAATTCCATACAGCCAATCCCCTCCGGTCAGCCGGAGGGGATTCACCAATACTGAGCACTGCACATCTGGGCGATTAGCTTGACTATGAAAATGATTTTGTCTGTTGAAATTAAGATTCCTGCATACGTTTCTTTTCAGACTTATTACATAACTTATTATCACTTGCACATACTATCGAAAAGAGGTGATAGCATGGCATCATATGTATCCCCGGAAATTCGGGAAAAATTCGAAACACTATCCATTGATTTAAAAAATAATATATTAGAAAGAAATGTTAAAATTAATAATGTTTATGATTTAATCAATGTTCTGGAGAAAATAGTCTCTGAGGAAGATCAATCATTCTGAGCTGAAAATATTGGAAGGTCAGTAAAGTTTTTAAGGAAACAACCGCTCCAGGTGTTGGAGACACCCGGAGCGTCTCCGAATGACTCCTACTTCATTTTTAGTATTATTCTGTTGTAAATCATCTGTAAATGCATTATTATGTTTGTATAAAAAATACTTATCAGGGGGAAATCTATGAAAAAGAAATTACTATCTCTTGCGCTTGTTATAATTTTAGGAATGCTTTTATGCTCGTGCTCCGGTAATTCCACAGAGAAAATGTTTGGGGTAAAACTTCCGTCAGGAAAAAAATTGGAATTATATATGAGCCGTGAAAAAGCAGAAGACATCATGAGCGATTATGAATATGAATATAATGACTTTTTTCATACATATGATTATGGATTTATAAGTCTGGCTTATACCGAAGGCCTTTTATCATCTATTAAATTTAGTGGAGACTCAGATGTTACACTGCTTAATGGATTAGGCCTTGGCAGCACCGATTATGAAAAGTATGGGTTCGAAATGGATGGGCAGCATTTAGACAGCACCATTAATTATAAACAGACTGGTGATAAATATGAACAAAACGACGATGTTAATATAAGAGATATGGAATTCAAAGACGGAATTCAAGCATACATCAATACTTCTAAAGAGAATAAAGAAATCACTTACATAAACATAAGTGATATATATTCTTCTGTTTTGAATAAATATGATGAGTAAAAGTGTTTGTTTAAACAACCTATGAAACTATTGAAGAGGGGATCGCACCCCTCTTTTATGTTCTGACAAGCTGCCCGGTCCGTAACAAATAGAATCCCCAAAAGTGCAGCACGGAATACAACACAAAAAGAAAAACCCCTGATTAACTCAGAGGTTTCACACTGCCGGCGGCGGGACTTGAACCCGCACGTGGTTGCCCACAACAGATTTTGAGTCTGCCTCGTCTGCCATTCCGACACGCCGGCATTCCAGCTTCCTTGTTTCCAATTCAGCCGAAACTAATAATACCATATCCGGAAGTTTCTGACAAGCTTTTTCCGTTTACTTTTTCAAAAACTTTGTACCGTCTGAACTGTTACGTACCGTCTAACTTAGAAATGAAAGTTATCATATATCTCAAAACAGTCAAATGTTGCGAAATAATCCTTAGGAGTCTCCGCTCTGCGGATTAACTGCACTTCTCCGTTTTCCTTCAGCAAAAGCTCGGCAGATTTAAGCTTACCATTATAATTATACCCCATGGCAAAACCATGGGCCCCGGTATCATGAATGACCAGATAGTCACCCATCTCCACTTCGGGAAGCATTCTGTCAATAGCAAACTTATCATTATTTTCACACAGGGAACCTGTAATATCATACCTGTGATCACAGTCCTGTTTTTCTTTCCCAAGAACCGTAATGTGATGATATGCTCCGTACATTGCAGGCCGCATCAGATTTACGGCACAGGCATCGCAGCCGATATATTCCTTATGCGTATGCTTTTCATGTATGGCCCGGGTAACCAAATGACCATAAGGTGCCATCATAAACCGGCCCAGCTCCGTATAAATAGCCACGTCTCCCATTCCGGCAGGAATCAGGACCTCTTCATATACCGCTCTGACCCCCTCTCCGATTGCCAGTATATCATTCTCCTCCTGGTCAGGCAGATAAGGGATTCCGATACCGCCCGAGAGATTAATAAAGCGGATATCCGCCCCTGTTTCCTTTTTCAGCCGCACTGCCAGCTCAAACATTTCCTTTGCGAGAACAGGGTAATATTCGTTGGTGACTGTATTGCTTGCCAGAAAAGCATGGATTCCAAAATGTTTCACCCCTTTTTCCATCAGGATACGGAAGCCTTCAAACATCTGTTCAGTGGTAAATCCGTACTTGGAATCTCCGGGATTATCCATAATACTATTGCTTATTTTAAATACGCCGCCCGGATTATAACGGCAGCTAATAGTCTCAGGAAGCTTTCCCACAATATCTTCCAGAAAGGAGATATGTGTGATATCATCCAGATTGATTGTCGCTCCCAGCTTTGCCGCATATGCAAATTCTTCAGCAGGGGTATCGTTGGAAGAAAACATGATATCTTCCCCGCTGATACCCATAGCCTCACTGAGCATCAGTTCCGTCAGCGAAGAACAGTCACAGCCGCAGCCGAATTCTCTCAGTATGTCCATTAAAAAGGGGTTAGGAGTAGCCTTTACCGCAAAAAATTCTTTATAACCTTTATTCCAGGAAAAAGCCTGCTTCAGCTTCCTCGCATTTTCCCGGATTCCTTTTTCGTCATATATATGGAAGGGAGTGGGATACGTTTTCACAATTTCCTCTATTTGTTCTTTGGTCACGAAAGGTATCTTATTCATTCTCTTATGTCTCCTTTTGCTTTCTTTTTCTTACCAGTAAGTTCTATCAGCTTAATCTCATTCCGCATGGCTTCCTTTAAGGCATCTACAAATACCCTTTGGCCGGAATACAGACAGATATCCCTGCTGCTCCCCGTCAATTCGCCTGTCAGGACATACTTAGAATCGGAAATAAGACGGATCTGGTTTTCCTTTCCCTCTGTTTTATAGCAGACTGCAGTTTTCAGCCGTTCCGGAACTTTATCAGTAAGAAGTACCACCTTTATTTTTTTCTGAAGCAGCTGCAATATGTCCTTTTCCATTTCCGCAAGTCTGGTTCCTGATGCGGAAAGATATATCCGCTTTTCCGCCTGCTCCATCATATGATGCATCTTATCGAGAATCTGCTGCTCTCCCTCAATAGTGATGTAACCGTCGCTGGGTTCGTCCGCCGCCGGCATATTTTCTGCCAGCCACTGCCTGGTACTCTCCAGCATACGCAGCTTGTTATCACAAAATTCCTCCACAGAAACGGCCATATACTTACTGCTGCTTCCCTTCATCAAATAAGCGGCACCTTTTTCTGTCAATCCTGCTAAAGCATTATAGACATTTGACCGTGAAATTCCAGTCAGCTTTGCCGCCTCATATCCGGTAAGTGTTCCGTTCCTGTTCAGACACAGGTAAATGGATGCCTCCTGTCTGGTAAGACCGAACATCATCAGCTTTTCAACATAACTCATCTCATCCATAAGCTGCCTCATCTCAAATCCATTAGTAGTTTCATACAGGAACACTATAAACTCTCCTAAATCATTTGTCAAGCCGTAAAAACGGAAATGATAAAAAGCCTCATCAGAATTTTAATCCTGACAAGACTTTTTTATCCTGCAAAAGATTGGTATTGAGCTTCCCGCCTGTCAGATATTTTCTATCTGCCAGTCAACAGGATCCACACCATTGCTTTTTAAGAAATCATTGGCTTTACTGAAATGCCTGCATCCAAAAAATCCCCGGAATGCAGACAAGGGGCTTGGATGCGGAGCCTTTAGTATTAAATGCTTTGGATTGGTGAGCATAGGAATTTTGCTCTGGGCAGGTCGGCCCCACAGCATATATACAATCGGTCTGTCCTGACGGTTTACCGCTTCTATCACAGCATCTGTAAACTGTTCCCATCCTTGTCCCTGATGGGAATTTGCCCGATGTGCCCTGACCGTTAATACGGTATTCAGCATAAGCACTCCCTGATCGGCCCATTTCTTTAAATAACCGTTATTGGGAATATAACAGCCCAGATCCTCCTGCAGTTCCTGATAAATATTCACCAGAGAAGGCGGTATTTCCTTCTGCTCCGGCTTTACGGAAAAGCTGAGGCCATGTGCCTGATTTTCATTATGATAGGGATCCTGTCCTAAAATTACTACTTTTACCTTACTTAACGGTGTAAAATGAAAGGCATTAAAAATTTCATCGGCAGGAGGATACACCACATATGTGGAGTATTCCTTCTGTACAAAACGGAACAGCTGCGCATAATATGGCTTTCTGAATTCTTCATTAATTTCATTCAGCCAGTCATTCTGAATCATTCCCATCTTTTGTTTCTCCCACTTTTCGTTATTTTTATTATAAGCGTACGGAAACTCCCCTGGCCCGTAGAAAAGCTTTCACCTCCCGGATTTCCAGCTCCTTGTAATGGAACAGGGAGGCTGCAAGAGCGGCCTGTGCACCTCCTTCTGTAAGCGCATCATAAAAATGTTCCCGTGTTCCTGCCCCACCGGAAGCAATCACCGGTACAGGTACCAGATCCGCAATTTGCCGTGTCAATTCAATATCATATCCTGCCTTTGTCCCATCACAGTCCATGCTGGTAAGTAAAATCTCTCCCGCACCCAGCCGGGTTACCTTTTCCGCCCAGGAAAGAGCGTCAATTCCCATATCTACCCTTCCGCCGTTCTTATAAATATTCCAGCCACTGCCATCCGGGCGTCTTTTGGCATCCATAGCTACCACCACACACTGGCTCCCAAACTTATCCGCTGCCTCCGCTATCAGTTCGGGTCTGTTTATAGCAGAAGAATTAATGGATATCTTATCCGCCCCTTCACGCAGAAGGACCTTGAAATCTTCTACCGACCGGATCCCTCCCCCTACAGTAAATGGTATGAACACCTTTTCAGCCACTTTGCGTACCATATCAACTACGGTATTCCTGTTATCGGAGGAAGCTGTAATATCTAGAAAAACAAGTTCATCGGCACCTGCTTTGTCATAAGCTTCGCCGATCTCCACAGGATCACCGGCATCCTGAAGGTTAACAAAATTTACCCCTTTTACCACTCTTCCGTTATGTACGTCCAGACAAGGTATTATTCTTTTTGTATGCATCGTGATATCTCCTTATTATGTAAGGGAAACAAAATTCTTTAATATTGCGAGTCCCACGGAAGAGCTCTTTTCGGGATGGAACTGACAGGCAAAAATATTATCCTTTTCCACCGATGCATGAATGCAGGTACCATATTCAGTCTCCGCTGTAATTATCGATGGTTCTGACGACTTCAAATAATAAGAATGGACAAAATAGACATAAGAATTCTCCCGCACTCCTGCAAAAAGACGCCCCGGATTAGGATAAGATAAAGAATTCCATCCGATATGGGGAATTTTTATTCCTGGCTTCTCCGGAATATGAAGAATTTCTCCCGGAAGAATACCCAGACCATCCACCCCCTCACTTTCCTCACTTCGTTCAAATAAAAGCTGTAGGCCAAGACAGATTCCAAGGAATGGTGTTCCCTTTTTCACAACTTCCTTAATGACATCTGTCAATCCAAAGGAACGAAGCTTTTCCATAGCATCCCCAAAGGCTCCTACACCGGGAAGTATTACCTTGCCGGCTTCCATAATACATTTCTTATCCCTTGTAATCACAGCCTCTTCGCCCAAAGCCTGCAGGGCTTTTTCCACGCTCTTAATATTTCCGGCATCATAATCAATAATTGCTATCATGCTTCTCATCCCTTCTTAAGCACCTTACTTTATTCCATTACCGTAGTGTAGCATACTTAAGGTATCTCTGCAATATTTCAGCCTTTATTTTTCATCACCTAATAAGAAATCCACAGGATTAATCTTGAAAGAAGTTGCTCTTCCCGCCAATTCTTCAGTTAAATAAGGGAGCTTGCCGTGGATTCGGAAAAACGAAGCTTTTTGATTAAAGAAAGCAACTTTTTCAAATGGGAACCGGATTACGGAAGGATATTCCATTCCGGCCCCAAGTTCTATTATACAAAGTTTTCTGTTGAGAGTTCCCTGAAGCCATTCGGTGTATTTTCCCCACTGGGGCAGGTACCCTTCTTCCCTGTAACCGGGTGTTTCTATCCGGTTAAACCAAAGCGTTTGGCAACACTGCGCACAAACCGGAAAATCCACAGAGGAAAGGGTTCCCTCACAATGATCTATTTTCTCAAGCACCTGTAAAATAACATGTTCATCCGTAACAAGCGCTTCCTGATCTGTACTGCATTCCTCTTTGCACTGTAAGGCTCTGAATCCGCCGCAGGGCGTAACAATACGGTCCTTTTCCATAGTTGAATTATAAATATAATCATCTTCTGTCAAAGATACAATGAAATAATTTTTTCCATCTAAAATATCTGACAGTTTCTCATAGGATTCTTTTATGCGTTGATTCGGATGCCTGCGCACATAATGGCACCTGAGATACTGGATAATAGCGGCACTGTCTTTCTCGTCTTGTGCCTGGGCAAGAAGGGGCCTATAAAAATCATCTTCATCCATACCCTGATAATTTTCTTCCATTTCTTTCCCGATTCCGATAAGAATCATCTGGGAATCCGCGATTTGTTCCAGCAATTCATTCGTCATTTTTCTTCCTCTTCCATAAAATCGTAAGTTAATCTTTTCAGGAACCGCACCAGGCAGGCATCAAGGAACAGCCGTTCCGGTTCCATAACCCTGTTAATAGTACCATATTGAAAGCTGGGCTTCAAGTAAGGATGTATATCGTAAGGATGCATACTGTAGGATGTATATTGTCAAGGATACATACCCAATCCTCTTTCTTTATTTCCGATTCATAACACAAAAAAACCTTATCTATTTTCAGATAAGGTAAATAACAATAAATAAAATCCATACCCTCAAAACCGAACATTGAATCTAATCTTCTCCAAAACCTCTTTCATACCTTCAGGATAAGCCCTCGACCGATTAGTACTGGTCAGCTACATACATTGCTGCACTTCCACCTCCAGCCTATCTACCTCATACTCTCTAAGGGGTCTTACTTATTGGGATATCTCATCTTGAGGGGGGCTTCACGCTTAGATGCCTTCAGCGTTTATCCCTGCCGGACTTGGCTACTCTGCCATGGCTTTGGTAGCCAACAGATACACCAGCGGTCCGTCCATCCCGGTCCTCTCGTACTAAGGACAGCTCCTCTCAAATATCCTTCGCCTGCGCCGGATAGGGACCGAACTGTCTCACGACGTTCTGAACCCAGCTCGCGTACCGCTTTAATGGGCGAACAGCCCAACCCTTGGGACCTGCTACAGCCCCAGGATGCGATGAGCCGACATCGAGGTGCCAAACCACTCCGTCGATGTGAACTCTTGGGAGTGATAAGCCTGTTATCCCCAGGGTAGCTTTTATCCGTTGAGCGATGGCATTCCCACTTAATACCACCGGATCACTAAGTCCTACTTTCGTACCTGTTCCACCCGTCGGTGTCACAGTCAAGCTCCCTTATGCCTTTGCACTCTTCGGATGGTTTCCAACCATCCTGAGGGAACCTTTGAGCGCCTCCGATACCCTTTCGGAGGCGACCGCCCCAGTCAAACTCCCCGCCAGACATTGTCCCCCGCCCGGGTCACGGGCGCAGGTTAGAAACCCAATGCTGCAAGAGTGGTATCCCAACAGTGACTCCATGATTACTGGCGTAATCACTTCCCAGTCTCCCACCTATCCTGTACATACAGCATCGAATCCCAGTATCAAGCTGGAGTAAAGCTCCATGGGGTCTTTCCGTCCTGGCGCAGGTAACCAGCATCTTCACTGGTACTTCAATTTCACCGGGTGCATTGTCGAGACAGCGCTCAAATCATTACGCCTTTCGTGCGGGTCGGAACTTACCCGACAAGGAATTTCGCTACCTTAGGACCGTTATAGTTACGGCCGCCGTTTACTGGGGCTTAAATTCGGAGCTTCGTTGCCTGACTCCTCCTCTTAACCTTCCAGCACCGGGCAGGCGTCAGCCCATATACCTCACCTTTCGGTTTCGCATAGACCTGTGTTTTTGCTAAACAGTTGCTTGAGCCTATTCTCTGCGGCCTCCTTTCAGAGGCACCCCTTCTCCCGAAGTTACGGGGTCATTTTGCCGAGTTCCTTAACAATGCTTCTCCCGCCGGCCTTAGGATTCTCTCCTCATCCACCTGTGTCGGTTTACGGTACGGGTATCATATGAACAATAGCGGCTTTTCTCGACAGCTGGCTCACCTGCTTCCCTACTTTAATTCGGTACGCGTCACGGCTTCAGATTGCCAGGCGGTTTTTCCAACCTGGCTCTTACTCCGCTTGCACCGGGTTTCCCTTTCCCGGCTCAGGCTTTCCCTCTGTGTCCCCACAGTTCTGTCATATGATAGTACAGGAATCTCAACCTGTTGTCCATCGGCTACGTCTTTCGACCTCGCCTTAGGCCCCGACTTACCCAGGGCAGATCAGCTTTACCCTGGAAACCTTAGATATTCGGCCTGGAGGATTCCCACCTCCATCTCGCTACTCATTCCGGCATTCTCTCTTCTTGCCAGTCCACAATGCCTTACAGCACTGCTTCTTCCCGGTAAGAATGCTCCTCTACCAACGCAGTCGCCTGCGTTCCTAAGCTTCGGTGCCGTGTTTCAGCCCCGGACATTTTCGGCGCAGGACCTCTCGACTAGTGAGCTATTACGCACTCTTTGAATGTATGGCTGCTTCTAAGCCAACATCCTAGTTGTCTCTGAAATCCCACATCCTTTTCCACTTAACACGTACTTTGGGACCTTAGCTGTAGGTCTGGGCTCTTTCCCTTTTGACTGCCCAACTTATCTCGTGCAGTCTGACTCCCATATAACATTCCTATGGCATTCGGAGTTTGATATTCTTCGGTAGACTTTGACGCCCCCTAGGAAATTCAGTGCTCTACCTCCATGGAACTCATATGAGGCTAGCCCTAAAGCTATTTCGAGGAGAACCAGCTATCTCCGGGTTCGATTGGAATTTCTCCCCTATCCACACCTCATCGCCACCCTTTTCAACGGATGTGCGTTCGGTCCTCCATTGCCTTTTACGGCAACTTCAACCTGGACATGGATAGATCACCCGGTTTCGGGTCTGCAGATACTGACTGATTATCCAATGGATAATTTACGCGCAGTTAACACTTGGTTTCCCTTCGGCTCCGTCCCTTAAGGACTTAACCTCGCCAGCACCCACAACTCGCCGGACCGTTCTACAAAAAGTACGCGGTTGTACCCTGACGGTACTTCCACAGCTTGTAAACACAAGGTTTCAGGTTCTCTTTCACTCCCCTCCCGGGGTCCTTTTCACCTTTCCTTCACAGTACTATGCGCTATCGGTCACTAAGGAGTATTTAGCCTTACGGGGTGGTCCCCGCTTATTCCCACAAGGTTTCTCGTGTCTCGTGGTACTCTGGATCCTGCTGTCCAAACTTGGTTTTCGCTTACGGGGCTTTCACCCTCTCTGGCCGGTCTTTCCAGGACCGTTCTGCTAACCTCATTCATAACGTATGCAGTCCGAACCCCAGCATGCACGCACGCTGGTTTGGGCTCTTCCGTTTTCGCTCGCCGCTACTCACAGAATCGATATATTTTCTTTCTCTTCCTCCGGCTACTTAGATGTTTCAGTTCACCGGGTTCCCTCCGCATCCCTATGGATTCAGAATACGGTGACGGAGGATTTCTCCGCCGGGTTTCCCCATTCAGACATCTGCGGGTCAATGGATATTTGCTCCTCACCGCAGCTTTTCGCAGCTTATCACGTCTTTCATCGGCTCTTAGTGCCAAGGCATCCACCTTGTGCTCTTTATAGCTTAACCTGTTTGTAACTCGTCCTTGTGTGGTCTCGTTACGGCATACATAGCGTTGTATGCTCTTCTGGTATTTCTTATCCAACCCTTCCGGATTGGTTATTGCTTGTTTTGGATGTCTTCTCGTTTATCTTCTTCTATCCGGTCGGTTTCTTTATTTAAAAACCTTCCATATAGACGTTGATACTTTAAGATTATTTTCAATATTCGGTTTTCAAGGTACGGATTCTTCAGGATTTTATTCCTTGGATGTCTGTGCATCCAGTGGAGACGGAGAGATTCGAACTCTTGACCCCCTGCTTGCAAGGCAGGTGCTCTCCCAACTGAGCTACGCCCCCATTTCTGACGGTCCGCTCTCAGGTTACGGAACTTCGCTCGTTCAAGCTTGCATTCCAGGTCTTTTCTCCGCCAGTGGGCTTAAGTGGACTCGAACCACCGACCTCACGCTTATCAGGCGTGCGCTCTAACCGGCTGAGCTATAAGCCCTCATTGTCCGGGACGGGTTTCTTTCCCCTTCCCATCTATATGAGTATTTAATTGTTTTTTTATGGAATCCGGCAGCCACCTGCTCTCCCATACCGTTTCCAGCATAGTACCATCGGCCGCTTAAGTCTTAACCATCGTGTTCGGGATGAGAACGGGTGTCTCCCCTAAGCGCATCGCCACCGGAATTTTTATGATGCTTTCCAGGCGCCTTTCGGCTCCCTCAACATCTAAACAGTAATACAACCCCTACTTCTTCGCCTTAGAAAGGAGGTGATCCAGCCGCACCTTCCGATACGGCTACCTTGTTACGACTTCACCCCAGTTATCAGACCTGCCTTCGGCTGCTCCTCCCTTTCGGTTAGGTCACAGACTTCGGGCATTTCCAACTCCCATGGTGTGACGGGCGGTGTGTACAAGACCCGGGAACGTATTCACCGCGACATGCTGATTCGCGATTACTAGCGATTCCAGCTTCATGTAGTCGAGTTGCAGACTACAATCCGAACTGAGACGTTATTTCTGGGATTTGCTCCACATCACTGTCTCGCTTCCCTTTGTTTACGCCATTGTAGCACGTGTGTAGCCCAAATCATAAGGGGCATGATGATTTGACGTCATCCCCGCCTTCCTCCGGGTTATCCCCGGCAGTCTCCCTAGAGTGCCCGGCTTTACCTGCTGGCTACTAAGGATAAGGGTTGCGCTCGTTGCGGGACTTAACCCAACATCTCACGACACGAGCTGACGACAACCATGCACCACCTGTCTCCCCTGTCCCGAAGGCCTATCACTTTTACATGATATTCAGGGGGATGTCAAGACTTGGTAAGGTTCTTCGCGTTGCTTCGAATTAAACCACATGCTCCACCGCTTGTGCGGGTCCCCGTCAATTCCTTTGAGTTTCATTCTTGCGAACGTACTCCCCAGGTGGATTGCTTATTGCGTTAGCTGCGGCACCGATGGGTCCATACCCACCTACACCTAGCAATCATCGTTTACCGCGTGGACTACCAGGGTATCTAATCCTGTTTGCTCCCCACGCTTTCGAGCCTCAACGTCAGTTACAGTCCAGTAAGCCGCCTTCGCCACTGGTGTTCCTCCTAATATCTACGCATTTCACCGCTACACTAGGAATTCCGCTTACCTCTCCTGCACTCCAGCCTGACAGTTCCAAATGCAGTCCCAGGGTTGAGCCCTGGGTTTTCACATCTGGCTTGCCATGCCGTCTACGCTCCCTTTACACCCAGTAAATCCGGATAACGCTTGCCCCCTACGTATTACCGCGGCTGCTGGCACGTAGTTAGCCGGGGCTTCTTAGTCAGGTACCGTCATTTTCTTCCCTGCTGATAGAGCTTTACATACCGAAATACTTCTTCACTCACGCGGCGTCGCTGCATCAGGGTTTCCCCCATTGTGCAATATTCCCCACTGCTGCCTCCCGTAGGAGTTTGGGCCGTGTCTCAGTCCCAATGTGGCCGTTCACCCTCTCAGGCCGGCTACTGATCGTCGCTTTGGTAGGCCGTTACCCTGCCAACTGGCTAATCAGACGCGGGACCATCCTGTACCACCGGAGTTTTTCACACTGCCTCATGTGAAGCTGTGCGCTTATGCGGTATTAGCACCTATTTCTAAGTGTTATCCCCCGGTACAGGGCAGGTTTCCCACGCGTTACTCACCCGTCCGCCACTAAGTTACACCGATTCCATCCGAAAACTTCCTCTGCATAACTTCGTTCGACTTGCATGTGTTAGGCACGCCGCCAGCGTTCATCCTGAGCCAGGATCAAACTCTCTTGTTCAAGTGTTCAATCCGGTTAAGATTAACTCTAGCTAATGTTTAACCGTCGTTTGTTTCCAAACATTTTTTACTGTTTTTGGGTGTCTTAAATGCTTCTTGCGAAGCTTTAAAACTTGTTCTCTGAATTTTCTTTTTTAGAATTTTCAGGGTTGCATTACTGTTTATTTGTCAAGGTTCTGTGTGCTGCTTTCTCAGCCGCAACAGTTGATATCTTATCACATGTTGTTTCGCCAGTCAAGCACTTTTTTCAACTTTTTATTTCTGATTTGTTACCGTTTTAACCGGCAACGAAGATGATTCTATCATTCTGGTTCGACTTTGTCAATCATAATTTTACATTTTTTTCAAATATTTTTAACAACTTCTTACAAAATCTTGAAACCGCCTTATTTTCAGGCGGTTTCACAGCTATCTATATTATTTCTACACGGTTCAATCTTCCTTTACTTGTTCCATTTCAAACCAGAATTCCACTCCATTCTCATAATTCACAACCCCGTATCTCTGATTCATGGACTCCATAATTGCTTTAACAATAGAAAGCCCTACCCCGCTGCCTCCGTATTCACGCGTCCTCGCTTTATCCACCTTATAGAATTTTTCCCAAAGGTGGGGAAGCGACTCTTCCGGAATGGGAGTCCCTGAATTAAAGACAGAAATTCTTACCTTTTTTCCCTCTCCGGTCAATTTGATATCCACCACCCGTTCTCCGCCCAAGTGGTTTAACGCATTGCTGAAATAATTCATAAAGACTTCTTCTGTTTTAAATTCATCCCCCCACACATAAACCGGTCCTTCTTTATCAAAACGGATTTCCGCTTCATTCTGTTTAATCAGAATCTCCGCTGACTGCAGATAATTCTTAATGAGGGTAACTATATCAAAACGCTCCATTGATACCACATCATTTCCGAATTCCAGCTGATTCAGGGTAAGAAGCTTCTTTACCATATTATTCATTTTTCCGGATTCATCAATGATAACGTCGCAGTAAAAGTTTCTGCTATCTTCATCGTCGTCATTTATTCCTTCCTTAAGCCCTTCCGCATATCCCTGAATAAGCGCGATGGGTGTTTTCAGTTCGTGAGATACATTGGAAAGGAATTCCTTCCGCATCTCATCCACTTCATTTTTCTTTTCTATATCCTTCTGCAGCTCATTATTGGCAGTTTTTAATTCCGATATCGTAGCTTCCAGCGTATCCGCAAGCTGGTTGATGTGGTTTCCCAGGATCGCCGTTTCATTAAAACTCTTCCCCTGATATCTGGCATCAAAATCCAGATGCGTCATACGTTCAGAGATGCGGGCAAGCTCCAGAATCGGATCTGTTACTTTTTTGGTAATAATCCAGATTATAATTCCGCTGGCAATGGTAGCCGCAATCCCGACATATGCAAGAAAACGGTTGGCAATATCCACGCTGTCCCGGATGCCTTCCAAAGCAGTTCTGATAAAGAAAAGGTTTCCGTTGTCCAAAAAACCCCACATATCCAGATATTCCATGCTGATCCGGTTGCTTGTAACCAGCTGTACAATGTAAAAGGGACTTTCATTCCTTACCAGAGTTTCATTGGTAATTGTATTTTCCCCATATTTTGCTCCCTGGTAATTATCAGGCTTATTCTTAAACCCGGAATTGCCTGCGTCCATACTGTCGAAAAGGACATGATTCCACAGTTCTATTTTCAGCATGGAGGGATCTCCGCCGCTGACCCGTATGGTTTCGGAATCCTCATCCAGTACAAGGATGGAAATATTATATCTGGCACTGAGCTGCTGAAGATGAATGTCGAAATCATCCGAGCTGATACTGCCTTTCTGCGCGGCTGCATTCATTTGCTTATACGCATCCATAACCACTGTCTGCTTATTATGGAAATAGTATTTCTCAAGGAAGGTATTATTAATAAACCAGCACAATAGAATTGTGCCGGCCATTAATCCGATAAATATACAGGCAAACTGTTTTCGTATGGAGTATCTCATGTCTCGTCAACCTCAAATTTATAACCCATTCCCCAAATAGTTTTTATCATATCGCCTTTATCACCCAACTTACTGCGAAGCTTCTTCACATGGGTGTCAATTGTTCTGGCATCTCCGAAATAGTCATAATTCCATACATTATTCAAAATTTTTTCCCTGGAGAGAGCGATACCCCGGTTTTCCATAAAGTAAGTTAACAGTTCAAACTCCTTATAGCTCAGTTCCACATTCTGTCCGTCGATGGTAACCATATGAGCGGCCTGATCCAGATGAATGCCGCCTGCCTCCATCACATCACCGCTGGCTGTTTTGCCCGCTCTTCTCAGTATAGCTTCCACACGGGCCACGAGAATTTTAGGGCTGAAGGGTTTGGAAATATACTCATCCACTCCCAGATCAAATCCCTGCAGTTCATCCTTTTCATCCCCTTTAGCCGTCAGCATGATAATGGGGACCTTGGAATAATTGCGGATCTCCCGGCACACCTGCCATCCATCCATCTTCGGCATCATCACATCCAATATAATCAATGCGATATCATTCTGTTCAAAGAAAATATCAAGCGCTTCGCTTCCGTCGCCGGCTTCCACTACTTCATAGTTATTTTTCTGGAGAAAATCCTTCACCAGTTTACGCATCCTGCTTTCATCATCCACTACAAGTATTTTGGTACGTTCCATAACAACCCCGATTCCGCCGGCATCATTCCGGCACTTCCATATGATTCAAAGTTATTCTGTAACTGTTCAAGACCTTCCCAGTTACGTTTTTTCCGCTTTATTTACAGTGTAACAGATATTTATGAAAAACATGTGAACTTTTCCTTTTTTTTGCTTCTTTTCACCTTTCTGCATAGAGTGTGTTTTAAAATTCATTCCCGCAATTTTCAAACACACTCTAGCAGGAAGGCTGTTTGTGTTCCACGCTCTCCATCCGCTGCCGTTCTGCAAAAATCCGTTCCGTCCTGTTCATAACCTTACCATATGCAATGATTAGAAATACATCTGCCATTATCCAGGCCAACGGACTGGCAAAGCCTGCGGCTACAAAACCAAACAGAGGAACCAGAAGGAAACCGGCCAGCGCTCTTGCTATCATTTCACTGACCCCTGATAAAATAGCAAGCATGCTGTAACCCATTCCCTGGATTAAAAACCGGATATTATTCACCAATGCAAGCGGGAAATAGAAAAGGGAGTTGCAAAGCAGATAAAGTTTTACATTTGCCAAAATCATCTCTTCCGTACGATCCACAAACAGCAAGGCCAGCTTTCCCCCTGCCAGGGCAATGATACCGAAGGAAATGACTGCGTAAAATGCTCCGATACTATTGGCGGAACGGATTCCCTGCCTGATGCGGCTTGTTTTGCCAGCTCCCATATTCTGTCCGGCAAAGGTTGCCATCGTTGCTCCGAGCGCATCGAAGGGACAGGCAAAAAAACCTCCGATTCTGCTGGCTGCCGTCATAGATGCCACTGCTATAGAACCAAGGGAATTCACCGCGCTTTGGAGAATTACACTCCCGATAGCCGTTACCGAATACTGCAGTCCCATGGGTATCCCCATAACACACAGATTCCGGACATACTGCGCTTCCAGCTTCCATTCATCTTTCCTGATATGTAAAATGTCAAATTTCGTTCTCATATACAGCAGGCAGCTTACTCCGGATACGGCCTGGGAAACCACAGTTGCCACTGCTGCGCCTGCCACTCCCATGTGCAGAACCACAATACAGAAAAGGTCCAGGAAAATATTCAGGAAAGCGGATAAAAGCAGAAAATACAGGGGCGTTTTGCTGTCTCCCATAGCGCGCAGAATACCGGATACCATATTATATAATATCGTTGCCGGTATACCGGCAAAAATAATTACTATATAGGTATAGGCCCCACGGAATATATCATCCGGAGTCCGCATCAGCCGGAGAATCGGCCTGCACAGGATAATGGTAGCTATGGTCATCAGCACTGCAAATAACAGAGCCAGCCATGTACTGTTGGCCACATACTTTCTCAACGTCTTTTCATTTTTCGCCCCGAAGCTCTGTGCTATGGGAATTGCAAACCCGTTGCAGATACCCATGCAGAATCCGATTATCAGGAAATTGATGGAGCCTGTACTTCCCACGGCCGCCAGGGAATTCACCCCGAGAAACTTTCCTACTATTATCGTATCAACCAGATTGTAAAACTGCTGAAACAAATTACCGAATAAAAGAGGTACTGCAAAACCCAGTATCAGCTTTATCGGTTTTCCATCGGTCATATCCTTTGTCATATTCTTTCCCCGCTTTTCTCATATTTCTATATGTGGTATATCATATCAGAAAAAAGATTACAAACATTTTCTGCAAAAAAACAGCCGGAACTTTTATATCCCGGCTGTTATCTAACACTCTCTGTTTTTAAGTCTGTTCATTACCTTCGCAGCAAAATCTGCCGCATTCTTCAAATCCTCCGCATCCGGATGCAGCAATGCCTCATCAAAGTTCCGGAGCATCGCTTTTATTTTCACTTCATCCATTCCGTTTTTTTCCATCATTTCATATTTCTGACGAACCTGCATCGGCATTTTGCCCTGGCACATATAGGCTCCCAAGTATCTGCAGTCCTCCGGCAGCCAAACCTTAACCTTTTGCTCAATACTTTTATAATATTCTTCATTAGCTCCCATTCCGCAGGTTCCGAAAAGAGCCACATTTTTCCCCTCCAGCTCAGACAGTAAATCCACCACCCGCATATCACAGGTCCCTTTATCTGTCCAGAAACCGATAAAATAGGTTTCCGCATCTTTTCCATTATATTCGTCTATGGACTGCATATCCTTGGAGTCTCCGGGGATTGCCGCAAATATACTGGAAGCCACCTTCTTTGTGTTCCCGGTATGGCTTGAATAAATAACCATTACTTCCATTTTACGTACTCCTTTCTTGTCCCACCCGCATTCATATTAAAAACGTCCTATGGGAATACCGCCTCCGCAGCATAATCCGCCGCCTCCACAGCACATGTTACAGATAAGATTGGCAATACATAGCTTAAGACACCAGTTGCTGCCATCCATCGCCGGCATTCCATAAGGGGACTGCTGTGTCTGATACCAGCTTCCTCCGGATTCCATCTGTTGCTGCCATACTCTGTACTGCTGATTTCCGGGATCCATAGCCACTGCTTTTTTCACATGATCCAGGGCTATCACATTATTGCCCAGTCCTGAATTTGCTATAGAACTATAGTAATACCATTGCGCTGTCCTGTCACTGATACCGGAAAGCACATTCAGCGCCTCCCGGAAATGTCTGCTTTGGATATAATTATAAGCGGCTTTCATATGCACCGTATATTCATCACCGCTGTCATTGCTCTGTGTCCTTCGATAGCTCTGCCCGCCGAACCCAAAACTGCCGAATAAATCTTCGAAATCTCCGAAGCCGCCGAAATCCTGGTATCCACCGCCGCTTCCATAGCTGCCGGAACCGGAACTGCTTCCGTAGCTGCCTGTACCTCTCTGCTTTTCATCCATAATCCGCTGATAAGCCTGCTGGATTTCCTTGAATTTTTCTTCCGCCTGCTCCTTATTCGGATTATTCACATTGGCATCCGGGTGATATTTTCTGCTTAACGCTCGATATGCTTTCTTAATCTCTTCATCTGATGCATCCCTTGATACACCCAGTACCTGATATGGATCACGCATTTTCCTGCTGTTCCTTTCTTTTGCCCTTTACCATCTCATACCGGCACCAAACACCGGAATAAAGGATGTTCCGCAGAATATCCACATTCTGCAGAACCGGGAGTTTTTCAAAAGCTCTGGAGCATTCTGCCATCATCATCCGCAAAATCTGGTAAACATTATCATCAAAACCGCTCTCATTGCATATGGAAAGGAAAGGATTAAAGTTTCCCTTCTTACGATCCTTTTCTATATCTTCATAGGCATCCATCAAATAAATAAATTTCCCCAGGAAAAATCCCATTTTACGAAGATCATCTTCCCATTCGTCCTTTTTGAGTGCAAAAATCTCCGCCATTATATTACCAAAACACCCTGCTACCGTGTCAAGGTTTTTTTCATTTCTCTGCTCACACTCATGAAGCGCCTGCATCTGCACGGCGATTTCCTCCGCCTTTTCCGGCAAACGCACTGCCGCATCCCGGAATGCTTTCTTCAGGATCCCTGCATAACCTCTTTTCCAGACTTTCTTCTCATCTTCCCAGTCATCCATGCACTGATAGTAAGTCATTAATATATTTATATCGGCCGCGTAATCCGTAAATATATTTTCCCGTGTAGGATGCCTGTCAAAGGGATGGGCAACGCATTTACAGTCCTCCACCTTATCGTCTACCTCATACAGCCCCTTGAGCAATAGAATAAGGAACGTCATATCATAGGTTACGGTAATCTGTCCTTTCATACCGTAACGCTTTTTAAGCTCCTGGCAAAATCCGCAGTAATAGGATTGATACAGATCAAAATCCCTGAATTTCATTTCCTGTTTATTCACAATTACATATCCGAACATGGTTTTCTCCCGTCAGCTTTTCTTAATGAATTCCGTTTGGCATTTCGGGCATCGGATGGCAATTTTGCCCTTCCCCCGGGGAACTCTGATCTTCTGCTTACAACCGGGACATTTATAAATATGATGTGTTTTCCTGTCCTTCATATCCCGCTGGAAAGCGGCCCACTTTTTACGGATACCGGATGTCATCTGCAGATATTTCTGATTTTCAGCGTATCTTTTGGACACATTTTTGGAAAACATACGGAAATAGCAATAGACCAGAAGCAGCAGAATTATAAATGACCATACCATGCTTCTTGTAAAAAAAGAAAGAATCATACAGGCCAGTGCCACTCCCATTAAAAATCTGGTAAACGGATCCACCCCGTATCGACCCTGCATAAACCGTATCAGCTTTTCTTTCATTCTCTCTCCTATCCGCGCATCTGTATACGCGCCCGGTTCCGACACCGTCCCGGGCAGTATGCTGTTTATGTCCTATATTTTACCGCTGTCACCGTAAATTGCAATTAACTGGCTGAAAACTTACTATTAAAAAAGTATAAACCTTTTTCAGGTGCCCATACTAAAAATATCTCACAAGCGCAGGCTACTGCCGCTCTTGGGAATCAACCAGACATCGTTCAATGATAAAGGAGTGAAAAAAATGTCCAAAGATTTTAAAAGCAGTGAAACGAAAGATAACCTGATGCGCGCCTTTGCAGGGGAAAGCCAGGCCAGGAACCGCTATACCTTTGCGGCCTCTCAGGCACGGAAAGAGGGACTGCACGTTATTGAGGCAGTTTTTACATTTACCGCAAACCAGGAAAAAGAACATGCTGAAATCTTCTATAACCATTTAAAAGAACTCAGCGGCGAAACCATCGTGGTAGACGGGGGCTATCCGGTAGATATTTACCCCGATGTGAAACAACTGCTATTTGCTGCCCAGCATAATGAATATGAGGAATATGATCCCATTTACAAAGCTTTTGGCGACAAAGCCAAAGAAGAAGGCTTTGAGAAAGTGGCAGCCTCCTTCCATATGATTTCTGCCATAGAAAAAACACACGGCGATCGTTTTGGTAAATTTGCACAGCTTATGGAACAGAATAAGCTGTTCATATCCGATGTGGAAACCGGATGGATATGTTTAAACTGCGGCTATGTTTATACCGGAACAAACGCACCGGAAAAGTGTCCTGTCTGTGATCATGACAAAGGATATTTTATCCGTCTGACAATGGCACCTTTTACAGAATAAAATAGCATACGCCGGGAAAAGACTCCTTGCTTTTCCCGGTATTTCGTATAATTATCTTCTTAAAGTATACCCGAATACATATTTTCCTGCTTTTCTTCCCCGAAAATCTGTTATATGATAGATTTTCAGGAGGATTTACAACATGAACAAGCAACATACAGTCCTTTTCAGGCATACCGCAGACAGGAAATACCCGCCGCAGCTATTCCGGGCTATTCTGTCTTTATTCCTATGCGCCCTGCTTCTTTTTACAGCAGGATGCTCCCAGACATTTCCCGCGGATTCCGGCCCGGCTCCCGCCGGAAACAGTGCCGGAGGAAACCCGGATGTTTCCGGTGTTCTGAAAGTGCATTTCATCGATGTCGGCCAGGGAGATTCCATTCTCATCCAGTCGGGGCAGGAAAGCATGCTCGTGGATGCCGGCACCAATGAAAGCGGGAGCCAGGTAACGCAGTATCTGAAATCCCTGGGGATCAGCCGCCTTTCTTATGTAATCGGCACCCATCCTCACGAGGACCATATCGGCGGATTGGATGACGTTATCAAGGCTTTTTCCGTCGGAACTGTCATTATGCCCGACGCATCTCACACCACCCGTACTTATGAGGATGTACTGGATGCCCTGCTTGATAAAGAGCTGAAGATCACCAAGCCGGTTCCCGGAACAGTATACCAGCTGGGAGAAGCTTCTTTTACCATACTTTCCCCGTCCGATGATGTAGTGCAGCAGGCTGAGTCCGCAGGAGATTTGAACAATCTCTCCGTGGGAATCCGTGTCAGCTTTGGATCCAATGCCTTTGTCATGTGCGGTGACGCGGAAACATTCTCCGAAGAAGCTATAACGGACAGCGGCCTGACTCTTCGCGCCGACGTTCTGAAGCTGGGACATCATGGCAGCTCCACATCAACCTGCGATACCTTTTTACAGGCGGTGGCTCCTTCCAGCGCGGTCATATCCTGCGGAAAAGACAACAGCTACGGTCATCCCCACCAGGAAACCATGGATAAACTCTCGGCCGCCGGAATTACGGTCTACCGCACAGATATGCAGGGAACTCTGATCGCCACGTCAGACGGCTCTGCAATCACATGGGACACCTCGCTTCCTCTCCCTGCCGCATCCGATATTCCTCCCGCAGAAACGCTCTCCGAAGGAACCTCTATGCCGGTAACCGCATCTTACATTTTGAATAAAAACAGCATGAAGTTCCACCTTCCCGCCTGTCCTTCCGCAGATAAAATAAAAGAATCCAACAAAATATACTATAATGGCAGCCGGGAAGAAGTTATCGGTATGGGCTATGATCCCTGCAGTCAGTGCAGTCCCTGATAGCTGTCCGCAAAAATGACTCTCCGGCAGAAAGGAATTATATGAAATATATCATTGACCGATTTGAAGACGGCAATGCCGTCTGTGAAAAAGAAGATCGCACCACAATCCTTGTAGAGAGAGCCCTCCTGCCTCCCCAGGCCGGTGAAGGGGATGTTCTTATATATGAGGACGGCAGATACCTGTTGGACAGCGCCGCCACTCTGGAGCGCCGGAAACGCATGGAAGAAAAACGCAAAAAGCTGTTCGGATAAGCATTCAGGACATGCCCCTATTCTAAAACAACAGGTGCCCCGGCAAAGATTTCCCGTATCCGGTTTTGGAGCGAATCCCAATATCCGGATGGGGGAAAATCGATGCCGGGGCACCTGGCCTTGTTTATTTCCAGCAATATATAACGATTCCTGCTACACGGTGATACCAAACAACTGGATGATTTCTGCATTTATCATCCCATCCACAGTTAATCCGTATGCTGTCTGAAACGCAGTCAGCGCCTGTTGGGTAGTCTCGTCAAACACACCGTTTATTTCACCGCTGTAATAGCCAAATGCCTGCAGCCATGTCTGTGTCTGCGTTACCATGGATGCCAGCGCATCCTCCGCGGAAAGCTGTGCCGCCCCCTGCTGGGATGTATCACCTGCGAAAGGAACCTGAGGTGCGGGTACATCCGCTGCCGGTGCCGGCGCTGCTGCAGGCTGTGTTGCTTTCACACTGCCCGATGAAGCATAGGGACAAACACCATTCTCGTGCAAATGTGCCGGATTGCCGCCGCAGTGATAATGATAGCTGCCGAGTCCGCTCTTGTTCTTGTTGTCATGATGGCCTCCATTGGCATCCGTTCTTCCGGAATGTGCCTCCGCCGTTATAGCTGTCGGGCAGCCGGTTACCGCCGGAACCGCAGTCAGACATAACAGTGAAGCAAGTAATACTACTGCAAATCTCTTCATTTGTACTTCCCCTCTCGATTATTGTTGATAGTAAGACTTCACATAATCAGTATAACGCTGCATGAAATATTTGTACATAGCGATGTTTCCATTATTTTCCTTCCACAGCCATGAAAAACAGGTCATTAAATCGTTCCAGTTCATCATATACAATACCATGTCCGCTATTTTCCAACTGATACAGGCAGGACCCGGAAATCGCTCTATGCTGGTATTCCGCCAGCTGGTTAGACACCACCACATCCTTTACGCCGTGGATAATGACGGTTGGAACCTTAACAGCAGCCAGATCGCTGCGGCCATCCTCATCACGCAGGGATATAGCCGCCTGAACCGTACCGATACCGGAAGCAGAAAGGGCAATATCCTCAAACCAGTTCTTAATCTGTTCTGACTGGCAGCTTGCAAAAAGCTGTTCATGGCTGAATTCCCAGACAAGTTTGGGACGATCCGTACAGGCCAGCCGTATCAGGCTGTTTACATATTCCCTGGTCAGTCCATAGGGAAAACCTTCCCTCTGCGTCCAGCATGGGGCAGCTGCCGCCAGAAGAATCAGGCGATCGACTCCATACCCCTGGTACTTCCTCATATATCTTAGTACAATCGCTCCTCCCATGGAAAATCCTGTAAGGACAAACCGGTTCAAACGCAGGGCGCAGACTACCCGGTAAATATCATCCGCCATCTGGTCATAGGAATAGCCGCAGGACGGTACATCCGAATTGCCGAATCCCCTCAGATCCATCGTTACAACACGATAGCCGCAGGATAAAAGCATTTCCAGCTGGTATTCATACATCAGATTGGATAAAGGCCAGCCATGGATCAATACAACCGTCTTTTTTCCTTTCGGATTGTAATCATACACTGCGATATTTACATCATCCGATACTTTAACAAAATACATACTCCACCATTTTACCGTTTTTGTTATATTATGCTGCTTTTTGAAAGAGGAAGCATGTACGGCTGCACTTGAAAAAAGGTACGTATCTTGTCAGCTGTGGAAGCTGATCAATCATACGCACCTTTTAAATGGAGTAGACGGGAGTCGAACCCGTGTCCAAAAGCCCATTCCCTGTCCTTCTACTATCATAGTCAATTCTTAAACATTCCCTCCGCTAACCGGAAATTGACATCCGGTTAACTTCAGTAGCTTCATAATACGCCCGCAGGCTCAAAGCTTTGCCTGCGTCGTTTCCTACAAAGTCGATGCCTGAATCTTAAAGTGTAGGTGCTCTAAGCCAGACAACGCAGCATTAAGCTGCTGCGTAAGCTAAAGTATTGTCTTCAGCGTTTATATTTAGGTTTGGATTTGACGCATTCCTGCGGATAGCTTCTCCAGCTGCAAGACCCCTGTCGAAACCTTGACTACCCCATATGCAATTGTAAACAGTATCGTTAGTATACACATCTTTATGCCCGATGTCAAGAACAGACGGTTCTTTTTAATAAAGATTTTTCACTTTGAATTCTCTTTCCGATTCTCTCCGCGCATCTTTTTTTGCAATATCCTGCCGCTTATCATATAATTTCTTACCACGGCAAAGTCCTATTTCTATCTTAGCCCTTCCGTCTCTGAAATATACCTGGAGCGGCATCAGCGTATAGCCTTTTTCCGCCACTTTGCCTGTCAGTTTCATGATTTCCGCTTTATGCATAAGAAGTTTTCTCACGCGAAGAGGATCCTTGTTAAATATATTTCCCTTTTCATAAGGGCTGATGTGCATCCCATTGATAAACACTTCCCCTTTATCCACAGCAATAAAGGCTTCCTTGATGCTGCACTTTCCCAAACGGAGTGATTTCACTTCCGTTCCATGCAGCACCAGGCCAGCTTCATACTTTTCCTCTACAAAATAATCATGGAATACTTTTTTATTGTTTGCTACCAGTTTCATTGCTTCTTTCGCCATCGTCAATCCCCTCTTCTTCATATGGCAGTATAAAATCTATCGTTCTCGTAAACCGGTCGGCGAATTTAACTTTTATCCGGATCTTTTCACCTAGTTTATAACTCTTACCTGTCTGGCTCCCCCGCATTTCGCAGGCTGCTTCATCATAATAGAAGTAATCTCCCGGAAGCATGGAAACATGGACCAGTCCTTCAACCGTATTGGGCAGCTCCACATAAAGCCCCCAGGCCGTCACTCCCGAAATAACTCCTTCGTAAATCTCACCGATATGGCTTTCCATAAACTGCGTCTTTTTCAGCTTCTCTGTTTCCCTCTCCGCTTCGTCTGCCCGGCGTTCGGCCTGGCTGGATTGTTTTGCAACCTGAGGCAGGATTTGTTCATAATGGGCGGTTCGGCTTTCTTCCAGACGTCCGCGGAGCTGTTCCTTAATAATCCGGTGTATCTGCAGATCCGGATAGCGTCTGATAGGTGAAGTAAAATGACAGTAGTACGGGCTGGCCAGCCCAAAATGCCCCGTACATTCCGTACTGTACTTCGCCTGTTTCATACTTCTCAGTGTCAGCCTGCTGATTAATGCTTCCTCGGGTGTTCCCTCTATCTTATCCAGCAGCTTCTGCAGCTCCATGGGATGGATCTCTTCCTGCCCGGCCTTCATAGAGTATCCAAAATTATGGATAAACAGGCTTAACCTGTGTATTTTTTCCGGATCCGGATTATCATGGACACGGTATACAAACGGCGCCTGAAGCCAGTAAAAATGCTGGGCCACCGTTTCATTTGCAAGCAGCATAAAATCTTCTATAAGCTTTGTAGCGGTATTCCGTTCATATGGCCTGATTTCCAGCGGATGTCCGCTTTTATCCAGAATGATTTTACTTTCCGGAAAATCAAAATCAATAGCCCCTCTTTTCTGCCTTCTTTTTCTTATTAGGGAAGACAAACGGGCCATATCCCGGAACATGGGTACCAGTTCCCTGTATTCTTCCATTTCCTTTGGATCTTCCGCCTCCAGTATTCCGGCCACACTTGTATAAGTCATTCTCCGGTTCACATGGATAACGCTCTCTGCCAAACGGTAATCGACTACTTCTCCCCTGGGATTGACTGTCATCAGACAGCTTAAGGCCAGCCGGTCCTCACCGGCGTTCAGAGAACAGATACCATTTGACAGTGTATGGGGAAGCATAGGGATAACCCTGTCGACCAGATAAACGCTGGTTCCCCTCTTCAAGGCTTCTCTGTCCAAAGCCGAATTTTCCTGGACATAATTGGTAACGTCCGCAATGTGCACACCAAGGCAATAGTTTTCGCCATCTCTTGTCAGACTCACTGCATCATCCAGATCCTTGGCATCCTCTCCGTCTATCGTTACCATTGTCAGTTCCCTTAAGTCCAGCCTTCCGGCCATGTCGGCTTCTGTGACTTCAAGCGCACACCTTTCCGCCTGATTCATCACCTTTTCCGGAAAAGCCTCCGGCAAATCAAAGCTTCTGACGATAGACATAATATCCACGCCCGGATCATTGATATGGCCCAGTATCTCAACGATTTTTCCTTCCGGACTTCTTCTCCCGGATCCGCCGTAATCCGTTATCTCCACCACCACCTTGGAACCGCTCACCGCTCCTTTGGAACGTTCCTGGGAGACAAAGATATCCGACGGAAGCTTCGGGTTATCAGGTATCACAAAACCAAAACTGCGGCTCTTCTGATAAGTCCCCACCACATGGGTAGTCCCTCTTGCAATGATACGGCTTATCCGTGCTTCCTGCCTTTGTCCATGCCGTCCCGGAAGAATAACCACCTCTACGGTATCCAGATGATAGGCTCCGTTTACCTGATCCTCCGGAATATAGAGATCCTCCTCCCTTCCATCGATCTGCACAAAGCCGAATCCCTTTTGATGGCTTGTAAAAATACCTGTAAGCTGCTGCTGTTCCGGTTTGGAATAACGTCCCCGTTTATTTATCTGTACTTTGCCCTCTGCAAGTAGTTCCTGCAAAATTCTCTTTAATTCCGGCCTGTCCTCCGGCTCCACCTGCATAATACAGGCGAGTTCCTTTTCTCTCATAGGAACATAGCTGGCTTCTTCCATAAGGCCGAGTATCCTCATTTTACGTGTCTCTGTTTTATTCTGTGTCATAATTCCTCTGTTTCTAAAATGAGATGCAGGCAGTTCATTCCGCGGGCAACAAGCCAAACGGTTCCGGTTCCCTGCCAAAAAATAAGCACCCCTGTTTGTATACAAGAGTGCTTTGGTAGTTAAAACTTGGATATGTTCAGGATTGCCGCAATTACAATAAAAGAAATCGCAAGGTACTTGGTGATTTTCACTAATGTCCCTTCCATGGAACGTCCCTTGTTTTTTCCCCAGTATGTCTCTGCTGCACCGCTGATAGCTCCCAGGCCGGCTGCTTTGCCTTCCTGCATCAGTACCAAAACTGTCAATGCAATACAAATTATAATAAAAAGCACTGTTAATATTATTCTCAAAACTGCCATTTCTACACCTCCTAACGCCAAGCACTTGTAAGTTTACCACATAAGACAGATATTTACAATAGAATTTTTTAATTTTCGTAGCTTTCCCATAAAAAGGGCCTGTGCGCCTTGTGGCGCACAGGCCGCATCTTTTCAGGAATTATTTCCTGTAATTCATTCGAAGCTTATCTACCGAACTGCATATCATTGTTACCGGAATTGGTTTCCCACATTTCCAGCATATTGATAGGATCGTTGTAGTCTGCCAGCCAGCCTTCACGAGCGAAGTCAAACTGTCCCTGCTTTCTTTCATCAAGGAATACGGACCACTCACGGGTTTCAACAGTTACAGTAATACCGATAGCTGCAAGATCCTGCTGGATAGCTTCACCAATCTTAACATTACCTTCAGAATCATTGGTAAGGTAAGTCATGCTGATAGGTGTTTCAGCAGAAAGCATACCGCTTTCATCAAATTTATAACCAGCGCTTTCAAGAAGAGCCTGTGCTTCTTCCATATTGGCATCCGTCAGTTCCGGATCATAATAACCAACCTTATCTTCTACCGGATAAGTATAGGTATCATCATTCTTTCTGAATTCGCCGCCGTTTCCGTCTGCCATACCGGTAGGGATGAAGGTGTTGGCGATTTCCTGCTCTGCCTGTGCAACTGTGTCAACAATATACTGACGGTCAATTAACAGACACATAGCCTTTCTCATAGCAGCAGCCTGTTCAACAGTCTTGCCGGCAAACAGTTCGCTGTTTACATTGAATCCGCAGTAATAGGTTCCCAGGGTAGGAATCTTGTGGAATTCAGGTGTTTCCTTTACGGTAGCCATCATATCAGTTGCAATGGTATCTGCAAACTGCAGGGAACCGTCTACAAATGCATTATAGATAGCGGTATCATCACTGCTGAGCATGAACTCAATCTTATCAAGGGTAACCTTGTCAGCATTGTAGTAGTTAGGGTTCTTCTCATAAGTCATGGATTCATTGTGCTTCCATCCGGTACATACCATCGGGCCGGAGGATACGAAACCAGCTTCTGTACACCATGCACCCGGGTTATCAGCAGCGCCTTCGGCACCTTCTACACTAGCCTGGGGAACAGGATAAAATGCAGGGAACGCACAAAGGTCAAGGAAATATGCACAGGGAGCAACCAGATTAACGGTGAAGGTCTTGCCGTCTTCGGAAGCAGCGATATCCAGAGTCCCATCATCTTTGGTAGCAATAACGGTGGTCAGGTATGCATAGTCAGCCCCGGTATCCGGATTTGCAAGTCTCTGCCAGCTGTATTCCACATCTTTGGCATTCAGTTCTGTACCGTCAGACCATTTCAGGCCATCCTTCATAGTGAAAGTATAGCTTAAACCATCTTCAGTCATTTCATAGCTGTCTGCAAGATCGGGGGTAAGCTGTCCATTCTCATCATACATAAACAGGCCGGCAAATGCAAGGATTGCAAGGCAAGCACCGTCTACTGTAGAGTTCAGAGCGGGATCCAGTTTGTTAGGTTCCGATGCAATCTGAAGAGCCAGGGTGTTGGTAGGAGTTGTTGCAAAACCAAAATATTTGAAGCCAAACAGGTTTGCATAAATTCCATCCACATCAGTCTTCTGAAGATAAACGTCATTGTAATAGTAAAGCGGAATAACAGCCCATGTGTTCATCAGCTCATCTTCTGCTTCATGCATAAGGGCTTCACGCTTTGCAAGATCGGTCTCGGTTCTGATAGCCGCGATTCTTGCATCATACTCTTCCCATGCGGGTGCTGCTTCGCTGGACGGGCCGTGAGCGGCTGTTCCTGCGTCTGCAGTGGTTGATTCATCTGCTGCTGTTGATTCTGCAGCGGAATCTGCGGTGGTTTCTGCTGTGGTCGGAGCTGACTCAGTAGTGGTTCCTGCGGATCCACATCCGGCCAGAGTACTTACAACCAGAGAAGCAGCCAGCGCTAATGCCAGATACTTTTTCTTCATAAATTATTACCTCCCATGAATAATAGATACGGTTTATTATACAACGTTCTTCTCAAAAAGAAAAGGACAAATTGTATCAAAAGGAAAAAAACGGGAAAACTGGCATTATTTATTCCAGCAGGCCACCTGATGGCCATTGCCCCTGTCCGTAAGGGCGGGACATTCCTTTGCACACTGTTCCGTCGCATACTTGCAGCGGGTACGGAACGCACAGCCGCTCGGCATATGCAGCGGGCTAGGGACATCGCCCTCCAGTACAATACGGTGCCTTTCCCGGGCCATTTTAGGATCCGGATAAGGCACGGCACTGAGAAGGGACTGGGTATAAGGGTGAATAGGGTTGTCATTAAGCTCATTGGAATCCGCAATCTCCACTATTCTTCCCAGATACATAACCGCTATCCTGTCGGAAATATGATGGACCACCAGAAGGTCATGGGCAATAAACAGATACGCCACACCCAGCTTTTCCTGGAGTTCCTCAAACATATTGATTACCTGCGCCTGGATAGATACGTCCAGGGCACTTACCGCCTCGTCACAGACTATAAACTTGGGATCCGTCGCCAATGCTCTTGCAATACCGATACGCTGACGCTGCCCGCCGGAAAATTCGTGTGCATAACGGGTGGCGTGCTCCGCATTCAGACCTACCAGTTCCATAAGGTTAATGATCTTGTCACGGCGCTCCCCTTTGGAGGAATAGAGCTTGTGCACATCCAAAGGCTCTCCGATAATATCTTCAATAGTCATACGGGGATTCAGAGAAGAATAAGGATCCTGGAATACCATCTGCATTTCCTTCCTCATATGCCCGATGGTGGAACCATTCACTTTTTCCCCGTTGTAAAACACTTCTCCGCCTGTCGGCGTATAAAGCCGGAGCAGGGAACGTCCAACCGTCGTCTTACCGCAGCCGGACTCCCCTACCATTCCCAGCGTTTCTCCGGGCTTAATGGCAAAGGATACGCCATCCACAGCCTTCAGGGGAACACTTTTCATAACACCGACTTTTATGGGAAAATACTGCTTAAGATCTTTGACCTCAACCAGATATTCACTTTTCTTATTTTGTATCTCTTTACTCATGTTTACCGCCTCCTTGCTTTGCTTCCATCGCCTCTTTCACGTTCAGCCAGCAGGATGCGTAATGTCCGTCAGGCATCTGCATTTCCTGCGGAACTTCTTCTATACAAATCTTCATGGCGTTTTCACACCGGGGGCAGAAAGCACAGCCTTTCGGCATATTCAGCAGATTAATAGGCGTACCGGGAATGGGGATGAGTTTTTCCCCTATCCTGTCCACGTTCGGAATGGAACGCAGAAGCCCTTTTGTATATTCATGATGAGGGCGGTAGAAAATATCCTCTGCCGTACCTCTTTCACACACACGCCCGCCGTACATAACAATGATTTCATCGCACATATCTGCGATAACACCCAAATCGTGGGTAACCATAATAATTGCCATTCCCAGCTTCTTCTGCAATTCCTGCATCAGTTCAAGAATCTGGGCCTGAATGGTAACATCCAGCGCCGTAGTAGGTTCATCCGCAATCAGGATATCCGGTTCACAGGCAAGTGCCATGGCGATCATAACACGCTGGCGCATACCGCCGGACAGCTCATAAGGATACTGCTTCACACGCTTTTCCGGTTCATTTACGCCAACCAGCGTAAGCATTTCCACGGCACGCGCCTCGGCCTCTTTTCCTTTTCTGTCAGTATGAAGCTCGATTGCCTCTTTCAACTGGTTTCCTACCGTAAACACAGGATTCAGGCTGGTCATGGGATCCTGGAAAATAATGGAACAGCATTTTCCGCGGAACTCCCTCATTTGTTTTTCTGTAAATTTGGTAATATCGTCGCCTTTATATAGAACCTGGCCGCCTTTCAGGCTGCCGTTGCTTTCCAGAATACGCATAATGGAATAAGCCGTGACGGATTTACCGGAACCGGATTCACCAACAATTCCCAGGATTTTACCTCTGTCAAGGTCAAAGGAAATGCCGTTGACAGCCATTACCTCCCCGTTATCCGTTGAAAAGGAGGTACGAAGATCTTTTACGGAAAGTATATTTTCATTCTCACTCATATTATTACCTCCTTAATTTCGGATCAAATGCATCTCTGAGACCATCGCCAAGCAGATTGAATGCCAGCGTAATCAGACAGATCAACAGCGAAGGGAAGATCAGTTTATAAGGATAAACACTGATACCCGCTCTTGCCGCATTTGCAAGGGAACCAAGTGAAGGCATGGGCGCCTGAACACCAAGTCCGATAAAACTCAGGAAGGACTCCGTAAAGATAGCGGAGGGAATCTGCAAAGCAGCTGAAATAATAATTACACTGATACAGTTGGGCAGAATATGCTTACGTATAATTCTTCCGGACTTCGCGCCGCTGACTTTGGCAGCCAGAACATATTCGTTCTGCTTGATTGTCAGGATCTGCCCCCTTACCAGCCTGGCCATACCTGTCCAGTACAGAAGCCCGAATACAATAAACAGCGATATCATATTCGTTCCAACTTTCTGCAGCGCCGGAAATTGTTCGATGTTAAGAACTTCCCTCAGCACAACAGACAAAAGAACTACCATCAGCATATCCGGAAGGGAATAAATAATATCTACGATACGCATCATAATAAGGTCGGTTTTCCCGCCGAAATAGCCGGAGACACTGCCGTATAAAACACCGATAATCAATACGATAATTGCGGCAAACACACCCACCGTAAGGGAAACCCTGGTGCCGTATATGACACGTACAAAATAGTCACGGCCCATTTCATCCGTTCCCATAATATGGGGGAATACTTTTCCGCCCTCAGCTATAAAAGCCTGTTCTTTTTCGGAATACTCAAACGGTTTCATATTGGAAGCTGTCTTATCACGTTTTCCATTTACCGTAATGATCTGGGAATAGGAATACGGAACCACATGGGGAACAATAAAAATCATTGCGATGATCAGGATAAGTACGATGATACTTCCCACCGCAAGCGGATTCTTCATTAATTTACGCATACCGTCCCGGAAGAAGGAAACAGATTCACTCATGACATCCTGCTGCTTCTTCTCTTCCTCTGTAGCCTTTTCAAATTTCTTTAGATCTATCTGTAAGCTCAAAGGAGACTTTTTAGGCATTTCATCTATATTTTTAACTTTATCCATTACTGGCCTCCTCCTAATCAAGTTTAATACGAGGGTCTACAAGTTTGTAAACAATATCCGTCAAAAGATTCATGGTAACCATCAGAACCGCAAGGAAAATAGTCGTCCCCATAATCATAGGATAATCGCGGTTCGTAATGCCGTCCACAAATTTGGCGCCAAGTCCGCCGATAGTAAAAATCTTCTCCACAACCAAAGAACCGGTCAGAATAGAAGCCGTCATCGGTCCCACATAGGTAATGACAGGAATCAGGGCATTCCTGAGCGTATGCTTAAAAATAACTTTCCAGCGCGCAACACCCTTGGCTCTTGCCGTACGGACATAGTCCTGCCCCATAACATCCAGCATACTGGTCTTGGTCAGACGTGTAATATAAGCCATCGGATAAGCCGCCAGGGCTATGACCGGCAGCACATAATTCTGATGGTTTGCATCCCATACAGGTATCCATTTCAGCTGCACGCAGAATACCAGCAGCAGCAATGTGGCAAACACAAAGCTGGGCAGCGATGTAAATAAGGTGGAAAAGAATATGATCAAACGGTCCGGGAGCTTATTCCTGGTCAAAGCCGCCAGGCTGCCGAACACCAGACCAAAAGCAAGTGCTACCAGAATCGCCATACCGCCAAGCCTGGCTGAAACATGGAAGGACTCGAAGATCAGCGTTTTGATATCACGGCCTGTTTTGGTGGATATACCAAAATCACCGTGAAGAAGATTTTTCATGTAAATCACAAACTGTTCAGGTACCGGTTTATCCAGATTGTACCTTTTCTCCAATGCGGCTTTTACCTCCGCCGATACTGCCTTCTCTCCGTCGAATGGTCCGCCGGGTATCGCATTCATGGCGAAGAATGTGATGCCGCAGACAATCAAAATAGTCACTATTGCGAGAAGGATTCTCTTTACAACGTATTTTGTCAACTGAAACACTCCTTTTCTGTTTGTACTGGCCATTGTTCGTACTGCGTAATAGGGTCCGGCGACAGCAATGGCTGTTAAAGAAAATAGACTTTTTGTCCCGTTGTCCTTCACAGAAATACATGTATGATTCTCCTGCGGACATTCAGGTACTAAACAATGACGCCTGGCGAACCAGCCGTCTTATGTCTGCGATAGCCCATGGTTCCCCATGATGCTTAGTGCTGTCATTACTTTATCTGTCTAACTTCTGCACAGATCTTATCATACCAGCTTTACAAATATACCACAATCCAATCACCGATGCAAGATTTTTCAGTTTTAAAACAAGATTTTCCATAAATTTTTAACAGTAACGGGCCGGACAAACACAAAATTTATATAACAAAAAGAAGTCCGGTTCGATATGCCGGACTCCTCTTTTTTCTTCTATTATTATATGATATAGATTATTTGTTATATTTTATTAAAAGGTTCTTTATAGCAGGCCGCACATCCCAGTTCTTCTTCGATCCTAAGAAGCTGATTGTATTTCGCCACGCGGTCGGTACGGCAGGGTGCACCGGTTTTAATCTGTCCTGCATTAACAGCCACGGCAATATCCGCTATCGTGGTATCCTCCGTTTCACCGGAACGATGGGAAATAATGGTTTTGTATCCGTTTTTCTGAGCCATGCTGATCGCTTCGAAGGCTTCGGAAAGCGTTCCGATCTGATTTACTTTAATCAGTATTGCATTCGCTACTCCCAGCTTAATACCCGCATCCAGTCTTTTGGTATTCGTAACGAACAAATCATCCCCCACCAGCTGTACCTTGTCTCCCAGCCTGGCAGTAAGCTCTTTCCAACCATCCCAGTCATCCTCAAAAAGTCCGTCTTCGATGGAAAGGATAGGGAACTCACGGATAAGTTCTTCATAGTAATCCACCATTGCCTGGGAATCCCTGTACACTTCCTGGCCGCTCATTTTGCTTTCGCCCGGGAAATAATAGCGCTTGGATTTTTCATCATACAGCTCGCTGGCCGCCGCATCAATGGCGATCTTAATATCCTGTCCGGGCGTATAGCCGCTCGCCTTCACCGCTTCCACAATCAGCCGGAGCACATCGGAGGAGCTTCCCAGATCGGGAGCAAATCCGCCTTCATCCCCCACCGCTGTGGAAAGGCCCTTTTCCTTACAGATCTTTTTCAGATTATGATAGATTTCCGCGCAGATGCGGAGTCCGTCACCAAAGGATTCCGCCTGGACCGGCATAATCATAAATTCCTGCAGATCCACCGTATTATCCGCATGCTTTCCGCCGTTAAGGATATTCATCATAGGTACCGGAAGCTGTCTTGCATGGATACCGCCCATGTACTGGTACAGGGGAATTTCCAGAGCCTTTGCCGCCGCTTTTGCCACCGCCATGGAAACACCCAGCGTGGCATTCGCCCCCAGATTACTCTTATTATCCGTACCATCCGCATCCATTAATATCCGATCCACTTCCAGCTGGCAAAGGGCATTCTTGCCCATCAGCGCCGCTTTCAGCTTCGTATTCACGTTTTTGACCGCTTTCTGCACGCCAAGCCCAAAATATCTGACCTCTCCGTCCCGCAGCTCCACCGCTTCAAATTGTCCGGTGGAAGCTCCGGAGGGAACTGCCGCTCTGCCGGTGACCGCATTTTCCAGCGTCACTTCTGTTTCTACCGTAGGATTTCCTCTGGAGTCCAGAATTTCTCTCGCATGAACATCCGTAATTTCCAAATATAAGTGCATACCTTCCTCGCTTTCTGCTGCCTGTCCCTGACAGCCTGTACTATCTTTCATAGTATTTTCCGAAAAAGGTATTTTTAACCTGATTATTCTGTTTTTGCTGTAGTTTTTTCTATTACAAACGCAGGCATAAGCTCCATAATCGGGACAAACCCTATATTGGCGGAGGGAAGGCTAACTCCCGGCTTAAAAGTAAGGCTGATATCATAATTATCATCCTGCAGCTTTCCTGTTATATTGGCCCCGGAAATATCCAGAAGAGTACGGGGATATAAAGCAGGAACGATTTTTTCGATATCCTTTTCATCTGTAAAGGTTTCCGTAACGGTCTGTTCATTGCTGTAGCTTACGGAACGTCCGCCGTCCGGGGAATAAATGATATCACTTTCCTTCAGGTTATAGCAGGTTACGCTCACACTCACCAGCTGTTCGGGCTGCACAAAGCTTCCGCCTCCGGCGAGTTCCATGTAGGCATCCTGTTCCTTCAGAAGGGCTATGGTATCCTCAAATTCTGTGTATACCGGATAGGTCCAGCTATAATAGATGTCCTCCGGTTCCCCTTCCACATGATAGCCGATGCGCAGACTGCCTGCCGGAAGCTGGTTCAGCATCATGCTGCAGCTGTAATCGTCTAAATCCTCACTCAGAACCTTCAAAAGCTTCTCCATATCCCCCAGGTAGGATACCTCTTCCAGCCCATTGCTGTAAACCGCCTCCAGACTGTCCGCGTTCTCCATGACCAGAGGGTCATTTATCTGATACCGGCTATACTGGAAAGCCCTGTCGGCAAAAATCGTATCCATATCCTCTATAGATTCTTCCAGCTCCACGGCAGCCGCCCTGCATAGGGAGCGGCCGTTATTCAGATTGTATTTCAGATAAACGATGGTGTAACGGTTATCATAGGTATTCAGTTCATAAGCCATTTCATGATCTCTGGCCGCCAGATTCCTGATCGCTTCAATGGTTTCTGTATTTTCAGAGGCCATATGTTCCAGCATATACTCTTCCTGGCTGCTGTAATAAATATTTTTATCAAACAGCTGTTCGTAACTGGAGAAACCATAGATATCCTGTCTGAAGGTAAATGCTACACTGGCGATATCTTCCGACGCCGGAATATAGGTGTCATAACCGGTAAAATCGAAATAAGCAAAGGAGAATAGTACCGCTGCTGCCGCTCCCGCTGCCAGCAGATGCCATTTTTTCAGCAGGACGGAACGGATATCAAATTCATAAATAATCTGTATCAGACCATGACACAGGAAAAGACCGATGAGCATTCCCAATATCGTGAAAAAAACGCTGTCTCCGGACAGTCCCCTGAACCACAGCCCGGCCAGCAGAGTGACCGGTGTCATAAGCAGCAGTTTGATAATGCTTTTGCTTTTAGCAAAGGCCATTGCCGTACCGGCCGCTTCCGCTTTTCTTTTCCGATACAGAAGATAGGCGGCGATTCCGTAGACAAGAGACTGAAGGGCAATCCATGCCAGATTTTCCAGAAAGCTTCCCAAATAACGTCTCCCGCCTCCCCATAAATAGGTTGACATATTCTCTATCCCTGCCATATATGTAAAAAACGGAGAAGTCCATGACATAACTCCCACATCTCCAATGGAACAATACGTACGGAAGAAAGCGCTCATCATTCCATCGACAAGAAAACGTATCATATATTCATACAGGAAAAAAACACCGCAGCCCAACAGGGTAACCAAAACATTTCCCGTCAGCATTACCGCAACGAGGGATATATTATAGACCGCTGTGAAAAAAAGCATATTACACAAAAAGGCTCCCAGTCCGAACAGTACTGTTTTTACGGTAAGTGCTCCCAGCACGCCCCCCACGGCAAAAACAAGCAGAAGGGAACAGAAATAGCATACCCCGTAAATACCGATTCCGTTCAGATAAATCGTAATATATCTTTTTACCGAAGAAACGGGCATGCTCATGTACATATCCGTTTTTTTGCGGCTGTACAGCCAGGAAAAGCCCTGGATGGCCAGCAGCACGGCAAAAGCCGCCGTTGTGATAAGAAGAACCCGGTCAAAGGATATTGCATTCAGGAAATTATTGGCCACCCATCCGGGGCCGTCAAACCTGCCCATATAATGAACCAGTCCTTTTTCCACCTCTTTCCGATCCACGGAAACGGCCATGGCCTGGCATACCGGCAGTATCAGGAACATGGCAAGCATACACAGAAGGACTGTCCAGCCCCGCCTTTTCAGATTTTCTCTGCACCTAACCCAAAAGGAGTTTTTTGATATCATAACCCGTCACCTCCGTTTCACTGATAAAAATCTCTTCCAGAGACAGCGGCAGGACTTCATAAAAATAGGTCTCCGCTGCCGCAAACTGCGCCAGGATTTCATCTCTGTTCCCTCTTACAGTCAATGTATACAGAGATCCCCGCTTTTCTTTTTTCACAATATCCAGGAGCGTAAGCAGTTTTTCGGCATCTTCCTCCGATGTGAAAACACACTGCACTTTCTGTATATTGCATTTCATTTCTTCCAGTTCCTTGGAAAGAAGCACCCCGCCATGGTGAAGAAGCCCCACATGGTCGCAGATATCCTCCAGCTCACGCAGGTTATGGGAGGCAATGATAGGGGTCAGTCCCCTTCTCTCCATTTCCTGGGCGAAAATACTTTTGATCCCCTGCCTCATAACCGGATCCAGCCCGTCAAAGGTTTCATCGCAGAACAGATATTTTGCGCCGGAACAGATGCCGCAGATAAGGGCCAGCTGTTTTTTCATCCCCTTTGAAAACGTGTTGATCTTACGTCTGCTGTCCAGTCCGAAATTTGCCAGATACAGATAGTATGACTCTCTGCTGAATCCAGAAAAAACACTGCTTAAATATTTCTCCATATCCCGCGGTGTCGCATTGGAGAAGAAATAAGGTTCATCCCCGATAAAAAAGAACGTTTTCTTTGCATTTACATTATCATATACCTGCATTCCGTCAATAAGCACCAGGCCCGCATCCGGCTTGAGCACTCCGGCAAGCATACGCAGCATCGTACTTTTGCCGGCTCCGTTTGTCCCTATCAGCCCAAATACATTTTCCTCTTTTACAGAAAAACTTACATGATCCACCGCCCTGGTTTTGCCGAAATGCTTGGATACATCCTTTATCTCAATCATAGCAAAAATCCTCCCCAGCTGTCACCTTTCCCCACAGATATTCCGCCAGTTCCTGCCGGTTCATCCCGATTTCCCCGGCCTCCCTGACAATCTCCTCCAATTTTGTGTATATCTCATTTTTGCGGTAGCGAAGAAGGCTTTCATCATAGGCGACAAAGTTTCCCCTTCCTTTCACCGTATATATAAAGCCTTCTCTTTCCAGTTCCGTATAAGCGCGCTGTATGGTATTGGGATTAATGGAAAGCTCTACCGCAAGGCTCCTGACCGATGGCATCTTGGTATTCGGTTCCAGGGCACCTGTGAGGATGAGCTTCTGGAACTTGTCCACCACCTGTTCATAAATTGGCCTGGCATCCTTATAATCAAGTATAATCATAGGACTCCTTTCTGCATGAAAATGCTGTATCAAGTGTACTAATTATACTGGTACACTTAATGTACCATATTTGGACAATTATAGCAATAAGTTGTTACAGAATTGTTACAAAAAAGGGAATCTTTCCATTATTTCAGAAAAGATTCCCTTTTTTTATAATAAAGTATGAAAACAGCTTGCTTATTTTTTAATCAGCAGTGATTTTCCGGTCATTTCCGCCGGCTGTTCCTTTCCCATAACCTGGATCAGGGTCGGGATAATATCTGCCAGGCAGCCGCCCTCTCTCAGGGTATAAGCAGGGTCATAGTTCACCAGGATGAAAGGCACCTGATTAGTCGTATGCGCGGTAAAAGGCGCTCCTGTCACATAATCCACCAGCTGCTCCGCATTGCCGTGATCCGCACAGATAAACATTACCCCGTCCACACTCTTCAGGGCTTCCACCGCTTTTCCGACGCATTCATCCACCGCTTCCACCGCTTTGACAGCCGCTCCTTCCACGCCAGTATGTCCGACCATATCCGGGTTGGCGAAGTTAATAATAATCACATCGTATTTATCGGATGTAATCGCCTCTACCAGTTTGCCGCATACCTCATAAGCACTCATTTCCGGCTTCAGGTCATAAGTTGCGACCTTGGGGGAATTCACAAGGATTCTGTCCTCTCCCTTGTTGGGAGTCTCCACACCGCCGTTAAAGAAAAAGGTTACATGGGCATATTTTTCCGTTTCTGCGATCCTGGCCTGTGTCATGTTGTTAGCAGCCAGCCATTCGCCGAAGGTATTGGTTATCTCTACCTTGTGGAACGCCACTTCCTTGTTGGGTATCGTGGGATCATATTCTGTAAAGCAGATATAAGTGGTATCCAGCCTCTTTTCCCTCGCAAAGCCATTGAAATCGTCATCACAGAACGCATGGGTAATTTCTCTTGCACGGTCGGGACGGAAATTAAAGAATATTATCGAATCTTTATCCTGAACCGTTGCCAGCAGAGCGCCGTTTCTTACGACAACGGTAGGCTTTACAAATTCATCGGTTTCATTTCTGTCATAAGAAGCCTGGATCCCTTCGGGGCCGCTCACAGCAGTAAGTCCCTCCCCTTTGGTCAGCGCATCATATGCCAGCTTCACACGGTCATAATTATTATCTCTGTCCATGGCATAATAACGGCCCATTACGGATGCTATTTCGCCGACACCGATCTCTTTCATCTTCGCTTCCAGCTGCTCCACATAACCCTTGCCGCTGGAAGGAGGCGTATCGCGGCCATCCAGGAAGCAGTGTACATAAACCTTTGTAAGGCCGTTCCTCTTTGCCAGTTCCAGCAGACCGTAAATATGGGTAATATGGCTGTGAACACCGCCGTCAGACACAAGGCCGTACATATGGAGGGCGGAATCATTCTTTTTGCAGTTTGCAACCGCATCCAGCAGGGCCGGATTCTCATAAAAAGTTCCGTCCTGGATTTCTTTTGTGATTCTGGTCAGCTCCTGATATACAATCCGGCCGGCACCCATATTCAGATGTCCCACCTCGGAGTTGCCCATCTGCCCGTCGGGAAGTCCTACCGCCATCCCGCTGGCATTTCCCTTTACAAAAGGATATTCTGCCATAAGCTTGTCCATAACAGGTGTTTTGGCTTCAGCAACAGCGTTTCCTTCTTTTTTGTCGTTCAGGCCATAGCCGTCAAGAATCATTAATACTACTGGTTTCTTGCTCATCTTTTTCTCCTTTTTCTACCATATAAAAATGTAAATGCTACATCCAGATGACTGTTATAATAAGGCCGGCGCCTGCAGACTTCCGGCTCATTCCTTTGAAATTATACACGTTTTCCCCAAAAGGCGCAATACGTTTTTGCTCTCGGAAATAAATGTTGCTTGGGATTGTATTTTTCAGAAAAAATGGTAAAATGGGGGATACCGGATAAGGTTTTCTCTTTATCCGTTCTATTTATATATGGAATATCGATACATAGGAGGAAATTACATGGTGCAGCTGTTTGCCCGAATATTTATTAAGGATTATGAAAAGACCGATCAACCTGCCGTCAGACAGGCTTACGGCATCCTGTGCGGAGCGATTGGCATAGGCTTCAATGTCCTGTTATTTGCAGGCAAATTTCTGGCCGGCCTCATCAGTAATTCCATCGCTATTACCGCCGATGCCTTTAATAACCTTTCCGACGCCGGTTCCTCCCTCATCACCCTGATAGGCTTTAAAATGGCCGGCCAGAAACCGGATACGGAGCATCCCTTCGGCCATGGAAGAATCGAATACCTGACCGGGCTGCTGGTTTCTCTTTTGATTCTGCTTATGGGATTTGAGCTTATAAAGTCTTCCTTTACCAAAATCCTCCATCCGGAGAAAACGGAATGTACCTTACTGGTTATTGTAATCCTGCTGGTATCCATTGGCGTAAAATTATATATGTACCTGTACAACCGCACCACCGGAAAAAAAATCGACAGTACTGCGATGCTGGCGACTGCAACGGACAGCTTCAGTGACATGCTTTCCACTGCCGTAGTGCTTGCCGCCACCCTGACAGGCAAATTTTGCGGCCTTCCCGTCGACGGCTGGTGCGGCCTCCTGGTCGGTCTTTTTATTCTCTATGCCGGCTTCGGCGCCGCCAAAGACACTATCAGCCCCCTGCTTGGCCAGCCTCCCCAAAAGGAATTTGTCCAGCGGATTGAATCCATCGTCCTCAGCCACCCCCAGGTACTGGGTATCCACGATCTGATCGTACATGACTACGGCCCGGGCCGTGTTATGATATCCCTGCATGCAGAGGTTCCCGCCGCCGGCGATATGCTTCATCTGCATGACGCCATTGATAACATCGAACGGGAATTGAACCGGGAGCTGCATTGTGAAGCCGTCATCCATATGGATCCTATCATGAATGACGACGAACAGACACAGGAACTGAAGGAAACGATCACCGCGTATCTCCATGAGCTTGATCCAGCCCTGAACCTGCATGATTTCCGCATCGTAAAAGGCCCTACCCACACAAATATCATTTTTGATATACTGGTGCCCTTCCATTTCCATCACAGTGATTCGGAAATCACCCGCATAATGGAGGATAAAATCCGCGGCCTGGACACCGCTTATTATGCCGTTATTAACCTGGACAGGGACTATACGGCCTGAGTTATTTTATCTGCACCCAATTTTAAAAAGGCGATTGACAAAACACACGGCACAGTGGTAAGGTATAATTACTCTGTAACCGAAACAAATTTTAAGAAAAGGAGGTAAAACCTATGTCTAACGGAAACAGAAAGGCCACTGCACTATCGGACAATGAGAACAGACTGGGAATTGCCTCTTGGTATAATAACGCTTCGTACACTTCTTAAAAGGTTCATACGGTTTGTTTTCCACCGTATTCCTGCTTCATAAGGGGCCAAAGCGGCATTTTACCACGACAGGTAATTCTGGCGTGGTTTTTTTGTGGAAAAACGCCTTTTCTTTATGGATAAGACCTTTTCCCAGGGCCGTTTTACCGCCTTCACCACGCCCGGAAGCATCCTCTGCTTCCTCATTCTTTTCTTTCCAATCCTAATTTTAATCTTACATAAGGGGGATTTGACACAATTATGAAAAAGTTATCCAGTTACTTAATGGAGCACAAATTCGGTTATCTTTGCGGGTTTGTTTCCATGGTGATCGCCGTATCCCTGGATATGATATCACCACAGCTCACCAAGCATATCATTGATGATGTCATCGTAGGCGGGCGGATGGAAAGCCTTAAATACCTGCTGGGCGGCATACTGCTTGTGGGCGCCGGCCGCTGTGTATTCGGCTATACCAAGGAATTTACCTTCGACCGGATAGGCTCCTCCATCGCCACGGAAATGCGCAAGAATCTTTTTGCCCATATCCAGTCGCTGAGCGCCGATTTTTTTGATAAAACCAATACGGGGGAATTGATGTCCCGTGTCAAGGATGACATTGACCGTATCTGGAACGCAGTCAGTTATGTGAGCATGCTCATCCTGGAGGTGATTTTCCATACCGGCATCGTGCTCTTCTGCATGTACCGCCTGAACTGGAAGCTGGCGCTGATTCCAACTGCCGCCATGCTGATTACCGGTACGATCGCCGTTCTTGAAGAACGCCGTCTGGGCGCTATTTATGAAGATATCAGTGAAGAAAACGCGGTGCTTAATACCGTAGCGGAAGAAAACCTGGCAGGAGTGCGGACGGTTAAGGCGTTTGCCAGAGAAAAATATGAAATCGGGAAATTCCTTTCCCATAACAACCGTTATTATGAACTGAATATGCGCCAGTCCAAGGTTTTTGTTAAATATTATCCTTACTTCTCCCTGATTACAAAGCTGCTGCCCCTGATCATCCTGTTTTTTGGAGGCGGTCTGGTCATTCAGGGTAAACTGAGCATCGGAAGCCTGAGCGCCTTTGTGGAGTATTCCATGAATATCGTATGGCCGATGGAAATGCTGGGATGGCTTTCCAACGACTTCTCTTCTGCCGTGGGAAGCTACCGTAAAATCAGGAAAATTTATCAGGTAAAACCCAGCATTACAGAGCCTGGGGATGTGCAGGTGCTTCCCGAAGTAAAGGGGAAGGTGGAATTCAAAAATGTATCCTTTCATAAGGAAGACGGGTACGAAATCCTCCATGACATCTCCTTCTGCGTCCAGCCCGGCAACACAATCGGCATCATGGGAGCCACCGGCGCGGGAAAGACCTCTATCATACAGCTGCTCCAGCGCCTGTATGACGCTACGGACGGAAATGTTTATGTGGATGATGTGAACATCCGGGATTTGTCCTTAAAACAGCTGCGCAGCAACATTTCCCTTGTTATGCAGGATGTTTTCCTCTTTTCCGATACCATCAGTGAAAACGTAAAACTGGGGAAACGGGGTATCGTGGATGCCTCTACCATCCGCGGGGCTTCCGCCTGTGCACAAGCCAGCGAATTCATCGAGAAGCTGGATGAACAGTATGAAACAGTTATCGGGGAACGGGGGGTAGGGCTTTCCAGCGGGCAGAAACAGCGTATCAGCATTGCCAGGGCTATCGCCAAGAAAAACCCCATTCTGGTTCTGGACGATTCCACCAGCGCTTTGGATATGGAAACGGAATATGCCATTCAGCAGGCACTGCTGGAGTTAAAAAATACAACTAAGCTGATAATCGCCCATCGTATCAGCGCAGTCCGCAATGCGGATGAAATCATTGTACTGGAAAACGGTTCTATCAGGGAACGGGGGACACACGAAAGCCTTCTTTCCCAAAAGGGCCTGTATTATGAAACCTGGCAGGCACAATATGGTGTGCTCGGTACCGGCCAGGAGAGAAAGGAGGCGTAAAACACATGCCTGTTAATTCATATAAAGATGACGAAAAAACAATAGAAGTCGGAAAACTGGCGACATTGGGACGCCTCTTTAAATATCTGCTCGCCTATAAGAGCCAGATTGTAGGTGTTCTGTTTATTATGGGGTTTTGCGTTGTCGTTACCCTTCTGAATCCGCTGATCATGGAGTCTGCGGTGGATGACTATATCACCGGAGGGGATTTTACCGGCCTTGGACGTCTGATCCTATTTGCCATAGTCCTGAATCTGATCATGGTTCTGGGAATCAAGCTGCGTATGTATGTCATGGCTAAGGTGTGCAACAGCATCCTGGTCACCATCCGTCAGGAGCTGTACAGCCACATCCAGACACTGGACTTCCAGTTTTTTGACAGCCGCCCCACCGGGAAAATACTTGCCCGCATTATCGGTGATATCAATTCCCTGAAGGATGTACTCTCCAACTGCGTCACCACGCTGATTCCGGATTTTATTACCATCTGCGCTGTAGTGGCTATCATGTTTGTTAAAAATCCGGGGCTTGCGGCGGCTTCCATGATAAGCCTTCCCCTGATGGCCGCCTGTATCTGGTACATCCAGACACGCTCCCATAAACGGTGGCAGATCCACCGGAAGAAGTCCTCCAACCTGAACGCGTTCGTTCATGAGGATCTTTCGGGTATCCGCATCATCCAGAGCTTCGGGGCGGAAGAAGAAACCATGGATACCTTCCGCGAACTGACTAAGGAACACAGGGATTCCTTTATCCATGCCGTCCGCCTGAATGATGCGATCGGCTCAGTCATCGATTTTTGCTGGGGAATCGGTATTGTTTCCCTTTATTTCACAGGAATTATCATAATCGGGGCGGAAAAGGTGTCCATCGGTACCTTTATTGCCTTCGGAACTTATATTTCCATGTTCTGGCATCCTATTATGAACCTGAGCAATTTCTATAACCAGATGATAACCAACATAGCAGGTGCGGAACGGGTATTTGAAATTATGGATACCCCCTCTGCTATCACCGATCAGGATGATGTGAAGGAGCTTCCCCAGATACAGGGAGATGTGGTGTTCGATAAGGTCACTTTTTCCTATGACGGCATAACCAAAATCCTGAATCAGGTGAGCTTCCATATCCGTCCGGGAGAAACCATTGCTCTGGTAGGCCCGACGGGTGCGGGTAAAACCACCATCGTTAATCTGATCAGCCGTTTCTATGATATCCAGGAGGGCCATGTCTATATTGACGGCCATGATGTCCGTGAGGTATCCATTGAAAGCCTGCGGCATCAGATGGGTATTATGACCCAGGACAATTTCCTGTTTTCGGGAACAATCAAGGATAATATCCGCTATGGGAAGCTGGATGCCACGGATGATGAAATCATCGCCGCTGCAAAAGCGGTAAACGCCCATGATTTCATTATGAAACTGGATAACGGTTATGATACGTTTCTAAGTGAAAGAGGCGGCGGCCTGTCCATTGGCCAGAAGCAGCTTCTGGCATTTGCCCGCACGATGGTATCCGATCCCCGCATTCTGATTCTGGATGAAGCCACCTCCAGCATCGACACCAAAACGGAGCTGCTGGTGCAGGCAGGTATCGAAAACCTGCTGAAAGGGCGTACTTCTTTTGTTATCGCCCACAGGCTTTCCACGATTCAGAAGGCAGACCGCATTTTTGTCATTGACAACGGCACTATCGCTGAGGAAGGTGACGCCGCTTCGCTGATGGCTCAAAAGGGCGCTTATTACCATCTGTATATGAGCCAGTTTAAAAATGTCATATAGCCAGGGAATCCATTCTCCGGCATTTCCAAAAGGAAGCCCTCCGCCGTTTAAACCGGCGGAGGGTTTCCTTGATTTGTGTCACGTCTTTTCCACTCTGATTTGCAGTTCGGTCACAAATTCCTCCGGCTTCATCGTATACCGGTTATCAATGGGATACAGTTCCAGAATATCGCCCGTTATCCTGTAGCCTCTCCGGGAAGCTTCTTCCAGCAGCTCCAGCGCACGCTGCGGGGACTGCCGGTATTCTCCCCGGTAAAAGGTACACAGATAAGTGCCTTTGGGTAAAAGGAAATCATAATTTCCTTGGAAATCATAATTTCCCCGGAAATCATAATTTTCCCGGAAGCCGCTGCTTCCTTCTTCCCCGCTTTGCAGGATAAAAAATACGGAATGAAACAAATAATAGATTCCGTTCTTCACATCCGCGGCCGAAAGGCTGGCGCCGAAATTCTGATCCCCGATGCTGCGGATTTTATCTTCATGTCTCTTCTGCAGCCTTTTTATGGCAAAATCAACCTCATCGTCCCTGGTTATATCCTCGTTCAGCTGCAGGCAATACCTGTTTGGATAGGGAACCTCCCGGTAAGAAGCCTCCTCCTCATTCCGGTATTTCATGATATGTTCCATTCGTTTCTCAATTGACTGCTCCGCAAGCCTGAGTTTCTCCTTCTGCTGATGGATCGATTTCTTTTCATCCTCCAGCATACGCATGGTGTTATCCAGATTCAGACTTTCCATGTACGCCTTTACCTGCTTCATGGAAAATCCCAGCTGAAGCAGATCCCGTATGATATTGAGGCGGCAGATGTCCTTCAGACGGTACAGCCGATAGCCGTTCTTTCCTCTCTTGGGTTCCAGTACGCCGATTTCCTCATAGTAACGAAGAGAATCCATACCGATCCCGTATAATTCAGATATTTCACCGATTGTATAGTAATCTTTCATAATTGCGCCTGCCTTCCATCCCTTTTATCGTTGTAATAATTACAAAGTGCAAAAAAACATTGACCTTGGTATTATACCAGAGTTTATAGTTATTTTACATCCGAAAATATAAGATACGCAAACTTCTCAGGCAGCCGGCGGAAGCTCCTTCGTCAACTGCGAAGTTTGCGTAAGAAAGAAATGAGGTTTTATTTTGCGTACCATATTACAAAAGAATTACAGGGAAATGCTTCAAAATCTAAAGGACATCTTCCCTTTGAAAACTGTGTTATCCATTCTGGCCGGCACTGCTATCCTGGCGTTTGGCATGGTGAATATCCATAAACGGGTTCATATTACGGAAGGCGGTGTCCTCGGCATGATTCTTCTGCTCAATTACTGGTTCGCCATACCTGCGGCCCTGTTGTCACCGCTGCTGGATGCCCTGTGCTATCTGTTCGGTTTCCGGTATCTGGGTAAGGATTTCCTCATCCGTTCCATCGCTGCAACACTTTGCCTCGCAGGTTTTCTGAAGCTGTGGGAAAGCCTTCCTTACCTGTTCCCGGATTTGACCGAACATCCCCTTGCGGCGGCGGTTGCAGGAGCCTGTTTCGTCGGAATCGGCGTTGGTCTTGTGGTCAGGCAGAAAGCTTCCAGCGGAGGGGACGACGCCCTGGCAATGGTTATCTCGAAGCTCACCCGGTGTAAAATCGCCCGTGCCTATCTGGCAACGGATATTACGGTGCTCCTTCTTTCCCTGACCTATATCCCCCTTGGCCGTATTGCCTATTCCTTTGTCACTGTAACCATTTCCTCACTGCTCATCGACTTTATCCAGGATTTCAGCCTGGAGACATGGAAACAGCGCGTGCGCAAGCACATCCGTTTGGCACGTTGTTCACAGGAATAACCCTCTGCAGAACCTCCGGCCGCCGGCGGTAAACAAAAGCAGGCACACCGATGCCGTAACCACAGGTACAAGCGGTATATAACCTCCCCCAAACCATTGCTCCTCCCAGGGTCCTTTGTACATCTGGAAACCGGAGAGAACCGCAGGACTAAAGGAAAAAATCCTTGCCGCCAGAGGGACTCCCGCCCTGACGCCCCAGTCAAACAGAATACCTCCCGCAAAATAGGAAATCCCCAAGATGCTGACCGCTTTAAACGGAGTCTCCGAACAAGCGGAAATACAGTAAGCGCACCCGGTAATGAGCAATATCGCACAGCTTCCCGTTAAAACAGCCACAGCCGTTGCCGTTCCCAGCGAAACGGTAAGAGTGGTATCCAGCCATGCATATGACGGCTGTCCCAGGCCGCCGCTCCAGTCTGACGCTCCCCAGACGCAGAAAACGAATAGAAAATCAGCCGCCAGGAAACCCATATAAACCATCAGCGACAGGGTAACGGCGGCGGCCGCCTTGCTCCAGGCCGTTTCCTTTCTACCTTTCATTGATGTCCACAGCAGTCCCTGCATATTACGGCTGTATTCTTCTGCAAATAACGGGGCTGTGAACAGCATAGACAGCAGGGACGCAAACAGCCCGTGAACTCCCAGAAGCAGCAGGAGCGCTGCCGCGCCTTCCCCCACACTATAATCCGCCTGTTCGGCATACATCCACCATATAGCAAATGTAAACACGGCACAACCGGAAACCGCAGCTAAATGCAGCGGTTTTTTCCATGTTTTCTCCAGTTCAAACAAATATAATCTCATCTTCCGTGCTCCTTTCTGTTACGGCACCAACTGTCATACACCATCCACAGTCCCGCTAGGCAGAACAGGATAGCTGCCACGGCCTGCAAAATACGGTAAGGGCTTCTGCCTGCATTATAAAGGGGTATCATCATATAAAATGGCATCCCATATACCAGAAGAGAAAAAAGCGGAGTGAGAAAGGTAAATACCATCAGCATATTTCTCACAACGGGAAACGCAAATACGAAGGCGGAGATACATACGGAGGACAGGGTCCTTTCACAGCAGGCGGAAATACCGGAAACCAAGAGCACAAGCACCGTAACGCCCAATACCGCCCGGGGCAGATAGATCCCAAACAAAAAGCCTCCTACCGTTACAGACTTGGGCCACATATAGGGAGCAGCGTCCAGACAGAGGATATTTGCCTTCAGCCCTTCAAAACCATACAGAAAGCCGCATGCAAGAAACAAAACCGATGCCAGCAGGAAGAAGCCGCCTGCAGCGACAAGCCAGGAGGCGGCGAGCCGGGCAAGAACCATTTTCCGTCTTCCCTCGGCACTCGCTCTTATCACCGGAGCCGTGCGGAGTATTTTATCCGAGGAATATACAGGCGCCAGCAAAATTACTACGGTGATCCCCCAGACTATGGCCAATCCCATAAAAATCTCCCACAGTTCATCCCATCCTTGTGTACAGGCAAAATAAATACTGTCTCTGTAGCCGCAGGCTCCCAAACGGCTTTCCTTATCTGTTAACGGAATAATCCGTGAGGCTTTCCGTCCTTCTCCGCTGTAATCTGACATTTTTTCTGTAACAAAGCGGTTCAGAAAGTTACCGTACACACATCTCCCGTCCTCATCATAGCGTGCAAAACCAAACCTTGCGATTATCGCTTCGGCTTTCTCGTCTGTCAGGTACCCCTCATATTCCGCCGTAAGGCGCCGGTTGTATTCTGCGGCTTTCCGGCCTGTAAGCGTCTCTTCTCCGGTAACTACAGTGGGCAGCATGGACCAGGTAAGATAGCTTCCAACCAGCAGGGAAACGGCAAACCCGATCCACAGGACAGGCCGTTTCCACAATTTCTCCAGTTCTGTCCGCAGCAGCATCATTGCGCCTCCTCCCTGAAATAATACAAATAGACATCCTCCAGCACCGGCGCCGCACACACTGCCTCCGGTGCCGGACATTCCTCCGCAAGGATACGCATGGCTACCTTATCTCCCTGGTTCTTCAGGTTGCTCACCGCATACATACCGCTCATCCGCTGTGCGCCTTCGGGATCCGTCACAATCTCCCACACCCGGCCCTGAACCTGCTTTGTGATATTTTCCACACTTCCCTGCTGCAGGAATTTTCCTTTTTTCATGAGCAGGATTTCATCTGCGATGTATTCCACATCCGAAACAATATGGGTGGAAAGGATCACGATCCTGTCTTTGGAAAAGGAACTGATAATATTCCGGAACCGGATGCGCTCCCTGGGATCCAGTCCGGCTGTAGGTTCATCCAGTATAAGAATTTCCGGGTCATTGAGCATTGCCTGCGCAATCCCCAGGCGGCGTACCATCCCTCCGGAAAAGGTCTTGATTTTTTTCCTTTTACTGTCCTCCAGGCCTACCATAGCCAGCAGTTCTCCGGTTTTCTGTTTTGCTTCCAAAGCGGGAACCGCTTTCAGTGCCGCCATATACAAAAGGAATCTTTCTGCGGTGAAATCCGGATAAAATCCGAAATCCTGGGGCAGATAACCCAGTAAGCGTCTGTAGGAGGCCCCCAGCCTGCCGATTGGATTCTGATCCAGCATAACGGCTCCCTCGTCCGGCCTGAGAATATCGCACATAAGACGGAGCAGCGTGGTCTTGCCGGCGCCGTTTGCGCCCAGCAGACCGTAAACGCCATGGGTAAAGACGGCATCTACATGATCTACCGCACAGGTATCCTTATATTTTTTTGTAACCTGATTCAGTGTCAGTTCCAGCATATTTTTTCTCCTCTTTCCAGTTCTTTGGTCAGGTAAACAATCTCTGCGGCCATAAGCGCGGCAGCTCCGAAAAGGGCGGCTATCCACAAGCCAAGAGCGGATATTTCATAAAGGCCCGGAAGCAGTACCGGCAAAAAGGAAAGACAGCCGGCAGCCAAAAGAATGCTTATCTGCAGCAGCTTCCCTCTCCCCCGTCCAAAGGTAAAAGCGGTAAAATACAACAGCATATTGCATACATACGGTGTCAGCAGATAGAGGCTCACCCGAAGCAGTCCCGCCTGCAGCCTTCCCTGGGACACGCCGATAAAGCATGCCAGAAACAAAAGATTCAGCAATCCGGTTATTGCCATCCTCACTGCCAGCAGCTGGCGCAGATTCAAATAGCAGCTCTGCTCCAGTTCCGCCATACGGCAGGCAAAGCTTTTGGCAAGTTCCCCAAATCCGGTTATCCCTATCAGTGCCAGCAAAGCAGACAGTGTCGGCAGCAGCAACAGTTCCCGGCTGTTTGCTGCGCCTGTCTGCAGGCTTACCGGCAGATACAGGACATCCGCCCTGCCGGCGATCCAGATTCCCAGACACAGCAGCGCTGCCTGTAAATACCAGTAATCAGCGGATATCATTGAAAGCACGGTCCGGAATATTTCCGCGGCGGACGGCGTATAGCTTGTTTTCTTTCTGTCAATTTCCAGACGGACGGCTTCCATTGCCGCTGCCCTTCGGTTTGGATCCACTTCCGGCCCTTTTCCGAAGAGCGCCCTGCCCTCCTTCCTGGACCAGCCGTTCTGTTTCTTTTTACCGAAATCCATTTCTCAGGCCTCCTCCAATAGCTTCTTCAGCTTGATCTTTCCCTGATGCAGCCTGGATTTAACCGTAGCCGCATTCGTTTCCGTAATCCGGGCGATTTCCCGTATTTTCAGTTCATCATAATAATACAGGATCAAAGCTTCCCTCTGCAGCGCAGGAAGAAGTCCAAGGGCCTTTAACAGCGTATCATGGTAATATGGTTCCTCTGTCCATGACACCCCTTTTTCTTCTGCCACCTGATCCATCTGTCCATTTATGAATTCCTGTTCCCTTACTGCACACTTAAAATAGTCCCGGCAGACGTTTCTGGCGATAGTGAGCAGATACCCTTTCAGGTTGTTATCCCGGTAGCTGTCCGCATAGCGGATAAAGCGGATAAACGTTTCCTGGGCGCAGTCATAGGCATCCTCCCGGCTCCCCGTCTGATAACAGCAGAACCGGTAGATATCGTCATAGTATTTTTCCGCCACCTGTTCCAGCAGTGATGTGTTTCCCTTATGTATTTTCCTGATCAATTTTGTATCGTCCACGAAAGAGGCCCCTTTTGTGTATTTAATGGCAACGTGCAGTCTTGTTACATAACGGTTAAGACAGGTCGGTACTGTAACACCGTTACACCTTATATAACTTCTTTTTAGAAAAAAAGGTTTTAAAAAAGCAGAAGATTTTTTCTCCTGCCTTTTTCCATGCCTGTTCAGTTCCAGTCTATCATTATCAGCAGCATGCCGCTTTCCACGGTAATACTGCTTTCCTTACCGATAAATTCATTGCTTACCCCAACCGGGAAATCATTGGTGACAACCGCTTTATCGAGAAGATATTTCATATTACGGATGGTAACTCCTTCCGCCTTCTCCCCAAGGGAAAACAAGGACAGAAAGCCCTCCAGGTTCTTTTTAAAGCTAACGGTTTCATTTCTGGCTACCAGTATCATACCGTTTCCGTCCATCAGATATCCTTTTGCCCCTTTCTCCTTCAAATAGGCCAGACATTGGATATTTGCCATGGTATGGGAAAGCCTGCCTCCCTGCCCCCCGTAAATGACGAATTCCGTAAATCCCCTCTGCAGCCCTTCTTTAATGGCCGCCAGCATATCCGTATCATCCTTTTGCGCAGGAAGCACCTTCACCTTTTCGGGATGGAGGGCGCGCATTTCCATAATGGATTCCAGATTGCGCTCATCAATGGAATCAAAATCTCCCATGATCATATCCGGTTCTATTTCCAGATATCTGCAATAGCCAAAACCGCCGTCCGCCGCAATTATAAAATCCCCTTCATGAAGAGGAATTTCCGAAACGGTCAGATCCCCTGCCCCGATAATCACACATCTACCTGCCATAGCTGTTCTCCTTTTCTTTTATAATCCGGTTTAACCGACCAGATTTTTTTTACTCCATTTTCCGGTAAGATACCTGCCTAAGGATATAAGGTAATTCACCGTCCATCCCGCCGGCACCGCATACCATACCGCCGCCACTCCGATCACAGGCGCAAGGAGGAATGCCCCGGATACCCGGATTCCCAGATTCACCAGGTTCGCCAGCGTAAATACCACCACGTCCCCGGCTCCCCGGAGGACTCCGTCCGTAACCGCCTTCAGGCCGATACAGATAAAGAAAAACTTAATAAAAGATAAATATCCCGTACCCGTTTCAAATGCCACCGTACCGCTTTGGCTGTCCATAAATGCACCGATAATCTGCTTATCAAAGAAAAACAGAAGCAGGCCGATTAAAAGCGCAAAACCGCCGGTGATGGCATAGGCGGCCCGGTATCCTCTGCGGACGCGTTCCGGCTTTCCAGCTCCCATATTCTGGGCCGTAAAGGTAGACATCGCGTTTCCCGTAGATATCATGGGAACAATACAAATGGACTCTATCCTCGTACCGGCCGCATAACCGGCAAGAACCGAAGAGCCGAATCCATTTACCACAGACTGTACCAGCAGCATGCCGATGGAAACGATGGACTGCTGCAAAATGGACGGAAGCGCTATCCTTACCATGGAACCGAGGATTCCCGCATCATATACCGGCACAGTCCCTTTGGCCTCAAAGCTGCGCAGGCGGTGCATCAGCAGCAGAAAGGATATGACAGCCGCCGTTCCCTGCGCAATTACCGTTGCTATCGCCACACCTGCCACTCCCATCCCGAACTGCGTTACAAACCACAGATCCAGGAAAATATTTAATACGGAGGAAAAAATGAGCAGGCACAAAGGCGTCCTGGAATCTCCCATCGCATTGAACATAGAGGAAAGGATATTATACATAAACAAAAAAGGCATTCCCAGAAAATAAATTCCCAGGTAGGTCCCCGCCGCTGCCAGAATATCGTCCGGTGTATTCAGCCATACCAATATCTGCCGGTTCATCAAAAAACCAAATACCCCCAGCAGGCCTCCCACAGCAAGGAAGGTCAGGAGCGCCGTGTAAACGGAGGTTTTCATTTTTCCGGTATCGCCGGCTCCCAGATATTGGGAGGTTATGACGGAAGCGCCGATCCCCCCGCCGATCGCAATCATTACAAATACATTTGTAAGCGCATAAGAAGCGCCTACGGCAGCCAGAGCCTTCTCCCCCACAAACTGCCCCACAATCATGGAATCCACCATATTATAAAACTGCTGGAACAGATTGCCCAGGATCATCGGAAGGGCAAACAGGAACAGGGTAATTCCCGGAGAATCCTCCAGCATATTCCATTTTCGTGCTCTCTTCTTCACCATTCTTTCTTTCCCGCCCCTTGTGCTCCATCCGGCCGGTAACAATAGCGGGCAGCACCAGTTCGGGCGCATTTCCTTTCTGTTTCCTTTTCTCACAGCATGTCCCGTACTCATTACATAATACATGATACTGTTCACTCCGTAATCAGTAACGAATACATTCTTTTCTATTGTAGCAACTTTTTCCCCTCTTGAAAAGATTTTATGTTAAAATCTATTTTGGCATTGTATGATTATCACTGATTACGGTTCCGTGTCCCGTCCTGCGTTTTTAGCCGGGCAGAAGGAACCGCATAAGATATACTCCGGACAGAAAATGAGGTTGCTATGTTTACTTTCCCTGCAGACATGACCGTTTCCCAGAAACAGGCATTTGAAAAAAGATACCGTCAGGCGGCGGCATCGTATTTTCCTATGAGAGCGGCATATTATCAACAATTTACGGGCGGTACCTATAAACGCATTACCATACGGGGCCAGCGGACACGCTGGGGCAGCTGTTCAGGCCGCGGTACCCTCTCCTTTAACTGGCGGCTTATGATGGCCCCTCCCAAAGTGTTGGATTATGTGGTGGTCCATGAGCTTTGTCATCTGAAGCATATGGATCATTCCCGGAATTTCTGGAATGCGGTGGCGGATGTCATGCCGGATTATAACGATCATAAAAAATGGCTGAAGGAGCACGGATCGGAACTATTTATTCTGGATACCTGAACCTCTTATGGCGTACATATGATTCAGGGGTCCATTCCCTTTCCCCAGATCAAGCATTGCCTCAAGCGCTCCGTTCAGGTATTCTTTTGCTTTCCGTATGCTCTCCTCCATATCGTTCCCTTCCGCCATATGGCAGGCGATGGAGGAAGAAAGGGTGCAGCCGGTACCATGTGTATTGGGATTCTCTATACGCGGAGATACAAAACGGGATACCTTTCCGCCGCAAAACAGAATATCCGCCGCTTCCCCTTCCCGGTGCCCGCCTTTTATCAGTACGGCATTTCCGGTGCGCAGGGCAAGCCTTTCCGCCGCTTCCTCCATATCCGCTTCTGTTTGGACTGACAGGCCGGTCAGAGTCTGTGCTTCGGGGATATTCGGTGTAATGAGCGTTCCCATAGGCAGCAATTCCTCCTCCATAAGCTTCCGCGCCCGGTAAGAAAGCAGCTCACGGCCGCTGGTGGATACCATAACCGGATCAATTATGATATGGGACGGCCGGTACTGCCTCAGCTTATTCAGAATCACTTCCAGGATTCCTTCCCCGGATACCATTCCTATCTTAACCGCATCGGGATAAATATCCGAAAAGACACTATCCAACTGAGCCGCCACAAAATCCGGTTCCACGTCCCGTATCCCATATACGCCTCTGGTATTCTGTGCAGTCAGGGAGGTTATCACGGCGCAGGCGTACAGGCCGTGCACCGTGATGGTTTTTATGTCCGCCTGTATCCCGGCTCCGCCGCTGGGATCAGAGCCTGCAATCGTAAGTATTTTTTTCATCAAATATAGTTATCCTTTCGTCAAAAGATCGGATGTAATAATCCGACAGCTTCCGAAGGTTTTCTTCCTCATCGGCCGCAGAAGGGTCATAAACCGCCGCTACCAAAAAGCCGTCCTTTTTTGCCGTCCGCACCGCATAAAGAGCATCTTCAAATACCACCGTATCTTCTTTTGCCGTTCCGAGAATGCGCAGGGCTTCCCGGAAGATGGCAGGTTCATCCTTTCCGGCACCGACCTCCGCACAGGTGAGAACTTCCTCAAAATAATCCAGAATCCCGTTTCTTCGCAGCGCTTCCTCTATAAGGTTCTTATCCGTTGCGGTAGCCACACACATCTTTATATTTTCCTTCCGCAGCATTTCCAGCATATCCTTCACGCCTTTCTTCAGCTGTACCTTACTGCAATAAAAAGAGGCGATCATGCCATTGATATCCTCTATGATCGTTTCCTGCGAATCCGTTATTCCATAAGCCGATTGAAAATAAGAAGCCGCCTGGTGAAGGCTCCTGTTTTTTAACTGCTCCTCCAGATCCTTCCGGGGAGAAAGCCCCTTTGTGCGCAGATAATCCGCACCCAATGTATCCCAGACGGACATGGAATCCAGCAGGGTTCCGTCCGCATCAAAAACAGCGCCTCTTTGTTTCAGGGTCTTTGCCAGTCCCAGCAGTTCTCTGCAATCCTTCTGTATGGAAGGGCTGGCGAAAACAGCGGAAACCAGAGCCACTCCGTCAATCCCTGTGTTTCTTAGTTCATGCATGTTCCCCTTATGGATCCCGCCGATAGCGCAGACCGGAATGGAAACCGCACGGCAGATTTCCCGGAGTGTATCCAGTGTAACCTCCTGCGCATCCGCTTTGGTGGAGGTGGCAAACACCGCGCCGACTCCCAGATAGTCGGCTCCGTTTTTTTCCGCTTCCACCGCCTGTTCCACTGTCTGGGCCGATACTCCCAGCAGCATGGCATCCCCAATCCTTCTGCGTACCTCTCCGGCCTGCATATCCCGCTGTCCCACATGGATGCCGTCCGCTTTGCAGCGGACAGCCAAAGTCACATTATCATTGATCAGAAAAGGGACACCATAGCTGCGGCAAAGCACTTTTATTTCCTCGGCTTCCTTCAGGAAATCCTCCTCCGGCATATCCTTTTCCCGGAGCTGGACACAGGTAACCCCGCCCTTCAAAGCCTCTTCCACCTGCCAGCGAAGCGTTTTATCCCCAACCCATGCCCGGTCGGTTACCGCATACAGAAGCAGGGTCCTTTTCTCACATTTCATGGCTGTTCTCCCTCCGAAAGCGCCATAGTACCGTCTGCCTCCAGCCTATATTTCCGGAATTCTGCCCCTTTTTCCAATGTTTTCCCATCCATATGATATACGGCATCAATGATATGATTTCTGTATGCGGCATTCCCCTCTTCCGGATTCAGCCTGCTGAAGGCCCGTTCTCCGCAGATTCCCATCGCACAAACCGCGGCGGCAACGGCATCCAGGGGGCAGCCGGGATTTGCAGCAAGATAAGCGGTTATCATGGCGGAGAGCATACAGCCCGTTCCTGTCACTTTACGCATCATAGGATGGCCGTTTCTTATGACATACATGTCACTCCCGTCCGTTACCATATCCACAGCCCCGGTCACCGCCACCACAGCCCCTGTTTTCCGGGCAAATGCACCGGTAAACGCCGCTGCCGCATCCAGAGTGTCATCCGTAACCGCATCCATACTGTCCGCGTCCACCCCTCTGGTCGTCCCCATCCCCAGGGCAAGCGCTTTGATCTCGGAAATATTTCCCCGTATCGCCGTAAAACGCACCTCCTTCAACAGCTTCTCCGCCGTTTCCGTACGCAGCCGGCTGGCGCCCGCTCCAACCGGATCCAGAAGTACCGGATGCCCGCAGGCATTTGCTTTTTTTCCCGCAGCCAACATGGCGGGTATCGTACGCTGATTCAACGTGCCTATATTGATATTCAGCCCGGCGCAAAGGGAGGTAATTTCCTCCGCTTCCTGCAAATCATCGGCCATAATAGGAGAACCCCCGCAGGCCAGCAAAATGTTGGCACAATCGTTTACAGTAACATAGTTCGTGATATTATGGATAAGGGGTGCCTGGTTTTTTACCCGTTCCGGAAAAGCCGCCATAGTGTTTTGTTCCATGGAATTTTTTTGTTCCATGGAATGCTTCTGTTCCATGGAATGCTTTTGTTCCATGGAATACTTTGTCTCTGTCTGCATATTTATCCCTCTTTTCTCATCTTGCTCGTAACGGTTTTATCCCTGTTACTCTTATTCTTCAAAAATGGACACAATCTCTCCGTCCAGAATCCGGTTCATGTTTTTCACCGCGCAGAAGTTTCCGCACATGCTGCAGGTATCCTCTTTTTCCGGCCTGGATGCTTCCCGGTAGTTTACGGCTTTTTCCGGATCCATGGCGAGGCGGAACATTTCGTTCCAATCCAGCCTCTTGCGTGCTTCACTCATGGAATTATCCCAGGACATCGCTTCCGGTACCCCTTTGGCAATATCTGCCGCATGGGCGGCAATCCTGGCAGCAATAATCCCTTCCTTCACGTCCGCCAAATCCGGGAGGCGCAGATGCTCCGCCGGGGTCACATAGCACAGAAAAGCAGCCCCGGCTGCGGCTGCGGCCGCGCCGCCGATAGCGGCGGTAATATGGTCATAACCCGGAGCCACATCGGTCACTATCGGCCCCAGCACATAAAAGGGGGCGCCGTGGCAAAGTGTTTTCTGGATTTCCATATTGGCGGCAATCTGGTTCAGCGGCATATGTCCCGGCCCTTCCACCATAACCTGCACCGCCTCTTCCCAGGCCCTTTTTGTCAGTTCTCCCAGAGTAATCAGTTCCTCAATCTGGGACGCGTCTGAAGCATCCGCCAGACAGCCGGGCCGGCAGGCGTCTCCCAGGCTCAGCGTAACGTCATATTCCCGGCAGATATCCAGGATTTCATCAAAATGGGCATAAAAAGGATTTTCTTCCCCTGTCATTTCCATCCAGGCGAAAAGAATGGAGCCTCCTCTGGAAACGATATTGGTCAGCCTTTTGTTTTTCTTGAATTTATGGGCGGTTTCCCGGTTAATGCCGCAGTGGATCGTCATAAAATCCACACCGTCCTCCGCATGCATGCGCACGATATCCATCCATTCCCGTGAGGTTATCTTCATCAGCGGTTTGTGATAAGAAACAACCGCATCATAGATAGGCACCGTTCCGATCATCGCCGGGCAATTCTGCGTAAGATACCTTCTGAATTTCCGGGTATCACCGAAGGAGCTCAGATCCATAATGGCCTCCGCACCCATATTCACGGCGCTGCGCACTTTTTCATATTCCATCTCCAAATCCGTCATATCCCTGGAGGTCCCCAGATTCACATTGACTTTCGTTTTCAGCATCGAGCCAAGCCCGTTAGGCACCAGGGACTTATGAAGCTTATTACAGGGAATGATGATTTTTCCCTCTGCCATAAGCCGCATAAGAAGTTCTTCTGAAAGCTTTTCTTTTCCGGCAACAATTCTCATCTCTTCTGTAAGGATTCCCTTACGTGCCGCCTCCATCTGTGTAGCATAATCCATCCTGCTTCCCTCTTTCCTGTTCAGGAGGGCCTGATTCGGAGGAGAAATGTCTGTATCCGGAGGAAAGTCCAAAAAAACGGAGCATACCCCTATAGGTATACTCCGCTGATAAACTGATCTCTCACTTCTTCCTACGTTGGCATTACCCAAATCAGGTTTAAGGGTCGAAGTTGGATTACTTCCTCTCAGCCTGCTCACAAGCTCCCCTGAACATATGTATTTTGCAATACCGGTACCGGTATTGTTCTGTCGGTTATCATATCATGACTGCCGTTTTTTGTCAAATGTGCGTCTGACGGGCCTGTGATTACCGTTCGTACTTGTCTGAACGGTCACCGCTCATGCTCTCTTGGAAAGCACTTCCTCTTCATACTTCTTCACTTCCTTGAACCAGTCACCCTTTACAGGCACATTGTTCTTTTCGCAGAAATAATCCCAGACATCACCGAAAGGATAGGTCTTCATTTCCTCCTGCATTGCCATCAGTTCGGTAAACTGGTTGGTATCCTGCAGCTCCTTGAATTGCTTGTTGGGAGAAACAAGGGCGTATAACAGGGCCTTCTGCATATTTCTCATGCCTACTGTCCACGCGGACACACGGTTAATGCTGGCATCAAAGAAATCCAGGGCGAGAAGAACGCGGTCAATGGCGTCATTTCTAACGATTTCTTTGGCAATTTCTTTGGTTTCATCATCAAACAGCACTACATGGTCACTGTCCCAGCGGACCGGCCGTGTCACATGGAGGGCAATCTTCTCATTAAACAGAAGCATGGAAGATATTTTATCGGATACCAGCTCCGTCGGATGATAATGCCCGTTATCCATCAGGCTGATGATACCGTTCTTAGCCGCATAGTTTATGGTGAATTCACTGGAACCTACGGTATAGGATTCCAGGCCGATGCCGAACACCTTGGATTCCAGGCATACGAGAACCTTTGCTTTGTCATAAGGGATAGAAAGTATCTGATCCAGGGAATCCTTAAATCTGGCTCTGGGGCCTATTCTGTCGGCAGGAATATCCTTGTAGCCGTCCGGGATCCATATATTCATTGCACAGGGAACGCCCAGTTCTTCCGCAAAATACTGGGAAATGCGGACACACGCTTTTCCGTGTTCAATCCAGAAATTACGCACCTCATCAATAGGGCTGGACAGGGTAAGTCCGTCCACTACCTTACTGTGCGAGAAAAAGGTGGGGTTAAAATCCAGGCCGATTCCTCTTTCCTTAGCGAAATCCACCCATTTCTGAAAATGTTTGGGCTCCAGCTTATCTCTGTCCGCAAATTCGCCCTCTTCAAACACAGCATAGCTGGCATGCAGGTTCAGCTTATGCCTGCCGGGTACCAGACTGAATACCTTATCGATATCCGCCATCAGTTCTTCCGGTGTTCCGGCCTTTCCGGGATAATTTCCGGTAGCCTGGATTCCCCCTGTAAGAGGCCCCTTCTGATCAAAACCGGTTACATCATCCCCCTGCCAGCAGTGCATGGAAATTGCAATTTTTTCAAGGGTTTCCACTGCCTTGTCCGTATCCACACCCATCGCCGCATACATTTCCTTCGCAGAATCGTATCTTTCTTTTACGTTCATAAATCTTCCTTTCCGTCCTCCAGGGACACCGTGTCTCTTAACACTTTTTTTATAATAGGATTACTGCCTTCCGGCATTGGCCCCTCTCCGTTTCCGGAGGAAACCAGCTGTCATTCAGCTGGGATCATACTTTTTCACGCCGAAGGACTCATAGATGCAGGCGCGTACCTGGGCAAGCCCTGCGAATTTACCATCCTTGAGCATCTGTACCGCCAGGTTTCCGATTGCGGTAGCTTCACCGGGACCGGCATAGACACAGCAGCCGGATTTATCTGCGGTAAGCTGGTTCAAATAGGCCGCATGGGAACCGCCGCCCACGATATTGATGGAATCAAAATGTCTTCCCGTCAACGATTCGATTTCCCGCACGGTTTCCGCGTAGCTTTCCGCCAGGCTCTGGTAAATAACCGCCGCGATCTGTCCGGTGGTTTCCGGCTCTTTCCATCCATTTTTTCTGCAGCAGGCTTTGATCGCCTCCGTCATATTTTCAGGCGCCAGAAAAGCGTCGTCATTTACATCCACACGGGATGGGAAATCACTTTCCTGTGCCGCCATCTCACAAAGCTGGGCAAAGGAGTACTTATCTTCCAGCTCATGACGTACGGACTGTATCATCCATAGCCCCATGATATTTTTCAGATAACGGAAACGGTATTCATAGCCGCCCTCATTTGTAAAATTCCGTTTTCTGCTCTCCGGCGTACAAATAGCCCTGTCATTTTCGATTCCCATCAAAGACCATGTCCCGGAGCTTATGTACAGACAATCCTCCGTGAGGGCCGGCACCGAAATAACCGCCGATGCCGTATCATGGGTGGCAGGCATAACCACTTCGCAGGAAAAGCCCACTTCTTCCTCCACCTCTTTGGAAAAAGGTCCCACCACGGTTCCCGGCATATGCAGGGGGTGGAAAACAGCAAGGTTATATCCCAATCTTTCTATCAGTTCATAATCCCACTGCTTGGTTTCGGGGCTGACAAGCTGGGTCGATGTGGCGTTGGTATATTCGGACATTTTATTCCCTGTAAGCAGAAAATGAAAATAATCCGGCAGCATCAGCAGCCAGTCGGCTTTCTCCATATTCTCCGGCTCCTGTTTTGAAACCGCCATAAGCTGGTAAATGGTATTAAAAATCTGTTTCTGGATCCCGGTTCTGGCATACAGCGCATCCTCCGGAATGACCCGGTAAACCTCTTTATCCATTCCTTTTGTCCTGCCGTCCCGGTAACCATAGGTATTGCCCAGAATCCGATCTTGCTTATCAAGCAGCACATAATCCACCGCCCAGGTATCGATTCCCATGGACTTCGGTACCTTTCCCGCCGCCTTACAGGCCTTCAGCCCTTCTTTGATCTCACGAAACAGCGCAGGGATATTCCAGCACAGATGACCGTCCTTTTTCTCCATACCGTTTTCAAACCGGTATACCTCTTCCAGTTCCATTCTGCCGTTTTCCAGATGCCCCAGAATATGACGGCCGCTGGAGGCCCCGATATCTACCGCAAGATAATATTCAGCCATAATCCACTCATTCCTTCCTGTGACTTACCGCCACACTTTTGTAATCCTGACATCACTCTATTTATTATACTACCGGCATCCTCCTTTTTTTAGGACGGGGATTGCAAATTTACCGTCCTTATTTGCACTTTTTTTATCTGCCCCCTCTGGCTCTTTGACTTATAAAAAGCAAAATGGTATGATAACCTTACTCAGTCTTTCCCCGCCAGACGGGGAAAGTCCTCCGGGCAGACCGCCGGTCTTCCTCACTATATGGAAAGCGGGAAAGGACACACATGAACCAGGAACTTTTAAACAAACTGAAGGTGATCTCCCCCGAGGAAAAGCAGATCCTTGCCGGGGCGACGAAGGTACAGAAAAGCATTTATACCGCCGAAGACGATTTCATCGTGGACAGCCGCCAGATGCTGGATGCGGGAAAGCTGATTGATATCAGGCCCCATACCCGATTTGTACGGTTTCCCAGCCACAGACATAATTATATAGAAATCATATACATGTGCAGCGGAACCACTACCCATATCATAAATGAGACGACAAAGGTTACACTGGACACGGGTGATCTCTTGTTCCTGAACCAGAACGCCACGCAGGAAATCCTTCCTGCCAAAGAAGAGGATATTGCGGTTAATTTTATCGTCCTTCCCGAATTTTTTGACAAAACATTTCTGATGATGGACGAACGGAGTGCGCTGCGGGAATTCCTGGTGGGTTCGCTGAAAAAAAACCGCAGCTTTACCGACTATCTTCATTTTCATGTCAGTCAGGTACTTCCTATCCAGAATTTAGTGGAAAACCTGATATGGTCTCTGGTATACCGCCAGCCGAACCGGAGGAATATCAATCAGACCACCATGGGACTGTTGTTCCTCCAGCTTTTGAACCATACGGATAAAATCAATCAGGACGACCCGGGGCAGCATGAACAGAATATAGTCTTTACGGCAATGAAATATGTGGAAGAAAATTATAAGACAGCCACGCTGGATGAGCTTTCCGCGCAGCTGAAGGAACCGGCCTATTATTTAAGCAGGCTGATCAGCCGGATGACGGGAAAAACCTTTAAGAACTTACTGCAGACAAAAAGGCTGAACCAGTCAGCCTTTCTGCTTACCACAACCACGCTTCCCGTAGAGGAAATCATCGCGTCTGTGGGGTATGACAACACAAGTTATTTTCACCGGATTTTCAGGGAGCAGTTCGGCATGACGCCGCGCACCTACCGTCTTTCCCATGAGCCGGTCAGTTCTCCGGATACAGACAGGTGATACCGGAGCGTTCGAACAGCTCCAGCCAGGTATCGGACGGCTTTTCATCGGTAACCACCACCTGGATATGATTGATGTCACAGATTTTGGAAAATGCCACTTTTCCGAATTTTGTGTGATCTACCGCCAGAATACACTGCTTGGCGGATTTCAGCATCGTCTGCTTAGCCTGGGAAAAAAGTTCGTTCCCGTCCGTAATTCCTTTTTCCATATCAAGCCCTTTACAGGAAAGGACCACCTTTTCCACATTGAAGGCTCCCAGGCCTTCGATAGCCCTTGGCCCCACCAGCGCCAGATATCCTTCTTTCAGGCTTCCGCCTGAAGAAATAATATTCCAGTCCGCCACATCGGAAAGTTCCAGAATCACTTCAATGGAATTGGTGATTACCGTCAGGCGTTCCTTCTGCTTCAGTGCCTTGGCGATGAATACGGCTGTCGTGCTGGGATCCAGGATAATATGATCCCCGTCCTCGATGAGTGTTTCCACAATTTTTGCTATCCGTTGTTTGCCTGCAGGATTATTTTTTTTTCGGATATTAAAGGGCATATCCAGGCTGGTATTTTCATTCAATACCGCTCCGCCGTAGCTTTTTACCGCCAGTCCGTCCTTATCCAGCTTATCCAAATCTCTTCGGATGGTTTCCTCGGATACCTGGAATTCCTGGCTCAGTTCGCTGACGATAACCTTTTTATCCTCCTGCAGCTTTTCAAGAATCAGATTTCTTCTCTCTACTGCTAACATAAGCAACCCTTCCCTTATATGCCTTATCGATATGCGTTACAAAATGGAACGGCAGATCTGTTCATCCGGGTGGGCAATCACGGACGAATCCAGATACATTCCGTTACCCGCGACGGACTGTTTTGCTTTTTCTATGGCCGCTTCCACCGCCGCAACCTCCCCGGTCAGTATCAGATAGGATTTTCCGCACATCCCTTTGGCGATACGAAGCTCAATCAGATCTACGATTGCCGTTTTAGCCGCCACATCCGCTGCCACGATAATAGACGCCGCGTCATAGGTTTCCAGAATGCCGAAGGCACTGATTTTATCAATTTGCGTAGCTCCGTAAATAGCCGGAAAAATACTTTCATGGGGATTTCCAAGAACAAAGCTGTCAATCAGCTCTTCTTCCCTCACCTTTCCCGCCGCTTCCACCGCTGCATTCACTGCGCTTAATTGTCCGCTGACTAAAGCAATGTACTTTCCCGGACAGACCGTCTGCGCTTCCAGCAGCTCCACATCCGCCGTCTTTACCATCACATCCGCAGCGGTAATTCCTGCGGAAACCGTTTTAAATTCAATCATGCCTATAGCCTTGCTCATATATTCTTACCTCTCTTACGACACAGTCAGAGTAATCACACCGCCGCCTACGCCTGTTACCCTGCCGCTGACAGAGGCATGGATCGGCACACTCAAGCCTTTGGCTGCGGCAGCTATTACCTGCCCTCTTTCCACCGCATCCCCCACGGATACCACCGGCTCCGCCGGCGCCCCGATATGCTGGCTTAGAGGGATGGCAACCACGTTCACTTTCTTCACTTCATCTTCAATAGGCGCTTCCCTGTCATAAGCGGACAGTCCCAGTCTGGCCTCCAGCCGTTCCTCCGGCGCTTTGCGGTATTCCCTGGATTCCCTTACGGGAGCGGGGAGAATATCCGCCGGAGGTTTCACTCCCGCTTTCCGAAGCCCAGCCTTATATTCCGCCATCAGGCTTCTTGGCGCCAGCCCCTGGGGACAGGAATACAGCTCACACAAACCGCAGGAGCTGCAGAAAAACGTATTAACAAAAGGATTGGCATCCCTGAAATCCCGGTTTGCTGCAGCCCGCATGAATTTATGAGGTTCAATTTGGTGTCCCAGCGCATGTCTGGGGCACAGATCCGTACACGCCTGGCACTGGCAGCACGCGGACGCCGCACGCTTTAATCCGATGGCCGGATTCTGGTTTTTCTTCTGAATCAGGGAATGCTCCTTTGGCAGCACCAGAACCGCATTGGTGGTTTTAGTCACCGGGGCCGACGCACTTTTTATATTCCCCATCATAGGACCGCCAACCAAATAAACCGGATCCTTCACGACAGCTCCCCCCGCAAATGCCACACAGGTTTCCAGCGGGGTTCCCAGAGGCACCCTGACCGTAACCGGCTCCGCCACTTCCCCTACTATGGTTACCAGTTTATCCGTCACAGGCTGGTTTTTATGCAGGGCTCTGTAAATATTATACATGGTTTCTACATTGAAGACAGCAATGCCTTCTTCTATGGGAAGACCTCCGGGCCTGACAACTCTTCCGGTTGCTTCATAAATGAGCACCACCTCGTCCCCCATAGGATACACACTGTCAAGAAGCTGCAGGGAAACCTTGGGAAACCGGTGGATGCATCCCTTTAATGCCGCCACGGTGTCCTTATATTCGCCTTTAATTCCAACAATAGCACGTTCCGCGCCCACAGTGTCTGCCACCAGCTGGAACGTTTCCAGTATTTCTTCCGCATATTTTTCAAGAAGCTGCCTGTGCAGCTTCAAAAGCGGTTCACATTCCGCGCAGTTTAATACGATGATCTGCGCCCGTTCATCAATTTTCATATAGGTGGGAAAGCCTGCTCCGCCGGCACCTACCACACCATTCTCTTTTATGATATTACTTAAGTCTTTACACTCCATAGCCTGCTCCACTTTCCCGGAATCACACCAGCCTGCTGGCATCATCGATGATTCCCACAATTGCGGCATCCACAGGGGCATCCTGCATATCGCAGCCAATTCTGGCCGCACTCCCCTGGGCTACAAGCACGTATTCTCCGATCCCCGCACCGATATTATCGATAGCCACCAGTCTGTCCGCATGACTTTTCATGGATTCCAAAGGCTCCACAATCATCAATTTATTTCCTACCAGCTTCTCACTTTTTCTTGTGGAAACAATGCTTCCTGTTACTTTACCGACTATCATATTTATACCCCCTGCATATCGCGGGTTTACCTGCGATACTGCTTTGATTAGTAGTTTAGCCTGTATTACAAAAATCTCCCGGTATTCAGACCTGAAAGAACAAGAATACCGGGAGAACGGAGTATATAACAATCCGGACAGGTCCGGGCCGTTATATACACTTCCATCAGCGGATAATTTTTACGGTGTCTCCGGTAGCGATTCTGCTTGCGTTGGCCTCATCCGTATCAATATGCATTTCCAGCGTAAAGCTGTCATCCACACGGATTTTCACATGGTCAAAAACAGTTCCCCGCTCGTTCTCTGCTTTCACAGAAACGTAATCGCCGTCTTTTACCCCTGCAGCCTGTGCATCCCGGGGAGACATATGTATATGTCTCATGGCCACGATGCAGCCCTCTTTCAGGTAAACCGCTCCCTGGGGACCTACCACAGCGATAGCCGCGCTTCCTGCCACATCTCCCGATTCCCGAACCGGGGCCTTAATTCCCAGCTTCATGGCATCCGTAGCGGAAATTTCCACCTGGGAGGCTTTCCTTACCGGCCCTAAAACCCTCACATTTTCAATTGCACGCAGCTTTAAGCCGACTATGGTAACCTGTTCGTTGGCAGCGAACTGCCCGCCCATGAGATCCTTCTTTTTCGTAAGCCGGTACCCCGGTCCGAACAGGATTTCCACATGCTCCTGGGTAAGATGTATATGTCTGGCGGATACGCCTACGGGAACCATAAACCCGTTTCCTGCGGGTTCTTTATCCATGGCTTCCATTACCAGTCTGGTAATCATTTCTATTTGATTCGTCTCCACAACCACACCCACTTTTCTTCAGATTCTCAGAATTATTTAACCTTGGGCAAAATCATTTCCACGTCTGTGTGAGGTCTGGGGATTACATGGGTAGCCACTAATTCGCCCAGTCTGCCTGCGCTGCTGGCTCCTGCTTCCACTGCGGATTTAACGGCTCCCACATCGCCGCGTACCATAACGGTTACCAGGCCGGAACCGATCTTCTCTGTTCCTACCAGAGCTACATTTGCAGCTTTGCACATAGCATCCGCTGCTTCAATTGCTGCAACAAGTCCTCTTGTTTCCACCATTCCCAATGCTTCCTGTGACATTCTTTTTTCCTCCTTTTTAACAACTGGCTCTTCTTTTACCTGTGCCTTTTCGGCTTTCTGTGCTGTTGCGGACGTCGTTTTGCGTGCGGTCTTGATAGCACCGCTTTTTGAAGCGGCAGCACTCTGTCCGGCTTCGTTCTGTGTTGTCTTATCTTTATGATTATTGTCTGCCATGATCCCTCCTCATTGTACAAGCTGCTGCTACGGCAGCCGGACGGGTGCACAACACCCTGTCCCTATACCTCCTGAAGATAGCTTTCCTCAGAAAGCATTCCCTCTGCCGGATTCTCCTCCCCGGCTTCTTTGGAAGCGGCCATAAAACGGCTTGAACTTTGCTTCACCAATCTGACAATCTCTTCATGGGGGTTGGCTATCACCCCGGAAGCTGCCAGCGGCTTAATTGCCTGTGCTGCCGCGGCTTCCACCGCAGCCGTTACAGCCGCCACATCTCCTTCCACAATAATGGTTACAAGCCTTCCGCCCAGTTTTCTTTCCCAGGTTGACAGAGTGACTTCCGCCGCTTTGCACATAATGTCAAGGGCATCCATTGCCGCTACTACCCCTGTTATTTCTATCAGGCCATATGATTTCCCCATGAACGTTTTCTCCTAAAATAGCAGCGGTTCAGACAGGTCCGAACCGTTACTTGACTTATCAGATAGAAGGCAGAATTTTCTCTACATCCGAATGCGGCCTCGGAATTACGTGTGCTGCCACCAGCTCGCCGAGCTTGCTCGCTGCTGCGGTGCCGCTCTCTACTGCAGCCTTAACGGCTCCCACATCGCCGCGGACCATGACCGTTACCAGACCGGAACCGATTTTTTCCGTCCCCACCAGCGTTACTTCTGCTGATTTTGTCATTGCATCCGCCGCTTCAATTGCTGCGGTAAGACCTCTTGTTTCTACCATTCCCAATGCTTCCTGTGCCATTTTAATTTCCTCCACATAATTTCGTTGTATGTTTATTTTACTGAATAAGTTTATGACTTGTCAAATGCGCAGAGCTTCAACATTTTTTCCGTATCCTCCGTGGGCCTGGGAATGATATGTTTCTGCACGACTCCGGTAAGGCTTTTTGCCACCCGCTCTCCCGCTTCCATGGCAGCTTCCACGTCGGAAACACTGCCTCTGAATTTGATGGTCACCAGCAGGGGGACCGGAAGGCTGTCTGCATTGGCCGGCTTATTTTTATCAAAAGGCTCCAGCCGCACATTGCCTGCCTTACATCCGGCATCCGCCGCCATAAAAGCACATACCAGACCAAATACTTCCAAAATTCCTACGGCTTCTCCCATGGGCTTCGCCTCCTAATGCTGCTTATTGATTGATGATTGCGATCTTCAAACCGCTCATTGCCAGATTGGTTTTGTGCGCCTCATTGATTTCATCCAGCGGGAAAGTATGGGTAATGAGCTTCTCAATAGGAATCCCTGCTTTCTTCGCGCTCTTTAAGAATTCAAAGGTGGTGGCATAATCCCTCAGGGTATATACCCAGGATCCCACAATGGTGATTTCCTTGGAGCAGATATCAAAGTGCGGATTGATGGTGGCGTCACCGCCGTTAATGAAGAATCCCAGTTCACAAAGGCCTCCGCCGTTGCGGATGAATTTGTAAATGTTTGCATGGGCGAAGGGAGAACCGGTGCACTGGAATGCAAAATCTGCCAGATGTCCGTCAAACTTGGCTTCCACAGCGCCTGCAAGGGCTTCAATTCCCTTGTGATCCTTGAAATTCACCGTATCGGATGCTCCCATCTCTTTGGCAAATTCCAGACGTTTTTCTTCCCCGTCCACGGCTACGATATGATTGATTCCCATCGTGCGCAGAATCGCAATACAGATCAGCCCGATAGGACCGCAGCCCTGTACCACCACCCTGCTGTTAAACCGGAGGATTCCTGTAGTCTTAGCTCTTTCCACCGCATGAATCAATACGGCGCAGGGCTCAATCAGGATTCTGGAATACAAATCCAGATCGCTTACCTTAAATACGGTAGAGCCTCCGCGGATAAAAAGATAATCGGAAAACCAGCCGTTAAGATGGATATCGTCATCAGGAAGCAGGCCGTAAACATCCGCGCCCCCCACGTTCTGTTTATTCAGGTCGAACATGGTAATATCCGGGTTATCTTTAAAAATCATACAGGTAACTACCTTATCCCCGATTTTTAATTCATTTCCCGCGCTGTCTTTCTTTACATTCTTTCCCATCTTTACGATTTCACCGGTTCCTTCATGGCCGAGAGCCACGGGAATCAGTCCGAAGGGATCTTTTTTAAATTCGTGGGCGTCGGTTCCGCAGATACCGCAGCCTTCCACCTTAACGAGGATATCGTCATCCCCTACCTCGGGGATAGGGAATTCCTTAATGTCATAATGCTCCAGGCTGGTAAGCATGGCAACACGGGCTGTTTTGGGGATTTCTCCCGCCGCATTTGAAGAAACGCTTTTTTCCGTGCCGGTATGTCCTTCCATACTGTTTAGGACCTGTCTTACAATCTCTTCTATATTTGTTGCATTAACGTCCATTTTCTTTTCCTTTCCTGCCTTCCGCCGTCCATGCCTCTTTTCCGGCATGCCTGCACGTTCTGCTCTTTAACGGATGCAAAGACTGTCCGACATGACACATCTTCTTCTCTTGGTGAAGGTGCTTGCACTTGTCAGGCCTTCACCGGTCCTGCTGGCAATAGTGAAGGTACAGAAGCCTTCTCCACCGAAACCCAAAGCCGCATAGGAAGGTGCATTCTTAACCAGGATAGCCGTGTCAATTGCCCTGGCATACTTGGTGATGTTATCCACATTCTTGGAATGGATATGGGCGGAATGCCGGTTGCCGTGCTCCAGCCAGACAGCCTTCTCCACCGCATCGTCAAAATCCTTTGCCCTTACCAGCCCCAGAATAGGCATCATCAGTTCTTCCGCAATCAGCGGGTGTTCTTTTTCCCCTTCAAATACGATACAGCGGATATTTTCCTGTGCCTGAATGCCGATCATGGAAAGAAGTGTCCTCGCGTCCCTTCCCACGCATTTCCGGTTCAGGCCCTTAGGGGTCAACACCGTGGCGGTGAGCTTCTCCTGTTCCTCTTTGGAAATCAGGTAACAGCCCTGCTCGCTGATCATGTAATCCATCAGTTCATCGGCCACGCTGTCCACAGCAACGATTTCCTTCTCGGCAATACAGGGGAGATTATTATCAAAGGTACAGCCGTTTACAATGTCTGCCGCCGCTTTTCTCACATCTGCAGTCTCATCCACCAATGCGGGAGGATTTCCCGCTCCGGCGCCGATTCCCCTTTTTCCGGAGGAAAGGACGGCGGTAACCACACCCGGCCCTCCTGTCGCGGCAATCAGCGGAATATCCTTATGCTTCATCATAATATTGCTGGTTTCCAGTGTGGGCCTGCTGACCGTACAGGCCACATTGTCCGGCCCGCCCGCCTCTATCGAGGCTTCATTCACCATATTAATGGCGAATATGGAGGTTTTGATAGCCTGAGGGTGGGGGTTGAATACCACCGTATTTCCCGCAGCTATCATCCCCATGCAGTTGCACAGGACGGTTTCACTGGGATTGGTGCAGGGTGTGATGGCGCCGATAACACCGAAAGGCCCCATTTCAATCAGGGTAAGCCCTCTGTCTCCCGACCAGGCTGTCGTTGTAATATCTTCCGTTCCGGGCGTTTTGTCCGCCAGGAGATGATGCTTTAAAATCTTGTCGCCCACGTTGCCCATGCCGGTTTCTTCCACACCCATACGGGCAAGGATTTCCGCGTTCTCGTGGGTCTTTCTGCGGATATTGGAAACAATCTGCTCACGCTGGTCCATGGTCATGTGGCGAACCTTCGTTTCCGCTTCCTTCGCCGCTTCAATGGCCTGGTTCATATCCGTGAACACGCCGTGCTGCGCTGTCCCGGCATTACCGGAAAGCTGCATCCTGGCAACCACTTCCTTTACAATATCCTGTACCATGCTCTCACTTACAGGCACGAGATTACCTCCTTTAACAAGGACGCTCCGTAAGCCGCAAGGGCGGTGTCCTGTTCGGCTGTTCCGCCGCTGACGCCCAGAGCTCCTATTATTTTACCTTCATAGATAAGCGGTTCCCCGCCGCCGAAAATCACAATCCTGCCGCCGTTGGTATACTGGATGCCGTACAGCGATTCTCCCGGCCGGGCGAGTTCCCCCAGAGCGGCCGTGGACATCTGAAAGGCCACACAGGTATAGGCCTTATTCACCGCCACATCCAGACTTCCTATGTAGGCGCCGTCCATACTGCGCACCAGCTTCGGATGTCCGGCTTCATCTGCGAGGGCGGTAACTACCCGCATTCCCCATTCCTTTGCCTTTTCCTCCACTTTAGCAGCCAACGCTTCCGCCAGCTTAAGAGACATGCCCGTCTCCTGCAGGACTCTGCGGACAGTTCTTGCAATCAGCTCTTCGTTCATTATTTTATCTGCTCCATGACCTTTTTAACGATTTCAGCAACCATATCTTCGCTTACCTCTTTGGAAGCGGGTGAGGATACGGAACCGCAGCCGTTTCCGCAGTTATGGCAGTTTTTCTTCCCCTTATTCTGGCACAGATCCGCGGGATGCTTTCCGGGCAGGCCCATTTTTCTTCTGATTTCATACAGCTTCTCAATGGTTGCCTGATCGAATTCCTTCGGTCCGCCCAGCATTCTGGACTTGTACAGAAGCTCTGCATAGAACTCAACGGATTCCATCTTCATGTAAGCGGCCGTCAGGTCGGTGCTCCAGGTGAGGGCGCCGTGGCTTTCCAGCAGAACTGCATCGTAGTAAGGAAGGTATTTTTCCACATTATCGGGAATCTCCATGGTGGAAGGGGTGCCGTACTCAGCGATGGGAACACATCCCAGAGCGATAACCGCTTCCGGCATGATAGGCTGTGTCAGCGGGATGCCGGCAATAGCAAAGGAGGTTGCAAAGGTAGGATGGGCATGTACCACCGCTCCCACATCAGGACGTTTCTGATATACACGCATGTGCATTTTAATCTCAGAGGAAGGACGGAACCCCTTGTTTGCCTGGATTACATTTCCCTGTCCATCTACCTTGCAGATAAATTCAGGTGTCATAAAACCTTTGGAAACACCGGTAGGGGTGCAAAGGAATTCATTGTCATTGAGTTTAACGGAAATGTTGCCGTCATTGGCCGCCACCATATTACGGTCATAGATTCTCTTTCCGATGTCGCACATCAATTTCTTAAGTTCATACTCGTTCTGCATTGTTTCCTCCATTCTGCCGTCTTCCTGCGGCGTAAAAAATATGTTTGCATCCTTGTGCAGATTCTTTATACTCTTTCTGACTGTTTTTCCTGTTGACTCGTGTTCATTATAGTCCTAAATACAACACATGTCAACATTTCTTATGTGGTTTTTATTTGTTTTCATGCTTTTATTGCTTTTTATTTTTGTTGTCTGCCGCTCTTCCTTCCGGCGCTTCTTCCCTCAGATAGGCGAGGATGTCCGGAACGCCTGTCCCTTCCGCTGAATCCACGAAAAAAATCTTTTTACAGCCGGAAAGCCGGAGCCATCTGGCGGAGCGTTCCGGATCCGCTTTCGGCGCATTGATCTGGGTGACTATCCCCACCACTTCCCGGTTCACCATGCAGGTAATATTGGGCGGATACAAAGAATAAGGCTCCGTAGCGGAAAGAAGAAGTCCCACCACATCCGCTTCATAGGAATACAGGGCCAGGGCATATCCCAGCTCATGGGTCTGGGCATATTCTCCCGGGGTATCTATAATGCACTCAAAGTAGTTCACATACTGGGTTTTGTGATATTTGATTTCTTCCCCCTTCAGCGCCTGTGTCAGGGTCGTTTTCCCCGCACCGCTCCTGCCGATAAGAATTATCTTTTTCATGTTCTTGTTATGCCGCAGACTTCATACCCCAGTTTGCCCGCCGTATACTCCAGGACGGCCAGCGTCCCGGCCTCCACCTGTGACACTGTCCCCGTTACAATCAAGGAGCCGCTGAAGCGGTCCACAAACCCCAGGGACACGCCGGCGGACTTGATGGCGATATCAGCCATGATAATCGCTGTTTCTGCAGGAGTTACGGTCATGATTCCGATCGCCGCCCGGTTCAGCTCCACCCTCGGATCCAGTCCCAGCTTCTCATACAGTTCCCCGTCGGGGCTGGCAATTATATGGGCCAGTGTAATCTGTTTACCGGGTACAAGCTCCTGGACAATTCTTTGTTTTTTTTCCGGATTATAGTTTTCCAATTCCATTCTTCCTGCCTTTCAGCCGCCGATGCGGCAGTCCAGACTGCTCACACGTTCCACAGCCCGTTTCAGGTTTTCCATATGTTCGGCCGTGGGCGGCAGGATATCTTTCATCCGGTATTCCCGGCCCAATCCGTCATATTTATCCTGCCCCAGCCGGTGATAAGGAAGCAGGTGAATACGTTTCACTCCCGGAAGGGCATCCGAAAACCTTGCGATATCTTCGATTTCTTTTTCCGTGTCATTAAATGTTGGGATAACCGGCACCCGGATAATCAGCTCCGTTTTCCCGCCCTGTGCAATTTTGCGGGCATTTTCCAGCATCAGTTCATTACCTTTTCCGGTAAATTCCTTATGCTTGCCGCTGTCCGTATGCTTGATGTCCATCAGGTACTGATCCAGCCAGGGAAGAAGCTTGTCAATGGTTTCCATAGGCGCACAGGCCATACTCTCCATTGCAGTGTTGATTCCTTCTTCCTTTGCCGCCCGCAGCAGCGCCGCCGCGAAGTCCGCCTGGCACAGGCTTTCTCCTCCGGAAAGAGTAAGTCCGCCCCCGGAACGTCTGTAATAAGGGCGATCCTTTACCACTGTTTCCATCACCCTGCGGACCGTAACGTCCTCACCGATTATTTTGGGTTTGCCCTGTACCAGCATTGTCTGTATCCCGTATTCCTGGGATTCCGGATTGCAGCACCACCGGCACCGCAGAACACAGCCCTTCAGGAATACAATCGTGCGGATCCCTCTGCCGTCGTGGATGGAATAACGTTGTATGTCAAAAATACGGCCTGTTGTATCAAGGTAATCCATTTTTTCTTTCCTCTCTTCCTGCTGCTGTATGCAGCCTGCAGGCCGCATACAGCAGTGCGTTTGAACATAAGGATGCGCAGAGCGCGGCATCGTGGGTTACTGTTCACTCAGTACTGTGCATTTACCGGGCACGGAGCGAACAGTAACATCCGTTGTTTCCCGTCATCAGAAGCCCTGCTGTGTCCTGCGGATGATATCATCCTGCAGGGACCGGGATAAGGTGGTAAAGAGGGCGCTGTAGCCGGCCACACGGACTACCAGGTGCTGGTATTTTTCCGGATATTTCTGGGCATCCAGCAGCGTATTCCTGTCCACCACATTGAACTGCATATGGCTTCCCTTCTGATCAAAATAGGAACGGATTAAAGCCACAAAATTATTCAGCCCCTCATCCCCGCTCAACGCCGAAGGATGGAACTTCTGGTTCAGCAGGGTTCCGTTGGAGGCAATGCCGTGATCCAGCTTGGAAACGGAGTTGGCCGTCGCCGTGGGACCGTTTATATCCCTGCCTGCCGTAGGGGAAACCCCGTCCGCAACAGGCGTATGGGCAAGACGTCCGTCCGGCGTTGCGCCGGTCTGCGCTCCCAGAGGAACATTGGCGGATACCGGGTACAGGCCGGCCTGGAAAATTCCGCCTCTGGGGTTTCTGTAGTTCTGGAGAGGTTTTGTATAGGTATAAGCCACCTCTCTGGCAAACATATCCACCTCTTCGATATCATTGCCGTATTTGGGAACCTCTTCTATCATGGCGAGCAGCCTTTCACAAAGCTCCTTGTCCTTATCCGGGATTTCCGTATCCATAATTCCTTTGACAATACCGGCAATCTGGGCCTGGCTGGGCTGCTGCCCTGCCTTTACAAGCTCTTTTATGATTTCCTTCGTCATTTCCTGGACCGTGATAGCATCAAAACCCTTTCCGAAATTCAGGGCGAGAGCCTTCTTGTATTCCGAAAGGGTCACTTTCTTTTCTTCAAATACCAGCTTCCGGATGGCGTACAGGGAATCCGCCACATTGGCAATTCCGAAGCCCTGAGGCCCGGTAAAGTTATAGACGGCGCCGCCCTCCTGGACGGTTTTCCCTCTCTTCATGCAATCGTCCACCATGCTGGAAAGGAAAGGCAGCGGACAGCGGTCCGCATGGGCGGTGTCGATGGCATTGTCCGCATTTACCAGCAGGCTGATGCAATATTCCATCTGTTTCTTATAGGCTTCATAAAATTCTTCAAAGGTGCCCATCTGTTCCACGGTTCCCGTGGCAGGCCCTATCTGTTCTCCCTTATCCTTTCCGTTGGAGAAAACAAGCTCCAGCGGACGGCACATATTGAAAAACGCCGCGTCATGCCAGCCTTCGGTCTTGCCGGCCTTCTGGGGTTCCACACAGCCGATGATATTATAGGTCCTTGCATCCTCCAGAGTCAGCCCGCGGTTCATCAGGGAAGGGATAATCACCTCATCATTGTAATAGGCGGGAAGCCCGATTCCGGTTCTGGTCAGCCTGGCCGCCTCTACCATAAGCTCATGAGGGGTACCGTTCCATACCCGGACAGACAGAGAGGGCTGCGGAAGGAATACATGGGCGGATGCCCAGATGCACAGGAAAGACAGGTCGTTGGTGACATCTTCCCCATTCTCATTCTGTCCGCCTACAATCAGATTCTGGAACAGGCTGTAGCCGGCAAACCCTTCCGCACTGGCCGCATCCCTTGCTTTGTTCAGATCATTCAGTTTCACCCAGATACAGTCAACCAGTTCCTGCGCTTCGTCCCTTGTTATCTTTCCCGCTTCCATGTCCTTTTGGTAAAAAGGATACATATACTGGTCAAAACGTCCCGGAGAAATGGAATGTCCGCTGGATTCCATCTGCAGCAGCTGCTGGATGAACCAAAAGCTCTGGCAGGCCTCGTGGAAGCTGCGTGCCCCTTTGGCAGGAACCCTTTCACAGTTGGAGGCGATCTGCAGAAGTTCTTCTTTCCTGGTTCTGTCCGTACAGGAATCGGCTTCCTGCCTGGCAAGGGCGGCATAACGTCCCGCGTAACCGATTACGGCGGCACAACTCATGATTACGGCCTCCAGGAAACAGTGCTTCCTGGCATAGTCCCCATCTCCCACATTACAGCCTGCCAGCTCCTGCGCCGCTTCTTTTATGATGCCTTCCAGCCCGATTTCCAGCACCTTTTCATATTGGACGGTTACATGTCCCACACCGTTATAGAAATAGTTGCCCGGCGTGAAGATATTATGTTCAATTGCCGCGGCGGCTTCCGGCGCCATATAGGAGAGGGCGAGTTCACTTGTTGTCTTCCCCTTCCAGTATTTATGTACTTCCCGCAGTTTTTTCCTGGTATCCTCGGAAATGGAAAAAGGATCCGCGCTTCTTTTTTCAATCGTGTCGAATTCCGCTTCCAGCCATTCATAAGAAAATTCAGGAAAGGTCTGGCAGCCTCTGGGCGCTTTGGTAGAGCTTCCTACAATAAGCTCCTCCTCACGGATAGTGATGGGGATATGGGCAAGAATATGGGCAAAGGCCCTGGCCCTTCGCATAATAATAGGTTCGCCCTCTGTTTCCCTGTAGCTTTCCGTCAGCAGTACCGCCCTGTCCGGTTCGATTTCCGGCATGTTACGGTACAGGTTTTCAACCAGCCTGGTAATACGTTCCGATTTGGCTGTGGGATCGGTGTTGAATTTACTGCTCATCCTGCGTTTTCCTCCATAGTTCTCTTCCGGTAAGCTGTTCTGTAAAAAAGACACGGTTTTCCCGGAAGGCATGATATCTGCTGCGTATTGTTATTTATGTTGTTTTGCATAATCAGGCGTCCATTTGTGTGGTTTTCCATAATTAGTATAGTTGCTCCGGGCAAAAATGTCAATAAATACCGCATATATTATATTTGTTTTTTGTTGTTTTCAGCTGCGGTTCAGACGGCCCTTTGTGCCCTGCGGCATCCTCTCCACGAAGCGTAGGTTGCATTCCTCTTTCTTCTCCTTTATCCTTGAAGGAAGGAAAGACAGCTGCCTTATGCAGCGGAAAGGACACAAGAAATGAATCATTATATTACCGGAAACACCATCCGGGAACTCAGGGAAAAGAAACAGATTACCCAGAAAGAACTGGCTCAGGTATTGGATGTAAGTGACAAAACCATATCCAAATGGGAAACGGCAAAGGGCTATCCCGATATCAGCCTGCTGGAGCCGCTGGCTGCCGCGCTGGATATTTCCGTTGCGGAGCTTCTCAGCGGAGATTACGTCACAAACCAGAATAAGATGGGAAACATGCTGCGCAGCGTCTTTTATATCTGCCCGGTATGCGGGAATATTATCCATACTATGGGGAAATGTGTGGTAAGCTGCTGCGGAATCACACTGCCGCCCGAAGAGGCGGAGGAAACGGACGGTGCCCATTCCCTTATTGTAGAACAGGTGGAGGATGAGTCCTATGTCACGATAGCGCATGAAATGAGCAAAACCCATCATATCTCGTTTATCGCCTGGATGACCTCCGGCAGGCTGGAGCTTTTAAAGCTTTATCCGGAACAGAATGCAGAAGGGCGGTTCCGGCTCAGAGGGCATGGATATCTGTACGTTTATTGTAATAAGCATGGATTGATGAAGCAGAAAATTTAGAAATTTGCTCGAGTTTTTAAGAGCTGTTTAGTCAGGCAGACGAGCGGGCACACCATTTGGCCCGTTGCCTGCCGGAATAAAAGCCACGGGAGAATAGTGATTCCCGTGGCTTTCCTCATTTACCGAAACAAATTCAATAATCTCTGCCAGAAAGTAAGCGGTTCTTCTGCATTTTCAGGCATTACCTCCTCCGGCATCTTAATCCCATCTGTCTTCATGACGAACTGTACCAGGTTGACATTGGTATTTTTATCTGAGACAAAAGAAAGGGGAGTGAAATCGCTTCCTGAAAAATTGTTTATCACCTTATCCACTTCCTCATCAATCTGCGTATCAATATCGGAACTCTTATCCTTGAATTCGTCGGTTCCATCCTTCAATTCTCCCACTCCGTCCACTAAATCCTGCGTGCCGTCCAGTAAATCACCGGTGCCGTCCGCAAGCTGGCCGGATCCGTCCTTCAAATCATCGGAGGCATCTGTAAGTTCTTTCACGCCGTCCGCCAAATCCGATACTCCGGACTGCAAATCTTTGGTACCGTCCGCCAGTTCCCAGCCGCCGTCATTCAGTTCGGAAACGCCGGACTGTAACTGGTTGGTGCCGTCCGCAAGCTGGCCGATTCCGTTGGCCAGGGATCCTGCGCCGTCCGCAAGAGAGGCCACGCCGTCTTTCAGGGCGGAGGCGCCTTCGGAGAGTTGTTTGAGTTGGGATTGAGTGGCCGGATCACTTAATGCACTTATTGCTTCATAACTTCCAAGCAGCATATCCACCTTAGACTTTACCTGCATCAGTGTCCCAATTTCAACCCAAATAGTTCCTGAAGTTCCCACATTTGATACTTCAATTACGGTTCCTTCCTTCTGCTCTTTCTGATTCACGTTTCTATAATCAAGCATTACTAATGAATAAGCACTGAATCTCTTTTCATACTTTACATCCTCTACGCTTTCCTTCTGTTCTTCCGCTTTATTCCTTTCGGTTTCTTGTACTTTTCCAGATTCATTGGTTCCTTTTTCATCATCTTCTTTATTCGTTTCCGATTCTACCGGACTTTCCTGTTTTTCCTGCTCATCATTTTCATTATTTTCAGGCTCACTGTTATTATCCGTTCCTCCTTCAACACTTTCTGATGATTCCTGTGTTGCCCCTTCCGTTTCTTCTGGTTCTTCTGTCTGATCTTCCTGTGTATCTTTTTCTTGCACAGAATTTCCGGAAACGGGTGCTGCCGATGGGTGATTTTCAGCTGATATGCTATTTGTCCCTCCTGTCCCGCCTGAAACAGATTGCACAAGTTCCATCATTTTATTTGACAAATCATTTGAAAAACTTGTTAATCGTTCTTTTATATTTGTCCCTTTAGGCTGATAGCCAGATCCCATTATTGAAGTGACACTTCCTACAAGAATCTGCAAGCTTTCTTCTATCTTCTTTTCATCTCCCAGGCTGCTCATCATCCCCACCAACGCACTAATCCCATCACTCAGCTGCCCGGCCCCGCTTTTCAGTTTGTCGGCGCCTTCCGCCAGCTTCCTCGCGCCGGCTGCTGCGCCTTCCTCTCCGTTATAACCTCCGGCCAGTTGATCCACACCTTCCTTCAGGGAGGAAATTCCATCCGCCAGCTCCGTTGCCCCGTCGGCGAGATCGTCCGTTCCGTCCTTCAGCGTATCCACGCCGTCTCCCAGAGACTGCGCGCCGTCCGCATAGCTTTCAATCCCTTCCTTCAGGCTGTCGGCCCCATCCTTTAAATCGGCAGCGCCGTCCTTCAGCGCGCCTGCGCCATCGGACAGTTCCGCCGCACCGTCGGAAAATTCATCCGCCGCATCCTTGATCTCACCGGTTTTGTCATACAGGGCATCCATGGATAACGTATCCCTGTCCAGATCAAAGGACATGGGGACTCCCTGGAAGCTTATGGGATCCATTTCAAAATCCAGGATATCCGCCGTAATAACGATATCCTTTTCCTGCCCTGCCATAATATTGTATACCAGCTGCTTGGAGATCCCTACGTTGCCTACAGCGGCCCCTGCCGCCTTCAGATTGCTGCAAGTATCCATATTCATGGTTACGGTGGCCTGAAGCAGGTAATTTTCGAAAAAAGCTTCGTCCACACTGTCATTTTTCCCTACATGTATGGTTATTTTCAGGCTTCCGTTCTTCCCGGCCAGTTCCTCCGCCTGCATTTCTTTTCCGTCCAGATAATAACGGATGGTGAGTTCCCAGGGCATCTCTTTGGTTTTCAGGTTTCCCTGGTAGAAAAAGTTTCCTGCGGGGGCCGCTGCGGTAATGGTATCCCCCTTTTTTTCCAGTTCCGCATCTGTTGTCAGATTTTTTACGGAATCGTATTTTCCGTAATCCACAATATCCGTTTCCGTTTCCAGCCGGAAGGAATTGACCACATAGATGCTGTCCACGCTTCCGTCCTGTTTCAGGTTCACATATACATTTTCATCCTTTTGTGTATTGGCACCTGCCGCGGCTGCGGAAAAACCGCTGCCCAGAAACATCACTGCCGACAGGATACATGCGGTACCCTTTACTGCCAGGTTCTTATTTTTTTTCATCTTCTCTCCTCCTTAATCCGCTGCTTTCCCGGACTCCGCGCTCTCTTTTTCTTTCCTGTAAAAATCACAGTGCAGAGTCGTACGCCTTATCACTCCGTCAAAAAGGAGCAGAAGGGTGGGCAGGACAAATATAACCAAAACAAAGGACAGCGCCGCGCCCCGTCCAATTAATATTCCCAGCTGGCTCAGTACGCCGTTGGTGGATACCTTTCCCAATATCACGCCTGCCAGAGTGAGTACGGACGCAGAAGTGAGAATGGATATGGTACAGGTCTTCAGTGTCATAAACGCCGCTTCTTTTTTGGAAAGCTTTTTCCTGAAATCCATATACCGGTCGGAAAACAGAATGGCGTAATCAATCGTCGCTCCCAGCTGTACGGTGCTGATTATCAGATACCCGATGTAAAACAATGTCTGTCCCTGGAAATAGGGGAGCCCCAAGTTAATCCAGATGGAGGATTCGATAACCAGCGTCAGAATCACCGGCAGGGACAGGGATTTAAAGGTCACCAGCAGAATGCAGAACACAAAAGCAATCGCCAGAAAGTTCACCTTGGCATTATCCTGGGTAATGGTGGTTTTCAAATCCTCCGTGCTCACCAGCTCTCCTGCATATTGGATTTTATCCCCGTAATATTTTTCCCCGATGTTGCGGATATCGTTCACCTTTTCGTACCAGTCCGGATCCTTTTCCTCCGTCTCCAGCGTGATAACAAACCGGCTGTAATGGGCGGAATAAAGCTGGGACACGGTTTCGGAAGGCAGGAAGGAGGAAGGGATGGCATTCCCAACAGAGTTCACATAAGAAACCACGCTTGTTACGCAGTCCAGCTTTTTCAGTTCCTCATTCATGGCAATTTCCTTTTCCATGTTTCCCTTGGGAACCATGAGTACGACCGGATTGGAGGAGCCAAACATGCTGTCGATCGCTTCCATATCGCGTCCCATCTGTGTGGCCCTGGTGCTGTATACCTGGCTTCCTCCGTAGAAGAAAGCATTCTTCTGCTGGCCTAGGAAAGAAACCGGGAGAATCAGAGCCACCAGGACAAGCATGGGAATCCGCAGCTTCATGACCAGTCCAGCAAATTTATCAAACGTAGGGATAAAGCTGCGATGCTGTGTTTTATCTATCAGGCGGTATGTAGAAATAGCCAGGGCAGGCAGGAAACAAAGCACGCTCACAAGGCTGAATACAATAGCCTTTGACATAACCCAGCCCATATCAGGCCCTATTTTAAAGCGCATGAGCACCAGGGCCAGGAAACCGGTAACCGTTGTCAGCCCGCTGGAAAGGATGCTCCCCACAGACTGCTGTACCGCCTGTGTCATCGCTTTTTCCACCGGAAGGCCCTCATCCCTGTTTTCCGCGAAGCGGTGGAGAAGGAAAATGGAGTAGTCCATGGACACCGCCAGCTGCAGCACACTCCCGGCCGCATTGGTCACAAAGGAAATGGTGCCGAACATCAGGTTCGTTCCCCGGTTAATCAGGATAGCCACCCCGATGGTTATCATAAACAGTACGGGTTCAAACCAGGATTTGGTAGTCAGGATCAGAATCAGGAAGATAATCGGCACAGCCAGAAACATGATCTGCTGCACCTCCGCCGACGTATTTACCGGAGCCAGCACGGAGGTCACCGCAGCGCCCGACATGCAGTTTTCTTCCCCGATAATTTCCCTTACCGCCGGTATCACGCTTTCCTGCTTTTTTTCGTCTACGGTCACGCTGAACAACGCGTTTCCGTCCTGATACCAGTCATCCACGGTTTTCTGCTCCGCCAGCTCCAGCGGCTCGTAAATGTCCACCGCATCATCCAGCCAGTTAATTTCCTCCACACCGTCCACCGCAGCTATTTGTTCCTTATAAGCCAATGCCCGGGGAATGGAAACCTCATATACCAGCACCCTCATATTCGGTACGGACTGGCTGTACTCCTCATCCATCACCTCCAGCGCTTTCGTGGAGGCGGACGTATCGGGCAGATAGTCGGCAAAATCATAATTTACCCCTACCAGGCCGGAAAGAACGGCGCACAGGACGGCAGCTAAAACGAATACACCGATGATCAGTTTCTTATGTCTCAGCAAAAATTGGGTATATCGTTCCATTTTTTTCACTCCTCAATTACTCAACTGTATTTTATTACTCAACAGCTGTTCATTTTCTTGCTTTTCTAAATTATATTAATTATAATTATCTAATACAATAATCAGTGTTTATATTTGTGTTTGTTACTGAACACATTCCGGCTTTGTGTTTAGTTTTTTATAGTTTTTTAAGAAAGAGAGGATCGTATGGAACCTGCAAAAACCGACCGGCGGGTCCGGAAAACAAAAACACGTCTTCTGAATTGTCTGACGGAATTGATGAAAGAAAAAGAGGTCAAAGACATTTCAGTCAAAGAGCTCTCCGACCTTGCCGATATCAACCGGGGTACCTTTTACCTGCATTACAGAGATGTATATGACATGCTGAATAAGGTGGAGGATGAGCTTTTCTCGGAATTTAACGAGATACTCGACCGGGACTTTACCATAGTGCCGGACGATACCTTATATACCATACTGGAAGATGTGTTTACCTTTCTGTACGCTAATGTACAGACCGCCCAGGCCCTGATGGGCCCTCACGGGGATCTCACCTTCATAAACCGGATGAAAGAGGTGGTAAAACAGCGCATCCTCCAGGTCTGGCGCAAAAACCAGCAGCCCTCCGAAACCTTCGACTACTATTATTCCTTTCTGGTATCCGGCTGTATAGGTATGATCGAAACCTGGCTTAACAAAGAAACGCCGGAGCCGCCCAGGCAGATTGCCGCCCTGGCAGGCGATTTAATCAAGCGGGGGTTTATAACACCGGTTTTTTAGCTTCCGTACAAAAAAAGCTTCCTGCCGCACAGACAACCGGAATTGTTGTCTGTCTGCGGCAGGAAGCTTTTTTACCAACGGCAGCCGCTGTCTTTTAAAGAAAACGTGCTGTCATAAATTCTGTGCCATAAATGCCTGCAATTCCTGGTAGGCTACCTCCTCGTCCTTTCCTGAAATCTGCAGGTGCAGTCTGTCCCCCTGCTGGATGTTCATATGCAGAATCCCCAGCAGTTTACTCAGATTGCCGCTTTTCTCCCCATCCGTAAGAATGACGTCACTTTCAAAATCCTTTACAAGATGCATCATTACCCCTGCTACCCGGGGATGCAGCCCGACAACCGAACGTACCGTATGTTCAAACTCTCTCATAAAAATCCCTCCATAATGCCCCTTGTTACACAAACATTATATCATATGCATACACATTGTACAAGTATTCGCGCCGTCTGTCGTCATTTTTTTGTATGCTTTTACATTGTTTTTGCATTTATGAGAGGTTTTTGTGCATTATTGTCATATTATGGCGTTTCTATCAATTTTCTGTTTCACTTATGAAAAGATTTCTCATTCTGCGGACCACGGATGTAAGGCCGGAGTCTGTTTTCTGCATCATAAAAAGCATGGTCATCCGGGCCGCCGGATCATTGGCAAAGTAACAGCCAAGCCAGCCGTCCCAGCCGTATTCTCCCACATGATTCAGGGTTGCCGACTGGCCCGGATCCTTCATTACCCGCATCAGATTCCCATAACTAAAGCCCGGCATATTGGAAAAATTGCGGACAAATGCGAGCTGCTGCGCCTGATTCAGCTGGCCTGCCGTCATAAAGCGTACCGTAGCCGGACGGAGAATCCGTCTGCCGTCCAGTTCTCCTTCATTCAAAAGCATCTGGGCAAACCGGGCATAGTCATCAATGGTGGAAACCAGCCCGGCTCCGCCGGACTCAAACGCAGGCTGCCTGTCCATGGCATTGATAATCCCCAGATGGTTTTCTTCATATCGCACCAGTTCCCCGTTGTCATCCATACGATAGGCCGCCGCCAGACGTTCCCTTTTCTCCTCCGGCACATAAAAGCCGGTATCCTTCATTTCAAGAGGGGAAAAGATATATTTTTCCAGAAAAGCACCGAAGGTCATCCCGGATGCCGCTTCCACTACCGCTCCCAGCACATCCGCGGAGGTTCCGTAAAGCCAGGAGGAGCCCGGATGGAATTTCAAAGGCCCTCTGCCCAGCGCTTCTGCTATTTCCGCCGTTGTCATTGCCTGATCCGTCAGCAGTCTTTCATCCACCCGGCGGAACACCTGTGTGGCATATTCCCCTGCCAGACCCGGATTTCCGTTATACAGCAGTCCCGAAGTCATGCCCAGCAGATCCTTAACCGTGACTTCCCTCTCCGCCGGCACCAGACTTCCGTTTTCTTCCACCTGCTGTCCCTTAAAAGCCGGCAGATAGGTGGAAACAGGCTCCGCCAGATCCAGTTTTCCCTGCTCAAACAGAACCATCGCAGCCGCCCCTGTTATGGGTTTGCTCATGGAATAAAGGCGGTAAATCTGATCTCTGCGGATGGCCTTCCCCCGTTCCCTGTCCGCCATACCGCTTTCCAGGTAACAGATTTCCTCTCCATCCTGTCTGATGAGCAGGCTTCCCCCCGCCAGTTCTTTATGGGCAACTGCGGTATCCAGCATTTCCTGCATTTTTTCTCTGATTTCTGCTTTCATTTCTGTTTCTTCCCCTTTTCTTTCTCTCTTTATACCGGGTCTGCATTATGCATCTTTGTCAGACCTTCCGGTATCTGTCTTTCTCACAGCATCCTCTCTTAAAAAGGCGCCACCGCTATTTTTAACACATGATCCCGTTTGTTTTCAAAAATATCATAGACCTCCATGATACGTTCCAGCGGAAACCTGTGGGTTATCATACAAGTGGTATCTATGCGGCCTTCCGCAATCAGGGCCAGGATTTCATCACAGGAGCAGGCATCCACGCCGCCGGTTTTAAAGGTCAGGTTTTTCCCGTACATAGCGGGCAGCGGAAGGCTCTGTGCTTCCTCATACAATGCCACGATGTATACGATGCCGTTGGGACGGGCCGCCTGCCATGCCAGCTGAAAGGTATCCGGCCCGCCTGCTGCCTCAATAACCACATCGGCACCTCTTCCGTCTGTCATTTCCCTCAGCACCTCTTGTACCTTTTCTTTTTCGGGATTGACCACCCGGTCCGCAAGTCCCCTGCTTCTGACCAGATCCAGGCGTTCTTCGCTGATATCCGCACAGACAATGGTACCCGGCTCATACAGCGCTGCACACATAAGGGTACATAACCCGACAGGCCCGGCGCCCAGCACCAGTACCGTATCCCCTTTGCGGATTTCACTGTTTTGGGCGGCCCAATAACCCGTGGACAGGATATCCCCCGTAAAAAGAGCCTGTTCATCACTCACACCTTCCGGGATCCGGTTCAGGCCGTTATCGGCAAACGGCACCCTCACATATTCCGCCTGCCCGCCGTCAATCCGGCAGCCCAGCGCCCATCCGCCATGGGCATCCGTACAATTATTCACAAATCCCTTCCTGCAGTAAAAGCATTCCCCGCAAAAGGTCTCCACATTGACGCTCACCCGGTCGCCGGGCCTGAATTTCTTCACTCCGGAACCGGCCTCCACCACTTCCCCCACCATCTCATGTCCTACAATCGTCCCCGGAACCGCCCGGGGAACACTGCCATGCCTGATATGGAGGTCGCTGGAACAAATGGAGCATAATGTCACTTTAACGATGGCGTCTCCAGGCTCCTGAAGTACGGGGACAGGCCTTTCCTCCAGGCTGAAAACACCTTTTTCCTTATACACTACCGCTTTCATAGCATCCCTCGCTTTTCCCTTTTATCCTGACGGCGTCCTCCTCAGGGACACTGCCGCGACACAGCAAAGTATACCACCAGTGCGTTACCTCTGCAAGCCCGGCCTTACCGTCAAAAAACGGACAGGCGCAACGCTTCAGACAAATCTGAACCGTTGCGCCTGTCCGTTATTCCCGTTTTTCATACACCTTCCACAAGGCTGCCGTCCTTCCATATGACCGCTTCCACATCATTTTCTTCCCGATAGCCTTTTCTGCGCAGGACTTCGTTTACCGCCTCCCGGAAGTCTTCCATGGAAAGCGTTACCTTCTCCTTATTCTTCAGGACGAGGATACAGCCCTCCTGGAATTCGCAGTTTTCCTCACAGGAAATCCGGTACAGGTTCTTTCTGTCTATGGCCCCGATTTCTTCCAGCGTCTTTACCATACGGTATACGGTTGCAATCCCGATAGAAGGGTCTTCACGCACCGCCTTGTAATAGATTTCCTTACAGCAGGAACATTCATCCGAAAGAATAATATCCACGAGCAGTCTTCTCTGGCTGGTAATGCGGAAGCCGTTCCTTTTCAGTTCTGTCAGAATCCGTTCCCGGCGTCCGGTATTTTTCATAAACTGTCTGTTATCCTGTTTTTCTTTTATCATCCAATCCACTCCTGTCCGTCTTATTCCGCCTTGTGTTCCCTCATGCTCCCGTGGCAGGCACATGCATGGGAACAGCCGCCGCAGGATCCTCCGCATCCGCCTTTTCCCGCCTTCTTATCCCGTATCATGGTACGCAGCACCAGGACCACAACCGCAAGGAGGACAATACCTGTCAATAGGGTTCCTATATTATTTATAAGAAAGGTCATATGCTCCATCTCCTTTTTCTTTTGAGAATGGCTCTCATTTACTTTATCTTAGGTTAGTATAAACTAACTTTTATTTTTTGTCAATAGCTTCTTTCCATGATTACCGTTTATTTCCTGTTTACAGAACATATGTTCTGTCATATACTTTTCTCATGAAACCAATTATTTTTCATGTGGATGTAAATAACGCCTTCCTGTCCTGGGAAGCGGTATACCGCCTGAAGCATCTGGGCGGAAGGACAGATCTGCGTGAACAGGTCTGTGTGGTAGGCGGGGATGCCCAGAAAAGACATGGCATTGTTCTTGCCAAATCCCTTCCGGCGAAGGCCTGTGGGATCCAGACCGGGGAAAGCCTGATGGAAGCACGGCAGAAATGCCCCGGCCTGTTTGTCGTTCCGCCTCATTACCGTCTCTACAGCCGCTGCTCCCATGCTTTTATGGATATTCTCCGGGAATATACGCCCGGTGTGGAGCAGTACAGCATTGATGAAGCTTTTATGGATATGAGCGGGACACAGGATCTTTGGGGTGATCCTATTCTGACAGCGGATACCCTGCGCCGGCGGATTTACCAGGAACTGGGATTTACGGTGAATATCGGCATTTCCGAAAATAAACTTCTGGCAAAAATGGCCTCGGATTTTCAAAAGCCCGACCGGACCCACACCCTTTTTCCGGAGGAAATTCCCCGCAAAATGTGGCCGCTCCCGGTTACGGATCTTTTTTTCGTGGGACGCGCTTCCTTTTCCCGGCTCCGCAGGCTGGGGATTTGCACCATTGGGGAGCTGGCTCACGCGGACAGGGAACTGCTGCGGGCCCATTTCAAATCCTATGGGGAGGTGATCTGGAATTATGCCAACGGCAGGGACAGTGCCCAGGTAGAAACCATGGTACCCCCTAACAAGGGGTACGGCAATTCCACCACCATTGCTTTTGATATCTGTGATACGGTTTCGGCGGGCCTCGTGCTGCTCTCTCTCGCTGAGACCATCGGCACCCGCCTGCGCCGGGATCAGGTGCGGATCCAGGTAATCGCGGTCAGTATCAAATATGCGGACTTTACCTGCGTTTCCCACCAGAAAACGCTGCCCGCTTCCACCAATATCACCAATGAAATTCATCATGCCGCCATGGAGCTTTTTCAGGAAGCCTGGGACGGCTGTACGCCAATCCGGCATCTGGGAATCCACACGAACCATGTCCGGGACAACACCGACTGCCGCCAGCTGCATTTACTGGACATGGAACCGTCCCCCCTTTACAGGGAAGAGGTACCCTGCTATGAAAAGCTGGCCCAGGCAGATACCATGGCGGACCAGATCCGGGGCCGTTTCGGCATTGATTCTCTCAAAAGAGCCGTATTTGTAAAACAAAATGCCATGGATCACATGGCCGGCGGTATCACCCGTGAAAAAATGGATGTGGATTATGACAAAGAAAGGCTATAGGAAACAGAGAAAAACCCGCAGGGAAAGGGGGCATAGGCTTGCTCATTCATACGGACAACGACATCAATTACCATTCTGAAGCCGAGGAAAGGCCGAAAAAAAACCGGAAAGAAATCGCCTGCTGCAGCTGGACGACCGCTTCCGGTCAGATAATCCCTATTCTTTTTAAAATGCAGGATGAGGAAGGCATGATCCGTACCTTCAATAAAATTCATGTAAACCACTCCGCCAAAAAGCTCTATGCCGGAATCCCTTCCTATGAATTTGACTGTGATATCCTGGTAAACGGCCTCGTAGTAAATGTCCTGCTCCAATACTATCCGGAGGACAGCCGATGGACTCTGAGTGAACATCCCTGATTCATGGCTTGGGCGGCGTTTCCCCTGATTCAAAAAGGGAAAGCTGCCCCTTCATTTCCTTTTCCAGAGGCCCCGGCCTTTTATGGAGGAGAATATCCGTGGCCTCCGGATCAAACATCCATGTATTCACTTCTCCCGGCTCCAGTATCAGCGGCATCCGGTGATGGATCCCTTCCAGAGAGGCATTGGCCTGCGTCGTCAGTATCACAAACCTGTCCGTTCCTTCATATTGTCTGTAAAAACCGGCAAACAGCAACACCCTGTGATCCGGGGAACGGAAAAAATATTTATCCTTTTTTTCCGACCATTCATAAAAACCGGTCGCCGGGACAATACAGCGCCGTTCTTTCACACTGTCCCGAAAGGTTCTCTTTTCCAGTGCGGTTTCACTGCGGGCGTTAAAGATAACGCGCTTTTTGTCAAAGCCCGGGAAACCCCACATGAATTCCTCCGCATACAGCCGGTCGTTCCTTCCGGTAATGACCGGCGCTTTCCCGGAAGGATATACATCCCTTTCCCTGCATGCCGTCAGAAGGCTGTCATTGATCTGCCGGATAAGCCGCTCTATTTCTTTTGCCGTTTCATCATTGATATAATATCTTCCACACATTACCTATTCTCCGGAATTCTTTCTGTCCGCCAGTTCATACCGGATTTCCTTCATGGAAGGAGCGTATTTCCTGAAAGAGCTTTTTCCTTCCATTTTGGCTGCGAAAAGGGCAATATCCGCCTTTCGGTAAAGCTCATCAAATCCGGTACCCTGATCCGGGATCATGGCATAACCCGCCGAAATGGAAAACCGGATATCCCGGTTCCCGTTTTTGCAGCAGACCACCATGGTTTCCACCACGCGGGACAGTTTGTTTATTAAATCCTCTTCCTTTATATTCTTGCACAAAATCAGGAATTCATCCCCTCCGATTCTGCAAATAATATCCTCCCGCCGGAAAAACTGTTTTAATTTCCGGGCATTATCCGATATCATGGTATCTCCGTAGGCATGTCCGAATACATCATTAGCCAGTTTGAAATTATCCAGATCAAACATGATCAGCGCCGCCGTCTCTCCCTTCATGCCGCCCAGGTATGAGTTGATCCGGGGAACCGCCGTCTGCCGGTTAAAGAGTCCTGTCAGGGAATCGGTGCTCACCACGCCGGCGAGGGCTTCATTCAGTCCCTGCTGTTTCAGATCCGAAACATCTCCGTAGGTAAATAAAAAGACAAAACTTCCATCCTCTTCCCCGATATATGCAGCATTCAGGCTGATCCACTGCTCCCCTTTTTCCGGAAGGAAAATAGGGAAAATATGGCTGAAATCCCCTTTATCCCGGATGGCATCCATCAGCTTGCCGCGGATACGTTCCTTATCCCTGTCCGTAAGCATTTGCTCATACCGTTTCTCCTTAAGGTGTTTTTCATATTCCTGCCAGGTGTAACCCAGATCACGGTACATGCCGTTGGCGATGATCTCATAGCTTATTGTGTCATCTTTATATCTGGCAAGGACGATATTCTCCGATATATGATCGATAAGCAGGCGCATGTTATTACGGAGCGCCACTTCCTTCGTCACATCGCTGAGAGAGGCATAATACATCCGATGCCCGTCCTGTTCCTTTATGAAAAACACATGCAGCTGCACCCACAGGGTACGGCCCTTGCCGGAAAGCCGGCGTACCGCCCCTTTTCCTCCGTTCACGCGGCTGCGGAAGGCTTCCTCAAAAATATCAAGAAGCTTCTGCCTGTCATCCGCATAGACATACCGCATGCCTTCCTTCCGATGCTCCTCCAAATCCACGGAATTGGAACCGGTTACCCGGTAGTACTGCTCATTGACACAGAGGATTTCCACCTGTCCCTCATAGACATCATAAAAAGCAATGCCGCCCAGAATGTTATTCACCACCGCTTCACTGAACATATCCCCGCCCAGAAGCTCCCTCACGTTCAGGCTTTCCATCTGTCTTGCCTTAATTCCCCGGAAGTCAATATTCTCTTCTCTTTCCAGCAGGGATTCCAGCGTTTCCACCGGCATAGGGCGGTAAAAATAATACCCCTGTCCATACAGACAGCCTGCATCCAGAAGAAAATCCATCTGTTCCCTGGTTTCCACCCCTTCCGCAATGAGCCGCAGGCCCATAAGGCGAGCCATACTGATAATGGCTTCCAGAATCCCCAAACCTTTTCCTGCGCTCTCCACCTTCATTTCCAGGAATTTCATATCGATCTTCAGGACATCCACATTGACATCCTTGAGCATGTTCAGAGAAGAATAGCCGCTTCCGAAATCATCCATCAATACGGTAAAACCGGCCTTTCTCAACTCCTCCACCACGCCCGTGATTATCTGCGAGTCCTCGGCATAAGCACTTTCCGTAATTTCAATTTCCAGAAACCTTGGCTCCAGTCCGTATTTACGGATCAAATCCCGGAAGGTCTGCACCACATCCAGCGTATAAATGTCCACACGGGACACATTTACGGACACAGGGACCGCATTTTTCCCCTGCCGTATCCACTCCTGCACCTTGCGGCAGACCGCTTCCCAGATGTACAGATCCAGATTGGTAATAAATCCGTTATTTTCAAGCAAGGGGATAAAATCTTTGGGAGGGATGATTCCTTTTTCCGGGTGGACCCACCGCACCAGGGATTCCATGCCCACAATTCTTCCTGTGGCCATATTGCATTTCGGCTGGGTATAAAAGGTGAATTCCCCGTTGTCCAACCCCTTCTGCACCTCAGAGAGCATCACCAGGTTTTCCTCCATCTCCTGTTTCATCCGCACATCGTACCAGCGTGCCCTCTGTCCATAATTTCCCTTCACCGTCGCCAGCGCAATGGATGCCCTGTCATACATACGGCTTACGGAATCCTCCTTATCCTCTATAGCGTACAGGCCGAAAGCCGGAAAAAAGCCGGCATTGTTCCCATACTGCTTCACATATTCCAGAATTCCCTCCTGAAGCTCCTTCAGAATGGCCTCATCTCCGGGAAGGATTACGCAAAAATCATCCTCACCGATGTAGCCGGCGATTCCCAGTCCGCTCTCCTGCACCTTCTGCAGATGGCGGCCGATATCCGCAAGCAGCCTATCCCCCTCCGCTTCCCCGTACCAGGAGTTAAACAGTTTAAAGTGTTCGATGTCAATGGTCATCAGGCAATAGCCGCTTCTCCTCACGCCCGCAAGAAACTGCTGTGCTTCCCGGAAAAAAACATTTCTTTTATACAGGCCGGTAAGTGCGTCCAGAGTATCCTCCTGCCTGCCGTCCTTTCTCCGCCCCCATTGATCCTTCGTGATCTGGGCGTCAATATCCTGGATAAAACACATAACGATCTTATCGCCGCTGTCCCCCTGAAGCAGGGGCACAACAATCTGCGCCACCCAGCAGTATTCCCCGTCCGTCTTTCTTTTGCGGAACTCTCCTCTTAGGACATTGTTCCCTTCATTCTCCCCCAGACGGGGAAGCAGGTTATCCAGGTTCCAGAATTCCAGGAATGCTTCCCTGTCACCGGGATGGATCATCTCCCTGTCCGTCACCTGTCTGAGCATAAAGGACAGCTCTCCCTCTTCGTCGGGAATCACATATTTCCCCTTCAGATGGTACAGGATTTTATAGGTGTTACGGGTTATATTCAGTTCAAACAGTTCATCATAGACCGACAGGCTGGTCAGATTATAGAACAGGTTCTTATTCCCTTCATCAATACGCCTGGTGAAAACAAAGTTGCAGTCCCCTTTTCCGGGCCACTCCCCAACAGCAGTACTGCATTCCAGCCACCTTTGCAGCAGCTTATTATATATGATCGTGCTGCGGTTCCCCTCCTTGGATAAGGGACACTCCCGGCAAGGGGCATATTCCCCGCAGAATACACGATAACACAGATCTCCGCATGCAATCTCCGGGAAGCTGCTCTTAACCAACTGATTAAAATGGACAATCCGGTATTCCTTATCAATTATATAAAGGCCATTGTCCCCGCACTCCGCTCCTGGTCTCATCCCTGGTCCGCTCCCCTCTGTGCGCCGTACCGCGCGACTAAAGAAAGGACAGGCAAACGTTTCTTCCTTTACCTGTTTCTTCCAACACTGTCAATTCACCGTAATGCTATTATTATAATAGCATTAGCGTCAAAGAGTCAATTGTCATATTCCATACCGCCGAAGGCCTTCAGGAATTCCCTGACCCCATATCCCGGAAACTCTGCGGTCAATACGGTTTCATCCTCTAAGATTACCCTGCCTCTGCCATATTTCCGGTGGGTAATATATCTCTCCGGTACCGCTTCCTCTTTCTGTTCCGCCGGCTCCGGTTCTTCCTGCGGCTTCCCGGCCGCCCGTTCCTCAAGTATCATCTTTTTCAGCGTCTGCAGATCATTTTCCGTCCCGGCGGGCGTCCCCTTCTCCACCAAATCAGGAGGCAGCATTTTAAGGAACCTGCTTTCCCCAGGTCTAACTCTGCTGTCCGGGTTGGTATAAAAAGAAAGCTCCAGATAATCCCTGGCCCGTGTCATTCCCACAAAAAACAGCCGCCGCTCTTCGTCCTCTTCTTCGAAATCCCTGGTCCGCAAAGGGATCAGGCCATAATTAACCCCGATAATAAACACATGGGAAAATTCCAGGCCCTTGGACGCATGCAGCGTCATCAGCTTCACGCAGTCCCCGCCCTCTTTTTCTTTCCTGTCAGGAAGGCCGTATAATACGGAGGTATTCAAAAACCCTTTCCATGCGGCCTCCAAAGCTGTCCGCCTTTCGTGTTCCCCTTCCTCCGCCGGATAAGGAAGCACGGAAAAAACAGCGTCAAACAATTGAAACAGCGCCGTCCTGTCCTCCTGCCAGGTCCGGGAGGAGGGATGGATATGGCGGTCCAAATCAAAATAGGAATACAGGGCCCCGGGGCTGTCTATTCCCGGACAGGCCTCTAAAAAGCCCCGCATCCGTCTATACAGGGGGTACTCCTCCGTCTTTTCTTCCCGGAGGATACCGGAGGCCGCTTTTTCGGAAAGTGCCTTACCTGCCTTACGTTCCCCGTATTCTCCGTGGCTCAGGGCATAAATACCGGCTCCCCTGTCCAGCGGATCCAAAGAAAAGCGCAGCACCTGCAGCATCCAATACAGGACGGGAGCCTCCCGCAGCGTTTTTTTTACCGATACCAGGCAGGGGATCCCGTTTCTGGCAAATACCTCCTCCAGTACCTGCGACTGGCTCTGCAGCCTGTAAAAAATGGCGATTTGCCCGCAGGGGATCCCCTCCTGTAAAAGCTTTTGAATCCGTTCCGCCAGATAACAGGCCTCCTGGAACGGATCATAATGGTTTTTTACCACTATCTTGCTTCCGCCCTTCCTGCTGCCGGTAAAACCGCCGCCGTTTTGTGCAAAGGCCCCTGCCGCCTCAAGGATGGGGGCGCTGGAACGGTAATTGACGGGAAGGGACAGCTCTGTGGCATGGCAGGCGGCCCGCAGGGTATAGAATACATTACAGGCACTGCCCCGCCAGGAATAAATCACCTGATTGGGATCCCCTACCGCAAACAGGGCGCATCCTTTGTCAACAAGCTTCCGGATCATGCGCAGCTGCAGTTCGTCACAATCCTGCACTTCATCAACTATGACCCAGGCCGGCTTCCAATCCGCAGCCTCCAGCAGCTGATCCGTATGGAGGATTAAATCGGAAAACGTCATCTTGTCCCGTCGTTTTTTTTCTTCCTCAAGCGCTTCCAGAAGGAGAGGCATATCGTCCTGTATGCGGGAAGTATTTGTGCCCGCAGGACCTGTACTGTTTTGTTCCAGCCTTTTTTTCAGCCGGTTTTTATATTTAATCTGCAGTTTTTTCTCCCGGATCAACTCCAGGGCCAGATCCATTTCCTCTTCCGGATCCATGACCTGAAAATCAGGGGTATAACCCAGCGCTCCTACCGGCAGGACTTCCCGCAGAAGCTGCAGCGCCACACTGTGAAAGGTGCCGAAATACCGCATATCCGGCAGAAGAAAAGCTTCTTCGGAGGCCGCCAGCCTATCCCGGATCTCCTTTGCCGCTTTGTTCGTGAAGGTAAGAACCACCATATCCCGGTAGCTTATATGCGCAATTTCATGAAGATATCTTATTTTCACTGTCAGCACCGTGGTTTTCCCGCTTCCCACATTGGCATTGACAAGGCAGGCGCTGCTGTCATCCAGCACCGCCTTTTTCTGATATTCGTTGAGAAACGCCGGCATTACAAATTCACCCATGGAACACTCCTTTTTCCAGCTTTTTCTGAATGGTTCTGCGTTCTTCCCCGTCTTCGCTTTCTTCCAGACGTATCTCCAGCTTCAGGTTTCCGGGAGCCTGGGTATAATAACGGAAAATATTCAAAAGGCTGCGGTAATTATTTTCTTCCATAATCCACTCCCGGTAAAAGGGAAGGACGGTGCCAAGGCACAGGGTATTTCCTTCCAGAACAACTCCGGGCACCGTATACAGAAAGGCGGAAAAGGGATCTCCTTTATCCTTCAGATAAAGACAGAATTCCTTCCATTTTTCAGGCTTTTCCAATTCCTTCAGCACAAAAGGCTTTTGGAAAGCGGGCATTTCCCGTGGCCGGTTCCAAAGAATGCCCGCAGGCGGATCCGACTCCTCCAGAAGGTTTTTAAGTCCCCACAGGACCAGCTTTTTATCCAGCCAATGGTCGCCGATACAGGCGGCACAGCCGTCCTCACAGGGACAGCCGGATACCAGGGCGGCCGCATTTTCCACAATTTGCGGAATAAAATCCGCAATTTTATCCGCATAGCCAAGCCCTCCTGCATACTGGTCATAGAAAAAAAGGGCCGTTTCCTCTCCAGGCGGCAGATCCCCGTCCTGCCAGAGGGCAGGATCCCACTCCCCGCCGCCCAAATGGCCGGACATAGCCGTCCCTATATCCTCCCTTTCCGTCATGGTTACCATCATGGCTGCGTTTTTAAGAGCATAGGCAAGGCCTTCAAAATGATTGTTCCTGACAATTTTGCCATCCTCCTTCACCTGCATCAGCCTCCGGTAGACTGCCGCCACATTGTCGGGAATGGCAATCCAGGCGCCTTCCGTATCGAAATCTTTGGAAAGAGGTGCCGGCAGCTGTTCAAATCCCAGATTCTGATGGTTATGGAACTGCAGCTTCCGGTACATGGAAACCATGGTATGCACATTGACATCCCCGAAGGATATACGTGTCCGCCGGTATTCCTTTTCCCGGCTGCTGCGTATGACGGAAATTTCCGTCCCTCCGCCCGGGACGGTATAGTAATTCCCAAAGAAAGGTTCTGCCGACGCGGTTCTGGTTTCCAGGTTCAATCCGCTCACCTGGTACTGCACACCGTCGTGCATATATACCGCGCCTTCATGGATTTCCCGGAAGGCCTGCATCTCGTCCATCTCGGTAATGACCCTGCCGTTTTCCCGGTTGATCAGCTTGTATCTGGCCTTATCAATATTACGCAGGCTGAAATCCCCTGCCGGAAACGCTCCCCCCGACCAGGCAAACCTTCCGTCCCGGCCGTCCACCTCCTTCACCTTCAGCAGTACCGGTATGGCCTCCCCCAAATCCGGGAACAGGGCGATATCATCCAGTGTCAGCGGTATTTCCGCAGCTGCCGCCCGGATATGGGCCAGCTCAATGAGAAGATTGTTCTTATCCACGATGGCGGTTTCACTTCCGCCGCCGAACAGCCAGTCGGGATTCACAGCAATATACTGGTCAAAAGGAAGATTTTCCAGGATCAGATAGTTCAGACAGCCTTTCCCGCTTCTTCCGGCCCGCCCTGTCTGCTGCCAGAAGGAGGCTCTGGTGCCGGGATATCCCACCAGCACCGCGGACTCTATCTTGCCGATATCAATCCCCAGCTCCAGTGCATTGGTGGAAATCAGGCCCGTCAGTGCTCCCGACACCATCTTATTTTCAATTTCCTTACGCTCCGCAGACGTATAGCCTCCCCGGTAACCGGATATTTTATCTGCCCTGCCCGATCCTCCTTCCGATTCCAGGATATCGGAAGCCTCCTTCAAAACCACCTCCACATTTCTTCTGGATTTGGTAAAAGCAATAAAGCTTCTTTCCGCTTCCGCCAGCTGCACAAGCAAATGGGAGGCTACCTCCGTGGAAGAAACCTGTCCGTAATTTTTCCCATCCTTCCCTTTGATTACGGGCGGCTGCAAAAACACATATGTCCGCGGCCCCGCAGGCGAACCGTCCCTGGATATCCGGGTAAAATCCTGTCCGCATATCTCCCCCGCAAGCTCCGCAGGATTGGCTATGGTGGCAGAACTGCACAGGAACCTGGGTGAGGATCGGTAATATCTGCACACCCGTTCCAGGCGCCGGAACACATTGGCAAGGTGGGAGCCAAAAGCCCCCCGGTAGGTATGCAGCTCATCTATCACCACAAATTTCAGATTGCTGAAAATGAAATCAAATCCGTATCTGCTGTGGTTGGGAAGGAACGCGCTGTTGAGCATTTCCGGGTTTGTCAGAATCAAATTCGCGTGCTTGCGGATTCTGCTCCTTTCGCCCGCCGTCGTATCCCCGTCATACACTCCGGCGGCTATCCGGTTTTCCCCAAAATATTCCACCACCGGCAGAACCGCCCGGTACTGATCCGCTGCCAGCGCTTTTGTAGGATAAATGAAAATGGCTCTGGCCTGGGGATTTTTCAGGATTTCCTGAATCACCGGCAGCAGGAAGCTCAGTGTCTTTCCGCTGGCTGTGGAGGTGGTGATCACAAGGTTTTTCCCCTCCTGCGCTTTTTCAAACATTTCCGCCTGATGGCAGTACAGCCTGCGGATCCCCCGGCTCTCCAGATATGCGGCAAGCTCCGGGAGCATATTCTCCGGGAAGTCCGAATAGACAGCCTCTCTTGCCGGATATTCTTTGGTATATATTATCAGATCCTTAGTTTCCATGAATAACTCCTGTTATGCCTGTATCTGATCCAGTATATAAGGATCCTTTATCCTGGCATCCTGTGCAAACAATATAATTTTGGACATAATTTCCGCTGTCTTGGGGTCCTCGTCCAGAAAGGGAAGGAACAGCCTTCCCCTGCTCTGGGAATGGACGGGCAGTACCTGAATCTGATGCCCTCCCTTACGGTGGATCACACCGCTTCCCAAATGAATGCTGTAGGCAGCCCTGCTGCCCTTTATAAGGGCATGGCTTCCCTCCAGGGTAACATTGGATATATCGAAAAGAGGCAGATTATATTCCACAATCGCTTTCCTCATTTCCACGGTGGAATGGCTGGTCTCCGGATCCACACCGCCCGCATGGGCCACACTTACCGCCAAATCCACATCCCGCATAACCTCGGAATAGACAATGGCAGGAATATCCCTGATTGGAATGCCCTCAAAGGTTTTCCTTTGGGTAAACTCCACCCATTCCAATGCGGGCGCTTCCACTTCACTGGGCGAAAACCAGTCTGCCTGGGCATAAATATGGGCGATAATATTCTCTTTATAATAGATTTTCTGAAGCCCTTCCTCATAATCCGCCACCCAGCGCCTGGATTTCAGGCAGGCAGCCGTTTTGGCAGGTTGGATCTGATTCCCGGCAAACATAAGGGAATGGGTTCTGTCCAGTTCCTCCGGAAGTTTTACGTACAGCTCGCGGAATACCTGCTTAAAGGGCTGCCTGAGCCCTTCCGCAAACAAAAGCTTCTGGTATTCTTCCCAGCAGCCCAGCTCATAGAGGTCAAACGGGTGGGCCACACGCAGCATATCTTCTCCCCGGAGGAGCACACGTTCCTTTTCCCAGCCGGTCATGCCATCCTCTCTTATAAAACCGGATACCGGACAATCGGCGGGGCCTGCCGGGCTATCGCCGATAAATACGAGACTCCGCACCACCGGCGCTATTACCGGATTACACAGAAGCGCCTGCAGTTCCTCATATCGGTAAGCCTCCCGCTCTTCCATAGCCTGTTCAAACATTTTGACGCATCTGGCATACTGTTCTTTCAGTTTCATGTGGATTTCCTTCAACTGCAGATAGTACGCATTCTTTTTCAGCCTGGCCGGTACGGTTTTCAGGGGCTTGCCATCTTTTTCAGCCATAATGGACGGTCTACCGTTTTCATCCACATAAAGACACAGGAAAACACCGTCCTCTTCTTTTTTCTCAAAGAAAACACGATACTCCTTTACCAGTTCCGTTTCCATGGCAAGGGTCAAACGGGTCACATCCGCATAGCCCGCCTTGGTAGCCATATTTTTCATAGCCACCGACACGGCGAGGGACTCGCTGGCCCGGCGCTGCGCTCCGAACTGCCTGCTTTCCTTCAGGAACCGCTGCAGAAATTCATACCGGCGGGGCAGCTCGCGTTTCCCCTGCACAGGCACCAGGCCATAGCTCATCAGCAGATCCTTATTCCTTTTTTCCCGGATTGCCTGTTCCAGCGCCTGCGCAGTTACCCGTCCCAGAGCCGCGTCTGCGTATTTCCTCGCCCGGGCATGCTTGCTTCCGTCGGAGATATATTTGGCGGCATCATACAGTCTGCCGAACCGCTCTTCCCCCAGCAGGGAATAGGCTTCCTCAAACCAGTTCACATCAAAAGCGCCGTTATTGAGTTCTTCCGGCGTAAGCGGGGTATACCGGGCTATCATTGCTTTCTTTTTATCGTCGAATCGCTCGTTCATATGGGCCATGAAATAATAGCATCCGCTTTTCAGCCCGGGCCAGCCCAGATATTCCTCTATGATATCCAGCCACTGCGGCGCATACATGGCTGTTTCGATCATTTTCTGTTCTTTTATTTTCGTCCCCTTCAGCAGTTCCTTCAGCTTTCCGGCATCCTCTCCCTCCAGAGGATAGCATATCTGAAGCAGATAGCTCAAGCATTCCTTTTTCCCCGTCCTGCTTCCCGACCAGTAATAGTAGGCAGTCCGATCCAGCTTGTCATTTCCCAGGGCTTTCAGGATCTCTATCATGCGATCCATACCGTAAATCCGCTTGATAGAAGATATGCTGGAGGAAAACACCGTGGGAAGATCCCCGCGCTTTACTTCCACATCCAGAATCGTATCGGTAATACGGAAGAAAAACGCCCTTCCCTGTTTTATAAAAGGATTCTCCGGATTCCCTTTTTCTTCCGCCAGTTCCTCCTTTGACAGGTAAGCGGAAAGTCTGTTTCTATCGTAAGGCTGTAAATGATCGGAAACCAGACGGGACAGATCTTCCAGGCTGGCACGCAGGCCAATCGTTTCAAATGCGGCCTCGTAAACCGTATCCGCAGGGATAAGGCCCAGCCGGAACGCCAACACATACTCATAAATGGTCAGCAGCGTACGGGAATTCCGGTTATACGAATAGGCACTTCCGCTGCCATTGTGGGCATTGTAGTCAAAAAGCTGATCCAGACGGTAAAGGGCAGAGAATCCTTCTTTAAATTCCTGCTCTGTCCTCCATCCCGACAGAGGACGGATCAGGCCGTTCACGGCAGGAATATCCGTCAGGGCAAATTCCCCGGGATCCGAAACATAATAATAGCGGGTATCTTTCCCTTTTTCATACCACAAATCCCTGGCAGGGATCTCTTCCGCAAGCAGGGCGGCCAGTTCCAGGGCGGCCGGTCTCCACTGTGTATCCTCATATATGCTGTTCAGAATGGTAAGAACCGTATAGGCACTGCTTCCATATCCCGGCCGTACCCCCTGCTTCTGGGGGATCCGGAATTCCCCGATATTTCCCAAAAGCTTTTTCTGATAGCCCAGCAGGATTTCCTGATTTTTCACATTTACGCCGCTTCCCGTCCCGTTGTTCCATGCCAGCAGCAGAAGCTTTACCAGATGGGGATCCCCGATATGTTCCTCATAAAAACGGATCCACAGTTCTTTAAACGGATAACGATCCGCAAAAGGCAGGGAGGTATCGCTGCTGCTCACGACCAGATGATTCCCCAAAAGCATCTCATAACCGTTGGCAGCTTTATACTCCAGTCCTGCATTTTCATCCAGAAACGCATACAGGCTGCGTACGATCTCTTCCAGCTTTCGGATATCCGTCCGGAAAAAGGCCCGCAGGTTCTCACGGCCTGCCGCCGGCTCCAACAATGCAGGAACCGCATCTTTACGGTACAGGCCATACCCTTCTGTTTCCAATATCCGGCTTGAGGCGGATTCTCCTGTGATTTCCTCTAAAAGGATCTGTTCCTTATCCGATTTTCCCTCCAGCTTTCCGGCTTCCTCCGCCAGGCTTTTCTGCACAGCTTCCGGCCTTCCGCTGATCCGGGCCTCTCTCACCAAAGTCAGGCCGCCCTCGCGCATCTCCTCCGAGGAAGAAGAAAGCAGGCGCCTCACCGATTCCTCCAGCCCCTTATCGCTCTGTTTTTCCAGAAGCTTCAGGACATTTTGTCTGATATCCCCTTTCTTATATTTCAAGAACGCTTCTATCTGCCGGTAATCCCCGTCGGACAGCTCCAGTCCCTCCGCCAGCCGGAATGCCGTCTTTCTGGTCATCGTTTCCTTATCTGCCAGAAAAGAAAGCAGAAGTTCCTTCTGGTGTTCATTTTCCGGGCTGTGAAGCAGCAGTTCCACCCATTTCGCCCTGCTTTCATAAGAACCGCTGATATCGATCTCCATCACGTTTCCGGCCGCCTCTTCTATGAGGCCGGAATCCCCAAGGGAATAAGCAATTACACACATTCGCTTAATAAGCTGCCCCCTGGTAAGTTCCACCCGGTACCAGGAAAACACACAGGGTGCAAATTCCAGCACTTTTTTCTTCATGCTCTCCAAGATATCTTTCAGCACCCCATAGTGGGCAATGGCTTCCCCGCGGCTGTCAAACAGCCAGCCGATGGGAATGGGACGATACTGCCTTTCCTCTCCGTTACCGGACTGACGGCCGCCCAGCGCATAACTGACATACCGTTCCGCGCTGCTCAGATAGGTGGGCATAAAAGCCGCGATCATTTCCGGATCCGATGAGAACTTCATGACTGCCTTTTTGGCCGTGACTCCGGTAAACGCATCCCATTCCAGTGTGCGGTTAAAATAGGACATGGTAAGGATCTGGTTCCTGGTTCCGTGCTCCAGGAATTCTCCCATCACTCCGATGGCATCCTGCAGTTCATAAAAAGCCAGTGTCCACAGGCCCACGGCAATCCGGATGCTGTCATTGGAAGCGATATATGCCTGCACTGCCTCCGGATCGCTAAGAGAAGCCTCCATGAGGGTTATCATCTTCTCCGATATCCGATCCGCATTTTCCACATCGCAGATACCGGTCCAGGTTGCCACTGCCCTTTTAACGGAGGCAAAACGGATCAGATTATTATCACATACCGCGGCAAAAATTGTCCGGAAAGCCTCCACTGTCCCGCAGTCCGCATTTTCACAGACCGCCTGTCTGACCCCTTCCTGAAGCCTGGCGGCAAGCAGGAAATCCGAAAGGAGACGGTGAAGGGACGCACAGGAGCTTTTTACGATCCCCCTTATCCAGTCCGCCGTGATTACGGCGGTATTGTTATCGCTTAGCAGCACATTTTCAGCCGCCGCTTTTACCGCCTCATCTCCTCTGTCTATCCTGGCCGCGATCATATCATCCATACACTGCAGGGTAAAACCGTAAGCCGGATTCCTTTTGAAGTCCAGCTTTTCTTCCGACAGCCGGTCCAGGAGATAATCCTCCAGGCTGCATTCATAAAACTGCAGCACCTTGTAGGCATACAGCAGACGGAATACATGCTTAAGGCTTGGAAAATAAGATTTGGTACGAACGGTTCTGCGGTAAATGCTGTGGGAATAGGGAAACTGGTTCAGCTTATCGATAATATAATAAAAATCCCCGGCAAACTCCTTTCCTGCATAAAGCTCCGTCAGTTTTTTATAGTTTTTCCGCATGAAAGAAGAAAGCGTCAGATATGTCCCCTCACGCAGTTTTTCTTCCGCTTTCTCCAGAAACGGGCCGAATTCCTGTCTGTACTGCCCGAATTTTTCTATTTCCTCCACCGCTTTTTTCGTTTCGCCGGAGGCAAGGTACAACTTTTTTTTCCATTTTTCCCTGTAGGCTTCCGACAGCTTCTGCCTGCTTTGATAACTGTATTCCATCCCTTTTTCTCTCCTTATGCGCTGTAACTGTCCGGCCCCGTACCAACTGATATTACGCGCTTACCACATTCTTCCGGCAAGCATTGTCATTCTCACAAAAACAAGCTCACTGTTCTCCCGGAGTTCCATTTTTTCCTCCAGCCGCTCCAGCTTTTTCCCGTCCAGGAATACCACCACAATCCCGTCTTCAAAGCATTGCCAGGCATTTTCCACGGCCTCCCTGAATTCCGGCACCTTGTCCTTGCGGGAAAGGCCGAAGGTTACCTTACCGCCGCGTGCCTGTTCTTCGATATTTTCCCCGGAAAGGACGGCTTCCACCTCCGTATGTTTCCGCCGTTCTCCGTATGCTTTCCGATTTATGCGCACCGTTTCTTCCAGAAGCTTTCGGACGGTGTCTGCTGTTTCCGGATATTCATAAATAACCGGTACGATGCTACCGCGGTTTTTCCCTATTTTTTTCACTTGGATTCTTACCTTCATATCCTGCCCACCTGCTCCGGCACCGGGTTTGTGCTCTCCCTGCTGCCTGTTTTCTCTATTATACAACGGGCTGCCACAGACCAGCAACAAAAAGAAAAGAACTGGCCGGATGCGTTTTCTCTCTGAATGGTTATATCCTCCCGGAAAATATTATATTGCGGGCTTTTATGTTTTTCTTTGCATGATCACGATCTTTCGAAAGGAAAATCCCTGATAAAAAACAGGAAGAGCCGTCATATAACCGTCTCTTCCTGTTATTAAGCGTGTTTGTGGCCTGCTTTCTATCCAATGCGCGCCAAACGGTACACCAGCCTACTGACGCAGTTTTTTCTCCGTCTGCATGAGTCCCTGCTCATAAAGATCTATTTTCTGATTCAGCCTATCCAGGGATTTCTGCATTTCCTCCATTCTTGCCAGTAATTGATCCCGTTGCTCGATGAGCAGCGTTTTCCTGGCATTAATGGTGGAATCTCCCTGCTGGAACAGGGAAACATATTCTATCAGCGCCTCAATCTGCACGCCCGCCCCGCGCATACACTTCATTAATTCGATCCAACGGCAGGAATTGTCATCATAATCCCTGATCCCGCTTTTATTCCTGGGCACCTGCGGAATCAGGCCGATGCGTTCATAATACCGCAATGTATCCGCCGTCATCTCATATTTTCTGCTCACTTCTGCAATTGTCATGGCTTGCCGCCTGCCTTTCTCTCAGAGAACGTATTTTTCACCTTTTCTTTTATCATACCATTGTGACCTAACTCCAAGTCAACAGGTTTTTTTGGACTTTTACGGACTGAACATATTTCACAGACCTTTGGAAGCAGGTAAAGGTATGTCAAAGGTTGTGTAAATCCAGGCCAAATGAACGCCGCGCAGGAAACTACGTTTAGCAGATTCAGCCCGGATATACAGAGAGTGGTGCTTTGGCCGACACGGATATACAGACGGCGGCGGGGATTCGTTAACCAGATCTGGCTTACCTGCCAATCAGCTCTTAGTTATCTGCACAGGAGGGTTTTTCCGGACATAGCGGTTTTAGCGGACCACCGCATGAACTATTCCTGCAGCAGGACGGTTTGGGGCAGCATGGTTCCGGCGGACACGGCTTAGTTGTACATATGGGCCTTGGTTTGCGGGTACGTTTCGGCGAACATGGCGGTTCCGGCGGGCACGGCGGCTTCGGCGGACACGGCGGTTCCGGCGGACACGGCGGCTTCGGCGGACACGGCGGTTCCGGTGGGCACGGCGGCTTCGGCGGGTACGGCGGCTTCGGCGGACATGGAGGTTCCGGCGGACACGGCGGTTCCGGCGGACACGGCGGCTTCGGCGGACATGGCGGCTTCGGCGGACACGGCGGTTCCGGTGGGCACGGCGGCTTCGGCGGACATGGAGGTTCCGGCGGACATGGCGGTTCCGGCGGATATGGTGGGTATGGCGGTTCCGGCGGATACGGCGGCCTGGGCGGATATGGCGGATATGGCGGTTCCGGCGGATACGGCGGCCTGGGCGGGTATGGCGGGTATGGCGGTTCCGGCGGATACGGCGGATACGGCGGCCTGGGCGGATATGGCGGGTATGGCGGTTCCGGCGGGTATGGCGGGTATGGCGGATATGGCCACACTGGCGGATAAACACAGCATGGGGGCATCTGCCAGCCACAGTTAATAAACCCCTGCATACCCAAGTTATTATTATTATTGTTATTATTGTTATTATTGTTGTTATTATTATTGTTATTTATCTGTATCCCGGACTGTACCGTACATCCGCCGTCCTTTTCCTTAATACCCGCAGACAGGCACACACACATAGAAGCGTTAACCTCTATCGTTTCATCCTGAAGAGATGAACCGATTGGCTGATAGTTGGGTGAACTGACAGGCCTCATCGTGATTACCCGGGTTATTGTTGCTGTAAATGCGGCCTCTACGGTAAAGCATATACAAGTACGGGCCGCCCGCACCGCTATATAAAATTCCTGTCCGATAACAGGCGATGTTATTACATTTCCGCAAAAATCCATAAAGGAAGCGGCAAAACCATCCTGACATACGCACAGAGGACGGACTGTAATGACCGGCTGGCCCGTTAAATTGGACTGAAGCCGGAACGGCCCTATCAGGAGCCTTCCGCACAGGGAACGCACTTCATCCGGGCAGCCGCTGAATACAAGATAGGACTCATTGACAGCGCCCGGAATGGTACCGGCATTACAACACTCCACAGGGGAATCCTTGCAGCAGCACATAGTGTTTGCCGCTGTCGGCGGCAAAGGATCGGCAAAAGAATCTGCGAAGTCCCCTGCCATCTGCAGAAGCTTCAGCACGGTTGCCCGAAGCCTTTCCGACTTCGGATGCGTTTCTCCTGATCCGCAGTCCAGAAAAAAGACTTCGTCCTCGGCAATCTGTCCCAAAAGGACCCACAGGGCAACCTGCACCGCCGCATAGGCATCGTTGTCATCCAGCACCGGGCTGGATGTATAGTCCGTTCCGGTTAGCTGAAAGGTTTCTCCGGCACTCACCGCAGGATACCCGTTGGCAAGTATCCAGGCAAGCATCTGTTTCTGCCTTTCCGTATCCGCCGGAAATATTGTTTCAAAGGGCGCGCTCTCATAGGGAACATCATTATAAGGGCCGTCCGCAAATTTATCAAGACAATAGGCCATTCTCGTTACTCCGTTTTGTGTCAGGCGGAATTGAAATATATTATTATGATCCGCTCTGTCCAGCCGGTATCTTGATTCCGAAGTATAAGGCAGGGCACAATAATTGCGGACCTGCGCATCCCCGGTAGCCGTACCGGTCAGATCCGTACCGGAATAAATAACAAAGGGACGGGACACCGGAACAACGGCTTCTAAATTATTCTTTTGCATCATTCTCCATTCTCTCCTGTAAGGTATTCTACTATTACGGTATTCCCATTGTTCCCAAAGGTTCCTCTACCTCACAGAATACTTTTCATCGAAGAATACTTGACATTAAAATATAAGCTTTATATAATGAGCATGGTTCAACAGGAGGATAAATGATGAACAAAAATGTTACATCCCGTCAGGAGCTTATTGACGCTGCTATGGAAATCGCCCGGACCGAGGGAATACATAAGGTCAATATCCGCAACATAGCCCGGAAATGCTCTATTTCTGTGGGTGTTCTCTATAATTACTTTCCCAATAAGACAGAGCTTATTTTTGCTGTGGTGGATTCCTTCTGGGCAGATGTTATCCATAGTCTGTCCGGCATCAACCCCCGGACTGTCTGTTTCACCAAATTCGTATCCCAGTTTTACGCAGTTATCAACGAGCAGCTTTCCGAATTTGAACGGGACTGGCTTACTCAGCTGGAAACCATGCCCCCGGAAGATAAAAAAAGAGGAAGGGAACTGGAAAACGAATGTTTCCAGGTTCTCCTGGAGCTTCTTCGCAAGGCTCTGCAGAGAGACACCTCTATTCCTGCATCCGTATGGTCGGAGGAGTACACACAGGAAGAATTCCTTCAGTTTGTGTTCCATCACCTTATTGTCCTTCTTCATTCCGGCCATAAAAACTGTGATTTCTTCGAAAAAACCCTGCAGAAGATTCTCTATTAAGAGAATCCGCTGCAGGGTTTTTGGCTATTTCTGCACCCGGAACTGTACAGGGGTCATACCATAGGATTTTTTAAACAGTCTGTTAAAATGCTCCACACTTTCATATCCCACATCTTCGGCAATCGATTCCACCGAATGCCCCGACTCCTTTAAAAGCATCCTTGCTTTTCTCATTCTGGCTTCTCTAACCACATCCTGAAAATTCATACCTGTCTTGTCTTTGATATATTTTGAAATATAAGGCCTGGAAAGATTGAAGTTTTCCGACAGATTTTCCAGGGTCACCTCTGCATAATGTCCATTAATATATTTGATAATATCCACGATTCGTTCCTCCCTGCCTTCCCGAAGATTTTCGCTCTCCGCCAGTTTATTGCCTGCTGAAACAAGAGCGGCCACGGAGCTTTTAATAATATCCTCATCAATACCCACGCCCCAATAGTTCTTTCCCTTACAGCTAATTCCCACATAGGCCGCTGCTTTGGAGGAAGAACCGCTGGAAATCGCATGTTCCTCATAAACGGTGAGTTCATAGCTTATGCCGAAATACATTTTTACCGCATTGCTGACCGCATCGAGACGGCCGTTTCCTGAAGCTTCTATCACTCTTCTCTCTTTTCCCTGTTCAATCGTCACCTGTGCGGTAATCCCGTCTTCCTGGCGGAAATGACATTCCGGGATATGAAAAATCGAGCGGGGAGTGATATAATTTTCCTCAAAGATCTGATAAATATCCGCCGGTGTCAGTTCCTGATGTCTCTTATCGGATACTCCTTTCACCAGATAGCCTACTTCTTCTTTCATCCCGTCAGGTATGGAAAAACCAAAATTCTGCTTCAGGATAAAAGCGATTCCTCCCTTTCCTGACTGGCTGTTAATACGGATGACGTCAGATTCATATTCCCTTCCCACATCCTTTGGATCCACCGGCAGATAAGGCACCGTCCATTTACTGCCGCTCTTTCCTTCTTTCCACCATGTCATTCCTTTGGAAATCGCGTCCTGATGGGAACCGGAGAACGCAGTGAATACCAGGTCTCCGGCATAAGGTGTTCTCTCGTATACCTTCATACCGGTCAGAAGCTCATAACTTTCCCTTATTTCCATAATACGGCTGAAATCCAGTCCTGCTTCCACGCCGTGGCACATCATGTTCATAGCCAACGTAACCAGATCCACATTACCCGTTCTTTCCCCATTTCCGAAAAGAGTCCCTTCCACTCTGTCCGCTCCCGCAAGGATACCGAATTCCGCATCGCTTATCCCGCAGCCCCTGTCATTATGGGGATGTACGCTTAAAACCACACCGTCCCTGTACTTCAGGTTTTTGTGAATATATTCCACCTGACAGGCAAATACATGAGGCATGGCAACCTGTACGGTAGTGGGAATGTTAATGACTACCTTGTGCTTTTTATCCGGCTTCCATACATCCAGGACCGCATTACATACCTCCACAGCATAATCCACTTCCGTTCCCGGAAAACTCTCCGGACTGTATTCAAAGGTAAAACTGCCTTCCGTTTCCTCCGCCAGCTTTTTCAAAAGCGCCGCTCCGTCCACCGCCAGCTGCTTCACCTCATCCCTGCTTTTTTTGAAAACCTGCTCCCGCTGCGCCACCGATGTGGAATTGTACAGATGAACGATCGCATGGGGCGCACCCTTTACGGCTTCAAATGTTTTTCTTATGATATGTTCTCTGGCCTGGGTAAGCACCTGGATCGTCACATCCTCCGGGATCATATCCCTTTCGATTAACGCCCTTATAAAAGCGTACTCCGTGTCGGATGCGGCAGGAAATCCCACCTCGATTTCTTTAAAACCGATTTTGACAAGCATTTTAAAAAACTCCAGCTTTTCTTCCAGTCCCATTGGTTCAATGAGTGCCTGGTTCCCATCCCGCAAATCCACACTGCACCAAACCGGCGCTTTTTCAATCGTATCCTTTTTCACCCAATCATATGTCACCACCGGCGGCATAAAATAAGATCTTCCATACTTTTCTGCTGCTTTCACTTATGCTTCCTCCTGTTTCTGTCCGGGCACAAAAAAAGTCTCTATAAAAATGACTTTTCTGTAATCCGGTCATTTTTATAGAGACGCAAATTCACCTTCGCGCGGTACCACTCTATTTCATGGCGCAACACCATGCACTCGTCAGCACTAACATGCCTTTCCCCTTTCTACGGCGGGTGTTCCGTCTGCGCCTACACAACCCTGCGGTCTTCAGCCAGCTGCTCCAAGGTCAGTTCACGATCCGCTTCAGACTGCCTTGCACCACCCGGCAGTTCTCTGTTTTCCAGCTTTCAGCTACTACTCCTCTTCCTTGCATTTGCTTTCTTATTCAATTTTCTAAATAGTAACATAGATTTCGAGTGACTACAAGGTGCAATTTTAATCAATTTGATTGATTTATTTTATGCTGTAACAGCCAGGACTTGTCTGAACCGTTACGGCATCCGGTCAATGAAATTGCCGGACATTATACCGCCACATTTTCCGCAGCCTGTGCGGTAAATGCACAGGCCTGATTGGCCCTTCCTCAGGAGACCGCGGCGGCCAGTGCTCTGCCAAGTTCTTTGCACTTTTCTTCGGCTTTTACATCCGGGGCACCATTGACAATAATCCCTTCCTCACCGATAACTGCTGCTCCGGAATTCTTGACTCTTTCTTCCCAGTCTCTCATCCATTCTCCGCCGCCCCAGCCATAAGAACCGAACAAGCCTATCTGCCGGCCGCCTATTGCACCATCCAGTTCACACATAAACGGTTCCATCAATGTTTCTTCCAACTGTTCCGCTCCCATGGAAGGGCAGCCCAGTGCAAACGCCTTTTCTTTCTTCAAATCAGCTGCACTTGCCGCTTCCACACTGCATACGACAGCATCCTGTCCGGCCTCCCTCACGCCTTCCGCGACCATTTGCGCCATCAATTCCGTGTTTCCCGTACCACTCCAGTATACAATTGATACCTGTGCCATTTTTCTATTCCTCCTTTAATCCAGCTGTTTTATATGGATGTGCATAACTGCAAAAGCTCTTTTCCTTCCAATACTTCCCGTACAGTCACTTCCCTGGCTTCGTCGAAGGCGGCAAATATCTGTTTTGCCCGCCGCTCATTCTTGTATACCTTCCAATAGCCTGTGAGCAGACAATTCCTGCCTTCATTAGCAATAAAGCCTTCCACATCCTCCGTCGGATATCCGAGAAGCACACCTATCTCATGAGGAAAGTTTTCTTTTGTCCTGTAATAAGACTCCACTCTTTCGGAAAGTTCGGACAGAATCTGACAGATAGGAAACGGATGAGTCTTACCGCTCTGCAGATATCCTCTTTTTTTCAGGAATGCTGAAACATCCTCTTTTTGCAGAAATCTCTCCAATTCCTTTCTTCGGTAAATAAATACCATATCCTTTCCATCCTCATGGAGCAAAAAATACCAGTTCAGACCAGCCCGGGCTGCCAGGCCGGAAAAGGCAACGGACTGCTCTCTTGGAAGGCTGACGACAGCACTTTCCTTGATTCCTTTTAAAAACGGTGCACAATGGATTGCCAGCTGCATATGTAACGCCTTTTGACAGCTCTGCCCATTGGTCCGTAAATACTGCGTAATTTCTTCTACAGGCATATGTTCCTTCCTCCGGGATCCGGAAAATTATCTTCCGGCGTCCATCCATACGCCGGAAAACAATCTCCTTTTAGTACATGTCAGGCTATAGTTAGTTTTAACTAACTTCATGATACAGATTACCACAGAAAACCATTTGCTGCAATATCATTAGATGATAAGATATATCAATCAATACTCTGTCACCAGGAATCTATAACGCAGGCCGCCTGTTTATTCAACAAAACCCGTTTTCTTCCCTAACGGTACACGGAAGAAAACGGGTTAAGCTTTCAGCGGCTATTGACTTACAAAGCTGCTGTTATTTATAATTTACAATCTTTCCGAAGTCAGGCTTCAGGGCAGCACCGCCGACAAGACCTCCGTCGATGTCAGGCTGAGCGAACAGTTCTGCTGCAGTCGCTGCATTAACAGATCCGCCGTACTGGATACGGATGGCTTCCGCGGTCGCTTCATCATACATCTCACCGATGCAGACACGGATGGCAGCACAAACCTCCTGTGCCTGTTCTGTGGTCGCCGTCTTGCCTGTTCCGATAGCCCAGATAGGTTCGTAAGCGATAACTGCAGTCTTAGCCTGCTCTGCACTTACACCCAGGAAAGCGATCTTAATCTGCTGACGGATCCAGTCAATGGTAATTCCCTGCTCTCTCTGTGTAAGGGACTCACCGCAGCATACAATAGGGGTAATACCATGCGCAAATGCCTTGAGAACCTTTTTATTAACGGTCTCGTTGGTCTCCGCAAAATACTCTCTTCTTTCGGAATGGCCGATGATAACATATTTTACACCTGCGTCAGTGAGCATATCAGGAGCGATTTCTCCGGTATATGCACCCTTCTCTTCGTAATACATGTTTTCAGCGCCAATTTCAATGTTGCTTCCCTTGGCAGCTTCGATAGCCGGAATGATATCGATAGCGGGTACACAGAAGACAACGTCCGCATCTTCCGTAGCCACAAGGGGCTTTAAGGTATTGATTAATTCAACGGCCTGGCTGGGAGTCATGTTCATCTTCCAGTTGCCGGCAATAATTTTCTTTCTTGCCATGATTATGGTCTCCTTAACATTTATTATTTATCATTTGCTGCTGCAACACCAGGAAGCTCTTTGCCTTCCAGGAATTCCAGAGATGCGCCGCCGCCGGTGGAGATGTGGCTCATCTTATCGCCATAGCCCAACTGGTTAACGGCTGCTGCGGAGTCACCGCCGCCGATGATTGTGGTTGCATCTGTTTCAGCCAGCGCTTTAGCAACTGCAATCGTTCCTTTTGCGAGCACAGGGTTCTCAAAAACACCCATAGGTCCGTTCCAGACAACAGTCTTTGCGGTTTTAACAGCCTCTGCATAAGCGTCTGCTGTCTTAGGTCCGATATCCAGTCCCATCATATCCGCGGGAATGGAATCTGCTGCAAACACTTCCACATCGATTTGGGCATCGATAGGGCTGGGGAAGGATTTTGCAACGACAGCATCCACGGGAAGAAGAAGGCTCTTGCCCAGCTTTTCCGCTTTCTCCATCATTTCTTTGCAGTATTCAATCTTCTCATCATCCACCAGGGATGCGCCGATTTCATAGCCTTTTGCTTTCAGGAAGGTGAACGCCATACCGCCGCCGATAATCAGGGTGTCACATTTTTCAAGCAGGTTGGAGATAACATTCAGCTTATCAGCAACTTTGGCTCCGCCCAGAATCGCTACGAAAGGTCTTACAGGAGCCTCTACCGCATTTCCGAGGAAGTCGATTTCCTTCTGCATCAGATAGCCAACGACTGCGGTATCAGCCAGCTGTGCCACACCTACATTGGAACAGTGTGCCCTGTGGGCGGTACCAAATGCATCGTTTACAAAAACATCGCACAGAGAAGCCAGTTCTTTGGAGAACGCTTCGCCGTTCTTTGTCTCTTCTGCCCTGTAACGGGTGTTTTCAAGAAGGATTACATCGCCGTCCTTCATGGCTTCCACAGCAGCTTTTGCGTTAGGGCCTACCACTTCAGGATCCGCAGCGAATTTCACTTCCTGTCCGAGCAGCTCGGAAAGGCGTGCTGCAACAGGCGCTAAGGACAGCTCCGGTTTTGGCTCTCCCTTAGGCTTTCCCAGATGGGAGCAAAGGATAACTTTTCCGCCGTCCGCAATCAGTTTTTTGATGGTAGGCAGAGCGGCAACCAGACGGTTTTCATCTGTGATTTTGCCTTCTTTAAGTGGAACGTTGAAATCGCATCTGCAAAGGACGCGTTTGCCTTTTACGTTGATATCATCAACGGATTTTTTATTTAATGACATGGTATAAAACCTCCTTATTTATTACTATCCAGACTCGGTGAATCTGCAGGGAACGTTTTTTGGACAATCCTGCCCCCGCTTATCATGAGAAAAAAGGGCCCGGCCCTCATCAGACCGGACCCTTTATGAGCCTATGCCTTTACACAGCTGACTGCGTATGAAAATTAAGCGTTCAGCAGTTTGCCAAAGTGTTTGATTGTACGAACCATCTGGCTTGTGTAGGAATTCTCATTGTCGTACCAGGAAATAACCTGTACTTCAGATGTATTCTCGTCAATAGGAAGAACCATGGTCTGCGTAGCATCAAACAGGGAACCATATCTCATTCCGATAACATCGCTGGATACGATTTCGTCTGTATTGTAGCCAAAGGACTCATTAGCAGCTGCCTTCATAGCCTCATTGATAGCTTCTTTGGTAGGCTGTCCTTTTACTACAGCTGTCAGGATGGTTGTGGATCCTGTAGGGGTAGGAACACGCTGAGCGGAACCGATCAGCTTGCCGTTCAGTTCAGGGATTACCAGGCCGATAGCCTTGGCAGCACCTGTGCTGTTGGGAACGATATTCACTGCTGCTGCACGGCTTCTTCTCTTGTCGCCCTTTCTCTGAGGACCATCCAGAGTCATCTGATCGCCTGTGTAAGCATGGATCGTGCACATAATACCACTCTGGATAGGGAAAGCATCGTTGAGAGCTTTTGCCATAGGAGCCAGGCAGTTTGTTGTACAGGAAGCAGCGGAGATGATGTGATCATCTTTGCTCAGAGTCTCATGGTTTACATTGTAAACGATGGTAGGCAGATCGTTTCCGGCAGGAGCGGAAATGATAACGTGCTTAGCGCCGGCATCGATATGTGCCTGAGCTTTTGCTTTGGAGGTATAGAATCCGGTACATTCCAGAACTACGTCCACACCGATTTCTCCCCAGGGAAGCTCTGCAGCGTTAGCCTTTGCATAGATTTTGATTTCTTTTCCGTCAACTGTGATGGAATCTTCACCGTAAGATACTTTGTCGCCCAGTTCATATCTGCCCTGAGTTGAGTCATATTTCAGTAAGTGAGCCAGCATCTCGGGAGATGTTAAATCATTGATTGCTACGATTTCAAATCCTTCTGCTCCGAACATCTGTCTGAAAGCAAGACGTCCGATACGGCCAAAACCATTAATTGCTACTTTTACTGCCATTTTTAATTCCTCCTAAAAATGATTTAATATATTATTTTGCCAAGCGTAGCAAACGGACCCGCGCACAACGCAAGTCCTTACTCCGGACACACCAGAAGCTTATCCGGGCTTGTCCCCATAGCTTGACAAAATTTTATCAGCAAACTCATTTTACCTAATTTGCATAAAAATATCAAGCCGAAAATAAAAAAATATTGGAAATAACGCCTTATTTTACAGAAAGTTTATAAATGGCAGCCATTCCGACCTGTCCGGACGGTTCCCCGGTTCTTTCTCGCGTTTGGGCATCCGGTGCCTGTAAATGCCCTTTTTTTTTCTTTGCCTTTTCCTGTCTCATACGCTATACTTTTGTTTAATCGGACAGACAGATAAAAAACAACAGTGCAGAAAGGCGGCAGACATGGCTATCAAAGCAGATTTTCATTTACATTCTTCTTATTCCGGCGACTCCCAAGCCCCCATGGAAGAAATGATACGTAAAGGGATTTCCCTGGGGCTTTCCCAGATGTGCTTCACGGAGCATATGGACTTTGATTTTCCCGTTTCCACGGATACCCCCGCAGGATTTTTTGAAGTGAATACGGATTCTTATCTGTATGACTTATTGAAATATAAGGCGGAATACCGGAAAGAAATCCAGGTTTCCTTCGGCATAGAGCTGGGGCTGCAGGCTTATCTGACCGGGCTGCAGAGCGCTTATACGAACGCTTTCGACTTTGATTTCATTATCGGGTCCTCCCACTTATGCAAGGGCAGGGACCCTTATGATGCTCTCTTTTATGAAGGACGGACGGAGGAAGAAGCCTACAGGGAATACTTCTCTTCGATTATCGAAAACCTGGAGGCCTTCCATGACTTTGACATATACGGCCATCTGGACTATGTGGTCCGCTATGGCCCGGGCAAGGATAAGAATTATACTTATGAAAAATATCAGGACTTGTTCGAACGGATACTGGATCTTCTGCTGGAAAACGGAATCGGCATGGAAATCAATACGGGAGGGCTGCGGTATGGCTTAAAGGAGCTTCATCCCTGCCGGAAGGTTCTGGAACGTTACCGGGAAAAGGGCGGAGAAACCGTAACGGTAGGATCCGATGCCCACCGTCCGGAGGATATCTGCCGGGAATTCGGCCGGGCGGAAACACTGCTGAAAGACTGCGGATTTTCCTATTACACGGTGTTCAGCAAAAGGACCCCTTCGTTCATAAAGCTATAGCTTACCTTCGTTTACCGGCCCGTCAGTCCGTATGGCAGGCGTTCGTATGCCCTCCCGCGAACGGGTCATATCCCGTTTTTGTAAAATAGGCTTCCAGGGCCGGTTCAATGAAAGAATGCACCACCGCCTGTTTTTCTTTCCATCTTCCCTTCGGATCTTCAAAGGTTTCAGCTTCCATAAGATTGGAAAGCATGCTCATATCCCCGTCCGTAAACGCGGTGACCATCTCCCAATATGCCTTCGCAAGGCGCTGCCCTTTCCCACTTTCCGGAGATACCCCTTCCCTCTGAAGCCGTACCGCCTCCTCCTGCAGGGAGGTGAAGGTTTCCAGCATGGCCCTTCCGCTGTCTTTATCAAACCGGCTGCGGAAATGATCCAGTGTCCTGTTATCAAAATTCTTTATCAGCCAGTAGTATTCATTCTTCATCTGCAGATTCACCACGATATCGGCGTATTTACCGAAGTCAACCGCATTCATCATAAGCACTTCCTCTTTCAGCGCTTCAATGGCTTCCAGGGAACCGGTAAGCTTATCTATTTTTTCCCGCAGCGCGGCAGCCTGTTCGGAAAGAGCCTCTGCCACATCCTCAGGGGTGTCAAGAGGTATCAGGCGGTTCTTAATATCATCCAGTGAGAAACCGAGAGATTTCATGGACAGAATCTGGTGAAGCCTGACCACATCTTTGTCCGTATAAAGCCTCCGTCCGCCTTCGCTTTCTGCCGACGGGGACAGCAGTTCCATTTTATCATAATACTGCAGGGTGCGCACGGTTACGCCGGTTTTCCCGGCAACCTGGCCGACAGTCATATATCCCGGGGGAATTGCTTTGCTTTTTTCCATTTTATCACCTCATTCCCTTATTATACTCTATTCCCCAGCGTAACAGGCAAGGAATTTTATTCCTTGTATACTTTTGAGGCAACAAACGGCTGCATTCCTCCCTGAAGGATATCAGGGCATACAAAAAAACAGCGTACCCCATGCCGGTTCCATTTCCCTATCGGATACCGGCATGGCTGTACGCTGCCCGTTCTTATGTTTTTATTGTCCGCAGAGCACGATAATTTTTTCAGGGGTGGTCTGTGCCGGTATGCTTCTGGTCGTCTGGCTGTAAAGCACTACCAGAGTATGGTTTCCGGGATTTCCCATAAAGGTCTGGTTATTTGTAGTCACCACCTGGGTCGTAGGGGCGAGGTTCAGCTTCAGGCTCTGATCGCTGCTCATGAGCAGATTGTTGAAATAACCTACAAATACCATCTGCCCTTCCTGCTGCGGCGCAACCACCGCCGCCACATACTGAGGCGGGTAAATTAAGGGAGCTGCCGCGTTTCCGTTATAGAACACGGTTACCGGCATGCTTTCATACATGGTGGCGTAGTCCACCACAAAGGTATCGGCGCTGACAAAGAAATTCACGGTATTCCCTGCCTCATTTTCCACTGTGATCATCTGGTCGCAGGCATCGTAGCGGCCCCGGTCTCCTCCCGCCACTTCCATATGGGTGATCACACCGGTAAATGACATAAAGGCAGGACGCTGCCTCATTCCGTATAACTGATTAAATTTTGACTCCAATTTATTCTTTCCTTTTTTACCTTTATTTATAGTTATGCACAAAAAAGAAAAGAGGTACCAAACGGCCTCTTTTCCTGTATGCTTATTCGATTGTTCCTCCGCCCAGCACATACTCGCCGTCGTAAAACACTGCGGCCTGTCCCGGAGTAACCGCACGGACCGGCTCATCGAAGGTACATTTCACCCTGTCATCCCCGATTTTTTCAACCAGACAGAAAGCTCCCTGATGGGCATAACGTATTTTTGTTTTTACCCGAACCGGTTCCGTCAAATCCGGTACCGCCATAAAGTTAAGCTTACTGCATGTCAGATGTTGTGTAAACACATCCTGGTTCTCTCCGATAACCACTTCATTGGTTTCCGGACGGATTGCGATCACAAAAACCGGATGTCCCAGGGAAAGGTCCAGCCCCTTCCTCTGTCCCACCGTATAGTGGGTAATTCCTTTATGTCTGCCGAGGATTACGCCTTCAGCGGTAACAAAATTCCCTGGGCCGGGCACCTCTGTCCGGCTTTCCCGCGCAATAAAAGCGGCATAATCATGATCCGGTATAAAACAGATCTCCTGGCTGTCCTTTTTATGTGCCACCGGCAGCTCCGCCTCCTCTGCCATTCGGCGGATTTCCTCTTTGGTATAAGCGCCCACCGGCATCAGCGTATGGGCAAGCTGATTCTGTGTAAGATTATACAGGGCATATGTCTGATCCTTGGCCGCCGTCACGGAATTACGGATGGCAAACCTTCCTCCCGGAAGCTGTTCGATCCTTGCATAGTGCCCGGTTGCAATATAATCGGCCCCCAGCCCCAGGCTCTTGGCAAGAAGGGATTCCCATTTTACATACCGGTTGCAGGCAATACAGGGATTCGGTGTTCTTCCCCTGACATATTCCCTCACAAAGTAATCGATGACATTCGCCTGGAATTCCTTTTTGAAATTCATCACATAATAAGGGATATCCAGCTTCTGGGCCACTCTCCGTGCATCGTCCACCGCGCTCAATCCGCAGCAGCCCCCGTTCTCTTCCCGGATCTCCTCCGCCTCATCCTGCCAAATCTGCATGGTGACGCCAATGACATCATAGCCCTGTTCCTTCAGCAAAAGGGCCGCCACGGAGGAATCCACTCCTCCGGACATGCCCACCACTACTTTTTTGCCCATATTTTAGTATTCTTCCTCTGCTTCTTCTTCACCTTCATGAATATCGGACTTCGGCTTCTCCAGGCCCTCAATGCTGATGCCGTTTTTCTGCGCATAGTCCCACAGGGCCGCATGGATAGCTTCTTCCGCCAGAAGAGAGCAATGTACCTTTACCGGAGGCAGGCCGTCAAGCGCTTCCATAACCGCTTTATTGGTAACCTCCATGGCTTCCCTCACACTCTTTCCCTTTACCAGCTCGGTTGCCATACTGCTGGTCGCAACGGCGGCTCCGCAGCCAAAGGTTTTGAACTTCACATCCCGGATAATCCCGTTCTCATCAATATCCAGATATATTCTCATGATATCGCCGCATTTGGCATTCCCTACAGTGCCCACACCGCTCGCATTCTCTATTTCCCCCACATTACGGGGATGCTCAAAATGATCCATTACTTTTTCGCTGTACATATTTCTTCCTTTCCGTATCATAGCGGCCGGAACCGCCGTCTTTCTTATTTATTCTGCTTTTTGATAAAATCCTCGTAAAGAGGGGACATGTTCCGAAGCTTGGTAATAATTTCTTTCATCGCTTCCACCGTAATATCCAGCTCTTCCTTTGTATTTTCCTCATTCATGGACATACGCAGGGAACCATGGGCGATTTCGTGAGGAAGCCCTATGGCAAGGAGCACATGGGAAGGATCCAGGGAGCCGGAAGTACATGCGGATCCGCTGGAGGCACATATCCCTTTCATATCCAGCATAATCAGCAGGGATTCCCCTTCCACGAAGCGGAAGCTGAAATTCACATTATTAGGCAGTCTCTTATGCCGGTCTCCGTTCAGGCGGCAATAAGGGATTTCGGCTTCGATACGGCCAATAAGGTAATCCTGCAGTTCCCGTTCCTTTGCCGTCTTTTCCTCCATCATGGCAAAGGCTCTTTCCACAGCGGCGCCAAGCCCCACAATCCCGGGCACATTTTCAGTGCCGGCCCTTCTTCCTCTTTCCTGCTGTCCCCCATGAACAAAGGAACGTATCTTAATTCCCTTACGGATATACAAAAACCCTATCCCCTTCGGTCCGTTCAGCTTATGGCCGCTGGCGCTGAGCATATCAATATGGCACTCATCCACATTAATCGGCAGCTGCCCGTAGGCCTGCACAGCATCCGTATGGAACAGGACATCATGCTTCTTTGCAATTTCCCCGATTTCCTTAATCGGCTGAATCGTCCCGATTTCATTGTTGGCATACATTATGGAAATCAGGATGGTGTCCGGACGGATTGCTTTCTCAAGCTCATCCAGCTTTACTATACCATTTTCGTCCACATTTACATAAGTGACCTCGTACCCCTTTTTTTCCAGATATGCGCATGTATGAAGAACCGCATGATGCTCAATCGCAGATGTGATAATATGTCTGCCCTTTGCTTCATAGGCTTCTGCCGTAGCTTTCAGCGCCCAGTTATCCGCCTCCGATCCGCCTCCGGTAAAATAAATCTCATTATTGGCGGCTCCCAGTGTTCCGGCAATAGTCTCCCTCACCTGGCTTACCGCTTTTTTACTTTCCGTTCCAAGGGAATAAATGCTGCTGGGATTCCCATAATGTTCGGAAAAGAAAGGCAGCATAGCCTGTACCACTTCCGGGGCGGTTTTCGTTGTTGCCGCATTATCCAAATAAATTAACTGATTCATATATAACTCTCCTGACTGCATGTCTTCATGCTTTTTCTGTATTTCCAGGGTTACCGGTTTTTCCAATTCCTAGTAAACCACTTCGTATTCTATGGTTAATATAACACCGCACCTGCGTTCTGTCAACAGGCTCTCCTGCATATATTTACCAAAAGAGCTATTGCCTACAGATTGGAGCCGCATGCGCATCAAAAAAAATACCCTGATCACCGGAACGATTATCCTGACAGTAACAGGACTTGCCAGCCGCCTTATCGGTTTCTTTTACCGGATTTTTCTCTCCCGGCTGTTCGGCGAAGAAAATATGGGAATCTATCAGCTGATTGGGCCGGTAATGGCTCTTGTTTTTTCTCTTTCAGCAGCCGGACTGCAAAATGCTATCTCTAAATTCGTGGCAGGAGAAACAGCCACTCATGATTATAAAGCATCTTTACGCATTTTGCTAGTAGGATTTGCATTCTCTCTTATATTATCCATGGGCTGTTTAATCGGTGTTTATCATTTTTCCGACTTTATCGCCTCCTACCTTCTTTTTGAACCACGCTGCGCCCCTCTTTTACGGATAGCAGCACTGTCCTTTCCCTTCGCCTCCGTCCATTCCTGTGTCAACGGTTATTTCTACGGAGTGAGGAAAACCGCGGTTCCTGCCGCAACCCAGTTAACAGAGCAAATTTTCCGGGTGGGAAGCGTATACATAATTGCTTCCTGGTGCCTGGCGCAGGGAAAAGAGCCTACCATAGCTGTTGCCGCTGCCGGGCTTGCCATCGGGGAGCTTTCCTCCATGCTTCTCGCCCTTCCCGCTGCTTACCTGCATTTTATCAGGAAAGCCTATCCTGCCGGCCGCCTTCCCTCCGGCACCATATACCGCAAGGCCTCCGGAACAAGTCCCGCACGGCTTGCACTGGTATATGGAAAACTGAGCCGGCAGATCATCGGGTTTGCCGCCCCTTTAAGCGCCAACCGGTTATGCCTGAATCTGCTGCAGGCCATTGAAGCTGCCTGTATTCCCGCCAAGCTGCAGGTTTACGGCCATACGGTCAGCGATTCTCTCAGTGTTTACGGCGTGCTTACCGGAATGGCTCTGCCGCTTATTTATTTTCCCGGCACCCTGACCAATTCCGTTTCCGTCCTCCTCATGCCCGCTATTTCCGAAGCGGATGCCGTCAACAACCAAAACGCCATCCGCCAGGCCGTGCGCAAATGCCTGGGCTACTGCCTGCTTCTCGGCTGCGTCTGCTGTATCGGTTTCCTGGCTGTGGGAAAAACCGTGGGGCTTATGCTGTATAACAGCGAAATGGCCGGTCATTTTATTATCATACTCAGCTTTATGTGCCCATTCCTCTACCTGAATACCACCTTAACAAGCATCCTGCATGGCCTCGGAAAAACCAGCTATTCTTTTTTCTTAAGCCTGACCAGCCTGATGCTGCGCCTTGTTTTCGTATTCCAGGCGATCCCGCTTTACGGCATCAAGGGTTATCTGGCCGGGATGCTGTTAAGCCAGCTCTACACCACCATCTGCTGCCTTTTGCCCCTCCGGCAGTATCTTCTGCCCGGATAAGCCTTGGTACTTGCACTTTACGTTTTTCTATATTATAATGTACGCGAACAGCCACACCGGTCCTCCGGCAACGGCTGTTCCTACTGAAAGCTGCCCGGCAGGCCTGTTTCCGGCCTGCTCGGTTTCTATTTTACAGACAGGAGAAAATGCGTCATGAGTTTCGAATTCATAAGAAAATTACCCACCCCAGATGAAATCAGGAAAGAATATCCCATGCCGGAAAAGCTTATCCGGCTAAAAAAAGAAAGAGATCAGGAGATCCGGGATGTCATCACCGGAAAAAGCAGTAAGTTTCTGGTTATCATCGGCCCCTGCTCCGCCGATAACGAAGATGCCGTATGCGACTACATATCGAGGCTTGCCCGTATGAATGAAGCGGTTAAGGACAAGCTGATTCTGATTCCGAGAATCTATACAAACAAACCTCGTACCACGGGGGAAGGTTATAAAGGTATCGTTCACCAGCCGGATCCGGAAAAGAAACCGGATTTCCTTCAGGGACTGATAGCGATGCGTAAAATGCACATCCGGGCTATCGAAGAATCCGGCCTCACGGCGGCGGATGAAATGCTTTATCCGGAAAACTGGCGCTACCTGTCCGACATTCTTTCTTATGTTGCTATCGGTGCACGATCCGTTGAGGATCAACAGCACCGCCTCACCGTCAGCGGCTTTGATGTACCCGCAGGCATGAAAAATCCCACCAGCGGCGATTTTTCCGTTATGCTGAACTCCGTACACGCCGCCCAGCATGCCCACTCCTTCATCTACCGCGGATGGGAGGTCAACACCACAGGAAATGAGCTGGCCCATACCGTGCTTCGCGGAGCCACCAACAAGCATGGACGAAACATTCCCAACTATCATTATGAAGATTTAAACACGCTTCTCACTCTTTACAACGAAAGGGATCTGAAAAACCCGGCCTGCATCATCGATGCCAACCACAGCAATTCCGATAAAAAGCATGACCAGCAGATCCGTATTGTCAAGGAAGTCATGCACAGCCGCAAGCTGAATAAGGATATCCACTCGCTTGTAAAAGGAGTTATGGTGGAAAGCTATATTGAAGAAGGCTGCCAGAAAGTAGGCGGAGGTATCTATGGTAAATCCATCACGGATCCCTGTCTTTCCTGGGAGGATTCGGAGAAGCTTATCTGCGATATTGCCGAATATGAATAAAAAAATCTGCCGGTGAAAACCGGCAGATTTTTTTCAGCCCATATATTTTTCTACCCTTCCCATTCTTCGGAAATACGCAGGCCCGCCGTATCCGCCACCGGTAAGGAAAACACAATGGACTTTGCCTTACTTTCCAGGCCGGCATTTTCCATCACCGCTTTCATGATCTCTGTCTTTTTCTCCGTTCTCGCTACGATAAATATGATTTCCTTTTCCGCAGCAAGGGAGACGCCCAGGAATTTCTCTGCTTTCTCCATTCCGGTGCCCTTGGCATGTATGACGGTTCCCCCGCCTGCCCCGGCTTCCCTGGCCGCATCCATGATCATGTTCGTATATCCGAAATTGGAAACCACAATAATAAGTTCATATTCCGTTTCCTTCAATACCGCTTCCTCCTCCTTTTCAAACTCCTGTCCCGCCAAAAGGAACTGGAGCGTCTTTCTGCCCCCCATACTGCTCACAGGTACAATAAATGAAATACCCGTGCCGGGCACATCAATATTCAGCTTTGTCTCCATTCCTTTTTTAACCTGTTTCCAGACTTCTCCGGTAACCGCGGTAAATAGGACTATTTTGTCGCTTTCTTCCAGCCCCAGATAATCCAATACCTCGCTGCTGGCCGTTCCTTTCCCCAGGGTGACCAAAATGACGGGAAGCTTCTCCGTCTTATACATGGAAGAGAACCGTTCTCCCTGGTCACGTCCGGTGATAGTCACCATCCAATAGATTCTGCTCATATACGTTTCTCCTACAAATCGATGATATCATAATCGCCCCATGCCGCTTCTTCAGCAGGTATGGAAGCAAGCTGTGCTTCCTCGCTTTCCGCTTTCCTTGCACGCAATTGGAAAACCAGACCCAGTATCTGTATCGTTATAAGAGGAGTCATGGCTACCATGGCCACTACGCCGAAAGCATCCGCGATAATATCTCCTCCCACCGCCAGACATGCGCCCATCGCAAAAGGCAGAAGAAAGGTAGCTGTCATCGGGCCGGAAGCAACGCCGCCGGAGTCAAAGGCAATCGCCGTGAATATTTTGGGGACAAAGAAGGACAAGCCCAGCGCTATAAAATAACCGGGAACAATAAACCAAAGAATTGAAATTCCAGTAAGGACCCGGATCATGGCCAGCCCCAGGGAAATGGAGACACCTACGGACAGGCTCAGCCCCATAGCCCCCGAAGAAATGGCCCCGTCCGTTATTTCCTCCACCTGTTTGGTAAGGACAAAAACCGCAGGCTCCGCCCGGACAACGAAATAGCCGATAAGCATGCCTATGGGGACAATGATCCAACGGTAGGGAAGCCCTGCGATTACCTGCCCCAGATAATTACCTGCAGGCATAAAGCCAACATTCACCCCGGTCAGGAACAGCACAAGCCCCACATATGTATAAACGAGGCCTACCCCTATTTTAATCAGGCTTTTTCCCGGCACCAGTTTAAATATGATCTGAAACAGGAAAAAGAACAGGACTATCGGCAAAAGGGAAATTGCCATTTCCTTCAGATAATCGGGAAAACCTCCCAGGAAATACTTCCATAATTCCACAGAATCTGCTATTTCCGGGATTTCCACAGGTACATAATCCCCGCCGGAAGGACGATAAATCATCCCCAGCAGCATCACAGCCAAAATCGGTCCGATGGAACAGAGGGCTACCAGGCCGAAGCTGTCGTCCGAAGCATGGCGGTCACTTCGTATAGAGGAAATACCAATACCCATAGCCATGATAAAAGGAACCGTCATAGGTCCTGTCGTAACACCGCCGGAATCAAACGCTACAGCCAGGAAATCCCTGGGGACAAAAAACGTCAGAATAAATATCAGGCCATAAAAGAATACCAGCAACGGAGGAAGCGCTATGCTAAAAAGCATACGCAGCAATGCCACGATCAGGAATACTCCCACACCGCAGGCAACCGACAGAATCAGTATCGCGTTGGGAATGGAGGGCACCTGTTCCGCCAGAACCTGGAGATCCGGTTCGGATATGGTAATAATAAAACCAAGAATAAAACTCATCGGCACAATGACCCACAGCTTTTTGGACTGTGTCATACAGGTTCCCACCCGTTCCCCCATTGGCGTCATTGCCATATCCACGCCCATGGTAAAAAAGACCATCCCCGCAATGAGCAGCACTGCCCCGACAAGGAAAGCCATTAAGATTCCCGGTGACACCGGTGCAATTGTAAAACATAAGAGCAATACAATAACGATTACAGGTAATACGGCCTTAACTGTTTCTTTTAACTTTTCATGGAGGATTTTACGAAAAAACTTCAAATATACTCTGCCTTTCTGCTTTGCCATTGGCCGGGAAGCCAACTTCATTTGAGGTTACCGGATATACAAGAAATGCTTATCTTCTATGATTATAGCATAATTATGCATTATAAAAACAGAAAAAAGGCAGCCCGTTTTTATATTTAGCGCTTTCTTAGCGCAGGAACAAGCAGAGAGGGAATCCTCTTTGTTTAGGAACTTAACTTCTTGGATGTGTCCTTTGGTATACGGTCCTCAGCTGTACCCCGTTACGGCCGGCATACACCTGTGTGGAAGAAATGTCGGAGTGCCCCATCATTTCCTGGACACTGTGTAAATCCGCACCGTTTTGCACCAAATGGGCGGCAAAGGAATGGCGGAGAGTATGTGGTGTAATATCCGCTTCAATTCCTGCCTTCTGCGCATATATCTTAATCAGCTTCCAAAAACCCTGACGGCTCATGGGCTTTCCCGCGCAGTTTACAAAAAGAGTATCGACGGCGGCCCCTTTGGTCAGCTGATCCCTGGCTCCCTTCAAATAACAGGCCAGCGCCTCTTTTGCCTTGTTTCCAAAAGGCACCGCCCTTTCCTTAACACCGTCTCTGCAGATAATATATCCCAGACGGAGATTCAGATCCGAACTGCGCAGAGAAATCAACTCCGAAACCCGGATTCCCGTAGCATACAGAAGCTCCAGCATGGCTTTATCCCGGATATCCTTCGGGGAATTGTTACCGGGCTGCTCCAGCAGCCGGACAGCTTCATCCACAGTGAGCACTTCCGGCACCTTTTTCTCTATCCTGGGAGCCTTCAAATGCTCCGACATATCCTCGGAAACCATCCCTTTTCTAAGCATAAAATGAAAAAAAGCCTTTACGGCCGCAATGTGGCGGGATACAGTAGCCGGTGCAAACTGATTCTTTTCCAGGTATAGCACATAAGAATTCAGGGAAGTTTCCGTTATTCTTCCAGCCTCCTCAATTCCCTGGTTTCGGAGAAATGCCTGCAGCTTCTGCAAATCCCGCTTATAAGACAGTTCCGTATTAACTGAAGTTTTTTTCTCCTCATGCAGATATGATATAAAATCCCGTATCTCGTTTTCCATGCCCCAATGCCTTCCCGAAAAATGTTTATGTAAACCAAAAGAATATGTAAAAAATATTATAATCAGTTTTTCGAAGAAAAGCAATGCGCATTTTCCCTGATTTTACGGGATTTTCCTGTTCATTTTGCCTCAGGCACTAGATATCGGTAATCGATATTTTGTCATCACAATATGTGGTAAGCCCTTCCTAAAAAAAGTGGAAAATTTTTTGGAGAAAGATAGGATTTACATAACTTTCCACCAGACACCCGGTAAGGAGCATTCCTAAAATAAAAATAAGAGTCCCCGCCCGCACGGCGGACAAACCTGCATGCTTCCCTGCTGCGTTCCCCGGATAGCGTGCGGTCCGCATTCGTTCCTGGAACCCCTGGCACCACCGGAACAGAAGAAGGTATGCCGGAGCCAGAAGCAGTATCTGCGGGAAAATCCCTCCTGTAAAAATAAGAATGCCCCGTATCCCATACCGTATGGACAGAACGGACAAGATGGTGCCCGCACAGAACCCGGCCCAGATCAGATACACACTTACCGCAATGCTTCCCACTCCCGCAAGGGTAAGGGCAATCAGCAGTATTGCCGGTGAAAACCGCTCTTTCATACTGTAAAAAAACAACATGGGCTTATCTATATCCAGTACTCCCATACGTCCCACACTGAAGCTGTCCAGAAAATCCGCGTTTCCCACAAGGCTTTCCTGCCCCACATAAATAAGAGCAAGTCCTGCTAAAAAACCGGCTATAAAGAGAGCCAGGATACGTCCATTCAACTTTGTCTCGGCCAAACCGCCTCTTTCCATACAAAAAATCCCCTTTGCCTGCTTTTTTCAATATATGCACCGTACCAAGCGCACATGCATGCAAAGGGGCCGCATCCGCCCAATTAAATCGCTTCACGACAGGCCGGATACTTCCTGCTGCCCCGTTTTCTTACGGTCTGCGCAGTAAATGCGCAGGCCTGCCTGAACTGTTACTGTTACAAGGGATCAACTGCTACTTCCTGTATTTGGCACGGTAACTCATAATCGCAGAAATGGTTTTGGAGTCTTCGATTTCTCCTGCAAATATTTTTTCACATAATTCATCAACCGTGTAAGCTTCCACATCAATATATTCATCTTCATCCAGATGCTGGCTTCCGGGGATTAAATCCGTTGCTACATAAATATCTATTTTCTCATTGCAGAAGGCTACGGTAGTCCGGATCGTAATCAGCCACTGTATCTTTCCCGCGCGATAACCTGTTTCTTCTTCCAGCTCCCTTGCCGCCGCTTCCTTTGTGGGTTCGTCCGGCCCGTTCAGGCCCCCTGCCGGGATTTCCAGAGTATACCGGTCAAGGGCATTCCGATACTGTCTCACCAGCAGAAGTTTTCCATCCGCTGTCACCGGAACAACAGCAGCAGCCCCCTGATGCTTGATAAAATCCCATTTGACTACTCTGCCGTTGGGTACCTGCACGGTATCCTTGTAGAAATCAATAATGGAGCCTTTATACACCAGTTCCCTGTCCAAACGTTTAAATTCGTCCGCCATTCCTCTTTTCTCCTATCCTCAATATTTAAAAGCCCTGCAGGAATACCTGCAAGGCTTTTACAATTGCTATTTTGCGTAATCAGAAACACGGCTTTCTCTGATAACATTAACTTTAATCTGTCCGGGATATTCCAGTTCCGCTTCAATCGCTTTGGAAATATCACGTGCCATCAGTATCATGTCCGCATCCGATACCTGTTCAGGAACTACCATAACGCGAATCTCTCTACCTGCCTGAATAGCAAAAGATTTGTCCACACCTTTGAAATTGTTTGCAATGTCTTCTAACTGAGTTAATCTGCTTGTATAAGTTTCCAGGGTTTCTCTTCTCGCACCCGGTCTTGCCGCAGAAATCGTATCTGCAGCCTGGACAATACATGCAATCAATGTAGTAGGCTCCACATCACCATGATGGGATTCCACCGCATTAATAACCGTTGCGGATTCCTTATACTTTTTACAAAGTTCCACGCCAAGCTGAATATGGGAACCTTCCATTTCGTGATCCACAGCTTTACCGATATCATGCAGTAAGCCGGCACGTTTGGCCATTCTCACATCTAAACCAAGCTCTGATGCCAAAAGTCCTGACAGCTGAGCCACCTCTATTGAATGCTTTAACGCGTTCTGTCCATAACTTGTCCTGAACTTTAATTTGCCCAGTAATTTTACGAGTTCCGGATGAACACCATGAACTCCAACTTCCAGTATCGCGGATTCCCCTTCCTCTTTAATCATAACTTCTACTTCTTTTTGCGCCTTTTCCACCATTTCTTCAATTCTTGCGGGATGGATACGTCCGTCAACAATAAGCTTCTCAAGCGCAATTCTTGCTACTTCCCTTCTGATTGGATCAAAAGAGGATAAAATTACTGCTTCCGGTGTATCATCAATGATTAAATCCACGCCGGTTAAGGTTTCAAGGGTTCTGATATTCCTTCCCTCTCGTCCGATAATTCTTCCCTTCATCTCATCATTAGGAAGCTGTACCACGGAAATAGTCGCCTCCGACACATGGTCAGCCGCACATCTCTGAATAGCTGTAACCACATATTCCCTGGCTTTTTTGTCTGCTTCCTCTTTGGCCCTGCTCTCCATATCCTTGATCATCACGGCCGATTCATGCTTCACTTCATCTTCAACAATTTTCAATAAGTAATCTTTTGCCTGTTCGGAGGTCAAACCTGAGATTCGTTCCAGTTCCTGTACTCTCTGCTCATTCAGCTTCGCGATCTCTTCCTTCTGCTTTCCTAATTCCTCTTCCCTGGCTGCCAGCACGGATTCCTTCTTTTCGATGGCATCCGACTTCTTGTCCACGTTCTCTTCCTTCTGCTGCACTCTTCTTTCAAAGCGCTGCACCTCGGCTCTGCGTTCCTTGATCTCCTTATCCAGTTCGTTTTTGGCACGAATGGATTCTTCCTTCACTTCCAGCAGTCCTTCCCGCTTTTTGGATTCCGCGGTCTTTACCGCATCATCGATAATCTCTCTTGCCTTGTCTTCGGCGTTGCCGATTTTGGTTTCAGTTTCTTTCTTCCTATATGCAGAAGTTACTGCAAACGTAACCGGGATAGAAATCACCAAAGTAACCGCTACTGCTATTACATAACTAAGCATAGACAGGAGCACCTCCTTATTAAATTTTCATTGTGCGAATATCTGTTATAGAATGTATGTACGCCAAACATTCTTATAAGCGATTTTACAACACTTCAATTTTAATAAATAACAGGTATTATGTCAAGTAGAAAAGCATATTCTCACCAATTTTCATAACTTTTGCACAAGATTACCTGCTATTCCCAGGAATTTTCCGCTCCGTAATCCTCACAATTCATGGCTCTGCGTATCTTATCGGGCGAAAAACCTTTCCTGTATAAAAAGGCCTGCACCCGTCTTTTCTCCTTTAAATCGGCATGCTCCGCGTCATAATGCTTCTTTTTCAGCAGCTCTTTGATCATCCCTTCCTCGTCCTGAAGCCCATCCTCCTCCTGAACGATACGCATGGCCTCTTCGATGCCGTTTCTGTCGATCCCTTTGCGCCGCAGTTCCTCTTCCATGCATCTGCGGCTTTTGCGTTCCAAATAGGCAGACACATAGCGTCTGGCATAAGCCGCATCGTCGATATATCCGAAGGACTCCACATAGGCTAAGGCTTCCGCTATTACAGACGGCGGATATTTCCCCTGGCGGAGCTTGTCCTCCATCTGCTGTCTGGTATATTCCCTGGACTTCAGCAGATTCATACAGCGCAGTTTAGCCCTTTTGGGAAGCACATGTTCCATAATTTCATCAAATACATCCTGTGCCAGCTCCCGGTTTTCAGAAATGCCGTATTTATGAAGTTCGCCTTTGTACAATACAAAGGCGAATTCTCCGTCAATACTGACTGCATATTTTGTTTTATTGACTGGTTCTGTTTTTGTAATAAGCATTTTTTACTCTGCCCTTCAGGCCTTTGCCGCGTCCTTGGACTGGGCTTTTGCAGGTTCTTTTCCCTCTTTTGCCGCTTTTCCATCCGCAGCGTCCTTCGCTGCCCCCGCCTTCTTGTCGGGTTCTTCTTCTGCCTTCTTCCCGTCAAGCTCATAGAAGGAGCGCACCTTCTGCTCGATTTCCGCGCAGATGGCCGTATTCTCTTTCAGGAAGTTCTTTGCATTCTCCCGGCCCTGGCCGATTTTATTGCCTTCGTAAGCAAACCAGGCACCGCTCTTGTTTACAATATTCAGATTTGCCGCCAAATCCAGGATATCACCCACCCTGGAGATACCTTCACCGAACATGATATCGAATTCCGCTTCCTTGAACGGAGGGGCTATCTTATTCTTAACCACCTTGACACGGGTACGGTTACCAACCACTTCCCCGCCCTGTTTCAGGGATTCGATTCTTCTTACGTCCAGACGGATGGTGGAATAGAACTTCAGCGCACGTCCGCCGGTGGTAGTCTCGGGATTACCGAACATAATACCCACCTTTTCACGCAGCTGGTTGATAAAAATAACCGTACAGTTGGACTTGCTGATTACCGCCGTCAACTTTCTGAGGGCCTGGGACATCAGCCTGGCCTGCAGGCCCACATGGCTGTCTCCCATATCTCCGTCAATCTCGGCCTTGGGAACCAAAGCTGCCACGGAGTCCACTACAACAACATCAATCGCGCCGGAACGCACCATCGTCTCCGTAATTTCCAGAGCCTGTTCTCCGTTATCCGGCTGAGAGATATAAAGGTTGTCAATATCCACGCCGATATTCTTGGCATAAACAGGATCCAGCGCATGTTCCGCATCGATAAAGCCGGCAATTCCGCCCCTTTTCTGTACCTCAGCAATCATATGTAAAGTGACCGTAGTCTTACCACTGGACTCCGGTCCATATATCTCAACAATTCTTCCCCTGGGAATGCCTCCCAGGCCCAGCGCGATATCAAGGCTTAAAGACCCTGTGGGTATCGTCTCCACATTCATCTGTGTGGAAGGATCTCCCAGCTTCATTACGGCACCCTTTCCGAACTGCTTCTCTATCTGTGATAACGCGGCGTCAAGTGCTTTTAACTTTTCTTCTTTTTCCATTATTTTCTCCTTCTCTTCCAGAACAGACGTTCTCTTTTCATATAATAAAACATCTGTTCGTATTTGTCAATTCCCAACTTTACAATCAATATATAAAATCCGGTGTCCGATAAAACTCCCTCACAGGCATCCCTCCTTCTTTTTGTATTTGCTTTGAAATTATAGGCGAAATGCCAGATATGCAAAGCAGATGTAACAGACAAGGCCGCTCCGGGAACGAAGCGCCTCCAGCCAAGATATGCTGTTATGATTGTAACACAGCCGTGCAGGAAATTCCACATAAAAGTACGGTGTATGCGCCTGTATTGCAAAACAGCGCGGCCGGGAATCGCAACAAAACGGCTCCGGACTGTTGTCCCGGAACCGTTTTGACCGCCGTTCGGACACGTCCTGCAAACAGACATGCTTTCCGGCAATAGCGTGTGTTTGAAAATTCATTCCCGCAATCTGCACGCCCCACTCTAGATTTTTTTCATATAACGTTCGTAATCCTTGATTGTGGCTGTGACCCATCCGCTGCTGGTGCTGGTAGTATAATTAAATCCGATTTCCAGGCCTACGGGAGTATAAAAAATAATATTGGTATCGGAATCCGACAAGAAGTCCTGGAGCTGTTCATCGGACATTTCATCCACCGCCTGGGCCGTCCCGTTCTGGTAGGCATCCTGATCACGGAATGCCTCGGCAAGCTGCGGCGTATATTCGATCATCTGCCCGTTGTCCATAAGTTCGCCGCTGACCAAATCTATATTGATACTATAAAGGGAAATATAGGACTCCATATTCATGGCATAGGACTCCCTGAGCACGATGCTTATCTTTTCTTCATCCATATAAGTCACATAGCCCTGGCTTGTGGAAGCGTAATACAGATCCTCTTCCTCCTGCTGCTGCCTGTAATACCCATAAAGATTGCTGTAATAGGTAGCCTCATACTTGATTTCTTCATTTAATTCATCAAGATGAGGAATGTTTCCGCCCTTCAGCTGCGGATATCTTCCCTGGGTGGTTGCCCCGGTTTCATCATCCACATAATCATATTCTTCCCATTCTACGGTGTAGCTGAGATCATTTCGGATGGAATCGGCAAGCGTGACATAGTAATCATCCGCAGGGCTGGGAATATAATCCTCTTCTTCCGGTTCGGATTCATATCCGCCGTAATTGTCTCCCTTCTCGTCATACCCTCCGTTCTCTTCCGGGCGGCTCTCCGGCTCTGCCGTTTCCGCACTGCCATACACTCCCTTGTAATTGGACAGGCCGCTTCCGGCTTCCTTCACCGTCCCCCGCACGATCACATAGACAAGCACCAGGACAATACAAAGAAGAACCGCTATAACTGCAATGATAACCGCCGCCAGGGTCCGTCCGTTATTCCGTTTCTGGGGACCGCCGGGATAAGCGCCGTAAGGGGGATAAGGCGGGATCTGTCCCTGGTACCCTCCCGTTTGCCCATAGGGTGTGCCGTAGGAGCCGTTCTGCGGGCCGTAGGGCGGCACATTCTGCTGTCCCTGCTGTCCGTAGGGAGGAACGTTCTGCGGCCCGTATTGGGTGTTCTGCGGGCCATAAGATGTATTCTGTGAACCGTACGGGCTATTCTGTGCGCCATATGGAATATTCTGCGGCCCATAGTTCTGTGCCCCATTGGAAGGGTTCTGCGGCCCATAGGGAACATTCTGTGAATTACCGGAAGGATTCTGCGTATTGCAGGAAGCATTTTGTTCTCCGCAGACAGCCTGCCCGTCAGGGATTTGGGATTCGCCGGGTAAAGGCCCCTCCCCGGATGCGCTTTCTTCTGCCGGAGCCTCCTCTCCCTCTTTCCGGCTTTCCTCCGCCGGTAATTCCCCGTTCTCCCCAGCCGCATTAAAAAGGGAATCCGTTTCTTTTTTATTTCTGTCATATCCGCAGCTTATGCAGACACCGTTTTTCATCAGTGCTCCGCATTCCGGGCAGAAACCATATTCTTCATCCTCGTACATACTATTTCCTCCATGCTCAGGCAGAATTCATGCCGAAAGCTCTCATTGCAGGGCAGGACCTACACTTATTTTCCAAACGTCTTCTGACTGTAATACTCCAAAATACACTGTCTCATCATCGTCAAAGCGGCGGATACCGCCGTTTCCCTTATTTTAGCCCTGTTCCCGCTGAAATGGAATTCCCTGACCTGTGTGGTTCCGCAGACATAGCAGCCCATATACACCAGTCCAACCGGCTTTTCCTGGCTTCCGCCATCCGGCCCGGCAATCCCCGTTATGGAAAAAGTGACATCCGCTTTGGTGAGCAGCGCCGTCCCCCTCGCCATCTCCTTGGCCGTCTGGGGGCTTACCGCTCCGTATTTGTCCAGGGTTCCTTTTTTCACGCCGGCTATTTTCCTTTTCGCTTTATTAGAGTAGGTAATATAACCGGACTTGAACACCTCGGAAACACCAGGTATGTTAATCAGTCTGGCGGCAAGCATTCCGCCTGTGCAGGATTCAATGGTGGAAACCGTAAGTTCATTTGCAAGCAGCAAATCCACCACCGCTCCCTCCAGGGAAACCTCTTCCTCCGTGGTATATACCGCGCTGCCGAAACGGGATTTCAGTTCCTTCACCACCGGCTTCACTTTTCTTTTGGCCTCTTTCTCATCTGTCGCACGGGCCGTAACCCGCAAATGAACCTCTCCGGTTTTGGCATAAGGGGCGACTGTGGGATTTTCCATATTTTCCAAATCCGTGATCAGGCTTTCCACCTTACTTTCCCCCATTCCGCAGATTTTCACTGTCCTGGAGAAAATAATACCCGGTTCCAGCGGATTCTCCAGTCCGGTAAGATAGGGGGCTATCCTGTTTTCAAACATGGGCTTGAGTTCATTCGGAGGTCCGGGAAGCAGAATCATACGCTTCTCCCCTTCCGTAAGGATTAGTCCCGGAGCCGTTCCGTTGTCATTATCGACTACAAGGGCACCCTCCGGCACAAGAGCCTGTTTCTTATTATTGTCCGTCATTTCCAGATTCCGCTCTTTGAAAAAAGCTTCGATCCGCTCCAGGGAATGGCCGTCCATTTTCAGTTCCCTGTTCCACACATCCGCTGCCGTCTCCTTGGTCAAATCATCCTGCGTAGGCCCCAGTCCTCCTGTGAGGATCAGGATATCCGACCGCTCAAGCGCCGTGCGCATCACACCGGCCAGCCTTTCCCGGTTGTCGCCCACCACGGTCTGATAATAGCAGGACAAACCCAGCCCCGCACATTTTTCCGCCAGGTACGCTGCGTTAGTGTTAACGATGTTCCCGAGCAGAAGCTCCGTCCCTACTGAAATTAATTCTACTACCATACCGAACCTCTTTTCTTTACTTCTGGTCAGCCAGGCAATCTTTGTTCTTAACCAGATAGTCTGCCAGTGAAATTACCGTGAGTATCAATGCAATCCACATCACAATGGCGGTTACCAGGGAAAGTGCCTGGATATCGGCAATCATCAGGATAATCATCACCATCTGGAAGGTGGTTTTAAATTTGCCCCAGTAGCTTGCCGCAATAACAACGCCGTTATCCGACGCCACAAGCCGGAAACCGCTGATAATGAATTCCCTGCTGATGATGATTATGACGATCCATGACGGGATTTTTCCCATCTCCACCAGACAGATCAACGCGGAGCAGACAAGAAGCTTATCCGCCAGGGGATCCATGAATTTTCCGAAGGTGGTCACCAGATTATATTTTCTGGCAATCTTGCCGTCCAGCAAATCGGTGAGGCTGGCTATTACAAACAAAGCCAGGGCGATCCATTTCGCCACACCGGCCCCTCCTATGGGAACCAGCATAAAAACCACAAAGGGTATTATCATTATCATTCTCACTATTGTCAGCTTATTCGGTAAATTCATCTTCCAGCTCTCCTATCAAATCATATTCATACGATCCCGTAATACACACATTCACGAAATCACCTGTCATCAGCTCCCTTGAGGTATTGATAAACAGCAGTCCGTCCACATTCGGCGCGTCCTTGTAGGTTCTTGCCACATAGGCGTTCTCCCCGTCCACCTTTCCCTCAATCATGGCAGGCAGCCTCCTGCCCTTCATGTTCTCCGCCTTTTCAAAAGCGATCTCCTGCTGAAGCTCCATAAGCTCCGCCTGGCGTTCTTCTTTTATTTCCTGGGGTACCTGGTTCTCCATCTGTGCGGCAGCCGTCCCTTCTTCCAGGGAATAGGTAAATACCCCAAGTCTGTCAAATTCCAGTTCGTCCACGAAATGATATAATTCTTCGTGATCTTCCTGTTTTTCACCGGGGAAGCCGCTGATAAGCGTGGTGCGCAGACAGATATCCGGGATTTCCTCCCGCAGTTTCCCGATGCGTTCCCGCAGTTCGGCCTGATTGGTACGCCTGCCCATCTGTCTGAGAATCCGATCCGATGCATGCTGGATCGGCATATCCAGATAATGGCAGATTTTCGGTTCGTTTTTAATGGTTTCGATCAGCTCATCCGTAATTTCCTCCGGATAGCAGTATAAAAGGCGGATCCAGTAAAGCCCGGGGATCCGGCACAGCTCCTGAAGCAGCCGGGGCAGCCTTTTTTCGCCATACAAATCCTTCCCGTAAACGGTAGTTTCCTGGGCAACCAGGATCAGTTCCCTTACCCCGCCTTCCGCCAGTTCTGCCGCTTCCTTTACCAGAACCTCCATGGGAACACTCCGGTAATTCCCACGTACTTTGGGTATGATACAATAGGTACAGCGCTTATCACAGCCCTCCGCAATTTTCAGATAGGCGAAATGGCCGCCTGTCGTTACGCTGCGGTGCTTTCCATAAACCAGTGCCGCATCCGGATCCGTAATGTGGTTACGTTTCTGCCCGCCTGTCACCTCTGCGATAGCCGCCACCACACTGTCAATAGCCATCGTTCCCAGGATCTCATCCACTTCCGGTATTTCCGTCTGTATCTCTTCCTTATAGCGCTGTGCCAGGCAGCCGGCTACAATCAGCGCCTTCAGCTGTCCGCTTTTTTTAAGTTCTGCCATCTCCAGGATGGTATTAATACTTTCTTCCTTGGCATCCCCGATAAAACAGCAGGTATTCACCACCGCCGCTTCTGCCTCCGCTTCCTCATCCGTGAAGGTATGCCCGTTTGCCGCCAGCATACCCAGCATCATCTCGGTATCCACAAGATTTTTATCGCAGCCCAGGGAAATAAATAAAATCTTCATATTTTTTTACGAAAAAAGAGAAATGCACACGGCAATTTCTCTTCTCCCTTCCCCCATTTTACTCTTCTGTTTCTTCATCCCCGAGAATCTTAATCTTGCCTTCATTCAGTTCTTCCACTGCAACGGATAAAGGCTTCATGCCTGTTTTCATATTTACCAACGGCTCATCGCCTCCGATAATCTGCCTTGCCCTTTTTGAAGTGGCCATTACGATGGAATAACGGCTGTTAACTATATTGGTTTCGCCGGGCTCCACATCGCTGTTCACTACTTTCATTAAATCGGTATAAGAGGGATGTAACATGTTTCATTCTCCTTTCACTAACGCGTCCAGTTCGGAACGCATATCAGCTATCAATTCTTTATTTCTCTGCGGGCTTCTGCGTGCGGCGTTAATGATGCCGTGCATCTCCTTCACACAGTCGTCCAATTTATCATTGATTATGATATAATCATAATTTTCAATGCCTTCTGCTTCTTCCGCCGCGCGGCTGATCCGCTGGCAGATGATTTCTTCACTCTCCGTCCCTCTGCCCTCCAGCCTTCTGCGCAGTTCCTTTGCGCTGGGCGGCATAATAAACAGGAGAAGGGTTTCCGGAAACTTTTCCTTCACCTTAAGGGCTCCCTGGATTTCAATTTCCAGTATCACATCCCGCCCGTTATCCAGGCAGGCTTCCACATATTCCCTGGGCGTTCCGTAGTAGTTGCCGCAGTAGCAGGCATACTCTATCAGCCCGTCCATTTCAATTGTCCGCTCAAAGGTTTCCCTGTCCACAAAAAAATAGGATTTTCCTTCTTCTTCTCCCTCTCTGGGTTTTCTTGTGGTCATGGATACCGACAGCGCGTAATTGTCATAGGTATTGATAAGTTCCTTCATCAATGTTCCTTTGCCTGCGCCGGAAAAACCGGAAACGACAATCAGGATTCCCCTATGCTTCATCATTATCCTCCCGTTCGGCCTGTGCACGGTTTGCAATGGTTTCCGGCAAAAGTGCGGAAAGCACCAGCTGTCCGTTTTCCATTACGAGCACCGCCTTTGTCTTTCGTCCCTGTGTTGCGTCCACGGCCGTCCCTGCCTCCCTGGCAGTCTGCACCATCCTTTTAATGGGTGCGCTATCCGGGCTGACCACCGCTATGATCTTTGTAGTATTTACAATATTGCCAAATCCAACATGAATAAACTGACTCATATCTTCCTCCGGATCTATACGGCCCACAGCCGTTATTCAATATTCTGGATTTGTTCCCTGACCTTCTCAATCTCGGTTTTCAGCTCTATGGCACGGTTGGAGGTCTCCAGATCATTTGCCTTGGAAAGAATGGTATTGGCTTCCCTGTTCATTTCCTGCGCGATAAAGTCCAGCTTCCTTCCAATACTTCCGCCCGTCATCAGGGCATCCCTGGTCGTTTCGATATGGCTCCGCAGGCGGACCAGTTCTTCATCCACACATACTTTATCGGCGAAAATAGTCACTTCCATAAGCAGCCGGTTTTCATCCACCTGCGTATCTTCCAGAAGTTCCTTTACCTTATCCCGAAGTGTCTGTCTGTATTCTGCGATAATCTGAGGGGATCGTTCTTCAATAAATGCCACACTTTCCAGCATACCGTCCAGCTTGGCCGTCAAATCCTGTTTCAGGTTCTCCCCTTCGGTAAGCCTTGTCTGGGCCAGGCCCTCAGCCGCCCCGCGAAGAGCCTTCTCCAGGCTCTTCCATATTCCCTCTTCGTCTATGTTCTGCTCCTCCATGGAGAAAACCTCGGGAAATCTGGATAAGGAAGAAACCCTGATATCGTTGTCCAGGGAAAACTCGCCTGCCATCTGTTTCAGATACTCCATATATTCAGCGGCGATATCCCTGTTGTACTTAATGGTTACATTGTGCTCTGTAAAGTCCTCATAAGATATGAAGACATCCACTTTACCTCTCTGGATATATTCCTTTAGGAGGCTGCGTATGGATGACTCGAAGAAATTCAGTTTCTTCGGCATCTTTATGCTCACATCCAGGTATCTGTGGTTCACGGATTTCATTTCCACGGTAAATTTACGCTCGGCCTCGCTGATCTCACATCTGCCGAAGCCAGTCATACTTTTTATCATCAGTATTCCTCCAGAAGATACATTCCCATAATTCATTTTATTATAAAGCACCTTCCGAAAGTAGTCAAGGATTTCATTTTCTGCCGTTTATACCGGATTTACCAAACTTTACAAAATCCCTGCCATAGTTGACACTTCCCTTCCTATAACCTTTCCCCTAAAAACGCTATACTGGTACTATCAAAGCAAACAAAGAAAGGTGCATAAACAATGAATACAAATACGAACATAAGCCCCGGCAAGCCTCTCCTTGATACGAATCTTGACACAAACTTCCTGAAGCTGATCGCCATAATCAGCATGCTGATTGATCATATGGGGGGTGTGTTCTTCCCGGAATATCCTGTTTTCCGCTGGTTTGGCCGTCTTGCTTTCCCTATTTTCTGTTATTGCATGACCGTAGGGATGCTCTATACCAAAAATATCCGAAGATATCTGGGCAGGCTTGGTCTGTTCGCCGTTATCTCCCAGCCGTTCTGGATACTGGCCTTCAATCCCCAGGATATTCTGGGAAATCTCACAAACTGGAATATTTTCTTTACTTTATTTATAAGCCTTCTTTCCGTATGGGGCTTTAAAGAAAAGAAGTGGTGGCTTTTTATCCTCGCCTTCCTGGTTATCGCCCTGTGGAATTTTGATTATTCCTATACCGGCATCATCCTCATGCTCATATTCTATCTCTGCAGAAGGAAACCGGTTCTCGGAGCCTGCCTGTATGCGCTGACCTATCTCCCTGCCCTGTTTATGGCATCTCCCGGGGATCCTTTGAATCTGGTGCTTGGCGGACATAATATCGGTTTTGAAGCAGGGGCCCTGTTCGCCCTTCCCCTGATTTTCCTGCATACCAATACCTCCCTGAAGATTCCCAAATGGTTTTTCTATGCTTTTTATCCTGCCCATCTGGGACTGATTGCCCTGCTGCGTTACCTGCTTGGCTTCTGAGCACTTGTTCTCTTTTCCATCTTCTGCTATACTGAATCCAACAGCATTTATTCTACCGCACAGAGAACACAGCCGGTATTACGCGCGGCTGTGTTTTTCCCGCAGAAAGGACTTTTGTATGGCATTCGACGGCATAACCATTGCTAATATAAGAAAAGAACTGGAAGATACGCTGAGCGGAGGACGTATCTTTAAAATCGCCCAGCCTGAACCGGATGAGCTTCTGCTGACCATAAAAAACAATGGGGCACAGCACAGGCTCACCATTTCCGCTTCGGCGTCCCTGCCCCTTATTTATCTGACAGAGAAAAACAAACCCAGTCCGATGACCGCCCCCAATTTCTGCATGCTGCTGCGCAAGCATATTCAGAACGGGAAAATCATAAGCATTACTCAGCCGGGGATGGAGCGTATTCTGAATTTTGAAATCGAGCATCTTGATGAAATGGGCGATCTTTGCAGGAAACTGCTGATTGTAGAGCTGATGGGCAAACACAGCAACATTATTTTCAGCAGCCCGTCAGGCACCATTATCGACAGTATCAAGCATATTTCAGGACTGGTAAGCTCGGTGCGTGAGGTTCTTCCCGGCAAGGAATATTTTATTCCCCATACCCAGGATAAAGAAAATCCACTTTCCGTAACCAGGGAAACCTTTATGGCACGCTTGTCCGCAGGCAGTATGCCTTGCTTCAAAGCACTGTATACCAGCTTCACAGGCCTGTCTCCCGCAATAGCCCATGAAATCTGCTACCGGGCGGGGGGAAACGCAGAATTTTCCACAGCGGCCCTGGACGAAGCAGGAAGGGAAGCCCTCTTCCGCTGCTTTCAGGATATCATGGATTCGGTGCGTGCCGGCAGTTTTACGCCATGTATTGTGTATGAAAATAATGCGCCGTCGGAGTATGCAGCCCTGCGGCTCACCTCTTATCCCGAGAACGCAAGAAAGGACTATGATTCCATATCCCGGCTGCTTGAAGATTATTACGCAGAAAAAAATACCATAACACGTATCCGTCAGCGTTCCTCCGATCTGCGGCGGATCGTGTCCACCGCGCTGGAACGGAATGTCAAAAAATATGATCTGCAGCTGAAACAAATGCAGGATACGGAAAAAAAGGATAAATACCGGGTCTACGGCGAATTGCTGAACACTTACGGCTATGATGTGACGCCCGGTTCCCGTTCCATGACGGCATTAAATTATTATACCGATGAAGAGATTACCATTCCTTTGGATCCCACTCTGACGCCGGGAGAAAATGCGAAAAAATATTTTGACAAATACAACAAGCTGAAAAGGACTTTTGAAGCCTTATCCCAGCTCACCCTGGAAACAAAAACGGAAATTGAGCATCTGGAATCCATCAGCAATTCCCTGGATATCGCGCTGAAGGAAGAGGATTTGGTACAAATCAAAGAAGAATTGATAGAGAGCGGTTATATCCGAAGAAAAGGCGGAACAAAAAAAGTTAAAATTACATGCCGTCCCTTCCATTATGTGAGCAGCGACGGGTATGATATTTATGTAGGGAAAAATAATTTTCAAAATGATGAGCTAACCTTCAAGTTTGCCGCGGGCAACGATTGGTGGTTCCATGCCAAAGGGATTCCCGGCTCCCATGTGGTAGTAAAATCCCGGGGAGATGAACTCCCTGACAGCACCTTTGAGGATGCGGCACGTCTTGCGGCCCATTATTCCAAAGGACGCGGCCAGGAAAAGGTGGAGATTGATTACACGGAGAAGAAGAATGTGAAGAAGCCCGGCGGCGGAAAACCCGGCTTTGTGGTATATTATACTAACTATTCCATGATGATAGACTCGGATATCACCGCTTTAAAACAGCTTGAGTAAAATACCCGCAGGGGTCAAATACCCCGCAGCGAGCTGCGGGGTATTTGACCCTCGCGGCGGTCGCCAAGTGGATGCACTTGTGCATCCGTTTGGCTCGTTGCCCGCGGGAATAAAGAAAGGTTCCTATTATGAAAAAAATTTATAGACCTTTACAGCAGGATGAAATTTTATCTGTTTATGAAACCTGGGGTTCTTCCCATTTTCCGGATGATGAACGCAAACCGCTCTCTTCCATACGCAGCCTGATCGAGCGGAAACAGTATTCGGGTTACGGCCTGTTTTCCCGGAAAGGGGAAACGGAATCGATTCTGGGATATGCCCTGCTGCTGCATGATGCAGAAAAAAAGAAAATGCTATTGGATTATTATGCGTTTCTGGAGGAACACAGGAACAAGGGGTTTGGCAGTATTTTTCTGCAGAATATGAGAAAGCAGACGGATTTCCCCGGCTGCTTTCTGGAATGCGAAGACCCTGATACCGCCTCCTGCGGCGAGGAAAAGTCGCTTCGGAAAAGAAGAATCGGTTTTTATCAAAGAAACGGTGCTTTTCTTACCCAAGTACGTGCCTGTCTGTTTGGGGTAACCTACCGAATGCTCTGGCTTCCCTCCGCTGGAGATGTTGGAACGGAAGATGGTTCCCTCGGGGCTGTCGGAACGGATAGCATTTCTCCTGCCGAGGCTCCCGGTGCGGATAGCCTTCTTTCTGCCGGCGGCAGGAAAAAGAACGAAGTACCGGAAGGGGACGAGGCCTTTTTGCAGGATCTCACGGATTTTTATCTTTCCGTTTTCCCACGTTCTGTATTTGATAATAATATGAAGCTCTGGCTTCCCTGAAAAAAAGCCATTGTACGGCGTTTATGCCGCGCAATGGCTTTTCAGCTTTTCTTACAGTGTTCCTGAAGTAAACAGACCCTTTACATGGTCAATTTCTTCCTGGCTGGCCTTCTGGGCCGGTACATAATAGGATTTATCCCTTGCGATCTGGTAAAGCTGCTCCTGGGACTGCTCACATGCTGCACGCATCTGTTTCAAAGCGCTTTTCAGTTCTTTATTTTCTGTCTGGGGAATCATTTCCCCAAATCTGACAAGTTCACCGTTAATACCTGCCAGAGTATCAGATACCATTGTTTTTTCCTGCATCATGGTTATTCTCCTCCTTACTGCAAAAATTTCATAAGCTGCTGTTTATTTTCCATTGCGGATTTTGCACCCTGTTCAAAGAACTGTTTTACTTTCGTGTCCTCTGCACAGGAAGCGTATTCCTTCATTTTGCAATGAGAAGTGTCATAACCGCCAATCAGATGGCGCAGGTTCTGAAGATCGAGTTCTGATAAATTTGCCATGTCCATACCTCCATTCATTTTACTTCTGCCTTTATATTGTGCGCATTCATGAACGGGAATATACCGGCAAGTTTTTACATACCCAAATCCGCATAAGGAATCGTCACTTCCGTATAGCCTGCTGCATAAGGTGCGATTTCATAAGGGGAGGAATAAAATACCACACCTTCCTCGTTAAGGTAATAGGAATCCATGAAGTCCGTTTTTGCGTTCAATGTCTCCGCCGCGTCTTCAAAAAATCTGTTTTCCGTATCTTTTTCTACCAATTCCAGGAATTTACCTCTTACCATGGTATTCAGCTCATCCCCAGATTTATTTATCAGGCCCGACAGGGTCAATTCTTTTCCTGTTTCCGAGTCAAAAAGGAAAGTAAGCCTTCCCGGCATACCGTGTGCGCCGCCTTCATAGGTATAGGATTCATGGAATACAGATATTATATTATCCCGTGCGACTACTCCGCCCACCGTAAAATCTTCTTCACTGGGCGGCATAGTAAAGGTTTCGGTTTCTTGTGTTTCCGACGTCTGGGCATTTTCTTCCTCAGTGCGGTACTGAAGCGCATAGCCCACGATGGATTCGGGATTCTTTTCATAGTCTTCCATTTTGCCGGAAATCCACTCCTGGTAAAATTCGTTTATTTTTTTCTCGCCTTCTGTATCCCCTTCAAAAACCGGGTATTGGATTTTGACGGTACACGCCAGCTGGCCTTTCGGCGTAGACCAGGATTTTTCTTCCGTTTCCAGATGATACGAGTATGCCCCCGCCTTCATGCTGCCTCCTTCGGAAGAAGTCTGGGTCTGTGTTTCCTCCTCTGCCGTCTGTGTGGCAGCCTGCGTGGTTTCTGCGGGACTTGTGGTTTCCTGTACGGTACTGCTTTCTGCCTGTCCTGCGGTTCCGGCGCTTTCCTCATCTGTTTTTCCCGTACAGCCCGTTAACAACATGGCTGCAGTCAATGCCAGACACATAAATTTTTTCATGCGATTTCCTTTCCTCTCTGTTTTTTTCTATATTTTTTATCCTTCCCAATGAGAAGGTTTTTAAACGTACGAAAACCATCCGGAACCGGTTTTTTCAACCGTTCCGAATGGTTTCCCCCCTTATTCTTACACATACATCCACAAGAACTCTGAAATTTTTATCCAATCAGCCAATCATACATTTCCTGGTATTTTTTTGCAGATACCTGCCAGGAAAAATCTGCGGCCATTCCCCGGTCCACTATTTTATTCCATTCCCTCTTTTTATCATAGAAAATCCGTTCCGCATACCGGATGGCGCCCAGCATTTCATGGGCATTATAGTTCATAAAACTGAATCCTGTGCCTGAACTTTCGAATTCATTATAGGGCTGAACGGTATCCTTCAGCCCGCCGGTCTCCCTTACAATAGGAACGGTCCCGTAGCGAAGGGCAATTAACTGGCTGAGTCCGCAGGGTTCAAAAAGGGACGGCATCAGGAAGGCGTCACAGGAAGCATATACTCTGTGGGATACGGCTTCCGAATAATAAATCTGTGCGGATACCTTGCCGGAATACTTCCATGCATAGTGGCGGAACATGTTTTCATATTGTTCTTCCCCTGTTCCAAGCACCATAAGCTGGATATTATCCTGACAAAGTTCATCCATGACATAAGCGACGAGATCAAAACCCTTCTGATCAGTAAGCCTTGATACCACACCGAGCACCATCGCTTTATCATCCTGATTCAGACCGAAATCAGCCTGAAGGGCACGTTTGTTTTTAATCTTTTCTTTGCGGAAATTGACTGCATTAAAGGGATGCGTTATATACTTATCCGTTTCGGGATTGTATTCCTCATAATCGATGCCGTTTACAATTCCCCGCAGGTCACCGCTGCGTGCGCGGAGCAGGCCGTCCAGCGCTTCTCCGTAGAAGGGGGTCTTAATCTCTTCCGCATAAGTATCGCTCACGGTAGTAACCGCGTCTGCATAAACAATACCGCCCTTGAGCAGATTGGCATCTTTATAGGCCTCCAGCTTATCCGGCGTGAAAAATGACATAGGTAAACCGGTGATGTCCTGTACCTCCTTAATGCTCCATTTGCCCTGGAATTTCAGGTTATGGATCGTCATTGCCGTCTTGATTCCGCGATAGAAATCGCTTCCCTGGAACCGTTCATGAAGATAGACGGGAACAAGCCCCGTCTGCCAGTCATGGCAGTGGATTAAATCAGGGCGGAAATCAACAACGGGAAGTATGGACAGCGCCGCTTTGGAGAAAAATGCAAATTTCTCGATTTCGAACAATGCATTATCACAATAAGGCTTAAAACCGTTAAAATAAAATTCATTATCTATAAAATAGTACTTTACTCCGTCATATTCGGCTTCCAGGATCCCCACATACTGGTTCTGCCAATGGAAATCCATATAAAAATGGGTTTTGTAATTCAGTCTGTCCTTCATTTCCTGGGACATACATACATATTTGGGCAAGATTACACGTACGTCATAATATTTTTTATCGATGCATTTGGGCAGTGAACCTACTACATCCGCCAAACCGCCTGTCTTTATGAACGGTACGCCTTCTGAGGCCACAAATAAAATTTTCTTCATGCTGAATCCTCCCGTAATTTCTTAATACCTTCCCCGCTGGGCTTACAGATATTATACATCATTACGGCATTTAATAAAAGGTTAAATTTTATATTGAAGCCTTATTTTGTCTGCGATGAGCGCAATGAACTCGGAATTTGTCGGTTTCCCTTTGCCGGTATTGATGGTATAGCCAAAGAGGGAATCCAGTGTTTCCATCTTTCCCCGGCTCCATGCCACTTCGATAGCATGTCTGATCGCACGCTCCACACGGCTGGGTGTGGTCTGGTATTTCTTGGCAATAGTAGGGTACAGGATTTTGGTGATGGAATTGAGCATCTCGATATCTTCCACAGACATCATAATGGCTTCGCGCAGGTATTGGTAGCCTTTGATATGGGCGGGAACGCCGATTTCATGAATCATGTCCGTTACATCCTTTTCCAGGTTGTGGGCGGCGGCAGGTTTGGCAGCGGCTTCTTCCTCTTTTGTTATCTCTGACAAGGATGAGGTACCGGATGCCGGTACGGTTATCATTATCTGGAATTCTTTATTCGTTTTCATCAGATCCGTGAGGATCTGCACCACTCTTTCGTTGTCTTTTCCTGCGCTCATGCGTAACTGTTCCATATATATCCTCCATTCCAACAGAAATCTTTTTCTTTCTGTCTCTTCCTGCATTAATTATATAAGAATGACAATTTATGGCAACCTTCTTTCGTCGCATAAAAGGCGGTGTATCGTGTTTTTTCGGGGGTTATCGCGGGATGGGAGGGCGAAATATGGCGAAAGGTGGGGAAAGCTGGCGATAGATAGCGGGAAGGGTGGGGGAGAAATGAGAGGGAGAGGGTGGGGGGAGAATGGGGGGTTGGGGGGCGGGGATTATGATGGGGGATCCGGGAGGCCGCCGTGGCAGCCTTGAAATTGCGCGCAATTTCAAGGCTGTGGGGCTTCGCCCCATAAAAAAAGAAGGAAAAGCTCCCTTATTGAGCAAGCTCAAACGGGGGCTTTTTCTTCTTTTTTTGCACGGCTCAGCTTAATAACATGTTTTCAATAAATATCCCGAAGCCTCTGGTGGGGTCTTGTACGAGGACGTGGGTGACGGCTCCTATTATTTTTCCGTCCTGGAGGATGGGGCTGCCGCTCATTCCCTGGACTATGCCTCCGGTGGTTTCCAGGAGGTCGGGGTCGGTTACCTGGAGTTCGATCCCTCTGTTGATGTTGTCGTGGTCAAGGTGTATCGCGGTGATTTTGATGTCGTATAGCTGTGGTTCGCCGCCTACGCTGCATAGGATTTGGGCGGGGCCTGTTTCTACTTCCTGTTTCAGGCCGATGGGCATAGCCTGCGAGGTGATGTGGGCCGCAGCGGATTCGCTCAGTTCTCCGAAGATTCCTTCTACGGTATTGGCCTCAATTGTTCCCATCTTATTGCTTTCTTTGTAGTCTATGACGCCTGTAAGTTCGCCCGGCGTTCCATTTTCTCCCTTGGTTATGGACACAATATCGGTCTGGTAAAGGCTTCCGTTTTTAAGATTCATCAGCGTGGCGGTATCCATATCGTTGATTCCATGACCCAATGCACCGAAGGAATTGTTCTCGTCCAGATAGGTGAGGGTTCCCACGCCCTGGGCATTGTCCCTTATCCATATACCAAGCTTATATTGCCCGTCCTGGTTTTCTTCGGGTTTTACCTTCAGGTCAAATTCCTGGTCGTCACGCAGTATTGTGAGAACCATTTCTTCTCCGTTGCTTTCTTCGATTTGCTTCATGAAGGCGGCTTTTCCTTCCACTTCCTTACCGTCCGTCTTCAGAATATAATCGCCTTCCTTGAGCAGATGTCCTACGGGTTCTTTCACCTGGCCGTCAGCGCCGGTAAAATCACCTGTGGCGATAACCAGTATCCCCTGGGTCTTGACATAAATGCCTATGGGAACTCCCGCCGGTATCAGTGTCTTGTCATTGATAACCTGTACATTTACGGTTTTAAATGGAATGACGCCGAACAGCTTCAAATCCATTGTATAGGTATCAATATCTTCCGCGTATAAGGTAAGGGACTCTCCCAGATCCACGGAAAGGCTTTTTGTTTCTTTTGTCTCTGTTACCGCGTTCATTCCGGTTACCGGTATTGCTTCGTATTCACCTCCGGAGCTTGCCGGCGCCTTATACAGCTTACCGGAAACAGGTACGTTCAAATCCAAATCCTGCTGGATTCCTGCGCGGATATGGATGGCACGGGGAATTTTTTCCCATATCAGGAAAAGCCAGCATATGATTAACGCTGTTGTGGAGCAAATCAGCAAAACATATAAAAATAAGCGGTACTTTTTTCTTCTTTCCAAAATTTCACATCCTTCCTGCTGCTTATTCTGCTAATAGCAGGCACAGCTGCTATGGGACTTTTCAGGCCCTTTTAGCAAAGAAAAGGACATACATTTAACATGTACGTCCTTTCTAGTATGTGACAAATGGGGGAAGATAATTTAGTATTGTTTTGTATTTGCTGCCATTTCTTTCAATTCTCTTGCGTTGGCAAGTGAATTTTCCGTTATCATATCGCTCCCGAGCATCCTTGCAAGCTCGTTTAATATGTCATTTCCGCCGATTTCCGTTATGGCTGTGCTGGTGGAATCTTCCATGGATTTTTTTTCTATAATAAAATGATTATCCGCCATTGCGGCTATCTGGGGAAGGTGGGTGATACAGATTACCTGACGGTTTTTACCCAGTACTGCCAGCTTCCGGGAAACCTTCCATGCGGTTTTTCCGCTGATTCCGGTATCGATTTCATCAAATATAAAGGTATCCTTATCTTCCTGTCCGGCTGTTATCGTTTTCAGGGCGAGCATGATACGTGACAGTTCTCCGCCGCTGGCAACGCCGGCCAGCGCCTTACGCGGCTCACCGGGGTTAGTGGATATCATAAAGGATACCTCATCCCAGCCGTCTGGGCCAATGGAAGCCTTCTGTTCCACCTCCACGGCAAAATCCACCTGGTTGAAATTCAAATCCTGCAGAGCCTCAATAAAAAGCTTTGCCAGCTTCTTCCCTGCGCTTTTGCGCATTTTAGTCGCCCTGGCGCAGACATGTTCCAGGCCTGTGCGGGCCTCCTGCAGCTCCTTTGCCAGCTTTTCCCGGTAAGCATCCGCATCCAGCAGCCGTTCCAGCTCCTCCTGCCTGTTCTCTTTATATAGAAGGATCTCCTTTATCGTAGACCCGTATTTATCCTTCAGCCGGTTAATCGTGTTGAGCCGTTCCTCCACCTGGAGAAAATCACTTTGATCAAATTCCAAATCGGAAAGATAATCGGAAACCGAACGGTTAAAATCGTTCAGCAGTCCGTCTATATCCATGAGCATACCTGCCATATCCGAAAGTGCGCCGTCATAGGCGCTCACGCTGTTCAGTTCACGCAAAGCTCTTCCTGCTGCGCCGCCGGCGCCGCATTCCTGGTCATATCCGGTAAGCACATGGACATTTCCCAGGGCTTCTGCGATTTTACGGCTGTTGCTCATTTTCTGGTAACGCTCTTCCAGCTCCTCATCTTCATTATCTTTTAAGGCTGCATTGTCAATTTCTTCCACTTCAAAACGGGCCAGGGAAAGCTCACGCTCCTTTCCCCGTTCATCCAGGTTGGTTTCCGCCAGTTTTTCCTGGATTTTTCTATAGACATGATATTTCTCTTTTATCTCTTTTTTTATGCCGGTAAAATCTTCCCCGGCAAAATCATCCAGAATTTCCAGATGTTTTTTTGTTTGTAAAAGCTGCTGGGAATCATGCTGCCCGTGAATGTCGATCAATACACCGGAAAGCTCTTTCAGCAGCCTCGCGTTGACCGTTTCTCCATTCACCTTACTGATGCTGCGCTGGGGCATAATTCTGCGCTGCAGGATCACAAGGCCGTCTTCCTCAACGGGAATATCCAGCTTTTTCACCTTCTCAATCTGCGCCTCCTTATCCAGCTGGAACACCAGCTCGATCAGGGCAAAATCCGCGCCCGTCCGGATCATGTCCCGATCACCGCGGCTCCCCAGAGCCAGGCCCACAGAACCGATGATAATGGATTTTCCCGCTCCGGTTTCACCTGTCAGGATGTTCAGATGGGGACCAAAAAAAACCTCGGTCTCCTGAATCAATGCCAGATTTTTCACATGTAAGCTCACTAACATTTTTCTTCTCCTATTTTCTCCTTCCGAACACTTCCCGGCCGTTTCCCCTATCCGGCTCCTAATTCTTCAGGATTTCACGGATCTTATCCATTACTATCCTGGTATCCTCCACACTGCGCACCGCCATCATAATCGTATCATCTCCGGCAATACTACCCACAATCTCCTTGAATTTCATGGCATCCACCGCGGCGGCGACAGCCATAGCCATACCGGAGACGGTTTTGAGTACCAGAATGTTCTGTGCCATATCCATAGATACAAAACCATCCTTCAGCACCCTCACATATTTGTCCCACAGCCGGCTGTCATCCTGGCGCAGCACAATGTATTTCTGCCTGCCGTTTCCTGCAGGCACCTTGGAAAGGTGAAGCTGCCGGATATCCCGTGAAACGGTTGCCTGGGTCACCGTAAATCCGGCCTCACGGAGCTTGTCTGCCAATTCTTCCTGGGTCTCTATTTCATAGGTTTCAATCAATTCCACAATTTTTTCATGTCTGTTTTGTTTCATCGGTCTACTCACTCATCTTTCTATGTAAACGCTCCAGGAAGCTTCGTTCGCTCAGCTTCATGATGGAGGTGGTTTTACTGCTTCGTGTCACCTTGATTCGGTCTCCCGTTTTCAGGATGAGGCAGCGGCTTCCGTCAAAATTCACTTCCACTTCCCGGCTGAGAGCCTTATCCTGCCCGGACTGCTTTTCCCCGATTTCCACAACAACTTCGTCCTCAGCCCGCAGGACAATGCTTCTTGTATTCAGTGTATGCGGACAGATGGGCGTAAGCACAATGAGGTTTGCCCCCGGCTCCACAATCGGGCCTCCCGCAGACATGTTATAGCCTGTGGATCCTGTGGGAGTGGCTATGACAATCCCGTCCGCCCCATAGCTGTTCAAAACCTGTCCGTTCACCCATATCCGGAACCGGATCACCTGCAGAGGTCCCCTTCGGGTGATTGCCACATCATTCAGCGCGTGCACCTGTGCCTCTTCCCCGCTGCCGTCTTCCCTGAGCACCCGCCCGGAAAGCATCATCCGCTCTTCTATCGTATATTCCTCACGCAGAAGCTTTTCCAGCGCAAAATCCAGTGCAACCGGCTCCACCTCCGCCAGATACCCCACCGTCCCCAGGTTAACACCCAGAAGAGGGATTCCGTTGCCGGCGGTTTCCCGGGCGGCCTTCAGCATGGTACCGTCTCCTCCCAGCACGATCATGCAGTCTGAATGCAAATCGCCTCCGCCTTCCTTCAGCCGGATTTGTTCTTCCGATTCATTATCCGCACAGATGGTGCAGGAAGCCCCCCTCTCTTCCAGATACTCACGGATATATGCGGTCACCTTCAGCCCCGGGTCCTTAGGTCTGTTTGTCATAATAATATAATGTTTGCTGCACCCTATCCCCATGTTAAGCTACCCCTGTTTCCTATCCTGATCAAGAGCTTCATGCGCCTGTTTCACAAGTTCCTCCACGGTTTTCTTCCATTCCGTATCTTCTGAAAGCCCGCTTTTTCCGGCGGTAAGCTCTGCCAGTTCCCTTTCCGCCTCATGCTCCGTAAGGGCGGTAATTTCTTCCGGCAGATTTTCTTTCTTTTTAAGGTAAACCAGATATTCGATATTTCCCTCCGGCCCTTTGACCGGAGAATAGGTCAGCCCTTCTATCGCAAACCCTGTAAGAGCCGCAAAATCCAATACCCTGGCAATGACCTCACCGTGCACCGCAGGCTCCCTGACCACACCCTTTTTCCCGACCTTATCCCGTCCCGCTTCGAACTGGGGCTTTATAAGACATACCATATGCCCGCCCTCTTTCAAAAGGTTTCTGGCCGGAATCAAAATCTTGGTCAGGGAAATAAAGGAAACATCCACGGAAGCAAAGCTCAGCTCATCCTGAATATCTCCGGGGAGCATGTATCGGAAATTCGTTTTTTCCATACAGACTACCCGCTCGTCGCTGCGCAGCTTCCAGGCCAGCTGTCCATGGCCCACATCCACGGAATAAACCTTTGCAGCCCCGCCCTGCAGCATACAGTCCGTAAAACCTCCGGTAGAAGCGCCGATATCCATGCATACTTTTCCCGAAAGACTGACAGGAAAGCACTGCATGGCCTTTTCCAGCTTCAGGCCCCCGCGGCTTACGTATTTCAGCGGGTTTTCCTTCACTGTCAACACACATTTGTCTTCTTCAAAGACAGAACCGGCCTTATCCTCCCGCTGCCCGTCCACAAATACATTGCCGGACATAATAATCGCTTTTGCCTTCTCCCGGGAGGGCGCATAGCCCTGCTTTACCAGAAGTACATCCAATCGTTCCTTCATCAGACTTCCCCTAACACTTCATGAATCCGTTTCAGAATGGATTCCTTGTCTATTCCGATTTCCTGCTTCAGCAGATCCACATTTCCATGCTCCACATATTCATCCGGAACAGCGATGGTGAGAATCCGGACCGGAAGGCCGTTGTCATCCGCAAAGGTACGCACTCTTTCTCCGAAGCCTCCGCTCTCCACGTTTTCTTCCATGGTAACCAGAAGCTTGTGGGTATGGGCCAGCTTCCGGATCCCCTCTTCATCAATTGGTTTTACAAATCTGGCATTTACCAGCGTACAGAACCGGCCTTCCTTCTTCAGGTCCGCATATACCTCCTCACCGGTTTTTACCATACTGCCCACAGCAAGAAGTGCGATATCCTTCTCCTCATATATCATCTCACTGCGTCCGTATGCAACGGGCGCTCGGAAAGCTGCCAGGCCGTCATAAGCCTCACCTCTAGGATAACGCAGGGCAATAGGTGCCCCGAAGGACACCGCGAATTTCATCATATCGGAAAGCTCCCATTTATTTTTGGGTGCCATAATGTGCATATTCGGAATGGAGGACAGATAAGATAAATCAAAGATTCCCTGATGGGTCTCCCCGTCGCTGCCAACCAGCCCCGCCCGGTCAATGGCAAAAATGACAGGCAGATTCTGGATACATACATCATGCAGCACCTGATCATAGGCTCTTTGAAGGAAGGAAGAATACACGGCCACCACCGGTTTCAGCCCTCCTACGGCAAGTCCCGCAGCAAAGGTAACCGCATGCTGCTCCGCGATACCCACGTCAAAAAAGCGATCCGGATACGCATGGCTGAAACGCTTCAGCCCTGTTCCGTCCGGCATTGCCGCCGTTATCGCAACAATTTTTTCATCCCGCTGGCCAAGCTTCATCATAACGGTGGAAAAAACATCCGTATAATTGGCTTTCATTTTCTTTTTCAAAGGGACACCGGTCTGTACGTCAAAAGGCTCCGCTCCATGGAAACGGGCCGGATGATTTTCCGCGGGGGCATAGCCCTTGCCTTTTTTCGTAAGTACATGGATGATTACCGCATTCTTTCTGCGTTTTGCTTCATTAATAACGCGGATGAGGGATGCCGTATCATGGCCGTCCACCGGCCCCAGATAGGTAATCCCCATGTCTTCAAAATACATACCCGGAATTACCAGCTGCTTCAGGCTGTTTTTGGCACGGCGGATCCCGGCTACCACAGGATCTCCGTATTTGGTGTTGCGGATGGCATAGTAAATCCCGTCCTTCACATCCAGATATGCGTTTGAGGTACGGATATTATTCAGATATTTGGATACACCGCCTACATTTTCGGAAATGGACATATTATTGTCATTTAGAATAATTATGAAGTTGGTTTCCAGCCTTGCCGCATTATTGAGCGCTTCATAAGCCATTCCGCCCGTGAGGGAACCGTCTCCGATTACGGACACGATAGTCCGGTTCTCTCCCCGCAGATCTCTTGCCTTCACCATACCCAGGCCGGCAGAGATAGAAGTGGAGCTGTGTCCTGTATCAAAGCTGTCACAGGGACTTTCTTTTCTCTTGGGAAAGCCGCTCATGCCGCCGTATTTCTTCAGCATATCAAACCCTTCCCGCCTGCCGGTCAGCAGCTTATGGGTATAGGACTGGTGCCCCACATCCCAAATGATTTTATCTTCCGGCAGGTTCAGCGCCAGATGCAGAGCCATAGTAAGCTCCACGGCTCCCAGATTGGATCCCAGATGGCCTCCCGTCACACTGATTTTCCGAACGAGGAAATCCCGGATCTCCGCTGCCAAAGCGGCATAGTCCCTGGGATTTATATTTTTAATGTCATTTGCTTTCTGTATCTGATCGAGAAGCATAAGATGCCTCCTTTTATTTTTTTCTGGTAATTAAATCTTCCACCAGTGCTTCCAAAAATTCATTGCGGACGGTTTCCTTCCCTGCAAGGGAAAATGAGGCAAGACCGGTTATGGCTTCCTCCGACAGGCGGCGTACCTCTTCTATTGAGCGCTCCATGCCATTGAGGGATACATATGTCACCTTATGGTTTTTCAGGTCACTTCCGGTCTGTTTGCCGAGGACCTCCAGACTGCTCGTGAGATCCAGGATATCATCCTGGATCTGGAAAGCCAGGCCGATACGTGTTCCGATTTCCTCCAGACGGCTAAGCTGCGCGTCATCGGCCCCGGCAAGCTGCGCCCCTATCATCAGGGAGCTTTGTATCAAAGCTGCCGTTTTGTTTTCATGGATATAGAGCAGAAGCTCCTGGGTTACCTGTTCCTCCGGCAGTTCTTCCGCCTGCGTATCCGCCGTCTGGCCGCCTATCATTCCATATACGCCGGCTTTCCGGGCCAGGACAGACATTGCTTTTGCACAGCGGGAAAGCAGATGAGGCTCTTCTCCCGCCATGGCAAAGGAGCGGCATGCGGTTTCAAACGCATAATTTAAAAGGGCATCCCCTGCCAGCACAGCCATTCCTTCCCCATATACGGCATGGGTGGTTTTACGGCCTCTGCGGTATTCATCGTTATCCATACACGGCAGATCATCATGTACCAGGGAATAGGTGTGTATCATTTCGATAGCCGCCATAAAGGGCTCAACAAGGTTTCCTTCTCCTCCGAACAGGCGGAAGGTTTCCTGCATCAGCATAGGACGGAGCCGCTTTCCGCCGGCCAGGACACTGTAATTCATCGCCTCGAGAACCGTTTTCTGGAACCCCTCTTCCGCCGGAAGGCAGCGCTTCAGGATTTTCTCAATCTCCTCCACCTTTTCCTGCCGCATTTTATCAAAATTCATCCAGTCCGCCCTCCTCATTCAGCATCAGTACCTTTTTTTCCACCTTATCTATCTTATCATTGCATATTTTCAGTAAATCCATACCTTTTTTATAGGCCTGGAAGGAATCCTCCAGGGTGATTTCCTCGTCCTCAAGGGTATGGGTAATTTCATCCAGGAGACTGAACGCTTCTTCCAGGGAAGGTGTCCTTTCTTCCTGGGAAGGCGCCTTGCCTTCCTTTTTTGCTTCAGCGGCTATCGGTTCCTGCACTTTTTCCTTTTTCATGCCCTGCCTTCTCCTTTCTCCTGCTTCCATAACTCTTTATCCGTGACCACCGCTTCTATTTTTCCGTTTTTCACATGGATGGAAAGCTTATCTCCGGTTTCCACACGTTCCACATCGGATACGGTTTTTCCCCTGCTGTCGGAAACATAGGAAAATCCCTGGTTGAGCTTATCCAGCGGGGAAAGGCCTTTCAGCTTCTCCGTATACAGACCCAGCATATGGCGTTTTCCCGTTAGCTGCCGCTTTATCAGCGCCGTCATCTGCTCTTCCATATGCAGGGCATACATTCTTTTTTCCCGGATCTGATTGGCCGGGCTCAGATACTGCAGCTTTGTACGGGCCTGTCTGCCTCTGGAACGTTCCCATTCAATCCGGTTCTTCATCCTTACAAACAGCTCATTCCGGCAGCCCTCAAGCACGGCTTCCAGCTGACGCACATCATAAACAGCCAGTTCTGCTGCGGCAGACGGAGTAGGTGCACGCAGATCGGAAACAAAATCGATAATCGTAGTATCCGTCTCATGTCCTACGGCAGATATGACCGGAACTGTGCAGTCAAATACTGCCTGGGCCACCGCTTCCTCATTAAAAGCCCACAGGTCTTCAATGGATCCGCCGCCGCGTCCTACAATCATCACATCCACACCCAGGTGTTCCATGGCATGAATTCCCCGGATAATGCTGGCAGCCGCCTGATCGCCCTGCACAATGGCCGGATACAGCAGGATCTGCACATAAGGGTTCCTGCGGCGTGTGATATTGATAATATCCTGCACAGCTGCCCCGGTAGGTGCGGTTACCACCCCCAGGGTTCTGATGTATTTGGGCAACGGCTGCTTGTACTCCGAAGCAAAAAGCCCCTGCTCCGCAAGCTCCCGTTTCAGCCGTTCAAATTTTTCATATAAATAACCAGCCCCGTCCAGTATGATTTCGCGGGCATAAAGCTGGTATTTTCCATCCCGTTCATATACCTCGATGCTCCCGCCTACGACCACCTGCTGGCCTTCTTCCATACGGAATTTAAGGCCTGCCCGGTTTCCTGCAAACATCACACAGGCAATGGTGCCCCTGGTATCCTTGATAGTAAAATAAATATGCCCGGAAGAATGGTACTTGCAGTTGCTCACTTCCCCCTTGACATATATATTCTGCAGCATGAAATCCTGAGAAAACATATTCTTAATGTAGGAGTTCACCTGCGCCACGGTATATACATTTCTCACTTGGTTTCCTCTATACAAACCGGGCAAGCACACCGTTTACAAAGCCGGCAGATTCATCCTGCCCGAACTTTTTGGCTAGCTCCACAGCTTCATTAATCGCCACGCTGTCCGGTACTTCTTCATCAAACTTAATCTCATAAACGGCCAGGCGGATGATAGTCAGATCCACTTTACCCATTCTGGAGGTTGTCCAGCCCTTTGCGGTGGTATTGATCATTTCATCGATCTCCGGCAGCTTATCCTGTATTTTTTCAAATTTTCCCTGGATATAAGCAGCATCCTTTTCTCCGATGCCGTTTTCCTCGTCCTCAAAAAAGAGCTGGCACTGTTCAGGCATCTCTTCCTTCGGATTGAATTCCACGCGGAACAACAGCTTGAAAATCTGTTCCCTTTGTTCTCTTCTGCCCATTATTTCCTCAATTCCGCCGATTTCCGGCTTTGTTCGCTTCTTCTCCCACAGCACTGCAGCGTCCGGAAAAAGAAGGGGAAAACCTGTCCCCCGCCGGGTCACACCACAATATGCCGAAAGGATTTGCCGATAAATAGCTTGTACAGGCTGAATATACAAGTTATTTGCCGGCAAATCCTAAGTGCCTTTCGGGATACGAAAGGCACCTGTCGTCAGACCATTTTAATTTCCAGGCTCCATATTGACATTGACAATACGGATATTGACATCCGTTACGGTAAGCCCGGTCATATTTTCTATGGCATTTTTAACCTTTTCCTGAACCTTGCTGCAGGTTCCAGGGATATTATATCCATATTCCAGGGACAGCGCCAGATCCGCCTTAACGGTATTACCGGCCACCTGCACCTTTACTCCTTTTGTCAGGCTCTTAACCCCAACCTTGCCGATAAGCTCATTGGTAATATTGCCTGCCATGGCAGACACGCCTTCCACCTCTGTCGCCGCCAGAGATGCTATCATTGCCACAACCTCGTCCGCAATCTGCACGGAACCAATGCTTTCATTGGAATTCTCTGATTCCATTCCCCGCAGGACATAGGTATTTCTATTGTTGTCTTTTCTTGTATCTTTTTCCATAAGGCTGCCTCCTTTATTCCTATAACACTGATTATAACAAAATACCACACCTTTGCAAAGTGTTTTTATCAGGCGCTCTTTTACTGCTACTGTTCACTCCAGCCAAAAGCTTAAGGTATACTGCTCCGGAGTGTCCACATAAGCGGCGGACGCACCGTCTCCCTTCAGATAGTCAAAGATCTTCTGATCCTCCAGTAATTTTTCCTTCATTTCCTGGTATACGGTAAGATCGGCGCACTTCAGGGTGACGATTCCTTTTTCCTCTTCATAGCCCCTGGCAAACAGCTCCGTCAGCCTGTTCTCATCGACGCTTTCAAAATATGCATTTTCCCTGACGTAATAATTGTCGGCCATGGCCGTACATTCCGGGAGGCAGAAGGAATTATCTATTCTATGGGTACGCAAAAGCTGCTGCGTGGTGACCATAAGATAATCATAGTTCACGCTGGGCCGGGTTTTCCCCTGCCAGGCAGGATCATCGTCCCCCATGAGGTAATAGGCGTCTCCCCAGGTGGGATCCACATAATACCATTCCCCGTCCGCCAGTACCATGTCCCAGGCATGGGGTTCTCCGTTCTTCACCTGTCCGGTGACAAGGACCGCCGGGATACCCAGCCGGCCGCAGAGAAACTGAAACGCTTTGGCATACCCCTGGCACACAGATTCCCCATAAAGGAATACGGAACATATTGTCTGGTTTTCAGGTGCATCCAGCCTGTAATCCGTGTGTTCTATCATGTAATCATAGATATATCTGATCTTCTGATAGTCATCCATATCGGTATGTATGCCTTCCAATGCCCGGTCAACATAGTCTTCTATGCCTTCCGTACGTTCCTGCACCTGTTCCCCGGTCAGGGTATATTGCCCGGAAAAGGTTATTTTGTGTATTTCCTCTCCCAGTGTATGTTTGGTGAAGGTATAGCCGTCCACATAGAAAATCTCCGGATGGTCTGCAAGAATGCTGTTAAATACCGGCTCCAGCAAATCCGGATTCAGGGTGGAAAGCTCCACATCCCGTTCAAAACCGGTTATCGCCTGCAGCATCTGCAGGTAAAGCTGTTGTTCTTCCTCCGTAAGAAGTCCGTAAGCATATCCGTTTTCCCCGGAAATTCCGTCAAACGTACTTTCCTCCGCCTGCTCGTCAGTAACTTTCTCTTCTGAAGCGGCTGTATCCGTCCCGGATAATCCGGATTCCGCGCGTGTCACAGATTCCTCCTGCGCGGGAAAGCTTTCTGTTTCTTCCACGTTTTCTCCTCCGGGCCAAGGAATGGGCAGTTCCCCCTTCCAGGCCCAGAATGCAGTGATAAAAATAAGAATAACGAGAATGACTACTACGGTTTTGGAAAATCTTTTCATTTTGCATGACTCCTGTCCATTGCGGCCGCTTTCTTTAATTCCGGCTGAATTCGGTTAAGATAAGTCCCTTGTTCCTGTCGATGGTCATGCCCACACTCCATTCGTTTACGAAAAGCAAAAGCGGATTTCCTCTCATATCCTTTACCTTCTTCATGTCGGAGGTTCCTGTCAGCTTATCCAAATCGAATTCTTCTTTATTCTCTATCCAGCGGATATATTCATAAGGAAGGGGTTCCAGACGGATTTCCACGTTATATTCATTATTGAGGCGGTATTTGAGTACATCAAACTGAAGAACACCTACCACCCCAACAATAATCTCTTCCATACCGGTATTGTATTCCTGGAAAATCTGGATGGCACCTTCCTGGGCAATTTGGGTGATTCCTTTGACAAACTGCTTACGTTTCATGGTATCCACCTGCCGTACCCTCGCAAAATGCTCCGGGGCAAAGGTAGGGATCCCTTCATAGGTGAAATCTTCCTTCGGCATACATAATGTATCCCCGATGGAAAAAACGCCGGGATCGAATACACCGATTATATCCCCCGCATAGGCTTCCTCCAGTATCTTCCGTTCACTTGCCATAATCTGCTGGGGCTGGGAAAGGCGCATGATTTTGCCGCCCTGCACATGCTTGACTTCCATGCTGGCTTCGAATTTACCGGAGCAGATACGCATGAAGGCAATTCTGTCTCTGTGCGCTTTATTCATATTGGCCTGTATTTTAAATACAAAGGCGGAAAAATTGTTTTCTGCCGGGTCCACAAGACCGGAATCCGCTTTTCTGGGAAGAGGGGTTGTCGTCATCTCCAGAAAGTGCTGCAGGAATATTTCCACCCCGAAGTTTGTGAGAGCGGATCCGAAGAATACGGGGGTCAGATCGCCACGGCGCACTTCCTCCAAATCGAACCCGGCACTTGCACCGTCCAGCAGTTCTATTTCTTCCAGCAGCTTGTCCAGCGCCTCACGGCCTATATATCCACACAGTCGTTCTTCATCTTCCACGGGAATCTCAATCGTTTCCCCTTCCTTCGTCCCTTTTTCCGTATCGGAATAGATGATCACACAGCGTTTATCCCTGTCATATATTCCCTTAAACCCTTTTCCGGAACCGATGGGCCAGTTTTTGGGGCAGGTGGCTATTCCCAGCTCCTTTTCGATCTCATCCAGAAGGTCGAAGGTATCGTTGGCATCCCTGTCCATTTTATTGATGAATGTAAATATAGGGATTTTACGCATTACACAGACCTTGAACAGCTTTCTGGTCTGCGCCTCCACCCCTTTGGATCCGTCTATGACCATGACCGCGGAATCCGCCGCCATCAGGGTTCTGTAAGTATCCTCGGAGAAATCCTGGTGTCCCGGGGTATCCAGAATGTTGATGCAGTATCCGCCGTATTCAAACTGCAGTACGGAAGAGGTGACGGAAATACCTCTTTCCTTTTCTATTTCCATCCAGTCGGAAACGGCATGCCTGGCCGTAGCCTTTCCTTTTACGCTTCCTGCCAGGTTAATGGCACCTCCGTACAGCAGGAACTTTTCGGTCAGGGTTGTTTTTCCCGCATCGGGATGGGATATAATGGCAAAGGTTCTTCTTCTGTTAATTTCCTGAGTCAGGTTACTCACTTTTCTTTCCTCCGGTTGTTCATGTTAATCCGGGCGTAAACCCGGCAGGGCATCACTTTGTCCGCATAATTTGACAGAACCGCAGACAGGCTCCGGTATATGCCGGTTAATGGGGAAGCATACTCTTCCCCTGAAACTGCGGGGAGATTCCGAAATAATCCAGTACGGTAGCCCCTATATCGGCAAAGGTATCCCTGGTTCCCAGATTAACCGGGGAGATATTTTTGCCGTAAAGCAGGAAGGGGGTATATTCCCTGGAATGATCGGTGGAAACGGTATAGCCGGGATCGCAGCCGTGATCCGCCGTGATCATGAGAAGATCCTCTTCCCCCATCCGGGTAAGAATCTCCGGCAGGCGGCTGTCAAAATAGGTGAGCGCCCTGGCGTAGCCGTCAATATCGTTCCGGTGTCCATAAAGCATATCATAGTCCACAAGGTTAATAAAACAGAGGCCCCGGAACTCTTTATCCATAAATTCCAGCGTCTTGTTGATACCGTCTTCATTCCCCTGGGTATAGGTATATTCGGTCAGTCCTCTGCCTGCAAAAATATCGTGTATTTTTCCCACACCAATTACCGCGTATCCGTTTTCCTTCAGCTGATCCAGCATATTGACGGAAGGCGGTTCAATAGAAAAATCATGGCGTCCGGAAGTTCTGGTATAGTTCCCCGCAGTCCCGGTAAACGGACGGGCGATTACGCGTCCGACACCATGCTCACCTGTAAGGATGGCACGGGCAATCCTGCAGTACTCATATAAGGTTTCCGGCGGGACAATATCCTCATGGGCAGCAATCTGGAAAACGCTGTCGGCTGAGGTATATACGATGAGGTCACCGGTCTTGACGTGTTCCTCCCCGTAGTCCCGGATAACATCGGTTCCGGAATAAGGCTTGTTGCAGAGGACACCGCGGCCGGTGAGGCGGGTGAACTCATCCAGTACCTCAGCGGGGAAGCCGTCAGGATAGGTGGGAAGGGGACGGCCGGAATATATGCCGGAAATTTCCCAATGGCCTATTGTGGTATCCTTGCCTTTGGAGGCTTCCTGCATACGGGCTACCGCAGCCATGGGTGTTTCGCAGGAAGGATGGTAATCGATTCCTTCTATATTAAAGAGTCCCAGTTTTTCCATATTGGGCATGTGGAAAAAGGAACTGGCGGATGCGCTTTTCAAGGTGTTGGTACCGGCATCGCCGTATGCAGGGGCATCCGGTTGGGCACCGATACCTACGCTGTCCAGGACGATGAGAAAAATTCGTTTCATGGGTGGAGTGCTCCTTTCTTTCCCGCGGGCAGCCGGCTGCGGGGTATCTAAGTTTGGGGGATCATGCAGGAATTGTAACGCAGCATGAAGGGCGGGGATTTGGCTGCGGACGGGCAGAACCCAGAGAACACAAGTGTCCTCTGGGTCGCTTCGCTCGCCAGATGGGAAAACAGAAAACGCCGGTTCTGCAAGCAGTCCAGCATTTTCTGTTTTCCCATCTGGTTCTGCCCTGTTCGAAGATTATACCACAAATCCTTCTTTTGTACACTATTTACTTGATGTATTTTCTTGTGTCACCAAAATCCATCGCCGGAGGCGATTTAGAATGGATTTTAGCTGTAACTGTGAAGGGACTGGACAGTTATGTTTTTCCTATATATTAATTCCCGGTAATGGGGCTGATTATTATGTTTTCCGGGGAGATTCCTGTTTTTCTTGTTACGATGTCTTCAATCTGGGCTCTTTGGGCATCGGTAAGGCTGGGAGCATTGACTACCACATCCACGCCGGAGCCGCTGATGCTTACCACAACATCACTGAAGCCTTTTGCTTCCAGAAGAATTTCTGCGGCGGTCTCTTTTTCAGCCATATCGGTAAGTGCGATCATGCCGTTAATGGCATCCTGCTTCTGTTCTTCGCTGATATTTGCATTGTTTATAATGTCCAGAAGGGTCTCTTTATTTTTTGCCCTTGTCTGTTCCTTCTGCAGCTTGGCTCCCGCTAAGGAGGTTACTCCGGTAGAACTGGTAAATACGGCTTCTCCGGGGACTTCCCCGCTCTGTACATCCGCATCCTCCGCCACCTGTTCCGCACTCGCTTCATCCATATTTTCCGCCACCACCGCTACCTGCGCGCTGTCCGCCTGTACCTGGGCATCAGCCGACATCTGGGCGTCAAGGTAATCCGCCGCTGCCACGCCGTCCTGATCGGAATCCATACTGTCAATATCCGACACCACGTCCTCCTCAGACAAATCAAGCAAAGCAGTCATATCCTCTTCTGCGTTTCCGGCATCCGCGCTTGTAAGCTGTTCTTCTCCTGCCTTGGTTCCTGCAAAATTCAGGTACCCTGCCACCGCAATCATAATTGCCAGTGCTGTAATCATTATCTGGTTGCGTTTCAACACATTCTTCACTCCTGTTCCCTCTGCTTTCTGCTATTTCATCTTAACTACTTTAATCTTATGTGCCTCTACTCCAAATAATGCCTGAATCACTTCCGTAATATTTTTCTGTATAATGGCGTTTCCGCCTCCCTGGGCTACCACAGTAACTCCTTCTATGGCAGGCTCCAGTGTTTTACTGATATAGGGCGTTTTATTGCCAGCCTGATCGGTCACATATACCGTGGTTTCTTCCTGTTTGGAATTCACCACATCCCTGCTTCCGCCCGTGCTGTCCGTTTCTTTGGTCGTATCCATGCTGGAGGGAATATCCTTTTCCACCACCTGTTCTGTGGAAGAGGATAAGGTCACCATAACCTTGACGCTTCCCACACCGTCCATACTGGACAGCAGGGTCTCCAGGCGATCTTCCACCTGCTGTGCATAGCCGCCGTCACTCCCGATTTCTTCTGTTTCCGATGTCTTTACCGTACTGCTTCCCATGTCCGATAATCCGGTCTCTTCATTCGTAGTATCCGTTTTTTTTACAGGCAGGGCAATCACCATTAAAAGGATTCCCAAAAGCGCCAGGATTGCCATATTTTCTTTCGTCAGCTTTTTCTTCCAGGATGCCAGGCGATCACCCATTCCATATCACCTCCAGATTTTCCATTTCCATGCCAAGAGCACCGGCAAATGCTGTTTTTATCTGCCTCTGTTCTTCCGACGGCCTTCCGCTGCCCTCAGCATTCGTTCCCTCCCCCTCCCTCATTGGGGCAACCGCTATTTTTTCTATATTTATTGTTTTGCCGCCGCTGTTTCCTTCGGCTATTTCCAACCGGAGTTTTCCGTCTTCCGGTACGGATACGGCCAGCAGGGACAAACCATATTCCGCCAGGCATGGCTCCAGCTTTTGGCGGGCTGTCATATCCAGCGCCTCCTCCTGATAATCCCTGCCCTGCAAATCGCTTTCCTCCACCTGTTTTCCAATCCTTTCAATCTCCTGTTCATATTTTTCCATGGCACTGGCATAAGCGCCGGCTGCATCAAATTTGCCCAAAGAAAGAACAGGAAGCGCTATCTGGGAGAGGACCATAATGCTGATCATCATCTTCACATATTTTTCATAACCTCCGGATGGCAGAAAATGTACAATTATCTGTCCGGCCAGCATGAATACAGTTACCTTTTTTAACAGATCCAGAAACTGGTCACCCATATTCCTCCTTCCTTTCCCTGCTGTTTTCCTGTCCGCAACCCGGAGAAACAGGGTCATCAGCCCATCCGGCCTGCCAGACAGGTAATAATGGCAAACATGATTAAAAAGCAGGCGCAGGCGGTAAAACAGATGCGTAACAGCAGCAGCAGGCCGTCGCCGGCCTTGTTCACACAGCCGGTTATCCGCTTATCCGCGGTCATTCCCAGCAGCGCCGCGCACAGCTTCAGAATCCCCGCATACAATAGTAACTTGGCAAAGGGAACTATGCACAGCCCCAGTAAAAGAAGAAAGGCGGCAACTCCCAGCCCGTTCTTAACCAGCACCGCAGAACCAATCAGCAGCTGGGCTGTCCCCTCCGCCAAACCGCCCAGACCCGGTATTGCCGATAGGGCCTTTCCTGCCACATTAAGCTTTAACTGCTCCAGCACCGGAGTTACCATGGACTGGAGAAGGCCGATTCCGGTAATGCAGGTAAGCATGAACTTCAGGAATCCTCCTATGCCTTTCTGCAGAAGTTCTACAAGCATACCAAGCTTTTCTTCTTCCCATACACCGTTCATCACCACCAGCATCATATAAATATTCACCGCAGGAAGTCCTATGGTCACAAGAAGCTGCTCCACCCCATAAATCAGAAGCAGGATAAGCTGATAATAACCCGCCGCGGTGGCGGCTCCCGAGGAAAGCCCCAGTGCCAGCATAAAGGTGGGGACAAACAGACGGACAAACAGCAGTATCCGCTGCAGCAGGACTCCTGCGATATCAGCCGCCTGTGTAAAAGTCCTGAGAACTACAAACAGCATGAGCAGATAGGAAATAAAATGAGCGATATCTGCGATCTGATGATTGTCAAAACTCTGCATCACCACCGTGAACAGGGCGGACAGCACACCGATAATAAGAAGCGTGAGCATCAGGTTTTTCATTCCGCTTATCTCTGCCAGGATTCCGTTACGTATGGAGTCGGTAAGGCCCCGGAAGGCCTCTCCCATATTCCCTGCCAGTACCTGTCCGAAAAAAGAAGTAAAGTCTATGCTGAAATCAGGGAAAAGCTGTTCTATTTGGCGGGACAGATCGTCCAGATTCAATTCTCCGGCCAGTGTCGTCAATTCCATCCTGTTTTCCTCTACTTCATAAAGCCCGTTATCGTATCAATCAAAGACAACAGCACCGGCATTCCGGCCAGGAGAATCGTCACCTTACCGAACAGCTCCACCTGGGCTGCAATGGCCTGGTATCCCGCATCCCTGCAAAGTCCGGCACAAAATTGGCAAAGATAGGTGATTCCGGTTACTTTAAATAAAATACCGAAATAGGTTCCGCTCCCTTCCAAAAAACCGCCCAGTGCCAGTACCGAATCCTTTACCTGTGTCAGATACTGGCAGATATAATAAAAAATTATCAATGCTACGGCTATTCCGATATAAGCGCTGTATTCCTGCTTTCCGGATTTAAACTGCAGGCCGATCAGGACGCCGGTTATCCCAAGTAACGCGATTTTTGCCATATCCATTCCCTGTCCCTTCCTTTCTGTCAGAGCTGAAACAGGTTCTGTATCGTAGTGAATAAATCGTATATGTAGGGGATCACCCAGGTAAGCACCAGTATCAGCCCTGCCAGGGAAAGGAGAAATGCGTGCTCTTCCCTCCCGCTGTGCTTTAATATCTGGCTGAGGATAGTGACCAGGATCCCTACTGCCGCTATTTTAAAAATAAGACTTACTCCCATTCCATTCTCCTTCAAAGTCATATCAGCAGGATGGCAATCAGCAGCCCTCCTGCCATACTCACGGAAAGAACCGCTTTTCTACGGCTTTCTGTCTCTTTCCTCGCCTTTTCTTCCGCACGCCTTATTTCCTTCCCGAACTGTTCCAGGGACAGCAGCTGCATCTGTCCGTCTACAAAACCGGTAAATCCGGGGAAGGAAAGCAACAGCTCCTCTTCTTTTTTATCCAGACAGGTTTCCTTCAGGAAGCCTGTAATCTCATCCTCCCAGGCCGCCGCAAATGTGATTCCTTCCGGTCCCTGGGCTTTTTTCCCCACATTCACGAAGCATTCCCCCAGCCGGCCTTTCAGACGGTTTCCCACACGGATCAGCCCCTCGGGCAGTGTCGACCTGCTGTAACCCACTTCGCTTTCCAGCATGGAAAAGGCTCTTGCCAAAAGATGCAGCTGACCGATATGTTTGTCCATATCCCTGCACGTACACCATCCGAATCCGGCACAGCCCAGCACTAAAAGCAGCGCGCCGGCAAGTTTCATCATAGCAGCCTCCCTGCCAGTGTCCTTTGTTCTTTATCCAAAACGGAGGACACCTCACATTTTCCCAGCCTTCTGGTAAGGACCACATATCGTTCAAACACCTTTTCTCCCGCCAGCTGCCGCATAAACAGCCGGTTGGCCGCCTCATCTGCTGTTTCCGCATGAATCGTTGCCAATATAGAGCACCCGCAGCAAAGCGCCTTTTTCAAGGCCGCGATATCGTCCTCACTCCCCAGTTCGTCCACACCGATTACCTTCGGTGCCATGGAACGGATCAGCAGCATCATCCCTTCCGCTTTCGGGCAGCTGTCCAGGACATCCGTTCGCATCCCCACATCGTTCTGTACACGTCCCTGGAAGGAACCGGCAATCTCGGAACGCTCGTCCACAATTCCCACCGTAACACCTTCCCCAAAGGAATTCCCATCGGATACCTGCCTTACGATATCCCGCAGCAGCGTTGTCTTGCCGCAGCCCGGAGGAGACAGGATAAGCGTATTTAAAAAGCTTCCGTTCCGGTAAAGAAAGGGCAGTACCTCATCGGCAGCACCTTTGATTTCATGGGAAATCCGGATGTTTACACAGGATATATGTTTGATATTTCTGATTTTCTCCCTTTCCGAAAGAATGACCTCCCCTGCAAGCCCCATACGGTGCCCTCCCGGCAGCGACAAATATCCGCGGCTCATTTCTTCTTCAAAGGCATACATGGAGTAATTGCAGGTGTAGGAAATCAGCTGCTCCAGCTCTTCCCTGCCCATAATCTCCGGCTGTTCGGTGCGGTGTACGATATTCCCGTTTTTGTCTTTATAATATTCTTTCCCGTCTATATAAAGCAGCACAGGTTTATCCGCACGCAGCCTTATTTCCTGGAGTTGCTCGGACAAACCTGCCGCTTTCCGCCATTTTCCCCGCATTTCTTCCGGAAAAATCCGTAAAACATCTTCCTCACGCGTCATGGCCACACATCCTTTCCCTGTTTGTATTACCGGAACGTACTTGAAACTATGCTTACCGTCCGTTGTGCGTCCCACTTTGCGGCACAGCCGCTTCCAATGAGGAATACACAGCGCAGCAACGCTGACCGGACTTGGGACAAATCTCCTGCAATGGAGGCATACAGACAGCGGAAATGAATACGCAAATACACTCTTAGCAGTCTGTCCACTTTTCTGCCTAGAAAGGCTATACTTCCATGGAATGCTTTGCTTCCTTGGATTGCTTTGCTTTCTTGGAAGGCTTTGCTTCCATTTTCAGTATATTGTGTGACATGCCAGGTTATGACTCCCGAGGACATAAAAAACCGGAGGAATGTTTTTACACATTCCTCCGGTTCCTATTCTGTTTATTCGTGCGGGGATATTGGGTTTAAACCTGTGCTACATCCTTCATGGAGAAGCTGATTCTGCCCATTTTATCTTTACCAAGGCAGACAACCGTAACCATTTCACCGAGAGTAAGCACATCTTCCACACGGTTGATTCTTTCTTTGGCGATCTTGGATATGTGAACCATACCTTCTTTTCCGGGAGCGAATTCGATAAAGGCACCGAACTCCTTAATGCTGACTACCACACCCTTGAAAATCTGGCCTTCCTGGAAATCTGTGGTGATGATCTTAACCATTTCCACAGCCTTATCCATCATTTCCTTATCCGTTCCGCATACGGAAACCTTTCCGTCATCCGTAATATCGATCTTCACGCCGGTACGGGCAATGATTTCATTAATTGTCTTTCCGCGCTGTCCAACCACATCGCCGATTTTTTCCGGATCAATCTGTACGGAGATAATCTTGGGCGCGTAGGTTCCCACTTCCGCTCTGGGAGCAGGGATGCAGGGGCTCATCACTTCATTCATAATGAATTCCCTTGCTTCTTTTGTTTTAGCAATCGCCTCTTCCACGATAGGTCTGGTCAGGCCGTGAATCTTGATATCCATCTGAATGGCCGTAATACCGTCATGGGTACCAGCCACCTTGAAATCCATATCCCCGAAGAAATCCTCCAGTCCCTGGATATCGGTGAGTACCAGATAATCATCATCCGTATCTCCGGTAACAAGCCCGCAGGAAATACCTGCCACCTGCTTTTTAAGAGGAACGCCGGCGGCCATCAGGGACATCGTGGATGCACAGATGGATGCCTGGGAGGTGGAGCCGTTGGACTCAAAGGTCTCGGACACGGTACGAATTGCATAAGGGAATTCGTCCTCCGTAGGAAGTACCGGAATCAAAGCCTTTTCTGCCAGTGCACCATGGCCGATTTCACGGCGTCCCGGCCCTCTGGAAGGCTTTGTCTCCCCTACGGAATAGGAAGGGAAATTATAATGGTGCATATATCTCTTATTTACTTCGTTTTCATCTAGTCCGTCAATTCTCTGCATTTCAGAGAGGGGAGCCAGTGTGGTAATCGTACAGATCTGAGTCTGTCCGCGGGTGAACATGGCGGATCCATGCACTCTGGGAATAATATCCACCTCAGCAGCCAGGGGCCGGATCTGTGTAATCGCACGTCCGTCCGGACGCTTATGATCTTTCAGGATCATCTTGCGGACTGTCTTTTTCTGATACTGGTAAATCGCCTCTCCCAGAACAGAAAGCCATTCTTCCTTCTCTGCGAACGCTTCCTCCAGACGGTCGGTTACTTTTCTGATATTTTCTTCTCTTACCTGCTTAACATCGGTAAATACTGCCTCTTCCATCTCTGCAGGAGGTACGATTTCCTTCATAGCAGCAAATAATTCTTCCGGAATGGCACAGCTGGTGTATTCATGCTTGGCCTTACCTAATTCCGCAACAATCGTATTGATAAAGGCAATAATTGTCTGGTTTACATCATGTGCCATATATATGGCTTCAATCATCTTATTTTCAGGCACTTCATTGGCGCCGGCTTCAATCATGATGACCTTTTCGCCTGTAGAAGCAACGGTAAGGCTTAAATCCCCATTCTTCCACTGTTCCTGGGAAGGATTGAGAACAAATTCACCGTCCACCAGCCCTACCTGGGTCATTGCACAGGGGCCGTCAAAGGGAATATCGGAAATGCTGGCTGCAATCGCGGAACCCAGCATTGCCACCAGCTCCGGACGGCAGGAAGGATCTACGGAAAGAACCAGGTTATTCAGGGTTACATCATTTCTGTAATCCTTGGGGAACAAAGGACGCATGGGACGGTCGATAACACGGCTCGTGAGCACGGAGTTTTCACTCGCTTTTCCTTCCCTCTTATTAAAGCCCCCGGGAATTTTCCCAACGGAATAAAGCTTCTCTTCATATTCAACGCTCAGGGGGAAGAAATCAATCCCCTCTCTGGGCTTTTCACTCGCTGTTGCGGTGGATAACACAGTGGTATCCCCATAATGCATAAATGCAGCCCCGTTTGCCTGTGCTGCCACTCTGCCGATGTCCACACTCAGGGTGCGTCCGGCAAGCTCCATAGAAAATGTCTTGTACATTTTGTCTCTCCTTTTCTGAACTGATCTTTAATGATGTGCCGTCCAGGCAGAAGATGCCGAAACTACTGACAAAACCACTTGCCCGGCCATACGGGGCAAATACCCTTGTCAGTGGTCTCGGAAGCACTCTTCCGGCCTGAGATAGCAGAAAGCGCCCTCCATATAAGGATGCGCCCGTTGTACGGCCCGGAATTTCCCTTCACCGTACAATAAGGCGGAAGGCTCCAGGCAATCCCGAAGCCAAATCCGCCTTGATTTGCAGCATTATTTTCTGATTCCCAGTTTTTCAATCAGAGAACGGTATCTTTCGATATCCTTGCCTTTCAGATAATCCAGAAGGCCTCTTCTCTGGCCAACCATCTTAAGCAGACCTCTTCTGGAATGATGATCCTTCGGGTTGCTCTTCAGATGCTCGGTAAGCTCTTTGATTCTTTCTGTCAGGACTGCGATCTGTACCTCCGGTGAACCGGTGTCGCCTTCGCATCTTGCATACTCAGTGATAATTGCTGTTTTCTTTTCTTTGGAAATCATGTGTGTTCCTCCTTAAATTGGTAACCGCCTGATACCAGGATGGGGTCGGAGTGTCCTGCATCTGGGTACCGGCTGGATTTCATACTAGGAAAGTATAACACATGCATCCTGCTCTTGTAAACTCTTTTCTTATTTTAACCTATCTTTCCTTTTAACCCGTCTTGTAACAGTTCAGACAAGTCTGAAACGTTACCGCATCCGAGTTACTGGCTGAGAACCCGCTTCACCGCATAAGGCGTACGATAGCTCACATTGGAGATTTTGATGCCGGAACGGGGATTGCTGGCATGGATAACCTGTCCGTTTCCGATATATATAGCCACATGGTTCACTCTTCCGTTCTGTGCGTAGAAAACCAAATCACCGGGCATCGCCTCAGAAAGGCTCACCTTGGTTCCCATCGTGCTCTGGGAAGCGGAGGAATGAGGCAGGGATACCCCGTAATTCTTAAATACACTCATGGTAAATCCGGAGCAGTCTGCGCCTTTGGTCAGGCTCACGCCTCCCCAAACATAAGGATTTCCCAGGAACTGCTTCGCATAATTAACCAAATCAACACGGACATTGGAAACGCCCTTGCCATATTTCAGCTCGGTCTGTGTAACGGCTCTGTCCAGTTTCTTTGCAATATTCACATAATCAGCGGATACATAGGCTTCCTCATCATCCAGCATGATCTTCACCCATCCGTCCAGCTGCTCCACTACCTCCAGTTCTTCGCCTTCGGCAACCAGAGTTATAACCGGGCTTTCCGTGCTGGCCTCCTGTCTTACCCGCAGGCCTCCCGAATTACATACCGCCATATCCGCAGCCACCTTATCCGCCCTGTCCCTGGCTTCCTGCCCTGTGAGCAGAAACTCGGACTTAACGTAGCCGGTAACCTTGCCGGACTTGATATGCGCCCATCCGTCTTTTATCTCCAGCACCTCACAGCCGCTGTTCTTGCTCATTTTGCCGACCAGTTTGCCGTCCTCGCTGGGATCTTCTCTTACATTCAGATAATTGGAAACATTGGCAATCCCCAGGTTGCTGAAGCCGTATATCGCTTTCCGTTCCACCTTGGCTTCTTCTGCAGCCGCCAGATATTCTTCTTCCTTCACATTCGCTTCCAGGATCTCGCCCACACCTGCAGAAGGCACCAGCGCGTTCCCGGTTTCTGTTGCCGAAATTGTCATTCCCGTATATAATACGATTCCCGCCGCCAACATGCCGATTGCTTTTGTTCCTTTTAACATAAAATATATCTCCTGTTTTCCTGCTATGTACTCATTCCGTCCGGTCTGTACGGAACTTTTTACAGATTCCTTTCAAATTGTTACAATATTATTACAACTGTATTATATGCAAATCCGTCCCTTCTGTCAATTCCCAATTCCTTAATTTTACAGGAAATTGCTGGAATCCCGTAAAAATCACTTTTTACGGGATTCCAGGTGCTTTCTCTATCATTGCCGGCCGCATAGATCACACATCCTTTTACACCGCCTTACTCACTTCATATTCTGTATTATCCATGGCAAAGGCGATATTGGTGGCATGATCCGCCACTCTTTCCAGGCCGCTGACCACATCGGAAAATATCATACTCGCTTCCGGCGTACAAAGATTTTTGGTCATACGTTCAATATGGGATTTCTGGATCTCCCGTTCCTTCTCATCAATGGCATCCTCCAGCTGTTCCACATTTTCTGCCAGTTCATCGGACCCGGTGGAAAACATTTCCACGGCAAAACGGATTATGGTATTGACCATATCCAGCATTTCTCCCAGTTCATGCTGTGCTTCCCTGCTGAAGCCCACACCGGTTTCTTTTCTTTTTTTCGCCGCATCCGCTACATTTTCCGCATGATCACCGATTCTTTCGATGTCATTTACAATATGGAATAGAGCGCCGATGCTCTTCTGGTCTTCGATAGGAAGGGTTGTCTGGTTGATTTTTACCAGATAATTGGTAATGGCATGGTTCAGGAAATTAATATTCTTTTCCACCGAATAAACGGTTTCAATATCCTCGTCATCCAGGGTAATCAGGGCATTCATGGCACGGTTGAGGTTGTCGGAGGCGAGGGTCGCCATACGGTTCAGTTCCTTATCCACCTCCACCACTGCTGTTGCCGGGTTGAATACCGTTTTGTCCCCGATATATTTCAGGGTAAAATTGTCCCTGTCGTCCATCCTGGCATCCTCGCCGGGCACAAAGACATAGGTGAGTTTTACGATAAGGCCGGCAAAGGGGAACAGAGCAATAACCTGGAATATTTTAAAGATAGTATGGGCATTGGCAACAAAACGGCCCGAATTGGTACCGGATACCAGATGCAGCATATCCATGACGGGATTCATGGCCAGCTTCAGGATCAGATACATGAGTGCGGTCCCTATTACATTGAACAGGAAATGTATCATAGCCGCCCGTTTGGCGTCCTTCTTTCCGTTCAGGGAGGCCAGAAGCGCCGAGGTGCAGGCGCCGATATTGCAGCCCAAAACAATAAAGAGGCAGATGGGGAGTTCAAGAAGTCCCTGGTTTGCCATGAGCAGCACAATGCTTACGGTCACGGAGGAGCTTTGGATCACTGCCGTCAGGACGGTTCCTACCAGAATGGCAAGCATAGGGCTGGTCAGGGAAGAAAGAATATGGACAATTTCAGGCATATCCCGCATACCCGACATGGCGCTTGACATTCCCGATAACCCCATGAATAATACGCCGAACCCAAGGACTATATGGCAGATCTTGACGATATTCTGCCGTTTGCAGAACATAACACCCAAAATTCCCGCAAGCAGGAAAACCGGAGCTATTTCAGAAAGGTTAAAAGATACGAGCTGTGAGGTTACCGTGGTACCGATATTCGCACCAAAAATAACTCCTGCAGCCTGATACAGATTCATCAGTCCCGAATTAACGAAGCTGACTACCATGACCGTACACGCTGAGGATGACTGGATCACCGCCGTAAAAATAATACCTACCAGCATACCCAGAAAACGGTTTGTGGTAAACATCTCCAGGATGCCCCTCAGCTTGGCTCCTGCCGCCTTCTCAATACTCTCGCTCATCAGCCGCATACCAAACAGAAACAAGCCCAGTCCTCCGGCCATCGACAACAGCATCGCACCTATACTCATCTTTCGTCTGATTCCTTCCCACCCTGCGAAAAAGGCCTTTCGGCCTTTTCTCCTGGGTTTACAATATACATAGATTTTGCATTTTATTTACACACACTTTACATATATTTTAAGGGATTCTTAAGAAAGATACAAGTCTAATAACGAATTTTGTCAAAATAGGGGGCGGACAGCTTTCCGGCTTTCCCAATACTTCCTGCCCGCATCGATATCCCGGGCCATATTTTCTTTTAACTCTTCCACGCCGGAAAACTTCTTTTCCGGCCGGCAGAAGGAAAGAAGGGATACTTCCACATACTCCCCGTAAATCTCTTTATCAAAATCATAAAGGTAGGTTTCCACACTCATCTGGCCGCTGTTGCTCACGGTGGGCCTGCAGCCGATATTAGTAATTCCTTCATGCAGGACTCCTTTGACGCAAACGAGGGAGAGGTACACCCCTTTCGGCGGAAGGAGTTTGTCCCTGGGAGGCAGGAGGTTTACCGTAGGCATACCCAGCGTCCTTCCCAGCCTTTTCCCGTGCTTTACGGTCCCGGACACCCCGAAAGGAGCACCCAGAAGCTTTTCCGCCAGTTCCATATTCCCCTTCAGAATCTCTTCCCTGACAAAGGTGGAACTGATCTCCCGGCTTCCATACATGATTTTATCGATCACCTGCACCTGATAGCCCATTTTATCCGCCATGGCCTTTAACAGATGCCAGTCTCCTTTTCCTCTGTCTCCAAAGGAAAGATCCGTACCGGCAGCTATGAACCGCGCCCCCAGCTGCCCGTGAAGAACCCGGCTCACAAAAATCTCCGGAGGCATGGCAGCCGTCTGTGCATTCATAGGAAATTCAATGAGCAGATCGACCCCCATCCGCTCAAAAAGCCGCCTTTTTTCTTCTTTTGTGGTAAGCTCCGCCTGTGGTTTTCCCGAAAAGAAAACGGAAGGCGGCGGATCAAAGGTAAATACTGTGGCTGCAAGCCCGTCCTCCTTCGCCTTGATAATCTGGGCCAGAAGTTTTCTGTGCCCCTGGTGGATTCCGTCAAATTTCCCGATTGCCACCGCCGTATGCTGTTCCCACTTAAATTCTGTCGTTCCTGCTATAATCTGCATTCTTTTAATCCACGCCTGGTATCATTTCTCTTATAAAAACATCTTTACCGGCTGATACCGTCCTTTTTCATCCGAATAGGCAAAAATTCCATAAAAACGTCCTTCCATATCATACACTTTCACCCGCACGCCGTCAACCGCTTCCCTTTCTTCCCGGATCTGTTCGGGATAGAAAGCATTCCCATTTTCCAGCAGACGGCGGAAGGGATCCTGTATTGTGACCGAAGGCAGCTCCGCGAACATGGCCTCCACCGGAATCACCTGTTCCTCCAGCCTGTCCTCATGGGCAAGCTTTTCCAGTTCATCAAGCCGCAGGGCATTATCAATAGTAAATAGCCCCACTCTCGTCCGTTTCAGGCTTTTCATGGTTCCCCCGCAGCCCAGTCTTGCGCCGATATCATGGCAGAGGGTGCGGATATAGGTCCCTTTGGAGCATACCACCCGGAAGGTTATCTCGGGAAGTGCTGCGGAAAGGATTTCTATCTGTCTGATTTCCACCGGACGGCCCGCCCGTTCTACTTCTTTTCCGGCCCGGGCCAGCTCATAGAGTTTTTTCCCGTTGACCTTCAATGCCGAATACATGGGAGGTATCTGCTCATATTTCCCCAGAAAAGAAAGAACAGCCTCCACAGCCTTTTCCTCTTCTGCGGGCACAGGATGCTCTTCCAGCACCTTTCCTGAAATATCCTGGGTATCCGTCACCTTCCCCAGAAGGAGCACCGCTTCATATTCCTTGCTTTTATCCGTAAGCATATCACAGAGTCTGGTGGCATTTCCCAGACAAACAGGAAGTACCCCGACCGCATCCGGATCCAGGGTACCTGTATGGCCGATTTTCTTCTGCCTGCATATGCCGCGCAGCTTTGCCACCACATCGTGGGAGGTATAGCCCGCTTCTTTATAGACATTCAGAATGCCGTTTATCATGTGTCCTGCTCCTCAATAAATTGTTTTTCGATATGTAAGGAAAGGTTATTGATCACATCGTGGCTGGTTCCGTTCATGGTACAGCCCGCCGCCCTCACATGGCCGCCTCCGCCGAAGTAGGAAGCGATCCGGGAAACATTGATCCGTCCGCCGGAACGCATGCTGACCTTATATTCCAAAACCCCTGTCTGATACATGAATACCGCACATTCCACACCCTTTATGCTGCGCAGCTGACTGACAATGCCTTCCAGATCCTGGGAAGAGGCGCCGTAAAATTCCATGGTCTTTTTATCCAGCACGCTCACCACGCATTTCCCATCCATAAAACGGATGCTTTCCAGAAGGGCACGCCCCAGGATCTGCGTCTGCAGGTACGTTTTCTCATAGAAGGTTTCTTCAATCAGACGGCTGAAATCAAACCCAAAGGATATCAGACGCGCCGCCGCCTGCAGCGTCTCCGGGGATGTATTGGAATACTGGAACACTCCGGTGTCATGGATAATACCGATATACAGCGCCTTGGCTATTTCCCCGTCCAGCTCTTCCCCGTCAATCAGATTATATATCAGCTCACTGGTGGAACTGGCTTCCGGTATCACATAATTCACATCCCCGCAGCCGCTGTTGCTCACATGATGGTCAATATTAATTTTTTTGGCTGCCGCATGGAAATACTCTTCTGCTCCCCCCAGGCGGTCAGCGGCGGTATCAAGACAGAAGAACACATCAAACGCTTCCTGTTCCCCAAAATCACTGTTTATCTCTTCCACGCCGCGGATACAACGGAATATATCAGCCGGTTTTTCCAGGAAAACGCGGATATCCGCATCCGGCCTTACCTTTTTCAAATAAAGGTAAAGGCCCATGCAGGAACCGACGCAATCTCCGTCCGGCCGGATATGTCCGCTGATACCGATTCTCTCCGCCTGTTTACATTCTTCCAAAAGCTTCATAGTAATCCTCCCTGCCAAAGCGGCAAGGGATGCTTATTCCTCTTGGGAACCCGCATCCTGTCCGCCCATTACCTCGTCAATCTTATGGGACATGTTTACTCCATAGGCAATGGACTGATCCATGATAAACTGGATTTCCGGCGTAATCCGCAGATTAATTTCCTTTGCCAGCCTGCTTTTTATAAAGCCGGAGGCGCTTCTTAAGCCAGCCAGCGTTTCCTTCCGGGCATCTTCGTCACCCAGGACACTGATCCATGCCTTGCACGTCTTTAAATCCGGGGATACCTCCACCGCCACCACGGAGGTGAGGGGGGCAATCCTGGGATCCTTTATTTCCCCCCGGATTGTTTCGGCGAGCACCTTCTGCACTTCCGTATTAATCCGGGTATTCTTTACACTGTTTTTTTTCATAGCAACTCCTACCTGTAAGGGCTGCCCTCCGGCAGACAGGCCGGCTCTTACCTGGGAACCTCCACCATAATGTAGGCTTCCACGATATCGCCTTCCTGAATCTGATCAAAGCCGTCGAATACAAGACCGCATTCATAACCGGAACGGACTTCCTTGACATCATCTTTAAAACGTTTGAGACTTGCCAGAGTACCTTCATAAATCTGATCCTTGTCTCTGGTAATCCTCACCTTGCAATCTCTCTTGAACTCACCGTCAAGCACATAGGCGCCGGCAATATTTCCCACTGCGGAAGCCTTGAAAATCTGGCGTACCTCCGCGTGTCCGATAACCTTCTCCTCGAATACGGGATCCAGCATACCTTTCATTGCCGCTTCAATATCCTCGATAGCCTGGTAAATAACTCTGTAGAGGCGGATATCCACGCCTTCTCTCTCGGCAGTAGCCTTGGCCGTAGCATCCGGGCGTACGTTAAAGCCGATAATAATGGCATTGGAGGTTGCCGCCAGGGTAACGTCGGATTCATTGATGGCACCGACACCGCCGTGGATGCATTTCACCACCACTTCTTCGTTAGTCAGCTTCAGAAGGCTCTGTTTTACCGCCTCCACGCTGCCCTGTACGTCTGCCTTGATGATCAGGTTAAGCTCTTTCAGGTTACCTTCCTGGATCTGGCTGAACAGATCATCCAGAGACATCTTGGCTTTCGTTTCTTCCAGTTTCTTTTCTTTATTCTGTGCAATAAAGGTTTCCGCATAGGTACGGGCTTCTTTATCATTCTCATGGGACAGGAATACTTCTCCTGCATTGGGCACATCGGAAAGTCCCAGGATTTCCACAGGAGTGGAGGGTCCTGCTTCTTTTGCCCTTCTGCCCTTATCGTCTATCATCGCCCTTACTTTACCATGGCATGCCCCCGCGGAAATAAAGTCGCCCACATGGAGGGTACCCTTCTGTACCAGAACGGTTGCCACCGGCCCGCGGCCCTTATCCAGTTCCGCTTCGATAACAAGGCCTCTTGCCTGTCTGTTGGGGTTGGCTTTCAGTTCCATGATTTCCGAGGTCAGCAGAATCATTTCCAGCAGCTGGCTGATGCCTTCCCCTGTCTTGGCAGATACCTGGGCGAATACGGTGCTTCCGCCCCATTCTTCCGGGATGAGTTCATATTCTGCCAGTTCCTGTTTCACTCTGTCGATATTTGCATTGGGTTTATCCATTTTATTAACGGCAACAATAATCTCAATCCCCGCCGCCTTGGCATGGTTAATGGCCTCTACGGTCTGGGGCATTACGCCGTCATCCGCCGCCACTACCAGAACAGCGATATCCGTGGAATTGGCACCGCGCATACGCATAGCGGTAAATGCTTCATGTCCGGGAGTATCCAGGAAGGTGATCTTCTGCCCGTTTATCTGCACGGTATAAGCGCCGATATGCTGGGTGATGCCGCCCGCTTCCCTGTCTGTTACATTGGTTTTGCGGATAGCGTCAAGAAGGGAGGTTTTACCGTGATCGACATGGCCCATTACGCAGATAACCGGCGGTCTGGATATCATATCGTCTTCATTTTCCTCGTCCTCTTTCAGCAGTTCTTCAATCACATCCACCTTGATTTCTCTTTCGCAGATAATATCATAGTCGATGGCAATATTTTCGGCATCTTCGTAAGCAATTTCCTGGTTAAGGGTTACGATCTTGCCTTCCAGGAACAGCTTTTTAATGATTGCAGCAGGCTGCAGCTTCATCTTTTCCGCCAGTTCCTTGATGGTGATGGTTTCCGGCACGGTAATAACCTTAATCTGCTCTTCCTGTACCTCTTCTTTGACAGGTTCGGGCTTGATAAATCTGCCGGGCTTGTTTTTCAGTTTGTTCTTTGCTGCGCCGTCCTCTTCGTAGATGAGATCCTTTTTGGAACGTTTATCTCTTTCCTGGCTGCTGCGGCGTTTTTCTTCATCCCTGTGCTTCTCCCCTTCTTTAATGGGGCTTTCCGGAACAAAGCCCTTGCCCGGAGCAGGCTTTCTGAATTTATTGTCCGTCCCTCGTCCCGCACCCTGCGTACGTTCTCCCTGAGGACGGTCACTATTTCCGCCAGGACGGCCGCTGTTTGTACCAGGACGGCCGCCGTTCGCATTACGGCTAAAGCCCTGGCCAGGCCTCTGGCCGCCGCCATAGCCGGGACGGCTCTGTCCTTCGCCGGGTCTGCCCTGGGGCCTGTCGTTTCTGGGTCCCCTTGTATCCGGACGGCTGCCCTGCGGTCTGTCTGTCCTGGGGCCTCTGGACTGTGTCCTGTCCGAATAGCTGTTTGTTCTGCCTTCGTTTGACGGGCGGTTTCCCTGCGGCCTATCCTGTCTGCTGTCCGCCGTTCTTTCCGGCCTTGTATCATTCCTGTTTTCATTCCGCTCAGCCCTTGCCGCTCTTTCTGCGGCTGCTTTTTCTTCTCTTGCCTTCTGTTCCCTGGCAGCTCTTTCCGCCGCCTCGGCGCGTCTGCGCTGCTCTTCCAGCCTTTCATCCGGCATCTGGGGCTGGGAAGGCTTGGTAAGGGGCTTGATCAGCTTAGGCTGTTCAAAACCGATCCTTCCTGAAGAACGGTTCTGGTTGCCGTTCTGACGGTTTCCGTTTTGCCTGCCTGCAGATCCCGCGTTGTTATTTCCGCGGTTTCCATAGGACGCGCCGCCCGCACCGCCTCTGCCGCTGTTATTATTGGAGGAGTGACCGTTCCCGCCCCTTCTGTCTCCAGTATTTCCAGCTGTCCCGCCTTTATTCCCGCCCTGGGGCTGTCTCTGGCCGCCGGACTGCATTTTGCTGTTATGGGGATTGCTCACAAAGATAATATTTTTCTTTTTCTTTACAGGCGCATCTCCTGCTTTTTCTTTTCCGTCGCCGCCGGCCTCATGGGACTGGGGTGCTGCCGGCGCATGCTCCTGGGCCTTTTCATGACTGCCGCTCTGTGTGCTTTCTGTTTTCTTTTCCGGCGTAACGCCTGTCGTCTTCATGGATGCATCTTCCACTATGCGTTTTTCTCCTTCGCTTTTACCAAAATGTTTCTTTACCATCACTGCTGCATCTTCTTCCACAGAACTCTGGGCGGCTTTCGCCTCCACCCCTTTGCCCTGCAGAAATGCAAGAATATCTTTACTGTGTATATCCAACTCTTTTGCAAGTTCAAATATTTTCGTTTTTGCCATGCTGTTACCTCCGTCTACTTGGCTTCTTCCAAATGTCCGATTAGGCTTTTGGCAAACCCGTCATCTGTTACCGCCAGGGATGCCCTCATTTCCTTTCCCATCGCGTGTCCCAGCGCCTCTTTGGTCTCGCAGAGGTAGAACGGCACATGATAGTACTCGCACATATTCCGGAAATTCTTCTTTGTGTTGTCGGAGGCATCGTTCCCCACTATCACCAGGCGGGCCGCACCGGATTTGACGGCCTTTTCCGTCATAAATTCACCGCTGACCACCTTGGCTGCACGGGTTGCGAGCCCAAGCATGGATAAAATCTTATTCTGCTTCAAACTCCTCAAACTCCCTTTCCAGACTGTCATAAACTTCATTTGGAATATTCATCTTAAAGGAGCGCTCCAATCCCTTGCTTTTCCTTGCCTTTTTCAGGCATTCAGCAGATTTGCACAGATAGGCGCCTCTTCCATTTTTTTTACCTGTCACGTCGAGGACAATGTCTCCCTCTGCAGTCCTTAAGACCCGCATCATTTCTTTTTTGCCTTTCATCTCCCCGCAGCCTACACATTGCCTCATGGGAACCTTCTTATTCATAGTTCTCTCCGTTATCCTCTGTCAGCTCCCCGCCGGAAGGCTCCTCATCCAGCTCCTCGTCAAAGGTTTCCTCCACAGGGGCTTCCCCGCCGCCTTCTTCGGAATACTCTTCGCCGCTGTCCTCAAATCCTTCCCCATACTCTTCCCCGTAGTCTTCCTCATCCTCGTCGTAATCATCATCCAGATAGTCTTCGTAACGGAAACCGGGAGCATCCTTGGCCTGCGTCTCGCTCTTGATATCTATTTTATAACCTGTCAGCCTTGCAGCCAGTCTGGCGTTCTGCCCTTCCTTACCAATTGCCAGTGACAGCTGGTAATCAGGAACCACTACCTTTGCGGTCTTTTCATCCGGATCCGCAAATACAGCTACAATTTTTGCAGGAGAAAGCGCGTTCTGAATGAGATTGCCGGGATTCTCATCCCAATTGACAATATCAATTTTTTCGCCGCGCAGCTCATCCACAATCGCATTTACCCTGGCGCCGTTCATACCGACACAGGCTCCAACAGCATCCACGTTGGGGTTGTTGGACCAGACGGCCATCTTCGTACGGCTTCCGGCTTCCCTGGCAATGCTCTTTATTTCAACGGTTCCGTCCTTGATCTCGGTAACCTCGGATTCAAACAGTCGTTTTACCAGTTCAGGATGGGTACGGCTCACCAGGATACGGGGGCCTTTGGGAGTGTTTTTCACTTCCAGGATATATACCTTAATCCGTTCGGTAGGTTTGAAAACCTCTCCCTTCACCTGTTCGCTTTCATTCAGGAGGGCATCGGCCTTTCCTAAATTAATGCTTATGTTCTTACCCACATATCTCTGTACTACGCCGGTAACCACATCTTTTTCTTTTTCAAAGTACTGGTTGTAAATTACGCTTCTTTCTTCTTCCCTGATTTTCTGCAGGATGACGTTTTTCGCATTCTGGGTGGCGATACGTCCGAATTCCTTGGACTTGATTTCCACATGGATGACATCCCCCACTTTCGCCCTTTTGGAAATCTCCAGGGCATCCTCCAGAGCTATCTGCAGGCAGTCATCCTCCACTTCCTCATGTGTCCCGACAATCTCTTTTTCCGCATATACAAGGAAATCACAGGTCTTCCGGTCGATCTCCACTTTCACGTTATCCGCTTTCCCGAAGTGGTTCTTGCACGCTGTAAGCAGAGAATTTTCAATCGCTTCAAAAAGTGTCTCTTTGCTGATTTCTTTTTCTTTTTCCAGAATGTCCAGCGCTTCCATTAATTCCTTATTCATTGCTTCAACCTCCAAAATATTAAAAATCTAATGCAAGCCTTATCAGCGCGATTTCGGACCTTGCAAAAACTTTTTCTTCCTCTTCCGTGGAATGCTCCGCTTCCATTTCTATAGTAACGCTGCCGGCATCAAACGCTTTCAGGATCCCTGTAAATTCTTTCTGTTTATCCCTGGGCTTGTAAAGCCGCAGCTCCACTTCCTTACCCAGGCTTTTTTCAAGATGTTTATCCTTCTTAAGAGCCCTTCCAAGCCCCGGGCTGCTCACCTCCAGGATATACGCTTCTTCTATAAAGTCCTCTTCATCCAGCTTATCGGAAAGCGCCCTGCTCACATTTTCACAGTCCTGGATATTCACTCCTTCCGGCTTGTCGATATAAGCCCTCAGATACCAGTCACTGCCTTCTTTTACATACTCCACATCGTAGATTTCCACTCCGTTTGCTTCTGCAATGGGAGCAAGCAGCTCTTCCGTACGGTTTTCCGCCGCTTTGCCTTTTGACATTCGTTCACCAGTTCCTTTCTGTATTCAGTTGTATGTTGCCAAACCAATAAAGAAGAGTGGACCGGAAGTCCACTCTACTCTAGTAACCATATTAACCATATAATACTATAGCACCATTGTATACAAAACGCAAGCGCTAATTTCCGGGAAAACCGGGGTTTTTCTTCGGCTGGGGCTTCCTTCTTCCGGTTTAATATGCTAGAATATAGCTTTGCCACGGTACCGTATCCCATACGGTTCCCGTGCTAATACTTACCTATTATACAGGGGGATTTACCAATATGAACGAACAAAAGAATTCTTTTTCCAGCCGTATCGGCTTTATTCTGGCAGCCGCAGGCTCCGCAGTAGGACTGGGAAACATCTGGCGTTTTCCTTATCTGGCCGCCAAATACGGCGGGGGAACGTTTTTGCTGATTTATCTGATTCTGGCTGTTACCTTCGGCTTTTCTCTCATGCTTACGGAAATTGCCCTGGGGAGGAAAACCGGAAAAAGCACGCTTTATGCCTTTACCTCCCTCAATAAAAGGTTTTCCTTTCTGGGCCTGCTTTCAAGTATTGTCCCCATCCTCATTTTCCCGTATTACTGTGTAATCGGCGGATGGGTGGCTAAATATTTATCGGTCTACCTGACAGGGCAGGGAACTGCAGCAACGTTAGATACGTTCTTCACCGCTTTTATCGGCGGCGTGGGGGAGCCTCTTTTCTGGCTTTTCCTTTTTATTGCGGCTACCGCCTTCATTGTCATGCTCGGCGTGGAAAAAGGAATTGAAAAGGCCAGCAAAATCCTGATGCCGGTCCTGGTCGTCCTTTCCATCGGCATCGCCTTCTATGTCATCACCCGTCCCGGGGCCATGGAAGGGCTGATTTATTATATCAAGCCTGACCTTTCGGAATTTTCCGTAACCTGTGTACTGGCCGCCATGGGTCAGCTGTTCTATTCTATGTCACTGGCTATGGGAATTATGATCACCTATGGATCCTACATGCCCAAAACGGAAAATATAGAATCCTCCGTGCGCAGCATCGAACTGTTTGACACGGGAATTGCTTTTGTCTCCGGCATGATTATCATTCCTTCCGTATTTGTTTTTTCCGGCGGGAACAGGGACATCCTTTCCTCCGGTCCCAGCCTGATGTTTATCACGCTTCCCAAGGTTTTCTCCAGCATGCGTGCCGGTCAGCTGCTGGGCTTCGTATTTTTCCTGCTGGTTCTGTTCGCCGCACTGACCTCATCCATTTCGTTAATGGAAACGGTGGTGTCCATCATTCAGGATAAATTCCATATAAAAAGGAAACCGGCCTGCCTGCTGGTGATGGCTTTTGCCATGGTTATGGGAATCCCTTCTTCCCTCGGGTTCGGCGTGCTTTCCTGGCTGGCGCCCCTGGGCCTGTCCATACTGGATTTCTTTGATTTCCTGACTAACAGCGTGCTCATGCCGCTGGTCGCTTTATTCACCTGTATTTTTGTGGGATATGTGGTAAAACCGAAAGCAATTGCCGAAGAAGTAAAGCATTCGGCACCTTTTAAAAGCGAAAAGCTGTATACGCTGCTCATTAAATATGTGGCGCCGATCCTCATCCTTCTTATCCTGATAAGTTCTGTGGCAAATACCTTCGGCTGGATCAGCCTGTAAACCCGGAATACCGGAAACCCTGTCGGGGCGGCATGCTGTATGGAATACAGTGTGCCGCCCCGGTGATTTATTCCCGCGGAATGTTTGCTTTGTCCGAATCAATACTCAGATTATTAATGATTTTCCTGGCGCAGGAAAGAAATGCCGTCATTTCTTGCTCCGTAAGCCCCTGCCATATGCGTTCGTCGATGAGCCGGAAATCTTCCGATACCTGTGCCGCCCTGTTTCTTCCCTCCTGTGTCAGGACAATCAGAAAGGAACGCCGGCATTCGGGATGCTTCTCCCGGGTAATGTAACCCGCTTCTTCCAGACGATCCAGATTCCTGGACATCGTTGCCACGTCCATAAAGCATTTGTCCGCCAGTTCCCGCTGCGTTACATGATCCTTTTCGTAAAGTCTGTTCAGAATACGCGGCTGCCCCGGTGATAACCCCAAATCCTGAAAAAAAGGCTGCAGGATCCGTTTCCTGGCAATTTCCATCTCCACCATAGCTTCCCTTATTTCCCGCTTCTCCATGGAAAGAATGGATTGTTTTATATCTATATCCATACCCATATCACTCCCTTCCCTGCTTGTATTGTAGCACGATTGTTCCTGTCATTCCAGTTCAAACTGTCCGGTGTACAGCCGGTAATAACGCCCCTTCTGCGCAAGAAGCTCCTCGTGATCGCCCCTTTCAATAATCTCTCCCTGCTCCAGAACCATAATAGCTTTGGAATTGCGCACGGTGGACAGTCTGTGGGCGATGACAAACACGGTCCTTCCCTCCATAAGGGAATCCATCCCCTTTTCGATCAGCCTTTCCGTCCGGGTATCAATAGAGCTGGTAGCTTCGTCCAGAATCAGTACCGGAGGCCGGGATATCGCGGCTCTGGCAATCGCAAGCAGCTGACGCTGGCCCTGGGAAAGGTTGGATCCGTCACTGTGGAGCATGGTGTCATATCCCTCCGGCAGCCTCCGGATAAAGGAATCCGCATTGGCTATCCTTGCCGCCTCCCGGATATCCTCCTCTCCGGCCTTCAGCCGCCCGTACCGGATATTTTCGGCTATGGTCCCGGTAAATAAATGGGTATCCTGGATGACCATAGACAGGGAACGGCGCAGATCTTTCTTACGGATATCCCGGATATCCAGTCCGTCATACGTGATGGTACCGCTCTGTATTTCATAAAACCGGTTAATCAGATTGATAATTGTGGTTTTACCGGCACCCGTGGATCCCACAAAGGCAATCTTCTGGCCAGGCTTGGCATAGAGGCTGATTTTATTCAGTATTTTCTTTTCCGGCGTATAGCCGAACACCACATCCATAAACCGGACATCTCCTTTTAAGGGAACCAGTTCGAAGGTGCCATCCTCATGGGGCACCTTCCAGACATAATCCCGGCCCTCCTCTCCGTTTTCCTCCAGCCGGCCGTCCTTTTCCTTTACATGGCACAGGGTAATCCTGCCTTCATCCAGTTCCGGCTCTTCCTCCATCATTTCAAAGATGCGCTCCGCACCGGACAGGGCTGCCAGCAGGAAATTAATCTGCTGGGTGAACTGGTTCATAGGCATGGCGCTCTGTCTTACGTATACCAGATAGGAAGCCAGGCTGCCCAAATCCATAAGGCCCGACAGGACAAACATCCCTCCCACACAGGCCGACACCGCATAATTAAAATAAGAAAGGCTGACTATGGTGGGAACCATCATGCCGGAATAGGATAACGCCTTTGTTGACGCCTGCCTGAGCGCTTCATTCCGTTTACAGAATTCCTCAAAATCCTGCTCCTCGTGGTTGAAAACTTTTTCCACCTTCTGGCCGCCCACCATTTCCTCCACAAAGCCGTTGATACTGCCCAGATATTTCTGCTGTGCCAGATAATACTTCTTGCTGCGCTTTCCGTTAAACTGGATAAACAAAAACATGAGAATGAGGAAAGCGATTACAATCAGGGACAATCTGAAATTCAGGATAATCAACATGGCTATGGTACCTGTAACCACAATAAAGCTCTGGATTAAAAGGGTAAAGCTGTTGTTGAGAGCCTCTGTCAGGGTATCCACATCGTTGGTGAACCGGCTCATAAGCTCCCCGTGGGTGTGGGCATCAAAATAAGAAACAGGAAGCTCCTGGGTATGTTCGAACAAATCGCGCCGGATGCGGCTTACGATTTTCTGGCAGGTATGGACCATAAGCTGATTATAGCCAAGGGTTGCCAGCGCACCGCACCCATACATAACTGCCATTACCGCAATAATACGGATGAGTCCGGGTATATTTCCCGGAAGGATATATTTATTGATTACCGGCTTGAGCATATAGGTCCCTAAAATATTAGCAAGGCTGCTGATGCACACCAGCAAGGCCACCAGAACGACGGACCATTTGTATATCCCCATATAATGGAGCATTTTTTTCATGGTTTTTTTCTGATCCCTGGGACGTGCATATCCATTATATTTTGCCATTACAAATCAGCTCCTTCCTGTTGGGACTGGTAAATTTCCTGATAAATGAGGTTATTTTCCAGAAGTTCTTTATGTGTGCCGACCGCATGGATCGTCCCGTCCTCAAGAATAATGATCTTATCTGCATGGGCAACGGAGGAAATCCTCTGGGCAATAATAATCTTCGTGGTTCCCGGAAGGCTCTCTGCCATTCCTTCCCGGATTTTCGCCTCCGTGGCCGTATCCACGGCGCTGGTGGAATCATCCAGGATGAGCACTTTGGGCTTTTTCAGCAAAGCCCTGGCGATACACAGCCTCTGCTTCTGTCCTCCCGAAACATTGACACCGCCCTGCCCCAGATCCGTATCGTACCCGTTCTCCAGTCTGCCTATGAATTCATCCACACAGGCGGCCCGGCAGGCTTCCGTAATTTCTTCTTCCGTGGCATCCTCTTTTCCCCACCGCAGGTTATCCTTTACCGTACCGGAAAAAAGGGTGTTTTTCTGAAGCACCACAGCGATGGAGTCCCGCAGCGGCTTAAGAGGGTATTCCTGCACCGGATGGCCGTCAATGAGGATCTGCCCCTGCGTCACATCGTAAAGCCGGGGAATCAGCTGCACCAGTGTGGTTTTGGCAGCGCCGGTTCTTCCGATGATGCCGACCGTCTGACCGGCTTCTATCTGGAAGGAAATGTCGGAAAGCACATATTCCTTCGCCTGGCTGCTGTATTTAAAATATACATGGTCAAATACGATATCCCCTTTTTCCACCGTAATGTCCCTTGCATTTTCCTCCGTGATGTCAATTTTTTCATCCATCACTTCTGTGATACGCCTCCAGGAGGTAAGGGAACGGGTGAACATCATAAATACATTGGATATCATCATAAGAGAATTCAGTACCTGCAGGACATAGCTTAAAAATCCGGTCAGTTCCCCCACCTTCATGCCGCCCGCCAGAATCAGATTTCCGCCGAACCACAGGATACATAAAATGGTGGTATACATGACAAGCTGCATGGCAGGCATATTTAAGGATGCTACCCGGAACGCCTTCTCCGAGGTAGTCCGCAGGCCGCTATTCACCTCTTCAAACTTAGCCAGTTCATGATCCCCCCGCACATAGGCCTTTACCACCCGGATGGCGGTGAGGTTCTCCTGGATGATGCGGTTCACCAGATCCACGGCCTTCTGCATTTTTGCATAAAGCGGACGTACATGACTGATAATGGCAAACAAAAGGATTCCCAGAACCGGTGCCGCTACCAGGAATACTACCGCCAGTTCTTTGTTGATGTAAAAGGATACGGCGACTGCGGTTATCATCATTACCGGTGCCCTGCAGGCAGGCCGCATCCCTGTGGATATGGAATTCTGTATGTTGGTCACATCCCCGGTAAGCCTGGTTACCAGGGAGGACGTCCGGAAATGATCCGTGTTGGCAAAGGAAAACTGCTGCAGCCTGCGGTATTCATCCTTACGGATTTCCGCACCCACCCCCTGCCCGCATACCGCGGCAAATCTGGCGCTTCCGGCCCCCAGGACCATGGAAACCACCGCACAGGCCGCCATCAGGAATCCTTTTTCAAAAATATAAGCCTTATCCCCGTTGGCGATTCCCACATCCACCATATCTGCCATGATGAGAGGGATTATCAACTCCAGAAAGGTTTCCAGAACAATACAAAATACTGCCAGGGCCGTAGCTGCCCTGTACTTTTTCATGTAGGAAAGTAAACGTTTCATATTGCCTCCATTTTCTATTACAATTATTGCATCTGCAACTATTGTATGCACACATTTAATTTTTGTCAATATAGATGCCTGCTTCCTTTTTGTTAAAATGTGACACAAAAAACGCCGCGCCATGGAAACACAGGGAGGGGGATCAGGGGATGACGCAGGGCAGAAAAGGCCGGCTGCGCTGTTACAGAAACTGTTATAATATCATGGAATTTTACTACAATTATATGGACTATTTTATCGTGTCGTGGTAGACTGTATATAGTCACATGCCGAAAAAACTGTTTTTCCGGACATACCGCCAGTCTCTGATTTCCGGAATGTCCGAAGCAGGCAGGAGGGAATAAAAATGTTGGATGAGATAACAGATTGTGCAGTATCCGGCTGGCTGCAGGATGTCTTTTTAAATGATAAGGAGTACCAGAAGCTGGGAGAAGAAGAAAGGGACGCGGCGGTGGAGTGCTACCGTAACCTACCTGAAGAATATCATGATATGGTGGAACAGCTGATGGACTGCCATAACAGCTGCTGCGGCAAGCTCATTGATCTCGCATACAAGCAGGGAATGATTGACTGCGCCCAGCTGCTGTCGGAATTGAAGATAAAATAATAAAAAAAGAACTGTAAACGTAATGTCTACAGCACTTCTTTCGGGTTGGGCTATTCTTTTCAAAATAGTCAGCAGCTCGTAGGGGAATCGAACCCCTGATTCCGCCGTGAGAGGGCGGCGTCTTAACCGCTTGACCAACGAGCCATTGTTACCCGCAGGCTTGCTTCCCGCGTGGCACTTGTATATATTATAACAAGTTACCAAAAAAAGCAAGTACTTTTTTCAAAAAATTTTTACAGTATTTTCTGCCAGTTTTTTCAGACCGGGCGCCGTACCAGTTCCGCCTTTTCCGAACCGGCACGGACTCTTTTTGCATTTAAAACAACTGCCTGTTGTGCGGTTTCCGGGGATTCCCGGTCTGTTTGATATCGGTTGAGCCGTATCTGTATTTACTTCCAGGAATATCGTTTCAGGAGTTCCCGGTATTCCTCATAGAACTCACAGTTTTCAAAACGGAAGGATTCCGGCATGGCCATGATTTCGTCACGGGTAAATTCCTGAAGTGCCGGTTTGAGGATATATTCCTCTTCCATGCGGTAAAGGACACCCCTCAACTGGAACTGCAGCTCATATTTCAGTTCCCGGGAAATAGGACCGGTATACCTTCTGCCCATTTCCTCCATGATTTCGTCCGCAATCTGCATCTGCCCGTAATGAGACCATTTCTCACGGATCCGGGAAGCAAGCTTCATCCATCCGGTATGGGATCCCGGATAAGCAAGCCCCATCCACTGCGCATCCTTATAGCTCCATAGCGTCCAGGAAAGGCTGTGCTTCTGAAACAGCCCAAGTGTCTCGTCCAACAGCTGCATGGTAAACGGCAGATCCTCTTTTTTGATATCCACTCCCGCTTCCCCGCAGAGTGCCGGACGGTTGAAGGTATCCCTGAGAGCGGCAAAGCCTCCCAGCTGCTCGTCCATTTTACGGATTCTTTCTGCGGCGTCATAATCCTTATTCATCAGATCCTTATCCCATACAGTAGGATAGAAATGGAAGGTAAGAGCCGTCTGTTCATCCCGGGGAAGGCGGATATCCGTAAAATCCATGGAAAAGAAATCACCTTCGATAAAGATGATATGATTGGGATCCACCTCTCTCACCGCTTTTGTCACTTCCTCCAGAAAGGCGTTCAGGACGCCCTCCTTTTTGGGCATCAGAAACGGCTCGTTCAGAAGATCGTATCCCAAAAGGAAAGGCTCTTCTTTATATCGTTCCGCTATGGCCCTCCACAGATCCCTGATTTGTTCCTGGAAAATACGGAAATGCCAGAACTGGGGAACTCCCGTCATATTATCGGAATGCCAATCGGGATTCTGGCCGCCGGGAGTCGTATGTAAATCCGGCATGAGGAAAATTTCGTATTCCCTGCACAGGGCCAACAGCCTGTCCAGGTAGCGGAAACCTTCCTCCTTATAGGTATGGGGATTCTCATCATCGATAAACAGACGGTAGCTGAAGGGAACCCGCAGCAGGTTGACTCCCGATTCCTTCAGGAATCGGAAATCCTCCCCGGTAAGGAAATTCAGGATAAACGAATCGAAAAAAGCTTCTCCATCCTCTTTTCCCAGTACCTGGGAAAAGGTCTTTCTGATCTGGGTATCCGTGCCGGGCAGCCCCAGCATAAAATGCTCCATATTCAGCCAGGATCCCACTCCAAGCCCGGAAAACAGGATTGGTTTCCCTTTATAATAAAATTCTTTCCCTTTTACTTTTACAAAGTCCATATTCACTCATTCCTTTTAAAATGTTAATTCTTCCAGACATCCCTTTTTCACAAAAACCGGAATGGCATCCACAGGCGCATCACAGGTAACCGTACAGCCGCCCTGATAAAGTCTGCCGTCCTGTAAGCCGCGCCATTCTCCGGAAGGCAGGTACAGCGTTCTTTCCCTCTGTTTCTCATACAAAATGGGCGCCACCAGGATCTCCGGGCCAAACATGTATTCGTCCTCTGTTTCCCAGCATTTTGTATCTTCCGGGAAATCATAGAACAGCGGCCTCATAACGGGTGTTCCCTTTTCATGGGCTTGTGCCATCAGACGTTTTACATAAGGAAGCATCTTCTCGCGCAGCCTTAAATATTTCCTGCAGATTTCATATACCTCTTCCCCATAGCTCCATACTTCGTTTTCCGCACCGCTGATGGATTTCCCGCCTCCGGTGGTTCCCAGGGGTTCCTTGAAGGGTTCACGGAAACCGTGGAGACGGAAAACAGGACAGAAAGCTCCGAATTCAAACCATCTTACCAGAACCTCCTTGAAATCTTCATCATATATATTACCGCCATGGAAGCCGCCGATATCCGTTGTCCACCAGGGAATTCCCGCCAGTCCCATATTAAGGCCGGCCGCCAGCTGACTTCTTAGGGAACGGAAGCTGGAGTCAATGTCCCCAGACCACACAAGGGCGCCGTATTTCTGGCTGCCTGCCCATGCACAGCGAAGAAGGTTGACGATGTTTCCCTGTCCTTCCTCTTCCATGCCTTCGTAGGCCATCCTGGCATATTCCCTGGGGAAAATATTCCCGATTTCCAGGTCGGATCCCATGTAAAACCGGTGGTTGCCATATTCATAATTGGTGAATTCCGGTTCCGCTTCATCCAGCCAGAAAATGCGGATACCATCCTCATAATAATTTTTCTTTATCTTGCTCCATACGAATTTTCTGGCATCCGGATTGGTGGGGTCAAAAATAGCGGCGTCTCCCAGCTGATGCATTCTCTTTCCGTAATCATTACGGCTTAAAAAGCCCAGTTCTTCCATTTCCTTAAAGTTTTCACTCTCCCCGTCCACCGTAGGCCAGATGGATACCATGAGCTTAATGCCCATGCTTTCCAGTTCTTCCACCATAGCTTTGGGATCCGGCCAGTAATCGTTATCGAATTTCCAATCGCCCTGATGGGGCCAATGAAAATAATCCGCCACGATGACAGAAATGGGAAGGCCTCTTCTCTTATATTCCCTCGCCACCTCAAGAAGCTCCTCCTGGGTCTGATAACGCAGCTTACACTGCCAGAAGCCGCAGCCATAATCCGGCATCATTGGAACCTTTCCCGTAGCATCCGCATAGGCCTCTTCGATTGCAGCCGGCGTGTCTCCCGCCGTGATCCAGTAATCCATCTGTCTGGTTGAAAGCGCAGTCCACTCCGTCAGGTTCTTTCCAAAGGTAACGCTGCCTATGGCGGGATTGTTCCAGAGCATACCGTACCCTTTATTGGAAAGGGCGAAGGGCACGCTGGCCTGGGAATTGCGGTGGGCAAGCTCTACCACACAGCCCTTCATATCCATGTATGGCTGCTGATACTGGCCCATTCCGTATATTTTTTCCCCGTCATTGGGCTCAAAGCGCACCGCCAGTTTATAATTTTCCGTTCCCATGATGGGCGTAAATGTCCGGGGGCTGATTTCCAGGGCACTGTTGAACTCCCCTTCCACATTTTCCCGGAAACGGTTTCTGTCAAATTCCTCCAGAAGCAGTTCTCCCTTCTGGTTAAAAAATTTAAGTTTCCCGGTCACCATAAGCTCGCATCGGATTTTGCCGTTTACTATAGATGCGCTTTTACCGTCTGTTTTAATTTCCGGCGAACAGGGAAGCGCCGGGAGCAGCGCGGAGGTTTCTTCATCTTTGTTAAAAGTGTGATTCTGAGTGGCCCGCACACGCAGGCTGTCAGGCCCCCAGGGTTCAATAACAAGAAGCTCCTTGTCCTGCCTGCAGCAGATTTTATTGTCGATTATCTTGATCATATGCCCTCCTTATAATCCGTTTCCAGTTTTATAAGTTCCATTATATTCATAATATATAAAGATTTCTTGCTGAAATTTGACCTCTTCTTTCAAAATCCTGACCTTTTTTTGTGAACTACCTTTTATCTGATACCAGTGGGACACGGCGGCCTTATTTCATCCCTCTTCCCGAATCTTACCTCTTGCATCCCTCCACTCCTCCAGCAGCTGTTCTATCGACTGCTGCCGCTTATCGCGTTCCTTGCTGACTGCTTTTTGTGCCACAAGGAATAATTCTTTGCTTTCTGTCCATCCTTCCATACCCTTATCCCGGTCATTGCCGAACAACGCAAACGCAGACGCACCCATGGCATAAACATTGGTAATTTCATCTATGGCCGCTCCGAGCTGATATTCTTCCGGGGACATAAAACGTGAACTGCCCCACAATCTTCCCATTTGATTCCGATAGGGAGCTTTCGCGTAAAAATCCACATCACAGATTATAGTCTTATGATTGCCGAAGTCATACATAATGCTGCCATCATAAAAATCAATAGCCACATATCCCTTCTTTGCTGCATGAATATGAAATGTAAGAATATCCTCGAAAACCTGATGCCTGGTTTCCCTTGTCATCTTTAAAAACGTTTCCCGGGAACGCGGATACATCGGATGCATACACTCCGCTTCAGCCCATTCGAATATCATGGCAAACCCGCCGCCGATTTCTTCGGATGCAACCAGCGTGATAAGGTTCGGATGTGCCAAGTCCCGATAAACGGGTACGGTACGTTTCAGGTTTGCAACCGCCTCCCCGCTGCTTATACAAGCCCTGTCTGTCGGTGCACCTGCAAATTTAATAAAATACTTACGTCTGCCGTCTGTTACGCCAAAACAAATGTTACCTGAATCCTGGTTATCATAAACCTTGAAAACCCTGCCGTATTTGCTAAGAAAGGAAAAATCAAACGGGGCCTTGAGTTTAAAGGGAACACCGTCCGTGTATTGGATATAAAAATCCTTGAGATACCATTTTCTTAAAGGGGAGCGCCCTTCTTTCAGACACCGGGCGTTTTCTTCATTCCAACGCAGCGTTTCCGGCAGTTCAGCAGGATTATGATATTTCACCCACACTATGGATGTGAGCGCGGCGGTAACAATATAGCAGGTTAACGTCTCCCAAAACAACAGCGGCGGTTCCCCGCCAAAATAGCCGCGGACAAGTCCGGTAGAAAAACAGGCATTGTCATTTTCTCCGAAGGTCTTAAAATCATACCATGGATCGCCGTAATTCCCAAATCCCTCATCAAGCAGATCAACTACATAAATTTCACCGTCGGTACCAACCAATAAATTACCTTCATGATAATCCCCGTGCAGAAAGCATTGCGGACGGTCGTGCAATAAAGCCCGGTTACGTTCCAGATATTCCAGGACAACATCACTGTCCTTAAATGTAATTCCGCTGGCACGATAGGCTTCTATTCTTTCCTCTATTACCGCAAAGTAACGTTGTTCCCAGTCTGCGGAGTCAGCAGGCGCAGCCAGCCTGTGGACCAAACGCAAAATCTTCCCTGCCTTCAGGCCCAGGTCATACTGCTCCGCCGCGGACATAAGAGGCATGGCTTCTTCGGCGTCCGCCCCGTCAATCCACGCCGACAGGGAATAGCAGATTTTTCCTGCATCAAACGTCCCAAACGCAAGCGGCTGCGGTACAGGAACCCCCGAGTCGTATAGTCTCTCCATCCGGCGGTACTCCGCCCTTTTGTTCTCAATCCCGGAAATATCTGAAATACGCAGGAACATACGAGTTCCGTCCTCTGCGGTCACACAGTATTTCTTATCTTCCGACCAGCCTTTAGTAATTGATTCTACTTTAGAAAATCCTTCCAGACCTTTCCATGTAATCCCCATCTCCATCTCCTCCCGGTTACCGCTCCGATTTAAAACAGGGACCGGCGCCTGTTCACCAGGCTGTCCGGCCCCGGAAGTTCTGATTATATAGCAAAATCAAACAGGCTGATCTGGTTGGATTCCGGCAAATCTCCCAAAAGCTTCAGATCATCCATCAAATCCACCACCGTCTTGGAAACCTTCGTGCGCTGCCGGAAATCATCCTTGGAAAGGAAGGGGCCGTCTTTTGCCGCTTCCACAATGGCATCCGCCGCTTTTTCACCCAGACCGTCTATACTGTTCAGCGAAGGCATGATTTTGTCGTCCACCACCTGAAAGCTCCGGGACTGTGCCGAGAAAATATCTATGGGCACAAATTCGAAGCCTCTTGCATACATTTCCTGTACCACCTTCATATCCCTTGCCGCATCCTGTTCCTTTTTGGAAAGTACGTCACTACGCCTTTTATAGTCCGCCATAACCTGTTCCAGATGCTTCTGTCCCTGGCACATGAGTTCATAGGAAAACGCGGATGCACGGATACTGAAAAACGCCGCATAATAGGCAAGCGGATAATTCACCTTACAATAGGCAATACGCCAGGCCATCATAACATATGCCGCAGCGTGGGCCTTCGGGAACATGTATTTAATCTTCTTACAGGACCAGATATACCAGTCCGGCACATCAGCCGCCAGCATGGCCTCTTCCATTTCCGGCTTCAGGCCCTTTCCTTTCCGCACACTTTCCATGATAGTGAAGGCAAGGCTGCTTTCCACACCCATCTCAATGAGATAGAGCATGATATCATCCCTGGTGCAGATTGCGGTGGAAATAGTGGCTTTTCCTTCCTTAATCAGTGTCTGGGCGTTGCCCAGCCATACGTCCGTACCATGGGCCAGTCCCGCGATACGCACCAGATCGGAAAAGGAGGTGGGCTTGGTATCCAGAAGCATCTGCATGGCAAATTCCGTACCGAACTCCGGTATGCCCAACGCGCCCAGCAGACAGCCGTCTATCTGCTCCGGAGTAATGCCAAGCGCCCCGGTATTCTGGAACAGGGACATGACCTGGGGATCGTCCAGAGGGATTGTGGTGGGATCCACCCCCGTCAGGTCCTGGAGCATACGGATCATGGTGGGATCATCGTGTCCCAGGATATCCAGCTTCAGCAGGTTATGGTCGATGGAATGGTAATCAAAATGGGTGGTTACCGTATCCGTTGTCATATCGTTGGCGGGGTGCTGCACCGGGGTAAAGGAGTTGATTTCTTCACCGAGAGGAAGTACGATAATACCGCCGGGATGCTGCCCGGTACTCCTGCGTATGCCGGTACAGCCGGTTACGATCCGGTTGATTTCACAGGTCCTTTTCTTGGAGCCCCGTTCCTCATAATAGTTCTTCACATAACCAAAGGCTGTTTTATCCGCCAGGGTACCGATCGTCCCCGCACGGAAGGTCTGTCCGGCACCGAAAATTACTTCTGTATATTTATGGGCCTTACTCTGATACTCCCCGGAAAAGTTCAGGTCAATATCCGGTTCCTTATCCCCTTTAAAGCCGAGAAAGGTTTCGAAAGGAATGTCAAAGCCGTCTTTTTCCAGCGGTTCCCCGCATACCGGACAGTATTTGTCCGGCATATCGCAGCCGGCCTTGCCGGTATACGCTTTCACATCGGGGGAATTAAAGTCATTGTAATGGCATTTCAGGCAATAATAGTGCGGGCTTAAGGCGTTTACCTCCGTTATCCCCGCCATAAACGCTACCAGGGAGGATCCTACGGAACCGCGGGAGCCTACCAGATAACCGTCCTCCACCGATTTCCACACCAGCTTCTGGGCGATAATATACATAACGGCAAACCCATTGGTAATAATGGAGTTCAATTCCTTTTCCAGACGTTTTTCCACGATGGGGGGCAGCTCCTCCCCATACATTTCATGCGCTTTATTGTAGCAGATATCCGTCAGCGTCTTGTCACTGTCCGGGATGACCGGGGCACACTTATCCGGCCGTACCGGCGAGATGGATTCTATCTGATCCGCAATCAGGTTGGTGTTGGTTATCACCACTTCTTCCGCCTTGTCGCTTCCCAGGTACTGGAATTCCTCCAGCATTTCTTCTGTGGTGCGAAGATACAGAGGGGCCTGATCATCGGAATCCTTAAAGCCCTTGCCCGCCATGATGATCCGGCGGTAAACCTCATCCTCCGGATCCAGGAAATGCACATCGCAGGTAGCCACTACAGGCTTATTGTACTGCTCTCCCAGGGCCACAATGCGTTTATTCACTTCCTGTATATCCTCTATGGAATTGATATTCCGGATCTTTTCCTCGTTGATCATGAATTTATTGTTGCCGGAGGGCTGTATTTCCAGATAATCATAAAAATTTACGATTCTGGCAATGTCCGCATCGCTTTTTTCATCCAGCAGGGCACGGTACAGTTCGCCCGCTTCACAGGCGCTTCCCAATATCAGCCCTTCCCTGCATTCCTGGAACAGGCTTTTGGGCACACGGGGCCTTTTGGCATAATAGGTCAGATGGGATTCCGATATCAGTTTATACAGATTCACCCTTCCCGTATTATTTTTGGCCAGGATGATCGCATGGTAGGTGGGCAGCCTTTTCACAATATCCGGATTGGAATCACCCAGGGCATTTACCTTCGCCAGGGTATCCACCCCCTCCTTCAGCAGTCTGTCCGACAGCTTGATGAAAATCTCCGAAGTGGCCTCTGCATCATCTACGGCGCGGTGATGGTTTTCCAGGGAAATCCCCAGGCTTTTACATACCGCATCCAGCGTATGCTTGGCCTGGTGAGGCAGAAGCACCCGGGCAATCCCGACAGTATCCACGTATGTATAATCGAAGGGCAGGCTCTGTCTTTCCGCATTCTCCCGGATGAAGCTGATATCAAAGCTGGCATTGTGGGCCACCAGCACGGTCCCTTCGCAAAATTCCAGGAACCGGGGAAGCACCTCTTCAATCGCAGGCGCATCCATGACCATTTCGTCATTGATGCCGGTAAGCTTTTCGATTTCAAAAGGAATCGGCACTTTGGGATTCACAAAGGTGGAAAAACGGTCCCTGATCTCCCCGTTTATAACCTTAACCGCGCCGGTTTCAATAATCCTGTTTTTAATCGGGGAAAAACCTGTGGTTTCAATATCAAATACCACATAGCTGCCCGCCAGGGGCTGTCCCTTTCCATTCGTGACGATTTCCTTCAAATCATCTACCAAATAAGCCTCCACCCCATATATGACCTTGAAAAAATCATTTTTGTCAGGATTGGGATCGCCGGCTTCCTTACGCTTGTTTTTTTCCGCTTTCCACAAATCGTCAATGAGATGATTGGCGTCGGGGAAGGACTGGACCACACCGTGATCCGTGATGGCGATAGCCGGATGGCCCCACTGATATGCTCTCTTAACAATATCCTTGGCTTCCGATACCCCGTCCATATCGCTCATTTTGGTATGACAGTGCAGCTCCACCCGCTTCCGGACACTGTGATCCATTCGGCTGTGCGTAAAATCGCTGATTTTCTTAACACCTACAATGGAACCGATGGTCAGTTCTCCGTCGAACTTGTCAATCATGGTGATTCCCTTGATTTTCACAAATGCACCGGGTTTGATGCCTTCGCAGATCTCCGCCACCTGCTCGTTTTTAGCGAACATTTTTATCGTCATCGTATCGGAAAAATCCGTCACATCAAAAATAAGGATAGTCCGCTCGTTCTTGATCTCTCTTTTATCCATGTTCAGGATTTTACCCCGGATGGCTACTTCGCCGATTTCTCCCATAATATCTTCAATGGCGATGGCTTCTTCTTCAAAATCCCTGCCATAAAGCACATCGGGATTATCCGAGCGCTTGGCAGACTTAAAGAAGTCACCGTCTCCCTTGAATTTACCTTTGCCTCTGCCAAAGCCGCCCGACTTTCTGCCGGCAAAGGTCTTCCCCTCCAGCCCCGTACCGGAAGAAGGCTTCGCTTCCTTGAGGACAGTTCCGGTGCCGGGCGCCCTGCCCTTTACCGTTCCTCCGTCGAAGGGTGCCCCCTGACCGGCTTTGGCTCCGTTCTCCTTTGCCGATGCCGCCAGGTAAGCTTCATAAGCGGTATCCGCATTCCGGGGATCCGCCTGGCCGCCGTTCTGCGCAAAAGCCGGAGCGGCAGGCATTTCCTGATAGCCTTCCCCCTCCTGGCCGCTCCGGTTTCCCGACCCGGTAAAGCGAGCGGCGATTTCCGCCACCCTGCGGGCGATAAAAATATCATCCTCTTCCTTAAATCTGCCGGTTCTCGCTTCCCGGTACTCCACAAATACATTCACAGGCAGGCCGCAGCGTTCAAAGAAAATTTTTTCCAGAATACGGGTCAGTTCCTCACTTTTTGTCCTTGCGAGAACAGTATCCTCAATACACAGGTTCATGCGCCCTTCCTCCGGGAAGAGAACCTGCGCATTTTTGAACATACTGTACATCAAATGGCTGTACTCCTGCAGCTCCAGCAGGATGCTGTCCCTGTAGACCTCCAGGAGCTTCTCCGGGTTATACTGGGACGAAAGACAGTATTTTTCATATATTTTGATGGTTATGTTACATCCGGAGAAAAGCTGCTTCTTAATCTCCTTCTCCACCGTAAAAATCGTATCCTTCTGTATCAGTCTCTCACTGGTCAGATAGACCCGCACAAAGTCCTTCTGCTTCGTTGCCGTCACCCGCTCTATCCGGGTCTGCTCAAGCAGGCTTTTCAGCTTGCTGTCCAGTTTTAATCCGGGGAATACTTCAAAAAAAGCCTTTGCCATTTATGCCTCCCAATGCAGCAGTTCGTCGCGGAGAACCGAAAGCAGATCTTCTTCCGGGACCTTACGGATAATTTCTCCTTTTTTAATCAACAGCCCTTCTCCGACGCCGCCTGCGATTCCGATATCCGCTTCCCTGGCCTCTCCCGGTCCGTTCACCGCACATCCCATGACCGCCACCTTGATCCCGTCCAGCGGGATATCGGCCACCATGGCCTCCACCTGGTTGGCCAGGCCGATGAGATCGATTTTGGTTCTGCCGCAGGTAGGGCAGCTCACCACTTCTATCCCTCCCTTACGAAGGCCCAGCGTACGCAGCAGCAGCCTGGCTGAACGCACTTCTTCCACCGGATCCCCTGTGAGGGAAACACGAATGGTGTCACCGATTCCTTCATAAAGGATAATTCCCAGGCCTATGGAGGATTTGATATTTCCGCTCCACAGCGTCCCTGCCTCCGTTATCCCTACATGCAGGGGATAATCCGTTTTCTCCGCCAGGATCTCATGGGCTTTGATGCACATGAGCACATCGGAGGATTTGATACTGATAACCAGATTGGTATAGTCCAGATCTTCGATCATTTTCACCTTATCCAGGGCGCTCTCCACAATACCTTCTGCCGTGACGCCTCCGTATTTTTCCACCAGCTGACGCTCCAGGGATCCGCTGTTTACGCCGACACGGATGGGGATATTTCTTTCCTTCGCCACACTTACCACCGCAGCCACATTCTCTTTGGAACCAATATTCCCGGGATTGATACGTATCTTATCCGCGCCGTTTTCCATCGCGGCAATCGCCATCTTATAATCAAAATGGATATCCGCCACAAGGGGGATATGGATTCTTTTCTTGATTTCCCCAATCGCCTTTGCCGCTTCCATATTCGGGACCGTACTGCGGATAATATCACAGCCCGCCTCCTCCAGGCGGAGGATTTGCGCCGCAGTGGCTTCCACATCCTCCGTCCGCGTATTTGTCATGGATTGAATCAGCACCGGGCTGCCTCCGCCGATTACCCGATCCCCTATTTTCACTTGTCTGGTATGATCTCTGTACATAAGCTCTCCCTCTGCTATTTAGTGATAAGGCCTTTTTCAACAAGGAATTCTTTGGCGACTTCTTTTTCGTCCCTGCCTTCCACCTCTACCTGATAGTTCATATTACGCATTTCCTCATCGGAAATCTGTCCCGTAAGCTTTTCCAGTGTATCGGCCAGTCCCGGGTATTTCTCCAGCGTATCCGTCCGGACTACGGTACCGGCATAATAGGTTGCAAACAGGCTCTTATCATCCTCCAGAAGCTTCACATCGGCCGCTGCCAGCTGGGCATCGGTGGTAAATGCATTGGTGACGTCGATTTCACCATTGGCCATAGCCTGATATTTCAAAGCGATATCCACATCCACGGTTCCCTTGAAATCCATTCCATAAGCTTCGCAGATCATGGGATATCCATCCTCCCTTTCCATATAATCCGGGTTTCCTCCGAAAATCAGGTTCCCGGATGCTGCTGCCAGGTCGCTGAAGGTTTCCAGCCCATAGCTTTCCGCAGCTTCCTTTCTCACCGCCAGAACGTAGGAATTCTGGAAGCCGTACAGGCCGCTCCAGGTCAGACCCATATCCTGGTAATCCTTCTGCAGGTTCTCATACAGCATATCGGAATCCTCTTCCTTCTCATGCTTCAGCACCGTCATCCAGGCCGTCCCGGTATATTCCGGGTATAAATCAAAATCCCCTTTGAGAAGTGCCGGCTGGATATTGGTGGTTCCGCCGCCGATCCCTTTGGTGATTTCCACCGGGACATCCAGATCGTTCTCAATAAGCTGCCCAATGATTTCCGTGAGGATGTACTGCTCCGTCATCGGCTTCGATGCAATTCTGACCGGTTCCTTTTCTTTCCCGCACCCTGCCAGTGTTCCAATGGCAAGCAATGCCGCCGCCAAAAATATCCTGTTCTTTTTCATCCTTATATGTCCTTTCTTCTTTGCAGCCGCCGTTACGCACACAGCAGCTTATGCCCTGTCCGATATCAGCTTTCTCACAAAATCCGTGGCCGGATTCGCCCTGATTTCCTCCGGCGGCCCGTCCTGGATAATCCTGCCCTCATCCATAACCACAATACGGGTACCGAGACGCAGTGCTTCGTCAATATCATGGGTAACAAAAACAATGGTTTCCTTCTGCCGGCGGTGAATCCTGCCGATTTCCTCCTGCAGCCTGCGCCGGGTAATCTCATCCACCGCGCCGAAGGGTTCGTCCATCAGCAGGATTTCCGGTGAATTCATCAATGCCCTTGCTATACCCACACGCTGTTTCTGGCCGCCCGAAAGTTCGTCCGGATATCTTCTTAGCACCTCTTCCGGCAGCTCCACCAACTCCAGCAGCCGGTTCACCCTCTCCTTCACCGCTTTCTTATCCTTTTTCCGGGATAAATCGGCCACATAAGAAATATTTTTTGCAATAGTTAAATGGGGAAAGAGTCCGGTCTCCTGCACCACATACCCCAATTTTCTGCGAAGTTCGGTGAGATCGGTATCCGCCAGATCTTTACCATTCACCATCACCCGGCCTGCGTTTGGCTTCAAAAGGCCGTTCATCAGCTTGAGAGCCGTTGTTTTTCCGCAGCCGGAAGTACCGATAAGCATGACAAACTCTCCCTGTGTGATGTCCAGGTTAAAATGCTCCAGCACCCCTTTCTTCCCATAGGCTGCCGTTATATCTGTCAGTGAAATCACACTCATGCCTGCCGCTCCCTTCTGCCTCTCGCCCCGTCGCTCCAGGGAATCTTCTTTTCCAGCAGATATATCAGCCGGTCGGAAATCAGCGCCACAAGGGCGATCAGTATACTTCCCGCATAGGTCATGGCCGCATTATTCGTGGTTATCCCTCTGTAAATAGCCACACCCAGGCCGCCCGCCCCGATATAGGAAGCGATACCGCTCAGGGAAATAGTCATCACTACCATGCTTCTCACACCTGCAAGGATCACCGGCAGGGCCAAAGGCAGCTTTACCCGGAACAGGATCTGCAGCCTGGTGCTGCCCATCCCGGCCGCCACCTCCGTCAGGAAGGGCTGGATAGTGCTGATTCCCGTATAGGTATTGCGCACGATAGGCAGCAGGCCGTATATACTCAGGGCAATAATTGCCGTTTTGTTTCCGATTCCCGTAAAAGGGATCAGAAATCCCAGCATGGAAATAGAAGGTATCGTATACAGTACGTTAATGATATTCATTATAATCTGGGCCGGCTTCCGGAATTCACTGATGAGCACCCCGATGACAAGGCCCAAAAGCAGGGATATTGCCACGGAAATACCCGCAATGCGTATATGCTGCAGGATCAGCTCCCCAAAAAAGGAGCTTCGTTCTGCATAGAGCCTGAAAATTTCCTGTATCATACTATTTTGTCTCCAATCCAATCGTATTTATTATACCCTTACCCGGTGGTTTTGGCAAAGGTAAAAATTGATGTAATATGGCAGACGGCAAAAAGGGCCCGGCAACATCCGTCTGGAATACGGCAAAAAAGCCTGGTGCCGCCGGCCCCTTCCCTTCTGCCCGGTCGGCAGCGAGAAAGGAACAGACGGTATCAGACCTTTTTACCGGCATACGGCTGGTATCCTTCGGAACAACAGCTTATTGCGCGTTTAATTCAAACTGCACCGCTCTGTATTCCCCGGAGGCGGAAGGAATGCAGATTCCGGCATTCATCAGGGCGCTTCCGCTTAAGCACCTTCCATCCTCCAGCCGATAAACGGCGGCAGCATCCAAACCTTTCAGCTTGATAAATACCGGCTTGCTGTTCGCACGGGTATGGGTGATTACCAGATTAACAAGAGCCTGCTTTTTATCCTCCGATACAAAAGACCAGGCCACGAACTCTTGTCCATGGAATGCTCCGGCTCCATTCAGCCGGTAATATGCGCCCTGATGGATGAGTTCGTAATATTTCTTATAATCGGAAACCTGTTTTTTCACCTCTTCCTTTTCGTTCTGGGGAAGGGTGTTCAGATCCAGCTCATAGCCGAAGCTCCCTGCCATCGCTACCACGCCTCTTGTATGGAAGGGCGTAATTCTTCCGGTCTGATGGTTGGGACAGGCGGAAACATGGGAACCTACGGTTCCAATGGGATACAGGAAGGAGGTTCCGTACTGGATTTCCAGCCGTTCCACTGCATCCGTATCATCACTGCACCAGATCTGGGGGGAATAATAAAGCATGGCGGCATCAAATCTTCCTCCGCCTCCGCTGCAGCCTTCAATCATAAGATCCGGGAAGGCGGAAGTCAGCCTTTCCAGAAGCTCATATACGCCCAGAATACAGCGGTGGTACACCTCTCCCTGACGCTCCGCCGGAAGTGCGGCACTGTAAATGTCACACATACTGCGGTTCATATCCCATTTTACATAATCGATCCGGGCATTACTGAGGATATCAGACATCCGTTCAAACAGATAATCCCTCACATCCCGGCGTGACATATCCAGAACCAGCTGGAACCGGCTGCGGTTGGGTTTTCTTCCCGGTATCCGTAAGGCCCAGTCAGGGTGTGCCCTGTACAGTTCGCTGTCCTCGGATATCATCTCCGGTTCAAACCAGAGGCCGAATTTCATACCCATGGCATTGATCTTTTCAGACAGGCCGGAAAGGCCCTCCGGCAGTTTATCCGGATTCACAAACCAGTCGCCCAGGCCGGAGCAGTCGCCGTTTCTCTTCCCGAACCAGCCGTCATCCAGCACCAGCATTTCAATTCCCAGCTCTGCCGCCTGGGATGCAATCTTCAGGATTTTCTCTTCATTAAAATCAAAGTATGTGGCCTCCCAATTATTGATCAGCACAGGCCTTCTCGCATATTTGTATTTTCCCCTGCAGATATGGTCCCTGATAATTTTGTGGAATTTATGGGACAAATCGGTAAAGCCTTTATCCGAATAGCTCATAATGACCTGGGGCGTCTCAAAAGTATCTCCCGGTGCCAGTCGGAAACAGAAGGATTCCGGATGGATTCCCATGAATACACGGGTCTGTCCCATTTGTTCCACTTCGGCCCCGGCAATGAAATTACCGCTGTATACAAAAGTCATTCCATAGCAGTCCCCCGCATCTTCCGTCGTCTGGGGCGTGCACAGAAGCAGGGACGGATTGTGGTGATGGCTGGAGGTACCCCGTTTACTCCCAAAGGAAACCGTTCCGTGGCAAAGCGGTGTGCGTTCCGTCTGCCTCTCCATTGCATGTCTTCCATGGAAATGGATCATATCCCACTTTCCGAAAGGCATGTCCAGACATACAGACAGCATTTTCTCCAGGGAAACGGTTCCTTCCGTGGAATTCCGCAGTTCTGCCGCCCGGGTGATCACATCCTCCTTTTCGAATACCCCGTATTTCAGTACCAGCTCCAAACCGGTGGACGCATCCTTTAAAAGGATGGAAAGGGTGGTGCTCCCGAGGGAGTTGTTCCCGAGGGAATTGTTCCCTTCCTCATCATACACAGCGGGCATCCCGGTGATTGTATAAGCCCCTTTAGTTATCTCATGGGATACATAACGGAAATCGGCCGCCATACTGCCGTCCGGGTTTACCACCTCCAGACAGGACGTACGGTAATCCCCCACTCCCTGCGATGGATATTCCTGAGGCTGCGTATCCAGGGAAAACGTCCTGTCCCCCTCCGCTTCGTAGGGGTTCCCGGAAAATCCGACATCCGTTCCCCAGAGCAGATATTCCATGGTGCTTCCGTCCACCCGCTTTCCGTAATACAGGTGTTGTAAAATGTCATATCTTCCCACCATCATCTGATAGGTGGTCTCTGCTGTCTGCAGGGTGAAAATTTTTGTGGACTCATTATAGGTAACTGCCATAAAAAGATCTCCTTTCTGTTGTTTTCACTACTTCCATATTATGTAACCTGCAGCCGGCTGTCAATCTTTTCTTACCGTCCGCCGGTACAGGAAAACTGCAGGTTTTCTTCCGCACCGGTTTTCCTGTTTTCCACAGATACCCCCACTGCCAGATGCCCTTCTTTCCCGATCAGCTCCCAGGGAATCTCTACAAATACCGAACCCTTTGCCTCATACACGCTGCCTTTCCGGATAAGCAGCTTCCGCATATCCTGATCCCGCAGGATGAGGGATTCCTGTTCTGCCGGCAGAAAAAAGCCCTCATCCGTCAGGGACGGCGACTCCGAAGCTTCAGGGATTCCCTTATCTTTAGCCCAGGCTTCTCCGGACGGAAGCCGCGCTGCCAGGGCTGCCGCTGCTATTCCCAGCAAAAAACCAATTACCAGGCCCTTTCTTTTTTCTTGTGCTCCCTGTTTTTCATTTTTTCTCCGCTTTTTCATAATTGCCGCATTTCTCCGTCCGCCGGTGTCCGTACACTTCCGCCGCCGATTCCAATCTCCGGGCGAAACACAAAAGTCCCTGCCCGGTTTACCGCGGGGATAAAAGACCGGCCTGTTCTATTTTCATAATTATTGAATACGTAGGATTTGTCTGTCCGTATACCGGACCTGAAATTAAGAATAACTTTGAATTAAGAATCGCTTTTCTTTAGAAACTTTACTGCTATAAGTATAGCATAATCCCTCAGCGTTCGGAATACCGGTAAATATAAACTTTTTATGAACTACCCGGAGAGTGTTACGGTTCATGGCCCCTTTGTCTGCCGGCCCTCTATCCGCAGGAATAGAAAACGCAGGACAGCGGCCGTTTCTTCCGGCCCGCCTTCCTGCGTTCTCCCTGTTTGCTTTGTCATACCCGACAGGCATCCTGCCGGTATGCACCCTTATGAAAAGCCCACTGCTCTTCCCTTCTGGGCAACCGCTATGTATGTTTTTCCTTCGTTCATCTGGATTTCATTTCCGGCATCATCAAAATATCTGGTAGGGCCGTAATCCGTCGTTTTCTGCCACGTAATATGGATACATTTACCTTTCGTAAAATAATACCCGTCCTCCGTGGTATCAAAATTATAGAAAGCAAGGTATCCTTTTGCATCCAGAGTCATCCATTTCGTGTTCTGCACAATCACATTGGCAAAAGCAAGCTGCTGTCCATTGGACGCATCGGTATGGGCCTTTCCGTGTATCGTTTTGTAATACAGGCCATCCGCCGCATTGTAGGTAAATCCGGTCTTGGTATAAGGGAATACATTGGACAGGTTTATCTGGTTGGCGGTCTGTGCCCCCGCACCATATTGGGCCAGGGTATTTACGCCGGCAGCGAAATTAAAGTGTTTGGGGCTGTAGAATTCGGGGCGCAGAGCCAGGGAATATCCCAGCTGGGTACAGGCGTTGGTAATGCCGCTGCCGCTGATATAAGCATTATGGGGCGCCTTTCTGTCATTACTTCTGTAAAAAGCGTTGGCTCCCGGCGCACTTCCTCCGGTACCATATTCAAAGGTTCCTGACAGGTTATTGATATCCGGCATACCAATCCGGTCAGCCATATACCACACACCGCCGTAATGGACTAGAATCGGATCCCATTCTGTGGCGATGGGAATATAATAGGCACGGCAGCTTCTGATATTTCCAATGCGGGAAAGCCCCTGCCAGTCATCAATAACGGCAAGCTGACGGGAAATATCCCCTTCCTCCATAATCTCATACAGCACCTTGGCATGGCTGATTCCATAAGACGGCTGTGCCGCCTTGTCCGTGGGCATCATGATGGCAATGGGCCTGGAAGCGGCCTGGGCTGCGGGAACCCATTCATTCGTATACACGCTTCTCACATAACCTGCGGGGCCTTCCTGCGCATGTACTTCTCCTGCGGGTGCCAATGCCGTCATACAGAGCACTGCCGCCATAACCGCCGCCAACGTCCTGCCCTTTTTTCCCGGATTGCTTTTATTCCGCTGAGTTTCTTTTTTCCATAGAATATCTTTCTTCCATGGAATCTGATTCCATCTCATATTTACATACCTCCCCTTAATGGTTTAAAGCCTGTCCGTTCCAACAGGTCTAATCTAATAGTACCCACTTCTTCCGGCTTCGTCAACTTTCCGCAGGGAATTATAGTAAATTTTCGAAAATATTAAGATTTACGATAACAAATCGAAAGCAGCGGCTTTTTTTCCTGTTAAGATAAAAGCCGCTGCCTTGATGCAGACCATTTCCGTTCTCCCTCCGCTGCCCGCTTCTTCAGCGCAGCAGCCGGGATATATCATTGAACATAACAAAGACCATCAGGATCATCAGAACCACAAACCCCGCAAAATGCACCATGCCTTCCTTGTCCGGGGGCACCGGTTTTCCCCGGATTGCCTCAATAATAAGGAATACCAGTCGTCCGCCGTCCAATGCCGGCAGGGGAAGCAGGTTCATAACACCCAGGTTTACACTGAGCAGCAAAGCGATATTTATCATGTTCAGGATAACCATCCAGACACCGTAAGGCTCCGCCTGTTCCTTTACCTCTCCTATCACCTGCGCCACTCCGATAGGACCTGAGATATCATCCTTGCTCGCCTTGCCCTGGATCAGCATCCCCAGGCTCTTTATGGTAGCACGCAGACTGTAACGGACTTCATAATAGCTGTATTTAAAAATCCCTGCATTCCTGCAGTCCACGTATTCTCCGTATCCATTGAAGCCAAGCAGATACCGGTCTTCTTCTTCATTGTATTTTGGCACAAGGGAAGCGGTATGCTTTTCACCGTCCCGCAGGAACTCCACCGTCATGGTTTCCCCTGCTCCCACGTAGGTATTCAGCCAGATTTCCCTGGCCACATATATCCGCTCCCCGTTCATCCTTGTGATCACGTCACCCGGCTGCATCCCTGCTTCCTGGGCCGGATAGCCGTCAATCAGCCCATTGATAACCGGCTTGTCACTTCCTGCATAGCCGACCACAATCATGGCAAGGATATAAGCCAGAATAAAATTAAAGAAGGGGCCTGCAAATACAGTGGAAATCCTGGCCCATACACTGGCATTGGGGAAGGCTCCTTCCGACGGCGTACCTTTTTCACTGTCAAGGCCGTCTTCTCCTTCAAACATACATGCGCCGCCTATGGGAAAAAGACGCAGCGAATATTCCGTTCCCCCCTTATGAAAGCGAAGCAGCTTGGGTCCCATGCCCACACTGAACTCCACCACCGTGATGCCGTTTGCTTTTGCCAGAAGGAAATGCCCCAGCTCATGCCCGACGACGATCACTCCGAATACCAGGATAAATAACACGATAGTCAATTGCTTCCATTCTCCTTTATATGCTCGATATATTCGTAAGTTTCTGCCTCAGCCTGCAGAATCTCATTGACATTAGGATTCTCAATTACCCGGTGATGATTCATACATTTTTCAATCAGTTCGGGAATTTCCAGGAATCCGATGCTGTGGTCCAGAAACAGGGCCACCGCTTTTTCATTGGCGGCATTGAACACGGTGGGCATGCTTCCCCCCGCTTTCGCTGCCCTCATCCCCAGATCCAAACCGGTAAAGGTGTCTCTGTCCGGCTTTTCAAAGGTTATCCGGCCCAGTTTGAAAAAGTCCACCCGTTCTCCCGGCATCGGCCTTCTTTCCGGGTAGAAAAGCGCATACTGGATAGGCAGCTTCATATCCGGCATACCAAGCTGGGCCATCACCGCCCCGTCCGTATATTCCACCATAGAATGAATAATGCTTTGCGGATGGACCAGCACTTCAATGCTGTCCAGCTCCACATCAAAAAGCCATCTGGCCTCCATAACTTCAAGAGCCTTGTTCACCAGGCTGGCGGAGTCCACGGTAATCTTACGTCCCATAGACCAGTTGGGATGCTTCAAGGCATCCTCCGCACGCATTCCTGCCAGTTCCTCCCTTTTCTTTCCCCGGAAGGGACCGCCTGATGCGGTAAGCCACAGCCTGGAAACACCGGAACGCGCTTCCCCGTTCATGGATTGAAAGATGGCGCTGTGTTCACTGTCCACAGGCAGGATTGACACCCCGTGCTTCCGGGCCAGCGGCATAATCAGATGCCCCGCCGTCACCAGTGTCTCCTTGTTGGCAAGCGCAATGGTTTTGCCGCTTTCAATAGCCGCTATGGTAGGACGGATTCCAATCATTCCCACAATGGCGGTTACCAGGATATCCATACCCTCCATAACCGACAGTTCCAGTAGCCCCTCCATGCCGCTTCCCACCCTTACAGGAAGATCCGCCACACGTCCCTGTAATTCCTTTGCCGCAGCTTCGCTCCACATAACCGCCAGCTGCGGCTCAAACTCCCTTATCTGCTTCTCCATCAGAAGTACGTTGCTGCCGGCCGCCAGTCCCGTCACCTGTAAATCCGGATTATCCCGGACAATTTCCAGTGTCTGGGTTCCGATGGAACCTGTTGAACCGAGAATCGCTATTTTTTTCATTCGTAACTCCTTTGTAACTATGATGGTATTGAGCCGTTACGCCCCTTTATTCAAACCGTATCAAAAGTATGGACAGATAATATATGATCGGCGCCGTAAATAAAACACTGTCAAACCGATCCATAATCCCGCCGTGCCCCGGAATCAGCCTTCCATAGTCCTTGATGTTATGGTTTCTCTTGATACCTGACGCCGCCAAATCCCCTATCTGGGAAATCACAGCACCGGCGGCGCAGATAATGGCCGCTATCCAGGTAATGTTCTGATCCGCAAACACGTTTTCCAATACCAGGAAGCCGAATAAGGCTCCCACCAGCCCGGCACCTACCACACCTCCTATCGCCCCTTCGATGGATTTCTTAGGGCTCAGTATCGGCGCAAGCTTGTGCTTTCCCACAGCCATTCCCACAAGATAGGCACAGGTATCGCAAATCCAGGAGCTGATAAATATCATCCATACCATATACACGCCATTAGGCAGGTTTCTGGTGAGAAAAATAAAAGTAAACAGCACCGGTGCATAAAAGGAACAGAAAAAAGTGGTCATTACCTGCTCCGCTTTGAATTTGGGAAAGGAGAACACATATACAAACATCAGCCCCAGGAAAATCACTGCCAGCATCCCCATCCAGTATACCGGATCCCTGATGCCGTATACCACCAGGTAATACAGGACAATTCCTGCATAGCCCACTCCCTCCAGCGCGTTGTTCTTCTGTCCGGCTTCGATCACTCCGCAGGCCTTTGTCAGCTCCCGGAATGCAATCAGGGACAGGATCAGCATTCCCAAAGCGAGAATCCCTCCTCCGGTCAGAAGCAGAAAAAGAGCCAGGATTACCAGAACCACACTGCTCATCAATCTTTTACCAAACATAAATCATCCTCCCGTCACCAGCCCGAATCTTCTGTCTCTATGATTATATGCTTCAACAGCTTTTACCAATTCTTCTTTTGTAAAATCCGGCCACGGAACAGGTGAAATATAAAATTCCGTATAAGCCAGCTGCCACAGCAGGAAATTGGACAGCCGCTGTTCATTGCAGGTCCGGATCAGCAGATCCGGATCGGGCAGCCCCGCCGTATCCAGGGCATTGCTGATATCCTCCTCCGTCAGAGAAGCCGGATCCAGCTCTCCCGCTGCCGCTCTGGCGGCCAGCCTGCTTAAGGCCCTGCGCAGTTCATCCCTGCCGCCGTAATTCAGAGCGATTTGGAAATGAAGGCCGGTATTGTCTTTGGTGGCTTCCTCCAGCTGATCAATCCGTATGCGGATATCTTCATCCAAACCACTTTTGTCCCCGATAACCCGGACACACATATTATTCTTGGCCGCTGTTTTCAGACAGGTTTTCATATAATTACGCAGAAGCTTCATCAGAGCATCCACCTCATCTGCAGGACGTTTCCAGTTCTCTGTGGAAAAAGCATATACCGTAAGGTACTGGATCCCCATCCGGTACGCCTCCTCACAAATAACCTCCACTGTTTTGGCCCCCTGCACATGCCCGTAATTTCTGGGCATTCCTTTTGCCTTGGCCCACCTGCCGTTTCCATCCAAAATAATTGCCACATGATTCGGTACGTTCATACTTTACCCCTTCTGTCCACAGCTTACCCGCAGACGCAAATCCAAAAGTTGGTAGCTTTATTTTTCCTCTGTAACCGGGAAAAAGGGACAAGCCAAGTAACGCCTGCCCCCTCTTTATTCTGATTGCTTTTATACGGTAAGGATTTCTTTGGATTTCTCTTCCACCAGCTTTTCGATATCTTTAACATACTTATCTGTAAGCTTCTGAAGGGAACTTTCCAATTCCTTGATCTCATCCTCGGAAACATCTTCTTTTGCCAGCTTTTTGAAGTAGTCGTTGCCGTCTCTGCGGATATTGCGGACAGCCACCTTCCCTTCTTCGCCTTTTTTCTTCACTTCCTTAACGAGTTCTTTTCTGCGTTCCTCGGTAAGCTCCGGAATCACCAGACGGATTACATTTCCGTCATTGGAAGGAGTAATTCCCACATCGGAAGCCATAAGAGCCTTCTCGATTTCTTTAATCAGGGATTTTTCCCAGGGTGCGATCTGAATCATCCTCGGTTCAGGAACTGTGATATTTCCCACCTGCTGAATAGGGGTGGGCGTGCCGTAGTAATTCACTTTAATTTTGTCCAGAATGTGGGGATTCGCACGTCCCGCACGGATCGTGGCAAAATCTGCAGCAAGAAAATCATATGCCTTTGTCATTTTGGTGTCGAACTGCTGTAATTTTTCGTTCATCGAAAATTCCTCCCTGATTCTTATTCACATAAGGATGTCCTGCAAAACGCGGCATCCCTTGTTTATACGGTAACCTTGGTTCCGTTAAACTTTCCTTTTACCGTGTTAACAATACTGTTTTCTTCATTAAGGCCGAAAACCCACATGGGCATCCTGTTATCCCTGGCAAGGATGGACGCCGTCATATCCACTACCTGAAGGTTCTTCGCAATCACCTCATGGATGGTAACCTCCGAATATTTCACCGCCGCCGGATTGGTCTTAGGATCGTCGCTGTAAACGCCGTCAATAGCTTTAGCCAGCAGGATTACCTCCGCTTCCACCTCGATTGCCCGGAGCACAACGCCGGTATCTGTTGAGAAATAAGGATGGCCTGTGCCTCCCGCAAAGAAAACCACCATTCCTTTTTCAAAATACTTGTTTGCCCTGTCTTTGGAAAAAAGCTTCGTGAAGGAACCGCATTCAAAGGGGGTGAGAACCGCTGTCTGCATACCTTCCGAACGGCAGATCTCCGAGACATATATGCAGTTCATTATAGTGGCGAGCATTCCTATCTGGTCCGCTTTTGTCCTGTCGATATTCTCGCTGGTGCGCCCTCTCCAGAAATTGCCTCCCCCGATAACCACGCCCACCTGGACACCGTCCTGCGTCAGCTGTTTTATCTGAAGGGCCACCTTTCTTACGGTGGCCTCATGAAAGCCGTGCTTTCCGTTTCCCGCAAGGGCTTCCCCGCTTAATTTCAGTAATATTCTTTTCATTACCAACCTCTCATTCCGTCTCGTATCTTATTGAAGTTCTTTTGCTTTTTGCTCAAATTCCTTCCGCGCCATCCGGAAGCAGTCCATCAGCTTGGGATTAAACTGGCCGCATTCCCCGTCCAGTATCATCTGATAGGCCACATCGTAAGAAAAAGCCGGCTTATATACGCGGTCGCTCACAAGAGCATCATATACGTCCGCAATGGAAACCACCTGGGCCGCCAGAGGGATTTCATCTTCCTTCAATCCCTGGGGATATCCTCTTCCGTCCCATTTCTCATGGTGGCTCAGCGCTATGTTATAACAATAATCCTTGAATATCCGGTTATCCGTAACAAAGATTTCCTTAATGATCTCCGCACCCTTTGTGGTGTGGGTTTTCATCAGTTCAAATTCTTCCTGCGTCAGCTTACCCGGTTTTAAAAGAATGGAATCCGGCACCGTTATTTTCCCCACGTCATGCATAGTGGACGCGTGGGAAATGATATCGGCCATATCCTCCGTCATGCCATATTCCGGATAATATTTGATAACATATTTTAAAAGGATGGCGGTGAAAGAACGCACCCGGTAAATATGGTTTCCGGATTCCATGCTCCGGAACTCCACGATAGTGCCCAACGTATCGATGATATGGTAATTCATCTCCGTCAGCTCCCGGTTCTTTTCCTTGATCTCCTCCGTCTGCTTTTCCACCATCGCTTCCAGGTTGTTCTTATGATGGTACAGATCCACCAGATTGCTGACACGCCTTCTAACAATGGGAACCTCAAAAGGCTTGGATACAATATCGGACACGCCCAGATCATACCCTCTTTTTCTGGATTCACTGGATGTATCACTGGTAATCAGTATGACCGGAACAGACATCATCAAATGCTGCTCATGCATATAATCCAGCACTCCGAAGCCATCCATTTCCGGCATAACAATATCCAAAAGGATAGCGGCGAGCTTTCCCCGGTTATTGTTGATATATTCCACTGCCTCTCTGCCGTTTTCCGCCAGGATTACCTCATAATCCTCCTCAAAGATACCCTTCAGTATCTCCCGGTTCATTTCCATGTCATCGACAACAAGTATCCTATCTTTCACGCCTCTATACCTTTCCCGCAGACTCCTCTCTACCCTAGAGCCGACTAATCTTCTGTATCAGCATTCCGTAAACTTCCTCAGCCTCTTTCATCGATTCTTCCAAATGATCAAGGTTCTGGTTTCTCAGCTGTTCCGTCAGTGCAGAAATCGTTTGGTAAAAAGGCTCCAGTCCCAGATTCCCGGAAAGGCCTTTCAGCGTATGAGCGTTCTTGAACGCTTCCTCATACTGCCTGTTTTCTATGTTCTCCTTCATCTGTGCGTAATTGGGATCCTCCGGAAAACGCTTCAGGAACTTCAGATATAAGCCTTCGTTGTTCATGAAACGCTCCATGGTTCTATCCAAATCCACACCGGCCTCCAGGAGCAGTTTTTTATTTTCTTCGTTCATGTTTTCCCCTTTAATTCAAGCCTTCCCAAGCAGACTGTCCTATAATTTCACGATAAACAAATTATAGCATTCTTTACCGGTAATATGCAATCTATTTTTTCCAGGTATAAGGTACGAACAAAAGCAGCATCGGGAATATTTCCAGACGTCCCGCAAGCATATCAAACATCAGCACATATTTGGAAAAGCCTGAAAAAAATGCAAAATTTCCCGCAGGCCCCACCAGGGAAAGCCCGGGTCCGATATTATTGAGTGCAGATATCACCGCAGTCACATTCGTGGTAAAGTCAAAATTGTCGATTGTCAGCAGAAGAATGGATGCCAGAAGGATTCCCGCATAGGAAATCAGGAATATATTCGCAGCCCTGACAATGGGATGATCCAGTTTTTTCCCATCCATCAGCACCACCTTAACGCTTCTGGGATGTATCAGGATAGCCAGTTCCTTTTTAATGGTCTTCATATACATCAGGATCCTGGAAACCTTGATACCGCCGCCGGTGCTGCCCGCACAGGCACCCACGAACATAAGCAGGACAAGCAGTGTCCTGGAAAACTCCGGCCATTTATCAAAATCCGCCGTGGCAAACCCGGTGGTGGTCATAATCGAAGCCACCTGGAAAGCCGCATGACGCAGGCTGTCGCCCACGTTCCCAATCTGGGAAAGAATATTTATGGCAATCAGAAGCGTGGCGGCGGCGAAGATTCCAAAATAAAGCTTCACTTCTTCCATACAGAAAGCATCCTTGAGCTTTCTCACCAGAAGCAGGTAATAAAATGCAAAATTAGTGCCGAACAGCATCATGAAAATGGTGACCACTATCTGCACATACGGGCTGTAGCCGGCAATGCTGTCCGAACGGATGCCGAACCCGCCGGTACCCGCAGTCCCGAAGGCTGTACAGACCGCGTCAAACATGGGCATCCTGCCAAGCAGAAGCAGGATGATTTCCAGCACCGTCAGCATCACATATATCCCATACAGGAAAAAAGCGGTGGTCCTCACCCTGGGCACCAGCTTGCTTACGGAAGGCCCGGGGCTTTCCGCACGCATCAGATGCATGGTCTGGCCGCTGGACATGGGCAGGATCTGAAGCACGAATACCAGAACCCCCATTCCTCCTATCCAATGGGAAAAGCTCCTCCAGAACAGGATCCCGTTGGAAAGGTCCTCAACCCGGAGCAGGATGCTGGCGCCGGTGGTGGTAAAACCGGATATGATTTCAAAGAGCGAATCGGTAAAACTGGGGATTTCCCCCGAAAAATAAAAAGGCAGCGCTCCCACCAGGCTCATGACTATCCAGCCCAGTGCGACCCCCACATATCCCTCTCTTGCATAAAACTGGATATTTTCAGGTCTTTTGAAGGAAAGAGCTGTCCCAAGGACAAGGGACAGCAGCGCACATGCCAGAAAAACCGGCCATGTCTTTTCCCGGTAAAGAAGAGACACCGCCAGCGGAAGGAACAGGAACACACCCTCCACCTTGAGAATCCAGCCAAGTATATAGCTAATACATTTGTAATTCATGGTACGTATGCTCCTTCTAGGCAAGTATATCTTCTATGTCGTCCAGGCCTTTATGGGTGGTTACCACAATAACCGTATCTCCTGCTTTTATGGTATCCTGGCCGCTGGGCAGGATAAGCTTTCCCCGTCTGACGATGTTGCATAAAAGCAGATTGCTTTTCAGCTTCAAATCGGAAAGGGGAACATCCAGAACCCTGGAATCCTTTTTCACGGAGAATTCCAGCGCTTCCACCTTATTGTCAATCAGGCGGTACACGGCTTCCACCGCGCTTCCCATGGAATTCTGCATACCGCGCACATATTTGATGATGTGCTCCGCCGTAAGATATTTGGGACTGATTACACTTCCTATATCGAAATTATCAATGATCCCGCCATAATTAATCTTATTGATCTTCGTGATTACTTTGGCCCTGGAAACCTTTCCCACATAACAGGAAAGCATCACATTTTCTTCATCCAGGCCGGTCAGGGAAATAAATGCATCCGTGCTTTCAATCCCTTCCTCGCGGAGGAGATCCGTGCCGGAGGCGTCTCCGTATATAATCATCGCCTTGGGAAGAAGCTCACTGAGTTCATCGCACCTGGCGCGGTTATTTTCTATGATTTTCACCTGTATTTTGGATTCCAGGAGCATCCTGGCCAGATAGTAGGCAAGAGTTCCGCCGCCCGCTATCATCACATCCCGGATGAGCTTGCTCTCGATTCCGATACTGGCAAACAGCGCTTTCATTTTATCCGGGGGAACAATGACGGATATATAGTCCCCTTCATGGAGAATGGTATTGCCGTCCGGGATGATAACATCATGGCTTCCATCCCGTTCCACCACACAGATAAGCATGTTGGATCCAAAACGCCTGGTAGTTTCACTGATTCTGCGCTCGGACCAGGAAGAGCCTTCCGGCACACGGAACCTGACCAGGTCCACCTTTCCTTTGGCAAAAGCATCCACATCCATGGCGGAAGGTATCCGGATCAGTCTTGCGATATCGGAGGCCGCCGCAAGCTCCGGATTAATGGCGAGGGAAAGCCCCAGTTCTTCCTTAATAAACCCTATTTCGGCATAATAGCCAGGGTCACGCACCCTGGCAATTGTCTGGCAGTGTCCTGCCTTTCTTGCAATCAGGCAGCACAATAGATTCACTTCGTCCTTACCGGTAACCGCAATCAGGAGATCCGCTTCCTTTACCCCGGCCTCCTGCTGGACACGATAGCTGGTGGCATTGCCCTGGATACACATGACATCCAGCACATTTCCCACCAGCCCCGCTTTCTCCTCATTTGTGTCAATAATAGTCAAATCATGACCTTCTTCATTCAGCTGTTCGGCCAGGGCATATCCCACTTTCCCGCAGCCGGCAATTATGATTTTCATTCGTATTTCCTCAGTGCCTGAAGGCACCTACCTTACCTTTCTTCTTTCGTAACTGTTCAGGACCTTCACAATCACTTCAAAATTCCATCCGAAACTGCCTGACGCCTATACCCGTCCCAGGACGGAAAGATAATACTGGTACAGATTCTTATATGTTCCTTTGCTAAAGTGCAGCCCGTCGGTCAGCGTATAACCCGTTCCCTGGAGATAGGAATAGCTGTCAATCCAATGGACCTGCGGACTGAGCCGTGACTGCAGCTTTTTATTGAAACTGCTCACCATGGATTTGGTAACATATTTACCGTTTTCCACCGGATTGACCGATGAATAATAAACCGTTGCCCCTTTTTCTGTCCATTCTGCCGCTTTCCGGTTAACCAGCTCCGCATAGGCGTTCACATTGGCCACATCGTTCACACCCAGATTGATGATGATCTTCGTGCCCCTGCCTACCGCCGCATCGATTTGAGGCACCGCCTCGGATGCAAACCATTTGTAGCCCTGGGAGGATTTGGCAATCCATACATATTCGCCGCCTCCCACCGCATTATGCATCTGCACAAAACGGGAGTCGCCAACAAATATGATTTCCGGGCCGGTGACAAGCTCTTCCTCCGCAGCCGCCAGTTCCTGAAAGGCCTGCAGCTGGGTATCTGTCTGGGCAAGCTGCTCCTGCTGAACCTGCTCCAGCACCTGCAGCTGTCCTAAAAGCTCTGTCTGGGCGGCGTCTATAACGGACGCCTCCTGCAGCTGGATAAGTGTGCTGATCTGTGACTGCACCTGTTCCAGCTGGATCTGCTGGACATCACGCAGATTCTGCAGCTGCAGAACAAAACCTTCCGGATCCGATACCGGATCCGTCACCAGGGTGACTGCCGCCGCATCCTGTGTCTGTTCCGCGCTCTGCGCCAGCTGCGCATCCTGCATCTGTTCCGCTGCCTGTGTTTCCTCCTGCGCCGCCGTGAGGACGGTCTGCGTCCCTCCGGCCTCGGCCGTCTTATCTGCCCGTATTGTCATAGATGGCACTGTCAGCGCGCATACCGCCGCAAAAGCAAGTGCTGCCTGAAGAAGCCTCCTATTCGCTCTTTTCGTCATTCTTAAATCCTTTCTGCGAAAACAAGTTTTCTGCAACCAAGCAACCCTATTATACGTTGCCTTTCGGGAAAAGGCAATCCTTTCCTGCGATAATTGACAGAATGCGCCGGAAAGCCGGTGCAGATGGCGGCACCGGCAAGTCCCGTATCGGCAGACAGGAAGGGCAGCACCGTATCTTGTGTGCTGCCCTTCCTATCCGTTTTTCTCCTGTCAGGTTCCCCGCATCGGCGGTACCCTATTCAGCAGTTCTGATGAATATCTGCATTTCGCCTTCCCCCCGGTTGGCCCATGCATAATAAGGGATCCACTGCAGGACGGCTTCTTCGTATTCCGCCGTTCCATATTCCCGGTATAAATCCCCGTTATCTTCTTTCTGTACCGCCAGTTTCCTTCCTTTCGTCGTAACCGTCACCATACGCTGTCCGATCTTTTCTTCCAGAAGGGCCTGCGGCGCGGGATCCGACGCCAGAGAAAACAAATGAAGGTTCTTTCCGTTATCCGCCTCTTCCATACAGTAAACGACAGGCCCCCTTGTCACGGCGGCTTTGCCGATATCCTCCCTGACTCTGCTGTCTGCCTGCATCAGACGGACTTCCATAGGGAAGTCAAGCTCCAGCGTTTCCCCGCCCTTCCAGACTTTGTCAATGATGAGATAGCCGTCTTTCACCTGACGCGTTTCCCCGTCGGCAGTCATTATTTCTCCTTCCCCAGGCCCCTTTTGTCCGTTCAGGGTATAGCTCCGGCACCAGCCGGGGATACGGAAGGCCAGCCTGCATGCCACCGGCTCTTCCACATTGATTTCTGCCGTAACCTTACCGTCCCAGGGAAAATCGGAAGAAATACGGACATCCATTTTTTTACCGCCGCAGTCCTTTTCCAGCACGCTTCCCATATACAGGTGTACATAAAGGGAATCCTCCGATTCCGTATATGCATAGGAAGCGATAGAGCTCAGCAGTCTTGCTATGTTGGGCGGGCAGCAGGCGCAGCCGAACCATTTCTGGCGCACCGGCTTTACATGGAATTTGCGCTCATCCTTGTGACAGGCCTCCGGCAGGGTTTCCAGGGGATTTACATAGAAAAAGCTTTTCCCGTCCAGGGCCATGCCGCTTAAGATACCGTTGTACAGAGCCTTTTCCATCACATCTGCATATTTTCTGTCCGCTTTGATTTCCAGCATGCGTCTGGCAAAAAATACAAGGCCGATGGAAGCGCAGGTTTCCGCATATGCCGTATCGTTGGGAAGGTCATAGTTAAAAGAAAATGCCTCGCCCATATGGGTGGATCCAATCCCCCCGGTTATGTACATTTTTTTCTGTGTTATATTATCCCACAGCTTTTCACAGGCTGCATATAACGCTTCATCCCCGGTCAGACGGGCCACATCGGCCATACCGGAATACAGATACACCGCACGCACCGCATGCCCTACTGCCTCCTCCTGTTCCCGCACCGGCAGATGGGCCTGATTATAAGCGTAACGCAGTTCCTCCTCCTGCCCTTTTTTCACCGCTTCCGGATGCTCCGTATCGTAATAATACGGCCTGGTGCCTCTCTGATCAACAAAGAAACGGCTGAGGTTGAGATACTTATCCTCTCCGGTAACCTCATAAAGGCGGACGAGGGCCATTTCCGCAATTTCATGACCGGGATAGCCTTTTAATTTTCCCTCTTCTTCGCCGAAACGGGAAGCGACAAAATCCGCATATCTCTCCGCCGCCTTCAGCAGCTTATCTTTTCCCGTTGCCTGATAGTAAGCCACCGCACCTTCGGTCAGATGCCCGAAACAGTACAGTTCATGGTTATCCTTCAGGTTGGTAAAAATCGCTGACTGATCATTGATGATATAATAGGTATCCAGATATCCGTTGTCCTGCTGCGCCGCACATACAATGTCAATGGCTTCATCCGCCGTTTTTTCCAGTTCGGGATCCGCATGCTGGGTGAGGGAGTAGCCCACGGCTTCAATCCATTTGGAAAAATCGCTGTCCTGGAACAGGCAGCCGTAAAACCGCTCTTCCAGATGATCCATATCCTCCGGCAGCGGCTGGAACACAAGAGGCCACTTCACTTCCCGGAAGGCAGCTCCCTGCTCTTTCTTTTTTGCCGTTATCTTTCCCGCGATTTTGAAATTCCGCATACAAAAGCTGGGCTCTGCGTCAGGAAGCCGGTCATTAAGTGCCTCCCACTGATAAGGGATTACCTCCTTACGTACCAGTTCCATTTTCTTCTTCCAGAATGCATCCGTTACCTGCACCTGTCTCAATGAAACAGGGCTGCTTTGCTTTTTTTTATCCATATTTCCTCCATCCTCTCCGCCGCATTATGTTATATTTTACATGTATACTAACAGGCTTCCTTTTCCTTTTCCATTGCTAATCTGGAAAGCAGCATGTATAATATGGAAAACAAGTTACTGTCCATAGCGGGCACAGCCGCAGGGCGGCAGGCAAAAAAACTACTTAACGCACAGGAGGATTCTTCCATGGGTGTTCAACTGAAGCTGATGGAGCCGCGTATCATCAGTTCTGCCAACTATATAACTTTTATAAATCCCACCTCCCACCCCGATCGGGTTATGTCCGAGCATGATTTTCTGTATATGATTGACGGAAGCTGGCGGATTATGGAGGAGGATATCCTGTTTGAAATGCATTCGGACGATCTGCTTATCCTTCCCGCAGGAAGGCACCATTACGGCAACGGTCTCAGCACGCCTCATAACAAACACATGTATATTCATGTAAAACCGCTGGAAACAGAATGTCTTTCGAATGCGGCGGTTACCGGCGTTTCTGCAGTAGGAACCGGCCGCCTGCTGCCGGCAGATGAGGCCGCTGCATTCACGGAGTTTCATTCTCTGATCCATTGCCAGAGCAACCCCCATATCAAGGAACTTTTCCAGGAAATCATTGCGGAGTGCTGGGATCTTTCCCCTTTCCGGGAATCCAAGCTGTCCCTGCTCCTGAACCTATTGCTAATCGAACTGAAGGAACAGCAGGACAAGCCCTACTGCGCCGCCTCCAACAGCATTCTGGAAGAAGCTTCCCGGCTGATACAGACAACGCCGCAGACTTTTTTTACAGGAAAAGAACTGGCGGAAAGATTTTATGTGTGCGAACGCACTCTTTCCAACCAGTTCAAAAAAGTTTACGGGAAAACCCTATATGCTTTTCAAATGGATGTGAAGCTGGAGATGGTCCGGCAGTTTCTGTTAAGCCAGCCGGATGTAAAGCTTCATGAAACGGCTCTGAACTTCGGCTTCTGCGATGAATTCCACCTCAGCAGGACCTTCAAGAAAAAATATGGGGTATCTCCCAGCAAATACCGGGAAATCACCGGTGCATAACGTACTAAAGCTCCGGCTCCTGTAGCAACAGCTGTTTTTAATTAAATCAACCCGATAAGCTCCGGCAGCCTGCCGTCTCTTACAAATACGGGAATTACATCCAGCGCCGCCTGTACCCGGACCGTCTGTCCTCCTTCATAGACGCTGCCGTCATGGAGGAAGCTCCATTTGGAACCTTCGGGAAGATAGACCTCCCGTTCGCAGGAATCTTCATATAATACGGGGGCCACCAGCATGTCGCTGCCGTACATATACTGCTCTTTCATATCCCAGCAGCATTTCTGTTCCGGGAACTCATAAAACATAGGCCGCATGACCGGCCGTCCCAGCGTATGGGCCTCTTCCATAAGTTTTCTGGTATAAGGGCGCATCGCTTCCCGGAAGCGGATGTATTTAACCAGCGTGTCGCAGTTCTCGTCCCCGTAGCTCCATACCTCATTATCCGCCCCTGTTGGCTGCATAACTTCCCCGGCTTTATTCACCACCCGCTGCGAAGGGACACGATCCCCGTGCAGGCGCATGACTGGACAGAAGGTACCCCATTCAAACCAGCGCACCAGTAATCTGCGAAACGCCTCATCCTCCGGGTTTCCGCCGGAAAAACCGCCGATATCCGTAGTCCACCACGGGATTCCCGCAATCCCCATATTCAGCCCCGCACATACCTGCCTGCGGAAAGTCTGCCAGTCGGAATGAATATCTCCCGACCACACAAGCGCGCCGTATCTCTGGCTGCCCGCCCAGGCACAGCGCAGCAGGTTCACCACGTTCTCCTGGCCTTCCTGTGTCTGTCCTTCATAAAAGGTTCTGGCATAGGCCTGGGGATAAATATTGCCAATCTGGGCATTGGTTCCCTGGTGATAGCGGTAATTGTCAAAATCGTAGCCGCTGTATTCCGGTTCCGCTTCATCCAGCCAGAACACTTTAATTCCCAAATCATAATAATTTTTTCTGCACTTGTCCCACACATAGGCTCGGGACCGGGGATTTGTGGCATCGTAGAAGGTACTGTTCCCATTATAGAGCATGGCGATATCCACGCCCTTTTCCGCCTTGACAAGCAGGCCCTTCTGCTTCATTTCCTCGTAATTTTCACTTTTCCAGTCAATCTGGGGCCAGACGGAAACCATCAGCTCTATTCCCATTTCCTTCAGTTCTTTTACCATCGCTCCGGGATCCGGGAAAAACTCTTCATCAAACCGGAAGTCACCCATCTTGGGCCAGTGGAAGAAATCGCACACGATAACGTCGATAGGAATGTTTCTTTCTTTATATTCCCTAGCCACCTTGAGAAGTTGTTCCTGGTTCCAGTAGCGCAGCTTGCACTGCCAGAAGCCCATACCATACTCAGGCATCATAGGAACCTTTCCCGTCGCATTTCCATAAGCCTGTTCGATTTCATCCGGCGTATCGCCGGCGGTAATCCAGTAATCCATCTGTTTTGTGCTTTCCGCATACCATTCCGTGGTATTGGAAGCAAAGCTCACCCGTCCCACAGCCGGGTTATGCCAGAGAAAGCCATAGCCCTGATCCGACAGGACAAACGGGACACTTGCCTGGGAATTCCTGTGGGCCAGCTCCAAATTACAGTTTTTCACATTCAGGATATCCTGCTGGTACTGCCCCATACCGAACAGCTTTTCAGACGGCTCGGAAGCAAATGTGACCGTCAGATGAAAATCCCCGCCAATAATTGGTTTGAAAAAACGGTTCTTTTTATTCAGGGCGCCGCCTTCTCCCGCTTCTTTTAAGAGCAGCTTTCCGTTCTGGTTGTAAAAAGAAATATCACATTTCTTGGACCAGCTGCTGACTTCAAGCACCGCCGTTATTTTACCGTTCGTTATAACGCCCCGGTACTCCTCCACACAGATTTCAGCCTCCGCCGGTTCCTGCACAAGCAGGGCATAATCCGTATCCTCCAACTCCCCCAGTATGGTGGACCGCACACGAAAGCTGTTGGCCCCCCAGGGCTCAACGGACAACACTTCCCCGTCCCAACGGTAAACCAATGCATTTCCTTCCTGACTCATCGTATACATAAGCTATCCTCCTGCAGATAAAAATGGCAGACCGGTTCTGCCCGGCCGCGTTTGCGCGGGACCTCCGGTTTACCTGTCTGCCATCATTATATTCATTCTTTTTAAAGGATTCATTATATATTTTGACCAGTTTTTTAAGTATCCTGACCTTTTCGATATTTCTGCGGTGTGGTATGATACAGCTTTCCAAACTCTGTGGTAAAATAATTGCCGCTTCCGAAGCCTACATCCAATGCGATCTTTCCCACCGGCTCATCGGTTTCCTTAAGCAGACGTTCCGCTTTCTGCAGCCGGACCCTCTGCACATACTCCACGAAGGTCATATGGAAATTGTCCTTGAAAAAACGGCACAAATAGCCTTCGCTGACGGACAGGTAGGCAGCCAGGGAAGGCAGTACCATCCGCTGCGTATAGTTCTCTTCCACAAAGCCTACAATCCTTCTTATCATCTCACTTTTTCTCGTATTTGTTTTTACGGGCTGCATTTCCACCTTCTGAAGCATGAGGATATCATAGACGGCCTGCAGGAGATATGCCCTGACAAGGATTTCGTACCCCTTTTCTTTTTCGTCAAAAACGAAAAAGGTTTTATTCAGCATTTCAAACAGAGCTTTTTGTATACTGTTTTTTTCTCGCAGCAGAATGAAATGTCCCTGCTCTTCGGAAAACAGAGGCTTCAGATACTTCTGTTCAACCCGGTCATTTGCCATGCCCGATAAAAAACTGTAATCAAATACCACGGCCCTGAATTCCAGCTGTGTGCCGAAGCAGTCATGGGATCCATGCAGGGCATTGGGCTTTATGAGAAGCACATCTCCCTCTTCTATTATAAAAGGTTCCGCCTCCACCTGGAAATTCGCTTTCCCGGAGGTGATAAAAAAGATCTCGATTTCCGGGTGCCAGTGATAGCTCAGGGGCATCTGGTAATCCTCTTCCATTTTTGTTTCATAGGCGCTCACCGGAAATAACAAATCCCCATGCTGCCTGTTTTCCCGCAAAGGTCTGGATATTTTCATGGTCTTTCCTACTTATAATCCTCCACGTCGAATTCACGGTCCTTAAAATAATACATCCGGTCTTCCTCCGTGATTGTGCGCAAAACCCGGCAGGGATTCCCCACCGCTATTGAATTATCAGGTATATCCTTAGTTACAACACTGCCCGCTCCGATTACCACATTATTGCCGATGGTGACCCCGGGGTTGATTACCGTATTTCCGCCGAGCCAGACATTATCTCCGATAGTTACGCCGATACCGTACTCATAGCCGGTATTCCTGGAATCCGGATGCACGGGATGGCCCGCCGTATAAATCGATACATTAGGGGCGAACTGGGCGTTTTTACCGATGACCACTTTTCCCACATCCAGGATCGTCAGATTATAATTGGCAAAAAAGTTTTCTCCCACTTCAATATTCCAGCCGTAATCACAGTGAAAAGGCGTTTCAATCCAGATATTCTCCCCGCATTTCCCGACAATCTCCTTAATCAGGGCCGCCTGCTCCTCCCCCTGTTCCGGGGACAGGTTATTGTAGCGGTATATCCGTTTCTTATTTTCCATTCTCTCCTCTGAGAGACCGTCCAGCCATGCCTTATAGGGCAGGCCCGCAAGCATTCTTTCTTTCTGATCCATTCTTTCCTTCCTCATTTCCGGGTGTAATCCATTCCTCCATAAGCTGCCGCATCTTCTTCTGTGCAAGGCATACCATTCCGGTTTCGTAGTCTTCTTCCAGGCAGCATGAAACCTCCACTCGTACCTGAAACTTCCCGTAAAGACGTCTGCACACATATCGTTCCAGCGCTTCCGCCATACCGTCCGTAAAAAAGTCACCATAAAGGACAAAACAGGAAGGCGCCACTATACAGGCAAAGGAAGTGAGCAGGGCCTCCAGCTGGCACAAAACCTGGCTTTCTTCGTAATAATCCAGTTCTTCCCAGGGTACAGGAACATAAACGGCTCCCATCTCTCCTGCGAAATGGGAATTTCCATAATAAATATTCCCATCCAGAATCAGGCCTGCCCCCGGCAGAAAGGATCGGGGAAAATAGATTCCCACCAGGGAAGTGACATCCTTACCGCAATTTTTGCGGTAATAGCCATAAGCCATGGCGTTGATATCGTTTTCAAACAGCACGGGAACGCCGTACTTTTCCCGGATGCGGGGAAGAAAATCCGCCCCTTCCAAACCTGCAAAGTCATTGATAGTCACCACCTCGCCGATAGCCTCTCCGGGCAGCCCGAAGGCAATCAGGCCGATATTTTCAAATTTGGTAAAAACCGCATCCAGAATTGCATCAAAACTCCTGGCTCCGATATCTTCCATATATTCCTGGTGTTCCCACAGCTTCTGCCCTCTCAAATCCGTCACAAGCGTATGAATATAATTTCTGCCTTCCAGCTGATGACCGTATATAACTGCCATGGTACGACAGCCATAGTGATAGCCATATAGCATGGAAGGGCGGCCGCCGCCGGAAGGGACCATCCCCATTTCCCGCACTTCTCCCTGTTCCAGCATTTCAGCAATCAGCGCATTGACCGTCACCACACTCAGGCCGGTCAGCCCGGCAAGCTGCGGTTTGGTAGCCTGCCCCTGTTCGGATAAAACACGGCGCAGGGTATTGATATTCAATTGTTTCATCAGCCTGGTATCCGCTCTCATCCTGCCGCTCCTGATAGGTATTTGTTACGCATTTGTCCACTTACAAAAGATGCTTTATAAAGTTCATTTATAATTTAAAGGAAAACCCGCGTTTTGTCAACACGGATCAAAAGAAATTTGCTATTTCATGAAATTGTAGATTTTATAAAAATGATACATTACCTCTGAATCATCATTTACATCCCTGTACATTCTTTTTTCAGTCAATATAAACCCTGCTTTTTCAATTACTTTCCAGGACGATATGTTTTCAGCTCTAATTGTGGCTATCATCTTTTGAACTGTGTAACGATCAAAAAAATATTTCAGATATGCATTAACCGCTTCAACTGCATAACCTTTGTTCCTGTATTGCGCCCCGATAAAATAAGTAATGCCTATTTCATTAATGTCTTCATAATATGAACATCCAATCGAACCAATTACAATCTTTTCATTTTTTAATGCTATTGTATACGCTAAATAATCTATATTAGGATTATCTCTGATTGCAAGCTCCTTTGCCTCGTCTATCCATTTTTCCATCCATTCGTTACAAGCTTTATCAAAGCCACAATCCGTTAAGCTTCCATCTGCTGCCATATCTATAAAAAAGACGCCATCCTCTGTTTTTACATCCCGGATTGCCAATCTGTTAGTTTTAATTAACATAAATTCAAACCTCTAAAAATCCGATATATCAACATTCTTATTATTTTTCTCGGATATGAATTTCTATCGTTTTTCTATCTTACACGAATTAGCAGCGCCAGGCACACTCCGCAATAGGCAGCATGAGCATTATAGATTCTTCTCTCTTTCCAGCCGATACAGATGATCCTGCGGAATATTTGAAGCTGTCTGGCTTTTCTATGTTCAATAATAGACTCTTTCTGGCGGCCTGTTGTTCTGCGTTATGCTATATCATCACCAACAAATAGTACAACAGCACCAGTACGGGACATTCATCGGAGATTGGGAAATATTGTCGCAAAAAGACACAGCAGTTATATTTCTCTCTAATCACTCCAGAAATCATTTTAATAGGCTTCCTATAAATTCAATTACATGATCCTGTCATAACGGCGAAGCCCTTCATCTTGGCATCAATAAGAACCATTGGTTCTGCCACCTCTTGGATGTCGTTCCTTCCTGTTCTATGCTTCAACAATAAGCTTATTTAATTCTGGGATTTTTGAACCGACATCTTCTGGACAATGCGCATCCGAAACTGTTATAATCTTGACATTATGCTTTTTCATACACTTCAGCATATCCCTATTCATACCAAGTTCAGCAGTATCGGGACACCTACGGAAGATACCACTACTCTGTTCGGCATACATACGTTGCAACGAAAGTGCCTGTGCCATTTCTTCATAATATTCTATAAGTGAAAATGATGGAGTATGACCAAATAACTTCACACAATCTGGGTGGGCAATCCCATCATATATGCCACATTTTATAAGCTCTATAGATGTTTCAAAGTATCTTGTATATATCCTGTCAATATTCAAATTATTCCAATGCTCACTTTTATGATCAAAAGCAAATTCATCTACAAAATGAACGCTGCCTAAAAGGAAGTCAAGCTCTTTATCCCTAGTTAAATCAGCTACGAATGCTTCAAATTTTTTAAAATAACATATTTCAAGGCCAAATTTAATATTCACCGGGAATGATTTTTCTCTGACATTGCTAATAAGCTTTAAATAATCTTCCAGCTGGAAAATTCCAGCCTTTTTGTGAAACCATTTATCAATATATTCACTGTATGCACATACAGAATCATACATGGGGACAAATTCCTTAAAACGGTAACAATGTTCAAGGAACCATATTTCATCCATATCTTGTTCAAGCGCCTTATTTATAAACTTATCTATCCACTCAAGTGTGTATTCGCCCCGTTCAATATGAATATGGCCATCCAACATGATATCACCTTCTCTATGCAAAATGAATGAGGATAATTCTATGAAAACCAAGTGAAGCTTATCAATGACTATAACTTCAACTTACCGGCAAAGCAGATATATTTGCTCATAAGTTATCATGACCGTTTATATTTCCTTGTAGAATTCAGGTGTCAAAAAGTCATCTCACAGCTCAATTCAGAAGATACGCTGCATCTTAAGAAGATAATCCAGCCGGGAGAGACACTCTTCTTCTATTGAATGGCTTGCTTTTGCAGAAGTCTCGGCTTCCATGGAATGCTCAGCTTCCATGGAACGTTTCGCTTCCGTCTCATCAGCCCCGGTTCTTCCCAGGTAAACAGAGGGCTTGGTTTTTCCGTGGAAATCACTTCCCATCGTTTCCAGAAGCTCCAGCTCCTCCGCCAGCTCATGGAACCACTCGATATCCTCTTTTTCATGATAACTGCTGTAAACCTCCAGCCCTGCCGCTCCTTTTTCTTTTAAGGCGCCAATTCTTTCTCTGCTTCGTCCCACCGTATTAATAGGATGGGCAATTACCGATATCCCACCGGTTTCCGTAATCAGCTTCTGCGCCTCCTCAAAGGATGGATAGGAAACCGGCAGGTAGGCAGGTTTTCCCTGTGCACAATAATCCCAGAAAAAATTAACGTACGGATTATCCGCACGTTCGCCGCCTTTTCTGTAAGGAACAAGCAGCGGATTGTCTGCATTTCTGTCGTCCGCCAGTGCAGCTTCCGCAATAGTCTCTCCCACCACAATCCCATCCCGGGACAGGGCCAGTACCTTTTCCTCATCGAAAAGAATCCCCGCTTCTTTGAGAATTTTCATCATACGGGTGGAATTGCCTTTTTTCTGGGTAAGGATTTCCTCCTCCAGCTCCCGGTATCTGGAATCCTGAAAGTCGATCCCGTATCCCAGCAGATGCAGATCCACTCCGTCAAAGGTACAATCCAATTCTGTAGCGGGAATTGCGCGGATTCCGAAGCGGGAACAGGCCGTCATCATCCGCTCCACCCCTCTGACCGAATTATGATCCGATAGTGCCGCTACCTTAATGCCGCTGTCACGGCATATCTCTGCCAGCCTTTCCGGGGTGAACTCTCCATCCAGGCTGATTTGAGAATGCATATGCAAATCCAGCCAGCTCATACTCCGCCTTCCTTTTTCTGCTTGTCCAGCAGTTCCTGCAGCGCTTCGTCACTGTCCTCAATCCAAACATCTTCCTCTTCCGCATTCAGCCCCAGGTATTCCCGCAGTGTACAGGGTTCCTCACTATTATTCCATGTATCCACGTAATCATCGATTTCTTCAAAGGAAATCTCTCCTGCTAAGTAACGCTGCTTAAATGTTTTCTCCATTCTATGCCTCTCTTCCTTAATTCCCCCGATGAAATAACCGGATCCTACGGCGGGGGATTTGCCGTCCGTTTCCTGTGTTTTCACGTTTGCGGCAACAAACGTCACCACCTGTGTTGTTAACTGTAGCGGACCGGATTCCCGAAGTATTTCATATTCCTGTTTCTTCACCGTTTCTTTTAAAATACTGAATTGCGTAAAAATCCGGTGGAGATGCCGCCGGGTTTCCTCTGTTTTTAGATTTAATTCAAACTGCGGCGGACTATAACATCCGGTTTCCGCGTCAAATTCCGTCATTTCTGTGTTCATTATCATGCAAAAAATACCATTGTCTTTAAGGCCGCTTTTTATTTTCTCTAATGTACAGATAAATGCCTCTTTGGACTCCACATGCTCCAGTGCTGAAACAGCAATAATCAGATCGAATGCCTTCTTTCTAACCGGATACGCTTCCAGTGGCATTATTGCACCGGCCACATCTTTTTCTATCCCGTATTTTCTGCAATTAAACAGCAGTTTTTCTACTGCGATATCCAGGATATCCACGGCCTCAGCCTTACACTTATTCCGGAAATGACATACAAAAGGGATGCAGCTTCTTCCGATCCCGCATCCCAGATCCAGAATGTCAATCCAGGAATACTGTTCAAAGAAAGGATATAAGTCCGTAATCGTTTTCACCGGCTTTTGAAGCCAGGAACCATTGCCGAATAATTCTTCCCTTTCGTACTGTCTTGTGTGGGAAAAGCGCTCTGCTTTCCTTATTGTTTCCAGGACGGCTTTTTCTGAGGGCGCAGCAACTATATTGTTCTTCATTCGTTAATTACTATCCTTTTCTTAAACAAATACACACATAACTAATTATTAGTATAATGATTGAAACAGAGCCTGTCAAACCTGGTTTCCTTATGAGGGTGTAGATAAAAAAGCCGGGGCATCTGTGTAAACAAATGTTTCACAAAAAGTACTTATTATTTCACGATATATTTTCCATACATATATTGATAAAAAAGATTATAAAGCATATACTAAAAGTAGAGATAAAAGTAACTGAAAAGATATTAACGGTTACGAAAAAAGTAATGATAGGAGGAATCATAAATGGCTATCACTGTTGATATGTTGAACAGCCTTGTTTCTGTCACACAGTTTAACAAAGGGCAGGCTTCCAAAATTTTTGACCGCCTGCGTACGGAGCATCAGCTTGTTGTTTTAAAAAACAACGTTCCTTCCGCAGTTATTCTATCGCCGAAGGAATATGAACGTTTGTCAGCAATTGAAGAGGATTATCAGTTGCTTCTTCTTGCACAGGAGAGAATTTCCAATGGTGCATTAGAGCATGTAGTACCATTCAATGATGCAATAGCTGACCTCGGCATCACCAAAGAAGAAATTGAAGAAGCGGAGGATATCGAAATCGAATGAGTTATCAGATTAACTTCGTTCCTGAAGCACTAAATGATATAAAAAAATTGGATCATTCCATCCATCCCCAGATTTTTAAAGGAATCCAGAAAGTCAGCCAAAATCCTGTTTCCATTTATCAAGGCGGATATGGAAAACCATTGGGAAATAAAGATGGGGCGAATCTGACCGGACTTTTCAAAATAAAATTCCGTGGCATAGGAATCCGTGTTGTCTACTCCATAGAAGAACATAATGGCATTATGAACATTATAATTGTCTCTGTCAGGGCGGATAACCAAGTATACCAGGAAGCTGCCAGCCGCAGAACGAAGCATGGTCTGTAAAAAACATCCTTACGGCCAGAATGTTTTTTCAGGCCATCTATCATAATAATTCTTTTACATGTTATAGAATCAGGCATCCCTGCTGCCATAAAATCTATTGTAAATTTCCACCTGTATATGCTTAACCATAGACCAGATATCACAATCCTGGTTGGACAGTACCGTGAGGGTCATATCCTCCCGCGGATAATATAAAAATTTGGCGGCCACACCGTCATTGCAGCCATCCTTATAAATGCAGAAAGGGATATTTTCCTTCTCCAGCAAATAAAACTCAAATCCGTACCCGTTTTGCTTATACATTCCAGGGATAGATAACCACTCCACACTATTAGAGAATTCACAATGCGGACGCAGGAAGATATCCGCATACTCGCCGTTCAGAAGGATATGTCCCCTGACTGCATCCAGAAAAAGATTCAAATCCCCGGCCGTAGTATAAGCCCCTCCGTCCGGAGTCCCCACAGGCGGATAGCAATAGATATTTTTCTGATAGCCGATAATCCGCTCCTGCGCATCCCGTATACTTTTATATCCTTCCGCCGTATTTTCCTGGATACCGTCCATAGAAAAAAATCCGGTTCTGTCCATTCCCGCACGTTCGAAAATATGACGGGTAAAATAGTCCCTGTAATTAACCCCGCTCACCTCTTCTATTGCCATACCTAACAGGACATAAGAACAGTTGCAGTATCTGACATTTGTCCCCGCCCGGAAATTTGGTTCTTTATAAGCAAAATTCTTTAAAAAATCCCTGCATTCCCGAATCGCATAATTAGGGCTGTCAATAAACAGGGCCGAGTATTCCTCTCCCGCCTCCTCATCCGCATCGTCCGCAATCCCGGAGGTATGGTTCAGCAGATGCTCTATTGTCACATCATCAGGGATCCTGGTACCGGACAGATCAACGATATTTACAATTTTATCTGTAAGACGGAGTTTTCCTTCCTGTACCAGCTGCAATACTGCTGCCGCCGTAAAAATTTTGGTTATAGAGGCCGTATCAAACCTTGTATCCACATTATTGGGCACATGGAAAGGACGGCTGGCATAACCATAAGCCTCACTGAATACCGTTTCTCCTTTTCTTTTCAGCATACAGACGCCGCTGAAATTATGGTTTTGCGCATATTCTCCGCATATATTTTTGAGATATTCTTTCATTCTCCCTCCTTGGGTTTCACAGCCTGCTGCCTTCCCGTTCCGCCGGGGCTATTCCAGGAAAAATCTCTTTTTTGTCCGGATTGCCTCTTTCCAGCGGAAGCAGTCATTCAAATGCAGCATGACATGGCGGGTAGGGGGCATCAGAAGCAGGCCTGCCACATCCTTCTTCCCCCAGAAATCAAGCAGCCAGAAGGATTCCTCCTGCCGGGTCACCCCTCCGGCCTCCAGGATCCTGTCCAAATCTTCTTCGGCAGTTTTTCTGCGCATATCCTCCGGGGTAAGGCTCTGTACAAGGCTCCTTGTCCGCCTTCCCACCTCGCAGCGGTACTTCAGAAGTTCCGGGATATTCATTTCTTTGCTTAATGCCATGATTTCCTCATCCTGCAATGCATTCCCCGTATCCGTTACCGATACTTGGATACGCTGTTTCCAGTCCTGATTAAAGATCTGTTCTTTCCTTCCCACCAGCATATTCATGGTCAGATCTTCAATACGGGCAATATGCCAGACTGCCCAGCCGATTGTTTCATCTTTGGATGAGGGCATAATGGCATATTCCCGATCCGTCAGATCCCGGAACAAACCATCCACCTGCGTTTCGCTCCCGCCCGCCATTTCTGAAGGGAACAGCTTTTCATGGATTTCCAGAAATAACTTTTTTGCCTCAGGAAGCTTATCTTTATTTCTGATAATGCGGTTAAGCTCTTTATGTTTTTCGCTGAGGCCTTCTCCAAAATACTTCATTTTCTTCCCCTTAGATTTTGATTTTTGTCCATTTCCCGGAACGGAACCGCAGGCATGTCAGAATAAAACGTACAAGCTGATCGGCGCAGACGCCAAACCAGATCCCGATGATTCCCAGCCCTGCGGTATAGCAGAGCAGGTAGCTGGCAATGGGACGCACAATGGTTACGCTCACTGTGGAGGCTATCGTAGTATAAATCACATCTCCTGCCCCCCTCAGACAGCCCATATATATCACCTGCGCGATCTGCAGCAGCACGACTACAACGATGACACGCATAATCTCCACACCCATGGCGATGATTTCCGGCTCCGAAAAGAACAGATGGTATAAGAAGCTGCCGCTGGTAAGGTAGACGACAGCGAGAACGGCAGCGATTATGCGGCCGATATTCTGGCATATACTCCCGTAGGTTTTAGCCATATTCACATTTTTCGCCCCCAGGCTCTGGCCGATTAAGGCTACGGCCGCCACCTGCATGCCGTCTCCGAAGGAAAAAGACAGGCTCATGACGTTCATGCCTACCTGATGGGCGGCAAAGGCTTCCGTTCCCATTTTCGCCGCCATAACCGCAACGGAAAGAAAGCCTACCCTTACCAGAAGCTGCTCGGCAAGGACGCTGGATCCCAGCTTGATCATGCTTTTTCCCACCTCCAGGGTAGGGCGTATTTTTTCTTTCCACATATAAGGAAAGCTGATAAAATCATTTTTCCAGGCTGCTGCTATGCTCATAACACAACCCACCATACTGCCGATTACCGTAGCTATAGCAGCACCGGATACCCCCAGTGCCGGGAACCCGAAATGTCCTTCGATTAACAGATAGTTAAATATCACATTGACCAGATTAGCCGCCACATTGGTTTTCATGGCTATCTTTGTATTTCCGGCCCCTCTCTGGGCTGCATTTACGGTCAGAGAAATAACCGTGAAAATGATAAAGCCCATAATAATGCGGAAGTACTGCACCGCTTCCCCATGGGAAGCCTCCTCCGAACCGCATAAACGGATAATGGGATCCGCAAATATCACACAGGCCAGACTGACAAATACCGACATGATCAGGACAAAAAAGCAGGCGGCGCATAATACCTCATTGGCTCCCTTCCGGTTTTCCTGGCCTTTTCTTCTGGCCACCAGTGCGGATACCGATACATTCACCGCAATAAATACGGCCAGCCCGATAAATTTGGGCTGGGTGGTCAGACCAACCGCCGCCACCGCGTGAGCCCCCACGCGGCTGACCATCAGGGAATCCACCATTCCCACCAAAGCTACAAAAAACGATTCCAGCACAGACGGCCATGCCATTTTCAGCACTGTCTGTACATTTTCCTTACTGTACTTTTTCATGTCCTCCCCTTTCAGACGGTTTTTACCGGAACCGTCTTTCACTTCTTTTATTGTACGTTACATTTCAGAGGCTGTCCATTAGCGAACTGTTCTTATTTTTATGGGCTTTTTCGTCAAAAAGCCGATTGACTGGCGTTACCTGCTGGATTATGATAAACAGTGGCGTTAAAATATTCCGAAGAAGGACTTACCCATGGATAAAATCAGCAGCTTCATAAAAAAAGACCCCGTACTGTTAATTTCCGGTTTGCTTGCCGTTGTTTCGGCTTTTTTTGTCCCCCCGGACGTCTCTTATTTATCTTATATTGATTTCCGTGTACTCGCGCTTCTATTCTGTCTCATGTGTGTGATGAACGGCTTCCAGGAGATCGGACTTTTCCAGAAGCTGGCCGTTTTCATCCTTTCCCGCACAAAAAATACAAGGCAGCTGACAGCCGTCCTTGTATTCCTTTGCTTTTTTCTGAGTATGTTCATCACCAATGATGTTTCCCTGATCACCTTTGTTCCTTTCACGGTCCTTATACTGACCATTACCGGACAGGCAAAGCTGATGATATATGTAATTGTCCTGCAGACGATTGCCGCCAATCTGGGCAGTATGCTGACTCCTGTGGGGAATCCCCAGAACCTGTATTTGTACAGCCTTTCCGGTATGCGCATTTCCCTGTTTCTGAAAACCATGCTCCCTTATACGCTGCTTTCCGGACTGCTGCTGTTTCTTTCCCTTTTCTTAAAACCCGGGGAAAAGGTTTCCCTTCAGTCTGTTTTCACGGACACAGCGCCGATGGAACGAAAGCCTCTCCTCGTCTATTCCCTGCTTTTTTTGCTGTGCCTGGGCTGTGTGCTGCGTTTGTTTCCCTGGCAGGCGCTCCTTCTGATCCTGTTTGCCGTTCTCCTTCCCTTTAACCGCAGACTGTTGTACAAGGCTGACTACGGCCTTTTGTTCACCTTTCTGTTTTTCTTTCTGTTTATAGGAAACATGGGCAGGATACCGGTAATCGTCGACTTTCTCCGTTCTGTTTTAACCGGTCACGAGCTTTTCCTTTCCATCGCCGCCAGCCAGGTAATCAGTAATGTGCCGGCTGCCATACTGCTTTCCGGCTTTACCGGAAATTACCTTCCCCTTCTTGCAGGAGTGAACATCGGAGGGCTGGGGACGCTCATCGCCTCTTTGGCCAGTCTGATATCCTATAAGCAATATGCCAAAACCGCCGGCTGTCATAAGGGCCGCTATCTGCTGCGGTTCACAGGGCTTAACCTGCTTTTTCTTGCCGTACTATCCGGCCTTGCCGTCATCCTTATCTGAAAAAGGCTGACCGGCCCTTTCTATGAACCGGCCATACGTTTGAGCACAGCCGCCGCCTGTTTGAAGAAAGCTTCTTCCCGGGGAAAAGCTTCTTTTTCCGCAATCATCGTCACCTGTAAAACCGTTTCTTCTCCCAGCGCCGCCACGCCGAAAAGCCTTTTCGCATTGGGGACAAGGGGTGGTGCAAATACAAATTCCTTAAGACGGTATGCGCCGTAACAGGTAGGGATTGGGAGCTTTCCCAGATTGGTCACACTGATCCCCTTCGGGTTCCCATGATACCCAAACATATCCCTCACCATTCCTGCCGTTCGGTTTTCATAACCGGCATAGCCTGAAAAGTAAGCGGCATCCACCAGGCAGGGGCTGAGTTCTCCCATAAACCGGAGCAGAAAATATTTATCCGCTTCCGTGTCCAGCTTCTTATAAATAAGCCTGTGTACGTTACGCGCATTTTCCCAAAAATCCAGGGAAGGCTTATACGCATAATCGATGGATATTCCGGTAGCATAATTTCCCATTCCTTCATATCCTTCCGGCCGCACACTCGCTGCCAGCCCGATGCTTCTTTTTTCTCCGGAGGCTTTCGCCAGGGCCGTGACAAACAGGCTGTTAAAGGTAATCTGATGACTCCTGGCAAGGGTAAGCAGTCTGACACACTCCTCCCCGCAAAACGTTTCCAAAAGGATATGGATATCCCTGTTTTTCCAGTATTCCCTGTAGATGTCCTCATAGTCCTGCCAGCCAAAGACCCGTCCGGACTTATTCCAGCTGCTGTTTAACCGCTTCATCAGGAAACGCAGCGGCGGCTTCAGATGTCCTTTATTTTCCTGCCCCGGAAATGGGTACAGCTGCAAAGGCCGCCGGGGAATCGCTTTCCCGGCAAGCGCATCCATGATATCCCGTGTAAGGCAGGCAAAGGAAATACCGTCTCCGGCCAGATGGTGCCCCACAATAAGAAGCCTGCACGCCTTTTCTTCCTGCCAGGCAAAAAAGCGCAGCAATTCCCCATCCTTCAGGGCAAAGGGGACAGGTGCCTGCTGCCGGATTACCTCCTTCCAGTCATCCTTCTCCTCCATCCAACGGATATGGATATCCTTTTCTGCACCGGATTCATAAAAAGCACGTCCGTCACTTTCCAGAAGGATTCTGCATTGCAGCATTTCGTTCTGTTTGCATGCCGTTTTCACGGCTGCTTCCAAATCCGCCCGGGCTACCTTTCCGTCAATTACCGCCATGACCGAAACATGGATGCTTGGAGAAAACAGATGGGTTCTTTCTTTTCTGATCTCAGTTTTCATGGGCAAACTCCTTGTATACTTCGATTAACAGTTCCCGGATTTCCTCCCGCGGCAGCCGGGTGGTATTGGTTGCCGCAATGGCTGCAATTCCGTGGGTAAAAACCCAAACCTTTACAAATAACCTGGCATCCGCCCGCTCCGGTACGGCCCCTGCCAGTTCATAGATACTGCCAAGTTGGAAGCTGTCCGACATGCACAGCAGCCGGAACAGATTCTTTTCCGTCTGTGCCAGTTCCACATATCGTAATCCCATATGCAGAAACAGAGGCTCATTTCCCGGATTTTCTGTCATTTCTTTAGCAAAATATGCTTTTGTCCTCGCATATACCTCTTTCTTTAACTCCTCCATGTTCCTGAACACATGAAAGACCGGCTGTGTGGAACAGCCAAGCCTTTGTGCCAGCTCCCGGGCCGTCACCTTTTCAAACCCGTTTTCCCTGGTCATTTCAAAGGCTGTTTCTACAATATCTTCTTTGCTGAGTTTTGCTTTGGGCGGCACTATTTACACCTCTGTTTCTTATATTTCCAAAAAGGAAGGGATACAATAACATTGTTATATAACAATGTTATTGTATCCCTTCCTTTTTGCTTTGTCAATGGGTTTTGCCGCAGCCGTACACATATCCATGTTCCTGTCCGCATATAGTTATAGAAAAAACTGCGAGGCCTGTATGCTTCCCTTCCTGGAACACATCAATCAACTGCTGTGGGGCTTTCCCGTTCTCATACTGCTATCCTCCGCCCATCTTTATTTTACCGCCAAATTAAAATTTCCCCAGAAACTCACCTTAAAGGCTATCCGTCTGTCCGTCACTCCTGAAAAAGGAGGAAAAGGAGCCAATCTCTCCGGTTTTGCAGCGCTGGCTACCACGCTGGCGGCTACCCTGGGGACCGGAAATATCATCGGTGTATCCACCGCGATTGCTATAGGCGGGCCGGGCGCGCTTTTCTGGTGCTGGGTAACCGGCGTGCTGGGTATGGCTACCTGCTATGCGGAATGTTATTTAAGCGTGCTGTTCAAAAAACAAAAAGCGGATAAAACCTATGTGGGCGGACCTATGTACGTACTGGAGAAGGGGCTGCACAGCAAAGCCCTGGGCATCCTGTATGCCGCCTGTGCCCTGTTTGCCGCCTTCGGGGTGGGCTGTACCACACAATCTTCGGCAATCACGGAAGCGGTAAATACCATTGCTCCTGTTTCTCCCCATATTATCGGTATCCTTGCCGCCTTTACCGCCGGCCTGGTCATTCTGGGCGGGGTGAAATCCATCGGTAAATTCTGCACAAGAATGGTTCCCGCCCTCGGTTTTTTCTATATTGGCTGCTGTCTGTATCTGCTGTTCCTGAACCGTGACTTTATTTTTTCCGGTCTCTCCCTGATAGTCAGCAGCGCTTTTGAAACAAAGGCGGCAGCGGGCGGCTTCATCGGAAGCACGCTGCAAAGCGCGGCACGATTCGGCATCGCCAGAGGCCTTTTCACCAACGAAGCGGGAATCGGAACCGCAGCTATCGCCGCCGCTTCTTCGGAAACCAGGGATCCCCGGCGGCAGAGCCTGATTTCCATGACCGCCGTATTCTGGGATACCGTAGTTATGTGCGCGGTAACAGGTCTGGTTATTGTGACTAATATCCAGAAAAATCCCTCTTCTATCCTGGGCTTCAGTTCCGCCAGCCTCACCTCCGCCGCGTTTACCTACCTTCCCTTCGGAGGCGCTGCCCTGCTGTCCCTGGCCCTTGTGGCTTTTGCCATTACCACTCTGATCGGATGGTGCTATTACGGGGAACGGGCGGCGGAATACCTGTTTGGGGAATCGGGGATTATTTCCTATCATTTGTGTTATATTGTCATGATCTATATCGGCGCTGTCCTCCCTATGGATCTGGTGTGGGGAGTAACGGATCTGATTAACGGCGTCATGGTTTTTCCCAATGTAATAGCGCTGTTTGCCCTTCGGAAAAAAATACATATCTGACCTCGCGGCAGCCGCCGGAAAGCGGCGCTTATCAGCGTGTATAATACAGCACACCCAGAGTTCCCGGACCGCAGTGGCTGGAAATCACACCTCCGGCCCTGGTAACGTGGATATTCTGAAAAACACCGAGATCCTCCAGATACCGCTTTACCTGTTCTGTCACTTCCTCCGGACAGCCTGAATGGGTAATAAATACCCTTTCCGGATCCGCCGCCAGCAGATTGTCCCGCATATCCTGCACATATTTCAGGATTACTTTATCCTGCGCACCTCTGTATTTTTTCCCGGCGGACATTTTTCCGCCGCTTACCTCAATCCTGGGCTTCAGGTTCAGCTTTCCTCCCAGAAGAGCGGTTACCGTGGAGCATCTGCCGCCCATTGCCAGGTAATCCAGACGTTCCACCACAAAGCTGGCCCTCACTTTATCTCTGCAGTTTTCGATTTCAGCAGCAATACTCTCCGCATTCCGCCCTGCAGCAGCCAAACCGGCCGCCCGAAGTACCTGAAGGCCAATCCCTGTGGAAAGATTTCCGGAATCAATAATAAACATCCTGTCATATTCCAGTTCTTCTTTTACCAGCCGTAGCACATTGCAGGTCGTTGACATTTCTCCGGAAATACCGATGAAAATCACATCATCCCCGTTATCCTTCATGGGCCTTATCAGATCCAGCGCCCGGTCAAAGGCCACTGCCGCCGTTTTAGGCGTACGCCTGTTTTTTTCCGCCCAGGTATAGATTTCATCCGGTACAATTTCCTCTCCGTCGCAATAGCTTGTCATATCCAGGACAATATTCAGCGGCAGTATGGAAATCTCATACTGCCTTATTAATTCCGGCGATAAATCACAGGTACTGTCCGCTACAATTCTTATCCTACTCATTTCTTCCCCCTTTAAGGTCAACCGTGTTCCATTACCGGTTCTGTCCGTGCAGAGCCTTTTCCACAATTCCCAGGCCCAGCGGATAAGGGCCGGTATGCACGCCGATAGTCGCTCCTATCTGATAGACAGGGATCTCACAGATCCCATAACTGCCGCGAAGTCTTTCCAACACCATATCCCGGTACTCCTCCGCCTCCGCCCGGTCATACCCATATCCCACCGCTATGGAATAGTTGCCGATAGCATCCGCTCTTTCCTTCAGATAATCCAGAAGCAAATCCACAGTCTTCTGCATGGTTTTCTTTCTCACACGGCCGATACCGGATGGGTAAATCTCTCCCTGCTTCAGAGTGATGACGGGCTTAATCCCAAGCAAAGTTCCGGCAATACCGGCCACCTTTCCGATCCTTCCCCCCGCCTTCAGATATTCCATGTTCCCGACGGTAAAAAAAATCCGTCCGGTGCTTTTGATTTCCTCCACCCTGGCAATGGCCGCTTCAAATCCGGCCCCGCTTTCCTGCAAAGCTGCCGCTTCCAGAACCAGAAGCCCCTGCAGAACCGTATTTACCGTAGCATCCGTCACCTGTATCCGGCTGTGGGGATACTTTTCCAGTATCAGATCCTTTGCTGTCAGGGCGGACTGCATAGATCCGCTGAACTTTGTGGTGATACAGATGCAGAAAACAGGAATATCTTCCTTCACATAAGGTTCAAAGGCATCGTAATAATCCTGTATGCCCGGCAGGGAGGATTTGGGATATACCCCCGGATTATCCACCATCTTGTGGTAGAACTCCCTCACGCCTACTTCTTCCACTTCCTTCTGATATGTCTTCTCATCAAAGGATACATAAAATGGCACCACCCGTATCTTCTTTTCCCTGGCCAGTTCGGGAGGGAGATCACAGGAGCCGTCGCTGATAATCTGAAAATGACCGTCCATACTTTCCGCTTTCTTATTTTAACTTAATTTCATTTTATTCAATTCTTTATTCCAGAAAAGAATTCGTAACCGTACATATAAAGTTTTACCACTATTTCGCTAAGGAGTAAAGATTTATTGTAAATTCCTGCTATTTAAACAGATAGGAATGCAGCCGTTCAGGCAGATCCGATCCACTCTGAAAGAATTGCAGCCGTTCTGCCGGTCAGCCTTTCCACAGATGCCCGGCGGGGATACATACCGGTTCTCCGTCAACGCTCACCCACACATCCAGGCCGGAGGGATTATAGATCATCGTCATATCCGCACTGTATACCAGACCTCTTGAAGCAGTGATATAATCTTTGATTTCTATGTTGGTGGCATACCAAATCGTTTCCCGGCCGCCTGCCGTCCGGCAGAATTCCTCCATAACCTCCCAATTGCCGGCGCCGTCGAATTCAAAGCTGTGACCCCAGATATAGAATAACAGCATCTGTTCAAAATCTCTCTCCATAAACTGCTTCCACAGGCCTTTTAAATCGTCGTTATGATGTGCTGTGGGATGCCATTTCATGAAATCTTCCGGTATGGCAAAGCTCCCTGTCGCCTCCACAGTCCGGCTGTATTCCATGCCGCAGCTTCGGGCAACCGTAATCACATGCTCCGAATAGTCCCCAAAAGGATAGGACATCCCTCTTACCGGATATCCGCACAGCTCTTCCAGCTTCCGTTTATCCTCCAGGATTTCCTTAATCAGGGCCGCATCCGGTATCTGTGTGGGAAAAGGATGGGTTACGGTATGTACGGATACTTCATGATTGCGATAGACCCGGGCGAACTCGCTTTCCTTCACATATCTGTCCCCGCCCAGGTTTCCGCTGTTGATGTGAAAGGTGCCACGGATATGGTGTTTATCAAAAAGCTCCGCAAGACGGACATCAAAAATCTGTCCGTCATCGTAGCTCATAGTCAATGCACGTCTTACCCCTCCGGGAAATAAATTGGCTTTTATTCTCATTTTTCTTCTCCTCCCCTTGTCTCTTTTTTCATCCGTATACCGGTTGGCGTAACCGCCAGCCCTCCTTTGGAGGTTTCTCTGACTGACTGGGGCATCGCCTTTCCAATAGCATACATAGCGTCCACCACTTCGTCAAAAGGAATATAACTCTTCACTCCCGCTAAAGCCAGGTCCGCGGAAAGCAGGGCATTCATCGCTCCGGAAGCATTCCGTTTGATACAGGGAATTTCCACCAGCCCCGCAACCGGATCACAGGTAAGGCCCAGCACATTCTTGAGTGCCATAGCCGCCGCATGGAATGCCATTTCCGGCGTTCCTCCCAGCATTTCCGTCACAGCAGCCGCTCCCATGGCGGCAGCCGCCCCGCATTCCGCCTGGCATCCGCCTTCGGCTCCCGATACCGTAGCCCGGCTTCCCACAATGATTCCCACCGCCGATGCGGTAAACAGCGCGTTAACAAGACACTGTCTGTCAAGCCCTCTGCTTTCGGCACAGGATAACAATACGGCAGGTACAATCCCACAGGATCCTGCCGTGGGGCAGGCCACAATACATTGCATGGAAGCATTGATTTCCGAACAGGAAAGCGCCATTCCCACAGCAAGGGAGGCGGCATCCCCCAGCAGGCTTTTCCCTTCTCTGCGGTACTGATCATACCGATAGGCATTTCCTCCTGTCAGGCCGCTTACTGACTGCACCGGTTCTTTTCTTGCCGTGGAAGCGGAACGTTCCATTACTGCCAGAGACTGCGCCATCTGCTCCCTGAGCTCCTCACGGCTTCTTCCGCTTCGTTCCGTCTCCTGGTTCAGGGCATATTCCCACAGGGCCAGCCCCTCTGTCTTTAATTCTTTCGTTAATTCTTCCGTGTCCAATAGAAACATAACTGTGCCATTCTCCTTTCGTTTTGGCGGGAAACCTTTTCCCGCCAAGGAACTGCCGCGGCAGTTTCTTATCCCACGTCACCCGGATTCAGCAGCAGCACCTGCTTTACGCCGTATACCCGTTCCAGCGCATTTTTAAGGTGTTCCGGCAGTTCTCCGTCCAGTTCCATATACATACAGGCCGTCTGCCCGTCCTCGGTCCGGTTCACCTGCATATTGCCTATATTAATCCGGTAAGCATACAGGATAGCCGTAATCCCGGCGATCACACCCGGCTCGTCCGTATGTCTGGTGGCAAGGATAGGCCGTTCGCCGGAAAACTGCACTTCCACACCGTTAATCTCCATAATGCAGACGCTTCCCCCGCCGATACTGCTTCCGGTCATAGTGAACATAGTCCCGCTCACAGTGGTCAGTTCCATGTGTACCGTATTGGGATGTACCTCCCCCAGATCCGCCGGAATAAACTCCGCCCGGATCCCTTTCTCCGCTGCCAGCTCATATGCGCTTTTCAGCCGCTCATCGTCATAACGTATCCCCTGGATCCCTGCCAGAAGGGCCTTGTCCGTCCCATGCCCCGCATAGGTTTCCGCAAATGACCCATGCATGAAGAAAACCGCCTTCTTTATGTCTTCCCCGCACAGATGTCTGGCCAGCAGACCCAGCCTGGCCGCACCTGCTGTATGGCTGCTGGACGGTCCGACCATAACCGGCCCGATCATGTCAAAAACACCATAATGCTTCACTGTAAACTCCTCCGCCTGATTCCGTATTTTGGCAAGGCATAAAAAGCCCTGCAAACCTGTGATAAGCTGCAGGGCTTCTCTGTCTTTTATTATTGGTAAATACTGCTTATATTATACTGTTTTCATCGGCTGTATGTCCAGCATTACTTTCTCTGCCCTCACTGCTTTTCCCTGCCGTATCTGGCCGTCCTTTCATCTGCGATGACACCGGAATAATTCATGCCGTAGGCAAAATCATAGGAATGGCCTTCTTCATCCGTATATACCCGCATATCAAAGGCGCAATCCTCGGCCTGTTCCTCAACGGTATCCATATCCGCGGGCATCTGCATCGGAAGAAGCCCCTGCGGTTCATAACAGCCCGCCGCCACCTCCAGCACCGCCTCCGCAGACACGCCGAACTCCACAAGGATGGCATCCGCATACGGCTCCATTTCCGACAGCACCACCGGATTCTTTACCGTCATGGCGACTATCACCGGTTTATCCTTCATCCGCTCCTTCGTCCGTATTACAATATCCAGATCCTCTTCATTGGCCGCCGTATTTGTTTTCCCATAGTAGGAACGGTTTGTGAAATCTTCTAAAGGATCGCCTCCTGCCAGGCTCTCCTTTCTTGTCTTTTCTGCCGTATACGGGCGGTACTGCAGGGTGACGGGCACATAGCCGTTACCGCCGGCCTGCCTGTCCTCCGGGCTGTAGCCTACGGAAATGGGGGATTCCACAAAGCAGATGGCAGCATCCGCTTCTTCCGGCGTTTCTACAACGGTAAACCTGGCCGCAGCCGCGGCCTTTCCCGGAGGCGTGATATGGGAATCCGGCGTCAGGCCGCTCATAAAATTCCGGTAGGGGCGGATATGTCTGTCCGGAATATACACCTTACATTTTTCCTGTAAAGGAAGTACCCCTCCTTTGTTTTTCAAAAGGACTATCGAACGAAGCTGGGATTCGTATCCTTTTCTGACAAATTCAGGGTTTCCCACCGTATGCAGGGACTCCTCCAAATCCAGATACGGATTTTCGAACAGTCCGGTACGGAATATATTCTGCAGGAGCCTTACCGCAGAACGTTCAAAGCGTTTCCGCATGGCCTCTTCCCCATATAATTCGCAGCCCATGCGATACGCTTCCAGCACCGGCTGAACATCATTGTTGCCGCCGAACTGATCCACACCGGCTTCCAGCGCCTTTAAATGCCTCTGTGCCTCGGTAAGTCCTTCCACACCCCAGCATTTCCCGGCAAATTCTTCTTCCGCCGCCCCTGTGTCATGAGTGATTCCCCAGTCCGTGCAGACTACGCCCTCATACCCCAGCTGTTTTCTGAGCAAATCGCCGATAAGGTAACTGCTGAAGGAATTGCCCACATTTTCCCCGTTCTTTTTGTCCTGTCCATAAGAAATGGTATAGTAAGGCATCACTGCGCTGGCGCATCCGGTCCCTTCTTCCAGGCAGAAGGCTCCCTGCGTAAAGGGCTTCAGATGCTCCTCAAAATTCTGTCCCGGGTATACCGCATACTTTCCATACGCATAATGGGCATCCCGGCCGGCTTCACAGGGACCTCCTCCGGGGAAATGCTTCACCATGGTATTCACACTGTCCCTGCCCCAGCCGTCGGGACTTCCCTCCGTCGTCTGAAAACCGTCACAGTAAGCTTTTGTCATGGCACAGGTCAGTTCGGTATGTTCTCCGAAGGTATCCGGGAAACGCATCCAGCGCGGCTCCGTAGCCAAATCAATCTGAGGGGAAAGGGCCGTGGCAATTCCCAGCGCACGGTATTCCCGGGATCCTATTTTTCCGAACTCCTTTACGCTTTCCGGATCAAAGGAAGCGGTAAGACCGATACCGTTCGCCCATTTGGATATGGGTTCTCCTGTTATCCCCATGAATTCCGCCCCGCTCCCGCTTCCATGTCTGGGATCCGAGCTGTTATTGGCAGGGATACCAAATCCTGTATTCTCTGCCAGCGCCTGCATCCCGTTGTTCCAGCGGACCGCTGTTTCCGTATCCTTCAGTCCCATAATCAGCACATGGCGCACCTTATCCTCCGTCAGGAACTTTTTCTGCTGATCGGTAAGCGCCCATGGCTTCTCCTTGCTTTCTTCAAAGCTTTTTCCGCCATAAGTAGCAGTAAAAGGCCCGGGGCCGCTTCCGGCCGGAATGATCTGGTGGGCGCTGTAAAGCATAAGTCCCGCAATATCCTCCACCGGCAGCCTGGCTGCAAGATCCTCGGCCCGCTCCCTGGCGCCAAGCCTCCAGTCCTCGTAAGGCACCAGTTCACCGGTCCCCAGAAAATCCTTAAAGGCCCAGCCGTCTACAGTCAGCAGCTTCACCCGGCTTCCGTCAGCAACTCCCAGTTCCCTGCCTCCCTGATTCCGAATCAGGCGGTATCCGTCCATCTGCTTTTCTTCCCACATTTTTCCCATCCCTTATCTTCTCCTGTTCTTTTTTCTCCATGCAGGCCGCCGCATATCCGCACCCTGCCCATCAAAGACTGCGTTACACCATTTTCTCTTTTCGGGACAAACGTCTTCTATCCATCTATTATACAGGAGTCCTCTGCGGGATGCCAGAGTGTGTTTGAAAATTGCTTTCTGCAAATTGTGACGTACCTCTTGCAGAAAGCAATTTTCAAACACACTCTATGCCCGGGAAATAGTTGCCGGAAAAAAAGCATCATCACTTATATTCAATAAGTAATGATGCCTTTGTTTTGTTTATCTAATTCCGGAACAAATCACTCCGGATACAGAAAATGCTGAAAATACTTCTTACAGACCTGCCTGTGCGGCAACCTCTGCTGCAAAATCATCAACCTTCTTTTCAAGGCCCTCGCCTGTTTCAAAACGGACGAATTTCTTGATGGAAAGTTTTGCGCCGTTTTCCTTGCCAACCTGCTCTACATACTTGGCAACGGTTAAATCACCATCTTTTACGTAAGCCTGTTCAAGCAGACATACTTCTTTCAGTTCCTTTGCGAGACGGCCGGAGATCATCTTCTCGATGATATTGGCAGGCTTGTTGGCATTCTTGGGATCGTTCTGTGCCTGCGCCATGAGGATTTCTTTCTCATGCTCTTTATATTCTTCCGGAACATCTGCTGTCGCCACATACTTGGGTGCCAGAGCAGCAACCTGCATTGCCACGTTGGACAGACATTCTTTCACGCCGTCATTCACAACATCCGTATCGGCTTCCACAATAACGCCGATTCTTCCGCCGCCATGAATATAGGAAACAACACAGCCATGATCCGCGGTTACCTTCTCAAACCTTCTGATGTTCAGGTTTTCTCCGATGGTAGCGATCTTCTCCACCAATGCTTCCTTAACGGTCTTGGCAGGATCCGCACTCCATGTTTCAGCCATAAATGCATCAATATCTGCGGAATCGGAATTCACAGCCTGCTGCGCAACCGCTTCTACAAATTCCTGGAAGGTTTCGTTCTTTGCAACAAAGTCTGTTTCGGAATTAACCTCAACAACTGCTGCCGCGGTATCTCCCTTTACTGCGATACGACAAAGTCCTTCTGCTGCGATTCTGCCGGCCTTCTTCTCCGCCTTAGCCTGTCCGTTCTTTCTAAGGAACTCCATAGCCGCTTCCATATCGCCGTTTGTTTCATTTAATGCTTTCTTGCAGTCCATCATACCTGCGCCGGAAAGCTCTCTTAATTCTTTTACCATTGCTGCTGTGATAGCCATTCTATTTTCCTCCATGAAATACTTTGCTTTCAATCAAACCTGTTATGATTATTCTGCCGCTACTGCTTCCACTGCTACTTCTTCAATATCAGTTGCCTCCGCAGCCAGAGCTTCTTCATTGTAAACAGCTTCGCCCTGGTTAGCTTCGATAACAGCATCTGCCATCTTGGATGTGATTAATTTAACCGCTCTGATAGCATCATCATTACCGGGGATGATGAAATCCAGTTCTTCCGGATCACAGTTGGTATCACCGATACCGATCAGGGTAATCCCCAGGATATGTGCTTCCTGTACGCAGATTCTTTCTTTCTTGGGATCCACAACAAAAATAGCATCCGGGATTCTGGTCATATTCTTAATGCCGCCCAGGTTCTTTTCCAGCTTTTCCCATTCTTTCTTAATCTGGATAACTTCCTTCTTGGGAAGAACATCAAAGGTTCCGTCTTCGGCCATGGTTTCAATCTGTTTCAGTCTTTCAATTCTGCTTCTGATGGTCTTGAAATTGGTAAGCATACCGCCCAGCCATCTTTCATTTACATAATACATACCGCAGCGCTCTGCTTCTGCCTTCACTGCATCCTGAGCCTGCTTCTTGGTTCCTACAAAAAGGATCGTGCCGCCCTGTGCAGCGATTTCGGAAACTGCATTATAAGCTTCGTCAATCTTTCCCACGGACTTCTGGAGATCGATGATATGGATACCATTTCTCTCTGTGAAGATATAAGGAGCCATTTTAGGGTTCCATCTTCTTGTCTGATGTCCGAAATGAACACCGGCTTCCAGCAACTGCTTCATAGAAATAACGCTCATGTTTCTTACCTCCGTTTGGTTGAATTCTTCCGCATGCTTCACAATGGAACAATTTATCTCTATGGAATACACTGATTCCGCAGATTATCCTGTTTCCATGGAAGGCTTTTTCCTTCCATTATCCCCCAGCCACTTCCGCGTTAAAGAAGCACCGGCCCGGAATTCCACATGCGTGTTTTTTAGTCACAACGTTTGAATTATAACACAAAAAATCCCCCTCTGCAAGGGGGATTTACCAAATTCATCCGGGTTCTGCCGTTTTTACGTAACAATCCAAACCCGTCTGAACTGTTACGTTTGTATGCGGTTCAGGATTTCATGTTTTCTTCCAGCTTTCTCACTTCTTCGAAAACCACATTATTTCTTACTTTGATATAAGTACCTTTCATACCCGAAGAACGGGATTCAATGATGCCGGCGCTCTCAAATTTTCTCAGGGCATTTACAATTACCGAACGGGTGATTCCCGCCCTGTCCGCGATTTTACTTGCCACGAGTACGCCTTCCATGCCGCCCAGTTCTTTGAAGATATGGATAATGGCCTGTATCTCGGAATAAGAGAGCGTACCGATAGCTGACTTAACAACCGCCATCTTCCTGCTTTCCTCAGCGCTTTCTTCGCTTACGGACCGCAGCATCTCAAGTCCCACAACAGTGGTTCCATACTCACATAGAATAATATCGTCTATATCATACGTATCTCCCCGGCGGTAAAGGAAAAGTGTGCCAAGACGTTCCCCGGCAATCTCAATGGGGGATACCACTGCCGCAAGCTTCATAATAGCCGGATTCTCAAACCCCAAGGCTGCCAGATTGACATTTTCCTTGGTAGAAAGGACTGACAGGAGCCTTTCATTTAACAGGGGATCAATAAAACTCCCCACTTCATCTTTAAGCAGCTCTGCAATAACCTCTTTGTTATCCGAAATGGCAATCCCCAGCACCTTACCCTTACGGCTGATCACCAGCACATTGGAACTGAGTATTTCCCTCATAACTTTACATATATCGTTAAAAGCTACCTTACTGGAATTGTTATTGTGAAGCAACTTTCCTATTTTCCGTGTTCTGTCCAGTAGTTGAACGCTACTCATGTTAGTTTTTCCTCCGGCAGAATGCCCAAACTTATGACACTATTGTAGCACAGACCCCCGTCAGACGCAACGCATTTTGTCACTCTGACCGTTGCAGCACTTGTTTACCGGACGACACAGACACATACAGCCATACTGAGCAGTTCTTATACTTCTTCCGATTTCTTTTCCATCACATAACCACATTCTTCGTTATAGCAGACCAGCTTATTTCCCTTTTCCAGCATCAGGGAACCGCACTGAGGGCACTTTGAAGCTGAAGGCTTCTGCCATACCATAAAATCACAATCCGGATTTCCGATACAGCCATAGTACTTCCTTCCCTTCTTTGTCTTTTTCAGCACGATATCCTTGCCGCACTTGGGACAAGCCACTCCCACTTTTTCAAAATAAGGTTTGGTATTGCGGCAGTCCGGGAAACCGGGACATGCCAGGAAGCGTCCGTGGGGACCATATTTTATGACCATCCTCCTGCCGCACAGTTCGCATTCTTCATCCGATTCTTCATCGGCTATCTGTACCTGTTCCAGTTCTTTTTCCGCCTGCTGCACCGCTTCATTCAAATCCGGATAAAAATTGGACACCACGGTTTTCCAGTTCACATTTCCTTCTTCCACACCGTCCAGAAGGGCTTCCATATTAGCGGTGAAGTTCACATCCACAATTGTGGGGAAGGCTTCCTTCATCATGCTGTTCACCACTTCTCCCAGTTCGGAAACATAAAGGTTCTTGTTTTCCTTCACCACATACCTTCTCGCCATTATGGTGGTAATGGTAGGCGCATAGGTGCTGGGGCGTCCGATGCCCTGTTCTTCCAGTGCCCTCACCAGGGAGGCTTCCGTATAATGGGCCGGGGGCTGTGTGAAATGCTGATCCTCCCGGAAGCTGTCAAAGGTAAGCTTTGTATTCTTATCAATTCCCTTAACAAGAGTATTGCTTTCCGCCTTCTCATCCTCTTCCTGGGTGTATACGCTCATAAAACCGTCGAACCTGATTTTACTTGCCGCTACGGTAAAACGGTGTTCGCCGGCATCAATCTTTACCGATGTTGTCTCATAAACAGCCGGTGTCATACGGCTGGCCACGAAACGTTTCCAGATAAGCTGGTACAGCCTGAACTGATCCCTGGAAAGGGATTCTTTCAGTTCCAGCGGAATCCGGGATATATCCGTGGGGCGGATTGCTTCGTGGGCATCCTGTATTTTCTGCCCGCTTTTTTTCTCCTGGGTTTTGGCACCGGTATAGTCCGGCCCATAAGCCTTTTCAATGTATAAAGCCGCCTGATGCTCCGCTTCTTCGGATACTCTGGTGGAATCCGTACGCAGATAGGTGATGACACCGACCGTACCGTTTCCTTTGATATCTATTCCTTCATATAACTGCTGTGCAAGGCGCATGGTTTTCTGGGTCGAAAAATTCAGGACTTTACTCGCTTCCTGCTGAAGCGTGGAGGTGGTAAACGGCAGAGGGGCTTTTTTTACCCGCTCCCCCTTCTTCACATCCGACACCTGATAGGACGCACCTTCCAGATCCTTCTTTACCTTTTCCACATCGGCCGCACAGGTCAGATTCTGCTTCTGGCTCGTAGTGCCGTAGTATTTGGCGGTAAGCAGCTTCCTTTCACCCGGAAGCTTAAAAGAAGCATCCAGCGTCCAGTATTCCTCCGGTATAAAGGCATTGATTTCATCCTCTCTGTCACAGATCATACGAAGGGCCACCGACTGAACGCGCCCGGCGCTCAAGCCTCTTTTCACCTTCGCCCACAGCAGCGGGGATATGCGGTATCCCACCATACGGTCAAGCTCCCGCCTGGCCTGCTGGGCGTCCACAAGTCCCATATCGATTTCCCTGGGATGCTTCAGAGACTCCTTCACCGCGTTTTTCGTTATTTCATTAAAGGTTATCCGGTAAATCTTCTTCCCGTTTTTTTCCAGGTTCAGCGCATTGGTCAGATGCCAGGAAATCGCCTCCCCCTCACGGTCAGGGTCCGTTGCCAGATATACTTTTTCCGCTTTTTTTACTTCCTTACGAAGATTCGCCAGGATGTCCCCCTTACCGCGGATAGTTATATATTTCGGTTCATAATCATGGTCGACATCAATTCCAAGCTGGCTTTTTGGCAGATCACGTACATGTCCGTTACTGGCCGCCACCTCATAATTCGGGCCAAGGAACTTCTTAATTGTTTTTACCTTTGCGGGTGATTCCACTATTACAAGATATTTTGCCATACAGACCTTTTATCTCCTTCTCCTTTGCGCCGACTGCGCAAAACTGTTCATACCCGTCATCTCCCATGCTGGGCAGCCGGACAGATACGAATTACCTGACATACTCAACCTTTGTCCGTCGATTCCTGACCGTAATCAAAACAGCCAGCAATCGTGAATCACTATACACCATATTTTCTGCCGTGGCAAGGAATTTTATAAAAAACTAATGTTTTCTTTATTAATTCAGAACTTTTCGCCGGACAGGAAAAAATATCCACCCTCCTGCCTGATGCGCCCCTCCATCTGCAGCTCCAGCAGCCTTTGCAGGAACTGGGGAAGTGTCAAGGAAAGGCCTCTTTTCTTCATTTCCCCATATATGGTATCCACTGTGCGGGGTGTGAAATCCAAAAAGCCTTCCACGTCATCCTCCGCCTGCTTTTCGGAGGCAACCTTATCGGGATCCGCCGTTTTCTGAAGGAGTATGCTCCGGCTTCTGGCCAGTTCCTCCAGCAGTACGGCCGGGCTTCCGGCCACGCCCGCCCCCTGCCTGATCAGCTCATTACAGCCGCTGCTGAGGGCATCCGTTACTCTCCCGGGCACTACGAATACCTCTTTTCCCTGCTCCAGCGCCATATCTACGGTAATCAGGGTACCGCTTTTCTTTCTGGCTTCCACTACAAGCACCATATCGGAAAGACCGCTGATTATCCGGTTCCTCATAGGAAAAAAAATGGATTTGGGAGAGGTTCCCGGAGGGAATTCGGACAGGATTCCCCCCTGCCCGGGTATCTTGTCATAAATTTTCCTGTTTTCCACGGGATAACAGATATCCGCTCCGCAGCCCAGAACGGCATAGGTCTTACCCCCCGCCCGCAGAGCTGCTTCCTGGCTGATGCCGTCAATCCCTCTGGCAAGGCCGCTGATAACATTCACACCGGCTCCCGACAGGGCTGCCGCATATTGCGCCGCCGCGTATCTGCCGTATTCGGAACACATCCTGGCCCCTATCACAGCAACCGCCGGTTTTTCTTCTTCCGGCAGTCCGCCCCGGACATAGATTCCATTGGGGGGATCCGGGATAGCGCGCAGCCTGCGCGGATATTCCGGATCGGAAAAGGGGATAAAACGCATTCCTTTCAGGCACAGCTTCTGATAATCCTGTTTTACCTTTTTTTCCTGCCTGGCCTTCATAAAACCGGCAAGCTGGGACGGCGTGAGGATACCGGCCAAAACATCCTCTTGCATCCTATATACCTTTTCGGCACTTCCTGCCTTCTGCATAAGGCGTGAAACGGTAATCCTTCCTATTTCTTCTATATTACATAGCCAATAAGAAAATTCCCTTTCTTTTTCCATTTCCTCATTATTCATTGTTATTCCCCCAATATTTTCCGCCAGCCATGCGGTAGCAGGCCGCCTCACTTAAATGGATGGTTCCGATCCTGTCCTCTCCGTCCAAATCGGCCAGGGTTCGTGCCAGCCTTAATATCCTGTGGTATGCCCTGGCACTTAACCCCAGCGTATTGAATAACCGCTCCATATATTGCTGTTCGGCAAGGCCCAGACGGCAGAACCTGCGGATAGCGCCCGCCCCCAGCTGGGAATTGAACCGGATAGGGCATTCCTTATACCGTGCCTCCTGTCTGGCCCTTGCTTCCATCACCAGGCCGGCAAGCTGCCTGCTGCTCTTTCCCTTTTCTTTTCCCTCCCCCGTCAAGCCGGCAAATTCCATCCGGGGCACCTCCGTACAAATATCCATCCGATCCAGAATAGGGCCGGATATCCGGCTCAGATACCGCTGTACCTCTCCCGGGGTACAGCGGCACTGGTTCCGATCCGGATAATAACCGCAGGGGCAGGGATTCATTGCCGCCACCAACATAAAGTCCGCCGGATAGCTGTAGGTTCCGCTGCTTCGGGCGATCTGTACCCGGTGTTCTTCCATGGGCTGTCTCAGCAGATCCAGTGTGTCCCTTTTAAATTCGGTGAGTTCGTCCAGAAACAGGATCCCTCTGTGAGCCAGGCTGATCACTCCCGGACGGGGAATCCGTCCGCCGCCGGTAAGGGCGTGGGAAGTGATGGTATGATGCGGATTTACAAAAGGCCTTTCCGTAACCAGCCCGCTTCCCTCCTCCAGCATACCCGCCACACTGTACACCTTGGTTACCTCCAGCTGCTCCCGGGCAGAAAGCGGAGGCAATATGGAGGGCATACTGCGGGCAATCATGGTTTTTCCCGTTCCGGGAGGCCCTATCATCAGCAGATGATGAAACCCGGCCGCCGCCACCACTGCCGCTCTCTTGGCACTTTCCTGTCCCTGGATCTCCCCGAAATCGGGGCCGTCCCTTCGTTTAGGCGCCTCATTTTTTTCCTGCTCCGCCGCCTTTTCCGAGGTTCCTTTCCCTCCGGTCTGTAAGAGGCTGTCCAGCAATTCCTCCAGATGACTGGCTCCTGTGACCCGGATCCCTTCCACCAGCCCCGCTTCTTTGACGTTTTCCAGAGGGACAATACACCGGTTCAGGCCCTGCCGCTTAGCTTCCAGAACCATGGGAAGGATTCCCCGTACCGGCTTAATATCCCCATTCAGCCCCAGCTCGCCTGCCATCAGCGTGTCCTTTACATACTCCTGGGGCAGGATCCCCAGCGCCACAAGAATCCCCGCCGCCACAGGAAGATCGTAGGCGGTTCCTTCTTTATGGAGGCTGGCGGGAGATATATTCACGGTGATGCGGACAGGCGGAAGCACCACCTGTGCATTCTTCAGCGCCACACGGATGCGCTCCCTGGCCTCTTTCACCTCGCTGCCCAGAAGGCCCACCATCTCAAAGCCGGGCAGTCCCCTGGATACGTCCACTTCCACCCGGGCCAGATAGCTTTCCATACCATGAAGCCCTCCGGTATAAATTGTACTGTACATTTTGTTTCTCCTTATCAGGAATGGGATTTCGATCGAGTTGGATTATTGAGAATACTTAAATTATAGAGAATAACAGAAATAAAGAATGCGGGCGCCGCCGTTTCCCCCCTGCCCGGGTCTTTTCCCGGCGGCAGTGCTGCAGTCCTGGCAAAAGGCTCAGGCAAGGGAGGGAAAGGAAGGCTGGACTGCATACTGCAATTTTCTTATGTATACCGGTTACAGGTAATGAACTTCCATTTTTTCAAAACCTTCCCGCAGTTTGGTCAGTGCTCTTTTTTCAATACGGGAAACATAGCTCCTGGAAATGTTCAGCTTTTTCCCGATTTCACGCTGTGTGACCTCTTCTCCTCCGTACAGCCCGTAACGCAGGCATATAATTTCTTTTTCCCTGTCGGTCAGCAGGGAATTGATCAGACCCGAAAGCTTGCCCAGACTTCTTTCCAGTTCCATCTGGTCCACAATATCCGGCTGTTCCTGCGGCGTTACATCCAGCAGGCTGATCTCGTTTCCTTCCCGGTCGGTACCGATAGGATCATAAAGCGAAACCTCACGGGATGTCTTTTTTTTGCTTCTGAGCATCATCAGGAGCTCGTTATCTATGCACCTGGCCGCATAGGTGGCCAGCTTGCTGTTTTTGGATGCGTCAAAGGATTCCACTGCTTTGATCAGACCTATCGTCCCAATGGAAATCAGGTCCTCCATATCTTCATCCACGTTCTGATACTTTTTTGCGATATGGGCTACCAGCCGCAGATTTCGCTCTATTAGTACCTGCTTGGCTTCCCTGGCTTTTACGCCGTCACTCCCCCGCAGCGCTTCCAGACACGCGCTTTCCTCCTCTTTCGACAGTGGTTTCAGAAAGGTTTTCAAAAGGAGCCCCCATAGTCAATTTAATACTATTCTATGTGGCGAAGAGAGTTATAGTGCCAGTACTTTTCGAAACCTTTAGGCGAAAAGAAATTCAGAAAGGGCATAGTTGCTCACATCGATCCCCCATTCTGTCAGCCGGTACCGGCTGTCTTCCCCGTCCGCAGCCGCCCCGCTCCCGCAGACAAGAAGCCCCTCAGACATCAGCTTACGGAGGGCTTCCCTGTAAACTTCTTCAAGGGGGATGTGAAATTCCCGGTAAAAGCGGCGGGAGGATACCCCTTCCGTCATACGCAGTCCCAAAAACATGAACTCTTCCATCTGTTCCTGCCGGGAAAGATGTTGAACCGCCTGCTTCAAAGGCGTCACCAGTCCTGCCGTACCGGAAGCTTCCATATATTGTCTGCGATCCGGTGTATTGCTCCACCGCACATTTTCCAAAAGAGAAGCCGCTCCCAGGCCAAATCCGGCATAATCGGTCCTTTCCCAGTAAGAAATATTATGACGGCAGGCAAATCCGGGGAGAGAATAATTGGAAATCTCATAGCGGCCATATCCGGCTTCCGCCAGAAATGCCTTGGTCTGTCCGTACATCAGCCGGTCCTCCTCTTCTGTGGGAAGCGCTTTGCTGCCACGGGGTGCCGCCGCTTCACCGTACATTTCATAAAAGGGGGTTCCCTCTTCTATAATAAGACTGTAGGCAGAAATATGTTCCGGTTTCAGCCGCACGGTTTTTTCCAATGTTTCCATCCATCCTCCCGGCGTCTGTCCGGGCAGCGCGCTCATGAGATCAATATTGATATTGGCAAAACCTTCTTTCCTTGCCAGCTCATAGCTGCACAGAAAATCCTTCCAGGTATGGATACGCCCCAGGGCTTTGAGTTCCTCATCAGATGCGGACTGCAGGCCGATGCTCAGCCGGTTTATCCCTGCGCGGCGATAATCCGCCAGCTTTTCCGGCGTCAGCGTACCCGGATTGGCTTCCATGGTAACTTCCGCCCCGCCTTCTTCTGCAGAAAAAGAAAATACCGTATGCAGGCAATCCATAATACGCCGGATCTGTTCCCCGGAAAGAAGGGAGGGCGTACCTCCGCCAAAAAAAACGGTTTTCACCTCATGGCCGTCATAAAGAGGCGCCTGCGCACGGATTTCATGAAGCAGCGCTTCCACATATTCTATTTTCGTTTGTTCATCACCGGGAGCCGACAGAAAATCACAATAAAGACATTTGCGGATGCAAAAGGGAATGTGTAAATAGATACCAAGGGGACGTTTGCTGCACCTAGCTGTTTGCTGCATGTTTCTTATTCCTTTTCCGGTTAAGAAAACCCCTTCGTCTGTTTTCCAGCATAGCAGAAAATGACCTTCCTGAAAAGGGGTTGTATTATTAAAAGTTTCTAAACTGTGAAAAAGCCCATGCAGACAAAAGAACCACCATCTGCATGGGTTTTCCGGCTATTTCTTATCGTCCAGCTTCAGCACGCTCATGAAGGCTTCCTGGGGAATCTCCACATTGCCTACCTGGCGCATGCGCTTCTTGCCTTCCTTCTGTTTTTCCAGGAGCTTTTTCTTACGGGTGATATCGCCGCCGTAGCACTTGGCAAGCACGTCCTTGCGCATGGCCTTCACGGTTTCCCTGGCGATAATCTTCCCACCCACGGCAGCCTGGATAGGGATTTCAAACAGATGCCGGGGAATTTCCTCTTTCAGCTTCTCACACATTCTGCGTCCCCGCTCATAAGCGCTGTCCCTGTGTACAATGAACGACAGGGCATCCACTTCCTCCCGGTTGATCAGGATGTCCAGCTTCACAAGCTCCGACTGTTCGTAGCCTTTCAGCTCATAATCAAAGGAGGCATAGCCTTTGGAACGGGATTTGAGGGCATCGAAGAAGTCGTAAATGATTTCGTTCAGGGGAAGCTCATATTTCAGAAGAGCCCTCTTTTCTTCCATATATTCCATGCTCAGATAACGGCCCCTGCGCTCCTGGCACAGCTCCATAATAGAACCGATGTATTCACTGGTCACCATGATTTCCGAGCTGACTATAGGTTCTTCCATATATTCTATTATGGAAGGATCCGGCAGATTGGAAGGATTCGTCAGCTCCATGATCTCTCCGTTTGTCTTATGCACTTTATATACTACGCCCGGAGCCGTTGTTACAAGATCCAGGTTATATTCCCGTTCCAGTCTCTCTTCAATCACTTCCAGATGAAGAAGTCCCAAAAAGCCGCAGCGGAAGCCGAAGCCAAGGGCTGCGGAGGTTTCCGGTTCATAAAAGAGGGACGCGTCATTCAGCCGCAGTTTTTCCAGCGCATCCCGCAGATCCGGATACTTTGCCCCGTCCGCAGGATACATGCCGCAGTATACCATGGGATTTACCTTCTTATAGCCGGGAAGGGGGTTTGCACAGGGCCTGCGGGCATCCGTCACCGTATCACCAACTGCGGTATCCTTGACATTCTTAATGGAAGCGGTAAGATAGCCGACCATTCCTGCGGAAAGCTCTTCACAGGGAATGAACTGCCCCGCGCCAAAATAACCCACCTCCACGACTTCCTCCTGGGCTCCGGTTGCCATCATACGGATGAGGGTCCCTTTGCTCACCTTTCCTTCCATGATGCGGCAAAAAATAATAACCCCTTTATAAGGATCATACAGGGAATCAAAAATAAGCGCCTGAAGAGGGTTGTCCGCACTTCCGCCGGGAGCAGGGATCTTGGTAACGATCTGCTCCAGCACCTCATCTATGCCTATGCCGTTTTTGGCGGAAATCAAAGGGGCGTCATGGGCTTCCAGCCCGATGACATCCTCAATTTCTTCTTTTACCCGATCCGGCTCCGCGCTGGGAAGGTCTATTTTATTGATAACAGGGAAAACGTCCAGATCATGATCCAATGCCATATATACGTTGGCGAGGGTCTGGGCTTCAATTCCCTGGGCGGCGTCCACGACAAGCACCGCTCCGTCACAGGCGGCAAGAGATCGGCTGACCTCATAGTTAAAATCCACATGGCCGGGGGTATCAATCAGGTTAAAAATGTACTCCTCCCCGTTCCTGGCCTTGTATACGGTACGGACCGCCTGGGATTTGATGGTGATGCCCCTCTCCCTTTCCAGATCCATATTATCCAGCACCTGTTCCTGCATTTCCCTGCTGGTCAGAAGGCCGGTCTGTTCTATGATCCGGTCCGCCAGCGTGGATTTGCCGTGGTCGATATGGGCGATAATACAGAAATTCCTGATTTTGCTCTGATCTATAGACATAAAATTCCTCCAAGTCTTTTGCATATATGCAACGGACATGTCAAGTGTATATGTGACGTTCCAGCACCAAGTATAGCAAAATCAGGGGTAACGGTCAATACAAACCCTTACCGGATAATTCCAGATCCAGGATATGGGCTATGGGCGCACAGGCATTTTTTATTTCCTCCACGGTATTGGTCTGGGCGCCTAATTCGATCAGCAGGGAACGGGGCCGCAGATGCATGTTATAACGGTAACCCTTCAGATATATCCTTCTGGTCAGGCCCGGATAATATTCGTTGGCTATTACCTGCATCTGGAAAGAAAATGCCAGGTTGTCGTCTATGTACGGATTCTGCAGGTATTCCACATCACCATGCGCCTTCGTATAAGAAAGGCCGTTAAAAAACATGAACTGGGCCGTAGGTTTCCCGTTCAGATCCGTCACAAGCTTTCTTCCCTCCAGCACCTCATCCCGGTGCAGGTCAATCACCACCTCGATTGTGGGATTTTCCGCCAGCACCTGTTCGATGGCAGGAAGGGAATTGGAGTAGGCATAATCCCTGGACTCCACATCATACTCGCCCAGATGGTGGATGACGTTATAGCCGTATTCTTCCCGCAGGATCTGCGCCAGCAGCTCCCCTGCCCCCATGATCGTCGTGGACGTATCCCCGGGAACGGAATCCACAAAATCCTCCTGGGAGTGGGTATGGTAAATCAATATCTGGGGCACATCCGGATTTTTGGTAATCGCCATGGTTTTTCCCAGCAGCGCATCCAGGTTCAGGCGTTTGGAGCTGGCTTCCGTCGTGGCATCCACCGCGTAGAATTCCTTGATCAGGGCATCAAAATCCTGATAATAGCTCCAGTTATATTCCTGGACTCTCCCCGCCGCCTTGATGAAACCGAACGGATCCTCCGCCGGTGCCTGGGGTTCCTGTGTTTCCGCATTTTCCCCCTGGCCTGTCTGATTTTCTTCCTGCAACAGCTGCGTCATATTATCATCCAGGCGGATCTTGCCCTCCGAGGTTTCCGGTACCTCCAGCGCATCCCCATCTTCGCTTTCCGTATACTCGCTCGCCCCTTCCAGCAGCAGGATTTTTTCATAGGTACTCCCGCTCTCCGTCTGCAGGTCCTCCTCATCCTGGCTTCCCGCATAAGCATAAAGGGGGATCTGCTGGCCCAATATCTGGTCAAACCACCCTTTACCCGACATGCTGCCCTTATCCGCAAAGGCAAAGGAAGGAAGCCAGACATTCAGCACCCCTTCCTGCGCTCTGGCCGTGAGCACCTCCTTCCAGGAGAAATGCTCCCCATCAGAGTCCCCGGCGGCGCTGCGGCTGGAAAACAGGAAATCCGCCAGTGCAATAATAAGAAGCACAAGCACACATTTATGAAAAATTTTTCTTCCATTCCATTTTTTATTCATAGAAGAATATATGCACCTGCACTTCTCATTTATGCAGATTCTCAGGCAATATCCAAAGCTATATTTATTGCCTCCGAAATGGTAAAGCTAAGGCGTTTCACAGTTTCATCGATATCCTTGCTGGTCACATACATGTTATTCAGTTCGGACAGTGCCTTGGGGTGCTCCCTGTTAAAGAAACAGCCTTCCTCCCCGCTCTCCTGTATCATGCTTTCGATAGCATCTCCCACAATAGTTGCAGCATCCACTACCGTGGGCACGCCGATGGCAATCACAGGAACTCCCAGGGTTTCTTTATTCATGGCGTTCCTATGGTTGCCCACGCCGGAGCCCGGATGGATCCCCGCATCGGAAATCTGGATGGTCCGGTTCAGGCGCTTTGTGCTCCGGGCCGCCAGGGCATCCACAACAATCAGGACGTCCGGCCTGGTCTGTTCCACCACACCTTTGACAATTTCTGCAGTTTCCATTCCCGTCATTGCCATGACTCCCGGCACGATACTGCTGATCTGATGCATTTTTTCGCGGCCGTAAGCAGCTTTTCCGTACTCCATTATCACATGTCTGCTGATAAAAAGATTATCCACAACCTCCGGTCCCAGCGCATCCGCCGTAACATCCCGGTTTCCAAGTCCTACCACCAGGATAGATTGTTCCTTCTCGATATCCGGGATCAGCTTTCTCAGCTGTTTGGCCAGTTCCTCCGAAACCTCTCTGTGATAGTCCTCATCCGGCTCCATCAACGCCGGGGCTTCCAGCGTAACATAGGTGCCCATCGGTTTGCCCATGGCCTTTGCGCCGTTTTTCGTATCAATGATGACACGGGTGATCTGCACTTCACTTTTGGGGTTTGAGAATTCTTCCACCCGGACACCGCGCAGTTCTCCGTCCGCTTCCGTAATGCTTTCCCTGGCTTCCAATGCCAGGTCCGTTCTTACCTGAAAACAACTCATCTGTACTCTCCCGCTCTTCCCTTTACTTTAACTTATGCGTCCGGCTTATTCTTGCCCGCTGACTTTCCGGGGGCCGGACCGCGCATATGCCTATTTTTTGCAAAAATAAATAAATTATGTATTGACATATAAGAAGCTGTCCGATAGAATATATTCGTATGTTTCCTTAGAACGACCGTGTCCGGGTTTAATGAAACATTTTCATAAGGAATAAGAAAAATTCACTTGAAAATGGAGGTGAAAATCTTGGCTAACATCAAATCTGCTAAGAAGAGAATTCTGGTTAACAGAACCAAAGCTGACAGAAACAAAGCTATCAAGTCTGGTGTGAAAACTTCTATCAAGAAGGTATACACAGCTATTGAAGCTGGTGATAAGAGCGCAGCACAGTCTGCTCTTCTCGCTGCCACATCTACTATTGATAAGGCAACAACCAAAGGTGTATATCACAAAAATACAGCATCCAGAAAGGTGTCCCGTCTTTCTAAAGCTGTAAACCAGATGGCATAATTCAGATATACGGAGTATATGCTAAAATCCCCATCCTATACCGTCATGTAGGATGAGGATTTTTTTATTTTCAGAAAATTCCATGAATCCGGGAAGGCTGCGCACTCCAAAGTAAAGATTCATGGAAGCGGCCGCGGGGAACTAAACGTCCTCCTGATCGGAAAAATGCGTCACTCTCCCGTTGTCATCAAAGTAAAGATAGTATCTCCCCTCTTCCACCTCCAGATAGAGAGGATACCTTCCCCCTTCTTCAAAGCATTCCAGCCAGAACAGTTGATGGTCTTCCAGGATTTGTTCCGCTTCTTCCACCGTGCTTCCCTTTTCGCACTGCGCCAGGATGGAACGGATATCCGCATCGGTCAGGGAACAGACGGCAATAGGGACAAAGCTGTCCGAATAGTTTTTTGTGACAGGCTGCAGCATATCCCCGTCCAGCTCAATAGTTTTAGTTTTTGTTCCCAAATCCAGGCCGCAGGCCAAAAGGGTGCCGTCCTTCAGCTGTACGAACAGGTTATCATTGTAGCTGGTATTGTAAGAAGCAAACTCCGGTATGGCGGTACGGCTGTCACGGAATGCCATTCGCTCCGGCCAAACCATTTTAACATTGCCGAGTACCTTTTGGGGCGTCCGGACATAATCATCCGCTGTCACCGGTGTGCCGCACTGGCCCCATATATTAAAGCCCCATGTATATAATTCCCCGTCTCTGGTTATGGCCGCCCCGGTCCAGTTTCCCGTCGTGGCATAGATACAGTCCTCCAGCATCAGGCGGGGGCTGGTATACATCATTTTACGGGGATTTTCAGGCCATTCCTCATAAGCCCAATAGCCATCCGAATTCGGGCTTCCATAGGCAGTGGCGGATAAAGCCTTGTATTCTCCCCACCACCAGACACTTCCGTCCTCCTTTAAGGCTACAATGGAATACATTCCCGCCCGGGCAAAAGCTACCTGCTCCATGAGCAGAGTCGGTTCCAAAACCGGAACATAACGGCTATAATCATAAAGCACCTGCTCCCCGTCCAACGGTTTTCTTAAAACTCCCATCAGATTAGATCCCATTCCATACAGGTTTCCGTCTTCCGTCAGATAGATGGTAAAATAACCGTTGACAGATTGATCTACGGAAACCACATGTTCCGCAATTCTGACAGGCTCCCCGTAATATGTGTCATCCGTATCCTTTTTTCCGATTCCCAGCTGCCCGAAACTATTCCGGCCATATCCCCAGAGCACCTTATCCTCATCGATATAAAAATGGTTGTCCAACGTAACACGATTGGTCATATAGTACAGCTCCGGCTGAAAAGGCTCCTCCAGATACAGATCCGCAACAGAGTCAACCCGGAAGGTTTTCACGGGCTTCACGGCGGGTTCTTCCTCCCCGTCATTTCCCTTTCCGCCTTTCTCTTCACCTGCGGCCATTTCTTCTCCGGCACCGCTCGTACCGCCGCTGCCGTCCCTTCCGGCAAATACCAGCGACATGGAAAAAACGGAAACTGCCGCCAGCAGTACAAGGGCTGCCGCATAGCCGGTCTTATTCTTTTTGTCGGTAAAAAGGTTATCAAGCCTTTCCTTCATTGTTTTTCTCCCCGCTGAGAAACGGGCGGAATATGCCGTACTTTTTCCCCGGGTACGTGTTACCAACATATAAGCATAACGCTTTTTTTCCTCCGGCCCCATCTTTCTGGTCGCCCGGCTGTCACAAACGCACTCCACATCACAAAAGGCCATGCGTTTCATCAAGCGTAGCACCGGATTAAACCAATACAGATCACAGACAGCCACCATCAGAAGCTTGTACCATAAGTCACCATATTTGTAATGACACAGTTCATGACGCAGCATCGCTTCCCGTTCCGGTGCCCGGCAGGAAGCCTCATCAAGCAGAAGCACCGGTTTGATGTATCCGGTTACCATTGGGGTATCGACGGTATCACTGATCAGCAGGGGGAGTGTCCTGTTGATGTCATATTCCCGGAAAAGCTTCTCTGCAAGGCACTCTGTCTCTTTATCCCTGCAGGGACGAGCCGTTTCCAAAAGACATTTTCTGGTATGCAGATACTGGGAGATATGGAATCTGGCCGCCGCCAAAATGCCTGCCAGCCAAAAGCACACAAGAAGAACAGACAAGGGCAGCCGGCTTTTGAACATACCGGACTCCGGCAGACCGGTTTCCGGATCTGTTTTCAAGCGTTCTCCCTTCTCTGCGGCAGCCGGAATCTCCGGATCCGCTTCCTCCCCTGCCGCCATGGAATCCTGCGGGCTTCCGGCACCCTCCCCGGAATCCGGCACCGCACCTGCCTCCTCTTGTTCCTTCAAACCGTTTGCTATAGCCGCAGCTGAATCAACCTGACGGTTGTTTACAGGCCCGTTCAGTTCCACCCGGATCAGGGGCAGCTGACCCGATATCTCTGCAAAGGATATGGTTGCCGGTATTAATAAGCGCAGCCCAAGAAACAGCCAGACCATTTTTCTCCACCGGTAACCGGATCCGCCCCTTAAACAAAGCGAAAGAAGCCAGACCAGCCCGATGGTCAGGTCGGTAATCAGGGTTATCTTTAAAACGCCGAATAGAAAGGCACTCATCTTTTATTTCCTCCAGATGGTGTATGTTTCCTGGTTTTACTGTCTATAAAGTCCTGCAGGCAGGCGATATCTTCATCGCTCAATTCCTCTCCGTCATAAAGAGCTGTGGCAAAATTGGATATAGAGCCCCCGAACATTCTTTTTAATATGTTGCGTCCGGTTTCCTTCAAATAGGGATCTTTTTCCACCCGTGCGCTGTAATAATTGATTTTGCCTCTCTTCTCCCGTTCGACAAAACCTCGTTCCTCCAGACGGGATAACAGGGACAGGATCGTGCTGGGAAGCACTTCCCTGCCCTCATCCATCTTTTCTTCGATTTCCATTCTGGTAACCGGTTCCCCCGCATCCCATATAATCATCATCAGTTCCAGCTCCGCATCAGGCAGTTTTTTCATGGCAATTCCCCCTCCGTTTTAAATTAGTCAATTGTCTAATTTAAGAGTATAACAAACCTTCCTGATTGTCAAATATTTTTTTACATTTGTCTGAAAACATTATACCCTGCACCTTACTGCCTTTCAAAAATAGAAAAGGCGTTATACATGGGAAACTCTGGGAATACTATAGGAAAAAGAAACAAAACGGTTTCGCAGTACCGTGTATTATTGAAGTGGCGGCCGAGGGACGAAACAACAACAAAGAAATTATGTCAAGGAGGAACCAATATGCTGGAAGAACAAGTAACGCTGCAGTTTCTGAAAAAATTTGAAGATTATCCGTTTTTGGTGAAAATGGATGGAAAGGAACATCTCATCGGAGAAGGGAAACCCGCCTTTGCAGTTACGTTTCATAAAGACATTCCGCTTTCCGATTTAGCGACAAGCACTTCTCTGGCTTTAGGGGAGGCATACATGAACAATGATTTGGAAATTGAAGGAGATCTGTACTATGCCCTGGATCATTTTCTGGGTCAGATGGGAAAGTTCTCCACGGATCACAATGCGCTGAAAAAACTGATATTTACCTCCACAGCGAAGAAAAACCAGCAGAAAGAGGTAAGCAGCCATTATGATATCGGAAATGACTTCTATAAGCTGTGGCTGGATGAAACCATGAGTTATTCCTGCGGGTATTTTCTGCATGAAGATGACACACTGTATCAGGCTCAGGTAAACAAAGTGGATTACATCCTGAAGAAGCTGTATCTGAAGGAAGGCATGACTCTGCTGGATGTGGGCTGCGGATGGGGTTTTCTGCTGATAGAAGCCGCCAAAAAGTATAAGATAAAGGGCACAGGAATCACCTTAAGCCAGGAACAGTACAAAGAATGCCAGGAGCGTATTACCAAAGAAGGGCTGGAGGATTATCTGACGGTGAAGCTGATGGACTACCGCGATCTCCCCAAATCCCATCTGACCTTCGACCGGGTGGTAAGCGTAGGAATGGCAGAACATGTGGGACGGGAAAACTACCCGGTATTCCTCCATTGTGTCAATCAGGTCATGAAACCCGGCGGACTGTTCCTCCTCCACTTTATAAGTGCGCTGAAGGAGTATCCCGGGGACGCCTGGATCAAAAGGTATATTTTCCCCGGCGGCATGATACCCAGCCTGCGGGAAATGCTTTCCTATATGGCAGAAGAACAGTTCCATACATTGGATGTGGAAAACCTGAGACTCCACTATAACCGCACCCTTCTATGCTGGCGGGATAATTATCTGGCTAACCTGGATCAGGTTAAAGCGATGTTCGATGAAAAATTTGTGCGGATGTGGCACCTGTATCTGGCTTCCTGCGCGGCAACCTTCCATAACGGCATTATCGATCTGCATCAGATACTTATGACGAAAGGGATAAACAATGAGCTTCCTATGATAAGATGGTACTGATATGCTTCTGTCTTATCCCGCTGACCGTCTGTTAACAAACGGAGATGCCTTCAAAGGGCCTCTCCGTTTATTTCTTTTATAAAAGCGGCGGGCCTGGCATCCACTTCCACCCAGGCAGGCCCGAACCCGCTGCGGATCGCATTTCGCACCGATTGCAGGTTTGCCCAGGCAGCACAATAAAAAGGAATCTTTCCTCTGTCCAGGCATTCCAATGCCAGACGGCTGGTAAGGGCCGACGCAATCCCCTGCCTTCTGTATTGCGGCAGCACATCCACACCTATCTGCCACATGGAATCACAGTCCGCCGAACAGCCAGCCAGACCCACCAGCTTAGTCCCGTAAAAAGCGCCTGCAGCCAAAACATCCAGCTCTTTCCGGCTGCGGCTCAGTGCATTGTCCCACTGCGGCTGATAGAACGGATGCAAATCCTGCGGATAAAGGATTTTTATCTCATAGCCGCAGGGAAGCGCCCGGAGCCGTTCCCTATCAGGCAGAAAATATTCCGCCATAAAACAGATTTGCCTGTTATCCCTGGCAAACAGATCATTAAGAAGATAGATATTGGGGGTTCCGAAGCAGTGGCCAATCCGAAACCGTTCCAAGTATTCTTCCACTTCTCCGGCTATGGATGAATCCACCGAAGCCACAATATTGCTGCCGTAGGAAACCAGCATACAATAAGCCGGAAGCTCCAGGTATTTTCTTGCCTTCCCGTTCGCTTCGGATACTACCACCCGGTGGTGTCCGCTGCAAAAATCCTCCGGGCGGCAGTTAGCATCTATAGCAGACTGTTTCCAGGCTGCACGCATGATATCTTCCCTGGTCATCTCTTCTCCCTCCGCTATGGCCTGTCACCCCTGAGGCGGGCCAGCGTATAGCCGTTATACTCCATTGCCGCATGATTGCTACAGGCATACTGCCTAACCCTTTTTCTTCAAAACAGCCATCCCAGCATAATGCCGTATCGTGAACTCCTCCGGGGCTGCTGTCTCCAGCAGGCGGCGGTGTTCTTCTGTAAAAGCCTCCACTTCTTCGGACGAAAGGGAGGCCCCTATCCCGCGGCAGGCCCGGATACGCCCATCCCAGCTCTCCCTGGTAAAGGGAATCTGCAGATCATAGATTTCGTTGCTTTCCACTGTAAAATAATCGAGATACGCCTCCGGTACCGTAATTAAATGCCTTGTTTCTCCTTTTCCCGTCCAGGACGGATTATAGGCGAGCACCAATTCCTCGCTGGCCCCGGCTATGGGATCCTCCAGAGGCAGCCAGGCCATATACAAAATAACAAAACGGCCGGACGGTTTCAGCACCCTGTTAAGCGCCGGTGCCATACGCGAATGGTCAAAATAAAAATAACACTGGCAGGCCGTTACCACATCAAAGCTTCCTTCCGGAAAATCCATCTGTTCCGCAGGCCCGCTCAGGAACCGGATATCCATATCAGCTTCCTCTGCCAGCTTTACAGCTGTTGCTATCTGGTTCTCTGAAATATCCATTCCCGTAAATTTGGCTCCATAAGGATAGAGGAACCGGGGAAGCACACCGGTTCCCGTCCCCACATCCAGAACCTGCTGCCCTTTGGTACAAAGCCCCGCATCTACAATTTTCTGATAGAATTCCGGCGGATAAATATCCCTGTATTTTGCGTAATCCCCGGAGGTTTTCCCCCAGTCAAAGCCCTTTCCCCCGTCAATCCTCTTATCGGTAATCATAAAGCATCCCCCTCCCTTACCGGCGCGGTCAGTTCGATAGGGTTCCCCTCACTGTCCGCAAACTCCGACACCCAGTTTGTTCCTATTTTCCTGCATGCAAAAACCACCTTCCGGCCTTCCAGCTTCTTCTTCAGGATCTCCAGGCTGTCCACTTCCAGGCTCGGCAGGCAGTTACTGCCGAAGATGTGGTTTTCTCCTGCCTTTTCATAGGCGAAAAGTCCCAATCGGAAACCGCTTATATCAAAAACACTGTACAGCTCATCCTTGCAGGTCACCGGCCTTTCCAGAAAATCTTCATAAAACCGGACAGCTCTCTCCATATCACGTACACACAGGTATAAAGAACGGATAGTACAATTCATAGTCTCCCTCTTTTCTCGTCAGTCTTGTTCTCTGTTCTTATCATACAGGAAAGATGCCGCGGCCGCAATCCGATACATAAAGACAGCAGGTATTGCAGACTCCTTTATCCTTACTCACTTTCCCCATAAGCAGCTCTTTGTAAAAGGAAATAGCGTTCCGGGCAATGGCATGGTACAATAAAACAAAAGAGGGGCTTTTCCTGTGAAAATTATAGATTGGCTGCCGGAACTGAAATATATGGGAATTAGATAACCGGGGGACAATAGGATAAAATATCCCGGAACCCCATTGGCATAAACCGTTCCCATAAAGGAGGTGCTTCCTATAAAATATCGATCCAAATTATTCCGTACCCGCAATCCATTCGATACGGAAACAACAAACGGACTTTTCTTCCGTGCGGTAAAGGAGAACTGCCGGTTCCAATATGATAACTGCAAAGAATACCGTGCTATCCTGGATTTCTACGGCATAAGCCCGGACTCGCTTTGCCGTTATGAGGACATTGCTGAAATCCCCGTATTACCAACCTTACTTTTCAAGCACCATAAATTATTTTCCGTTCCCACCCGGAAAATGCTTATACGTGCTACCTCCTCCGGCACCAAAGGCGTTTTCAGTGAAATCGGTTATGATGCAGGCGGTTTATTATGCGCTCTGAAAATGGTCTTGAAAATCGGCAGGCTCCGAGGCCTTTTTTCCTTAATGCCCTGTCACTATGTTGTTTTCGGTTATAAACCTCATAAAGGAAACCGGACGGCAGTTACCAAAACAGCCTTCGGGGCAACTCTGTTTGCGCCTGCTTTAAGCCGTTCTTTTGCTCTGACCTACCAAAACGGCACGTATGTCCCGGATCTGGAAGCCATGATCAGCGCTATACAAAAGTATGGGCATTCCCGTTTTCCCCTGCGTTTTATGGGATTCCCTTCCTATACCTATTTTGCACTGCAGATGATGGAGGAACGAGGGATCCGCATAAAGCTGAAAAAAGGTTCCAAAATCATGCTGGGAGGCGGCTGGAAACAGTTTTATACCCAGCAGGTGGATAAGAAAACATTTTATGAGCTGGCTGATAAGGTTCTGGGAATCGGCGAGGAAGATATTGTGGAATTTTTCGGGGCGGCGGAGCATCCTATCCTTTATTGTGACTGCCCGAACCATCACTTCCATGTACCTGCTTACAGCCGGGTCATTATCAGGGATGTTCATACCCTCCGTCCTCTTGAACCGGGAAAGACAGGGCTTATCAATCTGATAACGCCCATGATAAAAGCCACCCCCATTCTCAGCGTCATGACGGATGATTTGGGTGTGCTGCACGATGGCAGCAAATGCGGCTGTAAGATTACCTCTCCCTATCTGGAAGTCATCGGGCGCGTGGGGCTGAAGGATATTAAAACCTGCGCCGCCGGGGCGGCGGATCTCATAGCAGAGAGAACCTTATAATTCTGGCAAAACGGAGATAACACGATGATACTGGCAAAAGGAAAACTTTATGATTCCGGGGAACAGGAACGTATCCTGTCCGCCATGGAAGAAGAAATCAATCATACGTTAGCGGAGAAAACACTGTCTGCGGAAACGGTTGTCGCCGCTGTTGATTTTCTCAGCAAACGTATCGCAGCCGGGGCGTTTGATGAGAGAATCGCGGATCTTTCCCCTGATGGGGCCGTTCGGTACAAGGAGCTTGCCGCCGTGATACTCAGCCGCGAATATATAGAGTATAAGCTTAGCACGGAATTGGGGGAGGGATTCTTTACGCCTTATCGTACCAAACCGCCCCATAACCAGAAAAGCATCTGTGTGCGCGCCATGCCGCTTGGGACACTGCTGCACATCGCCGCAGGAAATATAGACGGCCTGCCGGCCTTCAGCCTCGCGGAGGGGCTGCTGACCGGGAATGTAAATATAGTTAAGCTCCCTCAGGCAGACAACGGTCTCACTCTAATGCTTATTACAAGCCTGCTTGAAATCGAGCCTGCACTCTCCGACTTCATCTATGTATTCGATACCCCTTCCGCCGATTTGGCCGCACTGAAAAAAATGGCGGTTATGGCGGACGGTATCGTGGTCTGGGGAGGAGACGCGGCGGTTTCTGCGGTCAGACAGTTCGCTCCGGTGGGGGCAAGATTAATCGAATGGGGACATAAGCTGGGATTTGCCTATCTATCCGGCCCCCTAAATAACAGCCAGGAGCTGAAAGAGCTGGCCCGTCACATTGCATCCACCAGACAGCTTTTATGCAGTTCCTGCCAGACGATCTATTTGGACACATACAGCCTTGACGATCTGTATGATTTCTGCAGAGAATTTCTGCCCATCCTGGAAGATGCGATCCTGAAGGTTCCGCCTTCCGACCTGGGCGGGGCGGCGGAAATAACACTTTTAAAATATAATGACACTCTGGAAAAAATACTGAAAGGCACAGCAGCAGCACCGGAAGAATTCCGGGGAACCGGCTGCAGTCTCACCGCCTGCCAGGACAGCGAACTGGCGCTTTCCTATATGTTTGGAAACTGCTATGTAAAAAGGCTTCCAAAGGAAAATATCATTACTGTCCTGCGCAGAAAAAAAGGCTATCTGCAGACTGCCGGGCTGATCTGTCCTGATGAAGAGCGCGAGGTTCTTACCCATCTGCTGGCCCGTTCCGGTGTGGTGCGCATTACCCGGGCAGGGACCATGTCGGAGGAGTTCTGCGGAGAAGCCCATGACGGCCAGTACCCTCTCAGAAGATACACACGGATCGTAAATATAGAAGAAACATAATCCTGTCAGCCGCAGATCCTTTCGTTTATTTCTCCGGGCCGCTGCCCTTTTTCTTATTCTGCTTTCGAATTATCAGCCCTGTTACTGCTGCTGCCAGGATAAAGAATGCCGTGACAACATAAACCGGTGTGCTGTTGATTTTTCCTGCAATAAAAATACTGGTGGGACCGTCAGCCCCGCCGATTATGGAAACGGCGGCCGCTTTCTTCCAACAGCCGATTCCACTTACGATAAGTCCAAGCACACTGAACGCCAGTAATACCCGGAATAGCCATGTAGTTCCTTTTTTCATCTTCCGCTCCTTCTTTCTTCGGGAAAATACCGGCTGACCAGTACTTTCACTTCCTCCAGCCATCTGCCCCGCTCCTCTTCACTGCTGTCGGCCACTACCCGGAACATTTTCCTGTCAAAGGTATGTACGCCGCAGAATGCAAAGATACAGTCTCTCCACAATCGCTGCAGCGGATCCCCGAATGCTTCTTCTTCCCTTCTTTCCGGTGTGTTGGAGGTATTAAATACCAATGCCGCCCGGGCTTTCAGCAGCCCTATGGGCAGTCCGCCGCCGTTGTCCCCTACCGGAAAGGTATATGCCACTTCTTCCCGCAGGACACGGTCAACCCACCCTTTCAGCATAGCAGGAGGCTGTCCCCACCAGTTGGGATGGATAATGACAATGCCGTCCGCTTCCCTGATTTCCTTTTGATGGAGCATGGTGAGCTCATCCTCCGGGACATCCGTAACCAGTTCCCCGCCGGATATTACAGGGTTGAATTTTTCCTGATATAGATCATGAAACCGGATTTCATGGCCTTTTTCCTGCAAGGCCTCCGTCACAGCTCCTGCAATTGCGGCATTTAAGCTTTTTTCATAAGGGTGTCCCAGTATCACTGATATTTTCATATTCCTCTCCTTCCGTCTCATAATGTCTGCCATATCCCGTTCCTTTATTTTTTTATTTCCAAATCGCCCCATCTATCTTTACTGAAAATCCCAGACATCGCATGAGATTACGATATATCATCTCCTGTATGGTGTCCGCCGGATGGCAGCCATCGTTAGGACAGCCGTTTCCGAAGATAATATCCTCAATCTTTTTCCCCTTAACAAAAAGATAATCCATAATATAGTTGTAATTGTCGATCAGAAGAACCTGTTCCTTTTCTGCCACATCAATAATAATATTAGAGACATCTTCCATATGATATAATCTATTCGGATAGGCTTCATTTTCAACGGTAGACGGGTTTGGGGTAAACACCACAACCGGTTTCTTTTTTTCCTTAAAATATCGTATCATCCAGGTAAGGTTGCAGCAGAGTTCTTCCATCCCTCCTACCCTTTTACGGTCGTTTGCGCCTAAAAACAAGAAAACAATATCGTCCTTGTCTTCGTCAAAAACAGAAGATAACCCCTTTCTTAACTGGCAGGAAAAAGCGCCTCCGCAGCCGTTATTTACTACCGTACAGCCCGGATATTTGTCGGTAAGGTAATTTTGAAACCGCCCCCACCAGCTGTTTGGAGCCATCCGCCTTACAAATACATCCGATCCGTCGCACATAATCACTTCTTCTGTTTTGTAACTGCATGAGCTGCCTGCTCCCGCCGCCAGACTGTCCCCTATAATAGTAATCCGCGCACCCTCTTTAATCCGTTGTCTTATTGCTGTTTTATCCATTCACGTACCTCCAGCTTTTAGTGGGCCCGCAAATCCCAGTCCTGGAATGGAAAATCACTGCTGCCCCAGGAATATACAATATAGTACTCTTCCCCTCTTGTTTCCTCTGGGAATGAAAATTCCTCCCTGCCTTCCAGAGGCGAGATAGCAGCCCCTTGCTGGATTTCCACCAGGAAGTGCCACTCATCCTCCCGGTAAGGTGCATAGTAGGCCTCCAGTTCTTCCCCTGTCTGATCTGTCCGCAGCAGAATTGCCGCAAAATACTGCATTTTATTCCCGTTTCCCACCAGATTTCCCGCCAGGTAACGGCTGTCGCAAAGCTCGGCTCCTTCAGGCAGGGGAATCTGAAGCATTTCCGCATAAAGAGCTTTCGCCGTCTGGTCGTTCACTGCGGGTGCGATCAGAAATGTAAGAAGGAAATAAAAAAGGATTACTCCCAGCAATAAACTTATCATAGCGATTCCCATAATTCTTCCGGCTTTTTTCATACGTACTCCTTATTCCCCATCAGGCAGCACCGCAGTTCTGGTTGGTTGGAAGTCTGGTCGGTGAGCCTTGCAGCCTTATCGGGTGATACGGTCAATCACCTGTGCCACTGTAGGCTTCAACGCATCCGGGACATTCTCTCTGTGGGATAACAAAACCATATATTCCGCTTTTTCTTCTGTTTCCATTGTAAAGCGGGGATTCCGCAGACCAATACGCTCCCCTATCCGGCGTATCAGCTCATGATATGCTATCCAATCGACAGTACCTGCATGAAAAATCCCTTTTGCCCCTGTATCCACAATATATGAGACGAATTCTGCTATCTGCACATCCGTGGCAATATTGACATACAGATTGGTCCAGGTACGTATTTTCCCTCCATCTGCCATATCTGTATACAAACTGCGCACTCTCGGACAATCCCTGCCCCATACCATAGGCAGGCGGAGGATCGTACAGCGTTCTTCCAATTCCTGAAAAAGCATGGCTTCGCAGTCTGCTTTGAACTGTCCGTATCCGCTTTCCGCCTTCGGCACATCCTCTTCAAAATGGGGCCTGTCCCCTTCCTTGTCAAATACATTGGCAGTGGACAGATAACATAAACGGCTCTCCGGAAGCTTCTGCATTTCCCGGGCCAGCCGTTTATGAAACGCCATCTGTCCGGAAAACTCTCCCCGCAAGGACGCTATAACCCAATCCGGCTTTATCTTTTGCAGAAGAAGCCCCGGCGCTGAACTATCTCCGATATCTAAATTTTCCATTCTGCCGGCTTCCGGCAATGCTTCGTTTCTCGTATAATAGGTGCCATAGACCGTATGGCTTTGCTCCAGTCTTTTCTTTACCGCAGAACCGACGAAACCGCTGGCTCCCAATACCAGGATATTTCCCATTTTTTTACTCCATTTCATCCAGGCAGGCCTGTAAAAGGTCCGCAAATTTTGCAATATGGATACCATCCACAAAAGAATGATGGACCTGTACGGAAAAGGGAAGGATAATTTTCCCGTCCCGTTCGAAATATTTTCCCCAGTCAAACAGGGGTGTTGCCGCTTCTTTATTCCCGGAATAGGTATGGGATATATGGGTGAAAGAAATCCATGGCATACTGGAGAATTGGAATATATCGTTTCCCATGGGTCCTGTAAAGTATGCCTGCTGGCTGCCGGCTGTCTCTCCCGCCGCCTTTACGTATTCGTCAAGGGAATCTTTCATGGGCACATTCACCACCTTAAAAAGCTCCCCGTCCGCATCCATATAAGTAAAGGAGGTATCTATCCGTTCATAAAGCACCACTTCCCCGTCCTGAAAACGATACCGGAATTCCTCGCATTCATTTGCACATTTGGAAACGATGTAAACAAAGGAAAAGGTAAAGGAATAACCTTTTGCTTGGATAACTCTCAGAAAATTTGTTATATCCAGTTCCAAACTGACACCATATTGGGGCTGCATGCTGTTCCTGAAAACCTCACAGTGGACCGCTCTTTTCCAGTTCTTTACATCAATTACTTTATAGGCTGACATTTTCTTATCCCCTTCTCCTTTTTAAATGAATCGGCAAATCTTCCTTCATACACTGCAGTTGTTTCTACACAGGAACATTTCGCAGGATATTCCTGTCCAGCCAACGGGCTACGCCGTCATTATCGTTATCTTCACAGATTTCATCCGCCGCTTCCAATACCTCCGGGATAGCATTGGCTACGGCAATCCCTTTTCCGCATTCCCGGAGCATAAGGATATCATTGTAATCATCGCCGAAGGCCGCGATTTCATCCATGTGGATCTGATAGTCAGCGGCAAGGGAGCGTATGCCATTTTCTTTACAGGCCTGTTTGTTCATTATCATAGCAATAGTGTTTTCGGAAAGCTGCATATAAAGATCGGAGGTGAGAAATGGCTTGAATTTTTCCATTTCCTCCACCGATGTGGTTTCCAACAGGATTTTATCCGCGTCCGCTTCCGGCAAATCTGTAAAATCTGTGTATTTATATGGGATATTCTCCCATATTTTACCCGGATCGTAATTGGCATAAAGCTGATCCTGTATCTCCGCGTATACAGGTAGGCCGGGATATGCGTCCAAAAGGGCTGAGATAAAGTTCCGCGGATTGGGAATTCCGAATCCATCCATCTGTTTCTCCCCCTTCTTTATAACGGCGCCGTTATGATAAATGGCGGCATCGCAGGAAAGGACGGGAAGAAGGCTTTCCACTGCCCTTACCGGCCGTGCGGTGGCAATCACAAAAATGATTCCTTTCTCTCTGCATTGTCCTATGACCCTCTGTGAATAGGCGGACACGCTTTTATCCGATCGCAGAAAGGTGCCATCCAGATCCGTTACTATCATTTTTACAGCCATATCTTATATCCTCCAAAGGGGTTCATTCATCCATATGGATAGCATGTTTTTACCTGTTTCCTGCAGCAAAGTCTCCCGGGTTCACATCAAGGACAACGCGCATAGGTCCGGCCATGGCGTCCTCTCTTTGGCACACCCATTTTTCATGGTGTATGCCTTCCACCGTATTGCCGTCTTCAATCACATCCCCGTACTCAAACAGATAAGCGGCAAGATTTCTGAGAAAAACCACCACCTCATCGGGTTCCAGATTCCGGCAGTGGATCTGAAGATCGGGAAGGCCGATGGGTGTCAGCCCAAGGGTATCAAAAAGGAATTCATCCGTGCCGCTCACTGTGAAAAACCGGACATTCAGGCCGCCGTCAAGAAAATGGAGTTCTTTCCGGTTCCAGGAGGACGCCGTATAGATTTCTCTCGGCACCAGATTCCGGCTGTGGGGCCAGTAAATTCCGATGCAGTCGGGAAACAGCTCCAGAAGCGCATCCGCATAGGAAGCAAGGATTCCATACTGCTCCAGAGGAGGAAGCCCTGCCGCCAGCATATTGCTTGCCATTATGGAATAACGGCATCGTTCCAGAAATGCTTCCCGGTCGGGACACGCCCAGAACTGGGCTTTTATAGATTCATCAAACTGGCTCCTGTCAAATACATCGCCACCGTACAGCACCAACTGGGACGGCACATCCTGGTTCTCCTTGCTGTAATGGACCGGATGATCCCATAACACAAAGGATTTAAGCCCGGCAGGCTCTCCGGGCATCTTCTGTTCCTCCGACAGCGGGGTGACCCTTCCGAATTTTTCAGAAAGCTTACTGCATACATCCTCCGCGGCAGGCATCACCACCGGATTTTCAAACAAGGGAATAAAAAAATAAACCGAATGCCACTTTTCCACAAAGATATTTTTGTTATTTTCCATCCATTTTTCCTTTCTCTCCTGCTGCACTGCGCTGTCCGCACTTTTATGGAAACAGAATTCCTATTTGTTTTTCTTTTCTCCATCCGGGAACCGGGCCGTCATCTCCCCAGTATTCATCCAATTCACTTATCAGGTCATCCTTCATCCGTATGAAAGACACTACATGAAAAGACAGGGAGCCGTCTTTGGTATGGACATGAACCGCCATAATGCTGCATTCTCCCACGGTTTCCAGCCGTTCCGCCTCCCCTGCCCATTCTCCGGGATATTCGCAGTTGGCACGGATAAATTCCGCTACGGTAAATTGTTCCCTGGTGTTGTGCCATCGGATACAGGCATCCTCTTTAAAAAACAGGGGCAGCTGATCCGCCCGCTGTCCCAGAACGGCTGTCCAGTACTGTTTCAGGAATTCTTCCCTCTTGTTTTCCTGCATTTCACGTTCTCCTTCCCTTCCGCTTACAGCCACTGTTTTAAAATATCCTTTGCCTTCATTCCGTTTTTCTTCACTGCCTGTCTCCAGCCGGATTCAGCAGCGGCTTTATAGGCAAACCTCGGAAAATCCATTTGGACATAGACTGTTTCCCCGCTTTTCTGTACGGCGCTGTCCTCTGCCAGCCGGGAAAGCGCTTTGCCAAGAGAGGCTGCGGGACCGCGTCCCGCAGGAATATCCGCAAGCGCAGACAACATGCCCCCGCCTCCGGCCCCGATTCCATATCCCCAGTCCAGATCGTTGCGGCGGCACCAGTTTTCCATCATCCGGATGGCCGGGGCATTCTGGCAGCCTTCATAAAAGCCGCAGTTAAGGACGGCATAAACCATCCGTTTTTTCTTTTGCTCCCGGATAAGAGGCTCCAAATCCAGAAGGGCACTCACCATATGGGAAGGGATCCCATCCACATATAAGGGAAAAGCGAAAAGCAGGACATCACTTTCCGCTGCTGCCTGCAGCTGTTCTTTCTGCGGATGGGGTGTGCAAAAATGCAGGTCACAAAGGGACGGCCCCTTCTTTTCCAGCCATCCCTTCAGCTGGGATACGATCACTCCTGAGGCGCTGTTTGTGCGTTTCGGACTTCCGTTGATCAATGCTATCTTCATAGGAAACCTCCTGCTTCTTCCGGTGTGATACAGAAGGTAACCTGCTGTACCTCACAATACAGATTATCCGCCATGGCAGCCACCCATTCCCTGGCGGTGTCTTTTTCCTGTATGGTCAAATCTTCCCCGTAAAAAACAGCCTTTAACGCCAACGTTTTCGGATACCTCTGCCGATGATGCATTTCCCCGTTTTTTATTACAAAATAGGGTAAAATATAGGAAATACTTCTGTCCAGCACATTTTTAACAAAGGGGCCGGGGCCTCCGAAACAGCAGCGGCTTATCAGCAGAATTTCCCCGCTGGCAGCCAGCAGCCGGCCCATGTCGCTGTATGTATCCTTAAGTATGCATTTTCCCGGCGTTTTCAGCCAGCAGCCAAAACAGCCGATACAGGATCGGATGGAGCCGTCATCCCTGATTTCTTTTGTACGGTTATCCTGTATTACAGGCAGTACATCGGCAGGTAAATCATGAATTACCAGCCTCATATCGGATTGCTGTATCTCTTTTTTCATGGAATCACCCTTCCTGCCGCTTTTCCAAAACGGCCTTATGCTTATCTACTCATTATATTTTATTGCCGCACTCGCTGCATTCCCTGTCGTGAAGGGAAATAATTCCCCCGCATACCGGACAGGTAAAGCGTTCCTTCTGTTCCGCCATAAACACCGGAAGCCCATTATCCTTCACGCATCGGCTGTTTTCCATAAGGCTCGCCCCATACCGGGTGAGATAACTTTTTTCCAGATTTTTTATCTGTTTACAGGGATATTCCCCGCATTCGAAGCAAAAGGAAAGCTCCTTTTGACGGACGCAGTCCTTAATCCGGCATTTTCTACAATGCTCAGGCTTTCCTTTATCGGTTTTCAGGCATCCGTCGCACGGTTTTTTATGATAGCAGTGCTTGTAACACACCATGCAGTTCATCCCGCAGGGGGCAAACATAATTTCTTCGATTCCTTCTGCCGGCATTTTCATAGCGTTACTCTTGTATCCCTTCCAGTTTTCTTCGCAGATCTTCCATATACCGCTTCTGCTGGTTTGCCAGATAAAGTCCTGTAAACGGCCTCATCCACAGTTTTTTAGCCGTTACCTTTTCTGTAAAATCCGCCCTTGTGCCTGCGGCTGTTTTTTCGAAAGTTCCGATCCAGTGCCCCTGCATATTTTCATTTTCCATGTCAAATTCATATCTTTTTAATGGTTCAAAAGCCGTTATGGTGAATGTGGTGGAGAATCCGTCCTTTGTGTATTCCCGGAAGCTTCGTCCCACAGGTACCCGGCTGCCGGGAACCACGGGATCTTTTAGGGAGGGTTCCCTTATTTCTATCCTGTCAAGATCGCTCCTCCAGGCATAATCGTCCAGGCTGGTCACTATTTCCCATACAGTCCCGATATCTGTTCCGAACTCTTCTTTTCTGTTTACTGTTACCATTTTTATCTCCTTTTGTTCCGCCCGTTTTATTCTTTTCAGATGTCTGTGGATGCATTATCATATCCGTTCCCTAACTAACCGCCTAATTTCCGTTTTCCCCCGGAGCTGGTATTGTCAGCACAGGTTGTCCTATAATGCCGTACCTGCTACAGGATATGGATTAATTCGGCCAGGCCGGTTATCTCGTAATCCGGATTTGCTCCGCAGCCGGCTGCACTTTTCCCCGGATGGTACCAGCAGGTTTTCATGCCTGCCGCAGCCGCCCCGGCAATATCATTCGTCAGGGAATCCCCCACCATCAGGCATGCAGCAGGGCTTGTGACCCCCAGGGTATTACAGATGCAGGCAAAAAAGTCCGGAGAAGGCTTTATGGCACCCACACCCTCTGATGTAAAAATATGGCTGATGTATTCATGGAACATGGAAGTCCTGGGTTTCTGGATTGCTTCCAGCCCATTTGTGGCGAGCACCAGCTTATAGTTCCGGGACAGGTACCTGCAAACCTCCGGCGCACCCGGTTCCGGTACGCTTTCTTCTATATACCTCTGTGAAAAAATCCGGTTCATCTCTTCCGGTGTTTTTCCTGTCCTTAGTTCCTTCTCCAAACCGGCAAAACGCCTGTCCGCATATTGCCGGTACAAATCGTGGTAATTCTTCTGGATATAGGCAGAGCCGGTATTTTCCAGATCGTATTCCTCCCAGAGGGCATCACAAAACCTGGTATATTTCCTGTAAAGATCCTCCCCGGCCGGAATACCGCACGTCTCCATTGTCTTATCAAAAGCCCTTCTCTCGGATTTTTCAAAGTTTAACAGGGTTCCGTCCACGTCAAATATAAGATACGTATAATCTTTCATTTTTTCCTTTCCGTAACTGCCATTTTCCGGCCGGGTAAAAAACAATCGTGGAGCAGCATTCTCTTTTCAGTGAAAAATGCATTCCCCACGATAGTCCCGGACAAATTCTGATCTTCCTTCAGGTCTTTGCCGGGCTTTCCCGTTATTATTTTTTACCTGTCCTTTTATCATCGGCAATCAGCTTCCGCAGGGCTTCCACTCCGGTGCGGATCGCGGCATCGGTATCATGCTCCACAGGATTGGTCAATCCGGCTTTTTCCCTCTCCTGATTTGCAACCACCAGAAATACGGAGCCGCAGCGTACCTTCAGATAATCCGCCACAACAAACAGCGCCGCCGATTCCATTTCTGACGCTTTGCAACCCAGCCGGAGCCATGCCTGCCATTTGTTCTCCAGTTCATAGCTGACCGGCATAATCTCCGGTTCATGCTGTCCGTAAAAGGAATCCTTGCACTGCACGATTCCCTTATGCCAGTCATGACCGCTTTCCTTCGCAGCGGCTATCAGGGCATTCACCACATCGATATCCGCAACCGCCGGAAACTCGATGGGCGCATATTCCCTGCTGGTGCCCTCATTCCTTATGGCTCCTGTGGCAATGACCAGATCACCGCTCTTCACATCGATATCCATCCCCCCGCAGGTCCCCACCCTGACAAAGGTATCGGCACCGGCCTTCACCAGCTCTTCCATAGCGATGGAAGCGGACGGACCGCCGATACCGGTGGAGGTCACGCTCACCCGTTCGCCGTCCAGCGAGCCGGTATAGGTTACGAATTCCCTGCTGTCCGCAACCAGACGCGGAGAATCGAAATACCGGGCGATCTTCTCACAGCGTTTCGGATCCCCCGGCAAAATAACATATTTTCCTACATCGTTGTACTTTATCTGTAAATGATACTGTATCCCATTTTCCGTATACTTCATGCTTTCCTGATCCCCTTTCCGCTTTTTTCTGGCTATTGATACAAGTATACCAAAAAATGAGGGCGGATTATAGTCTTTTATATGGAAAAGAATCTTAATTTTTTCTTGGTACTGCAATGGACAAATATTGGTCAGCATCACTTTTATAACTTATTGCACGGTCTCAGGAGTTGGAGGATACAGGCTATCATTTCTCCGACGGGTACCCCACCCATACCGGATAAAATCCCGCACCCAGCGCAACCCGCGTGGAGGCAATGTTGGGACTCCAGGTCGTATAGAACGGTACTTTCCTGAGTTTCTCTATATCAGCCGCCAGTTCTTTTACAAGATACAGCCCCAGTCCCTGATGCCGAAATTCAGGCAGCACATCAATGCCGATTTGCCACAATTCGTTCATATAATCGTCAGCGCCGGCCATAGCCACCAAATTGCCGTCCTTATATGCTGCAAGAGCTATGGTGTCTCTCTCAAAATTAAGCGCGTTAGCGAACTGCCTGTATTTATATAATTCTTTTACTTCACAGCCTCTGTACCACTTGTAAGTATAAGCATCAGGCCTTATTGCCGATTTTTCGGGGTAAAGGTGCAGATACCTCACATGCTCGCCGCCTAATTTTCTGCCGTACGAACGGAGTTTTGTTTCCAGTATATACAGATTATCCCCGTCCATAATATCACGTGCCGGCACAGCCGAAAACTTTTCAGAACACCATTTAAGGATTTCCCGGTCTCCCCGCATAACCGCATTTTTTCCGAATGTAATTATTTCGAAAAATGTATCCTCCGTTTTTAAAAAGATGTTTTCCTCTGCATCGAAAGCAGAGGGATCGCATTTCCAGATTTCAGATAACTGCCGTTTGGCAAATGCTACTTTTTCCTTTCTATTCATGGCTTTCCCCTCCCTGTCCGCTGATAGTGCATGGTTGAAATCATTTTATGTAAGTTTTCTAAGAAAAACATAGTTGCTGAAAAGAGTGCAGTCAATATGAATCCTATAGGTAAACAGAACACTTATACCGGGCGGATTAAATGTTCCTCATACAGTGTATCAAAGGTATTGACCGCCCCTCCATGCTCAACAATTTTTCCATTCACTACTCTATCGATATCAACGCCGGTAAAAGACAGTTTTTTATATGTAGGTTTTATACCAATCCACTCTCCTTCCTGTGTTCCTTCCATAATAAATTCGGAAATCACATACTCCCCGTCTTCATACTGTTTAATAATTTTCATTTTATAGTCGGGATAGGTTTTCTTTACATCAATAAGATGCTGTTTCATGCCATCAAGGCCTACAGGGATTAATGTTTCCCCAACCTTAACAACACAATTATCTGCTATAAAATTCGGAATCTCCTCCAGCAGATTTTTTGAAACCACGGTTTCATAGAAATAGGACACTATTTCTTTCTTATCCATTCTTATACTTCTCCTTATCGCAATTTACCGCACTGGCTATGGAAGCTTATCGTTAACGCTTTGCCCCTATAATGCCTTACCTTTCCTAATAGTAATGAATTATGATTCTTCTGTCAATGAAGCTCCGGCACAAAGTCTTTTTGTGAAAAGTCTTTGTGTTCGTACAGGCTTTCTTCCCACCCGACAGGTTTTGCAGGATTACTATTGCATATAGGCAAAACAACACCTTTGTGTTATTATTTAGTGGAAAAACATTTATATAAGGACAGATCGGATTTATTACAGACATACCTATAAAACTGTTATAACAGAATACAACAGCATTGGTATTCGGAATGGAGGAATTATGTTATCTCCCAAAGAAGCGGAAAAAGAACTGGAACTGGCTGAGGGCTTAATGCCTGGGCCCTGGGTAAAGCACAGTATATCTGTCGCCGTGAACGCCCGGCTTATTGCGGACAAAACGGATGGCCTGGACAGCGATACGGCTTATTCCCTTGGTCTCATGCATGACATCGGACGCAGAGAAGGCTTCAAGGCGATTATGCATATACTTGACGGTTACAATTATATGATGCAGATCCGTCAGCCGGAAATCGCCAGGATATGTCTTACTCATTCCTTTCCTATACAGGATATCCATACCTTTATCGGGAAATATGACTGCTCAGAAGAAGAAATGACATTTCTGGACCATTATATCACTTCCGTTGTCTATGACGATTATGACCGGCTAATCCAACTGTGCGATGCCATATCGCTGCCGAACGGAGCCTGCATTATGGAAAAAAGGCTGATAGATGTTGCCTTAAGACATGGCCTTCCCTCATTTACCCTGGATAAATGGAAGGCTTTTATGAATCTCAAGAAATATTTTGATGAATTGTGCCACTGCAATCTTTATTCTCTTTTACCTAACGTAATGGAAAATTCCTGTGAAAGCCTGATTTAGTATCTGGTTTTCACAGGCTTCGTTCTATAGGTTTTATTCTATGGGGAAAAGACTGCATTGACATAATAGTACTTGTCGATCTGCTTTGTCTGCAAATCCAGCGGGCAATATTCCGTGTGCCTTATTTTGGTTATGGTAAAATTGTGCAGAAGCCTGATTATATCCGCCGTATCTGCGTAAAAATGAGCGACTCCCGCCTCCGGTTCTTTACGGCAGACCACAGTATTGCCGTCAATTTTTTCCGCCCCTTTCTCCAGATAATCTGTGGATTCCTTTGAACAAAAGGACAGGAAAATTTCGCCGTCCCTTTTCAGTACCCGTTCTATTTCGCTGATTATCGTTTCCACTCCCTGTGTATCCGAATGGAAAATTACATGATAGGCAAATATACAATCAAAGCAATTATCCGGATAAGGCAGATGAAGCATGTCCCCGGTAACTGCTTTTACCGGAAGGTTTTCTGCTTCCGCCCAGGAAAGCAGGTGACTGATTCCATAGCCGGATATATCGACGGCGCTGACCTCAAATCCTTTCCTTGCAAAACAAATCGCATGGCGGCCCAGCCACGATCCCAGCCTTCTGACTGTATCATTTTTCCTCCATTATTTTCTGTCTGTAACCGTCCGCAGAAAGACTGTGAACTCTTTTATGAAGCACAATATAACTGCTCTTCCCACCAGTGCTCAAAGTAGTAAGGATGAGCTTTGGTAAAACAGAAACCAAAATACAATCTTCCATAATCAAGTATAGTGTTAATTCATCTTGGCCGGGTAATAGATGCCAATTTCGTGTTTTGCAAATACTAGTTACTTTGTCATGACGTATAGATTCCCCTGATTCATACCTGCTCCAGGTTTTAGAACCTTTATGCCGTTCTATTTTCAAGTTCGGAAACTCTCCTGGATAATTCATCCACCATTTTTAAAAGCAACGTTGTGTTATCATTTTCGAGTTTTGTTATCCGATAGTACTGCTGCAATTCTTCCAGATTTTTTTCCACTGCCTTTATATGTTGCTGGAGAATTTCCTGAACCCTGTCGATTTCATCTAGAATTATATTTTCCGATTGAGAAACCTTTTCTTCGACGATTCCTGGAACCGTTTCTGTTAATACCTCTTCCATAATTATTTTAATTTGTTCTAACTCCTGCTTATCTAACATTTCTCTACCCTCCTTAATTTCCTGCCGCCTGTTCCCGGCCGGCTCCTATTTGATTTTCCAGTCTCCCTGAAGCATCATGAACACTTTCCATTCCTCCAGATTTCCCATAACAAAACTGTCCTTGGGAACAAGGAGGGATAACTTTTTCTGAATTACCAGGACATACAAATTTTTAGAGCTGATAATCTTGGTAATATTCGAATATTCAAATACGGAATGAGCCCCGTTATTTGAAAAAATTTCAAGGGCATCGGAATAGAAGCTTATTTTTCTCTCCAGCGGTTTTCCGCCGTTATTCGCCACCTGTTTGGCATATTTCTTATCTCTTGAGGATTTGTAAAGGAAAAACGGCATCACCAGACATACAATACCCACAAGAAGGAATACGATTCCTGAACTGAAGGCTCCTCCCAGAATGCTGAACAGACCCAGAAAAATACTGATTCCGCCCATAATGTAATACAGCTTCCGGTATTGGCCCATAAAGGCTTTCACAAATTCCAGGTACACTTCCTTAGTAATCGTAAATTCATTTCTGAAAAGCAGCTGGCCTCCGATTCGGTATCCGGTTCCTGCCTGGTGTACCGGCGGAATTGTCCGCTGTTCCTGCTTCGGCTCCTGCGTCCCCTGCTCCTCTTCCAAAACTGTTTCGGTTGGATTTTCCTCAGACATTTCTTCCCCGCCGGCTTCTTGTGTTACCGCTGCCGAAGTTTCGTTATCTTCTGTTTCTATCATGTCTTTCTTTTGTTCTTCCATTTTAACCTCTCATTCTGCCGGCCTTACGGCTCTTTGGTCCCTTTCTTTTTACAGCCATTCTTCCCTCTCTGGCTTTTACGTTTCCCGTTTTTGTCATTTCGGGATTTTTCACATACTATAGTATAGAATACCATAAGCGGATGTGAATGAAAAATGAATTCTTCAAATTATTATAGAAATAATTCTTCCTTCTGTAATTCCTGTAATCCCTGCGGATGTTCCCAATGTCCCGCGGGACCCCAGGGGCCTCCCGGGCCGCAGGGGCCACAGGGGATCCCGGGAGAAAGAGGCCCTATGGGTGAACAGGGGCCGCAGGGACCCCCCGGGCTTAGGGGGGAGCAGGGACCGCAGGGCCTCACCGGGCCGCAGGGGGAACAAGGGCCGCAGGGGATTGCCGGGCCTCGGGGAGAACAGGGCCCCCAGGGGCTTCCCGGGCCGCAGGGAGAACAAGGGCCGCAGGGCTTTCCCGGGCCGCAGGGGGAACCGGGGCCGCAGGGCCTCACCGGACCGCAGGGAGAACAAGGGCTGCAGGGGCTTCCCGGACCGCAGGGAATACCAGGGCCAAGGGGCGAACAGGGACCGCCCGGCTGGCAGAATATAGCGTATGCCCAATATGGCGTTACCGCTTCTCCTCCCAGTAACAGCTTTCTTCCTTTTTATCCTATTTGGGGGGCGGGAGGGCTTACCAGTCTGCCTGCGGACGAAACGATCCGGCTGCTCCCCGGCTACGCATATATGATTACTTATGTTTTCCTGGCAACACCGGAGGCAGGTAATTTTTATCAGCTTCTTCCTTACCTGAATGGCTCGCCGCGACTCCTTTATTCCTCCATGGGGACTGCGGGCAATAACAGGAATGCTTCCACCTGTGCTGCCTTTTTAACCAATGAGGCGCTTTATGAACCTCTGGACTTTTCCCTTTCCCTGACTTACCCTGACGGGGTCCGTAACATTGATATCTCCGGGGCCGTATCCATTTACCCTGTCGCTATACTATAAAGACAAAGATTCTCTATATCTTTATTTATATCTGATTTCATAAAAAGAAGCATCAACATTTTTTATTTTTCGCTGTTGATGCTTCTTTTTATTTCTTAACTTTTTATCACTATAATGGTATCTGCAGGATAAAACATATACGCTGCCTTCATCACTCTTATAAACCAGTCTATCCTTTTCATTAATTCGTCTGCTCCAAATACCAGCCAAATTTCCGCTTAACAGCTCCGGCTTTCCTTTGGATTCCATTAACCAATCCTAATTAGACTTATTACCCATGACATAAATATTTTCCATCAGATTATTATAGGATTCCTCCGATAACATATTGATTTCAGTACTTCAAGCACCTTTCTAAACTAGTATATGCCAGTTTGCTAATAACATCTCCCAGCCACACAGACTGCTAACCCTTTCCTTTTGTACAGATAACTAGTTGGCAATGCGGAACTGTTCTTCTTTCTTAAGGGGGATCTGTTCCTCCTCTATTCCCCGGATTTCAATCCACTTACCGTGCTTAATCTTTTCCACAAGAAACAGAATCTCATTCTGTGTCCCCTGAATCTCCATTTCCACCCTGCCATCTGCCCGATTGGCCACCCAGCCGGTCAGCCCCAGTTCCCTGGCCGCCATATAGGCCGTGTAGCGAAAGCCCACTCCCTGTACCTCCCCGGAAAAAATCATATGTTTTCTGATTTCCATGGGTCTTCCTTTCCTTACCTTGTGCAAATCCATCCGTTTTTTAAAGCTTCAGCTTCTTAAACAAATCGCCAAGGGAAGTGGTGGCTTCCTCTTTGGAGCTGTACTCAGCCGCCTGATGGGCTTCTATTTCATCGGCTTCTGTATTTTCCTCCACAGCCTTCATGCTCAGGCTGATTTTATTATTATTGGTATTCAAAACCTTAACCTTTACTTTATCTCCCACAGCCAGGACTTCCGAAGGCTTTTTGATTCTCTTCTGGCTGATCTGGGAAATATGGACAAGACCGCTCAAGCCATCCGGCAGGCTGATAAACGCGCCGTAAGGCATCAGGCTTTCTACCGTGCCTTCCAGGACGCTGCCCGGAGCCAGCATGGAAATCTTATGGTTGATTTCCTCCTCCGCCCGTTCCTTTTCAATGACTTTGGCAGAAAGAACCAGCTTGTTCTTCTCATCATCCACCGTAATTACCCGAACTTCCAGTTCTCTGCCAAGCCAGGGCTCCAAATCCTCGACATAGCTCAGGGACAGCTGGGAAGCGGGAATGAAACCGCGTATTCCTTCCACATAAGCAACAGCACCGGCTTTAACGATCTCACTGATTTTTGCATGGATAATTTTATTTTCTTCCATGTAACCCTTCAGAATATCCCAGGCCAGCACCTGAACCGCTTCTTTTTTGGAAAGCTTGATATTACCGTCCCCGTCATCGGTCTTTACCACAGTAGCCTCTACCTGGTCGCCCACCTTTACATCCTCCAGGATAGAAAAACCGGGATCGCCGCTCATGTCCTCCGCCTTTATGACGCCCTGGGCGTAATACTGCAGATCCAGAATTACCTCCTCTTCATTTACCGCAATAACGGTGCCGGTAAGGATGTCACCTTCTTTAATAGAACGGAAGGATGCTTCCAGCTCCTTTGCATAATCTTCCATCGTTTCCTTTTTTTCTTCCACAGTCTTGTCCATCCTTTCTGGTATTTTTCCGTAACTGTCCGGTCCCTTTACCTTCTCTGCGCTGACCTGACAAACAGCGTAACAGTTCAGACAAGTCTGAACTGTTGCCAAACAGCTACGTTTTCTCCATTATAAATAAAACTAACCTTCTTGTCGACCCCTGACGGAGATTTTCCTGCCTGCCGTCCCCGCAGGCTTAACAGATTCTCGGAAGGCCTTCTCCTATCAGTTCCGTAACTACCCGGATCCCGCCAAGGGGAGTGGTCAGCAGGACCTTGCCCTTTTCTCTGCCGGAGATCGTCCCTATGATAGCAGCCGCCTCTCCGTATTTGCTTTTTTTCATGCATTCCAGGGCAAGCCCGGCATCTTCCCCTGCCACAACGGCGGTCATTTTCCCTTCATTTCCCATATAGAGGGGATCCAGGCCCAGCAGGCCGCAGAAGCCTTTTACCTGGTCCGATACCGGCAGGCTGTCCTGGGTAAGTTCCACGCAGCAGTCGGAAGCTACGGCAAATTCATGCAGTACCGTAGCAAGCCCGCCCCTGGTTACATCCCGCATGGCCTTAATGCGTACACCTGCTTCCTGCATGGAACGCACCATTTCTCCCAGAGGGGCGCAGTCGCTTACGATACTGTTGGTGATTTCCATCCGCGCGCTGAGTATGGCGGCATGGTGATCCCCCAGGCAGCCGGATACGAGTACGGCATCCCCTTCTTCGCAGAAGGATGCACGAATCTGCAGGCCCTCCGGGACGAAGCCGACACCGGCGGTATTAATATAAATACCGCCTTTCCCTTCGATCACCTTGGTATCCCCCGCCACGATCGTCACCCCTGCCTCCCGGGCCGTCTGCGCCATGGATGCGGCTATCTGTTCCAGTTCACCGCTGTCCGCACCCTCTTCCAGGATAAAGCCGCAGGTAAGGTATTTCGGGCAGGCACCGCTCATGAGCAGATCATTCACTGTGCCGCATACGGATAACTTTCCGATATCCCCGCCGGGAAAAAAGAGGGGATTCACCACAAAGCTGTCCGTTGTCATTGCCAGCCTGCCGCTTCCGGGCACCACGGCGGAATCCTCCATACGCGACAGGATTTCATTATTAAAATGTTTCTCAAAAATACCGGCAATCAGCTGGGAGGTTGCCCTTCCGCCGCTGCCATGAGCCATTGTTATTTTCATTCCGTTTCCTTCTCTCCTATCCGTTTTCCGCAAACAGGCTGTTTATACTGTTATAACAGCTGCCTTCCGAAGAAACCATACAGGCTCCCTGAGGGGTCTGGGGGGTGCATACTTTGCCAAACAGCGGACACTGGCAGGGACGGATCTTCCCGGTGAGCACCCGGGCACAGCAGCAGCCCTTATTTCTTTCCTTGTCTTCCATAAGCGCCCTGCTTCCGGCATCAAACGCTTCATATTCCTTCCGCAGCACCATGCCGGATCCGGGTATCACGCCCATTCCCCGCCAGGAAGCATCTGCAGGTTCAAAATATTCCTCCACAGCCGCCTGTGCCTTCCGGTTCCCTTCCCTGGTAACCGCACTGGTATACATATTGACCGTTTTTCCCGTTCCGCGCAGCTTAACCAGCGCCCCGATGGCCGCCAGTATCTGTCCGCCTTCAAATCCGGCAACGACAAAAGGGATCCCGTACTTTTCCGCCAGGCCTTCAAAGGCCCTGCTGCCGGTAATCACACTCACATGTCCCGGTGCAAGGAAGCCGTCAATCCCGCTGTCTCTTTTTTCTCCGCATATCCAGTCAATGACCGGAGGCATAACCTTCAGTGAGGTAAGGAGCCGGATATTTTCAATCCCGTTTCCCCGGGCTTTTTTCAGCAGCATGGCATACACCGGTGCGGTAGTTTCAAAGCCGACCGCCGCAAAGATATAGGTATGCTCCCGATCCGACTCCGCCAGCTTAAGCATATCCAGGGGGGAATAAACCATTTTCACAAGACAGCCCTCCGCCCTGGCCTCGCTCAGGCTCTGCTGGCTTCCCGGCACCCGCAGCATGTCCCCAAAGGTAACCACGATATTTCCCGGCTCCTTTCCCAGTGCGATAAGCCGGTCGATATATTCGGTCACTGTAACGCAGACCGGGCAGCCAGGGCCGGAAACCAGCCGGATCCCGGAGGGCAGCAGGCCCGGTATCCCGTTCCGGTTGATCTCCGCCGTATGGGTGCCGCAGACTTCCATGAGCGTCAGCGGCCTTCCCCGGTAGCTTTGCAGATATTCAAGAATTTCCTTCACCAACCGCTTCCTCCAATTCTTCAAAAAGCGCCGTAAGCTGCTTTCCTTCTTCCTCGGAAAGCACCTGCAGGATACAGCCCGCATGTACCAGCACACTGTCTCCGGGCTTCACCGTAACCAGCCCGGCCTCCGCACGCACTCTGTTTCCCTGAAAATCCACCACTGCAATGGAGCCATCTGTCTCTAAAACCCTTCCGGGCAATGCCACGCACATACCTTTTCCTCCTGTGAGTTTTTGTCCTCCAATAGCTTCCACGCTGCCAGCAAGGCCTGTCCCAGCGCAATCCCTCCGTCATTTCCCGGCACCTTTTCGTTCACATACACCAGAAACCCTTCCTCCTCCAGAAGGCTCCTGCAGCGCTCCTGCAGGATCACATTGGCAAAAACGCCGCCGCTTAAAGCGATCCTGTTCTCCTGAAACCGCTCCCGTAACCGGCGGCATATGTCCAGCACCATTTGGGCGACCGCTTCATGAAAGCCGAGGGCAAGCGCTTCTGTTTTTTCCGTCCTGTCCTTCTCTTTATACCACGCCTGCATTCCTTTTGTCTCCCGGAAAATTTTACGTATCAGCGGCGTCCTGTCCGCAAGGAGAACATTTCCCTCCTCCCGGAGGGGAAAAGACAGCTCCGCAGGGGGCATCCCGCGCTCCATGGCCCGGGCCGCCGCATTTTCAAGGGCTATGGCACATTCCCCCTCATAGCTGTTTGTCTCCCGGATTCCCAGCAGGGCGCATACCGCATCAAAAAGCCGGCCCATACTGGTGCTCCTCTCCGTATTAATATGGCCTGATAGCGCCGCACTGACGATTTTCCGCCTCAGCTGCGGCTCTTCCCCTTCCTTCTTTTCACCAGACAAACCGCAGCCTGCATGCTCCAGATGACACAGGGCCGTCAGGCCCGCATCCTTTGCCGAGGCATCCCCTCCGATAAGTTCTGTTTCCTCCAGGTGGCCGGCTCTCAGGAACGCACTTCCCTCGCATAACAGGAATTCACCTCCCCATACCGTACCGTCCGTCCCATATCCCGTACCGTCAAAAACCACGGCAATACAGCGGCGCAGGCCATGCTCCGCCATGACAGAGGCCCCATGGGCATGATGATGCTGGAATGCAAACAAAGGCAGCCCTTTTTCTCCGGCAAGCCGGGACGCTTCCCGGGAGCTTGCATATCCCGGATGAAGATCACAGGCTATGGCACGGGGAACGATTCCAAACAGCTTCTCCATGTGATCCACAGCATGAAGATAGGTACGAAGCACCTGATAACTTTCCAAATCCCCGAAATACTGGCTCATATATCCCCTTGTCCGGCAGGCCAGGCAAAAAGCCGCCTTCAGATCCCCTCCCATGGCAAGCACCGGCATGGGACACGCCGACGGAAGGCCGACAGGATCGGGGACAAGACCTCTGCTGCGTCGCAATAGCTGGGGCCGTCCGCCTGTCATACGCATAAGGGAATCGTCCAAAGGTGTCACAATCCTTCTGTCATTCCAGGCAATCCCCGCAAGCAGGAAAGGGTTTTTCTGCAAAAGCTTCTCCATTTCCTCATCCGCCGTCAGGATAGGCTCATCCGTCACATTACCGCTGGTTATCACCAGCGGCCCCACTGCCTGTGTAAGCAGTTGGTGCAGCCCCGTATAAGGAAGAAAAGCTCCCAGGAAACGGCTTTCGCCGCTCACTTCACAGGAAAAGCCATATTCCCTCTTTTTGACACACAGCAGCACAATCGGGCGGGCGGAAGAACAGAGCAATTCCTCCTCCTGCTTCGAAACCAGGCAGACCTCGCGGATACTCTCCAGGGATGGAAACATGACGGCAAACGGTTTATTATCCCTGTGCTTCAGCCGCCGGAGCCTCTCCACGCAAGCTCCCCTGTCCGGGCGGCAGGCAAACTGGTAGCCTCCGATTCCCTTCAACGCAATAACGCCTCCTGCACGCAGGGTTTCCTGCGCCGCCTCCAATGCCGCCTCCTTTTCTCTACAGGCAAAACCACCTTCCCCATCCGGGGCCATCCACCGAAGCTGCGGCCCGCAGGCGTGGCAGGATATGGTCTGTGCATGTCTCCGCCGCATTTCCGGGCTGGAGCATGTTTGAAAATTCATCCCCGTATATTCCTCCCTGCAGGAAGGACACATGCCGAATTCCCTCATGGTTATATGCGCTCTGTCATAGGGGACCTCTTCGGTAATGCTGTAACGGGGACCGCAGTTCACGCAGCTTATAAACGGATAACGGTATCTGCGGTTATCCGGATTTCTCATTTCCGCAAGACATGCCTCGCAAAGAGGAAGATCCGCAGGAAGAAGCGGAAAATCCGCTCCGTTCTCCGCTTCGCTTTCCACAATGCCAAAATCCCCCGGGGCGGTTTCATCCTCGTTTACCGGTACCGCCTGTACCCGGTCAACCCTGGCTGCAGGCGGGGCACATGAACGAAGGCGACAGATAAAGTTATCCATCGCCTCCGCATCTCCAAACGCATCTATCCTTACCACTCCGCCGCTGTTGCGGACACTTCCTCTGATATGAAGTTGTTCAGCCAGGGCCGCCACAAAAGGCCGGTAGCCGACCCCCTGGACCACACCCAGAATGGTAATTTCATATCTCATGCCTTCTCCTGTCCTCCGGTGCTTACCGCTTCCGGTTTTGCCGCGGGCTGGGCCGCCGGTTTCACGGCAGGCTTTACCGGCGGATCCGGCATATTGGTCTTTAAGAAGCTGTCCGTATTCTTTTTCCCGTCCGGCTGGGTATAGGACTGCTTCATGGACAGGCATTTTTTCGGACAGGTCTCCACGCAGCAGCCGCACTGGATACAGCCGAACCGTTCGATTTCCCACAGCTTGGCCGCCCGATCCACGGTAATCGCTCCCGTAGGACATTTCCGGGCACAAAGACTGCAGAGCACACAGGTATCGATATCGATTTCCACATGTCCCCTCGTCCTCTCCGGGTATTCTCTCGGCTGCTCGGGATACGGTCTGGTTACCGGCTTACTGAACAGGTTCTTTAACACCACGCCGGTAAATTTCATTGTGTTCATATGCTTCATAGTATCACTCCCCTTGTCTTTCTCAGCGTTCCGTACAACTGATACAGGGATCGATTGTCAGAATCAGGATCGGCACATCGGCCAGCTGACAGCCCTTCAGCGTTTCCAGCAAAGCGGGCAGATTGGCAAAGGTAGGGGTGCGGACCCGGAAACGGTCTATGAATTTAGTCCCGTTGGCTTTTACATAGTAAATGGCCTCTCCCCTGGGCTGTTCCTCTCTCATGAAATATTCCCCGTCCGGAAAGCCCTTAAAAGGAACTGCCACTTCCCCTCCGGGAATCCGGGATATTGCCTGACGGATTAAATCAATGGACTGGAAAATTTCCCGGATACGTACATCGCATCGGGCATAACAGTCCCCGATATTGCTGGTAATCGGTTCAAAGTTCAAATCGGCATAGGCCGCATACCCCAGCTTCCTGTTGTCCAGGGCGATACCGCTGGCACGCATAAACGGCCCCACCGCACCCAGATCATGCGCCTGCTGGGCGGTGAGAAAACCTACGTCACGAAGGCGGCTGTTCACGGCCGTATCCTCCAGAAAAGTCCTTGCCACCACCTTCAGTTCCTTCTCGATATCCGTAAAATCCGCCACAAACCGGCGCAGCATGGAAGCTTCCATATCCTTGCGCTGTCCGCCTATCTTATTCACGGAAAAAATAACCCTTCCGCCTGTGGAGGCTTCGAACATATCCAGTACCTTTTCCCTGATTTTCCAGGACTGCATAAAAAGGCTTTCAAAACCGAAGGCATCCGCCAGAAGCCCCAGCCACAGCAAATGGCTGTGAATTCTGGACATTTCACACCATATAGTGCGCAGATAATGGGCCCTGGGCGGGATTTCAATATTCATAATGTGTTCCACAGCCTCACAATAGCCCATGCCATGCATGAAGCTGCAGATTCCGCAGATACGCTCCGCAACATATACATACTCGGTAAATTCTTTTTTTTCAACCAGTTTTTCCAGTCCTCTGTGTACAAAACCAATGGAAGGGACCGCTTCCACAATCTTTTCATCCTCTAAAACCAAATCCAGATGAATCGGCTCCGGAAGTACCGGATGCTGGGGTCCAAATGGAATCGTGCTGCGTGTGGACATAGTATATTCTCCTTGTATAAATGCAATTACATTACTCTTTAAAGGGTGCTTCCTTCTTGATACGGTACAGGTTTCCATGGTAGTCCATTGTGATCATCTTAATGGGGATGCCGAACAGGTCATGGATTTCATTTTCATATAGAAAAGCCGGCCCGTAAATATCGCTGATGCTCACAATCTCCGTATCCGGCAGAATGCTGATCCGAAGCCCTACCATCTTATATTCTTTACCGAAGGAATAGGTAATCTCTGTCCTGTCCCCCGCTTTTGCCGCACAAATCTGAATGATCCGGTAATCCCTGTGCTTCAGCTTCAGGACCTCGGTTACCAGATTTTCCGGTTCCACCTGCATGATTTCGCCGTCAATCATTTTGCTCCTCCTTCCGGTCTTCCCTGTCCGCCGTCCGTTTGTTTCTGTGAAGCGCGTTCCTCTCTTTTCTTATCCAGGAGAGCGACGGCTTTAACCACGCCGTCTATGATCGCTTCCGGGCGGGCCGCACAGCCGGGTACATATATGTCCACCGGGATAATGGTATCCACACCGCCGATAATATTATAACATTCCTTGAAAATACCGCCGTTGCAGGCGCATATCCCCACCGCCACCACCACCTTCGGAGAAGGCATCTGGGAATAAAGCTGCTGTACCACGGGCTTGTTCTGCTCATTGATACCGCCGGTAATCAGGAAAATATCCGCATGCTTGGGATTTCCTGTATTAATGACCCCGAACCGCTCCACATCATAGACCGGAGTCAGGCAGGCCAGCACTTCTATATCACATCCGTTGCAGCTGGAGCCGTCGTAATGCAGCAGCCAGGGTGATTTTGATATTTTCATTTTTGCTCCTTCCTTTCCGGTCCTTTATTTCATCAGCATGACGATCATCAGGTTAATCCCGCCTGCCGCCAGCGTTACAATCCAGGTCCACTTCAGCATAATCTGCCATTTTACCCTGGGGAACGTGTTGTCAATCAGGGTTTCCACAAGGAACGCCAGCAGGCAGACCAAAATAGCCGTCGGAATGCTCCACCAGCTGGAATTGACGATAAAAAGCCCCACGACTCCCAGCAGGAATACATTCTCATACCAGTGGGATAACGTAACCAGAGCCAGGATATTTCCGGAAAGTTCAGTTGTCAGCCCTCTTACCATTTCCTGATGGGCATGGTGGGAGGTACTGATATCATAAGGTGATTTCCGGAATTTGATAGTCAGGATATAAAGGAAGCCGATAAAAAATCCGGGCAGGAGACAGATTGCGGAAATATCGCTCTGTGCGATCTCCTTTACGGAAAAGCTTCCTGTGGCTATATAAAATCCGATGGCGGTAAGCAGAACCATAGGTTCATAAGCCATCATCTGCATCAGTTCCCTCTGCGCTCCCATGGAGCTGTAAGGCGCATTGGCCGAACAGGCTGACATGATAAAGAATATCCCGGCCAGGGTCAGGGCAAAGAATACCAGCAGGATATCGCCGCCCCAGAAAAACAAAGCACCCGTAAAGACCACGAATACCAGGAATCCGCATACCAGGAAATCCTGCACGCTGTTCACCACAACGGACTGTTTGGCGAACAGCTTGTTGATATCATAAAAAGGCTGCAGCACGGAAGGCCCTTTCCTTCCCTGCATGCGGGCCGCCACCTTACGGTCGATGCCTTCCAGAAGGCCGCCCAGAAAAGGTGCGCAGATAATATACAAAACAGCGAGTAAGAAATATACGGACATCAGAGCGCACCTCCTATCGTCATAATCATAAGAATAATCAGTGCTCCCGAAGCAAGCACCAGGGACGGCAGGAGAAGCTTGTTTTCCCCGAAATAATCCGGCATGTACCAGTTAGCCAGATACATGTGCTTTTCTTCCCCGAAGGAGTCCGTAAAATTCCTGTCATCCCCCGCATTGGCTCCGCCCATATAGGACATAACCAGCTTGTTTTTCTTGCCCAGGGTCAGTATACGCACCGCCACCGGCAGCACCAGGATGGTACAGAGCATCATAATCATAATATACAGGTTGCCGGTTCCGATGAGGTTAGGCACATACTGGTGATACATATCCATCAGGAAAGGCTCAATCAGGTATGTGGATACCAGCGGGAAGGAAAGGCACAGGGCCACCATGAGCACGCTCAGGGATAACAGGGAAGTCCATTCGCTCTTCTTGGTCACGTTGGTAAGCTGCTCTGAATGATGATGGACCGCTACCAGCGTTCCCAGCCATTTGGTCCAGTAAAACAAAGTGGTTGCGCTTCCGAATACCAGGAAAATAACCAGCAGGATGCTTCCGGAATCCACATAGGCCTTCAGTGCCGCCCACTTGGAAATCAGCATGCCGAAAGGCGCAAGGAACATACCTGCGATACCGATAATCATTACATAAGCCAGTCCGGGCAGCTTTACAATCAGCCCGTGCATATCTTCAATATTTCTGCTCCCTGTACAGTTTTCCACCGCGCCTACGGAAAGGAACATCAGGGATTTGGATACGGCATGGAACATCATCAGGAGGATGGCCGCCCATACCGCTTCATGCATTCCCACGCCGGCACAGGCTGTAATCAGCCCCAGATTGGAGATCGTGGAATATGCCAGAACCTTTTTCCCGTCATCCTGGGAAATCGCCAGCATGGAGGTTACCAGGAAGGTAAAGCCGCCTATGGTGGTCACCATCATACCTGCCAGATTGCCTTCCATGGCAGGTGCAAGGCGGATCAGCAGATACACGCCGGCCTTAACCATGGTCGCGGAATGCAGCAGTGCGCTGGTAGGCGTAGGCGCCACCATCGCTCCGAGAAGCCAGCCGGAAAAAGGAAGCTGGGCGCTCTTGGTCAGCCCCGCAAAAGCCAGGAATACCACAGGTATCAGGGCAAGCCCTGCCTTCGCATCCGCGCTGACAGCAAGGGCAACCAGATCCTGGATATTGATGACCTGAAGGGAAATTGCCGCATAAGCAATGGCCACGGCAAAACCCAGGCCGCCCAGCAGGTTCATCCACAGGGCCTTAAAGGAATTCTCCATGGCCTCATCCGTCTGGTTGTAGCCAATCAGCAGGAAGGAGCAGATACTGGTAATCTCCCAGAAGAAATAAATCCAGATCAGATTGCTGGAGAAAATCAGTCCCATCATAGCTCCCAGGAACAGAAACAGCATTCCGAAAAAGAAGTACCTTCTGTCCTTGTAATCCAGATGGTGCCTGTTGTAGTCCTTCATATAACCCAGGGCATACACACAGATCAGACAGCCCACAATTCCGATGATTAAGCTCATGGCAATCGTCAGCTTGTCCGCATAAATATGGTTTCCGGGAATTTCCGTACGGCCGGTAAGCTCCAGCCAGGTCATCAACCCCGTCTGTGCAAGAGACAGCAATGCACAATAATACTTTTTAAATTTAAAGCTGTAATAAAATACAAGAACTACCAAAGCCCATTCCACCGCCAGCATCAGCATATCGATACCGTGCGTGTGAGGCAGGTAGGAAACGGTTTCCCCAGATATCAGGCTGGTCACCGCAAAGATAATAACTGCCGCTACTAAGATCCCGCAGAGAGTAAACTGGACGCATCTTCTGACCAGTCCGCTCTTTCTCATGCATGACATAACGAGCGCAGCAAAGAAAGGAAACAGAATCAAAAAACCTATCATTCCCATATGGAATTTCCCCCGCTTTCGCCTTATTGGACTTTTACTCAGGCTCATAGGTGGGTAGTACGTGTGCCGGACGTATTGCTCATCTAACAAAGTTTGAATCAGTCCTTATCCATCCTACTTCTCTTGTCCGAAAGTGTCAAGTGACAAGTAGGAAAAAATGTAGAAAGAAAATCCAAATGCTGTTTTTGTGTGGTATAATATAGGCAGCACTACTTACCCTTGCTGTTACGGCCGGCAGGGAAACTGCCGTTCACCGCATGATTCCCTTACTGTATAAAGGAGGTTTCCGTATGAAATGTCTGTTCAGCTGTGCCAATCAATATGTAAAAGAATCGGACTGGAAGGATCTGGCGCTGGTTAAATTCTGCCTGTGTGCCATCGGCGTCATGATCGGTCTTTCCATCCCCAGGAAGAAAAAGAAAGTCCCCTTCCTGATCGCCGCCGTCATTTTCACTGCAACCTATATCCCTTTGATGACAAAATTCCTTCGGATTGTATGCCGCAAGGATGACGGGGAAGCTTGTGAATGTGAATAACAACCGGTAACCGTAAAAGTAAACTTCCATGCCCGGTTCCCCGGGCAACACCATGCATGAAAACAGCCGGGCCGAATGGCCATCCATACTGTGGAAGCGAAGCTTTCACAGTCACAAAACCGGCCCTGCAGAATGACTTTGCAGGGCCGGTTTTAGGATCTGCGGCCGGAACCGTTTCCTTATTTATGCAGGGCATCCGCCTGTTTTACCGGGATAATCCTGGGTGCCGACAGCACGCCCATGCGTTTCAGCTGATATTCATAGCTGAAGCCGGCCCCGAACGTTCTCCAGGCATTCGGCCCCACCCAATGCTCATATTCATTGCAGGCATGCACCGTACCAAAGGCATTCACCCGGTTGCCATAAGAAATAATGGTGATGTTATGCTTTCCTTTTTCCAGACGGCCCAGCGGTACCTGATAAGGAGCCAGGGCAATCCTTCCCGCCTGCTTTCCGTCAATCATAACCTTAAGAAGGGGCGCCCTGAATTTTTCTGCGGCAAGGATATACTCCCCAGCCTCTTCTGCCGTAAATTCCGTTTCATAAATCATATTCCCGGCATAGAAGGGGAAGCCCTGATCCACATAATCGCCAAATGCGATCTGCTCCGGCAGAGGGGTCAGTACCGCCTTGCTTCCTGTCACCCTGACACCGAAGCTTCCCAGCAGATAATACCATTCCACGTTGGTATTTCTGGAGTATGCGATCTTCAGGATAAGTTCCGAACGTCCCGCCGGAATGTGCGGCAGTGCCGTTTTACGGATACACTCATCCACGAAATAGCCCGCGTCCTTTTTCTCCACCTCGGTTCCGTTCAGCCATATGGAAGTGGCATCCGGTTCCTCAAGAGCCAGGAAAGCATCCTCCACCTCTGTTTCCGAATCAATGGTAAACCGAAGCTCCAGGATATGCTCAGGCGCGGATTTTTCACTGGTCCAGGGCTGGGCAAAGGCTTCCATACGCAGAGGATAGCCGGCAGTTTCCCGGCAGACATTATCCAGGCGCAGGATTTCTTCCCTTTCCTGCCATCCGCCTCCGTCAAAACGGTACTCCGCCATGTCCAGAAGCAGCACGTTAGGCTCGGAAAGCCGGTAAGGCATGCGGGAGGACAGATGAGTCCCTTCTTCCTGCGTATATTCCTCTTCTGCGGCGTTTTCCGCAGCTTCTTTGCACCCTTCGGCCGGCGACAGCTTAAGCAGAACGCTGGAATGATCATACATGTTATGTAAAAAGCTGGTGACGTGGCCGTTACTTTCCGTGGCTGCCGGATATATTTCCCCTGTCATGGTATCGTACTCTTCCACCTTCCAGTTTCCTTTCAGCCGGAAAGTAATCCTTTCTTTTTTGGGAATATCCGGATTCTTCATTTTTCTGCCGTTGCAGACAAACAGCCAGCGGGTATCCCCGTCGTCACGCATCTGGTAAATCAGCTGTTCCGAAAGATTCCCTGCTTCCGTGCGCAGCTCCACATCCCGGTAAGGATCCAGCGCTTTCACCAGTGCGCTCCTGGAGAAGCCGATATGTCGGCATTTTCTGTAAAGTTCCATCCCTGCTTCCGACGGCCTTGCATCCACAAGGGAAGGGGCTTCTCCCATAAAGAGGACATCCCCGCCGTTTTTTCGGAATTCCTCCAGACAGGAAACCGTGGTATTTCTCAGCGTTTCATTTCCGGGAACCACCACCGCATCATAGCCCATATCTCCCACGTGGAATTTTCCATCCTCCAGCGCCTGATACTGCGCGGGCAGAAGGGATTCCGCAACAAAATCAAAATCCAGCTGGGAGAAAAGAAGCCACTCCGTCACATTGGAGAACCGGCTTTCCAGCTCCTCCCTAATCAACGCGGTCTGTTCCTTCGGCCCGTAATGGAGCCAGTAGCTTTCAATCGGATGCACCACCGCAATGCGCACATGCGCTTTTCCCCTTGTCAGCGCGGTATTCACTCTGGCAAAGTGATCCTCTATCATCCCATATTCCCTGTACCAGGGGGACTGGTAGAAAATAGAGGCCGGATAATCCCGTTTGGCTTCCCCGTTCATACTGTCCCAGGAAAGGTGATGCACGCGCAGGGTAACGCCCAGTGCGGCCTGCCAGTCTCCCGCCAGCTTATGCCCGCGGAAATCAAAATCCCAGTTGGTCACCCCGTAAAGCTCACTGAGCACACCCGGGCATCCATACTGATGGGACGCGGACTGCGCCTGCTTTGCCGTGGTATATTCCCTCCAGTCACAGAGCATGTCAATCCCCGGCATCTGGAAGCTTCTGTAAGAACGCATTGCCTCACCCAGAGCGTTTGTCTGGGAAGTGAGCGTAGGTTCTTCCATCATATGGCCGGTGAGCATAATCCCATGATCGTTGCACCAGTTTCCAATGGTATCCGCGAAGGAGGAGGAAAACTGTTCCGCCACAAAATCATGATAATGGTAACGGGGCGCCGATACCTTTTCCTCCGGGAGCTCCCAGATAAGCTCTGGTATGGTATCAAAGAAATCCTCTCCATAAGCTGCTTTATAGCCTTCCGGCAGGCTGTCCGTATAGGGAAGGATCACATCCTCCCCGGATTCCGCAAAGCTCAGTGTGGTCTTATGGGAAAACTGCGGTTCATCCGTAAAAATAGACGGAACGGTCTTTCCGAATTCCTCTCCCACACAGCCCAGATACTGCTCGTGGGTTTCTTCAATAAACCGCTCAATAGCTTTGGGATTAAGCGTATCCACGTAGGTTTCGTTGTTATACCATGGGCTTTCCCGTGCGATTTCCTCATACAGGAACCATATGTTCTCTCCCTGTTCCCCGTCCGCCAGACGGCGGTATTCCTTCAGGCAGCCGTTTTCCAGGGTGATGTCATAACGGGCCAGAAGCGTTCCGTTCCCCTGAACGGCAGCCTTGCTGGAGGAATCAAAACCCAAATCCTTATTTTGGCGGTCTTCGTTGGAAACCGGTGTGAACACCAGATACCGGCTGCGGTATTCCACGTCCTTCGTCACCTTTCCGCCCGCTGCCCCGGAGGGCCAGCGATCCTCATCATACAGATAGGCATACATGCCCTCCGCCTTCGCCTTATCCACACAGGCACGGACACATTCCTTATATTCTTCTCCCATATAAGGCGTATCCAGGCCGGTACGGCAATGCATATGGAATCCCCCGATTCCCATTTCTTTAAAATAATCAATATGCCTTACCAGCACTTCCGGGGATAACGCCTGGTTCCATGCCCAGAACGGTGCCCCGCGGTATTCATTTGTTGGATTTTGGAACAATTCCCTGCTCAGGCTTTTTTCTTTGCTTTTCTGATACATTTCTTTCCTTCCCTTCTCCTTTTCTTCCCATAAAGCGGCAATTTCACATTGCATTCTGCTTTCAGATTCTGTAAGATTATCATAGGAAATATACAGAAAAAGTAAATGGGAAGAAGGAACAAAATTGTAATTTGGAACACTAAATTACATAAAAAATAAAAGCCATTATTTTCTCCTGAAAGGACAAGGACAGCTATGGGAACAGAAAAGGAAACCAAAAATATAATCGCCCTGGACCGGATCGCCCCTTATGTTAGATATGTGAATTATAAGATTTTCGACGGAGGTACGCTTCTTCCGGAACGTATCATTTATGATCATGAATTTATTTACTGCCTCAGCGGGGAGGCATGTTTTCTATACGCAGGGGAAACCTACACGGTTAAAAAAGGGGAGCTGTTCTATATATGCCCCCGCCTTCACAACACAATGATTGTACCGGAAGGGAAAACCTTCCGGGTACACTGCGTCCACTTCGACTGGATTTCCCCGGAAGCCCGGTATGATTTCCGCGCGGAGCAGGTATATCTGCACAAGGAAAACCTGCCTGCCCACGCAGAAGCACCCGATCCCCTGTCCGGGAAAACCTTTGAGACAAATAACCTGTCCCAAAATACACTTCCTCCCATAAAGGAAGAACGGCTGCTGGAGCGGCCGAACCCGGAAGTGGATCCCGCCCTGTTTCCTCCCCTGATCACCGGGCTGGATTACGATACTACAGCTCCCCTCTTTAAAGAACTGTACCAAAGCTATTCCCAGCTGGGCATCGGCGCAAGGCTGCGGGAACGCGCCCTTTTCCTCCAGCTGGCCGCCGAAGTCTGCGGCCTCACCTCACCGTCCAGGGATTCCTGCGGGCTGTTCCATCAGAAAACCATCAGTGAGGCCGTCAATTATATCCAGGAATACTATACGGAGGATATTTCCCTCCCCCTTTTAGCCGCCCACTCCGGCCTTTCCCCTAAATATTTCGGTCGGCTTTTCCGGGAACAGACCGGCTTTACCGTGCGGGAATACCTGACCGGCATCCGGATCCGCAATGCCAAACACCTGCTCGCCCACACGGACAGTCCGCTGGAACAAATCGCCTCCGGCACCGGCTTTCAGGATAAATTTTATTTTACCAAGGTATTCAAACGGCTGACCGGCATCACTCCCGGTAAATACAGGAAAGCTTACGGGCACCTGGATGAAATGAAACAGGGGGAGCAGGCATTTTTCTGGTAATACCCGCTCTCCCTGCTGCATGCGATATCGCACCTTCCTTTCGGATGCCTGTGCACCTGTTTTTCACTCCACCCGGTTAATAAGCCTTCCTATCTGCGGTATCTCGCAGACCACCTCATCCCCCTTTTTCATAAAGCGGGGCGGATTGCTTCCCATTCCCACCCCCGCAGGCGTTCCTGTGGCGATGATATCCCCCGGTTCCAAAGTCATGCCCTTTGACAAATCTTCGATTATTTGGGGAATATCCGCAAGGAAAAACCGGGTATTGGAATCCTGCCGTTTTTCCCCGTTCACAAAGCTTTTCACATCTGCCTCCACGGGAAAAGGCAGGGCGGACTTATGCAGAACCACCGGGCCCATTGCGGTGTAAGTATCCAGGCTTTTGCCCTTGAACCACTGTCCGTGGCGGTTCTGAATCCTTCTGGAGGAGATATCGTTAAAGACAGAGTAGCCGAAAATATATTCCTCCGCCTTATCGGCGGGTATATCCTTTCCTTCCTTTCCGATAATCACAGCCAGCTCCACCTCATAATCCAGCTGCTCGTCCAAATCCGTCCTCGCTTTTATGGCCTCCCCGCTTCCCAGAATACGGATCGCGCGTTTGGTAAAATAAACGGTTTCCGGACCTGCCTGGAAAGCAGACAGGGCCTCCGCCGCTTCTTCCCTGTGATCCTGGTAGTTCACTCCCACACAAAGAATATCATGGACGGGCCTTTCTATCGGCGCCAGCAGCTTCACCTCTCCCACAGGGAGTACAGGGCAGTCCGTCTCCCCGCAATATGCCTGCCGCAGCTGATGCTCTTCGTTTTCTCCCACGCCTTCTATTACCTGCTGCATGATAAAGATCCCAAAACCCGGAAAAATCCGGGACAAGGGCAGGATCCCATTTTCTGCCTGATTGAAAATGCCTATTTCGGCCTTTCCGGCCTTTTCATATCGAATAAATTTCATTGCGGCTCCTCTCCGGAAAAATATTCCACTCCTTTTTCCAGTTTACTTCCCGGACAGGACGGTGTCAACGAAAAGGAAGGGAGCCGTTTGACAAGCGGTTATCAATCGTTATTGGTCACGGAGGGAACAGTAACTAACAATCCAGTTCCAAAACAATAGCATCACAGCTGCCCAGACCTATCCTGCTGCCCGCCGCATTTATCCTGCCATTGTTGCATAACAACTGCTTCTTTATCCCGGAAGGCAGCACCAATTTCCGCTCAACGGTTCCATAATTAGCCGCAACCAGAATTTTCTGCTCCGGTGTAATACGGTAAAAAGCAAAGATATCTTTCTCCTTCTCAAAAGCCGGACGGAATTCGCCGTACGTAAAAGTCTCTCTGTAAGCATCCGATTTGCGTAAAGCAAGCAGCTGTCTGTAATAATGAAGCACCGAATCCTTGTCTTTCTCTTCCCTGGCGGCGTTGACCTGTGTATAGTTGGGATTCACCTTCAGCCATGGCTTACCGCAGGTAAAGCCTGCGTTTTCTTCATCGCTCCACTGCATGGGGGTCCGGCTGTTGTCCCTGCTGAAGCGCGCTACCGCCTTCAGGGCATCCGCTTCCGTAAGCCCCGCCTCCAGCGCCACCTTATACTGATCCTTCGTACTGATATCATCATATTCTTCTATGCTGTCGAACAGACAGTTTGTCATTCCCAGCTCCTGTCCCTGATAAAGGAAGGGGATTCCCCGAAGCAGCACGCTGGTGGTCCCCAGCATCTGGATCCCCCGCGTATTCCGGGCATGATCCGGCAGATAGCGGGACGCCCCTCTGGGTTCGTCATGGTTTTCTATAATATTGGCCTTAAAACCGACCTTCTGCCCTTCCATCTGCGATGCAAAGAGGGCCGACCGCCATTCCTCAAAGGATATCTCTCCGGCTGTATGCCAGCCTTTTTCCCCGCCGGAAAGCACGGCTGCCGAGAAATCGAACATCGTGGAAAAATGGCCGTTATCCCCGATAAATTCCCGCAGTTCGTCTTCCTTCATATTAAATACTTCCGCAACCGTGAAGGCCCCGTATTTTTCAAAGGTTTCCTTTTTCAGTTCTTCCAGAAGTTCCCCGACGCCGTCAACCTCTTCCACCATCCTGGTGCAGCTCACAAGGCCGTCTGTGCCGTCCGCGGGATAATCCGGAAATGCCGTGTCTTTTTTAATATTAATTATCGCATCTATCCGGAAGCCGGCAACTCCTTTTTCCAGCCACCAGTTCACCATATCAAAAAGTTCTTTCTTAAGCCTGGGGTTATTCCAGTTCAAATCCGGCTGTTCCTTTGCGAACATATGCAGATAATATTGATCCGTTCCCGGCACCGGCTCCCAGGTACTCCCTCCAAAATAGGAACGGTAATTGCTGGGAGCCTTCCCGTCCTTTCCCTTTCGAAAATAGAAATAATCCGCATATTCGCCATCCGGATCCGCCAACGCCCTGCGGAACCATTCATGCTGGTCGGAGCAATGGTTAATCACCAGGTCCATAATAAGATACATGTCCCTCTTTTTCGCTTCCGCCAGCAGTTCATCGAAATCCTCCATTGTACCGAATTCCGGCGCAATTGCATAATAATCCGATATATCATAGCCCTGATCCACAAAAGGGGACCGGTACACAGGGGAAAGCCATATAATGTCCACTCCCAGCCCTTTCAGATAATCCAGCTTGCGGATCACGCCGCGCAGATCCCCGATGCCGTCACCGTCCGTATCCAGAAAGCTCTTGGGGTAAATCTGATATGCCACTTTGTCATGCCACCATTTTCTAATCATCGTAAAATCCCTCCATTTCCTGCTTTTTAAAGAATAGCATGGAAACGAAGGGATTTCTTGCATAAAAATATGAAAAACTAACACAATTCCAGGATTTATATTTTATCTTTCCCAGAATCAGCTTTGCCGCAAACCTTTCAGCCGCCTGATTATGCTGCCTTCTTCCTGATTTGCAGCAAAAGAAGTACCAGCCCGATACCAAGAAGAATGTGTCCAATTCCTGCTATCCCTGCTATGGAAGCATCCATTCCCCTGCTTAATGCCATGCCCCATACCTGTGTCAGCCCTCTTAAAAGAAAGCCTGCACCGGTAATATTCAATCCGACATGGTATAAAAGCAGCGCCCTTTTCGTCCGTTTTCCATCCGAAAACAGGAAATTTTTCTCCAACAGCAGGAGGGCCAGGAAGAAAAACATCCCCAAAAGGAAATAATGGGTATGCATAAATGCCAGGTTCGTCCTGCCGGTAAAACCGTTGAATTTAGTGAACTCCCGGTAAAACACACCGGAAACCAATGCAGTAAGTGCATAAATAAGTGCCGTATCCGCATATTTTTTACTCATATCCGCCCCTTCTTTCGTATAGCTTATCCAACTTCGCAGGTGCCAAATGGCCCTCTGGCAGCGGACGGAGGGCCATTTGGCACCTGCGAAGTTTGGATAGCTTATTTTTTTTCCTGCCGGTAAAGCTGCCAGCCCATAAATACAATCCACACATACGCTAATGTTTTAGGAATCATCAGCATCCCTACAGCCGGCGCCACGCCGGAAAAAAGGACCACTGGCAGATAAAAACCAAAAGAAAGCGCCACGGCCAGCGGCATAAAACGGAATACCGGATCCTTCCCTTTCCCGGCTTCCCTGGCAAAAATAACAATGATAATAACGCCCATAACAGCAAAAGGGATGTTACGTAAGATACCAAATAGCAAAGGCTGGCGGTATTCCAGCCACCGGTTCTGGGGAAGGAGGCAAAGGGCGGCCCGGAGAAGAGAAAGCGCCCACATCGTGCCGGTAAGCCCTTTTCTGCCCTCTATCTGATAACGTTCCCGCCAGATATAGTACAGAATCAAGTAAAAGACAGTCATAGTAATCGAGGTGATGAGTTTCCCCACACCAAGTGCCGCCGCATTCGCTTCCAGCCCGGTAGTCCATAGCGCATAGGAACGGGGAATGAGGTGGAACGCGTCCCCAGCTCCGAGCAGTGCGGACATCAGGCCCGCCTTTTTCACCAACGGCCCTTTTCCCTTAATCAGCATGGTAAGCCCTGCTATCAGAGCAAAGCTTAGATAAAGACAATCAAAAACGGTCTCTGCAATTGCCTGTGCCATAATAAATCTCCTTATTCATAGATGGTTTTTTTAACGATTTCCAGAAAAAATAAAAAATCCTGCATATCCGCCTTCAGAAGCAATATCATATTCATCATGATGAAGCGTGCATATCGTTCTTTGGTAAAGGCTTCGTTCCAGATATCCGCACGCACCTTATCATCCGCTTCCAGTCTTTGGACAATCCCCTTCTCCAACACGGCTTTCATGGATTCCATCCTCATTAGCCCGGCATCTTCTACGTTTCCCAGACTATGCATGAGCATCCCGGCCGAACTGTCAATACGCTTGCGCAGAAAGGAATAGATTTCTTCCATCTGTTTGCAGAAGTTATCTGCCTTTATCTTCTCCTTCATCTCCAAAAGCGTATTTTTCCAGTATTCTTCCGTAAGTGCAAGCAGGATTTCGTCCTTGCCTGCGAAATAATTGTATACGGTGCCTGTCGCTACCCCGGCTTTCCCGGCGATAGAACGGATATTGACCGCTTCCGGCCCGTCTGTATCCGCAAGCTCACGCGCATACGCAAGCAAAGTATCCCGCAGGGTATCATCCTTCCTCCGCATATTGGCATCCTTTCTTTCCGCGATCGCCTTAAGTGAACATGTTCATTTATATTATAGAGTCTCCATTCTCTGATGTCAATCTATTTCTGAACACGTTCCCTTTCAGGTTATAATTCCGTTACTGTTAACTCCGTGACCAGCAACCTGCATAAATCCATTTAAAATCGCCTGCGGCGTTTGTGTTTATGCACTCTTGAATCACTTTCTCACGTACTGTGCAGTAAATGCACAGTACTGAGTGAACAGTAACATAATTCCCTCCTTCCTTCCGTCCGGGACAACTACCGACACAGATAATCGAAAGGAGCGGCTATAACCCGAAAAAAACGCCTATGGTTTACCTACCATAGGCGCAGATGCCTTTCCCTGTCATATCCCTGTCATTATCAGAAGCCGTCTCAGCCCAAAAGCTTGATAAGAGCCTGATAAGCGGTACAGAATGCCGACTCTCCGTCTGTACGTCCTCTTTCCTTTGCTTCCTTTTCCAGAGCCTTCAGTCCTGCAAAATCAGCCAGATGCGGCTCCAAACTCAGGAAGCCGGCATATCCTTCCCGATCCAGCCTCGAAAGGATTTCCGCCACATTTCCATCCCCTTCTCCTGCCGGAACCACATCCCCGCTTTCCCAGAGGGCGTCCTTAATATGGATATAGGAAATATAAGGGCGCAGCATGTCATAAGCTTCCAGCGTATTTTGCCCGCACTGTACAAAGTTAGCGAAGTCAAAGGTACAGCGGAAATGTTCACCGTAAAAAGCCTTCATCAGTTCCAGACATCTTTCCGCCGTATCCCCGTATATATCCTTTTCATTCTCGTGAAGGAGTACCACATTTCTTCGGGCCGCATATTCCACCATGCGGTCCATCCTGCGCATTACCTCATCCCGGAAGCTGCCCGGCTCCTGTCCCTGGGGGATAAAAAAACTGAACATACGGATAAATGAGGTATCCCAAATACCTGCCAGTTCCACAACGTGCCGGTAGGTTTCAAAGTGAGGCGCAAAATCCGCCGTAATATCTATTTTCCCTATCGGGGAACCCACTGCGGATATACGGATGCCATCCGCAGACAGCCGGCGCATCAATGCTTCCGCTTCTTTTTCCGTATAATCCGCCACCCCTTTGCCGTCACCGCTGCGGAATTCAATCCAGCCGATCCCAAGCTCCTTAAGCAGGGCCGTCTGTTTATCCACTGACGGATCAATCTCGTCCGCAAAACAGCTGACAGGACAATTCGTTAAAATCTTCCTTTCCATATCCAATCCCAATCCTTCCTTTACTCCGTCGCTTATCTGACGATCTCCACCACACCTGCACCTCTTGCCGATTCATAGGCTCCCAGCATGAGAAGGATGGTTTCCTTCATTCCATCCAGATCCTGTGGAAACCGCTGTCCTTCCCTGATACACCGGTAAAAATCGGCGATACAGTCCTTATGGCCGCAGCCCCAGTAGCTCTTTCCCAAGCATTCCGTGGAATGCCCGTCTCCTTTTTTACCTACAACAGGCTTTTCCACATGTCCGTCCCTGAAATAATAGGTCACCTCCAGGTCTTCTATACGGATTGTCCTGTCTTCGCAGGCAATTTCTATCAGAGGCGGCACATCATCGCAATAAGCCGTGGTGGCATAGAAGCACGCGGAACTGTCCGCAAAGCGGATATAGGCCTCCATCGTATCCTCCACCTCAATAATCCCCTTCAGATGATGGTTCTGTATCCCGGCTTCCACCCACAGCGGCGTTCCCAGAAAATAAGCCAGCAAATCCATGGTATGTACGGACTGGTTGATCAGCGCCCCGCCGCCCTCTGTGGCAAGACTCCCCCGCCAGCCGCTTTCGGTATAATATTCTTTTCCCCGGCTCCAGGTAACGATTCCTCTTGCCCCCCGTATTTTTCCGGCTTTCCCGGAGGCAAGCAGTTCCTTCACCTCTATGACGCTTGGATTATAACGGTTCTGGAAACAAAAACCCAGCTTTTTGTCCGACTGTGCAGAGGCCTGTTCCAGCTCTCCCAGCTGCTGCCGGGAAATAACGGGAGGCTTCTCCATAAAGACATGGACTCCGTGAGAAAGTCCGTAAACCGCCATCGGCACATGAAGATAATGCGGCGTACAGATATGCAGGACATCCGGTTTTTCCTGTTCCAGCATATCCTCCAGGCTGCCGTATGCCTTCCCTCCATAGCGGGCGGCAAAATCCGCCGCCCTATTCTTTTTATTATCCGCAAATGCTACCAGTTCGCTGCCCGTCAGCTGGCTTATGCTTGCGGCATGTACGGATGCTATGCTGCCGCATCCAACAATCGCTGCTTTCATACGATGCCCCTCCTGCCCTTGATTTCAGGCTTTGACTGCGGAAGCCCGGCTTCCACAGTATTGATGGCCATTCGGCCCGGCTGCTTTCATTCATGGCGTTGCCCGGCGGACCGGGCATGGAATTTACTTTACTTTTGAACCGTAACTTCCTGCCGTACTGAAGGTTACCTCCTGCACGTTATCCTTTATCCGGGAATTGGCGCGCAGCTCGTTCAGTTTTTCCAGGAACAGATCTTCATCAAAAGGAATTTCCACCATCTTTCCGAGCCAGCTGGACAAATGCATGGCATTGGACAGGGTGAGCCCGTTTATACCTTCTTCCCCTCTCGCCACAAGAGGCTCCCCTCTTAATATATTGGCGGCAAAAGCCCGGAGGACTCCCGCATGCTGCGGATTTTCCCCGTCGGTAGCAAGCTCAGTGTAATGGCCGGAGGGTTTTGCGAAACCTTCCGTCGCGGTAAAGCAGTACTCTCTTTCGTTCACATCCAGTTCATAGAAGGTAAGCTTTTCCTCTTCACATACCAGCCTGCCTCTTTCCAGTGTCACTTCAAAACGGTTGGTGCCGGGCGCATCTCCCGTGGTTGTCACAAATACGCCGGTCGCTCCGCCGGGGAACTCCAGATATGCTGTAACATCATCTTCAATTTCCACGTCATGCCACTTTCCGATATGGCAGAAAGCCTGCACCCTGGAAGGCATTCCGCAAATCCACTGTAAAAGATCCAGGTTGTGCGGGCACTGGTTGAGCAGCACCCCGCCGCCTTCCCCTGCCCAGGTAGCACGCCAGCCGCCTGAGTTATAATATGCCTGGGTCCGGTACCAGTCGGTTACGATCCAGTTGACTCTCTTTATTTTGCCATATTCACCGCTATGTACAATATCATACATTTTACGGTATACGTGGTTGGTACGTTGGTTGAACATCATGGCGAACACCTTATCCGACCGGGATGCCGCTTCATTCATTTCCCTGACCTGTCTGGTATAAACCCCGGCAGGCTTCTCACAGAGGGCATGAAGCCCGTGGGCAAAGGCTTCCATAACAAGCCTGGGATGATCATAATGGGGCGTAGCCACCAGAACCGCATCACAGCAGCCGGAAGCTATCAGTTCATCTCCATTTTCAAATATACGCACGCATTCAGGAAGGTTTTCCCTGGCCCAGTCCCTTCTGCTTTCCCGCAGATCCGCCACGGCCGCAAGCTCCATATCCGGCACCTTTCCTTCCAGAATCGTACCGCAGTGGCCGCTTCCCATATTACCGATTCCTATAATTCCTAATCTCACCTTTTCCATAAAAAGCTCCTAATCTCCTTTATTTCCGCTGCTTTCCTGCGGATGGCCCCTTTTTACCGGTAGCCCGCTGCCGCCAGGTTATCGTAGCTTGTTTTCAGACAGTCAAATGGGCTTCCCTGGCAGGTATCCTGCTCCACCAGGATATATTGGCAGCTTGTATTTTCCAGTGCCTTCAGTATGGCGGGGAAATTCAGATTTCCTTCCATTACCGGCGCCATCAGCTGGCTGAAACCTTCCACCGACATATCCTTCAGATGGACACAGGGGATCCTGTCTTTCAGCAGCGTGATCCACTGGCACACATCACAGCCAGCGGCAGCAACCCAATAGGTATCCAGCGTAAAGCCCATTTCTTCGGCGCCAAACCCTTCCATCAAAAATTCCATGATCCGTTTCGGCCTGTCCGCCCCATTTTCCGGGCAGCCCGGCAGCTTCTGGAATTCAAAATTATGGTTATGATACATGAGAAGCTTTCCTGCAGCCGCTATTTTCTTTGCAGGCTCCCGGTAGTCGTCCATAAAGTGGGTGATCCACTCCTTGGTGCGGTATTTGTCCGGCATGGCGCCAAGGCCTATGTACTTGCAGCCCAGGATATCGTGCTCCCGGATCAGGTTTTCCGTATCGTAAAGGATGCGGTTGGCATCACTGTGTGTCAGGACAATCTCCAGCCCTGCCTCACCACAGATCTCCCTGACCCGTTCCGGCCTGATATCCTTCCCTATTGCGGAAATCTGCACTGTTTGATAGCCCATATCTGCAATTTTCTTCATGGTAAAGGAAAAATCCTTCTCATTCTGGGTATAGGCCCTTACCGTATAAGCCTGCGCTCCTGTCCTCATGTTTTTTATCCCTCTCTTTTCGGTTTTATGATACTGATTTAGGCTTTTTCCGCCCTGAAAGCAGATAGCCCTGCTTCCATGGAATGCTATACTTCCATGGAATGCTACGCTTCCATTACTATAGCCGGAGCAGGGAAAAAAAGCCATTGCACAGAAGTACTTTCTTATTGCAAATATAGCGGTGCTGAGCTATGCTGTTTCTGTGAGGGAAAGGAATACAAAAGAAATCGGCAAGGAGTACCGGACATCATGAACAGACAAGCCTATGTCAATAAGGAGCAGGTGCGCTTCGGCTATAACGAAAGTGAAACCCCCACGGAGGAATACGCCCTGCACTGCCATAATTTTTATGAGGTTTATTTTTTTCTGGACGGGGATGTGGATTATCTCGTGGAAGGCATGCAATATAAGCCTACTCCCAACAGCCTCCTGCTTTTGTCCCCCAATGTATTCCATGGGGTAAAAATCAATGGCAGCAGGCCTTACAAACGTTTTTCCATTCATTTCCATCCGGATATCCTGTCTGTGGAACGGCGTGTTTTCCTTCTGTCCGCCTTTCCGGCATTCGAAAAACAGACAGGGAAAAAAATTTATTATGAACAGGTGGAGCAATTTGGAATACCCGCTTATTTTGACGCGCTGGAGGACTGTGCCCTGAAGGATACCGCCCTGCAGGAACAGCTGCTGCCGGTATGTGTGGAGGCATTGCTTGCGCGCATCGTTTCCATGTCCGATGCTACGGGAACCGGTCTGCGGCCGCCATCCCCGGATCCCATCACCGGTATCCTGCTGTACCTGAACCGGCATCTGAAGGAAACAATCACACTGGATCAGCTTTCGGAACGATTTTTTCTCAGCAAGCATCATATGAATAAGGTTTTCCGGAAGGCTACCGGAACCACGGTATTTGATTATCTTCTTCATAAAAGGGTGACCCTGGCCCAGCAGCTTCTGATTGAGGGAAGCAGCGCACAGCAGGCTGCGGCAGAAGCAGGCTTCGGGGATTACTCTTCCTTTTACCGGGCTTATACCAAAATACTGGGGCATTCCCCCCTGCAGGACCGGGGTGTGCTGCCATCTCTCGGAAGCAATGCCGGCAAAGTGTTTGAAGATGTAAATTTACGGATTTAACAACGTTCCCTCTCCCGGATTCCTCCATATGTAACAGAAAGCCGCCTCTTACCGAGACGGCTTTCTTTTCTGCTTATTTATTTTATTTCTGCTTTTTCTTCTTTTTCTTTACGGCAAAGCCGGCCAGACAGACAGCCGCTCCCAGGGCGGCCAGACTCCAGGCGATGACAGGCGAACTGTCCCCGGTTCCGGGGCCTTTGCTTTCCCCAAGCACCCCTGACTGAGGGGGAAATGCCTCTCCCAGCACCGCTACATCAGGCGCTGCGCTTATCCCCAGCACTGCGGTCGTTGCCACGGGGGCAGGTGTATCCGGTGTCGGTGTCGGATTACCGGGTGTAGGTTCCTCCGGAGTGGGAGGGGTAGGCGGTGTGGGAGGGGTCGTCTGTTCATTACTGGTTAATTTTAAGCCGAGCGACCAGCCAAAATTCATATCCATATACACATTAGCTGTATATGGCCCATCTATCATCATATTCAGACCAAGCAGTTCCACTTCCGTACCGTTGTTAAAACCAGCAAATGACGCCCTGACCGTCTCTTCATATCCGGTTTCCCCACGCATCCAATTACCAATCGAATAATTTCTGCTCTCTGCTTGAGAAACTCCATCCGGAAGCAAACTAAGACAATAATTATAGAAGAAATTATAGCCGCATTCCGCAACCTCCGGATTTGTCTCCCGCATTTTGAAGCGGTTCCCACCAAAAATCCCCGCCTTATTAGAGCCTGATACCAATGCTTCTAAAGGAAGTTCCTCAAGAGACGCCGCATTTGTACCATAGTGCCGGTTATAATAATCTAAATAGTAATGGTTTAATTCTTTTATCCCTTCATATCCTGCTCTCTTCAGCACCCCATCTAAATAACCATCCGTCAAATACCTACTATTAGCCACACTATACGGTAAATCTTTAAGAGGTGCACCTTTATCATTAAACTTTTCCAGGTCCCTTTCTTCTGCATATTCACTCAAAAGAAAAAGGAGAGCTTTATTAGACGTACGGTTTGGCGACCAAGCCGTATTACTGAGTACAAGTAATGGAGAACCGTCAAACCCTATTGCCCCGTCTACCCATCCTATTACAATATCCGGTTTTGATGTAGCATAATTCCAGGTATAGCTATATTTTTCATCCGTTTCTTCATATTGTGCGGCCAAACTTTCAGATGCAATATAAAATGAATTATTTACATAAGAATAATCTGTACCGGAATTATTTACCAACTTGATCTTGAAGTTCACCTTGCATCCTGGCATATATGTCCCGTTAAGAAGTGTATTTAAGTCATTAATTGCATTTATATTGATCTCTTTTTTATTAAAACCATCCGGTATCGTATATTTTATATAGCCTTCATCTGATACATGCGATACATCAACAAGAATCCCGTCTGTAGTGGATTCTGTAATATCTACCGGATTAGCCTTCCACTTACTGTTACCGGAGGTATAGCTGTAGGTCCCTTTATTTGCCCAGGAAAGAGGGGTATAGATATTCCCGGAGGAAAGAAGGACAATCGGGAACGGGCTGAAACTATCGGTTTCAAAGGATATTTCTTTCTGCACTGCGTTTGTTTCCGCGCTCCTTGCACTCCTGTATTCTGCCTTCGGCATTTCATAAAGATCCGCCGCTTTTTCCACCTTTTCCTGCTTTCCGTCTCCGGCGGATACATGAAGCAGCTCTGCCTTCTGTACGCCGCCGTCAAAGGCGGGCGCTTCCGTAAATGTAATGATAACCTTTACCTGCTTGGAGGGCTGTACCACTTCTGCCGTCCCGTCCTCCCCTTTCTTTTCAAAATGAAGGCCGAAATCCATATGGCTCAGATATGTCATTCCATTTTTCTGTGCATATTCTTCCAGCAGACCGGTATCCGCAGCTTCCTTATCAGCCACCAGCTCAGCGCCCTTCAGGTTTTCATCATCCGCCGCTGCTTTTATGGTAATTGTTGCCCTGCCGTTTCCCACAGCAACATCCTTTTTCTCAAAAATCTGCTCTTCCCCGGCTTGTTTTTCCGTCCTTATTACAATTTCCGTATCCTCTGTAACCATATCACAGGTATAAGGAAAAATATATGGTTCTTCAGCTTCCGGTTCCTCTGCTGACAGCACTTCCCCGCCGCAGGTCACCTCAAGCAGGGTATAGCCTTCCTTTACGGTTACCCGGAAGGAAAAGGTTTCCTCTTTTTCCACACGTACCGGGCCTTCTACAGAAACAGCCTTTTCATCATATGTATATGTTAATGCAAAACCTGCTTCTTCCGTAATATCGTTGCCGGAAACACTGTTACCGGAGACACTGCCCGTTCCTGTTTCGGTCTCTGTTTCGACCTCCGTCTCAGGATCCTCTGTTTCTGTATCCTGCTCCAGACCGGACTCTGTCTGTGTTTCGTCCGTGGACTCTGTTTCAGAGACAGCTTCCGTCTCTCCCTCTTTACTCTCTGTGGATCCTTCCTCGCTCTCACGGGTGTGGCTTTCCTCTTCCGAAGCCTCCCCGGCATTCTCTTTATCTGTATTCTCTTTGTCTGTGTTTTCCCCGCTTGTGTTTTCTCCGCTTGTCTCTTCCGTCTTTTCTTCAACGGTTTCTACAGTATTACCGCTTACATCCTCAGCCAAAACGGTCAATGTATTTCCGGTTATCATTGCCGCCACTAAAAATGCCGCCAGTACTTTCTTTCCCCGTCCGCTCCTATTAGAATGTCTCATGAACTACTCCTTCCTCATTTCCCTTTTCCATTATCCGGGATTGAACCATTGAATTAATTTTACTATTCCGCATGTTACAAAAACCGTTACTTTTCATTGCAAAACATGCCTTTTGTAAAATTTTTCCTTTTTCCCCTTTTTTTGGCGTCGTTTTCTATCCTCCCCGCTATCTGTAAAGTTTGAGTTATTCCCACATCCACAAGCCACACCTTTTCGTCTCCGGCATATCATAATCTTAGGAGCTTTCATTTCCCGTCAATATATCTCTAACGAAAGGAGGGATACCTATGAAAAATGCCACTAAGTTCTGCATCATCACCATTGTTATCGGTATGCTGCTGGCTTTTACCATTTTTACGCTGTTTGCAAATGGTCTGCTGTCACTGGATACTTCATCCCCGTTTTTCATCCTGCTTATCCTGTTCGCCGGTGCTATGCTTGTTTCCCTGCTGATAGGCTCACTGTCTGCCAAAAACGAACCGCGGCTGAGGGAGGCTTATTCCTGCTGCGGCAATCTTGCCACCACCGGCGGCACCTGCCTGATTCTGGCCGCATTTCTTACATCCTTAAGCCCTGTCTTTAACGGAGTGCTGTTTGCGCTCGGCATAGCTATTTGTTTTTTCTTTCTTGTACTGCTTCTGGGCGGAATCCTGTGCTTCCTCCATGCTTATTTTTCTTTCCGTCCTGTTTCCTGCCCAAGCACCTCTGCGCCGGGACAGACCTATTCACGTCCGGGGTATGAAGATCTCCCCCTGGGAGATGAGATCGGCCGCAGCCGCAGGCCCATTCTCTGAGGCACAAACCTGCTGCCATACCGTACTGCAACGTTTTCTGTATCCTTATAACAGTTCAGACAAGTCTGAACTGTTACGTTTCCTCTATACAGAAAGAATCAGCCTCAGATACCTCTGAGGCTGATTCTTCTTAAACTTAAGGATGGCCCGCGGAGCATGGCATCCGTTGTTATGAATATAGGCATAGCTCGCGGAGCGCAACCGCCAAATTCTTTTAATAGGTAAAGAGCTGTGTCCAATAATTCACGCCGTTCCCATCCTGGTAATAGCCCACTCCAATGGATGTGAACTTTTCATTTAAGATATTGGCCCTGTGCCCGGCGCTGTTCATCCAGCTTTCCATAACCTGCTCCGGCGTTTTCTGTCCCCATGCTATATTTTCTCCGGAACCATTATAGTTGACGCCCTGCTCCTTTAACGCGGTGCTGAAATTGCTTCCGTCCGGTCTTGTATGGGCAAAAGAGGTCTTGATTTCCACCGCTCTGACCTGGGCTGCGGCCTGAACGTTCTGGTTTACCTGAAGGGCGGAAAGTCCAACTTTGGCACGCTCCTCATTCACCAGCTTTGCTACCTGGGCCGCAAAGGAAAGCTGACTGTCATTGTCTCCCGGTTTATTCTCTTCCGAACCGCCCGGATTGTTCTGATCCGGATTATTCTCATCCGGCTTCTGGCCAGGTTTGTCTGCATCCGGCTTATCCGTATCCGGTTTGTCCGTGTCAGGCTTGTCTGTACCGGGATTATCCGTATCCGGTTTGTCTGTGCCGGGCTTGTCTGTATCCGGTTTGTCCGTATCAGGCAGGCCGGTATCAGGCTTTCCGCCTCCCTGGTTGTCATCCGGCAGGGTATCGCAGGGAGGTATTACTACCGGACAGTCTCCCCACTGAATGGACCCAAAAGAATTCCCCATATTTTCCAGCTTATCTTTTATTTCACCAATGGAGTTCCCATTGACCACCACAACATTTTTATAATTCCCCTGGCTGCTTCCGGCAGCTTCAGCGGTAAGAACTGTATTCGGCCCGATGCCGGCCGCCATTCCCAATGCGGATACGGTAATTGCTCCTGCTGTAAGTAATGTAAGTTTTTTCATTGCTGTCTCCTTTACAATTATTACAAATTTGTTACATTTATGTTACAAACCTATAATAATATAAAAAACAGCATTCTGATCGTGGAAAGTTATGGAAGCGGCAGCTTATGTTCCTGATAAAATTCTTTCAATTCTTTTTTCACATCCTCCGGCAGTTCCGTTTTTTTCACATTCCGGATGGCCCCTTCCAAAGCCAGAAGCCTGTGGATACATGCGGATTCATCAATATTCTGTATCATCAGCCAGGCCCGCCTGCTTCCCAGGCCGGCCAGCTGCCGGCTGGTATAAATCCCCACCTGGTTTAACTGTTCTTCCACAGTTTTTCCAATATTCGGAAGCTTGCTGAGTTCTCCCATACGCTGTCCCTCCGTTTTTGCTGCAACGCAGCTATGCGATCTGTCAATTTCTTCCCTTCCAGTATACTCCTTCTTTACAGGGAAGAAAAGCTTCCGCCGGCCTTATCTCTCTTTTTTCCCAGACCCCAGATCCAGGCCAGCCCGCATAAGACACCGGCCGCACCCAGCAGCGGCTGGTTCCGGGCCACCGCCGCACCGCCCCACCATGCGGGGAACAGCCACAGGAAATATTCCGCCCCTCCCCGGATAAAAAAGGGACAAAAAGCCGGCAGCATGGTCAGGGAGGCCAGTTTTGCCGCCGCCATCCCCTCCAGCCTGTTTTCGGAAAACCGGATAATCAACAGCGCATATACCAGGCCGAAGCCTCCGCCGGATACCGTCAGGCCTGCAATTGTCCCCATCTGCAGCCTGCTTACAGAAAACGGAAGGAGCAAAAGGCCGGTAAGCACTGTAGCGCATACGGCGGGAATTCCCAGCCTGGATAGCAGATACCCTTTTTTTCCAAGAGGTGTTATCGCAGAATAGGAAGCAAGCCCTTCGTCCCGCTCCTCCAGCACCACCATTGCAGATACGAAACAGAACATTGCCGGGGCCAGCAGGGAATATCCGATATCAATCAGCCTGTAATAAGGAACAAGCACTACCTTCTTATTAAAATATCCGCAAAGCATTTCTTCCAGAAGCGGCACACCCCCTTTAAAAAGGATTCCGCACAATATCGGTAGAAGGCAGGCGCAAAGCAGCATCCCATCTCTCCCAATACTTTTGATCATCTGTAAAAAAGCGGCTTTCTGTGCCCTCATAATTTCACTCCTCCCAACCGTTTCCACATTTTCTCCATACAAAGCCAGGCCGCCCATGCACAAAGCAGCAGGGACGTTCCCGCCGCAAGCCAGACGGCAGCGCCGTTCTGCGGGATCCCCAGCAGCATTTTCATACATATCACTGTGGGAAAAAAAGCCAGTATTCCTTCTCTTCCCAGTAAAAAGAGAATCAGGGGGATAAACAGAATCATTTCTATCGGAACTGTAATAAGAAGATATTGGTTGATACTGTTAATCCCGGAAGCAGCCGCCATCCCCAGCAGGGAAAACAACAGGGAGCCATATAAGGTTCCCCCAAGCACCAGGGGCAGCCTTTCTTGCCCATAGCCCGCACCGAGCGCCAAAACGGCCGCCACAACAAGGGAAATACCGGCAAAAGACGCCGCCTTGGACAGCATATATTCCCGGACAGTTACCGGTGATACTGCTATCACCTGCAGCACACGCTGGCTTTTCTCCAGCAGGATGCAGGCTCCCATGAAAAACAGGCCCATAGCCGCAGGATCGGAAAATATGAGCACGGCGGCTGCGGCCTCCCTCCATTCCCCGGGCAATACAGACAGCAAAAGCAGGTAAAGCAGGGTTAAAATACTATATAAAAACCAGAAGCCATAAACCGCCTGAAACCGGATATCCCCGGCAAGCAAACGAAGCAGTCTCATATCAGCGCCCTCCCCGTAACCTCAAGAAAAATATCATTCAGATCCGGCTCGCTCGTGTGCAGAGAGGTCAGTCTGTTTTCCCTGAGCAGGTTTTGCAGAAACAGGTCACTTCCAGTTTCCGAAAGCGGGCATTCCCTTTTCTCTTCCCTGCCGTCCTCTTCCCTGCGATACGTATACACAAGGCGGGCCGCCCCTTTCTGCATGACCAGATTATGGGGGCTGTCCAGCGCCCGTACCGCCCCGTTTACAATAAAAGCCACCCGATCGCAAAGTTCGGCGGCGTCATGCATGTTATGGGTGGTAAGAAGAATGGTTTTCCCTTTTTTCTTTTCTTCCAGAATCATATTCTTCATCACACGGCTGTTTGAGGGATCCAGCCCGCTGGTGGGTTCATCCAGAAACAAAAAACGGGGATCGTGCTGTAAGGCCCTGAGAAAAGCCAGCCGGGAACGCATACCTTTGGAAAAGCAGGAAACCTTTTTATCCGCGTCCCTCTCAAGCCCCGCTCTTTCCAGGCTGTCCTCCGGCGGCAGGCAGGGTTTACGGTACAGGGAGGCAAAATAAAGAAGGTTCTGCTTTGCCGTGAGTTTTTCATACAGGGCAGGGAACTCAAAATCCACTCCGATTTCTTCATAAAAGGCCGGCGTCCTTTTTCTGCATTCCATACCGTCCACCTTTACACTCCCCTGATAGGCGGTAATCATCCCCGTCATAATTTTCTGCAGCGTCGTCTTGCCTGCTCCCGACGGCCCCAGAAATCCGAAGATTTCGCCGTTTTCCACGGAAAAGCTCATATCGTTTATGAATGGCTTTTTCCCGTAACTGAAAGTAAGTCTGTTTACTTCTATCATAATTCTCCTCCTTTACTATTTGACCATTATATTATTTATAGTCAAATAACCGGTAAAATAAAAGATGATCCATCCTATGAACCATCCATATAGCAAGCCCGCGCCCCATAGCCGTTTTCCAGTGGCGCGGACTCCACCCGTTCCCGCCGGGTGCCTATCTCCCCTTACTGTCCTGCCTGTCTGGATGGTTACTTTCAGCCTTTTATTCAAAAAGCTGCAGAACCAGCCCCCGGATCAGCAGGCGCAAGGAAGCGTAAGTGCCCTCCTGCCCGCCCTCATGGCTGTAAATCATCGCTGTAAAAGCAGCCCGGAAGGCCCCTCCAAACGTTTCCGCCAGTTCCCCAGCGCACACGGTACCGGAAGGAAAAAGCTTTCCTATAACCGCTTCCACCATCCTGGCATCCTCCGTAAAATGAGCCGCCAGTTCCTCTCCGGGCAGCTTCCTGGCCAGGATTTCCAGTTCCCCGGAATTCATCAGCCTTATAATAGGCGCTTCATCGGCCCTCCGGAAGTAATCCATAAGCAAATCCGTTACCGTTTCCACGTCCAGGGGCCTTCCCGCCAGGCTGTCCACACGTTCCAGAAGCTGTTTTTCCATATTTTCATGAAACTGCATCAACACCTGGAACAACAGCTGTTCCTTGGACTCATAAAAGAGATAAAATGTCCCCTTGGGTATCCTCACCCGCCGGACCAGTTCATCCACCGTAGTTTTTCTGATTCCATAAGAGCACATGCAATTCATCGCCTCTTCCCGGAGGCGCTTGTCAATATATTCTCTTTCCTGCTCCGAATAGGATTTCGGCAAGGGACTCACCTCTTTTTGACTGTTTTATTGTTTTTAGTCATTATAATTCTTACCCATCATTCTGTCAAGCGGATTCAGGGCGGATGTGTTTGTATCGGATTCGCTTATACCGGATTCGTTTGCCCCTGATATACATACACCGGCCCTCTCACAGTCGCTCCGTATCCTCTCCTGCGTATCAGCAGTTTCCCGTAAATACATGAGGCAGTATTTCCCGGGCAGCTTCCGCCAGTTCATATACGGTGCGCACCTTTGTGGGAGGCATGTCTGTCATCTTCCACCGGGGAAAAAAGCGGGTCACATGAAGAGGAATTTCCCGATCCACCTCCGCCGTCCAGGAAGCAAGCTTTTTCATCTCCTCCGGCGTATCATTTTCACCAGGGACCACCAAAACGGTCAGTTCCACATGGCAGGAAGCGGCGGCCCGGCGGATAAACTGCTTCACCGTCTCCAGATCGCCGCCCAGCTTCCGGTAGTATTCTTCCGAAAATCCCTTTAAATCAATGTTCATGGCATCCACAAAGGGCAATACCTCCTCCAGAATCGCCTGCGTCACACTCCCGTTTGTCACTACTACGTTTTTCATTCCTTCCCCGCGGACAAGTCTGGCCGTATCGCGTACATATTCATAGCCTATCATCGGTTCATTATAAGTAAAAGCCACGCCGATATTGCCCTTTTTTTTCAGCTCTGCCGCTTTCCCGGCAAGCTCCTCCGGGGTCAGATAAACAGTGTCGCATGTCTCATTGCACATGGAAATCTCATAATTCTGACAGAACGGACAGTTTAGATTGCATCCAAAGCTGCCGGCCGAGAGTATCAGGCTGCCCGGTTCATACATCGCCAGCGGTTTCTTTTCAATCGGATCAAGAGCAAGGGAGGTCAGTCTTGCGTAGCTCAGGGAACGGCTTTCCCCGTCAGCATTGGCCCTGGCCCGGCATCTTCCTGCCTGTCCGGGCTGCAGCCGGCAATGGTGCATGCAGACCGGACAGATGATTTCCATGGAACGCTGTGCTTCCTTGGAATGCTGTGCTTCCTTGGAACGCTGTGCTTCCTTGGAATGCTGTGCTTCCCTTTTCCCCGTTTCATTCCTTTTCTCCATGGCGTATCACCTCAAAACGTTCCAGCGTGACCGGATCCTCTTCCCCGATCCCCGCCTTTCTCCTGGCAATGGCTATTTGATCTTCCACGGTATCCACACCTTCCAGATCCGGCAGCAGCAGTCCCCGTTTTCTCCCTTTTGTCACAATCACCCCGTACGTTTTGGCATCCAGCTGCGCCGCAGAGGCAACCGGCTCCGGAACTCCCAGCACATCTACGCTGTAAACCAGTGCCTCCAGTTCTTCCTCTCCCACAGGAGGGAACCGGGGATCCTCCGTTCCCGCACGCACCGCATTCCGCAGGATTTCCTCCGCGACACTGCCGGTGACCGGGGCAATGGTTCCGATACAGCCGCGCAGCATCCCTTCCTTATGGACAGACACAAATACTCCCGCCCGGTTTCCCGTCATTTCCCGCGGCAGTTCCTCCGTTTCTTCCCGGGAAGGCACATATACGCTTCCGGTCCGTACAAAGGTTTCCAGCGATTTTCTCGCCAGACGCACATAGCTGTCCTCCCTGTCTTTCCGGCTCTGTATATCCCGACTGTTCTTCCGGGTATATTGCTCCAGGAAACGACGCCCTTTATCTTCCCCCGTCACATGATACGTACAGATCCCATAGCCGACGCCGAAGGGACCCTGATATGACAGTTTTTCCGTTTTTACAGCTTTTCCGTCCAGACAGCCGGCCATCATGGTAAAAGAGCGGTGTCCGCATTCCCCTGCTTTTTCACAAAAGCTTTCCGGGTATTCCAGCAGTTCGCCGAATGCCGCATTTCCCATCGAATTCATAATTTTCCGGTCATAAGCCGGTCCTTCTTCCCTGTATCCATAAGGGCCGTCCTCCTTCAGCCGGTGTGACAGATCGCCGCTGGCGATTACCACCGTCCGCCGGTCCAGCCGGACAGCGGCCTTTTCAATCAGCATGCCCGCCCGGTAGTGTTCCGCCTTGGAAAGCCCCGAAAGCCCTATACGCACAAGGCGGCAGCCTTGCAGATATTTATTCACAAAGTACAAGGGTACCATTACGCCATGATCCAGCCTTTTCTCCCGTTCCCCCAGGGTGCCCAGCGGGAAACCGGCTTCCTGCGCTTCCCGGCAAAGGCAGCGGACAAATGTCTCGTCATACTCCGCCTGCAGCGCCACCTGTCCTGCCCGGAACTGCCGGAAATCCCCCGCCGCTTCTTTTCCCGGTGACACATGGAAATAGTCAGCATACATCACCGAATGAGGGGATATCACGACTATCGTTTCCGGTTTCAGGGCCGCAATTTCTGCGGCCGCTTTTTCATAGCCTTCCGTTGTTTCCCTGATTCCGTTTTCTTCCCCTTTTCCGATTTCCGGGACAATCAGCGGCGGATGGGGAACCATAAACCCAGCTATCACTGCCATTTCTGCTCCTGTCTGCGCAGCTGTGCGCGTGAAACGAAAATAAGAAACTCCCCGTTTTCTTGCCGGGAAAGCCTTTTACAAATCATAATAAGCATCAAATTCCGCCGGGTGGGGGATCTGGCTGATCGCCCTGCTTTCCTTTCGTTTCCTTTCCAGCCAAAGCAGAATCAGCCGTTCCGGGAACACCCCGTTTTTTGTGAGATAAGCATGATCCTTTTCCAGGGCGTCCAGCGCTTCCTCCAACGTTTTCGGCAGCGACTGTATCTCTGCCTGCTGCTCCGGCGTAAGCTCATACAGGTTATAATCATATGGTCCCCATCCGTTGGCAGCGGGATCGATGCAGTTTTCAATCCCGTCCAGACCCGCCATCAAAATGGCGGCATACGCATAATAGGGATTGGCTGTGGCATCCGGGCTTCTCAGCTCAAACCGCTTCTGCTCAGGCGCTTTTGCATATGCCGGTATGCGGATGACCGCGCTCCGGTTGGAAGTGGCATAGCCAATGGTAACCGGGGCCTCAAACCCGGGAACCAGCCGCTTATAGGAATTGGTGGACGGGTTTGTCCAGGCACACAGGGACGGTGCATGCTTCAGCAGTCCGCCGATAAAATAGTGGGCGGTCCGGCTTAAGGAGGAATAGCCGTCCTTATCATAGAAAACCGGTTTGCCGTCCTTAAACAGAAGCATGTGCACATGCATACCGCTTCCCGCTTCCTGGTAAATCGGTTTGGGCATAAAGGTGGCGGTCCGGCCTTCCTTTGCAGCCGCATTTTTCACAATATATTTGGTAATCATGGTCTTATCCGCCATGTCAACCATATCCCCAAGCTCCACTTCGATTTCAAGCTGCCCCGGACCGCCCACCTCATGATGGTGGTATTTCACCCGGATTCCCCAGTCTTCCATCAGCATGCACATTTTGCTGCGAAGATTGTAGGAGATATCCTGGGGAGCCGCAATATGATAGCCGCCTTTGTGCTTCACCTGATATCCCAGGTTAAAGCCGCCATCATCGCCGGTATTCCATTCCGCCTGTCTGGTATCCACTTCATAAGAGGAACCGTTGGGAGCCACCTTATAATTGACGGTATCAAACAGATAAAATTCAAATTCCGGGCCGATCAGCATCTTATCCGCCGTACCGGTGGCCTTCATATACTCCACAGCCCGCAGGGCCACATTCCTGGGATACTGATCAAAAGGCTTGTTTTCCTTTTCCCCGATCACACATACATCGCCGGTCATGGAAAGCGTGGGTATATCCACAAAGGGATCTATGACAGCGCTTTCCGGATCAGGGATAAATACCATATCGCTCTTTTCTATAGGCGCATACCCGTAATTAGAACCGTCAAAGCCGATCCCGTATTCAAAAATACTCTCTCCGAACCGTTCCACCGGTATGGTGATATGCCGGAAACGCCCGTCCAGATCCACCATTTTAAAATCGATCATACGGATGTCGTTTTCCCTGCACATCTGCAGGATTTTTTCGCTTTTTTCCATAAATAACCCCCATCTGCGGCCGCTTTTGCCGCGTTCTTATTTCTATCATAAATTATAACGCTATACCGGCACGTTTTACAAGGATCCATGTCAAAGTCAAGCCTTTTCCATGATCCGGTCAAACAGCCTTGCACACTCCAGAGTAAGGCTGTGGGGAACCACCGGGCTTTCTATCCTTCCGTCCCGGATACAGTTTACCGCTTCTTCGATTTCATAAAGGAAGCCGTTCTCCGTAACGGTATCCTGGAAATGCATCACCAGCTCATTATCCTTGTTGTACAGAAATACTTCTTCCGCAAAATGGGGATGGGGAATCACTATTTTCCCCTGGCTGCCGTAAATCGCCATTCTCTCATGAAGCGCAGCCGCAAAGCTGGTGCGCAGCGAGGCCAGCAGGCCGGGATAACGGATGGTCACCTGATCGGATATATCCACACCGGTATCACTCCATACGGCAGACACCTGCACATCCTCGGCAGGCCGCTCAATCATAAAGGTGGTGAGTTCATAGGCATAAACCGTAATATCATAAGCGGCGCCTCCGCCGAGCTTCGGGCTGTAATAGCGGTTGTCCTTATCAACAGGCGCCAGGAACCCGATAGCCGTGTCAATAAAGGAAGGAGTGCCTATTTTCCCCTCCTCCATCCACTGCTTGGCCATCTTAACGGCGGGAAGGAATCTGCTCCACATGGCTTCCATGACGAAAACTTTTTCTTTTTCTGCTCTCGTAAATACTTATTCCGCCTGGGCGCTGTTGAGGAACATCGCTTTCTCACATAAAACAGGCGTTTTGTAATCCAGGCAGAGCATGCATAATGCGAAATGGGCATCCTGCGTCACCGCGATATAGACACAATCCGGCTTTTCCTCCGCCAGCATTTTTTCATAGCTGTCGTAAGCGGCTTTAATGCCGTTTTTCTCTGCAAAGTTCTCCGCACGATCCATGGATTTACTCGCAACCGCCGCCACCTCGCAGTCCTCCATACGCTTTACCGCGTCACAGAACTTGTTGGCAATATTTCCCGCTCCCATAATAGCAAATTTAAAATTTTTCATAGTGTTTCCTCTCTCCCTGTCGGTATATAGTAACCGCGCAGCCTTCAGCCGGACCGTTACTGCATTCGGCCACTCAAATCGCCGCGCGTGCGGACGGACGCCTGCCGCCGCCGTGTTTTCTCACGATCTGCGCCATGAATGCGCAGATCTGCCTGCTCTGTTACAGTACATACTGTTTCTAAAAGCAGAATAACCTTATTCCCCCGGAAAAGCAACCAATTTTATGCTCCGACGGTCAAAATTCCTCCTTATTACTGTTAATTCCGTGACCGGCAGCATCCTTTTACAACAGTGATTTCTCCATGCTCATGCAGATCAGAGACATTCCGTTTTCATGTACTGTAAATGTATTTTTTTCTATAAATCCATGTTTTTTATAAAAAAGGACAGCACGTTTATTTTCTGACAGGGCTTCCAGCATGCAGTATTTACAGCCCCGTAACCGCATTTGGCTTTCCGTTTTTTCGTACAGCACATGTCCGATACCTTTTCCTATGTAGTCAGGATGCAGATAGATGGCATATAGCTGTGCCGTATCCCTGTCATCCGGCATATTTCCGAAAACGGATGAACCGATTATCTCCCCTTCCGCTTCCGCCAGGACGCATATATCTCCCCGTTTGAGGCTGCTTCTTATTACAGGCATCCAATGATCGTCCGTTAGGGAAGAAAGGTAACTTTCATCCATCATGCCATGATATGCCGCTTTATAGCCGGCATTCATCTGGCAGCTTATGATTCCGGCCTCTGCCGCCTCCGCGTTTCTATAGCTAACTTTAACGGCCGCCTTACTTCTTACTGCTGTTTTCTTTCCTGTCATATCCTTATGTCCGCCTCTTCTCCTGTCCCTGTTATCTTCAATATCGCATCCGCGGTTTCCTCCGCCGTCAGGCCTGTCACATCAATACGCGGGTAATCCGTATTCTCATATACGATCCGGGAATAGCTGATTCCCCGCCGGATCCGTTCCTCGTCCCGGCCGTCCGCCCTTGCCCTGCGGATATTTTCTTCCGGTTCACAATACAATAAAACCGGTACCAGTTCGAACCGGATTCCTTTCTGCCTGAGTTCTTCCAGCAGTGCCTCAAACAGCTGCTTCCTGTGTCCATGAAAACCAAAGGGGAATATGACATTCTGTATTTCCCCGCAGGCAAAGGAATTCTCCATCATGGCAAGGATATTCTTATAATTCAGGCGGATCAGTTCCTCATTAAATATAGGGGGATTTGTCATACGGCAATAATCACTGTCGATGTAGGCGGAATGCGGCAGTTTTTTCAGCAGCTCCGCGCTTGCCGTCGATTTTCCGATTCCATTCGCTCCGCATAGCAATAGCAGTCTTTTCATTTCCACTCTTCTTTCTGTGTATTAGTCAGTCCCCTTTTCTTCTGCCGGCAACATTGTCGTCCGCATAAAACAGCATTTCCGAATTACGGATGGATGTAACAAAAGTGGGAACCGTATGTAAGCAATTACATTTGCTTCCTCCCATTATATATTGTATAATACTTTCCATCAAGCATGTATGCGCTTACATAATTTATAATTTATAAGGAAGGTTACTGGTCACGGAATAGACCGTAACCAAGGGAGTCTGCAACAGAAAGGAACTTCATCATGAACATTTACGATATATCCAAACAGGCAGGCGTTTCCATTGCCACCGTATCCCGTGTATTAAACGGAAGCGACAAGGTAAGCCCTGCCACCCGGGAGAAGGTGCTTCAGGTCATTGACCAAAACAGTTACACGCCTAATGCCTTTGCCCGCAGCCTTGGCCTGAATTCCATGCATACTGTGGGGATCTTATGTGCGGATTCCTCCGATGTGTATCTGGCGTCGGCCATCTATTATCTGGAAAGGGAGCTGCGTCAGAATTCCTATGCTTCCATGCTCTGCTGCACAGGATATCATCTGGAGGAAAAGAAAAAGTACCTGCAGCTGCTGCTTTCCCGGAATGTGGATGCCCTGTTTTTTGTCGGTTCCAATTTTGTGGAGGATACGGATAAAAACAATGCGTATCTTTTTGAAGCCGCAGGCAAGGTACCCGTTTTCATCTTAAACGGTTATCTGTCCGGCAGCCGCATTTATTCCGTTCTCTGCGACGACCGTCTGGCGGTAAACGAAATGACAGCGTCCCTGCTGTGCAGCGGTTCCCGTTCCCCTGTCTATCTCTACCGGAGCTTAAGCTACAGCGGCCAGAAAAAAATAGCAGGCTTCCGGGAAGCCTGCCTGGAAAAGGGGCTGCAGGATGTGGAAAAAAGAATTTTTGCCAGCCCCGCATCCATCCACGAAACAGCCGCTCTTCTGGATTCCCTGGAAAAAGAAGGGCTTTGCTTTGATTCCTGTGTCACTGCTGATGATGAGCTGGCTGTCGGGGCGGTAAAATATGCGTTATCCCACGGCAGGAGGATACCGGGGGATTTCCAGATAAGCGGCTATAATAATTCCCAGCTTTCCACCTGCAGCACGCCTGAAATCACTACCGTTGACAACCGTGTGGAATTTATGTGCACAACAGCCGTGTCTCTGCTGATGCAGGTTTTTGACGGGAAGGATATACCGGCGCGGACGGTTTTTTCCGGAGATATCATTTATCGGGATACCACAGTCAGATAAAGTCCGGGGTATCCCTTGTCATCCCAGAGCATATTTGAAAATTGCCCTGACGGGCATTCCGCATGGCGGTATTAACCGGCAGTCCGCCGCCGGAGGCCGCCAGAATAACAGCCTCCGGGATTGCTTTCCCGTTTCCGTATCAATAACAAATCCGTCTGTTTTCCCCCTTCCCTGCATTCGCAGCGTATATGCTTCCCCTTCTTTTCCAGGCCCTGCGGGAACATTTTCCCGACAGGAACATAAGCTATTCTATAAGAGATAAAAAATCTTGTGATTGGAGATAAAAAATGTCGGATGAAATGAACGGAAGAAACGCAGGAAGTTATGAGCGGGGAAACAGCTATTGCAATTGCTGCTCCCCTTACCGCCGGGGGCCGCGGGGCAAGCAGGGACCACAGGGACCGCAGGGTGAACCCGGGCCGGAGGGTATGCCCGGGCCGGAAGGACCGCAGGGGCCGGCCGCTGCTACCATCCCCTTTTCGCTGTCCAATGTAAACAGCTCCGGTGCGCAGATATCCGCCGATGCGCAGGGAAATCCGGAAACCATCGCTTTTGCCGGCTTTGGCGGGGACAGCGGCTACGGGCTTTATCTGCAGCCGGGAGAATGGGCTTCCCAAACCATCACCATAACACAAAGCTATGCCTATCCCAGCTCTTTTATCATGCCCTATGACGGAATACTGAAAAATATCTATGCGCTGGCAGCTACCAGAACCTCTTTGTACCTGGAGGAAGGGATAACCATGCGCCCCTTTGTCTGTCTGGGCGTATCTGACGGCAGCGCGCTTGTGTTCCGCGTCCTTCCGGAAACCATTACCTATACACAGCCCTACGTGGGCGGGACGGAAATTCCCAAATACAGCGTCCGTAAAGGCTCGCTCACCGACCTGAATATCAGCCTGGAAGCCGGCACCCTTGTAACTATTATTGTGGGCTGGATGGGAGAAGGGGTTACATCGGAGCAATCGACACAAATATCCGTCAGCGGCGGACTTTTTATTGAGTAAACAAAGATTCAGAAAACGGAGGCAGGATCAACAATGACAATACGGGAAGCCATTCTGCAAAAGATAAGGGGATACCAGTTTGTATCCGCACCGGTTACCGGGAAATCAAATCTGTATACCGATTTGGGCTTTGATTCCCTTTCTTTTGTGGGCCTGCTTTTCCAAATAGAAGAAGAATACGGGATTACTTTCGGAATCATGGAAATGGAGCTGTGCCTGCAGGTTGACAATCTCATAGCCATGACGGAAAGAAAAGTAAGGGAGCAGGACGGAAACCATGATTAGAGATTTGCTGCTGCGACGAAAGGACCAGGAACGGACTGCGCTCATTGAAAACGGCAGGGTGGTTTCCTATCGTGCTCTCACGGAAAAAGCGGAAGCGGTCCGGCAGCTGTTTGCGGGCGGCGAAACGGAAACAATAGCAGTTTACCTGCCCGACGGAGAGGCTTTTATCGCCGCTTTTTTCGGAATCCTTATGGCTGGTATGACCGTATTTCCCTTAAGCACAAAGCTCACGGAATACGAAATACTGCCGCTGCTTAACCAGGCGGATGCTCATACGATTCTTACCGCAGCGCACTATGCCCCTTTGTTTGAAGCGCTGTCGTCGGAATTTACCGGATGCTTCCGAATCCTTTATATCGGGGAATACGCCGCACATTCCCACCAGGACATTCTTCCTGCCGCAAAGGCCGGGATTCATAAGCCCATGCTTCTGTTAGGCACATCGGGCACGACCGGAAATGCCAAAATCGTCCAGCTGTCGGAGAGCAATCTTTCCTACTGTGTCCTCTCCTATCTCTCCAAAATGGACTATGATAAATATGCATCCGTCCCCATACGGTACTTTATTGCTGCTCCTTATTCCTCTATTTACGGCCTGCTGATTCTGGCCGCCTGCCTCACAAAAGGCTTTCCCATCATATGTATGCAGGAGCCTTTTTCCCTGGATGTGCTGTATAAAGCGGCGGAACAATATCAGGTAACCCACTACGAAGGCGGAGTTATCGCCGCTGTCCTGATGGATCAGCTGGCAGGCAGGAAGATCCCTTATGATATCCGTTCTTTCCGCTATTTCGGCCTGGCCGGAAGCAAGGTATCCCCGGATATCCTGCACCGGCTCTCCAAATCCTTTCCCTCCATTGAATTCTGGACGGGATATGGCATGACAGAAGCTTCCCCCCTGATCACGAAACCCTATAAAAAAATGGATCCGGAAAAGTTTGCCTCCGTGGGAACCGCCCTAAAAGGCGAAACCCTTCTCGTGGAAGCGGATGGGCAAAAAACCGACAGACCCTATATAAGGGGTGAAATCCTGGTAAAAGGACCGAATGTCATGCTGGGATACTGCAACAACCAAAAAGAAACGGATAAGATAATAAAAGATGGTTTTTTATATACCGGCGATATCGGATATTTGGATAAAGACGGTTATTTATATATCTGCGGCAGAAAGAAAAACGTAATTATTGTAAGGGGCTTCAATGTCTATGCCGAAGAGGTGGAAGCCTGCCTGATGAACTGCCCTCTGGTAAAGGACTGCATCGTATACGGAGAAAGTGACGGGAAGGGAAATGAAAGGGTCTGTGCCGATATCGTCCCTGCGGCATATGCATCTTGTGAGGAAGCCGGCCCTTCCATAGAGGAACTCCATTCCTATTTCCGCACACATCTGTCGGCTTACAAACAACCGCAGAAGATACGGCTGCTGGACCGGATCGAAAAAACAGCAACCGGTAAAAACAAAAAGACTGGGGAAACGGCTCATGAAACTGATTAATTTCCAGGGATTGAATTGTTACTACAATTGTATAGTAAGCATTGCTAACCACCACCATCTGGATTATCCTTTGTCTTTCGCCTCCCTATGGTCTGAAACCGATTTTACTTACGAACCCTGCCGGCAGGTATTTCTCACACAGAGGATGCCGGCGGCCCTGGAGGCCATGGGACTGCGGCTGCAGATGCTGCCCTGCGCTTCCCCCGGGGAAGCGCAGGAAAGCCTTTCTTTCTTTCAGGACGGAGAAGCGATCCTGACCGGAATGGATGCCTGTTATATTCCCTGGTCCCCTCTGTACCGGCTTCATCACGGCCCGCATTATTTTATTGCCCGGAAAGAGGATTCCGATACCCTTACCTGTCTCGATCCCACCTATAGTCTCAGCGGCGGAACCATAAAGGCGGCCGATATCCTGGCGTATACCTTTGATATCAGCCGCCTCTGCAGGGTACCGGAGGCCGCCGGTCCGGCAAAAGCCATCTCTTTGCCGGAAGAAGAAGCCCGGACGGTCCTTGAAAACCATCCGGGCTTCTGCCGCAGACTGCTGCCGGCAGTCAGAGCCTGTATCCGCAAAGAACCGGAATACGCCCTTCTGCTGGCCAGATATACGGATGCCCTGATCAACAACCGTTATTTATACCGCTGTTACCTCAACAGCCTGCCTCCTCCCCGGAATGACTGCGCCGCACATTTCACAGAGGAGTTTTATACCCGTTGGACAGCGATCAAAAACGGCCTGTTTAAAGCGTCCGTCTGCCGGGATAACAAAGACCTGATCGATCAGGTCTGCAGACGCCTCTCTTCTGTTATCCTGGAAGAAATCGATATGGCGGAAGCGATCCGGAAAACCGGGTAACTGCGTTTTATTTTTCTTCCAGCGCGAACCCGAAATACCGGACTGCATTGTTATAGGAAATCCCTTTTATAATACGCTGCAGCATCCTTTCCTCATATGGATATTCCCCGTTTTCCACCCATCCGCCGATAAGATCGCAGAGGATCCTGCGGAAATATTCATGTCTGGGGTAGGATAAGAAGCTCCTGGAATCCGTAAGCATACCGATGAAATTACCCAAAAGGCCCAGATTGGCAAGGGAAGTCATCTGCTTTTTCATCCCGCTTTTATTGTCATTAAACCACCATGCGGATCCCTGCTGGATTTTACCTGCGGCATCCGCATTCTGGAAGCAGCCGAGGATGCTTCCGATAACTTCGTCATCATTAGGGTTCAGACTGTAAATAATGGTCTTGGGAAGGGCTCCCTCTGTATTCAGGGCATTCAGGAAATCCGCCATCTGGCTGGAGGGAGCATAATTATTGATACAGTCATATCCGGTATCCGGCCCCAAAGAACGGTACATGGAAGAATTATTATCTCTCTTGCAGCCATAATGAAGCTGCATTGCCCAGCCTCTTTTTGCATATTCCGCCGCAGCAAAAGACAGAAAGGCTGTTTTGAATTTCAGCTCCTCTTCCCGGCCCGGTTTCTTCCCTGCCAGGCGGCGTCCGAATATTTTCTCAATATTCTCTTCCGTCTCCGGCACATACATCACATATTCCAATGCATGGTCACTGGCCCTGCATCCATAGCTGTCAAAGAAATCCAGCCTTTTTTGCAGCGCCTTTTTCAAATCTGCAAAAGAACGGATATCTGTCTGTGCCGCAGCCCCCAGCTTCTCCAGATATGACGTATAATCCGGCTTTTCTATATTCATGGCTTTGTCCGGCCTCCACGCAGGAAGCACCTGTACCTCAAAGCTGCTGTCCTCAGCCAGCGCCTTATGCCAGCGCAGATCGTCCGCCGGATCATCCGTCGTACAGATCAGGGTGACCGCCGACTGCCGGATCAGATTTCTCACGCTCATGCTGTCCTCCTGCAGCCTGGCATTACAGATCTGCCATACCTCTTCTGCCGTTTCCCCATTCAGAATCCCATGATAGCCAAAGAAACGCTGCAGTTCCAGATGGCTCCAGTGATACAGGGGATTTCCCACCGCCAGCTCCAGGGTTTCCGCCCATTTCTGGAACTTTTCCCTGTCGGGGGCATTTCCGGTAATGTAATATTCCTCCACCCCGTTGGAACGCATCTGGCGCCATTTGTAATGATCTCCGCCCAGCCATACCTGCGTGATGTTTTCGAATTTTCTGTCTTCCGCGATTTCCTGGGGATTGATGTGGCAGTGATAATCCAGGACAGGCATAGGCTCCGCAATTTCATGAAAGAGCTTTTTAGCCGTATCCGTACGCAATAAGAAGTCCTTGTCCATAAATGGTTTCATTTTTCTTCCTCCGGTTATGTAAATGCTTACATTTTTCTTTCATTATATCCTGTCCTTTCTGAAAAGTCAAATCCTCATAGCCGTTATATAAAGATATCTTTTTGTAAAAACAGGTTGACTGTAAAGGAAAAGAGGTGTAATTTTAATGTAAGCCCTTACATACTTTTTAAGGAGGAATACATAAATTTATGCAGACTTTTATCCGCATTCATCCCGAAGATACCGTTGCTGTGGCGCTGCAGCCTCTGGCTGCCGGAACCGCTGTCGTCGCGGAGGGAAAACCGATTACCCTCCGGGAGGATATCCCGCAGGGGCATAAATTCGCCCTGGTGCATATTCCCGCCGGGAAAGCGGTTATCAAATACGGCTCCCCTATCGGTACGGCCGTCACGGACATCTTACCCGGCTCCTGGATCCATACCGCCAACCTGAAAACCGGTCTGGGCGATGTGCTGACTTACACCTATAGCCCATCCCTCTTTGCAGGTACGGATCAGGCTGCTGACGCCCTCTCGGAAACACCTCCTTATTTTTATGGCTACCGGAGAAAAAACGGGCGTGCAGGGGTACGCAATGAAATCTGGATTATTCCCACCGTCGGCTGTGTCAACAATGTGGCTGAGACAATAGCGGACCGGGCGCAGGGATTCCTGTGCGGCAGCCTGGATGCCATCGCCGCCTTTCCCCATCCCTATGGCTGTTCCCAGATGGGGGAGGATCAGGAAAACACGAGACAGATTCTCGCAGACCTGGTCAACCATCCCAACGCCGGCGGCATCCTGGTACTTGGGCTTGGCTGTGAAAACAGCAATATAGAGGAATTGAAAAAATATATCGGCACCTATGATCCTGAACGTGTCAAATTCCTCGTCGCCCAGGACTCGGAGGATGAAATAGCCGATGGCCTGGCTCTTATCAAAGAACTGGCAGGCCGTGCCGGGACCTGTGTGCGGGAGGCAATCCCCTGCAGTGAACTGGTTATCGGTATGAAATGCGGAGGATCCGACGGACTTTCCGGCATAACGGCCAATCCTACAGTGGGCGTTTTTTCCGATCTTCTCATTGCGGCCGGCGGGACTACCATACTTACCGAGGTTCCTGAAATGTTCGGCGCGGAGACCCAGCTGATGAACCGCTGCGAAAACGAAGCACTTTTCCGGCAGACCGTGGATCTCATCAATGATTTCAAGAACTATTTTACCAGCCACAACCAGACGATTTATGAAAATCCATCCCCGGGCAATAAAAAAGGGGGGATTTCCACTTTGGAAGACAAATCCCTTGGCTGCACCCAGAAATCCGGCTCCGCACCGGTCCGGGGTGTCCTCGCCTATGGGGAGCCGGTATGCACACATGGCCTGAATCTTCTCAGCGCACCGGGAAACGACCTGGTTGCCGCCACAGCGCTTGCGGCCTCCGGCGCTCAGATCGTGCTCTTTACCACCGGCCGGGGAACTCCCTTTGCTTCCCCCGTACCTACAGTGAAAATATCCAGCAACCTGGCGCTCAGTGAAAAGAAAAAGAACTGGATTGATTTTGACTGCGGCCGTATGGTAAACGGAACCCCGCTTCCGGAACTGGGGAAAATGCTTTTTGACTATGTAATCCGTGTGGCAAACGGGGAGCAGGTCAAATCCGAAGCCGCCGGTTTCCATGACATGGCAATCTTTAAACAAGGTGTTACTTTATAGGAGGAATAAAAATCATGAACAAATTATCGTACCGGACATTGGAAGAAAAAGGCTTTACCGGCTATCTTCTGAAAGAAGCCCCTGAACGGATCATCCAATTCGGGGAAGGCAACTTCATGCGCGCGTTTGTGGATTTTTTTATTGACAGCATGAATGAAAAAGCCGCTTTCCAGTCCAAGGTTGTGTTGGTTCAGCCCATCGCCCCCATTCCGGGCGCTTTTGATCTGAAGGACGCCATCAATGAACAGGAGGGACTGTATACCCTGTATCTGCGCGGTTGTGAAAACGGGGAAAAAGTCAATAAAAAAAGGGTGATATCCTGTGTGAGCCGCTGTCTGAACGCTTACACCGATTTCGAAGCCGTAATGGCCTGTGCGGAAAATCCGCAGCTGCGCTTTATTTCCTGCAATACCACGGAAGCCGGGATTACCTATGATCCCTCCTGCCGTTTTGAGGACCGTCCGGCAGCAAGCTACCCCGGCAAGCTCACCCAGTTTTTATACCGCCGTTTTCAGACCTTTGGCGGGGAACCGGGGAAAGGCTTCCTGATCCTTGCCTGTGAGCTGATTGACGATAATGGGAAGGAACTGGAAAAATGTGTGCTGAAGTATGCGGCGCAATGGGGGCTTGGCGACGATTTTGTACAATGGATACAGGACGAAAATATCTTCTGTTCTACCCTGGTGGATCGCATTGTTACCGGTTTTCCCAGAGCGGAAGCCGCAGCACGGAATGAGGAAAACGGCTACGAAGATAACGTGATGGATACCGGAGAAGTATTTGGCTTCTGGGTTATCGAAGGCCCGCAGTCCATCAAGGAGGAACTACCTTTTGAAAAGGCAGGCCTCCCCATTCTGGTAACGGAGGATCATAAGCCCTATAAGCAGCGCAAGGTACGTATCCTTAACGGCGCCCATACTTCTATGGTTCTCGGCGCTTACCTTGCAGGACAGGATATCGTCCGTGACTGTATGGAAGATCCGGTTATCCGGGGCTTTATGAATAAAGCCATCTACCAGGAAATCATTCCCACACTCACCCTGCCCAGGGAAGAACTGGAGGACTTTGCCGCCTCTGTAACGGAACGATTCCGCAACCCTTATATCGACCATGCCCTCCTCTCCATTTCCCTGAATTCCACCTCCAAATGGAAAGCGAGAGTTCTTCCTTCCCTGAAGGGTTATATCGAAACGAAAGGAAGCCTTCCGGTATGTCTTACCGCTTCCCTCGCCTTCTATATTGCGTTTTACGGGGGCGGCGATCTCACGGAAAGCGGCCTGACCTGTACCCGCCCGAAGGGCAACCGGTATCCGGTTTCCGATGACAGGGATATCCTGGAGTTCTTCGCCGCCCATAAGAATGACAGCCCGGAGGATCTGGTTCATGCGGTATGCAGCCAAAGCGGCTTCTGGGGGATGGATCTGACCTGCCTGCCCGGACTGGAAACAGCTGTATGCGCAGATTTAAAGGTTATTTTGGAAAAAGGCGCTTACCGGTTAATGCAGGATTGTCTGGCCTGAGCCAAAAAGAGGAGAGAACGACAGCATCGTTCTTTCCTCTTTATTTTAATAATTTTCACAATTTAATTCAAAGTAACCCTGGGGATAACCGCAGGCCGGACATTTTTCAGGGGCACATTTCCCAAATACCACAAAACCGCAGTTCATGCAGATCCATACCTCTTCCTCTTCTTTACAGAAAACCTCTCCGTTCCTGAGATTCTCAGCCAGCTGCCGGAAACGGAAATCGTGGTGTCTTTCCACTTCCCCAATCCTGCGGAACAGCCGGGCAATATCCACAAAGCCTTCTTTTTCCGCCGTTTCCGCGAAATCCCGGTACATTTCCGTCCATTCTCTCTTTTCACCTGCCTGGGAATCCGCAAGAATCTCATCCAGCATCGGCAGGGCGCCTTCATTCAGCATGCGCAGCCATACTTCCGCATGCTCCTGTTCATTTCCTGCCGTTTCTTCAAAAATAGAACCCATCTGCCGGAAGCCGTCCTTATTGGCAATACGGGCGTAAATTCTGTATTTCGTACCTGCGAGCAGTTCCCCGGTATAGGCCTTCTCCAGGTTTTTATAGGTTTCACTTTCTTTAAAATCCATAATTCCATCAGCCGCTTTTCTTTTATCATATGAAAAACGGTGCTCAGCCGTTACTTATCATTTCCAGAAGCTTATCCATATCCACCGGCTTTGTCAGATAACCATCCATTCCATTTTCCCTGGCCCTGTCCACATCCTCCATAAAGGCATTCGCAGAAAGGCCGATAATCTGCACGCTTCCTGCGTCCGGCCGATCCATCTCCCGTATCCTGCGGCAGGCCTCCAGCCCGTTTAGTACGGGCATTTGGATATCCATGAGTATACACTGATAGTAGCCGACGGAGGAATCCCTGTAGGTATCCACCGCTTCCTTCCCGTCAAACACGGCATCCACCACGGCTCCGCTGCTGTCCAGCATAAAGGTAACGATTTCCGAGTTAATGGCATTATCCTCCGCCAGAAGGATATGGAGACCGGAAAGGCTGTCGGCCGCCTGTACGGAAGCCGCTGCAAGAGGTTTTTCCTCTGCCGCATCCGCCTTGCCCCGCCCAAGCACCACCGATACTTTGAACTGGGAACCTTCTCCGGGCCTGCTGTCAACTGTGATTTTTCCGCCCATCATCCTGGCAAAATTCTGGCTGATCGCCAGTCCCAGCCCCGTCCCCCCATACTGCCTTGATGTAACGGACTGCTCCTGTTCAAAGGGATCAAACAGCTTTGCCTGGAATTCTTTGCTTATGCCGATGCCGGTATCCGATATCAGGAACTCCAGGGCAGTCTTATCCGGCCCTGCCGCCTGCTCCTTTACATCCACGGTCACTTTCCCCCCGGCCGGTGTGAACTTCATGGCATTGGAAATAATATTTACCAGAATCTGGCTGAGCCTGAGATCATCCCCGATCACATTTTCCAAAGCGGGATTGTCATAATGGATGCTGAATTCTATGCCGCCGTCCTCCGCTTTCTGGTTAAACATCACATATATACGCTCCAAAACCTCCGTCACCCGGAACGGCTTATCGGCAAGCTCCACCTTGCCGCTTTCTATCCGGGACATATCCAGAATGTCGTTAATCAGCGTCAGGAGATAACCGGAGGATAGGTCTATTTTTTTGAGGCAATCCATCACTTTGTCCCTGTCGTCCAGGGATCTCCTTGCGATTTCCGTCATGCCTATGATCCCGTTCATCGGCGTCCGTATTTCATGGGACATGGAAGAAAGGAACTCACTTTTTGCCTGGCTTGCTTTTTCCGCCGAATCCAGCGCCCGCTGCATTTTTTTCTGCCAATGGCCGTATACAAGAAACAAAATACCCAGAAAGATAAAGCCTGCATTAAAGCTCACCAGGGTCTCCTTTGCGGAGATGACACATTGTTCCGAATACTTTTCCGCAGCCGATACCAGGCGATCAGCCGTTTTAAAATGATTTTCGCTCATTTCGAACAGGCGCTGCACATCCCCGTCCTGTCTCACCTGCGCGATTTCCGCCTTTAACGCAATCCACTCACCGCTCAGTTCCTCAAGCAGCTTCCGGTAGTCCGGATCCGGAAGTGCAGTCAGCCCATATTCCCCTTCCCCTGTTGAAAGCTCCGAAATGATTCCGTCCAGATATCGGATCAGCTCATCGTTTGGCGTATGGTTCATTTCCTGCTTCACAAGACGCTGCGTAGCCCCTCTGACTATCCCGGCATAATTAATCACCCTCGCATTTCCCTGCATATGGGCTATCGTGGAAAAGGATGTTGTACTGATGATGAAAAAAACAAAAATAAGCAGAACTGCTATCAGACGTGTCACATTTTTCTGCACTGCCTTTTTTATGGTGCCGCTTTTCTTACCTGCCTCCATGTGAATCCTCCCAGACACATGAAAAGCACTGACCGGTATTCATTGCCCATCCAAACCGTCTGTCTTTTGTCCATGTGTTTCCGCTATGTCCTTTTCGGACCTTAACCAGATTATATCATACCATGTACATTTCGACAAATTATCTTTGAAAATTAAATAATAGGTAACTCTTTTTTATTTTTTTCTTCTTCACCGCAGAATGAGGCTCTGTAAAAGGACGGAAGGCTTTCCGTTCTTCCGTTTCCTCCACCAAATGATCATAGCCGCAAGCAGAAACGATCAGTCCTGCCAGAATCATATTGACCACTATACTGGCCAGTCCTTCTGAAAGAAACGGAAGGGTGGTAAACCAGGCGAATTGGAATCCGAAATTTCCGGAAAAATACAATCCTGCCTGCATGGCAAGCATATAACCGCTGGGGATCCGGAAGGCAGGTCTGATTCAGCATAACGCCCAGAGCCGATGCATCCCCCATGTCCTTTACCGCCCGGCTCATGGCCTCCTCCTCTCCCATACCGGCCTGCCGGTATTCCTCCGCCTTATTCTCCATATGCGCATACAATTCTCTTCCCGCACGTTTTGCCGCAGGCTTGTACTGTATCTGCGCTTCCACATCCGCTAAAAACAGGGCCGCATCCTGGCTTCCGGCATCACCTGGCATATTCACATCTTCTTTTTTATGCATGGACCACACCTCCCAGAACCAGATTAACCGCTTTTTCATAGGCCGACCATTCCGCTTTTTTCCCTGTCAGCGTCTTTTTCCCTTTGGGGGTAATCCGGTAATATCTGCGCACTCTCCCGGTAGGCGCAGGCTGCTCAAAGCTCTCAATATCTCCCTGCTGCTCCAGCATATGCAGCAGAGGATACAGGGTACCCTCCTTCAGGGAAAACACCTTCTCACTGCGTTCCTCCAATTCCTTAATCATCTGATAGCCATACATTTCCTCCTTTTCCAAAAGCTTCAGAAGAAGCATGGAGGTTCCCACCGCCATCATTTTCTTATCCATTTGCTGCCTCCTTTCTGTAGGTACCGAAAAACAAAATTTTATGTTTGGCAAAAAAAATACCTAGATAATCTATGCATTATATATTACATAGATTATCTAGGTATGTCAATCGTTATTTGTGTTTACCCTTCTATCTGTTCCAAAAAGATTTCCGCATCTTTTCTGCTGTGGAAAATCAGGAAATCTTTATCCTGATACTTCTCTCGCATAGCCAGGATCCCCGGGTTGCATTTTTCCGGGAATTGCCATATCCACTTTAGAAAGCGAAAAAATTCTTTGTCTCTTTTTTCCTCAAGGTATTCCGGAAGATCGATCCTCTTATGTCCATGACGTTTCCATACACGGTACATGCAGAGAAGCCGGTTAATATCAAAGAACAGAATTAAATCAGCCGCCTCTATCCGCATTTGCAGGGTTTCATGATGATTTCCATCTATGATCCATTCGCTGCCCTGAATGAAAGCCCTGTTTTTCTCCTGCCATTCTTCTTCCGGAGGATAGTTCCAGCCAGGCTGCCAGCATTCTTTATCCAGATAAATAACCGGATATCCCGTTTTACTGCCCATCCTCTGCGCCGTCCAGCTTTTCCCGCTTCCGGAATTTCCCAGAAGAATTATTTTTTTATATATTTTTCCTTTATATTTCATAGTCAGCGGATCACCACCTTACATTCCCCATACTCCGCCAATATCCCGTCATCCACTGTAAGCCGGATTCGGAATTCCCCTTTTTGGCCTTTTCCGGGAGTCCAGCGGATTTCCATCTGATCTTCCAGGAAAACGGCACCCTCCGGCAGTTCATCGGCAGTGATTTTCATGTCTATTTTCCGGCCCTTTACCGCATAATCACAGACTTCCGCCGTTTCATTGTATATCCGCCCATTCTGTTCTTTTTCTGAAATCTCGGAAGCGGGATTGCGCACCTTAACCGGAATTCTGATAACTTCGCCGGATCTGCCCTCATATTTTGCCGGCATAGCAAAAAAGGGACGGTAAACGGTGAGAGGCAGCGGATATTTGTCCGTTTCTACCGGATAACTGTACCCATTCTCCGGGCAGGGCAGCGTGGGATACGGATAATATTCATCCGGAGGCGTCCCGGGTGCAGGTGCGGTAATTTCCACCTTTTTCACCTGCCAGTCCGGAGGAAAGACCGCATCCCTCACTTCCGTCCTCATGTAAGGCTGGTGCAGGATATATTCCCTGCCTGTGGGCCTGCGGAAAGCGCTTGCCACGACGGCGGCGTGCTCCACTCCCGCCTTGCTATCTGCGGTTATTTCCGTAAGTCTGACGCGGGAGGCGTCGTCCAGCACCACCGCGTGCCGGCCGTCCTCTGTTTTCCAGGTAAAAGACACTTTCTCCAGAGTCAAATCTTCCACATGTCTTGCATACAATCCATATGCCGGGAGAATACCCCAGTTTTCCGGTTCCGGATAAACATAAGGAAGCTCCGGCACGTTGTAGGGATCTGCTTTCCAGCCGCCCGTTTCCCTGTCCCAGTCCGCCCGGGGAAGCAGGCCTTCCTCCTTCAGGAAAAATGTATTCACCAGCCAGGGCAGGCTTTGTACGCAGGGTTTTGCTCCATACTGGACATAATCCCAGTTGGTATTGAGCTGTCTTTGCTCCGCCGCATGCTCCATGGACAGGCCTCCCCGGTATTCCACCCGGATATTTTTCATACATACCCGGCGGACAGGGCTGTCTGCAAGGCCCATTACCAGGATAGGATACCTGGGATCCGCATTGGTAATTGTCACATTGCTGATCTCAATATCAGAAACGCACGCCATATGGCCGCTGCCGCAGGCATTGGCATAACAAGGCTCCTCCCATGCCGCCAGGGGCTTTTCCCGATCCGCTTCATAGACGCCGGCGGAGGAACAATACCGTTTTCCGTAACAGCTATCCCCCTCCCGCTGAAGGTTCGCTTCATTCACTGCGGCAGGAGCGTCCGGATTCACTACCAAGAAAGAAGAATACCCGTCAATGGTAACTTTCCGTTCTTTCCTGTAAGAAGGGCTGTACCGCAGGGCCGGATAACGGATATAGCCGTCCCTGTCGGGCAGGACCCATTTCCGGTTGTCCAGACGCACATTCCCTTTTCCGGCCTCCGTCCGTTCTTCGCTGCTGTTCCCGGTGACAGGAAAACGGCACCTGTCTCCCGCACGGATAAAAATGGGGGAACTGCTGATAGTATCCATTTCACAGTCCGTAAAAAGAATATCCTTCAGGTCCGATCCGTCCACCGCCTCCAGGGCAAATCCCCGGGAACGTTCAAACCGTACCCGGCGTATGGTTACCCGTTCGTAACCGCAGGTGGATTCGGTTCCGAGCTTCACCCTTCCTGTGGGGCCGCCGCGATCTGCCGCCACCAGCTTTTCCCGGGTATATACTCCCGCATAAACACTTCCCGCATCATAGCCGCTCACCTTACAGTCCTCTATAAGCACATTTTTGAGGGGCATAAATTTTCCCGCCCCAAAGGATGCCTTCATAACAAGCGCATCATCGGTAAGGGAATTAAAAACACTGTTTCTGACGGTTACATTCCGGCAGCAGTCCACGTCCAGCGCATCCCTGGTGGTATCCACCAGGACATCCTCCACCAGCATATTTTCCACCCCTTCGGCTATGATGGCAAAATGACCGCCGATAACTACGGAAATCCCTTTAATCACTACGTTACAGCAGCGCACCAGGGCAATCGCCTTGTTGCCGAACCATTCGCCGTTTTCTCCCGCCACTCCCGGATCCCGCCTGTATTCCGGCTCTTCAGGATCGCCTCCCTGCAGCACATACGTACGGTAACCGCTGTCAAAACAGCTGCCGTCAATCATGCCTTCCCCATAAAGCATGATATCGGAAATGTCGGCTCCGTATAGCAGACTGTTTGCAAAATAGGTATGTCCGTGATCCTGTATTCCCACATACCGGTTTTCCTCCGGCCGGTCATAGTTACCGCCTTCCCCCTCCTGTTTTTCATAGGAATGGCGGATATCCGTGCGTGCGGCACGAAGAACGGCTCCTTTTTCCAGACAAAGATTTACCCCGGAACGGAGCCGGATCGTATAGGTCTTAAACTCTCCCTCCGGTACCACCACGGTTCCGCCGCCGTCTTCTGCGGCGGCAGCGATCGCCTGGTTTATCCCCATTGTGTTATCCACTGGATTTCCCCCGGGTACGGCTCCGTATGCGGTAATTACATATCTTTTTTCCCGGTACAGATCCTCTGCCCGCAGGCAGGCTCCTGTTGCTGTTTTTATACCCATTTTTATTCTTCCCTTCTGCAGCCTTTTTCTTTTTTTCCGGAAATGAGTAAATAAGGCACCTCAAAAAGCAGCATGACGCTCCAGCCCGCCGCACAGGCAAATGCCACGCCGTATATCCCCAAAACCGGAGCCGTCACATAGGTAACCGCCACTCTTATGCCCGTCTGGATAAAGGTGCCTGCCAATGTTATCCCCATTTTCCCTCTCCCCCGGAAATACCCCTGCAGCCCATTGGTAAAGGCCGGGAAAAGATAGAAAAATGCCATGGTCTTCAGATATCTGCTTCCCAGTTCCACCACAGTCCCGCCTTCCCCGCCGCTTACAAATGCTTTCATAAGCGGTTCCCGGGCCAGGAAAACCACCAGGAAAATGAAAATCCAGTACAGGAATTCCATCAGCAGCCCTATCCGCAGGCCGTCGCGTACCCGCCCTTCCCTCTCCGTACGTATCCTGTCCGCGCCCAGGTTCTGGGCGGTAAAGGTAGTCATCCCATGGGAAATGCTCTGTTCCGGGGTAAACGCAAAATCATCCACTCTGTTCACCGCCTGGAAAGCGGCTATCACATCCACCCCTAAAGGATTTACCGCTCCCTGGACCAGCAGCTTGCCAACCGGCTGGCAAGCCTGCTGGAGCGCCGTAACGCCCCCATAACGGAGCGTTTTCTTCAGAAGTCCGGGATCGATACGAAAGGTCTCCTTATCCGGATGAAGCAAAGGGACCCGTTTTTTTATGTAGATCCAGGTAAGAATTGCCGATACACTTTCCGCGGCAACGGTGGTTACAGCAGAACAGACAATCCCAAACCCCAGGAAACCGATAAATATGAGATCCAGCCCTGCGTTCAGCAGGGAAGCAACCATCAGAAACTTGACCGGCGTGCCCGAATCACCCACACTTTTCAGAGCCGCTGCAAGCGCATTATAAAAGTAGGTGAAGGGTGCCCCGGAAAGAATGATCGTAAGATATACGCAGGCATCATCCAGAACACTGTCCGGCACCCGGAGCAGAACTAACAGGGGCCGGGAAAAAAGGATGCCGCATGCGGCGACCGCCAGGGAAAAATACAGGCCGAACAAAAGGGTGGTGGACAGTTCTTTTTTCAGCTCCTCCTTACGGCCGGAACCGAAGAAGCCGCTCATCAGGACTCCCGCTCCCATACAGATACCGGATATCCCGAGAATGATGATATTCATAACCGGCCCTGCCGTTCCCAGGGCTGCCAGCGCTTCTTTTCCGATAAACCTTCCTGCAATGATGGAATCCACTGCATTATAAGCAAGCTGAAACAGGTTCCCAACCACGAGCGGCACCGAATACCGGATCAGATGCCCTGCAATGCTTCCTTTTGTCATATCTGAGGCTGCCATGCTCCCTCTCCTTTTCCTGTGCAGGCCCTATACCGGAAAACCGGCAGCCGCCAACGGGGTTCCACTCCCGCCCGGAGGTTCTGCCGGTCTTTCCTGGCTTTTTGTGTACAACAAGCGGGCACCGCCGCTTCTCAGTTATTCTCCAGCAGTTCCTTCACACAGGCCGCGATTTTATCACACTTACAGTTTGCAAAAAAATACGCACGGAATCTGTCACCGGCAATGGCGCCCTTTACCAGCTCCTGATCCAGATTTTTCAAAATCGAGCACAGATCATTATGGGTAACCTTTTTTACCTCATCCAGGATTTTTTTGTTGCGCTGCTCCGGGATTACCCGTTCCCTGGGGTATCCCTGTCCGCTCTCGCCTTCAAACAGCTTCTCAAAAATATATTCCAGGTTCAGCTCCGCCCCCCATCCAAAGCCTTTGGCAAAAGGAAGGGCAATAGCGTTCCCATCGTTGATCTGGGAAAACATATAGGCATCGGAAGGATCCACAATATGTCCGCAGAGCACGCCGGGAAAAGCGTTGCAGGCAAGCATGGCCCCTTCACCGGTGCCGCAGCCTGTAACCACATAGTCGGCCGCTCCGGAATTCAGCAGAATGGCGGCCAGAATACCATTCTGTACATAGGTAAGCTGGTGGGTATCCTCCGCACCGTACATTCCGTAATTGAACACCTCATGTCCTTTCGGCTCCGCTACTTTTCTAAGAACGGCCTCCACCTGGGCATTCTTTGCCGCCTGACTGTTTTCGTTAATCAATGCAATTTTCATTCCCAATATCCTCCTTAAACTCGGCCGGCGGTTATTCTGTTTTTCCTGCCCGGCTGTATTGCTAAAATTATACCGTATTTTTTATGTTTTTGCTTGTCTTTTCTTTCCCTTAATCATGCATATTCTACACCTCTGCAACAGTTCAGGCTTTCTTTTCCTGTTTCCTGTGATATAATAAAAAATTGGCGGTTAAAATTAAGCCGCCGCAGTAAACTGTTATTTTAGAAGGAAAAACGAAAGACAGGGAGAAGTGGTATGGATAAAGCATCTAAGACTACACTGATGACGGAAGGTTCGATTTGGAAAAAGATTATAGCATTTGCTGTTCCTCTTTTTCTGGGGAATCTTTTCCAGCAGCTTTATAACACGGCAGATTCTTTAATTGTAGGGAACTTTCTCGGCAGCGAAGCCCTTGCCGCCGTCAGTTCTTCCGGCAGCCTGATTTTCCTTTTGGTGGGTTTTTTTAACGGCATCGCCATAGGCGCGGGAGTGGTCATCGGAAGATACTATGGGGCGAGGCAGATTGATAAGGTGCAGAAGGCCATACATACTACCATCGCTTTCGGGCTTGCCGCCGGTGTCGCACTGACGGTAATCGGTGTTTTGCTTACGCCGCAGCTGCTGCTTTGGATGGGAACCCCGCAGGATGTCCTGCCCAATTCCATCCTTTACTTCCGGATTTATTTCTGCGGTTCCCTTGCCTTTGTCCTATATAATATTTTTGTAGGAATTCTGCAGTCCGTGGGCGACAGCAGGCATCCGCTGGTGTACCTGATCATTTCTTCCGTCGTTAACATCCTGCTGGATTTGCTGTTCGTTGGGGTCATGGGCTTTGGCGTGGGAAGCGCGGCCATGGCTACCATCATCTCGCAGTTTGTCAGCGCCATCCTGTGTCTTCTGCGGCTGTCCAGAAGCCCGGAGGATTACCGGGTATATTTGCGTAAGATCCGTTTTGATTTCTCTTTCCTGAAGCAGATCATTCAAAACGGCCTTCCCTCCGGTTTTCAGAATTCCATCATTTCCATCGCCAATGTGGTGGTGCAGGCCAATATCAACAGCTTTGGGAAAATGGCCATGGCGGGCTGCGGGGCATACTCCAAAATAGAAGGCTTCGGTTTTCTGCCCATTACCTGTTTTGCCATGTCCATGACCACTTTTATCAGCCAGAATCTGGGGGCTGGTAAATATGACCGCGCCAAAAAAGGGGCGCGCTTCGGTATCCTTTGTTCCGTCGTAATGGCGGAGCTGGTGGGTATCCTGATTTACGGGCTTGCCCCTGTCCTGATAGCCGCCTTCAACAACGATCCGCAGGTGGTTTCGTTTGGTACCGCCCAGGCCCGTACGGTGACCCTTTTCTATTTTTTACTTGCCTTTTCCCACTGCGTGGCAGGCATCCTGCGAGGCGCAGGGAAGGCTACAGTCCCCATGCTGGTAATGATGTGCTGCTGGTGTATTATCCGTATCACTTATATCAGCATTGCGGTAAAAATCATCCCGGTCATCAACGTGGTTTTCTGGGCATATCCCCTGACCTGGACGCTGAGTTCCCTTGTTTTTCTCATCTATTTCCTGAAAGCGGACTGGATTCACGGATTTGAGAATTAAAACGTATTGCCGCCACATCTGCTTTATGTATGGGAGCAGTTTCTCCGTAATTCATCGGAAATCTCCCTCCTCCCACGCATACCGAAGGTGTCGCTCCCTTTTTCGTAATCATAAATAAGAAGGCCTTCTTTATGCCTGTCCATTTCCTGAAGCACGGCCCCGTTAGGATCGAAAACTGCGGTAGGTGCGGTCTGGAAGAAGGAACTGTTATTCACAGACAAAACCGTACATACATTTTCCACCGCCCGTGTCCGCAGATGGGCTTTTATCAGCTCATAACGCGCTATATTTTCCTCCCGGGAACTATCACAGAAGGATACCAGGCACACTTCTGCCTTTTTCCTGTACAGTTCCCTGAAGAATTCCGGGAAACGGACCTTTTGGGATGCCGCAGATAAAACCGCTTTTTCCATGTGTCCGTAATTTTTCTCCATGTCCCCGCTGCCGGGGAACTGATAAAGTCCTATACGCATATTTATTTCACCCTATGATATAAAAACGTGTTTTTTTCAAGCTAATTTTTTTTAGAAAAACGTGTTTCAATTCTTTGTAAAACTCAGAAAAAAGTGTTATACTATATCTGCATCAGGAAGGATGGTGATAACCTTGAAGCGAAATGCAATCAAAGACTTAATACAATGGAAAAAAAGCGCCGAACGGAAACCATTGGTATTGAAAGGTGCACGTCAGGTTGGCAAAACCTGGCTCATGAAAGAGTTCGGTAAGAGTTACTATGACAGCTATGTTTATTTCAACTTCGATGAAGAAGAGGAGCTGAAATCTATCTTTGAAATAAACAAAAACCCGCACCGAATTATTGAACTTTTGTCCATGATCTCCGGAGAAAAGATTCTGCCTGAAAAAACGCTGGTTATTTTCGATGAGATTCAGGAATGCCCGGAAGCCCTCAACACACTCAAATATTTCAAGGAAAAGGCCAATGAATACCATGTAATCGCCGCAGGAAGCCTTCTGGGAACACTGCTTGCAAAGCCTAAATCCTACCCGGTGGGTATGGTAAATTTGCTGGATATCCATCCCCTGACCTTTGATGAGTTTCTGGAAGCAACGGAAACACCTTTGCGCACCTATTATGACAGCATCCAAAAAGGGCAGCAGATCGAGGAAATCTTTCATAACCGTTTTCTGGAAGCCTACAACTACTATCTTATCATAGGCGGAATGCCGGAGTGTGTTTCTTCGTGGGTCAAGTACAAAGATCCGGCGAAGGTAGCACAGATTCAGAAGGAACTCATAGAGGTGTATGAAAATGACTTCTCCAAGCACAACGGGAAGGTAAACAGCGGACGGATCCTGATGGTTTTCCGAAGCATAGTATCACAGCTTGCCAAATCCAATGAAAAGTTTATGTATGGGGCAGTCCGTGACGGCGCACGGGCCAGAGACTTTGAAGAAGCGATTGAGTGGCTGGTATCTGCCGGTATGCTCAACCGCATATACAATGTATCAAAAATGGAGCATCCGCTTTCGGCTTTTGACAAATTGGAACAGTTCAAACTCTTTGTATTTGACACCGGGCTTCTCAAACACATGGCCGGGCTGGACAACAGTGCAATCCTTCTCAAAAATAACTATCAGTTCAAAGGCCCTCTGACCGAAAACTATGTCCTGCAGCAGCTTCATGGACAATTTGAGGTAGAACCGAGGTATTATTCAGATAAAAGCGGCGAGATTGATTTTGTAATCCAGTATGGGACAGATATCATTCCGGTGGAAACAAAGGGCGGCGATGATAAGTCTGCGCCCTCTTTCAAACGTTACCTTGCCGAAAAGCAGCCGGAATATGCCATTCGTTTTTCCAAGAGGGGGTATCTGAAAAACGGCCTCATCACCAATATACCATTATATCTTGCACGGAAGACGAAAGAACTCCTTTAAGTAAATGCCCGTCACTGTTTGTGACTGTGACGGGCATTTTTGTTCCATTTTTCTTCCCATAATTTACTCCCAGCCCTTCCATATCTCCGGCCGGTACCCAACGGTGGCTTTCTTTCCGTTTCTCACGACAGGTGTCCGGATCACCTGCTGGTTTTCCAGAAGCTTCTCCGTCCTGTCCTCTTCCGCAATATAATGCACGATTGCCAGGGCATCCTTATCCCTGCAGTTTTCATCAAGCAGGGCACTGAGTCCGCCCACCGCCTGGCTTACCGCATTCAGCTCCCCCCTACTCATCCCTTTTTCCTTCAAATCAATATACTGGTACCGTATGCCGCGCTCATTAAAATAACGTTCGGCCTTTTTCGTATCAAAACATTTTGTCTTTCCGAAAATCTGTATATTCACTTTGTTCTCCTAATCCAAAAATCATGGGGGACATCCTTCCCCTTACCGGCATGTCATTCTTTATCGGCATGCCATTCCTCACCGGCATGCCATTCGTCACCGGCATGCCCACTGCTTCAGCACAGCCGTATGTGGTTTGCTATTCCTGTTAAGCACCAGCGTATCGGTTTCATAGCGCACAACGCCGCTGCAGTAAGAAAGGAATTCTTCGCAGGTCTTAAGTACCGGAAAGCCGCTCACAGCTGTCCGGTAATGCATAGGAATCACTATCCGGGGATTGATCTCTTTAAGCACTTCACTGACAACGGAAGGCTCCGCCGTATAATAACCGCCTGCGGGAGCCATAACGGCGTCCGCCTCTCTCAAAAGCTCCATCTGCCAGTTTTCGGGGCGGCAGCCCATATCTCCCAGATGGATCACCTTCATGCCTTCCCCATGGAAAATATGGATGGAATTCGTCCCGCGCTTACGGCCGCAATCCGCATCATGCCAGCTTTCCACAGCTTCGATGCCGAAAGGGCTGCGTACAAAGCTTTCCGCAATTGTCACGCAGGAGTCCCCATGATGATCGCCATGCCCATGGCTGCATAGACACAGGTTTGCCGTCACATCCAAATCTCTCAGCCCCGGTACGGAACCATTTTCGTAAGGATCCACCACAATCGAGTAATCACCGGAGCTTAGTTTAAAACAGGAATGTCCCAAATACTGTAGCTGCATGTAAAAAACCCCCTTATCTGCTGTGTCCTCCGCCTCCGTGGGATACACCGCCGCTGGAAACATGGCCTCCTCCGCCGCCGGAACCGCCGGAGCTGTTATCATCCCGCTGGATATGGCGCCTTGTTACTGTTTTATTGATAAAAATATCGCTCTGGCTGCGGATCTGCGGATGTCCGCCCGCCACATAAGTCGTTACACCGGTGGTTTTGCGTCCTTTATTCCTGCCCAGATTCACACCTATGTATACGGCTGTTGCTGCCGCCGCAATAGCGATCATGAGAACCGCCGGAATTTCTTTTTTGCCCGTCATATCAGAATAGAACAGATTCACATATTTTGTGTAAGCCTTGTAAGGATTGCTCTCCACATCTTCCAGCGCCTCGTTCAGAAGATCGTCGATCATAGAGCTGCTGAAACGATCCTGGGCTTTGCCGCAGGTGCTCAGCCAGGAATAGACGCTGCCGTCGCTCTCCCTGTACCAGTTGTCAAGCAGAAGGACGCCGTCTCCCTGGGGTTTGTTGTATCCGAACATATGCTCATCATAGAAATTATCCGCGTACACCATGGTATACTGGTAAGGCTGCAGGCTGCCCAGCCGGTCCTCATAGCCTTTGGCATATTCTTCCAGGGATTCGTCCAGTGTCACCAGGACAATATCGCAGCCAGTTTCCTTTTCCCTCCTGGCAATCAGTTCACGCAGGTTGTTTTCTTCCTTCTCGGTAAGCTTATCCGCATAGTCAAAAACCCGCTCCGTGGTGGTGCATTCCGTATTGCTGCGCACCGCCTGTTTCTCTCCGGGTTTGACTAGGGATAAGAGGATAAAAACCACCGCCAGTACCAATATAATAATAAAATAAACTCTGAAATATTTCAGATATCCCTTCATCTCACAGCACCTCCAGTATTCCTTTTATAAGCAGCAAAATTATGGTAAGGCTGGCAAAAAAGGTGCCGCCGTAAGCGAATATCCTCTTTTTACACAAGGGGGCTTTCCCGATTACCTTCCCCGTCTGTCCGTTGACAAAGCAGTCATAGTTCGTGCCTTCATAATTATAGCGGTACCGCCAGATGGGAAGCAGCGCATATTTGGATTGCACACTGTGCATACGGACGGTTTCCTGCGCGGGGATCAGGGCCGTATATCCATTCATGGTATTGTGGAGCATAACGGAGGCATCCTTCCTCGCACGTTCCTCCGCCCGCGGCTCCAGGGCCTCTGCCGGCTGATTATAGATCTCTCCCAGGAAGCCGGACATATATTCCGGCCGGAACTTTTCCAATGCCTCGTAACCGTAAGGTTCCATCATATCCATTACACGATCTTCCATTTCCAGAGAGGCATCTACCGGAAGCTTTTCAAAGTCCACATCCACATCCCGGTTCACCTGGAAATAAGAGGTCTCCGTATACTCCGTATCCCCGCTGACCCAGACGCGGACCCGCGTCCCCGTCCCGGAGTAATGGCAGTCCGCTTTCATATCATACAGCCAGAAGGGTACATAGTTTCCTTCCATTTTTTCCACGGTAGCCTGGGATAAAAAAGATTCCGGTGCAAAAATACGTTTGGAAAACTCCTCCTCCAGACGCTTTACCGCCGTTTCCTTCCCCATCTTAAAGGGAAGGATTAAACGTGGTTCATAAACGCCTTCTATTCTCTCGTCAAAAATAGTATAATGGCCGCAGTATTCACATTTGACCGCACTATGATAATCTCCGGCCTCTATAGGTGCCCCGCAGTTGGCGCATAGTTCCATTCCGCCGCCCGGCGCCTCATCCTGGGTCCCTATGCCGTCGCAGTAGGGACAATGCATTGCTTTCCTGTCCGGATCGTAAACCACATTTCCGCCGCAGTTCTTGCATTTATAAATCATATCCTGATCTCCTTCATTCGCCCGTAAGCCTGATGATTCCGCTCAGCGGGCTGCGTGATATCTGACTTGTAACTGTCCTGTATCTTCACAGTTATTTTCATTTTACCATTTTCACTACGCCCTGTCTCCCGTTTTTTCCTGTTATTTTTCTCGCCATGCGGGAATAAAAATGATATAATAAAAATACTTGTACCACCGCAGCATTATTTTGCAGGAAAGGAATGTATTATTATGAATCCGATGAATCCCATGAAATTATTACAGATAAAAGCCTCCTGGGAGCAATTCAAGGCCAGGCACCCCAAATTCCCGTCCTTCCTGAACGCCGTATCCAAAGGCGCGGTAACGGAAGGGGCACTGATAGAAATGACCATAACCACGGCAGATGGGAAAAAATACAGCTCCAATCTGAAGCTGACGCCGGAGGATATGCAGCTGGTAAATGATATGAAGGATCTGTTTTCCGGCCCGCAGGGGAATTAACGGTTATAGAAAAAGGCCCGGCATACTTTAAAAGGTATGCCGGGCCTTTCTGTCCGGTTCTGAGCAGCCGTCACAACATGGACTGGAAAAGCTCCGTCATAACCGCCTGCGTCATCGCCTGCTGATACTGCAGGGAATAATCCGCAATTTCCTGTTGTATCACTCCCGCCAGCTCCTGTATGGACAAAAGAACCTGCCCGGCTTCGGCAGCTGCCTGCTGCTGATAAAGAAGAACTGCCTGCTGCTTCGCGTTTGCCACCGCCAGAAGCTGTTCACACAGCACCGCCGCAAACTGATACTGTGCGGCTTCGGCCTCATTTCCCGCCGCCGCAGCCTGACCGGCCTGTTCCAGTGCCTCCTCCCTGGCTCCCTCCAATTCCTTCTGCTGGGCTGCCAGGCTTACAAGCTGCTGGTTTTCCAATGCCGCCTGCTGCTGGGGATCCATTTGGTTCAGGGCCTCTATCATCGCCTGATGAGCCGCAATATCCTGCCCGATCTCCGCCGGCCCCTTTACGCCCGTCAGCTCTCCTTCCTCATTGAATACAAGGATGGAACTGGCGGTCGCTTTTACTTTAGCCAAAGTGGCATCCATTACATTATATCTCACAAAATAGGGATCTCCAGCACTTTCCTTCAGGAACTGCATAACCTTGCCGCTGGTATTGCCCATAAACAGGAGCCCTTCCCCGCCGGGTACATCCACCACCAAAACCTCTCCATATTCATCTGAACGGATGAGTTCAGCCGCATCCGCTTTTACGGGAAGCATACAAAACAAGGCCGCAGCCGCAGCTGCAGCCAGCGTTAACAAATGTTTCTTTTTCATCCTCCTACCTCCATTCCGGAATAATGTATCTTTTCCTATCATACCCACTCCCGGTTGAAAAGACAAGTATAAATCTTCGTAATTCTTCCCGCTTTTATGCGTTTGTTACTGTCTGCAGCTCCCTGCACCGCTGCCCCGTGGTTATGCCTGCCGGATTTCCCCGGGGCGGCAGCACAGGCATATCTTTTTATCACCGGAAAGGCATATAACAGACGTCCAGATCCACCGGTGCCAAGATCCCTTCAATAATCCCCTTGCCGGAGTACTGCCAGGCAAAAAGCGGCTGTCCGATCACCGGCCTGTGGCCATCTGCGGGCGGTTCCTCCGAAAAAGGAAAACTGCGTGATATGGGGTAATCTGCTATCCAGAGCGGACAGTCAAGAGATTCCCCATCGAAATAGCCCTCCCTGTAAAAAAACAGTCCCGTGTAAATGCCAAACGCATATCCTGCTCCGGCCGCCGTATTCTCTGCGGTCCGGATCAAGCCTGTAAGAACTTCTTTCCCCCGTGTTTCCAGAGAACGGTCCTCCACATCCCACCATATTCTGCATGTGCGTATCCCATATGCCTGCAGAAGCCGGATTACCTGATCCGCCTCCTTCTGCGCTTCCGTCGGCAGAAGTGCATATGTATAGCGGTACACATCAAAGGGAATGTCATTCTCCAGACAGCCCCTTACATTTGCCTCAAACTGCATATCCGCACTCCCATCCCTTCTTACCGCCCGCAGTACAGCGAAGCGGCAGCCTGCCGCCTTCACCTTTTTCCAGTCAATTATCCCCTGATACTCGGAAACATCGATTCCTTTCATCATAGCTATCCCTTTTTCTATCTCTGTTCTTACTATAATATATGAAAAAGGGAAGCCGCCGTATCCTGCTCCCCTAAAAACTGCCGCATGGGTCAAATCCCCGGCCGTCTGCTGCGGGATTTTTGACTTGGGAAAGCAGAAGAAGCCGCGCGGCCAGTTCTCTTCCCATCTTCCCAAAATACGCCTGCTCCTCCTGGCTAAAGCCCATTCTGGATACCAGCAAAACAAGAAGGGCCCTTATTTTCTCAGATGCCCTATCCAGACTGTCCCCTTCCAGATAAACGTAAAGAAGCTTTTGCTCCTCCTTGCCGGTCCGCAATTCCTGTACCGGAGTGTCACCTATCATACACATGACAGCCTGAAGCAGCACCGGATAGCAGATATTATCCATGTACAGGTTTCTATAATCCGCCTGCTGATTCTCCAGCAGTTCACACACCGCATGCCGCGGAAATTGTCCCAGCAGCTTGTTCTCCATGGTAATATGCTTAAGATAGCTGTAAATCCTGTCCACGCCGGTAAGCTTCTCCCCTGCCGCCAAATCCGGATAGTCCAGCATGAGGATTTGATCCTGGGGGCGGAACCGGGCATCGTATTTCATGAAAAAAGCCGGAAGCCCCTTCCGGATCGTATCCCTGTAATTCAGGCAGCCGTAATCCTCAAAGCCGTCTGTCAGCTTTTCATACAGTTCCCTTGCCGCCTGCGCCTTCTGCGTCACCTTCTGATATCCTTTATCATAAGCCTGCCTGGCCCCCAGGCCTTTTCCCGGAGATGTAACCCCATACGGATTACCGGAAAAGCATTCCTGGATACAGTAACAGACTGCCTCCATAAGCACCGCCGCTGTCTCATAGGTCACCGAACTGCTTTCCCTGGAGGTATATTTATCCGTAAGCCAGGCGGCTACGGGTAAAAGCTCCGCCATATCATAGTCCGCCACTTTTCCATTTTGAATGGAAAGTTTTTCTTCCATGGAATGTATTTCTTCCATTCCCGCTCCTATCCGCCTGCGTCCACAGGCACACAACTATATGCAGACCTCTCTGAACCGTTACCAAAATAATTCCTTTACCACATCCATATACAGCGTTTCATCCCAACGCTCCTCCTCACTCAGCTTCTCATATTCCCCATTTCCGCCGCTTTTACGGTATCCTGTATATCCGGCGCGGATCGCGGAGGCAAACCGGGGCAGGCAGGTGCTCCGCAGATATTCCGTGTCCCCCATACAGATATCCTCAAACTGTTCCTTCATGAAAGCCAGAAGTTCATCGTCCGTCAGCTGATCCGCCGCTTCGTTTTTAAAACAGTAGAAAATATCCTGAAGTTCCTCCATCGTTTCTTTGTAAGTATCCTGAGTAATATAGGAGGAATCACAAAAAGTAAAGATAAGTTTATCCAGAATCCCGCCGCCGAATTCCACTCTCCGGTACTTTTTCAGGCTTTCATTCCTGCAGATCACCAGTTCGTGCGCCTCCTGTTCCGTAAGGCTTAAACCGAACCGGGCCGTCTTTTCATTGCAGTCCATAAGAACAGACATTTCCCGCTTCTCTTTTTCCGCCAGAATCATTTCATAAAATTTTTCATCCATATCCCCATCCCTTTCTGTTATCCCATCCCCTTGTTTTACCCATTTTTCCCGCCGGGAATGCCTATTATACGTCCGCGCCGCATCCATTACAAGACTTGACATTTTCCACTTTTTATGATACGATAGTAATCGAAAAAGAGATAGAAGCGTTGACGCTCCTATCTCTTTTTATTTATTCTGTCATGACAGCCATTGTTCCTCAAAAACCTCCGCCCTTACCGGCTTTCCGAAATAGTATCCCTGTATCAGCTCCAGGCCCATTCCTTTTACCACTTCATATTCTTCCCGGCTTTCCACGCCCTCCAGGCAGACCTTTTTGCCTACGTCATGGCACAGCTCCGTTATGGCTTTTACAAACGTTGCATTAAACAAATCGGTGGTGATGCCCTTGACAAAGCCCCTGTCGATTTTGACCACGTCCACAGGGGTGCTTTTCAGGGAAAACAGGGAGGAATAACCGATGCCGAAATCATCCATCGCCAGCATGATGCCCGCCTGCTTCATTTTATCCAGGATATCCCTGGTTCCCGCCGCGTCCTTCATCAGATAGGTTTCCGTCAGCTCCAGTATGACGCCCTCAGGCGGCATCCGAAGTATCTCCAGTGTCTCGCGTATTCCCTCCACAATATCTCCCTCCAACAGCTGCCGGTATGAAAGGTTGACGCTGATATGGAAATCCGGCTTTCTTTTCCGCCATCTCCCGCACTGCTCCACTGCATGATACAGAATCCAGCTGCCCATCGGGATAATCAGCCCGCTCTGCTCCAGCAGAGGGATAAACTCTACCGGTGAAATATCCCCATACTTCGGGCAGTGCCACCTGGCGAGAGCCTCTGCACCGCAGATTTCCCCGGTTTCCGCATATACCTGGGGCTGATAGCTGACGGAAAAACCGGTGAAGCCATGTTCGATGCTCTCCCTGAGCAGCTCCGTCAATTCAAGCGACCGTTCCTTTTCCCTGATAAGTTCCACGGAAAACAGGGTCATCCGGTTTTTCCCCTTCTGTTTGGAATGCTCTAGGGAATAGTTGGCAAATTTCAACAAATCCAGGTAATTGTCCGCATCGGACGGATAAACCGCACAGCCGGCGGATATAGTGCAATAGTACTTTTTGCCGTTATATTCCTGCTGCCGGCAGAATTTATTCTGTATGCCGCCAAAGATCTTCTGCGCCTCCCGCTCTTCCCCGTTCAATATCAGGATGCCGAATTCATCGCCGTCCAGACGGTAAATCGATGCATTGGGGGAAAGCATTTGGGAAATTTTCTGTGCCGTCGTCCGGAGCACCCCGTCCCCGAAAGCTCTGTCATACAAATCATTCACATTTTTAAAGGAATCCATATCCAGGATCATAACATCCATCCGGTTCCGTTTTTCATGGTCCGCCAGATACTTCTTGATATTACCCTCAAAGGCAAACCGGTTAAAAAGCCCCGTCATATGATCCGTCCGGTTTACTTTTCCCAGATTCGTAATCAAGCCGGCAAACAGATCCGGCCGTCCCTGGGAATCCTTCAGCATCCGTCCTCTACAGCGCAGCCAGATCCATTCCCCCCTGGTATTCCTGGCCCTGTATTCGATATTGTGGGAATTTACTCTTCCGTCCGCAATGTCCTGATTGCTTTCTAAAAAACCTTTTTCATCGTCGGGATGTATCATACCGCTCCAGAAAGCCGCCGCATTCTCCACAATCTCCCCCGGCAGCCCGAACTCCTTCACCATGGCCGGCGGATACCGGAAAACACCTGTTTTCATGTTTCCCACAAATACATAATCATCCGTACTCGCCGAAAGGGCGTCGTATAAATGATCCTTATCATACCGGAAGGTATCCGCCGTTTCACCGGCCCCGCCGGTTGTCAGAAGCTCCTCCTTTGCCCGTCTGATATGATAATCCCTCTTCTGAAGGTACATTTTCTCATCCGCCTGTCTGATGATCTCCAATATGGAATTCCTGTCACCGGGATATACTTCCGTCAGCCCCGCGCTGAAGGATACCTGCTGAACCCGTGAATCCTTCTCCTGTGCTTTCCGGAACCGATCTTCTATTTCTCGAATACGCGCTTCCGCTTCCGAAAGGCTCACTCCGTAAAAAGCGAGGACAAATTCATCACCGCCCATCCGGAATACCATATCACGCTCCTTCAGGCATTCTCTGACCGCATCAGCCAGACATGACAGAAGCTGGTCCCCTTTTGCATGGCCATACCTGTCATTTATCTTCTTCAGTTCATTGACATCCATCAGGGCAACGGTAATAATAGCGTTTTCCTTCCGGCCCGTTTCCATCCGTTCCGCCAGCATTTCCCTTCCGGCCCTGCGGTTATGGATTCCTGTCAGGTCATCGAACCTGGCACACCGGGACAAAAGTGTATATTCTGTAACGTCGGTAAATTCACTCACATAGTAGCGCTTCCCGTTCCACTCCGTCCAATTGTCATAATGCCTGTATACCCGCCCCGTCTTTGTATTCTTCTCATCCCAGACAACAGGAGGGCATCCCGCTTCCCTGTCTTTTCTGCTGCAGAACGGGCATTTTCCCGTCATTCCTTCCTGCAGAAGCTGCCAGCACGGCTTTCCCTCCGGGTGCTCCAAACGGAACTCCCTTTTCATGGCGTCATTCATATAAACAATTGTTTCCGTCTCCGCATCCAGAATATATATATTCGTCTGCAGCCGGTTGAAAACTTCTGTAAAAAAAAGCGCATCAAAATCATCAACTCTTCGCGTATCCATAAAAGCTCCCTCTGTTACGATACCGTGTACACAATTTCATTATAAGCTTTTACGGTCTGTTGTACAAGTGCGAAATATAAATGGGTATATATAAAAATTCCCCCGGTTGGATCACCGGCCCTTAGCAGCAATGCAGCTATCTTCGCGGCCTGCGTCCGCTTCCTGCATTCCGCATCCTGCCGCCTCTTCTTCTTTTCCTCCAGCGGTATTTCCAAATCTGCCGGCGTACCAGCATGACGGTACCCAGGATAACTGCGGCAGCCGCCAGTATCCCCAGCGGGATATACCACCAGCGGAAGCCGGCATCCCCATCCTTTTCCTCTTCGGCCGGCCGGGTTTCCGTTTCAGGCTCCGTTTCCTCCGGCTCCGCTTTTGTCCGCAGGAAATCAGGAAGGGTTATGGAAGCCTGTCCCACCTCACGGGTGCCGTATGTATATTCCAGCACACCGGTATCCGCGTTCTCCTCCGCTGCTGCCAGCAGAAGCATGGGCTTCAGATCTGAGAAATTCACCTGGGAAGGGATGATCACATAACCGTCCTGCGCCACCTGTACAGGTACCGTCTCCACTTTTTCCGTTCCGTCCGCCGCCTTTACAGGCACTTTTATTTCACCCGCTTCACTGGTTCCGATATCCACCTTTTTAAAATTATCAAAGCAGAAGTCAAACAGGGATGCGGTATCCACATATACCTGACGGCCTTCCGTTTTCATGGTTACACAGATAAGCTCCATGTCGTCCCTGGCTGCACAGGTGACCAGCGTATTTTTCGCAACTACCGTATACCCGGTTTTTCCGGCAAAAACACCGTCATAATGATATTTGCCGCTGCAGATCATCTTATGGTGGTTAGACATGGGAATCAAATCCGGCTGTTTGTCCGTGGGCTGGATCTCATAATATACGGTCTTGGACACGGTTCTGAAAATCTCATGCGTCAGGGCTTCCCTGGTGATCAGCGCCATATCATAGGCACTGGATACATGCCTTTCATCCGGCAGCCCATGCGGATTGACAAAATTACTGTCCTGGCAGCCCAGCTCAACCGCCCGCTTATTCATCATATCCGCAAAATTTTCAATGGTACCGCCCACATGGACGGCCAGGGCATAAGCCGCATCGTTGGCAGAGGCCAGCATCATGGCATACAGGCAGTCCTCTACCGTCAGCTCCTCATCCTCATCCAGGGCAATATGGGAGCCCTTATCCTCCATATAAACCGCTTCGTGGGGAACCTTCACCAATTCATCCAGTTCACAGTTTTCCATGGCGAGAAGGGCTGTCATGATTTTCGTAATGCTGGCAGGGTAATATTGGGCGTGCATGTTCTTGCTGTACAGGATGGTTCCGGTGGAAACCTCCATCACTATGCCCGATTCCGCAACCACCGAAGGTCCTGACGGCCAGAAAGCATCGGCTCCGGAGCCGTCACCTTCCGCCGTGGCTTCCTGTTCCGTTTCCCTTCCGCCGGACTCCGTTTCCTGCCCGCCTTCCGTGTTATGAACCATTTCGTCTTCAATTGTACTGATGGTATTTCCCACCGCAAGTGCGGTTATCGGGGAAGAAATAAGAAAAAAAGAAGAAAGAATTGCCGCTGTAGCCGGTATCCATTTATATTTCATCAGGGGGTATACTCCTTGCAAGTTTCTAACATTCCGATCTCCCGCTGTCCGTAAGACGCAGAGGGATGAAAGGACTCTCAACTAAAAGATTACCTCCCCTGGAATATCAAGTCAAGCAGATTATCTTCTATTTCCCCTCAAAAGTAACTTTTCAGGCAGGTAATTTATGGAAATTGCAGGTTTTTCCCAATTCTTAATTTTTCTTGAAGATGAGAATTGACAAATGGCCCGCATATCCCTATACTTTCTATTATTACAACCGTAAGAAAGGTTGAGGTATTATATGAAGGCTCTCCCACAGATATCGGAAGCGGAATTCCAGGTCATGAAAATCGTATGGGATCATGCGCCCATAAGCACAAACCAGGTGACTGCATATCTGACCCGGACCACCAGATGGAGCCCTAAAACCATACAGACCATGCTGAAACGCCTTGTGCAGAAAAAAGCCCTCACTTATGAAAAGGAGGGCCGGGTATTTATTTACACCCCGCTGGTTGGGCAGGAAGAATACATAAACCAGGAAAGCCATCATTTCCTGCAGCGTTATTTTAACGGCAGCATGACCTCTATGCTGGCCTCTTTTCTGGATGCCGAAACACTTACCCGGCAAGACCTGGAGGAGCTGAAAAATCTGATATCCGCCCGCACATCCGATCCGTCCTGATATATCATCACGGATACCCTGGGGCATTACAGCCGGCGGAGATGGCGGCAGGATTCCCTGGGGGTTATTTAGTCTATATATTCCCTCAGTTCCTTCACACCTCTTCGCTGCCGCAGCCGCTTTATCGCCCTGCCTTCTATCTGCCGTATCCGTTCCCTTGTCACATGATACAGCTTTCCGACCTCTTCCAGTGTCCAGCTGCGGCCATCCACAAAGCCGAAGCGCAAAAGGATCACCGTCTGTTCCCTCTTTGACAGGGTTTCCAGGACTTCCAGCAGTTCTTCCCGCATAATGCCCTGTTCTGCCTTATGATATTGTTCCGGCATTTTATCGTCGGAAATAAAATCCCCAAGAGAAGTGTCCTCTTCCTCTCCCACCGGGGTTTCCAGGGAAATCGTATCACCGAAATACTTCATGGTATCCTTTACTTTTTCCACCGGCATATCCAGCAGCAGCCCGATTTCCTCCTGGCTTGGCTCCCTTCCCTTCTCCGCCAGAAACCTGCGGGATACCTTCCGTATTTTATTCATGCTTTCCTTCATATGCACGGGGACACGGATAGTCCTCGCCTGATCGGCAATGGCGCGGGTGACGGCCTGTCGGATCCACCAGATGGCATACGTGCTGAATTTGTATCCCATATGGCAGTCAAAACGTTCCACCGCCTTCATCAGCCCCATATTCCCTTCCTGAATCAAATCCAGAAAGGCCATCCCGCTTCCGGGCGCATATTTTTTCACCACACTGACGACCAGCCGGAGGTTGGAATAAATCATTTTTTCCCTGGCGGCCTCGTCTCCCCGTTCCATAGCCGTGGCAAGCTCCAGCTCTTCTTCGGAAGAAAGCAGCGGAAAGCTGCCGATTTCCTTCAGATAGGTTTTTACGGAATCATCCGAAAGAAACTTTTCCTGTACACAGGAAACAGAACCTTCCTCCTTGTCCGGAGCCGGCCCGGCAGCGGCGGACCGCATCCCTTCCTTTTCCGGCATGTTATGATTTGTACCGGCATATCCCGCCAGCCCGGGCATCTGATTATTCCCCAACATCCCTCTGCCTTTCCTTTTACTTATGTATGTTTTCTATGCCCGGCCGCAGTCCTCATAACCATACGGCATACCTTTTACGGTACAGCCGCATACATTACGGCGGTAAATATGCTCTCTATAGTAGGAATATTCCCTTAAATTACGGCTCTATACCCTTTAACCCGCGAAGATATGCCGTTTCTGCTTTCCATTTCCAAAAAAGCACTCCGGAGCATTGCCGCCTGTTCTGTGCGGCGGCTCCGAAGTGCGGGTTTACTGCTCCAAATATCCGTCCGTTTTATACTGGTTGTATTGTCTCCTGATTTTAACAAGCAGCGCGCCGCCGGGCTGTACCGTCTTTTCCTCAATGACATATTTCGTCCTTTTCATATCCAGCTTTTTGCAGTACATTTCCAGCTCCTGCTCCGGATTTTCCCCGTTCAGGTTATCAAACCTCATTGTCTGCAGCAGACAGGCACTCGTTATCCTTCTCATAAAATTACCTCCTGATCTTTCTTTTTACGTCTGTAACTGTTCTGTATCTTCACAGTTATTACGATATCTTCATTTTAGCATTTTATTTTTGGGAATGTCAGTTTTATTTTTTCTTTTTTGTTATTTTCAGCCAATTGTCCTATATGTACAGCACATCATATTATACATTGTGCACAACTGCGTTATCTTCATCCGCAATTCCCGCAGTAAACAACGGGTGTCATGCTCTGCGAGCTATCGTTATGTCCGAAAAAACCTCCGGCACCGCACATTTCCATGGGGTGCCGGAGGCCGTCTGTCATTCCTTCCGCCGGGCGTAAAACTGTTCATAAAAATCGTCTTTTCCGTTGTAGGGAGTCAGGAAATAAGTCTGCAGCAGCTGCATATTCCGCTGTTTTATCTGCGCCTCGTCCCCTAATGTCTTTATTTCCTCCTGTACCGCTTTGATGAAGTAATGCCAGCTGGTGATGAACCGCTCATACTTACGTAGCTCAGGAATGTCCAGCCATTTTTTTATCTTCATCTTTGTCCGGCTCTCCTTCCGGCATTCGTGCACCTGGATAAAATAACGGAAGCCATTATCCTCATAAAGCCTTCCCAAAGGGAACAGGCGGCAGATCCCCGGCCGGAAGGAATGGATGCTGCATCTTCCCTGTGTGCTGAGAAAGGGGCAGCCCTCCTGTGCGCCTTCGAGGCACAGATGGGGCAGGATAACCCCGTCGTATACGGCCAGGGCTATCTTCCCCTGACTCAGGAGCTGTTCAAAAGTATGGTGCAGATTTCCCGTGAGCTGCCAGATATCATAGGGATCGAGTACGATAGTATCCCCCATACCATGGCAGCATGCCGAACAGCCGTCACAGTCCCCGCAGCCCAGCCTGACCATATCGTTGGCCTCATATAATTTTCCGTCGGATATCTCATCCAGATTCATATCTCTTTCCATCCCTGCCTCCTCTTTTGTACTGCCGTTACCAGGAATTATATCATATCGGATCCGATTTACAAAGAGAAGGTTACGCGCCAATAGCCCCGGACGTTTCTGCCAGCTGTATAAAAGCTTCCGTAAAGCCGGCAGCCTTCCAGCTCTTTTCTGGGGATCCGGAAAAGGAATTCCTGGTAATCCACCCGCTTTCCGCCCTCCTTCTCTTCCATAAAAGATATGGTGTAGCGGGAATCCACCCGGTTTCCTTCCCCATCTGTCAAATAGAGAAAACCGTGGGGATCCAAAAGAAGCTTATCCGTTACCGCCAGCTGGATATGGAGCATACCGTCCAGATACCCTGCCGCCGTTATATCGATTTTATCTATTGGGGAATACAGTGTTTCCTGCGGCTGCAGTACCGCCTGGGAAAGGATCTTGCGTTCTTCGTCATCGGAAACGTCCCCCGGATAACTGAAACCCGTTATCCGGGGTTCCTTCACAGTTTCCGTAACACTTCTGTCTGCAAGCGACGCCGGATCCAAATCCAGAAGCATATCCTCCGACGCCGTTTTCCCGCTGATAAATTCCCTGACGGAAAAGGTGATTTTCCCTCCCTCTATAGGTTTTCCGTCCATTCTTGTTATTTCCACCAGGAAAGTGGCCTTTCCGGTTTCTTCCTCAAAGGAAACCCGCCGGCAGCTGCCCACGCTGTCAAAACTGCGTTGTATGGAATAGCTGTCAAATAAATCCGTGGTTTCATCAATCCGCTCCCCTTCCAAATCCTGCATGGATATATATATCCGGGCCGTATCGCCTTCGATGTAGGCCGCCTCCACTTCCATCCGGATTCCGTTATCCTCTCCGGCTTTTTGGACCGGGATAAAGAACTGGGCCGTGGCAGGGGATATCTGATACAGCACCTGGTAAAAGGCTGGGATCTCCGCCGCCAGAAGGGGAATTCCTGTGAGCAGGCAGGAAAGAAGCAGGACTGCTGCGGCCGCCGGTTTCCACAGCCTTCCTTTCCGCATTTTTATCTTCCGCTTCTCCGTCTGTTCCAGGATTTCTTCTATATAAGAGTCGCCCACCTCTCCCAGCGCCTCCCACAACCGTTCCGCCTTCATATCCATATCCCCCTTTCTTCCAGGAATTTCTTCAGCTTTTTGCGGCTTCTTTCCAGGATAACCGCAGCGTGATGCTCGGTAACCCCGCATGCCTTTCCTACCTCCTTCAGGGGCTGCGCAAGCCAGTACCGTCTGAAAAATACCGCTCTCTCCCGTTTCCCCAGACTGTCCAGGAATTTCTCCAGATATCCTGCAAGCTCCTTCATCTCCATCTGCGCTTCTACCTCCTGCCGGACGGGAGCAGGGATACATCCTTCCAGCTCCTCCAGCAGGCAATTGCTGCGGCAGTCCCTTTTTGCCGCGGTATTGGACCGGTATTTTTTAACCGCCAGATTCCTCGCTATCCTACACACATAGGCGCGCAGCACCCCGGGATGCGCGGGAGGTATACTGTTCCATACGCCCAGATAAGTGTCGTTGAGACATTCCTCCGTGTCCTGTTCGTTTTCCAGAATATTTCCCGCAATTTTCCTGCAGAGTCCGCCATATTTCGCGGCAGTTTCCGCAATCGCCTGTTCGGATCGGCTCCAGAACAGCGCTATAATCTTCTCATCCTCCATTTCCTTCTCCCTCAGCTGCCGGTCCTGTATGTCAGGACGATGTATTGTTTTCCGCCTTCCCTTATTAACTACCCTTTTGTAATACTATATCACACCCGGCACCGTCAATCTTGCGAATTTGTTTCTGTTGAGTATCTGCCGGCTGCCTCCACCGCCACGCTCCCTCCTCTGGCAATCTCGATCCGGCCGGAATAGTCTCGGTTCAGCCTTGCCAGAAGTTCCTCATTCTGCTCCTGCGTCCGCACACTCTCAAGCAGGACACAGGACCGCGTATAGTCCGCAATTGCAGTTCCCGTCACCCGGGATATACGGAACAGATCCGTTATCTCTTCGCCGGAACAGCCGCTGATTTTGACATACATCAGTTCCTTCCGATACACGGCCCGGTCGGTATAATCCACCACTTTAATTACCTCCACACAGCGGTTGAGCTGCTTTTTCACCTGCTCAAAGGTTTTATCGTCCCCGGTAAGGCTGATTGTCATACGGGAAACCTTTTCATCCTCCGTTCTTCCCACGGTCAGGCTTTCCAGATTATATGCTTTGGCGGAGAACAGGCCCGCTATCCGGGCAAGCACCCCTATTTCATTTTCCACAAAAAGACAGATCCATCGTTTTTTCATATCCGCTCCTCCTTCAAAACCATTTCTTCCAGGGCGTTTCCCGGCGGGACAATTGGCATGACATTATCCTCCCGGTCTATGATAAATTCAATGACGGTGGGTATTCCGGCCGTTCGTTTTGCGGCCTGCAGGGCGGGGGCGATTTCCGCTTCCCTTGTCACCCGGATTCCTTTTGCCCCGTAGCTTTCCGCCAGCCGGATAAAATCAGGCGTATAAACGGGACAGTCTTTACCGGGCCGGCTGCAGTCCGCAGGGCAGCTTTTCCGGTAACGCATACAGGTGGAGGAATATCGCTTTCCGTAAAACATCTCCTGCCACTGCCTTACATTTCCCAGATAGCCGTTATTCCATATGCAGATGATGACAGGCAGTTCATATACCACGGCGGTAGCCAGCTCCTGGATGTTCATCTGCATCCCGCCGTCTCCGGTAATAACGACCACATCCGTCCCGGGATTGCCCAGCTTCGCCCCTATCCCGGCAGGAAGGCCGTACCCCATAGTACCAAGGCCGCCGGATGTCAGCAGCTGCTTGTGTCCATCCAGGGCCAGAAACTGCGTGACCCACATCTGGTTCTGCCCCACATCCGCAGCGACAACCGCTTCGGGAAAGGTTTCATTGATATGCCGCATGATGGTCTCCGGGGTCATTCCTTGTTTCTTCCGTTCTATAGGGTGCTGTTTCTTCCATTGCCCAATCTGTTCCCGCCACTCCCCGATTTCCAGAGGACAGGCTCTTTCGGTAAATGCGCGGATCGCCTGCCCCGCATCGGCGACAATAGGGATATCCACGGAAATATTGCGGGATATGGAGGACGGATCGATATCCACGTGGACAATGGAGGCTCCGGGCGCGAAACAATCCGTTCTCCCAGTAATGCGGTCATTGAATCTTGTCCCGATGGAAAAAAGGAGATCACACCGGCTCACAGCCATATTGGCGGCATAAGCGCCGTGGATACCGAGATTTCCGATATATAAAGGATGGCTGGTGGGTATGGAGCCTTTTCCCATAATCGTTGTGACTACAGGAACCCCTGTGGTTTCGGCGAGACAGCGCATTTCCTCCCCGGCACGGCTTATGATCACGCCGCCGCCCAGGAGAAAAACCGGCCTTTCCGCCTGCTTCAGTGCTTCCATCGCCCTTCGGATCTGGCCTGTATGTATACAGGCTGGGGATTTACAGCCTCTCACCTTTGCCCGCTCCGGATAACCGGCGCTGCCGTATTCTCTTTGGATATCCTTCGGCAAATCCACCACCACTACCCCCGGCTTTCCGGCTTTTGCTACCCCAAAAGCTTTCTTTATCACTGCGCCCAAATCTTCCCGCTTTCTCACGGTAACCGCATATTTGCATATACTTCTGGTGATTCCCACGATATCCACCTCCTGAAAGGCATCGTTTCCAATCAGGCCGGTGGGTACCTGTCCGGTAAAACAGACGAGCGGGACGCTGTCATAGTTGGCCGTGGCAATGCCTGTTACCAGATTCGTCGCCCCCGGGCCGCTGGTTACCAGGCATACCCCCACTCTGCCGGTAGAACGGGCATATCCGTCCGCAGCATGGATCAGGCCCTGTTCATGCCGCGGCAGGATGACGTCTATTCCGTTGTCCCCATAAAGGGCGTCAAACAAATCAATCGCCTGTCCTCCGGGATAGGCAAACAGGGTAGTCACCCCTTCCGCTTTAAGTGCCTTTACAAATAGTTCCGCTCCCGTTATCATCCTGTCATTCCTCCTTATTCCAGATATGGTAATGTAAGCACTTGCACGCTTATTTAGGATTTTTTTGGTACTGTTTTCACAGTACCATTTTTCATACCCTTTTACAGCACGTCCAGGGACTTCCGTTTATACGGAAATCCCCCTGATAAACAGATCCACACTCTTTTTGATATACTCCTTTTGCTCCAGTTTTGTAAGTTCCTGATTAAAAGAAGCCTTTAAAAAGGTGAAACCGAAGGTGGAGGAAAAAATAACCATAGCCATACTCTCAAAATCGGCAGGGGCTATTTTCCCCCTTTTCCCCATCTCTTCCAGATATTCCGTAAGCGAAGCCAGAAACGCCTGCGGGATCTGCATGATCAGCGGCGCGGTATCCCCATATAGCTGCGGCGCCCGCAATCCGATAGACAGCCTCACAAAATCCGGCGTTATTCTTTCCATATATGCGGTCAGGAACATCTCCAAATCCGCCCGCAGCTCCCACTGCACCTCCCGGAATATCTCCGGCGTTACATTGGCACGCCATTTCTCCTGGGCGATCCCCTGCATCACAATGTCCTTCTTGTTTTCGAATTTCCGGAACAACGTACATTCATTCACACCGGCCGTCCGGGCTATATCCTTTGTGGTCGTAGCCACATATCCCTGATCACGGATCAGGGTCATCGCTGCGTCAATAATTTTCTGGCTTGTCTCATCCATGCCGTTACCTCCATGCAAGTGCCTGCTCTCATTTTATTCCCATATCCCTTCTCTGTCAAGGGCGGAAGTCTGCCACACTTACGGGGCTTGCGCGGACCGGTCCGGCACCGTATACTTGGAATATACGAGTTACACAGCTATGCCGCATAAAAAGGAGGCCTGTCATGAAAAAACGGATTTTTTCTCTCTTCTTCCTTCTTCTCCTGCTGTTTATCACCGGCTGGAGACAGGAACCCCGTCCCGTCGTCAAAACCTTCGGGCTAACCCCTTCCACAGAAGGGGCGGAAGCTTTTTCCTCGCTGCACAGTTCGTCTGCTGCAGGTTATGGACAGGAGGCCTGTTATAGGGTAACCCCGGCGGCACTGTCTGAAGAATACGGTATCGCCGTCTATAAATATGATTCCTCCTGTGCTTCTTTTCTCCTGTATGAGGATGCCGTATACCCTCTTGGGACATGGTTCGGCGGTTTCGGGGTCACCTCCTTTGCTCTCGCCGATAGGAACCGGGACGGCAGGGAAGAGTTATATTTCACGTTTTCCTGGGGCTCCGGTATGCACCGTTCCCAAATCGGCTATTTTGATACGGCCCAACGGACGGTAACTGTTTTCGACTATTCTAATTATGAGGGTGATATGGTATTAAAAACAGACGGCAAAGGCAGCCTGTATGCCTGCAATGCCGTCTGTGACGCTGCTTCCTTTGTGGATATCCAACTGACCCCCGTCTCAAAGGCCGCATCCGTCGAATGCCGCCTCGGTCTTATTTCTCTGGTTCCGGAAGAGTCCTCTTCCTGGATAGAAGCACAAAATATCCCAGGCACAGAACTATCTGGACAATAGAGGAACAAGGGGTTGCCAGCCCTACCTTAAACAGGGATACCGGCTCCAGCCGGCTCATGAAAAGGGACACGGGGATTCTGACACAGAATGCCCCAACGATTCCCTGAACCATTACAAACATCGTTTTCTGGCAGCCATTGAAATATCCTATCATACAGAACATAACGGATACCAGCAGACAGTCAATGGCATACGCCTTCAGATACTCCGCCGCCGCACCGATAACCGCCGTATCCCTGGCAAAAAGCCCCGCCAGCAGATCCCCGTGGAAAAAGGACAGCCAGGCCATGAACACACCTACCCCCAGGGAAAGGCCCACACCGGCCAGCAGCGCCTTTTTGGCCCGCTCCGCTTTCCCCGCCCCCATATTCTGCGCCACAAAGGCGGACATGGACTGGTTAAAGGCCGAAGGCACCAGCATGATAAAGCCGCACAGTTTTTCCGCAACACCTACCCCGGCGGATGGGATCACGCCCAGAGAATTCACAATCGCCGTAATGGCAAGGAAGGAAATGCTTACGAGCAAATCCTGGAACGCGATGGGCAGCCCCAGACGGAATACGCTCCCCATCCTCTTTTTATCGAATGCAATATCCTTCCTGCCGAAGGTAAAAGGAAGCTTCTGCCTCCGGATAATCAGGACGGAGATTATCACGCTCAGGGCCTGGGCACATACCGTGGCAATGGCGGCTCCCGCCGTCGCCATACCGAATACCCCTACCAGCAGGAAATCCCCTGCGATATTAAACACACAAGCAATCGCCACGGTTATCAGCGGCATCCGGGAATCCCCGATCCCACGGAAAATACTCCCGAGCACATTATAAGCCACAATAAAAAGGGAACCAGCCGAACAGATCCGCACATACAGCACGGTCGCGTCAAACGCTTCCGCAGGCGTCTGCATAATCCGGGCAACCGGCACCGCGCAAAGCTCCATCAAAACCGTGATCACAACACCGATAACCGCAAACAAGACCACACTGGCCCCGATAATTTTTCCTGCCTCCTCCGGCTTTCCCTCTCCCAGCTTCCTTCCAAGAAGGACCGTCGTCCCCATGGCTATCCCCACCACAAAGGATGTGATCAGCTGCATCAGCCAGCTGCCCGTGGATACCGCAGACACATCCGCCGCCGTGGCAAACTGACCTACCACAAGCATATCCACGGCACCGTACATCGTCTGAAGGAACAACGCCGCCAGCACAGGCAGCGCAAACCGGACAAGAGATAAAAGGATATTCCCCTTTGTAAAATTTTGTGTTTCTTTCATTTTTATTTTCCCCTATCTTTTGCAGATTTCCACCAAAGTTTTCCGGGATCAGGCCCTGCCTTCCCCCGTCCCACACAAAAAACCGGACAAGAAGCAAGCATCTTGGCCAGCATCTTATCCGGTTCCCATTTTTCAGCGAATGGTCCACCTCCGATGAACGATGTTATTATATAATGAATCTTTTTCCTTTGTCAATCCCTTCCGTTTTCCAGGTTTCCCGGCAGCCAGCCCTTTTCCACGCATTTCCGGAAGTCCCAGCCCTCCGGTTCGGAAACCAGCTTATAGCTCCAGAAAAAATAGCCGCTGCAGGCCTCCCAGGCCATGAGCTGGGCGTCTCCCACCAGTTTATAGGAAAGCTGCTTTTCCAACTCCGTATAAACCTTATCCGGCTGCAGATTGTGGGAAAGACACCATTCCCCCACAATGACGGGAACGGTCTTTTCCATGGCTTTCAGCTTTTTCACATGTTCCTTCAGGATAGCCCGCATGTAGTCCAGCTCCGAAGTATCTTCGCCGGGAACCCCCATCCCCAGGTACCAGTGTGCATCCAGCACCACATTTGTAAAACCAGCCCTTCGGAAAAAGGGTTCCCAGACTTCAAACCGGAAGCCGTCATGAAACACAATCTTTTTATCCTCCGGCAGAATGCTGCGCAGCATATGATATCCTCTCGTATAAAAATCATATAATACATCCAGCGGGACAAAGGAAGAACCTGCCGCCCTCTCCGGGTTATGGGGAAGGTATTTGTACCGGACCATCTGCCACAGAGGTTCGGAAACCGGCTCATTGAGCAGCTGGATTCCCCACAGAGACGGGTGCCGGCCATAACGCAGTGCCAGCTTTTCCAGCACCCGTAGGAGCCGATCCACCCTTCCTGGATCCTGTGCCCATTTACAGACGCCGCAGATACCGCCGTTGTCAAAGCCATTCTGGCTTTCCGGTGCAGTATGCACATCTATTAAAATAGAAAGTCCCGTTTCTTCCGCCCACGCAAAAGCGCTGTCCAGATATTCCACACAGGGGACATACGGCTCGCAATAAGCCGGATCATCCCCGAATAGAAAGTGCGGGACCGGGATTCGTACCGTGTTAATCCCTTTGCTACGGAGATAGGAAAAGTCCTCCTTCGTAATGTAGGCATCCCTGTGTGCGGTAAGCCGTTTTACCAGTTCTTCCCGGGGAAGCTGTCTGCACAGCTCATCCTCATCCTCCGCGGACGTTCCTTCAAATAATGCCGGATGCATCCACTTTTCAAGCACCAGCCAGTTTCCCAGGTTCACTCCTCTGATTTTATCCATGCAGCGTTCCTCCCGTTTCAGAATACAAAGGTGACAATACTATGGGCAGGGATGGTATATTCCGCAATTTCCTCATGGAAACGCAGCACCGTTTTCTTTTCTTCACCACAGGGATTCATGGCTACCACGGCCCTGCTGCCGTCCGGGTTGCGGAAAGCACATACCTCCAGCCCCGGTGTATAAACAGAGCTTCCGATTCTCCTGGCGCCTCTTTGGATAAAACGGCTGAAATGGCCGATATAATGATAAGAAGACGCATAATGGATGCTCTTTTCTTCGTGATCGCACAGCACCGGCGATTCTCCGAACCATATCCCTTCTTCCTGCATCAGCTCCCGGAACCGGGGATCCTTCCAGTTGATTTCCAGACCCCGTTCCTTCCGTTTCGCTGTGATGCTTTCCCACCCGAGCTGTTCCTCCAGCCAGTGATCCGGGCCTCCGCTTTCATCCAGAAGCATGTTCCAGTCCGTCCAGGCGCCCACCCAGTTATTCAGATCCCCTATAATATCATGGGCATATGCTTCCCCGGATTCCCAGGGGCGCGTTTCCCTGCCCTTACACTGCTCCGAAGCGATCAGCAGCTTCTCCGGAAACAGGCGGTGCGTCACATCCAGGGCGCCGAAATGGTCGCCGGAATACCAATGTACGGCGATTCCGTCAAAGGCCGCCCTGGCCCGGTCATTGCAGAGGGTTTCCAGGCTGCGGTCCACCACACGCTCTTTGTTGTGATCCCAGAAAAAGATTTTCTTATCCCCCAGCCCCGCCTTTTCATAGGCCGGCTTCAGATAGCCTGTAACAAAATCCCTTTCCTCCCCGGCTTCATAATGGCAGGATTCCCAGCCCTGCTCCGCTTTGGCTTCATTCTGTACGGTGACACCCCATATGGGAATCCCTTCTTCTTCATATGCCTGCAGGTAACGAGCGGTATAACCGGCCCAGGCTTCCCGGCATTCCTTCCTCAGACAGCCGCCCTTATCCATCCTTCCGTTGGTTTTCATCCAGGCGGGCGGACTCCAGGGCGATGCGAACAGCCTCAGATCCGGCGCTTTCCCCTTCGCCGCCAACACCATGGGGATCACGTCCTCCTTATCCCTTTCTATGGAAAAATTTTTCAGTTCATAGTCTTCCGGCGTGTCGTCATAGGAATAGATTTCTGTGGAAAAATCACAGCTGTTGATGGTGAGCCGGCAGAAATTATAACCAAGGCCCTTCTCTTTATCAAAATATGCATCCAGGACCTCCTGCCTCTGCCCGTCGGTCAGGGAGAAGAAATTTACCGCAGATGCCTGTGTAAAGGCTCCTCCAAAACCCATGATTTCCTGGTATTCCACCTGATCATATACGTTCAGTACATGCCCTTCATTCCCGTCATTGCCGGGCATATCCGCTTTCCATTGCAGGTTCTCCTGTTCCCGGAGCCGCACATCGTTTTCCATAGCTGTCAGATATACTTTGATTGTATGTTCCATGATACCCCCTTTTCTCCGGCTGCGGCCGGAACCCCCTTTTTCCGCAGATGCCTTACTCCCCTTCGCTTCTGTCCGGAAAGGGCGGCGGAAAAGCATCTCCGCCGCCTGTTTTTTTATCAGCCAAGTCCTGCCACATAGGCATCCAGCTGCTGCTGCAGAACCTCACGTACCTTTTCTATGCCGGCTGCTTCCATCTTTTCCTGGTATTCCTTCAGTCCGCTTACCGGGTCCGTATACCCCAGCTCCAGAGGCCACCAATACTGCTGATGAACGTTCTGGCAGGCCGCGTACTCCGTTTCAATGGAGGAAGTATCCAGTACGAAGGAACGGTATTTCTGGCTTCCCACGCCGTCCTTGATATACGCGTCCCATTCTTTTTTCAGTTCCACCGTACGATCCGGTGTCCCGATACCGTTGCGGTTCAGTTCGGTGGTACGCGCCGCCCACATTGCGGAGGCCGCGTAGTTGTCGGGATCCAGGGTTTTCACTTCTCCTTTGTCGTTCAGTTCATAGGAAACGTCCTGGATTCCATAGAAAAAGGCATCGAAGGCTTCCCTGTCTGTGGTGATGAGATCCCAGAGCGCCAATGCCCGCTCGGGATGCTTGGAAGTGTTGGAAATAACCATGGCATCCTGGGTAAAAGCCATATTGGAAACATCCTTTACCAGATTCGCATAGTCAAAGCTGTAATCCGGTTTATCAATGACCAGACCGGTAAAGGTATCCACATTGTGAACCTTCAGAGATGCTTTCCCGTTCTTCGTTTTTTCCGTATCGGTATCGGAAAGGGCGGATTTGCTGAAGAAGCCCTTCTGATTCCAGCGGTTCATCATTTCCAGGAATTCCGGTGTTTTATCATACTCATAATAGGTAAAAAGCTTGGGATTGTCTTCCATGGGGTCTATGAAAAGGAAATCATTGGACGATCCCTTTATGGAATACATGCCGTTGTTCCACATGAACAAATCGTCCATTTCCGAACCGGCGGAGTTTACGTCATAAGGCTCAAATTCCGGACGGTTGGCTTTAACCAGATCCATATACTCTTCCATATCCTCAAAGGTTTCCATCTTACCGTCCCAGTCCACGCCGTCCAGGATATCGGTACGGTACATGGGACCGTATGCGGAGTAGGTCGCAAGCAGTGTGGGCACACAGTAGTAATGGCCGTCGATAGTCGCCTGCTGTTTGGCTGTCTCAGACTGCATCGCAAAGTTTTCAGGTGCATAGGAAGGCCACAGCTCATCCAGGTTCATGAATGCACCCTTTTGTGCCAGGGCCGCAAAATTCAGCCAGGTAGCGGCATAGGCCATATCAAAGGATTCTCCTGATGAGAACAGGAGCGGATATTTATTGGGATATTCCGCCCAGCCGATATAGTTGATTTTCAGCGTACAGTTCAGCTTTTCTTTAAATATCTTGTTCATGTTATCCGTCAGCTCCTGCTGTTTGGCAGGTTCGTTGCTGACCACATACATCACCAGTTCCACTTCCTCCGAAGTATCCAGCCCTGCTGTCCCCGGAGCTTCCGTTTGTACGGCAGTATCCGCCGTTGCGCTGTCGGTGCTGCCGCCGGAGCTGCCGGAACCGGAACCGCCGCTTCCGCAGCCGGCGAGCAGGGTACCAACCATTGCTGCCGTGAGCAGCACAGAAATCCATTTAGAAGCTTTTTTCATGAAATAACCCTCCTTTTTTTGTGTATCGTTTTACCGGACTCATCCTTTGACGGATCCGATTGTGACACCTTTGACAAAATATTTCTGTACAAATGGATACAGCAGGATGATAGGGCCGGTGGCTACCACAGCCATCGCCAGCTTCAGGGTATTGGACGGCAGGCTTTCCACCCGTATTCCCGCCTGGCTGGCAATCCGGGCCAGTGCCTGTGTCTGCTGAAGCAAATCATAGAGCATATATTGAAGCGGATATTTTTCCGACGTGTTCAGGTAAAGCATGGCATTGTACCAGTCATTCCAATAGCCCAGCGCCATAAACAGGCCGATGGTTGCCAGTCCCGATTTGAGAAGAGGCAGGACTATCTGCATGAAAGTGCGGAACTCCCCCGCCCCGTCAATCTTGGCCGACTCCACCAGGGCAATGGGGATAGCCGCCACAAAGCTTCTCATAATAAGCAGGTAGAAGATATTCACCATCCCCGGCAGGATTAATGCGAGCAGGTTATCCTTCAGATGCAGGTACTGGATATAAAAAATGTAGGTGCTCACCATTCCGCCGTTAAACAGGGTGGTAAAATAAAAGAAGAAAGAAATGGCATTACGGTATTTGAAATCTTTCCTGCTGATAACATAAGCTGCCATTGTGGTGATGAAAAGTCCCAGGGCCGTACCGATGAGCGTAATCGAAATAGATACGCCGTAGGCACGGGCAATTTTCTGGGGATACTTAAATACGATGCGATAGGCTTCCAGGGTAAATTCCTTGGGAAGCAGCCCATAACCGGTAAACCGGATGGCCTGTTCGGAAGAAAAGGAGCCGGAAATCAACATAATAAAAGGCAATAAGCACACCAGCGCCACCAGTCCCACCAGAAGATAGCCGATCACATTGAAAACAATGGCGGCGGTACCCATTTTTACCCGTTTGGATTCATAAACCTGTTTGTTTGCTGCCATAACCGTTCCCTCCTCCCTTTAGAACAACGCATAATCTTCATCAATTTTCTTAACAACCGTATTTACCAGCATGATGATAATAAAGCAGAGAATGGACTGATAGAAGGTTGCCGCTGCCGTCATACCCAGATTGGAATTCTGCATCAGGGAACGGAACACATAGGTATCAATTACGTCCGTGGCATTATACAACTGCCCGTTATTGCCGACTATCTGGTAAAACATCTCGAAATCGCCCCGGAGGATCCTTCCCACCTGCAGAAGCAGCATGGTGATAACCGTAGGCTTGATGCAGGGCAGTGTGATATACCAGATACGCTGGAAAATATTGGCGCCGTCTATCTGGGCCGCCTCATAGCATTCCCCGTCAATACCGGTGATCGCCGCGATATAAATAATGGAATTGTAACCGCACCATTTCCAGGCATTAAAGCAGCAGATGATGATAGGCCATACCCAGGGCATGGAATATACATTCACCTTTTCCATTCCAAGGGAAACGAGCCAGCCGTTCATAAGCCCGGTCTCATAGTTGAATATGTTATAGACAAAGGCCCCTACAATAACCCAGGAAATAAAATAAGGGAAGAAAATAACCGATTGGGTGATTTTTTTATAGTACTTTCCCTGCATTTCCGAAATGATAATTGCCAGCACGATTGCCAGGCCCTGTGAAGTGATCAGATTCAGCAGATTATACAGAATTGTGTTTTTGGTAATCAGCCAGCCTGTGCCGGAAGAAAACAGATAACGGAAGTTTTCCATTCCATTCCAGTCGCTGCCGAATACCCCTTTGTCAAACCGGTAATTCTTAAATGCCAGTATCAGCCCCGACATGGGAAGATAGGACAATACCAGCACCAGGAGCACCGCCGGCAGAACCATAAGGAATAAAGCCCTGTTCTTCTTTATTTCGTGGCCAAAGTTAGTAAACCGCTCTTTCACCATTCCCTCTCCCTTCTTTTCCGTGGAAGGCTATGCTTCCATACATTGTCTTGATACCACAATTGTACATTTCCAGGAAAGGAATTGAAATATGACAAAACTGAGATTTACCGGATTATTTTACGCATTATGTGCAGTTTGTATATTTTGTTTGCTATTTATCACTTTAAATGCGCATTTTAATATTTGTTCTTTGTTCGCATTCATTATAATGTATATTTCCGAAGATACACAAGACAATTTCTCTTCTTTTTTACCCATAGATGATTTCCGTAAAAATGGTTTCGGTACTTACCCGGCACTTTCCCGGATTTGGGTACCGTACAGCAGGGCAAGGGCGCGGCACCGCCGCGCCCGGATCCGGGACCCCCGGGAAGCCCTCCTCCTTATTGCAGCTTTTTTTCGGCTTCCTCCGGCGTCAGGGCAGGTACCCTTACCGTCACCGTGGTCCCCTTTCCCACCTCACTTTCATAAAACACACCGTATTCCTCCCCATAGCAAAGCTTAATACGGAAATTTACATTTTTGGCCCCATAGCCATGGCTCACATCATAACTGTTTTCTTCAAATATCCGTTCTATCTGCTCCGGGGTCATTCCGAATCCGTTGTCCGTAATACGAAATACCAGGTCCTCTCCTTCGCGCACCGCACGGATATGGATGTTGCATTCCTCCCGGTCAGGGGCCTTTGCAATGCTGTACATAATGGCATTTTCCACAAAAGGCTGCAAAATAATATTAATACAGGCCAACTCCTCCACGCCTTCCTCCGCTTCGATTTCCAGATGGATGGCATCATCGAAATGATAATTTTCAATCCGCACGTAGGCCCTGACATGGTTCAGTTCTTCCTCCACCCGCACGATCTGTCTGCCCTTATTCAGGCTGATCCGGTAAAACCGGGCCAGGTTACGGGCGATCTCCATAATTTCCGGCGCATTGTAATCCATGGCCTCCCAGTTGATCAGATCCAGGGTGTTGTATAGAAAATGGGGATTTATCTGCGCCTGCAGGGCACGCAGCTCCGCCGTTTTCACATTTTTACCAAGCCGGTACTGCTCCAGCATCAGCTTGCGCAGCTCCTTTGTCATATAACCGAAGCTGCGGAAAAGCTCCCCGATCTCGTCGCTCTCCTCTTCCTCCTGCGTTTCCAGGGAAAGCTGTCCGTTCTGTACCTGCTTCATCCGGGTATTCAGAGCTACCAGACGTTTGGTATAATACTTGCCCAGCATCCAGGATATCAGGAAAATAGAAAGCACGATCAGGACGGAAAAAAGAATGAGTGTCATTCCCATCAGATAGGTCTGCCGGTAGAAATCCTGTCTGGGTATGAGCGACACCAGCGTCCACTCGGCCTGTTCCAGATTCTGCTGCCGGTACAGATAGGAAGAATCCCCTATCCGCAGTTCCTGCCAGGAGGCATTGCGCCCGTACCCGGGCAGGTCTCCGTTCCCGGAAAGGGTATCCATATTCTCGCGGCTGGATGCCGCAAGGATTTCCCCGCGCTCATTGATGAGGTAACTCAGCCCCTTCTGCGTCACATCGGAATTGACCACAATCCGTTCCAGTTCATCCACCGCGACGCTGACTCTGGCAATGCAGGTTTTCCCGTTCCCCACTTCCCCGCCATATACCTTTTTCAGCATGGCAACCCGCTGCTTTTTCACGCCCACCAACTCCGGGCCGCTTCGTTCCAGGCCGGTAACATAAATAAGCCCCTGGTTCAGCCGGACACGCAGTTCCCCGTAATACCCTTTTTTCTCCAAATCGGATTCCGGGAAAAAATGGTATCTGTTCTCGGCATATATCAGACTGTCCGGCACATAAATGCCGCACTGGTACATTTTGTTGGAAAGCTCCAGGGAGGTCATGATATCGTTGATTCGCCAGTAATCCCTCCATTGATCCCCCGCCTCCTGCCTAATCCGGTAGCCGCCCTCACTCAGCATATCCTGCAGATTCCGGTCCGATCCCACCAGCTCCAGGATATAATTCATATTCTGCAGATGGTTCTGGAGAAAATTCACCGCCTGTTCGAAGGACTGATCCGCGGAATAGATAATCTGCTCTTCATAACGCGTTTCAATGATGGAATAGCTGGCGGAAAGCAAAAGAATAAAGATGAGTATCATAGGTCCGGAGAAGGATACAGTGAGCTTAATCCGCATGGGCAGACGGCGGAACTGTACTTTCAGTTGATTCCATAGTGTTTTCACAGACTTTTCTTCTCCCTGTATTCTGAAGGTGTCATCCCGGTCTGGGTTTTGAAAATCCTGGCAAAATAGGCCGCATCCTCATACCCTACCCGATCCGCTATATGGTACAGCTTCAGACGGTTATCCCGAAGCAGGATCTTGGACTGTTCGACACGCAGGTTTGTAAGATACTGGTTGATGGTGGTTCCCGTCCTCCGCTTGAACAGGCCGGAAAGGTAGGAAGGCGTAAGGTATACCGCATCCGCCAGATCCTTAATACACAGGTTTTTATCGGGGTATTTCTGCTTCATCACCTCGATTACCTGGAAAATAACCGCATTTCCTCCGCTGCCCTCTTTCTCCCTTTCATCAATGGCTTCCGTAGCGCGGGCGGCCAGAAAGGTATGCAGCTCCTGCAAAGTGAGGGCATTATCCCAGAAACGGCCGTTTTCCTTCCTCTCCCTCCCGGTGCACAGCAGCTCCTTTTCCAGCTTCAGGATATGGTTGTACAGGAGGAAATACATGTTTTTAACAGAACTGTTCAGCGCGGCCTTCTGCGCGGTAAGGTCCTCATAAATCGCACACAGAATGCGGCCCGCTTCCTCCTTATCCCGCCGGGAGAGCGCATTCACAAACGCTTCCTCCCGTTCCCTGTCCAGTTCAAAATGCCTGTTAGCAGCCGTTTCCTCTGAAAATGCGCAGGAAGAAAAGCCTTTGTAGGACAGGCTGCCGGCAGACTGGCAGGCGGATTCATAGGAAGCATACAGCTGCCCCGGCTCCTCCACCATCCTTCCCAGCGCCAGGAAATGCCGGAACGCTCCTTTGGATTCCTCCGCCAGGGCACACACTCCCCGTAACAGGCTGCTGCCTTGCGCCAGTGTTTCCTTCGCCCCGGTCAGCAGAAGGATCAGGGTCCGGTTGTCATGAAAGTCCGCACTGCAGTAAAACAAAGCCGGATCCGTAAGCGTCAGCAGCGCCTCCCGGTAGGCATTCCGGAATTCCCTGCCATCACTCACCGTACCCGCAAGCTTTATGATTCCGATCCGCATCCAGGTACCGGTTCCGGTCCACAGCCCGCTCCTGCGCAGCTGGCATTCCAGCTTATCCACATCCCCCGGGGTGGAAAGCAGGGAAAACAAAACTTCTTTTTTCAGGAAATCCAGGCTTTCCGTATAGTTTTCCTGCAAATCCCGTTGTGCCCGGATCTGCCTGATCCGCTCAATTCCTTTCTCCACGGCACCGATAAGCTCCTCCGGCACCACCGGCTTCTCCACATATTGAATGGCCCCCAGTTCAATAGCCGCCTTGAGATATTCTTTATAGGAATAGCTGCTGACAAACAGGATCTGGCAGTCCGGTAAAATCCCGCGCAGCTGCCTGCACATCTCAATTCCGTCCATCCCCCTCATCCGGATGTCCGAAAGCACGATATCCGGCTGCCATCTGGCGCATATCCCAAAGGCTTCGTCTGCGCTTTCCGCCGTTTCCACCATATCCACCCCGATTTTATTCCATGGGATGTGCCGCATCAGCCCGCGCCGGGTAATCAGTTCATCCTCTACAATAAGCAGCTTTATCATAGCCCTCTCCTCCGGTTTATTCTCACACATTATATATCCAATTATATCATGTACTTATTTTTCATGATACCATAAAACAGGCCATACATGGATTTATGCACTCCTGAATCACATTCTAACGTACGGTGCAGCAAATGCACGGTACTGAGTGAACAGCAAAACACAAATTTCCATGTATGGCCTGACTGGATGAATACACCTGTATGGCTTTCAAAGCTTCAGCAGCCGCACCGGCCCCAGCAATCCTGTGGGTTCCTGCGGCATTGCCCTGTCAAAAACATTATTCCCCCGTTCCTTGGCAAGCGTGTTCGTCACCATGATTTCCAGCTTGTTTTCTCCTCGCCGCACCAGCCCGCTCACATCAAACCGGTACGGAGGACAGATGCGCACGCCGGCATTTTCCCCGTTTACCCATACCTCCGCCGTTTCATATACACTTCCCAGATCCAGATAATATCCGTTCCAGGACTGTTCTGCCGAAAATCCTGTTTCATAACAAATACTGCCTGCATATTCCGGAAGCAGTCCCGGTACCGCAAGATTACAGAGCGATGTCACAGGAAGGGGTACCCTTGCGCCTGTATGGCTATCCGACAGGGATATCCTATATTCCCCCTTAAGATCTTCTCCGGCAGTTCCGGCTGCGGGAACTGCCGGCCCGTCATAAATACCCTGCGCATCACATAATCCGGCCGGCAGCAGGGCGGCGGCTTCCGCGGTCTGCGCACAGAAAGCAAAAAGAGACTGATAAGGTTCCAGAACAAGCTCCCGTTCCATCCGGACTGCTTCCGCTTTTTCCGTCTTTTCCCCGTCTTCAGGCAGGCAGCTTAAAAACAGCCTGTTCTCCATCGCATCATACCAAAGCAGTGTTTCTGTGTTACTTATTGAAACGGTAGTCCTTATAGTTTTATATTTACTCTCATTTACAAAAAAATACATTTTCCCGACCGAGGTCTTTCTGCACATCACACGCAAATGGGGGATTTTCTCCTTTGTGCGCACCACACTTTCCTCTTTTGTAAAATAGCCGGGCAAAGCTTCATACTCGCAGACATGTATCCTTTCAAGACGGCGCAGCCGATCCGTCAACGCACTGTCCCGGCTGAAATAAGTCCGTTCCGGATACTCACGCATCATATATATGGCAAGTCCGCCTTCCGCAAGATGGAGCAGGGCCTTCACCGTCCCTTCCGGAAGCGCCCGGGCATAGGGTACAATCAATGCGCCATAGGTTTCCCCGTTTATGGAAAGCCTGCCGTCTTGTACCGCGGAGATTCCGGGTGACAAATAATCAGCCGGAACAACATCACAGTCTACCTGGCATTCCGCCAGTGCCTTGACAGCTATTTCAAAAGGCTCATACGTACCTCCCCATTCCGCTTCGGCATGGTAAAGCACCGCCGCTGCCGCCTCATGACGCCCTTCCGACAGCAGGGAGCAAAGCCTGTTTGCATAACCTGCCCACAGATGAAAATACTTCCACTGGGGATTTTCCCCCCTCGCATAAAAATGCGGCGGGCAGTCCTGATCCTTTTCCTTTGGGGAAAAGGCATGAGGGATCAGCAGATTGATTCCGCGCACACACACATGGTCTGTCAGCCATTTCATTAATTTAAGCCCTTCCTGCCAGCCATACGCTCCAAAAATCTCACAGACGGTTATCCCGTTCTTTTTCGGATCCAGATGCGCCAGGGAAGAGGCCAGTTTGGGAAGTCCCCAATAATAAAAACGGGAATCCAGATATCCGAAGGGTGTGGTATGCCTCCCTTGCGTATATTCCGGCCAAATCTGGTAAACCACATCAAGTCCCGATGCATCCATCCCTTCCATGGCACGGAAAAAATGTCCGCAGCCATACCCCAGCCTGGCATGAGCGCCGTTATCCTCCACCACATGGCCTATCAGCTTTACTCCATGGCTGCGGCACCATTCTCCGATCCTGCCGATAAATTCCGTACCGAACAGGCGGGAAACCACATCCTGATACAGGAAACGCACGTCCCCTGCATGATCGGATTCCCCGCACCACAGAAAGGGGAGCAGCATCCCGATATCCTCTCCGCATTCTGCTTTCATAAGCTCCGGCAGCCTGCTGCACCAGGGAAATACCGTAGAAGCCGTACCGCCATGCTCTGTCCAGTCGCCGGGGTGGGCATGATAAACAGGGGCATTGCCAAACCTTGGCTCATCGGAAAAGAAACCCTGGATAACCGTTCCGAATTCTTCCCGGTAGCGCCGGAAATGTTCTTCATATATAATATCAATGAACCGGTCCACCGAAGCGCCGTCAATAGGATTCACATAATCCTTGGTCCACTCTTCACCGCCTTTTCCGGTCTCTATAAAAAAGAATACCCGCCATGCCCCTTCCGGAACATCCCAATACAAAATCCCATCTTCCACATAAGAGGAGAGATCCTGAAGGCTTTCCTCCTCCAGATCCTCATAGCCGCCCTTACGTCTTGCGGCAGTTGCACGGATCAGCCTTTCCTCTTCGTCCAGCCAATCCTTCATGCGGAAGGAACTTCCTGAAAGAGGGCCGACGGCATCAATATGGACTTCCCTGACATACCTTTTTTGCGCTTCCGGATACAGGCTTTTCAGCCTTCCCGCCGCATATCCGCTGGGAAAAGCGCTGTCGTCAAAAATCCACACCTTCATCCCCAGCTTTTTCGCTTCCGCGATAATAATATCCAAATCACGCCACCAGCCATAGCTCAGGAAATCCGGATGCGGCCTGGACTCCACGATAAAGCTGTCGATGCCGCTTTCCCGCATCCGATGCATTTCTTCTTTCAGTACCGTTTCCGGTTCCCCGTGCTGCCAGAAAAGGGGCCTGATATAGCTTGTATTCATCGTAACCCTCCGTCTACTTCATTTCATCCGGGAGTGTACACCCAAGGCTTTCAGCCGTTGCGGCCATCTTTTCTCTCCCGCCCTTATCCAGCCACTCCTTTTGGAATGCTTCCCATTCGTCAAAGCTTCTCTGCCCTGTCACAAATTTATACTGCTGGGCATTTTCATACTCCGTCAGATTTGGTGCGATATCCCCGGAAATATTAATCAAAAGGGCATCATTATTCCACCGTTCATATCCGGCCATTTTTTTAACACCTTCATTTATCAGCTCGAAATAATCCTTTTCTTCTTCGTTTGTGGAATAATACTGCTGCCATTTCAGCGTATACCCGAAATTCTGCCAGGCTGCCAGATCCAGGTTGTCGGTGCCGTATTCCGTAAACCCGGGATGGGTGGGCGCCACATAGCATATATTGGTTCCGTCCTCATTGTACTGCCTGTAATCATCTTTATAATCCGGATACACATCCAGTCCGCCCCCCTGGACCGTCTGGAAATAAGCCTCACCGCCGTAGCACATGGCATCCATTATATGACAGATTCTCTTCAGCTTTCCGGGATCCTCCTGTACGCTGGCTTTCGGGATGGCAAACAACAGGCCGGGATTGCCGCTTGCCGCATATTTGGCGTTCTCAATAGGCGCTTTATCCAGGAAAGCCCAGGAATGGATAATGCTGTAGTCCCTGTTATGGGCATTCACGTATTCCTCATACAGGGAGTTTGAGGGATAATGGACCATTCCTATTTTATCATTCATCGTGTAGGATTTAGCTGTTTCCCAATCAATTGTATACCAGTCGGGCGCAAATACCCCCAGCTCATACAATTCATTTAAAAATTCCAGATACGCTTTGGTAGTCCCGTCAAACATAGGAGAAACCAGCGTACCGTTCTCTGCGTGGGCGGTAGGATTCCCGAAAAAGTTAATAAAGTTGGAAAGCATGCCGAAGGTCGTTCCGCCCCCCGCGCCGGTCATAAACCAGGTATCCTGGATCCCGTTTCCATCCGGATCCTCAAAGGTACATGCCTTGGCATATGCAATCAGCTCTTCCTTTGTTTCCGGCATATCCATACCAAAAGTATCAAGCCAGTCCTGACGGATCGCATACGCCCATATATCGCTGTCCTGGATGGAATATTTGGTAAAAAACGGAATGGTGCCGTCGGGCATTGTACTGTAGTCCAGAATCGTTTTGGTTACAAATTTACAGGTTTGGGGCAGATAAGGATAAATCTCCTTCGCATCCAGCAGCAGTCCCTGTTCTGCAAGGGTGAATCCGAAATTCTTACCGCTCACTGCTGTGGGAAGCACCGGAAGTGTCACCAGATCCGGCACATCCCCGGACGAAAACCGGGTGGAAAGAACCGTTTCCATATCACTCTGTGCACAGGTAGTCAGAGTTATGTCCACATTATATTTTTCTTCCAGCCACGCCTCTATGGGATCCTGTGCCGGAGGAGTCTTTCCGTAATGATATGTGAAAATTTCAATCTCATATTTCTTGCTCATATCGTCGTAACCATACCAGTCTGCCTCCGCAAGCGTGGGGTTGGCAGGCATGGAATCCGGAAATTCGATATCCGCAAACGCGGTTACCTGCGCACTGTCTGCCGAAGCTGCCTCCGTGCCATCCTGCACGGCAGCACTCTGCTGTACACTTTCCGTCTGCGCTTCCTCCGCTTTCCCTCCGCAGCCTGCCAGCGCTGATACCGCCAGCGCCAGAGACATAAAAACAGCCGTTTGTCTTTTTTGATTCTTTTTCATTTTCCCTTCTCCTTTTCTCTAAATAAACTCTCAGGTGCACCTACCCCTTTACCGCTCCGGTATACATACCATGTACAAAATACTTCTGAAGAAACGGATATACACACAGGATAGGCAGCACCGCTATGACCACACTCGCCATCTTAATGGATTCCGACGTCATTTTCGCATAGGTATTAACATTGCTCATCATATCGCCGCTGGAACTTGCAACCAGCAGATTTCTGATTACCATCTGGATCGGATACAAAGCTTCGTTTCTGATATAGACCAGGGCGTCAAACCAGGAATTCCAGTGGGTAACCGCTGCAAACAGCCCCAGCGCACATAGGGTGGGCTTCAGCAGCGGCATGACGATATACACCAGCTTCTGGGTTTCCGATGCACCGTCCAGCTCGGCGGAATCGGTCACATCGGTGGGGATTCCTTCCACAAACAGCTTAATTACCAGGATCCCATAGGTATTGGCAAAAGCCGGCGCGATATATACCCAGAAGGAATCCAACAGCTTCAGCCTTGTCATCAGCATGTAATTCGGAATCAGCCCGCCGTTCAGAATCATGGTGATAAGGAAAAAAACCATAAAGGCCGAACGATAGGGAAGATCCTGTTTTGCCATAATATAACCGGCAGGGACTGCCAAAGCCAGGGCAGCAAAGACTCCGAAAACCGTCCGCACCACCGTCACTCCCATACTCATAAAAAACTTTTTATTCAATACATATTTATAAGCTGCTGCTATCGGTTCCCTTGGTATGATAACAAAATAGTTCCGCTGTATCATTTCTCCTTCGGATGTCAGGGACATCCCTATTACATACAGGAACGGCACGATGCAGATTAATAAAAACAGAAGAATGAACAGGGAAATAACCGCCTGGTATATTTTTTCTTCTTTTGAAAGCTTTATCTTGTTTTGACTGCGTTTCATATCAGAACATCCCTCTTCCCGTCGTTTTTTTCGAAGTGTAGTTTGCCGTCAGAATCAGGAACAGGCTCACCACCGCTTTCAGCATACTCACTGCCGCACCAACTCCATACTGCATTTTACCAAGCCCCACCCGATATACCCATGTATCAATAATATCCCCCACATCGTAAACCGCCGAATTATAGAACAGAAGGATTTGTTCAAAATCATTGTTCAGAATATTTCCCATTGCCATAATCAGGGAGAAGGTGACCACAGGCAGCATGGCAGGCAGCGTAACCGCCTTAATTCTTGCAATTGGCCCGGCCCCGTCAATCTTTGCAGCTTCATACAGTTCCGGATTAACACCTGTCAGCGCCGCAAAATATAATATGGTGGCCCAGCCGGTTTCCTTCCATATCTGGGAGCCGACCAAAAGCGGGACAAATGCCTTCGTGGAGGTCATAAACTCCGTCCGGGTTCCTGTCAGAGCGAAAAGCAGATTATTGATAAATCCGTTCCCGGAAAAAAAAGCATAAACAATACCATAAATAACTACCCATGAGAAAAAGTGCGGGATATATACGATTGTCTGGCTCAGTTTCTTAAACCTGGCGCTCTTAAGATCAAAGATGGCAATTGTCAGAAATATAGGAGGGAAAAACGTAAATAACAGCCTGGAGCAGCTGATAACCAGCGTATTACGTATCAGCCTTACCATATCCGGATCCCGGAAAATATCGATATAATTCTTCAGCCCAACCCACTCTGCCCCCATAATGGTTCCGCCTACCTTAAAATCCTTGAATGATATCAGGAAGCCCCATATTATGGGTATGTACTGGAAAAGGATGTAATAGGCGGCAATTATGGCAAGCACCAGATACAGCGCCCTGTATTTCTTTCGTTTTTTTCTTCTCTGCAAACGTGCTTCCTGTTTCCGATCCGCCTTTGACGGCACCGTTCCGACCCACATAATCATCCCCTCATTTCCTGTTCATTTTATCTGTCTTTTACCCGAAATTTGTTTTTGACTGTTTTTATGTATTTTTCACTTTATTTTTACGCATTTTATACATATTTATATTTTCATATTTTATTTTGCCCTGTATTTTTCTGCAATTCTTATATTAATTACCTTTTATCGCTGTTTCCTGTTATTAGATATTAACATATATACATTTTTGTAGCTATGGCAAAATCCCAGCAATTTCCTGTCAAAACTTCAGCTTTTTTTACGATTATTCTTCCTCTGTTTACATAAAAAAACTGTATGAACATCCGGTTTCCCGAACGGTTCATACAGTTATATTCTTTGCGGAACAGACTGCCCGTCAATTCTCTGTTTTTCCCTTTTTCCGATAATCTTTGGGAAGGCAGCCATATCTTTCCCTGAATTTTTTATAAAAATACGTGCTATTGCCGCAGCCGGATGCCGCTATTATTTTATCACAGGCCAGTTCCGTATTCAGAAGCATTCCTGCCGCAAACTGGAGCCTGTGCCCGGTAACCAGCTCCTTAAACGTATAGCCTGTGGTATTCTTAAGAAGGGTAGTCATGTAATTGGCATTCAGCCCGAATTTCTCAGCAGTCCCCTTCAGCGAACAATGCGTGAAGTTTTCTTCAATATACCGCATAATAGGTACCACATATGTCTTTCCGTGTCCGGCAAGTTTTTCTTCTTTCCCCTTTTCATATACGTTTACGAGTTCAGAGAACAGCAGAGCAATCAGGTTATTGACAATCTCATGTTCCATGCCTGTAGGGCTGAGAAATTCACAAATCAGCTCCTTCATAAACAACTGGATCCTGCGGTTATCTTCCGAGTTAAACACAATGAAGCTGTCATGTGAGGTTTGCTCCGATATGGCATTCATCAGGAATTCCGTAATCACCCCCATCTTTGCCAGACGGGAAAAGAAGGAATAGGTGAAAAATTCTTTTTCCATCAGCATGTTGATCAGGATATCCCCCTCGTCCGTATATCCGATGGCATGAGGTATCCCGGAATCCAAAATGATAATCTGCCCCTGTTTTAGCAGAATTTCCTTCCCGCCCACCGTCTGTGTACAACTTCCCGAATACATATATCCCAGCTCCACCCAATCATGGACATGCGGCTCCACTGTGGCAAACCGGGCATTTTTATTCATAAACAGATGGCGTTTCTTTTTTTCCAGATAAACGGTTTTTAACAATCCGGGTGTGTCAAAAGTGGGCGAATTCAAATAATTCATAACATAAACCTGACTTTTTATCCCCTTATCGGAATAGTCCACCTTTTCAAAGCCCGAATAATCCGGACAGCATATCCTGTCCTTCAGCTTTTGCTCATATGGCTCAAGGCTTCTGATCCTGCTGTCCATTTCATCATATGTCATTTCCGCCACCTCTTCCTCCGCCCAGTACCTCCCGGCGCTTTTATGCCGGGAGGCATCAGCTACTTCTCGCTTATATAAAAGCTTATCCCCCGGGAAATGCCAAGTCAAGCAAAAGATGGTTTACAGGCTTTCAGTCCACTGCGTGGTCAATGGCTATATGCCCGCCGCTCCATACCCTGCGGCTGCTCCAGTCCTCATCCTCCCCGCTCCAGAACGGATCCTCTGCGGGAAGGCCGAGCGGCAGAAAGACGGCGCTGCACAAGTAAAGGCTCCCCACATTGATATATCCTTCCGCCAGCTCCGGCTGGTATCCGTATACCCCCGGCCGCAGCCAGCCGTTTTCATCAAACATATCCCTGTTTTCCAGGCAGCGGCGTAATACGGCGGTCAAAGCGCACCGTACGCCGGCAGGAGACAGCCCGTCCTCCAGCCTGTGCTGCAAAGCCGCCTGGGAAAGCATCTGGAAAGCCCCGAACCGATAGCATATGGAACGGCCGATCACGGGGAAGCTTCCGTCCGGCGCAATCATACGTTCCAACACAGAGGCATAGCGGGCCGCCCGGACAGCCACCTTTTCCTTTAAATGCCTGTATTCTTCCGCCGAATCCCCGAACAGCTCCAGGAGATCCACATACATGGGCTGGATGACAAAGCTGTTGTAGTAATCCCAGTGAAACATTTCCCCGTCCCCATATACGCCGTCGCCCTTATACCACCCGTCAAAGGTACGCAGCGCATAGGCTATGCGCATTTTGTCATAATCCTCTTCTCCCAGCACATACAGGCCGGCCTCTACCATAGCCGTAAAAAACAGCCAGTTAGAGCTTCCCGCCGTGATCTGTCGGGAGGAGCGCAGCGCCTGTGCCAGATTACGCCGCACCCGTTCCGGGAGCCTTCCCGCAAGCTGTCCGGGCGCACGCACCAGGGCATGGCACAGGAAAGCGGTATCCACAAGAGGCTGCCCCCCGGATGAAAAAATCATAAAATCCGCGGAAGCCGGATCCGTGGCCTTATCGATACAGCGCAGCGCCGTCTCCCTCCAGGCCTCCTGCTGCTTTTTCTCTTCCCCGTCCGGGATTTTTGCTTCCAGCCAGGGAGCAAGTCCCAGCATACTTCTGCCGAATGCCTCCAGCGGCGCAAAATCCGCTCTTTCCCCATGGAAATCCAGGGGCATACTTGTATGTAATTCCTCTTTTTCCAACGCATGAAGCACTGGTGAAACAATACGCAGCATAGCATCCAGCCATTCTTTTCTTTTTATATTTTCCATTTCTTCCTTTCCTCCCTGCCGCAGCCTTCTGTCAAATAAGAACAAAGCATCGTACAGCGGCCCCTTTTATTTTACCAGAGGAAGCATCCTTTATCCAGCATGCGCAGGATGGCTTCTATGAAAAAATAGTCCCCGTAAATAATGGCTTCCTGCCCGTCATTGCCGTGATAAGCCGCCTTTCCCATTTCCAGGATGGCATCCTGGTTTTCGTCCCAGTTGGCAAATTCCCCTTCCATGGCCCGCAGGATACGGTAGGCGCTGTCCTCATAGAGCTTCTTTTCATGCTCCGGCACAAAACCTGCGATTTCCAGAAGGCCGCAGGCCGCACAGGCTCCTGCCGTGGAATCATAATAAACCGGATCCTGCGGTGCACGGAAATCACAGAGCGGTAGATAATCCGTCATCGCTGCATTGGCAATAAAATAATGGGCAACTCTCTTTGCGGCATCCAGATACTTGATCTCACCGGTATGGCGGTAGCTCAATGCAAAGCCATACAGCGCCCAGGACTGTCCCCTGCTCCAGGAACTGTTTTCCCCGTATCCCTGTCCGCCGGGCGCTTCCAGCAGCTCACCGGTCATCGGATCCAGAATACCGATGTGGTTGCAGGATCCGTCGGGCCTTACCAGAAGCTCCATCGCGGTATCCGCGTGCAGCTGTGCGATAGCTTTAAAACGGGGATCCTTACTCTCCTCGCTCATCCAGTACAGAAGAGGCAGATTCATCATGCAGTCAATAATCATCCAGCCGATGTTATTGTCCCCGTTCCAGGCGCGGATAAAATTCCCCAGCGGGTTGAACCTTGCCGCCAGCACATTGGCCGCATTCTCTCCGCGTTCACGGGATTTGGGATTTCCGGTCAGGCGGTAATCCGCAACGGCGGTATGAAGCCACATAAATCCCACGTCATGATACAGCCGCCCGATGTTTGCAAAGGCTGCGTCCATTTTTGCCTCCACCCCTTCCGCGGCCAGACGGTATTTCTCTTCTCCCGTAGCATGGTACATCTGCCACATCATACCGGACCAGAAGCCATTGGTCCACCAGAACACATCCTTTTGGGCATAATCCTCTTCATAGCGGCCGTTTACAGGGATATAAGGGATACGATCCCCTACCCGGCTGCATTCCGCACGCATTTTAACGCAGATTTTACCGTAGACCTCCTCCAGCCATTTCTTTTTTTCTTTCTGCAGTTCTTCTCTCTTTTCCATGGAAAACTCCTTTTCTATGTTTGAATAATTTAAGTAAAGCCCTATACAAATAAAAAATTGTCTGTACAATAAAAGGTAACGATTCGTAACCGTTCAGACAGGTCTGCGCATTCCCTGCGCGGGCCGTAAGAAATGGGATTTCCCGGGCCGTCCGCCGATCCGGGAACCTCCTGAAACCATCGGAAAGGACAGGCTGCCATGATTACTGTAGGCCACTGCGGCTTTGATTCCAAACACCGGATGCATCTGGAAATGAGGCGTCCCTGCGGCACTCCCGACTATACGCTGCTGCTTGTTAAAACCAGGGCATTCTTTGTGATAAAAGGAGAACGTATCCTGACTATGCCGGGTACGGTTATTCTCTACGATAAAAACGAACCGGTCCATTACGGCAGCGCCGGACCTCTTTATAATGATGACTGGATCCATTTCCTGCCGGATGAAACAGACCTTCCTTTTCTGCTGGGACTGGAAATTCCTTTTAATACGCCCCATTCCCTTCCTTACATGGCACAGCTGTCGGAATATGCACGGATGATCGTCATGGAAAAGCATACGGCCCATCCATACAGCAGGCAGATCCTGGATTCTCTCATGCACGCCCTGCTCTATTCTCTGGCCGCCCAGCTGCAGAGTCCCGAAGACAAGGCCATGGCCCATAAATACTATCCTGTCATGAACGATCTGCGCATGGCTGTCCTGAACAGCCCCCACAAAAGATGGACGGTGGATACTATGGCGGAATACGTTCATATAAGCCCTTCCTATCTGCAGCATCTGTACCGGGAATTATTCGGTATCTCCTGCATTCAGGAGGTCATACAGGCCAGGCTGAATACGGCCCGCTTTTATCTGCGCACCACCGATATTTCCGTGCAGTCCATTTCCGTATTATGCGGGTATGAAAATGAACTCCACTTCATGCGGCAGTTCAAAAAATTTACGGATATGACGCCAAGCCAGTACCGCCAAAAATATCCGCCCAAGTAAAACCCCTTCCGCCGCGGAAACCACCGGCCCCCTGCGGCCGTCCTTATGATCAAAAGCAACCTCCGGACAGCATTCCTGCTGCCACGGAGGCTGTGTGTCCGGATTGCCGGCAGGAAAAAGGTTCTGTCTGTGAACCTCTTTTCTTTATAGCTTATTTTCTTTCCGCCTGCAATGAACTATTCCCTGTTAAACTGACATATCCTGCTTTTTTTCCGGTGCGCTTCCCTGCGCACCCCTTCTTTACCGTGTCTGACAGCTTACGGCCGTATACCCGGCATCCGCAACGGCTTTCATCAGGTTTTCATCGGAAACCTCTTTCAAAAGGGTTACCGTCGCTTTTTTCGCCTCCAGATCCACAACCGCTTCCCCAACGCCTTCCACAGCCGCCAGGGCCTTCTGCACATGCATCTGGCAATGTGCGCACATCATTCCTTCCACCTCAATTACTTTTTCCATTTTCATTTCTCCTTTTCCGGACGGCTGCCCGGCGCCGTTCCTTTCTTCTTTTCCTTCTTCTTTTCTTTCTTCCGGGTGTCTGTTCTTTCCCTCATCCGCCGCGGTCACGGCGGGAACCGTTTTTCCTTTGAAAAAACGCAGCCTGAGGGCATTGGCAACTACACAGACGGAGCTGAGACTCATAGCCGCCGCACCTATCATGGGGCTTAAACGAATCATAAACAACGGGTAAAGCAGGCCCGCCGCCACAGGGATGCCGCAGACATTATAGAAAAATGCCCAGAACAGGTTCATTCTGATGTTGCGGATAACCGATTTGCTTAAGTCAATGGCGGTTGCCACATCCGCCAGGGAATCCTTCATCAGCACCACATCCGCGGATTCAATGGCAATATCGGTACCTGCTCCGATAGCGATGCCCACATCCGCACGGGTGAGTGCCGGGGCATCATTGATGCCGTCTCCCACCATGGCTACCTTGTGGCCTTTTTCCTGAAGCTCCCGGATACAGGCTTCCTTCTGGGTAGGCATGACCTCGGAAACCGCTTCTTCAATATCCAGTTTTTTGCGGATAGCCTCTGCGGTGATACGGTTATCTCCGGTGAGCATTACCACCTTCAGGCCGGCATCCTTAAACTGCCTGAGTGCGGCCCTGCTGGTTTCCCTCACCGTATCCGCCACAGCGATAATACCCTCCAGCTCCCCATCTTTGGCAAACAGCAGCGGCGTTTTTCCTTCCGATGCCAGACTGTCCACCTGTTTCTGTACCCGGCTTTGCAGCTCCGGCTGCTTCAGCAGCCCGTTTTCCAGCAGAAAGGCCATGTTGCCTGCCAGATACCGTTTTCCTTTTACCAGGGCGCTCACCCCGCGGCCTGCCAGGGCGTCGAACGCTTCCGCCTCCGGGAGGGTAAGGCCTTCCCGTCCGGCTTCTTCCGCCACGGCCAGCGCCAGCGGATGCTCACTTCCTGCCTCCACGGCCGCAGCCTCCGCCAGGAATGCATCCCGGGATGACTGTTTATTCCACAGGATCACATCTGTTACCGAAGGATGCCCCATGGTGATCGTCCCGGTCTTATCCAGAACAATCGTATCAATGGAATGCAGGGTTTCCAGGCTCTGGGCGGATTTGATGAGAATGCCGTATTCCGCCGCTTTTCCCGTACCTACCATGATTGCTACCGGTGTCGCCAGCCCCAGCGCACAGGGACAGGATATTACCAGCACCGCAATGGCATTGGACAATGCAAATTCGAAGGACTGGCCTGCCAAAAGCCAGACAACTGCCGTCAGTATCGCTATGATGATGACGGCGGGGACAAAGATTCCGCTCACGCGGTCCGCCAGACGGGCAATGGGGGCTTTGGTATTGCCGGCCTCATCCACCAGGCGTATGATCTGGGCCAGTGTGGTGTCATCCCCCACCCTGGATGCCCGGAAACGGAAGCTGCCGTTTTTATTGATGGTCGCAGATATAACCTCGTCTCCGGGCTTTTTCTCCACCGGCACGCTTTCTCCGGTAATGGCCGCCTGATCCACATAACCATGCCCTTCCGTCACCACGCCGTCCACCGGAATGCTTCCGCCCGGCTTGATTACCACGATATCGCCTGCCACCACACTTTCCGCGGGTATCACCTGTTCGATGCCATCACGGAGGATGACAGCCGTTTTCGGAGCCAGATCCACCAGTTTCCGGAGCGCATCGGAGGTCTTGGCTTTGGAACGCGCTTCCAGATACTTCCCTACCGTTATCAGGGTCAGAATCATGGCACAGGACTCAAAATACAGCTCATGCCCATACTGGTGGACCAGATCCATATCCCCGTGGCCGAAGCCATAAGCGATACGGTACATGGAAAATACCCCGTAAACAAATGCGGCGGCGGATCCTATTGCCACCAGGGAGTCCATGTTGGGCGCCTTCTTTACCAGGGCCTTAAACCCGGACTGGTAAAAATGGCGGTTGATGATCATGACCGGAACCGTGAGCAGAAGCTGGGTCAGCGCGGAAATCAGCGAGTTTTCCATCCCCACAAGGAAGCCGGGCACAGGCAGGGACATCATAGGCCCCATAGCCACATACATTAATGGTACCAGAAGGCATACCGAAGCCACCAGACGTTTTTTCATTTCCATCCGGTTCTCCTCTGTCCTTTCTCTCCGGCTCTGCCATTCTTTGCCGAAGCTGCCGTCCTTTTGGGCCTCCGGCCCGGTACCGGAAGCCCCGTAGCCGATTTCCGTCACGGCATGGATGATTGTTTCCGGATCCGTTTTTTCTTCGTCGTAGGCGACCGTCATCTGGTTCGCCAGCAGGCTTACATTCACCTCTTCCACACCTGCAAGCTTCCCCACATTCCGGGTGATATTCGCCTGACAGGCGGCGCAGGTCATGCCTGTTATATTGAATTTTTCGTTTTTCACATGCTTCACCTCTTTTTATTAAGATTATATAGCTTTTCACTTTAGTTTTTTAATCAGATCAACAGCTTCCTCCACAATCTGCAGATTTCCGCTTTTGATCTCTTCCACCACACAGGTCTCCATATGCTCCTGCAGGATAAGGTACCCAAAGCTTTGCAGCGCGCTCTCCACCGCAGCGATCTGCGTGAGGATATCGCCGCAGTAGCGGTTGTCATCAAGCATCTTCTTTATGCCGTTCAGCTGACCTGCCATACGGTTCAGGCGGTTTTGCAGCTGTCTGTTGGAAGCCTCGCTCCGGGGTGTGTGCTTATGATGTGCACAGCAGTCCGCACAGGCTGTACACAGGTTTTCTGCCTGCTGACGGTCTGTTTGTTTATCAGACATGGTATGTTCCCTCCATTCCATGAAGCGGGTGCTTTGTATCGGTAAAAATCACCAAAACGCTTCTTTCTCAGGTTAGTATACCCTCAAGGGGTATATTCTATGTATTTAAAATATACCCTATAGGGGTATTTGTCAAGTAAAATAGAAATCAGGATGTTAAAAGCCTGCTAAGCTTTTCTTATATGCTACTATTTTTTATCGATTGCATTGCATTTTTTCCGATCATCGATTAAAATAGATGACAATTACTTTACAGTATCTTGGAACCAAGGAGACATACAATACATGAGCACACCGAATTCCACGGTGCCCGAGTCCGATAGCCGTCTTTATTGTTATGTATTCAGGCATAACCTGTATTTTCTTGATACAGGGTGTGCTTTTTTTGTATTTTTCTTCCGCTGCCTCCTGATACAAACGTATATTGATTATAAAACATATCAAATAATGCGGCTGTTAATGTATTGATTAGTTACTCAAACTTCACAGGAACAAAATGGCCTTCCGCCCGCTGACAGAGCGGTGTCCCCGGGACGGAAAAGGAATGTTCACCAGATCCTTTCAGGCCATGGAGAGGAGACCGGTCAAGTGTGTCAGCCTCATCTGACACACTTGACGCCTTCGGGCTCATCGGAATGCCCAGCCTGATGGACTGGCGAATATCCTTTTCCGTCCCGGGGACACCGCTCTGCCAGCGGGCAGAAGGCCATTTTGTTCCTGCGAAGTTTGAGTTAGTTATGTTACAGTTAGCAATTCAGAAAGGATATGGCAGTTAAGCCCGGCTTTATTGCCTGACAACGAAATGGAAAAAAGAAAAGCGTTTCTCATTAATTTTTTGTACTTCGCACTGCTGCTTTGCGCTGCTTTTTTGGTTCTGAAATATGGGCTTCCCATGCTGGCTCCCTTTGTAATAGCTTTCGTCATCGCCTATCTCTTGAAAAAGCCAGTGATATATCTGGCCCGGAAGCTGCGCCTGCCGAGGAAACCTGTAGCCATCCTGCTTGTGCTCGTTTTTTACAGCACCATCGGGCTGTTGATATCCCTGCTGGGCATCCGCGCCTTCTCCTCCTCCAAGGATCTGGTGCTGAATCTTCCGCAGATTTATGCCGCGCATGTGGAGCCTGTATTAACAGGCATTTTCGGAAATATCGAACAAAGCCTGAAAAACATGGATCCCTCCCTGGTATCTGCGCTGGAAGAGCTTTTTAACCAATTTATCCAGTCACTTGGGCAGATGGTTTCCAGCCTTTCCATGGGAGCCATGGGCCTTATCTCCGGGGCTGCCTCTTCCCTTCCCGGACTTTTTATCAAGCTGCTGCTCATGATTATTTCCACATTTTTCATTGCGGCGGATTATGAAATGCTGACCGGCTTTTTTCTCCGGCAGCTGGGAGGCAAATCCAAACAGGTATTTCTTCAGATTAAAGAATATGTGGTCGGCACTCTTTTTGTATGTATCCGATCCTATGCCCTGATTATGACCATTACCTTTATTGAATTGTCCATCGGACTGAGCATCATCGGTGTCAAAAATTCCATCCTTATCGCCTTTCTGATATCCGTATTTGATGTTCTTCCCGTATTGGGTACCGGCGGAATTATGATTCCCTGGATGGTTATCGCCGCTCTGACGGGAGATTATCCTCTTTCCCTGGGATTGCTGATAGTTTATTTATTCATAACCGTTATCCGTAATATTATCGAACCCAAAATTGTGGGAAGCCAGATCGGCCTGCATCCGGTGGTGACACTTGCCAGTATGTTCGTGGGCGTACAGCTTCTGGGCGTCATCGGGCTGTTCGGTTTTCCCATCAGCCTTTCTCTCCTCCGGCATCTGAATGAAACCGGTACGATCCATATATTTAAATAGCAAACGCAAACTTCGCAGGCGCAAAATGGCCTTCCGCCCGCTGTCTGCGGCGCACTGCCGGGATGGAAAAGGAATTTTCTTCAGCGCCTTTCAGGCCTTGGAGAGAGACTGTTCAAGTGCGTCAGCCTCATCTGACACACTTGATGCCTTCGGGCTCATCGGAATGCCCGGCCTGATGGACTGAAGAAAATCCTTTTCCATCCCGGCAGTGCGCCGCAGACAGCGGGCGGAAGGCCATTTTGCGCCTGCGAAGTTTGCGTAGGACATCCGAAAAAAAGCCGGCGGACAGTATGGATATCTGCCGCCGGCTCTCTTATTGCCTGTACCTGTTCCGTATCTTCACAGTAACAGGTTCCTGTAATTAATCATTGTCCGGAAGGAGTTTGATCCGAACAAGGATCTTTCTCACAAACTGCCCCTCCTCCAGGATCAAATCGTCCTCATGGGTCTGGGAAGGCAGTTCGCATTCCTCTTCCTCCATCTCCGCACAAATCCAGTTATATGCCGCATCCGCAGCATTATCAATAGCATCCTCCAAATCCGGCCCTTCTGCCTCGCAGCCTTCCAAATCCGGAAATACCACGTGATAGCCTGAGCCTTCTTTTTGGGGTGTAAAAACTGCCGGGTAGGTAAATGTCATTGTCAGCCTCCTGATTTAAAATATATTTTTTACTCAAACTTCCCAGGTGCCAAAAGACGCCCCGCAGACAGCGGGCGGAGGGCCTTTTGGCACCTGAAAAGTTTGAGTTTTTTATTATTATCGGTTATATACAAAACACACTATACAAGGGAACTGCTTTTATACCTTTTACAAACCCAAAATTACGTGTAGAAATCCGTATCGCATAAGCCGGTTCGTATTTTTCCATATATACCATTAAACTTTTGGCCTTCACATGTTCTCCTGCCTTGCATTCCACCGGTATCACATGGCTGTCCTTCTGAATCAGGAAATCCACCTCAGCAGTACTGTCCGACTCCCAATAGTGCAAATCGTATCCATTCGTTTTCAATGCAATTGAAACATAATTTTCCGTTAGAATACCACGGAAATGCTCTGTTTCTTTATTTGTCATAGCTTCCAGCGACATTCCGATTCTTGCAGACATAATTCCCATATCACTATAATACAGCTTGAAAGCTGTAAGATCCTGATATGCTGCGATTGGAAAAAAGCCCTGCTTGCTTTTCACACACTTATGGACAATTCCAGACCGTATCAGCCAGTCGATTGCATCGCCATATTGTGATGTCCTTGCTCCCGACTTAATTAATTTATATTGAAACTTTTTTGTATCTTTTGCCAACTGCGCAGGCAACGAATCGTATGCTTCAAAAATACGGATTGTATTCGATTTATCTGCATATTTTGTCATATCCGCAATATAAGAATTTAGAAGCATTTGTCTTATTTCACTTTGATCAATTGGGCTATTCGCCAAAATGTCCGCTTTCACCGCTGCCGGCATCCCGCCAACGATACAATAATGGTAAAATTCCTGCATTGCTTCCTCATGAAGCAATTCATCCATCGGTTCGTTTTTTTGAAAATGATCCCGGATTGTATCTGCCAAAAGCTGCTTTCCCTTTGCCCACAAAATTTCTTCCAGATCCATGGGATACATTGTCACCATTTGAACCTTTCCAACCGGGAATGAATATTTATCACGATTTATCGCTACACCCAGAAGACTTCCGGCTGCGATTACATGATATTCCGGTGACTCCTCCTGAAAATACTTTAACGAAGTCAATGCTCTTTCACATGCCTGAATTTCATCAAAAATGATAAGCGTATCTTCTGGAATGATTTTTGTTTGATAATATTTTTCCAAAATAGACACTAAATAATCCGGGTGAATATCTGTCTCAAAATAGATTCCAATTTTCTCATCTATCTCGAAATTCACATATACCGTATTCTTATAATAAACAGCTCCAAATTCCTGCATCTCAAACGTTTTTCCAACCTGTCTCGCCCCATAAATAAGCAAAGGCATTCGTCCTGTTTTTTTCTTTTTCCATTCATGAAGCTTTTCTGTTATTTTTCGTTTCATATATCCCCCTCATACCGCAGGCTTGCCTGCAATACTGCACCAATTAGTAGCATGAGAGAACTTCCAAGCTCATCCTCTATTAGGTAACATATCATAATACACCAGATTCGTCAATATTTATGCATTTTATTACACATATAAGTACGAATCCGTGTAACAACGTAACAGGCCGGATGGTGCACTAGTCCCGGCTGAAATAAGAATCCAGGACAGAATTTGTCTTATTCACAACGTAGCCGCTTCCGCCTCTTCCTTTCACATCTTCTGTCATGCTGAGCAGAAGAATCGGGGTAGCGGTATCTTTTTGCGTGGTAAAGACACAGAACCAGCCCAGCTCGGTACCGCTTGTATCCTCCTTTGATAGTTTGATTTCCGCTGTCCCGGTCTTACCGGCCAGGGGAATATCCTCCCGATAAGCCTCATGCCCGGTTCCGTGCGGGGAACGCAGCACCTGCACCAGCCCCTGTTCCACCAGGGCCGCCGTATCCGGCGTATAAGCCTTTTCCAGCCATATTTCCGGTTCCGCTTCCCCCTTATAGAGCAGATAGGGGCGGATAATATCCCCTCCGTTGGCAAAGCCGGTATAGAGGGCTGCCAGATGAAGGGGGTTTACCAATACTTCCCCCTGCCCGTAGCCGCTGTCCGCCAGCTGGATTTCGGAATCGATTCCTTCGCTGTTGGAATACTGCGAAGCCGCCATGGATATTTCAAAGGGCATCGGTTCCCCGAAGCCCAGCTGTTTCAGGGATTCTATCAGGTTATCACTGCCGATCCGCAGGGCCGCCTTCGCAAAATAAATATTATCGGAGTAAATAAGGGCATTTTCCAAGGTGACCGGCTCGTAAGCGTGAAGTGTGGTCACATAATAATTTCCCCAACCCGCATCCTTCTGCCACTGCAGCCCTTCGTTTCCATAATCCATATCCGGATCAATCGCTCCGGTTTCAAGGCCGATAGCCGCTATCACCGGCTTAAAGGAAGAGCCGGGACTCAGTTTCTGACGGAACCGGTTGTAAAGAGGAAGCCTCTCATCCTCATTCAGACTGTCCCAGAGCGTCTGGGACATACCATATACGAAATCCCTGCTGTCAAAGGACGGCGTACTCACCAGGGCCAATACCTCCCCGGTAAAGGGATCCATAGCCACTGAACAGCTTTTATCCTCTGCATATGCCGCATATAATTCTTTCTGAAGCCCCGCGTCAATCGTAAGCTTTATCGTCTGACCGTCCCTTTTGGGTACCTGTGCCAGAACGCTTTTCTTTTGGCCCGCATCGTTCAGTATAGCAATTTCACAGCCGTCCTGGCCTTTCAGCTCTTTTTCATACAACAGCTCCATCCCGCTTCTTCCGATAACGCTGTTGGCCCGATAGCCCTCTCCCGGATGCTTTTCCAAATCCTCCGCTGTCACCTGCTGGATATAGCCCGTAAGATGGGAAGCCGCCCTGCCCAAGGGATAATCCCGGATTTCCACATCGGTAATCAGCACCCCGGGAATGTCCAGCAAAGCTTCCTCCAGCTCTATTTTCCGCTGTACTTCTTCCCCCGGCGACTCTGCCATAAGCTCCTGCTCCGTCAGCTTCTGTATGGTTTTAATGGGCACAAAGGAATCCGCCTTCACCCATTTGGCCGCCAGCTTTTTCTCTATGCTTTCCGGCGACACCTCCAAAAGCGCAGCCAAACGTTCCACCGATGCCGAGTGCTTCTTATCGCCTTCCACGGCGCTCTCCGGCAGGCCTTCCATCTCAGAAGTATCTTCCGTCTGTGCTTCCGTATTCACTGTACCGTCTGCCGTCATTTCCGTTACTTCAGCGCTTCCCTCCGATAATACCTCGTCGCCGGCCTCTGCAGCACTTTCCATTTTTCCGGGAACAAGCCCCACCGAAGACCCTGTACCTTTTCCTGCCAGAAGCTTACCGTTCCGGTCCACGATCTCTCCTCTTGCCGCCTCTTCCCTGGTTACCTTGACTTTATCTGTCGCCGTCAGATCAGGAAAAATCAAACCGTCATCCCAAACAAGCACATACGGATATCCTTCTTCCTCTTTTTCCAGCTTATTCTTCAGAAATACGGCCTTATTGGAAAACGATATCTCTCCCGCCGCCGTATCCATCCTGGTTTCATAAAAAACTGTCACCGCCTGGCTGCCGCTTTCCTGCGTCTCCGTGATTTCCACCTGCACTCCCGAAGCCTCAATCCCTTCATATATGTTCCGGTTACGCTCTACAAAAGCCTCAGGGGAAATCGCCCCACGGCTTTGCTCATCCAGCATTCCATACATCGCTTCATAGCTTTCCGTTTCGATCCCCGCCATATAATAAACCAGCAGTTCCCCGGGAGTCCTCGGCTCCGCCGGCTTATCCCCTGCTGCCGGCAGAATTTTTTTCACTCCCAGATACCCCAGAACACCAATCCCGGCAACCACAAGAACCGATACCGCCGCCAACAGCAGCCTTCTCCCATATCTCCGGCTTCTCCGCCCTTTTCTCCTGCGTCTTCGTCTCGCGGACATAACAAGTACCTCCCTTATACGGTAAACGTTCAGACAAGCAGGAACTGTTCCTGTTCCTGCTCTTCCAATCTTTTTATATCCTACAGCCGTAATACTTGCATGTCAACTTTTTTCTTTCTCCTGCCGTCCCTTACAGCTGATACAACAAAGCATTGCAGATCGCCGCCGCTACATTGCTTCCCCCTTTACGGCCCCTCGCCACAATAACAGGCACTCCCGCCGTAAGAATCAGCTCTTTGGCCTCCACCACATTAACAAACCCCACCGGAACGCCGATAATCAGCCGGGGACGGATCCTTCCCTCCCGGATCAGCTCATACAGGCGGATAAGTGCCGTGGGCGCATTGCCGATGGCAAAAATAAAATCTTCCTGCATGGAAGCAGCCTTCTCCATGCTCACTGCCGCTCTGGTAATTTCGCGCCGGGACGCCTGCTCCGCCACATCCGCATCCGCCATGAAGCAATGGACACCTCCTCCCAGCTGTTCCAGTTTTTTCTTGTTGATTCCCGCTTTTCCCATATTGGTATCCGTAACGATGGAGACACCGCTGCGAAGGGCATCCAGCCCTTCGTCCACCGCACCTTCCGAAAAGAAAAGTGTGTCGGCATAACTGAAATCCGCCGTGGTATGAATGACCCGTTTTATGATAGGCTTCTGTACCGGATCCAGCTCCCTCCCCAGTTCTTCTTCAATGATGGCGAAGCTTCTTTTCTCGATTTCTCCGGGCGTATATTGTTCCAGATTCATTTTATTATTCCTTTCCGGTAACCGTTGTGTCCCCTCACAGGTACCCTTTTCTCTTCTTTCAGCCGCCCCTTCAGGCGCGGTCAATGATCCGGTACACAGCATCCATATCGAGATGTGTCCGTATCACTTCTGCCAGCCGGTCGTACTGTTCCTGTTTATAAGCCTGTAAATCCCTGTACGTCCCGGGCTGTATTCCTTTTTCCCGGTAGAGGGGCGTAAGCAGTCCCTGCAGGAGGCCGTGGGAATCCAGGATCCCATGGATATAAGTTCCGCATACATTATTTTTTACGGCTCCATCGGCATATCGCTGTCCTGTCACACAGTCCGTAACGTCGGCAAAATAATCGCAGCCCCCATCCGCCGTGGTTTCCCCCATATGGATTTCATACCCCTCCGCGCCCGCGCCGCTCATCTGTTCAAAAACGCCGGAAAGCTTTTTCACCTTTCCCTCCACTCTGGTACGGTGCTTGCTTCCCCGGAACCGGGTCACTACAGGCAGAAGCCCAAGGCCGGCCATCTGTCCGCCATGCTCCACGCTGTCCGGATCCTCCAGCCGGTTCCCCAGCATCTGATAACCTCCGCAGATCCCCATAATCCGGCAGCCGGATACGGCCAGCTTCTGTATCCTGGCTTCCAGGCCGTTTTCCCTCATCCACAGCAGATCCGCCATCGTATTTTTGCTCCCGGGAAGCAGCAGTAAATCCGGATTTCCCAGTTCCCCTGCCGTCCTTACATACCGGACCGAAACCTCTTCACAGCCCTCCAGCATTCCGAAATCCGTAAAATTGGATATATGCGGCACCCGGATTACCGCTGCATCTATCCGGCCGGCCGCCGTATGCCGGTCCAGCTTTTCCGAGAGGCTGTCTTCTTCATCAATATCCAGCATGACATAAGGGATGACGCCGGTAACCGGGATCCCGCATTTGTCATACAGCTGCTTAAGGCCCGGATCCAGAATGGATTTATCCCCCCGGAATTTATTAATAACCAGTCCCTTCACTCTTGCCCGTTCTTCCTCTTCCAGCAGCCATATCGTCCCGAGCAGCTGTGCAAATACACCGCCTCTGTCAATATCTCCCACCAAAAGTACCGGCGCGTCCACAAGTGCGGCAAGCCCCATATTCACAATATCATTTTCCTTCAGATTGATTTCCGCCGGACTTCCCGCCCCTTCGATAACGATGATATCATACCGGCTGTCCAGTTCGCCGTAGGCTTTCATAATCGAAGGGATCAGACTTTTTTTCATGCGGAAATAATCCCGCGCCTCCCGGTTTCCAAACACCTCACCATTAACAATCACCTGGGACCCCATATCGCTGTTAGGCTTCAGTAAAACAGGGTTCATCCAGACATTCGGCTCAATGCCCGCCGCCTCCGCCTGCATTACCTGGGCCCGCCCCATTTCCAGCCCGTCCCTGGTAATATAAGAATTTAATGCCATATTCTGGGACTTAAACGGGGCCACACGATAACCGTCCTGCCGCAGCACCCGCAGGATACCTGCCGTCAGTATACTTTTTCCCGCATTGGACATCGTCCCCTGGATCATCAGATTTTTTGCCATGCTGCTTCCTCCTCCATAAGCGCCCGCAGCAGCGCTTCGTTTTCCGTTCTGCTGCGTACCGCGATTCTATAATCCCCTGTCCGCAGCTGCCTGTAATTCTCACAACTTCGGATCGCTATCCCCTTATCTGCAAGCAGCCTGTCCAGTCCGGACACTCCTTCCAGAAAAATATAATTCGCCATGGGGGGATAGACCCGGTATACCAGCCGCGGTACTTTTACAAGCCCTTCCCGAAGAAACGCCTGCTCCCGGGCTACATAAGCCACCGTTTCTTCCACATATGTTTTTTCCTTCAAAGCCGCAAGGCCCGCCGCCTGGGCCGGAATGGAAACATTCCAGGCAGGAAGCTGAAGAAGGATACGCCGGATCACTTCCCGGTTTTCACATATCCCATATCCCAGCCGCAGGCCCGGCATGGCATACAGCTTGGTAAAAGCATTCAGGATCAGAAGGTTTCCGTAATCCCGGAAATACCGTCTCATACTCCGCTGCCTGTATTCTCCGGAAAAAGCAAGGAACGCCTCATCCACAGCCAGCCAGATCCCTTTTTCCGCCGTCAGTTTTACAATCCGTTCCATGAGAGAAGGCTCCGTACAGCTTCCCGTCGGATTATTGGGATTGCAGAGAAACAACAGGCTGCCCGCTTCCTGCTTCTCCAGGAAAGCAAGAAACTCTTCATCTGCCCGGAATCCGTTATCCCTTTTTAATGGATAATATCTGACCGGACAACCGGCGGATAAAAACGCCCGTTCATACTCCGAAAAGGTCGGTGCAGGAAGCAGCCCTGCCGCCGGCTGCAAAGCCCGTACCGCCGCATAGATCAATTCAGAAGCCCCGTTTGTGCACACAACATTCTCCGCCTTCGTCTCCCAGTCCCCGGCAATCGCCTCCCGCAAGGACAGACTGTCCGCCTCCGGATACCGCACAGCCCGGCACAGGCTGTCCTTCAGCGCTGCAAGCACACCGGCCGGCATACCCAGCGGATTGATATTGGCAGAAAAATCGCAGCGTATATTCCTGCCGTCCCTGCCTCCATGTTCAAATAAATCCATGTTCTTCTCTCCCCTGCCTTTTACCTAACCAATCTGTCGGAACGGATACTTTTTACAGTATCCACCGAAGCAGCAGCCCTCCTGCACACAAAGCAGCCGCAGAAACATATAAGAGCCTGTTTGCCCTGACGATATCCTCCGGTTCCACGGGCCGGTCCCCATCCCCGATAAACGGTTTTTTCACCACTTTTCCGAAATAAACCGCGTCTCCTGCCAGCGCTACACCAAGCGCTCCCGCGCAGGCGGCTTCCGTCTGTGCGGAATTCGGGCTGGCATGCTGAAACCGATCCCTGCGCCAGATGCAAAAGGCACCTTTTCCGTCCAGCCCGCACAGCCAGGCCGCAGCAATCATGAGTAAGGCGGCCAGACGGGACGGGATCATGTTTACCACATCATCCAGACGGGCCGCCGCCCTTCCGAAATACAGATATTTTTCATTCTTGTACCCCAGCATGGAATCCATCGTATTCACCGCCTTATAGGCAAATCCGGCAACCGGCCCTCCCAGGAGCATATACAGAAGAGGGGCAATACTGCCGTCCGAGGTATTTTCCGCCACGGTTTCCACCGCCGCCTTAGTGATCCCTTCCGCAGACAGCACCGCCGTATCCCTGCCTACGATCATGGAAACCGCCTCCCTCGCTTTCTCCACATCCCCTTCCCGCAGTGCCCGGCATACTTTCATGCTCTCCGCCTTCAGACATTTAGTCGCCATGATCTGATAGCACATAAAAGTCTCCAGCACAAGCCCCACAGCCGGATGCAGCCAATAAGCCGCTAAAAGCAGAAGAGCGGGCAGCAGGGCACAGCAAAACACCATGATTCCCACAAGCAGCGCACCGGCTCTCATCTGCGCCTCCGGAGAGCTTTCGGGACGGCGGAGCTTTTTTTCCAGCACCTGAATCCCCTTCCCCATGGCACGGACGGGATGCGGCATCCAATACGGATCCCCAAACAGCAAGTCTAAGATAAATCCTGCGAAAATACTAATGGATGTATACATGAAAGCACAATCTCCCCTTTTTCATTCTCCCGGGCCAATCCTTCCGCCAGACAGCAATATCCCTCTCCGCTCCCGCACTGATAGGAATAATACCCGCCGCCTTCCGGGCCAAACCGGTCAAGCAATGCCATAATTGTCCCTCCATGGACAACAACGGCAGCCGTTGTTGAACATAAGGATGGCCCGCCGAGCGCGGCATCCGTTGTTTCTGTTCCCCTCCCGGAATCCTTCCGGCTTCTGCACACTGCCGCCAGCTCTTCAAGCCCTCGGGCACACCTGTCCTGGAAAAGCTTCCGGCTCTCCCCCTGCGGGAACGCAAGCTCCCCTCCGCTGTCAATCCAGGCCTGATACAAGGGATTTCCCGTCAGTTCCCGGTAATTCTTCCCTTCAAACAATCCGAAATCGCATTCCCGGAAATCTTTTATCACCACCGGTTCCTGCCCCGGATACAAAAGTTCCGCTGTTTCCAGGCACCGTCTCATCGGACTCGCAAACACCACATCCGCTTCCGGATATTCTCCTGCCGCCTTCCTTTTCTCCAGCACACGCCGTCCCTCCTCACACAGGGACTCATCCGTTGTGCCGATATACCTCTTTTCCCGGTTTCCTTCCGTCATTCCATGCCGGATCAGTATCAGCCGCCAAACCATATTATTTCCTCCCCGGACACCTGCCGTCCTCACGTTTTTTCACGCACTTTGCAGTCAAATGCCCGTACCTGCTTAAACGGTTACACCGTTTCCTCCCCTGCCGGCTTAAGCTGCTGTGCAAGCCCGCACACAAGCCGCTCCACCCGTTCCGCCCGGCTCACAACCCCGCACATGATCCGTCCCACCAGCTCCCGGTATTCCCGTTCCGCCCGCTCCATCGGAACAATGCCGCATCCAATTTCATCACATACAATAATCACACCCGGATTTTTCTCCAGAATCTGCTCCACAGCCTGCCGGGCAGCTTCCCTGTCATCCCCAAACCTTCTGATAAACAAGTGGAAATGATCTATCACATCCGCCTCCAGACACGCTTCTATCCCGGCATTCCCGCCGGAAACAATCCGCTCTTTTTCCGGATATTTCGCCCTCACATATTCCAGCTTACCCTGTGCCCTGCCGCCAATATAAACCTCCATGCCGGTCCTCCTTTCCGTCACTGCCAAAAACCATCCCCAATCGCCTTCGGCGATGGATTTTGGCACTCTTGAATCCCTTTCTTACGGCCACCGGGGCTGGCACGGATCCCTCATCCCAGGAACAACCCGGCCATCACCGGGACCATAGCGCTCACCCACTCGGCACACAGCAAAAACCACCCGGCCAGATCCCCGGTTATCCCCCCAAACTCCTTTTTGGAGCAATGCCCATACCAGCCATAAACCATCAGGTTTCCTACAACAGTCAGCCCTCCTGCCAAAGGAGAGACAACAAGCATGCCCAGGATCCCTGCGCCAAGCAGGACAAACAGGACAAGCCTCACATACCTTTTATGGGCAGTTGATGAAAAGGCATATAAAAGCCCTTCTTTTTTGGCTCCGGGCATATACACAATGCTCAGGCCGCTCAAAATACGGGAGAGCAGGAAACCCAGGCAGAAGCACAGAACCGCCTGCCTGCGATAGCTCCCGGTAAGAGAACCCATTTGGGAAAGGAATCCCAGATAGGTCAGGTAATAGCCCAGCAGGCAGATGACGGAAAAGGCCCCGATATGGGAGTCCTTCAGAATGCGCAGCTTCTCCTCCCGGGGAAGATACGAATGCAGCGCATCCATGGTATCCATAAAACCGTCCACATGGATCCCCCCTGTCAGGAACAGCGGAATGGCCGCCATACCTGCCGCAAACAGGAAATCCCCGGCTTTGAGATAGCCGCACAGCAGATACCAGGCATAACAAAGCCCTCCTGTTACCAGACCGACCAAGGGGAAAAAGCATATGGCATATTTCCTGTTTTCCTCCGTCCAATCCACTCTTGGCATGGGGATTTTGGAATACATGGAAAAAGCGATACAAAAGGACGCCAACAGTACTCTCATAAGATCTCCTTTCCTTTCAGACACACCGGAATCCCGTACACGACTTCATAGGCGGCGTCCGCCTTACGGCAAAGGCCGCAGTTAACCCGTTCCAGCAGACGGATATAGTTTTCCGTACCTTCCTCATAGGAAAGACCGTCGGAAGCCACTTCCCCGGTCACAATTACCAGGTTCCGGCATTTGGCATACAGGCGTTCCACCGTTTCCAGGATCCGTCTTTCCGCCGCCTCCGGGCAGCCCGCGTCCTGCCCCGTCTTATCCCACGCCGGTTCCTCTTCTGCGGAAAACAGCTCATTGGCCGCCAGGTTAGTCATGCATTCCAGGAGAACCGTTGCCTCTGCCCCCGGTTCCGCCAAATCCACCCGGGTGGTACGTTCTATTGTGACAAAGCCCTTTCCGTCCCGCAGCTGCCTGTGGCGTTCCACCTTCCGCCTGCCCTCTTCTCCATAGACCTGCATGGTGGCAAGATACGCCAAAGGGCCTCCCGCGGCAAGCATTACCGCCTTTTCTTCCGCAAAGGCCGATTTACCGCTGCCGCTGCCTCCCGTGATCACCATCAGCATACCGGAACCTCCTGTGTGCCGTAATCTTCATAGGCATCCATCTCCAAATCCCCGAAGGTGGCATTTTCCCGATAGACCTGGCAGGCCATGTCAAGAAGAGGAAAAAGGGCCACCGCGCCGGTTCCTTCTCCCAAAGCCAGACGGGCATGAATGACGGGTACAGCCTTAAGTTCCTCATAGATAGCCGCCATGGCCGGCTCTTTTCCCAAGTGGGAGGGCAAAAGGAAGTCCCGCACACCGGGAAGCAGCCGGCAGGCGGCCAGCGCCGCCACCGCGGTAATCAGGCCGTCCAGTACAACAGGGACGCGGAACACGGCTCCTCCGATACAGGCCCCCGCCAGGGCACACAGATCCAGACCACCCACCGTACGCAGGGCACGAAGGGTCTCCTTTCTCTGCGTTTCCCCTGCCTGTTCCCCCATCTCCTGAAGCGGGCCGGCGCTTCCCAGCCGCCAGGCGGCGATCGCCCGGTCAATCACTTCCGTTTTGTGCCGCACGCCCTCCTTATCCAGACCGGCGCCCGGCCCTGTCACCATTTCGGCAGGCACCCCCAGCATAACGGAGGCTAAAGCGCTGCTGGTCGTGGTATTCCCGATCCCCATTTCCCCCAGGGCCAGAAGCCGGTAGCCTTCGGAGGCCAGCTTCTCCACCATTTCCACGCCGGCCTGCAGCGCCGCAAGCATATCCCTGTCATCCATAGCCGGCTCCTTTAAGAAATTACGGGTTCCGTTTCTGGTCTTTTTTACCAGAAGTCCCGGCAGCTGCAGATCCTCCTTCATCCCCACATCCACCGGAAACACGTCCGCTCCGGCACAGGAGGCCATCCGGTTGACACTGGCAAGGCCTTTGGCGATATTACCGGTTACCAACGTGGTGACTTCGTATCCGCTCTGGGATACCCCCTCTTCGATGATCCCGTTATCCGCACACATGACAATCACTGCCTTTTTTTCCAGGGAAATATCCTCCGTCCCCTGGATGGCCGCGATCTGTACCAGCGCATCTTCCAGAAGCCCCAGCCCGTGCAGGGGCTTTGCTATCTTGTTCCAGTGCCGTTCACCGGCTTTCCCGGCCTGCCTGTCAGGCCTCTGCATCCGCTTCCCGCATGTTTCCAGGTACTGCATCGATTTTTCTTCGTTTTCCATAGTTTTCTGCCGCCTCCACAAATGCGTATGCCGCTTCCGGATTCCCATAAAAATAAAGATGGGGAAATCCCGCATACATCGTATCATCCGCCACGCCCGCCATCCAGCCGGGCCGGCCCCCTCCTTTTTCCACCGCAAAGGCATTCCCCGGGAAGGTACTGTCGTAATAGTGGAATTCATGGGCTTTTAATTCTTCGCCGGCCCGGCACAGCAGATTATCTTTTTCTGCTTTCATCGTAATATATCCGAAACGGGACAGCCGTGGCGTGCGGTAGCAGTCTCCCTGCAATACCCCAGCCATTTCATGATACTGTCCCCTGTCATCCTGAAGCCTCTGATGCAGATACATAAAGCCTCCGCACTCCGCAATGACAGGCATTCCGTTTTCCACCGCTTTTTTTACCGCTCTGCGCATGGGAAGGTTTTGTTCCAGCCTGTCCGCATACAGCTCCGGATATCCGCCGTTCAGTATCAGCGCATCCGTTCCCTCCGGCAGCGCTTCCCCGCGAAGCGGGCTGAAGTAAGCGATTTCACACCCCAGGCGTCTTAAAAAATCCATGTTGTCCTGGTATAAAAAGCAAAAGGCTTCATCCTTCGCCACCCCAATCTTCACGCCGGAAAAAGGAGGGCAAGAGCGTGTTTGAAAATCCAAACACGCTCTGGTCCTATCTACCGGGAAACCGGGAAGGGGCGGGGCACTTTCCGCAAGCTCCCACAGCCCGGCCCAGTCCAGCGTATCCTTCAGCCTGTCATACAAAAGGGCAAGTTTCTCCCGGAACCCTTCGATTTCCCCGGGTGTGACCAGCCCCAGCTTCCGGCTCTCAAAAGCCGCCTCCGGCACCCGCGGCACATATCCCAGCACCCGCACGCCAAACGCCTCTGCCTCCCGGCACACAGCCGGATACAGCATGGGGGACAACTGGTTAAAAATGACGCCCTGGATTCCGGGCCAGGTCTGGCTCTCCAAAAATCCTTTCAGCACCGCCAGCACGGAGCGGCTCATCCCCCTCGCATTTACCGTGAGGATGACCGGCGTTTCCGTCAAAGCCGCGATTTCACTCGCGCTGCCTTTTTCCGAAAACCCCATGCCGTCATAATAACCCATAACGCCTTCTATCACGCGGATATCCCTCCGTCCGCTGTCCGTTCCGGCACCCCTGCGGGTATGGCTTTCCCCTCGGTTTCCGGCATGTTCTCCGGCAAGAAGGGCCCGGAGCGTCCGCGCATCGGTAAAAAAGCTGTCCAGATTCCCGGTTTCCATTTCCAGCACCCGGCTGTGAAACATGGAATCAATATAATCCGGTCCGCATTTATACGCAAACGGTCTGTAACCTTGTCTGGCAAGGCCATATAAAATGCCGCAGGTCAAAGTCGTTTTCCCGCATCCGCTGCCGGTGCCCGCTATGAGGATCCGGGGCGCTTCCGTCATGCTTTTTCCCGTTTTGTCAGCCGCCTCTCTCATCCTGCCATATCCCCCCACAGAAGAAAAATCGGATTCTGGGCCTGCAGCATGTGCAGCCCGCCCACCGGACGCAGCCTGGTAATTCCTATCTGGCAGCCATCCACATTCTGCAGCTTTTTCTCCTTCATACAACGTAATGCCTCCGCCGCCGTTTCCATGGTAACCGCGCTGATACAGATACGGACGGAGCCGTCCCTGTGGGGTAGCGCTTCCAGTATCTGTGCAAGCCTGCCTTTCGTCCCTCCGATAAATACCACATCCGGCGACGGCAGACCGGCCAGTGCTTCCGGTGCCATCCCTTCCACCACCGTCAGGTTATGGCACCCGAATTTCCTTGCGTTTTGCCGGATCAGATCGATTCCCTCCGGCTCGCATTCCACGGCAAAAACCTGCCCTTTTCCTGCAGCGAGGGCCAGCTCCACGGATACGGATCCGGTTCCCGCGCCGATATCATAGGCCACATCCTCTTCCCGTACCGCCAGCTTGCTCAGGATAACCGCCCTGACCTCGCTTTTCGTCATAGGAACCTGTCCGCGGATAAAACATTCCTCCGGGATCCCTGTCATATACGAATTTCCCGCCTGTTCATTCCGGATAAGAAGGACAGTGAGTTCGTCCGTTTCCGCAGGGAAACCGGAGGCCTGCCATTCTCCGGCCGGACATTTGACAATGCGTTCCTCCGGATAGGAAAGGCGGCTGCCCGCATAAACCGTAACGTTGCCCAGCCCGCCTCCGGTCAGCTCCCTGCAGATTTCCTCCGTTTGTCCTCCGGTAAGCAGGAAGGTCTTCCGGTTCCTTCTGACAGCGGCAAGAAGGTTATCCTTCCTTCCATGATAGCTCAGGACAGCCGCATCGTCCCAGGAAAGCCGGAGTCTGGAGGCAAAATAGGAAAGGGAGGATATCCCCGGCTCCACATGGATACATACAAGACACCGGTCTTTCCTCTCCTCCCGGTACCCTTCCAACGCATCCAGCAGCTTTTTGGCACCGCTGTAAAAACCGGTGTCCCCGGACATAAGCACGGCTGCTTCTTCTTTCCCGCATTCTCTGAGCGCCGCGCAGATCTTTTCCGGCTCATAGGCCTTGACCACGATCCGCTCCGGAGTGCTTCCCTCCTGCAGGCCGCAGGAAGCCAGCATACGGCCCGCCCCTGCCACCAGACCGGCCCGGGAAAGCAGTTCTTTCCCGTTACCGGTCATAGTCCCGGGACCTCCCATTCCGATCCCTATGATACTGATTCTCTGTTTATCCATGATCGTTTCCATCCTTTGCAAGCAGGATTCTCTTTACCTGTTCCACTGCGTATCCATCCCCGGCTTCCGGCCGTCTGATAACCACCACCGCCGCATTGGCCCGTTTTGCCGCCGCCACCTTCTCCGGGTAGCCGCCCGCCGTCCCCGATTCCTTGGTGAGCAGAAATGCTGCGTCCACCTCGCGCAGCATGGCATAATTCATTTCCTCGGAAAAAGGCCCCTGCATACAGATGATATGCTTACCGGTAAGACCCAGCTTGCAGCATTTTTCCAGCATTGCGGGAATCGGCAGTATCCTGGCAAACACACGTTCCGAAAAACCGGTAAGGCCGCACAGCTTTTGCAGCTCCTTGCTGCCCGTAGTCACCAGAATGTTTCCGCAGGTATTTTCAAGCCAGGCAGCGGCGGCACGGATATCCGCCACCTCCGTCAGCCCCTCCTGCATAAGCTGCTCACTCCCGTCCCGGCAGGAGGCGCGCAGGACACGGATATAAGGGATATGTAAGATGCTGCTTGCCTCCTTTATATTCACCGTTGCCACGTCCGCATACGGATGTGTGGCATCAATCACCAGCGTGGGGGCATATTGCTTCATTTGTTCTTCCATCCCCTCCCGGTCAAGGCGCCCTGTATGGATTCGAACGGCGCTGTCCGGTTCCCCGGCTGTGTATGGCAGCTGTTGTTGAACATAAGGCTGGCCTGCTGTGCGTGGCAGCCGTTGTTTTTCATGGGAAAGGATCTGCTCCCCATAGGCTGTGGTGACATAAACGCCGGCGTCTATTCCTCTTTCTACCAGGAATTCATACAGCTGCCTGCCTTCCGTGGTCCCGGCAAACAGCATCACTTTCTGTTTCATCTAGCTTATCTTTCACTCCTTTGCTTCTTCAAGCCGGTATCCCCTGGGTGTTACCATTTTCCCATGGATATTCCTGGTATGGCTGTTGCCGATAAAAACCGTAGTAAACATATCCACGTTGGTATTCCGCAATTCCTCCAGTGTGGTCACCACCGCCTCTTCCCCATCTCTTCCGATATTGCGCACATAGCCGCACACCGTACGGGGGGAACGCCATTCCAGGACGATATCACAGGCCATCTGCAGATAATCACCCCGCTTCCGGCTGGAGGGATTATAAATACAAAGAACCGTATCGCTCTTTGCACCGCAGCGGATCCGTGTCCGGATAACCTCCATGGGCGTAAGCAGATCACTTAAGCTTATCGTGAGGAAATCGTGGGACAGAGGCGCTCCCAGCAAGGCTCCGCCGCTGGCGGCTGCCGTCACACCTGCAATGACACGGATCCGTTCCGTGAGGCCCTCCTCCTGTGCCGCCAGTTCATACACCAGGCTCGCCATGCCGTAGATCCCGCTGTCGCCGCTGCATACAAGGGCTACCTTTTTCCCCTTTTTTTCTTCCTCTATGGCTATAAGGCACCGTTCCTTTTCCTGCTTCATAGGCGTCACCAGGAATTCCTTTTCCGGGAACCAGGGACGGATGATGTCCACATAGGTGGTATATCCGATTATCAAATCACATCCCTGCAGCGCCCTGTCCGCTTCCACGGTCATCTGCTCATAGCTGCCCGGGCCAAATCCTACTATATATAACATTCTTTTATCCTTTCTACTTAAGTAACTTGCGTTCCGGCAAGTCCGGACTGTTACCTTTTTATTCCCGCGGGCAACGAGCCAAACGGATGCACTCGCATAGAACCGACGGTTCTATTATCCACTTAGCGACTACCGTTCCTTTGCGTATGGCCCAAACGACACGCAAAATGACGACGTGTCCTGTCTGGCAATGGCGATGGTAATGCCTCCGCCCGCCTGCTTTTCCACCAGCAGTTCTCCTGCGCCGCTCCCTAAAACAGCGGCCCGTTCACATACGTTATCCACCCCCACGGTCTGTTCCACAAACGGGGAGCCGTGGAAAGAACCGGGGGCCTGCTCCAGCTCCCGGGGTGTGAAGGTAAGAAAAGGCACTCTCCTTGCCAACGCCTCTTCCTGGATTCCCGTCTCGGCCCTTTTCAGGCTGACCGACGTAAAGCGGGCAATTCTTCCTTCCCACAGCCCTTTTTCTTCCAGGATGCGGGTAAGGCAACGGGTAATTTCTTCCCTGGCTGTCCCTTTCCTGCAGCCGATCCCCACCGTCAGATCCCTGGGGACAAGATAACAGGTCAGAGGGAATACCTGCCGGTCCCCTTCCGCCGATATGACAATCCCGCACACCGGCCGCCGGTCCTCATCCGCCCCTTTTTCCCTGTCCGTCACCGGAACCAGCAGGGGCGGAAGCTCCCCTTCCCATGGGACATCGCTGTAAAACCCCACGGCTTCCCCGTTAAGGATCCTTCCGGATACCTCACGGACAGCCTCCGGGTTCCGCACTGCCAAACCGTTTTCCCTGGCAAACACATCTACGGCGAACACCCCGTTCAAATCCGTCGCTGTGGTAATAACCGGCTCTGCGCCCGTGAGAAGCGCGATCCGTCTGCACCATTCATTCGCCCCGCCCAAATGGCCCGACAGCAGGGAAATGACGTGAATGCCGCATTCATCCATCACCAGGACCGCCGGATCCTTCGCTTTTCCCCGAAAGAAGGGAGCCACTGCGCGCAGTGCAATTCCGGTTGCCCCGATAAAAAGAAGAAGGTCGCTGGAAGCAAAAAGCCCTTCCGTCAGATCTTTCACATGGGAAAAAGGGGTCAGCCCCTCTCCTGCATATTTATAAAAGCCGTATCCGGTGCTGTCGACCTCCTCCGCCCGGAGTCTGCCGGTAATCTCCCGGTTCCATCTGCCGCCTTTTTCAGTGAAGGAAATCACTGCCGCTTTCATCTTTGCTTTCCATCCTCTCTCCCCCGGCGGAATTCCGTCGTAAAATCAGCCGCATACAGCCTGGACAATTCATAATCGCTCCCCAGCACCTTCCCGACAACGATCAGCGCTGTTTTGCGGATACCGGCACGCTCCGCCAGCTCCGGAAGTTCCTCCAGCGTCCCCCGGATGATTTTTTCATCCTCCCAGGTGACTTTATAACAGACGGCGCAGGGAGTATCCGGATCCAGGCCTCCTGCCAGCAGTTCTTCCCGCACCTGGGGCAGGAGGCCCGTGCTCAGGAACAGAACCAGCGTGCTCTTATGCGCCGCCAGATTCCTCAACTGTTCGCTTTCCGGCACGGGTGTCCTTCCTTCCATCCTGGTAATAATTACGGTCTGGGAAACCCCGGGCAGGGTATATTCCGCCTGCAGGGATGCCGCCGCACCGCAGAAGCTGCTGACGCCGGGGCATACCTCATAGGAAATCCCCCTCTCCTCCAGCCGATCCATCTGTTCCCGGATCGCCCCATACAGACAGGGATCCCCGGTATGGAGACGGACTGTTTTTTTCTTATCCGTTTCTCCCTGCACCATCACGTCTATCACCTCTTCCAGCGTCATCAGCGCGCTGTTGTATATCCGGCAATGGGACGAAGCCGATGCAAGCAGTTCTTTGTTTACCAGAGAACCTGCATAAATAATGATATCCGCCTGTTTCAGAAGTTCCATCCCTCTGACCGTAATCAGATCCGGCGCTCCCGGTCCTGCTCCTACAAAATGAACCATGTTTATTCTCCTATTTCTTCTAAAAGGGCATCCGCACCCTTTGTTTTTCCAAGAATCCCGTATCGGTTGGAAAATACCACCACCTCGGCCTGAAGCTTCCCGCCGGTCCTGTGTTCCAGGTGGCAGGCTATTTTTTCCATGAGTACAGCCATAGTCTTTTCCAGCCAGCCGCAGCGGTTCAAAATATCCAGTGCATCTTCCGTCGTATTGGCGCCCAGCAGCGTTACCGCTGTCCCGGCGTCCCCGCCGGCCAGAATCAGACTTGCCGCCAGCGTCTCCAGCCGGGCATCCGCCCAGCGGGAATGGGTATTCATCACACCGGCTCCCAGCTTCACCAGCTTTCCGATATGCCCCACTAATAGAAGGGCATCAAATCCAATTTCAATCGCTTTATCCAGGGATTCTCCTATGTAATTGCTGCACTTTACGCTCTTGTATGGATCAATTTTCAGGGAATCCCTCAGAAAATCCATACCATAATTCCCGGGTGTGAGAAGGATTTTTTGTCTGCCCACAGCGGCCGCCTGTCTCATTTCCACCTCTATGGTATCAAGAAGGGCCGCTTCGCTCATAGGCTCCACAATTCCCGTGGTGCCCAGGACCGATATCCCGCCCTCAATACCCAGACGGGGATTGAAGGTCCGGCCGGCAAGAGCTTTGCCTTCCGGGATGGAAATGATCACAAGGATCCCTTCCTCATACCCCTGTGCGGAACAAACCGCCTTCACCGCTTCGGTTATCATGCGGCGCGGTACTGAATTAACAGCCGCTTCTCCCACCGGCTGATCCAGGCCGGGCCGGGTAACTCTTCCCACACCCTCCCCGCCGTCTATCCGGATCCCGAACTCCGTTTTTTCCACAGAAGCATAGATGAGAATCCCATTGGTCACATCCGGATCATCCCCGCTGTCCTTCCGGACGGCGCAGCATACCCTTCCCTCTTCTTCCCGGATATCCTCCACATCCAGAAAAAGCGTCTGCCCGGATGGGGTAACCAGTTCCACGGCTTCCGTCCTTCCCCCGCCAAGCAGCATCTGTACGGCGGCTTTCGCTGCGGCAGCGGCACAGGATCCGGTCGTATAACCGCAGCGCAATCGTTTCTGGTTTTTAAATACATACTGTTCCAGCAAAACCGTCTCTCCTCTCAGGAACTGTGGTGAAATCAAATACCCCGTCAGCTTGCTGCGGTGGTATTTGACCCTCGCGGCAGTCGCCAAGTGGATGCACAAGTGCATCCGTTTGGCTCGTTGCCCGCGGGAATAACCGGCACACTTTGCAGGCTATCTTATCACCACTGTGGTAAAATAACTGCTGCCCTCCGGTATTTCCTGCGTCGCAGGCAGAAAATGTTCTCCCGGAAGCCCGCAGTTTTCCGCGATGAGCGCCCTGTCCTCCAGTCCTTTTTCGGCAAGGTACTGCCGCAGCTTCCCCAGCTTTCCTCCGCTTTTCATCAATACCTTGGTACCCTCCAGGGCCATATACGGCTCCAGTTCTTCTTTTCCTGCGGGTATCACCATCAGGACCTGGGAACCGGAAACAAGAGGTTTCCCGGTTTTGGCGGCAATATCACAAAAGCAGGGGACACCGGCGCATATCCTTACCGGGTAACCGGCCTGCGCCGCCCGTTCCCCCACATAGGAAAATGTGGAATAAATGGAAATGTCCCCAATCGTAAGCATAGCCACATTTTTCCCCTGTTCCAGATATTCCGCAAGCAGCTCTGCTATTCTCTCATAATTCTTTGCCAGGATTTCCTTATCCCTGTTCATGGGGAAATCCGTATAGACGATTTCTTTTCCCCGGATATCGGCGGTCTGCATGGCAATAGAAAGAGCGAGTGTGTTTTCTCCCCGGGTACGGGGCACTGCCAGTACAGGGCACTCCTTTATCAGGCGCACCGCCTTGAGCGTAATCAGTTCCGGATCGCCCGGGCCAACACTGACACCATAAAGCACACCCGTATTTTTTTCCTCCAGCTTTTGTAAATGGCGGATGTACAAACTGCGTATTTCCGGGTATTCCCCCATTCCCTTCACCACACACCGCACCCGAATCCCCTGGGACTCCAGCAGGCGTTTCCAGCTGCCCGGCCCGTTCCCCGCCATGTCCGTATGGGCATGATCCCCTGCGACCAGCATGAGCGGAGTCATTACCGCCTTCCGGTATCCGTTCTTTTGAAGGAGCGCCGTTACCTCTTCCAGATCCGGGCTGGCCTCCACAGTCCCCAGGAATACATCGGTACAGCCCATCCGGTTCCAGATATCCTGGAGCCGGGCATAAACGGCATTGTTTTCATGACGGGATCCATGCCCCATCAGCACCAGGGCTTCTCCCTCTTCCCTTGAAAAATGTTCGGCATAAAAAGCGGCAACACTTTTCAGATCCTCCTCATCGTTAAGCAGAGGCACACCGATTTCCATCCGTCTGAAACGCCCCCGGAACCCTTCCGCCTGGGCACAGAGCTTTTCGTATTCCTCCCCGGCCAGAAGATGGGTGGGCTGGATAAGAACCTCCTCGATCCCTTCCTCCGCCATTTGGGCGAGCGCCTGCATGGTATCGGGGATTTCCACCCCTCTTTCCTTCCATATGCGCATGATAATTGTACTGGTAAACGCCCTTTTTACGGGCATATGTGAAAATACCCTTTTAAAATCCGCCTCCAGCGCCCCAATGGTACACCGGCAGGAATCCTCATAGCTTGTTCCGAAGCTGACTGCCAATATGCCTGTTTTTTTCTTCTGTTTCATGCTTTCTCCTTTTCATGGCCCGGCACCGTTGTTGTTCACGGCCTTTTGTGCCTGCATAAAAAATACCGCCTCCCGCAGCATAACGCATACGAAAGCCGGTTTAAAAAACAGATCTGTCATCTTCCCCTGGAAAAGGACCGCTTTTCGCACCCGGCCATCGCTCGTAACCGATGCGGGGAGCACTCTTCCCATGTTCCCCATCATGAAAGGCAGGTCTTCTGGCTCCGGTATCCTCATCGTATCCGTCCTTCCCGGTTTCCCAGTGGCATTCTCTGATACGACTCCTCCGTTACAGCGGCGGGACCGCAAGGGCTTTGCACCCTTTTCCCTATTATCCTGCGCGGTCTGGCCGGCAGGCACCTCTTCATTTTTTATAAAATTTTCTTTCTCGATTATATTACGGAAACAGGCCAGAGGCAATCGTTTATTTTACCTTTTGAAAGAAAACATACGTAACAGTTCGATCTTGTCTGAAGTGTTATCTTTATGCTCCCCCGTTCGCTGCACTTCTGTCCGCTCCGTCTTCCTCATAGTACCTGGCCTGTGCCTGCCACATGACAGCATATTTACCCTTATCCTCTTTCAGTAGTTCCTCATGATTTCCACGCTGCACAAGTTCTCCTTCATGAAAAACCAGTATGTAGTCGCAAAAACGGCAGGAAGAAAGGCGATGGGATATAAAAACCGCGGTTTTATCACCAATCAGCCTATGGAAACCGCTGTATATTTCATGCTCTGATATGGGATCCAGAGCGGCGGTAGGTTCATCCAGAACCACTATCGGCGCATCTTTATACAATGCTCTGGCTAATGCAATCTTCTGTGCTTCACCACCAGACACCTCCACACCCTCTTCATCCAAATCCCGGTACAGACTGGTGGCAAGTCCCTTCTTCATCCGCTCCAGGCGGGCGGCAAATCCTGCTTTCTTAAGGCATTCCCATACCCTCTCCTGCTGATATTCCTGTGCCGCAGCTACATTTTCTCCCAAAGGCTGAGCCAGAAGTTTGAAATCCTGAAACACTACCGAAAACAGCCGCATATATTCCTCATATTCATATTCCCTGATGTCCGTCCCATTCAGCAGGATGCTTCCTTCGGATGGATCGTACAAGCGGCAGAGCAGCTTTACCAGTGTGGTCTTTCCGCTGCCGTTCATTCCTACCACTGCCGTTTTTTCGCCAGGATGCAGGCGGAAGGACACATGGGACAATGCGGGTTTTCCTGCTCCGGGATAGGTAAAGGATACATCCCGGAACTCAATCTCACCTTTTCCCGCTTCCATACCTGCGGGAAGGCATCCGCCCTCCAGCAGACCGGGAAGATCAAGATAAGCAAAGGTACTCTCCATGCGTCTTGCATTCATCAGGATTTCACTACGGCTTTTAGCGAGTATTTTCAGACTTTCGGAGAAACGGTATATACTGGAAGCAAAAAGAACCACTGCCCCTGCTGAAAGAGCACCCTGCAGTGAACGCAGAACCACAAACACATAAGCCCCTCCCATGAGGATGCCAGATGCCGCACCGTCCAGCGCGCCTGCCCGCTGCTCCAGCCTGCTCTCTCCTTCCACCATCCTGTCCCGTTCTTCTTCACGCAGAGCGCTTTTAATCAACGGCTGGGCATTGTATATACGAATGTCCTTACCTTCCCTGTAGGTAATTCCTCCGCGCATCAGATAGTTCGCCCTGCTGCTGGTTTTATCAAACTGTCTTTTCAGCGTTTCTTCTTCCTGAAAGGTTCTTTTTTCGACAGAAGCAGAAAAGAAGGTAACTGCAAATACATAGCCGAAAAACAGAAGCGTTGACCAATCTAACCAAAAACTGCCCTGAAAGAGAACCAAAATCAGAAATGCGGCCGAGGCCATGATCCCGATAACACCGACACAGCAGCGTTGGAACTGCGGAATCATATAGTAAGCGCCGCAGCCCCAGTCGTAGTCATTCTGAATTCTTGCCCGCAGCCCGGCTGTCTCTGCACTGTCAAGCCGGGCATAATCCATATCCATGCTTTTGTCGTTAAACTTCCATTCCATCAGATCATTACAATATTCCGAATGGGGCAGGCCGCAGCGGAACATTTTTCCCCTCACAACATTCATGATAAATAATATCACAACTCCGATAACCGCTGCTAACGCCAGCTCTTTAAAAGAAGCTCCCTGTTCCAGGCCATCTACAAATATTGCTGAAAGAACAGGTGCTCCCAATGGGATCAACGCCTCCATCAGAGCCAGAACGAAAGCCATTGGCAATGCCCACGGCTCACACTTTTGAATCTCCCGGAGACATCGTAAAAGATGAAGCATATCCGCTCTCTTTCTCATGCATTCACCTCCGCATCTTTCTTATAATAATGACTCTGAACGCGATACATTTTGGCGTATTCCACACAACCAGCCAAAAGTTCTTCATGACTTCCGCTCGCTGTCACCCTGCCTTTTTCCAGCAAAACCACACGATCACAAAAACGGGTGCTGGCAAGCCTATGGGAAATATAAATTGCTGTTTTCTTTCCTGCCAGGCTGTGAAACAACTCATAAGTCTCACTTTCAGCAATGGGATCCAGTGCGGCTGTGGGTTCGTCAAAAAACAGCAACATCGCATCCTTATATAATGCCCTGGCCATCAGAAGCTTCTGCTGCTGCCCTCCTGACAGGCACACTCCGCCTCCATCCTCCAGATTCATCATCATCGTTTCCATTTTTTCCGGCAGCCGGTTGATGTCTTCCCACAGCCCTGTTTTTGTCAGACATTCCCTGATCCGTTCCATGTCCATCTCTTTTTCATTAAGTGACACATTCTGTGCTACCGTAAAGGGCAGTATCGTGGCCTCCTGAAAAACCGGTGAAATCATTTGATACAAATCCTTCTTCCTGAAATGCCTGATATCCGTATTATTTATCAGTATCCTTCCTGACTCCGGCTTATAAAAACCACACAGCAGCTTTACAATAGTCGTTTTTCCGGCGCCGTTTATTCCCACCAGAGCTATTTTTTCCCCCTCTCCAATCTGCAGATTAAAATGATCCAATACCTGATATCTGCCCTCGTAAGTAAAACTTACATCCTCAAAGGTAATAGAAACCGGTGTTCCTTCTTCCGGCGGTATGGCCGCCGGATCCGGATCGGGTTCGTCTGCAGCTTCCAGGTAACTTCTCATCCTGTTTAACGGAGGTACCGCCTGGACCATCTGCCCCACGCTGTCGGATACCTGTGTGACCAGAGCCGAAAAGGAAGCCACCACGCTGCATGCCAGTACAAATTCTCCAGGCGTAAGATTACCCGAAGCCGCCTGCCATAAAAAGTACAGATAAGCCGCCCCGTCTCTGAAAAACAAACTCACTGCCTCCACCAGCGCCGCAAAATAATAATAACGCTGCACATCCTGTCTCAGGCGGAAATGGGCTTCATTGTAATTACGAAAGCAAGCTCTGATCCAACCGCCCATTTCATATAACCGTAAATCTTTTCCAAAAGTAACATCAGAGGCATAATCCTTCATATATCCCCTGCTCCGCTGCAGAATGCTGCGGCTGGCGAGCGTTTTCACCTCATGCTTTTGTGCCTTACGTAAAGCGCCGAAATTCAGAACTGACAGAAGAATAATGAAAAGCAGCATCCAGGGGCTTAAAGATGCAATTATACTTCCATACAGGATAAAACTAATCACCGCTCCACATACTTTTATGGCTCCTTCTGACATCAGTGTTGTCGCAGACCAGGGACCCCAATCCACACTCATCAGTTTTGCCTGACTGTACTGCTCCTGCCAGCGGGCACTTTCCACATGTTCATAATCGCAATCCAGTGTTTTTCCAAACAGCTGAATTCTGTAATAACTGCGCAGACGATCCAACAACCTTGTCTTCCCTCTGGCCGCCATGTTTCCCACCGTCTGGGATACCGCTATAATACAGGTTATGATGCCCAACACAAACAGTGCCTTTTTGACGGATGAGTGCTGTACCACAAGATCCACACCAATCTTCGGCAGATACATTGCTATATAAGGGGTTATTACCATACACAGGGATTCCAGAATCATAAAGACCATGAGTTTCCTGTCACTTTTCCATATCCCTTTAAGCAGATAAATAAAATTATTCCAAAGTGAATACTCATCTTTTTGTTTTTTTGTCCTCACACTTTTCCTCCGGTATTTCCCATTTTTTCCTATCGTTGTAAAATTCTTGTTTTTTCTATCATACAAGCTTTTTCAGGATAAAACAATAAGTAGTAAAAACCAATGTATACAGTAAAAGCTGTCACATGCAGATAAGTTTTCCTCACCCATGCGGCAGCTTTTCCATATTTTTTCGTTTTTCCCTTGTATTTATGAAATTCTCTTCAAAACGTCCTTCAACATATCTTCCATAATTTCCATGATTTCCGCAATATCGGCTCCGTTTACCCCATCATAATGAATCCCTGCCGTTACCACCACAGGCAGACCGGTCTGCCTGTTTATGGCCTCCGCCCAGCTTTCAGTCAACACGGCTTCCCGGTGTCCGGGAAATACCACTGTTTCCAGCTTTTTTTCACAGGAAACGGCACTGACCGCTCCGATATGGGAAAGATCGCCCCCGTAAAGATCCACCCGTATCCCGTTATCCAGTACCAGAACAGAGGCTGTTATGGTCTTGTTTCCCCATTCTGCTTTCCTTTCAAAGGTTCTCATCCATCCCCTCCCATCTGCGGTAGCCTTCTCCCTCCAAGCCGAACATATCCAGAATTTTACCCGTAATATGCCTTATGCAGCAGTCCAGGGAATCCGGATGGTTATAAAAGCTCAGGACCGGGGGCAGGATCACCGCTCCGTACCGGCTGAGTTCATACAGATTCCGCAGATGGATGGTGCTTAACGGGCATTCCCGGGCCACAAGGACCAGCCTTCTGCGCTCCTTAAGCGTCACATCCGCAGCCCTGAGAAGCAGGTTATCGCTGTAGCCGGATGCAATTCCTGCTGCTGTTTTCATGCTGCAGGGAACTACGATCATGCCGTCCGTCCGAAAGCTCCCGCTGGCGGGAGCCGCTCCGATATTCTGGTTATCATAGACATAATCCGCCATTTTTTCCAACACCTGCGGCGTCTGTCCTGTCTCCTGAAGCAAGGTCCGCGCAGCTCCTTCGGTATATATCAAATGGGTTTCTGCCTGATCCCGGCGTGCTCTCAGCTGCCGAAGCAGTTCCCATGCAAGAGGCATACCGGAAGCGCCGCTGATTCCGACTATTATTCTTTTTTTATCCATTTTGACGGATCCACCTCCATAAATGCAGCACGCCGGAACCGTTCTTTCATGGAAAACGGAACCGTACAATCATAGATGGTCTTGCAGGATATTCCCACATCCGGTATGGATGGGCTGTAGTCCGGCCGCTGGCTGGGATCCAGGGGATGGCACCGCACGCCGGGGATGAATACCGTATCCACATCTCCCTGATACCGGGTATTCAGCGCCCACAGCACGTCATCCGTATCAAAAAGATCCACATCCTCATCCACCAGAATGATATGCTTCAATTCCGAAAAGGCGCTGAAGGCCAGCAGGGCGGCCTGGCGCTGCCTGCCCTCATCACTGGGCATCTTTTTGGCAATCTGAAGGATAACCATATATTTCCCGCCTCCCGACGGATGGGCATAGACATTCTTCAGCCGGCCCGACATGGCTTTTTCCACCATGGCATAAATGCTGGCTTCCGTACAGATACCCGCCATATTCACATGTTCCATGCCCGGCCCGATACAGGTCTGCATGATCGGATTTTTCCGATGTGTCACCGCTTTCACCCGGATCAGCCTGCATTCGTCGCTGGCCGGTCCCGTGTAACCCGGGAATTCCGGCATGGCATAACCGGTATTGCTGCCCTGATCCTCCCGGATTCTTACGCCGGGAAGGATTTCCCCTTCAATCACATATTCAGCATTGGCAATGGCATTCTCCTGTATGGTCAGGCAGGGACACAGCCTGACAGGCTGCCTGCGCAATGCGCCGGCTATGGACAGTTCATTAAATCCAAGCGGGGTTGTGGGCGGTTCAAAACAGGAGGTGACCGCAATTGCGGGATCCACACCGATGCTTATGGAAATGGGCAGCGGCTGTCCCAGCTCCTGGGCGCGCTCCGCCATGGCTCCGATATGTCTGGCTCCCGGGGTAAAGAAAATGGACAGTTCCGCGTTTCCCTGAAGGCACATACGGTGTATGGTCACATCGCTGACACCGGTATCCGGGTGGCTGGCATAGCACATTCCCAGTGTGATATAGGGGCCTGCATCCACCGGTGTGTTCGTAGGCGCGGGAAGCAGCTTTCGCAGATCAAAACCATCCTCCTGTGCATAATGTACCACCTCCTGGCAGGGCGCAGGCTCACGGGATAGTTCCGGGGGAACCGGACTCCGGGCACACTCGCATAAAAGCCGGCCCAAAGACTCCGGAGGACAGCCAAGCAGAAGGCCCACCCGTTTCCTGCTTCCCAGGATCCCAATCGCTGCCGACGCATCCGGAAACCCTTTCAGATTATGAAATATCATAGCCGGCCCGTTTACTCCTGCCGGCCGTTTTACGGTGCCGCCGGCCCCTACATAACGGTAAACCCCAGCCAGTTCGGCCATGGTATCCACCGGCACATCCGTTTCCACCAACTGGCCTTCCTCGTTTTGCAGCACCTGCAGGGCGGTCCGCAAATCCAAAATTTCTGTCCTGTAATCCATAGCGGCTCCTTTCATACATTGCAAATACGGTCAATCCAGGCAAACAGCTCCGGTAAATCGTAATCTCCCGCATGGGGCAGTCCCCAGGGAAGATGGTAGTCCACCTGTATGCCCTGTTTTTTCAGGGCGGCGGCCAGCAGGGCGGAAACCGCCAGGGAAGTATCCCGGTCGGAAGCGCCGTGACGGATACGGAAACAGGGTGCCGTATCGCAATGGCTGTCGCCTATATAGTTCATCGGATTCATCCGCCGGATCTGGCCTTCTTCTGCCATCTCCCCCTCCGCTTTGGTATGTTCCAGGCTGAAGCGGGTAAAATGCCGGGAAGCGATGCCATCGGTTCCGAACAACTCATTTTCCGGTGTTTGCAACCATACGTCATCAAAGGCAGGCGTGGTTTTCATCCTGGTACGGAATGCCGTAAATTGTGCAAAATCCACATCCACCGCTTTCCCGTCACGTATTTGAATCCAGGGACAGCCGGTAAAATCCATTCCTCCTTCCATTGCCTTTTGTATAGATTCCATGATACGGTCTTTGATATATTGTTGAAAGCTTCCATTCCCATCCTCTTCTAAAATAAGGTCATTTCCCCGTTCATCCGTCAAATGTAAACTGTTCACATAGGATGGGAATAATTTTTTAAGTTCAGCGGAAAGCTTTTTCTGTTCCTCCGTCTGTGTCCCCGTCACGGGCTGCCTCTTCATCTCTCCGGTTTCCGCATCCTTATCAAAACGCATGTACCGGTAATCATGCAGACCGTTGAATTCCCATTCATAGGCCATATCCCCATGCTCCAGATTAGTAATAGGACAATAGCAGGATACGGCATAAATATCGTCCCCCGCCTCGGCGGCTCCAGCCGCATCCAGATAGCTTTCATAGTCCGGATGATTTCCCGTCACTCCCAGCAGCGCGGAAAGCGCTCCGCCGGCGCTCGTTCCATTGGATATAATCCGTGACATATTACCGCAGATCCGTTCCCGGTTATACTTCAGGTATCGCACAGCCGCCTTGAGATCCACGATGCAGGCCGGGGCACAGCCGATATTGCTTCCGTCAGCCCCCGTAAGCCCTCTGCCCCTGGCTCCCACAGATACCGCCACACAGCCATGCTGCAGTGCAAAGAAAAGGGCGTTGGTTTTCCCCATAAAATGATTGCCCGGCTTCTCCGGTTTTCCCGGCATATATCCGCCCACCGTATTTGCCAGAAATACAGGGGCCGTATGCCTGTCATAACGGCCTATCGTCCCTCCTTCCATAAGCAATTCCGGCACATATATATTCATCCTCTGGTATTCTTCGGCCACCGGCCTTTCCACATATACCAAATCTTCATAGGCCCTGTAAACCACAGTATGGCCTTCCGCCTCCACAGACTCCACCCGGTAATTTTCCGGATTAAAAAGCAGACTATACCCCATTTTTTTATCCTCTCTTCCTTTTTCCATAGCAGTCCGACACTTTATGTAACCGTTCAGACAGCCCTTTATGTCCTGCCTGTGGTTCATTATAGAAAATTATGGATTGGCAGGCAATTCGAAAAAGGGTATAATATATTCCAAACAAGAATAAATAGGAGTCCTTATGAATATCGATTATCTGAAAGAATTTGTGGTTCTCGCCGATACCGGCAATTTTTCCAGGGCTGCGGATGCTCTTTTCCTCTCCCAGTCCAGTCTGTCCAAACATATAAAAGCGATGGAACAGGAGCTTGCCATTCCTCTTTTCCGGCGTACCACGCGCTGTCTTGAACTCACGGAGGATGGAATGTCTTTTCTTACTTATGCCCGCCAGATATCCCGCCTTCAATATGAATATGAAACGGCGCTCTACCACTCCCGGGAGAGAAAGAAAACCACCCTCACCATAGGTTCCATTCCGGTGATGGCCCAATACGGCATAACAGATACCATCCTTCTTTTTAACCAGAGCAATTCTTCCTTTCATGTACATGTTCTGGAGGAAGAATCCACCGTTCTGAAGCAGATGCTGCGGGACGGCAAATGTGAACTGGCTTTTATCCGGGAAGGAGAAGAAACGGAACCGGATTTTGTCCATATCCCCTATACAGCCGACCGTCTCGCCGCAGTATGCTCTCCTGCCGCTTTCCCAAAAGAGGATACCCAACTCCCTCTTTCCCGGCTAAAAAAAGAAAAGCTCCTTCTGTTGAACGAAGGAACTCTTCTTTATTCTCTCTGTATCAGGGCCTGTGAGGAAGCAGGATTTACTCCCGGTGTCTCTTATACCAGCCACCGGATTGAAAACATAATCGATCTGGTTTCCAAAAATATGGGAATCGGCCTGCTGATGCAAAAGCAGGCCGCCTATTATGCGAACAACGCAGATATCCGGATTCTTCCCGTCGAACCGGAGCTGACTACACACATTGATCTTTGCTATAGAAAAGGCCACAATCTGTCCCCTATCGCAAAGCATTTCGTATCCTGTATGAATCTCTGCAGAAACCAGACCCCCCTTGCGGCAGACTTGCCTTCATGAAAGGCAGTCTTCTGTCATCCGGTACCCAATCTGTTTTCAGATTCCTACCGAATGTTCTTTTTCCAGGCGTATAAAAATCATTCTTCCACGCCCTCACTCGCAAAGAACTGTGCAGCAGTCATACATTTAGGATGCTCCATTTCAAGACTTAAAAAATCCTTATCCCCCGTGAGAATAATATCCACATCTGACACAATTGCCGCATTTAAGATCGGCTGGTCTTTTGCGTCGCGTATCAACTTTTCCGCATGGTCTACCGCCGGTATTAACTCATAAGACATTTCCGCAAGCAACACTTCTGCGTCCGGCAGGAACTTTGGGGCTTTTCGTTTCAGAATATCCCGCAATTCCACTAAGATACGGTCACACAGGACAATTTCGTGATTATCCGCAACATACAAAAGCGTTCGCGCCGGTTTAGATTGTGGAAAGACCAATGCGGAGAACAGGATATTTGTGTCAACCAATATCCGCATATTACCTTTTCTTTCCGTATCTTACTTCATCTACAAGTGCCTGAATATCATCTTCACTGTAAACACCCATTTCTTCGGCAACCCCGGAAAAAGCGGCTTGCGCTTTACGGATTGCTTTGGTAGAAGCATTACTCACAACAATTTCTCCGTCCTGCTTCTGGTAAAACAGAATTTTATCCCCGGACTTTAATCCGAGCAGCCTCCGTATTTCCGCTGGCACGGTGATTTGGCCGTTTGCAGAGATTTTCGCCAAATTCATATAATCACCCTTTCTATTCTTGAAATTAAAAGAAAACTTGAGTTCACTTATAGTATATCCCATTCCAGAATAAAAGTAAACTTTCCACAACGGAAAAAGTGCTGTCCCTCTCTGTAGTAAAAAAACATGATCCGTCCACTTTATACTACCGTCCCGGGGAAAAGGTGTTATTTTTACGCAAATACCTGCCGATTTCTACTTTCCCTTCCTGGCCTTTCCGGGTGTGCAGCCGTATACCTGCCGGAACATGCGCAGAAACAGCTTCTCATTATAAAAGCCGTGCCGTTCCTGCAGCTTCCGTATTTACCAAATCCACATAGATATGTTCCAGCCGGATCGTGTCCACATATTCCAGATAGGTAACGCCCATCTGTTCCTAAAAAAACCGGGAAAAGTAAGCGGGGGTGAGCCCTTGGCTGTAGCACCGGAAAATGCCGCCTTCCTCCGCCAGCAGATAAGTTACCCCAAGTTCTTTTATCATATCCCGGATCCGGCCATACGCTTCCCGTACCTTTGGATCCGCCGTTTCGTATGTATCTTCGTACTCCACCCGGAACACACAGCAATGGATATCCGTCATAAGCCGCTCCAGCCATGATATGGGGAGCTGCAGCAGAATCGCCTCTTTTCCTTGTCTGCTTTCTTATTTTGTTGTAAAGGAAATCGTATCCGTTTTAAACAGACTTTGGAACGAATCACTGTCCAGTACGGAAAATTTCAGTTCCACTTCCTCCACGCTCGTAATATTGTTTTCTTCCAAATCACTGGATAAAATGGTAACTTCCTTTACAGCCATTTTCCCATCATAAACGGATGCGGAAAAAATAGGGTTAATCATAAAACCGTTTATCGATACATCGCTGCAGCTGACACTTATATTTTTACCGGAATTATTTTCCAGATACAGCAGTATTCCGGCTCCCCAAAAGCTGTCTTCATCCACAAATTTTCCCACAATACGTATCCCATCCTGGTTTACCAGCTCCTTGCCTTCGTCTGCTGCCTGGGTGTCCATATTTGCAAATTCCGAGGTCTGAACAGTCACCTTATCGTAGGTGGAAATTGTTTCAAAGCTGCTGCTGTCGTAGCTTCGGAAGTAGATTTCAATCTGTCCGATATTGGCAATACCCGCAGCCTCCAGGGAAGAAGCAGAAAGGTTTATTGTTTCATTTGCGCTTTTTCCCGCCGCAACCTTGGATGAAAACAGATCGGAAATCATATAGTTGTTCACGATTAATGCGTCACAGCCGATCCCCAGATCCTTATCCGTATTGTTTTCAATAAGAATTTTCAGGCCCGTTCCCCAGATAGAGTCCTCTTCCAGGCCCAGTGCCGTAATTTTTATCCCATCCTGATCCAACAACACCTGTTCCTCAATTGTGGGAAGGCCCGCTTCTTCCGGCGCTTCCTCTTCCTTTTTTTCCGAAGCGGTCTCCGTCGTACCATTGCCGGTATCATCCGCTATTGCTTTCGTGGTATCCTTATCCGTGGATCCGCTCCCTGCCGCCATCATGAGGAACACTGCCAGCACCGCCGTAACCGCTATCCTCATTTTCGTATTCTTTTTCATAGAATCCTCCTCGCTTTTCCTTGTGTCGTTTTATTAAAAAGGCAGCCATAAGGACGGCCAGCCCTTCCAATACAATATCCCATATATCAAAGGTTCCGGAAAGGAAGCCGGCCAGCTGCATCCATTCCGTTATTCCGGCAAATATCATACAGCCGGCGGACAGCTTCCCCAGGTTTCCTTCTTCTCCTGTAAACAGATATACGGCAAAAACCAGTGCATAGGCCCATGCCATATCACACAGGTAATTGCGGGCGAAACGGGATACCATGCCCGGCCCCGCCTCAGGCAGCCGATCCAGAGGAAGCCATTGCCCTGCCAACCGCAGAATGCGGATATTTCTTCCGCAAAACAGATAGATTAACAGCCCCAAAAGCAATGCCGTCCCGATATGCAGCCCATAAAAAACGAAAGCTTTTCTTTTCACTTTCATGCTTTTCCTGCCCTTCCGCATCAAAAAAGAAGAATCCCTACATCAAAGATATAGGAATTCTCCTTCTTTTTGGTATGCCCGCAGCATACTCCCCGTCTTTCCCCTGCACGGCTAATTAACCGGCAGGGAAGTCTCCAGGCTCATGCCCGCGTAAACCAGCACTACCGTCAATATAATCCGTATGACCAGAACCACATCTTTATTCCATCTGGAAAATGGGAAAATCTTTCTGTCCCATTCATAAAAATTAGAAGCGATGAGGAGGGGAAGCCACATCATTATGAAGCAGGCGAGGAATTCCAGCAGAAATCCTGTCACTCCAAGGTTTACAGCTGCATTACCAACGAGTACCGCAGTGAATAATGACATGAAAATGTAACCTGCTAACGCTACCGCTTTTTTCCATATTTTCCCCGTGCGGAAGCCGGGAATAATGGCTTTCCTGCCCGGCTCCGCCTCTTCAGGAGCCGCCTCCTGCTCCGGTACATCCATTCTTCCGGGCATCAGCGCCTGACTCAATTCATGCACATTCTGGAACCGGCCGCCGGGATCCATCTGGATGCATTTCCGGATGATTCCCCCTATCCGGCCTCCCGGAATAATCACTGAGGGAAGCTTTCCCGTAATCATCACATTCAACAGCACACCAATGCTGTAAATATCCGATTTGGAGTCCGTCTGGGCAAAACCGAACTGCTCCGGTGCTGCAAAACCTACGGTTCCCAGTACGGTAGTATCCGTACTCTGATCCCTTTTTATATTCCGGGCGATCCCCATATCCAGGACCTTCACCACCTTATCCGTGGAGATCAGTACATTACCCGGATGGATATCCCGGTGCACCATTCCCAGGCTGTGGATAAATTCCAGCCCCTTAAGCAGCTGCAGAATAACAGGGACCGCTTCCTGCTCAGGCAGCGTCCCTCTCTGCTTCAGCAGCTCCTGAAGGGTAATCCCGCTCACATATTCGGTGATTACCACACACTGTTCCTTCAGCTTAATCACATCCCAAACCGGTACCACATTCGGATGAGGCTTGTTCAAAAGCTTCTCATATACCTTTCCCTGCGCCAGAGGCATACTTTTCTTAATCACAAGCCTGCCGTCCGAAACACGTCTGGCCAGCATCGTCTTATCTTCCTCTCCCGATGCCAGTTCCAGAACATCCTCATAATTTTCGTTCACGTATTGATGACGGATTTCTCCTGCCATCTGTGACGCATTATCCATAACTTTTGTTCCTTTCTGCGTATTTATCTGTATGCTGCCCGCCTCACAATTTCCCGGATTCTCTTCTTTGTCCAGCCGCTGTCATTATACCGCCGCTTGACTCCCGTTTTTATACCGGCTACAATATACCTATGCTTACTACTATAAAGAAGGATTCGGAATTAATCAATGAAAAAAACAACACAGGAATTATTTGACTTGATGAAACGGACACAGGAGTTTGACTCCTATATGCAAAACACGCGGGAGGAAAGGGTTAATCTCACTGTTTCTGCCGCCCTGGAACAGCTTCTTATGGAAAAAAACAAAAACAAAAGCAAAAGCATTGAAGCCTCCGGCCTGGACAGAACGTACGCCTACCAGATTTTTTCAGGCGTCAAACAGCCTTCCCGCGATAAATTGCTGGCGCTGTGCCTGGGAATGGAGATTACACTGGAGGAAACCCAGACACTATTGAAACAGACAGGATACCCGGTTCTATATCCCCGGACGGAACGGGATTGCGCCATAATCCATGCCTTTCTCAAAGGGCTGTCCATTGTGGCCCTGAATGAACTTCTGTATGAAATGGAACTGCCTATTATCAGCTGAAACCTCATCGGGCAAGGCTCCCTTTTCCGGTAAAGGCCGGAAGTTCCAGAATATCCCGGAGCCTGCCCACTTCAAAATCAGCCAGGGAACGATCAAATCCGAACCGATCATCCACAAGGGCGGCGACCTGCATTCCGGCCCGATGGGCTGCGGTTATACCGGCGGTGGAATCCTCTACAACGAGGCATTCGCCGGCCCCGACGCCAAGCGAGGCCGCTGTATGGATGTAAATTTCCGGATCCGGTTTACTCCGGTAAAAGCTTTCTCCGCTGACCACAAGTTCAAAATAATGCCGGATTCCATTATCCGCCAATATTTTCTCCACGATTGCCAGCCCGTTGGAGGAAGCCAGCGCCAGGCGGATTCCCTTTTCCTTCAGCTTCTGAAGGACCTCCCGGGCCTCCTCCCTGAAAATGCTTGTGAAATCCAGCGACGGATAGGTAACAACCACCTTTTCCTTATACTCTGCCAGAAGCTCCTGCCAGCGCATCCCATTGTGCACCGCTTTTGCCACAATGCCCCAGCTGCCCTCGGAGGAGCGTCCCACAGTGGGTATAAGCTCCTCCAGGGTTACCCCGGGATTCTTCTCTTTTGCAAACTGGTAGCGCAGGTTCAGATACAGCATCTCGCTGTCTACCAGAACCCCGTCCATATCAAAAATCACTGCCCTTATCATAAGTTATTTCCCCTTCACAGTTCCTGCAAAAATCCCGAATCGCCTCTTCTTTTTCTTTTCCCGGCAACACGGCTGTCAGAATTCTTCTTTAAGAATCATCTTAACTTCTTTCAGTTCCAGACCGGACTGTCCGAAGTAAAACCGCAGATATTGGTGCGGGAAACGGAATTCCCCCATATCCGCGCTGCGTGTCACCCATTCTCCGTTTGTCCCGTTGACGGTAAAGGTAATTACCACACCATGGTTCATGAAAACAGACATGGGCACCTGGGCCAGTTCTCCCCCGCTGCATCTGGCAGTTATCTGCATAGCATAGACTCCCTTGTGAAGCAGTTTTACCCCCAGGACGGTGGAAGCCCCTTTTTCTGTGGAAAGGGATGAAATGTCGAGTGCCGTGTCCCTGCCGACCTCCTGATATTCCAAATCAAGGAACTGTGCATCTTCTCCGGCACTTTCCCGCTGTTCCTTCCGTTCTTCCGGGGAAATCCGATCCAGGAAACGATCCATAACAGGCAGGCGCATCAGTACGCTGCAGATATTCCGGGCGCTGCGCAGCAGCTCCCCTCTTGTCAGCCTTCCTGCCGCCAGGCCTTCCATGGTATTGTCCTCCCCGGTATTGGCCGCCGCATCGGATACCACCATATACAGGTCATTCTGCGCCCGGACCATCGCCGTCGTATTCCGGGTATCCCCATTTTCCCCTTCCTCATTCATCTTCGCCCACCAGTCTGTCATAACCAGGCCGTCAAAGCCCCATTCCTTTCTCAGGATCGTGGTGAGCAAATCGTAGCTTCCTGCCGTCCACAGGCCGTTCACAGGCCCATAGGTGCTCATGATGGAAAGCGCCTTTCCTTCCTTCACCGCTATTTCAAAACCTTTTAAATAAATTTCCCGCAGCGCTCTTTCCGAAATCACCGCATCCGCCAGGTTTCTCGAGAATTCCTGGTTATTTCCCGCAAAATGCTTAATCGTACCGCTGGTACCGGCTTTGCCCATCCCCTTCAGCTGGGCGGCCGCCATCTTGCCTGTAAGATAGGGATCCTCGCTGAAATATTCAAAATTCCTTCCGTTCAGGGGATTTCTGTGGATGTTCATGCCGGGTCCCAGAAGAAGATCCACCTGGTTACGCCGCAGCTCCAGTCCTTCTTTCTCAAACAGCCTCTCCACCAGCTCCACATGAAAGGTGCAGGCCAGGGAAGTGCCGTTCGGCAGGCTGAAGGCATGCGTACCGCAGTCCATCCGGATGCCGGAGGGACCATCCGCACAGCAGCCCACAGGTATCCCGAAATGTTCCAGACGCTCTGTGACACCGCCGAATGCGCCGGCCGTTCCGGGTGTCACCTTCGGGGAACACATTCCCTCTCCCCGCACCATACAGGCCAGATCCTCGTCGGTCAGCTGCGCAAGGAAATCTGCCAGATCCGCCTTTTTATCATAGACATCCCCGAGACGTATGCCCTTGTCACCGGTGCAGACAGGCGATGCAGGTCTGTTTTCGAGGATTCTTTCCGCCAAATCCACACTTCTCAGAGGCACAGTCTCCTGCACCATGCGGAAGGATTCCCCCTCTTCCACCGGCCTCATGCGGTCAAACTCCGTCACAGGGGCCAAAGCTTCCTCCAGCTGCTGCGTCACGACGGTTTCCTTCTGCTCAAAGGCTCCTGCAAAGGTTGCACTGCGCACATCTGCCCCCACATAGAAGCAATAGCTTCCTTCCTCCAGCACATAGCAGGATTTATGTCCGGCAGCACCGCTGTCATCGTAAGAGGCCAGTTCTTTTTTAGGGATACGCAAGGAAAAGGACTCTTCCTCTCCCGGCCGGAGCACCCCTGTTTTCCGGAAGGCTGCCAGGCTGCGAAGCGGTTTTCCCAGCCGTCCCTGAGGCGGATTGGCATACACCTGCACCACCTCTTTGCCGGCCGCCGTCCCCGTATTTGTCACACGTACCTGCAGATGAACGGTATCCCCTTCATCAATAAACGTTTCGGTTTTTATGGCAAACTCCGTATAAGACAGGCCGAAACCGAATGGATAAAGGACCTTGTCCTTTGCCGCCGTTTCAAAATAGCGGTAACCCACATAAATATCTTCCGCATAGATATTTCTGTCTTTATCACCGAACCCTGCCGTTGAAGGATAGTCCTCTATGGAAGCGGCAATGGTGTCACTGAGTTTTCCGCAGGGGCTGACTCTCCCTGTAAGCACATCCGCCACGCCGTTCCCGCCTTCCATACCGCCCTGCCATACATAGAGGACTGCGGACGGATCACAGCTTTCCACCCATTTCATATCAATAATATTTCCCACGTTCAGGAGAACTGCGGTTCTGGCAAAATGCCTGCTTACGGTACGGATCAGCTGTTCTTCCTTATCCGTGAGCAGGTAACTTCCCGGATCCGCTTTGGTATCCTGATCTTCTCCTGCCGTACGCCCGATAATTACCAGAGCCACATCGCTTACCTGTGCCGCACGGGCCGCCGTCTCCTCCTCCAGAGGCATCTCTTCCTGAGACCATGGCTCCTGTCCCCATCCTTTTCCTTTATCAAAAGGATGATCCGAACACCACTTTTCATAGACGCCGGCCAGTTCCTCGTTCACCCGCACTTCTTTTTCCGCCCGCAGCGCATCCAGAATTCCTGTCACGTAATGGGTATTCACCAAACCGCCGGAACCGGTGCCGCTTTTATAGTAGGTAAACTGTATCCTGCCGAATACCGATACGGTTTCCCCTTCTTTTACAGGCAGCGTATTGTTTTCATTCTTCAGCAGCACACAGCCCTCCGCCACAGCCTGTCTTGCAAGCTGCCTGTATTCTTCCATATCCAGATAATACTTTCCCATGGTTCCTCCCTTTTCCTGTGCCCTCCGGCTTATGTAGGAGCCTGCTGTCCGCCGTCGCAGGACGGCTTTTCCGGAATGGGCTTTTCTTTTATTCTCTTATATTATACATAAAAAAGGCATCCGGTAAATATGATTCTTTCACCGGATGCCTTTTTTTCTCTGTGAAGGCTGTATTCCTGAAAAATCCCCTCGTTACGCTTTTCCAAACGCCGGCACCTCTATTTCCGCTCCATCCTGCATGGCGGATAAATGGGCGCAGATTCCTGCCGCCGTAATATTAGCCCCTAACGTTTCATCAATTGCCGCTTTCCTGTTTTCCAGAATGCTTGTTAAAAATTCATGCACCAGATGGGGATGGGAGCCATGATGGCCGCCCGCCGCCCCGCCGAGTAAGGATTCCTGCGGATTCAGCGGATCATAATTCCCCCCTACGGTATGCTTCTGGATTTCCTCCGGCAGCATGCGGTAATAATTGGGCATTGCCTCCTCCTTCACCACGGTAGTTCCCCCGCGCCTTCCATCTTCCGCCTTTACAGCCCTGGTAATAATCGGATTGTCACCATCTGCAAACCCCCACTCAAAGCTGGCTTCGCTTCCATAGATGAACATCCCTTCCTGATAGACCCTTGCCGTTTCAAACAGAGTTCTTGTGGCTTCTCCCTTCAGACCGTTTTCAAAGGAAAAGATGGCACTTTCCACCGGATACGGATTCTTATATTGCTCGTACAGCCAGTCCTCCATCGTCCCCGAACCGAAGCAATGAACCCTGGTGATCCGGGAACCGGCCATGGCCCTCATAGGCGCTATGGCATGGGTTCCATACCACATGGGCGGCAGCCCCATCCAATAGGAAGGCCAGTTCGCCATATCCTGATAATGCGACCCCCGCAGGAACTGGATTTTACCGAATTCTCCTTTTTCCTGCATTTCCCTGGCATAAAAGAATTGTCTGGTATAAAGGGTTGTCTCCATCATCATATAGTTTTTACCGCTCTTATCCACCGCTTCCATAATATCCCGGATCTCATCCAGGGAGGTCGCCATGGGGACCGTACACGCACAATGCTTCCCGGCGTTCAAAACCGCTACGGTCTGCTTCGCATGCAGGGGGATCGGCGTAACCAGATGCACCGCGTCCACCGCCTCGTCTTCCAGGATTTCCTCAAAGCTGTGATACTGTTTCTCAATGCCGTGCGCCCTGGAAAACGCCTCCATTATTCCGGCATCCGTATCGAATATCCCGATACTCTCCACTGCCGGGTGATCCTTATAAATTGGTACAAATGCCCCTCCGAATCCTAATCCCACAAGAACCACATTTAATTTCTTCATATTCTCTCCTATCCGCGCATCCTCGTAAAACGGGAGATGTCCGCATTTTTGCTGCCATTTTTCAGCCGTTGCCGTCCGCAGACGCGGATGCATGCAGCGAGTACACGATTTGGCCCGGACCACAGCTGATAAACCCAGTATAAAGACAGGCAGCCCCCATGTCCATTGACAAAAGGGAAAGAAAATGTATATTATGGAAGCAGTGAAAGAGAGGAGATATTTATGCCGTTTTATAATTTTGGATGCAGCCGGCAGATCAGCGCGGCAAATTACATTTATTATGCCGATGGATGCCCCCACCCCGACCGGGTTATGGAAGAACATGATTTTGTATATATGATAAATGGGCAATGGGAAATCCTGCAGAACGAGGATACCATACAAGCGGGAAATGATGATGTATTTATCCTGCACGCAGGGCAGCACCATTTCGGAAGAAAGAACTGTACGCCGGGAACGCGGACCATTTACTTTCATATTTCCTGTGCGTCAAAGGATTCCTACAGCTGCAATACTGCGGCGCCCGACGGTGCCCTTCTGCCATCTTTAATCCATTGCGGCAACTTCCCGAGGGTCAAGCTCTTATTCCAGGAGCTCACCTCCATCTGGCATTCTCCCTCGCCGAACAAAATGAAAAAAACGGATGCCGTCTTTACTCTCCTGCTGCTGGAGCTGGAGGACTGCTGTACCCAGAATTCCTGCGCACAGGACGGGCTGCTGACGCAGGCCCTTGCCATAACCGCACAAAACCCGCAGATGTTCTACAAAACAGCGGAGCTGGCCATTCAGCTGGGCGTATGCGGCAAAACACTGAACCAACGTTTCCGGGAAAATTACGGTAAAACCTTCTATCAATATCAAGTAGAAGAAAAAATCCACCAGGTTCAGCAGTTTCTGCTGGATTATCCGGATTCCAAGCTTCAGGCCGTTGCTCTGAATTTCGGTTTTTACGACGAATTCCACCTGAATAAAACCTTCAAAAAATATACAGGAATGCCTCCCGGCCTGTACCGGAAGGCGGTTGCCGGAAGTGCCGGCCGGGACATGTCCCCCGGAGGAACACTCACCTGCACAGAAACCGGAGCGTGATCGTCAGGCCGCCCTCCTGTACCGATGCCCGGGCACTGCCGCCCATTTTTTCCATAAGACTCTCCACGCTTGCCAGCCCCAGTCCGGCTCCCCCGGAATGCCGGGAAGAATCCGCACGGTAAAAGCGCTGGAACAGCCTTTCCGAATCCAATTCCTCCGGGTGTTCCACCGGATTGGTAAAGGAGAGCTCTTTCCCTTCCTGACGGATCTCCAGCCTGCCGCTGCCATATCGGATCGCATTCTGCACCAGATTGGCAAAAATACGCCGCAGGGCTTCCTCCGAAGCAAAGACCGTCCCTCCCTCTTCCGGCAAATCCAGTTCCGGTTCCACACCGGCGGCGGTCAGCTTATGGTAAAAACCGGCCAGCACATCACAAAGCACAGGAAACGGTTCCACTTCCCCGCACTGGATTTGGTACTCGTCATTGGACAGCTTGGTAAACAGAAAAAGCTCCTCCAGCAGACTCTCCAAATCCTCCAGTCTGCGGCGGATAACAGAAAGATACCCCTTCTGTACCGGCGTATCCGATACCTTTTCAAGCAGCTGCAGATATCCTGCCGCGCCGGTCAGAGGCGTACGGATATCATGTGACACGCAGGATATGGCGGCTTTAAGCTCCCGTCCCATGTTCTCCTGACGGATACGGGCCTGCTGCCCTTTTTCCAGCCGTTCATTCACCGCCCGGCAGCAGCGGCGGAAAGCGCGGCTGCGCACGCTGGTGCCCAGCCGGAGATTACTGTTTTCATCCGTTTCCGTAAGCTGCTTTGCCCATTCCTCCAGCTGTCTTTCACTGCTCCACAGCCGGAGGATCAGCAGAAGAAGCAAAATTCCCAACACACCCGCAACGAATCCCATATTGCCGCCTCCCACACGGATTTCTTACCTGTTACCCTAAATGTCCTTTTTATACAATGCCAGCAGACTCAGCACCGTCCAGACTGCCAGCCAGATACCGGCAATCACCGCGGCCCCGGCAGAAGGGCCTCCCTGGGTTACGCTCGCGGTTATTGCCTGCACACTGCCGTAAAGGGTTCTGTCTATAATGGAGATTCCCCAGTTTCCAAGCAGTGCTTCCAGCATAACCGTCACAATCCCTCCGGGAAGAACAATCGCTGCCGCAATCCCGGCCCCCTCACTGCGCAGCCATACGCTCAAAAATATCGCCTGGGCACAAAAGGCCGTTCCGACAAACAGATAACCCAGAAATACCTTCAGATATTCATCAATCCCGCTCCTTACGAAATTCATTCCTCCCAGGAGAGAGCTTATCCGAAAGACGAGAAAGCTTCCCAAAATCCACAAGGCGCATACTGCGATCATGCATAAAAGCTTACTAAAAAAATAACGCCACCGGCTTCCGCAGAAAGAAAAAATATTTTTGGCAAAGCCGCTGCTGTAATCCGTACAGACAAATAATACCACCACAATATACAGTGCCACATAAATGAAGCCGCCGCTGTAAATCGTTGTACACAAAGCCTGCATTTCCGTCAGGGCACGAATGGCATCAAAGTCGGCCTGATCTCCCGCCGTAATATCCACCCCCGCATCGACCGCCTGCTGGCGAAGCTCGGGATCCGTCACTGTACGCAGGGTGATAATAGAAATCAGGATTCCTGCCGCCAGGCAGAAAAATGCAACATACATCATTTTAGACCGGAACATCCGGCGTAAATCCATGCGCAGCATATTAAGCATTTTCCCCACCTCCCATCAGTTCCAGGAAGTATTCTTCCAAATCCCTCCGATGCAGGTAAAGCTCCTGAACCACGATTCCTCTCCCCGTAAGGGCACGGCTCACCTTGTCACTTTCACATATATCAAAAATAAGAAGCTGTCCCCCGGGCCTGACCTCATAACGGACGATACCCAGATCCTGTTCCAGACAGACGGCCGCCTCCTTTGGCTTATCCACTCTCACATGCAGATAATCCCGGCAGTTTTCCTCCAGCTCCTGTGCCGTAATTTCCGTCACCATCCTTCCGTCCCGGATCACGCCGTAACGGGTCGCCAGCTTGCTCAGCTCACCCAGGATGTGGGAGCTTAACAGGATTGTAATGCCTTTTTCCTGATTCAGTTTCAGAAGGAGTGTACGTACCTCCGCCATTCCTTCAGGATCCAGGCCGTTGATAGGCTCATCGAGGATTAAAAGATCCGGATTTCCCAGCAGGGCCATGGCAATCCCCAGACGCTGCTTCATTCCCATGGAAAACTGCTTGGTTTTCTTCTTGCCGGTATCCGAAAGACCCGTCAGCAGAAGCAGCTCCTGCACTTTCTGCAGAACATAAGGGTGCCCCGCGGAACGTGGCGTCCGTTGTTTTTCATCCACCAGCCCCAGACAGGTGGCCTTCAGCATCATATTTTCCCGGGCGCTCAGATTCGGGTAAATTCCGGGGCTTTCCACCAGAATTCCTGTCCTTTTCCTGGAAACGCTGTCGGAAACCGGTTTTCCAAAAATCGATATCTGCCCCGAGGTAGGTGCCGCCAGGGCACACAGCATTTTCAGCGCTGTAGATTTTCCCGCCCCGTTCTTCCCTATAAATCCATAAATATCGCCCTCATGGACGGTCATGGACAGATTGTCCACCGCACGTTTCTGTCCGTAGGACTTGCAGAGCGCTTTTGTCTGTACTACTTCCATTATGTGAGTACCTCCTTGCTTTGATATCTCTATTATCGCAGAAAGAAGTGGAGAAATCGCAAAGAAAAGATAAAGAAAAAGTTAATTGTTATTCCGCCATCTTAAATCCGATTCCCCACACAGTCTGAATGTAGTCCTGCGCACCTGCCGCGCGCAGCTTTGCGCGGATATTGCTCACATGCACATTTATCGTCTTATCTTCTATAAAAGCATCCTGCTGCCACACGGCTTCGTATATTTCCTGTCTTGTAAAAACCTTTTTGGGATGACGCATCATAAGCTCCACAATACCCAGCTCATGGGCCGTTAGCTCCACCAACGTTCCTCCCGCCTTTAATGACCTGCCCTCCCGGTCGATCGTCCAGTCTTTAAAAACAAGCTCCTTTTCTCCCCTTATGCTGCCTCTGTGGCGGAGCTGTACCTGGATGCGCACCCACAATTCCTCCAGTTCAAAAGGCTTGGTGAGGTAATCGTCCGCCCCTCCGCCAAGAAGCTCCACCTTGTCCTCCAGCGTATTTTTGGCGGTGAGCACTATCACCGGAATCCGGCTGGCCGCGCGGATCTGTCTGATCAGCTCCTCACCGGAAAGCCCGGGCAGCATCAAATCCAGAAGAAGCAGATCAAACTCCTTCATCTGCCAAAGCAGCCGTCCCTCCGTCCCGGAAAAAGCCTGTTCCGCTTCACAGCCTTTTTCCCGCAGGAATTCCGCAGTCATATTGTTGATATCCGTATCGTCCTCGATGAGTAGAATCCGTGTCATTTCTAGTAGCCGCCCCTCCTGTTTTATACACATTTTTAAGCAAACAGATCCTCCGGCACAAGCAGGACGGTACCTTCCCGGGCTGCCCTGCTCTTCACAGGTTCCGTAAACGATCCCTTGCTGACAAAAATCAGTTTTTTCTCTTTCAGATTGGAAAATACTGCCGCAGCCGTTACCAAATCATCATATTCTTCCATCGGCATGGGCCGGTTCCGGAATTTACACTCCACAAAGATTCCCTTATTTCCTTTTTTGTCCAGCGCCAACACATCAATATCATCCTGTGCTTTGATAACAGGATTATTTCCCCACCATTTTCCTATCGTATATGGGATAAACGGCAATTTCCCGTCTTTGGCCTGTCTGATTAAAAACTGTCTGCATATTTCTTCAAATACAGGTCCCATGTAATCATTGATTTCTCCCATAATATCATCGCAGGCCTTGTCCATGCCAAGCATATCATAATAACTTTTATTGGAAAAAACATATCGATACCAGAATTTATAGAAATTATCTGTAATTTCATATATTCCCTTTTTGCTACTATCCGGTTCACCGCACGGAACATGTTTTTCCAGCAGACGGATTGTCTGCAGCGTAAGCATATATTTGCTGCATTTACTTTTTTCTTCATGAATCCTGCCTGCAATTTCCACTACTCTGTTGCAGCCGTTTGCCACCGCTTCTAAAATGGAATTATAAACTACCGGTTCCCGCAGTTCCATGCGCAGCAGCGTCTGGGGTTCCTCGTTTAAGAACGATCCGTTCATTAAAATCCTGGAGATGATATTTTCCCTCACTGTTTTTTCAGGATCAAATGCATTTAAATATCTCGGGACACCTCCCAATATTCCATATGTGATTAACTTATCTTCCGGGGAATAATTGGGAAAGAATTCAGCGCTTTCCAGATAATCAAAGGGCTGTACTTCCATACTGCCCGTACTGCGGCCATACAGCGGGCTTTTATAGCCCATAACATCATTCACCATAAAACTGACGCTGGAACCGCACAGGATTAGGAATATATTTCTTTCCTTCCAATCATGGTCAATCCGATGCTGTAAAATACTTTTCACACTCGGATTTGTCTCCGCCAAAAACGGGAATTCGTCGATGATGAGAACCGTCCTTTTGTCCAGCGCCTTTCTCCCTACGTAATCCAGGGCGTTTTCCCAATTCGCAAAAGCTGCTACAAATCCGCCGTCATAATATTCCTGGACAAGCTTAGAAAAATCCAGCAGGCTCAAAGCATCATTTTTTTCCTGGGCAGAAAAAAATATAGTTTCATGCCTTTTGGAAAACTCCTGTAAAATCGTTGTTTTTCCTATTCTACGCCTTCCATACATGATCATAAATTCAAATCGTCCGCTTGCATACATCTGTTCCAGCAAATCCATTTCCTTTTTTCTTCCAATCATTATATCACCCCTTCCATCCATATATATTCAAACTATTTACGAGTAGTATACTTTAAAATAGTATGAAACACAAGAAGAATTAATATTGTACCAGTTCAGCCAGATCTGAACTGGTACTTAATCTTAGGAAAATCTTAATATTTAATGAGGAAAACCATTACAATCCCTGTTCCTTTTTCTGTTATGATAGGATATGTTAACAGGAGGCAGTCAATATGAGGGAAAAAATACTTGTCGTAGACGACGAACAGGAAATTGCAGATCTGGTAACCCTGTATCTGCAAAGTGAAAACTATGAAGTTTTGAAATATTACACCGCCCGGGAGGCGCTGGAATGCATCCGCAAGGAAGCGCCGGATATGGCCATACTGGATGTGATGATGCCGGAAATAAACGGGTTTCAGCTATGCCGGATAATCAGGGAGCAGCATACGTACCCTGTTATCATGCTCACGGCCAAGGGTGAGGAAATTGATAAAATAAACGGCCTTACCCTGGGTGCCGACGATTATATCACCAAGCCCTTCCGCCCGCTGGAGCTGATTGCCCGTGTAAAAGCCCAGCTTCGCCGGTATAAGCACTACAATACCGGTACGGAGCAGACAGAGGAGCTAATCTCCCATTCGGGCCTGGTGCTGAATACCAGAACCCATGAATGCACCCTGAATGAGAAACCGCTTACCCTGACACCCACGGAATTCTCCATCCTGTCTATCCTGTGCGGGAAAAAGGGAAGCGTAGTGAGTGCGGAGGAGCTTTTCCATCAGGTTTGGGGCGATGAATACTTCAACAAGAGCAATAACACGATCACCGTCCATATCCGTCATCTGCGGGAAAAGATGGGCGATTCGTTTGAGGATCCGAAATACATCAAAACTGTCTGGGGGTGTGGTTATAAAATTGAAACGTGAATTTTCTTTTTATGGAAAGCTTGCCGTGTCCATAGGCGCAGGCATTTTTTTCTGCCTGTTCCTATATTACCTGGCGGACAACATCTGGAACGGAGCCGTGCTGGACTGGTTCGATAAGAATTATATGATTTCCAAAACTGTCAATCCTGAGGGTTCGGGGCTGGAACGCATCACCCGCATGCCGAACTGGATCAAGCTGAAAAATCTTCTGCTGCGCACCCTTAGCATCATGGTAAGTCTTTGGATCGCTTCCGTTTATTTCATCTCCCGCTTGTATTCCTCACGCAGTGAGCGCAACGCCCTGCGCAAAGCAGGCGAAATAATCCATAGCTGTATGACACAGGACAGGGATGTTTCCGATAGGTTCCCGGAGGAATATGCGGGGATTTCCGCCCAAATCGTACAGATCAAATCCAAAATGCTCCGTCACGAACAGATTCTGAAGGAAGAGGCCGCCCGGAAAAACGACCTGATCACTTACCTTGCCCACGATCTGAAAACCCCGCTGACCTCTGTTATCGGCTACCTCAGCCTTCTGGATGAAGCGCCGGACATGCCTGCAAAGCAAAAAGCGAGATATACGCATATTGCACTGGATAAGGCGAACCGTCTGGAAAAGCTCATTAATGAATTCTTTGAAATCACCCGGTATAACCTCCAGCAGATTGTTCTGGAAAAAGAACGGGTTGATTTGTATTATCTCCTGGTACAGCTGACGGATGAATTCTATCCGGTACTCTCTGCCCATGGCAATACGATAGAACTGTCGGCGGATGAAAAATGTACCCTTTACGGAGATCCGGAAAAACTGGCAAGAGTATTCAATAACCTGCTGAAAAACGCGATCCATTACAGTTATCCGGGCACTCCTATCGATATCCTTGTAGAAGAGGAAACCGATCAGATCATCCTCCTTTTCCGCAACCGGGGGAAAACCATTTCCCGGCAGCAGCTTACTTCCATTTTTGATAAATTTTTCCGTCTGGACGATGCCCGTAATTCCCATACCGGAGGCGCGGGCCTGGGGCTGGCTATTGCCCGGGAGATCATCACCCTGCACGGCGGAACCATTTCGGCAGACAGCGAGAAGGAACTCACCACATTCCGCGTGAGCCTGCCCTTATAAACGATATCTCCCGGCAGGGCCGTCACCCGGAAAACAGCGGCGGCATTCTCTTCAGTCATTCAGGAAAGGCAGGTCTACTTATGAAATCGGAAGCTACTATACAAAGACGAAAAAGACAGCGCAGAAGAAGGCGCAGGCGCATCCGGCGGTTTTGCACCCTATTGGTGATTATTATGATAGCCGGCCTCACCGTGTTTATCTCCGGCCAAATAATTCTCCGGCAGGAAAATGCAGGAAATGTGTCCGGCTATTCCGTTTCCCCGGAATACACAGGTCCGGAGGAAGAATCCGAAGAGCCTCTTCTTACGGTGGATGTGGAGCGGCTTTACAGCCCTGTATGTATTTTGGAGGAGCTGGACAGCGGTGAAATCCTGGCGTCCCGGCAGAAGGCGGAACGGATTTATCCGGCATCCCTGACCAAAATCATGACGGCTATACTCGCTATTGAAAATACACCGGATTTGGATCAGATGATTCCCCTGCCGGACTCCCTTTTTTCCACGCTATACATCCAGAACGCTTCCATGGCCGGCTTTCAGCCCGGGGAGGAAGCGAGCGCCAGGGATCTGCTTTACGGCATACTGCTGCCTTCCGGTGCGGAATGCTGCCTGGCTTTTGCCGATCATATCGCCGGGTCGGAACGGGATTTTGTGGGGATGATGAACCGGAAAGCCGATCAGCTGGGCATGGAAAATACACATTTCTGCAATTCCACCGGCCTGCATGAGGAAGATCATTACTCCACGGCGGAGGATATCGCCATTTTGCTCCGCTATACCCTGGCGAATGAGGAATTCCGGAAGGCTTTTACCACAAGCCGTTACAGCACATCTCCCACCGACCTGCACCCGGACGGCTTTACCTTTTCCAGCTCCATGTTTCAGTATATGGATACCCCACAGATTCCCGGCGGGGAAATCCTTGGCGGCAAAACCGGTTATACCAGCGAGGCGGGGCTGTGCCTGGCAAGTCTGGCCCGGATAGGGGATACCGAATATATTCTTGTCACCGCCGGAGCCGCCGGCGACCATCAGACGAAAGCCTATCATATCCTGGACGCGGAATCGGTTTACGGCCAGATTGGGAAGAACCTGCGATAGCCGTACGCATAAAAAGGACCGCTTCCGGCAGATAACTGCCGGGAAGCGGCCCTTCCTGGTTACGCGTAAGTTTTTCTTTTCCTAACCCGATGTCTTAAATATAAGGCACGATATTTCTGATATTCTTCATTCTCTTGGCAAGCAGCAGGACAACGAAAGGTGTCAAAGCAATCGGCACAACATCCGCAATACCAATCCAGATCACGCAATACGCATATTCCAGCCCTGCAAAGTAGGAAAGGGATATACTGGTTGTCAGGATCATCAGCACGCCGAACAGAATGCTCCAGAACAGGCTGACTGCGATGAATTTTCCTTTATTCTCAATCAGCTTCAGCAGATCCTTCTTACCGCCCTGCAGATGGATCAGGGAAGGCAGCGCTGCGGAAAGCCCTACGGAAATACCGTCCGCAAGGGGGGAATGCAGGGGAATAAAGTTCCCGGAAAGCAAAGCCCATACTATAGTTCCGATATATCCGGCAAAGAAGCCGGTTACGGGTCCGAAAAGGTAACCGATAACTACAATGATAAATGCAAATGTCCGGAAATGAACGGCGCCCGGGATCAACGGGATGGGGCACAGATAAGCCCAAAGGACACCTGTCAGAACACCAAATACAACAAAGAAAATGATGTTAACAAATGAAAATTTTTTAGTCACTTTTTTCTCCTCCTCATTCGTGGCTGGTTAATAGCTGATTCCAGCTATTTCATTTACTATATCAAGAAGCTTCCTGCACGCGTAATCAAAAAGCTTATGACCTTTTTCAGCTGTGGCATAGGTAGGTGCGCCGATAACACCGCTTTTGGTAACATCCTTCGTCTTCCAGCCCGCATTGACAGGCCCGAATACGGTCACATATTTCTCACCCTTGAAACAGTCTGCAGGCTCTTCGTCCACGGCAAGCTCCATATGTACGGTTTCCGGCCTTGCTGCAAGCATCAGTGAGGTTTCCAGCTCACAGGCATGGAACACCCCATATTTGCCGGACTGCTGCAGCCCCTCCAGCCCTTCATTCCAGAACGGCGTGAACCACCAGTCAAATACAAACACATCCAGTCCCAGGTCAATACGCAGATCACGGCTGATCATGTTCAGCATATCCGTATTGCCCCCATGGCTGTTGAAAAGCACCAGTTTTTTGAATCCGCTGGCGGAAATGGCGGCGGCAATGTCATGAAGCAGGGAATAATAGGTCTGCGTCCCGAAGGTAATCGTCCCCGCGAAGCCCATATGCTCATTGCTTTTCCCTACATTCAGCTGCGGGGCAAAAATAAGGTTTCCCGCGTCGAATTCACACTCCTTTACCATTTTATCCACCAGGGTGGAAAGAATAATAGCGTCCGTTCCCACCGGCAGATGGGCGCCGTGCTGCTCCGTAGCGGAAGTCGGCAGCAGGACAATGGACTTCTCCTTATCCAGCGCCGCGATTTCATCTCTTGTCAGGTTCTCCCATTTCTTAATCATACATCCTCCGTTCTGCTGCCTCCGGCAGCGTGCTTTTGTTGAATAAACGGCAGTGCAGCCGTGGCCGTACAGCCGTGGCAGTGCAGCCGTATTTATACGGGAATATAGAATTTAATACGAAGTACAATCGTTATCGCAATTGCAACTGCATTGGCAGCTACAAACCAGGCGTCATAAGCCGTCGCCTTAATCCCCTTATAGGCGGTGCGGCGGATGGAAAAATTCAGCTGGTAATAGTGCATCGCCAGGGATATCGCCTGTCCTTTGCTGATAACACGGAATAAAAGAGGCAGGGAAAAGGTTACGTAGTTCTTAACCTTGGTCACCCATCCGCAATCCTCGATCTCAAGTCCTCTGGAGCTTTGGGCTTCCATTATCGCGTTCAGTTCCGTGATGATCATGGGGATGATCTGGAAAATCAAACCGATACCGAACGCGAGCGCATAAGAAATTTTCCATTTCTGAAGCCCCAGGATGATTTCACTGAAATTCGTGGTGAGAAGCACCGTGTAAAAGGAGGAAATCATCAGGAAAATACGCAGGGCATATACGCCTCCCTTATAAAGGTCATACCAGTCAAAACAGATATGCATGCTCTGTCCGTTAAAAAAAGGTATCATGGTTTCAAAGAAAATGGGGCCTCCCTGTACCGCAGGGGTTTCAAACAGTCCCAGAATCAGCCACAGCAGAAAAATGAATATGAGAAGCACCTTCAGCTTGCCTGCCAGGACAAGGATATATTTCTGAATCCGGCAGGTACACCACATGGCAATAAAAAAAGCAAACAAAAAAAGCAGCGCCACTCCCGACTTGACAACACTGGTCAGGATTGCCATTACCAGGAAAAAGACAAACTTCGTTCTGGGATCCAGCCTGTGCAGCAGGGAGTCCGCGTCTACATACTGTAAATAATCCATTTATATACTCCTTCTCTCCACTATCTTTGCCGCAAACGATTCCACGCTGTAACAGATTTCATCCAGGCCCAATTCCTTGGAAAGCCGTACCACAGGCGGCAGCTGGATATTGATGTGTTCAAAGATGTCATCCCTGCGGGCCAGCGCTTCCTTGGAGCCTTCGAAGATTTTTTCACCCTGGTTTAAGATAATGGCTTCATCCACCGTTTTAAATACCAATGGAATTTCATGGCTGATCATGATAACGGTCTTTCCTTCTTCGGAAAGCTTTTGGATCATATCGGCCAGCTCTTTTATCAGGAAGCCGTCCATACCCAGGGTAGGCTCATCCAGAATGATTACATCTGCGCTGGAGAATAATACGGAAAGGATGGTGAGCATGTGCTTTTTCCCCATGGACAGGTTCAGCGGGAAGGTTTCCCGTTCCTCTTCCAGATGGTAGGCCTTCAGCACCTGTATCAGCTGCTCCTCCGAAAAAGGCACCTGCTGCATACGGGCACAGAAGGTAAGCTCCCTCTCCACCGTTTCTTCAAAGAGCATATGCTCCGGATGCTGGAATACCAGGATAATATTCTTGGAAACCTGCGCAACCGTCTTTTTGATGATGGATTCCCCTTTGTAGCGCACATCCCCTTCCGTGGGCTTGTGCAGGCCGTTCAGATGCTTGACAAAGGTGGTTTTGCCGGAGCCGTTCTGGCCTAAAACAGCAACTACCTTCCCCTTCGCCACATTGGCATTTACATCAATCAGGGCATGGAAGCCGTCATTAAAGGTTTTTCCAAGATTATGCACGGTAACCACCGGCTCTTTTTCCTCTTCCTGCACCTGTGTATTGGTAAACTCTTTTACAGGGATCAGCTGTTCCAGCTGCTTCTTTGCCTCTTCCACCGTGTAAAAAAGCTCCAGCTGCGGGAAGCTTTTCGACAATTCCCTGTATATCTCCACTTCCTGGGGAATAATGACCCCCAGCTTTTCCTGCAATGCAAAATCCCTGAAAAAATCATCCCTGGTACCGTCAAAAACCACTTCCCCGTCCAGGAGACCAATAACATGATCGACGATTCCTGCGGACCATACCAGATTATTATCCACTAGTACTGTGGTGTTGCCGTTGATGCTCAGCTGCCCCAGGATATTCTGTACCATCTTTTTTCCATTGGGATCCAGAGAACTGACCGGTTCGTCCATAATCAGGATATCCGGCTCCATGGCAAGCACCGAGGCAATACATACCGACTGCCTCTGCCCGCCGGAAAGGTTTGCCACACTCCGGTTTCTCAGATACTGGAGATTCAGCAGATCCAGCACATACTCCATCCGCTCCATAATCTCTTCCTGGGGAATTCCCAGATTTTCCATTCCAAACGCAATGGCGTCTTCCACGCCATAGCCGAACAGCTGGTTTTCCGGCGACTGGCTGACCACGCTGACAAAAGTACCTTCCGGCACATCAAAGCTGCCCTGAAGCTCACCGTTGCCGATGAGCTTGGGGATGACCTGGCTGAAAATCTGTACCAGCGTCGATTTTCCGCAGCCGCTGGGGCCGACAATAGCCGTAACCTTTCCTTTCTCAATGGAAAAGCTGACATGTTTCAGAACCTCTTTTCCATCGGAGGTATATTTATAACTGATATCTTTAACTACGTAATCCACTTAATTTTCTCCTCAATTTTCCGATTCCGCCGGCAGACATAACCTTTATCTGGATGTGGTGACCGGGAATACCGGGAATGATTCCAGATAGACGATGTCCTTACGCTTTGCGGCATCCCCTTCCGCCAATACGGCGGCCTTGCCCGCAATCTTTCCGCCGGCTTTTTCCACCAGGGATTCCATAGCTTTTAAGGACTCTCCCGTGCTGATGACATCATCCACAATGAGGATTCTCTTCCCCCTAATCAAGTTGCTCTCTTCCTTATCCAGGCAGAGGATCTGCTTTTTCTGTGTGGTAATGGAATAAACCTCCGTTACAAACGGATCTATCATGTAAGGCTTAACGCTCTTTCTTGCAACAAAATAGCGTTTCATATCCAGAATACGTGCCATTTCCTGAACGAGGGGAATTCCTTTGGCCTCGGCGGTGATCAGGTAATCCACCTCCGGCACTCTCTTTACCAGCTCCGCAGCCGCTTTCACAACAAGCTCCGCATCTCCCAAAAGGACAAAGCTGGCGATTTCCATATTGTCGGTGATACGGATGCGGGGCAGTTTTCTGATACAGCCGGCGATATTCATCTCATAGTACTTATTCTCCATAATGATCCCTCCATATAATTTATTCCTGCAGGCGTACAGCGTTATCCGGCGCATGGTATTTCTGTGCTTTACGCCGTATTGTCCGCCTTTTTCACAATCAGACAATAGTTACTCACAATACAATTTCATTCAAATTATGCACCAATTCCATGAGCTTGTCACTAAAAAATTAATAAATTTTTAAGAATTGTTTATTTCCATATATGAATTTCGCTTTACAGCATTTTTGTTGTTCAACTTTCTTTTTGTCAATGCCTGTGCCCTTCCCTTTCTGTTTCTTTCCACGTAAATGTTGTATAATTTATGGCGGCTGTTTATGGCAATGCGGCAAAAAAAAGCAGGCCGCCCCTTTTCCCTGTCGGGAATGAATGAGTATGGCCCGCCTGTGCTTTCCTTATTTCTTTTTTGTATCCATCCGAACGGCAATCAGTGTTTTCACATCCTCCAGAATAGCAGGATCCGTGACTTCGATCATCAGCCATCTTCCTCCGTTATAGGGCGGGGCCTGCGCATACAATTCTCTCACATAAGGAGTACATGCCAGGAGTGCGGGTTCCGCCTTATCCGCCGCTTTGCTTCCGATAGATACAAGGCAGGTAAAATAGCCCTCATCCGGGTACAGGGTGCAGATCCCCCTGCTGCCTTTTCTGTATTTCACATTCCATCCCGGTTTGCCGGAGCAGCGGCTGTATTCCGTCCGTCCGGCAGCACCATAGGTCAGCTCCAGATAAGTGATCAGTTCGTTCCAGTAAGGGCATCCGACATACCTGCTGATAGCTTCGCTGTCCGGCTGGCTGCCCGGGCCATAGGTTTCGTTCCAGTTCATCAGTATTCCTCTTTTCTCTGTGGATGCTTCCAGTATAGCAAAGAAATGCTGACAGCAGTATGTCATGTTTTTCCACCATGCTTCTTACAGCTTGCCGCACAGATAAGCATAGGCATTCAGAATAGTGGCCGGCTTTTTCCCTCCGATGAAATAATAATCCTGCTGCGTTTCCTTTTCCGTATACAGATAGGTGCCGTAAACCGGTATATCACAGGTAAAAACCGGATTTTCGGTTGCCAGCAGGAGGCCATAGCCTTTATCGGAAAGAAGCAGGGGCAGTTCCCCGGCACCGCAGTGGGATATATATCTGGCACAGCCCCGCAGCTTCAGTCCGCTGTTTTCTCCCGCTCCCATTCCGTATACCATTTCTTCCTTCGGCCAGTCCAGGTAGAGCCAGCTTCTGTCAACAGGGCCTGCTCCAGTTTCTATCTGACGGCTTTCCCTGGCACGCTCGGAAAGAAGCTGTTTTTTGTCCCGTGTCATATATCGGATAGATCCGGTTGCTTTATCCACCCGCAGACAGAGTTCGTCTGTAGTAAGCTCCACACCGTTTCCCACCTCTTTGTACATCCAGGCCTTCTCGATCCTGTCCACCGTGATAAGCCGGCCGGAGCCTTCCGGGATCTCCCGGCCCTTCGCAAAGGTAACGCGGATGATGGCGCTTCCTACCGGACTGAGACGCAGGATGCCGTACCGGCTCTGGATATAAAGGCCGTCCGGCTGCTTCGTAACCCACCGCACCGCCAAATCAAGCTTTCCATGGCCGGCCGGACGCAGCTTTTCCGTGGCGGGCAGATCTCCGAATGCGGGGGCGGTATTCCCTTTCCCGGCGGAAGCCATCTCTTTTGAAACGGGCCGGTTTCCTGCCGCCGGGACATTTCCCCGCGGCCGGGCTTCCGATATCGCGGAGGCCGGAACGATGACGGGCCTTCTGCTTCCCGTACCTGAAACGGAGGGGTTTCCCACACCGGAAGGGATTCCTACACCAGAAGAGTTTCCCGCACCGGCAGAACTTCCCACACCGGGACGGCTGCCCACGGAGAATGCGGCTGCCTGTCGTCCGGCGGAAACAGCAGAAGGCTTCTTCACCGGAAGTACCGCTTTTTCGGCAGCGGGATGTGTCTGGCCGCCTTTATCCGGCGATGGATTGCAGACTATGGAGATCCGCTTTTTGGATACGGTGTCGTTATCCGTGTTCGGTATCTTCCTTTTTTCGTTCTTTTTAGTTTCCTCTTTTCCCTTTTCCTCCATGGGTCTGGCCGGAGCCGGCCTTTTCGGAAGGGGATCGGCTATCAGTCCGGTGAGGTTTCCGGTATGCAGCACATGAAGTTCGTGTAAGGCCCTGGTTGCCGCCACATATAACAGCTTGGCATGCCCGTCCTCCACCGGGTATTCGTCCAACGTGGGATCCAGGATTAGTACGGCGTCAAATTCCAGGCCTTTGGTATATTCCACAGGAAGCACCATGATCCCTTTGTCAAAAACGGCCTTTTCCAAATCACTTTCCTGGACGGTGATGTATTTATCCAGCTCGGCGGCTGTCTTTGCCGCATTTTCTCTGTCTCTGCATACCACGGCGATGGTGTCGTAACCATTTTCCTGCCAGCTTTGGCACACTGCCGCCGCTTTCCGGATCAGAGCATCCCTGTCCCCGGCTTTCTGCACCTGTACTTTTTTTCCGTGACGGATAATCGGCTCCACCGGATAGCTGGAAAACTGCCCGTGATGAAGGATATCCGTAGCGAAATCCGATATTTCCACCGTATTCCGGTAGCTCTTTTTCAGCACCCCGAAGCTGTCCCTTTCCCCGGAAAGAAGCAGTTCCTTCAGTTCCTCCCAGTCATTCAGGCCATATCCGAAATGAATATTCTGGGAAACATCACCCATGATGGTATAGGTACATTCCCGGATGCAGAAATCCAGTACCGCATAAGCCATCATCCCAAAATCCTGTGCCTCATCGATCACTACGTGATGGGCCTCGCTGATTACCTCCGTTTCCTTGATGCGCTTATAAATATAGGCCAGCGCAGCCAGATCATACACATCAAATTCCGTGCCGGGGATATCCACATCACACCCCTTACGTATCTGTCCTGCGAGGAAATCCTCATATATATCGAATATGGAGCGCTTCCATGTCTTCCCCCCATACCGGCCCCGGAAAGCCCTTTGTATGGCTTTGCGTTCCGCTTCCGTATATTTTACGCCTTTTCCCAGGAACTCATCTTTTACTTTAATAAGGATCCTTTCATTAAGCATATCAATTTTACTCTGGACGGATACGGAAGGGTTCTGCAGGATATAGCGTTCCACGGCGTCCCGGGGCATAAGCTCCACAAGATCCCCCGGCTTCGCCGGTTTTCCGTCCGTTTCATCAAAAACTCCTGTTTTCCCGTCCCGGAACCCTTCCACAAACTGCCTGGGGTTCAAATAGATGGATTCTCTGGGAATAACACTCCATTCCAGATTGCGGCAATAAGCTTCCAGATCCTTAAACCATCCCAAGGTTCCCCGGACACAGCCTTTCTTCCCCACCCTGTCGGTTGCCCGAATCCGGTACTTTGCATCGTCCCAGTCCTCATATAACAGCCGTACAAACAGCTGTTCCATTGTCATCTGGCGGACGCCGTAAACATCCAGATCCGGCAGTACCCCCGTAATGTAATTCAGCAGGATCCGGTTGCTTCCCACAATGTAAAAATCATCCGGCTTAAACCGTTCCGGGTAGTTGTAAAGGATGTAGGAAATCCGGTGCATGGCTACCGTGGTTTTTCCGGAACCGGCAACACCCTGGACAATCATATTGTGGTACGGGGATTTACGGATGATATCATTCTGCTCTTTCTGGATTGTGGCAATGATTTCCCCCAGCACCGCCTGTTTGTTTTTCGCCAGGTATTTGGTCAGAAGTTCATCGTTGGTCACCACCTCGGAATCATAATAATCCAGAAGCTTTCCGTTCTCGATTTCATAGGTACGCTTCCTTTTCAGGTCTATTTTACGCTGTTTATCCCCCGGTGCAGGATAGGTGCATTTCCCGAGGCCGTTTTCATAGTACGCGTTGGCTACCGGGGCCCTCCAATCCACTACCATCCAGTGGGTGGTATCCCTGGAAATACCTCCCTTGCCGATATAAAGGGATTCTTCCCTTTTCAGCTCCTCATCCCGGAACACGATCCTTCCGAAGTAGGGCTTCTTCAGCGCCTTTTCATTCCGGGCGAGCGCACGCTTCATATGAGCGTGCATGGTAACCGTGTTATTCAGGAGCGTAAGGACTTCCACGTTGTTATCATGGTAATGTTCCAGCATTTCATCAATGTCCGCCTGCATCCGGGACACTTCACTGCCGTAATTTTTCACATTATCCCGGACTACTGCCAACGTTTTGGCAAGATATGCTTCTTCCTCCTGCTGGAATGCTCCGGGAACCGTTTTATTCTCTTCCGGCTTCATGTTCTGCTCCTTTCATGCGCTGTTTCTGGCTCTTGCATATGTAATCGTTCAGACGCCCACAAGACACAAGAGGCCGTCTGAACGGTTACCTTCCATATAGAACATTTTACTCAAAACAAAAAATATTACTAGACTTTATTTTTGCAGTGTGCTAGAATGGAAAATGAAGTATGGATAAAAATAAAGGATGTCTTTCCCGGTGGGAAACGGCATCCTTTTTTATCTTGTTTTTTCGTCAGGATAAATGCCGGCGGCATTTATCCATTGAGTTTTCTCTTCATATAGTCAATCATATACTGCTGCCCGGCTATTCCCGCTTCGTCCTCCGCCATTGTAAAGCCATGGGCGGCTTTCATAAATCGTTTTCCGGTAACCTCTACGCCGGCCTGCATCAGCTTCTTCGCATATTCTTCCCCTTCTTCCCGGAGAGAGTCAATCTCACAGGTAATCACAAGGGCATCGGGAAGTCCCTCCAAATCCTGCGGCTGTGCCCAATAAGGGGAACACAGGATGTCTTTGGCATCCTCTTCCTTCCGGTAACAGGCATTAAAGACTTCGGCTACCTGAGGGGGAATAGCTCCCTCCGTGTAGAATTTCTGCCCGGCAGGAGTATAAATATCCAGCGGCGGGTAATCCAGTATCTGAGCCGCGAAACAGAATTCCCGGGATTTTTTCGCCATCAGGCAGACCGCTGCGGATATATTCGCCCCTGCACTGTGCCCGCCGATAATCATTTTGGTTCTGTCCGCCGGATATTCTTCCGGGTGGGCACATACATAGGAAACCACGTCGTATACATCTTCCTTATCCCCGGGAAACATGCACTCCGGCGCAAGTCTGTATTCCACATTCACCACATGGATCTTGAGCTGTTCATTCACTCTCCGGCAGAACAGGTCATCCCCTTCGGGAGTTCCCGCTACAAAACCTCCTCCGTGTATGTTGAAGAAAACAGGGGCTCCTGCTTCTGCGGGGTAGTAAAGGATCCTTGCTTTTCCTCCCCTTACCGGTACGAACCGTTCATCTCCTGCCGCGGGGATACCGGAAGCCTCCCGTCTTTTCCTGTCCTCTTCCCTCATTCCTTTAACGAGCGCCAGCAACTCTTCCCTCTCCATTTACCGTTTCCTCCTGTTTCTATTCCATCTTTTCTATCTTGTTTCAGCAATACCAATTGATTTTAGCAGGGTTTGGTTCATCCTCTACCGCCACCGCGCGCAGCGCCGCTTCCATTTTTTCACATTCCTGTGCTGCAATCCCGTCATATACCTCCGGCTTTTCTTCCAGCCCCACACGGTCATAGGCGATAGCTGCCGCGCCATAAAATGCCAACCCAAGGGAATGGGTGGGCGTATAGATGGATGCGGCGGCCTGTCCCACCGCTCTGGCCTATGGCTGGTCAACGTGAAACAAAGTTACGGGTGCAGATAAAAATTCCGAGTGTCCTCCGGGGAAAGGGTTCCGTCCCGGGTCCTGGCCCCCTGCCATGACTCTCCCGGCTGCCGTCTCCAGGCAATCAGTGATTCCTGTAAGGGGCGTTTAAAAACGCCAGTCCTTACGCTGCGTCTTTTGCGGCGTTAGTACTGCTGCGTTTTTAGCCGAGCGCAAGCGTACCTTGTAAGGAACACTGATTGCCTGGAGACGGCAGCCGGGAGAGCCATGGCAGGGGACCAGGACCCGGGACGGAACCCTTTCCCCGGAGGGCACTCGGAATTTTTATCTGCACCCCAGAGTTATGAAAAAACGTTCCCTATACCCGCTTGTGCACCAGAAGTGTAGTACAAAAGAAGGTAAAGGCCCCCGCGCACAATACCCCTCCGAAACAGGCAACAGCAGCTCCTGCAAGGGGATATCCCTGCAGCAGCAATACAAGAAGCATTGCCAGAAGAAAGAACAGTAACAAGCCGCAAATACCGCCGCACAATGCCGCTGCAATCACAACAATATTCCGGCACCATCTGACGCACCAGAAAAAGAACTGCGAAAAAACAAAGCCGATTTCCCCAAATATATTCCCCAGGCTGCTTCCCCTAACAAAACCGGTCCTGTCCGTCTCCGGCCCCGCATCCCCCGTGCCTTGCTGCAAAAGTTCCCCGTCCCGTATGTCTCCGCCTGCTTTTTCTCCCGTGATCCAGTCTCCCAGCCAACGGAACGGGGCGCCTAAAACTTCTCCGATTACTTCCATAATCTCTCCGGCTGCCACCAGAATCTGTTTCCCCATGTTTTTTATTGCCCTGCCGGTATCCACCGTATAATCCGCAATTTGTCCGGCAGTCTCCTCCAGGGTATCAGCTATTTCGTTAAACACCGAAGTTTTTTCCGGCTCAGCGGCAGTCATTCCTCCGTCTGCCTCTAAATCCCGGTATCCCGGATTCACATGGTAGGCTTCAAGAATTCTGGCTGCAAGCTCCCGTACATTTCCAAAATAACGGACGGCCTCCGCCTCACTGAGTCCCGCACTGATTTTCATATCGATATGCTGGGCATATTCTTCCAGAATATCCGCCTGTTCTCCCTCCTCCAAAATGGAGAGATACGATTGCAGTTCCATCAAAAATTCATCTTTATCCATTTTCCTGCTCCCTTAAAAATTTACCGCTGAACGATTAAATAAAGTCTCCGTCAATTACTATATTATGCACACTACTATGTATTGTCAAGTACTAAGGAAAGCAAAATACTTAAGCTTTTCTTAAAAACCGGGGAATGGCGTGAATACCGCCTGAAACGGAAATAAAGCACGGCAGCTGCCATGCTTTATTTCCGTTTTTACAGCTGTTGTTTTTTCCCCTTTTCTCCTAAATGGCCGGCAAAACCTTATCCTTAGAGAAAGGTTACCACATCCTCCCTTTTTCTTTTAGGTACTACGTAATCTCTGTTCTCATCCAGGTAATATTTGATATCCCCGGGTTCTTCCGCATCCGTAATGCGGCTTTTGTGGGATGGATAACCGAACGCTACCACCGTATGCAGCTTCTGCTCCTGCGTCAGTCCGAACATCGCGGAAAGCTTTGTTTTGTCACATGCGCCGATGATACAGCTCCCCACGCCGTGGTTCCAGGCCGCCAGTGTCATATTTCCGATAGCCAGGCCGGCGTCCGTATCACAGTCCTGGCTGACAGACAGGTTCTCAACTACCGCAATGAACAGGACCGGCTTCTCCCCGTCCTTAGGCTGGCCGTCCCCGGGAGGAAGATAGCCTGCCCACCGGGTACATTGAAATACATCTTCCACTTTTTTCGCATCCCGGATCACCACATAGCTCAAAGGCTGTTTATTGGCGGCGCTGGAGGCCAGCCTTGCTGCATACAGAATTTCGTCAATAATATCCCTGCTTACCTCTTTTTGCAGGAATCTACGATAGGTACGCCTTCCTGTCAGCAATTCCATAAGTTCCATTTTTATTCCTCCCCTTTATCCGCTCCGGGATAAAGTCCCATTCCTTCCAGGATCTCCCCCGCCTTTTCCGCATCCGGTTCCGCTACATAGATCTCTTCCCCGCACATGGCATTCCCTGCATAGATATTCATAAAACCGCTTTCATCCACATCTTTCTTATAAGCAGGAACTCCGTTCTGCTTCAGCGTATCCAGCACCATTTCCGCCTGGATATTATCCTGTGCGGTAACTATCTTTACCACGTTAACCTCGTCCATCATTCTCCTCCTTTTTCACGCAGTCTCTTCGCCATATAAATGTCCGGTTTGCCATAGCCGTTCACATCCGGCAGAACTCCAACGATACGATAACCGTTTTTCTGGTAAAATTCATAGGGATGGTTTTTCTCATTCCTTATATTTTCTATTTTTTGAAAGGTATCGATAAAAAGATCCCCTCTGGAAAGGCTTGTGGCACCGTCCTCATCGTCCGTCCCCAGATACAGGACGACAGCCCCCTGCTCCAGCGCTTCTTTTTCGATTTCCTTTACAAGCAGACTGCCGATTCCCTGTTTTCTTGCTCCGGTTTTCACAACCAGCGGATGGAGTTCCCATCCATATGGCCCGTAGGTGGGACGGGCACCCACAAAACCGAGAACCTGCTCTTCCTCCACCGCCGCCAGCACCGGGCCCGCTTCCAGGAGACAGGGCATTTCCGCCTCCGCTTCCTCCCATGTATTCCAGGCATGCGCAAAGTATTCCAGCAAAAGCCGGGCGCATTCCGACAGCTTTTCCTTATCCTCTCCCGACAGCCGTACTATTTTCATTATCCGCATCCTCCCCCTTCTTCCAATGCCGTTCACTGATTGCCTGCTCCCAGTATTTCTCCGGGATTTCAGGCCAGTTACAACAGCCGCAATCCGTTTTACACAATTCCATAACCCGTCCCAGAATCGTTCCATGAGATACCTTGCCTTCCCGGAGAATCTTCTCCGTTATCAGGCTCCAGTAAGGGGCATGAAACTGCATGCCTGCCTCATACATTTCCCGGATCACCCTGTCCGTATCATAAGACAGGCTGATAAATTCTTCCCTCCATGCGCCGTTTTCCCCATGCAGTATCATATACTGCGTCTTTCCGCCGCTGCCGAGCGGGATTCCCACCGCGCCGGGGTTCAAAACGTTTTTTTCCCCATACGCTATTTTTCTCTGTACATGGGTATGCCCGCACAGAACGAGCGGTGTTTCCACACGCTCCATTATCCGCATTGTCTTTTCATCCTCCGGAAGCAGCTTGTCATTCACCCGGTACGGGGATCCATGACATGCGGTAAATCCGGGAAAGCCTTCAAGCTTTATTTCCCGGGATATTTCCATTTTTTCAAAAAAAGACAGATCCTCCGGTGACAGGCGGCGGTATGCATACAAGAGGGAACCGCTTGTGGAAGATCCATCCTTCCACCCCTGCTCCCCGCCGTCACGGTAAGAAAACCAGTATTCTTCTTTGTTTCCCCTGATAAACCAGCATGGAAACCTTTTATTGAGTTCATATAACAGCTGCATCGAACGTTCCGGATATCCCAGTTCGCCGACATAATCCCCTAAGAAAAGAAAGGTGTCAATATGCCTCGAATACGCATGGGACAGACAGCGTTCCAGCGCCACATAGTTGCCGTGTATATCTGACAGAACCGCAATATTCATATCTTTGTTTCCTCCTTGTCCACTGCCCCTGTGTCACACTTTTCCCACGCAAAGCGGGACGGCGGGAATGCATTTTCAAACACATTCCAGGGCCGGTTCTTCCGCGAAGGCATGGTATATAAACCTACACCTTTTTGAATATTTTTATTGTAACATGTGAACTACCGCAATTCAACAAACCATGCCCATATTCCTTCCGGGCGTTCTAAATAATGGTTACAATACGAGTACGAAAAGAACCGTACCGGGCCTCGCTTAGACCCGGTACGGTTCGCACTCTGTCATAACCCTTGCCAGCTTTTTTTGTAACTGCCGGCTTTCAGGACATATCACACACATTTAAACCCGCTCTGTTTTCACAAACGGCATTTCCTTTTCAAACTGGATCTCCACCTTAGACAGGTACCATGATTTCCCATTGTCGTTATTTCCCTGATAAAACAGATACACGCGGCCATCCTCATCCTCAAATACATAGGGATGCCCGGACTCAGAGGCGTTCCAGCTTCCGGGAACGCCGTTTTTCAGGACAGGCTCATCATACAGCCTCCTGAAATGAATCCCATCCTCACTGACAGCTACTCCCACCTGCTGAGGACAATTATTATAGGCTCCCGCATAAAACAGATAGACCTTCTCATATCTGCACAGCGCTGCCGCCGCTTCAATGCAATCCTGTTCCCAGGGAAGTTCCGGCCTCAGAATCGCATCCTCACAACACTGTTTCCAGCTGTCCCGTCTGAATTCTCCGTCCAGAGGGCATTTGCTGACACCCTGCATCTGTATCTTTCCTTCCGGATCTCTGGTTGCAAAATATAAGAACAGTTCTCCGCGAAAAACACAGACATCTGCATCAATAGCTCTTCCATTGTTCCAGCCGCCCTCCGCCCGCAGAATCGGGTTTGTTGTATTTCTGGTAAAATGAATCCCATCTTCAGACCAGGCATGACAGATTGCATCCTTTTCAAAACGTCCGTACGTCTGATAAAAAAGATGCACCTTCCCTTCGTGGACAAAAGCACCGGGAGCACAGATCCCCAGAGTTTCCAGCTCGCCTGCCGGATCGATATCCGCAATTTTTTCCCAGTTCTCCAAATCTGTGCTCCGGGCAATCCCAATCCCCCATACATTCTGCGGCATGGCCTTTCCGGGATTCAGCGTATAATACATATAATATTGATTATGGAAACGGACTACTGCCGGATCCTTTGCAAAATTCAGCCCTCTGGAGCTGTCCGTATACATCATCATTTTATTTTCCCCGTTAAATTAATTTTTCATCGTGCTGTCTAAGGACAGCAGTTCGTTACCTGCAAGCAGGACAATCCCTATACCATGATTGTCATTGGTCACCCAAAACAATTCGTCACTGTAATATTCCTTTGTGAACGAGAATCCTGAACCCTTACATACGCCGTGGACTGATCCGTCTCTGTCAATACAATATTCTGTCAATCCCTTAAATCCTCTTTCGGCCGCTTCTCTGTAAAGAGGCGCTTCCTCTCCATACCACCCGTTCTTAATGCCTTTACAAAAAGCAAACGTAAACATAGCGGTGCAGGAAGCTTCTTCATAAGACAAAGGATCCGTAAGCACCTGATGCCACAATCCTTTCTCTCCCTGCAGTTTTCGATAAGAATGGCTTAGCGTCAGGAACAGCTTCATGAGGTCGTTATAATTCTCCGCCTCTTCCGTCAAGCCATCCAGAAAATAGGCCAGCGAAAATAATACCCATCCATTTCCGCGTCCCCAGGGAATCCCCGTTGCACATTTCCTGCTCAGATCATATACATGGGAAAACACACCTGCCTCCGGCATAAATAAATAGGAAGAGAACTTCAGAAACTGTCCGGCCGCCAGTTTAAGCACCTCTATATCACCAGTAATATCATAAAGGCACCTTAAAAACGGCGTACTCATATATAAGTCGTCAGCCCAGATTGTAGCAGTGCCATGGGAACCGGCGGACGGACGGTAAAAGGTTCCATCCTCCAGCTTCGGAAGCTTATGTACAATGAATTCCCTGATGCGGTCAGCAATTTCCAAGTATCTCTCATCCGGATCCAGCTTATAGCATTCCAGCATGGCAAGACCCATAGAACCGCAGTCATCCAGGCACTCCAGCCGCACCAGATTTTGATCAAAGGCAGGATATCCATTCAGCGATTTATCAAAAATCGCTGACTCATACAGGGATACGCATGTTTTTATATGGCTCTCAACATAATATGTAATATCCTCTTTTCCCAGGCTCACAGCGGTTCTGAGCAGGCCAAAAAGTGTTACTCCCAGCGGATAATCCCACCTTCCAAAAGCACTTCCCCCCTGACTGACCCAGTATTTATCACCATAAGAGCCTTCAAAAAATGTTCGGAGACATAAATTTTTGCTGTCAAGAAGCCATCTTTTTCCGCCGGGCATTACCAGTATATTAAACAGCTCTTCCTGTTTTGCTTCCCACTCTGATTCAAAGCATCCTGTATAGACCCAGCTTTCAAACGTTCCATTTATTTTTCCGGGGGACAGAATGCCGCATCCTTTTGTCCGTACGATAGCGCCATAAGCCATTCCGGTGCATCTGCTTATCACCTTTAAATCCGCACCGCCGTTTAAGGGAACAGGGATTTCAAAAGTTCCTGCTTCACACGCAAGCAGTAATTCTTCTCCCAGATATACTTTATTATATCCGAAACTCTCTATTACCAAGGAACACGCCTTCGCATTTTCTGCTCCCCTCTCCAGCTTACACCATGCAATGCAGTATCCTCCGCCTTCAGGAAATAACCTCTGCTGCGGAGTGACTGCACCAATCGCTTCTTTTTCCGTATCCGGATTCCAATGGATAAGATCGAACTCTTCCGAATTCCAATCCAGACCGTCTCCCGCCTCGCTCTTCCACACAGGTTTTGTCTCCAGCAAATCCGACCATACCCATCCTGCCTGTCCTTCTCTTCCTTCCAGCGGTGACAAAACGGTTGTCTGGGGCAGGGAAATCTGACAGCCAAAACCGGCAGCCGTCCTTCTGCATAGCAAAGTGAGCGTGTTCCTTCCCTGTTTCAGTTCAGCATCGATCGAATGCCACAGATTCTGGTTGATTTCATCCGTAAACGTCGAGCGAAATATCAGATTATCGTTTACATAAAGTTCTACCGGAGAAAAACAGGTTATTCCTATGGTAACCGTCTTTTCCAGGCCGCTCATCAAAATACCGCCAATTATGGAATATCCATATGTACCGGCTCCTAATTTAGAAGTCAAATCAAGCTTCCAGCTTCCATCAGAAGATTGTACAAACTGATCCCTGCCGACCGCACGCACCCGGAAGGTTGTAGGCGGATTTGCTCCCACGTATCGGTCTGCTATTACCAAAAGCTGAGACTTGAGCGTTCCCATATCCTTTGCAATACTCCACTCCGGTTCGAAAAGGGTAAGTTTCTTCATACCAAATCTCCCATATCCTTAAAATCCACGGTAAGCGTCTTTCCATGATATGATATTTCATACGTATTCGTATCAAACTCTGCCTGACAATAAGGATTATCATACCTTTTATAATGATCCACTTCAATTTCACATCCGTCCACTATAAAAGGCTTATCCCATCCGGAAGTAACGAGTCCCAGTGACGGTGACTGATAACTGATACCAAAGGTATCTCCTTCCACGCGTGCCGCCGATACCGCTTCTGCAAATTTTTCAAAGCCTCCATAGGTTTTCTGATCCCCCATTTCACAGATCCAAGCATTTGCGTGGCCTGGAACCCAATAATCATAGGGAAGGGCCCTCTCGTACTCTTCTTCCCAAGTATCCTTATAAACAGAGCGGAATAATTCGGGGTTTTTATCGTTCCACCAACCCTTTTTCAGAGAGTAAAGCGCTGCATATCCCTCGCCTTTCTTTCCGATAATCCATCCATCTTTCATTACTACCTCATCAAATTCTCTCTGCGGGAAATAAGCATGCGTACAAAGACCATGTGCACTGTCCGCCGGAATACGGTGAATAGAGATCAGTACGTTCTTGTATGCGGTTGCCTTGGGCATACAGCCGTTTCCCACAAAGTAATTCGGCCTTCCTTTATATTCACCGGAACCGGGATGCGTTGCAAATACAATAGCCCGTCCCCCCAAAGAAGCCTGCCAGATATGCTGCTGGAAATTACCTCTTCCTTTTCTGTAGTTCTGAGCACAGCTTAACATATAATCCTGCGTTTTATAAGAATAAATCTCCACCTGTGTCAATGCGGATGCATTGGGATCGGGATCCGTGTACACACCTGCCGCATCACACATCTCAAACTTCTCCAGGTTCGCTGCAACCGCCGCATCTATATTATACCACGCCGGGCAGAATTTTCTGGAATTTTTTATAACGGAACGATGATAAAATGTATGCAGACTCCAGTACAGCATAATGTTGTCAAAAGCAGACGGATCAATGCCGTATCGTTCGGAATCTTCCACATTCAGGCTCATTCTCTGTTTATTTTCTGATTCTTCAGGCGGATTAACCGCAATCTCACAGATAACGTCACTGCACTGGTAATCATAAACTGCCAGTAAAATAGCGGCAGGCTCCAGACCTCCGTCCACATATCCTGTTCCCCACTGCTCTGCAGCCATAGCATTCGCAGAAGAAAATTCCGGATTCATAGTAGGGGCATTATACATTCTTCCATTCGTCGCGCAGAAATTTCCTTTAAAGGAATGTATAGCAATATCAAAAAACAGAAGTTCCATAAGCCCTTCTGATTGACTTCGTATTTCCTCTTCTTCAGCAAGCTGAGACAAAATCAGCAGGCCCAACATATCCTCCGCATAATATCCGTTTGAAAGCCACTCTGAAAAACCAAAACGTTTTCGCCAAATAAGCCAGCGCATTAAGTAAGTATACCCATGTTCTCTATGCCATGCTCCATTTTCTCCATTATTGGTAAATATTCTGTCAGGATAAAGCTGTCCTGCCAGATATTCAATAGAATGAAACAGAATCTGATGATTTTCCGTAAAATAGCAGGGAAGATGAACATCCACCCCTGGCTCATCAATCCAATATTTAAAATTGAGGACAGCCGCTTCCAGCTCTTTTAACAGTTCCTCTGTCAAAAGAGAAGAATCCCTGTAACGGTATAATATTGTCAGGAAAGCCGGAATCACAAAATCCCCGCAATCCAACCTTTCATTTACTCTGTTAAGCGACTGTCGGATATAAGGAAGATGAACCGGTCCTGTTTCCATTCCTCTGCTAAAGAGTTCAAGTCTTGCCAGCTCAAAATAAACCGTCTGAAAATTATTTAATAGATCATATTTCAGATATTTATTTGACTCCTCGCTATCTATAACATATTCCAGATAGGCTGTCGATCTTTTCTTTCCGTTCCGAATATCTTCAAAAAAATCTGTTTTCATAATATAGTCCGCCTTTTAGCATCATCGGTTAGACAGAGTGCCCGGCAGCTGACCGGGCGCTCAATCATCTTCATTATTTATTACGTAAACTGTAGCTGTTCAGTACCCTCTCAGATACCTTCCACTTTACATCCGTTTATCTGCTTTCAAAATAGGCAGTACGCTCTTCGTGTATCGTTTCAACACCGGCTTCCTTCAATGCTGCCATGTAAGAATCCCAGTTGGCGTCAAAATCTGCTTCCGGACATGTGATGACTTTAACAAGCCACTCTTCTTTGGCAAGGTTAATGTCTGCTGCAAGTTCAGCCTGGGAAGGAGATGTATAAAGAGAATCATCGATGTCCCCGATATGATCTCCCATTAATGCATATTCCTGGCCCTGAATAAAGTGATCTTCATATCCCGGATACTGGTATGCAGTTGCCTTATTGTAATCTTCTACGGTTTCAAAATAGCCTCCGTTACCTGTAATAAACAGATCGGCATTAATCCAGTTTTTATCCGCTGTATTGTACTCGGCATCGATAATAACGGGGACACCTTCCTCATCATACTCAAAATGTTCCCCTTCAAATCCGTGGGAAACAGCAAAGCCTCCCTCTTTGGTGCACATCCAGTCCAGATAGGTAACACATGCTTCCACCGTTTCTTCATCTGCAGTCTTGGGAATGAATGCGATCAGACCACCCTCCGAGTAGGTTGTGGTATACTGCTTGTCGTCCCAGACATTCTTAAGAGGCGGGATAGCCACAAGATCAGCCTCAGGGTAATTGGTTCTCAGCGTCTGCAGGGCATAGCCGTTTCTGCCGTCAATATTAGCGTTGACATGATCCTCAAAGGTTGCCATGTTGCCGTTTACAATATAACTGATATAATCATCTGTCGGAATCGCATAATACTCAGGATGTACCAGTCCATTATTATAAAGCTTATTTCTAAAACGATAGAACTCTTTCATTCCCTCATCAACGTAATCCCTTGTAAGCTTACAGGAAACGAGAGACTGCACAGGATCGGATGCCAGCTTTGAAAACGCTGCAAGGAAGTATCCGTCATCCCAGGGCGTAGTTCCGATTACATCCGTCTTTCCTTCCGGATTATTCTTAACCATCTGTTCCAGAAAATCGTATAACTCATCAACAGTGGCCGGCACTTCAAGACCAAGTGCATCCATCCAGTCCTTTCTGACATAGAAGTTACTGCGGGAAGTGGTTGCACGTCTGGCCACGATCCCATACAGCTCATCCCCGTTGATTCTTCCCATATCAATAACACTTTCTCCAAGGTACTTCTTTAAGTTTTCAGCCTGTCCTTCACCGTCAATAAACTCTGACAGATCCCAGACACCGCCCTGATCATAGTACTCTTTGGCTTTCGAGTAGGTATAAGTCAGTACGATATCAGGAGCTATCCCTCCTGCCATCATACTGGTCATCTTATCAATCTCATCAGCTCTGGGAACAATAACAAATTCAACGTTAATACCAACCTTCTTCATTTCCTCCTGAATATACTTCGTCCATTTGTTATCCGTAATGGTTGACCCTTCGGGAGCATTTTCTCTGTCAAACAATTCAACCTGAATTGTCACGTCATCTAACTGTTTAGAACCGTATGTCGTCTGATATCCGCCGGAAGACGCCTGTTCCTCTCCTCCCGCTTCACTTGCAGCCACGGTTTCGCTGCCGCCGGTGTCCGCAGCAGGACTGCCTCCATTGTTGGTTTCGGCGGCATTTCCGCATCCGGCAAATAATGATGTTGTCATTGCCAATGCGAGAAGACCTGTAAGAACTTTTTTCTTTTTCATAAAATTTTCCCCTTTCTACTTTTTCATAAAGCTTTATATCATGACCTTTTCGGCCAGACTTACCCTTTCACAGAACCAAGCATAACGCCCTTAACAAAATACTTCTGAAGCCATGGATAAACAATCAGTATCGGAACCGTTGAAACCGTCACGATTGCCATTTTCAAAGACTGGGGCAATACCATGGCACCCACAACGTTATCTGCTGAATTTGCGCTGGTCAGCTCGTTTCCAAACAATAAGGAACGCAGCCTGAGCTGGAGCGTATATTTGTCAACATCCTGTATATAAATCAACGCTTCAAAATAAGAGTTCCAGTATCCAACCGCATAAAAAAGTCCTATGGTCGCAATAATCGGAAGCGACAGCGGAAGAATAATTTTGACAAGCACCTGCATATAGGAAGCTCCGTCTATCCGGGCAGCATCCTGCAGGCTTTCAGGCAATTCCCTGAAGAAAGTTCTCATTACGATAAAATTGAATACGCTTACCGCCTGCGGAATAAACAGTGCACCAAGGCTGTCATACAGTCCCACATTCTTAACTACCAGAAATGTAGGGATCATGCCCCCTCCGAAATACATCGTGAACAGAATCATACCTGTCAGCACCTTTCTTCCCGGAAGATCCGAAATGGAAAGCGCATATGCTGCGAAAGTTGTGAGCAGCAGGCTCAAAGCAGTACCTAAAAGAGTAACGATAACCGTCGTTTTCATGGCAGTCCAGATTGTGGTTCTTCCCAGTATCTGTTTATAGGCATCCAGAGTAAAACCGATCGGATAAAAGGTAACCTCTTTGGCAAGAACTGCATTATATCCGCTAAAGGAATAGGCAAGCACATTCAAAAAAGGATACAGGCATACAAATGTCAAAAGAGCGATCAGAATATAGTTCAGCGCAACACCCAGCGTTATTTTTTTCTTTGTCAATTTTCTTACAGACATGTTTTCCTCCTCATAAAATTCCTTCCTCACCTATTAATTTAGCAAACCGGTCTGCAGCGAACAGGATAATAATATTTACAACCGACTGGAACAATCCGATCGCTGTCGAATCACTGTATAATGCCTTCTCAATACCGATTCTGTATGTATAAGTACTGATTACCTCCGATACTCCCATGACCTTGCTGTTTCCCAGAAGCAGAGGGGCATCCAGTCCGATTGACATCATCTTGGACAGGGAAAGGATCAGCATGGTCACTATAACCGATTTAATGCTCGGCAGGGTGATATAAATCAGGCGCTGGAACTTGCTTGCCCCATCCAGATAAGCCGCCTCATACAGGCTTTCATCAACTCCGGTAAGCGCTGCCAGATATATGATTGTCCCCCATCCTATTTCTTTCCAGACATTACATGCGATATAGGTAAAAATCCACCATCCGTTATCACTCAAAAACGGTATCGAATCCAATCCCAGTCTCTGCAGAACCATATTGATCGTTCCATCCTGCAGAGCAAACATGTTCGTTGCGATTCCTGCAACAACTACCCATGATATGAAATGCGGCAGGTAAAGGATTGACTGCGTTATCTTTTTGAATTTCGCATGTCCCAGTTCATTCAGCATCAAAGATACGATAATAGTCAGCGGAAAACTGACTGCAAGCGATGCCAGATTCAGGATAAACGTATTTTTAATGGCTGACCAGAAATTCTTATTTGCGAAGATTTTTTCAAAAATCTCAAATCCAACCCAGGGACTTTCGGAAATTCCCTTAAAAATATTGTAGTTTTTAAATGCAATGGTAATGCCGTACATCGGTGCATACCGGAACACAATAAAATAAATGACTACAGGTAAAAGCATCAGATAGATCCATTTATAATTCCATGCCCGGACAAGTGTTTTTTTCGCTTTTTCCATGATACCCTCCTCTTCTCTTCACAAACATTCTGTTCACTTTTGACATATATGCTCCTTTTTATGGCATATTCTCATAAATTTTGTTTATATTTCAGTAAAAATTCAATAAACTATAATAGCCTTTAATTTCTTAGACTTATTTAAACGTTTATCTTTGATGAAGTATATAATTGCATCACTGTTTTGTCAACATCGTCCTCATATCTTTAAATTATTTGTTAATTTTATACAATTTATCCAGTTTAAAACTGTATAAAATTTTTAAAACGTTAAAATAATGCGCTTTCCTTGTATTAAACGTTTTATTCTGTTACAATATAGGCAGCCCAACCGTTTAAACTAATTCTTGGGGAGGTTTTACATGATTACGATTCGTGATGTCGCCGAGCGGGCCGGTGTTTCCATAGCCACTGTTTCCAATGTAATCAATCAGACAAAGAAGGTATCTCCCGATACTGCTTCCAAAGTGCGGAAGGCTCTGAAGGAGCTGAATTATGTTCCGAACTTCATGGCTAAAAGTCTGAAAACCAACAACTACAATTCCATTGGTGTCATCGCAGAAGAAGTATCTTCTTTTAATACTCCACCGATTATTGATGCCATATGTGCCTATTTTGACCTTCATGGCTATACCGTCACCCTCTGTAACCTGCGCTCCTACAGTCATTCCGAATACGACACGGCGCTGCTGCACTCCAGCCTGAATCTGTTGGAGGCCTCCAGAGCAAGGGGCATCATATATGTGGGGGCAAACTCCGGTAATGTAAGCCATATCCGCCATGTAATCCAATCCCCCGTTGTGTTTGCTTACTGCACAGCCTCTCCTGATGATCATACGGTCACTTATGATAACTTCAGCGCCGCCAAAATGGCAGTTCAATATCTGATCCGCCACGGTCACAAACGTATCTCCACCATAACCGGAAGTCTGGATCAGGAATTTGTCCATCAGCGCATTATGGGATTTAGAGCCGCTATGGTCGATGCCAGGCTCTCTCTTCCTCCGTCCTTCATCACTGCCGGAGACTGGAGCTATGATTTGGCATACGAACAGGCCGGCCGGCTTCTTTCCATGCCGGATCGCCCCACCGCCATCTTTGCCATGAACGATCCTATGGCCTGTGCCGTCATAGCAGCGGCCCGCCGCCTTAAAATAAATGTCCCGGAAGAGCTGTCCGTTATCGGCTTCGATGACAGAAGCTGCTCTGCGTACAGCTTCCCTTCCATAACCACGCTTCATATTCCGCTCTATGATATAGGAGAACTGGCCGCACAGTCCCTGCTGAGTATACTTTCCGGTGAGGATGTGGATTTGGACCAGCAGCTTTCCTGCAATCTGATCGAGAGAAATTCCGTAGGAGACGCACCGGTAAATAAGAGCAAATAAACTTCAAAAAGCTGGCTATAGAGGAATTTTTGTATGAGTAATAAGGAAAAAGAATGGAACAACATGTGGGTATGCAGTCCCCCATTTCAATCGTTAAAACCGCTTGCGCTGCTTCACAGGGAATGGGATTCTTCTTTTCGGCTTCCTGAACACCGGGAAGACTTAAAAAACAGCCACACCATGTTCCGTAAAACCTTTAACCTCCCCAAACAAGTAAAAAAAGCTGTTCTACATATTTCAGGAGATGATCATTACATTCTTTATGTAAATGGTTTTTATATTACCCAGGGTCCTGCCAATTCTTACGCATTTTGCTATTATTATAATCAGGTGGATATCACGGACTATCTGCAAACGGGCGAAAACGTTATTGCTGTTCATGTCTATTATCAGGGACTGGTCAATCGGGCCTATAACAGCGGCGACTACAGACAGGGCATGATTGCCGATCTATGGGCGGATGGTGTACAGCTGCTGGATAATAACTGGAAATGCAGAGCTATGGAGGAATACGGCTATAGCAAGACGATAGGATATGATACGCAGTTTAATGAAATCATTGATAACCGCAAAAAGCTTTCTGCGTGGAAAATGGTTGGCTTTGATGATTCTGATTGGGATATGGCGGTTATCTGCAAGGATGATGACCATGTATTTCTTCCGCAGCCATGTGATAATGTGGTGGTGGAAGAACGGAAACCGGTTCTGATAAAAAAGCTTTCAGATGGATATCTTTTGGATTTTGGAGAGGAATTAACAGGAACTTTCCATATGAAAATTACAGGTCACGCTGGAGATGAAGTTGTCATTCGCTATGGAGAGGAACTGCTTTCCCCTGATACAAAGATAGCGATTGATAAAACTGCTGCGTATGATGCCATGGTGCGGTATCAAATGAGATGTAACTGTTGTTATGAGGATCGTCTCGTTCTGGCTGTCGGCAGCAATGAACTGGAAACCTTTGAATATAAATGCTTTCGATATGTGCAGCTTATAACAGTGGCAAAGGTTTCTATGAAGGATTTTAAAGTCCGTTTCAGACATTATCCTTTTGATGACAGTACATGCCGTTTTCACACGGAGGATCCATTGGTACAGCAAATCTGGGTGATTTGTAAAAACGCGGTAAGAAATTGTTGTCAGGAAGGTTTTTTGGACTGTCCCAGCCGCGAAAAAGGACAGTATCTGGGTGACTTGACCGTGACTGCACATGCATTATATTGCCTTACAGGTGATACGAAGCTGTTTAAAAAGGCTCTTATGGATTTCGCACATTCCACAGCAATCTGCAAGGGAATGATGGCTGTGGCACCAGGAAGTTTCATGCAGGAAATTGCAGATTATTCCTTGCTCTATCCGTATCAGCTTCTTATGTATTACCATTTTACAAAGGACATGGATTTTCTGAAAAACCTTTATCCGGCAGCGGAAGGTGTCGAAAGGTATTTTGAACCGTTTAAAAACGATCTTGGCATGCTGGAACAGGTTAACACTAAATGGAACCTTGTAGACTGGCCGGAGAATCTGCGCGATAATTATGATTTCGCTTTGCCCCAGGCCCCTATCGGAAAGGGCTGTCATAATGTCATAAATGCTTTATATATAGGAATGAAACAGTGCATGGAAGAATTACGGAAACTTTTACGGCTGCCCGGTAGTTCAGATATCCCCGATTCAGAACCCCCGGAAACAGAACGGTTAAAACAGCAATTTATAGAAAGCTTCTTTGATGAAAAAACCGGGCTATTTGTAGATTCTACAATAAGTAAACACAGTTCCCTCCATGCGAATGCCTTTGCGGCCTTTTTCGATTTAGCGCCAAGGGAAAATAAGATTGTAGAATTTATCATGAAAAGAGGCTTACGCTGCGGTGTGTATGTATCTTATTTTGTGCTCTATGGACTGATTCGATTGGGATATCCAAAAGCGGCTTATGATCTGATCGTAAATAAAAGCGGGTATTCCTGGTTTCAAATGCTGTCGGAGGGCGCCACTACTGCTTATGAAGCATGGGGCAAGGATCAGAAGTGGAATACCAGCTTATGCCATGCATGGGCTTCAGCACCGATTCCGGTGCTGATGGAGCTGGAAAAATAAATAAATGAATGGGTGCAGAGCGCAGAGACATCTGAAATTAGGTGGTAACACGGACATGAAAGTTCGCCCTAAGTTGATATTATATCAGCTTAGGGCTTTTTGTTTTGGAGAAATTAGGTAATTGCGAAACGAGGTTCCAATCTTGATTCCGATAAGGATAAACCTCGGCAAGGCCGGGTTTGGGGGAGGTTGATGCAGAAAACAGGTTTTTATGGTAACAAAATAAGGCAGCTGTGAACACCTGCCAAAAGGAAGGAATAGAATATCTGCCATTAAGCAATCAGAGGTTTCAAACTTCGGATGTATTGATGCTTATGGATTTTATCAGCTACCATTACAGTGATCAGCTGGGTAATCCCGGCAAGCAGTAAGTCGGCATGCAGCGTTTTCTCATTTTGGGTCTTCCTCCCGGCAACGCAAAAACTGTCTTTGAAGTGGTTAATGGATTTTTCCACATTGACACGTATCTTATATGTGCTGTCCCATTCTTGTGTTCCGCGTGCAGTGCCCGGATAGGCACGCAGATCCTTTTCCGGATAGATATAGAACATCCTGCCACAGGAAGAAGCTGTGCATGGGTCTTCACAATGGCAGACACGCCGTTTGGACTTATCTTGTTTGTTGTATTCCCATTTCATTTTTGGGCATACAAACTTCATGGTAGGGAGTCCACAGCGCAGATGCGTTTTGCTTCCTTCTCTTTTCATAGGAAGGGAGGGATCTTTGGGACAGCAGGGGATGCCCTCTGCATTCAGTGGACAGTCCGATTCCGGCAGGGAAAGTCTTCCATTGAGCGGGATAAAAGCCTTTTCAAAAGACGTTTCCTGAAGAAGGTATTTGTAGATCGCAATAGAATCAAAAGCCGCGTCACCGAGGAAGGTTTTGGGATTGATTAGAGGGTGTTTTAGAAAAAAATCCTCTAATACAGGGATCAAAGCTTTGGAATCTGCAAGGCTCTTATCCTCATCCGGAGAATCCGATTTCTTTTCCACAAGGATATCCGGGCGTGCCTTAAGAAAGTCCTTGTTGTAAAAAGTGACATCCCTGACAATGCCAAGCCCATTCGTGATAATGCCGAATTTATAGGCATAGCAGAAATGCCCGTTGATATACATCTGCTGGATAGCCGGATTGGAGGCGGCATGGGAAGGCATGGAGGCATAAGCGGCTTTATAAGGGTCATAGGAATCATCCAGCTTTTTTGCTTTCTTAAAAGCTTTGAGCTGCCTGATAATGGAATTGGCATATTTGGGGTTGTTTTCCGTTACCCATGCTTCAATACCAGAGGTATCAAACAATAGCATAGATGCTTTTTTTGCATCAATCTTCTGGCAAATCGATTCGGTCAGGTCAACAAGCCTGTCAAACATGGATAGTAAGTCCGGAAGGAAATCCTGTTTAAAGCGGGTGAATTTAGAAGCATCCGGAACAACATCAAACCCACAGAAATCCCGTAATTCGTGAGAATACATTAGAAAAATAATCAGGAGGGATATGGTTGGGATAGAGAAAATAAGCTGCAATAACAGAGCCTTAAGCATGGGATAAAGAAGATGCCTGCGGGGTCTGCCGGTGGCAGCATGAAAATGAGAAACAAAGGACACCGGAACAATTTCATCAAGTTTAATGGTTTCATCAAGAAGCGAAAGAAACTCATACTTATCGTTATCAAATTTATTTTGGCAATCGGTAAAAATATCTGCCAAAGAGAGCTGTTTATGTGTTATCATGTAAGTACATCTCCTTTTTGGTGGATTGGTTAATAGTTTCTCAGCAATTCTATTTTACCACAAACCATTGAGGAGATGTTTTATTTTGTAGAAAAAGAATCCCGCATTTATGCGGGTTCTGGCGTTTCGCAAACGCCTATTTGGAGAAATGTCAGAAAGGAGAAGGAAACATGACAGCAATGAATTGAGAACAATGTACGTAAACTTTTTTAAAGAAAGGGGGCATAAGGAAATCGCATCAGCGTCTCTTCTCCCGGAGAATGACCCGACTGTGTTATTTACCACCGCAGGAATGCATCCGTTGGTACCCTATTTACTGGGCGAGAAGCATCCGAGCGGAAAGCGGCTTACAAATATACAGAAGTGTGCCAGAACAGAGGATATCGACGAAGTAGGAGACGATACTCATTGTACTTTCTTTGAGATGTTGCGAAACTGGTCATTAGGAGATTATTTTAAACAGGAAGCTATTGCCATGAGCTTTGAGTTTCTGACTGCTTATCTTCATATCCCTGTAGAACGATTGGCTGTAACGATGTTTGAAGGAGATGAATTGGTACCGCCAGATGTGGAGACAGAAGAAATTTCAAGAGAATTATTTGTGAACATACCAGAACTATCAGAATCCAAAGTAATTATTGCCGGAGGGTATCCCCGCTAAACTTGAGGTTGATCTCTTTTACTGCATCTTAAGGGAAAAAGTATGGCAATCCTCCCGCGCTTTTTATACAATACAGGTACGGCGCCGATCCGATATATTCTTATGGAGGTATTCTTATGACAGACACAGAAAAAACAGGAAAAAGAATCGCCCTTCTTCGTAAAGAGAAAGGGCTCACGGGGGAAAATCTCGCGGCACTTCTTGATGTAAGCCCTCAGGCAGTTTCCAAATGGGAGAATGGCAAATGCCTGCCGGAAACTTCCCTTTTGCCGGCTTTGGCAGCTACTCTTGGCTGCAGCATTGACAGCCTTCTTGTGCCCCGTGCCCTTTTTATCCTGGAGGCGGTATATACCGATGGCTGCACTCAAATCCCAGTAACCGGCCTTATCGATTCCCTGGTACGTGACAATGAACTGCATGTTCCGGTTGTCTATCCGTTTGGCTCGCTGCCCGCGGAACTAAAAAGCGGACGCCTGAAACTTCTGACGGTAAAATATCAAACACCCAACGGAATCTTTTTCACCTACGCCCTGCAGCAGGAAACACTGCATATAACGATCGGTGATAAGAAAGAATCTTTTGAAACGGATTCGCCTGAAAAAATGCGTTTCATCGGCGCCTATTACGGAAATGAAAAGGAATATACCTCTGCCCTGTCCAAAATCAGACACTGTGCCTATTTCGGCTGGGAGGAAATTCCTGTAAACCACGAAATCTTTCCCAGCAGCACCTCCAATGATGAGGAAGAATACCTGACGCTGGTATATCTCAACAGCAGCGGTATCCATACCATCAGCTGTGCGGAAAATAACAGTCTGCAATACAACGGCGGGCACACCTTGCTGCGGCTGAAGGATACCTCAAAATGTATCTTGCCTGATATCATGCCTTTAGCCTGGGGGATGCAAAAGGATTGCACCTGGGCCGGCGCACTCCACGCGGCTCTCACCTTTATGGGCAAGCCCTGTTCCTACGAGCAGATCATGGGAATGAGCGGTGCCTGCTACCGGATATGTTTCACGGACATTTGGGATTTCAGCTGTACCGATGCCCTTGTGGCCTTTGATTATGCCGTGCCTCTCTTTCATGCTCTCGGGCTTACGCCAGTCTGGGCCAACCGTCTTGAAAAGGAACAGAGAAAAAAAGAACGCTATGCAATCATGCAGGATATCCGTGACGGAAAACCGGTTCCCGCCATAAATTTACGGGTAGCCCCCGAATGGGGACTGATAACAGGATATCTGGATAACGGGCGTACCTTTCTCTGCCGTACCTATTTTGATTCAGAAATCTTTGAGAAGTGGGAAAAGGAGGACTGCCAAGACAAGCAGATAACCTTTGAGGAGAGGGGCGGCTACCTTGTTAATGATTTCTGGCCCTTTTTAATCATACATTTTGGGCCGGAAACAGAAAAATCATCTCCCTGCGAAAGCGTAAAAACCTCTCTGCGTATCCTTTCCGAATCCTTCCGGGCAGAAAAAAGCAGAGGCTACTATCAGGGGAAGCATGCGTATGAAGCCTGGATCCGGAGTCTGTCGGAAGACTCCCGGTTCGATATCACTGCAGACAGGGAAAATGCCGAACGCCGTCTCAGCGTCAATGACAATATGCTTGTCAACCTGATTGATGCCCGCCGTTCAGCCGCGGGCTATCTCCGCGATTCCCTCCCTCTGCTGCCAGAATCTGCCCACGGGCAGCTTACTAAACTGGCTGATAACTATAAAGTCATTTACGAATCCCTCTCCCGCTTCCGGGATAAAACCATTCCTGGGAAGGGGAATACACTACACTATAACCAGGGCGCCGCCTACGGCGCATCAACTCCGGCACTTAGAAAAGAGCAGATACAGCTGCTGAAGGATATCCTGGAACGGGAGCAGGATAACTGCAGTATCGCTGATACGCTGAACGACGGTTTCAACTGTCGGTAGAGTCCGGATCACGCAAGCGGCTATTGTCCTGTTTCCCCGCCCGCGCTATACTGTATCACAGAAAGAGCATTCCCGTTAACAAGAAAAGAGGAAAACGGATGAAGCTGTCTATCGGAAACAAAATCAGAGATTTACGCAGGGAGCGCGGCATCACTCAGGAGCAGCTTGCAGACCGCATTGGCGTATCCTTCCAGGCGGTGAGTAAATGGGAAAACGGCATTGCCCTTCCCGATATCACCCTGGTTCCCGCCCTGGCCGGTTATTTCCAGATCTCCATTGACGAGCTCTTCACCTTCCGTCAGGAGGAGATCCGGCAGAATATAGATGAAATATGCCGGGAAGCCTGTAAATATCGGGAAACAGATCCTATAAAAAGCCGGAAGCTTCTTGAAGAAGGATTGCAAAAATATCCGTATCATGATACTTTGCTGCACCACCTTCTATATGTCATGAATTATACGGAAAACCCGGAGGAAACAATTTCTGTGGCTGGCAGGCTGGCGGAACGGACGGATAATCCTGCCATAAAATATGATGCCCTCCGTTTTCTGGCCTACGCCTGCCACGCAAAAGGGGATGACATAAGCGCTTTGGCCGCCATTGAGCAGCTTCCGGAAATCACTTTCACAAAACTGACGGAAATGGCGTTTCTTCTGACCGGAAAAACCAAACGGGAAGCGGCGGAGAAGCAGAAATGGATTTCGTTTGAAAATATGCTGCAAATGATGGTAAAAACCGCAGAATGCCGGGAGGAAGCAGGTGATATTCCGGCGGCGCTGTCCGAAATGGATCGGGCCCTTCAGCTGCTTTCTGTGATGGAAAAGGAAGAAAAAACAGCTGATTTAACAGTCTATCAGGATTATCTGCACCGGCAGATGGAAAGGCTGCGGTCAGCCCGGTCAAATACCCCGCCGCAGGCAACGGGGCATCAACCTTGAAACGCCGTAACCGCAAAGGAAATGACAATCCGGAAGCATTTGAGCTGCTCTCCGCTTTGCCCCCTCACGGCAGCCGGGCCGAGATATCATACTCCCCGGCCGCCAAATCCACCGTCACACAGGTCCCGTCCGAAAACAGGGTCCGCTGTTTCTTTCCTTCCCCATCCAGAAGCTCGTGCCGGGTCATTTCACAAAATGCCACATTTTCATGAAGGGCCTGTACCACCTTACAGCGGGCTATCATTTCTTCAATCCCCATGCCGGAACTGTCGGTAAACGAGCCGTCCGTATTTTCATATGCACCGTCCCGGATCAGATAGGGCATCCCGCCATTGAGAAGCGCGTAGCCCATCAAATCCTCCCCGGATTCCGGCCGGTCCATCATCCACGGCTCCAGCACACAGTCATGATATACCAGGTTGAACAAGGGCACCGGAATTCCTTCCCGGGGCGTACCCGGCTTTTTAAGCATAAAAGAATAGGGCGCGTAATGGCAGAAAACCAGGCTCTGCATGCTCCAGTCGGATACCTCCTCCGAGCTGGTTAGAATCCCTCTTGCCAGCAGCCAGTCAAAACAGTGTTTTCTAAATTCATAGCATTCCTGTCTTGTCATCCGGTGCCTGGGATTGCTGCATTCATCCCCTTCATTGCAGGTAAACACATCCAGATAGGCTCCGTCCAGCCCGATGCCATGGCGGAACAGATCCTGAAAATTACGTTTGACATAATAAGGTGCCTGGGTGCCGCACAGATAGGTCTGCGGGCCTCCCGCCCATCTCTTATGTACCGGGATCGAGCCGTCCGGCAGCCGGGTGGCATATTCCTCGTCATAGGTTTTGGCATCCAGATAATAATCCCTGTACTGATCATGGATACCGAATAAAAATCCGCAGCGATGCGCGGTATCCGCCAGGCTCTTCATCCCCTCCCAGCCGCCGGCTTCCCGGCAGGCACCCCGGTAGTCCGGGTGCTTATTATCGTATCCGGGCTGTGCCCAGCCGTCCAGATGCAGGTAAAGCTTTTCCACTCCCATCCTGTGCAGGTTTTCCAGCTGTTTTTCCCGCACGGAAAAAGGGGTGATATGGTTGTTTTTATCCGGATCCTCTTTGTCAAAGAAATCCGATTCCGGATTCACATTGGTCTTGATGCCGCAGTGCATAATGCAGCAGCCCGCCAATTCCTTTACGGCAGGAACCCTTGCCGCTTTTTCCGCAAGGGTCACAAGAAGCCCGGTATCCTTCCCATAGCTTCTGTATATTTTACAAAGGTCGTTATAATCACAGTTATCTGCAAACACATACTCCATGCAGCGTTTATAATCCATTTTTCCAAGGCTCGGCTCCCACCAGGTTCCGATATGGGTATAAGGGCCTCCCGCCGGATGTTCCAGCCAGGCGCCCCCATTCCACGGCGTAGACGCAATGGCAATATAGCCGGAACGCTCCCTGATTTGCCCGTACCAGGGCATGTAGCCTCCGGCGGTGAGGAACCTTCCGTTAAAGGAAAGCGCACCCATCTGCGTGTCCCAGTTATTGGGTATCAGCAGGCCCTGCCCCTCATTGACAAGCGTCTGCCAGCCGAAAGACGGTTCTTCAAAGTCCATACAGCCGGGCCATCTTACTTCCTTAACGGACAGCCCTTCTTCGCAGATAGGAATCCATTCAAAATGAACCCTTCCATACAGCTTGGCCCCGCCTTCGGAACAGCGGCCGCCATCCTCTTCCATCGTTTCCACCCAGACAGCTGTTTCAAAGGAATAGGAATCTTCCTTTCCATCCAGCCTCCGGTAAGAGGAGCGGATTCCTTTCCCCACTCCGGAAACAAACGGCTCATGCACCGTTTCCTGCCAGCGTGTAAAATCCAGCGCTTCCTCCCCCGTATCAATGACAGGACGGAAGCTATCCGCCCATTTCCAATCCGCAGCCCCGGCCCTGACGCCCATATGCAGCGTCGTTTCATCCAAATACAGTATAATCCCGGATGCTTCTGCTGTTATCATCCCCAAATCCTCCTCTTTTTGCGGAGCAAAATGCAATTTCTTTAGAAATTTGTCCTCTGACGAGCAGAGGATTTTCCTCCTTGGTCCACCTCTTATTCTTTGACGGCTCCGATCATCACGCCCTTGGTAAAATATTTCTGCAGGAACGGATACACGAAAAGGATCGGCACGGTAGCCACCATGATCGTGGCATATTTGATACTCTGCGCAATTGCTTCGGCGTCCCCGCCCGCACCTCCGTTCATCGCCTGGATATCGTTGGATATCAGGATTTCCCGCAGGATGACCTGCAGCGGATACAGCTCCCTGTCCCGCAGAATCGTGGATGCCCAGAACCATCCGTTCCATATGGACACGCCATAGTAAAGAACCATAACCGCCATGATCGCCTTAGACAGCGGCAGAATGATGCGGAACAGAATCGTTATATGCCCCGCTCCGTCGATTTTCGCCGCTTCCGTCAGACTGTCGGGGATGGACTCAAAGGAGGTTCTCAGGATGATCATGTTATATGTACTGATCATAAAAGGAATAATCAGCCCCCACCTGCTGTTAATCATATGCATATCCTTCAGGGTTAGGTAAAATGGGATCATACCTCCTGAGAAAAACATGGTGAACAGGATTAACAGCATCAGCGGTTTCTTAAACATCACATCTTTTCTGGAAAAGAAATAGGCAGCAAGAGCCGTCATAATCAAATCCAGTATAACACCTACGATCAGGATAAACAATGTATTTGCATAGCCTTTCAGAATCATTGGATTCTGGAACACTTTGACATAGGCCTGCAGGTTGAATCCCATCGGTTTCAACAAAAAACCGGAATGGGCCATCAGCTCTGTGCTGTTGCTGAAGGAGGCCATAGCCACATGCCACATGGGGTAAAGGCATACCAGTACTATGAGCGACAGGATAAAATAATTCACAACCTGGAATAGTTTCTCACCGCGAGATATTTTAACTTTCATTTTATTCCCCCCTTACCACAAGCTGCTTTCTGTTGTTCTTTTGGATATTTGGTTGGTAACAAACAACAGGACACAGTTAATTACAGAGTTAAACAGACCGATTGCCGTGGAATAGCTCCAGTCCTGTTCAATCAGACCTGCCCGGTATACATAGGAAGAAATAATATCCGCAGTCTCATAGGTAGACGGATTGTACAGCAGGATTGTCTTTTCATAGCCCATGCTCATCAGGGACCCCATGCGCAGAATCAGCATAATGATGATGGTGGGCGCAATTCCGGGCAGTGTTACATGAAGCAGCTGTTTCCATTTTCCGGCGCCGTCGATGGAAGCGGCTTCATACAGCTGGCTGTCCACGCCGGACAGGGCGGAAAGATAGATGATGGAGCCCCAGCCAACCTCCTGCCAAATGCTGGAAATCGTATAAATGGAACGAAAATAAGCCGGATCCTGCAAAAGCGGGACCCTGGTTCCTCCAAATAATGCGATGATATCATTAAAAAGCCCTGTCGTCAGACAGAAATCCTTAATCATACCACAGGCCACTACCAGGGAGATAAAATGAGGAAGGTAAGTGATTGTCTGTGATACCTTCTTAAATTTTCTGCCCTTTACCTCATTCAGAAGCAGCGCCAGTATAATAGGCGCCGGAAAACCGAAAATAATGCTGTATATACTCAGCAGCAATGTATTTCTCAAAAGCCTTCCGAAATAAGGGCTGCTGAAAAATCTGGTGAAGTTTTCCAGTCCCACCCACTCGCTTCCGAACACGCCTTTTGCAGGTGTATAGTCCTTAAATGCGATAATCGCGCCATACATGGGTTTATACATGAAAATCGCATAGAATATAATAACAGGCAGAACCAGCAGATATAAAGACCAGTTCCGCTGGAAGTCTTTTTTTATTCTGTAGCCCAACGAATTCCCCTTCATTTTTCCTATCCTTTCCCTCGGTTTGAAAACAGCCGGGGACTGTTTGCACAACCGCCCCCGGCCGTATATTTTCCGGTATCAACCGGTGCTATCTTGCATTGTAGCGTTCCAGTGCCGCGTTTTCTATTTCCAGCGCTCTGTCCAGCTTCATTCCCTGCAGGGTCTCGATATAGGTATCCCAGTTATCGAAACTTTCCGTACCGAAGATGAATTTTAAGGACATTTCAGATACATAGGTACCAAGCTCGTTGGTAATGGTAGCCAGTTCTTTGGATTCCTCCTGTGTGGGGGTGATATTGGGAACGGTATGCTTTCTGGCATCCGGCACCGCCCATACGCTGGGGCATTCTTTTACGGTAGGAAGCTGCAGATACTGCTCAAGGTAATTCAGATCCTGGATAAAAGGTCCGTTATAGTTGGCGCGGATATATTTGGCCAGAGACTGTGCGAGCGGCCATCCGTCGGGATTATTGGTAACGATATCCGTATATACCGCTTTTCCGTTCTTCATTTCATAGGAAACGCCTTCCGTACCGAAGTTAAACAGGTTATGGCCGGCCTCGGAATAGCCGTAATCCAGGAATTTCGCAGCCAGCTCTACATTCTCACAGCTGGAGGTAATTGCCGCTGCAACATCGGGGAACTGGTTCTCCACATAGCCGTATTCCGGTGTGGCTCCTTTTTCCGTCGTGGGGGTAGGGGTTGCAACCAGAGTATAATCGGGATTGCTCTGCTGCGCGCTCGTCATGAACAGCTGCATACGGCTGGCCGCCCAGCCTACAGACGCACCGGCTTTATCACTTGTCATTTTTGCAGTCACCTGATCACCGTTTAAGGTAGCAATATCCCTGTCAATCAGCCCTTCTTCATACCACTGGTTCAGCGTCATCAGATAATCTCTGTAACCCTCCTGGGCGGGTGCAAAGGCAACCTTTCCTTCATCATCCAGAATGAACTGTGTCCCGTTTGCCGTGCCTACTTCAAAGGCGAAAGCGATGGGATTGGAATCCTTAAAGTTCGTCCAGTCAAAGCAAAGCGGAGCTTCCGCACCTTTTTTCTCCTTAAATGCGGTCAGCACTTCATGCCACTCGTCGACAGTTGTGGGAACTTCCAGCCCCAGCTCTTCCAGCCAATCCTGGCGGATAAAGCCGCCCACGGTATAGCACAGCTTATCCTCGCCGCGGATGAAGGGGAATGCAAAATAGTTGCCGTCGTCTGTTTTAATCATCTTATCCACATCGGGATTTTCCGCCAGATATTTTTTGATATTCGGACAGTATTTGTCAAAAATATCATTTAAAGGAATAATCACACCATCTTTAATGGCTTTTTCCGGTCCGCCCGGATACTGCTTCACCCATTGCCACTCCATAATATCAGGAAGGCTTCCGTCCGCCACAATCAGGTTGAACTGTTCCTTTTCCTGTCCGGATGCAGGATGCTGGAATTCCACGGTAACACCGGTCTGCTCCTGCCATGCTTTTCCTAATTCCGTTTCTCCTAAATTAGTAAAGTTGGCGGATACATTGGGATTGAGCTGCAGCCAATAGGTAAGTGTCCCGCCGTCTGCCAGAGGATAAGATACCTCTTCTGCCGAAGCGCTCCCTTCTGACTCCGAACCGCCCGTTGTTGTCTCGGCCGCATCATTGCCTGTTTCCTTTACCTGTGCATCCGCATTGGCGCTTTCCCCCGCAGATCCTCCGCATCCTGCCAGCAGGAATGCTGCCGTCAGTGCCACCGTGAGCAATGCAACCGGCTTTTTCAGATTCCTTCTCATAAATCTTCCTCCTTCATGATTTTTAAGATATTCGTTATCTTGCTTATCAAAAGGCATGCTGTTGTCTGTATTTTATACAATTTGCATGTCTTTTTAGTTATTTTATAGGCAATATTTTATTTTTCATATAGGCAAAACATGAAAAAGGTTGACAAAATCGAATGATTTTATCAACCTTTTTTGATGATTTATTAAATGAATATACTTTTTTATGGAAAGTTATCTGCCGCTTTTCAGCTGGCCGGGCGTCGCCCCCGTAAACTTTTTGAAAATACGGATGAAGGTGGAGCTGTCTCGGAAGCCGACGCGCTCCGCCACCTCCACAACACTGATTCCATCCGCCAAAAGCTTCTCCGCCTCGTCAATTCGGGTCTGGTTTATGAACTTCAAAAGGCTTTCCCCGGTATCTTTTTTGTAAATGGAAGACAGGTAGGCAGGGGTCATGTGAAAATAAAGGCCGGTCTGGGATATATTCAGATCCGGATTCGTGAAGTTCTCCTGAATATATTCCCTTACTTTTTGGCACAGCTGCTGATTCTGTCCGCCGGCTCCTGCCTGGATTTCTGGTATCCTGCAAAGGTTTTCCACGGAACGGGCGAATTTTTCCCTTATTTTTTCAAGCGGCAGCTTCATGGAGATACCATCCGGCCCCGGATTCTCACCGGAAGCATCCCCTACCTCCCAGGCCGCTTTTATGACGGTTCCCATCAGATCAAATAAAAGACATTTAAGCATTTCCGGTGACGCCTTGATCTCCAGGAAATTTACATCCAGGATTTTATTGATATAAGAAATGGCAAGGGGTGCGTTATGATTTTTCACAGCGGCAATAATTCGTTCCTCCTGCTCTGTGGAATAATCATATTTTTTGTGGGAGCTGTTGCGGATTTCCCGATAGCTGATATAATCCGGATCGAGGACAGACACGAATTCCTCCGCTTCCCGCGCTTCCATATAAGACAGATGAACCCCCTCAAGCCCTCTGTGCGCCTCCCCTGCCAGAACGGCCACACGGAAATTGAAGTTTTCGGCGATAAACTTCTGCATGGTATCCGCGATCCCGGCCAGCTGCTCTTCGTAAGGCCCCTCTTCCATTCCGATATGTATGATCATGGCAACCATATCCCCCAGCTCCACCTTTTCCAGGAAAAAGCGCTCCCCCAGGCCCTCGCCGAACACATTGCCGATAATAAATTTCCGCAGACTGTTTTTCTGGATATATTCCTCCTGGCTGTCCTCCCGGTCAGGTATATCCTTGACCATAAAAAGCAGAACCAGGTTCCTGCCCTCCCGGAACTTCCGGCAGATCATCTCCCTGTCCGGGGTGTCGTCGCTTTCATCATAGGAATTCAGCAGCAGATCGGTGAGGTAGTACTGCTTTACCACCTCCTGGCTCCTGCTCACCATCTGTTTAAAATCGGACCGTTCCTCCAGAAGTGACATGGCCTTTTCCTTCAGATACAGATATTCATTGTCCACATCCGGGCTTTCCTCGTCGTGTTTACGGAATACCTCCAGCAGTACCTTCAACGGATTATAGTTGATTTGTGTCATCCGCGACGCCGTCCAGAAGCCGGTCAGCAGACAGATCATAATACCCGCCAGGAATATATTCTTCATCCTGCTGGCAGAACCGCTGATCATTTTTTCCGGCATCAAAAGGACATATTTCCAGTCAAAAACGGTAGAAAATACAGTACGCATGATATACGTCTCCCCATTCCAATCCGTTTTCTGATCCCTATCCTCCGCCAGCTCCTCATAATGCACTTCCATCCCGGAATACCCCTCCGGGCGGTTCATAATCTGGTCTTCTCTGTTGATAATGACCCAGTCCAGTCCCGATTCCCAGGATGCCAGCTCAATACTGCTGTTGAGCACATCCAAATCCAGCCACAGACCAATCATGGCGGAGGATTCCCCGAAATCCCCTTTCAGGTTGGTCATGGTCAGAAGCAGGGCCGGCCGGCCGCCTGTCCACTTGGCATTCATGCGGATGGAATCACGGAAATGATACTCCGACAAATGTGTTTTCAGCTTCTCCGCCGAAGCTTCATCCCCTTCAAAGCAATACAATTCACAATACATGGGAAAATCCATATTTCCAAAGGAAGAGACCACCTTGTTGCTGTTTTTAAAGTACACCATGATATCCTTGCAGAAATTTCCCTTTTTATTAATGGATACCTGAAGATCTGAGATCTCATTCTGCAGCTGATAAAGCTGGTACGAATTTTCCGATCGGAATTCCCCCCGCACCGCGGACAGCTGCTGGACATTTTTATTAAGTGCCAGCTGGATCAGCGCATTTTCATAATATTCCAGTTCCCTGTCACACGTATTTTTAACCGTCTGGATCAGGCTGTAATTCGAAGCATCCGCCTGCTCCTTTGCCACCCGGTACGCATAAAAATAAAACAGAATCCCCATAGTAATAGGAATCAAAAAAATGAATGCATAAGATAGATAAAGCTTTCGGTACGCCCTGCCGTTCTTTCTCATAATGCTTTCTTCCTTCCGCCCGCCTCCGTCTTACTGTACCGGCACCTCCCAAGGCCCGGAACAAGCCACATATAATTGATTTTATCACAATACCCTTACTAAAAATAGTATAAATATCCAATTTTTGATTACCTGAAAGGCCTGGGTTCCTGCCGCCACCCGTAAAACGGGTGCTCGATACATGGGCTGTAAGCCGATACTGCCGGACCGCGACCCAAGGCGCCCGGACTTTGGGGATAAGGGGAATTATACCCGTTTAGAGCAAAAAAACAGAAAGAAAAGAGGACCCACGTCCCAGCATTGCTGAGACGATAGTCCCTCTTTCATATTCAGGCTGTTTTTTCACAGCATATTTTCCGCCATTCTGCCGGTTCATACATGGAGTACTTCGCCGCCGTACAGCCGTTCGCCCTCTTTTGCCCCGGCCACATCGAAAACACAGACATTTCCGGTACCGAAGCACGATCCGGCAATGACGGCATCTGAACTGTGGAATACCTCGTCATGGCAGAGTATTACCACATAACTCCTTCCGCCTGCCGTAATCTTTACGGCCTGTGCCTCCTCCCCGCTCAATGTTACATGCCGTGTATGGCTCCGGGTTTCCAGAAGCTGCACCTGCGCCGGTTCCGTAAGCGGATCCCCGCCGTTGATAACGGTAATCATGCTGGCAAAGCCGGTATGCGGCATTCTGTTTTCCCCGGAAGGTTATCAGGCTGTCCGTTACCGAAACGCGGCCTTCCGGCACAAAATAACAGGAATCCGGCCTGTCAAAATTTTGTTCCAGCGTCATGTTTCTTCTCCTTTTTCTTTATCGGAAAACTTGCATCAATACCAGTAAGGTTTCCAGTCCATGGAAAGCCTTGTGAGCGCTTCCATATAAAAGTAATCGCCCCAGATGACACATTCGTCCACGCCGTTGTTAGGGCAGGTATTATAAGGAGAACTCTTTGCGTAGGTTCCATGGAAAAGCAGGCCGTTGGACTGGGACGGATCAGTAACCGCACATTCCGTCACCAGCGCATACAGAAGCCGTTTTGCCATTCCCGTATAATAAGCCGCCTTCTCTTCAGGAAGGTATTTGCTCATCTCAAGCATACCGCAGGCCGCGATGGCCGCTGCCGAAGAATCCCTCGGCTCCCCGCTGCCGTCACTGAAATCAAAATCCCAATAGGGTACCATATCCCCCGGCAGATGCTCCAGGAAATAGTCCGTTACCTTGCAGAAAATATCGGCATATTCTTCCTCCCGAAGGAATTTATAAGCAAGGGCGGATCCATATATGCCCCATGCCTGTCCCCTGGCCCAGGCGGAACCGTCGCGGTAGCCCTGATGGGTAACCCCCTTCTTGGGTTCTCCCGTATTCACATCAAAGAAAAAGGTATGGTAGGTGGAATGATCCTCCCGGATAATATTTTTCATTGCTGTCTTGATATGTGCTTCCGCTTTTCCGGCATATTCCGTATTCCCGGTCACCTCTCCGGCCCAGAACAGCAGCGGCATATTCAACAGACAATCGATGATCAGGCGGTAGTTGTTTTCCTCCCCCAGCTTCCCCCATGCCTGGAAAAACTGTCCCTTTTCATGGAACCGTGTCATGAGATTATCCGCAGCCATGATCGCCGCTTCCTTTCCGATCTCATTCCCTGTCAGCTTATAAGCCGCAACGCAGGAGGGACAGTATAAAAAGCCCATGTCATGATGATCCACGCCGTCTTTTTCCTTAATCCTCCTGTAAAAGTCCGCCACTTCAATCTCCGCTGTTTTCTTAAGCGTTTCCTCCCCGGTCTTTTCATAGGCCAGCCACACCTCGCCTGTCCAGAATCCCGGCGTCCACTCATAATTGCTTCCCGGCCGGTAAAAATGGTTTACGCTGGCGGACGGCGGAAATTTGTCCGTAAATTCGGCAGTTGCCGCTTGAATCAGTTCTGCCGCCTTTTCATAGGCCGATTTCAGCATCTCCCCGTCAATTTCTTTGTGCTGCAGCAGTGCTTCTCTTGTCTGCATATCCCTCTCCTCCTCTTATTTATGTATCTGCCCAACCAAAGCCGTGAGGCAGCTTTCTCTTTTATTATAATGAATATACGCCGTAAAGTATATTGGCAAAACTGAAGATAACATTTACATTATTTCGGTTTTCAGGCGATGGCCGCACTATTGCGGTTTACCGCCACAGCGATACGGTTCTTCTGGATTTCCTCTTCTGTTTCCTGTACAATAAGAAAGAACGGTTCCTCGTCATACGTTTCAGGGAAAGGACTATGGGATGAAAAAAGCTTCCCGCACAAACAGCCTGGAAACAGCTTCGGTGCCAAGGCTGATGCTCGCCATGTGCTCGCAGACCACATTATCCATTCTGCTTTATAATTTTTATGTCATGACGGATACTTTTTTTGTATCCAGGACAGCCGGAAGCCTGGCCAGCGGGGCAATCGGGATATTTTCCCCCGTACTGGTACTGGTGGGCGGAATCAGCTCCACCCTGGGAACCGGCGCCGGATCTGTGATTTCCAGGAAACTGGGAGAAGGATCTTCCCGGGAAGGGAAAGCCGTTGCAGGCTGTATGATCTGGATGTGGCTGGCCGGCTCCGTCGTCATCACCGCCGCCGGCCTGCTGTTCCTGAAGCCTTTGCTGACGGTCCTGGGCTGTACGCCGCAAATACTGCCCTATGCGGTGGATTACGGTACTGTCCTGCTGCTCGGTACCGTATTCAGCACCGGATTCTCAGGCGTGATGCGGGCGGAGGGGGATATCGGCTACAGTATGCTGCAATGGGCAGTCCCGGTAACGGTGAATTTAGCGCTGGATCCCCTCTTTATCCTCGTCTTTTCCATGGGGATCCGGGGCGCCGCCTGGGCTACCTTCCTTGCACAGGTGATATCCGCAGGAAGCAGTATGTACTATTTTTTCTTCCGGAAATCCACTCCCTGCCGGCTCGGATTCAGGGAGATCCGGTGGAACCGGCTAATCGGGAAAGAAATCCTGTCCATCGGGCTTCCCTCCTTTCTCAACAACCTGGGAAACAGCCTGGCAGTGGTTGTCTGTAACCATGTGCTCGGTCAGGCCGGAGGAAATCAGGCCATCGGCAGCTTTGCCGTTATAGAACGGCTGCAATCCTTTTTCCTCACTCCCTTTTCCGGGATTATGCAGGGCATACAGCCGGTTATCGGCTTTGACTGGGGGCGCAGGCGTAAGGACCGGATCCGGAAAACCATGACGTATGCGCTGGTCACAGGCGTTGTCTACGGCCTCCTTCTTACATGCCTCTGCTATCCCGGTTCCCAATGGCTGATCCGCCTTTTTACCGATGAAGCGGGTATCAAACGTACCGGTGGGCAGGCCCTGCGTATCCTGTGCCTTTCCTTCTGTCTCAAGGGTATCCTGCCTGTGGTGCAGGCCTTTTACCAGGCCCTTGGCATGGGGAAAAAGGTACTTTTCCTGTCACTTGGCAGCATCTTTGCTATACGGATTCCCCTGCTTTTCCTTCTGGGGATGGCCGGAAGCATACATGTTGTCTGGTACGCCTTTATTCTCAGCGATATACTGACTGCAGCGTGGTCGGTATACAGCTGCCACAAATTTCAAGGAGATAAACTATGGAAAGCTTAACGAAAAACCGGCAGAGCGACGACATGATCCGGAAAATGACCGCAAAATTTTTTGCCCCGGATGAGCTTGCCGGCTGCCGGGAACTGACAGAAGGGTATTTTAATGTAGCCTATGAAATCACCTTAGAGAGCGGCCGGCAGACTATCCTGAAGGTAGCCCCTCCCAGGGACGTTCCGGTTATGTCTTATGAGAAGAATATCATGTGGACGGAGGTGGAGGCCATGAAGCTGGCGGCTTCCCGTCCCGGAATCCCGGCCGCACAGATTTTGGGCTTTGATGACAGCCTTACGCTCTGTCCTTCCCCCTATTTCTTCATGGAAAAGCTGGAAGGTTCCAGCCTGTTTTCCCTGAAAGAAAGCCTTACAGAACAGGAAATCCGGGATATCTATATCCAGACGGGTGCAATCCTGCACCGGATCAATGAAATCACCTGCCCCTGCTTCGGTTATCCGGGTCAGACCGCGTTTCAGGGGCCGGAATGGTACCCCGTTTTCTGCAGCATGCTGAAGCTGGGCGTGGAGGATGCGCGCGCCAGGAATATCGATTTAAAAATCCCGGCGGATAAACTGTGGGATTATCTGGAAAGGGATAAGGAGGTATTCCGGGAGGTAACCGTTCCCCGGCTGGTCCACTGGGATTGCTGGGACGGCAATATTTTTGTAAAAGACGGCAGGGTCAGCGGGATCATTGACTGGGAAAGGTGTCTCTGGGCGGATCCCCTCATGGAGGTAGGCTTCCGTACCTATGGAGACAATTCCGATTTCCGTAAGGGCTACGGCCTGGAACACCTTACCGCCTCCCAGCAGCGCAGGGCGCTGTGGTATGATATCTATCTCTCCCTGCTGGTAGCCCTGGAATGCGAATACCGGAAATACGAGACTATGGAAATGTATGACTGGTCAACGGGAATTCTGACCGAAAAATTCAGGGAAGCGGCAGACGGATTGCAGGAATGAGTTTTGAAAACACGCTAACGCAGGCTGGCCTCTTCCGCCAGATCCTGCTGCGTGATTTCCCGGTCCTTATAATAATACAGCCTGTCCCTCTCATTGATTTCCCGCAGCACCCGGCAGGGATTCCCCACTGCCACAGAATTCGCCGGAATATCCCTGGTCACCACGCTGCCGGCGCCGATCACGCTGTTGTCACCTATGGTTACACCAGGGCAGATCACGGCTCCCGCCCCGATCCAGCAGTTATCCCCAATGGTCACAGGAGCCGTATACATATACTCCCTCATATCCGGACAGATAGGATGCCCCACCGCAGCAATGGTGACAGCAGGCCCGAACATAACCCGCCTTCCGATGGTAATTCTGCCGTCGTCTGCAAAATTGCAGTTGAAATTCAGATAACTTCCCTCTCCTATCGTGATGTGGGTCCCATAGCAGCAATAAAACGGCGGTTCCACCCACGCATTGGTCACCCTGCCGAACAGTTCCGTCATTGCCGCCATCCGTCCGTCCAAATCCTCCATAGCGGACGCATTGAAAGCATTCATCCGCTTCTTGCACAGCTTTCTTTCCTCCGGAAGCCCTTCGCAATAATCCGTGTATAATTTTCCGTTTGCGATTCTTTCTTTCATTGTCATACTTTTTTCCCTCCATTTTCTACCGGCATAAGGTTCCTATTTTATATCTCATCTCTGGTCAGGTTCCTGACCCAACCGTATTTTTTGTAATGCAGGTATACCCCAGGCAGCTTTACAAACTCATCCAGATTCAGCAGAAAATATACTGCCAGAACAGGCAGCTTCAGCACAAACGCCGCAACCATGCCGAGCGGGACTATGATAACCCACATCGTGATCAGATCGCACAGGAAACCAAATCTGGTATCCCCGCCCGCACAGAAGATTCCGGCTATCGCAGTGGAATTGACGGATTTTCCTATCATATAGTAAGAGCACATGATAAGCATACCTTTCAGATATCCCCGGGCCTGCGGGCTCAGGTTTCCGGAGGCCATCAAAATCAGGGGACTGCAAAGGAGCAGCAGCGCGCCGGACGCTGCTCCGGCGAGTACCGCCAGCCTGCACAGCCTTCCCCCGTATTCCTTTGCCCTCTCCAGCGCGCCGGCCCCCAGTTCATTTCCCACAAGGATACCGCTTCCGGATCCGATGCCCAGGCAGAGACAGGCCACCAGGTTTTTTACAATATTGGCAATGGAATTGGCTGCTACCGCATCGCTTCCCAAATGGCCCATAATAACAGAAAACATGGTAAATCCGCATCCCCACACCAATTCATTTGCCAGAACCGGCGAGGTATAGTGCCAAAAATCTTTTTGCAATACGCAATTGGAGTCCTTCAGATATTTCCACCGTATGCGCACAACGTCCTTCTTTGCGCTTTCCGCGCAGACAAGAAGCAGCTCCAGTCCTCTTGCGATGACCGTAGCAACAGCCGCACCCTGGATTCCCATTTTCGGAGCACCCAAAAGCCCGAAAATAAAGACCGCGTTCAACAGGATATTTGTTACCATGGATATGGAACCAAAAACCGTACTTTTCCCCGTCCTGCCGCTGTTTTTCATAATACACAGATACATCTGGGAAACACCGGCAAATAAATAGGACCAGCTTACCGCCTTCAGATATATGGCTCCAAGTGTAACCAGCGTATCGTCATTTGTAAATATCCGCATCAGCAGCCGCGGGAAACCGATTGCTCCCACAAAAAACAGAGCGGACAGCAAAACGGATAACTTCAGCACAATTGCCAGTATCCGCTCTACCGACTGGATATCCTTCTTCCCCCAATACTGTGCCGCCAGAATGGTGCCCCCAATCGTAAGCGCCGCCCAGAAAAGACTCAGCACAAACTGTACCTGGGTCGCCAGGGAAACCGCTGAAAGGGAATCCTGATCCAGCAGGCTGAGCATGATCGCATCCGACGCACTTACCATAGCAGACATCAGATTCTGCAGTGCGATAGGCACTACAAGAATAAGAAGTTTCTTATAAAATACCTTGTTTTCTTTTTTCATATCTTCTCCCGGCAGTTGTAGTGTGTTACCGTACAGACCTGTCTGAACGGTTTCGGAAAGCAGTTACCGTTCACTCCGTGATCAGTAACGGACAGCAGACTCGCCGCCATCTTTTTCAGTATAGTATTTGATTTTTTGAAATAATAGCAATATAATAGCTTTTTAGTATAACAATCGTATTTTTATTCGGTAAACCAGTCCTCCATCCAGCAGGAAACGCTACTGACAAGATGGAGTACCAGCAGTACGTAAGAGGGTGCCATGGAAAAAATTGATGTTGATATTATGCAGGACACTTCAGAAATCGTTCATTACGACGCGACAGGAATCCCCCTTTATATCCGAGTCGGGGAGTTATCCTTTTATCCCGGCAAAAAGGCCCTGTGCCACTGGCATGAGGATATAGAATTCATACGGATACTGAAGGGAGAAATGAATTATTATATAAACGGGCGGAATGTGCTGCTGAAAGAAAAGGACGGAATTATGGTGAATGCCAGACAGCTGCATTACGGCTATTCCGTCAGCCAGCGAAACTGTACGTTTATCTGCGTCCTGTTCCACCCTTCCTTATTATCCGCAAACAAGCCGCTGTACCGCAAATATGTGCAGCCGGTATTGGAAAACAGACGGCTGGAATATCTGTATCTGGATTCCTCCCACAAAGAGGCTTCCCTTATCCTGTCCTATTTGGATCAAATCTGCGCACTTAAGGACAAAGGGGAGACCGGCTATGAACTGGAAATTGCGGGACTGCTGCATCTGCTGTGGCGGAATGTCTTTCTTCCTGCCCAGGGCTGTCTGCCGGAGGAGGAAGACCCCAAAGCCTCCGATATCCGTCTGCAGAAAGATATGGTATCCTATATTTACCAGCATTTTTCCGAAAAGATAACCCTGGAGGATATCGCCGCTTCCGGCGGGGTATGCCGCAGCAAATGCTGCCGCATATTCAGGCATTATCTCCGGCAGTCGCCGGTTGATTTTATGAACACCTATCGCCTGGAGGTGAGCTCCTATCTTCTCAAAAACACGGATAAGACGATTACACAGATTGCCGTTGACTGCGGATTTAACCACCTGAGCTATTTTTCGGAGCTGTTTGCCAGACATTTTAAATGTACGCCCAGGGAATACAGACAGCGGGCTTCTATTTCCTCTTCCGTATTACCACCGCATTTGCCGAACCAATCATAACGCCGTTCCTTTCCCCGGTACAAAAAACCGGGACATATCCACTTTCTCCAGGGTAAGCAGCTGCACCTTTTTATTTATGCCCCCCGCATAGCCTGTGAGGCTTCCGTTCGCCCCCACCACACGGTGGCAGGGAATCATCAGCGAAATGGAATTGTGCCCTACTGCGCCGCCCACAGCCTGTGCGGACATTTTAGGCAGCCCTTTTTGCTTTGCAAGCCTGTCTGCAATTTCCCCGTAGGTCATTGTTTCCCCATAAGGAATTGTCAGCATTATTTCCCAAACTGCCTTACGGAATGGGGTTGTATTCATACACAGCGGCGGTGTAAAACCGGGGTCCTTACCGCTGAAATAAATGGCAAGCCAGCGGGCCGCCTCCTCAAATATGGGCAGGTTCTTTTCCTCATGTTTCTCCGGAAGTGTATCGCCAAAGTATTTCTGTCCGTCAAACCATAAGCCCGTAAGCTCTGTCCCATTGCTTGAAAGCGTGATACCGCCCAAGGGTGAATGATAATGATATATATAGGTCATCAGCCTGTACCTCCATTCCTGTAAATAATACGATAACACTGTTCCTAATCGCCTTGTCTCCTGTCTTGACTTACTTGTCGCCATATATTATGATATTATCATAATTTAAGGAGATATCATACTAAAATATCGTCGGATATATAGAATTCAAGTAACTGTGAGGGTACTGAACAGTTACGAATTCAATTCATCAGCCAAACAGCATCCTGCTGCTTGGCGTTATTACAATCCGGTATAGCAAAAAACAGAGAGGTTTGAAAATTATGACAGAACTGGCATCCATGCGTAACATAGGAAAAGAAATAGAAAAAAAGCTGAAAACCGTCGGCATCTGTTCCGCGGAGGAACTGATACAGACAGGGAGCAAGGAGGCTTTCCTGCGAATGAAGCTGCGTTTTCCGAATGTCTGCCTGGTTCATCTGTATACCCTTCAGGGTGCAGTTGATAATATCGATTACAACCAGCTGACGGATGAAGTCAGGCAGGATTTAAAAAACTTCAGCGACGGTCTGAAATAGAAAAATTCCGGCACAGCCGAAGAAGGCTCTCCTTCTCCCGCTGCGCCGGAATTGTGATCGGCCTGCTTTTATTTTCGTATTTTACCAGGGAAATTGGATGCCGTTATGATCCATAAAGACAGCGTCGTTACGTCCTTCCCTCACATCCTCCAGCAATTCCGTCAAACGGCAAGCGGTTTCGTAAGGATCCTGGGTCGCCGCCTGTCCCCCCATATCCGTACGCATCCAGCCGGGGTGGACGGCGATGACCCTTATGCCCTTATCCTTCAGATAGTTGTGAAGCAGCTTGGTTCCCATATTCAGGGCCGCTTTGGACATACAGTAATCAAATTCCTTAATCCTTCCTGCCGTACCGATACTTCCGCTTTCGGAGGAAATATTGGCTGCCAGGCCGGAATTGCCCTTCAGCAGAAGGGGAAGAAACGCCTTCACCACCCGGAGAGGCCCCACCGCATTTACATTATAAACCGGCAGGCAGTCATCCAGATCGGTATCCTCCAGTTCCAGAAAAGAAGTATCTGAATGGATTCCCGCATTGTTTATAATAATATCCAGATGATCCGTACAATCTGATGCCGCGGCGGCAGCGTTTATTACCGACCGGGTATCGGATACATCCATCCGCAGGGGTATCAGCAGGTCACCGTACCTTGCCTTCAGCTCCTGAAGCCCTGGAGCCGCTTCCTCCCTGGCACCGGCGAAAACCGTACATCCCTCCTCCAGATATTTTCTCGTGAGGCATAACCCCAGCCCCCTTGAAGCCCCTGCAATCAAAACATTCTTATTCATATCTTTCCTTTATCCTTTCTTTTCCACCCGCCGCAGAACCAGCGGCCGGCGGCGTAAACTTTGTTTTATATGTATCCTTTTTCCCGCGGGCAACGAGCCAAACGGATGCACTCGTGCATCCACTTGGCGGCTGCCGCGAGGGGTGCTATGTGCCGGTGGCACATGTTTAGCACCGACCGAAGCGGAGCGTAGACCAAATACCCATACACTTTAGTGTATTGCGCTCGCTGCGTAACAAGTTTGATGCCCCGTCAGCTTGCTGCGGGGTATTTGACTTTCTATACCGACGTAAAAGCGTAAGTAGTTTGTCGGACTGTTCTTCCGGCACCGTGCTTTTATCCAGCAGGAATTGTAAATACTCTTCCGAATCCTTTCCCGTACCATTTTCCGCCGCCAAATCCGCACCCGCTTGAAGGAAACGTTCCAAAAGCAGCAAATCCTCCTCACTAATTATATTATCCTCCACACTATATCTTATCACATATTGTACAGGCGGCATGACATTATAGCTGCGGCAGACATCAGGCTGATAGTTCAGAAGCAGATTCAGCATATCCACGTTTAATACCGAATTAATCGATCTGCTGCACACCAGTGCTATGGCGGTATCCGATCCGGCTCCTCCCACCCGATTGACATCAGCACCCGCATCCAGCAGATAAGCTGCCACCCGGGGAGAATCATAGCGGATTGCCGCCCCCAACGGATTATAGCCCTCATGGGTAATATAGCCATTTAATTCCGGTGCCTCTGCCAGCATGCCGGCAACAAGATCCGTATCATCTGCCTGTATAGCCTTTACGAAATCATCCGCCTGCGACTGAAGAACCTCTGCCGTTCCGGCGGCGGTCTCCACAGAAACGGTTTTCGGACGGCTGACAAGCAGATACAGGACTCCGAAAAAACAAAAGATAAGTAAGGCAAGGATCCCGCTGACAATGGAAACAATTTTTTTGATCCCTCTGCTGCGGAAACGATCCGGGCGCTTTCTGCTTTTCAGATACAAAACTGCGAAAATAATGCTTACGAGAAAAGCCGCCGCTCCTATGACAAAAATCCCCAGCAGAATCCAAAAAATAAAATTAAGCAGAATAACACTGAAAAAAGCCATCGTCCCTCTCCTCTCCAAAACAGCTGCCGTTATGTATCATTATACATCCCTCCGCCGTCACTGTCACCTGTTTTACCTGAAGCGGACTTATGCTATCCGGCGGCCGTTCAACAGAGAATGGGACGGCTGTCCCTGCCCTGCAGGCACGCTTCACAGGACGGGATTAACGCTTTCTGAGTTTCTCAAAGATTTCGTTATAATACAGGCAGTTTTCCACCGGTGTATTGGGCGGAATATGGTTTCCCACCGCCATGAAAAAGCCGGGACAGGACTTTCCGATATCCATACAACGCTTCACCTCATTGTAGATATCCTCCCTGCTGCCGCTCAGGAGAATCCTGGTGTCCGCATTCCCAATAAAGGAATGGGTTTTTCCATATTTCTCCGCAACATACTTCATATCCGTAGTAGGTTCCATCACAAAACCGTTTACCCCGCAGGCGGCAATATCATCAATAAACTCCGTATAATTCCCGTCGGAAGTGAAAATAATCTTCTTCCCGGCTTCCCGCAGAGGCGCAAAAAGCCGTTTATAATTAGGAAAAATATACTCCCGGTACCAGTCAGGTCGTGCAAAGGCACCCGATGTCCAGGTAATATCGTCGTGCACCTTTACCACCGGCGCATCACACAGGGCAAGCGCATTGAAATACTGCTGTATCCATTTTCCATATCGGTTTGCGGTTTCCCCGAAGGCCTTTGCATCAATCCCCATGGCCATCAGCAGGATATCCCAGCCGAAGATTTCCAGAAGGCCGGAAACCATGGTGATATACACCCCCGTCGTATTGACGGCATCCGGCGTCATCTCCATTTTACTGCGGTAATCCTCATTATACATGGCAACCAGCTTTGCTTCCTCCAGACTGCCGTATACTTCCTCCGGTGAAAACGTAAATGCCTCTTCCGGATCCTCAAAGGGACATTCCACCCGGCTGCTGTAATCCGTTCCATCCGCAGCATATTCCGCATGTCCCATGCGTGTCCTGCACCGTTCCAGGGCATCCGCCCCCACGCGTATATTCCAAACAAACCCATAATCCCATGCCCTGCGGAATGCACTGGCCGCACGGCACTGCACCTCGCATGGACTTTTGGAATCCACCTCCATGCCTGTGACCCGGCGTACCAGATCCCAGTGGAAATCCGCGGAATATTCCGTCCGGGGTACCTTTTCCGGCATTTCCAGACAAATAGCTTCCATTCCTTCTTTATATGACATCACTTTTTCCTCCTCATACCGCTTTATACACTGGATTTTCAACCTGGAATCTATTATAATAGCTGCTATGGAAATGTACATTGTTTTATGGAACAGAAAGATGGACTTTTGAAATGAGCAACCAATCCTTTTCCCTGCTGAACACCGACCTGAACCGGCTGGATCTGCGTATCGTCGAAAACGGGATATTCCATGGCGATAAAAGCTGGCGCTTTAATGATGTGATATCCTCCTTCAACCGGCTGTATTTTATCCAAAGCGGAAATGCCTTTATTGAGCGGGACGGTCTCCGCTGTCCCCTGCTGCCCGGAAGGATGTATCTGATCCCGGCAGGCACCAGGTATAATTATGTCTGCACCTCTCAGATCCAGAAATTTTATATCCATTTTGAGCTGGAGCTTTTTCCGGGAGTGGATATTTTCAACGGGCTAAGGGACTATCTGGATGCTCCCTGTCCGGACGGCTGTCCGGAGAATCTGATTACCTTTGCACAAAACGGCTCCCTCTCCTGTCTTCTGCGGTTGAAATCCCTGTTTATGGAACTGATAGCCGGGTTCCTTGCACAGGCGGTTGGAGAAAAAAGCTATGGAAATGACTATGCCGGCTTTTACCGGCAGCATGCGGTTCTGAACTATATTACCGCCCGCCTGAGCGCCGGGCTGCGCGTTTCCCAGGTAGCGCAGGCTCTCGGGATCCCCCGCCATATCCTGTCCCGCAGCTTCCGTCAGGATACCGGTATCGGGTTAAAGGATTATATGGAACAGCTTCTTCTCCAGGAAATTAAAAAACGGATGCTGACCACAAAACAGCCCCTCTGCCAGATTGCAGAAGAGCTGGATTTTTGCGACGCTTATTATCTGTCACGCTTTTTCCGGAAGTACGAACAAATATCTCCCAGAGAATACCGGCAGCGCAGGACCGGGCAGGAGTAGTGCGGATATTCTTTTTTATGCCGCCTTATGCATCTATTTCCATCCATTTTTTCATTCCGGAGGAACCGCAGGAAAAACCAAATTTTTCATAGAATTGCTCTTTCCCTTTTACTGCGGTTAAGCCCACTTCTATTGCAGTGCCCGGCAGCGCAGTGCTTTTAATATATTCTATTAGCCTGTTTACAATACTTTTTCCGATTCCCATTCCCTGGTATTCCGGAAGGACAATAATTTCCTGCAAATACCAATACATTGCCCCATCGCCCACAAGGCGGCCCATTCCAACCACTTTTCCCTCACTATATGCGGAAACATTGAATAATCCATTTTCCAACGCTTTTTCCGCCTGTTTGAGAGGTCTGTCCATGAATCCTGCCGCTACCTTTAATCGTATAAAATCTTCTGCACGTAACGAATTATCCAACAACACAAATTGTACCTTTTCCACGATATTATCCTCCGCAATCCTCACTTTTCCGATATAACGTAACTACGATGGAACTGTATGATCCAACAGAACCCGTTTACCGCCATGCTACAGCAGTCCGTATTCCCTATAGAGTTTTTTCCTGTATTCTCTGTCTTTCGCCGCTCTCAATAAATCTTCTGTCCGGGAAGCGGTCAGCAGTTTTTCAGTTAATGCAGCAAATTGTTTATCACCCCTTTTTCTCCTCTGCGTTCCCCCTGTCTGTCCTGAAGTTCTGAGGCTCCATCTCATTAGCCTCTATCAGATTCAACCTATAGTTCGCAAGAAAAGGACTCCTTTTAGTTATCAAACTGTCCTATCAGGCAATTCCGGGTCATCGCAGACAGCACATGCCGGCTATATAAATTATCAGATTGTCGGAGAATGTATACAGATTTCCCTAAGCTCCCGGATCATATCCCCGATATAGCGTTGCCCCTGCCCGTCAAACAGATGGGCAAACAGTCCATCCAGATTTTCCTCAAAATGGGCGGGAAGAAGGCGGCACTGGGACAGGCATAGGGAAACCAGCTTTTTCTCTCCCGGGTGGGTCTTTTCGTTCAGGGCAAAAATAACGTCAAAATAGCTCTCCAGGAAAGCGGCGGTACGATGGTTAACACTCACAAAATCCCCGCGCTGCCGCGCTTTCTTTATCTGCATATCATATGAAGGGAGGACTCCGCCCAGCAGCTTCAGATTCCGTTCGATAATGTTATGCTTCAGGATTTTGGGATAGGGGACTGCATATTCCTGTTGTAAGGCCGCCAGCCTCCCGTCCCGGTCATACAGAATCCGGCAGGTATTGAGATTATGCCACATACAGGTGGTATATCCATTGGATGCATTCCCTTCTTTTACCACCCATCGCAGTCCCCTTTCAAAATCGGGGAGGCTGCGGTAGATAATATCCAGATCTACCCCATTTTTCAGACGGCAGTTATCTTCCCTTTCCCAATAGCGGTTATCGATTTCCATACGGTCGCAGTAGGCTGCCAATATGGGTTCCCTTTCCCCGGCCGTAAGCTCCCCGCATACATACACATAGACGTCATAGTCCGATTTCTCATCTGCATTTCCGGCAGCCCTGGAACCTCCCAGCGCTATGGCCTCCACACCAGGACAGGAGGCAAGCCTGTCCCACAGTTTTGTGATATCCAATGTCTGCTCCATTTCCTTATTTCTCCTGAAAATAGTTTCCGAAACTGCGGTAGCTTTCCTTTACGGTTTCATAGGCCAGCTTTGGCCTTCTGTATTCATCCACAATCCCTTTGTTGTTCATCGTCCTGGGACGCGAACCGAACCAGCTGTCGCATACGCGCACGTCACAGAACTGCCAGATGTAAAGGCCGCTGCATCCTTCCCGGGTAAGAACTGCCTGAAGCTGTTCCTTCAACGCCCGGACCTGGTATTCCTCCGACCATTTCACACAGGCAGGGGTACGGTAGCCATAGATGGCCCCCGCTCCGATTTCCGTGATCAAAAACGGCTTTCCAGCGCCCTCCGATCCGCTCTGTACCCACTGGTAAAGATCTTCCAGATAATCCGCCACAGATGTATCATGATACCATTTGGGATAAATATTATAGGACACTACCTCCGGGAATCCCAGGCAGATATCTGTCTTGAAACGGCAGCTGGAGGAGGAACGGGGACGGAAGGGATCCAGGGCGGCTATCAGCGCATATTGGGAAGCATAGCAGTCCCGGCCATATTCCGTATCGCTTGCACACTCATTTAATATCCCCCAGATATAAATGGAAGGATGGTTATAATGTGCGGTGATCATCTCCCGGATGCAATCCTCACACTGCTGTTCAAAATGAGGGTTGCGCATGTTTTCTTCAGAAAGCCCCCTGGCATGGTTTTCTTCCCATACAAGGATCCCCTGCTCGTCACACAGATCCAGAAACAGCTCGTCGTTAGGGTAATGCACGGTGCGGATGGAGTTCGCGCCCATATCCTTAGCCAGCATCAGATCATACTGCATGGCGGTAAAAGGAAGGGCGCAGCCGAACTGGGGATGATCCTCATGTCGGCAGAAGCCTTTTATCCGCAGCCTGCGGCCGTTGAGCAGAATATCCTTTCCCTCTGTCCTGATCTCCCGGAACCCTGTCCGGTCAATGAGATCATCAATAGCCCGCTGTTTCGTACTGAGCACCGCGGAAACCGAATACAGCACCGGAGCTTCCGGCGACCAGCATTCCGCCCAGGGGCAGGGCACTTCCTCTGTAGTAAAACATCTTGTTTCTTCTCCCGCAAGAACTGCCGGAAGCACGGCAAACGGATATCCGCCGATTTCCACCGCAAGGGACCCTTCAAATCCATCCCCGGAAAGGTTCCTCACACAGATTTCCGCTTTGCCGTACCAGCCGTCCTTTCTCAGGAACGGGGTCACATGGATCCAGCAGATATAAGCCTCCTCCAGTTCCTCCAAAACCACACCGCGGGAGATGCCCCCATAAGACTGGTAATCATTCGGTACATGGAGGGCGGAATCCGGCCCGAAGGAGTTATCCGCAATCACCTCCAGCCGGTGGGTCCCCGGCCTGATCCCTTTTATTACCGCGTCGAAAGGCGTATAGGCATTATAATGGGAAGCCGCCTGCTCCCCGTCCACCAGCACCGATGCCGTATGGCTCACTCCTTTAAATTCCAGCCGGATATTGCCTTTTGCTTCAAACTCCCTGGAATAAACAGCCTTTCCCCGGTATGAAACCGTGTCCGGATACGTTTCCCAGCAGCCGGGAACCGGAACCAGGCAGTCCCTGCCCTCTCCCTCTTCCCCCAACGTATGGAAATTCCATAAGGCAGAGGATAACTCCGTCGTCTTTCTGATCTTGTGGGTGTCAAAAGTACGTATCATAGCCCTTCCCTTTCTTTTTTCGCCAGTTATGATCAAATCCGGCAGACCGCTTTTTGACTGTGGCCTGCCAAATTCACTCTTTTCCTATTATAACGCTTTTTATTCCCGATTTCCATCTTTTCGATCCGACGCTTTGCGTATCGGCGGCGGTAATTTAGCTTTCCCGTTCACCCCCCTGCCGATCTGCTTCCGTTTCACAGGAAACTGCAGCGTATTTCCTCTGCTCGACCGGATATAATCCAGAGCGCCCTCCAAATCCTTTTCTCCATGAATATGATACGCCGGATATGTCGTATCCACAAAAAGGGGAATATCCATACTTCCGGACCGGATACAGAAAAACAGGGCTTCCTCCTGCTGCGCCGGATCCCTGGCCGGAACAAAACGGATTCCTCCTTCCATAGACGCCCTGTCTATATAGGTGCAGCTGCCCAGCCCTCCGGCCTCATACACTCCGGATACCTTCAGACGATCTGCAAACTGGCGTTTCCTGCGGTCCGCTTCTTTTTTATACAAAGCTGCGTTTCTTTTATCCGAATTCGGCGCCCTCTCTTCCATAAGCCATGCATTTGGCCCGGAGGAATGCCCGGCATTGCTTTTCGCCCAAAACAGTTCCGAAATGACCCCTTTTTTAGCCGCCCTTAAATATTCCACCAGTTCGGGATGCACAATCAAATCGGAATCAACAAGAAATACGGCATCATAGTCATTCTGCATGGCATACCGGATAATCCGGTTCCGGTATCCGGCAACGCGTACAAGCTGTGTTTCTTTCCGTAAAGCCGAATCCTCCGCCGCAATTCCCTTCACAGACGGCAGAACCGTAACCGAGGAGCCATCCCTTTTAAAGTCTGCCAGAAGCTTCCCTGAAACTTCACTGTCATTGTCATCAATGAAAATATAATCTATATCAAATCCCTCATGCTCCACACTTTTCAGGGAAATCAAAAACGCCCTCAGGACACAGGCTCTCTCCCGCACCGGGCTGCCGATCAAAACTCTTTCCTTTGCCATCCATACACATCCTTTCTAAAACAAATCCGGTTTCATTTATTATCCTTTTTTCGGGATGTTATCTCCCATTTCGATACCCCTTACTCTTTCTTCTCCCTTGCGGGAAAAATAAAAAGCCACTTTTATCAAAAAAGTGACTTTTGTCAGGCTTCCATATTTTGTACGGTCAGCACCCGTTCACCAGAGACTGCCGATGTAATAAGTATAACAGCAAAGGGAAGCAATGTCAAACTTATGTTCTGATGTGGGTGTAGATAAAAAAGGTAGGCGTCACCCGCCCCGGCTTCCCTGTGCGGCCTGCTGCCCTGCAAGGATTCCTGTAAGGGGCGTTATAAGCACGCCGGTCCTTAGGCTGCGTCCTTTGCGGCCTTAGTACCGTTGCGTGATTATCCGAGCGGAAGCGTCCCCTGGAAGGAACCTTGCAGGGCAGCAGGCCGCACAGGGAAGCCGGGGCGGGTGACGCCTACCTTTTTTATCTGCACCCTTCTGATGTATGTGCGGAAGGCTGCATACATATTAAATCCTACTGGGCCACCAGCTCCATAGCTGTTTTCTCCCATTCGAACAGGCATTGCGGATTCCCATTCACCGTACTGATATCCTTCAGCACCAGTTCGACGCTGCAGCGGTTCCTCCGGCATGCGGCAAGGATATGTGACAGTTCCCGCCGTACCTCTTCCGTGTCCGGCCTTCCCAAAGACAGCCGGGAGGGATTTGGTTTACCGGACAATACGTACCTGGATCCGATACGTTCCGCCGCCACATCCACATCTGCCCAGGGCGTGATGGATATTTTCCGCAGATTGGGAATCTGTTCCAGGATATCGATTTTCTGATCCAACGGTTCACAGCAGCCATAGTAGACATAGCCGAAAGGTTCCATGGCTTCCTTCATGTACCGGATATCGAATTCTTCATGCATCTGCGGGGAAACCGCGGCAAATATCTGGGCAAGCCCCCGCCCCCATACTTTTTTCAGATTATTATGGGCCAAATCCCCCGCTTCCTTCTGCATGCCGGAGGTCAGTGCCGAGGCACAGTGGCAGTACATGGCATCCATGTCAATCAGGTTCAGCCGCTCATACTGCTTTACCGTATTCAGGAAAATATCCGTCAGCCTGCGGGCCAGCCCATGCATGAATTCCGGCTCGTCCATCAGGCCGAACAGCAGATCATCCGCCCCCATAAGGGTCGCAATGGTATCCCAGGTTTTGCATCCCAGGCCATAGCCGGTCGCTTCGCCCACCAGCTTCACGGGCAGGATATCCCCCACCGCTTCCCCCACCTTTTCCCATTGTCTGCCTGTTTCCTGCCTGTCGTAGGTAATGACGGGAGCATGGAGCATATCCGGCCCTTTTTCCCGAAACACATTATGGTATTTGTGGGAACTGATCTGTTCCCCTTCAATTAACTCCTCTTCCACCTCCACACCGATTCCGGTGGAATGGATTACCTTTTCCACGCCAATGTAATCCGGCAGCACCATATCCGCCGGCATATGCCTCCACTGAAAAAGGATCCTGCGCAGCCGTCTCTCCAGTTTACGCAGATCCGCATCCGCACAGCGCAGGGTAAGCTCATCCCCGGTTTCCATTTCTCCCCAGGGTATTTCATCAATCAACACTATGGGACGGATCATATGCAGATCATTCACCGCTTTGTGCAGCCGGATTTTCTCCTTGTTTTTATCACTGTATGCAGCCTGTGCATATTCCGCTGCCAGCTCCCTGATTACTAAAATATCCTTCATTTCACATCCTCCCTTGCCTTCCTCAGTTATCTGGGCTGATCGGTATCCTGCATGTGTTTGTATTCCGTAATATCAAAGCAGGTCAGAAGGCTGGCATTATGCTCTCCCCACTTCATGGAAGCGGCCCGGACTCTGGTCCACACATTATACCGGGGATTATAGATCTCTCCGTCACCTCCCGTAAGAGGGCAGTTTTCACAGGGCCTGCTATTGCAGAAAAAAGCCTGATGGCAGGTCATGCCTTTTCTGGCCGCAGGGTCCAAATCCCGGGTTTTGTGGTTCAGATACAAAAGCTCATAGCTGGTTTCATCGATCACATAGATATAGGCATCCTGTACATCCAAGATCGTATTAAGCCGGATGGCGGTCTGCCTGTCACGGTCAATGCTCCTTTTTTTCTGCAGGAAGGTGGTCAGCACCTGGGAAATCAGGGACAGCATCCCCACCTCCTCCTTGGTCCACAGTCTTACGCCGGTACATTCGTCGAATCCCACAAAACCGCGGAAGGTTTCTCCCTCCCGAACAGCACACTGCAGGGTGGAACGGATTCCCTGCTTTTCAAACAGCGCCACCTGAGCCGGCTTCAGGGAACGGATATCCCGGCAGTAAAATACGGACCCGTCCCGGAACAGATCCTTATAACCGTCCAACCCCTCATACGGAATATGCTGCAGCTCCTCCTTCTGGGGAAGGATCCCTTCATTGCACCACTCATAAGTATTATCCGCGTATTTTCCATCTTCGCTGTTTTCAAAAATATACGCCCGGCTCACGTCAAAACGTTTTCCCACGATTTCCAGCACCAGCTGGATAGAACGTTCCAGATCGCTGGTATCGTAAAGAATCTGGAATACATAATTCACCAGATCCCCCGGGATCCCTGAAAAACGCTGATCCGAATCAATGGCAGCTCCCAGGGAGGAATAGCCGGGCCGCGCAGCGGAATCCCCGCCGTGGGATTGATACAGCCTGTACTGATCCTTTCCCCTGGTTTTTGCCTGGTACAAGGCAAGATCCGCACTACGGTACAGGGAAGGGAAATCTGTCCCATCCTCCGGATAGAATGCCACTCCCACACTGCATCGAACCGTAATCGCCTGTTTTTCCTCCAGGAACAGATTCCGGAAAATAGAAAGCAGCTCATCCGCTTTCTCCTCTCCTGTTTTCCGGGACGGGATATTCTTTAAAAAGACCGTGAACTCATCTCCGCCTATTCTTCCCACCACATCGTCCTGCCGGGCCAGCTTCTTCATGCCCGCCGCCAGTTCCGAAAGCACCGCATCCCCGAACAGATGCCCGTAACAGTCGTTGACCTGTTTGAAATTATCCGTATCGATCATGAACAGGGCACAAAGCTCCTCCGGCTCCTCTTTCAGGTACCTGCGGATCTGCTGTTCCGTTTCTTCCCTGTTATACAGCCCGGTTAAAGCATCCCTTTCCGCACGGCGGCGGAGTGTGTCGATCATCTGTTTTTCCTTATCGATATCGGTAATAACCCCGACCACTTTCAAAGGTCTGCCGGAAGCGTCATATTGATCGGTTGACCTCACCCTGCACCAGATATAGTTCCCGTCAGAATTCCGGATGCGCACTTCCTCTGTGGAATAAGCGGCGCCCTTCTTCATATTGTCGATAAGCTTCAACAAAACAGCTCTGTCCTCCGCATGGACGTGCGGAAATTCTTCTTCGCTTCCGTTTCCGTGATACACGGCTTCATATCCGAATTTCTTTTTCCAGTTTGAAGAAAATACCAGTGTGTCCGCAGGGATATTCCATTCAAAAATAATATCTGTCGTCTGATCCATAATGATCCGGTGGCGTTCCAGCGACAGACGCAGTTCCTCTCTGGCATTGCCGGATTCCGTGATATCCTGCAGCACACAAAAAACCTGACAGGAACCGCTCTCCTCCCGGAGAAGCCGCATACTGTCAGCCACCCATTTATAGCTCCCGTCTTTGCAGAGAAGACGGAAGCTGTATGATTTGTTCTCGCTCCTTTCGTCCAGGGAAAGGAGCGTATCCGTCATTTTCCCGCGGTCTGCGGGATTTATCATTTCCGCAAGACGGTTTCCGAATTTTTCTTCCAGCTCCTCCCGGCTGAATCCGGTCAGTTCCAGGAAGCTCCCGCTTATTTCCGTCATGGTACAGCCATTCTCACGGCTGCACAGGCAGGCTCCCCCGGGAATGCTGTTAAAAAGGATCTGATAATCATGGCTGTGCTGCCCGTTTCCATTGCCCATGTCTATCTTCCTCCCTGATCATATTATATTTTATCGTAATCATAATAGATTCAGTATAGCAAACAGGATCAGAAAAGGCAACGGCTGTTATAGCTTCTCAGGCTCTTCTTTCCACCCGGTATTCCGCTTCCTCCAAAAGCTTCACTGTTTCCCGGATGCCCATCCCCCTGTTGTCCTCCGTCTTTTCACTGGTATCACGGGGATTGATCCCCACCTCCGCATAGAGCTGGTTCACCCCTGCGAGAAGGGCCATTTTCTTAGGCTCATGTACGTTCATGCTTTTGCCCGGAGCCGTTACCAGGCCGGCAACCGCAGCTATTTTGGTGAGTTCCGGTTCCGTGATTTCACCGCTGTCCGCAAACCGGGTCCCGGGAACCCCTACCCGGCCCATAACCGCCATCATATTCACCTTATAATCTCTCGCCCGGAGCATTTCATCCGCCAGCTCCTCATAGGTATGCTCCGGTCCGATAGGCTCCACACAGTAATAAAGCTCCAGCCCCGCCTTCTGTATGGCATCCAGCGTGGCAATTCTTGTTTCCCGCGGTATCCGGGTATCCGTACCCTCCCTGAGACGGACAATGTGATAGGCCCCGTCAAAGCCGGCCTCCTTCAGCTGCTGCGCCCTCGTTCCGTCAAAATCCCCGATATTTGCCACCAGATGCACCCTGCGGTCCAGTACCTGACGGACCGCCCTCCCGATTTCCAGGAAACGTTCCTGGGGATAATCCGCAGTCGTCATGAGAAACAGCGCGTCAATGCTGCCCGTTTCCATCTCCTGTACCTGGGCCACCACCTCATCGCAGGATTTCTCATAGTTCTCCCCCACCACAAAATGCGTTTCCGCCAGGGAACAGAAGCTGCAGTTCCCGCTGCAGGGATATGCGTTCAAACCGATCTGGGCAAAGACGTACCCTCTGTTACCGAACACTCTGCGGGAGCGCCCGTTAGCCGCAGCGAGCAGCTGGTAAAAGGAAGACGACGTATTCTCCGTATGCAGCAACGCCACCGCTTCCTCCTTATTCAGAAGCGCTCCGGCTTCCGCTTTTGCAAGTATTGATGTAATATCCATTGATACCTCCTGCGTATCGCAGGCCCGCCTGCGATACCGCTTTTACAATCTCATTTTTTATGGTTCTCCATTAATGAAACGACTCAATTTTGTCCGCCGCATCCCGGCAGGCCTTTTTCACGCTTCCCGCCGTTGGCAGGCCGCTTCCCCCCAGAATGACAAGCCGGTTTACCGAAGCGGGCTGCGTTTCTCCGGGAAGGGGGTTCCAGGCATACAGCTGCCGGCTTCCGGACGTGCAGTCCGCAAGATACAGCTTTCCTTCCAGCCTTACAAACCCCTTTACCCGATAGGTATCCTTCAGGAAACGATCCAGAAAATCTTCAAATTCCTGTTTGCCGAAGCCGTCTTTTATTTCCAGCAGATAGCTTTTATTGGTAATATCCATCTGATAGATTCCCCGGCCTCCGGCCTGCGCTTCCGGCACCTCCACGGGAAGAAGCCACGGCGCCTCCACCCGTCCGAATACCGTGGTATGGATACGGCAGCCCGGCCTGGCCTCCTGCAGGATATCCAGCGTATTCTGGAGAGAGGTGCCGGATGCCAGATCCGTCTTATTCACGATGAAAACATCACTCACCGCCAGCTGCTTTTTCACCGCCACCGCCGTATGGTATACTTTTGGGAAATTCACCGCATCCACCAGGCACCAGGCCCCTGCATAATGCAGCTCCCCGGTATCGTCCACACCGTCCAGCACCCGTTTGATGTTCATGGGATCCGACAGGCCGGAGGCCTCCACCAGGACGGCCTCCGGGTTCCTGGACAGCGAGGAGGCCAGCGCCTCCTCGAACTGATCCAGACGGCAGGTACAGAAGATGGATCCATTGACGATCTCCTTTACCTGCAGTCCTGTTTTCTGAAGCAGCGTCCCGTCGATGCCTTCCCTGCCGAATTCATTAACAATAATATCTATCGTTTCAAAGGGCAGCTCTTTTACCATGTTTTTTACGAAGCAGGTCTTGCCTGCGCCGAGGAACCCGGTAATCAGATAAACCTCCGTCATTTGGGCATAACCTCTTTCACCGCCTGCTCCAGTTCCTGCCTGGAGGGGACAAGGGAACAAAATTTTAATTCCCCGTTAATATAAAGGGAGGGAAGATTCGTCACGCCCATCTTCCGGCAGCGGGCAATGCTCTCTTTTTCCGTAAATTTATATTCCACCATGTCCAGACTGTCGCCAAAGGCCTTTTTCGCCTCCCGGGCCGCTCCCATCATATAGGTACAGGCGGCGCAGGTTGCGGAATCCAGGGTAAACACTTCCATCAGCGGTCTTTCCAAATGTTCGTAATCAGGAAGGATAACTCCGTATCATCCTCCTGTGCCACATAATTGGAGAGCATTTCCCGCACCTTTTCAGGCTCCAGCACCGCCTGGGCAATACCTATCACGTTTTCCACCGGCACATGGTAGGGCATATCACAGCCGGGCGCCAGGATGAAATTCCTGGTAACTTCCATGGAAGGCTCTGCTTCCATTTTGTCCAGCAGATCCAGTACGAATTTCATATTATCCTGCTGGGTTCCGTGAAGCATGACGGTGGTAAGGGGTATGTTCCCTCCCAGGGTGATATTGTATCTGTCGGTTATTGCCTTGGCCGCGAAAATATCCACATTTTCATCGATGGAGATGGAATCCGGCGCCGTGCGGCACATGGCTTCTATGTTCCTGGTAGCATCCCCGCATACAAAGAAGGAAGAAAAAGCGCCCAGCTCCCTGATATGGTCAAACAAGCCGGTAAAAGGCTCATGCATAAACTGTTCGAAATGATCCTCGGAAATCTGGGATATCAGCGGATCCACCACGGCGATTACATCCATTCCCGCTTCCACGTAATACTCGGCCATCCTTGCCGCCACCGCGCTGCAATAGCCGAGGAATTCCGCCACCGTATCCTCGTCATCATACATATCCATAAAAATATTGTTTCCACGCAGATGGGCCGCCAGCGTAAACGGACCGCAGACGAGGCCGTACAGCGCCGTATTTTCCCCCACCGCCTCCTTCATCCGCCGCATAACATCCAGAACCATGGGGATACGTCCGGAATCCTTTGTGGGAATGGTGCATTTGCAGGGAACATGGATTTCATCCTCGTCCTCCAGCGGATGGCTTACCACGGAAGGCGGCGTGTCCTCCGCCCATACAAGGCCGCATCCCAGGCATTCCGCCTCTATCTGAAGGTCAAAAACCACAGGCTGCCCGAAGGGCTTATACAGCCGGTTTACTTCTATCAGTGACTGGAACAGTTTATCCCCGTCCTGCAGCACTTCTTTTGCCGTATAATTTTTTAAGAGGCCCGCGTGCACGCCGGCAAAAGGGACCCAGGGCACCTGATCCACCGGCTCATGGCGAAGTGTCTTTACTACGATTTCTTTTCTGTTCATTCGTTTTCCCTCCAATTAGTTTCCCGTTTTGATTACTATACCTTTCCTTATGGAAAAAAACTGGTAAGTTTTAAAGAAAATTTGTATTTTTTATCTGTATTCTTTTTTTCATGCATTTCTTTTCATGGAGCACAAGGACCATGAATTTACCGTTAAGCCTAAAAAAGACACCGTTTTTGGAGCGGATATCCTTTCCAAAAACGGTGCCTTTATATCTCCTGTTTTCCTTAGAGCCATGCAGGCCTGCCCGGATCAGCTTTCCTCTTCCCTTCCCAGCTTCGTATAAACCCTGCGGGAATAGCCTGAAGAAACCCGGACGGGAGGTTTGGTATAGCAGCCCCAGGAAAGCTCGGGATAATTGAATTCACTGTCAATGATCAGCTGCGTATCCCCGTAATCCCCTTCTCCGAAAACAAGGAAGTGATCCACAAAAACATAAGCACCCATGGATCCCGGCGCCCTTTCGCCTTTTACCGTAATGGTCAGGGTATGCTCTCCGTCAGGAAGCCCTTCCGCCGCATATACCAGCCGGCCGGGATCCCATTCATAGCCACGGGCAATTCCGGGCGTCAGCAGCCTGACACCCAGGGAAAGGGAATCCTCCATCCGTATGCCGTCCACCATAACCTCCGCCATTCCTCCCAGAATATCGTAACTGGCGATCCAGGCGCAGCCCGTACCCGAAAAACGGCAGGTACAGGTATCTCCCTTCCGGCCGGACCAAAGCTCTGCCCCGTCCATACTGGGATATCCGGTCCTTTGCAGCTGCCAGCTGCCGCAAAACGTCACACGGGGATCCTCTCTCTTTATGACATAATCCGCCTGATGGGTCAGCCGGGCGCGGACGGAATCCGTTCCGTCCGAAAGGATGGTAAAAGCCTGCCCGCTTTTCCCGTAACCCATGGAAGCTCGGTATATATGGGATTTCATTGCTGAAAAATCCCGGGTTCCCCTACGTCCCATGTCACAGGGTCCAAAAAGGACCGGATCCCGTTCCTCCAGCTGCCAGTCCCCTCCGGGAGCGGCGTCCGGGACGGTACATGCCCGGGGATTATGTTTTACTGCACTGCCCTGCAGCCGGCCGATATGCCAGTCCGGGTAAGTATCCCACAGTCCCTTCCGGTTCCAGGAAAGGGTATCCATTTCTCCCGGCACCAGAAAGCGGATTCCCACTTCCTCATAGCCGCCGGAATCCGTATCATCCCCCACCCGCATAGCCAGCCTGCGCGGGCTTGCATACGGCATATCCGATACCTCATACAGGGTTTCCATGTAGCCGGCTCTGTCAATACGCAGATCAAACCGCACCCGGACCTTTCCGTAACTGCCGGCAATAGCAACCGCCGCACAGTCCTGCCGTGTTTCCCAGCGGAAGGACTCCGGTTCCCAGGGGGCAAGGGCCAGCCCCGTCAGATGCAGGTATGGCCCGCCGGTCAATACCAGTTCTTTTTCCGCATAACCGGCGGTAATCAGTCCTGTTTCTGTTGAAAAATATAACCGGAACCCATCCCCTTCCACGATCAGGCTGTTTTCCCCTTCCCGCAGGGACGGCGCCCCAGCACAGCATGCGGGCAGCCCGGGGACCGGTATCCCCAGAGGGCGGCAGGCATCCTCCACCATATTGCCGAAAGGATCGGTAAACGCCAGGGTAAGCGTATCTCCTTTTTTGTATGGGACTGGAATAAGCAGGCTGCCTTTCTCCCCCGGAGCCAGATCCGGCCCTTTCATGCTGCCGCCTTTCCCTCCGCAGCGCCAGGTGACGTCCACCTCCTGCAGATTGGTATGGTTAAACCGGTTTTCTATGGAAACACAGAGAACATCCCCGCAGGGTTTGGCATCTCCTTCCAGGCGGATCGGAGAATAGGCTTTACGCACATGCCAGAACTCCGGTTTTTTCCGTCTCCATCCGTCAAGGATGCCCCACGGCGCTCCCCGGTGCCCCTGTCCGCTTCCCTGCCAGACCTCGTCCACACCGGCCCAGATGGCACAGCCAAGCACACCCGGTGCGTACCACAGTTTATCCCAGAACCGGCGGATCGTCTCTCCCCAGAAATCCCGTACCCCGGGATCCCTTCTCTGATCCGCACGGTCATAGCAGGGGATATGCGTGGATTCATCATGCAGCACCGGCCAGGGCACCGGCTCATGACAGCTTCTGTCAAAACTGTCCACCAGGGCGGCGGGATCCTGTTCCCAGGCCGCATAGTGCATACTCCAGACATCCGCACGGTCATCCTCCTCCCGTTGGGTGATGGGATAGCTGAAAATAGTCAGACGGCCGGGATCCTCCTGATGGGCATAGGCGTTCTCCATAGCGAGATTCCTGCCCCAGAAGCTCTCATTTGCCAGCGACCAGAGGATGACACTGGGGTGGGACCGGTCCCGTTCCAGTAACTCGGCAAACTGATTCATGAATTTTGGGGTGAACTCCGGATCATTTTCCCTGCAGTCAATTTCCTGTCCTAAAAATGCAACCGCTGTTTCATCTTCCACATAAATACCGTATTCATCGCAGAGATCCAGGAAATCAGGCCGCGGCGGATAGTGGCTGGTGCGGATAAAATTAATGTTGGCTTCCTTGAACAGACGCACATCCTTCTCCACCAGCTCATGAGTCACAGCCCGGCCGGTAACCGGGTGGATATCATGCCGGTTAATCCCCCGCAGCTTCAGCAGGTCCCCATTCAGCCAGACACGGCTGCCTTCCCTCTTTATCTGCCGGAAGCCAATGCGGCGGGAGGTGATTTCCGTACAGTTTCCTTCCTGCATCACCCTGGCCGTCAGCGTATACAGATTCGGATGCTCACTGTCCCATTTCACAGGGGCCTTTATCTCATAAACTGCAGAGAAATCCTGTCCCTCCTCCAGTTCCTCCTCCCCCAGCAGGAATTCTTCTCCCCGGGGCGCACATAAGGACAGGGAAAGCAGGCCGCCTCCTCCCCGCAGCGTGGCATAAACCGTCAGATTTGCATTTACGAATGCCTCATCAAAGGAGACATCCCCGTGCAGACGTCCCAGATATGTCAGGGGAAGGACCGCCAGGGAAACATCACGTATGATCCCGCCGAAATGAAACGGACAGATTCCGCCGGGATCATCCGTCACGCCCAGCACAAGCCGGTGCCTGCCGCCGTTAGCGGTAAATTGTGTGATTTCACAATCCCAGCTCACAAATCCCCCGTAATGCTCTCCCGCCGGATTTCCATCCACAAATACACGGGTTTGGCAGTTCACGCCGTCAAAACGAAGAAAAATCCGTTTTCCCGCCCATCCGTCGGGGATTTCCAACTCACAGGAATAGGCATATTCTTTGACACCGGCACGCTGCTGCATGGGAATGACGGTATCTTCCCAAAGATCGTCCTCCGCTTCCTCCCTCCAGAATTCCCCGCCGGGGTTTCTGCATATTTTCCAGGCTGCTTCATTCAGGCTGCGCACCGGTGTTTCGATATCCATTGTCCGCCGGGGCAGCGGTATGATCTGCGGCCTGGGCCAAATACGTTTTTCATCCATTTTTATACCTCGTTTATAGGAATACTTTATCCTGACGCCGGGTTATCAATAACCTATCATCGGGACAGGCTTCGGTTTTCTGTCATATGGCTGTTTTTCTCCGTTTTTCACCTCATAGAGTACCCGTGAGGTTTCAAAAACCGCCTCCATCAGCTCCGGATAAGGCTGCATACATACATCTACCATGCCTATCTGGTAATTTTCCCCATCATACCGCCCCAGGCAGAATTGATCGTTATACTGGAACCAGTGGGCCGCCACGCCATAAGGATGGGCCGCCACCTTTTCCACAAAATATCTCCACATCACACCGCGCTCCTTCTGATCGGCAACCCCCTTGAGGCCGGTGGCAGTCAGTCCTCTGTCCAGGGCGCCGCAATGGAACTCTCCCAGAAGGATGGGCAGATCCACGCCCGCATTTTTCACAAAATCCATGTCCCTGGTGGGATCAAAATCATAGCAGTTAATGGAAAAGACGTCAAAATATTCCCAGCCCTTCATCATATCCCCATTGTACGCCTTTGACCAGCGCAGGCCCAGGTTCAGATGGTTCGGATCCACCGCCCGGCAGGCCAGGGAGGGGATGCGGATATATTCCGTGATCAGCTTTCCTGAAAATTCACGGATGTCCTTTTCCGAACCCGGATAACGCCGGGAACAGTCCGGTATCGGTTTTTCCAGATCCCCGAAGCTGACGAAGCCGGTCCCCCATACCCGGTTCAACGCTTCAACAGACGTATACTTTTCCTGCAGAAAAGTAAGCAGCCCCTTCCGGCAGAAGGTCTGTGCCGGATTTCTCAGCACTTCATCCGCAATAGCCAGGTTTTCCACAAAATTAAATTCAGGTTCGTTCCTTAAGAAATAGCCGATCAGCCACGGGTCCTCTTTCCACGCTTCCAGCTGCCTGGCATAGGCTTCCGATCGTTCCCTGTATTCCGGCGACAGCACATCGGGAAAATCCCTGAAAATCAGCGTCTGTGTGACAGGGAAACCGGGAAGCTCACGGACATAGGCCAGCCTGCCGTTCCCGCAGCCAACCCCCAGCCCCGGGAAATTCCCCTGGGAATTGATCCCGCTGCCCATCAGGATATGGCAGGAAATCTCCTCCCACTTTTCTTTCCATGCGCCGCCGTAGACCTTCTTCAGATTCATCCCTGAAAAGTTAGCCATCTTATAGTGATCCACAGGCATATAGGCGGTCCTTCTCCGGCTGCCCTCTTTCAAAAATTCCGCATAGGCGGGATCCTCCCGGGGAAGCCAGTCGCAGCAGTCCTCAAAGCTGTCGATACGTCCCCACTCCCCGGCCCTTGTTCCGCAGGGGCCAAGGGAGAAATAATCGCATCCTTCCGGATCCGTCAGGTGCCATCTGCCGTCAGCCGATTTAAACGTGGAAAAATAGCCCGTCCCTTCCTTCAGCTTCCGGCGACTGTCCCCGCCCCAGATATTCCATTCCGGGAAAGGATAAGCCGCTGCGCCTTCCATTCTATGGTACGTTTCCTTCAATTCCTCTATAGAATGGATCTTTCCCGGCCACTCCCCGTTCTTCCACTGGCCGAATTCATCCACCATTTTCTTCTTCGGCACCGGGAATTCCTCCGGAAGGGTATCCGTGAGGGAAAAGTTCTCAAAACGTACCGTTACCTCATGGTACATTTCCTCCATACCCAGTTCGAACCGCTCCACATCCTCACGCCGGGTACGCTGGCCGTGTACCACAAGCTTCAGGGTCCCCGGCGTCCGGTTGGTAAATATGGTCCGGTTATCCAGCAAATCCAAATCCAGGCAGATTCTCGTCTTAAACCGGGGCAGGATGCCGAAACGCATAAACAGCCTTTCCTTTTCTTCCCCCGGCAGGAAACACCGGAACATCATCGCCGTGGAATGATCCTCCAGCACCTCCACATCCCCTGTGAGGTAACGTCCTTCCCCTTCGTTTACCTGCGGCAGGGATATCCCGCCTCCTCCGGCTCCCAGCAGCACCGTACAGCCTTTTTCGTCCGCTTCCAGGATCCCTGCATCCCTCGCCTGTGACCGTCTGAAATCAATATTCATGCCCATTCTCCCATCTGCCCGTATCCCGGGCTGTTTTCTCCCGCCTGCATTGCTCCGGCGGCTGTTTGGAATTTATGTCCTTCTATTTATATGATATAAAAACGAACGGGAAAAGCAATGGCGGAAACCTTGTTTTTTTATACAAAACCGTTGTCTCCGACGCATGGCCGCGTTATACTCAATATGCCCGTAATACATTTATAAGGAGAAAAGTAAGGGATGGAAGAGCTTCTTTATTATAAAATGGACAGCACCTGTATGCCTGTCGTAAAATTTACAAATAAGGTACATGTAGAGCCGCCGCACGTACATATCCGGCGGCAGCTGGAAGAATTTGTCCTGTATTTCGTTCTTTCCGGAGATATGTATCTGAGAGAAGGGGAAAGAGATTACCAACTGGGTTCCGGGGATATGCTTCTGCTGGATCCACGCCGGGAACACCGGGGCATCCGGGCGGCAGCCTGTACCTATTTTTACATCCATTTCTATCATGACGGGCTGGAAGAATGCCGTGCGTCCGCAGATGACATAAAGAACCAGGCGCTCGCCTGCCGGTTTGCCTCCCTGCAGGCGGATGAATGCGCCATACGGAAACTGCCGGCCGCCCCGATCCTTCTGCCGAAGCATATGCATGTCAGCCGGCCCGGCACCATCCTGCATCTGACGGAGCTGCTGGAACAGGTAAAGGGTTCCCATTATAACAAGCTGGAGCATTTCCAGCTGAATACCGGCTGCCTTTTCCTGGAGTTCCTGCTCGGCATGTCCCGTGAACTTACCGAATCCTTTCTGCTGGAGGGGGATGCCACACTCACCGCCCGCTCCACGCGGATTATTTATGATATCCTGACTTTTTTCCAGAGCGGCTATGCGGATGAAATTACCGGCAGTCTCATTGAGCAGAAATATGGCTGTAATTATGACTATATCAACCGGCTCTTTAAAAAGGCCACCGGGAAAACAATGCTGGCCTATCTCAACGAACTGCGTATTTCCAAAGCCAGGCAGCTGCTCTCCGACGGGACCAGCCAGATTTCCAGGGTGGCGGAACAATGCGGTTTCCATGATATTTATTATTTTTCCAGGGTATTCAAAAAATACACCGGGACTACGCCCGGTGCCTTTTCCAGAAAATGCTGCTGAAAACCGCCCTTACCTGTACCCGCCCCTGCAGGCTGCCGCTTTATTTCCGGTAGTCTCTGCAGGCCTCCACATAGGCAAAAATATTCTCCAGGGGAACCTCCGGCTCCAGCATATGGGTGGGGGCCACGAAAAGCCCTCCCCGTTCCCCGGCCGCGTCCAGATTCTCCCGGACCGCTTTTTTCACCTCTTCCGGCGTCCCATGCGGCATTACCGTCTGGGTTCCGATAGTTCCGTGGAAGGATATCCGGCCGCCATACTGCCTGCAGATCGCCTTAAAGTCCATGCATTCACTCTGGATGGGATTGAGCACATCGATCCCCGCCTCGATCAGATGCGGGATAAAAGGCTCGATGAAGCCGCAGGAATGGTAAAAAACAAGGATATCCGGATTGATGCCCTTCACCATTTCCACCAGCCTGGCAAGCCTTGGCTTCAGCCACCGGCAGTACAGCTCTTCGCTCATCATGATCGTATGCTGCATGCCGATATCGTCCCCGAAATAGATCACATCCACGCCGGCCTCGGCATAGGAGCGCGCCCGCAGCATGGAGATTTCCAGCACCTTATCCAGGAGGAATTCCGCCGTATCCTCTTCCGCCATCATATCACAGAACAGGTTTTCCATTCCTCTCAGATACCATGCCGTTTCCCATATGGTCGTCTGCATGTTCCCCACCGCGATTTGATCCCGTTTCCTGATCGCTTCCACCTGCTCCTTCTGGTGGGCATTTTCCCCGTGGGCAAAATCCGGGAAGGGATATTTCTGCAAATCCTGCGTATCCTCTGCATCCTCCAGCGGATGGCGCATATAGGTCATGTGCATACTGTTGGGGGATTTTTCATGCCCGATTCCCCAGATATCGATATCCGCGCCTTCCGCGAGAGGCCTTTGATAGAATCTGCGGTACTGCTGTACATCGTGGCCGGGAAGCCTGATATCCTCCACCATGCGCCAGGGAAAACGGAAATACTCCTGGTAATCTTCCACACCCATCTCCTTTTTCAGCCTTTCTTCCAGATAAGGACATAAGCTGAATTCCACCGGAACCCATTCATAACCGGTACGCCTTATTAACGATAAAAAATTCTCTCTGTTTGTCATTTTTCCTTCTCCTTCCCGTAACCGTTCACTCTTTCCCCGTATTCCGGTACTCGACCGGTGTCATCCCCGTATACCTTTTAAACATACGGCAGAAATACTGGGGACTGTTAAAGCCGGTGAGGGCCGCCACCTGGGTGATTCCTTTTTCCCAGTCCCCTAACAGCTCCTTCGCCCTGGCAATGCGGAGCATGGCAATATAATGGGAACAGCTGATGCCGATGCGCTCTTCGAAGGCCTTGCGCAGGTACCGGGAACTCACCCCCAGCTCTTTTGCCAGATCTTCTATATTAATATCTTCCTCCAGCCTGCTTCGTATCCGCTCCAGGGCTTCTCCCAGCTTGCCCTGACGGATATCCGCCTGCAGCCGCTCCGTTTCCATATAACGGCTCAGCATGGCATACAGCTGCAGCATGGAAAAATCCAGCTGGGCCTTCCGGAAATCATCCTCCTGCCGTTTTTTGTAATACCGGCCGATTGTCTCCAGCAGGCCGCATAATTCCTCACAGTCCTGAAACACATAAAAAGGCCGGTCATACCGGAAACACGCCAGCGTTTCCGGTATCTTTCCCGGAAGGGAAACCTGATAGATCAACTGTGTAATGGAACAGGATTTGCTCATGTCCACCATAAACAGGTGCTTTTTACAGGGATTGACAACCATACAGCTCCCCCTTTTCAAAGGCACGATCACATCCTCCACCTCCATCATGCAGCAGCCTGAATTAATATAATTGATCTCCACCTGGGGATGGGCGTGGCTGTCAAATCTGTAATTTGCGGGAAAGCGTATCTTACGAATCGTCTCAATTCCAACATCATAGCTTCTGTCCGTCAAAAGTCCTGTTAAATCCTTCTCTACCGGGTTCACTGTCTGCCGTTCCTTTCTTTTTCCGCCGGAGCAAAGGGATGGTTCATGCACCGGGTTTTCTTCCATAATAGCATCTGCTTCTATTTCGTAACAGCCAGGACAAGTCCGGCTGTTATTCTTTTCTTCATCATACCTTCTTTTGGATAATCCGGCAATTGCTGTTTCTACTATAACATGCAGCATTTCCCGCTTCATTAAAGAAACGGAACGGATTATTATTTTCATTGTACCTTTCGGAACCAAATAAAATTAATAATATCCGACACGGCCTTTTCCGTTTACACTCTGCACAGCAAAATGTACCTATGCACATATAATACAGCAGTACCTGCGGGAATGAATTGCCAAACACACTCCCGGCCGGACAATCGAAAAAAATAACAGGAAAAAGGAATTATCATGGTCACAATCAGTTTGTGTATGATCGTTAAGAATGAGGAAGCTGTCCTGGGCAGATGCCTGGACAGCATTGCAGGGCTTGTGGATGAAATCATAATTGTGGATACCGGCTCTTCCGATAAGACAAATGAGGTTGCTGCGGGGTATCCGTCCCGGCTGTATACCTGGCCCTGGGCGGACGACTTTGCCGCTGCCAGAAATTATTCTTTTTCAAAAGCGGAAATGGACTACTGTATGTGGCTGGATGCCGACGATGTGCTGGATCCCCGTTTCCATGCGGATTTTTCCGCATTAAAGGAGTCCCTCAGCCCGGATACCGATATTGTGATGATGAAGTATAACACCTCCTTTGATCCGAACGGGAATCCCCTGTTTTCGTATTATCGGGAACGCTGGATACGAAATGACGGCCTGCACCGCTGGACGGGGGAAGTTCATGAAGCGATAACTCCCTGCGGGAAAATTTACTATTCCCCCATTGCGGTCAGTCATAAAAAGAAGGGAAATGGCGACCCGGACAGGAATCTGGACATTTACAGGAAACTGCTTGCCAAAGGCAGGTTCCTGACCCCCCGGCAGCAATATTATTACGGGCGTGAGCTTTATTATCACGGCCTGTATGCCGAGGCGGCAGATATACTCACGGCTTTTCTGGATTCCCCGGAGGGGTGGACGGAAAATAAGCTTGAAGCGTGTGGGGTATGTGCGGAATGTTATTACCGGCAGGCGAAGGATTCCTCAGCCTTGCATGTTCTGCTGCGGAGCCTGGAATATGACGTTCCCAGGGCTGAGCTGTGCTGTAGTATCGGAAAGCACTTCCTGGACCGGGGGAATTACAAGATCTCTGTTTTCTGGTATGAAATGGCTCTGCGTGCGGAACGAAACGACAGAACGGGGGGTTTTATCCTTCCCGACTGCTATGATTATATCCCCTATCTTCAGCTTTGTGTATGCTGCGATAAGCTTGGCGACCGGGAAAAAGCGGAGTATTACAATGAAAAAGCCGGGTTCTGCAAACCGGGTTCCGACGCAGTCCTTTATAACAGGCTTTATTTTGAAAATATCCGCAGACAGCAGGCAGACAGGTAGATTCTTATGACATGTGGCAGGTCATCAAAGAATTCATATTATATTGTAATAACAAATTTTCGAAAAAGGGCAAATAATATGAGTCAATACGATTGTAATATGAACCAATGTAATACTTCCTATTCCCGTTGCTGCGATCGGGGGCCGGCAGGGCCGAGAGGCGATCCGGGTCCCCAGGGTCCACGGGGAATGAAGGGGGATCCGGGCTGTCCCGGACCGAAAGGGGACAGAGGGGATCCGGGGCCGCAGGGCATCCAGGGCAATAGCGGAGAACCCGGCGCCAGAGGCCCGCGCGGCAACACAGGGCCTGTCGGCCCTAAAGGGGATTCGGGGCCCAGAGGCTGTGAAGGGCCGCGGGGATATGCCGGCCCCCAGGGAATGCAGGGGATCCAGGGCGTGCGAGGTGATGTGGGACCAATGGGCGATCCGGGCTGTGAAGGGCCGATAGGACGCATGGGACCTGCCGGGCCGCAGGGGCCTGCCGGATCCGCCGGCTCTGCCGGGCCGCAAGGCGACATGGGGCCGATGGGGCCGAGAGGTATTCAGGGTATTACCGGAGCCGATGGGAATACCGGGCCGATGGGCCCGCAGGGGGTTACCGGGGCCCAAGGTCCCCAGGGGGTTACCGGGCCGATGGGGGAACAGGGGCCAAAGGGCTGCCAGGGTGTCACCGGAGCCGAAGGACCGGTTGGTGCTGCGGGGGCTGTCGGGCCTACCGGCGCTGTAGGGGCCACAGGCGCTGTCGGGCCTACCGGCGCTGTAGGGGCCACAGGCGCTGTGGAGCCATGGATAATAAGAAAACCAACTATCAATTAAAATGCGGTCATATTAAACCGCTTCGGAATGGGTGTTGATTTCAATAAAATCCTGCACCCGGCGGAGTTCATCAGCAAAGCGAAGAACAATGCTGATATTGCCGCCTTCATAAACTGTGATACTGTCAACAAGATCAATCAGAATATCCCTTGATAGTGTGGTAACATTTTCGTATTTGCGAAAGGCAACCAGAAAAGGATTTTCAGTGTCTACACCGTTTTCTTGTTCGGCCCTCTCGTTTTGTAGTTTTTTAATCGTTGTAGTTATCTCTTTTTCCTGTGCTTCATAGTCCTCCCGCATACGGCGGTAATCGGTCTGGCTAATCTCGTTGTCTTTCCAATCTTGATAAACAGCCTGTTTATATCGAATTACCTTGGCAAGCTCCCGTTCCTTTTTGGAGATAGCCTCCAACAATTTCTTATCCTGGCTCTTGATGATTGGAGCCCTGTTAATCTGTTCAATGATTTTTGTATAGTCGATTGCAAGGTATACATACTGCTGAATTGCAAACAGGACAGCCGCTTCTAAGCGGTTATGCTGTATGGAATGTTTCGTACAGGCTTTTTTTGACCGTCTCTTATAAGTCGAACAGTAGTAATATACATGTTTTTTAACTTCACTTCTTATCATAGCTTTTTCGCAGTCAGCACAACGCAGGAAACTACTGAACAAATATAGCGTATCATTTTTAGGAGATGTGCGGGTGTCCTTCTGTAATAACCGCTGAACTTTATCAAAAATTTCCCGGTCGATAATTGGCTCGTGAGTTTTTTCTTTAATAAACCATTCGTCCTCCGGGACTTTCTCCTGAATATGGACTTTGTAACTTTTTATACGATAACGCCCTTGTACCATATCACCGCAATACATTTGATTTTTAAGTATGTCCCCCACTGTCTTTTCACTCCAAAGAGGGTTTTTTGTTGGGTCACTGTGCGGATTTTGGTACTTCAAGCCTAACCGCTTTTGTTTATATACCGTTGGACAGAGAATACTATGGTCGTTTAAGTACCGTACAATAGAGAGTTTACTCATACCAGCCAGATATTTCTCGAATATCTCCTTTACAATTTCAGCGGCTTCTTCATCAATAATAAAAGCATTTTTATTTTCTGGATTTTTCAAATAACCGTATGGGGCAAATGCGCCGATAAACTCACCATTGTTGCGTTTTGTCCGAAATGTCTTTCGTACATCTTCCGACGTTCTGGCCGCGTAACGGTCATTCATAAGGCCATTTATTGGGATTTCCATGTTTTGCGTACAGTCAGGGTTTGCGAATGTGTCAACGTAGGGATTGCCAAATGCGATAAAGCGGCAACCGTATGTAGGGAGATACTGCTCCAGAAACTTCCCCTGGTCGGCATAGTTACGAAAGGCCCGGGCAAGAGTTTTGCAAACAACGCAATTCACATTACCCTCACGAATGTCTTTTGATAACCGTTGAAAATCAGGTCGTGTGTCCTCTGTTGTTCCAGAGCGTCCATCATCTACATAAATATCATAAATGATATACGTTTCGTTGCAGAATTTTTCTTCCACAAATTCCAGATTGATTTTTCTCTGGTTGGTTACACTTTCGGATTCATCATTATTCCTTAAATCCTCTTTGGAAAGTCTGATATAAATACCGATTTTCCATTCAAATGATTTTACGCTTTCCTGCTTTTGAGTTTCAGTGATAACACGGCTCTTTCGCGCCATGTGAACCTCCTTCCTTTATCACTTTACACCTATATTATACCATGTATAGGTGGTGTGAACAATGTTGTCGAGCCCTTGCAAATCTTGTCCCGAGGCCGACAAAAACGGCCTGCACACTGATTACAGGCCGCTCTTTTTACGTTGAAGGAAGTCAGTGAAGCAATCCTCAAGGGGCGGGGCGCTATCCAGAAATTCCAGTTTAACGCCCATATCGCCCACCCGGAAGCAGTACGGATTTTTTACTTTGCGGAGCACCTGCGCCGCCCGCTGTTCTCTCGGAACCGTGTTATCGAAGGTCAGCCCGGACACGTCAACTAAGTCCTCTTTGTTGACTGTCGTTATATCAACGCCCGCGAGCTCCGTTAAATGAATTTGTTTTTGCATGGATATTCGCCCCCTTTCTTCCATGTGTATGTCATTCCCTGATTGTCCTATGAGGAAATGACAAAAGGCGGCCCGTTCTCACGCTCCGCCCTTTGCCATCTGCTCATAAGACCTCGGGCCAAGTTGGCCCGAGGTCAGAGCAGAGAAGAGAGGTTTAGTAGGGGCTCTGGCAATAGTGTTCGTCGGCTTCTTCAATAGATTTCATATCGAAAACCCAATGAAGCTCACGAACCACCCGTTTAATATACTCGGGCTTGAAGTCACAGTTTTCCATCGCCCAAATGACGTAACCACGGCAGGCGTTGTTGCTCCACCGCTCGGTCAACATCATATCCAAAGTCAAATCTTTTTCCATTTCGATTCTCCCTATTCAAAAATAGGTAGAGCGCAACGCTGGGAAGTTTTGGGCTGTTATCAGACAGAATATCCGGCCCTGCGCTCCTGATCGTTTGCTTCAACAGATAACCCGGACGGGCGACGGCTTGTCCACCCCATAGGAATTTCACCTCTCCCCATTCTTATGGCAAGGCGTTCTCAATGCCTGCGACGGCTCACGGCCAGATGGCCGCTTCAACGCTCGGACTATGACTAAACGCAAGTATCAAGGCTTGTATGCTTTATCCGGTGGGACCAGCCTCGGCCCGCCTGCGGCATGGGCCTTATCGCTCTCCCTATTCTCTGGCAATAGAGGTCATGGCGGGCCTGTCACTTAGCACACGCACCCTTCGTATCCGGGTATCTTTTTATAAAATTGTCAAGCTACATGAGGAGCTTCAAGCCTCGGGCCAACTTGGCCCGGGGTAATTACCTCTCTCAATAACCATGAGAATAAACGGACAAAATCGGGCCGTTTCAGATACGATTTTTCAAAAAAATTTCCATGTTGCGAAGCCCGCGCTCAATCGAAGTCCGAACCGTTTTCTCATGGACTCCTTCGGCTTTTGCAATTTCGGTTTTACTTAAACCGAGTATGTAATGGGCGTAAACTCTGCGGCTCTGCATTTCCGGGAGCGAGGCGAGGGCCGCGTGGAGCTCCTGCGCTGTCACCTTGCGCTCATAGAGTTCACAGGGAGACAGGGCAACAAAAAGAGCTTCGTGCTCGATACCGTCCCCGGCGTCCAGCGAAAAATACGCTTTGTTCCAGTACACACGGCGGATATAGTTCCGCTCCATGCGCTCGGCTTCGGCCAGAGCCGCCGCCACTTCGTCAGAGACTTCCACAAACAGGTCGTTATGATAAAACGGGTACAGATCCCGTAAGTTGATTTTCTTCATGGTGATACCTCCATTTCGGTTTTGGTGGACGAGTGAACCGAAATGGAGAGGGAGGGGATCGGCAACGTGGCAATTCCCCTTTGTGTAGAACCTCGGGCCAACTTGGCCCGAAGCCAGTTTGTGGCAAAAGTAAAGCGCCCGAATGGCACAAAGCCAAACGAGCGCAAGAACAAACGTTATTAGTTCCTCTTAAATGATGTGTATAGGTAAATGGAGGGGCATAATTGTGTCCATAGGAAATATACCTTTTTTTGAGAAGTAGAAAATTGTTCGATTATGTCGAATGTAAACTTTCACAGCGATACCCTCCTCGTACCGCCGTGTCCTCAAAAAGGGCGACTTTATCACACCCTCCGTCATTCTAAGTTTTAAAAAGAAAACGGCGGCTTTGATTGTTATTTCAAAACCGCCGTTAGGCTACTATATCTTGTTTAGGCACATAGCTATTCTACCGCCAAACAACGGTTTTTTTATTAACCATTGGGCAGTTATATTTTTCATTATTAGCGCGCATAATTAGTGCTATTTAGGTAAACTATATGTGTTGTATACTCATTTATTTTCAAGAATTGGAGCTATACAATGTAATAGGGTGATATATATATGAGAAAACCAACAGAAGTATATGACTTCAAGGCTTTCGGTCAGGCTATTAAAGCGGCCAGGAAGGCAAAAGGCTATACACGGGAGCGGTTAGGGAAAGAACTTGATATTGCCCCACGCTATCTCGTCTCAATCGAGAATGAAGGCCAGCACCCGAGCCTGCAAGTTTTTTATGAACTTGTGACCTTCTTTGATATATCGGTAGACCAGTTTTTCTTTCCGATGAAAACGCCGGATAAGACTACACAGCGCCGACAACTCGATGAACTTCTAAATGGCGTTGATGAAACCGATCTTGTCATTGTATCCGATACCGTAAAGGGAATACAAAAAGCCAAAGAAGCCAGAAAAGCGGAGGCGTGATAGCCCCCGCTTTTTCATTTGACAATACAACATTTTTTTGTTGCAGCAGCGGCTACTTTATAGACTTCGGGCCAACTTGGCCCGAAGCAAACGCTTAATTCGTAACCCACTCAATAGGAACATCCGGTTCCAATGTTCCGTGATTTATCGGCGTGATCTCACCTGTTTCTGGATTGGTCGGTTGGTCGATTTGATATAAATATCCACTCTTTCCGTATCTGCCGAGCAAACTTTGGTCGTAGCGTTCTCTATCCATACAAATGTTGACGGCTTTCAATGCAACTGCAACTTCTTGACTTCCCTCGAAAAGCTCATGTTCCCACAAATATTCACATTCGATATTCAAAAAGCATTCTTTAATTTGTGGAGCGTTGACCATTATGGCTTTCTCCGCAGTTAAGCCAGAGGCGGTAATTTCATCTGTTTCAAACTGATTGTTGCCAATCGTTTTTATACAGCGGTCATAAATGTCGATAGATGGGAAATTTAATACACATACTTTTGTTTCTTTCAGCGATTGATACATATGCCCGCCTCTATTAACCTTTCCCATGATACATATAAAGTTGTCAGCTCCACTTCCGGCAAAGGTAGACCAAGATTGCAGACAGGCGTTTTCCTTACCGTTCGATTTCCAGCCTGTAACGAGGAATACCAACGATGGCATGGCTGTCACAAAATCGTACCATGACAAATTACCACAGGCAGCAAAGTATTGCTCCGCTTCATATCCGGCAAGTTTTTCCGGCCTATCTGTAATAGATATTTCTTTTTTCATATTCAATTCCTCCATTTGTTTTAATCGTAACACATGTAATACGACACCTTTATGTCCTATTCCTCGTATTGAGCTAACATGTTTTTGGCCTTTTTACGGATTTCATTCACTAATTCACAAGGTTCAATAACTTTTACTGCCTCTCCATAACTAAGTATCCATTGAACTAAATAATTATAATTTGTATAAACATTTTCAAAAAGCAGTTTGCCAGATTGATGGTCTAATGTTATACATTCCGGGCCATATTCATCAATCAGTCTATATTTTACACTCATATCAAAAAGGGCTACCAGTTTTATATCGTCACGCCAAATATATTGGTCAAAATCAAGTTCTTTTTCTGAAATAAATCTTTCCTCATAATTTGTTTTTAGATTCTGTAATTTGCTTAAACGATTTAATTTGAAAAGTCTATAATCTTGTTGAGTAAGGCAGTACCCGTAAACATACCATGCAAACCACCTAAATATTATAAAATAAGGCTCAATGGTACGTTCACTTTCTCCTTTTTCAGAATAGTAGTGGAATAAAATCAGTTCCCGATTGTTAATAGCCTGTTTTATTAAATCTATTTTTTCAGTTAGGCTTACTTGATAAAACGAGGCTAAACTAATAATAATTTTGTTTTGATCGGAAAGGATTGAGCTCTTATCGTGACTTAGTTTCTCCATCAGGCTTTGGGTATAAGGGTATTTTGAAATGGTATCAATACTCTTGAGGCCCATAAAAATAGCACTCAATTCTTTTTGTGTCAGTATTGTTTTATCAATTTTATAACCTTCTTCAATGGAAATCCCCCCGCCATATCCTTGCATGGACACAATAGGGATACCAGCTTTACATATATCATCAATATCACGCTGGATAGTCCTGCATGAAACCTCGAAGCGCTTGGCTAATTGAGAAATTGTTACTTTTTCCTTTTGCAAAAGTATTGTAATAATACCGATAAGACGGTCTATCTTCATATAATCACCCCATGCCATTATAACATGGAATAGGACATATGTATGTCTTATTTCTTTGTTATCTTTTTCAGCCTACCGCTAAACGGCAAGCGATGCAAGTGTCTATACACTTGCGAATTTTCCACGTTCCGGCTCCCGCCGAAACCTGAAAAATCCCGCTTGTTGGGGCCAGCCCCAAACCCTGCGGAACCTCGGGCCAACTTGGCCCGAAGCTCCGGCGCTCCGCTTGATTGGTTGCGTCTCATTCGCTATCGCTCCTGTTCCTTGTTTTTCTCCTGCCCGGTCAGGCCGAGCAGATAATCAATGTTTGCTTTTGCAGTTGTGACTTCCCGCATATCTTTCCGGGCCTCCCGGTATTCGGCGTATAGCTCCTTTTTTTCAGCCGCCAGCCTGCGGCCTTCCTCCTTCTGCTTCTCCATCTTCGGGAGCTTCGCCCCGTCCAGAATGGCGCTCATTTTGGCGCGGGCCGCCCGGTAAATTTCAATATCCGCCTCATGCTCCGCAAGGAATTTTTTACTGTACCGTGAAGCCTTGTACGCCTCAAACACTGGACGGGTCTTTGCATAGTTTACCGTGGCTCCTTTGAGCTCCGCATTGGCGGCAAGCGCGGCCTCCACTGTTTTGATTTTTCCGGCCAGAACGTGAAAACGCTCCGTGGCCTCCCCGGCCTTTTTCTCCAACTGCTCATACTCCGTCAGGCCGTTGTCCTGCAAGTAGGCCAGCGCCGCCGCCATCTGCTTTAGGTTGAATACTTTCGCCCACCGCTCATAGGCCGGGCCTTTTCCTTGAAGCCGGTTCTGAATGTCAATAATCAGGTTGAGCCTGCGGCCCGGCTTCACAGGCTCCGCCGCCCGGCTGGAGGGCAAGGGGGCGCGGCCTTCGATAACGGCCCGTATATCCTCCGGGCTATAACCTTCCCCGAGTGTGGAGGCCCGGCAACGGGTAAACCGTTCTTGTCCGGGACAGCGAAAAGAGAGAGAGCCGCCGCGCCCGTGTTTGACCTCGTAGCCCGCCGCCTTCATCACTGAGAGAAACGCGGCAAAATCGGCGGGCTTCTGCAAGAGGGCCGCGTCGATCTGCGCCCGCAGCCGCTCCTGAAAGGTGGGCGGTTTGTTATCCCCAAGCCATTCCCCGTAATTCTTAAACTTGCCTTTACTCCGAGGCTTCGGATTTTTCACAATCGAAAGCCCGTGTTCCAGACAGATCCGGTCACTTACCCGCCGGATTGCAAAAGAACTGTTCCAGAAATTCCGAAACTTCCGGGTATAGTCAAGGGACGTTGAATTGTAGTAAATATGGTTGTGGACGTGTGCCTTATCAATGTGTGTTGTGACAATAAAAGCGTGGTTGCCTTTTGTCCAGCTCATGCCGAGCTCGTAGCCGATACGGTTTGCTTCTTCCGGGGTCACTTCTCCGGGGAGGAAGGATTGCCGTATCTGATAACACAAAATGTCCTCGTCCCACATCTGCACCCGACCCGTGATGGCCTTATACTTGCTCTTAGAAAGCAGAAATTCCGCGTCCACCGTGGCCGGGTCGCACTCATAAGCGGAGATAAGTTTACCGCCCCGGGTCTTATCGGGATTTTTGCCGTAGTCAATACATTCCTTGATTGCCTCCGCTATCGTCTCCCCGACGTTGATATGCCGGGTAAAATGGCGGGTAGTTGCCATATCTCACCTCCATTCCATGAAGAACGGCGGCCCCGCAGAGCCGCCGTTTTGCTGTTCCTGCTTCGGGCCAACTTGGCCCGAAGTCCCGCCGCCTGTCAGCTTGTGATGAACCGCCGGAGGGAATAGTTCAGCCCGTCCAATGCGCTGATGATAAATTCCGCGATAGCCGGGAGCCCATAGGGCGAGAGCAGGAAAGCCAGGACGAGAAACGCCACGCCGCCGACAGGCTGATGTTGGAGCACGAACAGGCCCACGGCAATCAGGGCCAGCACCCCGGAGGCTAAGGATAAAAGCCACCCGGCCACGTCAAAGAGGAACATCAGCACCGCCACCAGAAGCGACAGAACCAGCAGAAATGGTAACGCGATAATCTTAAATATCAGTCTCATATAAACAGCCCCTTTCTTTGTTTTATCCTACTATAATTTTACCATTTCATGGGCCGGACAACAATGTTGTCGGGGCTTTGCAAATCTTGTCCCGTTAATCTTCGGGCCAAGTTGGCCCGAGGTTTAACTACATTGAAAAAGCGAGGGAAAACATAACTCATTTTTCCTCGCTTAACCTTTAATATTTATATTACATGAACCGGTCTAACTGGAGTGTCACCTATTTCCGGAAGCAATTTACCCTCTAAATAATTATCAAATATTGATAGACAAGGAAAGGCTACAATGCCATCTTTATCTTCAAATTCAATTTCTATTGGTTTAGAAGATACAAACAAGAAATGTACTTTGACATTCCCACTTATTCCAATAAATTCTTTCATTTTTTTGGCCTCAGCAAGCACTAGATCATATCTTTTCCTGCAATGCTCATAATAGCCTTTTTCCTTGAACAGTTTTTCGTAGTCAGTTATCATTCCACTGTTGTTAAGGGAATCTGAAAAAAATTTAGCTTCAATCAAAAACAATTCATTCACATCTTTTGCATAGAAAATCAAATCATAATCACCATAATTATAATCCTTATATCCAAATATGCGATGATATTGAACATCAATTTCGTCAAATCCAGCCTCATAATGTGAGCGCAGTTTATTCCTAAGCATTTGTACAAGTAAATCAGATAATACTTTATTGCGTTTTTCTATAGCAGCAGTCATTTTGTTTTTACAGTTTGAGTAAACCATACCTCCATTACCAAAAAAAGAAAGCCATAAATGCTTTGCTTGCTCAAGCGCTGTGTTAGCTATAGCAACCCTACCATTCTCTAAACATATAAATGGACAAATTTCATGTCGATATTTATTTGTACTCATTACCCAAATAATTGGGTCATTACCTTTTAGTTGACTTTTTATCTTGTCTTTGGTTAAGACAAATGCATCAAAAAATAAGTTCCCATCAACTTGTCCATTAGTATACTCGTTTATACAACTAATGAACTGCTCTTTATCTATAACTGTATAGGCATATTTTCCACCATTAAGCATAACCGCTTGAAGTGTAGACAATGTTCTCAATGCAAGCAGAAAGTCAACTCCATACTCATCTCTAAACCCAATACCAAAATCGCTATTTCCAGCGTCTTTATACTCATCTATACTAATATCAAAAACGTCTTGATTACCTGTTAATAGAGTATTAAAGTAAATAATAGGGTGATATTTAAGCACTTCAATTGGTTCAGTGTTGAATGGATTAATGGTAATTCCATAAAATAAAGCTTTTTCTCCAAATTTTTTGCTTAAACTTAGCAGAGATAATGCTCTGGACGCAAGACCATAAATATAAAGCTCCACAAAAAGTTCTTGATTAACATTGAAAGAATTTTGATCGTAAGGCTTGTCAAGCGACTCTTGATACAACAAACAGTTTTCCAACCATAAGTTTATCGAATCAATAACATTTCGTGCCATATTACGATTGATTTCAAAGGTTTCTACTATACTACCATCATTAATATGTAAATCAGATAGTTTTTTTCTGGCTTCTTTTTGCCTCATATAAAAAGTAAAGCATTCATCCAAGATTTTGTATAAATTTTTAATTACTTCATTGGGGTTTTCTTCTTTTATCCAGTCAACCATTTTACACTGAATCTTTCCGGTTATTGTAGAAAGAAAGGCAATACTTTCTTGGCGTTCTTCAATAATCCGACTATTTACGCCAAAATACTCTTTATATTTTCGATTTACAATTCTCATGGGAACATTCATCTCTAGCCAAAATGAACGTGTCATAAATACATATTCTTCATTATCATTGTGTCTATTAAACATCTTCTTCACCTCTATTGGCTGCTTTGTCGGCATAATTTGCTTAACAATCAACTGTTATGTTTGATATTAAAAGTATACAATAGCCCTAGCAATCCGTCAATCTTCGGGCCAACTTGGCCCGAAGCTCCCGGACAGAAAAAAAGCAGGGGAGCGAGGGCCCGGCCCCCGCTCCCCATGCTCACAGCTCCACAATGGCGGATAGCTGTTTCAGTATGTCATTCATGCGCCCCCACAGCTCGGCGTAGTCCTGTTGAAGCCCGGCAATTTCGTCCGGGTATATGCCGTAGGTGTTGGCGTGGATCGCCACCTGATTCAGATTGTTGGAGCACCGCCGTTGCAGGGAAACCAGTTCCCGGACGGGCGAGAGGTCAACATGGAGGATATAGCCGTTTAAGGCCATCTTGCGGACAAAGGCGCTCATGTTGCGGACGCCTGCCTCGTCCATGCGGGCGTGGAGCTGTTCCAGTTCCTCCGGGGATACCATCACATAAAGCGGGATATTCCGCCTGCGGCGGGGCATTACCGTTCCTCCCGCTCCCGGCTCCGCTTGTGGTGGGACGGTTCCTTTACCTTATCCAGCGGCTTTTCCAGTTCCGGGGGAACCGGGGCGGGCGGCGTGTTGTTCAGCACACCGTCAATCATGTTGTAATTCTGTTCAGCGGAGAGCTCCGCCGACTTCAAAGGGTTATCCTTTTCCTGCATGAAATACCTCCTATCTTTCCTCATGGGCGGGGCTGCTTTTCTTTGCGGGCGGTTCCTGATGATCCTTTGCCTGCTTCGAGCCCTTGCGGAGCTGGGCGGCAATCGAAAGTTTTTCTCTGCGCTCCGCCTGTAATTCCTGCATAATTTCAAACCGCTCCGAGAGCTGTTCCGGGGTCACAAAGTCTTTCAGCACATAGGAACCAAAATCCGGGTGGAACCACGTCAGCCGTTTGCGCTCGGAGAAATGGCGGCTGTCCTCCCATTTTCCGAGGGCCTGTGTCTGTTCCTCCATGCGTTTTTTCAGGTCAGGATTTTTCCGGGAGGGTTTCAGTTCGTAGTCCTCCATCTGCTTATCTGTCAACGGCTTTGCGTAAATCAGTTCGCCCCACGCCTGGAAGGCTTCCCCCGGTATGGGAATACGAAAATCACAGTCATAGTTTTTAATCTCCACGGGCTTGTTGTCGGGCGGTTCAGGGAACGTCCATATATCCACTGGCCGCTGTGTAGAGTAGTATTTATACCTGTCCAAATAATTCCTCCTTTCCGGCCTCGGGCCAACTTGGCCCGAAGTCCTTACTTGTTACGATTTACTCCGTAAAATGGGGGCAGAACATAGATTGATATTAAGACCGCTCAAACCGGGCGCGGAAAGCCGGGAAACACAGGGGTTTTACAGGGCCTAATCGTAACGCCGCTCCCTGTTTTTCTCCCGCTTTTTCCGCATACGCGCCCGGCTCCTGCGGCGGTTGCCCTCGACCTTGCAGGCTTCGGAACAGTAGGCTTGCCGCCCTTCGGGAATAAAGGCCCTCCCGCATACAGTACAGCGCCTTATTTCCGGCCCTGCCGCCTCCCCGGTAAGGGAGACTTCTAGCACCGGGGCCAGCGGCAGCACCGCCATCCGGAAGTAGCGGCACAGGCTTCCCGTCCACCACTTGCCGAGCATGTAGCAGGGGCAGTCCAGGGGGAGACAGCCATATTCGCTGTCATAGTTGGCGCACATGCCCGTGACCAGCCGCCGGATTGTTTTCCTCTCGTCACGGGTCAGTTCCCGGCACATTACCGCTTCGGGCCAACTTGGCCCGAAGTCCTGCGGGGCTCTACAATCAGAGTGCGCCGCTTTTTCTTACAGTCGCCGCCGCGCTCCCGGCAACCGGGGCAAGGCTCCGGGTCGTGCCGGGAGGGCCGGGGAACCTGCTTCATCATTCGCTCATAGGGGCTGTCGGTAAAATTCATTCCACGTCCTCCTTCCCCGGTTCGTCTCCTTCCTCCGGCTCGTCCTCGTCCCACGGCGGGAGGTCGCTGTCCACGTCTGGCTCGTCCCCTTCTTCCTCGAAGTCGATTTCTTCCTCGTCCAGATCGGGAGCCTGATGTTTCGGGCGGTAAATCTTGAAGTACCAGCCGGCCCCGCCGCCGATGACCGCCACGGCCAGCACCAGAAGGATTGTTCCGATGGGACTGTCTTTCTTTTCGGGCTCCGGGGCCGGGGCGGGTTCCGGCTCGTCGGTGGGCTCCTGCGGCGCAGGTGTGGGCTCCGGTTCCGGCTCCACCGTCTCGGGCTCCTTCTCACTTTGCGCGAGGGAGAGCAGATCCTTTTCCGTCACAGTGTCGAGGAAATAGACGTTTTCGCTTGTGCGCTGTTTGTCAATGACCAGAAAGAAAATATGCTCGTCCGGGGTCTGAATGGTATAAAACTCTTTTCCGTCCTCGTCGGTGGCGTTGTCAACCACTGTGCCGGTTCCCTCCGGGGTGAAGGGCTTTGCGGTGGTGGTTTCCTCCTGTGCGGGCGGTTCCTCCGTGGGCTCGGTGCTCTGCGCGTAGGCCGGAAGGGTAAAGACAGGGAGACAGAGAAAAACGGCGGTCAGCGCCGCCGCCATACGAGATTTAGTTTTCATCATCAGCAGGTTCCTCCTTTCTTTCGCCGGACTTCGGGCCAATTTGGCCCGAAGCGGCAGGGGCCTTTTTCTGCTCCTTCAGGAAGTCGGCCAGCGCGGCGGGCGTCAGGTTGAGAGAACGCACCAGCTCCACAATCTCCGTGTTTTCCAGTTCGGTTTTCTGGCGTTCCAGCTCCCGGAGCCGGGTCTGCTGTTCGCTGATTTTCGCCTTGACCTTCTCAATCTCGGCGCATACCTTGTCAATTCTACTGCTCATGTAAAACCTCCTTTTTCAGTTGAGCCGCCCGAAGGCGTAAAAATGTTCCTGCCAGTAGGACGTGCTGATACTGGCGTATTTGATGGGGTCGCCACAGTGGATCATCATATTGTCGCCCACATAAATGCCGACGTGGGAGACAGGCCCGGCGCTGTCATAGGTGCGGGTAAAGAAAATCAGATCTCCGGGCCGGGCTTCACTCTTTGGAATGATGGCGCATTGGTTGTAAATCCCGGTTGCCGTGGTGCGGGGCAGGTCGTAAACGCCGGAATGGGTGTATACCCAGCACACAAAGCCCGAGCAGTCAAAACTTGTGCTCGGGGAGTTCCCGCCCCACACATAAGGGTAGCCCAGGTACTTTTCCGCCTCGGCAATCAGGGCGGCAAAATCCGGGTCGGTCAGGGCCTCCCCCGGTATCTCGTAGGAGGGGCCGGGGTCGGTATCGCCGCCCGTGTAGATGTTATCCCACAGATAGGGCTTGTTGCCCTTCGTCCACATGGTAGCCGAATAGAGCTCCTTTTGGTCGGCGGTCAGCCGCTCGTTGATAACCACAGGCAGGGTACGGTTTTTCAGTGTGACGGTGAGAATGTACCACTCATATTCGTGCTCGTCTCCGTCCTCGTCAGTGTAGGTGCGTATTTCCACTGTCTCAGTCAGGGTCAGCTTATACTGCGCGTCAAACACGGCTTGAAGCTCCCCCTGCACCTCGGCGCGGGTGTAGGATTGGAATTTTGCTGTCAGGTAGGAGGCCAGCTCGTAGGGGTTGTGGCCCAGCTCGTCCACATGATAGCGGTACTCGTCATAGCCGGGGTGGGTGTTCTCGATATTGGCTATTTCGTCCGCCATCGCCCGCTCTAATGCCGTGTAGTCCTCGTCGGCCCCTAACAGGTTGCTGTCCTCGGAACCGTAGGAAGTACCTAAAACAGCGTTCATGGCCCCGCCCCCAATCATGCCGGGGAGGGAGGATAAAGCGCCCATCAGCAGCATGACCACCAGAAGGACGGCAAGCACAATCAGGACGCCGACCGGGTGGCGTTTCACAAAAAGGGCCACACGCCGGGCCAGTTTTTCCGTGGTAACGGCGGTTTTCTCCGCCGCCTTTGCGCCCTGCTTCGCCGCCTCCCGCGCCCGCTTGGCATACTCCCGTTTGAGTTTCCACTTCTGCGAAAAGCGGGACAGGGGATTGCTGTATAGCTCCGGGTGTTCCTGCGCGGCGGTGTGAAACGCATAGTCCGCACTGGTACGGATTTCTTTTTTCTCCCACTTCACCACGCTTCGGGCGTGGCGGGTACGCCACCGCCTTTTGGCAAACCGGGACGCCTTGCGGATACCTGTCTCGGCCACAAGCTCTGATTTGTGGGCTCCTTCCACGCCCACATTTTCATGCTCCACTTCATGTATTTTGTTATGGGCGTAAATCCATGCCCCGGTGCGGGCGCTTCGGGCCAGCCTGCGGGGGATACCGGGCTCTTTAGGCGGTTTCTGTGCGTCCAGCTTGGCGCGGGCTTTCCCGAGCTTTTCCCCGGCCTTATCGGCCCGTGCCTTTGCCTTCTCCGTCTTTTTTCCTTCCCGTGTCTGTGGCCCTTCGCTGTCTGCTTTGCCGGGGTCTGCTCCTGTCCGGGGCTCCCCGGTGCTGTCTCCGGGCGGCGGCTCCCCTTCACGGCGGAGCCGTTCCGAGGGCCGGGGCCGCTCTTTGTCCTGCCGGAATTTCTTCTGCCCCTGCTTCGGGCCAACTTGGCCCGAGGTGGTTTCTTCCTTTGTCCGGCCTGTGCTGTTTCCCGCTTCCCCCTCGTCCTCAAACCGCAGGCGGGAGGAAGTCCCCGCCGCCTCCGGCTCCGGGCCGGGTGGGGCTTGTTTCCTTCTGGCGGACTTCGGGCCATGTTGGCCCGAAGTGCCGGGGGCCTCCTTTTCCCCCTCCGCTTCAAAGTGCAGGCGGGAGGCCGGGCCAGCCTCCGTTCTGTTTCCTGTTTGGGGCTTCGGGCCAACTTGGCCCGAAGTATCCCGGTCATACGCCCGCCGCTTCATCTTTCAAATCCTCCGGGCGGGTGGTCAGGAGACGGTAAATCTCGGTATTCTGCGGGAATCTGTCGGAGAATGGGATAATCACATTTCCGAAGAATAAGAGCCCTTCGCCGCTGTTGCTGTTGGTGACAAAGGATAACTGGGTGGGGCTGATCCCTAACTGCTTCGCCAAAATCTGGCGGTCGCCCTGGGCCTGCGAGAGCATAACGAGAAAGTCGCTGTTTTCAAAGATGTTCTCAATCTCCCGGCTTGCCAAAAGGTCTTTGACATTTTGAGTTAATGCACTTGGGACGCAAAATTTCTTCCGCAGCATTTTCCAGACGGTCACGCAGTAGGAAGCCGTGAGCTCGTCCTTCAAGAGCAGATGGAACTCGTCAAAGTAGCACCATGTAGCCGTTCCCTGCGCGAAATTGGCCGATACCTGCGAATTGACTAAATCCTGCATAATCAGCATGGCGATTGTCCGCAGGCCCGCCCCGAGCTTCTTTAGGTCGAGGCAGACAAGGCGGCTTGACAGGTCAACATCGGTTTCATGGTTGAATACATTGAGGGAGCCCGACACATAGATTTCCAGCGAGGTTGCCAGCCGCGCCGCTTCCGGCTCCGTCTGTTTGCACAGGAGCGCATACAGGTCTTGGAGTATCGGCATTTTGGCTGTGCCGGGGTCTTGCAGATAGTCCCGATACATGAGCCGCACACAGCGGTCAATGACTGTCCGCTCCACGGGTTGAAGCCCGTCCTTGCCGCCTACAATCAGCTCCATCAGCGAGAGAATGAAGTCCGCTTTTAGCGCCATAGGGTTTTCTTCGCCATTGTCTAAATCGGCAATCAGGCTCATGGGGTTGATGTGGTGCGGGCTGTTGGGCGCAATCTCCACCACCTGCCCGCCGAGCCGCCGAACCAACGGCGAGTATTCCCCCATCGGGTCTACAATCAGGATTTTGTCATTGGTCGCAAGGAACACATTCACAAGCTCCCGCTTGGCGGCAAAGGATTTTCCACTTCCCGGCACGCCGAGGAAAAGCCCGTTGGGGTTCTTTAACTTCTTCCGGTTTGCCATGATGATGTTATGGGAAAGTGCGTTCAGGCCGTAATAGATGGCCTCCCCGTCCATGCGGAGCTCTTGGGTCAGGAAGGGAATAAAAATCGCGGTGCTGCTGGTTGTCAGGCCCCGCTGGATTTCCACAGCGTTACAGCCGAGGGGGAGGGAGGATAAAAAGCCCTGTTCCTGCTGAAAATCCAGCCGCCGGATTGTGCAGTTGTATTTCTGTACGATACCCGAAACCGTGAAAATCTCGTTTTCAAGCTGTTCCCGCGTGGGGGCCATGTTGACAATCAGGAAGGTTAAAAGAAACATTCTCTCGTTGCGGCTCTGCAAATCCTCCAGCAGGGTCTTTGCGTCCTTGCTAAACGTCACAAGGTCGGGCGGGAGAATGTCCATATCGTAGCCCGAGCGGACAGCTTTTTTCTGTTCCTCCATCTTCATTTTGTCAATGTCCGAGAGCTTGCCCTTGATGGTCTTGATGGCCTTTGACTGGTCTACCGTCTGTATGTGCATGGTGACGATCATTTCCGTGTCCAGCTCCAGAAGCTCTGCAAGCAGTTTATCCGAGAGCTCCGAGGCGGTTATCTGTAAATAAGAGGCCGCGCCCCATGTTGCCCCCACCTTGAAGAACCGGCCCCGGCGGAAGTCAAAGCTGGTCGGGGCGATAAAGTCTTTTGTCGTCATGCCTGTCTGCGGTATCTGCTCCCATGTAAATGTGAAGGGCTCCCGGCCTCCGGGGTGGAGCTGGCCATGAAGGATTTCCAGACGCTCCCGCCCGGGGAGGGGCCGCGACTGGACGCCTAACTGTTTGAAATTCCCCATAATGTCGGCCTCAATCCGTTCCAGCCGGGGCCGCGCCCCCTTCACGCTGTCCGCCGGGACGCCGAAGGTTATCAGCTTCGTGCGGACAATGCCGTTGTTGCTTTTGGCAATCTGGTTTTCCAGCATTTCCACATACTCGGCCCGGATACTGTCAAACTCGTCATGCCTCGGGGCGATATTCACGGTGTACTTGCTTTCAGGCCGGGAGCGGTGGTTGATGAAGGAAAGCTGGAAGGGCAGGGCGCTGTCAAAGTAGTTCAGGAAGGAGCTCCACCCGTCAAAGATGGCCGACTGATCTTCGGCCTGTGCGAGCTGGTAATTGATGTCCTCAAACTCCACCGTCTTTGTGTAAACGCCGTTGTTTAAGCGGCACACACCGTCCCGGAACATTTCCCGGAACGGGATTGTCTGCTGTGCGGTCTGCGGCCCCGCCTGTTTCCGGCTCTTATCGCCCGCCTGCTTAGGCGCGGCCTGTTTTGCCTCTTTTCCTTTTCGCAATCCTTGTACCTCCTCTCGGTGTGTCCTCCAGCTTCGGGCCAACTTGGCCCGAAGCGCCGGGGCCGCTCCATGCGGCATAGAAATTTTCAGTCTTGTAGGGCCGGACTTGGGGCCATAGGAACCGGGCCCGGATATAGTTTCGCAGTATTTTTTCAAAAGGGAGGCCGTCACGCTCGAACATGGCAAAGAAGAAAAACGGGAGCATGAGGCCAATCATCAGAAACAGCGCGGGGCTGCTGCCGATGACGGGGCGGGTCAGCAGATAGACGGGGATTCCCACCGCCGCCGCGCCCGAGAAACAAATAAGCTGGCGCTTCGTCAAATTGAAGGCCAGCTTGGTCTTTACTTTGGATAAATCTTTCGGAACTTGCACATAGGGCAAAGCTCAAAACCTCCTTTCATCACTTCGGGCCAACTTGGCCCGAAGCGGTTATCGTGTTTCGCCCCGGGCCGCGCCCTCCAATATGCGGGGTTGTGCTCCCGGAGGGATTGGTTGATGTTTTCTTCAAACGCTTCCTTGTTTCTGATCCGGTCGGGGATTTTCCAGAGCCGCTTATCCAGCAGTTCCCGGAAAACGACTTCCTCCTGTGTATCTTCCTCAAAGCAGAGATAGCCGCCCTGCCGGAACCCGCATTTCTTTGCGGCGGGGGAGAGAAAAGCCGCCACTTCCTTTGAAACCATTGTCCCGCCGTGGCTGGCGGTGCTCACCAGAAAGACGCCTGGACAGAGCGTGTCGCAGGTCTGCACCTTTCCCCACGGGGAGATTTTCGGTTCCGCGAACAGGCCGGGTGGATTTTCAGCACGGCTTTTTGCGGCCTGCATAACCGCCACCTTTTCTAAAATTGCTTTCAGTTCGGGGGAGAAATAGGCGTACTCCCGTAAAACGCGGACCGCATTTCCGCCGCATTGTTCCATCAGGGCGGTATAGGCTTCACCGTCCGCCACCGTGCAGCGGCCCACCATCTTCCCGGCATAGTAGCAGGCCGCGCCATACTCGGATTTTTTTCGTGCCAATGAAAACGCCTCCTTTCCGCCGGGGAACCTCGGGCCAACTTGGCCCGAAGTGTTACCGCTCCGCCGCCTTTGTGGGCTTTTCCTTCGGGGCTCGGGCGGCGTTCTCCTTTGCCGCCTTCTTCGTTCCGGCTTCCAACTGGCCCTTGATGGACGCCTTTTCCGGGGGTGGAGCCTGCCGGGCGGCGGCAATCCGGGCCTGCAACTTTTCTATCTCCTGTTGGTATGCCTCTAAAATCGCCCCGTGAAGTTCCTCCCGGAACTCCCTCGTGATGGGCTTCACCGTGTCCCGGTAGCCTGTACGGCTGCTCTTATCCGGCTTGCTCGGCATACCCACATACAAGCCCTTGTCACTCTGTAAAATCTTGAAGTCCTCCACCACAAAGCAGTCGTTGAGCTTCACGGTGGCAAAGCCCACCAGATTTTTGATGGGGTCAATGGGCCGGGCGGTCACGTCCAGCTTTAAGCCGGAGCCGCCGGGAGCCTCCTGTTCCGGGGCCTGCGCGCCCGTGGTCTTTTCTTCGCTCATTGTCATTTCCTCCTTTCCGGGCCGGGGAAGAACCTCCCCGTCCTCGTAGCGGTAGCCTGCCCGCCTGATTGCGGCCAGCGTGCCCGCAGACACATTTCCGCTTAACTGAATATCCGTGTCGGCCATGAAGCGCAGGGTGTCCGCCTCGGTGAAGTCCTCCGCCAGTTTTCCATGCCATAGCGGCTGAATACTCCCGTCCGAGGCCACGCCATACCGTCTCGGGGCCATAGCCTCACCTCGTTTCTGAAACCTCGGGCCAACTTGGCCCGAAGCCCCGCCTTATCAATGGGCGCCGAAGATGGATTTTGCGAGGGAGCCCGTCTTAAAGAGCGTAAAGCAGAGTAGGACGGTATAGCCCACACAGCCCCATATCGCGCCTATCATGTCCCCGCCCGTGGCAATCCCCTGTATCAGCACCGCATAGATTGCGACACAGACGATAATCAAGAGCCCTTGAAAGCCCACCGCCAGCAGGGAACGGAAATAGTTCTGGCCCATGCTCCCGATCTCCCGGTTGACTACCGTTGCAAGGGGGATAGGGGCAAGGCTCGTCATTAGGTAAATTTCAATCATTCTCCCGTAGACAATCACGAAAATTACGATATTGAGAGCGGTCATGGTAAAGCCCACAAAAAAGGATTGAAGCCAGAGCCCCAAGAGGGGGCCGAGCTCCATCGCCTCCAACTGCGTCTCCATATCGGCCATCATATCCGGGGTGATTTCGGTGCTCCCCTGTATCAGTCCCGCCGACTGCTGGACAACGGACTGCGCCATATCAAACACGCCCATCACGATATTGAAGGTGTTGGACAGAATGAGAATGGCGCAGAAGGTCTTGAAGATCCACTTGAAAAATATCCATGTATCTATGTCGTGCAGGTTGTTCCGCTCAACAAGTAGCTGAATGAGCTCGTAGCACATGACGAAGGTGAGCACCAGCCCGGCGATTGGGAGAATGACAGTCTCGGAGAGCTGCCGTATCATGGAGAAAACCCCGGCGTTCCATGCCGCCGGGGCCGTCCCCACTTGGTCTGCAATCTCTCCGACCTGCGCGTTTACGTTGTCAAAGAGCCCGCCGAGGTTGCCCATGATACCGGCAACCAGCAGACCCTTGAGCCATTCCGCGATTGCGTCGAAGATTATCTGCATGGCGTCTCCTTATCGTTTAGCTGAACAGGCCGGACAGCAGGGGAATAAGCGTCGTTCCAATCAGGATAATCCCGCCGCCGCTCATAAGCTGTTTTATCCCCAATTAGGTGTAAAACTCTGCTCGATGGCGGGCGGCGGCGTACAAAAAATCTATATGGTGTTTTTAAGAGAACCGTCCCGGCGGGACAGGTCAGGCAGTGACCTGTTCCACCTCCGGGATGGGTTTGAGATTAAAATGAATTTCGATAGAAATGTGTCTTGTTTTATCTTCGTCAATGCGCTCATGCACGACGATTTCTTTGATTAAGCGGTTAAGGGTGGCTGCGTCCAGCTCTGTGATATTGGCGTATTCCTGAATGGCTTCCACCCATTGTTTTGCGTCATTGGCAAGCTGGACTTCATCGGACAGCCGCTTCCTGCCCTCGGACACTTTTGTTTTAAGCTCCGTCTGCTCGGTCTGTGTCTTTTCCAGCATGGTGTTAAAGTTCTGCTCACTGATACGCCCTGCAATCATATCCTCATAAAGCCGCATTACCATTTTGTCCAGAACCTCAATCCGTTCCTCGTCCCTTGTGAGGGAGCGTTCCATTGCTTCCCGCTGTTCCCGCTGCTCGGCTTCACAGGTATTGGTCAAGCGGTCGGCAACCGCTTCCCCGTCCATCAGGGCAGCTCTGGCACATTCCCGGATTTTCCGCAGCACATGGCTGTAAAGGGTGTCATAGTCAATCCGATGCTGGGTGCAGTGGTTCTTTCCAAAGGCATTGTAGGTCTTGCAGGAATAAATCTGCTGAGGATGTTTTGCGTTTGTGTAGCGTACCGTCAGCGACTTCCCACACTCGCCGCATTTTATCAGTCCGGCAAACAGGCTGATTTCATTGGTCTGCCCCGGACGCTGGCGGGATTTCAGCTTGTTCTGCACAATGTCAAAGCTCATGCGGTCAATCAGCGGTTCATGCTGTCCCTCCACCACAATCCAGTCCTCCGGCTTCTTTTCCCCAATCGTGCCGATTTTGAAACGGTAGTCCTTTTTCTGGGAAGCAATCGCCCCGGTGTAGACGGGATTCATCAAAAGGTCTTTGATAACGGAGAAGTCCCACATATACCGCCCGTTTTCCGGGTCTTTCTTTTCCCATTTGGTGCGGGTATTGCGAAGCCCCCGTTCCCGGTTCCACCATGTGGGGCAGGGGATTTTTTCTTCCTCCAGCCGTCTGCGGATATAGTTCGGACCATGACCGTTTAGGGCATATCCGAAAATCAGCCGCACAATCGGGGCGGTTTCCTCGTCAATGAGCAGATGGTTTTTGTCCTCCGGGTCTTTCCGATACCCGAACGGGGCAAGACACCCGGTAAACTGTCCTTTCTGCGCTTTCAGAAGATAAGAGGAATGGACTTTCTTGGAAATATCCTTGCTGTACATCTCGTTCAGGATATTCTTGAACGGGGCAATATCGTTGTTATCCCGCAGGGTGTCGATACCGTCATTCATGGCGATATAGCGGACACCGTTTCTTGGGAAAAAGTCCTCAATCAAATGCCCGGTTTGCAGATAGTTCCGCCCCAGTCGACTGAGGTCTTTCGTGATGACAAGGTTGATTTGCCTGCGCTCAATGGCTCTCAACATTCTCTGTAAATCAGGACGCTCCATATTAAGACCTGTGAAGCCATCGTCCTGATAGACTGCCACAACCTCCCATCCCTGCTTTTCGCAGTATTTTTCCAGCATATCACGCTGGTTTGCGATACTGGCACTTTCGCCTTGCAGGTCATCGTCCTTTGACAGCCTGCAATAGACCGCCGCACGATACCCTCCGGCAAGTGCCGAACCGATTGTTCTGTATTCCATTTCGTTCATCATAGCCATTTACCCACACAATCCAGACGGTATCTGGCTCTTTTGAACCTCATCTTCATTATACTTCAAATCTTTCTTTTTAGCAAGATATTCTTTCGTATTTGTCTTACCGTATTTCTGGGAAATCAGGCTGACGAACACATCGGTTGCGTCCAGCTCCCCGTCAAACACCGTTGTAACATGAATCTCTGTTTTGTTTTTTGCCATAGGCAGTTATCCTCCATACATGAAAATAGCCAGACAGAGGGTGTCGGCAACGAAGTCCGGCAACGGGCTTCAAAAGACCTTGCAAACAATCTCAATCTGGCGATGGTTACTATTTATACTTTTCTTTTATTTTTCTGTTGTTTTGGTTGTCATAGGGGAGAAAAGCCTAGAAATAAGGGGTTTTCCCCGGCAACCGGCTCGGCAACGGGATAGCAACAGGGGGTGCAACGGGCTGTCATTTTCAGAATGGAAGCTCCATCTGTTCTGAGACCTCCACAAAACCGTCCCTCGTTTTTTCAGACGGGTTGCCGGAGTCCGTTGCCGGGTTTTCACGCTCCCAGCCCTTTTGTCTGCCATATTCGGAAAACATTCTTGGGTTCGGGAAGTACCGCCAGCCGGAAATACACTGATTCATAATCTCGTTGATTTCCCGGATTTCCCATTGCTTCGGCTCGTCAAAGGCATGGTTTAAGGCTTCCTTGTAGAGCTGCTTGGAACAGACCATGCTCCCGGTGTACTTATCAAGATACGCCTGTATCATCCCGGCTTTGGTGTCCTCCGGCATAAAATCCCGCTGGTGTTCTTTGAGATACCGCTGCATGGCGGGGCTGAAAGCCAGCTTGAACCTGCCGCTTCGGTAAATCTCCATCGCTTCCGCCCACATCTGCTCGATATAGGCTCTGGAAGCAGCTTCGTCCTCCAAAATGTGAACCTCGGCTTGCTCCGGGTACACCATGACGGGGATAAAGCGGCGGTTGCCGGAACGGTCAAGGGGCAGGAAGTCAAGGGCATTGGAAGTGCCGCCAAACACGCACTGACGGGGGCGGTCTGCCGGGTGGGTTTCATAGGGTATCTTGTAAACCTCTTTCTGCCGGCTTAAAAATGACTTGATTTCCTCAATGCTCTTGGCGTTTGCGGTTGCCATCATTTCCGACATTTCGATAATCCAGTGACCTTGCAGCTTGCGGTACACATTGTCATCGTCCAGCTTCCGCAAATCATCGGAGAACCACTCGTCCCGGACTGCCAGCAGACGGAAGAATGTGGACTTTCCAGCCCCCTGACCGCCTACCAGACAAAGCATGATTTCAAACTTGCACCCCGGCTGAAAGGCTCGTGAGATTGCACCCAGCAGGAACAGCTTCAACGCTTCATAGGTGTAATCGTCTGCGTCAGCCCCCAGAAAGTGCCGCAGACAGAAGCGGATTCGTTCTGTCCCGTCCCACACCAGGGTATTGAGATAGTCCCGGATGGGGTGGTACTTGTTTTCATTCGCCACAATCCCGATGGCATTATCAATCTTTTTCTCATTGGTAAGCCCATAGGTTTCTTCCAGATAGAGAAGCAGATACTTCATATCCGTATCGTTCAGGGCTGTGCTTTCTCTGTGGAAGCCAATGGGCTTTATGATGTCCTTGCGGTCAGTCAGGATGTTGTATGCGATAGCCCCGGAAAGCAGCGGGTCACGCTGGAATACGGTCAGGCAGTTCCGTATGCTCTGACGGACACCGCCTTTCTCGGTAGTTTCCAGCCCCGCCTTGATTTCCTCAATGCTCTGGGGTGGCTGCATGGCGTTCATGGTGTTTTTTAGTTCTTGCTGCGTCTGCGGCTGCAAGCTCTGCCATTCGCTGTTCAAGCTGTATCACATCCTTTCCGTAGTCCGTAATCAAAGCAGCTTTTTCCTCTGTTTCCCCGAACAGAAGCACATCCAGCAGATATTCCACTTGGTCTTGCTTCTGTAAGGCTTCCACAAACCGGGGATGAAAGGCTTCCTCCGGGGAGTGCGGGGCATATTCCTTTCTCCATGCCCGGAGCAGGTGGAGATAATCGGCAAGAATACGGAAACATCGGTTCTTTGCCTCCTGAAACTGTTCCTCCGGGGATTTCTGCCGGGGCTTGGGCTTTTTTGCCTTTCCCGGCGGCTTCCAGTCCTCATAGGAAAGCCCGAAGTCCTGTGCCAGTTGTACGGCAGCTTCTTTCTTTCCCAGCCCATACAGGGCGGCGGTAAAATCAATCACATCCCCATCTGCACCGCAGCCGAAGCAGTGGTAACGCTGATCCAGCTTCATGCTTGGGGTTTTATCGTTATGGAACGGGCAGCAAGCCATCCCGTTCCGACCTACATGGATTCCATAATGCTCCGCAGCCTGTCTTGTTGTGACGGACTGCTTCACAGCTTCAAATACATTCAAATCTATCCCTCCTTGAAAATAAGAAAAGCACCTGACATTCTCTGATTGAAAATGCAAGTGCCTGTTAAAGTTCCATATCCTGTTGTCTGTGTTTCGCCTGTGCCGGGGCGGTTCTTTGAGCCTTTTTCTCGTCCGCCTTATCCTGCAAGACTTCCTTGATGGGCTGCTTCTTAGGCGGCTCTTTACTTTCCTCTGTGCCGGGTATGGCTTTCCGTACCCAGTAGCGGATGTCCCGCAACTTCTTCAAATCAGCCTGTACCTCGGTCAAAGGTTCTTTCAGCTCTGCGATTTCGCTGAGAAGTTTTTCCTGCTCCTCTTGCAGCTCATTTTGGGTACTGTCCTTATCGTCTGGGTGCTTGGCAAGGTAGGCGGCGGCTTTCTCATACCGGGCAACCTCCGGGTGTTCCTGTTTGAATTTCTCCTTTGTTTTCTTAAAAAATATCTTCTGGTACTTCTCATAGACAGGCTTACATTCCTTGCAGTCTGTCCGGCTGGCAAGAATCCCGTCAATCACTTTGCTGCGGGCTTCCTTTGGCTTCATCTGATTGCGGTAATCTGCGGCTGATTTCCCGGAAGATTCCAGAAATGCTTCTAAGTCCTCCACAGTGGAAAGCCCCTTTTGCCGGAGATAGGATAGGGCTTCGCTGACTGCCTTTAAGTCCTGTGAAGTCCCCCGGTTCTGTCCAGCCCTCGTCCAGTCCTTCCGTTCTTCCTTTCGTATCTCCATATACTTCATCAGCAGATTGGGAAGAAGTGTCGCTTCCTCCGCCGCTTTTTGTGCAAGCAGCTCCTTCCGTTTTTCTCCCAGCTCGGTAATCCAGCCTTTGAGGTTTTGGATAAGCTGCCGGATCGACTTCATTAGGCGGTTGGCAGCTTTGATTTCCCGGTTCAGGTTGCCGATATTTGTCTGGATACCACGCTTTTCCATCTGCTGGACAGCAGCCCCCTCATGGACAGTAGGGATAATATCAAGCCCCTGTCTGGCATAAGAACGCAAGTCCACACGCTCTGGGCGGTCATTGGCTTCCAGATAGCGGTTCTGGATGACCTCCCATTCATGCCGCCAGATTTCGCAATACTTCTGGTCGTTCCAGTCAACCGTATCCTCCTTGTGGCTTTTCCACCTGCCGGACGGAAGTTTTATCCGTTCTCCGCTTTCATCAAGGTCATAAACCTTGCGGCTCTTGGGAAGCCATTTCCCATGTTCGTCTATTGCCCTCATAGTGAGCATGACATGGGCGTGGGGATTGTGTCCCGGCGGATGGGGGTCATGGATGGCAAAGTCAGCAATCATGCCTTTGGAAACAAACTGCTGCTCACAAAATTCCCGGACAAGGACAGCATACTGGTCGGGTGGTATCTCTCTTGGGATGGTAAGCACCCACCGCCTTGCAAGCTGGGAGTTCCATTGCTTTTCCACCGCTTCGGCGGCGTTCCATAAGGTATTGCGGTCTGCATACGACCGTGGGGCGTTTGCCGGGAGCAGAATTTCATTGTGGACAATACCACGCTTTTCCGGGTAGTGCTTCACTTGCTGGTCATATTCACAGAACAGTTTTTCGCCACTCTGGTAAGCAGCGGCGGCAACCGCAGACTGCCGCTGACTGCGCTGAACAATCGTGATTTCGTTGTGTGGACAGGGCATTTCGTGTCCCTCCTTTCGCTAATTGGTGGACGGGGTGGCGTTTTACCACCTCATTTTGGGCAGAAAAAAAGCAGGAAACCTTTCTTTCAGATTTCCTGCTCGGTGTGCCGCTGTGTGGGCGGCGGGTATTTAGTTGTAAAAGTTCGGGACAAGTTGACCCGATGTGAAGCTGACGAACTGGAATTTATTTGTTGTTATTTTCTATCAATCCCCAAAACATCATAGTATTCATCACTATACTCAATGCCACTATTGTCAAAGCGAGATTGCAGTTCTTTTACATAGTCATAAGGGTTATCAATAGGGGAAATTTCTAATTCTGTTTCAAGATAACTTAATGTCGCTTTCTGTTCCTCTGTGCGGATTGCTTCTTCCTCTTTGAGGTGTTTTTCAAATTTGTCTTTGTCCATCCAAATAATCTGCTCAATAGGATTAGTAGAACCACAAGCAAGAATAAGTCTCATAAAATCCTCAAAGGTTCTTGCCAGTGGATAAACAAAAACATCTGCACAAGTATCAGGATTGCAGGCAAAAACCATTTCCCCATACGGCTCAATAAAGCAATACATAATACTTCCTTCAAAACCTATTGCCTTTGCATTGGTCGGATAGCAGAAGTAAGAATAAATATCTTCAACTTGTTCAAGACAAATCAAAGAGCCATTTATATTCAGTTCTTTGTATTGGTCAAAAAGTGTTTCCATTTTATCACACTCCTTTACAACTTCTAATTTTTCAGTTCTACAAGTTGGAAGTTGTCGCTATGAAATTTCTTTTTCATCATCTCTTGGTGGTCGGACATAACATAACATTTCTTTTTCACAAGCACCAAATTTTGAGAAATTGGATTTCGCTTCTTTTAGCGTTATTCCATGATTAGAGTCGCTTGGTTCGTTATCAGAAGCAATGAACGGGTCATTCTCCCAAAAACAAACGGGGCAAATATACCCACAATCTTCATTTGCCGGAACATTATAGGTAAAATATCCGCAGCAAGGACATTGGTATTTTTTCATATAAACCTCACGTTTAAGCCTTGACCTCAAATTCCTGATTTATTTCTGACTTTATTATACTTCATCGATTATCGAAAAGATAGCATATTTTATGAAACTTGTCGGCTGGGAACAGCTTGCACCGCAAGGTGTCCCCAACAGGCAAGTCCACAAAAGGGTAGCTGGCTGCAGCCAGCGCAGGGGAAGTGTAGCGTCCCCTGTTTGATTTGGAGCAGACCATGACTGCGGAAAATCACAGCTCTCCGGCGAGGAGCCTTCGGAGAACGCAATGCACCAACCTCTGGGTGGTGTATAATTGCGCCCTTAGTAAACTAAGGGGTTTCCGGCTTCTCCCGTTCCAGCATTTTTTTCAATAGTTCCTGCGTGTCCTGCCTGTGAAAAATGAGTTTCAACAACAGCATGACATCATCATCTGTTAGGCGTTCCGGCTCTTGCAGAAAACTTTCCAGCATACCGCCACGAGTGCAGAGCCGGTGCGTCCGTTCCTTTCGGGTAAGCTGCTTTAACTGGTGCTGCAATGCCTTTTCATCATTGATGGCTTTCCGCAGTTTCTTTTCGCTTTTCTCCAGCTCCCGGTTGAGCTTTTCCAGCTTCGAGGTATCAGGCAAGGGCAGCGTCCTCCTTTCCCGGTATCAGCACATAAATCCTATTCGGTTCTCCCACGCCCTGACGCACCCGCATGATAAGTCCGGCGTTTTCCAGTTCATTCAGAGAACGCTTGACCGTCATGGGACTGCGGGACAGGACTGCGGCAATGGCTGTGACAGGGAAGCAGACAAACAGGATTCCGTTCTCGTCCTCCTGCTCTTTGGATAGCATAGCGTCCAGCATCCGGCAGTACATGACCTTTGCGGTGCTGCTGACTGGAAATCCTGTCAACGCTCTGGGAAATGGCATACAGGGCGGCAATGGTGTGTCTATCGTCATAAATTCAAAATTCATTCGGTGTGTTCCTCCTTTTTCTTTGATCGTTTGGATAAATAACGGGGGCAGTCAATCACAACCGCCCGGAAGCTCTGCTTGCACCCATGCTGGCATTTCCGGCATAATTCGTTGTAAGTGACACGCCCCCGGTCATTGAGGTAAAAGGAAAGCTCATGCTTCCTCTTTTTGCTCATTCTCGGCATATTGTATTTCCTCCCGTTTTAGTGTATGGTTTCGGGGCGATTTTCGGCAAAATTACGGTCATAGAGCCGATTAAAATCTCCCGAAGTATCAGCGATAGGGTAGACTATCCCCCTATCAGATTGTCGTGTTTCGGTATCATTTCGGTGTCAGTTCGCCAGTTCTCCCCGGTGTCGTTCCTCCCCTGAATCTCACAGCGGCGTATCGCTCCCTTTGGTACGCTCGTTTCGGTCAGGGTTCCTCCACATCCCTGCCAAAAGTCATGGCGCTACATCGCCGGGGAAGCATATCCCACACAGGCTGGTCATTCGATTGGAATAATCCATCGATGAACTACCTGTATCATAGAACATTTTTGTGCCCTGTGCCGTATGTCCACAAAGTAGGAATTAGGGGTAAAAATCAGAAATTTCCACGATTGCGGAAAGTGTGATATAATCCAGATAAGCGGCAGCAATGAAACCATTGGAAAGGAGCGTGCGCCCATGAAAGGAGCAACAAGCATACAGGAACGCCTTTGGGAACTCCGCAAGGACAAAGGCTTAAATCTGGAAGAACTATCAAAGCTGACAGGCATTTCCAAATCAGCTCTTGGAAGTTATGAAAAAGAGGATTTTAAGGAAATCAATCATGGCAACCTTATCACGCTGGCAGACTTCTATGGGGTCTCTGTTGATTATCTACTGTGCCGGATAGAGAACAGGGAGCAGATCAACACACCATTGACGGAGTTGCATTTGAATGATGAGATGGTGGCACTGCTGAAAAGCGGTCGGATTAACAACCGTCTGCTCTGTGAGCTTGCTACACATAAAGATTTTATCAAGTTTCTTGCAGACATTGAGATTTATGTGGACGGGATTGCTACCATGCAGATTCAAAACCTCAATGCACTTGTCGATACCGTCCGGCATGAAATCATTGAACGGTATCGCCCAGGCGAAGATGACCCGCATTTGAAAGTGCTGCAAGCCGCCCATATCAGTGATGATGAGTATTTCAGTCACATGGTTCTGGATGACCTCAACCTGATTATCCGGGATATTCGGGAAGCCCACAAAAAGGACAGTGAGAGTGCGCCCCAGACCACCGTTGCCGATGAATTGAAAGAAAATCTCGAAGCAGTCGAAAATTTCAAGGGCAGCCGGGATGAAAAGCTGGTTCTCCTTTACTGCAAGCAGCTCGGTATCAACTATAAAAATCTGTCAGACGAAGAATTTCGCTGGCTGATTCGGATTCTCAAAAAATCAAAGAAAATGGGAACGCCTATCAGCCAGAGGAAAAAACGGTAAAAAAAACCGCTGTTGCATGGTTGGGGTGCCTTCCATGTAGCAGCGGTTCTTGCTGTGGTTATTATTTCATTCGTTTTCTTAATATCCGGCGATAATTTGTTTCTCCCTTTGGTGCGTCCTGTATAATTTCCAACACACCATCTTCAAGCATTTTATCAATGCGATTAGAAATCCATACATCACTAATTCCAAGTTGATATTTTCCTAAAACATTACCTATAACAATAGCCATTTTGAATTGCTCTGGCTGTTCCGCAATTTCACGAAGAATGAAACTATCATATATATCTTCTGAAACACTTTGCAATTTACCATTTAGCATTGCACGCAAAGGTGCATTTTCATTTTGAAGTTGATTCCATTTCATAGCACAAGCTGAAAGAAATACAGGCTTAGCTTTTTCTTGTAGAGTTATATATTTTCCCCATTCGCCAGGAGAAACCTCACCCCATGCTATTTTGGATGTCATAGTATTTTCTTTTCCATATTCCCAGGCAGGTAACTTAACCAAATAAATTGTTGTCTGACAGTTTAATGGTCGAAGTTGTTTCATAAGCCAGTACATACCGCAAAGTTCATCCGGATTATAGCTATACCAAATACGAACTTCTTCCCCAGCTACATATCGTTCAATAACCGAAGACAATGTAGTTTTAATTTTCTGTATTTTTTCTTCAACCTGATAGTCTAAATCCTCTACAAACCAGACAGACAGCATTTTCTTGAGAACATTTTTCCGCTGTTCGCCAATTCCATTATCAGAAATATCTCCCACACTAAGAGCCATATCAAAACAATAAACATCACTGCTCTTGCCTCCCAATGGAATAGCATTCTCCCAAGCAATATGTTCTTGTTCCTGTGCTTGAATTTGTGCTTCTTTCATTTCATCTGAAGATGGAACACTCCCATCTTCGTGCCTCATAAAGACCGAAACTGCACTTCCTCTATACTTTCCCTTACCGTAAGTTTGGGCAATTTTCAAACTTCCACAGGCACTTTCACCAAATACAATTTCAATCATCTTATATACCTCCGATTTAATTACTCCCGTATGAATAAATTATATCATGCAAAACAATTTCTTCTGCCCGGTTGTGAATGTTATTACAACGCTGCACCCATTCCATTTGTTGAGTTCGCTTCAATTCCTCTGTCACGCCCTCGGTGGCTTTCATCTGCTCCATGATAGTGTCTAACCGTTCCTGTGCCTGTTCGTTCAGGTCTGCAAGATATGTCCACAATTCTCCGGTCAGTATCAATGTATTCAATCTGGCTGGGTGGACTTCCCTTAAATATTCCCGGTGCATCCGTCCGTACTTTCCGATAGGGCGGTGTTCCTCCGGCAGTTTCAAGTCCGGGATGTAGTAATCTCCGACAAGGATATAATCAATTCCGTTTTCCGTTATTCTTGGTTTCAATTCTCTCATGTTCCTTACCTCCTGTGGAAGCAGGCTCGTCTGGTACTAACTCAATCACATCGGTAATCTCACAATTCAGCGTTTCGCAGATACGGGCTAATGTATCCATGCTGATGTGCTTTCCCTCTTTGCTCATGTTGGCAATCATATTTGTTGTCATACCAGCAGCAAGCCTTAAATCCTCTTTCCTCATATCACGCTCTAACAGTGTGTGCCAGAGTGGTTTATAGCTGATGTGCATATTGTTTTCCTGCCTTTCTATCCATACCACCGGGGCGGCTGCCCCGGCAGGAACTTTTCTCTTATTATAGCACCAATCTTGTGAAATCACAATTTATTCTTGTATCCTGCCGCTGATACCGTCTGGATTGGTTTTCCTTTCTTTTTTGTTCCCTTTAATTAGCCATGAACTGTTTAATTCCCTGGCTCTTGGCTCCCGGGTTGTCCGAGCCGTAACCTTCCAAAAGATTGACCACGCCCCAGACCCCGAGGCCCGCTCCGATAGCGATAACAAGGATTTTCAGGGTGTCGATAGCAGAAGCAAAAAATTCCATATAGTTTTCCTCCATTCAAATTGTTTGTTGTTGTGGGGCCAGAGCCCCGGCTACGAAAAAAGCCGCCCTTTTCAGGCGGCGGGAACCTCGGGCCAACTTGGCCCGAGGTCAGGCGAAGGCGTCCGGGTCGTCCAGATCGTCATAATTTAGAATATCGTCCTCGGCGCTGTCCGCGTCCCCGGCCCCGTAAACCTCGTAGACTTCTTCGGGGTTCAGTTTCAACCGGGTGCTTATCAGCTTTTCCAGACGGAAGGCGTTGCGCTTCTTGTCTGCCTCCGCCGTGTATTTATAGTTCGGGTGCTTTTTCAAATCGTACTTTGGGGACAGGAAGGGCCGGAGCCCCCGAAGCTGTAAGATACATTTACTCCCGTCCATTGTGGTGAGCTCGTCCATTGTCATCAGCTCTTTGCCGAGCCGCTGGAGGTTCTGGCCGTAGCTTTCCGACTGGCCCCGCGTCCGGCTCTCGGTATACATGGAGATTGTCTCTTTTCCCAGTACCTCCGAGATTTCCTTAATCGTGGAGTGCTCCCGGCCCCCGAGGAAGATAACCGAATCCATGTTTCCTAAGATGGTTTCGGAATTGTCTTTATACAGGGCCTTGCACTGGCTCATGGCCTGATAGAACAGGCAGATACTGCACTCCCTTGACCTGATAACGGCGCAAATTTTTTCGAGCTGCGGCACCTGTCCCGTATTTGCGGCCTCGTCCCACAGCACCCGTACATGATGGGGGAGCCGCCCGCCGTAGACATTATCAGCCTTTTCACATAAGAGGTTGAACATCTGCGAGAAGGCAAGAGCCACGATAAAGTTATAGGTGCTGTCTGTGTCGGAAATGCAGAAGAACAAGGCCGTTTTCTCGTCCCCGAGCCTGTCAAGCTCTAACTCGTCATAGCTCATAATCTCCCGGAGTTCCGCAATATCGAAGGGGGCCAGACGTGCGCCACAGCTAATTAAGATACTTTTCGCGGTCTTGCCGCTGGAAAGGCGGTACTTGGCATATTGGCGCACCGCGAAGCATTGGGGCTTGCGTTTGGCGAGGCCGTCAAACATATAATCAACGGATACCGATAGGTAAGGCTCTGACTTTCGTCTCGGCCTTTTCCCCCGGCCCACACCGGACGGGCACCTTTCAGCGCATCCGGCGTACCCTCTTACTTTGTGAAGATTCCCCCATTCCAAAGGGGTCTCTTGCTCAACAAGCAAACGACATATTCACAATCAATCTCTTTGCAAGGAATCAATAAGTGCTTTTATTCTCCGTATCTTTCTGGGAAAAATGGAATAAAGCCGCTCCGGGGTACTGCTGTGCAGTATCGTATGTTCCATTTCTGAAAGCACACAGAGGTTTTCAAAATCATTTGTTCCGCCTTTGCTAAGTGGTTTGATATGGTGGCAGTGGTATTCGTCTACGGGGACAAAATTTCCCGACAGATAGCTGACACCTTTCATGGAACTGTATTTACTGATTCTGAACATGGCTAACCGGCTGTTTTTGATGTATTTTGAAGTGTTGACTAAGTAGCTGATATCCTTCATTGATACACCGGGATTGTGCTTCTTTTCGCCGTAGGCATAAGGATTTTTACGGATTACCTTGCCCTTTTCTGCAGCTATCAGTTTATTGTCCCAACTGGCCCATTGAATCTCAATGACCGGGAACTGATGGAAGCAGTAATAGCCACGCTTTCCCCATGAGCGGTATTCTCCGCCCTGAAAGTTATCCTTGTAAGCTTGGTCTTTTATGAATTTAACATCTCTGCTCATTGTGTGATAAAACAATTCTTTGATTCGCCAACCTATTTTTCTAAAGCTCAAACAAAACAGAGACATGCCTTTATAGTAGTTGTGGACTCCCACCACATAGGCATTCCATGCGTGTATTGTTTCAAATGACGGATTGCGCCTGATGTCATGTAGCAGTTCCCTGCATTTCTTAACAATCACGTCCTCTTTGCTTTTTGGAAGCTCATTTGTCACCATCAGCTTCCCCTTTTGCTGTGGGTTCTTCGTCTGCTTTTTATAGGCATAGAAGTCATATCCCAGATACTTCATCTTTTCCCGGGTAAGGTCATATATTTTTGTCTTATCCTCGTTGATTTCCAGCTTCATGTTCCGTGTCAGGTAATTCGTAACACTGTATTTGAATTTCACAGCGTCCTCATAATCCTTGCACAATACCAGAATGTCATCAGCATACCTCACATGAATCCCAACTTTTAGATTTGTGAGTGCGAGGTTGCGTCGCTTGTTCGCATAGTTGTGAAACTTTGCAACGCTTCTGTCATGCCAGCAATCACCCTGGTCACGGAGCCATACATCAAATCGATGTAGATATACATTACTGATTAACGGCCCCAAAATCGAACCTTGTGGAGAGCCTTTCGGATTCTCCACTTTACAGGAATCCTCATAGTATCCCTTTTTAATGAAACGGTAGATATAGTTGAGGATTATCTGGTCTTTTATCCCGATATGCCACAGTTCCCGGTATGCTATATCCGGGTCTATGGTTCCGAAGAAATCTTTCATATCCACGGACAGGACATAGGGCATTGTCTGACATTGGCTTTTCACCTTTGCCAGCGCATTGTGAGTGCTGACCTGTTTCCGGAATCCGAATGAACTCTCTACAAATTTTGTTTCACAATAGGGTTCCACCACCAGTTGAATACATTTTTCAACCAGCTTATCCCAAATGGAGCAAATCCCAAGAGGCCGCTTCTTCCCATTGCTTTTCGGTATGTACGTTCTCCGTACATAATCCATTCTTTTGTTTGTCAGACGGTCTTTCACAATCTCCGCAAGTTCCTGAATAGAGTAGGGTTCCAGAGTTTTGATGTTTGTTTTATCCGGCCCCAGTGCCATTCTTCCCGGACTTTTGCTTAATTGACGCAGTGCAAGGGCTACGTTATCAGTGTCATAAACCATGACGTGGAGTGCCCGTAGGTCAATTCTGTTATTCTGGAAATCTTCAAACCGCTTTTCCATGTCCACAAAATAGATGTTATTGGTACTCAATTACTTTTCTTTGGTTCTTCATAGGTTGTCGCCTCATTTCCGTAACGAATAGTCTCTTGCGTCTAATCAGGCGAATCGGAAATATTGTTTTATTATTCAAAGCAAGACTAAGGCCCTTCGCTACCCCCTGTTTCTTGACAGGGTATCTACGCTACTATGGCCCCGCTGACTACCCGTTCATAACCTTTCTGGCCTTACCCTTTCAGTGCGGGCCGTCCCCGGCTATTCCTAAACGTCGGGCAGTTCGCCCTTATCAATATGACTGCCTTAATACTGCACTTAGGACTTCCTCTGCTCCGTAAACCTGGGTCTCCCCGATACGTTTTACACGTATTCTATGGCGGCCATAACGCCATCCCCCATAGTGACAAAACGAAATCACGTGAGGTAGATTTATTATTCCGTCCTCTCTGCACAGCAGAGCAGGATAGGGTTCATAACGAAGCTTTAGCAAATGCGGAATGTTGAATCCATATGCAGTGGAACCCGGGGTGTGCTGTCACCAGCAGTGTCCCCGCCTTCACCTATGCTTCGCGACTGCCTGTTACCAGACAGCCGGCAGGAGTATTAGTCGAGGTCGGATACATGGAATATTTGGCTTCCATGCCGCCTCCAGTCATATCAATTACCTACAAGAGTGTGCCGCTTTTCACCTCCTTAGCACCTCTTATCAGGTTTGCAGTGGTGTCACCCTACTACGGGAGTTTTACACTGCAATTAGGGTCGCACCGTTCTTGAAACTTTCATCATCTTCCCTTACTTCCATGCTGTTAATCATTTCGACTAACGTGTTCATGTTCCGTTCTTCCTCCGGCCCCTCAAAGACGATATAGGCCACAAGGGCGCAGTATAAAAGCGTCTCTGCCTTCGTCCAGAACTCGTCCCCCTCTTTCCCTTGTCCCTTTGTGTTGGTTATCAGGGCGTTTACGAATTTCAGAACGTCGCTCTCTGTCTTGATGCAGGCCATCGGGTTATAGTGCATACTCTTTCGGAAGTCCACCGAATTAAACACCTTGATTTTGTAGCCCTTCCTCTTTTGCAGAAAATGGCCTACTTGGGAGAGGACACCGCCTTTCGGATCTACGCACACATACGAGGAATGAGCCTGAAGGAGCTGTGGGGTCAGCCAGAACCGGGTCTTTCCCGAGCCGGACGAACCGATAATACAGCAGTTGAGATTTCGGGCGTTGGCCGGGATTTTGGGCCGGGTGTTCATAGTCAGAAATTCCGTCCCGGTCAGTATCACGTTGTTTTCAAACTTCGGGTCTACGAATGGGGCTATGTCTTTGGCCGTTCCCCAACGGGCCGAGCCGTATTCCACGTCCTTCCTGAATTTCTTTGCGTTCTTCACTTTGTTGTAAACCACCAGCCGGAGCACCACGGCCCCCACAAGGCCCACCAGCAAATCGAAGCCAGCGAGGCCCGGCATTATTGTCCCGAAAGCCGGGCCTATGGTTTTCATCATACCTATGAGCTTCGCGCCGAAGTCCGCACCTGCCGCGAGGCGGTAGGCCGTCCCCACCTTGCAGAAGAACCAGAAAATAAACAGGTACGGGAGATTGGGAACCACATGTTTTTTGATTTTGGCGTTCACCGTTCCTGCACCGCCTCTCTGGTCTTTTCCCGTTCCTTCTGCCGGGTCTTGACGCGGCCCATAGCCTGCCGGAGCCCGCGCCGGATAGAGGGCTTGTCATTCTGGCGGGCCATCACCTGCTTGGTATACTCGGAAAATGCCGCCGTGATGGCGTCGGCCTGTCCCGCCTTGAAAAACAGGAGATAGTCCTTTGGGCCTACTTTATGGAACGCATAGTCTACATTGAATTTCCGGGCCACCCGGTCAAACAGGCGGGCGTCCCCCTTTAGCTGGATACTGTTGGACTGTCCGGTGTGGCCCATGAGCTGTTTCACAGTCTGCCGCCCGTGGGGCGTGAGCGCGTCCCGGTTGTGTTTCTGCATTCCGGCCAGAAACTTCTGGCACGCCATGAACAGCACCCGGCCCGTCAGCTTTGCCGCCTGTACGGATATAGCTACGGTTTTTCTTGATACTTCTTCTTCCATTGATACCTCCTTCCTGTCCGGGAGCCGCGCGTTAAAACCGGAGGCCCCCGGGGATATGGGAAAACTCGGGCCAACTTGGCCCGAGGTCTACCGCCCGTCATGTGCCGCCGCCGGAGCTGTCTTTTCCTTCTTCGGCGGGTTTGCTGTCTTGTGCTCCTGCATGGTTTTCAAGATAGAAGGCTGTCTTTCGGCGGCACGTTCCAGCCGTTCAAGACTGGCAACCGCCTTATCCAGACTGTTCCGGGCCGCAAGGAAACAGGCCCGTTCCGCCCGGAAGGGGGCCTGTACCGTCTTTGCCAGCTTGCCGGGGGCCTTCGCCTCCTGTACGGCCTCCTTACCCATCAGGGCCCGGCCTATGTTTTTCAAGTGCCGCCCGGCTTCGTGGTACTCGGCGCTTACGGCCTCTATTCTGGAAATGGCCTTCTCGTCCGCCTGTATGCCTTCGTTGATGTTGTTCCGCAGGGCTGTCAGCCCCGGCTTGATATGGAAGAACCGGGCGGCGTGATCCAGCGCGGAAATTCCGCGTTCCTTCACAGCGGCCAGCGTATTTTTACAGCCCTCAATGATACCGGCTTTCAGCTCCGCGAGACTGTCACGCAGGGCAAGAATACGGTCTTGCAGGACAACGATTGATTTTTGCAGGGCTGATTTTAAGGGGGGGGGGTTCTTCATTTTCTCCAAATCCTGCCGCATGGCTTTCAGCTCGTCAACCGCACTGGCAAGCTGTTTTTCCATTTCGGAAACATGCCCGATAGCCTCTAACAGTTCTTTTCCTGCCGGGGATTGGTTTTCTTTCAGCAGAGCCAGCAGTTCTTTTACATACTCATTTTCAGCTATCGGCGTTTCCACGGCGGGCGCTTTCTTTTTTGGCAATATTCACACCTCCTTTCGTCCGGCCAGCAAAAAACCTCGGGTCAAGTTGGCCCGAGGTCTACCGTTCCTCATGGGTCGCGGCCTTTGCTGTTTTGCCATGTTCCGGGGGCGGGGCCTCCCGGAATTGTTTCAATGCTTCGAGAATGGAGCGGCGGGGTTCATCGGGATAGGAAAATATCTGGTATTCCTCTGGAACCTTCCCGTCATAGTGTTCCATGAAGGGACTCCCGTTGTTCTCGATATAGCCTCCCCCCGCAAAATCGCTTGTCGTATTTAAGAACATATCCCTTCCGTATGCCTCATAGTCAAAATAGTCTTTGATATGTTCTGGCACGTCAAGGGCTCCGCACTCGTCAATGAGATACCGCCCCAATTCTTCCTCATTCTGTACCTCTGGGTAAAATTCGTAGCAGTCAAGGTTTTGGGTCAGGTTGATTAAATCCTTAACGCTCCCGGTATATTCTCCGAGCGAGAGGGCGGCTTCATATTTTGCCTTCTGGCCGTTGTCCAGTCCGTCCAGTAGGGAGGCAAGATAATTCAGTTCGTCAATACTTTCGCCTTCTCCCAAATGGTTCCGCAGCCCGGCAACATTAGTTTCATAATCGGCAATAAAGATTTCCTCATACCGTATACCGTCCACGCCAATCTTGGAAAGTACGGCCTGTACTTCCTCTGTTGAGGCGGGAAATCTCAACGGTTCCACCGCGAGAATCCCCTCATTGTATTTGCCGAGATTGCCAATATAGGCGCTAATCATCGCACCGAGCCTCCCGGCCCTTGTCTTTCACGGTCAGTATGCCGTCCAGGGTGGTTGCTGTGATGTTGAGCCGCCCGGCAACGGCAATATCGTTCTTCACATCTTCTGTCATACCGTTGCCGCACACCACCAGAACATGAGCCCGGCGGAGCATATCGCGGGACATGTCAATCCCGCTTTTGTGTTCCTCGGGAATATCGTCATTCAGGAACAAATGCAGGTAGAGCAGAGGGCAGACCGGGGAAAATCCGGCCTCATAGACCGCCCTGCAATACTGCGCCGCCTGTTCCGTGTCGGCCTTGTGTTCGCCTGTCCACGCGGCGGTGATGTATGCTAAAGGTCGTTTCATGGAGTTCCTCCTTCCTGTTTGCGCTTAATAGATAGCCCATCCCCTCCGCCCCTTCCCGTGGGAAGGGGAACGGCTCAAAGGAATATATATCCCCGTCGCTTGACTACTACAAGCACAACCGGGAAAGGCTGTCAAGGGCTTCGCCGCCGCAGGCGGTGGCGCAAGCGCCACCCTTGACTGCCTTCCCCGGTTGCGCTATACAGACCACGGCGACGGGGAATATATTATATCCTTTGAGCTTCGGGGCGCGGGGCAGAGCCCCGCATTTAGGCAGGAACCTCGGGGCAACTTGGCCCGAAGCCCTGTCTTATTTCTCCTTCTCCGCCTTTTTCTCGGGTTTCGCGTGTTCCTTCTGCTTGCCCTTCCAATCGTCCAGCAGTTTGATGATCTGCTCCTTCATTTCCTGCGGGGTCTTTTCCTTCCCGAAATACTTTTCCAGCTCTGCACCGTTGATAATCACTTTGTCTACCTCCTTCTTTTCTTCCAGCATAATTCCATCAATCACATCACCGTTGAGCACGCCTTTCTGGTCGAGCTCCCGCATACGTTGTGCCTGCGAGAGAGACGGGGCCGACTGCTGTGCGTCAATGGCAACGGCGATATACTGCTGATTTTTCGGTGCGATATAGGCAAGCTCCACAGCAGGAGTGAATTTTATCCGACCCTCGTCCATGACCTTTGAGAGTTCCGGCACAAGGTCGTTGAGCTTAATATACCGCTGAACCTGTTTCACCGTCATTTTGTTGCGGAGGGCCACAATCTCATTGGAGCGTTTTCCGGCCTCCTTCGGGTCAATTTGGTCCGAAGTCTCCCGCGCTCCCTGATGTTTGATGGCTTCCAACTGCATTTTCAGGGCCTTCGCCCGCTCACTGGGAAGGATATTTTCACGTTGGTTGGTATTGTCCTCCACCATCTGCGTGATGGCCTGTTCGTCGGTAAGGTTGCGGACGATACAGGGCATATCCAAATATCCGGCAAGCTGGCTTGCCTTCTGGCGGCGGTGGCCGGACACGATTTCATAGCCGCCGCCCTCACGGGGCCGCACAATGGCGGGCTGTGTTACGCCCTTATCCTTGACACTGGCAACCATCGCCCGCATTTCTTCATCATCACGCACCTGAAATGGGTGATTTTTGAAGGCGTGGAGTTCGGACAGGTTGATATGGACAATCTGTTCCGGCTCCCCGGAACGCGGGGCCGCCACAGGCCCGGCGGGCTTTTCCGGCTCCTTCGGCTTCTCGGGGATCGGAGCCTCCTTTTTCGGCTCGGCCTTTTGGGCGGCGGGCGGCTTATCCGATTTTTCAGGGGCCTTTTTTACCGCTTTCGGAGCGCGGCCCGTCTGCTTCTCCGGCTCTTTCTTATCCTTCTGTTCCGTTTTTTCAGGCTCGGCGGGTTGTCCCTTCCCGGCCTCCGCCACCTTTGCCGCCTTTTCTTTCTCCGCAACGATTTTATCAATCATAGCGCCGGAAATATCAATGACGTTTCCGGGGCGGCTTTTATCCGCGGGGCCTGCCGCGTCCGTCTTTTCCTGTTTCGGGCTGCTGTCCTTTTCGGGGGCCGGGGCCTCCTTTACCGGGGGTGAACCTGCGGCTTCTTTGGTGGGCGGCGCGTCCTTGCCGGGGGGCTTCTGTTCGGGAGCGGCGGGGCCGCTCTTTGTCGGTTCCTCCTGCTTCAAATCTTTTTTATCATCAGCCATTCAATTAACCTCCTTCATTTTGGCATGAAAAAAGGGCCTAACTTTTACAGTCAGGCCCACAAGCGGCCTCGGGCCATGTTGGCCCGAAGCATGGGAATTGTCCTCCTTTCCGCCTCACAACGGAAAATGCCGCCCGTAGTCTCTACTTGGGCGGCGCTTGTCCGGTAAAGTGATAAGCTCTTATTTTATTTTTCCTGATACAATGGATATATAGCCGTTTTCTTATTATGGTGGGTCCGGTCGGGCCTACCGGCGCTGTAGGGGCCACAGGCGCTGTAGGGGCCACAGGCGCTGTAGGGGCCACAGGCGCTGTAGGGGCCACAGGCGCTGTAGGGGCCACAGGCGCTATCGGGCCTACCGGCGCTGTGGGAGCCACAGGCGCTATCGGGGCCACCGGAGCCATCGGGCCTGCCGGCGCTGTGGGAGCCACCGGCGCCATCGGACCTACCGGCATTGCCGGTTCCGGGGCCATCCTCCCCTTTTCTTCCGGCATCCCGGTCTCGCTGACCACTATCGCCGGCGGCCTGGCCGGTACTCCCGCTTTTATCGGCTTTGGGAACAGCGCACCGGGCCTTACCGCATTGGGTTCCTCCATTGATATCACGAACGCCGCTGGTACTCTGACCAACTTTGCGTTCCAGATTCCCAGGGCGGGTATCATCACTTCCTTCAGTGCGTTTTTCAGTACCACTGCGGCTCTGACACTGACCGGTACCACAATTACCGTAAATGCCCAGATATATCAGTCGGCCGCGCCCAATAATATATTTACCCCGGTTTCCGGAACTCTCATTTCTTTAGCGCCCTCACTGAACGGCATACTCGCTGTCGGCACCCTGCTGACAGGTTCCCTTTCCGGGCTTTCCATCAGCCTTACGGCTCAGACGCGGCTGATGCTGGTATATTCGCTGACCGCAACCGGCCTGAGCCTGATCAACACCGTTGCCGGTTATGCCAGCGCAGGGCTTGCTGTCAACTGATAAAAAACCGTATCCCGTCCGTCTTGTCAAAAGGCGGTTCAAACCGTACCAGAAGAACTCCATACGTCTGGTACGGTTTTCTATAGCCGGTTATTTGTTATTACACGGCCGGCCAAAATAGTAATCGTTTTGTCTGATCCTTTCTTCTCTTGACATTTATACTTTTACCATTATAATTAAATTATGGTTTTTAAATATTTTTATAGAATATAATTCTATTCTTTTCAAAGAAAGGACGTCCCCTGCCATGGACAATGAAGTCTGTCTTGCCGCTATCCGTAATCACTATAACTATTTCACCAAAATCGAACGGCAGATTGCCGATTATATCCTTGCCAACAGCGAAGCGGTGGTGGATATGAATGTCGCAGGCCTGGCTGAGGCCACAGGAACCGCCGGTTCCGCAGTGATCCGCTTCTGTAAATCCACGGGTTATTCCGGTTTTTCCCAATTCCGGCTCTCTCTTGCCATGGAACTGGCACGCCGCCAGGAACCTGTTATCCCTCTGCTTTCGGTCAGCGACACCTCCCGGGAAGCAGCGCGGAAAGTATTTGACTCCAGTGTTCGTACGCTGCAAAACACCTTATCTATGCTGGATTTTTCCGTTGTGGACGCGTTAATCCATGAACTGACCAGCGCGGGCCGTATCTGCATTTTCGGTGTGGGTACCTCCTCTCCCATTGCGGAGGATGCCGAATACCGTTTCCTTCAGTTGGGATATCCCGCCTCCAGCTACAGGGATATCCTTTTTATGCCTGTAGCTGCCGGAAATATGGGAAAAGGCGATCTGGCTATAGCAATCAGCCACAGCGGGCGCACAGAGGTCACCCTGGAAGCCCTTCGGCTGGCCGGACAGCGGGGGGCGGTTACGGCAGCCATTACCAGTTACAGTACAAGCCCTCTGGCAAAGGCAGCGGATTACTCCCTCACCGCCTATCCTGATGATATGAATTACCCGGTGGAAGCCGTTTCCGCCAGGCTTTCCCACATCTGTATCCTGGATGCGATTGCCGTCATCCTCGCTCTCAGAGGCGGCGAAACTGCAGCGGGACACATTAGAAGCCGGAATGACATACTGGAAGGGATTAGAAAGAAGGGAAAATTATGAAAAAAGCGGCCGGCCGGCTTCTGTTCCTTGTTTCGTATCTTGCCTATGCTTCATTGTACATAGCCCGGCTGAATCTGACGGTGGCTTCTCCTGTTATGCAGGAGGAACAGCTCATGTCCGCCTCTCAGATCGGGATTATGGGAGGAGGCTTTTTCCTTTTTTATTCCGCGGGGCAGCTTCTCAACGGCTTCCTGGGGGATATTTTCCCGCCGAAACTCATGGTAATGTCGGGGCTATTCCTTACTGCGGCATCCAATCTGGGGATCGGTTTTCTTCCCGACAGCAGGATTATCATCCTTTTATGGGGAATCAACGGCTTTGCCCAATCCATGCTTTGGGGGCCTCTGCTGAGGACTCTTGCAGCCTATTTCCCGCCCCGCCGAAAGTCCTTTCTTGCTTCTATCCTGGTTTCCTCGGTGGCACCGGAAGTATCCTGGGCGTATTTCTTGCTACAGCCGCGATACATTTCGGAACCATCCGGGATGCCTTTTTATGGCCCGGATTTCTGGCCCTGCTGGTATTTTTTGTCGTGCTGTCCCTATTTTCCTCCGCCCGCCCCGTTTCTTCCCGCGGGAAGGAAAATACCTGCGTTCCTCTTTTCACACCGAACCTCTTACTGCTGCTGGCCGCGGCTATGTGCCATGGTGTCCTTAAGGACAATATCAATCTTTGGGCCGCATCCTATTTCATGGAAACCTTCCATGTCGATCTGGTAACCATGTCCTTTTATGTATTCGCCATTCCTTTCCTGAACCTTGTCGGCAGGCTGCTTTATCCCCCGTTGTACCGGCTGCTGGGAGGAAACGAACACCGGGTATCCATTTTTTCCCTTGCCCTTGCTTCCTGCTGCCTCATCCCCCTTTGTTCCGGCAGACTCCCCCTGGTGCCGGCTGCTGTTTGTCTCAGTATTACAGCTGCCTCCTTATCCCTGGCAAACACATCCTTCTCGACATTTTTCAATGGTTTTCGACAAATTGGTATCAATTAATTAAATAAGTCAGCTAAAAAACCATAACGGCCATACTCTTTAGACTTCGTGAATTCAATTACTTTCACATCATCATAACCGATAGATGGAATTTCATTTTCCACAACTATTATTTGCAAGTCTTTCTGATGTTGTTTCAGTTCCTCAAATAAGCCGGAGCGCATAGATGAGGAAACTTTTTCATCACTCTGTAATTTTTCTTTAAGCGACAGGATAGGTGAATCCACTATTAAAAGTGATGGACTATATTTGCCCTGAGTTTTTAGGTAAAGTATCATACCCAAAGCATTCAAGGTATTTAGGTAAGCTCGATATCCTTTTCCAAAATCAGCTTTCATTTGCCCGTTAACAACAACGTCCATATAACGCTTATCGAAATATGCGCTTTGAAGATCATCAAATTTACATTGAGTTAAAACCTCCGGCCAGTATTTGTTCAACCATTCTAGCATATCGGAGGGAATATGCTCTTTCGCTTTAAATGTCAAAGTAGATTCATCATTATTTGCTATCTCAGAAACTTTTTCTGTCATTCTGCTTGATTGATGGCTTAAAGCATCAATTTCTGCATTAATTTTCATTGCGCTGCGATAATCCCACAATTTTTCCTTAAGTTGTTCTGCATAGGGCTGCAATTCTTGTTCAATAAGCTTATTGGTATCTCTATAATTCTTCATTGCATCCTGCAAGGATTTTTCCAATGATAAAATCTCGCTATTTAAAGAAGTTATGGTCCTCTCTAAATCTTTTAATTGCAGTTGGATTTTCTTGTATTCAGATTGTGCAGAGGTAATATAGTCTGTCGAATCCTTAATTATAACTGTAGAACTACAAAAGGGACAACTTCTTGTATGCTCTGACGAACTATTCACTGCCGAATCAACAATAAAATTTAATCTGTTAAGATCAGACAAATATTGCGACTTTAGCGCTTGATATCTTTTCTCCATTATGGTACATTCGGCCAACTGTTCATTTAACTTGGTTGTCTCTCCAAGCAATTTTTGATTGCCTTTTAGAGAATCAGATATCCTGTTTTGTATTTGCAGCAATTCTTGTGTAATCTTATCAATTTCCGATTCTAAATCTGTTGACGATGTTTCACTTACCTCATTCTTCAATTCAGATTGCCGTTCAGAAATTTGCCTTAGCTCATCACGGATATAAATTTCAACAGCTTCTTTTTTAGCCTTAATAATCGCGAGAGACTCTTGTGGCATTGATTCTTTGAAATCTTGCCCCGTAGCCAAATAGGTTAAGGCTGTTATTGTAGAAGTTTCCGCTGTTTTCTGCTCTGGCATCAAAATTGATGGTTTTCTAATAATACGCTCTTCAGATATCAAAGACATATGCAGAATATTTCGCCACGATAATTTTTGAGTTTTAAATTCTTTTGAACTTATTACTGATGGAACATCTTTAATTCCAATCAATTTTAATAAAACTGCACCTAATGTCTGTTTTCCGGCTAATTTATACATACCTGATTCGATATTGGAATTGGCACTACTTACTTCCACGCTATTCTCATTCAGCTTTCTTGTCAGTGTTATAGCGCCATATTCCGAATTTATTTGAACCGCAATGGTGTCATATCCCGTATTTACAGCAAAAGGTAAGGACTTGCTGCCAAAAACATAATCAATACAAGAAACAATGTATGTCTTTCCTGTATTAGACGGGCCGTAAATAATATTCATGCCCTTAGCAAATGTAATGGTCGAAGAAGTTCTGCCATTACCAGTAACAGTCAATTTATTTATCCAGAACAAATCTTAACCCTCCTTTGCTACAGCGATTGAATAATCATTAATTGTTTGCGTCAAATCTCTATCTGAATATTCCTTTGAAAATAATATGGCATTTATTGCGTTTTTAGTATACTGCGTAGCGTAATCATCATTAAGCATTTGGCAGAGTCTCTTTCCTTCTTGCGTAATGCTATATAAAAAACCCTTTTTCAGCGGATGAAACTGTACGTAACCTAAAACAACAAGCAATTTAATAGAATCGTTAATACCGCGCCGACGGCCTGCATATTCACTGAATCTAAATCTGTTAATACCATGAAGGTTTTCCTCTGATATGTTGAAATCTATACCATACACAGAAATAAAATCCAATGCCGCCAATCTGTCCACAGATACTTTAGAGTTTCCATGTGCGTTAAGTAAGAGCAACACTCGATATGAAAGTTCGTGGGGAGAATTAAATAAAGTATTTTTCATCTTACGTCCCACCCCCTCAATCGTTTTTCATTAATCAACATATGACAAGCCCCTTTTTTCTCACTTGGGCCTATCCAATTTAATTTACTTGCCAATAAACTTTTTTGAATAGATGTATTGCTGGCCTGTGCCAAAACCGCTCTTAGCTTCTCAAGTCCAGTAGTATACTTCGCCTCGTAAATATCTATTACTCCCTCAAATACCTCATCCTCGAAAGTTTTAAATTCATCATCGTCTGTAAATGCATCTCGCAGTGTTCTGCGAATAGCCTCCGCAGAAAAATAATTTTTGCGCTGGCGCTCTAAATGAGAAAACCAATCATCAAACACCTCCAAATCCGTTAATGAGTTAATTGGTTGCCCAACTTCCTTAGAATATAATTTAAATAACTCTGTCACATAGATTTGCTCGTCTACCTCCAGTATGCAAGGTAGTACAAGTGACTTCGGTCTTTCTACTGTTGGAGTGCCAAACCTCAAGCTTCCATATTGGGTAGGCAGGTATTCATCAATTATCATCTGCATTGGGCAATGTTGCACTATTGAAAAATCGAATTGCTGTATGTATGTCAACAAAGCATTATCCAATGGTACTTCGGCAAAAGTAATTTTATCTTTACACCGTTTGTCCCAATTACTAATTAATTCGGTTTTGAGCTTTATTGGGTTATCAAGGATATCTTTTAGCGAAGGGCCAATATCATTTGAGGCCACAATATAGTAATTCATAGGAATCTGGTATTCTTTAGTGTATGTATAAAAGCAAAGCTTCCCCATTTCAATTGTAAACTCACTGGGAGAGAGTGCAGATTGATAGTGCTTACATTGATAATAATCTAGGCTTCCATCTTTATATGTGCCTATTACATCTCTGCCTTTATCGCCAGCACCACCGATACGTTCAAGTTTTTCATATTTTTGTTTCTTCGTTGCATATAGCCACTCAGTAATAAAATCTTCGAAGGCCGAATCTTCCATAATTCTCACCTGATCTATTGCAGATATTCCTTTAGGATTATAGTTGCGCAAATCCATTTTGGGAAGATTCAATGGAGAAATTTTCATATTTGCACCTTCTTTCAGTCAGAAATTTCAACCATAGCTACTCAGTTAATTAATAAACACTTGTATATTGATTCAATTGATATTGGTAAACACTCCCCTTTGCTGTTGAGGTAGTATGGAATCGTTACTTCTCTACACGCCTTTTTTCTAATAATTATTATTTTTATTTTACCATAAAACGAGTGAAAAAGATAGGAAAAGCGCCAATGGCTTGTACGAATAGCCATCAGCGCTTTTATATGGGACTTCTGTTGCCAGTTTTTCTTTCCTGCTAAAAGCCGTATGCCTGCAAACCCGCATGGTTACTGGGTTTCCTGTGTCTTTCTCATACCCTACACTAACAACCTGTGTTCTTCTCGACATTTTTCAATGGTTTTCGACAAATTTCTACTAATAAAATATGCACTTTATTGTTATAAAGAAAACCTATTCCTGATTTTTTCTAACAAGCCCATTCTTAGTTCTATATACGTTGTAAATCTTAATTGGTCATGCATTGAAAGGTTTGAACCAATTTCATCTGATGCAGATGCGCCATCACGATTTTGATAAATTAATAGCACTTTTTTCCCTTTACCCTGAGCGTATCCTATTTCATGGTGAACATTCTTGTTTCCATAGGATAGGTCGGCAATAAGCAAATCGCAACTGTCTATTCCCTCAATTATTCTTTTGCTAATGACATCAGAGTACCCATCCTTATGCTCGTCCACTTTAATAATTTCAATTTCAACATTGTAATCCCTTAAGACAATTTCCTTCACTTCTTTTAACTGATTATATGTGTCCTCTGTTTTTTTATTAAACCACATAGACATAAAAACTCTTTTAGGTGAATTGTCATAAATCTTGTCATAAATATTAATTACATCGCAAATATGAAGGTCAGAAACTTGAGTAAGGCTATTCTTCTTAACCCATTTCAGAAATTCATCAGCCTTGCGAGTTTCAAGTAATTTGTAGTATGAAAAGGCACCTATAACAGCTAAGTTATTGGGAGCATCAATTAGTGCTGCTGTTTTTAATGCATTATCAATTTCTTTGAGAGCGGACACAACAGAGCGAACGCCTTCTTCGTCTTTTTTTATAAGGTCATGTTCAAGCAATAGTTTTAGCACTTCAACGAAATAAGTAAACTTACTATCTGCTATAAACATTTTCAAAAATGGAAAATCAGACAAATCAATGTCTTTCACAATCTGCCTTGTTAGAAAATAATTTTCACCAAACGAAGGGTCATTTATTAAAGTATCATCATCAAAAGCTTGCTCACTTTCAATAATTACCTTGAGGTTTTGTTCCATTCTTAAAGGTATTTGCTTTGTATTGATATTGTAGAATAATGCTCTGCAAAACTTATCGGTTTCCACGGCATCTCGAAACAACAGTAGACAGAAAGGTATCCGTTTTTCAGCATAAGAGGAGCGTTCATTTACTGCACTTAATCTGTGATTACCGTCTATACGCAAAAACTCCCTTCCCACCAAAGATTTTTTGTCAAACTCCATAATAATAGTTTGAGTGACATCAAAGGCTAAATCGTTATTCTCTTTTTTTACTGCATTTCTTTTGACAAAGTATTTTATATTGTTTATTGTAGTCCGCAATGGTTTATTCTCAGCACGAATTGTTTCTCGCAGTATATCTATTTTCTCCTTGTCGGCTTCAATACCATACATATTAGCCCCTAGTATCACTTCGGGGAAAAAGGTGAATTTACCATCAGACAAAAATGCTTCCATTTCACCTCGATGGCTTTCTATTAAATCTCTTTGTATATTTTCATCGGCTTTTGAAATTTCGGACAATTCCAACATGGAGGCAAACCCTCGGATACATAAAAAATTATCCATTGTATAATCAATAATTCCAGTTAATCTCATGAGTTACCTCCTAGTAGGATTTTTTCTATTTGTACTTTGGCAAGGTCAATAGCTTTTTGGGCTTCTTGCTCAAGCTTTTTGGATTTTGCATAAATATGTTTAATTTCTAAAGCAATTTTATCCTGCTCTTTTAAATCTGGTAAAACAATAGGTATTTTATTAACCGATGATTGTGTTAATTTTGGTATTACACCGCCAGTAACGAGATGGGAATAGTTCCAAAAGTCTAAAAATGCTTTCACATAGTCATAATTGCATAAATTAGTATTTAGCTTAATAACCCAGTTGTGATTACTTGCCCAGAACTTACCATTTACAATATAATGGTTACCAATATAGCCATCTTGACCAATTACTAAATATTTACCGTCATGTGTATATTCATCCATATAACCAATAATTCCATTAGCACCGTAATATGGGTGCATTCCGTTTTGAGCCCTAAAATCCTGCCGAACAGGAAGACCTGTTTGTGCACTCATTATTATATTGCTAAAATTTATCCATTTATATATAGATGTAGGACACTTATAAAACTCGGATTTTTTCGAGTAACTAGCAGGGTCATATCTACCACCATTAACTTGGCTTGAATTTACATAAAACATTCTATTTTCAAGGGTGTTTTCTTCTTCTGGTGGCATAACAATGCCAAGCTCCTGCAATAAATAGTCATCGATACTATTTAACAACGTTTCTGCTTGATTTTCTTTGTCTATTTTTTTAGAATATGCCTTTTCCATAATAGAAATAATTTCAGATTGAATATCTTTCTTAGGAATTATAATAGGGAGTTTACCTAACTGCTTTAGATTGATATTCTTTTGAGCTGCTTGTGGTGCTAAGTTTTCTATATATACTCGTATGAACCTAATATACGCATTCAAATACTCTATACTTAGACTATCGTCTTTAGAGGTTAAGGCGACCAAACTATCCGGAAAGCAAGCCGCATAGTCAAGAATTGCAGTGTAACCAATATTTGCCGCAATGGTAATAACCAGTACCTTTTCATCAAAAAGTCTACTGGTGGATAATCCCAATTCATTTAATGTTTGAGTAAATTCTATTCTTTCGTTAGCTGCACTAGCCTTAACAATATTTCCAGTTTGAATAAATGGATATTCACCTCCGTAATAACGGGGGTCATTTCTAGGACGATGTCCAAAGCGTCCCCTTTGCATATTAACTGTTTGCCTGAAGGTACTAATAGTATGCTTTGACTGTTGGATAATGTTCTTATTAAGCAGTAACATATTCAAATAAAAGAGTGGGTCTAAACGCTCATCAATATCGCCCCAAGTTTTCAGAAAAACTTTGTTTTCATCAAAACTGGGGCTTATTGAAAAAAATGGTCTTTACCATTTTCAATCGCTTTGATGAACTTAGCAAGTTCTTTAGCAATAGCAGGCAATTCATTTTTACCAGTTTCTTTGCCCGTAGCATCATATCCGATATCTTCTGCAATTGCCATAAAAATAGGGTAATCTTCAAGTGCTTGTTTATATTGTTCTAAAAAACTATCAGAAAGACTTTCTTTGACAAATTCAATTTGCTCATCAAATTCCTCTGTTGCAGCTTGTTTTTTATTTGTCAGAAATTCCAGTTCTTCAATATTATCTAAACGTTCCGCTTGTTTTATCTGTTTATTGATTTTGGCAATACTATCCTTTTTATCTTTTAACAGCTTAAATAAATTCTTGCCATCTTCGGAGTGTGAAATCAAACTGTTTTGTATATTGTTTTTCAAATCTATTCTTGCCTGTTTTTCAGAAGCAGAATATTTCTTCAAAAACATTACAGAACTTTTAACCCCTGCACCATTAGCAGAAAAAGCCGTTTGTGGCATAGAAATGACAGCTACAATTCTAAATGTTTCACTGATATAATCTCTTACATACTGCATACTTGAGTTTGTTAATACACCATCTGGTACAACGATTGCTAAGTAACCACCTGCGACAAGATATGTTTCCGCCTGCTCAATGAACAATACTTCTGTACTTTGGCTCGGTCTATCAGCTACTTTGCTATTGGGATTTAACCAGTCCATTTCTTTAATGGCTAATTTGTACTGATGTAAATAAGCTTTTTCAGTTTGTTTAACGGTAGAGCCAAAGGGAGGGTTTGTGATTATATAATCAAAACTACCTTCTTTAAACCCATCATTGTTCACTTTTTCTCTCAAGTCTGCAGGAGAAATTAGACCATCCGATGTGACCACATTTGTGTGTCCATCATCATGGATAATCATATTCATCTTAGCAGTTCTTGAAATTTGTTCGTTTATTTCAATCCCATACAAATTATATTCTGCAAAATCATGCCATTGTTTATGGCATTCAACTGTTTCTTTTTCTCCCTCTTTAATATCGTAAAAACGCCTTGCCGATTTTCTAACCTTATCAAGTGCGTGAAGTAAAAAACCGCCACTACCACAAGAAGTGTCTAAAACACGGCGTTCTTCGTCAATCGGCAGGCTGTCTACAATAAAGCTGACAATATTCCTCGGTGTAAAATACTGTCCAAAATCTCCTCTAAAAAAAGAACCCATGAATGTTTCAAAAGCTCGCCCTTTGCTGTCAAGGTCAGTATTTAATAAATCTACTCCCTCTAAGTAACTTACAACAGTTCTCGCCTTTGCAGCATTTAACTTAATTCCTTCTCTAAAAATTTCCGTATCGTTCTTTCGTTCTCCTAATAACTTTCCGTCATCATAAAGTGTGACTAAGCGTTTTAACAAGTTTTCACTGGTTTCTTTATCCGCCTTTTCAATATCTCTCTTGTCCTTGCTCTTGGGTTCTACTTTTATAATTTGGAAGTCATATGGTTCACCATTTTTTCGTTTTTTCTTTTCATCGAAAATTTTACAAAATATTAGCTTATCCAATTCGTCAAATGCTTCTGATGGGTTTAACTCGCCACCACCCCACAAAGCCTGATGCGCCTGCTTAAATCGGTTGGTGAGTTCAGATTCCTCTACGGTGACTAACGGAGAGAGCTTTTGACCATTTTCCGTTGTTCCGCCATTCTTAGCAAATTTATAGCTTGCCAATTTTTCAACTTTGTATTGAGGTATATCCGGTTCACTTTCACGGCTATCAACCTCTTTGTCAAAAGAATAGAACTCATCTTTAATTCCTGATGTTACCCAAATGTATTTTACTGTGCCAGCAGTAGCAAAAGCATAGGCATATGCTTGACGTACTGCCTGTTTAAACTCTTGCTCTGTAATTTCTTCTTTTTTGCACTCAACAATAATGTGTGGCTTCTTGCATTCCAAATCATTATAAACAATAATATCAGCTTCTTTTACATCTGAACCAACTGTCACCTTTACATATTGCTTGACATATTCGACAGGGTAATTATATTTAAGCACAAGTTCGCAAAAAGTTTCTGCTTGCACTTTTTCTTCTGGGTTATTATAATTTCTTGAAATGTTTTGATGCAGATAAGTAATAGTAGATAAATCTTCACTGATTTTAATCAAATGTTCTTTTTGCCCAGCCAAAATAATTTCCTTCATTATATCAAGAGTTTTCATTGTCCGCTCTCCTTTTGTATTCCACTTGCATTAAAGTTACACTAACTTTTATTCTCTAAATCATTATACTAACTTAGCAAGAAAAAATCTACATTAACAGCTAAAACATACATAGAACAAGCAAGAGGACAACCCCTTTTGTAGGACTTGTCCTCTTGCTTGTTATTCTATAATGGCTCTATAGCCATTTTGCTTGCCAATTTCTCGTTGCCACTAAAATCTGTATGCCCGCAAACCCGCATGGTTGCTGGATTTCCTTTGCTTTTCTCATACCCTACACTAACAGCCTGTGTCCTTCCTCACCATTTACCCCATGCGCTACGCATCCCGCGGCTGTGTTTCCAGGATTGTGGGACTTATGGATTTTGGCACCTATCTGGGTGCGGGAATCAGTTCCTCCCTTTATGGAATATGGCTGGAAAACCATACCTATTCCGGCATGTTCCTTTCCTGGGCCCTGCTGTCCTCACTCGCTGTTTTATTTGTAGGAATCGTACAGAAAAAAAAGGAGAATCCTAATGAATGAAAAAATGATACTCATATCCATTGACGGTATGCGCCCCGACGGCTTCACCGCCTGCGGTCATCCCTTTTCCCGGGAGCTGACAGAAATAAGCAGCTATACCCTGAACGGCCGCTCCGTCCTCCCTCCGGTAACCCTTCCCTGCCATACCTCCATGTTTTACGGTATCCCACCGCAGCGCCACGGAATCCTTTCCAACGTGTATACTCCACCTGTACGGCCGGTCAGGGGAATTGCCGAGCAGCTGAACAGGGCAGGAAAAAAATGCGCCGCCTTTTACAACTGGGAACCCATCCGTCATATCTGGCAGTCGGAAACCATGAAATATACTGCCTATTTTAATGCCTATGAGGAAGAAAATTCCAACCGTCTGCTCACCGAGCAGCTTCTTAAGCTTCTTTCGTGCAAGGCCCCGGATTTTCTTTTCCTGCATCTTGTGGAAACAGATGAAAAAGGCGGTCACGATCATGGATGGATGTCCCCGGAATACCTGGAGCAGCTGCGCAATGCCCTCTCCTGTGCGGAACAGATTTACCGGGCGGCAGGGCAGGATTATCACCTGATCATCACTGCTGATCATGGGGGACATGAGCGGACCCATGGGGAGGACTGTCCGGAGGATATGACCATTCCCATGTTCTTTTACGGCAAGTCCTTTGAACAGGGAAGAAAGCTGGAAAACGCCTGCCTGCTGAATCTTACTCCCACCATTGCCTGGCTGGCAGGTGTTCCTGCCAGCCGCGAATGGGAGGGTAACATTATTCCCCACCTGTAAGGGGATTAGCGAACATGCCCCCGTCATTGCCGGGTGATATTATCCCATGAAGTCGGCTCGTCATCCAGATCGATTTCCAGATTTTCCAGAAATCTTGCCGTCATCATATAATGCCCAATCAGTATAATCAGCTCCGCCGTTTCTTCCTCATCCAGATAATTTTTCAGAGTTTTCCAGGTATTCTCTGATGCCTTGACCTGCGTTACACATTCGTTGACAAATGCCAGGACGGCCCGCATCCGCTCATCGAAATATTCCCCGTCATTCTCCGCAATCGCTTTGATATCCTCTTCCTTCCATCCCTGCTGCTTTGCCAATCCTCTGTGCTGCATGAGTTCATATTCACAGCGGCTCAGATATGCCACCCTGACAATCACAAACTCGCGTATATCGGGGGACAGCTTCGTAAAACGGAGCGCTGTTCCCAATGCCGCATATCCCTTTGTCAGCGTCTTGGTAAGCAGAAGCCCTTTAATAAGGTTGGAAGGAAACAGGTCATACTGCGCCTTTTGCTCCTCATCCATTTCTTCTCTTGTCATCAGCTTTACTCTTGCCATATGTAGCCCTTCCTTTCCTTACTTCTGTGCGGGGCAGCGGAGGAACCGCTTTTACACCGTTACGGGAACCTGGTTTTCCAATACCCTGATCATCTGACGCACACATTCCAGTACCGCCTCATCGTTTTCTTTTAACTTCTCTATCACCACTCCTATCATATCTCCATAGTAATGGGATTTCCAGTCGTTCCAGTCAATGCATTCCTCCAGTCCGATGAGCGACCATGCCAGATCATGGGTATAGCCGTAACGCCAGTTCACCGTATGGATAAACTCCCCAAACGCCGGTCTCCCAAGCACGGCCACGTCATTTATCCCGTCATAAACGCTCCTGCTCCCGGAATCCGGGAGATATGACCGGAAAACCTCGGCAAAATTATGGCTGTTAAACGTGTGCCACATTGTTTCCGCAAGCCTCTTCATCCGCACTTTTCTTCCGTCGGGGGTATCCCCGCCAAGGCTGTCGGGACCATATGTCCCCATTTTTTTCTTATATTCCTCCCAAAGTTTTTCCTCCAGGCTAAAAAGCATTACCCGCTCTATCCGTTTTAACCCGTCGGCAAGCGAATACTTCGGCACCGTCTTATCCCCCACAAGATACAATGCTTCTATGCCCCCAAAAGTAACCGCCGGATCCGGTGATTTCTGGGCACACCTGAAATCCGGACAGATAATATCATCCCCGTTTAGCCCTGAAAGGACCGCATACGGGACACTGTTATCTTTCAGCTTCGCAATTACAGGCCTGTCCTTGCCCACAGAAGCTGCAATCTCATCCCGGAACGCAGCAGCTTCTGTCACCGTCCGATACCCATAACCCGCAAAACCGAACAGGAATTCTATAGTATCCGCAGAACCTCCGTCATAGAAATCAGCCTCATTAATCCTTTTTTCCATTTCCGTAACCGTACCGTCAAACCGGCAGCGCAGCGCACTATGCCCGCACATAGTATCAAACAGGAAAAACATCCTCTCCTGCGCCGCATGAGGTTTGGTCGCACAGTTTCCGCAGCTGTTACACTGCCCGTTCTCCCACTGGCTGCAATATGTCACCTTCCCGTCCGGGCACCCCATCCCCTCCAGATACATATAAACCGACGTAAAACAATTAATAAAAGTAGTTGACGCAAACCCGGAAAACGGAACCCGGAAAGCAATCTCTGCCATACCCCATACCCTCCTGTCACAAAGTCAAATACACCGCATTTAACTGCCCGCGGAAATAAAACGTCCCACAACAGTTTCCCGATCTTACTATCAGCTTACAATATAATCGACGGACCGGCAACCACAAATTTCCCACTGTCACCTTTTGTCGAATTACGCATATGGTATATCAGGAAACAGAACGCCTATATAAAGGAGCATTACATTATGATAAAGATTATTGTTTTATGTATTGCCGGCGCGCTCGTTCTGGGTCTTCTTCTGTTTTTGATCATCTGGAAAATCCGTTCGCGCCGCTTCTCTCCTACAAAGGATAAAAACAGTCAGCAGACACAGCTGAACCAGGATTTGGAAAATGCCGGCTTTGCCTATGACAGGCGCCGGGATATTTTTTATTCCCTGCAAAACTGCTGGCAGCGGGAAATGGGCTATTGCCGTCTTTATGACGAAGGCTCGCCCGGCTTCAATATGGTGATGCATTGTGAACCGGTGACTTTTTCCTATAATAACAAACGTTGGCTCATTGAACTTTGGAAGGGCCAGTACGGCATCACCACCGGCGGTGAAATCGGCATTTACAACACGGATAAAGAAGATGTTTCCGTGGAAGGTTTCTCCGGCCCCTTTTATGAAAGCGCACAGGATCAGGAAATGCTTCCCATGAGCTTTGTCCTGCGTAAAAACGGAAAAAACCTGTTCAAATGCAACGCTACCCACTGGTGGCTGACCGGCTTCCGGCTCGGCGAATTTTCTTCCCCGGACTCCCTTTCCATGGACGCCCGGATTAAATTCCCGGATCCCGAAATGCGGAACGCTTTTGTGAATGCCCTGACCGGCCTGGGGTACCAGCCTCATGAATACGCAGTCCGTAAGAATACGGTAACGATTCATTATACCGTTCCCCACAGTGAACAGCCCGCTACCCAGGAAAACATTCCGAAGGCTGTGGTGCAGACTACCAACCACAACAACTGTATCCTCTATAACCAGGTAACCCACAAATATAAAGATACCCTGGATAAACTGGAGTATCTGAAAAATATGGTTCCGGAGCTGTATGAATTCTGTATGCATTCCTTATATGCACGCGGATTTTATGAAGCGTTTTCCTGGCTGCTCGACCTTATCCATGGCGGCCACAAGCCCCATCCGGTACCGCCGCCGAAGCCTTTTCCGCCGAAACCGTGCCCTCCCGGGCCATGCCCGCCGAAGCCATGCCCTCCCTGCCCGCCTTGTCCTCCCTGCCCGCCCTGTCCTCCTTGTCCCCCTTGCCCGCCCTGCCCCTCCAGGCCCTGCGGCGGAAAAAGGCTGCCTAACCGGATCTGTACTCCATATGACTGCTGTGATAACTGCTGTCCGTCGGATCCGTGCCGCTGCAATAATAACTGCGGCGAATGCCGTCCTTACTCATGCGGCTGCCAAAATACCCCCTGCAGCGGATATCAAAAGACCTACTGCAGCATAAAACGCGGCGGCGACTGCGGTGATAACCAGGATAATTCCTGCGACGGGAGGTAACTGCTATGGGAGGTGACTACCATGCCCCGTGTATACACAAAGCTTGAAAAGCTCTATGAACGCTCGCCGGTAATCCCCTACCAGAAGGATTCCAAATTCATCATCATGAGCGACTGTCACCGGGGGCAGGGAAATGTGGCCGATAATTTTTTACCCAACCAGAATATTTTTTACGGAGCGCTGGAATATTACTACGATCATGGATTTACCTATATTGAACTGGGGGATGGGGATGAGCTTTGGGAAAACCGTTCCATCAACGTCATCCTGCGGACACACAGCCGGGTTTTCCGTCTGATGAATGATTTTTACCGCCAGAAACGCCTCTATATGATGTATGGGAACCATGATATCGTAAAACGCCGCAGCAGCCTGCTGAAGCAGGAATGCCGGAATTATTACTGCGATACCATAAAAAAAGAAGATACCTTCCTGAATAAAATCCCTTTCCCCGAAGGGCTGATTCTGCAGAATGAAGAAGACAACAGCCGTTTATTCCTCGTCCATGGCCATCAGGGAAGCCTGCTGAACGACGAACTGTGGCCTCTGGGAAGGTTCCTTGTCCGGTATGTATGGCGTCCCCTGGAACTGGTGGGCTTTAAAGCCCCAACCGGAGCCGGACGCTCCATGAAGCTGGTGGAAAAAATAGAAAAGGATCTCTGCTCCTATGCCAATACGTACCATAAAATCCTGATAGCCGGCCATACCCACCGTCCGGTTTTCCCCCATCCGGGGGAATGCCCTTATTTTAACGACGGAAGCTGTGTCCATCCCCAGTGTATCACCGGCCTGGAAATAGAAAACAACACCATCACGCTGGTAAAATGGGCAATTTCCACCACACCGGACCGCCTTTTGTATATTGAGCGGCAGGTTTTGGATGGCCCCGAGCGGATAGCGGATTATGAAAAAAAGTACCTGCAGTAAACATGCAAATAGGATATGTACGGAAGATAAATCGATCACAGGCTCCCCCTGCTTCATCCCGGAATGGGATACGTCTGGCAGGGGGAGCCTGTTTTATGAGCACAAAATCAGGCGGGCCGTCTATTGTGTCATATCCTTATAAACCGGCTGGCTTACCGGTTCCGCGGCCGTTTTACCGTCTCCGCCGGCAACCTCTCTTATTTTCCCATAGTTTTCCCTATATTCCTCATAGTTGTCTATCAGCTGGAAGCTGGAAAACGCTTCTCTGGATACATTCATTGTGACCTCATAGGCACTTCCGTCCTCTTTGATAAAGTAAAAGAGAACCTGATTAAAATTATCGAGCCGGCTGTCTTTCTCCCGGTAGGAATAAACCACCCGTTTATAATCCGCCTCTTTCCCCAATTGATTGGTCAGATAATCCTTCGCTGTCCGGCATAGGGCTTCTTTCTTTTCCTCCAGCACAGCCGTAGTAAGAGGTTCCCTGTCCAAGTCATCCGCCATACTGTTCATGGCACATATCAGTTCCCCGTTCCTGCTGTCCAGCCAAAAGTAATAATATTCATGGCTCTGGATGCTGAAATTCACATTATATTTCGGCTTGTCACTATCCGTATCCGGATAATGGTTCAGTTCCATCCCCTCGCCGGTAATCCCGTATAACCGGGAAAGCCAGTCTCTGCCAAGCTCTATGGCTTTTTCTTCCGTAATCCCGCCTGCCTCAGCGATCTGCTCCCTGGCTTCCCTGTGCTGCTCCTCCTTTTCCCGGGAGGTACGCTGTTCCAGGACATAATCCCGCTTGGTCTGGAAATCTATGATCTGCAGAAGTTCCTCGTCCGTCAGCTCCCTGTCAGGCAGGTAAAAGACCGAGGTATCCTGTGCATAATAAAGCACATCCGTCAATGCGGCATCCGCCGTTTTTTCCTGCCGCAGTTCATTTTCGGGAAATGTCCCCTGTATATAGGCCTTACGCAGTTCCACATATTTCGCCTTCTCCTCCTGCGAGTATTCCCGGGAATAAGAATCGGCGTCGGTCATCTGCCCGTCTATCACGCTTTCCACTTCTTTCAGCTCTTCCTCCGGCACCTGCTCCATCCGTTCCTGCACAAGGGAGCTTACCCATGCCTTCACCGGTATGGCAGCCAGACATCCTGCCGTGATAACAGCCGCGATAACGGCCGCTCTTTTTACCATATACGCTTTTTTATTTTTCTTTTTTCCCTGCATACGTTTGTATCCCTTCTCCACGCTTTCCCCGATCAACCGGTCCAGGTTATCGGGCAATTCTATGCTGTCTAAGATTTCCTTTGGATTAAAAGGCCGCTCTGTTTTCATATGGGTTCCTCACTTCCTCAACGCATTTACCGCTTCATTCCGCTATCAGATACCGTTTCAGCTTTTCCTTGGCCCTGGCATGGTATACCTTCACCGTTCCCAGTGGCATCTGCAGCAGGGCCGCTATTTCCTGCAGCTTGTAATCGAAGAAATACTTCTGGATGATAATCACCTTATACGGATAATCCAGCCGGTCAATGGCCTGGTACAAATCCATTTTTTCCTCCCGGGAAAGGGATTCCTCCTGCGTCCATCCTTCCGTATCCCATTCAGGCTCCTGTACAAACCTTTTATTTTTCCGAAGCTCACCCAACGCACAGTTAATCAGTATTCTGGTGATCCAGCTTTTGAAAAATTCCGGTTTTTTCAGGCCGTCTATGGACTCCATGCTCTTTATGATACAGTCCTGGACGGCATCACAGGCCATGTCCCGGTTCCTTGTATATAAATAAGCGGTGCGGTATAAATACTCCTTATGGCGCAGCATCAGTTCCAGAAACGCATCTTTATCACCGCGCTTTGCCTTTTTCACCAAAATTTCCAGTTCCATCTTTTTTCCTTTCCTGCCAGGCAACGAAATGTGCTTTCGTTTTGCAATTGCACCATTTAGATGCCCGGGAACAGCAGAAGGTTACACATTTACTGCATTTTTTTCAAAACCCGTTAAAAAAGGGGAAAACAGCCGTACTCCGGCCATTTTCCCCTTTGCCCTGAAGCGCCGCTCCGGCGGTGCCATCCGCTGCCGCCGCCCTGCGGCAAAACATTCAGCAATCTCCTGCATAGTAATTTACCAAGCGTAAATAATCCTTTCCGTCGGAAACCGTAAGCAGTAAGGGCAGGCTGTTCCTGTTTTCCCGGTAGGCTTCCCACAGCTTTTCCTGCCGTGCGTACTGCTTATTGATATTTTCTGTTTTCCCGTCAGGGGTAAGTACAGCAATTTCCCCGGTACACTCATTCACAGCATGTAAAAATTCCTTCATATTCAATATGGTAAGTTTTAGTTTTATCATAAGACTCCCTTCCGTGCATCCTCCCTTCGGCGCGCCCCGGACGGTACTGCACTGCTCTTCTTGTAAGAACAGTATACTGCAGTTTTCTATATGATACTATTGTTATACTGCCGTTTTCTATCAATATTCCGCCATTTATGCTGTGATTTCTTTTCAGCCCAAATGCTGACGCTCAGGCTGGTCAGACCTCCCTTTTTTCCGGTATTCCGTAGGGCTCATGCCCATACTCTCCCGGAAAACCTTGCCGAAATAGCTGCTGCTTCCCAGGCCGCAGGCCTGCCCCACGGCAGTAACCGTTTCCGTTCCTTCCACCAGGAGGTAACAGGCTTTCTGGATGCGGTAAGCGGCCAGATATTCCACCGGTGTCGTCTGCAGGCAGTCCCTGAAAACCCGGAAGCATTCCCTTTCGCTGATAAATGCGGACGCTGCCACCTGTTGTACCGTTATTTTTTCCATATAGTGCTCATGGATGAAATACAGCATCATTTTAATTTTATCGCTGACGCGGGTGCTTCTTCTGTCTCCCGGTTCCTGCTGCTGCGCGATTTCCAGAAGGCGGATCCACATATCCGAAAGGGCGGAACGCATACGAAGCTCATAAGCGAAGCCGTTTTCCTGGATTTCAAAGGATTTCCGAAGCGCCTCCAGAACGGGGACATGCCGGGGATTGTCCGGATAAAGCCCCATGATTTCGATCCGGGACGCCGTTGTCAGGGGCAGCACATACTTTTGATCGATAGCGCTTCCTTTCTGTCCGCTTATGAGCAGGGGATCAAACAAATGCAGCAAGGAGGTCACCCTCTGGCTTCCTGCCCCCGTTTTGGTCATATGAAGGGCGTTTGCGTTCACAAACCCTCCCATTCCGGCGCAGAAGATTTTCTTTCCCCCGGTCGTATAGTACTCCACTTCCCCCTGGGTAATCAGAAACAGCTCCACATCCTTATGCCAATGCCACGGCGCCTGTCTTCCCGCATATTTATCCAATTCCACAAAGGAAGCAATATAGGGAAATTCCGCCGAATACCCCGGCAGAAGCTCCTCCCGGCTTCCGGGCTTTAATTCAATACCATGTATTACCTTCAAGGTAGTCTCCTTCTATCGCCTTCCGGTTCACATATTCCACAAATTCCTCCACCTTTTCCATATCCGGATTATCAGGCAGTCTGCTTTCCCGGGAAGCCTTTTCCAACCTTTTCTCGTAGTCCTCCAGAATATCGTAAAATTCCGGCACAAAGGTTTTATCCTCCCGCAGGAAACCTCCGCTTCTTATTTTAAGGAGCAAATCCAGTTCCTGCCTCCTGCAGGTTATGATTTCCCCTTTTTCCAGAATATCCACAGCCATCATGAACAGGCGGATCAAATGCATGGCATGCTTGTTCAGGTGGTTATCATCCTTTTTCCGGTTCCGTTTTCCGATTTTGTCATAGTCTTTGACCACATTGTGCATCACCGACCACATGTTCTCATAATCCCGCAAAGGCATATGCCGGCAGCTGGCATCCACAAAGATTTCCGTTTCCAGCTCCGGATTTTCCGCTTTATCGATATACAGATGTATGTTTCCCTTCGAAAAACCGCCATAACGGCGCTCAAAATCCTCCAGGGCGTTCCTGACGGAATTCAGGATATGCCGCTCCCTTTCCTGCTGTGGCAGCGCATCCCTGGCAATAGCATTCTGCAGCCTCCTCAGCTGGGCGCCCGCATAGCCGCCGAAAGATTTTGCGGCCCTTTTGGAAAGAAACAGTGCCTTCCGATCCAGAAGTTCCTGCCCCAGTCCGGTTTTTATCAGATACTGTTCTTCCTCCAGGCCCAGGATTTCACAGGTGTTGGGATTGCATTCCAGCAGCAGCTTCACCATCTTGTTAAAGGAATATATCACGGTATCCGTGTTATCATCCTCATACTGTTCAAACGAAGTCAGCCCCAGAAGATCCGAGGGCCGGTTCAGGGCTATCCCCCGGAAATCGATATCGCTGTTTTCCTGATATGTCCCGTAGGCATAGCTTCCTCCCAGGCCAAGGAGGATGAGATTCCTCCCCAGCTTTTCTTCTTTTCTTAAGAAATCATATTCTCCTGTTTGTATCAGGGCCTTAAAATCTTTCATTTTATACTGCCTTTCTATCCTGGTTCCTTCCGGCTTTTCATCCGGTTTCCGGCATACGGTCTATCTGCTTTTTTTCCCTGCTGTCCGTTCCGCTCCGTCCGCCCTGCCTGGAATACCGGCTGCCTGATCCAGATCTATCGTGCGGGTCGCAACCCGGGTGCCGAACCGTTCATCATGCTCCACAAAAACGAGGGTTGGTCTGCATTCCAGGATAGCCTTTTCCAGCTGTTCCCGGAAATATATATCCATATAATTCAGAGGTTCATCCAGCAGAAGGAGAGCGCTTTCTTGGGACAAAGCCCTTGCCACGTCAACCTTTCTTTTCTCCCCGCTGCTGTAGGTCTGCAATGGGCGCTTCCGCATTTCCTCCGGGATATCCAGACAGCTGCACAGGAACAGGAAGCGTTCCCACTGCCCCGGATCCGAAATCCAATCCCGGAGACAGCCCTCCTGCCACAGCGGCTCCTGATAAGAAAAAGCAATCACCGTATCTTCCTCCGCTTTCCTGGCCTTCGTCTCCGGCTCTCCTTTGATAAGCTTGAGAAGGGTACTCTTTCCGCAGCCGTTGGATCCTTTTACCCATAGCCGGTCCCCCGCTGAAATATCCAGGGAAAAAGAACGGAATAAAGGCATCCCACCGTAACCGAAGGTAAGCTTATCCAGCTGCAGCACCGGCCGCCCCTCTTCCCGCCCTGCTCCTTCCTTGTTAAAAATGCACAGGGGAGGAACGGTTTCATAATTTTTTAAAAGTTCTTTTTTCACCGCAGCCGCATCCCGGATTTCCTGCTCCGCAGTTTTAGCCTGACGCATGAATTTGGCAGCCCGGGAGCTGTTTCCCCGGTTATTGGTTTTATACGGGTTCTTCTCCTTTTCCGCGATACCTGCCCAGTTACGGCGGACAACGGCATTTTTCTCAAGAATCTCTATTTCCTTTTCCAGACGTGCTTTGGTGCGCCGTTCAAAGGCCTCTTTTTTGTCCGTGTTTTCCCTCCAGGCGGAATAGTTCCCTTTTTCCAGGGTGATATCGGTCTTGTTTATCGCCAGGATGTGATCCGTGACCTCATCCAAAAACTGCCTGTCGTGGGAAACGGCCAGAAATCCCTTTTTCTGTTTCAGATACCGGGCGATATCCTGTTTTCCCCGGATATCCAGGTGATTTGTGGGTTCATCCAGCAAGACAAAGGCATTGGGCCTTAAAAACAGAGCCAGCATGAGCATTTTTGTTTTCTCCCCGCCGGAAAGCACCTCAAAATCCCTGTCCAGCAGTTCCTCCGGCAAACCCATCCGGAAAAGCTCCCTGTGGATCCGCACCTCCAGCTGATAGCCTCCCGCTTCCCCGTATTCTTCCCGGATATCGGCACAGCGTTCCATTGCTTCCTTTCCGGGGCGGAGCAGAAGCCTTTCCATCGCATCCTCCATACTCTTAAAGCCGCCGATAATCTCCTTTAATACATCCATCGTTTTCTTATACGCCGTTTCGTACCTATAAGGATAATACTCCATGGTAACACTTTTTGCAATCTTTCCCTGTACCGGCTCCCGTTCTCCTTCCAGCAGCTTTAAAAAAGTGGTTTTCCCACGTCCGTTTCTGCCGACAAGACCAAGCCTCCAGTCCGTGTCCAGCACCAGGTTAACCCGCTCAAACACAGGAACATAACAGGGTTCATAATAAAAACTCATATCCTGAATCAATATTTTCGACATATACAGCCTCCCTTTCCTTCCGGCGGCTGCCGCGGCGTACTTACAGCAAGCTGCTTTCCGCTGCCGGTCATACCGGAACGCCCGCTTCCCACAACGCTTCCGTTTTTCTTAATCTGCTATAAATAAGCATTCCAATCCCTCCGTTCTCCCGCCAACCGCGGTATATTCCGGCAACAAAAAAAGAGCCTGAGACACAGATATGCGGACAAGCCGCTCCAGGCATAAAAAAGACCATCCGTAACACACAAAAAACCGCTTTCCCGGAGAGTACTTATCTGCCGCATGCCCCCGCCGGAAAAGCAAATCTGTTTGTATCAGTTACTGAATAGTCCTTATTTACGCAATCTCATATCTGTCTCAACCTCTTATATACTTTTACTGCCTTATAAGGGTGAGTATAGCCGTTCTTTTTCCGCTTGTCAAGAATCTTTGCCTCAGGCTTCTCCTGTTTTTTTATCAATAACAGCAGCTCAGATGTCCGTTTAAATCAGCCTTTTTACCTTTAATTGAAAATATGGATTTGTTATATACTCCAAATATACAGGCCTGCCCGCATACTCCAAATATGCTTTATACCGCTCGATAATTGCCGGTGCCTGAATTAAATCCAATACCTTATCTTCCGGGACATACATGGATTCCGAATTTTCATCCGATGGCCTGGGAATTCCTCCCTTAGCACTGCAAATAAAATCAAGCATAATTTTGGTCGGAATTTCTTTTATCCCATTGTAGCCAGGGTACTTTCCGGTATTGGAAGAAATACAAAATACCTCTTCCACATCAATATCAATTCCTGCTTCTTCCATGATTTCTCTTTTAACAGCATCAATTACGTTTTCCCCAACCTCCACTTGTCCACCCGGAAATACCCACCCTGCATTATGTGTCTTTACCAGCAGGACTTCATCCTTCCCGTTTCTTACAATTCCGGCACCTGCAATGATATGTGTGGGCATAACCCAACCTGTATTATCCACGTAAATTCACTCCTCTCGCAGACATTCCTACTAAAAATCCCTTGTTTTCTTCTATTATTTTAATGCTTTCCGCACTACTATCCTGCCTTCCCGTCCTGCATGTTTTTGAAACCCGCTTTTCTCATACATCCTTAGATACCCTCTGAAATCGTCGTCTGTTTCATTACTAATCTTATCAACATAAGCTTCGACAAAATCAAAACCATCATCTGCCGCATCCAGGCAGACATGTTCCAGCAGCTGCGTAGCTCTATGCCCATCCTCTGCATCTGCAGTGCAATCACAAAGCAAAATACGGGTTTAATCCTGATGTCCGCACGGGTTTCCTCTATGGGCCAGAAAGAGCGCAGATAATCGATACAAAAATGACAGTTCTCATTTGCATTGCACCTGGTCACACAATAGCATTTGCTTCCATCTGTTTTGACATTATGGAGCGTCACGTTAAAAAAATGGGCATAATCCTCCGCGAGATCGGGTGACAGTCTGCGAATTTCAATATTCATTCTCTATCATAAGATAATTATAACCGCTCTTAAGAATCGGCTCTGTTATCAGTCCTGGTTCCGGACCGATTTGCTTCAATACCCATTTTCCTGCGAACGGAAAATTGCTAAACTTCACTATTGCTTTTTATAAAATAATAGACATCTTTTATATGTTCGCCTATATAAACATTTTTATATAAATTAAGTTCATCCCTCCTGGTTGTCCCCGTCAATACCCCTGCAAACTTTACTTGTGCATTTTCTGCGGTCTTTGCATCAACCAGACTGTCTCCAACATATAGTATATTGTCTTTTTCCAACTGTAAATTGCCAACCACCCAAAGCAACCCCTCCGGATTCGGTTTTTCAATATTTACATCTTCAGCCCCAACAATTAAGTCAACCAAATCAAGGGCATTGAATCTTTTTAATATCTGTTCAATCCTATAATGAAATTTCGTTGTTACAATACCGATTTTATAACCCTCACTCTTTAAATTTCGAAGCACCTCTTTTACATCACTATACAATTCTGTATTTTCTACCATAACTAAGTCTGCTTTTTCTTTAAAATATCTGGCAAACAGCTCTGCCTCTTCCTCATTACTCTTTCTTGTTAATGCTGTGTATGTATTCTTTAATGATAACCCAATCGTTCTCTTTATTTCTTTCTCCTCTTTTATGCTGAAACCGATTTTTCCCAGAGCATAGTTTACACTTAAAATAATGCCATTTGTAGAATCACCCAATGTATAATCAAAATCAAAAATAATAGCTTTTAACATCCTCCTGTCTCCTTAAATTATATATCTCGCAAACCCGGAATTACTCTTTTCTTCTCCAATAATTACAATTTTACCGGCCCTATAAACCGAAGGATGTGGTTCATATCTCCGATTCCTGTGCCAATTGAATTATATCATCTTTCTCCCAAATTTCACACCCTGTATTCACATACGCATGTGGTTTCGGTTTTTGTTGTTCCGTTTACCGGTGTGAGCTATAATATAGATGAGGGGACAGCATTCCTGAGCTGTCACCTCAATACATTGGTATTTGTGAGGTGAAGCGTTTGAAAAGAAGTCGGTTATCATATGACGAGTGGAAATGTATTATTTCCAAAGATATGTTTGGGAAAATGGTAAATTCGGAATTATTGAATGGTTATATTGGAATTATAAATATTAAAGAGGTAAGTCAGACACAAATCCGGGAGTTCGATGGAGAAAATATTGCCGTCTGCGACAAAGGAAGAAAATGGCTGTCGATACTGCCTCAGAATGATTGGTATTGTATAACAGCTATGATGGATGAAAATGGAAAAGTTCTTTTATGGTATATAGATATGATAGCAGGGCAAGGAATTGATGCAGATGGAGTCCCTTATTTTGATGACTTATATTTGGATCTTGTAGTTTATCCGAACGGCACAATTATAGTTGATGATATGGACGAACTGGAGGACGCCTTATCAAAAAAGGATATTACGCAAAAGCAATTTGATCTTGCAATGGAAACAAGCCGTAGATTGCAGCGAGGATTGTTAAGTAATGTTTCTTCGCTCACAGAATATACAAGAAAGTGTTATGAATTAGTCAAATGAAACAACATAGATTGTTTCCCAAATAAGGATGTTTAACGGGACAGGTATAAAATTAGGATTATGAAAAAGAATAAAACTTATCGCAAAATCATAATTGGTATTGTAGCTGCTGCTGCAGTTTTGTTATTATGCTGCCTTTTCATAAATCGCCCGGATAACACGTATGATTTTCCTATGGTAAGCCAAACGTTAAAGTGGGGAAGCAGCAAAGAAGATATCATAGCCGAAACGAATGCCAGGCCTGAATATTTGTATCATGAGATAAATTCAACACAAGTATTTTATACGGATAAAAAAATCGAGACTGTTTTTGGAACCAGCTCTGAAACACGATTTTTTATAATTACTGATTTTTCAGTACCTGTCGGCCTTTATGGTGTTCAATTTACGTTTGCTGATTATTCTCTGGAAGAGACAGAAGAAGCTGTTTTTAAACAATATAAAGATATCGGCCATTCCGTAAAATGGGATGCTTCGGGCAGTACAAATACTACATTCTATTATCCGGAGTCATCACGTTTTATTTATATGGATGATGCACAGTGGAACATCATATATGATTATTATTCCAAACTGTCAACTGATTCTGCTACAGAAGAACAGGAATATAAGCTTGACAAAATGCGCAATACTGATTATTTCTTTATGATTCAAATAACAGAGCCAAATGTAATATTTATAAATGCTTTGCCTTTGGCTGTCTTATCTATGGAAAAGGGTAAATAATGAAACTTCTCGCTTCTATAACAGATGAAAATATAATAGGCACTAAAGATCTATTCTGCCGGTGTAAAAGACGCCGGGGGAGAACCGGAACCAAGGAGAGGCGCCGCGGGATATAAACCCGGCAGCGCCTCCCTCTTTTTTATCGACCTGTTATATTACCGTCCCATTTCCGGCTCCTGTTCCCGGCTCCATTTTTTGCGTTCCACCATCCGGCCCATCAGGAAAGCGATGATTCCCACACCGATAGCGGTCTGGACACAGAACAGAAGGCTTTCGATTTCCCCCGGAATCTCTCCGTCCAGAGCGGTTTCGAAAACCGGTGTGAACCACGGCTCATAATCCCCGGCGATTTCCTCTATCTTCTGGCTTCCCGCATCGTCGGATCCCCCGAATTCCGCCCCTTTTAATACAAAAGGCGGGATGACTACGATTAAAACGGCAAGAATAATCAATGCAACAGCGATTTTGGTATCCTTTTTCATCTTTGCTCCTATCTGCGCGCTTTCGCGCAACTTTTTTGTGCTACGCCTTAAAAAAGCCGATGGATTTGAGTTCCGGCTTCGCATAGTTTTCCAGCGCCATCATAATCAATACGGTTAAAATGCCTTCCACAACAGCCAGAGGCAGCTGGGTAGGGGCGAAAATGCCCAGGAATTCCAGTGCGGAGACAAAAACACCGCCTTGTGTGCTGGGAAATGCCAGGGCCAGCTGGATACTGGTCACGCAATAGGTAAACAGATCGCCCAGGAAAGCCGCCAGGAAAATGCCGGCCATTTTATTCACCCTGCATTTCCTGCACAGCAGATAAATCCCGTATGCCACAAAAGGGCCTGCAATCGCCATGGAAAAGGTATTCGCCCCCAGGGTGGTCAGGCCTCCATGGGCCAGAAGGATCGCCTGGAATAAAAGGACAATGATACCCAGGATGCTCACCGTGCTGGGCCCGAATAATATCGCTCCCAGCCCGGTTCCGGTCATGTGGGAGCAGCTTCCCGTTACCGATGGGATTTTCAGTGCGGACAGGACGAAAATGTAAGCGCCGGCCATAGCCAGCATGGTAATGGCCTTTTTGTTTTCCCGGAACTGTTTCCGGATGTTGAAAAAGCCCTTTACCAGAAAGGGCAGGCAAATCACGCCCCATGCAATACAATAGCCCGCAGGGAGGTACCCCTCCATGATGTGCATGGCGTTTGCCGCAGGATATACGGCAAAAGATACCGCAAATGCAATGCTCAGTTTTAATACCTTCTTCTGTTTCTCTGTCATTCCTTCTCTCCTCTCTCATTTGTGCAGGCTGCAATTCTCTGCGCTGCCTGCTGTGGGGTTACGGGATAATTACTATCCTCCGCTGCCAGCCCTTTTTGTATCAGGGCATCCCAGATCACCATGATAGATGGCTTCGTCAAATGCGCCTGTTCCATCACTGCAGTCTGTCTGAATATTTCAGCCGGTGTCCCGTCCGCAAGCAGTCTCCCGTCACATAATACCAGGATCCTGTCCGCGAACCGCCAGGCGAAATCCACATCATGGGTCGCTATCAGCAGCGTCTTTCCATCCCGATGAAGTTTTCCCAGAATGGCTTCCACCTTCTGTGCATTCACCGGATCCAGCGCTGCCATAGGTTCATCGAAGATGAGCAGTTCCGGCTCCATCGCCAGGATATCCGCGATACTCACCCGTTTCTTTTCCCCGCCGCTGAGATAGTGAGGCGCCCGCTGCTGCAGGGCTTCCAGCTCCAGATAGGAAACGGCGCTGTCCACCCGGCGGATTACCTCTTTTCTGTCCAGCCCCAGGTTCATGGGACCGAAGGATATTTCCGCCCGCACATTGGAGGCGATGATCTGGCTGTCCGCATCCTGGAAAACAAACCCCACCTGTCTGCGGAGCAGCCCCACCTCCTTTTTCCCGATTTTACGCCCGTTCAGATAGATCTCTCCGGTATCCGGCTGTAAAACGCCGTTAAGATTCAGGAAAAAAGTGGATTTTCCCGCCCCGTTTGAGCCCATCACCGCGATTTTTTCGCCCCGGCGGACCATGAGGCTGATATCCTTTAACACAGGCTCTTCCTCATAGGAAAAAGATAAAGCCTTTACTTCCAGCAATTGTTCGTCGCTCATCCTGTCATCCTCCTGCCAGGTGTTTTATCTGGTCATACCGCAAGCCCCAGCAGCAGCACTGCCAGAAGATAGGCTCCCGTAAATACCATCTGTCCTGCGGTCGGCGCCGTTTCTTCCGTCAAAAATTCCAGCCGGCCTTCGTAGCCCCTGGAAAGGAGGGCGTCGTAATAGGTTCCCGCTTTTTTCAGGGATACCAGGAATAAATTACCCGCGACCAGCGCAAAGCTCCTGACAGACTGCCGGAAGCTGCCGTAACCGAAACGGGCTTTTGCAGCCGTCTGCATCTGATCCGCGGCGTCGATTAAAATAAAGATATACCGGTATATCAGATTCATCAGCTCCACAAGCAGGGAAGGCAGATGAAGCCTTTGCAGGACGAGCACAAGCTGATTCACCGGTGTGGAAAGGGACAGCATATACAGCGCGCTGATTCCCGCCATGGCCTTCAGGAACACGGCTCCCGCCAGCAGGATGTTGCTCCTGTATAAGCAAAGGTAGAAAAAGAATACCCGCAGGTTCCAATCCCCCAGCGGACTTTTTCCGAGTTCCACCGCAATAGCCGTCCCGCTTACGATCACAAAGGCCAGGGGAACGGACAGGAAATGCAGGTAAGCTTTCCCGGGGATCCTCCCCTTAACCAGCGTCAGCAGGCTCATGGTCAGCAGGACAAACAGAGAGACTGCCGGCTTATCAAGAGCTATGGTCAGACACAGCGTCCCCACGGCCAGCAGCAGCTTCCCTCCTGCGTTCCAGCCGCTCATGCCTGAGTGATATGCATAATAGTCAATTTTCATTTCTTCCCATTCCTGTCGTACAGGTTCCTTCCCGGATTTGGATGCGCCGCCGTTTCTCCCGGCAGGTTTCCCGCGGAAATAAAAAAACTGCCTGTACCACAGATATTCCTCTCTGCGTGTACAAACAGCTGACACAAATAAGCCCCCAAAGGAGCTGATTCATAAGTACCTGTCCATCGCAGTTCTTATAAAGCCTGATAAAAAGGCAGGTCTTCTGACTTAAGCACTTCCGTATTTTCCGTCTTCCCATTTCCACAGTGACTGCCTGGCGGCTGGAAAATACTACACTCTTACAGCGACGGGATCGTCCGGGATTCCCACCCGGTTCCCTATTATCCCGATGCGCCTTTCGGCTGCACCGGGCACCTTTTTATCCTATGTTATAACAATACAGTACCTTTTTGGTAACTGCAAATTTCATTTCCCAAAGTATACCATTAAGAAGAGAAATGTTCAATGCTAAATTGCAAAAGTTTACTGCATCAATAATACGGCAAACCCGTTTTTTACAAGCATATGGGAAACCGCCCCCTGCAGAAGGAGAATCTGCCCGCCGTGCAGGAAAGACTCCGCGTCGGCGGGGGCTTCCCCCATATGGATTATCACACGCACCGTATGTGCGCCGTACCTTTCAAACACCAGCAGCCTGTCTTTGCGTCCCCCATAGACAGCCCGCCATTCATCCTCCGGTGCTATCCAGTCCCTGCGGATGCGCAGGACTTCTTTCACAAAACGTTCCGAATCGGTATGATCCGCTTCCCAGGGCATTCCCTGTCTGTATTCCATTTCCCGGATCCCTGTAATTTTCTTTTCATCCCCGTAAAAAACGCCAGGCACGCCGGGAGCCATGCAAAGATACAGAAAAGCCGCCTGCCACCGGCCATAGTCTCCCCCGCACAATCCCAGGAAACGCGCGACGTCATGGCTGTCCAGCAGATTCAGCTGTCCGGCAGTCACCTGGAACGGATACCGCAGCTGCATATCGGTCATTCCCCACAAAAATTCATCCGCCCCTGTTTTTTCCAGTGCGAAAAAATCCCTGCAGTGTTTTCGGAAATCATAGTTCATAACGGAATCAAACAGGTCACCCTTCAGCCAGTCCCGGGCATTTTCCCAGACCTCCCCAATCAAAACGGCATCCGGATCCGCTTCGCGCACCGCCGCACGGAAGCGGCGCCAGAAATTCTTATCCACCTCGTTTGCCACGTCCAGCCGCCAGCCGTCCACATGGAACCGTTCGATCCAATAGCGGCCCACCCGGGCAAAATATTCCTGTACTTCGGGATTTGCCGTATTCAGCTTCGGCATTTTAGGTTCATAGGCAAAGCAGGCATATCCGGGCCGTCCGCCATCACGGGGACGTACCACAGGGAAGGAAAGCTCGTAAAACCACCCCGCATAAGGGGAATTTTCCCCGTTTTCCACCACATCCTCAAACGGGGGAAAATACCAGCTGCAGTGGTTGAATACGCCGTCAATGATTATATGCATCCCTCTGTCATGCACCGCATCGGTCAGGGCCAGGAAATCCGCATCCGTACCCATGCAGGGATCCACATGGAAATAGTCCACAATATCATATTTATGATATTCCCCTGCCTGGAAAACCGGATTCAGATACAGGCAGGTAAAGCCCAGATCCTGAATGTAATCCAGATTATCCATGATGCCCTTAATGGTGCCTCCCAGACGGCTTTTACTCACCGTACCGTGAGGTGCTTTCCGCTCTTGTCCCACGCCGCTAAGCCAGGCTTTCCCATCCGCAAAGCTGTCCGGGAAAATATTATAAACCGCCGCGTAAAGAAACCATTCCGGCACCTTACTGATTTCCGAACGCAGAATATAGGGATACTGGTAGTATTCACTCCTGCCCTCAACCACAAAGCCGTCCTCCATCACCAGATCCGGCATGTCCGTATGAAAGGCGTCCGCATAATACCAGATACTTTCCCCCCCTTTTTCCAGTTTAAAATAGTAACAGAGCCGGCGGGGGCACGGGCTGATAGTCCCCTCAAAAAAATCGAACAGCTCATCGCTGTAACGCCGCTGCATGTCTGCAGACGTAAAACGTACCGGTGAATCCGGACATGCCCTGTCCCCGTAAAAAAGCGTACACAAATCCAGATCCCCCTTCGCCGCCCGCAGCCGGACGGTAAACGTATCTTCCGACCGGGCGAATGCATACTGGGACGCCGGGATGTGCGCAACCGCACTTCTATTCATTTGATATCCTCCTACCTACTCGTTGATAATCAGCCTTTAACGCCGCCTGCAGTCAGTCCCGACACCATATACTTCTGGATGCAGAAGAAAAGGATAAGGATAGGCACCGACACTAAAATGGCTGCTGCCGAAAACAGCGGCCAGCTGCGGCTGTAATCGTCTGCCTGAAGCTGATACAGGCCTCCTGCCAGGGAATAACTCTCCTCCCGCAGCATAAAAGTGGTGGCAAACAAATATTCATTCCAGACAAATATCAATACCATGACCGCCGTCACGATAATAGCAGGGCGGGCAAGTGGCAGTATTATTTTCGCTATCAGCGTCAGATTACCCGCCCCGTCAATTTTGGATGCTTCTTCAATCTCCACCGGAATCGAATCAAAATATCCTTTCATGTTCCAAACGGAAAAAATACACATACTCCCGGAATAGATAAGGATCAGCCCAGCATGGGAATTCAATAGGTTCAGCTGTTTAAACAGCCTGAAAACTGCGAACATGGACAAAATCTGGGGAAAGGCGTTCAGCAGAAGCAACACCTGCATGGCGGCCGCCCTGCCGGGAAAGCGGAACCGGGAGAAGGCATAAGAAGCCGTAACACTTGTTCCCATGGCGAGCACCATCGTTCCCACGCTCAGTATGACGGAATTGGAAAGCCATTTCAAAAAGGGCTTCTCCACAAGGATGCTGCGGTAATTGTCCAGTGTGAAGGTGTCAGGCAGAAGGGAAAGCCCTGTGGTCAGCGCCCCGCTCCCCCCGCTTACGGAAAGCAGGAAGGCGTACAGGATCGGCACAAGGCCGATCAGACAGATTCCGATGAAAAACAGGTTTAAAAGTACAAGGCCAATCGTTCGTTTTGCAGATCGTTTCATCCCTTATCCTCCTTCTGTATCCTGTTTGTCCGGAAAGAAAACAGAATGATGATACCAAAAATGATCATGGATACGGCGGCGGATAATCCATAATTATTGGATACAAATGCATTCTGATGCGCATAGGTGATGATGGTCTGCAGCGTGGCACCGGTCACGGAACCCTTCTGCATGGTCAGGAGATATATAATATCAAACTGCTTAAAGGTGATAAAAGTCGTCATGATCACCACGGGCGCCATGATTTTCTGTAAGGAGGGGATGGTGATATACCGGTTTTTCTGCCACAGATTGGCCCCGTCCAGCACCGCGCTCTCATACATACTCTGGTCTATTGCCTGCAGCGCCCCGTCCATCATCAATATCATATAGGGAAGCGACATCCAGAGATTCAGCACCATACAGGAGAAAAAGGCGGGCACATTTCTGGATAAAAAGTCAACTTTCCCAAAGCCAAAAGCTACCAGAAGCTTGTTAAGCAGCCCGAATTCCGTATTATACATTCCTACCCGCCATACCAGTATAGACACATAGGCCGGCATCGCCCAGGGAAAGATGAGCAGCGTTTTATATATACGCCGGGCCTTCAGCCCCCGCGTGTTGAGGGCCACGGCAAGCCCGTAAGCGATTGCCGTATCCAGTGCCATATTGACGGCTGTCCACACAAGTGTGGTCCCAAGGGCGGCCAGGAAACCGGAATCCACTTTGAGCAGGGCTCTTTTATAGTTATCTGCACCGATCAGGGAATAATCCGTCCAGTGGTAAAGGTTCATATTTGTAAAGGAAATATAGCCTGTATATACAATCGGGAACAGCACAATCATAGCAATCAATATCATGGCCGGAAGGCTGTAGCCCCAGGGACGGATCACTTTTTTCATCGGCACCGCAGCCCTCGGCGTAACACTTTGCCTGCCTTTCTTCACGTTTCTCTCCCCCTTTTTTGCTGCACCGGCCGGTATAAGCCGGCCGGCTGAACGGTTACGATTGATCAGGAAATATACGAAGCTTCCCTGTTTATTTCATATCCTGGATGGCGGTCAAAGCCTCCTTCTGGTATTTCTCAGCAGCTGTGTCCACATCCTCTCCGGATTTGTTAACGGCAGCGAGCAGGGCTTCCGCCGGTCCCCACATTACACTCATCTCCGGTATGTTCGGCATGGGAACCGCTTTTTCAGCGCTCTGCTTCATAGCGAGAATCATCTCATTGGATGCCACCTCCGGATCGTCGTAGGCTTTGCTGTTGGCGGGCGCACAGTTGAAGCCCTTTGCCAGTACAACACCTGCTTCCGGCCCGGCAAGGACCTCCAGCACCTTCGAAACCGCATCTTTTTTATTTTCAGCCGCGTATTTCAATACGCCGATACACTGTACCCCGGAATATGGGATCAAGGGGTTTCCGTCAGGCAGCGTAAAATCCGTCAGGGCTTTGATCCCCAAATCAATGCCCGCTTCCCGGATTCCGGACACCAGCCAGGGACCGCCTATGATGGCTGCCGCTTTTCCTTCGTTAAACAATGCGGTCACCGTATTATAATCCCCGTCGGCCTGCAGCATGGCGAACTTCCGGTTATATGCCACGGCATCCTTTGTGGCCTGTGCATCCAGACCCGGATTTCCCTCCTTATCGATCACGAAGCCCCCGAACCCGTTGATAAAAGGCGCCACATTATAGGTGTTGGAATGCTGGTTTACCAGCGCATAGGTTCCGGCTGCCGTATCGGTATGGGCCGTCATATACTCGTAAAGCTCTTCCGTGGTGGAAGGCACTTCGCCCTCCCACAGGGCCTTGTTATACATAAACAGTACCGTTTCGTAGTAAACCGGCATCAGATACTGCTCTCCCTTATAGGTTGCCGCTTCAACGGTCATGGGAATCAGATCCGCTTCCTGCTCTGCGCTAATCAGGTTTCCCACCGGCTCCAGAACTCCCATTTCAGCAAAGCTTCCCAGGGAATCATGGGCAAACAGGTACATATCCGGGCCGTTTTCGGCATCCGTACCGTACAGTTTTATCTGTCCGGTGACATCACTTTTCTTTTCGAATTGCAGCGTGATATTTTCCCCTGCCAGCGCCTGGTTCACCACATCTGCCAGCGCATTCATCATGGCTTCATCATTATCATGCCATGCGGTGAGGATGACCGCTTCTCCCGGTTCCCCGGCTGAAGCCTCTGTCTGCGGGACTTCCTCCGACCGGGGGGAAGTTTCGGTCTGCCCTGCCGCCGTATCCCCCGTCTGCGTATGTTCCGTTCCTGTCTGCGCTTTCTGTCCGCAGCCCGTGAGCAGCCCTGCCGCCATTACCCCGGTCAGAAGATAACACCATAACTTTTTCATTCTATGTCCTCCTTTTACGAAACCGCTTTCCTAATTAAAATAATCTGTTCTCTCAGGCAAATGCTTAAAATGCCTTAATTCATTCCAAATAATGGTGCGCACCACTTATTTAAGTCATTTATACCATTAATCAACCCTTTTTTCTATCATTTTCCATAAACTCCGTTGACTTTGTTAGGAAACCGCTATACTATAATTTTAAACTTATCACTTTTTCACAAGGAGGTACCCATGGCCGTAACAATCCGTGATGTCGCAAAGGAAGCCGGTGTTTCCACTTCCACCGTTTCCAAGGTGCTCAATAACTGGAGTTCCATTTCCCCCGCAACCTGCGATCGGGTGCACGAGGCGATCCGGAAACTGCATTATACCCCCAATGCCCGGGCTGTCAGCTTTGCAAAAGGCGCTTCCCGGAATATCCTTTTCTTATCCAGCCTGAAAAAAGAGGAAGCATACCGTAACCCGCATATGTTCGACATCCTCTGCGGCGTCCGCCATACGCTGGCTAAGCAAGGCTACACGCTGATGCTGGCGGATTTTCCGGAAGCAGGCGACCCGCAGGCGTATCTCGGCGGCCTGATCGGGAAAGGAATCGCGGACGGTATTCTCATCCACGGCTCCTGTACGTTTCCGCAGCTTGCCAGACTGCTTGCGGAAAGCCGTTTTCCCCACATCCATATCGGCCACCCTGGCCCGGGAAGCCGTATGTGCTGGATCGATACGAACAACGGCCTGGCGGGACAGTTTGCCGCCCAGCATATGCTGGAATGCGGCTATGAAAAAGTTGCCTTCATCGGTGAGCGGCGCACGGATCATATATCCACCCAGCGTCTGAACGGTTTCCTGGGCGGCATGTACGATTATGGCTACCGGATCCCCGACGAATATATCCGTTATACAGATTCCAGCCGGGAGGATGCCTGCCGCCAGACGCTCGGTGTTCTCTCTCTACCCGTACCTCCCCGGGCCTTCATCTGTGAAAACAATACGCTAGCCCTTGGCGTAGTCAAGGCGCTCCGGGAAAGGCGGCTGCGTATTCCGGAGGAAGCCGCATTCCTCACCTTTGACAGCTATCCTTATTCTTCCATCATCGATCCGGCGCCTACTGTCATCGATATTGACGTGTACGATCTGGGAGTCCAGGCTGCTGAAATGCTGCTGCGCAAACTGGACAATCCCTCGCTGCTGGTGCAGACCTATACCACTCTGCCCGTACTCAGGCAGGGGCAATCCACCGTGCCGGCGGTATAGGGCGGCTTCCGTATCCGACGCCTTTTTCCGGCATGGCATAAAAAGTCCGGGATCCCTGTTAAGGCGTCCCTCCCCGGAGAAGGGCCGCCATAAACAGGGATCCCGGACTTATTCCGGTTCCTTTTCAACAGGCTGCCGGTTACCGCATTAATTTATCCATTTCTGAAGGGTCTCCGCCAGATTCCCCATATCGATAGGTTTTGCAATATAATCGCTCATCCCCACACTGCGTGCCTTACCCATATCCGCAGCAAAAGCATTGGCCGTCAGGGCAATGATGGGGATATGCCCCGCATCCTCCCGATCCAGGGAGCGGATCGCCCGTGTTGCTTCATATCCGTTCATAACCGGCATCTGTACGTCCATCAGGATGCAGGCATAGGTTCCCGGTTCCGTACGCAGGAACTGCTCCACGGCGTGCTGCCCGTTTTCCACCGTATCCACATGAAGCCCCTGCATCTGCAGCAGTTCTTCCGCAATCTCCCGGTTCAGCTCATTATCCTCCACCAGCAGAAGCTTTTTCCCTTCCAGTGACGGATGCGGCCTTTTTACCGGATGGGCCGGTGCCGTATCCGTATGCAGGCTCTGACAGAACAGCTGCAGGACATGAAGCATTTTGGATTTGAAAAGAGGCTTTGTTATAAAGGCATCCGCCCCCGCCCGCTTGAATTCCTCTTCAATATCGGAATAATCATAGGCGGAGATAATGATAATGGGTACGTCCGGTCCCAGCTTTCCCCGAATGGCTTTTACCGTTTCCAGCCCGTCCATTCCCGGCATCTTCCAGTCCAGAATCACCGCAAAGAAATCGTCCCCGTTCTCATGGGCCTGTACGATACAGCAGACAGCTTCCATGCCGGAAAGCACCCAGCTGCCCCGCATACCCAGCTCATTCAGCAATGCGGTCGCACTCTCGCATACAATCGGATCATCATCCACAACAAGCACCGGCAGGCCGTCCAGCCTGTTGTCGCACGCTTCTTCCTCCACACATAATTCCAGTGGCAGGGATACGACAAACTCACTTCCTTCCCCCAGTCTGCTTTCCACCTCAATCGTCCCGTTCATCATGCGTACGATGTTGTCCGTAATGGCCATTCCCAGCCCCGTTCCCTGGATTTTGCTGATTTTGGAATCTTCCGCCCGGGAGAAAGGTTCAAAGATATGCTCCCGGAACTCTTCCGAAATCCCGATTCCATTATCCGTGACGACAAATTCATACTGTCCCTTGCCTTCCACCGGAGAAGACATTTCCCGGATACGAAGGCTGATGCAGCCGCCTTCCGGCGTATATTTGATGGCGTTGGACAGAAGATTCATAAAAATCTGCTGCAAACGCCCGCCGTCTGAAATTACCTTTTCGTGCTTCACCCGGGAAGCGCTGATCATGAATTCCTGATGCTTTTCCGCCAGAAGCGGCCGGCACATATCCATCACGTCCTGCAGAAGCTCCGGGAAAGATACCGTTTCATAGGTTAAGTCCACTTTCCCGCTCTCGATTTTGGACATATCCAGGACTTCATTGATCAGGCTGAGCAGGTGCCTGCCTGACAGGTTGATTTTATCCAGACAGTCATGTATTTTTTCCGGAGCATTCAGATTCGCCTGGGCGATGATGGCCATGCCCATGATGGCGTTCATAGGCGTGCGGATATCATGGGACATGGAAGAAAGGAAATTCGTCTTTGCGGCGTTGGCTACCCGGGCCGCTTCATACGCCTCTTCCAGCGCCTTGCGCTGCCGGTTCTGTTCCACCCGGTCGGCTGTGACATCAATGACAAGGCTATAAAAAGAAGGAATGTCGTCCCAGCTTTCCTCTTCGCTCACATAGCTCAGGGTAACCGTAAGAATACGTGTTTTCCCCGGTCGGGTCAGAATGCGGATTTCCGTCACCGTATTCGTTCCGCTCCCTTTTACCTCCTTCAGCAGCTCATCCATCCGCTTCCTGTCCTCCGGATGGATAAACGCACATTGGGAATGCAGCTCGTCCGCGAACTGTTCTCCGGTATATCCGATAAGATCCAGGAAGCTGCAGCCGTACCACAGAATGGTGCTCCCGTCCCTCGCATCCAGCCGGAAAATTCCTCCGGGAATGGAACGCAGCAGCGCATCTCTTTCCTGATCCTTCTGTGCCAGCTTATACTCGGCGCTGTACATGTCATGGGAAAGCTCTATCCGGGCCCGGTGCCCTTCCCAGTTCACGATGCGGTTCTTGATCATGAACGTACGTTCCAGCTGCGGATTATAGAATTTCCATTCATAAAAGGCATCCTCCCGCAGCCGGTTGTTCGTACAGAAGGGACAGGGAGACGTCCTGCCCTGGATAACCTCATAGCATTTTTTCCCCAGCACGCTGCTTTCCCGGCATCCCAGTGTTTTACAGGAATTCCGGTTCAGGTACAGAAGTTCATAGGTATCCATATCACTTATGTATACATTCCCCACATAGGTATCCATCATCCAGCCAAAATACTGCCGGTTCTGCCGGTAAAGCGCAAGATGCTCTTCCTTTTCTCCCACCAGGCCGCTCACCTCTGTAAAAACCGCCTGGAATACCGGTTCTCCTTGTGCGGATGAAAGACTTCCGGATAACCGGAACCAGCCATAGCCGCCCTCTTTTCCCGGCAGCTTTACAGACAGCTCCAGCCCCTTCCCGCCGTTTTCCTGCAGCCTTGACACCTCACGCTTTACAGTGGCAAACGACTCCTCATCACCGGCAAAATAGTCGCGCAGGCTGCCAAACCTGTCCGTATATTCTTCCTGTAAATATCCGATACTCCTGTAAAAGCAAGTATTCCCCCAGAGGAATGTAAGCTCCTCGTCCGGCAGACAGCCGATCACGCCCACCGCCAGCCCTTCCAGAATTCCCGGACATGCCGCTGTCCCGGTTAACTTGGCAGTGCCTGTTTGGTTTTGTTTTTTCTTGTTTTCCATATTTTTATCACCTGTATTATTTGTGCGGTATGCAGCTTCTGTTTTTCATACCTTAATCATTTTATACTATATCATATTATATCTGATAAAGGGAATAAAACAAACAATATTTTCATCCCCAAAAGGCTGTTTATATGGTATTATAAATTAGAATTTACCGGAATAAACTTCCCTATCCCGCAATCCGGCCGGAAAACCGTCTGCAGGGAAGAAAGGATACACACGAATGTCAAACTATAACAGCCAGGAACAAACCATTTACCGCAGCCTGGCCGGAAAAATACAGCTCGGTTTTTATGATAAGGAAGAACGCTTCCCATCCGCAAAGGAAATAGCAAGACGCTATCAGGTTTCCTACTGTCCTGCCCAGAGAGCCCTTAAAATGCTGGAAAAAGACGGTCTTATCAGGCTCTGCCGCGGGAAAGCCACCGTCGTCCTGGCAAAGCCTTATGAGGATTACCTGGGAAGCCCTGTTTTTTTCCAACGGGCCGAAGCGCTTCTGGATCTGTGCAAATGCCTGAAGCTGATTTCCCCCGCTATCAGTTTTCACAATATACGCGGCATGAGAAATGAAGTTTCCTCCCCTCTTCCGGAGAAAGGACCTGCTGCCGGCACGGCCCAAGAGCTGTTTACCCTGTTTGAACAGTCCCTGCATATCATGGGGAGCCATTCGGCCTTAAGCCTGTATTACGATGTTAATTCTTTTGTGGAAAGCTCCTTTCTGGATATCTTTTCTTCCTGCTGCGGTCAGGAAGAAACGGTGCAGCTGTGGCGGACTCTGGCGGACAGTTATAATGACTGTATGAGACACTGCGGGGAATACGGCCGGGAGGAATGCCTCAGTCGCCTGGAGCAGATGAGCAGCTTGTTCTATGATACCATCATAAGTTATCTTGCAAACCTTCCTTCCCTTCCGCCGGAGGATTCCCGGGTCCCTTTTGTCTGGGAACCGCACAAGGGACGTACGAGGTACTGTGATATAATTGCCATAGATGTCATCTGCAAAATCAACCAGGGTGTATATCCGGTGGGGACCCTGCTTCCCAAAGGCGCGGTGCTGGCAGACATTTACCACGTTTCTGAAATTACCATCCGCCGTACCATCCATCTGCTGAACCGGCTTGGTGTCACACAAACTTTCAACGGCATAGGCACCCGCGTCAGTAAGAAAGGGGATTCGTCCATTCCCCATAAGCTCAGGGAATTGACCCTGGATGACAACATGAAATGTTTTCTGGAAGCCCTTCAGCTGCTGGCTATCCTGACAGAGCCGGTCATACGGCATACGTTTCCCCATATTCCTGCCGATACCCTGCATAAGCTTTATGAAACCGCGGGAGGAAAAGACCAAAAGAAGGCAATGGTCGGCACGACAAGCATGCTTTTACAGGCTGTCGTCCATTACAGCCCCCTGCTTTCCCTGCGGGAAATCTACAGCCGGCTCACCCATCAGCTGTTGTACGGCAGTATCCTGCGTCTCGAAGAAACCGGTGAGGAAACCGTGCCCGGCTGGCCTGCAATGGCCACCTCCATACGGGAGGGGTGCCTTTCCCCCGAAAGCAGTACGCTGGCACAGGCCTGCCGTGTTTTATTTGAAAACAACTTTGCCTCCACCCAACAAACCCTTATGGAAATCGGGGTCAAAGGAGCGGAGGAAATAACCGGATTTGAAACAAATATCCCGTCGGTTACCGCGGAAAATTAAGGAGGAATCTATGAATCAGACATGTGAACAGGTAAAAGAATATCTCAAGAAAATAAGAAAGTATGAGCAGGCGGCCGCACTTATCAGCTGGGATCTGCAGACCGCCGCCCCGAAAAAGAGCATCGACAGCAAGCTGGAGGCCCTTGGTTTTTTCTCTACCGAAGCCTTCCGGCTTTCCACGGCGGAGGAATACGGCAGCATGCTGCGTGAACTCTCCAGGCCGGAGGTCTTTGCCGGCCTGGATGAAGCCATGCAGGTGACCGTAAGGCGCAATTACAGGGATTACCAGCGTTTCCAGCGTGTCCCCCAGGATTTTTACACGGACTACATTACCACATCAGGCCGCTCGGAAAAGGTATGGGAGGAAGCAAAACGGGCCGGTGATTTTTCCCTCTTTGCTCCCAGCCTGGATAAAATGATCGCGATGACAAAAGAATATGTCGGCTACATGGAGCCGGATAAGGATCCCTATGAGGTCCTTCTGGACATGTATGAAGAAGGGATGGACAGCGCTGCCATAGATGCTGTTTTCTCGGAACTGAAGAACGGCCTCCTGCCGCTGCTGTCTGCTATCAGGGCCGCCGGCAGACCGGATTTGGCCTCTCTGAAAGGCACCTATGATATAGAGGCCCAGAAAAAGGTGCAGGATCTGCTTCTGTCCTACATTGGTTTCGATTTTGACGCTGGAGCGGCGGCGGAAAGCGAGCATCCTTTCACTACCGGACTGTGCCACGGGGACATCCGGGTTACCAACCATTATAATGAGACGCTCCCGCTTTCCTCCATGTTCAGCGCCATCCACGAAGGCGGCCATGCTATTTTTGAACAAAACATTGATTCCGCCTATATAAACACCGCCGCGGAACAGGTCAACCTTATGGGCCTGCACGAAAGCCAGTCCCGTTTTTACGAAAATATACTCGGCCGGACGCCCGCGTTCTGGACTCCTCTTTACGGAAAGCTGGGGGAACTGCTTCCCCCGTTCAAAGCCATTCCGTTTGACACCTTCTGCCGGGCAATCAACGATGTCCATCCCAGCTTCATACGGACGGAGGCCGACGAGGTGACCTACTGTCTGCACATAATTCTCCGCTATGAAATGGAAAAAGCCATTTTTCAGGAGAACGTGCCCACAGACCGGCTGCCCGCCCTCTGGAATGACAAGATGGAGGAACTGCTTGGCATCCGTCCGGAAAATGATGCGGAAGGCATCCTGCAGGATATGCACTGGTCGGAAGGCTCATTCGGCTATTTCCCTTCCTATCTGCTGGGTTCCGTCTATGACGGTATGTTCCTGAAACAGATAGAAAAGGAACTGGGAAACCTGGACTGCATTCTGGAGGAAGGCCGGATACAGGAAATCACTGCATGGCTGAAGGAAAAAATCCACCGCTACGGAAGTATATACAATTCCCGTGAGGTCATACGGAGGGTATGCGGCGGCGAAGTGTCCGCCAAACCCCTTCTGGATTATTTCCGTTCCAAATACAGCCGGATTTACGGCTTCTGATCCGGTTTTCCACAGGCTGTGCACAGGGACAGACACTGCTCTGTTATCCGCCTACCTAAGCAGAGTATTCAGGTCTTCTTCCGGTGTCGTGGTGGGAGCGATATGATAGTGCTCCCCCAGATATTGGAGCACGTTGGGGGAGAGGAAGGCCGGAAGCGTGGGACCAAGACGGATATCCGTAATTCCCAGATGCAGCAGGGTGAGCAGGATGCAGACCGCCTTTTGTTCGTACCAGGAAAGGACCAGGGACAGGGGAAGTTCATTGACGCTGCAGCCAAAGGCATCCGCCAGGGCACAGGCAACCTTGACGGCGCCGTAGGCGTCGTTGCACTGGCCCATATCCATCAGGCGGGGAAGCCCTCCGATGGATCCAAGCTCCAAATCGTTAAACCGGTACTTCCCGCAGGCAAGGGTCAGTATCACCGTATCCTCCGGTGCCTGTTTAACGAATTCCGTATAATAATTCCGGCCCGGCCTCGCCCCGTCGCAGCCTCCCACCAGGAAGAAATGCCGGATGGCGCCGTTTTTCACAGCCTCAACCACTTTGTCCGCGGCTCCCAATATGGTACCGTGCCCATACCCGGTGAGCACCGTTTTCCCGCCGTTGATTCCGGTAAATTCCGTATCCTCGCTATATCCGCCCAGCTCCAGCGCTTTTTCAATTACCGGCGTAAAATCCTTATCCCTGCCGATATGCACCATTTCCGGGTACGAAACCACTTCTGTGGTGAACACCCGGTCCGCATAGCTTTCTTTCACAGGCATCAGGCAGTTGGTTGTAAAAAGGACAGGCGCGGGGATACCGGCAAATTCTTTCTGCTGGTTTTGCCAGGCGGTACCGAAATTCCCTTTCAGGTGGGTATATTTTTTCAGTTCCGGATATGCATGGGCCGGCAGCATTTCCCCGTGGGTATAGATGTTGATTCCCTTGCCCTCCGTCTGTTTCAGAAGCTGGTGCAGGTCATAGAGATCGTGCCCGGTAATTACGATAAACGGCCCTTTCTCCACAGTAAGGGGGACTCTGGCCGGAACAGGCGTGCCGTAGGTTTCCGTATTGGCCCGATCCAGAAGCTCCATACAGGCCAGATTGACTTTTCCGGTTTCCATCACGACGGGAAGCAGTTCCTCCATCCCCCAATCCTCTGCCAGCACAGAAAGCGCCTTATAGAAAAAGGCGTTCACCTCTCCGCTTCTATAGCCGAGTACCTCCGCATGATACGCATATGCGGCCATTCCGCGGATCCCGAACAGGATCAGGGATTTCAGGGAACGGATATCCTCCTGCGCATTCCACAGGCGATCCATGTCATAATCGTCCGTATTACCGCAGGGGGAAGCACAGCCCGCGCAGCCCGGCACAATGGCCGCCTTTTCCGCCCTCACGCGTCCGATGAGACTGCGCAGCGTCTCGTCATTAAAATTCACATTGGTGATGGTGGTAAATAAGCCTTCCAGGATCAGGGAATCCGTTTTATCCGTCCCGGGATTGTTGGAACAGGCCCGTGCCAGTCCGATCAACGCACCGGTAAGCGCATCCTGAAGCTTCGCTGTCTGTGCCGATTTTCCGCACACCCCCGCCTTGCCGGTACAGCCGGTACAGCCTGCCGTCTGTTCGCATTGGAAGCAGAACATTTTGTTTTCCATAAGCCACTCTCCTTTTCAAGTCCCGCATTTGTTGCAGCCGGGAATCCTTTTGTTGTTCTATGAGTGACAGTATACATGGCTTTTTTTAATAATTCCGTTGTTATAACAACAGAAAAAAAATTATGGTTCCGGTGCCGGCACGACATCCGGCAGATATCCCTTCTCCGTCCGTTTGATTTCTGTGAGATCCCTGCATCCGTTTTCCCGGATTTCAGGGATTCCCCCTTCCTTCCATATAATTTCCGTATACCGGGCCTGCAGGCCGCCGTCGCGGTATACTAAGGTCATTACGCGGATATCCCCCTCCGGACAGACCTGATAAATCGTAACAAGGGCATCATTCCCCTCCTCATAATCGGCGTAAAATTCCTCCGCTTTTTCCTTATTGATCCGGATGCGGTTATCGGCAGCAGCCACCAGCCCAAGGGAACCAAGGCGGGACACGACAGCCTCCTGCTGCTCTTTGGAAAGGGAAACCATAGCATCCCTCTCCTTTTCCGTCCGGGATGTCAGCCATCCGGCATAAAGATCCCGGCACGCTTTTGCCGCCTCCAGCACCGTTTCCTGCAGCCGGGCCTGTTCCTCCTGCGTCAGAAGGCTGACGGCAGCGCCTCCGGAGGGCCGGCTCACTTCCTGAAACCCGCGGCTGTCCGTGCTTTCCGTTCCTGCGCCCGCCGGTTCCCAGGCATCCTCCGTTGCAGGGATATAGCCTTTATCGTCCTTCAGCAAAAATGCCGCCGTTACAAACAGGACCAGAAGGAGGAGCAAAAGCCCTTTTGGCCTTCCGGGCCATTCTATCTTCTTCATGTTCTTCATTCTCCCTGTTTTCTCCGTGGTGTTATAGTCATCTGTCTAAATCTTACAATTGTAATATTTATATGTCAAGAAAAATATATCCCGCGGCCGGTTTCCGCGGGGAAGGCCTTTCCTCCGGTACAAGGCCTTCCACCATGGGGCAAAAACAGCCGCCCGGGGGATCGTCAGTCCTCTTCCGCATAAATAAACTTGTATAAGGTCTGGTATAAACGTTTGGGATCTATCGGCTTTGCAAGGTGGGCATTCATTCCCGCAGCCTTGCTCTTTTCTATATCCTCATCAAACGCGTTGGCGGTCATGGCGATGATAGGGATCCTTTCCGCGTCCGGATTGCTCAGATGACGGATATTTGCCGCTGCGGTGAGACCGTCCATCAGCGGCATCCTGATATCCATGAGAATGGCGTCATAATAGCCTTCGCGGGATTTGCTGTACAGTTCCATGGCGCGCAGGCCGTTTTCCGCCGTTTCCACCACAAAGCCCTTATCTTCCAGAAGCATCACCGCCACCTCCGTATTGATGGCGTTATCCTCCGCCAGAAGTACCCGCTTTCCGGAAAAATTATAAACTGCCGCCTGCTCCTCCGTATGGTTTTGTTCCTCTTTTTCCCCCAGCGCCCTGCTGAAAGCGGATACCAGGGAGGATTTGAACATGGGCTTGCTCATCAGCAGATTGACGCCGGCCAGTTTCGCTTCCTGTTCGATTGCGCTCCAATCATAAGCCGTTATGATAATAATCGTCACTTCCGGCCCCACAAGCCTGCGTATCCGGCGGGCCGTTTCAATGCCGTCCATATCCGGCATTTTCCAGTCAATAAGGATCATATCAAAATATTTTTTCTGCAACAGAAGCTCATTGACCCGATCCACCGCTTTGCGTCCGCTGTCCACCCATTCGGCGGTAACCCCCATTTCCCGGAGCGTAACCACCGCACTTTCACAGACTGCCACATCGTCGTCCACCACCAGCGTTTTCAGATCGGAGAAATGATTTTCCTGCTTTTTCTGATGGAGGCGCAGCTTTTCTTCCTCCGTAACGCCTAACTTCACATCCACGGTAAATTCCGTTCCGATCCCCTTAATGGAACGTACGGTAATCTTTCCGTCCATGAGATCCACAATGCTTTTGGATATCGCAAGCCCCAGACCGGTCCCGCCGTACAGGGAGGTGGTCCCTGTGGATTCCTGGGAGAAAGGTTCAAAAATATGGGGCAGATAGGCCTCATCCATCCCTATCCCCGTATCATTGACAACAAATCGCAGCACCGCATCATTTTTGGTTTTGCTGCGCACCGCTGCGGAAAATGTGACTTTGCCTCCCTCTCTGGTAAATTTGATGGCATTTCCAAGTATATTGATGAGCACCTGCTGCAGCTTCATGGCATCGCCCATATAATAGTCATCCAGCACAGGATCAACAATACATTCATATTCCACATTGTTTGCCGCCGCCTGGGAATAGCAGATGGCATTGATCCCATTAAGGAATTCCTCAACAGGTATCTTTTCGTTTTTCAGAAGTATTTTTCCGCTCTCAATACGGCTCATATCCAGGATATCATTGATCAGGGAAAGCAGGAAACGGGAAGAAATCCCTATTTTGGATATACATTCAGCCACCCGCTCCTCATTATCCAGGGCCTGGGCGGCAATAGCCGTCATTCCGATTATAGCGTTCATGGGGGTGCGGATTTCATGGCTCATACGGGACAGGAAATCGGATTTGGCCGCATTGGCCTGCTCCGCGGCAACCAGGGCCGAAGCCAGCGCCTCCTTCTGCCTCTGCTCATTGAACACGACATCCGTAACATCCGTACGCGCCACACAGACCCGCTTCAGCTCCTTGCTGATATAGAAAATCTGGTACCGCTTCACCCGGACAGAACCGTCATCTTCCTTCATCTCCACCACAAAGCTGTAGGAATCCTCCTTATCCAGCCTGTTTTTCATATACCCGAAATCCATTTTGGACACATATTCTTTCCTTGCTTCCGCTTCCATAAAACGGCCTGCCATTTCTTTAACGGCCTCATGGTATTCTGACTGCATGGGAATGGTATTTCTGCGTTCCGGATTAAAATTGAACACCCTGCGCCTTCCCCTGAGCATGTCAACTTCCACAATCGCGTCGTAATCCAAATCGGCGATGGTATCCAGCAGCTGCTCCTGCAGCTTTGCTTCCGTTATATCCTTCGTATAGAAAAAGGCCATGACATCCCCGGTTTCCGGGTTCAGGCAGGAACGGAAGCCGGTACTGCCCCAGAAAATCCCTCCCACCTTGTTCCGGCGGAGGAATTCAAAATGGTAGTTCACCTTTCCCGCCGCATAATCCCGCAGCACCTTTTTCCGGTTCAGGGTACAGAGGATATTCTGCCCGTACTCCGCATCCACGGCGGATGCCGCCAGATTTTCTATGGTTTCATCATAAGAATCCCCCGCACTGGCAATCGCCTCTTCCGCGCTGGAAAGATAGCTCTCCACCTTGTTTTTGGTCACATTCACCCGCCCCTGCAGACATCCTTCTGAAGAAGAAAGCTCCACGAAATAGGCAAGTTCCTGTTCATAAAGCTCTTTTACATGTCTCTGGAGCTGCTTTTCCTCCGTGATATCCACGCATACGCAATAAAAATGCGGTTCGTTATTGCATTCATAAAACATCTGTGCCTTGACGGACACCCATTTTACACTGCCGTCTTTGCAGAGAAGCCGGTTTTCGGTGTGTACGGTATTTCCATTCTCCAGCTGCTCATGCAGCGCGGACGGGAGCGCCGCCAGATCCTCCGGATGTATAACCGCCGCCATTTTATTCCCCATGGCGGCAAATTCTTCCCGGGTATAGCCCAGGAATTCAAACAGGCCGTCATTGGCGTCTATAATGGAAAAATCCTGGTCATAACGGCACCGGTATACGGCTCCCGGGATATTGTTGTACAGGTTCATCACTTCCTGCTGCGCATTTTTCTGTACGGTAATGTCCAGGCATACGGAAGAAATAGCCTGGCGCCCATCCTCTGTCGTCACCCGCCTTCCCAGATCATGGATCCAGATGTAGGAGCCGTCCTTTTTTTTCATCCGGTATTCCACCACATAGCTGCCTGTTTCTTCCATCTGGGCGGCCACTTCATCATCCACCCTCTGCCGGTCGTCAGGATGCATACAGTTGCTGACCATACCGTCTATATCCTTTATGTATTCCTCTTCGTCCTCATATCCCAGATAAGCCAGCATCTGTTTATTGATAAAATAAAAAGGAAACCCTTCTTCGATATATCCTCCCATCATTCCGCCGGGCAGAGATTCATTCAGAAGCTCCTGCCTCTGTCTCACCAGATTCTCCATTACCAGCGCCCGGGGATAATGCTCCTGCTCCCGCTGGCTGCTTCCAGGTTCCGCAACATGGAAGCTTTTTATCCGCCACTGTCCTTCCTCTTCCCTCACCAGAATAAAAAAGCCGCGCAGATACCAGCTGTACAGAGTATTTTTCAAGGTCAAATCAATAGACAGGCTATATACCCCTTCCATGACCTCCTGCTCATGAATAACAGACCATTGGCAATGGAACGGCTCCGGTATTTCCCTGATATCCTGCAGAAGATATTCCCTCATCTGCACTTTTCCCCGGGCGGATTCGTCCCAGCCCGTCCCTACAAAATCCACATTCTCCGACAGGAATCCACTTGTCCTCTCCGGATCACGCTGTTCAAACCATGACTGCAGAAAATCCCGCAAGGTTTCTCTGACCGTATTTGCACTATCCATCTGCTTTTCTCTCCCCTGTTTTTCCGGGCATCGGTATTCCTGCTCCATTCCGGCCTTCAAAGCCCCGCCAACCTTCGTTCGTTGCATAAGCGGCGGGGCACCGGCATTCCTGGAGCCACAATCCAATTAAGTATACCATTGATCCCTTCAGAACTCAACGGAGATTCTTGCAGGAGGGTGCAAAAAAAAGTTTGGCGTCACCTGATCCTGCTTTCCTGTGCGGCCTGCTGCATTTTCTCAATACATCGTCCGGTCTTCTATATACTCCATCATATCAGGATTCACCCGGACTTTCACATCCGTAATATAGGCAGTCTCATAAGAATTAATCTTTTTCTGCTTCAGGTTTTGCAGGATATTATCTTTGTCCTTCATCAGAAGTTCAAACTCACTTCCAATATAATTGGTGTGAATCTCCAGATAGCCCACGATCACAGACGTTTTTTCCGGGACGCTTTCTTCATCCGGGACATTTTCCTTCTCCGGAGCTGCTTCTTCAACCGGAACGGTTTCTTCATTTATACTGATTTGGCTGCTTTCTGCATCCCCTTCATTCTCCCCATATGCCCCTTCTTCTGAAGTTTCTCCGGCATAAACGCTCTCCGGATTCTCCTCCTCCCAATAGTAAAGGTTGGGGATCGTCAGCTTACTGTTATATGTGACATCATAGCAGATAGTCCCCATAGGAAGGCTTTCATCCATTTCCAGGGCACTTTTTCCATAAGTCCTGCCCCAATTGATTGGATTGACAGCAATTTTTTCTCCCGGTACAGGCTCGAACTCATAAATAAGTTCTCCTGTCACCAGATACTCCTCTCCCAGCATCACTGTTCCTCCATACTCCATGGTACTGTATTCCCCAAAAGCGATGCCGGTTCCGATACCGCCAAGTAAAACGCCTGTAATAAAAATTCCAAGTAAAATCACATGAATCCTACGCATGAACTATTTCCTCCTCTTCGTCTGTTCCCGCCTCTTCCGGCCCCGCCGTATTTCCTTCCTGTCTTTTCCTTTTCACGATCAAAGTAAAACATAAAACCGTCATACTGCAGGTACACATGGTCAGCCCCAGGACTCCCAGGACCACCCCCGCAAGGGGATATCCCATGGTCAGCAGGACAAGCAGTGTCCCCAGCATAAAAATGCAGGCACAGGCCATAGCACCAATCAGGATACCTGTTCCGGTACAGAACAGATTCCATACCAGCTTCACACACCACAGCACCGCATTGAAGCACCCCCTGCATATTATGCCAATTATCGAAAATAAAGTGATTCTGTTCTTTTTCTCCATTGTATCCCGTTTCTCCTTATGTTTCCCGCTCCCGAAAAGAAGAAGCTTTTTTCTCTCAGGTATCTCTTTCTGTTTCACAACCGTATCTTGCGTTCTCTCTTCCTGCCCTTTCTTACGGGAAAAAAGAGTACGGACGGCGGCGGCGCATTTCTTTATCCATTTCTGAACAGCCAGGCCGCTGTTTTTCAGACCCTGCAGGAACCGTCTGCCTCCCCTTCTGCAGGCAGCGGCGGTTTTCCGTCCTGTAACCATGACCGTATCCATCATCCCCGGCCCCTTTTCCCGAATCTCCTTCTCCCGTGCAAAATCCGCACGTACATGATACGCTTCCAGTATCTGGGCGGTCAGCTCCCCGATATCGCCAAAATCTGCAATGGCCGCTTCTTCCGTCATTGCCCCTGCCGCCTTCATATCAATATGCTGTTCATATTCGCTCAGGATATCTTCCAGCTCCTTCTCGTCCAGAACCGAAAGCCTGTCCCGTAAAATATGTAAAAATTCCGCCTTATTCATTCTCTCCCTCTTTTCTGTTCCTCCAGGAATGCGCATACCTTCTGATTGAATTCATTCCAGTCACGTTCCAGGCCGTCACGGTACAAAATACCTGCCGCAGTGATATGATAATATTTTCTGGGCGGCCCTTCCGTGGATTCCCGAAGATATGTCTCAAAATAATGCTCGTTGGTCATTCTCTTGAGAAGCGGATAAATGGTCCCCTCATTTACATCCACCACCTTGGAGACTTCTTCCACCAGCTCATAGCCATACATATCCTTCTGTCTGACAGATTCCAGGACAATCAGCTCCAGAACTCCTTTTTTAAACTGTGCATTCATCGCATTATCTCCCTTTACAAGTATCATATCCGCACTACTATGTAATGTCAAGTACTAATATTTTCAAAATACCATTTGGGACAAAAAAATACAGGAAAAAATACCTGTCTGCACAGGTACTTCTTCCCGTCATCTTTTTTCCGGCTGTCTCTTGTCTTGTTTTATCAGCTCTTCATATGTCCCCCTCCAGGCGTTCCGTCCGCCCTCCGCCACCAGAAGCTGATCCGCCTGTTCGATGGCCGTCTGCGGGTGATGCAAATCCGGTGCTGTCCCCCGGCTCTTCCTGTAAGCATTATGCATACAGGAAGGGCCGGGGGACAGGACACATGATAGAGGCGTGCATGTATACTAAGATTCAGAGGATATCCGTCAATCCTGCATTTCCTATGAATTCCTGTATCGTTCCGGCTTTTGCCGCCAGCTTATGCCACTGATTCAAAAGACTAAGGTCGGTTTCCGATAGGATTCTCTCACGCAGCCCGACCGGGATTTCTCCCAGATCCTCCAGCAGATCAAGCACATATTCTGCTTTCCCTTCTGTTTTGCCGGCATCCTTTCCAATACGGAATTCGTCGGCCCGGATTTTCTTCATTTCTTCTTCTTTGTTATACTCAAAGATTGACATGGCTATAACCTCCGCCCTCTGTGCGGATAAAAAGTCCGCAAGAATATCTTCCCGGATACATTCTGTCACCGCCCGCTCCACGGCCTCCGCAATCTCCAGCTCTTTGGCGTATCCCCGATTCGCTCCACAAACATACAGTATTCCCTCAGGGTTCTGCACTTCTCCAACAGCTCCCGGGTTTTCCCCAAATTAATATTAAGCATCGTTAACTGTTCAGTATCTTCACAGTTATGTGCAAAATCCATTAAAATCGCCTGCGGCGATGGGATTTTTGCACTCTTGAATCACTTTCATACGGTCAGCGCAGTAAATGCGCAGACCTGCTGAACGGTTAAGGGCATCGTTACCTTTACTTCCAGCTCGGGGGAAGGGACCTGTTTTTCAAACGCATCGGACAGCTTTAATATCCGGCTTTCCGGCTGATCCTGCGTCCCGTTATAAAACACAACAAACCGGGGAACGGGGATTTTCCGTAGCTTGCTGGAATACAGGCTCTTTCCCAGCGTATACTTCTCCAATTGCCTGGCGATATAAAAGAGATCCCGCAGCGGCATGTTTGGGTTGAAGGAGGACTGATGTTCGTATAGATTCATTTGTGAATCAAACAGGAAGGAAACATCATTCTTTACCTCCATATAAATCGCGTTTTCCAGCGTACAGATTTACCGACTTTTTCTATATTGGGAGATGCTTTGGATTACTCCCATGCAATCTTACCATTCGTTGATCATGGAGGTGATTGCCATGCTGCGAATACGCTTTGCAGGGGAATGAACAGCAGCGGCACATGAAGCCCAAACCAATAGCAGAATACTTATTATTGGAGTGACGGGAAGCTCCAAGCTTCTCCAAAGCGGCTAATAATAATCTCCACATAAATCAGGTGGTGTAACCATTTAATCGTTTGTGCGTCTTGAAAACTCAATGAACGCAAATATAATAGATATCACGGTCAGAACACAGACAATCAACTCCGACATACTGTTGGCATAATCGGTCTTTTGCGGCATGACAGCACCAAGGATAAGGAAATAGATGCACCAGATAAATCCCAGGCAAAGCAGAAGAAAGGTAATATATTTTAGAATAAAAGCAAACCTGTCCGCTATTTTTTTCATTTTTTCCCTGCGTAAAGGGGAGATGCTTTTATGTCGGCCAAACTTTAAGCTACCAGCCAGGAACCCGCTCACCACACCCATGGATAAGCCAATGCAAATTCGAAATATAATGTTCATAGCTTCTTATTCTCTCTCTTTCTGTAAAAATGGTCTGTTCGTTTCGTCAGTCATTTGCCAGCAATATATAGGGATCCGGTTTATTGGTTCCTTCATGGGATAAAACGGATTTTACCTGTCCATTTTTACAATAAACTCTGTTGTCCCTTCTTGAATCCGGCGTTCTTGTGTCAGTGAAAATCCAAAACCCTGATAAAACCGGATTGCCCTGGTATTCTTTTCAAGTACATATAAATGACGGACATCAAATTTCCGGATCGCAAAAGCAATAAGCATTGCCCCGATCCCTTTATTCTGAAAGAAATAGTCCACATACAGTTCCTGAATCCAATCCCCTTCTATATGAATCAATCCTTTTACGAATTCATCATCATATACCCAGATATTCTCCAACTTTTAGTACTGCACTTGTATCTCCTCTGTTCTAGCGGACAGCGCCGTATTTAAAGTTATCCAGCCACTGCGCCATCTCTTCTTCGCTGTCAACTTGCAGCAGCTTAAAGATTTCATAGGCGAATTCTACGGCGGCCGTTTCGTTTGCGGTAATAAAACCGCCGTCAACCACCACCTGGGCCGGTACATATAAGTCCTGTCCGGTATACCCTTCCTGGCTTTGGAACAGCTCCGCACTGTCACCCGTATGCTTCACATGATTTAAAAAGCCATGTCGGCACAAATAAGTCGTGGCTCCGCAGATCGACGCAATCGTTATTCCTTTTTCTGCAAGGTTCTTTATAAATGCGGTGATCTCTTCGTAATCGTTTTCTTCCCAGGAAAGGCCGCCGGGCAGAATAGCAATGGCGGTGTTGTCAAAATTTTGGTAATCCCGGATTCGGTAATCGATATTGGCCCGGATGCCGCCCATTGACTTTACAGGTACATTATCTATCGCAATCGTCTTTACTTCGTAGCCGCCAAAGGCTTCCGCTACCGCAATCGCATAGGAAGCTTCCCAGTCGCACCAGCGATCTGTTAAAAGGACCAGTATTTCATTTTTCCTGTTATTTTCCGTCATAATTTCTCCATAAACTTAAGTTGCTGCTAAACTATTCTGCGTCCCCGAAATCCACTTCGTCCTCATACCTGCGCAGCCTCCTGATTTCATCCCTGACTTCCATCAACGCAAACCCAAGTAAATTCCTTCCTCTCCACTGACTGCTGTCTGTTCCGGCGGCTTCGTTTTGATCCATACCAATCCCCCATATGCGGTCATCAGGGCTTGCCTCCGCCAAAATACAGTCTCCGGTGGCAAGAAGGCAGGTACGCAGGCTTTTGAGTTGGGAAAATTTATAGTAATTTCCGGTTAACGCTATGGGAAGCCGGAACCTTTCCCAAACCGCTTCGTCAAATCCCTTTACCCTTCGTCCCAGCTGCTTGATTTCGGAAGGGGATGTTGCATCCATAATTTCCCTGTTGGTTTCCTCATCGCCAAAAAGCCTGGCTTTCCCGGACATCAGGTATTGCTCCATGCAGCAGTAGGACAGGTGCCCTACATGGAAAGCCGCCTGGTACCACTGGCTGAAGCACTCTTTACCTGTTTTTTCCTCTTTTCCCGGGTGATGGCCCCAGAAAAAAACAGTTTCCCTTACGCAGCCGTTTTCCCTCTCCTCCTGAAGCTTTTCCAAAGTATAAGGCGGGCCGGAATTCCTGTGCCATTGATAGGTCCAGAATGTATTGTGCCGCATAAGATTGTATTCGGACAGGCTCCAGCAGACGGGTTGCGGAAATTTTCTGTTATATTCTTTCTGTCCGTCACTGTCCAACGTATGGAACCATCCGTAAAATTTATCACCATAGGCTTCCCCGTATCCCATCCGCCATCCAATGCTTCCATTGGGTATCTGCGGATACTTAAGCCATAAAGGGGCCATTCCCTTTTTCCCCATCCTTATCCTCTCTTTCCTGCCTGATCCAAACCGGCGGAAGGCTTATTGATATCCTGCCGTAATTTTTCTATCGCCTCCTGAAGATCTTCCCGATCCAGATAACCGGCAAAGAATTCGTCTGTCATAATCCCGTTTAATAATATCTGTTTCAGTTCCGGGGTTGTGGCGGACTGTCCCGGATTTAACTGAATGGTAGGTGAAAAAAGCAGCGGATTGGGTTCCTTTATAGGGCCAATAGAAGCCTCTATCATCTTAACCAGACTGTTCAGCGCATCCTCCGGCCTGTCCATTCTCCTGTATGCCTCCACAAAAAAGCCTTCGCTCACGCCGCCTCCCACCCCGAAAATTGTTTCCAGCTGGTGGTATACCTCACAGATTTCCAATGTTATATCGTTATCGGTTATCATTCCGCCGTTCATCATCGTTGTCAGGCATAGCTGGAGCTGATGCACCAGACTATACAGTCGGTGCTGGGATACCTCCAGTGCTTTTTCCGGCTCCTTTTTCTTCAGATACAGCTGTGTCCAAAACAAAGTGGCCTCCGTACTGTTTTCCGGCAGTTCCTTCAGGAGAAGTTCCGCCTTTTCCAGTTCTTCCTCCTGTATGGCAATAGCCGCCAATCCGGATACAGCGCCCTGCCAGTACTGGGAAACCCCTGCGCTGCGCACCTCTTCCAGTAGCCGTTTTTTCTGCTGTCTCCAGGTCTCCTTTTTTTCAGGCGGTTCCATAGGAAAAATCATAGTGAAGAAATCCAGGACCGTGGCGGCATTGTATTTAAAGGCACTGCTGGAAGGATAGGTATGGAGCTGCATCTGCAGCATTGCTTCCGCTTCTTCCCGGTTCCCTGTCCTGGCTTTCTCCACCAAATCATTGACCAGTTCGCTGATACGTTCCTGGGACAGCGTCTCTTCGAACTGGAGCAGCGTATCCACATTGGTATCCAGTGCCCTTGCAATGGGGCAAAGCAGGGAAATATCCGGGCAGGAGGCGGAAGTTTCCCATTTGCTCACCGCCGGCGCCGATACCCCTACCGCTCCGGCCAGTTGCTCCTGAGTCATTCCTTTTGCCCTGCGCAATTCTGCAATGCGTACTCCTAAATTCCTATTCATAACAGCATAAACTCCTTTTCTTATTATTCTGGTAACTGTTCATTACCTTCGCAGTTACTTATTCTGATACACAAAGTATAGCTGTGTATTCACAGGTTCACAATGGAGGCGCAGTTAACGGAACCGCAGGAAATCTTAACCGGTAGTTATTTTTACAGATGTTTTCCCGGTAAATTCACACCGATATTTATATGTTTTAAGTCCATATATCATATCCTCCATAAAGGAGTTTTCATTTGACACATTTCAGTAATATAAACGCATAGGCCCCTCATCCGTCTTTTACCTGGGAAAGTCCGGGTCCTGGGGAATAAACGCGGGCAGGTCCTGATACAGGGCAATCCCTTGTCTGCCCAGTTCAATGGCTTTGTCATAGGAACCGGCTATGGTATGCAGATAGTTTTCCGCTTTTATTCCCCCTTATAGCCCACATAAACCGCATGTCCGCAGGTTTCAATGATTGCGGGATCCGTTGCTGTTCGATCAATTAATTCCATAATCTTATCAAATAAAACCTTATCTCTTTCCAGTAGTTCATATATTTTTTCTTCTTTTCCGTAACCAAAGCTTCTGACTGAGCGCAATAAAATTTTCTTGAAATTATATTTGCCAAATAACTGTTCCATTTCAGCAGAGGTAGGATAGTACCCTTCCTGAAATCCCTGGAGTACTTTATTGCAAAATTTCCCTGTTTCAAATACCTTTGATAAATTCTCCTCATTTACCTGTTCCGGAGAATTTAATGCACGGGTGACCACCCCCACCGCACCTGATAAATAAGGAATAAAATTCACCAATATAATACCTTTTGGTTTTATAACACGTGCAACTTCCGAAACACACCGTTCCCGCTCCCTTTGTTCCAGCAGATGATACAATGGCCCAAAAAGAATAACAACATCAAAGCTTCCTCTAGCATAACAGCTTAAATTTATGGCATTTACCACATCAACACTTTGTAATGCCGGTATATTGTTTTCTTTTATATAATTCTGTGCCTGTTCCAACAATTGCTCTGATAAATCGGCAAGTGTAACCCGAAATCCTCGTTTTGAAAGCTCTATCGCGTACTTTCCTGCTCCTCCGCCCAAATCCAATATATTATCCGACTTTTTAATGTACTCTAAAATAATTTTGAAATTCATTTCAAATTCCAAACGTCCTTCTGCTTTTTCCAATCTATGCTGCTCATCAAATACAGAATAATATTTTCTGATTTTATTATAATCTGTCATATTATTTCCTCATAACTCCGAAAATCACCATCCCGCCAGATGTTTCAGATTTCCAGCCCCCTGTCTGGTAATTCTGCCCGGTTCGGGTAAATCGGTTACGGGAAGGGGGATATTTCTGACAACACGCCTGATACCTGCAGTTCTGTCCATTCCGCTTGCGCCCATCTGCCATCTTCCATCTTGGCGGGGCCGCAGGGTATTTTGCAATTGGCTCCCGGCCGGCATCCGGAAATCCGGGAACCGGACGGCGGGGTTCCCTCCTTTTTTCAAGGGATGTTACTATTCCCTGTTATATGAACCCCTTCTGCTCCCGCTGCTGACGGCAGTTACTTCTTTATCCATCCCTGACGGAGATAATATGCATTGTCCAGGCTTGGTACCGTCTCCCCTTTCAGCACCATTTTATGCTGTGCTTTACACACGGCAAACAGAAGGGCGGTTTTTAAACTCATCCGCCGGCACGGAACAGCCGAAGCTGTTTTTCCCGCTAGTTTTTTCATTTTTTTCCGAAGCATTTCTTTATGTTCCCGGGACATTTTTTCTATAAAAATATCTCCCATCATGCCGGCTCCGCAGGTATATATCCGGGACACTCCCATCCAGCTCAGACTGGTTTTCACATCCTTTTGTGCGGAGCCGTTGGGTGCTCCCACACTGTTGGTTATGATCACTGCTGTTTTTTCAAACAATCTTGCATCCGGGCGGTGCACCATCCAGTGCACGCACAAATGATCCAGCAGGGATTTCACCGCCGCCGGCGCCCGCAGGGCATAGACCGGATAGGCAAAAACAAGGATATCGGCGGATAAAAATGAGTTCCAGATACGATCTGTCTTCTGAAAATGAGGGCATTTTTCTTCCCCGTTCACAAAACAATTTTTACAGCCCACACAGAATTCCGGTAGATCTGTAGGATAAAATTGCGTAATCTGGTGATCATTTCCCATATAGTCCAGGAACTGTTCTTTCATAAAATAAGTAACTCCCTTTACGGGGGTTCCGTTAATAACCGTAATTTTCATTTATCCCATCCTTTTTACCGGAGCACTTCCGTTACATTGCCGTCCGGATCCTTTGCAACAGTCATATATTTTTCTATGTACCGGAAACAAGCCTCAAGCGCAATGTGGTTACTGTGTATATCACGGAATACCGCTATGAAAACCGTTTCTTCCACACCGTTATCTCTTCTTGCCGCATTTCCAAATGCGTTATTCCTGATGTGCCACAATAAAATCATAGGTAAATGCAATCGCTTCACAAGTGAGTTTTTCACATTTATGGGGCGGATCCTCCGGCCGGAAACCTCCCGGACGCAGTTCAAAGCACCGTAGGGATCCAAAGGTATCCGAAAATTCCCGGGCATAACGGTAACAGACGGATACAATAGCTTCCTCCTCCTTATGCAGGGAACTGTAATACATACCTATTGCCATCAGACCGCCTTCCACCAGGCCGCATTGGGCACGGAAGCCTCCCGCACCATGAAGCCCAATGGCCGCATGCAGAGTCTGCTCCTTAAGGGGTATCGGAAGAAGCTCGCCTAAAATAAGCAATGTTGTCCTTGCACAATTCACATCCTTATCCCAATATAGCTCGTGAACCCGTTTCTCAATTGTTGTCATGGCTGCTTTCCTCCTGACTGAAAGGATTTTTTTACCTGAACCGGTGCATTATAGGTTTTATCTTAACACACTCATTCCAATAGCACAATAATAGCAGAAAACGGTCTTGACACCTTTCTTAAGAACATAAAAATGTAGAAAAAGAACAAAATAAAGTAAATATTTCCTGTGTTGCCGATATTATGATTGACGAAGCGGACGAGGCTATACGGATCATCAACCTGCTTACAGCCGCTTTGAACGGCAAACCGGAAACCTATGATAACGCAACCATGTATACCCAATATCTGGAACAGGAAAACAAGGTCCGTGTTACCTTGTGGGGACATCTTCTGTTTATGCAGGAAATATTGGAACGCATCTCCGTCGTAACAGGAAACACTACTGATAATACCTGAGGGGAAGAACGGCCGGCAAAACCTCCCGGCAGCGCCCGAAGGGTACAGGAGGAAAATTCAATGAATATAACGTGAAAAGGGAATCAGAAATCGATTGCAGTGGTTCAAAATGACAGTCTGCTAATCACGGATCTGCAATCCGCTCTTGATTTGGCAATGACAATAAGCTATGAAACCGGATCTCATAAGCTGATCCTTCCGAAAGAATGTGTGGCAGAAGATTTTTTTATCTTATCAACACGCCTTGCGGGGGAAATACTCCAAAAGTATGTGAACTAGGGAATAAACCTCGCTATTGTTGGCGATTTTTCCAACTATACCAGCAAACCGCTTCGTGATTTCATCTATGAAAGTGATCATGGCAGGAATTTCTATTTTGTTTCTACGCAGGAGGAGGCCATTGAAAAGTTGGAAGGCGGCGCGAAACAAAGATAAAGAAGCCGCTGTGCGCTTCCTCCTACCCTTCTGCTTGTCCGCAGGATTCCTTGGATACCAGATATATCCTGTTTTCAAAACCGCCCCGTTCTGCATGCTTTTTCAGGTACTTCTCCCGCAGTTCCTGCTCCGAATAACCTCTGGCCCTGCAGATAGCAAGGATGACCTCCAGAACATCGGCAAGCTCCTCCAGTGACTTATCTTCCTGATATTCCCGGATTTCTTCCTCTAATTTTCTATCCAGCGCCTCCAGGTACTCCTCTTCTTCCAAGATACGCAAAACCGGCGTTTCCCCCTGCTTTTGGATCATCTCGGGTATTCTGTCACGGACTAATTTATGATACTCTTTCTTCACGGAACATACCTCCTGTTTCCTTTGTCCTCTCAACTCCTGAAGGGAGATGTCTAATCCCTGTTATACCGCTATCCCTGTCACTCCATTTCCCGGAAGGTTCCGGCTATCCCGCCCACAAAGCTCCATTGCCGCTGCATATAGGCCTGTAGGGATGCGGCTCCCTTTTGATAGGCGTCTAGTACCTTTTGGGGATTCTCAAAATGGGCTGCAGCCGCTTCCGCTGCCCAATATCCGCTCTCCATCCCCGCGGAAATCCCTTCTCCCATGGGGTTGAGAAAGCCTGCGGCTTCACCGGCGAACAAAATACGGCCTGTTCCGTAATCCACCCTGCAGCCGGGCCGGATATGGGGCATAAGCCATTTCTCCGCTTTCGTCTCTTCCTCTATGTACAGGTTGTGTTCTTTTTTCATATAGGAAAGAAAATTCTCATAATAGGATTTAATTTTACCGGCTTCCTTGACCGATACCCCCAGAACGAGAAGATTATCCTTCACATTAAACCAGGCATCATACTGGGATAGTTCAGGCTGAAGATACGCGTAGAAATAATGGTAATCCAGGTCAATGCTTCCCCGGTTAAAGGTCTGGAAGGTGGTTATATATCCGTTGTTTTCTGCTGACAGACTTCTTTTCACCGCTCCGGTAACACCTTCGCAGTCCAGGACATATTTTGCTTTTTCTGTGTATGTCTTTTCACCATGCAGGATTACAGATACATAATCCTCCTGTTCTTCACAGGAAACAGCCATTGTTCCGTCCCGAAGCAGCACCCCTTTTTCCACCGCTTTTCCGGCAAGCCAGTTATCAAAGCTGCTGCGCCATACATTCAGCCCCTCCTGTTCAAACCGGTATTCTTTTCCATGATCATTTGTAAAAATCATCCCCCGGTTTTCTGCGGGGGCACACATCGTATGAACCGGGGTTTCCTCCCCGATATAAAGCTTCACGAAATCCATGGATTTCTTTATCAGGACACCGGAACAGGACTTGTACCGGGGCAGCCTGCATCTTTCCACAAGAAGAACCTTCCGCCCTTTCTCCGCTAATCTCCCGGCGGCGGTACAGCCGGCCGGCCCTGCGCCTATAATGATGCAATCGTACATTTGGTTGCTCCTTTTTCTTACACTTTCTGGTTTGCAGAATATCTGGTTAGCTTATTATATTTCATCCGTGGAATATCAGCAAGGGATGGCGAAAGAAATTATGAAAACCATGCCAGGAAGGTATAGGGAATGTGAGCTTCCATGTTACTGTCCAGCATGCTTTCCGACAGCTGCTTCTAGGTAAGGTTTCCCAGATCGGAAGCCACAACGTTTTCCGCACCGGTTTCTTCATCCCGGAGCCAGTTGAGGTATCCGGCATGGGAAACTGTTATCTCTTCCGCATCCGTTTCCTTCCATTTGTCACGGCTTCGGTCTGTCAGGATCAGATAACCCTTTCCCCGGCATTTGACGGAAATAAGCATCATGTCGCCTTCCGTGGTAAGCTGGCCGATGAGGATTGTTTGCGCGACCACCTATGTACTTACCGCACTATGCGGTCTGTGTTTCCGCAGGAACCGGGAGCGGCCCGGAACCGGCCGTATTTTCCGTACGGATTCCGGAAAGCAAAAGGGTCGCTCCTTTTCACGGAGACGGACAGGAGTACCCTGGAATGAGCGGCCCGGATATCCTTTTTGGCATCCGCAAGCGCCTGTTCGTCACAGGCCAGCTTAATTAAGGGATCCTTTCTTTTCAAATGTGCCCTTTCATGGGCCAGGATCATTTCCTCCTCTTCCTCTGTTTTTAAATATAGTATATTTCCAGAGTTCCGAAGGAAACATCCCCGTCTATCGTAAGCATTTCGGCTTCGTCGCCTCTGCAGAAGCCGTGCTCCTCCACATGGCCGAAGGAGGAGGATACATTGCAGATCACGCGCCATCCCACGGGTACATAAAGCTCCATGTTGCCGAAGGAAACATCCACTTTTACATGAGCCGCATGATCCTGAAGCATCGCATTGTTAAAATAAACCGTCAGACCGCCGAAGGAACTGCTCAAATCGGCACTTTTCAGCCGGGAACACTGGATGTATTTCACGGAAGAATGAAAACTTACCTCACAGTTTACCTGTTCCGATCCGTCGTTTCCCACTTCCTCATGGTACTCCACTTCACCAACTTCCCCGTTATTTCCCCTGGCACAGATATAATGCCCGTGGCGGTGCCTGGAGGGGAACAGTATATTCAGCCCGATTGTCCCAAGAAGGGCCGCTCCCAGCACCGGCCAGGGAACCAGCTTCTCAATCCCCAGCAATGAGCTGTTTACAATTGCCAGAAATGCCGCAGAAAACAGGATTGTGCCCCAGCTTCTGTGGATTATGCCATTTACCAGCACTCCTAACAGACCGATGGAAAACAGGACCGACCAAAAACCCACGCCTCTGAAAACCCCCAGCCTGCCAGCAAGGACGGCAAAAGCTCCCAGCAAAAACAATAATCCCCAAAACACATTTTTTCTTTTCATTATATTTTTCTCCTTTTCTCTCCCAGCCTCTCGATTAAGGCTTTATAATAATTGCGGGAAACATAAACCTTTTTGGAAGTTTCATAAAATTCCACAATACTGGAAGCCGTCAGGTTCCTTGTTATGGAATAAATGGGATCCAGATTAACAATGGTGGATTTGGATATCCGCATGAAGCTTCCCGGGAGACTTTCCTCCAGTTCATAAAGCTTACGGTCCGTCAGATAAAGCTTATCGGCCGTATGGGCCTGTACCTGCTTCCCTTCCGTTTCAAAAAACAAGATCCCTGCCAGCGGGACATAATATTTGGTATCTCCGCACTGCAGAGCGATGCAGCAGTCTCCCGGCCCGGTATCCACCGCTATCTGCTGGAGTCTCAGGATATGCTCCTCTACCTGCCTGCACCGGATAATCACTTCGTCCTCCGTCAGTTCCGGTTCGATTTCGATTCTGACCCTCATAATTTCACCTTTCGCATTACTCCATTGTTTTCTTGCCCTGCTGATAGTTATCATTATACAGATACGTAAGGATTCGTAAATAGAAAAGAAGCAAGAGGTTAACTTTGGGAAGCAACAGGTTCGTTTTCAGATATCACCTGAAACCTGCAAAAAAAGAAAGCCCACTCATACATCATGAGCAGGCTCTCCCCATATCCCTTACCGATACTTCTATTGCCTATAACCGCCATTCCACGGCTTCTGCCATACCCTTCCGCGGCCGGGGCCGCGGTGACTCCTGTGCATACCCCACAGCCATCACCGCAGTCAGATCGCCTCCCGCCCAGTCACATAATTCCCTGTAAGCAAAATAGGTATCACATATCCACAGGCTTCCCAGCCCCATCTGCGTGGCTGTAAGAGTCATGTTCTGAACGGCGGCTCCTATGGACTGCGCATTGCAGATCGCAAATATACGTTCCTCCGGGGAAGCGGCGGCACAAACATCCAGTCCCAGGGTATTGACCACCAGAATAAGGACCGGCGCCTGTTCCATAATCCGCAGGGTATTTTCCGCTCCTTTGAGATAACCGGCGCTTCCGGGAAGAAGCGGCTGTACTTTTTCCCGTTCCATCCCTGCAGCCATAGCGGAAAGGAAGCCTTCCTTTTCCTTTCCGCCGGTTACGATAAATTTCCAGGGCTGCCTGTTTTTGGAGGACGGTGCCAGCATCCCGGCCCGTACAATCTCCTCAATCGCAGCAACAGGTACGTCGTCCCTTCTGTATTTCCTGATACTCCTCCGGTTTTCAACAGCATACAGCATGACAAGCTCCTTCCCCTGTGGTTATCTCATACAGGACACCGGTCATTCTCCGCAGAGATTATTCCCTTCCTGTCCCCCCATGGCCTTCAGCTTGTGCATAAAATGCAGCAAAAACGGCACCGATGCCGCCATTGTACATGCGTCTGCCAGGGGCTGTGCAAGTTGAACCCCAAAAACACCGCAAAAACGGGGCAATACAAGAATCAAAGGAAGGAAAAAGACCCCCTGCCTGCACATGGCAAGAAAGGTGGCGCTTCCGGACTGCCCGGTGCTCTGCAGCGCCATATTCGCGGTCGTGGTGATCCCGCAGAAAGGCATGACCAGACATTGCGCCCGCAAAGCGAAGCTTCCAAGTTCGATAACCACCGCATCATCTTTCCGGAAAGCCATCATGATCTGTGGGGCAAAAATAAAAATAACCAGGCTGAACACCGCCATCACCACAGTACCGACAATGGAGGTAAAGCGTATGGCTTCATGGACTCTGCCGTATTTTTTAGCCCCGTAATTAAAACCGGCCACCGGCTGGAAGCCCTGTCCGAAGCCCAGCATCGCGGAAAACATAAAGAACATGAGCCTTCCTACGATACTCATAGCAGCCACGGCGGCATCCCCGTATAGAGCCGCATTCACATTTAAAGCTACCGAAGCAATGCTGGCAAGCCCCTGCCTGCAAAGGGTGGGCATCCCTGTTGTAAAAATATCCACGTAGGTCCTGAGCTTCCTGGAAACCATAGTAATACGGAGACGTACATCACTTTTTCCTTTTAAGAATAAAATGAGCAGAATAAGAAAGCTCACCGTCTGGCTCAATGCCGTCGCAATGGCCGCTCCCGCCGTCCCCAGGCCGAAGCCGAAAATAAAGATAGGATCCAGGATGATATTAAGGATACCGCCGGTACCGATTCCCAGCATCCCCAGCACGGATTTCCCTTCACAGCGGAAAATATTGTTCATCACGAAGGATGCACACATGATAGGCGCTGCGAGCAGGATATACTGTCCGTAATCCCTTGCATAGGGAAGGATGGTTTCCGTGGCTCCCAGCAGCCGCATCAGCGGCGTTACAAAAAGGGAACCCAGCACCGTCAGCAGCAGGCCCAGCACAATAGCGGTAAAGAACCCGGTACTGGCTGCGCAGGTCGCCTTTTCCTGTTCCTTCGCCCCCAAATGCAGGGATACGATAGTCCCGGCTCCCATTCCCAGGGTAAATCCGATTGCCTGTATGATCGCCATCAGGGAAAACACAATTCCCACCGCCCCTACCGCGCTTGTCCCCAGCTGGGACACGAAAAAGGTATCCGCCATATTGTAAATAGCAGATACCATCATGCTTATAATCGTAGGGATCGCCAGCGTGGTTACCAGTTTGGGAACCGGCGTCTGTGTCATTTTTTCATAATGCGCCTGTCTGCGCGCTTCCTCTTGTGCCATTGCTTCCATAGTTACCCTCATCCTCTTTCCATGTACTTTTTACTTCTCATGGGGACAATCAAGACGTCCGCATAAGAACGGGCTGGCAGGAGAAAATGCTTCCCCTGCCAGCCGGATAATTGCCGTTATAAATAATAATAGCACAATTTGAATGGGCATACCAGACATTAGTAACAAAATAGATAGGAAAGAAATTTTATTGTTATTGTTCACTCAGTACTGTGCATTCCGTCATGCGGCGCTCCCCTTCTTCCCGCCGCGCCGGTTTGTCCCGCACGCCTCTTCAAATTCTCTTAATTTTTCTTTTGCTTCCCGGCTCAGGTTTTTAGGCACCTGGATCTGTACGGTTACATAATGATCCCCATGTACGTTGGGGTTTTTCATGGATACAATACCTTTTCCTTTCAGCCGAATCTTGCTTCCCGACTGGGTTCCTTCCCGGATTTTACACATGAGCGTCCCGGAAAGTGTCTGTACCGGGACTTCTCCCCCCAAAACAGCCGTGGTAAAAGGTATGGATATCGCGGAATACAGATCCATGCCCCTGCGCTCAAAGCCGGGTCTACTGCCCGCCTTTACCTTAAGAAGCAGATCTCCCGGCTCTCCGCCTCCAAGGCCCGGCATCCCTTTTCCCCGAAGCCTTACGCTCTTTCCGTCCTCAATGCCGGCCGGTATATGAACCTGCAGGGACTGCATCTGTCCGTCCGCATTCTGAAGGCTGATGATTTTGTCACAGCCAAAGGCCGCTTCGTCAAAGGTGACTTCCACCTGTGCACGTAAATCCTGCCCCTTCCTACGATATTCCCGGCCGGCGAAGCCGTTCCCGGTAAAACCGTCCTCTCCGAAACCATGATAGGAGAAGCCGCCGGATGTTCCTTTCGATTGCCGGAACATGTCACCAAAAATATCGCCGAAAATATCATCCATATTCCCCTGTTCAAAATGATATTCCCGGTATCCTCCGCCCTGCGGCCCGTTCTTCGTATAAGCGTCCGGATCCGGCGCGGATCCGTCAAAGGCGGCATGGCCGAATCTGTCATATAACTTTTTCTTTTCCGGATCACTCAGGACGGAATATGCTTCCGTCACTTCTTTAAACTGCCGTTCTGCACGCACATTGCCTGCATTCTGATCCGGATGGTATTTTTTCGCAAGCTTCCGGTATGCTTTCTTAATGGTATTGTCGTCTGCATTTTTATCTATCCCAAGGATTTCATAATAATCTTTTTTGGCTGCCATAGTCATCACCTTCCGTCCTTTTCCTTAGCGCCTGACCAACACAAGGTTATAATTATATTTGTTATATATGTAATATAACACACGCAAACAGATTGATCAATAGGTAAAATCTATAATTTTTACCGTCTCACAGGCCTGTATTGCAGACAATACAGATACCCGGACCCTGGATTGCCAACGGATTTTTATAATGGTATACTGGCAGCAGGAGAAGAGGTGGCTGTTATGGTAATGCTTGATCGGGGATGGGGCTATTTGTGTGACAAAAGCAAGCCGGAACGCAAGGAAGCGTTGTATCAATATGCCGTAAATTATGTGGAACCGGTACTGGAGAACTACCCTGAATTAAAGGGAAAGGTGTATTTGGCGTTAAGAAAACACGGCTTTTTTGCCGAATACGATCCGGTGAATCATATTATCGTACCAGAAAATGCCTCAAGCCGCTATGGAAAGCATCTTCTGATGTCGATAACGGCACATGAAATGGGACATCTTCTGCAATATGAGTTCGATATTGAAAAAGACAAACAGTCTTTATGGACGGAGATGCAGGCTACCGTGATTTCCTGGGAAAGAGGATTTGCAAAGGATTTTATATTATCTTTTCCCGAAAATTGCAGCAGAAGTACTTGCTGCGGAGAAGAAAAGCATGGCTATTTTCATTGTAACCTGTTTTTTGAAGGCTGCTGCAGAAACTGTTCCGTCCGTGACATGGACAGGCGGGCGGAAAAACTGGAGGCAATCGCCAGAGAATATAAAATAACTGATGTGCTGAACGTTACCGAATTAAAAGAGAAAATAAAAAAAGCGATGTGCGGATAAAAAATACCGGGTTCGCAACCGCAGAGACGGAATTTTATTACCTGGTAAAACCTGACATAACGTGTCAGGTTTTATGGTTTATAATGCTGACTATAGAAGGTATTATCTGCCGCTAATGGAAATAGGAAGTGTTAATTAAGAAACAAACCGTATCATTAAATTATTACAAAGGAGCATACAAATGAATATTCGGAAAGAGTTAGAAAAGGCAGTGGGTAGCAAGGAAGAAATTCAATTATATGATTTAGACATCGACCCGTTGAAAATCAAGGCCGTCATGATAAATGAGGTCGTACCGGCCGATCCTTCCCAGGATTTTTACGGAAAGGCCGATGCGGACTATTTGTCGACAACAATACCTCTTTTTCAGAAAGCAGGGCTTCCGGTAACGGATATACAGGACATCCTGCAGATGGGCATCTACATTACAAACGCAGTAAAAACGCCCAAATCCGGTTATGCGGTTGAAAAAAGCAGTATTGAGAACAGTCTGCCCTATCTGGAACAGGAACTTGCCTTGTTCCCGGATTTAAAAGTGATTATGCTTATGGGAGACGTTGCAAAAAAAGCATTCAACATGATCGCCAAAAAAGCGACAAAGAAAAATGCCGTCCCTGCCGTTTCTACCTATAAGCTCCGAAGCAGTGAAATCTACTATGGGAATATCCGGATAATGCCTTCTTATATTATGACGGGCGGCAATATTTTAATTGAGAAATCCAAAGTAGAAATGGCTTCCGCGGACATTGCCGAAATGGCCCGTCTGATCCGGCAGTAAACAGCATGGATTTACCAGGAACCGGATACCTCCGCACCGGCAGCAGGCAAAACGGTTCGCCGCAGAAAACCCGAACCGTTTTGTCCCCAGGCCGAAACCTGCAGTTACCGCCATATCACCGTTTTCTATTGCCTGTTAAAGCAGATTGGGAATTGTCACAAAAACCGTGTAGAATCCATACAGCATACCTACCAATGTGAGGATAAGGAAAAACAATAGGATATTTTTTATCGTATGGATATCATTGCATAAACCAAGGAACATATCTTCTTTATCCGGCTTTTGCATTTCTGCCGCCTTCTGTTGCTCTACTGTATTCTCTTCCGCTTCCTGTTCTGCTGTATTTTGGTCTAATACCGTCCTGTCGGAATGTAAAATATCCGATGCCACTTTCATAGCAATATCTGTATAACCATTTTCCGGTTCGATGATTTGGGCTAATTTGTCATCCGGCATTTTAATGAACTGTGCATATAACCGTTTATATTCTTTAGAATCCCCTGACTGCAGCATGCTGTTTGTTCCCCCTCTTTTTTTATTTTCTTTCAAGCACAAATTCATTATAACAGGAAGCAGCGGTTTCAGGAACATATTTTCCGCAAGCTTTCCGCCGTGAGTGTTTCCGCATGCAGAATCATATCCACCGGTGTTCCCGTGAATACAATTTCCCCTCCGTTCTTGCCTCCATCGGGGCCGACATCAATGATCCAATCCGCCTGCTTCATCACATCCAGGTTATGTTCAATGACAAGGAGGGTATTTCCTTTGGAAACGATGGTATCAAACAGCTTGAGAAGTTTTTGGATATCAGAGGGATGCAGCCCAGTGGTAGGTTCATCCATCACAATGATATTCCCTTTCTTCCCCAGGTTCTTTGCCAGCTTCAGTCTCTGCCGCTCCCCTCCCGACAGGGTACTGAGCGGCTGTCCCAGCGTAAGATAGGACAGACCCGCCTGTTCCAGGAGTTTTATCTGCCGTGTGATTTTAGGATTGTCGAAGAATGTCATGGCTTCGGAGGCCGTCAGGTTCAAAATCTCCACAATATTCTTTCCCTTGCAGGTGCACGCCAGCGCTTCTTTGCTGTACCGGCTTCCGCCGCAGGCTTCACACTCCGTAACGATGGGATCCATAAATGCCAGTTCCGTCACTATTACCCCTTTTCCGGCACATGCCGGGCAGGCTCCGGCGGAATTGAAGCTGAACAGCCCTTCTTCTTTTCCGTTCTCTTCTGCCATAAGCCTTCTGATTTCATCAAAGAAACCCAGATAAGAGGCGGGCGTGGAACGGTTCGTTGCGGTTATCGGACCCTGGTCGATTAAAACGGTTTCTTCCGCGTATTTCTTCGCAAATATCTTCGTAATCAACGTGCTTTTCCCGGAACCTGCCACTCCTGTCACAACAGTCATAATGCCCAGCGGGATATCCACATCTATATTTTTCAGGTTATGGAGGGAGGCCTGGCGTACCGGCAGGCTCCCTGTCATCCTCCGGGGATGCTGTTTTAACGGCAGGGATGCGCGCAGCGCCCGTCCTGTCAGGGTATCCGCACTGGCAAGCGCTTCATAGCTTCCTGAAAAAACAATTTCTCCGCCCTGCCTTCCCGCCTGCGGTCCGACCTCAATTACATGATCCGCAATGGATATTACATCCTTGTCATGCTCCACCACCAAAACGGTGTTTCCCTTATCCCTCAGCCGGATCAACAGCTGATTCATGCGGTAAACGTCCCTGGGATGCAGCCCGATGCTTGGTTCATCGAAAATATAAGTCATACCGGTGAGGTTGCTTCCCATATACCGCACCAGTTTCAGCCGCTGCGCTTCCCCGCCGGAAAGGGAGGAGGAATCCCTGCCCAGGTGCAGATAGGGCAGGCCGATTTCTATCATACGGTCCAGCCCGTCCATCAGTTTCTGTACTACAAGATCCACATTTTTATCGGAAATGCAGGAAAGGGTCTCCCGCAGCCGGGTAAGCTCCATATCACACAGATCCGCGATGGAAAATCCATTGATTTTACAGGCGAGCGCGGCTTCATTCAGACGTTTCCCGCGGCAGACAGGACACTCGGCTTCTGTGATCAGTTCCCGTGCCTTTTTCTGGGTATGCCTGCTTTTTCCGCTGATATCCCGGTTTAAAAAGGTGTCCTTATATTTGTTATACAGGCCCGTCACTTTCGGATTTTCCGTTTCCCCGCTTCTAATCCGGGAACCGTACAGAAGAAGATGGTATTCCTCCTTGGAATATTCCCGGAGCGGCTTGTCAAGATCAAACAGGCCGGACTGTGCATACTGCTTCCAGTACCATGTTCCGGGTTTGAAAAGAGAGTCCCTGACACAGCCTTCGTTCCATGATTTCTCCGGTTCAAGGAGGCTTTCCATATCGATTTCGGCTATTTTCCCAAGGCCGGAGCAGGTCTTACACATTCCGGAGGGGTCATTAAAGGAAAAACAGGAGGATGTCCCGGCGCCGGGTATCCCGATTCTGGAAAACAAAAGGCGAAGGCCGGAATACAGGTCACTGATCGTACCCACCGTGGAACGGGCATTCCCTCCGAGAGGAGCCTGATCCACAATGACGGAAGCCGTCAGATTATCGATCAGCTCCGCATGGGGTTTTCTGAACTTGGGCAGCCTTCCCTGCACATAGGCCGGGTAGGTTGCATTCATCTGCCGCTGTGCTTCCGCCGCGAGGGTATCGAATACAATACTGGATTTCCCGGATCCGGATACCCCGGCGAATACGGTGATTTTCCCCTTGGGGATAGTAAATGAGATGTTTTTCAGGTTATTCTGTGTGAGTCCTTTGACTATGATATCAGGCATGGTTTCCTCTTCCTTCCCGGGAACTGCGCGTATCCCGTCCGCTTTGAATCGTTTGCTGTAATCATTCATTATACGTACTTACAGGAAACCATTCCTGACATTTTCTGCTGCGTTTTGTCCGCACCTTTTGTGTTTACAGAAACTGTATCTGCGCATCCGCAGGCAGGGCCAGCCTGCATTCCACTTCCGCACATTTAATAATTCCTGCAATCACCGGACAGGCTGCATGAATCGGGAAATGTTCTCCCGCATATTCAAACAGCGGGCCATGTCCCGGTTTCACAAGGCAAAGCTCGAATGCGTCAAACGTATCCCCCAGTTCTTCCATCATTTTCCGGACGCTTTCACATCCTGATTGGACTGTTATTTTTACTTCTTCCTGATCTTCGGATACCGCCTCCACTTTTGTTGTAAATCCGCAGATACCCGGCTGAATCTGTACAGTTGTCATTTTCCTTTTCTCCTTTTTGTTATTCTTATTTCAAAAAATAAATCTTCTGCACACGTTCGGACTTATCTGAACGGTTACGCTCTCGATCTTCTCCCTTCATGATAAGCCTTATGGGATATCTGTCTTGTAATTTTATTGGTAATCTATAAATTTTTTTAGATTTACGATAGGATCTCTTTTCCTTTTACTTTACAATTCTTGCTTCCATTGTTACGACTCCGGCCCTTGGCACTGTGAATTCACGGTTCAAATCCACACTCTGTGTGCGCACCGTCACCCGGTTCGGTTCCTCAAAGGTGTTATGGGCATGATAATCCTCCTCGGCAAGCACCTGCATCAGCGCCGTCCCTTCCAGTTGTTTTCCAACCGGTGCCAGGCAGAGCGAAACGTCCTGCTGTGCGGATAAATTGGCAATGGTTATGGTTACCAAATCGTCTTTATAGGAAGCCGATACGGACAGGTTCTCAATTTCCTCTTCCTTTTCCTCCCTGCCGATAAAGGGAATCCGCTCCTTTTCCACCGCCGTACGGATAGCTGCAGCCCCCTGGTGACCTTTGTACATATCGAAAACATGGTATGTTGGGGTTACGATACAATGCTCTCCCGATGCCAGGAACAGCGCGTGCAGATTATTTACAAGCTGTGCCACATTCGCCATGAGAATCTTCCCGCAATGGTTATTGAAAATATTCAGCGTCAGAGCCGCGACAACCGCATCCCTCATGGTGTTCTGCTGTTCAAACAGGTTATATCCCCTGCTGGGGCCGGAACCGTCCGGATGCCAGCAGCCCCATTCATCTATCACCAGCTTTGCGTGTTCCTGCATGCCATAGGCTTCCACAATACTCCAGTGTCTCTTCAGTATCTCTTCCATACGGAGTGCCTGTTTTATCTGCTGATACCATTCATCCCGGGTAAAATCCACCGGATCCCCGGCAAATCCGCAGTAATAGTGCAAGGACAGGCCGTGCATATGCATTTCGGAGCTGTCCATGGTTTCCAGGAAATTTTTCGTCCAGGCATAATCATCCCCGTTGGGGCCGCAGGCGATCAGCACCTTCTCGTTCTGCATGTTATCCGCCAGGGAGGAGAACCTCCTGAATTCATGGGCATAATGCTGCGGAGTCATGTTGCCTCCCCCGCCCCAGTTTTCATTGCCAATTCCCCAGTATTTCACATCGAAGGGGGCGGGATGGCCGTTTTGTGCGCGTTCGTCTGCGAGGCTGGTTGTCCCCTCCGGGGAATTGCAGTAGTCCATCCAGCTGCGGATATGGAGGGGAGAGACAGAAGTCAGATTCGCCGCAAAGTACGGCTGTGTTCCCACCTGTTCGCAGAAATCCATGAATTCGTGGGTCCCCACTTCGTTTGTTTCATATCTTCCATCCCAGTTCGTCCACCAGTTGGGGCGTACCGGCCTTTTGCATCCGATGCCGTCCCGCCAGTCATAGGTTTCCGCAAAGCAGCCTCCCGGCCATCGGAGTACCGGAGGGTGTATCGCTTTGAATTTATCAATCAGGAATTTGCGGAAGCCGTTTGTATTCTCCACGGGGGAATCTTTTCCCACCCACATGCCATCATAAATGACGCCTCCGATATGTTCTGCGAAATGGCCGTATATCTCCGGTGCAATGGTTCCCAGATCCTCTGGAAACAGTAAATAAAGTTTTTTCACTTGTTCCTCTTTCCTCTCTGTTATTCTTTCACCGATCCCAGCGTCAGACCGGACACAAAAAACCGCTGCATGAAGGGATAGAAAATGACGATAGGCAGTGACGCCACCACAACCTTGGCTGCATTGAAGGTTTTTAATGAAGTCAGTACCTCCAGTTCTTCCGCCGTCAGGGAGGAACTGGACACATCGATATTCGAATTGGTCAGCGTCTGGATATAGCTCTGCAGAGGCATATTGCTGGGCGTATTCATGAGCAGCAGCCCGTCAAAGAAGTTATTCCAGTGGCCCACAACGGAGAACACGGTTACCGTAGCTATGGCGGGCAGCGCCAGGGGCACACAGATCTTCATCATCATCTGGACCGGATCGATCCCGTCCAGCAGCGCCGATTCCTTGATTTCCCTGGGCAGGTTGCGGAAGAAATTCATCAGAAGGATGGTATTGTATACCGGAAGCGCCCCGGGAATGACCAGCGCCCATATGGAGTCCATCAGGCCGGTGGCCTTGATAATAAAGTACCAGGGCACAAGGCTTGCCCCAAACATCATGGCAAATATCAGAAACCACATATAGACCTTACGTCCGGGAAAATCCTTCTCATCCTGGGACAGGGCGAAGGCGGTGATCACCGTAAGAACCAGGTTCAGCCCGCCGCCCAGCACCACTCTTTGTATGGATATCCACATCGCCTGCATGAATTTGGCATCTGTGAGCAGCACCTTATAAGGGGAAAAGGACAGCTCCACAGGCCATAGGTACACTCTGCCCGCCAGAGCCGCATTTTTACTGCTTAAGGACAGTGCCACCACATGCATGATCGGTATCAGGCAGCTTAAGCCAAACAATAGGAGCAGCACCAGAACCACAGCATCGAATGCCCGGTTTTTCCATGATTTATATTTTTTCATATATCCTCTTTTCCGCTGCCGGAGAACAGCTGTTGCATAGCGGCTGAAAGTCCGTTCCTTCCAACCCCTAGAAAATCCGGTAGTTTGCAAATTTTTTAGCCAGTCCGTGGGCCGTTACGATCATGATAAAGCTGATGACCGATTTCAGCAGGCCGATCGCTGTCGCCAGGGAATACTGGGCATTCACAAAGCTCATCCGATAGACATAAGTGTCAATGATATCTCCGCTCTGGTATACGATGGGACTGTACATATTATAGATCTGGTCAAAGCCTGCATTCAGTATATTGGCGATATTCAGGGTGGCTACGAGCACAACGGTCACGCGGATGCCGGGCAGGGTGATATGCCATATTTTTGCGAGCCTTCCCGCGCCGTCCACATCCGCCGCTTCATATAATTCCGGATTGATGCCCATCAGGGCCGCGATAAAAATGATCGCACCATAACCGAATTCCTTCCATACATCCGTCGCAATGATCACGCCCTGGAAGAATTTGTTGGAACCAAGAAACATAAGCGGCTCTTTCAGGATCCCCACATTCATAAGCATCTGGTTTACCACTCCGTTGGTATCAAGAAGATTTTTGAAAATAGTCGCCAGAATAACCCAGGAAAGAAAATGAGGCAGAAAGCAGATTGTCTGAACCGATTTTTTGAACTTTACGCCGCCTATCTCATTCAGCAATATGGCAAAGACCATGGACAGGACCATGGTGAGCACCAGTTTCCCCACGGCTATAGTAAAGGAGTTCATGAAAATACGTCCGGTATCGGGAAGGATAAGCATACGCCTGAAGTTATCCAGCCCCACCCATTTGGATTTCAGGAAGCCGGTAATCGGCTGGAAATTCTGGAATGCCATGATATTTCCGAAAAATGGTATGATAGTATAGATGAACAGGACCAGAAAACCCGGAAGCATCAGCAGATGGTACTGCCAGGTCTGTTTGATGGTAACCTTACGGCCGCCGCTCCCTTTTCTTTGCTGTTTGATTGGCTTTTTCATAGATGTCCTCTCTTTGCCCTTATATTCAGTAAAACCGGACGGCAGAATACCTATGGCCGTCCGGTTCCCATTCCGTTAACGGTTCAGACAGCCTGAACCGCTAACGCATCCGGCCGGTAAAAGCCCGGATCTGCCTTTATCAGGCTGTGCTTCACTGTGCCTTAACCATATCGTTGATTTCCTGGGTGATGGTATCACCGCCCAACGCTTTCCACTGTTCCACAAAGCTGTCAAACGCATCCACGGAAACGTCGCCGGTCAATACCTGGAGGAAGAATTCATCCTCCTGGGTTTTCAGTGTCCCCCAAAGGGATTCCATAGAGGGGCTGTCTGCGTAGGTGGCCGCATATACCTGGTTCAGCTGATCCGCATTTTTCTGGACGGTCCATGCGCCGTTCGCCCAGCCCCAGCCGTTTGCCGTGGTGATATTGGTATCCGCCGCTTTCCGGAAGCCGTCGTTGATCACTGTGGTATAGCCGTTGTACCAGGTCTTGCCGTCTCCGCTCAGGTCCTCATAAGCCACCTTGCCGTCGATGCAGTCCATAACCGACTGGATCTGCTTCTCTTTGGCATCGTAATCACAATGAAGGACATTGATGGGGAAATAGTGCCAGGAGAAGGGATCGTCCATGCCGTTGGGGCGTACGCCGTCCGCCTGTCCCTGATCCAGATCGTACTGATAATTGATTGTCTTTACTACAGCTTCTTTGATTTCTTCGGAGCAGCCCTTCTTCACCACCACATAGGTGCTGGTAGGGCTCTTCATGGGAACGTTCAGCTTGCCTTCCGCCGATACGGGAGCCAGATAGGAATTCCAGTATACGGAGTCGTCCGCCCCTTCCAGCATGGATACAATAGGCCACTGGTTGGACCACCATGCGCCGAAGAAGATGCCGGCCTGTCCGTTATTGATCATCTCCACACACTGGTCGCCGTCCCTGACTGCGAAGGAAGGGTCAATGACGCCGTCCTGCACCAGCTTGCGGATTTCCGTGAGTGCGGTTTTGGTTTCTTCCGTCGTGGAACCATATACCACCGAACCGTCCTCCTGTGTGATCCACATCTTGGGGTACGCATTGAATGCGGTAAAAAGCCCGTTCATATGCCAGGCGCCTCCGCCGGACTGTACGATATCTTTGGAGCCTACGATCCCGGTATTCACATTGCCGCCGGGATTCTTTTCCATAAAGGCCTTTGCGATTGCCACGATATCGTCAATCGTTTCAGGCTCTTCCAGTCCCAGTTCTTCCATCCAGTCACCCCGTATGTATACCAGGGGAACCGCGTCCATACCCGGCTGGATATCCGGTATCGCCATCAGCTTCCCGTCAAAGGTAGCCAGATTCTCGGAAATACCGTTGGTGGAATCAAAGCATTTCGTCAGCCCCTCCGAACGATAGGTATAGAAGGCATCTGTCATATCCTCCACCGCCCCTGCATTCACCAGCTGTACCAGCTGTGTATAGGTTACATTCATGACGTCCGGCATATCCCCGGATGCGATCGCCATGGCAACCTTGGTTTCATACTGTGTGTCATCCACGGAGAAATCATAAATATATTCCACATTCAGATTATCCTGCAGATATTTCACAATATAATTGTTGTGGGAATCTTCCCCGTCCGCATAGGTCACGTTAGCGGATTCCGCCCTTCCTATATGTATAGTTGTCACCTCGCCGCCCACAGGCCCGTAGGGATCCACCTCTTCTCCTGCTGCCGCATCTGTGGCCTGCGCTTCAGCCGACGGCTGTTCGGCCGCCGCTTCCCTGTCCGCCGGCGCTGCGGCTTCCTGTGAATTTCCTCCCCCACAGCCGGTCAGAGCCGACAGTGTCAATCCCATTGCGAGCAATACGGATAATATCTTTTTCCTCTTCATGACAATCCTCCTTTTTTATCATAAAAGTAAGGCTTTCACCGGCGCCGATAGAATTCCTTTTCTTTCTGTTTTCTATTGTATCTCCTCTCTTTTTTCAGGTAAATAAAAGGATATTATCATACATGCCACAAAATTACCCACTTTGTTCATGCCACTGTTTTCTTCCTTAAAAATGGTATAGAATCATACCAATACCTGGGAGCCAAAGAGAGGAGTATACACTTATGTACGAAATCCTGATCGTGGATGATTCTGTACTTGATATTGACTGTATCAGATTCCTGATAGAAAAATACGAATTCCCCCTTCATGCCGTAACTGCAGTGAACGGAAATGAAGCCCTTTCTCTTCTGAAGAAAAAGGGCATGCACATTGATATTCTTTTTACCGATATTAAAATGCCTTTTATGGACGGCCTGGAGCTTTCCCGGGAGGTACGCCGGCTTTCGCCGGATACGAAAATCGTCATTTTCAGCGGCTTTACTGATTTTGAATATGCGAAAACAGCTATTACCATCGGTGTGGAAAACTATCTGATGAAACCCATCATCCCCTCTGATTTTGAAGCTACGATACGGAAGGTTCTCCGTTCCATCGACGCAAGACGGGAACAGGAAAAGCACCAGAAGCGCCAGACCCGTATCATAAAAAGCCATATTCTCTGGCAGGCCATCAACCATACGGCCGCGCCCGACAGTCTCACCGAGTACCTGGATCCCTACTACAGCCTGCTCCTGATTGAATGTGATAAGGAATTCTTCAGTTCTGTAAATGAGGAGTTTCCGGAAAAGCTGAAGGACCTTCTTTCCATTCCCTTCGACTATCTGAACCTGTATCCCTCCAGAAGCCTTTTGTTTATCAAAAAGCCGCTGAAGGACAACTGGCTGCTGGCAACGGCCCAGTCCATCTGTCTGGCCGCACAGGAAGAATATGATCAGAAATGCTATATTACCTTTGATGAAATCCCTGATAACACCCATATTGCAGCGGTTTATTCCCGTCTGGAAAAGAAAATAGAAACCCGCTTCTTTTTCCCGGACCGCAACATTCTTCTTCCAAATGATCCGGGACATACCTATTCCGCCGCGGGGCATATATCCATGGATATCCTGGCGGATGATCTGAAGCTGCAGGACTACGATTCCTTCCATTCCCACCTGGAAGAAATTTTTGACTCCCTGAAGGACGATAAAACCCAGTCACTGATCTATGTAAAATACTGCTTTACGGAAATGGTAAAGGTACTCAGCCAGGCAGGGAACGGCACGCACTGGGATCTGAATGCCCTGGCGGAACAGATATTCCGTTCCTCCAACATCCTGGAATTGATGGACATGATACGCAGTCTGTCCGCCTCCATACAGAAAGCCTCTTCCGGGGAAAATACCCCGGTGCTGAAAACAGAGAAAATACGCCAGTATATTTATCAGAATTATTCACAGCCGCTGACCCTGGATGAGATCGCGTCCCATTTCTATCTCAGCCCCAATTACCTGTGTTCCATATTTAAAAAAGAAAACGGCTGCAACCTAATTAAATTTATTAATGATTACCGGCTGAAAAAAGCCTCACAGCTTCTGTCCGGCACACAGATGAAAATACATATTGTTGCAGAGGCTGTGGGTTTTCGGAATACCTCCTATTTCTGCCAGCGCTTCCGGGATTTCTACGGCGAAACGCCGGAAAGCTTCCGGCAGAACCACAGCAGCAAATTACCTTGACAGGAGGATGGCATGTTCAGAATGTTTTACCCGTTACGCTCCCGCTTTCTTAATATGAAAATACGCAATAAGGTGTTTTTTATTTTTATTCTGGTAGGTGTCATCCCGTTTCTGTGTTACATCACCCTTTCCAACCGCTTTACCAACCAACTGATCCTGGAACGTGAAACGACTCTCACGGAACTGGCTCTGGATCAGGCGGTCACTTACATGGAAAACAAGCTGGAAACCTATAACAACCTGTCCAACTATATGTTTAATAACACCTCCATCCTTGAGGTGCTCAACAAAGAATACGGGACTGATTATTTCCAGATGTACAAGGCTTACCAGGATACCATAGAGCCTCTGTTCCAGACCTACTATGCCCTTCACCCGGATCTGCTGAATCTAACCATCTATTCCTCCTGCGATCTGCATCCCTACAACGGCTATATCCAGTCCTTCTCCGTCTTAAGCGGACAGGAATGGTTTTCCCTCGTCTCCGGCCGGTATTCCCCCACCTGGACCATCCTGGAAGAGGACGGTGAAAAAAGCCTGTATTCCACCAGGCTCATCGGGGATTCCCGCAAATACAGGACACTGAATTATCTCTGTCTGCAGGTGGACTATGAATCTTTATTTGCCCCGCTGTATACCGTATCGGAGGGCGATTACCGGATCGTGATCACCGATTCCGCCGGCTCCCTTGTTTTTTCCAATGTGGAGATACCGGCTTCTCTTGATACCAAAACCGATATTTCCGGTATCATGACAGACGGATCCGGCAAAGGCCATATGCTCCTGACAAACCAGATCCATGCCGCCGGCTGGCAGGTTCATTTTTCCAAGTCCTATGATTCCCTGGTGGACTATGTGAACAGCATCACCGGGGTCATCTATGCCTTCGGCTGGATCATTCTGGTTTTTCTGGGTATTATGGTACTTATCATCACCGTTTCCATTGTCTCTCCCATCGAAACGCTCACCGCCAAAATACGGGAAGTGAGAAATGGGGATATGAGCCATCTCACCGTCGATCTGGAGGATAACAGAAAGGACGAAATCGGTGTCCTTTTCCGGAACTTTTCCCGTATGATGGGGCAAATCCATCATTATATTGAGGTGAACCTCAAAAATGAACTGGAAAAGAAAAATTACCAGCAGAAAATTCTGTACGCCCAGATTAACCCTCATTTTCTATACAATTCCCTGTCCCTGATCAACAGCCGCGCCATCCTCTCCGGCCAGGACGATATCAGCAATATGGTCATCCTCCTGTCCACCTTTTACCGCACGGCCCTGAACAAGGGAAAGGATACCACCACACTGGAGAATGAGCTGCAGAATATCCAGGCCTATATCCAGATCCAGCTTCTTTCTTACAGCGAATATATCCAAGTCATCTACGACATTGATTATTCCCTTTCCCCGGTCACCTTCCCTAACTTCATCCTTCAGCCGCTGGTGGAAAATGCGTTGGATCACGGGCTGAAAAACAGTCTGCGGGAAGATAAATGCCTCACTATTACGGTGGAGAGGGAAAGCCCTGACAGGGAGGAACCGGACTATGTTCCCTCCGTCATGCACGTTATAATCCGGATAGAAGATAACGGGATAGGAATGGACGAAGAAACCGTTTCCTCCCTGTTCCGTATTAAAACCAGCGGCTATGGGCTGAAAAATGTAAATGACCGCCTGAAGCTGCTGTATGGAAATGATTTCCGTCTCACCATTACAAGCCGCGCCGGCGAAGGGACGCTGACCGTGCTGAAGGTGCCGCTGGAGCCATCTTAAAACGCCAGTCCTTACGCTGCGTTTTTTACAGCGCTAGTATTGCCGCGTTTTTAGCCGAGCGAGAGCGCAAACGACTAAAGTCGTTCCCCTGGAAGGAACCTTGCAGCGGCACAGGGGGCGTAAACAGTAACGAATGAACTGTCATTCATGCACATATTTCTTTTTCCAGCAATACAATATAGAAACGGATAACATTCAGGAGCAGGCTATGGCAATTAACTCACTGGATATACTTAACCTCTCCCATTCGCTGAAAGATATCTGCGAAGTAAACTGCAAGACACCGGAATGCCTGAACCAGACCCTGCAGGTTCTCCTGGAGTATAATCTGATCCAGGCCAATCTGGAATTCAGCCGGCAATTCGCCTGCTCCGATACCCCCCGTACACCGCCGTCTCAGGCGCTGCCCCTTTCGCCTGTTGCCAAGGAACTCAGGCTGGAGCCGAATGTTGAGGAAATCAATGCCCTCCGGGGGTAAACGAAGATACGTTTAGAAACAGCATACACTTTTTTGGCAAGTAAGCCAGGAATACAGGAGCAGAAACATGGAAATAAATGATTTGTACCTTACAATTATAAATAATATGACTGACGGGGTGTATCTTGTTGATCTTGAGCGCAGAATTCTCTTCTGGAATAAAGCGGCGGAAACTATTACAGGCTACTGCGCAGATGAGATAGTTGGCAGACAATGCCAGGATAACCTGCTTAACCATATCGATGAGGAGGGCAGGCCCTTATGTATCACCGGATGTCCTCTGTTCTCCGCCATCATTGATGGAAAGCAACGCCGGGAGCATGTTTTTGTACGTCATAAGGATGGTTACCGCATCCCCATACTGGTGAATATCTTCCCTCTGAAAAAGGACGGGGAAATCATTGGTGCCATTGAAATCTTCTCACAAAATTCACCTACTATCTATGAAGACAATCTTGTGGAACATCTTTCCGAAATTGCCATGCACGACACCCTGACCAAACTGCCAAACCGCAGGTATCTGGAAAGCTTTTTAGACTATAAGCTGAATGAATACCAGCGGTTTGGCCGTTTATTTGCCGTGCTGTTTGCAGATATTGATGATTTCAGCCATTTTAATAATGAATATGGACATGATACCGGCGATAAGGTGCTGGTTAACATCGCTGCCGGCATTAAAAAGAATATGAACCGGAATGATTTGATCGGCCGCTGGGGAGGGGAAGAATTCCTGGGTATCTTCTCCATCTCCAACGGTTATGACGCATCCATACTCGGCGAAAAATTCCGGCGGCTTGCTTTAAACACAGAGGTTCCCCACGGGGAAGCCGCATTACATGTCTCCGTTTCCGTAGGGATAACCGTTGTTCACAAAGGAGACACGGCGGCCTCCCTCCTGGAACGGGCGGATCAGCTTATGTATCAGGGGAAAAAGGGCGGGAAAAACCGGGTGGCCGCAGGCTGATAAAAAACAGTATTATAAAAACATCTGCGCATACCGCTTCGCGTCCTCAAATATAACTGCGGCTTCCTCCGGCGCTTTCTCCAATGTCCCGTCTACAATCGTAATCGTAGGGATAATCCCTTTGCGCAGGGGACATCTCCGAATGGGATTATAACCCAGTTCATGGACACCGGTGCTTCCCCTTGATACATCGCCCAGACACAGGTGCCCGAACCCGCGGGCATAGGTATCAAACATTGGGGCATAGGCCTCATCATGCCAGTGGAGGACACCATCCGTATGTCCGCACTGAAGCAGCGGGATACAGGCGGCAAGCCCGTCATACCAGCCTTCCCCTGCCAAAAGCAGCTCCGGATTATGTTCCTTCAGGCGGCACGTCAGCTTCCGGATCCCTTCGTAAAGGCTGTGGCTGGGATCGTTCATCCATACCGCCGCTATGTCAAAAAAGGCGGCATCAAAACCATATTCATCCATCAGACCCGTCACCTGGGCAACCAGCCGGTTCTGCCATCTGGGAGCCGCCGGATTCAGGCTGCGGTTGGAGCCATGATCATAGTGGCGGGATGCGTCCCAATCCACGCTGCCTCCGTACTGGCTGCCTCCCGGCCCCCGGAATTCGGAGGGCAGTCCCCATTCTTCATAATTGTCGAAATGGCTCCCCACAACATTTATACCGAACATAGGCATGACATGAACCCCCAGCTCCTTCGCTCCCCGGCATAATTTCAGGAAACCTTCCTTTCCCCCCATACGTTCATCCGGCGAATAGCTGCCGTATTTCCAGTAATAACGGCCTTCCCAGCCGGGGAGGTATGCCAGCACGCGCCGTCCCTCCACCTGGCTGCAGATCTTCTTCAGGTTTTCCAGGACCTGTTCATAATCATGGAACACATAACCGGTCCAATGCTGGCAGTGTATGGCGGCAACCAGGGAAATTTCCCTGGCCCAGTCCGGCACATCGGCCCTTTTTTCCCAGGGAACCAGCCCGTAGTTCTTCTCCGTTTGCAGCCGGTGGGGTTCATAGATGTCCGCAATACTTCCGCCCTGTCCCACTTCCCATTCCGGAGTTTCTATCCTGCCTGACATCTGTGTCGCCTTTTCCTCAAAAATCAGCTCTGCCGCAAGCCCCTGCTGTGTATGAACGAAAACAAAACGTTTATCCCGCACCTGATTATCCAGCGAACGGTAATAGTATAAGCCCCCCGCTTTCGCCTGAAGGATCACAAGAGGGGTCCCCACATCACGCCAGCCTTCCGGGTATTTCAGGTTGAGGCCTTCCGGCGGAATTTCCCTGGGCCTTGCATCTGTCAGATTGATCAGTTTTCCATCCGGTATCCCATGGACTGTGACCTTAATGCAGCGTATGTCTTCCTCATGGCCGGCAATCTGCGCCATAGCCTTTATCCGGATCCCCGTCTCGCAGGCACAGGCATGGATTTTAACATATCCCGGCATTTTCAGCTGCCCTCCGGCGTAACACAGACCATTTATGTCTGCCGTAAGTTCCTCCTCTCCCTGTTTGATACGCATTCCGGAGGCATCCGGGGCATAAGCGTTCCTGAACGTATAAATCATGACGGAAAATGCAATCCCCTTCAGGGTAAAATGAGGGGTCGGAAATGTAAAGCTTAAATCCTGCATCGCAAAAACCTTCCTTTCTGTTTTGCTTCTTAATTTTACGCAAACTTGGCTCCTGCCAAATTTGCGTTCTTTACCTAAAGTATATTATTTCCGGGCGTCCGACCATAGGGCATCCGGTTTGGAATGTGTGTCTTATTTTCTCATGTATCCTCTTTTTCCGTAACCGCTCAAACAAAACTGCCTTGTTACTGCGCAGGCCTGCCGGAACCGTTCCCTATATCCCTCCCCGGAAGGGTCAGAATAACCGTTGTTCCCGCACCTGGTGTGCTCTCTATTTTTATCCCGTACCGGTTCCCGAAATAAAGGCGGATACGCTCTTCCACATTGGATATCCCCACATGGCTGAACCGGATCCCATTTTCCTCCGGTTTTTCAGCAGTCTCTTCCGGCCTGAACCCCCTGCCGTTGTCTTCTACCCTCACGCACAGCTGTTCTTCCTTAAAAAAAGCATGGATGCTAATGCGGTATTCCCCTGTTTCTTTCTCCGTCCCGGCAAATCCATGGATGATGCTGTTTTCCACAAAGGGCTGGAGGGAGAACTTCGGAATCCTGCAGTCCCCCGTTCCCGGTTCCAGCGCAGTCGCAATCCGGAAGTTCCGGTTTCTGCGAAAGGACATTACAGCCGCGTAGTTTTGTACATAATCCAGTTCCCGGGACAGAGTGATAAGCTCTTCCCCGCTGTTTACAAGACGGAGCAGGGATATCAGGGAGGTGGTCATATCCGCGGCATCTTCGGTACGCTTCAGCCTGGCAAGGGATTTGATGGAATTCAGCGTATTATACAGAAAATGGGGGGTGATCTGCGCCTGGAGGAAGCGGATTTCCGCCCTTCTTTTCTCGTTCTGTTCTTTCTCGATATCCCGGATCAATTCTCTTATTTTTTCCGACATCTGATTAAAACCGTCTCCCAGCCGCCCTAATTCATCCTTCCTGGGAATATCCACCCGCGTGTCCAGTACCCCCTTTTCCATATGTGCCATGGCCCTGCTCAAACGGCCGATTGGCGCATTCAGGTAATGGTATAAACTCATTGCAGCAATGACGGAAAGCACCGCGGTTATCACCATCACCAGAAGGACCACCCAGGTTATGGCGTGAATGGATTCCTTGCTATTGGCAAGCGGATTGAAATAAAGATATCTCCATCCATTGGTGCCTGATTTGGCATAGCTTACCAGATAAGTCCTGTCTGCCAGGGGAACAGGGACGACTCCCTTGTCTGTGTCCAGCATTCCTCCCGCCGACTCCTGCCCAAGCAGCTCCTGGAGCTTCTCCTCCTCAGCCGGAGTCCCCGCCGTATACACTATCCTGCCTTCTCCGTCCAGAAGAACACAAAAAGCCCCCTTATCCATCGTACGTGCCAGAAGCTCGCGGAAATAATCCGCGGAAAAATTAATCAGCGCCACGCCGATATTGGCGTTCGCGGAGGATTCATAAATCGTCCGGTAGGCGTAGATAACCGGCCCCTCCTTTTCATTAAAAACCTTCCAGTGAATGGATGCGTCTGCCTGAAGGAAACCGGAAAAAGGCTCCCGGCGGGTATAATCCCCGGCCAGATTGATCCCGGAGCTGTCCCCTCTTATCAGGGGCAAATCCCCGTCATTCCATAAAAATGCTGCCATTTTCAGGGAATCCCCCCGCTGGCTGATCAGGGAATCCAGCTTGGAGGTCAGGAGCAGCAAATCCGAATAATAGATTTCACTTGTCTTTTCCTTCCGGAACTGGAGAAATCCCTGAGTGGATTCGGAGGTAACCAGATCATGCAGTATGGTTTCGAAATTATGCATCGCCAGATCAAAATTGGTCATCTGGTTTTCCAGGATGCTCATTTCACTTTTCCGGGTATTTTCCGTTAACGATTTCAGCAAGACCCGGTAAGAAAAAATCCCTGTGGTCAGCGTAGGTGCCAGGGTTAATAAAATCAGGAAAACCGACAGCTTATACTTCAGGCTGATGTGCCGCATCGTCCCCCTCCTTTTTTTGACAATCCCTTTCCTCCAGACAGCTTTTCCGGAATTCGCCGCAGGTTTTACCTGTCGTCCGCTTAAACAGTCTGCAGAAATACCGGTAGTCGGCAAATCCGGTCCTGTCGGCAACCTCCCTTGTATGAAGGCTGCTCTTTCGGAGCAGCTGCATGGCATGGCCGATTCGTATTTGATTCAGGAAATCCGTATAATTGACGCCCACCTCATCCTTGAACACCTTACAGAAATAGGCACGGCTCATACAGGCCTTTTCCGCCAGCTGGTCCAGAGTGACGGCTTCCTTATAATGCCGGTACAGATAGCCAGCCGCCTCCCGTATTTCCCTTCTGGATATCTTATGCAGGATGATATTGGCCCGGCCGCATTCTTTGACAAGCCCCGTGAGCAGTTCAAAAAAACCGGTACAGGTATCGGCTTTTTCCAGACTGCCCAGCTGCAGCTCCTGTTTTTCCATACTGTCCCGGAATACGCGCAGTTTTACCGATACCTCCCTCTTTAGTTCCTGCTCCGGCGGTTCCTGGCGGAAAACGGCCTTTCGGAAATCCTCCAGCCTCTCTTCCGTCTCCTCCGGGCCTCCTGCCATCATGGCGGAAAGGAGTTCTTCCCACTGCGCAAAGGGAAATCTTCCTTTGTCAGATTTCCCTTCCGGAAATCTCCCTTTGTCAGATTTCCCTTCCGGAAATCTCCCTTCAGAAAATCCGCTCTCCGGGAATTGTGCCCTGCTATGCCTTCCTGCATCCGCCGATCCTGCAATGCTGTCCATAATTGTCCGGTATCCTCTGTAAAACCGGATATGGGCGTATTCCTGCATTCCCCGGAGGCCTTCCGGGATTTCCTTGAGCTGCATGCAGATCCTCCCCGCACACAAAAAAACCTGGATATCCGCACAGAGGAAACTTTCCTGCAGTATACGCAGCAGCCTTGCCATCAGATTGGTTACGAGCAGAAAGCTCACTTCCGGGATATAAACTGCCAGGAACAGAAGATTATCTTTGACCGGAGCGCCGTAAATTCTGCAATCCCCGCCGGCCCGCGCCGCAGCAGCTTCCGTTTTCTCCCATACCGCATCGATATCCTTCCATCTGTCCCTATCCGCAAACTCTGCGATAACCGGTATCCAGGCTCCTCCTTTTACAGGAATATCCAGACGGATCGCTTGGTCATACATCTGCCTGTATTCCAGTTGGTCCCGGTATACCTGCTGCCAGAATAAACAGCGCAGGTCATGCTGCGCATCCAAACGCATCTGAAGCAACTGTCTGCGTTCCTGTACTGTCTGTTTTTTTGCCCGTATTTCTCCCGCCATCTGTTTCAGGAATGGAATCAGATTATCCGGTTCTATTTCGTATTTCAGAAGATATTCCACGGCTCCTGCTTTCATAGCGTCCCTGACATACAGGAAATCGTCGTAATTGCTCAAAACCGCAAAGACCGTATCCGGGTAAAGCTGCTTTGCCTGCCGGATCAGCTCCACACCGCTGATTTCAGGCATGGAAATGTCCGTTATCACCAGTTCTGCCGGCGTCTTTTCCAGAATCTCCATTGCCTCTTTTGCGCTCTGCGCGGCCATCGGCGTGTGGAAGCCGCAGCTTTCCCAGCGTATCAGACTGCATATATCTTCCAGAATCAGCCAGTCATCGTCTACAATCAAAACCTTGTGCATGCTATCCCCTCTGTTACACGACGGCAAAAGCCCTGCGGACTGCAGGGTTTCTGCCGAAGCTGTTCTTTTACCGGGCGGCATCCTTTGCCGCATAATCCACCAGAATCTGCTGTACATTTTCTGCAAACTGGTCGGAAGTTATTTTCCCAAGAAGCCATTCATCCATGACATTGTTCACCTTCTGGTCCGCCTCCTGATAGTAGGAATTATAAGGCACCTTGACGGTATGGTTCATTCCTTCCTCGGCACATTTTTTCCCATTTTCATCCACTGCGCTTCCCAGACTTTCGTCGATTACCGAATTGGCTACATCCTTAGCCACAGGCACGCCGCCCACGCCGGTTTCCGCCAGCGCCTGAAATGCCGGGGTGCTCATGATAGCTTTCACCGCTTCCCAGGCCTCTGCCTCATGCTTACTTCCCTTGAAAATAACAAAGGAATCCACAAACTGGCTCGTGAAGGCTTCCTCTCCTTTACCGGAAGGAATAGCCGCTATCCCCACACGGAAGTCCGTAATATCCTTGATAGCCCCCAGCCACCAGGTTCCATCCAGAATCATACCGAGCCGCCCTGCCTTAAACATATCGAACGCGCCCATTACCTTGGTATCCGTAGGACGGGGCATGCTGTAATCGGTACGCAGCATCTCGTCAAACCAGGCATATACTTCTTTGCTGACCGCATCATTCATGGTCGGATTTCCTTCTTCATCAAACACATTGTTGCCGCCTAAAGAAGTATTGAACATCCCCACGGCAGCCATATAGGGGCCTGCGGCAAATCCATAGGTTTTTGACGCGCCTTCGCCGCCCGTAAGTGCTTTCGCCATGGCCCTGTAATCGTCAAAACCGGAAGCCTTATTCCAGTCCGCAGACGGATACTCCAGGCCTGCCGCATCAAACATATCTTTATTGTAATATACCAGATAATAGTTCAGCCCCGATGGAAGGCCGTAATAACGTCCGTCCACATATGCGGAATTTTCAAAGGTCTTTTCATAATACTTGCTCATATCAAAATCATCGGCCATATAATCCGTCAGATCCACCACCTGCCCTTTGTCGATGAGCATAGGCATATAAGATTCGGCTATCCTTCCGATATCCGGCGCGCTGCCGCCGGCCATCTGGGTAATCACCTTCTGATAATACTCCGGCCATCCGGTACATGGTACCTTGTTGATTTTAATCGTTATATTCTTTCCTTCCGCCTCCAGCTGCCGGTTTGCCTCCTCTATCATGGCTGTCCAGCCATCCACTTCATTGGAATACGCTGCCATGGAAAAAGAGATTTCCACCTTTTCTCCGGCTTCCGCCGGTTTGCTTTCCCCGCTTTGTGCAGCCTGCGTCTGTCCGGCCGCATTTCCCTGCGTTTCCGTTTTTGCGCCGCCGCAGCCGCACAGCCCCAGAACGAGACTTCCTGCCGTCAGGAAAACCAATACTTTTTTCATTCTTTTCATTATAAAACCCTCCTGATACATTGTAATGTGTTGCGGTTCTTTTTAAAAGAACCATTTTATCCCTTCAATCCGGTCGCGGCGATTCCCTCAATAAAGGAACGCTGGGCAAACAGATAAATAAGGAGCAGCGGAAGAACAGCCACCGTGGAGCCTGCCATCAAAAGTCCCCAGTCAACCGCATAGGCGGAACGGAACGAATTGATGATCAGAGGAAGGGTAAACAGCTCCTCGGTATTCAAATAAATCAAAGGCCCCACGAAATTATTCCAGTTGCCCACAAAGGTAAACATCCCCAGGGTAACCAATGCCGGCTTGCACAGCGGCAGCATGATTCCTGCATATATCCGCAGATAACCCGCTCCGTCCAGCTTTGCCGCTTCTATGTAAGAATCCGGTACCGACACCATAAACTGCCGTATCAGGAATACCCCATACGCATTCACCATGATCTGCGGTACAATCAGGGGCAGATGGGTATCCACCCAGCCGATTTTGCTGAAAACCACATACAGCGGGATCAGGGTCACCTGTGAAGGAATCAGCATCGTGGCAAACAGAAGGCCAAACAGCTTCTTTTCCCCCGGAAACCGCAGCTTGGCAAAAGCGAATGCGGCAAGAGAACTGGTAAGAAGGACACCGGCTGTAGATACCACCGCGATAAACAGGCTGTTGCCAATTGCCCTCCCTGTGGCCGCCAGCTCAAAAACCTCCCTGTAATTACCGAAATACAAAGGAAAGGAGAGCCACAGCCGGGGCGGCATTTCCAACGCCTGGCTGTCCGTTAAAAAGGAGGTTTTCAGCATCCAGTAAAAGGGGAATATCATGGTAACCGCCCCTGCCATAAGCACCAGATGGCTCAGAATATTTTTAATATGCTTCTTTCTGCTAATTGTCATAATTCACCAACCTTTTTGATACGATAAACTGAATTGCGCTGACCGATCCGGCGAACACCACCAGGACCATGCTTGCCACGCTTGCCGAACCCAAATCAAAATACTGAAACGCCTGGTTGTAAATATACATGACCAGAGAATAGGTGGAAAACATCGGGCCGCCCCGGGTCATGATATAGGCAAGGTCAAACATATTAAAGGCGTCAATCATCAGCATGACAAATATGAAAAAGGTTACCGGGGAAAGCATAGGAAGTGTGATGCTCCTAAACTTCTGCCAGAAGGATGCCCCGTCCATTTCCGCCGCTTCATAATAGGCAGAGGAAATTCCTTTCAGCCCCGCCAGGAACAGCAGGAAGTAATATCCCATCTTTGACCAGGAGGACATAAGGATAACCGCCGCCCTGGCCCACAGCGGATCCGCCAGCCATCCCGGCCCGGCAATCCCAAGCCTCCCCAGCAGATAATTGATCAGCCCCATGTCCGGTGCAAACAGCCAGTACCAGACCATGGCAATCGCCACCGTTGATGTTACCATCGGCATAAAAAAAGCACTTTTGTAAAATGACAGGCCGCGCAGTTTCTGATTGGCCAAAAGGGCCAGCCCCAGGGAAAACAGCATGGTCAGCGGTACGATTCCCAGAATAAATATTGCCGTATTCAGCAACGTTTTATAAAAGACATCCCCGTCAAACACAAACACATTCCAGAAATTTCTGCCGCCCACGAACTCCGGCGTATTCATAAAATCCCAGGAACAAAAACACAGCACTACCGCAAAGATAAGCGGCACCAGTACAAACAGTATCAGCCCGATAATCTGGGGCGCTATAAAAAGATAGGCGGCCGTAATCTCTTTCCGGCGGTATCTGCTTTTTTTACCCGGCCGGACCGCCGTATTTTTCCTCTCCATTCCACTCCTCCTCTTCTATCTGCTATTTCTATTTCGTATGGTTACAGCATACCCGGAGGATGACAGAGATACAACGATGTGGTTTTTTGAAAGTGTGGATTATATTGACATTCCATTTTTCCTTATCTTCCGGTCGTTGTCTGCCGATGATACGTATAGAAACAGATTGCTTACCATCCGAAAAACAACCGGAACACAGGAGCGGATAACATGGAAATGAACGAATTGTATCTTACGATAATTAATAACCTGAATGACGGGGTCTATTATGTTGATCTGGACCGCAGAATCCTCTTCTGGAATAAAGCGGCGGAAAACATTACAGGCTACTGTGCGGATGAGATAGTGGGCAGACAATGCCAGGATAACCAGCTCAACCATATCGATGAGGACGGCAGGCCCTTATGTATCATCGGATGTCCGCTGTTCGCCACCATCATTGACGGGAAACAGCGCCGGGAGCGGGTCTTTGTGCGCCATAAGGACGGCTACCGGATCCCCATACTGGTGAATATCTTTCCTATGAAAAAGGAGGGGGAAATTATCGGCGCCATAGAAATTTTCTCACAGAATTCCCCTACCGTCTATGAAGACAACCTGGTGGAGCACCTTTCCGGGATCGCTATGCACGATGCTCTCACCCAGCTGCCAAACCGCAGGTATCTGGAAAGCTTTTTAGACTATAAGCTGAATGAATACCAGCGGTTTGGCCGTTTATTTGCCGTGCTGTTTGCAGATATTGATGATTTCAGCCATTTTAATAATGAATATGGACATGATACCGGCGATAAGGTGCTGGTTAACATCGCTGCCGGTATTAAAAAGAATATGAACCGGAATGATCTGATCGGCCGCTGGGGAGGGGAAGAATTCCTGGGTATCTTTTCCATCTCCAACGACTATGATGCGCCCATACTCGGCGAAAAATTCCGGCGGCTTGCTTTAAACACAGAGGTTCCCCACGGAAATGCCGCCTTACATGTATCGGTGTCCGTAGGAATAACCGTAGTGCGCAGGGGCGACACGGCGGCCTCCCTCCTGGAACGGGCAGATCAGCTTATGTACCAGGGGAAAAGGGACGGAAAAAACCGGGTGGCCGCCGATTGATCTTCTTCTTATCAGGCAAGGATTTCCCTACTTCTTATACCGGAAGGACGTCCCGGGAAGCGTACCCGATCGTCCGACAGGGCTATTTCGAAAGACCCATTGACCACACGGTAATTGTGTCTCCCCCATAAAACGTGATCCGCAAGACAAGATAATACATTTTTGTATCATTCCGGCTAAGATACTCCATTGAGGCCAATGCCTTTCCCTACTATAATACTTTTAGAGCAATTGTTTTGCCGCCTTACGGATTCGGAAGAAAGGCCATGCGGCACCACCCCGCTGTAATGGTTTTTTACGGATACGAATTGCGTTTTCTGCGGTCATTACAGTTCCTATTTTAGTATAGATTACAGGAGGTATTTCCCATGGAAATTCATTATCAGGATTACCGTTTATCCTTCCGGGACGGAGGGATTGAGGTACATAAGGACAAAGAGCTGCTGTATTACAACAGACGTCCCATGTTCCTTACGGTAAAGACCCCATTTGCAGTCAGTGAATTTTATGACGCGCCTTATGAAACGGCAGAATGTTCGGACGGACGGCTGCTTGCCTCAGGAACGCTTCGCGTGCCTTCCGGCTCCGCCTTTGCCTTTACGGATACTTATGAAACGAAAGGGGAAGGGTTCCGCTTAAGCCGCAGTGTCAGGGTTGTGGAAGCCGGAGATGATTTGGGCTTTTCCAGCAAATTTTCATTAACCCTTACCGCATCGGATAATCCCAAGGATTATGAATGCTTCGCACCGGGCGTCTGGTACAAACAGAATGAATTTGCCCCCTCGGACAGGATGGGGAAGGATTTGGACTGCGAATATTTCTGGATGCTGGAAACCCGCTGCGCCCTTCCTCTGTTCGCCATGCATCATACCGCCGGCGGTGAAATGGTGTCCCTTTCCCGTTGGGCTGCGGACGTGACTATGCGTAATCAGGATATCGAGCAGTCGGAAAATAACACGGACCCCTGTTTTACCATCGGTTCCGTAGGTATGAGCAGACCCGAAAGCCGAACTCTCAATTATCTGTATTATGGCTACGCAGTCCGGAAGGATATCCCCACACCGGTTGACGGTCTTTCCATTGATTATGTATATCCGGGCTGTGACGGCCAGACCCCTGTGAAGAATGTGTACGACGGACTGGACTATGAGAATAAGGTTATGACCTTCCGGCGCATAAACCATCCCGTCACCCCCGGTTTTGAACAGTCTTATTCCGTTGCCATAAACTTCGGCCGCCATGAAAGCTTCCAGGAAATGATGCGGGATATCTGGCGCATTACCTACAGCCGATTACGGGACAGACTTTTCTGTGTGGACAATAAACAGCATTACCGCAACTGCATGGAAATCTTTAATAAATATACCCGTAAGTACGGTGATTCCTATGGGCTTCCTTTCGCCTGCCAGCTTCCTGACATGGATATTTCGTCCGTGTCCTTCCAGTTCGGCTTTGTGGGGCAGCAGCCGGGAATCGGCGGACTGCTACTTCGTTACGGAGACAGGGAAAATCTTCCGGAGGCCAGACAGAAAGGCTTTTGCATCCTTGATTTCTGGGTCAGGACTGCCATGACGCCATCCGGTCTGCCCCAGATGTGCTACAATCCCACCATAAAAGGGTTTGAGCCTTATCCGCACTATACCCGTATGCTCGCGGACGGGGTGGAGGCGATTCTGGATTCTTATGTTTATCTGCATAAGCGCGGGGAGGAACAGCCCTCCTGGCTGGACTTTAGCATCAAAACAGGCGACTGGCTGGTGAATATCCAGAACAGCGACGGCAGCTTCTACCGTGCTTATTACACCGACGGTTCCATACGCATGGATTCCAAGTCCAATACCCCCAGCGTGATCCGTTTCCTGGTTCAGCTGCATCTGGTTACCGGTGACGAGAGATACAAGGCTGCCGCCCTGAAAGCCGGGGAATGGTCCTTTGAAAACGCTTACCGGAATATGGAATACCGGGGCGGCACCTGTGACAACACGGATATCCAGGACAAAGAAGCCGGTATTTATGCCCTGTTCGGCTTCCTGTCCCTTTATGATTTGACCGGAGATCCGCACTGGCTGGAGGGGGCCGTAGGTGCCGCGGATTATACCGAAACCTGGACCTATGCCTGGACCTTCCCCGTAGTTACTCCATGGCCCAAGCACCCCTTCAACCGGTATTCCATCAGCGGGCAGAGCATTATTACCATCGGCGGCGGCGCCGATGTCTATATGGCCGCCTGCTCCTATACCTATTACAGGCTGTATCTTCTGACAAAGGACAGTCATTATCTGGATTTTGCCGAGTTCCTGCATAAGAACACAAGGCAGTCCAATGACATTGACGGAAGCTGCGGTTATAGTATGCCCGGCCTGGGACATGAAAGCGGCAATTTCTTCACCCAGAAAATGAGAAGCCAGTATCACTGGCTGCCCTGGTGTACCTTTGTGGAAGCGGAGCCTTGTGAACGTCTCTATGAAACCTTCGGCGTATATGAAATTGATGAGGCGCAGAAGCTTGGAGACGAAGAGCTGCAGCGGCGGAACCGGGTTTATGAGCATTATTTCTGATTCCATGCCGTATATCTATAAAGTAAACGAACCGCCGCAGGCCGCAGGTCATCCGGCAGCCGCCGGGCAGAAGCACAGAGGTGTCCGTCCCGCTGTCTGCGAAAATAAAGGAGGAACGCATATGAACACTTCAGATGCCATACGTTCACGGAGAAGTATCCGAAAATACAAAAAAGGGAGTGTTATCCCCAAAGAACATATCCGGCTCCTGCTGGAGGCGGCTATGATGGCTCCCAGCGCCTGCAATACCCGTCCCTGGGAATTCGTTGTGGTGGAATCGGAAGAAATACAGGAAAAAATCACGGCAATCCACCCTCATACGCAGATGTTAAAGACCGCATCCCTGGCAATCGTTGTCTGCGGCAGGCCCGATCTGCAGGAATCCATCTGCCCCGGCTTCTGGCCCCAGGACTGCGGAGCCGCCATCCAGAACCTGCTTCTCCAGGCCCGGGAGCTTGGTTATGGAACCTGCTGGTGCGGCTGTTACCCGGTAATGGATCGGGTAAAGCAGCTGCAGGCGCTTCTTTCCGTTTCCAGTATGCCGTTAGCTGTCATCGCAGTAGGAGAAGCGGATGAGGAGCCGGCGGCCAGGGGATTTTATGAGGAAGGCAAGGTAACCTATTTGTGATTGCATAAAACCAGGCCTTCGGTCCGTTCACACCGAAGGCCTGGTAATCACTTTACCTGCCTCTCTTCTTCTGCTCCTCACGCAGCCAGGCATTATAGTTTTCCTCCAGCAGGCTCCATTTATGAGGCGGATTCCCCACGTATGCATAGGTATCAAAGATATCGCCTTCTCCCCTGATGCGCGGATCCCCTGTTTTGAGCAGTTCGTCGTCCAATTCCTGTTTCAGCTGTTTCTTTACCGACCGATAATTGGGGTTTTCCGCCAGGTTTTCCATACATTCCGGATCTTTTATAATGTCAAACAGCTCTTCCGCCGGCCGTAATCCAAAGGACAGATTATAGTACATATTCTCGTTTTCTGCATGCCGGTGAAGGATTTCCCTTTTTGTAGGAGAGGGATCACAGTTGGTATAGCCTGTTTCCGGATTCCCGGCGGGACATAACCATGGATGATAGTTGCGGATATACAGATACCGGGGCGTGCGGATACAACGCACAGGATAGCCTTTATCCTGATAACGTCCCATATCATGCCGCTCTCTTCCCATAAAAGCCCTGTTCCTGTCCGGATTCACGATTCCTTCCTTATCCGTCCCCAGAATATCCATCAGACTTTTTCCGCAAAACTCCTCCGGTATGCTGACGCCTGCCGCCTCCAGGAAGGTGGGGGCAAAGTCAATAAAGCTTACAATATCAGAAACCTGCCTCCCGCCTTTGACCGCACCGGTCCAGGTGATGCTGAGCGGGAGACGAAGATCCTGTTCATACATCTGCCCCTTAACTCTTGGAAAGGGACAGCCGTTATCCGAGGTAACAACAAAGATGGTATTTTCATATTCTCCTATCTCTTTTACCTGCCGCACCATCCGATAAAGCTGCCTGTCAAACCAGTCGATCTCATAGGCATAATCACAAAAATCCCGCCGAACCGTATCACAATCAGGAAGGTACATAGGTATCTTCACCTTATCCGGATCCTTCCCATATCGGATGCCCTCGCCTTCCGTATAGGCCCGGTGCGGTTCCCGGCAGCCATACCAGAAGCAAAACGGCTGTTCCGGCTTCCTGTCTGCAAGAAAAGCTGCAAAATCAGCTGCATAATCCGTATTGGAAATACAGGTTCCTTCCGGCGGCTGCAGTGTTTTTTCATTGTATTCGGTTCCCGCCGGATTCCGTTGATATCCTGTATTTATGTAATCTCCGGGGCCCCAGCCCTTTCCGGTAAACCCCACAAGATACCCGGCTTCCTCCAGCAGATCCGGATACAGCAGCCTGGACGGCGGAAACCGGCAGAAATGCGTACAGGCCGATTCCAGCTGCCACGTATGGCATCCTGTCAGAATACTGGCTCTGGACGGCGCGCATTTGGGATTGGTGGTAAAGGCATTATGAAACACCACGCCTTCCCGCGCCAGCTGATCGATACACGGCGTGTCCACCAGTTCATGCCCATAGAATCCAAAATGCGACGCATCATCCGCCAGTGCAAATAATATATTAGGTCTTTTCATTCCCGCCCCCTGTTTCCCTTCTTTCACAGAATGTGTTCCCTTCCGTCCGGACGCTTCCCACATGATGGGTTAAAACATAATCCGACGCCTCAGACGAAACCGCCCCCTGTTCAAGACAGATCCTGTTGTTTCGCAGTATCAGCTTCCTGAGACTGTATCCCCAAAAAAGCGGGGTGTTTTTCAAAAAAATGTCATTGTTTTCGATGATTATTTCTCCGTGAAACGCTCTGTCCTCCTCCAGCCTGCACATTCCCGGATCCACATCAATGACGGCTTTTCCCCAATTGACCTGATTATGTCTTATCAGCCGGTTGTTCCTGATCACCAGCTGACTGATCGCACCGGACTCAAACCAGTTTTTCATATCGCTGTTCACTTTTATACAGGAGCCTTCACTGTCTATCTCATTATCTTCTATCACCATTTTCCTCTCCGAGGTAAGAATAAGTCCCCTCGCCCGGTTCCTTCCGCATCTGTTTCGCCGAAATACCACCTCCGGATACCAGTCGGACGGATCGATACAGCAGCTCTTCCCCTGTTGAAAAGGATACGGCTCCTCCAATTCCAGTTCCCCATATTTTTTATTGATAGCCCGGAATTCCTTTACTGCAGCCTGCCCCTGCTTAAGCATTGACATCTGATCACAGACAGTTATCCGGTTTTCCTTCCTTACAGGGAAAAATCCTTCCTGCTGAAAATGAGGGACTTCCACAACAATATGCCGTTCATCAAGCACTTTGTCCACCCGCAGATAATTACCGTGTACGTTGATAACATCATCAAACATACTTTCAAACCTGCCGTCCTGCACCGTAATCGTCCCCCCGCAGTTCACAAAGTGCAAGGCATCCGCATTTACGGAAAAAACCCGCTGTGAACAAGGATCCGGATAAATTCCAACCCTGTTCACGGTAATATCCCTGCTCAGCTGCGCAACAATCCCCATTGTTCCCGCATGTTTGATCCATACATCCTCCACCAGCACCTTCTCGCACCGATCTATCACGATTGCCGGAACCAGACGCTTTTCATGCTTTATGGTAAGGATATTTCCTGCCGACGGCTGCCTGGAAAAAGGATAAGCCAGTTCCACGATCCCCTCCTGCACTTCCCGGGCGCACAAGCCTGCGTCCACCCCATAATCAAAGACATCCGCCGCGGGTCTTTTTTCCTTTTCTTCAAATTCCAGCATTCCCAGCACATAGCTGCTGTCGTAGTTTTCCCCGGTAAACCGGATGGCCCCATTCCGCACCACATAGGGAAATTCCGAACGGTCTATTTTTAAAGTTACCGAATCCGGTGATGTCTCCAGGATTTTTCCCTGACTGGCAAACGGACGTTTATAATCGATTTCAAAATTTTGGATCACTACATTTTCACATCCGCTTATGTAAAAAGGCAGAATCCTGCCTATGCCATGCAGCCGTGAACCGCAGCCGTCTATGATGATATTCTTTTTATTCGTTACATAAAATGCCGCGCTCTTTACTCCTGAATCATTGTTTGAAATAAAAAAGGTATCCTGATACGCATATCCGGTTTTCAAATCATAGTCTGCGTTCTCAAATAAAATACGGGTGTCATCCTCCGCATTCTCCAATACTTCCCTGATACAGGCCGCCGCATCCTGCAGTTTGGAATTTCTGATAACTTCCGGCGTAATACTGATTTGTCTCAAAATCATCCCCCCTAAATATCCGGTGCATTCGTATTCCATTTTACAGAGGCTTCCGGTAAAAACCGGAACATCCGGTCAATGATCCTTCCCAGCGCTTTTGCCTTATATGTTTGATAGTTTTCATCTTCCCACAGATTTACCCGCTCCAGCGGATCTTTACTTAAATCATATAATTCCCCATAATCACGTTCGGCGTAATAAATAGTTTTAATTCCGTTCTCAATCACTGCCTTCATATTGTGGGCTTCCATAAAAATATAGCCGCGCGCTTCCACAGGCTCCCCTGTCCAATACCGGCTGTAAGGATGATTTTCCATATCCGCAGTCAGCTTATCGGCAGCCCCCGCAGCGCTTAGGCAGGTGGAGGCAATATCGATATTCGTGACATAATCCTGCACCTCATATCCTGCAAACCCCTTTATGGGCGGCTTCACAAACAAGGGAACATGCATCAGGCTTTCACTCAGATACTGGGCCTTGGATACCATTCCGAATTCTCCCATGAAATCTCCGTGATCCGTGGTATAGATGATCATTGTCGTGTCATACCGGTTTCGTTCCTTCAAAACCCTGACAATCTGACCGATCTGGCCGTCAATCAGCGACATATTCGCATAATAGGAACGCTTCGTCCTGCGAAACAGCTCGTCCGGATACCGGTCTATATAAGCTTTTGGATTCAGCTTCCTGAAATGGGGCGGCTTCCGGCTTAAATCAGCCTCACCGGATTCCGGTCTGTCCATATCCTCCAGCCGGTAATTACCGGCATAGGAAGTACCCTCGCAGTCATAGGGCATATGCGGTCCGGGAAAGGAAATGGTTACAAACCAGGGCCTCTCCCCGCTTTCCTTCCCATCCAGATAATGCTCCAGGCATTTTCTCCCTTCCTGCCCCACAAAACTGTCGATATGGCAGCTCTCCTTCTCCTTCCACGTTCCGCCAAGAATCAGGCTGTCATCGCTGCATTCCCGCCCGTCAACCCCCTCTTTTTTCAAAAAATCAAGATAGGGCGCGATTTCTTCCGGGACCCCGAGAGGGGAATGCCCGTCCACAATTATTTCAAAATCGTAGCCGTGGGCGATCCGGGAATGTGCGAAATGCTGCTTTCCCACCGATGCCGTCCAATATCCTGCCTCCTGAAGTCCGGTCATAAAGGTGGTTTCCTCCTCCGGCAGTCTGGAGATATAGGTGGGGCATCTGCATACCGTGGGATATTTTCCGGTGGCAATCGCAGCACGGGACGGAATACAGGAAGGATTTGAACAGTAAGCATTGGTAAAAAAAATACTGTCCTTAATCAGCGCATCCAGGCAGGGGGTTTTTACCACCGGGTTATTATACCCAAAGGTATCCAGCTTCTGTTCATCCGTCATCAGAAAAAGAATGTCCGGACGCGATCTCCTGTTTTCCTCTTTTTCACTCTTTCCCATCCCTTACTCCTCCCGCTTTCATGCCGCATCAGCCCTTCACCGCTCCAACCATAACTCCCTTTACAAAATATTTCTGCAGGAACGGATAAACACACAGAACCGGTACGATTGCCACCATAACCGTTGCATATTTCACCACATCCTCCATATTGGCCGTCAGACCGGACGCCACGCCCACAACAGTCTCCTCCACCTGGTTCTGCAGCAAAATCTCTCTGAGGAACAGCTGTAGGGGGAACAGCTCCCTGTCCCGCAGATAAACAGACGCCTGGAACCATTGATTCCAGTGTGCCACTCCGTAATACAGGGCGATGACCGCCAGGGTGGATTTGGAAAGCGGCAGTACTATTTTGGTAAGTACGGACCAGTCACTGGCGCCGTCTATTTTTGCCGACTCCTCCAGGCTGTCCGGAATTGACATAAATCCCGTTCTCATAATTATCAGGTTAGCCGTCGCCACAGCCCCCGGCAGAAGCTGTGTCCAAACCGACTCTCCCAGCACTTTATTCACAACAATATAAGTGGGAATCAGACCGCCTCCGAACTGCATGGTAAAAATAACGAGAATCAGGACGAACTTTTTTATATATAAGTCTTTTCTCGTAAGTGCAAAAGCGCCCAGTATGGTCATGAGCATATTAATTACAGTTCCTGCGCATACATAAAACAACGTGTTGCGGTATCCGGTGGCAATGGAGGGATTCCTAAGAACAAGTTTGTATGCCTCCAGGGAAAATCCAAGGGGTTTGTATAGAATCCCCTTCTGATGTTCCAAAAGCAGAGGGTCGCTGAGGGAACCAAACAGGACATACACTACCGGGTATATGGTGATAACACACAAAACAGTCAAAAATACTATCAGTACAATATCGAATATTGCTATTTTCTTTTTCATCACTCATCAGCCTTTCCGTGCTTTACCACAAACTAGTTTCGTTCAGCTTTTTGCTGACAAAATTAGCCAGAAAAAGCAAAATGGCATTGATGATGGAATTAAACAGGCCCACCGCCGCAGAATAGCTGTAATTTGCATTCAGCAAACCATTCCTGTATACAAAGGAAGAAATGACATCCGCCTGATCAAAAATAGCCGGATTATACAGCAGCACAATTTTTTCCCATCCCACTGTCATAATCGCCCCCACCCTCATAATCAAAAGGGTTACGATGGTAGGTGTGATTCCGGGAAGCGTAACATTGATGATTTTCCTGAAACGCCCTGCTCCGTCTATCTCCGCGGCTTCATATAATTCCATGGAAATACCAGTCAGCGCCGCCAGATAGATGATAGTTCCCCAGCCTATGTTCTGCCAGATATCACTCAGTACATAGATAGGGGCAAATAAACGCCCTACCGTCAGCAGATTATGCGGCTTCATGCCAAAAAAAGCCAGTATGTTTGTAATAACGCCGTCCGTGGAAACCATATCCACCACCAGACCTGCAATGACTACCGTAGATATAAAATGGGGCATATAAGTAACGGTCTGAACCATTTTTTTGAATCGTTTCTGTCTTAGCTCGTTGATCAGGATTGCCAGAATAATCGGCGCCGGAAAGCCAAAAACCAAAGACGAAATGCTTATGGTCAGGGTATTTCTCAGAAGGCTCCAAAAGTAATAACTGGAAAAAAAAGTCCTGAAATGCTCAAGCCCCACCCATGCGCTGTTCAGAATCCCTCTGGCCGGCCGATAATCCTTAAAAGCAATTACCAGCCCTCCCATCGGCACATAATGAAACAGAATGTAATATAAAATCACCGGCACCAGCATCCAATAAATAATCGTATGCTTTTTGTAATCCATAACAATTTTGTGCAGAAAGCCCCCGCCTTTCTGCCCTGCCTTTTTTCGTTTCTTTTCTCTTATCATGCTCACCCCAGCCTTCCTGACATTATTTAGAAAAAAGGCGTAAAATCCATACACATCCTTTCCGGTATTTTACGCCTTTTGCTTTAAAATTATCTTTCCAAATAACGATCTAAAGCTGCCTGCTGAATTTCGGTTGCTCTGCTGACATTCATTTTTTCAAGAGTCTCTAAAAATGTGCCGTAATTGTCAAGCGGTTCAATCCCCATGATAAACTTCGCCGACATTTCGTTTACATAGGTTTTAACATCGCCCATAATTTTACTGTATTCGTCATTTTCCTCTGCTGTCATCGTAAGCGTCTGGGGCATCTCATAATCAAAATCTGCCGTATCCCCCCAAACAGACCATCCCGCCTGCAGCCTGGGGTCTTCATACATCAGAGACTGGTTTTCCCAATCCCAGACCATAGCCGTATCACGTAACAGGTATTGTCTCAAAACCTCATCCATGGTCAGGCCATCCGGATTCTTTGTCACAAAATCGGTCTGCCTTTTCTCTCCGTTTTCATCTATGTAGTAGGTATCCTCAAACCGTTCATCCCCCTTGGGTCCCCAAGAGATTTCAAGGATTCCTTCCGGGCTGTACAAATAATCCACCCATTTGATTATGGTTACCGGATCCTTCGCTGTGGAAGAAATAAAGCAGCTGGTGTCATTAAAATCCTTTACGTGGTGACGGAAATGGGTTCTGTCTCCTTCCTTGAGTACAGGATAAGGCACCGGTATAGCCACCGCTTCTTCATTGCCTTTCTGTACCGACATAGCCGGTGCGGAAAGTACGCTGTTTATGTGTAAAACAGAAGCTCCCATCAATCCCGCATCAAAATCCGTACGTACTTCCTTCCCCTGCTTCTTGGACAGGAAATCCGGATCCAGCCATCCGTTTTCATACCATTTATGGAAGGTAATCAAAAACTCTTTATAACCGTCCTGAAGCGGGCCAAATTTTACCGTTCCGTTTTCATTCATGAACTGGGAGCCCGCCGGCACTCCATACGCTCCGGAAAAAGCGCCTGCCAGACCGCCGAATTGATTGTCACATCCAAAGCTGAAGGGTATCTGAACTCCCATATCTTTAAAGGCTGCCAGCATCTCTTCCCAGTCCGCAATCGTAACCGGAACCTCCAAACCCGCTTTATCCAGCATGGTTTTATTTACCATCGGCCCATTAAAGGGCAGGCCCCGCATCTCATCTCCGGGTATGGTCGCCCCGAAATAAGCCAGCACCCCATTATCCGTATAAGCGCCCCGTTTCAGATCCTCGTTGCTGTTGATATATCCCATAAAATTAGGTGCATTCTCTTCAATCAGCTTGGTGGCGTCCAAAATCACCCCGTCCGCCAGCGCCCCTTCCACGCCGCCGCGATAATTGGTGACAAGATCAAACCGGAACAGATCCGGCATATTGGTTCCTGAAGCCAGCAGAAGGTTCATCTGCTCCAGTTCCTGTCCTACCGGCGGATTTATATAGTCCACATGGATTCCGGTCTGTTCCTCCAGACGCAGCGCGCCGGGATGATCGTTAAGATCCGTAACAGCCTTGGCTGTTACCGGATGCAGCGGAAGCCAGTACGAAAATTCCTTGATTGTCTCGCCGGTATTTTCTTTTGCCGCCTCTTCCGTCTGTACCGTTTCCGCAGCTTTTTCCCCGCCTGCCGTGGGTTCCGCCCCATTGTTCTGTTCCTTTGCACACGCAGCCGCCCCGGTCAGCAGCCCAAATACCAGTAACATGGCAATACACTTTTTCAGCTTCATAAACTACCTCCTGTTTTTCATTTTCAGGGTACCTGTTTTCGTTTGGCTCAACGTAACGGACGTCCACGTCATATACAAACGGTATCATAGATATCACCGGATAACAATTCCTCTGAAAATACACAAATTTCAAAATATGACGATACAGAAAAAAAGACTTCGTGATTTAAGTGAGTTTTTCTGCTCAAATCCGAGTCTTTTTTTGCACATCGTCTTATTTTTCTACGCCGTCATTATTTTCCCGGTCGTCACGGATACTTTGGTTTTCCGGGTGTTTCCCCTCCGGACAATGTCCGATTTTGATACGGCTCCGGTATTTACCGGGCGTAATTCCTTCATAGCGCTTAAATGCCCGGATGAACACGTCGGAATTCACATAACCGCACTGCTCTGCAATCATCTTTATGGTATATTTATCATTCGGCAGCATTTCCTTTGCCTTTTTCAGCCGCACCATCTGGATATAATCGGAAATATTGATTCCCCATTCTTTTTTAAAACGCTTCGACAGGCTCGACATTTCAAGGCCAAAGGTATCTGCAATCATCCCGACAGACAACGAAACCTGTGCGTAATTTTTTTCCACATAAGCTTCCACCCTCTGGTTAAAGCCGTTTTTATTGGCGTCCTCCCGATCTTCGGTATCCGCAAAAAAGTGCAGCATGTCCTCAATGTTCTGCTCCAGCCCCGGTATGCTCTGTTCTTCCTTTAATTTATCATAAGCAAACCTGAGCTCTTCGCTGTACTCCGGCCTGACGGACAGCTCCCCCATAATAATATTGAAGATCCCATATAATTTACACTTAACATCATAAGGATTGCTGAAAAAGCTTTCCTTCAGCAGCACAAACATATTATTCAGAATCACCTCTGCGTTCCTGAAGCTTCCTTCCTCCAGGGCGCGTTTGAAATTTGCTTCATACTGATAATATTTACCATGCTTTGTATAAGGGCTTTTGGGGTATTCATGATATTCTTTAAAATTGATAGTTTCCAGAAGGCACTGTTCCATAGCCTCCATGGCCTCATCATATGCATTTTTTAACTGTTGGAAGTTCTCCTTTTCTCTGCTCAGCGTACATATTATCCCTTCCTTTTGCAGCTTCTTTCTGAAATGATACAATTTATTTATCAGGACGGAATTCTCCTCAGCCAAACTATCATAATTCAGGATCAAAACAAGCATACCGTTCATCCACAGCGAATACATCTCTTTATCCGCGCCATATTTCGCTTCCATTTCTCTTTTTACAGCCAAATGAAATTCCTCACAAACGGACTGTGTATCAATCTCCTCCAATTGCGGGACATGGTAAAACAGCAGCACCCTGATGCAGCTGTACGCAAAACAAACATGGTAACTCTCCAGAATATCCGCATACGCCTTCCTGTCCTCCGTTTTCTGCATCAGCAGCTTCATTAAAAAATACCTCTGCAGATATTCCTCGCTGTTATGCATGGACCGCTCCAGGCTTTTTTTATCCGTCAGCAGTTTTGAAATTATCGAATAAAATGAACCGAAAATATTGTTCCCCGAAGCCGACAGTTTCTCTTCATCCAGCAACGCAATGGTGGTTGCTATTGAATTATACTCCTTCAGCCGGATAACGCGGAATATCAGTATCGTTGTCCCTATGGCAAACAGGAAACTTGCCATAATGAGCATATTCATTTTATCCGTCGCTTTAAAAATCTCCCCCGTATTCATCAGCAGGACATATTTCAGCTTATTTTTCTCACCCTCCAGGCCATAACAGTAATAATCTTTGTGATGCTGCACGGATAAATACTCCCCGTTTTCAAAGGTACGGATGCCCTTATCCTGTAATGTCTGATAAAATACCGGATCACTGACGTAGACCGGCTCCTGCGTATCCGTATCTATAATGGCGGCAAAGGTAAATTCACTGCTGCTGAAAATCTGTGAGATAAACTGATTCCACCGCTCCAAATCCAGCCTCAGGATAAACTGATACCCTTTATTTTTATATAAAGCGCCTTTCATCGTGTCAATGTACAGAATATCTTTAATCTGCTGATCCTGATAGATGGTCACCAACGCCGAATGATACGTTTCTTCAAACAGATTCTGGTAATCCGGAATCTCTGTAAACAGGGCTTCCATCCTGTAGTCTTCCATGTCATTCACATAATAGTAGCCATTCGAATATATCAGCATCTGATCCGGCATATAAATCAGATAGTCCGCAACCATATGATTCGTCAGTATGACCTTGGAAAGATTCTTATTCATCTGGATCAGCTGATACCTTTGCAGGGCATCCAGACGTCCGTCCTTCAGCTCCAGGCTGATCAAAGACTCTTCCTGCTGGACAAAAATATTATACTGCTGAAATTCTTCCAGCTTTGTACTGATTTCCTGCCGGAACTGTTCCACGATAATTCTGTTGGCCGTTATCACTTCGGATCTTACAAGGTAGATGCTGAGCAGCCCCAAAAACAGGATTACAAACATTGGCACCAGCAATATCAGAATATAATACTGCAAAAGCGTCATATACCATGGATGCTTTATCTTCACCCTTTCCCCCTCCCTTCTCATCAGCCCGCCGCCAAACTCATCATCCCCCAATCCGGATGCGGCCGCGCCTTACGGATATGCGGTAAGCAGTATCTCTTCCGCAGGCGGCTGTATCAGGGTTATTGTACCATTTTTTATATGCGGTGTCTCCCCAATTGTAATGAAAGCCGGTTACCACCCCTGCTTTTGTGTTCTCTTTCTATGTTTTTTATCGGTCTTTTTACAAAAAAACTTCAGGGCTGCTGCCGGAATTTTTTAATTCCGGCAACAGCCCTGATCCACAATTCCTTACTGCACCTGTATTTTAGCAAGCCTTAGCACATTCACCGAGTACGCCGGCGCCCCGTAATAAAAATGGGACGATGCCCCCGAATGGTTCTGTACCACATCATGTACCTTTTCCGGTTCCTCAAAGCTGTTTTCCGCCTGCTTTTCACCGGTGAGCAGAATGACCTCATAGGCATCCTCCACTTCACAGTCCAGCGAAATTTCCACCGCGTCCTCCTCCGGCGACATATTCACTATTTTGAGAATCACCTCTTTGGGAGAGTCACAGACTACGGACGATAAAGAGGGGAAGCTGGGCACATCCACCTGATGGATGCATTCTCCGTTCACATACAGCTTCATCTGCTTTCCATCCGCCTCATACCGGAAATGGTTAAATTCCCCGTAACGAAGCTCTGCCTTACGCTCCTCATCCAGGTTCCTGTCACTGGGAAACTTCTGTTCACGGAAGGTGCTTATCCCCTTTTCCAGCGTCCAGAGAAAGGGCTTCACATTGGCTGCATTCCATTCTTTCGGCGGATGGGTTTCATCTGCCATATAGACCTCCTTCGGCATACGGCCGCTGTATACGCCCAGGCAGATCTCCCTTCCCTCTTCCGCATAGATTTCGATGTCAAAAACCCCGGAGGTAACCTGCTCTTCCCCAAATACGACAAAGACTCTGTCCTTATCCACCCGGTGAAGCGTTTCCGCTTCCGCCCTCTGTTCTTCATCCGGCGGCAGAATACGGCTAACTCCTTCTTCTTCCTTCACTCTTCCCATCAGTTCGTGAGAAATCCCCACAGGCGTTTTGTTCCAGGAAGCATTTCTGTAACGCAGGCCCGCCTGTCCCATCAGGGAGGCCATGCCCTTTACCGGCCGGTACAAAGTTCCGGTTTCCACATCCGCCTCCACCACATTCTCACCGCGGTTGTTTCCGAACATTTTCCAGACATAATAGGTTGGGATCGCTATGCTTTCCCGGTTATTAAACCGGATCAGGTTAGGGAACCATGCGTTGTAATCCACATTTTCAAGAAGCGGCGCATAGGAAGCCAGCTCCACCACATCCTGGTTGCGTTCCATGCCAACCAGGAAGGCCGCTTCTCCCAAAGCCCCGTACAGCTGCCCTACCCAGCCCCGGACTACCGCCAGCTCACCCAGAAAAATTTTCGGTTTCTTCCGGTCATACTTATCATAGAAATTTACATTTTCCGCAAAGAATTCCGCCGTGCTGTAATAATGCTCATCCACGATATCCGCACCCAGCCCCTGCTCTTCCAGATGCGTATTGGCTATCAGGCGGATATGGGGATACCGTGCTCTGATGGCATCATAAAACATTTGATAACGCGCTTCATAGGCAGGACCCGAATTTTCATTCCCGATTTCGATATAGGTAAGGCGGAATGGCTCCGGATGCCCCATTTTTGCCCGCAGGCTTCCCCATCGGGAGGTTTTGTCACCCACGGCATATTCGATCGCATCCAGCGTATCCTGAAGCATGGATGCCAGCTCTTCCCCTTCGAAAAATTCAGGCGACCTTCCCTGGCAGGTCATGCCGCAGTTGCACACATACAGCGGTTCCATGTCCAGATCCTCACACAGCTGCAGATATTCATGGAATCCCAGCCCGTTATAGCTGCGGTAATGCCACATCAGCTGATGTCCGGGCCGTTCCCAGACAGGTCCCACCACATTTTTAAACTGCATGGCTGTTTCCGGGGAAAAACCTTCCACAATACAGCCGCCGGGGAAACGGAGGAAGCGGGGATTCATATCTCTCAGCTTTTCCACCAGATCCCTGCGCAGGCCATGTCCCATATAGGTATCCTCCGGCATCAGGGAACAGAAGCCGAAATTCACTTTCCCCCCTTCCGGGCAGCGGATAACCAGCCTGGCGTTCCTGCCGTCCCCTTCCGCCGTAAAGCTTCCGTCATACCGTACATAGCCGCCGCCCTCCAGAAGAAAATCCATGCCTCCGAATTCGTGCCCGTCTTCTTCCACGGAAACCCTTATTTTTACCGGGGCCTCCGTCCTGGCAAACATATAAAACAGATATTTTTCCCCTGCCTTCGGGGCGATTCCGCAAAAGCCGGTATTATACAGCTCGCCGCCCTCTTCAAAAGAAACGGCGAGAGATACCTGTCTGTGCGGATTCAGGGTATCGTTTCTGTCCAGAGCCATCTGGGCGTGATTTGTGTACCAGGCCGGAATGGGAGTATACGGCGTCCCGTTTTTCCTGACCCACCGGGAAAGCCCTTCCCCATGATTAAATTCATCTCTCCAGCCTGCCCTGCTGACGAGGGCATAGCCATCCTGCCCCGTGCGGCAGTCCTTCGGCTCAATGGAATCTTCAAAGCTTCTGTTCCTGAGAAGCTCCGGATATAACCCGCCGTCTCCCGCTCTGTTGATATCTTCGAAAAAAATACCATACAGATTGGGGGCGATCGGAAATCTTTTCTTTTCTGTACGAACTGTTATTTTGCCCATATACCTGTCCCCTCCTGGAAACATGCCTCCTTTTGGCGGTATATCTCCTTTTGCGGCATACCGCCTATTTGCCAATCACTCTTTTATAACAATATCCTCTGTCTCCTCCGGCCTTCACCGCAGATACCTCGAAATAAACCACTCCATTCTCCCGAACCGTCAGACAGACCTCCGCCTCTCCGTCCGTAAGCTTCTTCCTGTCCGCTTCCACAAACGGGCGCGCGCCTTCCTTCAGCAGCTTTTTCTGTTTTTCGGTAAGGCTTGACGGCTCTCCCATGGCATGCCACAGCTTCAGCGGATTACAGGTCACTTCGTCCACCGTCTTTTTCAGAATTGTGTATTCCTTTTCTTCGGAAACGTCCATGGGCAGGCGGAACGTAAAGCCCCTGTCCTCTCCGCATCCCTCCATCGTCCGGTTCCAGGCGATACCTCTGTAGCTGCCGTCCTCTGTCCTTACCACCACCGCGTCATCCGAACGGTGTACGCAGGTTCCCTGCAAATCCTTAAAGAATTTGAAGGTCCAGAAGGTAGGCTTGGGGATCCCGCCGTTTGCCACCAGACCGAAACCGCCGTGGAAAGGGGTAAAAGGAACGCCCTGCTCTTCGAAAATATCCCCGAAGGTCCAGTAGGAATAGGATTCGTTCATATCCCCCAGCCTGGAAAGCTGTCCGGCGATATAAGCCGCATTCTGGTTGGTATCGTGCAGAGGGCAGTTGGGTATGTAAGAAGTGTTGAACTCCGTAATATGGATTTCCATTCCCTGAAATTCCTCAAAGCTGTCCACGATATCCCTGGTCGTCTGCAGGTTGGCAAAGCCCTCCTCCGGCTCCCTCAGCTTAACATAGCCGTAATGACCGTCCTTTTCCGGTACTTCCGTCGTATAATGATGGCGGGTTACGAAATCCACCGGTATGCTTTCCTTCCGGCAGAACTCCATAAAGCAGCGGATCCATTTTTCGTCCTCCACGCCGCAGATAGCGGGACCGCCCACACGGAAGCGTTCGTCAACTTCCTTGATCGCCGCAAAGGTACGGGCAAACAGCTTAAAGTACTCCTCCATGTCCGCATCCTTCCAGAAGCCGGGAAGGTTCGGCTCGTTCCATACCTCGATAGGCCAGCCCGTCACCTCCTGCGCCCCGTAGCGGTCCATCAGATGCCGCAGCGTGGCCTGTACCAGGGCGCACCAGGCGTCATAGCTTTCCGGAGGCGTCACATTTCCTTTCCAGTAAAAGACGGTCTGCTCCCCGGATGCCATTTTCTCCGGCATAAAGCCCAGCTCCAGGAAGGGGCGGATATGCAGCTTCCGATAGCTGTCCATCACCAGATCCAGATAGGTAAAATTATATTCCGCATACTTCTTCCCATTTTCGTCTGTGTACTCCTGATAGATAGCCATATCATCCGAAAACAGGCCGTGGCCGCGGATATGGGAAAATCCGATCTCCTCCTGCACCAGGGCCAGCTGCTCCTGGTATTCCTTCTGCAGCGCCAGACCCATACGGCCTGTGCCTACGCAAAACGCCACATTATTGTTAAACGGTACTTTTGTATCCTTTTCTACTGTATAGATTGTTTCTGCCATTTTTGATATCTCCTTCTTTTACCAAATGTAACTGTTCTCACAATATTATCAAATACTTTATAACAACCCGGACCAGATAATATTGCTCACATTCCATAACCCCTCCGCATACCACTCTCCGGGGCGATACGGCACGAACCACGCGGCGGCAAGCTGCTCCGCAGGATCGATAACCAGGGAACAGGAGCCGGCGCCTTCATGCATATAGGTCCCTTCCGAATAAAGAAAACCGGGGCCTTCCCTGCGATCAAAGCCAATCCCGTATTTTCGGTCAGCCACCCCGGCGTCCCAGCAGTTATCGGGAACATGGGAAAGCGCGGAGGCAGTCATCTTTTCCACCGTTTTTCTTCCCAGAATACGGACCTCCTCTAAGCGGCCCATTCCAAGCATCATATTTGCAAAACGGATCAAATCTCCCGGCGTGGAAAAAAGCCCTCCCCCCGTTTCCGGGACCTGCTGCCAGAAGGAATCGGCTTCCTCCCCGCCGTTTACCGCACTTCCCACCTCTTCCTTCTCCTGCTCATCAATAAAATGAATCCGGTTCCGCTTTTCCGGTTCCGCCGGCAGGAAAAAAGTATCCTTCAGGCCCAAAGGGGATAAAATCATATCGCTTATATATTTCTCCGCCCTCTTCCCGCTGAGTTTTTGAATCACCGCGCCTAACACGGCAAAGCCAAAGCTGCAGTACTGCCATTCCTCACCCGGCTGTTTTCTCATTCCGCAGGACAGGGCAGGTGTAAGCCAGTCGAACGCTTCTCCCGGCTTCCCGTTTTTTGCCGCTTCCTCTATATATTGCCAAGGAGATACAAAATAGGGATTGGGTAAGCATCCCGGATCCGGGGAAAGCCCCGAGGTATGGGTTAATAAATGAAACAGGGTAATTCCGTCAAAGGGCTTTTGTGAAAACTGGGGCAGAATATCGCCCACCTTCACATCAAGCCTGGTATAGCCATCCTCCACAAGTTTCATCACGGCCACCGCCGTAAAGGTCTTTGTAACAGAGGCAATCCCATGGATAGTATCGGGCTGCATGGGACCGTCCTTGTCATAATAATGAGCCAGCCCTATTCCGTTTTGCGCAATCACTTTCCCGTATCTGGAAATGCAGTAAGCGGCTCCTTCTATTTCCCCTCTTTCCATCATCCGGATGAAATGTTCATTCAATGCCCGGATACGTCCGGAATCATAGCCGGCTTCTTCCGGTAAACAATCTGTTTTTCCTATTGTTGTTATGCTCAAAGCACTCCCCCCTTTTCTTCTAGGGGAAAAGATTTTCCCCTGGTAAAGCCTCTACCCCTGAAACCAGGATTCCTCCCCGCGGGCAGCAGGCCCGTCCGGTACAAATCCGCTTCGTTTTCAGCCTCAGCCCACCACGACTTCCATCTCCACTCCTGCAAGCGCCGGATCCAGATCCCGCTGTGCCGACATGTCAAATACCGGTTCTCCCTGGATGGTAAAATGCACCCTGCGGATCCCGTCACAGCGGATATGGTGATCCAGCGCATCCTCGGCGTGATAGGCAATCATCAGATTCCCCTGGGCATCTGTAAAAAAGGAATTATGTCCAGGCCCGTATTCGCCTTCCACCGAATAGTAAGACAGAACAGGCGTGCCCGCTTTGTTCCAGACTCCGGTATCCAGCAAATCCGCTCCGGCCGGCGCCGTCAGCAGTCCAAGCGCATAGGTATAACCGTCCGCCGCCCCTCCCGAATAGGTCAGATATATCTTATCATTGGCGGTAAACGCATACGGCCCTTCATTGTTGATCGTATGATTCACGTTCTCCCAGCCGTAAAGGGGCCTGGAAAGAAGAACCGGTTCACTGGCAAGCTGCCAGGGAGCGGCCTCGTCCACAGCGGCAATATACAGCATGGAACCCGTATCCAGCGCCGTACCGATATTCCTGCGGTAAGACCAGATATAATAGGAACGCTTTCCCGTTTTCAGATACGTCATATCCAGCGTGATCCCGTCTTCCGTCAGCGGACGGCCGTCCATCCTCCGGATCCTTACCGGATCCTCCCAGCTTTCGGGATCCGTCAGGCTGCCGCCCTTTTTCAGCTTCATCAGATGGCACTGAGGCCCCCATTTCGTGCCGCTCACCGCAAACAGGATATAAAGCTCCCCGCCAATCACATGAAATTCCGGCGCCCAGAAGGTCTGCACAAAACCTCTCTCCTCATCCAACGCAAGGATCAGGTGCTGTTTCGTATCCTCCTTAAAAAGCCCGGCCACATCCTCCGACTCCCTTACATAAAAGCCCACATCATTCCGGTTATCGTCCGTGGCAATAAAGTAATATCGTCCTTCCCAGGGGAAAATAACGGGATCGCCGTAGCCGCAGGCCAGGGGAAACGTATACTGCTCATTTATCACGGTACCTCCAATGCGGTAAGTCCCCGGCCTGTTAAAATCAATCCCTCCTGTTTCCCATTTCACCTGCTTTAACGCCGAGGAACCGTCCGAATACATAACAGCCGCACGCACGGCTTCCACATCGCCCGCGTTACGGGCCATAATCCGTTCCGGCACCCGTACACCCACGCTGGTAAGCCTGCTCCAGCAAAGCGCCGCCCTGTCACACAGGCTGCGGCTTACCTCCACCGCATTTCCTGCCACGGCACCTTCCGGAAGTTTTCCGTCAAAAGCCGTCAGCGAGTCCGCAGACGCCTCCCGGAGCGATGCCACACAGGGAAGCCCGGAAAGCTCCGCCTGCCCGCAGTCCAGCAGCCCCAGTTCTTTAAACTCCTTAAAATCCGCAGTGGTCCAATACAGCAGCTTCCCTTCACTTTCCCCATCTGCGCTTCCATCCTCATTGACCCGGACGGCCGCAATGACAAAGCCTCCCAGCTGCAGAGAAAGAACCCGGGGATCCCTTACCCCTTTGGGGCAGATGGTATCTTCTTCGCTCAAAACTGCTTTGGCGAACAAAATCCCGTAATTTCCGTTCATGGCCTCATAGTTTTTCCCATCTAAGCTATAGGCAAGATGGATGCTCCGCGCCAGCCCGTCCGGGTATTCCTCCGCCGTCGTTTCCCGGGTATATACCATAATCCGGGCTTTTTTTTCTGCAAAATCCACTCCCATGTCTGTTTTCCTTTCATGACAGGCAACCGTTCAGACAGTCCTGACCTGCCGGAACGATTACCGTGATATTCCCCCTGCTCCGTACGGCAGATGCCAAGCATCAAATTTCCCCTATCCACTCCGCGTGTCTGTCCTCCCGAAGGAATACAGGGATCCGGCTGATATCCGCCGGCACCTTTACCGTTCTGCCTCCCTCATACTTCGTTCCGTCATAAATCAGGGTCCACACCGTTCCTTCCGGCAGGTATACCTCCCGTTCCCAGGCGTTTTCATAAACCACAGGCGCAACCAGCATATCTGCGCCGAACATGTACTGATCCTGAAGCTCCCAGCATTTCCCGTCCTCCGGGAATTCATAGAACATGGTACGGATCACGGGACGGCCCTCTTCATGGGCTTCCTTCATTAATTCCCTCACATACGGTCTCATTTTCTCCCGGAAACGGATATATTTTTCCAGGATCGGCGTATTGACATCGCCGAAGCTCCAGATTTCATTGTCCGCCCCTGTGGGCATAGTGGGGGATCCATCCGCATGGGTAAGCGGCGTCTGGGGCACCCGGTCTCCATGCAGCCGCATCACCGGACAGAAGGTTCCCCACTGGAACCAGCGTACCAGAAGCTGCCGGAACGCCGGATCCTTCGGATTCCCGCCGGAAAAACCGCCGATATCCGTAGTCCACCAGGGTATCCCTGCGATTCCCATGTTCAGCCCGGCGCACAGCTGTCTGCGGAAGGTTTCCCAGTCGCTGTGAATGTCACCCGACCATACAAGGGCGCCGTATCTCTGGCTTCCCGCCCATGCGCAGCGCAGCAGGTTGACCGCGCTTTCCATCCCCGCTTCCATCTGCCCCTCGTAAAAGGTTCTGGCATACAGCTGGGGGTAGATATTGCCCACTTTGGTTACCGGTCCCATATAATAACGGTAATTATCATAATCATATACCGAGAATTCAGGCTCCGCTTCATCCAGCCAGAACACCTTTATCCCGTAATCATAATAATTTTTCTTGCAAAGCTTCCATACATAATCCCTGGCTTTGGGATTGGTCGCATCATAGAAGGTATTCTCCCCTTCAAAACGCATGGCGATCTCCACGCCGCGTTCATTTTTAATCAGAAGCCCTCTTTTGCGCATCTCTTCATAATTCTCACTGGTCAGATTGATCTGGGGCCAGATGGAAACCATGAGTTCCATGCCGTATTCCCGCAGCTCCTCCACCATCGCCTTCGGATCAGGAAAATCCGCTTCGTCGAAACGGAAATCGCCGCATTTGGGCCAATGATAGAAATCAACCACGATGACGTCTACCGGAATGTTTCTCCTGTGGTATTCCCTTGCCACGTTCAGAAGCTGTTCCTGGTTCCAGTAGCGCAGCTTGCACTGCCAGAAGCCCAGACCGTATTCCGGCATCATGGGAACGGTTCCCGTTGCTTTGCCATAAGCGCTCTCGATTTCATCGGGTGTATCCCCGGCCGTAATCCAGTAATCCATCTGGTCCGTATTTTCCGCCTGCCATTGGGTCAGGTTTTTCCCGAACATTACCTTACCCACCGCCGGATTGTGCCAGAGGAAGCCATAGCCGGCATCGGAAAGGACAAAAGGCACGGATGCCTGGGAATTACGGTGGGCAAGCTCAAGCACGCAGTTTTTGACATCCAGAAGTTCCTGCTGGTACTGGCCCATACCGAACAGCTTTTCTTCCGGCTTTGCATGGAAGGTGACCGTCAGTTCATAATCCCCGCCCAGCCTTGCCTTAAAGTGTCTGGAATGGTTATTCAGCGCGCCCCCATGCCCTTCCTCTTTCAGAAGGAGTTCCCCCTTCTGATTATAAAAGCTGAGCTGGCAGCGTTTTTTCCACTGGTCAACCTCCAACTTCGCCGTCACTTTTCCATTCGTAATGCCGGCGTGATATCCATCCTCTATCCGGATATCAGCCTCCGTTTCCTTCGGGGGAAGCAGGGCATAATCCGTATCCTTAATCTCTCCCATCATCACCGCTCTGACCCGCAGGGAGTTTTCCCCCCACGGTTCGATACGCAGCAGTTCTCCGGCATTTTCAAACAAGACGGCATTCCCGTCCCGCGTTATATAATCCATAGCTTTCCCTCCTTCGCCCAATTACAGGCTACAGTCCGGCCCTGGCCGGACCATCCTTTTCCCGGTCAGCGGCATCCATAATAAATTCCATAACCTCTCCCGCCGGTTTTATCTGCGCGGCCGGGCTTTCGAAAAAGGTCATGACGGCAGGCTTTTCCGTCAGAAAGGCATCCCACTTTTCCATAGGCGTCCCGTCCGCATCCGGGCCGTTAGGATCCCCCTTCTTTATAAATTCGGCCCAGTAATTGCACATCTGTCTGGCAAGATCATAATGCTTCCCGGTAAAAGGCCGCCAGCATTTCGCCAGCGTTTCAAAGAAAAACCACAAATCGGAGGAATGGAAAGCCCCCGGATCATCCTCTCCCGGTATGAAGGGACCGAATTCATATACATAACGGGGCTGCTTTGCCCCTGTTTTTTCCAGAAGGCGGCACATCCTGCGGATTCCCAGCTCCACAGAGCTTATGTACGCGTTCTCCTTAGCCGCTTCCGTTCCGGCTTCGGCATGGATCAAAGAAAGGAAATCCTGTGCCCTGTCCCCGAATTTTTCTTCCGCTTCCTTTTGGAGAGACTTTTCATCCGCTGCCTGAGGCATGGTGAAAAACTCATTGTTGGTTAAACCTGTCATGATGGGGACATCCAGAAGCCTGCCCGCCGCCATATTGTTCCAATAGGTATCGGTCTGGTAAACGCCGTCGGGAATGGTTCCCCAGAAAGCGCCGAAGGCATCGTTCTTATCCCGGATAAATTGGGCGGGAAGCGCCCTCGCTTCCGCAAGCGTACTGACACCCAGGTATGCAAAGAAGCGTTCTCCCTGTGCCAGCGCCTGTTCCTTTGTCAGCTTCATCCGATCCTGGAAGGGATCATAAAAGATGCCGCTTTCAATAATAGCCTTGCTGATATAGCCCTTGTTGGCAGGACAGTTCAGCTGGGTCAGCACACTTCCGCCGCCGGCTGACTGTCCCCCGATTGTAATGTTGTCCGGATCACCGCCGAAGGCGGCGATATTGCGCTTTGTCCAGAACAGACCGTACTGCTGATCCAGATTCCCGAAATTAGCCGGTGCCTCCGGCGCTTCCTCCCACAACTGGGGATGGGCCAGAAAGCCGAACACATTCAGCCGGTAATTGACTGTCACCACTACAATTCCCCTGCGCGCCAGGCGCTCTCCGTCGAATTCCATCTCCGCCGGATTTCCCCACTGCAGGCCGCCGCCGAAATACCACACATAAACAGGCAGTTTATCCTTTGTACTCCGGGCCGGAGTCCATACATTGAGGTAAAGACAGTCCTCCTCCATAGGAATTTCCGGATCCACATTCCATTCCTTCGTATAAATATTTGATTCATCCAGCCCCGGCGTGCTCTGCATGGATATGGGGGCGAATTCCAGGCAGTCCCGGATCCCCTCCCAATCCGCCGCAGGCTGGGGCGCCCTCCAGCGCAAATCCCCCACAGGAGGCGCCGCAAAAGGGATTCCCTTAAAGGAAATCACCCGCGGATCCGCCGCCGGGATACCGCGTACCAGACCATTTTCAGTTTTAACAATTTTTAACATCTCGAATCCTCCTTGTTTTGCGGAGCAAAATGCGAGTTCTTTGCGAGCAGAGGATTTTACTCCTACTGCTTCACCCGTATCATCATCACGCTGCATGCCGGAAGGGTAAAGGAAAGCCCCCTGTCCGTCATCCGTATCTGTTTAAATGCTTCTTCCTTTACCAATTCCGGTTCCTCAAAGGTATTATACGCCTGCATCCTCCCCCGTACAATCCTTGCCTCCACTTCGGCAGGCTTCCTTGTGGTGAGCACCACTTCCACTTCCCGCTCTTCCTCCGGAGACAGGTTGTTCAATGTTATGGTGAGCACGCCGTCCTTATCCTCCGAAACGGATTCCTGTACGTCGGGCACCATCTCCTCATCCTGCAGGCCGATTTTTCCGGTTCCCTCCAGCCAGCTTTCCACAAGCTGCGCATCCTGATGATATTTATACATATGGAATACATGATACGTGGGGGTGAGGAGCATTTTCTTTCCTTCCGTCAGGATGACGGACTGAAGCACATTTACGATCTGGGCGATACACGCCATCTTGATCCGGTCGCAGTGCTTATTGAAAATATTCAGAGACACCCCTGCCGTCAGCGCATCACGCATGGTATTCTGCTGGTACAAAAAGCCCGGATTGGTCCCCGGCTCCACATCATGCCAGCAGCCCCATTCATCCACCATCATCCCGATTTTTTTCTCCGGATCGTACTGATCCATGATCGCGCTGTGGCGGATAAGCACTTCTTCAATATTCATTGCCCGGGAAAGTGTGTTAAACCATACGGACTCGTCAAAATCCGTGGCGCTTCCCTTATGCAGCCCCTTTTCCACGCCCGCATAATAGTGTACGGACAGACCGTCCATAAAGCCGTGTGCCTGCGCAGGAGCCGGACTGCGGAAGCATTCATGAAGCACCCTGTCCGTCCATTCATAATCGTCCGCATTGGCCCCGCCGCAGATCTTGAATATGGGGGCGGACTTGTCATAGCAGCGGATATAGGTCTGGTATCTGCGGTACAGCTGGGCATAATAATCCGGCGTCATATTGCCGCCGCAGCCCCAGTTTTCATTTCCCACACCGAAATAATCCAGCTTCCATGGCTTTTCCCTGCCGTTTTTCCGCCGCCAGTCCGCCATGGGGGATACGCCGTCCAGTGTCATATACTCCACCCATTCGCTCATTTCCTGCACGGTGCCGCTTCCCACATTCCCATTCACATAGGTTTTGCAGCCAAGCTGCTCACACAGTTCGAAAAACTCGTGCGTACCGAAGCTGTTGTCCTCCGTCACACCTCCCCAGTTGGTATTGACCATTTTCTTTCTGTCAGCTTTTGGCCCAACACCGTCCTTCCAGTGATATTCATCCGCAAAGCACCCTCCCGGCCAGCGCAGCACGGGCACCTTCATTTCCTTCAGCGCCTCCACCACATCCGTGCGCATCCCGTTCACATTGGGGATTTCGGAATTTTCCCCCACATAAAGGCCCTCATAAATGCATCTTCCCAGATGTTCACTGAAATGTCCATAGATTTCAGGATTAATATGGCCAGTTTTTTTATTCTCGTTAATATATAATGTAATCATGTTCTGCCTCTCCTTTTTTCTGCAGTGTTCAGACCACCGAACTCCTGCCTTGTCTGTTACCTGCTTACAGCTCCTGCACGGAGAAATCGCGGAAATCCGCATGTCCTCCTGATGTTTGCAGCCCATAACAGAAAATACCAATCCGGTATCCCACAAACATATCCAGCGTAAAAACCATATCCAGCGGCTTTCCCGCCGTCTGCCATTCTTCTTCCGGTATACGGAAGGCAAAGGATGCCTGATCGATCCGGTTCCTGTAATCAAACACAATCCGCAGCTGTACCACGGCATTTTCCAGCGGCTGTCTGTATTCCGTTTCTTCACCGCCCTCCCCCTTCTGTATGCACAGAAGATATCTTGCGCCGTTCTCCACAGCGATGCCAACCTGCCCGAATCGTCCCTGCAGCGCACACAGCCCGGCATAATCTCCCTCCTTCATGCCGGAGGAATCCAGCGTTACGACACAGCTGCAGCCCGGTTCCATCGTCCGTTGGGTCAGGGTATTCCCGGCATCCTTCAGCCCGGAGGCCGTCCGTCCCACAGTCAGCCGCAGCCAGCCGGGCCGTTTTGTAAAGGACCAGCAGGAGGGGATGGGATTATGGTTCCACTGCCAGGGAAGGGCCAGACGGTTTTCCTCATGGCGGAAGCTGTCGCTGATTACCAGCGGCCGGGCCGGATAAGGGGCAAAGGGAACCGAAAAACATTCCGGAATACGCCACAAGAAACCGCCCTCTTTCTTCTCTCTTTTTATCCCCAAAAGGGGCCAGTCCTCTTCCCAGCGGACCGGCATGAGGAAGGGGATCCGCCCGGACGCCCCTCTGTCCTGGAAGAGCATGGCATACCAGTCTCCCGCTTCGGTGTCAACCAGCGTTCCCTGGGCCACACCGTGCCCGGGAAAACCGCAGTCATCATCCATCAGCACCCGGAACTCATATGGTCCCTCCAGACTGCGGGAGCGGAATACCACTTCCCTGCGTCCGCCGTCCGCCGGCCAGTCAATAAAGAAAAGGTAAATAAAACCGTTTCTTATAAGCGCCCGGCAGCCCTCGCAGCGCAGCCGCATTCCTTCCTTCGGCGTTTCAAACAGTGTACGGCGCAGGCCGTCTTTTCTTACCCCGCTCAGATCCGGTTCCAGCTCCACAATTCGGATTTCCCCGTTCCCATATACCAGAAAGCAACGCCCTTCCCAGAAAAGAAAGGACATATCATGGAACACCTCGCCGATTTCCGCCCGCTCCCAGCCGCTCTTTTCGATATCCTCCGAAGAGAAAATATAAGTCTTGCCGCTGTCATGGCTGACAAAGCAGGCATAATAACGGCCTTTGTAACGGGCCAGACTGGTAGCCCACTGCCCTTTTCCGTAAGCATTCCTGCCGTTTTCCAGCCGGTATCTTTCATTCTCCTCCAATATATCAAATACATAGGATACCATTTCCCAGTGGCACAGATCCTTTGATTTCAGGATCGGCGCCCCCGGCGTATAAAACATTGTGGTGGATACCATATAAAAGGTATCTCCCACCCGGAGCAGATCCGGGTCCGGCATATCTGCCCGGATAATCGGATTTACAACCTCCATCCCTCATTCTCCTTCTGCAGCTTTCTGCATGGCAAATCAGCTTCCCGCGAACTTTGTTTTGTCGCGTGGTATCTGACTAGTTATGTTTTCTTGGGTCAATATCGTATACACGCCCTGCTTCCAGCACGGCAAAGGGTCCGGGCACCCTGCGTTCCTTCGGCGCCGTCCCATAAAAATCGTCCGCCGTCTCCATGGAAGCCTTAACAGGCAGCACTTTTTCCGGATCGGCCGTATACTCCTGCCTTCCTGTCCCGTGATGTCTGCCTCCGGGAACGTGATCCGCTTTTTCCATTTCCAGGGTCAGCTTTTCCGTATCCACCCGGATGGTAAAGAAGCCCTCCTGCCCTTCCCTGTCAAAGCCGTAAAACTCCTGCCAAGCCTGCAGATCCAGGCAGTTTTCCGGTGCAGGATACAGCACCCGCAGATACCCGCCCGGCATCTTCACATACAGGTTGCCCTGGGCGTCGTTATCCCTGGTGGGGAACTTAATGGCGGCCTCCCCGCAGTCATAGAACAGATTGTTGGTTATCCTGGCCTCCCTGGAGGTTCCCCCTCTTTTGTTTGCGCCGATACGGAAGGCGACCGGTTTGACAAAGTACCCGGCGCTGCGGCATTTTCCGATAAAATTGTTCACCACATGCAGTCGGTCCGTACCCTCGCCGTATACCGCATAGCCGTTGACAACTCCCGGTTCCTCCATCTTATACCAGCCTGTGGAACCCGGTTCGTTGGGCACATCCGCCTGTTGGAACCGTCCCTCCACATTCCAGAAAATATTGTTGTCTATGAGATTGATCCCGTCTCTGGAGCATTCGATGAAAATAGCTTCCCTCTGCTCGATTCCGTCCAGGAACAGGTTGCGGGTAATCCGGTTATTTTCATTTCCCACATCCATCCACAGATGATCGGCCCGGAAGGTTTTCGTAAATACATTCCGGCGTATCAGGCTGTTTATGCTGTTATGTACCTTGATGCCGCCCGCCTCCCAGGACAGTTCCATTTTCTGCCAGCCGGTTCCTTCGATCCGGTTGTCTTCGATCAGAAGATCAGTAGCAAACATTCCGGCGATGCCGCAGACGCCCGCATCCCGGATTTCACAGCCCCTTATCACGGTATGCCCGATAATCTGGTTTTCTATAAAGCTGTGGTGCCAGCATTCGTTGCCGATATCGATCCCCACACCGTTAGACCATTCGATTTTACAGTCCTCAATAATCCAGTGATGCCCCCTGTAACAGGAAATGGCCCCTCTCTGGGGTACGGGAGCACCTGTGGCCGCATGGGCACAGGTCAGGCCTTTCACCTTAATATAGGAAAGGAAGGGGATATCAGGAGCAAAACACTGCTCCCTGCAGGTCAGCTCTATGCAGTGAACCGCCGGATCCGAATCATCCTCCAGCCGGAAATGAACGGTCTGTCCATTGGCCTCCACCCAATACGAACCGGGCGTGCGGGACAGCTGGTTGTACAGCGCCACCTGCTGCAGGGGCTTTCCGTCACAGAAAACCATGCCTCTGCGGTTTAAGTAGGTGGTCATATCCGTCTTGTCATATTCAATATACAGGCGGTCATGAAGGATATTCACCGCACAGAAGGGATTATAGCCCCGGAAATCACCCGGATTCAGCCTGGTTTCCCAGATCTGCAGCCCCTCCGGCAGCTTTTCCGGTGCATCAAAGGAAAGCAGGTTCCAGCCCTGGCTGGGACGAAAATCCTTCGTTTCTTCGGATGCCTTGATGATCACCTCACCGTCTCCGTACGCTTCAAAGCTCACCATAGTTTCCGGGCTGCTTCCTCCGCTTACCGGACGGACACATTCCCGGTAAACACCCCCGTGGATCCATACCCTCGTACCGGGACCGGCCAGATTGGCGGCCGCCTGTATGGTGGCGAAGGGATGCTCCGGGCTGCCGTCATTGTCATCAGACGCTCCGGGATGGGACTTATTCACATGATATTCTTTTACGAACACCGGCGTTTTCTCCCAGAAGGCAAACCGTTCCCCGCCCGGCAGGCGGTCCGGGGTATCTGACTCCACGATTCCGGGTACGCCCAGAACCGCCTGGTAAGCCGCCTTGGGCCGGAACCCGTTCTGGAATAAAAGCGGATAGCTTCTTTCCTTACGGAACCCGGTAAGCCAGCTGTCATCATCCTGCATGCCCCAGAAGGTCACGCCGGTGATATCCGCCGTTCCCTCTTTTTTGGCGCGTGTGAGTATGGTAAAGATATCCCGGTAGCGCTCCGCCAGGGCTTCCATGGACTGCCGGGACGGATCCGCGTTATGGATATCCAGCTCCGTCACCTGGATCTCCAGTCCCAGCTGCCCGAATGTCCGGACGGTTTTCTCGTACTCTTCCAAAGAAGGGGTCTGCATGGTCATATGGGACTGCATTCCCATGCCGTCCGCCAGCCCTTCCGAAAGCAGGGGTTTAAGCACCTGCTCACAGATAACCTCCCGTTTCCAGGGCAGGAACGTATCATAATCATTATAAAACAGGGCGGCCGATGGATCCGCATATTTTCTGGCAAACCGGAACGCCTGCAGGATAAAATCCTCTCCCACGGTTTCCGTCCAGAGGGATCGGCGCAGCGCCCCGTCCTCCACCGCTTCGTTCACCACATCCCAGGCATATATCACGCCCGGATACCGGCTCTGTACATAATCCAGCACCTGCCGGATATATCCCTCCAGCCTCGCCAGCATGGTTTCCCTGTCCGCAAGCGGCGCGTCCGCTTCCTTCCGGTACCCCGCCGCAAAGAACCATCTCGGCGTCTGGTTATGCCATACGAGCGTGTGGCCTCTCATTTTCAGCCCATGCTCCTTTGCGTAATCCAGGTATTTACCAATGCTGTGAAAGGATACGGCAGGACAGCGGTCATACCGGGCCGGATCGCTTCCGTTTTCCTCTTCGTCCAGCAGAAACTGAGGCTTCATCTCATTTTCACAGGTAATGGAATCATACTGCCGGCACAGCTCCCCCATCGCTGTGTGATCTTCAAACACCTTTGCCGGAACTGCCGCTCCTATTTTGAAATACGGCTGATATACTGTTTTCAAACTCATAATTACCCCTCCCTCCGCTTCTGCGGATACGTAACCGTTTTGTACCTTCCCCGTTACACTGACTCTAAAAACGAGAAAAAGGGGCTGACATCCGCCAGCCCCCCACTTATGTTTACTGCTTATATATTCCTTATGCCTTATTGGTTATGTCGTCTTATTCCGCTGCTTTTCTCGCATCGATAACAGCCTGATATTTTTCCGTATCGAAGGCAACCAGGTCATTCCAGCCAAAGCCTTCCAGCTGTGTGCACATATCATCCCACATCTGCTCGAATTCCGCATCGTTGGCAGCGAATACCATACGCCAGGAAGCATCACATACCACGCTCTTACACTGGCTTCTGATCAGGGCGGTATCGGTATCGTCGCTGGCGAGAGGGATATTTACATTAGCAACCATACCCAGCTGGCCTGCATTCTTCATATATTCCACTTCATTCACAGCGCCGAATTTTTCAGACCATTCCTTTGTAGTTGCGGTCTGGTTCATTTCTATGGTAGAGGACCATAAGTTGGGCTCAAAATACTCTCCGGTTACCGGATTCATTTCCGAGCTTCCTGCGATCCACTGGTTAATCTGGTTATTACCATCGCTCCAAAGGCCGCCGCCCATTTCTTCGGGTACCGGAAGATCTCCTGTAAAACGATCCTGTCCTTCTTTGGTCAGTGTATAAGTACCATCCTCATTTACCGTATAAATCAGGCCTTCCAGACTGTTGTGCTGATAGGTCAGTCCTTCCGGAGAAGCAAGCCAGTCAAGCAGCTCCATAATCCGTAATTTTTTCTCTTCATCCACCTGGGAGCCTACGCCCCATACACGTCCGTCGCCGTAATAGGAATCCGCCATCTGGAAGAAGTTCAGCTCTTCTACGGGAGTATACATGTAGTTTTCACGGCTCTCGCCATGCTCCGGTGTATTCCAGAAACCATTCTGCCAGTTATACCAGAACAGATATACTCTCTTCTGCTTCATCTTGCTGTCACAGGCTGTCGTCCAGTCCTGGGTTGCGGAGTCGGGATCCACCAGTCCCATCTGGTTTGCTTTATAGAAAAACTGCAGTGCTTTGTAATAGCCGCCGTTTTTATCCGTCAAAGGCATGATGGTGTTATCGTTGCCGAGAAGGACAGATTCCTTTACCTGCTGTCCGAACCAGTTTGAAAGCAGATTGGCATTTTCAATACTGCCGCCGTCCCAGTCCTTCCACATGGTAATCGCAAAGGCTTTGTCCCCTGCCGCGTTGGTGGGATATTTATCCTGCATATCCTTAAGCATGTTCAGCAGGTCATCGGTTGTTTTCAGTTCCGGGCATCCCAATCCTTCATACAGATCCCACGGTACCCTGGGTGCACTTGCAACTTCCGTTCCCACAAAAGCAGTGGGGCCGTTGCTGTTCATGTTACAGGGAATTGCGAAAACGCTTCCTGCTTCCACGCCGTTCATGGTTCCGTTGAACAGATCGATCTGCTCTTTATACTTTGTCAGGTTCTCATAACTGCCGATGATATCGCCGATATCCATAATCAGGCCGGCTTCCACACAGTCCTGCATTTCGGAGTTGTCGATGATAACGATATCTCCCAGATTTCCGGACGCACTACGTGTCTGATAAAGAGAATTGGCATCACCGGATACCTGCGGTGCGATGATGTTCAGCTGGATATTGAATTTGTCCTTAAGAACCTTGCCGAACCAGCCTGCCTGGATTCCCTGATAGTTGGCTGCCTTGTCATAAATCTCGATTGTCAGCTCCGTATCATGGGATACCACAGGAGCAGCTCCCTGTGCGGACGCTGTTTCCGTGCCGCCTTCTTCGCCGGCGCTTGTCTGTGCTGCAGGCTCGGTGCCGCTGTTTGCCGGTGCCTGTGTGCTTTCGCCCTGTCCGCAGCCAGCCAGAATGGCCGATGCCGTCATTACAGCCGCAAGAGCCAGGGATGCTAAACGTTTCCTTCTCATATTGAATCCTCCTTGTTTTTCCGAAGGAAAAATGTCTGCCCGCTTATGCAGACAGAGGATTTATCCTCCTTGTTTTCTTTCTTTTGGGTCTATGTATAACAGAGGGCTTTTCCCCTGCTATTCTCAAACATGTTTTAGCCTTTGACCGCCCCTATCATGATGCCCTTTACAAAATATCTCTGGAAAATGGGATATACCAGAATAATGGGGATAACCACGATAATCGTTACGGTCATACGCACGCTGGTGGGCGTCTGGCTCGTAGCCACCGCCGCCGCCATGGACGCGCTGTTGTTGGTGTTGGCAAGGCCCGCCAGGGAGCTTGCCTGGTTCAGATACTGGTACAGGATAAACTGCAGCGGATACAGCTTGGTGTCCGTTACCAAAAGCAGCGTATCCTGGAAAGAGTTCCACTGGTTTACCGCGGAAAAAATCGCCACAGTTGCCATTATGGGCTTGATGACCGGCAGCATGACACGGAAGAAAATCTTCATAATCCCGGCCCCGTCAATCTGCGCCGCCTCCTGCAGTTCCTTGGGAACCGACTCCACAAAGGTCTTGGTCAGGATGATATAAAACGGGGAAATAACAGCCGGTAAAATATATCCCCAGAAGTTATTGGTCAGATGCAGGTTCCTCATAGTCAGGTACCAGGGGATGATCCCTGCGTTGAAATACATGGTTGCCACCACCAGCCGGTACCACAGCTTTCTGTGCCACATATTTTCCTGGGTGAACATAAAGCCCAGGAATGCGGAAGCGCCTACCGTACCCACCGTACCGATAACGGTACGCAGCACGGATATTTTCGCCGCCTGGAAAAGCCCGTCAATGCGAAGCGCGCTGATGTAATTCTGGAAATGCAGACCCTTGGGCCAAAACAGAATCACGCCCCTGGCGCTCAAATCATTGGCGCTGATGGTATTGATAAAAATATAGTAAAACGGATAAATACAAACTACGGCACAAAGTGCAAACAGGATATAGCAGACAGCGCCCAGCATATTATCGCCGAAGCTGTGGTGCATTTTGGTTTTGCGGGTTATTTCCTTGCTCATCTGTTCTCCTCCTAGTCTCCTTACAGGAAGCTTTCGCCGCGTATCAGCTTGGACATGGTGTTCGCAAAGAACAGAAGGATAAGGCTGACTACGCTCTTAAGCATACTGATTGCAACGGATACGGAATAGCTGCCGCTTCCCATCGCGGTATTGTATACGTACAGGTCAAGTACCTGAATGGTTTCTTTGTTAAAAGCATTCTGGAATACATAGTACTGTTCCATTCCGTTGGAAAGGAAATTGGCAATGTTGAGCATGAGCAGGACGAAGTAAGTGGGAAGGAGACTGGGAATCGTGATATACCATATCATCTGCATCCGCGATGCGCCGTCCACCTTGGCCGCCTGGTACATTTCATCATCGATTCCGGATATTGCCGCTATGTACATGATGGCCGACCAGCCCAGGTTTTTCCAGGTCAGCCACAGCCACATTGTCAGCCACACATGCTCGGAGGACTGCAGGAAAAGAATCGGCTCCGTGGTGATCCCCAGATTCTGCAGCAGGGTATTCGCCATACCTGTGCTGTTGAAAAGGCTGTAAGCTACGGAATAAACGAGCACCCAGCTGATGAAATTAGGCAGTGTGGTCACTGTCTGTACAAATTTACGGAAGGGTACGCAGCGCAGCTCATTCATGAATACGGCGAATATCATTGGCAGCCAGGAAGTCGCAAGCGTAATGCCGCTCATAGCGAAGGTGTTCTTGAGAACCTGCAGAAGCTGGTTGATTTTAATCGGGTTCTCCACCAGGGACTTAAACCATTTCAGTCCGACAAAATCATGAATGGAGAATGGCTTGGGCGGTTTATAATCGAAAAAGGCATATACCCAGCCATACAGAGGGTAATAGGAAAATATTAAGACCAATACAATAAAGGGCAGTACATAAAGGAACATTTTGATAGAATTCCATTTTTTCTTATTCTGAAAAAGATGCATACGTCTCTCCCTTCCTCCAAAGAGTTATTTATACTTGTTTATCGTTAAACCTTTTGCTTAGTTGGATTATATAACTGTTTTCCATCAAATGTCAATATAACTTTTCAAATTTTCATTTTTTTATACATTTAGCACAAAATATAATATTTTTAAAACCCATAAGTTCTTTGTTTTTGTAGTATATTTATAATTACTCCAACATATTACACTTGTATATCGTTTTACATATTATTGTATTGTTCCAAAAACATAAACCCTTTTTTGTGATTCCTTGGTAACCGTTTTGACTGCCCTTTTCAAAAACAGGGAACAGGAAAGATGCTTTGGCCGGCATTCTCTCTTTCTGCAAAGGACCAAACGTCCGGATCGCCGGACCCGCACGACGGATCGCCGTTGCTTCCGCGGCCATATTTCCCCGGCGCGGATGGCGCATCCCCCGGAGGTTTTTGTTTCATAGGACGAACTTTTCTATGAAACAAAAAAGGGATTGTATGCCCGTAGGTATACAATCCCTTTTTTCCTGCCTGTTAAAGCTTCTTCTTCACTGAACTCCTTACAACAAGAGAACAGGGAATCGCAATCTCAACAGGACGGTTTTCGGAAACTTCTTCCGTTTCCGTCTCTCCGTCAATGCACTCCAAAAGCATTTCCGCCGATTTCCGGCCGATTTCGGACAGAGGCAGGCGCATGGTTGTCAGGGCCGGCCGGAAATATTCCGCCACATCCTGATTATCAAATCCGGCAACCGATATATCCTCGCCGGCCTTCAGTCCCTGTTCCTCCAGATAATCATAAACACCGCCGGCCATCAGATCCGACATGCAGAAGATCGCCGAAACCCCGGCATCCACAATCGCCCCCGCCTGTTCGTAGCCTGATTCCCGGTTCCAGGCACCGTAACGGACCCAATCCGGATTATAGGGAACTCCGGCTTCAAACAAAGCCTTCTGCGCGCCAAGAAGCCTTTTTTTCGTATGGATATTATCCGGCCGTCCGCCGATGATGCCTATCTGCTTATGTCCCATGGATAGCAGGTATTTCACCATATCATACCCTCCCTTTTCGTCCTCAATCACCACGGAGGGTACTCTGGGAGAATCCGTATACGCGTAAGCCATCACCGCAGCCATTCTAAGCTCCTCCTTAAAAGGATGGATAATCCGGGCATGGCCCGCCACATAAATCAGTCCGTCCACCTTAATGGAACGAAGCTCCTGCAAAGCCGGCTCCAGCACGGAACGGTAAGCTTCTTCGTTATTGAACCAGGACTCCTGCCATCTGGCATACAGACGCAGGTTCTGTACAATCGTCCGATACCCGTTTTCTTCGCAGCATGACATAATGCTTTCTATCATTCCCGGGGTACTGAACTGGGAAATATCCTCCGCAATGATACCGATCATTTTCGTTTTCTGGTTCCGCAGCCCCTGGGCAATATAATTCGGCTGATACCCCCTTCTTTTCACGACATCCAGCACCTTCAGACGGGTCTCCTCACTCACCTTGGGTTTCCCGTTGAGGATATTGGAAACCGTGGTTGCCGAAACATTACATTCTCTGGCAATTTCCTTTAGTGTAACCATTTTTAAACAATACCTTCTCCTTATGGAATTAGCAAATCCATTTAACGATAAACATAAATAAAAAAGAGTTTTCTACACATCAGTCCTCTTTTTCTGTAAATTATAAGGAATTATAGCATTGTTAACCACAGCACGCAAGTATTATTCATTTTAACATTTTGTTTTCTTTGTAATTAAGTCTTAAACCAGGTGTGTTATTTGTTTACCTCTAACCAAAAAAACAGTTCACCCCCCGTTCAGGACTGTGCCGTCATGGCTGCGTGTCCCAAAACAGGGTGTGAACTGCTTTCATGGCTTGTAACAGTTCCGGCAGGTCTGAACCGTTATCACGGCTTCAATACCGTATCCAGAACCTGTGCCTGGACCCTTGCCAGATAGTCATTGGGATGGTTCAGCAGATTCCCGGTCAGATCAAGATACCGCTTTCGTTCCATCATCGTCCGCTGGACATCCTGCACATCCGCAAGCACAATACCCTGTCCGCACAAAAGCCGCAGGCTTCTGGCATATTCTCCCTGGTGTGCGCAAAAATGCATGGGGTCGGTATCCGCCAGCGGATTGGGAAGGGTGGTGGCAATCAGGACAAATTCCGTTTGCGGCGATTCTCTGCGGATCGCATTCAGCAGGCACTTCGTCCTTTCCCGGTATTCCGCTCCTGTGCACCTGTCATTCATCCCGAAGCCCAGAAGAACCAGATCCGGTTTATAGGAAGCCGCTCTCTCTGCGGCATTTTCTATGGCCCATTGGGTATCCTTCCCGCCTGCTGATGTATTTATGAATTCAATATCCGTCTTATAATAGTCCCGCAGGCTTTCCATAAGCAGCTCCGGCCACAGAGGCTGCCCCGGTTCCAGCCCATACAGGCCGCTGCAGTCACAGCCGCAGGAAATACTGTCGCCGTACAGGACGATGCGTACCTTTTCTTTCCGCTTTAACTTTCCGTACACACGGGGAAGGCGGGCGATCCGGGAAACGGGCCGCCATCCCTTCCACTCCTCCTTCGCTTCATAGGTAACCGCAATCTGCCAGCGGGTAACAAACTCCGGATTCCCTATGGCATTCAGGTTCAGGAACCTGCCGTCCGATACGGCCACCGGACCAAAATCCAGCTTTACGGCTCCGCCATCCTGCCCTTTCTGCGCTTCTTCCAGAGAGGCGTAATAAAAAGTCTCCCAGCCGGTATGGGGAATCCGGCTGTCTCCGGTAAGGCACAGCCGGCCCGCCTCCACATACCAGTCACGTCCCGCCTCAAAGCACTGTGTCTGATCATAGCTTTCTACCTTGATTATCTCTTCCGGTTCCAGAAGAAACGGGGCACTGCAAAGCCCCCCGTCCTCCACGCAGGCAAAAGTCTCACGGAAGATCTGCCCGCCCTTCCAGACCGGCCTGAGCATTTCATGTAAATTCGTCCTGTTTTTCATTTCCCGCACAGCTATTCCCCTCTTTTTTATTCCAGCGTGAAGGATGCCAGGCTCGCGCCGCCGTCTCCCTGGTAAACAAAATACAGAGACTGCCCCCCGTCCGGTATGGTAATATCCGCAGAATATTCCTTCCACTCATTGGAAAACACGACGGGAATCCAGCCCAATACAGGCCCGTCCCATGCGGTTTTCACTCCAAACGCCCCCTTGCAGTAGCCCCTTACCCGGATGGCAACCCGGCGGACATCCTTACATTCAAAATACTTAAATCCTGCATGTGCGCCGTCTCTCATATTTGCGATGTAACCCGTTTCTTCATCCCCGTCCCTGCCGTCCTGGGTAATTTTCGGGAACCGGCAGTCCATCCACTCTCCCGGCGCTCCGGTGGTAAACGCTTCCTCTCCGGTAAACAGACTGCAGGCAATGTATGCGGGATATTCCCCTTTTCCCGCCAGAGGGCCGCCGTTCCCGCCGCAGGAGGTCATTTCCGCCTGAATAATACTGCCGTCCTCCCGGAAGGAAACAGGCTCAACGCATCCCTGTCTGCTGAAATTGGTTCCGTCCGTATGGCGATGATAGAAAATATACCATTGTCCCCCGGCCTCCACAATGCTTCCGTGATTGTTACCGCCGTAATACATGGGCTTCCCCGCCGGCTTATAGGAATCGATATGCAGATCGTTATTGCTTACAATCACTCCTCCGTATACAAAATCCTTCATGGGATTTTTGCTGACGGCATAGCAAAGCTCATGCATGGCTACGGATGAATAAATGAAATAATAGGTATCTCCCCTCTTCCTGATAGAAGGCGCCTCAAAAAATTCATGCCCCTCGAAGCTGCTGCCTTTGCTGTACGGCTGGCTGGGCGCAATATTCACCGGCCCTTCCTTTATCGTGAGCATGTCCGCCTCCAGCACCGTTCCCATGGGACCGCTTCTTGACTTATCCCCTACAGCGCAGAAGCCGGTATACAAATACGTAGTATCCCCTTCCGTCAGCACACCCGGATCAAACTGCGGCTCGTCCCCTTCTCTCTCTCCCAGCCGGGTCCCGTCCGGATAATGCACATATCCGTAAAATTCATATGCCCCCGCAGGAGTATCACAGACCGCAACGGACACTACCGGCACCTTATCCAGCACATAATACAGATAATATCTGCCGTCAGGCCCCACCGTCACATCCGGCGCGTACAGGCACATATACCCGTCCGGGTTAAAGGGATCCTGGGTTTTTCGGTAAATCACTCCCTCATACCTCCAGTCTCCCAGATCATCCTCCGGCGCCGACCAGCAAACATAATCGTTCAGGCAATACGCATGCCCCCGGAAACGATCATGAGAGCCGTATACATACACCCTCTTATTAAACACGTAAGGTTCCCCGTCAGGGATATATTCCCAGGACGGCAGATAAGGATTAAATGCTTGTTTTTTCATCTTCCCGCTCCCATCCGCAGCTTCGGAGCCTCAGCAACTGCAGCAGCAGTCCCTTATCCCCGAAACAGCAAAAATTTTCCTGTATATTTGTCCTTATTTTTTCACAGCCCATTCCCCAAAGCAATGATTTATTCTCACATAAAATTGATTTATTCTACGATTTGTTGGGTGCAGATAAAAAGTTTGGCGTCCCCCGGCCCTGCTTCCCTGTGCGGCCTGCTGCCCTGCAAGGATTCCTGGAAGGGGCGTTATAAGCACGCCGGTACTAAGGCTGCGTCCTTTGCAGCCTTAGTACCGCTGCGTGATTATCCGAGCGGAAGCGTCCCCTGGAAGGAACCTTGCAGGGCAGCTGGCCGCACGGGGAAGCAGGGCCGGGGGACGCCAAACTTTTTATCTGCACCCCGATTCGTTCCCGGCCTTGTATCCCGTGAACGGATATGTTACAATTTGTAAAACGTTTTACAGGAAAGCCGGGCGGGGAGGGATAACATGCGGAACAAAATCAAACAACTATCCGATAAGGTTAAGCAGTATCTTCCTCCGGGAAAAACCTTAGATAATCTGCCGTTGTCCCGGAAGCTGATGCTTCTGTATATCTGCTGCGTCCTGCTGCCTTTGATCCTTACGGACAGCATTATTTTTTCCCTGGTGATTAAGGCGGAGCAAAGTTCCAGCCAGCATGAGATGGAGAACATCGCAGAGGCCATTCATTATACTTTAATCAACAGGATGGATAACGCAGCCAATCTTTCCCTGAATATATACAGTAATAAATACATTAATGAGTTTATGGAGGCGGAATATGCTTCCCCCCTTGCTTATTTTGAAAGCTATCGGGATTTTCTGAAGGATTCCCTCTATGAAGCAAGCGTCGGCACCAGTAATTACAATATCACCATGTATGCCGATAATCCAGGAATCATAAACGGCGGCAGCTTCTGGAAGCTGGACAGCGTCAGGGACAAGCAGTGGTATCAGGATTTCACAGCCTCCGGCAATGACATCCTGGCTTATCCCTATTATGAAAACACTTTCACCTCCACCCAGCGGAAAATTTCCATTATCCGCCGGATGGATTATTATCATAAGGGAAGCGGGCCTAATCTTGTGAAAATGGACATGGATTACAGCGGCATGTCGCAGAGCATCCTCCGTGCCAAGTATCGCTTTCTTGTATATATCTGTGATAACAACACGATTCTTTTTTCCAACGACGGACACGGCGGCATGGGTAAGCCTTATGAGACATTTCAGCCATCCATGTATAAACAGGTGGGGTATTCCAGGGACATGAATGTTTACGGAAGGGTCTGGAATATTTACATAATGAAAGAGGAACTGAATGCACTCGCAATCATCCGCAGCAATTCGGGACTGCTGCTTTTTCTGGTTTTTGTTAACCTGCTGCTTCCCGCACTTTTGATGATGGGTATCAACCGCTCCTTCACTTCCCGCCTGAGAGAACTGGGAACCGCTTTTGAAAAAGGGGATGTGGATGAGCTGACCGAGCTTCCCGCAGTCCGGGGGAAGGACGAGATCGGAGTGCTTATGGCCAGCTATAATCATATGGCCGGACGCATAAATGATCTGATCCAGACCGTCTACAAGGACAGGCTGAAGGAGCAGGAAATGGATATTGCAAGGCAGAATGCGGAGCTTCTGGCCCTGCACAGCCAGATTAATCCCCATTTTCTCTTCAATGCCCTGGAAAGCATCCGGATGCACAGCCTGATCAAAAAAGAAGAGGAAACCGCCGGGATGGTGGAGCGTCTGGCCCTGATGGAGCGGCAATATGTTGACTGGGGCACAGACAGCATAAGCATCCGGAAGGAGCTGCAGTTCGTGGAAGCCTATCTGGAGCTGCAGAAATACAGGTTCGGTGACAGGCTGTCCTACAAAATCGAAGCCGAAGAAGACTGCCTTTGCTGCTATGTGCCCAAACTGACCCTGGTAACCTTCGTTGAGAACGCCTGTGTGCACGGGCTGGAAAATAAAACGGCCCCCGGCTGGATTTTCGTCAGGTGCAGCAGCCGGGACGGCTTCCTTTCTATGGAAATCGAAGATACCGGACACGGGATGAGCGCCGTTCTGCTTGCCGATCTTCAGCAGAAAATGGAAAATGCAAGCATGCAGCTTCTGAAGGAAAAGAGCAGTGTCGGAATCCTCAATGCCTGTCTCCGTCTGCGCATGGCAACGGAAAATACGGTAAAATTCCAGTTGGAAAGCGAGGAAGCTTCCGGAACCATTGTGACAATCATTATTCCGGAAGAGAAACTGCGGACCGGCACCTGAAAACAGAGGCGTTTAAAAATACAGCACCGGCAGAGGGGGAATCCCCCTGCCTGAATGGCTGTAAAAGGGAGGGAACATGTATGCTTCAGGTTTTATTGGTAGATGACGAACCTTTCATTCTGCAGGGGCTTTCTATGCTGATTGACTGGGAAAAAGAGGGCTTTGTAATCGCAGGTACCGCTGCAAACGGCCGGGAAGCCCTCGCATTTCTGGAAAAAACAAAGGTGGATCTGATTATAGCAGATATCAAAATGCCGTCAATGACAGGCATAGAGCTTCTGGAAAAAATAAGGACGCAGCATATATCCGATGCCTATTTTATTATTCTCAGCGGGTACAGTGATTTTGAATACGCCAGAAAAGCAATTCAGTACAGCTGTATGGATTATATCCTGAAGCCGGTGCGCCAGACGGAACTGCAGCATGTGCTGGACAAGGTAAAGGCCGACAGCACAAAGTCCCGGCAGCGCCGGGAGGAAGTGGCTTTACAGGAAAAAGCCTACTTTGCCAGAAATCTTATCGCCCTGATCTGCGGGAAATATGATCAGCTGAATCTGGAGCAGGTAAAAAGTAAAATGCGCACGGATGGCGGTATCCGCTATATTGACATTGAAATCGACGATCGCGGGGAGGAAGAAACGGGGCGGCTTCCTTTGCATACGGCGGAAGATAAAAGACAGCTGCAGCGCCTTGTATACCAGTACTGTCTTGACCTTCTGGATGAGGACGGCTGGCACTGTATTTTTGATGTATCAAGCAATGAAAAGGATTATGATATCGGCCTCATATACTGTGATTATATGGCCCGGGAAGCAGGCATGGATGAACAGGAATATCTGGATCATTTCCTGGAAAGCATCCAGCGTACGACAAAATACCCCGTAGTCATGTTTGTGGGCAACAAGGTGGAGGACATCAGCCTTTTGTCGGAATCGTACCGGACAGCCAACATTGCCCGCTCCTTCCAGAATTTCCATGTGGAAGGCATGGGGCAGCGTATTTCCTGGTACGAAGAACAGGAACACGCAGAGGAAAGGACTTTGCTGTGTAAATCCAGTCTGGACGAGCTGATCCAGGCGGTGGAACAGAATGACAAAGAACGTATCCCTGCGCTTGTGGATCAGCTGTACGAGGATATCAACCGGAACAGCCTGGATGCCAAACTGGTCAGCCTGAATATAGATTATCTTCTGTTTCAGCTTGTGCACATGGCGCAGGCCCAGGATACCAACGTAAACCAGGAGGAAATTCTGGAATTTATCAACGGGAACGCCTTTGATTCCGGCACGATGCGGGGCAGCCGTATGCATCTGAAACGTTTTGCCGAGGAATATGCGGATTATCTCTCCCAGCTTCGCGGCAAAAATATCCGGGGAAGCGTCATGGGCGACGTGGAACAGTATATCAAGGAGCATTATGCGGAAAATCTGACCCTGAAGGATCTGGGGCAGAAATATTTTATCAACAGCGCCTACCTGGGACAGCTGTTCCGGAAAACCTGCGGCGTATCCTTCAAGGACTATCTGAACAATTACAGGATTGATATGGCGGCCTCCCTTCTTCTTCATACGGATTTGAAAAATTATGAAATCATGGAAAAGGTGGGGTATCATGACCTGGATTATTTCATCAATAAATTTATCGCCTTAAAAGGCTGCACGCCCTCCAGATTCCGCAGGAAGAGCCGGGAGTAAATCCCCCGTAGAAGCATCGGAATATCCGGCCGTCAAGGCTGTGACAGGGCTGTTCTTTTAAAAAATCCGGACAAATTACCGTTCTTTTGTGCAACTATAATTTGCCCGGGTTTTTTATGCATTTTATCCGGTTGTTCTTTTGTTCATTTGGTATAGAATTAATATATAAGCAGTTACCCGGGTATACATATTAACAACTGCAATACGCAACAGGAATTAAAAATAGCAGGAGGATTATATATGAAGAAGAATCAACTGACAGCGCTCCTTTTAACTGCTGCCCTGTCCATTTCCCTTTTGGCAGGCTGCGGGAACAGCGCGGATACCGGCACATCACCCGCTGGTACCGCTTCCGGGACCGAAGGATCTGCGGCAGATGACGGGACCGTAAAGGAATTTACCGCATTTTTTGCAGTACCGGGCACGGAAATCAATGATGATAACGAAATACAGGCTGAAATAGCAAAAATCACCGGTGCCAGGGTAAAAGAAACCTGGCTGACAGGCCAGACCGCTCAGGAAGCCGTGGGAACCATGATTGCCGGCGGCGAATATCCCGATTTCATAGACGGCAGCGACGGACAGATTCAGCTGTACGAAGCGGGCGCCCTGGTTGCCCTGGATGATTACCTGGACAAATACCCCAATATCAAGAATTTCTATTCCGATGCAGAATGGGATAAGGTACGCCAGGATGACGGCAAAATTTACTGGATTCCCCAGTTCGGCAATATCTGGGAAAAGGACATGAGCGCCGTACACAGTGATGAGGCCTTCTGGATCCAGACCCGCGTTCTTAAATGGGCGGAATATCCTGAAATCAAAACCATGGATCAGTACTTTGACCTGATTGAACGTTACAATGAAGCCAATCCCACCATGGAGGACGGCACTGACAACATCCCCTATACCATCCTCTGTGATGACTGGAGATACTTCTGCCTGGAAAATGCACCGCAGTTCCTGGATGGACATCCCAATGACGGCTCCGTTATCGTGGATACGGAAACCCTGAAAATTGTGGACTACAACACCACTCCCACTGCAAAAAGATATTTCCAGAAGCTGAACGAAGAATTCCAGAAGGGCATTGTGGATCCGGAATCCTTTACACAGACCTATGATGAATATATCGCCAAACTTTCCACCGGCCGCGTGCTGGGAATGATTGACCAGTGGTGGAATTTCGCTTATAGCGTCAACGATTCCTTGAAGCAGCAGGGTCTTGACAAACAGGGCTGTGACTATGTTCCGCTGCCCATCACAATCTCGGAAGATATCAAAAACATGTGGCATACCTCTGACGGCGCCCTGAATGTATCCAACGGACTTGGCATTACCACAAGCTGCAAAGATGTGGAAGGTGCACTGCAGTTCATCAATGACCTGTTAAGCCCTGAAGTGCTTACCCTGCGCAACTGGGGCATGGAAGGCGTGGATTATAATATGGACGAAAACGGCTTGTTTTCCAAAACAGAAGAAATGCGTGTCAACGCGTCCGACCCCGCTTACAAAGCATCCCACTTATGTACGTATTCCTACTTCCCCAACTACAGCGGCATGAGCCAGGACGGCATTAACGCTGCCACCCCTGCCGAACAGCCCCAGGAGTTCCTGGACGGCTTACAGGAGGATGTAAGGGAATGTCTGCAAGCATACGGCTGCTCTACTTATGTGGAAATGCTTGGAACCAATACCCCTCCCGGCCCCTGGTATCCTATGTACTCCTACAGCAATACCATGACCACCTCCACCCCCGGCGGCACAGCCTGGACGAAGATGGGCGAAATCAAGCACGAATATCTCCCCAAGGTAGTTATGGCTTCCGATTTTGAAAGCGCATGGGAAGAATACCTGAAGGTTTACTCCGACTGCAAGCCGGAAGATTTCCTTTCGGAAATGCAGACCGAGCTGGACAGAAGAATCCAGCTGGCAAAGGATAACGGAGAATATTAATTATCAGGCAACTGCCTGCAGGCAGCGGCGGTTACGTCAAGTGATTGCAGCTGCCTGCTGCATGTAAAGGAGTAAAGAGGTGTAAAAATGGCAGCAAAGGGAACAAGAAAAAACAAAAATAATACACAGATTACATGGAAAGAAATAAGACGGCAAAAGGTCCTGATTTTCTGGGGTGCCGTTTTTGTGATATATGGCTTCATCTTCTGCTACCTGCCTCTGGGCGGCTGGCTGATGGCTTTTCAGAATTATAAACCAAAGGACGGTCTTCTGCATTCCCAGTTTGTGGGGCTGGCAAAGTTCCAGCAGCTGTTTTCAGATGCCACCTTCCTGCGGGTTATCCGGAACACCCTGGCCATGGGAATCATTAACCTGGTCTTTACCTTTGTTATGGCAATTGCCTTTGCCATTTTACTGAACGAGGTCAAATCCCGTTCCGGCAAAAAGGTGGTGCAGACAATCTCTTATCTGCCCCATTTTCTCTCCTGGATTATCGTTACGGGCATTCTCCACGATGCCCTTTCAGGAACCGGCATAATCAATGAACTGCTGTTAAAATTCAATATTCTGGATCAGCCGCTGAATTTCTTTGCTTATCCCAAATATTTCTGGTGGATCGTGGCTTTTGCCAATGTCTGGAAGGAAACCGGCTGGAACGCTATTATCTATTTATCCGCCATTACCGCCATCGACCCTTCGCTTTATGAAGCAGCATCCATTGACGGCGCCGGACGCTGGGCCAAAATCAGGCACATCACCTTCCCCGGAATCAAGCCGACCATCATGATACTGCTTCTGATGAATGTGGGAAATGTGCTCAATGCCGGATTTGAAGTACAGTACCTGCTGGGCAACGGCCTGGTGCAGAGTGTATCCCAGACCATTGATATCTATGTACTCAAATGGGGCATCAGCCAGGGTGACTACGCGATTGGTACCGCCGCCGGCATTTTCAAGAGCGTGGTCAGCATCATACTGATTGTAGTTGCAAACCAGATGGCGAAGCATACCGGCGAAGAGCGGCTGTTCTAAGGAGGTGAACGGAAAATGGCAAAACAAAAAGAAATAGAATCCAAAAGTGTAAACTATAATACTTCGGTATCCGACAAGATTTTTACCATAATCAATACCCTGTTCCTGATCGCCTTTGTAGTCATCACCCTGTATCCGGTGCTGAACACCCTGGCAATCTCCTTAAACGACGGTATCGATTCCCTGCGCGGCGGCATTTATCTGATCCCCAGGAAATGGACCCTGCAGAATTATAAAACGGTAATCCATAAAAACAACCTGATAAACGGCGCTGTTGTTTCCGTGGCCCGTACCATTATCGGTACGCTGACGGCTCTGGCCGCCAACGCTCTCCTGGCTTTTATCGTCAGCCGGAAACGCTTCCTCTTCAAAAGCCAGCTTTCCCTGTTCTGGGTGGTTACTATGTATGTGAACGGCGGCCTGATCCCCGTGTTCCTTCTTTATAAGGGCCTGGGCCTGACCAACAGCTTCTGGGTATATATCGTGCCCGGTATGCTCAGCGCTTTCAACATGCTTGTCATCCGTACCTATATGACAGGAATTCCCGACAGCCTGGAGGAATCCGCCCAGCTGGACGGCGCGGGTTATATGACGATATTCCTTAAAATTGTTTCACCGCTGTGCAAACCGGTATACGCCACGGTTGCGCTGTTTGTGGCGGTAGGCCAGTGGAATTCCTGGTTCGACGCCATGCTGTACAACAGAATGAGTGACCAGTACACCACCCTTCAATACGAGCTGATGAAGCTGCTCTCTTCGGTAACCAACCAGGGGGCAAGTGCTGAATCCATGAAAAACGCCACAGCGGCAAGCGCCGTAACCCCTACCTCAGTACGTGCGGCGGCCACCATATTAACCATGCTTCCTATCGTCTGCCTGTATCCCTTTTTACAAAGATACTTTATTACAGGGCTTACAATCGGGGGCGTGAAGGAGTAAAATAATTATATTAACTCCGAGGAACAGCATTTCGCTACACAAATCAAAGAAAAAGAGGAACTGTGAGGGTACTGAACAGTTACGAAAAAGAAAGGAAAGAGGAAGGGATAATTATGTCAGGCGCATTTGAAACAGGAATTTACAGAAATGTATTTGCAGAATACGGGCTGCCGGAAGAAGAAATCGGGAAAAGGGTTGCGGCCGCTTTCCAGACCATGTTCTATGGCAGTGAGGAAGAGCGGATTTACCACGAAGCCGGTACGGATATGGGTTATCTTACCGATACCGGAAATAATGACGTCCGCACTGAGGGCATGTCCTACGGTATGATGATGTGTGTCCAGCTGGATAAAAAAGAGGAATTCGACCGGATTTGGAAATGGTCGAAAACATATATGTATATGGATGCTGAGGCTTTAACAAATGAGCCTCACGGCAGCCGGCAAAACGAAGGGTATTTTGCCTGGTCCTGCGCCCTGGACGGAACCAAAAACGCCTGGGGGCCTGCTCCTGACGGCGAGGAATTTTTTGCCATGGCACTCTTCTTCGCTTCCCACCGCTGGGGCGACGGGGAAGGGATTTTCAATTACTCCGCCCAGGCGCGCCGCCTTCTGCATGACTGCATCCACAAGGGCGAGCAGCCGGACACCGGAAAGCCCATGTGGGATCCGCAGTACCATCTGATTAAATTCATTACGGAATGTGATTTTTCCGATCCTTCCTACCATCTGCCCCATTTTTATGAGCTGTTCGCGTTGTGGGCGGACGAAAAAGATCGGGCGTTCTGGAAACAGGCAGCAACAGCAAGCCGGGAGTATCTGAAGAAGGCCTGCCATCCGGTAACCGGGCTATGTGCCGAGTACGCGGAATATGATGGAACCCCTGTGAAAAGCCAGCCGGGACAGAGCGACCGTCATGACTGGTATTACAGTGACGCGTACCGTACCATTGCCAATATCGGCCTGGATTACCTGTGGTTCGCCTGTGACCCCTGGGAAAAGGAAAATGCGGACAGGCTCCAGACCTTTTATTATGAGTCCGCACGGGATAACCAGGACGGTGTATTTCTCATAGACGGCACGCCGGTGGATAAAAAGGCGCTTCACCCTGTCGCCGTCATCGCAACCAACGCCCAGGCTTCCCTGGCTTCGGACGGGAAGTATGCGAAAGACTGCGTTATGAAGCTCTGGAATACGCCTCTGCGCACAGGAAACAGACGGTATTATGACAATTGCCTGTATCTGTTCGCACTGCTGGCACTGAGCGGGAAATACAGGATCTGGTAACAGAGGCCCTACCGTGTATAGTCAAATCTGCCGTCCTGGCAATTTTTATCTGTCAGGGCGGCAGTCAGCCTTTGTTTCTTTCACGTGGCCGAATTCACCTGCCAGCTCAAAGCCTTTTTTAGCCGCCACCACGGCAATCACCTCGTTAATCACGGCGGCAGCGGCAATGGTTCCCTGAATGATGCCCGCATTTTCCGGCGCTGCCGCGGAAAGCACGGATACGGCTATCCCTGTAAATACCAGGGATACGCCGGAATGGGGTAACAGGGTAAGCCCCAGATACTTCCTCACGGTATCCGGCGATTTCGTTATCCTGCCGCCAAGCCTTGCGCCGAAATATTTCCCGCACGCCCTGGCGGCAATATAAACCGCAGTGTATACGCCCGCCCCCAGAATCAGATGATAGTCCAAAGGGGCTCCCAGATTCAGGATAACAAGCACCATGGAAAGGCTGAGGATCGGATTGAAAGCTTCCATGATCTGTGCCAGGCGTTCCGGGGAAACCATATTGGAAAACACGGCGGAAAACGCCATGCCCATCAGCATAAAATTCAGGATCGGTTTCGGCATCAGGAAGGTGTTGCACAAGTACCCCGCCGCTGCCGTTGCCCCGATCAGGCAGCTGAGAAGGAGCAGCGTGACCGGTTCCGGCCGTTCCCTGCGAAGCAGAAAGCCGGCCGGAACTCCCACCGCTGCGCCGATTACCAGAGGAAGCACCACCACCACTGCGATCATATAAACAGGCAGCTTTTGCTCAGACACGTTTCCTGCCACAATCGCTATGGTGGTAAAGAATACCACTACCCCCACCATATCATCCAGGGCGGCCATAGGAATCAGGGTTCTGGTCACCGGCCCGTCGGTTTTGAATTCCTTTACGATGGAAAGGGCAGGTGCCGGGGCTGTAGCCAGCGCGATTCCACCAAATACAAAAGCCAGATATACCGATATGCCGTTTAGGGAAAACAGCACGGCAAATACGGCGGAAACCAGAAGGAAGGTTCCCAGTGACTGGGTCAGCGTGGTTATTATAATAGCCTTCCCGGATTTCCGGATACGGCTCCAGACCAGCTCCGTGCCGATCATCAGGCCGACGGCGCATTCCAGCACATGGATGGTATTCTGATACCACAGGGCGTCAAGGATCCCGCTGTCCATCCATTTCAGGCCATGAGGCCCCAGCAGCATGCCCGCAAGCAGCCAGCCCAGGATTGAGGGCAGCTTCAGCCGTGAAACCAGCTTCCCTATCAACAGGGCGGCCGCAACCACAGCTGTTATTTTCACCAACGAAAGCATCATTCTCTTTTCCCCCTTTCTGCAATACCATAAAGCATATAGTCAAGGAAGCCGGAGAGCTTGGTCTCATGTGCCCTGACGATATCGGAAAAAGGCAGGTCATTGCAGGCCGGACTGCTGAAATAACCGTTAAACATCGTCTGCATCAGTGTAAAATATTCCATCGCCTCCTCTTCGGTCACATCCTTGCGCAGATTCAGCCCGGAAAGCAGCTGTCGGTACAGCATCCGGTTCCATTCATCAAATTCCCTTCTGCATTCCCCTATCTGTTCAGACAGCGCTGCAGGCGGCTGTAAAAGAGCCTCAAAAAACAGGCGGGCCTCCTTTTCCTTTTCCTGAAAGAAAAGCAGCCGGGCTTCCATATATTCCTGCAGCCCCATATCGCTGCCCTTTTCCTTCAGATATTTCAGGAGATCCGAAAAGCTTCGTTTTACGCAGGCAAGATAAAGAGCGTCTTTATTTTCATAATTGTGGTAAAGCAGCCCTTTCGGGATCCCTGCTGCGCATATATTGTTCAAAGCGGCGGCAGCATACCCTTTTTCCCCGAATTCCTCCATCGCGGCCGTCAGGATCCGTTCCTTTGTCAGCTCGGTTTTTTCTTCTTTTTTCATTTCATCCTCCTATTATGGACTGTTCAGTCTATATTAATATAAATAGACCGATTAGTCAATAATTAAAGGGGAGTTTTATTTTTTTACCATTTTATCCCGATAGGCCTGCGGTGTCATTCCCATCTTTTTCTTAAAGCAGGTATAAAAATAGTTGGCGCCGCCAAATCCGCAGTCCATGGCAATATCCCTGGCCGGCCGCTGTGTTTTCTGCAGCTGTTCCGCCACGGCCTCCAGACGCACTTCATTGATATATTCCGCTACGGATTTGCCCCATTCCTGTTTAAAATGCTTTCCCAGATACGCCGGGGAAACCCCGAATTCGCTTCCCAGAAGGGCCAGGGAAAGATTGGGATCCCGGAATTTTTCTCTGATGCAGGCCTTTACTTCTTCCATCCTGCTCCGTATCCCTCCCTGGGCAAGGGAATATTCCTTCTGCCGGAGAATCACCTCAAACATTTCCTTCAAGATTTCGTCGGCCCCCTGCGCCGTATCACAATCCGCAAGCAGGAGCAGATACGGCCCGTCCTTCCCGAGTTCACCAAGGATCCTTGCCACCGAGAAGCCAAGCCATGTAAGGGCATTTTTATAATCGACGGCATCACAGCCGCATATCACACAAAGGAATTTATGGTATGCCTCCCCAATCGCCTCTCTGTTCCCTCCATGCAGCGCCTCCAACAGCTGTTTCTGGTTCAGCCTGCCATAATCGGGAGTTCTTGTGTATTTCCCCTGTACCTCTTCGTAATCCGCCAACAGGTTCGGGGGATAAAAATACAGATTATGTACCTCCGGCCACAATTTGTCCTTTAGCCGGGGCAGCTGCTTTGCAGGGACATATTCCCGGATTCCCATCATATGGAAATCCCACTCCAGGAATATTTTCACTTTCTCACAAAAGGTTTCAAACGCTGACGCCAGTTCTTCCCGGATATCCTGCTCCTGCGTCCCGATCAGGAAAAGAATGGTATTATCCCTGAAAATAACTCCCTCCGCCTCAAACCAGCACCGGCTGACCTCCTCAAATACATTGCGGAAACCATATTTGATATCATAGATGCCATCCTCCCCAAACCGTTTCGCCAATTCCTGATAGCGGTCTATTTTCAGCACCGCCAGCGTGTAATGCTTCCCCGTCCCGAGCCCATAGCGGGCCAGTTCCCCGTCAAGCGTCTCCCATGCAAACGGTTTTCTCCGGTTGATAAAGTCATACAGAAAGCTTTCCTTTAACATATCCCGTTCCTTCTTTTTGTGTCCGGTAAGACGTCTGTATTCCCGTTCTGCCGCGGTATAAACCCGGTAAATGGAAAAAGAGCTTATCAGGGAGGCGCTCAATGCCATAAGCAGGATAATCCCGGCAAGCACCACCACCGCCATCCTGATTTCATCCAGAATACCGAATACCGCGTCCCACTTCGTTGCCTTCACATAATCCCAGCCCTCCCTTTCTGAAGAAAGGCAGGAAACAAAATAGTTTTCTCCCTGCCAGGTATAATCCATATACTGCTTTCCCGATTCCGCCATCAGGCGTACCGGTTCCGCCAGCGCTTCCTCCCCGATATCCGGTATGCTGCACAGCTCCATTACCGGTTCCCCGAATTCGTCGGTTACCAGCATATAACTGTCCTGCATCCCCTGTGTATGAAGAATAGCTTCATATAAGGACTCCATGGAAAGATTTACGATTACGGCCACCTGAAGCCGGCTGCCCTTCATGCCGTCCAGAATATACGTATAGACCTCTTCTTCCTTCTCATACCCATTGCTGTAGGGAACCAGGATGCGGCGCCGGATAAAGTCCCTGTCCCGGTATCGGTCGTAGTCATTGATGATTTCCACAATCCCCTGATCGAAAAAGCTGCTGCTGCCTTTGCAGAATGCCTGCGTTTGTGAGGTGATAAACATATCCTGTTCCCGGTTGTACAGGTATATGGATTCCACCGAATCGTTCATATTTCCGTACAGGACCACCTGGTTCACCACCCGGGCCACTTCGGCGGCATTCATCTTCCCTTCCCCTCCTGCAAAAAGCATACCTGAGCATACGTCGTCCAGCAGAAGCTGCGTTGCCAGGGAATTTGCCAGTTTCCCCGCCTCTCCCACAGCCTCCCGGATGCCCCGGAAGTCTCGCATGGCGATATCTGTATTCTGTCCGGCCACCACTCTTTTTACCGTACCGTAGGTCAACGCGGAAAGCAGAAGCACTACGGCGGCCATACACGCCGCCATCAAATGGAATATGTGCCGGAAAGTTTTCTTTTTCCGGATTACCTCTCTTCTTTCCTCCGGCCCCCCTGCTGTCAGCCGCATAAACTCCCTCCCCCTCTTATTTCTGCTCCTTTACGCAACGCCGGGAAGAGCCTGCTTTCCAGACTCTTCCCCAAACCCTCTTTTTACGGGCGTATGTTTATCGTTGCTGTTATTTGGATGCCATAAATTCATCGATTTGCTTCTGCATTTCTGCAATCACCTCATCCACGCCTGCCACCTGCAGCTTTTCCACAAAGGCTGCATTGGTTTCCTCCACAGGCAGTTCGCCTCCGACCAGGCTTTCATATTCCTTCACTACCTTGGAAACATTGGCAATCTGCATTTTTACAGGCTCCGGGTCAAAGGAGAATCCCAGGACAGGTGAGGTTTTCGCACTGTCATTCAACGCTTTTGTCTGTTCCCATACGTCCGCAGGCTGTCCGGGAAGCACATAGGTGTTGAATACATTTCCCACCGCCCAGGAGGATCCATGGGAAAAGCCGCTGTCCGGAATCAGTTCGATGGTATTTTCCCCGGTTTTATTATAATGCTTGCCTTCGATACCATAAGAAAGCAGGTTCATAGCATAAGGATCCGTATTTATCAGTTCCAGGTATTGCAGGGTTTCTGCAGGATGCCTGGATGTTGCTGAAATACCATACATGGTGGCAATCACGCTGCTGGTTGAAATATAAGGCTCTGTATCGATGGTGCCCATCACGCACTCATATCCTGCACGGGTGGATTCCTCCGCTTCCACGCCCGGCTTGTAGGTGCCGCTTATGGTTGCGCTCAGCTTCTTAGCCAGTCTCTGGCTTTCACTGTATTCATTCATATAGCCGCATTCCCCGTCCAGAAGCCCTTTGTCGTTCAGGATAACCAGCTCGTTTAACATATCCTTCCACTCCTGGGTATCATAGAAATTAACCACCTTTGCGGTCTCATCATCCATTTTGATAACGCCTGCGGACATATAATCGCTGATATATTCATAACCGCAGTATTCCGCACACTGGGCAATAGGCGCCCCTGCCACCTTCGCACCGAACTGGTCAAAGGTCTTTTGGGCATAATCTGTGATGTTGGTATAATTGGTAATGGTTTTATAATCCACCCCCGCAGCATCCACATATTCCCCGGGCATGAGGATTCCCATCTGCCTTGCCACAATCTGTTGGTTGGGAACCGCATAGATCCCCCCCTTTACCGTAGCAGCTGTCCAGAAGCTCTCCGGTATGGTCTCATACAGCACGGGGGCTGCTTCGGGAAGCATTTCCCTGATATCCAAAAATGCCCCTTTTGCCACATTGGTATTGTAGGAATTAATCCAGTTGGAAGTAAAGCAGGCATCGTATTCCTCACCGGATGCAATGATAACCTGGATCTTATCCGCATAGGATCCGCCGTGGAATACATACTCCACCGTAATATTCAGTTTTTCCTTTGTGTACTCGTTCAGGGCATCCATAACCGCCTTGCTGTCCGGCTGCTCGGAAAGCAGTGTATGGATTTTCAGGTTTACCGTCTCTCCCCGATCCGCTTCCTCCGGTGCTTCTTCCCCGGATGCTGCCGCTTCCTCTCCTGCTTCCGCCTTCGTTTCCTGGGAAGGCGCCGGCGTGGATGCCGTTTTCTCCGCCCCGCAGCCGGTCATCAGCACAGCCGCCAATCCCGCCGCTATCAGTTTTGTTACCAGCTTCTTTCTCATTTCTTGTTTCCTCCTTTTTCTTTATCCTTTTACACCGCCGACCGTCAGGCCCTTCACAAAATATTTCTGGAAGAAGGGAAATACCATCAGCATCGGACCGGCAGCTACCACACACATAGCCATGCGCATCGATTCCGTAGGGATATCCGCAACGCTGATCCCCATACCGGACATAGCCGAATTCTTTATCATTTCCTGCACATCCCTCATCATGATGTATAAGCGGTACTGCAGGTTATACAGCTCTCTTTTGTCTATGTACATCAGCGGCAGGAACCAGTCGTTCCAGTAGTTCAGCGTAATGAACATTCCCACCGTCGCCAGTGCCGGCTTGGAAAGCGGCAGGATGATCCTGGAAAAAATTGTCATCTCCCCCGCCCCGTCCACGGTGGCTGCTTCTATCAGAGAATAAGGGATCTGGGAAAAGAAGGTGCGCAGCAGGATAATAAACCAGGGGACTACCAGCATCGGTACTATCATGACCCAGATGGTATTTTTCAAATGCATATATTTCGTGAGCCAGATATAAGTAGGTACCAAACCGCCGTTTAACACCATGGGAATGGTAAGCACGAGGGTAAGCTGCTTCCGGTAAGCATAATCCTGCCGGGACAGCACATATGCCATCAGTGCATTCAATATCAACCCGGCCGCGCAGCCAAACGCCGTAACAAAAAGAGAAACGCCGTAGGAACGGATAATGGATATCCAGTCCTTGAAAACATAACGGTAAGCCTCTGTGGTAAAATCCTTGGGCCAAATCCCATAGCCTTCTTTCATAATGGTTAAATCGCTGGAAAGGGAAATGGAAACCACCGTAATAATCGGGATGACACAGATACAGCAAATTAGGATCAAAACCAGGTATATTATAATTTTGGGAAGCCTTTTTAAATCTCTGCTCATATCTCCTCCTTCAGAATAATGCGCTGTCACTGTCAATCTTACGGACGGCAAAATTCGCCGTAACTATCAGGATAAAACCCGTCACCGCCTGGAAGCATCCGACAGCGGAACCGATGCCGATATCCCCTGTAACCCGCAAAGCCCTGTATATGTAGGTATCCAATACATCCGTGGTGGAATACAGCGCCCCCTGATCCCTTGTCAGCTGGAAAAAGAGGCCGAAATCCGCATACATAATGCGTCCAATCTGCAGAATCATCATAACGATAATCAGTCCTTTTATCATAGGCAGGGTAATTTTCCATATCATCTGCCAGCGGCTGGCGCCGTCTATTTCTGCCGCTTCATAGTAGGAAGAATCAATCCCCATCAGCCCGGCATAGTAAATGACGCTGTTGTAGCCGGCAAATTTCCACACATACATAAAGGTAAGGATAAAGGGCCAGTAATCCGCCCTGGCATACCAGGATACCGCTTCACCGCCGAAAAAGGTGATGATATTATTCAGGATCCCGAAGTTATGATGCAGAAAGGCATACAGGAGATAGCCCACAACAACCCATGACATAAAATAGGGAAAGAACATAATGGTCTGGGTCGTTTTAACCAATTTCCTGCAGCGCACCTCATTCAGCATCAATGCGATAATTACGGAAATGACCAGCGTGCAGAAAATAAACAGGAAATTCAGCCCCAGGGTATTGCGAAGCACAACCCATGCATCGTTGGATTTAAAGAAAAACTCAAAATTCTTAAAACCGATCCAGTCGCTTCCAAGGAATCCTTTGTCAAACCGGTAATCCTTGAAAGCGATAATCAGCCCGCCCATAGGGACATAGGCGAAAAGGAACAGGATAATAACCGCAGGCAGCGCCATTATCGTAAGAGACAGGTTTTTTTTGGTGGAAGCTCTTTTTTTCAACTAACATCACGCCCTTTCTGTTTTTAGGAACCGTCGTGAAATAATTTGTGTGTTTTGCTGGGGATAAGCCTCCTTAAGGGGCATCCCCCGTACTGACACCAAGTTACCTTTTTTTCCTGTATCCTGCAAGTTTGAAAACCGGGACTATCTCTCAAATCTGCTAAAAAAAGCACTCTAAAAAGTAACAATATCTTCCAAAAATACGGATTTGCCTAAAAAAAGGCGCTCTGACGAGCGCCCATGAATCCGGTATCCCTATTTCCTATCCCTGCTTTCCAGTATCCGTATATAGTGGTTGGCTTCACGGAGTACATGATCCGCAAGCAACGGCAGAATAATCGATGCAATTTTACATTCCAGTATTCCTTCCGTCCCGGCGGCTTTAAACTTTCTGTATTTCAAGGTCTCTTCCAATGATTTCTCTGTCAGCTCCCCGGTTGCCCTGCAATCCTGTTTCTTTGCCATCTCAAGCAATTTCTTATATTGCATCGCAAAATCATCCGCGGTCCCGATCAATTTCTCTTCGCAAGGATCCAGCAGTCCGCGGATAAACAGCGCATGCTCCATCATAATACAATTCCAGAATTCTTCTTTTTCCCGGATGCAGTCACAACTAATCTCTCCGTCTGCTTTCAAATCCTCCAGAATCGAACAGTAAAGCTTCGCTTCCCGGATAATATGTTCCAGCAAAAGAGGATAATTCGCGGTAAACAGATTCCCCGCCCTGACTTCCTCGAGGATATTTTCTTTAAAATCAATGAAACCGCATAACAGCCATATCGCCTTTTTGTTAATACGCTCCACTATCCTTACTGTTTTTTCGTCTTCCTCCATGCCGCATCCCGGCCGCAGTTTCCCCTCCAAAGCCGTCAGGCCGCAGTTAATGGGGATACCGGTCAGATGCTGCGTTGCCTTTTCTGCAGGAATCGTAAATTCCGTCACCAGTTCCCGGGATTTTAAAACCATACGGTCAACCCTCCCATCACTGATTTCCAGCACCTGTTTAAGGATTTCCCCGAACTCTTCCTGGTAATATTCCGCCCTCTTTATCCATTCCTTATTCTTGCACGGGAAGCCTGCCTGAAGAAATATAGCATGTTCTTTCATGATTCTTGCAAAGAAAAGATGGGTTTCCAGTGCTATTTCCACAAAATCTTTCATATTTACCGTATCCTTATATTTTGGACTTTTTACATAATATGACAATATTTATAAAAGGTTAACGCAAACTTCGCCGTTGCCGAATGGCCTTCCGCCGGCTGTCTGCACGGCGTTTCCTGCCGTCATTCCATAAAAAATACCCCGCCTTTCGGCAGGGTATTTTTTATACTTGCTCCATCAGAATTTATAGTTGTCGTAATTACCGTACTCCCGCCAGATATCCAGCATCATCTCGTACCGTTCCAGGGCCATTCCGGTGTATACACAGTTGGAGGTGGCAAACACATAGCCCTTTCCGGCCTCCATTCCCTGACGCAGGGCGCGCAGCACATCCTGCCGGCATTCCTCGTCCGTTCCGGTCTGGAGCAGGCCGCAGTTCACATTTCCGATCAGGGCGATGTTGTCGCCCACGATCCTGCGGACCTCCGTCAGATCCACGCCGCCCTGGGGATCCAGGGAATGGATGGCATCCGGCTTACAGTCGGCCATCTGTTTTACTATAGGCATGATATTACCGTCAGTATGTTTTATTGTATAATATCCCAGCTTCCGGTACTCCGCAATCACTTCTTTCAGATAAGGGATAATCAGCTCATCAAACTGCTCCGTGTTGAAAAAGGGGTTTACATTAAAGCAGTAATCCGAGCACAGGGCGAAGCCGTCCAGAAGATGGCCCCGTTCATGCAGCCTGGCGGCAAATTCCACGCTGGCATCCAGTCTTTTTTTACTTTCTTCATTCAGGACTTCCGGCTCTTCATACATCTGTGCGGCAAAATCCATCATGGAATCGCCGTCCGGGATAGCCCAGGTGGGATCCCCATGCATCATAATATAATATTCATCCCCTGTTTTTTCCCGGATTGTCTCCAGAAGCCATTGGGTGCTGTCCAAATCGCCGGGGTTAGGATGGATGAAAATGGCGCTGTGTCCGAAACGCCTGGCCGTATCGATATAGATATCCGCCATATCTTTTATATGCAGTCCTCTTTCCGTGCTGCTCATCTGATTCCACTGTTCGTAAAAACGATGGGAAGGATGCACCTTGCCGAAGGCTTCCATCGTCAGAAAAAAGACCAGTTCAAAGGTGGGCACCTGTCCTCCGATCTTCTCGCACTTCAGCGTGCGCATAAAACGTTCTCTGTTTGTCATATATTTTTTCCTCCTAGTTTTGTGAAACGAAGCTTTTATGCCTGCTTCTCTTTATTCCTTATTTTTCATGCTTTCTGCACCCATAGGTGCAGGTTTCTTCATAAAGAGCCTCCAGGCTCTCTTTTTTCCAGTCCGGTGTGGTACCGTTTCCCATCGTAAGCATAAACCTCCCTTGCCCCCGGGAAAAGGTGTCGATGAGATGGCGTACTTCTTTACGTACCTCTTCCGGCGTGCCGAAGGGAATGGCCTGCTGGACATCAAAGCCGGCCAGAATGCAAATCCGATCCCCGTAGGTATCCGCAATTTTCATTTCGTCCATTGTCCCCTTCTGGATAGGGTGGATCACATCCAGCCCGATTTCTATGAAATCCTCCAGGAACAGCTCCACGTTGCCGCAGGTATGAAGCCAGAAATGCATGCCCAGTTCATGGGCCTTATCGCACAGCCGCTTGTAATAGGGTTTGAAGAACTCCCTGAAAATTTCCAGGGAAAAGAACGGGCTGTTCTGTGTCCCGATATCATCGGAAGCAAAAAAACCGTCCGCGTCCAGTTCTTCCTTTGCCCTCTCCATAGCCCTTACATAAAAGTCCGTCAGTTTTCCGAACAGCCTGTGGACTTCCTCCGGATACAGGTAAAAATCCGTGAGGGCATTTTCCATCCCCCGCAGGGACCATAACCGTTCAAAATACAGATACCACCACCGGGCCAGCAGATATCGTTTTCCATCCTTATGAAACTCCGGTATCAGCCCCGGATAGTCCGGTGAAGGGAACCTTTCGAAAAATTCCTCCGCATCCTCCCAGTCCTCAATAACCACATCCGCATCCAGGCCCACGCCCTCGCGGTGTTTTCCCCCTGCCGCCGCCCACCGGTAATCTCCGTCCTCATCCGGGGCATCATACATATCCGGGAATTGCAGAAAGACCTCCTGTACATCCCTGGGGTACTTCTCCAGCAAAGCTTCCACCTGCGCCGTTTCCTTTTCCATAACGGACGGATAAATCCACAGGTCATACAATACCGGGATCCGGGTACATCCCCGGCCCTCAATCACTTCCCTCACCTGTCTGGCTGTCAGATTCTCTATCATAGATTCCTTTTCCCCGCTTACTTCCGGTTCCAGGCCCGGAATACCGCTTCTACATTTTCCGGCTTCGCACCCGGTCCGAATTCACACTGGGCGATACAGCCTCCGTCTGCCCAGAGACTCTCTTTCACCGCTTTTACCGCCTCTTCCACCTGTGCGGGTGTTCCTTCCGGCAGGATATGCTGCCTGTCGATTTCTCCCCAGAAGGTAATCCGCCCCCGGTATTGCGCCAGTTTATCAATTCCCATACAGAAAATCTGGGAATTCAGGGCATCCAGGCCAAGCGCAATCATGGAAGGATAAATATCCAGGATGCAGCCGTCGGAATGCATAAATGTCTTTTTCCCATACTTCTTCGCTATGGCGATATAATCCCGGTACATGGGCTTGAAATAGGCTTCCCACAGTTTGGGAGAGATCAGCAGGCTTTTCTGGCTCCCCCAGTCATCCATAAAATTCAGGGCATCCACCTCCGTCTGCGCCCATTTTTCCAGAAGGGCACAGTAAAAACGGTGCATCCTTTCCATAAAATCGAGCATCCCCTGAGGCGGATCCATCAGATCCATATACAGCTCCTGTGTGGAACGCAGAAACTGCAGCTGCTCAAACGGCCTGGGACAGCAGCCTGCAATCACAAACCGGTCCGTCTCCCGGCAGAAACGGTTTACCGCATCCGTATCAAAGGTGAGCAGTTCCTCCGGAATATGTACCTTTCCCGCATCCGACCAGTCCTCCTCACGAATCACCGGCTCCTTGACCTCTCCGATCACTCCTTCATGGATATTGGTGAAGCGACAGCCCCATTCATCCACATACTCGCCCACCGCATAAGGATCCCCCATAACCGGCGGCTGCTTATCCAGAATAACCGGCGGCCCTGCAAAATCATCCGGATACAGCGCCCGGATCCGTTCCAGCTCCTTTCCGTAATTTTTCTCCGCCCAGGGCAGAACCCACAGCTGCCTGGGCACGATCCCTGTTTCATTACGGAATTCCAGTGTGGCTTTAACCAGTTCCCTTGGTGTCATAATCCTCTCCTATCCCTTTCTTTTCCGGCTCACATCGCTTTTCCGGCCCCGATTCCCTGACAAAGCCTGCGCATGCCGGAAGGAGATATCCCCGTTACCTTCCCATATACACGGTTCATTGCCTGAGGCCCGTTAAAGCCGCAGCGTATGGAGATCTCCGTTATGCTTTTCCTTCCCTCCGCCAGCAGGCGGTTGGCCTCCGATACCCGGATAAAATCCAGATACTCCTTAAAATTCCGTCCTGTCGTTTTCTTGAAATACCGGGAAGTATACGAATAATTCATATGCAGGCTGTCCGCCACCTCCCGAAGGCTGATATCCTGATCATAGTTTTCTTCCATAAAATGCAGGATCCTCTCCATGTCGCAAGGGCCTTCCTGCTGCCATCCGCCCCGGTACGGTTCCAGGATTTTCTCCCGCTGCAGATATCCCATAAGCAGGAAAATCTCCCCCTTTATCATCAGCTCATACCCATCCTGTTTTTCTTCCATTTCCCGTGCAATCCCGCAAAATAACGTATCCAGATATTCCCGCTGTACCTGTGTCAGCTCCGGCACCACCTCCCGCTTACTTAAAAAAGAATATAAATACCTGCCATACTTTTCCGCGCCTCCGTCTTTTTTCCCGCCGCTTCCCCGCTCAAACAAAGAAGGCATAAACTTTAAAACAAGTATCCGGATCCGCTGTCCCCTTCTGCCTCTGGTGGCATGAATATCCCCTCCGAGGATCACTGTCAGATCTCCTTCTTTTGTCATATATCGTTTCCCATTGACTATCTGCTCCGCCTTCCCCTCCAGGACAAACTGAAACTCCAGGCAATCATGCCAATGCTCCTGCACGTTCAAATCTCCTCCCGGCGCATCCTGTACGAAAACCTCCACCGGTACCTCCATGCCTTCATGCAGCTCTTTCTCAAAATCAGCCATAGGAATCTCTCCTTCTCAATACACCTTTTATCCTCAAACTATATCTTTTTTTCTCTCCTGACACTGGTAAAAATTTAAGAATTTTGGTAATTTTATATTCCCTGTCCATTCCTGTTCCGCTTCTCTGTCCGCATGTAAAAAAGAAGGAACAATCCGGCAAAAAAGCTATCGCCTTTCCCTTCCCATTCTGCTATGGTAAAGCCAGATAAAGACAGGAGGTAATTCGTATGAACTTTCAACCGGACTACAGACATATCGTGGATGCAGCCTATAACAGGGAAGCGGCCCGCCTTCCCCTGTACGAGCACATCGTTTCCGCCGATAAAATCGGGGAGATCACCGGAAGGGATTTTTCCGCACTCTATGACGGCAGCGAGGCGGATATCAGGGAATATTTCCATCATTACTGCCGGTTCTTCCGGGACTACGGCTATGACGTGATCCCGTTTGAATGCTGCATCGGGCAGGTTCTGCCCGGCGGCGGCGCCCTGGGGAACTGCCGCATCCCCCCGGCAATCCGCACACGGGCGGACTTTGACGCCTATCCCTGGGAAGATATCCCGGCCCTGTACTTTAAAAACAACAGCCGGTATTTTAAAGCCCTGGCCCAGGCCATGCCGGAAGGCATGAAAGCGGTGGGCGGCGTGGGGAACGGCGTTTTTGAGATTGTCCAGGATCTTACCGGCTACCAGAATCTGTGTTATATTTCCGCCGACGATGAAGAACTCTATGCACAGCTTTTCCAAAAAGCCGGGCAGGTGAGCCGTCTTATCTGGGCGCGTTTCCTGGAGGAATTCGGGGATGCCTTCTGCCTGCTGCGCTTTGGGGATGATCTGGGGTATAAAAGCAATACCCTGCTGTCCGGGGAGGATATCCGCACCCACATTCTCCCGCAGTACCGGCCGGTTATTCAACAGGTCCACGCTAAGGGCAAGCCCTTCCTGCTGCATTCCTGCGGCTGTATTTTCAGCGTGATGGAGGATTTGATAGCCTGCGGCATCAACGCCAAGCATTCCAATGAAGATCAGATCGCGCCTTTTCCCTATTGGGTGGAATCCTACGGGGATCGTATCGGTAATTTCGGCGGCATCGATCTGGATGTGGTCTGCAGCGCTTCCCGGGAGGAAATGAAGGAATATATCGGCGATGTTATCCGTGTCTGCAGCGGCCACGGCGGCTTTGCTTTCGGGAGCGGCAATTCCATTCCGGATTATGTTCCTGCCGAAGGCTATATAAATATGATTGAAATCGTACGGGAAATCCGGGGCGACTACCGGCCCTGAGTTGATTTCCCTCTTCCGCCCGGGCGGAGCATGCGCACACGTCCCGGGCGGTTTCTTATGGAACAACAGATATTGAACAACGGATAACCCGCGCAGCGTGCCATCCGTTGTTTCTCATGGACGCGAAAAAAGCGTTGTGCATTTTTCCTGCGGCTTAAGGCATATTCTTTGCATGATGGAAAAATAAGTATGTTTTACCCGTTCCCTCTGCCTGATGTCATCGCTGAGAACCGTCACCACAGCCGTATAGGCCGTGGGATTCACCAGTTCCAGGCGGACGGCCTTTTCCCCTGCTTCCAGGATCCGGCACCGGATATGATCACAGCAGCGTACCAGCCCGCAGGAAAAATCAATATATATGCCGGGAACCTCCGCATAGGTCAGCAGGCAGGCCACCTCCGGCCAGTTGGAGCCGTCCAGAAAGCCGCCCACCGTTTCTTTCCCTTCCCAGTCGCTGGTCTGCACCCGCTCATTCATATACCCCTCCGGCAGATCCGTACCCGCCAGCGTATGGACGGGCCGATCCGGCAGCGACACAAACTGCTGCAGGCTGTGGGCTATCTCCGCCAGCCAGTCCAGGTACCGGACCTGACCCGTAAACCGGTACAGCTTCAGGAGGCTGTTCCCGGACAGCGTGCAGATCCCCGGTGCGGAATGCTTGTTCTGGGCATTGGCAAACACTGTTCCCAGGGTATGTACCTTCCTGACAGCCGCCGCACTTTCCTCCGGAAAAACAAAATTATAGCTGACCACCCAGGTAACTGCAATTTCAAATGCCGCTTCGGCACAGGCCAGCCAGGTTTCTTCTCCCGTCGTTTCATACAGCTGCACAAAGCCCTCCAACATGCCGAAGGCCGACTCACTATCCGGGGCCTGGCAGATTTCTCCCGGACCGCCGTTGAGGATTCCCTTTTCCACATAATTTACGGCATAGTATTCTCCCAGCGCCAGGGCGGTATCCAGATATTCCTTTTTACCGAAAATCTCCCATGCCAGGGCCAGCGCTCCCACGGCGATTGCCGGCCCTGCGGAATTGCCAATTATCATCTCTTCCGTTTCTATGTTAATAAACTGGCCTATCTGACCGTATCTGTCAAACAGCCGTACAAAAGCATCCGCCTGGGCCGCAATCTTTTCCTTATCTTTTGGCCGCAAAAGCCCTTTTCCGTCTAAAATCAAAAGTTCCTTTAAAAGAAAATACAGCAGATCCGCATCCTTCCTCACCAGAAGCGTACTTCCCGGACGATCCAGCACAAAAGCATCCCCATAGCATATGCCGTCTGCATAGATGCCGCTTATCCATCCCTTCTCATTTTGCAGATGATCCAGGATAAACCGGAAGGTTGCAAGCCCTTTGGAAAATCCTTCTTCTTCCCGAAGGAACAAAAACGGCAGATTGCTGATGCCGCCTCCCACCCAGCCGGCCTGCCAGTGCTGCTGGATTACGGATCGGTCCGTGCCCACAGTGAAATAACCTTCTCCGCTTTCCCCCTCTTCCAGAAAATTATCCCGCAGATATTTTTCCCTCACTGCCCGAAAGCCCTCCGAAAAAGGCACGACATTCTCCCTGCTTCCTGTTTCCCTGCAAAAACGGAGGCTGTTGAAGCAGCGGAAATAAGCCGTTAAAGTGTCTGCGGCAAACACATGTACCTGAAAATCCAGCTCCGCCTCCTCCCCTGCCAAAAAGAGCCTTCCCTCATCCTCCGATTTCCGCCCGGAATCCGGGAAAAAGCCGGATCTGTCCTCTTTTTCTCCAAAGAAATATACCGTTTCTTCCCGCACACCGGGCGTCTGGAAGGTAAAACTGCAGGTTCTTTGTTCCGGATCCTCCCGGATGGAAAAGCCGGTATAACGGTCTGCCGCCCGGTGCTTTCCGAATAACAGGAAGCCTTCCTTTTTCAGCCTGTTATAAAACCCGATGGCCGGTACGGACATATCGCCGGACAAAAGCTGTATCCGTGACTTTTCATTGCCCATGGAAAGATGGGGGATATCCGTAATGACAGGAGGGGCGCCAAATATCTCCCCGGGGCCTGCCCGGTGGAAAGGCGGGTAAGGCAGGGGTCTGCTGTCAAACCGGTTCCCGTCATAGACAGCTGCCGGGGCGAATACGTAATTCTGCCTGTTCCAGTCCTCCTCCACCCATTCCAGACCTATGGAAACCGGCCTGGGGCACTCCTCGTCAAAACGGCAGGAAAGGTTTCCTTCCAGGCCCCCCTTCCCGGCTTTCCATTCCAGGCTTCCCTTACAATTTCCCCCACGGAACGCAAAAACACTGTTTTTCCCAGGCTGTATGCCCCTTCTCTCCAAAGTGACGGCACAGCTGCCCTCGTAAGTCCTATATACAATATTACATATCATAATTGTCTGCTCCTTTGTTTTCCCTCCACGATAGATAAAAGGAAAAAAGAATAGCTGCATTTCCTTTCAGACGTTTCGAAAAACTTCCTCTTCCGAGGATTCTTTTGCCGCCAGGCAGACACGCACACTTGAAATTCCCGCTTCCAGCGGGGCAACGGACCTTTGGACGTTTCCCCGGATCAGATCCAGGAAATTTCCGCACAATGCGCTGTCACCGCCGCCATGGCCTGCCGGAGGCGTATTCACTTTGACAGTAGTCACCTGATCACTCATATGATCATAAAGCGTAATTACATCCGAGACAAAATCAAATTCCACCGTTCCTTTATAGCCATAAAGTCTGGCCCCTCTGCGCGCCGCGCCCTTCCTGGCAAAGAAATTCTGGGAATAGACGGCGTGCATACCGGACGCATACCGCAGTATCAGGCTGCCGCTGTCTTCGTTTCCCGTATCCACGGCAAAGGAACAGTAGTCACTGCGCGGTATGTCATTTCTGGTTTTTTCAATATGATAGGTGCTGTCCATGCAGCTTTCCCATCTGTCACATTCGCTGCAGCGCAGCCCTGCCGGCATATCCCCCTTGTAAATCTGCTTGGATTTCATGGCACAGACCCGCAGCGGTTTCTCCCCGGTAAGGTAATTAATGACATCGATATCGTGTGTGGCCTTCTGCAGAAACAGTCCGTGGGAAACAGACTCATCCCGGTACCAGTCATGGAAATAAACGAAACCGTAGGATACATCGTTGAAGGCCTGCACCTGCTCCACCTTTCCGATGGCACCGGAATCTATGATTTTCCTGACTTCCTGTACAATCCGGGTAACCCGCAGGGGGAAGGAAACCACTACAGGGGCCTTCGCCTCATCCGCCAGCCGTTCCAGGAGCGCTACCTCTTTTCTGCTGACCGCTACCGGCTTTTCCAGAAACAGCGGTATCCCCCGCTCAAGGACAAGCTGTGCAAAATGCGTATGGGTGTTACAATTCGTCCCCACCAGCACACCATCCAGTTCCTCTGCATCCAGCATTTCTTCCGCCGTCCGGTAAAACCTGATGCTCTCCGGGTCTATGGGACACTTGCGCAGCATCCCGTCAATCTTATCAATTTCCATGGCATGGAGGAATTCTTTACTGCCTTTTTTGGTCATAAGCGCCTTTACCCGTTCCGGGTTTTGGTCCGCCACCGCACAAAGACATGCCTCTCCCGGAAGCGTCAGCAATTCATCCATCAGCATATCCGCCCGCACGCCGTAACCTATCACTCCTAAACGTATCATTTTTATACCTCCTGCCTATCGCGGATTCATCCGCGATACTGCATCCATACCTTCCTTTGTTTCTCCCCGGGAACCGGCAGGCCGGGGATACGGTTTACGTTTCCCCGGCCCGCAGCGGTTCTTATTTCCGCAGAATGTATGACTAAACATGCGGATGGCTCTCAGAGCGTCCGCTGTTGATTTTTAGTTGGCCGCTTTCCAGGCATCCAGCTGTTTCTGTTTTTCAGCAATAATATCCTTCACTCCTGCCGTCTCCAGCCGCTGCAGGAATTCCGGAAGAGCCTTTGCGGGATCCACGGAACCGGAGCTGAGGGCGGGAACCATCTCTGTGGTTATGGAGGCACAATTGGCAAGCTGTGTCTTTACAGGCGTGGGATCAAAGGTGAATCCGGTTACCGGTGAGATTTCGGCCTCCTTATCCGCAGCAAATACTACGGACTGGGATTCCTTCTGCTTTTCACCGGCTTCGTTGCGGTTATAAAGAGCCCTGGTGAAATCCGGGCTGTAGGACTGGCCGATCTGCCATTCATTGTAGTTAAAGTTATATTTCCCATCCTGCAGGGCGAAGACGCCTTCTTCGTCATAGATATAATCCACGCCTTCTTCCCCCTGGGTGATGAGCAGATACAGTTCATCATTGGTGTTCAGAAGTTCAACCAGCTCCAGGGCCTTTTCGATATTAGGGGACTGGGCGTTGATTGCCACAGCTGCGGTGGAGCCTGCTGCTGCGGGGATTACGGTCCTGGTGGTGGAAACGGTATAAGAGGGCGCGTTTTCCACCGTACACATGGACATATGCTCCGCATCCTCGTTTCCTTCAAAATCAATGCTGTCCGGCCAGCCATAGGTCACTTCGGCAACGAATTTGGCCGCTTTTCTGTCCGGGGAGGTATCCTTTACGGTAGCGCCGTCTTTTCTCACATAGCCCTTTTCGTACCATTCCCGCATGATTTCACAATACCGGGCGAATTCTTCTGTCTCAAACTGGTTGATAACCGTGTCGGGATCTTCAAAACGTACCCAGCCGGGAGTGGTCATGTCGCCTACATTTTCCATATCCCACATCAGCGGCTCGTTGGCAAAAAGGCTGTAACCGGAGGAGGTTTCAAAGCCGATCATATCTGGATGGGCCTCCAGGGCTTCTCCCAGGAAGGGTCCCATCATTTCCAGGACCTCCAGTGTCGGTTTTCCCTTCACCGCTTTCCAGTCAAACCCCAGCTCATCCACGATATCGCTGCGGAATTTAAAACCTTTTCTGGAAGCAACGCCCCACTGCTGGTAATTTACCAGCCCATATATCCGTCCGTTCACCTTAACCCCGTCCCAAAGTCCCTCGGGAATCCTGGCATAGGTTTCCGGCGCATATACCGGTATCAGGTCGGTAAGATCCGCATAAGCGCCTTTTGCCGCATTTTCAAAGAAATTGATCCCGCCCCAGCTGGCGGTAAAGCACAGATCCCAGGCATCGCCGGAATTGATCATGAGGTTCATTTTGTCCGCATAGGTCGCCCCGTCCACCAGAATCAGGTTCAGGTGCGCATTGATTTCTTCCTCTATGATTGCATTGGCTTTTTCCATAATCCGTTCCTGGTCAATCACCGGGCCGTTGCTCATATAAAAACTAAGCTCCACCACCTCAGAGTCGTCCTTTTTCTCCGCGGCCGGAGTCTCCCCGGTCTCTGCCGTTGATTTTTCCGCAGCCTGCTCAGAGGCGGGCGCTTCCGGCGCTGCGGTTTCCTTGCTCCCGCAGCCTGCAAGTGTACCCAGCACCATGGCTCCTGCAAGCAGGATCGCCGTCATTCTTTTCTTTCTCATGTTTCTTCCTCCTATAATTTTATAATAACATATGGCACCGCTTCCGGCTCCATTTGTTTCCCGGTAACCGTGACAGAGACTGCCGTTATTCCTTGACAGCCCCGATGGTAAGCCCTTTTTCAAAATACTTTTGAAGCAGGGGATACAGCAGGATGATTGGCCCTATGGCAAGCACGCAGGTTGCCATCCGCGCACCCTCACTCGGCAGGGTGCCAAGCGACTGTTCAATGGATCGGGATGCCTGGGCATTGGACTGTAAATACCCGATGTTATTCATCAGCGACTGCAGAAGGTACTGCAGCGTATGCAGCTTCGGCGTCTCGATATACAGGGAACAGGTCATCCAGTCATTCCAGTAGGCAATCGCCACAAACAGGCCGATAGCCGCCAGGGAAGGCGTGGATAAGGGCAGGACAATGGTAAAAAAAGTACGGATTTCACCGGAACCGTCAATCCTTGCGGATTCGATCAGGGAATTCGGTATCGTCCGGAAAAAGTTCTTCATAATCAGAACATTCACCGCGGAAACCAGGCTGGCAAGTATCAGTACCCATATGGTGTTTTTCAGGTGCAGGAAACGGGTCATCAGCATATAATAAGGAACCAGTCCGCCGTTAAACAGCACGGGGATGTAGACAAACAGGGATATTTTTTCCCGTGCCGTAACTTCTTCCCTCGTAAGGGAGTAGGCAAGCATGGAGGTCACCAGAAGATGAAGCCCTGTTCCCAGGACCGTAACTGCAATGGTCACCACATAGGCCTGTAGGACCGATCCCGCCCCGCTGAACACATATTTGTACGCGTCCGTGCTGAATACCCTGGGAATAAAATGATAGCCGTCCACCATCAGCGATGTTTCGTCTGTGAAGGAAATCCCCACTACCAGCAGAAGAGGGATCACACAAATCAGACACAGCAGGATAAAAACCAGGTGGAGCAAGAGCCTGGAAGGCCCGAATTTTTTTCTGTTGCCCATAAAGTATCTCCTTCCTCAGAACAGCGCGCTGTCCGGATCGATTTTTTTGATGACCATATTTGACAGCAGCACCAGCGCAAAGCCTATGGCGGACTGATAAAGGCCCACGGCCGCGGACATACCGTAATCATTGATTTTCTTAAGGGAACGGAACACATAGGTGTCAATAACATCCGTCGCCTTATACAAGGCCCCCGCATCATTGGGCAGGGTATAAAAAGCATTCCAGTCGCCCAGGCCGCCGTTGAACAGCTTTCCTACCCATAATAAGGAAAGGACAATCACCGTGGGACGGATCAGAGGCAGCGTCACATATTTGACCTGCTGCCATTTGGATGCACCGTCCAGCTGGGCCGCTTCATAATAATCCGTATTGATTCCCGCTATGGCCGCCACATAGAGGACAGAGTAATAGCCCACATTTTTCCACAGGTAGGCCAGCGGCATAATCACCCGCCAATAGGCCGGTTCACTGTACCAGTAAATCTCCTCTCCCCCCACACCGGTTATGGCATGGTTCACGATCCCCCTGTCCACACTGAGCAGACCGAACAATATGTACTGGATCACCACCCAGGAAAGGAAGGTGGGCAGAAGGATGGCCCCTTTATAGGTTGCCGCCAGATATTTATTTCCCACCTCATTCAGAAGAACGGCAAGTGCCACGGCGCATACTGTGACCAGCACGGCCTCCAGCATATTATAGACAAGCGTGTTGACCGTAACCGTGCGGGCTGTCTCCGATTTAAAGAAAAACTCGAAATTTTTAAACAGCGGATCCACCCATTTGCTTCCGAACAGACCGTCTACGGGGCTGTAATCCTTAAATGCGAGTATTACACCCGGCATGGGCAGATAGAATAACAACCCTATGAAAAACAACCCCGGCGCCATCATCAGATAAAACGGCAGCTGCCTTTTCAGGGAACGTCTTCCGGCGCCTTTTTTCTTTTTCCTGTTCACTCCCATGTATCCTCCTCCTTTTTTTATAGGAAAGGTATCTTCCGGGAACTCTCCCGGCGTCTTTCCCGTCTGTCATCATTATGGGCAGCCCGCCCGGTTTTCTCAACAAACAAAAATGACACCCGTCCTTATTTTTAACACTTCCGCTCTCTGATTTTTAACAATTTCTATAAAATCTGAGAAAAGGAGCCGGGAATGATTGAAGATTTTTCCAAAAATTTATATAATGGTTGTAGAAAAATCCGATAGAAAGGCGAGGGGATTATGAAGAAAAAACAACGGATGCCGCGCTCAGTGAGCCATCCTGATGTTCACAAAGAAGAGCGGCAGCTTTCCGCCCCGGTAAAGGATAAAAGTTTTTTTCGAACGCTTCTTTTTTCACTGCTCGGCCTGTCCGTCAGCATTACGCTTCTGCTCACCCTGTTTCTTACCGCCAATTATTTCAGGACCTCCCTGTCCATCACCACCGCATTTAACAGGAACCTGCTTTCCCAGACCAATTACACCATCACCCAGATGGACGACAACGCACAGCGCCTGACTCAGGCCCTGTTCGGGGACAAGGATATTATTTCCTTTTTAAATATGAAGGAACACGATTCTATGATTCCTATCCTCGCCAGCCGCACACTGGACAAGCAGCTTATGACTCTGCCTTTTGTAGACAGCATTTATCTGTACAACGCCTCCCTGGATCTGTTTTTTTCCTCCAAGAGCGGGGAACAGCTGCACAGCGGAGAATTTAAAGACGAACAGATAGCCGCACTCATCACGGATCCGGCTTTTGCTGCTTCCTATTCGGGAATCCCCATTCCCGGTACGATAAGCGGCACCTCCCATGTGGCAAAAACCCTTTCCTACCTTGTATTTGACAGCACGCAAGAAGAAAACGGGCTTAAGAATGCCATTATTATTAATGTAAACCCTTCCCTACTCACGGACTCCATGCAGACCATGAACCAGTTTGAGGACGGGATGCGTATGGATTTTGTGATTATGGATAAAGACGGCAGCGTCATAAGCACGGCGCTGAGCCCACAGCTGGAACAAAATTCCCAGCTGTATGAACAGCTTTACGCGCATCTGCATGACCGCTCCAAAGAGACAGGGACAAAAGGCTCCTTTTTAACCATCGGGGATATCCGGTATTTCCAGTCCGTCACCGCAGGAAATAAGTACCAATGGTATCTGATGAGCCTGATCCCTGCCAGTGTGATTTTCAGGGATATCCTCACCTCTTCCCTTGCCGGGGCCGGCATTATGCTCGGGGTACTCCTGCTGGGAAGCCTTATCTGTCTTTCCTTTGCCAGAAGGCTGAATTCCCCCATCCAGGCCATCACCCACATGATAAAGGGCGAACCGGTGGAGAAGCTGCCGTCCGCCCTGGAAGGGACCCAGGAATTCCGTCTCATCCTCGATACGTATAAAGATATGAAAAAACAGAACCGGCAGTTTGAGCAGATGAAGCGGGAAACCGCCTATTCCATCCGCCAGGACTGTCTGAATAACCTGCTCACCGGAAACAATACGGATTCCATGGAACGCATCTCCCATAAGCTCCAGGGGCTGAACCTGAGCCGCCTGCTCACCGATATCCTCTGTATGGCAGTGCTGAAAATCGACAGCTATGACCGCTTTCTTGCCGAAAATAACCCGAAGGAGCTGTGGGTGCTGCGTTTTGCCATCGTAAATATTATGGAGGAGATAGCCTCCGGTTATTTTCCCTGCCAGGTATTCAGCCGTGACAATGATAAATTCGTGGTGCTGATTTCCTGCGAAGAGGGTTCCGTATACCGGATTTTCCAGAATTCGGTGGATAAAATGCTGCTGGATGTGCAGGAAAATGTAAAACGCTGCATGGATTTATCCCTTTCTGCGGCTTACAGCACCTTTTTCAAAGGGATCGAGCATTTTCCCAGCATGTATCATAACATGAAGGATTCCCTGCTCCTGAAAATGAAATACGGACATGGATGTATCATCTCTCCCTATATGGTGGATGAACTGGAGACCGGAAGCTTCCAGTTTCCTTCCCAGAAAGCAGATCAGCTCTCCTGGTCCATCGCCGGCGCCAAGACGGAACAGGCCCTGGAGCTGTACCGGCAGATAACGGAACAGCTTTTTACCTATGACTATAATGAAATCATATCCGGAAGCATCCATCTGGCCTATACGGTATATACGGAAATTCTGCAGAAGTTTCCCGGGCTGAAGGAGGAAGGGACCTCCCTTCTGCGAAGGTTTCTGGCAGCCCTGCAGGATTCGGAAATTTCCGGGGACATCGTCAGTCACATGGAAGCGTTTATCAGGGATATGTGCGGGGAAACCCGGGCGGCAAAAGAGGATTCTTCCAGGCAGAATACCAATCAGATCACACAGAACGTCTGCCGGATTATTGACCGGGATTATTCCGATCCCTCCTTGTGCTTAAGCTCTATAGCAGAGGAAATCGGATTATCCCCCAATTATATCGGACAGATTTTTAAAACCTCCATGCAGAAATCCGTAGCCCAGTACATTCTGGATTTGCGGATGGATACGCTTTCGTACTATCTGGAACATACCAGCCTGTCTCTTTCCCGGATACTGGAAAAGGTGGGGATTGAAAAGAATAATTATTTTTATACCCAGTTTAAAAAACATTTCGGGATGTCTCTTGGGGATTACCGGAAGAATAAAAATCAGATGGGACAGGAAAGGGATATGACAGAATGAACCAGGCCGCAGGGGAACATCCCGTGCGGCCTGGTCCGGCCGGACTGCTTTATCGATTACAGGTCACGCACCTGCTGTACCTGTGCGCACATCAGCAGGAAAGCGCCTACCCCATGGAGATCATTCACCGACACGGGACGTTCACAATAATGCTTATAATCTCCCACGCCCGTACCGATACAAACGTTGCCTACCAGCAGATCCTCTCCCTCCCACTGCAGGGAATCAATCACACCTTCAAAGCCCTTTCTGGCCGGAGTCAGGTATCCTTTGTCCAAAATCCCTTTCCGTACCGCCTTGCACAGCGCCGCCGTGAAAAGACAGCTGCAGGAGGTTTCCGGCCAGTTGCCTTCTTCTCCCTCTTTATCCACTACCTGATACCATAAGCCGCTTTCCGACTGATACCGGCACACTGCCTCCATGAGGTTTCGTACCAGTTCGCAGAGACTGTCATATCCGGGATCGCTTTCTTCCATAAAATCCAGATCATCCAATATGGCTACCGGTACCCAGCCTATGGACCGGCCCCAGAATTCCGGGGATCGGCCGGTCACCGGATCGGCCCAGCCCTCCCTTCCGGCGCTGTCCCATGCATGATATAACAGGCCGGTCTTATCATCCCTGGTTTTTTCCTGCATCAGAAGAGCCTGCTGTACTACTATTTCCCGGTATTCGGGTTTATTAAAGCGTCTGGCATATTCCGCACAGACAGGTCCTGCCATATACAGCCCGTCCAGCCACATCTGTTCCGCAAATTCCTTCTTATGCCAGAAACCACCCTCCTTGTTCCTGGGAAAATCCTTAACGATAGGAAGCAGAGTGTCCAGAGCCTTACGGTAACGCGGATCCCCTGTTCGGTCCATAAGCGGATACAGAAGAATTCCCGGCTGGATATCGTCCAGCTGGCCCGGATCAAAGGTATGGATATCCCCGTTTTCATCTAAAACGGAATCCACCCAGTCCTTTATGTAAGTAAAATAGGCTTCCTCCCCGCATAGGCAGTATGTCTGGTACACGCCGGACAGAAATACACCCTGATGATAATGAAAATGGCCTTTAGGCGGCAGATCCTCCGCCCTGAACTTTCGCATCATGGTATCACAGGATTGCTTTGCATACGCAACTGGTTCTTTGTAACTGCTCATGATTTCTCTCCTTTTTGCTTTATTGTAATAAGAAACCGGTGGTATCTTGTCAGAGAAGGAGAGCCATGGTCGCTTACCGACAGTATGAGGTGGGCCGTTCCTTCTGCGTCCGTTTCCGGAATCCTTATTATGACTTCGCTTTTTCCGTTCCCCATAATCTCCGGCATTTCCGGAAAGGTTCCGGCCTCCGGATAAAAATCCCACTGAAAACTTAAGGTATCCCCGTCCGGATCATAGGAATCCGCAGCGCTGAACATCCGCATTTCCCCCGGGGCGGCGGTCAGGTAAGAACTGCCTTTCACCACCACGACAGGCGGATGGTTTGTCTGGCCATAATCCCTGGTACACCAGTCCATCCGGGCAGCAAAATCCGCCTGAAATGCAGCTCTCCAACGGTAAAGGGAAGCCTTTCCGCTCTCTTCCTCTCCCACACGATCCGAAGCATCTGTAAAATGCCGGCCGGTTCCCTGGAAACGGCCTCCCCAGCTCCCCCAGGAGGGCTGTTCCGGATCGCCCAACCCTGTGGGGATGAGATACAGAAACGAGGGCGTATCCCCTTCCTTCATCCCTTCCACCTTTCCCCAGGGATCCCCGCCGTCATACACCGGATAGGCTCCGCCGAGACTGCCATGTCCTTCCGTAATATGCTCCCGGATCCAGGCGTTTCCCGCAAGAGCCGTATTACCTCCCCTGTACATTCCGCGGAAGGTTTGATAAGCAGTGATATAGAAAAGATCCGGATGGTTTTGCCTGATCCACGGTCCGGTTTGATCGTACTGATCTCCTATAGCATATACCCGCAGCCCGGCGATAAACGTTCTGTATTGTTCTTCACTGCGTGTATGGGATACCTTCCAGATTGCCTGGGCCAGATCCAGCGGGCCTCCCCATACGAGGATCCACAGCGGCCTGGGATCCGGTTTATCCCCCATGGCAATTATCCACTCGGAGCCTTCCGTATCCTTCCTTTCCCCCATTTCTTCGATCCCGCAGCGGGTATTCCCCCGTTTTATCAGAGAAAGAAGGGTATCCGCAGAAGGGTACTCCGGATCCTGCCGCAAAAGGCTGCCATGTACGTTTCCATACTCTTTCACAAGGGCGGCTATATATTCCGGCCGGATCCCGTATCCGCCGTAAGCGGCTGCCACCAGCCCCTCCACATCGAATTCATTGGCATAAAGGAGGAACCGGATCAGCGACTGTGCATCATCCGGTTCCTTATACCCACCCCGGAGGCTGCTGATATCCGTAATAACTATCACCCGGTTTTTACTTCTCTTATCCATTTCCATTTTCTCCTGTATCCGGAGCCGATCTTCTAATTCCTGACCGTACCTTAGTAATTCATTGCTTCTTGAAAAAGAATAGCACATTCTTCATTCAAAAACTTCCTGAAATCACGCGCTTTCTGATAGATATCGACCTTATGCAAACGTTCCCCTGCATTCCGCTTTGTTTCCCGCAGGCCGCACCTCAGGGCCGTTGCTGCGCATGAATTCCACCATGGCATCCGCCGTCATGGGTTTCGCATAATAATAACCCTGGATCTGATCCACGCCGAATTCCTCCACCCGCTTTCTTTGTTCCTCGGTTTCCACGCCCTCCGCAACCACCTTCATCCCCAGCTGCTGAAAGGTATGGGAAAGATTCTTTACCGCCAGTGCCGACTTTTCGTTATCCATGGAAACCCACACCAGGCTCTTATCCAGTTTGACGGTACCGAAAGGGATATTAATTACCGTTGCAATATTGGAGTACCCCGTACCGAAATCGTCCAGTCCCATCTTAATTCCATGCTGCAGCATGTGGAGGGCAAATTCCGTAACGGCCTTTGTGCTTTCCGCCAGCGTGCTTTCCGTGAATTCGATTTTAACGGCGGACATGGGGGTATGGTTCCTGCGGATGATCTCCAGCACACGTTCCTCCAGATCCTGCTGGGAAAACTGCATGGCTGAGAAATTCACATGGACGGATTCTATAGGAATGTTTTGATCCGTCAGACGGTTGATGAACCGGCAGACCTTGTCCAGCACCACATAGGTAATATCCACAATAAGCCCCGTTTCCTCGGCAATGGGGATGAATTCATCGGGATATATGGGGCCTATCGGTGAATGCGGGATCCGCATCAGGGACTCCGCATGGGCAAAGTACCCTTTTTTCACCCCATAAATAGGCTGGTAATACATTTCAAAGCTCTGCTTCTCCAGCTGCTCCTTCAGGATATGGATGACCTGGCTGCGCCGCTCCAGCTTATCCAGCATGTCTTTGTCACAATAGCAAAAAGAACCGCATTTCCCGGTTTTAGCCTGGGAAACCGCATATTCAATGGCATTTATCGTTTTTTCCAGCGTTTCTTCTTCCCCGTTATGGTTGATAGCCCCCATGGCTGCGGACATCCGGAAGCAATAATCCCCTATCTGCCAGGGTTGGGTCATACGGTTTTGTATTTCGTCCACACACCGCCTGATCCGCCCCTCATCGGGCTGAGGATATAGCAGGGCGAATTCATCACCGCTGAAGCGGTACACATTTCCCTGCGGTCCGATCCCACACAGGAACCGGCATACTTCCTTCAGGAATTCATCCCCCTTCTGCTGCCCGCATGTATTATTTACCTGACGGAAATCCCGCAGGGATACCACAATGAGGACAAATTTACGGGAAGGTGCCTTTTTTATCATGATTTTGAGCATATTCAGAAGCTCCTGCCGGTTGGGCACACCGGTCAGATAATCCAGGGAAATCTGCTTGTTCTGCAGATGCAGATAGATGATCAGAAGGGCACATGTCGCCGCAGAGCCGGACAGAATGACCTCCGGATACATCTCCTGTACGATAATGACCAGAACAGCCAGAATAGGGAAAGCGGCAAGAATATGATATATATTACGGTCAATTTTCTTATGATTCGCAAGGGTGAGCACGATACTGGCCAGACAATAGGCATAAAAAATAAGATAGGTAACCGAAACCAGGCTTCCCCTCGTATACCCTTCCCTGCTGTTAATATCAAACAGCAGCTTGTTAAAAGGATTGGCCAGAACCATAACCGCATAAAGCACGCCGGGAATCATCCCCACCGCCATAATTTTCTTCACCTGTAAACTTTCCGTATAAATAACGGAAACGGCATAGAGAAAATAGGCCAGCCCCATAAGCGGAGTCAGGATATAATACACCGTGGTCACCGTCCAGGTCAGCCCCATCGGCACCCGCCGGTACTGATGAATCAGGATCGTAGACAGGATATTCGTCAGCATAGCGCTGAAAGTGACCAGCAGGCACCACTGGAAGATCCTGTTTTTTAAGGTTGGCAGATGGCTTCCTTTCCGGGCATATACCCATATAATCCCCATCATTACCAATGAAATCGCTTCCGCCGCAATATTCCATTCCATTCTTATCCCCCGCCAGTCCTCTCCCTTTATATTAAGAACTATCTGTTACGCATTTTTGCATGGCATACCGTTTTTACAGTTCATGTAACATTATACCTAATTACCGGCGAATCCACAATGGGAACCTACAGAAAAGAAGGGACGGCTGAACGGTTACTAAAAGAAACTGCTGCAAAAGCAGAAGGTTCTCCGCGTTTGCAGCAGTCAGTTTTAGCACCCTGTCATAGAATCAACAATTCTATTTAATGGAATTTCCCTGCATCAAAGGCAGCCTGTTTCTCATCCAGGATTTCCTGATAACCGGCATCCAGATACTGCTGGCTCATCTCTTCATACATGGATTCGAATTCTTCGTCTGTCGCAGCCTTGGTTACCAGCTGTACATAGGATTCCTTCCACAGTTCGGCCAGGTCGGAGGAATATTCTGACAGAGTTTCAACCGGTACGGTAAAGCAGGTATCCGGTGTGAAATACTCATCATATTTCTCGTTATAGGCCAGGATATCTTCGATCAGGTATTCATATCCTACAGGCGCATTGGAGAAGATAATGGATTTTCTCCATTCTTCTTCGGTTTCATACTGCTTGTTGGCATTTACCAGACACCAGTAGTCGCCGTTATCGTTGTTGGACAGCTTCTCTTCTCCGGTATAACCGGTGGGAGCTTTGATTCCGTCTTCCGTCACTTCATAATTCTTTCCTTCAAATCCGTTCTGAAGGGCATCGATTACATCGGGCTGGCTCATCCATTCGATATACATCCATGCTGCGATCCGTTCTTCATCGGTCGCATCCGCGTTGATGCCGTAAATCATACCGAAAGGCCAGTATTCACGTCCCTGGGGAGCTTCTCCGTCAGGAGATTTGGCAGCGGGATCCAGGATTGCAAGTTCGGCATCCGGGTTCTGTGCCAATAAAGGATCGATTACATTTTCCTGTGTTCCTGCATTGATATAGCAGGCGTAGGTAGCTGCTTTTCCAGCCACAAAGTTAGATTTGGACTGGTTTCCGTCCGTATCCAGATAGAAGTCGGGGTCAATTAATCCGTTCTGGTATTCATAGTTCAGGTTCTTCAGATATGCCTTGGTAGGTTCCCAGGTAAAGGATGCTACGGCCAGATCGGAGTTCAAAGCCCTTCCTTCCTCGTCGTTGGGCCATCCTCTGAAGTTGTAATCAAAGTTAAAGGATTTGGCAAGCAGCGGTTCGGAAGCAAAGCCATAGCCGGCTTCCTTGAATTTCATCAGCATATCGTTATATTCGGTAAGGTTTTCAGGCATTTCAATTCCCAGTTCATCCATCCAGTCTTTTCTTACCAGGGTGCCGAAGTTGGAGGATACCAGCTCGGTCCGGTTGCCCATAACTACCATCAGCTTATCATCAATTACGCCGTAATCTTTGATGGTTTCCCCCATAGTTCCCCAGAAGGAGGGGGCATAATATGCGATTTCATCCGCATTCAGCTCCTGATAGGCTCCCTGGGCATAGTATGCCAGGATGTTGGGATAGTCATAGTGGAAAATGAAGGTAGGGGCGCTTCCTGCGGACAGAAGCTGTGTAAAATCCTGCACCTCTGTGGAACGTCCGATGGAAACAAATTCAACGTTTACATTATATTTGTCGCCGAAGTTTTCCTGAATCCATTTGGTCCAATAGTTATCCGTGGGATTCCAGCCTTCCCAGCCTCTTTCATATACAGGCACCTGTAAAGTTACCTGCTCCGGGAATCCGCCGGAATAATCGGTAAAATCGGCTGCCGCGGCTTCTGATCCCGCTTCTGTGCCTGCTTCGGAAGCAGCTTCCGTCTTTGCCTCCGACTGGGGTTCTGAGGATGCTGTGGTGGTTTCGCTGGATCCGCACCCTGCAAGAGTGCCCAGCGCCATTGCTGATATAAGACCTGCAGCAAGGATTTTTTGTAACGCTTTTTTCATGTTGGTTCCTCCTTGAATGATTTATAATCGTCCGCATATGCGGGTACTGCCCTGAAAAGTTACGTAAATACCGTCAGCCCTTTACGGCGCCGATCATGGTGCCCTGTACAAAATATTTCTGTACGAAAGGATACACGCAGATAATCGGGATGGTTGCAAATACGATACAGGCTGCCTTTATGATTTCCGGATCCGTTATGGTTGACATTGCCGTATCGTTTACGGATCCCTGGATACTCTCTGTTGCGGCCACTATCAGATAATACAGCTTCAGCTGCAGAGGCCTTAAGGATACATTCTGTTTTATGTAGAACATGGCATCGCTGTAGGTATTCCAGCGCCCCACCGCGTAAAACAGGGTCAGGGTCGCCATAATGGGCTTGGAAAGCGGAAGGACAATCTTTCCCAGAATCGTGTAATGGTTGGCCCCGTCTATGACGGCCGATTCAATCAGGCTGTCCGGGATGCCGGATTCCAGGGAATTTTTCATGATTACCATATTATAGGCGCTGAACGCCAGCGGCAGGACAAGGGAGGACATCCGTTCCAGCATACCCAGCTTGTTTATCAGTATGTAATCCGGAATCATGCCGCCTGCAAAATACATGGTAAAAATGAATAAAAGGTTGATGAGCTTTCTGCCGCGCAGCTCCTTCCTGGACAGCGGATAGGCTGCACATATGGTAATAACCATTCCGAGGGCGGTAAACAGGATAGTCATCAATACCGTTACGCCGAAGGATATGATAAAGGAGCTGTCATTAAAAATCTTGATATAAGCTTCCGGGGTAAACCCTTTGGGAAGCAGGAACACTTTTTTTGCAATAACAAAGCTTTCAGAGCTGAAGGATTTCGCTATTACATGGATATAGGGAAGCACACAGCTTAAACTGATAATGGTTACAAATGCATATATCAGGATGTCTGCCGCCAGATTCCGGCCTGTGGATTTTTTCCTGCCGGCCTTACGTATTTTTGCTTGTTCCGCCATTGTTCACTCCTCCTTATACCAGACCGGTTTCGCCGAGACGCTTTGCAACGAAATCGGCGCCAAGCACCAGAATCAATCCGATTATGGACTGGAAAAGCCCCAGGGCCGTTGACTGGCTGAATTTCATATCCTGGATACCCCATTGGTATACGAGAACCGGTATGGTTGTGGTATACTCGGTTGCCGCATAATTCATCAGCGCCATAATACGTTCAAAGGAACCTCCCATAATCTTGCCCAACTGCATGATTAACAGGATAACAATCGTGCTTCGGATACAGGGTAGTGTTACGCTCCACATCTGCTGCCACCGGTTTGCCCCGTCCACACGGGCCGCTTCATACAGCTCCGGGCTGACCGAGGTGATGGATGCCAGATATATAATGGTTCCCCATCCCATGGACTGCCATGCCCCGATAACAATATAGGTTATCAGCCAGCTGGTATCCTCCTGCAGGAAGTTCACCGCGTTTCCTCCCAGATTCTGAATCAGCGCGTTCACAACGCCGGTATTCACGGACAGCAGCTGATAAGCGAGGCCGCCGATGATTACCCAGGAGAGAAAGTGAGGCAGGTATAATAAGGTCTGCGTCACTTTTTTAAATTTGATGCTTCTGATCTCATTCAGCAGCAGGGCCAGGATAATCGGCATCGGAAAGCTGACCAGCAAATCCAGCACATTTAACAGCAATGTGTTTCTTAATGATTTCATGAAGTTCCTGTGGCCGAATACTTTGGCAAAGATTTCAAAGCCGACCCATTCCCCTCCGAAAAATCCATCCTTAATCTTCCAGTCCTTAAAAGCAATCTGGAGCCAGCTCATAGGAACATATTTGAACAGGAAGCAAAATGCAAGTGGTATCAGTAATAAGGAATATAACTGCCAATCTCTCTTGAAACAGGAAGCAAAGCTCCTCTGTTGTTTTTTCGCCTGCTTTACTGCAAGCTTGTTATCAGCTGTCACAGCTGATTTTTTACTACTCATAAAATTTCCCCTTCCTTCCGCCATGACGTTTTCCGTTTTCTTGCTTCCCAGTATAGCTTTCGCTCGATATTTTGTAAATTATCATTTTTGATAGGCAGAATCATTTTTGAGTGTGTATGCAAACCCTTGAAAACAGGGAGTTTTTTTGTAATCATTTTTTTGTATCTATAAAAATACACGCAGCTCACTCCTGAATTTACATTTAATTCTGCTATAAAAAGTGGCATTTCCGAAAGTAAAAATCAAAATTGATGCGTCATTTTGTATAGAAATCAATAAAAAATCCCTTCTTTCGCTATCGTTTTGACGAAAGAAGGGTTTTATGCTATTATTTCCATCTACTTTTTGCCAAGATCCCTTACCCCGTTGGGTGTTGTTCCCTCATATTTCTTGAAAAAACGGTTCAGGCTTTGTACATTATGGTAGCCGACCATCCCGGCTATATCGGGTATTTTAAGGTCCGTTGTCAGTAAAAGCTTCTTGGCTTCCCGTATCCGCAGACGGTTCACATAGTCCACCATGCTGATATCCCCGCCTTCCTTGACTACCCGGCGCATATAGGAATAGCTGATCCCTATGTTCTCCGCCACTTCTTCATAGTCAATATCCTCCTTATAATGCTCCTCCAGATATGCGATGATGCGGTCATACAGCTTCACATCCTCTTTTTCCTCCGTCACTTCCCCCAGGTATTCCTGAATCCGGCAGATAAACTCCTTCATGAAAAGCTCGATTTCTTCAATGGTATCCATTTCCGCTATAGCTGTGTAGGCCTGCCTTCCGTTACCAAGGAATTTGGATATCTGGATTTTCTCCTCCATCAGGGCTTTGATAATGGCCCCTATCATCTGCTGATAGATAAGCACCACATTATCATAGGAAATATCCTCTATGGCAACGATTTGTTCCCTTACCAGCTCCAGTTCTTCATAAACGGCATCCATTTTCTGCAGCTTCAGATAGTTGATTATCTTATTTTCGCTGTCATAGGGATAAAAATACCGTTTGCTTTCGTTCATCCGGGGATTCCAGAAGATAATCTGGTTTTTTCCGGCTATAATGCGGTGCTTTACCGCCGCCGTCGCTTCGGCCATCCCTTCATTCAAATCATCGATGTCCGCATGTACGGCGCTTATCCCGATTGTCAGGCTATAATCAAAGATCTGTCTTGTCTGCTGCTTGACCAGATCGATTTTATCCCTGATATAAGCCGCCGTTTTCTTCTGATCATAGGCTTTTATGTTCAGGATAACGGCACATGTGGTGGAACGGAAGCGGATGGCCTTGGCCACATACCCCTCCTGGCTGAGACAGTCGGTGAACAGGTCCTCTATCTGAAGGAAGTAAAACATCCGCTCATCCGAATTGTATTTCCGCAGCATTTCGCTGCCGCCGTCCACACTGGCAAGCAGCACCATAAAATGCTCATACGGGAAGCTCTTGGCCAGGTTTTCCTTTTTCTCACGGGATTCCAGGGTTCCCGTCAGCATTTCCCGGAGATGAAGCCGCTGGGCATCTGAATTTTTCTTCTCCAGAATTTCATGGATCTGGCTTTCCTCCGACTTCATTTTCTTGAAAACTTCATTTAAATAGTATACTTCATTTTTGGAGGGGGCTTTTTCCGCCATTCCCTCCGTCATATTTTCTTTCACATTGTTAAAAAGCATACGGAAGGGCTTGAAAATCCAATAGGATATGAGGAGGACCAGAATCATTTCCACGGCAATGGCGAGCATAATGATGAGCATGGCGGTAGAAGAAACCGTCTTTACCTGCCGCATGATATCATCCATGCTGTAGTTTACCACGTAGATCCAGTTATTGAAGCTTGATTTCTTATAGGCACACAGGTAGCGTACCCCTGCCTCCTCGTAGTCAAAATAACCTGTTTTTTGTTTGGATCCGGTAATGTTGTCGATAATCACCTGGTTCTCTTCCCCGGCGAGGAAACGGTCATTATCCGGATGGCATATTATATTTTTGTCTTCATCGAGAATATAGCAGGTTCCGGATGCCTGGTTGGTGGGATTGATGAATTCGCTTAATCTGGAATTATAGACGTTGCAGACAATATAGCCTCCTTTGGCCGTTATCAGGGGACTGATGGAATAAACATAGGAAAGGACCGGAATGCTGTTCCGGCTTGCTTTTTCATATTCCGCCCCTCCGTCATGGGAAGTATCCAGCTCTCTTGCGATCCATTTCCCCCGGATCCCGTTCTCATTGATATCTTCCTCCTCCATCCAATCCATGGATACATAATTTTCCAAACGGCAGATATTCTTGTCGGAGGAAATCACATAATCGCTGCCCTTCCCCATATAAAAACAGGAGTGTACCATTTTCTCCGTACCAAAAACGCGGCTCAGATAGGACTGGGCGTCCCAGGCCGTCCTTACCATCTCAAAATCAATATTCAGCTCCTGGTACGAGGTGACCTGCCCCAGATTTCTGTAAGCCGTACTGTTGGCAAACTGGATCACATTTCTTGTATAGCTGCTTAGTATAAGCTCCGTGGCATTGCTGACGGATTCCAGATTATCCAGCTTGGACACCGCAATATTTTCCTCCGCATATTTGGCCACATCCTGCATGGCATAATAGGCAATTAAGGAAGTCGGAATGATCAGCACACAAAAAATCATAAGAAATATCTGCCAGAAAAAAGAAAATCGCCTCATGCTTCCCCCTGTAATCGGTTCTTCTTCTCGTGTTATCTTTTTACAGAAATCCCGCTGCTTTCCTCCAGGATTTCCTCCCTGTCCACATATGCCTCAAGAGAGGGATCGATTTCATAGCGGCCCTCTACGGCAAGGCCTTTTACATAGCGGGCATAAAGCCAGGGAATCCGGTGCTCGTACACATCCCTTACGGAAGGCTGTTCGTCAAACACGCCCGGGTTATGCCCGCCCTGTTTTTTCCAGGTGATCCGGCTGTCGCTTATCCGGATATCCTCTATGACCGCATCCTCCTCCCCCGCTATGAACAGCGCGGATTCCGCATAAAGCCTGATGTGGTCGAAGGTTATCCCTCTGATCTTTCCCGGGTACTTCTTTTCCCCATTCCGATAGGAAGCGGAAAGGAACAGAGGTTCTCCCTTCCCCCACCACCTGGGGGCAAAGGTCCGGTTCACGCCGTCCGCATATCTTCTGGTATTCCCCGCGATATGATGAACCTGGATATCCTCCACCGTGCCGCCGTCGCGCACCCAGATCCCCACCGCCCGGGAACAGTCCCTCACAATGCAGTCAGCGAATATCACATTCCGGATATCCCCATAGGTTTCCGTCCCGATTTTAAGCGCCGAATCCCGGGAATGGAGAATGCAGTCTGTTATGACCACATTTTCACAGCTGCCGTATTTTTCCCATACCGGCCTGGTCGCCTTTAAAACAATGGAATCATCCCCGCTTTCGATCAGGCAGTTACGGATGATCACATTCCGGCAGCCGTCCGGGTCAATGCCGTCGTTATTCGGCCCTCTGTCATTATTCAGGATACGGATGCCGTCCACAAGCACATTTTTACAGCCCGCCATATGTAAGGTCCAGAAACAGGCATCATAAAACGTGATCCCTTTGACCTGTAATCCGTCCACATCCTCCAGATAGGAGGTCCGGGTACGGAAACCGGCTATCGCCAGCGGGCATTCATGAAAACCTTCGTCGGCATCGTCATCCACATACACGTTCCTGCCCTGTCCGTCAATGGTCCCTTCCCCGTCTATGGTGATATTCCGGGCATGGCAGGCATACAGAAAACAGCCGTTTTCAATACCGTCCATCGAATCCTTGTCATGGGAAAAATTGATGATATCCTCCGGTTTATTGCTGGCAATCAGGACGCTTCCTTTTTCCAGGTACAGCTCCACATCGGATTGCAGCCGGAGCGTCCCCGACAAAAAACGGCCCGGCGGGACCACCACTCTCCCGCCGGTTTTGGCACAGTCCTCTATGGCGGCCTGGATCTGCTTCTGATTGTTTGTCGTTCCGTCGGCCAGCGCGCCGTAGTCCAGAATATTATACTGCATCTCGTATCCTCCCCTGTCTGCCGTCATTCGTTTTCCTCTTACATATCCCTGGATTTTTTCACACAGGCCTTTACAGCCTCAAATACGGCGCTGCGCAGTCCCTTTTCCTCCAGTACCCGCACCGCCTCTATGGTGGTTCCGCCGGGCGAGCATACCATATCCTTTAATTCACCGGGATGCTTACCGGTTTCCAGCACCATTTTCGCACTTCCCAGCACCGCCTGGGCGGCAAAGGTATAAGCCTGGGCACGGGGCATGCCGTCCGCAACGGCGGCGTCCGCCATGGCTTCAATAAACAGGAACACATAAGCAGGGGAACTGCCGCTCACCGCCGTAACCACATCCATGAGGTGCTCCGCGATGATTTCCGTCCTGCCGAAACCGCTGCAGATATCCCGGACGGTTTCCAGATCCCCGGCCGTCACCTGTTCATTGGGGCACATGCCCATCATTCCCTCTTTTACCATAGCGGGGGTATTGGGCATGGTGCGTATGATTTTTAAAGGCTTTCCGAACTGCGAAGCAAGCCATTCCAGCGTTTTTCCCGGCGCTATGGTGACAACGATCTGCCCCATCCCTACCGTATCCCGAATCTCCTCTATCACGCTTGCGTAATACTGGGGCTTCACCGCCAGGAACAGCACATCGGCAAAGGCCGCCACTTCCTTATTGTCCTTTGTGGTAAGGATCCCCATCTCTTCTTTTCTTGCTGCCAGCGCCTTTTCCAGCGCATCGGAAGCCATCAGTTCCCGGGGAGTGCATTTTCCGGAATCCAGGATCCCTTGCATCATAGCGCCTCCCATGTTCCCGCATCCGATAAATCCGATTTTCATACTCTTTCTTCCTTTCCGTATATGTTCGTAACGCAGACTCCGCAGGTGCCAAATGGCCTTCCGCCCGCCGGCAGAGCGGTGCCCCCGGGACGGAAGGCCATTTGGCACCTGCGGAGTCTGCGTTCGTAAATGATACATTACCAGGTAACTATTTTAAGGAAACAACGTGTCAGGAAAAACTCTGCTCGGTACGTTCGATGATTTCATCCTGGAGCGCTTTGCTCAGATTCCGGAAATGGTCGCTGTAGCCGGCCACCCTGACGATCAGATCTTTATATTCCTCCGGACTGCGCTGGGCATTTATCAATGTCTGTTTATCGATCACATTGAACTGGATATGGTGGCCGTCCAGGTTAAAATAGGTCCGTATGAGATTAGCCATCTGGTTCAGGCCCTCTTCCCCGGCTACGACAGAAGGTGTAAATTTCTGGTTAAGAAGCGTACCTCCCGTACAAAGATGATCCATTTTGGAACAGGATTTGATAACCGCTGTAGGTCCGTTGGTATCCGCCCCTTTTTCCGGGGATATTCCTTCGGACAGAGGCTTATGCGCATGCCGACCATTGGCACTTGCCAGGCAGACATCCCCGAAATATACATGGCAGGTGGTAGGCAGCATATTTATGCGGTACGTGCCTCCCCGGTTATTCCGTCTCCCTGTAACACTCTTATAATAGAAGGAAAATACCTCTTCCATAATGGAATCTGCATAATCGTCATCGTTCCCGTATTTAGGGGTCCTGCCGGAAACCAGGTTATGGATCCTGTCATACCCTTCATAATCCGCCAGCAGGGCATCCATCAGCTCCTTCATAGAGAACCTGGCTCTGTCGAATACCTGGTATTTGATGGCCGCCAGGCAGTCCGTGATGGTTCCGATCCCCACGCCCTGGATATAGCTGGTATTGTATCTGGCACCTCCCGCATTGTAGTCCATGCCCCGGCTGATACAGTCGTTGGTAAGGACAGACAGGAAAGGAACCGGCATTTCCCGGGCATAAATGGATTCAATGACCAGGCTTCCCCGTATCTTAATATCCAGGAAGTATCGGACCTGGGCACAGTAGGCTTCCCAAAGCTCCTCATAGCTTGTAAAATCATACCCATATCCGGTTTCAGGCCCCAGCTGGGTTCCTGTCATATGGTCATACCCGTTATACAACGCCAGCTCCAGAAGCTTGGGAAGGTTAAAATAACCGGTGAGGATATAAGCCTCATTCCCGAAAGCCCCCGTTTCCACACAGCCGCTGGTGCCGCCTTTTCTGGCATCCGCAATACTCTTTCCCGCATTCAGCAGCTCCTGCACTATGGCCTCCGTATTATAAAAAGCAGGCTGTCCCCAGCCTTTTCTGGATATCTCACAGGCTTTCTTCAGGAAGTCCAGGGGGGTTTTCCGGCTGATCTGTACATTGGAGCTGGGCTGCAGGAGCTTCATTTCATCCATACATTCCAGAATCAGGTAACTGACCTCATTGACGCCGTCCTTCCCGTCCGGCGTGATTCCGCCCGTATTGATATTGGCAAAGTCGGTGTAGGTGCTGCTTTCCTTCAGGGTAATCCCCACCTTGGGCGGCGCCGGCTGGTTATTGAACTTGACCCACAGGCATTCCAGAAGCTCCTTGGCCCTGTAGTCATCCAGCCTTCCTTCTTCCACATCCTTCCGGTAAAAACGGATCAGATGCTGATCCAGCCTGCCGGGGCTGTAGGCATCCCAGGGATTCAGCTCCGTGGTTACCCCCAGGTGGACAAACCAGTACATCTGGATCGCCTGCCAATAGGTTTCCGGGCGGCGGGCAGGAACCCGGCGGCAGTTCCGGGCAATCTGCAGCAGCTCCGCCTTCCGCTCTTCCTCCCGGCAGCCGCAGGCCATATCCTCCGCCAGCTGCGCATACCGGGAGGCCAGGAGAATCACGGCATCACAGGCGATATCCATTCCTTTTAACTGTGCTTCCTTTTCCAGCGCCTGCGGGTCATGCAGGTAATCCAGCCGCTCCCGTTCCCGCCCGATATCCTCTTTATATTCCAGGAGGCCTTTCCGGTATATATTTTCCGAACCCACCGTATGCCCCGGGCCTCTCTGCTCCATGAATTCGGTAAAAATCCCCGCCTGATACGCCGCCTTCCACTCCGGCGTCATGTGAGACAGTATTTTGTGCCGGATGGAACGCTTTTCCCAATAGGGGATTATCTCCTTTTGCTGGAATTCATAATCCTCTTCCTTTACCCGGAAGCTGATCAATTCCCGGTCATTCATAACCTTTAAATCCTCCGCCGTATGGCAGCAGAGATCCGGAAAGGTGGGCGAAGCCTGCGGACCGCAGCCCTTTTCTCCCACAATCAGCTCTCCTTCCCCGATATACAGGGTCTTTTTGGCAAAATAGTTTTTTAAGGCCAGTGCCCGTAATTCCGGCACGCTGACCTCCCCCTCATACTGCCGGTAACTCTCGGTAAAGTACCTGGCACGCTCCATATCGATATGCGGCGGGGTATCAAGGCTCTCCCGCCTCAGCCTCCGTATCCTCTCATTCATTCCCCGTTCTTCCATTTCCGACGTTTCCTTTCTCTGTATTCTCTCATGGAACTGTCACAAAATACCTTCATCCTCCGAGGAAAACCGGTATCCCGCTCCTTTGCCCCAACAGCTCCCGCAGCTGCTGCATCCGTTCCTCCGACGGCACATAAAAAGCGCTGTCCTGATAATCCCGGCCCAATTGCCGGTATTTTCCACTCCCCGTCTTATGATAAGGAATCAGATTCACCTGCCCGGCATGTATCTGTTCTTCCCTCAGGAAATCCGCCATCCGCCCTATCTGCGTTTCCCCGTCGTTCACACCGCCGATTACAGGTATCCGGATCCATATGCGGGCCCCCTGCCCGGACAGACGCTTCAGGTTTTCCAGTATCTGCCGGTTATCCCTGCCGGTGTATTCCTTATGTTTATCTTCCTCCATGAGCTTCAGATCATAAAGGAACGTATCCGTATAGGGCAGCACCCGTTCAAAAACCGGAAAAGGAACCGCGCCGCAGGTATCAATATTAATAGAAATTCCCCGCCGGAAGAGGCCGCGCATCAACGGTTCCAGATAATCCGGATCCTGGGCCAGCGCCTCCCCTCCCGACAAGGTAACCCCGCCGTCCGAGGTTTCATAAAAGGCCCTGTCCTTCAGAAGCTCTTCCGTCAGCTCCCGGACGGTATAGGTTCTTCCGCACACCTGCCTGGCATTTCTTACACAGCTGTCAGCACAGTCCCCGCAGGCACTGCAGAGCTGCCTTTTGGTATACGCCTTCCCGGATACCGGCATGACAGCTCCATTCGGGCATTCCTGCACACAAGCACCGCAGCCGGTGCAGCGTTCCTCATAAAAAAGAAGCTCTTTTCCATAATCCTGGGTTTCCGGGTTATGACACCATCTGCAGGACAATGGACAGCCCTTGAAAAAAACGGTGGTGCGGATGCCCTTCCCGTCATGGATGGAATATTTCTGGATATTGGTAATCAATGGTAACTTCATTTTTCCTTCCCTTACTCAAATTTCGCATCTACCAACCGGGTGGTCCCCTGTCCCATAGGGAAATTATAATCCCGGTCCGGCATAATGCCAAGTATTTTTTAACACAAGGCGGATGCCGTGCAGCCATTCGGTTACGGTTCACGCCCCCTGTGCCGCAACGAAACGGGGTGTAGATAAAAAAGTTTGGCGTCACCCGCCTCTGCTTCCCTGTGCGGCCTGCTGCCCTGCAAGGTTCCTTCCAGGGGACGCTTTCGCTCGGATAATCACGCAGCGGTACTAAGGCTGCAAAGGACGCAGCCAAAGGACCGGCGTGCTTATAACGCCCCTTCCAGGAATCCTTGCAGGGCAGCAGGCTGCACAGGGAAACTGGGGCGGATGATGACCAACTTTTTTATCTACATCCAACGAAGCGCTCCCGGTTGACCCCGCCCCCGGCACATGGTAAACTCCTGTTAAAGAGCTGTTTACATGCCTTTTTTATTACTTACACAGGAGAAAATGCCTTTCGGCAGGCATACAGAAAAACCATGGACACATATGTTATTGAACGGATTATCAGTATCATCCACAGTGAAATACGGCTGGTAGGTAAAGACGGACATATACGGGAACGGTTCGGCAATCTTCCCGAAAAGGAGGATCCTTTCTGTACGGATCCTTCTTTTTTGCATGCCTGTTTAGCCAGGCCGCCGCTTCCCCTGCCGGATATTTTTACTGAACATACGTATATCTACTACGCCCTGCTGCGCCTTCCCGGCGGCACCTCCCTTCTGGCAGGCCCGGTCCAGGTTATCCGCGGGACTCATGACCCGGCTTCCTGGATGGCGGCAAAGCATGCGGTCCCCGCCACACAGCTAAAGCTTCCTTATTGCGATGCCGGCACCTTCCTGAATGGAATCCTGCTTCTCTGCCACTCTCTGACCGGCAAAGAAATCAGCATAAATGATTTATGCGTTTATCACGGTTTTCCTGAAAAGGATTTGGCGCACAAGGAGTTGAACCGTCTCGTTTTTGCTTCCCAGGAATCGGAAATCCCCCACAATCCTTACAGCCACGAAGCCCGGAAACTAAAAAGCATAGAAGAAGGCAGCCTGGAACTCCTGCAAAAATGCCAGGAGGAGGTTTGGGTCGGGGAACTGGGCAGGGTGGCGGACACCCCCTTAAGACAGGAAAAAAATATCGCTATTATTGTGATTGTGCTGGCTTCAAGAGCCGCTATCCGCGGAGGGCTCCTGCCGGAACTGGCTTTTTCCATGGCGGACAGCTTTATTATCCGTACCGAACGGATGACCGATATCCTGCAGATCCGTTCCGCCTCCCGCCAATTTGAAGAAGAATTTGCCGTGAGCGTACACAATCTGCATAAATCCATCAGCAAAAACAAATATGTGGATCTGGCAAAAGAATATGTCTACCGCCACCTCCACTCCGCCATAAGCATTGGGGAAATAAGCCGGTATGCAGGCCTGAATAAAGATTATCTCTCCCTGCTTTTCAGCCGCTGTGAAGGTATTACCCTGCAGCATTACATCCGCCGGGAAAAAATACGCCAAGCGGAATATATGCTGAAATACTCCGACGAAAAAATGGATGAAATCGCCGCCCACCTCGCTTTTTGCTCCCAAAGCCATTTCAGCCACTGCTTTAAAGAGGAAACAGGCATGACCCCCAGCCAATACAAAAATCAATTTTACAAAACCTAATATTTACGACAAAAATACCATATTTTTAATATACTATTTTTTTATTTCATGTTATTTATTAGATAACTCAAACTTTGCAGGCGCCAAATGGCCTTCCGGCAGCGCCCCGAAGGCAACGGGCGGAAGGCCATTTGGCACCTGCTAAGTTTGAGTAAGATAACAGCAAAATACGATTGTTCAAGGAGGATAACAGGACATGGGAATATCTGTTCAGGTAAACGAAAAAAGAATCAGGGGCCTGCGAAGCCCTATGCTTTACGGCCATTTTATCGAGCATTTCCACAGACAGATCTATGACGGCATTTATGATCCCGCCAACCCTTTATCGGATGAGGACGGTATGCGCACGGATATCATAGAAGCCATGCGCCGGATAAAGGTTCCCATACTCCGCTGGCCCGGAGGCTGCTTTGTCTCCTCCTACCACTGGAAGGACGGCGTGGGAAAAAACAGACAGCCTTTTTTTGATAAAGCCTGGCGAGTGGAGGATCCCAATACCTTCGGTACGGATGAATACATAAAAATGTGCCGCAAAATCGGCTGTGAACCCTACATCTGTACCAATGCAGGAACCGGAACCGCAGAAGAAATGAGCGACTGGGTGGAATACTGCAACCTGGAAACTGAAGGGAAATATGCCAAATGGCGTATTGAAAACGGCAGCCCCCGGCCTTATCAGGTAAAATACTGGAGCATCGGCAATGAAAACTACGGTTTCTGGGAAATCGGCGCCAAATCCGCTGAAGAGTGGGGCCGGCTGGTGAAGGAAGCGGCCAAAATGATGAAGCATGTGGATCCGCAGGCCCAGCTATCCGCCGCGGCCCTCTCGGATTTGGACTGGAACATCAATCTGCTGAAAAACTGCGGACCGTTCCTGGACTGGATTTCCATCCACGAATACTGGGATATGATGCCGGAAAAGAACGAGCCGGCCACCTACGAACAATGCATGGCTTACACAGACCATATCGGCCACGCGGTGGATGAGGTGAGAGGTATGCTGGCGGCTATGAAGCTGGACAAAAAAATCCGGATTGCCTTTGATGAATGGAACCTGCGCAGCTGGCACCATCCCAACGTCCACACCGTCCGGCAGGGTATCTGCAAAGAAGAGTATATCACTCCCAGGGATAAAAATGACGACAACAGCATCTATACGATGGCGGATGCCGTATTCACCGCCTGCTTTTTAAGTGAAATGAACCGGAACTGCGACATCGTGGGCATGGCTAATTTTGCGCCAATCCTGAATACCCGGGGATGTATTTACAGCTATCCGGAAGGAATCGTCCTGCGCAGCACCTATCATGTATTTGATTTGTATGTGAATTACATGGGAGATACCGTAGTGGATGTATGGGCGCAGGATGCGATCCCCTCTATGCAGGCCGCCGGCAAAAACGGGCAGGAACTCACCGTGGATACCCTGGATCTTCTCGCCACTACCTGGTCGGATCGCCCCGGAGCGGCTGTTGCCGCCGTCAACAAGCATCCCTCGGAAGCCGCCTCCATCCAATTATCCCTGGCCTGTGAAGGGATGAATGCCGTTATATACCGGCTGAATGGAGAAAGTACGGATTCTTACAACGATATTGGCCGGACCGGGGTTTCCATACGGAGAGAGGAGCTGGGGAAATACCATGCTTCTATGGAAATCCGTCTGGAACCCCATTCGGTAAATGTAATTCAATTCCTGCCCTGAGACGTTCCCAAAATGAAATGCACTACGCCGCAGTCATACTGGGCCCAGATTCCATGGCGGGCCTCATCACCGGAGCGTATCCGATCCGTGACAAATGCGCCTTCTTCGAAGTGCCCTTCCTCCAGGCAGAGGAATTCCATTCCATGAGCCAGGTGCTGCCCGTTCATCCAGCCTGCAGGCAGGGATCCGTCCTCCGGCACCTGCTCTGTAAAAAACAGCCTTACCTTATGGCCCACCAGGAAAAACTCATCCTCTCCCATACAGAACAGCAGCCCTCTCGCCGTTTCCTCCGTAAGGCTTACCGGCACCCTGCGGGGCTCCCCTTCACTATCCCTGCCATGATGGTAATCAAACGGTACCCAGCCCGCATAATCCATAGCCACCCCGGCAAAAGAAACCCTGCATCTGCGGTTTCCCACTTCCAGGAAACAGGAATCCTGTCCCACGCTCTGGCAGAAGGCATGGATCGCCTGCGCCCCGCCGCCCGGCAGCAGCAGTCCCGCGGCTGCCGTAAGCATCGTAAAGGAATGCATCACCGGCTCTGCGGACTCCTTCAGCCTTCCCTCCGGATCCAGACAGCTTTCTATTCCAAATACATGATATCCAATCGCCTGACGGCTCCCCACCGCATCAAACATACAGGTGGCATTCACGGCGGTCAGGCCGGATTCGGGCACATACAGCGGCCATCCCTGCTCTTCCTTTCCGTATATGCCATAGGCTTTCCGCACCGCCTCCGGATTCTGTTCATAGATATCCGGGCAAATGGCGTCCAGATGCCCGCAGGCGCAATGCCACAGCGGAAGGCATTTGGAAACCGCGCCGCCGCAGGGATATTCCAGCCCCGCCAGATTCCATCCGTAATCGCTGTTGCGGTCCATCCAGACATTAGTATACATAAAAATATCGTAAATATCTTTTCCCCTTGCGGCAATTTCATCAATATATCCGGCAATAGCCCATGCCGTACACAGCTCGGCCCCGAACGGACCGAACATCTCCCGCCAGTTCCCCTGCTTCCTCCTGCCGTTCTTTACCCAGCTGTCGTGCATCGCCCCTTCTGCTGTTTCAGCGGTCCGTCTGACCTCTTCCGGCACGTCTTCCTCAAAAGCTTTTGTTCCCGCCTCGCCAAAATCCCGTCTTGTGGCCGCGTAAATACCCGGTTCGTTCTCTACCTGTACGGCGAGGATGGTCTCCTGCTTTTCATCATAGTCCCTGATGATTTCCATAAGCGCACAAAAAGCCTTTGCATCCTGTTCCAGATTGCTGCGGCTGTGGGGTGAAAGAACGGTGGTTTCCGTCCCATCCTTGCACAAAACGCGCGGGAACCGCTTCCGATCCTTTTTTACCCAGGCAGGCGTATATTCCATCTGCCCGTTTTTCCAGGTCCCGAACCAGAGCAGAATTCCATGCAGCCCATGGCACCGGATATTGTCTATCACCGTATGTACATAGCTGACATCATAGGCGCCTTCTTCCGGCTCGAAGGCATCCCAGCAGACAGGCACCGCAATAGTATTGGCACCGATTGCCTTCAGACTTTGAAAGGACCGTTCACAATCCTCTTCATACTGCCTGTTCCCTTTCCTTCCTATGGGATAACCCGATGAATTATGCACCTGCCCGCCGACAGAAAAAAATGGTTGCCCTAAAACTGAAAAGTACGTATGACGCATTTGCATTCCTCCCCTTCTTCATTCTTTCTTACTTTTCCACCAATACCCGGCAAAGCTTCTTAAAAAAAGATATCCCATAGTACGTAAAGGTATGATATCCCTCCAGCTTCAGCTCCGCATCGTACTGCTTCTGTTTTATCTGTTCCAAAGCCTCTCCTGCACTGCTGTCCAGCTGTGCAAAGGTATCCGCCACTTTCAATTCCATAATGACCGCCGTTCCGTCATAAGGCGCCGACAATAACAGCAGGTCGCTCCTGCCCAGACCACTTTCCCGATTCGATTTCAGGGTATAGCCATCCAGCATTTTCAGGAGGCCCGCCAGGAAACCATGGTAATAGTCCTCCCTATAATCATAAAAGCTGATTGTTTCCATCAGGTTTTTGGAAAGCTCCCGTTCCAGTATTTCCGTTTCCTGATGCAGCAGCGCATGATACATCCGTGAAAAATCCTTTTTCCGGATACTCTGGTTAAACCAGTCCAGAATGGTATTCCGGTAAATCATCTTGATTTCCGTATTCGGTATTCCTAACGTCAGATAGATGGTCTCCCCATCAAACCGTTCCGACAGTTTTTTCAGATATCCCGTAAAAAACAAGAAATTCCACAGGTTATCCTCTGATTTATATACTTCACCATAGGTGATATCCTCATGCACCGGCTTTTCTATCGTCCCGCCGTCTATCAGGCTCTCCATCTCCTGTTTCACGCTGTTATCCGCGTGCTCTACCAGCTCGCGGACAATGCTGTTTGACGAGGTGTTCGCCCAATAAGGCCGGGGGAACGCGTCATGGTCGGCGGATACCGCTTTTACATAATTAATGACGCTCCAGGGGTTATAAACCTCTGTCTTTCCGAATCGATATCCGTCATACCATTCCCGCACTTCTTTGCGCTTTTCTTCTATTCCATAGGCAGATAGCATGCTTTCTACTTCATCCTGTGTGAAACCAAAGTATTCCGCATAATTATTGTTCATGACTGATACGATTTCCAGGTTATTTAAACCTGTGAATATACTTTCCTTTGTGATTCGAAGGCAACCTGTAATAACAGCGAATTCCAGGTATGAGTTCGTCTTCAGCGCCGATTCAAACAACGAACGGATAAAGTCCGTCATTTTATCATAAAATTCGTTAAAATAGGCATTTTCCAGCGGTACGTCATATTCATCCAGAAGAATTATCACTTTCTTTTGGTAATACTCATACAAAATACGTGAAAGGAATGCAATTGCATCCAGGTATTGTGTGCTTTGGTCAGTCTCGTTCATGATAAGATGATATCTTCTCTCATCGTTTCCCTCCAGATTATCCGCCACATATTTATGTCTGCGGAATTCCTCTGCAATCTGCCGTTTTAACATAACAAAAGCTTTTTCAAAGTCGGGCTGCCTGGCCGATTTCAGCGAAATGCTGATTACCGGATACTGACATAAATGTTTGGTATACTTGTCGCCGGCTTCCAGTATTTTTAATCCGTCAAAAAGCGCACGATTATCAGCGGCCTTTTCGTCCGCCTTATCTCCTGCTTCAAAATAATATCTGAGCATGCTGAGTTCTAACGTTTTTCCGAATCTCCTCGGTCTGGTAAAAAGACTCACTTCGCTTCTGTTATCCAATAATTCCTTAATTAGAAGCGTTTTATCTATATATAAAAAATTATTTTCTCTGAGCTTTTTAAAATCATCAATCCCAATTGGAAGCGGTCTCATTCTTGTTCTCCCTCAATATTACGATTCTTCCGCCAAAACCTGACAGATTTCTTTGAAAAAGGTTATTCTCTAACAGGCAAATATACGTACTCTCTCTTTCCTATCCTGATTATATCTTGTTTGCGTGTTCTCCGCAATGATTCTGTTCACACTTATCCATTGCAATCCGGCTGTATTTACTGTTCACAGCCCGGCGGTACTGTTCACGGCCCGGTATTCCTCTTCCCCAATCCGGGCGCACAGCCGCTCAAGATACCGTATCGCTTGTGCGGCCGCTTTATCGGCAGTGGGTTCCGGGAAGATTTCAATGGTAACCCAGCCGCTATATCCTATCTGTTCCAACGTTTTGAGGATCGCAGGGAAATCCAAGTGCCCCCATCCCGGAGCCAGACGGTTGCTGTCGGCAAAATGGATATATTTGATATGCCTCTGCTGTTGAATAAAAGCTTCCTCTAAATTCCTTTCTTCTATATTCATATGGAATACATCCGGCATCAGAAAGAGTCTTTTACATGCGGTATTATCAATAAATGCCGCCGCTTCCTCCAACCGGTTCATATAACAGCATTCATACCTGTTAACAGGCTCCAGAAGGATATCCACCTCTTTTTGCTGCGCCGCCTGTTCGATTCTTTTCATACTGTCCGTAAAAAAAGCAAGCGTGTCGGGAGTAAGCCCGTCCTCTCGCATAAAGCCTCTGGCCCTGCCTATATTTACCATGCTGCCCGTTTCCGAGGCAAAATCCATGATTTTCAGGAATTCCGCCACCGCCTTTTCCCGGACTGCAGCGTCCGGCGCACTCAGATACAGTTTTCTTTCCGCCAAAAGCCTGCCTGTCGATATGGCCGGAAGTTCCAGATGATAGGTCTTCAAGAGACTTTTTATCTGATGAGGATCGGTCTCTTCCCCGTCCGCAAGAGCCAGTTCGACCCCCTGGTATCCCAAGGCTGCCGCCCGTCTCATCCCTTCTTCCAATCCTCTGTATACGGAAAAAGCAGATCTTTTCGCATAATGAGGGGCGATTACTACTGCTGTTTTCATACATTTTTCCCCCTTTTTTTATCCGTAACAGTTCAAGCTCGCTTTAACCGTTACGGTGATTCCATTTTCCGCCCGTACATAAGGAGCGCTCGGCTTCCTCCAGCAATCCCAGGGAGATATCGTGGCGTCCTCCTTCATATCCGGTGGACAGCCATTCTTTCAAAATAGCCAATGCTTCCATTCCCCCCGTAATCCTGCCTCCCAGACATAAAATATTGGAATTATTATGGGCTCTGGTTAAATGCGCTACGGTGGGGGACGTGCACAGTGATGCCCGTACGCGGGGATAGCGGTTTGCCATAATACTCATGCCTACCCCGGTAGAACATAGCAGGATTCCCCGTTCAATCCTTCCTTCCGATACTGCTGACGCAACCTTATCCGCATAATAGGGGTAACGGACTATTTCTTCAGAATCCGTGCCGCAGTCAAGACAGGGTATGGAATTATTCTTTAAATATAACAAAATTTCTTTTTTCAGTATATAACCGCCGTGATCGCCGGCAACCCAAATTGTCTGATCCATTTTATCCCCCTAAAGCATCGCTTCCAGCTGTCTGCAGTGTTCCTTTTCCTGTTCCAGGCGGGACAAAACCACGTCATAAAGCTGTCCGGCCAGGGTACTTTGATCGTTGCGGCTCTGCAGTTTCTCAAACCAATCCTTCCGGATACTTTCCGCACCGGCAAATGCCCCCGCGAGAGCGCCTGCCATCGTTGCGATGGTATCCGCATCCCGGCCGAAATGAACGGCATAGCTTATACTTTTCTCCGGTTCGCCGTCTGCCAGGTAAAACAAGGCCAATGCAGCGGGTACCGTTTCCCGGGAATCACAGGTTACCGTCCTTAATTTATTCGTATAAAACCACTCTCTGAATATCCGGTAATCCTGACAGCTTCGGGCATAGCCTATGACTTCCTCAATACAGGTTTTCATCTGTCCCCCGCTTTTAGGGTGAAGGAAAGAGGTGGCAGCTTCCAGCACAGCCTCCGTCCCCGTGTCTTTGCTCATTGCCTGGGCAACGGCCGCTGCCATAGCACAGGCGGCATCCCGGCAGAAGGTGGTCTCCCCTGCATGGAGCAGCCCTGCCACATCATAGGTTTCCATGGCCGCCCTCTCCGGATTCCCTGCATTGATGATTCCCATGGGGGAGATAGCCATGGCGGAACTGCTGCTTTGCATGTTTCCCATACCGGCATACACAGGCAGAACCAGTCCTTCCTTCACCCTCTCCAGCATATTGCGTACAGGAATAAAGAAAAGATGGACATATTTTTCTTCCAGTTTAAGAAAAGAGTCCGCAAATTCATCCGCGGTGATTCTCCCCTTGTTTGCGGTAATGGCATCACACAGAATCCGTTTTATGGCCGAGTCATCCGTCCCTTCTCCCTCGAAGTCGGAAATAAGACCATATTTTGCCTCGATATCCTGATAAGTGAGATTTTCCACCGGTGCCCCCATGGCATCCCCGATGATGCCTCCCGCCAGACACCCCAATATTTTAGAATACAATAAATTATCCATTTGTTACCCCTTTTCTATTTCCACACTCCGGCCCTGTGAACACAGGGCCGCTTCATAAACCTTCATCACTTCCAAAGCGAACGCCAATGACGTAAAACCGGCATCTTCCCCTGTCATCACCGCACGGCAGAACAGTTCCAGCTCCGGGACGATTCCCTGGAGATACAGAGCCTTATTCTCCAGCGTAGCCAGACAATTCTGCGGTCTCCACATCACGGCCCCGCATGCCTCGCCGGGAGGCGCAAAATTGTCGGTATCGGCGTAGGAAAAGGGGATCCCCCTGTTCAGGATTACCGTGTCCGTATTGTCAATCATAAGGTTCCACCCGGGAGCGAACAACTGGTATTGTTCCAGCGGCTGCGGGCCGTCCGCAAGGAAAAGTGTGCCAACGACGCCGTTTTCAAATTCCAGTATGACGGATCCTTGTCCCTGCTGCCCGCAGCAGGAGGTTACCCGGCGCACCTTTCCCCCTACCGACAAAAGGAAAGAAAGCGGATGGCATCCGTTTCCCAGCCAATTGGTAACTTCCCGTTTTTCAAGCACTTCTCTTCCGTTTGCCGGCATTGCCATGGGATATACGGCCAGCATGCTTTTCAGTCCGCCGTACTTGGGGGACGCGGCAATTTCCCTGGCTTTCACCGCAGCCGGCATATACGCTTTTTTAAATCCTACAGAAACTACACAGTCCTTTCCGGCCGCAAGCAGCTGCCGTACCTCTTCTGAAGACATGGCCGGGGGTTTCTCCAGAAACACATGGATTCCCCGCTCCAGCGCTTCTTTGGCAAGCGCGGGATGCATTTCGGGGGACACGCTGATAATCACGGCATCCAGCGTTTCCTTTTCATACATTTCCGTTGTGCTTGTATAACAACTGCAATGGTATTCCTCTTGTGTTCTCCTGAGCTTTTCTTCTCCCCGGCTGCATATCGCCGTCAATGTTACAGGCAGATAGTGCAGCGCCGGCAAAAGATTCCGATAGGCATGGGATCCCGCCCCGATAAGGCCTACTCTGAGCTTTTTATCAAATTCACGCTGATACATGGATTTTCCTCCAGAATGATTTCCCGGCCCTGTCCGGCCGATTGATATGCCGCATCGATCACAGCGGTTACATACAGGGCATCTTCTCCCGTAATCAGGGGCTTTCTTCCTTCCCTCAGCGCTTCTACAAAATCTGCGATCATGTTTTCCGGATAAGACGACTGATAGGACGCGGGAGAAAATTGATCCGAGATATCAATCCATTCCTCCTCCGGGAAGCGGCAGTATCCCATGCTGCAGGTTTCCTTCCCGTTTTCCTCCGCACAATAGGCGCCGGCCTTTGTCCCCAGCAATTGGTACGATATCCGTTCCTTGTAGGAGGGCAGGTTACATTCATAGCTGCATTCTATCGTTACCGTGGAGCCGTTTTTCAGCCGAAGCAGCAGCATACAGTAGTCATCCACCTCCAGGCCGGTCAACCGGGAGCATACATTCGCAGATATGGATCTCACCGCGGGATATCCCAATACAGAGAGAACCGCATCGATCATATGGGAACCACGGCCGATGAGAATGCCTCCCCCCGCCTTGGATTTTTCGGTCCGCCATGCGGAGTCTTCGGAGAACATAAAGGGTGTATACCGTGCCATCCATTTCACATGAGCGGCATAAATATCTCCCAGCACCTCTTTGTTTACCGCATCCTTCAGAAGCTTGACAAGGGAAGATTGTCTCCGGTTATAGTGGCAGGAAAGAATAAGTCCCCTTTCTGCCGCGGTTTCCACCATCTCCTTTGCTTCTTTGGCGTTCATTGCCAGGGGTTTTTCACAGAACACATGTTTTCCTGCCTGCAGGGCATCCATTGTCATCCTGTAATGCAGGAAATGCGGGGTTGCGATGAAAACCGCATCGATTTTCTCATCCTCCAGCATTTTTTTATAGTCGGTAAAGCGGAGCGGGATTCGGTGTTTATCGGCAGCACGGTTAAGCACTTCTTCTTTTGTATCACATACGGCACGGACCGTCACATAAGGCAGCGCCGATAGGACTGCAAAATAGGTTCCTCCGTATCCCTGCAGTCCGATAATTCCTACCTGAATTTGCTTTTCAGACATTTTTATTCCTTCCTTCATCTTTATGGGAAATGCCGTTATTTACCACTGCTTAACCCGCACGGCGTCAAACGGCATTTCCTTATAAATATGATTTATCTCTTTATTTTCCCAGCTGCTCCTCGATTTGCTGATTAGCCAGGGATAGAACCTTCTGCATACCTGCATCATCGTACATTTTTAGCAGTTCCTCCAGCTTTGCATCCGTATCATCCACCACGCCCCACATCAGAGGACGTTCGTATTGAAGGAACATATTATTGATCGCCGCCAGTTCCGCATTTACTTCATCCATGTTAAAGGTTATTTTGTTTAACGGGCTGGTATAGGATCTTGCGGTATAATCCTCTTTTTTACTGACTATAACATCCCATTCATCTTCCTTTATCTTGTTAAACTTGGAATTGCGGATTCCCATGGCAAGATTGTCCATCTGGATTTCCTGCATATTCACGTCTTTAGGTGTACCGATTGTACCGTCCTCATTCCGGGTATAGGTAACCCCTTCCAATCCATAATTGATTAAGTCATATAATTCTTCATCCTGATAACACAGTTCCATAAACATCAGGGCGCGTTCGGGATTTTTAGAGTTACGTCCAATTGCCATGCCATTGGAGATATAGGCTGTTTTTTCCACCTTGGAATCGCCTTCAAAATCCACATATTCCAGTTCCCATTCCGGATTATCCTGAAGGACCGCTTTCCTCTTATCGGAAGCGTTATTGAGATTTACAAACATAAGGGATGACTGCCCTGCCTTAAAATAATCCTCGCTTGTGGTTTTAGAGGAAAGGATATCATTGGCGATATAACCGCTGTCATACCAGCTTTTCGTTCTTCTGTAGAAGTCCTGAGCACTTTCCAGATAGGCACGGCTTGTCAGTTTTGCCGGGGAATCAACAGGCGCCACCAGACCGTCCAGGGTTACCGCATAGGTAAGGACATAATCCTGCGGGAATACGACGGCTGCGGTATTCAGCCCTTCATTGGCAGTCCCTTTAATCGGGGTCATTCCGGGTTCGTTTTCCTTGATGGCTGCAAAGTACGCTTCCAGATCTTCAAGGCTTTTTATTTCATTCACCCCATATTTTTTCCGTAAATCCCCCCGGATCAGATAGCCGTGGGATTCAAATTCGTCCGATACACAGGGAACCATATATATCTTCCCGTCCAGCTTGGCTTCCTCCCACGCATCCGCCGGATACTCCGCATAGGTTTCGGGCATATAGGTTTTGAGCATATCCTCCGTCAGTTCACAAAAAGCGCCTTTCGGACCTTCTGTTTTGTAATAACACCAGCTTGAAGTATAGGTGAGATCATAATCCTCCCCCGACGCCAGGATTGCAGGAAGCTTGGTGGTATAATCCCCCCAGGAAAGCATGGTCACCTCAATCGTTGCATTGATTTTTTCCTTAGTAATTTCGTTGATCCTCTGATAGAGTTCCTCCTGATGGACATCCCCGCTATTACCAACCGCATAAATGCGAAGCGTAACCTCCTCTGAAGTATCCACGGCCCCCGCACCGGCTGTTTCGGGACTTTCCCCGCTCACGCCCGTTTCCGCGGCCGGACTCTCCTGCTTTACGGAAGCGCTTTCCCCCGTATTCTCCGTTCCCTGACATGCCCCTGCCGACAGGATCATGCATGCCGCCAGCAATACAGCCATAATTCTTTTTGCTTTCATATCTTCCTCCTTCTTATTCCGAGAATAAAATGTATGCTGAATTGATTTCTCAAAACTAGCCTTTCACAGCGCCAACCGTCAGCCCCTTTACGAAATACTTCTGTACAAAGGGGTATAAAAGGACAATTGGTCCGGTAGCCACTACCGCCATAGCCATTTTAAAGCTTTCCGTAGGCATCTCATAGGACGGGACATTGGCAATAGCCGCCGCCTTTTTTATGCCGTCCATGCTCGTCTGCATATTATAAAGCAGATACTGCAGGGGATATAATTTGGGGCTGTTTATGTAAAGCATCGCCTGATACCAGTTATTCCAATACATCAGGGCGATAAACAGGCCTATTGTAGCCAGTCCGGCTTTGGACAGAGGCAGGTAAAATTTATAAAACACCTGGAATTCCCCCGCACCGTCAATGGTTGCCGCCTCTGCAATTTCCTCCGGGATCCCTTTCATAAAATTCCTCATAAGCAGAATATTCCAGGAGCTTAACATCAGCGGCAATATCAAAACCCAGATATTATCTTTCAGATGCAGGTATTCCGTTGTCCATATGTAACCGGGTATCATTCCGCCGCTGAACAGCGTGGTAAAATAGATAAAAAAGGACATATGGTTCCGGTACCGGCAGGTAGTCCTCGAAAGGACATACGCCATCATAGTAGTGAGAAACAGGCCCAGCGCCGTCCCTGCAGCCGTTACAAAAATACTCACACCATAGGCCTGGATTATGGTCTGCGGTACACGGAATACCAGATTATAAGCACTGGTGCTAAACTCCTCCGGCCAAAAGCTGAAGCCGTGGGCAATGATTTCGGATTCCGTCATAAAGGAGGCAACCACTATCAGATAAAACGGGACGATGCATATCAATGCCGCAAAGGTCACTACGATTACCGCTGCCGTCCTGATAATAATTTTTGATAAATCTCTTTGCTTTCTTTTCATTACAATCCCCCTTCAGAACAACGCATATTCCGGATTAATCCGCTTGACAATTCCATTTACCAGCATAATAAACACCAGGCCGAACAGGGACTGGTAAAACCCTGCCGCACTTCCCAGGCCCACATCAAAGCTTTGCGTCAGGCTGCGGAATACATACGTGTCAATTATATCTGTGGCATTATACAGTACCCCATTGGAGCCGATAACCTGATAGAACAGTTCGAACTGCCCCTTCATGATTTTGCCCACGGCAAACAGAGTGATAATAATAATTGTCGGTTTCAGCAGCGGCAGCGATATATACCGGATTTCCTGCCAGTGATTCGCCCCGTCTATTTTAGCGGATTCATAATATTCGGCGCTGATCCCTGTAATGGCCGCCATATACACTACCACACCATACCCCAGCCCTTTCCATTGCTCCAGGAACACCAGGACATATTTCCAGATACCCGGCGTGGTATAGGCCGAAAACTTTTCAAGCCCCAGCATGGAGCGCAGATTATTCAGCAGGCCCGTATCAAAGCTGAATATATTATAAACAAGCACTCCCAATACCACATAGGAAATAAAGTAAGGCAGGAACATAAAGGATTGGGTTATCTTCCGATATAGCTTGGAATGGATTTCATTCAGCAGCAATGCCACCCCCACCTGTGTTACCACTCCTAATATCAGGAATGCCAGATTATAAAGTATGGTATTTACGGTAATCCGCGTCAGGGTACCCGACTGGAAAAGAAACTTAAAATTGGATAATCCCACCCATGGACTGTGAAGAATGCCGTCATTATAGTTGTACCTTTTAAAAGCAAGCACCACCCCCAGCATCGGGATATAGCTGAAAACCACAAAATAAAGCAACGTAGGCAGAGCCATAAGATACATGGTCTTATGTTTATTTATTTCCCTGCCAAAAGGATATTTTTTCTTTATCATAAACCCTTCCTCCTGAAATTTTACCTGCCGACAAAAAGCTTTCCATTCCTGTCCGCCTTCTTTTTGTATCCTCACTCTAGCACATCCCCTGGGCACGATATAGTCAAAAAAGCCGTTAATCCTGCTATTATCGAGCATTTAAACTACTAAATATACCGCCATTATCCCCATATCCGGATTTCTGACCGGTAATTAATCCTTATAAAAGCAAAAAAAGAGCGGCCTGCACACTCCAGACCGCCTGCTTTTACTGCCCTCTGCCCTCTTCCGTTATCCTCCACTGATTGGGCGTAACACCATGAGCCTTCTTAAACACATAATAAAAATAGGAGTTATTAACAAATCCTACCTGTGTTGCTATGGTATTAATCGATACCTGGCTGTTTTGCAGAAGCTCCTCCGCTTTTTGCAGCCGGACCGACATAATATATTCGGAAACGGATTTCCCTTCCGTCTTTTTAAAAAGACGTCCCAGATAACCGATGGATAATCCCACCTTTTCCGCCACCAGATTGATGGAAAGATTATCCTCTCTGTAATTTTCCCCGATGTAATCCTTTATTTCCCGGATTAACAACTCATACTTGCATTTATTCTTTTCTTCCTGCACATTTACCAGCTCATCAAACACGGATAATACAATTTGCTGTGTCTCGTCCATTGTCTCCGAATCCATAATTTCCTGAATAATTTCTTCCATGTTAAAATTCTCTGCTGCTGCCGGTACGGAGCTGTCGATCACCGTATTATTCACCTGAATCAATAAGTTAATCACCATCAGTTTACTTTCATAAGGGGATTCCGTCCCCAGATAATTCAAATATTGCTGCAGACTTGTTTTCACATCCTCTCCCCTGCCTTTGCTTAATGCGTTTATGATATCTCCGCCCAGGATCTTGCGTTCCGCCGGTTCCGGTCCCTTTTTCTTTTCAGGAAGCATCTCCGGGAACAAAAGGGTATGGTGTCCCACAATATAACGATATTGGATCAGTTCCATCACTTCATCATACAGTCCCGGGATTTCTTCATAGCCATAGCCAATCTGGCTTACCGCCGCACTGAAGCCGGGCATATTCTCACCGGATAAATAGGTATTAATCTGATTAAAAACCAAAGTAAGATTTCCCGAAAAACTCATGATATCCGTGTGTTCCGACGCATTGCACAGCACGGCAATCTGGTTTTGTGCAAGGATACCCGCATCGCACGGGCAGATTTGCCGGAATTGTTGCTCGACGGCATCCAGAGCCTGGCCGAGCATCCGGTTTCTTTCATCCATATTATAGGCTTTGCAAAAAGCGCGGAAGCGATCCACTTCAAACAATACAAGATAAAAACCGGCATCTGCTCTGGTATTCATTCCGTATCCGGCGAATTTAGCGGCCATTTTTTCCTTTACGCCGTTTTCCTTCCCCTGCATAAGGCCCCGGATAAATTCCGCCCGCCTTGCCAGCATATGATCCCTGTTTTCCGCTTCCAGTTTTTTAATATTCCGTGATATCCTGCCGTAATTATCCGCCAGTCTTTTGGACAGGATCCCCATAATAAACATGCCTGCGGTGAAAATAACGGCACTTAAACCCACAGTAAATGCCAGAATCGGCTGCAGCTGCTTCTTTATATGAGAATAGGCTCTGATGCCGATAAATATCCAGTCCAGATTGGCATACCGGTAATAAGTAATGAGATAATTCTCCCCTTCTATCCGCCGGATAATGTTTCCTTTTGCGTCCGGCCATTCCATGATTTCACCGATAAAAGCCTGATCCGGCATTTTTTCCCCGAAAGGGCTTCCGCCGGAATCCAATATCAGGCTTCCGTCATCATCTATCACCATAATACGGCTGTTTTCCGGATCCGGCTCCGTAGTTTTAGTATGTATTTTCTTTTCCAGCCAATCTATCGGCACATTGATAATTATAATTCCGTCTATCGATTTTGTCTGAATGAAGTAATCATACAGGAAATAAGTCAGGACAGGGATTTCTTTTCCGTTTGCCATGGTGATCTTTCTGGCAACCGGCGTATAGGTTCCGAAGGAATTAATATCTTCCATGTAGGAAAAAATATCCTGGTCAAAAAAATTGGAGTAGGTAGCCAGACTGTTTATCTGGTCGGAGGAGATATGTATTTCTTTCGCTTTCTTATTCACAATATAGATAGAATGGATTAAATCCGAGGATATCCGGATTGTGTCAAATTGTGTCTGTGCTTCTATCAATTCATAGATATCCAGTTCTTTTTCATAGCACATCTTCATCACAATGCGGTTTAACCGAATGGAATTATTCAGACTTTTTATATTTTCCGTCAGATAGAGCAGATTATTGCTTTTCTGCTCCAGGACATCACTTTCCACATCACACAGAACGCCGGAATAGGTTTTTACAAAATAGCTGTACATGGATCCCTGAAACAACAGCGTAATAAAAACCACCACCACCGAGAATGGTATCATAATTTTAATCAGATATCGTTTCCCCGTTTCCTTCATCTCTTTTTCTCCCCCCGTACAGTCAATCGATACCCTACATTATAATAGTAATAAGGGGCTTTGGGTAATACAAAAAATGTCCTTTTTCCCCACAGCAGAATATCTTACTATAACAAATGGCAGAAAACAGGGGATGCTCGCTCCCTCTGTCTTCTGCCACCACAGCAGGCAATTCTCTATTATACTAGTACTCCATCCGGTTACCTTTTATTTTCCTTAATCCGAATTATTGCCATGCCGCCCGGCTCCAGCATTTCCGGGTTCCCATATAACACCGCTTCCCGGGACCATCCCTTTTTCACGGTAAGTGCGCTACTTTGCTCTGCAAGGGAATAGTTTACCAGAACGACATATACTCCATCGTCCCCTATATGCTCCGTAACACCTACATAACGGTTCGCGCTCACCGCATATCTGCATTCCAGCGCCTTTCCTGCTGCCAGCTTATATACTTCAAAATACTCCTGTTCAAACGCTTTTTCATCAGTCAGCAGCATCTTTTCCATAGGGAAATTAAGAAAATAAACATGGCCTTTTCCATATTCCGCACAGGTAAAAATCGGAAGATGGTCCTCATCCTCTGCCAGCACCTCCGCCCTTACAGGCTCCAGCTGTATCCGGTAGCGTTTCTGGTAATCCACCCTGACATCATCTTTCAGAAGGAATCTCCCCCAGCGCTGCCCGCCGCTCGCACAGATAACACGCAGGCCGGTAAATTCTTCGAATTCCGTGAGGAAAGCATCGTCTATGGAAATATAGAGATCCGAACCGTCATTCACCTTCTTTTTCAAGCATTCATAACTGGATTTGTTCATAGCCGGCCTTGTAACAGAGGGAAGAAAGTATACGGGGCTTTCCGGGATCTCCTGCTCCGAATATGCAAAATCAATGGTCAGCCCTGCCTGTTTGGCAAGAGCATAGGTCATATAAGCGATTCCCCAATGATCCTGCCCTTGGGAAAGGATACAGACCGCATCCGTCCTTCTGTAGGGAAGCCCTTGGGGGAGGTTGGGCAGCTGCGCGGCAAAAGCCTTCATTTCCAGAAGCATAGGTTTGGGGGCATGATTTTTATCAAACATTCCCAGTTCCCGTTCACACATATTCCATTCATAAGGGGGCGCCTCCAGATGGGACTGCTCATTTGCACACCACCACAACAGGCCTTTCGCCCCATTCGCCCAATTGGAATACAGGTTTATTTTCATGAAACCGGCAGCAGCAGCCTCATTACAGATCATCGGCCCCATCGTCCCTATTTCTTCCACCAGGCACTCTTTTTTCCCAATATCACGGTAATACTGGGTTTGGGCTGTGGCATGGAGAAGAACCCGGAAGGAAGATATCGGCTCCGTACTGCAATGTTCCACCCACAGAGGATAGGGATGTGTGGTGAGGATATCCGTAAGCTCGCCCTGATCCGCAATATTCCACGTTCCTTCGATTTCCAGGGAGTGCATTCCTGATATGACGGGGCGGTTCGGATCACAGGCCCGGATCGCGTTCGTTATCACAGAAGTCCAGTTATAGGCTTCTTCCCTGCGCTCTGTTTTCCCCATGCAATTGCATTCATTTCCCAAATCCCACGCATAAATGGCTTTTTCTTCTTTTGCGCCGCTGACGATTCCTTTTATCAGCAATTGTTCAAACATCAAAGCCAATGGATCCGTAAACAGATTTTTTCCTGCCAGTGCAGGAGGGGTAAACAGACGGCCGCTCATCCATCCGGTAACCAGCCCGACTATCAGTTTTAATCCATATTCTTCGGCAATCCCGCAGAAACAATGAAAGCGTTCCGTCATTCTTTCATCCAGGTAACAGGGATTCGTTGGGGGCTTATCTCCCGGCATACAAAAAGCCACTCGTTCATTTCCTGATCCGTATAAAGCTTCCACAGGCTGGAAATCTTTCCAGTTTATGAACATCCGCACATAGGTGATCCCATTTTCCTTAAGCCTTTTGAAATCCTCCCTGACGGTGCTCTCCTCCCATACTCTCCACATATCCGTACCGGCATGAGAAGCCCAGTAATTACATCCAAGCAAAAATTCTTTATTTCCGCCAGCCATCTGATGTTCTGTCTCCTTCCTCTTTTTCAATGTTGAGAAATTATACCTCTGCGCCTGCATCCGATTATAAAACAGATTACGTCCGGAAAGATAGTTTAAAAATTGCATTTCCGGATTATTTACATTTATTGCATAGCCTGTTTTATGGCAGAGGCCGCCAGGCAAAACAACTGCTCATCGCTATCTGTCCCGGATCTCCCTTTTTCTCCAGCCGGCCCGGATTTTCTCCTGCAGCTTATCAAGAGGCATCAAACCTCCCAGTGCATCATATGCCTCCACACAGGACGCTCCTGCCGCAGCCGCGAGCTGCATGGCAGTCTCCGGCGGACAACCCTCCAGCACGGCGGTTAAAAAAGCGGCGATACTGGTATCCCCGGCGCCTGTGCCGGACAGGATTCTGTCGGGCACGTAGCTTCCTTCAAAGCCTTCCCGATCCGCCCATTCGCTACGGTCCCATTCCACCCGTTCCCCCGCTTTTTCCAGTTTTTCGAGGCCGGCGGTGCGGTAATACATACCCGGTGCCCCGCATTTAATAAGCAGGACCTTCGTTCCATAAGCCATACACCTGTCTGCCAGCGGCCGGATGTCCCTCTTCCAGTCAAGAATCTCTGTAATATCCTTCCCTGCTGCCCTTTCTTTCCATGTCTTCAGGCGCGGCTTATCCAGCATAAAACACAGTTCCTCCGCGCTTGGAACAAAGAAATCCACAAAGGGAAGCACGCTTCTCAGAATCAGGTCCCAGTCCGCTTTTCCCGCATCCGATGTCTCATCCACAGCCGCCATATCCAGAGAAGTGGCGGCACCAGCCTCTTTTGCCTTCTGCATGAGAGTTAGAAGCTGTTCCCCGTTATTGTCATACATGGAACGCATTAAGGGCGGATAGCCGAAATGGAAAAGCGTTGTATCCTTCAGCGAATCCGCCGGCACATCCGCGGCACAGAAGGTATGATTTGCCCCGGGATGATGGAGAAAAATCCGATCGGTTCCCGGCAACGCAAGAACGACGGAATAAGAGGTGGATTCGCCCTCCGCCCGGATCAGGCCCTCCTCCGCCCTGTATTTTTTGAGTATACTGCATACCATATCACCGAAGGTATCGGTTCCCACCTTCCCCATAAGGGAAACCTCCGCGCCCAGCAGCTTCATAGCCAGACCGGTATTGGCCACCGCCCCGCCGGTATGTACGTCCGCCGCCTCCATCTGGATCAGTTTTCCCGGCAGCAGGATATCGGTGAGCGTATCCGATTTCCCTGCCGGAAATACCGGTGTGATATCCAGGCAGATATGACCTGCCACAATTACTTTTTTCCCCATTTTCCTGCCCTCCTCACAGAATCCGCTATGCTTCCCTCTCCGTTCGGAAACAGCTTTCCGCCGCACGGGCCCCTGTTTCATTATATGCTCTCTGATAATAATGGAACGGATCCCGCATACAGGATATGTAATCCGCAAAAGTTGCTGCCATTACGATTTCTTTTCTCTCCCCGCACAGCCTCTCCTGCGCTTTTCGGATCACGCCGTAGCGCCTGTCCAGCTCTCTGCCGTCCAGCCCGTTTATCCCCTCCGGATAAGCCGGATAATTAAAATGTCCGGTCTGGATCAGGAAACACTTCTCAACGCCCTGCTCCTTCATTTTACTGTATATGGCACAGAATTTTTCCCTATAGGTTTCTGCTGTCGTCCCTGCGTCTCCGTCGGATTCCCCCTGGCTCCATACCATATAAATATGTCCTGCAAAGCTTCCGCGTGCTGCAAGAAATTCTTTGGCCGCCTTTAGCCTTGCTGCCGCATCCGCCGCCAGTCGTGATACCCATTGTGCACAGGTAGTGCCTCCCTCCGATGCGGATACCGCTATAACCGGCCTGCCGGAAAGTTGAAAATACGTATTAATAAAAGACGGGACAAGGCCTCCTGATTTTTTAGTCCCGTCATCGATGCCCTCCGGATTATTTTCCCGGTACCCAAAGGGTTCCTCCACCGGATACAGACGGGAAGGATCGCTGATCGCCCGGAATTCAAAGCCCGCTTCCGGGATACAAGAGATTGTTTCCGGCAAATCCCCCCTTCCTGCCATATTGGATTGTCCCATAAAAATAAATAAATCTGCCTGGTTTATCGTTTTTTCCACCTTCTGCCCCTCTTTTTCCCTATTTATGGATATCAGCTGTTTACGCGGACCGGCGTCATCCCATGGGCATAGCGCCGGAAACCTATGATAATAGTAGTAAAATGTAAATACATGTTGTTATGATAATAACACAGAAGAGGGGGCGAAGGGTATAAAAAACTCAAACTTCGCAGTTGCCGCTTTCCCCGTCTTCCACATCTATACGCTCGATTTTAAATATAACAGGCCGCGTTCCGTCATTGCAGCAGGCGATCATCATTTTTTCATCGTTTGTCCAGCCCTTCATAATGGAACCGCCCTGCAGAGCCGCGTATACATAGCGGCTGATCGCATCCCATGCCTCCGAACAGAATTTTCCGTCCAGCATATGCCAAAAGTCGTCCCGCTCCCCGTTCCTTTCCAATAGAAACTCCTGACCCACTTCAAAACAGGGACAGGGGCCTGAGCCGGGATCCGCCAGATACTCCTTTTGTAAATCCGTAAAACATTCTTTCCGCAATACCGTAATTTTACACTTATGTTCCATTTCCATACCTCTTCTTTCTTTGATTACCGCGGGCAATGAGCCAAACGAACGAGCCGGGGCGTTCATGGCGTTACCAATCTGACAGTTCTTTTATAGCCGTTACTGCCGGACTGCACTCTTTTCGGATCATGCCCTGTCGTGGTAAAATAATGTGACAGCAGTGATTCTATACTTTTTTCAAGGAGGATGCCCATGCTTACCCCACGCTATCTGTTTCAAGATGATTTCAGCCAGTTTTATGAATACTTTCTCTCCCAGCCCCATGAAAAAAGATCCTTTTCCAGGGGCAGCCTGTTGTGGGAACCGGATGAACCTTTCCGAAGGATCCATTATATCGTATCCGGCATATCCAGGACCTATGTGGAGCATGAAAACGGGCATCGGAAAATCGTTTCCTTCCATGGCGGCGGCACTGTTTTTCCAGGATATCATAACCAGGATTACAAAATCGAGAAGTCTATAATCACCCAGGCCCTGTCCGATATGGAGGTACTGGAATTCACAAAGGCAGATTTCTGCCGTATGTTTGAAAGCAATAAACTTCTGAATGCCCGGCTTGTAGAGTGGTTTTCCATGTATGTCAACCTTCTGCTCTATGAAACGGCCCACCAGGAATATAACAGTTCCTTTATTAAGCTGTGCAACCTGCTGTATCTCCTCCTGACAAATGCGGGCGGCAGCCAAAGCAGCATCATTGACATTACCCAGGAGGATCTTTCTGACATCCTCGGCATCAGCCGCGTCAACCTCACCAGAAGCCTTGCCCGCCTTCGGGAGGAGCATATCATCCGCACCCGCCGGAAACGGATCACCGTAACTGACCCACCCGCCCTGGCGCGTTATTGTTCGCTGGAAACCCTCTGATTCCGGGTATTTCCCGGGATGCAATCCCCCTTCTTTTCTAATCTTACCGCAGCTGCCGGTTTTTATCTGCTAAAAATGATACATAACGGAAACATTTGCGAATTATCTCAACCGTTACGTACCTCTGCGTCAAAACGCAAAGGGCCGGCCGTACTGTTACGTCAAAACTTTACGAAATCCCTGTCAAACTTGACATTTTACCGGGGCGAAATCCCCGGTCTTTTTCTGTAGACTAAGGTACATAGAGAAAAGCAAATACATCACGATCAAAAAAGGAGAACGACTATGCTGCAGGTTAAAAATTTATCAAAAAGCTATAAAACCGGAAACCAGCTTTATCCGGTATTAAAAGATATTTCATTCGAGGTCCAAAAGGGAGAATTCGTAGCGGTTATGGGGCCGTCCGGGAGCGGTAAAACCACGCTGCTCAACTGCATTTCCTGTTTTATCCCCCACGATGACGGACACATATTATTGGGCGATCAGGATATTTCCGGTCTGAAGGAGGAAGAACTGGCAAAGGTGCGCAACGAAAAGCTTGGTTTTGTCTTTCAGGATTTCATGCTGTTAGACGGACTCACTGTCTTTGAAAACATCTGCCTTCCCCAGATTATTGCAGAAAAACCCACGGCACAGATGGAAGCAAAAGCGGGGAACTTCTGCCGTATCTTCGGAATTGATAAAATCAAGAACAAATATCCCGCCATGATTTCCGGCGGGGAAAAACAACGTACTGCCGTGGCAAGAGCACTGATGAACCAGCCCTATGTCATCCTTGCCGACGAACCCACGGGAAACCTGGACAGTAAATCCTGCCGGGCTGTAATCGACTCCTTTCTCCAGGCAAAAAAGGAACTGGAAGCCACTGTCTTTATGGTTACCCATGACAGCTTTGCCGCCTCCTTCTGCGACAGGGTAATTGTTCTCAAGGACGGGTATATCTACCGGGAACTGAAACGGAGCCAGTCAAGGCGGGAATTTATGGACGTATTGCTCGATACGATACGGGAACTGGGAGAGGATGATGAAAATGAATAAAATAATGGCAAAGCTGCAGAAAAACAATAAAGGCCAGTACACGCTTCTGGGAATCTGTATCTTCCTGTCCGTTCTTCTGGTATCCGCCTTCTCTTTCCTGTATTTTTCGCCGACGGTACAGGATCTTCTGCCCCAGGGCGGCGATACCAGAAAGCTTTCATGGCTGCTCTTTTTCGTAACAGCCGCCGGCTGTACCATCTTTACGGTATACGGCGCTGATTTATTCTTCCGAAACAAGAGCAGGGAATTCGGTGTTTTCCTCGCCCTGGGTGCACAGAAAAAAAAGCTGGAAGCCCAGCTGTTCAGGGAGGTTTCCCTGCTGCTGCTGAAAGTCGTGTTTTTGGGTATTCTGGCTGCCATACCGGTTTCCTGGCTGATTTGGAAAGCTTTTTCCGGGCTTCTCATCGGGGCGGATGGGCTGCAGTACCGTTTCACCCCGCTGGGAGCGGCTGCCGGACTTCTTTTCACCCTGCTACTGATTCTCTGCATTGGCTCTGAGGGTATCCGTTTTGTAAAACGGACCAATATTATTGATATACTTAATGACCGCCGGAAAACCGAAATGGTGAAGGAAATCAAACCATGGACGGGAAAACTGGGACTTTTCCTCATTGTCGCCGGACTGATTCTGGCAGTTGCCGTACCCGCTGTTTTCACCCGTATTTTTTTGAGGCTTCTGCCTTCCTTCTGGAACCTGACCTGGCTTGTCACCTTGACCGGCCTGTATCTTTTCCTGCTGAGTGCCGTCGCCCATTCCGGCAAAGGCCGAAACCGGGATAAATACTATAAAAACATTATCTCCACGAATCTCATGCGGTTTACGGCCAGACAGACAACCAAAAACATGTGCGTGATAACCCTTTTGATTTTTGTCATCCTGATTTCCGCATTCTGGGGTATCATGTATTATAATTCTGCCTTCACGGGAAGCGATAACGCACCCGTGGACTATTCCATGCATTATCCCGCCGCAGAACCGCAGCTGACAAGGTCAGAGGTGGAATCACTGGCGGATGCCCATGGAGTGGATATCACCTTTTATGAAGAGGCAAAAGCCCTGGAACTCATCATCCGTTATGTGAGCAGGGACATGGATGACAACGGAAAATATTTTGATTACGAATCCGAAAAACTGGCATCTTTTGTTTCCGCCTCGGATTTCACCCGGATTTCCGGCATACCGGTTTCCCTCGCTCCCGGAGAATACCAAACGGTTGTCAGAGACAACTATCAGCGTACCATATGGATAGGCCCCGACTGCCTCCTGGAAATCACCAATCCAGTTACCGGCGCTGCTATAAGTCCCGCCTTTCAGGGCACCGTTGCTTTTGAGAATATGACCCTGATGAGCGAACCCTTTGCGTTTATTCTTTCCGATGAGGATTACCGGGAATTATGTATGGGCCTGGGTGATACGGATATGGATAATATGGTTTTCTTTAACGTCAGAGATGTGTATTCCACTTATGCTTTTGCCGGTGCGCTGCAGGATGCGCTTGTGAAGCATGCTACCTCCCTTTCCGACCATTACGGCAATTATGACGCACACGAGGAAAAGCTTGCGGTTTCCGCCGGAAAAAACTATAGCTATTCCGGATCCATAGGCCTGTTGGAGAATACCGGAAATCCGGTGGATGATTGGAAATATGCCCCGTTTTTCAAGGTCCTGCAAAAACAGGACGCCATGCAGCTGGTAGCCATATATGTGCTTCTTTCCGTTTATGTAGCTATCCTGTCCCTGACAGCCTGCTCGGTTATGAGTTATGTACGAAGTGTGACAATTGCCATAGACAATAAAAATATGTTCGGGGATCTGAAGAGACTGGGTGCAGGCAGCGCTTACGTGAAACGGGTTCTCCGGGCACAGCTGAAACGGTTATATTTCTATCCCACAGCCGCAGGGTGTTCCATCGGCCTTCTGTTTTCTTTACTGCTTACGTATTTTAATGATATGAGGCTGGATGTATTCGAAATAAGGATGCTGTTTGTATTGCTTCTGCTGATGGTTTTCATTGCAACGATCATGTATATCATGTATCGGATTTCCCTGAAAAAGGCAGAGGATATCGCAGAAATCTGACAAAAAACGGAACGATCCGGGCAACGATGTCCGGACCGTTCATTGTTATCCTATCAGGAAATGGCCGGCAATCCCAATCGCACTTCCCAATACCACAGACATGATGACCATAGGCGGAATGGATTTTTTATCCTGGCCGGCTACCATAATAATCATGGGAAGTGCCAGTAAAATTCCGATCACCCCGCCTTTCAGCCACCAGGCCATACCGAACAGCTCCGTGTTCAGAATAATAAAGGGCAGAATGAAATAAAAAATGAAAGCGGAAACCACGGAATAACGGTCCATCCTCCTCTTTATCATAGGCAGGACATCTACAGCCCCCACAACAATTCCCAACAGACAGGTAAGTATAATCTCTTTCATAGCGCTTTCTCCTTTTGTATGTTTTTTTATTTAGACGGGGAAAGGGAGAGATTGTGACAGCCTGTTTTATTTTCTTTTATGGGGGCTTCATGGAACTGCTTCTTAAAAGCGTTTCGGCAGACCGGCGCTTAAGCCAGCCCGGTATACGTGAACTGTTTCAGCTCGGCATCCCCTTCCCCGGCCGCAAATATTCCCGGCCGCAGGCTCAGGAAACCATTATAGGCGTTATTGTTCTGGCTTACGGCATTGATGACATAATTCATTTTTTTATAACTTACTCCGTCAGGACTGTAAGAAAAGCTGATATACTGATCATCATTTTTCATCCGCAGCCAGCATTCCGTGAACCCGGTATCCTTTTGTGCAAGCATCCTGCCCAGGCGGTAAATGCGCAGCCTGTCGTCCTTCAGGGAGATCGCATTATAAATTTCCTCATTATACTGCAGGATGATTCCGGCTTCACACCCTTCCCGGCATGTTACATGAACGGTGATCTCATAACTGTGATCGCCGGTAATGATGGTGAGGGGATGGGATTTGCCGATGTTTTCTCCGGTTCCGTCAATCCGTATACCGTCCGGCAGACGATGATATCTGGAAGGATCCGTCTCTCCCCACGCCCGCCAGCCGTTCACACCGTGTGCTGAAAAATCATCGGAAAAGGTGTCCGTATCCTCTATGACATAGCCACAGGGCTTAGGTGAGGCTTCCTCCGCCGGCCTGGTAATCCGAAACCATCCGTCCCGGGTAAATTCCACCGGGGAGAGCAGAAGCTTGCGGCCAAGGGATTCGTACCCGTTTTCATAAGCATGGTAAATCACCCACCATTTCCCTTCCGTATCCTCCACAAAATGGCCATGGCCTTTGGAGATCCATTTTTCATGGCGGGAATAGGTATGGACCACCGGGTTATAAGGAGAAAGCTCCCATGGCCCGTACAGGCTTTTGGCTCTTGCCGTCATTATCATATGGGAGGTGGCGGGCCCTGCGGTGCCGCCGTCCGCATAGGTAAGATAATAATAACCATCCCTGTAAAACACATTGGGGGCCTCCGGGAAAGCGCCTTCTATATCCCATTCATCCGGGACTCCGGGGGCTTCCAAAACCTGAACCATCTCCCCGGTTACGGACAGACCGTCCCGGGAAAGGGGAACGATGTAATTTTCAGACAGGAACAGATAACGGTTCCCCTCTTTATCCACTGCATGGCCGGGATCGATGTGCCCTATTTTCAAGTCAACCGCCTCACTCCAGCCGCTGTCGATCTGCTTGGACCAAATGACCCAGTTGGTGCCGCCGGAGCAAAAATAGATATAATAGTTTCCTTCATACTTTAGGATATCCGGCGCCCATGCCGAACCTGTGAAGCTGTGCAGCGGATGGCAGAGCAGCTTCCAGTTCACCAGATCACCGGACTGGAAAACAGATAGCCCAGGCCGGTATTCCCCGGTAGATACCGTCAGATAATAGGTCTCCCCATCCCGGAACACAGCCGGATCCGCATAATCTCCATCTAAAATGGGATTTAGATAATACCCGTTTCCCAAATCCGCTTTATGGACCAATTCCTGAAACATATTTGTTCCTCCCAGTTTTTTTTGTTACCTGCAAACGCCGCATGGACGGCAGGACCAGCAAGTGCTCATTACTGTGATATTATCAGTGATTTATCCTTTCAGCCCGCTGGTTACCACACCCTGCACAAAGTATCTCTGACAGGTCAGATACAGGAGAAAGGTGGGAATGACCGCCAGAAGGGCGCCCGCCATCATCGGCCCCATATCCAGGGTTGATCCCTGTGACGCTTTCAGCATGACAAGGCCTACAGCCAGTGTATATTTTTCCATATCATTCAGATAAATCAGCGGCCCGAAAAAATCATTCCAGGTTCCCACAAAGCAAAACAGCGCGACAACAAACATGACCGTTTTGGAATTGGGGAGCAGGATTCGCACAAAAACCCCCAGATAGCTGCAGCCGTCCAGCCTTGCCGCTTCGTCCAGTTCCCCCGGAAAGGACATAAAAAACTGGCGCAGGATAAATACGGAAAAGGCATTTGTCGCCAGGAAGGTGGGAACCACCAGCGGCAGTATGGTATTGACCCAGCCAAGCTTTGTATACATGGAAAACTGCGGGATGAGCAGCGTAAAGCCGGGAATCATCATGGTGGAAAGCAGGATGGTAAACCAGATGTTTTTTTCCCGGCAATGGAAGCGGGAAAACCCATAAGCAACCAGGCTGCAGCTGACCAGGGTTCCCAGAATGTTCAGTCCCACAATAACCACACTGTTTTTGATATAGGTCAGCATCGGGCTGATGGAAAAGACCTCCGTAAAGGAACGCAGCGTAAACGGCCTCGGTATGAAGGTGGGCGGATAATCCACGCACTGCGGGCCTGTTTTGAAGGCCGTGGACACCATCCAGATAAAGGGAAGGACAAACAGGATAGACAGCGCACCCACCACCAGATACCACAGGGCACCCTTCAGGCAGCTTTGAGCAGTAACTTTTTTCTTCATCATCATTTCCCCCTCACAGTTCGTATACCGTTTTCCGGTTCATCAGCTTCATGACAACCACCGTGAGCACCACAAGCAGGAAGCACAGGATCCAGGACTGCGCCGCCGCTTCGCCGAAACGGAAAAAGTAGAAGCCGGTATCATAGATGAGCATGCCGTACATATAGGTGGATTTCATGGGACCTCCCCCGGTCATGATAAATGGCTGGTTAAAAATCTGGAAGGCAGAGATCATACCCATAATCGTATTCAGCAGCACGACCGGCGATATCATAGGCAGCGTAATTTTCATAAACTTGGCAAATTCCGAAGCCCCGTCAATTTCCGCCGCTTCATAATAGGCCGCGGGAACCTGTTTAAGACCTGCCAGGAAAATGAGCATCGCCTGGCCGCAGAAGGTCAGGTTCATGAGAATCAGGGACGGCATGGCCCATTCCGTGCTGGACAGCCATTTGGGGCCTTCTATCCCAATCAGGGAAAGCAGGTAATTAAATACCCCTGTTTCCCCGTTAAACAGCCATATCCAGACCATATATACGGCGGTTCCCGCAGCGACGGAGGGGAAATAAAACAGTGCCTGGAATATCCCCGCACCTGCGTGGTTTTTATTCAGTAAAAAGGCCAGAAACAAGGCGAACAGCATGCTGGTTGGGACGGAAAATACGGCATATACAAAAGTATTCACCAGCGCCCTGCGAAAATCCTGGTTGCTGGATATGGTACGCGTATAATTATCCAGTCCCGTGAATACCGGTGCGGACATCCCGTCCCAGTCACACAGGGCGCAGTAAAAGGAATATATCATAGGCCCTATCGTCAGCAGGAAAAATCCCACCAGCCAAGGGGCGATGAACAAATAGAAATATCTTCTCTCTTTTCTTTCCAGCGTACTTACCGGACGTTTGTTTTTTATCGGGCTATTCATACTATCCTCTCCTTTATCCGCCCTTTGGAAGCAGCAGTCCCGTTTCAGGCCGGAAAAAGGGAGGGATGGATACCATCCCTCCCTTTTTCTGGCCGTTTAATCTTTTTGGGCATCAAACAGCTTCTGTCCCTCTGTCTGCATGTTTTGAAGCACGGTATCCAAATCGGTGGAGTCCGGTTTCAGAATCAGTCTTTCAATTTCGGTTTTGATGACATTGTTGTTGATTTCCGCAATAACGCCGGTATTTCTCCAGCTTACGCTGTTAGCGAGCGCATCCAGGGCAAGCTGTTTGTTGTAATTCTTAGTGCCTTCCTGGAATTCGCTCAGGAACTCCGGATCCTCCGCTATACTTTTATTGACCGGGAGGGACACGGAGCTGGTCTGGATATCCCGGTTTTCGAGCGTCCATTTTATATACTCGAAGGCCGCTTCCTTCTTTTCACTGTTGGCGGATATGGACAACGCATTGGCATACATAGGCGTCCTCCACTGGCCGTATTCCTCACTGATGGGAAGGGGAATCAGATCCCATTCAAAGGAATCCTGTACTACCTTGTGGATTTCGGCAATATCCCAGAAACCGATGAAGGCCATGCCGTACTTTCCGGTTTCAAAACCGCCGCCGATATCCTTGCTGCTCATAACGGCAGGCGCCGCTTTTTCTGTCAGCATCAAATCATCTATCAGAAGATCCCATGCATGCTTAAGCGCATCATTTCCAACCGCATTCATTTGCTTCGCATCCCAGTCATAGATCTGGGTGCTGCCGTTTCCGTAAAGGGCCCTTGGCCATTCAATAATGCTTCCGGCGTAAATAACACCATATTGTTTTTTCTCCGCATCCGTCATTTTAACCGCTGCTTCCCTGAATTCTTCTTCCGTCCAGGAGTCCGTCGGGAATTCCACGCCGGCTTCCTCAAACAGCTGTTTATTCCCCACCATGAGACAGGCAGACGCCTGAAGGGGTACCGCGTAGATTTGCCCGTCGTAGGAAAGCCCCTGCCATAGGTTATCCCCTACCATATCCTTCAGTCCGGCGCTTTCAATCATGCCGTCCAGCGGTTCAAACATTCCTTTTTTCGTATATTCATCCCCATAATCCACGGCCACCTGCACGATATCCGGCAGGGTATTTGAAGATGCGTAGGCGCTCAGCTTCTGCAGATATACGCTGGGGTCTATCCCCGTTCCCTTTACCTGAATGTCGGTATGGGAAGCGTTAAATGCATCTATGGTTTTCATAATCGTATTAATTTCCGTCTGGTTTCCCCAGAACACATAATCAACTGTAGTAACTTCGCCGGTACCTCCTTTGTCCGTTCCGCCGCTTTCTGCCGCTGCCTCCCCGGTTCCTGCCGCGCCTTCCTCTCCCGGAACAGCTTCGCTTCCCTGGGATGCGCCGCTTCCCTGTCCGCTCACCGACGCGTCCTTACCGCAGCCGCTGAAAACAAGCGCAGCCGCCATGACAGCCGCCAGTAACAAGCTTACCCCTTTTCTCCTCATACTTTTTCCTCCTTGGAACACTTCGTTTCCCGTTATTCTTGATTCCCTATCAAGTGATTTCATTATAGAAAATGAACGGAATTTTTCGCATTCCATTTTTCGCCTCCTTTTATGTAAAAAACGGACTCCCCTTCTTTTTTATATGTACTTTTTCTCTTTTTCTATAGACTTTTTCTTAATATGGATAAGCATACTGGTTCCTTTTCCCGGCGTGCTGTCAATGGTAAGTCCCGCATCGGTCCCGTAAAAGAGCTGCAGACGGCTGATGAGATTAGAAACCGCCACAGAACCGGTGCGGCTCTTTTCCCCTGACAGGATTTCCGCAATCTTTTCCTCTCCCATTCCGGTCCCGTTATCCTCCACCTGCAGGTACAGCGTGGTTTCGTCTCCGTAAATGCGGATATGCAGGACACATTGCCCTTTCTTGCTCTCCAGGCCGTGTTTCATGGCATTTTCCACCAGCGGCTGCAGGGAAAGGCGCAAAATCGGATAATCCATAAGGGAATCGTCCGTTTGATAGATAATTTCATATTTGTCTTCGAAACGGATTGTCTGGATCGTTATAAAATCCCGGATACACTCCATTTCCTGTCTGACAGGCACCATATTTTCCTGGCGCAGGCTGTAGCGGAGCACGCCGGAAAGTGCGGTGGAAAGCTGCTCGATTTCCTTCACATCATAACAGATTCCTATATTTTTAATGCACTCTATCGTGTTGTAAAGAAAATGGGGATTCATCTGGCTCTGCAGGGCAAACAGCATGGCGCTGGTCTTTTCCGCCTCTTCCCTGTACAGCTGTGTGGACAGCTGGATGTTTTTATCCAGCAGAAGGTTGATCCGATTCATCATCGTGTTCAGTCCTTCGGCTATCTGCCGGAACTCCTTCTTATCCATGGGTACAAGCTTTGCTTTCAAGTCCCCTTCCCCTATTTTTTCCATATGAGTCATCATGCTGTATACAAAGGTATTCAGGCTCCGGATCACAGGATAGGCAAAAAAGAAGATGCAAAGCAGAAGGCCGGGCCAGATCAGGAGCCATCCAAAGGCTTTCACATCATAAAAATTTCTCTCTGCGGATGGTGTTACCACAGCGAGCGTCCAGCCGTTGCTGCCGATATGTCTGGCGTTAATGGCGTATCCCGCTTTCACCATGGTGGAAACCTTATCCGCATCAATATCCCAGTTATGGATTTCTTCCGTAATCTCTTCCTGGAGGGCGATCTGGCCTTCCGGTTCCAGCATCACGTTTCCCTGTCTGTCCAGCAGATAAACCCGGCTGTTTCCTTTTTTGATCTTCTTGAGGTTTTGCATCATGAAGTCGGTCTTTACGGTAAAGATGCTGGTACCGATGATTTCTTTTTCCGAAAGGGCGAACTCTCCCCCTTTGTCCTCGAACTTCCAGACGGGCTGTGTCATGGCAAAGCAGCGGAATTTTCCGATATCCATAATATCCGATACACACTCTTCATCCTGCCTGCTGCTTTCCTCCATGAATGCAAACAGGTTATCGTCATTGTAATAAACCATATAGGAATACAGGTTGTTGCTTTTATCCCTTATATAAATATCCAGCAGGGAATCGTCCAGTCCCGTATAATTATAAAGCATCTGGATGAGGCTCTTTTCCATATTGTCGATAGGCGTAAGGACCTCATAGGAGGATTCTTCCGCCCCGGACAGCAGTCTCTGCATATTTTCGTTGTATCCGCAGGCGGACATAATGCTCTTGATTTTGTAATATTTCTGGGTATAGCTGTTCTCAAAAGCGGTGATTTCCTGGGAACACCATTCGTTATATTTCACCTGGTTGGAATGGATAACTGCCAGAAAAGAATAGCCGCCGGCGAAAATAATACCCAATATCACAATAAAAAGCAGCAGCACTATCTGGAATTTCAGGGAATCCAAATGCATTTTCTTTTTCATTCCGGCCTGTCCTTTCTGTTCTCCCTCCACTCGGAGGGCGTAAGCCCTGTAAACTTGCGGAATACTCTCGTAAAATAAAAGTAGTCCATATAACCGGACGCTTCCGATATTTCATAGATTTTCAAATCCGTGTTTGCCAGCAGGTACAACGCCTTTTCCATCCGTTTTTCGGTGAGATAATCCTTCAGGTTTTTTCCGGTCTTTTTCTTGAAAAGTCGGCTTATATAATTCAAATCCATATGAAAATAACCGGCGATGTCCCCTACCAGTATTTTTTCCATATAGTGCTTATCCACATACTGTCTGATATCCTCCGCGCTCACGCTTCCATCAGCGATGTCCGGGAAGGATGCCTTAATCTGGTTTCCCAAATCCTGGATATAATCCTCCGCATTGGTGTATCTTTCCAGGAACACCCGGATGGACTCAAGTCCCATTTTTTGAAAGGCATCCTCATCCTGGCCGGTGAGGTTAATGCAGATATAATTCCCCACGCCGATGAGATCCAGAATGGTAAAATGATTTTTTGCCGTGAACTCGGGAAGCCCCTGTACCAGATGAAAAATAATTTCCCCTTTTCCCGCAGAAAAAGCCTCCTGCAGCGTCCGGTAAATGCTGTCTTTTTTGGAAAGGCGGTTTTCTTCCCGGTAATAAGTAATGGTTTCCGGAGCCTCAATCAAAAACTGCAGAGAAGCGCAGCGAGCCTGCTGGATATAGGTATAGACCATATCTTTTCCCCCGAATACGGAACTTGCCCCGGTGAATACCATATATTCCGCCGCCGCATCCCTAAACTCCGCCGCCGGCTCCTTTTCCTTCCCGTCCGCGACTCCCCGGATACGGTACAGGAACTGGGAATCCTCCAGAAGAATGGTATTATCCGCCGGAAAATGACTGAATACATTCCTCATGCTGTCCGCATCAAAATACCTTTTGGCACAGCAGAACACCTGATACGTTTTTTCTCCATGTCCCATGTCCCCCGGCGGGAAGAGATCCTCCGCGCATATTTCCCTGTGCTGCTCAAAAATCTGCTGCTCCAGCTTCCTTGTGAGGCTGGTTTTCTTTTCATCCAGAATACTTCTCAGCTTCTCCAGAACATAAAGCATATCCGTTCTTTTAATAGGTTTAATCAGATAATCAAACGCGCCCAGCTTCAGGGCTTTGTGGGCATACTCAAATTCTTCATAAGCGCTGATCAGGATAAATTCCGGACGTTCCTCCAGGCCGGAAGCATACTCCAGGAGATCCAGGCCCGTGAGGGATGCCATGCGGATATCCGTTATTACGGCATCCGGCTTGAGGAGCGCTATGTTTTCTTTCGCATTTTCGCTGTCGGTGGTATGGCAGACCACCTCAAACCCCAGCTCCTTCCATGGAATTGTCTTCAGCAGGCCGCGCAGGACCCAAATTTCGTCATCAACAAGAACTACTTTGTACAGCATGGTTTCCTCCCCCTTTGTTACGTGAAATTGAAACTATTGTAGCATACGCGTTGTTTGGCTTCAATTGAGAAAGTAAGGCCCGTTCATTAAGATAGCCGGGATATCAGGTACTGAACTGACCTGGAATCCCGGCTATCTCTTATACGTTATGTTTACTTCACCATTTTCTTCGCCATATAAGCTTCATACCCTTCCTGCTTCATGGCAAGTGCCTCTTCTATTCCCAATGATTTAATCGTTTCCACATATTGGTCAAAATTATCCAGCGGTTCTGCTCCGGTGATAAATTTCAGTACCATTTCATCACAATAAGTAAATACCTCATTGTTGATTTCCCCCAGCCTCTGCTGTTGCTGTTCGTCCAGCTGGAATGGAGGTAATTGCAGTGAGCTGTCAATATCCGGATCATCCGCCCATTTCAGCCGGCTGTTTAATGCGCCCTCGCTCTTTAACAGATTGGCATGGCATTCGGTATCCGGATAGGCCCAAATAGCGCCGAAGTGCAGCTTATAAATATAGCTTGCTTCTTCTGTACCGAATTCATTATTCAGCATGGTATCGTTATAGACTCTTTTGTCCCCCTGCCAATCCCAGTTAACACCCTCCACGCCCCAGTTATAAAGATCCGCACCTTCCTGGGAATAGCCATAATTCAGAAATTTCAAAGCAGCCTCTACATTTCTGCAATCCTTACTGATAACTGCAACACTTTCATTGTAATTTGCCTTCGGCCAGGTATCGCAGTTATCCCAATGAAGCTTCTGCCCTTTTTCCAGCCTCGGATAGGGCGCTGAGGTTACCGGAATCCCCAAGGTTTCACAACGGTTATAATTTGCCACAATAGCACCCAAAAAAGTACCTATTTTCCCGGTATCAAATAAAGTATTGATTTCCGTAGCTTCTATACTGGTAAAGTCCCTGGAAATATATCCTTTTTCATACCATTTGTTCATCAGTTCCAGATATGACTTAAATTCCGGCTCCATCTGGGCGAATTTAATTTGTCCGTCTTTCACATAGTAGCCTTTTACCAAATCCCACATTCCCATAAGCTGCTCTTCATATCCCCCCGGTTCGGGCATATACGGAGTAATTCCCTTGGCAAGCATCTTATCAAACATAATCTCAAATTCATCTATCGTTTCCGGAATTTCACAATCCAGTTCTTTGAGCAAATCCTCGTTCAGTATCCAACGCCGAAACGGAGGGTCTCCAACCGGTTTGTACATATAAAAGGCTGTTACCCGCCCGTTATTATCTGTTGCTTCCCTGAAAAATTCTTCATTTTCACAAAGTATGTTGTAATAATCGGGAGCATATTCCGGCAGCAGATCGGTAATATCCTGGTATACGCCATCCCGCATTCCCTGGAATTCCCCACCGGTATAATTCTGGGCATAGCTGATAATATCCGGAAGCTCGTCCCCTAAAAACAGGAGATTAAATTCTTCTTTTTCCTGGCCTACTGCAGGATGAATAAATTCTATCTGCACCCCCATCTTTTTCATGGCTTCCTGATAAGCAATATTTTCATTATAGCTCTGGATAAACTTAGACGTAGTCCCATTTATGGGGACCCAATAGGTAAGTGTCACCAGTTCATCCGCTGCTTCTGAACCTTTGCTTTCTTCTCCCGTGGCTTTTTCAGCCGCGCTCTCCGCGGTCGTTCCCTTTCCGCAGCCGCTGAGCAGTAAAAACATAGCAAGCAACAGACATAATACTCTTCTTCCTTTCAATCCTCTTCTACCTTTCATTTCATATCCCTCCTGCGTTTTATTATTTCACTGACGGATGCATTCCGGCAGTCAAATTCATTCTTTGAGTGACCCCATCATTACACCCGTCATAAAATATTTCTGAACAAACGGATAGATCAATAAAATAGGGACGGTTGATACTATTATCGTTGCATACTTGACTACTTCTTCGATAAACATGACATCAGCATCCACCATCGCATTTCCCCCTGACGAATTGGCAATCAGGATTTCCCTCATAATCAATTGTAAAGGAAATTTACTTCTGTCTCTGAGGTAAATCATGGCATTAAACCAGGAACTCCAATGAGCCACCGCATAAAACAGAAGCATTACGGATATAGTCGCTTTCGATAACGGTAAGAATATTTTAGCCAGAATCACAAAATCATTTGCTCCGTCCAGTCTGGCCGATTCCTCCATGCTTACGGGAATTCCCTGGAAGCAGGTCTTCATTACAATCAGGTTCCAGGTAGATATCGCTCCCGGAATAATTAAAGACCAGATAGTATTATACATCCCAAGTTCTTTCACCAACAGAAAATTAGGAATAAGACCGCCATTAAAATACATGGTAAAAACAATCAGTATAGTAATCCCTTTCTTGAACATATATCCTTTACGGGATAATGCATAGGCTCCCAGGGTCGTCATCACAATGTTCACTGCCGTTCCGGAAAGGACATAAACAATTGTATTCAGATAACTGACCGGTATATTGGGATTTTGAAGAACCACCTCATATCCCTTCAGGGAAAAACCGATGGGATGCCAGATAACACCAGTATGGAGCATAAGCTTCATAGGATCGCTGATGGAAGCAAACATGACATGGACCATCGGGTACAGACAGATAACAGCCATAATCCCCATCAGGATGTATACCATTACAGTAAACACTTTATCGGCAGTTGATTTATTTTCTATCATACTAGTTTTCTCCTTTACCAAAGACTTTCCTTTGTCATTTTCCTGCTAATACTGTTTGCCGCTACCAATATAACCAGATTTACAATGGAGTTGAATAATCCTACAGCCGTGCCATAACTAAAATTCGTAAGCTCCAGGCCCTGACGATATATGTAGGTCGATATGATGTCCGCCGTGTCATAGGTAAGCGGGCTGTACATCAAAAATACTTTTTCAAAACCCTGGGTCAGAATATTTCCCATCCGCATGATAAACTGTACTATAATAATGGGAACCAGGCCGGGAAAAGAAACATGGATCATCCTCTGTAACCGGTTTGCCCCGTCAATAGCGGCCGCTTCATGCAGCCCCGGATCTACCGTTGATAAAGTGGCAAGATATATGATGCTGCCCCATCCTGCCTCCTGCCAGATTCCGCTTCCCACATAAATCATGCGGAATAACCCCGGCTCTGCCAGAAGATTTCTTCTGGATATTCCAAAAGTATTTAAAATATCATTAAACAGACCATCCGACCTGCAAAATGTGGCAAGCAGCCCGCACATGACCACTAATGATATAAAATGAGGCATATAACTGACGGTCTGTACAAATTTTTTATATGGCCTGCACCTGATTTCATTGATGAGAAGAGCCAGTATAATAGGAATCGGAAAAGCAAACAGAATTTGCAGTATATTGATAAGCAGCGTATTTCTGATTAACCGCCATGCATAGGGGCCAGTCAGGAAATCCCGGAAATGCTTAAGCCCTACCCAGGGACTTCCTTCTATCCCCAATGCCGGTTTATAGTTTTGAAATGCAATGACAGTTCCGCCCATCGGGCCATAGCAGAAGATGCCATAATAAATAAGCACCGGCAAAAGCATCAGATAAATATACTTGTACCTGGCAAAATTGCGTTTCAGTTTTACTCTTGTAATTTTCATATTTACTCCCATCCGTATGCTTTGACACACACTCAAATATTGGATACGCCATTGGCTGTGACTGAATTATAATCGTAAGATGTTATCATAATCAATTTGTAGTTTCCATTCAGCATGTCTTATTACGCTTTTTCTCTATGTGGATTTTTCTACATATCCATAAAAAAATACCAATACGTTTTGACCGTACTGGCATTTCCTAATCCGGTTATTTAGTTGAAAATCAGCTTCGCCTCTTCATATTTTCACGGAACTGTCCAGGTGTCAAACCCTCACAGGATTTAAACTTTCTCACAAAATTCGCCACATCCACATAACCAATCTGCATGACGATCTCTTTAATCGGTATCTCTGTAGTAATCAGAAGTTCTTTGGCACGATCCATCCTCAGCATAGTTATATACTGGATAAAAGAACACCCTGTTTCCTGTTTGAAGAAACGGCTTACATAATTAGACGTAAGTTCAAACTGCTCTGCCACATCTGCAAGGCACATGGTCAAATCTGTAAAATGCAGATTAACATAATTAAGCATCGATGCTTTTAATTCTCTACCTGAAGCCTGCTTATATTCTGCATATTGGTCACAGATTTTAACGGTAATTTCTCTTCCTTTTGTCCGGAATTCTTCCAGGTTTTCAAAAACACAAAGTTCCTTAATTTCCGCATTTTTGAGTTCAAAACCTTTTAACTGCCCTACGGTTTTTATAATCACATTAATAATATCGTAGCAAAGGCATTGGGTTATAAGAAATGATTTTATTTCGCTGATAACATTGACCATTTCGTCCAGCGCCTTAAGAGCGGCCTCTCTGTTCGCCTGTTTCAGACATTGGATATACAAAGCCTGTTCAAGTACAGGATATTGTGAATTTTGATCTTCATGCATCATCTGTTCAAATAAAATCAGATTTGTCCCCTCCGTTTCTTTATATTCTGCTGCTGCGGAAGCTTCCAGATAAGATGTGGCGATACCTGTTAAATCCGGGTAAATCCTGCCTGCATAGCAAAACAGCTCTCCCAGACCTTTTGCCTTCGCTTCATGCAGGATTTCCCGTCCTGCTGTCACTCTCACATCTTCCTCTGGATTTTCCGTAATACAATTGACAATTACAGCTATCCTATTATCCCGTATAATGTCAATCCCCCAAAAATGGCCATACGTTCTGACACAGTCTCTTACCAATGCCAGAACTTCTCTGCTGTTATCTTTTTCCGAATCGCTGCTGCCGGACACCGGCAGCAACAGGACAAAGAAATCAGGAAAACTGAAATTGATATGAGCAGCATACAGCATCGCTTCCAGTTCCAGCATATCCTGTGTTTTTCCTTCCATCAGACTACGCAGGCATTCTGCCACCACCAAAGGCCTTTGCCTGGTGACTAATGCATATAATTCTTCATTTTTGTTCTGGATATCCAGCCAGCAGTCCTGAATCATTTCAAATTCATTACTGTTTTCATTCAATCCTGTACCTTTTTTGCTGCTCAGCATAAGCTTAAGCAGCTCCTGGATCGGTGAGTAATTCCTTCTGGACAGATAATATGCCTGTACAATTCCTAAAATCGTCAGCAAAACCACCACAAAAAACAAAGCGGTTTCAAAGCTTTCGTTTTTGGCATAGAAAGAACTTTTTCTGCTAATAGATACAATACTGAAGCCGGAATTCTGGGAAACCGCCCGCATAATTATGTAAGAACCGTCTGCGGTATTCCTCTCAAAAACACCTGTCCCCTTATAATTTTCAGCAATCTCCTCCGCCGTCAATTTCAGTTCCGGCCCCAGCCCACCTTTTTCAGAAGTGAATATATTCTGATAGTGTTCGTTGAATATATATGTGTCCATGGCCATATCGCCCAGATAATTCTCAAGCATGCCGTATATATCCTGGAACCGGAAACCGAAACCCAGTGTAGCTGTAGGCAGACTTTCCATGTAAGGAACCGGATACAGATAAAATGTTATTGTTTTATCATACTGTTCTTTCTCCGCATCCTGGTACGCTTTAACAGAAGTATTATAGCTGAGAGAATTCAATTTCTTGAAAAAGGAGCTCATACTCAGATTTCCATATTGTTTGATTGAATTCTCAAAATTGGAGTATAACATCTTTTCCTGATCCGTATAGATAAATTTATCTCCCCTGATATAAAGAATAACCTGGGTGGGCACGCTATCCAGATTTTCCGCATAGGTTTTCAGCTGTTTAATCAGCTTTACTTCATTTGCCTCCTGAATTCTGCGGTCACTCTCCATAAAATCTTCATCAAATTCATAGCCGGAAAAATGATAGGCGATCCCATTCATCTTTTCAACTACATAATCCACTTTATTAAGAGCCTGGAGAAGTGCCGAATAATTGGAATTTTCAATTTCCTTTCCTGCCGACAGCTTGCTGCCATAATAGAAAAAACATCCCAAAACCAATACCGGTATTACAGCCGCCAGTATATAAGACAATAAAAATTTTGTTTTCCAAGATTTATGTTTCATGGGCCCACCCTCAACTGAAGCTTCTATGCAATACCGATTCTTCTCGACGTCCTATCCTGGTTTTCCAGCATTTTCTGCATCAGCTTCCAAAGCATATCCTGTTTCAGCTCCTTATAGATTTTATCCTCCCACAGATTATTCCGTTCTTCCGGATCGTTTTTCAGGTCAAATAATTCTCCGTAGGTTCTTCCGCTGTAGATGGTAATTTTCCAGTCTTCGGTTATCAGTGTCCGTAAGAAGACATGACGGATGTCGTCGTCATCCTCCACCAGAATACTTTCCTGGACTGCTTGTGCCTGCCCGGCCAGCAGAGGAAGCAGGGATTTCCCGGGAAGAGGGGAATCCGGATACAGTTCTTTTCCTTCAAACGGGCCTTCCCACGCCTTGACCGGCCCGTCCGGGTATGGGACGCCTGCAAGCTCCAGAATGGTAGGCATAAAGTCCAAGAGGGATACCAGCGCATTTTCCCGCTTTTTCTGAAGAATATGGCCCGGCCATGACATAATCATGGGTATATGAAGCAGACCTTCATAATGGAAAGGCCCCTTGCAGTACATTCCGTGATCTCCCATCAGTTCTCCATGGTCAGCGAGAAAAACAACAACGGTATTTTCCTTCTTTCCGGATTCCTCCAGATACTGCATTACCCTCCCAATACAGTCATCCACATGCTGGACCATTCCCCATGCAAGAGCTTTCGTTTCCTTAACCTGTTCCAGGCTATGGCTGCAAGGTCCTCCGTCAATGGATTCTTCTCCACGGCTGTTATAATATTCCTGATGGTACAGCTCGTTCATCTTTTCCCTGCCGTCGTTCCACGCAATAGGATCCGGCATATCGGCAGCCTGGAACCCGTCATAGTAAGGGGCCGGCGGACCAAACGGGAAATGAGGATCCGGAAACGAACACCACATAAAAAACGGCTGTTCCTGCGGACACTTCTTCAGCTCTTCCATAGTCTTTTCCGCGATCCATTCATTATAATGGTGTTCCTTCGGAAGGGTGGAGTAATAATTGTCCCCTTTTCCGGTGGTTTCCTTTGCACTTTGTTTGTTTCTGAGTACCTTTGCTTCCTCCGGGTATGCATCCTCCAGCCACTGCATATATTCGCCGAAGCAATAGTTCCCGTGCCCTCCCAGAAAATGCGTCACGTCCAGGCCGAAAAAGTGTTCCGGGAGCTTTGTGCATTTTCTCTCGTTCCATACCGTTTCGCATTCAGGCAGAACTGCCGGATCGTATACCTCAATATTCTTATTTCCCTTTTCCGGAGACATATGCCAGGATTTTACGTGGATTTTTCCCACAGATACGGTATGATAGCCGTTATCATGCAGAATCTGGGGGAGCGCCGGATATTTGTTATCCAAATCCACACCATTTGTCCTGGCGCTGTGTACGCTGGAAGGCAGGCCGGTCCACATGGTAGCCCTGGACGGCATGCATAAAGGGGTATTACAGTATGCTCTTTCAAAAATAACCCCCTCTTCTGCAATCGCATCAATATGAGGTGTTTTCAGGATTTCATTTCCCATACAGGACAGCCAGTCCGCCCTGTGCTGATCCGTAACAAAAATCAGAAAATTCGGTTTCATAACCACAGCCTCCGTTTTTTCTTTCAGTATACGCTTCTGAGGTTGCTGACACAATATGTGACATAATCCCAATTAGCCATATTGTTCTTTTTTATAAATGTCTTGAATCCGCCAAAAATCATCCTGTTTTTCCTTTACCTAAAATCTGCTGCCCCTTTCTATTCCGGACTGCCAAAATGCGCCCGCAGGCATAGAAAAAAGACAAGGTCACTAAAACCCTGTCTTAATCATCTTCCCGTATTTATAGCTCCATATATCCGCGCCATTCTGGAAATCATCAAGGTACCGGCGCTTTTTATTATACGCTTCTGTTAACCGCTCCGCGGTATCTTCTCCATGTACATCTCTTAAAAACAGATGATAAACGGTTTCTAAGTCCGGCAGAGCATTCATATTAACCAGCCCCCGGTTCCTGACATATTTAAGTAAATGGGCCTCTCTCTTTAAAAAAGAATTTACTTCTATATTTAATAGTTCATTATCTACAGGAATATAATTTAAGTTGTAGAACATGCTATTACCGCTATCAAAAATAGGCGCCGCCGAAACCCATTCTAAAGTATTACTGTCCCTCAATATACCAAAGTTATTAAAATGTCGGTCAACGTTAGTTATAACAAAATCGGTCATAATCTGATACTCCATAAAACTTCGGATATCCAGCCCATATGTACCGCACATCTCAATATAACTTTCATAGTAAGACTGATCTCCTGGTACTTTAATTGATGAAATAATAGAATATGCTGAAATAAACTCAAGCCTCTCAGAAGTAAACGCTTTGCATTCACATCCAACTTTCATTGCATCTTTGCTTGGAATCTCTACAAGACGGTACGCTGTGTAATTCGTAAATTCCTGTGATGCATGTATGTTGGAAGCAAGCACTTCACAAAGGCTCTGTCTACAACTCTCTGTTTTGTTACCCTTTATCAGATACCGGCAACCATCGTCACCAATAATCCACTTCTTCTTAAGATCTCCCTTTAAGGAAGCATTTGGCGTAAAGCTGCCTGTTTCGGCATTTATAAGGATGTCATCTTTTAGATCCAATGAGTATTTTGATTTAAACGGATTCTTATACAGATTCACATCAGCCCAATTATAGTTCGCTTCAACAGGACATATCCAATAGCAATCTGTCAGGGACAATCCCAGATTACAGAGCATCATATCAAATGTGGATTTCCCGCCTATCTCCAATAAGTCCGATGCAATGCCATCCCGTGTTACCGGAATTCCCCTTCCCATAATCCATTGACTTAAGCCTTGCTCGTCATGGATCCCAACCGGAAGGAGCTCACGTTTTTCATTATTAATAGTCATATAAAATATTCTATCGTTCACTAAACTGAATAACGCAACTTTGGCATCCTTATGCATTAGAAAGTAACTCAACAGATTCACCTCCAATTAACTTTTGTTAATATAGCATCATACTCTTCCGTTAGCTCTTTTTCTTTGAGGTACCCATTAACGATAAAATCAAGATATAGAGAGCATACTGATGGCTCCTTAATATTGTCCCATGTATGGCCGGCAGAGCGTGATATCACTTCCCCGGCATATTCTACAGAGACAATATTACCATCCAGCACTAATTGAGCTGTCTTACCATTAATCGTTTTAAAACTGACTACCTTGCCCATAATGTATAATACCTCTTTCATCTGAAAGAACCAATAACAAGACCTTTCATAGATATTTGCCGCAGATTTATTCTTTTGCATTCTATTATATTATAAACGCATAAGAATATACTTACAAGACAGCTTATGTAATACCGCCTGAGTAAAAGCGCCTGGATTTTATGGATTGGAAGGATTCTATGGTAAATTCAGTAAACAGAAGTTTTTTTCGGTCATAGAAGCTTCATCATAGTCTTAATCGATGCCCGGGAAATCGCTTCCACCTTTTCCAGCATCCATGTGCCCGGCGGCGCCGTTTACCTTCCTTCCAGTATAAGCAGCTCAAGGGCAGTATTTCCGCTATTATAGAAAATAATCAGCATCTGAAAGCCTCCCTGGCGGAGCAGAATGTTTTGCTGCGCTCTGATTTTATGCGAAAGGTGATTACCGAAGGCGGGATTACGCCTTCGGAATATAAGGATAAGTTCCTTTCCGCTTTTTGAGGTTCAAAACCCTTTTTCTTCCATCGGCAGTTCATATATGTCTGATAATGTGATTAGGCGAAGTCCTTCTGTCTCCGCCAGTTTCCTTAAGGAAGCAGTAAAACCTGATTTGGCGAAGAAATAATAATAACGCCGGCCGAAGTGTCCCATAGCCTGTGCATAATCCTCCATCAAATGCCACTCTTCCTCTCCGACAAGGCCGTCACGGAATTTACAGGTTCCAATGATTCCGCTGTCATCATCAGCCGCTGTTACTACAATATCTATTTGCGCCTGTTTATGTGTTTTGGGATGTCCTCCCCACCATTGCCCTATATTGCCTATAGGAAAAGGAAGGTTATCCTCATAGTACAGAAGATAATCCCTGCACATTTTTTCAAATATCAATCCCATATAATCGGAAAGGCGTTTTTCTATCAGTAAGGGATATGATTTATCTATTCTTCCGGATAAGATGGCCGACATATTTTTAGGAAGAAAGGTAAACCAGAAACGGAAAAACGGATCCTCAATCAGGTAAACCGGCCGTTTGCTGTTTGGCTCCGTCACAGGTGTCTCCCTTCTTATAATTCCAAGCGTTATCAGATTGGCAATATACCTGGAACACAAGCCGGTATCCGTACCCACCGTTGATGCTATTTCAGAAAGTTTTGTTTTTCCGGAGGCAATTGCGGTAATTACCGCATTATAGACAGCCGGCTCACGAAGCTCCTGCTTCAGAAGATTGGAGGGTTCTTCAAACAATGTCGCATTTCTGTCAAAAAAATTTTCAAGGAGGTTTTCCTTTACTGTCTTTTCCGGATCAAATTGCTCCAGATACATGGGAATGCCCCCTGTAACCCCGTACATAATTGCTTTATCCTCATAGGAATACGCAGGGAACCATTTTCCGGTATCCAGATAATCAAAGGGCAAAACTTTAAATTGTGCCGTTCTGCGGCCATAAAGAGGACTCTGATACCCCAATACCTGATTTTCCATAAAGCTCATGGATGAGCCGCAGAGAATAACAAACAACCTTGTATTCTTAAATTGATGGTCCAGATAATTCTGCAATAAAGAGGAGATCCCTTTCTCAGCCTGAGCAAGATACGGATATTCATCAATTACAAGGATCAGACGTTCCGATTCTGCCATTTCCGAAAGTCTGGTAAAGGCATCGGTAAAACTGCGGTAACTCATCCTCGCCGCACTTTCCCCTGTGCTTACTTCACAAATTGCATTGGACAATACTTCCAGATTCTGCTGCGCGCTGTTTTCCTGTGCTGCGAAAAAAACAGTCCGTTTATCCTTGCAGAATTCATTGATAAGAGTTGTTTTTCCAACACGCCTGCGGCCATAAATGATAGCAACCTCCAGTTTTTCACTTTTATACATATTGTTCAGTTTTTTTAATTCTTTTTCTCTCCCTACAAACATGCCGGCCTCCTAAATAGTGACTTACGATACACTATATCGTAAGTCACTAAATCATATTTGTCAATATAAATGGAAAATCCATAGGGAAAACGGCGGAAAGACACGGAAGAAAAAGCCGCTTACCAGCTTTCCCTGTTCTCCCTCACGAACGCCTGAAACGAACGTGCTTTCCTTCCGGTAACCTTCTCAAAATCATCCGTAACCGTTTTAGCCATCCCCATCCGGGTCAGCCGATAGAGCATGTTCATGACTTTGCTGTATTCCTCGTCCAGCCCTCGGATGTGAGTCCAGTAATACAGGGCTTTCCCCGGAGAAACCTCCGAATAGGTGATTTTCCTTCCCAGCTCCTCAGAAAGGATGCGGGCCGCTTCATAGTAATCGATAGCCTCCGGTCCGGTGATCGCATAGGCTTTTCTTTCATGCCCTTCCGGCCCGGATAGGATCATGCCGGATATATCGCCGATATCCCTGGCATCAATAAATCCGGTCAGGGACTTTGCCGCCGGAACGACGATACGGTTGAAATATTTGATTTCAAAGGCATGTACACCGCTGAGATTCTGCATAAAAAAGCCCGGCCGCATAAAGCAGTAAGGCAATCCTGTGCGCATCATGTATTTTTCTATTTTATGGTGGGGAGGCATGGGATTTTTCTCCGCCCCCAGCAAAGATAAAAATACGACAAGACGGATATTCCCCTTCTCTTTCACCGCATCAAGAAACGGGTACAGCGCTTCTGGATCGCCCATCTGAGGGGGCCTCATGAGGAAAATACGGTCCGTTCCTTTCAAAGCGCCGGCAAAGGTTTCCGGGCGCTTAAAATCAAATTCACAGTATTGTACCGCTGTACCGAACAGCTTCGTGACTTTTTCTTTGTTTGTACCGGCGGCTTTCACCGCTTCCCCTGCTTCAAGCAGATATTCCGTCACGTATTTTCCCACATTTCCGGTTGCTCCTGTGACCAGTATGTTACCCATTTTTTCTGTCCTCCTCCTTTTGGATGACGGCATTTGCCTGTGTGAGCAGACGAATCATTTCTCCAAACGCTTCCCTTCCCATATGCTCCTGCAGAAGTGTCATGGTATACAAATATTCGCTGCAGGTGGTATGAACCAACTCCACAGCTTTTGGCTCCGGCACAAGAAGGAAGCTGCGCCTGTCATGAGCCCGCGGTTCCTTACCCAGATAACCCTTTGCCGTCAGGGACTTGACCATAGCTGTGATTACCGGCTTGCTCACCTGGAAAAATTGCGCGGCTTCCACCGACGACAGGGGTTCCTCCGATGTGACCAGCAGTATCAGCAGGCCCATCTCACTGGAGCGGATCGGCAGTTCTTTTTTTACCCGCTGATTCAGGCGGCAGAACAGGGAAACGGTCTCTGCGGCTTCGATTCTGATATCCTGCATGGTAGTACCTCCTTATATAACAGTTAGCCTGACTAACTACTATTGTAGTTAATCAGGCTAACTATGTCAATCTTTTATATTAAGATCCTTTGTAACGGTTCAGACAAGTCTGGACCGTTATTGCATCCGGCCTATGAAATCGCTTCACGATGAGCCGGATTCTTACTGCCGCCACGTTTTCTTACGGCAAACCATCCCTTCTTACAAATAGCTCTCCAGCTTCGTGCACAGCTGTTCCTCTATTTCCGTCAGTTCTTTGCAGAGCTTCTTGGCGGAAGGTTCGGCCTGTCCGTATTCATTCAAATATTTGTTGAGGGATTTAATTCCCATATTGCAGCCGTCCGTAATAAGATCCGCCACCGTCGCATCGCTGTTATCCATTCCCAGTTTCATGTTCGTTTTTAACCAGGACATGCCTTTAGCCATTGGAGACGGGTCTTTTTCCTCTTTATCATAGCGGTTGAGCATAGCGTGGATTTCATTTCCCAATTTTTCATGATGGTTTTTGCTTTCCTGCAGCAGCCGTTTCATCTCGGAATCACTGACCTTTTCCAGAACCTCGTCGATGGAGGAGACTGCCATTTTAGTGCCGGAGTCACATTCCTGAAGTAGCTTTACGGTATCTGAATTATCCATAGCTGTTTTACCTCTCTTTTTTTCTTTATTATTTCGAATTTCCGGATTGTTATGCATGACAAATCAAATATTCGACAAAAACCGGTTGAAAACGAAAGGAGAAGCCCCGGAACTGGTACAGCATTTCTGCCGGAAACCTGATTTACGTTTCCATATAGTGGAAAATAGAAGTGGTTTTATCGCCAATATCGGGGGAGAGGAATATGATATTAATATAAAATTCAAATTTCTCAGTTGCCGAATGGCCTTCCGCCGGCTGTCTGCGAAGTTTGAGTATAGAAGAATTAAAGAAACACCGCAAGAAGTAAACTGGATGATCTGCTGCAGGCAGCAGACGTCCATCATGAAAACCAGGACCGAATAAGAGGAGAAAAGGATGAAGAAACTTATTTTTAAAGGTGCGGCAACCGCACTTATTACCCCCATGACGGAAGAGGGTAAGATTAACTTTCCGGTTTTAGAGCAGCTTCTGGAGCTGCAGATAGAGGGGAAGGCCGATGCGGTGGTTATCGCAGGAACCACAGGGGAAGCCTCCACGCTTTCCGATGAGGAGCATGTGATGCTGGTGGAAAAAGCGGTAAAACAGGTCGGAGGGCGGATCCCCGTAATCGCCGGGGCGGGAAGCAACGATACCGCCCACGCCGTATGGATGTCAAAAGCGTGTGAAAAAGCCGGCGCCGATGCCCTCCTTCATGTCACCCCTTATTATAACAAGGCATCCCAGCAGGGACTGTACTTACACTTTACGGCCTGTGCACAGGCCACATCACTGCCGATCATCCTCTATAATGTCCCTTCAAGAACCGGCGTAAATATTTGTCCCTCCACTTATAAAAGACTATGCGGGATCAGCAATATCGCGGCCTGCAAGGAGGCCGGCGGTAATTTATCCCAGATGGCGGAAACCGCCGCTCTCTGCGGGGACGATTTAGTCATTTATTCGGGAAATGACGATCAGATTGGCGCTGCCATGGCTCTTGGCGCGAAAGGAGTGATATCCGTCCTTTCCAACCTCCTGCCGGAGGAAACACATACCATCTGTTCTTCCTTCTTGGAAGGCGACCTGGAAAAAAGTGACAGCCTCCAGCAGAAATACCGGGAACTGACAGAAGCCCTTTTTATGGATGTGAACCCGATACCGGTGAAGCAGGCTATGCGGGCCATGGGGTACGATGTGGGCCAATGCAGGCTTCCCTTATGTGATATGGATTCCGCAAAAACGGAAAAACTTTATGGAGTGTTGAAAAAATACGGACTTCTCGGGCACGCATAAACGGTTATGATATCCGCCGGTTTTCATAAATATGGTTAACAGAAAGTAATTTCATAGATACAGGATAATCCATCCCTTAAGAAGGATCGCTTTACCCGGACTTCCACATCACACTCCGCCACACGGGAAAACAGGAGCCGGGCATAGCCCGCGGAACAGTCGCAGAGGGACAGGGGGACTTCTCCCTTCATTGCCTCCGCGATAGGGCATACACAGTAACTCTTGTTTTCATCTGCCAGTAAGGTTTTCCCGTCATCACTTTTTTGGATAATCCAGCCATACTCTGACCGGAGGAAATCGGTAAATCCTTCCAAATCCCCTGCATACTGTTCCGTAAGCTGATCCATGTTATTGATTCTGTAATGGATAAAAGCACAGCTTTCCAGGCAGGCCCGCCTTGTTTCCGGCGGGCAGTTTTCCTCCAGTCCTTTCAACAGGCCCGCCGCCCATTTTGCACAAAATTCCGTATTCATTTATTCCTGTCCTCCTTCCGGTATGTTTCTTTTATTATAAGAGCCGGTGCATGAAAAGGAATGGATGATTTGTAATACCGCATGCGCATTTTGGAAAAACTGCTCTCTTACCTGAGAGCTGCGGGCCTGCGAGAGATTAGAAAAAACTGGTAAATACAGCCATCAGGTGAGAGGCACAGCAAGCTCTACTTCCAGCGCACATTCCGTCCGGCCCGTCATGCCTTCTACGGAAATCCTGACACTGCCCGTTTCCCCGGCAGTCCGGATCCAGAAGGAGGAGATGCCCCCGGTGAGAGGGAAGCGTGCCGGCCCTATCAGGCTGACGGGGCCTTCCAGCTTCACTTCCACACATTCCTGTATAAAAGGCATCAGGTTACCCCTATTATCAATGGCTTCCACTGTGATTCTGGTGGCGTCATAGGTCTCGCCTCCCGCATAAAGTACCGTATCATCCGGCTTTGCCGTAATTCCGGCCGCATATTTGCCTTCTCCGATTTCACGGCGGCATACGGCCCGGCCGTCCCAAAAGCCCTCCAGTACCAGATTGTTTGCGATATCTCCCCAGCCGCCCGCGGATTTAATCACAGTGGTTACCAGCCCTTTTACATCAAGCCCGTACTTGTGTGCCAGCTTTGCCAGATATTCCAAATCCTCCTGCCGCAGGCCGGTCAGCGTTCCTTCCCGCATCCTCTTATCCAGATACTCCTGAAACTGCTGTCGGTCCTCCCCGGAAAAACCGGATATCACATCCGCTTCCATCAGATGGATCACCATCACCGGCGGATGCGGCAAATAGGGAAAGTCCTCTTTTTGGGGGTAAAAATCCGCCACCTGCTTTCCATTCTTATAGACTCTGACAAAGTCACAATTGGTCATGATATAAAAAGGAACCATTCCGCCGCCGTCTTTTTCACCGCGGCTTGCCGCAGTAACAGGCTCCATCACGATCTGCATCGCCGGATTCTTCTGGGAAGCATAGGCATAGGCCGCATATTTGGGATTACGGAACATATCAAATACGCCGTGATAACAGATTTTATCGCCGGATCCGAAGCTGGAGTGGGTATGGTAATCAAAGGCACACCAGCTGATACCTCCCGCCAGATCTTCCCTGCCAAGGCTTTCGTTGATCACCCGCAGATGTCTTAACGCATGCTCTGTCAGGCGCTGCTCCTGATCAAACCGTTTTGTGGGATACATATGCCCATTGCTTTCGGTAACCAGAAGCGGCACTGGCGATTCCAGGCCGGTTGTTTCCTGCTGCGGACGAAAGACTTCTTCTCCGCCGTCATGGGTGAAATCATTATAGGTGTATACATCCTCCAGCAGCTCACTGCGCTGGATATACCTGGTCCCTCCCGTCTGTCTTCCGGGATCCAGGCTGTGCGCCAGTGCGTTTGTCCGTGTATAGAAGCCATGGTCATCCTGGGATTCATTAATACGCACGCCCCACAATACAATAGACGGCCGGTTATAATCGCGGACAATCATCTCTTCCAGCTCCTTCAGGGAGCGTTCCTTCCAGGCCTCCTCCCCGATATGCTGCCAGCCCGGGATCTCTTCCATAACGAGCAGGCCCATTTCATCACAGGCGTCCAGGAAATGGCGTGACTGGGGATAATGGCTCGTGCGCACCATGTTACAGCCCAGCTCCTCCTTCAAAAGCTGTGCATCCTTCCTCTGCACCCTGCGGGGCATGGCATAACCCGCATAGGGCCAGGACTGATGCCGGTTCAGGCCGATTAGTTTCACCCTCTTTCCATTCAGGAAAAACCCTTCCGGCGTAAAACGCGCAGACCGGAAACCAAACCGTTCCGTGCAGATGTCCCGGTTATCTCCGGCCCTCATCTCTGCCTCCGCCGTATACAGATTGGGATGATCCGGATCCCACAATGCAATTTTCTGTAAATGAGAAAGGGTGATCCGGTATTTTCCGCACCCCTGTCCCAGGGAAAGAGTTTCCGTCTGTTCCCCTATTTTCTCTCCCTGCGGGGAAAACAGCGTAACTGTCACCGTACTCTCACAGGTCTGCCGCGCTGTGATTTCACAGCTGCAGTGCAGCGTTTTCTCTTCCTCCAGCGGATCGGGACAGTCCAGAAAAATCCGTGACAGAAATACCGGATCCGCCGCAGTCAGCCATACCTCCCGGTAAATTCCGCCATAGGTCAGATAGTCCACCACGTTGCCGAAGGGCGGAATGTCCTTTCGTTCCGTGGAATCCACCTTTACGGTAAGCACATTCTCTTCCCCAAACCTTACGGCCGCTGTCAAATCCACCTGAAACGGCGTAAAACCGCCTTCATGTCCGCCGACATGGATTCCATTGCACCACACATCACATGCCGCCATGACCCCTTCAAACTCCAGCAGAACCGTTTTACCCTCCCAATTCTTACTTACCCGGAAAAGCTTCTTATAGCTGCTGATAAACTGGCATTCCGCTTCATCGAAGCAGTTGTATGGAAGGATTTTGTTAGTATGCGGCAAATCCACCCGGGAATACTCCGCCGTATCGGTGGTACCGCACGGATCGGCGGAGGTAAAAGAAGGCTTGTAAAGCCAGCTGTCATTAAACGGGATTCTTTCTTTCAATTTTCCTCCCTTCCCCGCAGACACCGGATAGCAGGCGTCTGCGGTATCGGATAATAGCTTTGGCCGCGGAAATGAACGGCCACATCAGTTTACAGGATTATTTACCGCTGTCCTTCAGGGCGCGGCGTTCTTTGAGTTCTTCCATAATCTGTGCATGCCTTTCCTCCGTCAGGCTGTAGAAGAACATGGGGATCGCCCCGATCATCATGACAATACCCGGAAGGAATGATACGACAAAGTGGAACGCGCCCATAGTCTGTGCAGACTGTGCCACATTGGGCACATAGCCGGTCATGGTCAGAACCGCTGCTACTGCAACGCCTACCAGTGCGGAAGCCACTTTCGTAATCAGGGTACGGGTGGATGTGATCACGCCTTCATTTCTCTGTCCGGTCATCCATTCCCCGTATTCAATGGTATCCGCCGTCATGGAGCTGATTACCACAAAGGATGCCCCCACGCAGAGAATCTGCAGCGCTCCCATCAGAAGCACGAGAGGGATATTTCCGTAACCTACCAGCCAGAATACAGCGCTGATCAACAGGTTGGCGATCATCAGTCCCAGAAGGGTCTTTTTCTTTCCCACCAATTTGGTCAGGAAAGGTGCCGCAGCGGTTCCCACCAGAATACTCGGGAGCGTAATCAGACTCATGAGCGACATCAGTTTTACATCTCCCAGCGTATAGGTGGTGTAATAGTAATTCAATGTCATTTTCATGATAAATGCCAGATTGATGACAAGATTGGTGATCATGATACAGAACAGAGGCTTATTGGTAAACAGGGATTTAAAAGCCAATGCAAAGCTGAATTTTTCCGTAGGGGCCTGCACATGCTCGCGTACCAGGCCAAAGCAGGTCAGATACAGGCTGCAGCCGACCACCGCAAAGATAACCGCCGTCATGAAATAGGCATGGGCGCTGGCTGTTCCGCCGAAGGCTACAAGCAGAATAGGGATGAGCATGTTGCCCACTGTGGTTGCCAGGTTGGTGCCCAGCGTCGCCGTCGTGAAAATCTTTGTCCGTTCCGCCGGATCATTCGTCATCGCCGCCGGCAGGCTCCAGTACGGAATGTCCACACTGGTAAAGGCCATGCCCATCAATATGTAAGTGATTGCCGCGTATACTATATTTCCCATTGTCCCGAAATTGGGGACGGTAAAGTTCAGAACCAGACAGGCCGCCACAACTGCCGGCATACGCAGAAGCCAGCAGCGGTAACGCCCGAACCTGCTTTTGGATCGGTCTGCCATGATACCCATCATCGGGTCATTCACTGCATCCCAGATCCGTGCGAACAGGAAAATACCTGCCATAACGGCCGGATTCATTCCGAATACATCCGTATAAAAAGCAGTGATAAAGCCGCTCCACAGCGCATAAACCGTATTCTGCCCCACACCGCCCAGCGCATGCCCCAGCACTTCCTTTCCGGATGCCATGTTCTTATGCTTTCCCGGTTTGGCCGTTTCTGTACCATACTTGTTTTGGGTCATTGTTTCACTCATAAGATATACCTCTCTTTTTTGTTTACTGCCGGCAGGCGCTGTCCGGCTTCCCCGCCTGCCATACCGTTTACTTGAATTCCGGAAGCCAGCTGCCGTGGGCTTCGATCAAATCATCCACGAGACTATGTATTTCATCGATGGTAAGCTCCGCCGCCGTGTGGGGATCCAACAGCGCCGCCTGATAGATACACTCCTTTTTTCCGGTGAGCGCCGCGTCCACCGTCAGCTGCTGCATTCCGATGTTGCTCATATTGAGGGCTGCTAGCTGGTGCGGCAGATTTCCCACATGACAGGGCTGTATGCCCCCCTGTCCCGCCACACAGGTCACTTCCACACAGCAGTCATTCGGCAGATTTTCAATCAGCCCGTCATTTCTTACATTTCCTGCAAAAGAAAACGGTTTTCCCGTTTCCAGCGCCTCCAGAATATAGGAAGGGTATTCGTGGGTGCGCACATGGGTCAGCTTTTCATCCCCTACCAGCTGCTTTTTCAGCTGCTTCCAATGTTCTATCTGGATCCGGCAGCGGCGCGGATACTCATCCAGCGGGATCTGGTATTTTTCAATCAGCTCCGGATGGTTTTTCCGGATGAAATATGGCATGAATTCCGCATTATGTTCGCTGGATTCCGTGACATAACAGCCAAACTGCTTCATGATCTCAAAACGGACGAGATCATCATGCTTTTCGGGGGTAAATTCATATTCCGGATACAAAAGCTGCGGATAATCCTTCAGCATTTCCCTGGTATAGGGTTTATATACAGGACCCTTTTCTGCACGCCTTTTGATTTCCGGGTAATAATCCTCCCCATTTCTGGTAATTTCCAGAAGCCAGGCCATGTGGTTGATGCCTGCTATCCGGTATTTCACATGATCCTGGGGCAGGCCCAGCCGGTAAAGCAGCTGCGGCACACATACCTGAACAGAGTGGCAGATTCCCACCGTACGGATGGAGGATGCCCGGAGCATGGCCAGAGTGAGCATAGCCATGGGATTGGTATAGTTTAAAAACAAGGCATCCGGGCAAACCTTTTCCATATCCTTCACAAAATCCAGCATCACAGGAATCGTGCGGAGCGCCCTGAAAATCCCCCCGATTCCTACGGTATCCCCAATCGTCTGCCGCAGGCCGTATTTTTTCGGTATTTCAAAATCCGTTACCGTACAGGGTTCATATCCGCCGACCTGGATCGCGTTGATGACATACCTGGCTCCCCGCAGCGCCTCGCAGCGATCCCTGTATTTCACAATCCTTGCTTTCTGTCCGTTGGAGTTTTTATTGATATTGGAGAGCATCAGGTACGATTCCTCCAGACGCTCCGGATCAATATCATACAGCGCATACTCAAACTCCCGCAAAGGCTCCGTCAGCATACAATCACCCAGCACATTTTTGGCAAACACGGTACTTCCCGCTCCCAAAAAAGTTATTTTGTCCATTCTCTCCTCCTTCTCCCACTATTTGTTTTATCTAATCTGTACATTAAATATAGCATTCCAACGGTGCTTTTTCAGTAACATGAACAGATAGGCAAAAACAGAGTGGTTACCGATTCAGACTTTCTGAACGGTATCCACTCTGTTTTCTAATTTGGAATCTATACTCATTCTTCCTTCCGGTATGCACCGGGCAGCATGCCGTACTTTTCCGTGAACATCCTGTTAAAATGACCTTTATTGGAAAAGCCCAGCTCCCGTATGATGCCATTGACGCTTTTATCCGTATTTTTCAGCTGCTCTGCCGCCCTCTGCAGCCGTATCTGCCGCAGGTTAGCGGAATAGTTTTCCCCGGTCATACGTACCAGGAAACGGTTCAGATAGTCCGGATTAAAGTGGAAAAAGGCGGCAAGAGCGGTCCTGTCCACGTCGGCAAGATGATCTTCCATATATTTCAATATTTCAGCCACCAGATTTTCTTCTATTTCACTGCGGCTCTGGTAGTGGCAGACATAGCTGTGATTTTCCACCAGCAACCCGAACAGACGGACCAGATATCCTTTTATCACCAGATGGTGCCCCGGGAGCTTTTTCTCATCCTCTTCCATAATCTGCTCCAGAAGCGCCTGCACCGGCGCAAAATCTTTCCTGTCAAACAAGATATACTGCTGATCCGTGCGGCCGTACTGGTTTTCCATAAACCCCGCAACCTCGGGATGCGGCGCAAAAAAACGCATCAGTTCCCCCTTCAGAAAGCCGGAGGATAACCCCATAAACAGAACCCGATCCCCCGTATCGGATATTTCATCCCTGTGGATGACATTGGGATTGAGCATACATACCTCACCCGCCTTCATTTCATGGAGCACCCCGTTTATGGACTGTACATATTTTCCCCGGAGCACAAAAATGAGTTCCAGGTAGTCATGCCTGTGGTAAGGCATCTGGTAATGCTTCTCCCCGGGCGTCTGGGGGGACGGCGTCGCCGGATTCATAAAAAAATCTCTTTTTATCGTATTGATATTCTGTTCCGGCAGCATTCCCCGCAAAAAACCCGTTCCGCCATAGCTCTGTACAATATCCACCCGCGATAGATACGCAGAATTTCTGATCAGCCGCTCCAGCCTTTCTTTATCCTCCGGCGCCGCCGTACGATATTCCCTTACCAGCTGCCCCAGTTCCACTGCCGGGGCAAACCAGGTTTCCATATCCATAAACTGCTCCTTTCACGTCCGGGTACCGATTTCCGCCACGCCCGGACTATAACCGCCGGCCTTCCTTAAGCGGAGCCGGCGTCACGGACACAGAAGCGTCCTGTAACACAAAATGCCCTGGAACGGAAGGGCCCTATAACTTGCAAACCCCCCTGTACCATGATATCATAAGGATACTTATGAAAACAGAGGTTATATAATTTATGCGCATTTACAGAATCAGGGATGATATCCTTTTTTGCCTTGTAATCGCTTTTTTGGCCTCCTGGGGAGCAGGCAGACTGGCCGGGCGGGCTGCTGCACTGGCCTATGACAGCTATGCGGAAAGACATCAGATACCGGACGGTGAAATAGGCGGCAGGGCCGATGAAGATTTCTTCCGGGCACAAAGCGTGGACGATATTCTTTCCCACGAAAGGTTCACCCTCGTCTATGATATCATGACGCTCTACGATTATGGAACCGGCTTTTATGAAGATTCCCCCCTGTACTGTCTGAAACTGCCGTCCGGGGAATATGTTGCCGCCTCTATCTATATTGACTCCGCAGTAAAACTGGAGGATTTCCCGATTCTGGGAGGCGAGTATCTGCTGCCTGTTGGTACGGCTGTTTATGCCGATTTGGCGCAGGATAAAGACTTTATGGCGCAGATAGAAAGCAGGCAGCCGCTGACTGGTACCGACTTTTATATTGATATGTCAGGGAACAGTCCTGTAAAGGAAGAAGAGGATTTCACAAAGCCTGCTGTTTCCGCTGCGCAAGCTATTACCGGAGTTGCCGCTTTTTCACTTTTCCATATGGCCGGGGCAAGGCTTGGTGTATTTCCCTCTTTTTTTATGCCCGGAAACGGAAAGAAAAAAAAATCAGAATGGGAGTAAAAAACGTATGCTCACTGATAGCACTGTTAAAAAAACCGATACGAAATATGTACTGCTGATCGTTTCCATAATTTTGGCACCAATTGCCGTTCTGGCCGCCTGCATGGTGATAAGTTTTACTGTTGAACTTCCTGACAGCATCTTGATTCCCTTAATTTTCGGCCCCTTCCTTTTTGGCTTTTTGCTATATCTCCTTTCCTGGAAGCGTATTAAGAAGCGTAATCTGGCGAAAACCGGGGAACAGCTGTCAGAGCTTGAAAAATCAGGTTTTGTTACAAATATTACCTTTAACGGTTCCTGTAAAGTAATGGTCGATACCACCCAACGTTTGATAGCATTACAGTTTGGCTTGAATCCCTCCTGTTGTTTTGTGCTGCCCGCGGACCGGATTACAAAAGCGTGGGTAAACGACGGGAAAAAAGGACGGTGGTTCCTGGAGGGAAGCCGTGAGGTAAGCTTCCTGTTCCTGGTGGACGGTGTCAAGGTAAAGGTACCTACTTTCTTTTCCAATCAGCGTTATGCGATGAATAGCAAAGAGATTCTGACAGGCATTTCCAAGGCCGACGTCATGGTCGGACTGCTGAACAAAGTCAGGGGGCAGGTACAGTGAAATGAGTTTTTTACAACAAATACAGGCCCGTTTCCGCCCTGATTCCTGCAGCAGCTGCCGATGTCCGATGGAAATGGTGAAAAAACAGCTGTATGCCATGCCGGGAATGAGCGTCGGGCATTTTGCCCCTATGGAGGATGCCGGCTATTTCAAAAAAGCCCTGGTACCAGTAGCGAAGAAAGCAGATATTCCCACAGGTATTTACGCCTGCGGCATCCAGCATTACAGATGTCCCCGGTGCGGACGTACCGTCACAAAGCTGACAACGTTTCTTCCCGTCCGGGATCAGGAGATGGTCGAACAGATTCTTTATTTTAAGAAGGGGGAAATGGATGATTTCCCGTAATGCTTACGACTTGCCTGAACGGATACCTTTACACGACTGCAGAATCATATTGATGCAGATATTGTCTGACGACCGGCTTCACATTTGAAAACAGACAGATTACTGAATATCTGGGTCTTGTGTCCGGGGAAACGGTAATCGGAACCGGTTTTATATCGGATTTTAAAGCCAGTTTCTCGGATTTATTCGGAACGGATTCAAAAGCATATTCAGACCGGCTCAAAGATGCAAAACAGACCGCATTATATGACATGATAACGGATTCCATCAACAGAGGAGGAAATGCCATTATTGGCATTTCATACAGTTATGTGGCTTTTACCGGAAATATGATCGGTATATCTGTTAATGGTACCTCAGTTAAAATCAAATAAACAGGGGGCTAAAGCTCCCTGTTAAAAAGGTATGTTCCCTTGTCCGTGCTCTCCTACAGGGTAACCGCATCCGGCTTCAGCTGGTAATACTCCCTCACCTTCCGCTCTACTTCCGCCATGGTTTCCGGATGCTCCTTCAGGAATACCCTGGCGGCATCACGTCCCTGGGCGATGCGGCGGCCCTGATAGGAATACCAGGAACCGCTTTTTTCCACCACAGCAACAGCCGCCGCCAAATCCAGGATATCCCCTTCCCGGGAAATGCCCGTGCCGTATAGAATGTCGAATTCCGCTTCCTTAAAAGGCGGGGCCACTTTATTTTTTACCACCCTGACACGGGTTCTGTTCCCAATTCTTTCTCCGCCGCTTTTAATCATATCAATCCGCCGGACATCCAAACGGACGGACGCATAAAATTTCAGGGCACGTCCTCCGGTGGTCGTTTCAGGATTGCCGAACAGGATGCCTATTTTTTCCCTCAGCTGGTTAATAAAAACCACAATGCACCGGGATTTGCTCACCACAGGGGTCAGCTTGCGAAGCGCCTGGGACATGAGCCTGGCCTGAAGCCCGATATGGCTGTCCCCCATTTCCCCGTCGATTTCCGCTTTGGGCACCAGGGCCGCCACCGAATCAATGATGATGATATCAATCACCCCGGAACGCACCAGCATTTCCGCGATTTCCAGTGCCTGTTCCCCCGTATCGGGCTGGGAAATGTAAAGCGCATCAATATCCACGCCGATACCTGCGGCATATTTGGGATCCAGTGCATGCTCCGCATCAATGAATGCCGCAATACCGCCTCTTTTCTGGATTTCTGCCGCCATATGCAGGGATACCGTGGTTTTTCCGCTGGACTCCGGCCCGTAGATTTCCACTACCCTGCCCCGGGGTATGCCTCCAAGCCCCAGCGCGATATCCAGGCTCAACGCCCCGGTGGGAACCGCTTCCACCTCTCCGAAGGCGGATGCATCTCCCAGCCGCATGACCGCTCCCCGGCCGAAATCCTTTTCAATCTGCATGACCGCCGCATCCAGTGCTTTTTTCTTATCTTCATTCATACGCTTTTACCTGTCCTGACGTTTTCTTTTCATTGTAGCAGTTCAGCGGTCGTTTCGTAAGCGTTTTCTTATAGTTTGATGATAAAGTTTAGTTGTTTTGTCGTATAAGACATCCTTTTTATTTGTGCACTTTTTCCAGCGGATTTTATCCTTGCAGCCCTTTTCCTGCCGGCTCATATTCCGTCTCTTTCCCACATAACAATAAAGAGGAGGTAAATGATATGCAGGAAAAACTGAAAAATCTGTTGCTTTGTATTGCTATACCGGTTCTTACCGGCAGCCTGTCCGGTTTTCTGACACGAGGGAGCATGCAGGTATTCCGGCAGCTGAACAAACCGCCCTTAAGCCCGCCGGGAGCCGTATTTCCCATTGTATGGACCATACTGTATATCCTGATGGGTATCGCTTCCTATCTGGTATTCTCCTCCGGAGCCGGACAGGGTGATATCCGGAATGCGCTCTCCGTTTATGGGCTGCAGCTGGCGGTGAATTTTTTCTGGCCGCTGTTTTTCTTTAATCTGGGCTGGTATTTCTTCTCTTTCGTATGGCTTGTGCTGCTTTGGCTCCTTATCCTTATCACAATCCGCCTGTTTTACCATATCTCCAGGCCGGCGGCGTATCTGTTGCTGCCGTATTTGCTCTGGGTTACCTTTGCAGGGTACCTGAATCTCGGCATTGCCATCCTGAATTAAAAAGGAAGGAAGAAGCAGGTGCCAGTTCTTCTTCTCCGTATCCGGATGTTACCGTCTATGGCAGACATAAATACGGCTTTCAGCACATATCCTGTAAGAAAAACCGGATATCTGATATGAAAAATGGAGAAAAAATCAAAGGACTGGCCGGACTGCTCTTTCTTTTTGTCCTGGCTTTTCTGGCAGGCCGCTTCCTGGCCCAGGCTGTGGATGCCTTTAGCACATCGGCAGTCCTTCCGGCAGAAGGGAACTGGGGGCTGAGCTTCCGGGACGAAGGAAAGCCGCCTGTTGCTAACGCCACCTTCGAGGAGCTGGCAAAATACAACGCCTTTTACGCGGAAAACACACAGGAAAAGGTGCTCTATCTCACTTTTGACTGCGGCTTCGAAAACGGGAATACCCCTGCCATTCTGGATGCGCTGAAAAAGCACAATGTAAAAGCAACCTTTTTTATTGTAGGGAATTATCTGGAAACCAGTCCGGATCTCGTAAGGCGCATGCTGGACGAAGGACATATCGTAGGGAATCACAGCTATCACCATCCTGACATGTCACAGATGGGAAAAGATGACTTTACAAAGGAACTGGGAGAACTGGAAACGCTGTACGAACAGACCTTCGGCCAGCCTATGCAGAAGTTTTACAGGCCTCCCCAAGGGAAATACAGTGAGAATAATCTGCAGATCGCCAAGGATTTGGGGTATCAAACCTTTTTCTGGAGCCTGGCTTATGTGGACTGGGACCAGAACCAGCAGCCTACCCACGAAGAAGCTTTTAACAAGCTCCTCAAGAGGGTACATCCCGGCGCTATCATACTGTTACATAATACCTCAAAAACCAATGGGGAAATCCTGGATGAACTTCTTACCAAATGGGAAGAAATGGGCTACAGCTTCCGTTCTCTGACAGAGCTTCCGGGGGTTGGAACCAGCTGACGCGCACTTACTGTCCTGCTGCCGATGAAAGCACAAACCCTCCGTAAGGGGAATGGTAACTCCCATCTTCCGGTGTGGGATTCCGATATTCGGAAGCGGCTTTCTTCGGCGCTTTCGAATCCACTTTCACGTTTCACACTTTTTCCTTACTTTTTTCTCAGTTTCCTCACAATTTAATAATAATTCCATCACAATTCCTTTTTATACTACAGCTATAGAAACAAAGAAAACAGATGTAATCATAAAAAGGAGTTGACTATTATGTTTGAATATCAGAATGAGCTTTATGAAAACAGAGACCAGATGTACCATTACAGTGAAACGCCGGAAAACGGATCGGCAACGCCCCGCAAACCGTCCGGTCCCGGCCGCCCCCGGAAAGGTACCCGTTTCCTGAAAAAAATAGGCGCCATCACCTTAAGTGCAGCGCTGTTCGGCGGAGTGGCTGCCGGATCCTTTCAGGCGGTAAATTATATAACCGGTTACGATACTGCAGCGGAGGATGCCGCCGCTTCCCCACAAAGCTCCTCCGCAAGCCTTATGACCACCGCTTCCCTTTCCGGCACTGCCGATGCGAAAGGCAGCCTGGATGTTTCCGATATCGCAGAAGCCGTCATGCCTTCTATCGTTTCCATAACGAATAAGTCGGTACAGGAGGTGCAGAATTATTTTAATATGTTTGGTTACGGCTACAGCGGGGAAACCGTCCCCCAGGAGACAGAAAGCCGCGGTTCCGGCATCATCATCGGCAAAAATGATTCCGAGCTTCTGATCGTTACCAACTATCATGTCATTGCAGACGCCGATACCCTCTCCGTCGCTTTTGTTGACAACCAGGTCTATGAAGCAAATATGAAAGGCACGGATCCCGATAACGACCTTGCGGTAATCGCTGTTCCGCTGGAAAGCATATCCGCAGACACCATGTCCCAGATCGCCGTCGCTTCCATCGGGGATTCGGATTCCCTGCGTGTGGGTGAACAGGTTGTGGCTATCGGAAACGCGCTGGGCTACGGCCAATCCGTTACCACCGGTATCGTAAGCGCCACAAACCGTACCCTGGGCGGCAGCCAGGAAACAGCTTCCAACGATTCGGCCGGCCAGTCTACCTATATCCAGACCGATGCCGCCATCAATCCCGGCAACAGCGGCGGCGCGCTCGTTAATATGAAAGGCGAAGTCATCGGTATCAATTCCGCCAAATTAGCCAGTACGGAAGTGGAAGGTATGGGTTATGCCATCCCGGTTTCCAGAGTTTCCGATATCATTGAAAAGCTGATGAATGAAACCACCAGAAGCAAGGTAGGCGATGACCAGAAATCCAGCATCGGTATCACCGGAATCACGGTAACGGAATCGGTAACCAGCGTTTACGGAATCCCTTCCGGCGTCTATGTTGCAAGCGTATCGGAAGGCAGCGGCGCACAACTGGCCGGACTCAGGAAAGGGGATGTCATTACTGAATTTGACGGCAAAACCATTACCCAGATACAGGAGCTGACCGATCTTCTTGCGTATTATCCCGCAGGCGAAACCGTAGAGCTTACCATCCAGACCCTGGGCAGCGACAATGCCTACACGGAAAAAACCGTATCCCTCACCTTAGGCCACGCGGAAAGCACCGGATCCCAGGCCGGAGCGGCAGAACTTCCGGGTGCAGGAACCCAGAAGGACATGGGGGCTATCTATTAACAACTCTAACTTCGCAGGTACCAGACGGCCCTCCGCCCGCTGTCGGCGCCCCTCTCCCGGGACGGAAAAGGATTTTCGCAGGTGCCTGTCAGACCATGGAGATGAGACCAGTCAAATGTGTCAGCCTCATCTGACACATTTGACGCCCCTGGGCTCATCGGAATGCCCGGTCTGATGGACCTGCGAAAATCCTTTTCCGTCCCGGGAGAGGGGCGCCGACAGCGGGCGGAGGGCCGTCTGGTACCTGCGAAGTTCGAATTAATACTATGAGCCCCCTGCCAATACCCTTACCCGAATTTTTCCACCGTATTCATAGCCAGTGCCGCCCACTTTTCCAGCCGCTCCGGTTCATAACGGACTGTGGAGATATCTTTCAGGATCAGTTCCAGGGACACCCCGTTTTTCTGCGCGGCCCTGCAGGTTCTCTCCAGATCACCCGAAACCACATCCGCATCCATGCTTTCCCCTGCCAGAAAAGCAGGGGACGGCTTGGCTGACATCACGATATCCCCGGGCAGCCTTTCCGCGAACGCCTCCCGGTGGCTCCAGGGGCTGCAGGATATTTTTTTCACATGGGGGATCCTGCTGATAAGGGAAAGACGGTCATCCAGCCTGTCGCAGCAGCCATAATAAATCATGCCGTATTCTTCGGCCAGCCGGGATATATACGGCACCTCAAATTCCTCCGTCACCGCAGGAGATACGGATGTAAAAAGCTGGGCCAGCCCGAAATTCCATGCATTTTTCGTATCTGTCCCCTTTCCCGCTCCGAAATCCGGCAGCTGGCTGTCATTGTAGATAACGGAACAATGACACATATTGTCCGACGTATCCACCAGGCCCATTTCGTTTACCTGACGGATTCCCTCCAACGCGGAATGCGTCATCTTCTCCAGAATGCGGTGGATAAAATCCGGCCGGTCTATCAAATCATAATAAATGGCTTCCACTCCCATCAGCTCCGCCAGCTCATCCCATATCCCGAGACGGATATAGACACCTCCGGCCTGCCGCACCGGAAGGATGCCGCCAAACACATATTCCGCGGCTTCCCGCCACTCCCGCGAACGGGCTTTATCATGGGTAATGACCATATCCCGTATTTTATCCAAATCCTCTTCACCGGCCAGCTGATTCCGGAAGGCATGGGAAACCACGGCGTTGTCTTTATCCGTAACTGCGGTCGTTTCCATGACTTTCAGGCCGTATCCGCTGTTTTGTGCCGCAAACGGAATGGTGAGGAAGGGTTCCACCACCATATCCACAGGAAAATGGTTCCACTTATATATGGTGCTGCGCAGGGTAAACTCTATCTCCCGGAAAAAAGGATCCTGCGCCACACAGGCCAATTCCCCGCCTCTGTCCAATTCATTCCAGGGAAGCTGATCGATCAGCACCATAGGACGGGTATTGTCATGTCGGTTAAACGCCTTCCACAGTTCCATTTTTTTCCGCTGCACCGGCAGGGATGCGATTTCCATATAGGTATCTGCCAGTGTCCGCAGCACTTCTGCCTCTTCTTTTTTCAATTCCATTACACCTTGCCCTCCCTTCTCCTTCTGTGCTTATTATACTACGCCGTTTTCCCGTTTCTTCCTATGGCAGATAGCATGGAAAACTTCTCAAAAAGCAACTTTAGCAATTGCCAGGCCGGGCAGCAAAACCTATAATAAAATAAAAAGGCAACCGTTTCATCAAGACGGAACGGTTACACGGAAAGAGGCTTACAAATATGCTTTTACTATATGGCTATGAAACCGTCCCGCAGGACTGGCAGGTAAAAGAAAGCCGCCCGCCTTCTTATTCCAGGGTATATTATGTGCTGTCCGGAGAGGTTCTTTATACGGATGAACACCAGTCCCGTAGGCTCCGTGCCGGTTATCTGTATGTTTTCCCTTCCGCCCTTCCCTACCAAATGTCACAAAACCCGGAAAATCCGCTGTGCTGCCTGTTTCTCCACATCGATATTTTCCCCCATATCCTTCACGAACTCCTGGAAATTCCCATTAAAGAGGATACCTTCCCTGCCCATCTGCTCGCCGCCATGCGTTCCTGGTGTCAGGACAATCCGGCGCATAAAGCCTGCCCGATCATGGAATCCCTCTCCGGCGCTCTGGAAGCCTTCCTGGACAGCCGCGGACTGCTGCCTTCCGTTCCCCGCAGGCTTGCCTGCACCCTTCAATATATAGCGGATCATGTACAGGAAAAAATCACCGTGGAAATGCTGAGCCGTCTCTGCGGATACCACCCCCAGTATTACATCCGCCTGTTTACCTCTTGTATGGGAATCCCTCCGCACCAGTTTCTTATCCATTACCGCATGAAGCTGGGCCTTTCTTCTCTGTTATCCGGGCGAAGCGTTGCGGAAACGGCGGAACATGTGGGATATCCGGAGGTACGCAATTTTATCCGTGCCTTCCATAAACACTACGGGTATTCTCCTCTTCAGCTGAAAAAGATGATCCATATTCTGCCCTGAATAAGAGACCTGTTCCTGTCATCCTATCCGCGGTTTCTCATTTTTCCCGCTATGCTAAACCGGGTCCGGGTTACCGCCAGATCCCTTTAATGATCAGCCAGATTACCAGCAGCCATATAGCGACAACCGGAATGGCATAATACCATTTCTCAGGTTTCCCATCCTTCCACACATCGGCAGATTTCACACGATTCCGTTCCCATACCTCCCCGGGTATCAGTTTTATAGTCAGTGCTATCAGCGCCGGAAGCAGGATTACATCATCCAGGTAACCCAAAACAGGTATGAAATCCGGTATCAGGTCAACCGGAGATAATGCATAGCCGACAGTAATGCCGGCTATTATCTTTGCCAAAACCGGCGTATCTTTATCTTTCAATGCAAAAAAGACCGTCGGAATATCCTGTTTCAATTTCTTTGCGCGTTCTTTCAGCTTCACAGCAAGTCCTCTCTTTCACCCATCTATTTCCGCATTTACCATACCATCGCCGGCGTACATCCATAGTCTAAATTCAAACCTGGTAAAAGTCAAACCACATAAAAATAAATCCGTCTAATTCCCATTTACTATTTGATTAAAGAAGGCCTTATGTAACAGTCTATTTCCGAAAACAGGAACAGGCTGACCTTTTCACCAAAAAATGGCAGTCCTTTGGCCGGCTGTATGAAGAATAAATCATATTTGTGAAGAAAGCCACGATACGAAGCAGAATGTGAATATACTAATTAAATCATTCCTGGAACAGGGGTATGTCCAACTGCAGGAGCTTCTGATCCTATTCGCAGAAATCTATGAAGAATGTTTCCGGAAACGTATGGCTGCCTTGCTCCGCGATAAGTAAACTGCACTGAGGATGTTATAAAGAATTAGAAAGGGAAAAATTATGAAGGTTAGAACAGATAGAAAAAAGTTGTCCTATGTAGTCTTTTTATCATTGCTGTCGCGGTTTTCGCCTATTTACATGCGGCACGCGGGAAATGCAGAAAAAAAGAACAGGCGGCCCGGGTAGAAGCCTTTATTGCAAGGTACCAGGATTACTACCGCTACACTGCCAGAGAGAACGCAGAGAAGTAATACCTGGGCAGAGAGTGGGACAAACAAACGACGGATGCTATGTTCTGCGGTTCCTCTTTATATTCCAGCAGAAACAGCCGCCGGACTGTGAGGTATCGGGCAGTCCGGCGGCTGACACCTTAGTGCTTTTCTTCAGATACGTGATATCGTATCACATTCCAGGAAATCGGCGGAAGACAGAAGTTAAGCTGCCTTTTATCCACTTTAACCGCATGTGGCACAACACGCAGCGGATTCTCAAAGGTATTCCCTGCAAATGCCTCTTCTTCATAAAGTCGACTGTATTCAATACATACCATATCTGAAAAACCCTGTAAACTTAGTTCAAAGACAATATCCTCATTTTTGCTGAAATTTACAGCAAAAACCACCACTTCCTGCCTTTCAGTATTATAAACTACAGCACTTTGAATCACAGGTTGTTCTCCGTATTTTCCCGTTGTTTCTGAGGGCACACAGGATACCTGCTGCAAAACAATACCCTTTCCATAAACTGCCACATCCCGAAAAGGATAGAATGTTGTCTGCCGAAAACACGATCCTTTTGGATCAACCTGAATCATTGAGCCAATTACAATGGACTGGCATGCTGCCTTCACTACATCGCATTTATTCAGCAAAGTAAGTAAAAATGCCCCCTGAAGAACTGCATCCAGTGCGGTATATGAACTTTCCTCTTTGCATACCTCCTTCCACCATGGATAGTTTTTAGGATTAAAGTCCTTGCTGCTCAAAATTCCCCATTCATCAAAACTAACAGCAACCTGTTTTGCCGTCCGCTTTTTTCCCTGGATAAACCGGGAAGCAGCCATAACCGTATCAATATAATTGTTGATATCCTCAGGCAGATGTGCTATATCATCCAGAGTATCTGTATTGCAGGCATACATATCCTTATGGGCAGCATAACAGTAATATCTATGAAGTGATATATACTTAACCTCTTCATAGGTTTCCTCCAAAACAATCCTATCCCATTCCGGATATGTATCCAGATCTATTTCCGGACTGCAGCTTCCACAAAGAATCAATTCAATGGAGTCGTCCAGTTTTCTCATCATTCTTGCTGTTTCAACTGCTTTCCGCGCATATTCATAAGGTGTTTTATGTTCTATCTGATGAACGCCGTCCATCTCATTACCAAGCCCCCACAGTTTAACACAATGAGGATTTTCAAACCCATTCCTTTTTCTTTGCCTGGCCCACTTCGTATTGCCGTCATAGTTGCAATATTCCAGTTCTTCCACTGCTTCTTCGCTTGTTCCCGTACCCAGATTCACCACCAACATCGGTTCAACATCCAGCTTTTTGCACAGAATGCAAAACTCATCAATGCCTATCTGATTAGATTCCTCTTGTCCCCATGCAAGATCGTATTTTACCGGCCGCATTTCCTTTGGACCGATTCCATCCTTCCAATGGTAGCCGGAAACAAAATTTCCTCCAGGATATCGTATGAAAGTAGTATGCAGTTCTCTGAGCAACTCCATTACATCCTTACGGAATCCCATTTCATCCGCCTGAGGATGGGAAGGACTGTACAGACAGCCATATATAATAGTATGAATATGTTCTAAAAATGTTCCGTACATCCTTTGATTTATACTTCCTACTGTAAAATTGCGATCCGCTATTACTCTCCCCTTTTTATTTATTTTGTCCATATAACTTTATCCTCATTGTATTCCTTTAGAATCTCCAGTTCCTCCGTATCATAGGGGGTAAAATCCGCATGATACAGATCATGCATCCATAAAGTTGTATCTATACCGGAGTAGTCCTTAATAAAATCCCATACGATATGGAACTGGGTCTTACCATTTACCAAACCAAAAAAATAGCTTCCTATCTTTTCTTTTTTCCATAATGGCAGATGGGTTTGAATCAGACTTCCGAATGGTCTGTGCATCCATTCGGTATTAATCAAAGGACGATTAAACTGTCTCAGGAATGCAATCAGCTGCCTTGCATGCGTATAATCCCCATAAAAATGGAAAGTTACAATATCTGAAAGTTCAATATTTAAACGATCCACATCTCCATAGAACATAGGATGATGCAGCCATTGGTAATAATTCTTGCCATCTGTCTGGGCTCCCCACATTTCAATTGTCAGAGGCTGTTTTACATCTTCTTCCCGAAGCCATCCTATAATTTTTTCTGCCATAGGCATAGAGCGGGCATCTCTTCCTGAATTTCCCAGTTCATTCCAGATATTCCATATGATTATTCTGTCATCTTGACCGTAAACTTTAGCCAGTTCTCTGACATATTCTTCAATAACCGGCTCCATTTCCTGATCATCTGTAATACTATAGCCAACCGATTCCCCGCTCTGTGTGTCCACATCAAAAGAATTCTGTGAGGAACCTCCAAAGAATCCAGCCTCCGGTTCCGGTTGCGGACCAAGTATCGGCTCCTTATAATATACTTTTGCGACAGTACAATCATTAAAAAGAACAGGCATTATCGTCATGTCATACAAATCAAGAAGGGAAATAAACTCTTCCAGATTCCTCATAAATGTATCATGCTGAACCTTCCATAGGTGAAACGGAAGAAACACCCGCACACTATTCAGTTTCAGAGATGCCGCAAGTGCAATTTCCTTCGCAGCTTCATTGAATGCATTTCTATGATCGAAATCCTGTAGCAGCCACAAAATGCCTCCTGTCGAGGTACTCGGTACAAAATTAAAACCGGATATCCATTCATGTTCCCTATACCATTTCCATATTTCCTCTTCCGTCCATTTTCTTTTCATATGAGCCTCCTATTCCTTTACGGATCCTAACGTAATACCAGTTACAAAGTATTTCTGCAAAAAGGGATAAATTAATAAAATAGGGATGGTCGATACTACAATTTTAGAAGCATTAAATGTCCTTTGTGACATTCGATCAGCCAGCTGCTCCGCAGAGAGACCGGACTGGGAAATGTCGGAAATACGTATTACCAGCGACTGTATATAGGTTTGTAACGGCATTTTTTCCGGTGTATTCATTAGAAGCATTCCATCGAAAAAACTGTTCCAATGATTTACAATACTAAATAAGGATACTGTCGCAATAGCCGGTTTTGACAAGGGGATATACATACGGATCAGCATACCCAGCGGCCCTATGCCATCTAACTGTGCAGATTCCTTTATTGCTTTGGGAATATTTCTAAAAAAATTAATTATAAGTATTACATTGAACACGGGCACCGCACCGGGAAGGACAAGCGCCCAGATACTGTCCAGCATACCAAGGTTGCGGATCACAAAATACCATGGTACAACGCCGCCGTTAAACAACATGGTAAATATCAGAAGCCACATATATTTATCACGTGCCGGAAATTGTCTGGTTTCCAGTGAAAGCGGATAAGCCATAAGCACAGTCAGCAGCATATTTATGAGCACTCCCAGAAAAACCCTCTTTACTGACATCCAAAAGGATAAAAAGAACCTTTTTTCCTGAAGTAAGTAAACATAAGAGTCGAACGTAAAGTCAACAGGCCATAAGGATACTTTTCCGGCTATTGCCGCTTCCTTCCCGCTAAAGGAAAGTGCCAGCACATTAATTAATGGAAGTATACAGATAACAAAAATAAAAAGGCTAAGAATAAGAACAAAGGCATCCACAATACGGTTCTCCAACGACTTATATTGTTTTTTCATATTCCCTCCTAAAAAATCCTGTAATTTGCAAACTTATCCGCCAATTTATAGGAAGTAAAAATTAAAATAAAACTGACCACCGACTTCAATAGCCCTACGGCCGTAGCCAGAGAAAACTGGGCATTCATGAAACCCATACGATATACATAGGTATCTATAATATCTCCGGTCCGATATACAATAGGACTATATAAATTATAGATTTGATCGAAACCAGCATTCAAAATATTGGCAATATTCAGCGTAGCTACCAGAACAATCGTCTGTCGGATGCCCGGCAGTGTGATATGCCAGATTTTCCTCAGTCTTCCAGCACCATCCATTTCAGCGGCCTCATATAATTCTGTATTAATTCCAGCCAATGCCGCGATGAAAATAACTGCGTTATAACCAAATTCTTTCCATACCTCGCTGAAGATTACTACCGGCTGAAAAGTAGTATTACTTCCTAAAAATATAATAGGTTCCTTCAAAATCCCCAGTCCCTGCAGTACCTGATTCATAATCCCGTTTGAGTCCAGCATATCCCTAAATATGGTAGCGAGTATAACCCATGATAAGAAATGCGGCAGATAAGCTACTGTCTGAACAATCTTTTTTGCCTTTACCACTCTCAGTTCATTAAGCAGAATAGCAAAAAAAATGGAAGCAACCAGTGTCAGTACTATTTTCCCTACAGCTATAACTAATGTATTTCTGAATATATACATGGTATCGGGCAATTGAAACATATACTTAAAATTTTCAAGCCCCACCCATTCCGATCCCCGGATTCCCATCGTAGGTACAAAATCCTGAAAAGCTATTACTATTCCCAGCATAGGTATAATTGAAAAAATAAACAAACAAACCGTCCCGGGAAATAGCATAAGATGATACGGTAAAGTATTTATTTTCTTCTTTTCCCTATTTCTGATTCGTTTATGCATAAGCAACCTCCTGTTTCATCCGATTTCAGAAATGGAAAAGTGCATCTGCCGAATCACAGCTGTTTATGGGGCACTATGATCAGTAGACGCACAAACTTCCATTTAACTAACATGTAGTTATATTCTGTTACTTGGATGATACCATCTCTTGCAGTTCTGCGGTAATTTCGTCACCTCCCAGTGATTTCCACTGCTCTACAAACTTATCAAATTCTTCAATAGGCTTTTCTCCTAAAATAATCTGTAGAAAGGTTTCATCCTCCAGCTTCTCCAGAGTTGCCCACTTTTTATCCATGGTCTCGGATTGGGCATACGTTGCCGCGTATACACGATTCATATGGTTTTCAGCCTGTACAATAGCATCCGCTCCCTTATACCAGCAATATCCGTTTGCCTGGGTCTGCTGAGCAGCCTGCTGTATCCCGTTTTCCTTTACGTATTCCCAAGAATCATATAATGGCTGAAGTCCTACATTCAGTTCATCATATGTAATTTCTCCGTCGATTACTGAATTTAACCCAATTGCAATCTTTTCCTTATCATCATAAGTAGTCATCAGTACAGAAAAAGGAAACATGGTCCAACTCTGATAGGAATCTTCCTCTGGCAACGGTATCCGTTTCTGGTTAGAGTCCACACACCTTTGCATATTCATGGTTTTAATAACTGCTTCCAAATGAGGATAATCCTTTCGAACCACCAGATATGTTGTACTGGGATTCATCATATGTACGTTGTATATTCCTTCTTCATCAAGAGGAACCGCATAAATATTCCATTTGACATCGCCATCTGATTTCCACATATCTGACAACGGCCATTGAAGATTCCACCAGGAGCCAAAGAATATTCCTCCCTGTCCGCTGGTTACCAGTTCATTACACTGATCCGAGTCCTTAACTGCAAAATCCTTATCTATGATACCCTCAGCTACCAGTTTTGCTATATTTTCAAGAGCCGTACGGGTTTCCGGTTTAATAGAACCATACGTAATATTGCCGCTGTCATCTGCTACCCACATTTCCGGATAAGATTGATACAAGGCAAACAGAGCATCCAGTCCATACATATTATTCCCTACACTTACTATGGATTTGGATGCAACCAGTCCCATGGAACCTTTTTTCTCCTTAAATGCCTTTACAATATTACATATATCATCCAGTGTTTCTGGCTCTTCCAGTCCCAGTTCTTCCATCCAATCCCCTCTTACATAAAGAAGCGGAATACCGTCTGCACCCGGATTAATATTAGGCATTGCCATCAGTTTCCCATCAAAGGTAGCACTGGCAAGAGCGATTCCATTTGTACTGTCATATGCTTCTTTCAACTGGTCAGAAGCAAATGTATTATAGGCCTCCGTCAGATCTGCAACCAGACCTGCCTTCACTAACTGTCTCATCTGCGGTTCCGTTACGGTCATAACATCCGGTAAATCTCCCGTTGAAATAACGAGTGCGGATTTTTGGTTATAGGCTTCTGCCCCAACTGCTGTCCATTCATACTCATAATCAATATTCAGCTGTTCTTCAAACCATCGGAGAACGTAATTATCTCCCGATGTATCACCATTCTCATAGGTATCGGATGCATTTTCGCTTTTACCGATTTTTATTGTAACCTTTTCTTCTAATGGTTTGAATCCATCGTCATCTTCAGCCCTTACATAGGCCTCCCCGTCCCCAGCTGCACCTGCATCATTCGCCTCAGCGTTTGTCTGCGACGGTTGGGAATCCGTTTTAGCTGTACATCCCATCATTGAAATAATCATTACGCCTGCAAGTAATACTGCTACAATCCTCTTCTTCATATTTCCATCTCCTTGTGCAGTGTTGTCAACTACACAAGTAATTGTACAATGATAATACACAAATACATATGGAATATGGTTCCTAATTTGGTAATATTTTTTCTGTCATGCTTTTTCTGTATTTACTGGGGGATATTCCCGTATTTTTTTTGAAGGCCTTAAGGAAATAAAAATAATCATGATATCCAACACGTTCGGCTATTTCTTCAATGGACAGCTTTTCATTCAGCAACAATTCTTTTGCTTTCTGAATCCGTTTGCCCGTAAGGTATTCGGAAAAAGGCATTCCAAGTTCTTTCCGCAGAATGTTACTTAAATACCCCCTGCTTACTCCAAATTCCTCTGCCAAATCACCTAACGCACTATTGTTTTCCACACTTTCTCCTTTTACACGCATGACAATGGAATACAACAGGCTATTAGTGACATCATCCCGCCTTCCAAGATATTCCGCCACCGCATCTCGGATATATGCAAAAAAATGTGTGATATCATGAAATTGTTCATCTATTTGATAATAATTAAAATATTCAAATGCAGCACCATCCGCATTCAGCTTTATTGCAAGTTGATTATATAGTAGCGAAAGTTGATCCACATAAATTCTGCCTTCTTTCATCTCACTTTCCAGTTCATCGAAAACAACCCGTAATTGGCTAATATTTTTATCTTCCACCGCCTGATTAATCTGCAATAAATACTCCTTTACCTTTATCCTCCCACTTTCTCTGTTTTTCATAAAATCGAGAAATCCCCGGCCAATACAAAGACTCTGTGTACACAAAGCAATATTGGATTCTTCCATTAGCTCACCCAACTGCTCACTGCTGTAGGCCCTCATGCTGCCGCCTGCCGATCTGATGGTCGAAAATATATTACTAATTAATTCATATACTTCTTCTTCCTTCAGTTTTTCTGGATATCGAATAAAAACAATAACTCTGTTTTTATCCCTGGGCATAGAAAAATAGAAAAACTGTTCCTGGTCCAGTATGCCATTCTTCTCCTTCTGCCATTCTTCAGTCAGTAATAGTGAAATACACTGGTATACAAATGCCTGTCCGTCTTCTCCCGGATACATTTTATGAAAACAATCTGTCTGTACATGGAATACCCTTTCCAGATTCTGCAGTTTGTTATCTTCATCCTGCTCATTATTCAGCCTTTCCAAGGTAACGCTCATGATATCCTTAAGGCGCTTTTCTTCTATTGGCTTAAGCAGATAATCCAACGCTCCTAAACGCAATGCCCGCTGTACATATGAAAATTCTGCATAGCCACTCACAAAAATAACTTTGCTGTCTATTCCGCAGGCATTCATTTTCTCTATAAGTTCAAGTCCATCCATTCCCGGCATACGTATATCCGTAATCAATACATCCGGCTGTAATTCAACCAACATTTCAAGTGCTTCTATACCATTCTCCGCTGTACCTGAAACACGGAAGGGAAGCTTTATTTTCTCTAACAACTGCTTGATTCCCAATATAACCCATCTCTCATCATCTGCAATTAATACTGTATACATATACCCTCCCTCTCATACCGTTTCGGCAAAGCCAATTTCTACTTTTGTTCCTTTTCCCTTTTCGCTGAAAATAAATATATTCATATTACTTTCATATACCAGTTTAAGGCGCTGAAAGATATTAACCAAACCTATGCTCTGACTTCCATTTTCACTTCCGATTTCCTCATTCTTCATTGAGTACCTAACCTGCTCCAACCTTTTGTCACTGATACCACATCCATTATCTTCTACACTTAAATAAATCCATTTCTCAGGCCGCTTTTCCTCTTTTTGATAAATCTTTATGTTTACTTTTCCGCCATCCAGCATAGGCTCCAACCCATGAAAAACCGCATTTTCAACCAGAGGCTGCAAAATCAGCTTAATCATTTTCTTTTCCAGCAGTCTCTCATCTACATCTAAGTTAATACGTATTTTAGAAAAACGACATTCTATTATTTTGCTATATTCCCGGATATAATTGATCTCATCCCGGATATATACTATATTTTCTCCTTTAACCGCATAACGAAGGACATTGGACAGAGCTACCGTCAATTCAGAAACATCCTCACAGCCCTGATACATAGCCATAGCTCTGATACATTCCAATGTATTGTATAAAAAATGGGGATTAATCTGATTTCTGTATGCCAGTATCTCCATTTGTTTTTTTGCAAGCTGGGTTTCGTATATTTTCTTTTGAGAATCCTGAATGGCTTGGTTCATGGTATCTCTTTCGTCCAACATTCGGTTCAGATTACGGGCTAAAGTTCCTATTTCATTACTGTTTTGAAAACACATACGTTCTTCCGTATGTGTAGGATTCCGCTTTACAAATAAATCAATTTGATGGAGCGGGTTAATTATCGCCCTATAGCAAAAACAAACCAGCAGTATCAATATTCCTATAGAAAAAAAGTAAAGCATCTGCATTTCTCTGTTAAGAAAATCCATGCCTTGAACCAACTCCGCGATGGGTACATAGCTGATTATGGTCCAGCCATTGCGTTTCACCTTTATCTCCGAAACATGATATCTGTTCTTATTGCTGTTCCAATTCTGCAAAAAGCCGCTATTATTTTCTGCCAGAGTATTTTGTGCAAGAATATCCCATTCTTTATCCACCAGATAGAGATATGTATTATCGGTTATTTTTACTTCATTGAGGAATTCTGTAATATTTCCAATTGAAACGTAAAAAATACAAACTCCAAGTTTAGTAAAATACTGTATATTTTTCAGATCATAAATCGGATAATAAATTGCGTACTTTATCATGCCGCCATCATTAGTAAGTATCCGATCGGAGAACCGGATCGTATTGATATCCTCAGGATTAACATCCTCCTGGTAACGTTTTCCCACACCGATCCTTTTTTCCCCTTCCATATCATACAATTCAATACCTGCAATATTGTCGTTTGAAATAAGTGAATTGATCATAACATCCTTCAGATCTTCCTGCACTGAACGTTGATTTTGTTCTTCTTTGAAATAGGAATAAACTGTAGGATTATATGCCAGATTAGACATCAGATTTTCCATAGAAATAAATGCTTCATCCATTTTACCCTCTAACTGCATGAGGGTATTCTCATTAAGCTGTAGCGTGCTTTCTCTGGTAACTTTTTTTGCATTATACTGATTCATCGCAAAGACAGCAGTTACAATTATCAGAAGTAACAAAATAAATGCAAGGAACTGCATAAATAGATTTTCTCTTATTTTTTTCACTTTTACCCCTCTCGCCAGCCTTGTCTTTTAACAGAATCAGTCAATACCATATTTAAGTCAATTATAATCTATTTTGGTAATCTGTTCAATAAATACGGTTACAGGTACTGTCGAGAGGAGAATTCAAATCCTAAATCACTGACAAGGAAATACGATTTACACACACATCCCAAAGCTCACCGCAAGAGCCTTGTCCACCTCATACAGAAAACGGTTATCCACTTTTCCTATGTATTCCTTAAGCCTTGTCCGATCAATGGTGCGTATCTGTTCCATCAGGATTATGGAATCCTTACGAAGGCCGTATTTTGATTCCCCAAGGGGTATATGTGTGGGCAGCGGATGTTTGCCGGTCTGGCTGGTAATCGCCGCTATGATTACGGTTGGGCTGTAGCGGTTCCCCGTATCATTCTGTATGACCAGAACCGGACGGATACCTCCCTGTTCCGAACCTACCACGGGACGCAGGTCTGCATAGTACAGATCGCCTTTATTAATATTCATTGTGTTTCCTCCTTACAAGACTGTTTCTTATAGGAGGAGTGTTGACCGGCTTTTTGCCCTTTATTCAATATAATTATACTTTCCGATAAAAATGGCGTTTACCGGGCTGCCGGACCATGATCCTCTTCCGGAACCTTCTTCACCGTCCTGCGGTATTCCACAGGCGTCACACCGAACTTTTCTTTAAACAGCCTGGAAAAATACTGGCTTTTCCGGTAGCCGATGAGTTCCATCACCTCATGGATTTTCAGTTCGGTCTGCTCCAGAAGTTCCGCCGCCTTCTGCATCCTGATATCCGTGATATAACCGGATACATTCCTGTCCGTTACCTCTTTAAATACTTTGGACAGATAAGCCGGATGGAGATGGACGGCTTCCCCCAGTACATCCAGGGAAAGCGGCTGATCGAAGTTTTCATATATGTAATTTTTCACATAGGAAATCAGCGCGTTTTTATCACCCGCCAGGCAGATTTTGTCCTCCCCTTTTTTCTTCTCCTTCACAAAATTCTTCTGCAGGATGCGTTCCAGGGTTTCCTCCAGGTCGCCCTTCAGGACGGGTTTTACCAGATATTCCGACACCCCGTAACGCAGCGCCTGTTTGGCATATTCGAATTCACTGTAACCGGATATAATAATCACCTTTGTCGGGTATTTCTTCTCCTCAATGAATGCGGACAAATCAAGCCCTGATATGCGCGGCATTTTAATATCGGTTATCAGAAGCTCCGGCACAAATTCCTGAAGAATATCCCTGGCCATGGAACCGCCGTTTGCGGTGAAAACCTGATCAAATCCGTATTCCTTCCAATCCAACAGCTTTTGTATATATTCCGCCATATATAATTCATCATCAGCAATCAACAGCTTCATTATCCGCCCTCTTCGGTAAAATGGTAAAGGAAACCAGCAGGCCTCCCCAAATGCTCCTGCCGAACCGCAGTCCCGCAGAACCATCATAATAATTAATCAGCCTTTGGTTTACATTCCACAGCCCGACGCTTTCTTCCTCATCCCGGTTCTTTTTATTCAGGTTTTCCAGCAGATGTCCTATCTCCTTTTCGGACATCCCGTCCCCGTCATCTGAAATCTCAAATCGGACGGAGCCGTCCGGCAGCTTATAGATTTTAACAAACAGATACTTGGCATGTTCCCTTTCTTCTATAGCATGTTCGATGGCATTTTCGATGATGGGCTGCAGAATCAGGGGAATGATCGGTGTATCATACAGGGACTCGGAGACATTTATATTATAGGTTATGCTTTTACGCATAGCCATAATGGACAAATAGGCTTTTGCATAGGAAACCTCTTCCCCGATGCTTGTAATTGCCTTCTTTTTGGTACAGTACCTGTAATAGCCGGCCAGATGGACTGCCATTTCCGTTACGGCCTCCGGTTTATCCGCCACTGTCACGATATAGGAAAGACTGTTATAGAGAAAATGGGGATGGATCTGAAGCTGCAGCTGGCGCAGCTCCGCCTGGTTCCTGAGCTGCTGTTCTTTAATCGTGGATAACACCAAATCGCCGATCCGGGATACCATCTGATTGAATTGCTGGAAAACATAAGAGAATTCATTATCCGGCAGCTCCTCAATCTGGGAGGTGAAGTCGCCGTCCTCCACCTGCCTGAGCTTTTCCGTAATTATTTTGAGCTGCAGCAGGATATTTTTGTAGTATAATACCATAAAAACAAACCCGATAGCAAGAATTACCCCCAGAAGCCTTGCTGTTATCCCCATCATATCCATGATAGGTTTTCTCATTTCATTCAGGGGATAATAGGCGATGAGCTCCAGCCCGTTCCGTACGGCTCCTGATTTGATAATCTGGTACTTTTCGTTGGCAGCAGCCAGTTCAAAGGCTTCCTTATCCTGTTTATCCGCCAGCCCTGTCAGCAGGGCCTGTTCCATACCGTCGGCGGAAAAAAGGCTTTGCCTGTCGGGAAACACAAGAAGAGTCCCTCCGGTTCCCATGCCTGATGCCATGTTTTTTATCTTATAGAGGTGATCACGCTCCATTTTGATGAAGAGATAGGGTTGTTCTTCCGCCGGTACCCAGTCTGCCGAATAGCGCCTTACGAAATATACCTCTTTTTCCCAGTAAAACCACTTGTTATCCTCCGCCCTGTCCAGCATATTCCGGCTTACATCCGATTTATTCAATGTGGAGATGAGGTAGTTTGGTTCCGGCCAGTACAATATGAATTCCGACATGCCCACATTGCTCCTCTGGCGTCTGTTCAGGTATTCTTTGATATTTTTTACGCCCATGACATAGTCATAGGGATCGTACTCCTCCATGACCATAAGCTGCAGCTCTTTAAAATCATTACTGTTTAGGATGCCATCCGCTTCTATCTCTATTTCATTGATTTTCTGTTCCAGAAGGGCCCTGGCATATTCCATCTGGATCTGCGCCACGCGCATAAGGGATTCCCTGAGGCTGACGGCACTATACTGGTATAAAATCAAAAAGCTCGCAATTATCATAATGAGAAAAAAACCAAATATAATAAAAATTGACTTTATTTTTTTCATACCCACCCTATTACCGGATCCTCCGTCCGCCTTCGTCTTATCCCACAGAATTATACCAGGAATTCCTTATTTTTACTATAGATGCAGGGACTGTCAGCTTCTGACAGTCCCGCGTATAACCAACTATTTAACGGATTGATACCATTCATTCACTTCCTGGGTTATCTGGTCGCCGCCCTGGTTTTTCCATTCTTCCACAAATTTGTCGAAGGCGTCCACAGGCTCCTTCCCATAGATAATGTTGGTATAGATTTGTTTTTCCATGGTCTGCAGCTGTTCCCATTTTTTCTTCATGGTTGCCGTAGGCTCCCCGTTAAACAGGTTCGGGAACAGCTCGTCCTTATGTTCACCTGCCACCACATATCCTTCGGCCATATCCGGCGAAGCCTTAAAATCGGCCGCGGCCTTGATCTGGGCGCTGGTTTCCGGTGTCATTCCCGTACTGACATCCATATAGGGCTGCATGGTATCGATAGAAGGCGTATTTTTGAGAACGGTTGATTTTCCCGGCATAAACGGATCGGTTACCGGGGGATCAAACAATTGGGAATCATAAACAACGGTGTCCCCTACAATATCATAATCGTACCCCTCCAGATAGCCGTATTTGAAGTCTCCTGTCCCGAATGCCGCGTCATAAATCCAGTCATAATAGGTAAAGAAGGCCTCCATATTATTGAAATCCTTATTGAACATCAGCCAGCCGTCGTTGATCTGGGCCGACTGGTAAGATGGCTCCCCGTTATCCTGCAGAATATTGGGATATGCTTTGATCACCGCTTCCGGACAAACCGTTTCCACATCTCTGACCGAACCGATCGCCCATGGCCTTCCGATAAAAATTCCCGCTTTCCCTTCGGTAAACTGCATCATGGCATCCCATGCGCCGGTTGCTGCGGCTTCCTGGAACATCCATCCGTTTGCGTGCCACTGCGCCATCCGTTCCAGCGTCTTTTTGTTTCCTTCATGTATGGAGCCGTATACCAGCTGACCGTTTTCATCCTCCTGCCAGCTTCCCGGAAAATGCTTTCCCGCATTCGCGGAGAAAAGGATAACGGGATCCGCAACCCACCCGGTATTGTAGATACTGTCGCCTGCATAAGTAAAACCATAGGTATCCTTTTTCCCGTTCCCATCCGGATCCTGCTCCGTAAATGCCCTGATAACCTCTTCGAATTCATCCATTGTGGCAGGTGCCTTCAGGCCCAGCTTATCCAGCCAGTCCTGTCGGATTATCATGACCTGGCCTTCTGTCAGAAAAGGGGTACAGGCAATGCCGTAGGTCTTTCCATCTTTGATGACCGGATAAAAGGTCTGGGAGTACTTATCATAGATTTCCTTCAGCCTGTCCGGCATGTACTTCTCGATATCCTCATCAATCGCTTTCACTTTCCCGGACTCAATCATATCGGCTATCATCTGTGTCCCGTAAACCGGGAAAACATCCGGAAGCTCCTCCGATCCGGTAAGCGCCAGGCGGAGCTTTGTATCATAATTGCCCGCATCTCCTCCAAGTAAAATAGTTTCCATCTTAATTCCCAGCTTTTCCGCCGCCAGATCCACCATGGGGTTTTTGTTGATGTCCTCCCCCTCCCCATATCTTCCTGTGTTTTCGTCCAGCTGCTTTGCGATGCGGATTGTCAGGACCGGATCGTACCTGCCTTCCGCATTTTTTGTGCTGATCGCCTCCGTCCCTGTGCTGTCCTTTCCGCATCCTGTAAGGACAGCCGCCGCCATCAGGGCCAGGGAAATCGCTTTTACCATTTTCTTCATTAATACCTTCCTCCTTCTGAAATTATTATCCTATGCTTTTCAGTCCGGGCAAGCCCGACCGCCGGCATAAGCCTTCTTACCAAACTATTTTCTATATTTCCTGTCCTTTATTCCTTAACCGCCCCCATAACAATACCCTTTACAAAATATTTCTGCAGGAACGGATACACCATCAATATGGGAAGCGCCCCTATAAATACCTGCGCCGCCTTGATGGTTCGTTCCGACATGGCTGCCGCCGACGTGGGATCCAGCGCCAAATCCTGCTGGTTTCCCTGTACAACGATAACCTGCAGAAAGGAAGCGAGAGGATAATTTTTGGTATCCGACATATAAAGAATCCCGGTAAACCATTCATTCCAGTTCCCCACCATAATAAAAAGTGCCACCGTGGCAAGCCCTGCCTTGGACAGCGGAAGATAAATCTTCCTCAATACCGTAAAGAAGCCCGCTCCGTCAATCAATGCCGCTTCCTCCAGGGATTTGGGGATGGAACGAAAAAAATTCATAATCAGTATCAGATTATAACAGCTGAATGCGCCCGGCAGCACATAGATAAGGAAATTATTTTTCAGCCCCAGGGTGGAATTGACCAGATAGGAGGGGATCAAACCTCCGCTGAAGAGCATGGTAAATACAAAAAACCACACGAGAGGCGTTCTCCCTTTGAAATCCTTGGAAAGTGCATAGCCGGCCGTAGTGATTACACACATGCTGAGAGCCGTACCGATGCCTGTCCTGAGAAAGGAGATCAGGAGGGAACGGATAAAATTGTTATTCTGAAAGGTTTTCTCATAGGCAAGCAAGGTAAAATCTACCGGCCAGAAGGTAACGGCACCGCTGTTGGCCGCACTTTTTCCGCTGAGTGACAAGGCGAACAGATTCACAAGCGGCAGTAAGCACAGCAGGGCCACGGATACCAAAAAAACCGTATTTACGAGCAGAAATATCTTTCTGCTGACAGATGTCCGACGCATATTCCTCTCCCTCCCTTTCTAAAAAATCCGGTAGCCCGCAAACCGGTAGGCTATCTTGTAGGCGGCCACGGTAAGGACCAGCCCGATCCCGGATTTAAACAGCCCTACCGCTGTACCGAAGCTGTACTGTCCGTTCACAAGCGATTGCCTGTATACATAAGTGTCGATAATATCGCCCGTGCTGTAGGTAAGGGGGGAATACAGATTGAATATCTGGTCGAAGCCCGCATTCAGTACATTTCCAAGGCTGAGCGTCGCCATGACAATTACCATGGGCATAATACCCGGCAGCGTGATATAAAGCGTCTGCTGCCACTTATTTGCGCCGTCCATTTCCGCGGCTTCATACAGGTTCTGGTCAATATTGGAAATGGCTGCCAGATATACTATCATCCCGAAGCCAAACCCTTTCCAGAGATCCGACAGTACGGCAATCTGGCGGAACATCCCCGCTTCTCCCAGAAAAAAAACCGGTTCCATACCGATTTTCTGCAGAAAAGCATTGACAATACCGTCCAGTCCCAGAATGTCCCGCAACATGCCCGCTACGGTAACCCAGGAAAGGAAATGGGGCAGGTAAACCAGTGTCTGGATGCTTTTTTTCAATCCCAGCTGCTTTACCTCATTTAACAGCAAAGCCATAATAACCGGTACAATCAGGCCCAATATAATCTTGCTCACAGCAATAATGAGCGTATTGATAATCGCCTGATAGGATTCCCGGAATTCAAAAATCTGCCGGAAATTATCCAGCCCTGCAAATTCCGAACCAAAGATCCCCAGCCAGGGCTTATAATTCTGAAAAGCCATGATAAGCCCTGCCATGGGGATGTAGCAAAAGATTACGGCAAGTATGACCGCCGGCAGCACAAGCATGTACAGAGGCCAGCTACGGCTGAATTCCCGTTTCCAGCTTATCCCGGCGCCGCCCGCAACCCCCCGGGGTTTTTCCGTCTTGTTTATCCGCTTCAAATCCCTATCACCTCGTTTTCGTATTTATGGATTTATTATATATGATTGAATATCCACAAAAAACACCTCGATTTTAAGATCATGTACCCAATTTTAACCATTTTCCAGCCGGGATTCAGGAGAGAGCCGGGAATGAAGGGGGGAAGAATTCAGATCAAAAAAAGAAAATCCTTTTTATCGGATTTTCCCTTTACATGCCCTGATGGGCCGTTCATGTATGCTCTTCCCGGTACCGTTTCCTTTTTACTTAATAACTACTTTACACAGTTTCTTAAAAAAGGCAATTCCATATACATAGAACGTATGATATCCTTCCAACCTTAATTCCATATCATATTTTTTTTCCTCAATCTGTCTCAATGCCTTTTGTGCTGCCTTTTCCAGCTCTGCATATGTGTCTGCCACTTTTATTTCAATAATAATTGCAATACCGTCATAAGGCGCCGAAAGCAGCAGCAGATCGCTTCGTCCCAACCCGCTTTCCCGGTTAGACTTAACCGTGAAGTCTTTATTTGTTTTTAACAAACCTCCAAGGAACCCGTGGTAGTAAGCTTCTTTGTAATCATAGAAACTGATAGTTTCCATAAGGTTCACAGAAATCTGTCTTTCCAAAGAATCCGTATTTTTTTCCAATAATGCCTTAAACAGATCTGTAAAATTCTTTTTTTCGTTTCTCTGATCAAACCATGTCAGAATAGTATTTTGATAAATACTAGTCACTTCTTCGTTTGGTATCGCCAGTGTCACATATATGGTGCGATTTTCAAACCGCTCACTCACTTTCTTCAGATACCCCGTGAAAAACAAGAAATTCCACAGATTATCTCTGGTCTTATGAACCTCATCATAAGTGATTTCTTCGTGTACCGGTTTCTCTGTGGTACCGCCTGCTATCAGTGTTTCTATCTCCTGTTTTACACTGCTGTCCGCCTGTTCAATCAACTCACGGACAATTGTATTGGAGGAAGTGTTGGCCCAATATGGCTTGGGGAAAGCCCCGTTTTCTGCTGCTTTTGTATAATTGAGCAGACTCCAGGGATTATAGACCTCCGTGTTTCCAAAAAGATATCCGTCATACCACCGTTTGACTTCCTCCCGTTTTTCTGTAATTCCGTAATCACTAAGCAAGCTTTCCACCTCCGGCTGTGTAAAGCCGAAGTGTTCCGCATAGGTCTGGTCAAGTATGCTTATCATATCCAGATTGTTCAGACCGGTGAAAATACTCTCTTTTGAAATTCGCAGACAGCCTGTCACCACCGCAAACTCCAGATTTGGGTTCGTCTTCATTGCCGACTCAAACAGAGAACGGATAAAGTCTGTCATCTGCTCATAAAATCCCCTGAAATGTGCATTCTCCAATGGTACATCATATTCATCTATGAGAATAATAACCGGTTTTCCCGATGTTTCTTTCAAGATTCGGGACAGGAATGTGAGTGCATCCAAATACTGCCCTTCTTCTCCTGTTTCATTAATGATAGACAGATATCTGGCCCGATCGCCTTCATCCATAATGCTGTCTATTACATAACGATGTCTGCGGAACTCGTCAGCAATCTGACGTTTTATCATAACAAAGGCTTTATCAAAATCCGGCTGTTTTGCCGACTTTAAAGAAAGACTTATAACCGGATACTGTCCCATATGCGCAGCATAAGTCTCTCCTGCTTCCATAATTTTTAAGTTTTCAAAGAGATATCTGTTATCAATCCGGCAGCCGTTCTGGTCACAGGTTCTTTCAAAAAAGTATTTTAACATGCTTAAACCAAGCGTTTTCCCAAACCGGCGCGGTCTCATAAATAAGCTCACTTCACTTCTGTTGTCGATCAGTTCTTTGATAAAAAGTGACTTATCTACATAATAGTATCCATTTTCCCTGATTTTTTTAAAATCATCGACACCAATCGGCAGCGGTCTCATGCTACACCTCATCTTCTTACCCTTCTGTATCACGCTAACTATAGTAAGATTATACCCTTTTTATTTCATTTAAGCAATGAATAGCAGTTTCTGTCAAGTATGCTCTTCCCGGTACTGCCCCGGCGTTTTGCCCGTATATTTCTTAAATCTCCTGGTAAACACATGATCGTCCTCATACCCCACCGACCTGCTGATTTCCCGTATCAGCATATCGGTGGATACCAGAAGCTCCCTTGCCCGCTCCATGCGCAGGTTCGCCAGATAGTCCGACGGGCGGATCCCCATTTTATTCTTGAATTCCACCGCCAGGGTAACCGAACTGATATGCAGGTAATCGGCCAGCGCACTCATGGTCAGCTCCGATTTGGAGAAATTCTCCTTCATATACAGTACCGCTTCCTCCACCACCCGGGAACGGTCCACATTTTCTTCCGGTTTTGTTTCAATGATGAGGCGGCAGGCTTCACAGAGCAGATCATTAAAGTCCTGGATCGTGAGGCACTGAGACAGGGTAAATACGTTATAGATGCTTTCCAGGCCCGTATTTTCGGCCTTCCATTCGGATATCAGCACATGGATGATATCATTGTACAGAAGCCGGAACATAGGAAGGGAAGGGCTTTTTTGGGTCATCCGCATACAGATATCCTCCACCGCCTGCTCCACAGCCGCCTTATCCCGGCTCCGCAGGGCCTGCCGCAGCTTCTGCAGATACGAATCCGGCAGCACGTTTCCCACATCCCCAAGGGATACCTCCTCAAACCGGAGGATTTTATTGTTGTCCTGCAGAAACCGGTTGTCAAAGGCGGTATCCGCTTCCAGATACGCAGCGGAACCTTCCGTAAGGTTACTGTGGTAACCGCTCACCGACATGACAAATTCCTCATAGCAGTCCTTGCCGATGGAAAAAAGCATGTCCAGCGTCTCTTCTATCCGTTCTCTGGCTTCGGAAAAAAGAACGAACAGGCTCTGGCTGCTGCTGACCAGATGGATGCCATAGCCGTCCAGCTGCGCTTCTTTGGCGATCACCTCCAGCATTTCCGTATGCGCCCTGTTTTCATTGCTGTCGCTGCGTTCTCCCAATAAAACCGCCACATACATGCCGTTCCCGATTTCCAGGGAAGCCGTTTTCGACGCCTGAAGCACCTCTTCCGGATCTTTGAAGTCATTGCGGACAAAATTCCGGATAAAACGTGTTTTTTTCAGCTGGAGATTTTCCTTTTCCTTCAGTTCATTGGCCTCCACCAGCAGTTGGATCCCGCTTTCGATACTGTTCAGGTTATAATTGGTTTCTTCCTGGGAATCCAGCAGCTGGTTCATTTTCCGCACCTTGGCCGCCATCCTTCTGGAAAGCACCATAATAAACAGGGCCGTGGGAATGGCGCAGACGATAAGCAGGCCGATAATTCCCCACTGTCCGGTTACAATTTTGTTATAAAAAATATCCATGGACTGCAGGGAGCAGTAGGTCAGCCCGCTCGTCCCCTGCAAAACGCTCAGCAGATACTTTTCCCCGTCCAGCCTGACCTGCCTCTGCGCCTGTGTCCCCTTTACCAGCTCCAGCAGCGCGGCAGGATCCGTTTCCCGGCTTTCTCTGGAAACAATGACCTGATCTTTGTACAGTATAAAATCCGAGCGCATATCCTCCGCATCGTTCCTCAGAAGGGAATCATAGTAGGAATCGGGTACAAAAAACAAAAGAGTTTCCTGAAATCCGGGAGGGATCGCCTGCATATACAGCACCACCCTGGAAACACCGATATAACTCTGCACCCAAAGGCCGGTAACAGACTGCTCCGGAAACACGCGCAGTTCTTTTACAGGGGCATACAGCTCCTCCAATACCGTCTGTGAGTCCATACTCTCCAACACACAGCCCTGTCTGGCAAAATAATCGGAAGCGACGGAGGTCGTGCTGCTGTAGAGGTAGTCATCCTCATGATACTGATAAAGCAGAAGCTGGAAAAACTGGCTTACCGTAGTATATTGAAACAGATGCTTCTCCAGCTGGGTCGCCGCCAGAGGTTTTTCCGAAAGCTTGAATTTCGTCACCTCGCCCGCCAGGCCCATCTGGTAAACAATATCGTTTACAATCTGCATGTCATTTTCATGTCTGCTCATTTCCGACCTGAGATGCTCTTCGTTGGAAATGAGAAAGTCGGAATAGATCGTCCTGTAATAAAACCGGTACAAATAGCTTCCAAGCACGGTAATTATCAGTATCACCGTGATGCTGAATGCAGCAATATAGTAAAAAACATTCTGTGATTTTAATTCCTTCCAGATTTTTTTCACCTGTAAGCCCCCCGCTTTCCCCTTCAATGATAACACACAAACGGCTCTGCCGCCAACCGGCAGCAGAGCAATCTGTATTTTTTACGGCTGATCCGCAAGCATTCAGACAGATGTGAACGGTTACGTTTATTCCAGCCCCATGGTATCCACCGCATCCTGGTACATCTGCACATAATCTGCGATCCCCATTCCGTCAAACATGGAAACAAAGGAATTCCAGCTGTCATCCGTCACGCCGGCGGTAACGAAGGCCGCAATATTTTCCACAACCGCATTGTTGATATCCGTTTCTTTCAGCGTGCTGTCCTGAAGCTGTTCCGAGGTCAGCGGCGCCATATCCAGATAATCATTGGAATATTTCTGAATAATGCCGGCTGCATCATACGTTTCACAGTATTCGGTCTTTTCGGTCCGCTGTTCCGGCATATTGAAGGTTTCGCTGAGATATTTGCCGGGTGCGAAGAACAAGGTATTACAGTCTATGTAATTTTTCACTTCCGCACTTCCGTCATTGGTAACGGTGATTTTATTGTTTTCATCATATATCCAGCCAAGGCCCTCTCCGGCATCCTGCTCCCCGTAATAGAGGGAAAACATCATATCGGTTTCCAGCAGGGCATCCAGCCAGCGCATGGTGGCGGGTACATTTTGGTTGGAGCTGGTAACAAAGGCGCCGGGCCTGCAAAGCTCAAGATAGCGGTAAAGGCTGGCACTGCTGTCGGGCATCCAGAGTACGGAGTTGGATGCAACGCCTTCGTCATAAGCCATCGCCACAAGTCTCCATGCGGTGAAGAAGCCGACATTGCCTTCTTTCAGCTTTGTTTCCACAGTATTGAAATCCTGGGAAACGATTTCCGGATCCACAAGCCCTTCCTCGTAAAGCATGTGCAGCCATTCCATACAATCGCGGAAGCCGTCCTGGGTGGCTATGAACTGCACCTTCTTGTCGTCGTCGATATAGATCCACTTGTCAGGATCGCAGGGAAGCCCGAACAGAGGAAGCATGTAGCGGATGCCGTTAAAGCCGATATCCAGTCCCATTTCCAGGGGAATCTCATCCGCTTCCCCGTTGCCGTTAGGATCGCCTGTTTTGAATGCACGCAGGACCTCCGTCAGCTCCTCCACATTGGCGGGTGTTTCCAGATTCAGGGCATCCAGCCATTCCTGATTGATGAAATAATGCTGGTTTGTGTTAATATTCTGTCCCACCAGATAGCCGACGGAATAAATCTTTCCATCGGAAGCCACAAGGCTGGTAGTGGGATCATTGTCTTCCGCATCCCGTCTCTCCACGAAATTGGGCATATACTGGTCAATCAAATCGTCCAGCGGGATCACGATCCCCTGAGTCACACCATATTCTTCATCATCCAGCTGGCCTTCTCCGTTGGTCGCCAGAATGACATCCGGATATTCACCGGAAGCAAATGCCAGATTCAGCTTTGTTTTCCAGTCGGAGCCTTTGATTACCTCCCATTCCGCATGGATACCGGTCTCCTCTTCCAGACGCTTTACGCCGGGCATCTCGTCAAAATCCGTAAGGGAATCGGAATCCCGGATCGCTATCATCACCTTTAACGTAATGGGTTCCTTCACGATAGGATAACCGGTTTCATTAAAATTGCCGTCCGCCTGCGCCGCCGCGGTATCCCCCGCCGCTCCGCTTTCCGCTGCCGTTTCACCGGAAGCCGTCCCCGTTGCCGATGTCGTTTTGGAAGAGCTTCCGCAGCCTGCCAGGGCCGATACCGCCAGCGCCGCTGCCATCATAAGTGCCAGTGCTTTCTTCTTCATAAAGAAAAACCTCCTTTTTCTATTACAACACATTTTGTGCTGATACCTTTACCTGTGCCGGGCGTCATCCTTTTAAGGAACCAATCATGACACCCTTTTCAAAATATTTCTGCATCAGGGCGTATAATAATACCACAGGCCCCGTCGCCACCACAATAATACAATATTTGGATACATTGGCAATACGCATCGCTTCCTGCATAGATGCCGAGCTGTCCGCCATAGACATCATGTAGTCGCCGGATTTATCTACCTGCAGGGTTGCCAGGATTTCCCGCAGCACCGTCTGGAGAGGGAGCAGGTTCCTGTCACGCAGATACACAAGCCCGTTAAAATAATCATTCCATTTCGCCACGCCGTAGTAAACGGCCAGAACCGCGATTATGGTCTTGCTCAGAGGCAGAACCACTTTGGAAAAATACTGGAAATGAGTGGCTCCGTCCAGCATGGCGGCTTCATAAAGTTCTCCCGGAATGTTGGTCTGTATGTAGGTCCGTGCAACCATCAGGTTCCAGACACTCACGCAGCCCATCAGGATAATAATCGCTCTCGTATTATATAAACCGATATTCTTCATCACCAGGAAGGTGGGGATCAGCCCGCCGTTAAAAAACATGGTGAATACGAAGAAAAAATTAAGGAACCCCTTGCCTGCAAATTTGGGCCTGGACAGCGCATAAGCTGCCGACAGCGTCACCAGGATACTGATCACCACACTGACAAAGGTGTAAAACAGGGAGTTCCCATAAGACGACCACAGCTCCTTGTATTTAAAAACCGCTTCATAGCCCATCAGGGAAAAATCCACCGGATGCAGCAGGACTTCTCCTTTTACAATAGCATCCGGATCCGATACGGATGCGATACACACCAGGTAAAGCGGATATAATATAATCAGCATAACCACAACCCAGAATAAAGAATTAAAGATATGGAACATGCGGTTGCTGAAGCCCATCTGCTTTCTTGCCTTTTTTCTCATATTATAAACCTCTCTGTCATTTTACTGAAACCTAACTGACCGGTACCTTCACCGCTGTTTTAAAACAATCCCACGTCCGTCATACGCTTCGACAGCCGGTTCACAGATACAATCAGGATAAAATTGATAATATTGATAAACAGGCCGATTGCCGCCGTATAAGAGAACTGCCCGCTCCCCAGGCCGACATTGTACACATATACGCCGATGATATCCGAGGTGGGAATATTTCCCGGCGTCTGCATGACCAGCGCTTTATTTGTATCGGAGGCAAGCATCTTGCCGCAGTCCAGGATAAACACCATCATTGCTGTGGGAATCAGGCTTGGGATATCTATGTACCGTATTTTCTGCCAGATGCTGGCCCCGTCAATTTCCGCCGCTTCATATAAAGATAAATCAATGCCGGTCAATGTGGCGATATAAAGGATTGTCCCGTAGCCGGCCGCCTGCCAGATTCCTGATATGATATAAATGGAACGGAAGGCAGAGGCATCCGACATGAAATCAACAGCCTTCAGGCCGAGGGCCGTTCTGGCAAAATTCAGGATACCGCTTGTCGGGGAGAGGAAAATGTAAAGCATACCTGCAAGCACGACGGTAGATATAAAGTAGGGAATATAAATGCTTGTCTGGATAAACCTCTTTTTCTTTGTTCCCCGGATCTGATTCAGCAGTATGGCCAGAATCAGCGGCACCGGAAAACTCCACAACAGATAATACACATTCAACAGTAGAGTGTTTGACAACAGCCTCTTAAAATAGTAAGCGTTGAAGAAATTCTTAAAATGCTTCAATCCCACCCATGCGCTGCCCGCAATCCCGTCCACCGCCTTATAGTCTTTAAAGGCTATCTGGATTCCGTACAGCGGCAGATAATTGAAAACCACAAAATAAATGACTGCCGGAAGCACCAACAGATACAGCTGCCAGTTATTCTTCCAAACGGCTTTAAAACCCAGTCTCTTTTTCATGGCCTTCGGCTTTTCCCATGCTTTCACTAAAAACCGCTCCCTTCTTTTTTGTAACTTTCATGCACTTCGTATAGTAGAATCATACATAATATTCGGCATATTTTCAACGTTATAAATTTTATCCCCTTCGTTATCACTCAAATTGACCATTTTTACAGGTTTATAAGCTAGTTTATAAGCAGTATTTACAATCATTTGAAAAAAGGAAGTCCCCCGGCTTTGCACCCGTAAAATTTCGTACCCTCTAAAATTTATAACCTTTGGGGCGCAGCTGCCGATAGCCGTCTGCTGTTTCATCTCTTCCGGCAAACGGCCCCTTTGTTATTCCGCCGCCTAAAAAGCAGGGTTTCCGTTTTCTATAAAAAAACGGAAACCCTGCTTTGGATTCTAACCTTATTTTATTTTTTTCTCAGGTACCCGGAACGTCAAATCCGTAAATAAGAAAGGATCTCATTGACAGATTTTTGCCGCTATGATATTTTTCGTATAAGCAGCCGTTTACGAAAGGAGATGCTATGTATAAAAAACTTATTTTTGAACACGATGTATTGACTGCATACACACATCACCTCGCTGCCCCGGAACATGTCCATGTAAATTGTGAGTTTGTTTTGGTCACAAACGGCAAAGCGCGCAACACGGTGGACGGTGTATCGGAAACCATTGTCAACGGTGACGTCTTTTTTCTGAATCACCTTCCTCAGCACAGCATAACCAACATAAGTGACGATCATGAACATATTGATCTGTATATCACCTGCCAGCAGCTCAAACAGGTCTGTCTGAAGCTGTTTAACGAAGAATTATATGACTTCCTGATGAAAGATGCTTCCGAAAAAAAATGCAATATCACTTATGATGAATTCACTGTGATTGTTAAAAAAGTACGGAAACTGGAAGTGAATTACATCCTCGCCAAAGATGATGCCATGCGGGAAACCTACAAAAGATGTGTCCTCTCCGTTATCATTGAAATATTAGGCGTGCTGTTTGATAACCTGTATACCCGGCAGTTTAACTGTCCCCCCTGGCTTGAGTCCTTTTTACAGGAAATCCAGCGTCCTGAAATATTTTCCATGTCGGTGAATGAAATCATCAATTTATCGTTTTATTCGCATACTTTTTTCTGCCAGACATTCAAAAAATGTTTTCAGCGCAGCTTCAAGTCCTACATTGATGAATTACGTTTTAATCATGCCAAAAACCTGTTAGCCACCACCCATTTATCCATATTGGATATTTCGCTGTCCGTCGGCTACAACAGTTCTTCGCATTTCATCCACAAATTTAAGCAGTTATCCGGTATAACGCCCCTGCAGTTCAGGAATATCATACAGAACCGCAGACCGTGAGGCGCGCGGTATCTGTCCGGGGCAGGATTACTCTGTCTCTGCGGCCTTACCTGGATCCCAGAGCTGATAAGCCGTCTCATACTCCCCTGCCTCCAGGTAACAGACCTGATCCCGCACACATGCAAAAATGGGATTCCCGGTATACGTGAATACCTCTTTCGGGGCCTTCGGCAGATACAGGACGGCCTCACATCCGAACGGGACCGAAAACGACAGTTTTATATGATTTCCTTCCCTGATCTCCCATGCCGATTTCCATAATCCGGAGGCCGAATTATACTCACATCTGACCTGTCCCACACGGGGATCGATAACCGGCGCAAGGATCCCTTTTTGGAATCCGACGGAGTCTTCCGCCTGTCGGATACCCGCCATATAAGCATACATCCATTCCACAACAGAACCATATGCATAGTGATTCAGGCTGTTCATCCCTGTGGACGAAATACTGCCGTCCGCCAAAACACTGTTCCATCGTTCCCATATGGTCGTAGCCCCAAGGGTAACCTCATACAGCCACCCGGGATACTCTTCATTTACTAAAAGGTGATACGCCAGATCGCTCATCCCTGCTTTCGTAAGCTCCTCCAGAAGAATCGGCGTTCCCACAAAACCTGTCTGCAGCCGGTTTCCATTGGATTCAAACAGCTTTCGCAAAGCCAGGCCGATCCGTTCCCGATCCCGGCATAATCCATAACGTAAGGCCAGCAGATATCCCGTTTGGGTATTTACGCCGCTCTGCCCATTCCGGAAATCATATTCCTTCCGGATTTCTTCCAGGAGCTCGTCCGACAAAGCCTCATACGTTTCGGCCTCTTCCGTTTTACCGAGAATCCGTGCCGTTTTTGCTACCAGCTGCGCGCTTACCCTATAATATACGCCCGCAATCAATCCATCATCCGTGCCGCCTTTTACGCCATCCGTACCGCCGGCCCCGTCGAGTGCCAGCCAGTCCCCGTAATGTACCGCCCTGCGCCACCCGTCCTTTTTGCCGTCTGCGGTATTGTTCACCGCTGTTATATAATCAACCCATGCCTTCATACTGCTGTAATGCTTCTCCAATATGCCGGAATCTCCGTAAAAACGGTACATATTCCAGGGTATGATTGTTGTTGCGTCCCCCCAGACAGCGGAAGCAGCGTCCACATCAAATGCCGGCACCACATTCGGTACCATTCCCCCGCGGCTGTTTTGCTCCGTTTCCATGTCTGCTATATATTTGTAATAGAAGGAATAACAGTCTCTGATATAACATGCCGTCGCGGAAAACACCTGCGCATCTCCGGTCCATCCCATCCGTTCATCTCTTTGGGGACAGTCTGTGGGCACATCCACAAAATTATCCTTCTGTCCCCATTCCGTATTCGCTATGAGCCGGTTCAATAAAGGGTTTCCGGTAACCAGCTTTCCCGTTCTCGGCAGCTCGGAATAAACAGCAAGGCCGACAAAGTTATCTTTTACGGTATCCGGCATCGGCGTATAGATAACCTCCCCTTTTTCTCCTCTCATTACCGCATAGGCTTCCGCCGGATCGTCACAAAGGAGCTTTTCCACTTTCACATAACGGTACCCGTAAAAAGTGAAATGAGGGATAATCGTCTGCTGCGTCCCATCGGAAACATAAAAGTACTCCGAGCGCGCCGACCGCAGATTGTCCCGGTAAAAATTCCCCTGCTGCAGGATTTCACCTGTCTGTACATGGATTACCGTCCCCTTTGGCTCTTTTACACGCAGTGAAAAAATTCCGGTTATATTCTGTCCCAGATCCAGTACGGTTTCGCCGGCCGGTGTATGGATCAGGTTTTCAACCGGAAATTCTGTCCTCACCTTTACCGGTGTGCTGAGCCTGGCCGCCGGCTTTCCTTTTGGCGCCTGTACATATACTGCGTTTCCGGCCTCTTGCGTTTCCCTTGTATCATCTCTCCATTCCCCGTCATAAATATTCGAGAACACAATGTTGGATGTCCTTACTTTCCAGCTGTCATCCGTACCGATGACCTGTTCCGATCCATCCTCATATTCGATACGAAGTTCGGACAACAGTTGGAATCCATCGCCGTAATACCCTTTTTCCCTGTCGCCTGAAAATCCAAATCTCCCTTTATACCAGCCCGTACCCAGCATTACAGACAATGTCCCGCTCTGCCGGATCCTATCCGTCACATCAAAAGTCTGGTATTGAACCCAGCTGTTATAATTATTACAATAGGGCGTCAGCAGCTCTTCCCCGATTTTAACCCCGTCCCACATGGCCTCATACAGCCCAAGCCCTGTTATGTACAGCCGTGCCCGGCTGACCCTTCCGGTAATTTCTATTTCCTTATAAAACACAGGGCTTGCCAGATCTTTCGCCGGGCAGCCGATCCACTTTCCTTCCCAGCTCTCGTCTTTCTTTGCGCTTTCAAACCAGTGTACATCACTGACTGCCTCTTCCCCTGCATCCGTGCGGACATATACCTTCCAGTAATACCTTGTTCTCGGTTCCATTTCCATCTCTACCGGCGCCGCCAGAGGACTGCTATCCGGCTGATATCCGGTGTCCCGGATAAGAGCCGTCATAAGTTCATCCTTTGCTATCAGAATTCTTGCCGCCGTCATCTTTTTCCCTTTTGCCTGAACCACCTTCCAGGAAAATACCGGACTTTCAAAACCATATCCCAAAGGATTGTTATAATGATTCGTTTTACATTCTGTAATTTTCATATATGTAAGCTTTCCCCTAACCTTTGACGGATCCGACGGTCATGCCTTTCACAAAATATTTCTGTGCAAACGGATAGATAAGCATGATCGGAATGAGCGAAATGAATATTTGTGCGCAGCGGATGGTCCTGTCATCCACAACAGAAAGCAGCTTTATCTCATCGATACTTAACAGACTCAAGTCTCTTTTCACAACAACCGTATATAAATAAGAGGCCAGAGGATAGCTGGACGGGAAATTTGAAAAAATCAGTCCGTCAAAATAGCTGTTCCACTGTGTTATGAAGGAAAACAAAGTCAATGTGGCAATCGATGGTTTGGCACACGGAACATATACGCGGAAGCATGTGGTAAATTGGCCGGCCCCGTCAATAATCGCCGCTTCTTCTAATTCTTTTGGTATGCCGCGGAAGAAATTGATCATAAGTACAATATTATAAACCGACAGAATCGTAGGCAGGATCAATGCCCATATGGTATCCATTAAATGAAGGTTGGTTATCAGCAGGTACCCCGGTATCAGCCCGCCGGAAAACAGCATGGTAAAGAAAAACAGCCATACATAAATTCCCCTGGCCTGAAGCTGTTCCTTCTCCTTTGACAGCGGATAGGCAATGAGGATCGTAAGAATCATCGACATCGGCACCCCTATCAAGACACGCTCCGCACTTTTTAACAGGGATGTCCAGAATTCCTTTTTTTCAATAACATATTGATATGCCATTGTGGTAAATTCTACCGGCCAAAGTGTAACCTTTCCTGCGGCTACCGCTGTTGCGCTGGAAAAAGACATTGCCAAAATTGTCAGCAGAGGCAGTACACATACTAATGCCAGTATCGATAAAACCATATAATTGATAACGCAGAAAACTGCGCGGCTCTTTTTTATTTTTTTCATATATATACCCTTTGACCGCTTCCGCGGACATTCATTCAATATTCGGAAGGCGCTTCCTTCCTTTCTCTCTCATTAAAAAATACGGTAATTTGAAAATTTATATGCCAGGTAATACGAGGTTGAAATAAAAATGGTTGAAATAATCGATTTGAATAACCCCACCGCCGTGGCAGCACCATATTGTGCATCAATAAGGCCCAACCGGTAAATAAAGGTATCCAGAATATCCCCGCTCTCATAAACGGCTTTGGTATACAAATTGAATACCTGGTCAAAACCTGCATTCAAAACATTACCAAGACTCAATACCATCATAAGTACAACAATCCCACGGATTCCGGGAAGGGTAATATGCCATATTTGCTGCCAGCGGTTGGCCCCGTCCGTTTCCGCCGCTTCGTATAAACTGGTATCCACGCCCACAATAGCCGCCAGATATACAATTGCATTATAGCCGAAGGTTTTCCATACATCCGTAACAATTAAAGTCCCTTTAAAATATCTGTTATCCCCCAGAAAAAAGATACTTTCCCCTCCCAGGGAGGTTATGATGCCATTTACGATTCCCGATCCCGGAGACAGCAAATCTATGAAAATCCCTCCCAAAACCACCCAGGATAAAAAATACGGCAGATATACAATGGTCTGGATGGTCTTTTTGAATCGCATATGACGGACTTCATTTAACAACAAGGCAAAAACAACAGGAACTAACAGGCCGAGCACTATTTTCCAGGCAGCAATAATAACGGTATTCCCCATCGCCTGTTTAAAACCCGGCAGGGAAAACACATAAGTAAAGTTATCGAACCCTATCCATTCCTGCTTTCCGAACATCCCTTTGCTGGGAATGAATTTTTGAAAAGCAATCACAAGACCCGCCATGGGAACATAATTAAAGATAAGAATCAGAAGGATCCCGGGAAAAAGCATTACATGCAGGGGGAGTTCTTTTCTGAATTTGGATAAGGAGTATTTATTTCTTTTCTGGTTCACGTTGCCACCTCTTTATTTATTGGCAGAATACCATTCATTAACCTCTGCCGTCATATCATTACCGCCTGCGGTTTTCCATTCCTCAACCACTTTATCAAATGCATCTATCGTTTCCTGTCCGGAAATAATCTTGATAAAAGTCTGATCCAGCATATCGTCCAAAGTGGACTTTCTGGCAGTCATAATTTCCCCGGGTGCTGAAACGAATTTATTATAGACAGGAGCTGCTTTTTCCGGGTCCTGATACTGCAGCAGGATACTCTGACCGCCCTCTTCCCCAAATACGCCGAGCCATCCCCACATACTGTCATCACCCTGCAGCGCCTTATAGCAGTATTCCCACATGGAATATTGTTCTCCTGTTAAGTCTCCGGGTTCTCCTGTTTTTAACGGCTCCGCAATCGCTTTGGTTGTGGCCTGGTTTTTGTCCGGCGTGCTCGTTATCCCAACCGGTGCGAGTTTCCATACCCCTTCCACGCCGTTTCCGGGATTTGCATACACTGTATATTCATTCTTTTCCGGATCAAATACTTTTTCACAATACAGATTCATTAATTGGATTAACGCTTCCGGGTGCTCACAGTTTTTGCTGACCACATACCAGCTTGTGGTTGCCATTTCAATGCCGGGCGCAGCTTTTTCACCGGTCTCTTCCATCGGTATCATGAACGGCTTCCAATCCGCCTCCGGGATAGCATTTTTAACCGTCTGCAGAAAATCCAGAGGGGTTGCATGGAATCCATACATGGCTCCGCACTTACCGTTCACAAGCGCTTCCGCCGCTTTCTGGTTATCATTGACGTAAAACTCTGGATCGATTAATCCGTCCGCGTAAAGCTCTGCCAAAACGCCCAGCGCCTGCTTCATCTCCGGTGTCGTACTGCCGTAAACCAGGCTGCCTTCCTCATTTTCTACCCAATAGGTGGGGTATGCATGGTATGCGTTGCAAATCCCCTTTATATCAAACTGGTTCCCATACAGATCGTTCCCCATTTCAAGCCCTACGCCGCCTTCCCCCGCATAGTCCTTGAATGCACGCAGCACTTCCTTTAATTCCTCCATAGTTTCCGGTGCACGCAGGTTTAAGGCATCCAGCCAGTCCTGGCGAAGCCACAGGATCTGCGCCCTCTCAATATCGCAGTCGGAAATAGGCAGGCCATAGACCGCTCCATTATAGGTAACTGCATCAAAGGCGCTCTCCCCCACATTTTCATACAGTTGTTTTACATAATCGCTTGCGTATTCATCAATATAGGGTTTTAAATCCACAATCAGTCCCGCATCCACCAATCTTTTCAGGTCTTCTTTTCCCACGCTCGCTATGTCCGGGATTTCGCCGCTTGAAATTGCCGCATTGAATTTTTGTTTATAGAGATCCCCATCCGATGCGATCCAAAGATAGGAAACATCATATCCTAATGTGTCTGCGATTAACTCTGTCCAGATATTATCTTCGTATGTACTGCCTTCCATTTTTGCAAAAACACTGGATTCTATTGTGGAATCCTGTGCCCTGACAAAGGTAACCGGAATAAGGCCTTCCGCCTGAGCAGTACCGCTTTCCCCTGCATTCAGGCTCTCCTGCGTCTTTTCCGTTTCCCCGCTTGCCGCGGTACTGCCGCAGCCCCCAAGCGCAGCGGCCGCCAGCATAATACTCATACAAATTGCAACTGTTTTCCTTTTCATTTTAACCTCTCCTTTTTTATATTCAGCTGTGGCGTCCCATCCCCTTGCGGGACAACAGCAACTGTTTCCTCTGTCTTTCGCTTCGTTTTTACAATCTAACCTTACTACGAAATTATTTTTTTATCTGTCGTATTTTTTTCCAATAATATCGTTTTTTGACGTAAGCGTTCCGTGTTGGACGTTCTGTCTTGAAACAGGAATGGCAGCATGTATCCATTCCCCAATGGTTACAGGAAAGCACAAAAAAACAGCAAGTCTTTATGAAAGACTTACTGCTTGAAAAACTGCAACGGGGAATATGGAATTGTCATTTTAAAATAATGAAGGTTTTTTATGATCCAATCAGATTTCCACTAATTCTTACTGATGCTCCATTCCTCCGGCGTGCCGGGTATTGCATCTGATAATATCGGCAATTATCGTGAAGCGTCTTTCTCTGATAGAATTTCAACCTCTTTTGCAATTTCGGCGGCCTGTTCTGCGCTGACTGTGCCAGGCATAAAAGCAATACCGACAGACACTTTTAATTCCATATCATATGTTACGATTCCCGTTGTTGTAAACCGGTCAACCTCCGGCATTGCGCCGGGATGATTTTCTATATCATCAGGGTCCATATAGTTTATTGAAACAACGCCCACTTCACCGTTGTCGGTTTCTTTAACGCAAGTATACGGAGTCCATTGATATTGTGAGGACATTCTCAAATTGGGAAAAATAACAGGATATGCACCTTCCTTGGGCGTGTCATCGGGAACAGTAAACACAAACGGACTGAACCCGATATAACCAATCAGCTTATCGGATTCATATATGTAGACAGGCGTAAAAAATTCTCCGGTCGGAATTGTTTCGTCTCCTTTTTCGGTTTCCAATTTCCAGTTTTCCTGTAAAGGGAACGCCAGACGGAATGCCGGTGTATTGTTTACCATGTCTACGATAGCCGCGGCCGACATCGTTTGCGTTTCTTCCATTTTATAAGCCGGAAAGGCAATTTCAGTTATTCCGGCATTGATATCTCCTTCCCCGGAACAGTCAGCCAAGCTGCCAACCAGCGCGAATACTGCAATTGTAATAAAGAATCTTGTCATGTATCCCTCCTGTTTTACCAAATATTTACAGCTTTACGCGGGCGCCCGGCTTTCTCACACTTTGATCTGCCGCATATAAATAAAATTCCATATCCACATTCCTAAAACTTTTACTGTCTTTATCGATAATATTCATACCATTTCGAACGGCAACATTTTGAGAGGCTGTATTTGTGTTCCTGATAATGGAATAAACCGTACTTGCTTTTAGAACTGAAAAAGCATATTCCCTGCAAGCAATTGCGGCTTCTGTTGCATACCCTTTGTGCCAATACGCTTTCTGGAACAAATATCCTATTTCCAAAATTTCTTTTTCTCTCCAACCCTGCATGGTTAAACCGCACTGACCAATCATTTCGTTCGTTTCTTTTAATACAACAGCCCAGAGTCCAAAACCATATTCTTCATATCTTTTAAACTGTCTGTTAAGCCAATTCTGTGCTTCTTCCAAGCTGAAGGCACTTTCATAAGCAACACGCATTACTTCCTCATCACACATTATCCTGCATAATGCATCATAATCTGCCTGCATCATTTCCCGAATAAAAAGACGCTTTGTTTCTATCAGGAATTCTCCATCTTCCACCTTTTTACCAGACATTTGCACGGCCTCCTTATCTTCCGCTTTGCCGCCCCGTTCAACTCCTTTTATCCCTTTGTACCGCCAAAAGGAATTATCCTTACGGATTCAACCGGAATTCTATCTGCCTTGATTATAGCACCCGGCTGCCCATGCTGCTACATCTTTCCTCTTTAGTTTCCGGATATGCAATGCCGGTTTTACTTAAAATAACCGTTTTCCGTCAGAAATGTCAATGCCAAGCTCTTTTGCCCTGCCGGTCTGCTTATATGGATTTATTTTTTCCACGATTCCGTCATGCCTGAAAAATGAGCCTGTATTTTTAAACCAAAAAGTGACATCCGCTTTTACGCATTGCCCACGGATATCCAGCACCCAGTCATAATCACACACTCGCGCATCCCTTCCCGTCTCACCGCCAACGGTAACATGGTTCACCCCATGGAGAAACGGAGTTAAATCCATGGCTTCCAGAAGCGGGGCGCAGGCTATAAACCGCCGTTTGATGGGATAGGATAAAAACAGGGGCAGCCGGTAATCCGCCGATGCCTGGTTTTCAACCGTACAGCCAATATTCACATTATCGTAACCCGTACCCCAATCAGAGGGAAGCGATATGGGAAAACGGTCGATACGTTTTGTCAGGATCAAAAAATCAATATCCGTCCGTTCCCGGATCATAGCCCAGGCTTCTTTCCTCCACGCATCCGCTTCCGGCAGGAAAAAATCGGTCGCAAAGCAGGTCGCAAGGATTTTGTTCCCTTTCATGTTATACTCACCCTTCGTATTTTTCCTGACCGGCCAATCAAATTTATCCGTCTTTTGAATGGTATTCTGACCATAGCGTTTTGCATGCGGTCCATAAAAATAGCAGTTCGTACAACCGTCGCTAATCTTGTAACAGCCTGTCCACGGTTCCCAGTTCATAAGCATCCTCCTGTATCGATGCAGATATTTCTTACCTGCATTCCTTGTCCGGGGAAATTATATAATACATCCCCTTCCTATTATAGTAAAAATGCGACAGGTTTACTCATGGAATGGAAAACGCTGTCCCGGCCCGTATGACTTTGAACATACAGAATTTCAGGCGCCTGTTTCTCATGTGCTATCATAATAAAATATTATCCGAATATTAAAATAGATAATTTTTATTTTTAGTTTATCTGCGGTATAATTTTTTCAGGAAAGCAGGAAACGCCCCGGAACAGGTAAGCCTCCCGGCGCTTTGCCTGCAGGCAAAAATCGATTCGGAAAGGAATGGAATATCATGTACGATATCATTATCATCGGCGGAGGCCCCGCCGGAATCAGCGCGGGAATCTATGCGGTCAGCCGCGGAAAAAAGACACTTATCCTGGAAAAAGCCCAGATAGGAGGAATCATCGGTAAGGTCTCCACCGTTACCCATTATTCCGCTATTATCGAAAATGAATCCGGCATGACCTTTGCCGAACGCCTCAAAAGGCAGGCACTTCATGCAGGGGTTGAGATACGCTATGAAAATGTGGTGAACACCGTTCTTACGGGAGATATTAAGAGCGTCCTCACAGAAAACGGAAGCTATCAGGCCCGTAAGCTTATCCTGGCAAACGGAAGCACACCCCGAAAGCTGGGTATCCCGGGTGAAGATGCCCTCGCAGGCAAAGGGATGGGTTTGAATGCCGCAAGGGACGGCGCGGTTTATGCCGGCAAAAATATGTACGTAATAGGCGGCGCCGACGGTGCGGTAAAAGAAGCCCTTTACCTCTCCCAATTTGCAAAAACCGTAACTATCCTCCATTTTGAAGAACAGCTGGGCTGCATTGCGGAATTTAAAGATAAAATACAAAAAAGCAGCAATATCACCCTGCGCCTTTCCTCACGCCTTCAGGCTGTCCGCGGCAGGGAACAGGTGGAAGCCCTGGAAATAGCAGATGAAAAGACCGGAAGCCTGGAACTGCTCACTGACCCTGGCTGCGGCATATTCGTTTACGCAGGAACCGTCCCCAATACCGATATTTATACCGAACTTTCTCTGGAAAACGGATATATCCCGGTAAACGAAAAGATGGAAACGGCAATCCCCGGTGTCTATGCCGCCGGAGATATCCGCGTCAAGCAGGTTCGCCAGGTCGCTACCGCGGTTTCGGACGGGGCGGTCGCAGCTATCAACGCGGCGTGTTAACCGCAGGGCACGGCGGTATATAAAATCAATATGCCGCCATGCTGACAGAGAATACCTGCTATCCATTGTAATGGAGATCGAAAGCCAATTATTCCATTCTTTCTGTTTTAGAAAAAGCTTCTTCCGTCTTTACCACCGGACAGATAAAATCCTTTACCATTGCCGTATATTTTTCCTGTTCCTGCCTGAAGAATCCGGTCAATGACCCATAATCCCCATTCTGCTGCGCACGGTTGAGACACTCATAGTATTCTGCTTTTCTGTCGTCCCCGATAATAAATGGCATAACATTACTCCTTAAGCACTCTTTGAACAGGATGAGCCGGCCCGTCCTCCCATTGCCGTCCTGAAAGGGGTGGATTTGACGATGTTGTGATGTCGGAAACCATGTTCCTTCTGTTTTTATATTCCCCAATGGGGTAGCCATTTGCGATGTCCTCAAACACTCCTGCTTTTAAGCGGTAATGATATGCCTTGATCAGTTCCTGGCTCAGCTGTTCCTCACAAGTGTCCAGCATATAGCTAAACATGGTAAAATGCCCGGTCATCTCTTCCACATCTTTAGCCCGAAAGATGCTGCCGTCTGCCCGGATGGTACCTGTCTCAAAAATGGATGCCGTCTGCTTTTCTGTCAGCGTGCTTCCTTCGATCCGGTTGGAATTATATGCCAGCTTCCTCTGTGTAAGCGCGTAGACTCCGCTCCTGTCATGTCTCTTTGCTTCAATATGAAGCCTGTCTTTTAACAGGTGAATCATTTTATTTTGTTCCATTCTGCCTGCTCCTTTATAAACGGCATCCTTTTCGCCTTTTAATCTATTTCTTATTATATCGCAACAGATTCTGAGTAAGCAACCGAAACCTCTGCCCTCCGTACCGCTATTACCACAAAACGCTGCTGTTCACTCCGTGATCCGTAATATGGATATACCTATCAGTGATGTTCTTCCCCGTCCTCATGCCCATGATGATCCATACTCTCCTGATCCGGCTTATGGCTCTCATCTTCTCCGGCGCTGTCCTCCTTTGCAGCATTGCCGGCATCTGTGCCATTTTCTTCATGATGGCCGCCGCAATGCTCCTCCGTAAGCTCTTTGATTTCACTTATGGAATGCTCCGCGCACTGTTCATAAGACGCCGTGGGATCCACCTCCTGCAATTGTGTAATGGCAAGATATTTAGCCGGGCTGAGATTGTAGTCATGGGCACAGTCCCTGACCTCCCTGGATACTGCAAAAACATCTGCGGAAGCCGTGGAATGATGGGAATCCAGCAGCGTATCCACCGATTCCCGGATCTCTCCCAGCATTCTCTGTTCCGTATTTCCATTGCCGGTCTGTACGGTAACGGATACCAGGCCGTCCGGAGCCAGATATCCCTGACGGATCATTTCATCCAAAAGCAGATGGACTGCCTGTTCCCAGGATTGGCAGCGGACATCCATATTCTGCAGGATCGCCGCGCCGTCGTCATTATAGGGAGCAGCTTCCAGAACAAAGCCATAACGGTTCAGCGTAAGCGCGATAGACGGATTTACATCCATATCCACATAGGCACTGGGAGTGAAAAAGGAAAAGCCCCCTATGAGCAGGAAAACGGCAAAAGCGGCACAAACAGCTGCCAACCGCTGCCGGTAAATCCGGCGGGGACGGTTTCTCTTGCACGCTTCCGCCTTCAGATAGTCTGCCGTTTTTTCCTTCAGGCTGTCTCCGGCCTGGATTTTGTCAAAGGCATTGCGAAGCTTATTTTCCATTCCACTCACCTCCCAGCTGTTTCCTAAGCTCTTTTCTCGCCCTATCAAGCCATGTATAGATTGTATTTTCACTCCGTTTCAATATGCCGGCTATTTCGACCGCCGTGTAGCCTTCATAATAAAACAGATAGATGACATTCCTGTACTTGGGAGGAAGCTGCAGAACTACCTCCAGTAATTCTTTTTCCTCCTCCTGCATATAGAATGGCTCGGTATTTATTTCCTCAAGAGAACGGACCCTTCTGTGGAAAAAGCTCTTCAGCACATCCTTGCATACATTGATGGCAACACGAATAAGCCATGCCTTTTCATGGGCATCGCTTTCAAAAGATGAGGGATGGAGAAGGTACTTAAGGAACACTTCCTGAAATACATCCTCCACATCCGCATCGTTTTTCAGATACATAAAACAGATACGGCGGACCGTGTCCGCATAAAGTTCAAGGGCACGGTTCACCTCAGCTTCCTTGCGCATGGCATCTCCCGCTTGCTTATCAGAGAGGGGAATTTCCTGTTACTTAATGATGGGTTCCGTTATGATGGGAAGCATTGCTGCAGCTGCCGCCGTTCGTATTATGAGGCAGGCAGACGGTTCCGTTGTGGTCGTGTGATCCGGTTTCCGTACAGCCCTCCGCCGTACAGGCCTGGTGATAATCGTGTCCGTCTCCCAGATAATGTCCGGCATAGGTAGTCCCGTCATGCTGATGGTTCCCGGTAGTATTGCAGTCTGCTGTATTACACAGGGAATAACCTGTGACTGCCGGCAGACTTCCGCCGTTGTTATGTCCGTGTCCATGTGCCAATGCCGTTAAGGGCATGGCGATAACCAGGATGGCAGACAGGGTAAGAGCAGCGATTGTTTTTTTCATGATTGGTTCCTCCATTTTTCTTTGTTCTGATAGATATACGAATGGGAGGAGGATATCCTTTCATAAAAACAATAAATTTTAAAATATTTTATATCCTGTCTGAATGAAAAGCAAGACTCTTATATCCCTATGCAATTTTATTCCATCACGACTGATGGCTGACGCCATTCCTCCAGCGCAGCCCGATATGCATCATTCATAATCCTGCTGCCGTCCTGCAGGCATAATTGATAATGCCCCGGTAAAATGATATCGCACTCAAATTTTGAAAAACGTCTGATCGAATCAAAAAATATATCTCTATTATAATCGATACCACCTTCCCAGCCTAATGTTGCTCCTGTACAATCGGGTGCAACATTCAGTACATCTCCCGTAAAGTAAATAACCTTCCCTTCCAGTTCGAGACGATAGAATACGGAGCCGTCCGTATGGCCGGGTACCTCTGTAACTTCAAAACAGAGATTTCCTGCCTTTATACTATCGCCATCTTTTACTTTTATGTCAACAGGGCATGGAACATATTGCTTTTTTTTAGGAAAAGGAGCATAATCACAGATTTCTGTAATGATTCCTTTCTCAACCGCATCCGCATCCCTGACCCCCGCCACAATCTTTGCCCCCATCTCCCTGAATCTGTATGCATTCCCAATATGATTAAGATGCTTATGGCTTAAGAGAACATAGGATATCGGGTATTTCTCCAGTCCCCAATATCTCATATTCTCAAGAATCTGTTTATACTCTTCTTCCGTTTCAGCGGAATCAATAAGAACTAACCCATTATCCGTCTTTACTGCAAAAATATTGGCAATATTGGCATAGGCTCCGCCCAGCACCTGATATACGTTATTCATTATCTGCATGGCTTACCCCTCTCTCTTAACTGCTTCCTGACTATCGAAACATAGAAGCCGTATTTATGTTCACATGAGGCTGCGTCGTAAGAAGAAGCCTCGCTCTTAAAAATGTCCCATTCAGCAGGCGTCCGCCGTCTTTCATACATACTTCCCCATGCCCGGGCAGCACAACATCGGCCTCCATGTCCGCCAGCCTTTTAAGGCTATCCATATATTGGTGCTCCTCATAATCTGTCCCACCTGTCCACCCCACCATACCTTCCCGGCATAATTTATCTGCCAGTACGGTATCACCGGTAAACAAAACTGTTTTATCTTCCATATGTAGTTTGTAAATAACCGATCCGGCGGAGTGCCCCGGCGTATGTAGTACCTCAAAATCATATTCACCCGCCTTTATATGCTCTCCATCGTTGACAGAAATACATGTCTGTACCGGTTGATACGGTTCACATCCAAAAAACCGGTATTCTGCAATTCTGTCGCTTCCTTTTCTGATTGCCTCTGACTCCGCAGCATGGATATAAATATCTGCCTTTTCTGCTTCAAATCTGTAACAATTCCCGGAATGCTCGTAATGGCAATGCGTTAATAACACTTTATGTATTCGTTGTTGGTCCAACCCCCAATAGCTCAGGTTCCTGCGGATAACATAATATGTTTCCCTATGCAATCCCGTATCTATTAAAACAATTCCTTCCTCCGTACGTATGGCATATATATTTTCATGAACCCCATACATACATCCTGCAACCTGATATAAATCCTTCAATAATCTCATCTGTTTTCACCCCTTCACAGCTCCGGCAGTCATTCCTCCTATAACCTGTTCCTGAAAAATAACAAAGAATGCCATCATCGGAATAATCGCTATCATAAGTCCCGCACATAAAGTAGCATAGTCTGTATAATATCGTCCTTTAAGAGCAAATATACCCTGGGTAATTGTCTTGATTTTCTCATTCGCCAGCATAATATAGGCAAACAGATATTCATTCCAGCAGTTAAGCAATGTTAATGTGCCTATTGTCGCTAAGCCAGGTTTTGCTAAAGGAAACGCAATCTTATAAAACATTTTGAAATAACTACAGCCATCCATATAAGCAGCTTCGTCCAATTCAACCGGAATGCCTTTCATAAAGCTGGTAAGAATAAATATCGCCAGTGACAGATTGCTTGCCGCAATTAAAATGATAAATCCCTGCCTGGTATTATAAATATTCAAATGCTTCATAATTATAAAAGTGGGAATCAAAATCGCGTGAATTGGAATCATGATGCCCAGGGTAAAATAGCCATACAGCATCTTTGAAGGAAGAACCCTGGTAATAACAAAAGCCACCATTGAACTCAGCAGCACAATTAATACCACGCCGCAGATGGAATAAATAACACTATTTAAGAAATTTACCCCGATTTTAACATCCGTCCATGCTCCAACATAACTGGAAAAGCTTATGGATTCAGGAAGTGCGAGAGGATTTGCCGTTATATCGATATTCTCTTTAAAAGAACTCATTAACACCCAAAAGAACGGATAAAAGTCAACTACGGCAAATGCGATCAGCACAATATATTTTGTAATAGCGCCTATTTTCAGTTTCTTCATCTTTTTTTTATTCATATGCTTTTATTCCTTTTCATCCCGATTGAATCTCTTAATAAAGGCCGACAACGCTATGGAGTAAATCATGATTGTGACGGTAACGCAACTCCCCAGCCCGAACTTGTTCTGGACAAATGCAGTCTTATACATAAAGACTGCAAGAAAGGAAGATGCATTCCCAGGGCCTCCCTGTGTTAACGCCCAGGAATAATCAAATGATTTCAAGGATCCCGTAACTACCAGAATGATTGCAACAACGATTGCATCACGACACATCGGGACAACAATATGTATAAATATCTGAAATGCGTCCGCACCATCTATATCCGCACTTTCCAGCATTTCATTGTCAATGGACTTCATAGCCGCAAAAATAATGACAAGGGAATATCCTATATATTGCCATATCTGAGGGAAAATAACAGAATTAACCACTACGTTCACATCCGAAAGCCAATTCTGCTTTAAACACGATAAGTGTATCAGGTCCAGAAGTTTATTGATTGGCCCCACATCCCCATTGTAAAAAAGAGAGAACATAATTCCGATTGCAATAGGCGCCACAACCACCGGAATGAAGTAAAAAGTCCGGAAAAATTTATATCCCTTTGTTTTTCGCAACAACAGGAACGACAGGATCGTCGCTATGGGAATCTGGATAAATACGGAAGCTCCCACCAGCTTTATCGTATTGAACAGTACCTTCCAATAATCCTTCATGGCAAACATTTTTATATAATTCTGTATACCGTTCATCTTTGGTGTCCCGATCCCGTCCCATGATGTAAAACTGTAACAGATGGAGAAGAATACCGGTGCAACAATAAAAATTGTATAAACAAGAAAGGCCGGCAATACAAAAACAACTGCAAACAGATATTTCTTTTTCTTCATGATTCCCCCCATTCTTTCTGAAACAAAGGGCCGGCCCTATACCAGCCCCTATAATTCCAGCGTTGTGTTTATTCCGCATTATCAAAAGCTTCCTGAACCTTCCGGATGAACTCCTTATCATCAATAGCTCCCGCGAACATCTCATCCAGCCCGTCTGAATATGTGGTCGCTGTATCCGTAGTAGGCATTAGGAACCAAAGGGGCTGGTAAGTAGGTAAATCATTTGTATACTCGATAGCTTTTGCCATCCAGGGATCTAATTCAGAAGCATCCAAAGTAATATTTTTAGCCGGCATTGTAGCTGTCTTACCTAAAGCACTGAAAATTTCATCTGATAAAAGGAAGTCCACGAAATCGATAACAGCAGACTTCTTGGCGGGATCCTGGAAAGCTTCTGTTGTAATGCAAAGCCCTTCGGAAATTGCTCCCATATTAAATTCTGTAGGAGAAACCGCTGCGTCCGGCATTTCCGGGAATGGCGCAATCACTGTCGTATCAAGTACGTCCGCACTGATTGATGCAAATAACCAGGGAGCGCACATCATCATTGCTGCTTTGGACTGGGTATAGAGCAATGCTGCATTTTCGCCTCCGCCATTTGCAATGGTATCATCCGGATACATACCGAGATCACGCATCTGTGTAATATACATGGCTGCATCCGATGTCGCCTGCACCGCAAACTCCCGGTCAATTGTCAGATCCCTGGTATCTTCAATTCCTCCGTCCAGTTGATAAAGCACCTCATTATAAAGGATATGTCCGTAGTCTCCGCCTTTTGATCCCACATCAATTGTTGTAATCCCATTTGCTTGAAAGACTTCGTTGCATTCTTTTAGTTCATCATACGTAGCAGGGATTTTTAATCCATATTCATCAAATAATGCCTGATTATAAATACAGAACCATTTAAAGCTTTCAACCGGAAACATGAATTCTTTTCCATCAAGCGTGGAGTTTAAAAAGGTACTTTCATCCCATTGCTCCCTTGAAATATTTTTACTTTCCGCACAATACGCATCCACATCCACCAGCAGGCCATTTTCCACCATGGAACCTAAATTTGATTCGCCGCCCCAGTACATAAATACATCCGGCAAATCCCCGGCGGCCAGATCGACCTTGATTTTGTCCTGAAGATCCATACCGCTGGCTGTTTCAAGAACAATATTGACGGAATCCTTATGTTCCTCCACATAGTCCATAATCATCTTCTCATAGGTTGCATTCTTAGGATCCGCCGTTCCGGTCCAGTTATATGCAAATCGAATGGTGGGAACGGAAACGTCTGATGTTGTTTTTGTGTTTTCCGCTGTTTCGGCTGTTTTAATCTCATCCCCGTTTTCTCCTCCACTTTGTGAAGAATCCGCAGACGTACAGCCTCCCAAAGCTGCTATAAGCAGCGATGCCGTTACTAACGCGCATATTGTTTTCTTTTTCATACCCCTAACCTCCTGTTTTTTATATAGTATTTACTATGCTTTAATAGTAATAAACAAACAGCGGCATGTAAATTGAACTTTTTTTGGAAACATAAACTTATTTTAACAATCTGCTCCTTTCTTCATTGGGCAAATAACACAAATGAGTCCAAAATCCACGAAGGATTCAGGACTCTCTGCACACAAGAAGGCTATCCAATTACTAACGTCCGCACTGGCTTTCTCTATATTCAGAAGGCGTAACCCCAATATATTTCTTAAAAATACGGTTAAAGTAAACGATATTATTATATCCAACCATATTCGCAACTTCATTTACCTTCAGAAACGGCTGCTGCAACAGTAACTTTGCATTTTCCAGGCGCAGACTATTCACATAATCATTAAAGCCGCTGCCGGTTTCCTTTTTAAACAGCTGCGAAAAATAGGCCGGATTGACAAAAACTTTCCCAGCAATTGTTTCCAGACTGATATCTTCATTATAATGGTTCCGGATATAATCCACCGCCAGCCGGACCGATTCTTTTCCATTCACTGGATGATCCGCTTCTATCTCCTGGCCATTGGATAATTTGACAATCTCTTTTCTAAGTTTGGAAACGTACTGGGAACCCTTTTCCCTTTTAAGAACAGTCTCTTTAGCCCGTTTAAGAATGTTGAATATTTCCGCTTCATCCAATGGCTTCAGCACATAATCAAAGGCCCCCATCCTGATAGCCTCCCTGGCATATTGAAATTCATCATAACCGCTGATAAAAATAACAATCGTATCTTTCGTTTTTCTGTTCTTTCTGAGAGTTTCCACCATCTGCAGCCCGCTTATCCCCGGCATGCAGATATCCGTTATTACAATTTCCGGATTCAGCCTGTCAATCATTCTAAGGCCGTCTTCGCCGTCATAAGCTTCTCCTGCCAGTGTTATATCCAGTTCTTTCCAGGGAATGATCCGTTTCAACAATGAACATATCGGTTTCTCGTCATCTAATATCACTGCTTTTATCATCCAAAACCTCCTCCGTATAAGGCATCCTGACCGTCACCTGTGTTCCTTCTCCCAAATGGCTCTCTACTATGATCCCATATTTTTCTCCATAATGCAGCTTCAGACGCATGTCCACATTAATCAACCCTATGCCTTTGGAGGACTCGCGTTTATCCGTCAAATCTTCATTTATCCGTTCTATCTGCTCCGAAGTCATTCCCATCCCGTTATCAATGATACGGAATTCGATTTCTCTCTGCTTTTTGCTTCCAATAATTGTTATAACCCCTTTCCCTCTTTTGGGTTCAATCCCATGGCTGATCGCATTTTCTATCATAGGCTGGAGGATAAATTTTACAATTCTGCAATTCATGATTGCATCTTCAATATAATACATGATGGATAATCGGTCTCCATACCGATAATGCTGTATTTGCGCATAATTTTTAATGTGATTGATTTCTTCTCTTACTGTAACAATATTCTCTTTACTGATACAGTATCTGAAAATCTTTGCCAGGGCTTTTGTCATCTCACTGATACTTATGACACCATATTCTAATGCGATACTTCTTATATCCTCCAGGGTATTGTACAGAAAATGAGGATTAATCTGTGCCTGCAGGGCTCGAAGCTGCATGGAGGTTTTTTCTTTTTCCTTTTCTATGGTGATCTGATTCAGCTTATCAATCTGAACAAGCATGTCATCAAACGTATACGATAACACCATAATATCCCGGTTTCTTGTCACAACAGCCGGTGTGCTTTTATCGGCCTCTCCAATTTTCTTCATTTTAGTGATCAAATCATTTATCGGCCTGGTTATGCTTTTCGAGACGAAACAGGAAAAAATAACGGCAAAAAACAGGGTTATCAATAAAATTAAAGCCAGGGAGCGGTTCTGTGCAGAAAAGTCTGCTGTAAGTGCATCCAAATGGATATAGGCATATACATTCCATCCGGGACCGGAAATATAGTTATATATCTGTTCTTTTTCCCTGCTGTCAAAATTACTCAGATAGGAGTACTGGGCGCCGCTTACTTCTTTCCCTATTGTCTGTTCCCATTGGTAATCGCTGTCACTCAAATAATAGATAAGTTTATTAGCATCGTTTATAATAAAAAATTCCATTTCGCCCGGATTATATTTCTCTGCAAAAATATTTTCCAGATCTGAATACTGCAGGTCAATACCGATTGTCTGAAGCGCATTATATCGGTTATAATTCTGAATATCCGTAAGAAAAGGGATTACCCTTACACTTACAACATTTGAATAATAATCCGTATCGAAAGGAACTCCATTTTCTTCTTCCCCAATCCGGTGTAACAGCCTGTCGGCATTCAGCGTACTTAAATTACTGAAAATACTGTTATCCGTCCCTATATAATAGGTTCCCGCATGGTAAGAAACAGAAAAAACAATACTCTGCATCATGCGCTGTAAGCTTTTCACCGTACTCAGTTTTTCACTGGGAGTTTTCTCATTATAATTTTTATACATATCTGAAGACACAGACATTGCTATTAATTGGCGTGTCGTCACATTAATCTGATCAACTAATGATTGTACATCATCTGCAGACTGCTGTACAATTTCCTTCTGATAGGATAAAAGCTGGGTTCGCGTGGATTTATTCAGTTGCTGATAGTAAAACAGATTAATCAGAATCGTTGGGATTAAAACCGAAACCATCATGGAAATGATTAATTGTATCCGTGTCGTAGTAAATACTTTCCGCATTTCTTCCTGTCCCCCGTTTACAGATAAAGTTCCGGCCTTTCCCTGGACTTTCCCATTACAGACTACCGGGCTAATACTTTATTCCCGCGCTTTATTATACAATAGGGAAACAGACAAATGTATAGTAAATTTATATTTTATATTACCATTTATTTCCGCGGGTAACAATCCACCTATATGCGCTTGCGTGTATAGCTGGCGACAGCCGCGAGGACCAAATACCCTGGATAATCTCAGCTGCCTGCTAAAAAACAGGAAAGAGGGATGAGCTAATTCTCACCCCCCCCCTGCATTCCTCTACAAAAAATTTGTTTTTCCGTCCGGACCGTTACGCTTCATCAAAATAAGCAGCAAGTCCCCTATAGATCCGTTTCACCGTCTCATAAGACAGCTTTGGCCTTCTGTACTCATCCACTATCCCTTTATTGTTCATCGTTCTCGGACGCGTTCCAAACCAGCTGTCGCATACCCGTCCGTCACAGAACTGCCAGATATAGACACCGCTGCAGCCTTCCTGGCCAAATACTGCTGCCAGCTGTTTTTCAATCGCCGCGGCCTGGTATTCCTCAGACCATTTCACTTTTGCCGGCGTACGGTAACCATAAACCGCACCGGCGCCTATCTCTGTTACGAGAAAGGGTTTTCCCGCCCCTTCCGTTTCCTCCTGAACCCAGTGATATAGATCCTTCAGGTACACATCCGCCGGCGTATCATGATACCAGAGAGGATAAATATTATAAGATACGATCTCCGGCATTCCAAAACAGATATCGGTCTTAAACTGACAGCTGGCGGAAGAGCGCGGACGGCTTTGATCAAGCTCCCGGATAAGGTTATACTGTTTCCGGTAGCATTCCCGTCCGTATTCCGTATGGCTGGCGCATTCATTCAGAATCCCCCATATGTAAATGGAAGGATGGTTGTAATGTGCCTCTATCATTTCACGGATGCATTCCTCACATTGGTTTTCAAAATTCGGATTGCGCATATGTTCTTCGGACAGCCCCCTGGCATGGTTTTCCTCCCAGACCAATACTCCCGTCTCATCGCATAAATCCAGAAATAATTCATCGTTGGGATAATGAACGGTACGTACGGAATTAGCCCCCATGTCCTTTATCAGCATCAGATCCTGCTGCATGGCCTGAAAAGGGATGGCGCAGCCAAACTGCGGATGATCTTCATGCCTGCAGAAGCCCTTTATCCTTATTTTTCGTCCGTTCAGGAGAATATCTTTTCCTTCTATACGGATCTCCCGGAAGCCTACCCTGTCAATCTGATCATCCACAGCCTTCCCGCTGCTGTCCTGCAAAACCGCGCTCAGTACATACAATGCCGGATTATCCGGCGACCATTCATCCACCTGCCCGCAGCAAAGATTTTCTGCTGTAAATGCCGCCGCACTGTCCGGTTCTGCTGTCACGGGCATTGTATGGAGTATCTGCTCCCCCAGGTACAGGACCAGTTTTCCGCAAAAGGTCGTTTCCGAAAGATTCTGCAGTTCCCCTTCCACCGAAGCATACCATTCCCCTTCTTTCCGGACAGGGGTAACATGCAGGCGCGACAGATACACATCAGGTATCTCCTCCAGTACCACCGGACGGGTGATCCCTCCGTAGGACTGGTAATCATTGGGGATATGCAGGGCGGACTGCGGGCCGAAGGAATTATCTGCGATTACCTTCAGATGATGTTTCCCTTCCGCCAATCCCTTGACGACGGCGGAAAAGGGAGTATAAGCATTATAATGGGATGCGATTTCCCTGTCGTCCAGCCAGACCTGCGCCGTATGGCTCACTCCTTTAAATTCGATTCGCACATTTCCGGAACAGATAATATCTCTTTCATAGCAGCCTCTGCCCCGGTATGTCTGCGTATCCAGACAGCTTTCCCAGCAGCCGGGTACCGCAGCCCTGTATCTGACAGGATCTCCTTTCCCCTTTTCCGGCAGCGTGCTAAAATCCCAAAGACAGGAGGAAATCTCCTGCGTTTTTCTGATTTTATGTGTAGCAAATGTTCTTATCATATTTACCGCCCTTTCTTTTCCGGGTTCCTCTATTCTTTCACTGCCCCAATCATGACACCTTTTACAAAATGCTTTTGTATAAAAGGGTAAATACAGAGTATCGGTACGGTGGAGACTATGATTGTGGCATATTTTATCGTCTGTCCCACATCCTCCACATCTGTCTGGCCCGTCATGGCCCCAAGCTGGCTTCTCGTCAGGATATCACGCAGGAAAATCTGAATGGGCATCTTTTGTGCATCCCGCAGATAAATCATAGCGTTAAACCAGGAATTCCAGTGGCCCACTGCATAGTAGAGCAAAATAACCATTATGGTTGGCTTCGCCAGAGGCATTATAATACGGAACAGTATCGTCCAGTCACCCGCTCCGTCAATTCGCGCGGATTCCTCCAGGGATTGGGGAATCCCTTCAAAGCCGGTAATCATTATCATGAGGTTAAAGGTACTTACCGCCCCCGGAAGAATCAGGGAAAGCCGGCTGTTAATCAATCCTAAATCCTTAATCAGCAGATAGCTGGGAATCAGGCCCCCATTGAAATACATGGTAAAAATAAACAGAATGGTGAGAAAACGGCGGAGCATAAACTGTTTCCTGGATAATACATACGCCGCCATACAGGTAGCCAGAATATTAATCATTGTTCCTGCGGTCACATAAAAAATGGTATTCAGGTAACCGCTGTAAATGGAGGGGTTAACAAATACTTTTTTGTACGCATTCAGCGAAAACCCTAGTGGCTTCAGCAAAAGGCCGGAATTTCCCATCAGCTTAACCGGATCACTGAAAGATGCGAAGATAACGTATAAAAAAGGATATAAAGTCATCAGCGCAACCAGCCCCAGTACAGCTGCGTTTACCAGCCGGAAGCCCCATCCCCGGATATTTTTCTTTTTCATTTAGGTTCTCCTACCATAGACTGTGTTCTGTTAATCGTTTGCATATCTTATTTGCACAAAAGAGCAGTGTCAGATTGATCACGGAATTAAACAGGCCTACAGCTGTGGAAAAGCTGTAGCTTTGATCCACCAGACCTTTCCGGTAAACATAGGTGGATATGACATCTGCGGTTTCATAGATCGAGGAATTATAAAGGAGGATTATTTTTTCAAAGCCCAAATTCATCATATTCCCCACACGAAGAATGAACATGGTGATTATGGTGGGCAGAATCCCCGGAAGCGTTACGTGTAACATTTGTTTAAAGCGCCCCGCCCCATCCATTCTTGCCGCTTCATACAGCTCCGAATTAATTCCCGCAATTGCGGCTATGTAAATAATGGATCCCCACCCGATTCCCTGCCAGATATCGGATATGACATAGATTGGCTGAAAAAGGGATGGGTTTAACATCATATTCTGCTTCGGATTACCAAACCGTGTCATAATCTGCGTCAAAAATCCATCCGTAGCCGTAAATTGAAGCACCATTCCCGCAACAACCACCGTAGAAATAAAATGGGGCATATAACTCACCGTCTGGACAAACTTTTTATATTTATGGCTGCGTACCTCATTCAGCAGCAGGGCAAACAGAATCGGGGCCGGAAAGCCAAAAATAAGGTTTTTTAAATTAATGGAAAAGGTATTGCGGATAAGCCGTTCAAAATATACACTTTTGAAAAATTCACTGAAATGCTTTAAGCCTGCCCATGGGCTGTGAAACACTCCCAGCTTCGGCGTATAATCCCGGAACGCTATCTGTGCGCCGTACATGGGATAATAGCAAAATACCAGATAAAAGGCCACCACCGGCAAAATCATGAGGTAAAGCCCTTTATGCTTTTTCATATTCTGCCATAGTCTGGCAGAAAAACTGACCTTCTTCATAAAATGCTCCTTTAATGCAGGCCCGCAATCCGGTAATTCCGGCCGGCGGACCTGCCGTTTACCTTGTTATCTTGCCAGATACCTGTCGTATTCCGCCTGCCTGATTGCAATCGCCCTGTCGATGTTCATATTTTTAATATTTTCCACGAACTGAGGGAAATTTTCCAGTGGTTCCGTTCCCAGAATGAATTTAAGTTTAAATTCATCCAGATAAGTCTGGATATCCGTCATGATGGAATTGTATTCCTGAACCTCTTCATTCGTCATGGTCTGGGGCGGCATATCCTTTATGGGTGCGTCGGGAGTTGCCCATACCTCCAGGGATTTTTTCTGTACCTCATAAGCATAACCGCCCAGCATATAATCCTTTTCTACCAAGAACGGCTTATTGTTGCAGCCGGCATAAACCGAAAGCGCTTTTTCAATGGAAAGCCCGTCGGGATTATGTAGGACAAAGTCCGTAAACACAGGCTTTCCGTCCACCATCTCATAGGTAACCCCTTCTTTGCCGTAATTGGCCAGCATATTTCCCTCTTCGCCATAGGTATAGTCAAGTACCCTCGCCGCCGCTTCCGGATTGCTGCAGGCAGCGGAAATCACACCGCCTATGTTGTTGATACGGTAGCTGCTCTGGTCCACAAGGAACTGATCCCCTTTGTTCAGAACCGGATTGGGGGCCGGCTGGTAGTTCATTTCTTTATTTTCTTCCTGCATGGTCTGGATTTTTCCCAGTGTGCCTCCGGTGTATCCCCATACCAGTCCTGTCCTCTCACCGGCAATCTTGGCAAAAAAAGCGTCCGCATCCTGTGTAAAAGCGTCGGGATCCAGAATTCCCATATTCATCCAGCGGTTAAATAAAGTAAGGAAATCCAGGTATTCCTCTTCCACGGCTCCGAAGTGGACTTTGTTCTCTGCGTCCACGTACATGCCTTCACGGATTCCAAAGCTGTTTACCATAATATTGTAGTTGCCGTATATGAAGGAAAAAGCCGCATCACAGCCCTTCTGCTCTTTAAATGCAACGAGCACATCCTCCATCTCCTGCACTGTTTCGGGCAAATCGAAGCCCAATTCATCCAGCCAGTCCTGACGGATCATATTCCCATTGAATACAAGCGGGGAATCCGGCTTGCGGATCATAGGTGTCCATGCGTACAGGCCTTCGTTATTTTTACAAAGCTTATCCACCTCGGGGTCCGATTCCAGATACGCTTTAAAGTTAGGAAGCTTTCCCTTATCCATCAGATCATTTAAAGAAATGATGGAGCCGTCCAGAAGCATTTTCTGAACACCGCCGGGGAAGGTGGTATCATATTCAATGATAATATCCGGAAGGTCATCGGTGCCTGCAAGCAGGGATAAGGCATCCTTTCCCCCGGTGCTGTCAAGGAATTCCAAATCCACATTACATGCTTCTTCTATTGCCTGCCAGTATTCCCAGTCCCCCTGATCGCTGTAAAGATCACCGTTCGTCCAATACGCCCACACACTGAGCACCGGTTTTTCCCCGTCCTCTGCCGTCTGCCCGCTTCCGGCTTCCGTTTCTTTATTATGGGAAGCAGCCGGTGCTTCCCCGCTGCCGCCGCAGCCTGTAAGTGTGGCTGACAGCAGCATGGCACCTGCCAATGTGACAGAACAGATTCTATTTCTCAAATTCTTTCTCATGTTTAAACTCCCATCTGCGTGACCCTGCACGCGTCCTTTGTTTCTGTTATGAAAAGATACTGCTTTACTACCCGAACCGGCGCGCTTTCGTTTCGATGTACGACCAATATACCCCCGTCCGCCTCAGACGTAAATCTCACAAAAGCACACTCATATGTTTCTGCGGAAAAATGCAAGAAAAATAAGATTGGTTTAGAAATATCATACTGGAATATTTCCTGCTTATGATATACTTATTATACAGTATTATTATAAAGGGTGAGGGGTTATATGAATCGGATATTCCATAAACGCATAAAGAAAAAAAGAACCGGCTTATTCTGGAGGACTCTGGTTTCTTATGCCATTGTTCTTCTGCTGCCTATATTAATCTGCTCCTTTTATTATTTCCACAGCTATCATGCCCTGAAGGAACGCAACCGGACAAACCAGCACCTGATTCTGGAAAATTTTGCGGAACAGATAAATTCCGCCTTCCGGGACGCAGTTAATTTAGGATCCCATCTTCAGCTGAATAAATACGTGGCGGCCCTGTCCAACAATAAAAGTACGATGAACTCCACTCCGCCTATGGACAGATACTATCTGAAAAAGGACCTGGCTTCCCTGCAGGTATCCAATTCCTTAATCCAGCGGATTAATCTGTATTTTCCCGGTTCGGAATATGTGGTGAATTCCGCTTCCACGTTTTCCACCACCCTGTTTCCATTTATGGAGTCTAAAAGCTACAGCCTGTCCGGAAACGACTGGGCTTCTATCCTGGACGGCCTGCAGACGGAGCGTATCCTATGCTATGGCGCCGGGGATAAGAACTTTATTACCGTTGCCGAGGAACTTCTGACGGATATATCCGGCCGGCCCCTTTCCATACTGGCTATCCAAATTGATAAAAAGAATCTGCAGAACCGCCTTCAAAACAGTCTCCTTCTGGAGTCCCCCTGTTCCTTTGCCCTGATCAGCGGCGACGGGCCTCTTCTGTCCACGGGAACAACTGATATCCGCCTGTCCGGGCTTCCTTTTGAAGAACTTGCCGCCGCCGGACCGGAATCCTCCGTTTATGAAATCCAGGCTGAAGAGGAACTGATCATTGATTATTATCCCCTGCAGATACCCGGAACCGCCCTGATTTCCGTTACCAGAAAAGCGGACTATCAGGCCCAGACGGCGCAGCTGCTGAAACTCATGCTGCTCACCATTTTGTTCTGTGTCCTTATCGGAATTGTAGTTATCATGTATTACTCAAGGAAAAATTACGAACCCGTATCCCAAATCCTGCAGTTCATAAAGGACACGGATGAGAACATGGAACCGGAGAAAAACGAATTCCATTTTATAATGAAAATCCTGTCCCAAAGCCGGAACGAGATAGAACGGCAGCGAAAGCTGCTGAAGAATAATTACATGCAGAAGATATTTTCCGGAGAAATTGTTTTTGACCAAATCCCCGAACAGGTGGCGGAACAATTTTCCCTCAACCTCACGTATTCCTCCGTATGTGTTGTCCTGTTCCATGTAGATAAGACAGGAAGCTTTAACGAACCGGATAATGTTCTGGATCTGACCACCTTTACCGTTGAAAATGTTTTTCAGGAGCTGTTGTCCGAACGATTTCCCGATACCTGGTTCAGCAACCGGGGCGCGAAAATTTCCGTGCTCATCCATATCCCCGAACAAACTGCACAGCCGCTTGAACAAATTGAACAGCTGACCAGACGGCTGCTGGAATTCCTGAAGGATTCCTTTCAATTATCGCTCCGTGCCGGCATCAGCTCCATACAGCAGCAAAAAGAAATACCGGACGCCTATCTGCAGGCGGATACCGCCCTGGAATATCAGCGGTTATTCGAAACAGGAAGCATCTGCTGCTATGAAACGATCCCCCAAAAGCAGCTGATAGGTTCCATTCCGCTGAATACCAGCGAATATGTCATCAATCTGGTAGTTGCCGGAAACCAGACGCAGATAACGGACTATTTCCGGATGCTGGATAAAAATATGGAGAAATGCATTCTATCCTGGGCCGACGCCCAAAGCTGTTTTTATTTCTTTTACCAGGCTACCGCAAAGCTGCAGCTCTACTGCCAGACCCATTATGGCCTTCAGCTGGACGCGCTTGCTTTTCTGGATGAGGATTTTTTCTCACAATCCCTGCCCAAAGCGCTTGCCCGGACGCAGCAGGCCTATCTGGCTGCAAGCGAAGAGCTGGCGGAAAAAAGTAAAAACCCATCCTACGACCACTGGGGAAAAGATATCTGCCGCTTTATCGAAAACAATTATTTTGACGCCAATATTAATCTGAATACGGTTGCAGAGTATTTTCATATCTCACCGGCATACCTTTCCAAAAAATTCCGGGATCAGTATCAGAAAAGCCTGATTGACTATCTCTATGAAGTGCGGATATCCAATTCCGTTGCCCTGCTGAAGGAAACAGACCTGAAAATAGCCGATATTGCCCAGATGACCGGCTTTGTGGACAGTAATGCTTTTATACGGATATTCAAGAAGCTAAAGGGGACCACACCGGGGAAGTATAAAGGAAGCGGAAACTGAAACCGTCGCTATGGCATCCGGCGGTTCTGCTTCATCTGCGCCTCAAACCGCAGTCTCTCCGTATCCATATCCACATTCACTTCCGGATTCTCCCCGGGAAGCTTTATGCTTTTGTCAGCCCTGCGCTCCGGACGTTTTCCTTCGACTTGACGTTTGAAATCCCATTTACGAAACAGGCCCGCCGTCACGGAACCTAAAACCGGCACAAGAATCACAATTGCCAATACCAACAGCAGCCACTGTACGTTAGTCATAATAACACCCTCCCGTCGTTTTGCGCGAATTGAGTACCGTTGTACGGTCGTATTCCTTATACTGCTATTTTAGCATAGCAAGGCAATGACGGAAAGAAGGGATTATAAAAAGGAGAGAAAACGGCAGGTGGCGGTTACAATCCGAAGCCGCACGGTGGAGGTTACTATAAAACCGGAACCCAATACGCAATCCTGCTCCTGCCGTCCTCCTCCGTTTTCTCACCGTACCGCACAAAATCATACCGCGCATCCTCATTCAGCCGGCAGGTTGACTGCGGAAACCATTCTTTGTATATATAATCTGCCGCCGGCTGCATGCTGTCCTCTCTTTTTCCCCTGAAACTAAACACAATGTATTTTGCGGCAGGAAGCTCCCTGCCCACCATGCCTTTCGGAAGGACGCCGATCCGCTCCACCTCCGATGCTGCATAATAAGAAAAGGCCGGCTGCTTTTCCGCATCCGCATCCCATCGTGCATAATCGTTCAGGCCAATGAGAAAATCCGTATTTATCCGGTTGGGTATCCCCGCCTTCCCGGCGTGCATTTTTTTCCAACATTGTCCGATTACAAAGAAACCCAAGCGGGTATTTTTCTGATACCCGGCCAACAATATTCTGCCGCTTTCCACCATTTGAACATCCATAATCCTGTCTCCTTTAATCCTCCCGGATCCGTCCACAGTCAAGGTAAGCTGTAAGGGACAGAACTCCCTTTTGCGCCGGTAAGCCAGCGGACTGCATTTATACATGGCCTTAAAACCGACTGTAAAAGACTGCTGTGTTTCATATCCGGCAAGCAGGGCAATCTCCATAACCGGCTTATCCGTAAATATCAGCAGCCGGGCCGCCTCCGTCAGCCGCCTTCTCCGGATATACGTATGCACGGAAAAACCGGCAACTGCTGAGAACATCCGGCTTAAATGATAGCGGGAATAACCTGCCACACGGCATAGGCTGTCCAAATCCAGACGATCTTCCAAATGCCCTTCCATATAAACCACCAGATCCTGAATTGTTTCCAAATTAGTTTTCATTGGCCGTACCTCCCTGTGAATACTATACGCTTTCCGCAGCGGATGTTTTTCACATTTTTTGCTTTATTTCATCTCTTTCACAGACAGCCTGCTCCGTTTTTACAATCTTTCTATAAACTGCCGCTGTTTTCTTTTGTCGTGCAAACTTATTTATGCTCTGCTATAATGATTCCGACACCGCTGTTATAATGAAAGGATCCATTTTTCTTTCAGGGGGATAATACAATGAATAAAAAGAAATTAAAAAGAATTTATACCGTGTTTATGTTTACGGCTATACTTATCGTACCGGTTATCTTACTCTTTTTCTTTCCCGTAAGCGGATCCGTCTCCGGTATCAGGACTTACGGGACAGATGAATACCTGAAAGCAATGGATAAGGAAGAGCTGCCAGAATTGTTTGTAAATACAGGCGGCAGGTATGATATTGCCTGTGTTCTGCGATATACGGAGGAAGGTGATATCGGCTTTCCGGCTTCTGCTTATTATGCAGTATATGTTCCAGGTGCCGGTGATTCTTCAGCCATCGGACTGGAAACCTCCGGCCCTGTGTTCCGCCGTTATCTCAAGCTGAATCTTGATTCCGGCGGACAGTCCGGCAATTCCGTTTTCTGCCTTACATTTCATTCGGATAAGGAGATGGATTTCCGGGTTTATTTAGATGGGAAGAAGATTGATACTGCGATCATGGATGTTGCTTTTAACCCGGTGCTCTTTTTTGAATAAATAACTGTGTAAAAATCACAGCGCCGGCATTATCCGACAGACCATCCCTGGCCTGCCGGATCCTGTTTCAACCGTGTTGCTCGGTTAAAATAGGTTGATAGAATGGTGACTAGGTTAGCAGTGCCGCTGTCAAGATGCCGGAGTATACACTCCCTGCTTAAATAATGGCTCCACTTCCTTAACTATAAAATCGATAATATCCTTCGCGCTTGGCTTGAACAAAGCGGCAACGGAAATCACTAGATTTTCCGACGGGTTGACATAAATCACATTTCCGCTGTTTCCCATAGCCGCATATCCGTTCCCGATCCCTGTCCACCACAAATATCCGTAAGACAGATTTTCTTTTTTCCATCGGCTGTGCTCCGTTAAGCTTTCTTTCACCCATGCACCGGATACGATCTGCCTGCCTTCCCATTTCCCACCGTCCAAATATAACTGCCCTATTTTCGCCATATCCATGGCGGTCAACGTAAGACCCCAGCCCGCCGTATTGGTTCCGCTTTCATCTGCAACCCAGCCACTTTTATTATTCGTTTTGACAAACGCGACATGCTCTTTGGCAGTATACAGAATAATATTGGAATTGACGGCAATACCAAGGGGGGAGAACAGCACTTCCTGTGCAAAATCAAGTACGGAACAACCGCAGGCCTTTACAAGAATCCCCGACAAAATGTCCGGTCCCACCATTTCCATATACCGGAATTCGCCGGCAGGTTTTCTTCCTCCCAGCAAATCAAGGGAAGCTTTCACCCAGTCTTGGCTGGAAAAAAATCTGGTATACGGTGCCGAACGGAATTTATACGGTGCCGTCATAGTCAGCAGGTTCCTGACCGTGATGGTCTGAATGGTTTTCTCGCCCCTCTTAACCGTGTAATCAGGAAAAAAATCCAGCACTTTCTGGTCAACATCCTTTATATATCCCCTGTCAGCCGCAATGCCCACCAGTATGGAAATAATACTTTTTGTTACCGAGAATACATGAACGGTATCTGCTGGTGTATATCCGTTACAATAATTCTCAAATTGCTTTTCCCCGTTTTTTAAGATAACAATACCCGCTATATTGGTATATTTACTGCTGATTGTCTTTTCAAGTCCTCTTATTTTCTCTTGAGGCATCATGTGATTTCTCCTTTGTTATTATTAGAGGATGCATCCTTACAATAAACAGTAACCCCATTAAAAATGCAATTCAAGTACTTTTTTCAGTAGAAAAAATAAATATTGTTTTCACTGGAAATAAAGGCGTTCAGACACCCCTCACACATCCCAAACCACTCACTTAAGACCCACCACATGCTTAAATTTCCCGCTTTTCGGATGGATCTGCGGCAATTCCTCCCCCGCAATAATAGCCACACGCACACCGTTTGTCATAAAAAAGTCCTGCAGAATCCTCTCTGCCTTTTGATAAACCGTGCGGGGATCCCCTGCGAGGATCCGCAGCTCCAGGAGATTGCGTTCTTTTTGTACCAACTGAAAACGCTTAAGCCCGGGGACTTCTTTCAATTGGGCATACACTGCCAGCGGCTGGATCCGCACGCCTTCCTCAAATTGCAGAATATCATCCCTGCGGCCTTCTATTTCCAGCCATGGGGCCTGGCAGCCGCAGCCGCACGTTTCATGATGCATGACTATACGGTCGGTCACCTCATATCGGATAAAGGGCTGTACCTTATTTGCAAGATTGGTAAGCAGGATTTTCGCGGACATCGTTCCATCGGGCACAGGACGGTTTTCTTCATCCACCGCCTCTATCATAATCCATTCTTCATTCAGATGCAGGTGCCGGTTAACGCATTCATGGCACATGATCCCGCCTTCCGTGCAGGAATAATTGGTCTGCACAAACCCGCCGAAGGCTTTTGTCAGTTTCTCCCTCACATCATCCCGCAGAAGTTCGCCGCCGGTCATTATGACAGTCGGCGCAATATGCAGGCGTCCTGCCTCCTGCTCCTCTGCCAGCAGCTCCAGCCCGCTGGGATATCCTCCCAGCATGACCGGTAAAAAACGGTTGAGCTGCTCCACCATGTCCGTTATGGGCATCCTCACATCCAGATTTTTCATCAGCCCTTTTTTCCATGGCATCCGGCGCAGCTGGTATGCAATAGAACCGCTTCCCAGATAAAAGCCCTCGGCAAAAACACTGGCCGTGCGCTTCCCATTCATAATAAATGCGGCCAGATCCTCTTTTCTGGCATAAGATCGGATTACGGACAGCGCCGAAGATATATTCATACAGGTTTTATCATAAAGAACCGTCAGCGGAAATCCGGTGGATCCGGATGTGGTAAACACCAGATACCTTCCGTTCATACATTTCCCCATATTGGATTTATCCCCTATGAAAAGCGCTGTTTCTTCCTCCGATACACTGCGATCCGTCAGCCACTGATCAAAGCTGGCCATTAAATCCGGTTTATTTACGGGAGGCAGATCGGAAAGCTCCCATTTCTCCGGAAGCCCTTTATACAAGTTACTGTAATAAGGGCTGTTTTGCCTGGCATATGCCACCAGCTTCCTCAACCGCTCCTCTGCAAGCTTCTGTCGTCCGGCGGGCGTCATCCTGTCCGCTTGAACAGTCATAAGCAGCGCTTTCGCTAATCCGCTCTCTTCCATCTTCCTTTTCTTCCTTTCTCCCCTCCATCCCCAAGTTCTGCCTTCTCCGGGTCCCTTCAACCATATCCGCTACCGTACGTTTCACCATGTCGGCCGCCTGTTCATCGGAAAAATCCATGTGATTTGTAGCGATCATTGTGGCAATCCCATGCAGAAGAAGATACCCCCGTAAAAAAATATCTTTACATTCCGCCTCCGTCAGACCATAGTGATCCTGAAAAACAGCCGCCATTTCACGGTTGGTCTCATATCCCATCATCACCTCCCACAGATTCTGCCCCTGGAAGCTGTCTGAGAGGTATAACAGATGGAACAGGTTCGGCTCCCTGCGCGCCAGATTCAAAACCCACTTGTTGGTACAGGCGATAAAATCCGGTCTATCCTTATTTTTCATAATCTCATTTGTAAAACGCCGGCAGGCATAGGAAAATACCGCCTGGTGCAGCGCATCCATCGTAGCAAACTGGCTGAAAACCGGCTGGATGGAACAGCCTGCCGCCTCCGCCACACTTCTTGCCGTGACGGCGGAAAATCCTTCCCTTCTCGTTATTTCAAAGGCTGCTTCTAACAGCTGCTCCTTTGTGATTTTCTGTTTCGGCGCCATATCTCTCACTTCCTTTATATATCAATTGTTATATATCACATGATATATTATGTCTTACACTTCGTCAAGCGGAAACTGATTTAAGAGGAAACTAATCATTCCCCCGACATACCAAACCGCGTTTCTGCCGACGGTATCCATCAACGATCGTTCCGTCTACCAATTATGTTTTTCCATATAATTAGGCGTATCCAGGGCGAACCGAGATTTTCTGTTTTTCATCTCTTCCTCCGAAACTGCTTATGGTGAACCGCATCCTTCAGCATCTCTCAATCCGGTATTCCTTGTATAACCTGTTCCGATACTCTTTATTTTTGATCGCTGCCCGTAAATCCTCCATACGGAAATCGGCAAGAAGCTTTTCCGACAATGCGGCGAAACAATCTTCTCCCAGTACCAGCCCCTGATTCACTCCATCATTATATAAATCATCCAAAGCCTTACACATATTACAAGTTTCCTCCTTTACAGGCAGTGTTGTCAAAAGCCGCGTCCCTTTGGCGGCAGCCGCCAGGAAAAGAGCAGCGTCCGTGGAAAGACGGGAAAAAACATCTTCGTTTTCCCTTACATAATCTTTTAAGGCCTTTCTGTCATCCTGTCGCTGAAGAAATCCGAATACCTGCCGCAGCTGTGTATGAAGCAGACTGATATCCATATCCTCCCTGACGGAAAGCACATGGATCGGATAATCCGGCACAAATTGCCGGAGCCTGTCGCTCTCATCAGGAAAACGTAGAAGATCATGGAGCCGCCGGGGTTTCCTCCACTCTTCTTTTCCAAAATATAACAGCAAAGTAATTACTGGTGATATCCGATCCTCTTGAAAGAAGGCCGGAAGGCCGGTCTTAAGCCCCTGCCGCATACGGTTTTCCGCTTCCACCCTGCGTATCTTTTTCTGGTAATCGGCCCCGTCATACTGCAGGATCCGCACTGGAGCCGTATAATCAATCTCTTCCTGGTTTTCTATACCCAGCATAACCAGCTCCATCCCGTCCTGGTAATACATCTTCACCACATCCCGCACATGTTTGTATGTGGCAGCATATTCCGGCCGGTTCTGTACCGGATCCTCTGCCTGCAGTTCGCGGTAATCAATTACCTGCCTGCCCCCGTATAGCCAGGCATTAAATAAATCGGCAAAAACAGGCGGGTGTGACAGATAAGAAGATAATGAAATATCTATTTTCCCCATAAATATACTTCTGTCTGATGAAACAGACAGGTTTCCTCCTTAATTATACATAAAATGTGTAGAATTTACAACATCACAATAAAAATAAAACGGGATTAAATGGAACGGAATGTTCCGGAAATAAAATCAGAATCACTATAGCTGATGTGTGATTATTATAATACGGAATAAACAATAACATCTCTGAGATATTCGGGATGCCGCAGAAACGAAACAGGGTCACCGCAAAAAAAATCCACAATCTGATTAAAAGCGCCGTTTGAGACAGACTGAAGATTAAATAATATACTCAAACTTCGCAGGAGCAAAATGGCCTTCCGCCCGCTGGCAGAGCGGTGTCCCCAGGACGGAAAAGGAATGTTCACCAGATCCTCTCAGGCCATTCTCCAGACAATTTTCAATCATGCTGTACCGTCAGCCTCTCTCAATCCGGTATTCCCGGTACAGCCTGTTCCTATATTCTTTATTTTTGATCGCTTTCCGAAGATCCTCCGTACGAAAATCGGCAAGAAGCTTTTCCGACAATTCAGCGAAACAATCCTCTCCTAATTCCAGCCCCCGCCTTTTTCCCTGATTCACACCATCATTATAAAGATCATCCAATGCCTTACACATATCACAAGTTTCCTCCTTTACATGCAACGTTGTCAAAAGCCGCGTCCCTTTGGCGGCAGCCACCAGGAAAAGAGCAGCGTCTGTAGACAGACAGGAAAAAACATCTTCGTTTTCCCTTACATAATCTCTCAAGGCCTTTCTGTCATCCTGTCGCTGAAGAAATCCGAATACCTGCCTCAGCTGTGTATGAAGCAAGCTGATATCCATATCCTCCCTGACGGAAAGCACATGGATCGGATAATCCGGCACAAATTGCCGGAGCCTGTCGCTCTCATCAGGAAAACGTAGAAGATCATGGAGCCGCCGGGGTTTCCTCCACTCTTCTTTTCCAAAATATAACAGCAAAGTAATTACTGGTGATATCCGATCCTCTTGAAAGAAGGCCGGAAGGCCGGTCTTAAGCCCCTGCCGCATACGGTTTTCCGCTTCCACCCTGCGTATCTTTTTCTGATAATCGGCCCCGTCATACTGCAGGATCCGCACCGGAGCCGTGTAATCAATCTCTTCCTGGTTTTCTATACCCAGCAGAACCAGCTCCATCCCGTCCTGGTAATACATCTTCACCACATCACGCACATGTTTGTATGCGGCAGCATATTCCGGCCGGTTCTGTACCGGATCCTCCGGCAGCAGTTCGCGGTAATCAATTACCTGCCTGCCGCCGTACAGCCAGGCATTAAATAAATCGGCGAATACAGGCGGGTGTGACAGATAAGAAGATAATGAAATATCTATTTTCCCCATAAATATACTTCTGTCTGATGAAACAGACAGGTTTCCTCCTTAATTATACATAAAATGTGTAGAATTTACAACATCACAATAAAAATAAAACGGGATTAAATGGAACGGAATGTTCCGGAAATAAAATCAGAATCACTATAGCTGATGTGTGATTATTATAATACGGAATAAACAATAACATCTCTGAGATATTCGGGATGCCGCAGAAACGAAACAGGGTCACCGCAAAAAAAAATCCACAATCTGATTAAAAGCGCCGTTTGAGGCAGACTGAAGATTAAATAATATATTCAAAGTATACCTATCAGGTATACGCTGTACACAGACCTCTATATTCTCCAGACAATATTCAATCATGCTGTACCAATCAGCCTCTCTCAATCCGGTATTCCTGGTACAGCCTGTTCCTATATTCTTTATTTTTGATCGCTTTCCGAAGATCCTCCATACGGAAATCGGCAAGAAGCTTTTCCGACAATTCAGCGAAATAATCCTCTCCTAATTCCAGCCCCCGCCTTTTTCCCAACTCAAGTCCCTGGCATTTTCCCTGATTCACACCATCATTATAAAGATCATCCAATGCCTTACACATATCACAAGTTTCCTCCTTTACATGCAACGTTGTTAAAAGCCGCGTCCCTTTGGCGGCAGCCGCCAGGAAAAGGGCAGCGTCTGTGGAAAGACAGGAAAAAACATCTTCGTTTTCCCTTACATAATCTTTCAAGGCCTTTCTGTCATCCTGTCGTTGAAGGAATCCGAATACCTGCCGCAGTTGTGTATGAAGCAGACTGATATCCATATCCTCCCTGACGGAAAGCACATAGATCGGATAATCCGGCACAAATTGCCGGAGCCTGTCGCTCCCATCAGGAAAACGTAGAAGATCATGGAGCCGCCGGGGTTTCCTCCACTCTTCTTTTCCAAAATATAACAGCAAAGTAATAACTGGTGTTATCCGATCTTCAGGAAAGAAAGCCGGAAGGCCGGTCTTAAGACCCTGCAGCTTACGGTTTTCCGCTTCCACCCTGCGTATCTTTTTTTGGTAATCGGCCCCGTCATACTGCAGGATCCGCACCGGAGCCGTGTAATCAATCTCTTCCTGGTTTTCTATACCCAGCAGAACCAGCTCTATCCCGTCCTGGCAATACATCTTCACCACATCCCGCACATGTTTGTATGCGGCAGCATATTCCGGCCGGTTCTGTACCGGATCCTCCGCCTGCAGTTCGCGGTAATCAATTACCTGCCTGCCGCCGTACAGCCAGGCATTAAATAAATCGGCGAATACAGGCGGGTGTGACAGATAAGAAGATAATGAAATATCTATTTTCCCCATAAACATACTTTTGTCTGATGAAACAGACAGGTTTCCTCCTTAATTATACATAATATGTGTAGAATTTACAACATCACAATAAAAATAAAACGGGATTAAATGGAACAGAATGTTCCGAAAGTAAGAACAGAATCGCTATAGCTGATGATGATTATCATAACACAGAGAAAAAGAAAAAACAATATAACTAATTAAAGTCTGCGGAAAAACAACGCAGATAAGGTAAGTTGCCATGCAGACTAAGACGCACAGCACAGAACGCTTAAAGCAATAGTAATATACAAGAAAAGGAAAACATATCCCGGAACAAATACCGGTCTATGTTTTCCTCTTCTGATTCTAACCGTTCCTTTTAGCCAAAAGGATAAAAACAAGGCAGGTCAAACCATATCGCAGAAAATTACCAAAGCTGTTTTTCAGCTGCTTCTGCGGATGCAAAAGGCCCGGGAACCGCAGAAAGGCCGCGATGCTCACCCAGATAATCCTCATTGAAGGTAATAGCGGTCCCGTCAGGATTTTCAAACCGCTGCTCCGGCTCAAAGGCATATCCCAGGATATCACTGGTAATAATGCCATCCTTAAAATCACCAAGCAGATCATATACGTTTGTTTTCAGGTAATAATGCCCGTCCTTTTCCACAAGCTCCACGGTTGCTTTGTTCGTCTCATCAACCAGATTTGACGTTTCGTTCTTACAGGCCTTTGCACCGTTGAAGTACGCATTTCCATTCACCCATACAGGCAGATGGGAGAAATGATACTTGGCCAGTTCACCCATATTCGCAGGCTTATCCATTTCGAACCAGCCGATCCATTCCTCATAGGTCGGATATTCATCGAATACCCTGGTACCGACCTCCTGGTTATCCGCCATTTGAAATCCCATATCTTCCTTCACTTCCGCTGCTTTAACAGGCCAGTTCTGAATGAAGATATTGTTATAAAAACGGTCATCCCCATGCAGGATGGACATAAATCCTGCCACTTCGGTACGGTGGCGGATATGATAAGGCGTGTAACGGGGCTGGTTAAGTCCGTTTACGGTATTGTCCGTGCCGCCTCCCACAGCAGTAAATGCGCCCAGAATGAGGTTATGTACACAGGCAACACCTTCGGTGGCAATCCGCAGGGCGGCTTTTGAAAGCATCACGTTGTTATCAATCAATGTGGGGCCATGGCCCACCTCCACGAAAATATCCTGGCACATCATAGCGCCTTCCGCCTTCGGCGTACCCTCCGGCGCATGGTTGTCATGCAGCAGGTTCTGTGTGATCCGTGTGCCCTGGGCCTGCCAGTCGCACCAGATTCCCATGGTGGAATGATGGATGTGATTACGGCGGAATACCACATCAATGGCGGCATGGAATTTAATGCCGGAAATTTCGGCACCGCCCAACTGCTGCATATTGTTGATATGGTGAATGTGGTTGTCCTCAATGATGCTGAATACGCATCCCATACGGCCCACAATACCCGCCTGCTCGCAGTGGTGGATGTGGCAGCGCCTTACGATATGGCTTCCCACTTTTTCCTTCAGCCAGCCATGATACTGGCCGCGGCAGACCGCATCCCTCTCCATCTGGGTCGGGCTTTTCACATGTTTGTTGGTAAAATAATGATCATTTTCCGGGTCATAATATTTTCCCAGGGAAATACCGCAGCATTTACTGTTGCTGATTTCACAGTCCTCGATAATCCAGCCCTTTGACCAGTGAGGGCCGACCATACCGTCCTGATAAGCGGCGGGAGGCGCCCAGGTTGTGGCGGCTTTGTTCACGTTAAAACCGCTGAAGGTGATATAATCCACTCCCGTTTTGGAGGGCATAAAGCAATTGCGGCGCACGTTGATATCCACCTTTTCCTCATTGGGGTTATGTCCCTGGAAATTGGCATAGATCACAGTGGTATCACCTTCCTGTTCGGTATACCATTTATAAACAGAAAAATCAGGATCCCAGGAAGGGGGATATACTTCACCCTTGATACATTCCTCCAGTGTCTGAGTTTCATACAGCTGGCGGTCATTTAAATAGACGGCGCCGGTATGCCTTACGACAGGGGCAAAATACCAGTCCCCTCCCACAAACGTAGTATAAGGGTTGTAACTTCCAAACACGCCGTTATCAATGCGGCAGACCCAGACATTCCCCTGGTAAGGTTCCCAGGAATCAACCGGTTCCGCACCGGTAATAACGGCTCCCAGCGGCTGTTCGCTGCGGTAAGTAATTCTGGCATCCTCCGTTCCTGCGTTCAGGGGATCCACATACTCCCGGTATATGCCCGGGGCAACCAGGACCTCATCCCCTGGTCCGGCAGCTTTCGCCGCTTCATTGATGTGCTTAAAAGGCATTTCCTTACTGCCGTTGCCCTCTCTGGCTGCGGCGGCATTCACATAAAAAATCATATATGTTCTCCTTTCTCCGGGCGTTATCACTGTTCACTCCGTGACAGTAACATGCATAAATCCCTTTAAAAACGCCCGTCTCTTCTTGCTTAACCTATAAAGTCATTATATAATCATTATATTATCCTGAAAATGTCGCATCCAGAGGGAATTGACGTTTTTTTGTATCCAAATCAGACTTTCTTCTGGAGGCAGGAGGCGCCTTATGAAAAAAGACAGACAATCCATTGATACCGCCGGGAAACTGTCACAGGAGGGATTTTTAAAAAAGCTGGGGATTCCCAAGACATTTCTAACCTTCCACAATTTAGGCAGCAGCACCTCGGAATTCGTTGCGATCGGGATGCCCTATATGCTCATCTATGAAGCCGCCGACAGAAAACACGGTGAACTGCATTCCCTGGAATTTACGGAAAGCAACAAGAATTATTTCTTTTCTTCCGCAAGCAGGCTGGATCTGGCAGGGAAACGTTCTCTGCACTCCCATGATTTTTATGAACTGACCATTGTGCTGGCGGGGGAGCTTCATTTACAGATCGAAAATGAAATCGTAACCTATCATGCCGGGGAATGCTGTCTGTGCAATAAGAATATTCGCCACAAGGAGCTGCATGACAGCGAATTTGAAATCATTCTGTTCCTGTTCCAGGAGGAATATATTAAATCCGTCCTGGAACAGGATCTGCTGTATGATGAGGAAGGCAGAAGCTGCACCAGCCACACCTTTTTCCACCATCTCTTTGCGGAAAACCAGAAGCTTTCCTTTTACAGTGCGAAGGAATATATTGATTTCAGAAGAAAAACCCGCTTTGATCCGGATGATTTCTACCGGCTGATCAATGCCCTTGTGCTGGAACTGAGCGAAAGCCGTTCCGGAAGAAATTATATGGTGCGGGGTTATTTCTGCCGTTTTATCGCCATGCTGGGCGACGAGGAAAATTATCATATCCAGGCTCATCAGACCAGAATTTCCAAAGAAGAACGGCTTTTCTACCAGGTATCCCAGCTGCTGCAGAACCGAAAGGGCCGGATCAGCCGCAGCGAGCTGGAAGCGGAACTAAATTATAACAGCGATTACATCAACCGGGTGGTCAAGAAGCATACCGGGCAGACCCTGTCCGATTACAGCCGTTCCTTTCTGCTGAAAGAAGCCGCGGATCTTTTGACAAATACGGACAAACGGGTGGGGGAAATCTGCGAAGAACTGGGTTATACTAACAGGAGCCATTTTAACAGGCTGTTCATTGAACGGTTCGGCATGACCCCCACCGAGTACCGGGAAACGGAACCGGAGGAGTAGGCGCACCTATCCTTTCACAGCTCCCGCCATCATCCCTTTTACCAGCTTGTCCTGGAAGATAATAAACAGTACGATCATAGGCAGTACCGACAGCACCAATACGGAAAGTATGATCGGAATATCCAGGGAATGCTCCCCTTTGAACTGTCCAAGCGCCAGGGGAAGCGTTTTGTTGGATGCGGTCTGCAGCAGCGTATTGGCAAAAGCAAATTCATTCCACATGGATACCCCGTTGTAAATGGCCAGTGTGGACAGCCCTGATTTGGAAAGGGGCAGGATAATGGAGAAAAAATTCCGGAACTTATTGCAGCCGTCTATTTCGGCGGATTCCTCAATCTCCTTCGGAATCGTGGTCATGAAAGCGGTCAGGATAAATACCGACATCGGAAGCGCAAAGGTAACATACGGCCCGATCAGTGCCTGAAGGCTGTCATACAGTCCCATATTTGTGGTCATTTTAAAAATAGGAATCAGCGTCACATGCATGGGGACCGACATCATAGCCACGATACCGGCATAGGTGATACCTCTGAGCCGGAATTTCATCCGGGAAAGCGGGTAAGCCGCAAACGCAGAAATCATCAGCATGAGCACCAGGGAAACGGCAACGACAAACACGCTGCGGAAAAAATAGCCGAAGAAGCCATGTGTCATAACCTCCGCATAATTCTGGAAATACCAGGGATCCGGAAGATGGAATACCCCCTGGGAAAGCATATCAAACTGTTTGCGGAAGGAATTCATAACCATGAAAACAAACGGCACCAGCGTAACCACCAGCCATATGCATGCAAAGAAAATGGCAATTCCCCAGGCAATGCGGGATTTGCGTTTTTCTTTCCTGTAGTCAACCTCTTTTTGCTTGTCCATCTCAATAGTCCTCCTTTACCACAAAGATCTTCTGGAACAGCAGGGCAATGGCCGTAATCAGAAGGAACATTCCCGCTGCCACGCAGGAACCATAGCCCATGTTGAACTGCTGGAAGGACAGCTTATACATATAGGTTGCCATCAGCTCGGTTCCCCCCGCCGGACCGCCGCCGGTCATATTCCATATCATATCGAAATATTTTAAGGAACCGATCAGCGACATGGTGCATGCGGTCTTAAAGATAGGCCCCAGCAGGGGAATCGCTATTGTCCGCAGATACTGGCCTCTCGTGGCGCCGTCAATCACTGCCGCCTCATAAATCGATGTATCGATATTTCCGTATCCTGCAATAAAATAAACCATATAAAACGGAGTAAACTGCCATGCCATAACCCCTATTACGGAGAACAGGGCATGGGGGTTCTTCCCCAGCAAATCCACGGTCACCTTGCTTCCTTTAAATAAGGAAGCAAGGGAAGAAAAGATCCCGCCGTTTGTCGCCAGCGCATAGGTAAACAAAAAAGCGATTGCCACGGAGCTCATCAGATAAGGAAGAAACCATATGGTTTTAAAAACATTAAACCGTTTGCCCCCTGCATCCAGAAATGTGGCAAGAAGCATTCCCAAAGGGATCTGAAGGAGAATGGAAAAAACCATGACTACAACATTATGGCCGAATGCGGACCAGAAGGATTTATCCAGAACCAGTGTTTTCCAGTTCTGTAATCCTATGTAGATTCTGTCGGCCGATATACCGTTCCAGCTGTAAGCGCTGATGACAAAGGTATCAATAACCGGATAAATCATATATATAACTATTAAAAGCAAGGCAGGAAGGAGAAATACCACAGCTGCTACTGCCGTGCTTTTTTCTCTCGTTTTAGCCAGGCCAACCGCCTTCTTACTATGATTCACATTCTCTCCTTTCCGGCAGGCCATCCTCAGAGTGCCGATAACGTTTGGGATAGTATGCCTCTCGTCCAAAGCTTATTCCGCCAGGGATGCTTTCATGGCGGCATCCTGTTCCTGCCCGATTTCCTCCGGTGTTTTCTGAAGTCCGAACAGTTCCGTCATACAATCCTTATGAACCTCCGTCACCGATGCAGGCAGATATTGATCATACCACAGCTGCACATTGGAGGCATTGAAGAAGATGTCCGCCACCACTTTCATATTTGCATCATCGATGGTATTTTCGAACCCCTTGATGGAAGGAATCGTCCCATTATCAAGCTGCCTCTGGTTATACGTGTCATCATTAAAATACTGCGTTGCCAGCACATAACAGGCATCCAGCTTGGTCTGGTCAACGGAGCCGTCCGCATTCCAGCAGTTAAAGGAGAAGCCGTTTCCAATAGCCGTACCGATTTCCACATTCTGGGGAACTCCTTCTGCCGCGGCTTCAGAATCCTCCGGGAAGCGGAAAACGCCGATATTTTCATCGTACCATTCCTGATTATCCGCCCGGATCCCGGACACCTGCCAGGAACCATGCAGCATCATCGCACAGGTATTATCATACAGCAGCGCCTTATCCTGCCCGTCGTCCGTGGAAAGGGAATTCACCCCATCCGGGAAATATCCCTTCTTAACCCAATCCTGGATTTTATCCCCGGCCCAGATAAACGCATCGGAGGTAAAAGAGCCTTCCTGCGTGTAAGCTGCGTCGAATTCTTCATTTCCGGAATGGCGCGCTACCAGGTACATATAATACATGGAGCCTGTCCACTTGGAACCATTGGCCAGTGCGAACGGGACATAGCCCGCTTCTGTCAGTTTATCGCACACGGTTTCCAGTTCATCGATGGTTTCCGGTACCTCCACACCGACCTCTGCAAATATATTCTTGTTATAGAAAATGTCGCATCCGGACAAACCGCCGAACGGAATCGCAAGCACCTTGTCGTCGTAAGTGGACTGTGCGATTGCCGCATCAATAAAATCCGGATGGTCATAGGTATTGAACATCTGCGTAACATCATTCACAAAGCCGGATTTATAGTATTCAGCCATAGGGCCGCCGCCCCAATGGATATACATATCAGGCGCCTGTTTGGAACTCATCGCAACCACCAGCTGCTGCTTATAATTATCATTCTGCTGATGCACCTGATTCACGGTAATATTGGGATAGTCCGCCATAAACCGCTGTACTGCGCCTTCCATTGTTGTTTTTCCCGGATCTTCCGTAGAAATATCCCATAAGGTAATCGTGAGCGGTTCCGAAGTCAGTTCCGGTACATTTTTTCCGTCTGTCTGCTTTCCGGCTGTTCCCGTTTCCGCTGCTGCACTGTCTGCGGGCACCTCGGAAGCCGCCGCACCGGTATCCGCCGCTGCTGCCGGGGTCTGCTGGCCGCCCGCGGATCCGCATCCCGCCAGCAGGGTTCCCGCCATTGTTACTGCAAGAATCATTGATAAAACGTTTCTCTTCATACTTTAGTGCCCTCCTTGTAAAAGTGTTAAAAGAATCCTGCATCCGGCTCCCAACCGGTATCCGGGCGCGCAGATCGCAAAACGCACAAATGTTTTTCTTTTCGGCGTTTTTAATAAAGCAATTATACCCCCCCCGTAAAATTTCAAGCATTTTTAACAATTTTTACCATAATCCATACGTAAACATAAAAATATACAACAAAAAAAACATCCCGCCGGGAAACGGGATGTCAGGAGGAGCTTTTCATGACACGGCAAAAGAAGGGCCGTCATTAAAAAGCGCCCGGTTATACTTTTGACGGGCTATGCGTCGGCGGACAGACCCTGGTACAAAGACAATTCCTAAACCGCACTTGTCAAAGCGGCGGATGCCGCCTGATACCGTGCCAATTACTTTTACCAAAGCCCGAGTAACCGCTGCAGGGTCAGGCTCACAAAAGTGATGGCCGCCCAGCAGGTAATTCCCAATGCAATTGGCTTACCTCCGGTTTTGACCAGCTTCACCACATTCGTATTCATCCCTATCGCCGCCATAGCCATAACTATAAAGAACTTGCTCAGCTGCTTCAATAAGCCGAATACCCCATTGGCGGCCTCCAGCGCCGCTCCGGAAAAGACAGAAGTGATAACCGTCGTTATAACGGATGCCCCTACAAAATACAGGATGAACATGGGAAATATGGATTTCAGGCTCACTGCCGTGCCCTCAACCCGGTTTTCCTTCTTTTCCCTGCGCATCCTCACAAAAGCGAGCACCAGTGTAATCGGTATGATAGCCAGCGTCCTTGTGAGCTTCACAATCGTTGCATATTCCAGCACTGCGCCGTTCGTGCCATGCAGGGTATCCCAGGTAGATGCCGTTGCGGTTACCGAAGACGTATCATTGACCGCAGTGCCGGCAAAAAGGCCGAAGCCGGTATTTGTCAGCCCCAGCAGGCCGCCCATTGTGGGAAAAAGCAATGCCGCTATTATATTAAACAGGAAAATGACCGAAATGGCCTGGGCGATTTCTTCATCGTCCGCATCGATTACCGGTGCGGTGGCCGCAATTGCCGATCCGCCGCAGATGCTGGAACCAACCCCAATCAGGGCAGCAGTCTTTCCCGGAATCTTTAGAAGCTTATACATGAGGAAGGCGACTGCCAGAGATGTGCTGATAGTGGAAAGAATGATAGGCAGCGAAGTCATTCCCACTTTTCCAATCGTTGCCAGATTCAGGCCGAAGCCCAGAAGAATGACCGCATACTGAAGAATCTTTTTAGATGTAAACGCAATCCCCTCACGGTAAGCCGTTTTGTCTTTCATGGCTACAGCCAGCACCATTCCCGTGAGGATCGCAATCACCGGTGCGCCTACCACCTCCAGTACACCTGCCAGCCTGACGAGCAGCCAGCATAACAATGCAACCAGGAAGCATAATCCGATACCTTTTCCTTTTTTTCTGATAAATTCCATGATCCACCTCATTTGTTTTTTTCTCCCAGATTATACAATCAGAGATGGATAAAGTAAATTTATATATTTTTATATAATGATAATTATTTCTTATCATCGTGCGAATCTGTTTCCATTTCTGCCGCTGTCGGGCGGACAATCGCCTTATTATTCACGTAATCCGGCTTTATTACCATACCCCAAAATCCGGAAACCGCTCTCCATAATCCGGCATACCTGTGCAAAATGGCCGGGCAGCTCATCGGTATTATCGTTTTTTCCCGTCAGATAATCCACAACAATATCTTTGATTTCTTCTGTCACTGCAGCTCCTCTCCCGATCTCTCCGGCGGCTTCTGTCATAGCCTCATCGTTATACTCCCGGCCGAGCATATGCAGTACAAGACCCGCTTTGTCAAAACCGCCGCCGAATGCCACGGAATCCGGCTCCTGAATACCCAGCAGGGCATTCGGAACGGTCGGCACGGTGCCGAAAAAGGTGATCATATGGCGAAGCAGATTATCATAGTCCTCTTTTGTAAGCCGGCTCTTCCAATCCGGCAGTTCCTTCACGAACATTTCAAAACCACGGATGCCGAGAACACCGGCCGGGGGATTCAGGAAAAGCTCACCTTTCGCGGCGAGCGCCTCCCTGGCAATCTCATATTTATTCTTCGCGGAGTTCATCCGGACGATACAGACCGTATTCGGTTTTGACAGCCCCGGATAGGAACAGTCCCAGGCAGGCCGCAGCTCGTCGTATGGCAGCTCCTGCACGCTTTCACAGCCGCAGTCATGCACATAAATACACTGCCTGTCATCGTCATATCCGACCATAAGAACATAGTGGAAAGGTATGTGTCCGCCATGGTACAGCTTCTTGTAATAAGGCAGATAATACATATCCAGTGCGCCCAGCACACAGGGAAAGCCGGAATCAATCTGGGACTTTGCCTTGCTTAACGCCTTTTCAAATGTCCTGTATTCATAATGCCTGTATTCAAATCCGACGATAGGCGCCAGAAACTCATACATTTTCTTCGTGCGGCCATCCCCCAGTGCCACCATGCGTTTTTGTTCGGCTTTTTCTGTTTTCAGATAACAGAACGATCCGAATCCGGAAAGGACGAAGAAGAAACTGGGCGGAAGTCTTTCTCCGGTATCGCGGATATACAGATCCTCTATCCCGTTCCACATGCATTCATAATCATCCTGATGATGGGGTATTTCTATTCTTTTCTGCGTCATGGTATCCTCCCTGCTTTTCCTTATTATGCGATTTGCAGCAATTCGCTTCTGCAAGGAAACCATACACCCTGACACAATGGGAGAGTCAAGTATGACTTTCGGCGACGGCCCCCACAACAGCATGCGGCACATAAGCTTCTTCCAGAAAGGCGATCTCCTCCTGCGTAAGTGCCACTTCCAGGCTGCCTGCGGCATCATCAAGATATTCCGCTTTTGTGGCGCCGATAACAGGAGCTGCAACGCCTTTTGCATACTGCCATGCCAGTGCGATCTGTGTCATGGTGGCTCCCTTTTTCTCTGCGGTCCGTGACACACGTTTCACGATTTCCATATCGCTTTCTTGTGTCTTGTCATACTTCCCTTTTGCGGTCACATCCGTTTTGCTCCGCAGGGTATCCGCAGACCAGGTGGGCCGTGACAGTCTCCCTGCCGCAAGCGGGCTGTAGGGTGTCCTAGCCACATCCTGTTCCCTGCAGATCGGGATCAGCTCCCGTTCGTCCTCACGGTACAGCAGATTATAGTGGTTCTGCATGGAAACAAATTGGGTCCAGCCATTCTTTTCTGCTGCATGCTGCATGTTCATAAACTGGTATCCGTACATGGCGGAGGCGCCGATGGCACGGACCTTGCCTGACTGAACCATTTTATGCAGCGCCTCCATGGTTTCTTCTATCGGTGTGCCGTAATCAAAGCGATGGATGATCAGCAGATCTATATAATCTGTCCCCAGCCTTTTCAGGGATCCCTCCACCTCTGCCGGTATCGCATCCTTTGAAAGCTTCCCTTCATTAAAATATACTTTTGTGGCAATAACCACCTTATCCCTCGCTATGTTATTCCGGATCGCCTTTCCCAGATACTCTTCGCTCGTCCCAGCCGAATAGCAATTTGCCGTATCAAAAAAGGTGATGCCAAGATCCAGCGCATGCCTGACAATGGCTTCGCTCTCCAGCGGATTCAGCGTCCATGCGTGCATTTTGCTTGCCGGATCTCCAAAGCTCATACAGCCTACACACAGCCGTGATACCTCTATGTCCGATTTCCCCAGTTTTATATATTCCATGTTTGCTTTTTCCTTTCTTCTCTGCCTGTCCGATTTTCCATATGTTCATATCCTCTGTTCCGGCAATTGCTGCCGGATTCCCGGCACGTCAAACCCATTCCGCTATATCTTTCTCAGCCGCGGACACACTGCTTCCGCGGATTGCCAGCCCGGCTTCCACCGCAGCCTGAGGGCACAGCCTCCTAATATCCGCAACGCTGCTGCCCAAACCGCTTCCCTCATGGGTACAGAAGGGTTTGATCGTTTTCCCGGTAAAATCAAAATGCTCCAGGAATGTAAAAACCGCCATCGGCATGGTTCCCCAATAATTGGGATACCCCAGATAAATAACATCGTACGGTTCCAAGCTCTCAGGATACGCCGTAAGCTCCGGACGGGCATCCCGTCTCTGATCCGCCTGCGCCTGGGCAACGCATTCATTATAGTCTTTGGAATACGGCTGCCGCGGCTCAATCTTGAAGCTGTCCGCTCCTGTTAACTTTTGAATGATACCTGCCGCCGCTTCCGTGTTTCCTGTTTCAAGCATCTTTAATTCCCCATTCACGTAATTTTCATCACCTCTTGAAAAAAATGCAAGTAATCCGGCCATCCTTTTTCCTCCTTCTGCTTTCCCGCTAAAGCTGATCCCCCGCGGATATGCATATCTTACCAGTAACCAGGTTTTATCTGTATTATAGCTTACCCTTTCTTGCTTTTGAATCTCCTATATGTTACCATGGTATAAACCTGAAGTTTATACCATGGAGGACATTCTATGTACAATCCCATACTGGATACGTTTCTGGCGGCCGCCGACTGCGGCAGCTTTACCAAAGCCGCCGAACGTCTGTATATCTCCCCCACCGCGGTCATGAAGCAGATCAATGCGCTGGAGAAGCATCTGGATATCAAGCTGATGGAACGCACGCCCTCCGGCATCCGTCTGACGGCGGCAGGGGCTGTCATTTATAAAGACGCCAAATTCATGATAGACTATTCCCAAAAATCCCTGGCAAGCGCCAGGGCAGCCCTGCATACGGAGGACACCACTTTCTGTATCGGTACCTCCCTGTTAAACCCGGCAAGGCCCTTTATGGATTTATGGTATCGTGTCAATGCCAGTTTCCCGGACTACAAGCTGCACCTCGTATCCTTCCAGGACAATCACGAGGGGATCCTCTCCGAGATCGAACAGCTTGGGGAAAAATTTGATTTTCTGATCGGGGTATGCGACTCCAAAGCATGGCTTTCCCGCTGCCGTTTCCTTGCCCTTGGCAGATATAAAAAAATGATTGCCGTATCGGACAAGCATCGTCTGGCGGGAAAGGCATGTATCGATATCGAAGATTTATATGGGGAAACGCTGATGATGGTGGAACGGGGGGATTCGGGGGTGAATGATTTCCTGCGCAATGACCTGGAAAGGCATCATCCGCAGATTCAGATAGAGGATACGCCCCGGTTCTATGACCTGTCGGTTTTCAACCGCTGTGCGGAAACCGGGAACGTCCTGCTCACCATTGAATGCTGGCAGGACGTTCATCCGGGTCTGGTAACCATCCCCGTAAACTGGGATTACAGTATCCCTTACGGACTGCTCTACAGCCTGGACGCGCCGGATGATGTCCTCCGCTTTGCCGAAACGGTTACAGGTATTCTATAAAACCGCCGCCTAAAGATATGTCAGGATTGTTTCCTAAAAAGGCTTTGCGCAAGCCTCTTATTCCTCTTTTTTCTCCGTCTGCGGGCCGAATACCCGTCCGGCCGCCTCCAGATAGCCATAGCCGTACAAATCATCCGGCTCCAGATAACTCGTTTCCGTCCATTCATTCCAGCTGTTGACGGTTATCAGAGGTGCCTGTTCCGGGTGGCTGTCCACATAAGCCTTTGCCATCCGGAATGCTTTTTCCACCGCCTCCGGGGTATTGTTCTTCATCACGCCGGGGCGGAAATCCAGAAACCGGGGATTGTTATCCCAGCCCACGGAAACATGAGGATAATATGGAATCTGGTAATTGGCTTCAATCCGTTTCCACTCCGCCTCCGCATCCTTCAGGATCGCTTCATAATCCCTGTCTATTTCCGCGAAATGTACAAACTGGTAATGGGTCATCCCTTTGAATCCCAGTTTTCTGCATACCTCCATCCCCGTCGTCTGGGAATGGCTGTCCACGCCGGAATAATTCATCGCCTTTTCACTCCACATGGTCAGCATATAATAAACGCCCGCCAGGCCGGCCCTCCTGGCTTCTTCCTCAAACCAGCCCAGGGCTTGCGCGGTCTTATCATAACCGCCAAGCCCGGTTACCAGATTGGTTAAATCATATATCATGAACACCGGCTTCCCATCAATACAATAATAATTAGGCTGTTTAAAATAGGTTCCGATGAGCCGGCGGCAAATCCGTTCAAATTCCGCCCGGTCCACGGCTCCCCGCCATATAACATTGTCCTGCCCGCGCGACAGCCGGATATCCCATAGGGAATTGGCGTCATGATTGGCCCACATCAGAAAGAACTTCATCTTATTCCTGTTTTTCGCCTTCAGGAAGCCGTCATTCAGGCAGTTTTCCAGAAACGGCCGCCCATCATACCAATACCAGTCATAGATAAACGTATTGATGCCATGATCCACAGCCGCTTCGATTTCCATTTCCATCACATAGGGATCCGCCTCGTTCACATACCCCCACAGGGGTTTTCTCGGCCAGCTGTGCCCCTCATATTTCCGGACACTGTTTTTTACAGACTGCCATTCTCCCATTCCCTCCGGCCAGAACATCCTGGTTCTCGGTTCATCCGGCGTATAAGCCGGCCAGACATAGGCCGCCACATCATATTTAGCCATCGCTTTCCTTCTCCTTTTCCTTACAATTCCGATCTTTTTTATTATAGCAGAAAGAAGCCGCCCCATATATACCAAAAAAGAAGTGCCGACACAGAATTCTACTGCGTCAGCACTTCGTCTATCCGTTTTTCTCCGTTGATTTCCGTCCAGTCCTTCCGGAAATCCGAAACCGCTTTATCTATCAGGGCGTTATCCACCATGGCATCCAGCACCGCCGGAGGCAGTGTCACCGCCTGTGCCCCTGCAAGGACGGCCTCCAGTACCTGTCCGCAGTTTTTGAAGCTGGCGGCAAGTACCTTTGTTTCGATTCCATGGATGCGGTACATAGATACGATGTCCGTTACCACCTGTCTGCTGTCCAGGGAAAGGTTCTGCATGCGGTTATAATAGACAGCCGCATAGTCCGCGCCCGCCATTCCGGCAAGAAAGGCCTGTTCCCTGGTATAGATAGCCGTAGCCGTGACGGCGAACCCCTTTCTTTTCAGTTCCCGGATGGCCTTGATGCCCTCCCGGTCCACAGGTACCTTGATATAGGTATTTTTCCCGTATACCGCTGCGACAGCCTCTGCTTCCGCCAGCACCGCCTGTACCGTTTCGCCGGTGGCCTGCACATGGAGGGGCAGGCCGCAGGCCGCTTCCCGTACCAGCTCCATCTGCTGTGCAAATTTTCTTTTTTCCTTTGCCAGGATGGAAGGGTTCGTGGTAATTCCCGTGAGGGGATACCCTTTTGTGCATCTCCTGATCTCTTCCACATTCGCCGTATCCAATAACAGTTCCATTTCCGTATTTTACCGTCCTTTCCGCCGCCGTCCGCAGCCCCGCAGGGATGCCGCGGCTTTCGCAGCATGATCACCCTTTTATAGCCCCTATCATAACACCTTTTACAAAATATTTCTGCACAAAAGGATAAATACACAGAACCGGAAGGGTGGAAACGATGATCGCACTGTACTTAATCGTCTGCGCCAGATAGATTTTTTTCTGCAGCGCTTCGGGATTCAGGTTCTGTGTCTGGCTCACATTGCCCACCGTATTCGTCACCAGGATATTGCGCAGGAAGGTCTGGAGAGGCAGCAGATCCTTGTCATTGATATAAATCAGCGCATTAAAGAAATCATTCCAGTGGCCTACCATATAGTACAGGGCAATGACGGCGATTACCGGCTTGGACAGGGGAAGAACCACTCTGGCCAGATACTGGATGGGATTGGCTCCGTCCAGGATGGCGGCTTCCTCCAGGCTCTCCGGGATGCTGTTTACGAAATAGCTGCGCATAATGATCATATTATAGACGGACAGGCAGCCCGGAATCATCATAGCCCAGACCGTATCCACCATGTGCAGCCCTTTGACTACCAGATAGCTTGGGATCAGGCCGCCGCTGAAATACATGGTTATCATACAGATGACCATCAGGATGTTTTTGGGCATAAACTTTCTGCGGGAAAGGGGATAGGCCATGCAGACCGTCATAAACAGATTGATTACCGTACCCGCCGCCGTATAAAATATGGTGTTGCGGTATCCGATCCAGATTTCCTTGTATTTCAGTATTTCTTTATAGGAATCCAGGGAAAAACCCTTCGGCAGGAAAATCACATTTCCCCTCCATACCTCCGACGGATTGCTGAAGGATGCGATGACCACAAACCACAGGGGCCAGGCAAACAGCAGGAACAGCACTATCATTATGAAAAGATTGGTGACATCAAAGGCATTGTTTTTCTTATCCATCCCTATCCTCCTCCTACCACAGGCTTTCGTTCATTGTCCGTTTGGCAATCTGGTTTGACATAAGCAGTAAAAACATGTTGATCAAGGAATTAAAAAGTCCCACCGCCGTGGAATAACCATAATCGTTATCCACCAGGCCCACACGGTACACATAGGTGGAAAGCACGTCGGAGGCGCTCATGTTCAGCTGGTTCTGGAGCAGGAATACCTTTTCGAAGCCCACGCTCATCAGAGATCCGATCTGCAGGATCAAAAGCATTATGATCGTGGGTTTGATCGAAGGCAGATCCACATGGAGAATCCGCTGGAGCTTGGTGGCTCCATCCACAATAGCCGCCTCATGAAGCTGGTAATCCACGCCGGACAGCGCCGCGATATAGATGATGGAGGCCCATCCCATCCCCTGCCATACACTGCTCCAGACATAGATGGATTTGAAGTATTTCGCTTCCCCCATAAAGTTAACCGCTTCCATCCCCAGCAGCTGGAGAATACGGTTGATGACGCCGGTATTGGGATCCAGGAAAATGATGATCATACCGCTCATCACCACCGTGGATATGAAATAAGGGGCATAGGACAGCATTTGTATGGTTTTCTTGAAACGTTTCTGCCGCAGGTAGTTCAGCAGCAGGGCAAAAATGATAGGGATTGGGAAGCCCACCACCAGACTGTAAACGTTGATCAGAATGGTGTTTTTTAACAGCATGGTGAATTTATAGCTTCTGAAAAAGCGCTGGAAATTATAAAACCCAACCCAGGGGCTTCCCCAGATTCCTTTTTTGACGTTGTATTCCTTAAAGGCCAGCTGGATTCCTCCCATGGGGATATAGCAGAACAGGATAAGGTATGCCAATGGGATCAGCACCATCAGGTACAACGTCCAGTTTCCTTTAACATCTTTGCGCAGGCGTTCGCCGAAGCTTTTTTGGGGAATTACGGCCGGCTGCCTGCTGTTTTCCGCCGCCTCCCTGTGATTCTTTCCTCTCCGCATGTTATCTCCCGTCCTCACTCTGTCATTCATCCGTGGCTGCCGCACCGGCCGCACAACCCCTCCGGTGCGGCAGCCCGTACTCCTGTATCCGGAAACCGCCGCTTATTTATTTCTCCATTTTCTGGTATGCGCCGTTGTAGATGTCGGCGTATTCCTTACCGCCCATGGCATCCAGCTGGCTTATGTATTCGTCCCAGGTCGCTTCCAGATCTTTTTTGCCGGTAGTAACCTCGGCCAGATATTCCATAACATAGTCGGAGATATCCGTATTAATTTCCACGATCCGTTTGGATTCCTCCTCCGTCAGCTTCAGGGAAGGGAAGGGATCGGCGCAGAGGCTGGAAATCCTGTTTTCTTCCGAGCTTCCTGACACGTTGCTTTCATCCCGGTACTGATCGTTGTAATAGGTCTGGGGCCATACCATGGGATTATATGCGGAGCCTTGTAATGTGGTGTTATCCCGCACCGTGGATTCATCCTCGCCATATTCGGTTCCTACGATATAATCCCATTTCCCGTCGTCTCTCCACTGCCAGGTCTTTCCTTCCACCCCCATAACGGAGAGGATGCCCCCTTCTTCACTGTAAAACTGATCCGCCCACGCTGCAGCGATTTCGGGATTTTCACATTTATCCGTGATTACCATAGCGCCTTCCGACACACCCGCATCGGAGCTGACGCTTGTTTTTCCCCACGGGGTCATAACCATATAGTCATAGCCCTGGCTTAACTCGGAACCTACAGTCTCACTTGGCGACCAGCTGTAAAAATAGCCATACACATCGGACGGGCCTTCTGCATACTGCTGGTCAATAGTCTTGGAAAAACAGTCTTTATCCAGCAGGCCTTCTTCATAGAACTTCGCCAGATAGGACAGGAACTCTTTATACGTCTCGGTTCTGGGCACATATACGATTTCCTCGTTCTGAACCGCACAGAAGGTATTGAAGTCCATGGGCAGCATGTACTGGAACAGATAAATCGGGGGAACGGAATTGTTGGCTTCAAAAGGGATTTCATCCGCTTTCCCGTTTCCATTGGGATCCTGTTCCTTGAATGCCTTCAGGACCTGATAAAGCTCTTCCATATTTGTAGGCTCTTCCATTCCTACCGCTTCCAGCCAGCGCATATTCTGCCACAAGAGGATGGTTGCGGGCACTCTGCGGCTGAGAGTGGGAAGGGAATAGATATTCCCGTCGGAGGATGTAATATACTGCCATGCATCTCTTTCATCCAGAAGCTTCTTGAGGTTGGGCATATACTGGTCAATCAGGTCATTAAGAGGCAGCAAGACACCCTGGAAGCCATATTTTTCGATTTCATTATGTTTGATAAAGGATTTAAAAAGTACATCCGGATAATCTCCTGAGGAAAGCAGCAGCCCTCTCTTGTCATCCAGATCCGCGGGAAGGCAGGAAGTCACTTCCCATTTGACATTGGTATTCTCTTCCGCCACCTGGAACGCCAGCACATCGGGAAGCTCCGCTCCCGTATAGCCTGCGGACACCGCAAACATACTCATGGTCACCGGCTCCGCAAGAGGGAAGGTTATCCCTAAGGCTTCTGCAGCCGTTTCTGCCGCGCTGTCCGCCTCTTTTGTTCCTTCCGTCTGCTGTGGGGTTGAGCCGGTATCTGTCTGGGTTTCCGCCGTTTTGCCGGAACACCCGATAAGTGATCCCGTTAACGCCAGCGCCAGCGCTGCCGCAAGAATCTTGTTGTATCCCTTTCTCATATTGAACCCTCCTTTATATTTTAACCGCGGATATCGGAAATCTCCGTCCGGTTCCGCATTTTCGGGAACGTAAATAAATATACGGCATCCGGCAGGGCTTCGGTCCGGAAGGAATTCCCCCCGCCGGTCAGGCATGACTGCCGGTATTCATTCTCTGTGTCCGTCCGGTAAAGCTGTGCACACAGGCTGCCGTCTTTCCCGCCGCAGCCCTTTTCTCCGGTGATTCCCTCCACCGTGATGTGCAGCGGGATTTCCTTTCCGGTCAGGTTTACCAGCAGTAAAGCTCCCTGCCCGTCATTTGCGGCCGCCATACAGTATATCCCTTCCGTCATGCCCTCCACCTTTACCCGGGTGCCCAATCGGTACAGCGCATTGAAACAGACAAATGCATAATATGCTTTAAAAACAGTCTTTCCGACCGGATCGAACAGGCCGCAATAGCTGCTGCCCGCCCATGCGTCATAATACATACAGGCATCAATGGGCGTATCCTGGAGCGCGCACATCATTGCCGCAATCCTGGCTGCATCCTCCGGCGTCCCGCGAAGGGCGGTTCCGGCATTCCATTCATTAAAAATCAATTCTGTCCCCTCCAGCCCGTAATCGTCCAGCTGTTCCCTGGCATATCCCGCATACCTCACGTTATCTTCGATATCCGCATAGCTATGGAAGGAGAAGAAATCCAAGGGACAGGAATGCGCAGGGGAGGTAATATGGTCCAGGAACCGGTGGAAGAATTCCACAAAATATCCGACCCTTGACGAGGAATGGGCGACCTGGGAATAATCCGCCGCGCTTAAGGCATAAAAACCGCAGCTGGAATAGCCTCCGATTTTTATCTCGGGAAATACCTGTTTCAAATGTTTTGACGCCGTTTCATAGAGGGCAAAATACTGCTCCATGCTCCCCTTCCACATGGGATTCTCGGCAGCGTCCGGCATGTTGTCCGGCTCATTCCAAATTTCCCAGTAGCGGATGTTCATATGGTATCCGTTTCCCCAGCCCTTATTGTAATGCCGTATGATGCCTTCACAGATCCTTGCCCATTTTTGGTTGTCCCGGGGAGGATATATGTGATAGGCTTTGATATGCTGCAGATTCTCAATGGAACAGCCGAGCCGGTAAAAGGGTTCCATTCCATATGCTGTGATTTCCTCCATAAGCCTGTCGGTAAATGCAAAATCATAGCTGCCGATATCCTCCGGATCCGCATCAAAATCGGGAAAGATATTCGCAATATCCACATAGTGGGCGCCGCCCCAGTCACCGCCTGTGTCATGCAGCCTGGAAAAAGGGATACCCGCTTCCGCCATTTTTTGGAATAAGCCTGAATTTCCATAGTCCTGCGGAACAAAAGGGACATTATTGACTCCGTGCATCGGTTTTATCCTGCCGCAGGCTTTTGAAAAATCTATAGTGTATTCCGCTTCCCGCTCCCTTTTTCTTTTCAGCTGTTCCCCTACGGCACCTCCCGGATGATTTTGTGCGAACTGCTCTTCCCTGAAGCCGGTTTTCTCCATCACCGCTGCCTGCAGTGCATCAAATAAAGCGCACATGACAACAAAGCTGGTGGTTCCCTGGCTGTTGAAACGATCCGTTTCCCTGCCTATCCGTACCGGCAGAACCACATCCGCCTCCCGGGCCAGCCCGGAATCCGTATTCTCCGTTACCGTTATGATTGCGACCTTCTTCCTTTTCGCCGCCGTAAGCATCGGCAGCAATTCCTCTGTTTTTCCTCCGCGGGAGGCCAGGACCAGAACATCTCCCTCCTCCAGGAAACCCATCCCTCCGTGATTGCCTTCCGACGGCGTGAGGAAACGCGCCGGACGGTCAATACAGCACATAAGATGTGCCAGATGCCGGCAGGCTATGCCCGTATGGCCGCAGCCGCCGGCCGCGATCCGTTTTGCCCCGGCCAGAAGGCAGACCGCCCGATCCAGTGCTTCATAATCCATGTAGGATTCTATGTTTCCTATCTCCCCGGCTTCCATACGCCATGCCTTCTGAACCGTTTCTTTCCGTGCTTTTTCCATCCTCCGGGACCATACCCTTTCCTTTATTTACTACCTGTCTGAACGGTTACGCTCTCTGTCCTGCGCCGCTCTTCGCACCGCACCTATCATTTCATCAATCAGACCTTCCCTGTCCTCTGCCCTGGCGATGCTGCTGGAAGCCCCTGTCGCCTGCGCCCCGTGGTATATAAGCGGATACACATCCTCTGCGCTTGTAATCCCCGCCCCCTGCAGCACGAGAATATGAGGATTGATGCTATGCACCGCGTCGATAGAAGCGCTGACATAATCCATGGAACGTTTTCCCGCCTGCCCGGATCCTATCAGCGCTTCCGGTTCCGCCACAATGATATCCGGTTCCAGACAGGCAATTGCGCGGGCCTGCGCGATGGTATCGGCACACACGATTACGGCAAGGCCGATCCCGTGCGCCCGCCGGATGGTTTTTTCCAGCGTACCCAGACTCAGCGGCTTCTCACAGTGGTTCAGCATGACGCCCGCGGCACCGGCGGCTTTCACCGCTTCCGGCAGGATATCCGCAAGCCCTCTTCCCGGTTCCAGCAAATCCATATGGGGCGCATAGACAAACAGCCTTTTCACCGCTTCCGCCACCCGGCGTATTTCCGTGTAGGGTGTGGTAAAGATGATATCCACACCGTATTTTTCGGAAGCCCTGTCCGCTGCCAGGGCCAATTCTAAAATATCATCTCCGTAGAGATACGATTTCGGCCCGATTTCAAAAAAGGGCGGAACCGGCACATTCTTCCGTTTCATCCTGGCTCCTCTCACTCTCCCATAACCATCACCTGCACCACCCGCTTACGCGCACGGACCTGATCCCAGTCGATGAAATAGGTATAGCCGAATTCCCCCAGATCCATTTTCCCTTCTTCGATTGCGATGCATTCCGAACGCCCGAAAAAACAGGAACGTAAATGGGCATCCGTATTCAGGCTGGTCCAGGGACCGGGTTCTCCCACACTGTCCCCGAACTCCACATGCTTCGGTCCGGGGTGGAGATACTGGTTTTCCACCCGGCAGGTAGGTACCAGCCGCTCCATGATATTGCACAGATCCTGCTGGAGATATTCCAGGCCGAAATAGGTCCTGTCATGAGAGCATTCCTGCACCATGACGGAGCAGGTGGTGTGGTGGGAATAAACAGTCACCATACCGTTGCGGACGCCGGACTTTTTCACAATCTCATTTACCTGTTCCGTAATATTATGGAAGGTCGGGTGCTGTCCTTCCGACTGTACTTCTATTTTTTCCCTGCAAAAAATCATCGCTGCCAAAACCTCCTTTCCGTAACCGTCCAGACCTATCTGAACGATTACATCCGGCTATCTGCCGAACAGCCGGTTTGCTTCTTCAATCAGCAAGGCCGCCAGCAAATCGCCTCCCTCCGGCCCCACATAGGTGGATGCCGGCTCGCTGCTGTAGGATCCCCCCGCTATCGCCGCACGGGTTGGCAGATAATCCGCATAACCGTTGCACAGCTGGATATGAAAGACATTCCGCGCTCTGCAGCCGGCCCGGATACGAAGCCCGTATTCCGTAAAAAGTTCAAAGGGATGGGTGACAAACACGGAATCCTGCAGGCGGAGGATATGCAGCTCCGCCGGAAAGGTACGGCTTTTCTGCTGCAGGGCATAGCGTTCGGCTATTCCGACAGGACCATACAGCTTTAACTGATCGGTAATGCCCATGCGTTTTCCTTCCGTAAAACGGCCCCGGAAGTCCCGGATGATTTGTTCCGCTTCCCGGTATTCTTCCTCTCCCACGGTCCGCAGTGGCAGCTCCTTATGTACTATGCGGTGCTCCAACACAGGCCGGCTCCCTTTTCTTCCCAGGGCTGTGCGGTATCCCCGCACAACGGCTTCGGCAATCCGTTCCCCGATGGCTTCGCAGGTTCCGGTCATGTCGAGGTTCCGGAAAACTTCCTCCTCCTGGGCGCTCCAGCGCAGCAGCTCCTCATGATTATCCTTGCTGATACGCACCAGATCCAAAGGGTTCTGGTCACCCGCCGCCCCGCACAGAGGCAGGATATGGATATTCCCCAGCCTTTCCCGGATATGGTTTCTGGCATAATGCCAATAATCCGCGGATATAAAAGAATGCAGCTCCATCACCTGGGCCGGGCAGGGGACAGCGACGGCTGCGCCGGTGAGCGTCCCGGCTTCATCCCAGGTATAAAGCATCGTGACCGTCGGATCCGTGCTTCCTTCGAACCGCAGGAAGTCCGTCCGTGAACAGTCCCCATACATCCTCGCACTTTCGTGATCGCCGTTTCCAAATACCGGCCGGCGGTTAAAGCCTACCACGGCATAATCCTCCGCCGTGCCGGCGCTTCCTTCCCTGCGGTTTTCCCATGCGTCCATAATCAGGCATTCGATCCGGTCCGACAGGTATTGTCTGCCTTCTTCGCCGCAAAGGATGTTCTCCGGGGCCTCCGGCGTTTCCAGCCTGTCACTTCCCATATACCTTGCCAGCGTTTCATTCCCCACAACACTGAACCGGCTGGAGGTATGGGTATGGGTCGCACACAGGCTGACCTTATCCGGGGCCGGCCCCTTTCTCTTTGCCAGCCTGCGCCGTATTTCCGCCGTGAGGAAGTCGGGCACAGCCACCGTATCCATGGATACGAACACGGCCTGCTGATCGCCGTTATCCATAACCAGCGCGGATGCGGTGATGGGATCATGTACAAATTTGCTCACCCTCACGTACATCTGCCCCGCCAGATATACCGGCCTGTCCGGCGTAATATCCGCAGATGCCCAGCCTATCCGTAATGTATTCTCCATAACAGTTCCTTTCCGCCACGTTTTCTTACGGTCCGCATTCCCTATGCAGACCTGCCCGAACGGCTAATCCCCGTCAGTTCCCGTATTTGCCAAAAACCGGCTCCAGTGCATGATACAAATCAATATAGGCGGCGAACGAACGGTCATAGACGGCCCTGTTCTCCTGTGCGGGTACAAAAACCCGTCCAACCCCGGCCACCCTTTTTACGGCGCTGTCAATATCGGGAAAAATGCCGGCCCCCACACCCGCCAGGATTGCCGCTCCCAGGCAGGCACATTCCTTTACCGGTATGGTTTCCACCTTTTTTCCGGTGACGTCCGCCTTGATCCGGCACCAGATATCGCTTTTGGCACCGCCCCCCATGGAATAGATGCCGGAAACCGTCTCCCCGATCCCTTCGATCTGTTCCACATTCCGCCGCAGCATATAAGCCACCGCTTCCAGGATCGCCCTTGAAAAATGCTTCCTCTCATGCCCCAGGGTCATGCCGTAAAATACCCCTCTTGCCATCGCATTATATTCCGGGTTGCTCGCCCCGCTCAGATGCGGCAGCATTACCAGCCCTTCGCTTCCCGCAGGGGCCAGCTCCGCTTCCCGGTCAATCAGCCGGTATATGTCAGTCCCTTCCAGGGCTTCCCTGTGCAGGAAACAGCCCGCATACCATTTGAGCACCATACCCGCCGTCTGGGACCAGAGAAGGATGGTATACCGGCCCTTTACCGCATGGTTCTGGCAGGTGACGGGCCGTTCCTCACAATACGGGACAAACCCTTCCACCGCCGCGCTCACCGCCAGGCAGGATCCGGTAGTTTCCGTCACTTCCCCCGGGAATATCTTCCCGGCCCCGATGCTTCCGCAGGTCTGGTCCAACGCGCCGGTCACCACCAAGGTACCTCCGGAAAGGCCGGTCTGCCCGGAGGCTGCGGCGCTCACCGGCCCCACCGGCCGGCCGCAGCCCATCCTCTCCGGAAGCTGTTCCTCCGTAATTCCCAGATAACGGAGCATATCCCCCCACCAGCAATCCCGGTTGATGTCATACAAAAGGGAGGAGGCCCATAAATTTTCCTCACAGACGTTTCTTCCGGTCAGCCGGTAAATCAGATAATCTTCTAACAGCAGATAATGCTTTGTCCGCTTAAAAGTATCGGGCCTTTCTTCTTTCAGCCATAAAATCTTGGTGGCGGGCCAGGTCGCCGTCACATCCGCCTGCCCGCTTTTCTCGTAGACAAGCCTTTTCCCGAAATAGGCGCGTATCCTGCCGGCTTCCTTTTCCGAACGGTTATCCAGCCAGCAGATGGCGTTCATCACCGGTCTGCCGGATTCATCCAGGCAAATCAGTGTCTCTCCCTGGCTGCTGACAGAAAGGGCCAGAATCCGTTCCGGCGGTATTCCGCTTTCCGCCAGGAGCCTTTGCAGCAGCCTGCACAGAAGCGCCCAGTAATCCTCCGCCTTGTATTCCACCCATCCGGCTTTTTGTGTCAGGAGAACGTATTCTTCTTTTACCATATGTACCGCGGCGCCTCTATCCGTATAAAGCCCCAGTTTAAACGAAGTCGTGCCGGCATCTATGCCAAGTAAATATCCCGTCATTTTCTTTCTCCCTGCATGTAATGCTATCCCTGTCCCCGCCGTACCGACCCCTTTTGCGGGCAGTGTACAAATCAGGCCGCAGACCCGGCCGCTTTATAATACGTCCAGATCGGCCAGTCTGCACATCGTCCGGATCAGTTCCGCATGGTTTCCGTAGCTGACAATCGTATGCTGTCCCCCCACCTTTTGCGCAAATTCCTCAACCGTACAGGAATCCGGGTATATCGCCAGGCTCGGAAGCTGGGGAGCCGGTGCATCCCAGCCGCACTCTTCCCAGACAGGAGGCTTTTTGGCATCGCCTGTGTAGAAATGCATGGCATACCGCCCCTTCCGGTACAGCAGCCTGGAACATGTGACATATCCCGGCTTTACCCTGGAAACATTCAGCAGCGAGGAATCCAACAGGCCAAACGCCGCAGGGAGCATGGTGACCGGCCCGTCGGCCGCCGGTTCCGGGATAAAATCAGGAACGCCGGCCAGCAGACAGTCTTTGAAGAATTCATAATATTCCAGATAGGGGACCGTCTGATCCGTGGCAAAATGCATCAGAAGCTGTGTGGCCGAACCGAGAATGTCATTTTCCGGTATTACCTGCACGCCGTATATCCGATTCAGCAGCATGAAAACCATGGCGGGAGGAAAACCCAGCAGCTTTTTCATGCCGTCCACATCCAGCAGCGTCACCGCATCGTATCCTCTCTCCTCCACCTTCCTGCCAATCGCCAGCGCATAGCGCACACCCCGTTCCACCGTTTCCTCCGCTCCTGCATCCCGGTTCAGGATGCACCAGTTCCGGTCAATATACGTTTTCCAGGTTTCGATATCCGCACGGGATACCTTCTCTGCATTCTGCACCATTTCCAGCATTTCGAAGGGTTCCGTCTCGATGCCGAGGACATGCCGGAGGGAGGTTCCTTCACACTGGGTTCCGTAAAGCAGCATATCACGGTAACCCATCGTGCCGATTTTCGCCTGACGCAGCCTCTGCAGCGCATATGCGGCCCGGATAAAGGAATCGATCCTCTCCTCCGGGTGTCCCTGATCCATTGTGCTGTATACATAGGAAAACCGGTATCCCATCTCCTCAAATACAGGACGCAGGGCGGTCGTCCCCGCCTGATCCGCCGTCGTGACGATATGTCCGTTTTCCATCCATCCGCACAGCCCCCACAGAAGCATAGGAATATGACGGAAAGGATCCGTTACCTGTATCACCGCGTGGGAAGGGATCCAGCCGGCCACACAGATTACCAGACAGCAGAAACCGCCGCCTTCCAGCTTCCGAATGGCTTCCTGTGCCGTGCCGTATCCCGGATCATCCAGCACGATCCCCGCATCCACTGCTTCCACGCCCAGCTTACCCAACAGCTTCCACGCCTGATCATGCTTGGCCTTCAGCCGTTCATATGGTGTGTTTACTTCCCCGAAACAAACGAATCCCGCTTTTCTGACACTCCTCATCCTTACTCCTGTCCGCGTACCCGGCGCGCACCGGCACTTCGAAGCCTCCCCGCAGCGCCGGAAGCTTCCTGCCCGCCATCCGCTTTTTCCTTGTGCAATTTTTGTGCAAAAATCATTCCCAACAGCCTTTTTTCATTCAATTTGTTTTATATTTCCCTTGATTCCCTTTGACTATATACTTTATTTGCACATATGTCAATATTTTTTGCGCATATTTTTGCACATTATTTTTTATTTATTGCAGACTTTTGATATTTTATTTGCATTGAATTGCATCCTCTTGCCTGCTATAAAGAGGACCCGGAAAAGAACCAGGAAAAACGCAAGGCAAACCCTTATGCTCCATTCAGGCAGGCCGTTCCGGCCTGTGTTACGGTTCACTCCGTACCGCGCAGTAAATACACAGTACGGAGTGAACCGTAAACGGCCTGTTTCACCCATATATTTTTTTTGCATAAATAATAGTGACATTTTCTTCACAATGGGCTATTATAAGATTATATAATGCAAATTTGCATTGAGAAACGAACAGAAACTACTTTGGCTTCCCTATTTTTAACCTGCCGGCTGCCGATGCAGCCAGAAATGCCATGGAACAGGAGGCAAACAATGATTACCTTAAAGGACATTGCCGCAATCGCCAATGTAAGTACTTCAACTGCTTCACGGGCTTTAAACGACGATCCGCGAATCAGCCCGGAGCAAAGGCTCCGCATCCGGCGGATTGCAGAGGAGCAGAATTATAAAAAGCACAAGCTCCGGAAACCGGATGATATGTGGAAGGATGCCGGTATCATTGTCCCGGAAATCAATTCCGGTTATTATTCCAATCTTGTCCACATCGCATCCGATCAGTTTGCCAGGCAGCATTATTCTGTCCTGCTCCGTTTAAGCGGTTTCGACAGGGACACTCTGATCCGGCATATATTCGGTTTCGGAAAAGCGGACATCCGCTGTGTCCTCATCGTGGCTGATGACGCGGAGCAGATCACGGAGGAAGTGTATCAGGCCCTGCGGCAGACCCGTATCCCCGCTATGTTTATCACCACCCAGTATAACCCGCACATGGACTATGATTCCATCTATGTGGATGAAACCCGGGGGATACGGGCGGGGGTGGAGTATCTTACCGGAAAAGGCTATACCAGGATCGGTTTTATCGGGGAAGAAATGACCCGCGGCAGGCTGAAGGCCTTCCGCAGGGTCATGCAGGAAATCGGGAATCCCGTTATCGAAGACTTTATTAAGACCGGCACTTTCCGTGCGGAAGAGGGCGGATACCACTGTATGAAGCAGCTGCTGAACAGGCCGGAACGCCCGGATGCTATTTTTGCCGGTTATGATCAGATGGCTGTCGGCGCGCTTAAGGCGATTGACGAGGCCGGCCTGCAGGTCCCGGACGATATAGGGATTATGGGCTTTGACAACATTATCATGTCAGCTTATATCCACAAGGGCCTGACCACCATCGAAAACCCTCTGGAGGATATGATATCCATCGCAGTGCGCGTCCTGATGAACCGCATGCAGAACGGGGATGCCGTTCCCCAGCAGATAGCGCTCAAACCCGAATTGGTGATACGGGAAACCACCTGACCGGCGCATGGCATCTGTGCCTTTTTTCGTAAAAAGACCCGCTGTCAAAACCGCATTCCTCTTACGGTTCCGACAGCGGGTTTCTTCCGCCGGCTCATTGGATATATTTCTTCATGACAGCGGACCATCGGTCCGCGATCCGGTAAATTCCGTCAATACCGGGATGGATGAGATCCTGGGAGATGCAGGCCGGATCGTCCAGCAGCTTTGTTCCATCCGTAAATATCAGCTTTCCTTCCGCGCAGTTCTTCACAATTTCCCGGAATACCTCCGCTCTTTCCTGAAACGCACCGCTGCCGTTAAAGCGGAAGATGCTGGTGGCGAAAACCGGACGCTCCTCCCGGGACAGCACCTTAACAAAAGCCTCTACCCTCTCTTCAAACTGTTTCACGGTAAAATCCCCATACAGCATGTTGATTCCCATTTCCACGGAAGCGAAGTCCCAGTCCTTCCGGCTTACGATATATTCCGCCATCTCTCTTTCCAGGAAAGCGCTTCCGGCATATCCCAGATTCAGATAATCGCAGCCCAGCTTCTGCGCGATCCGGAACGGATAAGAGCAGGGGGGCGCCAGCGCCAGACTGCCATGGGTAATGGATGAGCCATACGCCAGATAGGTTCTGTCCGGCAGATCCTCCGGTCCGGGCGGCTCCACCTCCCCTTCCACGCCGAGGAAAAAACAGCGTCCGTAAGGAAGTACCACACGTACCACCTCCGGGTTAAAGGGGAGGCCGCAGTCCCTGGTTATCCTGTGCAGGATTCCGGGTTCCTCCGGCCCGGGAATGGATAGTACGGTTTCCTGTGTACCGATTGTTTTGCTGGAGTTCTGCCATCCGCCCTGAAAAGATCCGTAATAGATATATGCGGTCATGGCCTCGCTGCCCGGCTCCGCCTTCAGGTGCAGAACCGCCTCTCCCGATTTGATTTTAAAACGCAGCTCCACTCCGGTACCGTTAAAACTCACCTGATCCCTGGCGCTTTCATTTAACTGCAGCCGGATCCAATCGGGAACGCGCTGCATGGCATATCCCTGCTCCTGTTTTACCAGACTGTCCACGTTATGAAAATCAATTCCCTGAAATACCATATGGAAAATCCTCCTGTTTCCCGTTACCGGTCAGACCGGACCGTATAACCGCCGGGAACAAGGCGTTGACATCCCTCTGCCAGCCATGCAGGAGAAGCAGCAGCTGTTCTCTTATTTCCGGCTGTTCCTCCGACAGATCATGGGTTTCACTGAAATCGCTCTGCAGGTTGTAAAGCCGTGTGCTGCCATCCTCCAGGAATTCAATCAGCTTATAGTTGCCGAACACTACGGAAGATCCCGGCGTGCCTCCCTGGTTTCCGTAATGGGGATAGTGCCAGAAAAGCGGCCGGGGCGGGAGTGCCTTTCCCTTCAGCAGCGGCACAAGGCTGACGCCGTCCCTGTGATGCTCCGGCTGCAGGGGAAGCCCTGCAAGTTCCAGGAAAGTCGGGAAAAAGTCTGTGGTCGTCACCGGCACATCGCATCTCGTCCCCGGAAGGATCGTACCCGGATACCGGATGATCAGCGGAACCCGGACTCCGCCCTCGTACATCCAGCCCTTGCCTTCCACGGCCGGCAGATTGCAGGTGGGGGAGCCTTCACTGGTGGAAAGGCCGCCGTTGTCCGAAGTAAATACCACTACCGTGTTGTCCGCTTCCCCGCTTTCTTCAACCGCCTGCAGCAGTCTGCCGATATTTTCATCCAGATTCCAGATCATGCCCGCATAAGAAGGATCGGACTGGACAACACGCCGTTCCACACGTCTGCCTTTTTTATCCTCCGTATGCATATATTCCCCTTCCACGATAGCAGTCACCTTGTCAAGTCCCTGCTCCTTCGCTTTTTTTTCGAACCTTTCCCTGTCCTTATCCTTAACCTGGATCGGCTCATGCACCGCATAATGGCAAAGGTTTAAAAAGTAGGGCCTTCCGTCCTTTTCCTTAATCAGGCGGATAGCCTCATCCGTGATCCGGTCGGTCAGGTATTCCCCGTCCGGCCCCTCCGGCAGGGTATGGATTCCATAGGGGGCAAAATAGCCCTCGTGGGGATGTCCCCAGGAACAGCCCCCTATATTCTTTTCAAAGCCGAATTTTTCCGGGTAGTACTCTTCACCTCCCAAGTGCCATTTTCCCACATGCCAGGCGGCATAGCCGGCGTCTGCGAGCGCCTGCGCTATGGTATATTCCCCGGCGGGCAGATGTTTGATATAAGGGGCATCGATGACCTTGCCCCGCAGCGGATGCGTGAAACCTCCCATGTCAATCCAGTCTGTCACTCCCAGCCTTGCCGGATATTTCCCGGTCAGGAAGCTGGCCCGGGAAGGGGAGCATACCGGACAGGACGCATATGCGTTTGCGAAGTTCATCCCCTCTCTGCATAGTCTGTCAATATTCGGTGTTTCATAAAAGGTACTTCCTGTACAGGCCAGATCCTTCCACCCCATGTCATCCAGAAAAATAAAAATAAAATTAGGCCGTTTTGCCATACCTGCCCCTCCTTTCTTTCCTGTACCTGCTTTCAAACAACTTGCTTTTTCCTATTTTCCCTGCGGGGCATAGATCTCTTTCCTGTCTCCCCATGTTCCCGCAAGGCAGAGCTGACCGGAACCGGTAACTCCTTCTTTTGCCCCATCGATCTCCTTATCGGTATACGTCTGAAACCAGCGTTCCATTTGATGCCTCATTGCTGTCACCTGCTGCCCGGCACTTTCTTTGTCTATCAGGTTGATTTCCTCGCCGGGATCCTTCTTCATATCATATAACTCGTTTTTTCCATAGGGATAACGATGGATGTATTTCCATTCCCGGGTCCGTATCATCCTCACCGGGCCGTATTCATCATATACCACCACTGCGTTATCCCCTCTGTCCGTATCCGTTCCTTTCAGCAGATCCGCAAAACTCCTGCCCGGAAGAGCCCTGCCTCCGGGAGCGGAAACACCGCCCAGCTCCAGAAGCGTGGGGAATACGTCATAGGCGCTCACCATTTCGCCGCATACCTGCCCCGGCGGGATATGGCCGGGCCAGGAGGCGAGAAACGGAACCTTCACCGCCGTATCATACATGTTCATGGGAAAGGTGCCGTTTCCTTTCCCCCATATTCCATGGTGGCCCATGCTCATACCGTTATCCGCAGTATAGATTACCAGCGTGTTTTTGTCCAGCCCCAATGCAGCCAGCCGGTCAAGCAGGCGGCCTATCTGTTCATCCATTGCGCTTATTGCCGCAAAATAACCGGTCAGGTTTTCCCTTCTTTTTGACGTCCCATATACCGGGCCGGTGGTCATGTCCGGGTGATCCGGGATATCCGGGATATCCGCAAACGTACAATCCCGGTAATATGCTGTCCATTTGGCGGGATGATGCTCCGCTCCCCAGGGAGAGTGGGGTGCCGTATAATGGACCGACAGATAAAACGGCTGTTCCTCCCCTGCCATCTCCTCCAGATATTCCAGCGCTTTGTCCGTGATCAGTTCCGTCACATAACTGCCATGCCTGACGGTGATCGTTCCTTGTTCTACAATATCGGGATGATAATAGAAACAGCCTCCCAACGCAATAGTATACCACCGGGAGAACCCCTCCCGGCACCGCACACTGTCTCCCAGATGCCACTTCCCCGCAAGGGCGCACTGATAGCCCTGCCCGGAAAGCAGCGCCGGATAGGTCAGCTGGCCTTCCAGGTAATCCGTCGGTTTCCACTCCCAGGAATAGCCTCCCTGATAAGGGTTTTCCTTTCCCTGTGCGGCGAACTTCTCCGCGTCCACATTACCGCTTCGGATCCAGTCATGCACGCCGTGGGCGGAGGGAATGGTGCCCGTGAGCAGCGACGCCCTGGCCGGGGAGCACACCGGGGACACACAGAAAAAATCCGTAAACCGCATACCGGCTTCCGCTATCCGGTCCAGATTCGGCGTATACAATTCCTTTGCTCCCGCGCAATGCATTGCCCAAGCGCCCTGGTCGTCCGCCAGAATAAATACCATATTGGGTCTGTCCTTCATACGTATCCGCCTCCTGCCGCAGTCCGGGAAGGCGGGAATATAACTCCCGCCTCCGCCGTATTCCTCCTGCAATTTCTGCCTGATTGCCGTTTATTTAGCTGCATGATATACTTCATTGACAGATTCCAGAATCTTTTCCCCGCCCTGTGTACGCCATGCTTCACTCAGTTTTTTCGCTCCTTCATCGATATCGATCTTGCCCTGCAGCATATCTGTAAAATACTGGGTAAATACATCACCTGCCACGGAAGCATTTTCTATCTCCACCGGTGTTTTCTGTTTAATCAGGTTTTCCACCTGGCATTCGGTTGCAAGCTTCACGGTTTCCAGTGCCTGTTCCCGGTTGGGATCGGTTGCGGGGATATATCCGCTTTCCAACGGCCAGTAGAAGGATCCCCAGGCCAGCGCATGTGCCCATCCGTCCGCCGCAAAGGCATCTTTGGCCCTCTCTTCTTCATTGAATACAATTTCATCGCCGTTCATCGTATAATGGATGCCTTCAATCCCAAGACGCAGAAGGTTGTTTCCTTCCTCAGAGACCATAAAATTCACAAATTCCACCGCCTTGTCGGGGTTCTTGCAGGCTGCGGTCACACAGGTCATCATGCCGCCCTTTCCCTGTTTATTCAGGCCGCTTGCCCCGTCCGGCCCTTTGGGGGGCAGTCCGTAGCTGATGGTGGCATCGGGGAACAGTTCCTTTACGCTTGATTCATGACGGGTAACATGACGGAACAGAGGCACCAGTACGGAACCGGTTTTTCCCTGATAGAATTTCTCTTCTTTCTTCGTGCCGTCATTGAGCATAAGCTCGGGATCAATCAGGCCGCTGTCCCACAGATCCTTGATGTATTTCATGGCCGGGACAAAGGAAGGATCCTCAAACCATGCGATTACATTATCATTTTCATCCAGCGAATAGTCCGCGTATTTCAGGCCATAGGCAAAGAATACCCAGTCAAACGGCCCTACCGCATCCGGTCCCGTTACTTTGGAGGACGTATAGCCGAAAGTATCGTTCTTTCCGTTTCCATCCGGATCGTCATTCGTAAAAGCCGTAAGTACGGTTTTCATGTCATCCAGTGTTTCCGGATAGGCAAGCCCCAGATTGTCAAGCCAGTCCTGCCTCATGATAATCAGCGCATTTGCCGCATTATACTGGGTAATGAAGGGCAGGCCGTAAAATTTTCCGTCGATGGCAGACCAGGCATACTCGTCGGTCCATTTTTTCACATCGGGATTGGCATCAAAATAATCATTCAGCGGGATAACCATCCCGTCATCGATCCACTGCTGGGTGGCTGAGGTTCCATAAGCTCCTGTCACCACGTCCGGGAAATCCCCGGATGCCATAGCCACATTTACTTTTTCCACATTGCCCTCAGGCACGATCTCTACCGTCAGGTCTATATTCAGCCTGTTATTGATCTCTTCAATAATCCTGTCGTCGTCCTTGATTACCGCCGCCGCGGCATCGCCTGTGGTCAGCCATCGGATGGGCACCCTTTCGCCCGTATCCTTCGCTTCGGTCTGCTTTTGTTCCTCCGCCTTATCCCCGGAAGCCTGCGCGGTGCCCGCCGGTTCGGAGGCGGCCGGCGTAGCGGCCGTCTCATTGCCGCCGCTTCCGCAGGCTGTCATTGACACCACCAGGGAGACAGCCAGGAACAGTCCCATAATTCGTTTCGCTTTCATAAATAAATACCTCTCTTTCCTATTGTTTACGGTACTCTTCCGGTAGCTTCCAAAAAAGTTCCGTTGTTACACATAGTTGTCAGCCCTTCACGGCCCCCATCATTACCCCTTTGGTAAAATATTTCTGGAAAAACGGATAAGCACACATAATGGGGATAACCGCCAGCATGACCGCCGCCATTTTCATCGGCTGTCCCAGCAAAAACAGGCTTTCCCCGCTTCCCGAATACGCCGCATCGTTTTCAAACAGCATGGAGCGCAGGAACAGCTGCAGAGGCCATTTAGCCCTGCTGTTTATATACATGATGGCGGAGAAGAAGTCATTCCAGTGATCCACCGCATAAAACAGGGCGACCGTCGTAATTGCCGGCTTGGATATGGGAAGCATGATCCGGAACAGGACCCCGATATCCGTACAGCCGTCCAGGAGCGCCGCTTCTTCCAGCTCCGCCGGAAGATCCGAAAAGAAATTGCGCAGGATAATCAGATTATAGGTATTGATTGCGGTAGGCCAGATCATCGACCACAGGCTGTTCATCAGGTGCAGATCCTTCACCACGATATAGGTGGGTATAATGCCGCCTGAAAACATCATGGTAAATACCGCCAGAAACATGAGCACACGATGCCCCCGCAGATCCTTTTTGGATAATACGTACGCTGCCATAATGGTGATCAGCATATTGATGAGCGTCCCGGCCACTGTAATAAAAATACTGTTCGCATACGATATCCACAGGTCAATGTTTTTCAGCATATAGGAATACCCTTCAAAGGACCATTCTCCCGGCCAGATATGGATATTGGTGGACAGGTAGCTTTTCAGGGAAGACATGGAAACCACCAGGCAGTCCCAGAAGGGATAAAAGGTAACCAGGGCCAGAAGCAAAAGGATACTGATATTGATTCCATCAAAAATCCGGCTTCCCAAAGACCGTTTGATATGACTTCCCGTGTTTGTGTTTTTCTTTATCTGAGCCGGTTTCATCAATAGATCCCCTCCTCTCCCGCCATACGTGCCGCCTTGTTGGCAATGACAACCAGTACAAAATTAATAACCGATTTAAACAGGCCCACCGCCGCCGCCAGCTCGAATTTGCCTTCCTGAAGGCCCATCCGGTAAACGTAGGTGTCAATAATATCCGCCACCCCATATACACCGGGGTGATACAGGACAAATATCTGTTCAAAACCCGCCTGCATCAGACCTCCGATACGTGTAATCAGGATCACTATGATGGTGGACCGGATACAGGGAAGGGTAATATGCAGCAGCTGCTGCCAGCGGTTGGCACCGTCCACCGTAGCCGCCTCGTACAGCTGGGGATCAATCCCCGTCATGGCCGCCAGATAAATAATGGTGTTCCAGCCAAAGGTTTTCCATATCATGGAAACCACCATCGTCGGAACGAAAAACCTCTCATCCGTCAAAAAGCCGATAGGCGCAAATCCCAGCTTCTGCAGGATGCCGTTCACAATCCCGGAATCCATGGAAAGGAGATTGGTGAGAATACCGCCCAGCACCACCCATGATATGAAATTGGGGATATAGATCGCGGTCTGGACCGTTTTTTTCAGCTTCTGTCCCCGCAGCTCATTTAACATCAACGCTACGATAATAGGGACCGGGAATCCAAAAATCAGACGGATTATGCTGATCCGCAGTGTGTTCCAGAAAACGGAGTAAAATTTATCCATTCCGAATAACTGCCTGAATACATCAAATCCTGTCCAGGGGCTTTTCATAATCCCCACCATCGGATTAAAATCCTTAAATGCGATACTCGCCCCATACATGGGTATATAACAGAAAATAATGTAATAGGTTAATGCCGGGACAAGCATCAGATACAGGTATTTATGTTTCCATATATACTTGGGAAGCGAAGCCCCCTGCTTTCCCGCATCCCGCCCCTTTTTCCTTACAGGTAATTTTTCTTCCACCCTGCCCTCCTATCTCCCAAGCCTTCGGGATATCTTCTTCCGTCAGTTTTGTGCATAATGCATTTCACATAGCATCATTCAGCTTTTTCGTTATGCACATCTCCCAACTGCTTTCATTATAGAATCAGGAAACGGTTAAAAAAATACAAAAAATAAACATTATTTCATACAAGGAATCCAATCCATCCTTTTTTTACGGTAAATCCGCCGTTAATGGCAAAAAATCAACCTGATTATGCGGATATAGTTTATTTTTTGCCATTAATTATCACAAATATATACACGAAAGCTTACTATGTATTGTTTTTTGTTGTGCATATACACCAATTCGGCGGCTTTGCAATTTGACAAAATTTGCATGACAGATATAATGAAGTTATCTTTAGGCAAGGAGAATACAAGATGGGCTTTTTAAAAAACAAACCGGAAAACAAGCATAAATGGAAGAACATCCTCAAGTCCAGGCAGTTCCGTTCTTCGATGCAGCTCCTCCTTATCTGCATTACGTCGCTTTTTGTCTTTATTGGTTTTACCCTGTCCCTTGAAAAGCTTCTGGGCTTCCGGGAATCTCTGGAAACGGAGGCCAGCCGTGCCGCCTATTCCTTCCAGGAGGTAATCAGCAGCACGAAAAACAGTGCTGTCTTTTTGGGCACCATGCCTTCTGTGGAGCTTATTTTGAACCATGAAAACCCTACAGTAGATCAGCTTTCCCGGATGATAAACGATCTGGAGCCTTTTTCCTCCCTGTATCATTACGAAACCATCGCCCTCTATTATGAGAAACCCCAGCGTATTTATGATTCCAACAACGGCATATACCATTACAGCGATTATTTCGCACCGGATTTTGTGGAGCTGCTTCACAACATGAATACGGATGATATGTGGCTGTTCCATAAAGCCAGCACCAGTTATTACGGGGTCTCCAGGAACATGGATATGCTCACCTATATCCGCAAGCTTCCCCTGTACGAAACTCACAGGAAGGGGTATATTTCCTTTTCCCTCTCCCTGGAAACCCTTCAGAAACAGATCGCCGAAACGCTTTCCGGCTCTCCTTATCCCGCTGTCGTATCCTTTGAGGGCCATCTGATCTGGTGTTCCGCCCCTGATGCTATGACGGGATGGGATTATACAAAAGCAACGGAAGAAAACACCGCCTCCCTCCTGCCCGGCAGAAGGGAATACTCGTCTGTCACCAATTCCGATGTGCAGTGCAGTTTTTATGTGACAAATTCCCAGATAACACGGATGATCCTTTCCGACCTGCTGCCGCTTTTTCTGGTGTATCTGGGCGTCCTGGCAGCCGCCTTTCTGCTGTCCGTTTTTTATACCCTGCTCATGCTCAGGCCGGTGGATGAGCTGATGACCAAAATAGGTCTTACCCCCTATACCAAAACCGCCAGTCCGTCTCCCGATGAATATTCCCAGTTAAGCTCCGCATTGGACAGCATTTCCGGCCAGCTATCCAATATCAACCTCATCATGCAGGAAAACAAACAGCTCATCCGGGAACAGCTGCTGCGCGGCATCCTCTATGACTATGTAGACCTGAAACAAATCACCGAGGAATACGGGGCAAATGAGATCATTTTTCCATATGACAACTACGTCCTGATCCTGATTTCACTGCCCGGGCTGGAAAAAATCGAAACCTATGCCGGTCAGGAGCAGATCAAGCTTGTCCTCCGCAATACCGCCGTGAATGCGTTTTCCATCCTGGGGAACTGTTACAGCCTTTATACGGAAAACCGGGTCATTGCCGTCATTCTGAATACGGATCACCGGACGGATCTTCAGACAGAGCTTCTGAACATATGTACCCTGATAAAAAACAACCTGAAAAGCAGCGTTTCCCTCTATCCGCTGTTTTCAATCGTTCTCTGCTCCCGTTCCGATCCCCGCCTTTACCAGGCCTGGCACCTCGCCCAGCGGAACTTTATTTTCACCTCGGATGATGCGGATGATTTTGTTTCCTTCAGCAGCCAGGAGGAATACACGTCCGCAATCGACCTGGAGCTGCTCACCAGCTTTACCCAATGCATCATCAACAAAGATTCCGTCCTGCTGAAAACGTTGGGGAATACCTTCTGCGAACGCTATCTGCCGGAGAAAACAGATCTGGAGGAAGCCAAACGGCTGACAAGAATCGCTCTGTGCACCATTGTTAAAAATCTTCTGGAATTGAATATAGATGTGAAAGAGAACCTTCTGACCGAATGCACCGGAAAGCTTACCAACGCCCAGTCTGTTCATGAATGCGACGGTATTTTCTTTGGATGCATGTCCAATCTCATTGATGACGAGGGCAAAATCTCCGATGAATCACACACCTATATCAGAAAGGCCGTCCATTATCTGGAAACCCATTATTCCGAGCCGCTGACCATTCCCCAGGTCGCTGATTATGTGGGGGTAAGCGCCATCTATCTGAACCGGGTGTTCAAGCTTTCCACCGGTAAAACCCTGTCCGAATATCTCAACTATTATCGGACCACCCAATCCCTGCCCATGCTGGAAGCCGGTGCAAAAACCATACATGCCATCAGCGAGGCCATCGGATATAACGATGTCAGGAGCTATATCCGCTTCTTTAAAAAGTTCTATGATATGACGCCGAATGAATACCGGAAAAAGTACTGCAATAGGTAACCGCCTGCCGTTTCTGCCTGTCCCCGGAAGGCCCGGCCGGTTCTACCTTGCTCATATTAAATTTATATTATAAGGCAATGCCCCAAAAAACGCAACGGCCTGTACCTCTTTCTTCTGAAAACGAGGTACAGGCCGTCGGCGGCTTCCGCTCCGTCTGCCATTTCAAGATAATGTCATGCAAAGATCCATAAACAGCTGCATCAGCGGACTGATCCATTTGTTTTTATGATGTGCGCAGACGGCCGTAATGGATCTTCCGCAAATGGAGACGGGAATCCGGGCCAGCTCCCCGTTTTCCAACTCTTCCTGCACGGTAAAAGCGGGCAGAAAGGAAATTCCCACATCGTTTTTCACAAGGTTTTTGATGGTGGGAATACTCCACAGCTCAATGGTATGATCAAGCGTAATGCATTTATCCCTAAGATACTGTTCGAAAATCTGCCGGAAAATACAGTTTGGCTCGTTAATGACAAACGGGACGGGAATGGTTCTGTCCGGTGTTATAAAATCCGGGTATAATCCTTTGGTTGCCGCAGATGCAACCAATATCAGCGGATAACTGCCCATAGGGTGCACGGTAAGGCTGGAGCCAAAACCTCCCACATCTTCATAAAACACCCCCAGATCCAGGGTTCCGTTTAAAAGCTCATTTCGAATATCATAACAATTCATGGAACGCAGCAGCAGGCGCGCCTTTGGCGCCTGCCGGTGAAAGTCTTTCAAAACGGCAGGAAACCGGTAGCACAGAAGCGTTTCTGCTATGCCAACCCGTAAATCCCCCCGGCAGTCCGCCAGATTATCTTCGAAAAAACGCAGTTTGTCTACCGAATGCAATATCTCATCCACATAAGGCACCAAATTCTCCCCGGCCTTTGTCAAAACCATCCGGCGGCCGATTTTTTCAAAAAGGCGGACGGACAGTTCCTGTTCCAGCTGGCCAATCTGAAAGGTAATGGCTGACTGGGTATAACCCAGTTTTTCAGCAGCTTTGCTGAATCCCCCTTCGTCAACGATTGTCCGGAAGGTATGCAGATATTTCAAATCCATAATGGGATTTCCCTTTCTTAATACTTCAATAGAATTGAAATGTATCTTAAATTATTTCAATTTTACATAAGTTTTATATGGATGTATTATAATCCACAGAAGAAAATCCGGCAACCCAAAAAACAAAAAAGGATGGTTACTTATGAAACAGGAAATCAAAAAAAAGCAGCAATTGTTCCAGATAGTCGTGATTGTTGCCGCGGCATGTCTTGTACACGGCGTAATGCAGGGTGTACATGATAACTATGGGATTATGATGACCGGCCTCCTGCCGGTAACAGGTATCGGCTATGCGGAAATCAGCTTCTGCATTGGGGCCGGGGCTTTAGTCTATGGATTTGCCCAGCCTCTCCTGGGAATGCTGGCGCTCAAAAAGTCAAACGTATTTGTCATTTTTCTGGGAATCCTTTTTACCATCACCGGTCTGGCGGCCACACCTTTTTGCCGGAATTTTTTCCCGCTTTTCCTTTTTTTCGGGCTGATCCTGCCTTTTGGGACCACCGGCCTCTGCTTCGGCATCGTAATGGGAGCTATCACGCCGGTACTCGGGGAACGGCGGGCGGCGGTTGTTTCCGGCATTGTACAGGCCAGTGCCGGGATCGGCGATGCCCTGATGTCTCCCGGGCTGGAGGCGCTTATCTCCAATTTTGGCATTCATCTGACCATGACGGTAACCGCTGTCCCATTCCTTATCATGATACCGGTTGTCCTGTGGCTTGGAAATACGAATAAAACCCATACTATCCTTCCAGACAATGAAGCGATCCGCAAAGAATCCCTTTCCGTCATTATTAAAAATGCACTGCGGGACAGAGACTACCGCCTGCTTGTGCTTGGCTTTTCCACCTGCGGCTTTCACATGTCTATTATTGAAAGCCATCTTTTCTCCCAATATCTGTCCTATGGGATACCGGGGCGAATGGCTTCCCTCTCGCTGACTGTATATGGGATCGCCACCATGACAGGCGCTGTGGCCGTAGGATTTCTCGGCACAAAATTCCGCCTGAAACAGGTTCTGGGAGGTGTCTATACTGTACGGATTTTGGTTTCACTTGGTTTCCTTCTCCTGCCAAAAACAATTCCCTTCGCGTTTATCCAGGCAACGCTTCTCGGCTTGAGCGGAGATGCCACAGTGCCTCCCACATCCGGCATTATCAGCCGTAAATTCGGCTCGGGGAAAATGGCTGTCCTGTATGGATTTACTTTGATCGGACACCAAATCGGCGCCTTTGTCAGTTCTTTTCTCGGAGGCCTGCTCGTTAAAATGGGCCTTGGCTATACACCGTTATGGGCAATTGACATGCTATTGGCCGCCTTTGCAGCGGTTGTTAGTTTTTCCATACGAAATGATACCATTCCGGCAGCGGTTCGGCAGGGCAAACGCATTCACTGCACAAACCGTCAAACATGAAACACATTGGGGCACTTTATCCGGTCGTATGGGCATCATCCCCTGTACACGGATCCCCCATATCCTCTCATGCCCCTTACAAAGACTGCGCCCGGAAATACTTTGCCTGGTTCCCTCAGGAAAGCCTGCGGAGCACAAACCGCTGCTCCTGTTCTTCCTTTTTACGGATTTTGTACCCCTCCTTTAGCAGGGCTATTCCGGGCAAATCGCCTCCCACGCCGCATACCTTTGCATCCACATGCAGATGGTTATGCCCCGAATCCGACAGTTCATGGATATGTTCCGCTTTGTCCAGGGCCTCCTGGCTGTAGGTATGGACACTGAAATTCATACCGTCCCATACAGCTTCTTTTGAGTCTGCATCAGGCACATCCGGGCGGGGCTTTCTTATAAAATCCCGGTTTCCGTCCTCTATCCGTATCCCGCTTCCCTGCTTTTCCCTGATTTCCACAAACCGTACATCACAGTGATTGCCGTTTTCCTGGGGGCGCATATATCTGTGCTCCATCTCCGATACCCTTCTCTCATAAAGTCCCAGGCGGATTCCCCCTTTTCTGTCACAGTAGCTTTCCTCCGGCCCCCTGCCGTACCACCTTATCCCGTCATAGCATCCCGGAAGCTCCAGGCGCATCCCGAACCGGTAAAGATCCGTCTTGGGTGTCGTTCAGGGTCTCCTCAGTCATACGCTATGCTGCCAATCTACAGCTCTCTCCTTCGATGATAATACGGAACTCAACAAGCTGTTCCACGCTTGTATTATAATACAGCGTTCTTAATTTCTGCTCGATATCGCCGTTCAGGGAAACTATTAATAAAGTATTGTAAGATATTCAATGAAGAAAACCCATTGAAACTGACATTTTTTCTTGCATAACTATGTTGAACGTTAATTATAAGCCTGTTTATCGCCCGCAATTTATATGTATAAATTTAATTTTTACAGTTTACGTGCTATTAAAAATACATGTAAAGTCAAAACTATGCATTTGACAGCCAAAGCTAATATAATCACTCAAGATATGCTAGAATTTAGATAATTTCAAATTATATCTGGAAGGAGACCAAAACAATATGTACATTATAGCAATCTGCAGTAATGATGATTCCTGCTTCTTTCAATTGGATAAGCTTATATCATCTTATCAAACACACTGCAAAGCAAAAACAGGGAAAAAAAACTGGTTGATAAAATAAGCATTACCTCCTTTTAGTTGATACAATCAATATATTAAAAAATATTATATGAATCAATAATGTATGTCTCTTTTGCCCGTCTGTTATCCTCTATTGTCAACTTATTAATTTACATATCAAATTACTATCATCATTATGAAAATTGTATAGTAATATAATTTACATAAAGCCACCAATTAAACAATGTAAATCACTGTTTTTACATAAGTTGTGTAAAATAGATATAAAAACTGGTACAATTTATGTAATCATAAAGTGAAATCAGAAAGGGGTAATTATGTGTATATTAAAAATTAATAACATTAAAAAGTATTATGGTACGGAACCTAATCTGGTTAAAGCAGTCGATGATATTTCATTAACTGTAAATAATAAGGAATTTATAACTATTTGCGGGATCTCCGGCAGTGGGAAGTCCACCCTGCTCCACTTAATAGGAGGGCTTGATACCCCCGATTCCGGGAGCATCCGTCTCTATAATAAAGAATTTCCCCTACTAAGCAAGGAGGAGCGCACGGTCTTCCGAAGGGAAAAGATAGGAGTCATTTTCCAATACTACAATTTAATTCCCATGCTTACTGTACGGGAGAACATAATGCTTCCTGTAGAACTTGATAATAAGGAAGTGGATAAAGATTATTTTGATGAAATTATCAATATGCTGTCTATAAAAGAGAAGCTGAAAGCCCTTCCTTCTCAGCTTTCGGGAGGCCAGCAACAACGGGTTGCTATAGCACGTGCATTGATAGCAAAACCGGCAATCCTCCTTGCTGATGAACCTACCGGGAACCTGGACAGCAAGAGCAGTGCCGATGTTATTGATTTGTTACTAAAAAGCCGTGAAATCTTTGGCCAGACCATAATTATGATTACACACAATGTACAGATCGCCCGTATTGCCGACCGTACTCTTTATATTGAGGACGGAAAAATTATTGGAGAGGAGAGAAACCGGAATGATATCCTTCAGAAGAATTACGAATAATTGTATCCGCAATATTTCTATGTCTGTCATGAAATATGAGTGGAAGCGGAATCTGGTTCTGATACTTGCCATAATATCAACTTCTGCCCTTCTCTCTGCCATGACACTAAATACCTTTTTTTATAACAATTTCCTTGAGCGCTCCATCAAGTCAAAATATCAGGCCGGCATTACTTCAATTAATGACGTAAAATTTCAGATACTGGAGAACAGCGGCGACGTGGAATTAATAGGGAAAATTTACCTTCTCCCTACAATTCATAATGAATCTTATTCCTTGGACATTTCTTATATAGATGAAAATGCTTTATCCTTAAATAATGTGAAGCTCCTTTCCGGTCATTTGCCCGAACTAACCGATGAAATAGCGGTTTCCAGTTCATTACTTGAAAGGCTGAACCTTCCTGATTCTGTGGAGCAGGCAATAACTTTGGATTTAGGCACCGGTCCCTGTCAGTATCAATTAACGGGAATAGTAGACACTCCTATTCAAGATAGAAAAGAAACCGTTATTGTATCCAGGGAATTTGTTAACCGGACGGTGTCTTCCGATTTATATTACTCTGCCTATCTTCGCTTTACCAACTCTGAACAAAAATCGGAAACAGAACTTAAAGAATTTATAAGCGATTTTATGGCGGAACACGGAATCGAACAGCAAAAATACTTCTTCAGTTCTTCTTATTTTATTTCTACTTCTCAGACTTTGTCTGAAAAGCTGGCTTCTGTATTAACTGCGGGTTGCATAATCCTTATTGCCTGTGCATTATTGATCTACAGCTTGTTTTATACCACCATAGTTTCAAAAATACATGAATATGGAAGTTTTTTGCTGGCAGGCGCAAGCGAAAAACAATTATATAAAATAATACGTATGGAAGGCCGTATTCTTTCCATATTATCTATTCCCCCCGGGCTTTTGCTTGGCTCTGTCATCGCATACCTTATGATGCCTGCAGGATGGGATTTTTCAACTGTTCTTTTATGTAACTTACTGATAGCGCTGGTTCTCTTGCTCGTCATCAAATTATGCATACGCAAGCCAGCCAGGATTGCTGTCTCCCTTCCTATAATTGAGACAATAAAACTAACCAGCATGGATTCTGGTAAAGCAGGAGATTTTCATAACCGGAAAAAAAGTTACCGGATGTCTCCTTTTTCTTTAGCTTGTTTAAATTTCAGCAGGAACAGGAAAAAAACACTGCTTACGCTGCTTGCCTTATGCTTTACGGGCATACTGCTTATTTCTTCTGCCACGCTCCTCGCTTCCTTTAATATAGAAAAAGCCGCCCGTCTTGCTTTTCCTGACAGTGAAATAACCCTTATTTTAAATCAGGACAGCCAGGAGCTTAACTCCGTCCCAGAGGCTTCTATACAGGTAAACAATCCATTTGATGACACTTTAGTAGATTCCTTAACCTCTATACCTGGAGTTACAAATGTTCGTACCCGGCAAGGCGTTTTCACTCAGGTTGCATGGCCGGATCAGGATCCGGTTGATTATCTTATGCACTGTACAGGCTTGGATGAACGGCAGGGACAAAAACTGCAGCCTTATTTAACAGAGGGCACCATTGATTATCAGACATTGGTAAAAGAAAGAGGAATTATCATTAACAATCCGAACTCCAACTTGGAAAAATGGGAATCCTACCATCCACAGATAGGCGATAAAATCCGCTTTTCAAAAACAGACGGTACAATTCTTACCCTTACAGTCCTGGGAATTACTGCTGCCGCCCATCAAGGTGTCGCAATAGATTTTATTTATATGCCAGTTGAATTTTTAGCCGAAATCAATCCGGAAGTCAGCAATTTTAATACTTATATTTATATCAAAACTGATGGTAACGATTTAGCTGGAATTGAAGAGAATGTCTACCGGCTTACTGCAGGTATCCCAATGGAATTCTGGTCTTATAAGGATTCTTTGCATATACAGGAAACAGGTATTTCTTCCCTGAAAAAAGTGGTTTATTTTATCACCGCATTAATTGGCCTGTTTGGCCTTATTAACCTGATAAACACTCTGATTACAAGTTATATAAGCAGGAAAAGGGATATATCCCTGCTGCAGGCGGTAGGGTTAACTGATAAACAATTTATGAAGATGAATGTTATGGAATGTTTCATTTATTTCCTGACTATTATTCTTATTACTTTGACAGTTGGTACCGGAACCAGTCTTGTATTATATAATATAGTAAACAATATGGATGAAAATCCACTTTTTGTCTACCAGTTCCCGCTTCTGCCTGTATTGTTGTATTTCTTTTTGATTTTGATTATACAATTCATTTACATTGTTTGTATTAATCGAATCAATAACGCAAGGACAATAGGTGAAAAAATCCAACTTCCTGAATAATAAAAACATATCGAAAGAAAGTATGTACCTATACATACGGCTATCCAACTTGCCTATATGCTTTTTCTCTTGCCTTGAAGTTCTGCTGTGTTACCAAAGAAAAAGAATGCGCAGGCTGTATAAAGTGGACTTATCCTAAAGTGTATTACCATACAGGTTGGATATGCTATTGTAAACTCCCTGCAACACCGCAAAAAACAGGACTTGCACTTTTAAGAAACAAGCGCCGCCAGGCGCACTGAAGAGGAAAAACGTTGCCGCCCTATTAACAGGACGTTCGCAACGTTTTTTAGTCTCTGACTGTATAAGGAGGGATCATAAACAGATTTATCTGTCAGGGGGAGAATTTTTTCCTTGATGTAAGTATAACCGTATTTTTTCAGCATCTGCCGCTCTCTTCCCACTCTACCATCAGCGCTTCCAACTGTTCATCCGCCGCTGCGCACAGTTCCTCCAGCTCCATCAGCTTCTCATAATCCGACTGAATCGAAGGATCCTTACACTGTGCCTGATATGACGCAAGCTCTTCTTCCTTCTGTGCAATGAGCATTTCCAACCGCTCCAGGCGGCGTTTTCTCTTCGCTTCTTCTTTCCCCGGATTATAACCCTTCCGGCTGTTTTCCTTTTTGAGCGAAGACTCGCCGTCCACTGCATCCGTCTCCGGGCATCTGCCCTTTGCCGGTATGTCTGCATTTTTACCAACGGACTGTATTTTCCCCTCCGCCTGCTGCCCCTGCCGCTCTTTTTCGTCCGCCTGCAATTTTTCCCAATACTGCTCATAGCCGTAAGGATAATAATTAACGGTTCCGTCCTCAAATACCAGCAGGGAATCCGCAATTTCCTTCACAAAATATCTGTCGTGGGAAACAAAGAGCACGCTGCCGGGATACGCCTTCAGCATAGACTCCAGTGACTCCTTTCCCACGATATCCATATGGTTGGTCGGTTCGTCGAGTATCAGGTAATTGGGAAGCCGCATAAAGATTTTTGCCAGGGCAAGCCTTACCTTCTCCCCGCCGGAGAGCATGTTTATTTTCTTAAACACTTCCTCCTGCCCGAAAAGGAATGCTCCCAGCCAGGAACGGACCTCCAGACGCTTCCGATCCGGGAACTCCTCCCAGAAATCATCCAGAACCGTGTTATCGCTGGTATACTGTGCCATCTGCTGCTCAAAATACCCGATATCCGTACGTTCACCGAAGGTGAAGCTGCCGCCAAGCGGTTCCAGCTGACCTGTAAGCGTACGCAGCAGCGTGGATTTTCCGCTGCCGTTATCCCCTATAATTCCTATTTTCTGCCCCTTTTTCTGTTCAAAGCTCACTTCCGCCAAAGGCCTGTCATAGCCAATCCGCAGCCGTTCCGTCCTCAGTACGTCCGTAACGCTTTCCCTTGCCGGCTGAAAATCCGCATGAAAGCTTTTCAAATCATATCTGTCAGGCGCATCGATTTTTACCATATGTTCAATCTGTTTGAGCTTGGAACGGGTCATCGCCACCTTGGTGGGCTTATTTTTAAATCTGTCCACCAACTTCTGCAGCCGTTCTATCTCCTTTTGCTGCAGCTCGTAATCCTTCTTCTGTTTTTCCCAGTTCAGCCGTTTGCGTTCTACAAATGCGGAGTAATTGCCGGGATATCTCACTGCCGTCTTATATTCAATTTCATAGACCACATCCACCACCCGGTCAAGGAACATCCTGTCATGGGACACAATGACCACCGCCCTGTCATAATCTTTCAGATATCCTTCCAGCCAGCTGATAGTGGCCATATCCAGATGGTTGGTCGGCTCATCCAGAAGCAGGATATCCGGCTTGCTTAACAACATCCTGGCAAAAGCGATTTTCGTCTGCTGGCCGCCTGAAAATTCGGACAGCTTCTTCTGCTTATCCTCCGGTAAAAATCCCAGCTTCTTTATTACTATTTCATATTCCTTTTCAAAACTATAGCCGCCCAGGTAAGCAAACCGCTCTTCCAGTCTGACGTAACGGGAAACAGCAGTTTCCTCATTCTCCTTTCCCATGATCTCCACAAGACGTTCCATCTCTGCCTTCATCTGAAGCAGGTCGGAAAAAGCCTTACGCACCTCCTGCTCCATCGTCAGGCTGTCGTCCTCAAATGCATTCTGTTTTAAATACCCAATTACAGGCTTCCCCGCCCTTGCGATATAGATATCCTCATCACTGTCCCTCTTGGACAGCTCCACCTCTCCTGCAATAAGCTTTAATAATGTGGTCTTTCCGCACCCGTTCCGCCCTACTACTGCAATCTTTTCTTTACTGCGTATTTCAAAATTAATACGCTCAAGCACCGTTTCCGCTGCAAATCTTACCGCTCCGTTGCAAATCTGATATAACATGATGGTTATCCTCTCTTTTTTTCGATAGTAAAACAAAAAAAGACACTGTCTGCTTCCAAACAGTGCCAGTGCCCAAACAAAAAAACAATAAAATGCGGCCCCTATTCCGCTTCAGAAACCTATAGCTTCCTCCGCCTGCCGCTTCCATCCATATTCTGTCCTGCTGCCTGTTTGTAAATACAACAAAAATAAATCCGTTCTGCAATGCGGCATTTCTTCCGCACCGGACGAATTCCTGTCATTTTTTAAGTTGTAGTCTACTACCAGCAGCGCTTCATGGGTCTCCTCCGGACAATCATCTTTTTTACCAGCGGTATACTTCCCGCCGTATTTATTTTTACTATAGCAGGTGCGGCGGACAGCGTCAATGCACAAATGCGGAAATTTTGAAAACTGGTATAAGATAGCGTTTGCTTTCATCTATCTTATCTACGCCTTCTCAGGTCACTCATATGTTCTGTCAATACCATATCCGCCTGGTTTATATAGTCAATCATCTCCTGATATAATTTAGCATCGGTACGTCCTCCGCGAATAGAACCCCTAAAATAGATTTTTTACTTTACGTTTTCATTCTGACCCTCTCCTACTTTTGAGCTAATTATTTAATAATAACCGCGCAGTGCCTTAGTCTTTAGGAAAAGACATCCGTCGCCACTGCGGACCCTGCTTCTGTATTTTCTATGGACCTCTTTCAGGGACCTATATTCCTAAGTTCATGCCGGCCAGAGGCGGGGGCATAAAGAGACGTTTAAAATTAACACAAATAACCCCCATTTTGAATATTCAAGTATTACTTGATATATTTTTAACATTTCAAGTAACACTTGCTTCTTTTATTATACAAAATTAGGTATTATGTAAATAAACAGGAGGATAAGAAATGTTTGATTTGATGAAAGCAGGAAAACAAATTAAGCGGTACAGAATTAGTGCTGATATGACACAAATGGAATTAGCTGAAAAAATGGGAGTAAGTTTTCAAGCAGTCAGTAGTTGGGAAAGGAGCGAAACAATGCCGGATATATCAAGACTTGTTGAGCTGGGAGAACTTTTCCAAATATCGGTGGATGAATTGTTAGACTATCAGGATGAAGTAAAATCATTGGAAAAGCTGATGAATCCCCAGGAAGGAGAAATTAAAGTTCAGGAACTGGTAGATCTGGAAGGTATCATTAAGCCATCTGACGTTAAGAAATACAAAATTAAATTTGAGAAAGCCGATGATATTCTTTACATACTTCCTTTTTTAGGTAAAGAGAAAGCTACGGAAATTGTAGAAAACCATGGAGAACTTTTAACGGATGCAAGCGATTTAATAGCGATAGCACCATTTGTAAACAGGCAGATTATGGATAAACAGGTTTGTGAAAAGTCAGACAAATTTACTGATGTGCATGAATTACTATGTATCGTTCCTTTCATTGGAAGAAATGCAGCGAATCAAGTGGCACTGCAATTTACTAAAACAAAATTGTCTATAGATCAGATATCAAATCTGGCACCTTTTGTTGACAGGGAAATTGTTGATAAGCTCATTCTTTCAAGTGAAATACGCGTGAGCAGTTTACAAGATATTTATCCTATACTTCCTTTTATCAGTAAAGAAATATTACAGGATGTTTTAGTATAAATTATTAATAGAATAAACGTAAAATGTCATAAGGCCGCATAGGTACTGCGTTTTCAGACGTTAAGACTCATTATGTTCAGCAAAAAAACGTATCTCAAGAGCCTTGTGATATAGCATTTTTACAGCGTCTACTGCATGCCAGTCCGGATAATAACCAAGAGGGGGGGGGAACTCACTCTAAGCTTCCCCCTCTTGATTACCTGACAAACATAGGCAACCAGCATGGTCAATGGCAGTCACAGCACCATTCAATAGCAAGACTACGTTTTTTAATTGCCCAGGCTACCGCTCTATTTGTTGTTTGCTAATAAATTCTCCCGTAAAAGAGGGGATATTTCTCCTTTGTTTATCCAATAAATTTTACCTGTAAATGATGTGCTATCCCCTGTTACAAAAATAGCACTTTCATCTTCGGTAGCACAAATGGGTAACTCCGCAGAAATTTTCAATAAAGTTGATAACACTTCTTGATTATCCGGTTTGAAATGCGGCTTAATTGTAATATCAGCCAAACCCAGTCCGTTATAAGGAACCGGAGATTCCTTAGTATCAAGCGAATGCTTAGCCATATTGATTGCGCCCGCACTAACACCAAGCACCGCAGCTTTTGTGTTGTAAATTCCGTGTTCCAGTTCCTTTTCTCGTATAAGTTTTAATTGTAAACCGGGATGACCGCCCATAAGAAATATACATGAAGCTTCATTTATTAGTTGAATGGCCTTTGAAGCTTTCATTCGATTATCAATTACATAATGATGTATAAAAGATATCGTATATTCCTCAAACATACTATACATCCCGTTTGAATCCTTATCATTTCTTTCGTAATCATCTGGCCAAGCACTGACAAAAACAAGGCTTTCCCGCTGTATCAATTCCTCTCTTAGCCGGCTGCCTATAATATATGGGAAACGGTAGTTCGGAAAGCCACTAAAAAAGGCCAAAAAATTATGACTCATACTATTTCTCCTCCATCTAATATAAATAATCTCCGTTACAACTTCCGATTTTTTAGTCCTCATTTCAGCATATTTCGTTTTATATTACCAATTTATTCCGTATACTTATACGGATAGCCTTTATCCTTTCTCACTTCTGAAATTATTTTGTTAATTAACATGAAATATGATAAGATAAGTAAAAGTTGTTAGAAATAGTTCTAATCTTTATGCCATCATGCACGTCAGTAAGTATAATTTTTATTCATTGCCCGGTGGTGGGATAGAAGAAGGTGAAGACAGAATAACGGCATTAAAAAGGGAATTATTAGAAGAAACCGGCTGCCATTGTAACACTATAAAAGAAATAGGGTGTATCTATGAAAACAGATTCCATTGTGATTTTTCACAATATTCCTATTACTATTTTGTAACCACAGATGAGCCTACTCAATCAAACCGCCTTACCCAAGCTGAAATCGAAGATGGTACCCTGGTGCTTTGGGAACCCTGGGATAAAGTGAAGGAACTTATTATTCTTCCTCAACATACTACTAACCAACGTAAGTTCATACAAATGAGAGATACTATCGCTTTGAATGAATACCTGAGTAAATATGGTTTACTAAAAGAATAGAACATATCCAGCAGTTCCCTGCATAAAAAAGACCTTGTCCTTTACCTGCAGAACTATTTATCCATCCTTTTATTTACGTTATATGTCAATACACTATATGCACAGCTAAAATCCCTACTCCATTAAACGTCTAAAAGCAGGATATCCGGCTTGCTTAACAACATCCTGGCAAAAGCGATTTCCGTCTGCCGGCCGCCTATTCAGGAATCGGTTCAAATTCTTTCAAGTCATCATCCGTAATGTTTCGTATCACCTTACAAGGGCTGCCTGCGGCAAAGCACATGGGAGGAACATCTCTTGTAACAACGCTTCCCGCCCCGATTACCGAACCCTTACCGACAGTCACACCGGCGCAGATAACAACATTGCTTCCAATCCAGACGTTATCTTCAATTACTACTTTTTTACAGTACATTTCTCCACGGCTGCGCGCCATATAGTGCATAGGATGATTGGTGGTACTCATTGTAACATTCGGCGCAATCAGAACGTTTTCCCCTATGATGATTTCGTAATCATCAACCAATGTAAGGTTGGAATTAATATAAGTGCCGCTCCCGATTGAAACCGTTTTTCCCATTGCGAGTGTAAGCGGCGGTTCGATCCATACACCGTCCCCGCAAAAAGCAAGCAGTTTCTTTAAAATTTCTTTTCTTTTTTCCGGTTCGGCCGCTCTCGTTTGAATAAAATCCTGGCAAAGCCCTCTGGCATATATTTGCTGATTCATATTTTCGCCGGTATCAACCCATAATAAGCCTTCTGCCCTTCGTTCAGCCATTGATAAGGTAATAACATCCTTCTTCATCCGTTCTTCCTCCCCTGCCTGAAAAAGCAGTTCCCGCATTCAGGCCTTTTCGCTTTCCTTCCCACTGAAACCAGCCTAAGTATATTGTAATATCCGTGCGATATTTTAGCCCTCTTTTTCACGCATTACCATAGGTATCCGGTTTTGCTTTCTATTCTTATGAAAACAATTATACATTGGAATCCTCACAAGGGCAATCTCTATCTGCGCAGACTGTACAAATACAAAAATATGGCGAAAAATAACAGCCATTCAAACCTGTCCGAACGGTAGCACAACTATTCTTTTTTATGATATAATAGATTTTATGTTACAACACATCTATTTATTTTTACAAAGGGGGAGAATATGAAAAAAAGATTTATTTTTGCGGCAGTATGCGGCGCTCTGTTACTCAGCGGCTGTTCAAAGGAAGTGGAAAACGAACCTTTGGAAATAACTCTGGCATATGGAAAATATGCAGTGGAATATACGGGCACCCTGGAAGATGGTGTTCCGGAGGGAGCTGCCGTTATTACAGGAGAAGCTCCTGACGGTTCCCAATGGAGCGCCGAGGGAACTTTTTCATCCGGAAAGGTAACAGATGCCAGAGTGGTATCTTTTCCCATGGAATTGCAGGCAGCAGGGCAGAAATATACGGGAACCTTTGAAGGAGAAGTTAACGGGAATAATTTCTCCGGAACCTTTACCGGTACGGACGGCTTTATGTATCACGGTGATATTTCCGACAATTGTGCATCCGGAAAAGGAAAAGTAGAGGGACTTGCCTATACCTTACAGGAGAGAGACCGGCAGATAGAAGGTATTTATTCCGGCGAACTAAATAATTCTGCAATAACAGGCAGCGGTCAATTCACATCAAATGACGGTGGTTTTATATATGAAGGCGGTTTCGAGGATGGTATGCTGAAAGGCGCCGGTAAATTAAAGGATAACGCCTATCTGGTATCCTTTACCGACTTAGACAGAGTAGGAACATATGAGGGGGACACGATAGACGGACTGGCAGAGGGGCAGGGGGCTTTTACTGCCATCAGCAGTGAAAATCTGCAGTATACATATCAGGGGGGCTGGAAACAGGGACTCTTTCATGGTTATGGATCCAGGACATTCGAAGATGAAAGCATCATGGAATCAAACGGGAATTATACAGAAGGTGCCTATGATCCAAATGCACAGGAGTTTTTTACCTCTTTAGGAACATTAGGTGCTTTCCCCTATACTGTCACAGAGTTAGCAGAAAATTTTCTGTCTCAAAATGATTCGCTTTTTTTCGAACATAATATAGATGATTATAGTTCCTTCCTTGATGAAGAATTCAGCTATAAAAAATTCGAAAAAAATCCCGGTAAATTCGGAGATAAAATTATTCCGTTAAAAAGCCTGAACGTAACACAGATTTTTGAAAGTGATTTTGGTGAATATCTGCCGGTTGTTACTACAATAATTGCAAGTGACTCTTCCAATCTCTATTGGATTTATTATATCGGAAGCTGTGATAACGTATACGCAGGCAGTACGATTGAAGCATATTTGCTTCCCATGGGATATGGAAGCTATACCACAGTGATTGGAACAAGCAGAGCGGCTATGGCGGCAGCAGCAGCAGCGATCAAATAATAATAGGGATAAACCGTTCCCCTTTCACCTATTTTTCTTCCTTCAGCATGGCAAGCACCTGCCCAAGCTCCCGTACCGGCGGCATACATTGATGGCCGTCGCAAAGGTAGTATAGTTCCCCCTTCTCAGGTATCGGATACTCTTTGGTATAAGGCGCCAGCCTTTCCAGCGCCTGTTCATTTTCCTCTGTTTTTACGATGACACACAGGCCGGGTACGGTTTCCGCCAGATATCCCAGCTGTGCCAGCAGTTTTTTCCGCTCCTTCCTATCGGAGGCAGCAGAAAGCGAACAGGAAAGTTCTTTCGTGGGATACAGCTCCTCCATCATAGCTAAGAGGGCATAGCTATGCCCGGAAGGATAGCCGGCCATAGAACCGGCCAGAAAATGCAGCTGTTTCTCCAGCGCCTCCTGCCATTTTTTCTCACCGGTTATCTGCGCCAGCTGCTGCAGTACCCGGGCCGCTGCGGAATTCCCCGACGGCATCGCACCGTCGTAAGTCTCCTTTGTGCGCAATATAAGCTGTTCCCCTTCTTTGCCGTACAGATAGAAGCCCCCGTGCTCCCGGTCCCAAAACTGTGCAAGCATAACCTCCATGCACCCGGCCGCACGCTCTAAATAATCGGTCTGAAAGGTCACGCGGTAAAGCTGTGTCAATGCGAGGGCATAGCCGGCATAATCCTCAAGCTTTCCCTCCCCTGCCGCATCACCGTCCCGGTAACGTACCAGCAGGTGTCCGTCTTTCATAAGGGATTGCCTGATAAAGTTTTCGGCCCGGATCGCCTGCGCAATATATCTGTCATCACCGAGCACAGCCCCTGCCTTTGCACAGGCACAGATCATCCAGCCATTCCAGGAAACAAGGATTTTATCATCCTTAGGGAGCGGTGTCCGCCTGATGCGGTATTCATACAGCTGTTCGCAGCTCCCCTTTTCCCGGCTGCCGGTGCTGTCGCTACTGCCGCTGCAGTTTCTGCCGCCCATGTTGTCTCTGCCGCCGTTGTCCCATTCCTCACTAACTGCTTCATAATTTTCATTATCCAGCAGGTTCGGAATGCTTTTTCCCTCAAAATTGCCTTTCCCGGTAATCCCATACCCTGCACAAAACGCTTCCCCTGCACGCTCTCCCAGAACCGTCTTTATTTCTTCCCGGGTAAATACATAATATTTTCCTTCCACGCCGTCACTGTCCGCATCCTGGCCGCAGTAAAAACCGCCCTGCCTATCGGTAAGCTCCCGTTCCACATAGGCAAGGATTTTTTCCGCCACACATCCATACAGTTTCCGGCCGGTCATGCTGTATGCCTCCAGATAAGCCAGAATGAGCAGGGCATTATCATACAGCATTTTCTCAAAATGTGGTACCAGCCATAACTCATCTGTGGAATATCTGGAAAAGCCGCCTCCAATGTGGTCAAAGATCCCGCCCCTGTACATCTGCACCAGGGTGGTTTCCGCCATTTCTATCGCTTCCCTGCAGCCCTCTCTCCTCCCGTACGCCATCAGGAACAGCAGGTTATGAGGGGTGGGAAACTTCGGGGCGCCGCCGAACCCGCCGTATTTGTTATCGAAGCTGCCCGCAAACTGCCGGTACGCCAGATGTACAAGAGCCATCCCCGGCTCAGCTGCCGCTTCGGTATGGGACTGCTCTTTTACAAACGCTTCTATCTGTTCCGCACTGTCCAGAAGTTTATTTTTTTCCGCCTTCCACTGCATGGCCGCCGCTGTCAGCAATTCTTTCAGCCCCGCACTGCCATAACGCGCCGTGGGAGGAAAATAGGTTCCCGCAAAAAAGGGCCTGCACGCAGGTGTCATTATAATTGTCAGCGGCCATCCTCCCTGTCCGGTCATGGCCTGACAGACCGCCATATATACCGAATCCACATCCGGCCGTTCTTCCCGATCCACCTTTATACACACAAATTCCCGGTTTAAAATCTCCGCTATCACATCGTTTTCAAAAGATTCCCGCTCCATCACATGGCACCAATGGCAACAAGATTTCTATAACCAACGTCAGGAATACCCAATAGATAAAAAAACAGGCTTATCTTCTTCTTTTGCTTTCATAAACGCCTGTTCACACCAGGGCCACCAGTCGACCGGATTATAAGCGTGTTGAAGAAGATAAGGACTTTTTTCATGGATTAATCTATTGGGTATCTTGCCAGTTGTCATAGGGCATCACCTCCTATCTTACCTAAAGATATAACCTTATTATACCCAAACAAAAAGTGACTATGTAAGCCGCATAGCCACTTCTTTATTTCGGTCTTTCGCAATCGTCAGGCATGCCTTACAATTACTTCTTCTTCCTTTCCGTCGTTGTCACTTATATAAACGAAGAAGATCCTTCACTACTATTTCTCCATTTGTAAATTGTATTTTATTATTGCCTAAAAAGCCATCCAACGATTCGATTGTTTTGTCCATAATAGAAATTTTCCATCTTTTGCTTCTATCTTTCTTAAAACTGATATAAATTTCATTTGTCAATGGTTCATATACTATGGAACACAGCGTATTCTCCTGCCCGGTTTTCCTTAAAACTTCAAAGGCTTCCTTTATTCCAAAGTTATGAATCTTACTACTAATATATTCATAGGCACAAATATATCTGTCAGCACCTATACCATGTACGTTCTTATAATCTGCTTCCCTGAAATCCCCATTGGGAAAATTAGTCATTATAATAAAATTATTTTGGCAGGGACTTATTATATTGGTATCATTTCCTTCTTCCAGAATACATGCATCACCGGTTTTATCAGCGATCATCGTATGCAGCCCTAAATGGGGGAACAATGGATTTACAGGATAAGAGATCACTCTTTGATTAAGATATTCAAAAAATTCAGACGTTCTTCCCGTTTTTTTCAACGCCTCATCAAAAATAGCAAAAGCAAACCAATCATTTTCATCACAACTTGATTTAAAATCCGGACTATATTCCACTGCCTGGTTACAGATAAAAAGCCCCTCGCTGTTACAGCCGGCGATATCCCTGTATCTGTTATTCATTAAGCCTGAAAAGTAAAATATGTTCCTATCATGATTACCAATTACCCTTAGTTTTAAATCAATTTCCTCCGCATCGAAATTCATGCCGTAAACAGTTCTATCCTGGCCGTATACTGCAAAACTTGTACACATTTTGACGCCTCCTTTTCCTATATAATTCTGTCGTATACCAGCTTAGAGTATTTCAAAATCATTCAGCTATTATTCATTCGCTTCCCTCTTTCTTATACTTCCATCTATAGCATACCACCAGGCATCCCCATGTTCCTACCTACAACATTTTTCAGAATCAAACTTGTTCCGGTTTTCATTTCCGCCTGCTCAAGAGACATATTGTTTCAATCCCCGTCGTCCACGGAAACTGATCTACCGCAACCACCTTCTCCACCACATACCCGTTACCGAGCAGTACCTCCAAATCCCTAACCAGGCTGGTAGGCTTACAGGATATATACACCATCCTGTCCACCCCGTACGTAATAATCTTCTGAAGCGCCCTGGGATGAATGCCGTCCCTGGGTGGGTCGAGTATGATAAAGTCCGGCTTTTCCGCAATGTCGTCCAGAACCTTCAGCACGTCACCCGCAATAAACTCACAGTTGGAAAGCCCGTTCAGCCCGGCGTTCTTCTCCGCCGCTTCCACCGCTTCCTCCACGATCTCCACGCCTATCACCTTTCCTGCCACAGGCGCCATCAGCTGGGCGATGGTTCCGGTACCGCTGTACAGGTCATAGACCACACAGTCCTCTTTATCCAGCCTGCCGATATACTCCCGGGCCGTCTGGTACAGCACCTGTGCCCCATAGCTGTTCGTCTGGAAAAAAGAGAATACGGAAACCTTGAACTTCAGTCCCAGCAGCTCCTCATAAAAAAAGTCCTGCCCATACAGGATAGTAGTCCTGTCACTTTTCACCACATCCGCAACGGAATCATTTTCTATGTGGAGGATCCCCGCAATTTTCCCCTGCAGCGGAAGCGCCAGAAGCATGTCCCGGAAAGGGAGAAGATCCCTTTCCTCCTGTGTGGTTGTCACAAGAGCTATCAGGATTTCCCCCGTATGGGAAGCCTTCCTCACCAGCAAATGCCGCAGATACCCCACATGGGTAAGGCGGTGGAAATAAGAAGCCTTTTGAGCCGTAAAAAAATCCAGCGTCCCCCGCAGTATCTGCCGGTAATCCCCATCCACGATGCGGCATTCCTTTACAGACACAATATCATAAAAACTCCCCCTCTTATGCATTCCCAAAGCCAGGGGGCCGTCTTTCACTTCATCGCCGAAGGAAAATTCCATTTTGTTCCGGTATCCCTGCTGTACGGGACTGGCTTTAATGGGTTCGAATTCCCAGGGCTGATCCTGGCCGCAAAGCACGCTGTCCAGCAGTTCTTTCACTTGTTTTTCCTTGAGACTGAGCTGTTTTTCATAAGGAAGGGACAGGTATGTACAGCCCCCGCAGGTTCCGAAGTGGGGGCAGGATGCCTGTACTTCATCAGGTGAAGGGGCAAGCACCTGCAGAACACGGCCTTCGCCTTTTCCTTTCCTGACCTTCGTTATCATAAGGGAAATCCGCTGTCCGGGCAGCCCGTTTTTAATTGTACAGTATTCTTCCTGTTCCTCTGCCTGTATGCCTGCATCCGCTTCTTTGACCGGTATCCCCGGCTCCGCGCTTACAGGCGGAAGCAGCTTCACAATTCCTTTATTCGGAAACTTTACATCTATCACAATTCCTTCTCTGATCTGTCCTTTTTTCATATCGCCCTCTCATCTGTGAAACCGGAAAAAACGGGATGCCTCAGCATCCCGTCTCCTGTTGATACTTTTTATTCTTCACTTGTTTCATCATCGGATGACTCATCATCATCGGATGCCTTGGCTGTATCTTCTGTTGTATCGGCGCCTTCTTCCTCTTCATCTTCAAAGAATTCATCGTCGAAATCATCATCGAAATCGTCATCAAAATCTTCCAGATAGTCAGGCGTAAGATAACGGTACACCGCATAAGCAATTCCTGCTACTGCTGCAATTGCACCGATTATTGCAAGAATCCAGAGTACTGTATTTCCGTTGTCTTTCTTTTCTTCTTTTTTGCCAAGGAGTTCGTTTACTTTCATCATTTCCAATACCTCATCCAGCTTTCCCATGCAAACCATCCTTTCTTCCCTGCTACTAGTATGCTTAAATACTGTACTTATCATACCACTTTTTACAAAGCTTTACTATAAATTTTTCATGAAATTACTATGAATTTACAATTCAGGAAATAACCTCCAGCCGTTTATATTTTTTTTAATTTTGCAAAAGCCGCGTACATGATCTTCTGTCCGGCACTATCAAAATCAACGGTAACCTGATAATCCCTGGGACCGTCCACGATACGCAGGACGGCGCCTTCCCCGTATTTTATATGGCGGACTCTGTCTCCGACGCCGTATTCCAGACTCGCCTGTTTGGCACCGGTTCCTTTATTCAAGCCGTCCACACCGGACAGGCTTCCCAGTCCCTGGGCGATGAATGGCTTATTTTCCGGTGCCGTTCTCTTTGGCTTCACCACGGCTTTCGGCCTCCAGTCTCCTGACTGGGTTCCTCCGCCATAGTTCCCCCCGTAAGGGGCGGACTGGAATCTTGCCTTGCTTTCAGGCGTTTCCCTGAAGTCCTCAAAATCCACTTTCTTTTTGAATACGGGCGGCTTATTGTCCAGCAGTCCATCCGGTACTTCCCGCACGAAACGGCTCACCGGATTATACTGGGTCTCTCCGCGCAGCATGCGCTGCCTTGCACAGGTTATGGTAAGATCCTCTTTTGCCCGGGTTATTCCCACATAAGCAAGCCTTCTCTCCTCTTCCACCGCGGAAGGGTCATCGGAGGTAATGGTCATATAGCTGGGAAACACGCCATCCTCCATACCTGCCAGGTATACGTGGGGGAATTCCAGCCCTTTTGCTGAATGTATGGTCATGAGCAGCACCCGGTTATCTTCCGCATCTACGCCGTCAATATCGGCAACCAGAGCAACCTCTTCCAGAAATTCACTGAGCGTCGGTTCCTCGTGGCTGCTTTCATACGCCACGACCTTACTCACCAGTTCATCAATATTCCGGATCCGGTCCTCGGCATCCTCATCATCAGATTCCTCCAGTTCCTTCACATATCCGGTCGTCTCCATCACATCATTTATCAGTTCTTCCAGACTGTAATATTCCAGCTTGCTTCGAAAGGTCTGAATCATAGTCACAAAAGGCTTAAGCTTTACGGCACTTTTTCCGATGCTCATTATCTGGTCGGCTTCCCGAAGGGCATCATAAAAACTGATTCCCCTGGCATCGGCATACTCCTGTACCCGGAGGATGGTGGTAGCACCGATTCCCCTTCTGGGCACATTTATGATGCGTCTTACCGCCAGATCATCCCTGCCGTTATCAATGGTTTTCAGATAAGCCAGTATATCCTTGATTTCGCGGCGGGCATAAAAATTCACACCTCCCACCACATCATAAGGTATGCCTTCCATAATAAAGCGTTCCTCCAGAATACGGGACTGGGCGTTGGTACGGTATAAAACCGCGCAGTCCCTGTATTCGGCTTTGCCGTATTTTTTCTTCTTCCCGATCTCGTCTGCAATGAATTCGGACTCTTCATAGGCCGTATCAAACTGGCGGAAATGGATCAGTTCTCCTTCTCCCTTTTCGGTCCACAGGGCTTTTTCCTTACGCTCTACGTTATTGCGGATTACGGTATTGGCGGCATCCAGGATATTCTGGGTGGAACGGTAGTTCTGCTCCAGCTTGATGACCTGCGCTTCCGGAAATACTTTTTCAAAATCCAGGATGTTGCTGATGTTGGCTCCCCGGAATTTATAAATAGACTGATCGTCGTCCCCGACCACACAAAGATTCCTGTATTTGCCTGCCAGCAGGCGCACCAGCTCAAACTGGGCGGTGTTGGTATCCTGGTACTCGTCCACCATAATGAACCGGAACCGTTCCTGGTAATAATCCAGCACATCCGGACAGCTGCGGAACAGCTCCACAGTCATTCCGATCAGATCGTCAAAATCTAGCGCGTTATTCTTGCGCAGAACCGCCTGATACTCCTTATAGACGGAAGCCACCTTCTGCCTGCCGTAATCCCCCATGGCCTTCAGTTCAAACTCCGCGGGGGAAATCAAATCGTTTTTGGCCGAAGAAACCGCAGAAAGCAAGGCGCGTTCCTTATATTGCTTGGTATCAATTTCCAGACGTTTACACACATCCTTCATAATATTTTTGGAATCATCGGAATCATAAATAGTAAAATTATTACCGAATCCCAGCCTTTCTATGTACCTGCGCAGAATCCGCACACAGGTGGAGTGAAAGGTGGACACCCATATGCTCTCCGAACCGAAGCCGACGATATCATCCACTCTTTCCCGCATTTCTCCCGCCGCCTTATTGGTAAAGGTTATGGCCAGGATATTCCAGGGGTTTACACTTTTCTGTTCTATCAGGTAAGCGATCCGGTGGGTCAGCACACGGGTCTTGCCGCTTCCCGCGCCGGCAAGGATCAGCACAGGGCCATCCGTATGGAACACAGCTTCCTGCTGCCTGTCATTCAAGGTATCATAAATGCTCATTTTCCTTCTCCAATCTCAGTACTTCCGTAAACTCATGTCCTTTATTATATAGGAACATGCATTCGATGTCGATAGAAAAAAAGAAAAAGTGTCAGGGCAGGCTGAACGGTAACGTACGAAATCAGTAGACCAGGGCGAGAGCTCCGAAATTGGTGGCAGCTACCGTCACGGTTCTGGGATCCACGTCCAGATCAGAGAGGACTTCTATATTTCCGTCTGCAATACTGATTACCTGGAAATTATTCCAGGCCTGGAACTGGTCGGGCACGCCGATGGTGAGTACCACAGGGGCCTGGGTGCGGTTTACGACAGTGGTTTTTCCTGCTGTGGTCCGGGTGAGCTGGATATCAAGCAAGGCCAAAAGGCTCCTGCCGTTCAGAGCCGCCGTAGTGAGAACGGCCTGTTTGGCCTGGGGGCCGGTTTTTCCTTCCGTAACGCTAAAATATACGGAGGCGCCTCCTTTTATCTGTGCATCTGTGAGGCCTGCCGCGGTTTTTACCATACCCTCGGGGGAAAGGACGATGAGTCCCTTTACGGTATCCGCATAAAAATAGGTGGGTATGGTGGAATTCAGCTTGGTGCCTGTGCTCATCTGCACAACATTGGGCTTTGTGGGAGCCGGTGCATTCCCGCTGGCAGAATCGGAGGCACCTGCCGTTATGGGAATAATGACGGTCAGCAGCACGGCGGCTGCCAGGTATGTTATCCATTTCCTTGTTTTATTCATAATATCTCTTCCTCCTTTTTGGCATGGGTTCACACAAGGTTACTTTATTTTAATTTTACCTGATCCGCTGTCTATATACAAGCCTCCGCCGAATAGGGGGTGAAGATAAAAAAGATTGGCTTCACCCGGAATAGCTGCGGGAAAGGCTTTGGGAAAGCCCCAGCGCCAGGAACAGGAGAGGCGTGCTGGTTATCTGCTGGAAGCTGACCATGTTATGCACCGTATAGGTAAGAAGGACGGCAGCGCCCACAAGAGCAGGAAGGCTGCTTTTTCGGAAAAGGCGCAGGAGAATCGTGATCAGAAACCCCACATAGGCCAGCAGTCCTGCTGCCCCGGTATTCATGAGGATCGTCATCCATTCATTATGGCAGTTAGTCAATACCGCATCCCGGTAGGTTACCGCCAGAAGCGGGCGGCTTCCCTGTTCCGTGTACAAAAAAGCGTTCAGACAGTCCGGCCCCACACCGAACAGTTTGCGCATCAGAGGCTCCCGGCTCCAGATATCCAGACATTCCCCCCAGATTCCGCCTCTGCCGTTGCCCCATTGTGCATCCGGTATGAAAAAGGCGGGCAGACGTTCCTTCAGGACGGCCGGCCCCCAAATCCCCGCCGCCAGAAGCAAGGCCGCCCCTGCCACCAGCAAAAGCAGGAATACGGCAAATCCCTTTTTCATCCCTGCAAGCTGCCTGCGGCATAGTTCCGGATCCCCTTTGCTTCTCCGGTATTTCCAGAATGCCCTGCCGCCTGCCGCTGCCAGAAATACCGGCGCTGCCGTTTTGACCGAAAGGATTGCCAGACTTTTGCTTTCATACAGGATTCGCTGGGGAAAGCAGTCCCGGAGCAGCCCGCCGGCCAGCCAGGCCCCCGCTGCCGTTACCAGAACATCCCAGAAGGCGTCCATCCCTTCAGCGTCCCGGCAGGATAGCCGGAATAAAATACAAAGAACGGTCCCGGATACCAGAAGGCCGCTGTCGCTTCCCTGTAGTGCCGTACAGAGAAAGGCCGCTGTGGTAAACAGGCCTGCCGCAGCAGCCTTCCCGGCCTGTCCGCGATCCGTATCCCTTCTGCTTCCCCAAAACAGAACGGTTCCCGCAGGCAGCATAACGGAAAGATAACCGCACAGCCAGTTCACGTTCCCAATTGTGGAGAGGGTTCCTTCCGTCCGTCCCGGTAAAGCGGCCGGCCATATGCCGAACCGGTTCAGTACCGCAACCGCGCAGATAAACCCGCCCACTGCCAGGATAACAGCCACAGCCTCTTTTTCCGCCTTCCACACATAGGCATAATAAAAATACAGGAGCAGAAAGCTAAGCTGGGAAAAAAGTCCCATATACCAGCCCTCCGCTCCGAACAGCCCATCCTTTTTATAGGGGGAAAGAAAAAAGGATAGAAGGTTGCATAAGCCGTACCCGGACAGAAAAATCTCCGGGAGCAGGAAAGCTATCCCTTTCCGCACCGCCTCTTCCTGCCGCCTTCCCCTCTGTTTTATCCGGCTTATCCCTTTCCCCGCACATACGGAAAACAAGACCGGCAGGACAAAAAAGCCTGTATTCCGGTAAAGCATGAATTTCCCCGTACTGAGTCCGTAATATCCATTCCGCATATATAAAGGCACCATGCAGGCCACCATGAATAAATAAATGGCAGCTACAGCATGGAGTCCTGCTTTTTCCTGTCCTTTATCCGCTGTACGTATCCCCATGCAATCCCTTTTTTCTCCGTCAGGTTAAAACTGCGCAGCCGCCCGGTAAGGCTCTGCTGCCTGGTCAGCCTTTCTTCCTGCTGATTTGGTTTTAATGCTCTCCAGATCCTCCTCACTTTCCGCATTGAATATCCGTATCCTATCATCAACCGGTCCGTTTCCTGTGAGTTTCTTTTGCGCCTCAAGCGTATGGATTTCCAATTACACGCTCCCTTCCAATACAAAAAGAAGGCGCAGCATCACCATCTACGTTTATTATACCCTCCCTATGTGTATCTCTCAATCTTTTTTTCTGTTGATTGACGCTTCCGGCGGACTGCCGGACGGAATGCCCTGCGGCATGAAAATAGAATAAAATAAGAACCGGTGAAAAATGGAGGATAAAACAGGTTGAGCAGACAGCATGTACGGATCTGCGGGCCATCACGATTTACCAGGGAACATTTCGTAAAAACGGCACATTCCGGGCCGTCTTTTCATAGAATATATCATCAAGCCTATGGAGGGATTTATGAAAAAAAGAATTCTCGCATTTACATTAGTGCTTGCCATGGCCCTTTTCTGCTTTGCGGGCTGCGGCAAAAAACAGGAAGCCGTAAAGGATACCCCGGATAAAACAATGATCGACGTAACATTGAATGAGGTTGCTCATTCGATTTTTTATGCGCCGATGTACGTAGCTATCGAAGAAGGGTATTTTGCGGAGGAAGGCATTAATCTTACGCTGGTTACCGGCTTCGGAGCCGATAAAACCATGACCGCCGTACTTACCGACGAAGCCGATATCGGCTTTATGGGCTCTGAAGCTTCCATTTATACCTATTTGGGCGGCACGGAGGATTATGTTGTAAACTTCGCACAGCTGACCCAGAGAGCCGGGAATTTCTTAGTGGCCAGGGAACCTATCGGTAATTTCTCCTGGGATATGCTCAAGAACTGTACGGTTCTTGGAGGAAGGGCCGGCGGGATGCCCGAGATGGTCTTCGAGTATATTTTGAGAAAGAACGGCATCGATCCGAAAGCGGATCTGAGCATCGACCAGAGTATAGACTTCGGTTCCACCGCAGCGGCCTTTTCCGGCGGGCAGGGAGATTTCACCGTTGAATTCGAACCCCATGCCACCGCCCTGGAGCAAAAAGGAGACGGTTATGTAGTTGCCTCTCTCGGCGAGGATTCCGGTTATGTCCCCTACACCGCTTTTTCTGCAAAGAAAAGCTATCTTGAGGCGCATCCTGATGTAATTCAGGCTTTCACCAACGCCCTTCAGAAAGGTATGGACTATGTGCAGTCCCATACCCCTGAAGAAATCGCCGCCGTTATTCAGCCCCAGTTCGAAGAAACGGAAAAAGAAACCCTTACCACTATCGTCACCAGGTATTATGATCAGGCATCCTGGAAGGATAATCTTGTATTTGACGAAGACGCCTTCACCCTTCTCCAGAATATTCTGGAAGAATCCGGCGAACTGGCCCAGCGGGTTCCTTATGCAGATCTGGTTAATACGGATTACGCAAAGAACGCAGCCAAATAGCACGGGATGATCCTCTCCCCCGGCACACTCCAAAAAGAAGGTCCCGCTCTCCCCGGCGGAACCTTCTTTTTTCGTAAAAGCTGGTTTCCTTTTTCCTTTCCTACAGCGTATCGTCCCACAGCACCTCCGCCATATTACACCGCAGGATTTTTCTGTCTCCCGGATAATAAGCCAGCCACACTGCCGCAGACACAGCCTTTGAATATGCCCGCCGGAACCGCCGGCATCTTTGCCAGATACTCCGAAAACAGGCTTTTGCCGACGCTGATACAGAAAGCCACAAAAGGGATAGGCTTGCTATAAAAGAGCATCAAGTTTACTGAACGCCTTAAGCTTCTCTGCACACGTCTCCATATCTAACCTTTTTGCATCTGGCATCTATTCACCTCCCTTTTATAGAAATCATTTCTTATTTATATATAATTCAAGCAACTATTTCTATTATGTCAATATATTTTTTCTCTTTCTATTGACTTATTTAGAAATGATTGCTACTCTTCTAATTAAGGAGGTGATATAATTTGACGCTTAATGATAAAATTAAAAAAATAAGAAAACATATGAATCTTTCTCAGACAGAATTTGCAAATAAACTAGGAATGAGCCAACGTAACATAAGTTACCTTGAAGCAGAAGGTTCTACTATAACAGAACAGAATATTAAATTGATATGTAGTGTATTAAATATTGATGAAGATTGGTTCAGGAACGGTGAAGATACAAATGAAATAGTTTTTGCCGATGAATTTGAAGAAGATGAGTATACAAAATATGCAGCAGAACTAGGTATGGGAGAGAATGAATCATTCAAAAGAGCTGTTATTGAATATGGAAAACTGGATCCTGTTTCCAGAAAAGTTATAGATAATTTTTTCACGAATATTTTTGATAAAAAAAGGAGCAGCAATGATAACTCTTTCTGTTCATAGTTTCAAGGCAGTTTCGAATAAATGTTTGTTTTAAGTAATTTACCAACATTCGGTAATTTGTCTACAACATAATTATAGTATATTTTTAACAATATTGTTTGGCAAAATACGGTCATAACATTTTTTATGAACTTTTTAAACTAAATAATGTATTGTTTATATATATTTCATAACATATTGGTAGTTTATGTTTTTTTTGTCCCTGAACGGCTTGACTTTTTCCTTAAGATGAAATTGAATTTCCAAAACTTTGTTACTTTTGGCAATAAGAAAGGATGTGATAATATGCCATTACCCAAAGAACACTTTTATACCTCAGATGATTATTGGAATCTTCCAGATGGCCAAAGAGCTGAACTAATTGACGGCCAGCTCTATGATATGGCTCCTCCAAGCAGGATACACCAGAAGCTGATCTCACAGTTTACACTTATCTTGGGAGAATTTATCAAAAATAACCATGGTTCCTGCGAAGTCTATCCTGCTCCATTTGCCGTCAACCTGGATGCGAATGATCAGAATTGGGTGGAACCAGATATATCTGTCATCTGTGATAAAGATAAACTGACAGATAGAGGTTGCACCGGTGCACCAGACTTTATTATTGAAATTGTATCCCCATCCAGCAGAAGATTGGACTATAATATCAAGATGGCACTCTATTCCAATGCCGGTGTCCGAGAATATTGGATAGTCGATCCCGCCAAAGAACGGACTACCATATATCGCTTTGAGGATGATGCTGCTCCTATGATTTATCAGTTTAATGATGAGGTACAGGTGGACATCTACAAAAACCTGCATATAAATATCTCCGACCTGCTAAAATAATAATCCGTCTGGTAAGGCACTACGTAACAACAAAACTCAACTGAACTATTGAAATTACGGTTAGAATAGCCAGAAGGCATTTTAAGAATATAACACTCAAATGAGGAAGGAGATTTTTATTATGGCACTTATTAAATGTCCTGATTGTGGAAATGAATTTTCGGATCAAGCACCACACTGCCCCAGTTGCGGCAGGTTAAACTCCAACATTCAGCAACAACCAAATGTACAGCAGACCAGCCCGAACTGAGTTCCCATTTCCCCCAATAATGGATATCGTTCTAATGCATCAACACCCCAACCTGTAAATCGCGATCAACTCGTATCTGATTATGGGGAACAGTTTACCAAAGAAGAGGCTGACTATGCGATAGAACATCTTGAATAACATATTAATTATCAAACGGTGACAATTTGTCACCGTTTGATAATTAAACTGCTCCGGACTAACCGGGAAATATCTGACATTTTTAACCAAATAGATTAGTGTTTCTATCGATATCCAGGTAAAAGAGGGATTGTCGCTTGAAGCCCGGCGGCAGGCTCTTACTATAAATAACTATGCATGTTCTAATAATATTGCAACAACATCTTAATCTATAGAAAATCTATTTAATAATTTTATCTGTTTATTGAATATTTTTTTAACCTTGTCTAAATCCAGACCATTACTAATTTGGAAAGCCCTTTCATAGATTTTTTCTAAAGCTTCTTGCTGACTCATAATTAAATTAGGCTGATACCAATCATCCGGCACCCATCGTTCAACTAAATCATACTGAACAGATTTATTATAGGGCTTGTTTTCTTTATCTAACATATCAGTATTTCCTGAAATCACTATATCAAATGACAACTGCAAATTAACTAGCGCAGTATCTACTGAACTAGCCCCTGATTGAGACAGGTCCCTTGCAGGTACATAGGGCAGAACCCTATGCCCTCGGAGGTTTTTTTGTGATACCCAAAAATATTTTTCACTCAATGATAAAGCTAAAAAAACATAACAACTGTGTACACGAAAGCCCCAGCAGATGCCGGGGCTAATGTTTCTCTTATTTTGGGAGATTTTCAAAAACGCTTGACACTCTACACAAAGAAGATATTCGCAATGATAACAGTATCGTCATAAACAAATCAGAAACACGCTATAATCTAGATGATGGAACTGGCTTTCATTACGAAATCGCATCTCACCCAAAAACAGAAGCAGGAAATCGAAGTGTATATTTACCGAAAGAAGCATACCGGATACTCAACTGGATGAAATCCCGCAGTGGGGAATATATCTTTATGGATCAAGGCCATAGGCTTACTGTATCTGCAATACGAAGTAAACTTTATCGTATTTGCAAAAAAATAGGTGTCGAACGCAAAAAGCCCACATAAATTACGTAAGACTTATTTATCCATCCTGTTGGATGAAAAATGAGACCAACGACTTGTTACAGATCAAGCTGGTCATGTTAGCATCAATACATCAGAGGCCAATTATCACTATAATCGTAAGAATGCAGGTAAAAAAATTGCACTATTAAGTAATATAGATGCATTTAACCGTGTTTCAATTGATTGACCAATTGATTGAGTTGATTGACCAAGACAAAAAAAGTACCGCAGATACGGTACTTTTCCATGGAGCATACGGGGTTCGAACCCGTTTTAATAGGAAGAAACACATCCCGTATTTACGCAATTCCCTGTAAATACGGGATTATGCCTTATACTATAATACATTTTTACGCATTTTAATCGGCATAATTACATTATAGTACAATGCTATGCAACACGAAATGCAACACGTATTATTCAGTTTTCAAACTTGTTTATTGCGTATTTTAGAGCATGATTTTTGACCTTTTTTAATTGCTCAACTGGTATACAATCAATAATTTGCATGCTTTTAACATCCGTATACACCCAAGTGAACCAAGTATATCCAAACTGTCGGAAACAGTAAATATAACCTCTGAGCTGTATCCCTTCCTTGATATATGATATACAATCATCTATCTTAAATTCTCCGATACTTTCAGGTATATCGATTCCAAACCTATGCCGATGTTCATAAGGATTTTCTTTCATAAGATTATTCTCCATATTTTATAGTCTATGGAGAATTTCGTTTTTGTTCACAATTTAGGGAAAAATATGAATGGAAAAACATACCAGTACAAAAGCTTAAAATTTGACTTAAAATTATAATACAAGTCAAATTTTAGGGTGGAAAGCATGTTAGAAAATAGAGAGATTATTTATATTTACCGGAAGCATTTTAGATCAGTATATGTCTATAAGGATGGAAACGAAACACAATCCAGAGAACCCCTCCACAATTTATATAATAATCTCAAAGATGAAAATTTCGTAAAAATCAGAAAACACATTATTAATATTAGATGCATCCGCAGAGTACGGAAGAAGGAAATATCTTTAAATAATGGTATTTTGCTAAAATTGAATAAAAAAAATTTTGATACTGTAAGATGGGCTATACATCGTTATTATCATGACCGCTTACGTTAAAATGGCCGGCAGGTATCCCTCCCGCAGGCCATACACATAAAGATAACAATATAGGGCTTTATACTATCCTCCTTCCAAGTAAAATTTAAACCATTGGAATTATCAACGGAGATTTTAGTATTATTTTGTTGTAAATCATCTGTAAATGCACTATTATATTAATATTAAAATACTTATCAGGGGGAAATCTATGAAAAAGAAATTACTATCTCTTGCGCTTGTTATAATTTTAGGAATGCTTTTATGCTCGTGCTCTGGTAATTCCACCGAGAAAATGTTTGGGGTAAAACTTCCGTCAGGAAAAAAATTGGAATTATATATGAGCCGTGAAAAGGCAGAAGATATCATGAGTGATTACGAGTATGAATATGATGATTATTTCCATGTATATGATTATGGTTTTATAGAACTTCGTTACACGGATGGTCTTGTATCCTACATTTACTGTACAGATGAATCTGAGGCGGCCTTTCTGAATGGATTAGGTATCGGCAGTACAAATTATGAAGAATATGGGTTCATGATGGACGGCCAGCACATTGGAAGTATTATTAACTATAAACAACTTGACGGCAAATATGAAAAAAGTGATGATTATAATAAAGATATGGAGTTTAAAGAAGGCATCCAGGTATATATCAAAACATCAAAGGAAACAAAAGAAATCACAGCATTATCAGTATATGACATATATAGTGGTTTCTGGCGTGATTACGATGAATAGATACCTCAATACTTTAATATTAGTTCAATAGTCAACGATATACTTAATTAAAAAGAGGGGATTGCTCCCCTCTTTTTATGCCCTGACAAGCTGTCCTGTCCGCAGCAAATTTAACATATGCGTATTTTGTACCGCGGTCCCGGTATACCCAGCAATACCATTTACTGCTGCTATCTGCTTCCGGCGCTTGTATGAGCCGTCCTCCCCGATGCTCTCTAGCGCCTTTGAGATGCTTGTCCCATGCCAGATGTCCTGCAGATAGTATTCCGGTTCCTGTGCCGTCCAGAAAGGGATATAACAGACATTAAGGTCTACCACACCGTTAATGCCATCCACCCGCCCCTTGCTGGTGTATTGCCAGCCAAACAGCGGCTGTGTTACTGTAGGCTTGTACTTATCCGCGGGCGGATTGTCTGCCAGGTTAAAATATCCGTATGCAGGAAAATTCTTCAGAATCCGCCCCCGGATATGTGGAATGGCTGACAGCTCTTGGCTTAGAAGACACACTATCTTTACGAGAAAAATATCAAACCTTCATTCAAAACATTTGTCAAGATAATGCAAAATGCAACACAGAATGCAACACGAATTAAAAAAAGTACCGTAAATACGGTACTTTTTAAGTGGAGCATACGGGGTTCGAACCCGTGACCTCCACGCTGCCAGCGTGGCGCGCTCCCAGCTGCGCTAATGCCCCGTCCGTGTATTATCATATCAAAAGTTGTCCCACTTGGCAAGAAAAATTTTGTCAGGATTTATATTTTTTTGCAGCAGCTAAAATTTACAGGTCTTTTCCGGGTGCAGATAAAAAAGTTGGTCATCACCCGTATTTCCCTCCTGCCATGGTAATGTTCCCGCGTATATGATAGAATGGGAGAAATCCGGAAACACAGCACACCGGAAACGTGTGAAACAAAGTACGTTTCAAATATGGAATTCATATCCGCGCAAACGGACAAAGGGGTATAAATGATGAAAGAAATTTTGCAGGAAAAGATATACAGAGAGATCAACGGCCTTCGGCAGGGCATGTTCCTACAAAGCGAGGACACCGGGAATCCGGTCCTTCTGTTCCTTCACGGCGGCCCCGGCTCTCCGGAGATTCCCTTTACCCAGGAAAATCCCACGGGCCTGGAAAAGCTCTTTACGGTCTGCTGGTGGGAACAGCGCGGCAGCGGTATTACCTACAGCCGTAATACCCCGAAACAGACCATGACCGTCGAGCAAATGATTTCCGACACGCTGGCGGTAACCCATTATCTGCTCCGGCGTTTCGGCAAAGAGAAAATATATGTCATGGGCCACTCCTGGGGTTCTTTCCTTGGTGTGCTCACGGTACAGCGGGCTCCGGAGCTGTTCCATGCCTATATCGGCATCGGGCAGGTGGCACGTCAGGCAGAATCGGAACGGCTGGCTTATTCCTTTATGCTCAGGGAATTCAGGGCTGCAGGCAATAAACGTATGGTACGGCAGTTAGAGAAGTTTCCCATTGACAACGGGGCGAAGATAGACATAAAATACCTGTCCGTGCGCAGCAAAGGTATGATGATGCTGGGGATAGGTGTCATGCACCACGGCACCTCCATGCTTGACTGCGTCAAAATGGTGTTGCGCTATAAAGGCTATACTCTCAAAGAAAAGCTGAATTACCCCCTGGGAAACAGCTTTTCCCTGCGCTGCCTCTGGGATTGTGTGCTGGAAAGCGATTTCTTTACCCGGGCGCCCCTTCTTGCCGTTCCCGTCTATGTGCTGCAGGGCCGGTTTGATTACCAGGTTTCCTATTCCGTGGCCCAAAAATATGTACAGTCGCTGGAAGCCCCGGTAAAAGGGTTTTATACTTTTGAAAATTCCGCCCACAGCCCCTGTTTTGAGGAACCGGACAAGATGTGCCGTATTCTGCGCGAGGATGTCCTGCAGGGCCGGGCAGATTTAGCCGATTTCCCCGAAACCAGATAACAGGAGCGCGCTTATGCCAGAAGCAGCTTTGACCCATGCCCGGAAAACGGGCGGACAGGAGAACCTATGAGGAATAAAATAATACTTAAAAATCTTCCCGCCGCAATACTCTGCCTTCTGCTGGCAGGCAGCCTGACAGCCTGCGGAAAAAATGCCGATATTACACCTGTGCAGACAGAAACCTCCGCGCCTGCGGAAACCGTGCTGCCCCAAACGTCAGATACGTCGGAAACCTCCCCGGAATATCCGGCCTTAACCCCGGACAGGGATAGCGAAAGCGCATCCGCTGCCCAGGAGGCACCGCCGGAAAATGATTCCGAAACCATACTTGCCGATCAGTCCTTTGACGGCGTGGATCTGGGCGAATACCAAAATGTCCGCTTCACCACCAGCCAGGTTACCCGGAACGGCCTCTCCCATGCGCAGTATTCCCTGACGGATGACGGCGAAACGGTTTATACCTTCCCGGATGCCTATACTTCCTGGTACTTTGAACATACCATTAACTTTATAACCTTCCGCGATATCAACGGGGATGGAAAAAAAGATGTTATCACAAGCGAACAGTACATTACCGGAGCCGGGCCGGAAGGCGCCCTTCCTTTTTCCATGGTTCGTATTTACCTGAACCAGGGCCGGGATTTCCTGTTCGCAGAAGGTCTTTCCATCTCCATCGGCAACAGTCTGGATGTTTCAAACGGAGAGACATACACCGCTGAAAATGTCCTTTCCGTGCTGGAGGAGCAGGTTTACTGTAACTTTGACGGCAGCGGCGGATGGACCAGAGGGGAAATTGAAAGCTTTGCCTTCCTGGTAAAGCAAGACGTCCTTACGGACAACAGGCAGTCACTTGCGCAAAAAGTCCGGTATCCCCTGAACATTGTCCGCAACGGCTCGGAACAGCAGATTCAATCCCCGGAAGAATTCGTGGAACAATATGACGAAATCCTGAACATGCAGGTCATCTACGATGTGGAAGGCGCGGAAACCGAAGGCCTCTTCTGGAACCAGGATGGTGTCATGCTGGGGACCGGCGCCATCTGGTTCGGTAAAATGGAAGACGGATCGATTAAAATTTATTCCATTCCGGCAGAGGTACAGTATTGTAATCCGCTGAATGTGGATTAAGAAGCGGCCGCATTATCCACAAGGTAAAACGCTGTTTTCTTCATAAACCCGGCTGCTTCCCATGTGCCGCAGTACTGTTTTCAATCCTGCAGCTCCGCATCTGTTAGTTCCATAGCCGCATTCAGACAGAATGCCTGCGGCCATGCCACCAGCCAGTCGTTGATTTCCCCCGGTCCTTTTTCCACGCCCCAGCGGCATTGGCAATACCCTTCATTCTGTGCACCCGGGTGCCTCCACAATCCATGAAATAGCTTCCCTTCTGCCGGAGCTATATTCTGTATGGCATTCGCCCAGATCAGCTGTGCACGCCTTTTCCAGTTTATATCTCCTGTTATCCGATACAAGGTAAAAAGGGCCGGAACTACCAGCGCCCCCCAGGGATCCATATGGTGATGCTGTGCGGATACCGTTGTCCCTCCCAGGGTATGGTAGGCTGCGGTTTCAAAATCACTTCCTGCCTCCGGAATGGTGTCATAATGCATCATCCAGGAACAGAAATACCAGCCGGCTTTTTTTGCGATATTCAGCCACTCGCCGCTTTTCTCCAGTTCAAACAGCCGCAGCGCACCGATGAGCATGGGGCCGGAGGTTTCCTTATCAATACAATAGGTATCCAAAGCCCCCGCCGTGCAGAAAAATCCGGCCAGGTCCCGTTTATAGTAGAGCCGGCAGGCTTCTTTTGCCCGGTTCAGATAACACTGCCGGCCCGTCTCTTCATAAAGATCCACAAGCCCCGGAATGAGATAAGCCCCAATTGTTCCATTTTGATCCACACAATCACCCGTATGTACATCCCATGCTTTCCCAAATCCATAATCCGGGGAATAGTGCTCCACAAAAAAATCCGCCGCTCCCTCTGCGGCCTTGTAATAGGCAGTCCGTTCAATGCCGGCCGCCTTCAGCAGCCGGTATGCCTTCAGAAGTTCCATCACCGCAAATCCCTGGTTGCAGGTATCCACCACCACCGGACCATCCTTTTCCAGGTCTTCGTATTCTGTCACGAGTAATCCTGTCTTGGCAACGGCATCCTCCGCCCAGGCATCCAGATTGCTCATACCGATATCCACAAGCTCCTGCTTTCCCTCCTGCAGCCCTTTCTGGATACACAGCCTTGCATACATGCCATTCTGCCCGCACCAGCCAAAAGCAAAACCGTCACGCTTTACGAAGCTGCCCTTTTCCGGGCTCATCCCAATGTGGAACATCTGTCTTCCCCGGTATAACGAAAGCAAATGCAGGGCATGGCTGAGGGAAAGCGTCTGTACCTCTTTCACCGGATACGCAAAAGGAAACCTCCTGCCAAGCAGCCATAGTGCCGTATCTTCTACATTTGCCGCAGCGAAAGCCGGCGCCTCCGGTTTCCCGGAAAGAAGATAGGCCGCTGCGCGGAATTCCTCCCCCGCCTCCAGATGGATAAAGGTTTCATACGCATCACTGTAACGGTCCCTGCTGCAATAGGTAAGCGGTTTTTCAATTGTGGGATAGAGCAGCCTGTGGATCATGCACCCGTCTTTATCCGCTGTCATGGAACAGGAGCAGAGAAGCGAGTTTTCCTCCCTGTCGGAAGCCATAAGGGCAGCATATTGGTCCGCGTTCTCACTGATAGTACAGCCGGGAATTGTCGTACGGCGGTAATCGAAAACCCAGGGCTGTCCTTCCCTCTCAAGTCCTTTCGGCTCCTTCCCGTTTCCCCAGTGGTTTCCGTTATAGGAGACCCCGGGAATCACATAATGCGTATAGGGGAATCCTGCTTTCATCCGGATTTCCGGTTGGAAATCCGCTGCCCCTTTGCCGATATTTTTCCAGTAATGGACCAGTCGTACACAATTATCATCCACTGTTTCATATTGTAAAGTAACTCTGAACTGTTCGTCCTCATATACATTTTCTTCCAAACGCTGCAATTCCCGCTGCCGGCCGCCGCGTGTATAGCAGGGCGGCAGCAATAACCAATTCTTCATAAAAGCCTCCTTACTCCCCAAGTCATCCCTTGACGGAGTTACTCTTTTTTTATATGACATATTTTTTCCGGTATTCCACCGGCGTCATCCCTTCCGTGCTCCTGAACACTTTTGCAAAATAATTGCCGTTGGAATAACCGCATCTTTCTGCGATTTCTACAATCCTGATGTGGGGGTTGCGCAAAAGCTTCTTAGATAAATCCAGGCGGTAATCACAGATATACTGCTTGATGGTTACGCCCGTCTCCTTTCGGAACAAGACATTCAGATGGGCCGCCGAAAAATGCATATCTTCCGCAATATCGGATACCGACAGCTCTGCCTCACTGCAGTGCTGCTCAATATAGGATATAGTATCCCTTACCAGCCGTGAAAACCTGCTTTCATTTTCCAAACGGGCCAAAAAAGCATCCAGCATTCTTTCAAACAGCTTCATCACCTCGTCAATGGATACAGCTTCCCGGATACAGCTGTCCAATTCCTCCTCCGTATCCATATCCGCCGCGGACAGAAGCAGGGCGCTTTTTTCCCGGACGAGAAGCCTTGCAAATGCCGACAGGAGCATGATAATATCCTCCTGCCGGTAAAATCCTTCCGAACAGATTTCTGTTACCAGGCGGTGCAGCCATCCGTCCACCTGCTCCGGCTTCTCTTTTATCATTCCGACGAATTCCGCATACAATCCGGGATTCAGTTTTTTCATCTTCGGGATCTCATCTTCTATTTCAAATACGTTCCTGCTGCTGTCAAAGAAAGATTGCTCTGCATTTAACAGTGCAATTTCGCAGCTTTGTGAAACAGCCATCAGATTATCCGTTTCGAAGCCCATGCCTATACAAAGCCCTTCCTGCAATTCTGTCATTTTACGGCACTCAGCCCTTACCATACGCATCCGGTATTTACCGCAGGCGGCCAGAAACAGATATTTCCCCCTGTCCACCATAGTGAGAAGAATGGGAATTCCTGATTCCTGCCAGAAAGAAAAAACCAATGGCTCCAGCTGTCCCGGCACTTCTTCCTTCTTGGCCCAGAGCACCGCGGAAAAATAAGCCGTGTCTGTGGGGAATCTAACCTCTCTGCATATCTTTTCAAGCAGAGCCTTATCTTTCGTTTTAAGCCTGAGCATGTTTAACAGACGCTGGCGCTCCAGCCTCTGCCACTGGCCCTCTTTTTTTTCATGCCGTTCCTTTTCCCTTACAAAATCCACTGCCTTTTTGACAGCTCCCTCCACTTTTTCCAGCTCGATGGGTTTTTCCACGAATTCCACCGCATCCAGAGATATCGCCTTTTTCAGGTACTCAATTTCCAAATACCCGCTCATAAACAAAAGCTTGCTGTCGGGGCACAGGCGGATCAGTCTTTCCGCGAACTCCAGGCCGTTAAGCTTAGGCATACGGATATCGGTAAGCACGATATCCGGCCGGAACCATGTGGATATTGTCAGCGCTTCCCGCCCGTCCCGCGCCTGCATAATCTCATCAATCCCGTATTTATCCCAGGAAATGGATGTAATCAGCCCTTCTCTTGCATAATCTTCATCGTCCGCAATCAACAGTCTCATTGCAGTCTCCCTCCCTCTGCCGACTCTTCCGGATTACCCGTTCCTTTAATCTTACCTATCCGGATGCTGACACAGGTTCCGATTCCCTGTGTGCTTTCGTAAGTGATACATTTTTCCATGTTATAAAACAGCTTAAGGCGTGTCTCTATATTGCTGATCCCATATTTACTTCCCTTGTGTGTCCGCTCTATTTCCTGTCCGGTACCCATGCCCACGCCGTCATCGGTTACCGACAGGAATATTTCATCGTCTTCTTCCCATCCGCTGATAAGTATGCTGCCCCGTCCTCCGCTTTTCTCCATAATACCGTGTACAATGGCATTTTCTATAAGAGGCTGCAGAGTGATTTTGGGAATCAGATAATCCCGTATCCCTTCCTCCACATCCAGTTCAAATAAAATTTTCCCCCGGTACCGTTTCTGCTGTATGGCAATATAAGCCTCGCATAATTCTATTTCCAGGCCAATGGTAATGATATCCCTTCCCTTGTTGAGAATCAGTTTATAATACCGGGCAAGGGATAAAACCGTGTCCCTGATATTATCCGTTTCGTTCCTGGACGCCATCCAGTTAATCATATCCAGGGTATTATAGAGGAAATGGGGATTAATCTGAGACTGCAGGGCCATCAGTTCCGCCCCCTTTTTCTCCTGCCCCAATTGATACTGCTCCTCCAAAAGCTTTCTGATACGCCGTATCATATAATTATAATTCCGGATCAGCTCCCCTACCTCATCCTGGCCGGCTTCCTCGTCCAGGGTTTCCAGCTTTCCATTCTGTACCTTCTGCACGGTTCCGGACAAATGCAGGATTCTGGCGGAAACGGACCGGGAAATCAGCCATATCGCCAAAAGCAGGGCCGCACAGACCAAAGCAAATAAAACCACAGTAAAAATGCCCGTATCCCGGAAGCTTCCCCGGACAGTATCCGAAGGCATCACCGCATATAAAAGGAGGCCGCTGTCCCCTATATCACACACTCTGGCATAATACTCTTTACTATTGGCCCTGACTTTTCCGCCCTCCGGCAAACAGGCGCCCTCCAGTTCTGCGTCCGGGCTGATTTTTTCGTAGAGCTTCCGGTCGCTGACCGTAAGCAGCCTGCCTTCTTTCGATTTTATATAGTATACCTCTTCCTGCGGGGTGTTTAAGAAGCTTTCCGCCAGCTTGTCCGCATGAATATACACATGCATGCTTCCCAGATTCCTGCTGAAATCCGCCAGATCCGTTACCGGCCTGACAAATACCATATAATTTCCGGACTCTCCGTTTTTCTCCATCTTTGTAATCTGCCAGAAAGGCCGGAAACCATTCTGCACCATGATCGCATTAATCTGCTGTCCCTCTTCGCTGTTCCAGTTGCGTACATAGCCGGATATGCCGTCCGCAAAGGGATACCTCCCGTCCAGGTAAAAAAGAATGGAATCGTAATCCGTTCCATAATATATATTTTTAATCCATTCCCAGGCGGACTGGACCTGCACATACTGCCCGGCAAAGCCGCTGCTTTCCATCAGCTGCTTCAGGTAAAAATTCAGGTTTTCATTCCCGATGGCCATCCTGGTTATACTTTCCACCCGTTCCAGCTTTTCCTCCAGCATGGCCTGTGTCTGCTCAAAGCGCTGACGGGCCAGATATTCCTGGTTTGTCTGGGCCGACGAAGAAAGCTGCCGGTAAAACAGGAAAAATGCAGCCCCCATCGCTGCCAGACAGGCGCAGGAAAAGAGAAGAAACATCTTCACTGTTAATGATAAATTCGAAAACCGGTATTTTCCCCCGGATAAAATCCTCTTCATATATGCCCCTATCCGTACGCCTGTCGACAGAACCTTCTCCTGAAACCCCCAAAAGCCTTCCCGCAGGCGTACTGCTGCAGGAAGGCAGAATATCTTATTTAATCAGCCGCTTTCTTTTCCCGGAATGCGGTCAGCTGCTGCTGCATTTCGGCAATGTATTTTTCAATACCGGCCTTCTGCAGCTGTGCCAGGACATTATCATAATCCCCTTCCCTATCCTGGGTAACCCCGCAGAGCAGAGGCGTCATATACTGCGCTTTCACCGACTCCAGGGCCGCCGTTTCCGCTGAGAGGGAGGATGCGTCGAAGATAAAGCCGTCCAGAGGGCTGAATTCTTCCGGAGTTATCCGGGTCGCGTCCATCTGCTCCTGCCAGAAAGCGTTTTCACTGGGTACTTCCTCTTCCATATAACCGTCCACCAGACCGGTCCAGGAAGGCTTCACATTGCTGGCATCAATACCTGCCGTTGTGATTTTGCCGTCCGTCCTGTTATAATTTTCCCCTTCCACGCCCCATCTGAGCAAATCATAATAAGCCTGATCGGTATGTGCTTTTTCAATAAACTGCAGGGCTTTTACCGGCTCCTTGCATTTGGGATTGATGGAAATACAGGTAGAATTGGATACGGAGGGCAGATATACAGGCGCTTTGCCAAATCCGTAATCATACCAGCCCATTTCCCATTCCGGATTATTCCTGGCAATCTCGTTCACCGTTGCGGTAAGGGACCAGGCAGGAGAATTGGTCGTGGTCGCCTTTTTGTCCGCTTTCACCAGTTCCGCAATCTTATTTCCTTCGTTGGCGCTGGAAGCAAGGATATCATGGTCAATTATCCCGTCCTTGTACCATTTCGCCACATACTCCAGCATGGTTTTGTATTCCGGCGTCTGCGTCCTGTCTAATACCGTATATGGATCCTCCACCGATACCACCGTATAAGGGGTATTCATATAGCTGTCCAGCTCCAGGTATTTTCCGGCGGCCAGGATATTCCATACGGCGGACCATACCCGGTTATCCATAATCACGGAGCTTTCCGGATATTCCTCCTTTGCTTTATATAAATACTGCTCCATTGTCTCCAGACTGTTGATTTCCGGAAGCCCCCAGCTTTTACGAAGATCCTCTCTGTACATGAAGCCTTCATTTGCCGATACACTGTCCGTCGCTTTCCCGAACTGCGGAATCCCATACAGCTTTCCGCCGATTTCACAGCTCTCCAGCGTTTTGTCGGAAACCACGGAATAATGGGCCACCAGATCAGGCACCTCACTCAGCAAAGGCTTTAAATCCAGAAATGCATTCTTTGTCGCCATAACCTTATAATCGGAAAAATTTCCTCCTACATACAAATCGTATTCCCCGGATGCAATATTCAGATTTATTTTGTTCTTTTCATCTCCCCAGGGGATAAAATCAAATCTTACCTTGATTCCCAGATCCGTAACCGTCATGGCATCCAGCTGCTCATAAAAAGTATCCATTCCCGCAGCCGGTTCATTTCCCATAGTAAATCCTTTTAAGGTGACCACCTCACCGTTATCTGCCTCCGCCCATCCTGCTGCGGACTGCGATACCTCACCGGACTCTGCATTCTGTGTTGTCCCGGCGGATTCCGCACTTCCGGCTGTCTGCGCACCGCCCTGGCCGCAACCGGCCAGGGATAATGTCAATACTGCCGCCATTCCCACCGACACCGCTCTTTTCCATAAATTTCTTTTCTTCATTGCGTAATACCCTCCTTTTTATTATACATCAGGCGCTTTGGGCCTGTCTGCATCACCGATTACCTTTTCTAAAAATATACCTATCCTTTGCTGCGGGACGCAAGGGATCGTGTACCGCAGCTATCCTTTTACGCCGCCCACAGTAAGGCCGCCGACAAAATAACGCTGTACAAACGGATAGAATAACAGAACCGGTCCGGTTGCTATGATTGCCGTCGCCAGCTTCATTGTCTCGCTGGGAAGGGAAGCCACACTGTCCACCAGTCCCTTTTCGCTCATCATGGCAGACAGGTTCGCCATCATGGACTGGAGAAAATACTGCAGCGTATAGAGATCGGTATTTTTAATATACAGGTTACAGCGGAACCACTCGTTCCAGTAGCTCAGGGCAAGGAAAAGCCCGATGGTCGCCACCGCCGGTTTTGCCAGCGGCATCACCACTTTATAATAGATTTTGAAATCCCCCGCCCCATCAATCCGGGCTGATTCCACCAAATTATGGGGGATGCTTTTTACAAAATTACGGAACAGGAAAATGTTAAACGGATTCATGACCGCGGGGAAAATAAGCACCCAGATATTGTTGTTCAGATGCAGAATATTTACATTGACCAAATAGGATGGAATCATACCTGCGGAAAAAAGCGTGGTAAAATAGATGAAAAAGGCAAATTTATTCCGGTTTTTAAAGTCTGGCCTGGACAGCACATATCCGCTCATGGAGGTGGTAACAAGCCCTATAGCCGTGCCTGCAATAGTAATGCAGATGGTCACCAGATATGCCTGGGGAATGGAATTTCCCATATGGAATATGGATTGGTAGGCATCCAGGGTAAATTCCTGAGGGAACAGGGAGTAGCCGTTTACGGCGATTGCCGATTCACTGCTGAAGGATCCCGCCAAAATCAGGAGAAAGGGGATTACACAGGCGGCTGCCAGTATCGTGATAACGGTCATGCTGATGCCCTGAAATAATACCGCTTTAAGGCCATGCCGGATATGTACCCGGTTTTGTTTCTGTCTGCTCATATATACTCCCATCTGCGGATCGTACCGCTTATTTGTATGTTAAAACAGGGCGTTTTCCGGGCTAACCTTATTCACAATCCGGTTCACCGCCATGACAAGCACAAAACCGAATACCGATTGATATAATCCCGCCGCCGCTCCTCTTCCCATATTGAAATCCACCGCCAGGGAACGATAAACATAGGTATCAATGATGTCCGTCTTATCCAGAAGCAGGCCATTGTTTCCCACAATCTGGTAAAAAAGCTCGAAGGAGCCTTTGATAATCCCTCCCAGCGCCAGCATGATAAGCATGATAGCCGTGGGCTTTAACAGAGGAAGGGTGATGTGGCGGATCCGTTTCCAGTTCGACGCACCGTCCACATAAGCCGCCTCATAAATGCTTTCGTCAATACCCAGGATTGCCGCCAGATACACCACGCTGCCATAGCCCAGCCCTTTCCACACCTGTACGGCTACAATGATAAACGGCCACACCTGCGGATTCTGGTAAAAATCAAATTTATCAAATCCAAGTGAAGTAATAATGCTGTTGGCAATCCCATATTTATAGCTGAATATGTTATATACAATAACTCCTATCGTCACCATGGATACAAAGTAAGGCATAAACATCAGTGTCTGGGATACTTTTACAAAATATTTTCTCTGAATTTCCTTTAAGAGAACCGCCACGGTTATCTGCGCTGCATTACCGATCAAAATAAATGCCAGATTATAAAGAATCGTATTTTTAGTCAGCTTCCAGATAATAGAATCCACTCCGCCGGAAAAAAGAAATTCAAAATTCCGGAATCCCACAAACGGGCTTCGCAGTCCCTGCATAAAGTCATAATCCACAAAGGCATAATAAAGTCCCGGCATGGGAAGGTAACAAAACAAGATAAAAAAAACCACCATGGGTATCAGCATGAAATAATAAGTTTTATGACGCCTGAAATCATCAAAAGGCCTCATCCTGCCTGTCGTCCCCACTTTTGCTTTCATCTGTTTCCCTCTCTTTCCTGCATACCGTTTTCACTTCCTGCTATAATAGTACATGATTTTTTTCAGGTAAAAAATATGACTTTTTGCATAAAAAGGGTAATATATGAGCATCCCAGACTTCGCAGGAACCAATTAGCCTCCCCATTGTATGCTAAAAACAAGCAGGCTACCATATTAAAAAATCTTTTCCAAACAGCTTCCGTACCGCTTCGAGGAAAAAGAAATCCGCATACACAAGCGTATGATTATGTATTTGCCCATGATAGGATCCGCTGCAATGAGTCAGAAAACAGTCGCTTTTTTCGGTCCAGTCGCAATGCTTTTCATCCAGTACCCGCATGAGCTTAACAGCCGCGCGCAGATACATACCCTGTTCCCGTTCCGGAACATGCCCCGCTATTTCAATAAGGCCCTTTGTGTCCTGCGGCATAACATTACCATCCTTTTTCCGACAAACAAAAAAAGATTTAGATTAAAACAGAAAGCTTACTTCTGCAAAAATCTAAATCTTTTTTATACACGTACCTGTCATTTTGTGCAAATGGACCCGAAGGGATTCGAACCCTCGGTCTCTGCGTTGCGAACGCAGCGCTTTCCCAGCTAAGCTACGAGCCCGAAACAATTTCCGAAAAAAATGGAGGCAACGAGGCTCGAACTCGTGACCTTTCGCGTGTGAGGCGAACGCTCTCCCGGCTGAGCTATGTCTCCATGGGTATTATTGTACCACTTTTTTGGAAATTGGCAAGAGTATGTTTGACAAAATTATTCTTTTTTTTGCTCCGTATTTACGGAAGGCCCATTTTCCGCGCTTTCCTTCGCACTTTTGGACTGCGCTTTTTTCCTTTTAGCCGGTATCTGGATACTGCTCAGATCCAAAAGCTTTTCTATAAGCAGTTTTTTAACATATACATCGAAGCTGAGCATACAGATAAAGGAAAAGAACTGCAGGAACTGCCTTTCTTCTTCCTCCTCCGTTTCCGGGAAAGTCTCACCGGCCCTGGTGAATTTTTCTATAAGATCCTTCTTCATCACTTCAACCTGTTCCTTCTCCAGGCTGAATACTTCATTATAAATATCTTCCAGGCTTAACTTTGCATCCCCTTTGAAATACTGATCCGTTATGGGCTGGAGAATCGTCTGTATGTCATTGATAGACATAACGCCCTTATAATAATAAATAAAAATAAGTATGAGCACATGCTCCTTGGAATATTTCTTCTTCACAGGCGGAGGAAGCAGATTGTTCTTCGCATAATTATTAATCATGGTTTTGGTCAGTATTTTATCTTCCCCGGGATTCCTGGTGCTGTTTCTCAGCTTGCTGTCCATCAGGGTCGTTACCTGATCCATATATAAATCAATATTGGGGATATCCCCGGGCCTGACATAATCGATTCTGTCAAGGCTCTCCAGGATACTGTTCAATAGGTCTTCTGTAGAAATGGTCATCTTCCGCTCCTGTCCTGCGTCCTTCATGGGGGACGCCCTGCCTGCCGCTTCCGTTCCTCAGAAGGGATCGGATACGGCTATACATTTGTCTTTTATTATATAGTATTGAAAACTACATGACAAGCCTTAACTTTTCCGGAAAGACATTTTTCTTTACTTTAGAACTTTAGTATGGTAAAATCCCAATATATGAAGGGCGGGGAAAACCCCTGTCCTGCGGGAGCGAAACAGAATCAGTACGGAGGTAATGAAATGAATAAAAAAATAAAGACAGACGCAGTGGACCATCTGTTTGAGGCCATTCTGAGTCTGGAAAACAGGGATGAGTGTTACAGCTTCTTCGAGGATTTGTGCACCGTAAATGAGCTCCTTTCCCTGTCTCAGCGTTTTGAGGTTGCGGCAATGCTGCGGGATCATAAGACTTACCTGGATATTGCCGAAAAAACGGGCGCTTCCACCGCCACCATCAGCCGCGTCAACCGTTCCTTAAACTATGGAAACGACGGCTATGAAATGGTATTTTCACGTATGAATAAAGAGTCCTGAGACCCTATAAATACTGGAAATTTTTTTCAAATAAGTAATGTAATAACGTAAAATATCACTTTACATTTGAACACTCTTGTGATATTCTGACTATGTTGCAGGGCAACAGATCAATACTTATTTTTTATGCGGAGGTATCCTAGAATGAACAAAGGTACAGTAAAGTGGTTTAACAACCAAAAGGGTTACGGTTTCATTTCTGATGAAGCAGGACAGGACGTATTCGTACACTACTCCGGATTGAACATGGATGGTTTCAAATCTCTGGACGAAGGCGCAGCTGTAGAATACGATGTTATCCAGGGAGATAAAGGCCCTCAGGCTGTTAACGTAATCAAATTATAAGATTTCACGGAAATCTTACCCGAACCATCACAATGTGCCTTTTTTTATCAAATATATCGGTATCACAGTTCATATCGTTTTTTTATTTGAGAATAAGCTGTACAGTTGTAATGGATTCCACCAATGGGATACGTTGCCGAAACGCCCATTGAAAAAGGAGCTTACGAATGGATTGATAACAATCCGGACGTGAAGCTCCTTTCTTATTTCTGTTTACATCTCTTCTTCTGCGTAAGCCTGCACGGTATTGAAGTCCAGGCTCCCTCCGTAAAGGTTCAGTGCGCTTCCCACCGTGATGTGGATTTTATTCCTTCCCAGTTCCTTAATGCTTCTGATATCCTCAAGGGAACGGATTCCGCCCGCATAAGTGATGGGTATCCGGTTCCATCTTCCCAAAAGTGCCACCAGCTCCTTTTCGATTCCGCACACCTTTCCCTCCACGTCCACAGCATGGATCAGGAATTCGTCACAGAAAGAAGCAAACATATCCAGTACATCCTCATTCAATATCACCTTCGTATATTTCTGCCAGCGGTCGGTAACGATATAATAATCCCCGTCCTTTTTCCGGCAGCTCAGATCGAGTACCAGCTTTTTCTTGCCCACATTTTCCAGCAGCCGGTTCAGGTTCTCATAGGAAATCGTCCCGTCCCGGAATACATAAGAGGTTACAATCACATGAGACGCCCCTGCATCCAGATATTCATGGGCGTTTTCCGCAGTGATGCCGCCGCCCGCCTGCAGTCCTCCGGGATAAGCCCGGAGGGCATTCAAAACCTGCTCCCTGGAGCTTTCATAATAAGGGCTTCCCTTTTTGTTCAAAAGGATTACATGGCCGTTTTTCAGGTTTTTTTCCTCAAAAAGCCTGGCATACCAGGCGCTGTCCTTTTCAGATACAAAATTTTCCTGGGCACTGTCGCTGGTATCCGCCACACTTCCGCCCACCAGCTGTTTCACCTTGCCATTATGAATGTCAATACATGGTCTGAATTCCATATTCCCTATCTCCCTGCCTCAGGCCGCAGATAAACGGCTTTTTTTACAAAATTAGGTATATTTTACACGAAATTATCCTTTTTGACAATTCCTTTTTCCGCATAAAAAGAATTTTTCCGAACATAATAAAAAACGGACAGTTATATTGTTCGTGAGCGTGTTCTATATTTACAGGATGATTTTCCCGGCAGCCGCCAAAGTCAGGCTTACCTGGCCGCGGCCGCCGCTCACGGGTATAAAATCTCTGTGGAAAAAATCCTCCTGCACGCCCAAACACACAAAGAAAAAGGAGTGAGCAACATGAAAAAGCTGAACAGAATGATTCCTGCAGCGCTGATTCTGCTGATGCTTGCCAGTGTGACCGCCTGTGGAGATAAGAAAAATAACGCGGACGACATGGCAGGAAATACAACGGAATCCACTACCGCTGCCGAAGAAACGGCAAGCCGTAACGAAACCGGGACCACCGGAATAGCCGGCAACGAAACCACAAATGAAACCAATACAAATGGTACCGATACAAATGAAACCGGAACCATAAACGGTACAACAAACGGAACCGATGAAACCGCCGGTATCAACGAAACCAACAACGGTACTGCAGGCGGAAACAGCACCGCCGGCAAAGGCTCCAACCTGGTGGATAATGCAGGCAATGCTATCGATGATGTAGGCGATGCTGTGGGCGATGTAGTGGATGACGCCGGAAACATGGTTGAAAACGCTGCTGACGGTGTAGCCAATGGCGTGAAGGATATCACCAACACCAAATAATTTCTCCTATCTTTGACCACACCCGGGGCAAGCCAATAACTTGCCCTGTACATAGGGCCGCATATGGCCGGATTCTTATACGCCTTTTTCTATCAACGTGCCGTCCCTGTAGGCTGCCAGAAGCTTCTCCAGATAACCGATGCTTTCCTTGAGTTCCGTACCGATATCCGTATCCGACACCCGGATCCGCCGGGGCGCTGTTTCCACGATAATGGAATCCGAAAAAATATCCGATTCCTTTCGTATGGCCGATTCCGCCGATTCAAAAGGCTCATGGGCCACCAGCGTCATGCCGTGGGAATTGGCCACCAGGGTGTAGCCGGCAATTCCGGTTTTCCCCTGGTAAGCCTTGGAAAAACCGCCGTCTATGATGAGCAGCTTCCCCCCGCATTTGATGGGGGTCTCCCCTTTCTTTAACTCCACAGGGACATGGCCGTTAATGATATGGGAGCTGTTCTCGTCCAGCCCGAATTCCTTCAGGATACGGCCCAGCACCTCTTCGTTGTCCATCAGCCTGTAATAGCTGTTTTTGATTTCCGTATGGGTGCTCTTATCCTCCACAAAATACCGTTCAAAGGTAGCCATTTTATCTTTGCCGAACACAGGGGAATTGGGACCGGTCCAGATATACCAAATGATATCCCTCCCTTTTTCCACCTCTTCCTTATCCTGGGAATAGTATCCCTTCCTGGCATAATGATCCAGGATATCATACAGCGCTTTCCCGCTGTATTCCTTTCCGAACACGTTCACCTTAAGGAAATTCCCCTCCTCGTCCATCGGCACACAGCCATGGTACAGAAGGTTGGAGTTATATACCTTGTACAGGCTTCCCTTGGAAAAAAGAAAACGGATATGCCGCTGCAGCTTCTCGCAGTGGACAAACGCATGCCGCAGCCTTTCCACCACCTGCTCCTCCTCCGGGGTCAGGCGGTACGGATCCCCGGGATCCACGGTGGGAAAATCCACATCCTTCATGGCATATTCTTTCCCGTCAATCAGAACCGTTTTCTTTTCATAATCGATCTTATCCAGCAGCAGCCGGTCGGCCATATCGAATTCCGGCCTTCGTTTCATCAGCTGGCCCTCCAGCTTGAACTGGATAATGGCGATGGCCTTATGCATCTTCTTATCCAGCTCCAGATCCTTTGTATCGTAATCCTCCCCATATTTAATGGAAAAAACATCGCAGTTGGAATCGGCATAGGTATTCATGGCAAACGTAGCAAGCGGAATGAGGTTGATGCCGTATCCCTCCTCCAGGATATCCAGATTGCCATATCTGGCGGAAATACGGATAATATTGGCGATACAGCCCGTGTGCCCGCTGGCCGCCCCCATCCACACCACATCATGGTTTCCCCACTGGATGTCCACCGAATGGTACTGGCTCAGGGTATCCATGATTATATGAGGCCCGTTGCCCCTGTCATAAATATCCCCCACAATATGCAGATGATCGATCACCAGCCGCTGAATTAGGTTACACAGGGCGGCGATAAATTCCGGCGCCCTTCCGATGCGGATAATGGTATGGATGATTTCATTGTAATAGGCCTCTTTATCCTGCACCTCTTCCTTTTCCGTAATCAGTTCTTCGATAACGTAGGAGAAATCCTTGGGCAGGGCTTTCCTTACCTTGGATCGGGTATATTTGGAGGCTACCCTCTTGGTCATCTGTACCAGCCTGTGCAGGGTTATCTTGAACCAATCCTCCAGATTTTCCTGGCTGTCCTCCTCCTGCATCACCAGCTCCAGCTTTTCCATCGGATAATAAATCAAGGTGGCGAGGCTCCGCTTGTCCCTGCTGCTCAGGGTATTACCGAATTCTTCATCAATCTTGCGCTTCACGCTGCCGGAACCGTTTTTGAGCACATGGTTGAACTGTTCATATTCCCCATGGATATCGGTCAGAAAATGTTCCGTTCCTTTCGGCAGACTCAAAATGGCCTGCAGATTAATAATTTCTGTCGCCGCATCCGCAATAGTCGGAAAACTTTTGGACAGGCTTTTCAGATAGGTCAGTTCCAAATCCTGCATGCTTCCATTATCCCCTTTCTGCTGCATAAATCCTTTTTTCCACAGTTCGCATGACAAACCGGACGAACCATTGAAAAAAGGGAATCCTTCGATTCCCTATTCTTATCCCCTCTTTGCAGCTGCGCTGTCCTTTCCCTGCGGGATGCTGTCTCTTTCCCCGCAGACAGGTCTGAACGGCAGCTATGCGCCTTCGATTACATCGCTCATGTCATAAAGCCCCGCAGGCTTCCCCTTAAGGAATTTGGCCGCCTGTACCGCGCCTTTGGCAAATACATTTTTAGAGTATGCCGTATGGGAAAAGGTAATCACCTCGTCCTCTCCTGCGAAAATCACATCATGGTCTCCTACTATTGTACCACCGCGTACGGCAGAAAGTCCAATCTCTTTTGCATCCCTTTTCTGTCTCCGGGTACTTCTGTCATAAACATAAGTATATTCGTTATTAAATTCTTCGTTTATGGAGTCCGCCAGGGCAAGTGCCGTCCCGCTGGGCGCATCCACCTTCTGGTTATGGTGTTTCTCCACGATTTCCATATCAAAGCCGGCAGGCGCCAGGACTGCCGCCGCCTCTTTGAGCAGTTTCAGAAGCAGATTAATCCCCAGGGACATATTGGCGGATTTGAGGACAGCCGTCTTACCTGCCACCGCCTTCACCCGCTCCAGCTGCTCCGGGGAAAGCCCCGTTGTACAGAGTACGACGGGCATCTGCGCGGCACTGCAGTAGTCCAGCAGCTTATCCGCCGCTGCGCAGGAGGAAAAGTCAATCACCACGTCCGCTTTCAGGGACGCATCCTGTTCCCAGGCCTGCCTGTAATCCTCCAGGCTTTTAAATACCGGATAGGGATTGGAGATAGGATCCGACACATCCACACCGGCGATGATTTCCGTATCGCTGTCCGCCTGGGCCAGACGTGCAATCACCTGTCCCATATGGCCGTTACAGCCGTGCATCAATATTTTTACCATAGGTAACTCCTTACAGAATGCCAAAATCCTTCATGGCTTTTTCCAGTTTCACCGCATTTTCTTCTTCCATTTCCGTTAAAGGCCGTCTCAGAGGGCCGGCCTCCAGCCCCATCAGGTTCATGGCCTTCTTAACCGGGATCGGGTTTACTTCACAGAACAGGGCCTTGCATAACGGGATAGCCTTAAGCTGGATGGCACGGCTTCCTTCCACATCCCCTTCAAAAAACCTGGCACACATCTCATGCGTCTCTTTTGGAGCCACGTTGGAAAGGACGGAAATAACCCCTTTGCCGCCGAGGGACAGAAGCGGTACAATCTGATCGTCGTTGCCGGAGTACAGATCCACATCCTCCCCCGCTATGCTCATCAGCTCGGCGATCTGGCTGATATTGCCTGTGGCATCCTTCACGCCCACGATATTGGGAACCTCCCTGCACAGCCTGACCACGGTTTCCGGCAGAATGTTCACGCCACCGGTCCGGCCCGGGATATTATAAAGGATCACAGGAACACTGATCGCTTCCGCCACGATTTTAAAATGCTCATACAGCCCTTTCTGGGTGGCTTTATTATAGTAAGGAGTCACTACCAGCACGCCGTCAACACCTGCTTTTTCCGCCTCCCGGGAAAGGAAAACCGCGGTTTCCGTACAGTTGGAACCGGTTCCCGCAATTACGGGAATCCTGCCTGCCGTTTTCTCCACACAATAACGGATCACATCCAGATGCTCCTCATGGGTCAGCGTGGAAGCCTCCCCTGTGGTGCCGCATACGATGATGGCATCGGTGCCTCCGGCGATCTGCGCCTCAATATGTTCCCCGAATTTTTCATAATTTACGCTTCCGTCCTCATGAAAAGGGGTGATAATTGCTACTCCTGCTCCTTTAAAAATTGCCATATGCTCCTCCTTGTTTTGGAACGCTTCCTCCGGCGCCCTCTGATACGGCAGCCACACTGCCTGATGAAATAGAAGTAACTGTGAAGGTTCGGGACAGTTACAAATGTAAAAAAATTCTCCGGCCATCCTTTTGCGTAAAATTACGGAGGCGGCCGGAGATTATTTTCCCTTCATGATAGCGCCCCATCTTTTACAGATGACAGTCATACGGTTCTTCACCGCATGCCCAAGATTCGGATGCCAGGCCCCTCCTCTTTCGGCGCTTTCCCCTTTCCCTTTTCTTCCTCTGTGCCTGCCACATCCGAAAAGCTACTCCTGAATCGCGCAACCTCTATCTGAAAATAATCATAGCACGCAGTGCG